>FONB01000019.1 GCA_900112785.1 Phytobacter palmae | reverse complement strand
GAAAAAGGTCATATGACCAAGTGCGATGGCTGCTACAGCCGTGTCGCCGAAGGCCATAAACCTGTTTGCGTGGAATCCTGCCCGTTACGCGCGCTGGATTTCGGGCCGATTGAAGAGCTGCGTAAAAAGCACGGGGAGCTGGCAGCTGTCGCCCCGCTCCCTGCTTCGCACTTCACTAAGCCGTGCATCGTGATTAAACCTAACGCCAATAGCCGCCCGACAGGGGATACGACCGGCTACCTGGCAAATCCGCTGGAGGTGTGAGATGGGAAACGGATGGCATGAGTGGCCGCTGGTCCTGTTCACTGTATTAGGGCAATGCGTGGCGGGTGGCCTTATCGTCACCGGCATAGGATGGATGGCGGCGAAAGACGATGCGCCCGGTCAGCGGCGCATTGCGCTGCACATGTTCTTTCTCTGGGCGCTAATGGGTATTGGTTTTATCGCCTCCATGATGCACCTCGGTTCGCCTGTGCGCGCACTTAACTCACTAAACCGGGTGGGCGCGTCCGCGTTAAGTAATGAAATCGCTGCGGGGTCGATTTTCTTCGCCGCAGGCGGCTTCTGGTGGCTGGTGACGGTGCTGGGTAAAATGCCGGCTGCGCTGGGAAAAATCTGGCTGCTGGTCAGCATGGTGCTGGGCGTCGTGTTTGTCTGGGCCATGAGCCGTGTCTATCAGATTGATACCGTTCCGACCTGGCATAATGGTTATACCACCGCCGGGTTCTTTCTCACTATGCTACTCGGCGGCCCGTTACTGGCGGCACTGCTGCTGCGTCTGGCGCAAATCAATTTCAATGGCACCATTTTCGCCTCGCTGAGTGTGGTAGCGTTGCTGGCAAGCCTCGGTCTGATTATTCTGCAAGGGATGAGCCTTGCCGGGATCCACAGTTCCGTACAGCAGGCCAGCATGCTGGTGCCCGCCTGGAGCGAAATGCAGGTCTGGCGTATGGTTCTGCTGGCTGCAGGTCTCGGCTGCTGGCTCTGTCCATTGATCATGCGAAAACAGCCGCGTGCTGCCAGCCTGCTTCTCGGTATCGTACTGGTAGTTGCAGGCGAGCTGATGGGCCGTGGTCTGTTCTATGGGTTACATATGACTGTCGGTATGGCAGTTGCGGGTTAAGCAGAGATGCAGGGAACGTAATGACTGACACTTTATACACAAACGATTTCGCCTTTTCAGCACGCGTTCTGGGCGCGCTATTTTACTACCCGCCGGAAAGTGAGCAGACACAGGCGCTGATCGCAGCATTCAGCCAGGGTGAATGGCATACACAATGGCCGCTGGCGCCAGAGGCGCTGGCACCTCTCGTACCCCTATTCTGCGCTGAAAGCGAGGAAACGATCCCCCAGGCATGGCAGCGGCTGTTTATCGGTCCGTGGGCGTTGCCTGCGCCGCCATGGGGATCCGTCTGGCTGGATAAAGAAAACGTTCTCTTTGGCGAATCCACCCTGGAGCTTCGCCAGTGGATGCGTGACAACCAGATAGTCTGGGATGCCAGCCAGAATGAGCCGGAAGATCATTTTGGTACCCTGCTGATGCTGGCAGCCTGGCTTGTTGAAAATCAGCGCGACGCCGCCTGTGATGAGCTCCTTGCCTGGCATCTTCTTCCCTGGGCCGGGCGCTTTCTTGAGGTTTTTGTTGCAGAAGCCCGCCACCCGTTCTGGCAGGCAGCCGGCAGGCTTGCCCAATTAACGCTCAGTGACTGGCAGAGCCGTTTATTAATGCCTGTTGCCCAAAAAGCCTTATCCCGGTAATACCTGACACTGCGCCCTTACGTGACAACGTCACTTTAAGGGCGCGATTTTAAGACAATTCTTTAGCCACCCTCTTAACCGTTATCCCATCAGCGATAGCGTAAATCATCTGCAAAATCCGCATCTTAAAAGATTCTCTTTCGACTGGAATCATTCCCAGGTGCTTGCTATAGCTCAAATACCCTGCCGAACATGGCATAACAACATGCAACCCTCCGTTGCCATAACGCATGCACACAGGGAGACACACTGCAATGCACACTTCCGCACTCTCACGCGCCTTGCTGTTTACTGCGGCGATCGTCGTCGTACTGGCGCTCCTGGTCTGGGGTATTGGTCTGGATACCATCAGAGCCCGCCAGGTGGATTTGATTTATCTCGGGCAACAGCACCTTATTCTGGTGTTCAGTTCCATGTTCTTTGCTCTGCTGGTCGGTATTCCCAGCGGGATTGCGCTTAGCCGCCCGGCTGCGCGCGGTGTCGCCGAATACGTCATGCAGATTTTTAATGTCGGTAATACCCTGCCGCCGCTGGCCGTGCTCGCCCTGGCAATGGTCATCATCGGAATTGGTGATAAACCCGCCATTATCGCCCTTTTCCTGGCCTCACTGCTGCCCATTGTGCGTAATACCTATGCAGGACTCTGCTCGGTTCCGGCAGCACTGCTGGAAGCCGCGAACGGCATCGGTATGACCAAATGGCAAAGGCTGTGTCAGGTTGAGTTACCCAATGCGCTGCCCGTGATCCTCTCCGGGGTACGTATCGCCACGGCAATCAATGTGGGCACCGCGCCGCTGGCCTTTTTAATCGGCGCCAGCAGTTATGGTGAGCTGATCTTCCCGGGCATTTATCTGAACGATTTCCCGACATTGATTCTTGGGGCGGCGGCAACCGCTCTGTTTGCCCTGATTCTGGACACGCTGCTGGCAGCGCTCGGGCGTTTTCTGAGCCCTCACTCGGCCTGATAATAAGAAAAGGAATCCCTATGAGACTGACTTCCCGCCTGTTGGGGCTATTGAGTGCCACGCTGCTTTTTACCGCCAGCGTGCACGCCGCCCCGCTGATTCTGGCGACCAAAAGCTTTACTGAGCAGCACATTCTCTCTGCCCTGACCGTGCAGTATCTGCAAAAGAAAGGGTTTCAGGTGCAGCCGCAAACCAACATTGCCACGGTGATTTCCCGCAACGCGATGATCAACAAACAGGTTGATATGACGTGGGAATACACCGGCACCTCGCTAATTATCTTCAATCATATAAAAGAGCGTATGACGCCTGAGCAGTCTTACGAGACGGTAAAACGGCTGGATGCCAGACACGGTCTGGTGTGGTTAAAACCTGCCGATATGAATAACACTTACGCCTTTGCGATGCAGCGTAAACGCGCCGAGGCTGAACATATCAACACCATGTCGGAGATGGTGGCGAAGATTGAGCAGATTCGTAAGACCGATCCTGAACACAACTGGATGCTGGGGCTGGATCTCGAATTTTCCGGGCGTAGCGACGGCATGAAACCTCTCCAGCAGGCCTATAACCTTGAGCTGGACAGACCGCAAATCCGTCAGATGGACCCCGGACTGGTCTACAACGCCATCCGTGATGGCTTTGTAGATGCAGGCCTGGTCTACACCACCGATGGCCGGGTAAAAGGCTTCGATCTGAAAGTGCTGGAAGACGACAAAGGTTTCTTCCCCAGCTATGCCGTGACGCCGGTCGTCCGTAAAGACACGCTGGAAGCCAATCCTGGACTGGAAGAGGCGCTTAATACACTCTCCGGTCTGCTCAATAACGATGTCATCATGACGCTCAACGCAAAAGTCGATATTGACCACCAGACGCCACAGCAGGTGGCGCACGACTTCCTGCGTGAGAAAGGTCTGCTGTAAGGAGCGCCTATGGATACGATTCACTACATGATGGATAACTGGGGCTATCTGGCAATGCTCACCTTTCAACACCTCTGGCTGGTGCTGCTTGCAGTCGGTCTTGCCATAGTGATGGGTGTGCCGCTGGGGATCCTTATCGTCAGGCATAAATGGCTGGCAACGCCTGTGCTCGGGCTGGCAACGATTGTGCTGACTATCCCGTCTATTGCCTTATTCGGTCTGATGATCCCTCTGTTCTCGCTGGTCGGCCAGGGGATTGGCGCCCTGCCCGCCATCACCGCCGTGTTCCTTTATTCTTTACTGCCTATCGTGCGCAACACCCATACGGCGCTGGATAACCTGCCTCCTGGCCTGCGCGAAGCCGGGCGCGGCATTGGCATGACCTTCTGGCAACGTCTGCGCTGGGTAGAAATTCCTGTGGCACTGCCGGTCATTTTCGGCGGCATTCGTACTGCGGTGGTGATGAATATTGGCGTTATGGCCATTGCAGCGGTCATCGGCGCTGGCGGCCTTGGGCTGCTGTTACTCAATGGTATCGGCGGCAGCGATATTCGTATGCTGATTGCGGGGGCGCTGATGATCTGTTTCCTGGCCATCGTGCTCGACTGGTTACTGCATCGCTTGCAGGTGGTTCTGACACCGAAGGGGATTCGATAATGATAAAACTGGAAAATTTGACCAAACAATTTACACAGAAAAATGGCCAGACCGTTAAGGCCGTCGACAATATCAATCTGCACGTGCCGCAGGGTGAAATGTGCGTACTGTTAGGCCCGTCCGGTTGCGGCAAAACGACCACGCTTAAGATGATTAACCGCCTGATTATGCCCAGCAGCGGTAAGATCCTGGTCAATGACAAAGATACCAGCGAAATGGACATCGTCAGCCTGCGTCGCAACCTTGGCTATGTTATCCAGCAAATCGGTCTGTTTCCCAATATGACCATTGAAGAGAATATTACTGTGGTGCCGCGTATGCTGGGCTGGGATAAAGCCCGCTGTAAAAGCCGTGCCGAAGAGTTAATGGATATGGTGGCGCTGGATGCGAAAAAATTCCTTCACCGCTACCCGCGTGAAATGTCCGGCGGTCAGCAGCAGCGTATCGGGGTGATCCGCGCACTGGCGGCAGATCCGCCGGTTCTGCTGATGGATGAACCGTTCGGCGCGGTCGACCCTATTAACCGCGAAGTCATCCAGAATCAGTTTCTGGAGATGCAGCGCACGCTGAAAAAAACCGTCATGCTGGTCAGCCACGACATTGATGAGGCGTTAAAGCTGGGCGACCGGATTGCGGTCTTCCGCCAGGGACGCATTGTACAGTGCGCCAGCCCGGATGAGCTGCTGGCGAAACCCGCTAACGAGTTCGTCGGCTCCTTTGTCGGCCAGGACCGTACTTTGAAACGCCTGCTGCTGGTTTCCGCAGGCGACGTCACCGACCAACAGCCCACACTGACGGTACGTGAGTCGACGGCGGCGCAAGAAGCGTTCGCGATGATGGATGATAACGATATTCGCGCGATTACCGTGGTTGATGGTGACGGTAAACCGCTGGGCTTTGTGAAGCGACGGGAAGCGCGCGGCGCGCAGGGCGACTGCGCCGGGTTGTTGCATCCGTTCCGTATCACCGGGAAAGCCGAGGATAATCTGCGCGTGGTTCTGTCGAAGTTGTATGAGAGTAATACCAGCTGGATGCCAATCGTTGATGAAGCCGGGCGCTATAACGGGGAGATTTCACAAGATTATATTGCAGATTATTTAAGCTCCGGCAAAACGCGCCGGGCGCTCAATATTCACAGCGATACCTGAACCCGCCTGGCGCTACGCTGAGCCGGGCTACATAAGCCCGCCAGACGCGTAGCCGGATAAGGCGCTAGCGCCTTATCCGGGGCCTGGCTGACTTATGCCAGCACGCGCTCAGCGGCCAGCATCCCTTTCGCCATCTGCAAATTGATATAATGCGCCAGGTCACGCTGTTCGGCTCGCGGCAAATAGGGCAACTCGCCTACCAACGGAGCTGGCAGCTTGCGGCTGAGAACATTGATGATTTCTGCGTAATGCGCAAGCCCCGGATTAATGCGGTTAGCCACCCAACCAATCAACGGCAAACCATCGCTGGCGATAGCCTGTGCAGTCAACAGCGCATGGTTGATGCAGCCTTCCTGTATCCCTACCACCATCAACACACCCATTTGCTCCTGCACTACCCATTCGGAAAGCGGACGCAAATCATTCATCAGGCTCCGCCAGCCCCCGGTTCCTTCCACCACCACGTGGTCAACCTGAGCGCACAGGTGCGCAAGGCCATTGGACAAAAGGGTATAGTTAATTGCAGAACTGTGCGCCACGCTACTTTCATCTTCGCTAAACGCAATGGGATTGACAGCAGAATACGGTAAATCAATTGATGAGACGCTTTGCAGCACCAGCGCATCTTTATTGCGCAGGCCTTCCGGTGTCTCTTTACTCCCTTTAGCGACTGGCTTGTAACCCGCGACGGTACTGCCGCAAGCGGCCAGCGCCTGCAGCAGCGCGCGGGACACCACTGTCTTCCCGACAGACGTATCAGTACCCGTTACAAAGAAACGCTTAAGCATCGCTAACTCCACCGTTATGCTACGAAAATATAAATCAGGAAAATAATTCAGTAGCGAAAGTCTACGTCAGGGCTGCGGTGTTCAGCTTGAGATAGCGCAATTTTTAGTAGAACAGTGTAAAAATGTTACCCCTGCAACAAACGAATCAACAAGGATCCGTTATACATCGCGTCCTTTACCAGTGCCGCACCGGCCATGGTGCCCTGATTGGTAAACTGGGTGCTTTCAACGGCAATATGTTTGCTATAGGCGGGCAGCGACTGCTGGCGAATGCAGTCTGCAATCGCCGGGAAGAGAATATCCGCCGCCTTGCTGAGCGGCGAACCGATGAGAATTTTTTGCGGATTGAATAAATTCACCATGATGGCGAGAATGCGACCGACATTCGCCCCCACGCCGCTGATAATGTCCTTCGCCAGTAAATCGCCCTGCTGCGCCGCTTCACATAATGACTCAACAGTCAGCGGCTGCTGGTGCAGCATCGAACTCATGGACTGACTCATGCGTAGCTGTGCCAGCTCCAGCACGCTCTCCACGCTGGCAATGGTTTCCAGACACCCGTGATTACCGCAGTAACAGCGTTTACCATACGGGTCGACCTGCGTATGGCCAATCTCCACCAGGCTGCTGCTGCCTGCGTGAAGCAGACGACCGTCGGTGATCACTCCGGCCCCGACGTTATGGTCGATTACCACCTGGATAACATCACGCGCCCCGCGAGACGCGCCAAACAGCGCCTCAGCCATGGTCCAGGCGCTGATGTCATGCTGCACATAGACCGGTACGCCGGTGTGCTGTTCCAGCATTTCACCCAGCGGCATATCTTTAACGTCTTCATAAAACGGCATGCGGTGCACAATGCCATTTTCCGTGTCGATAATTCCAGGCAGGGTGATAGCAATGGCGGTTAGACGCTCCAGCTTTTGCTGATGGCGAATAAAGAACTGATCGATATGAACAATAATGCGCTGCAGCAGCGGCTTTTCGTCAGTCAGCGGAAGTTCCTGACGATCTTCAACCACGAGCTTACTGCTTAAGTCGCGCAAGGAGAGAAAGATCTCCCCGCGGCTTATGCGTAAAGAGAGATAATGCCAGGCTTCGGTCTCTACCACCAGCCCAACGGCAGGACGCCCACGGCTACCTGGCTCCTGAATTTCGGTCTCCTGTACCAGGTGCGCTTCAAGCATTTCCCGCACAATCTTGGTAATACTGGCCGGCGCAAGCTGCGCCAGACGTGACAGATCGATGCGCGACACCGGGCCAAGCTGATCAATAAGGCGGTAGACAGCCCCTGCATTGGTCTGCTTAATTTGATCAATATGCCCAGGCTGACTATCAGCAACCACCTCTTACTCCCTTTATTTTCGAGCCCGAAATAAACTTTGGGATATGGTGAAGCACTTCAATAGTCGCCGTCAAATTTTTACGTAGGCTTGTGATTTACCGCACGTTTTGCAGGCGTATACTGCCCGTTTTTTATGCATTCACCGCAGAAATGAGTTGCTGCCTGAAACGCTGTGCCGCTGTTCCCTGCTCATGATGCTTTGCCCATACGAGCCACATTTCCGATACCGCATCTGTTTCCAGGATCGGTACCCAACGCATCTCTTTCAGTTGCACACGCCGAAATGAGGCGGGCAAAATCGACACCCCGAGCCCCGCTGCCACCAGACCAATGATAGTCATCGCCTCTCCCACTTCCTGGGTAATCGACGGCGTCAGATTATAACGGCGCAATAACCCGAGAATGTCATCATACAATCCGGTTCCCACATGCGGGTCGAAAAAGACAAACGGCTCACGCGCCAGCTCAGCAAGTGATACGCCAGCTTTCGCCGCCAAAGGATGATCGCGATGAATCATCGCCAGCAGTGGCTCACGCAAAATGACCTGCCAGGCCAGCGTGTCAGGCAGCAAAGTATTGCGCATCAGTCCCAGGTCAAGTTTGCCCTCATTGAGCGGGGCAATCTGCTCACGTGTATTAATTTCCCGGGTCTGGATATGCACATCCGGATAACGCTGGCGAAACGACGACAGGGTATCTGATACTGCGGTAATAAACGGTGCCGACGAGGTAAAGCCAATCCGTAAATCACCGGTTTCCCCCTGGTGCAGCCGGGCCGCCCTGCTAACGGCATCATCGACCAGGCTTAATATCTGCCGACTGTCTGCCAGAAACTGACGGCCTGCGGGCGTCAGCGACACGCTGCGGTTGGTCCGCGCCAGTAGCTTCGCGCCAATTTGCTGCTCAAGAATTTGGATTTGTTGACTAAGCGGCGGCTGGGAAATATTTAACCGCGCCGCCGCATGGCCAAAATGCAGCTCTTCGGCAACAGCAATAAAATAACGAAGATGACGAAGCTCAATATTCATATTTTAAACGTATCATTTGAGATTATTAATATATTAGACAGAACAATGCCCATTTCATACCCTTAAATACATCCCCGCCTGACCGGGATGTAAACTTAAGGATTTCAAGTGAGCCGTACAACTACCGTTGACACTCTTCCGGCAAGTGGTGTTGATGAAAATAATCGTTCTTTGCCGACACAATTTATTAAACGTGGTACTCCTCAATTTATGCGCGTCACGCTGGCGCTCTTCTCCGCCGGACTGGCCACCTTCGCCCTGCTCTATTGCGTACAGCCTATTTTGCCCGTGCTGTCGCAGGAATTCGGCGTCTCCCCGGCAAACAGCAGTATTTCACTCTCCATCTCTACCGCCATGCTGGCTATCGGTCTGTTATTTACCGGTCCGCTATCAGATGCAATTGGCCGCAAGAAAGTGATGGTAACGGCCTTATTGCTGGCCTCATGCTGCACGCTGCTCTCAACGCTGATGACCAGCTGGCACGGCATTCTGATTATGCGCGCCCTGATCGGGCTGTCACTGAGTGGGGTTGCCGCCGTGGGCATGACCTACCTCAGTGAAGAGATCCACCCAAGCTTTGTCGCCTTTTCCATGGGGCTCTATATTAGCGGCAACTCCATTGGCGGCATGAGCGGACGTCTTATTAGCGGTGTATTCACTGATTTTTTTAACTGGCGTATCGCGCTGGCCGCGATTGGGTGTTTTGCACTGGCATCCGCGTTAATGTTCTGGCGTATCTTGCCGGAGTCACGCCATTTTCGTCCCGGCTCTCTGCGGCCACGCACCTTATTCATTAATTTCCGTCTGCACTGGCGCGATAAAGGATTGCCCTTATTATTCCTTGAGGGATTCCTGTTAATGGGTTCGTTCGTGACCCTGTTTAATTACATTGGCTATCGGTTAATGCAGTCGCCGTGGTTTTTAAGCCAGGCTGTGGTGGGCTTACTTTCCGTCGCCTATTTAACCGGTACCTGGAGTTCGCCACGCGCCGGGGCGATGACCGCCAGATATGGCCGTGGGCCAGTCATGGTCGCCTCAATTGCAATTATGCTTGCCGGGCTTTTATTAACGTTATTCCCTTCACTGTGGGCGATATTTATCGGCATGCTGTTTTTTACTGCCGGTTTCTTTGCCTCCCACTCTGTCGCCAGTAGCTGGATTGGCCCGCGCGCGCGCCGCGCTAAAGGGCAAGCTTCTTCGCTGTATTTATTCAGTTATTATCTGGGTTCGAGTATCGCCGGTACGCTCGGTGGCGTGTTCTGGCATAACTATGGCTGGAACGGTGTAGGCGGCTTTATTGCGTTAATGCTGTTATTGGCGTTGTTTGTCGGCAGCATACTCCATCACCGCTTACGTTAAAGTGGTATGAGGTAATCTCTGGCCCCGGAATATTTTCGGGGCTTTATTCTGTGCATGGCAGATCAAAATATCCCCGTATGGACGATTATCTCCAGAAGGATTCATCAGTTAATCTTTATGGTTGATTCGACGCAGATCATCTGCGATGTCTTCACTATGGTCGGGTTGTTGATTGCCTCCCATAAAACCGCCGAATAACTTTTTGTCCGTTGCTAACTCTCTGAATCTCTGTACTCTCATTAACATCGTTCTGAACTCGCTTGCAGAGGCAATATGGATAACAATCAAAATTATCAATCCCTTACCCGCACTTTCACTCGCCTGAGCCGGTTTCAACATCTCTCCGCCATCGCTGGCTGGGACATGTTCGCCATGATGCCGCCGGGGGGGAGCACCGCCCGTGGCGAAGCGCTGGCTGAACTGGGCGTGTTACAACACCAAATCCTGACCGATAAAAAAGTCGGTGAATGGCTGCAAAATGCCCTTTCCGAGGATCTTAATGATGTTGAGCAGGCAAACCTGCGCGAGATGACGCGCCAGTATCAGCAGGCCGCGCTGCTACCAGAGTCGCTGGTAGAAGCCAAAGCGCTGGCAGGCAGCAAGTGTGAACATGCCTGGCGCACTCAGCGTCCGGCGAATGACTGGACCGGCTTTAGCGCCAATTTGAAAGAGGTAGTAAAGCTTAGCCGCGAAGAGGCCAGGATCCGTGCACGGGCGAAAGACTGCTCGCCGTATGACGCCCTTCTGGATATTTTCGAACCAGACATGACCAGCGCCCGTCTGGACGTTCTGTTCGCCGATCTGAAATCCTGGCTCCCGGACCTGCTACAGCGTGTGGTTGACAAACAATCGCGTGAAACGCTGATTGCGCCCGTCGGCCCGTTCCCCGTCGCAACGCAGCGCGAACTGGGACTGGAAGCGATGACGCTACTGGGTTTCGATTTTAATGCCGGGCGGCTGGACGTGAGCGCGCACCCATTCTGCGGCGGCGTGCCGGAAGATGTCCGCATCACCACGCGTTATGATGAAAATGAGCTGCTCAGCGCGCTTTTTGGCGTGGTCCATGAAACCGGTCACGCCCGCTATGAGCAAAACCTGCCGCGTCAGTGGCTGGGGCAACCGGTCGCGCTGGCGCGTTCTACCGCCATCCATGAATCGCAAAGCCTGTTTTTTGAAATGCAACTTGGCCGCAGCGACGCCTTCCTGAAACGTCTGCTACCCACCATTATCCAGCATTTTGGCGCGCAACCGGCGTTTGAAGAGAGTAAGTTTATCGCCTGGAACCAGCGGGTCAAACCGGGCTTTATCCGCGTTGATGCCGATGAAGTCAGTTATCCGGCCCATGTGATCCTGCGCTATGAAATTGAGCGGGCACTGATTAACGGCGAGATAGAAGTGGACGATATCCCCGCCCTGTGGAATGAAAAAATGCAGGCGTGGCTGGGCTTATCCACCGAAGGCAACTACCGTAACGGCTGTATGCAGGATATCCACTGGACGGATGGCGGATTTGGCTACTTTCCGTCGTACACCCTGGGCGCGATGTATGCTGCTCAGTTGTTCCAGGCCGCACGTACCGCCCTGCCAGGGCTCGACGGTGCCATCGCGCAGGGTGATTTCTCCGCCCTGTTTGACTGGCTGCGACAGAATATCTGGCAGCACGGCAGCCGTTTTACCACCTCACAGCTCATTGAACAGGCCACCGGCGAGGCGTTGAACAGCCGCTATTTCCGCCAGCATTTGACGGCACGTTATTTGTAATCATCCCGGCACAGTTCACGCACCGCGCGCTGAACTGTGCCCGTCCACACTCTGAAAGGCAAAATATGGTTACGCTTCATCCCATGTCTGAAACGGATTTTGCAGGCTTTCTGGCCTATTTTATTCCCGACTATGCTGTGGAAATTGCCGCTAATTATCATTTATCCCAGCATGAGGCGTTAGCGCAGGCAAAACGGGAAATCGCCGCCAGCTTGCCCGACGGTGAGAAAACGCAAGGTCAAAGCCTGAAAAGCATCGTCCATAGGGAAAACGGCGCCGAACAACAGATTGGCTACTTGTGGTATCGGGTGAATACGGAGGATCAATCGGCATTTATTTATGATTTTTACCTGCTGCCCGCATTTCGCAATCAGGGGCTTGGTAGCCGCGCGATGCAAAGTCTGGAGGCTCTGCTTACGGACCAGGGTATCCGGCAAATCAAATTACGCGTCGCTGCCGAAAATGCGCATGCAAAAAAAGTTTATGAAGCTAATGGTTATCAGGTTACCGGCTATAACATGAATAAATTGCTTTAAATCCTGCCCGGGGTGACACGTCTGGTGTTCGCACTGACTTTCAGCCCCCCTTTCTGGCTTCATTCCGGCAATACCGATGATATCCACCTTACGGAAGTACATTAAACATCTGGCGGAATAAGCATAACGCACTGAAAAAAACATCTTTCCATTCTGTCAGATAGCTCAAGCTGTGCTCCCCGGCTCGTTTGTACATCCCGTTACACGCCGAAACCAATCACTCACGGAAAGACAACATCTCTGTCGGTATAGTCTCTTCAACGGCCCCGCAGTGGGGTTGAACGATGAAACCAAATTCGAGGATATCAGAATGAAAAAAGTATTAGCTCTGGTTGTTGCCGCTGCTATGGGTCTGTCTTCTGTTGCGTTTGCTGCTGATACTGCAGCCACAACTGCGGCGCCTGCTCCTGCTGCTACCACCACGACTGCGGCTCCTGCTGCTGCTCCGGCTAAAACCACTCACGTGAAAAAAGTTCACAAGAAAAAAACCGTTGCACAGAAAGCTCAGGCAGCTAAGAAAAAACATCACAAAAAAGCAGCAGCTAAACCAGCTGTAGAGCAGAAAGCTCAGGCTGCTAAGAAAAAACACCACAAAAAAGTAGCAGCTAAACCGGCTGTAGAGCAGAAAGCTCAGGCTGCTAAAAAACACCATAAAAAACACGTAGAACACACTGCAACTAAACCAGCTGCTCAACCGGCTGCATAAGTTACCGTGTAATACCCCGCCTGCTGTACAGGCTGAGTAAATCGTCGGCGCTGAACCCTGAGGTGAAGCGCCGTTTTTCTCTGGAGGGCCTATGCTGCGACGTTATCGTTTCGAGTTCATCCTGTTAATGCTGATTGTCTGCGCGCTCATTGCCCTTCGGCTTTTTCTTTCCTGATGTAGCACGCTGATTTTGCTCCCACTTTTTTCTCGCCCCGTCTATAGTTTATAAACCTGGGTTCACATTAAATAATCATAATTACCCCACCAGAGTGTGATATGCGAAAAACCGTTGTGCTATTGCTGGGATCGTTTTTTCTCTTTTCTGCTTACGGACATGCCGACGATGGTGATGACACCATTGATGCGGCTCAGATCAAGACGCTGTTCTTTGGTCATGACGATCGCGTTCGCGTTACCACACCCACCCGCTCCCCGTGGGATGCGATTGGCCAACTGGAAACGGCCAGTGGTAATTTATGTACCGCGACGCTTATTTCTCCTCACCTGGCCTTAACCGCCGGGCATTGTCTGTTGACGCCGCCCAACGGCAAACCGGATAAAGCGGTAGCGCTGCGTTTTGTTTCGCAGAAAGGAACCTGGCGCTATGAAATCCACGATATCGAAGGCCGTGTCGACCCGTCGCTGGGTAAGCGGCTGAAACCCGATGGCGATGGCTGGATCGTACCGTCATCCGCTGCCCCGTGGGATTTTGGGCTGGTTATGCTGCGCAACCCGCCATCCGGCATTACACCGTTACCGCTGTTTGTGGGTGATAAAGCGGCGCTGACGGATGCGCTAAAAGTGGCAGAGCGCAAAGTGACGCAATCAGGTTATCCGGCCGATCATCTGGAGACCCTGTACAGTCATGAAAATTGCATTGTTACCGGTTGGGCGCAAAACAGCGTTTTGTCTCACCAATGCGATACGTTACCGGGTGACAGCGGCTCGCCGTTGATGCTGAAAACCGCTGAAGGCTGGCAGCTTATTGCGGTACAAAGTTCTGCCCCGGCCGCCAAAGATCGCTGGCGTGCCGACAACCGGGCCATTTCGGTGACCGGCTTTCGTGACAAACTCGAAGCGCTGGCAAAAGAGTAAATCAGCCCTGCCGCAGATGACGCAAATGCAAGATGTTGTCCAGCGGCATGGGTTCACTAAACCAGTAGCCTTGTAGCTGGTCACAACCGGCCAGGCGTAGCATCTTCATCTGCTTTTCGTTTTCCACGCCTTCGGCTACCACCATCATTCCCAGCGCACTGGCGATACGGATCGTGCCACTTACCAGCGCCGACGCTTGTTCGTCATCATCCACCAGTCCGGCCAGGGATTTATCAATTTTGATCGTTTCAAAATTGAAGCGGCGCAAATAGCCGATACTGGAATATCCGGTGCCAAAATCGTCCAGCGCGACCGACGTACCCAGCGTTTTAAGGGTGGTAATGGCCATATGCGCACGCTCCGGGTTTTCCAGTACATAGGTTTCGGTCACTTCCAGTTGCAGACGTGCGGGCGGGAAGCGCGTACTTCTCAGCACATTTGCCACTTTGTCCTCAAAATCGGGATCGCGAAATTGCGCCGGGGAGATATTCACCGACAATTTCAAATTGCTGTGCGCCTGCAGATCGTTACAGGCGCGACGCAGAACAAATTGCCCCAGTTCGTAAATCAGGCCACTGGTTTCCGCAATCGCAATAAAATCATCGGGCTTAAGCTCCCCTGCCGGGCGGCGCGGCCAGCGAACCAGTGCTTCGACCCCAATCATCGCCAGACTACGCGCATCCACAATGGGCTGATACCAGACGTCGAATTCATCGCGATCCAGACCATTGCGGATATCATTTTCAATCAGTAATTGCCGCTCGCGGACGCTGTTCAGCGCCGCGTCGTAGTGCGTAATACGCCCTTTACCGAGGCTTTTTGAATGGTACATGGCGATATCAGCACGGCGGAAAAGCTCAGTACTGGTGCACTCCACCAGCGTGCCGCTGGCGATGCCAATACTGGCTCCGATATGGATTGTCCGCTCTCCCACCTGAATGGGGTTATTCAGATACGCCAGTACTTGCCCGGCAAATCTTGCGGTCTGTTCCTCTGCCCAGGGGCCGCCAATGGTCATGGCAAACTCATCGCCCCCCATCCGCGCCAGCATTCCCTGCGCCGGTACTTTTTCCCGTAGCGTCCGGGCGATGGTTCGGATCAGGCGGTCGCCAACGTCATGCCCGTAAATGTCGTTCACATCTTTGAACCCATCAAGATCGACAAAAGCGACGCTCATCATACTGGTATCACCCTGCGCGGCGAGTTTATCGAGATGTTCAATCAGGGCGCGGCGATTAGGCAGGTGACTCAGCCAGTCGGTTAAGGCAATTTGGCGGGCAATATTTTCCCCTTTCGCCAGCTTATACAACCCGGCGCTGCTCAGAAGAATAAACAGGAGGATTAATCCCGATGCCAGCAGGGCGATTTGACGGATATTCGCAGAAGCCGCTTCGGCAGCCTCTGCGCCCGGCAAGCGCCGTGACCAGTCTAACCAGCCCAGCACTTCCCCCGCCGAACTTTCCAGCGGCACGGCGAATTCATCCGGCCTCTGCTCGGAGAACGCTAAATCAGCTATCTGGAATGTATCGCCCAGCTCTTTAAGGATTTGTGTATTCAGGTGGCGGGTGATCACCAGGTAACGCCGGGTATTATCATTAATCTCTAAATTTCCCACCATCGGGCGGATAAGGCCAATCCCGATAAACGCAGTGCCGCTGCGGGTACGGGTGATCCCGGCAACAATTTCATTACTGGAAATCAGCGAAGCCGAATTATTACGGATGAGACTTTGTAAACCCTTACCAAAAAAGTCGAGTGAACGTTCTGTAAACCTGGTGCTGTGAAACGCTCCCCATAAGACGTGAAAGTTTTCATCAAGAATAAAGGTGCCGTCATAGAGGTTATTGACCTTAAATCCCTCACCCCAGGTTTTGTAGAGCCACTGGGTGTCAAGCTCCGGGCGATAGGCCTCCCGCACCGCATCATCCCAGACGGCATTATCAATAACCAGCGAACGCACACGATTTACCGAGGTCTGGATCGCCCCCTGCACAGACAGAGCGGTGCGATGTTCATCAATTTCGTTAGCTTTGCTACTGATAAGATGCAATGAAAGATAGAGCAGCGCGACAATGGAAATAATAAGCCCAATGCCCGCCAGGAATATCATGACGAACAGGGTTTTGGCATTCGGGATATTCCGCCAGCTAAATGGGTTCAACATGCACTGCCTCCCTCTATCCTTAACAGGAAAAACAGCCGGTTGAGGACTTCCGTTAACTAAGCGTAATACAGTCGGTGGATTTCGCTGCCCCTTATTCGGGCAGCGATCACATCAGGCGAGTTTTATTAGTATCATACCAGCAATCAGTAAGATAACCCCTACCCAGCCTTTATTATTCAGGCGCTGGCCGAAGAGGATCCAGCCCGCCGCCAGAGTCGCGGCAATACCGAATCCGCCCCAGAGTGCGTAAGCCACTGACAAATCTATACCTTTTACCGCCTGTGACAGCGCAGCAAAGGCACCAAGCACCGCCACCAGCGAGCCAATCCCATATAATTTATGGCGAAACCCCGCTGAAAATTTAAGGAAAATATTGCCGACGATCTCCAGAATAATAGCCACCGCCAGCCAGGCGCCGTGAACCCACTCAAACTGTTGCATTGCGACGCTCCTGCGGTGTATTGACCGCTTTGCGGGTGCCCGATTTGATAAGTACAATCCCGGCGACCAGCGTCATCAGCCCGGCAATTTTCATCGGGGAGAGCGCTTCATCAAATAACACAACGCTAAACAAGGTGATCAATAAAATACCAATCCCCTCCCACAGAGCGTAAGCCACGCCGAGAGCGATTTTTTTAACTGCGAATGATAATAAAATATATGACAGTGCAATCATCACCAGCATCAGAATAAAACCGGTGTGCCCGTTAGTAACACTTGCCCACTTCATTAATAATGTGCCGGTTATTTCAGCCACAATGGCCAGTGCTAATAATACCCAGTAAATCATCATCCTTCTCCTGCTTGAGAATATAATCCCGCAGGGTCTTTCCATAACGGAAAACCCAAAGTGTAAAAATGAAAGTCGCGTGGTTTACGCGAGCCTGAGCAGAGAGAAAAGGACTATAGTGCCGAGCGCCAGTGTTGTTCGCCGGAAAGCAGGCAGGCAGAAGAAGTAAGACGGGAAAAGCCAGAGATGAACGTCCTGAACAAATTATCCATAAAATTACAATATCCGCACATTGCTTCTCATCGTGGCGGAACGATTGTCCTCAGTAGTAAAACACGCCCTATTTCTACCACAGGGCCTGTTTTTCCTCAAATTCTTTTCACTTCTTTACCGCTGGCGACCAGACGTGTAAAAAACTCATCACCGCCGCCGGATAAAATATGCGCGGCGGCGAGACAGATTATTGTTCCGATTTCATCGCCAGCGCACGATCTTCGGCAAGTAAATTCCAGGATGCAATAAACAGCCCGGCAATCATTGGCCCGAGGACAAAACCATTAATGCCAAAGAATTGCAGCCCGCCGAGCGTAGTCAGCAAAATTAAATAGTCAGGCATTCGGGTATCTTTGCCGACTAATAATGGCCGCAGGATATTATCAGCCAGCCCCACCACCACGATAAAATAGAGCGACATCATGGTTCCGGTGATAATTTCCCCGGTGGAGAAGAGAAAAATAGCCGCCGGGACCCAGATAAGCGCTGTGCCGACCGCCGGGATCAGCGACAGAAAGGCCATCAGCGAACCCCACAGCAGACTGCCGTTAATGTCCGAAAACCAGAAGCCAAAGCCCCCTAACGCGCCCTGCACAATCGCCACCACCAGTGTCCCTTTTACCGTAGCCCTGGAGACGCTGGCAAATTTATGAAACAGGCGGCGTTTGATTTTGTCCGTCAACGGAATAGCCGTAAATATTCTGCGTACCAGCCGGGATCCGTCTTTCAGTAAAAAGAACAACAAATAGACCATCAGACAGAAACTGACGCTAATACTCAGCGTATTTTTACCGATGATTACCGCGCTGCCAGCCAGATATCGCCCGGAGCTCAGCGCCACGCCGGATAATTTTTCGCGGATGGCACCTACGGAATCAAAGTCATTTTCACGCAAATATCCCTGCGCCCAGCCAGGCAGATAACTAATACTGTCAGTAAAGAGTTGCGGCAAGTCCGTGGCGTTATTTTGCAAGCGTTGATAGAGCGCATTAATTTCCGCAATCAGTGACGTGACAATAATCATCAGAGGAATAAAAACTAACACGCAGATAAGTAGCACAGTCAGTAACGAAGCAATACCGTCACGCCCGCGCAACCAACCGGTTAATTTTACCCGTAGCGGATAAAAAATAAGCGCCAGAATAACGGCCCAGATAATAGCAGCATAGTACGGCTGGATCAGGCTAAAAAACGCCAGGCTGACCAGCAACAACAGAACGATAAAAAAGAAATTATGAGTTTTCAGAGCCGTCATCTTCGCCATCCAATGGTTAAACTGCTGCTAAGTGTAGTGGCTGGCCCCCTGAATGTAAAAAAGGTCTGCCGCCGGGAAATAATACGCCATATCCGAAATAGCATTATTTCCCTTATTATTCTCACGGTTGCCTGCACGCAGATGATGATCGGAAATAGTCAGAGCGCGCATTTTTTCATCACATTACAAAAATCCTTGTTCCATCAATCTCTTCACAAAAATCGAGCCGGGACAGCTTGATCGATGTGCTTTTTTGACGATACTGTATATAAACACAGTAATTCATAAAAACAGTAACCATGGATGTATCAACGGCGAAAGCCTCACTTTTACCAGGACGTCTACAGATTGGTCAGGCAGACTTATGCCTGTTATTACATGGGAGCGACATGCGATGACAACCAGCGCTTTTCCCAGCCCGGCGGCCGATTACATCGAAGGTGCGATCGACCTTGTGGCACATCTGATAAGCCATCCGTCAGCAACTTACGTGCTGCGCACCGCCAGCGATGCCATGTGCGGCGCGGCGATCCTGCCCGGATCGTTACTATTGGTAGACAGCAGCCTGCAGCCGGTGGATGGCGATATCGTCGTAGCACGTCTGCTGAGCGGTTTTACCGTCCGCCGTTTACGCGTCTCTCCGCCGCGCCTGGTGGCGGAAAACGAAAACTATCGCACGGTGTACATTGATGAAGAGGAAGGTGCGCATATCGTCGGCGTTGTAACCACCATCATCACGACGCCCCGGCGCACTCTGCACGTCCGTGCGGCGAGCGTGCGGGGGTGAAGACGGGGTCACACCAGACGGATACCGGCATCAATAAAAAAGAGTGCGCCCGTACAGCCACGAGCGTCATCGGAAGCGATAAACAGCGCCATAGCGGCAACATCCCGGCCCTCAAGGGTGATATCCAGCGACTGCATGGCCTGGATCTCCTTTTCGGACTCCGGCGTGCGCCACAGCGCCTGCTGACGTGGAGTGGAAATTGCCCCCGGTACGATGCAGTTTACGCGAATACCCGACGGCCCCAGCTCACGTGCCAGCGTCTGACTTAGCCCGACAATCGCCGCCTTGGAGGTGGTGTAACCGGCCATCCCCGGTCTGCCCTTCATAAAGCTGGTGGAGCTGGTCAGAATGATGTTGCCGCCCTCGCCTTTTTGCATTACCGCGGCCACAGCCTGGCTGGCAAAAAACTGATGATCGAGGTTTACCGCCAGGCTTTCACGCCAGGCTTCTGGTTCTACGGTCAGGGTATCGGTTCGGTCGTCCCGGGCGGCGTTATTGATCAGCACATCAATTCGGCCTTCCCGGGCAGCAATGTTGCCTGTCACCTCACGCAACGCGGCAATGTTTCGCACGTCGACTGCGTGAAAATGGGCGCCGCGCACTTGCGCCAGCGCAGTACCCGCCGTCACATCAATATCAAGGAAATGTACCCGGCTCTCCTGCTGGCAAAACGCCGCCACCAGATCCGCGCCAATCCCGCTGGCCCCGCCGGTTATCACCACCACTTTGCTTTGCAAACTCCCGTAACGGGTATAACGATGCCCGGTCATATATCAGTCTCATCTGGCGCCAGTAACGCCTGCATTACAGAACCGTCGAGGGTATCGCGTTTGACGCCGAGCAACCAGGCAATGGTTGCGCCGGGGTCCGCCATTCGATACGGGCCGTGGTGATGGTGGTCGTGATAATAGCCGCGGCGAATACCTGCGCCGAAGGCCAGCAGTACGCCGTAATTTGAGGTATATGCTGTCCTGGCCGTGGGTTTTTGCGGGCCGTGATTGGCACCCGGGGCCACCACCGGACAGATATCCTCACCGCTCGCGCTGGTTCCCCAGACAAAGCCGCTGTCGTAGGTAAAAAGCACATCACCTGCATACTCGCCCCAGTACCCGGCGCTGGCGGCGTCTTCTTTGCGCAGCGCCCAGGCAACGGCATGGTGAACCTTCCCGTTGTGCTCGATGTACCAGTTACGCAGCAGGTGCAACAGTCGCGCCTGCAGGCAGGCATAATCTGCCAGTGGCACGGTGCCATCCGGCTCACGCCCCTGCAGATTGATATAAATCTCCAGCCCGCCGCGCTCGTCTTTCAGATACACCAGGCTCTGGCTGCGGATTATCTGCCCCTGGTTATCCAGCGCCACCAGTCCATGTTTTGCCAGATAACGCTGAATATCGCACATAAAGTGGTTGGGTACCGCGCCGTGATCCGAGGCCAGAAACAGCGTCGTCTCTTTGTCCATGCCGTTGATGATGCGCCCCAGCGAGCGGTCGAGGATTTTATAGCATTCGCGGATCACCGCCTCGTAACGCGCGGCCTGCTGCGGGTCGTAAAACGGCGAGTCCGGATCGTACTGGCCCAGACAGAGATGGTGAGACTCATCAATAAGGTGATGTACCCCCGCCCACAGAGAATAGCCGTGCTGATGGGTCAAGCGCAGCGCACTGTCCGCCAGCCATAACGACTGATGCTCCGCATCCTGGAAGGTGGACGCCAGAAGCGCTTCATCCGGCGATGCCTTCACCGCCCACTGGCTGTAAAACGGCCCAAGATCCTCGAAAAGCATCTGCGCGAGTACACTGTTCCGGGCAATGCGCTGCGGGAAGGTCACTTCGCTTTGGATCAGTTCAATATACGGCGTCACATGTGCCAGCCAGAAACGGGCTTTTCCTCCTTGTGCCACCTCGCCCAGCGCCAGCCAGTCGCTCCACGCTCCTTGCACCAGAGTGACGCCCCCGTGCGCTGAACGCAGCGTCAGGGTATCGATATCAAGTGACAACGTCACGTTATCGCCGTGGGGTGAGCGTATTGTCAGGCGATACTCACCGTTCACTTCCCGCTCCAGCGGTTGCCACAGCCCTTTGTCGTGGTAGGCGAGCGGTGAAGACGGCGGCCAGCCCAGCGTTTGCTGGCGCGGTTTCGGTGGCACATCCAGACGCTGGCGATCGGTAGTGAAGATCGCCGGAGCGGCAAAGGTATAGGGGCTTGGCGCCGCGGCGGACCAGTATGGCGACAGGGTAAAATGCGGCGCGGGTGAGGCCACGCTTTCCGGGAAATGAACCAGTGCAGCGCGTAGTCCGCTCTCTTCAAGCCGTTTCAGCAATGGCCGCGTCCTGGCATAATCCGCCGGTAACGCCTGACCTCGCCACGACGTTCCCGGTGCCTGACCGGAGAGAAACGCGGCCCAGTTGACATCGCCCCAGGCGGAAATATAGGGCAGCAGCTCAGTGGCCGCGCCTTCGCTCAGCATCCGGCTGATATGAGGCAACTCTCCTTCGGCGGCAAATTTTTTGACAAGCGGCATCATTAATCCATCAACGCCAAAAACAATCACTTTGTGACCCATGATTTTCCCTTCGCGTTAATTCAGCCGCAGCCCGCTGGTTGCATCAAACAGGTGCGCATGTCGGGCATCCGGCAGGATTTTCACTATTTCACCCGGCTGCGCCGCCACGCGCTGATGGAACAGCGTGGTTACTTTCTGCTGGCCGATATTGAGCAGGATCTGTGTTTCCGAGCCAGTCGGTTCCACCACGTTAACGCGGGCGTTGATCGACGCACCCGGCGTCAGTACAAAGTGTTGCGGACGCACGCCATAGAGTACCCGCTGCCCCACGTTCAGCCCTGGCGTCTGGGCCACCGGCAGCGCGATACCGTCATCGGTCATCACGATGCCGGGCCGCTCCACGTGGCCGCTGAACAGGTTCATTGATGGCGAACCGATAAAGCTCGCCACAAAGGCATTGGCCGGACGGTCATATAGTTCAAGCGGCGTACCAACCTGCTCAATCTGCCCGTCGCGCAGCACCACGATGCGGTCGGCCATGGTCATGGCTTCAATCTGATCGTGAGTGACGTAAATCATGGTGGTATTAAGCCGCTGGTGCAGCGCCTTGATTTCAGTGCGCAACTCAACACGCAGTTTGGCGTCGAGGTTAGAGAGCGGCTCATCAAACAGGAACAGGCGCGGGTGGCGCAGGATGGCGCGCCCCATAGCCACGCGCTGGCGCTGGCCGCCGGAAAGCTGCGAGGGTTTACGCGCCAGTAACGGCGTCAGCCCCAGCGTATCGGCGGCCTGTCGCACCTGGCTGTCAATCTTCGCCTTCGCCACGCCCTGCATTTTGAGCGAGAAACCGAGGTTATCCGCCACCGTAATGTGCGGATAGAGCGCATAGTTCTGAAAGACCATCGCCATGTTGCGATCCTGCGGCGAAAGGTCGTTAATCACCTCTCCATCCAGAGTCAGCTTGCCGCCGTCAATGCCCTCCAGCCCGGCAATCATACGCAGCAGTGTCGATTTTCCGCAGCCGGATGGCCCCACCAGCGCGATAAATTCGCCATGGTGAATAGTCAAATCCAGACCGGGAATAATGGTCTGCCCGTTAAAATGTTTTGCGATGTTGTTAAGTGTCAGGGTTGCCATCATTAATCCTTAAGTCCACCCGCAGTTAAGCCCTGTACCAGATAGCGCCGGACCAGCAGGGTAAAGGCGACTACGGGCAGCATGACCAGCGTGCCGCTGGCGGCGATTTTGCTCCACTCCCACCCTTCGTATTGCAGGAAGTTCACTATCGCGACCGGGGCGGTAATGGCATGAGTGCGGGTTAAAATCAGTGCGTAGAAAAAGTCGTTCCACGAAAAGATGAAACAGAGAATGGCGGTCGCCGCGAGGCCCGGTTTTACCAGGGGTAGCGATACCCGCCAGAAGCTGCCCCATAACGAGCAGCCGTCCATCCACGCCGCCTCTTCCAGGGTGACCGGAATCGCGGCAAAGAAGGTTTGCATCAGCCAGATAACGATAGCCAGATTAAAGGTGAGATAGACAATCGCCAGTCCGACTATCGTGTCCTGCAGCCCAAGCCAGCGAAAGGCGAGAAAGAACGGAATGGTAAAGGCGATGGGCGGCGCCATGCGCGTTACCAGGATCCACAGCGCCACATAGCGACGGGCACGAAAACGCCAGCGCGTCAGCACCCAGGCGGCAGGCACACCTAACAGCAGCGAGAAAATTGTGGAAATCACGCTGACCAGCAGGCTGTTGCCAAAGGGTTGCAGAAAATTCCCGGCGATCAACTGGTGATAGGCTTCCAGCGTCGGCGTGAAGAACAACGTCAGTTCGAACGCGTCCATTGACGGGCGCAGTGACATCACTACCATCCACAGGAACGGCGCAAGGAACAACACCAGCAGCAGTAACGCCGCCAGCGTGCGCTGGCCTTTAAAATGCCACTTTCTGCGTCGCGTGACGGTGAGCGCGAGCGGACGACGTTCATCCGTTTGTTGTACTGTCATCGTTCCACCCCGCGCGGCCAATGAGCCAGCTTAAAATAAACACCCCGACCAGGATCACCACCGCAATAGCGCTGCCGTATCCCCACCAGGAAAAGTTAAAAGCCTGAATAAAGCCGTAGTAGTTGGTAACTTCCGTCACCGAGCCCGGCCCACCGTCCGTGAGGATGTAAATCAGTGGAAAGGCTTTAAAGCTATCAATCAGGCGAAACAGAATACACACTGCCAGCACCGGTTTGAGGTGCGGCAACACGATGTAGCGAAAGATGTTGAATGACGAGGCACCGTCCAGGCTTGCCGCTTCGCGCGGTTCGTTGGGCACCATTTGCAGTGCCGCCAGCACCATCAGCATGGTGAACGGAAACCACTGCCAGACATCCGCCACTACAATCGCCCACAGCGCGGTGTCCGGGTTAGCGATAAGCGAGTTAAGGGGCAGATTCATGCGCTCCAGAATCTGGTGCAGGGGGCTGATATCCGGGGTGTAGATAATTTTCCAGATCAGCGCCACGATAATCGGCGGCAGTACCATGGGAATGAGCAATAAGGTGCGCACTCCGTTAAGCAGCCGCGACGGGCCATTAAGTAGTAATGCCAGCAGCAGCCCGATCAGCACCTGGAAGAAGACGCTCACCACCGACAGCTTAAGTTGCGTGACCAGCGAGTTGAGAAAGCGGTCGTCATGCAGCAACTGCTGATAGTTCACCAGTGGATGGCTAAAGTTGAAGGTCGCTTCCGGGTTAGTCAGGCTAAACGGCGTGAGGCTGGTGACCAGCAGTGCCGCCGCAGGAACCAGCGTCAGTAACGTCAGCACCACAAGCGACGGCGATAACCCCAGTAGCCAGGCGTAACGCTGGCGTTGCCGCCAGCTTATTGGTTGTGCTATCCCCATGCTTATCCTCACTTAGATTTTCGCACCGGCGCGTTTTAGATCGGCGAGAGTACCGGCCTGCGCCTGGGTCATCGCCTCTTTCGCCGAAAGCTGCCCGGAGGCAATCAGCGCGATGGCTTTGTTCAGTTGCTGGTCAACCTGCGGATAGAACTCCACGGTACGGTATTTCATGTAACCGCCCTTGCCCGCCTGGTCGATGGCATCAATGGAGAGCTGCGCCAGATCCACACCGTTGATCACCTGCTTAGAACGAAACACCTGCGAGTCGATATCACTACGACGGGTCGGCGAACCGTATCCGGCGGCCAGCGTGCGGGCCGTGTTCTGTTTCGAAAGCGCCCACTGGATAAACGCCCACGCTGCCTCTTTGTTTTTCGAGCCTACCGGAATCCCCAGCGCATGGGTCGCCATGCCGGGGAACCACCCTTTTGGCCCGCTGACCATCGGACCAAAATGGGCCGTTTTCAGGGTGCGCGAGCTTTCGGCGTTGCCCAGTTGCGCCAGGTAGGTCTGGCTGGCGTCGGAGAAATTCACCCTTCCCTGTTTCAGCGCCTGCAAGGACTGGTCGGCGGTATAGGTAATGCCGCCATTTGGGCCGAATTCGCGAACAAGACGGGCGAAATAGTCAGCCGCCTGCACCGCCTCCGGAGTATCGAGCGTCGGGAACAGGTCGTCCGGCGGCGCGCGGAATACGTTGCCGCCAAAGGCCTGCAGATACGGGATAAAGGTCCAGCCGTAATGGTTGTCGGTAACATACCCGGCGACGCGCTCTTTTTTGTTCACGGCCTGCAGAACTTTCACCAGGTCATCGGTGGTTTTTGGAAATGAGAACCCGGCCTGTTGAATCAGGTCGTAACGCGAGGCTCCCGCCAGCATCGCTTCCACCACATAAGGAATGCCATACAGCTTGCCGTCGCGCCCGGTTTCTGCCGCCAGGGTGGCTGGCAGAAAATCCTGCAATCCCCAGTCTGCCGGAGTGAGGTTGGGATTAGCGATAAACTCATCAAGCGGAGTGAGCCAACCCGCGTTGATCCAGCGGCTGGTATAAATAAAGGTGACGTTGACCACATCATAGGCCGACCCGCGCGTCGACAGTTCCAGGTCGGCACGCTGGTTGTAGACCGGGAAGGCTGGCGTATCAAGCTGCACTTTTGCCCCGGTCAGGGCTTCAAACTCCGGCAACCACTGGCGGATCAACTGCGGCCAGGCGGTACTGAAAGTGGAGACATTGAGCGTCACACCATCATATTTGCGCGCTACATTTGCGCCGCGAGCGATAGCCGGGATCATGCTGTAGACCCCAAACGCCGCCATGGCTTTGAGTAAATCACGACGCTGCATAGTTCACTTCCCTGTCTGGGGTATCGTTTACGGCATCCTGCGGACGAGTAATAGTGCGGCTGCGGCTACCGTCTATGGCAACAGCGGGTTCACCTTCAATGGTGACGCGACGAACCAGGCGTGGCTGGTTGCCATAATCATTGACGGCGTAATGCTGGGTGCTGCGGTTATCCCAGATAACCACATCGTCCTGCTGCCATTGCCAGCGCACAGTATTTTCCAGGCGGGTAATACGGTTTTGCAGCAATTCAAAAATCTGCGCCGATTCACGACTGTTAAAACCGACCAGTTTTTTCACAAAATGGCCAAGTAATAAGGCGCGCTCGCCGCTTACCGGATGCACATGTACCACCGGATGTTCCGCTTCCCATACAGAAGAGACGAAGACATTTTTATGGTGATTGAGGCGATGTTCTTCGGTGACAATACGTTCTGCGCCATAGTCGTAATTATTACTGTGAATAGCGCGCAGCGTGCCGACAAATTGTTTTAAGGATTCTGGTAACAATTCATAGGCTAATGCGGTATTCGCCCAGACGGTATCACCGCCATATTCAGGAATAGTGACACCACGCAGAATGGATATTTTCGGGAAGGCATCCACAAAAGTGACATCGGTATGCCAGGAGTCTGCCCGGCCACCGCCTTTTGAGGCATCAAGTTCGAACAATTTAGTACCCGCGGGCGACGGCACCGTAGGATGCGCGACAATCTTACCCAGACGCGCACCGAAAGCCTGATGGGTTTCGTCAGTCAGATGACGCTGTTTACGGAAGAATAAAACCTTATATTTCACGAGTGCATTTTCAATTTGCTGAATATGGTTATCATCAAGATCAGCCGAGAGCGAAATATTGCGCACCTCCGCGCCGATGTTTCCGGCAACGGGGTGAATTTCTAATAAGTCGGTGTCAAGACGGGCAATGCGCTGGGGTGAGGTCATGGTTGCTTTCCTTCAAAATTGTCCGGAAATCAACTCTAGTAATAAACGAAGTGTGACGGAAAAGACTTTTTGGTAATAAATATATTAACCGTAACTGAATAAGCTAAGTTGAAAAACGGAATTAGGAAGGTGCGTGGTGAAATATATTGCGTTTTTATATTAATTAAGGGGAATGGTTTTTGATTCTGGTCAGATTAAAAGGATATTTTATTACACCTTGTATATGCACAATATCGCGATAGCAGTTGTTGTTCGTTGGACAGAATAGAGATCAGGTGAGAGTCGTGAGCTTTCGGGACGCAGAGAGTACGTTAGATAAGCGGGAAGCTGCCCTGAGTGAGCAAAGGCGGTTGATGTGGCCTGAGGAAAAGCAAGCCGCTTGTTGTGTTTTGTTTTTGCGAAATGACAGGAAAGCCCCGGCTCTTTTTAAAAGAGATAATGGGTTATTGCCAGCGTCCCGATTTTTTCTGTTATAGAAACACAATCTTCGTAACGCCAACGCGAATAACTTTCATTATTAACTAACATTCCAGACTGACATGGCGGAAATAGTTTCGTTCCGGATATAACGACACTGTGAAAATTATGTAAATTTCTATGTGAAAGTAGTATTTTGCATGTATCATATCTGGCGGCGGGTTTCTCATACTGCACACTATTTCTTCCGTTTTTTAACCCGGCGTACAAATGATCACACCAGTTTCTGTCCTTAAAGAAATTCACAACCTTAATTTGTCATATCTTTTACTGGCTCAGAGAGTAGCAGCAGAAGATGTTAAACAAGCTGAACGCTTTTTAAACATGGACATTGAATTAATTCAGGCGGTTAAGCAACTCACTGCTCCGCAAATACTCGCGCTGGCTCAGACCAATCAGTGCCTCATTAAAGTGCAGTCAACCCTGCTTACGCAACTTGCTGAACCGGAAAATGATCGCGCCGTTCACGGTCTTCATCAGCGTCGGCTTTAGGATGGTTATATTATTTAATACTTTAAGGAATAGAGTATTTTGTGCGTTGCTCAATTAACCTTTACAGTAATCACTCTTTTTAGCATTGCTCTTCAAAACAGTGCTTTTTTGAAATTAATAATGACATTTCACCGGGCCTGACGACGGTCGTGAGAATGTACAGAGATCAAGGATAAAGTCCTGAGCCGTATGGCCGATAATCACGATAAGTGCGGTTTACCTCTCATGTCATAGTGCAGAGATTGCGATAGAGTGAATACTGTGCAAAGCGTGCAAGCCGGATAACCATAACGACAGGGGAATGTTGTCAACAATGCCACTGCAAATACTGAGAACTATCCACCACAGGATCGGCATTTACGCGTTATCTGTAGTGTTAACTTTCAGCGTCCTGTATGGCGCAGGCCTCGGGGTGTATTACATCTATGCCCATGAAAAACTGGAAGATTACGCTGATTCCATTCTGGCGCGCAGCAACAGCCTTATCTCGCAAGTAAAACTGATTGACGGGCTGCGCCAGGAGTTTGCGGTCTATGAGCCCTGCAGCGATCAGTACGTGCTGGCACTGCGTAAACGGCTTTGGCCTTATCCGCTTATCAAGGATATCGCCTATGTTCAGGATGAGAAAATTGTCTGTTCAGCCCTCTGGGGGAAACTGAACGCGCCCCTCTCTTTGAATATGTTCAGGAATAAGGTCAACCGGGGAAGCTATACGTGGGTCTTTGATGCGCAGATTGAAGAAAACATTACGGCAGACGTCCTTTATACCAGTAACTTCGCCATAACGGTCTCACCTTTTGCCTTCCAGCGTTTTTGGGAGGAAGCCAATAAGATGGATTTTGATGCCATCATAGGTGATTTTAAGCATGACAATCATTTTTTTATGATTGGGAAAAACACACATTTACTGGAAGCTGTAGAGCATAACAAACAGCGTTCGCACTTGTATTTTACTGAACATGCCTGCAATAGCGTGAATAACATTTGCGTTATTGTCGGGACATCACTCCCTTTATTTTTCAAAAACAACCTTTATTTTTTGATCTCTCTGTTTAGCGCATCCATTATTATTGGCCTGTTGATTGGCGCCCTTTTCGTTAATAATGTTGCGCATAATCAATCTCTGCTTGCCCGACTGAAAAACGCGCTTGAAAATCGCGAATTACATTTTGTCTATCAACCCATATATAAAATCAAAGACCGAAAAATAACCGGCATTGAGGTGCTATTACGCTGGACGGACCCACAAATCGGACATATCGGCCCGGATATATTTATTCCGCTTGCGGAAAAAAATGGCTTAATAAATAAGATTAGCTTGTATGTGGTTGAGCATGCCATCAGAGAGTGTGCGCCAGTACTGCTGAGCAGTGATATCACCCTCAGCATTAACGTCAGTTGCGCAGACATCTGTTCTGAGGCGTTTCGTGAAAAATTGCTGAGCACGTTAAAACAGGAAAACGTTCCCGGCGAATCGATTATTCTTGAAATTACAGAAAGGCAAAGTTCCGGCACAGAAGATATTAAGCGCTCCATGGATCTGTTTAAGGGCACCGGGATCATGTTCGCTCTGGATGACTTTGGTACCGGTTATTCCAACCTGAACTGGCTTTCATTGCTTGACGTGGGCGAAATCAAAATTGATAAATCAATCACTGACTCAATAGGGACGGAATCCATCAATAATCACATTCTTCCCGGGCTGATAGAGATGTTTAAAAACATGCCAAAAATTGTGGTTTTTGAAGGGGTGGAGACTGACATGCAGTATCACTTTCTGAAAGAAAACATACCGGAGTGCTGTGCACAGGGGTGGTATTTCACAAAAGCTGTACCTTTAAGCGAACTACGTACCGTTCTTGAAGCTTAAAAGTCTCATCCGCGATGGCGCTTTCCTGCGACTCATTGTCTCCCACCGGAAGCCAGTACCACGTCCGGCCCCGTAATCAGGTTGCCTTGCACAGCGGGCAATTGTGGCAATACTCCACTGGCTGCACCGTTTTATAATAAAAACAGCAGGTGCGGCGAAAGCGCACCATGTTTCCCGCCGCGCTCCTTTGTAGCGGGCGGCGAAAGCGTTTGAGCGGGTTCCATGGCAGACCAAACAGCGACGAATCTGCCCCGTCCAGCAGCCAGGCAAAATCCTCCCGTTGGCGTCTATCCTGCTCCAGGGTAAGCCCTTCCATCCGTCCCTGATATAAGGAATAGACCCGTACCGCCGTGTTTTCCCAGAGAATATGCTGTGGCAGACCGCTCACCTGCGACAGACTTTGCCACAGCGGTGCGAAGAAATTTCTGAATAAGGTAGTGACAATAGCTTCACGCCACGCGTCACGCGCCCCTGGGGCGTAACCCGTTGCAGTCACCTCGACCGGCAGCGACGAGCTCCATAAACCATCGTCGTGCGCATATTCCAGCCGACAGCTATTGAGTGATAACGGCAGGCCTTTATCAAATACACTCATCGCATAGAGCACATTCCCGGAGGCGAGAAATGCCACCCTTTTGGCGAAAAGTGACGCCGCAACCGCCATGTCCGGCGCGCCGATCAGCGGCATCACACGCTCGAGTATCGCCCGGCAGGTTTGCGCATCCCGCATTGCCTCGCCCGGCACGCTGCGCCTGTCTGCCTGCCCGAGCGAGCGCAGGCGAAACATGGCTTGCAGGTACGCATGTTCCTCAATCGTCAGCATGCGATTCTCCAGGAAAAGGGATGCACAATGGCGTATGGAAGAAGGGATCGTCAATAATCCGGCAGCGCAGATTAAATACCTCGCTCACGAGGGTTTCTGTCATGATCTGCGCTGGCGTCCCCTGTGCATATACCCGGCCTTTATGCACGGCCACCAGATGATCGGCATAACGACAGGCCAGGTTCAGATCGTGCAAAACCATCACAATGGTTTTGCCCTGTGACTGATTCAGCCCACGCAATAATTCCAGAATCTCTATCTGATGCGCCAGGTCAAGGTAGGTTGTAGGCTCGTCCAGCAATACGGTGTTCGTCGCCTGCGCCAGCGTCATGGCAATCCACGCCCGCTGACGCTGCCCGCCGGATAACGCATCCACCGGACGATGCTGCAGGGCTGCGGCTCCGGTCAGGCGTAACGCCTCCTCCACCTGCTGTTCATCTTCCTGTGACCACTGACGCAACCAGTTCTGGTAAGGAAAACGCCCGAGGCTCACCAGTTGTCGCACGGTGATGCCCTCCGGTGCGACGGGTGTTTGCGGCAGGATGGCCAGTTTGCGGGCAATCTGCGCCGTATGGCTGGCGTGAATGTCCGCGCCATCAAGAATGACCGTACCTGACTGCGGCGTCAGCAAACGCGCCATAGCTTTTAGCAGCGTGCTTTTACCGCAGCCGTTGCTGCCAATCAGCACCGTCACTTTTGCCGCTGGCAGGGCTAAATCCAGCGAATCGATCACCTGCTGCTGCTGGTAGCTGATGCTCAGCTTTTGCGTTGTGAGAGACACGTTTTCCTCATCAGTTACGTTCGCTGCCGGATAAGCAGCCATAAAAAGAAGGGTGCGCCGGCCAGCGCCACAAAAATACCGGCCGGAAGATCGGCGGGCCGAAACAGAGTTCGCGCCAACAGATCAGCCGTGACCACCATGCAGCCCCCACCGCAAACGGTGACAAATGCCTGACTAAAAAAGCCGTTACGCACCACCAGTCTGGCAATGTGCGGTGCTATCAGCCCGACAAAAGCCATTGCCCCCACCAGTGCAATCGCCCCACCGGAGAGCACTACGCAGCCGAGTAACAGCAGCACCCGCAGAGGATGAACTCGCACGCCAAGCCCGCTCGCCAGCTCATCATGCAGCTGCAATGTTTTCAGGTAGCGCAACAAAAAAAGCAGCAACGGGAGCGCGCAGAGATAAATCGTCAGCAGTTTCAGCACTTTATCCCATGTCGCGGCATATACGCTGCCGCTTAGCCACACCCAGGCGGAAAAGGTGGTGGTGAGAGGGCTCAGGACCAGAACTAAGGTAACGAGCGCCCCCGCCAGCGCAGAAACACCGACACCCGTCAGGATCAGGCGCAGCGGCGTAAGTCCTTTACGCCATGAAAGCAGGAAAATCAGCCCAACAGCGCAGGCCGCTCCCGCCATCGCCGCCCAGGGCATCAATGCGCTGCCGTATTGCAGACTGAAAAAGGAGAGCCATATCAGCGCGCCGGCGCTCGCCCCGGTCGTTACGCCCAGGGTATCCGGCGAAGCCAGCGGGTTTCGCACCAGTGTTTGCATGATAAGCCCGGACATTCCTAACCCGCCTCCGGCCAGCAGCGCCAGCGCCACGCGCGGTAAACGTAACTCATGCAGGATAAAACTCTGAGGTTGGGCGTCGGGTCGGAACAGGAGCCAAAAAGTTTGCGGCAGCGAAATCGCCACATCACCGATACTCAGTGCCACGAGGGTAACGAGCAAGGTGAGGAGTAAGCACCCCAGTAATACCGGCAGTAAACGCGGGGAGAACTGGCGTGAAAATGGCCCCAGACGCAGAAGTTGGCTATCCGGCATGATTCCCCCTGCGCTGCGCCAGCAAAATAAAAAACGGCGCGCCCATGAGTGCCGTCATCACCCCAACCGGGACTTCCTGCGGCAAAATCACCACCCGGGCGGCAATGTCGGCAACCAGTAACAGCAGAGCGCCAAGCAAGGCACTGGCCGGGAGCGACTGGCGCAGGTCACTGCCAAACAACTGACGCGCAATGTGCGGGACGATAAGCCCGACAAAGCCAATATTGCCCGCCAGCGCCACAGCGCAGCCCGCCAGCCCAACCACCAGGACGCTTGCCAGCAACCGCACCAGGGCGATATTGAGCCCGAGCCCACGCGCGATCTCTTCACCGGCATTGAGCACATTCATTTGCCTGGCAAACAGGCAGGCAGCGACCACCAGCAACACACCGGGAAGCAGCACCGGGTACAGATGCGCAAGATCATTACCCGCAAGGCTGCCCGCCAGCCAGAACAGCATGGTATCGAGCGTTTCCTGATCGATGACCAGTATCGCCTGAGTAAAGGCGTTACACAGCGCGGTAATGGCGACGCCCGTCAGCACCAGACGCAATGGGTTGAGCTGGCCTTTACTGATCCGGCTGCTAAACCAGACCAGCGTGCCGGTGACACACGCGCCGGTGAATGCCAGCCACAATGTTAGCCAGGGGGAGCTAGTGGCAAAAAAGCTGCCCACCAGCACAATCATTAACGCCGCCCCCGCATTAACGCCAAACAGCCCCGGTGAGGCTAGCGGGTTATGGGTCAGTGCCTGCATCAACCCGCCCGCCACCGCCAGAAAAGCGCCCACGCCCATCGCCAGCAGAGTTCGCGGTAAACGTGAAGTACGAATAATGGTATCCACCGCACTGGTCGGGTCCGCATCGTACAGCGCTTTTGTTAACTGCGCGACGGTATAAAAGCGGGTGCCCGTCATCATACTGACCACTGCCATCACCGCCAGCAGCAGACCACAGAACAGAAATTTTCCTCTCATGGCCGCCCCCTGAGTAGTGCGTATTCCACATCATTGAGGATTTGATTCGCCCCCAGAATGCCCCCGGACAAACTCCAGGGCACGCTGTCCACGAGCCATAACTGCCCCGCTTTCACCGCACGCATCTGCTGCCATAGCGGATGTGCCGTTAGTGTTTGGTACTGCCGGGCGATCGCCGGGCTGTTTGCCCGCAGCAAAATGAAAAAGATATCGGCGTCCAGCAAGGGAATATTCTCCATACCTGAGAAACGCAACGATGCGCTTTGCGCCTGCATCGCCTGTTCATTCCAGGTAAAACCCAGTTCGGACATCACCGAGCCTGGAAAGCTTCGCGCAACGTAGCTGCGAATGTGATCGGGACGCACCTCAATTACCGAGACCTGCGGCCCGTTCGTCGCATTAAATCGCGCCGGGATAAGGCTACGCAGGGAGGCAACTCGCGCATCCCAGCGTTCAAGCAGACGTTCTGCGGCACTTTTCATCGCCAGGTTTTCTGCCACTACCGTCAGCGTTTTCCTGAACTCAAACACATCATCCAGCAGCGCAACAGGGGCAATTTTTCGCATCAGCGGCGCGACATCCTGATGACGGAAACGGGATGCAAAAATAATATCCGGCTTGAGTAACACGATTTTTTCCAGCGCAGGCTGCGTTTCCAGCCCGAGCTGTGGTACGCCGGAAAGCTGTGGGCGCAGATAGCGGTAAACCGGTTTCTCCGCCCAGGACTCAACAATGCCGACAGGGGTGACACCCAGCGCAGCCAGGCTGTCGGTCGCCCCCTGGAAAAGAGACACGGCGCGCGGCATGGCCGGTTGGCGGGCATATAACGCCGGTGAGACAACTCCCAGTAGCAGTGACTGGAGTAGGCGTCGACGCGTCAGAGAAAATGAGAATGTGTTTTTCATCATCATTGATACCGCCCCGCAAAGGGGCGGTCTGCGTCAAAAATCAATACTGTAGCCGAGCGTTGCCGTGCGCCCGCGACCCGCGAAATAACGGTCCGGGTCGACAGACGCACTCTGGGAATAGTAGGTGACGTACTGCTTATTCAGCAGGTTAGAGATCCCGAGGTTCAACTTGCCGTAAGGCAGTTTGTAAGCCACGGCAGCATCCACCAGCGCATAGCCGGAAAAATCTTTCTCCGCGTCGTCAAATTCTTTACTTAAGGCCCAGTTAGCCTGCAGGAATGTGCTCAGTTGAGCATTCCAGTTGGCCGACCAGCTGGCGATGATGCGATCCGGGGAGATATTGAGGCCATCGAGTTTTGCATCCAGGCTGCCGTTGTCATCGCTGTCATAACGACCGCGCATGTGCGACCAGGCGAGGGTCAATTTGTGGTCCGCATTGGGGCTGTAACCCGCGCTAACCTCCACGCCATCAATTTCTGTTTTTTCGCGGCGGGCGACAAACGCATCATTGACCAGTTCCACACGACTACCCAGTTTCGAGGTGGATTTGTAATAACTGGCCTCAAAATCAAACGGGGCTTGTTGTACCCGGAACCCGACCTCGCTGTTTTTCGTGACGATGGGCTGCAGGCCACTATATTCATTGAGTTTAATTCCCGGCGTATCAATGCCGCGCAGTACGCGTCCGACATCCGGCACGGTAAAGCCTTCGCTGTAACTGGCAAACAGGCTGAGCGGCTCAACGGGGGTCCACACCACACCTGCGTTATAAAGCGTCTGGTCGAAAGAGGGTGTTCCGCCCTCCACTTTCACCCGATCATTCGCCCACACCGTCTGATAACTGTCGATGTTCAGACGCGCGTACTCATAGCGCACGCCGCCGCTTAATTTCACCGATTCGACGGGGGCAAATTCCAGTTGCAGGAAAGGAGACAGGTCGGTGTAATTAATTTCCGGCACATAGGTGCGCCCGGTTGACCACAAATCCTGCTTCGAGCTATCAAACAGGGTATCAAATCCCAGCGTCGCTTTGATGCGGTCATCCCAGATGTCATCCTTCGTCAGCGCGATTTTGCTGCCGTATTTGTCCGTGTAGGCCCGGCTCTGATCGTAGAGGGTGCCAATGGGCGCAATGGCAGGGTCCTGGAAAGAGGATGAGTTGGTTGCGCCAAACAAGGCTTCATAGCGCTGATAATAAGCAAGTGCCGTCAGCTTCATGCCCGCGAGATTGTAATTATCGTAGGTTGTACCTACAGTCCAGACATCATTATGGGGCGCACTGCCTTGCGGGTTGCCCTTAACCGAAGTGGTAAGCACGCCAGCGTCGCGGTCGCCCCTCACGCTAACGTAGTTATCTTTGTTTTTCAGACGGTAGCGGTTGAGACTCAATTGGATGCGCTGATCGTTATCCAGCCAGTACCCCACCTTAGCCAGCATGTCCCACGCGCGGGAGTCCATCAGGTCGCCCTGCGTATTATCAACGCCAATGGCGTGATTATCCGCATCCTTAAACAGCCCCTGGTCTTCATAGCTCAGCGAAAAGAGATAGTCGATATACTCTTCGCTGCCATTGATGCTGTAATTGGTTTTATACGCCAGCGTGTCGCGGTCAAACTCTGCCGTAGGGGTGGTGGTTTCCACGCTGAAATGCTGGTTTACGGTGCCAGGCTGTGCCCGCTTCGTGATGATATTTATCACGCCACCTGTTGCGCCGACGCCGTTGCTGGCGTTTGCCCCTTTAATTACCTCGATGCGCTCAATCATCGACGAGTCAATGGTATGCATTTCGCGTCCGGTCGGACGCAGCGGGTTTGACTGTGGAATACCGTCAATCATTACCAGCGGCGTACGCCCGCGAAGCGTTTCTCCACTGCCGGACATCTTTTGCCGTGGCGGCGAGAATGACGGCAGCAAATTGCTGAGAATCTGTGAAGTGTCTGAGGTGATTTGCCGTTGTTGGGCAATTTCTTTTTCACTTATGACCTTAATGACCTGAGGGGAATCATTACGCGACCCCTCCGTACGCGTCGCGCTAACAATCAGTTCATCATCACTACTTGTCGCCTCCTGCGCATAAAGCGCAGACGTGAAGACCAGAGCCATCGCGCCGTATAAAGGGGAAAATCTCATGCAAACAACCCTCAATAATTATTCCCCATTGTTTGGGGATCATTCCGTAAGAGAAACAAATAACAACAATAAGAAATATTTTGATAATGATTATCAATATCATGAATGAAATGTAAAGCAGAGATGAGAATTTTTGACGTTGACGCTGTCGGCGCCATACGCAGAGGAATGTGACAAGCCGAGGGTGTCATTAGCGGCTAAAAGCGGCGAGTTTCAGTAGCACCGGGCGTCGCGGACAAAGTGGCTGTAGCAGAGAGACTGACGATGCTCCCGGTTCATCCTGAATGGCGCAAATCAGTATGAACCGGGAAACAGGAACGTAAGCGTGGGCAACGAGTTAGCCCGGACGTTTTCACTCTCCCCTTTGCCTGACTTAAGCTATGCAAAGTGTCGGGATATGGGCGTAACGCTGCGCAGCATCACTCCTGCGAGAAAATTACGTAGCATTACCCGCTCCAAATATACCGGGCAATTTAAGCTTGTAATTTTTAAAATTTCTTATCCTTGAACACGGTATGCAGCATCATGTAGCGCTTAACATTACGCAAGCACATTAAGCTTCTGAAAACCCGGAAGGACATTGGTTTCTTTCGAATATAATAAAGCGTGAAAAGCTGGTATTTCTTGCTTGTCTTATCGAACTTACTGCTGTGTTTTTTATAAAAAGAGAAATACCCAGAAAATTTTTTCCTGGACGCGGTGATTCTTACTTCACCATGGTTTACGTAAAGAATCTGAGTGGCAGTTTTTATTTTAAAGGGTCCACCATAGTGTTCCGCAAGCCGATAAAAAGCATCATAATCTTGCGCTGCTGCAAGCTGTGTATCAAAAAGGACAGCCTGCAAACGCGACGTTAAAGTGAAGACTTGATTGCCGACGATGTTCTTTTTATTGAATAATTGCTGGCTATAATCTGGTTTTGGATAAATCCTCAAACTCTCCAGCGAAAGATAGCCTGATGAATCACAAATATAATCATCGGCATATAAAAACGCATGCTGATTAAGTTTATGTTGCTCCTTCAGGAAGGATGTCAACCGATTTGGCAACCACTCATCGTCATCATCAATGCCAGTAATGAAATAACCATTAGCCAGCTTAATTGCCTGATTCCTGACAGCACATGCACCGGAATTATAATCATTTCTGATATATTTTATACGTGAGTCCGCCAGCCCTTCAATAAATCCCTGAAGATTAAGGTAATTTGGAGAGCAATCATCAACAATAATTAACTCCCAGTTCGTATACTCTTGCTTTAATATTGATTCAACGGCGCGCTTTGCTAACTCCTCCCGGTTCCACGTAGGCATATAGATTGAAACCAGCAGATCGGGTTTTACCACGGAATCAGATAACGCATCTGACTCTGAAACCGTTTTGTAAAAACTCGCATTTTCAGGATCGCTTTCAGTAAAATTCACGCCATAACAATTGGCATAATCAAAGATTGCCCCTTTCAAAGCACAATAGCTAAGGTTTGCGCCTCGCAAGCATGCGTATGAAAAATCGGTATTCCTCAGATCACTGAATGAAAGATCTTCACCTGTTAAGTCAGCGTTTCTAAAATTTAACCCCATATAATTCTTAAAGCGATGATCATCTTTAAGAAAAATACTTTTAATGCTCTTATTGCCATGCCGCTTAACCCTATATTCTTTTTCATAAGGTGCAGCTTTTTCGTTTAAAAGCATGATGTTTTCCTGTCCACCTTTTCCCGGAGAAGCACAGCATATCAAGCCCTTTTTCAGCCATGTATAAATTTTACAATTTATAATTCTTTTTAAGAATTTCCTTATTAACAGGCTGCGATAATATTAATTTTATTGTTTCTAATCAATAAATTACTGGCTGTTAAAAACGTGTTATTGTATTGCAGAGTATTAAACCCACCGGCCGATTATATCTGCAGGGTCATACCTGGCTGAGTAAGTGACACAATTGGGCTTAACACGGCCAGGAAATAAGATGGCAGCATATCCCGAAGGAGAGAACAGGAATGTCCGCTCCGAACAGGAGCGGACGTTTAGACATAGCTACGTTACCAGCGTTACTTGTCATGGTTTAAAAGCCCGGCGCGCACGAGAATGAAACTTACATTAAGCAATATTTTCCTCTGCTGATTACTCTTCTGATAACCTCTTCTGTTATTTCAAAATAAATATAATAACCAGTGAGATTACTGGCGCGTTTCTGGACTTTTCACCACGGCCAGATGTTATTCTCATAGTCGAGGAACAGATGTTCTTTATCATTGCGATGCAGTTCAATCACATCAACCATTCCATTGACGCTGGTTTTCACCTCAATCTCTGCTTCAACTGCACCATCGAGTGTACCCATTGCTGTCGCCGCCCAGCCCGGATGGATTGACAGGACAGTATGTTCCCCCGGCTTCATATCCATATATATACAACGAGCCAACATATTCAGCGCCACTTTACTGGCCCGGTAGAGATCAAGACCTATTCCCGGTTCGGTGTTGCCACCAATGCTGGCCCGATGCGACGACATAAATACCAGGGTACCCTCACACGCGAGGAACGGCAGAAGATATCGGGCCAGGCGGGCCGGACCAAAAGCATTGGTCATCATAATCTGCTGGAATTCTGCGTCAGATGCCTGCAACAATGACTGATGTAAAGGGCCGTAGATACCGGCAACCATGAAAATAATGTCAAACCGTCGTTCACTGCATCTGGCAATAAGTGGCCCGATATGGGACTCCTCAGTAACATCAACCTCACCCGTTGTTAGGCTATCCGGATAAGCCTCTTTTAGTGCGAATAATGGGCTGGTATCAGCATCCGGTAAGTGCGTGGCAAAAACGTTCCATCCCTTCTCCAAATAGGCTTCGGTCAGGCCCAACCCGAGCCCTTTATCAGAACCGATAATCAAAATACTCTGTTTTTTCATCATCAAAATGCTCCGGATTGTTACTGTGCGGTATAACCGCCGTCAGCCATTAATACCGTTCCCGTAACAAAACTGGCTTTAGGGGAAGCAAGCCAGAGAATGGCTTCTGCAATTTCTTCCGGCTGAGCCACGCGCCCAAGTGGATGAGCATGACCGTAGCTTGCCAATGTCGCCCGGCTGTCTTCCACTATGCCTGAGAGAATATTCGTTTCGACGACACCGGGGGCGACAGCATTCACCCGGATACCATATTCAGCCGCTTCCAGAGCCAACACTTTTGTCAACTGGACTATTGCGCCTTTAGACGCCGAGTAGGCGGCAGTGGCTTTCATGCCAACCGTACACACTACGGACGCAACATTGACAATCGCGCCCTGTCTGCGGGGCTGCATGACCTTCAGGCTTTCCCGGCACAGGAGAAAATAGCCTCTGGCATTAATGGCCATAATGCTGTCCCATTCCTGAGTTGAGGTCTCGGTTACGAGTTTATTGAGGGTCTTACCCGCATTGTTAATGAGAATATCCACTCCCCCGCATTTATCCCTGGCCAGAGCCACTGAGCTAATGACTTCATGCTCCTTGCTGACGTCGCAGACCCGTGTTATCACCTGATTGTTCAATGCCAGTGAATGAACCTCCCGGGCAATATCCAGCGCCACAACCTGTGCTCCATGGCCTATCAGAAGCTCGACAGTCGCCCTGCCAATATCACCCGCCGCTCCCGTTACAATTGCCACGCGGTTCTTCAGACCTAAAGAATCTGTCATTTTTACTCCTCACTTGCCGTATTACGTTGCCGAAGCGTCCTTACGTTCATCAGTTGGCACTGAAACTTCCCTGCCCCTGCAAGTAACCCACACTCCGGGGATTGAGATGCTCTGAGAGTTTCAATAGGGGTGCTTTTCGTGACTAAGAGGATATGAGAAGTGGATATATGCAACAATGTCGATTACCATACGAATATTATCTTTTTCTATCAAAATGCTTTGCAGAAAATCGAAATTATCCGTTAAAGATTATCCTTTAATGTTTTATTTCAGGAGTCATCGTGTCTGAACTTAGCGCAATACTTACGCGAAAAATGATCCCTGCTTTTCTTTCTCTTACTCCGGATGAAGGCTATACACGCACCTTTATGAAGGAGGTAAAACTGTTGCGGGTAAATGAGTCTATGCCTCATACCCCCGTCCTTTATGAACCCTGTATAGTTATTGTTGTGCAGGGAAAGAAAATGGGTTTGATCGGGGGACGGGAATTTACCTACGACCCCGGACATTATCTGGTTGTCCCGGTCCCTCTTCCGTTTACCAGCCAGACGACTGCCAGCCATGAGGAACCGCTCCTGGCTATGTCAGTATCGCTTGATGTTGCCCTTATTGCTGAACTGCTGATTGAAATGGGAGAAGCGGGCATTAGTGATGCAGATAAAGCGGCAATTATGTTTTCCACCCCCCTGGGGGAAGAGCTGACAGATACGGTTTATCGCCTTCTGACCGTACTTGCTGATGAAGAGAAAGCCAGAATTCTGGGCGCAGGTATTCTGAGAGAACTTTATTATCGTGTACTGATCGATACGCAGGGAGCATCAATAAGGGCGGCGCTCTCCGGAAAAGGGCATTTCAGGCAAATTGCTGGCGCTATCCGTACGATGCATACCCGATTTATGGATAATATTGACATTGATATGCTCGCTGAGGTGGCCGGGATGAGTCCCCCCTCTTTTCATCGCCATTTCAGAGCATTCACAGGTACAACACCAAAACAGTATCTTATTTCCATCAGGTTACATCAGGCTCGTTTCTTAATGGTAAAAAGGAATGTCACCGCCAGTGAAGCCGCTTTAAGCGTTGGCTATGTCAGTCCGACACAATTCAGCAGAGAATTTAGCCGATTCTTTGGTTTTCCCCCCCAAAAAGAAGCCCGTCGCTTACGTCACTTATTAAAGGTTAAAGCTGAATCATATTGGCCTGAATAATATCTTTCTGGTAAAGGAAGGTGTATCGCGGTTGTGGGCAGACCAATCGCTGCCCGCAGTACCGGTTACGTTGATTGACCCGCACCCGCACTTTTATTTCCCGCCGTTTACCAACTGGATAGACTGGCTTATCTGAATGGCGACCTTCCGTTTCTTGCTCGGGCAGAGATCGGCCTGCCTGTGCGGTGGTTCTGACGACAGCCAGCGGTTCAGGGACCCGTCGGTAAACCGGCCGGCCGCCTCGTCGGGGCGCGGCGCGAGTCTATCGTGGGAAGCTGAAAAGAAAACGTGTTTAACGGTTTGATTTAAAAATTTCGCTTATCAGGCCACTGTGCCATGCACGTCGCTAATCTGGCTGGCGGAGATGCCGGTCCAGAAAATCACGAATGGCCAAACCTATCTCTTTTGCATGCGTTTCCAGTGCGAAGTGGCCAGTATCATAAAAGTTTATCTCTGCGTCTGGCAGATCACGTTTCCATGCCTGAGCACCCGCCGCGAGGAAAAACGGGTCATTTTTTCCCCAGACGGCCAGCAATGGTGGCTGGTACTCGCGGAAATAGCGCTGGAAGGAGGGATACTTTTTCACATTCGAGGCGTAATCCAGCAACAGATCCAGTTGGATCTCCGCATTGCCCGGCCTCGATACCTGCATCCCTTCAAGAGTATAACCATCAGGCGAAACCAGAGACGGATCGCTAACACCTTCCAGATACTGCCATTTGATAGAAGCAGGCGTGGGGAATTCCTGCAGCGCACTGCGGTTTTCCGGCGTGGGTTCGCGCCAGTATTGCTGCACAGGCGCCCAGGCCTCTCCCAGCCCCTCTTCATAGGCGTTGCCATTCTGAGAAATGATCGCCGTCACCCGCTCCGGATGCGCGGCTGCCAGTCGCCACCCGACTGGCGCGCCATAGTCATGAACCATAAGCGCATAGCAATGCAGGCCGAGCTCCTCTGTAAACCGATCGATTGTCTCTGCAAGCTGGTCAAAAGTGTATGCCCAGGCGCCCTGGCCCGGAGCCTCGGTAAAACCAAAGGCCGGTAGATCTGGCGCGATCAGATGATAGCGATCGGCCAGTTGGCTAAAAAGGTCACGAAACATAAACGATGAACCTGCGAAACCGTGAAGCATAAGTAATACCGGCGCCGTGTCATCACCGGCTTCACGGTAGAAAACGTTAACGTTGCCGGCCTGTTTATAGCGGTAATGAACCTGCTTAGTCGACGGGGCAGATGCACTCTCTGCCGCAGATGATCCGGAAGTGGAAGCAGCCATGATAACCTCGTGTAACCCTTAAAGTATGAAATTGAAGGTTACATGGAAATCTGGTAACCTGTCAAAATGATTTTATGAGTTACGGACATGTATGGAAATCAAACCGCTTTCTTCTCAGCCTCTCTTCCTGGCCGATAACCTCGCGCTGGATTTCATCAACAGCGAATACGGAACAGGTGATGAACGACATGATTGTTTTGTGAGCGATCTCAGCGTCATAGACTGGCTGGAAACGGCGGGTCTGGTGCCGAAAGGCACTCAAGCTCCTGCCGGCTTGCTGGTTGAGGCTCGCCAGCTGCGCGGCGCGGCCAGAGCGGTTGTGCATGCCGCTATGGAATCCGTTGCATCGGATCTGACGGTGATTAACAGGATCCTTGATAAAGGGCATCCTGAGACAAGGCTGCAATGGGATAACGCTACACAGCAATACCGTATTGAGGTTCGTTCAGCGATGAATAGCCCTGCCACTCTTCTCTGGCCTGTTGCCGACAGCCTGGTGAAGCTGGTCACTGACGACAAATTCGAATATGTGCGTCAGTGCGAAGCCCATAACTGTATTTTGCTCTTTCACGATTTGAGCAAATCGCATCGCCGCCGCTGGTGCAGTATGGCAACCTGCGGCAATCGGATGAAAGTGGCAGCCTTCCGGAACAGGAAGAATGCGTAATGATTCTGGCCTTTTATGAAGAGTGTCAGAGTTTAACCGCACCTGTAATTTGCGTTAGCAGGAAAAGCAGTAATCATCGGGATCTGTGGGTCGGTCAAACTCACCGTATAGTGATCGAGGTATAAAATGAACTGGCTTTTATTAAAAGGGCAATGGTATCTGATATCCCTTATGCCACTCACTGACGAATTCAGGTTGACTGTGCCCGGTGAGCGCACCTCTCTCATTCTCAACAGACCCCAGATGGAACGCGCAGTCAAAGAGAGTCTGGCGTTATCGGGCCGCCCTTCAAACAAGGCGGCTCTGCGCAACTGATTCATTAACACCAGAAACAAAGACAGCCTTATTTATACTGGGCTTTTTAATCTCCTCCCCAGGCGCTGCATTCCCCCTTCATGCTCAGAGCGTACAGATTGCCCTGCCGGATATCGGTTTTCCGTTCCGGTGAAGTACACTTTGTATTAATTTTTATGCCCGAACTGTAGTTTCTTATTGATTTAAAACCATTTTTGGCATGCCTTCCGTCACCAGGCAAAAAGATTATCAACTAACTCTTGACCGAGGTAGAACGATCGTTCTACCATCATCCTATGAACAAAAACACGACAAACACGCGGGAGAGAATTCTCGCGACCGCTGAAGAACTCATCTACCAGAACGGTATTCATGCCACCGGTATGGATCTCCTGGTGAAGAGCTCAGGCGTGGCCCGGAAAAGTATTTATCACCATTTCACGAACAAGGACGAAGTGGCAGCGGCGGCGCTGAATGCGCGCGATGTACGCTGGATGGAATGGTTCAGAACGGAATGTAACAAGGCGGATACGCCGCAGGAGCGCATCCTGAACATGTTCACCGTGCTTAAAGGCTGGTTCGAATCAGAGGGTTATCGCGGATGCGCATTTATCAACACGGCAGGCGAAGTGGGTGATCCTTCTGATCCGGTTCGTCAGATAGCCAGGCTGCATAAACAAAAGCTACTGGACTACGTGCTTGAGCTGACCGGACAACTGAATACAGCACAGGCGTTACCTCTGGCCCGGCAGTTACTGATACTGATTGAAGGCGCCATCACCATGTCACGCGTAATGGGTGATTACAGCGCCGCCGATGATGCAAAAGCTGTCGCTCAGCTGTTACTGAAACAGGTCTCATAGCAGAGACCTCTTTTCCAAAGATGAAATACTCACTGAAATATCCAATTATTCCGGAGGCACCACCATGTCCGCTTCACAAGTCCGTCCGCCCCTTCCGCCGTTCACCCGCGAATCAGCAATTGAAAAAGTAAGGCTTGCTGAGGACGGCTGGAACAGCCGCGATGCCGAAAAAGTATCCCTTGCCTACTCTCTGGATACCAAATGGCGCAACCGCGCAGAGTTTGCCAATGATCGTGAAGAAGCCAGGAAATTCCTCGCGCGTAAGTGGAAAAAAGAGCTGGAGTACCGTCTCATCAAAGAACTCTGGGCGTTTGACGGTAACCGCATTGCGGTCCGCTACGCTTATGAGTGGCGCGATGACTCCGGTAACTGGTTCCGTTCTTACGGGAACGAAAACTGGGAATTTGGTGAAGACGGGCTGATGCATCATCGCTACGCCTGTATCAATGACATGCCTATCAAAGAGAGTGAGCGCAAGTTCCACTGGCCTCTGGGACGCCGTCCGGATGACCATCCAGGTTTATCTGAGCTGGGCCTGTAACGTTCCCTGCCTTTCCGGGCGTCCGGTTACTGTCCTTGCTGGATGCCTGTTTTATCAGCGTGATGTTATGTCGCGCCAGTCGAAGCGGTATCGATTTCTGTTATCTGAAAGTACTGGTTTAGTAATACAGGCAATGGAAAGCCTGGTTTAAAAGTAAAATAGCTACAGGGAATTTCTGAGTCTCAAAAAAATTAGCTGAACGGATGAGGATGTAAAAATCACACTTTATTTATCGCCCCCTACCCCATGGCGATATATTCTCATCATCCTGTGACTCAGAGCCATAACTACACGTCTTCATCGCCCATTCACTGTTAAAAATTCTGTAATGAAATTCATCGCTTGTAGATCCTTTGAAAAAATCCGCATCTTTTAACTCATTAATTTTTTTGAGTTGCAAACATTCCATTAAACGAACAGAGGCCAGATTCCGGGAGTCGATCAATGCATCGACATGAGACAAGTTATAATGATTAAATAAATAATCTATCAACATGCGCACACACTGTTTTGCCACCCCTTTTCTTTGATACGCCCCAAACACATGGTAAGCAATATATGCCCAGCACTCATCAGTCATAATGGTCGACTGAACGTATCCCAGGTACGCGCCCGATTTACGATTTATAATGACCCAATTTAGCCATATTTCGCGTTTATCTGGCGAATGCCGCTGTGAAACTCTCTCATAACGCGCTATCAACTCAGCCAGGCTTGCCGGCGGGTTGGATGGAATATATTTATAATCCGATTCAATAGACAAGCCGGCATACATACCGGACGCATGCGATTTATCCAAAGGCTCCAGCAAATATAAATCTGACATCAAAGGCTCAATTAATTTCGCATTCACAGTACAGACTCCATAAGACCTGACATCACGATTGAGAAGAGAGACTGAACGACAACACAACCTTTACCTTACAGCAAAAATTAACATCAATGGCTGGTATTTTGCTTAAAAACTGTCAGGCCCAGGACCCTTTTCTGATGTTTAAACAATGTCTCCGCACCAGGCGCAGTTGCACGAAGCACTCTGGGGGGCGATTTCTGGCCCGGACAGCAGAGCGCGGCGGCGAGGTCACTGGGTTCGTCTGTAAAGCGCCCGAAGCAGGCACTGTTAATTTTTGCCAGTGTTAATCAATGTGTAGCTGGAAACGAATAAAAAACACGGCGGGCACGTATTTCTGAAATCCAGATGGCGTGGAGGATGATGAATAACCAACTGTCAATGCGGGTGCCAGGGTGAACTGCGCGCTTTTTTCAGGCACACGGAAACAGACAGACTGAACGAGTTCTTCGACAACCTCTCGGTTACGCGCCAGAACCAGCCCATAACGCCGCAGTTGTGTCAGATGTTCAGCCTGATGATAAGCGTAACGCGTTTTATCTTCATCGCTGAGCTGGCTTGTTTTCTCAGGTACACATTTAAGTCAGACTAATAATTTACGCCTTGATGCCGATAGTGTTATTTCTTAATTGATATATGAAGGAACATGTATGTACAGAATACCCTCTTTAATGCGCCCGCTTTTTTTTCTCACTCTCTTGCCGATGTCTTTCGTTCAGGCTGCAGATAACGTTGCGGTGACAGATGTGAGTATGAACTCCTTATCTGTCACCAGAATTCATGATCGTGTGAATTACATGTTGTCCTTAAACTTTAATAACGGCAAAACAGCGCAGCAATGGCGTTCCGTTGATTGCCGGCAGGGCCAGGCACAAGTTCTGTACAGGGACTTACTTAACGAGGAGGGGTTAACCAAAGCCCGCTTTTACGGCAACAGCTACCTCCGCTATGGGCCGGCACAGGATGATAAGCAAATGACGGCAGAGGATATCCGCAAGGTTTGCGAGCTACCGATAAAGGAGGCGCGATGGGAAAAATTATCAGCCACCTCTGCAACGGGCATTACCGAACTTGTCGATGTTAATAGCATTCAGCGCAAGGGTGATATTTTATCGGTACGCATGGGATATGACTTTGCAGATATCATTTGGGAACCACCTTACGATGCGCCGCTGGTATTAAAAATTGAACATTACATTTACAACTGTAAAACCCATCAGGGCGACGCTGTCGCTGCAATGAACTTCGATAGCGATGGACGCGTTACGGACTCACTCATCACTGCTGATATTATTCGCCGCAAGAGTAGCTTCACTATTAGCCCTGAAAAGGCACAACGTTTCGCGCAGCTCTGCCAATTACCAGCCGGCAAAATATTCTCCGCCGACGGACATTTCGTACCTGCCGCTAACAAAAAAGCATCAACGCTGATGGGGCCAACAATGCCCGATCTGAGTAATAACAATCCGCAATGGCTGAATAAATATCCCCTCCCTGCCGGAATTGAGCAGCAGGCACAATCCATTATCAAACCCTGGGCGCAGGCACGTTTTAAACAGATTCGTTATACCGAAGCCAGCGCGTTCGGGAAGGTCAAAGTACAATTGGATGTGCAACCAGATGGTTATATCCGCAAGTTAGAGGAATATGGTATCTGGACCGTACAACGTTTAACGCTGGCTAATCAGCTACAACTTAAGTTCGCAATGTCCATCAGTCATGGGGCGTCAGTGCTTAACAAATTGCAGACGGATCTGCATTTCCCGTTAGCGAAAGACCAGCACTATCAGGCGCAATGGGACAGTATTGATGCCGACAAGAAAGTTACGGCTTCAACGTTACGCTGCGACGTAACGAAAGAAGGTGACGCAAGCAGCATTACACCAGAGTTTACCGGGAAGTATCTGTTAGTTGAGTGTCATGATACGACCGAAGGACAGCGGGAAAGCAGTACTAAACTTGCCTGGCTGCAAGAATTTAACGTCTTTGTCCCGGTCTCTATGCAAGTGGGTGATAAACCTGAAACCCCGGTAAAACTGGAAAACGTTAGCGTCATACGCTGATAAGCAAGCAGGCTCGCCGCTTTCGCTGGTGAGCTTTTATGATCCTGATGGTGGATATTCTGGCTACGCAAAGTTGGTGCTGATTGCAGGGTACGTCCATTTACGCGTAGCAAACCTTGAAAAATGCCCGGATAAACGCATCACCGGGCTTTATTCCGGGGTTACGCTGATTTGTAACGTGCTTCCAGTTTATCCAGAAAGCCAAATAGCGCCTGGTTCATTTCGCTGTAATCATGCGCACGAAGCTCTTCTCGGGTATTAACGAAGCGATAGTCCGCGGCGCGGTTCAGATCTTTCTCTGAATGCTCAATCAGCAATTCCACAATTTCCGGTGTCAGTTCCATATGGCACTGAAAACCAATGACACGATCCGAGTATGAAACGATCTGGCGCGGGCATCCCTCGCTGTAGGCGATGATTTTTGCATCCGCCGTCAGACCCGGCATATCGTTATGCCAGTGACCGACTTTAAGCGACTTCGCAAAGTGAGAAAACAACTCATCTTTGCTGCCCTCTTCTGTCAGTGTGATCGGGAATTTACCAATCTCTTTTTCAGGGCTGTGAGCGAACGACGCCCCCAGGGCTTCACCGATCAGCTGTGATCCGAGACAGATGCCAATCACGACCTTACCGGTATTAACAGCAGAATGAATGAGCGCCTGCTCGCCTTTGGAATCGAAGTGCGGGCACTCCTCCAGAGTAGTGGCGGGATCTTGCGGGCCGCCCATAACGATCAGAAAATCGATGCCTTCAGCGTCAGACGGCAGCACATCCCCTGCATATACGCGTGAAAAGGTCACATCATGGCCGTGGCTTCTGGCCCATGTTTCATAGGCGCCCGGCGCTTCAAAACTTTCATGTACGATAAAGTGTACTCGCATTAGGCTATGTTCCTGTAATACCTGTGATAATCTGCATCAGAAATACCTCCCCCATCCATTAAGGCCTTACTGCGGATGGTTCCGGTTTCGATATCATAATTGCAGGGGCTAAATCTGAAATGCCAGGTAGTATAGATAAAGCGCCAAGACATGATGAAGCTACAGGCTGGTCAGGCACCGCGATAAGCTATCAGCGCGGAGAGACAGACCCTCCTCATCACCACCTTGAGGGGCAACTGCTCTTTGCCACCAGAGGGGTTATGCTGGTTGAAACAGAGAGTAATCGTTGGGTCATACCGCCTCAGCGCGCATTATGGCTACCGCCTCTTCAGATCCATAGTTACAACCTGCTTTCACATACAGACCTGCGGGCCGTCTATTTCAGCCGCAACCTTATCGCTGAATGTGCGAATTTTACGAAGAGTAACCAGGTGCATGTGATTACTGCTACAGCACTGGTGAAAGAGCTGATCGCCGGGCTATTCAGTAATGACTACAACAGACCGAGCCAACGAAAAATGGCCCTGTTGCTTCTGGAAATTCTCAGCGAGGCTCCCCCTTTAGCTGCGGAGCTTCCAATGCCGCATGATGAACGGCTAGCCTGTGCAGCCAGAGAACTGTTGGTTAATCATCGCTGGGAAGCATCGCTGAGCGATCTGGCTTTTATCGCCACCATGTCTGAGCGTACATTTTCGCGATTGTTTATTAAGGATACTGGATTTAGTTTCAGAACCTGGAAGCAAAGAGCCAGGATTTGCGCTTCGTTAGATCTCCTCGCAAATGGCATCTCAATCAAACAGGTCGCTTATCAGCTTGGTTTCTCATGCCCGGCTGCATTTACCGCGGCTTTTCGCTCCATACTGGATTCGACGCCACGCGACTTTTTGCCCTAATTCATAAAGGTGACGTTGCTACTCTCATGCTACGTTTTTCCACAGAGGGTATGTCAATATTGCCAACATCCCTGAACTCAACGAGATATATGCAATCTGAATACGGAGCACTCGATGGTCACCACACATGTTTTTATCGCGGTCAGTCTTGATGGTTATATCGCCCGACAGGATGGCGATATCGACTGGTTGTTGCAGCGCGATGACCCGACAGAAGATCATGGTTATGCCGCATTCATCGCGGACAAGGATTGGATAGTTATGGGCCGGGGCAGTTATGAGAAGGTACTAACCTTTGACGAATGGCCTTATGATCGCCCCGTGCTGGTGCTCTCCCGACAGCTAACCGATCTCCCCGTACCCGAGAAACTAAAGGGCAAAGTGCAGTTCTCATGCCGCACGCCAGCAGAGGTACTGGCTGACCTCAAGGGGCAGAACGCACATCGCGTCTATATCGATGGTGGGCAGGTAATACAGTCGTTCCTGCGCGAAGGTCTGGTCTCCGATATCGTTATCACCACCGTTCCTGTCCTGCTCGGTTCAGGAAAACCGTTGTTCGGATCCCTGAACGGGGATATAGATTTGACTCTGTTATCAAGCCGCAGCTTCCCTTCGGGTCTGGTGCAGTCGCACTATCGGCTGACATCATAAACCGCAAAAACATAGCTGCGGCCTTCGCTAAAGTGAGCGTACCGCCCTGCTGAGAGCGGTACTCTTTTATTTCGACAATCTTGCTACTGTTAACGAAGAAAGCATCAAAGAACGGATCAACAAAACTCGGATCTGGCCCGTGGCAATATCTTCGATCACATTGACGTGTTCTACAACCGGTCCCGGAGCCACAGCCCTCTCAGCGGTGTCAGTCCAGAGGCCTTCAAACCGCCCTCGTCATGAGCACAGGATTTATCTGCGTCGTGGGCCAGCCCAGGCAAAAATGCCTGCTTCCACTTCTCGCTCAAAGCGGACGGCCAGTCCTGCGTCGTCTGCGTTGCGCCAGAAGCGGATATTGTTATCAATTGTTGGACACACGCGGAACTACCTTTTTGCCACAATCCGCATTTCCACCAGTGCATTTTCTGGAATAAATTCCGATACGCCAATCGCTGACCATGCCGGGTATGGAGCCTTTATATATTCATCTTTTACTTTAGAAAAAACGTCTATATGTTTTTTGAGATCAATATGAAAGGTGGTCATCTCAAGGATGTTTTCATAGTTTAAACCGGCAGCTTTTAAATAAACGCCAAGCTTATAAAACGCATCGTGGAATTGTTCTTCAGGATGCTTACTTATAGGTTTGTCCTTACGTGCGGCAGTAACACCTGAAAGATATACCGTACCATCAGCTTCGATGATGGGGGAGAAATGCCAGTCATTGAAATAATGCTGGAACTCATCAGGAACTATCGATTTTTTCATGATTTTCTCAGGTTAATGACTTAATCAATGCCAGCATATTCAACACCGTTATGCCTGACAAGGAGCCACAGACTTACCAGATACTGCTGACATAATAAAGGGCTTCAATGATATACGCGGTGGGTGTTCTCTTTGTCCACTTCTCGCGCCTGGCAGGCCTTAACGCTACAGACTTTATCTGCATTGTCCAGAAAGAGAATGGCCATACAGACATATTTCATATCAACACCCGGCAACAGGTTTAACGTTCCTGTTCAGTCGATTAACTGAACGTCGCAGGTAAAAATTCGTATCTGAGAAAAGATGTCCGCCCCGCTTTTACAGCCGTCTTTATTGACGGCAAATTTTCCGCAAGGATAGTGCCTGTCATCAAGATGGGTTCCCGGCTGGAGTGGTTAAGACGGTTACAAAGCAGGCGCTGAGCCCGGGAAGCCAGAGAACGCCCGCGAAAGGCAGGAAGGATAACCTCTTCCGAAATCCGGTAGCCATTTAAAAAAGCGACGCCTCCTTCTTCGCAAATTATCAGTCCAACAGGAATTCCCTCTTCGTAAACAATATGCGCATCGCCTTCTGAAATATGATCACGGAGCTCTTCGTCATCGACAGAGCACTGGTTGCCTCTTAAGGCTGGAATAGCTAACAGCGAATACTGCCAGGCATCCATCAGCGCCTTTCGACACCATTCAAAATCGGCGTATTTAGCCGGTCTCAGGGTTACTGTGTCATCCTGATATTCTGAGGCACCTGACAGGCAGGATGCATAGATGAATTGATCTGTTATACCCTGAATTTTTTGGTGGCCGGGCGTGAGGATTCGAATGTACTGCGGCTTCAACTGCGCCCACTCCTGGCAGATAGATTTGAGTACAGAACAATCTATGCTGGAGTCCGATGCGACAAGATCAATGAAAGGGCTATTGATGTCGCCCCCACGGTAACGCGGACCAGTAAGAAACTGCTGCCCATCAATATTGAGTTTTCGCTGTAAAAAATAGTCCTGTGGTAGGCCAGTTTCTTTCCACGGGAACCGTGCTGAAAAGGTGCTATCCACACAATATCTTTCCTGCTCAGAAATCCATTTTTCAAGCCAGCTATGGAGAATGTCCTGTGGGACAGGCAGTTGAGCATACTGAGAGAGCATAAATTTTAGCATCATATCCATCTGGCATAGCTCCATGTATCAGGTCTGGCTCCACAGATTGCCCTAACGTTTACTCAAACAGCAAGCTGCTTTCAGCACTACAGAGTGCACTTCTGGTTTATGGTGCATTGCGATGCTAAAGTTCTCTCCGCTTCGTGCCAGGAGCGAACATATGTGAAAAAGTGTTATTCTGGTACATCAATATTTAAATTCGCTAATAGTTTTACGAGGTAATGAATGGGATTGTTATTAGAGCGGTTTTCTGAAATACATTTCTCGGATTATTTTAAACTCGTCAGCAATATAGATGTTATGGCTATGATCACAGAGTGTGCCGTTCCCTGTGATGAGGCTTCTCATGATTTCAAACTCATACTCGATGACAATGCTCGCTATTCCGATTTGGGTTATTACAGAATCACGGACGATCAGAATGGTAATTTTATTGGTCTCGCCAAACTGGCATCTGTGGCTGATCAACCGAAGACCGCAGAACTTGGCTATATGCTGCTGCCGGAGTATTGGGGGCGTGGTATTGCAAGCCAGGTTGCCGGATTACTGATTGAGAAAGCCCGCAGAAATCCTGAAATATCTTCGCTCATTGCGATTATCGATCCTGCAAATCTGGCATCAAAAAAGATACTGATGAATAACCATTTTATCACGCTTGAATTCAGGGATTTTGATGGTCTGCCCGGTGAAATTCTGCAACGTGCAGTATGAAAATAGGTCTGTCCGGGTTTGGAGATTAACGTCCGTTTCTCGCTCACAGCGGTTCTGACAGCATTTGCACCGCTGTCTCCTGTCAAGGCACCCGCAAGCCCAGATGCCAGCGTCGCCAGTGCCGAAATGGTTTGCTTCTGATCCTCATTCAAATGGCTGAGATCTTTTATACCCAGACGTCGAGAGAGATTATTCACCTCCATTTATCGGTTGCTGCATCGGTTCCGGTGCTTTGCACCTGGATTCTGGAAAAACAGTTTTGCAGACGTTTAAATACTCTTTTTTAATTATATAGTTCTTTTTCCAATTACTCTTCTACATAATAAGATTTAATCGCTACATTATTATTTTCGCTATAATTAAAAAAGCGAGAAAGGTAGGCATGATCATGAAAAGGACTTTGCACCCCATTTAAACGCAAAACATTAAAATCTCTTTTTTTGAGATCGATAAATAACTCTTGTGCTTTATTCAATGCTTTCGCAGACTCAATGGATATGTTGTTGTTAAGTTCAGTGGTCTGGGCTATTATATCAAACTCATAGAACTCCAGGAATAATTTCCCTGTGGCAATAATTCTTAACCATACCATGGTATCATGGTAATCTGCACTTCTTCCAGCAAGTAAAATGTATTTATCACCGACATCAAAACCACGATCATCAGAGTGAAAATGTTTTTCCCCTCCATTTTGCAATAACATAAAGATACTTTTTTTATCCATAATAACCCTTGCACGCTTTAATACTACAGTGAATATACACTCCGGTTGACTAATATCCACTTCTTTTAACAATGAAGCTATTATGCTATTTGGATTCTGATTTACAACTGGAGAAAACCAAATATCTTCATACATATTTACTTCGATATTCTCAAGAGTTACAACAAATTTATCATTCCCCCATGAAGATATTTCGGGAAAGGAAATGTAATGCCGTAATCCGACATCACTACTCATACAGATAAATCGCTCGTAACTATCGGTTATATCTAATAAGTATCTCTCCATTTTTCACTTCCTTTTAAAGGTGTACTCTCTAAGCTTATCTTTAGCTATTGGGCTGCCATCATCCGCTAATACACGCAACACTTCGCTATTAAATGGCTGAAACCCATACGCATTCTCCATAACTATCTTACTTTGCGAGCCTGAGTCTTTCTGTGACAGATCATTCGCATCTCCGGCATGAACGCCATTTGCCACAGGATTGAATAGCAACTGTTCCTGTAGTCACTTTTGTGGGAGCAGACCATAAAAGTGACTACTTCCGCTCTTCGCTCACAGCGGCCATGCTGTTCAGTCGGTTTTTCCGCTTTGTGCCAAAGCTGACATTACTGAACGTATATTTCATTTTTTCTCTCTTTACAGCTGTGTATCTCTTAAAGCTTCGGCAATGAAATCTACAAAGCTACGAACCTTGAAAGGAATGCGTATCGCACTGGGATACACTGCCTGAATGGTAAGTTCCGTTGTCTTGTACGCTGGCAGCAGCTCAATCAGTCTGCCCTGTTTTATATGCTCACAAAAAACAAAACTGGGACCATATGCTATGCCTGTTCCTGCCAGGGCGGATTCCAGAAGTAACTGAATATTATTGGACGTGATTCGGCATGCACTTTCGATACGGTGGAGGCTGCCGTCAGGGTGGCAAATTGTCCAGTCTCCCGCTGAAACCGCCTGGCTGAACGCCAGACGCGGTGCGCGGGAAATATCTTCCGGCGTCTCTGGTGTGCCATGTTTTTTCAGATACTCTGGTGATGCACATAAAACCATCTTGCAGGGCGCCAGCCGCCGGGTAACCAGCGACGGATCGTCAAGACTCCCAACCCTGATGGCAACATCAATTCGATTTTCAAGCAGGTCTGCGTATTTATCTTCAAGCACAACATCCAGACTGACCTCCGGAAATTGTTCCAGATAGCGTGACACGATCGCACCAAGATACATTGCACCGAAGGCGACCGGCGCAGCAATGCGAAGTAACCCGCGCGGTGTTGCCTGGACATCTCTCGCTTCTCTGTTCGCATCTTCCACAGCCTCAAGAATAACTTTGCAACGTTCATAATATCGCTGCCCCACATCCGTCAGGCTCAGACGACGTGTTGAACGCTGAATAAGTCGTGCATTTAAATCGGATTCAATAGCACTGACATGTTTTCCTGCCATTGCCGCTGAAAGCTTAAAACGTCTTGCAGCCGCCGCAAAACTTCCTTCTTCCACTGCCGACATAAAAATCTGCATGCTGATAAATCTGTCCATAAATCCCGCCATTCGATAATTTGAGTATCGTCTATCGATATTATTTCACGGATTATCATTAATTGAGGCTGTGATTAACATTGTTTTCATTCCTCAGGAGGTGTGAAACAATGAAAATTAACGTGAACAATACGGGTATCAATGTACAGCTACAGGGCAGCGGTGAACTTGCGCTGGTTTTTTTGCACTATTATGGCGGCTCATCCCGTACATGGGAGAGCGTGACAGGTCAGTTACCAGACCGCTACCGCACGGTTGCCATTGATCATCGTGGCTGGGGCTTGTCAGACGCTCCCGAATCCGGATACAGGATTGAAGACCTTGCCCGGGATGCCGAAGGCGTTATTTCGGCGCTTGAGCTTAAACGCTACATTCTGGTTGGCCATTCGATGGGGGGGAAGGTCGCCCAATTGATGGCATCGCGCCAGCCCGAAGGGCTTGAGGGTCTGGTTCTCATTGCACCCTCCCCACCTTCCCCCATGCTGCTTTCCTCAGAGGAGCGCGACAGACTATCCAGCGCCTATAACAGCCGCGAATCAGTCGGGTTTGTCATCGATAATGTCCTGACGGCGCGGCCGCTCAGTCCTGCGCTTCGTGAGCAGGTCATCGAGGACAGTTTAAGAGCGTCAGCCGGAGCCAAAGCAGGCTGGCCCGGTGTAGCGATCAGCGAGGACATCACCCGGGAAGTCGCCTCCATTAATGTTCCGGTCAGAGTCATCTCAGGGGAACTGGACCGGGTCGATACCCCGGAAACTTTGCAAAGAGAGTTGCTACCCCGTATTCCTCACGCAGCGATGTATATTATTCCCGGAACGGGACACCTTTCACCGCTTGAATCACCCGGTGTGATCGCCAGTCACCTGGCTGCCTTCGCTGCATCGATTGAAAAGAGTGCCGCGGTTTATCACTCACCTGGTGAAACCATCGCCGCCTTTGATGAAGCATTTAATGCGGGAAAAATTGATAACTTAATGTCTGTTTTCAGTAACCGCGCCACCATGAAAATGACTGATGGAACTGTTATTGAAAGTAATCCTGAAGCACTACGGATGGCTTTAATCGCGCTGACATCATCACGGCCGGTTATCAGGAACCAGATACGCGCTCTCATCTCTGCTGGTGATCTCGTTCTCGCTCTCATCGACTGGTCGCTGACGACGACCTCAGATGACGGCACTCAACGCGTTGAGCACGGTATCGCCACGCAGATATTGGAACAGGGGGCGGACAAGGGCTGGCGGATACGTATTTCAAACCCATCAGGGATTGTCTGAATGCTATTAAAGGTGGATCGAACTTACGGATGCAGATATTCCATATGCAGTAAATCATAACAAGTCAGGGCCGGTTGTAGATGCAGTCTTGCCATTGGCTCCAGCCACAGGCTCAGAACATCGCCCCTGACGGTTCGGCAGAGCCTACCAGCTCTGCCGTTTTGCTAAATAGGGCTGAAATCCCGACCTATCGGGACGCCTGTAAGGTATATGAGCAGACGAGTATTGTTGGAGGATACCTGAGCCTCGTCAGCAGACCTGTGTTCAGCTTCTTAGTATTCTGATCCGGACATCCGCTGATCGCTCATATCTGCCCTTTAAGCCCTGCCTTTGGGCAGCTATGTGCTAAGGGCGGACGTAGCCAACATCATCCTTTGTTAAATAAAAGGGGGCCAGCGTAGAACGCCTAAATATGGGTTTGAGCATTTATAAACGCAGGTCGCTACAGCTAGTTGACTACAAAGATAGATCGATACCAGGAAAGATAGTCTGAAGAGCGCAGAGCCTCAACTGCGAGGATTTCCGACGTTTGTACGTCAATTACTACGATGCCCGCCATTGCAGCTTCAACGGCAATCTTGCTAATGGCTGTCAGGATGTCACCGCGGCCTCTAAGACCAAGATGTAACGTCGCATCTGAGAGGGATACATCAATAAACATACCCGTCCCACCGACGATGGCGGTGTCTTCCGCCTGCCATATAAGTCCAGGGAATAGTTGTTCTGCGTATGCCTTGTAGTTTGCTCGCGCGAAGGAACTGTCCTGCTCGAGTTCACCGATCGAATTCACGATCCCCTTTGCTTTTACCAGCACGAAGTCAAGACTCATTCTTTATTCCGACCTACTTTCATGAACGGACATTTTAACTTTTCCTGGCCAATGAGTTCCATCAACTCTCAGGCATAATGCTGAATCGCCCAGCCGGTCAGAAACTTCGGCGATGGAATAACCGTGTTCCGTTATCTGATGGATGGCTTCTTCCTTAAATGCAGGTGTAAATTGATCTGCTCCCCGTTGATTCACACGGAATGCTGTTAGAAATGTCAGCACTTCGCTCACAGCTGACATCGATTTTCGGGCTGGTCCGCTCAGTGCCAGTAGCGGACATAACTCTTTTTCGAAAAAAGAAAAATATGACTAAATCATACTCTTTTCGCCTTACAGAGAAGTATTTCGGATCTCAATGGGTTATATGGGAAAGAGGGAAAATGGTATTTTAATATTGGCTAATAACGATTACTTATCCGAGAGTCTCAATGGACCCATTATCTGATGTTCTGCAACTGCTGTCAGCAAGCAGTTACATCACCAGCGGCCAGTCCGCAGGTTCTTGCTGGTCTATGCGTTATCCGGGCTTCACCGGAATGAAATTTATCTCCATTCGCAAAGGATACCTGTGGTTTCGTCTGGAAGCGGAAAAGGAATGGCTCAGATTGAATCCAGGTGACGGACTTATTCTGACACGCTCAGCCCCCTTTATAATGGCAACAGACCCTGGTCTGACTGCCGTCCCTTCGGAGAGCGTCCCGTATCAGCGACGCAATGGTATTGCGGATTACGGCGGTGAGGACAGCATCCTGTTGGCCGGTAAAATGGAGATTGATCCGATGCCAGCCAGTCAATTACTGAGCGTGCTTCCTGTGCTAATCCCGATTAAGACAGGGACAGAATCTTCCTCAACGTTATACTGGCTGATGGCCCGACTTCATGAGGAAAATTTATCTCGACTTCCGGGGGCGTCACTGGCAGGAAATCATCTGATGCAGCTCATTATGATAGAGGGTATTCGCGGTTGGATATTGTCTGAAGACTCAGGCCTGAGCGGCTGGATGGGGGCATTGAAAGAACCACGAATTCTTAAAGCCGTGGAAGCTATGCATACAACCCCGGAAAAGAACTGGCAACTGATTGAATTAGCGGACATTTCTGGTATGTCGCGGGCAGGCTTCGCGCGGCGGTTCAGCGAGGCGACAGGAACTACACCTTTGAGTTACCTCACGCACTGGCGGATGCATATCGCCAGCAGGGCGCTAAGGCTCAGCAGCGAGCCGGTTAAACATCTGGCTTTCAGACTTGGCTATGCTAATGAAAGTACCTTCAGTACCGTTTTCAAGCGTGTTTATGGGATATCGCCCACGGCACATCGGGCTCAATATCGGGAAGGGCCCGTATACCCTCTTCGCCCTTACCAGCATAAAAGCCTCTGATATTCCCATGACTTTGTAGTAGTGATACTTTCACGAATGTATTATGGATTCTTGATTATTATCAGTCTCAGTCAGGAAGGTTATCATTTCCCGCACATATCAGCTGGTTCCTTGCCCTGACTCAGGGCAAGGCTGCAGAACTGAAATAAATGATCTTTTTCGTCAGCGACGAAAAGACATCTATCAACGGGAAAAATAAAATGTCTATTACACGGGCCAGCAAGCGGTTATTTACTGCGGCATCCTGCCTGGGGATCGTTCTTGTCCAGCTTGACGTAAGCATAGTCAATGTTGGGTTACATTCGCTTAAGGAAGCCTACGATGCTGCGGTTTCGGATCTGGAATGGGTTATTAATGCATACGCACTCGTTTTTGCTGCATTGATGCTGAGTTCCGGTAGCATTGTTGATCGCTTCGGTTCTAAAAAAACCTTTATAAGCGGGGTGCTGCTTTTCATCGCTGCATCTGTATGTTGTGCGCTGGCACCGACTATCTACTGGCTTGATTTTACCCGCGGGATACAGGGGATAGGGGCTGCACTTTTATTGCCCAGCTCACTGACTCTTCTTCGCCAGTATTTCTCAGATCCGCGTGAACGCGCATCCGCCATTGCGATGTGGGCGGCTGCCGGTTCTCTTGCGCTTGTGGCAGGTCCGGTTGCTGGCGGGCTGCTGATTAAGTTTTTTGGCTGGAAAAGCCTGTTTCTTATCAACTTTCCCCTGGGGATGTTGAGCGTAATAGTGATTCAGCGTCTGGGACCAGCGAGCCCGCAATCCAGCATCAAAATGAATCTCTCCAGTCAGGGGTTTATCATACTTGGGCTGGCAATGCTGACCTTTACGCTGACTGAAGCCGGGAATTATGGCTGGGCGAACCCTGTAATTCTAACCTCCCTGGTGCTGGGCGTCGCGCTAATGGCGGTTTTTCATCGCGTCGATAACCGTTCAACAAATCCCGTTATTGCGAAAGGTGTCAGAGATAATCCATTGATAGTCAGCGCAGTGGTCGTTGGGTTTCTGTGTAACCTGGTGTTCTACGGGGCTGTCTTTATTTTCAGCATCTTCTTTCAGAACCGACTACATTTATCGGCCCTTGAAACAGGTATCGCATTTATGCCGATGATGGCATTAACCGCTCTCGTTAATTTTTGTTCAAAATGGTTTTCAGCGTGGTTCTCTGTTCGGACACTCTCCATCCTGGGAAGCCTGATCAGCATGCTAGGGTTTGCGATAATTTTCTTCATTACACCAGGCTGGACTGCTGACCAGTTGTTCATACCGATGATTCTCCTGGGGAGCGGGACGTCATTTGCTATGCCAGTCATGACCAATGTCGTGCTGTCGCAGGCAACACAAAGTACTGCGGGGTCTGCCTCGGCGTACTTTAACTGTGCAAGGCAAATGGGAGGCGTAACAGGAGTCGCCGTTTTTGGGCTTATCCTGAGCACGGGTGGCGATGACATGACTCAGGGCTTACGGTTAGTCGCTTATGCGGCGGCGGCGGTGACACTCTGCTGGGTAATCGTCAGTCTGAAAAAGCTACCGTTTCTTAAGTTGCAGGAGCTGTCATCGCATGAGTAAAAATCATAATCCGGCTTTTTATATGCCTGACGATATTGTCTGAAACCTCAATTGGTCGGGGCCGCTATTGCGGGCCCGACCAGAATAACTGGACAATCAGAATTTAAGACTAGACGTCAACAGCTTATAATTCCTGAGCTGTTGGTCTGAAAATGATTTCACTGACGCCAACATCTTCTGGTTCGTTAATTGCGAAAGCCACCATACGAGCATAGGTTTCCGCTGGCACGCCGACGTTCTCGACGTAATCCTGATTTGCCGCCTTCACGTCTTCATCTGTTATATGCTCCAGCAGTTCTGTTTTAACAGCACCGGGAGACACTAACGTGACACGGATGTGATGTGCCGCCATTTCCTGACGTAAACCGTCGGTCAAAGCCCGGACAGCAAATTTTGTCGCTGAATAGACGGCTGAGCTCTGGAACACCAGATGTGCAGCAACTGATGCAGTGTTGATGATGTGGCCTGCTTTTTGTGATTTCATATGAGGAAGTACCGCTGCAATCCCATGCAGAACTCCGCGTAAGTTGACATCAATCATCTGATTCCATTCATCAACATTTCCCTGGTCCAGGCGGGAAAGCGGCATCAGACCGGCATTGTTGATCAGCACATCCACACGTCCAAATGTGTCAACTGCGATCTGAATGAGGTTATTGACGTCATCCAGTTTCGTCACATCGGTTGCGACGGCGATGGCTTCTTTATTCTGCTTTTGGAGTTCACTCGCAATAGCCTCTATGCGGTCTATTCTCCGCGCGGCCATCACAACCTTAGCCCCTTTTTCAGCGAGATGACGTGCAGCTGCCTCACCCATGCCGCTGGATGCACCGGTGATTACAACGACTTTGCCTTTGATGTTATCGGTCATTTTACTCTCCTGAAAAAATTGATTTGCATTGTTCATATTGAGCTAGCTGGATTCTGATGCCAGTAATATCCTTCTCTCAAGGACCAGTACCAGAACGAGGAAATCTTAGCAGAGGTGTATTGATTCGATAATAGTCATAAACTTCTAGTGTTTATGAATATGGCTCATAAATTAGGTTGGGGCTGGCTGCTGAAGTTGAACTGATGAGGATATTTCTCAGAAACACTATACTGCTTTTTCATCGGGAAGGGCCGCCATGAAGGGTTGCCAATGGATAGTCCGCTTGGACAATACTCATAATGATGAAGTCTAAAAATACATAGTTTAGTTGCGATAATGATTAATAAAACACTTATTTACCGGGAATTTGGCAAACCAGACCGAGTTCTGCAACCTGAAAGTGTATTGAAGGAAAAATGTTCAGTGCATCATCTGCGTGTGAAAATGTTGTACTCGCCGGTGAATGCGTCTGATTTAATTCCCATCTCAGGAGCATACCGACACCGGGTGACTTTACCCGGGATTGCAGGATATGAAGGTGTCGGAGTGGTTATTGAAGCGCCAGCAGAATTTTCATCGTTTCTGGGGCGGCGGGTATTACCCTTACGCGGTGAGGGGACCTGGCAGACATATACTGACTGTCTTCCTGAGATGGCTATTCAGGTTCCTGATGATATTGATGATATCCTGGCATCAAGAGCTTACATTAACCCTTTAGCAGCCCGGTTAATGCTGCGCGATTACCCGCCTACCAAAAAAAACATAATACTCACTGCCGCTGGCTCAGATTGTGCTCTTCTGTTGGGCCAATGGGCTCTGCAACTGGGTGCCTCTTGTGTGTATGGTGTTTATCGGTCCCCACACCATAAAAGTAAACTTCAACGCTGTGGTATTACACCCTTACAGCAGAATGATACGGTACATCTTACAAGGTGTGCCAAAGGCAGTGATATTGTTTATGACGCCGTCGGCGGTTCGCTTGCTGAGTTTTTGCTGGGCAATATGAAGAGAGATGGAAGGTTTGTTTCTTACGGTTTACTTTCGGGTCATCCCTATAAAATCCAGCCAGCCTCGCCTGCGACAAGCTGGTTTCATATCCGTAATTATCTTGATGATTTCAGTAATGGCGACTGGCAGCTTGAGTTCAGCGATATCTGGCGACTACTCCGCAAAAGTGAACTGAACGAGTATCAGCTTTTTACGTCGAATCAATGGCGGGAGGCAATTGACAGTTACTATAAGTGCGGGCGCTTACTTAAACCCATATTGATGTTAAATAAATAGTCTGAAGGTCCGCTTTTCGCTCATAGCGGACCTGATGATTTCCTGCCGACTGCGGAGTTCCGGAAACGAGCGTTTAGAAAAGGCGCTACGTTAACTGATGAAGAGTGGTTTACGCTCAGTTATTAAGAGTAATGTTATTTGAATGAAGTGATCTGATGTTTGCGCAGAGTGAACATCAAGGGTTCACAATCCGGTTAAGTACCAATCGGGCAAAGTAGATAACTGAAGGATGAAGTGCTTTATTAACCGGCTGTACGATTAATTACAGCCGGCCAAAGAACCGTCGGGAATCAGACCGGGAATGATATGTCCTCTACTAACGGTGGTTAAATTTTCCTGCTTACTCCGGCAACATAACACCTGAAAGCTCAGCACAGATATGAAGCAGCCGATCCTGCAGTGCAACATCATTGGCCTGTGGATTCGCGGTCATGCGCTTGAGGTGGTAGAAATATTTACCTGTTACCTTTGCCTGCGGAGCATCACTGGCGGCAAGCCAGGCCTGAGTCAGATGCGCCTGGTCCATATCATCGGGCGCACCCGGGCCGCCCATTCTGGTGGGCACCCAGCCGGGCTCCAGAGCGTTGACGTGCACGTCCCGCCAGCGACGCGCTACGGCAAATGCCAGCATCGCGTCATGCAGTTTACTCTCAGCGTAGGCGTCGGCGCCATTCCAGGGCCGCTTGCGCCAGAGAATATCGTCCAGACTGGCACCGACATGATGATGCATACCAGAACTCAGATAGACGAGGCGCTGCGGACGCGCGATCAATGCGGTTAGTATGTAAGCGGAAAGCGTATTAATTGCGAACACATGCGGCAGCCCGTCCCGGGTGACACGACTGGCTTCACGATAGCCCACTGCGGCGTTATGGATCACAGCATCGAAATGCCCGAGATCGTTAACACGTGATGCGGTTTCCTTCGCCCCCGTAATCGTTTCGAGGTCGCCGACGACGACCGCTTCGGCCTGTGGTAAAGCGCGGCGGGCATCTTCTGCACGGCTGATATTACGCGCGTGCAGCACAACATCATGCCCCTGCTGAACCAGCAGTTCGGCCGTCATCAGGCCCAGGCCGGTGGACGAGCCGGAAATAAAAATACGAGACATAGAACTTCTCCAGAGTAGTGCGCCGCCAGACACGACTGACGGCACTGCGTGATATTCAGAATTCGGCGCGGCGGGAGACACTCGCGAGTAGCGCACCCAGCAGTGCACACAACGCGCCTGAGAGATAAACGGCTGCATAACTGTAATGGCCAGCGATAAACCCCGCAGCCGGGCCAGAGAGGCCATAGGCGATATCAAGAAAAGCGACGAAGGCGCCCATCGCACTACCGCGATTGGCCGGTGGCACCCGCCGGAGTGCTTCGACACCCAGCGCCGGAAAAACCAGCGCACAGCCCAGTCCGGTCACCAGCGCACCGGCAAGCGCTGTCCATTCATTTGTGCCCAGCCACAACATGACCTGGCCGATGGCTTCAACCGTCAGCGACCAGATTGCCACGCGATAGCCTCCCATCCGATCAGGCAGATGGCCGAAGACAAGGCGAACGGAAATAAACCCGAGTCCAAAGGCTGTCATGACCAGACCAGCGTTCTGCCAGTGGTGTGACGCAAAGTACAGCGAGGCAAAAGCGGTGAGTCCGGATAAGCCGACCCCCTGCAGCATCAGCCCCAGCCCTTCGCGCCAGATGCGTCCGATCACCCGATAAAATGGCAATCGCGTGCCTCCCGGCGACACATAAGCAGAAGAGCCCAGCACGATCAGCGCAGCCAGCACCGGTGCAGCAATGCAGGCCATCATGGCCACCGCGAGGCTGTAATGCTGATACAGCGCCATGCCAACCGGCGCGCCAATTGACAGGGCTGCGAACATGGCAATGCCGGTCCATGACATCGACATTCCGGCCCGCTGCGGGCCAACCGAAGCAATCGACCAGGAGACACACCCCGTGACGAACTGGCTTTCGCCAAAGCCAGCCATCAGACGACCGGCAATGACGATGCCGAGGCTGGCGGTGGGCGATAGATCCGACGCGGAAGCGGTCAGATACAACCCACCCGCCAGCGCCGAAAGCAGTGCCCCCTGCAGTGCAGAACGCTTGCCGCCCTGCTGGTCGGTTACCCGTCCGGCATAGCCACGTGTGAGCACGGTGGCCAGAAACTGAATGCCGATCACCAGTCCCACGACGAGGTTACTGAAACCGAGGTGACCATGTATGAATAACGGAATCATCGGCAATGGCAGGCCAACCGCCAGATAGCCAAAGAACAGTGCGGCGATAACGCCCGAAGCCGGGCGGGGAAGCAGCGCGGGCGGGTTGTTTTCCTGCATGCTCCGCTTTATAGCGAGATCGGGCATGGAAATCTCCTGTGCGAGAAAGGCGTAAAAGTGTGATACGGCCCGCTGCGACGGGCCGCTCTGTCATCAGGCTGCGGTGAAGCGATCGACGTGCCAGCCGCTGGCTTTGAGCAGGTAATCACGGGACGCTGTGGTATCCGCCTCCAGTGCGGCCAGATCCACGTCAATCAACTGGCCCGCGCGCTTACGTAACTGCCCCGCCACCATTACCGTGTCCACATCCGCGCGTTCAATCGCCTGCACCACCGTTCCGGTTACATTCGTGACCGGGAAGACGGCGACGCCGCTGGTGCGTACCATGATGATGTCAGCCTGCTTACCTAGCGTAAGGGTGCCAATCTGGTCCTCCAGTCCGGCCGCACGTGCGCCATTGACGGTTGCCGCCTTCAGTACCGCTGCGACCGTAATAGGTGCTGGTACACTCTCTTCGCCACGGAAGCGCCGGTAGCGCATCGCTGAGCGCTGTTGTCCAAACAGCGCATGCATTTCTCCGAACATATCGCTGCCAAACGCGGTATCCAGATCAATGCCCAGCGCTGGCGTCAGACCATAATTAACGGCCTGCTGATAGGCGAAGCTCTCATCGTCGAAGCCAAACAGCGCATCTGAACGCGGATTAACGGTGACGTTAACGCCTGCTTCGGCCAGTAGCTGCCATGTCTCATGCGGAACCCGGGAACAGTGGTTAAATATATTGTGCGTACCCAGCACGCCCGGTTTGGCAAATTCCGGGCCGAGCTTCACCAGATCGCCGATGAACTCCGTCAGAATCCGCATGTCGAGATCACGCGCGACCTGCCACCAGTCCAGATTAAGTTGCCCGAACAGACCCACGTGTACCAGGCTTTCCGGGGTATTCCAGCGCTGCGCCAGCCGCGGCAGATCGCCCGGCAGATGCGCGGCTGAGGCTTGCTTGTCCATCGCCGCACCCACCATGTGTAATGCGCGAATACCGCTCTCCTGCAGGGCACCCAGCGCGGCATCAGTGTGAGCCGGGCTGCGCGCATTGTGGCAGGCATCAATAACGGTAGTGATACCCGCGTCCAGGCAGGCGGCCGCGGTCAGTCTGGTACTCAGATACATGTCCAGCGGCCGATAGTGGGCACCCAGTTTTTCAGCGACAACATCAATGTAAGCAAACAGATCGTCCACATCTGGCATCATGCGACGCATTACACCCAGCCACATGTGATGATGAGCATCAATCAGTCCTGGCATAACAATATGATGAGTGGCATCAATCACCTCAGCGTCTTCCGCCTGCAGAGCCGGACCAACAGCCGCGATCCGATCGTCCTCGACAAGGACATCGCCGACGTCAAGATTAGGAACATTGGCATCCAGCGTAAGGATGATGCCGCCTTTGAAAAGAGTGCGCTTTGTTGTCATGTCGTATTCCTCAGAATTAAGGGGGGCCGTTCGTTACGGAATTACCCGGCCTGAACCAGGTAAACTGCGAGTCGCAACGATGTGGACGACACAATAGGTTGCGCACCATCTTTGATAAAGGTAGTTTTATTCAAATTATATTTGCTAAAAATCAAAGATGGGTGCTTATGAGTTTTGACGGACGACTTCTCTCGGGGCTAAGTGTGTTGGCAGCTGTCGTCGAGGCTGGTAGTTTCAGCCGCGCTGGCGAGATACTGGGACTTTCAGCTTCCGGCGTAAGCCGATCTATTGATCGGCTTGAAGCACGGCTCGGTGTACGCCTGCTGAACCGCACCACGCGCACCCTGAACCTCACCAGCGAAGGCAGGGCTTTATATGAGCGCGCTGCGCCGCATCTGGAAGGCATTGAGGTAGCGGCAAGCTATGTTTCTGGTGCTGCCGTGGCGGTGCGTGGTGCATTGCGCGTTAGCGTGAATCCCATCTTCGCTCGTTACATTCTGGCACCCAAATTGCCGCTGTTGCGCCAGCGTCATCCGGATCTGAAACTGACGGTGGTGCAGCAACCCGATGTCGGCGATCTGGTGACGGAGGGGATCGATGTCGCAGTGCGCTTTGGGCCGCAACCTCCCTCTACCATCACATCAAAGCTGCTGCTGAATACGCGCGTGCTGACGGTAGCCGCGCCGGCTTATCTGGCACAGCACGGAAGACCACAGCATCCCCAGGATCTTACCGGGCATGAATGCATTCAATATATTGATCCGCGCAGCGGTAAACCGTTCAGTTGGGAATTTCGGCGCGGTCGGGAATGGCTGTCTGTAGAGACACAGGGGCATCTGATCACCACTGATGTCGATCTTATGGTGCAGGCCTGCGTGAGCGGCACCGGTATTGCGCAGGTGTTGTCACTGAGTGTCGCGCACCTGATAGCAGACGGGAAGCTCACAGAACTGTTTCCGGAATGGCCGGATGAAACCTATCCGCTGTACGTTGCCCGCCCATCGCGTCGTCTGGCACCAGCAGCTGTCGAGGCCTTTCTGAATTTTTGCACTGAAATCAGTGACGATTTTGAAGAGATCCAACCCAGAGCACAGCGATGACAAGCATATATTCAGCCTGCTTCGGGGAAGAAAGCTATTTAGCCGAAGTGTCGGGAGATTGAACGTCCGATCTTCGCTCACAGCGGACCTTTAGCTCAGTTACCTGGCCCGCTGCGTGCCAGTAGCGGACATTGATTGCATTGAGATATGTTAATTTATAGGGAGCAGGTCAATTAAGCCTGCTGAACGACAAAAAATCAGTCAGCAGGCAACTAATCTCACTCACTCTTCATCGGCATGAAGCATTTTTATCTCTTCAGTATGCCGCTTATTAAGATTGATTTGGCACTGATAAATATAGGGCCAGTAATCATAGGTGTCCTCACCGATTTGCGACCCAACGCCTAAACAGAAGTTCTTGCGATACTCTTTCCATGAATTTTGCGATTCCAGGAAAAGTTTACTGAAGACATCACCAATGGTCAGTTGAGGATCCTTACTTTTATATACGGGCCCAGTATTGTTCTCCTTTATTTGCGCGACTGTGTTGGCAATTAACTCATCCATGCTTTGATTGCTTTTGTCACTAAGAGCGTGTAAGCATTCAGAAGCTTTTCCACGGTCAGCATTATTATGCCAACAAGTATCAGTTTCTGACCCGGCGATAATATCTGCTTTTTCAGCACTGAAGGCTGACGGAGCTATAGCCAAAAAAGTAATCGCTAATATTATTTTCTTCATTGTAAATACCTGATTCTGTGTCTTGTAGACTCATAACGCATAAGTGATGAATCTTCCCGGATGAAGTTAATAAGCGCTGTTCTGCCAGCAATTGCAGCCTCGATTAAGCTTGCTGGATGTCTTATGCCCTGGTAAAAGATATCGACAACGACATCTTTTATTTTCTGGTCGAGTTGATCCCATGAGGGTGCGTTCGTTTTTTTTGCTGCTGTTTTTTCATAAAAAGGTTTGGCGTAATTCTTTTTCTCTAAATAAGAACGTTTGAATAATTCAATCTGTTGCACATAGCTTATCTCACCAAATAGCTGCCATGTGGTATCGACAAAAACCTTTGCCTGTCTTCCACTAAGATATGCTGCGTTTGATGCAATCACTGCGCGATATTCTTCTATACCAAGACTTCGCAGAGTTGAAAAAATCTCTCCGGCAGTTCGCATCTTCATGTCGTAACCGCGACCCAGTGTGACGCCTGATACATCGCCAGGCCAGTGCAGTATTCGGGAGAAATAGTCAGGTCTTTTGGGTGCCCTCTTGGGAGCATAATCCGGGAATATATAATCATTCCCTTCAGCATCAAAGGTAACCTGGCCTTCAGGCACCTTTAGCTGTGCCGCCCCGACAGTCTTACGCCATGGCTGTAAAACAACATTATTTATAGCTTCCTGAAGCCAGATATCTCCAGGATGAATCATTCCGGTAGGCTTCATAGAGAGCATATTCTGAAACCAGCGAATACCTTCAATCGTATCCCTGTCGCACTTGCCTGTAATCTTAACGTCTCGTCCGGTTAATTCTTGATAACCTGACTCACTGAGTGTTTGCTGAAACCACAAAACTTCTTCTGGCTTGTTGTTGCCACACTCCCCCAGAGTGGAATCTATCCGCATAATATGCGGTCTGTAGCTTTTTCTACTACTCATAAACGCTCCCCTATCCCTTGATGCGTCAACAAATTTTTTTACTATTATGCATTTTAAAAAGTGTGGGCGTCACTGGAGAAAACTGTAACGAAAAATGCCGTAAAAGTTTTACAACGGTCTAAACGGATGGCTAAGACAGATACAATTTTTGCGAATTGTCAGCATCGCCTCTTTAATGCCCGACTTCCAGCACATCTCGAGTGCACTGATGACCAGCTCCTCGTTGATTCACACGGAATGCTGTTAGCAATGCCCTCTGTTCGCTCAGAGCAGACCTTTAGCTCAGTTACCTGGTCCGCTTTGTGCCATAAACGGACCTTCATATCTTAATATTGATAGCCTTAAACCGCTTTGATAATCAAGACAGGCGATAGCGCTGAAACTCACCAAAGCCAACGTCGCTTGGGTTCTTGCCAGGCTCCCTGCCACAGGTCAAAACGAGTGAGTGGTTCAAGCTTTTTTTGAACGGCAGCTTCGCCCGCGGATGAGAGACTTCGCTCTGAAATGGAAACACCGAAAAGGCCTTCAGCGACCGGAAATATTTCACATTCTGATGTCAGCGATCCCAATGCTTTTTCTATCTTGTTACGTTCTGCTTTGATAATTAACTGAAGTCCCATCAGTTTTTAAACTCCACAATGGCTACCTGCTCAAGCGCTTGCCTGACCTGGTCCTGAACCTGGACAGAGATGGACTGCCCTCTGATGTCATAGACGACCCGGCAGGTTTGAATGTGCGGTGGAAGTTGCGATAGTCCCCAGCATATTCTGGCTATATTGTATGCAATACTGAGTTTTATCGATTCCGGGGAAGCCAGACCGTGGTTGGCCACAAGGAGAAACTCGCCGCGTTCTTCATTTATAAACTCCGGTGTAAACATTACGCCTCCCTTATATTATGGTCTTGCCGGCTTCTGGCAATTCAAGGCTTTTTCATCAATGGGTTATCTTAGCAGGAATCCTATTCGAGTCACGATGTCGGCTCATCGCTCAAAGTAGGCCGTCATTAGCAATGATACCTAAAGCTTGCAATGTAAGAGGGTATCTTATTTAGCCGTCAGTAAGTTACCTGCCGCAAGAGAACGATGCTGATATTTAATCGTGTTAATTTATAGGCAACAGCTTAGTAGAATGCTGGCGTATAACGTGGAGTCACGGCAAAGAGTTAACAGACTCAGCTGATTATTAAGGAGAGGAATTGAAGCTTTTTGATTATCTGAAGATGAAGTTCCCTGATCTGACACCTGAAGCCACCAAAGTCCACCTTGCGCAAATGAATGATTATAAAGAGGATCCGCTGGTTAAATTCCGTGGAGGGACTTTCGACGACTGGCAGTGCTGGCAGAAGCGGTTGGAGTTTAGCCGCAGATATGTCGTTTCACTGATCAGGATCCCGGGGACTGAAACTTGGCTATTTGCGGGAGCATTTCAGCAGACAGGCAACGCAGGAAAGAAAGCCTATGCTGATCGTGAGGAACTGTATTATCAGTACCACCTTCAGAAAATTCCTGAGACTGAAGAATACGCAGGAAGGATGTATATCAGCTTTAAAAATACAGCCCGCAACTTCATTCGCCTCGGTGAAAGTATTCAGAGCGAACTGGTTATCAGCTCCATTACCCCGGTACGTCTGACCTTCGGCGAGTTTCCAGGCTACCGCAACATCGTGCTGGACCGGAACAGCATCGGTGCGATCCTCAGACTTAATCTGCAATCCTGGCGCACCGCACTGTCCGTGGTTAAAGGCATCTATGTATTAACCGATCGGGATGGCGGAAAACTCTACGTTGGAAAAGCCGATGGAATCGAGGGGATATGGGGCCGATGGGAATATTATTTTGGCTCCGGGCATGGCGGCAATGTAGGGCTTAAGGAAGCTTTCGGCACAGGCGATGAAAATCGACTGCAGAATATCACTTTCGCGATCCTCGAAGTCATGGATCTTAATGCCGAAGAACGTGAAATTGACCGCCGCGAAACTCACTGGAAACAAATACTACTCTCGCGGGAGTTTGGCCATAACCGAAACTAATAAAGCCTATAAAAGTACGCTGACCTGATCCCTGTTGATTCGTACAGAATAGTATTAGCAAAGTCCGCCCCTCGCTCGCTACGGACCTTGCTGAGCATGAGTTTCTTCTGTGTCCAGGTGCAGAAGTGGCTAACAACAACCTGTATGGTTCAACGGGGAACGGGTCATTCCATTGACCTGATCACTTAGTACTGTAGGATTGCTAATTATCTTTCTGATTCACCACTAACAAGGAAAATGCATGTTCGGATTCTTTAGAAAGAAAAGACCTGAAACTGAGCCCGGGCAAGGTTGTTCAATCACGGCAAAACAGTTTATTGCACTGACGCTGAGTGATGAAAAGCTGTCTATGCCCGTCTATCTTCCGGGGATCCGTAACGAAGATGATTGTGAGAATATTGGGCTAGGTCCTCTCATTTATATCTGAAATGTGGATCATGCCGCTGGCACATTCAGCCTCTCTGTTAACGGTAAAACGATTGGCCATCTCCTTGAGCCATTTGTGCCCAGAGATAACCCTGCGTATGTTGAAATCCGTGATGAGGCAATGAAGGTTATCGCTGAAGTATCTACTCAGTCCGTGCTGACAACCATAGAGAAAGCTGGTCTCATGCCTGATATTTTGTTTGCTTACCACGCTGAGAAAGCACAGCAGGAGCCAAGCTGACAGTCAGGCCGAGCTTGAGATTACGCTAGGGACTAAGTTAATCAGTCCTGTCATCGCAACGCTAAATTAGCGTCAAGAAACGCTTTAGATTGCCAAAATATACATTTAGCGTTATCCCTGAAAGTAAACAAAATGGATTGATCCGTATGAAGAAACTCTTACTTCTTTTTCCGCTGGTGTTTACTGCGCCGGTACAGGCTTCTGAAGTCACTGTAGGTCAGGTTTGCAAGGCTGCTTCTGCTGCGATGTTTGGCCGTGACCATAAGATCATGTAGCTGGATAAAGTCGAATCAGGTATTGTGGACTGACCCCACGCCTGTAGACAAATTCTGTCCTCACGATGAGGCCTGCTCGAAGGCCTCCGGACTGACGCCGCCGAGGTGACTGTGGCGCCG
>FONB01000027.1 GCA_900112785.1 Phytobacter palmae | reverse complement strand
TTCAGCGCTGATGACCTGAAACTGGTCGTGGATTACGCGACGGCGAAATGGTCTCAGGATCTGCAGATGGCCGAATACCTGCGACCGACGACACTGTTTTTGCCGACGAAGTTTCCCGGCTACCTGCAGGGCGCAACGAAGTGGGCACAGGCTGGCCGTCCGGAACGGGTAAACGGCCGATGGGTTTCCGCCACAGGCCCGAGCGCAAGTTTCCAGAGCGTGGATTATTCACTGCCTGAAAATGCGGGGTTCCGCTCATGAGCCTGGTTGCTGAAATTCTGGAATATATCAAAACGGCCCCTGGCTCCAGCGCCGCCGATATCTGTGACGCGTTTCCTCAGTATCCGCGCCCAGCCGTTCAGCGTGCTGCTTATCGCCTGTATGACGCCGGGTATACAACACGCAGCGGAGAGAAGAACAAATTTTTATACACGTTCAATGAGTCCCGTATCGAATCAGACGTTAAGCCGTTGCAGGAGACACGCCACGCTAAAGCGCTAATCAAGCAGGCCGGGGAACTGGAGCAAAAAGGGCTTTACCTCCGTGCCGCAACGGTATGGGCAGAAGCTTTTGACGCATCACAGAGCATCACCGAGCGGGAGCAGTGTCTACGCCGTAAACGGAAGTGCCTGACCTGGGGCGGCAGAGCGAAAAGCTCCGAGCGGATTTATGAAACTGCTGGCCGGTTTGTGGGGTGACTTATGACTAATAAATATACTCAGGCACTGAATGAACTTCGTGGAAAATCCTCTCATGAGCTTAAAGAGATTGGCGATCAGTGGTGTACCCCCGACAACATTTTTTGGGGAATTAATGCCATGTTTGGCCCGTTGGTGCTTGATCTGTTCACGGATGGCGAGAATTCAAAATGCCCTGATTTCTATACAGCAGAAGACAATGCGCTGACGCATGACTGGTCAGAGCGCCTGGCTGAACTGAACGGAGCGGCATTCGCTAACCCACCTTACAGCCGCGCAATGCAGCATGACGATGTGTATATCACCGGGATGCGCCACATTGTCGATCACACCATGGCGATGCGAGAAAAGGGCGGACGTTATGTCATCCTGATCAAAGCCGCCACAAGTGAGGTCTGGTGGCCTGAAAACGCTGATCACATCGCATTCATACGCGGTCGTATTGGTTTTGATGTGCCGAAATGGTTTATTCCAAAAGATAAGAAGCAGGTACCAAGCGGCGCGTTCTTTGCAGGTGCTGTCGCTGTGTTCGATAAAAACTGGAATGGCCCCTCGATCAGCTATATCAGCCGTAAGGATCTGGAAGCGCGTGGTGATGCATTCATGGCACAAATTCGCCGTGAAGCATTACGAATGCTACCCCAAATCCAACAGCAAAATATTCCTGAAATTATTCCGAAACCAATCGTCAAAGAAGCCGTAGCTGAAAACGCCCCTTTGCCTGTAGCTCGCGTTGAGAGTGAGTTACCACTGGCACAAGAAGACATCCTAAGCAGAAGCGGTGTAGAGACATGGGCATGTGTACGCGCCGCGTTCGGGAACAAGGATGAGTATTCATTCAATGAATCAAAGTTCGCGCACACCTGGGCCGCTGACACGGTATCAAAGCCGACAGTTGTGACGGTAACGGCAGATACAATTTTAGTCGCAGAATCATTGATAGAGGCGAAAAGTCTTGAGATTGCAGTTAGTGACTGGCTGAACAAGTTGTCAATGACAGACTCATCAGCTCGCGATGATCTGCAGGAACGGTTAGTCAGAGCGGGAATTGAAGCCGTAATGGAACACAGGATGACAACACCGGTATTCATCAGCGCTCTGGAGTCATTACCAGAAACGAGCCGTGAAAACATTCGCCTGATCCGCGCCCATATTCGTCAGTATGCGGCCACTTTAACCCAGGCAGGCGAGGTGCATGCATGAAGCTAACCCTGCCATTCCCACCGAGCGTAAACACCTACTGGCGCGCTCCGAATAAAGGGCCGCTGAAAGGCAGGCATATGATCAGTGAAGCGGGTAGGCGTTTCCAGAGTAACGCTTGCGCCGCAATCATTGAGCAACTTCGCCGACTGCCTAAACCGTCCAGCTCATTGTGCGCTGTGGAAATCCTGCTGTACCCACCCGATAACCGCCGCCGGGACATCGACAACTACACCAAAGGGCTGTTCGACGCACTGACCCATGCCGGAGTGTGGGAAGACGACAGCCAGGTGAAAAAGATGCTGGTGGAGTGGGGGCCGGTAATTAGTGGTGGCAAGGTAGAAATAACGATATCGGTCTATTCGGGGGTAACTTCGTGAGGGTATTACTCAAGCCGGTAGTTATTCCAGAGCTGGGGCTGGTGGCGTTTCGCCCCGGCTCTCAGCTACTGCCTCATTTTCACCGGGGCCGCATGCTCATCGAAAACGAGCCTGAGCGCCTGTCTGACTTGCCCAGCGGAGAAATCCCACCAGCAGAGCAGCCACTGGCAGAAGACCCGGCGTTACGTTCAGTATTCACTAACGAGGCGGTGTTACGTCGTGCTGGAGGCCTGTCTGGTCTGGAGGACTGGTTACTTCGTGAAAACTCCTGCCAGTGGCCGCATGAATCCTGGCACGCTGAAAACATTACGACCATGCGCCACACACCCGGCGTGATTCGGTTGTGCTGGCACTGTGACAACCTGCTACGCGACCAGCAATCCAGCGCACTGGAGTCTATCGCCCTGGCGAACTGCGCCTCTTACATTCTCACAGCGGTTCGCCGTGAACTGGGGTTCGATGACACACATTCACTGACACTACCTGAGCTTTGCTGGTGGCTGGCACGCAATGGCCTGGCTGATGCGATACCAGAGACGGCAGCGCGTCAGATCCTGCGACTGCCTAAACCCGTTATTCAGTCAGTAACCAGAGAGTCCGATATTGTGCCAACACGCGGACCCTCTGAGATTGTGCAGGAAACAGCAAAGCGTGTGCTGGCGCTTAAGGTGGACCCTGAGACGCCGGAATCATTCATGCTGCGCCCAAAGCGCCGCCGCTGGGAAAACCCCACTTATACCCGCTGGGTTAAAGCACAAAGATGCGCCTGCTGTAACAACCCGGCAGACGACCCACACCACGTTATTGGACATGGACAAGGAGGGATGGGAACAAAAGCGCACGACCTGTTTGTGTTGCCGCTGTGCAGAGCGCACCACGATGAGTTGCATCGGGACCCTGTGGCTTTCGAAGCCAAATATGGCAGTCAGCTTACGCTGCTGTTTCGTTTTTTAGACCACGCCCTGGCTATAGGCGTACTGGCGTAAATCTGTGGAGAGATTTGATGCGTGATATGTATGAAGTGATGGATTTATGGGGTGCCTGGGCTGCTTCTGACAATAGCGGAGTAGACTGGCAACCAATAGCTGCAGGTTTTAAGGGACTCTTACCACATGGCAAAAAATCTCGACTTCAATGCAGCGACGATGAAGGAATGATGATTGATGGGTGCCTTACTAGACTTAAAAAAAATAAACCAAATGAATACCAAATTATTATCGCTCATTTTGTTATTGGAATATCGCTTCGTACAATTGCAAAAAAAAGGAGATGTTCTGATGGTACTATTCGAAAAGAATTACAAACAGCATTAGGTTATGTTGAAGGTGTGCTATACACCCTTGAAGAATCAAAATTGCTATCTTCTTGAGTTGAATCCCAAATCACTAAAAGCTAACTCAAGCTCATGAATATAACCTGGAAGGGGCCATTGGTCCCTTATTTTTTCAACTGGGAGATTTTTAATTAAGTAATAAATAAATAAAATGCAAGGCTGAGAAAATAAAGTTTTACTTGTAGAGCGACTCCTGATTCTGGGGGGGAGATATGATTTTTTCGAAATTAACTCTCTGGTTGCAGATTCCGTTGCATTTGAAAAGTTTTCTTTAAAAGCATCTAAAACAACAAAGTTAGTTGACTCGTCGTAATGCATATAACCAGATCCTATAGTATCTCGATATATTTCACATAAAGCCTCATTTAAACGATTTCTATGTTTGTTAGTATCGTAAAGAAGCTTCATTGTTGCACAAAATAAATCATCGGTGGTTTCCATTAAGGCCATGCTGCGCGCTATGTGACGTTCAGCTGCTTTCGGAACAACTCCTGTCGGTTTATATATATTATCATGAACGAGCTCAGCATATGCATGTTGTAAAAGTGTTCTTATTTGAACTTCGCAGCATATGTTTTCAGGTACTTTTAAACCATCGATCTCCAGTGCAACTTTAGGACGTACTTCATAATGCTTTGATTGATAATCAAACAACTTCGGGTTCAACATTATTTCTTCTTGATAGTTTTTTGAAACCGTAGCTATAAACGAACTATTGTTTTCAATTACATCGCTTATCAGTTCTAAGTCCTCAGACAAAAGAACAACAAACCTTGCTCCCACAAGATCTGTCATCTGCGATATTGGATCGCTATAACCTTTTCTGGCGACTTTTCCAAGAGCCGAATTTATTTCTTTGACCCTTGGTTCAACTGGAATTTTAATGAAGCTCTTTATGTGACTGCCTCCTAACTTTGCACTGATATCACCTATTATGGTGTCAGCCACATAATGACCCCAAGATTCAAATACCTTATAGTTATTCTCCAAGTACTTTTGAAATTCATCATAATCAGTCATAAGCGACTCGTTAATCTACCATTAATTTTAACTGTGGTAGTATTATCGTTCTCATTTGGTGTTATTTCAACTAACTCTTTGAAGTTTTCTGGCGGTACTGACATCCAAATATCATTAGAGAAAATAAGTCGGCTCCTTCTCTTTAATTTAGATGCTATATAATCGTTATCTTTAATGAAAGAGGTTTCTGGAAGTTTCTTTTGTTTTGTTATTTTTTTGTAATCATCTTTTAGTTCATCAGGAAAGTGTTCGTCAGCGAAATTATTTATATTTAAAGTCGATTTTTTTGAGCGCAATTCGGTACGCAGCGCCTCATGTAAGTTTAGTTTTTCTTCCTGCTCAATATCTGCATTGTTAATAAAGTCTCTAGTTATCTCATAAAAGTCTTGCGTAATTTTTTTTGAAGACTGATTGATGTCCATCCCAAGGAATGTGTTGTAAAAATAAGCAGCCGCTTTACTAGTGTCTGTAGAAGTCATTAAGTGATCGAACAAAAATGCTTTAAATAATTCTGATGGGTAGTTTCCCTTCTCATCAGGAGCACAATCCTCTATAGAAACTATAAATCCTATTTTATAAAACCGCTGAGATGGTGTGAGAAGAAGTTCATTAAGATATTGCATCATTAACTGTTGTTCATTTTCTTGCGTGCTGAAACCTGTTTGTGTTTCAGCCTTAATCACAGCTAAAAATGGTCTCTGTTCTTCTCCCACCTGCCCACTTACTATCAAGAGTATTCCGCCAGGGGCTCCACTATTAAACTGCGCTTCGGTGAGTTTATTTGCGAGTCTATGACTGACAGTGATGAAAGTAGCCTCATTATTTCCAAATGTAGAAGCAGCTAAATTTAGAAAACTATCAGCGACACCTGGTCGAATTGACATTTCAATTCCATGGGAGCGAGCAGCTAAAGCCTCAGTTATTCGCAGTTGTAAAGCATCTATGGCTTCTGTTTTGAAATTGAGCACCTGCTTACTCAATTTGGCAGGTGTCATTGACTTAGTTGCAGAACGGGGAAAAATTCTGTGAGCGATCACGCAGTTAATACATAAACCTTCAAAAGAAAACTCTATTCCAGCCATTCCTTGTTTCCTCAAGATCATTTTTACAACGAGAATACGAAAAAGCTAACGCGTACGCAAAAACTATTTTAACCTGTTAAGAGTGGTCTCATTGACACGAGCTTAAAAGATTCTTCTATGCCGTGATTTTCGTCATTGAATCTTATTTAAACCCTTGCTAGTACTGAGATTTCACACAGCAAGGAGAGTATATGGATAGATGCAGCAGTTGCTCAGAGCCACTACGCGATTCACTGTACGCAGAACTTGAAGGTCAGGAGTACAAGTCCTGTCCTAAATGTTCAGCAGATGCTGGTCACCACGTTTTTTACAGAATTGAAGAATTTGGTGACAGGGACATGGGAGATGGTCGTCATATTGTGCAATCATGGTGTCAAGCTTGCAGGAGTGCTCTGAAACCTTCGATTCCACCGTCGTTTACATGTGAGTGAATTCATAAAAATTTAAGGCTCGCCTGGACGACCCTTGCGGTCTATCGGCCTCGTTGTGGCGATTTTTTAACCAATCCGTAAGCGCTTGCTTGGAGGCATGCAAATTCGCACTGCCAATAACAGGTTTTTATTTTTGGACGTATTATTCTTCCTTAAAGCACAAAGGGGGTTTTATGAGTTTTTATTTTATTTATCAGCACAAACCTAAAGGTTCAACATTCGATAAACCTCTTCATGCCTCCAGCGCGTTTCCAACCTACGAACTTGCTAAAAGGCAGAGACAGATTCAGAAGGCAGACGAAGAATGTGTGTTTTCTGAGATCATAAAAGCTGATTCAGAAGAAGAGGCTATCCAAAAAGTGGATCCTTCATGGCTAAACCGGCTGTAACGCGTTTATCCAGTTGAAAATTTCTTATCAAAGGCCGCAATAGCGGCTTTTTTTATTCTCTCCGCTAATTTTTCATGGCACTTCCCTAAAGTGGAGGTGGAGCATGTTACGAATGGACAAAATCACAACTGGTGTCAGCTACGGTTTTGCCGGAGCAAACGGAGGGTTCTGGGTGCTCCAGCTACTGGATAAAGTCTCGCCCTCGCAGTGGGCAGCGTTAGGCGTTCTCGCGAGTATTCTTTTTGGTCTGCTGACGTATCTGACCAATCTTTATTTCAAAATCAAAGAGGATCGGCGCAAAGCCGCCAGGGGTGAGTGATGGCAAACAGGGCAAAGCTTAGCGCGGCAATGTTGTCTCTCATCGCTGCAGGCGCATCAGCGCCGGTACTGTTTGATCAGTTCATCAGCGAGAAAGAAGGTAACGCGCTGGTGGCAGTTGTCGATCCGGGTGGTGTCTGGTCACTGTGTCACGGCGTAACGGTCATTGACGGCAAGCCTGTTGTTAAAGGCCAGCGTACAACGGAAGCACAGTGCAAGAAGGTTAACGCCATCGAGCGCGATAAGGCGCTTGCATGGGTAGACCGAAATATCAAAGTTCCGCTAACTGAACCGCAGAAAGTAGGCATTGCTTCATTCTGCCCGTACAACATCGGCCCATCTAAATGTTTCCCCTCGACGTTCTACCAACGCATCAATGCTGGCGACCGCAAAGGTGCATGTGAGGCAATTCGCTGGTGGATTAAAGACGGGGGCCGCGACTGTCGGCTGACCAAAGGCCAGGCGAACGGCTGTTATGGGCAGGTAGAGCGACGGGATCAGGAAAGCGCTTTGACATGTTGGGGGTTGGAACAGTGAATAATAGGGTGAGTCCATGAAGATAAAATTTGAATTATCCACCGCGCATTTCGCCGAAGATCTTCGCCCTTCGCATGGTCCTCAATTCTGGCCGTGGTGGCGTTTAATTTCTTTCAGCGTTGTTCGTCAGGATATCCGCCCACCATCAACTGGACGGCGCATGTGGTTTTATACCCGCTGGGGTGCTGGATATGTGGGTGTTTATATCGACAGGCGTGCAATTCGATGAGCCGCTTATTAGCCATTATTGCTGCTGCCATTATCCTGCTGATTGTCTCGCTGACCTGGGTTGCGAATCACTATCGTAATAATGCTCTGAACTACAAAGAGCAGCGCGACAAGGCTACCAGCGCGCTGACGCTGGCTAATGAAACCATTTCTGATATGCAGGTGCGCCAGCGTGAAGTTGCCACTCTCGACGCTAAATATACCGGAGAACTTGCAGATGCTAAAAAGCAGCTTGAAGATTTGCAGCGTTGCGTTAGCACTGGTAAGTGCGGGTTGCGCGTCAACGCAAAATGTCCAGCGAACGGAACGGCCAGCGCCCCCGGCGTGGATGATGCAACCGGCCCTCGACTTACTGACGCCGCTGAACGGGATTATTTCACCCTCAGAGAGCGAATCGAAACCATCACCAAACAACTGAAGGGCCTGCAAGCGTATGTGCGTGAGCAGTGTCTGAAATAAAAAAAAAGCCCCATCGTGGTAGGGCTCAATATGCAGATCATTTTTTATGGGCTTTAAGCGGACCAGCCAGAACTGATGAGAGGAGTTAAACCTCATCCTTGAGATGAGCCCTGGCGAGGCGCTCTTGCCTTATGAGTCGGACTAAGTTTTGGTAGAAACTCAATATTTAACAAGCGTAAGCGCGGGAAAAGTTTTATCGGGCCTTTCCATTCAGACTTATCTTAAGGTGCGTGCACCAGCGCTCTAACAGCAGGCATTCACTGAGCGCCTGTGATAATGTCATTCCGTCAAAAATCGGAGTGGTCCTCATGAGAAAATTAATCGTCTTTTTTAACGGTGGCGCTCCTTACTCTGTAGAAGTAGGAGAGCATCTTAATTCTCTTCGGCTTGCGTATCCCGATCAAACTGAAATAGACCTTCCCATTCGGTCTTGCGTATATCCGGGTAAATACATAATGGAAGAGCACTTCTATGTTTCAGATCGGGACGTAACAGATACGGATATTATTAACGCAATAGATGTTGCCCCTTAGAAGCCATCAATATTTTTAAGCCTCGCAAACGCGGGGCTTTTTTATGTGCCTCGCACGCGCAGCCTAACGATAACTTTCAGTAGTGAGCCTGGGGCGTTCCGCTTTATCGGGCGGTCTTCCTGTGCGACAGGCTCACACCTAAAAGGAAACAACAATGAGCAAAGAACTTTCCGGCGCTGCTGGCGATGTCCTGTACGCGCTTTTCTTTCGTGGCGCGCTGGTGGATGGAGATTTGCCGTCAAAGGCTGGCGCTAATGAACTGCGTGAGCTTGGTTATGTGATGACGCAAGATACGGTGACGCCGTTCGACGGGGAAAATCATTACAACTTCCTCACACCTACCGGGCAAGAGTTCGCAATCAGTTACCTGGTGGAAAGTCGCTTCGGCAAGAAAGCGGATTTTCAGATTGGAGCGGGGGAGACGTTCATTAATAACACCACTCTACAAGGCAATATCCACTTAACTGCCGCCAGCGACCAATGCTTGATGGAACCGTTAACGGATACAGCATCAGCATGCGACAACATCCGGGTGTTAAATAAACCTCTTTTTGGTATCAACTCGTTTTCAACTGCGATCGTCAAACTCTCTGATGAGATGCGAGAAGCTGTTATTGCAGCCGTTCGTGACAGCGGCCAGTTCGTTGAGAAACCAACTGGCGACGAGCAGCAGTCGGTGGAGTTCAGGGCTGACCGTTTCAAAATACAGGCGAATGTTGACGCTATTGTTGAAGCGACTAAAGCAACATACGCCAGACAAGAAGCGATGATGGCGGATCTGGCCTCTGCTCAGGCCGCTCTTACGGAACACATTAACCAGGTTGTGAATAATGCCCTTGCCAATGCTCTTAAGCCTGGTGGTGTGCTGTACGCCTTCCGCACCAAAACCTGAACACCTCCGTCTGGACGTCAAAATACCCATTTATGAAAATGATAATTTTTATCATTTGAGCGGGTCCTCCCGTAGGGGGGCTTTGCCACGAGGCGGCGGACTCGCGGGAATCGGCTGGTTTTCGTATTTTATAGTCATCATCATCATGTGTGCAGGTTATTGATTTTCCGGGACCCGGCTAATCAATGATGTCGAATCGTACAAAAAGTGTTCACCATCATGGACCAGGAAATCGCGGCCTTAAAACTCAATATCAACCAGCTGGCCGGGATCACTGGCGTCCATCGCCAGACGGTTGCCGCCAGGCTGAAAAATGTTGCTCCGGCAGCAGGCAGTAACAGCAAGCTCAAGCTTTATCTGGTTACCGATATTCTGAGCGAACTGATGACCCCCACCGTTTCCACGGCAAACGTGGAAGAGATGGAACCGGCAGACAGGCTCGCGCACTGGAAAGCTGAAAACGAGCGGCTGAAATTTGAGGTCGATACGCAGCAACTTATCCCCGCCGAAGATGTTGCCCGAGAATTTTCACTGATGGCGAAAGCCGTCGTCATGGTGCTTGAAACACTCCCGGACATTCTTGAACGCGACTGCGCACTTACGCCAGTTGCGGTGTCACGTGTGCAAAACGTGATTGATGACCTGCGCGATCAGGTCGCACAAAAAGTAATGGACGCCGAACCAGAGGAGGATGAGCCAGAGGAGGACTGATGGCAAAAAGGGCATCAGCCAGGGGGATCCGACGTGATGTCTCCGGTATATTACGTGCCCCGCGTCGTATGCAGGTGGCCGATGCGGTCAGCTCATATATGCGTGTGCCGATGGGGGCGGGGAACTCCGTACCGTGGGATCCGAATCTTGCCCCTTACATAATTGAGCCGATGAACTGTCTGGCATCCCGTGAATACGATGCCGTTGTGTTTGTCGGTCCTGCCCGAACCGGGAAAACCATCGGTCTGATTGATGGCTGGATTGTCTATAACATCGTCTGCGACCCCGCTGACATGCTGGTTATCCAGGTATCCGAAGAGAAAGCGCGCGAGCACTCGAAAAAGCGACTCGACCGCACTTTCCGCTGCAGCCCGGAAGTGAAATCACGGCTCAGTCCACGCCGTAATGACAACAACGTCCACGACCGCACATTTCGCGCCGGTAACTATCTCAAGCTCGGCTGGCCATCGGTCAATATCATGTCGTCGTCTGACTATAAAAGTGTGGCGCTGACGGACTATGACCGCTTTCCGGAAGATATCGACGGGGAGGGTGATGCCTTTTCCCTGGGGTCGAAGCGTACCACCACCTTTATGTCCAGTGGTATGACGCTTGTGGAAAGTTCCCCAGGCCGGGACATCCGCGACACAAAATGGCGCCCCTCGTCTGCGCACGAAGCGCCCCCTACGACCGGGATTCTGTCGCTATTTAACCGTGGTGACCGCCGTCGCCTTTACTGGCCGTGCCCGCATTGCGGGGAATATTTTCAGCCGGAAGTCGCCAACATGACAGGCTACCGTGATTCTTCGGATCCTGTTCTGGCAAGTGAATCCGCCTATCTCCAGTGTCCTGCATGTAAAGGCAAAATTACGCCGGAGATGAAACGAGAACTGAACATTCGTTCTGTCTGGCTACGCGACGGGGAAAAAATAGACCGTGACGGCAACAGATATGGCGAGCCGCGCCGCTCGCGTATCGCGTCATTCTGGATGGAGGGCCCAGCCGCTGCTTACCAGACCTGGGCGCAGATGATTTACAAATTCCTGACCGCTGAGCAGGAATATGAAGCCACCCAGAGTGAGGAAACGCTAAAAACCGTCGTTAATACCGACTTCGGTCGGCCATATCTTCCCCGCGCTAACCTTGAACAGCGCAAGAGCGAACTGCTGGAGCAGCGCGCCGAGGAAATACCAAAACGCACTGTACCTGACGGCGTTGAATTTCTTATGGCGACGGTTGATGTGCAGGGTGGTAAGTCCCGGCGATTCGTGGTGCAGGTTACAGGCTACGGTGAACAGGGCGAGCGGTGGGTGGTTGATCGCTACAACATCCGGCAGTCCCTACGGGCCAGTGAGCACGGCGAATGCTGTCCCATTGATCCGGCCAGCTATCCGGAGGACTGGGATTTACTGCTTTCTGATGTGTTTGAAAAGTCCTGGCCGCTGGCGGGTGACCCGACAAAACGTATGCGCCTGATGGCAATGGCGGTCGATTCCGGTGGTGAGGATGGTGTCACCGACAACGCCTATAAGTTCTGGCGTAAATGCCGCCGTGAAGGGCTGGGCAAAAAGATTTATCTCTTTAAGGGCGACAGTGTACGCCGCTCAAAACTCATCACCCGCTCATTTCCTGACAACACGGACAGGTCAACCCGGCGCGCAAAAGCCGCAGGTGATGTGCCGCTTTTTCTTCTCCAGACCGATGCACTGAAAGACCAGGTGAATAACGCCTTATGGCGCGAATCCCCAGGTCCGAACTACGTGCATTTCCCGAAATGGCTCGGTAGCTGGTTCTACGACGAGCTGACGTATGAGGAGCGTTCACCTGATGGAAAATGGAGTAAACCGGGGCGCGGTCCGAATGAAGCCTTTGACCTGCTCGTCTACGCCGATGCGCTGGCAATCCTTCATGGCTACGAAAAGATTAAATGGCCGAATGCACCAGACTGGGCACGGCGGCAAACGTGGCTGGAGAGCGCGCCGCCGGAAACTGGCGAAGCGCCACCCCCGGCTGTCGCACCGCCCGTTACCCGAAACACGAAAGCACGGGACAACACCGTGACGGAAACCGACGACCAGGCATTAAACCCCTGGGTCACAGCGACAGGAGGCTGGTTGTGAAACGAAGTGATATCGAGGCGATGGTACAGCGTTACGTTGAAGCTGAGATGGCTGTCCTTGACGGGAAGTCCATTACTTTCAATGGGCAGCAGATGTCCTATGAAAATCTGTCTGAAATCAGGAAGGGGCGGCAGGAGTGGGAGCGGCGGCTTGCCGACAGTGACAGGCAAAGCCTGGGGCGACCCGGCTATAAACTGGCGAGGTTTGGGTGATGTCTCTACTGGATGATGCTATTGGTCTGATTTCGCCGGGCTGGAAGGCCGCGCGGCTTCGCTCGCGAGCGGTAATTCAGGCATTTGAAGCCGTAAAGCCAACCCGCACACATAAGGCCCGCCGCGAAAATCGCTCAGCCAATCAGCTTAGCCAGAATGGCGCGGTATCTTTGCGGGAGCAGGCACGCTGGCTGGACAACAACAATGATCTCGTCATCGGTATTCTGGACAAACTTGAAGAGCGGGTGATTGGTTCTGAGGGCATCATTGTTGATCCGCATCCGGTGCTTAAAAACGGCAATATTGCGAAAAAGTTTGCCAGCCAGATTCGCTCTGCATGGGCGGAATGGTCTGTTTCGCCTGATGTCACCGGGGAATTTACCCGCCCCATGCTGGAGCGCCTTTTACTCCGAAGCTGGCTGCGTGACGGCGAGGTGTTTACCCAGCTTGTCAGTGGAAATGCCCCCGGGCTGTCACCCGTTGCCGGGATCAGTTTCTGGCTTGAAGCGCTTGAGGCCGATTACGTTCCAATGCAGAACGACGAAGCTAATGGGTTAGTTCAGGGCATTTATAAGGACGCCTGGGGCAGACCCAAAAAATATCAGGTGTATAAAAGCAGCCCTGTTTCCGGGCGACAACTTGAAACTAAAGACGTGGCAGCGGAAAACATGCTCCACCTCAAATTCACCCGCCGCCTGCACCAGGCCCGTGGCACGTCGCTGTTTTCTGGTGTGCTGATGCGCCTGAGCGCTCTGAAAGAGTATGAAGACTCCGAGCTGGTGGCCGCGCGTATTGCAGCGGCGCTGGGGATGTACATCAAAAAAGGTGACGGCCAGAGTTATGAAGATGCGCTGACGGCAAAGGACGGGGATCGCGACCTGTTGATTCAGCCTGGCATGCTGTACGACGACCTTCGTCCCGGCGAGGAAATCGGGATGATCAAATCGGACCGCCCGAACACAAACCTTGAATCATTCCGCAACGGCCAGTTACGTGCCGTTTCTGCCGGAACACGCATCAGTTACTCCAGTGCCTCCCGTAACTACGACGGCACCTACAGCGCCCAGCGGCAGGAGCTGGTGGAGTCCACCGACGGATATTTCGTCCTTCAGGACTGGTTTATCGGTTCGGTGACCCGCCACATCTACCGCGCCTGGCTGAATCTGGCGATCCTTTCGGGAAAAATCACGGTTCCTCGCGGGCTCGATATGGACACACTCTATTCCGCTGTCTATTCGGGGCCTGTGATGCCCTGGATTGACCCCGCAAAAGAAGCGAACGCCTGGAAAATACTTATCCGTGGTGGTGCGGCAACAGAATCCGACTGGGTCCGCGCGCGGGGCAGCAATCCTGACGATGTAAAACGCCGCCGAAAAGCGGAGATTGATGAAAATCGTGAACTGGGACTGGTGTATGACACCGACCCCGCCAATGACAAAGGAGGCACCAGTGCCGAAGCAGCAACGAAACCGGGTGAGCCGCCGCCCGAAAGCCAGCGTAAAAAATAATTCCTGGTTTCGCATGAAGGCCAGCGGGGCTGATGAAGCGGAAATTTATATTTATGACGAAATCGGCTTCTGGGGGGTGACCGCAAGACAGTTTGTCAGTGACCTGCAGGCGCTGGGCGATGTCAGCCACATTAACCTGCATATCAATTCTCCCGGTGGCGATGTCTTTGAAGGTATCGCCATTTTTAATGCCCTCAAATTCCACGGCGCGGCCATTACCGTGCATATCGACGGTATTGCCGCGTCGAT
>FONB01000018.1 GCA_900112785.1 Phytobacter palmae | reverse complement strand
TGGCTCTGATAGGGCAGCGGGGTCGCCTTACGGTTGCCGACGAAAAACAGGTAGCCGAGCATTTCCACTTCGCTGCGCTGCTGGCCGTCGCCGAGCAGGGAGGCGACGTTAACGCCCAGATGTTTGCCCAGCAGGTCGAGCATCGCGGATTCGATGGCGGTGACCACGTGGATGGTGGTGCGCAGGTCAAAGGTCTGCAGGCCCCGGCCCGCGGCATCGCGGTCAGCAAAGGCGCTGCGCACCGCGTTGAGGACATTTTTGTAGGCGCCGAGGGTTTTGCCGACAATCAGCGGTGCCGCGTCTTCCAGGGTCCGGCGTATTTTTTCGCCGCCGGGGACTTCGCCGACACCGGTATTGCCGGCGTTATCGGTGATGATAACGATGTTCCGGGTGAAGAACGGGGCATGCGCGCCGCTCAGGTTCATCAGCATGCTGTCATGCCCGGCAACCGGGATGACTTTGACGGATGTTACGACTGGAGTTGAAGACTGGCCTGACATAATTCCTCCTGCGGATAGATGGTAACCGAATAGCTTCGTCATAAACGGTCATCTGCCATGGATATAAAACGTGGTGCTGAATTGCGTGTTGTCAGGATTCTATGACGTTAATTACAACAAAAATAGACTGATTATATGCTTCATTGATTCAATAATTGAATCAATATAAAGACGCAGGTTTATCATTAATTCTTTTATTATTAGTTAGTTGTGTCGCTTGTGCGGATAAGTTTCCGATGCGGAGCGTCATTAAAATGTGATCAAGTACAGGCGAGAGAAAAACGGAAAATGAACATGCTTTAGGGGGAGAGTTTGCCGCAAAATATCGGCAAATTAACCAAATTATAGGCATTTTGTTTCTCTTTTTCGTTGTGCTTTTGCCTGTTTTTACAGCCTGAAATAAAGCTTTTTCCTGTCATTTGCCTGATGTGCCGCGACGGTATTCACGAAACAAAGCTTCGATGTAACATTTACGTTAAAACAGGCCCAGGCGAGTCCCTCAACCCATTCACAAATTAACATTGATGAGTTTGCGCTATCAGAGGGATGAAAGCGTGAAAACCTGGCTTTGCCGTTATGTATAGCGTCAAAACAGCACGGCTACAGAAAAATGGTTGCGTTGTCGTTTTGGAAAGCAAATGCGATGGGAGTCACGAATTTTTTCATCCTGAGAGGGAAACTGCCTGGATTGAATTGCTGGTGCGGAGAAGGAGCAAATCAGCACTCGCCTCTTGTTGTGTAGAAAAATATCCGCCATTTATTTTGATGCAAAACGTATCTTCGTGGGCGCTAAATTCCCGGCACTAGCTGGTTGGGCGAAACATCATCCCCGCAGCGAAATTATGCCTGTGCGAGATCTTCGCATTTACGCTCAGCCTGTTTTGTCCGGGAATAGACAGTACCAGGATATATCATCTGGAGGCTTTTATTTTCTGGCCGTTATTAAACATAATGACAGCTTATCGTTTTCAGCATCAGTAATAGCAAATACATTCCTGGCGTGACTCAGGGCATGTGACGACCAGAATGATACAGAAAAGGCGTACTTGCGATTTTACTTTGGCTTTTCCAGCAGGTTACTTTCACGTTAGCGTACTAAATATCAACCAACGCAAGAACTTGCGAAGCAGTAAAAGAACGCCGAGGAATGCAACTGTGCCAGTGATATTGGGTGCGTTAATCAACAAGGTATTACTGGTGGAATAGTGATGAACTGAAAGTTCAGGTTTCTGACGAAATCTGAATTTTATGATATCTGATAAAAATAAATACATCATGATAGATGTGACTTAACTAAAATTTTTACATGAAACGACGCGGTATATTCGCAATCAGAAAAGGCATTGCTTTTTATTAATAAATGGATTGCTGAACAAAAGGGGCTCTAAAATAATGGCTGAATCTTCAGCGGTATTATTTCAAAAAAACAGGAGGGCAAATATTCATTCACCCTCGTGGTAATTGCCTGTACTCCGGCGGGCTATGAGTTTTCGCTGGATTTATGCGCCTGCGTCGGGTTTAGTGGCGGTTTTTTTCTTTCCAGATACATCACATGCTCGCTGTTGTTCATCATCTCCAGCAAATTGCCGTGTTTGTCCGGATCGTACTCTACGATGCCGTAAGAATAGTGAAGCCGGAATTTTTTCATTGATTTTTCATTGAGATCATCAATTTTTGACTGCAAGCTGAACAGGAAGGTATCCACATCCCGGTCATCGTCATGGCCTAACAGGATGACAAACTTGCCCCCTTCCAGGCGTGCGGCAACGTCATTCTTTTTCATACAGCGCAGGAGCGCTGAGGCAAATTTTTTGAGTGTGCTATCGCCTTCGTTATGACCAAAAAATTCATTAATAGCGGTAATGTTTTCCACATCAAGGTAAATGAGGCTAAACGATCTTTTATTATCAGTTAACCATGAGAAGCGTTTATCACCCAGTTTGTAAAAACCGCGCTTATTGGGTAATTCGGTCAGCGTATCCGTCATCGCCATACTGATGATATGAAACTCATCCTCGACAATGGCGCCCAGATCGAGCAACGAGTTGATATTTTCTGGGGTAAAATCACGCGGTTTGTCGTCAATAATACATATTGTACCTGCAATTGAGCCATCTGGCAGACGTACCGGGCAGCCTGCGTAAAAACGTATATGTGGTTCACCAATAACAAACGGGTTATCGTGAAAACGTTCATCCACACTGGTGTCTTTCACAATAAAAATCCCCTGTGCCAGGATCGCATGTGCACAGAAAGATATATTGCGAGATGTCTCACGGACTTTCACTTCTCCGCTGCAGGAAACCAGCCATTGTCGATCACGATCTAACAGGCTGATTATGCCTATTGGAACGTCAAACGCCGTTTTTGCCAGACGAGTCAGGCGATCTAAGCGCTCGTCATCCTTTTTATCGAGCAGGTCCATCATATAAAGAGATTTAAGACGCTCGGTTTCGTTTTCTGGTATTTCAGGAAATTTCATAGTGAGGCCTCATTAGCTATAGATTTACTATATCAGAGGTTTTTTATTTAGGTAGCGCCTCAAGGCCCACCTTTACGTTGTATGAGAAATATCCTCCTCATGTAGCATGGCACAGATTACGCTGTTGCCTCTGCCTGCGCCGTCCTACAATGTGTTCACTTATCACCCAGGAGGTATTCCATGTCTCAACCCACGCTTACTTATCGTCTTGGCGACCGCGAGGTTGGTCGTCTTGGCTATGGCGCAATGCAACTGGCCGGTCCAGGCGTGTTCGGACCGCCGGCTGACGAAGCGAAGGCGATTCAGGTGCTTCGTGATGCCGTATCGGCTGGTGTAAATCATATCGATACCAGCGACTTCTATGGCCCGCATATCACTAACCAGATAATCAAAAAAGCGCTGCATCCTTATCCGTCAGAGTTGTGCATCGTGACGAAAGTGGGAGCGCGTCGTGATGACAAAGCCAACTGGCTGCCTGCGTTTAGCGCCGGGGAACTGACCCGTGCGGTAGAAGATAACCTGCGTAATCTTGGCCTTGATGCCATAGAAGTGGTCAATTTGCGCAGCATGCATGGTGTGCATGGACCGGCGGAAGGTTCGCTGGAAGCTGAACTGGAAACCCTGATCGCCTTAAAAGAGCGCGGGTTGATCCGTCATATCGGACTGAGTAATGTGACGGCGAAGCAGGTTGCTGATGCCCAGTCGATGACGCCGATTGTCTGCGTACAGAATATGTATAACGTGGCCAACCGTGAGGATGATGCGCTGATTGATGTGCTGAACACACAGGGCATTGCCTATGTACCGTTCTTCCCGCTGGGTGGGTTTACGCCGCTGCAATCTGGTGAACTGAACGCGGTGGCGCAACGTTTGAATGCCACGCCGATGCAGGTCGCGCTGGCCTGGCTGCTGCAACGCTCGCCCAATATTCTGTTGATTCCAGGCACCTCCTCGCCTGCGCATCTGCAGGAAAACCTGGCCAGTGCGCAGCTGACACTGCCGGAAGATGCGCTGGATATTCTCAACGGTATCGATAAGCGCTAAGCCGAACGTCCCCTCATCCGGGAGGGGACCGATCGAGCGCGATTTGTAACCCCGGTAAGCATAGCGCCACCGGGGAAGGGGAATCACGTTACGCCAGCGCCTGCTGCCAGTCGGCAATCAAATCGTCCACCCCTTCGATTCCCACGGATAACCGAATCAACTGCGGTGTAATGCCATTCGCCAGTCGCTGCTCCAGCGGAATAGATGCGTGCGTCATGCTGTAGGGCTGGCTTACCAGACTCTCCACACCACCCAGACTTTCGGCGAGGGTGAACAGTTTTAGCTTACTGATTATATGCGCGGCATGCTGGTCATCGCCTTTCACCACGACGGAAATCATGCCGCCGGGCAGCGCCATTTGCTTGTGCGCCAGCGCATGATGCGGGTGCGACGGCAGCCACGGGAACCATACTTTTTCAACCTGCGGCTGTTGCTCCAGCCACTGCGCCAGGGCCAGTGCGTTGCTGCTGTGGCGCTCGATACGCAACGAGAGCGTGCGGATACCGCGTAGCGTCAGGAAACTGCTGAACGGGTCAAGCACGCCGCCTACGGCGTTTTGCAAATAGCCCAGTTTTTCAGCCAGCGGCGGATTATCGCCCACGACCGCCAGCCCGGCCACCACGTCAGAATGGCCGTTCAGGTATTTGGTGGCGGAGTGAACCACAATATCGAAGCCGAGCTCAATGGGGCGGTGGATAACCGGCGAGGCAAAGGTATTATCCGCCACGCTGAGGATCTTGTGCCGTTTCGCGATCGTCGCAATCGCTTCCAGATCCGCCAGTTTAAGCAGCGGGTTGGTGGGCGTCTCAACCCAGATCATCCGCGTATCCGGGCGAATGGCAGTCTCCAGACCCGCCAGATCGTCGGGCTTCACCCAGCTCACCCGCAGGCCGGTGCTGCGTTTGCGTACATTTTCAATCAGGCGGTACGTGCCGCCGTAAACATCATCCACCGCAACGATATGGCTATCTTTATCCAGTAATTCCAGTACCGTAGAGATGGCCGCCAGCCCGGAGGCAAAGGCATAACCACGCGTGCCGCCTTCGAGTTCAGCGATCGCCGTCTCCAGTGCGTGACGAGTGGGATTGCCGCTGCGGGAATATTCATAGCCAGTATGCTGACCAGGCGCAGGCTGCGCAAAAGTGGACGTGGCATAAATCGGCGGCATCACTGCGCCGTGCTGGTCGGTGAATGTGCCACTGTGCACGCTCAAAGTATTCAACGTTTTCATCTGTACTCCTTTATTGTTCCAGGCGGTTACGCCAGGTGGTCAGGACATCGCTGCGGGTAATCAGGCCGAGAAAGCGGTCATTGTCGGCAATCACTGCCACCAGGCCCCGGTCAAAAATGGCTTTTAGCGCACTTTCCGGCGCGTGCTTGTCGAGGATTTCCACATTACGGGTCATCGCCTCTTTCACGGGTGATGAAAAACGCGCGCTATCACCCTGCACATGACTTATCAGATCCCATTCATCAACGATGCCGACGACACGGCCATTTTCCAGCACCGGCAGTTGCGAGAAGTCATACAGACGCATGCGTGCCAGTACGGCGGCCAGGGTGTCATCCGGAGCGGCAGTGACGGTGGCGCCTTCGTCATGGCGCAGGGCAATGAAATCGGTTAAATCACCGCGCGTCGGGCGGCTTAACAATCCCTGCTGGCGCATCCAGTCATCGTTAAACATTTTGGAGAGATATTTGTTGCCGCTGTCGCAGGCGAGCGTCACCACACGTTTGGCGGTGGTCTGCGCCTGGCAGTAACGCAGTGCGGCGCTGAGCAGCGTCCCGGTTGAAGAACCGGCCAGTACCCCTTCGGTTTGTAGCAGGGCGCGCGCGGCGGCGAATGCCTCGGCATCGGTAACACGGTAGGCCGTATGAACCCCCTCGATATGGGCCAACGGTGGGATAAAATCCTCACCGATCCCTTCGACCAGCCAGGAGCCAGGCTCACCGTACTGCCCGGTTTCAACCTGATCGGCAAGTATTGAACCTGCCGGGTCGGCAAGGATAAATTGGGTTTTCGGCGAATGTTCGGCAAACCACGCCTGCAATCCCCCCAGCGTGCCACCAGAACCCACACCAACGACAATCGCGTCGATATCACCGTCAAGCTGGGCATAAATTTCCGGCGCGGTGGTACTAAAGTGCGCCAGCGGATTGGCTTCGTTATTAAACTGGTCGATGTAAAACGCCCCCGGCGTCTCCCGTGCCAGGCGGCGGGCATAATCCTGATAATAGGCCGGGTGTCCTTTGTTGACGTCAGAGCGCGTTAATACCACTTTCGCCCCCAGCGCCCGCAGGTGGAAGATCTTCTCCCGGCTCATTTTGTCCGGCACCACCAGAATCAATGAGTAGCCTTTTTGCGCGGCAATCAGCGCCAGCCCAAGGCCAGTATTGCCTGCCGTCGCCTCTATGATGGTTCCACCGGGCTGTAAATGGCCCAGCCGTTCAGCTTCGTTAATCATCGACAGCGCAACGCGGTCTTTGATTGAGCCGCCAGGATTCTGGTTTTCCAGTTTCAGGAACAGGCTGCAGGGGCCGGTCTCCAGTTTATGAAGCTCAAGAAGCGGGGTCTGGCCGATAAGTTCACTAATCGAATGCAGTACTGACATGGTTAATCACCCACAGATAAACGTGATGAGCGGATGATAGGTCTGTCATTTTGCCTGTTTAAAGAACGTTTATCCGGGGATTAGAACAAAAAGAAATATGAAGTGCTATTTAGACATCAGGAGGGAAAGGCGGTTAGCCGTCCGGATGTGTTGATTTCCAGAAAATGGCATTTTTGCTCTGTTTTTAGCCACTTTCCCGGTGTTCTTCCTGTGGATTATGCGTTTAGCAGATAACCATTGCTGAATTTAATCATTAGACGGAAGCGTGAGAATCGCCGCCGTTTAGCGTTAATAGTTATATGTAATGTCTATTTAGTTATTTGAATTATATTCATGACTGATTATTATCGTTTGGACTTCCATACTGCTAAACCGCCAAACGGAAAAGTAACGTAATGATCGTTCTCAGGAATATTTCTAAGATTTTCGACCAGGGAAAGGCGTCGATTACCGCCGTGGACAGCGTCAATCTGTCGGTTGAGCAGGGGCAAATTTACGGGATTATCGGCTACAGCGGCGCCGGGAAAAGTACGCTGATTCGTCTGCTGAATGGTCTGGAAAAACCGACTTCCGGCAGCGTAGTGATAAACGGCCAGGACATCTCAGCGGCAAAAGGCGAGCAGTTGCGCCAGGCCCGTCTGAAAATCAGTATGGTCTTCCAGCACTTCAACCTGCTGTGGTCGCGCACAGTGGCGGAAAACATCGCCTTTTCTATGCAGATTGCCGGTGCGCCAAAAGCAAAAATCAGGGCGCGCGTGGCGGAACTGATTGATCTTGTGGGATTGAAAGGCCGTGAAAATGCTTACCCGTCGCAGTTGAGCGGCGGGCAAAAACAGCGCGTGGGGATTGCCCGTGCGCTGGCAAACAACCCCGATGTTCTGCTTTGCGATGAGGCGACATCGGCGCTGGATCCGCAGACGACCGACCAAATTCTCGATCTGCTGCTGGACATTAACCGTCGCTTCCAACTGACGATTGTGTTGATCACCCATGAAATGCATGTGGTGCGCAAAATCTGCGACCGCGTGGCAGTGATGGAAAACGGTAGTGTGGTGGAAGAGGGGGATGTGATCAGCGTTTTCACGCATCCACAGCAGCCGATCACTCGCCAGTTTGTTCGCCAGATTAGCCAGTATGAGGAAGCAGAGTTTAATCCTGATTTGAACGCGGATCTCGACGGTACTGTAATCAAGCTGACCTTTACCGGGCATAACACCCATCAACCGGTTGTCGGGGAACTGACGCTGCGCTATGGCCTGCCGTTCAATATTTTGCATGGAAAAATGACCCAAACCGCGCATGGCGTGTTTGGTCAACTGTGGGTGCATGTCGTCGCCACAGAGGAACAGGTAAACAATATCCTCGCGGATTTACGCCATAGCGATATTGAAGGCGAGGTGATTAAACATGATTGAGACACTATTTCCGCACCTGAAACTGGCCCAGCTTTGGGCGGCCACGCAGGAGACGCTGTACATGACGGCACTCTCTGGCGCGGCAACCTTTGTATTAGGGATCATGCTGGGGCTGGCGCTGTTTTTAACCGCCCGCGGCGGGTTATTTCAAAACCGCGCGCTCTATAGCGTGATCTCGATTGTGGTGAACGTGTTCCGCTCGATCCCGTTCATTATCCTGATTGTTCTGCTGATTCCGTTTACCAAAACGATTATCGGCACCATTCTCGGGGCGAATGCTGCGCTGCCTGCGCTGATAGTCGGGGCCGCGCCATTTTATGCTCGCCTGGTAGAGATTGCCCTGCGTGAAGTGGACAAAGGGGTTATCGAGGCGACCCGCTCAATGGGGGCCCGGCTTAGCACACTGATTTTTCGGGTTTTACTGCCTGAATCATCGCCTGCACTGGTTTCCGGTATCACGGTGACGCTGATTGCTCTGGTGAGCTACAGCGCCATGGCCGGGGTAATCGGCGCGGGTGGCTTAGGAAATCTGGCTTATCTGGAAGGATTCCAGCGCAACCACGGCGACGTCACGCTGGTGGCGACAGTGACCATCCTGATCATTGTCTTCATCATCCAGTTCTGCGGCGACGCAATTACTTCTCTGTTAGATAAACGCTAATAAAATTAGGGAAACACATCATGAAAAAAACACTGACACTGATTGCCGCCATGACTTTGGGTGCGATGAGCTTCTCCTCCTGGGCTGACAAACTGACCGTTGGCGCTTCCAACGTGCCGCACGCTGAAATCCTGGAGCAGGCGAAACCAATTCTGGCGAAGCAAGGTATCGATCTGGAGATCAAACCGTTCCAGGACTATATTCTGCCGAACACCGCACTGGCGGGCCGTGAAATTGATGCCAACTATTTCCAGCACATTCCGTACCTGAACAGCGTACTGAAAGATCACGAGGGTGATAAAACCTATGATTTTGTCAGCGCTGGCGCGATTCACATTGAGCCTATCGGTATCTACTCCAAAAAATACAAGTCGCTGAAAGAGCTGCCGCAGGGTGGCAAAATCATCATGCGTGACGCAGTATCCGAAGAGGGCCGTATCCTCTCTATCTTCGAAAAAGAGGGCGTGATCAAACTGAACCCGGGCGTGGATAAAGTCTCTGCGCGTATCAGCGATATCGTTGAGAATCCGAAAAAGCTGCAGTTCCAGCCAAACGTAGAAGCGGCACTGTTACCGCAAATGTATAACAACAACGAAGGTGACGCAGTGGTGATCAACGCCAACTACGCCATCGACGCGGGCCTGGACCCGGTACACGATCCAATCGCCGTTGAAAGCGGTGAGAACAACCCGTATGCCAACATCATTACCGTACATCGTGGCGATGAGAAGAAAAAAGATATCGTAGCGCTGGTGAACGTGCTGCACTCAAAAGAGATTCAGGACTGGATCCGCACCAAATACAAAGGTGCTGTAATCCCGGTAAACAACTAATTACGGCTGTTTCTGTGCGGCGGGTTTTCCCGTCGCACCTCCTTCCCCAAATCTGTTCCTGCCCCCCTGTGTGATGAATCTCACCGATTTTAAACAATTAAGATAATACTTGATAACAACGTACTACTATTGCCTGGGTCAATTTGCGCTGAGGTAGAAATGAAAGATGTCGTTATCGTTGCTGCGGTTCGCACGCCTATCGGCTGTTTTCAGGGGGCGCTATCGCACCATTCTGCCGTTGAACTGGGAAGCTATGTCGTCCAGGCGCTTCTCGATCGCAGCGGGGTTCACCCTAATACCGTTGACGAAGTTATTTTAGGCCAGGTGCTTACTGCAGGCGCCGGGCAAAACCCTGCCCGCCAGTCGGCGATCAAAGGCGGCCTGCCGATGACGGTTTCGGCTATTACTATTAATGATGTGTGCGGATCAGGGTTGAAAGCGCTGCATCTGGCGTCGCAGGCGATTCAGTGCGGGGAAGCCGATGTGGTCATTGCGGGCGGCCAGGAGAATATGAGCCGCGCCCCCCATGTGCTGACCGACAGCCGTACCGGGGCGCGACTGGGCAATAGTCAGCTTATAGATAGCCTGGTTCACGACGGGTTATGGGATGCCTTCAACGATTACCATATGGGCGTGACCGCAGAAAATCTGGCGCGGGAGTACGGTATCAGCCGTGCCCATCAGGATGACTGGGCGCTCCGTTCGCAGCAAAAAGCGCGTGCTGCTATTGATTCCGGGCGTTTTCGCGAAGAAATCGTGCCGGTGAAAGCGCTGTCTGCCGATGGGCGACCGCTACTGGTCGATACCGATGAGCAACCGCGCACCGACGCCAGCGCAGAAGGGCTGGCCAGACTCTCCCCGGCATTTGAACTGACGGGCTCCGTCACTGCGGGTAACGCCTCGTCCATTAATGACGGCGCCGCTGCTGTGATGATGATGAGTGAAGCCAAAGCGCAGGAGTTGAACTTGCCGGTGATGGCGCGCATCCGCGCCTTTGCCAGCGTGGGTGTCGATCCCGCTCTGATGGGCATCGCGCCAGTGTATGCTACGCGTCGCTGCCTTGAGCGTGTGGGCTGGCATCTGGACGACATCGATCTGATCGAGGCCAATGAGGCCTATGCCGCGCAGGCGCTGTCTGTCGGTAAAGTACTCGAATGGGATGAAAAGCGGGTCAATGTAAATGGCGGCGCCATTGCGCTTGGCCATCCTATCGGCGCATCCGGCTGCCGTATTCTGGTCTCACTGGTGCATGAAATGAAAAAACGCAATGCCCGTAAAGGGCTGGCGACGTTATGTATCGGTGGCGGGCAGGGTGTAGCGCTGGCGATAGAACGCGACTAAGTTCTTACGGATAACATCCCTTCGATTATAAAAAAAAGCCCTCCGTTAAGGAGGGCAAGGCCAGTTACAGAAACACTAACTCAAACGTCCCCGGGCAACGCACCGCGCTACCCTGTTGTTTCTTTGTCGATTTTCCCTTGTGTATACGCATTTAATTTTATGCCGTTATACACGCCATCAACATTTCAAAAATTCGGTGTCAATTTATCAAAACATCGTTTTACTTTGTGTGACGACCTGCGCAGTTTAAAAGAAAAGGCAGCGTGTATCATCCAAAAAAAGCGATAGCATTGCGATATCAAAAAAGATCTTAGATTTCACGCAGTAAAACTGGCTCCAGATTGTTAAAACGTCATGACTCTATTAACTGTTTGTTTGCTATCATTAAATTCTTTTCACCGGCCCATAAACAACCCTTCTCCTTCATGTAAGTATCAGGCGTTCGTGATCGCAACTACAGTTTTAGAAATATATTACGGAAAAAATGAAACGTTGTTTTATATATCATTGAAAACGTGTTTTAGCCGGGATAAGATGTGCGCATACTGCAAAACGGAACGTTTTCTACTCGCTCCGTTACATGCGATTCGAACGAAACATTGACTGCGGAGGTAAATGTGGACGTAAGACAAAGCATCCACAGTGCGCATGCGAAAACGCTGGATACCCAGGGACTGCGCAATGAATTTTTGGTTGAACAGGTCTTCGTGGATGACGAATACACCATGGTGTATAGCCACATCGACCGTATTATCGTCGGTGGCATTAAGCCGGTAGCCAAAACCGTTTCCGTCGGCGGCGAAGTCGGCAAGCAACTGGGCGTAAGTTATTTCCTGGAACGCCGTGAACTGGGCGTTATCAATATCGGCGGCCCTGGCACCATCACCGTTGACGGTCAGTGCTATGAAATCGGGCATCGCGACGCATTGTATGTTGGCAAAGGGGCGAAAGAAGTCGTTTTTGCCAGTGTAGATACCGCAACACCTGCGAAGTTCTACTACAACTGCGCACCGGCACATACTACATACCCGACCAAAAAAGTGACGCCTGCGGATGTTTCTCCGGTCACGCTGGGTGACAACCTCACCAGTAACCGTCGCACCATCAACAAATACTTCGTGCCGGACGTGCTGGAAACCTGTCAGTTGAGCATGGGCCTGACCGAACTTGCGCCGGGGAATCTGTGGAACACTATGCCGTGTCATACCCATGAGCGCCGCATGGAAGTCTATTTCTATTTCAATATGGATGAGGACGCATGTGTGTTCCATATGATGGGACAGCCGCAGGAGACTCGCCATATCGTGATGCATAACGAACAAGCGGTCATTTCGCCAAGCTGGTCTATTCACTCAGGCGTGGGTACGAAGGCGTATACCTTTATCTGGGGTATGGTCGGTGAAAACCAGGTCTTTGATGACATGGACCATGTCGCGGTTAAAGATCTGCGCTAAGCACCAAAGGCATAACGAAAATATGCCTGCGGGTGCAGGCGTTGAAAGATTAAGGAACAAACATGATTCTGGATGCATTCTCTCTTCAGGGTAAAGTGGCTGTCGTTTCCGGGTGTGATACGGGGCTGGGTCAGGGCATGGCGCTGGGGCTGGCGGAAGCGGGCTGTGATATCGTAGGCATCAATATTGTTGAACCGACTGAAACCATCGAGCGCGTTACCGCGCTGGGCCGCCGCTTTCTGAGCCTGACGGCCGACCTGCGTAAAATCGACGGCATCCCGGCGCTGCTGGATCGTGCGGTGGCCGAATTCGGCAAGATCGACATTCTGGTCAATAACGCGGGTCTGATCCGCCGTGAAGACGCGATCAATTTCAGCGAGCAGGACTGGGATGACGTGATGAACCTGAACATCAAAAGCGTCTTCTTTATGTCTCAGGCGGCGGCGAAACATTTCATCGCTCAGGGCAATGGCGGCAAAATCATTAACATCGCCTCAATGCTCTCCTTCCAGGGCGGCATCCGCGTACCGTCTTATACCGCTTCTAAAAGCGGCGTGATGGGCGTGACCCGTCTGCTGGCGAACGAATGGGCGAAACATAACATCAACGTCAATGCGATCGCACCGGGCTATATGGCAACCAATAATACCCAGCAGTTGCGTGCTGATGAAGAGCGTAGCGCGGCTATTCTCGACCGTATCCCGGCCGGCCGTTGGGGGCTGCCGAGTGACCTGATGGGACCGATTGTCTTCCTGTCCTCAAGCGCCTCTGATTACATTAACGGCTATACCATCGCGGTTGACGGCGGCTGGCTGGCGCGTTAATTCGCCTGATTTACCAAAAACCTGTCTTCGGACAGGTTTTTTTATGCCTGTGGGGTGGTTGAAACTCCCCCCTGAGTTTGCTTGACTGAGTGCTTACTCAGAGGGAGAGGCATTATGAAGACGATTGGGCTATTGGGTGGCATGAGCTGGGAATCAACTATTCCGTATTATCGCCTGATTAATGAGGGGGTGAAGGCGAAATTGGGTGGCCTGCACTCTGCCAGCCTGCTGCTGCACAGCGTGGATTTTCACGAGATTGAAGAGTGCCAGCGCAGCGGCGAATGGGAAAAGGCCGGGGATATCCTGGCAGATGCGGCCATCGGGCTGCAAAACGCCGGTGCGCAAGGCATTGTGTTGTGTACAAACACCATGCATAAAATCGCCGGACAGATTGAAGCGCGCTGTGATGTGCCTTTTTTACATATTGCCGATGCCACCGGGCGGGCGATCGTGGCGCAGAAACAATCCAAAGTGGCGCTGTTGGGCACGCGCTACACCATGGAACAGGATTTTTATCGTGGCCGACTCACCGAACAATTTGGCATTGAAACGCTGATCCCTGATGAGGCTGATCGTGCGCGGGTCAATCAGGTTATTTTTGACGAACTATGCCTCGGTACGTTTAGCGACGCTTCTCGTGCTTATTATGTCAGTCTGATTACGCAACTGGCAGAGCAGGGGGCGCAGGGGGTGATTTTCGGTTGCACCGAAATTGGCCTGCTGGTTTCACAAGATCAGTCGCCGATCCCGGTATTTGATACGGCTGCTCTGCACGCCGCCGATGCCGTGACGTTTATGCTCTCTTAAACGGCGTTGAGTACAGCGTTCAGTGGGCCGGTAATGAGTGGCATCGCCTCCTGCAAATGACGACTAAAGGCGTCGACCAGGGCCGAAGAGGGGCGATGCAGCGGACGGATCAGGCTCACCGTAAAGGGAACGTCGATACTGAAACGGCGCACCACCACTCCGCTGGCGGCGTAATCCAGCGCGGTGAGCGGGTTAACGACTGAAATTCCCACCCCGGCGCGCACCATCGCGCAGACCGACGCCGCGCTGTGCGTTTCCAGCACCATACGGCGTTTCACCTGATGCTCGCTGAACAAGGCATCAAGCAATTGCCGGTAGCTGTCGGTGCGTGACAGGCTGATGTAATTCTCGCCATGGAAATCCGCAGGGGTAAGTTGCGTTTTATGCGCCAGCCGATGGTTTTGCGGCAGGACACACACTTCGTTGAAGGTCAGCAGCGGTGTGCGCTCCGTCCCCGCCGGCGTGCTGATCGTTTCCGTCAGCCCCAGATCATGGCGCTGGGCGGAGAGCCACTCTTCCAGTAGCGGGGACTCCTGTGGCACGATATTCAGGCTAACATCCGGGTAGCGAGCCAGAAAAGGCTGCAATAGCAGCGGTAAAAATGACTGAGAAAAGACCGGCAGGCAGGCAATTGAAAGCTCGCCCTGGCGGAATTCACGCAGACTTTCTGCGGCGCTGACAATGCGATCCAGCCCATACCAGGAGCGCTGTACTTCCTCAAAAAGACGTAACCCTTGCACCGTAGGATGCAGACGCCCGCGTGCGCGTTCAAACAACTTCAACCCCAGCACTTTTTCAAAGCGCGCCAGCTCCCGGCTGACGGTCGGCTGGGAGGTATGCAGCAACTGAGCGGCTTCCGTCAGATTCCCGGTGGTCATTACGGCATGAAAAATTTCAATGTGGCGCAGGTTTACGGCTGGCATGACGGCATCCTGATAAGCAATTCCATATCATTTTTGCATAGACTCACGATAAAACGATATTTTTTATTCCTCTTAGCCTGTGGCGTAATCATAAAAAAATCGTTTTCGGAGTCTGTTATGCCACGCCCATTGTCACAAACCACGACCGATCTTAATGCCGCTAATCTTCTTCGGCTGCCTGCGGAATTTGGCTGCCCGGTCTGGGTTTATGATGCGCAAATCATTCGCGACCAGATTGCCCGCCTGACGCAGTTTGATGTGATTCGTTTTGCGCAAAAAGCCTGCTCGAACATTCATATCTTGCGTCTGATGCGTGAGCAGGGCGTGAAGGTGGATTCCGTGTCGTTAGGGGAAATTGAACGTGCGCTGGCGGCGGGTTACAACCCGAAAACCCATCCGGACGATATTGTCTTTACGGCGGACGTGATTGATGACGCGACGCTCGCTCGCGTGAGCGAGCTGCGTATTCCGGTTAATGCCGGGTCAGTGGATATGCTGGAACAACTGGGGCAGGTTTCACCCGGTCACCCGGTCTGGCTGCGCGTTAACCCTGGCTTTGGCCACGGCCACAGCCAGAAAACCAATACCGGTGGCGAAAACAGCAAGCACGGCATCTGGTATAGCGATCTGCCTGCCGCGCTGGAGGTGATGCAGCGTTACAACCTGCAACTGGTAGGTATTCATATGCATATCGGTTCCGGGGTGGATTATGGCCACCTTGAGCAGGTATGCGGCGCAATGGTGCGTCAGGTGGTGGAATTTGGCCAGGATTTGCAGGCCATTTCGGCAGGCGGCGGTCTCTCTATTCCTTATCATGAAGGGGAAGAGAGCGTGGATACTGATCACTACTACAGCCTGTGGAATGCCGCGCGCGAACAGGTGGTGAAACATCTGGGCCATCCGGTAAAACTGGAGATCGAACCGGGACGCTTCCTGGTGGCGGAATCTGGCGTGCTGGTCGCTCAGGTTCGTAGCGTGAAAGAGATGGGGAGCCGCCACTTTGTACTGATCGATGCAGGATTTAACGATCTGATGCGCCCGTCGATGTACGGTAGCTATCACCATATCACCGCGCTGGCGGCAGACGGACGTGATTTAACTGCAGCTCCGCGTATCGACACCGTGGTGGCCGGGCCGCTGTGCGAGTCTGGCGATGTGTTTACTCAGCAGGAAGGCGGCAAAGTGGAAACCCGCGCGCTCCCTGCTGTGGCGCCAGGTGATTATCTGGTGTTGCATGATACCGGAGCTTATGGCGCTTCGATGTCGTCTAACTACAATAGCCGTCCGCTACTGCCGGAAGTGTTGTTTGATAACGGCGTGGCGCGCCTGATTCGTCGCCGTCAGACAATTGAAGAACTGCTGGCGCTTGAGCAAATCTAAGGCCTGACCCTCTCCCGGGTTGCGAGGGTATCAACGGTCCTCAAAACGTAATCCCGAGCAGCCGATCCGGGAATAACCCCTGTGGTGCTTACCGGGGCTACGTTTGGTGCGACGGGTTGCCCGGATAAGGCGCAGTCTTATCCGGGGAAAAACGGCCCGGGAGCGACAGAATCACGCAGCACCAGTGTGCCGGTAAAAGGCGGGATCGCTTCGATCGCCTCTTTGTTGACCAGCCGGATCGCCTGATCGATGGCGGTGGTGATCATACTCTCAATCGGCAGGTAAACCGTCGACAGTCCCGGCTCCAGCCAACGGGCGCTGGGTGCGTCATCGAAGCCAAACAGAGAAATATCCTGCGGAATACGTAGCCCTGCCTGATGCAGCGCCTTAGAAGCTCCGAGCGCCATATCGTCGTTACAGGCAAACAGCGCGCTGACTTTAATGCCCTCTTTTAAGATCTCCTGACACAGTTCATAGCCGCGTGACATGGATGAGTCGCCATATTTCACTTTGTCCGGATCCCAGCGAATACCGTGTTTTTCCAGCGCCTTGCGATATCCCATCAAACGGGCTTTGCCGGTTGGCGTATGGATGGGGGCGGTGATACAGGCAATATCGTGATGACCCTGATTCACCAGATAATCCACCGCCTGAAACGCCGCATCCTGCTGTTCAAAGAAAACGCATTTATCATGGGCCTGAAAGACCTCGCGATTTATTACGATAAGCGGCATCGGGGTGGTATCAAGCAGGCGGATGATCGCTTTCTCGCTCATAAAGCGGGTGTAAAGAATGATGGCGTCGCAGCGTCTGTCTGCCAGCATCTGTACCGCTAACTCTTCGCGTTCAGGCGCATCGTGTCCATCGGTCACAACCAGTTGTTTACCATAAGCTTCCGCCTGGCGGGACGCCTGCTGTAACAGGCGACCAAAATAGAAACCGTTAAAAGTGGAAACCACCAGGCCAATATTATTGCTGGTGCGTGTTGCCAGCGACTGGGCCAGAAAATTAGGCCGATAGCCCAGCTCTTCCATCGCCTGATACACCCGTTTACGGGTGCTCTCTTTTACCTGTCCTGTGTCGTTCAGCACGCGCGATACCGTAGCCTTGGAGACACCCGCGCGCAGTGAGACATCCAGCATTGTCGCCATGACCTGATCCTGTATCACATGAAGGCCGCCATTTTATCACATTCATCAAAACGCAGCGGGGCGGGGGAGAGACAAATCCGGGGCGATCACGCTTTTAATGCAACGGGACGAAAACCCTTGCTTATCCAGGGTGGTATACCAAATATGGTAAATATGGCAAATCTGGAATACCAGATGCCGTGTTGCGACCTTTGTCACAGAACTATTTACCAGTGATAGCTATTTTTGGTATGCCAAAAGGTATTGAGCTGTATACCTGACACGATAAAAAGCCCTTTTACTGAGGTACCTCTAATGGCTCTACAGGAAAAGTTAATCGATTCTCTGGGTAGCTTCGCGACCAAATTCAACAGCTATCGCTATATCATGGCGATCAAGGCTTCTTTTATCACCCTGATGCCGGTCATTATCGTCGGCGCCTTCTCTGTGCTTATCTCTAATATGGTGCTGGATCCGAAAAACGGACTGGCCAGCTTTGATGCGCTATCATTCCTGGCAGCACTCAAGCCGATCACCAGCGCCATCAACTACGCTACGCTCAACTTTTTGAATATCGGCGCGGTATTCCTGATTGGTATTGAGCTTGGGCGTATCAACGGTATTAAAACTCTGTTCCCCGGTTTGCTGGCGGTTATCTGCTTTATCTGCGTGACGCCGACAACGGTGGAAATGCTGGTCGATGGCCAAATGCACGTGGTGAAAGATGTGCTGCTGCGCCAGTTCTCGGATACCCGTAGCCTGTTCCTCGGCATGTTTATTGCGATTCTCTCCGTCGAGATTTACTGCTGGCTGGAAAACCGTGAAGGGCTGAAAATCAAAATGCCGGATACGGTGCCGCCTAACGTCTCGGCGTCATTCTCTGCACTGATCCCCGCTATTATCACCACCACGGTTATCGCGACTTTTGGTTTTGTCTTCCATCAGATCACCGGCATGTATCTTTATGATGCTGTTTACCAGGTGGTGCAACAGCCGCTGGAGCGCGTGGTGCAGAGCCTGCCCGGCATTCTGCTGCTGATGTTTGTCGCTCAGTTGTTTTGGGTGATTGGCATCCACGGCAACCAGATGATCAAGCCGATCCGCGAACCACTGCTGCTTGGTGCGATCACGGTCAATATGAGCGCATTTGAGCAGGGCAAAGAGGTGCCAAATATCATCACCATGCCGTTCTGGGATGTGTATATGAGTATCGGCGGTTCCGGTCTGACAATTGGCCTGCTGATCGCGGTGATGATTGCCACCAAACGCAAAGAGATGAAAGAGATCGCCAAGCTCTCCATCGGTCCTGGTATCTTCAATATCAATGAGCCGGTGATATTCGGCATGCCGATCATGCTCAATCCGATCCTCGCGATCCCCTTTATCATCACTCCGCTGGTGACCGGCTCAATCGGTTACTTTGCCACGGTTACCGGTTTTGCCGGAAAAGCTGTGGTGATGGTGCCCTGGACCACGCCGCCGCTGATCAACGCCTGGCTTTCCACCGCCGGTTCGATGGGCGCGGTGGTGACACAACTGGTGTGCATCCTGGCCTCGATCCTTATTTACCTGCCTTTTGTGAAGATTGCCTCCCGCCGCGCGGAGCAGGCGCAGTTGCAGGCTGAATCTGATGAAATGGCGAAAAGTGCATAAAGGAGCCTGACGTGAGCACGAAAACACTCACTATTCCACCGTCGTTTATTCTTGGTGCGGCGGCGTCAGCCTGGCAAACCGAGGGCTGGAGCGGGAAAAAAGAGGGGCAGGATTCATGGCCCGATCTTTGGTACAAAAATGACAGGCAGGTCTGGCATGAGGGCTATGGCCCGGCGGTGGCAACTGATTTTTATCACCGTTTTCGCGAAGACGTACAGTTGATGAAGCAGGCTGGCCTGACGCACTATCGTACGTCCATTAACTGGTCGCGATTTCTGACCGACTATGAAAATGGCATCGTGGATGAAGAGTATGCAGCGTATTACGACCAGCTATTTGACGAGATGGCGCGTAACCGCATTGTGCCGATGATCTGCCTTGAACATTACGAGTTACCCGGTTATCTGCTGGAAACTTACGGCGGCTGGGCGTCGAAAAAAGTTGTCGAACTCTACCTGCTCTACGTCGAAAAAGTCTTTGAGCGGTTTCACCAAAAGGTGACGCGCTGGTTCACTTTTAACGAACCCATTGTCGTGCAAACCCGTGTCTATCTGGATGCGCTGCGCTGGCCTTATGAGCAGAACACCAGTACCTGGATGCAGTGGAATCACCATAAAAATCTTGCTACGGCGAAGGTGGTGAAATTATTCCGCGAAAAGGGCTATGCAGGCACCGTGGGTTGCATTCTGAACCCGGAGGTCACCTATCCGCGCTCCCGTGCGCCGCACGATGTTCATGCGGCAGCTATGTATGATCTCTTTTATAACCGCGTCTTCCTCGACCCAATGGTAAAAGGGGCGTACCCGCCAGAGCTTTTTACCCTGCTTGAGAAGCATCAGGTGAACTGGGACTACACCGATGACGAACTGACCATCATTCGTGAAAATACCGTGGATGAATTGGGGATAAACCTCTATTACCCGCATCGGGTAAAAGCGCCTTCCCGCGCCTGGCACCCTGACACGCCGTTCCACCCGGCTTATTACTACGAACCCTTTGAGCTACCAGGCAGGCGTATGAATAAATCGCGCGGCTGGGAAATCGGGCCGTTTATCATTTATGACATGGCGATGCGGATTAAAAACGAGTACGGCAACATCCCCTGGTTTGTGGCGGAAAGTGGGATGGGGGTTGAGAATGAAGGGCAGTTCCGTAATGCCGATGGGGTAATTGAAGATGATTACCGCATTGCGTTTATTGGTGAGCATCTGTACCAGACGCTGCGTGCGCGGGAGGATGGCGCTAACTGCCATGGTTATATGCTCTGGGCGTTTACTGACAACGTGTCGCCGATGAATGCTTTTAAAAATCGCTACGGGCTGGTGGAGATCGATTTGCAACACAACCGTGACCGACGGGCGAAAAAGTCGCTCTCCTGGTATCGCCGGTTAAGCGACGAACGCCAGCTTACGATCTCTTTTGATGATCAATGGAAATAAGGAGCTGTGATGAAACGAATTGTCCTGTGTTGTTCTGCCGGAATGTCTACATCACTGGTAGTGACCAAAATGGAAAAAATTGCCGCCGAGCGCGGTCTGGATCTGAAAATCTATGCCATTGCTGAGCAGGCGCTGCGCGATGAATTAGACAGCCACAGCGGTGAGATCATCGCCGTACTGTTAGGGCCGCAGGTGCGCTTTAAACTCGCGGAAAATAAGAAACTTACCGACCAGTACGCTATTCCTGTTGATGTTATCGATTCGGTTGCATATGGCACCTTAAATGGCGCGAAAGTTCTCGATCAGGCACTAAATTTGGTAAGATAGCGCGCTGAAAGGCCGGGTAGTTCCGGCCTGAGCTTCAACTAAAGGTCTGTACAGGTGATATTGTGGAAAAAGCTGTTATCCCGCCGGAAAAAAAACAGTACCAGGAGATTGGCGAAGATTTACGCACGCAAATAATCCAGGGGCATTACCCCGTGGGATCCCGCCTTCCACCTGAGCGCAATATTGCCGAAAAATATGGCGTCAGTCGTACCATTGTCCGTGAAGCCCTCTTAATGCTTGAACTACAGGGAACTGTCGATATTCGCCAGGGGTCCGGCGTCTATGTGATGCGTATTCCGCAGGAGCATGAAAACGAAGAAGAGCGCTTTCTTAGCAGCGATGTCGGCCCGTTTGAAATATTGCAGGCGCGTCAGTTGCTTGAGAGCAACATCGCTGCCTTTGCCGCCAAAATGGCGACGCGGGCGGATATCGATAATCTACGCCGCATCCTGGAGCAGGAGCAACGCGCGATTGCCCTGAATGACACCAGCCAGGACAACAGCAAAATGTTTCATCTGGTGCTGGCGGGAGCCTCACAAAATCAGATGCTACTGGCAACGGTAGAAAGCGTCTGGCACCACATGGACAGCAGCCCGCTGTGGCAACAATTCAATGTGCACATTACCAGTCGTCCGTATCGCCTGAAATGGCTTGGCGACAGGCAGACGTTGCTCGCCGCCCTGCGCCGTCGCGACGTGATGGGGGCCTGGCAGGCCATGTGGCAGCATCTTGAAAACGTAAAAAAGAGTTTGCTGGAGCTCTCGGACGAAGATGCCCCGGATTTTGACGGCTATCTGTTTGAATCAGTTCCGATTTTTCAGGGGAAATTAATGTGAAAGTGCTTCCCTTATACGACGCGCCTCAGCATGCCGGACAGGTGACCGAGTGGCTCTGGCGCGAGTTTGGCGATTCACTGCCGCGCGCGTTCTTCGCCAGCATCATTGAACACAGCCAGACGCCGGGCCACCTGCCGCTCACCTTTGTGCTGGTGGACGGCGAAACGCTGCTTGGCACCGCAGGACTGTGGCGTTGCGATTTGATAAGCCGCCAGGATCTGTTTCCGTGGCTGGCTGCGCTCTATGTTGATGAATCTGCGCGCGGCCAGGGGCTGGCGCGGAAATTACAGCAACATGTGATTGAGTCCGCGCGGGAGATGGGGTTTAGCGAGCTTCATCTTTACTCGGCCTGCCGCGATTTTTATGAGCGCTTTGGCTGGCAGTATATCGGCGACGGCCTTGATTACCCGGACACGACCGTCCACCTCTATCGCTTTACCCTTTAGTTTTCCTGCGGCGTCACTACCGAGTGGCGTCTTACCAGCGTTGGGTTAAAGATGTGTGTGACATCCGGAACCGGACGGTTTTCTGCCAGCGCCAGCGCCAGTTCCGCCGCCTGTGTCGCCATCGTCACGATGGGATAGCGCACCGTGGTCAGACGCGGGCGGACATAGCGTGACACCAGGACATCGTCAAAGCCAATCAGTGAGATCTCGTCTGGCACATTAATGCCATTGTCGTTGAGTACCCCCATTGCCCCCGCCGCCATCGAATCGTTATAACAGGCGATAGCCGTAAAATTCTTGCCGCGCCCGAGCAGTTCGGTCATTGCCTGTTCACCACCGCTTTCGTCCGGTTCGCCGAAGGTGACCAGACGTTCATTACACGGCAGTCCGTTTTCTTTGAGGGCATCGTAATACCCCTGCAGACGGTCTTCCGCGTCGGAAATCGCGTGGTTGGAACACAAATAGCCTATCCGGGTATGGCCTTGTTGTATGAGATGGCGTGTTGCCAGCCAGGCACCGTAGCGATCATCCAGCGAGACACAGCGCTGTTCGAAACCGGGGAGAATGCGGTTAATTAATACCATCCCGGGGATCTGTTTCATCAGCGCGATGAGTTCGGCGTCCGGCACCATTTTGGCATGGACAACCAGTGCCGCGCAGCGGTGGCGAATCAGTTGCTCAATCGCGTTACGTTCTTTTTGCTCATTATGGTAACCATTACCGATGAGCAGGAAATTCCCGGTGCCGGAGGCTACCTGCTCAACGGCCTTTACCATCGCGCCAAAAAAAGGGTCAGAAACATCCCCGACTACCAGACCGACCGTTTCCGTCGATTGCTGTGCCAGCGCGCGGGCATTGGCATTGGGGTGATAGTTCAGACTCTCCATCGCGGTCTGGACCGCCAGCCGTGAGGCTTCGCTGGCTTTCGGTGAGTCGTTAATTACGCGAGAGACCGTAGCGACAGAGACACCTGCAAGCCGGGCTACATCTTTAATTGTCGCCATTGAACACCTTCATGTAGGGGTAAGCGTTTACACACCCACTTATGTTACGGGAATGCGCTGGCTAATCAAGGTTGTCGCTATTGTACTTTCCGCAAACGTGAGCTGACGCGGCGAAATGACATGAAAACGTTACACGGGAAATATATCGCGAAATATACAGTTCGAATCTTTAGTTACACTTTGCGAAAGGCTGTTTCTATTGTCTGCTGGAGAAGCATTTGGCCGGATTGCTACAGTAGCATTCCCAGAGGTATTGATAGGTGAAGTCAACCTGAGGGTTGAACACTTGATTACACCAACCTGCGCAGATGTGCAGGTTTTTTTTTGCCATTAAGTCAATGTGTAACAAGCAGGACGATTAGAAACACCTCGTTGCACTTAGGCTCATTCGCTTGCTTTTTATCGCTGGCGAGCTTACGCGCCGCCAGCCACAATCAAGATCCCAGAGGTATTGATTGGTGATTATTTCGGTACGCATTTCGTACTTAATCTCTTGCACCAACCTGCGCGGATGCGCAGGTTTTTTTTCGCCCGCGTTTTGCCACCCCCCACTTCTCGTGTAATCTGCCACAATTTATGCATAACCTGTCGAATTGACTAACAAAAGGAGTTGAAATGTTATTTGGCTTTTTTCGTGGCCTCTTTCGCATCCTGTTCCGTGTGCGACTCACGGGCAATACACAGGCGCTGCACGGCGAGCGCGTGTTGATTGTCCCCAACCATGTCTCCTTTATTGATGGGATTTTGCTGGCGCTCTTTCTTCCTGTTCGTCCGGTCTTTGCGGTTTATACCTCCATCAGCCAGCAGTGGTACATGCGCTGGCTTAAGCCGATTATCGATTTTGTGCCGCTCGACCCTACGAAACCGATGTCCATCAAACACCTTGTCCGTTTGATTGGCGAAGGGCGGCCGGTGGTGATTTTCCCGGAAGGGCGCATTTCGGTGTCTGGCTCGCTGATGAAAATCTACGACGGTGCGGGATTTGTGGCGGCAAAATCGGCGGCAACCGTTGTACCGCTGCGTATCGAAGGGGCGGAATTGACCTTTTTCAGCCGTCTGAAAGGGCTGGTTAAACAGCGCTTATTCCCGCGTATTTATCTGCACGTTCTGCCACCAACGCAGCTGCCAATGCCGGAAGCGCCACGCGCCCGTGATCGTCGTAAAATTGCTGGCGAGATGCTGCATCAGATTATGATGGAAGCCCGCATGGCGGTGCGTCCGCGCGAAACCTTATTCGACGCTTTCCTCGCCGCACAATATCGTTATGGTGCGGGAAAGCCCTGCGTTGAAGATATTAATTTCACCCCGGACAGTTACCGTAAGCTGCTGACCAAGACGCTGTTTGTCGCCCGTATTCTCGACAAATACACGGCGCAGGGTGAGAAAATCGGCCTGATGTTGCCTAACGCCGGTATCAGCGCAGCGGTAATTTTTGGCGCAATCGCCCGCGGACGCATTCCGGCGATGATGAACTACACCGCCGGGGTGAAAGGGCTGACCAGCGCCATCACCGCCGCTGAAATTAAAACGGTATTCACGTCGCGTACCTTTATGGACAAAGGGAAGCTCTGGCATCTGCCGGAACAGTTAACGCAGGTGCGCTGGGTCTATCTGGAAGATTTAAAAGGCAGCGTCACGCTGGAAGATAAGCTGTGGATCTTTAGCCGGGTGCTGATGCCACGTCTGGCGCAGGTTCCGCAAAAGCCCGAAGATGCGGCGATCATTCTCTTTACCTCCGGTTCAGAGGGTAATCCGAAAGGGGTGGTCCACAGTCATAAAAGTATTCTGGCGAACGTCGAGCAAATCCGCACCATTGCGGATTTCACCGCCAATGATCGCTTTATGTCAGCGCTGCCGCTGTTCCACTCTTTTGGTCTGACGGTGGGGCTGTTTACGCCATTACTGACCGGGGCAGAAGTGTTCCTCTACCCAAGTCCGCTGCACTATCGCATTGTGCCGGAGCTGGTATATGACCGGAACTGCACCGTGCTGTTCGGCACATCGACATTCCTGGGCAATTATGCTCGCTTCGCCAATCCGTATGACTTTTTCCGCCTGCGTTATGTGGTGGCTGGTGCGGAGAAGCTTCAGGAGAGCACCCGTCAGCTATGGCAGGACAAATTTGGTCTGCGCATTCTGGAGGGCTACGGGGTAACAGAGTGCGCGCCGGTGGTGTCGATCAACGTGCCAATGGCGGCGAAGCCCGGTACGGTTGGACGCATTCTGCCCGGTATGGACGCACGCCTGCTTGAAGTGCCGGGTATTGATGACGGCGGCCGACTGCAGCTGAAAGGACCGAACATCATGAATGGCTATCTGCGCGTGGAGAAACCCGGGGTGCTGGAAGCGCCTGCGGCAGAAAATGCCCAGGGCGAGCTGGAAAGCGGCTGGTACGACACGGGTGATATCGTACGTTTTGATGAGCAAGGCTATGTGCAGATTCAGGGGCGCGCCAAACGTTTCGCCAAAATTGCGGGTGAGATGATTTCGCTGGAGATGGTGGAACAACTTGCGCTGGCGGTTTCGCCCGAGAAGATGCATGCCACAGCGATCAAATCTGATGCCAGCAAAGGCGAGGCGCTGGTTCTGTTCACGACCGATGAACAACTGACGCGCGAGAAACTCCAGCAGCAGGCGCGTGCGCAAGGCGTGCCGGAACTGGCGGTTCCGCGTGATATTCGCTTCCTCAAACAGTTGCCGTTACTGGGTAGCGGGAAGCCTGACTTTGTGACGTTAAAAGGCATGGTTGAAGAGGCGGAAACCCAAAATGCATGAGTCAGTACCCACTAACACTTCATTGTGGTCAAAGGGGATGAAAGCAGTCATCGTTGCACAGTTCCTTTCGGCCTTTGGTGATAATGCGCTTCTGTTTGCCACCCTGGCGTTGTTAAAAGCGGAGTTCTATCCCGACTGGAGTCAACCGATCCTGCAGATGGTGTTTGTGGGCGCTTACATCCTTTTCGCCCCGTTTGTCGGGCAGATCGCCGACAGCTTCCCCAAAGGGCGCGTGATGATGGTCGCCAACGGCCTCAAGCTGTTGGGGGCGGCCAGTATTTGCATTGGTATCAACCCTTTCATCGGCTATACGCTGGTGGGTGTGGGGGCGGCGGCCTATTCGCCGGCGAAATACGGCATCCTCGGCGAACTGACAACCGGCGACAAACTGGTCAAAGCAAACGGGTTGATGGAGTCCTCCACGATTGCCGCGATCCTGCTGGGCTCAATGGCGGGCGGTATTCTGGCTGACTGGCACGTGCTGGCCTCGCTGGGCGTCTGCGCGCTGGTCTATGCGGGTGCGGTAGCGGCAAACCTGATGATTCCACGACTGGCGGCTGCGCGTCCGGGGCAATCCTGGCGCTTTACCCCCATGACGCGCAGTTTTTTCTCTGCCTGTTCATTGTTGTGGCGCAATGGTGAGACACGTTTTTCCCTGGTCGGCACCAGCCTGTTTTGGGGGGCGGGCGTGACGCTACGTTTCCTGCTGGTGTTGTGGGTACCGGTGGCGCTGGGCATTACTGATAACGCCACGCCGACCTATCTCAATGCCATGGTGGCGGTGGGCATTGTGGTGGGGGCCGGGCTTGCCGCCAGGCTGGTCACGCTGGAGACGGTAGCGCGTTGTATGCCAGCCGGGATCTTAATTGGCGTGGCGGTGACCTTCTTTTCGTTACAACATGCATTGCTTCCGGCCTATGCAATTTTGATGCTTATTGGCATGTTGGGTGGCTTTTTCGTAGTGCCACTTAATGCGCTGTTGCAGGAGCGGGGTAAGCGTTCTGTCGGTGCGGGAAATGCTATTGCGGTTCAGAATCTCGGCGAGAACACCGCCATGCTGCTGATGCTGGGGCTCTACTCCCTTGCGGTCAAAGTGGGGGTGCCGGTGGTCGGTGTTGGTGTCGGGTTTGGCGTACTGTTTGCGCTGGCAATCGCGGCACTGTGGATCTGGCAACGCCGCCGCTAAGAGACAGGCCGGGTTACCCGGCCTGATTCAGGTTACGGTGCCGGGTAGGTATAGACCTGATGCACCGCTTCAATTTCGGCGAGCACCTCTTCGCTGAGTGTAAGATGCAGACTTTCCACATTCGTTTTCAGTTGTTCCAGCGTTGTCGCGCCCAGAAGAGTACTGGCAACGAACGGCTGACGACGCACAAATGCCAGCGCCATCTGAGCCGGATCCAGATTGTGGCGTTTAGCGATATCCACATAGGCGGCAACCGCTTTTTGCGCCTGCTCGCCACTGTAACGGGTAAAGCGGCTGAACAGGGTGTTACGCGCGCCTGCGGGTTTTGCCCCGTTCAGGTACTTCCCGGTCAGGGTGCCGAACGCCAGGCAGGAGTAGGCCAGCAGTTCAACCCCTTCATATTGCGTCACCTCAGCCAGACCGACTTCGTAGCTACGGTTTAGCAGGCTGTAGGGGTTCTGAATGGTGACGATACGCGGTAATTCATGTTTTTCCGCCAGTTGCAGATAGCGCATTACACCAAAGGCCGTTTCATTCGAGACGCCGATATAGCGAATTTTGCCCGCGCGCTGAAACTCGGTTAGCGCCTCCAGCGTTTCCAGCAGCGTGACGACAGGGGCGGACTCCGTCCATTTATAGCCCAGCGTGCCAAAACAGTTGGTAGGGCGCTGCGGCCAGTGCACCTGGTAAAGATCAAGGTGATCGGTTTGCAGGCGCTTGAGGCTGGCTTCAAGCGCAAGGCGGATATTTTTACGGTCCAGAGCCTGGTTTGGCCGAATACCGCTGTCATTATTGCGCGAGGGGCCGCTGACCTTCGAGGCGAGGACGATTTTCTCACGATTGCCGCGCTTCGCCAGCCAGTTACCAACATAGGTCTCCGTCAATCCTTGCGTTTCCGGGCGCGGAGGGACGGGATACATCTCTGCGACATCAATCAGGTTGATCCCCTGGCTGATGGCGTAATCAAGCTGTGCATGGGCGTCGGCTTCGCTGTTCTGTTCACCAAACGTCATTGTGCCCAGCCCCAGGGTGCTTATCTCAAGTGAACTATGGGGGATACGGTGATAGTGCATAGCCGGCTTCCTTTACTTACTGTACTGCGTCAGTTGTCCTGACAAAGGAATATAAACATGGCAGAGGGCAGAACAAAGGGAAAGAGGGGAGACCAAAAAAGGTCAGCAGGTGACTGACCTTTTTAAAGATTTTTAGCGTTCGAGGATCTGGGAAACGTCATCACGGTTGATCTGCATCTTATTGCCTTGCTGGTCTCGATAACTGACCAGGCCGGTTTCATCATCAATTTCTGGCTTGCCATCAGTCAGGATCATCCTGCCATCTTTCGTCGCCATAACGTAATCACTACTACAACCTGAAACCGCAAATGCTAATCCAACTGCAGAGATAATCACTGCCCATTTTTTCATCGTTCTGTCCTCATTTGGCTCGTGTCTCACATCAGTTTAGTAATAACCTGATGTATAAGTACAAAAAAGGGAGAAAATCTTAAAGTGTGGGCGCGGGCAAAAATGCGGGGGAAAAACGGCTTCCCCTTATGGGGAAGCGTTGTATTACAGAGGGTTCTTCTTGCCGCGCATTAAGTTAAGGGTCTCAACGGCGATAGAGAAAAACATGGCGAAGTAGATGTAACCCTTCGGTACATGAATCGAGACGCTTTCCAGGATAAGAGTGAAGCCCACCAGAATCAGGAACGATAACGCCAGCATTTTCACCGAGGGGTGGCGGTTCACAAACTCACCGATAGGGCGTGCGGCAAACATCATTACGCCAACTGAAATCACTACTGCCGCCATCATAATAAACAGATGATCGGACAGGCCAACCGCGGTAATGACGGAATCGAGACTGAAAATAATGTCCAGCAGCATAATCTGTACGATTGCGCCGAGGAAAGAGTGAACATTAGTTTTCAGATCCTCTTCATCGCCTTCGATCGTCTCGTGAATTTCTTTACTGGCCTTCCAGATAAGGAACACACCACCACAAAACAGGATCAGATCGCGCGCAGATACCGCATGTTCGAACGCGGTAAAGAGCGGCGTGGTCAGTTTTGTTACCCAGGCGATTGAGGCCAACAGCAGCAATCGCATCACCATCGCGGCAGCCAGACCGAGCCTTCGGGCGTGGTTACGCTGTGCGGTGGGTAGCTTCGCTACAACCAGTGAGAGGAAAATAATGTTGTCGATCCCAAGAACAATCTCCAACAGCGTTAGCGTGCCAAGGGCAAGCCAGGCGTTGGGATCGGTAATCCATGCAAATAACATCTATAAAGTCCTGCCAAAAAAGAAAGGCTGATTATAAGCGCCAGCCGCGCGGAGGTAAAAATTATTCCCCGGGCACCAGGAAATGTCTGGCGAGCAAGGCGCCGGTGAAATTCTTTTTCAGATAAAAACCGCGCGGCAGCGTCAGAATGGGCTCTCCGTGCGTGCCGACAGCTTCAGTCAGCGCTTTGCTGTTGGCCGCTTTCGGGCGCAACTGCAATACCTCACCGTGACGCGCTGTAATACGCTCGACCTGGCCAAGCACAATCAGATCCATCAACTCCTCCCAGTCCATACGCAACTGGGTCTCTTCCTCTTCATCAGGACTCCATAGCAGCGGCGAGCCCACACGGCGCCCGGCAAGGGGTATGTCGCGCGAACCTTCTATGGGGATCCATAACACGCGGCGCAATTTATGCCGTACATGGCTGGTTTCCCACACCACACCCGTATTACCCGTTAGCGGGGCGACGCAGACAAAGGTCGTCTCCAGCGGGCGACCCGCGCTGTCGATGGGGATCGTTTTTAACTCTACGCCCAGCGCTGCGAAATCCTGCTCCGGTTTACTGCCAGCGCTGGCGCCAAGCCACTGTTCCAGCAGTAGCCCCGTCCAGCCTTTGTCGCGTTTCAGATCGCGGGGAATGGGTAGCCCGGCAAGCAGGGCGAGCTCACCCAGGGTATAGCCTGCAAGCTGCTGGGCCTGAGTAAGCAACTCAATTTCGGACTCGGGAGACGATGTTAAAGGTCGTATGGCGGACATGCTAAGGCCTTGATTAAAAAATGAACTGCAATTATGCACACTGTCGATAGTTGCGATCTTTTTCCACCTGTTCTGATAAAGCTACTGATTCTTAAGATAATTTTTCGTAAAAAAGGTGGCGTTGCGCAACACAATACGTGGTTGTTCAAATCTGGTCACTGACAATAAACAGGATCTTACACCATGTTATCCACAGAAAAATGGGATAACTGGGTAAAAGTGTCACTACTGTTTCGATTTACAGCCTTGACGTGCGATGAAAATCGAATTTCTGCACAAAATGTGCCTAACTTATTGGCATAATCTGTGGATAAAAACGACGTTGTTCGATCTTTCATCAGTACAAGGATCGCTATAGTGATGATCATCACATTATGTGATGCAAACAGAGAAATAAACATCTTAACTAAATGAATTTAGGATACTTATTCATTAAGCTGATTGTTAGTATATTCAGACTACTCCGGGTTTTCCAATGTTAAATCTCCGGTTCTTCACAAGTCTATCCACAGAAAAGGTGAATAAAAGCCGATTAGCAAGGGGACGTCTGTTTATAACTTTGCCGATAATTGTGAGTTATTCAAATGTTATCCGTTTGTTCCGTCGCAATTGAGTGGTTTACCGTTTTCCACGAGTGTGAAACAATCGATTAATTCAGGTTTATTTTGAGGTAGTCCGGTGATTGATGACGATGGCTACCGCCCAAATGTGGGTATCGTAATCTGTAATCGACAGGGCCAGGTCATGTGGGCCAGACGCTTCGGGCAACACTCCTGGCAGTTTCCCCAGGGGGGAATAAACCCAGGCGAGTCTCCGGAGCAGGCGATGTACAGGGAACTGTTCGAAGAAGTAGGTTTAAATCGTAAAGATGTTCGAATCCTTGCTTCTACCCGTAACTGGTTGCGTTACAAGTTACCGAAACGTTTGGTGCGTTGGGATACAAAGCCGGTCTGTATCGGCCAGAAACAAAAATGGTTTCTTCTGCAATTGGTCAGCAGTGATGCTGATGTCAATATGCAAACCAGTAGTACCCCTGAGTTTGATGGCTGGCGCTGGGTGAGCTACTGGTATCCTGTTCGTCAGGTAGTGTCGTTCAAACGCGACGTCTATCGACGGGTGATGAAAGAGTTTGCAGGGGCCGTGATGGCGCTTCAGGAGATTCCGCCTAAGCCGCAAAGTGCACCTGCCTGGCGACGTAAAAGAGGTTAAGCCACGCACATTATGCTCACCCGCTTGCGAGAAATCGTTGAAAAAGTTGCCAGCGCGCCGCGACTGAACGAAGCGCTGGAAATACTGGTCACAGATATTTGCGAGGCGATGGAGACGGAAGTTTGCTCCGTCTACCTCGCGGACCATGACCGGCGTTGTTATTACTTAATGGCGACTCGCGGTTTAAAAAAGCCGCGCGGGCGTACGGTCACTCTCGCATTTGATCAAGGTATCGTCGGCCTGGTAGGCAGGCTGGCGGAACCTATTAACCTTGCTGATGCGCAAAAACACCCCAGTTTTAAATACATCCCTTCGGTAAAAGAAGAGCGTTTCCGCGCTTTCCTCGGTGTGCCGATTATTCAGCGCCGTCAGCTTCTTGGTGTTCTGGTTGTTCAGCAACGTGAATTGCGCCAGTACGATGAAAGTGAAGAGTCCTTTCTGGTCACGCTGGCCACCCAAATGGCGGCTATTCTCTCCCAGTCGCAATTAACGGCGTTGTTTGGTCAGTATCGCCAGACACGTATTCGCGCGCTCCCGGCATCATCCGGCGTGGCGATAGCCGAAGGCTGGATGGATGAAACCCTGCCGTTAATGGAACAGGTCTATGAAGCCTCGACCCTTAACACAACGCTCGAACGTGAAAGGCTGACCAGCGCACTGGAAGCGGCGGCCGGAGAGTTTCGCCGTTACAGCAAGCGCTTTTCTGCGGGTGCGCAAAAAGAGACGGCCGCGATTTTTGATCTTTACTCGCATCTGCTTTCCGATGCGCGTCTGCGCCGTGAGCTGTTTGCTGAGGTGGATAAAGGTCTGGTCGCTGAATGGGCGGTCAAAACGGTCATTGAGCGATTCGCCGAGCAGTTTGCGGCATTGAGTGACGGTTATCTGAAAGAGCGCTCAGGCGATCTTCGCACGCTTGGCCAGCGTTTACTGTTTCATCTGGATGATAACATTCAGGGCCCCAATACCTGGCCGGAACGCTTTATTCTTGTTGCCGATGAATTATCTGCGACGACACTGGCTGAACTGCCGCATGACAGGCTCGCGGGTGTCGTAGTACGCGATGGCGCAGCCAACTCTCATGCGGCGATTATGGTACGTGCGCTCGGGATCCCAACGGTCATGGGGGCGGATATTCAGCCTTCGGTGCTGCATCGTCGCACGCTGGTGGTGGATGGCTATCGTGGAGAGCTGTTGGTTGACCCTGAACCGGTCTTGTTGCAGGAATACCAGCGGCTTATCACCGAAGAGAATGAGTTAACCCGGCTTGCCGAAGATGATGTGAACCTCGCGGCGCAGCTTAAAAGCGGTGAGCGCATCAGGGTGATGCTCAATGCGGGGCTGAGCCCGGAGCATGAAGAGAAACTCGGTAGTCGAATCGACGGCATCGGGCTTTATCGCACCGAAATTCCCTTTATGCTGCAAAATGGTTTTCCGTCCGAGGAAGAGCAGGTCGCGCAGTATCAGGGCATGTTGCAGTTGTTTAACGATAAACCCGTGACCCTGCGTACGCTGGATATCGGCGCGGATAAACAGTTGCCATATATGCCGATAAGCGAAGAGAACCCATGCCTGGGCTGGCGTGGCATCCGTATTACGCTCGATCAGCCAGAAATCTTCCTGGTGCAGGTGCGCGCAATGCTGCGTGCGAATGCCGCCACCGGTAATCTCAGCATCCTGTTGCCGATGATCACCAGTATTGATGAGGTGGATGAAGCAAAGCGGCTGATTGAACGTGCCGGGCGTGAAGTCGAAGAGATGATTGGTTACGCCATACCGAGACCGCGTATTGGCGTGATGATCGAAGTGCCATCAATGGTGTTTATGATCTCGCACCTGGCTAATCGGGTCGATTTTATCTCTATTGGCACCAATGACCTTACCCAGTACATTCTGGCGGTAGATCGCAACAATACGCGAGTGGCCAGTATGTATGACAGCCTGCACCCTGCCGTGTTGCGGGCATTGGCGATGATTGCCAGAGAAGCCGAACGTGCAGGCATTGATCTGCGGTTGTGCGGTGAAATGGCGGGAGATCCCATGTGTGTGGCGGTGCTGATTGGTCTTGGCTTTAGCCATCTGTCGATGAATGGAAAGTCGGTGGCGCGTATTAAATATCTGCTACGGCGTATTGATTTCGCTGAGGCGCAGACGCTGGCAAACCGTACGCTTGATGCACAACTGGCTACCGAAGTACGCCATCAGATTGCTGCGTTTATGGAGCGCCGTGGCCTTGGGGGGCTGATTCGCGGTGGGTTGTAGACGCAAATTTCCGAAAGCACAGATGACCGGGTGACCGGGGCGCACCGGGGAAGCCAACGTACCTGCGGCGTAAAGGATGACGGGTATACATATCTTTTACAACTTCGCCGCATCAAGCCCGAGCGCCTTATGCTATTATTCGCGCCTTTGGAGCGCCCGCCAGAACGGGCGCGCATCTATACCGCTGTCCACTTTCGGCGGAATAACAACATGTTGTGGTGACAGATGAATAGTGGCTATCTGCGTTTTCCTGAATTTGATCCGGTAATTTTTTCAATTGGACCGGTTTCCCTTCACTGGTACGGGTTGATGTACCTCGTCGGGTTTGTCTTTGCTATGTGGCTTGCAACTCGTCGTGCCGGTCGTCCTGGCAGTGGCTGGACGAAAAATGAAGTTGAAAACCTGCTCTACGCAGGCTTTCTTGGGGTGTTCCTGGGCGGACGTATTGGCTACGTTCTGTTTTACAACTTCCCTGTCTTCCTCAACGATCCGCTGTATCTGTTCCGCGTCTGGGACGGCGGCATGTCTTTCCACGGCGGCTTGATCGGCGTGATTGTCGTGATGATCGTCTTTGCCAAACGCACTAAACGTAACTTCTTCCAGGTTGCTGATTTTATTGCGCCGCTGATTCCTTTTGGCCTGGGGGCCGGGCGTCTGGGCAACTTTATTAACGGCGAGCTGTGGGGCCGTGTCGATCCGAGCTTCCCGCTGGCAATGCTTTTTCCGGGGTCTCGCGCGGAAGATGCCGCATTACTGCCGTCTCATCCGCAGTGGCAATCCATTTTTGACACCTACGGTGTGCTGCCTCGTCACCCTTCCCAGCTTTATGAACTGGTGCTGGAAGGCATCGTGCTATTCATTATTCTGAATCTCTATATCCGCAAACCTCGCCCGATGGGGGCGGTATCTGGCCTGTTCCTGATTGGTTATGGCGCGTTCCGTATCATCGTTGAGTTCTTCCGCCAGCCGGATGCACAGTTTACCGGTACGTGGGTGCAATACATCAGCATGGGGCAGATCCTCTCCATCCCGATGATTGTTGCGGGTATTATCATGATGGTTTGGGCGTATCGTCGTCGTGCGCCACAACACGTTTCCTGAGGAACCATGAAACAGTATTTAGAACTGATGCAAAAGGTGCTCAATGAGGGTACCCCGAAAAACGATCGTACAGGGACGGGCACGCTCTCTATTTTTGGCCATCAGATGCGCTTTAATCTGCAGGACGGTTTTCCGCTGGTGACCACCAAGCGTTGCCATCTGCGCTCAATTATTCATGAGCTGCTGTGGTTCCTGCAGGGCGATACTAACATCGCGTACCTGAAAGAGAACAATGTCTCTATCTGGGATGAATGGGCTGATGAGCAGGGCAACCTCGGGCCGGTTTATGGCAAACAGTGGCGTGCCTGGCCAACGCCGGATGGTCGTCACATTGACCAGATCTCGACCGTACTGAACCAGTTGAAAACCGATCCGGATTCGCGCCGTATCATCGTCTCAGCCTGGAACGTGGGCGAACTTGATAAAATGGCTCTGGCGCCGTGCCATGCGTTTTTCCAGTTCTATGTCGCGGACGGCAAGCTCTCCTGCCAGCTCTACCAGCGTTCATGCGATATCTTCCTTGGTCTGCCTTTCAATATTGCCAGCTACGCGTTACTGGTGCATATGATGGCGCAACAGTGCGATCTGGAACCAGGGGATTTTGTCTGGACTGGTGGTGATACCCACCTGTACAGCAACCATCTGGAGCAAACGCGCCTGCAACTGAGTCGCGAACCGCGTGCACTGCCAACGCTCAAAATCAAACGTAAGCCCGCATCGCTGTTTGATTATTGCTTCGATGATTTTGAAATCGAAGGTTACGATCCGCATCCGGCGATTAAAGCACCGGTTGCTATCTGACCGCCTTTAGCATCGCATAACCGGCGCCACAGAGCGCCGGTTTTTTTATCCTCATGACGAACTCTTCGGGATATCTTCCAGACCGCTTGTAACCCACTGCAACACCGCCAGTTTATTCCGTGACGTCTCGTAAAACGGGCACTGGCCGCTCGCCATTGCAACTGCGCCGCGCCAGACTGCTGCCATGAAAAAAGAACATGGATTTACCCTGATTGAGACGATGGTCGCGGTGGCGCTGATCGTGATTCTGAGCGGTGTCGGGCTTACCGGCTGGCATACCTGGCAGGCCCGGCAGCGCTTATGGCAAACCGCGCTGCAGGTTAGACATTTCCTGGAAATGCTGCGTGATGATGCCAACTGGCATAACCAGGAGCGGCTTATTCTGGCATCTCGTTCTGGAGATGGCTGGTGTCTGCATACACGGGAACTGCAAACAGGATGTTCTGTCGATTCCCCCAATCTTATGCGCCCTGTGTGGCCCGAGGTTAACCTCGTGGAAATTACACCGTCATTAGGTTTTTATGGCCTGCGCAATACGGCCTGGGGAGGACATATCCTGGTAGGAAGTGACGCAGGCGAGTGGAAAATAGTGGTGTCTGGCTGGGGGAGGATACGCATGTGCCAGTATGGGGTGAATGAGTCATGTTAGTCCGACAACAGGGGTTTTCTTTGCTGGAGACCTTGCTGGCGATGGCTATAGGGAGCGTTATTCTGCTGGCGGCGGCACGCTTTCTTCCCGCGTTACAGTTTGCCGTGTTGCAACAGACCCGTGATCAGACCCTTGAAGATGAACTCTGGCAGCGCCTGTATACGGTTGCCAGGCACATTCAGCGTGCCGGGTATTGCAATGGTAAATGTGTGGGACAACCCCTGGCGATCGGGCGCGATGGGAGCTGCGTGATGGTGCAATGGGATGCTAACAGCAATGGACGATGGGAAACATCACCTGCAAGTGATGCTGACCAGACGGGGTTTCGTCTGCAAAATGGCGTACTCGAAACCCTGCGCGGCGCGACGTCCTGCGAGGGAAAAGGCTGGGATAAAATGACGGATCCTAATACGGTGAATATCTCCCATTTTTCCATTACCCGACAACAAACCACGGGTTTTGCGCCGGTATTTATCATAAGCCTTGTGGGACAAATTAAAGCTCGGGAAACACAGGACGTTTCTGCTGCTTTTAGCGTAAGTAGTTTTAACTTATGAACCGTCAACGTGGGATGTCTTCACTGGCGCTTGTGCTGCTTATTCTGATGCTCGGTAGCCTGATGCTTAATGGGTTAAACCAGCAATTGAATACGCATATTCGCCGGACGAGCAGCGAGAGCGAGCACCTTCGCCAGTATGCGCAAGTACAGTCGGCAATGATGTGGGCGCAAAGGTACCCCTGGCAAAGGGAACCCGTATTGCAATGTCTACGACACCCCAGTGAACCCTGGCTGGCATGCCTGCGCGTGCTCAGTGACCAGGCTGTGTTATTAACCGCAGGAAGTGGCAAGCAACGTTTATGGCGAGGCGGACGCATTGAGCGTAACAATATAGTGTTTTCTGCGCACGGCTGGAGTGATTTTTGCCCACATAAGGAAACAGAGCTGTGTCAGATTCCACAAAACAACGCGGATTGAGCCTGCCGGAAGTGCTTCTGGCTATGGTCTTACTGGTGATGGTGGTCACGGCGCTGGGAGGCTATCATCGGGCGCTCGCCTCAGGTTTTCACGCATGGAGTCAGTATCGGCTTTTGTGGCGCCACGCCTGGCAACAGGCACAAATGTATCCACCGCCGCTGCCAGCAGGGTGGCAGGTACAGAAGGAGCAGACAAGCGACCAGGGATGTGTCAGCATCAGGGTTATTATCATTTCGCCAGTAGGCAGAAAGGGGCAAATGACGCGAACATTTTGCCCAAACAGCCAGTAGTCAGGAGCACGTATGCTAAGGGTTTATCACTCCAACCATTTGGATGTGCTGGAAGCATTGATGGAGTTTATCGTTGAACGCGATCACCTCAGCGATCCTTTTGAACCCGAAGTGGTGCTGGTTCAGAGCACGGGTATGGCGCAATGGCTGCAAATGACGCTGGCGCAAAAGTTTGGCATTGCCGCCAATATTGATTTTCCGCTTCCCGCCAGCTTTATCTGGGATATGTTTGTCCGTGTCTTACCGGACATCCCAAAAGAGAGCGCATTTAATAAACAGAGCATGAGCTGGAAATTGATGTCGCTGCTGCCGGATATGCTGGAGCAGGACGAATTTGCCATGCTGCGCCACTATCTGAGTGACGACGACGATAAGCGCAAGCTGTTTCAGCTCTCCTCCCGTATTGCGGATCTTTTCGATCAATACCTCGTCTATCGATGGGAGTGGCTCACCCTGTGGGAAGCCGGGAAAAAAGTGGATGGCCTTGATGAAGCGCAAATCTGGCAGGCGCCGCTATGGCGTCGTCTGGTGGAGTATACAGCCGAGCTTGGTCAGCCGCACTGGCACCGTGCCAATCTTTATCAACGCTTTATCAATGTGCTTGAGTCAGCTAAGCAGTGCCCTCCGGGGTTACCGTCTCGCGTATTTATATGCGGTATTTCAGCGCTGCCGCCCGTCTACCTGCAGGCATTACAGGCGCTGGGTAAGCATATCGACGTTCATCTTCTCTTCACTAACCCTTGCCGCTACTACTGGGGCGATATTAAAGATCCGGCATTTTTAGCCAAACTGCTAACCCGCCAGCGTCGACATCATCGCGATGAGCGAACGCTCCCTCTCTTCCGTGATGCGAGTGCCGCGCAAGGCTTGTTTAACAGCGATGGCGAGCAAAATTTACCGAACCCACTGCTCGCCTCGTGGGGCAAACTGGGACGTGATTATGTGCACCTGCTTGCCGGGTTGGAGAATTACCAGGATCTGGATGCGTTTGTCGATGTTACGCCGGGGCAGATTCTGCAAAACCTGCAATATGACATGCTGGAACTGCAAAATAGCGCAGTCGCTGGCGTGAATGCAGAAGAGTATGAGCGAAGCGATAAAAAGCGCCTGCTGGAACCGGACGATCGTAGCGTGACGGTCCATATCTGCCATAGTCCACAGCGGGAGGTAGAGGTATTACACGACAATTTGCTGGCGATGCTGGAAGCCGACCCGTCACTGACGCCGCGCGATATCGTGGTGATGGTGGCTGATATCGACAGCTACAGTCCCTATATCCAGTCCGTTTTTGGTAGCGCTGTTGGTGAGCGTTACATTCCTTACGCCATTTCTGACCGCCGCGCACGTCAGGCGCATCCGGCGTTACAGGCATTTATTAGTCTGTTGTCATTACCAGATAGCCGCTTTGTTTCGGAAGATGTACTGGCCCTGCTGGATGTCCCTGTACTGGCGGCGCGTTTCAATATTGATGAAGAGGGATTGCGCTACCTGCGCCAGTGGGTCAATGAGTCGGGCATTCGCTGGGGTATGGATGACGATAATGTCCGTGAACTGGAACTCCCGGCTACCGGACAACATACCTGGCAATTTGGTTTAACCCGCATGCTGCTGGGATATGCTATGGAAAGTCGTCAGGGGGAATGGCAATCCATTCTGCCTTATGATGAATCCAGTGGGCTGATTGCCGAGCTGGTTGGCCATCTCGCCTCCTTGCTTATGCAGCTTAATACCTGGCGTCAGGGATTGGCGCAGGCGCGTCCGCTGGAAGAGTGGCTACCGGTCTGCCGGGAGATGCTTAATGACTTTTTCCTGCCCGATCAGGACACCGAAGCCGCGCTGGCGCTTATCGAACAGCAGTGGCAGGCGATTATTGCTCAGGGCATTGATGCGGCATACAGCGAAGATATTCCACTGTCCGTCTTGCGCGACGAACTGGCGCAGCGTCTCGATCAGGAGCGAATCAGCCAGCGCTTCCTGGCCGGGCCGGTAAATATCTGTACTCTGATGCCAATGCGTTCCATCCCATTTAAAGTGGTATGCCTGCTGGGAATGAATGACGGTATCTACCCGCGAACCCTGGCACCGCTGGGGTTTGACCTGATGAGCCATCAATCCCAGCGTGGCGACCGTAGCCGCCGTGATGATGACCGTTACTTGTTCCTTGAAGCGTTAATTTCCGCGCAGGAAAAACTCTATATCAGCTATATCGGTCGCTCGATTCAGGATAACAGCGAACGTTTTCCGTCAGTGCTGGTACAGGAACTGCTTGATTACATCGGTCAAAGCCACCGGCTGCCGGGTGATGAAGCGCTAAATTGTGATGAGAGTGAAAAGCGGGTTAAAGAACATATCTGTTACCTGCACCCCCGTATGCCGTTTGATGCCGCTAATTTCCGACCCGGCGAATGGCAAAGTTTTGCCAGTGACTGGTTGCCTGCGGCGAGTCAGCAAGGTACGGCGCATCCTGAATTCATTCAGCAACTTTCCCCTCTTGCGCTGGAATCGCTCACGCTTGAGCAACTGTTGCGTTTCTGGGCACACCCGGTGCGCGCCTTTTTCCAGATGCGACTGCGGGTCAATTTCCGCCCTGAAGAGAGCGACATTCCCGATGCTGAGCCTTTTATACTGGAAGGGTTAAATCGCTATCAGCTTAACCAGGAAATCCTGAATGCGCTGGTGGAGCAACAGGACGTTGAGAAGCTTTTCCGTCACTATCGTGCCGCAGGAGCATTGCCCTATGGCGCCTTTGGCGAGATTATCTGGGAAGCCCAGCAGCTTGAAATGCAGGAGCTGGCAGACCGGGTGATCGCGCAGCGCCAACCCGGTCAAAGCATGGAGGTCGATCTGGAGTGTGCAGGGGTGCATCTGAGTGGATGGCTGGCGCATGTGCAGCCTGATGGCCTGCTACGCTGGCGACCATCAAAACTTAGCGTTACCCAGGGTTTGCAACTTTGGCTGGAACACCTTGTCTACTGTGCTGGCGGCGGCGCTGGGGAGAGTCGGTTATTTGTTCGCAGTGGTGGGGAATGGCGTTTCCCTGCGATGAAGCCGGATGATGCATTGCAACATCTGACGCTCATGATTGAAGGCTATCGCGAGGGGATGGCAAAACCGCTGTTGCTGCTACCAGAAAGTGGCGGCGCATGGATAAAAGCCTGTTACGACGCGGAAAATGATGCCATGTTATCTGATGAGACAACATTGCAAAAAGCGCAAAGTAAATTCCTGCAAGCGTATGAAGGCGGTATGTTTTCAACCGGCGAAGGTGAAGATATCTGGTATCAGAGGCTGTGGAGAACACTGACACCTGAGCATTACCTGCAGATAACGACGCTTTCGCAGCGTTATTTGTTACCGCTGTATCGATTTAATCAGTCCAAATGACTGTATAAAAATTGCGCAAATAAGAGTCATCCTTTATTATGCGCGACGGGTCACGGACTGATATACCAAGAGTTCGGCATGCTGCCGACGCACGTTTTGCCCGGAAAGTTTCAGCAAGGCTGGAAAGCAACGGGATTGTTAATGATGAGGTTCGTGAATGCCCCGCAGCACCTGGTTAAAAGCTTTCGTTGTGTTTTTTGCCCTCTGGGCGTCATACAGTCAGGCAGACAATGGTTGGCAGCCGGTACAGGAAACCATCCGTAAGAGCGATAAAGATACCCGCCAGTATCAGGCGATTCGTCTCGACAACGGCATGGTGGTACTGCTGGTTTCCGATTCCCAGGCAGTAAAATCTCTTTCTGCGCTTGTTGTCCCGGTGGGGTCCCTTGAAGACCCGGCCGCACACCCTGGTCTTGCCCATTATCTTGAGCATATGTCCCTGATGGGGTCGAAAAAATACCCACAGCCGGATAGCCTCTCCGAATTTCTTAAAATGCACGGTGGTAGCCATAACGCCAGCACCGCGCCCTATCGCACTGCATTTTATCTGGAAGTGGAAAACAATGCGCTGGAAGGGGCCGTTGACCGGCTGGCCGATGCGATTGCCGCACCGTTGCTTGATAAAAAATATGCCGATCGTGAGCGTAACGCTGTCAATGCAGAGTTGACCATGGCGCGTACCCGTGACGGCATGCGTATGGCGCAGGTGAGTGCGGAAACCATTAACCCGGCGCACCCTGGCGCTCGCTTTTCCGGGGGTAATCTCGAAACACTGAGTGATAAACCTGGAAGCCCGGTGCACGAAGCGTTGCTGGCGTTTCACAACACATTTTACTCAGCCAATTTGATGAAAGCGGTGATTTACAGTAATCGCCCTTTGCCGGAGCTGGCGAAAATTGCGGTTGAGACCTTTGGTCGGGTGCCGAATAAAAACATTGAGCGTCCTACGATCAATGTTCCGGTCGTCACCGATGCGCAAAAGGGCATCATTATTCACTACGTTCCGGCAGTGCCGCGTAAGGTGCTGCGTGTTGAATTTCGTATCGATAACAACACGGAGCAATTCCGCAGCAAAACAGATGAGCTGATCACCTATCTTATCGGCAACCGTAGCCCGGGAACGCTCTCTGACTGGCTGCAAAAACAGGGGCTGGCAGAAGGCATTCGTGCGGATTCTGACCCGGTCGTGAATGGCAATAGCGGTGTACTTGCTATCTCCGCCACCCTGACGGATAAAGGGCAGGCCAATCGTGATACGGTGGTGGCGGCAATTTTCAGCTATCTCACTATGCTGCGCGATAAGGGTGTGGATAAGCGCTATTTCGACGAACTGGCGCACATTCTGGATCTCGATTTTCGCTATCCGTCGATTACGCGTGATATGGGATATGTAGAATGGCTGGCGGACACCATGATCCGCGTGCCAGTGGCGCATACACTGGATTCGGTAAATATTGCCGATCAGTACGATGCCAAAGCCGTACAGGCGCGTCTGGATGAAATGACGCCGCAAAATGCCCGTATCTGGTATATCAGCCCCGATGAGCCACATGATAAAACGGCGTACTTTGTCGATGCACCCTATCAGGTGAATAAAATCACGCCAGAATTATTTGCGCAGTGGCAGCAAAAATCGACCGACATTACGCTGAAAACGCCAGAGCTTAATCCGTATATTCCGGATGACTTTACGCTGATCAAACCGGCAAAAGAGTACACCCATCCGGAGCTGATCGTTGACGAGTCAAACCTGCGCGTGGTCTACATGCCGAGCCGCTACTTCGCAAACGAACCGAAAGCGGATGTGAGTGTTGTGCTGCGTAATCCAAAAGCGATGGATAGTGCGAAAAATCAGGTGCTGTTCGCCCTGAATGACTATCTGGCTGGGATCGCGCTGGACCAGTTAAGTAATCAGGCGGCGGCAGGCGGCATCAGCTTCTCTACAAATGCCAATAATGGCCTGATGCTCAACGCCAATGGTTATACCCAGCGTTTACCACAGTTGTTCCAGGCGTTACTGGCAGGCTATTTCAGCTATACGCCGACCACAGAGCAACTTGAACAGGCGAAATCCTGGTATGCGCAAATGATGGACTCCGCAGATAAAGGTAAAGCATTTGATCAGGCTATCATGCCAGTACAAATGCTCTCTCAGGTGCCTTATTTCCAGCGAGAAGACCGTCGTGCACTACTGCCGTCAATCACGCTTGATGACATTCTTGCTTATCGTGATGCACTGAAAACCAATGCGCGTCCTGAATTTCTGGTGGTGGGGAACCTTACCGAACAGCAGACCAAAGATCTGGCGCACGGCGTTCAGGATCAACTGGGAGCGAAAGGCAGCGAATGGTGTCGCAACAAAGATGTGCTGATCGATAAACAGCAGTCAGTGATGTTCGAAAAAGCAGGCAACAGCACGGATTCCGCCCTGGCCGCCGTGTTTGTTCCGTCAGGTTTCGATGAGTTCACCAGCTCGGCTTACACTGCAATGCTTGGGCAGATCATTCAGCCGTGGTTTTATAATCAATTGCGTACCGAAGAGCAGCTTGGTTATGCGGTATTCGCCTTCCCGATGAGCATTGGCCGCCAGTGGGGGATGGGTTTCTTATTGCAGAGCAACGGCAAGCAGCCTGCCTGGCTGTGGGAGCGTTATAAAGCTTTCTTCCCCACTGCGGAAGCGAAGCTGCGAGCCATGAAGCCGGAAGAGTTTGCGCAAATCCAGCAAGGGGTTATCGCACAAATCCAGCAGGCGCCGCAGACGCTGGGCGAAGAGGCCTCAAAACTCAGTAAAGATTTTGATCGGGGCAATATGCGCTTCGATTCACGTGATAAAGTAGTGGCTCAGATAAAACTACTGACGCCGCAGAAGCTTGCCGATTTCTTCCATCAGGCGGTGGTTGAGCCGCAGGGCATGGCGGTATTGTCACAGATTTCCGGAAGCCAAAGCGGGAAAGCGGAATACGCGCAGCCCGAAGGGTGGAAAGTCTGGGACAGCGTCAGTGCGTTGCAGCAATCCTTACCCTTGATGAGCGAGAAAAATGAGTGAAACCGCTGAGTCCCTTGATCCACTCCGCTTGCCACTAACCGGCGAGCGCCTGATTGAAGCCTCTGCGGGCACCGGTAAGACCTTCACCATCGCAGCACTCTACTTGCGGCTGTTACTTGGTTTAGGCGGCAATGCCGCCTTTCCACGCCCTCTGAACGTCGAAGAGCTGTTGGTGGTGACCTTTACTGAGGCCGCCACCGAAGAACTTCGTGGGCGCATTCGCAGTAATATTCATGAACTTCGCATCGCCTGTTTGCGCGAGACAACCGAAAACCCGTTATATGCCAGCCTGTTGCGCGAGATTAGCGATAAGCAACAAGCCGCGCAGTGGCTGATGCTCGCTGAACGGCAGATGGATGAAGCTGCCGTCTTTACTATCCACGGCTTTTGCCAGCGCATGCTTAGCCTCAATGCCTTCGAATCCGGCATGCTGTTTGAACAGCAACTGATCGAAGATGAATCACTGCTGCGCTATCAGGCCTGCGCTGACTTCTGGCGTCGCCACTGTTACCCCTTGCCGCGCGACCTGGCACAGGTGGTTCACGAGTCGTGGAAAGGTCCCCATGATTTGCTCAAAGCCATCGACCGCTATTTGCAGGGAGAAGCGCCGCAAATCAAAGCCGCACCGCCAGCAGATGAGACGCTTGAGAGTCGCCATCAGAAAATCATTGCGCAAATCGATGGCGTTAAACAGCAGTGGATTGCGTCCGTGGACGAGCTGGGGCCGCTGATTGAAGGCTCCGGGATCATGCGGCAAAAATTCAATCGTACCAACCAGGCTCGCTGGATCGAGAAGATCAGCGCCTGGGCCAATGAAACGACCTGTAGTTATCAGCTACCGGAAGCGCTGGAAAAGTTTGCGCAATCGTTCCTGCGTGAGCGGACCAAAGAGGGCGGTGTGGTACCGGAGCATGCGGTTTTCGAGGCAATTGAAACCTTACTGAATGCACCACTGACGCTCAATGATTTAATGTTAACCAGCGCGATGCGCGAAATCCGTGAGGCGGTGGCGAGAGAAAAACGTCGCCGTGGCGAACTTGGTTTTGACGACATGCTGAGCCGGCTGGACAGCGCACTGCAAAGCGCGAGTGGCGAGGCGCTGGCAACGGCGATCCGCACTCGTTTCCCGGTCGCCATGATTGATGAATTTCAGGATACCGATCCTCAGCAGTACCGTATTTTCCGGCGTATCTGGCACCACCAGCCGGAAAGCGGGCTACTTCTGATAGGCGATCCGAAACAGGCTATTTATGCCTTCCGTGGCGCCGATATTTTTACCTACATGAAAGCGCGTGATGAGGTCAACGCCCGTTATACGCTTGATACTAACTGGCGTTCCGCGCCGGGAATGGTGGAGAGTGTTAATCAGCTTTTCAGCCAGACTGAAAACGCCTTCATGTTTCGGCAAATTCCTTTCCAGCCGGTGAAATCAGCAGCAAAGAACCAGTCGTTGCGTTTTACGATAAAAGGTGAAAAACAGCCTGCAATGGCAATGTGGCTGATGAAAAGCGAGGGCGTCGGCGTCGGGGATTATCAGGCCTTTATGGCCGAGCTGTGCGCGACGCAAATCCGCGACTGGCTGATCGCCGGGCAACAGGGGGAGGCGTTGCTGCATGAGGGAAAAACGACTCGCCCTGTGAAAGCATCTGATATTACCGTGCTGATTCGTAGCCGCCATGAAGCGTCACTGATTCGCGATGCGTTGGGTCTTCTGAATATCCCCTCGGTTTACCTGTCTAACCGTGACAGCGTATTTGATACGCCTGAGGCTCAGGAGTTGCTCTGGCTATTACAGGCGGTCCTTACGCCGGAACGTGAAAACACGTTACGTAGCGCACTGGCGACATCCATGCTGGGTTTGAGTGCGCTGGATATCGAAACGCTTAACCAGGACGAGGCCGCATGGGATGCGATAGTGGAAGAGTTTGCCGGCTGGCGGGATATGTGGCTTAAACGCGGCGTTATGCCAATGCTGCGTGCATTAATGAGTGCACGTCATGTGGCGGAAAACCTGCTGGCAACACCAGGTGGCGAGCGCCGTCTGACGGACATTTTGCATTTGAGTGAATTGCTACAGGAAGCGGGCACGCAGGTAGAGAGTGAACATGCGCTGGTGCGTTGGCTGGCACAACATATCGCTGAACCGAATTCGAATTCGTCGAGCGAACAGTTGCGTCTGGAAAGTGACAAACATCTGGTGAAAATCGTCACTATCCATAAGTCGAAAGGGCTGGAATACCCGCTGGTCTGGTTGCCCTTTATTGCCAATTTTCGCGTTCAGGATCAGGCGTTTTACCACGACCGCACCTCGTTTGCGCCCGTGCTGGATCTCAGCAAGGCCGAGGAGAGTATTGAACTGGCGGAGACAGAGCGCCTGGCAGAAGATCTGCGTCTGCTTTACGTGGCGCTGACTCGTTCGGTCTGGCATTGCAGTCTGGGGATTGCCCCTATTTTTCGTCGTCGCGGCGAGAAAACGGGGGAAAGCGATTTCCATCTCAACGCATTAGGGCGGCTTATCCAGCAGGGCAAGCCTCGTGATGCACAGGGGCTTCGGGCCTGCGTTGAGGCGCTGTGTGGTGAGAATATCGCTCTGTGCGTTCCCGATGTGCCAGACAGCGTTCGCTGGCAGGCACCGCAAGATGCCGTGCAGATGTTAACGGCCCGCCAGATGACGCGAACCGTGCGTGATGACTGGCGTGTGACCAGTTACTCAGGGCTGCAACAACGTGCGCATGGTATTGCACAGGATTTATTGCCGCGTCTGGATCTTGATGCCGCCGGGGAGCGAGATCTGCTGACCGAGCCAATGCTGACGCCGCATCAGTTCCCACGCGGCGCCTCGCCGGGGACATTCTTACACAGTCTGTTTGAAGAGCTGGATTTCACCCAGCCGATTGCTCCAGCCTGGGTGGCAGAGAAACTCCAGCGCGGCGGTTTTGAAGAGCACTGGCAGCCGGTTATCAGCGAATGGATCGACACGATCCTTCACGTTCCCCTGGCCGATACGGGGGCTTCGTTGCATCAGCTAACGGCAAAGGAAAAGCAGGTAGAGATGGAATTTTACATTCCTGTTGCACAAAATCTGCGCGCCGGGGTGCTCGATGCGCTGATACGCCGATACGATCCGTTGTCTGCTGAATGTCCGCCGCTGGATTTTCGCGAGGTGCGCGGCATGTTGAAAGGGTTTATTGACCTGGTGTTTCGCCATGAAGGGCGTTACTACCTGCTGGATTACAAATCTAACTGGCTGGGAGACTCCGCCGGGGCCTATACCCGCGAGGCGATGGCTGCCGCCATGCAATCTCATCGTTACGATTTGCAGTATCAACTTTATACACTCGCCCTTCATCGCTACCTGCGCCACCGCATTGCCGGTTACGATTATGAGCACCATTTTGGTGGCGTTATTTATCTGTTCCTGCGTGGTGTTGAGCGCGATAATCCGCAGCAGGGGATCTTTACCACCCGGCCTGACGCGGCATTGATAAGCCAGATGGATGCCCTGTTTGCCGGGGAAACACTGGAGGTAGCGCAATGAGACTGCGTACGTTACTGCAGCAGGCCGTAGCGCTAAAAATATTACGTCCGCTGGATGTGCAGTTCGCCCTGACCGTGGCAAGCGAGGATGAACCTGCGGTGATGCTTGCGGCGGCGATGCTGAGCTTTGACGCCGGAGAAGGCCATGTCTGCTTACCGCTTTCCCGTTTAGCGCCGGAAAGCCTTTCTGCCAGGGCGCATCCGTTACTGACCTCTCTTTATGAAGAGGTTGGTTACCCTGTGGACTGGCGAAAGACCTTACTGGCCTCGCCTGCGGTCAGCGAAGGTGAGGCGGCAACGCCGATGATCCTAACAGGTGAGCGACTCTATCTGAACCGTATGTGGTGCAATGAATGCAGTATTGCCGCCTTTTTTGCCGAGGTTAATCAACCCTTGACGGTAGATGAAAACCGCCTGCGGCAGGCGCTGGACGACCTGTTTCTGCCTTCGGATGACATTAACTGGCAGAAGGTAGCGGCGGCGGTTGCGCTGACCCGCCGGGTATCCGTGATTTCAGGTGGCCCCGGCACCGGGAAAACCACGACGGTGGCGAAGCTACTTGCTGCGCTGGTGCAAATGGCTGATGGCGCACGTTGCCGCATTTGTCTTGCCGCACCAACAGGAAAGGCAGCCGCTCGTTTGACAGAATCATTAGGGACCGCCCTTCGTCAGTTGCCGTTGACTGACAAACAAAAGGCGATGCTGCCTGATGAAGCCAGTACCCTGCATCGTCTTCTGGGTGCGCTGCCCGGTAGCCAACGCCTGCGTTATCACGCTGGCAATCCTCTGCATCTGGATGTGCTGGTGGTAGATGAAGCCTCCATGATTGACCTGCCGATGATGTCACGGCTGATTGATGCACTGCCGCAGCATGCGCGGGTCATTTTCCTCGGAGACCGCGACCAGTTAGCGTCCGTTGAGGCCGGGGCGGTACTCGGAGACATTTGCGCCTGGGTCAATAAAGGGTTTACTCCAGAGCGCGCCGCACAGTTATCACGGATAACAGGAGCAGCCGTTCCTGCTGGAGAAGGTGATTCGGCCAGTGCGCTACGCGACAGCCTGTGCCTGCTGCAAAAAAGCTATCGTTTTGGCAGTGATTCGGGGATCGGGCAACTGGCGGCGGCGGTTAATCGTGGCGATAAAGCGGCGGCAAGCGCGGTATTGAACCGGGGCTTTAGCGATATCGAAAACAAACATCTGCAAAGCGCAGAAGACTATCAGCGCATGATTGATGATGCGCTGGCAGGCTATGGCCGTTTTCTTGGGCTGGTGCGCGATGGCGCACAGCCGCAAGAAGTCCTCACCGCTTTTGGTGAATATCAGTTGCTGTGTGCATTGCGCGAAGGGCCATTTGGTGTGAGTGGGCTGAACGATCGTATTGAGCAGGCGCTGGTCCGGCAGCGGCGGATTGCCCGCCCGGCGCATGCGCGCTGGTATCACGGCAGACCGGTTATGATCACACGTAATGACGCCTCGCTGGGGCTGTTTAACGGCGATATTGGTATTGCTCTCGATCAGGGGCAGGGCATCCGTGTCTGGTTTCCATTACCTGACGGCAGTCTGAAATCCGTGCAGCCCAGCCGCTTACCGGAACATGATACCGCCTGGGCGATGACGGTGCATAAATCTCAGGGATCGGAGTTTGATCATGCGGCACTGATTTTGCCGGGGCAGATTGTGCCAGTGGTAACAAGAGAACTGGTCTATACCGCGATTACCCGTGCAAAAAAGCGGCTCTCGCTATATGCCGATGAACGCATTCTGGCACAGGCCATTGCCACGCGTACCGAACGGCGAAGCGGACTGAATTCTATTTTTGAAAGGATGTAGAACATAACCCTCACCCGATGGTGAGGGCTCCTGATCGACCTACCCCAAATCTGCCATCAGCACTTTTGACCGCCGCTGATAGTTGTACATCTCTTTTTTACTCTCCGGCAGGGAATCAATATCCACCGGGGTAAATCCGCGCTCCTGGAACCAGTGGATGCTGCGGGTGGTAAGGACAAAGAGTTTGCTCAGACCCATCTGTTTCGCCTGAGCTGCAATGCGCTCAAGCAACACTTCACCGCGTGATGAACTGCGATAGTCGGGATGTACCGCTACGCAGGCCATTTCGCCGATTTTTTCTTCCGGGAACGGATAGAGTGCCGCACAGGCGATGGTCAGGTTATCACGCTGAATGATGGTGAATTTGTCGATTTCCATCTCCAGTTGCTCGCGTGAACGACGCACCAGAATACCCTGCTGTTCCAGTGGGCGAATCAATTCGAGAATGCCGCCGATATCATTGATGGTGGCACGGCGAATCTGTTCCGCACTCTCCATCACAATCTGCGTACCGATACCGTCACGGGAGAAAAGCTCCTGCAATAAAGCACCATCTTCCTGATAACTGATCAGGTGGCTGCGGCGTACGCCACTGCGACAGGCTTTCATTGCGCCACGCAGGAATCGCACAGTACCTGAGTGATAATCGCCTTGCTCTTCGAGCGATTCGACCCGGGACTGGGCTTCGTTCGGGAACATCTCGGAGACAATCTGCCCATCTTCGTTGTAGACGCCCTGCGATGAACAAAAGCCGATCATCTTTTCGGCTTTCAGTTTGATGGCCAGTTGTGTCGCAATCTCTTCTGAGGTGAGGTTAAAGCTTTCGCCCGTGACAGATACCGCAACGGGGCCGAGCAGCACGATAGCACCGCTGTCTAACTGACGGTGAATGGCTTCTTCATCGATACGACGGATACGCCCGCTATGGCAATAGTCAACGCCATCGTCCACGCCAAGCGGCTGGGCGATAATGAAATTGCCGCTCACGACGTTAATGTGCGCGCCCTGCAGTGGCGTATTATTGAGGCTCATGGAAAGGCGTGCGGTAATGTCCAGTTGCAGCAAGCCGGCGGCCTGTTTCACCAGTTCGAGCGTTTTGGCATCTGTTACGCGGGTATGTTTGTGATACACCGGTTCGTGGTTATGCGCTGCAAGATTGGCATCAATCTGCGGACGTGCGCCATATACCACCACCAGGCGAATACCCAGGCTGTGGAGTAAGCCTATATCGCTGACAATGTTGGAAAAGTTTTCATGTTCAATGGCTTCTCCACCCAGCATGATGACAAACGTTTTTCCCCGATGGGTATTAATATAGGGAACAGAATGGCGAAATCCCTGTACCAGTTCGGTTCTGCGTTCCTTTACCACGGCCAACCCTCACTGCATGATTATTCGTAAATTGTGTATTTTTATTCTTTTATGGCGCCAGGTGCAAGCCATAAATTCGTCTTGGACAAAGAATAATTCCTGCGTGTCATTGCATGGATTGTGTATGTTTACCCTTTTATAGATGACAGTTTATGCGTCATTCGTTAAAGTTTTCGGTCAAATCTGACGTTTACTTACTATTTCATCTTTTTGCTCGGGAGAAGCATGTCGGGAAGTCAATCAAGGCTGAGCCGCCGCAGATTGTTACAAGGGGCGGGCGCTATGTGGTTATTGAGCGTGAGTCAGGTCGGTCTTGCCGCCGTCAGTCAGGTGGTGGCGGTGCGCGTCTGGCCTGCATCAACCTATACTCGCGTGACCGTTGAGTCTAACCGTGTGCTTAAATATCGCCAGTTTGCGCTCAGCAATCCGGATCGGCTGGTCGTTGATATTGAAGACGTTAACCTGAACTCCGTTTTGAAAGGGATGGGAGCCCAAATTCGCGGCGATGATCCTTTTATCAAATCTGCGCGCGTTGGACAGTTCGACCCAAAAACGGTGCGCATGGTGTTCGAGCTTAAGCAGGATATTAAGCCGCAGCTCTTCGCTCTTGCGCCGGTGGCAGGGTTTAAAGAACGTCTGGTGATGGATCTTTACCCGGCGAATGCGAAAGATGTGCAGGATCCGTTGCTGGCGCTTCTGGAAGAATACAACCAGGGCGATCTGGAAAAACAGGTGCCGCCTGCGCAAAGCGGGCCGCAGCCGGGGAAAGCGGGGCGGGATCGGCCGATCGTCATCATGCTTGATCCGGGCCATGGCGGTGAGGATCCTGGCGCCATTGGTAAATACCGGACCCGCGAAAAAGATGTGGTGCTGCAAATCGCCCGCCGCCTGCGCGCGCTGATTGAGCAGGAAGGCAATATGAAAGCCTATATGACGCGCAATGAGGATGTGTTTATCCCGCTGAAAGTGCGTGTCGCTAAAGCGCAGAAACAGCGCGCCGACCTGTTTGTTTCGATTCATGCTGACGCCTTTAGCAGCCGTCAGCCGAGCGGTTCGTCGGTCTTTGCCCTCTCAACCAAAGGGGCGACCAGTACTGCGGCGAAATATCTGGCGGAAACGCAGAACGCCTCTGACTTAATCGGTGGGGTTAGCAAAAGCGGCGATCGCTACCTCGACCATACGATGTTCGATATGGTGCAGTCGCTCACCATCAACGACAGCCTGAAATTTGGCAAAGCGGTCCTTAATAAGCTGGGCAATATTAATAACCTGCATAAAAACAGCGTCGAGCAGGCCGGCTTCGCGGTACTGAAAGCGCCGGATATCCCGTCGATTCTGGTTGAAACGGCGTTTATCAGTAACGTGGAAGAAGAGCGTAAGCTTAAGACGGCGAAGTTCCAACAAGAGGTGGCGGAGTCGATTCTGGCTGGGATTAAGGCGTACTTTGCCGATGGCGCAACGCTGGCGAGAAGAGGCTAGTCTTTATTCGGGCGGCAACGCAATGAATCCCCGGGAGCGTACAGCAGTACGTGACTGGGGTGAATAAGGTCAGCTGGTAATGGCACACATGAAGGGTGGAGAATAAAAACAAAAAAACACCCGTCAGGGTGTCTCATGTATTGGTTGCGGGGGCCGGATTTGAACCGACGACCTTCGGGTTATGAGCCCGACGAGCTACCAGGCTGCTCCACCCCGCGTCCGTCTTTTCTCTTCATCGAGTAGGTTTGCTTCTGATTTTAATTGGTTGCGGGGGCCGGATTTGAACCGACGACCTTCGGGTTATGAGCCCGACGAGCTACCAGGCTGCTCCACCCCGCGTCCGTGGATGCGCACTATACTCCGCTAACATTATGATGCAACCCTTTTTTAACGGAATGGCGTTTTAGCGTGACATTTGTATAAAAACAGTACGATAAGGCTGTTTTTTGTACTGCATTTGCGTCAGGTTGCGCAATCGCATTTCATTAGCAGGGGCGGTTTGTTATCTTCATCACGCTCCGGATTAACCAGAAGATGAGAGAAATGAAAGGACGTTGGGCAAAATATCTACTCGCAGGCGCAATGGCAACACTTCTCGCCGCCTGTACTTCAAAGCCGACCGATCGCGGTCAACAATATAAGGACGGGAAATTCTCCCAGCCTTTCTCTCTGGTAAACCAGCCTGATGCGACTGGCGCACCGATTAACGCGGGCGACTTCGCCGAGCAGGTGAATCAAATCCGCACCGCTTCTCCACGCCTCTATTCAGGACAGAGCAACGTCTATAATGCGGTACAGCAATGGCTGCGTTCGGGAGGCGATACCCGTACGATGCGCCAGTACGGTATTGATGCCTGGCAGATGGAAGGGGCGGATAACTACGGTAACGTCCAGTTCACCGGCTATTACACGCCGGTTGTGCAGGCTCGCCATACCCGTCAGGGTGAGTTCCAGTATCCGATTTACCGCATGCCGCCCAAACGAGGGCGTCTGCCTTCCCGCGCCGAGATTTACGCGGGCGCATTGAGCGACAGCTACGTGCTGGCTTATAGCAATTCGCTGATGGATAACTTCATCATGGATGTTCAGGGTAGTGGCTATATTGATTTTGGCGACGGCAGCCCGCTTAACTTCTTTAGCTATGCGGGCAAAAACGGCCATCCCTATCGCAGTATCGGTAAGGTGCTGATCGACCGGGGAGAGTACAAAAAAGAAGATATGTCGATGCAGGCTATTCGCCACTGGGGTGAAACCCACAGTGAAGCAGAAGTACGCGCATTACTGGAAGAAAATCCGTCATTTGTCTTCTTTAAACCGCAATCCTACGCACCGGTGAAAGGCGCGAGTGCGGTACCGCTGATTGGTCGCGCATCCGTAGCATCTGACCGCAGCATTATCCCGGCGGGCACCACGCTGCTGGCAGAAGTACCGCTGCTTGATGCAAATGGTAAATTTACCGGTCAGTATGAGTTACGGCTGATGGTGGCGCTGGATGTTGGTGGCGCAATCAAGGGCCAGCACTTCGATATTTATCAGGGTATTGGCCCGGATGCCGGGCACCGCGCCGGGTGGTACAACCATTACGGGCGCGTATGGGTGCTGAAAACCGCGCCGGGGGCGGGTAACGTCTTTAGCGGCTGATTGTGATACGCTAAAGTTTGTTTTTAAGGATATGGGTGAGGACTATCTCACTCTGCAGATTTTTGACAAAGCCACACTGAATTTATGGAAGGGTATCGCCCGGGTAAGCGTCGGGTTCCCGGATGGCGGTGCGACGGTCTTATCCGGTCTGTCATAATTTCAGCGCTCCAGGGGTTGTCAGCAATATCAGGGGTGAGGGATAAACCTCACCCTTTTTACATCTGAGGTCTTATGTCTGTGGTAATCAGCGATGCCTGGCGTCAGCGTTTTGGCGGCACGGCGCGTTTATACGGTGAAAAAGCGCTGCAACTGTTTGCCGATTCGCATATCTGCGTCGTTGGCATCGGCGGGGTCGGTTCATGGGTTGCTGAAGCGCTGGCGCGAACGGGAATTGGCGCTATTACATTGATCGATATGGATGATGTCTGCGTGACCAATACCAACCGGCAAATTCATGCCCTGCGCGACAATGTCGGTCTGGCGAAAGCGGAAGTAATGGCACAGCGTATTTCACTGATCAACCCGGAGTGCCGGGTGACGGTAGTGGATGATTTCCTTACCGGCGAGAACGCCGCTGAGCTTCTGAATCAGGGATTCAGCTATGTTATTGATGCCATTGACAGCGTGCGGCCAAAAGCGGCGCTGATTGCGTACTGTCGCCGCAATAAAATTCCGCTGGTGACAACAGGTGGTGCGGGCGGGCAGATCGATCCAACGCAAATCCAGGTGGCCGATCTGGCGAAGACCATTCAGGATCCGCTGGCAGCGAAACTGCGCGAGCGCCTCAAAAGCGATTTTGGCGTGGTCAAAAACAGTAAAGGCAAACTGGGCGTGGATTGTGTTTTTTCCACCGAAGCGCTGGTTTACCCGCAGGCAGATGGTTCTGTATGTGCCATGAAGAGCACGGCAGAAGGGCCGAAACGGATGGATTGTGCTTCAGGTTTTGGTGCGGCGACCATGGTGACCGCCACCTTTGGTTTTGTGGCGGTGTCTCATGCACTGAAAAAAATGATGGCCAAAGCGGAGCGTCAGGCAAGCGCCTGACGTGCGGCATCCTGCACGGCGGCCGACAGAGCCGCCAGCCCCTGATTACGTGAAGCGCTCAGTTCTGAGCGTAATCCCAGTTCGTCAAAGAGCGCCAGCGGATCGCCTGCCAGCAATGCCTGCGGCAGTTTATCTTCAATGGCGGTCAGCAGCACAGCCAACATACCGCGAACGATCCGACCTTCGCTGTCGCCAAAAAAGTGCAGCGTGCCGTTTTCTGCTGATGTACATCCCAGCCAGACGCGGTTTTCACAGCCTGCGATTTCGCGCGCCTGCGCTTTGAGTTCGTCGGAAAGCGAGGGTAGCTGTTTGCCCAGTAAAATGAGCTGTCGGTATTTATCTTCCCACTGTTTAAGGGGAAGAAATGTCTGACGTAGCGTCTCTTCGGTAATGGTGTGACCAAAGGGATGCCCGGCAAATACGGCGTTAATCATCAATCCACCAGTAAATCTAAGGCGCGGTCAACGGCGTCAACCAGCGCGTCCACATCATGCTGAGTATTATAAGGTGCAAAAGAGGCGCGAAGCGTCCCTTTTACCCCAAGTGCGGCCAGCAGTGGCTGCGCGCAATGCTGGCCGGCCCGCAGGGCAATGCCATAACCCGCCAGCAAAGTGACCATATCACTGTGGTGTATGCCTTTAAAATCGAAGGCCAGCAGGCTGGAATCCTGACAGCGAAAAGAGCGAAACCCCGCCCGTTTCGCAAGCGCGTCTTCCGCAAGCGTCGCCAGTCCACGGCTGTAGCTTTCTGCCTGGGCGATATCAACACCGCTAAGCCACTCCAGCGCCGCGCCGAGGCCAATCACCCCGGCTACATTTGGCGTACCGGCCTCAAATTTGTGCGGGACTGGCTGCGTCTGAAAACCATCAAATGTCACTGCGGTTATCATTTTGCCGCCGCCTAACCATGGTGACATAGCATCCAGCAGATGTGATTTACCGTAAAGCACACCGATGCCGGTTGGACCATACAGCTTATGTCCAGAAAAGGCATAAAAGTCGATGTCCAGACGCTGAACGTCTGCCGGGAAGTGCACGACGCCCTGTGCGCCATCCACCATCACGACCATCCCTGTCTCGTGAGCAATGGCGATAGCCTGCTCCAGGTTTGGGCAGCCGCCGGTGACGTTCGACATCTGCCCCAGAGCGAGAATGCGACTGCGTGGGGTAATAAGTTGAGGTAACTGACTAATTTCCGGCAGGTTGTCCGCGCCCAGCGGTAGCTTGACCACGCGTGCACCGGTCTGTTCTGCCACCATCAGCCACGGTACCAGATTGGCATGATGCTCGGCTTCGCTGACGATGATCTCATCCCCGGCATTCAGACGAGGGCGAGCATAGCTTTGCGCCACCATATTGATGGCTTCGGTGGTGCCGCGCGTCCAGACGATGTTCTTGCCCGACGGGGCATTGAGCAGCGTCGCCACCTGATCGCGGGCGGATTCGTAACGTGCTGTCAGTTTTTGCGCTTCGGCAAACTGACTGCGATGTACGTTGCCAGCGCTCAGGCTATAAAACTGCTGCGTTGCATCGATGACCGCCTGTGGTTTTAACGCCGTGGCGGCGCTGTCCAGATAAATACCGGCATCAGCGAGCGCGGGAAACTGGGCGCGAAACTGCGCCGGGTTGAAAGCGTTCATGGTATTCCTCGTATCAATCAGTTGATCGTCGCGCAAATTTCTTCCCGGAGCAAGGAGGTTGATAACCATCGGAATTGTCTGTTTGTCCAGGCAACCTTCTGTAAGCAGGTTATGCTAATTAGTGTTAGATGGATGTTTAAGCCTGTCAGTTATTGAGGTTTATTTAGCATTAATTGCTATGAGGAGAAGAAGATGAAAAAGACTGCTGCAATTATTTCTGCCTGTTTATTTACTTTTGCACTGAGCGCCTGTTCCGGTCCTAACTACGCCTTACATACCAATGACGGGCGTACGATTGTCTCCGACGGGAAACCGAAAACTGACGACCAAACCGGTATGATTTCGTACAAAGATGCCAACGGCAACGAACAGCAAATCAACCGTAGCGATGTGAAAGAGATGGTTGCGCTGGAGAAAAAATAACGCCGTTTTTCGGGCAAAAAAAAGCACCGCAATCTTGCGGTGCTACATTAATCACTATGGACAGACAGGGTAAATGTACAGGAAGTGAAAAAGGGTAGTCTCGCTACCGTGGCCTGAATTGCAGACCAATTGCAAACACAACAACACAACATCACAACCGTAAGCCAAAAGCCCTTCAGAACACGCATTCCAAAAAAAGCTTCTCGTTCCGGCTCAGGAAGTGCCGCCACTATAGGTATTTGCTGGTAGAAGCTCAACGGACAAATTATAATGGCTCAGATAAAAAAAACTAATAGGTTACATGTTGTTTCCTGTTTGTTAAAACGCATTAACATCAAAGCCTGATAACCATGTCCAAGCGATTACCACCCCTTAATGCATTACGTGTTTTTGATGCTGCAGCGCGCCATTTAAGTTTTACTCGCGCGGCAGATGAGCTATTTGTGACGCAGGCCGCAGTAAGCCACCAAATCAAGTCTCTCGAGGATTTTCTGGGCCTCAAATTATTTCGCCGGCGTAATCGTTCTCTGCTATTAACCGAGGAAGGGCAGAGTTATTTTCAGGATATTAAAGAGATATTTTCCCAACTGACCGAAGCTACGCGTAAACTCCAGGCCCGCAGTGCTAAGGGGGCGCTGACGGTCAGTTTACTGCCCAGTTTCGCCATTCAATGGATGGTACCCCGCCTCTCTAGCTTTAATTCAGCTTATCCGGGAATCGACGTTCGAATCCAGGCTGTAGATCGCCAGGAAGACAAACTGGCGGATGATGTTGACGTGGCCATTTTTTACGGTCGCGGCAACTGGCCGGGACTGCGTGTCGAAAAATTGTACGCGGAATATCTGTTGCCGGTCTGTTCACCGTTATTATTAACCGGCGATAAACCATTGAAAACGCCGGCGGATCTGGCGCAACACACACTGTTGCATGATGCGTCTCGTCGGGACTGGCAAACTTATACGCGGCAATTGGGTCTTAATCTTAACGTTCAGCAGGGACCTATTTTTAGCCATAGCGCGATGGTGCTACAGGCAGCAATCCATGGACAGGGGATCGCACTGGCCAACAATGTGATGGCGCAGTCCGAAATTGAAGCAGGCCGTCTGGTCTGCCCATTTAATGATGTTCTGGTCAGTAAGAACGCGTTTTATCTGGTTTGTCATGACAGCCAGGCAGAACTGGGTAAAATAGCCGCCTTTCGACAGTGGATCCTGGCAAAAGCGGCAAGCGAGCAGGAAAAATTCCGTTTCCGCTACGAACAATAATTGTACGCGCGGTAAGCGCATGACTTTAGGGTACGCACATGACCAGCCGTTTCATGTTGATTTTCGCCGCTGTAAGCGGTTTTGTTTATGTCGCGCTGGGAGCATTCGGCGCACATGTTTTAAGTAAATCGATGGGTGTTGTTGAGATGGGCTGGATCCAGACCGGCCTTAACTATCAGGCATTCCATACGCTGGCGGTTCTGGGGCTTGCGGTGGCGATGCAGCGTCGTATCAGCATCTGGTTTTACTGGAGTAGTGTCTTTCTGGCCCTGGGCACGGTGTTATTTAGCGGCAGTCTGTATTGCCTGGCGCTTTCGCATCTGCGTCTGTGGGCGTTTGTCACCCCTGTTGGCGGCGTCTGCTTTCTGGCTGGGTGGGTGTTAATGTTTATTGGTGCAATCCGTCTGAAACGTAAGGGCGTTGTTCATGAATAAAGTTGTTTTACTGTGCCGCCCTGGTTTCGAAAAAGAGTGTGCCGCAGAGATTACCGACAAAGCCGGGCGCCGTGAGGTGTTTGGCTTTGCCCGTGTCAAAGAGAACGCGGGTTACGTCATTTTTGAATGTTATCAACCAGATGACGCGGACAAGCTGGCGCGCGAACTGCCGTTCAGTTCGCTGATCTTCGCTCGTCAGATGTTCGTGGTGGGCGAGCTATTACAGAATCTGCCGCCGGAAGATCGCATCACTCCGATCGTGGGTATGTTGCAGGGTGTCGTGGAAAAAGGCGGTGATTTGCGCGTTGAAGTGGCAGATACCAACGAAAGCAAAGAGCTGATGAAGTTCTGCCGCAAGTTCACCGTGCCGCTGCGTGCGGCGCTGCGTGAGGCGGGCATTCTGGTCAACTACGAGACGCCGAAGCGCCCGGTGGTGCATGTCTTCTTCATCGCGCCAGGCTGCTGCTATACCGGTTACTCTTACACCACCAATAATTCACCGTTTTATATGGGCATTCCGCGTCTTAAGTTTCCTGCTGATGCGCCGAGCCGCTCAACGCTGAAACTGGAAGAGGCATTCCATGTGTTTATCCCGGCCGATGAGTGGGATGAGCGCCTGGCGAATGGTATGTACGCGGTGGATCTGGGGGCCTGCCCTGGCGGCTGGACCTATCAACTGGTGAAACGCAACATGTGGGTTTTCTCGGTTGATAATGGCCCGATGGCACAAAGCCTGATGGATACCGGGCAGGTAACCTGGCTGCGCGAAGATGGCTTCCGCTATCGTCCGAACCGTAACAACATTTCATGGATGGTCTGCGATATGGTCGAAAAACCGGCCAAAGTCGCCGCGTTGATGGCGCAGTGGCTGGTTAATGGCTGGTGCCGGGAGACCATTTTCAACCTCAAGCTGCCGATGAAAAAGCGTTATGAAGAGGTGTCGCAGAACCTGGCGTATATTCAGGAACAACTGAAAGAGCATGGCATCAATGCTGAGATTCAGGCGCGCCAGCTTTACCATGACCGCGAAGAAGTGACGGTCCACGTCCGTCGCTGGTGGGCAGCGGTGGGTGGCCGTCGCGACGAGCGCTAAGACTTTGCCGTCTGACTGACCTGCCTCGCAGGTCAGTTTGCTCGCTCGCCCGCTTTTACAGGCTACATGCCGGCGCGATCTTTTTTTCAATTAACATTGTCGGATAGCGGTGGTTATCGGGAAAGACGCAGTTGCTGCAAGTTACCGTCAATATGAATATCCGTTTGCAGGCGTGAGATATCGCGGCTCACAAAGGCCATCTCTTTATGCTCAGCAAGCTTCTTGCGCCATTTCTCCGGCACCTCGTCCAGACGGGCATAAATGCCCTCCAGATCCTGAAAGTCGGTCAGCAATTGCGCCGCACTTTTCGGGCCAATCCCTGCGACCCCGGGTATTTTTGAACTACTGATGCCCGCAAGGCCCCAGTAGTCGGGGAGTTGCCGGGGGGAAACGCCGAACTCGCTGGCGATAAAAGGGGCGTCCAGCCAGCGCTTTTGAAAATAGTCGCGAATACGGATGCCAGGCTCCAGAAGCTGGCAATAGCCTTTATCCGTCGAGACAATAGTGGCCTGATGTCCTGCCACCGCCACTTTACAGGCGAGCGTGGCGGCCAGATCGTCAGCCTCGTTGCCCGGCGACACCCAGCTTTGTACGCCGCGCTGCGCAAACGCAGCACGCAGGTCCGGCATCTCATTATGCAGCGTTTCCGGCATCGGAGGCCTGCCGGCTTTGTAATCGGGCAGCATCTGGTGTCGCCAGCCCTGGTTGCGAGCCTCATCGTCAAACACGGCGACTGCATGGGTGGGCTGGCTGTGGAGAATGAGCTGATCCAGTGCGTGCTGGCAGGTGGTGACGCAGGGCGAACCCTGAACCGCGTGAATACGTCGAATAAGGTTGAGTGCGTCAACAATAAGCAGATGGATAGCCACCGTTCCCTCCAGGCCCTGATACAGGCGCACAGGGTAACATTGACGGGGGCGGGAGACTATCCGTAGCAGAGGATTCGGGAAGACGCCTCGCAAAACGAGGCGTCGGATGATTAATCGCAGGCCACGATTTTCATCGCCAGACCACCACGAGAGGTTTCGCGGTATTTAGCATTCATATCTTTACCCGTTTCGTACATTGTCTCGATAACTTTATCCAGGCAAACACGTGGCTCGCTGGTCCGGCGCAGGGCCATCCGCGCGGCGTTTACCGCTTTTACCGAGGCGATGGCGTTGCGCTCAATACAGGGTACCTGCACCTGTCCGGCTACCGGATCGCAGGTCAGTCCAAGGTTATGCTCCATGCCGATTTCTGCGGCAATACACACCTGGGCCGGACTTCCACCGAGAAGTTCAGCCAGCCCGGCGGCGGCCATAGAGCAGGCGACGCCGACTTCACCCTGGCAACCCACTTCCGCACCGGAAATTGAGGCATTCATTTTATAAAGCGAGCCAATAGCACTGGCAGTGAGCAGATAGCGTGCCAGCGAGTTAGCGTTGACCTCACGGATAAACTTGTCGTAGTAGGCCAGCACTGCTGGCACAATACCGCAGGCGCCGTTGGTCGGGGCCGTCACCACACGACCGCCCGCCGCGTTTTCTTCATTGACGGCAAGCGCGAACATGTTAATCCAGTCGACCACCGCCATCGGGTCGCTGGTGGTTTTATCGCTGCTTACCAGCAGACGTCGCAATGCCGCCGCCCGGCGCGGAACGCGCAGTTTGCCTGACAGTACGCCTTCGGTGGTGATACCGCGTTCGATTCCACTGCGCATGACGTCCCATACGGCGGAAAGATGCGCCTCCAGCTCAGCCTTACTGTGCAGCGCCAGCTCGTTTTGCATCATCAGGCCGGAAAGGGAGAGTCCGCTTTCACGGCAGTGTTGCTGTAGATCCGCAGCAGATTTGTACGGATAAGGCACGGCGACAGGGGCGTTATTGCTCTGGCCAAAGTGGGCTTCATCAACAATAAAACCGCCGCCGATGGAGTAATAAGTCTGGCTATAGAGAACTTTTTCACCCTTCAGGGCGGTAATACGCATCCCGTTTTCATGCAGCGATAAATTATCAGCATGGAAATTCATGCATTTATCGACCGGGAATTCCACTTCATGGGCGCCGTTTGCCAGCAGCAACCGTCCGTGGGTATTAACGTCCTGAATAAACTCAGGAATGGCGTCGATATCCACCGTGTCCGGCAGGTTTCCCGCCAGCCCCATAATGATGGCGATATCCGTATGGTGACCTTTCCCGGTCAGTGAGAGGGAACCGTAAACGTCAACCACAATGCGGGTGACATTTTGCAGCATGTCGCGTGCGATCAGGTCGTCCGTGAACTGCTTACCGGCTTTCATTGGCCCAACGGTGTGAGAGCTGGAAGGACCAATACCGATTTTAAAAATATCGAATACGCTGATCATGATGCAGTATCCATGGCTAAAAAGATCAGGAAAAAGCGCCGCCGCACTGACGGCGCTAAGGCATTAGCTGAACAGAGAGAAGAAGATTGCGGAGATAGCGATAAGACCCATCACAACTACAAAAATGTTGCTGATATGGCCGCTGTATTTACGCATAGCCGGTACTTTATGAATGGCGTACATCGGCATCAGGAACAAAATCATCGCGATAATCGGGCCGCCCAGGGTTTCGATCATCCCGAGAATGCTCGGGTTCAATGTCGCAACGGCCCAGGTTGTCACCAGCATAAACAGCGCGGTAATTTTGTTCAGTTTATTGATTTCGATGGATTTTCCTTTACCACGCAGGGACTTAATCACCATACCGTTAAAACCTTCACGTGCCCCCAGATAGTGGCCGAGGAAGGATTTGGTAATAGCGATAATCGCGATAATCGGTGCCATCCAGGCGATGACTGGCGCGTTAAAGTGGTTTGCCAGGTACGACAGAATGGAGATGTTCTGTGCCTTTGCCGCTGCCAGGTCTGCCGGGGAGAGGCTCAGCACACAACTGAATACGAAGAACATCACGGTCAGTACCATCATGATGTGTGCGTAAGAGAGAATGCGCGAACATTTACGTTCGGCTTCAACGCCGTACTCTTCGCGTTTTGCGACAGCGAAGGAAGATATAATCGGTGAATGGTTAAAGGAGAACACCATTACCGGAATCGCCAGCCATAACGTCATCCACAGGCCATTGCCTGTTTCATTTGCGTGGCTTAAAGAGAGTGTATCCAGTGCGCTGGTGCTCCACTGCGGGATCAGATACAGCGCCAGCATCATCAGTGCGGCCACAAACGGGAATACCAGGATACTCATCGCCTTGACGATCATTTGTTCACCGAAACGTACGATGGTCATCATGCCGACAATCAGAATCAGCGACAGGATAGCGCGCGGCGGCGGGTTTAAGGCCAACTGGTGGGTCATAAAGCTTTCCACCGTATTGGTAATCGCCACGCTATACACCAGCAGAATCGGGTAAATAGCAAAGAAATAGAGCAGGGTAATGAGCTTACCGGCGCCTTTACCGAAATGTTCTTCGACAACTTCGGTGATGTCTTCTCCTGGGTTTTTACCAGAAAGGACGAAACGAGTCAGGCCGCGGTGGGCGAAGAACGTCATTGGAAAAGCCAGAATCGCCATAATGATCAGCGGGATCATCCCGCCAACACCCGCATTAATGGGCAGGAACAGAACCCCTGCGCCAATAGCGGTGCCATACAGTCCGAGCATCCACATGGTGTCCGTTTTACGCCATGCGCTTCGTGTCTCGATTGAAGCAACGGTGCCGGTTTGAGTCGTTTCCATCTAATATCTCCAGGGAAGTAAATGCCGCTTTTTGGTCAAATCCAATGCCAAAGAACACGGCGGTAATACGAAATTCTGCGCTTCTACGGTTTTCTTATAATTTCTTCTCGTAATTATTGGCGGGCGGCACGATACATTTATGTTATGGATGGATCAGTGATCCCGATCGCAAATACAATAATCTACTTTTTATATGGCTATTACTGGGGTAAAGCTCTGCTAACAGATCGCCGCATAAAATTTATGGTCGCGAAGGCTATCACTGGCGGGATTCACAAGCAAAGTATGCGGGTTAAAACGCGATAAAAGACCTGCCTGATTTGCGTGTTTTAGGGTTTTATCAGCATTAATATCGGTTTTGTGAATATTTATCTGTTGTGTCAGGGCGACGCAAACGATTGGCTGGCGAAATAAAGAAAAGGGCGACATAGGCCGCCCTTATGGTTCAGGTGCAGATTTCGTAGCAAGGAATGTAGGCCGAGCCGGGAAGCTTCATACGGTGTTGAGCGACGAAGCCTTGCAGTAAATCATCCATGCGACGCATCATGTCGCGATCACCATGGATTTTGTACGGGCCGTATTTTTCAATCGCCCGGATACCCATTTCCTTCACGTTACCGGTGACAATGCCCGAGAAGGCCCGGCGCAGATCGGCTGCCAGAACCTCAACGGGCTGGTCAGGGTAAAGTTTCAGGTTTGCCATATTTTCATGCGTCGGTTCGAACGGTACCTGCAAATCTGGCGCAATGCGAATTGACCAGTTAAAGCTATAGGCATCGCCGGTTTCGCGACGGTTCTCTTTTACCAGTGGCATGGCTTTTTTCATCAGGCGGGCCACTTCGGCTGCGTCGTTAATAACAATGCGATAGTGACGACGTGCGCTAACCCCCAGTGTGTTGACGATAAACTCATCCAGCACGCGGAAGTAATCGGCACTCTCTTTCGGCCCGGTCAAAATCAGCGGCAATACCTGATCTTTGTTGGCCGGATTCATTAAAATGCCCAGCAGATAGAGCAGCTCTTCTGCCGTACCCACACCGCCCGGGAAGATGATGATGCCATGGGCAATGCGGACAAAGGCTTCCAGACGTTTTTCAATGTCCGGCATGATGATCAACTCATTTACCAGCGGGTTAGGCGGCTCAGCGGCAATGATAGAGGGTTCGGTCATACCGATGAAACGCCCGTCTTTATAGCGCTGCTGGGCGTGGCCTACTGCCGCACCTTTCATCGGCGCTTCCATCGCACCTGGACCGCAACCGGTACAGATGTTCAGTTCGCGCAAGCCCAACTGGGTGCCGACGCGGCGCGCGTAGAGGTATTCCGTTTCGTTGATAGAGTGACCGCCCCAGCATACGACCATATTTGGCGCTTCACCCACGTGCAGCGCACGGGCATTGCGCAAAATAGAGAAGACCAGGTTGGTGATATGGATAGAGTCTTCAAGATTCAGATGCTGGAGCCGCCCGGCGCTGTGAATTTGTCCATTCACAAACAAAATATCGCGCAGGACGGCGAAGAGGTTTGCCTGCAGCGAGCGAATAATACGTCCGTCGACAAACGCCTCTTCTGGCGGATTGATAAGCTCCAGTTTTACGCCGCGTTCACGGCGTAATACATTGATATCAAAGCTTTCATAACGAGAGAGCAATTCTTTGCTGTTATCAGTCAGACTTCCGGAGTTAAGTACTGCGAGTGAACAGTTACGAAACAGTTGATACAGGTCGCTACTGGCCGTGCGTTTCAGCATGTCGACTTCCAGTTGCGACAACATATCCATTGAGCCAAGCGGGCTAATATGTGTAATCAAGTGAACTCCTTACGGGATGAAAATTGTATCTTCCCTGATGATTACAATAGCCTCGGGTTGTGACGTTTAACAACCTGCCGCGATGAATCTCCCTCGCAGATAGCAAAAATAGTGTGGTTTACTGGCGAACCAGACGCCCGGTTGCGGGAATAAACAGGGTGTTCGTGCGCCACGGGTTGATATCCAGCCCACCACGTCGGGTGTAACGGGCATAAACGCTCAAGTTTTCTGGCTGACAAAAACGCTGAATATCGGTAAAGATGCGCTCGACGCACTGCTCATGGAATTCGTTGTGATGGCGGAAGGAGACCAGATAACGCAGCAGTTTTTCCCGGTCGATTTTCGGGCCACGATACTGGATTTGCACGGAGCCCCAGTCGGGCTGATGGGTGATCAGACAGTTCGATTTGAGCAGATGGCTAACCAGCGTCTCTTCCACCACTTTGCCGCTTGCCGCATTCGTCAGCAGCGCGGCATCGAAGTCGTAGTCATCAATGACAATGTCCTGGTCGTCAATGCAGATGCCGTGGAAGTGGGCAACAGGCTGGCCTTCAATTTCATCGAGCCGGTATAGCGCGACGGAAACCTCGCCTTGCGCGCAGGCGCTAAGATCGCGCTCAAGTGTGTCACGTACTTCGTCCCAGCTTGCGAAGCGGGTCTGGTTAAAACTGTTAAGGTAGAGCTTAAAGCTTTTCGATTCCACCAGGTTAATGCTGGCGTAGTTTAACTCCACGTGGCCGACTGCCACCTGCGGCAGACCGTTGGCGTTAAGCCAGGAGAGTTCATATAACGTCCAGATATCTGCGCCATGGAAGGGCAGATCCTCTGCTTTTAATCCGAGCGGATCGCGGTTCAGGCTGCGTGGAACGCCTTGCAGCAGGCTGGCATCGTAGCGATCGCGGTAGTCGGTGGTTTTGCCAAGCGTCAGACCAGACAGCGCCTGGTGGTTATCATAGGAAGACATGTTTCATCGCCATATTTACGGGTACACTAATAGGCGAAGTGTATCCTGGCTTAGATGAAGAGAGAAAGCGGTGGAAAAAGAGATAGCCCTTGCCCTAAAAGCGTTTACTACGCGCTATTGCGATGCATGGCGGCAGTCGTACGGTACCTGGCCGCAAAGTGAAGAGCTGTATGGCGTGCCTTCGCCGTGCATTATCTCGTCGACTGATACCCTTGTCACGTGGCAGCCGCAGCCCTTTTTACCGGAGCAAAATGTAAACGCGATTGAACGTGCGATGGATATTATGGTACAACCTGCGCTTCGCGCGTTTTATACCACACAATTTGCCGGGGATATGCAGGCGACATTCCGTGGGGAAACGCTTACACTGCTGCAAACCTGGAGCGCTGACGACTTCCAGCGAGTTCAGGAAAACCTGATTGGCCACCTGGTCACCCAGAAAAGACTTAAGCTTTCGCCTACACTTTTTATCGCTACCCTGGACAGCGACATTGATGTGATCTCGCTGTGTAACCTGACTGGCGAAGTAATTAAAGAGACATTGGGCACTCGCCAGCGCACGGTTCTCGCTTCAGACCTTGCGGACTTCCTCAATCAACTTGAGCCTGTTCTGTAATCTTTCTTGCTATTCTCCTTGTGAGAGATCTCTTACAAAGCTTGTGAGAGATCGCCTGCACGCATTGCTGCGGTTTACGTCCCTGCCTTTTATTTATCAAATTAAATCAAGCAATTAAAAACAATAACCTTAGTTGATTTATAGTTAGCAGGAGAAATATTTGCTTTAGGCGCACTTGTAAGACGAAGAGGAATGGGTAATTCTATCTGCGTCGACACGGAGTCGCACACTGAAACGAACATCAGGATGATGTTGTTTCGAGACGGGATACACCAGGATGGTGCTTCACGGACAGGCTTCTGGATGAAGTAAAAGGGAAAATGCAGGAACGCATTAAAGGACACCTCCAGGAGGGAGAATGAGAGCCGGTCGGGATGTTCGGTGGATCAGGAAGATCATGGACACGCTTTACGGATGAGGCTAATCCGCATCGGGGTGGTGTGGGCAGGATGCGCTAGTTTAAGGATGAACAAGGGTCAGGAGACCCGCAGGAAAAGTTGTCAAGGATGAGCAGGGAGCACGAAAAGTAGCTGGATTGCTGCGAAACGAACCGGGAGCACTGTTTTTACAGTGCTCCCTTTTTTTATTTCTCGCTACAGATGCTATCCTGCGCGCCAGTCCGTTTGTTATCGAGGTTTTCATGACGCTTCCTTCCCGCGTGCGCCAGCAATTAGTGCTTATCGAGGCGCTGTTACGTGAGCATAACCAATGGCAGTCCGTTGCGCCGGATGCCAGCGTGTTCAACAGTACGCAACCTTTCTGTATGGATACTCTCGAGCCGTTCGAATGGCTGCAATGGGTATTAATTCCCCGCATGCACGCCTTGCTGGACGGTGAACATCCACTGCCTGAATCTTTCGCCATTGCGCCTTACTACGAATTTGCGCTCGACTCGACGCATCCAGCGCGTGACGTCATTCTGGAGCAACTGCAAAAACTCGACGCGCTCTTTTCAGACGATAAAGCCTGATGCTTGAAATTATCTATCAGGACGAATGGCTGGTTGCGGTGAATAAACCATCAGGCTGGCTGGTACACCGAAGCTGGCTTGATCGGGATGAAAAAGTGGTGGTGATGCAAACCGTCCGTGATCAGATTGGCCAGCATGTTTTTACTGCTCATCGTCTCGACAGACCTACTTCCGGTGTATTGCTGATGGGGTTATCGAGTGAGGCGGGGCGTCTTCTGGCGCAGCAATTTGAGCAGCACCAAATTCAGAAACGTTACCATGCAATCGTGCGCGGATGGCTGATGGACGAAGCGGTACTGGATTACCCACTGGTTGAAGAACTGGATAAAATCGCGGACAAATTTGCCCGGGAAGATAAAGGCCCTCAGCCAGCGGTGACCCATTATCGCGGTATGGCGACCACCGAAATGCCGGTAGCGACCAGTAAATTTCCTACCACACGTTACGGCCTTGTCGAACTGCTCCCACAAACCGGGCGTAAGCATCAGCTCCGTCGCCATCTCGCCCATTTGCGCCATCCGATTATCGGTGACAGTAAGCACGGTGATCTGCGTCAGAACCGCAGCGCTGCCGAACATTTTGGTTGTAACCGTCTGATGCTCCATGCCAGTCAGTTAACGCTCACTCACCCGTTTACCGGCGAACCGTTGACGCTGCATGCCGGGCTGGATGATGTCTGGATGCGGGCGTTGTCGCAATTTGGCTGGCAGGGACTTCTCCCTGACAATGAAAGGGTTGAGTTTGTCTCGCCGTGCGGTCAGGATGGCGAGATCCACATTTAACGCAAGGAGTGAGCACCATGGCGGAAGTCGGAATTTTTGTTGGCACGATGTACGGCAATGCGTTGCTGGTTGCCGAAGAGGCGCAAACGATTCTGAGCGAGCAGGGTCATAGCGCGACGGTATTTGAAGATCCGGAACCTGCGGACTGGGATGCCTATAAAGATAAATATGCGCTGATAGTGACATCAACGACCGGGCAGGGTGATTTGCCGGACAGTATTGTGCCGTTATTTCAGTATATTCGCGACAAGATCGGCTACCAGCCAGCGCTGCGTTATTGTGTGATTGCCCTGGGCGACAGCACATATACAAATTTCTGCGGCGGTGGAAAACAGTTTGACGCGTTATTGCAGGAACAAAATGCACAGCGCGTAGGAGACGTTTTGCTGATTGATGCCAGCGAGGATCCTGAGCCTGAGTCGGTTTCTAACCCGTGGGTGGAACACTGGTCGACACTGTTAAAGTAAGGTTTTGCCCTCCCCCTACAGGAGGGCTACCTGTTTATGTAGCCGTAAGCGGTAAAATAGCGACATAGCACATTATGCGGCAACTGAATCGAGTTAGCCCTGGGCGTTTGCCACTAAAAACTCCATTCTTCCAGCGGTTAAAAGGGCATTTACACTGCGTCAAGCGATACGTTTCACATTCTTCAAAACAGGCTGACTTTTAACCAAATGTTAGCGCCCCAACTTTTCATTTCCGTGAGTTAGTCCCCATCCTCCTGGGCTTTTGCAAGAAACCTTCATGCCCTGACCATACAATGTTGTGTTGTTGCACGGTGAGAGTTCAGGTACCCCTTTTTATACTTTTCCCGCAAGTTAAAAAAACGCAGTACGCAGGGAATAGCGACCCGGCAGTAAAACTGCAAAAAACACAGATACATCATTCGGTTCACCCCTACAGGCTGTCCTGTTCCGGATGAATGTACATGAACATTTATGCTTCGGGAGTACAACAATGAGTACATTAAGCCAAGCAGCGAGCAGCGCTGAAAAGCGCACCAATGCTCGCTACTGGATAGTGGTGATGTTGTTTATCGTCACATCCTTCAACTACGGTGACCGCGCCACGCTGTCAATCGCCGGTTCAGAAATGGCCAAAGATATCGGCCTTGATCCAATCGGTATGGGTTATGTTTTCTCCGCGTTTTCCTGGGCCTATGTAATAGGGCAGATTCCGGGCGGCTGGTTGCTTGACCGCTTCGGTTCCAAACGTGTTTATTTCTGGTCCATTTTTATCTGGTCCCTGTTCACCCTGCTGCAAGGGTTTGTCGATATTTTCAGTGGCTTCGGCATCATCGTTGCTCTGTTCACCCTGCGCTTCCTGGTAGGGCTGGCTGAATCTCCCTCTTTTCCTGGCAACAGTCGCATCGTTGCGGCCTGGTTCCCGGCCCAGGAGAGGGGCACGGCAGTGGCGATTTTCAACTCCGCACAGTACTTCGCAACGGTCATTTTCGCACCGATTATGGGGTGGTTAACCCATGAGGTGGGCTGGTCGCACGTGTTCTTCTTCATGGGTGGTCTGGGTATCGTTATTAGCTTCATTTGGCTTAAGGTGATTTACGAACCGAACCAGCATCCGAAGGTGAATAAGAAAGAGCTCGAATACATCGCAGAGGGCGGCGCACTGATCAACATGGATCAGAAAAGCGACAAAGCGAAAGTACCGTTTAGCCAAAAATGGGGACAGATCAAGCAGTTGCTTGGCTCCCGCATGATGATTGGTGTTTATCTCGGTCAGTATTGCATCAACGCCCTGACATATTTCTTTATTACCTGGTTCCCGGTTTACCTGGTTCAGGCGCGCGGTATGTCTATTTTGAAAGCTGGTTTTATCGCTTCCATCCCGGCAATTTGTGGATTTGCGGGTGGTGTGCTCGGCGGGGTTATCTCTGACTGGTTAATGCGTCGTACGGGTTCCCTGAATATTGCGCGTAAAACGCCTATCGTCCTTGGCATGCTGCTCTCCATGGTGATGGTGTTCTGTAACTATACCAACGTCGAGTGGATGATTATCGGCTTCATGTCCATGGCGTTCTTCGGTAAAGGCATCGGTGCGTTGGGTTGGGCTGTTATGGCCGACACGGCGCCGAAAGAAATCAGCGGTCTGAGCGGTGGTCTGTTCAATATGTTCGGTAACATCTCCGGTATCGTTACCCCGATTGCTATCGGTTACATCGTTGGGACTACAGGATCATTTAACGGCGCGCTGGTCTACGTTGGTATCCATGCCCTGGTGGCGGTATTGAGCTACCTGGTATTGGTGGGAGATATCAAACGTATCGAACTGAAACCCGTCACAGGACGCTAATTATGAGTACGCAAGCAAGCCCCGTCATTACAGATATGAAAGTCATTCCGGTTGCCGGACATGACAGCATGTTAATGAACATTGGCGGCGCGCATAACGCTTATTTCACACGTAACATCGTAGTACTGACAGATAACGCCGGTAACACCGGCGTTGGCGAAGCGCCGGGTGGGGAAGTAATTTACCAGACGCTGGTGGATGCTATCCCGATGGTTCTGGGGCAGGAGGTGGCGCGACTGAACAAAGTGGTTCAGCGTGTTCACAAAGGTAACCAGGCGAGCGATTTTGATAATTTCGGCAAAGGAGCATGGACGTTTGAACTGCGTGTAAATGCCGTGGCCGCACTGGAAGCCGCACTGCTCGACCTGCTAGGTAAAGTGCTGAACGTACCGGTCTGCGAACTGTTGGGGCCAGGCAAACAGCGCGATGCTGTAACCGTACTGGGCTATCTGTTCTATATCGGCGACCGCACCAGAACCGACCTGCCATACCTTGATAAAACCGATGGCAACCACGACTGGTACCGTCTGCGTCACCAGGAAGCGATGAACAGTGACGCGGTTGTGCGCCTGGCGGAAGCGTCTCAGGATCGTTACGGTTTTAAAGACTTCAAACTGAAAGGCGGCGTGCTCCCGGGCGAGCAGGAAATTGATGCGGCCCGCGCCTTGAAAAAACGGTTCCCGGACGCGCGTATCACCGTGGACCCGAACGGCGCCTGGCTGCTTGATGAAGCCATTGAACTGTGTAAAGGCCTGCAGGATGTATTGACCTACGCGGAAGATCCGTGTGGTGCAGAGCAGGGCTTCTCCGGGCGTGAAGTGATGGCGGAATTCCGTCGCGCCACCGGTTTGCCTGTTGCCACCAATATGATAGCCACCAACTGGCGCGAAATGGGCCACTCGGTAATGCTCAATGCGGTAGACATCCCGCTGGCGGACCCGCACTTCTGGACGCTGTCCGGGGCGGTACGTGTGGCGCAACTGTGTGATGACTGGGGTTTGACCTGGGGCTGCCATTCCAATAACCATTTTGATATCTCACTGGCGATGTTCACCCACGTTGGCGCGGCGGCGCCGGGTAATCCAACGGCCATCGACACCCACTGGATCTGGCAGGAGGGCGAAGCGCGCCTGACGAAACAGCCGCTGGAAATCAAAGGTGGGCAGATTGCCGTGCCGGATGCGCCGGGTCTGGGCGTGGAGATTGACTGGGCGCAGATTGAAAAAGCCCATGCCATCTACAAAAGCCTGCCCGGGGGGGCGCGTAACGACGCCGGTCCGATGCAGTACCTGATTCCCGGCTGGAAATTTGACAGAAAACGCCCGGTTTTTGGACGTCAGTGACAGAGTAAAAGGATAAAATATGAGCTCTCAATGTTCGACTCCTGTTGTCACGTCAGTGCAGGTCATCCCGGTTGCCGGGCATGACAGCATGCTGATGAACCTGAGCGGCGCGCATGCCCCGTTCTTCACCCGGAACATCGTTATCATCACCGATAACGCCGGCAATACCGGCGTCGGCGAAGTCCCCGGCGGCGAAAAAATACGCCGGACCCTTGAAGACGCGGCACCGCTGATTGTCGGCAAAACCCTCGGCGCCTACAAAAATGTCCTCAACGCGGTGCGCAGCGCCTTTGCTGACCGCGATGCCGCGGGCCGTGGCCTGCAGACCTTTGACCTGCGCACCACCATCCACGTGGTCACCGCCATCGAATCCGCGATGCTCGACCTGCTGGGCAAACATCTGGGCGTTAACGTCGCCTCCCTGCTCGGCGACGGCCAGCAGCGCAGCGAAGTGGAAATGCTCGGCTACCTGTTTTTCGTCGGCAACCGTAAGGCGACCCCGCTGCCCTATCAGAGCCAGCCGGACGACAAATGCGACTGGTACCGCCTGCGCCATGAAGAGGC
>FONB01000001.1:340032-600504 GCA_900112785.1 Phytobacter palmae | reverse complement strand
ACTCGTCAGCAAAGCAGCAAGCTGCTTCCTGTTACCGTTCGACTTGCATGTGTTAGGCCTGCCGCCAGCGTTCAATCTGAGCCATGATCAAACTCTTCAATTTAAAAGTTTGATGCTCAATGAATTAAACTTCGTAATGAATTACGTGTTCACTCGTTGAGACTTGGTATTCATTTTTCGTCCGGGGACGTTAAGAATCCATGTCACTTTGAGTGCCCACACAGATTGTCTGATAAATTGTTAAAGAGCAGTTGCGACGCGCTTTAGCGCTCTGTCGCGAGGTGGCGTATATTACGCTTTCCTCTTTCAGAGTCAACCCTGATTTTCAGGATTTTTCTCTTCAACCGAACCGGCTGTTTGTGTGAAGTGATTCACATCCGCCGTGTCGATGGAGGCGCATTATAGGCGGCCCACGATGAATGACAAGCGAAAAAATGCATTTTTATTTCAACCGCTCATCTTTTCATCACAACGGTTATTTTTGTTGCTTTTTGATAGCTGCAGGCAGGTCCGCAAGGCTATTAATCACCCAATCGGCCGCATTTTCCGCCTCTGGCGTAACGGGCTTCCCGGTACGCACCAGCACTTTCGTTCCCACACCAGCAGCGGTAGCGGCCTGCATATCCTCGATTTTGTCGCCCACCATATAAGAAGCAGACATATCAATGTGCAGATAGTCTCGGGCAGAAATAAGCATGCCCGGATGTGGTTTACGGCAGTCACATACCTGGCGGAACTCTTCTACCGTCCCTTGAGGGTGATGCGGACAATAATAGATACCATCCAGATCGACATCACGATCGGCCAATGACCAGTCCATCCATTCGGTGAGCGTTTCAAACTGCGCTTCGGTGAATTTACCGCGTGCGATACCGGACTGATTGGTCACCACCACCAGAGCGAAGCCCATCGCTTTTAGTTCGCGCATGGCGTCAATGACACCATCTATAAATTCGAAATTATCAATTTCGTGCACATAACCATGGTCGACATTAATAGTGCCATCACGGTCGAGGAAAATTGCGGGTACTGATTTTGCCACCGGGTTGCTCCTGAAAAAGGCATGTGAGCCTAGTATCTCATGTTTCATCGCACAGGAAAGTGCTCATCGCGCAGGGTTCGATTGATTTAGACGTCTGGATGCCTTAACATCCGCCTTGCTTACGGTTATCACCCGTAACAGGCAGAATAAAATGCCACGGCTAACTCTCATACGATAAAAATAATCTGATGATTAAACTTTCCAATATTACCAAAGTGTTCCAGCAGGGAACTCGCACCATTCAGGCGTTGAATAATGTCAGCCTGCATGTTCCTGCCGGGCAAATTTATGGCGTCATTGGTGCTTCTGGCGCCGGTAAAAGTACGCTTATACGCTGCGTTAACCTGCTTGAGCGCCCATCCCAGGGTAGCGTCCAGGTTGACGGCCAGGAGCTGACCGCCCTTTCAGAAGCACAACTGACCAAAGCTCGCCGCCAGATTGGCATGATCTTCCAGCATTTTAATTTACTCTCTTCCCGCACCGTGTTTGGTAACGTCGCGTTGCCGCTTGAACTGGATAACACGCCGCGCGAAGAGATTAACCGTCGCGTCAGAGAGTTGTTGGACCTGGTTGGGCTGGGCGACAAACATGACAGCTATCCGGCGAACCTGTCCGGTGGACAAAAGCAGCGTGTGGCCATTGCCCGCGCACTGGCAAGCAACCCAAAAGTACTGCTCTGTGACGAAGCCACCAGCGCGCTGGATCCGGCAACGACGCGTTCCATTCTGGAGTTATTAAAAGACATCAACCGTCGCCTGGGCCTGACAATTCTGCTCATTACCCATGAAATGGATGTTGTAAAACGCATTTGTGACTGCGTTGCCGTTATTAGTAATGGTGAGTTGATCGAGCAGGACACGGTAAGTGAAGTGTTCTCTCACCCCAAAACGCCACTGGCACAGCAATTTATTCAATCAACGTTGCATCTTGATATCCCTGAGGATTACCAGCAGCGTCTGAAAGGTCAGCCACTGGCAGGCAGCGTGCCAATGTTACGCATGGAATTCACCGGTCAATCGGTTGATGCCCCACTGCTTTCTGAGACCGCACGCCGCTATAACGTGAATAACAATATTATCAGCGCGCAGATGGATTACGCCGGCGGCGTGAAATTCGGCATTATGTTGACTGAAATGCACGGCGAGCCGCAGGATACGCAAGCCGCTATTGCCTGGCTTAAGGAACACCATGTGAAAGTAGAGGTGCTGGGTTATGTCTGAGGCAATGATGTGGTTACTGGCACGTGGCGTCTGGGAAACGCTGGCGATGACTTTCGTATCCGGTTTCTTCGGTTTTGTGCTGGGTCTGCCGGTTGGCGTTCTGCTGTATGTCTCGCGCCCTGGACAAATTTCGGAGAATGCAAAGCTCTACCGTACCATTTCAGCTCTGGTGAATATTTTCCGTTCGATCCCATTCATTATTTTACTGGTCTGGATGATCCCGTTCACCCGCATTATTGTGGGAACGTCTATCGGCCTGCAGGCAGCAATAGTGCCATTGACCGTCGGTGCAGCACCTTTTATTGCCCGTATGGTGGAAAACGCCCTGCTGGAAATCCCGACCGGCCTGATTGAAGCCTCCCGCGCAATGGGCGCAACCCCGATGCAGATCATCCGTAAGGTGTTGCTGCCGGAAGCGCTGCCAGGTCTGGTCAATGCGGCAACAATTACCTTAATCACCCTGGTGGGTTATTCCGCAATGGGTGGTGCTGTGGGCGCTGGCGGCCTGGGACAGATAGGCTACCAGTACGGCTACATTGGCTATAACGCCATTGTGATGAATACCGTCCTGGCACTGTTGGTGATTCTGGTTTACTTAATTCAGTTTGCAGGCGATCGTATCGTTCGCTCTGTTACGCATAAATAATGTTGCTCACAACACAACGACTCTGAAAGAAAGGAAAAAACACATGGCTTTTAAATTCAAGACCTTTGCGGCAGTGGGTGCCCTGATTGGTTCTCTGGCTCTGGTAGGTTGTGGTCAGGATGAAAAGAATCCAAACCACATTAAAGTCGGCGTCATCGTCGGTGCTGAACAGCAGGTTGCCGAAGTGGCGCAGAAAGTCGCTAAAGAAAAATATGGCCTGGATGTTGAACTGGTCACCTTCAATGACTATGTACTGCCGAACGAAGCGCTGAGCAAAGGCGACATTGACGCAAATGCCTTCCAGCACAAGCCGTATCTGGATCAGCAGATTAAAGATCGTGGCTACAAACTGGTTGCTGTTGGCAATACCTTCGTTTACCCGATCGCAGGCTACTCCAAAAAAATCAAATCTATTGATGAATTGCAGGAAGGCGCTCAGGTCGCTGTACCGAACGACCCGACTAACCTCGGCCGTTCCCTGCTGCTGTTGCAGAAACAGGGTCTGATCAAACTGAAAGACGGTGTTGGTCTGCTGCCGACAGCTCTGGATATTACAGAAAACCCGAAAAACCTGAAAATTGTTGAGCTGGAAGCCCCGCAACTGCCGCGCTCTCTGGACGATGCACAAATCGCGCTGGCCGTTATTAACACCACCTATGCCAGCCAGATCAATCTGACGCCTGCAAAAGATGGTATCTTTGTCGAAGATAAAGACTCTCCGTACGTTAACCTGATCGTTACCCGCGAAGACAACAAAGACGCAGAAAACGTGAAAAAATTCGTTAAGGCTTATCAGTCTGACGAAGTCAACGAAGCAGCGAACAAAGTCTTCAATGGCGGTGCGGTGAAAGGCTGGTAATCCTTCCCGTCAGCAATATCCTTCAGGACGGGCACATGCCCGTCTTGTCATTTGTGCAAGCTCCTGATTCAATAAGCGGCGTTAAGATCATTTTTTGAGGATATATTATGCGTGCTTTACCGATCTGTTTTTTAGCACTCATGCTGAGCGGCTGTTCAATGCTAAGCAGATCTCCTGTCGAACCTGTTCAAAGCACAGCAACCCCGCCTAAAACAGAGCCAGCAAAACCGAAACCTCCGCGTCAGACGCCGGTTCGAATCATTACCAATGCTGAAGATTTAGTGGGTAAACCGTTCCGTGATTTAGGCGAAGTTACCGGCGACTCTTGCCAGGCAACCAATCAGGATTCACCACCGAATATCCCGACCGCCCGTAAACGCATGCAGATCAACGCATCAAAAATGAAAGCGAATGCGGTACTGCTCCATAGCTGCGAAATCACCAGCGGTACGCCGGGTTGCTACCGTCAGGCTGTGTGCATAGGTTCAGCGCTGAACGTAACGGCGAAATGACCACATTTGCCCTTGAGCAGATAGGCGTCATTCGCTCTCCCTATAAAGAGAAGTTTGCCGTTCCCCGTCAGCCGGGTCTGGTTAAACACGGGGGCGGCGAACTCCATCTGTTGCCTCCCTATAATCAGGCCGAAGCCGTACGCGGACTCGAGGCATTCAGTCATCTTTGGGTTGTGTTCATTTTCCACCAGACGATGGCTGGCGGCTGGCGCCCTACGGTACGCCCTCCCCGACTCGGTGGTAATGCGCGGATGGGAGTTTTCGCTACCCGTTCGACTTTCCGCCCTAACCCGATTGGCATGTCTTTGGTGGAGCTTAAAGGCATTCACTGCGCGAAAGAGCATGTCATTTTGCAACTGGGAAGCCTCGATCTCGTTGACGGCACGCCCGTCGTGGATATTAAGCCGTATTTACCTTTTGCTGAGGCTCTGCCGCATGCCAGCGCCAGCTATGCGCAGCAAGCCCCCGTCGCGGAGATGCCGGTATACTTCAGGGCAGAGATTGAAGCGACATTTCCACAGTTAGAAAAGCGTTACCCGCAACTAAAGTCGTTTATTATTGAGGTTCTGGCGCAGGATCCGCGCCCGGCATACCGTAAAGATGAGGAAATGGGGAAAACGTACGCTGTCTTGTTGCTGGATTTTAACGTGCGCTGGCGCGTGACCCCGGCAGGTTTTGAAGTGTTTGCGCTGGAAGGCCGTTAATTTCTCCTCCCTCTACTTTTGGCATCTCTTTCTCGCTGGTAAACTGAATCACTTTTTTTGAATCAGGCTCCTTTTGAGTCTGTTCCAATCGTCCAAATGGAACCGTAACAACATGCGTACTAGCCAATACCTGCTCTCCACACTGAAGGAGACACCTGCCGACGCCGAAGTCATCAGCCACCAGTTGATGTTGCGCGCCGGGATGATCCGCAAGCTGGCCTCCGGGTTGTATACCTGGCTGCCGACCGGCGTGCGTGTTCTGAAAAAAGTCGAAAATATCGTGCGTGAAGAGATGAATAACGCCGGTGCGATTGAGGTGTTAATGCCGGTAGTTCAGCCATCTGAACTGTGGCAAGAGAGTGGTCGTTGGGAACAGTACGGCCCTGAACTGCTGCGTATTTCTGACCGTGGTGAGCGTCCGTTTGTACTCGGCCCAACTCACGAAGAGGTGATCACCGATCTGATTCGTAACGAGCTCAGCTCTTACAAACAGCTGCCGCTGAACTTCTTCCAGATCCAGACCAAATTCCGTGACGAAGTACGCCCGCGTTTCGGCGTAATGCGTTCCCGTGAATTCCTGATGAAAGATGCTTACTCTTTCCATACCTCTCAGGAATCTCTGCAGGAAACCTACGACGCGATGTATGCCACCTACAGCAAAATCTTTACCCGTATCGGGCTGGAGTTCCGCCCGGTTCAGGCAGATACCGGCTCTATTGGCGGTAGCGCGTCTCATGAATTCCAGGTTCTGGCACAGAGTGGCGAAGACGATATCGTCTTCTCCGATACCTCTGACTATGCCGCAAATATCGAACTGGCAGAAGCTGTAGCGCCGAAAGCGCCGCGTGCTGCGGCCACCCAGGAGATGGCGCTGGTTGATACACCGAACGCGAAAACCATTGCTGAACTGGTTGAACAGTTCAACCTGCCCATTGAAAAAACCGTCAAAACGCTACTGGTGAAAGCCGCTGAAGGCAGTAGCCACCCGCTGGTTGCCCTGTTGGTTCGCGGCGATCACGAACTGAACGAAGTAAAAGCAGAAAAACTGGCGCAGGTTGCCAGCCCGCTGACTTTCGCGACCGAAGCCGAAATCCGTGCCGTGGTAAATGCGGGTCCGGGTTCTCTGGGGCCGGTAAACATGCCGATTCCGGTCGTTATCGACCGCACCGTTGCAGCAATGAGCGATTTTGCCGCTGGCGCTAACATTGATGGTAAACACTACTTCGGTATCAACTGGGACCGCGACGTAGCAACTCCGGAAGTTGCGGATATCCGTAACGTAGTTGCCGGCGATCCAAGCCCGGATGGTCAGGGTACACTTCTGATCAAACGCGGTATCGAAGTTGGTCACATTTTCCAGTTAGGTACTAAATACTCAGAAGCGCTCAAGGCGTCCGTTCAGGGCGAAGATGGCCGTAACCAGATCCTGACCATGGGTTGCTACGGTATCGGGGTAACCCGCGTTGTGGCTGCGGCGATTGAACAGAACTTCGACGATCGCGGTATCGTATGGCCAGAAGCTATTGCGCCGTTCCAGGTAGCGATTCTGCCAATGAACATGCACAAATCTTACCGCGTGCAGGAGTTGGCCGAGAAACTGTATGCTGAGCTGAGCGCGCAAGGTATCGACGTACTGATGGATGACCGTAAAGAGCGCCCTGGCGTAATGTTCGCCGATATGGAGCTCATCGGAATTCCGCACACCATCGTGCTGGGCGACCGTAACCTCGACAACGACGAGATCGAATACAAATACCGTCGCACTGGCGAGAAACAGATGATTAAGACGGGTGATATCCTGAATTACCTGGTCAGCGCCATCAAGGGCTAACAGTAAAAAGCCTCGCATATGCGAGGCTTTTTTTATTAATGATTACAATCTTTTCCGGCGCTAAATTTTGCGTTTTTATCAGCCACCAGCGCCTTCTCCATCACACCGTTATCCGTTTTCGGCTGTAGCGTGAAATGTCCTTCCAACTCCAGTAATACCGGCTGCGAAGCCTGACCTGCCGCTGCTTTATATTGCTGTTCGAGCCGCGCATCGTGACTTACCGCAAACCGCTTGCCCGTAATACAATCGGCGAACTCCGCCATGCCAGCAGTACGCGAATACATGCCACGCATCGCCATCGGCGTTGTCGGTAATGGCGCCGTGACAGGCTGCAATACATAATTTAGCTGCGAGTGAATCGGATTCCCTTCACGATCCAGCATTTCCAGCGCACTGCCTTTCGCGCGGAAATAGAGTTTCTCACCACCGGCATCCGTCAGCACCAGCTTGTCCGCGGTGCGTGCCCATCGCCCGTAGGAGGCAAAATTAGATGGCGTTTTGCCGCCCTGATAGCCCTGATTCATCACCCAGGTGCCATCTTTTTCAAGGAACAATGAGGTTTCGATGCCTTCACAATCTGCGCACGGCAGTATACCGCGCCAGCTCTGTTGCATTGGCTTGAGCTTTTCAGCCCGCACGGGGGTTATCGTTTCAACCTCTCCCCGGTTGTTACACCCCATCAGCGCAAAGAGTGTCATTACCGCAGCCAAAGATACAATCGCTTTATTCACTCTTTTTTCCTTATGAACAGTTCTTATCTCTTCCGTCACTCCTGCGGGCGACGAACCTTCCCTCGTAGCGCTTTAACAGAAGATTTCTGTGCTTTGCCCGCCAGACGACGCTCTTTCGATGCTCGCGTTGGACGGGTAGCCCGACGGCTTTTTTGCACCACCGTCAGTTCCCTGATTAACGCCACCAGACGGGCGATTGCCGCTTCGCGATTCATTTCCTGGCTACGGTACTCCTGTGCCTTGATGATCACGACGCCCTCAGACGTTACGAGATGATGCGTCGCTGCCAGCAGCTTCTCTTTATAAAACTCGGGCAAGCTGGACGCACGAATATCGAAACGCAAATGGATCGCCGTAGAAGCCTTATTCACATGCTGCCCACCCGCTCCTTGCGCGCGAATCGCCGTAATCTCCAGTTCTTCATCAGGAATAGTGACCTCACGGGATATCTCAATCATGCGTGCTGTTGCCAGGTCGTCAGTTGGATTTCCAGGTTGTTTTGAGTATCACTCAGCCAGATAGTTCCTTCCTGAAGAGTGGCCTGCAGCGACATTGTCCGTCCTGCCAGCCCACTGAGCATCGCCAGTTGCTCATCATCCAGATACCAGATACTCAGATTTTTAAATCCAGCGAGTTTTGTCTGATTCTGCTGCCACCAGATCTGGGCCGCGCGAGAGTTATAGGTGAACAGCGCCACCTCTTTCGACTGGGAGCAGGCTTTCTTTATGCGTCGTTCGTCCGGCAATCCGAGCTCAATCCACAAGTCGATACCCAGATGATCATTGCGCAGCCACACTTCGGGCTCGTCATCCGCACAGAGCCCACGGGTGAACTGCAGCCGTTCATCGGCGAATTTAATCCATGCCAGCAGGCGCAGCATCATACGCTCCTGCGTCTCGGAGGGATGACGGGCAAGCGTCAATGTGGCATCGAGAAACTGATTCCGGTCTAAATCTGCCACATTCACAGTAGCTTTATAAATGGTTGCTTTAAGCGCCATACCGCCTCCTTTGCATAACAGCGGCTATTGTAGCGAATAAAGATATAACGTGCTGTTATCTCTTATCCTGCGGTTATTTCATCACTCTGATAATGACCAGCCGGGTATGGTATAGTCACCTTGCTAAACAGAGTTAATCTTCGTAGGCTTAATGGTATCTCACAGTAAAGCCAGGGTGCTGACAGGAGGACGTGTGGGAAATTATTGTGAGTTAATACGCCAGCGGTATGCGGAAATTGCCAGCGGAGACTTAGGGTATATCCCGGATGCGCTGGGGTGCGTATTGAAAGTTTTGAATGAAGTGGCCTCGGACGATGCCGTTTCAGAGTCGGTCAGGGAAAAGGCGGCGTATGCTGCCGCGAACTTACTGGTGAGCGATTATGTCAATGAATGATACCTATCAACCCATCAATTGCGATGACTATGACAACCTGGAACTCGCCTGTCAGCATCATCTCCTACTGACGCTCGAGCTCAAAGATGGCGAAACGTTGCAGGCAAAAGCCAGCGATTTAGTCTCTCGCAAAAATGTGGAATATTTGGTTGTTGAAATTGCAGGAGCAACGCGCGAACTGCGTCTCGACAAAATTGCCAGCTTTAGTCATCCGGAAATCGGCACCGTCGTGGTGAGCGAATCCTGACAGCACTTTTCGGGCAGCGCTGACTGCCCGTTATTTCCGCCACGTTAGCCGCATTCCGGGTTGCCCATTTTCTGCTTTGCCCTCCTGCGTAATAAACACGCCCGCTGCAGCAATCACTGACTCACCGTAAAAGAGCAGTGGCGTTGTATCCCGACGCCATGGCGCAACCCCCAGCTCCTGCCAGATCTTTTTAAGCTTACGACCACCGTTACGCCCCTGGATGTGCAAGGTTCCCGTCGCCTGAAAACGTACCGATACCACTTCGTTAGCCTTCGGTAGCCGCAGTTCATCGCCAGGCATAAGCCGCAGAACGCCAAGCCCGTCAGGTAACGTCAGCGGTAAAAGAGGATTAGCCCAAAGCAGAACATTCTCACGCTGGCTCGGATGTGCCTTAACCCACCACAAATAGCCCTGATAGCGGCGGATTTCATGATCGCCAACACACAGGCATGGCGCGGCATCTTCTCTGGCTAATGCCACCTCTTGCCAGACTCGTCGCAGCGTCTCCCGGGATGGCATCGGCGCCTGCTGCGCAGAAAGCCAACGACGCAAGATAGCGGCCCGTCGTACCGTGCTTAAGGTTTCCAGCGCCGCAATCGACAGCCCACCGTCACGGTGAGTCGCCGTCGCAAGCTCTTCTACCAGCAGTTCATCAAGCAATTGCTCCTGCTCGCCGCATAAGGCCGCACTCCGGGCAACCGCATCAGCGAAATGCGGCCAGCGGGCATTCAAGACAGGCAGAACGCGCAAACGCAGGAAGTTGCGGTCATATGCATCATCGGCGTTACTTTCATCTTCAATCCACAATAAGCCATGATTCTGCGCCCAGCGAAGCAGGGACTCGCGTGTTTCATTCAACAATGGTCTGAGGAGCAAGGTATCGGCAAAAGGCAGCGTTTCCGGCATACCCGCAAGCCCGGCCGGACCACTCCCCCGCTTAAGCGCCAGTAAAAACGTCTCGCACTGGTCGTCAAGATGCTGGGCGGTGAGCAGCAACTCCCCGGGAACTAACGCCTGAGTAAAGGCGGCATAGCGCGCTTTTCTCGCCTGTGCTTCAATCCCATTGCCTTCCGCCACCAGTTGTACCCGATGAACAACAAGCGGCACCTGCCAGCCATCGCATACCTGCTGACAGTGGGCTGCCCAGGCATCTGCATTGGGACTTAATCCGTGGTGAATATGAATCGCGCGCAGGGAAATATCCGGCTGCTGATGACGCCACTGTACCAGACGGTGCAGCAGTACCGTCGAATCGAGCCCACCGCTGAATGCCACTAAAAACTGGCGTCGGTTAGCAGGTACCTGGGAAAGTAATGGCAGGGTCATGGTAGTAACCAAAACGGAAATCATGCCCGGCACGTTACCGGGCATTCCTGTGACTGGCAAGGCTTACTGCTGATAGAGTTCCAGCGGCAGGTTGTCGGGATCTTTAAAAAAGGTAAAACGCTTACCGGTGTAGGGATCCACACGTATCGCTTCGCAGGAGACATTATGCGCCTGCAGGTGAGCAACCGCTTGATCGATATCCGCCACGCTGAAGGCCAGATGACGCAATCCGCAGGCTTCCGGTCCACTCGGACGTGCTGGCGGAAAAGGAAACGAAAATAACTCAATGACATACTGTCCATTCAATGCCAGATCCCCTTTCCAGGAGTCGCGCTCTTCCCGATAAACTTCGCTTTGAAGCGTAAAACCCAGGATATCGCAATAAAACGCTTTGCTCTTTACATAATCCGTGGCGATGATGGCGATGTGATGTACCTGTTTTAAACCCAGCATAGTGTCTCCTTTTGTCTTTTCGCACGTTACCGTTGTGGCAGGTAACCCGCAAGAGGCTACGGTCTTTTTAAGACACGTACCCAATAGACGCCATCTTCTCCTCTCTTCGCGCCATGGATATCCGTCTCAAAACCCGGATAGTGCCGCCCTATTGCACAGAGCATTAACAGGAAATCCAAAACCGAGCGGCTCGCTTCGGTGATCATCTCTCCTGGCATCAGTAACGGCACTCCCGGCGGGTAAGGTAAGATCATATTGGCGGAGATACGTCCCGTAAGCCTTTCGAGTTCGATGGTTTCTACCTCACCACGGATTTGCTGTTGCCATGCCTGATGCGGCGTCAGCTTCATTTCCGGCAACACATCAAACGCCCGCAGCATCAGCTGTGGCAGATCGTGCTGACGAATCAATTTATGGATGCCCTGCGCAAGATCCTGGATCCGCATGTTGCGGTAGAAATCAGGATCTTCGGCATACAGATCCGGCAGCATATTCTTCACGCGTAAATTGAGATCGTAGGCTCGCTTGAACTCCATTAATCCACGCAGTAAGCCCATGGCGCGGGTTTTGTCGATCCCGATACTGAACAGGAACAACAGATTGTAAGGACCCGTTTTTTCAACTACCACGCCGCGCTCATCAAGAAACTTCGCCACCAGCGCCGCCGGGATGCCCTCTTCACTCATATTGCCTTGTTCATCCATACCAGGCGTAAGAATCGTCACCTTGACCGGATCGAGGAACATATGATCTTCATCGGCATCGCGAAAACCGTGCCAGCTTTCCCCCGGCGCGACCGGCCAGCAGTCCGCCTCATCGATCTCCTCCGGCTGCCAGATATCAAAAAACCAGCCATCGGCTTCATCTTTTAACCGCTGAACCTCTTTACGAAAATGCAAAGCGCGTTCAACCGAACGGTTAATCAGTCGCTTACCCGGGTTACCGCGCAACATGGCCGCAGCGGTCTCAATGGAGGCTACCAGCGGATAGCTCGGCGATGTGGACGTGTGCATCATAAACGCTTCATTAAAAGTGTCTTCGTCATATTCACCCTTAACATGAATAAGCGAGGCCTGCGAAAACGCCGCCAGCATTTTGTGCGTCGATTGCGTTTCAAATATCACTTTGCCAGGTACCCGCTCACCACTCATGCCGCTCTTTCCGGCATAAATCGGGTGAAAGTTGGTGTACGGCACCCAGGCGGAATCGAAATGAATAGAAGGCACGTCCAGCGTTTTTTTAATCCAGTCGGTGTTGTACAACAGCCCATCGTAAGTGGAGTTGGTGATTACCGCATGGACCGGCCAGGCTGCACCAGCGGTTGCAGCAATTTTTTGCTCAATGCTGGCATGGGTAAATTCCCGGCGCGGAATGCCGCCCAGAATCCCCAGCGCATTACGTCCCGGTTTCAACCACAGCGGCGTAACGTCATTCATCATCAGCAGATGAGCCAGTGACTTGTGGCAATTGCGATCAATAAGCAGCGTACTGCCTACCGGCGCGGCATACATGCCAACAATTTTATTGGAGGTGGAGGTCCCGTTAGTGACCATATAGCTTTGCTCAGCGCCAAAGGTGCGGGCGATATACTCCTCGGCTTCCAGATGTGGCCCGCTATGGTCCAGAAGCGAACCCAGCTCCGTGACAGAGATAGAAACATCTGCTTTCAGCGTATTACCGCCGAAGAAATCATAAAACAGGCAGCCGACCGGGCTTTTCAGGTAAGCCGTACCTGCCATATGACCTGGCGTGCAGAAGGTATATTTCCCTTCTTTCACATAAGTAAAAAGCGCTTTGGTAAAGGGCGGCGTGATGTTATCGAGATACTCTTTCGTGTACTGCCCAATGCGTGTCGCAATGTCATCGGCCATTCCCAGGGCATATTCAAAAAACCACAGCGCCATGCGCATATCTTGTGCGCTGACGTCCAGCGTCGAATGGGTGTTAATAAAGGCATAAAGGGGAAGGTATTCGTTGAGCTGGTTGATATCGCTGCATAAATCGAGCGTGTACTCGTCCCAGTCGAAAATGACACCGCAGATGCGCGGGTTGTGTTCGATGAATTTCAGCAGGTCGCTGCTATTTTGAGGCCAGATTATCTGAAATCCTCGCGCCTGGAGCGCCTGCTCAAGCTCCTTGATCGGCTCATCTTTATAAAAGACGCCGTGCGGCCCCATGATGGCAATAATATTCACGGTTACCTCCTGAAAAAAACCTAAGTTAATCATAGCTGAGGTAAACAGAGGGTATAAAAAAAGCCACAACACTGTGTGGCTTTTCAGAATGATCTTTCAACGCTTATCAGGCGTAACCGTAGCTCATCAGACGCTGGTAACGGCGATTACGCAGATCATCTTTGCTCAGTACGTCCAGATCCGCCAGATCTGCAATCAACTGCGCTTTCAGAGAAGCAGCGGTTGCTTCCGGGTTACGGTGTGCACCACCTAACGGCTCCGGAATGATCGAGTCGATCAGTTTCAGCTCTTTCAGACGCGGTGCAATGATACCCATTGCGTCAGCAGCTAATGGTGCTTTGTCTGCGCTTTTCCACAGAATGGACGCACAGCCCTCCGGGGAGATAACGGAATAGGTGCTGTATTGCAGCATATTCACTTTGTCACCCACGCCAATAGCCAGTGCACCGCCAGAGCCGCCTTCACCGATAACGGTACAAATGACCGGTACGCTCAGGCGGGACATTTCACGCAGGTTACGCGCGATCGCCTCAGACTGACCACGTTCTTCCGCACCCACACCAGGATATGCGCCTGGGGTGTCGATAAAGGTGATGATCGGCATATTGAAACGTTCAGCCATTTCCATCAGGCGCAGCGCTTTACGATACCCTTCCGGTGCCGGCATACCAAAATTACGGCGAATTTTTTCTTTGGTTTCACGTCCTTTCTGGTGGCCGATAATCATCACCGGGCGACCATCGAGGCGAGCGATACCACCAACGATGGCTTTATCGTCCGCATAAGCGCGGTCGCCAGCCAGCTCGTCGAATTCATCAAATGCGAGGCGGACATAATCCAGGGTGTATGGACGCAGCGGATGGCGTGCCAGCTGGGCGACTTGCCATGCACCAAGATCGGCAAAGATTTTGCGCGTCAACTCTACGCTTTTTTCACGCAGACGATGCACTTCTTCATCGATGTTAATATCCAGTTTTTCATCCTGACGGCTTACTGACGTCAGAGAATCGATTTTCGCTTCCAGCTCGGCAATCGGCTGTTCGAAATCAAGGAAATTCAGACTCATAGTATTCCTGTATTAGTCAAACTCCAGTTCCACCTGCTCCGAACCAATGAGGCCACGGAGATCGTTTAATAAACGATCACTCGGAGAGACACGCCACGTTGCGCCGAAACGTAATCGTGCACGTGCATCCGCCCTCTGATAGTAGAGATGTACTGGAATGGTCCCCGAGCGGTGGGGTTCCAGAGACTGACGGAGTCGGTTCAAAAGCTGGTCATCAATTTGCCTGTCCGTCAGCGAGATAGCAAGCCCGCGCGCATATTTTTCACGAGCTTCGTCAATGTCCATCACTTCGCGGGCGGTCATTTTAAGCCCCCCGCTAAAGTCATCAAAGCTGACCTGTCCGCTGACGATCAGTATGCGGTCTTTTTCCAGCAGTTGCTGATATTTATCCAGGGCGTCCGTGAACAACATGACTTCCAGGCGCCCGGAACGGTCATCCAGGGTACAGATGCCAATACGATTACCGCGCTTGGTGACCATAACCCGCGCAGCAATCACCAGCCCCGCCGCCGTGGTGACTTTGCCACGTTCGGTCGGGTGCATGTCTTTTAGCCGGTAACCACCGACGTAACGATCGATCTCTTTTAAATACTGGGTGATCGGATGCCCGGTCAGATAGAGCCCCAGGGTTTCACGTTCACCGTCCAGCACCACCTGCTCTGGCCACGCCTGGCAGCTGGCGTAAGACTGTTCCACCTGCTCTGGTTCTTCTGCCAGGACACCGAACATATCCGCCTGACCGATCGCTTCCGCTTTCGCGTGCTGATCGGCGGCTTTCAGCGCGTCGCCCAACGAGTTCATCAGTGCAGCACGGTGCGGTCCCAGCCTGTCAAACGCCCCGGACATTATCAGTTTTTCCAGCACCCGGCGATTGAGTTTTTTGGTATCGGTACGGGCGCAAAGATCAAACAGTTCCCGGAAATAGCCGCCGTTATTACGGGCCTCAAGGATCGCTTCAATCGGGCCTTCACCCACGCCCTTGATCGCACCAATACCGTAAACAATTTCACCGTCGTCATTCACGTGGAAATGGTACAGGCCAGAGTTGATATCCGGCGGAAGGATCTTGAGTCCCATACGCCAGCATTCGTCCACCAGACCTACCACCTTCTCGGTGTTGTCCATATCGGCAGTCATTACCGCCGCCATAAACTCTGCCGGATAGTGTGCTTTCAGCCACAGCGTCTGGTATGAGACTAAAGCATAGGCAGCAGAGTGCGATTTGTTAAATCCGTACCCGGCGAATTTCTCCACCAGGTCGAAGATTTTCATCGCCAGTTCACCGTCAATGCCGTTCTTTTTCGCCCCGTCTTCAAAGATGGAACGCTGCTTGGCCATCTCCTCAGGCTTTTTCTTACCCATCGCACGACGCAGCATATCCGCGCCACCGAGGGTGTAGCCAGAGAGCACCTGGGCTATCTGCATCACCTGTTCCTGATACAGGATGATGCCGTAGGTCGGCTCCAGTACCGGTTTCAGGCTTTCATGCTGCCACTGAACATCCGGGTAGGAGATCTCTTCGCGCCCGTGCTTACGGTCGATAAAGTTATCCACCATCCCCGACTGCAATGGGCCCGGACGGAACAGGGCCACGAGCGCAATCATATCTTCGAAGCAGTCAGGCTGCAGACGCTTAATCAGGTCTTTCATGCCGCGGGATTCAAGCTGGAAGACCGCGGTGGTCTCCGAGCGTTGCAGCATGTCGAAGCTTTTCTTGTCATCAAGCGGGATAGCGGCGATATCCAGCGGCGGCTCGCCGTTTTTCTCTCGACGGGCGTTGATCATCTCCAGCGCCCAGTTGATGATGGTGAGCGTACGCAACCCCAGGAAGTCGAACTTCACGAGACCTGCATATTCCACATCGTTCTTATCAAACTGGGTGACCGGATGTTGCCCTGCTTCATCACAATAGAGCGGCGCAAAATCGGTAATTTTGGTCGGCGCAATAACCACGCCACCGGCATGTTTACCAGCGTTACGTGTGACACCTTCCAGTTTACGCGCCATGTCGATCAGCGCTTTAACTTCTTCGTCGGCTTCGTAAATTTCCGGCAGTTGCGGTTCCGCTTCAAACGCTTTCGCCAGCGTCATCCCCGGATCGGGCGGAACCAGCTTGGAGATACGATCCACAAAACCGTACGGATGCCCCAGCACGCGGCCTACGTCGCGAATAACCGCTTTTGCCGCCATCGTACCGAAGGTGATGATCTGCGATACCGCATCACGCCCGTACATATCCGCCACGTGGTCGATAACTTGATCGCGTTTTTCCATACAGAAATCGACGTCAAAGTCGGGCATGGAAACACGTTCCGGGTTAAGGAAACGTTCGAACAGCAGGTCAAATTCCAGCGGGTCGAGGTCGGTAATTTTCAACGCATAGGCCACCAGCGATCCCGCACCGGAACCACGACCGGGCCCTACCGGCACACCGTTATCTTTCGACCACTGGATAAACTCCATTACGATGAGGAAGTAGCCTGGAAAGCCCATCTGGTTGATAACCTGGAGTTCAATATCCAGACGCTCGTCATACTCAGGACGTTTCTCTTTACGGACCGTTTCATCCGGAAAAAGGAATGCCAGACGCTCTTCCAGTCCCTCTTTCGACTTCGCAACAAGAAAATCTTCGGTGGTCATGTCCCCGGTCGGGAACTGGGGCAGAAAATACTCGCCCAGACGCACCGTGACGTTACAACGCTTGGCAATTTCTACCGTGTTTTCCAGCGCTTCCGGGATGTCGGAAAATAACTCACACATCTCGTCTTCACTGCGCATATATTGCTGGGCAGAGTAGTTACGCGGACGCTTAGGATCATCAAGGGTAAAGCCGTCGTGAATAGCAACGCGGATTTCATGAGCGTCAAAGTCGCCCGCATCGAGAAAACGCACATCGTTGGTTGCCACAACAGGCAGACCGCGTTCTTCGGCGAGCTGCACCGCCGCATGCAAATAGCTCTCTTCGTCCGCACGACCGGTACGAATCAGTTCGAGATAATAGTTGTTGGGGAAATGCTCTTCGTAAAACGCCACACACTGATCGACCAGAGCGCTATTACCGCGCATCAGGCTTTTACCAACATCCCCCATCCGGGCACCAGACAACAGAATTAGCCCTTCTTTCAGCTCAACCAGCCAGTCGCGGTCAATCCACGGACCGGCCGCCCCGTATCCACGTTGATAGGCACGGGAAATCAGCAGCGTCAGGTTTTGATAGCCGACATTGTTTGTTGCCAGTACAGTGAGCTGCGTCAGTTCGTCTGGGATCAGTTCGCTCTGAACATGAAAATCAGCCCCCACAATCGGCTTTAACCCCGCACCATGGGCTGTTCCGTAAAACTTCACCAGGCCACACAGGTTGGTAAAATCGGTAATCGCCAGCGCAGGCATGCCGAGCGCGGCTGCCTTTTTCACCAGCGGCCCGGTTTTTGCCAGCCCGTCTATCATGGAGTAGTCGCTATGCACCCGCAGGTGTACGAAACGTGGTTCAGCCATTTTCAGATCTCTTCACGTCACAGAATCAGGACACAAGGCCCAGCACGCGTTTGACGGGCGCAAAACTGCGCCGATGATGTTCCGTTGCGCCATGCTCAGCCAGTTTTTCCAGATGGAAAGCAGTCGGGTAGCCTTTATGCTGCGCGAAACCGTATTGGGGAAAAGTCAGATCGAGCGAGGCCATTTCTGCGTCGCGGGTGACCTTGGCCAGAATGGAGGCGGCGCTGATTTCAGGCACCCGACTATCGCCTTTTACAACCGCCAGCGAAGGCATAGGCAGTTTGGGGCAACGGTTACCGTCGATGAGAACATACTCCGGAATGATCCCCAAACCAGCAACCGCACGCTGCATTGCGAGCATCGTGGCATGCAGAATATTTAACTCGTCGATTTCATGAGGCTCTGCGCGACCCAGATTCCAGGCCAGCGCCTTCTCTTTGATCTCGTCATACAGTGCCAGACGGCGTTTCTCAGATAATTTTTTTGAGTCATTAAGACCGATAATGGGACGTGCAGGATCGAGGATGACAGCGGCTGTCACCACTGCGCCAACCAACGGACCGCGTCCGACTTCATCCACACCGGCAACCAGGTGCGTATGGGGGTAAACAAATTCCATCATTGTGCCAACTCCAGTACGGCGTCTGCGGCCTGCTCATCGGCATTACAGCGGATCTGCAAATGCAGCTCCCGGAAAATATCGTGCATCGCATGGCTGGTTTTACCGTTTGCCAGCAGAGGAAGTAACGCATCAGCCAGCGCCTGAGGCTGACATTCATCCTGCAGCAACTCTTTAACAAGCTCACGTCCCGCCAGTAAATTGGGCAGCGAAACGTAATCGGTTTTGACCAGACGTTTTGCCAGCCAGAAGGTAAACGGCTTCATTCGATACCCCACTACCATCGGGCATTTCGCCAGCATACACTCCAGCGCAGCGGTACCTGACGCCAGTAATGCAGCATCACTGGCAATCATCGCTTCCCGCGCCAGACCATCCAGCATATGCACCTGTAGCTCAGGGGCAACATCCGCTTTGATGCGTTCGAATTGTTCGCGCCGCTTTGCATTCACCAGCGGCACAACGACTTCAAGGTCTGGATAATGGTTGCGTAATAGTTGCGCCGTACGCAAAAAGTCGGCGCTCAGCATCTCAACCTCAGCGCCACGGCTACCCGGAAGTAACGCAAGGCAGTGCGCGTCATGAGGAATGCCTAATGTGTCCCGCGCCGCATTTTTATCCGGCTCCAGCGGCATTGCATCCGCCATGGTATGACCGATAAAACGGCAGGGAACATTGAATCTATCGTAAAACGCTTTTTCGAAAGGCAGAAATGCGAGCACCAGATCGGTGGCTCTGCCTATTTTGAAAACGCGTTTTTGACGCCAGGCCCATACCGAAGGGCTGACATAATGAATGGTCTTGATGCCCTTCTTTTTCAGGTTCCCCTCAAGGGTAATATTGAAATCGGGTGCGTCAATGCCGACAAAAACATCAGGTTTAAGCTCACTAAAGCGGCGTGTGAGGTCAGCACGAATATGCAGCAAACGTCGCAGGCGGCCAAGCACCTCGACAATACCCATCACGGCCAGCTCTTCCATTTCGTACCAAGCCTCGCAGCCTTCGGCCTGCATACGCGGCCCGGCAACACCGACGAAACGCGCATTGGGCATACGCGCTCTCAGTGCGCGGATGAGACCGGCACCAAGAATATCGCCGGAGGTTTCTCCGGCGACGAGGGCAATCGTTAACGGACGACGTTCGACCATTACCGAATTAAACCACGCGTGGAACGTTCAAAAAACTCGATGAACGTTTTCACTTCCGGATGCTGTTCTGCCAGCTCGGCAATTTCAGGTTTCGCTTCGTCCAGCGTCTTGCCGCTGCGGTACAGCAATTTGTACGCGTTACGGATCGCGGTGATTGCTTCACGGCTAAAGCCCCGACGCTTAAGACCTTCGATATTCACGCCAAACGGAGTGGCATGGTTACCCTGAGCAATCACGAACGGCGGAACGTCCTGTGCAACGCCAGAACAGCCGCCAACCATAACGTGCGCACCGATAATGCAGAACTGGTGCACCGCGGTCATACCGCCAATGATCGCGAAATCATCAACGGAAACATGGCCTCCCAGTGTGGCGTTATTCGCCAGAATGCAGCGGCTGCCAACGATGCAATCATGCGCAACGTGCGCATTGACCATCAGCAGGTTATCACTGCCCACCTTCGTCAACCCACCGCCCTGTACTGTGCCACGGTGAATGGTGACGCTTTCGCGGATGCGGTTGCGATCGCCAATTTCCACGCGGGTCGGTTCACCAGCATATTTCAGATCCTGGTTAACCTCGCCAATGGAGGTGAACTGATAAATCTCATTATCGCGACCAATTTTGGTATGGCCATTAATAACAACATGAGACTTCAGTACAGTGCCTTCGCCGATTTCGACATTAGCACCAACAATACAAAACGGACCAATGTGAACATTAGCACCAATAACGGCACCGTCTTCAACAATGGCAGAAGGATGAATAAAGGCGGTTTTATCAATCACGTATCAGGCCTCCCGGCTACGTGCACACATCATAGTAGCTTCACAAACAACTTTACCGTCTACCAGCGCGACACCCTTGAAGCGAGTCACACCACGGCGCGTTTTTTCGAAGGTTACTTCCATGATCATTTGATCGCCTGGCACAACCGGGCGCTTAAAGCGCGCTTCATCGATACCTGCGAAGTAGTAGAGCTCACCAGGTTCCAGTTTACCGACGCTTTTAAACGCCAGAATACCGGTTGCCTGCGCCATCGCTTCCAGAATCAACACGCCAGGCAAAATCGGTTTACCAGGGAAATGCCCCTGAAAAAACGGCTCATTAACCGAAACATTTTTTACTGCGCGCAGAAAACGACCTTCTTCAAAGTCCAGCACACGGTCTACCAGCAAAAACGGGTAACGGTGCGGCAGAAGCTCCAGAATCTCTTCAATGTGCAGAGTATGAGTGTCAGTAGTCAAAATACTCTTCCTGTCTAAATATACTAAATGGCCATAATAACACGGCCCGCGGCAATCGTGAGAATGCCGACAGGCCGGGAAGTTTAAACGTAGCGAGCGAGCTATTAGTCTTCTTTATTGACCTTGCGCTCAATAGCTTTGAGGCGCTTGCTCATGTCATCAATGTTCATCACTAGGGCTGCGGTTTTACGCCACACCTTGTTCGGCTGTAGCGGGATGCCGGAAGAATAAATTCCTGGCTCGGTGATAGGACGCATCACCATCCCCATTCCCGTCACGGTGACTTGATCGCAGATTTCCATATGCCCGTTGATAACGCTGGCACCGCCAATCATGCAATAACGGCCAATTTTCAAACTACCCGCCATGATGACGCCACCAGCAACCGCGGTATTGTCGCCAATCACGACGTTATGTGCAATCTGGCACTGGTTATCAATGATGACACCATTGCCAATGCGGGTATCATCCAGCGCACCGCGATCGATGGTGGTACATGCACCAATTTCAACACGATCGCCGATAATTACACGACCAAGTTGCGGGATCTTAACCCAGTTACCGCGATCATTGGCATAACCAAAACCGTCAGAACCGATTACTGTGCCTGATTGAATCAGGCAATTCTCACCGATCTCGATCTCGTGGTAAATGGTCACATTCGCCCATAAACGGGAGCCCGCGCCAATTTTCGTATTTTTCCCAACGAAGCAGCCCGGGCCGATGACGACATTATCGCCAAGCATCACACCGGATTCGATGACCGCGTTTGCGCCAATCGCCACGTTGTTCCCCAGCGTCGCATCGGGATCGATCACTGCCCCAGGGGCAATGTTCTGTGCCGGCTGCGGCGTGGTATCTAGAATTTGGGCCATGCGTGCATATGTCAGGTAGGGGTTTTTTACTACCAGTGCAGCGCTTGTGGCAAAAGGAAGATCGTCTTGCGTCATTACGACAGCAGACGCCTGACAGGCGGCTAAGCTTTCACGGTATTTTGGATTAACCATGAAGGTGATTTGCCCTGCTTTAGCGGATTGCATGGACGCAACGCCGGTGATGACGATATCGCCATCACCGTGTAACTCTGCATCCAACTGTTGAGCTAAATCAGACAGTCGAATTGAAGGCATTACTTATTTAACCTGTTTCAGTACATCAGCAGTGATGTCTTTAACGTCATTGCTGTTGTAGATAGCGGCGTTGGAAGGAATAACCAGATCAACACCCTGGTCGGAAGCAACTTTCTTCACAGCAGCCTGGATTTTGGTCATCAGCTTGCCACGTTCTTCGTTAGAGCGACGAGCCTGATCCTGTTCAAAAGCCTGACCTTTCTGGGCCAGATCCTGACGCTGAGCCTGGATATCTTTTTCCAGCTTAGTACGATCAGCCGCTTTCATTGTGGAACCGTCACGCTGATAACGCTGCATTTTGGTCTGCAGATCAGATTCCATACGCTGCAGTTCGCTGGCACGGCCACTGAATTCGTTTTTCATTGTCTGAGAAACGCCAGAAGTCTGCGCAACCTGTTGGAACAGGCTGTTCATATCCACGACCGCAATTTTATCGGCCGCCTGAGCAGACGTTGCCATTGCCAAACCTACACCTGCAGCTAATAACCACTTTTTCACAATTAACTCCTCACCATCCCGTTTGTACCCGCAGGTACCGTTCTTTGCGTTGGTGGACAGTACGAAGCGCACTGCCTCACCATCACGACACTACTTATGCATTCCTTCGCAGCGGCAAGTTACCAGGTTTTACCAATGTTAAACTGGAACTGTTCTGCCTTGTCTCCATCGTATTTCTTAAACGGCTGGGCGTAGGAGAAAACCAACGGCCCCAATGGGGACATCCATTGTAAGGCGATACCCGCGGACATACGGATATTGCTCGGGTCACTGTAATCCGGTACGCCTAATGCCTTCATATCAGCAGTATTTTGCCAGTTGGTATCCCAAACTGTACCTGCATCCCAGAAGAACGATGTACGCACAGAATTCGCATACTTCTCGCTGATAAACGGCGTCGGCGTAATGAACTCTACGCTTGCCACGCCCATTGCGTTACCGCCCACGGCGTCACTGGAGCTACAGTATTTTTTTGTGTCCGAGTCACAGTTATCAAGACCTTTGTGACCGAAGTAAACGGCTTTCGGACCAATGTTATTGGACTGGAAACCACGAACACTACTGGAACCACCGGCATAGAAGTTCTCATAGAACGGCAGTTCTTTACCACTCAGGCCGTCACCGTAACCCCAACGCGTACGTCCCAGCACAACCCATTTATGATCGTCATCGATCGGGAAGTAAGACGCCGTATCAACCGTAACTTTGTAGAACTCGTTATCGGACCCCGGAATCGTCACTTTACCATTCAGGTTGACACGTGAGCCCTTGGTCGGGAAGTAACCACGGTCAAGGTTGTTGTATGTCCAACCATAGTTGAAGGTGAAGTCGTTTGCCGTGAAACCGTTATTATCATCGGTTATACCGGCACTTTGACCAATGGAATCCAGATAACGCCACATCGCCACCTGCGGTTCCATCTTCGACAGATCGTTATGGACATAGCCTAAGCCCACACGCAGGGTATTGTATTCATTAACCGGGAAGCCTAACGTGCCATCCAGACCATAGCTTTTGTTGGTGTAGGAGGACAGATCGGCGTTGTCTGCTTTAAAGTCATTGTAGAAGATACGCCCGCCGAGACTCACACCATCCACCGTAAAGTACGGGTTGGTAACTGAGAATTCGGAATAGGTCTGGTAGTCGTTCTTCGTACCGTTGATACCGACGGAGTAGCCGGTACCCAGCCAGTTATCCTGCTGAACACCGACCTGGAAGCTAACACCGCTTTCTGTACCGTAGCCAACACCGAAGTTGAAGCTACCGGTGTTACGCTCTTTAACTTTATACACGACGTCAACCTGATCCGGGCTGCCCGGCACACGCTGCGTATCGGTATCTACCGTTTCGAAGTAACCCAGACGGTTGAGACGCTCTTTACCCTGGTCTACGAGGTCGCTGCCCAGCCATGCGCCTTCCATCTGACGCATTTCACGGCGCAGAACGGCATCTTTCGACGTATCGTTACCTTCGAAACGGATTTTACGCACGTAGTAGCGGTTACCCGCATCGACATTCACATGCAGCTTAACGGTTTTATCTGTATCGTTAATTTCCGGCTGCGACTGAACGCGAGGGTAGGCATAGCCATAGCGACCAAGAAGCTTTTTAATATCATCTTCCATTTTGGTCACTTTGGTGCCGTTATACAGTTCACCCGGCTGGATTTTGGTCATGCTTTCAATCTCTGCGGAGTGACCCGCCAGATTTCCGTTGACTTCAACACCCGAGAGTTTGTACTGATCCCCTTCGGTCACGTTGACGGTGATATAGATGCCTTTTTTATCCGGCGTCAGACTCACCTGCGTGGAATCAATATTAAAACGCGCATAACCGCGGTCCAGATAGTAACTGCGCAATGTTTCAAGATCGCCCGCCAGCTTCTGTTTCTGGTATTTGCGATCGCCCACAACGTTCCACCATGGCACTTCATCGCGCAACTGGAAGGTGGAGATCAGTTCTTCGGTCGAGAACGCATGGTTCCCGACGATGTTGATCTGTTGGATCTGCGCTGATACGCCTTCCTGGAAGACCAGCTTAAGGTCAACACGGTTACGTGGCAGAGGGGTAACAACTGCTTTCACGCTGGCACTGTATTTACCAACGCTGTAGTAGAAATCTTCCAGTCCTTTTTCAATATCAGACAGTGTAGTGCGATCCAGAGATTCGCCTACACGCACGCCTGAAGCTTCAAGGTTCTGCTTCAGCATGTCATCTTTCACCGATTTGTTGCCGGAGAAAGTGATACTGGCGATTGTCGGACGTTCTTTCACCTGAACGAGAAGGGTATCACCGTCGCGGAGTACGCGGACATCCTCGAAGTTACCAGTGGCAAACAGGGCGCGGATGGTGTTACTGATGTCTTCATCATTCACCGTGTCGCCTGGGCGCACCGGCATACTGAGGAGGGCCGCACCAACGGCGACACGCTGCAGGCCTTCGAAATGAATATCCTTCACTACGAACCCGTCAGCACCGTATACGGTGGCGCTGCTAAACAGCAGCGACGCTATGAGCAACTTTTTCATCGCCATCGTTATTATGCGTTCTTCCTAACAAACTCTCTTACAACCGAGAGAAATCATTGAAAAGTGCAAGCCCCATTAACAACACCAGCAAAATCGAGCCAATGCGATAACTAAAGTCTTGAACCCGCTCGGATACCGGTCCGCCTTTTAGCTTCTCAATCGCTAAAAACAGCAGATGCCCTCCGTCAAGGACAGGTAATGGGAACAGGTTGATGATGCCTAAGTTCACGCTTATCAACGCGAGGAACATCAGGTAGTAAATCAACCCGAACTCCGCTGACATCCCAGCCCCCTGAGCGATCGAGATCGGCCCACTGAGGTTGTTCAGTTTTACGTCACCGGTTATCAATTTCCCCAACATACTGACCGTTAGCTTCATCAATTGCCACGTTTTGTCCGTAGCTTCAGCGATAGCGCTAAATGGTCCGTACTGGCGTACTGTCTTATACTCATCTGGCAGCGGGATAATTTTCGGCACTACGCCAGCAAAACCCTCCGCCTTGTTACCGGGTTTCTCATCCGGAATCAGCGTTAAAGACAAGGGACTCCCATGCCTTTCAATGTCCAGAGCTAACGGTGTGCCCGGATTATCGCGCACCAGGGTGACAAACGTCATCCACTGCGTTAACTGCTGACCATCGACTTTAACGATCCTGTCGCCAGCTTGCAAACCTGCTTTGCTTGCAGCCGAGCCTAATTGTACCTCAGCTAATACCGGTTCAATCTGCGCACCGCGAGGACGAATCCCTAATGACGCTACCGGGTCGTCTTTGTCAGGTGCAAAATTCCACTGTTGTAAATCAAGAACTTTGTCCTGGCGGTTATTGCTCCCAAACGGTGCCACGCTGAGTGTGGTTTGCTTGTCACCAATTTTGGCTATCAATTGCAAACGCACAGCATCCCAATCAGGCGTTTCGATACCATCAATCGCTTTAAGTTCCGTACCTGGCGTAATTTGCGCATTTGCCGCAATGGAATTGGGCGCGATTTCACCAATAACCGGCCGAACACCCGGTACACCGATGATAAAAACCAGCCAGTAAGCCACGATAGCAAAGAGGAAATTAGCGATGGGTCCCGCAGCGATAACCGCAGCACGCTGGCCAACGGTTTTATTGTTGAAGGCGTAATGGCGCATTTCCGGCGTCACCGGTTCAACGCGCTCATCCAGCATTTTGACGTAACCACCAAGCGGAATGACGGCTATAACGAATTCCGTACCTTGCTTGTCCTTGCGACGCCAGAGCGCTTTACCGAAACCAATGGAAAAACGCTCTACTCTCACGCCGCAACGGCGAGCAACCCAGAAATGGCCAAATTCATGCACGGTGATAAGAACACCAAGCGCAACAATGAACGACGCCAAATCCCAGAGAAAGCTCAGCATAAAACCGTCCGTTAAATCGTCCTGAAAACCAGTAACAGCAGACAGGCAAATACAGGAACCGCCGCCGTCAGGCTGTCGATGCGGTCAAGTATACCACCGTGACCGGGGATTAAATGACCGCTGTCTTTGATACCGGCTTCACGCTTAAACATGCTTTCCGTCAGATCGCCCAACACCGAAGCCAACGCTGCGATTACAGAACAGAGTAATAATGTCGATGGCGAAACATCCAGATTTGCCCAGGCACCGTAGCCCCAGGAAATAATTCCTGCGGTAAACAAGCCGCCAATAAAGCCCTGCCAGGTTTTTCCCGGTGACACTTTCGGCGCCAGCTTATGTTTGCCAAATAGTTTGCCAAACATGTACGCACCAGAATCAGCGCCCCATACCAGGATCATGATATACAGCAACCATAGCGCCCCGCTGTAGTGATTATCAGAATAATGCCATGACCGCAGCGCCACCATACCCCAGAAAAAAGGAATAATTGTGAGAATGCCGAAAATTAACCGTATAGGTTTTGAATTACGCCAAATTGCTGCAGACGCAGGATAACCCAGCACCAGCACCAGTGCGATAATCCACCACACAAGCGAAGCCCAAAGCGAAACCTCAACCACTGGCTGATGAATATTCGGATGGTACTCCGGCAGCATGAACAACATCAACGCCAGCACCAGCCCGCATAATACCGCCAGCCAGACACGCTGTGCCCGTGACGTAAAACCGCTCAGTTGCCCCCATTCCCATGCAGCCAGCATGCAAACGGCAAGCGTAACAATCGCAAAACCCACGGGCGGCAATAAGAACAATGCAGCAATGACAATGGGTATTAATACAAACGCAGAAATCAGGCGATACTTCAGCAAAAGCTACCCCCATCAGGCTTTGTCGCCACCTGGCTCGGTGCCGCCGAAACGACGCTCTCGATTGGCAAAGGCATGCAGCGCACCTTCAAAGTCTTGTTCATCAAAATCGGGCCAAAGAACATCCGTAAAGTAAAGTTCGGCATAGGCAATTTGCCAAAGTAAAAAGTTACTTATGCGATGTTCCCCCCCCGTCCTAATCACTAAATCTACAGGTGCCAGTTCATGCATACAGATTTGCTGACTCAGCAAATCTTCATCAATCTGATCAGGACGTAACACCCCTTCCTGAACCTGAACGGCCAATTGCCGTACTCCCTGTACGATATCCCAGCGTCCGCCATAATTCGCCGCGATATTTAGCGTCAGCCCTGTATTCTGGGCAGTCAACGCTTCCGCTTTACGAATACGCTCTTGCAGACGCGCGTTGAAACGGCTGGTATCACCAATAATGCGCAAACGCACATTATGTCGGTGCAGGCTCTTCACTTCACTGTCCAGTGCCCACACAAATAACTCCATTAACGCACTGACTTCTTGCGCCGGACGATTCCAGTTCTCACTACTGAACGCGTAAAGCGTTAACGCACCAATCCCGCTGTTGGCAGCAAAAGAAACGGCACGGCGGACTGATTTCGCACCCGCTCTGTGTCCAAATGCCCGTATCTTTCCTTGTCTTTTCGCCCAGCGACCATTGCCGTCCATAATGATTGCTACATGGCGACAGCCATGTGCTGGCAAATTTTCGCTAATTGGTTGATTCGCAGACAACATAACGCGTTTTAGTCCCTGAAAAGGATTTAGCGGTACTCAGGAATACAAAAGCCTTTACGCAAAAAAGCCGTGTCAACCACGGCTTCCCCTCACAGCCCGACGTTAAACAGGCTGATGGATGGCGCAGACTATATCACCGAAGCCCAACGCTAACAAATAGCATGACTATTAGTGGCTGGATTATCACCAGCTTGCGAAGCGCGTCACTTGTTTTTGCGCTACATCACGTGCAAGCCGATCCACAGCCAATACATCATCAATACTTTGTGGTTCGCTTAATACCATCTGTTCCAGAACAGACAGATTCAGCGCAGCAATATCCGTAAAACGGATAGCGGAAGCCAGAAATGCCGACACCGTTACCTCATTCGCTGCATTCAGCGCCGTTGTCGCGGCCTGCCCCTGTGCAAACGCATCTATCGCCAGCTTCAGGCAAGGGTAACGGTCATAATCAGGTGCGGCAAAACTCAACGCACTCAGCTTACAAAAATCGAGGGCATTGGCACCAGAAGGCACACGTTCAGGCCAGGCCATAGTATGTGCAATCGGTGTACGCATATCCGGTTCACCAAGCTGCGCTAAAACACTACCGTCCTGATAACGCACCATGGAGTGGATCACCGATTGCGGGTGAATAAGCACTTCCATCTGGCGGGCGGAAGCGTTGAATAACCAGCGCGCTTCAATGTATTCCAGACCTTTATTCATCATGGTGGCGGAATCAACAGAGATCTTTCTCCCCATCGACCAGTTCGGATGGCGACATGCCTGATCTGGCGTCATTGAGGCCAGATCTGACATGGGCGTTTCACGAAACGGGCCACCAGACCCGGTAAGCAGAATAGACGAAACGCCATTCTGCTCTAAATCAGCGTACCCCAGGTTTTGTTGGATTGTTTCCGGTAAACTCTGAAAAATAGCGTTATGTTCGCTATCCACCGGGAGGAGCTGCGCCCCACTCTCTTTCACCGCGTCCATAAAAAGACGTCCGCAGGTTACCAGCGACTCTTTATTGGCAAGCAACACTGTTTTACCCGCGCGAATAGCCGCAAGCGTAGGCACCAGGCCGGCAGCACCAACAATCGCCGCCATTACCTGGTCGACATCATCGAGCGACGCCATCTCACAGGCTGCCTGTTGACCACTCATGACCTGCGTCGGGCAGCCCTGTTGTTTTAATTCAGCTTTTAGCTGACGCGCACTGGTTTCATCATCCATCACCGCAAAACGCGGGGTAAATTCCAGGCATTGTTCCACCATACGGGCAACATTTTTACCCGCAACCAGGGCAGTAATGGAAAAGCGATCGGGATTGTGGCGAACCACATCGAGCGTGCTGCAACCAATAGAACCTGTTGAGCCCAGAAGGGTTAAATGCTTCATGAAACGCTCACAATATTGTGCAGATTAAAAGCAAAACGCCGCCAGCAAAGCCCCCGTGGCGGCTCTCTGTACGGCGTTTTTCGTCGGTGTTGAATCAGAACTGCATCAGTTCTGCTTCTTTATCCGCCAGCGCCGCATCGACTTTTTTGATTGCAGCGTCAGTTAGTTTCTGCACGTCTTCCTGGGAACGACGGTCATCATCTTCACTGATTTCTTTATCTTTCAGCAGCGCTTTTACTTTGTCGTTCGCATCACGACGCACGTTACGAACGGCAACGCGTGCTTGTTCAGCTTCGCCACGAACAATTTTGGTCAGGTCTTTACGACGTTCTTCGGTCAGCGGCGGCAGCGGAACGCGAATGTCGGTACCTGCAGAGCTTGGGTTCAGACCGAGGTCAGACGCCATAATGGCTTTCTCAACGGCCGGGCCCATAGAACGATCGAACACGTTGATTTTCAGCGTACGGGAGTCTTCTACCGTTACGTTCGCCAGTTGGCGCAGCGGCGTCGGAGTACCGTAATACTCAACGACGATACCATCCAGAAGGCTCGGAGAAGCACGACCAGTGCGCACTTTGCTGATTTGGGTTTTGAACGATTCTACGCATTTTTCCATGCGTACTTCAGCATCTTTTCTGATATCGCTAATCACGTTACGAATCCTTGAAATCTTGTCTCAGGCAAACCATACGCCACTTGAGTGGTTAGTATAGTCTCGTTCAGTACAAGGCACCGTGAAGATGCCTGACAGAACTGCTAAATAAATTAAGGCGGAATCTTACCCTTATTTGTTGCTTACGGGAATTATTCCGTAATCAAAGTGCCTTCATTTTCACCCATTACCACACGACGCAACGCGCCCGGCTTGTTCATATTGAACACGCGGATAGGTAATTTATGGTCACGGGCCAGGGTAAAGGCGGCAAGATCCATTACTTTCAGTTCTTTATCAAGAACTTCGGTATAACTGAGTTGATCATACATAGTCGCAGCCGGATCTTTTGCCGGATCGGCAGTAAACACACCATCAACCTTAGTGGCTTTCAGTACGACATCCGCTTCGATCTCAATGCCGCGCAGGCAGGCGGCGGAATCTGTCGTAAAGAACGGGTTACCAGTACCGGCGCTAAAGATCACAACTCGATTGTTACGCAGCAGGCTGATTGCCTCAGCCCAGCTGTAGTTGTCACACACACCATTCAGCGGAAATGCAGACATCAGACGGGCATTCACATAGGCGCGATGCAGCGCGTCACGCATTGCCAGGCCATTCATGACCGTAGCCAGCATGCCCATGTGGTCACCCACCACGCGGTTCATACCCGCTTTCGCCAAGCCAGCCCCACGGAACAAGTTACCGCCACCAATTACCACCCCAACCTGAACACCCAGTTCAACCAGTTCTTTGATTTCTTGCGCCATGCGATCAAGGATGCTTGCATCAATACCGAAACCTTCGGAACCCTGCAGGGCTTCGCCGCTCAGCTTAAGCAGAATGCGTTTATAGACGGGTTTTGCATTGGTAGCCATGTTTCTTTCCTGAGACTGTCAACAATTAGACGGGTTTAAATCCGGCGATATGATACGTCGCCTGTCAGTGCAAACACTATAGCGATTGGCTGATTTTACTCTGACGGGAACAAAAAGAAGCCGCCCTCAGGCGGCTGCTTTAATAATTAAGACTGCTTGGACATTGCAGCAACTTCTGCTGCGAAGTCAGTCTCAACTTTCTCGATACCTTCGCCCACTTCGAAGCGGATGAAGTTCGTTACATCAGCACCCTGCTCTTTCAGCAGTTGGCCAACGGTTTTGCTCGGATCCATAACGAAAGGCTGGCCAGTCAAAGAAACTTCGCCGGTGAATTTCTTCATACGGCCTTCAACCATTTTCTCAGCGATTTCTTTCGGTTTGCCAGACTGCATGGCGATGTCCAGCTGAACCTGGTACTCTTTTTCTACCACTTCAGCAGACACGTCTTCCGGTTTAACGAATTCTGGTTTGCTTGCAGCGATGTGCATAGCCAGCTGTTTAACCAGCTCTTCGTCTGCGCCTTTAGCCGCAACCAGAACACCGATACGCGCACCGTGCAGGTAAGAACCCAGCACTTCGCCTTCCAGGGAAGCAACACGACGGATGTTGATGTTCTCACCGATTTTAGCAACCAGCGCTACACGTTCTTCTTCGAACTGTGCTTTCAGAACTTCAACGTCAGTGATTTTGCCTGCAACAGCTGCGTCCAGAACTTTGTTAGCAAATGCCTGGAAACCACCGTCTTTCGCAACGAAGTCAGTCTGGCAGTTAACTTCCAGAATGATACCGTAGGTGCCGTCGATCTTGGTGATGATCACGCCGTCAGCAGCAACGTTGCCTGCTTTTTTCGCAGCTTTGATAGCACCAGATTTACGCATGTTTTCGATTGCCAGCTCGATGTCGCCGTTAGCTTCAGTCAGTGCTTTTTTGCAATCCATCATGCCTGCGCCAGTACGTTCACGCAGCTCTTTTACCAGGGATGCGGTAATTTCAGCCATTCTTTAATCCTCGGGAGAATTTGACCTGCCCGGCTCGCAGAACCGTACAGATATGAAAGTAAAAAAGGGGCCTGAGACAGGCCCCCTAACCAAACTTGTAACTACCTGGTTAATAAGGGCTCTTAAAGAGCAAGCCTTATTATTCAGCTTCTACGAAGCTTTCTTCCGCCTGAGCAGCCAGATCCTGAGAACGGCCTTCACGGACGGTCGCAGCAACAGCATTCAGGTACAGGCTAACAGCACGGATTGCGTCGTCGTTACCCGGGATAACGAAGTCAACACCGTCCGGATCGGAGTTGGTATCAACGATAGCAAATACCGGGATACCCAGGTTGTTTGCTTCTTTGATCGCGATGTGCTCGTGGTCAGCGTCGATAACAAACAGTGCGTCCGGCAGGCCGCCCATGTCTTTGATACCGCCCAGGCTGTTTTCCAGCTTGTCCAGCTCACGAGTGCGCATCAGCGCTTCTTTCTTGGTCAGCTTGTCGAAAGTACCGTCCTGAGACTGAGTTTCCAGGTCTTTCAGACGTTTGATGGACTGACGAACGGTTTTCCAGTTAGTCAGCATGCCGCCCAGCCAGCGATGGTTCACGAAGAACTGGTCGCAGCTGTTTGCAGCTTCTTTCACCGCTTCGCTTGCCGCGCGCTTAGTACCAACGAAAAGGATTTTGCCTTTACGAGAAGCGATCTTGTTCAGTTCAGCCAGAGCTTCGTTGAACATCGGTACAGTTTTCTCAAGGTTGATGATGTGAACTTTGTTACGCGCACCGAAGATGAAAGGCTTCATTTTCGGGTTCCAGTAACGGGTCTGGTGACCGAAGTGAACACCAGCCTTGAGCATGTCGCGCATGGAAACAGTTGCCATGATTAAAACCTCTATATAAAAGTTGGGGTTATGCCTCCACGTATCCCATATTACCGACCCCGAAGGGCACCCCGGAATATGTGCCGATACGTGTGTGTTATTACACAAAGTGAGATTTGGTCGCCTCAGTTCCGAAGAGGAACGGAAGTCCGGCGCGCTTTATACCATAAACAGGCGTCAGACTCCAATAATTGTTGGCGTTACGCCCGGCGCTGAACGATGAATTTCCTGTGACAGTGGAGCATCTCAGTACGCGTGCGGTACGAAAGACGAAGTTCAGAATGATTCTCAATTTGGCACAGTACTCGTCAGACTGTTACCATTGACAGCACTTAGACTAGTATTGTCGAAAAATTCGACGCTGATGGACAGAATTCATGGCTATCTCAATAAAGACTCCAGAAGAAATTGAAAAAATGCGCATCGCCGGCCGCCTCGCCGCCGAAGTGCTGGAAATGATTGAACCTTACATTAAGCCCGGCGTCAGCACTGGCGAACTGGATCGTATCTGCAACGACTATATCGTTAACGAACAGCATGCTATTTCCGCCTGCCTTGGCTATCACGGTTTCCCGAAATCCGTCTGCATCTCTATTAATGAAGTGGTCTGCCACGGCATTCCGGACGACGAAAAACTGCTGAAAGATGGCGATATCGTCAATATCGACGTGACGGTAATTAAAGATGAGTACCACGGCGACACGTCGAAAATGTTTATCGTCGGTAAACCCACCATTCTGGGCGAGCGTCTGTGCCGTATCACCCAGGAGAGTCTCTATCTGGCGCTGAGAATGGTGAAACCGGGCATTCGTCTGCGCACCCTCGGCGCGGCGATTCAGAAGTTCGTGGAAGCGGAAGGCTTCTCTGTGGTACGTGAATATTGCGGTCACGGTATTGGTCGCGTTTTCCACGAAGAGCCGCAGGTGCTGCACTACGATGCTGACGACGGCGGCGTGGTGCTGCAAAAAGGGATGACCTTTACCATCGAGCCGATGGTGAATGCTGGCGATTACCGTATCCGCACCATGAAAGATGGCTGGACGGTAAAAACCAAAGACCGCAGCCTTTCAGCGCAGTATGAGCACACGATTGTGGTTACCGACACAGGGTGCGAGATTCTGACCCTGCGTAAAGATGACACTATCGAGGCTGTATTAACCGCCGCTTGAGAGTATTAAACGGTCCGCGCCGCGGGCCGTTGTTTTCTTCCCCCAGCCCCGCTTTACGTCATATATATAAACGACTTTTCATTTCCCGTTATCTCTTCTAATTTGTCGCATATGTCTTTGCATTCCGACCGCTGTCTGGTTCGGCTATGTCGCGTCCTGCCTTCAACTTATGGGTGGCCTGTTAATGAGCAATACATTTTCTGAACAATTCATCAGTACGGTGAAACCCACCCTTCCGGGTCAACCGGACTATCCCGGGAACTGGTCACAGGACGAACTGAATTGCGCCACCATCAAGGCGCATATTGATACTTTTCAACAATGGCTGGGGCATGTTTTTGACGCCGGACTTTCTGCCGAACAATTGATAGAAGCGCGCACGGAGTTTATCGATCAGCTCCTGCAACGCCTGTGGCTGGAGTATGGTTTTGGCGACATCGGCGATACCGCGCTGGTTGCCGTAGGGGGCTACGGTCGCGGCGAACTGCACCCGTTGTCAGATATCGACCTTCTCATTTTGAGTCGCGCGAAACTGCCGGACGAGCAGGCTCAAAAAATCGGTGAACTGCTCACGCTCTTGTGGGACGTTAAGCTGGAAGTCGGCCATAGCGTGCGTACACTAAGCGAGTGCCTTCAGGAGGGACTTTCCGATTTAACAGTCGCCACTAACCTGATTGAATCAAGGTTGTTAATTGGCGATGTCGCCCTCTTTCTTGAACTGCAAAAGCATATTTTTAGCGAAGGTTTCTGGCCATCGGAAAAATTCTTTCCGGCCAAAGTGGCGGAACAGAATGAGCGTCACCAGCGTTATCACGGCACCAGTTATAATCTGGAGCCTGATATCAAAAGCAGCCCTGGCGGTCTGCGCGATATCCACACCCTGCAATGGGTCGCACGTCGCCACTTTGGCGCAACCTCAATGGATGAAATGGTGGGGTTTGGCTTTTTAACCGAAGCCGAACGCAACGAGCTCAATGAGTGTTTGCACCTGCTCTGGCGTATCCGCTTCGCCCTGCACCTTGAACTTAACCGCTATGACAACCGTCTGCTGTTTGACCGCCAGCTCAGCGTCGCCCAACGCCTGAATTACGTCGGTGAGGGGAACCAGCCGGTTGAGCATATGATGAAGGATTTCTTCCGCGTCACTCGTCGCGTAACAGAACTGAACCATATGCTATTGCAGTTGTTCGATGAGGCCATCCTGGCGCTCACCGCAGACGAAAAACCGCGACCGATTGATGACGAATTTCAGCTCCGCGGCACGCTGATTGACCTGCGCGATGACAATCTGTTTATCCGCGAGCCGCAGGCTATCTTGCGAATGTTCTATATGATGGTGCGTAACAGCAGCATCACCGGCATCTACTCCACAACCTTGCGCCATCTACGTCATGCCAGACGCCACCTGATACAACCGCTGTGCTATATCCCGGAAGCGCGGTCAATATTTCTCAGCATGCTCCGCCATCCCGGCGCCGTGAAGCGTGGTCTGCTGCCAATGCATCGCCATAGCGTTTTGTGGGCCTATATGCCGCAATGGTCGCATATTGTCGGGCAGATGCAGTTTGACCTTTTCCATGCCTATACCGTGGACGAACACACCATCCGGGTGATGCTCAAACTGGAAAGTTTCGCCAATGAAGAGACGCGTCAGCGTCATCCGCTTTGCGTAGAATTGTGGCCTCGTCTGACGCATCCCGAACTTATCCTGATCGCTGCGCTGTTCCACGATATCGCCAAAGGTCGTGGAGGTGATCATTCGGTGCTGGGTGCGCAGGATGTGCTGAAATTCGCCGAATTACACGGTCTCAACTCGAGGGAAACGCAGTTGGTTGCCTGGCTGGTGCGTCATCACTTGCTGATGTCCGTCACCGCCCAGCGGCGCGATATTCAGGACCCGGAGGTTATCAAACAGTTCGCCGAAGAAGTGCAAACTGAAAACCGCCTGCGTTTCCTGGTGTGCCTGACAGTGGCAGACATTTGCGCCACCAATGAAACACTGTGGAACAGCTGGAAGCAGAGCCTGCTGCGTGAACTCTATTTCGCCACAGAAAAACAGCTGCGTCGGGGCATGCAAAACACGCCTGATATGCGCGAACGCGTGCGTCACCATCAGTTGCAGGCACTGGCGCTGCTGCGCATGGATAATATAGATGAAGAGCAACTGCACCAGATTTGGGGCCGTTGCCGCGCTAACTACTTCGTCCGCCACAGTCCAAACCAGCTTGCCTGGCACGCGCGGCATCTGTTGCAACATGACCTGAGTAAGCCGTTGATCCTGCTCAGTCCGCAGGCTACGCGCGGCGGTACCGAGATATTTATCTGGAGTCCGGACAGGCCTTATTTGTTTGCTGCGGTCTGCGCCGAACTGGACCGGCGCAATCTGAGCGTACACGACGCGCAGATTTTCACGACCCGTGATGGCATGGCGATGGACACGTTTATCGTGCTGGAGCCAGACGGTAGCCCACTGTCGCCGGATCGTCATGACGCAATCGGCTTTGGCCTGGAGCAGGCGATTACACAACACAGTTGGCAGGCACCACAGCCACGCCGTCAGCCGGCTAAGTTGCGCCATTTTACCGTCGATACAGAAGTGAACTTCCTGCCGACACATACGGACCGGAAAAGTTTTCTGGAACTCATCGCTCTGGATCAACCTGGGTTGCTGGCCCGCGTGGGTAAGGTGTTTGCCGACCTTGGCATTTCACTCCACGGGGCAAGAATTACGACAATTGGTGAGCGAGTAGAAGATTTATTTATAATCGCGACTGCCGACCGGCGTGGCCTTAATAATGAGCTGCAAAAGGAGGTACAACAACGGTTGACAGAGGCCCTCAATCCAAACGATAAAGGGTGACGTGTTTTTTTATATGGAAAGAGTTTAACAATGCAGCAGTTACAGAACGTTATTGAAGCCGCTTTCGAGCGTCGCGCAGAGATCACCCCGGCAAATGCGGATACCGTTACCCGTGAAGCGGTTAACCAGGTTATCGCCCTGTTAGATTCCGGCGCGCTGCGCGTCGCAGAGAAAATCGATGGTCAGTGGGTCACTCACCAGTGGCTGAAGAAAGCCGTGCTGCTCTCTTTCCGCATTAACGATAATAAGGTTATCGAAGGTGCGGAAAGCCGCTACTTCGATAAGGTACCGATGAAGTTCGCCGATTACGACGAAGCGCGTTTCCAGAAAGAGGGCTTCCGCGTTGTTCCGCCAGCGGCGGTGCGTCAGGGTGCATTCATCGCCCGCAACACCGTACTGATGCCCTCTTATGTGAATATCGGCGCTTACGTTGATGAAGGCACCATGGTCGATACATGGGCCACTGTCGGTTCATGTGCGCAGATTGGTAAAAATGTTCACCTGTCTGGCGGTGTCGGAATTGGTGGTGTTCTGGAACCATTACAGGCGAATCCGACCATTATCGAAGATAATTGCTTTATTGGCGCACGTTCTGAGGTTGTGGAAGGTGTTATTGTTGAAGAAGGTTCAGTGATCTCGATGGGTGTGTACATTGGACAAAGTACACGCATTTATGATCGCGAAACGGGCGAAGTTCACTATGGCCGCGTACCAGCGGGTTCCGTTGTTGTTTCAGGTAACCTGCCGTCTAAAGACGGTAAATACAGCCTGTACTGCGCTGTCATCGTGAAAAAAGTCGATGCCAAAACGCGTGGTAAAGTTGGCATCAACGAGCTGCTGCGCACCATCGACTAAGTCGTACCCTCTCTCAATTCGGGAGAGGGTGACATATCCCGCCTTTTTTGCATTTCCAGGTGGCGAAAATAGATTTTTTCGTTAATTATTCATAGGTTATGTTGAGCTTAAGGGTACCGCTATGTACGATAATCTGAAAAGTTTAGGCATCACCAATCCTGATGAAATCGATCGCTATAGTCTCCGTCAGGAAGCAAACAACGACATTCTGAAAATCTATTTTCACAAGGATAAAGGCGAGTTTTTCGCTAAAAGCGTAAAGTTTAAATACCCTCGTCAGCGCAAAACAGTTGTCGCGGATGGTATCGGTCAGGGCTACAAAGAGGTGCAGGAGATCAGTCCAAACCTGCGCTACGTGATCGACGAGTTGGATCAAATCTGTCAGCGTGACCGTACGGATGTGGATCTGAAACGTAAGATCCTGGACGATCTCCGCCATCTGGAAAGCGTTGTCGCGAACAAGATCAGCGAAATTGAATCCGATTTGGAAAAACTGACGCGCAATAAATGATTATTGGGTTTTGCCCATCACGTAAGCCGGATAATCGCAGCGCATCCGGTATATATGCAGGTGATGCGGCCTGGTGCCCTCCCCCTGCACCTCTCTCACAGTGAGAGGATGCAAATACTGAAAAAGGCAACTTACGTTGCCTTTTTGCTTTTCTTTACCGCTGCTCATCCAGTTGCAGCGCCACATAGAGCAGCAATCTGTCGTCAAAATTTCCCAGATCCAGTCCGGTGAGTTCAGAAATACGGTTCAGACGATATTCCAGCGTATTACGGTGAATAAACAACGCTTTTGACGTCGCCAGCGGCTGAACATTGTGGCGGAACCATGCGGAAAGCGTACGCCGCAGCAGTCCATTATTATCCATCGCTTTAAGGCGCTGCAGCGGACGGGAAAGCTCATTCGCCTGCCAGCCACCGCGTAAACTATCAAGCAGGACCGGCAGCATCAAATCCTGGTAGAAATAGCTACGGCTTTCCGGCATGCGCTGTTTACCCACCATCATGGTGGTGCGTGCGGTACGGTAGGAACGGGCGATACTGCCCGGCCCGGTAAAGTAATTACCCAGCGCAACGCGAAAACGCAGTTGGCCGTTTTCTTTCATGCGCTGAATCAGTTGGTCAACGCGCTTACGGTGATCTTCGGCATCCCAGCGACCAAACTGGTTCAGCGCGGGTTTGAGCACCACCATTTCGGTTAACGAGACAATCGCAATCAGGTTGTTGCGCTCAGGTGTGGTCAGGGCGTTTTGCAGTTGCTGGAGTTCAGCCATGGCGCTGTCCACGCCTAATTGTCCGCTGTCGACTTCCACCACGGCAACCACACGCGGCTGATTTAAATCGATACCCAAACGCTGCGCCCATTCGGTGAGCGCTGGCGTGTGTTCTTCTGCCTGAATCAGGTTCATTACCAGCTCTTCACGCAGACGGCTGTCCTGAGCCAGCAGGTGCATCAGGCGGGACTGTTCGAGCATCATTTCGGCGGTCATGCACACCAGCTCGCCATATTTGCGCAACGACTCAGGTTCCCCTGTCAGGCCAATGACGCCGACAATTTCACCTTCCAGACGCAACGGCAAATTGATGCCCTGGCGGACCCCATGCAGGTGACGGGCAACGGCATCATCAATATCCACCACGCGGCCCTGTGCCAGTACGAGCAATGCGCCTTCGTGCAATTCCCCAATTCGCTCGCGATCGCCGCTACCAATAATGCGGCCACGAGCATCCATCACGTTAATGTTTGTATCGATAATGCGCATGGTGCGCGCAACGATATCCTGCGCCATTTTAGTATCAAGATGCCAGCCAGCCATGTAACCCTCCCGTGAGCAGAGCACAAGCATATGGGAGAAAATTACGTCGTACATTGTGCAAACGCACAAAGCAGGCGGCGGAAGTGTGGAGTTGTGGAAGGCCTCACAAAATCTGAGGAGAGCACCCTCTTCTTCCGGATGGAAGAAGAGGGTTTATGCGGATTACTGCATCAGCAGATAGATTGAAGTATCACCACGCTGAATATTCAAAGCCAGAACCGAAGGCTTGCTGTCGATGATTTTGCGCAACTCGCCGAGGTTTTTCACTGGTTGTTGGTTCGCCCCAACGATGATATCCCCTTTCTTGAGGCCGATGCGTGCTGCTGGCGTGTTGGCTTTCACCACATTCACGACAACGCCCTCATCTTTACCGTTATTGCTCATTTCAGCACCTTCTATACCGCTGAAAATATTGCCGGAATCTACCTGATTCTGGCTGCTCTGCTGCAGTTCGAGGCTTACATTCACCGGCTTACCATCACGCACCAGACCCAGCTGTACCTTACTGCCGATAGGCATAGAACCCACTTCCGCACGCAGCGCGGCGAAGCTGCTGATTGGTTTGCCATTCAGCGAAGTAATCACATCACCGGCTTTTACACCTGCTTTCGCAGCGGCAGAGTTCGGCATGACCTGGCTGACAAAAGCACCGCGCTGGGCATCAACTTTCATCGCTTTCGCCAGTTCAGAGTTCAGTTCAGTACCCATGATGCCCAGTTCGCCGCGACGTACCTGGCCATACTGGACCATCTGCGCCGTCAGGTTTTTCACCATATTACTTGGGATCGCAAAGCCGATACCGATGTTGCCGCCATCCGGAGCAAGGATTGCGGTATTGATACCAATCAGTTCACCGTTCAGATTAACCAGCGCACCACCGGAGTTCCCCCGGTTGATCGCCGCATCGGTCTGAATAAAGTTTTCGTAGTTTTCCGCGTTCAGGCCGCTACGACCCAGCGCAGAGACAATACCCGAAGTCACAGTTTCCCCCAGACCAAACGGGTTACCGATAGCAACGGTATAATCACCTACGCGCAGTGCGTCGGAGTCGGCAATTTTAATCGCCGTCAGGTTCTTCGGATCCTGAATTTGCACCAGCGCGATATCAGAACGCGGGTCTTTACCAACGATTTTGGCATCGAATTTACGGCCATCGCTCAACTGAACTTTGATGGAGGTCGCGTTATCCACCACGTGGTTGTTCGTCACCACATAGCCTTTGGCCGCATCAATGATGACACCAGAGCCCAGGGCCATAAATTTCTGCTGCTGAGCGCCATCCTCCCCTGGGCCACCTTGTCCCCCCGGCGCACCGCCGCCCTGACAGAAAGGCGAGCCCTGGAATGGAGAACCATCCTGGCAGAACGGGGAATTATCACCGAAGAACTGCTGGAAATTGCGCGGCATACGCGGCGTGTTAACCGTCGTGCTGCCTTCTACGTTAATGCTTACAACGGATGGCATGACCTGTTCAAGCATCGGCGCCAGGCTTGGCATCTGCTGCGAAGTCGATACCGATGACGCGGTTTCGGCAGCCATCACGGAAACAGGGGACAGCGCCAGGCCTAAAGCCAACGCCAGTGCACTCATTGCTAAAGTTGTTTTTTTCATGTCTCTCAATCTCTTTACTGGTAACGCAAACGGCTGTGTATGTATCACTCAGAGTCGCTTTATAACGTGAAGTTCCGGGATTAAGTTTTTGGAAAAAGTAAAAATTTATTGTCCGTCTTTACAATTCTCAACCGATTATTCAACCGCCATCAAGCGGCGGTATTCATCCCATGCATATAAATCTGTCATTCCGCTGATATAATCCTGGATGAGCCGACAGCGATGATAATATTCCATTATCGCGAAGTCGCTCCCGTCCCGGGATAATTTGCTCACGGCCTCAATGTAGGCCAGCCGATGACGTGTTGATAACTTCTGGAACAAGCGCGATTCAATGGGGAAACGTCGAACGCGATCTTTTTCCACAATTTCTGAAAAATCGGCCAGTGATAATTGCAGCAGTGGACGATAAATCTCCAGCAACCCACTGATTACGCGATATCCCTGTAATTCCAGTTGCTCAACATCGGGATGACTAAACACCTCTTTAATGGCGACATTTTTATAAAGTTCAAGGAGCTGACTGTAATCACTGTCATCCTCCAGCAGGGCGTGATTGAATTCCCCACTGAATATTTGTGGTAAGTTTTCAATAAATCGCTGCGCGGCATAAGGCACAAGTTTATTTAAGGTATTTACACGTAAATACATAAAGAATTGATCTTCGGCGCTGCGACTTAATGAATTTGCGCGGGATTTCTCCCAGGCATTTTCCACCACCTGAGAAAATAGTGAGCCCTTACTGTGTTCACCCCAGGCGTCATATAGATGCTGATAGAGCTGTTCCGCGGTAAAAATGCGCTTTTCCACTGCATCTTCAAGATCGGCAACGCAATAGGAAATATCGTCAGCGGCTTCCATTATCCACGTCAATGGGAAACGACTGTAAGTATCAAGATCAAGTTCTTTACGCAGCCGTGCAACATACGCTTCTTCGGAAAAATAAAAACCCGGCTTTTTCATTAAATAACTGTGGGAGGATGGCGGTGGCCCACTCCACCATGCAGGGCGAGTATATTTTAAAATGCATCCCACCTGCGCCCAGGTCAGATTCATGCGCATCAGAGTGTGGACCAGGCGAATACCCTGCGCATTACCTTCGAAATGGCTGAGATCCTGGCGTACTTTGCGACGTAACGCGTTCAGCGAATCCTCCCCCTCACGTAGACGCAGCACCACCACTTCACAGCGATCATCCGTCAGCGGCTGGCTGGCCGCATCCTCTGGTGCCAGGCGATGGCGGAACCAGTCATTTATCGCCGCCTCGCCAAAATGACCAAACGGCGGGTTACCGATGTCGTGCATCAGACAGGCCATTTCAACAATACTTTCAAACGGACCTGTAAGTTCGTCCAGGCCATAGGTTTCAAGAAGACGAAGCTCTTTCAGGCGGCTTAACACTTCTTTGGCGATGTAACGCCCAACCTGCTGCACTTCCAGCGAATGGGTCAATCGCGTGCGTACTGCCGCGTTGCGCTCCAGAGGGAAGACCTGTGTTTTTTGCTGCAGACGGCGAATCGCCGCCGAATTGATTATCCGCCCGCGATCGCTTTCAAAAATGCGCAGGATTTCGCGCTCAGTTTTCACGCCTTGCGGTGAGCGGTAGCGACGATGCCAGTTTATTTTTTTGCGAAAATCGATCTCAGCCATTTCCTCTCCTGTCAGCGAGGCGTCACGGGATATCATGCAATTGTGTATGCCATGATAGACTATGCCCTGAAAACGTAACCCTGTCTTATCACATTAGCGAGTATCTCCATGAAAATTGGCATTATTGGTGCAATGGAAGAAGAAGTTACGCTGTTGCGTGACAAAATCGAAAATCGTCAGACGCTGACTATTGGCGGCTGTGAAATTTACACCGGTACGCTGAATGGTACAGAAGTCGCCCTGCTGAAATCTGGCATCGGCAAAGTGGCCGCCGCAATGGGCGCAACACTGCTGCTGGAACGCTGCAAGCCGGATGTGATTATCAATACAGGTTCTGCCGGTGGACTGGCGTCAACGCTGAAAGTCGGTGATATCGTGGTCTCTGACGAAGCGCGCTACCACGACGCGGATGTCACTGCCTTTGGCTACGAGTTCGGCCAGTTACCCGGCTGCCCGGCGGGCTTTAAAGCGGATGAAAAGCTGATTACGGCGGCAGAAAGCTGCATTAAACAGCTCAATCTGAATGCGGTTCGCGGTCTGATTGTCAGCGGCGATGCCTTTATTAACGGCTCCGTAGGTCTGGCCAAAATTCGCCATAACTTCCCGCAGGCGGTAGCCGTTGAAATGGAAGCCACTGCTATCGCGCATGTTTGCCATAACTTTGGCGTGCCGTTTGTGGTAGTACGAGCTATCTCCGACGTGGCAGACCAGCAATCCCACCTGAGCTTTGATGAGTTCCTGGTGGTTGCCGCGAAACAGTCCAGCCTGATGGTTGAGACACTGGTGCAGAACCTGGCTCGTGGCTAAACATCTGTTCAGGGCGCTGGCCGCCCTGCTTATTTTTGCTTCGACGTGGCTTAACGCCGCGTCGCGCGTAATCTCCCTCTCGCCCGCGAATACGGAAATGGCCTTTGCCGCTGGCATCACGCCCGTGGGCGTCAGCAGCTATTCAAATTTTCCCCCTGAGGCGGAAAAAATCGAGCAAGTTGCCACCTGGCAAGGATTAAACATTGAGAGGATTGTGGCGTTAAAACCCGACGTCGTCCTCGCATGGCGCGGCGGCAATGCAGAACGTCAGGTTGATCAGTTGGAGCGGCTTGGTATCAAGGTGCTGTGGCTGGATGCTGTCACCATCGAACAGGTCGCGGAATCTTTAGCCGAACTCGCGCAATACAGTCCTCATCCCGAACAAGCACAGCAGGCATCAGTTGAACTGCTTGCCCATTACCACGAGCTGAAAAAACAGTACGCCGGACAGACCAAAAAACGCGTTTTTCTGCAGTTCGGCGGGGAACCCCTTTTCACCAGCGGTAAGGGCTCGCTGCAAAACGAAGTGCTGGAACTTTGCGGGGGCGAAAATATTTTTGCCGCCAGCCGGGTTCCCTGGCCCCAGGTGAGCCGTGAGCAAGTACTGGCGCGCGAACCACATGCTATCGTTGTAGCAGGAGATGCGAGCGAAATTCCTAAAATCGAACAATTCTGGCGCAAACAGCTCGATATTCCGGTCATTCCGCTAAACAGCGACTGGTTTGAGCGCGCAGGTCCGCGTATTATCCTCGCCGCTCAACAACTCTGCCCTGCCCTGGCGCAGGTGAAATAACCGGGGATTGAACCATGCTTGTCTACTGGCTGGATATTGTCGGTACCGCTGTTTTTGCCATCTCAGGTGTGCTGCTTGCCGGAAAACTTCGGATGGATCCTTTTGGTGTGCTGGTATTAGGCGTGGTGACCGCCGTCGGTGGCGGCACGATCCGCGACATGGCGCTGGCCCACGGACCGGTGTTCTGGGTGAAAGATCCGACCGATCTGGTCGTCGCCATGGTCACCTGCATGCTGACGATTTTGCTGGTTCGCCAGCCAAGACGCCTGCCGAAGTGGGTTCTGCCAGTGCTGGACGCCGTCGGTCTGGCTGTGTTTGTCGGTATTGGGGTAAACAAAGCGTTCATGGCCGGTACCGGCCCCCTGGTCGCAACGGGTATGGGTGTGCTGACCGGGGTTGGCGGCGGGATCATTCGTGATGTGCTGGCGCGCGAAGTCCCTATGATCCTGCGAACGGAAATCTATGCCACCGCCTGTATTATTGGCGGCATTGTGCATTCAACAGCGGCTTACGCCTTTGATGTACCACTGGAAAACGCCGCAATGCTTGGGATGGTAGTCACGCTGGGCATTCGCCTTGCCGCCATACGCTGGCATCTCAAACTGCCAACGTTTGCACTCGATGAGAATGGCAGATAACAAAAAGCCGTGTCAGTGACACGGCTTTCTTATGGCATCCGAACAGGGATCAAATGCTGAATGAGGATCCACAACCGCAGGTGCTTGTCGCGTTCGGGTTAGTCACCACAAAGCGGGAACCTTCCAGACCTTCGGTATAATCAACTGAACCGCCCACCAGATATTGCAGGCTCATCGGGTCAACAACAAGGCCAACGCCCTGTTTCTCAATGGTCATGTCGCCATCGTTGATCTGGTCATCAAACGTGAAGCCATACTGGAAGCCACTGCAACCGCCGCCAGTAATATAGACACGCAGTTTCAGGTTCGGATTGTCTTCATCCGCAATCAGGTTTTTAACTTTACTGGCTGCTGCGTCGGTAAACTGCAGCGGCAGCGCTACATCATCACTCATTTTTCGCTCCCATTCATACTGCGATCTGGGCAAATAATAACCCGATCATTTTGGCTATTATCTATTACCCTGGTTATTCGTTCAAGTATTCTCCCCCTGAGGCGGCTATCCTTTCCGTGCGCAATACTTTTATCCTCTTCCAGGAATCCCTTAGAATAAGCCCTATTGTTTTTAACAAACCAGGAACGATTTCATGAGTAAGTCAGAAAACCTCTACAGCGCCGCACGCGAACTTATCCCCGGCGGCGTTAACTCGCCGGTACGCGCCTTCACCGGCGTAGGAGGCACGCCGCTGTTTATTGAACGGGCTGACGGCGCTTACCTCTACGACGCCGACGGCAAAGCTTACATTGATTACGTCGGTTCCTGGGGTCCGATGGTACTGGGTCATAACCACCCGGCCATTCGTAATGCGGTGATTGAAGCCGCCCAGCGCGGCCTGAGCTTTGGCGCACCGACCGAGATGGAAGTGAAAATGGCCGAACTGGTAACTCAACTGGTACCGACCATGGATATGGTGCGTATGGTGAACTCGGGTACCGAAGCCACCATGAGTGCGATTCGTCTCGCCCGCGGTTTTACCGGTCGCGACAAAATTATCAAATTTGAAGGCTGCTACCACGGTCATGCAGATTGCCTGCTGGTCAAAGCCGGCTCCGGCGCGCTAACGCTGGGCCAGCCAAACTCGCCGGGTGTACCTGCGGATTTCGCCAGACACACCCTGACCTGCACCTATAACGATCTGTCGAGCGTCCGCGAAGCCTTCGAGCAATATCCGCAGGACATCGCCTGTATTATCGTCGAGCCGGTCGCGGGTAATATGAACTGCATACCGCCGAAAGAGGGCTTCCTGCCGGGTCTGCGCGCGCTCTGCGATGAATTCGGCGCGTTGCTGATTATTGATGAAGTGATGACCGGCTTTCGCGTCGCGCTGGCCGGTGCGCAATCTTACTATGACGTCACGCCGGATCTGACTTGCCTGGGTAAAATTATCGGCGGTGGAATGCCGGTGGGCGCATTTGGCGGTCGTCGCGATGTCATGGAAGCACTGGCGCCGACAGGTCCGGTCTACCAGGCTGGTACACTCTCCGGCAACCCTATTGCCATGGCTGCGGGCTACGCGTGCCTGACCGAAGTGTCACAGGTGGGCGTGCATGAAACGCTAAATGATCTGACGGCCTTGCTGGCGGATGGCCTGATTGATGCGGCGCGCGGCCAGGGTATTCCACTGGTGGTCAACCACGTCGGCGGGATGTTCGGTCTGTTCTTTACCGATGCGCCGGAAGTCACCTGCTACCAGGATGTGGTCGCCTGCGATGTTGAACGCTTTAAACGCTTCTTCCACCTCATGCTTGAAGAGGGTGTCTATTTTGCGCCGTCAGCCTTTGAAGCAGGCTTTATGTCCGTCGCGCACAGTGAAGAGGATATCCGCAATACGGTTGATGCGGCACGCCGCGTGTTTGCGAAGCTGTAATCGCTGACGAGCCAGTGCAGCTATAAAAATCGTAGCCCGGGTAAAGCGCTTGCGTCGTTATCCGGGACATTCCCCGGTAACGCGACGCTTACCGGGGCTACAAATCCTGGCGCATAACAGTAATCCACCGATTACCGACTCTGCTTTCTCAACAAATAGATAAAATACGGCGCGCCAATAAAGGTTGACAGCAGACCCGCAGGGACCTGGTAGGGAAACATCATCATCCGCCCGCACCAGTCGGCAAACACCAGCAATAGCCCACCAGTCAGCGCGGACATAACGATATGCGGCATGGTACGGCGAAAACCCATCATACGCGCAATATGCGGTGCCATTAGACCGATAAAACTCAGCGGCCCAATGGTCATCGTTGCGGTTGCCGTTAACGCCGCCGCCAGCAACAATAGCCCAATACGCGATGTGGTCAACGCCATCCCCACCGAACGCGCCGTATCACCGCCCAGCGGCAATACCGTCAACCAGCGACGACATAGCGGCACCAGCGCCAGGAGCACGATCATCATCAGCCCCGTAAGTATCACCTGCTCAAAGGTCGCGTGATAGGTCGAGCCGGAAATCCACGTCAGGATCTTCGCCATGCGCGGATCGCCACTTGCCTGCAACATCATAAGCAGCATGGTGAACGCGGTACTGAGCGCCATCCCGGCCAGTAGCATACGGTGTGGCGAAAAACCGCCGCGACCGGCGGCAATCAGAATGATAAGCAGCGTAATGGCCGCGCCGAGACTTCCGGCTGGCATCAGCCAGCCAAACGCATTCCCCGGCACGAAGAACAGCATAACCACAACACCGAAAGCCGCTCCGGAACTTATTCCAAGCACTTCCGGGCTTGCCATTGGGTTACCCGTCAGGCGCTGAATAATACACCCGGACACCGCCAGCATGATCCCGGCAGTCAGCGCGGCGATAATCCGCGGCAAACGCCACTGCATCAGCTCGTCGAGCATCGTACCGCTAATCCAGCGCCAGCCCTCCGCGTCACGCCCGAACGAAAGCGCCACCAGTACGCCCAGCAGCAGCACAACCAGCCCTGCCAGCGCAAACCATGGCACGTTTTGCCGCTCCGCAGGCACATTGTCCCCGACATCCATTGAAGGTGCACTCATACTGCGTAAACGCGGCAGCAGCCACAGCAGCAGCGGCGCGCCAATCAGCGCAGTCATAGATCCTGTTGAGACCTCCATCCATACGCGGGCGAGCCACTGGATAAGCTGGTCAGATAGCCAAAGAATGAGGGCACCAATCAGCGGCGCCAGCATCAGACGCGCCAGCAGTCGCCGCGCACCGAGCATTCTCGCCAGCAGGGGGGCAAACAGTCCAATAAAACCGATAATACCGACCGCATTCACCAGCAATGCGCTGAGCACGATCGCAAGCGTAAGCGCAGCCAGACGAACCAGGGATAACGCGAGGCCCAGGTTGCGGGCAACGCCATCATCCAGCCCCATCAGCGTTAATGGTCGTAGCAACAACAAGGTGAGCACCACGCCGCCGATCAACTGCGGCCAGAGGTGCTGCACGCCGCGCCAGTCAGTCTGAGTGAGCGTACCGGTGCTCCACAGGAACATGCTTTGCAGCGCATCGTGGTGGAAAATTACCAACAGCTGATTCACCGCTCCGCAGTAGAGGCTCACCACCAGCCCCGCCAGAATGAGCGTTACCGGAGAAAGCCGTTTACCCCAGGCAACGCCGAAGACCAGCGCCCCAACCACGCAGGCTCCGGCCAGGGCGGCAAACTGTGTCGTCAACGCGCCTGGCAGCGCCCATAGCGTAGTAACCGTAATGCCCAGTTGCGCGCCGGTAGAAACACCGAGTGTTGTAGGCTCTGCCAGCGGGTTACGTAACACCTGCTGGAACAGGACGCCCACCAGCCCCAGACCAGCCCCGACTAACAGCGAAATCACCAGTCTTGGCAGCAGGCTGTAGTGGAACAGCATCTGCTCAATCACATCAACGCTGGGCGTAAAGAGCGCCTGTCCCCACTGTGCGCGGGGAAGTGCGGCATTAAAATTCAACCAGGTTAGCCAGGCGCCAGCAATGAATAACCCCGCCAGTAGCAGGCCGGGCAGTAACGCAAACGGCCTTCTCATACCTTGCCCCCGAGTGCGTCATCCAGGACGCGCACAAAGTGCATGGCAGAGAGCGTCGCGCCATAGAACCAGACGGCAGGTACGCGCTGGAATCGGCCAGAGCGCACAAATGGCATTGCCTGCCACAACGGGGTCGCCATCAGCTTACGCATCTCAGTATCATTACCGTGGTCAAAACAGAGAACATCGACATCTTTATACATCGCCAGGCGATCAATCCCCACGGCGGTGCTTCCCCAGAACGTGGTTTCCCCCTGCCAGGCGTTTTGAATACCAAATTCGTCCAGGACTTCCTGGAACAGGCAGTTGCGGGTAAAGACCAGCATGTGGCGAGCATCGAGCAATGTCATCATCAACAACGGGCGTTCCCCGCGCTGTCTGAAATGCGGTTTTCTCTCGGCTATAAAGCTATCAAACAGTTCCAGATGCGCTTTCGCCGCCGCTTCCATCCGGAACAGACGCGCCATCTCATTAAGAGATTTTCTTGCCGTCGCCAGCGGCTTCTTACCGTCGCTAAAACTGAACCCCTGCCCCGGCGCGATTCTCGCCAGCACGTCGGCAGAGGGGCCATATCCGGCAGACCAGACAAGGAAAGAGGGTTTCATCTGCGTAAGCAGTTCCAGATTAGGCTCCGTGCGTAGCCCAACGTCAATCACCCCAGCAGGGAGCGCAGGCTCATTCACCCACAGGTTGTAATTGGGAATATCGGCGATGCCGTAAGGCCTAATCCCCAGCGCCAGCAGTAACTCGACCGGCAGCCACTCCAGCCCGACAATGCGCCGGGTGTCGATCTCTGCGGCCTGCGCGCTGCGCATCTGCCACAGCAGTGGAGAAAGCGCCATCATCGTCAACAGACGGCGCCGGCTAATCAGATTCAGGCCATCCATCAATAGACAAAGCTCACCGGGGCTGCACCTGAAGGGTGAGGAAGAATCCCCATCGGGATCCCGTAAATGTGTTCCAGTGTATCCGCACGCATGAGTGTCTCCGGTGTCCCCTGCGCAATCATTTCACCGCCGCGCAAGGCAACCAGATAATCGCAATAGCGCGCCGCCATATTGATATCGTGTAACACCGCAATCACCGTCAGCCCACGCTGCTGGCTCAAACGGTGCACCAGCGCCAGCACATCCACCTGATGAGCGATATCCAGTGCGGAGGTTGGTTCATCAAGCAGCAGGCAACGGCTATCCTGCGCCACCAGCATGGCAATCCATGCACGCTGACGCTCGCCGCCGGACAGACTATCAACCAGGCGATGCGCCAGCGGTTTGAGTCCAACCAGCGTTATGGCCTCTTCCACTTTCTCTTTGTCAGCCACACCAAAACGGCCCAATGCGCCATGCCACGGATACCGGCCAATCGCCACCAGTTCACGTACCGTCATCCCTTCCGCCTGCGGCAACTGCTGCGGCAAATAAGCCACCTTGCGGGCAAAGGATTTACTGCTCCAGCTCGCCAGCGGCTGTCCGTCCAGCAGAACATCACCCTGCGAAGGCAGCTGATGACGCCCCAGCATTTTCAGCAATGTGGATTTACCAGAACCGTTATGTCCGATAAGGCCAGTAACTTTGCCAACCGGAAAGGTCAGAGAAAGGGGATGCAGCAGCGTGCGGCCAGGCACACTGAACGTGACGTCGGTGAGTTGAAACGTGGTATCGGGAAGTGTGTTGTTTTCCTGCATGAGTGCCAACTTTTAAAAGGGCACGGCGAACCGTGCCCGAAAAGAGATTAGAAGCGGAAGGTTGCTGTCGCCACCACCTGACGCTCAGCCCCCCAGAAGCAACCATAGGTATTAAAGCAACTTGCGACGTACTCGCGATCGAACAGGTTGTTCACGTGTAACGCCACACTGGAGCCCGCCATACCCACGCGCGCCAGATCGTAACGCACCAGCGCGTCAACTAACGTGTAGCTTCCTACTTTGAAGGTATTCGCCGGGTCGCCCTGGCTGGAACCAGTGAAGCGAGCGCCGGTACCCAGCGTCAGCCCAGAGAGCGCGCCATCAAAGAGGGTGTAGTCACCCCACAGTGATGCCATGTGTTTTGGCACCTGGACAGGAGTGTTGCCTTTGTACTTGGTATCGGTGGTGTACTCAGCATCGGTGTAGGTATATGAACCGACCACGTTGATGCTGGCAGACAAGGCGGCTTTTGCTTCAACTTCAACGCCACGAGCGCGGATTTCACCGCCTTGAATGGACCAGCTTGAACCCGGAGTCGGATCGGGCATCAGGTTGTTGGTTTTGGTCAGTTGGTATAGCGCACCGGTCAGGACAATCGGACGATCTTTCGGCACATATTTCACACCCGCTTCGTACTGCTTACCTTTAGACGGAGCAAAAATAGCACCGTCAGCACCCGTTGTTGATGCCGGTTCGAAGGATTCGCTATAGCTAAAGTATGGCGTTACCCCATTGTCGAACAGGTAGTTAACACCGCCGCGCCAGGTGAATTGATTATCGTCGCGCTCGGGATGAGTGCCATAGTCACGGTTCAGGGAATCCTGCTTCGCCCAGTCGTAACGACCACCGAGTGTGACCAGTACTTTATCCCACTGCGCCTGGTCCTGCGCATACACACCGGTCTGTTTCTGTTTAACCAGCACGCGGTAAGGGCCGGATGGACCGTCATGTGCACCGAAGTCAAAATCGCTCCGGTCAAGATTGTAGATATCAGACGGAGTGACAGAACCGGCGTAGCCAAAATAAGAGTCAATATCGTTGCGCATGCGCATAAAATCGACCCCCGTCAGCAGGGTATGATCAATAGCACCGGTTGCAAATTTGCTCTGCAATTGGGTATCGACAGTGAAGGTCTGCAGTTTTTCGCTGTCAATCACGTACTGACGCGTCAGCGTGTGCCCCCATTCAGACTGTGGGATTTTCGCACAAGGGTGTGTCTTAAGCGCATCTGGCTCTGTGGGATATATCGGATCAGAACACATACCGTAGCCATATACGCTGTTCTGAGCGGTTTTATTCTCAGCAAAACGCAGGTTCTGGCGCAGAGTGAAGGTATCGTTAAAGCCATGTTCGAAGCTGTAGCCCACCATTTTCTCATTACGGGAATAGGTGTTGTTCTTCGCGCCTTCGTTGAAGTCGGTCGGCAGGCGAGAGCCATTTGGCAGCGGCTGAACGGTTCCCTCTTTCGGTAACCAGCCGTAGTAACCGGTATCCGGTTCGTTCTGGAAATAAGAGAGGAATGTGAAGTTCGTTTTGTCATCAGGACGCCAGCTGAAAGACGGCGCAATGGTGTAGCGCTGCTCTTTTGCCCCTTCCTGCTGGGCGTTAGCGGAGCGCGCCAGACCGGTCAAACGATAAGAATAAACGCCGTTATCATCCAGCGCATCGCTGAAATCAAAACCTGTCTGGTACAGGTTATCGGTGCCCATCTTGAACTGGACTTCATACAGCGGCGTGGTGGTTGGACGCTTGCTGACCATGTTTAGTAACCCACCCGGGCTGCTCTTACCGTACAGCACAGAAGCCGGGCCGCGCAGGATTTCAGCACGTTCAAGCATGTAAGGATCAATCACCGCGTCGTTGTAGAAGTTGCCCTGCATCTTCATACCGTCGAGGTAGTTATTCTGGCTCTGACCATCCGCCGCAAACCCACGGATAACAAGATAGTCATAGGTGTTGGATGCGCCACGCGTCCCAACGGCAACACCCGGCGTGTAGCTCAGCGCTTCCTTCACGGACTTAGGCTGATGCAGGGCCATCTCTTCGCTGGTTACCACCGAGATCGACTGCGGGGTCTTCTCAATTGGGGTGTCGGTTTTGGTAGCCGTCGCGGAGTGGCGCGCGGCAATCGTCGCCGCCGGGCCCCATGCATTTTCCTGTGGAGCCGTACTACTGGAGGTTACGGTAACGGTGTCTTCGGGTTGGGTCGTTGCAGCCTGTGCATAGACAGACATGCCGCTAACCGCTGTGGCTACAACTACTGCGAGTTTACGCAGCGAGGTGTTGACTGGCTGAGCAGTTTTTTGACGCGCCATTGTTTATTCTCTGACAATGAGTGAATGATAACGTAAACGATAATTATTATTATGACGGCAGCATAATATGCGAAGCGTTGACCGCATAGCAAGCGCTAAGCGGCCCTGTGCAGTGTGAGGGATTAATAAACAACCAGGTAAAAAGTAAGGCGTTAATAAGGCATTAAAAAGGATTTAAAACGACGTTAGAGGGATGTTTGAGGCTAGCCAAAATGAAAAAACCCCCGGTCGGGTGACCGGGGGTTTGAGAGTTAGTTACTGCCGAACATATCTTTAATCCAGCCTGCGACACCATCGCTCTTCTCTTGCTGTTGCGGTGGCTGTTGTTGAGGCTGCTGCTGTTGCGGCGGCGGGGTTGACTGATCGAACGGATTACCCGGCTGCGGTTGCTGCATCATCGGGTTTTGCTGGCACAGCGTTTCCGGACTGGTCGTCCAGACCGGCAGTGAACGCGTACCACCGCCGCCACAAACGAAGTTACCCATATCATCCACGCTCATGGTAGTGATATCTTCCGGCGGCGTCAGATCCAACGGAATCGGCGACTGGTTTGCCAGGTAGCGCTGATAGATAGCCATCGCCCCGCTCGCACCGTACAGCTTCGTCGGCTGGTTATTATCACGCCCAACCCAGGTAATAGTCACTTCACGCCCGTCAATACCGGCAAACCAGGTGTCGACGTTATTGTTGGTGGTACCGGTTTTCCCAGCCAGATGCAGCCCCGGATATTTCGCACCGAGCTGACGGCCCGTACCACGCTGGACAACCTGCTGCATGGTCCACAGCGTCAGGTAGGCCGCCTGCGCGGGCACCGCGCGCTCAGACTGCGGGTAACTCTGGTAGAGCACCGTGCCATCTTCTGCAATAACTGAACGCAGTGCAGACAACGTTGCACGGTTACCACCGCTGGCGATGGTCTGGAAGGCTTGCGCCACTTCTATCGGCGTCAGGTTAAGCGCCCCCAGCAGCATAGATGGGTTAGCCGTCAACTGATCTTTAGGCGCGCCTAATTTCAACCAGGTATCGGTCACCGCAGGCAGGCCCATCGCCATCCCGAGGTTAACCGTCGGCACGTTCATGGAACGCGTTAACGCATCCACCAGCATCACCTGGCCGCTAAAGCGATGATCATCGTTCTGCGGTGCCCAGGTCTGACCATTCGACAGACGTAGTGAAATCGGCGCATCGGCAATAGAGGTGTTCAGACGGAATTTATCCGGCTGGCTTAATGCTGTCAGGTAGGTCGCCGGTTTTGCCAGCGAGCCGATAGAGCGGCGCGCCTGCATTGCACGGTTATAGCCTGCAAACTGCGGCGTTGCCCCACCCACCATCGCACGCACCTCGCCACTGAAGCGATCCACAACCACCATCGCGGTTTCCAGATCGTCCAGTTTACGCTGCTTGATCAAGGCAGGAATGCCCTCCACCGCCGCTTTTTCTGCCGCGTCCTGCGCAACAGAATCAAAGGTGGTGAAAATCTTCACGCCCGACAAGTCCTTCACTTTATCATCGCCGAGTTTAGCCTGTAGCTCCTGGCGAACCATCTGCATAAACGCAGGCTGCGGTGAAATCACGCCACCGCGCGGTTGTACGCCGAGCGGACGGGCGCTGAGCATGTCGTACAACTCCTGGTCAATCACCTTCTGTTCTTGCATCAGGCGCAGGACAAGGTTACGTCGCTCCAGGGCCAGTTTAGGGTTACGCCACGGGTTGTAGATTGAGGCCCCTTTCACCATTCCGACCAACATAGCCTGCTGATCAAGACTCAACTCTTCCACCGGACGGCCAAAGTAGTAAAGGCTTGCCAGCGGGAAACCACGGATTTCATTATCGCCGCTCTGCCCGAGGTAAACTTCGTTCATGTACAGTTCAAGGATACGATCCTTGCTGTAACGGGCATCGACAATCAACGCCATATAGGCTTCGTTAGCCTTACGCCAGTAGGAGCGCTCGCTGCTCAGGAACAGGTTTTTCACCAGTTGCTGGGTCAGTGTACTCGCCCCCTGCACCGTGCGTCCGGCAGTGAGGTTTGCCAGCACCGCACGACCAATCGAGTAGAAGCTGATACCGTCATGCTCGTAGAAATGGCGGTCTTCGGTCGCCAGCAGCGTATCCACCAGCAGATCCGGGAAGCCACTGCGCGGTACAAACAGACGCTGTTCGCCATTAGGTGACGAAAGCATGGTTATCAAACGCGGATCGAGACGGAAGAAACCGAACTGACGATTGCTGTCCATGTTCTCTATGCTATCGAGTCGGTCGCCATCAAACGTCAGACGTGCGCGGACCTGCCCCTCTTTACTGTCAGGGAAGTCAAATGGACGGCGGATCATCTCAATGCTTTTCGCCTGCACGGTAAACTCGCCAGGACGCGTCATCTTCGTCACCTGACGGTACTGCGTGGCTTCCAGCAGTTTAACCATCTCGTTTTTGCTGATGGGCATGTCCGGTTCAAGGTTGACCATACGGCCATACACGGCCGCCGGCAGTTGCCACACTTTGCCATCGATACGGCTACGGATCTTCTGATCCAGGTACACGCCATAAATAGCCAGCAGCACCGCACCCACGATACAAATTTTCAACAGCAACCAGAACCAACGGCGCTTACCGCGAGGTTTACCGCCTTTACCTTTCCCTTTGCGTGGCGTTGAGTCCTGCTCATCGCCATCATCATCTTCGTAATCGTCGTATTCCTCTTCTCTGACTCGACGACGACTTACTTTCTCTTTTGCCGGACGTGAAGGTCTGCTCTTACGTCCAATTGGCTCGCGGTCATTCCCCGCCATGCTCTCTCTCCGCAACATTCAGGCGCAAGGGCCTGATTCTCAGTTCTTCCGCCTCCAGGCAGAAGAAGAAATCTCTCAAAAACCAACAGCAAGATGTTCTCAACGAGAAAATCTTTAGTGTCTGCTCTCTCTCCCGGTGGGAGAGGGCCAGGGTGAGGGCGTCAGCCTGCCCTGCCCTCAACTACGAATACTTTTTCGTGCGCCGCGTCGGTGCGGTATTTGCCGGATCGTCCGGCCAGACATGTTTCGGGTAGCGCCCTTTCATCTCTTTTTGCACTTCACGGTACGCGCCCTGCCAGAAGGCCGCTAAATCGCGCGTAATTTGCAATGGACGCTGAGCCGGCGAAAGCAGTTCCAGCACCAGCGCAATGCGCCCCTGAGCAATAACAGGGGTCGTCGCCTCACCAAACATCTCCTGCATACGTACCGCCAGAGCGGGCGGATTATCCTCATGATAACGAATGGCAATCCGGCTTCCCGTCGGCACAGTGTAATGCCCAGGCAGTTCACTATCCAGACGTTGACGCAAAGGCCAGGGTAAGAAAGCCTTTAATGCTTCCTCCACATCCAGCGCTTTCAGCGCGCGAAGGGAATGCACGCCCCCCATTTGTGGCAACAACCAGCTTTCCAGAGAAGCAAGCAGCGAAGCATCATCTACCGCAGGCCATGACTCTTCCGGCAACCATTTCGCCGCGCAGTGTAAACGCAGGCGTAGCTGTTTCGCCTCTGGCGTCCAGTTAAGGACATCCAGTCCCTTCTCGCGTATCCCGTTGAGCATCGCCTGATGGAGTTCTTCTTCCGGTAGCTTCGCCAGCGGCTGAACCTTCACCGTCAGTTGGCCAATCCGGCTACGACGAAACGCCTTTAAGGTTCCCTGGGCTTCATCCCATTCCACAGAGTCAGACGACTCAATAATATACGGACAGGCCGCCAATAACCGATCGATGTCCAGCGGCAGCGCCAGCAAAATGCGGGCATCTGGCGACTGGCTTCCCTGTAACAGCAGCGGCGCAAGCAGCCATTCATGGCGATTAAGCGCATCATCTGCATCCAGCATCGCGCCCATTCCGTTTGCCAGTTGATATCGTCCATCCTGGCCGCGCCTGCGCGCAATACGGTCAGCAAAAGCGCTGGCAAGCAATGGCGCCAACAGGTCGTTATCGGGCTCCCCTTCCGCACTTTTCAACCGCCGAATCAGTTGTCGGGCGCGCTGCTGCCACTGAGGCTGATGGCGGGAAAAAGCGACACTCAAATCGGTGTTGCCACCGCGTGGCGGATCTTCAAGGATGGCAGCCAGTTTCGCCGCCGTTGCCACTTCATCCGCACTGCCAGCACTCGCTAACATCGCGGCAAGTCGAGGATCATTACCCAACGATGCCATTTTCTTCCCGAATGGCGACAGGCGATCACCGTCGAGCGCCCGCAGTTGCGTCAACAATCGCTTCGCTGCGGCAAGGTTAGTCGTCGGCGGTAAATCCAGCCAGTTAAGTTGCGCCGGATCCTGGCATCCCCACTGTAACAACTCCATCAACAGGCCAGACACATCGCTTTGTAAAATCTCCGGCTCGCTCTGGACCGCCGCCCTTTCGGCCTGTTCTTTACCAGTCAGATGCAGACAGATTCCCGGCTCAAGGCGTCCGGCACGCCCGGCACGCTGTGTCATTGATGCCTGGCTCACGCGCTGGGTGACAAGCCGCGTTAATCCTGTTCGTGAGTCAAAACGGGCCACACGCTCCTGGGCGCTGTCCACAACCAGGCGAATGCCCTCAATGGTCAGGCTGGTCTCAGCGATATTCGTGGCCAGCACCACTTTTCTTTTACCTACTGGTGGCGGAAGAATGGCTTTGCGTTGTTCATTGAGCGACAGCGCCCCATACAACGGGCAGAGCAACACATCGTCAGAGACCCGGCTGGCCAGTTGTTCCTGTACGCGCTGGATTTCCCCTACCCCCGGCAAAAACAGTAACAATGACCCCGATTGCGAACGCAGCAGATCGGCGGTCGCCATCGCGACCGCCTCGTCAAAGCGCTGGTGGAGACTTAATGCCTGATAACGCCGCTCTACCGGGTGCATACGCCCCTCTGAAATAATCAGTGGCGCATCCGGAAGAAGCGTCTGCAGACGGCTGTTATCAAGGGTGGCTGACATGACCAGCAGCTTAAGGTCGTCACGCAATCCCTGCTGAACATCAAGTAACAGCGCCAGCGCCAGATCGGCCTGCAGACTACGTTCGTGAAATTCATCAAGGATCACCAGACCAACGCCGCTCAGTTCGGGATCGTGCTGAATCATTCGCGTCAGGATCCCCTCAGTCACCACCTCCAGTCGCGTATTCGGCCCAACACAGGTTTGGGCTCTCATTCGGTAGCCGACGGTGTCGCCGGGCTCCTCATCAAGCAGCTCCGCCAGACGTTGCGCCACGTTACGGGCAGCCAGTCTGCGCGGTTCAAGCAGTAAAATACGCCCGTCAATTCCGCTCTGCTGCAACAATTGCAGCGGCAGCCAGGTTGACTTCCCCGCGCCTGTTGGAGCGGTCAGTAATACCTGGGGGGCGCGCTGTAACGCATTGAGAAGGTCGGGTAAAACGGCAGAAACCGGCAGTAAGGACACACAAGGCTCCAGAGGACTCACATTGATAAGGACGCTGCCAATTGTACATGAACTGCGGCGCTTTGGAGCGCCGAAGCATTTGCGGGCATCCGCCTGCCATTGTAGCATCGCGACAAACCCTAACAGAGTGCCCGCCATGTCTGAATCGAGAAGGCTGTTTTTCGCCATCGAATTGCCCGATACCATCCGACAGGAGGTGGTGCGCTGGCGGGCGGAACATTTCCCGCAGGATGCCGGACGGGCTGTTGCGGCAGCAAACTTACATCTGACGCTGGCGTTTTTAGGGGAAGTGAGTGCAGAAAAACAGCGTGCTCTGGAAACGCTGGCCGGGCGCATTCGCCAGCCAGGCTTTACGCTACAACTGGATGACGCCGGGCAATGGCTGCGTTCACGTGTTGTCTGGCTGGGCTGTCGCCAGTCACCACGCGGACTGTTGCAACTGGCGGACATGCTGCGCGCCCAGGCTGCACGTAGCGGATGCTGGCAAAGCCCGACGCCGTTTCATCCGCATATCACACTGCTACGCGATGCAAGCCATGCGGTCACGATACCGCCGCCGGGCTTTCGCTGGACTTTTCCTGTAACAGAATTTGTCTTATATGAATCGCAGTTTGCCGGAGGACGTCTGCGTTACACGGCGTTAAACCGCTGGACGCTAAACACATAAAAAGGATAGGTCATGGAATTTTCGCCCCCCCTTCGCTCCGCCACGCTTATTCAGCGCTATAAGCGGTTCCTTGCCGATGTGATCACCCCAGAAGGCGAAACGCTGACAATTCATTGCCCCAATACTGGCGCAATGACCGGTTGTGCCACGCCTGGCGATACGGTGTGGTATTCCACATCAGAAAGTGCTAAACGCAAATATCCGCATACCTGGGAATTAACGCAAACCCAGCAGGGCGACTTTATTTGCGTTAATACGCTTCGCGCGAATACCTTAACGAAGGAAGCGCTCCAGCAAAACCGCCTGCCTGAGCTGCTGGGTTACAGCACACTGAAAAATGAAGTGAAATATGGTGCCGAAGGCAGCAGAATTGATTTTCTGTTACAGGCAGATGGCCGCCGCAACTGCTATATTGAAGTTAAATCAGTAACGCTCGCCGAGCGGGAATGCGGTTTTTTCCCTGATGCAGTTACGCTACGCGGACAAAAGCATCTGCGTGAGTTAATGAGCGTAGCGGCCAGCGGCGACCGCGCCGTTATACTGTTTGCCGTGCTGCATTCAGCCGTTGAACATTTTTCTCCAGCGCGCCATATTGATGAGAAATACGCACGATTGTTAAAGGAAGCACAAGGTCAGGGGGTAGAAATTCTGGCGGTAAAAGCGGAACTTTCTGCTACAAATATGACTCTGAGATTGCCGCTGCCTTTTACGATATAGGGCAGCCATTGACTAAATTGACTAATAAGTGTTCTGGTCGCGTGCGCAAATACGCTTTTCCTCACAGGCTTGTCAAGTGTTACGTTTAGATATTTGCCATCCGGAAAAGCATCTGCTATTTATAGCGGCCTGATTTTCCCCCGACACGGGGATCGATAGTGCGTGTTAAGGAGAAGCAACATGCAAGAAGGGCAAAACCGTAAAACATCGTCCCTGAGTATTCTCGCCATCGCTGGGGTGGAGCCGTATCAAGAGAAACCGGGCGAAGAGTATATGAATGAAGCCCAGCTGGCGCACTTCAGGCGTATCCTTGAAGCATGGCGTAATCAACTCAGGGATGAAGTCGATCGCACCGTCACCCATATGCAGGATGAAGCGGCTAACTTCCCGGACCCGGTAGATCGTGCCGCACAGGAAGAAGAGTTCAGCCTCGAACTGCGTAACCGTGACCGCGAGCGTAAACTGATCAAAAAGATCGAGAAAACGCTGAAAAAAGTTGAAGACGAAGATTTCGGCTATTGCGAATCCTGCGGTGTTGAAATCGGCATTCGCCGCCTGGAAGCGCGTCCGACCGCTGACCTGTGCATCGATTGCAAAACACTGGCGGAAATTCGCGAAAAACAGATGGCGGGTTAATTCGCCTCTGACCGACAATCGGTCACCCCCTCAGACGGCGCAGCGCTGATTCCGGCCTGCGCCTTAAAATCCGGCTGTGCTATAGTCGGGGAAAATTTCCCGTATTGTCGGCGTTTCCTCTCTGTATGTCTGACTCTCACTATATTGGGCGCTTTGCGCCGTCACCGTCCGGTGAACTCCATTTTGGCTCGCTGATTGCTGCACTTGGCAGCTACCTGCAGGCGCGTGCGCAGCAGGGTATCTGGCGAGTGCGTATCGAAGATATTGATCCCCCGCGTGAAGTCCCCGGCGCCGCAGACACCATCCTGCGCCAGCTTGAGCATTACGGCCTGTACTGGGACGGCGACGTGCTCTGGCAATCACAACGTCATGAGGCCTATCGCGAGGCACTGGACTGGCTTCATAACCATGGGCTGAGTTACTACTGTACCTGTACGCGGGCGCGTATTCAGAGCGTGGGCGGCATCTATGACGGACATTGCCGTCGTGCTGATAATGGCCCTGAAAACGCAGCTGTTCGTCTGGTGCAGCGACATCCGGTGCTCCATTTTCACGACAGACTGCGCGGCGAACTCTATGCGGATGAAAAGCTGGCGCGAGAGGATTTTATTATTCATCGCCGGGATGGCCTGTTTGCTTATAACCTCGCCGTTGTGGTTGATGACCATTTTCAGGGCATCACGGAAATTGTGCGCGGTGCAGATTTGATTGAACCCACGGTGAGGCAAATTTCCCTCTACCAGCAGTTTGGCTGGCCCGTGCCACAGTATGTCCATCTACCGCTGGCGCTCAATGCGCAAGGGAATAAACTCTCCAAGCAAAACCACGCTCCTGCCTTGCCCGGCGGCGATCCTCGCCCCATAATAATCAGGGCGTTACAATTCCTAAACCAGAGCGCAACAAATGAGTGGCAGGACCTCAGCGTCGACGATTTGTTGAAAAATGCGGTGGCGAACTGGACGCTTGCTGACGTACCCACTGCAGTGGATGTGAATACAGCATTCTCAAACGCCTCGCGCTGAGCTATGATTAGCCGCTATTTTTTTGTCCTGACGTTTGACACTACCGAGGTGCACTATTTTTACCCGAGTCGCTAATTTTTGCCGAAAGGTGCTAAGTCGCGAAGAGAGCATGGTCGTTGAGGCTATCGTACAACCTCAGATGACGGTTATCCCGCGTGAACAGCACGCTATTTCACGCAAAGATATCAGTGAAAATGCGCTCAAGGTTCTCTACCGCCTGAACAAAGCCGGTTATGAGGCTTATCTCGTCGGTGGTGGCGTGCGTGATTTATTGCTGGGCAAAAAACCAAAAGATTTTGACGTCACGACGAACGCCACGCCAGATCAGGTACGTAAATTATTCCGCAACTGCCGCCTGGTGGGGCGCCGTTTCCGCCTGGCCCACGTCATGTTCGGACCGGAAATCATTGAAGTCGCTACCTTTCGTGGTCATCACGAAGATACCGAAGCCGACCGCACCACTTCACAGCGTGGGCAGAATGGCATGTTGCTGCGCGACAATATTTTCGGCTCTATCGAAGAAGATGCCCAGCGTCGCGATTTCACCATTAACAGCCTTTATTACAGCGTGGCTGACTTCACCGTACGTGATTATGTCGGCGGTATGCGCGATCTGGAAGAAGGCGTCATTCGCCTGATTGGTAACCCGGAAACCCGCTATCGTGAAGACCCGGTACGTATGCTGCGCGCGGTGCGTTTCGCCGCCAAACTGGGTATGAGCATCAGCGCCGAAACAGCAGAACCGATTCCTCGTCTGGCCGCCCTGATTAATGACGTCCCCCCTGCGCGCCTGTTTGAAGAGTCGCTGAAATTATTGCAAGCGGGCTATGGTTTCGATACCTATATGCTGCTGCGCGAATACAACCTCTTCCAGCCCCTGTTCCCTACTATCAGTCGCTTCTTCACCGAAAACGGTGACAGCCCGATGGAACGCATTATTGCGCAGGTGCTGAAAAATACCGATACCCGCCTTCGCAACGATATGCGAGTAAACCCGGCGTTTTTGTTTGCCGCCATGTTCTGGTATCCGCTACTGGAAACCGCGCAGCGTATTACCCAGGAAGGTGGGCTGGCGTATTACGATGCCTTTGCGCTTGCGATGAACGATGTGCTTGATGAAGCCTGCCGTTCGCTGGCCATCCCAAAACGCATCACCTCGTTGATTCGCGATATCTGGCAGCTACAGCTGCGTATGTCCCGTCGTCAGGGTAAACGCGCATGGAAACTGATGGAGCATCCGAAATTCCGCGCGGCCTACGATCTGCTGGCCCTGCGTGCTGAGGTGGAAAACAACGGTGAACTGCAGCGCCTGGTGAAATGGTGGGGAGAGTTTCAGGTTTCCGCACCACCGGAGCAAAAAGATATGCTTGAGGACCTTGGCGATGAACCCGCCGTTCGTCGTCGTCACCGCCGCCCGCGCAAACGCGCGCCGCGCCGTGAAGGCAGCGCATAACATCATCCCTTTCAGGCCTGCCACGTGCAGGCCTGATGCTATCCAGAAACGAAAAACGCAGGAGCCTGTATGTCCCCGACCCTTTGCTATATCGCCATCGGCAGTAATCTCGCATCGCCTCTGGAGCAGGTAAAGGCAGCGCTGGACGCCATTGGGGAGATCCCGCAAAGCCGCGTGGTTGAAGTCTCCTCGTTCTATCGCACTCCTCCGCTTGGCCCACAGGATCAGCCCGACTATCTGAATGCCGCAGTCGCGCTGGAAACCACACTTGAGGCGGAAACATTGCTGGACCATACCCAGCGCATTGAATTGCAGCAGGGGCGCGTACGCAAAGCGGAGCGCTGGGGCCCACGCACGCTGGACCTGGACATCATGCTCTTTGGCGATCAGGTCATTCAGACGCCGCGCCTTACCGTTCCCCACTACGACATGAAAAATCGCGGCTTTATGCTGTGGCCCTTATTTGAAATTGCTCCTGCGCTGATATTTCCTGATGGCGTGGCGCTGACCGCGGCCCTCAAAGAATGCGCAGCAGACAAACCTGCCTTGTGGTAAAACGCTTTTCTGGCGCATCTGATGTGATCGGTGTTAAACGGTTGCCTAAAATCATTGTTCACCTGAACGTTGCTGTTAGAATGCGCCAGAATTCGTTTTTAGCCATCAGGAAACGTTATGAAACCCACCACCATCTCCTGGCTGCTTAAATGCAAACAGGAAAAGAAACGCTTCGCTACCATCACAGCCTACGATTACAGCTTCGCTAAACTGTTCGCCGAAGAAGGCATCAACGTGATGTTGGTTGGCGACTCGTTAGGGATGACGGTACAAGGTCATGATTCAACCCTGCCAGTGACGGTAGACGACATTGCCTATCACACGCGCGCAGTGCGTCGTGGCGCTCCTCATTGTTTGCTGCTGGCCGATCTGCCGTTTATGGCGTACGCCACACCGGAGCAGGCCTTTGAAAACGCCGCCGCCGTGATGCGCGCCGGGGCCAATATGGTAAAAATCGAAGGTGGTCGCTGGCTGAGTGACACGGTGAAAATGCTCACCGAACGCGCTGTGCCGGTCTGCGGGCATCTGGGGTTAACGCCGCAGTCTGTGAATATCTTCGGAGGCTACAAAGTTCAGGGGCGCGGCGATGCCGGGCAAACGCTGCTGGACGACGCGCTGGCGCTGGAAGCCGCAGGTGCGCAGTTGCTGGTACTGGAGTGTGTGCCGGTAGATCTGGCAAAGCGTGTCACAGACGCGCTGACCATTCCGGTAATTGGTATCGGGGCAGGTAACGTCACAGACGGCCAGATTCTGGTGATGCACGACGCGTTCGGCATTACCGGTGGTCATATCCCAAAATTTGCGAAAAACTTTCTGAGCGAGGCAGGCGACATGCGCGCTGCCGTGCGCCAGTATGTTGCCGATGTTGAGTCCGGGGTTTACCCGGGCGAAGAACACAGTTTCCATTAAGGAGTGCCGTTGTGTTGATTATCGAAACCCTGCCGCTGCTGCGCCAGCATATCCGCAGAGCGCGTCAGGAAGGAAAACGGATTGCGCTGGTACCAACGATGGGTAACCTGCACGATGGCCATATGACGCTGGTTGAGGAAGCCAAAGCCCGCGCGGATGTGGTCGTAGTGAGTATCTTCGTCAACCCCATGCAGTTTGATCGCGCCGACGATCTGGCACGCTACCCGCGTACCCTGCAGGAAGATTGCGAAAAGCTGAATAAACGAAAAGTGGATTTTGTTTTCGCCCCTGCGCCGAATGATATTTATCCGCAGGGTACGGACACGCAAACCTATGTGGATGTTCCGGGTATCTCCACCATGCTTGAAGGCGCAAGCCGTCCCGGGCATTTTCGCGGTGTATCCACCATCGTCAGCAAGCTCTTTAATCTGGTCCAGCCGGATATCGCCTGCTTTGGTGAGAAGGACTACCAGCAGCTGCAGCTAATCCGCAAAATGGTTGCCGATATGGGCTACGATATTGAGATTGTCGGCGTACCGACCGTGCGTGCAAAAGACGGCCTGGCGCTAAGCTCACGTAACGGCTACCTCACTGCCGATCAGCGCAAAATCGCGCCGGCGCTGAGCAAAACCATGAATGCAATGGCGGCAAAACTGCAGGCTGGCGAACGTAATATTGATGAGATCATTGCCCTGGCTGAGCAGGAGTTGAATGACGCAGGTTTGCGCGCGGATGATATCCAGATCCGCGATGCAGACACGCTTCTGGAGCTTGCTCAGACCAGCAAACGCGCAGTGATTTTGATGGCCGCATGGCTGGGCCAGGCGCGTCTTATCGACAATAAAGTGGTTGATCTCCCCCTGTAGACAGGGGTTAAAAAACGGGCAATACTGCCCTGTTATCGGCCTGGTCTGGCGCTATCGCCGGGCCGGGAAAGTCTGGCCGGGCAGCCAAATGCCTCCCGGCGATATACCTGTATTTCGTTACGCCATTAAAGGTAGAAGTTATGATTCGCACGATGCTGCAAGGCAAGCTCCACCGCGTCAAAGTGACACAGGCCGACCTGCACTATGAAGGTTCCTGCGCGATTGACCAGGATTTCCTTGAGGCGGCTGGTATCCTGGAATACGAAGCCATCGATATTTACAACGTCACCAACGGTAAGCGCTTTTCCACCTATGCTATCGCTGGTGAACGCGGCTCCCGCATCATTTCGGTCAATGGTGCTGCGGCGCACTGCGCTGACGTTGGCGATATCCTGATTATCGCCAGCTACGTCACCATGCCGGATGAGCAGGCGCGTAGCTGGCAGCCGAAAGTCGCCTATTTTGACGGCGACAACGAAATGAAACGCACGGCTAAAGCAGTCCCGGTACAGGTTGCCTGAATGGTATAACCCGCTAAGTAAGCAGGCAAAATTGGCGCTTTTATTGGCCATTTTGCCTGATTTATCCCTGAGGCTGATTACTGATCAACCTCGACATATCCTCCAGCGAATCCGTTTTTAAGATATACAGCCGTTTTAGCAAGTACGGATTATCTCCAGGCTTAACCTTTCCTCGAACCGTGGTCAGCGCAAGATGGAACCCGGCATCTTTCGCAGCAGCCAGGGCCTTATCATCATAGCCACCGAACGGGTACGCCAGATACCATACATGCCGGTTGAACTGTGAAAGCGCGCGGCGTGAGTGCTTGAAATCCATCAGAATATTGTCATAACTGCGACTAAGCAGGATCGGATGCCCCACGTTATCGGTGCGATGCAAAAAATGGGTATGCGACTGAAAATCAAACACATGGGAAATTTGTTCCAGTTCAGAGATGCTCATGAACTGCAGAGATTTTGGATCCCAGGGCTGCGGTTTGCGCTTAATGCGCGACGAAATAATAAAGGCGGTCGCTCTGAAACCGTACTCATTTAATACCGGATAGGCATATCGACTGACCGATTTCAGCCCATCATCAAAGGTGATCACCACCGAACGTGCGGGCAGGTTCATCGCGTTACGCACATAACCTTCCAGCTGATACATATTTAACGTCGTATAGCCCTGGTCATGCAGCCAGGTCATCTGGTTGGTGAAAGCGCGAAGAGAGGTGGTCGTCGAGGTGTGACGAAAACGCGTGTTTTCCTCATCTTCCAGAATATGATGGTAGGTGAGCACCGGGATACCGTTATCTTCCTGCGCATCCAGGCTACTGACCCAGGCCAGCCGTTCGCCAATGCGAATCTGATACCAGGTCTGGTTGAGTCTGTCTTTCAGCTTGCTGATGATGGGATAGCGCAGATTTCCGGCCAGAGTACCCAGTTGCTCACTGGTATTATCCGCCTCGTTATACATCGGCGTATCGCGCCAGGTTATCAGGTTTTGATTACTCAGGGGTTTATTCAGGTCACCCAGGCTGTCCTGTACCTTTTCATTACCACGAACCGTCCCCAGATGTCCTTTATCGATCCACGCTTTGCCGAAGCCGAAACGAAATTCGTAGTAATCTTCAGCCCCCGGCACCACAGCCAGAATTTGTCCGGCGCGGATATTGCCAACGGTCATGACATTGTTGCCAATCTGCGCCCATATGTCGGCATCTTCCGTAACTTGCATATAACGCGCAGGATCGGGATTTTCACTAGCGGGACGAGCAAAAACGCTATATGACACCAGCAAGAACAGAATGAGGAGAAAACGAGGCATGCACCCAACCAGGCTCAACTTAATTTAGATTATTGTAGGAAAAAGAAAAATGAATACCAACGTTTATTTGCCATACAAATCATGTAACAACACAAACGGCGGATTTTTCTGTTGCTGATGCCAGAGGCTGCTGACCCCCGGCGCACCGGCGACAACAATCTGGTTACGAAAATCGGCGCTGCTGCATAATTCACGCAGTGGATACATCGCTTCCAGCAGGGTAGCATCAACGCCGGATATCACTTCACAATGTTCATGCTTATGGCTCATCAGCGAGGCGGCCCGGTAAGGTGCGGCGCCAGAAATGTCAGTTAAAAAAACCACCCCCTCACCGGAATCTGTTTCATGTAATGCATCGCAAATCATACGGCTGAGCATATTGGTACTAAGCCCCTGGCGAAAGTTGACCGCTCTGCACTGCCTAAGCGGACCAAACCGGCTCTCAAGACTGTCCAGCATCTCCTGCGCCAGCTCACCATGGCATGTAATGACCCATCCCAGCATACGTATCTCCTTAGCAGGTTTGCAGTTTAGCCAGGTGATCGTCAGCCGTCGGTGACAGATATCATAGATTAAAGGGGCAATGAGAACCCGGCGGCGAACGCCGCCGGGAAGGGGTGATTAACTGCGCAGACCGCGTCCCCGCTGGATTAAGTACCAACAAAACAGATAAAAAGCGATGATGAACACCGCCAAAACCGCCACTGTAGTGAAGAGCGGCACATCGGTAATACCGAGGAAACCAAAGCGGAAACCGCTGATCATATAAACAATGGGATTCAGATGAGAGAGCGCCTGCCAGAACGGCGGTAACAGCGTTAGCGAATAGAACACCCCGCCAAGATAAGTCAGCGGCGTCAGAACAAATGTCGGGATCAGGCTGATGTCATCGAAAGTCGTCGCAAAAACCGCATTCAACAGACCCGCCAGCGAAAACAATACCGCGGTCAACAGCAGCGTTAACGCAACAAAGACCCACGAATGGACCTGAAAAGGCACGAAAAACAGCGACACGGCGGTCACCAGCACCCCGACACACAAACCACGCGCCACGCCGCCGCCAACATACCCAGCGATAATCACGTGTGTTGGCACCGGGGCGACCAGGAGTTCTTCAATATTGCGTTGAAACTTGGCACTGAAAAATGATGACGCCACGTTTGCATAGGCGTTAGTGATCACGGCCATCATGATCAGGCCTGGCACGATGAACTGCATATAGGTAAAACCATGCATTTCACCGATACGTGAGCCAATCAGATTGCCAAAGATAATAAAGTAGAGCGTCATGGTAATAACCGGCGGCACCAGTGTCTGTACCCAAATACGCATAAACCGTTGAATTTCTTTATGCCAGATACTCTTCAACGCCACCCAGTAAAGCTGCATCATGCGTGCTCTCCTTTTTTCTCATGCACCAGCGTGACGAATAGCTCTTCCAGCCGGTTAGCCTTGTTGCGCATACTTAAGACCTGTACGCCCTGCGCGCTAAGCTGACTGAACACGCTGTTTATCCCTTGTTCACGTAGTACTTCGACTTCCAGCGTCGAGGTATCTACCAGCCGATACTGGTAGCCTTCCAGCTTCGGCAGCGGGCTTTTTGTTGCCAGATCAAGAATAAAAGTTTCCGATTTGAGCTTCGCCAGGAGTGACTTCATCGAGGTGTTTTCAATCAGCTCACCGCTCTGAATAATGCCAATGTTGCGGCACAGCATCTCAGCTTCTTCCAGATAATGGGTGGTCAGAATGATCGTGGTGCCTTTGTCATTGAGATCCTTCAGGAAGCCCCACATAGAACGACGCAGTTCGATATCCACCCCGGCAGTAGGCTCATCAAGAATCAACAGCTTCGGCTCATGCATCAGGGCGCGGGCAATCATCAAACGACGCTTCATCCCGCCCGACAGCATACGCGCACGTTCGTTACGTTTTTCCCACAGATCGAGCTGATTCAGGTATTTTTCGCTGCGCGAAAGCGCATCTTTACGTTCAACACCGTAATAACCCGCCTGGTTCACCACAATCTGCTGTACGGTTTCAAACGGGTTAAAATTGAACTCCTGAGGAACAAGACCGAGCTGCCGTTTAGCATTAACGATGTCTTTTTCCAGGTCATAGCCGAAGACACTCACGCGTCCGGACGTTTTATTTACCAGTGAACTGATGATACCTATGGTGGTAGATTTTCCTGCGCCGTTTGGTCCCAGTAACGCGTAAAAATCCCCCGCTTCTACTTTAAGATCAATACCACGTAACGCATGAACGCCGCCCGGGTATGTTTTTTTAAGCTGCTCAAGCTCCAGTGCAATGGTCATGAATTTTCACTTACCTTATTCTTACACTCGATGTGTGGTTTAAAAAACGTGGGAGTTGACCTATATTAGCGCAACGCACTTATTTAGTTACAGGTCGTTAACTTCCATGAAAGACATAGATACACTCATCAGCAATAATGCACTATGGTCAAAAATGCTGGTGGAAGAGGATCCCGGATTTTTCGAAAAACTGGCGCAAGCGCAGAAACCGCGTTTTCTATGGATTGGATGTTCTGACAGTCGCGTTCCCGCAGAACGCCTTACCGGCCTTGAGCCAGGCGAACTGTTTGTTCACCGTAACGTTGCCAACCTGGTTATTCATACCGACCTGAACTGCCTTTCTGTTGTTCAGTACGCGGTTGATGTACTGGAAGTTGAGCATATCATCATCTGTGGTCACTACGGCTGCGGCGGTGTGCAGGCGGCGGTGGAAAACCCGGAACTGGGGTTGATTAACAACTGGCTGCTGCATATTCGCGATATCTGGTTCAAGCATAGTTCGTTGCTTGGCGAGATGCCGCAGGAGCGCCGCCTTGATACCCTTTGTGAGCTGAACGTGATGGAGCAGGTCTATAACCTGGGCCACTCCACCATTATGCAATCCGCGTGGAAACGTGGACAAAAGGTCACGATTCACGGTTGGGCGTATGGCATTCACGATGGTTTACTGCGTGACCTGGAAGTCACCGCAACGAACCGCGAAAGTCTGGAGCAGCGCTACCGTCAGGGCGTCTCGAACCTCAGCAAGAAACACATCAATCACAGGTAATCTTGCATTCCCGGCGGCATGATGCCAGCCGGGATAACGCATCAGGCCGGGCTAAGCCCGGCTTTTTTATGCTTACTCTTCCAGCATCACAACTTTACCGACATACGGCAGGTGGCGATAACGTTGCGCATAATCGATGCCATAGCCCACCACGAATTCGTCCGGGATCGAAAAGCCGACAAATTCCACATCAACTTCCACTTCACGGCGCGACGGTTTATCGAGCAGGGTGCAAATAGAGAGAGACTTTGGCTCGCGCAGGCTGAGAATTTCGCGCACTTTGGAGAGCGTGTTGCCAGAATCGATGATGTCTTCAACGATCAGAACATCCTTACCGCGAATATCTTCATCCAGATCTTTGAGAATTTTAACATCGCGGGTCGAAGACATACCGCTGCCATAGCTGGAGGCGGTCATAAAATCGACTTCGTGCGCCACCTGCACTTCACGGCAAAGATCCGCCATGAACATAAATGAGCCGCGCAGCAGACCCACCAGCACCATTTCACTGCCGCTGTCCCGATAACGCTCTGTGATTTGACGACCCAATTCGGCGATACGCGCTTTGATCTCCGCTTCCGGGATCATCACTTCAACAATATGTTTCATTTTAAATAACCATATGATTTAAATAATAAATCACTCAATAACCCGCTTATTGCTTTGGTTACTGAAGCGCAAGGCGTGCAGTATACCAGCAAACGCATTTCCGATGTTTATATGTCGATAAAGCTCATTTTGTGATGACGATCACACTTGTTAAATCCTATAATTAGTTGCTACTAAAACATTAATGAATTTGATGAGTGTCTTTTTATGGCTGAAACAAAAACGCAACGGTCAGGTATCCTCGTGATACTGACAGCGCTGTTCGCAGCATTCTGCGGGCTTTGGTTACTGATCGGCGGGGTATGGCTGGTCTCCCTTGGCGGCTCCTGGTACTACCCCATCGCGGGTATTGTCATGCTGGGTGTCACCGCACTTTTATGGCGACGTAAGCGTTCTGCGCTATGGCTGTATGCGGCGTTGCTGCTGGCGACCATGATTTGGGGCGTATGGGAGGTAGGCTTCGACTTTTGGGCGCTTACACCACGCAGCGATATCCTGGTCTTCTTCGGTATCTGGCTGATCCTGCCCTTTATCTGGCGCAGACTGATTTTTCCTTCCGGCGGTGCGGTTGCCGCACTGGTGGTCGCGCTGCTGATTAGCGGCGGCATTCTTACGTGGGCTGGCTTTAATGATCCACAAGAAGTGAACGGAACGCTGAAAGCGGATGCCACGCCAGCCGCCCCTATCTCACAGGTTGCTGATGGCGACTGGCCGGCTTATGGTCGTAACCAGGAAGGTCAACGCTACTCCCCGCTTAAACAGATCAATGCCGATAACGTCAAAAATCTGAAGGAAGCCTGGGTGTTCCGCACCGGAGACCTGAAGCTGCCAACCGATCCGGGTGAACTGACCAACGAAGTGACGCCGATCAAAGTGGGCGATACCCTTTATCTGTGCACCGCTCACCAGCGCCTGTTCGCTCTGGATGCATCGACCGGTAAAGAGAAATGGCATTTTGACCCGCAGTTAAATGCTAACCAGTCCTTCCAGCACGTAACCTGTCGTGGCGTTTCTTATCATGAAGCACGTGCAGATAACGCCAGCCCGGATGTCGTGGCGGATTGCCCGCGCCGCATTATGCTGCCGGTAAACGATGGTCGTCTTTTTGCAATCAATGCCGACAACGGCAAACTGTGCGAAACCTTTGCCAACAAAGGTATTCTGAATCTGCAGACCAATATGCCGGACACCACCCCGGGTCTGTATGAGCCGACCTCACCGCCGATCATCACCGATAAAGTGATTGTGATTGCCGGCTCGGTAACCGATAACTTCTCTACCCGTGAAACGTCTGGCGTTATTCGTGGCTTTGACGTCAATACCGGTAAGCTGTTATGGGCTTTTGATCCAGGCGCGAAAGATCCTAACGCTATTCCGTCTGACGAACATAGTTTTACCTTCAACTCGCCCAACTCGTGGGCTCCAGCCGCCTATGACGCGAAGCTGGATCTTGTTTACCTGCCAATGGGTGTAACTACACCGGATATCTGGGGCGGCTATCGTACGCCGGAGCAAGAACGCTATGCCAGTTCCATCGTGGCTCTGAATGCCACTACCGGTAAACTGGCCTGGAGCTACCAGACCGTTCACCACGACCTGTGGGATATGGATATGCCGTCCCAGCCGACGCTGGCAGACATCACAATTAACGGCAAAACGGTTCCGGTGATTTACGCCCCGGCGAAGACCGGCAACATCTTCGTGCTGGATCGCAGCAACGGTAAGCTGGTTGTACCGGCGCCGGAAAAACCGGTTCCGCAAGGTGCAGCGAAAGGTGATTACGTCACTAAAACTCAGCCGTTCTCGGATTTGAGTTTCCGTCCGAAGAAAGATCTCAGCGGGGCGGATATGTGGGGCGCAACCATGTTCGACCAACTGGTCTGCCGCGTGATGTTCCACCAGCTGCGCTATGAAGGCATCTTCACCCCGCCATCTGAGCAAGGCACGCTGGTATTCCCGGGGAACCTGGGGATGTTCGAATGGGGTGGTATCTCCGTTGATCCTGACCGCCAGGTAGCGATTGCCAACCCGATGGCGCTGCCGTTTGTTTCCAAATTGATCCCACGCGGTCCGGGCAATCCGATGGAACAACCGAAAGATGCGAAAGGTAGCGGTACCGAAGCGGGTATTCAGCCGCAGTACGGTGTGCCCTTCGGCGTAACGCTGAACCCGTTCCTCTCTCCGTTTGGCCTGCCGTGTAAGCAACCTGCATGGGGTTATATCTCCGCGCTGGATCTGAAAACTAATCAGGTGGTGTGGAAAAAACGTATTGGTACGCCGCAGGACAGCATGCCGTTCCCGATGCCGGTTCCGGTGCCGTTCAATATGGGTATGCCGATGCTGGGCGGCCCAATCTCTACCGCCGGTAACGTGCTGTTCATTGCGGCAACCGCAGATAATTACCTGCGCGCGTATAACATGAGCAACGGCGAGAAACTCTGGCAGGGTCGTTTACCAGCAGGTGGTCAGGCAACGCCAATGACCTATGAGGTTAATGGCAAGCAGTATGTTGTCATCTCTGCCGGTGGCCACGGTTCGTTTGGTACGAAGATGGGTGACTATATTGTTGCCTATGCCCTGCCGGACGAAAAATAAGAGTGCCCTCACTCTGGCCCTCTCCTACTGAGGAGAGGGCCAGGATGAGCAAGGTAAAAGCAAAAAGGCAACGCGAGTTGCCTTTTTTAATGCCTGCTCGTTCTCCTCCCGGGAGAGGGCGGAGTGAGGAGATCCGGTCTCTCAACTGCTCATTTTCCCCCGGATGGGCTGCGCTTATCCGGGCTTCTCTGCTTCCTGCGCCAAACAGGAAGGTAGCCTACACTGTAAATCCAAGCATCATGCCTGTATCTTCATGCTCAAGCAGATGGCAGTGCGCCATATAGGCATACTCCTTCGGCGCATCATGCGCAAAACGGACCAGGACTTCGCTTTTCGCGCCTTCAACGCTGACAATATCTTTCCAGCCTGCGCGATGCGCAGCAGGCGGTTTACCGTTTTCCGACAGAATGCGGAATTGTGTGCCATGGATATGGAACGGATGCAGCATCATATCGCCTTCACCGGAAATAACCCAACGCTCCCAGGTCTCTTTCTGCGCGGCAAACGCAGGCACTTGCATATCAAATGCCTTGCCGTTGATTCGATTAGCGCTATGGAACTCCATTTCTCCATTACCGTGATTCATCTGCCCCATGTCACCATGGTTCATACCGTCGTGGTTCATCTGCATCTGACCATGGCTCATATTGCCATGATGCATCCCCATACCCGCCATTGCAGCATCGCCATACTTTTGCTGCAGAGCCTTCATCCCCATCATGTCCAGCATGGGATCCATGGAAAGTTGCAACGTTCGTTGTGTTAACCCTTCCAGCGCTGGCAGGCCGGGGATCGTCGCCAGAGTGTCAGGCAAGGTTCCGGATGCTGTAACCACCACCGGTTGAATACGCAACAACGGATACGGCTTATCAAATGGCGCAACCGTCATACCCATTTGCTGTACAGGTAACGTGACCAGATCGAAAACTTTATTGTCACGGGTCTCAACCAGCACCTCAAAGCGCTCTCCCGGCAACATGGCCAGCTCGCTGACTTTTACCGGTGAATTCAACAAGCCCCCGTCGCTGGCAATCACGTAAAGCGGGCGATTATCGCTGGCAGCCACGGTAAGCGAGCGGGCGTTACACCCGTTGAGCAGACGTAAACGCAGCCAGCCTCGGGGTGCCGCATGCTGTGGATAGATAGCGCCGTTCGTCAGTAACGTATCGCCAAACCACCCTACCGCCGCACTCATCACATCCAGCTGATAATCAATCTGCCCGTCAGCAGCAAAACGTTTGTCCTGCATGATGACCGGAATATCATCAATGCCCCACTGCTGCGGCAGCCGTAGTTTACGACTGTTATCATCTTCAATCAGCAGCAGCCCGGCCAGCCCCATCGCCACCTGATGGCCGGTTTTTCCATGTTGATGGGGGTGAAACCAGCAGGTTGATGCCGGTTGATCCGGGGTAAACGAGACCGTACGACTATCGCCGGGCTTAATCACGCCCTGCGGCCCGCCATCAACATCGCCAGGCACTTCCAGCCCATGCCAGTGTACGGTTGTCTCCTCCGCCAGTGCGTTGCGGATTGATACGTTGACGGTCTTTCCCTGACGCAGTTGAATCGCCGGCCCGAGCAGGCTGCCGTTATAGCCCCAGGTTGTCGCCTGCTTGCCCGCGAACGTTGATGTTCCTGTCTGCACCGTAAGCTGAATATGGTTTTGTGCATCGGCGCTCAGCAACGCGGGAATCGGTAACGCGGGCCTTTGCGCCGCCAGCAAAGAACGACTCCAGAGCGGTAGTGCACTCGCCACGCCCAGCGCAGCAGAGTATTTCAAAAAATCACGACGTTGCATGTCCCTTTCCTTATGGTTTTCAGCCTGGAATTTGAGCATAAACCCTCCCCTTGCCGGAAGGTCAAGAAATGTGGCTGTATTTGGACGATAATAAATATCGTCGCCTCGCCAACAGTGTGCTAACGTTTAATTTCCGTTATGCCGTGGTAGAAATAATGAAGACGCTTTTCAGAACGATTTTATTCGGCAGCCTGCTGGCTGTCTCCGCTAATAGCTACGCCCTGAATGAATCCGAAGCGGAAGATATGGCCGACCTTACGGCTGTGTTTGTCTTTCTGAAAAATGACTGTGGCTATAACAACTTACCTAATGGTCAGATTCGCCGGGCGCTGGTTTTCTTCGCACAGCAAAATCAGTGGGATCTGAGCAACTACGACTCCTGGGATATGAAATCGCTCGGCGAAGCAAGCTATCGCGACCTGAGTGGCATCCGCATTCCTACCGCAAAAAAATGCAAAGCGCTGGCACGTGACTCGCTCAGCCTGCTCGCCTACGTGAAATAAGTTATTTCCAGCGGGGGACGCTGGCCGTGCATCCACAGTCAGAGTTAGCTATGATGTTGCGCCTGTTTTGAGCAGGTGTTAACAAAGGAGCAACCTATGGCCGATAACACGCTGTGGCACGAAACGCTGCACGACCAGTTTGGGCAATACTTTGCCGTTGATAAGGTGCTGTACCACGAGAAAACCGGGCACCAGGACCTTATCATTTTCGAAAATGCCGCTTTTGGCCGTGTGATGGCGCTTGATGGCGTGGTACAAACCACCGAACGCGACGAATTTATTTATCACGAAATGATGACCCACGTTCCGCTGCTCGCCCATGGCCGCGCGAAACATGTGTTGATTATCGGCGGTGGTGATGGCGCCATGCTGCGTGAAGTCACCCGTCATAAAAATATCGAAACCATTACCATGGTGGAAATTGATGCAGGCGTCGTCTCCTTCTGCCGCCAGTATCTGCCAAAACACAACGCTGGCGCTTACGACGATCCCCGTTTCCAGTTGGTTATCGATGATGGCGTGAATTTTGTTACGCAAACCACGCAAACGTTTGATGTGATCATTTCCGACTGTACCGATCCGGTCGGCCCCGGCGAAAGTCTGTTTACCTCCGCTTTTTATGCAGGCTGCAAACGCTGTCTGAACCCCGGCGGCATCTTTGTGGCACAGAATGGCGTCTGCTTCCTGCAGCAGGATGAAGCGCTGGACAGCCACCGTAAGCTCGGTCATTACTTCGCCGATGTCGGTTTTTACCAGGCGGCCATTCCCACCTATTACGGCGGCATTATGACTTTCGCCTGGGCGACAGATAATGAGGCGTTACGTCACCTTTCCAGCGAAATTATTCAGGCGCGTTTCCATACCGCTGGCCTGACGTGCCGTTATTACAATCCGGCCATTCATACGGCGGCGTTTGCTCTGCCACAATATCTGCAAGACGCACTCTCTTCGCAGTCGTCCTAAGGAGAGATACGAAATTGAAAAAACTGAAACTGCATGGCTTTAACAACCTGACCAAGAGCCTGAGTTTTTGTATTTACGATATCTGCTATGCCAAGACGGAAGCAGAGCGTGACGGGTATATCGCTTATATCGATGAGCTTTATAACGCCAATCGTCTGACGGAAATTCTGACGGAAACCTGTAATATCATTGGCGCCAATATCCTCAACATTGCCCGTCAGGATTATGAGCCGCAGGGTGCGAGCGTTACCATTCTGGTCAGTGAAGAGCCAGTCGACCCGCAGCTTATAGATAAAACCGAGCATCCCGGGCCGCTTCCTGAAGCCGTGGTCGCCCATCTCGATAAGAGCCATATCTGCGTACATACCTATCCGGAAAGCCATCCCGAAGGGGGACTATGCACTTTCCGTGCAGATATAGAAGTGTCGACCTGCGGGGTTATTTCACCGCTGAAAGCGCTGAATTATCTGATTCACCAGCTTGAATCGGACATTGTGACAATCGATTATCGCGTTCGTGGCTTTACCCGTGACGTGAACGGCATGAAGCACTTTATCGATCATGAGATCAATTCTATTCAGAATTTTATGTCAGATGATATGAAATCGCTGTATGACATGGTGGACGTGAACGTTTATCAGGAAAACATCTTTCATACCAAGATGTTGCTTAAAGAATTCGATCTTAAGCACTACATGTTCCATACCAAACCAGAAGAGCTGACAGCGCAAGAACGGAAAGAAATTACGGAAGCATTATGGAAAGAGATGCGTGAGATTTACTACGGTCGTAACATTCCGGCCGTATAATCCACAGCGGAGCAAGGATGCTCCGGCCTGTTTATCAGCGCGCATCGCTCATTCCAGTATGTCTCGCGGGTCGCGCGATGCTCAGCGTGTTGTTTGGTCATGGAACCACTCCACGTCAACATTGGCGACATCAACACCGTACAGGCTGGCTACGGCGAGCAGCGACTCCATCATTCGTCTGCTGTTATGTTCCGCATCAGGGCGCTGAGCGCGCGCTGAGCTGCGAAAAAAATAACGGGAAATAAACGCTTTCATCTCAGTCTCCGTAGGGTGTCCGGAAGACCATTTCAGCGTAAAAAATCGACAAAGGGAAATATGAAAAACAGCTGAGGTTTTTCACTACGCGCATTTATAAGGACGGAGCGCCGGTTCCGGCAATGCGCAAGACCGGCCCCGGAGAAACAAGGGGTAAATTAACGCTGTTTCAGGAACTCACGGTACGCCGCTACCACATTGAGAAAGTCTTCCACACCACACATCGAAAGGCTCTCTTCATCGTAATAGCTCATACCCTCTTCCATCTCATCACCTGAAAATTCCAGTTGGTTGGCTCGTACCATAACTTCTTCGCCATCCATCCACAGCGTATATTCATGCCCTGCACGCTGCCACGAGCGTTCGCTGCCTTTCACGGTATGCGCCGCCTGTTCCACTTCATCAAGCAGGGCCAGGTTGTCTTTCACTTCTTCATTAAACCAGTGCCCGACTGCTTCGTGGCCCATCGACATGCGCACCTTTACCCCACCGGTAATATCACGCAAAAATTCATAATCCATAATCTCTTCCTCATGCAGGCTTAGCGTCAGCCCATATCTTAATTATCGCAGCACAACGGAAGAAAAAAAGCGTAACGGTGAGAAGGATGCAATAAAAAAGCGGAGAAAGTCTCCGCTTCGGAACAAGCTATGGTCTGGCGCCCTCACCTCAGCCCTGAACAGTCCCTCTCCCCTTTTGGGAGAGGGCCAGAGTAAGGGGAACCTCTTACACCGCTGTCTGGAAAATCACGCCGTCAGCTTTGTCCGTATACTGGTTCAGTTGATCAAAGTTCAGATAACGGTAGGTATCTACCGCAGTCTTATCAACCTGAGCAATATAGGTCTGATACTCTTCCGGCGTCGGTAGTTTCCCGAGCAGAGACGCCACCGCCGCCAGCTCAGCAGACGCCAGGTAGACGTTAGCGCCAGTCCCTAAACGGTTCGGGAAGTTACGGGTTGAGGTGGAGACCACCGTCGCACCGTCCGCTACGCGCGCCTGGTTACCCATACACAGGGAGCAGCCAGGGATCTCAATACGCGCGCCACTCTTACCAAACACGCTGTAGTAGCCCTCTTCGGTCAACTGAGCGGCGTCCATACGGGTCGGCGGCGCAACCCACAGGCGGGTCGGCAACTGGCCTTTATGCGCATCCAGCAGTTTACCGGCAGCACGGAAGTGACCGATGTTGGTCATGCAGGAACCGATGAAGACTTCATCGATCTGCGCACCCTGAACATCAGAAAGCAGACGCGCGTCATCCGGATCGTTCGGCGCACAGAGAATCGGCTCTTTGATTTCTGCCAGATCGATGTCGATAACCGCCGCGTATTCAGCATCAGCATCAGCTTCCAGCAGTTGCGGATCGGCCAGCCATTTCTCCATGCCCTGAATACGACGCTCCAGCGTACGACGATCGCCGTAGCCTTCAGCAATCATCCATTTCAGCAGGACGATATTGGAGTTCAGGTACTCAATGATCGGCTCTTTGTTCAGCTTGATGGTGCAGCCCGCAGCAGAACGTTCAGCAGAGGCATCGGTTAGCTCAAATGCCTGCTCGACTTTCAGATCCGGCAGACCTTCAATTTCCAGGATACGGCCAGAGAAGATGTTTTTCTTGCCTTTCTTCTCAACGGTCAGCAGCCCCTGTTTGATAGCGTACAGCGGGATCGCATGTACGAGGTCGCGCAGGGTAATACCCGGCTGCATTTTGCCTTTGAAGCGCACCAGAACAGACTCCGGCATGTCCAGCGGCATCACGCCAGTCGCCGCAGCAAACGCCACCAGGCCGGAACCCGCCGGGAAGGAGATGCCGATCGGGAAACGGGTATGGGAGTCACCGCCTGTACCCACGGTATCCGGCAGCAACATACGGTTCAGCCAGGAGTGGATAACGCCATCGCCCGGACGCAGGGAGACACCGCCACGGTTCATGATGAAATCCGGCAGCGTGTGATGCGTGGTCACGTCAACCGGCTTCGGATAGGCTGCCGTATGACAGAAGGACTGCATCACCAGGTCGGCGGAGAAGCCCAGGCACGCAAGGTCTTTCAGCTCATCACGGGTCATTGGGCCGGTTGTATCCTGAGAACCGACAGAGGTCATTTTCGGCTCGCAGTAGGCACCCGGACGGATACCGGCTACGCCGCAGGCACGACCGACCATTTTCTGTGCCAGTGAATAACCACGGCTGCTTTCCGCCACGTCTTTCGCCTGACGGAAGACATCGCTGTGCGGCAGCCCCAGCGCTTCACGTGCTTTGGTGGTTAAGCCACGGCCGATAATCAGCGGAATACGACCACCGGCGCGAACTTCATCGATCAGCACGTCGGTTTTCAGTTCGAAGCTGGCCAGCAGTTCGTTGGTCTCGTGGTTACGTACTTCGCCTTTGAACGGGTAAACGTCAATCACGTCGCCCATATTCAGGTTATTTACGTCCACTTCAATAGGCAGTGCACCCGCATCTTCCATAGTATTGAAGAAGATAGGCGCGATTTTACCGCCCAGCACCAGGCCGCCGCCGCGTTTGTTCGGTACATAAGGAATATCATCACCCATGAACCACAGTACGGAGTTGGTGGCGGATTTACGGGATGAACCGGTACCCACAACGTCGCCAACGTACGCCAGCGGGAAACCTTTCTGTTGCAGGGCTTCAATCTGTTTGATTGGGCCAACGGCGCCTGGCTGATCCGGCTCGATACCTTCACGGGCGTTTTTCAGCATCGCCAGGGCATGCAGCGGGATATCCGGACGCGACCAGGCATCCGGTGCCGGAGACAGGTCATCGGTGTTGGTCTCACCGGTCACTTTGAAGACGGTAACAGTAATTTTTTCTGCCAGTGCCGGACGGCTCAGGAACCACTCGGCATCAGCCCAGGATTTCAGTACCTGCTGCGCATAAGCATTACCCGCTTTCGCTTTTTCTTCGACGTCATAGAAATTATCGAACATCAGCAGGGTATGGGAGAGCGCTTTCGCGGCACCGGGCGCCAGCTTGTCGTTATCCAGCGCGTCAATCAGCGGATGAATGTTATAACCACCCTGCATGGTACCCAGCAATTCGATGGCTTTTTCCGGGGTAACCAGCGGAGAGGTGGTTTCACCTTTGGTAATCGCAGCAAGGAAACCCGCTTTAACATAGGCAGCTTCATCAACGCCTGGCGGGACACGGTTGGTCAGGAGGTCTAACAGGAAATCTTCTTCGCCAGCAGGCGGGTTTTTCAGCAGCTCAACAAGTGCTGCCATTTGGGTTGCATCTAGCGGTTTTGGCGCAATTCCCTCAGCGGCACGTTCGGCTACGTGCTTACGGTATTCTACTAGCACGACGGTTCTCCTCGCTCTCATTGTCATAATGCGGCAGGCGATTCTCTTCACGCTCCTGTGAGACAGCAGTTTGTAGGGTAAATCCGCAATACCGCAACGCGCAGGATAGCAGGATTTTCAGGGGGTGTTAATCTGTTTACAAAAAAGCAACATTAAAAATTAGCTGAATCGTTAAGGGCAGGATAAAGCAGAGGAAATCGTCTTTTTAAGGCACACAAAAAACGGTAGAAACCATGGAATACGGCCCCGCAGGGCCGTATCAGAAAAGCGTTACTCGTTTTTTAACATATTGAGTAAGTTATTGCGCTCATACTTCTCTGGTGTGATGGTCTTGTCTACCAGCTCGCCCAAAACATATTTACGCACCGTTTCGACATTATTCACCTGCGTATAGTTACCAATACTGGCGAGGTAGCCTTTCGCATTGTAATTAAGGGTGGTGGCGCTGGTCTCTTCATTATCTACAGTGTGGTACAGATAATTCTGTGAGTTTTTGCTTGAGTTGAGCGAAAGCGGTGTGGCCGGGTCCAGCGCCTGATACCAGGATGCGGTCAGATGCGTGTGAAGCGTCTGCTTGACGCTCAGCGAACCATCATGGGCTGTACTCTGTTGTGTAGATTGTGATGCCTGATACGCGAAGCTCTCTTTCTCATCCATACGATACGGGTTGATGGCTTTCTCAGTTTCCGTCAGCGACAGAGAGAAATCGTTCAGCCCCCGGATCTGTACCTTGCCATCACCGCCCATCTGAATTGCGCCCGTTGAGTTAGCCTTGTGGCTCTCTTTGGGCTGCGTCTTATTCAGCGCATGGAAGGCGGATTTAAGCATCGCCATTTGATCGCTATCGCCGTGGCCATCACGACGTGCTTTATCAAACTTGCTGTCCCAGGCGTTTAAGGCCGCCTGTTGTTCAGCCGTATTGCCCACCAGAGACGGATTAGACGTATCGCTGGTCATTTTCAGCGAGAAATTATTATCCTGGTAGCCAATCCAGCGTTCACTGGCATCCGCATGGAAATTAAGGGATTGCTGCGACAAATCGCCACGGCTGAGATCGGTTTTGAGATCGACAGATTTGATGAGAGATGTGTCAAATTGCGTCAAGCCAGAAACGTCCATTCTCGGTGGCTTCTCACTCAAACCATTAAGCGCAGACTGGAAAGCATTTCCTAATTTCGCAATCTCTGCCGCTTCGTCATCGCTGGCTTTACCGCCCTCGGTTGTGAGCTCCACCGCAATACCATCGCTCTGACGCGTCAGATTCAGGTGGACAACAGACCCTGATTGCGTCGTGATATTCAGCGACACGGCGGATTTTGTTGAGAAACTTATGTTGTTATCCAGCCCGAGGCTGGTGAGCGCCTGACTCACATCGCCCTGATTATCGGCGTAGTTGCTGAGCAGTAATCCCCCCAGCCCGCTTAACGAGGATACGCCTTCACTGCTCAACCCTAGCTGCATCAGCCCCGAAAGCGCACTGTCCGCTTGCGTGGACGCTTTCGCAGCGTCGCTAATTTTGGTTGGCGACATGGAGTAGACGGCGGCAATTTCTGCCGTCTGGCTACCGAAAATCACTTTTGCAGAAGCGGATGCCGCAGCAGGCAATGCCGAGGCGTTGGATTTCACTGTCGGTGAGGAGTTGCCGACAGAGGACGCAAGATGTGACAGCGTGGTCAGAAACGTCTTGTTGTTGATGCCAGTGATCATGACGATGAAACTCCCTCTCTCATCGATAAGGTATGGAGTATATACATCGGCAGATCGCGCGCATTATTTATACCAAAATGGAGAAATTATGAATTTATTCTCAGGCGGCGGGCAAAAAAAAACGCCTCCGGGGAGGCGCTTAGTAGAAGGCGAAATTATTTTTTCTTCGCTTTCGGGTTCGGCAGGTCAGTGATACTACCTTCGAACACTTCGGCCGCGAGGCCAACTGACTCGTGCAGCGTCGGGTGCGCGTGGATAGTCAGTGCGATATCTTCTGCGTCACAGCCCATTTCGATAGCCAGACCGATCTCACCCAGCAGCTCGCCGCCGTTGGTACCGACAATCGCACCACCGATTACGCGGTGAGTTTCTTTATCGAAAATCAGTTTGGTCATACCGTCAGCGCAGTCGGAGGCGATAGCACGGCCAGAAGCAGCCCACGGGAAGGTGGCGGTTTCGTAGCTGATGCCTTTCTCTTTCGCTTCTTTCTCGGTCAGGCCTACCCATGCAACTTCTGGCTCGGTGTAAGCGATAGACGGGATAACTTTCGGGTCGAAGTAGTGTTTTTTACCGGCGATAACTTCGGCGGCAACATGACCTTCGTGAACACCTTTGTGCGCCAGCATCGGCTGACCGACGATATCGCCGATAGCATAGATGTGCGGTACGTTGGTGCGCAGCTGTTTGTCAACGCGGATAAAGCCACGCTCGTCAACTTCTACACCCGCCTGACCTGCATCCAGCAGTTTACCGTTCGGTACGCGGCCGATAGCCACCAGCACCGCATCGTAACGCTGTGGTTCAGACGGAGCTTTTTTGCCTTCCATAGAAACGTAAATACCGTCTTCTTTCGCTTCAACGGCAGTCACTTTGGTTTCCAGCATCAGGTTGAATTTCTGGCTGATGCGTTTGGTGAAGACTTTCACGATGTCTTTGTCAGCAGCCGGGATAACCTGGTCGAACATTTCAACCACGTCAATTTCTGAACCCAGCGCATGGTACACGGTACCCATTTCCAGACCGATGATACCGCCACCCATAACCAGCAGGCGTTTAGGAACGGTTTTCAGTTCCAGTGCGTCGGTAGAGTCCCATACGCGCGGGTCTTCATGCGGAATGAACGGCAGTTCAATCGGACGGGAGCCCGCTGCGATGATGGCGTTGTCAAAGTTGATCACGGTTTTGCCGTTTTCGCCTTCAACTTCCAGGGTGTTTGCTCCGGTGAATTTACCCAGACCGTTAACCACTTTCACTTTACGACCTTTCGCCATGCCTGCCAGGCCGCCGGTCAGTTGAGTGATAACTTTCTCTTTCCAGGTACGGATTTTATCGATATCAGTCTGCGGCTCACCAAATACGATACCGTGAGTCGCCAGCGCTTTAGCTTCTTCAATAACTTTTGCTACGTGCAGCAGCGCTTTAGAAGGGATACAGCCGACGTTCAGGCAAACACCGCCGAGAGTGTTGTAACGTTCTACGATGACGGTTTCCAGACCTAAATCAGCGCAACGGAAGGCAGCAGAGTAACCTGCCGGGCCTGCCCCAAGTACCACGACCTGAGTTTTGATTTCAGTACTCATCATGACCTCTTATTGATTTCCGGCAGTCAGGTACTTGTCGCCCTTTATCCACCGGGACGTTCTATCCGCCCGCAGTTTACAAAAATGTTAACAATTTTGAAACAACAAACGGCTCACGAATTCTCGATTCGCTAATAACCTCACAGACATTATGAGATTAAAAGCAAAAAAGCCGGCCGTCAGGCCGGCTTTTCGATTACATCACCAGACGACGGATGTCAGACAGCATGTTGTTGATGATGGTAATGAAGCGCGCACCATCAGCACCGTCAATCACGCGGTGGTCGAAGGACAGAGAGATCGGCATCATCAGACGCGGAACGAACTCTTTACCGTTCCAGACCGGCTCCATCGCAGACTTGGAAACACCCAGAATAGCCACTTCCGGCGCGTTAACAATCGGTGCGAAGTGGGTAGTACCCAGGCCGCCGATGCTGGAGATAGTGAAACAACCGCCCTGCATTTCGCCAGCAGTCAGCTTGCCATCACGCGCTTTTTTGGAGATGACCGTCAGCTCACGAGACAGCTCGGTAACGCTCTTCTTATTCACGTCTTTAAAGACCGGAACAACCAGACCGTTCGGGGTATCAACCGCAACACCGATGTTGATGTATTTTTTCAAAGTCAGGCGCTGACCGTCTTCGGACAGAGAGCTGTTGAAGCGCGGCATCTGTTCCAGAGCAGCGGCAACGGCTTTCATGATGAAGACAACCGGGGTGAATTTCACGTCCAGTTTACGTTTCTCAGCTTCGGCATTCTGCTGTTTACGGAACGCTTCCAGATCGGTGATATCGGTTTTGTCGAAGTGCGTAACGTGCGGGATCATTACCCAGTTACGGCTCAGGTTAGCACCAGAGATTTTCTGGATACGGCCCAGTTCCACTTCTTCGATTTCACCAAACTTGCTGAAGTCGACTTTCGGCCACGGCAGCATGCCCGGGATACCGCCACCGGTAGCGGCAGCAGGCGCGGCTTCTGCACGCTTGATAGCCTCTTTCACGTAAGTCTGAACGTCTTCACGCAGGATACGACCTTTACGGCCAGTGCCCTTCACTTTCGCCAGATTTACACCAAATTCGCGCGCCAGGCGGCGAATTAGCGGAGTCGCGTGAATGTAAGCGTCGTTTTCAGCAAACTCAGATTTGCCTTCGGCTTTCGCTGCCGGAGCAGCGGCAGGTTTAGCAGCCTGAGCGGCCGGGGCCGGGGCAGCCGCGGCAGGTGCAGCAGCCGGAGCCGCAGCAGGCGCAGCGCCTTCCACTTCGAAGACCATGATCAGAGAGCCGGTAGAAACTTTGTCGCCAACGTTAACTTTCAGCTCTTTCACCACGCCCGCGAACGGTGCAGGCACTTCCATAGAAGCTTTGTCGCCTTCAACGGTGATCAGTGACTGCTCAGCGGCAACTTTGTCGCCTACTTTCACCATCACTTCGGTCACTTCAACTTCGTCACCGCCGATATCCGGTACGTTAACGTCTTTCGCACCCGCCGCAGCAGCCGGAGCGGTAGCCGCTTCTTCTTTAACCTGCGGTTTAGCCTCGCCAGCAGCAGGTGCAGCACCTGCCACTTCGAAGATCATGATCAGAGAACCGGTAGAAACTTTGTCACCGGTGCTGATTTTGATCTCTTTCACAACACCCGCGAACGGCGCCGGAACTTCCATAGAGGCTTTATCGCCTTCTACAGTGATCAGAGACTGCTCGGCGGCAACGGTGTCGCCGACTTTAACCATGATTTCAGTGACTTCTACTTCATCACCGCCGATATCCGGTACATGGACTTCTTTCGCGCTTGCGGCTGCAGGTGCTGCAGCGGCCGGAGCGGCTTCTTTCTTCTCTTCTGCCTTAGCAGGTGCAGCAGCTGCTGCACCGTCGGCGGAATCGAAAATCATAATCAGTTTGCCAGTCTCGGTTTTGTCGCCAACAGAAACTTTAATTTCTTTAACGACGCCAGCCTGCGGAGACGGGACTTCCATAGAGGCTTTGTCGCCTTCTACAGTGATCAGCGACTGTTCTGCTTCAACCTTGTCGCCCACTTTGACCAGAATCTCGGTGATTTCTACTTCATCAGACCCGATGTCCGGTACTTTGATTTCGATAGCCATTATCTCTTTACCTCTTACGCCAGACGTGGGTTAACTTTTTCTGCATCGATGTTGAATTTGGTAATTGCTTCCGCAACCACTTTCTTGTCGATTTCGCCACGTTTAGCCAGTTCGCCCAGTGCTGCTACAACCACATAAGAAGCATCAACTTCAAAGTGGTGACGCAGATTTTCACGGCTGTCAGAGCGGCCGAAGCCGTCAGTACCCAGTACGCGGTAATCATCAGCCGGTACATAAGTACGAACCTGCTCTGCGAACAGTTTCATATAGTCAGTAGATGCAACAGCCGGCGCATCGTTCATCACCTGAGCGATGTACGGAACGCGTGGAGTTTCCAGCGGGTGCAGCATGTTCCAGCGCTCACAATCCTGGCCATCACGCGCCAGTTCAGTGAAGGAAGTGACGCTGTACACATCAGAACCTACGCCATAGTCTTTCGCCAGGATCTGCGCTGCTTCACGAACGTGACGCAGGATAGAACCGGAGCCCAGCAGCTGAACTTTACCTTTGCTACCTTCGATAGTTTCGAGTTTGTAGATACCTTTACGGATACCTTCCTCGGCACCTGCTGGCATTGCCGGCATGTGGTAGTTTTCGTTCAGCGTGGTGATGTAGTAGTAAATGTTCTCTTGCGCTTCACCGTACATACGGGTCAGACCGTCATGCATGATGACTGCCACTTCGTACGCGTAAGACGGATCGTAAGAGATACAGTTCGGGATAGTCAGAGACTGAATGTGGCTGTGACCATCTTCGTGCTGCAGACCTTCACCGTTCAGGGTCGTACGACCGGAAGTACCACCAATCAGGAAGCCGCGAGCCTGCTGGTCGCCTGCCTGCCAGCACAGGTCACCAATACGCTGGAACCCGAACATGGAGTAGTAAATGTAGAACGGAATCATCGGCAGGTTGTTGGTGCTGTATGAAGTCGCAGCAGCCAGCCAGGATGCGCCTGCGCCCAGCTCGTTGATACCTTCCTGCAGGATCTGACCTTTCTCGTCTTCTTTGTAGTATGCAACCTGCTCACGGTCCTGCGGGGTGTACTGCTGGCCGTTCGGGCTGTAGATACCGATCTGACGGAACAGACCTTCCATACCAAAGGTACGCGCTTCGTCAGCGATGATCGGTACCAGACGATCTTTGATCGACTTGTTCTTGAGCATCACGTTCAGGGCACGAACGAAGGCGATAGTAGTGGAGATCTCTTTATTCTGCTCTTCCAGCAGTTGAGAGAAGTCTTCCAGTGCTGGCAGTTCCAGCTTCTCGGTGAATTTAGGCTGACGAGCAGGCAGGTAGCCTTTCAGCGCCTGACGACGTTCGTGCAGGTACTTGTACTCTTCAGAGCCTTCCGGGAAGGTCAGGTAAGACAGTTTTTCAACCTGCTCATCGGTGACTGGCACATTGAAACGGTCGCGAATATAACGCACGCCGTCCATGTTCATTTTCTTAACCTGGTGCGCGATGTTTTTACCTTCTGCGGTATCACCCATGCCGTAACCTTTGATGGTGTGGGCCAGGATTACAGTTGCTTTACCTTTGGTTTCACGCGCTTTTTTCAGTGCAGCGTAGATTTTCTTCGGATCGTGACCACCACGGTTCAGGGCCCAGATCTGCTCATCAGTCCAGTCTGCAACCAGGGCTGCGGTTTCTGGATATTTACCGAAGAAGTGCTCACGCACGTAGGCACCGTCTTTGGATTTAAAGGTCTGGTAATCACCGTCAACAGTTTCGTTCATCAGCTGGATCAGTTTACCGCTGGTGTCTTTACGCAGCAGTTCGTCCCAACGGGAACCCCACATGACTTTGATAACGTTCCAGCCAGCACCTGCGAAGATGCCTTCCAGTTCGTTGATGATCTTACCGTTACCGGTTACCGGGCCATCCAGACGCTGCAGGTTACAGTTGATGATGAAGCACAGGTTATCCAGCTTCTCACGGGTCGCGATGGTAATCGCACCTTTCGATTCCGGCTCATCCATCTCACCGTCGCCCAGGAAGGCGTAAACGGTTTGCTCAGAGGTATCTTTCAGACCACGGTGTTCCAGGTATTTCAGGAATTTAGCCTGATAGATAGCACCGATAGGGCCCAGACCCATAGATACGGTCGGGAACTGCCAGAATTCCGGCATCAGTTTCGGGTGCGGGTAGGAAGAGAGGCCTTTGCCATGAACTTCCTGACGGAAATTGTTCATCTGCTCTTCAGTCAGACGACCTTCCAGGAAGGCACGTGCATAGATGCCCGGAGAGATGTGGCCCTGGAAGTACACCAGATCGCCGCCGTCTTTCTCGTTGGCTGCACGGAAGAAATGGTTGAAGCACACTTCGTAAACAGTTGCGGAAGACTGGAAGGACGCCATGTGGCCACCCAGTTCCAGATCTTTCTTGGAAGCGCGCAGAACCGTCATGATGGCGTTCCAGCGAATTGCCGAGCGAATACGACGTTCCAGCTCCAGATTACCCGGGTATTCCGGTTCATCTTCAACGGCAATAGTGTTGACATAGTTGCTAGCTCCGGTACCAGCGGCGACTTTCACGCCCCCTTTGCGGGCTTCGGAAAGCAGCTGGTCAATCAGATACTGAGCACGCTCAACACCTTCTTCACGGATTACCGATTCGATCGCCTGTAGCCAGTCGCGAGTTTCAATCGGATCCACGTCATTTTGGAAACGTTCTGACATGGGGGGTATTCCTTATCTATCTAATACGTTGATTTAGCTGGAACCTGTCCCATTGCTCTCTTTGTTCTTCATACCTCAGATTGTCTCTTTGTTGACTGCGCTTCCTCGCACCAGTCACATAGTTCACTATGCTCGTGATGACGTGCGCCTTTGCCGCCGCGATACAACCCGAATGATTTTGAACAACTAAAAGAGCAATAAGACAGGTTCTGCGTTTAGTTGCCGCGCTCTAAATTTTTGGCGCTCCGGTTACAACTCTTCCGGCACAAACTCCACCAGAAAATGCTAATTCTTTCTCTGTTCCAGCCGACGGAGCGAGCGTTCACGACGGCTCTGCTCACGGCTGCGATCCAGCAAGATCTCTTCGATAAAGGCCAGGTGGCGATGAGAGGCTTCACGCGCTTCTTCAGGCTCGCCCGCCATAATGGCTGCAAAGATACTGCTGCGGTGCTTACTCACCAGCGGCAGCATTTCGCGGCGCGCGTAGAGTAACTCGAAATTCTCACGAACATTCTGTGCCAACATGGGTTCCATGCAACGAAGCAGATGTAAAAGCACAACATTATGTGCCGCTTCGGTTACAGCGATTTGATATTGCACGACGGCGTTCGATTCCGCGTCGAGGTCGCCGGACTGCTGCGCCAGTTCAATCGCCTGATGCAGTTCGCCAATGCGTACCTTGTCTTCATCCGTGCTACGTAATGCGGCGTAATAAGCGGCAATGCCTTCCAGTGCGTGACGCGTCTCGAGCAAATCAAACTGGGATTCGGGATGATCGGAGAGCAACTCAACCAGCGGATCGCTGAAGCTCTGCCAGAGGCTGCTTTGAACAAACGTACCGCCACCCTGGCGACGCAGCAGGAGCCCTTTCGCTTCGAGACGCTGAATGGCCTCGCGCAGTGAAGGACGTGAAACGTCGAACTGTTTGGCCAGTTCGCGTTCTGGAGGCAATTTTTCACCGGGGCGTAAAGTCCCCTCAAGAATCAAAAACTCCAGTTGCTGCTCAATCACATCGGATAGTTTTGGCTGGCGGATTTTGCTGTAGGCCATTGTTCCCTGTCTCTACCATTCGCCCGGAGTAAATTGGTCTTACCAATTTCATATTCGTGACGCTAAAGTAACAAAGTATTCACCTTATGTCCATACAGGTTTTGATTGAAATCAGTAAACACTGCACATTTTAACAACGTTACAGAAATAACGTTTCAAACATGTAACCTTGCACAAATGACTCCTTTACCCCTAAAGAGGCAATTTTAACTTTATTGAAACGCGCTCAAACAAATTTGAACCGATTCAGTGTGAATATTTTTGCATACTTAAGCCAAATAACTGCATAAACACCCAATGGATTATAAAACGACCTAAGCCGGGGCGATTTACAAATGGTTTCTTTTTATGCAAGTCGTCATCTCACCTTCATAAAGCAGGTGCAAACGCCAGCGCTTACCACTATTCTGAGCTTCACGAAAGGGATGAGTGCAAATTCATGTCAGCATTTCGTAAATAAAAAAATACAATAAATGGAATTTCTCCCTTACACGCAGACAACAGCGTAGACATAATAACCACACACGAGGTTTCATGATGGAAGGTCAACAGCACGGCGATCAGCTTAAGCGCGGCCTTAAGAACCGCCATATTCAGCTTATTGCGCTGGGCGGCGCTATCGGGACTGGCCTGTTTCTGGGCAGCGCTTCAGTCATCAATTCTGCAGGGCCAGGTATTATCCTGGGTTATGCCATTGCAGGTTTCATCGCTTTTCTGATTATGCGTCAGTTGGGCGAGATGGTCGTTGAAGAGCCGGTTGCAGGCTCATTTAGCCACTTTGCATACAAATACTGGGGTAATTTCGCGGGTTTTGCTTCCGGCTGGAACTACTGGGTGCTGTACGTGCTGGTTGCGATGGCGGAGCTGACCGCTGTCGGTAAATATATCCAGTTCTGGTGGCCGGAAATCCCAACATGGGCCTCCGCTGCGGCCTTCTTCGTTATTATCAACGCCATTAACCTCACTAACGTCAAAGTATTTGGTGAGATGGAGTTCTGGTTCGCCATTATTAAAGTGGTTGCCGTAGTGGCGATGATCCTGTTCGGCGGCTGGCTACTGTTCAGCGGCAGCGCGGGCCCACAGGCAACCGTACGCAACCTGTGGGAGCAAGGCGGGTTCTTGCCGCACGGTATCTCAGGGCTGGTGATGATGATGGCCATCATCATGTTCTCCTTCGGTGGTCTGGAGCTGGTGGGGATCACCGCCGCAGAAGCAGACAACCCGGAGCAGAGCATTCCAAAAGCTACCAACCAGGTTATCTACCGCATTCTGATTTTCTATGTGGGCTCACTGGCTGTCCTGCTTTCTCTGCTGCCGTGGACGCGCGTTACCGCTGATACCAGCCCGTTCGTACTGATTTTCCACGAGCTGGGTGACACCTTCGTAGCGAATGCACTGAATATCGTCGTGCTGACGGCCGCGCTGTCTGTTTATAACAGTTGCGTATACTGTAACAGCCGTATGCTGTTCGGCCTGGCGCAACAGGGTAACGCCCCCAAAATGCTGCTTTCCGTGGACAAACGTGGCGTTCCGGTTAATACCATACTGGTTTCCGCTGTGGTCACTGCGCTGTGCGTACTGATTAACTATATGGCACCTGAATCTGCATTTGGCCTGCTGATGGCGCTGGTAGTATCTGCCCTGGTTATCAACTGGGCGATGATTAGCCTGGCGCATATGAAGTTCCGCAAAGCTAAGCAGCAGCAAGGCGTGACGCCGCGTTTCCCGGCGCTTTTATACCCGTTAGGTAACTGGATTTGTCTGCTGTTTATGGCGGCCGTTCTGGTCATTATGCTGATGACTGACGGTATGGCTATCTCCGTCTACCTGATCCCGGTATGGCTTGTCGTCCTTGGCATCGGCTATATGTTCAAAGAGAAAAGCGCAAAAGCGGTGAAAGCTCACTAATTTTGCCCGACCCTCTCCCGCCCGGGAGAGGGTTATTATTGAAATGTAACCAAACTCACACTTTCCCCGATGTAGCTGTTTTGTCCATGTTCCCGCCAACATCCTGTCACGCAAATTACCTTTAGCAGGCAAATAATTATTCCCAAAACTCACCGGGAGTAGCGTCAATGGACAACAGTAAACTGTCTGTTAAAGAGAAAATCGGCTATGGCATGGGCGATGCCGGATGTAACATCATCTTTGGCGCCATCATGCTGTTTGTTAACTATTTTTATACGGATATTTTCGGTCTGGCGCCTGCTCTGGTAGGCGTGTTATTACTCTCAATACGCGTGATAGATGCCATCACCGACCCGATCATGGGGGCGATTGCTGACCGAACGCAAAGCAAGTACGGACGCTTTCGTCCATGGCTTTTATGGATTGCCTTACCCTACGCCGTATTCAGTGTGTTGATGTTTACCACGCCGGACTGGACCTACAACAGCAAAGTTATCTATGCCTTTATCACCTACTTCCTGCTCTCGCTGACCTACACCGCAATCAATATCCCTTACTGCTCGTTAGGCGGCGTAATAACCAATGATCCGAAAGAGCGAGTGGCCTGCCAGTCTTATCGTTTTGTGCTAGTGGGCATTGCCACTCTGCTGCTGTCATTAACGTTACTTCCGATGGCCGAATGGTTTGGCGGTGAAGACAAAGCCAAAGGCTATCAAATGGCGATGACGGTGCTGGCGTTTATCGGCATGTGTATGTTCCTGTTCTGTTTCGCTACGGTCCGCGAGCGTGTTCGTCCGGCGGTCCCCACCAATGACGATATGAAAAAGGACATGAAGGATGTCTGGAAGAACGATCAGTGGGTGCGCATTTTGCTGCTCACGCTGTGTAACGTCTGCCCGGGCTTTATTCGCATGGCCGCAACCATGTACTACGTGACCTGGGTCATGGGGCAAAGCACGCACTTTGCCACTCTCTTTATCAGCCTGGGCGTTATCGGCATGATGCTCGGTAGCATGCTGGCAAAAGTCCTGACCGACCGCTGGTGCAAGCTGAAAGTCTTCTTCTGGACAAATATCGCACTGGCGATTTTCTCCTGCGCCTTCTACTTTTTCGATCCGAAAGCCACAGTCATGATTGTGGTGCTCTACTTCCTGTTGAATATTCTCCATCAGATCCCCTCCCCGCTGCACTGGTCGCTAATGGCCGATGTAGACGATTACGGTGAGTGGAAAACCGGTAAACGTATCACCGGAATCAGCTTCTCCGGCAACCTGTTCTTCCTGAAAGTGGGGCTGGCGGTTGCAGGTGCTATGGTAGGCTTTTTGCTCTCCTGGTACGGTTATGATGCAGGTGCCAAAGCGCAGAGCGCCAGCGCTATCAATGGCATCGTACTGCTGTTCACCGTTATACCTGGCGTGGGATATCTCATTACCGCAGGGGTTGTACGTCTGCTGAAAGTTGATCGGGAACTGATGAAAACTATCCAGGCCGACCTGGAAAAACGCCGCATCAATTATCATGAACTAAGTGAGAACCCGGGCATGCCTGTGGGTGAACACGTAAGGAAAGCATAATGAACTGGCCGAATCCCTTTATTGAGCAACGCGCCGACCCGTATATTTTGCGTCATGATGGCAATTATTATTTTGTCGCCTCAGTCCCGGAGTATGACCGGCTGGAAATCCGCCGGGCCAGTACCCTGGAAGGGTTGCGCGAAGCGCAAGGCGTCACCGTCTGGCGTAAGCCGGCTACCGGACCAATGAGTGAACTCATCTGGGCGCCTGAACTCCATTATATTGACGGTAAATGGTATCTCTATTTTGCCGCCACCTGGACGAAAGCGCTGGATGCGCTGAACATGTTCCAGCACCGGATGTTTGTGCTGGAGTGCACCGATGCCGATCCCCTTAGCGGGGCCTGGAGGGAAAAAGGCCAGGTGAAAACCCCGTTCGATACCTTCGCACTGGATGCCACAACCTTTGTTCATCAGGGTAAACGCTGGTACCTGTGGGCGCAAAAATCACCCGAGATTACCGGCAATTCAAACCTCTATATTGCGGAGATGGAAAATCCCTGGACGTTAAAAGGCGAGCCTGTATTACTGAGCAAGCCGGAGTACGACTGGGAATGCAGAGGTTTTCTGGTAAACGAAGGTCCGGCGGTGCTGTTTCACGGCGACAGGCTATTTATCAGTTACTCTGCCAGCGCCACGGATGAAAACTACTGTCTGGGACTGTTGTGGATTGATATTAACGCTGACCCGCTGGTCGCGGCCAACTGGCATAAATCACCGCAACCGGTATTCCGAACCAGTTATGAGAACCGGCAATATGGCCCCGGCCATAACAGCTTTACCCAAACCGCGGACGGTGAAGATGTGCTGGTCTACCATGCGCGAAACTATACGGAGATTGAAGGCGACCCGCTTTACGATCCTAATCGCCATACCCGTCTGAAGCTGATTCGCTGGCAAGAAAACGGGATGCCAGATTTCGGCATCCCGCCTGCGGACACGCTATGAGCATAACGGCACGCGGCTACATCAGCGTGCCGTAAATGGTTAACAGCGCCACCACAACCACCATGACAAATGAGGTCTTTTTAGCCATCGATACAGCGGCTTTTGGTGTCGCGACTTTATCCATATGCGGTTCGCGGGCCAACGAGAACTGGGCGAGGCGCGTTAGTACATGATATTGGGAAGAATGTCGGTCGGTCAGCGAGGCAAACCACGCTGGTAGCGCCTTCTCACCGTGACCAATTAACGCATAAACCACACCCGCCAGGCGCACCGGGATCCAGTCCAGCACGTGTAAAATAGCATCGATCCCGGACTGTTGGCGTTCATTCGGGGTCTGATAACGTGCCAGCCACGACTGCCATGCACGCAAAAAGCCGTAACCAACCAGCGTCACAGGCCCCCATATTCCACCCACGATAAACCAGAACAGCGGTGCCAGATAATAACGAAAGTTGATCCACAAAAGCGCATTTTGCAGTTCACGCAGATACTCCCGTTCATCACAGCCCGGCGGTATACCGTGAATCAACGTGAGCTCATTCGCCATCGCGTTATGGGCATGGCTATCATTGCGTGCCGCCGCTTTGAGGTAAGCATGGTAATGCAGACGCACTTTTCCGGCACCGATGCACAACAATCCCAGCAGGATCCACACCACCAGCAGCGGCACATTGAAAAATAGCCCCTCCAGTACCTGCAAAATGAGGAACGTTACCAGCATGGCGAGCACCGCCATCAGCAACGTTCTCAGCACAGAGTAGTGTTTGACCCGCCGGAATAACACTTCCAGGCGATGATCCAGTTGCCAGTGTTCCCCGAGTTTAAAAAGCCGCTCGGAAATAAGAACCAGCAGCATGGTAAACAGTGTCATGACATCTCCTTATCTGATTCTCCCGCCACCAGCCCGCGAAACCTTGGCCAGTCAAATGCAGGGCCAGGATCGGTTTTGCGCTCAGGAGCGATATCGCTGTGACCGGTCATGTTGTTGGCAATCCCGGGATATAGCGCAATCAAAGCGTGAGTAATGTTCGCCAGTTGCTGGTATTGGGCGTCGGTGTAGGGCTGATTGTCGGTGCCTTCCAGCTCAATACCGATGGAAAAATCATTGCAGCGTTCCCGCCCCTGATAACGTGAAACCCCTGCATGCCAGGCTCGCTTATCAAACGGAACATACTGAACAACCTCACCGTCGCGACGAATCAGGCAATGAGCAGAGACGCGCAGATGAACGATCCCGGCAAAAAAAGGATGTGCGTCTGGATCCAACGTACCGGTAAACAGCGCATCGATCCACGGTCCGCCAAATTCGCCGGGAGGCAGGCTGATATTGTGGACCACGAGCAACGAAGGCGTTTCACCATCCGGGCGGCAATCAAAGTGCGGAGAAGGTACGCGCCGCGCATCCGCCAGCCAGCCCTCATTTAACTGCATGCAGGATCTCCTTAATTATGGTGCTCAAACACGCTCTAGAGTAGCATGTTCAGACGCTGTCCGGTCATTGTACGTTGACGAAACGATCAATGACAGGACACTGTCTAACTTTCTGATTCGTTACCCTTTTTGGAGTTTTATCATGCCGCCTCGCCGTTACAACCCCGATCTTCGACGTGACGCGCTTTTGCAACGCATTGAACTGGACATCCCCGCTGCTGTCGCGCAGGCCCTGCGCGAAGATTTAGGCGGTGAAGTGGATGCGAACAACGATATTACTGCGCAATTATTGCCACCGGATAACCGCTCCCATGCGGTGATTATTACCCGCGAAGAAGGCGTATTTTGTGGCAAGCGCTGGGTTGAAGAGGTCTTTATTCAGTTGGCTGGCGACGATGTTCGCATCACCTGGCATGTCGCTGATGGCGATGCTGTGACGCCGAACCAGCCACTATTTGAACTGGAAGGCCCCTCCCGCGTTTTGCTAACCGGTGAACGTACGGCGCTTAACTTTGTGCAAACGTTGTCTGGTGTTGCCAGTGAAGTTCGCCGCTATGTCACCTTGCTGGACGGGACCAAAACGCAGTTGCTGGATACGCGTAAAACCCTGCCAGGCCTGCGTACCGCACTGAAATATGCGGTACTGTGCGGCGGTGGCGCGAATCATCGCCTCGGGCTGTCCGACGCGTTCCTGATTAAAGAAAACCATATTATCGCTGCTGGCTCCGTTCGCCAGGCCGTAGAGAAAGCCTTCTGGCTGCATCCTGACGTTCCAGTTGAAGTGGAAGTGGAAACCCTGGAAGAGCTGGATGATGCGCTGAAAGCCGGTGCCGATATCATCATGCTGGACAACTTCGATACCCCGATGATGCGCGAAGCGGTTAAACGTACCCATGGTCAGGCGCGTCTTGAAGTTTCCGGTAACGTCACATTTGAGACTATCCGGGAATTTGCCGAAACGGGCGTCGATTTCATCTCCGTCGGTGCGCTGACCAAGCATGTTCACGCGTTGGACCTGTCGATGCGTTTTCGCTGATCCCCATGGGCCCGATGGCCTCTGTCTGTCGGGCTTATCCTTCTCTGTTTCCTCTGTCAGGTAAAGCTTTTACGCCGCTTTGTGACTCATTGTTCGTCAGGCCTCGCAAACTTGTTGTTCAGTTCTGCAATCTCTTCAATAACGGCTGAAGACCCGTTCCCGTTTTGTTTTTTGCCCCTCGCTGGTTATTCCTTATGTTTGCCAAAGTAGCGCCATCTAACTTAAGGAGCGAATAATGGACAAACAACGAGGCTTCACCCTTATCGAATTGATGGTGGTCATTGGCATTATTGCGATTTTGAGCGCGATCGGTATTCCGGCATATCAGAACTACCTGCGTAAAGCCGCTCTCACCGACATGCTGCAAACCTTTATCCCCTACCGAACAGCCGTTGAGCTATGCGCGCTGGACCGTGGCGGCGTCACGGGTTGTGATGGCAACACTAACGGCATCCCTGCCCCTGCTACCACCCGCTATGTCTCAGCCATGACCATCAGTAAAGGCGTGATTACCCTCACCGGACAGGAAAGCCTTACTGGCCTGAGCGTTGTCATGACGCCGCAGTGGAATGCGGGCAATGGTATGTCGGGCTGGGCACGCAGCTGTACGGTAGCCGATAACGGTACGCTAAAACAGGCGTGTGAAGATGTCTTCCGCGGAAACAACTAAGGACAGCCCATGCGCCAGGATAAACTCACCACACTGTGCAAACGTCACCATGCCTGTCTACTTAACTGTGACGAAAAGATGCTGACCATTGCCGTCGTGGGCGACCCTTCATCAGAGCTGCTCGAAGCATTACGTTTTGCTACACAAAAACGGATTGATATCGAATGCTGGACGCAGGAACAAATGGACAGCCATCACCAACAGTCGACAGAAGGACAACCGCTCATGCCCGCCGAAGATTCAGGATCAGCGGTCGAGTTGCTTGACCAGACGCTGCAACAGGCTCTTAGCCAGAGGGCATCAGATATCCATTTTGAACCGGCAGAACATACCTATCGCATCCGGCTGCGCGTTGACGGCGTATTGCATGCTCTGCCTCTGGTTTCCAGCGCGCTCGCCAACACCCTGACTGCGCGGCTGAAAGTATTGGGTAATCTGGACATTGCCGAACGCAGGCTGCCGCAAGACGGGCAGTTTAGCATCGCGCTTAACGGACAGGATGTCTCATTTCGCATAGCCACCCTACCGTGCCGACATGGCGAAAAAGTCGTACTGCGGCTGTTGCATCAGGTAAATCAGGCACTCGACCTCCCTCAGCTCGGAATGACCCAACCCCAACTGGCGCAATTTCAGCAGGCGTTGAACAAGCCACAGGGACTGCTGCTGGTTACAGGCCCCACGGGCAGTGGAAAAACCGTAACCCTGTACAGTGCGTTGCAGGCTCGCAATAAGCCTGATATCAACCTTTGCAGCGTAGAAGATCCGATAGAGATCCCGCTTACGGGTCTGAATCAGACGCAGATCAACCCACGCGCAGGGCTGACCTTCCAGAACGTGTTACGTGCACTTTTACGCCAGGATCCGGATGTCATTATGGTCGGCGAGATCCGTGATGGCGAAACAGCTGAAATCGCCATCACGGCCGCGCAAACCGGGCATCTGGTTCTGTCGACGCTTCACACCAACTCGACGGCCGAAACACTAGTGCGTATCCAACAAATGGGGGTTGCCCGCTGGATGATCTCCTCCGCACTCTCTTTGGTGGTCGCACAGCGCCTGGTGCGAAAAGTATGCCCCTATTGCCGCAGCCGGCTGCATGAGGATGTGAATCTGCCGACAGCGCTCTGGCCGCGTCCATTACCACGCTGGGTATCAAAAGGCTGTGAACGTTGTTATCACGGATTTTATGGACGAGTAGCGCTCTTTGAGGTTCTGGAAATAGACAGTGTACTGCGCCAGGCCATTGCCAGCGGACTCCCGGTCAGCGACATTGAAAAGCAATCACGTTCATCGGGTATGACGACACTATTTCAGAATGGTTGTCTGGCGGTGGAAAAAGGGATCACTACTTTTGAAGAGTTGGTTCGCGTACTGGGTATACCCGATGGCGACTAAACAACTCTGGCAGTGGTCCGGGCTGGACGACAACGGTGAGCGGCACAAAGGCGCCTGTTGGGCGGAACAGCGCGGCGATGTACTGTTCGCTTTGCAACAGCAATGCCTTCACCCACTCTCTCTGCGTCGTCGCCCGGTACGCCAGGCGCAGTGGCACGCAGAACACAGCAGCCAGGTCATCCATCAACTTGCCACACTACTACAGGCTGGTCTGACGTTACCGGATGGCTTGCAGCTACTGGCCAAACAACAGTCTTCTGTTCAGTGGCAGGCGCTGTTACAGACGCTGGCAGAAAATCTGGCACAGGGCGAGACATTCTCTGGCGCATTATCACGTTGGCCGGAGGTCTTCCCGCCGCTTTACCTGGCAATGATACGAACGGGTGAACTTACGGGAAAGCTGGATGAGTGCTGCTTTAAGCTCGCCACGCAGCAAAAAACAGAGCTTGCCCTCACGCGGAAAGTAAAAAAAGCGCTGCGCTATCCGCTTATTGTTCTGATATTGGCATTTATCGTGGTACTGGCGATGATCTATTTCGTCCTACCGGAATTTGCCACCATTTACCAGACATTTAATACGCCGTTGCCTGCGCTCACGCGTGGTGTACTGGCATGTGCGGATATTCTCCAGCAAGGCAGCCTTCCCTTAGTCATTATCAGCCTGATGTTGGCAATTCTGCTGGGTCGCTTACAGAAACATTCCGGCTGGCTGCGTTATCAGCAACGTATCCTGCTGGCGTGCCCACTGGCAGGGCGGCTTGTTCTTGGGCAGAAACTCAGCCAGATCTTTACCGTACTATCGCTGACGCAGCAAGCTGGTATCGCCTTCTTACAAGGTCTGGAAAGCGTCAGAGAAACGCTTACATGCCCATGGTGGCGAGATATAGTTGCTGCAATACAGCGGGATATTACCCAGGGTTTGTCGATTTCAGCGGCGTTCAGTGCCAGAGGGGTTTTTACACCGTTGTGCATTCAACTGGTCAGTACGGGGGAAGTCTCAGGCGCACTGGACGCAATGTTACTGAATCTGGCAAAGCATCATAGTGAACATACGCAGTACCAGGCTGATGGGCTGGCGTCAATGCTGGAACCATTACTGTTGGTGGTGACAGGTATTATTGTCGGCACGCTGATTGTGGCCATGTATCTGCCGATTTTCCATCTGGGAGATGCAATGAGTGGAATGGGATGAGACAGGCGCAGCGAACTGCGCCTGTAAGCCGATTAGAGGCTATTGAAAACGCGGTTTTCTTGCTCCTGTACGCGGATAAAAGTCGTACGTTTGGTCAGCTCTTTCAGACGAGATGCGCCCACATAAGTACAGGCTGAACGCAAGCCACCAAGGATATCGCGCGCCGTATTTTCCACCGGGCCACGTAATTTCAACTTAACGGTTTTACCCTCTGCAGCGCGGTACTGAGCCACTCCACCAACGTGACGGGTCATTGCCGACTCAGAACTCATGCCATAGAACAGCATGAATTTTTCACCGTTTTCTTCAACCAGGGTACCACCACTTTCTTCGTGCCCTGCCAGCATCCCGCCGAGCATGACAAAATCAGCGCCGCCACCAAAGGCTTTCGCCACATCGCCAGGTACGGTACAACCGCCATCGCTAACGATTTGACCACCTAAACCATGCGCCGCGTCGGCACATTCAATAACAGCTGAAAGCTGAGGATAGCCAACACCGGTTTTCACACGTGTGGTACATACAGAGCCTGGGCCAATACCGACTTTTACAATATCCGCACCGGAAAGGATCAGCTCTTCACACATTTCGCCGGTCACGACGTTACCTGCGCAAATCGTTTTATTCGGCCAGGTTTCACGTGCTTTCGACACGAACTGCACGAAATGCTCGGAATAACCATTGGCAACATCAATGCATACAAAATTCAGTTGCGAGTGCAGCGCAAGAATTTTTTTGGTCTTTTCGAAATCGGCATCTGAGGTACCTGTTGATACCATCACGTGGCGCAAAACATCGTCAGACTCGCGCTGAATAAATGCTTTCCAGTCTTCAACAGAATAATGTTTATGCACCGCAGTCAGAATATCGAACGAAGCCAGCGCTTTCGCCATCGCAAAGGTACCAACAGTGTCCATATTGGCAGCAATTACCGGTACGCCAGACCAGTTCTGACCTGAATGCTTAAAGGTAAACTCGCGTTCCAGCTCAACATCGGAACGGCTTTTGAGGGTAGAGCGTTTAGGGCGGATAAGAACGTCTTTAAAACCTAACTTCAGATCTTCTTCAATACGCATGTGCGGATTCCTGGGGTTAATGGCGAACAACGCAGACTTGCAAACACACAACTCCAGTGACGCTATCATACGCACTAATCAGGACTTCGCAAGACTGCGAAATTCTCTTTTTTTACGCTACAATCCTATAAATTTACCTGGTGAAAGGGCAAGATTAGCCGCATTTGTGTAAGTTCGACTTGCACAAATTATAACCTACTGATTCAGATGGAAAATGCATAGTTATTTTTCCGCGTTTCGCTTACTGACGACCTGAGTAAAGCAAACTGGCAAAATTGAAAACGTGTGGGTTATGATTTTTTTCACCGACTTTTTTGAGATCAGGCGCTATGGGGTATACGGTCGCGTTAACCGGAGGTATAGGTAGCGGCAAAAGTACGGTCGCTGATGCCTTCGCCCGTTTAGGGGTGGATATTGTCGATGCGGATATTATTGCCCGTCAGGTTGTTGAACCGGGCTCTGTTGCATTACATGCCATCGCGGAACATTTTGGTTCGGACATCCTCACACCGGAGGGTTCACTGAACCGTCGCTTATTACGCGAACGGATTTTTGCTTCCCCAGTCGAGAAAGCCTGGCTCAATGGTTTGCTGCACCCGTTAATACATCAGCAAACCCAGAGACAAATAGCCGAGGCAACCTCCCCCTATGTATTGTGGGTTGTTCCATTGTTGGTTGAAAACCACTTACAGAACAAAGCCGACCGGATATTGGTTATCGACGTCTCCCCTGAGACGCAAATTTTGCGAACGATGCAGCGTGACGGCGTAAGCCGTGAAAATGCTGAGCATATTCTGGCGGCGCAAGCGACACGTGAAGCACGCCTTGCCGTTGCGGATGATATTATTGACAATAATGGCGCACCAGATGCAATTGCATCGGATGTTGCCCGCCTGCATGCGGCTTATTTGAGTTATGCATCGCAGGCAGTTTCACAGGAAAATCCTTAATGCAGACCCACGTCCTATTTGAACACCCGCTCAATGAAAAGATGCGCACATGGCTACGTATCGAATTCCTGCTCCAGCAACTGACAGCTCGCCTTCCTCTTGCCGATCATGCAGACGCACTGCATTTCTTCCGTAACGCCGGTGAGCTACTGGATATTTTCGAACGTGGTGACACGCGTACCGAGTTGCTTAAAGAACTGGAACGCCAGCAACGTAAATTGAAAGCCTGGGCCGAAGTACCTGGCGTTGATCAGGGACGTATCGATGCTATCCGCCAGCAGTTAAAAGAGACCAGCACCATGCTGATGGCGGCTCCCCGCATTGGGCAGCTTCTGCGTGAAGATAGGCTAATCGGCCTGGTACGCCAGCGTCTGAGTATACCCGGCGGTTGTTGCAGCTTTGATTTGCCCACTTTGCATGTCTGGCTTCATTTGCCGCAGGTTCAGCGTGACGAGCAGGTCAATATCTGGCTGTCCAGCCTGACGCCACTCAATCACACGTTGTCACTGATTCTGGATTTGATCCGTAACTCAGCCCCGTTCCGTAAGCAAACCAGTCTGAACGGTTTTTACCAGGATAATGGTGAAGATGCCGATCTGCTTCGCCTGCATCTGGACTTAGGTAGCCAGCTTTTCCCACAGATTTCGGGTCATAAAAGTCGTTTTGCGATTCGTTTCCTGCCGCTCGACAGTGAAAATGGCATCGTTCCGGAACGCCTGGATTTCGAACTGGCTTGTTGTTAAGGAGAAATGATGTCAGACGCAACGCGTGTTAATTGTCCAACCTGCGGCAAAAGCGTGGTATGGAGCGAAACCAGCCCGTTTCGTCCGTTCTGTTCAAAACGCTGCCAGTTAATAGATCTGGGTGAATGGGCTGCGGAGGAAAAACGCATCCCGAGTGCAGGAGATCTTTCCGACAGCGACGACTGGAGCGAAGAGCAGCAGTAAATTGCGCGGTGGCGGGTAATCCCGCCACATTCTGAACGATCACATACTTGCCAGTTTTGAGATAACTGGTTCATTGGCTGGCGGGAACTCATCCGCCAGCAGTTGAGTCTGATGAACCCAACGTCCTGGCTGTCCCTCTTTTCCCCATGGATCACCTTCCCACTGATCTACAAGAAAAAACCAGAGCGTAATGTGGCGGTCCGGGAAACGATATTCCAGCTTGTCGAACAGACTGACAGTTCCAGCTTTGATACCCACTTCTTCGTGCAACTCGCGGACAACAGCTTGTTCAGGCGTTTCGCCTTCTTCAATCTTGCCGCCAGGAAACTCCCATTTATTAGCCATATGCGCATCGGCTGCGCGCCGGGTGATAAAGATTTCACCCTGTGGGTTGCGAATAATCCCGACGGCGATTTGCAGTATTTTCATTGTCGTTACTCCATAAAAAAGGCGCAGATATCTGCGCCTTTCTTCATTTATTCGTGCCTTAGCTCAGACGACCATGGCACTGTTTGTATTTTTTACCTGATCCGCAAGGGCAAGGATCGTTACGACCAACTTTACGATCGCCGGTCTGCGCCGCCAGCGCTGCAGCCGCCTCAGATTCATCGTCACGGTGGCTCAGTTGCTGCATCTGCGCCAGACGCTCTGCTTCTTCGCGACGCTGCTGTTCCATTGCTTCAACTTCTTCCGGCATACGTACCTGAACTTTACTCAGGGTGCTGATCACTTCATATTTCAGCGACTCCAGCATCGCAGCGAACATCGAGAAAGATTCTCGCTTGTACTCTTGCTTCGGATCTTTTTGCGCATAACCACGTAAATGGATCCCCTGGCGCAAGTAATCCATCGCCGCCAGGTGTTCTTTCCACAGAGAGTCCAGCGTTTGCAGCATGACGCCTTTTTCGAAGTGGCGCATCATCTCGGCGCCAACAACTTCTTCTTTGCGGCCATAGACTTCGACTGCCTGCGCGAGGATACGCTCACGCAGGGTCTCTTCATGCAATTCCGGCTCTTTATCCAGCCACTCAGCAATCGGCAGATCGAGGTCGAAATCATTTTTCAGGCGTTCCTGTAAGCCAGGAACATCCCACATCTCTTCCAGAGACTGTGGTGGAATATGGGCATCAATGGTCGCCTTGAACACGTCCTCACGAATACTGTTAATGGTCTCGCTAACATCAGACACATCCAACAGTTCGTTACGCTGGGTATAAATCGCGCGACGCTGATCGTTCGCCACGTCATCATATTCCAGCAGCTGTTTACGGATATCGAAGTTGCGACTTTCCACTTTACGTTGTGCGTTGGCAATCGCCTTGGTTACCCACGGGTGTTCAATCGCCTCGCCCGGTTTCATGCCCAGTTTACGCATCATGCTCGATACGCGATCTGAGGCAAAAATACGCATCAGCGCATCTTCCATAGACAAGTAGAAGCGGGATGAACCCGGGTCGCCCTGACGGCCAGAACGGCCACGCAGCTGGTTATCGATACGGCGCGATTCGTGACGCTCGGTGCCAATGATATGCAGACCGCCCGCAGCAAGCACAGCATCGTGACGTACCTGCCAGTCGGCTTTAATCTGCGCAATCTGTTCCGGCGTCGGGTCGGTCAACTCTGCGACCTCTGCCTGCCAGCTACCACCCAACACGATATCGGTACCACGACCAGCCATGTTAGTTGCGATCGTTACCGCCGAGGTATAACCCGCCTGAGCCACAATATCTGCTTCTTTGGCGTGGAACTTAGCATTCAGTACGTTGTGTTTGATACCCGCTTTCGTCAGCTCATTGGAAACCACTTCGGATTTCTCAATGGAGATCGTACCTACCAGTACCGGCTGGCCTGCGGCAGTACGCTCACGAATATCTTCAATAATTGCCTGAATTTTTTCCGCCTCGGTCATGTAGACCAGATCCGGCATATCTTTACGGATCATCGGACGGTTGGTCGGCACCACCACGGTATCGAGTTTGTAAATAGAACTGAACTCGAATGCTTCGGTATCAGCAGTACCTGTCATCCCCGCCAGTTTCTCGTACAGACGGAAGTAATTCTGGAAGGTAATAGAAGCCAGCGTCTGGTTTTCGTTCTGAATATCCACACCTTCTTTGGCTTCCACGGCCTGGTGCAGACCATCAGACCAGCGGCGCCCTTGCATGGTACGGCCAGTGTGCTCGTCGACGATGATAACTTCGCCATCTTTAACAATGTAATCCACATCACGGGTGAACAAAGCGTGTGCGCGCAACGCTGCGGTAACATGGTGCATCAACATAATGTTGCCCGGAGAGTACAGTGACTCACCTTCATCCATAATGCCTTCGTTAACCAGCAGTTCTTCAATCAGCACCAGGCCACGTTCGGTCAGGTTAACCTGACGCGCTTTTTCATCCACCGAGAAGTGCCCTTCGCCCTGGAAGGTATCAGAGTCTTCTTTCTCCTGGCGCACCAGATGTGGAATGATTTTGTTCACCTTTTTGTACATTTCGGAGCTGTCTTCAGCCGGACCAGAAATGATCAGCGGTGTACGCGCTTCATCGATGAGGATGGAGTCCACCTCATCCACCAGCGCATAGTGCAGTTTGCGCTGTACACGTTCCTCAGGGCTGAACGCCATATTGTCGCGCAGATAGTCAAAACCGTATTCGTTGTTAGTACCGTAAGTGATATCAGCGGCATAAGCTTCGCGCTTCGCCGCAGACGGCATACCCGGCAGGTTGATCCCAACGGTCATGCCAAGGAATTCGAACAATGGACGGTTGTTTTCGGCGTCACGTTGCGCCAGATAGTCGTTCACGGTGACCACATGAACACCTTTGCCGCTCAGGGCATTAACATACGCAGGTAGCGTCGCGGTCAGGGTTTTACCTTCACCGGTACGCATCTCTGCGATGCAACGTTCATTCAATACCATGCCGCCGAGTAACTGAACGTCGAAGTGGCGCATACCGAAGACACGTTTACTGGCTTCGCGCACAACGGCAAACGCTTCCGGGATCAAACTTTCAACTGTTTCGCCTTTTTCCAGACGGCCACGAAATTCCGCTGTTTTTGCTTTCAGCTCATCGTCTGACAGCTTTTCCATCTCCGGCTCCATCGCATTGATGATGCCGACTGCTTTGCGCATACGACGCAGTGTACGATCGTTACGACTACCGAATACTTTTGTTAATAATTTGATAAGCATAATAAAATCTCAAACGCCCCGCTCTGCGGAGTCACAAATTTAGTTGAAGGATAATTTTTCAGCTAAGGCGTTGAGGTCCCGCACGGATGCCCTGGACCTGGCTGATCCAGGCCCGAACGCTAAACGCGGAATGGGTGGGGGAATCGGTACCACATGTCTGGCTAACAATTGCCGACGGTCTCTGCTCCTGGGTCAGCAGTGCGCTGAGCGTATCCAGCAGAGCAAGGTGGTGAGCCTGCAAAGGCAGCGGTTCTTCCACAACGGGTAACGCCTGTGGCGCCATCGCGAAAGAGAGATGTCGAATAACGGTACGGATGGCATGCTGATGCCAGTAATCAACAGTAAAGCTCGGACGGCGAGTCCCTTCAAGCAGCGCGAAATTAGTGAAGTTAACGCTGCCAGCGCCTTCATGATTACGCGTCGTCGCTTTGGCTGGCTCAGTGTGGTTGCTGTTGCTGAACGCAGGCATGCCGAAGCTTGCCGCGACCATCCCCAATAAGAGATGCGGCCAGAAATAACGTCTGCCAAATTGTCGCCAGCACGTCAGAATTCCGCTCACTCAGCCCACCAAAAAATCACTGTTGTCCGCTTTTTACTTCGGTATGCGTTATTTTGCGCAAAGATATTACCATTAATGCAGCGGGAGGACAGCGATTATAAGGCGCTCCGGGGGATAAAAACGGCCAGGAAAGCAGCGATCGCGCTCATTGAGTGGTAAAAAGAATCTTCATGAACCAAAGCGAGGCAAAAGTACAGATTTTAAAATAAAAAACGACTGGCGCGCCTGGCAGGAGAGAGTGTGCCAGGTGGACCAGTCGAATTTAGATCTTACTAATTGTCTGGTATTATGCCAGAACCATCGTCGGTGCTTTGAACGCCAATGGCAGTTCAGCATCATCTTCGAAGGTCACATATTCCCAGGCTTCCTGTTTCGCAAGGACTGCCTGCAACAGTTTGTTGTTCAGCGCGTGACCTGATTTATATGCAGTAAACGCACCGATGATATTGTGACCACACATGAACAAGTCACCAATCGCGTCGAGCATTTTGTGACGAACGAATTCGTCTTCAAAACGCAGACCGTCTTCGTTCAATACGCGATAATCGTCAACAACGATGGCACAATCGAAGCTGCCGCCCAGGCACAAACCACGGGACTGCAGATATTCGATATCACGCATGAAACCGAAAGTACGCGCGCGGCTAATCTGGCGCATGAACGCGTCGGCAGAAAAGTTCATCGCGTAACGCTGGGTGCTGGCATCAATGGCCGGGTGGTTAAAGTCGATGGTGAAATCGAGAGAGAAACCGTTAAACGGCTTGAACTCTGCCCATTTATCACCGTCTTCAACGCGGACCGTCTCTTTGATTCGCACGAATTTCTTCGCACTGCGCAGTTCTTCGATGCCTGCATCCAGCAGAAGATAAACGAACGGTGCAGCACTGCCATCCATAATCGGGATTTCCGGCGCATCAACTTCAACAATAATGTTGTCGATACCCAGACCGGCCAGAGCAGCATTAAGGTGCTCTACGGTTGAAATCCGCACGTCATGCTCGTTCACCAGACACGTACAGAGCATTGTATCACGCACAGATTTAGCATCAGCCGGGAAATCTACCGGTGGATTCAAGTCAGTGCGACGATAGATGACCCCGGTGTTGGCCGGCGCAGGGCGCAACGTCAGTGTGACTTTCTTGCCGGTATGTAAACCGACACCAGTCGCCTGAACGATACGTTTAAGTGTCCTTTGTTTGATCATCGTATAATCTCGCCTAATTAACCATCCAACCGAAGTGTACTACACAATCGGTGGGGCAGTTTAGCACAAAGAGCGAAGATGCCCAACTTCCAGCGTATTCTTAATCAGCTTGCTTACGCAAAAATGCTGGAATATCCAGGTAATCCGGTTCCTTAGTCGTCTGCGGCGTATTGTCATTAACCACTTTAGACTGAGGTTTCTGCTCCTGCTGCATCGTCGACATACCGTGCTGCTGGTAGCGGTCCATCACCGGTTGCTGCTGTTGTTTGTTGGTCACAAGGGTAATTTCCGGACGTTTGTCCATACCAATACCGGTTGCTACAACAGTCACACGCAGCTCGTCATTCATATCCGGATCCAGCGACGTACCGATAACAACAGTAGCATTGTCAGATGCGAATGCACGAATGGTGTTACCCACTGTTTCGAACTCATCCAGACGCAGGTCGAAGCCCGCGGTGATGTTAACCAGCACGCCGCGCGCACCAGACAGATCGATATCTTCCAACAGCGGAGAGGAAATCGCCATTTCCGCAGCTTCTTCTGCGCGGTCTTCGCCTCTCGCAACGCCGGAGCCCATCATGGCATAGCCCATCTCGGACATCACGGTACGCACGTCCGCAAAGTCGACGTTCATCAGACCAGGACGGGTAATCAGTTCGGCGATACCCTGCACTGCGCCTTTCAATACATCGTTGGCCGCACCGAATGCATCCAACAGAGAGATACCTCGACCGAGAACTTTTAGCAGTTTATCGTTCGGGATAGTAATCAGCGAGTCCACATGTTTGGACAGCTCAGCAATACCCTGTTCAGCGAATGCCATACGCTTCTTGCCTTCAAAGTTGAAAGGCTTGGTCACGACAGCAACCGTCAGGATACCCAAATCTTTAGCCACTTCCGCAACGACCGGTGCCGCACCCGTGCCGGTGCCGCCGCCCATACCCGCTGCGATAAAGACCATGTCAGCACCATCAAGCGCAGCGCGCAGTGCTTCACGATCCTCTTCTGCCGCATTACGACCTACTTCCGGGTTAGCCCCAGCGCCCAGACCTTTGGTGATACCACCGCCGATCTGAATGGTCTGACCCACCGCAGTCTTACGCAACGCTTGCGCGTCGGTATTCACTGCGAAGAATTCAACACCCTCAATGCGCTCGCGCACCATGTGTTCAACGGCATTACCGCCGCCGCCACCGACGCCGATGACTTTAATCACCGCGTCGTTGGTCAGTTCCATAGGTTCAAACATAATTTCTCTCCGTTTTGTGCCTGTCGCCTGAGACCGCTAATGTTTTCCGGTCTCCGAAAATTAAAATTCTTTACGCAGCCAGCTATTGATTCGTTTAAACCACGAGCCGACTGATGCACGTTTTTCCACTTCTGCTTCACCACTCAGATGGGTTTCTTTCCCGTAGTGCAGCAATCCCACCGCCGTTGAGTAATACGGCTCCTGGGCGTAATCCGTTAAACCAGTAATATTGAGCGGCGCGCCAATACGCACTTGCGTATGGAATACACGCTGGGCACATGCCGCCAGACCTTCAATTTGCGCTGCCCCGCCCGTTAACACAATCCCCGCCGCCAGATGATGTTTAACCCCTTGCTGACGAAGCTGCTCTTGTAACTGCAAAATCTCATCATTCACCAGATTGAGCAACTCGGTATAACGCGGCTCAATCACGTCAGCCAGCGTCTGGCGCTGCAAGCTACGTGGTGGACGACCTCCCACGCTCGGCACTTCAACGCTCTCATCTTTACCTACGATAGAACCCAGTGCGCAACCATGGCGAACTTTAATTGCTTCGGCGTCGCTTGGCGGCGTACCGAACGCATAGGCGATATCACTGGTCACGACATTCCCTGCATACGGGATTACTTTCGTGTGGCGCAGCGCTCCGCCTGTATAGACGGCCATATCCATTGTACCACCACCAATGTCTACAACGCAGACACCCAGCTCACGTTCATCTTCCGTCAATACGGAATAACTGGAGGCCAGCCCGGCGAAAATAAGTTGGTCAACTTTCAGACCGCAACGTTCCACTGCTTTAACAATGTTTTTCGCCATATCGTTATGGCAGGTGATCAAATGTACTTTCGCCTGCATACGCACACCCGAAAGACCTACCGGGTTTTTGATACCTTCCTGGTAGTCAATGGCATATTCCTGAGGAATGACATGCAGAACGCGGTGTTCATCACGCACACGCACCGATTTCGCCGTATGCACCACGTTCTCTACATCTTCCTGCGTCACTTCTTCTTCTGAAATCGGCACCATACCAATTTCATTCTGGCAGCTAATATGTTTACCCGACAGCGCCAGATAAACAGAAGAAATCTGGCAATCGGCCATCAGTTCGGCCTGATCGATGGCTCGCTGAACGCATTTCACCACAGATTCCAGGTCGTTAACGCCACCTTTATCCATTCCACGGGACGGGCAGCTTCCCACCCCAATGATATTGATCATACCGTCGGGCAGAACTTCCCCTACCAAAGCGGCTACCTTCGCGGTACCAATCTCCAGTCCTACTACCAGTTTTCTGTCCGTCGCCTTGATCATTCTTGTTCTGCCTGTGCCTGATTCTGTTGCTGATTAGGGTCCTGAACTGGGGCCGGCTTCCAACCTACCGCCGCGCCAGAGTCATAGCGTAAATCCACGTAACTAATTTCTTTGCGATCCACCTGCGCCTGCTGTTGCAGAACCGGATAGAGTTCGACAAAGCGCGCCAGGCGTTTCATCGTATCGCCACGGCCGAGGTTGAGCTTAATATCGTTATTGAGCGTCACCTGCCACGACCGCCGGGCAGTCATCGCTGCCTCTTTCAACGTGAATTTATCCTTCGCCAGCACCTGCCCCATGTCATGGAAGCCCTGTAAAACTTCGCTCTCACTCCCTTCCGGGCCATACAGCATGGGTAAAACCTGCTTGCTGGTTCGATCCGCAGGAACACTGAACGAATTACCGTCCATGTCCACCAGATGCTGATCATTCCAACGTGCTATAGGCACATATTCAACCAGATGAATCTTCAATTCATCAGGCCATTGCTTTCTGACACTCGCCTGCTTTATCCAGGGCAGACGTTCAATCTGGCTCTGGATAATATTGACATCCTGCGTCATAAACGTGCCGGGTGCGCCAAGCGCCAGAATTGACTGGCGAATATCGTCGTTACGGGTGTAATGACGATCGCCTGTCAACACCAGCTTCGACAACGGTAACCGTTGCGCATCTTCCATCCAGCCCAGGACTACCCAGCCGCTAGCCAACACGGTACATAACACCGTCAGCAGGAACAGGATTCCTGCAAGACGCGTTCCATTATTGCGGCGGGAGGATGGCATTTCCTCGACATCGCGATTTCTCGTGTTCAGCGCAGCCTGAGACATATCACTCCGCCAGTTCCAGAATTTGCACGACCAATTGCGAGAATGTTAACCCCGCCTGTCGCGCTGCCATCGGTACCAGGCTATGACTAGTCATACCCGGCGCGGTATTGGCTTCTAACAAATAAAACTGACCATCACTGTCTAACATGGCATCAATCCGCCCCCAGCCCCGACATCCCAGCGCACGCCAGGCTTTCTGTACCAGGTTTTGTAAATTGGCCTCATCTTTAGCTTCCAGACCTGACGGACAGAAATACTTCGTCTCATCAGAGAGATACTTCGCCTCATAATCATAGAAGGTTCCAGCGGGCTGAATACGAATTGAAGGTAAAATTTCTTTTCCGAGCATGGCAACTGTAAATTCGGGCCCACTTAGCCATTTTTCGATAAGAACTTCATCATCATGTTGAAAGGCAAGCGCTAACGCACCCGTTAACGCACCAGATTCTTCAACTTTTGACATACCGACGCTTGAACCTTCACGGCTCGGTTTAACGATAACCGGTAAACCTAACGCATCAATGCGCTGAATAACGTCGTTATTAAGTCCCGATTCAAATTCGCTGCGTGTTAAAGCAACCCACGGGGCAACAGGTAGCCCTGCACCTTGCCAGAGCAACTTACTGCGCAATTTATCCATTGCAATAGCCGATGCCATAACACCGCTGCCGGTATAAGGCACGCCGGTTAGCTCCAGCACCCCTTGCAGCGTACCGTCTTCACCGCCACGCCCATGCAGCGCAATGAATGCTTTATCGAAGCCCATTGCTTTCAGGCGAGTGACATCCACATCACGCGGGTCAATCGGGTGCGCATCAATCCCCCCCTCACGTAAACCCGCAAGCACCGCAGCGCCGGAGTTTAGCGACACTTCGCGTTCAGCAGAAATCCCGCCCAGCAGGACCGCGACTTTATCAGCCATTGCGCTCGTCCTCCTGTTGCGGCCTGAGTTTCACTTCTGCCAGTTGACGTGCAATCTTGCCGACGTTGCCCGCGCCCTGGATAAGAATTAAATCATTACCGGTCAGGACCGGCGCCAGCATTGCCGCGGTTTGCGCCGGGTCGGATACCAGAATCGGATCGATTTTTCCACGACCACGAATGGTACGACACAGGGAACGGCTATCTGCACCAGGGATCGGCGTTTCGCCCGCAGGGTAAACATCCAGCATCAGCAGCGAATCTACCTGCGTCAGAACGTTGGCAAAATCGTCATACAGATCGCGTGTACGGGTAAAGCGATGCGGCTGGAATACCATCACCAGATTTTTATCCGGCCAGCCTGCGCGGGCCGCTTTAATGGTGGCATCCACTTCCGTCGGATGGTGACCGTAATCATCCACCAGCATCGCAGTCCCTGGTTTACCGTTCACGGACTCCAGCGGAAACTCACCAAGGAAATCAAAACGACGCCCGGTGCCCTGGAAGCTCTCCAGCGCGCTCAGAATGTCTTCGTCGTCGATGCCTTCCTCAGTCGCCACCGCGACCGCAGCCGCTGCATTAAGCGCATTATGGCGACCAGGCGCATTCAGCGTGACATGCAGCTCCGGCTTGTCCTGACGAATCAGGGTGAAATGCCCTTGTGCGCCCTGCTGCTGATATTTTTCAATGCGCACATCCGCATCCTGACTAAAGCCGTACGTAGTGAGCTGACGACCCACGCGCGGAAGTAATTCGCGAATAACTGGATCGTCCACGCACATCACCGCTCGGCCATAGAACGGCAGGTTATGCAGGAAATTGATAAAGGTCGTTTTTAAATTCTCGAAGTCGCCCTGGTAAGTATCCATATGGTCAGCTTCGATATTGGTGACAATCGCCACCATCGGCTGCAGATGGAGGAATGACGCATCACTCTCGTCTGCTTCCGCAATCAAATAACGGCTGTTGCCCAGACGAGCATGTACGCCTGCCGCTTTCACCAGACCGCCATTCACAAAGGTAGGATCAAGCCCGCCTTCGGCATAAATGCTGGCAACCATCGCCGTGGTTGTCGTTTTACCATGCGTACCGGCGATAGCGATACCGTGGCGAAAGCGCATAAGCTCGGCCAGCATTTCGGCACGGCGAATCACAGGGATGCGCGCTTCATTAGCGGCGACGATTTCCGGGTTATCTGCCGCAATCGCGCTGGACACCACGACAACACTTGCATCGCTAACGTTCTCCGGGCGATGGTTGAAATAGATTGTCGCGCCAAGCGACGCCAACTGCTGCGTTACCGGATTCGGCGCCAAATCAGAACCGCTGATTTGATAGCCTTCGTTAGCCAGAACTTCGGCAATACCGCCCATGCCAGCACCGCCAATGCCGACAAAGTGAATGTGCCTAACGCGACGCATCTCGGGCACGATTGAACGCAGTTTCGCCAGTTGTTGTGTATTCATTCTCTAAACGCCATCTACCACTTCAAATTCGCGCGACGCAAAAGGCGTCGCCAGTATTAAGCCTGTGCTGCAAGACTCACTTCATTTGCCACCCGTTCAGTGGCATCGGGAATGGCGGCGGCGCGTGCACGCTCAGCCATTTCCAGTAATGCTTCCCGGTTCCAGCCCGCAAGTGTCTCTGCCACGGCATCGACCGTAAATTGCGGCTGTTCCAGAATCTTCGCTGCGCCTGCTTTTTCCAGCGGCAGTGCATTCCAGTACTGCTGTCGATCCTTATGCTGGAACGGAACAAATAACGCTGGAAGGCCAGCGGCAGCGATCTCACTCACCGTCAGTGCGCCGGAACGGCATACCACGACATCCGCCCAGGCATAGGCTTGCGCCATATCATCAATAAATTCGGTCACTTTATGCTGAGGCTGACCAGCATCGACATAAGCCTGCTCAACGGCTTGCTGAGCTCCTTTTCCGCTCTGATGCCAGATAGTCACCGTGCTGCCCAGTTTTGCCGCGACCTGCGGCATGGTCTGATTCAGTACGCGCGCCCCCTGCGAACCACCCACGACCAGAATCCGTACCGGCCCTTCACGCCCCGGCAAACGTTCTTGTGGCAATGGCAGTGCCAGTACATCCACACGTACCGGGTTTCCTACCACGTCTGCCTTCGGGAATGCGCCCGGGAAAGCCTGCATGACTTTGGTGGCGATCTTCGCCAGCCATTTGTTGGTCAGCCCTGCAATGCCATTTTGCTCATGCAGTACGACGGGAATACCCAGCGACCATGCGGCTAAACCGCCAGGGCCGGAGACATATCCCCCCATACCCAACACCACGTCTGGCTTAAAGCGCTGCATAATCGCGCGCGCCTGACGCCAGGCGTTAAAAATTCTCACCGGCGCAAGCAACAGGGCTTTTACCCCTTTACCGCGAAGACCGGAAATACGGATGAAGTCAATCTCAATACCGTGCTTCGGTACTAAATCGGCTTCCATGCGATCGGCGGTTCCGAGCCAGCGTACTTGCCAGCCCTGATCCATTAAATGGTGCGCAACCGCCAGCCCGGGGAAAACATGTCCGCCGGTACCGCCTGCCATCACCATTAACCGCTTCGGTTGACCGCTCATCGTGAACCTCGTGTAAACGCCTGGGCTTTTTCCAGACGCGTTTCATAATCAATTCGTAACAACAGCATGATTGCCGTCGACATAATCAATAAACTGGAGCCGCCATAACTGATGAGCGGCAGAGTCAGCCCTTTAGTCGGCAGCATACCTGCGGCAGCGCCGACATTTACTAATGCCTGGAAGCTGAACCAAATGCCAATCGAGCAGGCCAGGAAACCAGAAAACCGCTGATCAATTTCCAGCGCTTTGCGTCCGATGGACATGGCGCGGAAAGCGACGAAGAATACCATTAAAAGTGCCAGTACCACACCGATATAACCCAGTTCTTCGCCGATGATGGCGAAGATGAAGTCGGTATGTGCTTCGGGCAGATACTCCAGCTTTTGTACTGAGTTCCCAAGTCCTTGTCCCCACAGCTCACCGCGACCAAATGCCATCAGCGATTGCGTCAGCTGGTAGCCGCTGCCAAAAGGATCATCCCAGGGGTTCCAGAACGATGTCACACGACGAATACGGTATGGCTCAGCCAGAATCAGCAAAATCACCGCTGCGATACCAGAGCCGATAATGGCGATGAACTGCCACAGTTTTGCCCCGGCCAGGAATAACATCGCCAGCGTCGTAATAAAGAGCACAACCACAGTACCCAGGTCGGGCTGAGCCAGCAGTAGCACGGCAAGCACCATAATGACGCCCATCGGCTTAAGGAACCCGCGCAGGTTATTGCGCACCTCATCAACCTTACGGACCAGGTAATTCGCCAGATAACAAAACAGCGACAGCTTGGTAAATTCCGCAGGCTGGAAACGCATTACACCCAGGTCAATCCAGCGCGACGCCCCGTTAATTGAGCTGCCCACCACCAGAACAACCAACAGCATGACAATGGCGGCCACCAGCATTACCGAACTCCAGCGCTGCCAGAACTCCATCGGCAACCGCAGCGTTACCAGCCCCAGACAAAACGCCAGAAACAGATACAGCGCATGACGTTTGGCAAAGAAGAACGGGTCCGCCGTCAGCCGCTGTCCTACGGGCATGGATGCCGATGTCACCATAATGAATCCGATCGCCGCCAGGCCAAGCGTCAGCCAGAACAGCGTGCGGTCGTACATGACCAGACTGTCATTGTCTTTCTGGCGTGAACCCATCACCCAACCTTTTAATGCACCAAACAACCAGCTCAGGATCCCAAATCCTGGCAGGTGGGGCATTCTCGGGCGGGGGAGACTTAAACGCATCAACCTAACTCCTGCGCCAGGCGGGTAAAGACATCGCCACGCTGTTCAAAATTCTTAAATTGATCGAGGCTGGCGCAGGCGGGGGATAACAACACCATATCGCCCGGTTGCACCCGTGTCGCAATCAGGCGCATCGCTTGTTCCATATCCTGCGTTTGGTCAGTAATTTCCGGACGCAACGCAGCCAGCTCCGCACCATCACGGCCAAAGCAATACAAGCGAACATTGCTGCCTTCGAGATAGCGTTTCAGTGGAGAGAAGTCTGCCGATTTACCGTCACCGCCGAGCAGCAGGTGAAGCGTGCCATCCACATGCAGGCCGTTCAGTGCCGCCTCAGTACTACCAACGTTGGTCGCTTTGGAATCGTTAATCCAGCGCACGCCGTTGTGCTCCAGCGCCAACTGGAAGCGGTGCGCCAGCCCGGTAAACGTAGTCAACGCCTTCAGGCTGCTGGCACGTGGTAACCCCACTGCATCGGCCAGGGCCAGTGCCGCCAGTGCATTCGTATAATTATGCTGGCCGCTAAGCTTCATCTCTTTAACGTTAAGAACCTTCTCGCCTTTTACGCGCAGCCAGGTTTCACCCTGCTGACGATTGAGATGGTAATCGCCGACATCCACGCCAAAACTGACGCAGCGCTCATCCGCGCCACGCACCGGCATGGTCAGCGCGTCATCTGCATTCACTACGCAAACTTTCGCATTTTCATAAACACGCAGTTTTGCCGCGCGGTACTGCTGGAGACCAAACGGATACCTGTCCATATGATCTTCGGTAACGTTGAGAATGGTCGCCGCCGCCGCATGCAGGCTGGATGTGGTTTCGAGCTGAAAGCTGGAAAGCTCAAGGACATAGAGATCGCAGGCAGACTCCAGCAGCATAAGCGCGGGCAGGCCAATATTGCCTCCGATACCAACGTTTTTGCCGGCGGATTTCGCCATTTCGCCAACCAGCGTCGTGACCGTGCTTTTACCGTTCGACCCGGTGATCGCCACGATCGGCGCCTGCGCTTCACGGCAGAAAAGCTCAATATCACCCACTATCTCGACACCCGCATCTGCCGCTGCGCTCAGCGATGGATGCGCCAGGGCAATCCCCGGACTCGCAACGATCAGATCGGCCGCCAGGAGCCAGTCATCATTCAGACCACCAAGATAGCGCTCCACCTCTTCCGGTAGCTTATCCAGCCCCGGCGGTGAAACGCGGGTATCCATCACTTTCGGCGTAACGCCGCGCGCGCGGAAAAATTCCACGCACGAGAGTCCCGTCAGACCAAGACCAATAATGACGACTTTTTTACCCTGGTAATCTGCCATGATTAACGTACCTTGAGCGTTGCCAGACCGATCAGGACCAGCATCAGCGAAATAATCCAGAAGCGCACAATAACGCGCGGTTCCGGCCAGCCTTTCAGTTCATAGTGATGGTGAATCGGCGCCATACGAAAAATACGCTGACCACGCAATTTGAACGACCCAACCTGCAAAATGACAGACAGGGTTTCGACGACGAAGACGCCGCCCATAATGACCAACAGAAACTCCTGACGCAGCAGCACGGCGATAATGCCCAGCGCACCACCTAACGCCAGGGAGCCCACATCCCCCATAAAGACCTGAGCCGGGTAGGTGTTAAACCACAGGAATCCCAGCCCTGCGCCTACAATTGCCGTACAGACAATAACCAGCTCGCCCGCATGACGCAGATACGGAATGTGCAGATAACTGGCGAAGTTCATGTTACCGGTCGCCCAGGCAACCAGTGCAAAGCCCGCAGCCACAAACACAGTGGGCATAATCGCAAGTCCATCAAGACCATCAGTCAGGTTGACCGCGTTACCTGTTCCCACAATCACGAAATAAGCAAGCAGGATGTAGAAAATACCCAATTGCGGCATGACATCTTTAAAGAACGGCACCACCAACTGGGTGGCTGGCGTATCGTTGCCCGCAAGGTAGAGCGCGAACGCGACGCCCAGCGCAATCACCGACATCCAGAAATATTTCCAGCGGGCAATCAGCCCCTTAGTGTCTTTACGCACCACTTTGCGGTAGTCATCAACAAAGCCAATGATACCGTAGCCAACCAGAACAACCAGAACGCACCAGACGTATGGGTTGGACGGATAAGCCCACAGCAAAACGGACACCACGATCGCTGTCAGAATCATGATGCCGCCCATGGTCGGCGTACCGCGTTTACTGAAATGCGACTCCGGGCCATCGTTACGCACAACCTGACCAAAAGAGAGTTTTTGCAGACGGGCAATCATGCGCGGCCCCATCCATAAAGAGATGAAGAGCGCGGTCAGCAGGCTGACGATGGCGCGAAACGTCAAATAGGAGAAGACGTTAAAGCCGGAATAATATTTGACCAAATGTTCGGCCAGCCAAACTAACATGCCCTTTTCTCCTGTAATGCGCGTGCAACCTCTTCCATGGCGGCACTACGTGAACCTTTCACCAGAATGGTAATAATTTGCTTCTCGGCAATAAGCGCCTCTAAACGCGCAATCATTGCCGCCTTATCATCAAAATGCTCGCCGACGCCGCTGGCATCACTGATGGCTTTACTGAGCTGGCCGACGCTTAACACGCGGTCGATACCAACAGCTTTTGCCGTTTCTCCCACCTGAACATGACACGCTTCGCTTTCATCACCCAACTCCGCCATGTCGCCGACAACCATGACTCGATAACCTGGCATTTCGGCTAATACATGTGCCGCCGCCGTCATAGACCCCACATTCGCGTTATAGCTGTCGTCCAGCAGTAATTGATTTTCGCCAAGTTGCACGGGGAAAAGACGCCCCGGAACCGCTTTCAGATTGGCCAGACCTTTTTTCACAGCGTCATGCGGAGCCCCTACCGCCATCGCCAGCGCAGTTGCGGCCAGCGCATTGGCGATATTGTGACGCCCAGGCAATGGCAACGTGACATCAATGCCGCCCGTCGGCGTTTGCAGGGTAAATTCGGTGCCGTGAGAGGTCACATGAATATTGGTCGCGGTAAAATCGCTGTTGGCGGCATTTGGCGAAAAGCGCCAGACTTTGCGATTGCCGATAATGTTCTGCCAGTTCAGCCAGTCATTATTGTCAGCATTCATAATGGCAATGCCGTTATCAGGCAGACCGGTATAAATCTCGCCTTTGGCCTTTGCCACGCCGGCAAGAGAACCAAACCCTTCCAGGTGCGCTGCCGCAAGGTTGTTAACCAGCGCCGCTTCCGGGCGGGTCAGCGCCACGGTCCAGGCAATCTCGCCCTGATGATTAGCGCCAAGTTCAATCACCGCGTACTGATGTTCTCTTGTCAGACGCAGCAGGGTCATCGGCACACCGATGTCATTGTTCAGATTTCCGGCGGTATAAAGCGTATTGCCACACTCACTGAGGATGGCGGCCGTCATCTCTTTCACCGACGTTTTGCCGGAAGAGCCTGTCAGCGCCACAACGCGAGCAGGCACCTGCTGGCGAACCCAGGCCGCCAGTTCGCCAAACGCGAGACGAGTATCCTTCACCACCAGTTGCGGCAGGTCGATATCCAGTTTGCGACTGACCAGCAACGCACCAGCCCCCCCCTCTTTCGCTTTATCAGCGAAATCATGGGCATCGAAACGTTCACCTTTCAGCGCCACAAAAAGGCAACCTGAGGTCAACTTACGGGTATCGGAAGTGACAGCTTCAATGGTTGCGTCTGCACCATGCAATTCACCGTGCAAAATGCCGCTGAGCTGGCTAAGCGTTACGCTAATCATGCGATGACTCCCAACAGACGCGCTGCGGTTACACGGTCTGAATAATCGAGACGGTGGTTACCAACAATCTGATAATCTTCGTGGCCTTTGCCTGCGAGCAGGACAACGTCATTTTCTTTCGCCTGCATGATGGTGTTGGTGACCGCTTCTGCGCGACCTTCCATTACATGGGCGCGGCCCGCATCCAGCATTCCCGCAAGGATATCGTTGATGATGGCACGCGGCTCTTCGGTTCGCGGGTTGTCATCCGTCACGACCGGAATATCAGCGAACTGCTCGGCAATAGCGCCCATCAGAGGACGCTTGCCTTTATCGCGATCGCCACCGCAGCCAAATACGCACCACAGTTTCCCGGTGCAGTGCAGTCGTGCCGCCTGCAGCGCTTTTTCCAGCGCGTCCGGCGTATGCGCATAATCCACCACCACAGTAGGTTTGCCCGGCGCACTGAACACTTCCATACGCCCGCAAACTGGCTGCAGACGTGCGCCAGTGTTGAGTAAATCGGTCAGTGGATAACCCAACGCCAGCAGCGTCGCCAGCGCAAGCAGCAGATTGCTGACGTTAAAGGCTCCCATCAGACGACTTTCAATCTCGCCTTCGCCCCACGAGGAGGTAAAGCGGATAGTGGCACCGCTGTCGTGGTATACCACGTCACTCGCCTTAAGCCAGCGGCCATGGCAATCCGGATTGATATGGCCTTCCATCGACACGGCAACCGCATCAGGCAGATTCGCTAACCAACGGCGTCCGACCTCATCATCAGCGTTAACGATGGCCTGGCCGAAATGGTGGGCAGAGAACAGCAGCCATTTGGCCGCTTCGTAATTGGTCATATCGCCGTGATAGTCCAGATGATCGCGGCTCAGATTCGTAAAGACAGACGCAGCGAATTTCAATGCCGCCACGCGGTGCTGAACCAATCCGTGAGAGGAGACTTCCATCGCGGCGAAGGTTGCACCTTGCTGCGCAAGGCTTGCGATCACATGCTGTACATCAACGGCGGAACCGGTGGTATTTTCCGATGGTATAACTTTGCCCAGCAGACCATTCCCCACTGTGCCCATCACCGCACTGGTTTCGCCAAGCAACTGACTCCATTGCGCCAGCAACTGTGTGATGGTGGTTTTACCGTTAGTGCCGGTCACGCCAATCAGGCGCAGTTGCTCAGAAGGTTCGTTATAAAAACGCCCCGCCAGCGCAGAAAGACGCTCATTTAACTGGCTCAGATAGATAACCGGTACGCCATGCATCTCGCGTATTTCGCCATCGGAGGCCTCATCTTTCGCCTCGGCAATAATGGCAGCCACACCTTGCGCAATCGCCTGCGGGATATATCGACGCCCGTCCGCCTGATGACCCACGACTGCCACGAAAAGATCACCCGACGCCGCTACCCGGCTGTCGAGTGTCATTTCTCGCAGTGCTCGCTCCGGCGCGCCTGGCACCCACGGAGCAAGAAGGTCGCGCAAATTACGATCTGCCACCTGTACCCTCGCCTTGATTAATTACGAATTCATTCTTATCGCCCGTTGTCAGCGCATCCGGCTCGATGTTCATGGTGCGTAAAACACCGCCCATGATGGCACCAAACACCGGCGCAGAAACGGCGCCACCGTAGTATTTACCTGCTTGTGGATCGTTAATAACGACCACCAGCGCAAAGCGTGGATTACTGGCGGGCGCAACACCCGCGGTATAAGCAATGTATTTGTTGATGTAGCGGCCATCGGGCCCCACCTTCTTCGCCGTACCGGTCTTAATCGCGATGCGGTAACCTTTAATCGCTGCTTTTACACCGCCGCCGCCAGGCAGGGCAACACTCTCCATCATATGTACGACATTACGTACGATAGATTCATTGAAGATACGTTCGCCTGGAACAGGTGGATCAACTTTGGTTATCGACAGCGGGCGGTAAACACCATAGCTGCCGATGGTTGCATAGACTCGCGCTAACTGTAACGGCGTTACCATCAGCCCGTAGCCGAAAGAGAAGGTGGCCCTCTCTATGTCAGACCACCGTTGTTTTTGAGGAAATAAGCCACTGCGTTCTCCGACCAACCCCAAATTGGTCGCTTTTCCCAGCCCAAAACGTGAGTAAGTATCTACTAACGCTGAGGACGGCATCGCTAACGCCAGTTTAGAAACACCAACGTTACTCGACTTCTGTAATACCCCGGTCAGGGTCAATTCGCTGTAGCGGGCCACGTCTTTGATTTCATGGCCGTTAATTCGATAAGGGATGGTGTTCAATACGGTGTTAGGCGTGACGACACCACGCTGGAGAGCGGTCATCACGACCATGGGTTTAACCGTCGAACCCGGTTCGAAGACGTCAGTAATCGCCCGGTTACGCATGGCATCTTTCGCGGTACCGGTGAAATTGTTCGGGTTGTAAGAGGGACTGTTCGCCATCGCCAGCACTTCGCCGGTGTTCACATCCACCAGCACGGCACTGCCCGATTCCGCTTTGTTAAATGCCACCGCATTGTTCAGCTCGCGATAGACCAGTGCCTGTAGACGTTCATCAATACTCAGCGCAAGGTTATGCGCCGCCTGGCTGTCGGTGGAAGAGATATCTTCAATTACCCGGCCATAACGGTCTTTACGTACAATACGCTCACCCGGCTGACCGGTAAGCCACTTATCAAAGCTTTTCTCGACCCCTTCGATACCTTCACTGTCGACGTTAGTAAAGCCGATGAGGTGAGCAGTTACTTCGCCCGAAGGATAATAACGGCGGGACTCTTCGCGAAGGTGAATGCCCGGCAATTTAAGTTTTTTGATGTACTCGCCAAGGTCGGGGTTCACCTGACGCGCTAAATAGATAAAGCGCCCTTTCGGGTTAGCATTAATGCGCGAGGAGAGTTGATCGAGCGGGATAGTTAATGCGTCAGACAGGGCTTTCCAGCGATTATCGAGCGTTACGCCGCCAGCATCCTGCACCTCTTTTGGGTCGGCCCAAATAGCTTTAACCGGCACACTCACTGCCAGCGGGCGGCCAGAACGATCGGTGATCATACCGCGCGAGGTCGCGACTTCCTGTACGCGCAGAGAGCGCATATCCCCTTCGCGCACCAGCATATCGGGGTTCACAATTTGCAAGTACGCCACGCGACCCAGCAAAAAGCCCAGCGCCAGCAAAATGCAGCCGCAAAGCAAGGCAAAACGCCAGCTCACAAAGCTGGCCTGTTCTTCCTGGCGTTTCGGTTTTGGCGTTTTCACCGCTGCGGCTTTCATGCGTCGCGTGGTTCCTTATTTCTGTACAACAATATTTTCCTGGGATGGATCGACATGCTGCATTTGCAACTTCTCGGTCGCGATCCGCTCAACCCGGCTATGATCGCCGAGCGCATTCTCTTCAAGGATCAAGTTGCGCCATTCGATATCCAGCGCATCACGTTCCAGCACGAGTTGTTCACGCTGAGCCGTCAACAGGCGCGTATGATGCGAAGTGGTGACAACCGTCACCGCCGTCATGATGATGCAAATGAACAAGCAGAGTGGCAGTTTCCCAAATCGCAAAAGGTCATCGCCGATCACGCCAGGCAAGGCATGGCGCTCGTTGCTTCCTAACGACACTTTAACTTTGCTAAGGGTCTCTGACACTCTGCCGATCATGCGTTCGTCCTCTCTGCAATACGCAGAACTGAACTACGGGCACGTGGATTCTCAGCCACTTCTTCTTCGCCCGGCATCAACTTGCCTAATGCTCGTAACTGACGTCCACCCAGTTTCCTGAGTTGCTCTTCCGTCATCGGTAATCCAGCCGGAACCTGCGGACCACGGCTTTGCTCACGCATAAAACGTTTTACAATGCGGTCTTCCAGCGAGTGAAAACTGATGATCGAAAGCCGACCGCCCGGGGCCAGGACATCGATCGAGCTTTTTAGCGCCTGCTCTATCTCCTCCAGTTCACTGTTTACCCAGATGCGAACCGCCTGGAAGGTACGGGTCGCAGGATGTTTGAATTTATCTTTCACCGGTGTCGCTGCCGCCACCACCGCAGCCAACTCTTTGGTGCGGGTCATCGGCTCCTCACGGTTACGCTCAACGATGGCGCGCGCGATGCGTTTACCAAAGCGCTCTTCACCAAAGGTTTTTATTACCCATGCGATGTCGGCTTCATCGGCCGTTCGTAACCACTCGGCAGCAGACTGACCGCGCGTGGGATCCATACGCATGTCAAGCGGACCGTCACGCATAAAAGAAAAACCGCGTTCAGCATCATCGAGTTGCGGGGAAGAGACCCCAAGATCAAGCAGGATTCCGTCGATCTTACCGGTGAGGCCACGCTCGCTGACATACTCAGCCAGCGCGGAAAAAGGACCATGTACGATGGAAAAGCGGGGATCATCAATAGTTTTTGCGACGGCAATCGCTTCCGGGTCACGGTCAATAGCCAGCAGACGTCCTTCCGCTCCCAGATGGGAGAGGATCAGGCGTGAGTGACCACCGCGGCCAAAAGTGCCATCAATGTATATGCCATCCGGACGAATGTTCAGGCCATTAACGGCCTCATCCAGTAGCACCGTTGTGTGTTTAAAATTTTCCATCATCATTACAGAGACAAATCCTGCAACCGGTCTGAAAGTATTTCAGTGCCCGTTTGCTCAGCGTCGATATCTTCCTTGACCTGTTGATACCAGGTCGTTTCGTCCCACAGCTCGAATTTATTGAACTGTCCGACCAGCATCACTTCTTTCGTCAGCCCGGCATGTTGCCGCAAAACAGGCGCGATTAATAAGCGCCCTGCGTTATCCATCTGACATTCGCTGGCATGCCCCAGCAAGAGACGTTGTACACGGCGCTCTTGCGGATCCATGCTCGACAGACGCGACAATTTTTGCTCAATAATTTCCCATTCGGGTAAGGGGTAAAGCAGCAGGCAGGTGTGACGAATGTCAATGGTGCAAACCATCTGACCGGAAGCTTTCTCCAGCAGCAAATCCCGATAACGGGTCGGCACGGCTAATCGGCCTTTGCTGTCGAGATTGACTAATGTAGCTCCACGGAACATACCAGCCCCACCCCTGAGTGACCTATTTCACCACTTTATCCCACAAATCCCCACCGAAGGAGTTTACGGAGCGGAGGAAAAGCTTGTCAAGCCAGTGCAAAGGCTAACCAGAATAAAAGATCCCTTATTAGCGGTTACATTCCACTTTGGTGAAATACCGCTCAACTAATGAGGCAAATTAACGTCATGAATATTTGTAAGAAAAAAACTGAATATGCATTGGGGCGTTAAAAACCACTTATTTTATGCGCGCGAAATATAAAGTGTCAGTTTGCGACGCGGGCGGCATTTTAAGACATATTGCAGCCAGATAACAGTGCCAGATGCCGTCTGCGCGGCGCGAGCGCGTTAAGAAAAGACGCACCTATAAAGCCCATAATCAAAAAGTGGTTGTTATTTCAACGATTACGGCGGGAGATGTAACAAAGTAATACAGAAGACACGTTCAGTTACGTCTTAATTACTTTAAAATGTGTCCTGAGAGAAATAAGGCAAATTAATTAAATTAACAGCCCTAAAAATAAGGATTTATCTGAATTGGCAATAAAATTAATTATCGCCTTTCATTCGCAACAAAAAGGCAGCGATTACTGCCTTTATCGGATTGCTAAACGCGGCTTAATACGCCACGACGGTAGAGGTTACGGCGAATGCGGCTCAAACCCGCTTTAGGTTTACGCGGCTCGTCCAGACTTGCCAGTACAATCTCAAGTACGCGCTCAGCGACATCGCGATGGCGCTGAGCCACAGCAAGGACCGGGCACTGCAGGAAGTCCAGCAATTCATGATCCCCAAAGGTAGCAATGGCCAGGTCAGACGGTAACTTACCATCGCGGCGCAGCGTAACATCCAGCACACCTTGTAATAATGCAAAAGAAGTAGTGAATAGCGCCTGTGGCATGGTGTGCGTTTCCAGCCATTTTTCAAACAACTGTGCAGCAGCTTCACGCTCATAGCTATTTGCATAGAGATAATCCACTTCCCGGGGATCGTCCTTCCAGGCAGTACGGAACCCCTGTTCGCGCAGGAAGCTAACAGAAAGTTCAGGTAGCGCCCCCAGGTAGAGTACTTTTTCTGCCGGGAATTTACGTAATTCCGCGGCCAGCATTTCCGAGTCATCCTGATCGGCACCAACAACGCTGGTGAAGTGTTCACGATCCAGCGCGCGGTCAAGTGCAACTATGGGAAACGCGTCATTGGCCCAACGCTGGTAGAAAGGGTGCTCTGGTGGTAAAGATGTTGAAACGATAATGGCGTCGACCTGGCGCTGAAGCAGATGTTCAATACAACGCATTTCGTTATCTGGCTGATCTTCAGAGCAGGCGATAAGTAGCTGATAACCGCGCTGACGCGCCTGTCGCTCCAGATAATTCGCAATGCGCGTATAACTGGTGTTCTCCAAATCCGGAATAACCAGCCCAATGGAGCGAGTACGTCCCGCTCGCAACCCAGCCGCCACCGCATTCGGGTGGTAATTATGCTCACGTACGACCGCCATGACTTTCTCGACGGTTTTATCACTGACACGATATTGCTTTGCCTTTCCATTAATGACATAGCTTGCCGTGGTACGTGAGACGCCGGCTAGCCGGGCGATTTCATCCAGTTTCACAATTGCCCCTCAAAAAATAAAAGATACTCCATAACCTTTTTAGGGATATAGGTTAAATTCCATAACATCTAAGCGCAGAATAGACACTGCGGCAACAGCTTTTGTGTTCGCTTCCGGCGGATTTCGCAAAAAAAAAGCCCGGCGGATAACGCCAGGCCAGGAAAATGACGTACGCGTAACACTTAACGCATGATTTTGTCGCCGCGCGATAAACCGACCACGCCAGACCGCGCTACCTCAACGATTTTAGCGACATCGCGAATGGTCGCCAGAAAAGCATCAAGCTTATCACTGGTGCCAGCGAGCTGAACCGTATAAATAGAAGGCGTGACATCAATGATCTGCCCGCGGAAGATCTCCGCGTTGCGTTTGACCTCTTCACGACCATACCCGCTGGCCTGGACTTTCACCAGCATGATCTCGCGCTCGACGTAAGCACCCTGCCCAAGCTCATTTACACGTAACACATCGACCAGCTTGTGCAGCTGCTTTTCAATTTGCTCCAGCACTTTGGCATCACCAACCGTCTGAATCGTCATTCGCGACAGTGTAGGATCATCTGTCGGCGCAACCGTCAGACTTTCAATGTTATAGCCACGCTGGGCAAAAAGACCGATCACGCGCGATAACGCGCCCGATTCATTTTCCAGTAAAACAGATAATATCCGGCGCATATCAGGTTCTCTCCGTTTTGCTCAACCACATTTCATCCATGCCACCGCCACGGATCTGCATCGGATAAACATGTTCACTCCCGTCGACGGTCACATCGACAAAGACAAGGCGGTTATTCTTCACCTGCTCAAGCGCCTCACTCAGCTTCGCTTCCAGTTCATCCGGACGGGTAATCGTGATTCCTACATGACCATAAGCTTCAGCTACGCGCGCAAAGTCTGGCAATGACTGCATATACGATTGTGAATGGCGACCGGAATAGATCATATCCTGCCACTGCTTCACCATGCCCAAATATCGGTTGTTCAGGTTCAATACCAGCACCGGAAGCTCATATTGCATTGCGGTAGAGAGCTCCTGAATATTCATCTGGATACTGCCATCGCCCGTGACGCAGATAACCGTTTCATCCGGGAGTGCCATTTTCACGCCCAGCGCGGCTGGCAAACCAAAGCCCATCGTGCCCAGACCACCAGAGTTTATCCAGCGACGCGGTTTATCAAAGCGGTAATATAACGCCGCAAACATTTGATGCTGGCCGACATCTGAGGTGACGTATGCATCCCCCTTCGTTAAGCGCCAGATCGTTTCGATCACCGCCTGCGGTTTGATCTTCTCGCTTTGCGTGTCATATTTCAGACACTGGCGGGCACGCCATTGCTCAATCTGCAACCACCAGTCGCGAATATCATCTAAAGGCTGTTGAAACTCTTCTTGCCCCAGCAACTCCAGCATCTGCTCGAGCACCAGCCGGGCATCCCCAACAATTGGCACATCCGCCTGTACCGTCTTCGAAATCGACGTCGGGTCAATATCGATATGCAGCACGGTCGCATTTGGGCAGTACTTCGCCAGATTGTTAGTTGTGCGGTCATCAAAGCGCACTCCAACGGCAAAGATCACATCCGAGTGATGCATAGTCATGTTGGCTTCGTAGGTACCGTGCATACCCAACATACCTAACGCCTGACGATGAGATGCAGGAAACACCCCCAGCCCCATAAGCGACGAGACAACAGGAAGATTCAATTTTTCTGCCAGTGTACTCAGTTGCGTTTCACAGGCGGACGTGATCGCACCACCGCCAACATAGACAACGGGATGTTTAGCCGCCACGAGCGTTTGCAAAGCACGTTTGATTTGTCCCTTATGCCCGTGTGTGGTCGGGTTATAGGAGCGCATACTCACCGAATCTGGCCATACATAAGGCAATTTATTCGCAGGATTGAGAATATCTTTCGGTAAATCGACAACGACAGGACCCGGGCGACCAGTGGAAGCAAGCCAGAACGCTTTTTTCAGCACACCAGGAATGTCTTCGGTCTGTTTCACCAGGAAACTATGTTTCACTACCGGGCGGGATATCCCCACCATGTCGCACTCCTGGAAGGCGTCATAACCAATAAGGGAAGTCGCCACCTGACCGGAAAGAACGACCAGCGGAATCGAGTCCATATAGGCTGTTGCAATCCCGGTAATAGCATTCGTGGCTCCCGGCCCGGAGGTGACGAGCACAACGCCAACTTCACCGGTCGCTCTTGCCAGACCATCAGCCATATGCACTGCTGCCTGCTCATGACGCACCAGGACATGATCGATTCCACCGACCGTATGTAGCGCATCGTAAATATCGAGGACTGCGCCTCCAGGATAACCGAATACTTGCTTCACGCCCTGATCGATAAGCGATCGGACGACCATCTCGGCTCCAGACAACATCTCCATGGTTTGCCTCCAGGCTTGGGTTTGGCGACTGACGACAGAACGCATTTCCGTCTTGTCACTCTATTCAGTACAGGAAATCCCTGCATTCTGATTATGAATGGCAGTTACCATAACCGCTGAAAATCTGGCAGGCAATTAGCAAACGATACACCTCATCTCGCCCCAAAAGAGGAAAAATGAGGTTAACAAGCGGGAATTGGTGAAATTGTCTGTAATAAGCAAAGACAATGACAATTCGTCATTCGAATCACTTACTGATCAGTAAATCATGCATTTTTACGGCGCATTTTGATGCGCCAGAAAAATATCTCAGCATAAAATTTTGCATTGATATGGCCAGACAGAAGAATTCCGCCGCTGGCACATTCAATCCATTGATACTCTTTTTAACGGCGACAAACCGAGACCAGTAATTCTTCCATCCACTGGTGTCCTTTATCACGACCAGCCGCTTCATGCCATGACAAATAACAGGTACGGCTATTCAATTTTAATGGCAGAGGCAAAATCTGTAGCTCTAATTTATCGGCAAACTCTTCTGCTAACCAACGCGGCGCAATGGCTACAAGCTGTGTTTGAGAAACCACATTGAGCACGCTCGTCATTGCCATTCCCTGATAAGCAACACTGGCCTGTTTATCTGTTGTGTCATACCAGGGCTGACTAAATGACGCATAACGATCCAGTGAAACGACTGCATGTTGCTCACTATAAATATCACTCTCGCGAAGCGGACCATTAATACGCGGGTGTTTTTTACTGGCAACCAACACCATCTCATCTTTAAATAGCGGTATGCAGGAAAACTCTGGACGACGAAATTCATCATAACCTATAACAAACTCTATTTCCTGATAACGAAGCTGGTGTTCGGTATTTTGATTTAATGATGATTTAAAGACCAGATGGATATTCGGGGCAACCTCTTCCACGCGATTATAGATAACTGAGGTGAGGAGGTTATCGAGCGGACTGCAAACACAAAGATTAAAAACGCGCTCACTGGTGACGGGTTCAAACCCGGACCCCGGAAGCTCATTCTGCACGAGCTGTAACGCCTGACGAACCGAACCGAACAGCTGAAAAGCACGCGCGGTAGGCTGTATGCCTCTGCCATAGCGTACAAACAGTTCGTCATTAAACATGACTTTAAGTCTGGCCAGGGCATTGCTCACCGCCGGTTGCGACATCCCCAATGTATGGGCTGCACGTGTAATATTTTGTTCCTGCATTACCGCATCGAAAATAGTTAACAAATTAAGATCAACTTTACGAAGTTGCGGTTTCGTTATCTCATTAACATGAGCACTTTCAATTTTCTCTTCTGACATGTCCTTCTCCGATATCATGCTAAATTCCATTTATCCCGGCAGCAATAATCTTAAGGAATATGATTTATCACGCATATGAGATAAGGAAAAGAGGAACCCAACAAAATAGGAATATATAAAGATATTTTAATGACTGCTAATTGCACTCGCAAAAAGAGACACTAAATTAACTATTCCCGTTTAATTAAAACGGCATACGGAGATCAAAACATAATTAGAGTGAATGTACAATACGACCTCAGTAAGCAATAAATGCTCTCCGGCGAAAATATTTCCGCCATTGAGAAAAATATAATTTAACTTAAAATTATCATTTTGTTGTATTGATTAAGAAAAATGATAACTTCAATGAATTAATCGCGATTAATCATTGAGATAGCAAGTTGAGCATAGAAGTGTATAAATATAACCAACTGCAAAGAAATGTTCATCAAAGGTACAAATAACGTCAAGTATGAAATAGCACTAATACCTTATTTTGCTTTTTCATACAATTACAGCACGATTAACTAAAACAAAATGCGGTGCCAAACTCGTTTTCATGCGCTTTTACGGGTCCCGGTGTTGACTTTGATTTCTGAATCCAGTACCACTAATGGCATATCGCATCTAATCGAATTCATCTGGAGCTGGTTAATGATTCGCAATGTTCGCTTCCTCGGTCTACTACTACTAAACGCATCCCATGTGCGCGGTAGACCGGTGGGCGACACTCAGCATTGAGTCATCCTCCAGTTACACTAAGAACCCGCGCCTTGGCGCGGGTTTTTTTATGCTCGTAGCAAGGCGACCGAAGAGAGATAAGGACCTAAACCATGAGCCAGCAAGTCATTATTTTTGATACGACCTTACGTGATGGTGAACAAGCATTACAGGCAAGCCTGAGTGTGAAAGAGAAGCTGCAGATCGCTCTGGCGCTGGAACGTATGGGCGTTGACGTCATGGAGGTCGGTTTTCCGGTATCTTCTCCGGGCGATTTCGAATCCGTACAGACTATCGCGCGTCAGGTTAAAAACAGCCGCGTCTGCGCGCTGGCACGCTGTGTCGAGAAAGATATTGATGTGGCGGCTGAATCGCTGAAAGTCGCCGAGGCGTTTCGCATCCATACCTTTATCGCCACGTCACCGATGCATATCGCTACCAAATTGCGCAGTACGCTGGATGAAGTAATCGAGCGTGCCATCTATATGATTAAGCGCGCGCGTAATTATACCGACGATGTTGAATTCTCATGTGAAGATGCAGGTCGTACTCCGATCGCGGACCTGGCGCGCGTGGTTGAAGCCGCCATCAACGCAGGCGCGAAAACCATTAATATCCCGGACACCGTTGGCTACACCATGCCCTTCGAGTTCTCCAGTATTATTACCGGTTTGTATGAACGCGTGCCGAACATTGATAAAGCCATTATCTCCGTCCATACCCACGATGATTTAGGCCTGGCCGTCGGCAACGCGATTGCGGCCGTCCATGCCGGTGCACGTCAGGTTGAAGGGGCGATGAATGGTATCGGCGAGCGCGCAGGAAACTGTTCACTGGAAGAGGTCATCATGGCCATTAAGGTGCGCAAAGACATCATGAATGTGCACACCGGCATCAATCATCACGAAATCTGGCGTACCAGCCAGACTGTGAGCCAGATTTGCAACATGCCTATCCCGGCGAACAAAGCGATCGTGGGCACTGGCGCCTTTGCTCACTCCTCCGGTATCCATCAGGATGGCGTGCTGAAAAACCGTGAAAATTACGAAATCATGACCCCGGAATCCATCGGGCTGAATCAGGTGCAGTTGAACCTGACCTCCCGTTCTGGCCGTGCGGCGGTGAAACACCGTATGGAAGAGATGGGTTACAAAGATACCGACTACAACATGGACCATCTGTACGACGCGTTTTTGAAACTGGCGGACAAAAAAGGCCAGGTCTTTGATTATGATCTGGAAGCGCTGGCGTTCATCAATAAGCAGCAAGAAGAGCCAGAACATTTCCGTCTGGATTACTTTAGCGTGCAGTCCGGTTCCAGCGATATCGCGACCGCCTCTGTGAAGCTGGCATGTGGCGAAGAAACGAAAGCGGAAGCGGCCAACGGCAACGGTCCGGTAGACGCCGTTTATCAGGCAATCAATCGCATCACCGGTTACGACATTGAACTGGTTAAATATGACCTCAATGCTAAAGGTCAGGGCAAAGATGCGCTGGGCCAGGTGGATATCGTCGTCAACTATAACGGTCGTCGTTTCCACGGCGTGGGTCTGGCAACAGATATCGTGGAATCTTCCGCCAAAGCGATGGTACACGTTCTGAACAATATCTGGCGCGCCGCAGAAGTCGAAAAAGAATTGCAACGCAAAGCTCAAAATAAAGAAATCAACAAGGAAACTGTGTGATGTCGAAGAACTACCATATTGCCGTGTTGCCGGGTGACGGTATTGGCCCGGAAGTCATGGCGCAAGCCTTAAAAGTACTGGACGCCGTTCGTAACCGTTTCGATATGCGTATCACCACCAGCCACTATGATGTGGGCGGCATCGCAATTGATCGTCATGGCAACCCGCTGCCGCAGGCAACTGTGGAAGGTTGCGAGCAGGCAGATGCTATTCTGTTTGGCTCCGTAGGCGGCCCGAAATGGGAAAATCTGCCACCAGCACAGCAGCCGGAGCGTGGTGCTCTGCTGCCGCTGCGTAAACATTTCAAATTATTCAGCAACCTGCGTCCGGCAAAGCTGTACCAGGGGCTGGAAGAGTTCTGCCCGCTGCGTGCCGATATTTCCGCTAACGGCTTTGACATTCTCTGCGTACGCGAGCTGACAGGCGGTATCTACTTCGGTCAGCCAAAAGGCCGCGAAGGCAGCGGTCAGCATGAAAAAGCGTTTGATACCGAGGTGTATCACCGTTTTGAGATTGAACGCATCGCGCGTATCGCATTTGAATCCGCGCGTAAGCGCCGTAAAAAAGTACACTCCATTGATAAAGCCAACGTCCTGCAGACCTCTCTGCTGTGGCGTGAAATTGTCAATGAAGTGGCGCAGGAATACCCGGACGTTGAGCTGGCTCATATGTATATCGACAATGCCACCATGCAGCTGATTAAAGATCCGTCCCAGTTTGACGTGCTGCTGTGCTCCAACCTGTTCGGCGATATTCTCTCTGATGAGTGTGCGATGATCACAGGCTCCATGGGCATGCTGCCGTCTGCCAGTCTGAATGAACAAGGTTTTGGTCTGTACGAACCGGCTGGCGGCTCCGCGCCGGATATAGCGGGCAAAAATATTGCCAACCCGATAGCACAAATCTTGTCTCTCGCATTGTTGTTGCGTTACAGCCTGGATGCCGACGATGCGGCAACCGCCATTGAAAGCGCCATCAACCGCGCATTAGAAGAAGGTGTGCGTACCGGTGATTTAGCCCGTGGCGCCGCAGCTGTTAGTACCGATGAGATGGGTGACATCATCACCCGTTATATCGCAGAAGGGGTGTAATTATGGCTAAGACGTTGTACGAAAAGTTATTTGATGCGCACGTCGTGTACGAAGCGCCAAACGAAACCCCCTTGTTATATATCGATCGCCATCTGGTGCATGAAGTCACTTCGCCACAGGCATTTGACGGCCTGCGCGCGCACAACCGTCCGGTGCGTCAGCCGGGCAAGACCTTCGCGACCATGGATCATAACGTCTCCACGCAGACCAAAGATATCAATGCCTCCGGCGAGATGGCGCGCATTCAGATGCAGGAGTTGATCAAGAACTGCAAAGAGTTCGGCGTCGAGCTGTATGATCTGAACCATCCGTATCAGGGCATCGTGCACGTGATGGGTCCGGAACAGGGTGTCACCCTGCCGGGTATGACCATCGTCTGCGGCGACTCACACACCGCCACTCACGGTGCGTTTGGCGCCCTGGCGTTCGGTATCGGCACCTCAGAAGTTGAGCACGTGCTGGCGACGCAAACCCTGAAACAGGGCCGCGCCAGAACCATGAAGATTGAAGTCAAAGGTAAAGCGTCGGCAGGCATCACCGCAAAAGATATCGTGCTGGCGATTATCGGTAAAACCGGTAGCGCGGGCGGTACCGGACATGTGGTTGAATTCTGTGGCGAGGCGATTCAGGCGCTGAGCATGGAAGGTCGCATGACCCTGTGCAACATGGCTATCGAAATGGGTGCCAAAGCGGGTCTGGTCGCTCCGGATGAGACTACCTTCAATTATGTTAAAGGCCGTCTGCATGCGCCGAAAGGTAAAGACTATGACGACGCAGTGGAATACTGGAAGACACTGAAAACTGACGAAGATGCGACCTTCGATACAGTTGTGACTCTGCAGGCCGAAGAGATTGCACCGCAGGTCACCTGGGGGACAAACCCGGGTCAGGTTATCTCCGTTAATGACATCATTCCGGACCCGGCCTCTTTTGCCGATCCGGTTGAACGCGCCTCCGCAGAAAAAGCGCTGGCTTATATGGGCTTGCAACCGGGTGTGCCTCTGACCTCTGTAGCTATTGATAAAGTCTTTATCGGCTCCTGCACCAACTCCCGTATTGAAGATTTACGCGCCGCCGCAGAAATTGCCAAAGGTCGCAAAGTCGCGCCAGGCGTTCAGGCGCTGGTGGTGCCAGGCTCTGGCCCGGTGAAAGCACAGGCCGAAGCCGAAGGACTGGACAAGATTTTTATTGAAGCTGGTTTCGAGTGGCGTTTACCGGGCTGTTCAATGTGTCTGGCCATGAATAATGACCGTCTGAACCCAGGCGAACGTTGCGCATCCACCAGTAACCGTAACTTTGAAGGTCGTCAGGGTCGCGGCGGTCGTACGCACCTGGTCAGCCCGGCAATGGCAGCCGCCGCTGCGGTAACCGGCCATTTCGCTGATATTCGCAGCTTGTAAAAGGAGATAATCATGGCAGAGAAATATACACAGCACACAGGCCTGGTTGTCCCACTGGATGCCGCCAACGTCGATACCGACGCCATCATTCCAAAACAGTTTTTGCAAAAAGTCACGCGTACCGGCTTTGGCGCGCATCTGTTTAACGACTGGCGTTTCCTGGATGATAAAGGCGAAGTCCCGAACCCCGACTTCGTTCTGAACTTTCCGGAGTATAAAGGGGCCTCGATCCTGCTGGCGCGGGAAAACTTCGGTTGCGGTTCATCGCGTGAACATGCCCCATGGGCACTGACCGACTATGGCTTTAAAACCGTTATCGCCCCAAGCTTCGCAGATATTTTCTACGGCAACAGCTTCAACAACCAGTTGCTGCCTGTGAAGCTGAGCGATGAAGAAGTGGATGAACTGTTTAAACTGGTACAGGCTAATCCGGGTATCTCCTTTGAGGTGGATCTCGAAGCGCAAGTGGTGAAAGCCGGAGGTAAATCCTACCCGTTTGTCATTGACGCATTCCGACGCCACTGCATGCTGAACGGTCTCGACAGTATTGGTCTGACCCTGCAGCATGAAGATGCCATTTCCAGCTATGAGAAAAAACAGCCTGCGTTTATGAATTAAACCGCTTTGCTGTCCCTGGTGCCCGGTCTTTTGGCCGGGCATTTAACTTTTTCAAGGAGACGCAGATCACAAATATCTACAATGTTCCCTTCTATATATGAGGATTTTTGAAAATATAAAAATGAATGCCCCATCATAACGCTCTTATTCTGTGCAGTTCCTCTCTCTTTTTGTATACGCCCGGCAACACAAGTAAAAATACAGTTCAACTATTTAAAATAAGAATACATGCATGTGAAAAAACGGTTAATTGCATAGAAAGACACTATGGTTTCATGCAAAAAAAAGCATTATTTTTCCCCTCCTCCCCTCGTTATCTTTCCTACAGAAACATTTTAACTTTGGATATATCAGGGCCTCCGCATATCGGCCTCCTGGATTTCCCGTGGAGAGAGCAAATGAGCCACTACCAACACCTTTTCACCCCGCTAATCATTAATGGGATGACGATAAAAAACCGGATCATCATGCCACCCATGGGCACCAACCTGGCGAGCCTGAACGGTGAAGTCTCTCAGGAACAGCTGGAGTACTACGAACTGCGGGCAAAAGGGGGCACTGGCTTAATTACGATTGAGAATATTTGTATCGATTTTCCGTTCGCCTCTAATGGCACAACGCAGCTGCGTATCGATAACGATCAGTATATTCCCGGCCTTTTCAAATTAACCGAGACGCTGCATAAACACGGTGCCTGTGTCTCTATACAGCTCAATCATGCGGGCGCTTCTGCTTATGCTTATCGCCTTAACGGCGAACAGCCGCTCTCCTCTTCCAATATACCGTCAAAAAAGAACGGTAATATTCCTCGCGCCATGACACATGATGAAATATATCATGCAGTTAATAAATTTGGTGAAGCGGCAGAGCGTGTTAAACGTGCGGGATTTGATTGCGTGGAAATTCACGCAGGCCACTCTTATTTAATAAGTCAGTTCTTATCACCACTGTTTAATAAACGCACTGATGAATTTGGCGGTTCCCCTGAAAATCGCGCCAGAATATTAACGTTGGTGGTTGATAAAGTGCGTGCCTGCGTCGGCCCACGTTTCCCAATCAGCTTGCGTTTCAGTGCCGATGATTTCCTTAAGGGTGGTAACACGCTGGAAGATACGCTGCGTATGCTGGCGCTTTGCCAGGATCAGGTCGACATTCTCAATGTTTCCGCCGCGCAAAACGATAACCTGAATCTGCAGATTGATCAGATGTCACTGGCAGATGGCTGGAAACGTTATCTCTCCCGCGCCGTACGCGACAAGTTTAATAAGCCTACTGTTATCGCCGGCAATATTCGCTCACCGAAAGTCGCCGAAGATATTATCGCAACGGGCGATGCAGATCTGATTGCTATTGGCCGGGGCCTGATTGCCGAACCGGAATGGGTGCAAAAGGTCCAGAGCGGCAATGAACGCCTGATGCGTAAATGCATCTCCTGCAATATTGGCTGTGCCGATCACCGTATCGCCCGCTCTCGTCCGCTGCGCTGCTCCATCAATCCGGACATCATTCATGGCGACGCTTATAAGCTGCGCAGGGTAAATCGCGACACCCGTGTCGTGGTCATCGGTGCAGGAACCGCAGGAATGGAAGCCGCATGCACCGCCGCAGAAGTTGGTTGCCATACCTGGTTACTGGAGAAGAAAAATAGCCTCGGCGGGCTCGCCTCTGAAATCTCGCGCCTGCCGGAGAAGAAACGTATCGCCGACTTCCCACAATTTATGAAAAACCGGATGGCCGGTTTAGACAATTTAATGCTAATGGTTGGCCAAGAGGCCAATGTTGAGCGCATTGCCGGGCTGCGGCCAAACCTGATTGTCAACGCCACGGGCTCCATACCGCTGCTACCGCCAATTAGCGGCCTGAAAGAGTGCATCGATATCGAAGGTGGCAACGTCTTTTCTATCGTGGGCATGATTCACCACCTGGACCAATTTGCGGATTTAGAAGGCAAACGCATTGCCGTTGTCGGCGGTGGGGCTGTTGGCCTCGATGTTATCGAATATTTCTCTGCGCGCGGTGCAAGTACCGTGCTGATTGAGATGCAGGATGGCCCGGGACGCGATCTGGATATTATTACCAAAAATGCCATGTTGACCATGCTGGATGAACATCACGTGGAACAGCATATGCAAACACAGCTCGTCGCCGTCCATCCCACCCACTTTAGCGTCAAGAAAGCTGACCACGCTTGCGACATTCCTTTTGACTACGGCTTTGTCTGTCTGGGAATGCGCGCCAACACCAGCGGTCTCAATGAGCTTGAACAATGGGCCAGAGCCAATAACGTCAAAATAATGAACATCGGCGACAGCCTGATGGCCCGGCGAATCATTGATGGGGTGCGCGAGGGGCGCAACGTGCTGGACACCCTCGAAGATATGGGTGCTCTGGGCAACCGCGAATCCACAAAAATTCCACTTCTAACATATTAAGGACTTTATCATGGCTGAACGTATTACGGGTCATACTGAGCTGATTGGACTGATTGCAACGCCGATTCGTCATAGCATGTCACCGACAATGCATAATGAAGCCTTTGCGCATCTGGGCCTGGATTATGTCTATCTGGCATTTGAAGTAGACAATCAGGAGCTCAAAGATGTTGTACAGGGTTTTCGGGCACTCAAACTGCGCGGGTTTAATGTCTCCATGCCGAACAAAACCGCCATTTGCCAGTACCTGGATAAACTCTCTCCGGCGGCAGAGCTGGTTGGCGCAGTGAATACCGTGGTCAATGACAATGGTGTATTAACTGGTCATATTACCGACGGTACCGGTTATATGCGCGCACTGGCCGAAGAAGGTATCAATATCATTGGCAAGAAAATGACAGTCCTGGGGGCGGGTGGCGCGGCAACGGCGCTCTGCGTTCAGGCAGCACTGGATGGCGTCAAAGAGATCTCCATTTTCAACCAGAAAGACAAATTTTTCGCCAATGCAGAGCAAACTGTCGCCAAAATCCGCAATAACACCAACTGTGAAATTCACCTCTACGATCTTGCCGATCACGACAGACTGCGTCAGGAAATCGACAGCAGCATGATCCTCACGAATGCCACCGGTGTTGGCATGAAACCGTTTGAAGGGCAGATGCTGCTGCCGAACGACAGTTTCCTGCGCCCTGATTTGATCGTCTCTGATGTGATTTACAACCCGCGCAAAACCCACCTGTTGCAAGTTGCAGAGAAGAAAGGCTGCCGCACGCTGAACGGCCTGGGAATGATGCTTTGGCAAGGGGCGAAAGCCTTTGAAATCTGGACAGGTAAAGAGATGCCGGTCGATTACGTCAAAAACGTCCTTTTCTAAGGGTAGGCATAATGAAAAATAGATATATCCCAACTGCGGCTGGGCTGTATCTCAACTACCTGATCCATGGTATGGGGGTATTGTTAATTACCCTCAACATGGCGAATTTACAGGAACAGTGGGGAACAGACAGAGCTGGCGTTTCGATTGTTATTTCATCTTTAGGTATCGGTAAACTCGCCACCATCGTGACGGGTTTCTTATCCGATCGCTACGGTCGCAAGCCCTTTATCTACCTGGGCATACTGAGTTATTTAATGTTTTTCCTCGGTATTTTGTTGACCAAAAATATCTACGCTGCCTATTTCTTTGGCATTCTGGCCGGTCTGGCGAACAGTTTCCTCGACTCCGGAACCTATCCGGCGTTAATGGAATCTTTTCCGGACTCAGCGAGCCGTGCGAACGTGTTAATCAAAGCGTTTGTCTCGGCCGGGCAATTTCTGCTGCCCTTTATTATTAGCCTGTTGATTTGGGCGAATCTGTGGTTTGGCTGGTCATTTATCATTGCGGCTGCATTAATGGTTCTAAGCGCCCTCTATTTGATCAAAATGCCCTTCCCTGACAACCAGGCGAAAAAAGAGACCACAGAGAAACCTGGCGCAGCGACAACGCAGCAGTCTGATGCCGGTACGATGGATATGCTGGTATTCACGCTGTACGGCTATATTGGTATGGCGACGTTTTACCTGGTCAGCCAGTGGCTTGCGCAGTACGGCCAGTTCGTTGCGGGTATTCCCTACGAATCTGCCATCAAGTTACTGAGTATCTATACGGCGGGCTCGCTGACCTGTGTATTTGTCACCGCTACCTTTGTAAAAAATGTCATTAACTCTGCCGTTGCGATGATTCTCTACACAGGCATCTCGATGATTTCATTGCTAATTGTTTGTATGTTCCCCACACCGATGATTGTGACCGGTTTCGCTTTCGTGATCGGTTTCTCAGCAGCTGGTGGAGTATTGCAACTGGGCGCAACCATCATGGCGATGAGCTTCCCGAACGGGAAAGGTAAAGCCACCGGGATCTTCTACACCGCCGGCAGTATTGCCAGCTTCACTATCCCGTTGATTACGGCGAAACTGTCCAAAATCAGCATCGCCAGCATTATGTGGTTTGATTTGATTATCGCCATAATCGGCTTTGTGATTGCGCTTTACATCGGTTATCGTCAGTTTCAGGCTCGCGCCGCCCAAAAAACGGTACGCGCAACCGCCACAGCCTGACGGTTCGGCGAGAAAATTATGGATACCAAAATGACTAAAGCAGTAACGGTTAAAAACATCACCTTTCAGGAAGGGACCACACTCATCTGTGTGCCGCTGATCGGCAAAACGCTCGACGAACTGAAAGCAAATGCCCGGACGCTGGCCACAGCTGGTGCCGATCTTATCGAATGGCGTATCGACCACTTTACGCAAGTTCGCGAACCACAGCATGTGCACCAGGCGCTTAGCGATCTTCGTCAGATTCTGACCGACATTCCGCTACTGTTCACCTTCCGCAGTAAAAAAGAAGGCGGCGAAACAGAAATCAGCGATGAAGCCTATTTCGAGCTTAATCATCAGGCAGCCAGTAGTGGTCTGGTCGATCTGATTGATATTGAGCTGTTTAATGATGAAGCGAAGATTCGTGCGGTGATTGATGCGGCACATGGCGCCGGTGTTAAAGTTATCATGAGTAATCATGATTTCCATAAAACACCTGCACAGGAAGATATCATCTACCGTCTTCGCCGCATGCAGGATTTGGGCGCAGACCTGCCGAAAATTGCGGTAATGCCGCAAACGCCACAGGATGTACTAACGCTGCTCTCTGCCACGTTGACCATGAAAGAGAAATACGCGACACGCCCCATTATTACCATGTCGATGGCAAAAATGGGCGGTATCAGTCGTGTGACGGGTCGCCTGTTTGGTTCAGCGATGACGTTCGGTACCGTAGGTCAGGCCTCGGCACCAGGACAGATTGCCATCAAAGAGCTGCGCGAACTGATGGATATTCTCTATTAAAAAAGAAAGCCCGGAGCCTTTCTCCGGGCTTTTTGTTAGCGCTTTTTCTGGCTGTCATCAATGATGAAGTTTCTGAATGACTGAATAGCTGGTGAAAGTACGCGATCTTTCATGGTCGCCAGGTAAATATAACGCGGCGGGATCTTATTTTTAATCGCCAGAATATGGACGTTGTAATACGAGAGTGCAGAAATTCTTGGCATGATTGCAATACCGTAATCAATACTGACCAGCCCCGCCATCGCCGTATCCTCATCAACATAACAGGCAATATCAGGCACCAGTTTTTGCTGCATAAAGACATTATCGATAAACGGCCGTAAGCCGCTGTTCTCTGAAAAGTAGATATATGGGTAGTGAATCGTCTCCACAAGATCCACTTCATTCTGATACAAGCGTGCCAGTGGATGATCTTTCGCGGTAACGACCACCAACTCCTGCTGAATAATAGGAATAAAATCGATATCCGGTTCATCAGGGATATATGAGCAAATCGTTAAATCGCTCTTGCCCGCTTTAAGTTCCTGCAATAAAGTCAGTGAGGTTCCTTGAGTAAAGGAGAAGGTCACATTGTGTCGGGAAGGAAGAGTGGAATATTTGTGAATTAACTGTGGAACAACATATTCACCCATTGTGTATATAAAGGCAATGCGAATATTCTCCTTATTTTCCAGACCGCTTTTTTGTAAAGTCATGCGACCATTTTCCAGCGATGTCAGTGCATCTTCGACATAGGGAAGAAAGCGTTTTCCATTTTGCGTAATTTCAACATTTCGACCTTTTCTGGCAAACAAGGATACGCCAAGCTCCTTCTCCAGCTCAGAGATGGCGTGACTTAAGGAGGGTTGAGTGATGAAGAGGCTGGAGGCCGCTTCAGTGTAATGCTCCGTTTCTGATAAACGCTTAAAATAATAAAGTTGCTTTAGGTTCATTATTTTTGACCGTATAATATAAAATTAAATGCATTGTGTTAAATATAGCACAACAGAGATAACCCTCAGGAGGTAAAACATCATTTCCTGGACAATATCAAATATTCATATGATGTGGTGAATAATATGTTAACTGTTAGTTTATAGCGTGAAAATAAAGAGAGGAAAGCTAAAGTATTTCTGCATATTGAGTAATATGCAAAAATATTTTAAATATTAAAGGAAACTAACATGAGGACAAGTATCAGCCAGGAGAATGCTGTGCCATTAGCAGGCCAGCAGAAACGAACCAAAGCGCGAATTGTAATTTTATTGTTATTGTCTGTTGGTACGATGATCAATTATCTGGATCGTACCATCCTGGGTATTGTCGCTCCGGCATTAAGCAATGAGATCCATATCGATCCCGCCATGATGGGTATCGTCTTCTCCGCCTTTGCCTGGACCTACGCACTGGCACAAATTCCCGGAGGAATGTTCTTAGATCGCTTCGGAAACAAAATAACCTACGCCCTTTCTATTTTTTTCTGGTCAACTTTTACCTTACTGCAAAGTTTTTCGGTAGGATTAAAATCTCTGTTGCTATTCCGTTTAGGCCTGGGGATCAGTGAAGCGCCTTGTTTCCCGGTTAACAGCCGCGTCGTAGGAACATGGTTTCCACAACATGAACGCGCCCGGGCAACAGCGACCTATACCGTCGGAGAATATATTGGCCTGGCTGCTTTCTCCCCCATTTTATTTTTAATACTTGAACACCATGGCTGGAGAACATTATTTTTTATCACCGGCGCACTTGGTATTGCATTTACGTTTGTATGGTGGAAATTTTATAAAGAGCCCCATGAATCAACAACAGCAAACAAAGAAGAGCTGGAATACATTGGCGTTGGAAATAAAGATAAAAACAGTGAAAACATCCCCTTTAACTGGCCGGATGCAAAAAAACTGCTGTGCTGTCGGCAGGTCATTGGCGCTAGCTTAGGGCAATTTGCAGGTAACACCACGCTGGTGTTCTTTCTGACATGGTTTCCCACCTACCTCGCTCACGAGCGGCATCTCCCGTGGCTGCACGTCGGTTTTTTTGCGACCTGGCCGTTTCTCTCGGCGGCGGTGGGCATCATTTTTGGCGGATGGATTTCAGATAAGTTATTAAAAAAGACTGCATCTGTAAATGTCAGCAGAAAACTACCGATCATCTCCGGTCTGCTGCTCTCCAGTTTTATTATCTCAGCGAATTGGGTATCGAATAATACGCTGGTGATTGTGATTATGTCCGTTGCCTTTTTCGGTCAGGGGATGGTTGGGCTAGGCTGGACGTTAATTTCCGACATTGCTCCAAAAAACATGGCGGGGCTGACGGGTGGGATTTTTAATTTTTGCGCAAACATGGCGTCTATTATTACACCGCTGATTATTGGCTTTATTATCTCCGGTACCGGGAATTTTTTCTATGCACTTATCTATATTGGCCTGACGGCACTGATTGGCGTTGTCGCTTATATTTTCATCATTGGCGATATCAAACGCATTGAATTGAAATAACCCTCTGCTCCCGGCAACAGCCTACCGGGAGCGGCTTTTCACATCAGACGTCCTTGACCCGGCTGGTCAAAAAGAGCGTTATCAGCGAGAGCATCGCAATCACCCAGTAAACCTTCGCATGGCCGAAGCTTTGCGCCAGTGCGCCCTGTATAACCCCGGCGAGGATCACTCCCGTAGAGATACTGTTGGTGAACAGCGTCGTCGCGGACCCGGCGCGGCCTGGCATGAGATCCTGGAACCATAACATGCCTATACCGGCAATAATTCCAATAAAGATAGCGTTGAAGATCTGCAAACCAAGCAACGCTTCACGGCTGTGGAACAGGATAAGCCCCACATAAAAGAGCACACCCGCCGCCACCGCGCTGACCATCATCTTGCGTTTACCAAAGCGCTTAACATAGTAACCCGCAAGGATCATCGCCGGAATCTCCAGCCCTGCGGCCGTTCCCATTAACACCCCGGCCAGACTGTCCGGTAGAGCAAGCTCGCTGCTTATCCACAGCGGCATATCAATGATGTACATCGTGTTGCAGGTCCACATCATCGTCGAGGCGATAAACAACATACGCACATTTTTATTGCTCCAGCCGCTGACCTCTGTGACGGCAATATCCGCAGGCTGCTCAATCCGCTTCACAGAGGGCAACCACAAAGCCACCAGCACCAGACTGATAACGAAGATACCGGCGGCAATCGAGTACATAGCGGTAAAGCCGTAGTTGAGCGCCAGCATAAAGGCCATTGGCGGGCCAACAACCCATGCCACTGAAATTTGCGCACGCATGATGGAGCTGAACATCACCACTTCACGCGCCGAGCTGTCCGCGTATTCCCGTGCCAGCGCGAAGAGTTGCGGCATAGCAGTACTTGCCAGCGACGCCAGCATCACGCCACAGGTGATCAAGGTCAGATAATGGCGATTGAAAGCAAACAGAAGGGCGTTACCCACCGCCATCAGACAGCAAAACATAATCAGTTTTTTGCGATCGCCCTGCTGGTCAGAGCGCTTTGCCAGCCCAAGGCTGACCAGGATCCCGGCAATGGCGTTAACGGTATAAAACAGTCCAACCCAAAACGGTTGCGCCCCCACCTCGCGACTCAGAAACAGGCTCAGCGTTGGGGCCTGCAAAGCACCGGCAACACCGATCATAAACGCGACGACCATAAAAGCGACGAAGACACCGTTAAGGCGACGTCCCATCGTGACTAACCAGAGCATAAAGATCCCTTGCATGCGAAAGAAACGAAAAAAGCCAGCAGATAATAACTGCTGGCGTGGTGATTAGCACCAATACTCAGTCACACATGATGGACGCGTTTCAGGGTTCAGAGACCGGGACTGTCACTTCCCACTGCATTAATTCTTCAAGCATTTTCAGCCGCTGTTTCGTACTCAGACGAAAGAAGCGGGACGTATCCTGCGTCGCGCGAAAATACGCTAAGTAAAATTGCGGTGTAGACGATCTCTTCATAGCCACCTCCTCGCTTCATCACGGAAGATTATTGGCTTAATATAGGGATAAATAAATTGCTGACTTTTCATCAGGAGTTCCCCTTTTATGTCGTCAGGTCGCCTGCAGCAACAATTCATTCGTTTGTGGCAATGTTGCGACGGGAAATCTCAGGAGACAACGCTCAATGAGTTGGCCGATCTGCTGAGCTGTTCCCGTCGCCATATGCGCACTCTGCTCAATACCATGCAAGAGCGCGGCTGGCTGACCTGGGAGGCGGAAGCCGGTCGTGGCAAGCGTTCGCGCCTGACTTTTCTCTATACAGGCCTCGCCTTACAACAACAGCGCGCAGAGGACTTGCTGGAACAGGATCGTATCGAGCAACTGGTTCAACTGGTGGGTGATAAGAGCGCAGTCCGCCAGATGCTGATCTCGCATTTAGGCCGCAGCTTCCGCCAGGGGCGGCATATTCTGCGGGTTTTGTACTACCGTCCGCTGCGTAATCTGCTGCCAGGTACTGCGCTGCGACGATCTGAAACCCACATGGCCCGGCAGATTTTTAGCGCACTGACACGCATAAATGAGGAAAATGGGGAACTCGAAGCCGATATCGCGCATCACTGGAAAGCGATCACGCCGCTTCACTGGCGTTTTTATTTACGTCCCGGCATCCATTTTCACCATGGCCGTGAACTCGAAATGCGCGATGTCATTGCTTCTCTCGATCGCGTCTGTACGCTGCCGCTCTATTCGCATATCACTCAGGTTGTCTCACCGACGCCCTGGACGCTGGATATTCATCTGTCGCAGCCGGACAACTGGCTGCCCTGGCTAATGGGGCATGTGCCCGCGATGATCCTGCCGCAGGAGTGGAGCTCAATGGCTAATTTCTCCAGCCATCCTGTCGGCACCGGGCCTTATGCGGTCACCCGCAATAACAATAACCAGCTGAAAATCCACGCATTTGATGATTACTTCGGTTATCGCGCGCTTATTGATGAAGTTAACGTCTGGGTGCTGCCGGAAATTGGTGATGAACCTAACGGAGGTCTGACCATCGACGGGCCAACCGACGGCGAAAAAGCAGTCGAAAGCCGCCTTGAAGAGGGCTGCTATTATTTACTCTTCGACGCACGCTCGCATCGGGGAGCAAACCAGGCCGTTCGCGACTGGGTAAGTCAGGTTCTCTCACCCACCCGGCTGCTCTACCATGCAGAAGAACATTATCAGCAGTACTGGTTTCCGGCGTACGGCCTTCTGCCACGCTGGCACCATGCGCGCCCCGGGAGTGGTGAAAAACCAGCGGGGCTGGAATCGCTCACTCTGACCTTCTACCGCGATCATAACGAGCACAAAGCCATTGCCAACACCATGAGCAAGCTACTGGCGCAACATGACGTGCGACTGGAGATACAAGAGGTGGATTACGAGGAGTGGCACCGGGGCGATATCATCAGCGATATCTGGCTCAATAGTGCCAACTTCACGCTGCCACTCGATTTCTCCCTCTTCACGCATTTGTATGAAGTTCCGCTGATTCAACACTGCGTTCCGCTGGACTGGCAGGCCGATGCTGAGCGCTGGCGCGCCGGAGATATGAATCTGGCCGTCTGGTGTCAGCAGTTACTGGCAAGCAAAACCATGGTTCCGCTGATTCACCACTGGCTGCGGATTCAGGGTCAGCGCAGTATGCGCGGCCTGCGGATGAACACCCTTGGCTGGTTTGACTTCAAATCCGCATGGTTCGCCCCGCCCGACCCGTAATCATAGAGTTTCTGGCTCTTCCTGCTGAATGATGAAGGGGCGCTTTGAGAAAACTTACAAAATCATTACAATGGCGCGGTGCTCAACGGGGTGCTGCGCCAAAAGCGTGTGCTGAGAAAATACCCGTCGAACCTGATCCGGATAACGCCGGCGAAGGGATTTGAGGCTATCGCTTAAAATCCTCTTTGCCACCCATTTTTGAGGTGCAAAGTGCTTAAAAAAGTTCTGCCATTCCTGCTGCTTGCCGCAGCTCCCGCTTTCGCGAAACCGACCCTGACCGTTTACACCTACGACTCCTTCTCTGCGGAATGGGGGCCGGGACCAGCGGTAAAAAAAGCCTTCGAAACCGACTGCAACTGTGAGTTGAAATTTGTCGCGCTGGAAGATGGCGTATCACTGCTTAACCGCCTGCGTATGGAAGGTAAAAACAGCAAAGCGGACGTCGTGCTGGGGCTGGATAACAACCTGCTTGAAGCCGCCACGCAGACCAAACTGTTCGCTAAAAGCGGAATTTCAGCCGATGCCGTTACCGTGCCCGGCGGCTGGAAAAACGATACCTTCGTTCCCTTCGATTACGGCTGGTTCGCGTTCGTGTATGACAAAAATAAACTGAAAAACCCGCCGAAGAGCCTGAAAGAACTGGTGGAAAGCGATCAGAAATGGCGCGTAATTTATGAAGATCCGCGTACCAGCACGCCAGGTCTCGGCCTGCTGCTGTGGATGCAGAAAGTCTACGGCGATAAAGCTCCGGAAGCCTGGCAAAAACTGGCAGCCAAAACCGTGACCGTCACCAAAGGCTGGAGCGAAGCATACGGTCTGTTCCTGAAAGGGGAAGGCGACCTGGTGTTGAGCTATACCACTTCTCCGGCCTATCACATTATTGAAGAGAAGAAAGATAACTACGCAGCCGCCGCCTTTAGCGAAGGCCATTACCTGCAGGTTGAAGTTGCTGCCCGAACCGCCGCCAGCAAGCAGCCGGAACTGGCAGAGAAGTTCCTGAAATTCATGGTCTCTCCGGCATTCCAGAATACCATCCCGACCGGCAACTGGATGTATCCGATCAGCAATGTCTCGCTGCCTGCCGGATTCGACACCCTGGTGAAACCACAGACCTCGCTGGAATATACCCCGCAAGACGTCGCGACCCAGCGCGGCGAATGGATTAACGCATGGCAACGCGCCGTCAGCCGCTAACCTTCGGCTGGCTGATTCCCGGAATGGCCGCCGCCACACTGATGGTGGTGGTGGCCCTCTCCGCGTTTCTCGCACTCTGGAACAACGCTCCGACGGCCCATCTGGCGGTGTTCCTTGATGATAGCTATCTGTGGCATGTGGTGCGTTTCTCTTTCTGGCAGGCCTTTTTGTCGGCGCTACTTTCTGTCGCACCGGCCATTTTTCTTGCCCGCGCACTCTATCGGCGACGCTTCCCCGGTCGTCTTGCCCTGCTGCGCCTGTGCGCGATGACGCTGATCCTCCCGGTACTGGTTGGGGTATTTGGAATTCTGAGTGTTTATGGCCGCCAGGGCTGGCTTGCATCCGCATTTCGCGCGGCAGGTCTGGACTGGACATTTTCACCGTATGGATTGTCCGGCATTCTACTGGCACATGTCTTTTTTAACCTGCCGATGGCCGCCCGTCTGCTACTACAGACACTGGAGCAGATCCCCGGCGAGCAGCGACAGCTGGCCGCTCAGCTAGGTATGCGCGGCTGGTCTTTCTTCCGCTATGTCGAGTGGCCATGGCTACGCCGCCAGATCCCGCCTGTCGCGGCCCTTATTTTCATGCTCTGCTTTGCAAGCTTTGCCACTGTGCTGTCGTTGGGCGGTGGCCCACAAGCGACGACAATTGAACTGGCAATTTATCAGGCATTGAGTTACGACTTCGATCCTGGCCGCGCGGCACTGCTGGCATTAATTCAGATGGTCTGTTGCCTGGGTCTGGTTCTGCTCAGCCAGCGCCTTAGCAAAGCCATTTCCGTTGGCAGCCATCAGATTCAGGGCTGGCGCAACCCGGAAGATCGCTTTTTTAGCCGTTTCACCGACTACTTGCTCATCGTACTGGCGCTCCTGCTTCTGTTGCCGCCCCTGCTGGCGGTCATTGTCGATGGCCTGAACCTCAGACTTTCTCATGTGCTTGCCCAGCCCGCGCTTTGGCAGGCGATCTGGACCTCAGTACGCATTGCGCTGGGGGCGGGATTGCTGTGTGTTACGTTGACCATGATGCTGCTCTGGAGCAGCCGTGAGTTACGTGCCCGCCAGCAGCAACTGGCCGGGCAAGCGCTGGAGATGAGCGGCATGCTGATTCTGGCGATGCCGGGTATTGTGCTGGCGACCGGCTTTTTCCTGCTGCTCAATAACAGCATCGGTCTGCCCTCGTCCGCCGATGGCATCGTGATTTTCACCAATGCGCTGATGGCAATTCCTTATGCCCTGAAAGTGCTGGAGAACCCCATGCGTGATGTGACGGCACGCTACAGCCTGCTCTGTCAGTCGCTGGGTATTGAGGGTTTTAATCGGTTAAAGGTCATCGAACTGCGCGCGCTTAAAGCGCCTTTGGCACAGGCGCTGGCATTTGCCTGTGTTCTGTCGATTGGTGATTTTGGCGTCGTAGCGTTATTTGGCAATGACGATTTCCGTACGCTGCCGTTCTGGCTTTATCAGCAAATTGGCTCCTACCGCACGCAGGATGGTGCGGTTACTGCGCTGATTTTGCTGCTACTGTGCTTTTTACTGTTCACCCTTATTGAAAAACTTCCGGGCCACCATGCTAAAACTGATTGATGTAACCTGGCTGTATCAGCATTTACCCATGCGTTTTACGCTGTCGATCAAACAGGGTGAACAAGTCGCCGTGCTTGGGCCCAGCGGGGCCGGAAAAAGTACGCTACTGAATTTAATCGCCGGTTTTCTCTCTCCGGCCAGCGGCGTCATCATGATAGAGGATAGCGATCACACAAATACGCCGCCTTCCCGGCGCCCGGTGTCGATGCTGTTTCAGGAGAACAACCTCTTTACTCATCTCACGGTGCGGCAAAATATTGGTCTGGGGCTCAACCCTGGCCTGAAACTCTCTTCTGCGCAAAATGCAAAGCTGGAGACCATTGCCAGTACTATGGGGCTAGATGCGTTACTTGACCGCATGCCTGATCAGCTTTCTGGCGGCCAGCGACAGCGCGTGGCACTGGCCCGTTGCCTGGTGCGTGAACAACCTGTGCTCTTGCTGGATGAACCCTTCTCAGCACTCGACCCGGCCCTGCGCCAGGAGATGCTCGTACTGGTGAAAGAGGTCTGCCATCGCCAGAAGTTAACGCTGTTGATGGTGTCGCACAATGTGGAAGATGCCGCCCGCATTGCGTCGCGCGCGCTGGTGATTGCCGACGGTCGTATCGCCTGGGACGGGAAAACAGACGAATTGCTCAGCGGCAACGCGCCTGTCTCCTCATTGCTTGGGATCAGGTAACCACTTTTTGTAAAATAGACAGGTAGATGGGCATTAAGGGGTGGCGAACCAGGATCGTTACCGCAAACACGGCCCCCACCATCATCAGTGGTGCCAGCCAGAACAATCGACGACGCGGCAGCCAGACCGTTAAACGATCCAGCCCTGCTTTACCACTACGCCACAGGCGCCAGCACATCCAGAACGCCAGCCAGAGCAGCACTGCCGCAAGCAGCAGCAACCATTTAAAATTACCGCTCTGCTCCCCCGCCGGGATATCAATCGCCGCCCCCGCCAGAATACCAGGCAGGAAATAAAAAGGCGGCCACAGCAGACAACCAAGGATGTTAGGCGGGATAAATTTCGTGACTGGTAAATCAAGCATGCCTGCGACCATCGGCACAACCGGACGCGTCGGTCCCACAAATCGCCCCACCAGAATGGTGAACATGCTGTGCTGATGCAGCGCATGCTCAGTTTTATTCAACAGCGCTTTGTTCTTGCGAATGAATGACCAACGGTGCAACGGCTTTTTGAAACGCCAGCCGAGCCAGAATGAAATCCAGTCCCCCAGCAGGCACCCCACAATCCCCGCCATCCAGGCATGCCAGAAATTCACGTCACCGCTGCCAATCAGCGCACCGAGTGCCGCCATCATCACCGTGCCGGGAAGAATTAACCCCACCAGCGCCAGCGACTCCAGGAAAGCCACGAGCGCAATCGCAATCAGCGTGTAGGCCGTAGATTGGGTAACAAAGTGTTCCAGCAATGCTTGCATACGTTTTCCGGTCAAAAAATGAAGCTGGCATTCTCCAGGCGCATACCCTGAGGGTCAAGCTTCAATTATCTGAATATTTTGCCGGTTATGACAGATTGCCGGGTCACTCATTGCCTAACTTTACGCTCTATTCACATCCTGCACGAAATTCGCTGGGGCTGGCGCCGGTACATTTTTTAAAGACACGCGAGAAATAGAGCTGATCTTCAAAGCCGACATTGCGCCCCACGCTGGCGATCGGCATACGTGTAGTACTCAACAGCAGCTTTGCCTGACTGATACGCTGATCTTCGCGCCAGCTCAGCACGCTCACCCCTAATTGCTGACGGAACAGGTGCGAGAGACGGGACGGCGACAGACAAACATGTTGCGCGACGCTGGCGATATCAAAATGGTTGTCCGCCAGATGATCGCTAATGTACTGGCAGGCATCACGCACGCGGTTATCCAGAGGAGGATGCAGAGATTCATTGATGGCATCCATACGGCGCAACAACAGTTGCTCGAGCAGATTTATCGCCAGCAATTCGGCGTAACGCCCCCCGCTCTGGCCGGCATCGATAATCTGCCCAAATAACTCGCTAAACTGCGCCAGCCAGGGATCTTCCGGGCGAAAGAAACCGGTTTGCGCGAAAATGGTCGGCCAGTTTAGCCACTCATGCCAGTATGCACGTGGGCGGAAGTAGACCCACTGGTGATACCACTCTTTGGCATCCGGGTGGCGGCCATAGTGGTGAATTTCTCCCGGCGGAAACAAAATCATATCGCCGGGGCGGCAAACGTACTGTTTCCCGTGGTTATTGATGACTCCCTCACCGCGGATGGTGAAATTGAGAATGTATCCCTTCATTCCCAGCGGACGATCGATAAAAAAATCGAGATAGCCCTCGGACTCAATGGGGGTCAACCCCGCCACCAGATGGGCGTTAAACGAGTAACCAGGCAACAGAGGATCATTTTGCGACTCAGCCATAAACTCGATACTCCGGGCATCAGGAAGGAAACCAATTGTCCATATTGATACGCTTTTCATTAATCAGGCGTTTTGACCAGGCACAAGGAAAACACCGTCACTTTTAACCCCGCCAGATAAAAGCAATTACGCCATTTTTATGACGCAAAGGGGTTAAAAAGGGTCAACCAAAGTGTCTATAAAGGCGATTAAAATGTCCACATGGAATTTTTGCACACGGTCACACTTTGCCCTCCCATAGCATTTTCGTCCATAAGATTAGCGAATCCTGCCTGACGCTTTTTTCAGCCGATCACTATGTTTCTCCATAAGGTTATTCTTCATGGAGCAACACGATGGCAATCACAATTGGCCTCGATTTTGGCAGCGACTCCGTTCGCGCACTGGCGGTGGACTGTACCTCTGGGGCAGAAATCGCCACCAGCGTGGAGTGGTATCCGCGCTGGCAAGAGGGACGTTACTGCGACGCGGCACATAATCAATTTCGCCACCATCCCCGGGACTATATCGAGTCGATGGAAATGGCGCTTAAAAGCGTGCTGGCAGAACTGACGCCTGAACAGCGTGCCCAGGTCAAAGGCATTGGCGTGGACAGCACCGGTTCGACGCCTGCTCCCATCGACGCAGAAGGGCGCGTTCTGGCGCTGCGTCCGGAGTTTGCAGACAATCCCAATGCGATGTTTGTGTTGTGGAAAGACCATACCGCGGTGGAGGAAGCCGAAGCGATTACCGCCCTGTGCCACGCTACGGGTAAAATCGACTATTCACGCTACATCGGTGGTATTTACTCCAGCGAATGGTTCTGGGCAAAAATCCTGCACGTTACCCGCGCCGACAACGATGTAGCCCAGGCTGCCGCATCGTGGATTGAACTGTGCGACTGGGTTCCTGCCCTGCTCTCCGGAACCACTCGTCCACAGGATATCCGCCGCGGCCGCTGCAGCGCCGGGCATAAATCTCTGTGGCATGAAAGCTGGGGTGGCTTACCACCAGCCAGTTTCTTCGACGAACTGGACCCGATCCTCAATAAACACCTGCCGTGCCCGCTATTTACTGACACCTTTACCGCAGATATTCCGGTTGGCACGTTGACGGCTGAATGGGCGCAACGCCTTGGCTTACCGGAAACGGTGGTCATTTCAGGCGGCGCGTTTGATTGTCATATGGGGGCAGTAGGCGCTGGCGCACAGCCCAATACGTTGGTCAAAGTCATTGGTACGTCCACCTGCGACATCCTGATCGCCGATAAACCCAGCGTCGGCGATCGTGCGGTAAAAGGTATCTGTGGTCAGGTGGATGGCAGCGTGGTCCCCGATTTTATTGGTCTGGAAGCGGGCCAATCCGCCTTTGGCGATATCTACGCCTGGTTTGGCCGCATCCTCGGCTGGCCGCTGGAACAACTGGCGCAACAGCATCCGGAAATGAAGACGCAAATTAAAGCCAGCCAGAAACAACTGCTGCCAGCCCTGACAGAAGCCTGGGCGCAAAACCCGTCGCTGGAACACCTGCCGGTGGTACTTGACTGGTTCAACGGTCGCCGTACGCCGAACGCAAACCAGCGCCTGAAAGGGGTGATCACTGACCTGAATCTTGCAACCGATGCTCCGGCGCTCTTTGGCGGGCTGATTGCCGCTACCGCCTTTGGTGCCCGCGCCATTATGGAATGTTTCACCGAGCAAGGTATCGCAGTGGACAACGTCATGGCGCTGGGCGGTATCGCCCGTAAAAACCGCGTCATCATGCAGGCCTGCTGCGATGTGCTTAATCGCCCGCTGCAAATTGTCGCCTCAGATCAGTGCTGTGCACTCGGCGCGGCTATTTTTGCCGCCGTCGCCGCAGGCGTTCATACCGATATTCCCGCTGCACAACAGCAAATGGCCAGCCAGATCGAAAACACGCTGCAACCTGTACCTGCGCAGGCTCAACGCTTTGAACAACTCTACCGCCGCTACCAGCAATGGGCGAAAAGCGCCGAGCTTCACTATCTCCCTGTAACTGCGCCAGCAACGCAGGCAGCGCTCACTCACTAAGGACACAATAATGACGATTTTTGATAATTATGAAGTTTGGTTTGTGATTGGCAGCCAACACCTCTATGGACCTGAAGCCCTGCGTCAGGTGACGAAGCATGGCGAGCAAGTGGTTAACGCGCTGAACGCAGAAGCCAAATTACCCTGCAAACTGGTTCTTAAGCCGCTCGGCACCACGCCGGATGAGATAACGAATATCTGCCGCGATGCCAACTATGACGACAAATGCGCCGGTATGGTGGTGTGGCTACATACTTTCTCACCGGCAAAAATGTGGATTAACGGCCTGACTATCCTTAACAAACCGCTGCTGCAATTCCACACTCAGTTTAACGCTTCCCTGCCATGGGACAGCATCGATATGGACTTCATGAACCTGAACCAGACCGCGCATGGCGGCCGTGAGTTCGGCTTTATCGGTGCCCGCATGCGCCAGCAGCATGCAGTGGTAACCGGCCACTGGCAGGACCAAAAAGCGCACCAGCGCATTGGCGCCTGGATGCGTCAGGCGGTGTCTAAACAGGATACCCGTCATCTGAAAGTATGTCGTTTCGGCGACAACATGCGTGAAGTCGCGGTGACCGACGGCGATAAAGTGGCCGCACAAATTAAGTTCGGATTCTCCGTCAACACCTGGGGTGTGGGTGACCTGGTGCAGGTAGTGAACAGCATCAGCGAAGGCGATGTTAACGCGCTGGTCGATGAGTATGAAAGCAGCTACCGCCTGACTGCTGCCGCACAGGTGAACGGCGACAAACGGCAGAATGTCATTGATGCCGCACGTATTGAGTTGGGTATGAAACGCTTCCTGGAACAGGGCGGCTTCCATGCCTTTACGACTACCTTTGAAGATTTACACGGTCTGAAACAGCTGCCAGGACTGGCCGTGCAACGCCTGATGCAGCAGGGCTACGGCTTCGCTGGCGAAGGCGACTGGAAAACCGCCGCTCTGCTTCGCATCATGAAGGTGATGTCGACCGGTCTGCAGGGCGGCACCTCTTTTATGGAGGACTACACCTACCACTTCGAAGAGAACAACGATCTGGCACTCGGCTCGCACATGCTGGAAGTGTGCCCGACCATCGCACTGGATGAAAAACCGATCCTGGATGTTCAGTACCTCGGCATTGGCGGTAAAGCCGATCCGGCACGCCTGATCTTCTCCACTAAAACCGGCCCGGCCATTAACGCCAGCCTGATCGATCTGGGGGATCGCTTCCGCCTGCTGGTGAACTGTGTTGATGCCGTTAAGACACCGCACGATTTGCCGAAACTGCCGGTTGCTAACGCCTTGTGGAAAGCGCAGCCGGATCTACAGACCGCCTCCGAAGCCTGGATTCTGGCGGGTGGCGCGCACCATACCGTCTTTAGCCACGCCCTGAACCTTGATGACATGCGCCAGTTCGCTGAGCTACACGGTATCGAAATTGTGGTTATCGATAACGAAACCCGCCTGCCTGCCTTTAAAGACGCTTTGCGCTGGAACGAAGTGTATTACGGCTCCAAACGTTAACAGGGGAACATTTGGCCTGCTCCGGCAGGCCGCTTTTTCCTGGAGGAAAGCATGTTAGAAGCATTGAAACAGCAAGTGCTGGAAGCCAATCTGGCGCTGCCAAAACACAATCTGGTGACCCTCACCTGGGGGAATGTCAGCGCCGTTGACCGTGAACGCGGCGTGCTGGTAATTAAACCGTCCGGCGTCGATTACAGCGTCATGACCGCCGGGGATATGGTGGTAGTCAGTCTCGAAACCGGGGAAGTGGTGGAAGGGAAAAAGAAACCCTCTTCCGACACCCCAACGCATCGTCTTCTCTATCAGGCGTTCCCGACCATTGGCGGCATTGTTCATACCCATTCTCGTCACGCCACCATCTGGGCGCAGTCTGGCCAGGCGATTCCGGCAACCGGGACAACTCACGCAGACTATTTCTATGGCACCATTCCCTGCACGCGCAAAATGACTGATGCCGAAATTACCGGTGAATACGAGTGGGAAACCGGCAACGTGATCGTTGAAACGTTCAGGACACAGCAGATCGATCCGGCGCAGATGCCGGGCGTACTGGTGCACTCTCATGGACCGTTTGCCTGGGGAAAAAATGCCGATGACGCGGTGCATAACGCCATCGTGCTGGAGGAAGTGGCCTATATGGGGATTTTCTGCCGCCAGCTCGCGCCGGAACTCCCGGATATGCAACAGACGCTGCTGGACAAACACTATCTGCGCAAACACGGCGCGAAAGCCTATTACGGACAGTAAGTTTTGCCCTCTGCAGACCCGTCCCCCGGCTACGCCTTGCGCCTGCCGGGAGATGTCCGGGTCGTTTGTTTTTAACTTCTTAATTTTCCCTCATATACCCCGCAAATCGTTGCCATTTCTCCGCAAACTGGCAATGCTATGCGATAAGGTAAACGGCGGGAGAAAAGCCAGTGAAAATAAAGGGGGCAGGAAAATGGATACTGCTGGGGCTCTTCACGATGGCGTTTGTGATTATTTATAACGCCATCGCTATTTACCGCTTTAGCCAACAGGATCAGACACGCAAAGCGGACTGCGCCATTGTTGCCGGAGCAGGTATCAATAAAAAAATCCCCAGCCCGGTTTTTACCGCCAGATTAGACCACGCGATTTGGTTATATCAGGAAGGCAAGGTGAATTCGCTGATCCTGACCGGCGGCCTCAGCAACGGCGCAACCGAATCCGATGCCGCCATCGCCCGAAATTATCTTTTAAACCAGGGTGTCCCTGAGTCGGCCATTTTTATCGACGAGCAGTCTACGGTGACCCGTGAAAATATTCATAACGCCAAAATAATCATGGCACGCCAGAATATGCAGACCGCACTGCTGGTCAGCGATCCTTTACATATGCTGCGTATGCGGCTCATCGCACAGGATAACGACATTGTGAGCTGGTCATCGCCCACCACCACGAGTCGATATCGTTCATGGCAAACGCAATTGCCTTTTCTGCTTAGCGAAGCGTTCTACTACACCGGTTATCGCATCATGCGTTATTTGCCAGGTGTTCCGGTACAAATAAACAACCTCTGATTCAACTAAGTGTAGCGCTGGCCGGACACCACACAACTGTACAAAAAGTCAGTATTTCCGGGCAAACCAGGCTATAATCTCGCCGATAATGACGCGATGAGAGAATGGTGTGACGCAAGCGCGAGAAGGCTTTTTACTGACCCGACACTGGCGGGACACGCCACAGGGAACCGAGGTGGAATTTTGGCTGGCGACAGACGACGGGCCGCTACAGGTCTTTTTGCCGCCACAAGAATCGGTTGCGTTTATCCCCAGCGAGCAAATCAGCCAGGCGCAGCGTTTACTCGCCGGAGAAAGCCAGTATCGCCTTACGCCGCTGCAACTTAAGGACTTCCGCCGCCAGCCTGTTCACGGGCTATATTGTCGGGCGCACCGCCAGTTGATGCGTTATGAAAAGCTGCTGCGCGACGGTGGCGTCACGGTCTATGAAGCCGATGTCCGCCCACCAGAACGCTTTCTGATTGAACGCTTTATTACCGCTCCGGTATGGGTGGATGGCGACCCGCGCGGTAATCAACTGATCAACGCGCGCCTGAAACCCAATCCGCATTACCGCCCGCCCCTCAAATGGGTGTCCCTGGATATCGAAACTACCCGCAACGGCGAACTTTACTGTATCGGTCTGGAGGGGTGCGGCCAGCGCACGGTCTATATGCTCGGTCCTGAAAACGGTGATGCCAGCGGGCTGGATTTCCGTCTTGAGTATGTCGCCAGTCGTCCGCAACTGCTGGAAAAACTCAACGCATGGTTTGCCGAATATGATCCTGATGTGATTATCGGCTGGAACGTGGTGCAGTTCGACCTGCGCGTGCTGCAAAAAAGCGCGGAACGTTATCGCCTGCCTTTACTGCTCGGGCGCGGCAACCAGCCGCTCGAATGGCGCGAGCACGGATTTAAAAACGGCGTCTTCTTCGCTCAGGCAACTGGCCGGGTAATTATCGACGGGATTGAAGCGCTTAAATCCGCTTTCTGGAATTTCTCCTCTTTTTCGCTGGAAACAGTATCGCAGGAGCTACTTGGCGAAGGCAAAGCAATCGATAATCCCTGGGATCGCATGGACGAAATCGATCGCCGCTTCGCTGAGAACAAACCCGCTCTTGCCACCTATAACCTGAAAGATTGTGAACTGGTGACGCGCATTTTCCACAAAACGGAAATCATGCCGTTCTTGCTGGAGCGCGCGACGGTGAACGGTCTGGCGATTGACAGACATGGCGGCTCGGTAGCGGCTTTTAGTCACCTTTATTTCCCGCGAATGCACCGCGCGGGCTATGTCGCGCCAAACCATGGTGATGTACCGCCGCAGGCGAGTCCCGGGGGTTATGTGATGGACTCACGCCCTGGCCTGTACGATTCCGTACTGGTGCTGGATTACAAAAGTCTCTATCCCTCGATCATCCGTACTTTCTTAATCGATCCTGTCGGCCTTGTGGAGGGTTTGGCGCATTCAGATCCCGGACACAGTACAGCGGGCTTTCTGGGCGCGCGCTTTTCCCGGCAGATCCACTGTCTGCCCGGGATCGTTGGGCAAATCTGGCATGGACGCGATGAAGCCAAGCGGCTGGGAAACAAACCGCTGTCGCAGGCGCTTAAGATCATCATGAATGCTTTTTACGGCGTGCTGGGTACCAGCGCCTGCCGCTTTTTCGATCCGCGCCTTGCTTCATCGATAACTATGCGCGGCCATGAGATTATGCGACAGACCAAAGCGCTGATTGAGTCGCAGGGCTATGACGTTATTTACGGCGATACGGACTCCACCTTTGTCTGGCTTAAAAAAGCGCATAACGAGGCCGATGCGGCGCGTATTGGTCGTGAACTGGTGGCGTATGTGAATAACTGGTGGTCGGCGCATCTGTCCGCTGATCATTTAACCAGTGCGCTGGAGCTGGAATTTGAAACCCATTTTTGCCGTTTTTTGATGCCGACCATTCGCGGTACAGAACAGGGAAGTAAAAAGCGCTACGCCGGATTGATACAGGAAGGTGAAGAACAACGGATGGTGTTCAAAGGACTGGAAACAGTTCGAACCGACTGGACGCCGCTGGCGCAGCAATTTCAAAAGACGCTCTATTTGCGTATCTTTCGTAACGAACCCTACCAGGAGTATGTACGCGAAACGATCGATAAGCTGATGACAGGCGAATTAGATGAACTCCTGGTCTACCGCAAACGTCTGCGTCGCCCGCTGGCCGATTACGAGCGTAACGTGCCGCCCCACGTTCGCGCAGCGCGACTCGCGGATGAACAGAATCTGAAACGCGGCCGCCCGGCGCAGTATCAAAATCGTGGCACCATTAAATATGTCTGGACGACCCAGGGGCCGGAACCGGTGGATTATCAGCAAGCGCCTCTGGATTACGATCACTATCTGACCAAACAACTTCAGCCGGTCGCGGAAGGAATACTGCCCTTCATTGACGATGATTTTGCTACACTACTGACAGGGCAACTGGGATTGTTTTGATTTCGTATTTGGCTGGCGTGGTAACAGACGGCCCGCCTTTGAGCCTCTGGATTGCGGGTTGCTTTCCGGCCATCGTTGAGTTCGTTTTGAGGCTTATAACGAACAAGGCGATCAATGTGCCAACAACGCGGTGACTTGCAAAACAACGGGCATAACGAGAGTGACGAAAGCATTGCCATCCAGTACCATAGCGCCCTTTCTATTCCTGGCCCCAAACTTAAACGTCCGCCTGATCCTCAGGCGGTGACGAACTATTGCCTGCAATTTGAGATATAGAGTTCAATTTATGCCCTTTACACTTGGTCAACGCTGGATAAGCGACACGGAAAGCGAACTCGGACTGGGTACAGTCGTAGCGATGGATGCGCGAACCGTTACTCTGCTTTTTCCCGCGACGGGAGAAAATCGTCTGTATGCACGCAGCGATTCCCCCGTTACACGCGTAATGTTTAATCCTGGCGATACGGTAACCAGCCACGAAGGCTGGCAGCTGACTGTTGAAGACGTAAAAGAAGAAAACGGCCTGCTCGCCTATACCGGCACACGCCTTGATACGCAAGAATCCAACGTCACGCTGCGCGAGGTCTTTCTCGACAGCAAACTGGTCTTTAGTAAACCTCAGGACCGCCTGTTCGCCGGGCAAATCGACCGTATGGACCGTTTCGCGCTTCGTTTTCGCGCGCGTAAATATCAAAGCGAACAGTACCGTATGCCGTGGAGCGGACTGCGCGGCCAGCGTACCAGTCTGATCCCTCACCAGTTGCATATCGCCCATGATGTTGGCCGCCGCCATGCACCACGTGTCCTGCTGGCGGATGAAGTTGGTTTGGGGAAAACGATTGAAGCCGGGATGATACTGCACCAGCAGTTGCTGTCTGGCGCAGCGGAACGTGTGCTAATCATCGTGCCGGAAACGCTGCAGCACCAGTGGCTGGTCGAAATGCTGCGTCGCTTCAACCTGCGGTTTGCGCTGTTTGATGACGAACGCTATGCCGAAGCGCAGCACGACGCTGACAATCCATTTGAAACAGAACAACTGGTGATTTGTTCACTGGACTTCGTGCGCCGTAATAAGCAGCGTCTGGAGCATCTGTGCGACGCAGAGTGGGATTTAATGGTGGTGGATGAAGCCCATCACCTGGTGTGGAGCGAAGAGTCCCCAAGCCGCGAATACCAGGCCATTGAACAGCTTGCCGAGCGCGTACCGGGCATTCTCCTGCTCACCGCAACACCGGAGCAACTGGGCCTTGAGAGCCACTTTGCACGCCTGCGCTTGCTGGATCCAAACCGTTTCCATGATTTCGCGCAGTTCGTTGATGAACAACAGAACTATCGCCCGGTCGCCGACGCTGTTGCCTTATTACTGGCAGGCAAACGCCTGAGCGATACCGAGCTCAATACTCTTAGCGACCTGATCGGCGAGCAGGATATCGAGCCGCTGCTTCAGACTGCCAACAGTGACCACGAGGGCGCTGAGGCAGCGCGTCAGGAACTGATTTCGATGTTAATGGACCGCCACGGCACCAGCCGTGTGTTGTTCCGTAACACCCGTAACGGTGTGAAAGGCTTCCCGAAACGCGAGCTGCATACCATCAAGCTGCCGCTGCCGACCCAGTATCAGACGGCAATTAAGGTCTCCGGCATTATGGGGGCGCGTAAAAGCGCTGAGGATCGCGCCCGCGATATGCTCTACCCTGAACAGATCTATCAGGAATTCGAAGGCGACAGCGGCACCTGGTGGAATTTCGATCCTCGCGTCGAGTGGCTGATGGGCTATCTGACCAGCCATCGCTCACAGAAAGTTCTGGTGATCTGCGCCAAAGCGGCTACCGCACTGCAACTGGAGCAGGTGCTGCGAGAGCGTGAAGGTATCCGTGCCGCTGTGTTCCACGAAGGCATGTCGATTGTTGAACGTGACCGTGCGGCGGCCTGGTTCAGCGAAGAAGATAGCGGCGCGCAGGTATTGCTGTGCTCTGAAATCGGTTCAGAAGGACGTAACTTCCAGTTTGCCAGCCATCTGGTCATGTTCGATTTGCCATTCAACCCGGATCTCCTCGAACAGCGCATCGGCCGTCTGGATCGTATCGGCCAGGCCCACGATATTCAGATTCATGTGCCTTATCTGGAAAAAACGGCGCAATCCGTGTTAGTGCGCTGGTACCACGAGGGTCTGGACGCCTTCGAACACACCTGCCCGACCGGGCGGACGATTTACGACAAGGTCCACACCGATCTGATCAGTTACCTTGCCGCGCCGGAAAATACCGAAGGCTTTGATGATTTGATCAAAACCTGCCGCGAACAGCACGACGCGCTGAAAGCGCAGCTTGAGCAAGGGCGAGATCGTCTGCTGGAAATCCACTCCAACGGCGGTGAGAAAGCCCTGGCGCTGGCAGAAAGCATTGAAGAGCAGGACGATGACACCGGGCTTATTAATTTCGCCATGAACCTGTTCGATATCGTCGGTATCAATCAGGACGATCGCGGCGATAACATGATTGTGCTGACGCCGTCCGATCATATGCTGGTACCTGATTTTCCGGGTCTGCCGGAAGATGGCTGCACCATCACCTTTGAGCGTGAGGTGGCACTATCCCGCGAAGATGCTCAGTTTATTACCTGGGAACATCCGTTGATTCGCAACGGTCTGGATCTGATCCTCTCTGGCGATACCGGTAGTAGCACCATTTCATTATTGAAAAACAAAGCGCTGCCTGTCGGCACGCTACTGCTGGAACTGATTTACGTCGTCGAGGCACAGGCTCCGAAACAACTGCAGCTTAACCGCTTCCTGCCGCCAACGCCGATTCGTCTGCTGGTGGATAAAAACGGCACTAACCTTGCTGCACAGGTCGAGTTCGAAAATTTCAACCGTCAGCTCAGCGCGGTTAACCGCCACACCGGCAGCAAGCTGGTGAACGCCGTACAGCAGGATGTCCACACCATTCTGCAAAAAGGCGAAGCTCAGGTTGAGAAAGCCGCACAGGCACTGATTGAAGCAGCGAAAAGCGAAGCGGATGAAAAACTGTCAGCGGAGCTGTCGCGCCTCGAAGCCCTCAAAGCCGTTAACCCGAATATTCGTGATGACGAACTGAGCGCTATTGAGAGCAACCGCCTGCAGGTGCTGGAAAGCCTTTCTCAGGCAGGCTGGCGTCTTGACGCGCTGCGTCTTATCGTTGTGACGCATCAGTAACGGAGCAGGCTATGGTAATGGAGTCCTACAATCCGCCTCAGGATCCGTGGCTAACCATCCTCTATCAGGATGAGCACATTATGGTGGTCAACAAGCCGAGTGGTCTGTTGTCTGTGCCAGGGCGCCTTGAAGAGCACAAAGACAGCGTGATGACGCGTATTCAGCGCGATTTCCCGCAGGCGGAATCCGTACATCGTCTGGACATGGCGACCAGCGGCGTGATTGTGGTGGCTCTGACCAAAGCGGCGGAGCGCGAACTCAAGCGTCAGTTCCGCGAGCGCGAACCGAAAAAGCAGTATGTGGCGCGCGTCTGGGGACATCTGGAGCACGAAGAGGGGCTTGTCGATCTGCCGCTGATTTGCGACTGGCCGAATCGTCCGAAGCAGAAAGTATGTTTTGAGACCGGTAAACCCGCGCAGACCGAGTATGAAGTGCTGGAACTCGCCGCCGACCATACCACGCGCGTGCGATTAAAACCGATCACCGGACGCTCGCATCAATTGCGTGTGCATATGCTGGCGTTGGGGCATCCGATTCTGGGCGACAGGTTCTATGCGACGCCAGAGGCTCTCGCTCTGGCGCCACGTCTGTTACTGCATGCGGAAACATTGACGATAACCCACCCGGCGTATGGCAACAGCATGACGTTCAGGGCGCCGGTGGATTTTTAAATTAACGTGGCTTACGGTCCCGGATGCGGCTTCGCCTTATCCGGGTTACCGTCAAACCAATGCCGACGGGCATCAACGGCGCAGGCAGATTATTCACGGCCTTCGCGCAGCAACAGAAGCGCACTCAGAGGACGTAAGGATTGCGTGCAGAGCCCGGAGATAAACTGACAAGTAAGCCAGTCCGCAACTTATTTAAACCCTTTCTGCTCTTTAATCAGCTCGTAAGCCTTCTGAATCTCCTGCGCTTTCTGCTTCGCCATCTCCATCATCTCCGGTGGTAAGCCTTTCGCCACCAGTTTATCCGGGTGATGCTCGCCCATCAGCTTACGGTAGGCACGCTTAATGGTGGTGGCATCATCCGTTGGTTTCACGCCCAGCACATTACAGGCATCCTCCAGCGTAGGACCGCGTTGCGCCTGCTGCTGCCAGCCGCCACCCGCTTGCTGCTGATAGCCGCCGCCAAACTGCGCTCCGCCCTGCATCATGCGTAAGAATTGATCGAACTGGCCGCGAGAGATCCCCAATTCTTCTGCAATGACATACAACACTTCACGCTCATTAGGGTGCAGCGAACCATCTGCAAATGCCGCCTGAATCTGGATTTCCAGGAACATTCTGATTAAATCAAAGCGTCCGAAGCAAACACTGCGAAACTGACGCATTTTGTCACGTAATGGGTAATTATCCGCTTTGCCTACGCGAAACGCTTGCTGCGCCGCCGCACGCGAGTCACCATGCAGGTTCATCCGGTCCATAAACAGACTGGCAACCTGAATATCGGCCTGTGTCACGCGACCTTTGGATTTTGTTAAATGGCCCATCACCTCGAAGGTGGTGGCAAAAAAGAGCGTCTGACGTTCCCGTTGATTGGCAAACCACGCCATTTTTCGGCTGCGAGCCTTATCAAACATATGGCCAATTAACAGCCCGAGAACCGCGCCCCAAAAGCCTCCGCCCATGATCAGAGCGAAAACCACACCAACCACTTTTCCCCAATACTGCATATACTCCCCAAATCGTCATGCCGTCGGCTAAAATTTGCTTTATCATACCCGTCATTCTATGCCGTGCACAGGCACAGTCTTCTCTGACCTGGCTCGAAAACGGGCAGGATTAACTAGCGCTGCGAAGATGAGTACGTTAGTCTCTGACCGTTTGCCAGCGTAAAGCCACAGATGACGGAACAACAAATACAACGTATGAAAAAACGTATTCCCACCCTCCTGGCCACAATGATCGGCACAGCCCTTTATAGTCAACAAGGGATGACAGCCAGTCTCGCCTCGCAATGTATGCTTGGCGTTCCGAGCTATAACCGCCCATTGGTGACAGGCGATACTAACAATCTGCCGGTGACCATCAATGCCGATGACGCCAAAGGTAACTACCCTGACAACGCCGATTTTAAAGGCAATGTGGATATTAATCAGGGCAATAGCCGCTTGCGTGCTGATGAAGTTCAACTCCATCAGAAACAGGTGGAAGGCCAGCCTGACCCGGTGCGTACAGTGGATGCACTGGGTAATGTGCACTACGACGACAATCAGGTCATCCTGAAAGGTCCGAAAGCCTGGTCAAATTTAAACACGAAAGACACCAATGTCTGGCAAGGTGACTACCAGATGGTCGGGCGTCAGGGACGTGGTGATGCCGACCTGATGAAACAGCGTGGCGAAAACCGTTACACCATCCTTGAGAATGGGTCATTCACCTCATGCTTACCGGGATCAAATACCTGGAGCGTCGTGGGGAGTGAAGTTATCCATGACCGTGAAGAACAGGTTGCGGAGATCTGGAACGCGCGCTTTAAGCTTGGCCCGGTGCCGGTTTTCTATAGCCCGTACCTGCAATTGCCGGTGGGTGACAAGCGCCGTTCTGGTTTCCTGATTCCGAATGCCAAGTACGGCACAAACAACGGCTTTGAGTTTTATTTGCCGTACTACTGGAACATTGCCCCCAACTTTGATGCGACGATCACGCCGCATTACATTCAAAAACGTGGCAGTACTCAGTGGCAGAACGAATTCCGCTACCTGACGCAAGCGGGAACAGGTCTCGTTGAATTCGACTATCTGCCATCGGATAACGTCTATCAGGACGACTATCCTGCCGAGTCGAATCGCCATCGCTGGTTATTCTACTGGAATCACTTTGGTGTAATGGACCAGGTTTGGCGTTTTAACATCGATTACACCAAAGTCAGCGATCCGTACTACTTTAACGACTTTTCGTCGAAATACGGCACCAGTACTGACGGTTACGCCACGCAGAAATTCAGCGTGGGTTATTGGCTGGAGAATTTTAACGCCACCGTATCGACCAAACAGTTCCAGGTATTTAACCGGCAGAACAGTAATTCCTACGCCGCCGAACCGCAGTTAGACGTGAATTATTACAAAAATGACCTTGGTCCATTTGATGCGCATGTCTATGGCCAGGCGGTACATTTTGTTAACACTAACTCGAATTACCCGGAATCCACGCGTGTTCACCTTGAACCAACGCTAAATCTGCCGCTGTCGAACAACTGGAGCAGCCTCGATACAGAGGCGAAGCTGATGGCGACTCACTATCAGCAAACCAATATCGATGCTTACAACACGGCTAATAATACTGATTATAAAGATTCCGTTAGTCGTGTGTTGCCGCAGTTTAAAGTCGACGGGAAATTGATTTTTGAGCGTGATATGACTCTGGCAGAAGGATATACCCAGACGCTGGAGCCAAGGGCACAATATCTCTATGTGCCATATCGCAACCAGAGCACTATCCAAAACTACGACTCCTCATTACTGCAATCTGACTATAGCGGCCTGTTCCGCGACCGTACCTATGGTGGTCTGGATCGCATCGCATCGGCAAACCAGGTTACCACTGGCGTCACATCCCGTATTTATGATGATGCCGCTATTGAACGTTTTAACGTTTCTGTTGGTCAAATCTACTATTTCACGGAGTCACGCACTGGCGATGACAACATAAACTGGGAGAAAGACAACAAAACGGGTTCACTGGTATGGGCAGGAGATACCTACTGGCGCATTTCGGATCGCTGGGGCTTACGTGGCGGCGTGCAGTATGACACGCGTCTGGACAATATCGCCAACGGTTCCGCGTCAGTTGAATATCGCCGCGATGAAGACCGTATGGTACAGCTCAGCTATCGCTACGCCAGTCCTGAATACATCCAGGCAACACTGCCGAACTTCGCGACCGTAGAACAGTACAAAGACGGCATTTCGCAAGTTGGTGCTGCAGCAAGCTGGCCGATCGTCGACCGCTGGTCTGTCGTTGGGGCTTACTACTACGATACCAATACAAGCAAGCCTGCCGACCAGATGTTAGGTCTGCAGTATAACTCCTGCTGTTATGCGATTCGCGTTGGGTATGAACGCAAAATCAACGGCTGGGAAAACAACCAAAGCAAGTATGACAACGTCATCGGTTTCAACATTGAGTTGCGCGGTTTGAGCTCGAATTACGGCCTGGGCACGCACCAAATGCTGCGCTCGAACATTCTGCCGTACCGTAGCTCGTTATGATGTGGTTGATTTGCAAAGTTATCGGTTAATTGAAATGGAAAAAGTATGAAGAACTGGAAAACGCTGCTTCTCGGTATCGCTATGGTTGCGAATACCAGTTTCGCTGCACCGCAGGTTGTCGATAAAGTAGCTGCCGTCGTGAACAACGGCGTGGTGCTCGAAAGCGACGTTGATGGTTTGATGCAATCCGTGAAACTTAACGCGGGCCAGGCGGGTCAGCAGTTGCCTGATGACGCTACGCTGCGTCATCAGATTCTTGAACGTCTGATCATGGATCAAATCATTCTGCAGATGGCGACGAAAATGAACATCAAGGTGACCGATGATCAACTCGATCAGGCCATCGCAAATATCGCCAAACAAAATAATCTTACCCTCGATCAAATGCGCAGCCGTCTGGCTTACGACGGTGTGAATTACAACACCTACCGCAGCCAGATCCGCAAAGAGATGATCATTTCCGAAGTACGCAACAACGAAGTTCGCCGCCGCATCACTGTGCTGCCGCAGGAAGTTGAAGCACTCGCGAAACAAGTGGGCAATCAAAACGATGCCAGTACCGAACTTAACCTGAGCCACATTCTGATTCCGCTGCCGGAAAATCCAAGCTCTGACCAGGTGAATGAAGCAGAAAGTCAGGCACGTTCTATCGTTGACGAAGCGCGTAAAGGCAGCGATTTTGGCAAGCTGGCCATTACCTATTCTGCCGATCAGCAGGCGCTCAAAGGCGGCCAGATGGGCTGGGGGCGCATTCAGGAACTGCCGTCAATCTTCGCTCAGGCGCTTAGCACGGCGAAGAAAGGCGATATTATTGGTCCAATCCGTTCAGGGGTTGGCTTTCATATTCTGAAAGTGAACGACCTGCGTGGCCAGAGCCAGAGCATTTCCGTGACCGAAGTTCACGCTCGTCATATCCTGCTGAAACCGTCGCCGATCATGAGTGACGACCAGGCACGTATGAAACTGGAACAGATTGCGGCTGACATCAAGAGTGGTAAAACCACTTTTGCTGCGGCAGCAAAAGAGTTCTCCCAGGATCCAGGTTCTGCCAATCAGGGCGGCGATATGGGCTGGGCGGCAGCGGATATCTACGATCCGGCATTCCGTGATGCATTGATGAAGCTCAGCCGTGGTCAGATGAGCGGTCCGGTCCACTCCTCCTTTGGCTGGCACCTGATTGAACTGCTTGATACGCGTAACGTCGATAAAACCGATGCTGCGCAGAAAGATCGTGCTTACCGCATGCTGATGAACCGCAAATTTTCCGAAGAAGCGGCAACCTGGATGCAGGAACAGCGCGCCAGTGCTTACGTTAAAATCCTGAGCAACTAATGAACGCACATCGTGTCGTTATCACTCCCGGCGAACCCGCCGGGATTGGTCCTGATTTGGTCGTACAACTCGCCCAGCGTGACTGGCCTGTAGAGCTGGTTGTGTGCGCAGATCCTGCGCTGCTCACTGAACGTGCGGCGCTGTCAGGCTTGCCCCTTACCCTGCGCGAGTATCAGGCCGGACAGCCGGCCCTTGCACAACAGGCCGGCAGCCTCACCGTATTACCCGTCACACTCAAAACGTCAGTCGTGCCAGGCGAGCTGAATGTCCTGAATGGGCCATACGTAGTCGACACGCTTGCGCGGGCCTGCGATGGCTGCCTGAGCGGCGAGTTTGCTGCGCTGATCACTGGCCCTGTGCATAAAGGGGTGATCAACGATGCGGGTACGCCGTTTACCGGACATACCGAGTTCTTCGAGGAGCGTTCGCGCGTCAACAAAGTTGTGATGATGCTGGCAACAGAAGAGCTTCGCGTCGCGCTGGCCACAACCCATTTGCCAATCAAAGCGGTTGCAGAAGCCATCACGCCAGATTTACTGCGCGACGTCATCACCATTTTATATACCGATTTGCAGCAAAAATTTGGCATCCGCCAGCCACATGTTCTGGTGTGCGGCCTGAACCCACATGCCGGAGAAGGCGGACATATGGGAACTGAGGAGATCGATACGATCATTCCGGTTCTTGATGAAATGCGTGCTAAAGGCATGAATCTCAGTGGTCCACTGCCTGCCGATACGCTTTTCCAGCCTAAATATCTTGATAATGCCGACGCCGTACTGGCGATGTACCACGATCAGGGCCTGCCCGTGCTAAAATACCAGGGCTTTGGCCGTGGCGTGAATATCACGCTCGGTTTACCTTTTATTCGTACATCTGTTGATCATGGCACCGCGCTGGAACTGGCGGGCCAGGGAAAAGCCGATGTCGGCAGTTTTATCACGGCGCTTAATCTCGCCATCACCATGATTGTTAATACTCAATGACTAATCGAGTCCATCAGGGCCACTTAGCCCGCAAACGCTTCGGGCAAAACTTCCTCAACGATCAGTTTGTGATCGACAGTATTGTTTCGGCTATCAATCCGCAAAAAGGCCAGGCGATGGTCGAAATCGGCCCGGGTCTTGCCGCGCTGACCGAGCCGGTAGGCGAACGTCTGGATAAACTCACCGTTATCGAGCTGGACCGCAATCTGGCTGCTCGTCTGCAAACACACCCGTTTCTCGGGCCAAAGCTGACGATTTTTCAGCAAGATGCGATGACCATGAATTTTGGTGAGCTGTCGCAAAACATGGGGCAACCACTGCGTGTATTCGGCAACCTGCCCTATAACATCTCCACGCCGTTAATGTTCCATCTGTTTAGCTATACTGATGCCATTGCCGACATGCACTTTATGTTGCAAAAAGAGGTCGTCAATCGTCTGGTTGCAGGGCCAAACAGTAAGGCGTATGGTCGTTTAAGCGTCATGGCGCAATACTATTGCCAGATTATTCCGGTACTGGAAGTGCCGCCATCAGCATTTACCCCACCGCCTAAGGTGGATTCTGCTGTCGTGCGTCTGGTACCGCACAGCACGTTGCCACATCCGGTGAAAGAAGTCCGGGTGCTGAGCCGGATCACCACAGAGGCGTTTAACCAGCGCCGTAAAACGATCCGCAACAGCCTTGGGAATCTCTTCTCCGTTGAGGTATTGACGGAGTTGGGTATTGATCCGGCGATGCGTGCGGAAAACATCTCTGTTGCGCAGTATTGCAAGATGGCGAACTATCTGACTGATAATGCGCCGCCGAAGGAGAGTTAAGTCATGATCAATTCGCCCCGAGTTTCTGTTCAGGTGCAAAGTGTCTATATTGAATCGCAATCTTCACCCGATGAAGAACGCTATGTTTTCGCTTACACCATCACTATCCGGAATCTGGGGCGAGCGCCGGTCCAGCTGCTTAAACGCTACTGGCTTATCACTAACGGGAATGGCCGTGAGACTGAGGTTCAGGGTGAAGGTGTTGTCGGCGTTCAGCCGCACATTGAACCCGGCGGAGAATATCAGTATACCAGCGGTGCGGTAATTGAAACGCCGTTCGGTACCATGGAAGGCCATTATGAAATGATCGATGCGCAAGGGAAGGCGTTCCGCATCGCTATCCCTGTCTTCCGACTTGCCGTTCAAACACTGATCCACTAAGACAATGTCTACATATCTTATTGGCGACGTTCATGGTTGCTATGATGAACTGCTCGCATTGTTAAATCAGGTGCACTTTGTACCTGGGCAGGACACCTTATGGTTGACGGGTGATTTAGTCGCGCGCGGCCCCGGCTCGCTGGATGTGTTGCGTTACGTAAAGTCGCTGGGCGATAGCGTTCGCCTCGTCCTCGGCAACCACGATCTGCACCTGCTGGCGGTGTTTGCCGGCATTAGCCGTAATAAACCCAAAGACCGGCTTAATTTATTGCTGGAAGCGCCCGACGCCGACGACCTCATCAACTGGCTGCGTCGTCAGCCGCTGTTACAGGTCGATGAGGAGAAAAAGCTGGTGATGGCCCATGCGGGTATCACACCGCAATGGGATCTGGAGACCGCTCAACAGTGCGCACGCGACGTTGAAGCCATCCTCTCCAGCGACTCTTATCCCTTTTTCCTCGACGGGATGTATGGCGACTATCCGAACAGCTGGTCAACGGAACTGAGCGGAATGGCCCGGCTGCGTTTTATCAGCAATGCGTTTACGCGGATGCGCTTCTGCTTCCCGAATGGGGAGCTGGATATGTATTGCAAAGATGTTCCGGAATATGCACCTGCACCGTTGAAGCCATGGTTTACCATTCCCGGACCAGTCTCTCAGGAGTACAGCATCGTATTTGGTCACTGGGCATCGCTGGAAGGCAAAGGCACGCCAGAGGGCATTTACGCACTGGATACCGGATGCTGCTGGGGCGGAACACTGACCTGCCTGCGCTGGGAAGACAAAGCCTGGTTTATACAACCTTCAAACCGTCAGATGGATTTAGGTGAAGACGAGGCGGTTGCCTCTTAAGCAAATATGATGTCGCCCCGGTACGCAACGCGCCACCGGGGCAGACCATTACCGGCGTTCCAGAATTTCGAAGCAGTAGCTGTGAGAATTCTGCTCATCCGCATCGTTAAACTCGCTAAATACCGATTCCCAGTCGTCCGGATCGTAATCCGGGAAGTGGGTATCCCCTTCGACTTCGGCATCAATATGCGTCAGATAGAGCTTTTGCGCCTTTGGCAGGAATTGCTCATAGACACGGCCACCGCCGATTACCATGATCTCTTCCGCGTCGCCGCATGCGGCAATCGCCGCGTCGACCGAGGTGACCCACTGCACACGATCGTCAGTGCCCGGCTTACTGCTGATGACAATGTTTTTACGACCTGGCAGCGGGCGTCCAATCGACTCCCATGTCAGGCGTCCCATAACCACAGGTTTGTTTAGCGTATTACGTTTGAACCAGGCGAGATCGGCAGGTAGGTTCCATGGCATGGCATTCTCCATGCCAATGACGCGATCCACCGCTAACGCCGCAATCAGACTGATCATTGATAATTTCCTGGATGCAAAAAATTGTCGCCACTATACGGAAAGCGCATTCTTTCGTCGACTGGCGGCAGGGTAAAGAGACAGAAAATTTTCATAATCTGTAAGCAAACCCACGCCGCATGATCGCGCTCCTTGCTTTCCACTTTCCCGCTAATCAAACCGTTCACCGTCAATCAGCCGTAACAGGCGCTATAACTGTGGTTTCGCTTCTGGTTCATCAGCGATATCCCCCGTATGTCGTCCCTCTTTGGTCCCCTGCCAGCCATGGCGCTGAACCACGGACAGATGCGCCCGATCTTCGCTGATAATCTCCGTCAACATTGCGCTGGTCCGCTTAAAGACATCCGCTCTGGCCTGAGCGGTGTTATCCACCCCGGCCATTTCCTCAACCATCTGAGTATTGAACTGGCGGAAAAGATCGGCCCGCTCACGCGCCTCATAAGGCCCCAGCCCCAGCCCTTCGAGCGCCATACGCCCGGCTTTCAGCGCCGCTTCAAATGTTTCACGCTCCGGTTTCTCAACGCCGGCCTGACGCAAGCGAATGTAGTGATCGACATCGCGGGCACGGGCAATAATGCGTAGCGTCGGGAAATGAGTTTTCACCAGCTCAGTCAGCTGCAGGTTAGCTTGCGGATCGTCAATCGCATTGATCAGCACTTCGGCCTTCCCGGCACCGGCTGACTCCAGCAGATCCACGCGTGTAGCATCACCATAAAAGACCTTCATGCCGAATTTGCGCAGCGTTTCGATATGATCCGGGTCGTGATCGAGAACGACCATTTTGACTCCACTAGAGAGTAGCAGACGCCCGGCAATTTGGCCGAAGCGACCAAACCCGGCCACAATAACCCGCGGTTCGTCTTCGTCAATTTCATCCGCCTCACGCGCTTGTCCGGTGGCAGTATTTTCCAGGCGCGTCAGCAGGACTAACAGCACAGGCGTTGCCGCCATGGACAGCGCTACCGACAGCGTCAAGGCTTTGACCCATTCAGGGTCGAGCACACCTGCCATTTGTGCGGCACCAAAAACCACAAATGCGAACTCACTCCCCTGCCCCAGCAGCGCCGCAAACCAGCGACGCTGTTTGCCAGGGACATTCAGCGGCCGGGCAATCAGCCAGAGGACCACGGTTTTAATCACCAGGAAACCAGCCAGCAGAAGCAGGATCCGCAGCGGATGAGTAACCAGAGTGCCAAAGTCTATCGACATGCCTACGCCGATAAAAAAGAGCCCCAGCAGCAGGCCTTTAAAGGGTTCGATATCGCTTTCAAGCGCATGACGGTATTCCGAACTCGCGAGCAGCACGCCTGCCAGAAATGCCCCCATCGCCATGGAAAGCCCGGCCTCTTCCAGCAATAAACCGAAGCCAAACACCAGAAATAGCGCCACGGCGCTGAATACTTCACGCAATCCGGAGCGGGCGACAAAACGCAGCGCCGGGCGCGCGACATAGCGCCCCAGCACCACCACCAATGCCAGCGCACCGACCACTTTCAACGCAGACAGGGCAAATGCTCCCATCGTTGTGGATGCGCCACTGCTGGCCAAAAGTGGGATCATCGCCACCAGTGGGATGGCCGCAATATCCTGAAAAAGCAGTACGGAAAAGGCGCTTCGCCCCATCTGTGAAACCGTCAGGTTACGCTCGTTCATCGCCTGCATAGCAATCGCGGTTGAAGAGAGCGCCAGCGTCAGGCCGATAAGCAGCGCCACCGGCCAGTCGAGCCCCAGCACCATACAAAATGCGCCTAATAAAATACCGCAGGAGGCCATCTGCAACGCACCGCCGCCAAAGACCGACACGCGCAATTTCCACAACCTCTGCGGATCCAGCTCAAGGCCAATGACAAATAACATCAGCACCACGCCGATTTCCGCAAAGTGGAGGATAGATTCGGCGTCAGTGACCAGGCGCAAGCCCCACGGGCCAATAATACAACCGGCGATCAGATACCCCAGCACGGACCCCAGCCCCAGGCGTACCGCTATCGGTACGATGAGCGCGGCCGCTCCCAGGTAAATCAGCGCCTGAATAAGCGTATGACTATCCATGGTGGGCCTCCTGCCAGTCGAGCAATAATTGTTTGTAGTGGCGAGCCTGCGCCTGCAGGGTTTCGTCGTCGCAAATGAAGGTACAGTGGGTGGCAAACGGCGGCAGCCATTTCATACCGCAGTAGAGCGCAGTGGCCTGTAATGGTTGCCCCAGAACATCAAACCCGGGATGGGAACCAATATCAAAGTGCTGTTCCCCGCCGCCAGTAGTAACAGCCCATAACAGACTTTTCCCCTGCAACGCCCGTGCGCCATGGCCATATGCCCAGCCATGCGCCAGAACTTTATCAATCCATAACTTGAGAAGCGGCGGTACGCTGTACCACTGCATGGGATGTTGCCAGACAACCAGGTCGGCGCGATTAAGCGCCTCCTGTTCAGCGGCGATATCAATATTGAAATCGGGGTAGAGGTGATAAAGAGAGCGGATTTCCACGCCCTCCAGAGCCCCTGCATGCTCAATCATCCGTTTATTCGCATGGGAATATTCCGGATACGGGTGGGCATAAATTATCAAAATCATCGATTAACCTGCTTTCACTGCGCACTTTTTTCTTTGAGTGTAGACAGTTAATCGTCGTGCTAACAGCGACAATCTGTACGGGATTGGCAGATAGCAACGTAGCGCCCGCCAGAATCGAGGTTAAAACAGCGCAGGAATTATCGTCGGCAGAGGGCCTGATCGGCGCCAGGTGCAGGCGTTAGCAGGTTGCTTGCGAAGCGGAGCAGGTCAAAAAAATCCCGCGCTAATGGCGGGACACTTTCAGACATGGAACGGGATTAATTATCCAGTTCACTCATGTTCTTCACCTGGTCGCGGTTAATCTGCTCGGTTTTACCGGTTTCCGCATTTTTGTAAGAGACCAGACCGGTGTCACTATCGACTTCCGGTTTGCCATCAGTCACGATAGTCTTGCCATCAGTGGTTTTTACGGCCTGATTAGACGAACAACCGGCAACGGTAAAAAGGGTGGCGGCAGTAAACAGTGACGTTATTAACAGTTTCGATCGCATGGTGTTCTCCCCTGCTTTTCAGATGGATTTAATCACTTTCCTCATTATTTTAGTTTAACTTGCTGAAACTTTATGGAAATACAGAAGGTTCTGAGACCAGGCATCCCGAAGAGCAGATGCCCGGCCGACAGAGATTAAGACTTAATCTCAAGGATTGAGCTCATCATGATGTGATTCAGGTTGGTCATGATTTCGTAATAGCGGGTTATCTCCTCGCCCCCCGTTTTAGGGTCGCGCCATTTCTCGCGGTTCTGTTTTTCAAACTCTTTCAACAAATCTTTTTGTTCACCAGCCGATTCTGCGTGAATAAAAGCAGTATAAATTTTGGTGGCCTCGTTCAAGTTTTGCTGGAGTTCCGGAGCGTTGAAATGCGCGGTTATTTCAGGCGGCTGATAACGTGACTCAGTAATACGCATATTTGGCGTGTATTCAACCGACGGAGAAAATTCATTATTGTAATAATGCTTAAAGTCCTCTATGCGGAAAAGTTTGGTTTTGTAATTGTCTTTAGTTGTAGATGACATGGATTCCGGAAATGCCTCTGTCGGATTCAGATCCCAACTGTGTGCAAAATTATCAATAAACAGCTCGCTACCCATATCGTCAAACGGGCCGGTGACGGTCTGTCCGTCAATAGTCAATGTATGAACATCGCTGTTTTCAGCGGCTGGCTGTACCCCTTTCGCCAGATATTTTTGCACCACGTAAATATAACGGGTACGGGTAGGGTTAATGAGACCGCTCTCACCCGAGCGAGGCCAGGCGTCAAAAACACTGAATTTCACCTTCTCACCATTTCCCAGCGTAAGCGTATGTTGACCAGCATCGAGTTTTATATTTTGCGATTCCTGAGCCGGAATCGTTATTTTTTGATCGTCGATGGAAATGACTAATGGTTGCCCGGTTGGATTATCAATAAGGAATTCTTTACTGTCGCTAAAGCAGGCGGTCAATGCCATACAGGCGCCCAAAAGCATTACTCTCTTTAACACGTGTTTCTCCTTGAACGTGAAATACGAACTCATTAAACGACACGGTTTTAAGGGTAAAGGATGGTTACGCGCTAGTGAAAAAGAAATTGGCTATTAAATTTAGGGGGCGGGAGATAAAAAAAGCCAGCTTACGCTGGCTTTTTGGCTCATTGACGATGTCTTATTTGGCAATCTGCGCATGCATTTCCTGAACGGAGGTCACCTTGTCGGTGGCATCAGCGTTCAGCGCCATCGCGGTAGCAAAACCACCATTCAGCGTAGTGTCGTAATGCACCTTGTACTGCAGCGCGCTGCGGCGAATCAACTTGGAGTCTTCAATCGCCTGACGGCCTGCGGTGGTGTTGATGATGTAGGTATATTCGCCATTCTTAATACGATCCTGAATGTGCGGACGACCTTCATGCACCTTATTCACCAGACGCGGATTAATACCGGCTTCACCCAGTACAATCGCCGTACCGTGGGTCGCATCCAGTTCGAAACCGAACTTGAGCAGTTTCGCTGCCAGGTCAACCACACGCTCTTTGTCTCCTTCACGCACAGAGAGCAGCGCACGACCATATTTCTTCATCGTTGAGTTGCTACCCAGTTGCGCTTTAGCAAACGCCTCAGCAAAGGTACGGCCCACGCCCATCACTTCCCCGGTAGAACGCATTTCTGGCCCTAACAGCGGGTCAACGCCCGGGAATTTATTGAACGGCAGTACCACTTCTTTCACCGAGTAGTACGGCGGGATAATTTCTTTGGTGACGCCCTGCTGTGCCAGAGTCTGGCCAACCATCACACGTGCCGCCACTTTCGCAAGCGCAACACCGGTGGCTTTGGAGACGAACGGTACGGTACGCGCCGCACGCGGGTTCACTTCAATCAGATAAACTTCGTTATCTTTCACTGCGAACTGGACGTTCATCAGACCACGAACCTGCAGTTCGAAGGCCAGTTTCTGCACCTGCTGGCGCATCACATCCTGAATATCCTGGCTCAGGGTGTAAGCAGGCAAGGAACAGGCGGAGTCACCGGAGTGCACGCCTGCCTGCTCGATATGCTCCATAATGCCGCCAATCAGCACCATTTCGCCATCACAGATAGCATCCACATCCACTTCTACCGCGTCGTCCAGGAAGCGGTCCAGCAACACCGGCGCATCGTTGGAAACGCTGACGGCAGTCTGGAAGTAACGACGCAGGTCGGCTTCGTCGTAGACAATTTCCATCGCACGGCCGCCGAGCACGTAAGACGGGCGTACTACCAGCGGGTAGCCAATCTCTTTCGCCCGCTCAACAGCTTGTTCGATAGCCGTTACGGTAGCGTTCGCCGGTTGTTTCAGTTTCAGGCGGTCAACCGCCTGCTGGAAACGCTCACGATCTTCGGCACGGTCAATCGCATCCGGGCTGGTACCGATAACCGGCACACCTGCCGCTTCCAGCGCGCGCGCCAGTTTCAGCGGTGTCTGGCCGCCGTACTGCACGATAACGCCTTTCGGCTTCTCGATGCGCACGATTTCCAGAACATCTTCCAGGGTTACCGGCTCAAAGTAGAGGCGGTCAGAAGTGTCATAGTCGGTGGAGACGGTTTCCGGGTTACAGTTGACCATGATGGTCTCGTAACCATCTTCACGCAGCGCCAGCGAGGCATGTACGCAGCAGTAGTCAAATTCGATACCCTGACCGATACGGTTCGGGCCGCCACCCAGAACCATAATTTTATCGCGGTCCTGGTTCGGATTTGCTTCGCACTCCTCTTCATACGTGGAGTACATATAAGCGGTGTCGGTGGCGAATTCTGCCGCACAGGTGTCCACACGTTTGTAGACCGGGTGCAGATTGTACTGATCGCGCAGCTTGCGAATTTCCGCTTCACGCACGCCTGCCAGTTTAGCCAGACGCGCATCGGCAAAGCCTTTACGCTTGAGCAGACGCAGGAAGTCGGCGTCGAGGCCGTTAATGCCCACTTCGGCGACTTTTTCTTCCAGGCGCACCAGTTCTTCAATCTGCACCAGGAACCAGCGGTCAATGTTGGTCAGGTTAAAGACGCCATCAACGGACAGGCCAGCACGGAAAGCATCAGCGATGTACCAGATACGCTCGGCGCCAGCATCTTTCAGCTCGCGACGAATTTTGGTCAGCGCTTCCGGGTCATCCAGGCTCACTTTCGGATCAAAACCCGTCGCGCCCACTTCCAGACCACGCAAGGCTTTCTGCATAGATTCCTGCTGCGTGCGACCAATCGCCATCACTTCACCGACAGATTTCATCTGGGTGGTAAGGCGGTCGTTAGCACCAGCGAATTTCTCGAAGTTAAAGCGAGGGATCTTGGTAACAACGTAGTCGATAGACGGTTCGAAAGATGCCGGAGTACGGCCACCGGTGATATCGTTCATCAATTCGTCGAGGGTGTAACCCACCGCCAGTTTCGCCGCCACTTTGGCAATCGGGAAGCCGGTCGCTTTCGAGGCCAGTGCGGAGGAGCGGGATACGCGCGGGTTCATTTCGATAACAATCAGACGGCCATTTTTCGGGTTAACCGAGAACTGCACGTTTGAACCGCCTGTTTCCACGCCGATTTCACGCAGTACCGCCATCGAGGCGTTACGCATGATTTGATACTCTTTATCAGTCAGGGTCTGTGCAGGCGCAACGGTGATGGAATCACCGGTGTGGATGCCCATGGCGTCGAAGTTTTCGATGGAGCAGACGATGATACAGTTGTCGTTTTTATCACGCACCACCTCCATCTCATACTCTTTCCAGCCAATCAGCGATTCATCTATTAACAGCTCTTTGGTCGGTGACAGATCCAGGCCGCGGGCGCAGATCTCTTCAAACTCTTCACGGTTATAGGCGATACCGCCACCCGTACCGCCCATGGTGAAGGACGGACGAATAATGCACGGGTAACCCACGTCAGCCGCAACGGCCAGCGCCTCTTCCATATTGTGCGCGATACCGGAACGCGCGGTTTCCAGACCGATTTTCTTCATCGCCACGTCGAAACGGCGGCGGTCTTCTGCTTTATCAATCGCGTCAGCGGTCGCACCGATCATGGTGACGCCAAACTCTGCCAGGACGCCCTGACGTTCCAGCTCCAGCGCACAGTTCAGCGCTGTCTGGCCGCCCATGGTCGGCAGAACTGCATCCGGACGCTCTTTTTCGATGATTTTGCGCACCACTTCCCAGTGGATCGGCTCAATATAGGTTGCATCCGCCATTTCCGGGTCGGTCATGATCGTCGCCGGGTTGGAGTTGACCAGGATGACGCGATATCCCTCTTCACGCAGCGCTTTACACGCCTGCGCACCGGAGTAGTCGAACTCACAGGCCTGACCGATAACAATCGGACCGGCGCCAAGGATCAGGATGCTTTTTATGTCTGTACGTTTTGGCATGGCTCTTTTTCGCTCCTGATTATTTAGCAGACTGACGGTAAATCTTAATTAACTCGATAAAATGGTCGAACAGCGGCGCAGCATCGTGCGGACCAGGGCTCGCCTCCGGGTGGCCCTGGAAGCTGAATGCCGGTTTGTCCGTGCGATGAATCCCCTGCAGGGTGCCATCAAACAGCGATTTGTGCGTAACACGCAGGTTGGCAGGCATGGACGCTTCATCCACCGCGAAACCGTGGTTCTGTGCGGTAATCATCACGGTGTTGTTATCGATATCTTTTACCGGGTGGTTGCCGCCGTGGTGGCCGAACTTCATCTTCACGGTTTTCGCGCCACTCGCCAGCGCCAGCAACTGGTGACCGAGACAGATACCGAATACCGGAATATCGGTCTCAAGGAATTTCCCGATCGCCTCGATGGCGTAGTCGCAAGGTGCCGGGTCGCCAGGGCCATTAGAAAGGAAGATACCGTCCGGGTTCATTTTCAGCACATCTTCTGCCGACGTCTTCGCCGGAACCACCGTCAGGCGGCAGCCTCTGTCCACCAGCATACGCAGGATGTTACGTTTCGCGCCAAAATCGTAAGCCACAACGTGCAGCGGCAGTTCAGCTTCGCTTTTCGCTTCCGGCAGCTCGCCTTTCAGTGTCCAGCTCCCCTGCGTCCAGCTATATGGCTCGGCAGTCGTCACTTCTTTCGCCAAATCCATACCGTTCAGCCCCGGGAAGCTTTTCGCTTTCTCCAGCGCCAGTGCGGCATCCAGGTTGTCCCCGGCGATGATGCAGCCATTCTGCGCACCTTTTTCACGCAGCAGACGCGTCAGCTTACGGGTATCAATATCGGCAATCGCCACGATGTTATGGCGTTTCAGATAGGAAGAGAGATCTTCGGTATTGCGGTAGTTGCTGGCAATCAGCGGCAGATCACGAATAACCAGGCCTTGCGCATGTACCTGAGAGGATTCTTCATCGGCGGCGTTGGTGCCGACATTACCAATATGAGGATAAGTAAGGGTGACAATTTGGCGGGAGTAGGAAGGATCAGTGAGGATTTCTTGATAACCGGTCATTGAAGTATTGAAAACGACTTCCCCAACCGCCGAACCTGTTGCCCCTATGGCCCGACCGTAAAACTGGGTTCCGTCTTCCAGAACCAATAGCGCTGACTTAATCAAAACACCCTCCAGAGAATATTCACTCACTTTATTTGCATATTAATTCAATTATAAGCCTTGAATCAATGCAAATTTGCGTAACCGCGAATTTTTTGCAAACGGCGGCATTCTGGAGACATGAAGGGTAAAAGTCAACTCATAGCGCATCTTTTTCATGTCTTTTTGCGCCCCAGAAAAGAATAGCACGATTTATAGGGCAAAAAGATCACATTACCAGAGCAAGGAAAACGCTTGCGTCGCCATTAAACTGGTTACATTCACCATGGCTTAGTAAAAAGTAGACCAAATGGTCAAAATTTACATTTTAGCAACCAAAATGAGATGAGATATTTGAATTAACAGGGAACTAAAGGAGAAAATCATATGAAATCGACAAAATAAAAGGGCAATAAAATATTGCCCTATGCAATCAAGAAATTACGACTGCAACAACCACATCACGATGGGTAATAACTTTTACAAATTGTTCAGATCCAGCACATCTCGCATATCAAAAATGCCAGTATCTTTATCTTTTAGCCACAAAGCGGAGCGAACAGCGCCATTGGCAAAAGTCATTCGGCTTGATGCTTTATGGCTAATTTCAACGCGTTCACCGATATCAGCGAACATTGCCGTATGTTCACCGACAATGTCGCCCGCGCGGACGGTCGCAAAGCCAATTGTGCCCGGTACGCGTTCGCCGGTATGACCTTCACGTGCATAAACTGCGCAATCTTTTAAATCTTTATTCAGTGCATGGGCAATAGACTCCCCCATGGCCAACGCAGTCCCCGACGGCGCATCCACTTTGTAACGGTGATGTGCTTCGATAATTTCGATATCGGTGTACTCCCCCATCACCTTTGCCGCTTTTTCCAGCAGCTTAAGCATCACGTTCACGCCAACACTGAAATTCGCCGCGAAGACAATGGCAATCTCTTGCGACGCATCGCGAATTGCCGCTTTGCCCGCGTCATCAAAACCGGTTGTACCAATAACCATCCCTTTGCGGTGCTGGCGACAAAATGCCAGGTGAACCAGGGTCCCTTCCGGGCGGGTAAAATCAATCAATACATCAAAGTCGTCTTTTACCGCCTGCAGATCGCTGCTCACGATAACGCCTGTTGTACCCACGCCAGCGAGCTCTCCTGCATCACTACCCAGCAGGGAAGAACCTTCTCGCTCCAGCGCTGCGCCAAGCGCAACGCCGTCCATCTGCAGGGTTGCCTGAATTAACTGGCGGCCCATACGCCCACCGGCGCCCGCGATGGCTACGCGGATTTGTGCATCATGCATAGTTGTACTCTTTTGTTAATGAAATGCTGAAAATCGTTCTCAGATTAACCAGCCCACGGCGGGGCTACCAGCCGAAAACACCGATAATTAGAATTAAATGATAAACAGCGGTAAATATCAGTAAAAGACATGAGTTCGCATGTTGCGAATTGAGTAGCAAAACCCACAGAAGACACTGATCATCGGTGCACTAAGAAGATTTTCCGCTACGGCGAAGCGTTACCGCCTCGCCTTTTGCTGAAAGACAACACACCGCGCGTCAGTGAACGATCAGCCTTCATCCACCGTATAGCTGACAATGAGCTGGCCTTTTTTCATTTTGATACTGGTGAGTGTGATTTGCCCGATTTCACGCAGCGAGCAAACATGAGTACCACCACAGCCATAGGCAGGCAATTTGCCAAAGCGAACCTGCCGCTTCCCTTCGGAAAAATCGATGTGGCGCGGCAGATCTTCATCTATCCATGCGTTGATTTTTGCCGTCAACATCTCTGCGGTGATATTCCCGTTACCGTTAAATGTGATGCGCCCTTCCCCTGGCCAGTGATGAGCTTTGACAGGCTGCCAGCCGAATTCTTCACCCGCAGTGCCAATGAGATGCCCGGCCGAATGCCAGCGCGCATGAACGCGGCGTAATTCATCATCGACACAGAGTGTAACCGGGCCTGGCGCGACTGGTGTGGCCGTACGATGCCATACGGTCTCGCCGTTGGCGAAAACCCGCTGTACGGGTACGTCGCCTATTGTGCCACCGTCAGAAGGCTGCCCGCCGCCCTGTGGATGGAAGAGCGTGGCATCCAGCTCAATCACAAAACCGTCCTCCCCATCGGGAATGCATTGCACAACGTTGGCCCGGCCGTGCGTCTCATCGCAGGTGTAGTAATTTCGTGTTGTCATTTTTTCCTCCTGATTGCACGACCAGTATATTATTTTCACTGACTATGATAATCCGTTGTGCTCTCAACACACTTTTGCCTGGCAGACACAAATGAATACCACCCTGCTTCCCGATCTCGCCACCTTTGTTCTGATTGTCGATCAGGGCAGCTTTTCTGCCGCCGCGCGTATTTCCGGTGCGACGCCATCGGCAATGAGCCGCTGTGTTTCCCGCCTTGAACAGGCGCTGGGCAATAAATTATTGCACCGCACAACGCGAAAACTGCGGTTGAGTGAGTCTGGTCGCAGCGTGTACGAACATGCACAGATGATGCTGGAAGCCGCGAAGCAGGCAATGAATGCGGGCAGCAGCGTGCAGGATTGTGCACAAGGCACCCTGACCATCAGCGTACCCAAAGCCGTGGGGCGATTTGTTATTCACCCGCTCATGGGCGAATTTCTGACCCGTTACCCGCAGGTTGATGTACGGTTGCGTCTGGAAGATCGTTATATGGATTTAATTGATGACGGCGTCGACCTGGCACTGCGCATTACCAACTCGCCTTCTCCCGGCCTGCACGGTAAGCCGTTGATACCGATTAAGCACTTGATTTGCGCCACCCCGGCGTATTTGCATCAGCACGGCATTCCCGAGAAGCCAGAAGATTTGCGCGAACATAGCTGCATAAGTCTTGGCGAAACACCCACCGATTCACGCTGGAAATTTCGTAAACGTGGCAAAAGCGAAACCATTCAGACCCATGGGCGCTATGCCGCGAACCATACTGGTGTTCGCCTTGATGCGGTGTTAAATCATCTGGGGATAGGCAGCCTGCCGCTGTTTACCGCCAGTGCGGCACTGGCGCGAGGCGAGATAGTCCAGGTGCTGCCGGACTGGGAATTTATTAGCGACTATTCAGGACAACTCTGGTTACTGTGGTCGTCAGGAAAACATATGCCCGCCAGGATGCGGGCAATGATTGATTATTTAAGTGAGAAAATGCCCCTGGTCTCGCTTACGGCGCCTTACTGAGCACCTCTGCCACCCAGGCGCGAAATGCATCAATATCAATGTCCAGTGCTACCTGCGCATTCGCGGGTTTACCCAGACGATCTTCAATATCCACAACAGTCGTGCCAGCGGTGTACGTCCCCTGGGTTTCCACCGCCACAAAGCAGGATTTCAGGGTAAAAATCTCCGGGCGCACCAGCCAGGCAATCGCGCAGAGGTCATGCATACGTAACCCGGTCACCATGCTACCGCTGCGGTAGTGACTAAACAGGGCATGCAGCATTTTCCCGGTTTGATTTCCCGCAGGCAGGGTGGCCAGATAATCCGGGGTGAGTGTGGCAGAGTTAGTCACATCCAGGCCGCACATCACAATCTCCAGCCCGCTTTCAAAGACACGCGCGGCCGCTTCCGGGTCAATGGCGATATTGAATTCGGCATTTGGCGTGAAATTACCACGCCCGGCAGAACCGCCCATCATCACCAGACGACGAATGTTGAACTGGCATTCCGGATAGTGGGATAACAACAGGGCAATGTTGGTCAATGGGCCAATCGCCACCAGCGTGATCGGTTCAGGTGATGCCATCAGCACATCGCGGATCGCCTGAAACGCCGGCTTTGCCAGCGGCTGGCGCTGATGTTCAACAAAGTTATAGCCTTCCATGCCAGATTCGCCGTGCACACTCGCCGCATCGCGCAGCGGGCGCAGCAACGGCGTCGCGGCACCCTGCGCCACCGGGATACTCGCATTCCAGAAATGAAGCAATTGCAGGGCGTTGCGGGTGGTTTTCTCAAGCGAGACATTACCTGCAACTGTGGTCATCAGTTTGAGATCTAGCTCAGGAGCAAAAAGCGCGGCGGCAATAGCCGCAGCGTCGTCAATTCCAGGGTCGGTGTCGAGAATAATGGGCAGGCGTTCCATAAGTGATTATTCCTCCAGTCCTTATTAGCCAATTGACCGGCGATTAGCTTACTATGTAGCGCATGACTGTGAACGTATTTAGCCGAGAATTGCAATGAAAGTCCCACAGGCCAGTATTTCTGAAACGGTAACTCAGCATCTTGCTGGTCGTATCCTGCGTGGCGAGCTCCTGCCTGGCACCGCGCTGCCGGGTGAAAATGAGCTGGCGACAGAGTACGCCGTCTCACGTACCTCGATTCGCAATGCACTGGCCGTGCTCGCCGCCAAAGGGTTGATCTCTATTCAGGCTAAAAAACGCAGTACGATCACTCACCGTGACCAGTGGAGCCTGCTCGATCTTGATGTTCTCAACTGGCTTTCAAAAGGCCATGTTGACGCACAATTGGTTGAACAGTTGATGATCACCCGCCTCATTTTCGAACCCAACGTCGCGACGCTTGCTGCAATGAACGCGAATGGGCATGACCTCGCAGCGCTGGAAGACGCCCTGGCGCTGATGCGGCGCGGACAAAAAGAAGCCGATCGCGAACCGTTTGAAGAGGGCGATATCGCATTTCACCAGGCGCTTCTGCGGGCAGCGCATAACCCTTTTCTTCTGGCGTTAGGTAATGCGTTAAGCGCGGCAATGGTGCTTTCGTTCCGTCAAACGCTGGAAGAGGACGTGCGGCTTACCAAAACCGCCATTGATGAGCACTATCGTCTTTTCGAGGCTATTCGTCTGCGTAATGCCGATGATGCTCGCCAGCACATGCGTTCAATCCTTCTCCATGCCGCGCAAAAAAGCATCTGGCAACAGCGGCCTGCTTTCATCGACAGCATTCTCTGATCCTTTTCTGATGTAATTTCGATCAATCTCACAGATTGCGGTTATCTTTTGCCCTAGCATTCTTGTATTACAAGATTAACATTGTTGTATTACTTGAAATGAAAAGAGACTGGATAGCCGTTGACTGGGGTACGACCAATTTTCGTGCCTTTCTCATGAATGAAAACCGCGTCATTGCCCGCATATCCGCACCATGCGGCCTGTTGACCATCGAGAACGGTGCATTTGCTGACACACTTCACCAGCAGTTACGGCCCTGGATCGTCGAGGCTGGCCCTGTTCCGGTGTTGATGGCAGGAATGGTAGGTTCGCAACAAGGATGGCAGAACGTGCCTTATGTCACTCTTCCCGCTGCGGCAAAGGATGTACTGGCCGGTGTACAGCCGGTTGAAACACCCTGGGGAAGTCTGGCATGGATCACGCCGGGTTTAAGCGGACAAAGCGCGTGGGATCAACCGGATGTGATGCGCGGTGAAGAGATTCAGTTGCTTGGTCTTAACGCCCTCCATCCGGCACAAGAGCACTACGCACTGTTGCCGGGTACGCACAGCAAACACGCATGGATGAAAAATGGCTGCATCACGGCATTTTCTACGCTGATGACAGGCGAACTCTTTTCCGTCCTTAGCGAACACTCTCTGTTAGGCCGCGCGCTGCCACCGCAACAGGAAGATAATCGTAGTTTTCTCGCTGGCGTCAGCGCGGCGCAACGTTCTGTCCCATTCAGCCACCTGATTTTTTCCGCCCGAACCCGGCGTTTATCGGGAGAGATCGCCGCTGAGCATATCCACAGTTTCCTGTCAGGGCTGTTAATTGGCGACGAACTTTCTACCTTGCCGTCAGGGCAACGGGCCTGGATAGTGGGCTCGACATCACTTACTGCACGCTACCAACTCGCGGCCACTGTGACTGGCGCATCTCTTACTACCGTTGATGGCGATGACTGCTTCCTCCAGGGACTGGCGTTGCTTCGTTCACATCTTCAGGAGCTTACTCCATGAACCACACCTCCTTTTTTGAGCTCTGGCGCCATGAGCCGTTACCTCTGATCGCCATACTGCGCGGCATCACACCGGATGAGGCTGCCGACGCTGCGCAAATCCTGATCTCTGCCGGATTTCGCTGGATTGAAGTTCCGCTTAACAGCCCATCCCCGCTGGATTCCATCAGGATAATGCGCGACGTTGCTGGCGATCGCGCCAGGATTGGCGCAGGCACGGTATTGACTGTCCGCCAGGTCGATCAGGTTGCAGAATGCGGTGGGCAACTGATCGTCTCGCCCAACTGTAACCCTGATGTCATTCGTCATACTCGCCACCTCGGTCTGGTCAGTCTGCCGGGCGTGATGACACCCTCAGAAGCCTTTACCGCCATCGATGCGGGAGCCAGCGCACTGAAATTGTTCCCCGCCGAGTTTCTCAGCGCAGAGTTAATGAAGGCTTTCCGTACCGTATTGCCTGCGGACATAGCCTGCCTGCCCGTTGGCGGAATCCGCCCGGACAGTCAGCAAATGCAACGCTTTCTCAACAATGGTGCCAATGGATTTGGGTTAGGGAACGGTATCTATCAGGCCGGGATAAACCGTGACGAACTTAAGCTCCGCGCCGGGGCATGGCGCAATGCCTGGCAAGAAATAACGCGCTGACCTTTTGCACTTTTCAGACAGAAGAACGCCGCACTCTGGCGGCTGATTATTGATTCATACGAGACAATAAAAATGAAAACACCTACCGTCTTTGAAAATGCCGTTTACAGTAAAGTGACCCGCAGGCTGATCCCGTTTCTGATCCTCTGTTACTTTTTTGCCTATCTTGACCGCGTCAATGTAGGTTTCGCCAAACTGCATATGCAGGATGCGCTCAGTTTCAGCGATACCGTCTACGGACTGGGAGCAGGAATCTTCTTTATCGGCTACTTCCTGTTTGAACTGCCAAGCAACCTGTTAATGCAGCGTTTCGGGCCGCGTTTCTGGATCGCCCGTATCATGGCGACCTGGGCGGTACTTTCGGCAGGGATGATGTTTGTGACCACGCCGACCCAATTCTATGTGATCCGCTTCCTGCTCGGCGTCGCGGAAGCTGGCTTCTTTCCTGGGATTGTCTTTTATCTCACGCTGTGGTTTCCGTCCTGGCGTTCTGCGCGCACGCTGGGACTATTTATCCTGGTGACGCCCCTCTCCACGATTATCGGCAGTCCGTTATCTGGTCTGATTCTTAAACTGTTCGAAGACGTTGGCGGGCTGCATAACTGGCAGTGGCTGTTCCTGATAGAAGCCATTCCCTCATTCCTGCTGGCGTTTGTGGTCTTGCGCTATCTGGATAACGACGTTAAATCAGCGAAATGGCTGAATGACTCTGAAAAACAGGTGATTCTGGACGATCTGGCAAAAGATGCTTTACATCGCGCGCAAAGCGCCCACGGAAAGGTCGACAGTTCCCTCAGCGCCATGTTCAAAAACGGCTATGTCTGGCTGCTGGCGCTAATCTTCTTTAGCTTCAATATTGGCTACTACGGCATCAATTTCTGGCTCCCCTCCATCATCAAAACCTCCGGTATCAGTGACGATTTCCAGATTGGTTTGCTGGCTGCCCTGCCCTATGTATTCGGCGCGGCGTTTATGGTCTGGAACAGCCGTCACTCCGATTTAAAACAAGAGCGTCGCTGGCACATCGCCATTCCCGCCATCATTGGCTGCGTGGGTTTGACGCTCAGTGCATATTGCAGCGGTTCTACTTTCTGGATGATGACCTGGATCTGCCTCGCCATGTCCGGAACGCTGGCGTTAATTCCTACCTACATCAGTCTGCCAGGCGCCATGCTGTCGGGAACGGCGGCCGCGGCGGGCATTGCGCTGGTTAACTCGATTGGAAACCTCGCGGGTTTCTTTGGCCCAACGGTGCTCGGCTGGTTGAAAGACACCACCGGCAGCACAGACAGTGGGTTGTACATCCTTGCAGGATTTTTATTGCTGGTCGCCCCGCTGATTATGGCGTTACCTGCACGGCTCGCGAATCCAGGGCGGAGCTCTGTCACGACAGCCGCTGACAAGCAACACAACGCCACCCAACACACCTACCGTTAGACTAAATGAGACTGCTATGAAGAGTGAATGTGGAGGATGTGCCCATTGCGGCACGCATTTCAGCCCAATCCTCGAGGGTGACGATGGCGCACTGAAACGCGCCCTGTATAAATCGATGGGGCACACGGACGAACAACTGCGCCGTCCGGTTATTGCGGTTGTGAATAGCTACACCAACGCCACCGCCGGACACGCTAATCTTAACGAGCTTACCGCTCATGTATTAAAAGGGATTGATGAGGCGGGCGGCGTCGGCATGGTCTTCGGCACAATTGCCCCCTGCGATGGCATTGCCGAAGGGCATCTGGGAATGCGCTATATTCTCGCCGCGCGCGAAGTGATCACAATGTCCATTGAGAGCATGATGCGCGCTCACCGCTTTGACGGCATGGTGCTGCTCGGTTCCTGCGACAAAATCGTACCCGCCATGTTAATGGCCGCCGCACGCCTCGACGTTCCCGCCATCATGGTAAACGGCGGCCCCATGTATCCCGCAGAATATAAAGGCAAGCACTGGGACGGCAATATCGTTACCGAAGCCATCGGCTGGAAAAAACGCGGCGAAATCGACGAGGCCGAGTTTGCGCATATTGAGAATATCGCCGAGCCGGGTCCGGGTTCCTGCACCATGTATGGCACCGCCAACACCATGTGCAGTATTGCGGAAGTGCTGGGGATGAGCCTGCCGGGCAGCAGCATGTTGCCCGCCATCTCCGAGGAAAGGCGCGCCTGCGCTCTCGAAACGGGCAAGCAGGCGGTAACGCTGGTCCGCGAAGGTATTAACGCCCGCAAAATCATCACCGCGGAGGCGATTCACAACGCGATGGTGTATCTGCTGGCAACGGGCGGTTCGACCAACGCGATTTTGCATCTCCAGGCGATTCATTACGAAGCGGAGTTGGGCCATTTGCCACTGTCGGCGTTTGACGAATTAAGCCACCACGTACCACTGGTCGCCTCGCTCTATCCGGCATCCGAGTACGACATGATTGATTTCTGGGAAGCAGGTGGCGTACCCGCAGTGGAATATGAAATCGCTGCGCTGATGAAGCCAAACGCCCTGACCGTTGTGGGTAAAACCAAGGGCGAGCTGTTGCAACAGGGACATCGCACTTCACGCCCGGAGGTGATTCATACACTGGCGATTCCGGTGCGTAACGAAGCGGGTGTCGCCGTGCTACATGGTAATTTATCGCCGCTGGGCTGCGTCGTGAAACCAGCTGCCGTCCCGGAAAATCTGATGACGTTTAGCGGCCCGGCGGTGGTGTTCAACAGCGAACAAGAATCTATCGACGCGATTCTGTCCGGACATATTCAGCCCGGAAGTGTGCTGGTATTGCGCTATGAAGGGCCAAAAGGCGGTCCGGGCATGCCGGAGATGTACAAGCCGATGAAATGTCTGGAAGGGATGGGATTATCCGACAGTTGCGCGCTGATCACCGATGGTCGTTTTTCCGGCTCCAACCGCGGTCTGTTTGTCGGGCATATCTCACCGGAAGCGACCGACGGCGGCGCGCTGGGTCTGGTGGAAAATGGCGATACGATCAGTATCGATATCCCGACACGCACGTTAACACTGCATGTTGATGATCAGGTACTGGCTGCGCGTCGTGCATGCTGGCAACCGGTGAAGAAAGAGGTGCCGCGCGGCTTTTTACGTCTTTATCGTCGCTGGGCGTTACCCGCTGCGCAAGGCGCTGTTCTGGCTGACCGGGAGGAGATGGAATGAGTACACATTACACCGCAACTGATATTCGCGGCGTCAATCCAATCGTGGCAATGCCGTTCACTTCACAGGGCGAAATCGACGAGCGCAGTTTTATCCGCCTGCTGGAACATCTCGCCAGCACCGGTGCGCACGGTGTAACGCTGTTTGGCATCGCCAGCGAATTTCCAAAACTTGACGATAACGAACGCGACAGACTGTCGCAGCTTTTCATCAGTACGCTGGCGGGCGGCCCCTTATACCGTGCAATGTCTATTACTGACCACAGTACGGAGCTTGCCGTAAAACGCGCGAGGCGTTACCGCGCTCTGGGCGCAGATGCGCTGATGTTACTGCCGCCGTTCTTCCTGTCACCCAGCCCACAGGCGGTACAGGCGCATATTTACGCGGTACTGGAGGCGGTCGATATTCCGGTGATGGTGCAATACGCGCCTGGAGAGACCGGATTGCCCATCACCCCACAGCAGCTTGCGGATGTGGCTGAACGCTATCCTCATGCCGTCTTTAAAATTGAGTGCAATCCGCCGGTGGAGTACACGCGGGAGTTCTTGCGCTTCGCCCCACAGGCCAGCGTACTGAACGGTTACGCCGGATTGTATATGTTAAAAATGCTCGAAGCGGGCGGCAAAGGCGTGATGCCAGGATGTTCATTCACCGAAGTGTATGTGCAAATTTATCGCCACTGGCAGGCCGGGGAATACGGGCAGGCCGACGCCCTGCATCAGCGCCTGTTACCCTTTATCCAGCGCTGGATGAGCCACTGTGAGTACATTATTCAGGTGGAAAAAACGGTGCTGCTGGAGCGCGGCATTATCGCCAGCGACTACTGCCGCCGTCCGGGCTGGACGCTAACAGAGACAGATCGTTCAGCAATAGATGATTTCCGCCAAACGTTCGGTTTGTGCTGATGCCATTGAAAAAGGGGTCATCACCCCTTTCATATTATTGACCAGCTCTACGAAACTTTTGCCGGATAGCGGCTAATGCCTTATCCGGCCTACAAAAATTTGTATTCTGTAGGCCAGATAAGCTTACGCCATCGGCATTTTAACGTTTGTCTGCAGTCTCACGGAAAGCCTGGCTCCCGTTTATTAATCCACTTGCTGAATATCAAGACGCAACTCTTTCGGTACTTCGAAAACGATGTTCTCTTCACGACCTTCCAGGGGAATGGCTTCCCCGCCGCCGAGTTCCTGCAGACGGGAGATAACGTTTTGCACCAGCACGTCAGGCGCCGACGCCCCGGCGGTTACGCCAACGCAACGGATATCGCGCACCCACTCTTCCTGAATATCAGAGGCATCATCAATCAGGTATGCGGATTTACCCATACGCTGGGCCAGTTCAGCCAGACGGTTGGAGTTCGACGAGTTCTTCGATCCGACAACCAGTACCACTTCCGCCTGTTCCGCCAGCGCGCGCACGGCTTCCTGACGATTGGTTGTGGCGTAGCAAATATCATCTTTACGCGGCCCGACGATTTTCGGGAAACGCTGACGCAGCGCATCAATCACGTCGGAAGTATCATCCACGGAGAGGGTCGTCTGGGTCATAAAGGAGAGCTTATTGGTATCTTTGATCTCGAGCGTTTGTACGTCTTCCGGCGATTCCACCAGGTACATTCCCCCTTTCGGGTTGCTGTACTGGCCCATGGTGCCTTCAACTTCCGGATGGCCAGCATGGCCAATCAGGATAGCCTCTTCCCCACGACGGCTGGCGCGAGCAACTTCCATATGCACTTTGGTCACCAGCGGACAGGTGGCATCAAACACGGTCAGATCGCGGCTTTTCGCTTCGTTACGTACCGCCTGTGAAACACCGTGCGCAGAGAAAATCAGGATCGCGCCATCCGGTACTTCACTGATTTGTTCAATAAAAATGGCCCCGCGTTCACGCAGGCTGTCTACCACGTAACGGTTGTGGACCACTTCGTGACGGACATAAATGGGCGCCCCATAGATCGCCAGCGCGTTTTCAACAATGCTAATCGCGCGGTCTACGCCTGCACAAAAACCACGTGGGTTAGCCAACAGGATCTGCATGCATCCCCTCCAGTGCCGGTTCCACTTCCAGCACGTCGACATCAAAATGAACGGTCTGTCCTGCCAGCGGGTGATTGAAGTCAACGGTAATAGAATCGCCGTTAATCTCACGGATCACGCCAGGCATTTCGCTGCCATCCATTGCGGTAAAAAGCATAATCGCGCCGATTTCTGGCTCGCCCGCGTCCATAAAATCACGGCGCGAGAAGTACTGAATCAGATCGGGAACCGGCGTGCCAAATGCCGCGTCCGGTTCAAGCGAAAACGCTTTTTTGTCGCCTGCTTTCAACCCCAGCAAATGCTGCTCAAGCCCTTCAGACAGCGAACCGTCCCCCAGACGAAACAGTGCAGGTTTACCATTATTGCGGGTTGACTCAGCGGTGGAGCCATCTTCGAGTTTGAGCGTAAAGTGCACCAGCACCGCGCTATTACTCTGTACAGATTTTGACATGCAGGTTCGCTCACTTGTTTTGCCCGGTGACGATAATGCTTACCGGGTCTACGGATAACCCAGGCCGGGCAAGCGTAACGCCGCCCGGCAGGTTTTGTTACGCCTGTTTCTTCGCAGCCGCGTTTGGCAAGAAGCCTTCCAGCACAATCAGCGCCGCGCCGACGCAAATGAAGCTGTCGGCCAGGTTGAAGGTGGCGAAATGCCAGTCGCCGACATAAAAGTCGATCATATCAACGACAAAACCATGCCACAGGCGATCGAACAGATTGCCTAACGCGCCACCGATAATCATCGCGTAGGCGATATTGTTCAGCTTCTGCGACGCTTTTGAACGGTACATCAGCACCGCCAGCACGACGGAGATACCGATGGCGATACCGGCGAAGAACCAACGCTGCCAGCCACCGCTATCAGCAAGGAAGCTAAACGCAGCGCCATAGTTACGCGCGTAATGCAGATTAAGCGACGGGAACAGCGACACCGTATCCCCCAGCGCAAAGTGCTGGAGGATAAGGAACTTGCTGCCCAGATCGATAATCAGCACGACTACCACCAGCCACAACCAGCGTAGCCCTGTTGAAAAGATCGGTTTACTCATCAGGCAAACTTACGTTTTTCGCCGTCATCGGCGACGTTGCTGACACAGCGTCCGCAGATTTCTGCGTGTTCCGCTACCTTGCCGACATCCTGAGTGTAATGCCAGCAACGCGGGCATTTCTCACCTTCGGCTTTGCTTAACGCCACTTTCAGGCCTTTGAGCAGTTCGCTCTGCTGAGCATCAGCAGAAGCCTCGGCATAATCCGCAACTTTCGCACCAGAGGTCAACAGGACAAATCGTAATTCGTCACCCAGCGCCGTCAGCTTCGCCGCCAGCTCCGGTTCGGCGTACAGGGTGACTGCCGCTTCCAGAGAGCCGCCGACTTTCTTGTCTGCACGCGCCTGCTCGATAACCTTGTTCACTTCGCCACGGACTTTCAGCAGCTCGTCCCAGTAGGCGTCGTTCATGGCTTCGGTTTCCGCCAGACCAAACAGCCCCTGGTACCATTCGCCGGTGAACACATATTTCTCGCGCTCGCCTGGCAGGTAGCCCCAGATTTCATCAGCGGTGAAGGACATGATCGGCGCCATCCAGCGCACCAGTGCTTCTGCGATATGGTACAGCGCAGTCTGGCAGCTACGACGAGCAACACTATCGGCCTTCGCGGTGTACTGACGGTCTTTGATGATGTCGAGGTAGAAAGAGCCCATCTCGATGGAGCAGAAACGCATCAGACGCTGCACAACTTCATGGAAATCATAAGAGTCGTACGCGCTGATGATATCTTTTTGCGCTGCCTGCGCGCAGCCAACCGCCCAACGATCCAGCACAACCATCTCTTCCGGTTTCACCATGTCTTTTGCCGGATCGAAACCATTCAGGTTCGCCAGCAGGAAGCGCGCGGTGTTACGAATACGACGATAGCTGTCGGCGGCACGTTTGAGGATCTCGTCAGATACCGCCATTTCACCGGTATAGTCAGTTGATGCCACCCACAGACGCAGAATATCTGCGCCCAGTTTGTTCATCACGTCCTGTGGAGAAACGGTATTACCGATAGATTTGGACATCTTACGGCCCTGACCATCTACGGTGAAACCGTGGGTCAGTACCTGGCGGTAAGGTGCTTTACCTTTCATCGCGACGCTAATCATCAAAGAGGACATAAACCAGCCGCGATGCTGATCAGAACCTTCCAGATACATATCCGCGGCGTGACCACAGAATTCCGGACGCGCGTCAACAACAGAGTAGCTTGTTGAACCGGAGTCAAACCAGACATCCAGGGTATCCGGCACTTTCACGTAGTTGTCAGCGTCATCGCCCAGGATGTCACGTGGGTCAAGGTCCCACCATGCCTGAATACCGTCTTTCTCAACGTATTTAGCCACAGCTTCCATCAGTTCAGTGGTGCGCGGATGCAGCTCTTCGGTGTCTTTATGCACGAATAGCGCCATCGGCACGCCCCAGGTGCGCTGGCGAGAGATACACCAGTCAGGACGGTTCGCGACCATCGATTCGATACGTGCTTTACCCCATGCCGGGATCCAGCCGCTCAGGTTCTCTTTTGCCAGACCTTCCTGCTCAATGCGATCGATCTCTTTCAGAGACTGAATGCGCAGGCCTTTCTGATCCATGCTGACGAACCATTGTGGAGTCGCGCGGAAAATGATCGGCGACTTGTGACGCCAGCAGCATGGATAGCTATGTTGCAGTTTTTCAACATGCAGCAGTGAACCATTGTCACGCAGCAGATTGACGATAATGTCGTTTGCTTTGAAGACATTAACACCATCCAGAATCGGATACGTACCCGGCAGGTAGGCACCATCCGGGCCAACCGGGTTAGCGATTTCCAGACCGTATTTTTGGCTGATCGTGTAGTCATCAGGGCCGTGACCACCTGCGGTATGCACCGCACCTGTACCGGCTTCCAGCGTCACGTGATCGCCCAGGATCGCAGGCACATCAAATTCAAGGAACGGATGCTTAAAGCGCATCAGCTCCAGCTCAGAACCTTTCACTACACCCAGCACGGTAAACTCACTGATGCCAGCGCGTTTCATCACGCTGCCTACCAGGTCTTTCGCGAGGATCAAGGCCTGGCCTTCAATCTGCACCAGCGCATAGTCAAATTCCGGGGACAGGGAGATTGCGCGGTTCGCCGGTAGCGTCCATGGGGTGGTGGTCCAGATAACCAGGGAAACCGGGCCGCTAACGCTGGCAACGCCAAACTTCGCTTTTACCGCGTCAGCATCAACGGCATGGAACGCCACGTCGATGGACGGAGAAGTTTTGTCGTAATACTCAACTTCTGCTTCCGCCAGAGCTGAACGGCAGTCTACGCACCAGTGCACCGGCTTGGCGCCCTTGTGCAGATGGCCGTTGCCGATGATTTTACCCAGCGCACGGATAATGTTGGCTTCGGTTTTGAAATCCATGGTGCGATAGGGATGTTCCCAGTCGCCCAACACGCCAAGACGGATAAAGTCTTTGCGCTGGCCGTCGATCTGGGCGGCTGCGTATTCACGGCATTTTGCACGGAATTCCGCCGCAGTGAATTTCTCACCCGGCTTACCAAACTCCTGCTCAACTTTCAGTTCGATCGGCAGTCCATGGCAATCCCATCCTGGCACATACGGCGAGTCGTAACCCGCGAGGCCTTTGGACTTCACGATAATGTCTTTCAGAATCTTGTTAACCGAGTGACCAATATGAATGCTGCCATTCGCATAAGGAGGGCCATCATGCAGAATGAAGGTTTTTTTGCCTTTTTTGGCTGCACGAATGATGCCGTACAGGTCATCATCAGTCCAACGCGCCAGCATTCCCGGTTCGCGTTTGGCGAGATCGCCACGCATCGGGAACCCTGTTTCCGGCAAATTCAGGGTTGATTTATAGTCACTCATCAGATTCTCAGTTCCGTATTTATCACGTAGGCATTTAAGCCGGGTTTGATAGCCCAAACAATGCGCGGGCCGTTAACTCATCACGCGCGATCTGCGCTTTTAGCTCATCCAGCGAAGTAAATCGCTGCTCGTTGCGTATTTTTTTACGCAGTACTACATCTATATGGCGTCCATAGAGGTCCATTACAACATCCAGCAGATGGACTTCAAGCTGCTGGCGAACCCCGGCTACCGTCGGGCGCGTACCAATGTTGGCTACACCGGGCAGTAAAGTATCGCCTAAGCCAGCCACTTCTACCGCATAGACCCCTTTGACCGGGGAAACCTGGCGGCGCAGCGGTATGTTCGCCGTCGGAAAACCAATAGTACGTCCCAGTTCGTCACCGTGAACCACACGCCCGGAGATACTAAACGGATGGCCCAGCAGTTGTTCCGCGAGCTCAAGGTTGTCGTCGGCCAGCGCCTGACGAACCGCCGTACTGCTCACACGTGCCCCGCCAGAGCAGAAGGTTTGTGTGCTGGTAACATCAAAGCCGTATTTCAGACCGGCTTTCTGTAATAACAAGAAATCACCCTGGCGACCAGCGCCAAAGCGGAAGTCATCACCCACGGCGAGGAATTTCACGCCGAGTTTGTCAACCAACAGATCGCTGACGAAGGCTTGCGCCGTCAACGCGGCAAAACGTCGGTCAAAACGTACGCACAGTACGTAATCGACGCCACATTCAGCCAGCAGGCGCAATTTTTCCCGCAGACGGGTCAGACGCGCGGGCGCTTTATCACCAGCGAAAAGTTCGAGAGGTTGCGGCTCGAATATCATCACCACTACGGGGAGATCACGGGTACGGCCCTCTTCGCTAAGCCCTTGTAAAAGCGCCTGATGGCCGCGATGCACGCCGTCGAAATTACCAATAGTCAGCACACACCCGTGCGGTGCCTGGCTGAGATTATGTATGCCGCGTATCAGCTTCATGTCTGGCTCAAAACAGTGAAAATCGTCAGAGTATACCTTGTACAACGTGCGACGTTAACCGACGATTGCCCGAACCCGCCAGAAAGGAGAAGGATTTCATCAGGCTGCCTTCTTACCGCATGAAAAACTGGCCCAGAAAGCGATTTTTATAGTGGAAAAGCTGTATTCGATGACCACAAGCTGGTAGAATCCTGCGCCATCACTACGTAACGTAGCGTCGTAGATTAACGGCGCTTATTTGCACAAATCCATTGACAAAAGAAGGCTAAAAGGGCATATTCCTCGGCCTTTGAATTGTCCATATAGATCATATTTGGGAGTTGGACCTTGGCTAATATCAAATCAGCTAAGAAGCGCGCCGTTCAGTCTGAAAAGGCTCGCAAACACAACGCAAGCCGTCGCTCTATGATGCGTACTTTCATCAAGAAAGTGTACGCTGCGATCGAAGCTGGCGACAAAGCTGCTGCACAGAAAGCATTTGACGAAATGCAACCGATCGTGGATCGCCAGGCCGCTAAAGGTCTGATCCACAAAAACAAAGCTGCGCGTCATAAAGCAAACCTGACTGCACAGATCAGCAAACTGGCTTAATCGCCCGCTTGTTGTGCTTTGTGAAAGAACCCGCGTAAAGCGGGTTTTTTTATGCCTGCTTACCTGAGGTCAATGCCGAGTAATGTCTGTAACCCCTGCCGCCCTTTCGCGGTGAGTGTGACTTCACGAAAACCGGGCGTCCGGCGGATCCACCCCTGCGTTTCAAAATAAATAAGCAAAACCGCTCCCGCATGACCACCCAGATGAAAGCGCCGCTCACTCCAGTCAAGACAGGCACAGCTACGTTTACGCGTTGATTTACTTTCCAGCGGTAACCCCATCCGGGTAAAAAATGCCAGCCCATTTTCGGTAAGTGACGCCTCATCAGCGGTCAGGTAACCTTTCTCCACCAGCGCATCATAAATGTTTACCGCCAGTTCACCCGCCAGATGATCGTAACAAGTACGCGCATGTCGCAGCGCCACAGGCGTGCGCGTTGCTAAAGGTTTATCCCGCCGCCAGGAAATTCCCATCATCATTTCTATCAACCGGGCAACCTCTTTGCCTGCCAGGCGGTAGTAACGATGGCGTCCCTGTGAAAGGAAACAGACCAGTTGACTGTCAACAAGTTTACTCAGATGTGCGCTGGCGGTAGAGGCGGCAACGCCTGCCGCTACACTTAATTCCGTTGCCGTCCATGCCCGCCCATCCATCAGCGAGCATAGCATTTTGACCCGTGAAGGCTCGGCCATCGCCGCAGCAACCGCCGCGACCGAAAGTTCAAGTGCGTCGTCATCAGAAAGATGCTCAGGATGATGTTGCATAAACCGCCCAGGGTTCTGTTGCCTCGCTGGCAACAATATCATTATCCGTCACGAGTATGAGCTGATTGGCGTGATCGCTGTACTGCACGAGAATATTTACGCCCTGCGTCGCAAGCGCTGCCGCTATCTCACCCAGCTCGCCGGGTCGCTCCTGTTTGAGCTTACGAATAACAGGGCGGCGCAGATCGCGGACATCAAACCCATCATGCTCCAGTACCGCTTTCGCCCGTATGCCCTCTTCCACCAGAAAGTGCGCATGCCCTTCGTTGCCACAGGTAAAGACGCCACCACCCTCAAGGCCAATACCGTTGCTGCCCAATGTCTTGCCCAGTTTCGCCAGTTCACCCGGCAGGTTTTTCAGCACTACGTGAATGTCGTACATCACCTTACCCCCCGGCTTTCCGATGAATATTCCCGTTCCAGCCGGGCAATGCGGATGCGATAAAACGAAAAAATTGCTTCTCGCCCCTCCGTCTGAGCCTCGCGGTGAAAGTGATTATTTTTCCACGTCTGAATAGCCTCCTCATCGCGCCACCAGGATAACGAAAGTATTTTCCCTGGCGTAGCCAGGCTTTGAAAACGTTCGATAGCGATAAAGCCGTCGATATCGGCAAGTAGTGGTTTCAGCTCCGCAGCCAGTTCAAGGTAGCGCTCTTGCTTTGCCGCAACCGCATCGGCTTCGAAAAGTACTGCAATCATGATTTATCTCCTGTCCAGTTAACGAGAGATAAATCTACCGTGCTGAAAAAGTCATGCTTCGGCGGTTAACGAACTATGGAACGTGTTACCCGGGGTCATTAAACAGTCGGGAATAATCACGATTACAGATACGCTGAACGGCGGGATGCTGGATCATTCGTTCGGCAAAAATAGCGTGATATTCTTCCATCACGTTATCCACACGCCCAATTTCAACGATATTCTCATCGGCAAAATAATCTTTTGCATAGAGCGTCGGAGCGACAAAAATGGCATTGTGCGCTGCGCCAAAAGATTTCATCAACGCCGCATCATCAAACTCGCCCAGCACTTCAACGTTCAGTCCCTGCGAATTAAACCAGTTAAGTAACTTGCGTCCAAGCATCGAGCGGCGGCCAGGAATCAGCAAACGGCGCTCTTCAAGGCAGGCAGGAAAGGGCTTTTTAAGTGCGGGTTTCTGGCACCAGAAGCTGACGCTGCACTCGCCAATTTTCACCGAGAAGAGCCCTTCCTGATGGGTGGAATCAATCGGGCAATCCGAAATAATCATATCGAGCTTATGCTGGCTCAACTGTTCGAGCAACATCTCATGCGTGGATTCAAAACAGCGTAAATGGATGGGCTCACCTTCCTGAACCGCAGCATCAAGAATACCACTGACCAGTTGTTTAGACAGGGCATCCGCTACCCCGACGTCAAACAACAAATGCGACTCTTTGCGATAATTAACAATATCCAGCATTTCCTGGCTTAACGTAAACATCTTATCGGCGTAACGAAAAACCAGCTCACCAAGTTCGGTCGGTTCCAGTCCCCTTCCGCGGCGCTTAAAGAGCTTGCCTTGCAGGCGCTCTTCCAGCGCCTTGATTTGTCCGGTGATGGTTTGTGGCGTGAGGTATAACGCTTCCGCAGCGCCTACGACAGATCCCGCCCGGTAGACCTGCCAGAAGTAGTACAGATGGTTGTAGTTGATGTTTGACATCGTGTCTTCGCTCCCTGACTGGCATTTTCGGGAAGGCCATCGCCCGCCTTCCCATCCTGGGATCAGCGGACTATGCGCGAACGCAACAGGCAGTATCCCACCACCGCCGCCAGGATTGAACCCGTAAGAATGCCTAATTTCGCCCAGGCAACCATATGTGTATCGATGTCACCAAACGCCAGGGTAGCGATGAAAATCGACATGGTAAAACCAATCCCGCAAAGCACGCCGACCGCCATAATTTGTTTAAAAGCAGCCCCCTGCGGTAATTTTGCCAGTTTGAGGCGAAGCGCCAGCCAACAAAAGAGAGTAATGCCGACGGGTTTACCGATAAACAGACCAGCAATCACCCCCAATGGCAACAGTGATGTCAGACCGGCAAAGGTGACCCCTTCAAGCGATACGCCCGCATTGGCAAAGGCAAACAAGGGCAAAATGAGCCAGCCGACCCAGGGATGAATCGCATCAACCACCTGACGAGCCGGAGAGACACCATCTTTCTCTTTCAGAGGAATAAAGAAGCCCAACACAACACCGGCCAACGTGGCATGAATGCCCGATTTCAATACCGCCGTCCACAACACGACGCCCACCAACATATAAATACCTATCCGGCGAACATTCAGGGCGTTCAGTACTGCCAGCACCATAATGGCCGCCGCCGCAATACCCAGCGATACCAGCGACAGATCGCTGGTATAAAACAGTGCGATAATGATGATCGCGCCAAGATCATCGATAATCGCCAGCGCCATCAGGAAAATTTTCAGCGCCGGGGGAATGCGATCACCGAGCAATGCCAGAACGCCAAGGGCAAAGGCAATATCTGTCGCCGCAGGAATCGCCCAGCCGTGGCGGGCTAAGGGATCATGGAAATTAAACGCCAGGAAAATAAGTGCCGGGGCGATCATACCGCCCACCGCGGCTATCACAGGGAAAATAGCCTGCTGGCGACTGGCAAGAGAACCTTGCATCAGCTCATATTTCACTTCAAGGCCAACCATCAGGAAAAAGACCGCCATAAGCGCGTCATTAATCCATAACAACATATTTTTATTGATTTCCAGTGCAGCAAACCTGAATGCGACCGGTGTATCAAGAAAAGCCTGATAACCGGCTTTGGTCACATCCAGATTGGCGCAGAACATCGCCAGTACGGCAGCAATGATGAGGACAATCCCGCCTGAGATATCACTGCTAAAAAAACGTTGTAGAAATTTCATGTTCTTCTCTCGATTTACAACTCCCTGGGGGCGCTTATATTACCCCGGTAGAATCTTCGATAAAATCAGATAAATTTTGAAGATAAACTCGGTTTTACCGAGTTTATATAATAATACGGTTAACAATGAGGTGTTCAGGTTTTGCGCGCTTCACCTGAACAGGGGGCATTATCTAATGGCAGAGAGAGGGGTCGCACGGCAGCAAAGTGCGGGTCTGGTTGTATTCATATTTCATGAAATCAAGGGCCATTGTCAGATTTGCCGGGGACAGGCGCGTCATCTGACCATAAAAAGGATGCGACTCGACATAATGAATAAATCGCGTTGCGGGTAACAGCGTCGCATAGCGCAACTGTCCTGGCTTTTTACTGCCGGTCAAATTGGAGACGGCCATCGCGTAGTCAGGCGTTGAAAAATAGCGCCAGACATTGTTACGAATCCCTCCCGCCAGAAAATATCGCGGTGGACGCGTCTGCTGCTGCGGTACAAGTCCGCGCTCAGCGACAAACGATATATGGCAACGCCCGCGTACCACATCTTCATGATTGGCTATCAGGCATCCTCCATAAATAAAGCATTCATGATCAAGGAAATGCTGAACATTGATAGACCGTTCATCCGTTAATTTTTTCACCAAATCGAAATGACGATATGCAGGCAAAACGGGCTTCACTATCATGCCTGCATCGTTTTTACGCAACGCGGCTATGCCGTAATCAATATCGAATAACGTCGCCCGTTGCGCAGTCAGCTTCTCTTTTCGTTGAACTATGTGAGCAAACGTTCCACTCAATGAACGCTCAGTAAAGTTATGGGTGTACTGATACTCTCTTTCTACGCAGACAGGAGAATAGTTGGTGGAGACGGCAACAACTTTGCCACTGTCCGCCTCGGCGGTTACCAGAATATAAAGCAAATTGCCTGAACCCAAATAAGGCAGTACAAAAGCGCGCGTACATAAAGCAATGTCATACGCCTGAAACATAAACTGTGATTCAAGACTATTAACCTGACGCGCCAGTCGGGAGAATTGTCGGCTCAGTGCAGTACTGTCCAGACGCAGTTCTTTACGCAAATCCATTAAGGTAGCACCTGCCGCAATGCCTTTACTCAACTCGCATAAATTCTCTTTTCCCGAACTCACCTGAGTAAAAAGGAAGGTTCTGCTGCAATGACGGCAAAGGAGCCGATTTTTACCATTCGAAGAATAGCCGTGTCGTTTAAAAGCCGTCCCGCCACAAAAAGGACACTGTTTTATCAGTCCTTTCCAGTGTTTATTAACTGCTGTACGAAAAACATTCAGGGAGTGTCTGGAAATCCGTGGAAAGGTAAAACCACATTCGCGACAAAGAATATCTTTACCCTGCGGTTGATAATCGGGGCTGTTCAGAATACCAAGGTTTTTGCAGCCGAATGTTTTGCAGCAGTCCACATCGTGATGACGAAACATTGCTTTTCCTCCCTGAAATGCTCAGTTTGCCGATAAAACATGCTTTATATCTGCCGGAGAGTATCCATTCTCAAACAGGGTTTTCATTGCTTGCATTAACGCAGAGGTGTGAGAAAAGAAGCGCTGATAGCCCTGGCAAAGATAATTGTGCGGGAATGCTCCCCCTGCCGGGGGTAAAAAGCGATGTTTCGGACACCCTCCATTGCAGGCAAACACCCAGGGGCAGGTACGACATTCATGAGAAAGATATTTGTTTTTAGCGTCGGCAAAATTGTAGTTTTGCTGACTATTGTTCATCTCTCTGATTGTGGTGTTACAGATATTGCCCAGCTTATATTGCGGGTACACATAATGATCGCAGTTATAAACATCGCCGTTCATTTCCATAGCAAAAGCACTGCCGCATGTCGGGGCAAAAACGCAAACCTGGGGTGGCAACCCACACCACGCCGCGAGAGTTTGATCAAAGAGTTGCACTGAAATGTCGCCAATGTCCTCCCGAATCCACACATCAAAAATCGTCGAAAGAAATTCGCCAAATGCCAGCGAACCCACTGACCAGGGCATCATTTCCGCTTGCCGTTCCTGTGGATGAGCAAGTGATTGTGCATCAGGAGCCGCACTTCGTCGCTCCACCAGCGGGATAAACTGCATATATTGACTACCCAGTGCTTTCAGATAGTGGTAAACCCGAAGCGGGTGGGCGGCGTTTGTCGCATTGACCACTGTCAGGGTATTAAACGCGACCCCATGACGGGCAAGAAGATGGATTGCGCGCTCAACTTTTTCATGCGTTGGTTTTCCCGCCCGCGTAACCCGCCATGCATTATGCAACGCCGCATCGCCGTCAATTGAGATGCCGACCAGAAAAGCGTTCTCACGGAAAAATTCAGCCCAGCTCTCATCAATGAGAACCCCATTGGTTTGAAAGGTGTTCACAATCTGTTTGCCATTCGCATAGCGTTTTTGTAGCGCGATAGCCTGCTGATAAAACGCAATCCCCATCAGTGTGGGTTCGCCTCCCTGCCAGGCGAAAATAACCTCGTCAACATCCTGTGCAGCGATATGTTGGGCGACAAAGCGCTCAAGGATAGTTTCGCTCATGCGGAAATGTTTGTTTCTCTCGGGGTAGAGTTTCTCCTTTTCGAGATAGAAACAGTACCTGCAATCAAGGTTACATACCGAACCGGTGGGTTTGACCATGACCTGGCAGCTTTTTCTTAACACAGTTTTCGTCCATGAAATAAAATAACCCGATCCCTCTGTGTGAAAGATCGGGCGGGCAACGCCCTGAGTGGCAAAATTACTTCTTATTGTTATTAAATGCGTTTAACCCCAGGTAACGGGTGTAGGTTTATCACCGCGCGCTTTCATCAGTGAATCGTTATCAATATCCTGTTTATATTTCAGGAACTCTTCATAGAGACGCTTTTCAACCTCCGGATTTTTGCCAATCTGATTCATGGTTTCAGCCCGATCCTGTTTGAGGTTGTAGAGATATTTCGCCTTCCCTTCGCGATCAATGATCATTTTCCAGTCACCATCACGAAGCGCCCACAAATCAGTCGGCTCGTCCTGGAAAGGCATATCAATACCAAAAATGAGCGGTTTTTCGCGTTTCAATTTAGCCTTTCCGAAGAGAGGCATCAGAGACTGGCCATCAATGGTGCGATCTTTCGGCAGATCGAATTTCATCATCTGTGCAAGCGTCGGCATCCAGTCGAGCCCGGAAGCCGGCGTGTCGGTTACCATCCCCTGCGGCAGATGTTTGCTATATTTAATAATCGCCGGAACACGGATCCCCCCTTCCCAGAGGTTATCTTTGCGTCCACGCAGGCCATCGGTTTCACCGGCCATGTTCAGCTCATAGACTTTACGAGCTTCACGCGTTACCGGCCCGTTATCGCTGGTAAAAATAATGATGGTATTTTCTTCTTCACCCATCGCCTTAATTTTTTCTACAACTTTACCCACCTGCTCATCCATGTAGCTGATATTGGCATAATACTCACCCGGCCCACGCCAGGGTTTATCTGCCCAGTCGCCGTAGTACATATCCGGATGTTTCTTCTGAAATTCGCTCATATATTGCGAATACATATCGAGGTATTTTTTCGGCGAGGCCACAGGGGTGTGCACTTCGGTGAAGGCAACATACAAGAAAAACGGTTTGTCCTCTTTCTTCTTCTCGCGCTCGTCCAGCCAGTTGACCACTTCGGTACTGACCAGCTCACCGCTGAGTAATTTCGCTTCGCCTATTGGTTTACCATTACGAATAAAGGCATCCGGATAAACGGCGCCATAGCGAGGACGCTCTTTTGCATTTGCCAGTCGTTCGTTAGTAATAAATCCACCCGCATGAACCAATGAGTAATCAAACCCAACGTCTTTAGCCTGAGGCTGATCTGTGCGATTCGCCCCGGCATTGAGGTGCAATTTACCCATTAACGCCGTATCGTAGCCCTGCTCACGCAATAAATTGGCTATAGTGACTTCGTTACGACCGATCGCAACATCTTTGCCTGCCGGTATCCAGGAACGAATACCAGTGCGGAAAGGCATACGCCCTGTAAGTAAACCCGCGCGTGAAGGAGAACAGAGCGGCGCGGGGGCGTAATAATCGGTAAATTTGACTCCCTCCTGCGCTAATTTATCGATATTGGGCGTTTTGACAATTTGATGACCATAAGTCCCCAGATCACCATAGCCTAAATCATCAGTTAAAATTATCACCAAATTGGGGCGTTTCGCCTCTGCTGCATAAACGGGAGATAATGTGCTTCCTGCATATAACGCCAGACCAATCATACTGGCAACAAATGTTTTCTTCATTTCAGATCCTCTGAAAAATTAAAACTCATAGCCCAACATATAAATCATTTGATCGCCGAATCCGTCATAACCAAGCTTATTATCAAAATAGCGCCAGGTGACAGATGCTTTCCAGCGGGGATAAAATTTCCATGCTAATGTCAAACCGCCATTAATTCCGGTATGTCCATGTTGTTGTTCGGCATACGCATCATTTCTGTCGAGTTCAATTTCATTCCAGTTTGACAAGACAAACTTCTCATTAAAAGCATTAAAGAAGTATGCTGCGCTCCAGCCAATAACGTAACCATTCCAGCCACTGGTTTGCCCATATTTTTTTGAATTGTAATCTCCGGATTGGTTATGTAACCCAACATAGGGTTTGAAAAATCCCCATTTCCCTTGCCAGCCCAGATAACCAAGCCCATAAAACATATCTAAATCATCGCTCCATGCGTTATCCCACTGACCATATAGTTTTCCAAAGAAGGTGTAGTCAGAATCGAAGAAACGGACATGAGTCATCGCGGACACTGTATGGTTTCGTCCCGCAACGGCGTGATTTAAGACATTACTTTCAAAGAATGAATAAATTTCTGCTTCGCGAAAATTAACGCCAAAATCGGCAGTCGCTTTCCATACTTCACCACGGTGAACATTTTCGAAACCACTATTCCAGTCAGCATAACCGGCATTTACAGAACCAAAAGCCCCTTTATACTCCAGAGACCATGCAGGAAGACTGCACAATATGGTCGTCGATATTAGAGCACACGCCAGCAACTTTCCCTTTTTTTGGGGCATATAATATATTCCTCATTATTATAGTTAACTTGAATGCTTCAATAATAAAAAACGATCTCAGGTAATAATGTAAACGTGGCCAGTTTATTAAAAAGGACAGATTGGTTTGTGATAGAGATATCACATTGATGGATTAGCTAAGTGGCTACATTTCAGGTGTCAGAAAATGTTGTTTTCCGTATCGTTAGCTTATGAAAATAAGAAATTGAACTAATAATTATTTTTTACAACCAGCAGGAAGGATATTGAATTTAGCAGGAAGAATAATCCAGAGAGTTACGTTAATAACATGAGGCGCCTTGTGAGGTAATTCTTTTCACACCACGGCGGCAAGAAAAGTACCGTCAAAGAAGGCAAGTGGTAAGCCATTTTTGGCTTTGGGAATAAAAAAGGGTTGCGTTAAGCAACCCTCTAAAAATAACGCCTGGTTAACGCGTCAGGTCATCAAAGAACTTTTTGACGCCATCGAAGAAGCTTTTGGAGCGTGGGCTGTTGTGTTCACCTGTCGGCCCACCAAAACTTTCCTGCAAATCTTTAAGCAGCTGTTTTTGCTTATCATTCAGGCCAACCGGCGTTTCAACCACCACGCGACACAGCAGATCGCCCTGAGCGCCACCACGCACTGATTTCACGCCTTTACCGCGCATGCGGAACAGCTTGCCGGTCTGGGTTTCACCAGGGATCTTCAGATTTACGCGACCATCCAGCGTCGGAACCTCGATTTCTCCCCCCAGCGCCGCCATCGCAAAGTTAATGGGGACTTCGCAGTACAGGTTGTTACCTTCACGCTCAAAGATAGCGTGCTGTTTCACCTGCACCTGAACGTACAGATCGCCTGCCGGTGCGCCGTGCTCACCCGCTTCGCCTTCGCCTGCCAGGCGGATGCGATCGCCCGTATCCACGCCTGCCGGAATTTTAACGGACAGGGTTTTGGTTTTTTCTACGCGGCCGTGACCGTGACATTTGTTGCAAGGATCTTTAATCAGCGTACCGCGACCCTGACAGTGCGGACAGGTCTGCTGAACGGCGAAGAATCCCTGACGCATCTGCACCTGACCGGAACCGTGACAGGTCGGACAGGTCTGCGGCTGAGTACCGGCTTTCGCACCGCTGCCGTGGCAAATGTCACACTCTTCCAGCGTCGGTATACGGATCTCTTTACTGACGCCGCGAACGGCTTCTTCCAGCGTCAATTCCATGTTGTAACGTAAATCGGCGCCACGCGCCGCACGCTGGCGACCACGGCCACCGCCAAAAATATCGCCGAAGACATCTCCAAAGATATCGCTAAAGTCAGCACCGCCGCCAAAACCGCCGCCGCCGAATCCACCGCCGCCCATGCCGCCCTGTTCAAACGCCGCATGGCCATACTGGTCATACGCAGCACGCTTTTGCGCATCGGTCAGAACTTCGTAAGCTTCTTTAATCTCTTTAAATTTGGCTTCGGCCTCTTTATCACCCTGATTACGGTCCGGGTGATATTTCATGGCCAGGCGCTTGTACGCCTTCTTGATTTCGCGCTCTTCCGCTGTTTTGGAAACGCCCAAAATCTCGTAGTAGTCTTGTTTCGCCATCTTTTTTTATCTACCCCTAACATGCGAGCACGGGCGTGGAGAAATCTCCTACGCCCGTGCCGATTAATTACCCTGCATCAGGGCGATTATTTTTTGTCTTTTACTTCTTCGAACTCAGCGTCGACAACATCGTCGTCTTTCGCGTTGTTCGCAGAAGCGTCAGCACCACCAGCCTGCTGCTGAGCGTGCTGTTGCTGTGCGATTTCCAGCAGTTTCTGAGAAGCCTGAGCCAGAGCCTGCATTTTCGCTTCGATATCCGCTTTGTCTTCGCCTTTGAGAGACGTTTCCAGCGCGGTCAGCGCAGCTTCGATAGCGGTTTTGTCTTCCGCTGGCAGTTTATCGCCTGCTTCTTCAACCTGTTTACGGGTGCTGTGCAGCAGGTGGTCGCCCTGGTTACGGGTCTGAACCAGCTCTTCGAACTTACGGTCAGATTCCGCGTTCGCTTCTGCTTCGCGAACCATTTTCTGGATTTCTTCCTCGTTCAGACCGGAAGAAGCCTTGATGGTGATCTTCTGCTCTTTACCGCTGTTTTTGTCTTTCGCGGAAACGTGCAGAATACCGTCAGCATCGATATCGAAGGTCACTTCGATCTGCGGCATGCCGCGCGGTGCCGGGTTGATACCATCCAGGTTGAACTGACCCAGAGATTTGTTATCAGCAGCACGTTTACGCTCACCCTGCAGCACATGGATGGTCACCGCAGACTGGTTATCTTCTGCAGTAGAGAACACCTGGCTGTGCTTGGTCGGGATCGTGGTGTTTTTGCTGATAAGCGCTGTCATCACGCCGCCCATGGTTTCGATACCCAGAGAGAGCGGGGTAACGTCCAGCAGCAGAACGTCTTTAACATCACCCGTCAACACGCCGCCCTGGACCGCAGCACCGATAGCAACGGCTTCGTCCGGGTTAACGTCTTTACGCGGCTCTTTACCAAAGAACTCAGCCACTTTCTTCTGCACCATTGGCATACGAGTCTGACCACCAACGAGGATAACGTCGTTGATATCAGATACAGACAGACCAGCGTCCTGCAGCGCAACTTTCAGCGGCTCAATGGAACGGTTTACCAGGTCTTCGACCAGGCTTTCCAGTTTCGCGCGAGTCACTTTGATGTTCATGTGTTTCGGACCCGTCGCGTCTGCAGTGATGTACGGCAGGTTAACGTCGGTCTGCTGAGCGGAAGAAAGCTCAATTTTCGCTTTTTCTGCCGCTTCTTTCAGACGCTGCATCGCCAGCGGGTCGTTACGCAGATCAATGCCCTGATCTTTCTTGAACTCTTCAACCAGGTAGTTGATCAGACGGCTGTCGAAGTCTTCACCACCCAGGTGGGTATCACCGTTGGTCGCCAGTACTTCGAAGGTTTTTTCGCCATCAACTTCGTCGATTTCGATAATCGAGATATCGAAGGTACCGCCACCGAGGTCATAGACCGCGATAGTACGGTTGCCCACTTCTTTATCCAGACCGTAAGCCAGTGCAGCGGCAGTCGGTTCGTTGATAATACGTTTGACTTCCAGACCTGCGATACGGCCAGCATCTTTGGTTGCCTGACGCTGAGCATCGTTGAAGTATGCAGGTACGGTGATAACTGCTTCGGTTACCGGCTCACCCAGGTAATCTTCAGCCGTTTTCTTCATTTTTTTCAGCACTTCGGCAGAGATCTGCGGCGGTGCAGTTTTAGTGCCTTTCACATCAAGCCATGCGTCACCGTTGTCAGCAGCGATGATTTTGTATGGCATGATAGAAACGTCGCGCTGAACTTCTTCGTCCTGGAAGCGGCGGCCAATCAGGCGTTTAATCGCAAACAGGGTGTTTTGCGGGTTTGTCACTGCCTGACGTTTAGCCGGCTGACCAACCAGAGTTTCACCATCCTGGGTATAAGCAATGATAGAAGGCGTGGTGCGGTCGCCCTCGGCATTCTCCAGCACACGCGCGGTGGTGCCATCCATAATCGCTACACAAGAGTTGGTAGTACCCAGGTCGATACCAATAATTTTACCCATCTAAACGTCTCCACTAAAAATTCGGTCAACATGTGGTTGTGAACCTGTAATAAGGGCGAATCGTGCGGTTTCAACTACCCTCGTTCGTTTTTTTTCAGGTCCACACATTGCGGTTGACTACAAGATGGGGTCGCAACGAAGCTCATCAAGGGGTAAGGAATAAAAAAATTTATAATTTCCACCTGTTCAGATCATAGACACAGCCAGTGGCGCTATTTATGATGCCGCGCCCCGCCTCCTCTACATTGATGCGGGGAATACATTTCATCCTTCAATGTTGATTTATTTTGAGGAATTATGGGCAACATCAAGTTGGCTAATCCGGCTCCGCTGGGCCTTATGGGCTTCGGCATGACCACTATTCTGCTTAACCTGCACAATATTGGCATGTTCCCGCTGGATGGTATTATCCTGGCTATGGGTATTTTCTATGGTGGTATCGCGCAGATTTTTGCGGGTCTGCTGGAATATAAAAAAGGCAACACTTTCGGTTTAACCGCCTTCACCTCTTACGGTTCCTTCTGGCTCACCCTGGTTGCAATCCTGCTGCTGCCTAAAATGGGTCTGGCAGATGCGGCGAATGGCCACTTCCTGGGTGTCTATCTGGCTATCTGGGGCGTGTTCACCCTGTTTATGTTCTTCGGCACGCTGAAAGGCGCACGTATGCTGCAGTTCGTCTTCCTGAGCCTGACCGTGCTATTCGCACTGCTGGCGGTAGGACACCTGGCGGACAATGAAGGTATCGTTCATGTAGCCGGCTGGATTGGTCTGGTATGTGGCGCAAGCGCTATCTATCTGGCGATGGGTGAAGTTCTGAACGAGCAATATGGCCGTACCGTTCTGCCGATTGGCGAACAAGAGCAGCACTAATCCCTGTTTCGTGCCTGCACTGCGGGCACGAATTCCCCCCTTTTTGCCCTCCTGTTGATTACGCATTCACCCACTTTATGGGATGATGACGGCATTTCTTCGCAGACAGAATCTGACAATGACTACGCTTTTCCAGGGCCGTGCTTACTGGTTACAACGTTGGGCTGCGCTTCTTCTTACCGGGATGATGGCCGGGCTTGGCGGGATGTTGCTCGCCATGCTGCTACATGAAATTCAGCATCTTGCATATGGGTATAGTCAGAACCAATTGATAAGCCCTCGGACATTTTTAGAGGGTGTGACGGATGCCAGCGCGCAGCGACGCTTTATCGTGCTGGTCGCCGCCGGCATCGTTGCCGGCGCAGGATGGTGGCTACTTGCGCGTTATGGCCAAAAGCGCGTCAGCATCAGTACGGCGGTAAATACCCCCGAGAAACCGATGCCACCGCTCACCACACTTATTCATATTCTGCTGCAAATCATCACCGTGGCGATGGGCTCGCCGCTCGGGCGCGAAGTCGCTCCGCGTGAAGCGGGCGCGCTCTTTGCCGGGGGCACAGCGCGAACATTGCGCCTTACCCCCGCCGATATCCGACTGATGACCGCCTGCGGTGCGGGTGCGGGACTTGCTGCGGTATATAACGTGCCGCTGGCGGGAGCTATCTTTACACTCGAAGTCTTACTGGTGAGTTTTAGCTGGGATGCGGCTATCGCGGCGCTGGTCACATCGGCGCTGGCAGCCTGGGTCGCGACCCTGGGGCTGGGGGATGAGCACCAGTATCACTTCACGACGGAATTTGCCGCCACCTCGTTGATTTTCTGGAGCGTGCTTTGTGGGCCGTTTCTGGGTGCGGGCGCTTTTCTTTTTCGTCGCCTCACCCAATATGCGAGCAGCAAAGTACGGGATAACTGGCAAATGCCCGTGGTCAGTCTGATTGCCTTTACGCTGTTGGGTATCTTTTCCATCTGGTTTCCGCAACTTCCCGGCAATGGCAAAGGGGCCGCGCAGTTGGCGTTAAGTGGCGAAATGACGGCCTGGCTTGCTGTCGTTTTACTGGTACTGAAAGTATTGGTTATCTGCGCGGTGATTCGTGCAGGGGCGGCTGGCGGATTGTTGACGCCTGGCCTTGCCGTCGGTGGGTTACTGGGGTCGCTGCTGTTTATGCTTGTCGGGCCGCTTTTCCCCGGTAGCGACATGGAAAGCTTCTCCCTGTTAGGCGCTGCCGGGTTCCTGGCCGCCTCAGCGCATATGCCCGTCACCACACTCGCCTTAGTGATGGAATCCACGCGAATGGACCACAGTTTCCTGATACCTGCCGCATTATCAATCGCAGGGGCGTATGCCACCTGTCGCGCGCTGGAAATGTGGCAGGATGCGCGTTTTTCGACCAAAACCATAACCGCAGCTAAACGAGATAGTAATAAAAATCCCATTTAATTGATAAGCATTATCATTTCAAATATGGTCGCCGGGAGCATCCCGGATATTGGATATCATGCAACAGCCTGGACAGGAACGTTGGGGGATACATCGATTCTGTTGTGTTGCATAAGGTAAGCCAATGAGTTCCCCTCTTGTCGCCAGTATTAAGCCTGACGAATCCGCAGTGTCGTCACATTACAGAAAAATCGTGCTGCGGCGTTTCGCGCTCTCTGGCGCGATCCTGACGTTTATTCTGCTGTCACTGATTCTGGATTTCACCATCGGGCCTTCTGGGCTCTCTCTTTCTGCGCTCTGGCATGCGCTTGTTGATGCCGGATCTGCCGATGCGGGAACGCGCGTTATTGTCTGGGAGTTACGCCTGCCCATTGCATTAATGGCGATCGTTGTCGGGATGGCGCTCGGTCTGGCGGGGGCAGAGATGCAGACCATCCTCAATAACCCGCTCGCCAGCCCCTTTACCCTCGGTGTCTCCTCCGCCGCGTCATTTGGTGCCGCGCTGGCTATCATTCTTGGCTTTGGTATTCCGGGCATTCCCGACCAGTGGGTTATCTCGGTTAACGCCTTTGTCTTCGCCCTGCTGGCCTGCTTTATTCTTGATGGCATTAGCCGCTGGACGCGGGTGGCAACATCGGGCGTGGTGTTATTTGGCATTGCGCTGGTATTCACCTTCAATGCGCTGATTTCCATTCTGCAATTTGTGGCCAGCGAAGATACATTACAGGGACTGGTCTTCTGGACCATGGGCAGCCTGGCGCGCGCCTCATGGGACAAGCTTGCTATTCTCAGCATCGCCCTGCTTCTTATCGTGCCCCTGTCGATGAAAAATGCATGGAAGCTTACGGCCCTTCGTCTGGGGGAAGACCGGGCCGTCAGTTTTGGTATCAATGTGCGCAAATTGCGTATGGCGACACTGCTGCGCATTAGCATAATCTCCGCGCTGACCGTGGCCTTTGTTGGTCCGGTTGGCTTTATTGGCCTGGTGGCTCCGCATATTTCACGCATGTTGTTTGGCGAAGATCACCGCTTTTACTTGCCCGGCAGCATGTTGACTGGCGCCCTGGTACTTTCGCTGGCGTCTGTGTTATCGAAAAACATTGTCTCCGGCGTCATCATTCCCGTAGGTATCGTTACCTCACTGGTCGGCGTCCCGTTCTTTCTGAGCATCATCATTCGCCATCGGGGGAATTTATGACCGACGGACTGCGCATCCATGCTCTGCATACCGGCTATCGTAAAAAGAAAATTATCGACGGGCTGACCACGCCAGTACTGCCACGCGGGCAAATCACCGCCCTGCTTGGGCCAAACGGTTCAGGTAAATCCACCCTGCTGCGCGCGCTTGCCGACCTCAACCCGGCCCAGGGACAACTGTGGCTGAATGGCGAAGATTTGATGACGCTGCCCCCGGCAAAGCGGGCGCAAAAGGTGGTTTATCTGCCGCAGTCATTGCCGCAGGGTGTGCATCTGCATGCGCTGGAGTCAGTCATTGTAGCCCGACGCGCCAGCGGCTTCTGTTCCGGGGAAAACGTTGAGCAAGAGGCCTACGACATTCTGCATAAGCTCGGCATTTCACACCTGGCTATGAGCTTCCTCGACCAGCTTTCCGGTGGGCAGAAACAGCTGATTGGCCTTGCCCAGTCGCTGATCAGGAAACCGGACCTTCTGCTGCTGGACGAGCCACTTAGCGCACTCGATCTCAACTATCAGTTCCATGTAATGGATATCGTCGCACGCGAAACGCGTCTGCGTAACATCGTGACGGTGGTGGTGATCCATGACATCAACATTGCGCTGCGCCATGCCGAATATGCGGTGATGTTAAAAAACGGCGCACGGGTTGCCAGTGGTATTCCAGGTGAGGTCGTTACACCCGCGAACCTGGCGACAGTCTACGGGGTAAAAGGCCGGGTCGAATATTGTTCGCAGGGACTACCACACGTGGTAGTCGATGGATTAACAACCTAAAACAGCTATCAGACGGGGAAGAGATGAATCTGAAAAAGATAATCATGGGGATAGCGCTGATCTTTGCGCCACTGCTGGCGATGGCGCAAGACTGGCCAGTTACGGTGACGGATCTGGATAACCGCAGCGTTACGATCCCGCAGGAGCCGCAGCGCATCATCCTGCAGGATGGCCGCGATATTCTGGCGCTGGCACTGCTGGAGCGCGACGATCCTTTTACCAAAGTGGTCGCGTGGAACAACCTGCCGAAAAAACAGGACACGGAAACCTGGAATGTCCTCAAGCGCAAATGGCCGGAAGCCGAAAAGATCCTGGATATGCAGTTTTCGGATCAGGGTAATGTCGATCTGGAAACAATCATCTCGCGCCATCCTGATCTGATGATTGCGCAGCTGCGCGCCAAACCTGCACTGGAACAAAGCGGTGTGCTGACCAAACTTGAGGCATTGCATGTACCGGTGGTGTTTGTCGATTATGAATTGCATCCGGTAGACAACACCCTGCCCAGCATCGCGCTGCTGGGTAAAGTGCTCGGCCAGAATGAGCGCGCAAAACAGTACATCGATTTCTATCAGCAGCGTCTGAACATGCTGCATCAGCGTCTGGCCAATACCCACAAAAAACCACTGGTGTTTATCGAACCCATTGCAGGTGTCGCAGGGCTGGATAATGGCTGTTGCTTTACCCATGCCCGAAATGGCTGGGGTGGTCTGGTCGAAGCGGCGGGCGGCGTGAACATCGGTTCACAACTGTTGCCAGGGGCAGCGGGAAATGTCTCAGTAGAGAAAATCATCTCCATGAACCCGGACTACTATCTGATGACCGGTTCAAAACGCCCGGGCAAAGGGACGGCTATTATTCCATTCGGCTACAACGTGGACGAAAAAGCGGTAGCGTCTGCCTTCGGTGCCTTACTGGCACGTCAGGGCGTCAGCAGCATTCCTGCCGTTATCCAGGCTCATACTGGCGCGCTCTATCACCACTTCTACAATAATCCGTACAACATCGTCGCCATTGAAACGCTAAGTAAGATCTTCTACCCGGACCTGTTTAAAGACATCGATCCGCTGGCGGATTATCACACCATCATCAAGGATTACACCAGGATCCCCGATGACAAAATCATCCTGAGCTACACGCCTTCGCATTAATCTTTCAGAGCGCCATCGTCCGATGGCGCGTTTTTTATCAGACTTGCTCTTAGCGTGTGGACTTCGCCAGCATCGGGCTCTCTGTAGCGACCAGATCCTGGCGCAGCCATAACCCCAGCCCCAGGCCAATCAGCGACAGCGCCAGCACATACCAGGCGGGCGCCATTGGCGAAATGCCCATCAGCATCGTTACCGCAATCGGCGTCAAACCGCCAAAAATGGCATAAGAGATATTGTAAGAGAAGGAGATCCCGGTAAAACGCACTTCCGCCGGGAAAGCGCGAACCATTACATAGGGCACAGCCCCTACAACCCCAACGCAGAAACCGACCAGCCCGTACAAGACAAACAACTGCTCAGGGTGGTTGCCCGTCAGGTGATAGAAGGACCAGCTTGAACAGGCCAGCATGATACTGCCGACAATAAAGGTTTTGCCGGGGCCAACGCGGTCTACCACCAGCCCGGCGGTCAAACAGCCGAAACAGAGCATGATCGTAGCAATACTGTTCGCCTGCAGGGTCAATGCCGGCGCGAAACCATACTGTTTTTGTAGCCAGACGGGAGACATCAGAATAACCACCACAATCCCGGCCGAAAGCAACCAGGTCAGCAGCATTGAGATCACTACCGCTTTTTTATGCTTCATGACGACGGCTTTCACCGGTAGCTCTTGCGCCAGCGCTTTACGCTGCTGCATTTCGAGGAAAATTGGCGTCTCCTGTAACCAGCGGCGCAGGTACATCGCCACCAGACCAAACGCGCCACCCAGCAGGAAAGGTATACGCCATCCGCCATCGTGGATCGCCTGCTGCGTCATGCTGGTATTGATGAGCGTTGCGACAACAGAGCCAAGCAGAATCCCGACAGTCAACCCGGCAGTTAATGTTCCGCAGGCAATCCCGATACGGCGTTCCGGTACATGCTCCGCCACAAATACCCACGCGCCTGGCACCTCGCCACCAATCGCCGCCCCCTGTAAGACGCGCATTAACAGCAACAGCAATGGTGCAACGATGCCCATTGAGGCATAAGTCGGCAACAGACCAATCGCCAGTGTGGGTACCGCCATCAGCAAGATGCTCAGGGTAAACATTTTCTTACGCCCCACCAGATCGCCAAAATGGGCCATCACGATGCCCCCCAGCGGACGCGCCAGGTAACCCGCAGCAAAGATTCCAAACGTCTGCACCTGACGTAGCCACTCCGGGATGTCTGCCGGGAAAAACAGCTCACCGACAACGGCGGCAAAGAAAACGAAAATGATGAAGTCGTAAAACTCAAGCGCACCGCCTAATGCGGCAAGCGTGAGGGTTTTGTAATCCTGCTTATTGAGGGGACGTGTGTAGTTTGACATAACGGACCATTTGTAAAGAGGAAGTGTTGATTTCGTTTTTACGTAAACTGTAAATTTAAAATTACTATACCGTAAATAAATCAACACTCCAGTGCCCGTATAACTTAATTTAAAAAACGCCTGTTTTTAGGATATTGTCGCGCGAATCGCATTTTTTGGGCGAAAAGCCGCTACCACACTGGGATCGGTTTCAATATAAGGCCCTTCGAGGAGCTGTACACAATACGGTACACTGGCAAAAATACCCGGCACAGTAACCTGACCGTCTGCCTGTTTCACACCTTCAAGCGTCTCTTTGATGGATTTTGGCTGTCCTGGTAAATTCAGGATCAGCGCTTGCTTGCGGATCACCCCCACCTGACGGGAGAGAATGGCGGTAGGCACGAAATTCAGGCTAATTTGGCGCATCTGCTCGCCAAACCCCGGCATTTCGCGGTCAGCAACGGCAAGTGTTGCATCAGGAGTGACATCACGACGCGCCGGACCAGTACCGCCAGTAGTTAAGACCAGATGGCAGCTCATCTCGTCCACTAACTCGCAAAGCGTTTGTTCAATAATGCTCTGCTCATCCGGGATAAGTCGTTTTTCGATGGTAAAGGGGGTCGTCAGCGCCTGTGCCAGCCACTCTTCCAGAGCCGGGATGCCTTTATCCTGGTAAACACCGCTTGAGGCACGATCGGAAACAGAAACTAAGCCAATGCGTAATGTATCCATATTCATTCCGTTAAAAAAATAATGGTTAACGGAAATGATACACGCTGAGGGGAAATGCAGACAGAGGGGAAAGCGTGGCCGGGTATCCGGCCACGCCTGAATGATTACAGCAGATCGCCGATCATTTTTTCCAGTTTTTCCTGGTCAACAGCAAACTTACGGATACCGTCCGCCAGTTTGTCTACTGCCATCGGATCCTGGTTATGCTGCCAGAAGAATTGCGCTTCGGTAATACGTTCCGGGCGCGCTTTTACTTCGCCAGAATAGGACAGTTTACGCTCAATAGCACCTTCGCTTTCTGCCAGTTCTTTCAGCAAGCCCGGAGCGATAGTCAGGCGGTCACAGCCTGCCAGTTCCAGAATCTCACCAACGTTACGGAAGCTTGCACCCATCACAACGGTTTCATAACCGTGCTGTTTGTAGTACTGATAGATTTCCGTTACGGAAACCACGCCCGGATCTTCTGCCGGTGCGTACTCTTTTTTATCCGTATTGGCTTTGTACCAGTCGAGGATACGGCCCACAAACGGCGATATCAGATAAACGCCAGCTTCCGCACAGGCACGTGCCTGCGCGAAGGAGAACAGCAGCGTCAGGTTACAGTTGATACCTTCTTTTTCCAGTTGCTCAGCTGCGCGAATACCCTGCCAGGTGGACGCCAGTTTGATCAGGATACGATCGTTGCTGATACCCGCATCGTTATACAGTTTGATCAGGCGTTTTGCTTTCGCGATGGACGCGTCGGTATCATAGGACAGACGTGCGTCGACTTCGGTAGAAATGCGACCAGGGATCAGTTTGAGGATTTCCAGACCGATATTCACCGCCAGTTTGTCCGTTGCATCTACCACTTGCTGCGCGCGGTCGCTGCTCTGTTCTTTCGCCCAGGCAATAGCGTCATCAATCAGTTTGCGGTATTCAGGGATTTGGGCAGCGCCAAGAATCAGAGAAGGGTTGGTGGTAGCGTCCTGCGGCTGGTACAGCTTCATAGCCGCGATATCTCCGGTGTCAGCAACAACAGTCGTGTATTGACGCAGAGAAGTCAATTTATCCGTCATGATAGTGTTTCTCTTTGAACTTGTTAGGGGGATGTAACCGGTCTGCCCTGATGATAACACGACGCCCTGCCAGCGCAACCGCAGACATTGCGCACGCCCGGTATGGTAAACTAGATTTATTAATTGCCTGCAAAGTAGTGCCTTATTAATAATAGCGCTGCTTATCAATCTGCGAACCGGCATAAACAAGAGGGATGTTGATGCCTGAATTCTTCTCTTTTATCAGTGAAATCCTTTGGGGTTCATTGATGCTCTATCTGCTGCTTGCGGCAGGTATCTGGTTTGCTTTTAAAAGCAAATTTGTACCATTTCGCCTGATTGGCGACTTTTACCATAACCTCAAACATAGCCGCGCCCAGTCAGGTGGACTGACTTCGTACCAGGCGCTGTTTCTCAGCCTTGCCGGACGAATGGGGTCCGGTAATTTAGCTGGGGTAGCATTAGCTATTGCGGCAGGCGGTCCCGGCGCGATTTTCTGGATGTGGGTATCGGCCTTGATTGGCATGGCTACGTGTTTCGCCGAAAGCATACTGGCGCAACTCTACAAAGAACGCGACGCCAATCAGCAATTTCGCGGGGGGCCTTCCTGGTATATGGCGCGAGGCCTTGGCATGCGCTGGATGGGAGTGCTGTTTTCTGTCTTCCTGTTGTTAGTTTACGGGCTGTTATTCAATACCATTCAGGCCAATTCGGTAGCGCGTGCCGTCCATTTTGCCTGGCATATTAATGAGATCTACACCGGTCTTATTTATGCAGGCATGATTCTGTTAATGATTACAAAAAGCATGAAACAGATTGCTTGCATCATGCAGTGGGTTGTTCCACTCATGGCCCTTGCCTGGGTAATGACCTGCCTCGGTATTGGCATTGCGCACTTAAGCGCATTGCCGGAGATGCTTGCCACTATTGTAAAAAGTGCCTTTGGTTGGCAGGAGGCTGCAGCAGGTACCATGGGTTACACGCTTAGTCAGGCGCTCACCAGCGGTTTTCAACGCAGTATGTATTCCAACGAGGCAGGAATGGGTTCAACGCCGAATGCCGCCGCAGCCGCAGCATCATCTCCCCCTCATCCTGCCGCTCAGGGCTTTGTGCAAATGATCGGCGTGGTTGTCGACACGTTTATGGTTTGCACCGCCAGCGCATTTATTCTTCTGCAGGCAAAGGATACGCCAACAGATAACGCTATCATTGGCGTTCAGCGAGTTCAGGAAGCGATGGTAACGCTGACGGGGTCATGGGGAGCCAGCTTTGTCGCCGTCATTATTATCATGTTTGCGTTCAATTCAATTATCACCAATTATGTTTACGCTGAAAATAACCTCATTTTCCTGCGTATGAACAGCAAGCGTAACATTTGGCTGTTGCGTATCGGGATTTTAGTAATGGTGTTGATCGGCGCTCAATTGCGTATACCGTTACTCTGGCATGTGGCAGATGTGATGATGGCGTTTATGGCCATCACTAACATGACGGCAATTCTGTTGTTGTCTCCCGTCGTCACCCTTATCGCCGCCGATTATCTACGCCAACGTAAGATGGGTGTAACGCCGGTATTCGATCCAAAGCGTTACCCGGACATCAACCAGCAACTCGCGCCAGGTGCATGGGACGATAAAGCGGGATCGTAAATGACAATCGCAACTATTGATCAATCACCGGCCATTTTTTGTTACAGTCAGCGGAAATTTTCCTGCAAGGACTGACTATGCTGATTCTCATCTCGCCCGCGAAAACACTGGATTATCAAAGTGAGCTGGCCACCACGCGCTACACGCAGCCTGAATTGTTGGATTATTCGCAGCAGTTGATTAAGGTCGCGCGTCAGCTTAGCGCGCAACAAATCAAAGCTCTGATGGGCATCAGTGATAAGCTCGCCGACCTGAACGCCACCCGTTTTCACGACTGGCAGCCGGACTTTACGCCGAAAAACGCGCGTCAGGCTATTCTGGCCTTTAAAGGCGACGTCTACACCGGCCTGCAGGCAGAAACTTTTACCGAGGCTGATTTCGATTTTGCCCAGCAGCATCTGCGTATGCTCTCTGGTCTGTACGGCGTGTTGCGTCCACTGGATCTGATGCAGCCTTACCGTCTGGAAATGGGGATCCGCCTGGAAAATCCAAAGGGGAAGGACCTATATCAGTTCTGGGGAGAGGTCATAACCAACACGCTGAACGATGCCATTAAGGCGCAAGGTGATGACATCGTGGTGAACCTGGCATCCGATGAGTATTTTAAGTCGGTCAAAACACAAAAACTGAATGCACAAATTATCAAACCCGTCTTTCTGGACGAGAAAAATGGCAAGTTTAAGGTGATTAGCTTCTATGCCAAAAAAGCTCGCGGCCTGATGAGTCGTTACATCATTGATAACCGCCTGACAAAACCGGAACAGTTAACCGCGTTTGATAGTGAAGGCTATGTCTTTGATGAAGAGCTGTCTGGAAAGGGCGAACTGGTCTTTAAACGTCACGAGCAGTAAGGCTGTGGCCCCCTCTTTCAGGAGGGGGCAGACTAAGCGAAGAGATTAATCGTGGCGCCAGTCTGGCCCCGGACGATGGTCATCGTGACGATAGTCATGATGGTCGCCACGGAAGTCGCGGTGGTCGTCACCGTGCGGACGCCAGTGGTTTTCCCGCCATTCATAGTGTCTGTGCCACCAGTCATGGTCGCGCCAGTGGCCGCCATCCCAGTAGTTACCGTGACGATCCTGATCGCCAATTTGCAATTTTACTGCCGGCACAAGGGTAATTTCAGCGGCCTGCGCCGCCAGCGGAGCCACCATCAGCAGCGAAAGCGCTAAGAATACAGGTTTAAACATGGGTTACTCCTTTGTTCATCTTGCCCGTTGTGGGCCGATGTAAGGAGATTAAGCAAAGTGATGGCGGCTTGTTATTCTCTGCAATCCTAATCTCTAAGCGCCCGCATTTTATGGGAATTTCTCCGTTTTCCCTGTCGTATTTCTCCTTAATTTCTCCGTATTCAGACGTAAAAAAACCGGGCCGCCATAACGCTCACCCGGTTCTGGTTTGAGACAACGTGGATTACGCTTTGCTCATCATCAGTTTACGCAATTGAGCGAAATCTGCAGGCAGATGATGCGACAACAGCTCAAGATTCGCACGCTCTGCCAGTTCTTTCGGCAATGGCAGTGTTTCACCGAGGATGTCTTCAACGCTCTCTTTGAATTTCGCCGGATGGGCGGTACCCAGGAACAGGCCGTACTCACCTGGATGCAGCTGATCGCGGAGCGCACGGTAGGCAATGGCGGCATGCGGTTCGGAGATATAGCCCTTGCCTTTCAGCTCACGCATGGTCTCTTTGGTCGTTTCGTCGTCCACTGCGGCATAGCCCAGCTCGTTCAGACGCCAGATTTTACGGCGGAACAACTCTTCCACACGCGGCCAGTTGTTCGGCTGGCTGACGTCCATCGCGTTCGACAGGGTTGCCTGTGTCGCTTTTGGCTTCCACTCACCGTCCTGCAGGAAGCGCGGCACCGTATCATTCGCATTGGTCGCAGCGATAAAGCGTTTAATGGGCAGCCCCAGCGATTTTGCCAGCAGGCCAGCCGTTAAGTCGCCAAAATTGCCGCTCGGCACGGAAACAACCAGTTGATTACGTGCCTCTTGTGGCAGTTGCGCTACCGCTTCAAAGTAGTAGCAAATCTGTGCCAGCAGGCGGCTGATGTTGATAGAGTTGGCTGAATTCAGGCCCAGCGCCGCTTTCAGTTCTTCATCATCAAAGGCCTGTTTTACCAGCGCCTGGCAGGCGTCGAAATCCGCATCAATCGCAACGGTTTCGATATTACCACCCAGCGTACAGAACAGTTTTTCCTGTAGCGGACTGATTTTACCATTCGGGTAAAGGATGACGACACGGACGTTTTTCAGGCCGTAGAAGGCATGCGCCACAGCCGCCCCGGTATCACCAGAGGTCGCGGTCAGGATCGTCACCGGCTTATCACCGCTAATGGTGGTCAGCATTTGCGCCATAAAGCGCCCACCGAAATCTTTAAACGCCAGCGTCGGGCCATGAAACAGCTCCAGGCAGCCAATGTCACTCTCAACCGGCTGAACGGGTGCCGGGAAAGCAAACGCCTCCCGGACGCGCGCTTCCAGAATTTCCTGCGGAATTTCATCACCGATGAACGCACCGAGGATTTTGGCGCTGCGCGCAACGAAATCCATGGTCAGCATGTCATCAATTTCAGTCAGGCTGAATTCCGGCAGATCATGCGGGAAAAACAGCCCCTGGTTCTTGCCAAGCCCTTGCGTGACGGCCTGCGCGAAGCTGACCTGTTCGTTGTGATCTTTTAAGTTATAGAGTTTCATTGGTTATCCCACTACTCGTGCACCCGTCGTGTCCAGACGGCAAATATGAACAAAGCCTTCCTGATTTTGCAAATAGTGTTTGCTCAGCCAGTCTGCCACACGTTGCGCCGTTTCCGTTTTATCGCACAACGCAAAAAGCGTTGGGCCGGAACCCGAAATACCACAGGAGAGCGCACCAATTTCAGCAACCGCCTGACGCGCCTCATTAAAGCCTGGCAATAATTTCATACGATACGGCTCAGCAATAACATCTTTCATCAGCTTCGCCGCAAGCTGAGGCTGACGGGAGTAGCAGGCGTGAATAAAGCCCGCCAGATGTCGGCCATGAGCGATACAATCCTGACGACGATACTGAGCAGGCAGGATAGCGCGTGCCTCAGCCGTAGAAACCTTAATGCCCGGATAGGCCAGCACCCATAGCCATTCATCAAAGCCTGGCACCTGCTGGCTGATAATGCCGTTTTCCTCGATCATCAATTGCATGCCGCCGAGGTAGCAAGGCGCCACGTTGTCGTAATGTACACTGCCGGAAATACGCCCTTCCAGCTCGCCCATCAGCGCCAGCATGCGCGTCTCATTTAACGGTTTGCCGCAATATTCGTTCATTGCCACCAGCGCAGCGACAACGGAACAGGCGCTGGAACCCAGTCCCGAGCCAATCGGCATGTTTTTTTCCAGCGTCATCGCCACAGGAACCGTTTTGCCAATCTCCTGGCAGAAACGCTCCCAGCACTGATAGACAATGTTTTCACGAGGCTCTGTCGGCAATTTGCTGGCAAAACGTCCCAGATTTTTCAGACTAAAGCTGTCCGCTGCCTCAACCGAGACATTATCACCCAACAGCGTGCCATCGACTGGCGTTACCGCTGCGCCCAGCACATCAAAACCCACGCTCATATTGGCGCTGGAGGCCGGAGCATATACTTTCACCATCTTAAACTCCCAACTTCCATGACAGCGTACGCAACAAGTCCGCAAACACACCTGCCGCAGTAACATCATTGCCCGCACCATAGCCACGCAGGACCAGCGGCAGCGGTTGATAATAGTGGCTATAAAACGCGAGGGCGTTTTCGCCGTTTTTCACTTTAAACAGGGGATCGTTACCGTCCACTTCAGCAATTTTCACCCGACAGGTGCCATCTTCTTCGATGTTACCGACGTAGCGCAGCACTTTGCCTTCGTCACGCGCTTTTGCTACGCGATCGGCAAAGTGGTCATCAAGCTGCGGCAGACGCGCCATGAAGCTGTCAACATCACCACTGTCATCGAATGTTGTCGGCAGCACAGGTTCAATCACGATATCGGAAAGCTCCAGCTCGCGTCCGGTTTCGCGGGCCAGGATCAGAAGCTTACGCGCCACGTCCATACCGGAGAGATCATCACGTGGATCAGGCTCGGTATAGCCCATTTCACGTGCGATTTTAGTCGCGTCCGACAGGCTCATCCCTTCATCAAGCTTACCGAAAATAAACGACAGCGAGCCGGAAAGAATGCCGGAGAAACGTTGTAATTCATCACCCGCATTGAGCAGGTTTTGCAGGTTTTCGATAACCGGCAAGCCCGCGCCCACGTTGGTGTCATAAAGGAACTTGCGGCGTGATTTCGCTGCTGCATGGCGCAACTGGTGGTAGTAAGCCATCGACGAAGTGTTGGCCTTTTTGTTTGGCGTCACCACGTGGAAACCTTCGCGCAGGAAGTCGGCATACTGATCGGCAACCGCCTGGTGTGACGTACAATCCACAATTACCGGATTCAGCAGGTGGTATTCCTTCACCAGGCGAATCAGACGCCCCAGGTTGAAAGGTTCTTTGGCCTCAGCAAGCTCAGCCTGCCAGTTTTCCAGATTTAAACCGTGCACATTGGTCAGCAACGCTTTCGAGTTTGCCACGCCACAGACGCGCAAATCGATATGCTTCCCTTTGAGCCATGTCTGCTGGCGTTTAAGCTGTTCGAGCAGCGCACCGCCGACCCCCCCTACGCCAATCACAAACACTTCGATGACCTGGTCGGTGTTAAACAGCATCTGGTGAGTGACGCGCACGCCAGTAGTGGCATCATCGTTACTTACCACGACAGAAATCGAACGCTCGGAAGAACCCTGCGCGATCGCCACGATGTTGATATTGGCGCGGGCCAGTGCAGCAAAGAATTTCGCGGAAATGCCACGCAGCGTGCGCATGCCATCGCCCACGACGGAGATGATGGCCAGGCGCTCCATCACGGCCAGCGGCTCCAGCAAGCCCTCTTTCAACTCCAGATAAAACTCATCGCCCATTGCACGCTGCGCACGGGCGCAGTCGGATTGCGGTACACAAAAGCTGATGCTGTATTCAGAAGAGGACTGGGTAATCAACACAACAGAGATACCCGCACGCGACATTGCAGCGAACACGCGCGCCGCCATGCCAACCATGCCTTTCATACCCGGACCAGAGACACTAAACATCGCCATGTTATTGAGGTTAGAAATGCCTTTCACTGGCAGACCGTCTTCGTCAGAAGTGGCGCCAATCAGGGTGCCGGGTGCTTGCGGGTTACCGGTATTTTTAATAAGGCACGGGATCTGGAACTGAGCGATAGGGGTAATAGTACGCGGATGGAGCACTTTCGCACCAAAGTAGGAGAGTTCCATCGCCTCCTGGTACGACATGGATTTCAGCAGACGGGCATCCGGCACCTGACGTGGATCACACGTATATACGCCATCAACATCCGTCCAGATTTCACAACAATCTGCACGCAGGCAGGCAGCCAGAACCGCAGCGGAGTAATCAGAACCATTGCGCCCCAGAACAACCAGCTCACCTTTTTCGTTTCCGGCAGTAAACCCTGCCATCAATACCATATGGTCGGACGGGATACGGCTGGCGGCGATGCGGCGCGTTGATTCCGCAATATCCACCGTAGACTCAAGATAGTGCCCAATAGCCAGCAGTTTCTCGACCGGATCAATCACACTCACCTTATGGCCACGCGCTTCCAGCAGCCCCGCCATAATGGCTATAGATAGCTTTTCGCCGCGGCAGATGAGCGCTGCATTGATGCTGTCAGGGCACTGCCCCAGCAGGCTTATCCCATGCAATACGTGTTTAATCTGGGCAAATTCTTGTTCGACAAAGGTTTTTAACTGTGCGAGGGGAAAACCAGGCTGTGCATCCGCCAATCCTTGCAGTAGCTCAGAAAAAATACGTTCGGCATCGCTAATATTCGGTACTGCATCCTGACCCCCGATCGTTTTTTCGATCATTGCGACCAGATGGTTGGTGATTTTCGCCGGGGCAGATAACACTGTTGCCACCTGCCCCTGCCTGGCATTGCTCTCCAGGATGTCGGCAACACGCAGAAACCTTTCCGCATTTGCCACTGATGTACCGCCGAACTTCAACACTCGCATGGTATTACCCCTTGATCTTTGCTCGAAAAAAAAGCCCGCACTGTTCAGGTGCGGGCTTTTTTCTGTGTTTCCTGTACGCGTCAGCCCGCACCGTTACCTGTGGTAATGGTGGTGGTAATAATGGTGACGGTGCCGGTGCGTTTCATGGATGTTGTGTGCTCTGTAATTTTATTCTGTCTGTGCTCTGCCTATATTGGTTAAAGTATCTGCCGCCTTAAGTCAACGAATTTTTAGTTTTCAGCTATTTTCCGCGACCTTCCGCTACACTCGCTACGCATTGACTAATCATAGGTAAAGACCATACAAGTCGCATCATTGCAGTGACTTCATCCATAAAACATGCTTATGACAGTGGTTTACTCGGCGATTTTTTTTTCAATGTCATGGAGCAAACGGTGCAACATTGCGGTGTCTCGCTGTTCCAGCATCCCCACACGCTGATCAAGCCAGTCGACCATTTTTATGTCATCCGCCACATCAAGTTTTTCGAGTAACGCACGCGCCCGCAAACGCAAAGCGCGAAGCTGGTTATCATCACGTTGCGTTACCACTTTGGCAGTATTTTGTATTAAAGATGCTAATTGATAACAATAGACCATGACCGCCTGCCCCAGATTGAGTGAGGGATAGTCGGCTACCATTGGCACACCTGTCAGGATGTCTGCAAGCGCCAGTTCATCGTTTGTCAGGCCCGAATCTTCCCGACCAAACACCAGGGCGGCCGAGGGAATCCACGCGCTTTTTTCCGCCAATAATGGCACCAGTTCCGCGGGCGTTGCATAGTAATGGAATTTCGCGCGGCTGCGCGCCGTCGTGGCGACGCTGAACGAAATATCAGCCAGCGCATCGGATAATGCGGGATAAGTTTTAATATTATCAAGCACATCCCCGGCACCATGTGCGACACGGCGAGCGCCTTCCTGTAAATGGGCATCGCTATCAACAATGCGCAAATCGGTAAAGCCCATCGTTTTCATCGCGCGCGCGGCAGCGCCAACATTCTCCGCTCTGGCGGGAGAAACCAGTACAATAGCCAGGTGCATTTTTTACTCTCTTTTTTATCGTCCGACGCGCAAATAGAGGGTTATGTCAGCATATTACGCGCCGCGAATTTACAATTTTGTAACAGCAATCACTGAATTTCGCTTTGCCACCGGTTAAAAAAAGCTAAACTGTTGACTGGCGGTATTATCCGCTCAAATGTTAACAGAAAATGCTTATCCCTATGTTTCTTCATGGCATTTTAATTATGAAGCTGAATCTTCTATTGGATTCAGCTTATTTATCAATTAATATCCGCAACTAGTTGGTTTATTGAAAAATTGTGATAATCGCTAGCATTTAGATATCAAGATTTCACCAAACTGTTAACGTGCTACAATTGAACTTGATATATGTCAACGAAGCGTAGTTTTATTGGGTGTCCCTTGCGTCTTAGCCTGTTATGTTGCTGTTAAAATGGTTAGGATGACAGCCGTTTTTGACACTGTCGGGTTCAAAGGGAAAGTGCCCACGACCAAGCTAATGATGTTGTTGACGTTGATGGAAAGTGCATCAAGAACGCAATTACGTACTTTAGTCATGTTACGCCGTTCATGTTAATTTGCGACATGTACCAGGCTGGTCAGGGACTTTTGTACTTCCTGTTTCGATTTAGTTGGCAATTTAGGTAGCAAACATGCAGACCCCGCACATTCTTATCGTTGAAGACGAGTTGGTAACACGCAACACGTTGAAAAGCATCTTCGAAGCGGAAGGTTACGATGTCTTTGAAGCGACAGATGGCGCTGAAATGCATCAGATCCTCTCCGAAAATGATATCAACCTGGTGATTATGGACATCAATCTGCCAGGTAAAAATGGCCTTTTACTTGCCCGTGAATTACGCGAGCAAGCGAATGTCGCGCTGATGTTTCTGACCGGTCGTGACAACGAAGTAGACAAAATTCTGGGCCTCGAAATCGGTGCGGATGATTACATCACCAAACCGTTCAACCCGCGTGAACTGACCATCCGTGCGCGCAACCTGCTGTCCCGCACCATGAATCTGGGAACAATCAGCGAAGAACGCCGCAGCGTCGACAGCTACAAGTTCAATGGCTGGGAACTGGATATTAACAGCCGTTCGCTAATCAGCCCTAACGGCGAACAGTACAAGCTGCCACGTAGCGAATTCCGCGCGATGCTGCATTTCTGCGAAAACCCGGGCAAGATCCAGTCCCGTGCCGAATTGCTGAAAAAAATGACTGGCCGTGAGTTGAAACCACACGACCGTACGGTCGACGTCACCATCCGTCGTATCCGTAAACATTTTGAATCCACGCCGGACACACCGGAAATCATCGCGACGATTCACGGTGAAGGCTACCGCTTTTGCGGTGACTTGCAGGAATAATCTCCCTTCATAAAAAAAGCGGCGCCAGGCGCCGCTTTTTTTTTATTTCCATATCCGTAAATCTTCATCGACAGGAATCTGACTCTCCACGGGCTTTTTCGCCGTTCGTGAGAGTGAGTACCAGTCAAAACGTCGTGTGAGTATCATCACGGTACTCAGCGCCGCAAATAGCACTCCCGTTCCAAGCAACAACGCGTTGTCTTCTGAGTTCAGCAGACTCCACATTACGCCATAGAGTATCAATAGCGCGCCGCTAAAAGGCAGGCTGGCCCGCCAGCTTTTCAACACGCCCTGCAGATAGACACCATTGATCGCCGTTCCCAGCCCACTGGCGATGATCCACGCCCAGGTAAAGCCAACATGCTCTGACAACGCCAGCAGGACCAGATAGAACATCACCAGCGACAACCCCACCAGCAGATACTCCATAGGATGCATTTGTCGCCCGGTAAGACTTTCAAAGACAAAAAACGCAGCGAAAATAAGAGCGATAAGCAGAATCGCATATTTTACCGCTCTGTCAGTCAGTTGATACTGATCTGCGGGCGTGGCGATATTGACGCTGAATGCAGGCAGACGCCATACATTGTCATCACTCAGACTCAGGATATCGCGGATTTTGCTATCCAGGTTATTGGCAAACCAGGTACTTTGCCAGTGTGCCTGGTAACCCGCCGGGGTAACTTCGCGTTTAGCCGGCAGAAAGTCACCGGTAAAGCCGGGATGAGGCCAGTCCCCCATCAGCGCCATTTCACTGTTTCTGCCAAGGGGAACCACAGAAAAGGCACCGGAGCCATTGAGACTGAAAGAGGCGTTGAGCTTGATACTTTTCTGCATAATATCCGGCGCAGTCAGCGGAACGTGAATACCCTGTAAATCGCTCATCAGCCCCGCCCCTGGCTCCACCCTCAGCGAATCACCATTCACTTTCATCGTCCGTATTTGCCCAATCCCTCTGGCATCACTCAGGGCAAACACGACAAACGGCTCGCCCAGTTGCCTGGTCGCACTCGCCTCCAGGCCAACACGCTTTGGGTCAAACTCCGCGTTAATGCTGATATCTCCATTCCAGACTTGCCCTTCGTAAATACCCACCTGACGATTTTCGACTTGCTGTTTACCCTCGACCAGGAGCGTTTCAGGCAGCCAGAAACGGATATAGCTTTTCGAACTGCGAACCTCCCTGGGGGGTTCATTTCCCGTCGTCTCAAGCGTGGTGACAATTTCCGTCACCGGAATGGCAATCAACGGTCCAATCAGCTTTTGTGGTCCGGCGCTACTTTGCCGTAACATGTCGGCGACCTCATTATGGTAATCGCCTCTCTCTTTGATTAAATTGCCAACCATCATCAGTGGGATCAGCAACAGACAAATACACCCTGCCAGGGTGGTAATTTTCCAGAATAATGGTGATTTAAACATAGCCCCTCCTTTGTGTTGCAGGCAGAATAACGGGGCTATAAGAGGAGAATTTGAAGTTATGTGAAGTGACGGTGAAGTGTCAGTCGCGCCTCTGCGCCACCCTGCGGCAGGTTACGTACCTGAATCGTTCCCTGGTGCAAACGCGCCACCTCCTGCACGAATGCCAGTCCAAGCCCACTACTCTTTTGTCCATTCTCTCGCGGTAATGAGTAAAACCGTTCAAAGATCCGCTCAAGGGCGTAATCCGGAATTCCCGACCCGTTATCGCACACGGTGAAGACCGCCTGTTCATCCTGCTCGCGAGCATATAGCGAAATGTGTCCGCCGCGAGGGGTAAAATCGATCGCATTGTCGAGAAGATTTCCTAATGCCTGGCTAAGAAGCCCGGCATCCGCCTCAGTGACGAGTTGTCCTGCGTCACATTCGAGGGTCAGATTTTTGGCGGCCAGCACCACGCTACGTTCGTCCTCAAGCTGTCGGAACAGAGCGTCAACAGGGATGGATGTTGTCACTATCTCCTGGCGATTTTCGAGCTTCGCCTGCTGTAGCAATTTCTCAACCAGCATCTGCATCCGCGTATTTTGCGCCAGAATATTGTTGGTAAAACGAGTGGCGATATCCGGTGGGGGGTTCTCATGGAGAATTTCTGCCGCACCGCGAATGGCCGCCAGCGGGCTTTTAAGTTCATGAGTAAGCGCATAAACGTACTGCTCAATATAATTTTTCCCTTCGAGCTTAAGGCGCATACTCTCCAGCGCCTGCGCCAGCTTACGCAGCTCACTACTTCCCAGATCAGGAAGTGGTAAAGGATTTTTTTCGCTCACGGCATCCGCATAGCGTGTCAGCTTGCCAATAGAACGGTTAATCCACAGCGTCACCCCAAACCCAATCACCAGAGCAATTCCCAGCAGAGCCGCACTGGCCCAGAGCATGCGCCGCTCGCTACGTTTGATGACCGGGGCAATCGCACTGTTGGGTTTACCCACGCTTAAAACGCCAATAATTCGCCCCTGATCGGTGACAGGAGCCGCCACATACATAACCGTACTTTCCGGGTCGTTTGGATCGGAAGGCGTGCTTCGCGCACCATATTTTCCACGCAGCGTAAGCCAGACGTCATTCCAGCGTGAAAAATCCTGACCTACGGCCCGGCCTGCAGAGTCGAAAACGACCTTACCCACCGCATCTGTCATGTAGACATGGTATTCGTTACGTACCTTGCGAATGCCGCTGATATTGGCGTTAATGTTGCTTTGGTTGAGCGAAGTAAACGCCTCTGCCAGCTTGCCATTTTGCGCCTGCCCGGAGAGCAAATCATCGCGCGCCACCTCTGCCAGCAGCGTGGCGGTATCAATCAGCGTACCTTCGGTGGCCCGCCTGACGCCCGGTTTGATCTCCTGGACAAAAATCGACAATACAAACCAGGCGGCAACCGCCACAAGTAAAAAGTAGCCCAGCAGCAGTCGCATTCCAATACGCATTAGCGAATGCCCAGGCTATAACCCATACCGCGATGAGTATTAATCGGCGACACGTCGCTATTCACCGCACGCAATTTAGCGCGCAACGTTTTGATGTGAGTATCGACAGTCCGATCGAAGCTCTCTTCGGCATCGGTCCAGACAAGATCCATGAGTTGCTGGCGCGAAAAAACTCTGCCCGGCGCATGCAGCAGGGTTTTGAGCAGCAGAAATTCATAGCGTGTAAGGGGAAGAATATCGCCACACCAGCGGATAATAGCCGCCTCTTCATCCAGTTCGAATTGCCCGACACGAAGGAGCGAAGATTGCACAGTCGCTTTCTGAAAGCGGCGCAGCACGGTACGTACCCGGGCACATACTTCCCTGGGCGAAAACGGTTTGGCGATATAATCATCGGCCCCCATTTCCAGCCCCAGTAGTTTATCGATCTCATCGCTGCGTGCGGTCAGAAACAGCACCGGTAGCCCCGGTGCCCGAGCCAACAAACGGCGACATAGCTCAAAGCCACTGATATCCGGCAGCCCGACATCCAGGATCGCAAGGTCCGGCAACTGCCGCGTCGCCGCGTCAAGGGCAGGCAATCCCCGTTCAAATGACGTAACGGCGAACCCATCCTGCTGCAACATATAAATCAGCGTCTCGGCGATACTTGCCTCATCTTCAACCAGCCAAATTCGCGGTTGTGGCATCTCCATTCCTTTTATTTACCCCACGGCATAATCGGCACCGCACTTAGTGCGTTTTTCGGCGAACCCTCTACCACTTTATCGGAATAGGTTAAATAAACCAGCGCGTTACGTTTGCTGTCATAAAAGCGGACTACCTGCAGTTTCTTAAATACCAGCGAGGTACGTTTCTGGAAGACTACATCACCCTGCGCTTTGCCGTTTTTGATCTTATCACTGAGTTCAATTGGCCCCACCTGCTGGCACGAGATCGCCGCGTCAGATGTATCTTCAGCCAGCCCAAGACCGCCTTTAATGCCGCCTGTTTTTGCCCGGCTCAGGTAACAGGTCACATTTTGCACCTCAGGATCGTCAAAGGCTTCCACCACAATTTTGTGATCCGGGCCGAACATTTTGAATACCGTATCCACTGAGCCAATCTGTTCCGCATGTGCAGAGCTCCAGAGCAACGCTAATGAGGAAAGTATTAAACGTGTGTATTTCATATTGTTACCATTTTTGAATATAACGTTGAGCGACTATTCTCGGGTTTATCAGGAAAAGGTTTATAGATCACTAATTTACAAAAATTATCATGAAAATCAGACACAATGGGCACTAATGCACAAAAAAAACACTGAATGCTAAAACAACAAACAGTGGTATTATCCCTTTCCTGGTATCAGGCGTAAGCCGTTTTAAGGATGAGGATATTTTATGGATCAGGCTGGGATTATTCGTGATCTACTAACCTGGCTGGAAGGTCACCTGGATCAGCCATTGTCGTTAGATAATGTGGCGGCAAAAGCAGGTTATTCCAAGTGGCATCTGCAAAGGATGTTTAAAGACGTGACGGGCCATGCGATTGGCGCTTATATTCGCGCGCGCCGCCTGTCGAAGTCTGCTGTTGCTTTGCGTCTGACCTCGCGCCCCATTCTGGATATCGCCTTGCAGTACCGTTTTGACTCTCAGCAAACCTTTACTCGCGCTTTTAAAAAGCAGTTTAATCTGACGCCCGCGCTGTATCGCCGTTCACCTGACTGGAGCGCCTTCGGTATTCGTCCACCGTTGCGCTTAGGCGAGTTTGCCATGCCGAGATACGAATTTATCACCCTTCCGGATATGCAGCTTATCGGTACGACGCAGAGCTATACCTGCTCGCTGGAAGAGATTTCCGATTTCCGCAATCAGATGCGTATCCAGTTCTGGCGTGACTTTTTAGGTAACTCGCCAACCATTCCGGCTGAGATGTATGGCCTGCATGAACCGCGACCAAGCCTGGAAAAAGATGACGAGCAAGAGGTGTTTTACACTACCGCCTTAACGCCGGAGATGGCGAACGGCTATATGCATAACGCCCAACCGGTGACGCTCGAAGGCGGTGAGTATGTCATGTTCTTCTATGAGGGGCCGGGGAGTGGCGTGCAGGAATTTATCCTGACCGTCTACGGCACCTGCATGCCGATGCTGAATCTGACACGCCGTAAAGGTCAGGATATTGAGCGCTTCTACCCGCAGGAAGATGCGCGTGCGCAAGAGCCGCCGCTTTACATCCGCTGCGAGTATCTGATTCCGGTCCGCCGTTAACGCTGCAGTTCATCGAGCGCAGGGGCGTCAAGATGTGAGACGTCTCCTGCCGTTTCCACCACCCATCCCGATGCCAGCCATGCGCTATCCTGATAATCGATACGGGAAATAGAGCAGTTACGCAAGCGCAGGCGGCGCTCAGCATAGGCCGGAAGACCCAGAATAGTGCTGACCAGGCAGCCCAGGGCCATACCGTGGCTTACGATCATCGGACGGCTGCCCTGCGGTAACTCCAGCGTGGTCGCAAGGGCGGCATGCATACGATCGGCAAGCTCCTGCATAGACTCACCGCCGGGAATGCGCCCCCCTGCGGTACCATTTACCAGTTGGCGACGCCAGCCTTCTTCTTCTTCGGTCAGGGTTTCAAGGTTACGCTTTTCAAGCACGCCCATATCGAGTTCACGCAGGCGCGAATCGAGGGTGATATCGCAGCCGCATAACTCTGCGATGATTTCAGCCGTGCGACGTGTACGTCCGAGATCGCTGGCAATGATATGGGTGATGCCCAGCGCTTTCGCGCGTTCGGCCACCTGCCATGCCTGCTTCTCCCCTTTTTCGGTTAACGGACTGTCTGAATGGCCTTGAATACGACGCTCGGCGTTCCACTGCGTTTCACCGTGGCGGACAAGGTATACCTGTAACATGCTTTTATATCCATTATACTGCGATGAAGTTTATTATATGAGGAAGGCCTTACCCGTCATGCGGACAGAACACGTCTCATTACGGGGAGCCAGCTATTGATTATGCACCATGTTGTCGCTGCTACCACAAACCCCGCCAAAATTCGGGCTATTCTGCACGCTTTTAATGAAATTTTCGGTGAAGGTTCCTGCCATATTGACGCTATCGCTGTTGAGAGCGGTGTACCAGAACAACCTCTGGGCAGTAAAGAAACGCTTGCAGGTGCACGTAACCGTGTCGCAAATGCACGCCACGCCTGCCCGGATGCGGACTTTTGGGTAGCTATCGAAGCCGGCATTGATGAAGGCAGCACGTTTAGCTGGGTGGTCATCGAAAATCAGGAACAGCGTGGCGAAGCGCGTTCTGCCACCCTGCCCTTGCCGGAGGTTATTTTGCAAAAAATCCATGCAGGTGAAGCGCTTGGCCCGGCGATGTCGGCATACACCGGTATTGATGAGATTGGGCGTAAAGAGGGCGCAATTGGCGTGTTTACCGCCGGAAAACTGACGCGCGCCAGCGTCTATCATCAGGCCGTGATACTGGCATTAAGCCCCTTTCACAATGCAGTCTATCGCTGATCGTTAAGCAGCGTCTGCTCCAGCCATAAACGCAGATCGGCTGGCGCCGCTTTCAGGCTGTTAGAACCGCGGGTGATCGTAGCAATGCCCGCGCCGAGTTCACTTTTGAGTTCACGCTGACTCATCTCTCCGCGCAACAGTTCTTCGATAATGCGTACGCGGGTACCCAGCGCTTCCCGTTCATCAGGGGTGAGCATCAGGTTAAGTAACGGAAGATGCAGATCCTGTTCGTAAGACTGCCTGACGAGTTCAACAAAGCGTAGCCATTCCTGGTGACGCTGTTCGGCCATGGCCGCTGAATAAGGTGATTGCTGGGTCATAATATGCCGCCGTTATGCTATGTACTCGCTAGAGAGTACACAGCATAACACAAACCACAGAAATCAGTAACGACGCTGCCACTCCGCGTCCGTCAGCACTGGCGCTTTGTTACCATTGATAAAGAAACGGTAATACGCGTCATAGGCCAACACGTTTTTCACATAGCTACGGGTTTCGGAAAACGGGATACTCTCGATAAAGGCTACCGCATCAATTCGCCCACCACTGTTGTTCAGCCAGGTCCGTACCCTACCCGGTCCGGCGTTGTACGCTGCGGAGGAGAAGATGCGGTTGTTACCAAACTGCTGATAGACATATTGCAGATAGCTGGTACCGATGTTGATATTTACTTCCGGTTCCAGCAATTGAGCCGCATTGCTGTAGCCTGGAATATTAAACATTTTTACCGTATGCGTTGCCGTCCCCGGCATGATCTGCATGAGTCCACTTGCCCCAACCGGGGAGCGCGCTTTAGGGTTCCAGGCGCTCTCCTGACGAGAAATCGCCATCGCATAGCTTTGCGGAATATCTTTACCGCTCGTATAGCGGGCATACAAGTCGCTGTAGGCCAGCGGGAAGCGTTCTTCAAGTTGATCCCACAACTTACCGGCAATGGTCGCCTGTACGCTTAAATCCCACCAGTGCTGGTTAAACGCATAGCGCGCCAGTTGCGCCTGTTCCTGCACGCTGCGGCTGGTTATCAAGTTAGACCACTCGCTACGGGCAGTGTTGTCCTGATTCCAGTACATTAGCTCGCGCACACGGGACATTTCAGGCCCGTTTGCCAACGCAGGATCGATACTACCTGGCGCTTTATCAATTTTCATTGTGTACTCTTCACCCAGGCGCTGTGCCGCCGCCATTGGGTAGAATCCACGTTGTTGCATCAGCGCATGCAGGATCTCTTTCGCCTCGCCGTCACGCCCACGTTCCAGCAGCAGGTCGGCCTGCCAGTAGCGCCACTCATCCTTCTCTTTTGCCTCCATCGGCAGACGCGCAAGCCAGGTATTCAGCCCACGGCGATCACCGTTGCCGATAGCCATTCGCACGCGTCGCTCGACAATCGAGACAGACTGCGAACGCATGATAGCGTCATCGCGCCAGCGCGCCTGCTCGCTGGTCACATCATTCCCCATCAAACGCCAGGCAACAATATCACGCAGCGCTTGCGTCTGTTCTTCATTGAGTTGTTGCGCCTGTACCAGCGACGGGATCATCAACCGGGCGTTTTCCACATCTTCACGCGCGACGCTTTCGAACGCTTCGGCAGCCATCTGACGGGTGAAATCAGTCGCCCCTGTGGTTCGGGCAAAGGTCATAACGCTACCCGGATCGTTGGCCAGCGTAATGATGGCAGAAGAGATGGTCTGATAGTCCGATGGCATCTGACCCGCCAGCAGAATAACCAGCCGCGTATTGCCCGCTTTCATTGCCAGACGAATACGTTCCAGAAACGCCAGTGGATCTTGCTTGCCGGAAGCGCGCCATGCACCAAACAACCGGTCACAGGCGTTCGGCTGGCTGTTGCCCGTCAGCCACAGCTCTTTCGCTCCTTGCCAGGCCTCTTCAGCCTGGCCGGTGTTCCATTTCGCAAAATAGTAGTTACATTGCGCTTCCGTTGTCGTGGGTTTTTCCGGGCTAAACGCCAGCAAACCGCGCCAGTCTTCCCGACGCGCCAGCTCATTGATAAAACGTGTTTTCAGAGTGCGGGCCGGCGGCAATGTAGGATTTGCCTGGATGAAATTGATCACCGTTACGGCGGGCTGATTCATCAGATCATCGGTTATCTGTCGGTACTGCAGATAAGGGTAAAGCGGATAGTTTTGCAGGCCCGGCATCAGTTGCGATACCACATCCATCTGCTTGTTATCCCATGCCTGCTTGATCTGAGCATAGCGATTACGTTGTTCGTCCAGTGAGTCCGCTCGCGCCACATTGCTGAGGGACAGCAAACAAATACTGGCCGCCAGAAAACGCCAGGCGGCATGTTTAGCTCTCTGCACAGCTTATTCCTCTTATATAAACGATACCTACAGCATCATGCCGCATAATGCCTTAATGCTAACCGTGCACGCCGTAACGCGCCACGTAATGCACACTTTTTTACCTTTCTTGTGCGATTTAACACTACGGGTGCTGCTGGCTGGGATTGAGCACGGAAAACGGCTACACTTCGCCTTTGAAAACTATCACCATTCATTAGCCCTGAATAATTCAGGTTGCAAGGCGGCGGTACAGGAATCCCTCCTGGCCCGGCACCTGCAACCTGATGGATGAAGGGATAAAAAGAGGCGAAGTCCAACGTGGCTCAATTCGTTTATACCATGCATCGTGTCGGCAAAGTGGTTCCGCCGAAACGTCATATTTTGAAAAATATCTCGCTGAGTTTCTTCCCTGGCGCAAAAATCGGTGTACTGGGCCTTAATGGCGCCGGTAAATCTACCCTGCTGCGGATCATGGCTGGCATCGATACCGATATTGAAGGTGAAGCCCGTCCACAGCCCGGTCTGAAAATCGGCTACCTGCCGCAGGAACCGCAGTTGAACCCGGAACAGACCGTGCGTGAATCCGTTGAAGAAGCGGTCTCCGAAGTGGTTAACGCGCTGAAAGGTCTGGACGAGGTGTACGCGAAATATGCTGAACCAGACGCTGACTTCGATAAACTCGCGGCACAACAGGGTAAGTTTGAAGAGATTATCCAGGCGCACGACGGTCACAACCTGAACGTGCAGCTTGAGCGTGCCGCTGATGCCCTGCGTCTGCCGGACTGGGATGCGAAAATCGCCAATCTCTCCGGTGGTGAACGCCGCCGCGTAGCGCTCTGCCGCCTGCTGCTGGAAAAACCAGACATGCTGCTGCTCGACGAACCGACTAACCACCTGGATGCGGAATCCGTGGCGTGGCTGGAGCGCTTCCTGCACGACTTCGAAGGCACCGTGGTGGCGATTACCCACGACCGTTACTTCCTCGACAACGTCGCTGGCTGGATCCTGGAGCTGGACCGCGGTGAAGGTATTCCGTGGGAAGGCAATTACTCTTCCTGGCTGGAGCAAAAAGATCAGCGTCTGGCACAGGAAGCGTCACAGGAAGCGGCGCGTCGTAAGTCTATCGAGAAAGAGCTTGAGTGGGTTCGTCAGGGCGCGAAAGGCCGTCAGTCTAAGGGCAAAGCCCGTCTGGCACGCTTCGAAGAGCTTAACAACGTCGAGTACCAGAAACGTAACGAGACTAACGAACTGTTTATTCCGCCTGGAGCACGTCTGGGGGATAAAGTGGTGGAAGTCAGCCATCTGCGTAAATCCTATGGTGACCGCGTACTGATAGACGATCTGAGCTTCTCCGTACCGAAAGGCGCTATTGTCGGCATCATCGGTCCTAACGGCGCGGGTAAATCGACTCTGTTCCGTATGATGTCCGGTCAGGAGCAGCCTGATGCCGGGACTATCACCCTGGGTGAAACCGTCAAGCTGGCCTCCGTCGATCAGTTCCGCGATGCGATGGATAATAGCAAAACCGTGTGGGAAGAGGTCTCCGGCGGGCTGGATATCATGAAGATCGGCAACACCGAGATGCCGAGCCGTGCTTACGTAGGCCGCTTTAACTTTAAAGGCGTTGATCAGGGCAAACGCGTTGGCGAACTGTCCGGTGGTGAGCGCGGTCGTCTGCATCTGGCGAAACTGCTGCAGGTGGGCGGTAACGTACTGCTGCTCGATGAACCGACCAACGACCTGGATATCGAAACCCTGCGCGCGCTGGAAAACGCCCTGCTGGAGTTCCCGGGCTGCGCGATGGTTATCTCGCATGACCGCTGGTTCCTTGACCGTATCGCGACCCATATTCTGGATTACCAGGACGAAGGCAAGGTGGAGTTCTTCGAAGGTAACTTTACCGAATACGAAGAGTACAAGAAACGCACGCTGGGCGCCGATGCGCTGGAGCCGAAGCGTATCAAGTACAAACGCATTTCGAAATAAAAGCAAAAGGGCAACGCAAGTTGCCCTTTTTAGTATTTGCTCCCTTTCCTGGGGGAAGAGAGCCTGGGTAAGCCAGTAGCCAGGCTAAGTAAAACGCCTTATCCGGCCTGCTAATCCCCCATCAACTCTTTTACCAGTTCCACGCAGTGCAAAAACCGTGAGTCGTAATCAGGCTCTTCTACATGTCGCCAGGTAATATTGTTCTCTTTGAGCATATCCACCAGCATCTGCTGGAATTCGCTGCGATCCACCGAACTGCCCAGGCTTCTCAACCCATCGGCAACCCACGGCGTATTATTTTCCAGCAGAATCACCAGATCGAAACGGTATTCATCGATCATCGCCTGTACAAAAGGGTGCTCGCGCCCTTCATACTTCACGCAAAACGCCTGCGTCGTGACAAAATCGGTATCGATAAAAGCCACTTTATTGGCATATTTTACTGCAAAATCAATATACTGCGCCTGCCCCAACGCGATCTTGTCATAGTCAGAATACTGCAAAGCCATCTCATCGCCGCCCAGATGAGAGAAGACATAATCCCGTCCGTACTCCCACGCGCTGGTGGTATTAAAGATATTCGCGAGCTTATTGACCAGCGTTGATTTCCCACTGGATTCGCCCCCAAGTATCGCCACGGTACGCACGAAAAAGGGTTTCACTTCGGTGGGAATATAATCCCAGTAGCGGAACGGGTTCTCACGGATAAGCGCGCCGCTGATGTTCATAAACGTGCGTTTAGGATCGATAAGCACCGTTTCAATACCCAGATGCTCAAGGTATTGAGGAGCGTCTGCCTCTTCCGAACTGTAGATCCGGTCAGGCTGAATGCCCTTTTCATCCATAAAGGCTTTAATACCTTTACTCCAGACATCCCAGCCATGCGGATAAGGCTCCATTCCCTCTTCATTAAACGCATGAATGCGGATGTTTTTTTGATATTTAAAAGTCTGGAGCAACCAGCGCAGGCGGTCGCTGATGGTTGGCTGCTGGGACATCGCACTGTCTTCAAACAGTTCTCGGTCACGCTTCTCGTCGTAACCCATCACGATATGCAACTCGTCCACCTGGCTACAGGCACGCTGAATGAGGTAGATATGCCCGGTATGCAGCGGGTAAAACTTACCAAAAACGACGCCAACGCTTTTTTGCCGACGCGGAAATTCTAATCCGAGAAAACGGTGCAGCGCCTCGAGTTTTTGCGCACTGGGACTTTTAATTTTGGCATTCAGGAGTTGGCTCAAATAGCCTTTGGTCATGCCGCTGGCGTCGGCCACCTGCTGCAATGTGCAGCCTTTCTGACGGATTGCGGTCTTGAGATAGTCGAATGACGACACGAGTGCCTCCTGCTGGCTGAACCTGCCTGGCAGCATCAACGTGCCAGGCCTATTATGCAAAATTCCCTATGCATTTCGGGGCAGGAGGCGGTGAGTAAACGAACCCCGAGGAGCATAACTATTGCAGTGCTCCGGGGGAGTAAACGCAGCCATCACACCTGCCGCCAGAAAGACGACGGGAATATAATTATAAGTCGTCAAAGACACTTAGTGCATCTGCGAGTTTTTTAACACCGAAGACCTGCATCCCTTCTGGCGGTTTTTTCGGCACATTCGCTGCAGGTACAATGGCCCGCCGGAAACCATGTTTCGCCGCTTCGGAAATACGCTCTTGTCCGCTGGGGACCGGGCGAATCTCACCCGCCAGCCCAACCTCGCCAAAGACCACCAGATCCTGAGGCAAAGGCCGGTCGCGCAGGCTCGAAACCATTGCCAGTAAGAGCGCCAAATCAGCGCTGGTCTCCGTCACTTTTACGCCGCCAACCACGTTAACGAAGACATCCTGGTCGGCCATCTGCAGGCCGCCGTGGCGATGCAGCACCGCCAGCAAAATGGCAAGGCGGTTTTGTTCGAGGCCAACAGCAACACGCCGGGGATTGGACATCATTGAGTGATCGACCAGCGCCTGAATCTCTACCAGCAGCGGACGTGTTCCTTCCCAGACCACCATCACCGAGCTACCAGAAGTCACCTCATCGCCACGACTAAGGAAAATGGCAGACGGATTGCTCACCTCCCGAAGCCCTTGTTCAGTCATGGCAAAGACACCCAGCTCATTTACCGCGCCAAAGCGGTTCTTATGGCTGCGCAGCGTACGGAAACGGGAGTCCGCATCGCCATCCAGCAAGACTGAACAGTCAATACAGTGCTCAAGGACTTTCGGCCCGGCCAGCGAGCCATCTTTGGTCACGTGCCCGACCATCACAATCGCCACCCCGCGTGTTTTCGCAAAGCGCGTGAGATAAGCCGCCGTTTCACGCACCTGCGCTACGCTGCCCGGCGAGGACTGGATATCTGCCATGTGCATGACCTGGATGGAGTCAATGACCATCAGCTTCGGCTGTTCTTCATCGGCAATCTGGCAGATTTGTTCAATGCTGGTTTCCGACAACATATTCAGATTGGCGGTGGGCAGACCAAGACGGTGCGCGCGCATCGCCACCTGCTGCAATGACTCTTCACCGGTGACATACAGCGTTTTCATCTGTTCCGCGAGTCTGCACAGGGTTTGTAGCAAAAGCGTCGATTTGCCCGCGCCGGGGTTGCCACCAATTAATATGGCGCTTCCAGGCACTACACCGCCGCCTAACACGCGGTCGAACTCTTTAAAGCCGGTAGAAAAACGCGGCAAGGCTTCCAGGCTGATATCGGAAAGTTTCTGTACTTTCGCCACGCCCGCATTGCCCGCATACCCACTTAAGCGCTCATTTCGCGCTACGGCAGGTGAGGCGGCTACACGCACTTCGGTAATCGTGTTCCAGGCATGGCAGGCGCTACATTGCCCCTGCCAGCGGGGGTAATCGGCACCACATTCATTACAGACAAATGCGCGTTTTGGAGCTTTCGCCACAGAGACCTCGTTATTTCTTCGCCAGACTGGCTGAGAGAATGCAGAACACCCCCATCAGGTCAGCGTGACGGATGGTGACTTCCGCTTTTTCATTCACTTTCGGTTTCGCGTGGAACGCGATACCCAACCCGGCCGCTTTAATCATTGGCAGATCATTCGCACCATCGCCAATGGCGATCGTTTGAGTGGCCGGGATTTCATGTTCCTGCGCCAGGCGTTTCAGGGTATTGGCCTTGTACTGCGCGTCCACAATGTCGCCCAGCACATTGCCGGTGAATTTACCATCAATCACTTCCAGATGGTTGGCTACCGCCGCAGTCAGGCGCAACATCTCGCGCAGGTGGTCGGCAAAGAAGGTAAAGCCGCCAGACGCAATCGCCACTTTCCAGCCCAGCGTTTCCAGTTTTAGCACCAGTTGCGTAAGACCTGGCATCAAGGGCAGGTTATCGCGGACCTGATGCAGAATTCTCGCATCAGCTCCTTTGAGCGTTGCCACGCGTTGACGCAGGCTGGCCGTGAAATCCAGCTCACCGCGCATGGCGCGTTCCGTCACTTCGGATACCATTTCGCCCGTACCAGCCAGTTTAGCGATTTCATCAATGCACTCAATTTGAATCGCGGTTGAGTCCATATCCATTACCATCAGACCGGGATGACGCAGAGACGGAATTTTACCCAGAGGCGCAACGTCCAGCCCTTCGTCATGCGCAAGGCGGGTAGCACGCGGGGTGAGTGAACCGGCAAGCCGGATAACCTGATAATCTTCCACGCACCAGGCTGCCACGATCACCATTGCCGCGCCCAGTTTACGCTGCCAGGCGGTCAGACGTTCTTTATTCAGCGCGCGTCCATACAGAAGCCATCCGCTACGACCCGCGTGATAATCCAGGGGCATGACCTCATCACCACTTAAAGAGAGCGGCAACCCAGGCCACTGAGAAACGTCGTTGGGCAGGTCGCACCAGGTCAAATTATTCGGCATTACAGCTCCTGTAGGGGTATGTGCTGAGGTAAAAATAACGCATGAGGCTACCTTGTAACCAGCGCTTCTGGCAACATTAAGCCGCAAATTTTCAACAGGTGGAATATGGCTCGCGCAAAACTCAAATTCCGGCTTCATCGCGCCGTGATCGTGCTTTTCTGTCTGGCGTTGTTGGTCGCCCTTATGCAGGGCGCATCGTGGTTCAGTCAGAATCATCAGCGTCAGCGCAATCCGCAGCTTGAAGAGTTGGCCCGCACGCTGGCGAAACAGGTCACAATAAACCTTGCTCCACTGATGCGTGCGGAAACGCCTGACGACAAGCGTATCAGCGTTATGCTCCGGCAATTGACGGAGGAGAGCCGAATTCTTGATGCGGGCGTCTATGACGAACGCGGCGATCTGATTGCCCGTTCTGGCGAAAGTATTGATGTGCGCGACAGGCTGGCTCTGGACGGCAAAAAAGCCGGGGGCTACTTCAACCAGCAAATCGTCGAGCCGATTCAGGGAAAAAGCAGCCCGCTGGGCTACCTGCGTTTAACGCTGGATACCCATACCCTGGCGACGGAGGCCAAACAGGTCGACAACACCACCAATATTTTACGCCTTATGCTACTCCTTTCTCTGGCTATTGGCGTCGTACTGACCCGCACACTGTTGCAAGGGAAACGTACCCGCTGGCAGCAGTCCCCTTTCCTGCTTACGGCCAGCAAGCCGGTGCCGGAAGAGGAAGAGAACGAAAAGAAAGAGTAATCTATATACCCTGCGGATTTCACGTTGCACTCTTTGCAACGGCAACGTGAAAAACGACGAGTTTTCAGGAAAGGAAATCTGCCATGTCCACACTGCGTCTGCTTATCTCTGATTCATATGATCCCTGGTTCAATCTGGCGGTGGAGGAGTGTATTTTTCGCCAGATGCCAGCCACCCAGCGCGTACTTTTCCTCTGGCGTAACGCCGATACGGTGGTTATCGGGCGGGCGCAAAACCCGTGGAAAGAGTGCAATACCCGGCGCATGGAAGAAGACAATGTTCGTCTGGCACGACGCAGCAGCGGCGGTGGCGCGGTGTTTCATGATTTAGGTAATACCTGCTTTACCTTTATGGCGGGCAAACCGGAGTACGACAAAACAATCTCTACCGCGATTGTGTTGCAGGCGCTGAACTCGCTGGGCGTAACGGCAGAAGCGTCCGGGCGTAACGATCTGGTGGTCAAAACGCCACAGGGCGATCGCAAAGTCTCTGGTTCCGCCTACCGGGAGACTAAAGATCGTGGTTTCCATCATGGTACGCTGTTGCTCAATGCCGACCTCAGCCGCCTGGCAAACTATCTCAATCCGGATAAGAAGAAGCTTCAGGCCAAGGGAATTACCTCCGTGCGCGGACGCGTCGCAAACCTGGTCGATCTGTTGCCGGACATCAGCCATGAGCAGATCTGCGAGGCAGTAACAGAGGCCTTCTTCTCCCACTACGGTGAGCGAGTTGAAGCCGAGATAATTTCACCGGACAAAGCCCCGGATCTGCCGAATTTCGCCGAGACTTTTGCCCGCCAGAGCAGTTGGGAGTGGAATTTCGGTCAGGCGCCTGCGTTCAGCCATTTGCTTGATGAGCGCTTTACCTGGGGCGGCGTGGAGCTACATTTTGACGTGGAAAAAGGGCATATCACCCGCACGCAAGTGTTTACCGATAGCCTGAACCCCGCACCGCTGGAGGCACTTGCCGCACGCCTGCAGGGCTGCCTGTATCGCGCAGATATGCTGGCACAGGAGTGTGACGCGCTATTAGGGGATTTCCCGGAACAGGAAACCGAATTGCGGGAATTGTCCGCGTGGATTGCAGGGGCGGTGAGATGACCTTTTTATGCAAGTCGCTGGCTAATCGAGGCGGCGAGCGGTAAAGCCCACTCCCGGGCTATTTTGCAGACTGGAGAATCCACATTAATATCGCTTCGCAGCACATTGCGCCTGAATTCACTGGCGCAAACGACATCGGTAGCATGTCATAGACCGGTGCCATCTGCGTTGGCGGGGCGGACACATAAAACGAACGTTTTCCGGCATGCATATCGCTGTTGGCGATCAGACGCCCAAATGCCCATACTTTTTCACTTTGCTGAATAGATTTATGAACAGACACCTGAATGGATCCATAGCGCTGTTCTTATTAAAGAAAAAGAGGAAAACGAGAGGAAGCAAAGTAAATGAGTTGATAAAACGGGCAGCGTATAAGCCGCCCGTTTTGAAACATGCTTACTCTTTATCGCCCAGCAGAACAGATTCCAGCGCGATTTTGATCATGTCGTTGAATGTGGTCTGACGCTCGGCAGAGGTGGTCTGCTCGTGGGTACGGATATGGTCGGAAACAGTACAGATGGTCAACGCTTTCGCACCGAACTCTGCGGCAACGCCGTAGATGCCCGCCGCTTCCATTTCCACGCCCAGAATGCCGTATTTTTCCATGACGTCGAACATCTCGCCGCCGTCCGGTGCATAGAACAGATCCGCAGAGAAGATGTTGCCAACGCGAGCATCAACACCCAGCGCTTTGGCCGCATCAACAGCGTTACGCACCATATCGAAATCAGCAATCGCAGCGAAATCATGGTCTTTAAAACGCATGCGGTTGACTTTAGAGTCCGTGCACGCGCCCATACCGATGACGATATCACGCAGTTTCACGTCCATACGTACCGCGCCGCATGAGCCCACACGGATGATTTTTTTCACGCCGAAATCGGTGATCAGCTCTTTCGCGTAAATGGAGCAGGATGGGATACCCATACCATGTCCCATTACGGAGATTTTGCGGCCTTTATAGGTACCGGTGTAACCCAACATGCCGCGCACGTTGTTCACTTCACGGATGTCTTCGAAAAAGGTTTCAGCAATGTGCTTTGCACGCAGCGGGTCGCCAGGCATCAGCACAACGTCAGCGAAATCACCCATTTCTGCGTTAATGTGAGGAGTAGCCATCTTCAGTTCCTTTTTATTCGTTGTGTTTTCCCCCTCTCCCGCAGGAGAGAGTCAGGGCGAGGGCATCAAACGATGCCCGTTCCCAAATCAAAGCATGTTTTTGCCGTAGTCCATGGGTGACGTACCGAAGTACGACGCAATGGTCTGGCCGATATCGGCGAATGTTTCACGGTGGCCAAGTGAGCCTGGTTTTACTTTCGGGCCGTAGATCAACACCGGAATGTGCTCGCGGGTATGATCGGTGCCCTGCCAGGTCGGGTCGCAGCCGTGGTCAGCGGTCAGGATCAGAATGTCATCTTCCCCCACCAGTTCCATCAGCTCCGGCAAACGACGGTCGAACAGCTCCAGCCCACCCGCATAACCGGCAACATCGCGACGGTGGCCCCATGATGAGTCGAAATCAACGAAGTTGGTAAAGACGATTGTCTTATCACCCGCGCTTTTCATCTCCTTCACGGTAGCGTCAAACAACGCATCCAGGCCTGTCGCTTTCACTTTTTTGGTGATACCGCAGTTGGCATAGATGTCTGCGATTTTCCCCACGGAAACCACCTGACCGTCTTTCTCGTCGACCAGTTTTTGCAGCACCGTCGCTGACGGCGGCTCCACGGCCAGGTCATGACGATTCCCCGTGCGCTGGAAATTTCCGGCTTTATCGCCAACGAACGGGCGGGCGATAACGCGCCCGATGTTGTAACCCCCTTCGGTCAGCTCTTCGCGGGCGATTTCGCATAGCTCGTAAAGTTTATCCAGACCGAATGTCTCTTCATGGCAGGCGATCTGGAACACAGAGTCAGCAGAGGTGTAGAAAATCGGCTTGCCGGTTTTCATATGCTCTTCGCCCAGTTGATCAAGGATAACCGTACCGGAAGAGTGGCAGTTGCCGAGGTAGCCAGGCAGGTTTGCGCGTTCAACCAGTTTATCCAGCAGTTCCTGCGGGAAGCTGTTTTCATGATCGGAAAAATAGCCCCAGTCAAACAGCACCGGCACGCCCGCGATTTCCCAGTGGCCTGACGGCGTATCTTTACCTGACGATAATTCATGCGCCCAGGCGTACGCGCCTGCGATCTCCGCATTGCCATCCATACCCGCCGGAATGAAGCCGGTCGCGCCTTCATGCGCCTTCGCCAGGCCCAGACGAGTCAGATTGGGTAAATGCAGCGGACCTTTACGACCATTGTCAGCTTCTCCTTTCGCGCAAGCTTCTGCGATATGGCCCAGCGTATCTGAACCTACGTCGCCGAAACGTTCCGCGTCTTCGGTCGCACCGATGCCAAAGGAGTCCAGCACCATAATAAATGCACGTTTCATAGTTTCTCCGTACTTAGTGCTTTAAAAAAAAGCGATCAGATCAGTATATCGTTAATCGGTAATGCGTCGCCAGACTGTTGGTGTCTCTTTTGGCGCTTCATCAGCAATTACAATCGCGGCTTTGACCGCATTTGCCGCTTCCTGCCAGCTTGCTTCATCTTTTGCATGGATCACCGCTAAAGGACGCTGCCCGTCAATCGCATCACCCAGACGCGCCATGTCGGTAAAGCCCACGCTGTAATCAATGGTATCGGACGCCTGACGACGGCCGCCGCCCATTGAGACTACTGCCATCCCCAGCGCACGCGTGTCCATCCGGGCAATAAATCCTTCGGTATCGGCATACACGGCCTTGCTGAGCGTCGCGGTTGCCAGGTATTTGTCATAGTTTTCGACAAAATCAGTAGGGCCTTTTTGTGCAGCAACCATGCGGCCAAATATTTCCGCCGCTTTACCGTTATCCAGCACCGCCTGCAATTGTCTACGCGCCTCGGCGTCGTCTTTCGCCAGTTTGCCGGAGACCAGCATTTCTACGCAGAGCGCCATCGTCACGTCATAAAGACGCGGATTGCGGTAATCGCCGGTCAGAAAGCGGACGGCTTCACGCACTTCAACAGCGTTACCGGCGCTGGAGGCGAGTACCTGGTTCATATCGGTAAGCAGCGCGGTAGTACGAACGCCGGCGCCATTAGCCACACCAACGATCGCCTGTGCCAGTTCGGCAGAAAGCTCTGGCGTCGGCATAAAGGCCCCGCTGCCCACTTTGACGTCCATGACCAGCGCGTCCAGCCCTTCCGCCAGTTTCTTGGCGAGGATCGAGGCGGTGATCAGCGGAATAGAATCGACCGTAGCCGTAATATCGCGCGTGGCATAAAAGCGTTTATCAGCAGGGGCTAAAGAATTCGTCTGTCCGATAATCGCGACGCCCACATCTTTAATGATGTCGCGAAAGCGTTTGTCATCCGGGAAAATATCAAACCCCGGGATGGCTTCCAGTTTGTCGAGCGTACCGCCAGTATGGCCAAGCCCACGCCCGGAAATCATAGGGATATAGCCGCCGCAGGCCGCAACCATCGGCCCAAGCATTAGCGAGGTGACATCTCCCACGCCGCCAGTGGAGTGTTTGTCGACAACAGGCCCGTTGAGATTAAGGTGTTTCCAGTCGAGAACAGTCCCTGAGTCTCGCATCGCCATGGTCAGCGAAACACGCTCCTCAATTGCCATGTCGTGGAAGAAAATGGTCATCGCCAGAGCGGCAATTTGCCCTTCGGACACGGTGTTGTCACGAATCCCGTTGATAAAGAAACGAATCTCTTCATCACTGAGCACATGGCCATCGCGTTTTTTACGAATTATTTCTTGAGCGAGAAACAAGGTAACCCCCTGAAAATCAAGGTTGGTTGCGGCGGACGAGCCGCCGCAAAGGAGAATTAATAGCCGCTTGCGCTCTTACCGTCGCCATGGCCCAGTGCTTTGAGCAGGCTTGCCAGCAGACTGGACGCACCAAAGCGATAGTGGCGCGAATCCGCCCAGTCAGCGCCAAAGAGTTCATCGGCAATCGCGAGGAATTTCTGCGCGTCTTCTGCTGAACGCACACCGCCAGCCGGTTTGAAACCAACGGTTTTCGAAACCCCCATATCGCGAATCACTTCCAGCATGATGCGCGCGCTTTCCGGCGTGGCGTTCACTGGCACTTTACCGGTGGACGTTTTAATAAAATCCGCGCCCGCTTTGATTGAGATTTCAGACGCTTTGCGAATCAGCGCCTCTTCTTTCAGCTCACCGGTTTCGATAATCACTTTCAGCAGAACATTGGCCGCTGCGCAGGCATCTTTACAGGCCTTAACCAGATCAAAGCCCACTTGTTCGTTGCCTGCAATCAGCGCACGGTACGGGAATACCACATCGACTTCATCAGCACCGTAAGCAATTGCCGCACGCGTTTCCGCCAGCGCGATCTCAATATCGTCGTTACCGTGCGGGAAGTTAGTGACCGTTGCGATGCGGATGTCTGGCGTACCCTGCTCTTTCAGCGTCTTGCGCGCAATCGGGATAAAACGCGGATAGATACAGATAGCGGCAGTGTTACCAACCGGGGTTTTTGCCTGATGGCAGAGCGCGATCACTTTTTCGTTCGTGTCGTCGTCGTTCAGGGTAGTCAGGTCCATCAGTTTCAACGCACGCAGGCTGCTTGCAGTTAAATCAGTCATTTTTCTCTCCGTCGGCATAAGCCGGTTAAATACGGGTCTGTTATTATTCTAACATTAACCCATCATCACACTTCGACACCCATCACAGTTAATGAAAACCACATTCATATTTGCAAAACTGTAATGAGACATTCATCAAACTTTTAGCCTTAACATAGTCACATACCCGGATCTTTAGGGGTGTGGATCAAAGGCGGACTCCATTCGGTTGCCTACACTGGGCCGGATGCTCAAGGAATAAGAGGAACGAAGATGTCCATGCCAAATGATTCAGCATACCTGGCTCGTTGCCAGCAGATTGCGACAAGCAATACCCTGACTCCCGCACAAAAACGCCACTTTCTTGCACTTGAGGCCGAAAATAGTCTGCCTTATCCCTCACTAACAAAAGAAGCGCGAGCTGCGCTTGATGAGGGTACTATTTGCGATATGTTCGAAGGGCATGCGCCCTACAAACCACGTTATGTACTGCCGGACTATGCAAAATTCCTCGCGAATGGCTCGCAATGGCTGGAACTCGAAGGGGCAATCGATCTTGACGACGCGCTGTCGATGCTCACCATCCTTTATCACCATGTTCCTTCAGTCACATCCATGCCCGTTTATCTGGGTCAACTGGATACGATACTGCAACCATATGTTAGAATTCTAACACAAGAAGAGATCGATATTCGAATAAAACGTTTTTGGCGTTATCTCGACAGAACCCTGCCGGATGCGTTTATGCATGCCAATATTGGCCCTGCAGATACGCCGATCACCCGAGCTATTTTGCGCGCCGATGCAGAGCTTAAGCAGGTTTCGCCTAATCTGACCTTTATTTATGACCCGGATATGACGCCAGATGATTTACTGCTTGAAGTGGCGAAAAACATCTGTGAGTGCAGTAAACCCCATATCGCCAACGGCCCCGAAAATGATAAAATTTTCACAAAAGGTGGCTATGGCATCGTCAGTTGTTACAACTCGTTGCCGCTAAGCGGCGGCGGTAGCACGCTGGTACGCCTGAACCTGAAAGCAATTGCCGAACGCAGCAGCACTGTTGAGGATTTCTTTACACGCCAGCTTCCCCACTACTGTCAGCAGCAAATCGCGATCATTGATGCGCGCTGTGACTTTCTCTATTCGCAATCCAGCTTCTTCGAGAATAGCTTCCTGGTCACCGAAGGGCTGATAGATCCGAATCGTTTTGCGCCTATGTTTGGCATGTACGGACTGGCAGAAGCGGTGAATATCCTCTGCGAACGTGCAGGTCTCAGCGTACGCTACGGCAAAGATGCGCAAGCCAATGCGCTGGGTTACCGGATCAGCGAACAGCTTGCGACATTTGTAGCGAACGCGCCGGTAAAACATGGCTGGAATAACAGAGCGATGTTGCACGCTCAGTCGGGGATAAGCTCTGATACTGACACCACGCCGGGAGCACGCCTGCCCTACGGCGACGAACCCGACCCTATTACCCACCTGCTGACGGTAGCCCCGCATCATACCTGGTACACGGCGGGCATCAGCGACATTCTGACGCTCGATGAGACCGTCAAACGTAATCCGCAGGCCGTGGTACAGCTCTGCCTCGGCGCGTTTAAAGCCGGCATGCGTGAGTTCACTGCCAATATCAACGGCAACGACCTTGTACGCGTAACAGGTTATATGGTGCGCCTGTCAGATCTGGAAAAATTCCGTGCCGACGGGTCACGCACGAATACGACCTGGCTGGGTGAGGAAGCCGCCCGCAACACTCGCATCCTTGAAAGACAACCACGCGTGGTCAGCCATGAACAGCAGATGCGCTTCCCAACAAAAAACTATTCAGGTTGAGTCGAAGCGGCAATGAAGATGCCCCGAGAACATCGATACGCGCTGTGCCCAGGGTTCGACGGCCTGACCATCAAGGAGGAAGCCTGAAGGATGAAGAGTTTAGTCAGTAAGATTATCCCGTTCTCCTGCGTTGATGGGCCTGGCAGTCGTCTGGTGCTGTTTTTACAGGGTTGTAATTTGAACTGTAAAAACTGTCACAACCCGTGGACAATCGGACGCTGCAACCACTGTGCACAGTGCGTTCCCGCCTGCCCGCACGGTGCCTTAACTCTGGTCGATGGTCGGGTAAACTGGGATGAGACTGCCTGTCAGCAGTGCGATACCTGTCTGCATCTCTGTCCACAGCAGTCCACGCCTATGGCGCAAACGCTAAGTGTGGAAGAGGTGCTAACCCACGTACGCAGAGCGGCCCTGTTTATCGAAGGGATCACCGTCAGCGGCGGAGAGGCAACAACGCAGTTGCCGTTTCTGGTTGCGCTGTTCAGTGCACTCAAAACGACCCCCTCGCTTCAACACTTGTCCTGCCTGGTTGACAGCAACGGTCTGCTTAGCGAAACAGGCTGGCGCAGGCTTCTGTCGGTGTGTGACGGTGCAATGATCGATCTCAAAGCCTGGGGCAGCGTTCATCATCGGTTTCTGACCGGGCGCGATAATGCGCAGATCAAGGCCAGTATCAGTCTTCTGGCGGCGCATCAGCGGCTGGCGGAGTTACGCTTGTTGGTCATTCCTGGGCAATGTGATTATCTGCAACACATTGATGAACTTAGCGAATTTATCGGCGAATTAGGGGATGTGCCGGTGCGTATTAACGCCTTTCATGCTCATGGTGTGTATGGTGAAGCAAAACAGTGGCGTAGCGCCACTGCCGGGGATGTGGAACCGCTGGCGCTGGCGCTTACTGCCCGGGGGGTGAAAACAGTGCGCCTTCCGGCGTTGTATCTGTAACTCAGCTTAATGAAAAGGTGGCGTGAGTATTGTCGAACAGCGCCTGAGCAATCACATCTGGCGCTTCCGGGCGCAATTCGCAAAGCGTTTCGAAGACCCGCGCCGCCTGTTCCGGGCGATTAGGCTGGCCCTGAAAACCATTTAATGGCATATCCGGGGCGTCGGTTTCCAGCAACAGGGCGTTTAATGGCAGTTGCGCCATCACTTCGCGGGTCTTGCTGGCTCGCGGGTAGGTAATAGTACCGCCAACGCCAATTTTATATCCCAGGCTGATAAAACGTTCCGCCTGCTGCAGGCTACCGGCAAAGCCATGTACGACTCCCGTTCGCGGCAGGTCATGACGTTTAAGGTGCATCGCCAGCTTGTCGTGTGTGCGACGCGAATGCAGGATCACTGGCAGGTCAAAACGTTTTGCCAGCTTAAGCTGCGCATCCAGCACCGCCTGCTGACGTTCAAATTGCGGATCGTCACGATACAGATCCAGGCCAATTTCGCCAATCGCCACCACCTTCTTCGGACGTGTTTCAAGTAGTTGCTCAAGCTGCTCCACGCACGTCGGCGTGTGCTCTTCAATGACGATCGGATGCAGCCCCAGCGCGGCATAAAGTGCCGGATAATCCCGGGCAAGTTTGATAACGCGAGCAAAATATTGTGAGCCAATCGCCGGGACGATAATCCGTTCGACCCCAGCGGCACCGGCGCGGGTAATGCTGTTCGATTCATCATCCTGGAAAGGAGGGAAATCGAAGTGACAGTGAGTATCGATAAAGCGGAACGTCACGCAGTATCCTCATTATTAAAGGGCAAATCGTTAGCCTGAACCGCGCTGACAAGGGGCGTATCGACCGCATCGTTGGCCACGGCTGCTGGCGGCACAACGATGGTAGCAGATGTCGTGGGCACACGCGGAACATGGCGAATTAATGGCGGCTTCTCTACCAGCAGTTTACCCACCGTCGCCAGGAAATAACGCCCGCAAAGTCTTCCCAGCTTGTAGTCATCGCGCAACGCTGGTAAACGGCTTCCCAGCGCCATACTGTGCAAAAGCTTCGGCGGATAGATTTCAAAAATGCGCAACTTTCCGGGGGGCGCTTCAATAAATTTCTGCGTCGCCGAATAGGTCTTCTCATGATGCTGAACGAGATTAACGAAAGGCTGCAAGCTGCTTTCCCCCAGCCAGCGTTCCATCCGCTTAAACCATTGTGGGGTGTAGTACATTTGCGACGGCACGGTGCGGATAACCACAATTGTCTTCGCACCGCGTTTCGCCGCCTCCTGAACGGGAATCGCATCGCTGACGCCGCCATCAAGATAATTCACACCGTTAAGGGTTACGCCCGGGCGGTAGAATCCGGGGATAGCACTGGACGCGCGGATGATATCCAGCCAGGTGCTACTGTCAGGGGAGAAATATTCTGGCGTGTAGTCATCCTGACGGCAGGCACACATATAGAAGGCTTTGCCTGTGTCAAAAGCACGCGCGGCATAGTCCATCGCCAGCGGCATATGGCTTGAGGTGGAAGTAATAAGCCAGTCCAGATCGATCAGGTTGCCACCACGCACGAAACGTACGGGATCAAAAAAGTCGCGGGTGGTTGTGTAACGCATGATGACCTTACGCGCATAACCCGGCTGATTGCACAAGTATGCCGACAGGTTTTGCGCCCCGGCGGATGTACCAAGAAAAAGGTCGAAAGGGTTAAATTCAGCGCGCATGAACTCATCCAGTACGCCGGCCGTAAAAATGCCCCGCTGACCTCCTCCCTCACACACCAGAGCGAGTCGGCCTGGGCGAAATGGGGTTAACGCTAATGGTGCAATGTTACCAAGCGTTACCGGAATATATTGCCCCACCCTGCTTTCCTTTAGATTTTAGGTATTAACAAAGTAACGCAATTTTTCCCTTCCAGAAACAATGAAAGCCAGTCACGAGGACTGGCTTGATGATTCGTTTAAGAAAGAGGCTCGCGCTACGGACGTCTGCGACCCATAAACAGGCTGACGAGGAACAGGATGATACCGACGATAAAGACGATTTTCGCGGCACCCGCTGCCGTACCTGCCAGACCACCAAAGCCCAGAGCGGCGGCAATTAACGCGATAACCAGAAATATAATGCCCCAACGAAACATAAGACTCTCCTTAACCATAGTTAATGTCGACCGCTAATGTGAGCGCTCAGGATGCTCACTGGCGATATTTTCCAGGTGCGTTCTACTTACTTCCCGGCAAAACGCCGGGATTGCACATTTCAGGAATCGTTACTTAGCTTTCAGATCGTTTTTCACACTTTTGACGCCATCTACCGCTTTAGCGATACTTTCGGCCCGCTCAATTTGCGCCTGTGAATCTACGGTACCGGACAGCTGTACAACGCCATCGGTCGTTTCTACTTTCACCTTACGGGAAGGAACGATGTCGTCAGCCAGCAATTTTGCTTTGATTTCACTGGTAGTCGCAGTGTCGCCGGCATAGCCTTTCGCAGAGGTGTTTTTACCGTCGCGAACATGGAGTTTGTCGCTTACTGATGCAACGCCTTCAACCCCTTTCGCTACGGTTACCGCCTGTTCTGCCTGCGCCTGGCTTTCAACGAAGCCACTTAACGTCACCACTTTTTTCTCAGTTTTTACGGAGATATCGGTGCTCTTGATATCTTCGTGATCGACCAGCGCGGCTTTGACTTTCGCCGTAATAGCGCTGTCATCCATGAAATTACCGACTTTATTCATAGAGCTATCGATTTTTTGCCCTGCGTTGTCGGCCGCGTTTTGCGCTTTATCGGTCGTCGTGTTTGCCGCCATTGCGGAACCACTTGCCAGAGTTGCTCCCAGCACGACAGCCAGCAGAGTTTTCGAAATCTTCAGTCTTGTCATCGTCATCGATCTATATCCTATTGGTTTGCCCACAATTTGGGCCGTAAGCAGCAATGAAGGCCGCTTTTCCTGCTGTGGTGAATCACCAGTCTGACAAATCAATGAGTTAGGTAAATAACGCTAATTCATTAGACTTAAGTCAGTAATTAATATTATGTAATGCACCATTTTCTGAATAAAAAACCACTAAACACGCATTGAATAGGATTAATACCCAGCCGAAATGTCATTACTTTGTTAAATATAGAACACAATCGCAGAAACGCTTGCGAAAGCGGTTAAAAAATGACCATAGAAGAGGGAAATGCGGCTATTTAAGAACTTTCCGCAAGAGGCTAAAAAGACAGGTAAAGTGACGGAGCACGGCGTCTGCCGCGCTCCGTAGAGGGATTAGTGTTCGCGGGTCTGGTGAAACTGAACATCCGGGTAACGCTCACGCGCCAGATTCAGGTTGACCATTGTTGGGGCAATATATGTCAGGTTATCGCCGCCATCGAGCGCCAGCTGCACTTCGTTTTTGCGTTTGAACTCTTCAAATTTCTTCACATCGCTGCACTCTACCCAACGGGCGGTAGCGACGTTAACGGACTCGTAGACTGCTTCTACGTTGTATTCGCTCTTAAGACGCGAAACGACGACATCGAACTGCAGCACCCCCACCGCGCCCACGATAAGATCGTTGTTAGCGATGGGGCGGAAGACCTGAACCGCACCTTCTTCTGACAACTGAACCAGCCCTTTGAGCAGTTGTTTCTGCTTTAACGGATCTTTCAGACGGATGCGGCGGAACAGTTCCGGCGCGAAGTTCGGAATACCGGTGAACTTCATCATTTCACCCTGCGTGAAGGTGTCGCCAATCTGAATCGTGCCGTGGTTGTGCAGACCAATGATATCGCCCGGATAAGCCTCTTCAACATGCGAGCGATCGCCGGCCATAAAGGTCAACGCATCAGAGATCACCACATCTTTGCCAAGACGCACCTGACGAAGCTTCATGCCCTTTTCATATTTGCCCGACACCACACGCAGGAAGGCCACGCGGTCACGATGTTTCGGGTCCATGTTGGCCTGAATTTTAAAGACGAAGCCGGAGAATTTCTCCTCCGCCGCTTCCACTTCACGGATGTCCGTCGCGCGCGGCATCGGTGCGGGCGCCCACTCCACCAGGCCATCCAGCATATGGTCCACACCAAAGTTACCCAGCGCGGTACCAAAGAAGACAGGGGTGATTTCACCGGCCAGGAACAGCTCTTTATCGAACTCGTTAGAGGCACCCTTAACCAATTCAAGCTCGTCGCGCAACTGCTGAGCCAGATCTTCACCGACAGCAGCGTCGAGATCCGGGCTATTTAACCCTTTAACGATTCGTACTTCCTGGATCGTATGGCCCTTACCGGTCTGATAGAGATAGGTTTCATCTTTATAGAGGTGGTAAACGCCTTTGAACAACTTACCGCAGCCAATCGGCCAGGTGATCGGCGCACAGCCGATTTTCAGCTCGTTTTCCACTTCATCCAGCAATTCCATCGGATCGCGAATGTCACGGTCGAGTTTGTTCATAAAGGTGATGATCGGCGTATCGCGCAGACGGGTAACTTCCATCAACTTGCGGGTACGATCCTCAACGCCTTTTGCGGCATCAATAACCATCAGACAACAGTCAACTGCCGTCAGCGTACGGTAGGTATCTTCAGAGAAGTCTTCGTGCCCGGGGGTATCAAGCAGGTTGACCAGACAGTGATGATAAGGGAACTGCATCACAGAGGTAGTAATAGAGATACCACGCTGCTTTTCCATCTCCATCCAGTCAGATTTTGCATGCTGATTAGAGCCCCGGCCTTTAACCGTACCAGCGGTCTGGATAGCCTGTCCGAACAACAACACTTTTTCAGTGATCGTAGTTTTACCGGCATCGGGGTGCGAGATGATGGCGAACGTGCGTCGCTTGGACACCTCTTGTAAATAAGGAGACAACGTCATAATAAAATTCTTCTGTGAAAATGCGCGGCCTCGGCCACGCTATGAAATAAGAAAAATGCGGCTATTGTACTCAACGGCTGAGTGCAGACAATTAATGTTTACACAGGAGTTGCTCCAGTTCGGTTAACGATGTCACGGTCCAGGTCGGGTTGATTCCCTCGGGCAACGCGCGACCGTTAGCGTTCAGCCAGCAGGTGGAAAGCCCGGCGTTAATGCCGCCCAGGATATCCGATTCAGCGGTATCACCAACCATCAATACCCGTGAGCGGTCCGGGTTTTGTGCCTGTTCCAGCGCGTAGTCGAAAATACGCGGATCGGGCTTAGCCACGCCGACCTGCTCAGAAATCACCAGCAAATCAAAGTAGTCGCGAAAACCGGTGCGTTCCAGGCGCGTCTGCTGCAACGCGGTAAAGCCATTGGTGATAATGCCAAGCTTTACCTTTCCTTTTAACGCCGACAAGAGCGACACCGCCCCTGGTAGAGGGGCGCAAATTTCTGCCATCGCATTGAGAAACGCATTATTCAGATCGCCAGGCGCAACGCGCAGGCGCTCCGCCCATCCCTGAAAGCGCTGATGCTGTAATTGTAGTGCGGTGATGGCGCCGTTCTGATATTCCACCCACAACGGTTTATTAATGGCCTGATAATCTTTAAAATCCTCGGCAGTAAATGTCACGCTGTAATCCAGAAACATTCGCTGCAGGCCACCAAACGAATCGAAGGTAAACAGCGTTTCGTCGGCGTCAAAAAAGATCCAGTCCCATTTCATTACATCACCTTTCATTTATTAAATTGGCAGCGCCATGATGATGGCGTCTTCGCGTCCTTGCGCTGTGGGGTAATAGTTGCGGCGAATCGTCGCTTCATTAAATCCCAGGCTCTCATACAAAGCGATGGCAGCAGTATTTGAGGCCCGCACTTCCAGCCACAGCGTCAATACGCCACGTTTTTCCAGTTCGCCGATCAGATGCTCAAGCAGTTGACGCCCCAGCCCCTGACGTTGCCAGGCGGGATCGACGGCAATATTAAAGAGGGTGGCTTCATCCAGCACCACCTGTGTAATGGCGAAGGCCGCCATTACGTCATCCACCAGTAAACGGTAATTAAGGTAGCGATCGCCCTGGTTACTGGCGAAGGTCTTCTCACTCCAGGGAAACGCGTGCGCCCGGGTTTCGATCTGGTACGCGCGGGCTAAATCAGTCGTTGTGAGGGAAGAAATCGTGTTCATAATTGCAAATTTGTCGCCATAGCGCGGCGCGTGCCGCCGGGTTGCCCCTTAGTTCATCAAGGCCAGGCGTCGTAACCTGCGCCCCCTTGAGCGCGATGGGTGATTCAATGCCCAGCCGCCAGCTGTTGCAGGTACTGCCCGGCGGTAACATCTCTACCCGGTCAGGGGTGAGCTGTAAAACCTGATCCGGACTGACGGCAAGCGCACGCAGCACATCGCCAACGAACGGCTCAGTGAGTGCGGGAAGATCAGGAGCCACCATCACTAACCGGATGTGCGCGGGTAGGGAAATTGCGATTTCCCCTTGCAGCGTCGCCGGACGGCGCAGGGACCACTGGGTGATACCCAGTTGCTGTAATTGCCAGTCGCGTCGGGAACTCATAGAGAAACACTCCTGTCTGTCAGGCGCGCAAATATAGCAAACTCGTCGAATTTTCGCCATCCAGTCGATCAGAAGCATTGAGGGATGAAGACGCTGCCAACAAAGAGGCAGCATGAAGGATAACGTGTATAATCCCCGCCTAAGTTTAATGAGGAACAACCATTCATGTCTGCTTTAACTCCGGCAAGTGAAGTCTTGCTGCGCCACAGTGACGATTTCGAACAGAGCCGCATTCTTTTTGCCGGTGATTTACAGGATGACCTGCCTGCGAGGCTGGAGTCGGTTGAGAGCCGCGCCTGGACACAACAGTACCATCAGTGGCAGACACTCAGCCGCCAGATGGGCGACATGGCCGTTTTCGGGCTGACCCTTGACAAGGCTGCCGCTGGCGAGAGTGATACACTGATTTACTTCTGGCCGAAAAATAAGCCGGAAGCACAGTTTCAGTTGATGAATCTGCTGTCGCTGCTGCCGGTTGGTACGGATATTTTTGTGGTGGGTGAAAACCGCAGCGGCGTTCGTAGCGCTGAACAAATGCTGGCTGAGTTTGCACCGCTGAATAAAGTCGACAGTGCGCGTCGTTGCGGGCTTTATCATGGACGTCTGGAAAAACAGCCGACGTTTGATGCTCAGTCATTCTGGGATGAATACCAGCTGGATGGGCTGTCTATTAAAACATTACCGGGCGTCTTTAGCCGCGACGGCCTGGATGTGGGTAGCCAGTTATTGCTCTCCACGCTGACCCCGCATACGAAGGGCAAGGTGCTGGATGTGGGCTGCGGTGCGGGTGTACTGGCAGCCGTGCTGGCCAGCCACTCGCCGAAAGTACGTCTCACCCTGTGCGATGTCTCGGCGTCGGCAATTGAAGCCAGCCGCGCAACCCTTGCAGCGAACGGCTTTGAAGGCGACGTTTTTGCCAGCAATGTCTTCTCTGAGGTGACGGGCCGTTTCGATATGATCATCTCAAACCCGCCGTTCCATGATGGCCTGCAAACCAGCCTGGAAGCCGCGCAAACGCTGATTCGCGGCGCAGTACGTCATCTGAACAGTGGCGGCGAATTGCGTATCGTCGCCAACGCCTTCCTGCCCTATCCGGCAGTGCTGGACGAGACCTTTGGCTTCCACGAAGTGATCGCACAAACGGGACGTTTTAAAGTCTACCGCACCGTGATGACCCGTCAGGCGAAACGCTGATATTTCCAGCCCGGTAGCATTTCGTTATCGGGCAATTCCGCAGCAAATTCCAGGTGTTGGTTTTTAAAGCAGTTATAAAATCGGCATGCAATTAACTATTGACGAAACCTGGAAAACATCTAGAATGCGCCTCCGTGGTAACGATACTTATTGGGTATCGATGGTATGCGAAGGTGGCGGAATTGGTAGACGCGCTAGCTTCAGGTGTTAGTGTCCTTTGGATGTGGGGGTTCGAGTCCCCCCCCTCGCACCA
>FONB01000001.1:0-339887 GCA_900112785.1 Phytobacter palmae | reverse complement strand
TATAACTTCCCTGCGTCACCTTTGTGTTACATCAGCCACTTCAAATTCAGCATTACCAGCATTATCCCCCCGACAAGCGCAATCCCTGACGGCAGTAAAACAAAATGACGTAATCTTTTGTGATAAAGCATTGCGGGCGTTAGCAACAAACCAATGACAATCACCGAGCGCCAGGCTCCTGCGGAAAGACCCGCAAAGGCCATTATCGCGACGATAAACCCGGCCAGCAAGATTGCCCATCCACTACCCAGAGCGCGTTGCAGCATGCTTTAGACTCTCACAACGATAATGATAACCAATATCATATGATATGTTTTCTCATTTGTCAGCATAGCCAGCGAATCGGTATGAACTTTACGCATCTTCTGGTGACAGGGATTGCCGAAGGTGATAAATTAAGCACCACTTAATTAAATCTTAAAAATTGCTTTTTTTTCGCGGTAACCTTTCTTCGCGTTATTTTTCACTTTGGCAACCAGTTCAATTTTATATTGCAGATTAATAACGACTTTTTTAAATATGACACCACACTCCTGGCAATCCCTTTGTAACAAGAAATATCGCTTATCTGTGCGACTCTTTTTGCTACTTAATACCATTTCGGCCATTTTTTCGATCGCACTGCCACTTTATAATCTGCGTGCGTTTACGTTGCCCATATGCCTGATCCTGGCGTCAAGCCTGGCTGGCTTGCTCTGGCACTGGAAATTTCCAAAAAAGAAAATAAATATTACGCTGATCTCATTTTTATTTGGCTGTATGTGGGCGTGGCATATCATTATTAAATCTCTGGAATCAGGAGATAATGATTCAACCTACCTCCTTATCGCCCTATTAAGTGTTTTATTTATTGGTTCGCTTGCTTTCTCTAATAATATCATTGCATTTATGTTGCACTCTTTGCCTTCCTTCATGGGGTGCTTCTGGTTAAGCAGCGGTGAAATAACACTGCGGATTATCTATGCTTTTGCACTCCCCATGATCGGGATTGCTATTCAGCATGTGATTCAAAAGCGCAACGATAACTTCTCGCAGGCTCTGATGTATCGTCTGATGCAGGAGCGTAAGACGCTGAATGATTTGAGTATGCTCGATCCGCTCACCGGGCTCTACAACCGCCGTGGCCTGCAAAACAAGCTCGACAATCTCCTGGCGCTCGATGACGGTACCCGCTTTGTGCTACTGCTGGATATCGACCACTTCAAAGCTTATAACGATCACTACGGTCATATGATGGGTGACCAGGCGTTAATTCGTGTTTCTGCTGCCATTCGTAATGCAGTGCGCTCCAGAGATATTGTCGCCCGCTTCGGTGGTGAAGAGTTTCTGATCTTATTAAACAGTGTCGACCTGGAACGCGCTCGCGTTGCGGCGGAGCGGATTCGTCAGCACGTTTACGATCTGAAAATTCCCCATATGTTTAATGAGAGTGTAGCGACTAACGTCACTGTGAGTATTGGCATTGCGCCGCTGGAAGATGGCGACATCGAGGACGCACTCGATAAAGCAGATAAAGCCTTGTACGAAGCGAAACATCAGGGACGGAACAGTATTCTCGTCAGCAGTGACTTGCAGGTCGCCTGATTCGGCCTGTCCAGGCTGGCTTTACGATAAACATCTTGCTATAGGTATAGCCTCTCGCTAGGATTAGAAATCATTATCATTTAGATTTCTATCTTTCTGACACTATGGCTTATCGTTGCGTACCCGTTAATGAATTTGTGATCCGCCAGGCGAGGCTTTTTACTGAGAGCGACACTCTGGCGAATGAAGTGCGCGATATCCTTGCCCGCCTGCGCCCTCATCTTCTCGATTTCATTAAGCTGAACGAACTTCCGCCACAACAGGCGCTAACCCTTACGCAATGGGCGCGACCGGATCGTTTACAGTCACTACGGACAACTTACGCAAATCATATCTACCTAAAGCAGCCGACACTGCCGCGTGAAGGCAAACCGCTGCTGTCATTATGGGCTCAGTGGTACCTCGGCCTGATGGTGCCCCCCCTGCTGGTAGCCTTATTAACGCAAAAAATTGCCCTGGACCTTTCCCCGGAACATCTGCATGTCGAGTTTCATGAAACCGGCCGCGCCGCCTGCTTCTGGATGGATATAGAGCAGGATGAGGCTCTGACGGCGCAGGGTGATATCCCTCGTATTGAGGCATTAATCGTTCGGGCGATGGCCCCCGTCGTAGCGGCACTGGAAGCTACCGGCGAGATCAACGGTAAGCTTATCTGGAGCAATACGGGGTATCTGATTAACTGGTGCCTGGGCGAAATGAAGCCTTTGCTGGGTGATGAGCGGGTCACCACGCTGCGCCAGTTCTGCTTCTTCGAAAAACAGCTTTCGAACGGTAACGACAACCCCTTATGGCGGACTGTCGTTCCCCGTGATGGCGTGCTGGTCAGGCGTACCTGTTGCCAGCGATATCGCTTGCCAGATGTTCAGCAATGCGGAGACTGCACTCTCAAATAATCTCCACAAAAACGGCAACCTGAGGTTGCCGTTTTGCCTTCACCTATGCCACTTGCTGGCTTTCTTCAGCGCGTTGCGCCTCTTCCGCTTCCTGTTCCAGTAACTGTTTCTCATACACTTTAAAGAACGGGTAGTAAATGATGGCGGAAATGACCGCGAGTATCACGACAAGAATGGCGGCACGGAAATCCCAGCCGAGCGCCCACGCCCCGCCAATAGGTGCAGGAGCGGTCCACGGAACAACAGAAATCACGCGCCCAATCAGATCCATTTTCATCGCCGCCCAGGCAATAATGGCGTTAACTAACGGCGCCAGAAGGAATGGAATAAAGAACACCGGGTTCATAACGATCGGCGTACCGAAAATAACCGGCTCATTAATATTGAACATACTGGGGACGATACTCAAACGGCCGATGGAGCGTAAATGCACCGAGCGACTGCGCAGATAACAGAACACCAGACCCATGGTCGCACCCGACCCCCCAATAACGATAAAGAATGTCCAGAAGGCCTCCATAAAGATGTGCGGCAATGGCGCACCCTGCGCAAGCGCCGTCTGGTTCAGCCCCAGGTTAGTCAGCCAGAACATTTGCAACATGCCAGACACAATTGCCGCCCCATGAATCCCGGCAAACCACAATAAATGTCCGATCAACACCGCCAGTAAAATAGCAGGCAGAGAATCCGCAGCCGAGACCAGCGGCTTGAAGAGCGCCATAATGGCTTGCGGAATCAATACATTGAAATGTGTCTGTATGAGGAGACTCAATGGATAAAGTGTCAATACAACCACCAACACCGGAATCAGCAGATCAAATGAGTTTTTGATCATCGGCGGCACCTGGTCCGGCAAGCGGATACCGATATTGTGCGCCTTGAGGAAACGCATCATCTCCACACAGTACACGGCGACCAGAATCGCAGTAAAAATACCGGTGCCCCCCAGACTATCTACCGGTAATGTGCCATTGGTTTTGGGAGCCGCAACCAGTAAAAAGGCCATCAGGGACAGCATGGCACACATAAAGGGATCGAGCTGATGTGACTTCACATAATGCTTGCCCAGGTTATAGGCGATGGCCGCGCAGATATAAATGGACATAATGCCCATCGTCATGTCGAACGGCGTCAAAATGCGGCCTTCATATTGCTTTGCCAGATCGAGCCACGCACGGGCGAAGCCCCACGTCGTGTCCGGCGAAAACGGTGGGTAAGCGAAGACCAGCAGGAAAGAACCGACTATCATAAACGGCATGGCCGAGATGAAACCATCACGGATGGCCATGACGTGACGCTGGGAAGAAATCCGCCCGGCTATTGGGCTGACGTAGTTTTCGATGAAGCGAAAAATCACGTTAAACACTGCATGATTGGCAGACATAGCGGCTCTCCTGTCAGTCTATATAATTCAGCGCAACAGCGAATGTTCTGCCGTGCAGCAATCCATTTTTTGGGTTTAAGACCATACTGGCTAACGAACCAGCATTACAGCGAAGCAGGATACGTTTCATAGACGGCTCTTATTGATTATCGGGACAGAGGAAGTGACAAAATCAGTATTAACCCCGATGAAAAACACTGCAACCGGTTACTGTAACCGGTTTCTGCGATTGTGAAGGTGATCGTGAAACGCGTGTTAACGGGATTGTTTTGACAAGATATTTACAGGGATCACAGGGTTGTGACAGATTATTGAAGGTTATGTTCAGGAGAAGAAAATGAGTTTGCAGTCCGTCAGGCAATTTTTTGCCGAACACGCCCCCGATATTGACATCATCGAGCTCAACCAAAGTACCGCAACCGTCGCGCTGGCTGCTGCCGCCCATCATGTTGAACCCGGTCAGATAGCCAAAACGTTATCCCTCAAAATTAAGAACGACGTGGTGCTGGTTGTCGCAAAAGGCGATGCCCGTCTGGACAATAAGAAGCTGAAATCTACCTTCGGCGCGAAAGCAAGAATGCTTAGCAGTGATGAAGTGGTAACCCTTACCGGTCATCCGGTTGGCGGTGTCTGCCCGTTCGGGCTGGAAAACCCGTTGGCGGTGTATTGTGATGTTTCATTAAAAAACTATGAGGAAGTCCTTCCGGCTGCGGGATCAATTCATAGCGCCGTGCGCATTTCCCCGGAGCGTATGGCACAATTAACGGATGCAAAATGGATTGATGTTTGTGAGTAACAGAGACCGTGCCAGGCCGATAACCTGGCACTTAACAAGCTGACTACGCTGCGGACTGCGGCCCTTTCAATGCCGCAGCCGCAGGAACCCAGGTTAAAATATCTGCCGCATTTAACAGTCCCACATCGGAATTTACCCCTAACTTAGCCATGGCGTTAAATTTATGCGCCCGGATAGTCTTGATGTTGCGCTCCAGATGTACGGCGATCTCCGGCATCGACAGGCCTCGCGTCATGCATTGCAAAATGGCGCGTTCAGTCGGACTCAATGTGCGATTCTGGCTGACATACCAGTGATTGACCACATTCTCATTGACACGGCGGGTCTCCCCCAACAGGGTACAAATGTGTCCAAGTAAAATGGGCAACGAAGCTGATTTACTTAAAACGCCATGCAATCGTGACGGAGAAAGGCGACTGACAAGGCGTGCTTCACGGTCATCATCCGCCAGTACAATCCGCTGGATGCCTGGGTTTGTCAGCGACAACGCATGTAAGCAAAGCAGACATTCCCGACGGAGTTCTCGCATACTCGATAGCGAATAAATGACTGAAAAGAAGAACGTCTTTTTCTGCGCTTCGGCAAATGCTTTATGGCTGTTAAAAAAATGAAAGTGATATGATTTCATGACTGGCGATGCGAATAAATGGCGCAGGCCAGCCTCACTCATCATGCATCTCTCGATGATGGCAACATGTTTTTTCCCGGCACTGATTTCCATTCTGATTGCTCTCCATACGCCGACACAAGATTCAGTTCTTTAGCCCCCTGCGCGCTATTAATCCATGCGTACATTTCCGCGTTGCTTCGTAATGACAGCCGACGCATTGCACTGTTTTTTTGCGCGCTAATCGTTTTATTGCTTTTTTTAAGCAACATCGCAATTTGATTAATACCCCACCCTTTACCCAACAGATGGAATACCTTTCGTTCAGAAAGCGTTAATGACTCCAGCTTATTACCTGAGTCATCTGTATCAAAAAAATCTGCTGATAATAAAGTCTGACTTATTCTTTCTGCGCTTTCATCACCAGCGCGAATAGCTTTTATGACACCGTCCACCGGTTCTCTGTCTGAAAGTAAGGTGCTACAAGGACGCATCAGTAATTCAACAGCCATGGGATAAATCGTACGTGAAACAAAGAATATCCAATGGATATCAGAGTATTGAGAAAGAAGGGAGTAGTATTGTTCACAGGCATTGCGCATTTGACGCTGTTCACCAGAAAGATCAGCGATGACCAGTGAGGCGCGGCGTAACTGTAATAATGTTATCTCTTCTAAAGCACGGCAAAAGGTTAATTCGTATTCGGGGAAATGTCGCTCCAGAATATCTCCCAGGCCAACAGTCATGACAGGAATTTTGCTGACAACAATTCCATATTTACAGCTTCTCGATAACATATAACCTCCGCATCCATTCGCGAGCCTTATAAAATAAGTTATGTGAATATTTACTAATAACGCCAACCACCATGTCAGCGGAAACCACCTATTAATAAATATTAAATGAAAATATAACGAGAGTGTTTGTCAACATTCTGTTGTAACAATTGGTGATTATAAAAACAGCTTTATAGGGTGTCAATATATCTTACGAGCCAATAATGATATCCGGCTTATATAATTTAAAAGAAAAAAGAGAAACAGGATTTAATTAATCATAAAATATATATTTATTGGAAAGAAATACACTAACGAAATGAATCCATTGTTTTACCCCTCATGCCACCCAGGTTTACCTTTCCCTTTCTGTAAATGACGCACAATCCTGCCAGTAAGCAGCAAAAAAGCACCATTTTGTGATTTATTACGCGAATCTTGATCTATCACCACGCCAAATACAGGGCTTCCTGTGCTAAAAAGTACCTTTTCGTGCCACGCCTTGTGGACCTTGAGCAACATTACCAGGGCTATCATGCAAGAAGACCAGTCAACACAACGCGCCATTACACGTCTGTGTATCCAGTGCGGCCTTTTATTATTGCAACACGGTGCAGAAAGCGCACTGGTAGAGGAATTATCCACGCGTCTGGGACTGGCGCTGGGCATGGATAGCGTCGAAAGCTCTATCTCATCGAATGCCATTGTACTGACTACCATTAAAGATGGTCAGTGTCTGACGTCGACGCGAAAAAACAGCGATCGCGGCATTAATATGCATGTGGTGACCGAGGTTCAGCACATCGTCATCATGACGGAACACAAGTTGCTGGACGCCAGGGATGTCGAAAAGCGTTTTTCACAGGTCAAACCGCTTCGTTATCCGCGCTGGCTGGTCACCCTGATGGTTGGCCTGTCCTGTGCCTGCTTTTGTCGGCTTAATAATGGCGGATGGGATGGCGCGTTTATCACGTTCTGCGCCAGCAGTACGGCGATGTATGTCCGACTGATGCTGGCGAACCGTCATATGCACCCGCAGATAAATTTCTGTATCACTGCGTTCGTGGCAACCACTATTTCCGGGCTTATGCTCACACTGCCAGCTTTCCTGCATACCTCCACGGTCGCCATGGCGGCAAGTGTCTTACTGCTGGTCCCCGGCTTCCCGCTGATTAATTCCGTCGCAGATATGTTTAAAGGTCATATCAATACAGGCCTCGCGCGCTGGGCTATCGCCAGCCTCTTAACTCTCGCTACCTGTATTGGTGTTGTGTTGGCTATGACCATGTGGGGGCTACGCGGATGGATGTAATCTGGTTTTTGCTTAATCTGATACAGGACATGGTACTGGCCGCCATTCCGGCCGTGGGTTTTGCAATGGTGTTTAACGTTCCCCATCGCGCCCTGCCCTGGTGCGCTCTGCTCGGCGCGATTGGTCACGGTACCCGCTTTGCCATAATTTCCTGGGGTTTTAACATTGAGTGGTCGACGTTTATCGCCTCCATGCTGGTAGGCAGTATTGGTATTCGCTGGTCGCGCTGGTATCTCGCGCATCCAAAAGTCTTTACGGTTGCCGCAGTGATTCCCATGTTTCCCGGGATATCAGCTTATACGGCGATGATCTCCGCCGTGAAGATCAGCCATCTCGGTTATAACGAAGACCTGATGATTCTTTTGTTGACCAATTTTCTCAAAGCGTCATCGATTGTCGGCGCGCTCTCAATCGGCTTATCCATTCCCGGCCTGTGGATTTACCGAAAACGCCCGCGCGTGTGAAATTTGAGTTATTTCTTTGCCATGGTGATAATCCCCCGAACCGATTGTGACTGACGAGGAGCGGATGTGGAACACCATGGCATTTATTCACCGGACAGTTTTGACGATACCCGAGTGAAGGACAAAATTTTCCTCAGCGCAATTACCCTGTTTGCTGAATACGGGCTCAATGGCGCCCGCATGGAGCAAATCGCTGAAAAAGCCGGCACAACAAAGCGCATGGTGGTGTACCACTATAAAACCAAAGAAAACCTGTACCTGCAGGTTATCGAGTATGTTTATGCGGCCATTCGCGCCAACGAAAAATCCCTTGAACTCGCCACACTGCCGCCTGTCGAAGCGCTGGTAAAGTTGGTAGAGAGTAATTTTGATTACCACGCCGACCACCCGGATTTTATTCGCATCATCTGCATGGAGAACATGCAACGCGGCCGTTTCATCCAGCAATCGGCCTGGCTGCGTGAAGTCAATCTCAGCGCCCTGACGCTGCTGGAAGATATTTTGCGTCGTGGCCAGCAAAAGCAGCTCTTCAACCAAAACGTCTGCGCGCGCGACCTTCATCGACTGATCAGTAGCTTTAGTTTCCATTACGTTGCCAACAGTTATTCATTCTCAATGCTCTTCGAAGCGGATGAAGATCAACAGCAGCAGCGTCAGCACTATCGACAAATGGCGGTACAAGTTGTGTTGCGTTATATCTGCCCCTAAAAAAATAACTTGCAATTAAATCGTGCACTATCTATATTCAAAAACATGAAAACGAAATCAACTCCGCCCGCGAATGCGCAGCTCGCGTTAGATAACCAGTTTTGTTTTGCGTTGTACTCAACAAACCTGGCGCTGCACAAGTTGTATCGGCAGCTTCTGACACCGATGAATCTGACCTACCCACAATATCTGGTCATGCTGGTGTTGTGGGAACAAGATGACGTCACGGTGTCGGAGATTGGTGAACGGTTATTTCTGGATTCGGCAACTCTTACCCCGCTGTTGAAGCGGCTGGAAAGCGCCGGGTTCATTATTCGCCAACGTTCCCGCCAGGATGAACGCCAGGTCGTTATTACCCTGAGTGACGCAGGTCGGGAATTGCAACAAGAGGCAAAAGCGATACCGAATGCGGTCATGTGTTCATTCGATTGTGACCACAAGCTTTTGATGGAGTTAAAGCAACAGCTCGAAGTATTGCGTCAACAATTTCAGCAAGCATAAGCCCGACTGCGGACGGTTTTATGCGACCATATATATAGCGCGCTATTTTATAGCAAACGACAATTACGAAAAGGAACCTGTTATGTCTTTAGAAAAAGTGATTTATACCGCCAAAGCCAAAGCAACTGGTGGCCGTGAAGGTCGCGCAACCTCTTCTGACGGCGTACTGGACGTCAAACTAGGTTTACCGAAAGAGATGGGCGGCGCAGGCGGTGAAGTCACCAACCCGGAGCAACTGTTTGCCGCAGGTTATTCAGCCTGCTTCCTGGGTGCGATGAAGTTCGTCTCTGGTCGCGACAAAATCGCTATTGCAAAAGACGCCTTTATCGAAGCAGAAGTGGGTATCGGTCCGCTACCGACCGGGTTTGGGATTGAGGTTAAACTCAATATCCACCTGGAAGGAATGGACGCCGCAGAGGCGAAGAAACTGGTCGATGCCGCACATATTGTCTGCCCTTATTCTAACGCCACTCGTGGCAACGTCGATGTTACGTTAAACATCATCGCGTAATACTAAGCCGGACGGGCATTAGCCAAAGATCCGGCAGCCAGCACCATTGGGAAAACACACAGCCGGGGCAACCCGGCTTTTTCGTCTCTGCTCCCACCGCCTTCCACTGTGTTACTATGTGTCATTATGTCTGCGAAAATCTTCGCAGAACGTCTTTCTGTTGTTGCCCTGTTTGAGAACGCGCTATGTCTTCCAGAATTCTGACTTCTACAGTTATCGGCATTGATGATTTTATGCGCGATCACGAAAGCGTTCTGGCGCGAACGGAAGGGGGTGCAGTCGCTGTTTTTGCCAATAACAGCCCTGCGTTTTATGCCATTACCCCTGATCGTCTGGCAGAATTGCTGGCGCTGGAATCACGTCTGGCGCGCCCGGCCAGTGATATCGCGCTGGATAATCAGTTCTACGAAGAGCCAGCCGCCGCGCCGGTAAATGTCCCAATGGGGAAATTTGCCATGTATGCCGACTGGCAGCCGGATGCGGATTTTCAGCGTCTTGCGGCGCTTTGGGGCATCGCCCTTGCCCACCCCGTTGCGCCGGAAGAGCTGGCGGCTTTTATTGCTTACTGGCAAGCAGAAGGGAAAGTGTTCCACCATGTGCAATGGCAGCAAAAACTGGCGCGAAGCATCCAGATAAATCGCGCCAACCAGGGCGGCGCGGCGAAACGCGACATTAACGCGATTTCCCAGCCTGACAGCCAAATTCCACCAGGTTTTAGAGGATAACGATGAAAAACGTCGCTGAACTGATGAAACGTCTGCAACGGATGATGCCTGCCAATACTCAGCCCGCGTTTAAAAACGGCGAGGAACTCATGGCCTGGCAGAAGGAACAGGGCAAGATCCGCGCTGCCGCGATTGCCCGCGAAAATCGGGCGATGAAAATGCAACGCACCTTTAACCGCTCAGGTATCCGTCCGCTTCACCAGAACTGTTCTTTTGATAATTACAAAGTGGAATGCGAAGGCCAGATGCGCGCACTGAGCCAGGCGCGGCAATATGTGGCCGAATTTGATGGAAACATTGCCAGCTTTATCTTCTCCGGCAAACCGGGCACCGGTAAAAACCACCTCGCGGCCGCGATCTGCAATGAACTGCTACTGCACGGCAAATCCGTGTTGATCATCACGGTCGCTGACATCATGTCCGCCATGAAAGAGACATTTGGTAACCGCGAGAGCAGCGAAGAACAGCTGCTGAACGATCTTAGCAGCGTGGATCTGTTGGTTATCGATGAGATCGGCATGCAAACCGAGTCTCGCTACGAAAAAGTGATCATTAATCAGATTGTCGATCGTCGTTCTTCTTCAAAACGCCCGACAGGTATGCTCACCAACAGCAATCTGGAAGAGATGAACAAGCTATTGGGTGAACGCGTCATGGACAGGATGCGCCTGGGCAACAGTTTATGGGTCATCTTTAACTGGGACAGCTACCGTAGCCGCGTTACCGGCAAAGAGTATTGAGAGTTTTCCACTCCTTAATCCGGACACGGGCAGGTGTATAATGGGCGCTTTCAGGCCACCCCCAGGATCACGCCATGTCCTTTGCTAAACACCTTTTCTGCGTCGCTTTCGCCAGCGGCGCATTGTTCACTCACGCGAGTTACGCCTCTTCCTGGCAGGAAAATCTTTCCAGCGCAGCCAGTCAGCTTAGCCAGCAGAGCAGTTCCGGCGCAGGTCAGCAGCAAGGCGGTATGTCCCTCTCTTCATTGACGGGTCTGCTCAACGGCGGCAATCAGTCACTAAGCTCGGGCACCATGAATAATGCAGCAGGCGTTATGTCTTACTGTGCCAGGCATAAGCTCGCCTCACTGACTAACACAGATAACATCAAAAATCAGGTACTGGATAAGCTTGGCCTGAATACTCAGGCGGAGCAACAGAAGGACACTAACTATCTCGAAGGCCTGCAGGGAATGTTAAACACCAAAAACGGCGAGCAGCTCAATCTGAATAATATTGGCAGCACGCCGCTGGCGGAGAAAGTGAAAACCAAAGCCTGTGATATTGTTCTGAAACAGGGTGTAAACTTCCTCTCATGAGTTAAAAACGTCGCGTTTGCCGCCCCAACGGCCCAGGCGCGACGCCTGCCTTAAATCTGCCAGCCTACTCTCCCCATACAGAAAGCGACCGCGGTCATACTTAAATCTTTCTAAACCAATTCCGAATAAATCCGTATAAAGATGACACTACAATTGCAGCAACATGACATCGCAATTAAATTGAAGCCCAAAGGATTTCTGCCAGCAGGATGCTGGTATCGCAGAGGAATGACGGTTGTCCGAGTTACTTTCTATTGTTTTATTTCTGGCGTCCGTGGCGATTTACGCCTCTAAAGCGGGCCGTAATACCTGGTGGTTCACTGCAGTATTGCTGGTGCTGGGTTTCTTTGTGCTGCTAAACATCACCCTTTACGCCAGTAACTACTTCACTGGCGATGGAATCAATGATGCGGTTATCTATACGCTGACCAATAGCCTCACGGGCGCGGGGGTGCGCAAATATCTGCTGCCAGGTGCGGCCCTGGTTCTCGCACTGGCGGTGGTTTTCGGCGCTCTGGGCTGGATACTACGCCGTCGTCGCCATCACCCCTGCCACTTCGGTTACAGCCTGCTGGCGCTATTGCTGGCACTCGGCTCCGTGGATGCGAGCCCGGCATTTCATCAAATTACTGAACTCGTCAAATCCCAATCCCGTGAAGGCGACCCTGATTTTGCAGAATATTATCTTGAACCTGCGAAAAAGATCCCTAATCCGAAGCTGAACCTGGTCTATATCTACGGCGAGAGTCTGGAACGTACCTATTTCGATGATGTCGCGTTTCCTGGTCTGACTCCTGAACTGGGGGCACTAAAAGAAGAAGGTCTGGACTTCTCGCAAACGGAACAATTGCCCGGTACGGATTACACCATTGCCGGAATGGTCGCCTCTCAATGTGGGATCCCACTGTTTGCGCCGTTTGAAGGTAACGCATCTGCGTCCGTTTCCAGCTTTTTCCCCCAAAATCTATGTCTTGGCGACATCCTGAAAAACTCCGGCTACCAGAACTATTTTGTCCAGGGCGCAAACCTGCGCTTTGCCGGTAAAGATGTATTTCTGAAATCGCATGGCTTTGATCATCTTGTCGGCGCAGAAGAGTTAAAGGGCGAAGTAAGCGACCCTAAATACCGCAATGACTGGGGCTTCTACGATGATACCGTGCTGGATGAAGTGTGGAAAAAGTACGAGGCGCTTTCGCGTTCCGGGCAGCGTTTCTCATTGTTTGCATTAACTGTTGATACCCACCACCCGGACGGTTTTATCTCCCGCAGCTGCGGTCGTAAAAGCTATAGCTACGACGGTAAACCAAACCAGTCGTTTAGCGCCGTCACCTGCAGCCAACAGCATATCGCCGCGTTAATTAACAAAATAAAAGCCTCACCCTGGTTTAAAGATACGGTCATTGTGGTCTCCTCCGACCATCTCGCCATGAACAACACGGCGTGGAAATACCTGAATAAAGAGGATCGTAAGAATCTGTTTTTCGTTCTGCGTGGCGATGAACCAGAGCAGAACACACTGGCTGTAAAGCGCAGCACCATGGATAACGGCGCCACGGTGCTGGATATTCTCGGTGGCGATAACTATCTCGGTCTTGGGCGTAGCAGTTTGTCCGGGCAGTCGCTTTCCGGTGAATTCCTGAATATGAAAGAGAAAATTGTCGCCTGGAAGCCCGATATCATTCGCCTGTGGAATTTCCCAAAACAGATGAAGGACTTCACCATCGATCGCGATAAAAAGATGATTGCTTTTTCCGGCAGCAATTTCCGCCTTCCGCTGCTGGTACGTGTGTCATCAAAACGCGTCGAGCCTATCCCGGAAAGCGAATACTCCGCGCCGCTGCGTTTCCAGCTCGCTGATTTCGCCCCTCGGGATAACTTTGTCTGGGTTGATCAATGCTACAAAATGGCCCGCCTGTGGGCGCCGGAGCTGGCGCTTTCCACCGACTGGTGTGTATCGCAGGGGCAGCTCGGCGGTGAGCAGAAGGTCCAAGCCGTCGATAAAGATCAGTGGAAAGGGATCACCACCTTCAAAGATACCGTTATCAGCACTGACCGTTACAAGCAGAACGTGGATATGCTGAAAATTGTCGATGACGACATCCGTTACAAAGCCGACAGCTTCGTCTTCAACGTCGCGGGCGCACCGGAGGAAGTGAAAAAATTTAGCGGCATTTCTCGCCCGGAAAGCTGGGGGCGCTGGTCGAATGCGCAGCTCGGCAACGAAGTCGAAATAGAGTTTAACAACCCGCTACCAGAATCCTTTGATCTGGTGATCACCGCAAAAGCTTATGGTGCAAACGCCAACCGCCCTATTCCGGTAAGGATAGGTGATGAAGAGCAAACGCTGATGCTGAGCAACGATGTTTCCACCACCACGTTGCGTTTCAACAACCCGACACGCAGTAATACACTGGTGATTGTGCCACCGGAACCCGAGTCCACCAATGAGGGGAACATTCTCGGCCACTCCCCACGTAAGCTCGGTATCGGGATGGTAGAAATCAAAATTATCAAAACAGCAGGGTAAAAAAGAGCCCGAACGGCCCCAGGCGCTGATTACCTGCGGCTTTGTGGCGGTTCCGGGAGTCATTGCTTATATTGTGCCGGCCCGCCAGCCTATCGACGATCCGAAGCAACAGTGAATAAACGGGCGATCACAGCATCGCCCGCATTTCAAACTGGCTGATGTCCATCGTGGAGTAACCCGCTGACGCAAACAGCGGGGTGAAGGATTCCGGCACCGCTACGCTGGTCGTCAACCCGGGGAAGTGGTGATTGAGGGTCATCAGCATCTCACGGGCAAAACCTTTGCGGCGGTACTCCGGCTCAACATAGAGAAAGCGGAGTTGCGGTTGTTCTGTCAGCGTCGCAACGATGGCGTAGGCGTGTTTGCGATACTCAAATGCCCTGCACGGCAACGACACCACAGAGAGCGGGTCGATCAGCCACGGCAGCGCCCCTTTCACTTCCCCCACCGAGCGCCAGACCACCTCGAGCGGATTAATCTCACGCAGCAAATTTTCATCAACACAGGGACGCGCAGCCCCCTGAAAACCGTGTAATGCCTGGCGAATCTCGAAGCCAAGTGAGCGATAAAGCCCAACGCCCGCCAGGTTGTCCTGAATCACCTCCAGCCACATTTGCCGAACGCCTTTTGCCCGCAAATCCTGCAACAGCGGTGTCAGCAGTTTTTTACCGTAGCCTTTACCGCGATAAGCCGGAATAAGGGAGAAAGCCCCCAGCCTTGCCGATTCGCCACGCCGGGTAATAACCGCCGCCGCGGCCAGCATGTCGTCATTCCACCAGATGCAGGAGTCCGTCAGACTGATATCCTCCGCGCCAAAACGCCGGGCAAAGCGTTCTGGGGGAAGCGAAAAAGGGACACTGTAGCCTTCAAAGCACGCGCCAAGGTGGGCGGCGAACTGTTCGCAACTGTAGTGAAGGGCAGAAATGGCAGTGAGATTCATAGTGCTCCTCCGGATAAAAACTAAGGATAGCACGATGAAAAAAGAGGAAACGCGCCCCACGTCAGCAGGGCGCGAGGTTTATCAGAAGGTTTCCCAGTTATCGTCACCACCCGCCGCTTTACGCGGCATTGGGCTTGCGGATGCGGTTTTCAGCGTGGATGCCACAACTGGCGCTTCACGGGAGACACGACGGGTGCGGAACACGGCTACCGCCTGCGTCAGACGACTGGCCTGTTCTTCCAGCGCGGCTGCCGCAGCGGCAGACTCTTCTACCAGCGAGGCGTTCTGCTGGGTCACACGGTCCATTTCCGCTACTGCCAGGCCCACCTGGTCGATGCCGCGGCTCTGCTCATCGGAGGCAGAGGCGATTTCGCCCATGATGTCGGTCACGCGGGTTACCGCGCTGACAATTTCGTCCATCGTTTCACCGGCGCTTTCCACCAGCGTAGAGCCCAACTCAACGCGACCGACAGAGTCTTCAATCAGACTCTTGATTTCACGCGCTGCCTGCGCACTGCGCTGGGCCAGGTTACGGACTTCCCCTGCCACGACCGCAAAGCCACGCCCCTGTTCGCCGGCACGCGCGGCTTCTACCGCGGCGTTCAGCGCCAGGATGTTTGTCTGGAAGGCAATACCATCGATCACGCTGATAATATCGGCAATTTTCTGCGAACTGGCAGTAATGTCACGCATCGTCTGCACAACGTTATCCACCACTTTGCCGCCTTTCTGCGCGGTATCCGATGCGCTTTTCGCCAGATGACTGGCCTGACGGGCATTTTCGGCGTTTTGTTTTACGGTTGCGGTCAGCTCTTCCATACTGGCGGCCGTCTCTTCCAGCGAAGCAGCCTGCTGTTCAGTACGGGAAGAGAGATCATTGTTACCCGCCGAAATTTCGCTCGCGCCGCTGTAAATGGCATCGGCGCCGTTACGGACATCGCCTACGGTACGCACCAGCTCAGCCTGCATATGACGAAGGCTGGAGGCCAGTTGGCCCATTTCGTTACTACCGTGCACGTCGATAGTCTGTTCCAGATCGCCACCGGCAATATGGCGGATGTTTTCGATCAGATGATTCATCGGACCGATAACGCCACGCTTAATGCCAAGCCATACGGCAACAATCACCACCAGCACGACCACCAGGACACTGATAATTATCCATACGGCAGTGGAGTAAGAGCTGTTGCTTTCTTCGACCGCAATAGCATACAGGCGGTCGTTTTGCTGCAAGTAATCAAGATACGGCTTCTCAAAGGCATCCTGATAGCCCTGGGTCGGCTGGTCAAAGAACTCATTGATTTTGCCTGCGCCCAGCAACTGAATCAGCTCAGCGAGTGCATTGTGGTAAATATCATAAGTACGATTGATTTCCGCCGCCGCAGCCTCATTCTGACGCGGATCGCGAGGTAAAGCCTGATACTCTTTCCAGTGCGTTTCAGCCTGCTTTAACGAGGTAGTGGCGATCTGCATGAGATCGTTCACCGTTGCACCGCTGCCGATTTGATTCTGATCCATCATGTAACGGATCCCGGCGCGGTTGAGCGTGTTACGCGTCTGCAAAAGCGCCACCCAACTGGCGTTTAGCGTGGATTGTTGCTGACGGATAGTCTGCAACACAGTGAAGTTTTCTTTGTCGTGCTTAAGTGCGTTAAAGAATAAGCCGCCAGATGTGAGTTGCAAAAGACCAAAAAGTCCCAGTACAAAAAGTAAACTGGTGACAAGTTTCATACGATTCAACATGTTTTCTATCTTCCATTAGCCAGGTAACAGATTTTCGGCCCGACCAGAGAAAACTTTAAAGGAAATCATGCTGAAACGCGCTTGCGTCATTAACATTACAGCAACATATGCCGCCAGATTTCCCTCCTGCGACCTGCCAGCAGAACGTGCAGCAAGTGATCCTTATCACATATTTTCAGCCGCTTAGCACCGTATAAAACCGCTTATCCGCTTAGCTGACCGCTTACCCTGCTATTCGTACCGCTCAGTCAGATCGCGCCCTTTTTACGCTTGTAATTTGCCATGATCGTCACCAGCAAGGCCGTCTTTCAACACATCATCTCCGATTTCATTTTTCTTGATAATCAGGTCTGACATGGATACTAAAAAGCTATTCAAACATATACCCTGGGTGCTCCTCGGCATCCTCGGCGCCTTCTGTTTATCCGTCATTGCTTTACGACGCGGTGAGCATGTCAGTGCGCTGTGGATCGTGGTTGCTTCCGTTTCTGTATACCTCGTGGCGTATCGCTACTACAGCTTGTACATCGCGCAAAAAGTGATGAAGCTCGATCCGACACGTTCAACACCAGCCGTTATTAATAATGATGGTCTGAACTACGTTCCGACCAACCGTTACGTCCTGTTTGGTCACCACTTTGCCGCTATCGCAGGCGCGGGTCCGCTGGTCGGCCCGGTACTGGCAGCACAAATGGGCTACCTGCCGGGTACCCTGTGGCTGCTGGCAGGCGTGGTCCTGGCGGGTGCGGTGCAGGACTTCATGGTGCTATTTATCTCTTCACGCCGTAATGGCGCCTCTCTGGGTGAGATGGTTAAAGAAGAGATGGGCCGCGTGCCGGGGACTATCGCCCTGTTCGGCTGCTTCTTAATCATGATCATCATCCTCGCCGTTCTGGCGCTGATCGTGGTAAAAGCACTGGCAGAAAGCCCGTGGGGCGTGTTCACCGTTTGCTCCACTGTACCGATTGCCCTGTTTATGGGTATCTACATGCGATTCCTGCGCCCTGGCCGCGTGGGTGAAGTGTCGGTAATTGGTATCGTGCTGCTGGTGGCTTCCATTTACTTCGGCGGCATCATCGCGCACGACCCGTACTGGGGTCCGGCGCTGACCTTCAAAGACACCACCATTACCTTTGCGCTGATTGGTTATGCCTTTATCTCTGCGCTGCTGCCGGTATGGCTGATCCTTGCGCCGCGTGACTATCTGGCAACCTTCCTGAAAATCGGTGTTATCGTTGGGCTGGCGCTGGGGATCGTTATCCTCAACCCGGAACTGAAAATGCCTGCGGTGACGCAGTACATCGACGGTACCGGCCCGCTGTGGAAAGGTGCGCTGTTCCCGTTCCTGTTTATCACCATCGCCTGTGGCGCGGTCTCTGGCTTCCATGCGCTGATCGCTTCCGGCACCACACCGAAACTGCTGGCGAATGAAACGGATGCGCGTTTTATCGGTTACGGCGCCATGCTGATGGAGTCCTTCGTAGCGGTAATGGCACTGGTTGCAGCGTCCATCATTGAACCGGGTCTCTACTTTGCAATGAACACCCCGCCGGCTGGCCTTGGCATCACAATGCCGAACCTGCATGAGTTGGGCGGCGATAATGCGCCGATGATTATGGCACAGTTGAAAGATGTCACTGCGCACGCGGCGGCAACGGTTAGCTCCTGGGGCTTCGTCATCTCCCCTGAGCAGATTCTGCAAACGGCAAAAGATATCGGCGAACCGTCCGTACTGAACCGCGCAGGCGGCGCGCCAACGCTGGCTGTGGGTATCGCACATGTGTTCCACAAAATCATGCCGATGGCAGACATGGGCTTCTGGTATCACTTCGGTATCCTGTTTGAAGCCCTGTTCATCCTGACCGCGCTGGATGCGGGTACCCGTGCTGGTCGCTTTATGCTGCAGGATCTGTTGGGTAACTTTGTACCGTTCCTCAAGAAAACCGACTCCCTGGTCGCCGGTATCGTCGGTACCGCAGGTTGCGTTGGACTGTGGGGCTACCTGCTGTATCAAGGCGTTGTTGACCCACTGGGCGGCGTGAAAAGCCTGTGGCCGCTGTTCGGTATCTCCAACCAGATGCTGGCGGCTGTCGCACTGATGCTGGGTACGGTAGTGCTGGTGAAAATGCAGCGTACCAAATACATCTGGGTAACCGTGGTTCCGGCACTGTGGCTGCTGCTGTGCACCACCTGGGCACTGGGTCTGAAATTGTTCAGCACTAACCCGCAACTGGAAGGCTTCCTGTACATGGCTAACCAGTACAAAGAGAAGATCGCTGCCGGTGGCTCTGAGCTGACCGCACAGCAGATTGCCAACATGAACCATATCGTGGTGAATAACTACACCAACGCAGGTCTGAGTATTCTGTTCCTGGTGGTTGTGTACAGCATCATCTTCTACGGGATCAAAACCTGGTTGAACGTGCGTAACAACACTGTGCGTACCGACAAAGAAACCCCTTATATTCCGGTACCGGAAGGCGGCGTGAAGACCTCTTCACATCACTGATCCTTTTACCCCTCATCCCCCCTCTTCCTAAAAGGGAGAGGGATCTGTAGGGTGCGATCCTTTCCCCCTCGCCCCTGTGGCGAGAGAATCGGGGGGTGAGGGGAACAATGCCCGGCGGACTCATCTCGCCGGGCTTTTTCTTATCAGGATGGGCTATGTTTGATAACTTAAGTCAGGCAAAAAAATACCTCGGCCAGGCGGCAAAAATGCTGATTGGCATCCCGGATTACGACAACTACGTCGAACATATGAAAACTAACCATCCGGATAAACCCTGCATGACATACACTGAATTTTTCCGCGAACGTCAGGAAGCGCGCTACGGCGGAAGTGGAGAAGGTGGCGTGCGTTGCTGCTAAAGGAGAGAACATGACACCCATTGCTGTCACCCTGTTAACCGGTTTTCTTGGCGCCGGCAAAACCACCCTGCTGCGTCATATCCTCAATGAGCAGCACGGCTTCAAAATCGCCGTTATTGAAAATGAGTTCGGTGAAGTCCCGGTTGACGATCAGTTGATTGGCGACCGCGCCACGCAGATCAAAACGCTCACCAACGGCTGCATCTGCTGTACCCGCTCCAGCGAGCTGGAAGATGCGCTACTGGATTTACTCGATAGTCTCGATCGTGGCGATGTCACCTTTGATCGCCTGGTGATCGAGTGCACCGGCATGGCCGATCCAGGGCCGATTATCCAGACCTTCTTTTCCCATGAGATCCTCTGTCAGCGTTATCTGCTGGATGGCGTGATCGCGCTGGTGGATGCCGTCCATGCGGATGCGCAGATGAACCAGTTCACCATCGCCCAGTCGCAGGTAGGTTATGCCGACCGCATTCTGCTGACCAAAACCGATGTCGCCGGTGAAAGCGAAAAACTGCGCGAACGCCTGGGCCGCATCAACGCCCGCGCGCCGATTTATACTGTCACCCACGGCGATATCAACCTGAGTCAGTTGTTTAATACCAACGGCTTTATGCTGGAAGAGAACATCACCGCAAAACCACGCTTCCACTTTATTGCTGACAAGCAGAACGATGTCTCATCCATTGTGGTAGAGCTGGACTATCCGGTTGATATCAGTGCGGTCTCACGGGTAATGGAAAATCTACTGCTGTCATTTGCCGATAAGCTATTGCGCTATAAGGGCATGCTGTGGATTGATGGCGAGCCCAACCGCCTGCTGTTCCAGGGTGTACAGCGGCTTTACAGCGCCGACTGGGACCGTCCGTGGGGCGACGAGCCGCCACACAGCACGCTGGTGTTTATCGGCATCCAGTTGCCGGAACAGGAAATCCGCGACGCCTTTGCCGGGCTGAAAGCCTGACGTTACACTACATAAAAGCCAGTTTACCGACCTTCGCCAGTAAACTGGCTTTTGCCTGATCCAGCATGTCCGCATTAGTGCGACTCGACAGCGTGTCGCGCGTTTTTAGCCCGAGAAAATAGCTAATTCGCTCCATGTTGGCGCCGGACGGATGTGGCAATCCCGACAAAATCCGCGCCTCATCCAGCACGCCCCGACTTGCCAGCAGATTCACCCCTTCGGTCGCCACCGGCCCCAGCGGAATAAATACCGCTTTTTTCAGCGCCGCCGCCTCCTGGCCGAATCCCTCGTCAATCGACGCCCTCAGTAACGCGGAACGGGAAAAATGCGGCTTACCATTGTAATTAACGCCCTGTAAAAACAGCGGCTGGGTATAGAGCGAGGTGCAATGCACTAACCCGGTATGGTCGGTAAAAAGCTGCGCCGTGGAATCAAGCGCGAGCATCTGCGCCAGGCCAATACCATCAAGCAATTTGACCAGGTTATTACGCAGTGGCCCGCTAAAAGCCCCATGTTTTTTCGCCTCACGTAACGCCAGCGCGTCATCGCCGCCGCCACGCAGCACCTTCTGTGCCGTCGTCACCGCGTTATACCATTGCACGTACCCTGGCGTTATCCCCACCAGCACCACCAGCGCACGGGTATTTACCGCATCAAAGGGGATGTAGTACTGCGCGAGGTCTCCCTCCTGGGACAGCAAAAATTCAGCGGGTAACTCGCCGGGCGTTTTACGACCAGAAAAATTGACAATAGCGTCACGAAAGCGGGACAAATTTGCAGAAATAGCGCTCATGGTTTCTTTTCACTTAGAGTCAGGAAAGGGCTTCTCATACGCTGCACAATGGCCAGGGTGCGCAAACCTTAACGTTCATTAACGGCCTGCGAAGGGGTTTCCGGCAGCGCGACAGACTCCTCCCCGAGCCCCTCGGGTTCCTGTAACGCTTCAACAATCATCGCCATCCGTTCGTGCTCGAAGTCGCGGTGAGAAATCTCCAGCTTCGGCAGCTCCTTGTTGACCTTCTCAGAGAGTTTGCCAAAGCGCTCCACTCTGCCATACAGCCCCTGGCTACCCACCAGCGAGGTTACGGTGGCGTTGTACTGATTGCTGGCGGTGGTCAGTGTACCGCCAAGCTTACTTAAGCGCTCTGCCACCAGGCAGACGGTATTGAAGATCTCCCCGGCACGCTCGCTGATTTCCCGCGCTTCGCTGTTACTACGTTCAATCATCCACAGGTTGGAGACGGTACGCAGAATCGGGATCAGTGTGGTATGGGACACCAGCACAATCCCTTTACGGTAACCGTATTCAAACAGCCCCTTATTGGTTTTCAGCGCTTCAATATAGGCCGCTTCGATAGGCATAAACATCAGCACAAAGCTCGGGCTTCGAATGCCCGCCAGAGCGGTGTAATCCTTCGATGCCAGATCATCGATGTGGCGGCGTACCGCCATGATGTGCTCATCCATCGCATGCTGTTGCGCTTGTGGCGTTTCGGCCGAACAGGCGCGGTCATAAGCATTAAGCGACACTTTGCTGTCGATAATGATGTGCTTATTGTCCGGCAGGCGGATCAGGTAGTCCGTCTGCTTCCTGCGCCCGTTTTCGTCTGTAAAGGCGCTCTGTACCTCGAAATGCTCTTTTTCCACCAGACCGCTCATCTCCAGCGTCCGGCGTAGCTGCGCCTCGCCCCAGGCGCCACGCTGCTGGGAATCGCCTTTCAGCGCCGAGGTCAGGTTGGTCGCCTCGGTACTCATTTTCAGGCCGACATCGAGTACCTTTTTAATCTCTGCATTCAAATCGGCATTGCCACGAATGGAGGCATCGTGCACTTCATTGATCCGTTTCTGGAAGCCTTCAATTTGCTCGCGGAACGGCTTAAGCATGTCATCAAGGCTGTTCTTGCTGGTGGTAGTGAAGGTTTTGCCCTTCTCTTCGAAAATCTTATTGGCGATATTTTCAAACTCCCGCGACAGAGATTTTTTGGTCTCTTCCAGGCTGGCAAATTGTTCGCGAAAATGGTGTTCGCGCTGCTCAAGTGTGGTTTTCAGTTCGGTATAGTCATGGTCAAGCTGGGCCGACACACGGCGCTCCTCTTCCAGTTGCGCTTCCGTCCTGGCCAGACGCTGCAAAACCTCATCCGCTCGCCCTTTCAAATCGCTGATTTGCTGGCGCATGGCGCTGACGTCGATATCACGCTGGTGCTTTTCATTGCGTGCCGCGTCGGTTTTGGCTTCCTGCTCGCGCAGCAGTTTCCTGGTTGCCGCCAGCTCATCTTCCGCCAGCTCATGATCATGCTCCAGCGCGGCCATTTTTCGGGTAAACGTCTGTTGGGTTAGAAGCCAGCCAAACGCGCCGCCCAGCAGGGCGGCAATCACAGCGGCAATCACAATAAGCATCATGTCAGAGCATCCTTTATCCATCTTTTCTGCGACTACCATACCCCCGGCATACGAAGATGCAATATTTGCTTTCTGCGCCGCCTTTCTCCCTTTTCTCTTTGGGGAGAGGGGAATCACCGCAACGGTGCTTCACCTTGAAAACCAAGCGAAACTGGCACTCTGCTCTATGCTTAAACCATGAACAAAATCACAGAACTCAAACGTGCCAAACGCCTGGCACTCTCATTACTGCTGATCGCGGTAGCGATCTTCATCGTCACCCTTTTTCTGCCACCCAACTTCTGGGTCAGCGGAGTGAAGGCGATTGCTGAGGCGGCGATGGTCGGCGCACTGGCAGACTGGTTCGCCGTGGTGGCGCTCTTTCGCCGCGTGCCCCTGCCCTTTATCTCCCGCCATACGGCGATTATTCCGCGCAATAAAGACCGTATCGGCGACAATCTCGGGCAGTTCGTGCAGGAAAAATTCCTCGACACCCAGTCGCTGGTCGCACTCATTCACCGTCATCAACCCGCACAGATGATTGGCGTTTGGTTCAGCCAGCCGGATAACGCCCGTCGTGTCGGCCAGCACCTGATGCAGGCCATGAGCGGATTTCTGGAACTGGCGGACGATACACGCATCAAAAATCTGCTTAAACGTGCGGTACATCGGGCGATCGATAAAGTCGACCTCACCGAAACCGGCGCGCTGATGCTGGAGAGCATGACCAAAAACCAGCGCCACCAGGTACTGCTGGATGCCCTGATCGGCCAGATGATCCTGTTACTGCAAAAAGAGAGCAGCCGGGAATTTATTGCCAGTCAGATTGTGCGCTGGCTGAAAACGGAACACCCCCGCAAGGCCAAAATTTTACCCACCGAATGGCTGGGTGAACAAAGTGCGGTAATGGTCACGCGCGCGGTGAACACGCTACTGGATGATGTCACCCACGATAGTGCACATCAAATCCGCCGCGCCTTTGACAGAGCGGTGCTGAAACTGATCGCCAACCTGAAAACTGACCCGGAGATGGCCGCCAGGGCCGATAACATTAAACGCTACCTGAAAGAAGACGACGCGTTTAACCGCTATCTGGGAGAGATGTGGGGTGATCTGCGTGACTGGATGAAAACCGATATGCAGGCCGATGATTCCCGCATTAAACAACGCATCACCGAAGCCGGGCTGTGGTTTGGCGAAACGCTGCTGGCGGACGGCGCACTGCGAACCTCTCTTAATGAACACCTGGAGCAGGCAGCTCACAGCGTCGCGCCAGATTTTGCCGCGTTTCTCACCCGCCATATCAGCGATACGGTGAAAAGTTGGGATGCCCGCGATATGTCGCACCAGATCGAGTTGAACATTGGCAAGGACCTGCAATTTATCCGCATCAACGGCACGCTGGTGGGCGGCTCGATTGGCCTGGTGCTCTACCTGCTCTCGCAGATCCCCGCCCTGCTTTCGCTACCCACAGGTTAAAAAACCGTCAAAATTAACGTCGACATATAAATTGTCTGCTCACACAATAGAGGCGTGCGGTAAAAAAGCCGTTAAAGGAGCGTGTTATGTCATGGAAGCCCGTATTTTTCGCCCGTTACGCCGGGGTCTTTATCTTTCCGATGGCGCTGGTGCTCTATGATTTTGCCGCCTACCTCACCACTGACATGATCCAGCCGGGCATCATTGAGGTGGTGCGCGATTTTGACGGCGATGTTAGCCTCGCACCACTCTCTGTTAGCCTGTACATGGCAGGCGGTATGGCGTTGCAATGGGCGTTAGGTCCCCTTTCCGATAGAATCGGGCGTCGCCCGGTGCTGCTGACCGGAGCGCTTATCTTTACCCTTGCCTGTATTGCCACGCTGTTCACCACCACCTTTGAGCAGTTCCTGGCGGCACGGTTTATTCAGGGCACCAGCATCTGTTTTATCTCCACGGTCGGGTATGTCACCGTCCAGGAGGCCTTTGAACCTACTAAGGCCATCAAATTGATGTCACTTATCACCTCGGCGGTGCTGCTGGCCCCGGTGATTGGGCCGCTGGGTGGCGCGGCGTTAATGCACTTTGTCCACTGGAAGGTCATTTTCGCGGTAATCGCCGCCCTCGGTTTTGTGGCCTGGCTTGGACTGTTGCTGGCGATGCCGGAAACCATTAAAAGACAGGAGACGCCGCTACGGGCAAAGAGTGTGATAGAGGATTTTTGCGCGGTATTTCGCAACCGCATTTTTCTCAATGGTGCCGCCACGCTTGCGCTTTATTACATTCCGCTCATGAGCTGGGTAGCCGTCTCGCCGGTTATTCTGATCGATGCGGGGGGAATGAGCACGGCGGAATTTGCCTGGGCGCAGATCCCTGTCTTTGGTGCACTGATCGCCGCCAATGTCGTGGTGATGCGCTTTGTGGAAAATCCAACCGATCCACGTTATATCCGCCGCGCCGTGCCTGTTCAGCTTATCGGGCTGGTGACGTTGCTCGCCGGGAATCTGCTCTTTCCGCACCTCTGGTTCTGGTCGGTAACCGGCACCAGTATCTATTGCTTTGGCATCGGGCTGATTTTCTCAACCCTTTATCGATTTACACTATTCACTAATAACTTACCGAAAGGTACCGTCTCTGCGTCGCTCAACATTGTAGTACTGAGTACCGTGGCCATTTCCATTGAGGGCGCACGCTGGCTGTGGTTCTCCGGCGGCGGACGCATTCCGTTTCATCTGCTGGCGCTGGCCACTGGCGGCGTTGCCATACTCTGTCTGAAACGTCTGGTGCATCGGGTAGAGCACTACAAAACCTCCGAATGCCGCTAATCTCGCGGCAGATCAATAATTCCATATATTCAACAAGGTTATAATCCTCCCTTCGGCGGCAGCAGACCGCCTCGTTTTTCATTGTCTCCCGTGTTACGGGGAAGGAAAAATCATGTCTCTTATTACAGAACTTCCGCAAGTATTTGAACAATTCTCCGACGCCCGTCAGAAAGGTTTTCTCACCGTGATGGAACTGAAAGAACAGGGGATACCTCTGGTCGGCACCTACTGTACCTTTATGCCGCAGGAAATCGCGATGGCAGCGGGAGCCGTCGTGGTATCACTGTGTTCCACCAATGACGAAACCATTGAAGAAGCAGAAAAAGATCTGCCGCGTAACCTCTGCCCGCTGATCAAAAGCAGCTACGGTTTCGGCAAAACCGACAAATGCCCGTACTTTTATTTCTCCGACCTGGTGGTGGGTGAAACCACCTGCGACGGCAAGAAAAAAATGTACGAATATATGGCGGATTTCAAAGCGGTCCACGTCATGCAACTGCCCAACAGCGCGACGGATTCTGCCTCCCGGGCGCTGTGGAAAGCGGAAATTCTGCGCCTGAAACAGCACATTGAGGAACGCTTTGGTCAACCGATCAGCGAAGCCGCCCTGCGCGACGCCATCATACTGAAAAACCGCGAACGCCAGGCGACAGCGGATTTCTACCGTCTGGGGCAGCTTAATCCCCCGGCACTGAGCGGGGCAGACATTCTGAAAGTGGTCTACGGCGCGACCTTCCGCTTCGATAAAAATGCATTAATCAGCGAGCTCAATGAGATGACCGCCCGTGTGAAGGCCGAGTGGGAACAGGGCAAGCGGCTGGAATCCCGTCCGCGTATCCTCATCACCGGCTGCCCGATTGGCGGCGCGGCCGAAAAAGTGGTGCGCGCCATCGAAGAGAACGGTGGCTGGGTGGTGGGCTATGAAAACTGCACCGGGGCGAAAGCTACCGAACGCAATGTAGCGGAAAACGGTGATGTTTATGACGCGCTGACCGACAAATATCTGGCGATTGGCTGCTCCTGCATTTCCCCTAATACCGAGCGTTTGCGTTTACTGAGCCAGATGGTCGAAGAGTACCAGGCCGATGGCGTGGTGGACGTAATTTTACAAGCCTGCCACACCTACGCGGTGGAATCTCTCGCCATCAAACGTCACGTGCGCCAGCAGCACGACATTCCCTATATGGCGATAGAGACAGATTACTCCACCGCCGACATCGGACAGCTCAGCACCCGTGTCGCCGCGTTTATTGAGATGCTGTAAGGAGTCAGGGTGACGTTCACGATAGGTATTGATTCCGGTTCGACCACCACCAAAGGGATATTGCTGGAAGGGAACGCCATTGTCCGGCGTTTCCTCTGCCCCACTTCGTTTCGCCCGGCAGACAGCATTCGGGAAGCGTGGGAGGCCCTGCGGGATGGGCTGGAGGAGAAGCCGTTCCTGACACTTACCGGATACGGGCGGCAACTGGTGGATTTTGCCGACAAGCAGGTAACGGAGATTTCCTGTCACGGCCTGGGGGCGCGCCTGCTGTTGCCGGAGGTACGCACGGTTATTGATATCGGCGGCCAGGACAGCAAAGTTATCCAGCTTGATGAACGGGGCAATCTCACCGATTTTCTGATGAACGACAAATGCGCCGCCGGGACGGGGCGTTTTCTGGACGTCATTTCCCGTACCCTGGGTACTACAGTGGAGGCGCTGGACGCTATCACCGATGGCATCGCGCCGCATCCGCTGACCAGTATGTGCACCGTTTTCGCCGAATCAGAAGTGATCAGCCTGCGCTCAGCGGGCGTTGCACCGGAGGCGATTCTGGCGGGTGTGATTAATGCGATGGCGCGGCGCAGCGGCCATTTTATTTCACGGCTCACCACCCAGGGTCCGCTGCTGTTTACCGGTGGTGTAAGCCATTGCGTCCGTTTCCGGGCAATGCTGAGCGAGCATCTGAAAATGACGGTGCATACCCACGACGACGCGCAGTTCGCGGGAGCGATTGGCGCAGCGCTGATTGGCCAGCGCCAGTGGGCTCGCTGATGGAAGAGTTTCTGTTTTTGTTTCACTCCACCGTAGGCGTCGTACAGACCCGCAAACTGTTGCAGGTATCCGGCGTTCCGTTTCGCGTGGCGGATATTCCCCGCACCCTGCGTGGTGGCTGCGGGCTCTGCATTCGCCTGCAATGCCAGCCTGGCGCCGAACGGCAGTGGGTGCTGCCCGGTGCGACCCAGGCCATTTACCGCTGCGACGGGGAAACGTTTGAACAGGTGGCTGTGTATTAAGGCGCTTGCGCCGCTATCCGGGGCCGCATCATCACGCACCTCTGCTATGATGTCCTTTTTCTCTGACCTGGAAAACCGATGAGCAAAATCGATCTCAGCCACAGTGAACGCGAAATGCTTCGTGAAAAGCTACAACGCTACTGCGCCGACAACTTCGACCTCGAACTGGAACAATTCGACGCCGAATTCTTTGTCGATTTCGTGATTGAAAATATCGGCCCGACGCTATTTAACGCCGGGATCGATGAAGCCATTCGCACCCACGCTGCCTGGAGTGAACGCATCCAGGAAGAGATGGATCTGAAAAAGATCTACTGATCTTCAATCACAAACCGTGTCGCCTCGAAGCGATTTAAGAGCAGGTGCACCAGAAACACCATCGTCAGCGTGCCCAACAGGGCGACCGTCACCGACACAATACGATAAAGATCGCTGAACACCAGATCGGTATCCGGGTGCAGGTTCTGCCCGAACATAATGCCGATGGTCGTAACGCTGGCAAAGCCGACGCCCGCCCCCACCTTTTCCATCACATGCAGCCGTGCGCTAAATGCCAGCCCGAGACCGATCAGCGGCATCATCAGCAACATATGGCTACTGTGATTGTAGAGAATCAGCTGCACCAGCAGGATATACAGACAGGCGAGAATTACCCCCACCACACGCCATAACGAACTCATCACCGCGCCGCGATAATGCATCGGAAACAGGATCAAAATACCCGCCATCAGCGCTGACAGGGAATCACTGAGATCGCTTATCTGGAACACAACAAAGATCATCGTCGCCACGGTCCCGGAGAGCAGGGATTCAAGGCGCACGCGGGCATCGCTTTTTTCGATCCGTGGCGGTGGATTGCGTGGATCCACATCCGGGATCAGATAATTCATCAGCGCGCTGAGCGCCACCGCCATCACACTGGCTTCTATATTGGAGAAAATCAGCGTGTGCCAGTCGCTGGTCGGGTAGCTCATGAAGTTCAGCATCGTGCTCTGACACACCACCCCGGCGGAGCCAAACAGGAACAGCGGCCCCTTGCTCATAAAGCGAAACCGCATGACATACAGACCAAATACCACCAGCGTCATGATGAGCGGCCATTTCGACAAATAGCCGATGATTAATACCATTTCGACGCAATTCAGCACCGCGCTAAAGATAAACTGTTTTGCCACGTGGCGGTTAAACATCGGCACCAGCGAAAGCAACATCACCGGGTAGACGACATAAAAGACGCCATAGCTGGTGTTGTAAAAGCTTGAGATGCTCAGCGCGAGCATCCCGGCAAATACAATGCGCAACGTCTGGCGAAAATCATTCGCCGTGTAAACGATATTACCGTGCGGCGTAAATACGCGCGCCAGGGTATTAATAGACATAATGCAACCAACTGACGAGATGGATTTGCAGCCCCGAGAAGAAACGGGCAAACGGCCCTTCGCTGTTATACAGCTGTACGGTGGCACGCGCGCCGGTCGGCAGGGATTTCGGCAGCGCGTCATCCAGCGCCACGTGAATGCGCATACGCTGCGCGTCACGCACCCAGCGGTTGGAGGTTTCCGGTTGCGACAACTCTCCGTTGACCGCTTCTTGTCCGGCTAACACCCCGGCATCGCTGCTGGTGACATGGCCGTGAAACACATGGCCCGGCAGGGCATCAAACACTACGGCGGCATCAGTACCGGCGTGAGTGTGACGTAGACTTTTCTCGCGAAAATCCGCCACGATATCGGCACTGTCATGCACCAGCGCCAGGGTTGCGCTACCGGCAGCGGCATAGTAGCCGGGACTCAGTTGCAGGTTACTCACCTTACCGTCAACCTCGGCTCGCACCTGCGTCCAGCCAAGATTGAGCTGCGCCTGCTCAAGGCTATTTTGATATTTTTGCAGCGTCACGTTTCGGCTGTCATCGCGCTCGCCACGCTCAATAGTCAGAGCATGAATCGTGGCGTTGAGGTTATTCACCGACTGCACGCTGCTCTGCCAGGTAGTGCGAACTTTATCCAGGTCAGATTGCGAGACGTTTTGCATCGCCCCCAGACGCTGATAGCGGTCGAAGGTCACTTTGTCATTTTGCGCGGTGAGCTGTGCGGTTTTCAGGTTCGCTTCGGCTGCCGCAATCTGCGCATCCAGCTGCTGATTGGTAAGACGCGCCTGCGCCAGCGCGATTTGCGCGGCTTCTACCTGGTTGTTAAACGGCGTGGTATCCAGTTCGTAGAGCAGGTCGCCCTTCTTCACCACACTGTTATTCTGCACGTAGACCTTCGCGACATAGCCAGAAACGCGCGACGATACCGGCGTTACCACGCGCATCACGGTGGAGTCCGGCGTCAGCGGGATCCAGATATCGGCAACGATAAAGTAGACAAACATCAACAGGAAAGAGGCAATACTCACCCTTACCCAGCGGGCAAACTTTTGTTCTGGCGTCATCATGGTTTATTTAGTCTTGTTATCTTCTTCGCGGATAATCCGCAAATTGCAGGCGATCTGATTCAATGTAGCGCTGAAAATATGCATATTCTCAGCAGGGATGTTTTGCGCCGCCCGTTCCTGGCAGGCCTCAATCACACGGGTGATTTTCTCCAGCATGGCATGGCCTTCCGGCGTAAGCGCCAGCAGACGGATGCGCTTGTCATAGGGCGATGTGGTGCGCGCAAGCAACCCCTGGTTTTCAAGCTGCGTGAGGGTACGCATCAGCGGCGGCAGTTCGATGCCCTGCACTTCCGCCAGTTCACTGATCGAGACGTTATCGCCCAACTGGCTAAGCTGCATCAGAACCGTCCAGCCAGACTGAGTGAGGCCAGTATCGGAAAGCGCATGATCAATCGTGGCGCGCCACTGGCGCACAATCATCGCCATTCGCATTCCCAGCGGCCTGCGGGCAAACAGTTCGTCTTCTGTCATGTGAGATCCTTCATTGAGCCGGGAGGAGAATAATAGTTATCATGATAAGTATCAAGAAACGCAGGTGTGAAAGAGCATGGAATGCGAAAGAGATAAATGCCAGCCACGCAGGCTGGCGTTGCGTTCAGGGGCGTAGAATGATGCGACCAAGTAGAGGATTTTCCTCGGCATAGCGATGTGCTTCCACTACGTCAGCCAGTGCAAACTGCTTGTCGATCACGACGCTAAATCGCTTGTCCCGTGCGTCCAGAAGCAGCTTATCGACAGACGCTCTGGCCTCGTCATGGGAAAGCTCTCGCCCCCAGAACAGTCCGCTAAGATATTGATTCTTTTGTTGTAAGGCCAACAAATCGACATGCGGAGTTCCACCCGCATTGCCTGCCAGCACTACGGTTCCCCATTCGCGCAGACAGGCAAGGGATTGATCCAGTGTTGACCCCACGAGATCCAATACGCTGTCCACCCCGGCGCCTTCCGTCAGCCGCTTCACTTCCGCCACGATGTCCTGCTGGCGGTAGTCCAGCGCCACGTCCAGCCCGAGTTGAGTAAGCAGCCCGACACGCTCGCCACCGGAAAGCGTTGCCATCACGCGTGCGCCCCGGGCTTTTGCCAGTTGTATAGCCGCGATACCAACGCCACCGGCCCCGCCCTGAATAAGCAACGTGTCACCGGCCTTAAGATTCAGGCGTGAAAACAAGGCTCGCGCAGCCGTACCAAAACTCACGGGGATGACTGCAGCGGCGGCCACATCCAGCCCATCCGGGATAATCCAGGACCACGCTGCGGGGGCCACACGATATTGTGCATGAGAACCGGCAAGGGCAATGGTTGCGACCCGCTGGCCCGGATGGCGGTCTTTCACGTTTGCGCCGACGGCAACGATACTGCCCGCCGCCGAATAACCAGGCACGGTCCCCTGTGGCTCCGGTGCTGCGGTGGCGCGATTAATTAAATCACCGCCTTCAAGCGCAATGGCTTCAATTTTCACCAGGACATCATCCGGGCCGCAAACAGGCAGGGGCAGATCGCGATAGTGCAGAACATCCGGTTTGCCTGGCTGATAATAGACTGCGGCTTTCATGGTATTCATGGCTTTCTCTCCCTCTTCGTCATGCTGAAAAGCAGGAGAAACGCGCAATATCGGACGCAACGCGTTGTCGCCTGCTGCAGATTTTGCGTACAAAGCCTCAGCCTACACACTCATTCCACAGAGGCAATATGCGTAAATTTTAAGCGCACGGAACGTATCCTCGCCCGTCGGGAGGCACAGTTGTCTTGCGCTGGTTTTCTCCGGAAGTGGAAGGTGGGTGAAGGAAGTTATTGTGGATACCCTGCAATTTTCATGGCGCTTTGAGCATAGCTCGCAATATCTGGCGCAGGTTAAAGGCTTCGGTGAAACCATCCAGCCTCTTCGCCCGGTATGCTGGAAACAAGTATAAACACCCTTTATCTGTGCAATCGCAAGTACGTTGTGACGACATTGAAGGGCGTTAACTGAACCTTCTTGTTCACGAATGACCATTGTTCACGCAGCATGAACAAACATGTTTCGTGAACAAGATGCATCTTACCCTCGCTCCCCCGCCCCCCACATCTCCCTTAGCCACCCGGCGCGCTGCACAATGGCAGGGATGCCTTTCTGTTCCCAGAAACGCAGTGAAATATGGCCGCTGCTCATACCGCCGCGACAAAAACGCGGAACATAAACGGCATCTTCATCCAGCATGGATGAATTGGTTCGCGCGAGCACAACGTTACGCAGCAGCGCGGTCAGATCTTTTAGCGTGTCCGGCAGCGGGACACGGGATAACGATTTGCGCATCTCCATCCATAACCAGGGATCGCCCCGGAGTCCCCAGCCAGAGAGTTCCGGTGTAAGCAGATCGCCGATCGTCGCCCAGCTGTGTTCCAGCGGAATGCATGATTTGCATTTTTCCAGCGCCAGCAGTTGAGGTAAAAATTCATCACGCCAGTAATCGGTATTCACCCACCAGTTCGGGGGAATCGAGGCGTGGGGTTCAAAAGGTGTAGAGAGCGATGTTCCCGTCATCGCCAGAAAGGCACCATAAAAGCGCTCCTTCGCGCTCGCCGTGGGGGCAACACACTCTTCATCACTGAGCAACATCACCAGATTGTCCATCAACAACTTATCGGGGTGATGCATTAATTCCGGCATGCCCTGGGAGAAAATCTTACGCATCAACTGGGCGAGTGTGCGCGGTGCCGGATGGAGCACAAACCGCAGATCCTCGCGCTGAGGATGCTTATTAACGGCAATGTCATACGCCGTTTGCTGTTTATCGTGTGTCTTGAGTTGGGTATCCGCGCCGTACTGCACCAGGCGCCCAATGACCGTTAAATCCGCACCGTGCCACGCAGCCTGATGCAGTGCGGAATACCCTTTTCCCTGAGAAACATGATTAATCAGCGACGGATATTGTTCGAGGATAGCCAGGACCTCATCCCACTTCCCCTGCCACGCATTAAGAGAAAGCTGGCCTGCCGCCAGCGCCAGAGAACCGGCCATGGAGCCTCCTTTTACTGTTCCGTCTTAACATCATCCTTTAGCGAGTTATTTCATTATTCGCCAGGGGGAAGGCGTAAATTTCCCCTTTTAAAGCTTCAACCCCGACCACGACGCTGCGCGCTGGCAGGCTTTGGGTTCTCGATTTAAGGATGTACTTAACGATAAATTGCCCGTTACCGGTGAAAGTATAGAAAGAGGGTGGAATACACAGTTGCGCATCTTTCACCGTTAAAGGCGGCATCAGGGTATATTTTTGTTTCGGCGGCGGAATGGCGCGGTGATTAATAGAGATAAAAACAGGCTGGTAATCTTGTGCATTATGTACAGCAAAACAGACGTCATTATTAGCTGTACGTCTCACCGAAGTCGTTTCATCGGCTCTTAGCCTGTCGCCTGAACCCGGACAACCCGTCAGTGCCACCAGGGACGCCAGTAATAATATACCGCGTGTTATCCCCCTTCTTAGCACCATGGAAACCCCTGCAATGTTTTTTGATATTCAGGCAACATGCGGGACTCACGGAGATCTCCGTCCAGCGTCACATCGCCTCTCGCTCTTAATGCCACCCAGGAAGCATAGCCGTAAGTTTTGAGAATGAAATAATCGGCAATGATTTGCGCCTGCTGCTCCATCGAATAACGTCGTAACGGCTGCCCGTTTAAATGATAGCGATAGCTGACCAGCCCACTGATTAAGCCATTAACACGCACATTCATGCCGCGATTACGCTGCCAGATATGGCTGAGTTCATGAATAAATATATGCTGGAAAGGATGAGACTCTCGCGAAAAATCGTTCCGGTACCATTCGCGAAAATAGAGTTCGCCATCGGGCGCCATTCCCGCGCTTTGGGGCTGTAAGCCAAACGGGAAATAGCTATCGTGATGCACCCAGATTTTGTGATATTCAATACTATTACCGAAAACACTTCTGGCCAGACGGATCTCGCCCGGCTGCAATAACCGCTGACTCCCTTCCCCGTCCATAGATTTCCTCAGATTATGGCGACCTGATATATATAAACCTTACAAATGATTTTTCAATCGCCGCCGCGTCACTTTTCTTCCTTCAACTGCAGATATCCGCACACCATTTCCCCCAGCTCCGCCGCAAATGCGGCAATGTCCGCCTCGCTACGTGGCGCTGTCGAAAACGCCTTGCCCACCACGCCAATGGTGGTGGTCACCAGTTCACAGACCAGCGCCTGTTTTGCTGGTGTCGCATTCGGTAGCACCTCCTGCATAAAAGCCTGAAAAATCCCCTCCCCCGCAGCTTTTGCTGCCATCACCTCAGGCGCATCGCGATACAAGGGGGCGGCGTCATCAAGCGCGGTGCGCATCGCCGCCTCTTCACACTCCGAGCGCACAAAGGCCAGCACCAGCGTGCGTATACGCTGGTGCGGCGAAGTACGTGTGTCCTGCAAAATATCCCGCAGGATTGCGGTCGTACGCTGCCACTCTTCAAGCTGGAGCTGGAAAAGAATCGAGGCCTTATTGGGGAAGTACTGATACACCGACCCGATGCTCACACCGGCACGTTCCGCCACCCGCGCGGTGGTAAAACGCGGTGCCCCTTCCTCGGCTAAAACCTGAATAGCGGCTTCCAGAATTGCGGTCACCAGCGCGGTAGAACGTGCCTGCCGTGGCTGTTTACGTGAGGAAATACGCGGGGTTGAACGGGATGTCATTTGTAGAGTCTCCGGCTAAAGGAATGCGAATAGTGAATATGACGAATCCATCATATTCTGAATGCGAATAATTCGTCACATTTATTACTGGAGACCTGCATGACCATGACCACCCTCACCACCGCGCCGCTGTCATTGTTACTGGAGCGTCTGTTTGCCGAGGCCGAAGCAACCACCAGCACCGCGCTGGATAATGTTTCCGAAGAGGAACAGATGCGCTTGTTACAGAGCAAAACTGACTACCGGGATCTCTACGGGCGCCTGAAAGATCTGTGGCTTCCGGTGTCAAAAGAGACCGGCACACTGCTGTATATGCTGGCGCGCAACAGCAACGCGCGCAATATTGTCGAGTACGGCACTTCGTTTGGGATCTCAGCCCTGCATCTGGCGGCGGCGCTGCGCGATAACGGCGGCGGCAGGCTGATTACCTGTGAGTTCGAACCATCCAAAGCGGCGCGCGCACGGCAACATTTTAACCTGGGCGGCGTGAGCGACCTGATTGAGATCCGCGAAGGCGATGCGCTGGAAACCCTGCGCCAGGATCTGCCTGATGCGATTGATCTGGTTCTGCTTGACGGCGCGAAATCGCTCTACCCGGAGATCCTGGATTTACTGGAACCTCGTCTGAGGAAAGGTGCGCTGATCGTCGCCGATAACGCCGATTATTACCCACTCTATCTGGAAAAAGTCCGTTCGCCAGAAAACGGTTATTTGTCCACGCCGTTTAATGAGGATGTGGAGCTGTCTGTCTGGTTGGGATAAGGGAGACTATTTCCCCGGCGGCGCGACGCGGCGCTGATCGGGGACTACTCGTCAAAAAACATCATGCCCTTGTACGGTTTCGCGCGACAGGCGGCCAGACGTTGCGCGAGGCTGCCCACATGGGCTTCCAGCTTATGTCCGTCCGGATCGAGAAAATAGAACGACTCCCCTTCGCTCTTGTTCTCTTTCCATGACGTCACCCCCGCCTGCGCAAGACGTGCCACAAACACGGCAAAATCATTTCCATCAAGGCTAAAGGCATAGTGGGTGTAGTCACTCTCCTGCGGAGAAATGTAGCGCCGCCGGGCGTCCAGCGACAGGCAGAGCCACAGCTCGCCGCAGCTCAGGTACGCGCCGCTATCCCAGCGTGCATGCAGAGGCAGCCCCAACAGGTGATGATAAAAATCGACGCTACTGGCGATATCGCTGACCGCGAGCGTCAGGTGATTCAGGCCTTTTAACATATTATTATCTCAGCAGAAATTAAAGGCAGTCGAGTAAGTGTTGCCGCAGCCACTGGTGCGCCGGGTCGCGGTGCAGACGCTCATGCCAGAGCATCAACATATCGAACCCCGGCAGCGGCACGGGCGGGTCCACCACCTGCAAGGCCCCGGACTTTTTCACCAGACGTTCCGGCAGCACGGCCACCAGATCGCTGGTCGCCAGCGCTTCCAGCATAAACAGGAAATGTGGCACAGAGAGAACCACACGCCGTGTCAGCCCACTTTTTGCCAGCATTTCGTCGGTTATCGCACTAAAGCCCCCGCCCTCCGGCGACACAATCACATGTTCCAGCGTGCAGAACTGCGCCAGCGTCGGGCGCCGTTTTAAGGCCGGGTGATTCAGTCGCCCGGCCAGTACATAGCGTTCGGTAAACAACAGTCGCTGATGCAGGGAAGGCGGCGATCCTTCACGAGTATGAAAGATCAGATCGACATCGCCACGCTCTGCCTGGCGCAACATCTGTGCAGGGTTCAGTTCGAAGAGTGCCAGCCGGGTGCCTGGCGCAGCCGACCGAAGACGATTAAGCGCAGGCAACACCACGGCCGACTCGGTGTAATCCGTGGCCGCGATCCGCCAGGTCAGATCGGCCCTTGCCGGATCGAAAGTCCTGCCGGACGATACAGCGCTTTCAAGCGCATCAAGCGCCTGACGCAGCGGCAATCGTAGTTCATCGGCGCGGGCGGTGGGCTGCATGCCGCGCGGCCCTGGCAGCAACAGCGGATCGCCAAAGATCTCCCGCAGGCGGGCAAGCTGTACGCTGACCGAAGGCTGCGACAGATTGAGCCGCTGCGCGGCCCGCGTCACGTTAAGTTCAGTCAACAGTACATCCAGCGTCATCAGCAGGTTCAAATCGATACGGCGGAAATTAACCATGACTATACCTGTAATAACAGTAATTAATTTCTACTATACCGTTTAGTTCACTACCGTGGAGTGACTTTCTCAACACCAGGTACATACGATGAATGTCTTGATTGTTTATGCTCATCCCGAAGCCCACTCCCTGAACGGCGCAATGAATACCTTTGCCGTTTCGCATCTGGAAAAAGCCGGGCACCGTGTGCAGGTTTCCGATCTCTACGCCATGAACTGGAAAGCACAGCTGGATGCCAACGATACGCTGGCCCCACTGGCTGGCGACTATTTCCACCCGTCACTGGACTCAAAACAGGCCTTTGAGCAGGGTTTACAAAGTGCGGATATTGCTGGCGAGCAGGAGAAATTACGCCAGGCGGACGCGGTCATTTTCCAGTTCCCGCTCTGGTGGTTTTCGATGCCTGCCATTATGAAAGGCTGGTTCGACCGGGTTTACGCCTGTGGATTTGCCTATGGCGTGGGTGAGCACAGCGATACCCACTGGGGCGATCGCTACGGCGAGGGAATCTTCTCAGGTAAACGGGCAATGCTGCTGGTGACAACAGGCGGCTGGGAATCACACTATAGCCCGCGCGGGATCAACGGCCCTATCGACGATATTCTGTTTCCCATCCAGCACGGGATGCTGTTTTATCCGGGCTTCGACGTGTTGCCGCCACTGGTGATTTATCACACCAGCAAAACAGATGATAAGAAATATGCCGCGTATTGCCAGCAGCTGGCACAGCGTCTGGATACGCTTTGGCAGACAGAGCCGCTGCCTTTCCGCCAGCAGAATGCCGGGGATTACACCATACCCGCGCTCACCCTGCGTCCGGATATCGCACCAGGTGAGAGCGGGTTTGGCGTACATGTGAAGTGATAACGCCCTCAATGAAGCTCCCCGATGCGGCTGCGCCTTATCCGGGCTACCGTCCGCACCATCCGTAACCCCGGTTAGCGCCACCGGGGTTTTCCAGGCTGCGGCGGCGCCTTACTCCGGCTCTTTAACCTGGGCGACAAACGACGGGAGATCCCAGGTGCCGCCAGCGCGAATGTAACGGCACATACCGGTGGTGGATTCACTACTCTGGGTGAATGCTTTACCGTCCCACACCCATTCAGCGGATGCCCAGCAGTCGCCAATACCACGGCCGCGTTGCCCCAGCGAAATCAGGCCATCGCTGTAATCGGAAGCGGAATCGGTCACCAGCACAGGCTCGCCAGCAAGTTTGCTGTCGATAACCCAGAAGCCATAGCCTTCGTTATAGGCCGCGCGCCAGCAGAGCGTGGAAATCAGCGCATGGGTATCGTCAAGCGGCGTCAGGCTGATATCGTTATCGCCCTCATCCGCCTGCGGGTCCGGCGATTTCAGACGCTCGCAATTGGTGTCTTTGGGTAATGAGGCAAGCAATTTAGGCTTAAGCGCGGCGACTTCCGCTTCATTGAGCACGCGTTCCTGCGCATCGCTGACTTTAGCCGCCTGAATCACCGGGGGTTCTTTCGCCGCCGGTACGCTACTTTCCGGTTTATCCCCTTTCTTCACCAGCGCGCCTGGGGTGTCCAGACGCCCCTGCACATCATCCATTTTCAGCAGCACCGCTGTCGCGCCATCACCAGACAGCTCGAACGGCTTCGCACCGCCTTTAAATTCCACTTTGCCACTGCCTTTTACCGCCTCGATCAGCGCCTGGGTCTGCGCGGGTGACAACCGCCAGGTATCACTGTCTTCCGGCTCAACTTCACCGATCTCTTTGTCATCAATCCACAAGACCAGTTTGGGCTGCGCGGAGGTCTCATCAGATTCCATTTCCGCGAGCACAACATCGACAACCAGAGGGGTATTCGCACCCGCTTTTCGTACCAGCAGTACCGACCCGCTGGCCTCTTCTTCCTTGCTGTAACCCGCGGCGCGACAGGTCAGGGTGTTATCACAAACGACTTCCCAATCTTTGTGGTTAAACGTGGTGCTATTGTTTTCTGCCATTACCGGCGCACTGAGCGTCGCTATCATCACCAGTGCGGCTTTATAACTCTTATTCATGCCGTTTCTCCGTATTCACCATCGCCGACAGTGTGAAGAATTTAGCGCATTCGGAGAAGTGAAATTTTTTCTACGGTGAAAGGAAATAACGTGGATTTGATCCCCCTCGCACAGGAAGGGGATCAGGAGAGGGGAAATTAATCCAGCTTCAGGTCGCCGTAGTGATTTACTACGCGGGAGACAATGCCGTAATCAATCGCTTCTTGCGGGTTCATCCAGTAGTTGCGGTCCGTGTCTTGTTTCACTTTCTCAACCGGTTGCCCGGTCGCATCGGCGATGAGACGGTTCACGCGCTCAAGCATGCGGATGATCTCTTTCGCTTCAATCTCAATGTCGCTGGCCTGGCCACGCACACCCCCCAGCGGTTGATGAATCATAAAGCGGGTATTCGGCAGCGCGTAACGATGCTCTTTTTTCGCCGCCAGGAAAATGGTGATCCCGGCGCTCGCTACCCAGCCAGTACCGATAATGTGTACTTCCGGCTTAATGAATTTAATGATGTCATGAATGGTATCTGCGGCTTCAACATGCCCGCCCTGACTGTTCAGGTAGATTTTGATTGGCGCATCGCTGATCCCCTGCAACAGCAGCAGTTGGGTCACCACTTTTTCGGTCAGCGTCTGGTTAATCTCACCGGAGATAATGATCGAGCGCGAATCCAGCAACTTCTGTTGCATCATCTGAGTGACGTTGCCGCCTTCGTTCTCTTTTTTATCGTCGTCTTTACTGCCCATGTAATGCATGGTGAATCCCCCGTAGTGATGATGGCATTAAGCATAGTCTACGCCATAAAAGGCGGAAAATAACAAGATGTTATCTCCGCACTTTTGGGGGGATCAATAACCCAGATCGTCACGACGTAATCCCAGGTCTTTCAGTTGCTCATCGCTGAGATTACGCAAAATTATCCGCGTCTTACGCAGTTCCCATTTTCTCTTCATCCAATGCCACAGTTGCATTAACCCGACATACGGTCGTTTCGGTCTATTTTCAAAGAATTCCATCGCGTCTCTCCTCACCAGAACAGAGCCCTATTTTCTCTGGAATTCCTGTATGCAATACAGACGCAGAAATTACTTTTCTTTAACATACAGATCGCCTACAACTGTATCTGAACGGTATTTTTTCTCTCTGTCTGTACTGGTTTTATAATCTGTATGGTGACAAAAAAGGATACAGCATGACACGGTATGAAAACCTGGCCACCTTACTGGCGGAGCGCATCGAACAAGGGCTCTACCGTCATGGCGAGAAATTGCCGTCAGTCAGAAATCTGAGCCAGGAACACGGTGTGAGTATCAGCACCGTGCAGCAGGCGTATCAGGTGCTGGAAAACCTACAGTTGATTACACCGCAGCCGCGCTCGGGCTATTTTGTCGCCCCGCGCAAAGCCAAACCACCGGTGCCCGCCATATCGCGCCCGGTTCAACGCCCGGTAGAAGTAACGCAATGGGATGAAGTACTCACACTGCTGGATGCCCGCTCGGACAAAGAGATGCTCAATTTTGGCGGCGGCGCGCCGGACATTTCGCAGCCGACCCTGAAACCCCTATGGCGTGAAATGGCGCGGCTGGTGCAACATAATCAGTGTGACATTCTGAGCTATGACGCCCTGCAAGGACGGCGCGAACTGCGCGAGCAAATTTCCCGTCTGATGGTCGATGGCGGTACGGTAGTGGATCCGGAGGATATTGTTATCACCAACGGCTGCCACGGCGCACTGAGCATCGCCCTGCTTTCGGTATGTAAACCGGGCGATATCGTGGCCGTGGAATCCCCGTCCTACTATGGCACCATGCAGTTGCTGCGCGGTTTCGGCATCAAAGCGATGGAGATCCCAACCGATCCGGATACTGGTATGAGCATTGAGGCGCTGGAGCTTGCGCTGGAGCAGTGGCCGATCAAAGGGGTGATCCTCGTACCCAGTTGCAGCAATCCGCAGGGATCGATCATGCCGGATGCGCGCAAAAAGGCGATACTGTCGCTGGCGCAGCGCCATGACATTGTGATTTTTGAAGATGATATCTACGGCGAGCTGGTTACCGATTATCCTCGCCCGCGTACTATTAAATCCTTTGATATTGATGGCCGCGTGCTGCTGTGCAGCTCGTTTACGAAATCGGTCGCGCCAGGGCTGCGCGTGGGCTGGATCGTACCGGGCCGTTACCGTGATCGGGTGCTGCATATGAAATATGCCGCCATCGGTAGCACAGTCCCCACCAATCAGCTGGCAATGGCGGCGTTTATTCGTGACGGCCACTACCATCGCCATATTCGCCGGATGCGCCAGTTTTATCAGCAGCACCTGGAAACCTACACCTGCTGGATACGCCAGTATTTCCCTTGCGGAATCTGCGTCACACGGCCAAAAGGCGGCTATATGCTGTGGGTGGAACTGCCGGAAGGGGTGGATATGCTCTGCGTATCGCGCCAGCTTTGTCGGCTTAAAATTCAGATTGCGCCGGGCTCGCTTTTTTCCGCCTCAGGGAAATACCGCAACTGTCTGCGCATTAACTGTGCCCTTCCGCTGACCGAGCGGTATCGCGAAGCCATTTCGAAGCTGGGCGAAGCAATGCATATTGCCATGGAGGAGAGTTAATCTCCCCTTTCGCCCAGAATGTTGTGATTGTCCCCGGTGGCGCTTCGCTTACCGGGGCTACCAAATACCCACAACCGTAGCCCGGGTAAGGCGCATTCGCGCCACCACCCGGGACGTCTCAGGACATTCAGAACTTATACGACAGGCTGCCCACAATGCTGCGCTCGGCGCCAAAGTAGCAGTAAGAGAGCGAGTTACAGGCGGCGATATAACTCTTATCCGTCAGGTTATTGACGTTAACCTGGGCGCTCAGCCCTTTCAGGCCCACCTTCGACAGGTCATAACCGACCGCCAGATCCACCAGCGTATAGGACGGCAACGTATGCGTATTCTGGCGATCCGAGGTAATGCCATTCACATAGCGCACGCCGGAACCGACGGTCAGCCCGTCCAGCGGCCCGCTCTTCACATCGTAGCTCAGCCAGGCGCTGGCCTGATTACGCGGTGCATAGACCGCGCGCTTACCCTGCTCTTCCGGGCTGCTCTTCTTATAACGAATATCGGTATAGGTATAGGCCGCCTGCAGGCGCAGGTTATCCGTTAACTGCCCCACCGCTTCCAGCTCCACCCCTTCGGATTCGATCTCGCCGATAGAACGGTACGGATCGGTCGGCTCTTCTTTGGTGGCGATATTCTTCTGGTTGATGCGGAACACCGAGGCGCTGTACATCGTCTGCGTCCCTTCCGGCTCGAATTTCAACCCGGCTTCCCACTGTTTCCCCTTCATCGGCTCCAGGATCTTGCCGTTTTCATCGGTAAAGCTGGTCGGCGTGAATGCGGTTGAGTAACTAACGTAAGGCGCAATCCCGTTATCGAACAGATACAGCAATGCCGCACGGCTGCTGTAATGGCCTTGATCCAGGGTATCGCTGGTATCATTGAGCTTATTAACGTTTGTGACCTTCACCTGATCGTGGCGGCCGCCCAGCGTCAGTCGCCACTTATTGAGTGACATCTGATCCTGCACGTAGATCCCGGTCTGCTCCAGCTTATGCTTCTCGCTGCTGTACTGCGTGATGTAATCCGGATCTGCGCCATACACCGGGTTAAACGCGTCGATCGCCGGGAAAGCGCCATAGTAACCGGCCACATTATTGCTGCGGCGCTGGTAATCCACCCCCATCAACAGACGATGGTTAACCGGGCCAGTCTCCACGCTGCCATCCAGTTGGTTGTCGAGCGTGATGGCATTCATCTTCTCATCAGAACCAGAATAACCGCGGTTCAATTCGGTATCGTTCAGCCAGCCTGCCGCATACACCTGGTTCAGATTCACTTTGGTATGCAGATAGCGCAATTTCTGGCGTACCGACCAGCCGCTATCAAAGGCGTGTTCGAAGTTGTAGCCGACCATATTTTCCCGGCGGTCGTACTTGTCGTAATCGTCTTCCCCTTCATAGAAGGTATTGGAAATTTTCTGCCCGGCGTGGGGGACAACAGTACCTTCATACGGTAAGCCCGAGTGGCTGCCGCCTTCCGGATCGCGATGCAGATAGGCCATCAGATCAAGACGCGTGCTGTCGGTGATGCGCCAGGTGAGGCTCGGCATCAGGGCATAGCGCTCTTCTTTCAGGGGATCGAACTGGGAGTCCGCATAACGGGTCATGCCGGTTAAACGCACGGCAACGCGATCGTTATCATCCACCGGGCCGGTCACATCAAAGGCCGCGCCGCGCTGGTTATTATTTCCGGCGAACACTTTGATTTCGCCCCCCGGATCAAACGACGGCTTACGGGAATTGAGCGCCACAATCCCGCCAGGCGAAGAGCGACCATACAATACGGAAGCCGGGCCACGCACCACTTCGATACTGTCGAGGAACCACGGGTCCACCACCAGCGAACTGTGCGAGTTGGTGTCACCCATCATTTTCAGGCCGTCGAGATAGATGTTATCCAGACTGCCATCAGAGAAGCCGCGCAGGACGATGTAATCAAAGCGGCTGGAGGCACCAATCTGGTTGGCATAGACACCCGGCGTGTAGCTCACCGCCTGACGCACGTTTGTGGCTCCCTGCTCTTCATACTGCTCGCGCGTCACGATTGAGACCGATTGCGGGGTTTCGATATCCGGCGTTTCCAGCTTGGTTGCGCCACGTTGCATTTGTGAGGTCACCACCACCGTCTCTTCTTTTGTTGGCGTGGTGTCCTGTGCCAGGACTATCGCGCTAAACCCACCCGTAATACCGCCAATCATCAGCGCCAGTCGCGTTTTTGCGAACATGAAAATCTCCAGAAGCCGTTGTTATTGTAAATAAGAATTATTACCTTTTTGCCAACGGCGGCAGTTATGCGCAATGACAAGAGACGTATGCGCGGTGACAAAACGCATCACAACGGTGGAACGTTGGTCTACAGGCCGGTGGATGCCAGGGTGAAGTACAGGGTTAACAGGTCTGGCGCGCCTCTCCGGGGGTAATGCCATAGCGGCGGCGAAAGGCGGTAGAAAAATTGGTGGCATGTTGATAACCCGACATCCACGCCGCCTGCTGCACGCTGTACCCCTGCGCCAGGTAGCGGCGGGCCAGCTCCAGACGACAATCACGAAGATAATCAAATACCGAATGACCATAGGCCTGGCGAAATTTGGTCCGCAGGCTACTGCTGCTCATGGCTGCCAGTTGGGCCAATTCCGTGAGGCTGTACTCTTTCTCCGGCTGTTGCTCCAGCAAGCGGCGCACCGTTTCGAGCCGATGCTGTTCGCCACTGGGGGCATGGCGGGAGGTGTGGTTTTGCAGACGCTGTGACAGGCCGTGACCTAACAGTTGTAGCATGACGCCTTCGAGCATTAACTGGCGCGACAGCCCCGGTACGCTGGAGTGCTGGATGTACTGTAAGCCCGAGAGCAAAAAGCCGGGCACCTGCCATAAGAAGGTTGGCGCGCCGCCGTTTTCCCACTGCTGAAGCAGCGCAGAGAGCAGCGGTGATTGCCAGCCGCGCGACGGGTCAACGCCCAGTGAAAGTGTGCGTAAGTGGTAGTCGGCAAGATGTATGGCGTTCATCACCTGCTGCTCGCCAAGACGCGAGGTAAAGGCCATACCGGAGCGCACCACAAATTCCCGACCGTTGACGCGTAGCATCACACTGCCTTCCAGCACCACCAGCATATAGAGCGGGCAGCTATGCAAGGAGGTGGTTTCATAGGGTTGCAGGACGCGAATATCTGAGCTGGTGAGATTGAGACCGGATGCGAACGACATCTCTTCGACATCGCCCTGAATCACAATGTGTTTTTCTTTTCTGACGTCGCGGCAGGCAGAGAGCGACGGGAAGCGATAATCAATGCCGTAGCGTTCGCCAAACCCGATAAAGTCTTCAACGGAAAAGAGTCTTTTTTGCATAGCGGGCAGCCATTGTGATCCTGTCCAATGTTCAACATTCCACCAGGGATGCGCGAAAGTTTCCGGGTCGACGCCCTGAAAAACGCCTACAGATTACCACTGACGCCGCCAGGCGGCAATAATATTGAGAATTGTTCTCACCTGTGAATCAGCCCCGAATGCGGCGTGAACGCCTTATCCGGGCTACGCGATGTCACCTCGCTGCGCTCGTAGTTCTGGCAAGTGCAGCGCCGCCGGGGGATCTCTATATCACCACGCCTCGCATTCAGCGAGTCGTTTATCCCAAAATACCAACAGGCCTTACCGTAACTTTTCAGCCCAGCCATTTCAGTTATGCCCTGATTTAATATCCATCATCTTTATTTCTTCAACATGCCGCTTATTCAAATTAATCACACATTGATCAATATATGACTGGTAGTCATTTGCATCCTCACCTATTTGTGACGCGACAGCCAGGCATAAATTTCCTCTGTATGCTTTCCAGTCCGCTTGTGCAGCCAGGAATGATTTACTGTAGATATCCCCTATCGTCAATTTCGGATCTTCGCTGCGGAAGACCGGACCTGGATTGTTAATTTTTATATGCTTATTCGTCTCAGCAATAATATTATCCAGAGCATGGGAAGATTCCGTCGATTTTTTTGACAGACATTCATAAGCAATATGTATATTGCTCTGATTTTTAAAGCAAACATCCCTCTCCATCCCTTCATAAAGAGCCGCATATGAAACTGCAGGCATCAGAAACAGGAGCGCCAACGTTGCACGTAAATATTTCATTGTAAATACCTTATTCTTTGACGGTTTGACTCATAGCTCATATATATTGAATCAGCCTTAATATAATTAATGAGTTCGATTCTTCCTTTTATCGCCGATTTAATTAAACCAGTAACATCGTGAACACCCTGAAAAAATATATCGACAATTACATCTCTTATTTTTAAATCTAATTGTTCCCATAATATATCATTTCCAATATCTAAAGAAGTTTGTTTATAAAAAAATTTAGCATATTCTCGTTTTTCACTGTAGGAAATATCAAAGAGTTGTATTTGCTGTATATGTGTTATTTCCCCAACCAAAGGGCCATAATCTTTTACAAATTTAAAAGCATTACGTCCATACAGTCCCGCAGCTTTAGAACAAATTATGGCCCTATACTCCTCAATACCGCTTTGCCTCATTTCCGTGAGAATTCTCCCGGCGCTACGTTTTTTCATGTCATAACCACGACCAATAGTCACACCAGAATCACCTTCTGGCCAATGAAGAATTCGCGAGAACTGACGTATATGCCTGGGCTGGCGAAACGGTTCCACAGCTGTAATATAATCTTTTCCTTCAGCATCAAAGGTAATCTGCCCTTCTTTGACGTTTACAGGTCCCGCCACATGGCGCGGCCTCCATCCCGGAGAAATGGACTGCGCAAACATAGAAAAAAACATAGTTTCTACGGGATGTATAAGTCCGGATGGTGACATGTTGAGCAGGCGCTGATACCAAACGATGGCCGCCTCTGTTTCCGGATCGTATTTACCTGTAGAACGGATATTATTTCCACGGATGTGGTTATATCCGGCATCAATAATCATCTTTTGCAACGCTTTCACGTCATTCGGATTGTTCATTCCGGACGTCCCCACGGAACCTGATACGCCAGAAAACTAAAATTAATATATTCTTACGGTCAATGAGAACAATCATTCTCAAAACCACTCCCCGGAGCGCGGTATGACACAAAAAGCTTCGCAGCAAGAACGCCATCAGATACGCCAGGACGAAATCATTGTCGCAGCCCGGCGCTGCTTTCGCGCCAGCGGTTTTCACGCGGCCAGCATGTCGCAAATCGCCCTGGAGGCTCAGTTGAGCGTCGGACAGATTTATCGCTATTTCGCCAGTAAAGATGCCATTATCGAAGAGATGATCCGCCGCATCATCGACTACCGGATCGCGGAAATGGAAAGCAACCCCCAGACTCAGCGCCTCGCGCAGGTGCTGGCCTGGCGACAAACGCTCAGCCACGACGATGATGCGCTGATGCTGGAGGTGGCCGCCGAAGCGACCCGCAATCCGCGCGTTGCAGTGATGATGGCGCAGGCCGATGCGCGCATGTATGAAACCGCCTGCGCCTATCTGAAAAAAATGCACCCGCATCTTGAAGATAGCCGTGTCCGCTGCTGCGTGGAGATTATGGCGTCGCTGAGGGAAGGCACCATGCTGAGAAACCTGACGCCGCAAAAATGCGACCCGGCGCAATTACACCCGCTATATCTGGAGATCATGCAGATGTTATTTACTGAAAATAATCCCGGATAAGACATTAGCCGCCCTTCGGGAATTCCCCGGCGGCGCGGACGTGTTCTCCCTCCTCCGCCGCCGGGATTACACCTTTTTGCCGCCGGGTTTCAGGCCACGGTGAAACTCATTGATGCGCTTCACCGTTTTGATGGCCCGCTGCGAAGTGGCCGACGCCACGGACAACACAATCATTTCCAGACACAGCAACACCGTGCCATGCAGTGGGATTTTGCCCTTCTCACCGCCGCGCGGCACATGAATCACCACATCCGCCTCTTTGCTAAAACGCGAATCCAGCGCATTGGTCAGTAAAATCGTCGGGATCCCCAGACGCCTGGTCTCTTTTAAGGTCGTCAGCCCCTCTCTGTGGGCCGATTTCTGCGCCATCATCACCAGCACATCGCCGCGTTGCAGGCTAATAAGCTGCTCTGCAAGCCCAATTCCGGTGCGGTTGAGCGCCACCGCTGGCAGCCCGACGCGGTTGAACAGGCGGGCGGTATAATCCGCAAGGATCCCCGAGGCACCAATACCAAAAATGGCTGCCTGACGCGCATCCACTAACAGGGCGACGGCCTGCGCGATGGCATAACGGTTATCCGGCGCAGACAGCACCTCGCAAGTGTACTGGTGCCCTTCCAGCACAAAATCGATGCCGGAATTAACATCACACGACAGCGCCCCGACCGTGGTGCTCATCTTTTCCGCCGAGGTCACCGTCGGCCCAAACCAGTGCTCCATTGTCTGTTTCAGGTCGCGTAGCCCGGCAAAGCCGAGCGCCTGAATCGCGCGTACCACAGTGGCATCAGAGGTTTGCGTCGCCGCCGCAATTTCAATGGCCGTATGCTCCAGCACCACGTCACGGTTTTCGTGAATGTAGCGCGCCACCGACAGTAAGCGCGGCGACAGCGTGTGCGCCCGCGCCCGATAGCGCTCGCCATATACATCCACCCGCCCTTTGTTTTTCGTTGTCCGCATCATGGCGTCGCTCCGGGTAGCGGACGCCCGGCAATCTGCGATTGCACCTGCGCCACCATCAGACTCAGTGCGGCATAGGAGTTGGAAATGGCCTCTTCCCGTGAAATCAGCACGTAATGCCCGGTGCGACAGGCCGAAAGAAAATTACACCAGCCTGGCATTACTGCATCCATCGCCGCCATCTCATCCTGGGGCTTACCACCGGTATCACCGCGCCAGGTGGCAAAGACAAAATCGGCATCCAGTTCCGGCAACTGCTCCGCACTGACATCAATACGCCCGCCTTCCGGAATACTGTTAATCAGCGGCGGGAAAGTGAATCCGGCATCGCGCAGCACCCGTCCCAGCGAATGGTAGGTATGCAGGGCGTTGATTTTCCCCTGGTTAGCCTGAATCACCGACACGCGGATGTTGCGGGTATCCACCGTCGCTTTTAGCGCCGCGATTTGCGCCTGATAGCGACGTTCAAGGATAGCGAGACGAGCCTGACTGCCGGTCAGGTCCGCCAGCTTGCTGTAGATACGCGGCGCGCCGCCGTCAAGATGGTCGATGCTGACGGTTGGAGCAATTTTTTCCAGTTGTTCCACCGGCGTATTGCGGCTCGGCTCGGTAATGATCAGATCCGGTTTTGCCGCCGCCACGGCTTCAATATCAATGGTCGCTGTGCCGATAAAGGCAATGTTGCTGTTATCAAAATCGACCCCGGTCAGCATCGCGCTGGAGCGCAGCGTATGGCTGCCGTCGGGCCGGGTACGACCATGGCTGGCGACCGGCGGCACCCCCAGTTCGATCAGCGGAATAGTGATGTCGAGATCGTGCAGCGAGACAATACGCTGTGGATGGAGCGGTACGGTTACCGTGCGCCCCAGATCATCAGTAAATGTACGGGTCGCGGGTTCAGCATGCGCCGCCATCACCGCCAGTAATAAGAAAGTGAAAAGTAAACGCATACGGCTCCCTGAGTTATAACCGGTCCCGCCGCTGCCAGAGCAGCAACAGAAAAAATGGTCCGCCCGTTAATGAAATCACAATGCCCGCCGGGATTTGCAGCGGCGCAAACGCCAGCCGCCCCAGCGAATCCGCCACCAGCACCAGCAGCGCCCCAAGCAACGCGCTGCCAGACAAGAGCGCCACCTGACCGCCGCGCAGCAGGAAACGCGCCATATGCGGCGCGATCAACCCGACAAAACCGATGCTGCCCGCACAGGAGACACAGGCAGCGGTCAGTAAGACCGGCGCAATAAAACGAATACGCATTAGCCACGCCAGCCGCACACCCAGCCCGGCCGCCGCCTGATGACCGAGCAGCGCCACATCCGAGGCCCGCGCAGTCAGGAACAAAATCAGCGCGGCAGGCAGCGCCCAACAGGATGCCACCAGCAGTAGCGGCCAGGTGGCGGTATGCAGGCTGCCCGCCATCCACACCAGCGCGGTCTGCACATCGCGCACATCGGCGGTGGTCATAAACACCCCGATGCCCGCCGCAAACGTCCAGGAGACGCCAATGCCGAGCAAAATAAAACGCGGACGGGAAAAATCCCGCGCCAGCAGCAACACGATTAACGCCGCCAGCAGGCCACCTGCCATGCCCACGACGGGCCGCCAGGCGAGCCCCAGCGCAGGGAAAAGGAGGATCAGCGCCAGCACCGCCACGCTACTGCCCTCTTTCACCCCCAGCAAACCGGGGTCTGCCAGACCGTTACGGGTAATCGACTGCATCGCCGCACCGGCCATGCCCAGCATGGCGCCGCACAGCAGCGCCATCAGCAGGCGAGGCAAGCGGATATCCCGCACGATATACAGCTGTTCGCTATTCAATGCCTGCGGGAAAAAGAGAGCACGCCCGATCGCCGATGCGGGAACCGGCAGTGAGCCCTGCATCAGACCGGACAGCAATAACCCCAGCGCCAGGACGAGCAGCGCGGCGCCCCACACAGCCGTGTTTGGCCGCCATAAACGGGAAAAACGCCCCAGACGAAACGAGCGAAAGCCGACGCGCGGCAGCAACGAACTCATTTGAAAAACCTCGATGCCAGCAAGATAAACAGCGGTGCTCCCACCAGCGCGGTCATCACCCCGGTTGCCAGTTCATGTGGCGCGACCAGCGTGCGGGCGGCGATATCCGCCAGCAGTAGCAGTAATGCTCCGGTAAGCGCACACAGCGGTACGCCCGGGCGCAGGTCATCGGTGGCAAAACGGCGCACCAGGTGCGGGACCACCAGGCCGATAAAGCCGATCGGCCCGGCCAGCGAAACCGCCGCTCCGCACAACAGGGCAATGGCAACAAGCCCAAGACCACGGATACGCACCAGCGAAATGCCCAGCCCGGTTGCCACCTGATCCCCCAGCGCCAGCATGTTCAGCGACGGGGCCACCCACAGCGCTAAAACCAGCCCCATAGCCGCCACCAGCGTCGCGGTGCGGACCGCCTCCCGGCTCAGACCAGCCAAATCCCCGGCAAGCCAGGTGCGCATTGCCAGCAGGGTTTGTTCATCCAGAATCAGAATGGCGGCAGTGAGCGAGGAGGTAAACGCGGTGAGCGCCACCCCGCAAAGGGTAACTTTCATCGGCGTCAGTCCGCTTTTCCCGGCACTGGCAAGCCCCATTACCAGCGCAAACAGCGCCCCGGCACCGCAGGCGGCAATCAGGGGCTTACCCGGTCCGAAAGAGAACCCAAGCGCGGTGGTCACGACCACCGCCAGTGCCGCCCCCGCATTCAGCCCAAGGATATGCGGCTCGCCCAGCGGGTTGCGGATCACCGTCTGTAACAGCGCCCCGGCAACCCCGAGCGCTGCCCCGACCACCAGCGCCGCCGCAAGGCGTAGCAGACGCAGGTTGACGATGACCTGATGTTCGAAGTTTCGCGGATCAAAGGCCAGAAGCGCGCGCACCACGGTTTGCGGGCCAATCGTCCGCGCCCCCAGCCCCAGATGGGCAACCGATGCCAGCCCGAGTAATATCAGCACCAGCAGGAATGCCAGCCCGCTTCGCCCGCTGCGGCGGCGTACGAGAAGGGATTGCGTGGTCATGCGTGCGGCTCGTGCTGACGGCGAAATGGCATAAAGAAAGGTTTTCCGGTCATCGGGTTAATGGCGACATGCACATCAACGTCAAAGACCGATTTGATAAGCTCCGCCGTACAGGCCTCCCCCTCGTGCAACACCCCTGCCACTTTACCCTGACGCAGAAAAACCAGCGTATCGCCGTAATTCGCCGCGAAGTTCAGATCGTGTAATACCACCACCACTGTGCGCCCGTGGTGGCGGGTCAGAGAGTGCAGGAGCTCAAGGATCTCCACCTGATAGCGCAGGTCGAGGAAGGTGGTGGGCTCGTCGAGTAAAATCACCGGGGTTTGCTGGGCCAGCGCCATCGCTATCCAGCAGCGCTGACGCTGTCCACCGGAAAGGCTGTCGACCGGAAGATGCGCGAATTCAGTGGTTCCGGTCACCGCCAGCGCCTCTTCAACCGCCTGTTGGTCATCGTCAGACCACTGACGCATAAAGGTTTGCCAGGGAAAACGCCCACGGGAGACCAGTTCAAACACGGTTAACCCTTCAGGAACTAACGGTGACTGAGGCAGGATCCCCAGCTGACGCGAGACCGCTTTGGTTGGCTGTTGGTGAATGGCTTTGCCATCAAGCCTGACGCTGCCGCCGAGTGGTTTGAGCAAACGCGCAATCGTACTGAGGAGCGTGGATTTTCCGCTGCCGTTCGCGCCGACCAGCACGGTCATTTTACCGGAGGGGATGGCAAGGCTGATCCCATCAACAATCACCTTTTGCTGATAACCTGCCGAGAGATTGTCCAGCTCAATTGCGGGCCGACTGGCTGCGTTGTCCACCTGCTGTGGCATCTTCACTCCTGCGCCGCAACCTCGTGGTACACTCCGCGCGCGCTCGCTCAATAAACAAAAATAAATATCATTCTCTTTTAGATTTTGCCGTCAGGCAATGTAGTAGTCAAGAGATTCAAATGCCCATAACTTCACCGGGTATTTCAGGCTTACTACAGCCATTTCACTGGCTGTGCGTTAATTTTAATTTATTAATTTTCAATTAATTAAATAATTAAAAAGGCTATTTTCTGCCACATTTTCAACAGCAAAATGCAGTGTAGTCCTTTTTATCAATTTTCCATTTACTACTACATTTCGCCATGATTGAATGATTCTCAATTACATATCCGGCATGAATGTTTCACGCCGAAGGATAGATTTACAGTCGCGGGCAATGAATAAAAACCTTCCCTTATGCGTGACTGGCAGGGGGCATTTTGGATAAACGGACAACATGGCTGAGTTAACTTCTTCGATCTCCGGGAAAAAAGGGCGCGCACTGTTTTCTGCGTTATTCCTGGGGGCAACCTTTTCACCTCTGGCACAGGCGGCAACGAATAGTGCGCAGGATAAAGAGAGCGACACGCTGACCGTACTGGCAGGCGCTTCATCGGCAGATCAGGCTGCGACGGCGGGCTATCAACCGCTGAACACCTCGGCGGCGACGCTCACTACCATGCCGCTGCTGGATATTCCGCAGGTGGTTAACACCGTGAGCGATAAAGTGCTGGAAGATCAGCATGCGACAACGCTGGATGAAGCGCTGTATAACGTCAGTAACGTGGTACAGACCAACACGTTAGGCGGCACTCAGGATGCCTTTGTGCGCCGTGGCTTTGGCGCAAACCGCGACGGTTCCATCATGACCAACGGCCTGAGAACGGTCCTGCCGCGCAGCTTTAATGCCGCCACCTCGCGTGTTGAAGTGCTCAAAGGCCCGGCCTCAACGCTATACGGTATTCTGGACCCCGGCGGACTTATCAATGTTGTAACGAAACGCCCGCAAACCACCTTTGGCGGCTCCGTCTCTGCCACCTCCTCCAGCTTTGGCGGCGGCACCGGAGATATCGATATTACCGGACCGATTGAAGGCACTCGCCTGGCGTATCGCCTGACTGGAGAATACCAGAATGAAGATTACTGGCGTAACTTCGGTAAAGAGAAAAGCACCTTTATCTCCCCGTCGCTGACCTGGTTTGGCGATGACGCTACAGTCAGTGTGCTGTACTCGCACCGTGACTACAACACCCCGTTCGATCGCGGCACGATTTTCGATCTCAAAACCAAACAGCCGGTGAATGTCAGCCGTGAAACCCGCTTCGATGAGCCGTTCAACATTACTGATGGCGCATCTGACCTGGCGCAACTGAATGCCGAATACCGCCTGAACAGCGCGTGGACGGCCAGGCTGGATTACAGTTTTAGCCAGGACAAATACAGCGATAACCAGTCACGTGTGATGTCCTATGACGCCGCAACAGGTAACTTAACGCGCCGTGTGGATGCCACGCAGGGATCAACCCAGCGGATGCACAGTACTCGTGCCGATCTGCAGGGTGATGTGAATATCGCCGGGTTTTACAACGAGATCCTGACCGGCGTGTCGTATGAGAATTACGATCTGCTGCGTACCGATATGATCCGCTGTAAGAATGTTAAAGATTTCAATATCTATAACCCCGGCTACGGCAGCGCCAGCAAATGTACGTCAGTATCGGCCTCAGACAGTGATCAGACAATTAAACAGGAGAGCTACTCCGCCTATGTCCAGGATGCGTTATATCTGACGGACAAATGGATCGCCGTGGCCGGTGTGCGCTACCAGTACTACACCGAGTACGCTGGCAAAGGCCGCCCGTTCAAGGTGAACACTGACAGCAGCGATGAACAGTGGACGCCAAAATTCGGTTTGGTCTACAAACTGTCGCCGTCCGTCTCCCTGTTCGGCAACGTGGCGCAGTCGTTTATGCCGCAGTACTCCATCGCCAGCTATATCGGCGATCTGCCGCCCGAGACCTCCACCGCGTGGGAAGTGGGGGCGAAATTCGACCTCTTTGACGGCGTCACCGCCAATATTTCCCTGTTCGACATTCACAAGCGTAACGTGATGTACAGCGAGCTTGTCGGTGACGAGACCGTGGCGAAAACGGCAGGCCGCGTGCGTTCGCAGGGTGTTGAAATGGATATCGCCGGCGCGTTAACCAGTAATATGAACGTGATCGCCAGCTACAGCTATACCGACGCCAAAGTACTCGAAGATCCGGAATATGCCGGGAAACCGCTGCCAAATGTGCCGCGCCACACCGGTTCCGTGTTCCTGACGTACGACATCCGTAATATGCCAGACGGCAATACGCTGACGCTCGGCGGCGGCGGTCACGGGGTGAATCGTCGCTCGGCCACCAATGGCGCGGATTACTACCTGCCGGGCTATTTTGTGGCTGACGCCTTCGCCGCTTATAAGATGAAGCTGCAATACCCGGTCACGCTGCAACTGAACGTGAAAAATCTGTTCGACAAGACTTACTACACCTCATCCATTGCCACCAATAACCTGGGTAACCAGCCTGGCGATCCGCGTGAAGTTCAGTTCACGGTAAAAATGGATTTTTAAGCTTAGTGTTAGTGTATGTTGCCCCGCGCTTGCGGGGCTTTTTTTGCCTGACGCCTGCCACACACCGGTTTCCAGGGAAAGACATCGTCGCGCGTATTGCCTATCATGATCCGCTTAGCGTAACGCCCACAGGGAAAATACCGCACGTCAGGATCGGGAAATCAGATGACAAAAATTGAGCAGCTTGAGCAACTGGTGGCGAAATACCAGAATGATTTGGCCTATTACCACTCCAGGAAATATAACGAAACGCAGCTAAGAATAGATTTTCTCGATCCGCTGTTTACCCTTCTGGGCTGGGACATTATTAATGCCCAGGGCAAACCGACCAACGAGCGTGAAGTGCTGGTCGAGGAGGGGTTAAAAGCACGAGTGGGGGAAAACGCGAAGAAACCGGATTACACCTTCCGTCTCTTCTCCGAGCGCAAATTCTTTGTCGAAGCCAAAAAGCCGAGCGTGGATATTACCCTCGACCCGGAACCGGCTAAACAGGTACGGCGTTACGGCTTTACCGGTAAATTAAAAATCTCGGTGCTAACCAATTTCGAATATACCGCCATCTATGACTGTTCAAACCCGGTAGAACAGGACGACCAGACCAGCCATTCTCGTATCAAGCTGTATCACTACAGTGAACTGATGGAACATTTCGACGAAATTATGGCGCTGATTGGCCGCGATAGTGTCTATTCCGGGCAATTTGATAACGAATGGTCCGCGATTGAAAGTAAGATCCAGCGCTTTAGTGTCGACGATCTGTTCCTCAGACAAATTACTCACTGGCGTCTATTGCTCGCCAGTGAGTTTCTTTCCCTGAAACCCGATCTGAATGAAGAAGAACTCAACGATCTGACGCAGAACTACATCAACTGCATTGTCTTTTTGCGCGTCTGCGAAGATCGGGATTTAGAGGCCTATGAGACGCTCTGGTCTTTAGCGCAGAGACACGATTACCAGGCGCTGATAGAGACACTGCAGGCCTCAGATCGGAAATATGACTCCGGCCTGTTCGCCCTCGAACATATTGAGGAACTGATCGGTAATGATAATTCCGCGATCCGGGAGATCATCAATCAGCTCTATTTCCCGCAGAGCACTTACTCATTTGCGGTCTTCTCTTCCGATATTCTCGGCAGTATTTACGAAATTTTCCTGAGCGAAAAAATCAAAATTGGCCCCAATGGCATCCCGGAAATTCGCCCGAAAGAGGAACATCTTGACCGCGATGTGGTGACCACGCCGGTACACATCATTAAGGAGATTATCCGCAACACGGTAAACGAATTTTGCCGGGGCAAAAGCGATGAGCAGATCCTGAATGCTAAATTTGCCGATATCGCCTGCGGCTCGGGCGCCTTTCTTCTTGAGGTCTTTCAGTATTTACAGGACACGCTGGTCGATTATTACATCAGACACGATCGCACGAAGCTTCAGCAGCTTTCTGCGCACAGTTTTAAACTGAAATTGTCGGTGAAAAAAGAGCTGCTCAGCCGCTGCATTTACGGTATCGACAAAGATTACAACGCGGTAAAAGCCTGTGCGTTCGGCCTGTTGCTCAAACTGCTGGAAGGCGAAACGAAAGAGACGATTGGCGATGAAAAACCGATCCTGCCGAAAATTCAGCATAACATCATTTTTGGCAATAGCCTGATAGACACAAATGACGGGGTTGCCGCAGCGGATAGCTACAGCGTGAACCCGCTGCATATTGATGAAAATAGTTTCGATGTGATTGTCGGCAACCCGCCGTATATGGCAACGGAGCATATGAAGCAATTCACCCCGGCTGAATTGCCTGTCTACAAAAAGAAATACCAGTCGGCTTACAAACAGTTCGATAAATACTTTCTGTTTGTCGAGCGTTCGATGCAGTTGCTAAAAGAGGGCGGCTATCTGGGCTATATTCTCCCCTCCAAATTCACCAAAATTGGCGCGGGTAAAAATCTGCGAAAGCTACTGGCGGATAACCGCTACCTGAGCAAACTGATTTCGTTTGGCGCGCATCAGGTCTTTCTCAATAAAACCACCTATACCTGCCTGTTGTGCCTGCAAAAATCGCCGCAGAATCAGTTCGCCTTTTATGAAGTGAAAGACTTTAAAAAATGGCTGACCCGTGAAGATAAATCGTCGCTGTTAAGCCTGCATTCGCCCGATAAACTGGACGCCGACACCTGGGTGCTGGAGAAAGAAACGAACGACATTTTGCAGCGAATGTTCAGCAAATCCGCCGAACTGGGGGAAATTCTGGGTAAAGGAGCCATTGCCAATGGTATTCAAACCAGCGCCAATGAATATTACGTACACAAAAGCCTGAAAACGGAAAATGGCTATGTCTGGTTCGTTTACAACGGCGTGGAATATTCAGTTGAAGAGGCCTTAACGCGCCCCTATTTTGAAACGCCGCGGTCAGGCCAGGATAACTTCTACAGCTATAAAGATGTTGAGCCGAACGCCTTCGTTATTTACCCCTATCACAAGGTGGCTGGCCGCATTCAGTTTATTGAGTACGATGATTTACGTGTCCACTATCCGCGGACATTCGCCTTTCTGCAGGTGGTCAAACCGCATCTTGATAATGGCAAACGGTCGATAAAACCGGACCCGACAACACCGCATGAGTGGTATCGCTATGGGCGTAGTCAGGCGCTGGAGAATTGCGATGTGCCGCAAAAAATCATCGTCGGTGTGCTCTCGAATGGCTACAAATACGCGATTGATAACCACCGGACGTTTGTCTCTTCCGGCGGCACGGCGGGCTACAGCATTATTAACGTTCCCGACGAATGCCCCTACTCTATTTACTATATTCAGGCGCTGTTAACTTCCCGTCATCTGGAGTGGTTCGCGTCGATTTATGGGGAGATATTTCGCGGCGGCTTTATCGCAAGGGGCACTAAAATCCAGACGCGTATGCCGATTCCGACTATCCGCTTCGCCGATAGCGAAGACGCGGCACGCCACGACGATATCGCTACCCTGCAGATGCAACTCAACCACTTGTACGCACAGATTGCACAGGCATCCACACGGGAAAAAATCGTCTATCAGCGCCAGTTCAATACCCTTTTGGCACGAATGGATACGTTGATTACGGCACTGTTTGATTTGGGTGAGCTGGACGAGAAAATTCCGTCGATAGAGGCGTTGTATAAAGGGTTGTGAGTGGTTTTCCCGGAGGAGGGCGCAAACACCTTATCCGGGCAACCCTCCTGTAGCCCCGGTTAGCGAAGCGCCACCGGGGAAGAGTTATTTCCGTAAACGGCGATCCTTTAGCTTTTCCCAGATCGCCATCAGCTTATCGTTATCGCTTTTACTAAAGCCCAGGGCTGCCAGGATCTTCTCGCCCTGGCTGCGGATCACAGCGGCAATCTCTCCGGCTTTCACCTGCTGGTTAATGCCTGCCAGATCGTGTTCCATCCCCTCAATAACCGGGATATACAGCTGTTCAATCTCTGACGGCACCAGTTCCAGCACGCCGCCACCGTAATAGCGCCCTTCCAGCTCAGCGGTGATGGCCGTTAGCGGATTTAAAAAGCTGCACACCAGATTTTCGCTACTGGTAAATGTTGAACGCACGCGATAAGCGGTATCGGTGGTGTAAGCTTCCGCCTGATTGAGGATTAAGCGCGGCGCTTCATGGCAGCGTTTCAGCATGCCGATACTGGTGCTGTATACCGAAGGGACTTTGTACCACGGCTTGCGGATACGGCATTTATAGCGCGTGTGCAACTCCTGCGACTGACCGAACAGGATGTACTCCTTCACTTTTAGCGGCAGGTCATCGAAGTCATCGGCGATATACAGGAAGTTGGTCGGCAGGCCATCACGCTGGTTCTCCGCATGCTGGTTTGCATCGTACAAAATCCCCGGACAGTGCTGGCTGCGACCAAACATCGGATGGGCATAATCGGCCAGTTGATACTGTTCAACTGTCTGATTATCCACCAGAAAAAACTCATTCGCCCCGGTGACAATCCCCACGTCCACGGTAGCAATGTCATTAAACTGATGTACCGAGCTATGATTGATAAGCGACTGAATCAACGCCAGTTCATCACGTTCCAGCACCGCTTTAGTCCATTTCCCGGCGACGGTTTCTCCGTTGATCCCCGGGGTCCGAGCAAAGAGCGCGTTCGGGTCTTCGGCGAGGAAATCAAAGCCGTTAACGCTGACGATCCCCACACCCTCGGTTTCCTGCTGTGGATCGGTTTTCTTCTCGGCCAGGATAATCACCGCGCCCTGGAGCGTGTCTTCAAACCAGATCTCTTTCGGGTCGATAATCACGATTTTTGAACACACCTGCCCCGCGTAACTGCGCAGCGACTGCGCATGCATCACATGAATAATTTCCGCTGGGATCACCATGCCAAGACGCCCGCCCTCTTTAAGCAGCGCCAGCGAGGAGAGCAAAAAAGGCACCCAGGCATTGGTATGTTTGGTGAATTTCTGCCTGAGCTGTTTAAACACCAGCTCCGCCTGTACCTGAAATTCATTTTCGAGGAACTGGTAGCGGATAAACGGCGGGTTGCCCACCACACCATCATAAAGCGTATGGTTTTCAGCCAGTTGCTTATTGGCCCATACCAGGTAATCGCCTTCGGTCACCGTCGCGTTAGAAAAACCCAGTGTCTCGCAGCGCTGCACAGCCTTTTGCGCCTCGATATCAAAAAGCTCAAAGCATTCCAGGTTGACCGCTTTATCGCCATTGTTGTTATGAATAGCCTGGATAAATGCGCCATCGCCGCAGCTCGGTTCCAGCACGCTGGTCGGGTGTGTACTCAACACCCACCGGGTCACATAATCGGCTAAGTTTTGCGGCGTATAGTAACCACCCCGGAGTTTCTGGCTGGTCTGGTCTGCTTTGAATTTCATTCGTTACCTTTGAAAAGCCCGCGCGTTCAGTGCGCCGTTTCTGCGCGACATAGGGTACAGCCTTTGCTGCGATTCTCAAAGGATGAGGATAATGGCCGCAATTCCCTTAAATCCACACGGTTATTGCGATTAAAAAAGTGAACGCAAAATGTGTCTGGCATCATATTTCACAGTGAATAGTCCTCTCAATAAACTATTTGTGAGTTTAATCGCGGATATTTTTTTATATTTATCTATTTTTAATACTCCCGTAACGTCAGAGGACGCTGTAATGAAATACCGATTGAGTTACCGCCTCATTGCTCAGGGCGGTCTGAACGCCTGGTACAATCTCGATCCACGCATTACCAACGACTTCCCTCGTTAATTCTCCGCTGCCTCTCATCTAAAAAATAATTTAACTAAACACGACGTTTAGCAGGTATTTCTGTGCGCGTAAAAATCCGCCGGAAATAGCTATTACGTCGCAAGGCACGCTATTGGAGAAATAATATGAAACGCATCCCGGAACCTTTTCGCATTAAAATGGTAGAAAATATCCGCATGACCACTTACGACGACCGCGTAAAAGCGCTGGCCGAAGCCGGATATAACCCTTTCCTGCTTAATAGCGAGGATGTGTATATTGACCTGCTGACTGACTCTGGCACAGGGGCCATGAGTGACCGCCAGTGGGCCGGACTGATGCTGGGCGACGAAGCCTATGCTGGCTCGCGTAACTATCAGAATTTATGCGCAAAAGTGAAAGAGATCATCGGTTATCCCTTCACTATCCCGACTCACCAGGGACGCGGTGCTGAACAGATCCTCTTCCCGTCGCTGATTGCTCGCTGTAAATCGAAAAAACCGGTCTTTATTTCCAACTTCCATTTCGACACCACCGCCGCACATGTGGAACTGAACGGCGCGAAAGCCATCAACGTGGTGACGCCAAAAGCGTTTGATACCACCTCATGGTACGACTGGAAAGGCAACTTCGATATTGCTCAACTGAAAGCAACCATCGCCGAACAGGGCGCTGAAAACGTGGCGGCAATCATCACCACCGTGACCTGCAATAGCTCCGGTGGTCAGCCGATTTCACTGGCGAATATGCGTGAAGTGTACCAAATCGCGAAAAGTCATAAGATCCCGGTGGTCATCGACTCCGCGCGCTTCTGCGAAAACGCCTGGTTTATTAAACAGCGCGAAGAGGGCTGCGCGGATAAGTCGATTAAAGAGATCATCCGCGAGATGTACACCTATGGGGACATGCTGACCATGTCCGCGAAAAAGGATCCGCTGGTGAATATCGGCGGCATGTGCTGCTTCCGCGAAGACGAAGATCTGTTCAACGAAGTTCGCATCCGCTGCGTGCCGATGGAAGGCTTCGTCACCTATGGCGGCCTGGCCGGACGCGATATGGAAGCGATGGCTATTGGCCTGGAAGAAGGCACCAACGAAGATTACCTCACTTACCGTATTGCGCAGGTGGAGTACCTGGGCGAACGTCTGCGCGAAGGCGGCATTCCGATCCAGTATCCGACCGGCGGCCACGCGGTATTTGTTGATGCCAAACTGCTGCTGCCGCATATTCCGGCGGAACAGTTCCCGGCGCATGCGCTGAACAACGAGTTATATCTGGAAGCGGGTATTCGCAGCGTGGAAATAGGCTCGTTACTGTTAGGGCGCGACCCGGTGACCGGCCTGCAAAAACCGTCACCGATGGAGCTGCTGCGCCTGACTATTCCACGCCGTGTCTACACCAATGACCATATGGACTATATTGCTGACTCGCTGATTGCCGTGAAAAAACGCGCATCGTCCATCAAAGGCCTGACATTCACCTATGAACCGCCAGTGTTGCGCCACTTCGTGGCCCGTTTAAAACCGGTGGAATAAAACTCACCCGGACGCGCCTGCAACGGGCGCGTCTTTCCGATGTTACGCCTGAAAAAATACACGTCGCCCATTCGGGCGATGCGAAATATGACGTCTATGGAAACGTACTATGGCTACTCTATCGGTAACAAATAAAGCGCCATCGCTCGTTGGCGGCGCAATGATTATTGGTGGCACTATTATTGGCGCAGGCATGTTTTCTTTACCCGTTGTCATGTCTGGCTCATGGTTTTTTTGGTCACTACTCGCATTAATTTTCACCTGGTTTTGTATGTTGCATTCAGGATTAATGATTCTTGAAGCCAACCTGAATTATCATATTGGTGCCAGCTTCGACACGATTACCAAAGACCTTCTCGGCAATCGCTGGAATATTATTAACGGCCTTACCGTCGCGTTTGTTTTATATATTCTGACGTACGCTTATATTTCTGCCAGTGGCTCCGTTATTCACCATACCTTTTCGCAAATGAATATCGCCTTCCCGGCTCGGCTGGGTGGGGTGTTATTCGCGCTGGTCGTGGCTTTTATTGTCTGGCTGAGCACCCGGGCCGTCAGCCGCATGACCACCATTGTGCTTGGCGCCAAGATCCTCACCTTTTTTATGAGTTTCGGTGGGTTAATCTGGCATGTGCAGCCTGCGGTACTGTTTAACACAGCCGAAGTAAATCCCAGCTACCTGCCCTACCTCGTCATGACCCTGCCGTTCTGTCTCGCCTCGTTTGGCTATCACGGCAACGTACCCAGCCTGATGAAATACTATGGCAAAGACCCACTGACCATTCGCCGCTGCCTGCTGCTCGGCACGCTGATGGCGCTGATCCTCTATGTTTTCTGGCTGGTTGGTACGATGGGTAATATTCCGCGCCCGGCGTTTATTGATATCGCCGGGAAAGGCGGCAATATCGATGTGCTGGTACAGGCATTGAGCGGTGTACTGAACAGTCGCGGCCTGGATTTGCTGCTGACGGTATTCTCAAACTTTGCCGTCGCCAGCTCGTTTCTCGGTGTGACGCTGGGGCTGTTCGACTATCTGGCGGATCTGTTTAAGTTTGACGACACTCCGCAGGGGCGTTTTAAGACCGCGCTGGTGACCTTCCTGCCACCGATCGTTGGGGGCGTGCTGTGGCCGAACGGGTTTATCTATGCGATTGGCTTTGCCGGATTAGCGGCGACCGTCTGGGCGGCAATTGTGCCAGCACTGCTGGCCAGCGCATCGCGTAAACGCTTCGGCAGCCCGCATTATCGCGTGTGGGGCGGCAAGGCGATGATTATCCTGATCCTCTGTTTCGGCGCGGGCAACGCCATTATTCACGTCCTTTCCAGCTTTCATCTGTTGCCGGTGTACCGCTAGTTTGCCCTCACCCTACCCCTCTCATCAGTAGAGGGGTAGAGACCGAATCCGGGCCACTACCCGGTGGCGCTGTGCTTGCCAGGGCTACCGGAGCGTAGCCCACCGGGTAAGGCGTTTACGCCGCCCCCCTGGGATCGCTGTTACTCGTCAAAGTACCAGTAGCCCTGATTCACCAGCCCGGTCAGCTCAGCAATAAAGGTCGGGTTATTCAGCGCCTCGCCCAGTTCCTCTTTACCAATCAGCAGATGGCGACACAGCGCTTCTGCGGCTTTTGGCGCAACGGTGTCAAAACGCTCGCTATTTACGAAGAAACAATCGCTAACGTGTAGCACACGCAGCCCGCCCAGACGCGTCAGCACCTGACCATCCTGCAACGCTTCCAGCACTTCCTGCGGCTCATACGGCGGCTCTGCCGGGGCGATATCCAGTTCATGACGCGGCGTAGTAATAAAACGGCCAAACCACTGTCTGAAATCCTCCGGCTGGTTGATCATCTCGATCATCATGCCGCGCAGACGTTCCAGTTCATAATCTTCTATCCGGCCCGGGTTTTCACGGCAGGTTAAATCCGGATCGGTGTAGTGATCGCCGCCCAGATCCTTATCAACCACGTAATCGGCAAAGCTGCTGATCAGATCGCGACCGTTTGGCCCACGGAAACCGATGGAGTAGTTAAACGCGGTCTCGTGGGTAATACCGTCGTGCGGGAATCCCGGCGGAATATAGAGAATATCGCCCGGTGCCAGGTCTTCATCAATAATCGGCTCAAACGGCTCAACGTGAAGCAGCGCCGGATGGGGGCAGAACTCTTTGAGCGGTAATTTATCCCCTACGCGCCAGCGACGGCTTCCCATCCCCTGAATAATGAAAACATCGTACCAGTCGATATGTGGGCCCACGCCACCGCCCGGTACGGAGAAGGAGATCATCAGATCATCAAAGCGCCACTCCGGGATCGCGCGAAACGGTTTAACCAACTCGGCAGACGGCGCGTGCCAGTGATTGACTGCCTGCGCCAGCAGCGACCAGCCCGTTTCCCCCAGGCCATCGAAATGTTCGAACGGGCCGTTGCTGGCCTGCCATTCACCATTGAAATGGCTGACAAGGCGGCTGTCGACTTCCACTTCCATCGCCAGGCCGGCCAGCTCATCTGGCGTGATCGGATCAATAAAGTTCGCAAACGCGTTTTTCAATACAACCGGCTTTTTCTGCCAGTATTTCTCTAAAAATTCAGGCCAGTTAAGGTTTAGTTGGTAAGCCATGGGGTCACACCTGTGGAATGAGAAGCGGCCGTGATTATGCGAGGGATTGGCACGTTTTACTTTGTCGGGCGTCAAGGGTTAGACGTGAGCAGGATCACGTGTAGTGTGACAAAAAACCACTTTTAACTTGTGGTTATATGATCGTGTGGTACATCTGTCCTGGCAAAAAAATGTACATTTATTGCTCATCTCACTAAACAAGGAGTGTCTTATGTCCCACCATGAACCATGCTGCCATTCCTGCGGGATGCCGCTTTCCGCCCCTGATGCCCGCGGGCCGAGCGACAAATACTGCAAATATTGCACCGACAGCGAAGGTAATCTTAAATCCTGGGAGGAGGCGGTAGCCGGACTTGCGGGCTATCTTGATTCCTGGCAACACGTCGGGCCGGAAGAGTCACACAAGCGCGCGGTGCGCTACCTGACGGCCATGCCAGCCTGGGCACACAAAGCACAGGAACCGGTCTAACGCGAAAAATAAAGGAGAAGCGTCATGTTCGAGGAGTTTAAGTGGGTTAATGAACCGGCCCAATGGCACTGTGAAGAGGGTCTTCTGTCGGTCGTCACCGATGAACATACCGATTTCTGGCACAAAACCTGGTACGGTTTCGAACGCTTCTCCGGTCATCTGTTGGCCAAAGAGGTTTCTGAGGATTTCACCTTTCAGGTAAAAATCTGTGCGGAGTTCACCACCCTTTATGACCAGGCGGGCATTATGTTGATGACCGATAACCGCCACTGGCTGAAGGCGGGCATTGAGTTCAACGACGGCGCCCCCGCTATCGGCAGCGTGCTGACACTGGACTATTCCGACTGGGCCACCGGCGTTTTTCCGGGAAACCCGCGTGAATTCTGGCTGCGTCTGACGCGTAAAGATGATGCCCTGCGTCTGCAATATTCGGCGGATGGCCTGAGCTGGCCGTTACTGCGTTTGTGCCATTTTCCCGCCGGAAACGTGAAGGTCGGAGTGATGTGCTGCACCCCGGAACGACAAGGATTAGCGGTGAAATTCAGCGATCTGTTGCTCACGCCGCCGCTCGATAAGCCCTTACACGATCTCTCCTGAAATCACGGTATCTGCTTTCAAAGAGATGTCACAGGCAAAGAGAAGAAGTGGGAATACCCCGCAAGAAACCCCGAAGCCAGAAAACGCAACGGGCCGCAAGGCCCGTTGTGGTTACCCCTATTGCAGTTCTTTCACTCTGGCGCGCTGCGCCTGTTTGCAATAGTGGTTGTAATGTTCCTGGAACCACTGTTTCTGCTCTTCGGTCATATTGCCGGTAACGGCATCAATATCAACTGGCTGCCCCATGGCATACATACGGGCAAAGCTACGTGCCAGAAAATCAAAATTTTTCACTGCGTTCAGGTCTTGTCTTTTCATTCGCATACTCCTTCAGTCCGCCGACGTGCTGTGTAAGGCCATATGCTTCTGTCTTAAGTATTGTCTTATAAAATGAACATACATAAGCAATGCGTGCCTTCGCGATAACCTTATTGCCGATAACGTCGCCGCACGCACAGTGTGAAAAAAAGCCCCTCGCAGAGTACCCACACAGATCACACTCCTTAAGCGGAAATATTTCCCTGCGTATGCAGCGTGTTAATATTCACTGGATAAATACTTTCCTGGTGAATACCGAGGCTTCGATGCTGGAGAATGTAACCCTCTGATAATCAGCTTTCCGACCTTTGCGGCCGGGCTGATTATCGCTGCGCTAAACACTCGCGCTAACACCCCAGGGTGTTGGCAGGTTTTGCACAAGATGATTACAGGCATTTTCAGCATGAATATTTCCCGTCAGGAACAACGTACCCTGCATGTCCTTGCCAAAGGCGGTCGCATCGTTCATACCCGCGACACGTCCGGGCGCGTCACTGCCGTTGAGTGTTACACCCGTGAAGGGTTATTACTCAGCGACTGCACGCTCGCCGTCTTCAAAAAATTGAGACGCAAAAAACTGATCCTCTCGGTAAATGGTCAGCCCTATCGCATTAACCGTACCGGTCTCAGCAATGTCCGCGCACAGTCGGACAACCAATAATTTGTATTAAGCCCCCCACCAGCGAGTGGGGGGTGTTGCCGACAGATTATCCCTTTCAGAGTGGTAAGGATCTTCTTCCAATATATTCTTCTGGCCCGCCGAGTTTTTCCTTGCTTGCTATACTGCGACACATTAAATTACAAAGAATTAACAGTAAGTTACATTTAGCTTCGTTGCATAAACCTCATATTAACAAGGGGTTATACAGGAAAGGCAGATAAGCGTGATGAAAGTGAATGTGTCGATTTATCGCTGTACCCTGGGGCTGTTTCTACTAAGCTCACTGTTTTACATGACCCAGGCCCTGGCTGCCGATCCGCTTCTGACCTCTCCTTCCGCTGGCGACACCGCGCAAACGCATACCGATAATCAGGCACGCGGCATTCTGGTGGCCGTCGATCAGGCGACCCTCTCCAGCGAACTGGCTGGACGCATTGTGGAGATGCCATTCAGGGAGGGCGAAGCGTTCAAAAAAGGGGATACCCTGGTGCGCTTCGATTGCAGTATTTATCAGGCGCAGCTTGCCGCATCACAGGCGGCGGCCAGAGCAGCCGAAGCCGAACTCAGCCAGAACCAACAGCTGGCGCAACTCAAGTCTGTCGGCAAGCACGCCGTGGCGCTCTCCGCCGCGCATTTAGCCCAGGCGCAGGCCGAAAGTCAGGTATATCAGATTCAGGTGAACCGCTGTCGTATCACTGCGCCCTTTGATGGCCAGGTCGTGAAACGCCGCACGCAAACCTTCGAAAGCGTAGCCCAGGGCACGCCGCTGCTGGATGTGGTGAACAATCGCCACCTCGAAATTAATCTGCTGGTCTCTTCTCGCCTGCTGTCCGTGCTCAAACCTGGATTGACGTTTACCTTTACGCCGGATGAAACCGGTAAACCGTTGCAGGCCAGCATCGCACGGCTCGGGGCGCGTATTGATGAAAGCAGTCAAACCATCGGTCTTATCGGTACGCTGGTTAATGCCGACGCCAGCCTGATGGCGGGCATGAGCGGCACGGCGCAATTCCCGGAGGCGAAGTGAGTACTTCCCCCACGTCGGCTACAGCCAGTGCGGCCGTCTTTGCCCGTTTTCTTGATATCGAACAGCAGGCCAGGGCCGCTGCCAGCAGCGAAGAGCTGGCGTACTGCATCGTCAACGACAGCCAGCCGCTGTTCGGTTATCGTCACGCCGCACTCGTTATTAACGGTCGGGTGCGCGCGGTAACGGGTGTCACTCAACCTGCTCCTCACGCGCCGTTTGTGGCGTTTATCGAACGTGCCTGCGCCCGTTTGCAGGCGGCCGACGGCAAACCGCTTAACCAGTGCGGCATCATTGAAGCGGCGCGGCTCGACGAACAGAGCCGCAACGACTGGCTGACCCTCTCCGCCCCCGAAGCCCTGTGGTCACCGCTTAAAGACCGCCAGGGAGAAGGGTTTGGCGGCATCTGGTACGCACGCGAACAACCGTGGCAAAACGCTGACCGGGTGCTGGCTGAACAGCTTGCTGGCGCATTCAGCCACGCGTGGCTGGCGCTGGAACCGCAAACCAACCGCTGGCATCACCGCAAAGGGCGCTGGAAAATCGCTATTCCTTTGCTTGTATTGCTCGCCTGCCTGTTTATTCCGGTGCGCCAGTCCGTGCTGGCGCCCGCCGAAGTGGTTCCTTACCATGGGCGTGTGGTCGCCGCGCCGCTGGACGGCGTGATCCAGTCCTTTGCCGTGCAGCCAAACCAGAGCGTACACCAGGGTGATCTGCTGGTTCGTTTCGACGACACCACCCTGAAAGCACAGGCCGACGTTGCCGAGCGCGCGCTCAATGTTGCCGAAGCGGAGTTTCGCGCCAGCTCGCAGCGCGCCTTCCAGGATGCTGACTCCAAAGCGAAACTCGATTTCCTGGCTGCACAGGTGGCGCAAAAACGGGCCGAACGCGACTACGCCAGCGCCCTGCTCAGCCGCACTGAAATCCGCGCCGAACGGGACGGTATTGCCGTCTTTGCCGATGCCGACCGCTGGACTGGCAAACCGGTTCGAACGGGTGAGCGCTTAATGGAACTGGCCGACCCGGCGCTTGCTGCGCTGCGCATCGAACTGGATGTGGGTGATGCCATCAGGCTAAAACAGGATGCGCCCATCACTCTGTTCCTCGACAGCGACCCTATCACCCCACATGCGGCCAGGCTTGAGCGCATCGCCTATGAATCCGAACAGACTCCCACAGGCAACCTTGCTTATCTGCTTGATGGTCGATTTAACGATGCCCCGCCGCGTATCGGCCTGCGCGGAACGGCTAAATTGTCGGGCGAATATGTACCGCTGGCGGTCTATCTCTTCCGTCGCCCGCTCTCCGTGATCCGTCAGGCAATCGGCCTATGAGTCCACTGCTTCCGGCGCTACGCCCCGATCTCCAGTTAGCAGAGTCTGCTGCGGGTATTAACGGTGCGCCGCAATGGGTACTGGCAGACCCGCTTACCGGTCGCTATTTCACGCTAACACCCACGGCTATCCGCCTGCTGCGCCACTGGTCCCTGCGCCTGCCACAACAGGTGCTTGCGGCAGCCAACCAGGAGCCGGGCCTGCCGCTAGAGGTTAAAGAGCTGGAGCAATTGCTACATTTTTTACGCCAGCACGATCTGGTGACTTCGGGCGATGCCGAACAGCGTCAGCGTTACCTCCTTAAAGCCCGCGCCATGCGCACCAGCCTGTGGAAAAAAGTGCTGCACCAGTATCTGTTTTTCCGCATTCCGCTCTGGCGGCCCGATCCGCTGCTCAACCGTTGCTGGCCCTGGCTTAAGCGCTATGGGACACCACTATTGATGGGGGGGTTCCCGCTTTTCCTGGTACTGGGGCTCTATCTGGTCAGCCGTGACTGGGTGCGTTACACCCACGCATTCCCTCACCTGTTCAGTCTGCAAGGGATGGCGGTATTCGGGGTGTCGCTGGTGATCGCTAAATTCATACATGAGCTGGGCCACGCCTTTATGGCCAAACGCGTGGGCTGCCGGGTGCAGAGCATGGGGGTAGCCTTTATCGTACTGTTCCCGCTGTTCTATACCGATGTAAGTGATGCGTGGAAACTCAAGAATCGACGAGCGCGTTTGCTGATTGGCGCAGGCGGTATTCTGGCCGAAGTGCTTCTGGCCGTTTTCGCGCTGCTGGCATGGACGCTGCTGCCAGACGGCCCTCTGCGTACGGCCGCGTTTATGCTCTCCAGCGCCACCTGGATAACGACGCTGGTGGTTAACCTCAACCCGCTGATGCGCTTTGACGGTTACTTCTTGCTAAGTGATTTCTGGCGGGTGGAAAACCTGCAGGAACGGGCCTATGCCCTGTGCCGCTGGCGGCTGCGCGAGGTGTTATTTGGCTATGGTCATCCGGCACCGCATACCTGGTCGCCGTCGATGCAGCGCAAACTATTGATATGGGGCTACGCCTCATGGATATGGCGCTTTTTCCTGTTTTTCGGCATTGCACTGATGGTGTACCACTTTTTCATTAAGGTGGTGGGTATTGTTTTGATGTCGGTTGAAATTGGCTGGTTTATCGCGCTTCCGGTGGTAAAGGAGGCCCGTGTCTGGTGGTCCATGCGTAAGAATGCTCATCCCGTTAAGCTGTTGCGTTCAGGTCTGATTCTGGCGGCAGTATTGGTGCTGCTGCTGTTTCCCTGGCGCGGCAGCATTCGTATTCCTGCTGTGCTGGAAGCAGAAAACGTCAGCGCGCTGTACGCCCCTATTCCTGCGCAGGTTAAAGCGCTCTACGTCACTGACGGCCAGCAGGTGCAGGCCGGTGAGAAACTGCTGGATCTCACCTCGTCCGATTTGGACTACCGCATCAATATCGAACGTCAGCAAATTGCTATTTTGCAACAGCAGCGGCAGCGGGGAGCCGGACGTCAGGAAACCGCCAGCGAAACTCAGGTGCTTGACCGACAACTGGCGGAATCATTGGCCCGCTATCGCGGGCTGGATGCGCAACGCCAGCGTTTGTCTCTCACCGCGCCGCAGGCAGGCCAGGTGAGAGATGTGGCGCGAGATATGACGCAAGGCCGCTGGCTGACATCGGATATGCCCTTGCTCCGTGTGGTCGGGCAGGGTTCAGGAAAAGTGCAGGGGTATTTACCCGACGATACGCTGGAACGCGCGAAAGTGGGGATGCAAGGCTATTTTATCGCCGATGACCCCGCCTATCCCCGCCTTGTCGTACAACTGAAAGACATTGCACCCACCGGTGCCGCCTGGTTACAGCAAGAGATGCTGGCGTCCGATCGCCACGGTCCGATCGCCGTGCGTCGCGACAGGGATCATAATCCTCAACCCATTCAGGCGCAGTACAGTGTGCGTTTTGCAGTACAGGAGGGACAATTCTCGCTACCACAACAGCCGTTACGGGGCAGCGTAATGCTGGAAGGGGAAAAGGAATCAATTCTTGGCGCGGTATGGCGGCGGATTGCGGCGTTGGGTATTCGGGAAAGCGGATTTTGACAAGAACAGGTTGATATATTTTACGGAATATATCCTTTCACGTTAACCAGAAACTACCAGTAGTTATTACCCCCGAAAGCCAGTAAATGAAGGTCTGAGTATGCCTTTGAAAAATAACAAAAATTATAATTGCGCTCTATTTCAATTTATTTAATTTGAATTAGGTAAGTAAGTTGATGTTTTTTTATGTATGTAAATCTTACTGACTGAGCTATATTCCTGATGAACCATAAATGTTTTTGCCTCCCATCGTTATCTTACTATTTTGTTCTGTCCCGAATTATAAGGTTGGTTATTAATAACATTTGATCTTAATAAATCAGCTATTCCTCCAGGAGGGATCTGTATGAGAGATATTCAGCGTTTATTTGTTAAATCAGCCATCACTACCGCCCTCGCCGTAACTATTTTTCTACCGCAAAGTGCTGCAGCCTGTAACGACGAATCCTATACCGGCACAGTGTGTTCTTTTGCTACATCTTTTTGCCCGCGTGGCTGGCTTCCGGCTAACGGTCAGACGGTCCCTATCAACAGCTATCAGGCATTGTACTCCCTGTTGGGGTTCCAGTTTGGTGGTGATGGCTCAACCACCTTCGGGCTACCTGATTTGCGCGGACGTTCTGTCGTCGGTACGGGCACCGGTTTGGGGCTACCGGCCGTTAATATCGGGCAGAAAATCGGTAATCCGACGGTGAATGTGACGGTGCCTTTACCCGCGCATACCCACGCCGCAACCTTCACTGCAACCACATCGAGCACGACGGTAACCGTCCCGGCAACACCCGGTACCGGACTGACGGTTAGCGGCCAGACTATCACCAATACGCACGACCTGACTGCATCGACTTCCGGCTCGCTGAAAATTGCGGGTGGGTCTGGTGTTGCCGGTAGTGCGTCGTTACCCACCAATGGCGCGATACTGGCTAAACCCGCGCTTGGCGCACCAAATATTTATAATCCTGGCGCAACTGCCGATACTACATTAGGGCCTAGCCAGACGTTAACTGGCCCGGTAAGCGGCACCATCACGTCGTCGATTAGCGGCGGTACGGTAACGGGTACGCCAACGATTCCATCGTTCCCGGTAACGATACCGACAGTGACGGGTGGAACTGTCGCGGTAGGCGCAGCAGGGGTGCCGCAGCCGGTGGTCTCGGTGGCAACCCAATCGCCTTCGCAGGGGCTGACTGTCTGTATTATGGCCAATGGCCTGTATCCAACGCGGCCATAATTCGTGGCTAACAGGATTGTTCTCTGACCAACTCTCTGAAAAAACAGGCCAGTTCGGCATAACGCAGGCTGGTCTGTGTTGTAAATAAATCTACTCCTGAAAGGTATCCTTATGTTGTGGCGTCATTGGCTGGGCAAAAAAAGTCGTCAGGTTCCGCAAGGTGCTGCAAGTCATGAGCAGGCACCTTTGGGCGTTATGCTGGAAGCGCGTATGTTGTTTGATGGTGCTGTCGCCGCCACGGTTGAGGCTGCTGCCACTCAAAATACGGCGACGCAGCCAGCCGCGTCGCATACGGACAGCGGCCAGTCCGGGCAAAGTACCACCGATACGGCCAGTCACAGCACCGATGCGACGAGCAATGTTGATACAACCGCCCACAATACGGATACCCAGAATTCGAAGACCGTAGCAGACACCAGCGTTGCGGTTGCTACCGGCAGTAACACACATAAAGAAGTGGTGTTTATTGACACCGCAGTGGCAGATTACCAGCAACTGGCCCGTGGCGTGAAAGACGGGGTTGAGGTGGTATTGCTGGATGCCAACAAAGATGGGTTAAGCCAGATAACGCAATGGGCGCAAACCCACACGGGTTACGACGCCATCCATATCATCAGCAATGGTGGCGAAGGCCAACTGACGCTCGGGGGCGTCACATTGACCGACAGTATGCTCGCTGCGAGAAGTGCTGACCTGACTACCATCGGCCAGTCGCTGACTGCGTCCGGCGATATCCTGCTTTATGGCTGTAATGTGGCGCAAGGAACACAAGGGCAGACTTTTATTAGCGACCTGGCAGCGCTCACCCGGGCTGATGTGGCAGCATCCACTGACCTGACCGGGTCGACAGCGTTAAAAGGTGACTGGATGCTGGAATCGCAAGTCGGTCAGATCACGACCGACATCGCGATAACTGCCGCCACACAGAGGGATTATTCCCACGTGCTGGATACCTTTACGTTTGAGACGGGTTCTGGCGGCGGTAGCGGCAATAACCAGACCTGGCAGGAAGGGGGGCATACCCTACATTTCGATTTTGTCGGTAACGTGCTGGCTGGGCTAAACAGTGACGGCAATAGCCTAATCTATGATGTGCAAACGGATGGTTCCAGTTCGTCAAATTCGCTGACCTTCACCATCAGCATTCCCGGCTATGTTTTTGATTTGTCTTCACTGGACTTATTGAATGCCGATGGCACCGGGAACATGAATTATACGATTTCATCCAGTAAATCGACCGCTGGAGACAATCAGAGCGGAGTACTGCCATTCCCCGGTGCGTTGACTTATACCACTATCAGCGGCTTTAACGGCAATTTTGTCGGCGTGTCTTCCATTACCATCACGACATCCGGTACCAATGAGTACTATCTGGATAACCTGGTATTGAACAATATTCATGCCGCCTCCCCGGTAGATGCGACATCGACCGTGACCGCCGGGCCATCTGGCGAAGCAACGACATTTTCCACTACCGCGACATCAGCGGCCAGCGCCACCTCGCTGCTGGACTTTACCCTTACCGACCTCGGTACATCTGATGGTTCGGCCACCAATGTCAGTCAGTTCTACGCTAACGTCAGTGGTACGGCGACATCATCAGAATTGAGTAAGATGACGTTCCTGCTCAGTGGCCCGGATGCCACAAACGTCGTCGGCACGTATGACAGCAGCACCGGCAGAGTCACATTTTCCAGCTTAAGCCTGTCGGTTGCGAATAACAGCAGTGAAACTTACACCATCAAGGCGTATTACAACGACAATACCAGCAGTAACGACATTACCGATCACCACACGGTAATATTGTCGGTAAATGCCAGCAATTTCACCACGGTCTCCGGTGGCTCAACGTTCGCCAGTAGTCAGGCCAACGTGAACAACGGCAGCGGTGCCAGTATTGATGTGGCAGCAACCAAACTCATTTATAGCCAGTCGCCGTCCACCTCAGTGGTCAGTGGCATTAACTTCACCACCCAGCCGGTGGTGATTGCCGTTGACGATCGCGGCAATATCGATACGGATTTTAACGGTTCGGTGACATTAAGCGAGAATGGTAGCGGGTCGCTGACGGGCACCACTCAGGTGACCGCCTCAAACGGTATTGCCACCTTTAGCGGCGTGAAGTACACCTCGGCCAGTGATGGTGATGCTAACTTCGTGCTGACGGCGGCGTCCGGTAGCCTGGTCAGCGCCACATCAGCATCGATCAATCCGGATGTGGTGGCGACGCGGCTGGTTTTTTCCACCCAGCCCGTTCCCACGACGATCCAGAACGGACAAAGTGCCAGTTTTACCACCGTTCCGGTCGTACAGGCGGTCGATGCGAATGGCATGGTGGATCAGGATTACACCACTAATATCGTGCTCTCGGTGACTGACCCTAACGACAGCGTCGTCGATGGTACGGTCAATAGCCTGGCGGTGACCTCCGGGGATCATGATGCCAGCGCTACGACGGTAACATTAACGCCGTCTGGCGGTATCGCTACCTACACCGGACTTATCATACAGTACACCAACAGCGGCAGTATCAATACGCTGGCACTGCGCGCCATGTCAGGTAGCCTGACGGCGGTCAACAGTTCGTCGATCATCTCCACCGTCAACACCGCCCCTGTCTTTAGCAACCTGAATGGTGGAGCCACCTATACCGAAAATGGCAGCGCGGTGGTGATAGACAGCGATGTCACTGTTGCCGATACCGAACTGAATAATCAGGGCAACTATAACGGTGCCTCTATTTCAATCGCCCGTAACGGCGGGGCGAATAGTGTCGATATCTTCGGCAATAGCGGACTGTTAGGGGTGCTGACTCAAGGACAAAACTTCACCTATAACGGTACGGCGGTGGGTAGTGTCACGGCGAACTCCTCCGGCACGCTGACGCTGACGTTTAATAGCAATGCAACCTCGGCGATAGTGAATGCGGTGCTGCAATCCCTGACCTATGCCAACAGTTCTGACGATCCACCGTCCAGCGTGACGCTTAACTGGACCTTTAATGACGGCTCGCTCAATAGTAGCGGCACCAATCAGGCGGTGCTGAATATCACGCCGGTCAACGACGCACCGGTCATCAGCAATACGTCGATCAGCAAGACTTTCAACGAGGATAGCGCCCAGACCTTTAGCGCTGCCGATTTTGGTTTCAGCGATGTGGACAGCGGCGACACCCTGCAATCCATCATTATCGTCACAGCACCAGCCGCCGGTGAGCTGTTTATTGACGCAAACAGCGATGGTGTCCGAGGCGTCGGCGATACATTACTGGGCAATGGAGCGGTGGTCAGCGCGGCTGATATCAGCAAACTGACCTTCCGTCCGACCGCGAACGCCAACGGCACGGGTTATGCCTCCTTTAGCTGGCAGGTGAGCGATGGCACGGCGTTGTCCGCTAATACCGGGACGATGACCCTTAACGTAACGCCAGTTAACGATGCGCCGATCATCAGCAATACGTCAGTCAGTAAAACCTTCAATGAGGATAGCGCCCAGGCCTTTAGCGCTGCCGATTTTGGTTTCAGCGATGTGGACAGCGGCGACACCCTGCAATCCATTACTATTGTCACCGCGCCGGGCGCCGGTGAGTTGTTTATTGACGCAAACAACGACGGTGTACGTGGCGGCGGCGATACATTACTGGGCAATGGTTCTGTGGTCAGCGCGGCTGATATCAGCAAACTGACCTTCCGCCCGACCGCGAATGCCAACGGCACGGGTTATGCCTCCTTTACCTGGAAGGTCAGCGATGGCACGGCGTTGTCCGCTAATACAGGAACGATGACCCTTAACGTAACGCCGGTTAACGATGCGCCAACGCTATCCAGCGGTGCGACGGTCATCCTGACATCCACGACGGAAGATGCAACATCATCCGCCACCACAGTATCGTCATTGCTCAGCAGTGCGGGTTATGGGGATGTCGACAGCGGGGCGTCCAGCGGCATCGCGATTACGGCGACGGTAGGGAACGGTGGCTGGCAGTATTCCACCGACAGCGGGGCTAACTGGTTCAATATCGGCACGGTCTCCAGTTCAGCAGCGCTGTTGCTCGGATCGACGGCGCAACTGCGTTATGTACCGGACAGCGCCAATGGTGAAACCGCAACCCTGAGTTTCAGCGCGTGGGATCAGACCAGTGGTACGGCGACAGCAGGTAGCAGCAAAGGTCTGGCAGATACATCGACCTCTGGCGGCAGCAGCGCGTTCTCCATCAACAGTGCACAGGCGTCGTTGATGGTAACCAGCGTGAATGATGCCCCTACCGTAGCGAGCACGGTCAGTCCCCAAAGCGCCACCAAAGATACAGCGTTCAGCTTCGCCGTACCTGCCGGTACTTTTGTCGATGTGGATAACGGTGATACGTTGACGCTGAGTGCGACACTGGCAGATGGCTCGGCACTGCCGGCCTGGCTGATCTTTAACCCATCTACCGGAACCTTCTCTGGCACGCCGGGCTACAGTGATGTCGGCAACCTGACGATTCGGATAACCGCGACTGACGGCAGTAATGCCTCGGTCAGCACTACCTTTGGGCTGACGGTGAATAACAGTAATCTCCCGCCCGTGGTGTCCACCCCGGTGGCCGAACAGACCATTGCACAAAATGGCAGCTTCAACTTTACCGTGCCTGCGGGAACCTTTACCGATCCGGATATCGGCGACACGCTGACCCTGAGCGCGACCCTCGCCGACGGTTCGGCGCTGCCCGCCTGGCTGAGCTTTGACCCGGCTACAAAAACCTTCTCCGGTACGCCGGGGAATGGCGACGTGGGTAATCTGACCATTCGGGTGACGGCTACCGATGGCAGCAATGCGTCGGTCAGCACCACCTTCGGACTGGTCGTCACCAATGTGAATGATGCGCCGGTGGTTTCCGGATCTGTTCCGCCGCAGAGCGTGGCGCAGGACGGCAGCCTGAGTTTTACCGTGCCTGCGGGAACCTTTACCGATCCGGATGGCGACACACTGACCCTGAGCGCAACCCTCGCCGACGGTTCGGCACTGCCCGCCTGGCTGCGCTTTGACCCGGTCACTGGCACTTTCTCCGGCACGCCGGGGAATGGCGATGTGGGTAATCTGAGTATTCGTCTCACCGCCAGCGATGGCAGCACCTCGGTCAGCACCACTTTTGCCCTGACGGTCACCAACGTAAATGACTCGCCGGTGGTCTCTGGATCTATTCCGCCGCAGAGCGTGGCGCAGGACGGCAGCTTTACCTTCACCGTCCCGGCTGGCACCTTTGTTGATCCGGATGGCGACACATTAACCCTGAGCGCGACCCAGGCAAACGGCAATCCGCTGCCCGCCTGGCTGAGCTTTGACCCGGCCACAAAAACCTTCTCCGGCACGCCGGGGAATGGCGACGTGGGCAATCTGAGTATTCGTCTCACCGCCAGCGATGGCAGCTCCTCGGTCAGCACCACTTTTGCCCTGACGGTCACCAACGTAAATGACACGCCGGTGGTCTCTGGATCTATTCCGCCGCAGAGCGTGGCGCAGGACGGCAGTTTTACCCTCACCGTCCCGGCTGGCACCTTTGTTGATCCGGATGGCGACACACTGACCCTGAGCGCGACCCAGGCAAACGGCAATCCGCTGCCCGCCTGGCTGCGCTTTGACCCGGCCACTGGCACTTTCTCCGGCACGCCGGGGAATGGCGATGTGAGCAATCTGAGTATTCGTCTCACTGCCAGCGATGGCAGCTCCTCGGTCAGCACTACTTTTGCCCTGACGGTCACCAACGTAAATGACACGCCGGTGGTCTCTGGATCTATTCCGCCGCAGAGCGTGGCGCAGGACGGCAGGTTTACCCTCACCGTCCCGGCTGGCACCTTTGTTGATCCGGATGGCGACACACTGACCCTGAGCGCGACCCAGGCAAACGGCAATCCGCTGCCCGCCTGGCTGCGCTTTGACCCGGCCACTGGCACTTTCTCCGGCACGCCGGGGAATGGCGATGTGAGTAATCTGAGTATTCGTCTCACCGCCAGCGATGGCAGCTCCTCGGTCAGCACCACTTTTGCCCTGACGGTCACCAACGTAAATGACACACCGGTGGTCTCTGGATCTATTCCGCCGCAGAGCGTGGCGCAGGATGGCAGCTTTACCCTCACCGTCCCGGCTGGCACCTTTGTTGATCCGGATGGCGACACATTAACCCTGAGCGCAACGCAGGCGGACGGCTCCGCACTGCCTGCATGGCTGAGCTTTACCCCGTCGACCGGGACGTTTTCCGGCACGCCTGGCAATGCCGATATCGGTAGTCTGGTCATTCGGGTGACCGCGACCGATGCAGGGAATACGTCAATCAGCACCACCTTTAGCCTGACGGTTACCCGCGCGGGCATTACCGGCGGCGATCCGCAGTTCCGTATTTCAGATGGTGCGAACGGACCACGTCCGCTGGACAGCCGAACACCTACTCTCCAGCCTCAGGAGGCTGGCACACCGCCGCTCAACGCATTGATTACCCCCGCCTCTCTCGGCAGCTTTAATGCCGGACGCACCGCCGGGAGCAGTTCGATGATGGCCTCCATCTTCGGCACCACCAGCGATGGGGCAAGCGGGGGAGATGCGACGAAGAGCGAAGTGGCGAATGTCTTCGGACGCGGCTCATCGTTCGGCAGCCATTTTGAGAGTTCGCTGGGCTCATTCCCCAGCTTTAACAAAGATCCGGCGCTGGGCGGCACCTCGTCGCTGGCCAGCGTCTTCTCCGGCATTTATCTGCCTTCACTGACACCGATGGAAGTGTTTACTGGCGGTAGCTGGAAAGATATCAACCTGCATGCACAGGGAGTGACAGAACAGGGGCAAGAACAAGCGACAGCCGCGTTTACCCCATCGTTCCACCGGCAATTACAACACATTGGCGATGCCCAAGGACAACGACTGTCTGCCATTGAACAGGCGTTGTACGACCGGGGCCAGCAGGGCTAATAACGACAAGACTACAGTAAAAGGCGTTAATTCTATGATGAACGTGATGGTGGCAAACCGGTTGTCGGTGGTGACAACTGTGAGTGGCAGCGAAATGATGCGTAAAGGCCGCAAGCTTTTTGCGCTGAGCGCGCTGGTCGTAGCGCTAAATGGATGTGCCGTGACCAGCGACCCGATTACCAAAAAAGAGAGCGAACAGCGCAGCCAGCAGGATCGGGTAGCGATGTTCAGCCAGCAGGAGCCGGTTACCGCGCCAATCACCCTGTATGACGCGATGGCCCGCGCGCTAAAATATAACCTCGAGTCGCGCTTAAAAGTCATGGAAAGCGCGCTGGCCCAGCAGCAACTGGATCTCTCCCGTTATGACATGCTACCGAAGCTGGCAGCTTCGGCGGGCTACGTAGGGCGCAACAATGCCAGCGCCTCCAGTAGCCGTAGCGTGGAAACCGGACAAACTTCTCTGGAACCCTCCACCTCGCAAGATCGTGACCGCGATGTGGCAGACCTGACGATGGTGTGGAACGTGCTCGACTTTGGCGTTAGCTACGTCAGCGCGAAACAGAAATCGGATCAGCGCTGGATTGCCGAAGAGCGTAAACGCAAAGTGGTACATACCATTTTGCAGGATGTCCGTTCCGCCTACTGGCGTGCGGTTGCCGCCGAGCGACTGCTGGGCCAGATCGATACGCTGATTGACCGGGTAAACCAGGCGCGTGAAGCCAGTGAGCGGATGACCGCCCAGCAGGTCGGCGACCAGGTTGAAGCTCTGACCTATCGCCGTGCGCTGATTGAGGCTACCCGCCAACTGGAAGAGCAGCGCCGCGCGCTGTCGCTGGCAAAAACCGAACTTGCCACGCTGATGAACCTGCCGCTGGACACCCCCTATAAACTGGCACTGCCCGCCAGCGGCGACGAGACGGTTCCACAGTTGAATGTGGATCAGAAAACCCTGGAAGAGACCGCGCTGGTGAGCCGCCCGGAACTGCGTGAGCAGGATTATCAGGTGCGTATTAACGCCGCCGAAACCCGTAAAGCGCTGCTGCGTATGCTGCCAGGTATCGAGATTAGCGCAGGCGGCCACTACGACAGCAACTCATTTTTGGTCAACAACAGTTGGGCCGACGTGGGGGTGAAAGCCACCTGGAACCTGTTCAACCTGATGTCTGGCCCGGCGGCGCACAGTGCAGCGAAGGCCAACGAGCAGGTAGGCGAGTTGCAGCGTCAGGCGATGTCGCTGGCTATCATGGCGCAACTGTACGTGGCGCGCGCCAACTACAACGAAGCGCTGCGTCAGTATAAAACCAGCGAAGAGTTGCGTGATCTGGACGGGCAAATCGTTCAGCAACTGCGTAACCGTTACAAAGCCAACAGCATCGGTGAGTTACAACTGATTCAGGGCGAACTGAATGCGCTGAACGCCGATCTGCGTCAGGATCTGGCCTACGCGGAACTGCGTAACACTTACGGACAGATTATCTCCAGCGTGGGTGTAGATCTGCTGCCGAAGACACTGCCGTCTGACAAACTGGCGGATATCAGCAACGCGCTGCGCCAGTCGGAAGCCAACTGGCAGCAAGGGAAGATCAGCACACTGCAATCGTTCTGATAATGCGCTAGCACGAAACACGCAAGAGCCTGTAATACAGGCTCTTGTTTATTAGAAGAAACACCAGCCACATCAATAATATTCACTAACGGACAATGAAGGCGTTCTCTTTATCTTTCTCTCAAAAAGCCCGAGCTTACCTGACCTACCTGACAAGCTTTTATTAACTGGAGTATCCTGAATGGCATACTTAATTTATGGACAATAATAAAGAGCTAAGATGGCAACGACAGCCCCACACAACATATTACAAGCCTGGCAACGCATAGAGTTTTTCCAACCCTATTCCGTTGAGAAGAAAGATAACAGCCTGTTAATTTCTCTTAAACAACTGGAAAGCGCAGGGGATAACCTTCTCCCCTGGCTCAGTGAGAGATTGCGTAAAGAACATGAGATTCCGGATAGAGTTACTTACGCTGTACATATTGGACTCTTTGAAAAATCCCTTGCAAATAAGATTAGCCAGGGCGTCTTTGGGCCTGATGCTGATAATCTAAAAGAAGAACTCGAACAGCGACTGGACCAGGAAGGCATAACCTGTTTTGCAAAAATATTATTGAGCACAGATGGTGCTCCAGCGTTAGATAAACTCTCTGTCAGTTCGCTCCCCTGGGCCTTAGGTCATCTGAAAGAAAAACGCTTTTCATCTCTGTGCTCAGAAATATTCACTGCGGATTGCCAACATCTTGCTGATGCACTCAGTAGTTTCCAGAGCACCTTAAAACCTGTTCACGAAAACGGCTCCGGTGTTTTACGGGCAGAGAATATTTTAACCTTATTACACAGTCACCTGACCCAATGGGCTGATTTTGTACCGCCCTGGGAATATGTTCTGCAAATAGACTGGTCCGAGCGAAACGGCGATATCGCACAAGACTCCGCTGAGGTTGAAAACGAAGATGAAGAAGAACTCAGCCTCAATGATAAAGCTTTAAAGCTCCCTATTCTGAATAGCTTCTATTTTGAGGACTTAGAGCGTGCTATTGCAGGATTGAAGCGAGGGGATAAATCTAAAGCGCTCAGGACATACCTTTCCGGAAAATCAACAAGAAAAGAACCCTCTCTCTATTCACCGGAGGGGCTGACGGCAATCATTAATAATCTCCACCCCTCTAAAATGCCTGCCGGAAGGTGGCCTTCTGAACCTGAGCATGCCATGACGTTGATGCAACAGTTCGCCATCAACACGGCGATTGAAGAGCTGGACGAAGGAGGCATACTTTCGGTAAACGGCCCACCGGGAACAGGGAAAACCACCCTGCTGCGCGATCTCGTGGCTCATAATATTGTGGAGCGTGCGCGAAGGCTTTCTCGCTTCAATAGCATTGGTGAAACGCTGGATAAAGAGGGTTTCATCGTGCCGGAATTGACCGGCTTCGAAATGGTTATCGCCTCATCAAACAACGCTGCGGTAGAGAACATATCAAAGGAGCTACCGCAGAAAAAATCTATCGCTGAGGAATTCTGTACGCTCGATTACCTGGCCCCCACAGCCAACCAACTCGCGGCAGAAAACCTACCCAAAAGTGCCCGAAAAAAGGGTAAAAACAGAGAAGGAAAAGAGCGTGATTATCATTTTTTCAGACCTCTGGAGCAGGAAAAACAGTGTTGGGGAATGATCTCTGCCGCACTGGGTAAAAAAGCAAATCGAACCAGATTTGGTCAACGTTTATTAATGAATGAGCATTTCCTGCGTGGAACGCCCTCTGAAAAATCACGCCCGGAGAATGAAAATTTCCTCAGCCTGTGGCGCTGGAAAAGCCTGCAAAGCAAATTATCTTTTGCAGACGCACAAACCCATTTCCGGGACTGCCTGCAACAAACAGAGGTCATTAAAGCAGATCTGATCAGATATGCAGCCCTGTTACGCCTACGTACTACCCCTGTTGATGAAAATATCCTGTCGGATCTGGAAAAAGCGAAACAGCAGTGTCTGGCCCTTTCCTCAAACCTGGCAAACATTGAGCGCAACCAGCAAAAAAATAATGTGGAACTTACGCTTGCGCAAAAGGAAGAGAGCCGACTCAAGCTGAAAAAATTTGGCTGGTTCGCACATCTTTTTAACCGAAAAGAGCTTCAGGAACATCGTCAATCAGAGGATAACAATCGCCAGCGCTTAGAAAAGCTTGAGGCTTTAAAAGAAAAAAATGCGCGGGATATTACAGAAGGTAATAAGCAGCTTGCTGATGCTCGTCAAAAAGCGCAGGAATTAGAAAAACAAATTAAAAATATCCAGCAGCAGAAAGAACGTGAGCACATTGAACTGCAAAAATTACAACAGCGCTATCCTGATATAAGCCTGCCTGACGATCAGAAAGATATCTCCGATGCCACTGTGCAACGTACCGCATACTGGCAAAATACGGCAATCAACCGCCAGCGCTCCGCACTTTTTATCGCGGCCATGGAACTTCATAAAGCGTGGCTCTACGAAGCGTTAGGGAAAATAGAGTTCCGCAGAAAATTGATGTCGCTATACGGCTTCCTTGATAAACCGCACCTGGAAAGCAGCCCATTACGCTGGTGGCAACTGCTGTGCATGTTCGTCCCCGTCATCTCGACTACCTTTGCATCTGTTGGGCGTATGCTGCATGGCGTTAACGGTAACGAATTGGGCTGGTTAATGATCGATGAGGCCGGTCAGGCTTCTCCACAGCAGGCCGTTGGTGCTATCTGGCGCGCGAAAAGAGTTCTTGTGGTAGGTGATCCCCTGCAGATTGAGCCTGTATTTACAACATCTCCTGCACTTGTTGAGCGTATCTGTCAGGATGCGCTGGATAACCATGCAGACGACTGGAACCCAGGGAAAATATCCGTTCAACAAGTCGCCGATCGTGCTAATCACTGGGGATGCGCGCTGGAGGTTATGGGTAATGAGGAATGGATTGGCATTCCTTTATGGGTCCATCGTCGTTGTAATGAACCAATGTTTAGCCTGGCAAATAAGATGGCTTATAACAACAGGATGATCCATGGGTTAAATGCGGAGAAAATTCGTAGCAAGCCTGTTAATGGGGTTCTCAATAATCAGTGGCTTATTTCTGTGGGCGGGCTTGCGAAGAAACAATACCGCGACAGTCACGGGAAAAGCTTAATTGTTCTTCTAGAGCGTCTGTTGGCTGAAAATGTAGTCCTGAGCAGCATTTATGTCATTACCCCTTTCAAAGCCGTTAAGGCAGAGCTTCTCGAATTACTCAAGAAACGCGATCTCAGGACCTGGAATAAATATGCCCCGTGGCTAAAACGTAGTGATATTGATAAATGGCAACAACAATGTATTGGGACCGTTCATACTTTTCAGGGGAAAGAAAACGACATCGTCATTTTTGTGCTTGGATGCGATAAAGATAACAATGGTGGTGCCAGTTGGGCCGCCAGCAAACCTAACTTACTCAATGTGGCGCTAACCAGAGCGAAGAAAAATATCTTCGTGATAGGCGATCTGACGGTCTGGGAAACACTCCAATGGTTTGATGATGTTGCAGCTACACTGCCTGCCGCTCTCCCGGAATCCATTGCTGAACCGGCATCCGAAGATACGTTATTGCTTTAGCCATCAGGAACCGGGTTATGAGGGCGAACCAGTCGTCTGATAACACGGTTCCGCGCTTACAGAGCGCGGGGATAATGGCCGTACATCACTGCATTAATCTGGTCTAAAACGTACTTAAGACAAGCGTATCCACCATTGCTTTTCCCCGGTGAAAATAGTACGGTCACACGCAGATAATTCCTCGTGAATGGTAAAAATTATGCCGATAATTCAGTCTGTTGAACGTGCTTTGCAGATCCTCGACCTGTTTAACGATCAGGCGACGGAACTCAAAATCACCGAGATAAGCAAACAGATGGGATTGAGCAAAAGCACCCTTCACTCGCTTCTAAAAACGCTTCAGCTTCATGGTTATATCGATCAGAACCCGGATAACGACAAATATTGTCTGGGGATGAAACTGGTGGAACGCGGCCACTTTGTCGTGGGCACGATGGACATTCGCCAGAAGGCGAAAAGCTGGCTGTCCGCCCTTTCGCAGGAGACGGGTCAGACGACCCACCTGGGAATTCTGGACGGCAACGAAGGCGTCTATATAGAAAAAATCGAAGGTAAGCAGGCGGCCATCGCCTATTCACGCATTGGTCGCCGTCTGCCGGTACACGCCACCGCCATTGGCAAAGTACTGTTGGCCTGGCTCGGGGAGGAGGAGCTTACCGCCTTGCTGGACGGGTATACGTTCACGAGCTTTACGCCAGCCACCCTGACTGACCGCGCCTCCCTGCTGGCCGCGCTGGCGCAAACCCGCCACAATCACTACGCGCTCGACAACGAAGAGAACGAGCCAGGCGTACGCTGCATTGCGGTGCCGGTGTGGAACCACGAATCGCGGGTTATCGCCGCGCTCAGCCTCTCTACCCTCACCTCACGGGTTAACGACGACCAGTTGTCTGCCTGCCGTCAGAAGCTGATCGAGGCCGGACTGGGGCTGTCAAAAACGCTGGGCTACCGTGAACGCTAGCCCGGCGTCCTGCTACCTATCGGGCTGATAGGTGAATGAGGCGAAATCAGCATGACAACCGTCGCCGCTGATATCCTCGCAGTGCAGGCCAACAAATGCCCCGGTAAAGAATCCCCTGCCGCCTATATAGTCATCCGATAGCTTCCACGCTTCAAAGGTAAGCGGAATCGTCTGCCAGTTTTCCCCATCAAATGAATAGCTGTAACGGTACTCAAGCTGATCGACATCCACCCGCAGCCAGACGTATTCCACGCTCTCCGGCACCGCAATCGGGTTATCGTAAAGGTGCCAGTGAGCCACGTTATGGTCGAGCCGGATAATTTTCAGCGTCCGCCCGCGCCCCTCTTCGAAGTCCATAAAGCAGTACGACCAGTTTTTGCTGTTGTAGTAACAGGTAAGCCCGGCGCTCTGCTGGAAATGTTGCGGAGCAAAGGCCATCTGCGTTTCGGCGCGAAAACGGAAATGCTGCCAGCGACGGGCCACGGTTGACTGGGTAAAAGTAGAATTGAGCGAATCATTACCATAGAGGCGCAAAAAACCAGGACGGGCGGTGAGCGAACCTAACTGCTCATCAAACGGAATTCGCAGCGTTTGTAGTTCCGGGTCGAGCCGTTCGCTGTCGAAATCCGTGCGCCATGCGCCTGTGCCAGCGGCGGGCTGCTCTGTCATCCGTGGCCCCGGCACCGTCAGCGCCGCATGTTTACCACCTTCCACGAAAGGCCAGCCATCACGCCATTCGATACGGGTTATCCCCGTTTCGCGCCCGAGCGGACAGTAACCGCGCCCGCCGGCCGCCAGGCGTGGAATACCCGGCAGATGCAGCGGACGGCTGGTCAGATACGCCATATACCATTCGCCGGTATGGGTCTCCAGCAGCGAGCCGTGGCCGCTTTTTTGCAGCGGGTTTTCCGGCAGGTGCCAGCTCGTCATCATCGTCACGTCCGGGTGCAGCTCATAAGGCCCGGTAATGTCCTTCGCCCGCAGCACCACTACCGCATGTTCGTAGCTGGTGCCCCCTTCCGCCACCACCAGATAGTAATAGCCGTCGCGGCGATAGATATGCGCCCCTTCGGTATAGCCGAGCGGCGTACCGGTGAAGAGCGTGGAACGTTGTGGCGAGAGGGTTTGCGTGTCGGCAAAAAACTCCTGCATCACAATGGTGTTATGGGGGTTACTGTGATGGCGCGGCCCCCACGGACGATAGATATAATATTTGCGCCCGTCCGTATCGTGGAACAGCGACGGGTCAAACCCGCCGTTGCCCATGGGAATCGGGTCGCTCCACGGCCCTTCCACCGAGGGGGCGATCACCAGGAAGTTGCGCCCATTTTTCCACGGCGAATCAACAATTTTCACATCGGTATAGAGCAGCCAGAACTTGCCGTCAGCGTAGCTCAGGCAGGGTGCCCAGATACCGCCGGAGTCCGGATTACCTTTCATATCCAGCAGCGCCACGCTGTCAAGCGGCGTGCTCACCAGCGACCAGTGTTTCAGGTCGCGGGAGTGATAAATACGCACGCCGGGGAACCACTCAAAGGTGGAGGTGGCGATGTAGTAGTCCTCTCCCACGCGACACAGAGACGGATCCGGGTTGAAGCCGGTCAGGATCGGGTTTTCAATCTGGTACATGGTTCTCTCCTCAGTTCACCGCCGCCGCCGCATCGGCAGGCTGCGTTGCATGCTGCGCAGCGCGCTGACGTTGTAGTTGCTGGCTGATCTCCTCCACCCGTTTACTGCTCAGTTTGTAGAACGACAGCAGCGTAAACATACCGGCGTAGAGCACCACAGGCACAATGCAGAAAAGGATTTTAATAGTGGTCAGAACGTTATCCGGCTGGACGGCATTGCTTGCCGAGTAGCTGGAGAACGCGAGGATCCAGCCCACCAGCGCGCCGCCAATTGCCAGGCCGATTTTCAGGCTGAACAGATAGGTTGAGAACACCAGTCCGTCAAGGCGGCGCCCGCTGCGGCTCTCTTCATAATCGACCACATCGGAGGCCATCAGCCATTGCAGCGGTGTGGTGGTATTAAAGACAAACAGGAATAGAATATTAAGCGCGAAAATCAGCGCGATATTGTTCGCGGGAATAAAGAAAATGGTCAGGCTAATCAGTGAATAGATGACAATGATCCACTTAAACGAGGTAACACGGTCGAAGCGCCCGAGCAGGCGAGATGAACAGAGCGAACCAAACATGGTCGCCAGGCTACCGTAAAGCAGGAACTGTGTTGCCAGCTCCGGGTGGTCCATCACATATTTCACAAAATAGAGCGTCGCCCCGCCGCGTACCACATTTGAGCCGGTCGCCATCATTTTAAAGGCGCACATAATTCGCCACTGGCTATTACCCATTAACAGTTTCAGGTCTTTCTTAACGGAAGCGCCAGGCTGAACGTCGAAGGTATAACGTTCTTTGGTGGTAAAAAAGCAGACAAACAACAGGATAACACCGCAAATACCCAGCACACACATCGCGCCAAAATAACCCACCTGCTCATTACCTTTACCGATAATATTCACCAGCGGCAGGGCAATACCGCTGATGGCTAATGAACCGGCTGCGGCGAGGAAAAAACGCCAGGATTGTAACGCATGACGCTCTTTAGGATCGGCGGTTATAACGCCGGGCATGGCGCAGTATGGAACGTTAACGAAGGTATATACCAGGGTGAGTAAAATATAGGTAATCGAGGCGTAGATAATTTTCCCCTGGGCGGAGAAATCCGGCGTATAGAACGTTAATACGCAGACGATACCAAAGGGAATTGCCCCCCACAGCAGATACGGGCGGAACTGGCCGTAACGGGTACGGGTGCGGTCGACCACCAGCCCCATCAGCGGGTCGGTTACCGCATCCAGCACGCGCGAAATCAGAAACAGCGTGCCCATGACGCCCGCTGACAGACCGAAGACGTCGGTATAAAAATATGCCAGCAAAAACATTGTGGCCTGCCAGACAAAACCGCAAGCGGTATCCCCCAGCCCGTAGCCGATTTTATCTTTCATCGTTAACTGCATGTCTACCTCCAGTCATATGAGAGGGATTGATTGCGAACGGCCGGGACCTACAAAATAAAATGCCTGAGCGTGCATTTTCCGAGGAATACACCCTTTATTCGTACGCTTATTAGATGTTCAGTGCGGATTTGATTCTAGAAAGGAATATATGCAGCAACAATTATCAATTTTGCTTTCGCAATTATGTATTTTAGCTTCTGTGATAGCGATACATTTTACCTGATAACAGCAACAGTTATTTCTCCCGTAAGGGATGCTTTATTTCATAATATTTTTTAGCCGCCGAAACATTTATTCGGCGGCCCGACAAATTCGTTTAATTATTTAAAGACCCAGCGCTTTTTTACCGGCATTGATCACCTCAATAATTTTATCCGTATCGTACACGCACCCTTTCCAGGTTCCGCCGCTCACCGCCTGTAGTGCCGCCCACAGCCGGGTGTCGTCCGGCAGATAGTCATGCGCTTTGAGTTCCGGGTGCAGTTCGCGCTGCGCCAGTACCACGGCGCCCTCTTCCGGCGTCAGGCGCGCATCCGCAGTGCCGATAAAGTTCACGCTTCCTGCCAGCGACAGGCGATCAACAATAATCTCGATCAGATCGCCGCTGCGTAGCTTGCCAATAGGCCCGCCCGCCAGCGCTTCCGGCGCGACATGCCCCAGGCAGGCCCCGGTAGAGACGCCGGAGAAACGCGCATCGGTAATCAGCGAAACGGTTTTCCCCCACGAGATATGTTTCAGCGCCGAGGTGAGCTGGTAGGTCTCTTCCATGCCAGTGCCGGATGGCCCGCCACCGATGATCACCATGATATCGCCCTGCCGGATCTGCCCCTGCTTAATGGCTTTGATGGCCGCCTCTTCCGAGACAAAGACCCGCGCCTCGCCGGTATGGCGATAGACCCCGTCTTCGTCCACCACCGACGGGTCGATCGCCGTGGCTTTGATGACCGAGCCATCCGGCGCAATATTGCCCACCGGGAACGCCACCGTGGAGGTCATCCCTTTGGCTTTGGCCCCTTCCGGCGAGAGGATCACCTCATCCGGCTCCACGCCGTCCTGCTCGCGCAGGCACTGGCGGAACTTCTCGCGGCGTTCTGAGTGTTCCCACCAGTCGAGGTTTTCACCCAACGTCTGCCCGGTGACCGTCATCACATCTTCATGCAGCAGCCCCAGCCGACGCAGGTGGAGCATCACTTCCGGTACGCCGCCCGCCAGGAACGCACGCACCGTCGGGTGATAGTCCGGCCCGTTGGGCAGCACGCTTACCAGGCGCGGCACTTTGCGGTTGATGGCGCTCCACTGCGCCACGTCCGGCATATGACATTTGGCCGCATGGGCGATGGCGGGTATATGCAGCAGCAGGTTGGTGGAGCCGCCAAAGGCCGCATGCACCACCATCGCATTCTCGATGGCTTTATCGGTGAGGATATCGCGGGCGGTAATGCCCTTCTCATCCAGCGCCATGACTGCTCGCGCCGACTGACGGGCAATCTCCAGCCAGACGTCCTGGCCTGATGGCGCGAGCGCCGAGTGCGGTAGTGCCAGCCCTAACGCTTCGGCCACCACCTGCGAAGTGCCCGCGGTGCCGAGGAACTGACAGCCGCCGCCGGGGGAAGCACAGGCGCGGCAACCCAGTTCGGATGCCTCTTTCAGGCTCAGTTCGTTGTTGGCATAACGCGCGCCAATGGTCTGCACCTTTCCGGCGTCTTCGCCGAAGGTGGGCGGCAAAGTCGCCCCGCCTGGCACGAGGATCACCGGCAGATCGTGCATGGAGGCCAGCGCGATCATTGTGGCGGGCAGGCCTTTATCGCAGGTGGCGACGCCGATCACCGCCCGCCGCGTCGGCAGCGAGCGGATCAGGCGACGAAAGACGATGGCTGCGTCGTTACGGTATGGCAGGGAGTCGAACATGCCGTGGGTGCCCTGGGAGCGGCCATCGCACGGGTCGCTGACAAAGGCGGCGAACGGGATGCCGCTCAGGCGGGTGATCTCTTTTGCCGCCGCCGCCATTTGCAGGCCGATCTCCCAGTGGCCGGTGTGATAACCGAGCGCAATGGGGCGGCCATCCGAGTGGCGGATGCCGCCCTGGGTGCCGATCAGCAGGACTTCTCTGCCGGTGAGTTTGTTGGCATCCCAGCCCATACCGGCGTTTTGCGTCATACCGAACAGGTTGCCGCTGGGGGATTCGAGCAGCATTTGCGGAGTGAGCGGCAGCGCGCCCTGCGGCCCCGCAGCGTGGGTTTTCACCGCATAGAACTGTTCATCCTGCGGCGTAAAAATGGTGTCGATGGACATTGTCGTATTCTCCCGGTCAACCACGTTCAAAGAACGGCTGGCGACATCTTTCTGGAAGTTGTTCTACATTATAGAACAACGTTCTTATAATTTGATTCACTGTAATCCAGGTGTTGCGCAGAGGTAAATCAGACAGACGGGGAGACTGCGCTTTTTTGAGGCTTGATCACAAAATGGGCGGTAACGGGATGTAATGGGGAGATGGTTACGGGCGGTAGTGGAAATGATAAGAAAATGATTCCAAAAGAGTTTATAAGGCGCTGATTTTCATTGATTTACATCTGGACTCGCGGAGAGATACTGGGTATTTTTACAGGCATATCGTCTGATTCAGCAGGCGTCACTGGCGCAAACAGTTTGAACAGAGATAGCGCGGAGAAAGTGTGCGGGAACACACTTTTCCGCTGATCACAGCATCTATTTACAAGGAATAGCTACCATGACTAACGCGGATTGTATTGCAGATATTGAGCAACCAGAAGTTCTCCCGGCGAATAAGCACAAACTAACGGTAAGTTATGCGAGACGTCATCCGGATTATGCGCGTATCCCGGCTCTCACACTGAAAGGCCAGTGGCTGGAAGCCGCCGGATTCGCCACCGGTACAGAGGTGGAGGCCAGAGTGATGAACGGCTGCATTGTGCTGACCGCGAAAGAGCCAGAACCGGAACTGTTTGCGTCGCTGAGGGTGGTGGAGAAGCTGTCTGCGAGGAAACAGAAGCAGGTGAAAGAGTTTATTGAGGTGGTGAGTGGACGGACATAGAAACCAATAGTACACAAACCACCGTAAAAGCGGTGGTTTGCTTTATAGCAAATGCAAATAATCAATGCATCTAAGGTTGATTGTTATTTTGGAAATAATTGTGATAGTACATATCCAATCTATTAATTATCAAGCACTTAACGTAATCAGGCGGTAACTTTTCATCTTGAAGCCAGCTTTGTAAAGTACGATGTGGTACACCATATAGAATATCGCACATTTCTAACTGTGTGATATTCAGATCATCTTTGTATTTCTTTAGAGTTATAGAAAAGTTATCCATCAGCAAAATCACATATTGACTTTACGCACTGAGTGCGTATCATGGTGAAATTTTCATAAAGTAAGGTTACATTAACCAATGGAAAAACCAATAATTTTTTCTTTCTTTTCAGGATCTGGTTTCCTTGATCTTGGGTTTGAAGCGTCTGGTTTTAAAGTGGAGTTTGTGAATGAATACCACAAACCTTTCCTGGAAGCATACAAATATTCCAGGAAAAAACTTGGTATCCCAGAACCGAAGTACGGTTATTACCAAGGGGATATAAGAGATATTTCATGCAATCATAAAGATGAATTTGCAGCAAAAATTATTGATGCAAAAAAGGGCAGTCTTGTTGGATTCATTGGAGGTCCGCCTTGCCCTGATTTCTCTGTTGGGGGAAAAAATAAAGGCGAACACGGCGAAAACGGTGTACTGACTAAAGCATATGTTGATACCATAATTGAATTTAAACCAGATTTTTTTATCTTCGAAAATGTAAAAGGTTTATGGAGAACCAAAAAACATAGAGAATTTTATAATAGGATGAAGGATATTCTTTCAGAAGAATATTCTTTGACTGATCGGCTGACAAACAGCATTGAATATGGTGCTCCGCAAGATCGCGATAGAATCTTCTTGTTTGGTATTAGAAAAGAAATGAGCCTCAGCATCGCGGATTTCCCTTGGGAAGAACATATAAAATATAAGAAAAACATTATATTAGATAAAGAAATTTGGCCTTCTACTGACGGTTATCTTTTAAAATGGAATCCTGTGTATGACTGGCAAGAAAAGGTTACTATTGAGTACTGGTTTAATAAAAATGACGTAGACTCGCATCCTAATGCAAAACATCATTTTATCCCCCGGAATGGATTATCAAAATTTATGACAATAAAAGAAGGTGATGTTAGTAAAAAATCTTATAAAAGGCTCCATAGAAGTAGGTTCTCTCCCACAGCTGCATATGGAAATAATGAAGTACATATTCACCCATTTATACCCAGAAGGATTTCAGCGGCTGAGGCAATGGCAATCCAATCTCTTCCAAAAGAGTTTGAATTACCACAAAATATGTCTTTAACAGATATGTTTAAAACTATAGGTAATGGAGTACCATATCTAGCAGCGAAAGGTTTAGCTAACACTGTATATTCATATCTTTCTCAACTAAATAAAATGTGAGACATACAGATATTTACATCACTTATAGAGTTTATCTTAAAGAGTTCATCTACTGCACTCTGAGGTAAACTCTTTACATCTGTTATAGAGTGAGTTGCAACAGTTTTAAGCCCTATTTTGTCAGCCGGGCCTATAGATGTCGCAGCAGCATAATACTTAACCCCTCTGGGATTAATATTCCACGTTCTAGTTTGAAGATGAGTATAAAGAGCTTTCATCAAGCTTCCTTCATGCGCAAGCTGAAGGCGCCTGTCAGGCCTAAATGTTGTTTTAACTGATAGAAACGAAACTATGCTATCTAATTCAGCGTAATTTACAAATTGCTTATATAAATTATCAAGTTTGCTTAGAGTAGATAAATTTAGATTAAAAAAAGAAATATCAGACAAATATTCTTCATAGTAAGCGCGAGCTTCACCAATTTCTATAATAGAAAAGTCAGGGTTAGAAGTAATCAAGTTTACATCGTTTACTTTAAGTTTCTCTCTAAGATCATAAATAAATTCACTTAGATATTCTTTATACATCGATATAACATCAAATGAAGAAGCATTTGGCATTTTAATCAACAGACGATTTGTATTATTTTTTAGAAAAAAAACAATTGATTGGATAGCTATTAACCATTCATACCAATCGCCATTACACTTGTTGAAAGAATTTTCACTAACGCTTCCTCCTTTCTTAGATGCCGCGTTGTTAACAAAATGCTTCAATCCTGTTAGCACCTCACTAAAAGGCATATCCGATACATCAACATGTGCACTATAGGCAATGAACGCATTCGCTGAATTTATCGTTAATGTCTTTCCACCCGAAGCTCTTCCCGAAACAATTTCCATAATTTAACCCGCAGCATACAAAATTGTTTATTTTTCAAAAACTTAAACACATAAAGATAAATTTTCACCTTATAAAGCGATGCATTTAACCGTTCTCATCAGCAGTTAACTTTTCATTGACTTATGTATAATAAATTTGAATAGTTTTGTATAGTAAAATCTCATTTTGCTGTAATTTTTTATCTGTGATTATCGATTAACCATCTTGCCATAAAGCGTCACTTTAAAGATCATAAGTAATTATTTATGGGATAATGATTCAACACGATTTGCTAAAAAAATCAAACATATGCATATAAAATTGACAAATCGCGACCTTGATGCATTCAAATATTAAATGACTCTATATTTCAATTTAACTCTCCATTTATATAATATTTTTGAGCAAAATTTAAGCACTTAAAGTTCCTGTCCACCATAAAACAAAACGGGAAAATATTATATTAAATATACTACAGAATTATTAACATAGTTTTTTATGACGCATTATAATAATTAGCAATAAAAAATATCAGATACAATTAAATTATTAAACCGTGTAAATAGATTAAAAATTAAAGGTTGGCATGGGATTTATAGCACTCATCTCGGTTGATTGCGCCTGCCCTTTAACCCACCATTCTATATAATCAATGACATCATAAAAATCAATATTCTTCAACTTTATGGCACACTCCCATATAATTAAAACTCGAACATTATGCTTTTTAATATATTGCTGATTACGCAAATCTCTCTCTTTATTTTTTTCAATTTTTTGACGCCAATAACTTTCATTCTTTTTGGGTATATGAGAAATTTTACATCTATCATGACCATGCCAAAAACAGCCATGAATAAAAATAACTGCATTATATTTTGGGAAATATAAATCTGGCTTACCGGGCCATTGTGGATTATACAAACGATAACGAAGCCCTCGTGCAAATAATGGTTTCCTTATTTTTAACTCAAGCTTGGTATCCTTTGACTTGAATAACTTCATGTTAGGCATACCCCCCCGTGGAATAGGTTCCATTTTACACTCCATAGCATATTATAACGTCAATACTTTATTTATATTAGTATAATTTTTATCATCTGCAATTATAACATATTTTTTGACGTAATATCGCTTATCATTTCTTGACCATTTAATAAAAAATAATTGATAACATTAAAAAAATCTCAAATTTGATATTAATATTCATTAAAAGTTCGATGTGCATATTTATCTCCCCCCTGAAAACAGTGCCAGTCTAAACTGAAGTACCCGGTCTTTCTTCCATCTCGCCGGGAGGCTCATCGCCATGAAAAAGAACCGTTATACCGAAGAACAGATTGCGTTTGCGCTGAAACAGGCCTAAACCAGCACCCGCGTCGGGGAAGGCTGCAGAAAGATGGGCATTTCTGAGGTCGGCTCAGAAGCGCCAGGCGGTGCATTTACTGATCGAGGCTTACCGTATCAGCGTCCGGAGGGTATGTGGGCTGCTGATGCAGAGCAGAACGGTTTACCACTGGCTGAGTCGGCATGAAGATCGGGCAATAACCCTGCGCATCAGGGAAATAGCAGAAACCCGGATACGCTACGGTTGTCCACGCTTTCATATCCAGTTACGCCGGAAGAGCTGGCCTGTTAACCACAAGAAAACCCACCGGATTTATTGTCTGGAAGGACTGAATCTGCGCAGAAAACGGCCCCGCAGGCATGTCAGTGCAGCACGCCGTCAGCAGCACACGACGCTGAGGCATGTCGCTCAGTGCTGGAGTATGGATTTTGTGTCGGATAATCTATTTACCTGCAGCGTTTTCGGGCACTGACTGTAGTGGATAATTTTAGTCGGGAATGTCTGGCGATCCATGCCGGAAAATCGCTGAAAGGTGACGATGTGGTCAGCGTGTTGGAAGCGCTTCGGGTACTGGATAAGCACCTGTCGGTACGTATTCAGACGGATAACCGCAGCGAGTTTATCTCGAAAAGTTTGGATAAATGGGCGTATGAACACGGTGTCACGATGGATTTCTCCCGCCCCGGAAAACCGACAGATAATCCGTTTATTGAATCATTTAACGGTAGCCTGCGCGACGAATGCCTGAACATTTACTGCTTTTTATCACTGGAAGATGCGCAGGAGAAACTCGACAACTGGCGCAGGAAATATAATCATAAGAGAACGCATTCATCATTAAATGACATGGCTCCGGCTGAATTTATCCGAAGTCTCCAGAAAGGCGAAGATCTCTGATTTAGCACTGCACTGATTTTGGGAGAAGATCAATTTGGCCGGAAACTAAAAAAATACATGGAACTAAAACGGGTCTATTTACAGAAACTTCATTTCCGGATGGAAGCTGTCAGATACTCAATCAGCCGACTTAATAGGTAATGGCAATGTCTTTTAATCAAAATGAATCAGCGATTTTAAACCTTATTGATGCATTTACATTGGGTCAAATTGCAGCTCCGGATTTTGAACAAAAATACTCCGTCGCATGGCGAACCTACAGGGATTCATCGGATATAAAAAATGCCGATATCGTCACTCAGAGGTTTTTTGACTCAGTTTTCTCATTGGTCGATTCTTACTGCTCAGACCCTGAGTTAATCGACGAGGATGATTTAAATGATGACGAATTACTAAATGAGGTATCAAACCTTAAAAGATCCTGGGAAAACGCCAAACTCGCTTAACGCAATTAATAATGATAACAAAGGGTTATTCATTGGCTGACACTGAACTTCAAGTCTTGAAAGTCATGGCAGAAAAAGACATCGACTGGACATGGATGATACTGGATCGCACTCTTGCTAAAAGGGGTATTCCCGGGTTTAGCAATGTTGCGAACATAGTAACCAACTTGGTGAATGAAGGGATGGTCGATGCTGTTTATAACGAAAACTCATCGAGACCACGTTATCGCGTATCAGAGCAAGGCCGTCAGTTGTTGGGGCAAATCAATGAGGTTACAAGCCATTACGATATCTTATGATTTTTTTGCGACACGCGGCTCCATGACTATGGTTAAACGCCTATTTAACGCACCTGTTTTTCGCTCTTTTAGAAGTAAGAAGAATGTTCAACAGGGATAATCAATCGTCTATATATGCTGTTCATTCATACACAGCCACAATTTTTAAATTTATACCTGCGCTACTTCTCAAGTTAGTCCCAACTCATCGCTGATTCAATGCCCCAATTGCCCCTGGAATTGGGTCTACGCCACTTTGTGGTCTCCATGCTACGGAGGTACTCAATGGCTTTGACCTGGCCCCAGTGCCCCCCGGATTTCAACGGACGGACTCGGACAACACCGGATATAAAAATCGCTGCATGCCTTGATTTTAAAGGGTTTGGTGGACTTTGTCGGATGGTCTTGGAAGAAGTCTTGGTGCCGAAGGCCGGACTCGAACCGGCACGGGTTTAGGCGGCTTAGCTTGCTTCAACAATCATCGTTAACTCGTTGAACTAGCTAGACTAAAACTCATAACCCCGGCACATTTCACAGACTGTTTAGCCATGAAAAAGCCCCGACAACATAACCGGGGTTTGTATGAGTTTCAAGAGAGATCGTTATCTAGTTTTAGATCCCTGCGGGAATTACCTCGTGCGGATAGCTATTCCCAGCTACATGCGCCACCTGTTCCAAGGGAAGCGCTACTTTATGAAAAGCACAGGGACACGCGACATACGCCAAGCGCGATTGTTTCGAGATGCAATTGCTCTGGAATGGGCACGCTTACGGAATCTGCTAAAGCCGCAAGGCGGCTCATCTGTTGATCAAATCATTGATGAGCTACGCCGTGCCAGTGTGTACGCCAAGGAAGCCCCCGCATCATTTGGTGCATCGGTTCAGGCTTGCCCTTCCCTACTTAAAATGCGCGATCTGTATCTTCTCCAATACAGCGAGAAGAGAAAGCTAACGACGCTATCCAAGACCAACAAAGCCGTAGAGGTGCTGTTAACCCACCTGAAAAAGAAAGATATTCAGTTGCGGGATATTAACCGAACCATAGTTACAGGCTGGCTAGATAAGCTCAAAACTGAGCGAGCGCCCCAAACTATCCAGAACTATATAAGCGCACTGGCGCAGATATGGGATCTGGCACGCAATCGTTATCACGATGCACCACAGGACAATCCTTGGCGCGGTCATGCGCTCGAAGCAAAAAGCAGCAAGGTCAGCTATGAAGTCTTCGCGCCGGGCGAGCTAACAAAGGTCTATGATTTGCTCGATGATGAGATGAAAGCGGTAACGGCTATTGGGGCATACAGCGGTATGCGGATCAATGAAATATGTACGCTGCGTGAGAGCAGTATTAAAACCATCGAAGGCGTTTTGTGCTTTGAGATCACCGAGGGGAAGACCAAGAGCGCGGCACGAATCGTCCCAGTACACAGCAAGCTAATCCCCCTCGTGAAATCATTGCTCAAAACCACACATAGCGGTTTTCTGTTCTATCACGCGTCAATTACAGACCGGGCGGATGGGAAGCGCTCAACGTGGCATACGCAGCAATTCACGCGAGCAAAGCGTAAAGCTCTTGGCGAGCCTGCCGCAGAAAGAAAAGTATTTCACTCACTCCGCCATGCTTTTGTGCAGCAGCTCGACCGCGCTCAAGTGCCAGAGGATCGTATTGCCCTGCTCGTCGGTCATGAGCGCGGGAGTACGGAGAGCTTCAAAACTTACTCAAAAAATGCAGCTTCCCCAGTAGAAATGAGGAAGTATATAGAATTAATTAATCATATTGGTGTAGATTAAATTTAATAGGGGCGAGCGAATCGCTCGCCAGTGATAAAATGTTACCGGATGGTGCACAATGGATTTACAAGCATGGGATAATATCGTTTCAATTGCATCTAACTCAATTACTACAATTGGCGTTATAGCCGGTTTAATCTTTGGAGGGAAGAAAGTTAATGAGTATTTTAAAACAAAAATGAATGACGCTGCATTTATTTCAGCAGTTAATTTATATGAAGAAGTGGTAAATGTAAGAGAAAGACACGGCAGGGTGAGATTGCTATTAAATTACGCGTTAGGGAAAACAGAAGAGGCATTAACGCAAAATCGACCAATTGACCTTACAACTTACATAGAGATCGAAAGAATTGGGCTTGATTCATTTGAGGCTTCGTTATCTATCAGTAAATGTTTTACGCGAGCCTCAAGCTATGGAAATATTATTAAACCCTCGGCACTAGAAGAGTTAAATGCGCTACTCGACATCTCCAATAAGATGACAAACACGGTCAACTCTTTTTTCGGCAAAGCAATATCTGCATCTACGGCAAAGGTGCCTAACCAAGAAGAACTTGGTGAATTGAGGACACTATACAAATCATTTTCAGAACTACAGTTGGAATATAATGAAAAATGTTCTAACTTCCAAAATATAAAATTTAAAGACGCATTTTATTTTTAGTATCGTGGGGGGCGAACCGCCCCGCAATTATGGGTATATTATACTAATACCAGTGTATTGCTTGCGATAGCTGCCAATCATAGCCCTTAGATTCGTAACGCTAACACCACACGTCCGCCCAATGTAACGCCCACCCTCAGCCGCATTAGCAGAGCGATGCACTACAGCACGAACGCGCCCGGTTCGATGGCAGTGATCCAGTACAGCAGACGCAAGGCGCAGCGGCTTACCTGTCACCGCACAGCGTCGGTATTGATAATTCCACAGGAAGACACGGACAGCGGCCACATCAGCGCGGCGCAACTCCAGCCGCCCGGAACCATTCAACAGAAAGCGATAAACATCTTCGAATGCAGCAGCGTTTGTAATCCGTTCCGCCAGTGGCATATTGCCAAGGTGTTCCAGATAGCCCCGTATAGCTTTTCTTAATAGCTGGTCTGTCCGTGTAACCATGATTCAAAGTCTCCATTGTCAGATGAAGCCCGCTTGCAGGCTTCGTATTCTTCGCACTGGCGCTGGCGTACCAAAGCATAAAGCTCATCGGCCAACGCATTAACACGTTCGTCACTGATACCATTGCGGCGCATTAGCCCCAGCAGCTTACGAAACTCAGCTTCAAGCTCAGGCTCTCCGGTATCTATTACCCACTGTTTCAGGTCAGCAAGTGTGCCAGTCATTGGCGGCGGCTCGATGTACCTCCACCTTAATTTAATCGTGTTTATCATCTTCTTTATCCTCTCTGTAAGCCGGGTGTGTTGCCCGGTATTGCTCAATGGTCAAACCCTCGCTGGCCGCTGTAAGCCGTTCCTTTTGCTTACCCGCCAATCGCAAGGCGCTGTCTCTCCAGCAAAGCAGAAAGAAGACGGTCAGCACCTGCTTACTCAAGCCATCCAGAAGATCGCCAAGCCCTTGCTCTAGCAGACAGGCGCGCCATGCAGCGGCGTGCTCCGTCATAGCGCCGACTATCGGGACAGGTGCGCCAAGCATCGTCGCAAGCTGACTCATCACACTGTTAGCATCGCCCGAATGCAGCCGGGGGATATTAATCCGGCCAGCTTGCGCCAAAAGTTCGACGTACCGCTGGCGACGCGGGTCATCACATGCCAGCGGTTTAATCGGCTTTTCATCAGCCATTAATGGAACCTCCGAGGATTAGGCAGCCTGCAATAAATCGGCTGGTGTTGAGGGATGGTATCTGGCTTTAGCTTTTAGATAGGCAGCACGCGCCGCCGCTTCGGTAGTAAATAAGCCAAGGTGACGGAGTACACCATCAACGCGTATGTAAGCCTCCCATTTGCTACAGCCCTTGTTCCAGCTATACCCCCTTGCCTTGCGTCGGTTCTGGTCGTTTTCCCCCTGCGTAACCAAGCGCAGATTGCATAGGCGGTTGTCGTCACGGATACCGTTGATGTGGTCAACTTGCAGACCATCAGGAATAGCGCCATGCGCAAGAATCCACGCCACGCGATGGACTTTTAGCTGGTACTGCTTGCCATCAAGTCGCAGGGCAACTTGACGATAGCCATCAGCTCGCCGGGTGGAGTCAGCATAGGAGCCAGCCTTAACCCGGCGTCGGTTAGCTTTATGGTGCAGGCGACCTGTCACCGGGTCATACAGGAAAAGGGATCGCAACAGCTCAGGGGCGTAAGCATCATTAACCATGACTCAGCCCCTCCAGTTACACAGCTTGTCGGAAATTGATAACGCAGTCAGGGCAACGCAGCCCAACATTGAACAGGCGATATGAGTCCATCACCATCGTCATTTCGCGCTCATCATCCCACTGGCGATTGATGACGCTCTGCGCTTCGACCGTCAGCAGCACAGAGGAGGGTTTAAACAACGTCGCCCTCGTCATCGCTTCCTCTGCGGTAACGTCATAATCAGCGCCCAGTTCATGCCCGGTAATGGCTTCCTGCGGGTAACTGTTCAGCTCAATGACTCGTACCCCAGCGACATAGCCAACGCGACGCCATGCGTAATCGTTGCCACTATCCCGGCTGTAACGGACGTTCATCAGCTTCTTATGTTCCATCAGGATGCTGAACCATGCAGGGTCAATGAGAAGCACCAGCTCGGCCACCGGAATATCTTTCTCAGTGAGGAAGCGATTAGCAGCCTCTTTGACGGCGTGAACCAATTCGTTTGCGGCGTCCTCTTCGCTCCCCGCTGTCAGGTCGAGCGAGACAACGTTATCCGTAAGCGGGTTAAACGTTGGTTGCAGTGTCGGCGGTGGTACAAAGTCAGTCGCTTTAATTAGCTGGATGGTGTGTGCTTCGTCGTAGAATTTAGCATGAGCAGTACCCATATTGCGGCTCAGCTCGGCGCGAAAGGTGGGAGCTGTCCAGTCGTCCTGATAGTCAATCGGGATGCGGATATAGCTCAGCGTATCCACGGAGATGATCAGCTTGTCCGACTTAACGGCGGTATGCTCCAGCGATTGCCCTGCGGTTCTGCCCTTCACCTCAAGATCACCACTCAGGCGATCAATGCGGTATTGGTTGCTGTTTTTCAGCGGCTTGTATGTGCTCAGCCCCTCGGCGAGAAACACGCTCTTTGCCTCAAGACGGGTCTGAACGTCCCGGTCATACGCTTCAATGTGAATGTCGTTGTCAGCATCTACACCGCCCCAGTGCGGGCGGAATTGGTCAGGGGTATAAACATTGTCAGTCATAGAAATAGCTCCAGCGCTGGCAGCAACCAACGCGATTTATGGAAAGGGGAAGAGAGAATGGGAGTAATCAGGGAGCAGCTTTTTCAGCAGCCACCTCAAGAATCAGGCCGATAAGCGCGAAAGCGGGCCATTGGGGATTAAGCTCGTGCAGGTGCGCAACGCCTCCACCAAAAGCATCGCGCATGTCAGCACCAGAGATGCCAGAGCGTTTGGCCGCCCGGCGCAGCAATCGCAGCTCAGAGCCGGGAACATACGCCGAGGGCATACGCACGCCAAAGCGTGAGGCGAGCCGCCGCCAGTGAGTTTCATCAGCAAAGTCCAGCTTAAGCTGGCTGGCGTTGGCTTTCCAGTGTTCAATCCTTGCGCTACGGGCAGCCCTAGCCGCTGCCACATTGTCAGGTGTCAGTAAGGTCATTGTCAGATCTCAATGCAAAGTGGGTTTATGTGTGGTGTTTGAGAGGTAATTTCGCGTCTTACAAGCGCAGGTATACGAATGCACATCTGGCGATGTACAACGCGATTCAGGCTCTAAAACGTAAGGTTAAGACGTGGGGAAGACAGGACAGGGCGATAGCTTAGCGGCCAGCGCGTTTGCCAGCGGATCGCTGCGCAACCAGAGCACGGTATTGTTCGTCGTACTGGCGATGGCCGGGGCCATACCCTGATTGCTGCGCCCACTGCGAAAGCTGGTCATACGCTGTAATAAACTCAGCATGAGACATCCCGACAGGTTGCGCGGTAGGCTGGCCATGCTGGACATAACCAGTTTGTGAACCGCCAGCCATACACTCTTGCAGATACTGAACCGCCCGCTGCATCTGCGCAGGGTCGCCAGACATAACCATCCGCTCAAGGGTAGATTGCGTCCCGGCGTCGAGAGTGCCAGCAAATTGCAACATCGCGTCAACTGTACCCTGCCCTAGCTGACTTTCTATGGACTGGTGAAACTGCCCCATTAACCCTTGCATCTCGGCGGTATACTCGACAGTCGTCCCATCCATCAGGGGGATAGTATCGCCCACCTGCGCCCCGGCGCTGTCCGCGTTCTGGTCTTGCTGATTAGCAATGTTGCTATTATTCCATTGGCCGCCATCATTGCCGTTAACGGGCTGGGTACGGAGGAAATCAGCATCAGCGGGCGCAGCGCTAAAACGTGATGCGCCATTGTCAGCACCAACAGGTGCGGCCATGTATGGCGATTGTTGCGGCGCAGCATCAGCGCCGGAAAGATAGGGGTTTTGATTGTCAGCCATGATTATGCAACCTCTTGTGATGTAACTCGACGGTGTGCCAGTTCAAGTAAAAGCATGTGCGCGTGTACGCATCGTGCTGGAATCATCTTCTGTCCGTGGTACGCTTTGCCGAGATCTTGTCTGTCGATCTGGTACACATGAGCCAAATCGATTTGACGAAGATTCAAGGCTTCGGCAATGAATTTCAGTTGTTGCCCGCAATCAGCCGCGCGGCGTGGCTCCATTAAAATGATGGTGCTCATGAAATAATCCTCAGTTAAATAAGCCCGTGACGGCGTAGCCAGCGACGCTCACCAACGGAGCCGCGCGGGCGTTGTTTCAGATTCTGGTTAAGCGTTTGGCCGGGGTCAGTTCGCCCTTCCCCGGACAGGTTCTTTGTCAGTACATCCCAGCCGCGTGATTCAAACGGGGCGTATCCCTCGCGCTGTTCGTCTAGGTTCGCGTAGAGAGCGGGATTCACTGCTGGATGCAAGAGTTCGTTATTCTCTGTCATCACTTAGCCCCGTATCGCGTGTTAACATCTTCCAGAATATCGGGATAGCCCCAGCGATTACGCATCAGGCGCAGCGCTTGAGCAGCCGCTTCGACAGGAATTTCAAGCCTTCCTGCGATCTCAGCAACAGGCCAGCCAAAGCGCTCCAGCTTGTGCGCCTCGTCAAGATCAGCGCTAGATAGGCGGCGCATCGTCTGCGGTTTCTCAGGCTTCGCTTTAACAGCTTTCGGCATCGGGTGGGTGTGGGCGTTGCTAAATCGGGAATGTGCGATAGCCAGCACAGTCTCAGGGCGAATCAGCATATCGCGGGCAATCATAAATTCTGTATCACGGTGCAGCTTGCCGGGCTTATAGCGGCTGCGGATGGCGTTGTACTCAGCCAGAGTAATATCATCATCGTCTTTCCACTGATCGGCCAAGTCATCGACATAGACGCCACGGATTACAGCATCAATATCGGTCAGAGCATGACCAGTCTCTGCTGCAATCTCTTCGTTGTTCTTGAAGTGTTTATGAGCCAGCGCGTTAATGTGCTGGATATCGGTAATGCTCAAAGTCATACATTAAACTCCGAATCAAAATTGATCTGGTCAGTAACCAGCGAATGAATCAGCGCAAGGCTGGATGCGGTATGTGTGCCCGACTTGCGGGCGTTGTCGTACATGAAGCGGGCTACACGTTGATATTTCTCCGGCAGCGTGGCGAACCATTGCCGGAATTGTTCAGGGGTCATTGGTCGTCATCCTCCGGGAACACGTTGTTAAAGGTTGTATCAGGCGAGTCGGCGGCGTTCTGCTTGAGGAAGTTCACGCAGGATGACAACTCAGCAGCAGCCATGCGTGACTCTCCCGCCTCGTCCTCCTTAAGCCTGCGCGTCAACGCCCCCAGCAGCAGGGTTTTTAGTTCCCATGCTCCAGCTTCAAATTCAGATTTCGTCATTGGTGGTTATCTCCAACTGGTAACAGGCCAAGCGCACGGATGTGCTGTATCACTTCTTGATGCACAGGCTTCGGCAGAAATAAACGGCGGGCAATGGCGGCGTAAACTTCATCAGGCGTCTTGCGCACTGGATGCACTCGGCCATTAAAAACCCGATCAGACAGGCGGACAGCTTTCCAGCAACGTGAGCCATCCGGCCTTTTCATGCGGTTCAGCACAGCGGCCAGACACTCCCACGGCTCGCAGTTATTGAGCAGGCAATACCGCTGTAGCGGCGTACCAGCTTGGCGCAAGATGGCCGCACGATTAAGAGTCTGGCGGTGGCGCTCAGCTAACCCATCGAAGGAATATCCGTTCAGGGCGAAGGCAAGTTGTGCGGTGACGAGCGCATCCGCACGCGCAGCACGACGCTGCGCATGTTCGGTAACAGGCATATGGATTAACTCCAGAGAATGAGGGGGAGCCTTTCGACTCAGAGGTATTTAGCGATGTACTGCCAGTTGCAGTTTTCAGGGCGGTAGAAGTAAGCAAGCTCATCAGGCGCAGCATCCAGCGCCAGCGATGACCACAGCAGAAACGCGCGGGCAGGTTGACCATCGCGCCCGGCTCTTCCAATCATCTGAATGAGGTCAGGCAGGTCATCAGGAATATATGTAACGATGACGTTGCGAATGTCTGGCACATCAGCCCCCAGCCCGAAGGCTTTAGTAGCAATCAGAATCGCGCCCGGCGTAGTGGCAAACCACTCAGCGTTTGCGTGGCGTTCCTCGTTACTCAGATGCATCGTCTTCGAGTGATATGACCGCGCCCGGTCGCCTAAGAGTTTCAGGTACGCCCGCAACGTCTTAAGGTCATTGACGAGAATGAGCGTCTTCTCTTCTTTCGGCAGAGCCTCGACCAGACCAATAGCCGCTCGGAAACGTTCGCGGCACTGTCTGACTGTCGTCAACTGGATATTTTCGCGAGCAACATCAGCACGGAATGTTACGTAATCACTACGGCAGCCAAGCGACGCCATTAAACTGCGCTCATTTTCGCGTAGCAGCGTAGCCGTAAACACGCAGCGTTGAGCCGAAGGAAAGGCATGTTGTAGCGAGTGCTGCATGGCCTCGTAAGCGGGCCGGAAATCCCAGTCTTTAACCGTGTGCGCTTCGTCGATGATAAAACGATCAACGCCGTAAGCCATCAGCGCCGCGAAGACCTGACTCGACGGAACAAGATGCTCAGGTGAAACGACAGCAACACGGAACGCCCCGGCAGCCAGTCCCGCGAGTTGTTGAGCGTTGCGGTGCCTCGGCAACTTGTCACCGAATGCCACAGCGTGAACGCCAGCATCCCGCAACTGGCGGAGAATCTGGCGCTTTAGGGTATTGGTGGGAACCACGATTACAGACAGGCCAACGCCAGCGCGGGACTCATAAATCAATGGATAAGTGAAGGCGGCGCTTTTGCCATACCCGGTCGGCAGAACGGCAAGCACATCACTGCCACGGGAAAAGATCGCATCAGCAACAGACAACTGCCCCGGCCTCCACTCCAGCCCATCGGGTGGCAGCAGGCTAACGCGCGCGTTTCGGTCACAGCGAACCAGCGGACGGAACTCATACGGCGCAGTATTCAGTGACGGCACAGACGACAATGCAGCCAAGCCGTTCGGGTCACAATGATGATTTGTACTGTTAAATTTATCCTCGGTAGGTTTCGAATCTCCACACCACAATTGACGAAACTCCGCTGAGTCCCCGTAGCGTTTGAAATCTGTATTGCGCATCGCTTCCAGTTTATTCATGCCCCTGTTGATGCGGTGCATGGTCTTCTCATCACAAATCAGGAACTCGCGGCAGGCTTTGAGAAAAGCATTCTGCCCGGTTGTCGATTCCGGCACGGCGTGCTCGCGAGGTTTCAATGCGGCATCATCTACGCGAACACCGGGAAAATCTGGCGGCAGTGGGTCAGCATACCGAGCAGGCTTCTTGTTGAGCCACAGCTCCAGCTCAGCGCGTCGGCAATGAATTGCGTCACCGGGCTGGATGACTTGCCGCAACCCCGTGTCAGAGCGCTGTTTTTGCTTCTTCGGTTGAACACCGTGCAGCGCTCGCCACTCCCGCAGGGTCATAGCGGAGCCATCAGCATTGTAATAAAACTCTTCGGTCTTTGTGTTGTATGCCGCCTTAACGGGTTTACGCTTTACGGGGCATATCTTGGAACGCCGAATAACAATCCCGTCAGCGATCATTTGCTGTACATCTGCGTTTGCGGTATTGAGCGAGTCAGCATTGGCAGCCTGCATAAGCAGGCGGTGTAGATTTATTGGCATTGAACTGTCTCCAGAAATTGGGGCGGGTTTAGAACGGGTCGCAGGACGGCAGCACCGGGAATGTGGCTGTCTGTCCTTAATAGTGATTCTCATGTCGGTGGTGGCGTAGGATGTTCGTCCTGCCACAGTAGACACCTTCATTTGATTGCTTTTTAACCAATCCCATTGCAAGCCTTACCCTGTCTGGCTTAACGGAGTATTGGCTGATAACTTTCGGTAGGTTTGAATGCGATATGGCCAGAAGCAGTATGGTGAGTACCATATCCCGATATAGTAGCTTTCATTGGATGGAATCCGACAGGATGACAGACGGCAAAACGTGAACGCAGTAGGGTAGTGTAGTGATAGGGCGCGGGGTTGAAGCCCTGAGATGAGTACCTGTAAGGGGATGGATAAGGAAGATGATACGGCAAATACAATACCGATAGAGAGTACCGTACCACTACTCTATCCCCCGCCGCGTTGACTGCCCGGCAAGCACGGTTGCGTGGAGGGCCGAGCATCACAGCGGGCGAAGGCCGGGAATGAGCCAAAGGCGATGGAGCGGGCTGGAGCATAGCGAGAAGCGCAGCCAGTGTAGAGCGAAAAGCGATAACACTGATTAGGAGAAGGGATGAAAGGGAAGAACCCTTTTCTGTACATGCATATAAAATGCAACTTTAAAGGTAAAACGAAGGTGTTGCCCTGCTTCAAATCTAGCTGAGTGATTGGACAACACAGCCTTTGATCCCTTCCCCTGCCCCATCCCTCGAATTGTTCAGTGATGAATCACATTCACAATCTGATCTCGATGCTCATCGTAAGGCACGGCTAAAGCCCCGCCATCTCTTCGCATCGAGAGCCGCAAGTAAAACCGTATACTATAAATAGAGGTTATTTTTGCTCTACGTCACATTTAACACGAACTAATTATGGCGTTTTAAATCTGCACTTGAAAAAACGATGCCCAAGTTTCTTAATGTTAATGGATGTATGGAAGGTTGCCTCTTGAAATACATATCATTAGGTAACTCATTGATTAAAGGTATAACTTTAAGAAGGAATTTGATTCATGCCTATTAGTGATCATGATTACGTTAACTTTTCGCAAGACCACGAATTAAATTATGTGCTGACACGTGTGGGTAAGCGTCAGACAGAAGCAAACCGTTCTACTTTACGTGTTATGGGAACTGAACTTAAAGGCGTATTACGCAAGACAATGGTTACTCATAAAGAATTTTTTGAATACGTAAAAACACAGCTCCGTCGCTTAGAGTAATCGAATCAAGGGGCAAGTCTAAAAACCTGCCCCTATAATTTTATCTAACTGCATGTATCTCACGCTTGATTCGGTAATAGGTCGCCCGACTTATCCCGGCAGCTTTCATAATGCGTTCAGGTTTCACACCCTGCCCCAGCATTTCCCGGACAGTGTCACGGGCGCTTAAGTCCTTAGACTTCCCATTATATTTCCCTTCGGCTTTAGCACGCTTGATGCCCTGCGCTTGGCGTGCTCTGCGTGTCTCATAGTCCACTCGTGCCATCGTAGCGAGGATATCAATCAGCATTGCATTAACGGCTCTCAGGATGCCCTCTGTAAGCTCTGACGCTGTATCGTTCAGTAGTTGCCACGAGGTTGGCAGGTCAACGGCAACGATAACCAGCCCCTTATCCTGAATCCTCTGTTTCAGTGTCGCCCATTCCTTTTGCGTCAGGCGGCTTAGCCTGTCTATGCTCTCGACAAGTAAGACCTCTCCGGCCTCTGCATCATCCAGCAGGCGCATCAGTTCAGGGCGAGCGAGCCTCGCACCGCTGGCGTTCTCGATGTACTCCGCCCGTACAGGCCAGCCCCGATCACTGGCGAACTCTCGCAGCAAGCCCAGCGCCCGGTCTGCGTGTTGCTCTGCTGTACTGGCGCGGCAATAGATAAGCGCATTGTGTGCCATGCTTCCCCCTAAGTCTCAATGAAATATCACAGCAAGACCTATAAGAGATCACATCAATAATGTGTAGTCAATAGAATTTTATATATAGTCAAATGAGACAGTGTATCTATGTCTTTATCAGGTATACCCAAACGAGACAGATACAAGCGTAGCCAAGAGAAGCGCCAAGCATCAACGCAAAGTGCTTTAACAGTGGAGATTCAGGAGTGATTTAGCGTTTAAAGAGAAGAGTAACCCTAACCCACAGCCCCATGATCAGAACGCGAAACAGGGTCATAAACGCCACAGAGAAAGGCAAATCGATATACAGCCCGCCCAGCCTTCGGCTGGGAGAGGCGCACGGGGGGAGTTGAAGCCTTAACCGTTGAGGGAGGCGCAACCATAAGCGTGCAATTTTTCAAGCCGGGAGCTATCTTACTTTTGAAAACAATAAGCACTGTGTTTTGAGGGCAAATAATGTTCGAATTCATCACCCAGCATATCGATACAATCAGCACACTAATCACTGCTTTTGCTGCTTTATTAACAGCTGTTGCTACTTTTTTCTTATGGAGAGTAACAAGGCTATTAGCAGACGAGACAAAAAGGATGGTTGACGCATCAGTTCAACCTCATGTTGTTGTGACTCTTGAACCGAATTCTTGGGCTGCTTTTTATTTTGATATCAATATTGCAAATACCGGAAATGCCCCAGCCTATGATATTGAAGTCGAATTTGATCCCCCTCTTGTAAATGCAGAACATAGAAAAAATAGAGGCATACCATTTAGCAAGGTCAGCGTATTAAAAAACGGGCATTCCCTCAACAGTAGTCTTTGCAAGTATGAACAGATTAAAGATCAAGTTTATTCCGTCAGTATCACTTGGGCGAAACAGCCGGGCTCAACCGAAAGAGAGCGGAATGAGTATTCTTATGATATGGCTTCTTTCGAGGGGGTTAGCTACTTAGGGGCAAGGAGCCCAATGACACAAATAGCCGAGCAGGTGAAAAAGATTAGAGAAGACTGGAGGCCGATATCCCAAGGAGCCAAGAAAATTAAAACAGATAACTATAGTTCAAGTGACAGAGACGAGGAACAACGAGCACATGAAGAATGGTATCAGAACACTGTAAAGGAATGGGAAGAAAGAAAGAAAAGCAAAGAAGATAATTAATGCAATGATATTGCACGGTTGCTATCGGCGAGGTAGAGCAAGTCAGGCCAGCTCATCTCTCTTAACTAGTGGGACGCTGTAATCTGGACGAATGCGCTTGGAACCCGGCATAGCTCGCATCTCTTGCGGGAAGTGCCAAATATTGAAATCCTTATTCGGGAACGTATCATAATGAAACACATCCCAACCAAGCAGAGCAGCCATCCGTTCAAAGGCAAGCTCTTTAGCCACTGACAGCTCTAACTGCGGATTCAGGTACTTCATGTACCCAGAGTTCACAGCCCCGGTCAATATGTCCACAACCTGCAATCCCAGATAGTGCTTAGAGTCGTGCATCGTCACCGACTTAACCAACGTCTTTATCCCGGCTCTAGCCAGCATGCGGTTAGCAATAATGCCCGTTACTTCATCGTTCTTTTTGTACTTATCAATCTTCTGGTCAATGATGACTTCAACATCATTCTTAATCTGCTTAGCTACGTTCTTAACAAGCATCGTGTACGTCTGGTAAAAAGCCAGCTCTCTATCTATCTGCCAGTTGTTATACATGTTCTTTACAACAATAATCGAGTGGAAACAGCACGAGTTTTTGAGCACCATTGCCAGCAGCTCAATGCAGATGTTTGCCTGACCTGCGCTGTTCTTAATTTTCGACCATTTCAATTCACCGACAATACCGTACTTGTCTTTCAGCTTTTGAACGCGATCATTAAAAATATGCAATGTGTCTTTACGCACACACAGCAAACCAATGCCATAACAGCGGTCACTTCCTGTCGTACCACTCTCATCACCAAAGGCCACGTATTCCATGCACAATACCCACTATTAATTTAATGGATATTTTATGCACAACCCACGATGCAGGCAACGCCTTAGATTGTCACCTCACGGTCATTCGCGCTCAAGTCTATTTGGTATCGTGACTGGAATTTCATCACCGTACATCAGAGGAGGGTTAAGGTACGCTACCCCATGCAAACACCCTAAGAATCCTAGCAGGTACATAATGATGCTAATTAGTTCCTGTCCGAGCTTGCGATCTATTCCAGGAATCTCATCGGTGACGCTGACCTTCAGTTCTTTACCAACCAATTGGCTGTACGAGGAAACAAAGGACTTGAAGACCTCAGCAGCTCTTGGAGAGTCAATGTTATGTGCCAAGGCATTCCGCAATTTGTTCAATTTATCCAGAGCAGCCCAAACATTTTTAGGGAATTCCATGCCCGGTAAATGAGATCCAAACATCGCATGCACTAGATTCAACTTATGGACAAAACCGAGCTTAATATTTTCAATCGGGCCGCTATCCCGGCAATGCAATTTCAAAATATCAAAAAGTAATTCCTCAACGAAAAGATGCCCTTTTAGTATGATTGAGGTGGTATCCATACCAGCATGCAGGTGCTTCTCGTACCTTGACCATCTGGCTTCGTAAATGGCTTTAAGCCCTTCCTGTGTGCGCATCGTATTCCCTCAGCAGTACCAGTTTTCATGGAGTGTACCAAAGCTACCACATACATGATTCCATACATTCAACCATTACAAACCATTAGCCCCGTTGGTGGTAAGACAACAAGCGGAGCCTCTGGCGACTTCATCAGGGTTGTGTCAGTTAGTGAGGCTTATCAGGATGACCATGTACCCAAGGGGAGCGAGGCCGAACCGCTGGCAGAGCTTGCATATGGTCTGCAAGTACCGTGACCACCATAAACCTGTTTATCCCCTGCGGCGTCTCGCGACGGCGACAGAACGGGGGCATCGGGCTAAAATGCGCTTCACTAAAAGTTTTTGGGATTGTTTAGAGACGGTGGCTACGTCATAGCTTTCAAGTTGAGTCAGTACGTGTTTGACGCTTGGAACTACACGCCGCTATGAGTTAACATCCCAATTACCACTATCAACCACAGCGGCTTTTTCAAGGGACATAACAGAGCATTTCTTACAGGCAAAAGAGACAGACTTTATTGTCTAACCAGCTGTATTGTAAGAAATTTAGTGACTTGGTGCCGAAGGCCGGACTCGAACCGGCACGTATTTCTACGGTTGATTTTGAATCAACTGCGTCTACCGATTTCGCCACTTCGGCACTGAAGGGGATGCGGAAACGTCACGGATTATACCTGTCACACGCTGGCATGCAAGCGGCAGCAGGCATGTGCTGCACTAAGTGCTGAAAAAACCATCGCATCTGCTTTTAAACGCCAATTCAATCACATTTTGTTATTCCTCAGACTTATACAAGTTGTGCGATTTCCCCTAAACCTCCTCCACAATCTGCTATACCCACCATACTTAAGGCTGCGGTTTCGTTGGCGGCATTCGTCCCAGGAACTTACCTCATTAAGTCCAGGGCGCCTCTCTTTTGCCGCCATTCTGCAACGTGAATTATTTAGGGTATACACTCAAATCTCACACCATCATGAGGAAAGGCGATGTCGATTATCAAAAGCTATGCCGCTAAAGAAGCCGGGGCAGACCTGGAGCTGTTTGAGTACGACGCGGGAGAATTGGGTCAGGAAGACGTGGAAGTACAAGTAGATTATTGCGGGATCTGCCACTCGGATTTGTCGATGATCGACAACGAGTGGGGCTTCTCTCAATATCCGCTGGTCGCCGGGCATGAAGTGATTGGCCGCGTGGTAGCGTTGGGTAGCGCCGCGCAAAACAAAGGGCTGAAAGTCGGCCAGCGCGTGGGCATCGGCTGGACAGCGAAAAGCTGCGGCCACTGCGACGCCTGTATCAACGGCGACAATATCAATTGCCAGGAAGGCGCGGTGCCAACCATCCTTAACCGCGGCGGCTTTGCCGACAAGATCCGCGCGGGCTGGCAATGGGTGATCCCGCTGCCGGATACCATTGATGTCGAGACCGCCGGGCCGCTGCTCTGCGGCGGCATTACCGTGTTTAAACCGCTGCTGATGCACCATATCACCGCTACCAGCCGTGTCGGGGTCATTGGAATTGGTGGGCTGGGGCATATCGCCATCAAACTACTGCGCGCGATGGGCTGTGAGGTGACGGCGTTCAGTTCGAACCCGGCGAAAGAGGCCGAAGTGCGCCTGATGGGCGCGGATTATGTGGTGAACAGCCGCGATCCAGAAGCTTTAAAAGCGCTGGCGGGCCAGTTCGATTTGATTATCAATACCGTGAACGTTGATTTGCAGTGGCAGCCCTACTTTGAGGCGCTGGCCCACGGCGGCGCGTTCCATACCGTCGGCGCAGTGCTGAAACCACTTGAAGTCCCGGCCTTTACGCTAATTGGCGGCGACAGAAGCGTCTCCGGTTCCGCGACCGGTACACCCTTTGAGCTGCGTAAACTGATGAAGTTTGCCGGACGGGCGAAGGTGGCACCGACTACCGAGATGTTCCCGATGTCGCAGATTAACGAGGCGTTGCAGCATGTGCGTGACGGGAAGGCGCGTTACCGCGTGGTGTTAAAAGCGGATTTCTGATGTGCCCCTCTCTCTTAAAGAGAGAGGGAGAAAACCCATTCTCACATTTGCCCTAAGAGCCAGTCGTAGCACGGTAAGCGCGGCACATCCGGGAAATGCCTGCTCCCTCTCCCCGAAAGGGAGAGGGAGAACCAACCCTTTGTCTTGTGAGTGTCAGGATGAGAGGTAAAGACTACCCCTTCGCTATCGCTGCAAATACTTCTGCAATCGCCACGGCACCGGGGTCGGTGACACCTTCCAGATTCTCACTGTTCACATAGGACGAACGCCCCGCGCCGGCGGTCTGCATGGTCGCGGTTTTCGCGGCCCCCGCTTTTGCAGCAGACGCTGCGGCATCAAGCCCGCTGTCGCGCAAGGCTTCCAGCGCCGGTTGTAGCGCATCGATAAGTGTCCGGTCGCCCGGTTCCGCGCCGCCATAATGTTTCATCTGGTTCAGTCCGCGCAGCAATGCCTCCGGGAGCGACTTGCCATCATGCACAGCCTGGCCTGCGGCGGTGAAGAAAATAGACATCAGCACGCCACTGGAACCGCCCATCACCGTTGCCAGCCGTTCTCCTACCAGTTGCAGCAACTGCGCGGTGTTATTCAGCGGCAGCTCGCCCTGCTCCAGCAAATGGATGATTTCTCGTGCCCCTTCGGCAAATGTCGAACCGGTATCGCCATCGCCTACTTTGGCATCCAGCGCATTCAGGCGGTTTTCGAGGTCAACAAGCGTCCGCGCCGCCGTCGAGACCAGCCTTTTTACCTGCGGGTTCTCCGACGGTTCGATTTCCAGTTGGTTGTAGACCGGGCTGTGGCGCTGGGTTTTCATCGGTGCAAAAGGCACCGGTTTTTGCCAGCCAACGGTCTGCACATCGGCATTAAGGGCTTTCTCAAAAGTTTCGTTCAGACGTAACAGTGAGAGGGAAAAACCTTTCATATCCAGCGAGCTGACCAGCGGTGCGGGGCCAATCAAATACGCAATCTGATCTTTGAGCGCCGAGTGTGCCAGCTCTTTGGTGAGCAGGGCCATCTCCAGCGCCGATACACCGCCCAGGTTGTTAATTAACACCGCAACGCGGTCATCCCCGGCCTGTGCTTTCAGCGGCGCAACCAGCGTCTCAATCAGCTTCTGGCTGTTATACGAGTCGACGGTGCTCGCGCCTGGCTCGCCGTGAATGCCGAGACCCAGTTCGACCTGGCCGTGCCGGATGCGCTCGTCTTCATCACTGCTGCCCGGCAGATTGCAGGTCTCCATCGCCAGCCCCAGGCTCCAGACGCTCTCACTGGCCTGCCGGGCGATGTTATGCACTTCGCTTAAGGATTTACCCTGCTCGGCGGCATAGCCTGCGATTTTATGTACCAGCGCCGTCCCGGCGATGCCGCGCGGCTGTTTGTTGTCAGGCAGGGCGATGTCATCGGCAACAATCACCATCTCTACTTTCAGGCCGTAGCGTTTGGCCTTTTCCGCCGCGAGGCCAAAGTTAAGGCGGTCACCGGTGTAGTTTTTGACAATCAACAGGCAGCCCCGATCGCCGGTGACGGCAACGATAGCGTTGAGCACCGCATCAACGCTCGGCGAAGCAAACACGTCGCCGCAGACGGCGGCGGTGAGCATTCCTTTACCGACAAAGCCAGCGTGAGCGGGTTCATGGCCGGAACCACCGCCGGAAATCACCGCAACGCGGGATTTATCCCAGTCGGCGCGGGCAACAATACGAATAGCGGGATCGATGTCGAGGCGAACTAAATTGCCGTGGGGAGCGGAAATCACCATTCCTTCAATGGCGTCATTGACCAATTGTTTTCGGTCATTAAAGAAGAATCTGGACATAGCTTCCTGAATTTTTTGAGAACCGTAAGGAAAGCGTAGCCAGGATAAGGGAAAGTGCGTCGGGGAAATAGCGGGAGTTTACCTTAACCTTCTCCCGGAGTAAGAGAGAAGGTCGGGTAACCCGGATATGGCGGAGCGCCGCATCCGGGAAAGAACAGAGACCTAGCTCTTGCGCATCAGCAGCCAGAGGCTAATCAGGAAGAAAGAGGTGCTTGGCAGCAATGCGCCAATAATCGGTGGAATACCGTATACCAGCGTCAGCGGGCCAAAAATCTGGTCCAGCAAATAGAAAACAAAACCGAAGCTGATACCCGTCACCACGCGCACGCCCATCGGCACGCTACGCAGCGGGCCAAAGATAAACGACAGCGCCATTAGCATCATCACCGCCACGGAAAGCGGCTGGAAAATTTTGCTCCACATCTGTAGCTGATAACGCCCGGCATCCTGACCGCTTGACTTCAGGTATTTCACGTAATTGTGCAGACCACTAATCGACAGCGCATCGGGGTCCAGCGCCACCACGCCCAGTTTGTCCGGGGTGAGGTTAGTCTTCCATGTACCGGTCAGCGTCTGCGCACCGGTCACTTGTTTCGGGTCAGTCAGGTCGGATTCATCCACCTGCGACAGCCGCCACAACTTCGTGTCTTTATCGAATTTCGCTAAAGCCGCGTAGCGAACGGACTGTAAACGACGCTTATCGTTGAACGCGTAAATACTCACTCCGCCCAGTTCATCATCGCTTTTTACCCGTTCGATATAGACAAATGTCTGGCCATCTTTCGCCCACAGCCCCTGCTGGGTGGAGAGCAGCGAACCGCCATACATGGACTGCGCGCGCTGGTTACGCGCCATTTGTTCGCCCTGCGGAGCCACCCATTCGCCAATCGCCATGGTTAACAACACCAGCGGGATAGCGGTTTTCATCACCGACAGCGCCACCTGCATACGGGTGTAACCCGAAGCCTGCATCACCACCAGTTCACTGCGCTGGGCCAGCATCCCCAGCCCCAACAGCGCGCCAAGCAGCGCCGCCATCGGGAAGAAGATCTGAATATCTTTCGGCACGCTGAGGATGGTATAAAGCCCCGCTCCCATCGCGTCATAGCTGCCCTGCCCGGCTTTTTTCAACTGGTCGACGAATTTGATGATGCCTGAGAGCGACACCAGCATGAACAGCGTCATCATGATGGTGTTGAAAATAGTTTTACCGATATAACGGTCAAGTACGCCAAACGCCTGCATTATACGGCTCCTCTGCCCATCACGCGGGCGCGAATCCGACGCATCGGTACCGTGTCCCACAAGTTCAGACCCATTGCCAACGCCAGGTACGCCAGGTTAACCGCCCACATCCAAATCAACGGATCGATTTTGCCTTTCGCGGCATTGGATCGCAGGGAGGTCTGCAGCAGGAAGAACACCAGATACAGCAGCATGGCAGGTAGCATCGACAGTACGCGTCCCTGACGCGGATTCACCACGCTCAGCGGCACGACCATCAGCGCCATCATAAATACGGTAAAGATGAGTGTCAGACGCCAGTGTAACTCAGCCCTGGCACGCGGGTTATCCGTTTGCCACAGCGTACCAAGCCGCATCTGCTCAGTATCGTCCGGGTCCAGCGTCACCGCCTGGTGGCCGATAATCGCCTGATAATCTTTAAAATCAGTGACGCGGAAATCACGCAACAGCGCCGTACCTTCAAAGCGGGTTCCGGTGTTCAGGGTCACGACCTGAGAACCATCTTTCAGTTGTGTAAGATGACCGGAATCAGCCACCACAACAGACGGGCGGGCATTGCCTTTGGTGCGAATCTGCGCCAGGAAGACATCATGGAATTGACTGCCTTCCACGCTTTCGATAAACAGTACCGAGTTGCCGTCAGAGGCTGGCTGGAACTGCCCTTGCGCCAGTGCGGCCATGCCAGGGTTGGCTTTGGCATCAGCCAGCACCGACTCCTGATGGCGCGATGACCAGGGGCTGAGCCACATGACGTTAGCCGCCGCCAGCGCACCGGTGAACAGCGCCAGTATCATTGCCGCTTTGACCAGCACAGCCCGGCTCAGACCGCAGGCGTGCATGACCGTAATTTCACTTTCGGTATAAAGTTTGCCCAGTGTCATTAGCAGACCGAGGAACAAACTGAGCGGCAGGATAAGTTGCGCCATCTCTGGCACACCGAGACCCAGTAGCGAGAGTACCAGGTTCGTGGGGATTTCGCCGTCGACCGCTGCGCCGAGGATCCTTACCAGTTTCTGACAGAAGAAGATCAGAAGCAGGATGAAGAGGATCGCAAACTGGCTTTTTAGCGTCTCCCGCGCAAGATATCTTATGATTATCACTTTATATTACGCCCGTAAAAACCAGTCTTTTTACTGGAAAATCGCTTGTTTCGTGGCTTAAACGTCATTTATTCTCTTGAGTCGTCGAAATCATCGCTAAGATTAATATACTCAGCGGTAAAACGTATCCGACCCGTATCTGACGTGCCGAAACCTAAGTATCGTTAAGATTAACACGAAGTCACCGCAACAGCGGACATGAGTTACGAAAGCTTGCAATTATATACTCAATGGATTTCGAGTTGCAGAAAGGCGGCAAGACTGTGAAGCCCCGAAACTTACGTTCAGTAAGTGACAGGGGGAGCAGGCGCAGCCAACGCATCTGCGGTTTGAAAGAGGTCGAGTATATCTGTAGCCCCTGCTGTTGTCTTTAAGATTCAGGAGTATAGTGCATGGAGTTCAGTGTAAAAAGCGGTAGCCCGGAGAAACAGCGGAGTGCCTGCATCGTTGTGGGTGTTTTTGAGCCGCGCCGTCTCTCTCCGATTGCCGAGCAACTCGACAAGATCAGTGACGGATATATCAGCGCACTGTTGCGCCGTGGCGAACTGGAAGGCAAACCGGGCCAGACCCTGCTGCTGCACCACGTTCCGAATGTCCTCTCCGAACGCATTCTGTTGATTGGTTGCGGTAAAGAACGCGAACTGGATGAACGTCAGTACAAGCAGGTCATTCAGAAAACAATTAATACCCTGAATGATACGGGTTCAATGGAAGCCGTTTGCTTCCTGACCGAGCTGCACGTTAAAGGCCGCAATACCTACTGGAAAGTACGCCAGGCGGTCGAGACAGCAAAAGAATCCCTGTACAGCTTTGACCAGTTGAAAACCAACAAAAGCGAGCCGCGTCGCCCGCTGCGTAAAATGGTCTTCAATGTGCCGACCCGCCGTGAACTGACCAGCGGCGAGCGCGCTATCCAGCATGGTCTGGCGATTGCTGCGGGCATCAAAGCGGCGAAAGATCTTGGCAATATGCCGCCCAATATCTGTAACGCAGCCTACCTCGCCTCTCAGGCGCGCCAACTGGCCGACAGCTACAGCAAAAATGTCATCACACGCGTGATTGGCGAGCAGCAGATGCGCGAACTGGGGATGCACTCTTACCTCGCCGTCGGCGCGGGCTCCCAAAACGAATCGCTGATGTCGGTTATCGAATATAAAGGTAACCCGTCAGAAGACGTGCGTCCTGTTGTCCTGGTCGGTAAAGGGCTGACCTTCGACTCCGGCGGTATTTCTATTAAGCCGGCCGAAGGGATGGATGAGATGAAGTACGACATGTGTGGTGCGGCGGCGGTGTACGGCGTGATGCGTATGGTGGCCGAACTGCAACTACCGATTAACGTCATCGGTGTGCTGGCGGGTTGTGAAAACATGCCAGGCGGGCGCGCTTATCGTCCGGGCGATGTGCTGACCACCATGTCAGGCCAGACCGTTGAAGTGCTGAATACCGATGCCGAAGGCCGTCTGGTGCTGTGCGATGTGCTGACCTATGTTGAGCGCTTCGAACCAGAAGCGGTTATCGATGTAGCGACCCTGACCGGCGCCTGCGTGATTGCCCTGGGCCATCACATCACCGGCCTGATGTCGAACCATAACCCGCTGGCGCACGAGCTGATTGGCGCGTCTGAGCAGGCGGGCGATCGCGCATGGCGTCTGCCGTTGGGCGATGAGTACTACGAGCAACTGGATTCCAATTTTGCCGATATGGCGAACATTGGCGGTCGTCCAGGCGGAGCGATTACCGCAGGGTGCTTCCTGTCACGCTTTGCCCGTAAGTACAACTGGGCGCATCTGGACATCGCTGGCACCGCGTGGCGTTCCGGTAAAGCCAAGGGCGCAACCGGTCGTCCGGTGGCCATGCTGTCGCAGTTCCTGCTGAACCGCGCCGGGTTTACTGGCGAAGAGTAAGCGAAATCCCCCTCTCCCCTGTCCCTCTCCCCAATAAGGGGCGAGGGGACGGAATTCCCCTCTCCCTTGAGGCGGAATTCCGGGGTGAGGGTGTACGATTTAAATCCACCACAAGAAGCCCCATATCATGAAGAACGCCACGTTTTATCTTCTGGACAATGAGACCACCGTCGACGGCCTGAGCGCCGTGGAACAGCTGGTGTGTGAGATTGCCGCAGAACGTTGGCGCAATGGCAAACGCGTACTGATTGCCTGTGAAGACGAGCAGCAGGCGCTGCGACTTGATGAAGCGCTGTGGGCAAGGCCGCCGGAGAGTTTTGTACCGCACAACCTCGCAGGTGAAGGCCCCAGAGGCGGTGCGCCTGTCGAGATTGCCTGGCCGCAAAAGCGCAACGGCAACCCGCGCGACATTCTCATCAGTTTGCGGACAAACTTTGCAGATTTTGCCACCGCTTTCACAGAAGTGATAGACTTCGTTCCTTACGAAGATTTTTTGAAACAACTGGCTCGCGAACGCTATAAAGCCTATCGCATGGCTGGTTTCAACCTGAACACGGCAACCTGGAAATAATGGAAAAGACATACAACCCCCAAGAGATCGAACAGCCGCTTTACGAGCATTGGGAAAAGCAGGGCTACTTCAAACCGAATGGCGATGAAAGCCAGGAAAGCTTCTGCATCATGATCCCACCGCCGAACGTCACCGGCAGTTTGCACATGGGTCACGCCTTCCAGCAGACCATCATGGATACCATGATCCGCTACCAGCGCATGCAGGGGAAAAACACCCTGTGGCAGGTCGGTACTGACCACGCCGGTATCGCGACCCAGATGGTGGTTGAGCGTAAAATTGCCGCTGAAGAAGGTAAAACCCGTCACGACTATGGTCGCGATGCCTTTATCGACAAAATCTGGCAGTGGAAAGCAGAATCCGGCGGCACCATTACCCGCCAGATGCGCCGTCTCGGCAACTCCGTGGACTGGGAGCGCGAGCGCTTCACCATGGACGAAGGCCTCTCCAACGCCGTAAAAGAGGTGTTTGTCCGCCTGTATAAAGAAGATCTGATTTACCGTGGCAAACGCCTGGTGAACTGGGATCCGAAACTGCGCACCGCGATTTCCGACCTCGAAGTGGAAAACCGCGAGTCCAAAGGCTCCATGTGGCACATCCGCTACCCGCTGGCAGATGGCGCGAAAACCGCCGACGGCAAAGATTATCTGGTGGTCGCCACTACCCGTCCGGAAACCCTGCTGGGCGATACCGGCGTGGCCGTTAACCCGGAAGATCCGCGTTATAAAGACCTGATTGGCAAATATGTGGTTCTGCCGCTGGTGAACCGCCGTATTCCGATTGTGGGCGACGAACACGCCGACATGGAAAAAGGCACCGGTTGTGTGAAGATCACCCCGGCGCACGACTTTAACGACTACGAAGTCGGTCGTCGTCACGCCCTGCCGATGATTAATATTTTCACCTTTGATGGCGATATCCGCGAAACGGCGGAAGTGTACGACACCAAAGGCAACGAATCTGACGTTTACTCCAATGAGATCCCGGCAGAGTTCCAGAAACTGGAGCGTTTTGCCGCCCGCAAAGCGGTCGTTGCCGCCATTGACGCGCTGGGTCTTCTGGAAGAGATCAAACCACACGACCTGACCGTACCGTATGGCGACCGTGGTGGCGTGGTCATCGAACCGATGCTGACCGACCAGTGGTACGTGCGTGCCGACGTGCTGGCGAAACCAGCGGTTGAGGCGGTTGAAAACGGCGATATCCAGTTCGTACCGAAGCAGTACGAAAACATGTACTTCTCCTGGATGCGTGATATTCAGGACTGGTGTATCTCCCGTCAGCTGTGGTGGGGTCACCGCATCCCGGCATGGTACGACAACAACGGTAATGTCTACGTTGGCCGTAGCGAAGACGAAGTGCGTCAGGAAAACAACCTGAGCGCAGATGTTGCCCTGCGTCAGGACGAAGACGTGCTGGACACCTGGTTCTCTTCCGCGCTGTGGACATTCTCCACCCTCGGCTGGCCAGAAAACACCGACGCCCTGCGTCAGTTCCACCCGACCAGCGTGATGGTGTCCGGCTTTGACATCATCTTCTTCTGGATTGCCCGCATGATCATGATGACCATGCACTTCATCAAAGATGAAAACGGCAAACCGCAGGTGCCGTTCCATACCGTCTACATGACCGGCCTTATCCGTGACGATGAAGGTCAGAAGATGTCCAAATCGAAGGGTAACGTTATCGACCCGCTGGATATGGTTGACGGTATTTCTCTGCCGGATCTGCTGGAAAAACGCACCGGCAACATGATGCAGCCGCAGCTGGCGGAGAAAATCCGTAAGCGTACCGAGAAACAGTTCCCGGATGGTATTGAGCCGCACGGCACCGACGCCCTGCGTTTCACCCTGGCGGCGCTGGCATCAACCGGTCGTGACATCAACTGGGATATGAAGCGCCTGGAAGGTTACCGCAACTTCTGTAATAAGCTGTGGAATGCCAGCCGCTTTGTGCTGATGAACACCGAAGGAAATGATTGCGGCTTCAATGGCGGTGAAATGGAACTGTCGCTGGCTGACCGTTGGATCCTTGCGGAATTCAACCAGACCGTGAAAGCGTACCGCGAAGCGCTGGATAATTTCCGCTTCGATATCGCTGCGGGCATCCTGTATGAATTCACCTGGAACCAGTTCTGTGACTGGTATCTGGAACTGACCAAGCCGGTCATGAACGGTGGTTCAGAAGCAGAGCTGCGTGGCACGCGCAATACGCTGGTGAACGTACTGGAAGCGTTGCTGCGTCTGGCGCATCCAGTCATTCCGTTTATCACTGAAACCATCTGGCAGCGTGTGAAAGTGCTGAAAGGCATTACTGCCGATACCATCATGCTGCAGCCTATCCCGGCATTTGATGCCGCGCAGGTTGATGAAGCTGCGCTGGCCGACACTGAATGGCTGAAACAGGCTATCGTGGCGGTACGTAATATCCGTGCCGAAATGAACATCTCCCCGGGCAAACCGCTGGAGCTGTTGCTGCGCGGTTGCAGCAAAGAGGCTGAGCGTCGTGTAAACGACAACCGCAGCTTCCTGTTGAATCTGGCGCGTCTGGAAAGCATCACGGTTCTGCCAGCCGATGATAAAGGTCCGGTTTCCGTGACCAAAATTATCGATGGCGCAGAGCTGCTTATCCCGATGGCGGGTCTGATTAACAAAGAAGACGAGCTGGCACGTCTGGCGAAAGAAGTGGCGAAGATCGACGCGGAAATTGGTCGTATCGAAAGCAAACTGTCCAACGAAGGTTTTGTGGCGCGCGCACCGGAAGCGGTAATTGCCAAAGAGCGTGAGAAGCTGGACGGCTATGCAGAAGCCAAGACCAGGCTGATTGAACAGCAGGCGGTTATTAGCGCACTGTAACCGCAACGCAAATAAAAAGCCGGGCTATATGCCCGGCTTTTTTATTGCCTCAAATACAGGATAACCCGGATTGGGCGCTTACGCCGCCATCCGGGAACACCTTAAAATACCGCCGGGAAGAACGACAGCCCGCGCGCCAGCAGGTTCGCCGGATCTTTCGCCGGTTGTTGTCCGTGGTTTTCCAGCGTCAGGTTCTGCAACTCACCGTGAACATGAGTGTTTTCCAGCACATAGCGAGTAAAGCGGACTTTGGCCCACGGATACGCCAGGAACAGCGTAACCATGCACACCAGCGTATTGGTAATCGACAGCCACAGCACGCGCCCCATGGTCACGGTCGATGAAAAGCGAATATGCCCGGCCAGGGTAATCTGCCCGTAAATATAATTACGCATTTTCACGAAGGCATAAATAAAGCAGACAATGATCCCGAACAGGTAAAGCAGATAGGCCAGCACAATTTTGCCATAAAATGGCCCGGCCAAAATCGCCAGTTGTTCCGGGTTATCGCCCACCGCCTGGGAATATTGCATCAGCGTGAAGAAGGCCGGCACAACGATAAACAATGCCAGCGCCAGGAACGGGAACAGCAGCAGCATAGAGAAGAGCGCAATCAAGATACACTTCTTAATAGAGTAGGTCGCGGCAAATTTCTGCGTGCCGTACTGCAGATTATTCACCAGCATGCCATACCACTGGGCGGTATAGACCCCCTGCATAATGGCGGAACCCAAGAGCAACGCCAGCGTCCCAATACCAATACCCACAAAAATTGCCGTATATGAGCCCATGCTCAGAGTGCTGGACATAAACAGCGAAAACACCACCACTGAGACTGTCATAATTAACAACGGACAGCCCAGCATGACCCACCAGGCGCGCAGCGGGCTGGCGTAAAAGCTAAAGCGTACATTATTAATCTCCGTCATCAGGAATTGATAACGCAGCCCCTGGGTTACCAGCCATGGGAAAAACAGTAAAAACAACCCTATCATACAAAGGGATAACACAACGTTATTATGCGCCATGTTAACCAGAAATATGATATACAGCACCATGATACACAGCCAGCCTACAAATACTGAACGGCCAGTGGCGTGATAAGAAAAACGCGCCCCTTGCAGATCGGTATTCTCATAAAAATAACGGCGGGCACGCACCAGCGCCCAGGGCAGAAACAACCCTAAGGTGACGATGGTGAGTAAGACGTTTACCAGCCAGATCCAGAAATATCCCGCGCCACTGCCCTGGAACACAAAATTCCGGGAAGGCGTCGCCGCAGCACCACCATTTTCAAAAGTCATAACAATCCTTATCGTAAATCAGAAACAACGCTAATTAAGCCATAGAAATATTGCGGTATTTTTATTTCCGTTATTAAGTTTAGTAAACTTTGTACTAAAAATGTAGCGCCCAATATTACTGGTCTTGTCAGCGCAAAAGAGTGGTGGTATGGCAGGAACACGACGATAAAAGCAAATAATGGTCGAAGCAGACTCCGGCCTTTTGGTTTTATATGAAAGCATTCCCCCACGGGAAACCAGGCGAGAAAGCCTTTTACAACCTGCTCGTCATGGTTCGTCAGCGCGACACCGCCCAGTTCGCTTTCCGCATGGGAATGAATGGCCGGGTAACGGATAAGCACATTTTCATCCACGAATAAGCAATGCCGGTCGTAATGACAGAGATAACGATCAGCTGTTGCATCACCACGCCATAGAACATCAGCGTGGAAGCAAAACGAATACGGTCGTCCGCCAGCGTCAGGCCATTCACTTAGCGGTTGCGGAAAGCCTGCCAAATTTAGGCCGTTGAGAGCAAAATAGCGCCTGAATAGAGCAGATAACACAGCAGGATTTGCCCCAGAGACGCTGCAAGCCCAACATCCTCCGAATCGTTAAGCATTTCCAGCATCGCCATGCCGCTATTGAACGTCGAGAGTAAAAACATCAGCCCCGGAAATGGGGCCAGAATACATAAAGAGAACAGAAAGGCTTTAATGCAATATGCAGTACTAACGCGAATATCAAATTTATGTACGCCGAACTGCCCGCCTTTTCCGGTCAGGATGAGCTATCTGGCATAAACGTAGCCATTGGTCACGCTCATTCTCCCAATAGCGATAAGCGCCAGAAAAATGATGTTCACCAACAAACCGTCAAGATCATAATCGCTGAACATCATATGTTCGAGGGCAAAAATAATTGCGCACAGCAGAATAAGCAGCAGTATTGGCAGGTCCAATATTATCCTCAGGCACTTTTCATTGCGCAATGAAAAGCGAAACGGATATTATTTAGCGCGGCCATCAGCGCGTGGTATTGCAGGCTTTTTACCATAAAAAAGCATAATCAATATCAGCAAAAAGATTGCCCGCGAAGCTAACAATAGATAAAGAAGCATTGCCACCCTGATGAAAATAAAAACAAATATTGATATCAGCAGCCAGCTCAGAAACAGCGCTCCGCCCTTTGCATGATAGCCAAAGCGGGCACCGTTTAATTCCATGTTTTTGTACAGACAGCGCCAGGAAAGTACCATCACCCAGGGGGCATATATTTCTAACGTAATAACACTCAGCAGAACGTTAACCAGAGAGATAAAAATACTCCAGAATTTTTGCCATGGAATATAAATACTTGCCGTAAATTATTCTTATAATGCATATCGTCGCACCTAACTCTCTCGCCTTTAAATATAATCATTGATTCGATAAATAATGGTTATCACTTCCGTGAAGCTCGGTACGATAACGTATACCCTCATAAATCACTCTACAATTAAACGACTTGCAGCCACTTTCAGAGAGTGATATTAAATACGCGTATAAATGCATGTATTTTATTGAGTGAGTGTATGAGTGTTGTGGCTAAGCAGAGCGTGACATTACGCCGGATAACTGCCGGAGATAATGCCGCGATTGCCTCCGTTATTCGTCGGGTTTCTGCCGAATACGGCCTTACCGCCGATAAAGGCTATACCGTGGCGGACCCCAACCTGGACGAGCTGTACCAACTCTACAGCCAGCCGGGGCACGCCTATTGGGTGGTGGAGCAGGATGGCATAGTGGTTGGCGGCGGCGGTGTCGCCCCGCTGAAATGTAGCGAGCCGGATATCTGCGAACTGCAAAAGATGTATTTTTTACCTGCCGCGCGCGGTCAGGGGCTGGCGAAGAAACTGGCGCTCATGGCCCTTGAACACGCCCGCATGCAGGGCTTCACCCGTTGTTATCTGGAAACTACCGCGTTCTTAAAAGAGGCGATTGGCCTGTATGAGCATCTCGGATTTAGCCATATCAGCGGCCCGCTGGGCTGTACCGGGCATGTGGATTGCGAAGTGCGAATGCTGAAAACACTGTAATAGTTCCCGGCCCTTTCCTTTTCTACCGGAAAGGACCGGAACCTCTTTTTTACTGATTCTCCGGCGCCATAATCAGACGAATCATTCCCGCAGCCTGATCCTGGGGCAACGTCAGCACGTTACGCCACAAATCCTGCACAATGTCGCAGGCGACTTTCTCTTTGCCGACGCCTTTGCGCGGGTCCGGCATGATCTCAATATCCTGACCGTATTTCTTGACCAGCGCCGCAATAATTGGCTGCAGATGCTGCTGAGCGTCCTGGCGCTCTTTATCTGTCACCGTGTGTCGATTGACGCCGTAGGCAGCGCGCATCATCGCGGCATCAATATTCATGCGTTTCATCAGGAAATCGCTCGACAACATTTTCGCGGGATTGATCCCCCCTTTCACCGCCGGGAACAGGAAACGGAAGCAATTATCATCGCTGACTTTCTGAATGGCCACGGTTTGCTCCATATTGATCTGCATATAAGCAATCACGTTCTCATCCGGGGCGTTTTGTAAACGCACCATCTGTACGCCGACGATCTGCGGTTGAATATAGTCAATAATCTGCTGAGGAGTTTTCCCCTCTTTTTCCATTTTTTTCGCCGTGCTGCGAATAGTTTCCAGCAACTGCGGTTCTTGTTCACGCAACACCTGGTATGTCGGCATGCTGCTTATCGCACGGAACGCCACGTCCATTTGCGACTCACCGCTATTTTGCAGTAAGGGTGCAATATACTGCCGATAGCCCACGTTCCAGACCACAATAGCAACCGCAACAATCACCGCCGAGGTGATACCGCCGATTTTCCCTTTCCGGCGCAGATACTGGGTCAGCGCTGCCGCCAGACCAGCGACGAAAGCGGAGAGTAAAACAGACGTCCAGTTCATTTCAGGTTCCTTGTAACCATTTTGCTGATTGTTGTACCAGCCCGGCGAGGATTGTCACCTGGCGAGCGAAATAACTACGGATTCTGGCAGGTCAGCCCGGCACGCCGCTGTGAAAACGAAACTCCGGGTCCGGTGAGGTGATAAGTTCAGCTTCAATTTCGCCGAAATAGCGAACCCGTGGCGCGATATCCGTTTCCGATACCTGCTGTGCCAGCGCAAGATAATCCTGATAGTGACGGGCTTCCGAACGCAGCAATGACAGATAAAATTTCTGTAATTCCTCTTCCAGATGCGGCGCCAGCGCGGCAAAACGTTCACAGGAACGTGCTTCGATATACGCACCGCAAATCAGCTTGTCGATAAGCGTTAACGGCTCATGAGTACGCACACCTTTAAGCATTCCTTTCGCATAGCGGCTGGCTGTTATCTTCACATAGGGAATGTCCCGGGCAAGCATGGCTTCGCGCACCTGCCAGAAATGGTGCAACTCTTCTTTGATAAGCAGCACCATGCTGTCGATTAGCGCCTTGCCCCATGGATCATCCGCTTTCGGCATCGCGCCTTTAGCGATCTGTTTGTGCAGCGCCACAAAGTCCGGTTCCGGCCCTTCGCGAAAGGTGAACGCTTCATAGGGTTTCAGCCACTCAAGTAGCGTATCGGCCCCGCTTTTATCCGCCACATATTTACGCACCAGCAGCATGGCGGTTTGCGCGGCTTTTAATTCGCAAACCATATGATCGGTGAGTAACAGCGGAAGGTTTTGCGGATCGCGGGCTTTATCTATCCAGGCCTGAGGTGTCGGGCAATGCAGAAAATGTAAAACCGGGGAGAGTATTTGCGGGTAATCCATGGCTGTTCCTTGCACTGCGGCAGCCGTAGCTGCCGCACAGGGAAGACTTAGTGACGTACGCCGTCGTCGTCTTCATCCTCGTAGTCATCTTCGTCGCTGTCTTCGTCTTCGCCGTTCGGGTCTTCGTAGTAGGTGCCCCAACCGTCATATTCGACGTCAAATTTCTCGGCCAGATTAATCAGCTGTTCAACTTGTGCGTCAATCAGGTCGGCGTTCAGTGCGGATTCGCTCAGTATATCGCAGCAAATCACCACTTCGCCCTCTTCCAGTTCCAGCTCTTCCGGCTCGGTGACTTCATAACCCAGTTTGAACGCTTCAACGGCCACTTTTTCCAGTGTCTCGAAGTCATCTGCCGACAGATGATGCTCAATGGTGTAGAGCGCATCAGGATCGCTGCCATCTTCCAGCAATTCTTCAATAATCAGACGCGTCTCTTCGCGCTGTTCTTCCAGGTGTTCCGGGTTCGCCATGGCTCATTCCTCATAATGTGGCAGATAGAGATATTGTCACATACCGTTGGCAATGCCTCCACTCCTGGCGGAAAAGATTTATTCATTTGGCTTGCAAATGAATATTCATACATATAAATTGAATTTTAATTCAATAAGTGGCTTTAGCCAGGTGAGGGAACCATGTCGTCGTTTTACCAGAAACATTTTTTGAAATTGCTCGATTTTACCCCTGCTGAAATCAACGCTCTGTTGCAACTTGCCGCCAGACTCAAAAATGATAAGAAAAATGGCAAAGAAGAACAAAAGCTTACCGGAAAAAACATCGCGCTCATCTTCGAAAAAGACTCAACTCGCACCCGGTGCTCTTTCGAAGTTGCCGCATTTGACCAGGGCGCTCGCGTCACATATCTCGGCCCAAGCGGCAGTCAGATTGGGCATAAAGAATCAATTAAAGATACCGCGCGCGTACTGGGCAGAATGTACGACGGTATTCAATATCGCGGTTATGGTCAGGAGATCGTCGAAACCCTGGCGCAATTTGCTGGTGTTCCGGTGTGGAATGGCCTGACCAATGAGTTTCACCCGACGCAGTTGCTGGCTGATCTGCTGACCATGCAAGAGCATCTTCCGGGCAAAGCGTTTAATGAAATGACGCTGGTTTATGCAGGTGACGCGCGCAACAACATGGGCAACTCCATGTTGGAAGCGGCAGCGCTGACAGGGCTGGATTTACGCCTCGTCGCCCCGACAGCCTGCTGGCCGGAAGCCAGTCTCGTAGCGAAGTGTAAAGCGCTCGCAGAGACAAACGGCGGCACTATTACACTGACCGAAGATATCGCCGCAGGGGTGAAAGGGGCAGATTTTATCTATACCGACGTGTGGGTTTCGATGGGCGAGGCGAAAGAGAAGTGGGCCGAGCGCATTAATCTGCTGCGCCCTTATCAGGTGAATAGCCAGATGCTGACGCTGACCGGTAACCCGGATGTGAAGTTCCTGCACTGCCTGCCTGCGTTCCATGACGACCAGACAACGCTTGGCAAGAAGATGGCGGAAGAGTTCGGTCTGCACGGCGGAATGGAAGTGACCGACGAGGTGTTTGAGTCGGCAGCAAGTATTGTGTTTGATCAGGCGGAAAACCGCATGCACACCATTAAAGCGGTGATGGTGGCGACCCTGGCTCAGTAATCATTTCCACAGCGCGCTACGCCTACCGTGGCTACACTCAGGCGTAGCCCGGATAAGCGCAGCGCATCCGGGAAAAACACCCGCATCTCAAAAATTAAATTTATACCGCTCGGCAACGATAAGCTGCTCGCCATAGTGAATAGGCTGGTAGTCAGCATCCAGAATCAGCGTCTTCATTAAAAACAGCGGCTCTCCGAGCGGCTGTTCCAGCAACGTTGCCGTCTCGCCGTGGGCGCGCACCATCTCCACGGTGGTCTCCCCGGCATGGGTCGGGCGAATCGCGTACTTTTCGCGTAAAAGCTGATACAACGAACCGCTCAGATCTTCCTGCTGTAAAAAACCAAATCGCTTGAGCGAGTAGTAGTTATTCTCCAGCATCAAAGGATGGTCCCCCGCGCGACGCAGGCGTTGAATATAGAGCAGCGAGTCGTCGTCAGCTAAGCGCAGCGCTTCGCGAACATGGTGATAATCGTCGAGGATAGCGGTACGTAGCACCTTGCTGGCGGTAGTCAGATGGCTGCTGTCACAGGCATCGGTAAAGCTCAGCAGATGCACCACTTTACGTTCAATCTTCGGCAGACAAACAAAGGTACCCTTTCCCTGTTTCTTAACCAGATAGCCTTCGTCCACAAGCTCTTTAATAGCGTTACGCACCGTCACACGGCTAATGTCATACAGCTCACTCAGCTCAACTTCGGTGGGTATTTTCGCCCCTTCCGCAAGTTTACCGGAGGAGATATCGCTGAGGATTTTGTCCTTCAACTGTCTGTATAGCGGGACAGCGGTATGCTGTTGCAGTCCATTACTCAACATCGCGTTTTCACCAACAGGGCCAATGATTTGAACCCGGATTATAGTCGATGCGCGCACGGCAAACTATGCCGGCGCGCATAGCGCGGTTAAACCCAGGCGGAGATGGCCGCAAAAATGGCACTGGTGATCCACAGCAGCGGAAACAGGCGCATAATCACCCGCAGCCACTGACCAAACCCTACGCGCGCAATCGACAACCCGGCCAGCAGCACACCGCCGGTGGGCGAAATAAGATTGGTCAGCCCGTTACCAAATTGATAGGCCATCACCATCGCCTCTTTATTGATATTAACCAGATCGCCCAGCGGTGCGAGCACCGGCATGGTTAACGCCGCTTCCCCCGAAGAGGACGGCACGAAGAAGGTGATGATGTTATGGCTCACCAGCATCAGCGTCGTAAAAGCATACTGCGGCAAACCATCCAGCATTTCCGACAGGCCATAGAGCAGGGTGTCGATGATTTTGCCGTTTTCCGCCACCACCAGAATGCCGCGCGCCAGGCCGATAACGACCGCAGCATAGACAAACTCTTTGCAGCCATCGACAAAGCTTTCCGCCACATCGCTCACAGACATTCTGCTGACGATACCGGCAAACAGCCCCAGCGCTAAAAAGACAGTACCAATCTCCACCATATACCAGCCACGGGTGATTAGCCCCCAGGAGATAACCGCCAGCGCGAGTACAAAAGCGATAATGATCAAGCGGTCACTCAGCGAAAAGTGTACCGTTCCTGTCTGCTCTCCCATAAACAGCGTGCGGTTCTGGCAATCGCTTTCATACGACGGTGATTTGCTCGGGTCACGCTTCACGCGGTGGGCGTACCACATGGTGAAGATAATCGACATCGCGGTAAAAACCACCCAGGCAATGGCGCGCAGCCAGAGCTGCGGGTTGCCCTGAATACCGGCAACGCCCTGGGCGATAAGCACGGAAAAGGGGTTGGTCATCGCGCCGACGTAGCCAATCTGCGTCCCCAGAAACAAGATCAAAATGGCGGTGAGGGAGTCATAGCCCAGTGCGAACATCAGTGAAATGAAGATGGCATAGAGCGGAATGACCTCTTCGCTCATGCCGAAAGTCGCACCGCCCAGGCTGAACAGCGTCATTGACAGTGGAATCACCAGAATCCCTTTGCCTGCCAGCCGCTGTGCCAGCGCAAGCAGGCCGCGCTCAATAGCGCCGGTCCGCATAATGATGCCAAACGCGCCACCAACTATCAGCACAAAGGCGATCACATCGGCTGCTTTAATGATGCCTTCTAAGGGGGCGGCAAGAATAGCCGAAAGTCCCTGTCGTAAGTCACCATCAGCGGTGACTTTTTCAAGTACATGATAAGAGCCGGGCACCACCAGGTTTTTGGTCTCGCCACCCGGTAAAGTGACCGCGTGATAGTCAAAGCTGCCGCTGGGGATGCACCACGTTAAAACGGCAACCACAACAATGATAAAAAAGATCAGAGCGTAGCAGTGGGGTACGGCCCATTTTATTGTTGGAATACGCATAATCTGCCTCGGTAAGAATTCGCTTTATCGCCTGTCATCACGTCGTCTGTGTGCGTGAAGGCGGGCGTCTATAAAACATCGTGTGTTGTACGTCCATCCATCAGGGTCAGCACCACTCGCGCGTTACGCACTTCATCATCGGCACAGGTGAGCAGGTTGCGGTCGAACACGGCAATATCCGCGCGCTTGCCCACGGCCAGACTTCCGGTCTGTGCCCCCATGCCATGCTGAACGGCGGCGTTGATGGTCCAGGCTTTCAGAAGCTGTGTTCGCGTCATTCCGTGTTCGCGATACCACCCTTCTGGTGGCGAACCATCGGCAAAATGGCGACAGCAGGCCGCATAGATCGCATCGGGAATACTGGGGATAAACAGCGGCAAATCGGTGCCGATGGTCACCAGAACCCCGGCATTAAACAGCGCGGCATAGTTAAAGAACTGCCTCTCTCTGGCTTCGCCTCCGCGCTCACGCATATAGGCGTCAGACGCGCTCTGATTAAGCAGTAGTATCTGCGCGTAGACCTCAGCAGAAAGGCCCAGTGCGGCAATACGAGGGATATCGTCCGGATGTGGGCACTCGAGATCGCTTAAGGCGTGATGGCGCACTCGGGGAGGATTGGCACGGTGACATTCAGCGAAAATATCGATGCAATGACGTATGGCGGCATCCCCTTCGGCGTTCAGGCAGCAATTAAACCCAAGCCGGTCTGCCTCCAGCACCTGCTGGCGCAATAGCGCGTAATCCACCGGTTTTTCGTTATGCGTGTGCGGCCGGTCGGTATAAGGCTGCAACATGTCGCCGGTGTAATCGGCAATCACGCCATCCACCATAAATTTAAAGCCATGAAAACGCAGCCGGTCAGAGTGAAAACGGTCACGCGCCTGGCGGGCAAAAGTAAAATTAGCGGCGCTGGCCACTGGCTCACTGACCAGGCTGACGCGCAGTGACAGCGCATCATTCGCCTCAAGCCCGGCCCAGACGTCCAGCAGCGCGGGAGCATCATCAAAACAGACATCTTTAATTGCCGTTATACCGCGCGTCGCCAGCATCGCCATAAAGGCGCGCAACTCTTCTTTTACCTGCCCTGCGTCGTTAAGCATTTCTGTAAGCAGGTGCACACGTGCCTCCGCGCTACAGTCGTCAGGCGTGAACCCGTAGCGAGCGATCGCTGCCTGATTCATCCAGCAATAGCTCTTGTCACTATTAATCGCGAACACCGGGCGATAGGGAAAAGCGTCGTCAAGTTCTGCACTGGCAGGTAACGCTCCCCACTGCGCCGCAGACCAGCCCCATGCGTACAGGCTTTTTCCGGCAGGCAGATCCTGCTCCGCTTTTTTGAGCAGCAATAGTGCCGCCGCGCTAGTGTTCGTGGCGCTAAGATCCACGCCACGATGCATGCTCATATACCCCGTAAAAAAGGTGTGATTATCACAAAAACCAGGACAAATAAGCCGCTCGCCGAGATCGCGAAAATGGGTAGTGGGGCCGCGCCACGAGCTAATATCTTCATCGTTTGCAAGTATCGCTGAAATAACGCCGTGGCTTATAACAATATATCCAGAAAATAATTCATCGCTGTCGGCAGTAAATATATTATTCGACCGCAGAATAAGATCGGCAGTATGATGTTCAGGCATAACTCTTTCCTTATTGGGGAAAAAGCGCAAAACCGCGCCCCTTCCCCTCATAAAATGAGCGAAATAAAAACCTATTTAGATAGCGTTATTTAATAGCGAACACCGTAGCCGAAAGCCCCCTCTTTGAGGCAGATTTTCGCCGAAAATAATGCTGCTTGCTTTAGGCTTGCAGGAATCGCTTCTTCATCCGGGGTATTTGTCTGTGCAAGATAATGGCACAGGAAGGCGGTAATAAACGCGTCGCCTGCCCCCATCGTATCCACAGGCGTGACATATTCCGGTGCCTGTTGATACCACCGTTTTCCATCAAACAGAATTGCCCCTTCGCTGCCACGCGTGGCACAGACAATTCTACTGCCGCTATTGTGCGCCTGCTGAATAATGTCTCGCGTCTGCTCAAGGCTGTAATCAGCGCAGGAGAAAAATGCAAAATCGACATACTGGCAAAGCGGCAACGCCTCTTCGAGCACAAAATCATCCGAGAAGTCATACGAGACGGGCACACCCAGTTGCTGTAATGCCGGAAGCTGTTCTTCCATATAGCTATAACAACCGCTGTGAATGAGAGAATATTCCCGCAGATAGTCCGTATGATGGAAAATAAAATCCATTGAGGTTGTTTTACGAATACCTCCGGCATTTGATCCGAGAAATATTCGCTCGCCATCTTCTATTTTAAGCTGCGCACAACCATTATCCCCGGAGACATATAAACAGTGCGGATGTCTGACACCCAGTTCGTCCAGTACGGAAATAACATGTTTTGCCGCGCTGTCATTGCCAAAAATGCCCAGATATGCCGCTTCATGGCCCAGCATAGAGGCATAAGCTGCAAAATTAAGCGCATTGCCACCTGGGTACATCGTCCGAATATGGGCATATTGATCGACGACATTATCGCCAACGCCTATGACTTTCATCATGCTCTCCTTAATACGCGACTTGTCCCATATAGCGACGTGTTTCCAGCGGGTGTTGACGAATATCCGCCAGCGCCGAACGATATTCACACATAATGCTGTAGAACAGCACCGGGTTAAAGAACTCCACGACGCGCGGAGGGAGCACGCCAATACCCAGCTCTTTTGCATCAACCACTTCCACTTTTTCTGCGTAGGTCGAAAGGAAAGCGTTAGCCCGCTCATCCATCACGCGGGTGCGACCTTCGTTCATCAGTAAGATAAACGGCGTCTCTTTATCGGTCACTTCAAACGGCCCATGGAAATATTCGCCGGAGTGAATGGGCGCGGCGTGCAGCCACTGCATCTCCATTAACGAACAGATGGCGAAGCCGTAAGCATGGCCATAGGACGCACCGCTGGAAAGGATATAAAACAATTTTTCGTCCTGATAACGACGGGCAAAGCGCTGGCAGCGGTCAGCCACCTGTTGACGCGCTTTTGCAATAACGCCGTTGATTTGTTCCATGCCCTGCTGAAAATCCGCATAAGCCGCATACCCTTCCACTTGATTGAGTACCTCGACGCACAAGCTGAGGATAATCGCCATCGGATTATCAACGACATTGGTATCGTTGCCCCAGGCATACAGAATGTTATGGCTGGCGTGCTGAATAAGCTTCGCCTGTTCGTTGTGGGTCAGGGTCACGGTTTGCGCCTGGTGCGCACGCGCCAGTTTTGCCGCCGCGACCGATTCCGGCGTATTGCCGCCGTGCGAACAGACAATGACCAGTGAGTTTTCACTGAGAGTTTTCGGAGTGGCATAAACAAATTCATTCGCGGTGTACATGCCCACATGTAGCGTGGTGGCTTCGCTGTCGAAGAAGTATTTTGCCGGATACATATCCACCAGCGAACCGCCACATGCCACCAGAAACACCTGGCGAATCCCGCCATTGTCTTTAACATTTCCCGCCAGTTTTTCAATAATTTCTTTGATATTCATAACGTTGAAAATCTCCACATAAGTTAGACGCAGGATATTGAATTCGGGATAACATTAATACGTTATAATACGTATTAATGAGATCACCATCATGTTTTCGTTATGCGATGTGGGAAGGGGAAGCCAGGCAGGGAGGGAGAGTGGAAAGTCAGATTCGTTGGGTGCGCTGTTCGTGTAGCTCTGATAAGGGGTGGAGGGGTAGCCAGATGTTTTCCAGGACTACCACGCGTAATCGCTCCCCTCACCCCGGTGGGATGAGGGGAAACGGGTAACGCGAGTCAGGCGACTAAAACCTTCACAACCACTTTACGCACCTGTGCGGGCGCGCCTACGGCACACAGCGGTTTATGTACTTCGCCTGGGTAGAACACCACAAAATCCCCTTCGCTCAGTACCACGGTTTTTTCCTGACCGCCTTCCGGCAGGAATGCGATATCTTTATCCGCCAGCCAGTCGGTGTCCGGCGCGCCTGCGGGCAGGGTACTGAATGTCATCCCTTCCTGGCCTTTGAGCACAATCTGGATATCCAGATAACGGGCGTGATATTCCGCGCGACGCTCGGCAAACGGCTGAGTCATATCTTCCGAAACGAGATAAAACAGGTTGTTGCCATCAATATCATGCTTCCCGATCGGGGTGGCATCTGTCACATGGGCTTTAACGTGTTCAATGGCCTGGCGCAGTGTTTGCGGCAACCAGCTTTGTAAGTGGTGAATGTTGCCAACGATCATGACTATCTCCTCAAGATAAAACATCGTTTCATTTTTAGCTTTTATACGGAAAAATAGCGATGCTCACCACCCCTTTTTGCCGAAGAGTTGCGCTTGCGCATGTTTATTCCCCCCGAGTGTCAGTGCAACTCGCCACACGCACACAAATTAACTATTTATTTATTAATTACGAATTTATATGCAAATAAACCGATTGCCTGACGTAAATGTTGCATTAATCGCTTGAAACCGAAAAGTAGCTGAGTATAATCGCGGACAATTTGCCGGGAGGAAGCATGGTCCAGTGTGTTCGACATAATGTCCCTGGGCGTCTGAAAAAGGACGCAGGCCTGCCGTTTTTCTTCCCGTTGCCCACCCCATTCCATAGCCCCTCTATTGAGGGGCTTTTTTTTGCGCAGTCGTCAGGAGATAAACATGGCTAATCCGCTATATCAGAAACATATCATTTCCATAAACGATCTCAGCCGCGAAGAACTTGAACTGGTGCTGAACACTGCCGCCCGACTGAAAGCCAACCCGCAGCCGGAGTTACTCAAGCACAAAGTGATCGCCAGCTGCTTTTTTGAAGCCTCAACGCGTACCCGCCTGTCGTTTGAGACCTCCATGCATCGCCTGGGGGCAAGCGTGGTAGGCTTTTCTGACAGCAGCAACACCTCGCTCGGCAAGAAGGGCGAAACCCTGGCGGATACGATTTCGGTTATCAGCACCTATGTAGATGCGATTGTGATGCGCCACCCGCAGGAAGGCGCCGCCCGTCTGGCGACCGAGTTTTCCGGCGGCATTCCGGTTCTGAACGCAGGCGACGGCGCTAACCAGCACCCGACCCAAACTCTGCTGGATCTCTTCACCATTCAGGAAACCCAGGGCCGCCTGGAGAACCTCAATATCGCGATGGTCGGCGACCTGAAATATGGCCGCACCGTGCACTCACTGGCGCAGGCGCTGGCCAAGTTCAGCGGCAACCGCTTCTACTTTATCGCCCCGGATGCGCTGGCCATGCCGCAGTACATTCTCGACATGCTCGATGAGAAAGGGCTGCCGTGGAGCATTCACGCCAGCATCGAAGAGGTGATGGCGGAGGTGGATATTCTGTATATGACGCGCGTGCAGAAAGAGCGCCTGGATCCATCAGAGTATGCCAATGTCAAAGCCCAGTTCATCCTGCGCGCCAGCGACCTGGTCGGCGCACGCAGCAACATGAAAGTGCTGCACCCGCTGCCACGCGTTGATGAGATCACCACCGACGTGGATAAGACGCCGCACGCCTGGTATTTCCAGCAGGCGGGTAACGGCATCTTTGCACGCCAGGCACTGCTGGCACTGGTTCTGAATAGTGATTTGGCTCTGTAGGAGGAAGCGATAATGACACACGACAATAAACTCCAGGTTGAAGCGATCAATCGCGGTACGGTGATTGACCACATTCCGGCGCAGGTGGGCTTTAAGCTGCTGACGCTGTTCAAACTGACAGAAACCGAGCAGCGCATCACTATCGGTCTGAATCTGCCGTCAGGCGAAATGGGCCGCAAGGACCTGATAAAAATCGAGAATACTTTCCTGACAGATGAGCAGGTTAACCAGTTGGCGCTGTATGCCCCGCAGGCGACGGTGAACCGCATCGATAATTACGAAGTGGTAAGCAAGTCTCATCCGAATCTGCCGGACCGTATCGACAGCGTGCTGGTCTGCCCGAACAGCAACTGTATCAGCCACGCTGAGCCGGTTGCCTCCAGCTTCACGGTGAAAAAACGCCCGCATGATATCGCCCTGAAATGCAAATATTGTGAAAAAGAGTTTTCGCATTCTGTGGTACTGGCAGGGTAATTGATGCAGGTGTGTACGCCTGGTGCGACACACCTGTTACTCATGTATATAATGACCCCCGACCTTATTACCGCTGTAATTCAGGAGAAATCATGAGCAAAACTATCGCGACGGAAAATGCACCAGCAGCAATCGGCCCTTATGTGCAGGGTGTTGATCTTGGCAGCATGATCATCACCTCTGGTCAGATCCCGGTTGATCCGAAAACCGGCAGCGTGCCGGAAGACGTTTCTGCCCAGGCGCGTCAGTCGCTGGAAAACGTTAAAGCTATCGTGGAAGCAGCCGGCCTTAAAGTAGGTGATATTGTGAAAACGACGGTGTTCGTGAAAGATCTGAACGACTTCGCTACCGTTAACGCGACCTACGAAGCATTCTTTACTGAGCACAACGCCACTTTCCCGGCACGCTCCTGCGTAGAAGTGGCGCGTTTACCGAAAGATGTGAAAATCGAAATTGAAGCCATCGCGGTACGCCGCTAAGGCTTTCCCGGATGCGGCGCAAGCGCCTTATCCGGGCACCGCGTAGCCCCGGTTAGCGCAGCGCCACCGGGGATCTCCTCCACATATGCCTTAAAGTGACTCGTCTGCCAAAGGCGGTAAAAATCGCGATTGAAGCCATCGTGGTACGCCGCTAATCTCGCTGAATACACATTGATACCCGCCATGGAGGGGTGCTCATGGCAAAAGTACGTTTCACTGAGGAGCAGATTGCTGATTTTCTTCAGCAATCAAAAAATGGGGTTCCCAACAACGTATTGTGTGAGAAATTTGGATTCAGCCCGAGTACACTTCGACGCTGGCAAGAATTACACGCCCAACGGATACGTGGTGAGTTAAAACAAACGGAAAAAACCGCGTCCTACGTCTTTCTGGGCTTCTTGATTTCGACTTTACTGCTCGCTTTTATTTTCTCAAAACCCGTTGCCAGTTGGGTCATTCCCTTTGTCTTATTTTACTGCCTGAGTTACATCCGCCGCTATCGCGCGCTGTCCGCAGAACATATCAAGGAAGGAGATACCTCCCTCGCACGTTCAGGCTTAGGAGCGGATAATGTCTTTTATCAGTTAAGCTGGTGCCTGATTATTCTTTTCCTCTGCTCACTGGGGTATCTGTTCGCGCACCTGGTCTTGAGATAATCGACCTAAACAAAGCGGCTTCAGGTCGATTATTACAGCGAGTTACTGCCAGCCATACCTGCGGCTGTAGAACCCCTTCACCATCTGCGTCAGCGTCATGTATCCGGCGAGAATCGCAATCAGCCACGGGAAGTAAGAGAGCGGCAATGCCTGCAGTTGCAGATAGCTTGCCAGTGGCGAGAACGGCAGCGCGATACCCACCAGAATTACCATCACCGTCATCATGATCAGCGGCCAGGCAGCGCGACTTTGGATAAACGGCACGCGGCGAGTACGGATCATATGCACAATCAGCGTCTGCGAAAGCAGCCCTTCCACAAACCAGCCTGACTGGAACAGCGTCTGAGCTTCCGGCACATTCGCCTTAAATACCCACCACATGACGCAAAATGTCAGAATGTCGAAAATGGAGCTGATCGGGCCGAAGAAGATCATAAAACGACCGAGATCGGCAGGGTTCCAGCGCTGCGGTTGACGAATCTGCTCATCATCAACGTTATCAAACGGAATCGCCACCTGGGATACATCATAAAGCAGGTTCTGAATCAGCAAATGTAACGGCAACATGGGCAGGAACGGCAGGAAGGCGCTCGCCACCAGCACGCTGAATACGTTACCGAAGTTAGAACTGGCCGTCATTTTTATGTATTTCAGCATATTAGCGAAGGTTTTACGTCCTTCAATAACGCCCTCTTCCAGCACCATCAGGCTTTTTTCCAGCAGGATAATATCGGCCGCTTCACGGGCAATATCCACTGCGCCATCAACGGAAATGCCAATATCAGCCGCGCGCAACGCCGGAGCGTCGTTGATGCCATCGCCCATAAAGCCCACCACGTGCCCTTCACGACGCAGCAAGGTCACAATTCGTTCTTTATGCATGGGCGTCAGGCGCGCGAACAACGTGGTACGTTTCGCCAGTGCTGCCAGTTCGTCATCACCCAGATGCTCAATCTGGTTGCCCGTCACCACTTCGCCAACATCCAGCCCCACCTCCAGGCATACTTTCGCCGCCACCAGCTCGCTATCACCGGTCAAAATTTTCACCGTCACGCCGCTGGCTTTCAGCGCTTTCAGCGCCGGCGCCGTGGTCTCTTTCGGCGGATCCAGGAACGCAATATAACCTTCCAGGATCAGGTCGGATTCGTCCACGCGATGGTAATCACCGCTGCGTGCCGGGAGATATTTGGTTGCCACCGCCACCACCCGCAGTCCCTGACGGTTCTGCGTTTCAGTGACGCGCTGAATACGACGCAGCATGGTTTCATCCAGCGGCACAATGTCGCCGTTGTAACGTACCTGGCTACAGACGTTGAGGATCTCCTGCAATGCCCCTTTGCAAATCAGCTGATGGGCATCCGCGTTTTCGGCGACCACAACCGACATGCGGCGACGTTCGAAATCAAAAGGGATCTCGTCAATTTTCTGCCAGCGGGTAGAGAGTGTACGCGCTGCTTCTGCATCCACCCCTTCCAGCACCGCCGTATCAAGCAGGTTTTTCAGCCCGGTCTGGTAGTGGCTGTTCAGCCAGGCACAGTGCAACACCCGTTCGCTGACTTTACCGGCGATATCCGTGTGGTTTTCCAGCACGATTTTATCCTGCGTTAACGTACCGGTTTTGTCGGTACACAGGATGTCCATGGCGCCAAAGTTTTGAATCGCATCCAGATGCTTGACGATCACTTTCTGTTTCGAGAGTTTCACCGCCCCGCGAGCCAGCGTAGAGGTGACGATCATCGGCAGCATTTCCGGGGTCAGCCCCACGGCAACCGAGAGCGAAAACAGCGCCGCTTCCCACCAGTCACCTTTAGTAAAGCCGTTAATCAGCAATACCACTGGCGTCATGACCATCATAAAGCGGATAAGCAGCATACTGACGCGGCCAATCCCTTTCTGGAAGGCATTCGGCTCGCTCTCTTGCTCGCTCACGCGCCCGGCCAGTTGCCCAAACCAGGTGTTTCCGCCCGTGGCGATCACCACCGCCTGCGCCGTGCCGCTCACCACGTTAGTACCCATAAAACAGAGGGTGTCGCTCTCCAGCGGGTTGGCCTGATCCGCTGCGCGGGTTTTTGCCACTTTCTCTACCGGCAGGGATTCACCGGTCAGCGACGCCTGCGCCACGAACAGGTCGCGCGCCTGCACCACACGCAGGTCGGCGGGGATCATGTCCCCTGCCGCCAGTTTGACGATATCGCCAGGAACCAATTGGTCGAGCGGGATCTCCAGCCAGCAGGTCTCACCCTGCTCATTGGCTACACGCAGCACCGTTGCGGTATTGCTCACCATCGCTTTCAGCGCATCTGCCGCTTTGGTGGATCGCGCTTCCTGAATGAAGTTCAGGAAAGTCGAGATGGCGACCATCAGCGCAATCACCCCGGCGGCGAACAGATCCTCCGACGCGTAAGAGAAAATCCCCAAACAGGTCAGCAGCAGGTTAAACGGGTTACGATAGCAGGACCACAGATGCCCCCACCAGGGCACCGGGCGCTGACCAGGGATCTGGTTAACACCGTGTTGTTCCCGTGCCTCCAGCACCTCTTTTTCATTCAGCCCTTCCGGATGGCTGTTGAGTTGTTGCCACAGTTCGGGCAGTTCCATCGTCGACAGCGCCAGACAGCGGTCGCTTAACGAGGCCGGGACTTCGGCATGTTGAATATTTGCGGCGTCAGGCAGCGGGTCACGCTGCACGAGACGGCGAGGTAAGTGGCGGTTAAGCCGGGCCAGGAGTCGGGTGATATTTTTGAACATAGTAGTCATCCTTGCCCCCGCATCACGCGGGTGCCACTACACGTCATCCTTCGCGAGCTCAGGCATCGTGAAGGAGTTTGTGCATTGCCGCAGGCACGGGAAATCCGCGCCAGCAGGCGTTTTCAGTTATGCAGGGACGTTTTGCGTCACTGCCTTACGTTTCCGGTAAGGCAGCAAAGGCGGGCTTACCGGAAAGAGTATCTCCGTCGCGGGAGAGGTGCGGGATCAGGGTCCATAAAACCTCCGGTAAGGGTGAAAAGGGGACTATCTCAAGCGTCGCTATTATATATCCGGTGAATTAAACCGAACGTAAACCAGACTTTACCCATTGTCGTTTGGTTGAGTCCTCACCAAACTTTCTTTATTCTGCTATCCGCCTTGAAGAGGAACAGGACAGGACGCATGCAAAACCGGCTGACGATCAAAGATATTGCGCGTTTAAGTGGCGTTGGGAAATCAACGGTGTCTCGCGTGCTGAATAATGAAAGCGGCGTGAGTGAACGTACCCGCGAACGCGTGGAGGCGGTGGTCAATCAACACGGTTTTTCTCCTTCCCGTTCCGCACGCGCCATGCGCGGCCAGAGCGATAAAGTGGTGGCTATTATCGTCTCTCGTCTCGATTCTCTTTCGGAAAATCTTGCCGTCCAGACCATGCTCCCGGCTTTTTACGAACAGGGTTATGACCCGATCATGATGGAAAGCCAGTTCTCACCGGATATGGTCGAAGAGCATCTGCATATGTTACGTCGCCGCAATATTGATGGCGTAGTGCTGTTTGGCTTTACCGGCGTCACAGAGACGCTCTTATCGTCCTGGCGCTCCTCGCTGGTCCTGCTGGCGCGAGACGCCAAAGGGTTCGCTTCCGTCTGCTATGACGATGAAGGGGCCATAAATCTGTTGATGCAAAATCTCTACGTTCAGGGCCATCGCCACATCAGTTTTATTGGTGTACCGCACAGCGACATCACTACCGGTAAGCGTCGTCACGAGGCCTATATGGCATTTTGCGAGCGCCATCAACTCTCCCCCCACTTCATTTTGCCAGGTCTCGCTATGAAACACGGCTATGAAAACGTCGCCAGCGTGTTGACGCCTGAGACCAGCGCCCTGCTCTGTGCTACGGATACCCTTGCCCTGGGGGCCAGCAAGTATCTGCAGGAACAGCGCATCGATAATTTACAGCTGGCGAGCGTGGGGAATACACCGCTGATGAAATTTCTCCATCCGGAGATCGTCACCGTTGATCCCGGCTATGCCGAAGCAGGCCGCCAGGCCGCAGCGCAGCTGATCGATCAGGTCAATGGCCGCACCGATCCACGTCAAATTATAATCCCCGCCCACCTCGCCTGAGTCCCCCTCCCGCACGGTTTATTGTGATCTTCGCTTGGTTTCGGGAACGTTCCCATTTTCAGTTATTGAGCCAATAGATATGCTTGCGCACATTCACCAGCAGTCATTATTTCTCTCAGTGGGGCATCACGATGAGCAAAGTCAGACAAGAGGATATCGCCAGGCTTATTGAACTGGTCGGCGGGCGCGAAAACATCGCTACGGTGAGTCATTGCATCACCCGCTTGCGTTTTGTCCTGAACGCACCGGCCAAAGCCGACCCAAAAACCATCGACACGCTGCCGATGGTTAAAGGTTGCTTTACGAACGCCGGGCAGTTTCAGGTGGTTATTGGTACCGATGTGGGTGACTGGTATAAGGCGCTTATCAGTACTATCGGCCTGGACTCGGTCGATAAAGAACAGATCAAGCGTGCGGCGCGCCAGAACATGAAATGGCATGAACAGTTGATCTCACACTTTGCCGAGATCTTTTTCCCACTGCTACCGGCGCTGATCAGCGGCGGTTTGATCCTCGGCTTTCGTAACGTCATTGGCGATCTGCCAATGAGTAACGGCCAGACGCTGGCGCAGATGTACCCTGGTCTCAAAACCGTCTACGACTTCCTGTGGCTGATTGGCGAGGCGATCTTCTTCTATCTGCCGGTAGGCATCTGCTGGTCGGCGGTACGCAAAATGGGCGGCACACCGATCCTCGGTATCGTGCTCGGCGTAACCCTCGTCTCGCCACAATTGATGAACGCTTATCTGCTCGGCTCTCAGGTGCCGGAAGTCTGGAACTTCGGGCTGTTCAGTATCGCCAAAGTGGGCTATCAGGCACAGGTCATCCCTGCCCTGCTGGCCGGTCTGGCGCTGGGGATAATTGAAACGCGCCTCAAAAAATGGGTGCCAGATTACCTCTATCTGGTGGTGGTGCCGGTCTGTTCTCTGTTGCTGGCCGTGTTCCTCGCACATGCCTTTATCGGCCCGTTTGGCCGCATGATTGGCGATGGCGTGGCCTTCGCGGTACGCCACCTGATGACCGGCAGCTTTGCCCCCATTGGCGCGGCGTTGTTTGGTTTCCTCTATGCTCCTCTGGTTATTACCGGCGTACACCAGACGACGCTGGCTATCGACATGCAGATGATTCAGAGCATGGGCGGCACCCCGGTGTGGCCACTGATTGCGCTCTCTAACATTGCTCAGGCATCGGCGGTAACCGGGATCATTATTGTCAGCCGTAAACAGAACGAGCGGGAAATCTCCGTCCCGGCGGCCATTGCGGCCTATCTCGGCGTGACCGAACCGGCAATGTACGGCATCAACCTGAAATACCGCTTCCCGATGCTCTGCGCGATGGTAGGTTCCGGTCTTGCCGGGTTGCTGTGCGGCCTGAACGGCGTGCTGGCAAACGGCATCGGTGTCGGCGGCCTGCCGGGTATCCTCTCCATTCAGCCCTCTTACTGGCAGGTATTCGCACTGGCGATGGCGGTAGCGATTATTGTGCCGATGGCGCTGACCTCAGTGGTTTACCAGCGTAAGTTCCGCCAGGGCACGCTGCAGATTGTGTAACTTTTTTGGGGCGCGATTGCGCCCCTTCGCTTTTACCAGGAAATCACTATGAATACCCTTCCTCACTGGTGGCAAAACGGTGTCATCTACCAGATCTATCCAAAGAGTTTTCAGGACACGACCGGCAGCGGCACGGGCGATTTGCGCGGCGTGATTATGCGCCTGGATTACCTGAAAACCCTCGGCGTAGATGCCATCTGGCTGACACCGTTTTATATCTCACCGCAGGTGGATAACGGCTACGATGTTGCCAATTACACCGCTATCGACCCGCTCTACGGCACCCTGGAAGACTTTGATGAGCTGGTCGCTCAGGCCAAAGCGCGCGGTATTCGCCTGGTGCTGGATATGGTGCTTAACCACACATCTACGCAGCACGCCTGGTTTCGTGAGTCTCAGGACCCTGCCAGCCCGTACCGCAGTTTTTATATCTGGCGCGATGGCACGCCGGATGAGTTACCCAATAACTGGCGCTCGAAGTTTGGCGGCAACGCCTGGCGCTGGCATGCGGCAAGTGAGCAGTACTATCTGCACCTCTTTGCGCCGGAGCAGGCGGACCTGAACTGGGAAAACCCGGCAGTACGCCGCGAGCTGAAAAAGGTTTGTGAATTCTGGGCCGATCGCGGCGTGGACGGTTTGCGCCTGGATGTGGTTAATCTGATCTCCAAAGATCAGGATTTCCCGAACGATCATGACGGTGACGGACGCCGTTTTTACACCGACGGACCGCGTGCCCACGAGTTCTTGCAGGAGATGAGCCGGGATGTTTTCCAGCCGCGTAATCTGATGACGGTGGGCGAGATGTCATCGACTTCGCTGGAACATTGTCAGCAATATGCCGCGCTGGACGGGCGCGAGCTGTCAATGACGTTTAACTTCCACCATCTGAAAGTGGACTATCCCGGCGGTCAGAAATGGACCCAGGCCAGACCAGATTTTGTGGCGCTCAAAGCGCTGTTTAATCACTGGCAGAAGGGTATGCATAAAGTGGCGTGGAATGCCTTGTTCTGGTGTAACCATGACCAGCCGCGCATTGTGTCGCGCTTTGGCGATGAAGGCGAGCTACGCGTGCCGTCAGCCAAAATGCTGGCAATGGTGCTGCACGGTATGCAAGGGACGCCCTATATCTACCAGGGCGAAGAGATTGGCATGACCAACCCACATTTTACCCGGATCACCGATTATCGGGATGTGGAAAGTCACAATATGTTTGCCGAATTGCGGGCCAGCGGGCGCGATGCCGACGAGCTGCTGGCGATCCTGGCCAGTAAATCCCGCGATAACAGCCGCACGCCGATGCAGTGGTCGAGCGATAAGCATGCCGGATTCACCACCGGTGAACCCTGGATTGACCTTTGCGATAACCGCGACGAGATTAACGCGCAGGCGGCGATGAACGATCCGGATTCGGTATTTTATACTTACCTGCGTCTGATCGCCTTGCGTAAAGAGCAGCCGATTCTGACCTGGGGTGATTATGAGGATTTGCTGCCTGCGCATCCCTGGCTGTGGTGTTATCGCCGTCAGTGGCTCGGTCAGACACTGGTGGTCGCGGCAAACCTGAGCCGCGAGTGCCAGCAGTGGCAGCAAAAAGAGATGCCTGGGTCGTGGCAACCGATCATAAGCAATTATGCCGAAATATCCCCGGCACCAGGTGAAATGACACTGCGACCGTTTGAAGCGGTATGGTGGCTGCAATCCGACGACTGACCTGATCCCGGATGCGGCGCCTGATGCGCCTTATCCGGGCTTCCCCCATAGCCCCGGTTAGCGCAGCGACACCGGGGGCGTGTACGACCTGCGCGCCATTTTACATTGCTGTTTTTGTTGAATAATTAATCAGATTTTTCTCGGCAGAATTTACAAAGCCGCCAGCGCCCGCCATTTGTACTCTCTCTTTTTTACTTTGTTCTGCATCAAAAAAAACGCAAACTTGTTTGATGCAAATCACTATATATAGAACTTAGAATGCACACCGACCCAACATATTGTATTAATCGTCTATTATTCCAACAAAGCAACGGCACGACGCTGGCCGGAATTGTGGATAACAAGGGTCGGGACTCGGGGAACTCACTGTCGCACCAACACTTACCTCCAGTGAATAATTCCTCACCTCTGTGGATAACCTGTTTTTAATATGGAGTGATCATGACACCGCATGTGATGAAACGAGACGGTAAGAAAGTGCCGTTCAAATCAGAGCGCATCAAAGAAGCCATTCTACGTGCAGCTAAAGCAGCGGGAGTCGATGACGCAGACTATTGCGCCACCGTCGCAGAAATTGTCAGTCAGCAGATGCAAAACCGTTCACAGGTCGACATCAGCGAGATCCAGACCGCTGTCGAAAACCAGCTGATGTCCGGTTCCTACAAGCAACTCGCTCGTGCTTATATTGAATATCGCCACGACCGTGACATCGCGCGTGAGAAACGGGGCCGCCTGAACCAGGAAATTCGCGGTCTGGTGGAACAGACCAACTCCGCACTGCTGAACGAAAACGCAAACAAAGACAGTAAAGTCATCCCGACCCAGCGCGACCTGCTGGCCGGCATCGTTGCCAAACACTATGCCCGTCAGCACCTGCTGCCGCGCGATGTGGTACTGGCGCACGAGCGGGGCGAAATCCATTATCACGATCTCGACTATTCACCGTTCTTCCCGATGTTCAACTGCATGCTGATCGACCTGAAAGGTATGCTGACCCATGGTTTTAAAATGGGGAACGCGGAAATCGAGCCGCCGAAATCCATCTCCACCGCCACTGCGGTCACCGCGCAAATTATCGCGCAGGTAGCCAGCCACATATATGGCGGTACCACTATTAACCGCATCGACGAAGTGCTGGCGCCGTTTGTCACCGCAAGCTTTGCCAAACACCGTAAAGTCGCCGAAGAATGGCAAATCCCGGATGCTGACGGCTATGCACACAGTCGCACCGAAAAAGAGTGTTACGACGCCTTCCAGTCACTGGAATACGAAGTTAACACGCTGCACACCGCCAACGGTCAGACCCCGTTCGTCACCTTCGGTTTTGGTCTTGGCACCAGTTGGGAATCGCGTCTGATTCAACAATCGATTCTGCGTAACCGTATTGCGGGTCTGGGTAAAAACCGTAAAACCGCCGTGTTCCCGAAACTGGTGTTCGCCATTAAAGACGGCCTGAACCATAAGTTTGATGACCCGAACTACGACATCAAACAGCTGGCGCTGGAGTGTGCAAGCAAACGCATGTACCCGGATATCCTCAATTACGATCAGGTCGTGAAAGTGACCGGCTCGTTTAAGACGCCAATGGGTTGTCGCAGTTTCCTCGGCGTGTATGAAGAGAACGGCGAACAGATTCACGACGGGCGTAACAACCTGGGCGTCATCAGCCTGAACCTGCCGCGCATCGCTCTGGAAGCCAGAGGCAACGAAGCCGTATTCTGGAAACTGCTGGACGAACGGCTGGTGCTGGCGCGTAAGGCACTGATGACCCGTATCGCTCGTCTGGAAGGGGTAAAAGCACGGGTGGCGCCGATTTTGTACATGGAAGGAGCCTGCGGCGTGCGTCTGAAAGCGGACGACGATGTCTCTGAAATCTTCAAAAATGGCCGTGCATCTATCTCTCTTGGCTATATCGGCATCCACGAAACCATTAATGCGCTGTTCGGTAACGAGCATATGTTCGACAGCGAAGCGCTGCGCGCTAAAGGCGTTGCGATTGTGGAACGGCTGCGTCAGGCAGTGGATCAGTGGAAAGAAGAGACCGGCTATGGCTTTAGCCTCTACAGCACGCCGAGTGAAAACCTGTGTGACCGTTTCTGTCGTCTGGATACCGCCGAGTTTGGCGTGGTGGATGGCGTAACTGATAAAGGTTATTACACCAACAGCTTCCACCTTGATGTCGAGAAAAAGGTAAACCCGTACGACAAGATTGATTTTGAAGCGCCATACCCCCCACTCGCCAGCGGCGGCTTTATTTGCTACGGCGAGTACCCGAACATTCAGCACAACCTGCGTGCGCTGGAAGACGTCTGGGATTACAGCTATCAACATGTGCCGTATTACGGTACCAACACGCCGATTGATGAGTGCTACGAGTGCGGCTTTACCGGCGAGTTTGAATGTACCAGCAAAGGGTTTACCTGCCCGAAATGCGGCAATCACGATGCCGCACGTGTGTCGGTGACCCGTCGCGTGTGCGGTTATCTGGGTAGCCCGGATGCCCGTCCGTTTAATGCCGGGAAGCAGGAAGAAGTGAAACGCCGCGTGAAACATCTGGGGAACGGGCAGCTCGGCTGATTTGCGGTTCGTTAGGAGTAAGGGCATTACCCTCTCCCTCAGGAGAGGGGCCGATCGAGAGCGGTGTTGAGGCTTGTGTTCGTCGCCGCCAACGCCGCTACAGCGTCAAATACGACGAGGAAAAATGCGATACCACCAGTACTACCCTGTCGATATTGTTAATGGCCCCGGCACGCGCTGCACCCTGTTTGTCTCCGGGTGCGTACACGAATGCCCCGGCTGCTACAACAAAAGCACCTGGCGGTTAAACTCCGGTAAGCCGTTTACCAAAGAGATGGAAGACCAGATCATTGCCGATCTCAACGACACCCGCGTCAAGCGCCAGGGTATCTCGTTGTCCGGCGGCGATCCGCTCCATCCGCAGAATGTGCCGGATATCCTCAAACTGGTGCAGCGCATCCGCACCGAGTGTCCGGGCAAAGATATCTGGGTCTGGACGGGGTATAAGATAAACGAGCTAAACGACGCACAAATGGCCGTTGTTGATTTAATTAATGTATTGATTGACGGAAAGTTTGTGCAGGATCTAAAAGACCCGGCGCTTATCTGGCGGGGAAGCAGCAATCAGGTAGTACACCACTTGCGATAGTAAAAAACCCCAGCACAGGTGCCGGGGTTTTCAATAGCCCGGATCAGGCGCTTGCGTCACCATCCGGGTTTTCTCCCACAGCGCTACGCTGTCCGGAGCTACGAATACATGCGATCATCCAGCCTGAGCGGGTTATTTCGCCACGATAAAGCGTTTGTCGTCATCCATATAGGCTTTGTCGCCAGCTGGCGCAATAATCGAACCAAAGTTCATGTGCGCGCGCAGCTTCCAGCTTGCCGGGACATTCCAGGTACGCTGAACATCTTCATCCACCAGCGGATTGTAGTGCTGGAGGTTAGCGCCAATACCTTTCTCAGCCAGTGCCAGCCATACCGCATATTGCGCGATACCGGAGCTATGCTCTGACCAAATCGGGAAATTGTCGGCATAGGCGGCAAACTGCTCCTGCAACCCGGTCACGACGTCCTGATCTTCAAAGAACAGTACGGAACCCGCAGCTGCGGCAAAACCATCGAGTTTGTCGGAGGTGGCGTGGAAGCTCTCTGCCGGAACAATTTTTCGCAGTTGTTCACGAACCAGTTCCCAGAACTTGTTGTGCTCATTGCCCAGCAGAATCAGCGCGCGAGAACTCTGCGAGTTGAACGCAGATGGCGCTTGTTTGATGGCGTCCTGAATAGTCTGAACAACTTCTTCTTCCGGCAACGGCAGGTCTTTGCCCAGTGCATAAATCGTTCTGCGTTGTTTCGCTAAAGCAAGGTAGTTCTCTGGCATAACGCCTCCTGAAAGCGTGGTGAATTCCAACGGAGTTGGGTTTTGCGTGACAGGCTGCTCCCGGGAAAGTAGTACGTTCAAAATTCGCTGAAACGAGTTCATGGTTCGCTGCTTCCTGTCTGTCCCTTAAACGAGAGCAAACACCCCGCTGGCTGTTTGCTCTGACTGTGAAAAGAGTAATCTTGCCAGCCAGTTAGGGAAAGCAGAACTATTTGGATCTATCATTCAAAAAAAGTGAAAGAACCCTTTGCGTGATTATTTTCTAAACATATTCTTTTTACTGCCGATAATGACGTAGTCTCGTTCTTTCCCGCGTAGATTCATCATCCAACGAGGCAGAAGGCTCCTTGCATCAGGTCCTGGATTGCATTTTTCGGAGATGACAATGAACGGTATTGATAAAATTACCGCCGTAAGCGCAGGCACATTCGGTGATCCTCATTTATCAAATAATGAAAGTACGTTTGGTCTGCGAAATAAACCCAAATCAGCAGATATTAATTCTGACACGAATAGCTCTGGCAGCGATGACAGTAGTGCCAAACTTTCGCTATCGTCCAAAACAGCGGAGGAAATTAAGAAACAACATCAATTAAAACAGGAAGAAATAAAAAAGACTGACTACACCCTGGAAATGACGGGCATCCCGCTATTTCATGGTCGGCTGATCTCAGTGGTCAAGTATCCTGACGGGAGTGAAGAGATGGTTGATGCCCTCTCTGGCGTCAGATTAACGGCGCAAGACCTGCAGCAACAGTTTAGTCATTCTACAGAAAACGTTCAGGAAGCATTAAATATAGAGATGGCAAACATTGCAGGGACACCGGGAGAGACTATTAAATCTCATGCCGGAAACGCAGAATAAATATTAAAAAATATAATCAATCTTCCTTGCGAAATAGTAAATCATTTACTACGCACACAGGAATATAAGATAAGAAAGCCTTATTTCCGACAAGGAAAATAAGCTCAGGCATTAAAGAGAATATTCGTTTTACTCTTGCGGAATATTAAGCAGTAACGTCTGGTCAGGTGGGGCGCGTTGTTTCAACGCGCAAGCCCATTAAAAACGGCTGACGCATTCCATCGCCACGGATTTAAATGACATGAAATCCTTACAGGCACTCAATCGGGATGCAGCTCGCTCGCGTAAAAATGTCACAAAAATATCGTATATCGCCATCGCCTCTTCATATTCGCTTTTGCTAATGGCCAGCAGGAAAATAACGTGGGCTGTCTCTTCTCCCCACTGAATACCGTGTGGGGCCAGCACCGTATAGACCACCGTCTTTTGGGCCAGCAGCCCCAGCGAGTGCGGCAGCGCGATCCCTTCACCCAGCATGGTGCTGACAATCGCTTCACGTTCTACGACCGAGTCGAGGAAATCAGCATCGACAAACCCTTCCCGCTGAAGCTGGGCACAAAGCGTAGTGAACAACGTTTGTCTGTCTAACGGTCGGTCGATAATAGTGAAATGCGAGGCATCAAAATACTTTTCCAGAATCCACGGTCGCGTTCTGTCCACCAGCACCAGCTTGCCGATCTGTTCAAGCTGGTAGTCCGTCGGGAACGGCGCAATGGTCACAATCGGCTTATCTTTTTCGCTGATTCTTGCCGTGGAGATAACAAAATCCTCGCTAATGGTCTCGCACTGCTCATAGTCGCGCAACGTCACCGTGCGGGTGACTTCAATCTGCGGATATTTGCGCTGCAGCACCGCCTCAATCATTCGTGCCATCGCGTTACCCGCATCGCATACCAGCATTACGCGCGGCTGGCGCTGATAGCCAATATTGTAATGTCGTTCCAGGCCAACGCCGATGTGCAGCACCAGAAAGCCGACTTCGTTTTCGCTAATGACATAGGGCGTGTATTTCCCCCAACTGGAGACCGCTGCCAGCGTCATGTCCCACGCCATCGGGTAGTGCTGCTTGATGTTATCCAGCAACGGATTTGGGATCATGATTTGATAGCGTACCCGGGTGATCATGGTCTTGATATGGGTAAGCAGGTCCGCATGTAACTGCGCGTCGTTTTGCAGGTTGTAGTTATAGTGGTTGTTGATGTAATTGAGGATGTAATTAACCAGCGCTTCGTCATCGTCCGCACTGATGGCGCTGGGGGTAATGTCCTGCAACTGACGCCCGGCAATATGTACCCGCAACCAGTGTACTTCCGAAGCCGCCAGCGGCTTTTCCGCCAGCTGTTGCAGCACGGCGGCGATCTCCCGCGCAGCTTCCCGCACGTTCTCGTCGCCGTCTTCGGCAGTGAAGTCTGACAGCGGAAATCCTTCGCTGATACGGCGTACCGCTACCGCACAATACAGGCGAATGAACAACTCGCCCTCATCGGTCAGCCGAATATGATGCCGACTAAAAACATCGTGCAGAATCACCGCCAGTTGCTCAGGTATCCCTTTATTGAGCGCCTCTTCGGTGACGAGCGGGTTACGGGCATTCTGCTGCGTCAGCTCCCAGAGTAAATCCGTCAGGCAGGCGCGTAACGCCATTTCGCTGCCGAACAACTTCATGCCGTGACGCGGTCGGGTCTCCAGCGTCAGTCGGTAGCGGGAAAACCATTCCCTAACCTCCGCCATGTCATTTTGCAACGTGGCGCGGCTGACAAACCACTCGTCGGCCAGGTCCTCCAGCTTGATGGAAAAGGCCGATGTCAGGAAGCGCAACAGCAGATACTGTACCCGCTCCGGCCCGCTACGGGGAATACGCAGCGTGCGCGGACGCTCCGCCTGCAGGGTCTGATAACGGGCGGCATCGTCAATTTTTAACTGATACCCACTGCCACGGTTGAGAATAAACTGCGCCCCGTGGCTTTCCAGTAAAGCATTCAGCGCAGTGATATCAGCCCGGACGGTACGCGTGGAAACCGACAGCCGCTGCGCCAGCTCATCCTGCGGCAGCGTCTCGTTCTGCAACATCATAAACAGTTGCGCTAAACGTTGGTTGGGGAATCGCACGTCGTTGTCCTCTTAATATGGCGGGAGGGATTGCCCCTCCCCCTGACCCTCTCCCCAAAGGGACGAGGGGACTAAAAACCCACGCGCTGTTGGGTTATCGCCAGCAACTGGCGGACATCCGCAGGACGGGTATCGCCACTTACCTTATCAATAATAGAACTATAAATATGAGGAATGATTTTACTCACCCCCGCGTCCAGTGCGATCTGTAAAATCTCGCCAAAGTTTGCCAGATCGATACCGCCCGTCGGCTCCAGCCAGAAGTCATAACGCGCGCACGCTTGTGCTACCGCCACGTACTCTTCACGACATGTCAGGCCGCCCATCGGGAAATATTTAATCGAACTGCCGCCCATGTCTTTGAGCAGTGCAATTGCCGTTTCCACCGGCACGATGCCATCTGCTGCCTGACTGCTGAGCGGTCCGGTAGAGATTTTTACCAGGCCCGGCGTGCCTGTTGGCGACACCAGCCCGTTCACCACGGTTGCGTTCTGTCCGAGCAGCGCACGGCTGGTTGCCACCCCGGTAAAGACCTGATTAACGTGCTGCGGCTGTACTTCGCGGGAGATAGCACTCACCATCGCCGACTGATTCGGATCCCCCGCTCCCAGACCAACGGAGAGGGCATTGTCGATACGCGCCGCGTACTCGCGCATGTCCGCTACCGCGCTTGCCACATCCGGATAATTTTTGGAGAGCACCCCCACCAGCACATGACCTTCTGCGGCCTCGTAAATGGCACTGGCGTTCTCCTTGCTTCCCGCCAGCACATTCAGGCAGACACGGTCGTGATAAAAATTGGGCGTCAGTTTCATGCGCGGTGCTCCTTATTTAATTCTTCGGCGATGCGATCCGCCACAATGTCCAGTTGCTCAGCAGTCACGCTGCGTACATCGGCTTCGATGATCCCTTCATTGGCTTTATAACCACGGAAATAAATGGCGTATTCACCCTGCTTAAGAGCGCTGACCAGCTCGCCGGTGGCGATGCCGGTGATGGCTTCATCAAACTTGATTTCGCTGCGGGCAATGTCGCGACCAGCGCTGTCCCACACTACCCTGGCGCTGACGCCGTTGAGTGTATTCAGCCTGTCGATAAACGGCGTCATTTTGGCAACCATTTCTGCGCCGCTCTCTTTGGTGGCGTTCAGGTAGTGCTCGATGGCACATGTCAGGCCGAGGATGCCTTCTTTACCCACTTTCATGGCGCGCCCGATACCTGCCGTCTGGCGTTTGACCCACTCTACGTACTGCGTTTTGCCGATGACCAGCCCACTGGTTGGCCCTTCGATCGCCTTCGCGCCGCTGTAAATCACCAGATCTGCCCCGGCACGGTAATAGCACTGCAAATCTTCTTCCGCCGCCGCATCCACAATCAGCGGCAGGTTATGTTTACGTGCAACGACGGCCGCCTGCTCCACGCTCAGCATGCTTTTTTGCACGCAGTGGTGCGATTTGATGTAGAGGATTGCCGCCGTGCGCGGGGAGATGGCCGCCGCCAGCTGGTCGGCGGAGCACTCATTGGCATAACCTGCCTCCACAACCTTTCCGCCGCCCAGCGCCACCATCGTACCCACCGGGGCGCCAAAATTGACGTTGTGGCCGCGTGGCAGGACGATTTCGTTATTCTCGATTGGCGTACTGTGCAGGTTTTCCAGCAACCAGTCGCTGTCTTTCACCAGTACCGCCGCCACCGACTGGGCGATCCCCGCTGAAGCGCAGGAGACCACCGTCGCCCCTTCCACCTCCAGCAGCTTCGCAATGTAGTCGCCGGTCTTATTCACCAGATCTTTCATTTCGAAGTAGTGGTTCATGCCGCTCAGCACGGCCTCCACGACTTCCGGGCGCGGCGTGGATACACCCAGCGCCGTCATGCGCCCGGAGGCATTAATCACTTGCTTTAACTGATACTTTTCATAAATCGAAGACATGTTCCGCACTCCCTTGTTCGGTCATATAGCCCTTGCCTGCGCGAATGGCGGCGAGCGGCGTAAGTAACTGGTCGGCCTGCAGGGTGTCATTTTCCGCGTCACGAAAAAGCACGAGCTGACGGCGCAGGTCGAAAATGGTCAGGTCAGCGTCATAGCCTACGGCAAGCCGGCCTTTGCAACGCAAACGCAGTCCCTCGGCGGCATGGTCGGTCACACAGGCAATCACCTGTGGCAGCGACATACCAATAGACAGGAATTTGGACATCACTTTCGCCAGCGAGAAGACCGGACCGTTGATCCGGTTGCGGCAGTAGATATCCGAACTGATAGTCTGCGGCAGGATGCCAAGAGAAATGGCCTGCTTCGCGACGGCAAAGCTGAAACTGGCGCTGCCGTGCCCGATATCCAGACGCACGCCGCGCGCAATGGCTCGCATAACTGAGGCGCGCAGTTCGCCGGATGGTGTCAGAATGCGGTTAGGTTTGCCGTTATAGCAGTGGGTGATGATGTCACCGGAAGTCAGCAGATCGGCAATCTCATCAAGGTCCGGTGGGTTATTACCGATATGTACCATGAGCGGCAGGCCGCCGTTCTCTTGCTGGATAGCCCTGGCGCGCTCCAGTGGCCTAATTCCATTCTCGCCGACCACGCTGCTACTCATGCGCGCTTTCAGACCGACGATAAAATCCGGATGACGTTTCACCGCCTCGCGCGCAGCATCGGCGTCGATATTCGCCATGTTTGCCAGTTCGTTTTGCGCGATCAGACCAACGCGAGAGATGTTCAGCAGCGCATAAACCTCGGTCACCGCCTTGCGGGTAAGGGTATAAAAGTCATCAATGTCGTCTGCACCCGTACTCCCCGCATCAATTACCGTGGTCACACCCGTCGCGATACCGACGCTGTCCGGCTGGTCGTTGTAAATCGGTGATTTGGAGTAACAATGGACGTGGGAATCAATCCAGCCAGCACTCACGTAATGCTCACCGCCTAAATCGACGGTTTTGGTCGCCGGGCCGCTAATGTCGCCCAGCGCCGCGATTTTACCGTTTTCGATGGCGATATCCGTCACCGTGTCATCCACCAGACGTGCCCGGCGCAGGAGTAAATCAAACATGCAAATCTCCAGTGATAGCGGGCGCTTACGCGCCCGGTCAGATCAAAGTGCAATCGGGAAGAGAGAGCCCAGCAGCATCGCCCCGAGGATGGCGCCCCCGGTAATCGGTTTTTGCCACAGATAGAACAGCAGTGCGCCAATCAACGAGCCGATGCCGATAGGAATCGACGCGGTCATCGCGCTGAGGATAATCAACGGCCCCAGGAAACGACCGGAAGCATTGCCCGCCCCCATCATGACGTCCGCCCCGTAGGTGGAGTCGCTCTGGTTGATGGTGAATTTACGCGCCAGGATAATGATGTAACCAATCGCCAGCCCAATCACCAGGCCGGTCACCAGTGAAGCGATAAAGTTGGTCACCGGGAACATAATCCCCGCGCCCAGCAGCAACGCAGGAACGCCAAGGCCAACGCCGGTTTGGATTGCCCCGCCGATGTCCAGAATCCCCACCAGCGAACCTTCAATAATGCGGGCAAACAGGAAGCTCGCGCCAAAGGCTGCCACCGCACCGTACGCGCCGGTATCAATCCCCGATTTCAGCATCGCCACAAATGCCACTTCGTTAAAGGCACCGATGCCGTAGAGGTAGTACATATGGGTCCCGGCGAAAACGCCGGAAGAGAGCAGACCGACAAAAATCGGAAATGACCAGTCGGCGTACCAAAAACCTTTATTCTGTTCCATCATCGTTCCTTACTTGCCGCTGAGCGAGTTATGGATGAGCTCCAGCCAGTTCGGCGCGCTCAGGTGGAAGGACTGGATCATTTTCAGATCGAAGCCACGGAAGAAGGCACTCAGGACGAACAGGGCCACAATAGCGCTCATCATCACTTTGGTGACGCGATGCCAGCCGCTCTCTTCCACACCTTTACCAATCAGAATGCCCAGCACCAGGCCCGGCACGGCATTACCCATGATAAGCTGCGCCGCCCCGCCAAAAACGGTGGCCCAGAAGCCGGATTTTTTCCCTGCATCAATCGCCGCCAGCCAGAAGATAACCGGCATCACGGTGTTGACCAGCAGGTTCGCCGCAGGCACCAGCACTTTCACCGCCGTCACCTGCAGGGCCGCCGGAACGGAGGAAGCCGTCAGGTTAAGGAAGGTCACCACGATCATGCCGATCAGGCCGCAGGCGATGGCCATCTTTTTCGGATCGTGGAGGGTTTCGCCGACGTTACGGTTTTTCACCATCAGCGCCGCCGCGCCCCAGTTCGGGATGATGCGATGATCAACGTCCTGGGTGAAGGAACCCGCCGCTACGGACGAGGCCCAGGCATTGAAGAAGAAACCTAAACCAAAGGAGAAGTGAGAGGCCGGATCCCCTTCGCAGGAATTCAGCTCGCCGAGTGTACGAAATGCGCCCATTCCTTGTGTGGTTGGCGCATGAAACATGCGTGCAGCCCCAGCGCCTACCCCGACGCCCACAAGGCCGCCGATGATGAGCGATTTTATTAGTATGATTAAGAACATCAGTCTGCCCTTTTAGTCAGAATCAGCGTTGCGTGACGAAATCCACTTTGTCGAGATTGATGGCGGTCACGTTGACGGTGACATCCAGCTCCACGCTGTACGTCCGTCTTTCGCGGCGCAGAAAGAAGAATAAAAAAGCCTCTTTCCGCGTCGTTTCATGCGCATGAACAACCTGCACATCCTGTGGCTCTATACGCAGTAAAATGTGCGGCGACGCTTTCATCACCGCGGCCTGAACATGGTTCAGCGCATCGGAAAACGCGCGCGCTTTAGCCTCGCCTTTCCCTTTCACCCTGACCGTGGTGGTGAATTGTTCTTTCATGGTTACGCGCCGTATTTCTTCTGCCACGCCTGCACCAGGCGCTCGCCTAACTCTTCTTTATCCATAAAGCCGAAACCCAGTACATTGCAGCCTTCGTTGATAGCGGTGACGCCCTCTTCAACCGAACGCATGCCATATTTGGCTTTATAGCCGTGTTTGTTTTGCGCGGTGATAGCGCCCGCGCCGCCGCTGCCGCAAAACGAGATGCCGAACGTCGCATTTTCCGTCTTCATCACATCGCCCAGCTTCATATCCGCCGCCACACCCGGTACCACGACAGCGCGACCACCGGCTTTCTCAACGCCTGCTGCCACTTTCTGGCCTTTACCCAGACGGTCGCCAATCACTACGGTAATCTGTTCCATTGTTCGCTCCTTACAGGTTGTCTTTTGCCACTTCGAAGTGCACCGACAGTAGCCAGGCTTCTTCTTCCGGGAGATTGCCAAATTGCGCCACAACGTCGCGGGCAAGTTGCATTGATTCAGGCGAGATTTCGTCAAACAGGCTGGCATCCACCTCCGGTAGCGGCTCACCCGTCACCGATCGATGAGCCATCGCGCGGACATGCGAGGTCAACATCTGCTGCTGCACCGCGTTAGGCGTGATGTTGTGCTGGCTCAGCAAGGTGTATACCTGCGTGAGCATATGCCCGGCCAGGCTTGCCGTTTGTTCCGCCTCATCTCCCGCGTCGTTCATTACCGCTCCGTTTTTCACTCGTCTTACCCCGTTAATGGCCTGGAATAAAACTAACGTTGCAGGTTAAGAGTTTGTAGCGAGGAGTTTTCCACTTTGAAGTGGAAAGCCGGGAGACTTTAGTGATCTGCGCCACATTAATGTGCCCCTCCGGGGGTTTTCACTGTGCAACGCTCACAGGTTTGATGGAAAAATGCGGAAAACCGGGGGTACGGGAGAATAAAAAAACGGCCAACGCGAAGGCAAAAGTGTGACGAGATAAGGGTTCCTTATGAAAAAGGATCAAAAGCGCGTTTTTATCGCCTGCAAAAAGTAGTCGGTAAACGAAGAGACGATAGGCAGCAGCGGCCTGATCGGTAAGCGCAACAAATGCATTGGTCGCGGTGGGGGCAGGTAGTCTGGCAGCACAAGGCACAGGCGGCCTTCGTTGATGTCCTGCTGCAACGTCAGAACGGAGTGCTGCACTATCCCCAGCCCGGAAAGCGCCGCCTGGCGTATCGCTTCACCGGAATCGACCATCAGACGCGGCGTGATGGCAATCTCCACCTTCCCGGAGGGGCCTTCAAGTTGCCAGCTATGATCCGAACGCCACTGGCTGAAACTGATGCAATGATGATGCTTTAGCTCCTGCGGCGAGAGTGGCATGCCGTGGCGTTGCAGGTAATCAGGGGAGGCGGCAAGGATCATACGATACGGCGGAAGCGGGATGGCGACGATCCCGTCGTCGTTAATATTGCCAATGCGGATCGCCAGTTGGAAGCGCTCCTCAATCAGATCCACCTTCCTGTCCGTCAGCACCATTTCAGCATCGACCCCAGGATATTGCTGCAAAAAACGCGACAGGATGGGGGTAAGTACGCGCTGGCCATAGGTCACCGGCGCGCTGATACGCAGCATACCCGCGACATTGTCATAAAGATGGTTTGCCAGCCCGTCCGCCTCACGAATGGTGGCAAGGATCTGTAGCCCGTACTGGTAAAAACGCTGGCCGGCATCCGTCAGTCCCTGACGCCGGGTCGTTCGGTGAATCAGTTGGCAACCCGTTCTGGCCTCCAGCTCGCGCACATGTTTTCCCACCATTGCCGGGGTGATGCCAAGCTCTTCCGCCGCCGCGGTGAAACTGCCGCAGGTTACCGTGCGGACAAAAGACTCAACGCATTTTAAGTAATCCATTCACCACCCAGATTCTAAACTTTGGCTATCAAATCAAAATAACAGAGCCCTCTTTATCCGCCCATTAACGGGAGGAATAATCGTCATATTACCCTCTATTAGGTCATTTTATTATGCAATCACTGGTTTTTGATGAGTTTGGCTCTGCCGACGTGTTGTACCTGCGAGAGAGCGCCACACCGCAGCCGGGGCCAGGCGACATTCTCGTTGAAATTTCCGCTGCCGGGCTTAACTTTGCCGATGTCTACCGGCGACAGGGACGCTATCCCCTTGCCGGAAACGCCCCCTGGATCGCGGGTTATGAAGGGGCCGGGCGAGTGGTGCAGGTCGGTGCGGGGGTCAGCGGCTGGCAGCCAGGGGATCGTATCGGCTTTACCGATGTACCGCTGGCACATGCCAGCCACGTTATCGTGCCGCAAACCCATGCCATTCAACTTCCCGACTGGCTTAGCGAGGAGCAGGCCGCCGCCGTGCTGTTGCAAGGATTGACCGCTGATTACCTGATCCACGATGTACTGCCAGTTTTGCCGGGGATGCGCGTAGCCGTACTGGCCGCTGCTGGTGGTGTTGGGCGATTACTGACGCGGATGCTCGTCCATCGGGGCATTCGCGTGGTTGCCGTTGCATCAAGCCAGGAGAAGCAGGCCATCTGTCTTGCCCATGGTGCGGAAATTGCGGTGGGTTATGAAATCTGGCAGAAACAGGCCGCAGGCTGCGATATCGTTTTTGATTCCGTGGGTAGCACCCTGTTACAGAGCCTGGAAGCCGTAAAAGAAGGCGGCCGCGTAGTGCTGTTTGGTATGTCAGGGGGGGAAATTCCGACGGTGGATCCGGCTGATTTTTTGCTGAAATCTTCCGGTGTGCTGGGGGCCGATCTGTGGACCTATTTGAGTTCGCGTGAGCAACGGCAATTGCGGGCGGATCGCCTGTTCGGGCTTATCAAAGACGGACATGTTTCCCTGCCAGAGATCACCGCGTTTTCACTGAGGGAAGGGGCAAACGCACATCGTTTGCTGGAGAACCGGGAATTTAGCGGGAAGATCGTGCTTGTCCCGTAGAGGGGAGAAAAGCGGGGCATATGCCCCGCTTCGGGATACTTAGCGGAACTTCTTGTGGTTGCTGTTGCGGGTGGCTTTGAAATCCTCAGCCGCCGCTTTTGCTTCTTTGACTTTGCCTTCGTTCGCCAGTTTCAGCGCGCCGTCGATTTGCCCGATCAGCGTTTGCATCCCCTGGTGGTAGTCTTTCATTTCCGGGCTGTCCGGCGCTTTGCCTTCCAGCTTCGGCGGTGTCGCTTTTTGTGCGTCTTCGGCAGCCGTGCGCATTTTGGTTAACGCATCTTTGATGGTGGCGGCGTCATCCGATTTTTCGACAACCTGGAGGTTTTTGTTGAGGGTGTCCATGTCATCTTCAAGATCGGCAGCAAAGACATGTGCCGAACTCAGGACAAGGGTAGAGACAGCTAACATCGCCAGCAGTTTTTTCCGCATTGCTCACTTCCTTTTTTATTATTAAAAAAAGCCAGACCCTGAATAACCCGAATTTCAGGCAAGCGGCAAACACGTAAATGCCAGCCACTTACCGGGTAAGCGACTGGGGTTGGCACGTGCAGCCTGCGCACCTGCAATCAGAATTATGACGGGCGTTACTGACCGGCGATTTTCATCTCCGGTAACAACACTGAACCACACTGAATATTGCTACGTGTTTCGATATCGTCAGCAATCGTAACGATATTACGCCACATATCTTTCAGATTTCCTGCAATAGTGATCTCACTTACCGGATACTGAATTTCACCATTTTCCACCCAGAAACCCGCCGCACCGCGCGAGTAGTCGCCGGTAATGCCGCTGACACCCTGCCCCATCAGTTCGGTAACAACCAGACCAGTGCCCATTTGTCTGAGCAGTTGCTCAAAACTCAGGCCGCGCCCGGCGATCCGCCAGTTGTGGATCCCGCCCGCGTGCCCGGTACTTTTTAGCCCCAGCTTACGTGCGGAGTAGTTAGTCAGCAGCCACTGCGTTAATACGCCATCTTTGATGATGTCGCGACGTTCAGTGCGCACCCCTTCACTGTCAAAGGGCGTAGACGCCAGTCCTTTCAGTAAATGCGGATGTTCTTCAATGGTCAGCCATTCCGGCAGAATTTGCTTACCCAGCGAGTCGAGCAGGAAGGTGGATTTGCGATAAACCGACCCACCCGCAATCGCCCCGACCAGATGCCCGAACAGACCGGTCGCCACTTCATGACCAAAAATGACCGGCGCTTTCATGGTCGAGAGTTTACGCGGAGCAAGACGCGATAACGTACGGCGCGCGCACTCTTCGCCCACCCACTCAGGGCTTTGCAAATCGCGAATATCACGGCTAATGCTGTAGGCGTAATCGCGCTCCATATCCCCGTTCTCTTCGGCGATAACGCAGCTCGAGAGCGAGTGGCGCGTAGAAGCATAGCCCTGCAGCATGCCGTGGCTATTGCCGAAGACTTTAATACCGTAGTGGCTATTGAAGCTGCCGCCTTCGGTGTTGTTAATACGTTTGTCCGCTTTCAGCGCCGCCTGTTCTGCGCGTGAAGCCAGCTCAATGGCTTCATCCGGGGAGACTTCCGCCGGGTGGAAGAGATCCAGATCGGGTGCGTCAAAGGCCAGCAGCTCTTTATCGGCCACCCCGGCACAGGGATCCGGCGAGGTGTAGCGGGCAATATCGAGCGCCGCCTGCACGGTGCGGGCAATAGCATCCGGGCTTAAATCGGTAGACGACGCGCTGCCCTTACGGTTTTGATGATAAACCGTAATCCCCAACGCCCCGTCGCTGTTAAATTCTACGTTCTCCACTTCACCGTAGCGCGTGCTGACGCTGATCCCGGTGGTCTTGCTGACAGACACTTCCGCACCATCCGCTTTTGCGGAGGCCAACTCCAGCGCGGTAGAAACCGCTTCTTCCAGTGCTTTGCGTTGTTGTGCAACTTGTGTGATTACTTTCATCGCCAATGCCATAATTAGAGGAGAGAATCTTTGAAGTCTAACAGAGAACCGTTTTTCAGTGCGCCCCTTAACTGGTAACATTAGCCTCTTTTTTGAGGAACCTGAGATGACAAAGCAGCCCGACGACTGGCTCGACGACGTTCCCGGTGACGACATCGAGGACGAAGATGATGAGATCATCTGGGTCAGTAAGAGTGAAATTAAACGCGACGCCGAGGAATTAAAACGCCTGGGCGCGGAACTGGTAGACCTGGGTAAAAACGCGCTGGAGAAAATCCCGCTCGACCAGGACCTGCGTGACGCCGTTGAACTGGCGCAGCGCATTAAGATGGAAGGTCGCCGCCGTCAGTTACAACTGATTGGTAAATTGTTGCGTCAACGTGACGTTGAGCCGATTCGCCAGGCGCTGGATAAGCTGAAAAACCGCCATAACCAACAGGTGGCGTTTTTCCACAAACTGGAACAGCTTCGCGACCGCCTGATTGAGGAAGGCGATGATGCCATTGCGGAAGTGTTAGGCTTGTGGCCGGACGCAGACCGTCAGCAATTGCGCACGCTTATCCGCAACGCAAAGAAAGAGAAAGAAGGAAACAAACCACCAAAATCTGCGCGTTTGATTTTCCAGTACCTGCGCGAGCTTTCCGAAGCCGCAGAGTAATCTCTCCCGGATGTGCGGCTCGCCCCGCACATCGCTTTTACTTCCCCCACTCCGCATTTTGCAACGCTTCCCCGGCGACTATCGTTTGGCTGGTAATTACGCACCATAAAAGCTGAATCGTTAAAGCAAAAATCTGCACATCTCACAACATTTATGTATAAAACCGCGTCGTTACATAGATTAAAGCGGTCAATAGCAAGTTTTTGATCACTAAAGCGTGCCTTTTTACACCAGATGAAACGGATCACATTTTTTGGCATCGGCAATTATTAGATTTCAGAGGTCACAAAAATAATCGATTCAGCAAAAAGGAATAAAAATGAAAAAAGCCCTGGTGTTATCTACCCTCGCTCTGCTTATCTCTGGCAATGTCTGCGCAAAGACATGGTTGCTGACAAGTGCTGAAAGCGGTGTAGAACAAGGAAACTGGCAGGTCACCAGCCAGCAGCTGAAAATTAAAGATCAGACTTTCAGCATTGAGCAAAAAGTCCTGCACGGCGGCAAGCAGGAAGGCAGTAAAATCATCACTATCAACAGTCAGAATGGCCTGACAATCACCCTGAGTCCGACACGCGGCATGAATTTGCTCCGTGTTGAAGGTTTTGGCGTTCGGATGGGCTGGGATTCACCGGTAAAAGAGGTGGTTAACCCGGCGTATATGAATCTGGAAAGCCGCAATGGCCTGGGATGGCTGGAAGGATTCAATGAAATGCTGGTGCGCTGCGGCTATGAATGGACCGGCCATCCGGTCACCGCTGACGGGCAGATTTATACCCTGCATGGCAAAGCAGGCAACACCCCGGCCTCACAGGTTTCCGTGGATGTCAGCGAGAAAGCACCGTATGAGATTCGCATTCGTGGGCTGGTAAAAGAGAGCACCTTCAAAAAAGCCGATCTGCAGACCGAAATGGAGTTGAGCTACATTCCGGGCAGCAACAGCTTTACTCTGCATGATGTGCTGACCAACCATGCGGATTACGCGCACAACTACCAAATCATCTATCACAGCAACTTCGGCACGCCGATTCTGGAAGAGGGTGCGCGCTTTATCGCTCCGGTCGAGAGCGTCAGCCCGTTCAACGATTACGCCAAAGCCGGGCTGAAAAACTGGCAAACCTACAGTGGGCCGACCAAAGGCTTCGATGAAATGGTATTCAACTTCAAACCGCTGGCTGACGCACGTAAAGAGACCGTGGCAGCGGTGATTAATAAAGCCGGCGATAAAGGGGCGGCTATCAGCTTTAACACGCAGCAGTTGCCGGTGCTGACGCTGTGGAAAAATACCGACACGCTGAAACAGGGCTATGTGACCGGGATTGAGCCGGGCACCAGCTACGCCTATCCGGTAACCATTGAGCGCGAACAGAAACGCGTGAAGAAACTTGAGCCGGGCCAGAGCACCCGTTTCGATTTGACCTACACCCTGCTGCATAACGCAAGCCAGGTTAAGGATGTGGAAAAACGTGTTGCCGATATTCAGGGTAATAAAGCGCCACAGATTATCGACACCCCAATCGCCAAAGAGTAAGCATAAAAAAACCGCGCCATTCCCATCAGGTGGCGCGGTTTTCTGCACATATCAACTCACGCTTAATGTCTGCACAACCGTCCTCTCAGTCGCACGACAAGCAGGTCAATTACTCTGCGGCTGCTTCGGCTTTCTTCGCCAGCCCATCCAGCAGTTTTTGATGAATACCGCCAAATCCGCCATTGCTCATCACCAGAATGTGATCGCCTGGCATCGCCGTTTTGAGGATCATCTCTGCCAGCGCATCGACATCGCCGCTCCAGTGGGCAGGCACCACACAGGCGTCAGCCACTTCCGCTACCTGCCATGGAATATGCTGAGGCTGTAACAGGAAGACTTCATCGGCACGCCCCAGGGACGGTGCCAGATCGTCCTTGCAGATACCCATTTTCATAGTGTTCGAGCGCGGTTCCAGTACGGCAATAATGCGCGCTGTACCGCCCACTTTGCTACGCAGGGCAGCCAGCGTCGCCAGAATCGCCGTCGGATGGTGCGCGAAGTCGTCATATACTTTAACGCCGTGCGCTTCTCCGCGCAGTTCAAGGCGACGACGGGCATTCACGAACGAGCCCAACGCATCGGCAGCGTCGGCTGGCGCAACACCAACATGACGGGCAGCGGCAATCGCCATCAGGCCGTTATGCATATTGTGTTCGCCTACCAGACCCCACTTCACCTGCCCGACTGATTCACCGTCCAGCAGTACTTCCCATTCAGACGCATCGGTGGTCAGTTTTTTTGCCTGCCAGTGGCCCTGTTCGCCCACCAGTTCCTGCTCGCTCCAGCAGCCCATCGCCATCGTCTGTTTCAGGTTGATGTCGTTTTCAGGCCAGATGATCTTGCCCTGCCCCGGCACAATACGCACCAGGTGGTGGAACTGTTTCTGGATCGCTTTCAGATCGTCGAAGATGTCCGCGTGATCGAACTCAAGGTTATTGAGGATCAGCGTACGCGGGCAGTAATGTACAAATTTCGAACGCTTATCGAAAAACGCGCAGTCATATTCGTCGGCTTCGATGACGAAGAACGGGCTTTCCCCTAAGCGAGCGGAAACCTCGAAATTTCCCGGTACGCCGCCAATGACAAATCCGGGTTTATAGCCGCAGGCTTCCAGAATCCAGGTTGCCATACCTGCCGTAGTCGTTTTACCGTGTGTTCCTGCCACCGCCAGTACCCAACGGTCACGCAGCACAAAGTCATGCAGCCATTGCGGGCCTGAAACATACGGAATGTTTTTTTCCAGCACCGCTTCCACACACGGATTGCCGCGCGTCATCGCGTTGCCAATGATGACCAGATCCGGTGTGTTATCAAGCTGGCTTGCGTCGTAACCCTGAATAAGTTCAATGCCTTGCTTCTCAAGCAGGGTGCTCATCGGCGGATACACATTGGCGTCCGAACCCGTTACCTCATGGCCCAGTGAGCGCGCCAGCAGCGCCAGCCCACCCATGAAGGTGCCACAAATCCCCAAAATATGAATGCGCATTCGTCTCTATCCTTCTTATTTACGGAGCACATTTTACCCTCTTGTCTCATATGACGGAAATGCATTTCAGGATAATCCGTATTGTGCTGGCGCGATTCACCTGTGCGCGAGCATTTGAATCTTTGTTAATATTGTTGCAGTGACATTACTCCATATAAAACGTAGGGACAGGGTATGAAAACGTTAGGTGAATTTATTGTCGAAAAGCAGCATGAATTTTCTCATGCTACCGGTGAGCTGACTGCACTGCTCTCGGCAATAAAACTGGGTGCCAAAATCATCCACAGGGATATCAACAAAGCGGGTCTGGTTGATATCCTGGGTGCCAGTGGCGCCGAAAACGTCCAGGGAGAGGTGCAACAAAAACTCGACCTGTTTGCCAATGAAAAACTGAAAGCCGCGCTGCGGGCGCGAGACATTGTCGCGGGTATTGCCTCTGAGGAAGAAGACGAAATCGTCGTATTCGAAGGCTGCGAACACGCGAAATATGTTGTGCTCATGGATCCACTGGACGGCTCCAGCAACATCGATGTTAACGTTTCGGTTGGTACCATCTTCTCTATCTACCGTCGTGTTACGCCGGTAGGCACGCCTGTCACCGAAGAAGATTTCCTGCAGCCGGGTAGCAAGCAGGTTGCCGCGGGCTATGTAGTTTACGGCTCGTCCACCATGCTGGTGTACACCACTGGTTGTGGCGTACATGCCTTCACCTATGACCCCTCTTTGGGTGTGTTCTGCCTGTGTCAGGAGCGTATGCGCTTCCCGGAAAAAGGAAACACTTACTCCATCAACGAAGGCAACTACATCAAATTCCCTCTGGGCGTGAAGAAATATCTCAAATTCTGTCAGGAAGAGGATAAGTCCACCCAGCGCCCTTACACCACGCGCTACATCGGTTCACTGGTGGCGGATTTCCATCGAAACCTGCTCAAAGGCGGTATCTATCTGTACCCGAGCACTGCGAGCCATCCGGAAGGGAAGCTGCGTCTGCTCTATGAGTGCAACCCGATGGCGTTCCTGGCGGAACAAGCTGGCGGTAAAGCGAGTGACGGTAAAAACCGTATTCTGGATATCGTGCCGGAAAGCCTGCACCAGCGTCGCCCGTTCTTCGTTGGGAATGAACATATGGTAGATGATGTCGAACGTTTTATGCGTGAGTTCCCGGACGCGTAAACGCGGCATCTGGTCCCGGGTTAGCTTCGCTTACCCGGGCTACGAGCCCGCATAGAGCCATAATGCCGCATCCGGGTTGCCCGGCGCGGCATTTTTTAATGCACAAAAGTCCGTTTTACTCGTTCAGATACCCGGAAATAAGGTATCCAGATACAGCAAGCGACAATCGCGCGAATCAGAGAACGGGTGTCGTCATAGTCAATCGGAAGATTCATCAGCGCGTTCGCCAGCCATAAATCGACGCCCACAAACACCACGCCGTACAGAAGAAAAACGATGTAAGTAAGCGGTAACTGACGCTTTTTGCGCAAAAAGAGACTGCCCACATAAATCGTTAGCAGAAACTGTCCGATAAAACCAAAGAGCTCAAAGTAAATGACCGCCAGCCCCGTGGTGGTAAAGCTGCTGCTGAATTGCAGTAGCGCACGCGCGGTATTATTAATGGCCAAAATACTCATGACTAACGCTACAAGCAGCCCCAGCGCGGGAAGATACAACCAGCCACCAATTTTCTTAAATTCTTTGGCCTCACACGCTTCGCAGTAATCGCTGCCTTTAATCGCTTCGTTATCGCACTGAATACAAATGTGTTTTCTGATCTCTTCCTGTGTGTCCATCTATCCTTACCCTGTATAAAATAGCCCCGCGCGAACCTGCGCAGGGCAAATTATTATGCAGTTGGCTGCAAACGGAAAGAGGCCATCGCCTCCAGTAATTCGCGGGACTGCTCTTCCAGCGAACGGGTCGCGGCGGAAGATTGCTGCACCAGAGAGGCGTTTTGCTGTGCCGTTTCGTCCATCTGACTGACAGCAATATTCACCTGCTCAATGCCACGACTCTGCTCCTGCGACGCGCTGGCAATCTCACGCATCAGCTTCGTCATACGCATGACCTCTGACGCAATCTCATCCATCGTTTCGCCTGCCTGCATCGCCAGATCGCTACCCTCTGATACATGAGCCTGTGAGCTGCTAATAAGCTGACGGATCTCTTTAGCCGCATCAGCGCTACGGCTCGCCAGATTACGCACTTCGCCAGCCACCACCGCAAAGCCGCGCCCTTGCTCCCCTGCCCGGGCCGCTTCAACGGCGGCATTCAGCGCCAGGATGTTGGTCTGGAAGGCAATGCTGTCAATCATGCTGAGAATATCGGCAATGCGGCTGGAGCTGTCGGAAATGTCGCGCATCTTCTCAATTACGTAGCAGACCATCTCACTGCCGCGATCGGCAGTATCAGAGACCGATTTCGCCAGTTGATGCGCCTGGTCGGCGTTATCCGCATTCTGTTTTACCGTGGCGGTAATCTCTTCCATGCTGGCAGCAGTCTGTTCCAGCGATGTGGCCGTTGATTCAGTACGTTGCGCCAGATCGACGTTACCCAGCGACAATTCACGGCTGCCGGTATCGATTTGCGAGCTGGCGTCACGTACGCGGGTAACGGAACTGATCAACGAGTGACGCATGTTCTCAATCGCCGTATTCAGACGGTTAAATTCTTTACTGGCGCTACTGAGGCTCACCGAGGCCAGATCGCCGGCGGCAACGTGCTCCAGTTGTACAATCGACGCATCGAGCGGCTTAAGTAGCATATGACGCAGTGCCAGCCAGGCCAGCACGATAATGCCCGCCGCCGCCAGTGCAACAACGACAATCAGCATCATCACAAAATTTTTGCTCGACTGGACCGCACTTACCTCGGCTTTGCCACGGTTTTCGCCCCAGGTCAGGAACGCCTGGATATCGTTATCAAACTGACGGGAAACCGGAACTAGTTTGCTCTCCAGCAGATCATAATAGGCATCCGCACTTTGTTGGTTTAACGCTGCCTGCATCGGTTTGATGCCCTGATCCAGGTAAATAGCGTAGCTTTTTGCAACCTGAGCCAGCAGCGCGGCTCCCTGGTCGTCATCCACGCCCGCTTTAATGACGCTGTCCAGCGCTTTACGTCCCTGCTCAATTTCACCATTAATGATTTTTACCGCACTGCCTGCATCAGCAAGCAGGCCCACTTCCATCATTCGTACGGCCTGACCCGACTCATTACGCGCACGCAGAATTTGCGTATAGCCTTGATTGAGGCGCGCCATTTTCTCGCCTTGCAGAACGCTAATACGTTCCAGGGAGGATGAGCTTTTGCTGAGGGCATAAATTCCGATGCCGCTTACCACCAGCAGCAGGAAAGTCATAATAGCGAGAAGGGAAAGCAAACCAGTACGAAGCGAGAGCGTTCTGAGCATGATAGTTTTTCCGGTAGCAGAGATTCTTTCAGGCGTAAAATAAGCCTCATTGGCAGGTTATCGACCGCCACCGGAAAAACTTTACTTCTTTTTAATTATTTCAATGTGTTACTGCCTTGTTGCTGCCGTGCTAACACGTGTAACAGGCGAGCTCTGGCGATTCTCCCACAGCACCGTAAGACCACGTTGTAACGCGATAAAAATAAACAATAAAATGCCGATCGCGATTTTGGTCCACCAGGAACTCAGTGTTCCGTCAAAATTGATATAGGTTTGGATTAGCCCCTGAATCGCTACACCGAACAGCGTACCCAGTACCGTGCCCACACCGCCGCTCAGCAGCGTACCGCCAATCACTACCGAGGCAATTGCATCCAGCTCAACCCCGACACCGGCCAGCGCATAACCCGCCTGGGTGTAGACAGAAAAGACAATACCTGCCAGCGTTGCCAGCCCGGTGGAGAGCATATAGATACGAATGGTGGTACTGCGAGTTGAGATCCCCATCAGGTTCGCCGACGTTGCATTGCCGCCAATGGCATACACTTCATTGCCAAAACGGGTTCGATGGGCAAGGAAAATACCGATGACCACCACTCCTAACATCAGCAGCCCCATAGCACTCAGACGCCCACCGCCGGGAATCAACCATGACAGCCCGGACAGCGTGTCATACACCGGATGGTTAATCGGGATCGACTCTTCGGAGACCAGATAACTGACACCGCGTAAAAAGAACATCCCGGCCAGGGTAATGATGAACGCCGGAATTTTCAGCGCGTCGATCAAAAGCCCCATGAATGCGCCAAACGCGCAGCCCATCACCAGCACCAGCGGGAAAGCCACCAGCGGCGATATCCCCCAGAAGCCGATGGCCTTCGCCAAAAACACCCCCGTGAAGGCAATCACCGAGCCCACGGAGAGATCTATCCCGCCGGAGAGAATCACAAAGGTCATACCGACAGCGATAATCCCCAGGAAAGCGTTATCTGTCAGAATGTTGCAGATAACACGTGTGGACGCAAAGCCGGGAAACTGCGTCAGACAGTAGAGATACCCAAGGATAAAAACGCCCAGGGTGATCATCAGCGGTAAATTACGTTTTATCATGACCGCGCGCTCCTTTAATCAGTGCGATAAAGCGCGGCGACTGAACAATCAGCACGCACAGCACCACCACCGCTTTCACCACCTGGTTAAGCTCTGGCTGGAAGCCGGAGAGCAAAATCCCTGTATTCATGCCCTGAATAATCAGAGCCCCTACCACCGACAGCACAAGGTTAAAGCGTCCGCCCATTAGCGATGCGCCGCCAATCACCACGGCGAGGATGGCATCCAGCTCCAGCCACAGACCGGCGTTGTTGGCATCAGCCCCACGGATATCCGCCGCCACAATCACCCCGGCAATAGCCGCACACACGCCGCTTAACACATAGGCCAGCATCACCACAGTGCGGGTATTCACCCCGGCATTTTTCGCCGCGCGGATATTAATCCCCACCGCTTCAATAAACATGCCCAGCGCCGTTTTACGGGTAAACAGCCAGAAGATAATCAGGGTGGCCAATGCAATGATGACCGGTGTCGGGAACAGGAGCAGCTTACCGCTACCAATCCAGGCCAGATTTGGCGCGTTAAACGTGACGATTTGCCCGGAGGTAATCAGTTGCGCCACCCCGCGCCCGGCTACCATCAAAATCAGCGTGGCGACGAACGGCTGGATCTTTAAAATTGCAACCAGAACACCGTTCCACAGACCAGCGAGAATCCCCGTACCCAGCGCGGCAAGCAGCACTATCGGCAATCCATATCCGGCCACGGTCATTGATGCGGCGGTTGCCCCGGCGATGGCCATTACCGCACCGACAGAGAGATCGATCCCCCCCGTCGCGATCACAAGCGTCATACCGATGGCCAGTAACGCCACGGGCGCGGCGCGGTTGAGAATATCAATCGGGCTGCCGAACAGGCGCCCATCCTGTAACACAATCTGGAAGAAATGGGGGGCCACCAGGCTATCCACCACCAGTACCAGAATTAGCGCCAACAGTTGTGGCGTCCCTGTGGGCCACTTAAAGTGGCGCTTCGGCTGCCCGGTTTGCGGGAGTGATTGAGGCATCACACAGTACTCCTTATGCCGCAATGGCATTCATGATCGCCGGGACCGAGAGCTCAGCAAGCGGGATCTCCGCTATTTGCTTGCGATCGCGCATGATAATTACCCGATCAGCGTAGCCCACCAGCTCTTCGAGTTCCGAAGAGATAACCAGTAGCGCCAGGCCGTCCGCGCACAACGTTTCAATCAGGCGGATGATTTCCGCATGCGCTCCGACGTCGATGCCGCGCGTTGGCTCATCGAGGATCAGGAACTGCGGTTTGGTCAGCAGCCAGCGGGAAAGGAGCACCTTCTGCTGGTTGCCGCCGGAGAGAAACTCTATCGGTTGCTCCGCACTCGGCGTGCGGATCCCCAACTGGCGGATAAAACGCTCAGCGATGGCATTCTGATCGCGCCGGGGAATAGGCCGTAGCCATCCGCGCTGCGCCTGCAACGCAAGAACAATATTTTCCCTCACGGACGCGGCGGCAATAATGCCGTCCGTTTTACGGTCTTCAGGACAAAAACCGATTCCGAGGCAGGAGGCCTGATGCGGTGAGCGCAGCGTCTGCGGCTTGCCCTTGATCATCGCACTGCCGCTGTCGGCAGGCTTAATGCCGAAAATGACCTCGGCGGTTTCGGTGCGCCCGGAACCCAGTAGTCCCGCCAGCCCGACGATCTCACCAGGGCGAACCTCCAGATCGAACGGCGCTATCAACCCTTTCTTACCGAAATCTTTAAATGCCGCGACGGGTTTTTCGCTCAACAGGGTACGTCCCGCACGTTGCAGGGCGTTATTGTCCAGCTCGCGCCCCAGCATCATTTTTACCAGCTCGATTTGTGGCAGTTCTCGCGTTTCGCGACAGCCCACAAAGCCACCATTACGCAGAACGGTGATGCGGTCGCTCACCTCGTAAACCTGGTCAAGGAAGTGAGTCACGAAAATCAGCGCAACACCTTGCTCGCGGAGCTGGCGCATCAGGGTGAAGAGCATTTCAACTTCCTGAGTATCCAGGCTGGCGGTAGGTTCATCCAGGATGAGCACTTTGGCAGAGAGATCGATGGCACGGCAGATCGCCACAATCTGCTGCATGGCGACGGAATAACGGTTGAGCGGCTCGCGCACGTCGAGGGAAAAACCGTAAGACGCCATTAACTCGGTGGCACGTCTTTCCATCTCTTTGCGGCATATAAAGCCGAAACGACGCGGTTCGCGTCCAATAAACAGATTATCCGCTACCGACATGTTCGGCAGCAGGTTGACCTCCTGATACACCGTACCGATGCCCAGTTGCTGGGCATGGGCAGTGTTTTTAGGTCGGATTTCGTTACCTTCCAGCCAGATGGTGCCGCTGTTTGCATGGTAGACGCCCGTTAAAGCTTTAATCAGCGTGGATTTTCCCGCACCGTTTTCACCGAGTAACGCCATGATTTCGCCCCGACGCAGACTGAAATTGACGTTATCCAGCGCTTTAACGCCCGGGAAGTACTGGCAAAGCCCCTCAGTACGGAGGATCTCCTGGTGTTGTTCGGTGGTCATGATGTTCTCCCCCTCACCCTTGCCCTCTCCCCGTTGGGGAGAGGGGACATATCGTGCCAACAAGCAGACGTACCCTCACCAGACAGCCCCCTCTTTTTTGAAAGAAAGGTTAAGGTGAGGGTATCAGCGGCTTAGTAGCCCATGTTTTTCTTTTTCTCTAACTCTTCTTTCGCCGTATCCGGCAGGTAGAGTGTGGATTTGGTGATAGTCAGCTTCTCAGGCATGGTGCCGTCTTTTTTGAATTTCTCCAGCGCATCAAACGCCGGTCCGGCCATGTTCGGCGTCAGCTCCACGCTGGCATTGGCTTCACCGTCTATCATCGCTTTGTAGATATCCGGCACGCCGTCAATGGAACCCGTCAGGATGTCTTTGCCCGGTTTCAGGCCGGCTTCTTTGATGGCCTGAATTGCACCGATCACCATGTCATCGTTATGGGCATAAACCATGCAAATATTTTTGCCGTTGTTCTCTGCTTTGATAAAGCTTTCCATGACCTCTTTCCCTTTACTGCGGGTGAAGTCGCCGGACTGAGAACGAATAATTTTGATGTTGGATGCTTTGGAAATGGCTTCGGCAAAGCCTTTCTTACGATCAATAGCCACGCTCGCGCCGACGGTGCCCTGCAGTTCAACCACGTTACAAGGTTTGCCCGCGACGGTTTTCACCAGCCAGTCGCCAATCAGTTTGCCTTCCAGGACGTTATCGGCGGTAACGGTGGTCATATAGAGGGATTTATCTTTTACATCAATCGAACGGTCGAGCAGGAATACCGGGATTTTTGCATCTTTAGCTTCTTTCAGCACCGGTTCCCAGCCTGTCGCTACCACAGGCGCAATAAAGATGGCGTCCACGCCCTGGGCAATGAACGAACGCACCGCTTTGATTTGGTTTTCCTGTTTTTGCTGACCGTCAGCGATTTTCAGGGTAATACCGCGTTTTTGAGCTTCGCTTTTAGCGACGTTGGTTTCGGCTGCTCGCCAGCCGGATTCAGATCCGACCTGCGAAAATCCCACGGTTAACGGGGCGGCCATCGCCATAGACGACATGGCTGCTGAAACTGCTGTGACAAGAAGTAAGCGCTTCCACATAGGGGTATCCTCGTAGGGTTATTGTTGGCTACAACTTCGCCTGCGGGGAAAACTATAGACAATTAGAGATGTAACAGAATGCGTTACATCACAAATCAGAAAAGTGAATGAATTGTTAGTTGTCAGTTGAGATCTGGCGCGCGAAAAGAGACAGCTCGATCACCTCTGCATCATGCTTTGAAAAGACACAAATTTTCATTCAAAGCCATGTCACGTTTGCCCGGTGTAATCGCTTCCACAATTTTATTCAGGATGCGGCTATCTTTATGGATAATCCGGCTACTTTTTCAGAATAAAAACGAGGGGCCAGCCGTGTCGCAACGTAAAACAAGCAAAGACATTCCCGATGAGTTGGCTATAATACCCGGCACTTGTTTGCCACACATTTTAAAGGAAACAAACATGAGCTTACTCAACGTCCCGGCGGGCAAAGATCTGCCAGAAGATATCTACGTTATTATCGAAATCCCGGCTAACGCAGATCCGATCAAATACGAAGTCGATAAAGACAGCGGAGCGCTGTTCGTTGACCGTTTCATGTCCACTGCGATGTTCTATCCGTGCAACTACGGCTACATCAACCACACCCTGTCTCTGGACGGTGACCCGGTAGACGTGCTGGTCCCAACGCCGTATCCGCTGGAACCCGGCTCTGTGATTCGCTGCCGCCCGGTAGGCGTGCTGAAAATGACCGACGAGTCTGGTGAAGATGCCAAACTGGTTGCCGTACCGCACACCAAACTGAGCAAAGAGTACGATCACATTAAAGATGTGAACGACCTGCCGGAACTGCTGAAAGCACAGATCACTCACTTCTTCGAGCACTATAAAGATCTCGAAAAAGGCAAATGGGTGAAAGTAGACGGCTGGGACAACGCTGAGGCCGCTAAAGCGGAAATCGTTGCTTCCTTCGAGCGCGCTGCGAAGAAGTAATCCGTTTTATCTGAAAAACCCTGAACGTGGATACCTGCGGACAGGGTTTTTTTTATCTCTTTTTCTGCCCTCTCTGTTCCTGCCCTTTCAGCGCCCGCTCCTTAAATTGTCATAAAAATGTCACAAAATTCTTTTCCCATGCGTTTGAACAATATAAGCCAAACCAGCCCCACTACCGCCCTCTGCCCGCTGTAAAGTCCACCTGATACGGGTCGATACCCCTTTTGTGGCCGTGATCTTTTATTCCACCGGGGAACAACATGAAACTTAATCACTTCACAATTGGGCAACGACTCGGCCTGATGGCAACACTGTTACTGCTGGCAACGCTGTTTATCGGCTTGCGCGGCCTGGCGATAAACAGTGATAGCTTCGGGCAGAATCAGAAAATGATGGCAACGGAAAAAGTGCTCGTCGAGAGCATTGATACCGCACGTAACGCCCAGGTGCAGTTCAAAATCCAGGTTCAGGAGTGGAAGAACACGCTGCTACGCGGCTCTCAGGGGCAAGAGGCTTTTGACAAATACAAAGCCGCCTTCGTTTCTCAGAGTCAAAAAACACAGCAACTGCTGGAAAAACTGAGCGCGATGTTGCCACAGCTGGGGATGAATAACGCGCAGGTTGAACAGACTCGCAAGCTCCATGCTGAGCTCGAAGCGCATTACCTGAGCGCGATACAGCAATACGATTTGACCGACCCCACCAGTGCCCAGCGCGTCGATAAACTGGTGGCCGGCATCGACCGCGAGCCGACGCGTATGATTGACGAAGTGGTCGCACGCACGCTGGAGCATGCCAGTGCCATTCATGTGGAGACAGATGCGCGCAACCTGGCGCAGTATCAGCAGACCCGCCTGATGTTGCTGATTGCCATGGCGCTGACCATGCTGGCCGGTGGGATTATCACCTGGTGGCTGGTTCGCAGCATCACCCATCCCCTGGCACAGGCCGTTACCGTTGCCCGCACGGTGGCCTCCGGTGATTTGCAGACAACGTTTAGCATTTCAGGTCGCGACGAGACAGCCGAACTGATGCACGCCTTGCAGGAGATGAACGGTAACCTGACCCGTATCGTGCACGGTGTTCGCCACAGCACCGAATCCATTGCCTCGGCGTCGGTACAAATTGCCACCGGTAGCCGGGAACTCTCGTCACGTAACGAGGCGCAGGCCAGTGCGCTGGAACAAACGGCCGCCTCAATGGAAGAGCTGACTTCGGTAGTGAAAAGCAATGCCGAAAACTCGCGCTTTGCCAGTACTATCGCCCGCGACGCTTTCACTATTGCGGGCCAGGGCGGGCAAGCCGTGGAGCGCGTGGTGCAAACCATGAGTGATATCCACCAGCTCTCCAGCCAGATTAATAACATCATCGGTGTGATTGACAGTATTGCCTTCCAGACCAATATCCTGGCGCTGAATGCCGCCGTCGAAGCCGCACGAGCCGGGGCCGAAGGCCGTGGTTTCGCCGTCGTTGCTGCCGAAGTCCGGGCGCTGGCACAGCGTTCAGCCTCTGCGGCGCGGGATATTCGTAACCTGATCGACAATTCCGTTAACCGTATCGCCGAAGGGAACGCGCAGGTACAAAGCGCCGGTTCAGCAATGACCGACATTTTGCGCAGCGTGCAACAGGTGAGCGAGCTGGTAGAGTCAATTTCCGCCGCCAGCAAAGAGCAGAGCACCGGCATCGATCAGGTGAACGTGGCGGTGACGCATATGGATACCGCAACCCAACAAAACGCCACATTGTCGCAGCAATCCTCGGCTGCCGCGCATCAGATGCAGCGTCAGGCAGAAGAGCTGTTAGAAGCCGTAAGTCAGTTCAAACTGCGGCAAACCGCCGCGTAACCGCCAGCAGCGCCATTGGGCTTAGGATCAATGGCGCTCTGTTTCGCCCCACCTTCGTTGTTTGTGCTCATCTTATTGCTCATCCAGCGCGCATTGATAAACGCATGCATCTACAATGCATACCGTTGTTTAATTGCTCCGTTGCCCCGAAATAGCCACAAGGAAACGTATCTCTATGTCACGGTTTCGTCTGCCCCTTTTATCCCTGCTGGTTGCTTTTTGCCTGCCCGCTTCTGCTCACCCGGTCACGCAGGAAACCGTAAAAAAAGCCGAAGACCAGCTTAACGCGCGAGTGGGCTACGCCGAAGTGGCCCTTGCCAACGGCCAGATACTGGGCAGCTATCGTCCACAAGAACGTTTCCCCATGCTGAGCACCTTTAAGGTACTGCTGTGCGGCGCGATCTTATCGCGGGTTGATGCCGGACAGGAGCAGCTTGCCCGTCGCATACGGTATCGCCAGCAGGACCTGGTCGAATATTCACCGGTAACGGAAAAACATCTTACCGACGGGATGACCGTAGCCGAACTTTGCAGCGCCGCTATCACGATGAGTGATAACACAGCGGGCAACCTGCTGTTGTCTGCGATCGGTGGCCCCTCAGAACTCACCGCTTTTTTGCGTAAAGCGGGCGATCAGGTCACCCGTCTCGACAGATGGGAAACCGCGTTGAATGAAGCGTTGCCTGGCGATGAGCGTGATACGACGACGCCCGAGGCCATGGCTCAAATCCTGCGCCAGCTCCTCACCGGCAAGATACTGACGCCCGCCTCACAGAAGCAGTTAATAGCCTGGATGGAAGCGGATAAAGTCGGCGGCCCGCTGATTCGTTCGGTCTTGCCGTCAGGCTGGTATATCGCCGATAAAACGGGGGCGGGTGGACGAGGCTCACGCGGTATCGTTGCGGCGCTGGGGCCCGACGGCAAACCAACCCGCATTGTCGTTATCTACATCACCGGGACGCAGGCAACCATGGATGAACGAAATAAAAAAATTGCCGATATCGGCGCGTCGCTGATTAAACACTGGTAGTCGGGCAACGCCTGAAAAAAACAACGCCACCCGAAGGTGGCGTGTTTGTATTAATACTGGTCTCTGTCTAACCAGTTGCCGGTAGGGATAAACTTTTTCCCTTCAACCGGGCGTTGGTACACATACATCCAGGCACTGCCATAAGGCGTCTGGATAAGCTGACGTTTATATTCACCCCCAGCGGTACGTAGCGCGTCCAGTTCGCCAAGCGTTGCCGCATCAATGCGATAAACTTCACCCAGCACACTGCCATCACCCGGTACAGCGCCAGGGTAGTGCCCCAGACTGTAGAGTTGATAATCTTCAACGCAATGATCGCCCAGCCACTGAGCATTGGTCATCCAGTGGCTGTTGCCTTGCTTGCGTCGTAAACTGCCGTAGACAAATATTCGCATTGCTAAAACTCAAACTGATAGAGCAGATCAAGTGCCTGATCTAAGCCAGACACCGCTTCCAGATACAGCTTAGGCATCAGGCGATAACGTAACGTGAGAGTCGCCAGTGAGTCAAAAATACCCACACCATATTTTACCTGTAGACCCGGCAGTACATAGCCGCTGACCACCACCTGGGAAGAGTCTCCCACCCCTTCGGTGTCCAGCGCCAGATTGCTTACGCCAAATGTCTCGCCGATTTTACCCACAACCTGACCACTTTGTGCAACCCCCAGGCCCACTAAGGCTGAAGTCATTGCAGCGCTATCGCTTTGTCCGCTCTCCAGACCCTGACCGCGAAGCAGGTAAGAAAGTGCCTCTTGCTGCGACATCGCCGGGTCGGAGAAGATCTCCGCTTTCGGTTCATCCGCCGTACCGGTAATCCGCACCCCGGCTGTCACGTCATTCTCGGTGGCATCGGGATTACGAATCGCCTCAATATTCAGCAACGGTTGATCGACAGGACCGGAGAAAATCAGCTCCCCTTTGCGCACAATCAAATCCTGGCCATAAGCGTGGTAGCGCCCTTCCGGGATATTGATTTGTCCGTTAAGGCCAAGCCCCTGTTGGTCCTGAGTCACTTTGAGATCGCCGGTCAGCCGCGCTTTCAGCCCGAAAGCATCCATCCGCACATTCTTGCCGACATGCACAATCAAATTACTGTTAATCGGAATCGCCGCGCTTTTCGGTTTTTCCGGTTTCAGATCCGCATTGAGCATCACCTCATCACTGGAGGTGCCTACCGCGCTTTGCGGCAAATCATGTACGACGATACGCGCCCAGGGCACATCGACCCGACCATCAAGCGTAAACAGGGTCGGCGTAGCCTCGAACACCAGATCAGGGGAGACGTCCAGCCGCACCATAGGCGGGACGGTAATGCGCACGTTACTCCCCTGTGCCGCCACACGGGCACGCCAGTTGTTAATCTGGCTCCAGTCCGCGTCACCACTCAGGTTAATCTGCCCACGCTGAGTCCGCACCACCCCTTGCAGTGTCGAAGTGGTACCATTGAAATTCATTGCCAGCTGGCTGGGCTGCATATCGAACGGCATGAAGTTGCCTTCCACGTCCACGCCATTGAGTTGCATCTGCCCGAACAACTGGGGGCTTTGTAGATTACCGCCGAGCCGCAGACTGGCATTCAGCGTACCCGCCGCTTTCTCGCCGCGCGTAAAGATGGCATTGGCCATCGCCAGCGAGAAATTGCGAATATTGACGTTACCGCCAAGGTTACGCCGCCCCTGCGGATCGGTGACCTGCACCTGACCGTCAAACTGCCCGTTATTGGTCAGACGGATCAGCCAACCCAAATCAGCACGGTTATTTTGCAATTTCGCGTTGAGGTTCAGCGTTTCGAAAGCAACCGGCAGCGGTGCATCGTTGACGACCTGCGTCACTTTGACGTTACGCCCGGCCAGCGTCACTTCACCCTGCGGCAAACCCTCTTTTGTGGCATCCCACGAGACATCAGCTTTACCGCTGAATGTGCCCCTGGCCTGAGTGGCATCCGGCATAAAGGGTTTCAGCATCGCCAGGTCGAAGCGGTTAAGATTGACCACCGCGCGCCCCTGCGCCCCGGCATCAATCGTCTGCGGCACGCAAAGTTCCGCATTCGGGTTAGTCCAGCAGTGGGGCCCAATGCTGACCTTCTGCTCCTGATTGCGGTAATCCAGCGCGATGGAGCGGTTCAGGGCAACTGGCCCAACGGGCGTTGTGAATCGCGTATCGCTAAGCGTGCCTTTCCAGCGTTGCTCGTTGCGATCGAAGCTCCCGGCCAGTTTTAACTGCCCGGCTACCGGCTCGCCCTGAACCCGAAGCTCAAGCGTGTGCTGCTTTTCACTGCCTTTGGCAGCGAGCGTTGCCAGGCTGACGTTAACTCCAGGCTGGGAAAGGCGTTCAACCCGTACATTCAGCACACCGGCAAGCTGATCGGTCGATTTCACATCCCCTTTGACCAGCACGCGGGCTACACGCAACTCTTGCCAGCGCAGGTTGCTGGCGGTGATATCCGCCAGCACCTGTGGCGCATCAACCGTACCGCGAATATTCACCAGTCCTTTGGCCGTACCGCCCAGTCCAGGTAGTGCGTTATCCAGCCCTGGCGCGTCAATATTGGCATCCAGGTTAAGATCTTTCACCCCCAGTTCGCCTTTGAGGTCGGCTTTGTTGCGCCCCAACTCCAGATGCAGCCCCGGAATAGTCCACTGCATATAGCTGTTGCCCTTAAGCTGCCCCTCTACGCTGACTTTATTTTGCTTCACGTTCCCGGCCAGTTTCAGCTCAGGGATATCCACCTGCCAGCTACCGCCGTAGAGACTGCCGCGCATTTTCGCCAGCCCGTTCAGTTTTGCCGGCCAGTCCGGGAAAGTTTTCGCGGTGTTGATACCGTCCAGCGTTAACTCACCGCGCCAGCTAATCGCCTGCTGCCAGTCGAGCAAGGCTTTAAGTTCGGTTTTCCCTTCCAGCGCCGCCACGCTCAGTTTGTCGATATTTATCTGCTGCTCGTTGCCTTTGCCATCCAGCGTGATGGTGGCAGGCGGAACGTCCTGGCCTTTTACAGCCGTGCGAAACGACAGTGTGTAGTCCGTTATTTTGCCGGTCAGCTTGAGTTTAAGGTCGTCGGCCTGATACTGCTTTTCGCCGGTGAATGGCCAGTAAAGTTGCTCGCTGGTGACATCAAGATTGAGCGGCAGCCCCGCCTCGGCAAGTTGAGTTTGCCCACGCAGGACCACATCCACCGGGCCGGACAGGTTGACGCCAAACTCCAGTTGCTTGCGTACCTCACCGCCGACTTTGAGCTTCACCTTTTCGCCTTTCATCGGTTCGACATTCAGGATGCTGTTGAGGGTGATGTCCACCGGCCAGTTATCCCGCAAAGTCGCCGTACCTGTGGCATTAAGCGTGCCCTGATTTGAATCGATGTCGAGCGCATCCAGTTTCATATTGCCGTCAATACTGCTCACTTTGAGCAGCATATTGCTGACGGTGATATCCGTATCGCCGGTTAAACGAAGCTGCTCACCGCGAAATTCTTCAATATTGAGATTGAGCGGCAGATGCACATCGGTCATCTGCGGGAGAAGCGGTTTGGCGAAAAGCTGCTTAAGGGATTCGCCCAGTGGCAGTTCATCCGGTTTTGGATTCTCTACCTTCGGTTCAACTACCTGCTCCTGCGCCACTTTAGCCACTTTCGGCAGCGCAATCAGCAGGCCGCTCAGCGAGGTCGGTTTCAGGGTCAGGTTCTTCTCTTCCCAGTTCAGTGCGGAAGAGAAGTTCATAACGGAGACGGTAGTGTCATCAATATTGATATTGACGTTATTGAGCGCCACCCGGCTTAACGTGATGGGATACGGAGTGGAGAGATTTAACGGCCCGCTATCCTCTTCTTTTACTGGCGCGGCAGGCGGCATCTTTTTCGTATCGATGACCACATTGATATCTTTTAGCGAGATATCATCAACGCACAGGCTACTGTCACGCAGGCATCCCAGCTTCACCGCCAGATGGAGTTCTCCGGCGTTCACCGCAATACCCGGCTGATCGTAGCGGACATTTTTCAGCGATAGATCTCGCCAGCCGCCGGTCACCTGGCCGATTTCCAGACCCGGTACCCAACGGTTGGCAGCCTTAAACAGCAGATGTAACCCGCTCGTCGTCCCGACGAGAAAAATAACCGTCCCCAGCATTAACAGGATAAACACCAGTACGCCGAGGCTTATCTTCTTCCATAAACTCATAATTCAGGCCCCAAACCGATGTAAAACTGTAATCCGTGCTCGTCCTTATCTCCGACCGGAACGGCCAGATCGAGTTTGATTGGACCAACCGGTGATTGCCAGCGTACCCCGACCCCCGTACCGGTTTTGAAATCACTGCGGCGGATATCGCTCACCGCCTCACCGCTGTCGACAAAGACCGCGCCCCACCATTTGCCCGTCACGTTGTATTGATATTCCAGCGATCCGGTGGCCATTTTCGAGGCGCCAATCAGTTTGCCGTCATCATCCTTCGGCGCGATAGATTTGTATTTATAGCCGCGAATGCTGCGATCGCCCCCGGCGAAGAAGCGTAAATCCGGCGGTACGCGGTCAAAATCATCGGTTTCAATCCACCCCAGGTTGCCACGGGCCACAAAACGGTGGCGGTCATATAACGTGCGGATCCAGACGTTTTGTGCCTGCATCACGATAAAGTCCACATCCGAGCCCCAGGCTGTGCTGGAATAATCGATGGAATAACGTTGAGAATCGCCCCAGGTTGGCATAAGGCCGCCGCGCGAACGGGTACGGCTGATCATCACCCCCGGATAAAGCAGCATGGTGGTATTGGTCACACTCGCCTGAGTAAAGTGGTCGAGGCTCCAGCGCAGGTTAATGGCGCGCTGCCAGCCGCTGGAGAGATCCCAGTAGCGGGACACCGCAAGCGTGGTGGAGTCCGCCTCCGTATCATTTAAATCGGTGCGCTTAAACCCACCCTGTACCAGGTAGTACTGCTCAAGCGGGTTTTTGAGTAGCGGGACTTTGTAGCTGAAATCCAGCTGCTGTTCCGGCGCAGAGACGCTGGCTGTGGTGGTAAAGCTGTGACCATATGAGTTTATCCACGGCTTTTTCCACGTGGCTTTGACGCGCGGCCCCACATCGGTTGAATACCCGACCCCGGTCTCAATGGTGTTTTCAATGCGCGGCGCGACGACGCCTTTTAAAGGTAAAACCTTGCTCTCTCTGGCTTTATCAAACTCCGGGGCCACCACTACTGAGTTAAACCAGCCGGTGGCTGACAGACGACGATTAAGTTCCGCCAGATCTTTGGTCTGGTAGTAATCGCCTTTTTTAAACGGCACCAGATTTTGCAGATACTCTTCGCGGATTTGCGAACCTTCAAAAGTCACATCGCCGAAACGGTAGCGCTGGCCGCTGTCATAGTCGATATCCCAGAATGCCTGATGCCGGTCAAGCGCGATGCCAAGCTGGCTGTGATTGTAGTGGCTATCGAAATAACCTTTGCGCAAGGCAACACGGGTGAGTGATTTCTTAAAACCTTCGTAATCACCGTGGTTCAGCACGGTGCCTTTTTCCGGGCGATTTTTCAGCAATGCAATATAATCTTCATCGGTGCGCGCACCGCCACGCAGGATCACATCCGTGCCGCCGATGCGTACCGGTTCTCCTGCCGAGACACGAGCAATCAACACCTGACGTCCTTTCGCTGGCGGCGGGCGGAGCTCGAACTCGATAGTGGGTTCGTAATAACCCAGCGCTTTCAAACCTTCACGGATAGCATCATCAACACGCGCCTGAAATCGCTTGTCTGGCGTCACTTCATCGCTCTGGATGGTGGAAAGCTGAGCGCGAACATTTTTCTGCAGCGCCCCGGTCAACCCTTCCAGCTGCAATCGGACGTTTGCCGACATGGCGCTATGGCTTGCCAGCAACAAACCAGCAAAACATACAGTACGGATTTTTGGCACGTTCTCTCCTGAATATCCCTTGTTCCCACCCCTGGAAGGAAACGTCAACACCGCTCCGCGGCTTGTAAAAAATCCAATATGTGGATTGAAAAACGGACGACACCCCAAATATTTCTTATGTTTAAATCTAGCCTGATTTACCGCGTTTATTGTGTTAAAAGAGACGCTTCGTTACAACCTTAACCGCAATTTGCGCTTATGGGAGGCCTCATCATGAGTCTGTTTGATAAGAAAAACCTTGTTACTCAATCGGATGCGTTACCCGGACGTAACACGCCAATGCCAGTTGCTACGTTACATGCTGTTAACGAGCACTCTATGACAAACGTGCCGGAAGGGATGGAGACCGCTTATTTCGCAATGGGCTGTTTCTGGGGCGTCGAACGCCTGTTCTGGCAACTGCCCGGTGTCTACAGCACGGCGGCAGGCTATATGGGCGGCTATACGCCAAATCCGACCTACCGCGAAGTTTGCAGCGGACAGACGGGCCATGCCGAAGCGGTTCGCGTAGTGTATGACCCGGCGGTGATCGGCTATGAGCAACTTCTGCAAGTATTCTGGGAAAATCACGATCCGGCTCAGGGGATGCGCCAGGGCAATGACCACGGCACGCAGTACCGCTCCGCCATTTATCCGCTGACCCCCGAACAGAGCGCCGCCGCTCACGCCAGCCTCGAACGCTTCCAGGCGGCAATGCTGGCCGCAAATGATGATCGTACTATCACGACGGAAATTGTTAACGCACCGCCGTTCTACTATGCCGAAGACGATCATCAGCAGTATCTGTATAAAAATCCCTATGGGTATTGCGGCATTGGCGGGATTGGCGTTTGCCTGCCGCCACAGTTGGCCTGATATTCGTATATTGCCGGTTCAGCCGCCCTGAACCGGTTTTAACATAGCACCTGACCCATTCCCTCTGGAATTTCTCGCTTTAACTTTTCGCTATTCCTTTTTAACCGGCCACGCTATTTTCTCGCAATGACGGCTTTAATTTCGCATGTCTGCATTGTATGACAAGGTTCATGCATCTCATTAATTTTACTGGAAAGTTTATTTATCCCATTGCGTTTTTTTACTTAAGTAAAATCTGTCATATATAAACATCGTTTGCATAAGCGTATTTCAGATAAATTTCCATTTAAGAATGACACCACCTGTCGCAATATGCTCTTAATATGTGTTACACCAGCTGTAAGCATGTTTTTAAGAAAGCGATGTGAGTACCACCTGGAGGGAGAATTTATATGCCTTACTTAGCAGAAAGGATAACCACTCCACACGGTCAACTACTGGGAGTTAAGATCTACCCCAGAAAAGCGCCTGTCCTTAACAGTATCGAAAAAAAAAGAACTTATCTTTTTGATTTAATGAATGCCATTGGCAACAAAGCTGATTTTTTTAAAAAACGTGGTTTGTTCTGTCTGGTCTCCATCACTGATGAAGAGATCGCAATGATATTAACGTTCGACTTAGTGTTGCAGGCAACTCTGGCGCGACTTCCCTTTGTTAAATTACAAATCAACCAAACATTTGAAACAGCCATACAGGATTTAGCAAAAAGTAAAAATGGTATCTGGCTGAGCCATGTGGGGAATAGAGATGTGCCTTTTATCCAGTATTGTGAGGCGATCATCCTGGATGAAACATTTACTAACAACGAATTAAGCAAAAACACATTCCCTTACCTAATCCAAAACTTAAAGCGTTATTGCGAAAAAATCATTATTAAAATAGATAATGATATTAACCGAAGAACGCTTGAAGAGGCGGGTATCTGGGCTTGCAGCGGGCTTTATGCGCCAACACCATTCAGCAAGGTACATCAGTTAATGTAATTCATTGTTGCAATACGCTCTGCTCATTTGCAGTTTCATTTATTAAGAATGTAATATGAATTGGTATTTTATTCCGTAATAAACTACCAGTGCAGTTATAAATTTCAAATAACCTACAGGTAAAGAAGCATGTGTTACGCCCGCAGGAACGCCGCTTTTCTGTAAAAGCCAGAGCCAGAGCCGCTACCGCTCAGCAACATTCATTTCATAATCGGTAATATACAAATGCGCTAACTATCAAAGAAATACCATTTGATAGGTATATATATTGATATTAATTATCGATCAATAAATGATTGATTAATAACTTTTAACGATCAATATTAGATATATCTAGGCATTAACAAGGAAAGGATATGGACCGGGTTAGCGTAATACCCATTCACAGCCTGAATGGCACAATTGTTGGATTTTCAATGGACTGTAGCGATCACCCTCCGCACAGCCAACACCTGAAGTATTGTTCTGACTTCTCAGTAGAAAATGGGCTTTTGTTTTATGTTAACAACCCCAGGAATCTTACAGATACTGCCGCTCAGTTTCCACACCTGACATTAATGAAACAAGAAGATCCTGCGTTATTTGGGCTGTGGCGGGAAAATGTCCGTCAGGCTGTAGTGATTAATCGAGATTTCTACCATAAGCAGGTACAAAAACCCACTTTCCCTGAATTGATTAAGAACATCAGGAAATCTTATTCGGATCGCGTCATTATCGACGGCGTGCAAAGTACATGGGAATTTTCGGTGCTGCAGGATTGCGGTATCTGGGCTGTTCAGGGCTACATGTATCGTTCTGTACCTTTAAAAAAACTACAGTGGTTACTTTAATCGCTACGCGCAAGAACGTCAGCCTAATAATGACAAGGTCACCCCCACAAAATAGAAAATGAAGGTAAGACTTTAGTATGAGGAAAAGGAAGTAATAATGGGCCCAGGGGATTATATAAAAACCCTCTTATTACTCCTTTTACTCTTTCATTTAACCTTCGCGCCTCTTCTTCGGATGAAAGGCTTCGCTGAAAACTACCTGAAAATCGTGCCGCTAGCTCACCGAATGAACAGGTAATTGAGAAAAATTCGCATCTACCTGTAACAAACTGCTTACACTGCTGGCAGGCTGTAACACGCTTACGCTATACTAGCCGTCGAAATTGCTGGCCCACCGCTTCGGACCCGCTTTCAATGTGTTTACCACAAGGATTTTTCAACTTCCCTCCGAGGATCCCGCTTGTAGCTGGATAAATTATGTTAAACAGTATCTTAGTCATACTTTGTCTGATAGGTGTGAGTGCGTTTTTCTCGCTTTCCGAGATCTCGCTGGCCGCCTCCAGAAAAATCAAACTTAAGCTGCTTGCCGATGAAGGCAACATCAATGCGCAACGCATCCTGAAAATGCAGGAAAACCCCGGCACCTTTTTTACCGTGGTACAAATCGGCCTTAATGCCGTGGCGATTCTGGGCGGTATTGTTGGCGACGCTGCCTTCTCCCCTGCGTTTTACAGCATGCTTATCAATCTGGTTGAGCCGGAACTCGCAGATCAACTGAGCTTTATTATTTCGTTTTCGCTGGTAACAGGCATGTTTATCCTGTTTGCCGACCTCACACCGAAACGCATCGGTATGATTGCGCCAGAAGCCGTGGCTTTGCGTATCATCAACCCGATGCGCTTCTGTCTTTTTATCTTCCGCCCGCTGGTCTGGTTCTTTAATGGCATGGCCAACGTTATCTTCCGCCTGTTTAAATTGCCCATGGTGCGTAAAGATGACATCACGTCGGATGATATCTATGCGGTGGTAGAAGCCGGTGCACTGGCCGGGGTGCTGCGTAAGCAAGAGCATGAACTCATTGAGAATGTGTTTGAGCTGGAGTCACGCACGGTGCCATCGTCAATGACATCGCGCGAAAACGTGGTGTGGTTTGACCTGCATGAAGATGAACAAAGCTTAAAACGAAAAGTCGCTGAAAACCCGCACTCCAAGTTCCTCGTCTGTAATGAAGACATTGACCACATCGTGGGTTACGTCGACTCAAAAGACCTGCTTATTCGTGTACTGGCCAATCAAAGCCTGGTACTGAGTAGCGGTGTACAAATCCGCAATACACTCATAGTGCCGGATACGCTGACACTCTCCGAAGCGCTGGAAAGCTTTAAAACAGCGGGAGAAGACTTTGCAGTCATCATGAATGAGTACGCGCTTGTGGTGGGGATTATTACCCTTAATGACGTCATGACCACGCTGATGGGTGACCTGGTCGGTCAGGGGCTTGAAGAACAAATCGTCGCGCGTGATGAAAACTCATGGCTGATTGACGGTGGTACGCCGATTGATGACGTAATGCGGGTACTGGATATCGATGAGTTTCCCCAGTCCGGCAATTACGAGACCATTGGCGGCTTTATGATGTTCATGCTGCGTAAGATCCCGAAACGTACCGACTCGGTGAAGTTCTCCGGCTATAAATTCGAGGTTGTGGACATCGATAACTACCGTATCGACCAGTTGCTGGTCACACGGATTGATAACAAGGCAACGGTGTTAACGCCAAAGCTGCCGGATGCGGAAGAGAAAAGCGAATAATCGCAACGGTAAATGTCCTGCATAAAAGGCGGCATCATTGCCGCCTTTTCTTTTGCCTGCTATTCACTGCCCTGAAAACATCAACGGCTCCCTGACGGAGCCGTTTTTGTTGTACTGCGATTACTGCATAGCGTAGTGGGTTGGTTAAGCCATCTCAGTTTGCAGACGCATAACCTGACGGTTGACTTCGGACATAACAGTAAGATGCTGTTTGTCCTTCACTTTCGGGATAAGGATCTTACCTTTATCAAATTCGAAAGCGCCAACGTCCTTGATGTACAACCGTCCGCGGAACAGGATTTTCACGTACTTTGCCACCTGAAGTGGGTTGTAACGTTGGAAAATTTTCATTTTTGTATCTCCTGCTAAGTAATACGCCCTTGCGGTGCCACGCTTGGCCCGACAGTGATGAGCGCAAATTTTAGTGCTCAATGAGCATAGTTCAGAAACAACATGAGACCTAGTATGTATAAGTTTATTTACCTTTTGATTACAGTTATTCAGAATTTTCTTTTCAGTGCTTACGAACAGGCAGTATAAGTCGTCATTTTTTCGCCGTTATGTGCGTCAACCCGCAAACTGGCATCCGGTTTGCGGGAAAAGCACATTGATCGCACTTATGATTAAAAGGTGTAGTTAAGTGGTCGGATCACCTGCAAACAATAAAAGGAAACACCATGACCTTACGTAACATCCTGGCAGCAACCTGCCTGCTACTGCCGCTTCTTGCGCAAGCCCATAATTTTGAGACCAGCCAGCGAGTACCGCCTGTGGGCATCGCCGACAGAGGGGAATTGATTCTCGATAATGATAAGTTTAGCTACAAAAACTGGAACAGCGCGCAGCTTCCTGGCAAAGTGCGAGTTGTGCAGCATATTGCCGGTCGGACCTCTGCCAAAGAGAAAAATGCCGCGCTGATAGAAGCGATCAAGGCCGCAAATTTACCTCATGACCGTTACCAGACGACTACCATCATCAATACAGATGATGCTATCCCCGGTTCGGCAATGTTTGTGCGCAGCAGTATTGAGAGCAACAAAAAACTCTACCCCTGGTCACAATTTATTGTCGACAGTGATGGCGTAGCGCGTAAAGCCTGGCAACTTGATGAGGGCAGTTCAGCCATCGTGGTGCTGGATAAAGACGGACGGGTGCAATATGTCAAAGATGGCGGGCTGACACAGGCGGAAGTGCAGCAGGTCATCGCCCTGCTGCATAAGTTACTCGACAATCAGTAAATCGACACCCGGAAGCCGGGGTTAAGGAAAGATTCACGCGGCGTGTAATCCAGGGTTTTGCCCTGCCAGTCGTGAACATGCGCCCCGGCTGCAACGGCTACCGCATGGCCTGCGGCCGTATCCCAGACGCTGGTTGGCCCAAAACGCGGATAAAGCTGAGCGTGCCCCTCTGCCACCAGACAGAATTTCAGCGATGAACCGATCGCAGTCGTCTGATGCTCGCCCAGATGGTTGAGATACTCTTTAAGTTCATCATCCGCGTGAGAACGGCTTACCACCACCAGCGGCGGACGTGCGTCGCGCACTTTGATCTGCGTCCGCGTGCCGTTTTCCTCTTTCCACGCTTTGCCCTCCGCTGCGCAATACATCACTTTCAGCACCGGAGCATACACGACGCCCAGTACCGGTTTCCCGTGTTCAATCAGGGCGATATTTACCGTGAACTCACCGTTGCGCTTAATGAACTCTTTAGTGCCGTCCAGCGGATCGACCAGCCAGTAACGCTGCCAGTGCTGACGAACGCTCCAGGATGGGGGATCTTCTTCCGACAGAACCGGAATATCCGGGGTCAGTGCCTGTAGCCCGCCAGCAATTACCGCATGCGCGGCAATATCGGCGGCCGTCACGGGTGAATCGTCGGATTTGCTGGTCACATCCATCGGCTTATGGCCATCGTAGACCTGCATAATGGCATCGCCCGCTTCACGCGCGAGCTGACAAATGGCTTCTAACATCATCCACCTCTTATGTATGGCAGTAGGGTATTTACCCTGAATAATTCACGTTGCACGAAGCCGGCAAGTGAGTGAATCCCAATTTCGGGTGAGTGAACGTAGCCAACACTCATGCAACATGAAGTATGACGGGTATAACTCATTGTTTTACTTATATCGCATTCAGGTCGAATCTGCCAGGTGTGATAGTTGTTGCATTTATGTGGCAAATTTCATGGCAGAATTCACAATTCTGTAAGCAACAAAATGTACATATCATTTCTTTTGTGGCTCAGATCTAAAAAGGACACCTCTGATGATTAAGTTTAGCGCAACGCTCCTTGCCACGTTGATAGCAGCCAGCGTACAAGCGGCAACGGTGGATCTCCGGATTATGGAAACCACTGATTTGCATAGCAACATGATGGACTTTGATTACTATAAAGATTCTGCGACAGAAAAATTCGGACTGGTACGTACCGCCAGCCTGATTAATGCCGCCAGGAATGAAGTCAAAAATAGCGTGCTGGTGGATAACGGCGACTTAATTCAGGGTAGCCCGCTTGGCGATTATATGGCAGCCAAAGGGCTGAAAAAGGGTGACATCCACCCTGTCTATAAGGCTCTGAATACGCTGGACTATACCGTTGGCAACCTCGGTAACCATGAGTTCAACTATGGCCTTGATTACCTGCACCGGGCACTGGAAGGGGCAAAATTCCCCTACGTGAACGCCAACATTATCGATGTCAAAACCAAAAAGCCGCTGTTTACCCCGTATCTGATTAAAGAGACCGCCGTTACTGATACCGACGGCAAAACACATACGGTGAAAATTGGCTATATCGGCTTTGTTCCGCCGCAAATCATGATATGGGACAAAGCTAACCTCAGCGGCAAAGTGACGGTCAACGACATCACCGAAACGGCGAAGAAATATGTGCCAGAGATGCGCGAAAAAGGGGCCGACCTGGTGGTGCTGGTTGCCCACTCCGGCCTCTCTTCTGAACCTTATCAGGCAATGGCGGAAAACTCTGTCTACTACTTAAGCGAAGTCCCCGGCGTTGACGCGATTCTGTTTGGTCACGCCCATGCGGTCTTCCCGTCGAAAGATTTCGCCGCCATTAAAGGGGCGGATATCGCGAAAGGAACGTTAAACGGCGTGCCATCAGTGATGCCGGGCATGTGGGGCGACCACCTCGGCGTAGTGGATCTGGTTTTGAACAACGATGCCGGGAAGTGGCAGGTCACCTCTTCAAAGGCCGAAGCACGACCGATTTATGACGCTGCAGGCAAAAAATCGCTGGCGGCGGAAGACAGTAAACTGGTAGCAATCCTCAAACACGATCACGATGCCACCCGTCAGTTTGTCAGCAAACCTATCGGCAAATCCGCCGACAATATGTACAGCTTCCTCTCCCTTGTACAGGACGACCCGACCGTACAGGTTGTTAACAACGCCCAGACAGCTTATGTGAAGCACTTTATTCAGGGCGATCCGGATCTGGCGAATCTGCCGGTATTGTCTGCCGCCGCACCGTTCAAAGCTGGTGGGCGCAAAAACGATCCGGCCAGTTTTGTTGAGGTAGAAAAAGGGCAACTCACCTTCCGTAACGCCGCCGACCTGTATCTCTACCCCAATACACTGGTGGTCGTGAAAGCGACAGGCAAAGAGGTGAAAGAGTGGCTGGAGTGCTCCGCCGGACAGTTTAATCAGATTGATATCAGCAGTACGAAGCCCCAGTCATTAATCAACTGGGAGACATTCCGTACCTATAACTTCGATGTCATTGATGGGGTGAAATACCAGATTGATGTAACGCAGCCTGCTCGTTATGACGGTGAGTGCCAGAGCATTAACCCGCAGGCAGAGCGTATTAAAGATCTTACCTTTAACGGCAAACCGATCGACCCGAATCAGGTATTTCTGGTCGCAACCAATAACTACCGCGCCTATGGCGGCAAATTCGCGGGTACAGGTGACAGCCATATCGCCTTTGCTTCGCCGGATGAAAACCGCGCGGTACTGGCAAAATGGATAACCGACGAATCAGCAAAAGCGGACGAAATCCACCCGGCAGCGGATAATAACTGGCGACTGGCGCCGATCCACAGCCAAACGGCACTGGATATCCGTTTCGAAACCTCGCCTTCTGAGAAGGCGGCTGCGTTTATCAAAGAGAAAGCGCAGTACCCGATGAAGAAGGTTGGTACGGACGAGATTGGCTTTGCGCTCTATCAGGTAGATTTAAGCAAGTAAGCTCCTGGCCGCTCCCCCCCTCGCCTTTGCCTCAAAGGAGCGAGGGGGGACTGAATAGTGTGGAATATTATCCAGGTTCACTCAGGCGGCGCGGTCATCCCGCATCGCCAGCACCTGCGGCAAATTCAGTTCAATCCAGTCGGCCAGAGCGGCAACTTTCTCGCTCACCTGCTCACCCAGAGGCGTCAGACTATACTCCACATGCGGTGGCACCACCGGATACGAAATACGGTTAATAAAACCGTCCAGTTCCAGCGCCTGAAGAGATTGCGCCAGCATCTTTTCGCTGACGCCGCCCATCTTGCGGCGTAAATCGCTGAAACGGTGGGTACCGTGGCGTAGCGCCACCAGAATCAATACGCCCCAGCGACTGGTCACGTGTTTAAGCACCTCACGCGAGGGGCACTCTTCTGCAAACAGGTTACCGTCGCGCATCAGCTCGCTCAGGGTGAGATTTGTGTTTTCCATACTTACCTTTTTGTGCGTACTTACTAAAAGTTAGTTATGGTGATAGTGTGCCACAACACAAGACAAACACGAAGAGGAATCATCATGATCGCAATTACCGGCGCTACAGGCCAACTGGGCGCACTGGCTGTTGAAGAATTACTGAAAACCGTCAAAGCAAACGAAATTGTCGCGATTGTGCGTAATCCGTTAAAAGCAGACGCACTTACGCAGAAAGGTGTTGACGTTCGCCAGGCTGACTACGGCGACCAGGCGGCGCTCACTGCGGCGCTCTCGGGTGTAGAAAAACTGCTTTTTATCTCCTCCAGCGAAGTCGGTCAGCGTGCGGTTCAGCATCGTAACGTAATTAATGCAGCCAAAGCAGCGGGCGTGAAATTTATCGCCTACACCAGCCTGCTGCATGCGGATAAATCTCCGTTGGGTCTGCATGTTGAGCACGTTGAAACCGAAAAAATGCTGGCCGATTCCGGTATCCCTTACGCCCTGTTGCGCAATGGCTGGTATACCGAAAACTACCTGGCCAGCGCCCCTGCAGCTCTGGCTCATGGCGTGTTCATTGGCGCTGCGGGTGAAGGTAAAATCGCCTCGGCTACCCGCGCAGATTACGCCGCTGCTGCCGCACGTGTTATCAGCACAGACGGCCATGCAGGGAAAGTCTACGAACTGGCCGGCGATAGCGCCTGGACACTCAGCGAACTGGCGGCGGAGCTCAGCAAACAGAGTGGTAAACCGGTGGTCTATCAAAACCTGAGCGAAACCGATTTTGCGAGTGCGTTAAAGGGGGTTGGCCTGCCTGATGTGTTCGCTAACCTGCTGGCTGACTCAGATATTGGCGCCTCGAAAGGGGGTCTGTTCGATGACAGCCATACCCTGAGCAAGCTGATTGGCCGCCCGACCACCCCGCTTGCGGAAAGCGTCAAAGGCATCCTGTAACTGTTACAGGCTGGTTAATTTTTGTAGCACGCCGCCGGGTCATCCTTAATAATGAGAAGATGACCTGAGCGGAGATGAAAAGTGGAAGGCGTACCGGAACAATTCGTTGACGAGAGAGACAGCGCTCGTTTTCGCCACCTGGCGCAGTTGCCAGGGGTGGAGCTTTATCATGCGCACATCTCCCGTTATTCCTTCGAGCCTCACACCCATGAAGCGTTTGGTATTGGTGCAATCGAAGCAGGCGCCGAGCGCTTTCGCTATCGCGGCACACAGTACGTTGCGCCTGCCAATTCCGTGGTCACCATGAACCCTGACGAACTGCACACCGGTGAGGCGGAAACCGAGGATGGCTGGCGCTATCGCATGATCTACCTCGACCCCGCGTTGCTGGAAGAGGTGACCGGTATCCGTCACTGGTGGTTCAGCGATGCTACCCGCCACGATCCTCTGCGTACGGTCCAGATTTGCCGCCTGATTCATGGCCTGTGGCATACCGATGATTCGCTGGCGCAAAAAGGGATGTTGCTGGATCTGATCGATACCTTTACGCCACTCGCGCGTCACGCGCCAGTCAGCCAGGAAGGTGCTCATCGTTTTGAACGGGTCCGCGACTATCTGCATGATAATTTCATGCATCCCCTGACGCTGGATGAGCTGGCACAGGTGGTCTCATTGAGTCCGTACCATTTTCAGCGTCAGTTTAAAGCCCATTTTCACGTCACGCCCCATCAAATGCTGATGGCGATTCGTCTGTGGCGGGCGAAAGATTTCCTGACCCACGGGATGCCCGCCGCCGAAGTAGCCGCCGCCACTGGCCTGACTGACCAGTCACACCTCACTCGCGCTTTTACGCGTCGTTACGGCATTACCCCTGTGCGCTATCAAAAGCAGGTCATCCGGCGCTAATGCGCAACCTCATACAATATTCCGTTGCCCTCCCTTTCTACACTATGACGGCAAACAGTAACGTCAGGTGGAAGTATGATTAGTGGTGTGTTGTATGCCCTGCTCGCGGGTATGTTGTGGGGTCTTATTTTTGTTGGGCCGTTAATTGTGCCGGATTACCCGGCAGCATTACAGTCAACCGGCCGTTATCTGGCATTAGGGATAATTGCACTGCCGCTGGCATGGCTGGGACGTCAACGTTTACGACAGTTAACACATAAAGACTGGCTCACCGCGCTGGCGCTGACCATGATGGGAAATCTTATCTATTACGTCTGTCTTGCCAGCGCTATTCAACGCACCGGGGCACCGGTTTCGACAATGATCATTGGTACCCTGCCTGTTGTTATCCCGGTATGCGCGAATCTGCTCTATAGCCAGCGTGATGGCAAACGTTCCTGGGCCAGCCTCGCGCCGGCGCTGTTCTGTATTGCGGCGGGACTGGCCTGCGTCAATATTGCAGAGCTGCACGGCGGCCTGCCGGATTTCTCATGGTGGCGTTATGGCTCCGGCATTGCCCTTGCTCTGGTTTCCGTCGCCTGCTGGGCATGGTATGCGCTGCGTAACGCCCGCTGGTTGCGGGAAAACCCGGACAAGAATCCGATGATGTGGGCAACCGCGCAGGCGCTGGTGACGCTCCCCGTCTCTTTATTCGGCTATGCTGCTGCCTGTCTGTGGCTGAACGTGCATCAGCCCGGTTTTGCACAACCTTTTGGTCCGCGCCCGGTAGTGTTTATCGGTTTGATGTTCGCCATAGCGATACTCTGCTCCTGGGTCGGCGCTATGTGCTGGAATGTTGCCAGTCAGCGTTTACCCACGGTGATTGTCGGGCCGCTGATTGTTTTTGAAACTCTGGCGGGCCTGCTTTATACCTTCATGCTACGCCAGCAAACGCCACCATGGCTCACCGTTGGTGGTATCGTCCTGCTTGTCTGTGGTGTGGTTATGGCCGTACGCGCTAAGCCGGAAAAGCCTCTGGTTCAGTCAGTTTCAGACCACGGTTAACGGTGGTCTCATTTACCTTGCTCCGAAAGGGGTATATCATCGGATTAAAGATGCATTTAAAATACATGTTATAATTTCTGATGAGGTAAATGCTATGGCCTTCCGTGACCAACCCTTGGGTGAACTGGCGCTATCCATTCCACGTGCGTCGGCGCTGTTTCGTAAATACGATATGGATTACTGCTGCGGCGGTAAGCAGACGCTCGAGCGCGCCGCATCACGCAAAGAACTGGATGTAGGTATCATTGAAGCCGAGCTGGCGAAGCTGGCAGAGCAGCCCATCGAGAAAGAGTGGCGCGTCACTGCGCTTAGCGAAATCATCGATCACATCATCGTGCGTTACCACGACCACCATCGTGAACAACTGCCGGAGCTTATTCTACAGGCGACCAAAGTGGAGCGTGTGCATGCTGACAAACCCAACGTGCCAAAAGGGTTAACCAAGTACCTGACCATGCTGCACGACGAGCTTTCAAGCCACATGATGAAAGAAGAGCGCATCCTGTTCCCGATGATTAAAGAGGGAATGGGTAGCCAGGCGATGGGCCCCATCAGCGTGATGGAAAGTGAGCATGATGATGCAGGTGAGCTGCTGGATGTGATCAAACATATTACCAATGGCGTGACACCGCCACCGGAAGCCTGCACTACCTGGAAAGCGATGTATAACGGTATCAACGAACTAATTGACGACCTGATGGAACACATCAGTCTGGAAAACAACGTTCTGTTTCCGCGTGCCCTCGCAGGGAATTAATGTAAGGCGCCCAAGAACGCCCTGATTCATGGAAGTCTTTTAGAGCCGCCTGTGCGGCTCTTTTTTATGTCTGCGCTCCGTATTTTCCGGCGCGCCTTATCCAGGCTACCCGTCCGTAGCCCCGGTAAGCGTCAGCGCCATCGGGGATGCAGGATCTACGAATGGTTAGCGCATATCTGCCAGACGTTTTTTACCCACAATCAGCCAGCCCGCACCGAGCACGATAAACCAGATTGGGGTGACGATCAGCGCCTGACGGGTATCTTCTTCCAGCGTCAACAACACCAGTACGAACACAAAGAACGCCATGCATACCCAGCACATCACTTTGCCAAGCGGCATTTTGTAGATGGACGCCTCATGCAGCTGCGGGCGCTGTTTACGGTAGACGAGGTAAGAACACAGGATAATCGTCCAGACGAACATAAACAGAATGGCCGAGACGGTGGTAATCATGGTGAACGCCGCAATCGCGCTTGGGTTCACGTAGAGCATCACCACACCGCCCAGCAGACAGATACAGGAGAAGGTCAGCCCTTTCGCCGGGACTGCACGTTTAGAGAGCTTGCCAAATGCTTTCGGCGCAACGCCATCTTGTGCCAGACCGAACAGCATACGGCTGGTTGAGAACACACCGCTGTTGGCGGAAGACGCGGCGGATGTCAGCACCACAAAGTTGATAATGCTCGCTGCGGCAGGCAGGCCCACCAGAACAAACAGCTCAACAAACGGGCTCTTATCCGGCACCACGGAGCTCCATGGGGTAACGGACATAATCACAATCAGCGCAAACACATAGAACATAATGATGCGGATTGGGATGGAATTAATGGCGCGCGGCAGCGACTTTTCTGGATCTTTGGTTTCCGCTGCTGTCGTACCGACCAGCTCAATCCCCACGAAGGCAAAGACCGCAATCTGGAAACCGGCAAAGAAGCCGCTGATGCCTTTCGGGAACCAGCCGCCGTCGTTCCACAGATGTGCAATAGAGGCTTCGACCCCTGTCGGCGATTTGAAACTTGTCAGCACCATCACCAGACCAACAACAATCAGCGCCACAATGGCGACGATTTTGATCATCGCAAACCAGAACTCCATCTCGCCGAACATTTTTACAGTGGCAAGGTTGAGGCTCAGCAGCACCAGAACAATGGTTAATGCCACTATCCAGTCGGATAATCCAGGGAACCAGAACTGCGCGTAAGCGGTGATAGCCACCACATCGGCCATCCCGGTGACTACCCAGCAGAACCAGTATGTCCAGCCGGTAAAATACCCCGCCCACGGCCCGAGCAGGTCGGCGGCGAAGTCGCTAAAAGATTTGTATTCAAGGTTCGACAGCAGCAACTCACCCATCGCACGCATGACGAAAAACAGCATGAACCCGATGATCATATAGACAAAGATGATCGACGGACCTGCAAGGCTGATGGTTTTCCCGGAGCCCATAAACAGCCCGGTACCGATAGCACCACCGATAGCAATAAGCTGAATATGACGGTTTGTAAGATTGCGCCGTAGCGATTGTTCAGTCGATGCCTCTTCGTCGGCCGCGACTTTTACCTGATCTACCATGTTTATATCCTGTCTGTGTTGTTGAGGCTCTTCTGGCCTTTAATTGCATACTTCGTCCTTTCGCGGACGCAACGATATTAGGTAAGAATTGGAAGGATGAATACTCTGAATTAAACGAGATGTTAAATATTTGTTTAAAGTGAGCAGCATATCACTCAAATTAGGGGATGGAGTTCACAAAAATACACCGCAATTTGCGCATAGCAAGATAAAGTATCGAAACCAGTTCATTTAATGAATGATTAACGCATATTGTCTTCCTCTCCCCTGGTGAGGAGAGGAAAACATCGGGGAAAATTACAGGATTTCCAGCAATTCCACTTCAAATACCAGGGTGCTGAATGGCGGGATGGACGCGCCTGCACCACGTTCGCCATAGGCCAGCTCGTGCGGAATCGTCAGTTCCCATTTGGAGCCAACCGGCATCAGCGTCAGCGCTTCAATCCAGCCGCCAATTACGCCGTTTACCGGGAATTCAGCCGGTTCGCCACGGGCGACGGAGCTGTCGAACACGGTACCGTCAATAAGTTTGCCGGTGTAGTGAACGCGGACACGGTCAGTACGCGCCGGGATTGCACCTTCACCCTGGGTGATAACGCGGAACTGGAGACCAGATTCCGTGCTGTTCACACCCTCTTTCTCGCGGTTTTCGTCCAGATATTTCACACCTTCTGCCGCCATCTCTTCGAAGCGCGCACGACGCACTGCATCAGCACGTTCGTGGATTTCACGCAGCGCACGATGAACAACATCCACCGGCACAGCCGGTTGTTTACCTGCCAGCGCGTCAGCAATACCTGCGACCAGCGCTTCCGGCAACAGCCCCTGTAAGCCGGAGTCGCTAAGCTGCTGCCCTACCTGTAGACCAATGCCATAGCTGGCCTGCGCTTCGATCGTATCAAACGTTGGGGTTGTCATGGGTTTTCCTTTCATCGCTTTTTAAGGTAGCGCGCAGCATAGCAGCCACGCCGCAGCGGGTAAAACTTTGTCGTAGTAAAGATGACAAATCGCAGAGAAACAGAAACAATACTCCCGGTAAGATAATTCTCATTATGATGTCACAAGACGATGCATTACACAGCCAATCAGGTAGTTAGCCATCTATACTCAACGAGGCAGGATAAATAATGACGCGGAGCAGGAGGAAAGCCATGCCCGGGCGATTTGAACTGAAACCTACCCTGGCGAAAATCTGGCACGCCCCGGATCATTTTCGCATTCTGGACCCGCTTCCGCCGATGCACCGTCGTGGGCTGATCCTTGCGGCACTGTTGGTGGTTATCGGTTTCCTGCTGCCTACCCCGAAAGAGACGGTGACGCCGCCCGCCTCTGTCGGACGCGAAGCACAACTGAATATTCAGTCACAATCTCAGCCGCAGCCACAATCCCAGCCTTCGCAACCGCTTGTCACCTCGCCTCCGGTACAAAACCAGCAGCCAGCCCCTGTCCTTAACGAACCGCCACAAACTGCTCAGGAACCGATACAGCAGGAGCGTCCGACTGCCACACAGACCGCACCTGCCACCTCTTCTGCTGGCGGTATTGAGCAGCAATGGCGCTCCTATCGTGTTGAACAGGGTAAAACGCTGGCCCAGGTTTTCCGCGACCATAATTTGCCGCCGACCGACGTCTATGCAATGGCAAAAGTGGAAGGTGAAGGTAAACCTCTCAGCACGCTGCAAAGTGGTCAGATGGTGAAAATTCGTCAGAATGCGAATGGGGTCGTGACCGGGTTAACTATTGAAAATGGCAGCGGCCAGTCTGTGCTGTTTATTCGCCAGCAGGACGGCAGCTTTATCCGGGCGCGGTAAAGGATGTCGGCCGGATGAGCCAGAGTGCCATCCGGTCTTACTCTTATTCGGCTTTTCTGGCGGCCTTATCCACCCACCAGCATCAACGCGATAACATATTTCAATTCAAGGATACTCTCGCCCAGAAAATTGGCCCACGGCAACGCACCCGGGACCGGGTAAGAGCGATAAAACGAGAACAACTATGCGAATACAGGGAGCGGGTTGTTAGCTCAAAAAAGAGAAAGCCAGAGGGATAAAAAAGCAAAACGCCGGCACAAGGCCGGCGTTTTTACGCAACGTCAGAAGCTAATTACTCAGCAACAACGTTAACGATCAGTTTAGCGAATACTTCGCTGTGAACCTGGAAGTCCACTTCGTGCTCACCAGTGGTACGCAGAACGCCGTTCGGCAGACGAACTTCGCTCTTAGCCACGTCAACGCCAGCTGCAGTTACAGCGTCAGCGATGTCGCGAGTACCGATGGAACCGAACAGTTTACCTTCGTCGCCAGATTTGGAAGCGATGGTTACAGTGCCCAGTGCGTTGATTGCTTCAGCGCGAGCGTTAGCAGCCGCCAGAACGTCAGCCAGTTTGGCTTCCAGTTCAGCGCGACGAGCTTCGAAAAACTCAACGTTTTTCTTGGTAGCCGGAACAGCTTTACCCTGTGGAACCAGGAAGTTACGAGCGTAGCCCGCTTTAACGTTTACCTGATCACCCAGGCTGCCCAGGTTTGCTACTTTATCAAGCAGAATAACTTGCATTACCTTATCCTCTTAAAGTCGTATTAATGGACCGTGCCCGATTACTGATGGCGATCAGTGTACGGCAGCAGAGACAGGTAGCGAGCGCGTTTGATAGCGCGAGCCAGCTGACGCTGGTATTTTGCACGAGTACCGGTGATACGGCTTGGGACAATCTTACCGCTTTCGGTGATGTAGTTTTTCAGCGTAGCGATATCTTTATAGTCGATCTCTTGAACGCCTTCCGCGGTGAAACGGCAGAACTTGCGACGACGGAAATAACGTGCCATATGGCTAGTCTCCAGAATCTATCAATTCAATCTGCTCGGCATGCAGAACCATTTTAGTCAGGCCGTTCTTTGCCTTGTGGCAAGAGATGAACCCCTGAACGGTTATGCGGCTGCCGACCGTTATACTGTGAGTAATGGCCTGGTTTTCGTGTCCGCTTATGATAACGGGCATTTGGCACCATGCCTGCCGGTGAAACCCGGCTTCCTCCTGCACAGAACGGTGCTCAAGCACGAACTGGCAGTGAGGAATTCCTGATGGGCTGACCTTTCGAAGGGGGGTCCTGCACACAGTGCCGGACAACACCAGACGGTTGGTCATCAGAAATTACTCTTCAGAATCCCCAGCATCTGCATCATCTGCGGTTTCGTTTGCGAAATCATCGCGACGCTCACGGCGCTCGTCTTTCGCTTTAACCATCGGAGATGCTTCGGTAACAGCGTGTTTAGTACGCATTACCATGCTACGGATAACGGCATCGTTGAAGCGGAAGTTTGTTTCCAGCTCATCGATCACTTCCTGCGGTGCTTCAACGTTCATCAGAACGTAGTGAGCTTTGTGCAGTTTGTTGATCGGGTAAGCCAGCTGACGGCGGCCCCAGTCTTCCAGACGGTGGATCGTACCTTCTGCTGCAGTGATTGCACCAGTGTAACGTTCGATCATGCCCGGAACCTGTTCGCTCTGGTCAGGATGGACCATAAAAACGATTTCGTAATGACGCATCGAATTGCTCCTTACGGATTATTCAGCCTCCTGTCTGGGTCAGCCGCGGCCCGGGGAGGCAAGGAACGTGATTAAAGGGCGGCTGAAAAATTGACGCGTCATAATACTTACCTCGCCCGCCAAACTCAAGCTGATTGCACAAATAATTCGCACTAAGCGCAAAGCCGCTTCACAGCCTGCGATTAAAATTAAACAAAACGGATTACGGCAATTTTTTGAACGACAGCATCAGAAATGGTCGCGATACGTTTTGGTGAGAAAGCGTAGACTTTAAACATACCCCACTGACACGGGAGGAAAGATGTTCTGACAGTCACACGACGTAAGCAGTAATGGAGCACAATATCATGAAAAACATCGCAATTTTACTCACAGCGCTACTCCTTAGCGCCAATGCGGCAGCAGCCATCAAAATCGACGGGCGGCAGGCCAAAAACATGGATGATGTGCAGAGCTTAGGCGTTATTTACATTAACCATAACATCGCCACTGAAAGCGAAGCGGATCAAGCACTCAAAGTCGAAACCGACGCGAAGGGTGCGAAATATTATCACCCGGTCTTACTTCGGGAACCGGGTAGCAATGGCCTGATTCATGCCAGCGCTGACATTTACCGCTAGTACACACAAGCAAAATTACCCTTGCCATTATTATATCGCCCTCACCTACGAGGGCTTTTTTTTGCTCCTCATCAAATGATAATTATTTGTAATGTATGCTATCAAAACCACAGGCCGCTGATGTAATACCATCTTAAGAAACGGATCATCAGGAGTAATATCATGCTTGTTCGTTTTGCAACCCTGGGGCGCATCCCGAAAGGCGTTTGGGTGCTCGGCGGCGTAAGCCTGTTAATGGATGTCTCGTCCGAGATGATCCACAGCCTGTTACCTCTCTTTATGGCGACCACATTAGGTGCCAGTGTCATTATCATTGGTCTGATCGAAGGCTTTGCGGAAGCAACTGCGCTTATCATTAAAGTGTTTTCAGGTGTGCTAAGCGACTATCTGGGGAAACGAAAAGGACTGGCCCTGTTGGGATATAGTATGGGGGCGCTCAGTAAGCCGATGTTTGCTTTAGCATCCTCTGCCGGTCTTGTATTCGGCGCACGAATGATTGACCGCGTTGGCAAAGGGATCCGTGGGGTGCCTCGCGACGCGCTGGTTGCCGATGTCACGCCCCCCGAAATCCGCGGTGCCGCATTCGGTCTGCGCCAGTCGCTGGATACAATCGGTGCTTTCCTCGGCCCGCTGCTGGCAGTGGCGCTGATGATTCTGTGGAACAATGATTTCCAGTCCATTTTCTGGGTGGCAGTGATCCCTGGCGCACTGGCTATCGCTCTGCTCTATTTTGGTCTTGATGAACCCAAAACGCCGATTACCAATAAGCGCACCAACCCGCTCACCCGCGAGAACCTGAAAAAACTCAGCAGCGCTTACTGGTGGGTCGTTGGACTGGGTAGCATCTTTACCCTCGCACGTTTTAGCGAGGCCTTCCTGGTTCTTCGCGCACAGCAGATGGAGATTCCACTGTTCGCCATTCCGCTGGTCATGGTCGCAATGAACCTGGTGTACGGTCTGACGGCCTATCCTTTTGGTAAACTTTCCGACGGCATGAGCCACAGTAAAATGCTGCAGGCAGGCCTGCTGGTATTAATTGCCGCCGATCTGGTACTGGCGTTAAGTCATCACTGGAGTGCGCTGCTTATCGGCGTTGGCCTGTGGGGAGTTCATATGGGAATGACTCAGGGCTTGCTGGCGGCAATGATCGCCCATACCGCGCCTGCAGAACTGCGCGGCACCGCATTTGGCATGTTTAACCTGATGAGTGGTATCGCTCTGCTGCTGGCAAGTACCGGCGCGGGTATTTTGTGGGAAACCCTGGGCGCGGCCTCAACATTTTATGCCGGTGCCGTGATCTGTTTGATTACGCTAACCGGGATGCGCTGCATACCTTCTGCCTATCGGCAGGCATAAAAAGACTCCGGAATCAGACCAGTAACATCCCGAGGTGTATACATTCCGGAGCATAATTTTCTGATAATCCGGACGAAGCGTAGCTAACTCCAGGGCAATCCCGGCAGTGCTTCACGTGGCCGGACTAGCGATTACTGTCCGTAATAGGCTTTCGGTCCGTGCTTACGCATAAAATGTTTATTCATCAGGTAATTATCAATCGGTTTTAACGCCGGATTGATACCACGTGCAATCCAGGCCATCCGGGCTACCTCTTCCAGGACTACCGCATTATGAACGGCGTCAGCAGCGTCCTTTCCCCATGCAAACGGACCGTGCTGGTAGACCAAAATACCTGGCGTATGCAGTGGATTAATCTCACCCAGCGTCTCGACGATCACCTTACCAGTGTTCAGTTCATACTCTTCCTGCACCTCTTCTTCAGAGAGCGCCCGGGTGCAGGGAATATTACCAAAGAAATAATCTGCATGGGTGGTGCCAAGCGCCGGAATGGCCAGCCCTGCCTGCGCCCATGCCGTGGCATGCGTAGAATGGGTATGCACAACACCGCCAAGCTGAGGATAGCGTCGGTACAACTCAAGATGTGTTGCGGTATCGGAAGACGGACGCCACTGACCTTCCACCCTGTTGCCCTGTATATCCACCACGACCATGTCATCTGGCTTCATTCTCTCATAGGAGATACCGCTGGGCTTAATTACCACCAGCCCGCGTTCACGATCAATAGCGCTGACATTTCCCCAGGTAAAGGTCACTAACCCATAGCGCGGCAAATCCATATTGGCGTCAAACACCTGCTGTTTTAGCTTTTGCATTATGCCGCCTCCACTAAACCTGCATTTGCCATACGCGCCTTCACCCAGTCACGTGCTTTTAGCACCTCTGCCGCCGGATCATCTGCTGTCTCGCTCCACATTTCGATCAAGTACGGACCACAATAGCCGCTCTCTTTGAGCGTGGAGAAACAGCGTTCAAAATCCACTACACCGGTGCCAAAGGGGACGTTTTTGAAGACGCCAGGGCGCGTGTCTTTGACATGAACCGCCACGATATGGCCGACGCCCGCCAGCAGTTCCATTTGCACGTCGTTATCCCAGGCAGAAAGGTTGCCGATATCCGGATAGAGCTGAAACCATGGATTATTAAGATAGTGTGCGTACCCCAACGCTTTGCTGACCGAGTTCATCAGCGGGTAATCCATGATTTCCATCGCCAGAGTTACCTGCGCACGGCTGGCCATTTCAACGCTCTCTTTGAGCCCGTCACGAAAGCGACGGCGCGTCTCATCATTCGCCTGCTGGTAATAAACGTCGTAACCGGCGAGTTGAATCACCCGGATACCGGTATCCTGCGCAAATCGGATAGCCTTGCGCATGATCTCCAGCCCCTGGTTGCGTACCACATCATCTTCGCAGCCCAGAGGAAAACGCCGATGCGCACTCAAACACATAGAGGGAACACGAACACCCGTCTCGGCTACCGCAGCCACCAACGCCAGCCGCTGCTCCATGCTCCAGTCGAGGCGCTCCAGACGCGCATCGGTTTCGTCAATCGACATTTCGACAAAATCGAAGCCCAGCGTTTTCGCCAGTCGCAGCCGTTCCAGCCAGCACTCCCCGGCAGGGAGTGCTTTTTCGTAGATACCCAGCGGGCTCTGTTTTGACAACATACCCGCTCCTTAGCCCCACAGTTGAGCAATCGAACGCTTGAACTGACGTGCCGCTTCGACGGGATCAGCGGCGTCACGGATACTGCGTCCGGCAATAAAAACGTGAATGGGTATGCCCTTGAACAGCGGCAAATCCTCCAGCGCCAGTCCGCCGGTCACCGTTACCTTAAAGCCCATTTCGGCCAGTTTTTTCACCGCGCTGATATCCGCGTCACCCCATGCGACACCTGCCGCCTGCGCATCACGACTACGGTGATAAACCACTTGTTGAATGCCAGCATCTCGCCACTGCTGCGCCTGTTGCCACGTCCAGTAGCCGGTCAGTTCGATCTGCACGTCACCGTTAAACTCTTTCGCCACATCCAGCGCTCCTTTGGCCGTGTTGATATCAGCGCAACAGATTACGGTTACCCAGTCGGCATTGGCTTCAAAGCACATCCTTGAAAGGATTTTCCCGGCGTCGGCAATTTTAGCGTCGGCCAGTACAATTTTATGAGGATACAAAGCCTTCAGATCGCGAACAGCACGAACGCCCTCGCCAACGCATAAAATGGTGCCTACCTCAATAATATCCACCTCTTCGGCAATTAAGCGGGTGGTTTCATAAGCGTGTGAAAGCGTCTGGTTATCCAGAGCTACCTGCAACATCGGTAAATCAGACATCTTTTTGTTCCTTATACAGACGCCGCCGTGGCGCAATCAATCAAATCCAGTACCTGTTGCGTCGTACGACAGGCGCGTAAACGGTCAAAATTCGCTTCATCTTCAAAGAGGTTGACGATTTGCATGATGCCGTCTTCCTGATGCGTGCGTGCATCCACTGCCGCCAGGGTGATGAGAATGTCGACCGGGTCGTTATCTTCGTGATTAAAAGCCAGCGGTGTTTTGAGGGTCACCAGTGCAAAGCCATTTTTCTTCACCCCTTCTTCCGGGCGGCCATGAGGCATCGCAAGTCCCGGAGCAATCACAAAGTACGGTCCGAACCGTTCAACGCCATCCAGAATGGCCTGGTAGTAACGCGGTTCAACAACCTCAGCCTCTACCAGCAGATCCACGCCAATCTTCACCGCCTCCTGCCACGTTTTAGCGTCTGCCTGCAGGCGAATCGCATTGTTCTGCGCCAGAGAGTCACGTAATTTCATAGTGAGTCCTTATTTCACATCCTGCGCAAAATGGGCGTTGATGACTTCCATCAACTTCGGACCAAAATCAGCGGCAGAGAGCATATTGCGTACTCCTACTACATACTTATTGCCGGAGACCTCAATTTCACTGGCGACATGGGTAGAGGCAATGATGATATCCGCACCGCTCAGCTCGCTTTTGTACTCCCCCACCGCGCAGCTATTCACCGTGTGGTCGACCTTTTGCTGCGTCAAAAACTGGTCAACTTTCATTTTCATGATCATGGAACTGCCTTGCCCACAACCACACACAGCCAGAATACGTATGGTCATAATCAAACTCCTTTTTAAATAGAGTGTTCTGTTAATTGTTTTTCCGCGTCTTCTTCAGCACGCAGGGCACGACCGGCGAATAACATGTAAGTCAGCGCAATCAAAATCATCACGGCCATAAACGCGATGCCCACAGAGGCAAAGCCTTGCATCATAGGCGGCGCCAGGATGGACCAGTCAGCCATTCCCATCCACGCACTCATACCCGTGAGTTTTATCGCCCATACACAGCCAAAGATTTCGATCATGCCCATCACCAGGCAAATCTTGATGGCAGCACGCCAGCCACCGAAGTGGTTGGCAAAGACGCCGATAGTGGCGTTAGAGAAGAACATCGGAATGAAACCAGGAATGATGAGAATAGAGGAACTGCAGGCAATCAGGATGCCGACCGCAATCAGTTGGCCGATAGTTCCCCACATAAAGCCCCAGACCACCGCATTGGGCGCAAAGCTATAAATCGCCGCACAGTCAATCGCCAGCACAGCTCCCGGAATCAAGCGCTGCGAGATACCGTTGAAGGCTTCGGAAAGCTCAGCGACAAACATACGTACGCCCTGGACGATAATGAAAATCGCCACCGCAAACTGGAATCCGGTTTGCAGGATATAAATCGTCCAGTGGGTTTTTCCCGCCATCGCCTGTACGGTATTGAGGCCAAAGGAGAGCAGAATCGCGCCGAAAAAAACCGTCATGACAATGGCGGTCGAGACAATGTTGTCATGGAAGATATTCAGCCAGCCCGGCAGTTTCAGATCTTCGACGCTCTCCTCTTTTTTTCCAAGATAGGGGGCGATTTTATAAGCAATCCAGGAGGCGAACTGCTGCTGATGACCGATAGAAAAGCCACAGTTATCTGTCACTTCCTGCGTGGGCTTATACATCATATTGGAGGTAATGCCCCAGTAGAGTGAAACCAGCACAGCAGCACAGATAATGGTGGTCCACATGGAGTAACCGAGAATAAAGAAGAAGACGGCAATCAGACCAGCCTGCTGAAACATGATATGCCCGGTTAGCATGATGGTGCGAATGCCCGTAATACGCCGCAGCAGTACGTAAATAATGTTTAGCGCCAGGGCCAGCAATACTGCATAACCTACCCAACTGTACGCCTCACCCATACGTTCGATTGTCGCCATCATTGACGCATAGGTGTCAGAAATCGCACCATTAATGCCGTATACCTCGGACATTTTGGCAACCACCGGTTTAAACGTACTGGTCAGAATCCCCGACCCCGCCTGCAGCAACATAAAGCCGATGATCGTTTTGATCGTGCCTTTAACGATAACGCTGACACTTTTTCTCAACAGGATATAGCCAATACAGGTCACGATCCCCAACAGCAACGGGGCATTGGTCATCACCTGGTTAAAAAAGACGGTGAAGACGTTGTAGAGAATCTCCATAACTCGCTCCAGTAAGAAAGTGGCTGCATCTGCTCAATGCAGCGCAAGGTGAAAATACTCTACCAATCATAAATAATCACAAAAAGATTGTTTTTGATTAATTGTGATGTATCACGCAATTTATTTCCCCGTTCTCATTGCGTATACATACCCAGTACGACAAGTCGATAATTATTATATTAAATTCATATAGTTAATATAGATAACAAGAAAATCAGCACGAAAAAATTGCCCTTGCAGTGCACGCACGATGCGATTCAACATACGAAACCCTGTTGCCATCCTGATGAAACTGTGAAAATATAAATCACAACTTATCACAATATGATTTGTTTTGATTAAAAAGGAAGGAGCGACACGATGAGTAAAATTGAAACGATTACCCGGGAATCATGGATTCTTAGCACTTTTCCCGAGTGGGGAAACTGGCTTAATGAAGAAATTGAGCAGGAACGTGTCGCTCCCGGCACCTTTGCTATGTGGTGGCTGGGCTGTACTGGTATCTGGCTTAAATCAGAAGGGGGTACCAATGTGTGTGTCGATTTCTGGTGTGGTACGGGCAAGCAGAGTCATGGCAACCCATTGATGAAAAAAGGCCATCAGATGCAGCGCATGGCAGGCGTCGTAAAATTGCAGCCGAACCTGCGCACCACGCCGTTTGTGTTGGATCCGTTCGCTATCCGTCAGGTCGATGCCATCCTCGCCACCCACGATCATAATGATCATATTGATGTAAACGTCGCCGCTGCCGTCATGAAGAACTGTGCCGATGATGTTCCCTTCATCGGCCCACAAACCTGCGTCGATTTATGGATTGGCTGGGGCGTACCTAAATCACGCTGTATCGTCGTCAAACCGGGCGATATTGTTCGCATAAAAGATATAGAAATTCATGCAGTTGACGCATTCGATCGCACCGCATTAATTACCCTTCCTGTAGAGCAAAAAGCGGCGGGCGTACTGCCTGACGGCATGGATCAGCGGGCGGTGAATTACCTATTTAAAACGCCCGGCGGTACGCTGTACCACAGCGGCGACTCTCACTATTCCAACTACTATGCGAAGCATGGCAACGAGCACCAGATCGATGTGGCATTGGGCTCCTACGGGGAAAACCCTCGCGGTATTACGGATAAGATGACCAGCGCCGATATACTGCGTATGGCGGAAGCACTGAAGACAAAAGTCGTGATCCCATTCCACCATGATATCTGGTCAAATTTTCAGGCCGATCCGCAAGAGATTCGCGTTCTGTGGAATATGAAAAAAGACCGCTTGCAGTATGGCTTTAAGCCTTATATCTGGCAGGTTGGCGGAAAATTTACCTGGCCTGTGGATAAAGACAATTTCGAGTATCACTATCCGCGTGGTTTTGATGATTGCTTCACTATCGAGCCCGATTTACCGTTTAAGTCGTTCCTCTAAAAACCAGGGCGGGTGCATGTGTGCACCCGCTTTTTATCATCAGTGTCGTGCACTTATCTTTAGTAATTTCAGGCTATTTCAAATATCATCTTTTCACATCAATAATCATCGGAATAGCTCATGACGGAAGCGCAACGACATCAAATACTGCTGGATCAACTGGCGCAGACCGGCTTTATTACGGTTGAAGAAGTAATCGCCAGCCTGGGCGTTTCTCCTGCAACCGCACGCCGCGATATCAATAAACTGGATGAAAGTGGCAAACTCAAGAAAGTGCGTAACGGTGCTGAAGCCATCAGCCAGCAACGTCCGCGCTGGTCGCCGATGAATATCCACGAAGCACTCCACCACGATGAAAAAGTGCGTATCGCCAGAGCCGCATCGCAGTTGGTAAGCGCGGGTGAAAGCGTGGTGATCAATTGTGGATCAACCGCCTTTCTGCTGGGGCGAGAAATCTGCGGTAAGCCAGTACAAATCATCACGAATTACCTACCGCTCGCCAATTATCTTATCGAGCAAGAACATGAAAGCGTGGTCATTATGGGCGGGCAGTACAATAAGACGCAGTCCATCACGCTGAGCCCGCAAAGCAGTGAAAATAGCCTCTATGCCGGTCACTGGATGTTTACCAGCGGAAAAGGGCTGACGGCAGAGGGACTTTATAAAACCGATATGCTGACGGCCATGGCCGAACAGAAGATGCTGAACATGGTCGGAAAACTGGTCGTTCTGGTGGATAGCAGCAAAGTCGGTGAGCGTGCGGGTATGCTGTTCAGCAACGCCGATCAAATCGATTTGGTGATTACCGGAAAACAGGCCAACCCCGAAATCCTCAAAAAACTTGAGGATCAGGGAGTTAAAGTGATACGCGTGTAGTCAGATATGGAGTTACAGGTGGTCGCTGAAGAAGCGGACGGTGGCCGCCAGGGCGGTGGGAGTTATGCGATGTTTAACGCCAGCCTCCCACAGGCAGGTTAACTGTTCGTCCAGATGAGCAGCCGTCAATGCCTGTTGCAGGCGTAATGTTTCCGCTGCGGGGACCACATCATCTTCCTCTCCATGCCAGAGAAAAAGCGGACGGCTGGCGAGCTGTGCCAGTTGCCCGCTGATATCCCATTTTACTAACGGTGCGACAATCTGATCGAACGCCACTTGTTGTTCCGGCGTGATCACCTCCAGCGGCGGAAAAAGAGTTTTTGCCAGGGTGGAAAAATAGCCTGACCCCATCAGGCAGGCAACGCTCCTGACCTCCGGGAACTGCGTCATAATACCCAGCGCCGTCATACCGCCCATTGATGCGCCCCCCACACCCAAACGGTGATTTTCAATCAATCCTTGCTGGTACAGCGCCTCTTTCAGCGACGCAAACTCCGCAAAATTTCCCTGCAAGATTTGCCAGAAACGCTGTAGCCGCCGCCTTTCATCGCCGTCAAACCGGGCACCATGCTCCGGAGCATCGGGCATGACGACCCGAAACCCGGCCTGAGCCAGCGCCACGGCAAAATAGCTGTATACCAGTTTGGAAGAGGTAAATCCGTGGTAAAAAACAATACAGGGTAATGGCTGCGCTCCTTTGCCTGCCGGAAACGCGTGCAAAGTTTCAATCCCGGCAAAATGCCGTACGTCGAGTTCAATCATTGGCCTCTCCTTGATCTATAGTGCTGGTATGCCATCACATTTTCGAAGCTGCAAGTCTGCGTTTGCATATGCAGTGTCACCCTTTAAATAAAGATGCTGCGCCGATCGCATTTTCATTCGAAACTTATGCTGGTAATAGCAAAATTGGGAACATTCCCCTCTTGCGTATTTATTATGGAACTACACTATGGCTATCAGGAGACATGAAAACATGACGCGCTGGTTTCTACCCCTTGTTGTAGCGCTGTTTTTAAGTGGATGTAGTGTGCTGGAAGGTAAGCCACAGCCCGCTCCGCCCGTCAGCGATCATCCGCAGGAGATAAGTCGCAATCAGACACAAAACCTGCAGGAAATGGGTGCATTTAGCGTATCAGTGCTGGGTTCGCCTATGGACGTTGAAGATGAAATAAAAGCCAGAGCTACTGCTGAGAAAGCGGATTATTACGTCATTATGATGATGGATGACACGGTTATTCCTGGCCGCTGGTACGCAAGGGCGATGTTGTATCGTCATTAAGTAAGCGTCTGGGTTTAAGGAAGATTTACACTGCTTTGCGTCCTTTTATGTTTGCCTGTGCACAATGGAATGTATGGAATTTTCGCGCGATGGAGTGCCCTGGAAAAAATCGGGGTAACGTGGAATGGAGCTGATATGAAACGATCTCTTGCCTTAAACTCACTGTTGCTTTCTACAGGTTTAGCCAGCATAACAGCGCAGCCAGCAGAGTTCGCGAGCGCTGATTGCGTCACCGGGCTCAATGAAATTGGCCTGATTTCTGTCAACAATGTTTCCGGAAGTCCACAGGATGTGGAGCGTGTCATCGCATTGAAAGCCGACGAACAGGGAGCATCCTGGTATCGTATTATTCAGATGCAAGAAGAACAACGGGCAGATAACTGGCGAGTGCAAGCCATACTCTATGCCTGACAGGTCATCCACGAAAAGCCACTTTTAACGAGTGGCTTTTTTGTTTATCTTTTTTTAACAAAGAGTTACTACACAGATATATTTTTGCAACATTTAGTTACATTGACACATTAAATGTTATCGAATTATTGCCGTTGAAGGTGCTGACACTCTTTTCAGCGGATATTTTATGAGCACCTTTTTTAGTCGCATTGGACTCGGCACTAAACTTTCTCTTCTGACGGGTACAAGCGTAGCCGTGCTTTTCCTGGTATTTACTTTTCTGTTAAGCAATAAAGCCAGTCAACAACTGGAAACGCTGGCCGTTGAAGATCTCCATAATCAGTCCACGGGCGTCCAGGATATGGTAGAAATGTTTAACAGCAGCCTGAGCGAAGAGGTGGAAAGCTATACCCGGCTGTTCAACAGTTTTTTGCCTCAGCCTGTGACCATTGATCAGGCGCAGCGCCGTGAAATTAACGGTATCAGTGTTCCCTTGCTGAAAGGGGGCGACAATGATCTTCATGAAAACAATACGATTGTTGATGACTTTCTTACCCGCACCGGGGCTATCGCCACGCTGTTTGTACGCAGCGGCGATGACTTTGTGCGCGTTGCCACCTCGTTACGTAAAGAGAATGGAGATCGTGCGATAGGCACGAAGCTGGACAAAGCCAGCCCGGCTTTTTCCCCTGCGTTGAAAGGGGAAACGTACCGCGGCCTGGCCTTATTATTCGGTAAGCGCTACATCACACAATACCAGCCGGTAAAAGATAACAGCGGCAACACAATAGCCATTTTGTTTGTCGGCGTGGACATCACTCACTCATGGAAAATCATGCGTAGTAAAATCCTCGGGCGTCAGCTTGGTGATAGCGGTCATTTCTACGTCCTGGATCGCAATAGCGGCAAGAATTACGGTAATTACCTGTTCCACCCCAGCGAGGAGGGTAAACGCCCGCGCTGGGATGAACGCGATCTGAATACCGTTCTGCAAGAGACCACTGGTACGCTGGAACAACTGCGCCCCGATGGCCATCGACAAATGCTCTCCTGGATAACCGTGCCCGGCTGGAACTGGACAGTGGTGGGCGAAGTCGACAAAGCGGTATTACTCAATGATGTCAACACGCTACGCAATCAGTTCCTGATTGCCGGGCTGGTGCTCTCTTTGCTGTTTGCCGCACTGTTTGTAGTGATTGTCCGCCGCTGGTTGACCCGCCCCCTGCGCGATGCCATCGGCCTGGCCAGCCGTTATGCGTCGGGCGATCTGCGGGCCAGCCTGGAGGTCAAACGTCAGGACGAAGTGGGACAACTCATTGATGCCATCAACGGGATAGGGAATGGTCTGCACACTATTGTTTTACAAGTGCGTGAATCCGCCAGTGATATTCACCATGGTACCAATGCGCTTGCCGCCGACAGCAGTGAAATCAGCGAGCAAATTAATAAGCAGGCCAGCAGCGTCGAGGAGACCTCAGCCAGCATGGAGCAACTTGCTGCGACTCTTCAGCAGAATGCCGCCAGTATGGAAGAGATGCTTTCGCTGGTGAATGAAACCGCCGTGGAAGTACAAAAGGGTGGAATCACCGTCGAAGAAGCGGTTGCGACCATGGACGCGATTCGTAACGCCTCTCAGCGGATTGCCGATATCACCCATGTAATTGAATCGATTGCCTTTCAGACTAATATCCTTGCGCTTAACGCCGCAGTTGAAGCCGCTCGCGCCGGGGAACATGGTAAAGGATTTGCCGTCGTGGCCCAGGAAGTACGGGCGCTGGCGGCGCGCAGCGCCAATGCGGTAAAAGAGATCGATGAGCTGACCAGCGATACGCTCAAAAAAGTCCGTGAGGGCCATGCGTTATCCAATAATACCCGGCAGGCAATGGAGTCTATTACTGCGCATATGAACCACATCAACCAGTTGGTTAATGAGATTAACAACGCCTCCCATGAGCAGTCGGCAGGTATTAATCAGGTCAATATCGCCATGACCCATATTGGCGAAGCCACTCATATTAACGCAGAACGGGTTTCACGCAGTGAGCAAACCGCTGGCACACTGCGCGAAAAAGGAGCCCATTTGACGGAGGTGGTCCGCCTGTTTAGCCTGAAAACGGACTAACCGGCACCGCCTGTGGCACGCAGCAGCAGGTCATTTTGTACCTGCTCTGGCACAACCGACGCGCCGCGTATATCCAGCATCATCCGGCACCAGGCTTGCGCTATCGACGGGGAAGCGAATTGCAACATTTGTGCCCCTGTCGCTAACAGATAGAGCTGCCGGGTAATTTCCCGCCCCTGCGCCTCCAGAGGTTTACGCAACTGTTGCTGTAACTGGCGCCATGCGCGATCAAAGTGCCTGTCCTGGCCTTTGACCGCGCCAAACGCATCATGCAACAACTCATTGATCCCCTGCTGTTTGCCCAGTACGCGTAATACATCAAGACACATAATATTGCCGGAGCCCTCCCAGATACTGTTTACCGGCATTTCCCGATAAATCCGGGGAAGTTCGCTCTCTTCGCAATAGCCAATACCCCCCAGGACTTCCATGGCTTCGCCAACAAATGGCATACCCGCTTTGCAGACCGCAAATTTCGCAACGGGGGTGAACAACCGTGCCCAAAGCGTCTCTTCCGGCGTAGCGCGAGCATCCCAGGCTCGGGCAAGGCGGAATAAAAACGCGGTTTGTCCTTCCAGTTGCAGCGCCATCCGGCTAAGGACTTCCCGCATCATTGGCTGGTCGATGAGATTTTTTCCGAATGCCTGACGTTGATGGGCATGATATAGCGCCACGGAAAATGCCCGGCGCATCAGACCGTGACTCCCCAGCGCACAGTCAAAGCGGGTCAGGCCGCCCATTTTGAGGATTTGACGCACGCCATCCCCCTCTTCCCCGACCAACCAGCCGCTGGCCTCGCAGAACTCCGCTTCGCTGCTGGCATTCGAGCGGTTACCCAGCTTATCTTTCAGGCGCTCCAGTCGCACACCGTTACGCTGTCCGTCGGGTAAAAAACGGGGGACAAAAAAGCAGGAGAGCCCGCCTTCCGCCTGTGCCAGAACCAGATGCGCATCACTCTGCGGTACTGAGAAAAACCACTTGTGTCCCACCAGCCGATAGCTCTCGCCGCTGCGTTGCGCCCGTGTGGTATTACTGAGCACGTCCGAACCGCCCTGTTTTTCCGTCATCCCCATACCAATCAGCAGACCACGCTTTTGGTTGCCTGGCGCGAGATGTGGGTCGTAACGGTCGCTCATCAGCGGTTTTAGCCAGTCTTTAAACGGGGCAGGCAGAGAGTGCTGCAATAACGGCGTGGCGGCAAAGGTCATGGTAACAGGGCATAACGAACCAGCTTCCACCTGCGCATGAAGCACAAACCGCGCGGCACGGGCAACAAAAGAGCCGCTGCGGGCATCCTCTTCCCACGCCAGGTTGTGAACACGGTTGGCGCACAGACCTTGCATCAGCAAATGCCATGCAGGATGAAACCGCACATCATCAAGTCGTGCCCCCGTCGGGTCATAGCGCAACAGCTCCGGTGGATTGACGTTGGCCAGCCTGCCGAGCTCCAGCGATTCCGCTGTACCCAATTGCTGGCCGATACTGGCCAATAAATCAGTATCCCAGGCCGCCCCTTCGCGGTTCACAGCGTCATACAGAGCCCGGTCAGAAAGGAAAAGATTACTGTTATTCAGGGGGATGGGTTGATTAAAAACGGTATGCGTTTGCCAGTGCATCTGTTTGCTCTCCATCAATGACATCGGCAATAAGTATGGGCAGATGGGGGGCGTTCCGCCCGCGATAGCGGTCACAAAACGGTACGTATGGGCGCTTTCTGTTTGCGTTACCCGCACTTAGCGGCGAGGCTTAATGTTATGAAACCAGGAACGGTGACGCCCATGACAACAACATATGCACAAAAAAGAGCGCTGATCGCAGGCTCTATCGGTAATTTTATCGAATGGTACGAGTTTGCGGTCTATGGCTTTCTTGCCACGGTGATTGCCAAGAACTTTTTTACCCTCGAAGGTGAATCTGCTATCACCAGTCTGATCCTGACCTATGCCGCGTTTGCAGTGGCATTCTTCTTCCGGCCATTGGGTGCAGTGGTGTTTGGCCGCATGGGCGACCGGATAGGCCGAAAGCCGACGCTAATTATTGTTCTCGTTCTGATGACGCTGGCGACAGCGGCTATTGGTCTGGTGCCGGTTTATGCCAGCATTGGCGTCGCCGCACCGCTGCTTATTACCGGCTTGCGTATTTTGCAGGGGCTGTTTGCCGGTGGGGAATACGGCGGAGCCGTCTCACTGATGACCGAGTTTGCCCCACGAGGTAAGCGCGGTTTGTACGGTGCATGGCAGTCATTGACCGTCGCCCTCGGGCTACTGGCGGGAGCCGGGGTCGTCGCGTTGTTGTCAGCATTACTGAGCCCGGAAGCACTTCACGACTGGGGCTGGCGCATCCCCTTTTTCATCGCCATCCCAATGGGCGGAGTGGCGCTCTGGCTTCGCGTTAACATGGAAGAGACACCCAGTTTTGTACGCCAGAGAACGCAGGTGGCCCCGCCTCAGCCAGCCAGTTTCGCCAGTACGCTAAAAGCGATTATTACCGGTATTTGTCGTCTGATGGTCTGGTCAGCGGCGGGTTATACCTATCTGGTCATTATGCCGACCTACCTTCAGTCGGCGCTGCACACTGGTTTTAATCAGGCGCTGTTGATTGCGGTGATATCAAACGCCGGGTTCGCTCTGACGATTATCCCGTCCGGCATGCTGAGTGACCGGATTGGGCGACGCGCCGTGATGGTCACCGCCGCCGTTCTGCTGCTTATCCTGGCGTTGCCCTTGCTGAAAATTTTACAGGCGGAATCCAGTACCTTACTGGTCAAAGCATCCGTCGTGTTTATCGCCGGTGGACTGGTGGGCATGCTGGCAGGCCCGGGCCCCGCCATGCTGGCGGAAATGTTTCCCACGCGCGTCCGTTACACCGGGCTGGGGCTGGCCTATTCGCTGTCGAATGCGATTTTCTCAGGCTGTGCGGGGTTGATTATTACCGGGCTGATTAAGCAGACGGGGAATCTGGATATTCCGGCCTGGTATGTGATGGTAACGGCGGTAGTGAGCGTAATTGCGCTGATGACACTCAGGAAAGACGATCATCAGCGTTCACTGGAGGAGTAGTGCGGCCTGATACCCTCTCCCGCCGGGAGAGGGTGAAAACACTAAAAACCTTTCTCCGGGAGAGTTTACGGCTTATTTCGCACGCTGACGCACGGCTTCGAACAGGCAGATACCGGTGGCGACCGACACGTTCAGCGACGACACGCTACCTGCCATCGGAATGCTGATCAGCTCGTCGCAGTGCTCACGTGTCAGACGGCGCATGCCTTCGCCTTCCGCGCCCATCACCAGCGCCATAGGGCCAGTCATTTTGCTCTGGAAGAGGGTATGATCCGCTTCACCCGCAGTGCCCACAATCCAGATATTCTCTTCCTGGAGCAGACGCATGGTGCGCGCCAGGTTGGTCACACGGATCAGCGGGACGTTTTCCGCAGCGCCACAGGCCACTTTTTTAGCAGTCGCATTCAGTTGCGCAGACTTGTCTTTCGGGACGATCACCGCATGTACGCCAGCCGCATCGGCGCTACGCAGGCAGGCGCCGAGGTTATGGGGATCGGTGACGCCATCGAGGATGAGTAAGAAGGGTTGATCGAGGCTGGCGATCAGATCCGGAAGATCGTTTTCCTGATACTGACGGCCCGGTTTCACGCGAGCAATAATGCCCTGGTGCACCGCCCCTTCGCTTTTTTCATCCAGATATTGACGGTTAGCGACCTGAATCACGACACCCTGCGCTTCCAGCGCGTGGATCAGGGGCAGCAGGCGTTTGTCTTCGCGCCCCTTGAGAATAAACACTTCCTGAAAACGCTCTGGTGCGCGTTCCAGCAGGGCCTGCACCGCATGGATGCCGTAAATCATTTCACTCATCAATGGTACTCATTTGGGGCGATATCGCCGGGTTGAATAGGCTGTAAGACATTCACATCGCCACATTATAACCGACAGACGCCTCAGATCGAATCAACTAAGATGGCGTTTCGCCTCCTGACGGACGCGGTGTAAAACGTGCTGCTTGATTTCGCCGTAACGCGGGTGCTCCGCAAGCGTTTCGATATCACGATCGCGGCCAAAGGGCAGGACAATCTCTTCGACGATTTTTCCCGGTTTCGCCGACATCACCAGGATGCGGTCAGCGAGAAACAGCGCCTCTTCTACATCGTGGGTGACGAACAGCAGCGTGGTGCCAGTGGTAAGCCAGGCCTCTCGCAGGAGTTCCTGCATCATCAGGCGGGTTTGTGCATCCAGCGCCCCGAAGGGTTCATCCAGGAGCAATACCTCCGGCCCCGGCAGCCAGGCGCGGGCCAGCGCCACACGCTGTTTCATACCGCCGGAAAGCTGCCACGGCGCATGCTGCTCAAAACCTTTCAGACCAACGCGGTTCAGCCAGTCCAGCGCACGGGCATTGACCTCTTCTTTTTGATAACGGCCCAGACGCGGGCCAAAGGTGACGTTATCCAGCACTGACAACCACGGGAACAGGTTTGGCTGCTGAAAGATCATGCCGCGCTCCGGCCCCGGCTGCTGTACGGGTTTTCCGGTCGCCAGTACGCGGCCGCTATCCGGTTTGGTAAACCCGGCGACAAGATTGAGGATAGTGGATTTGCCGCAGCCCGACGGCCCCAGCAGTACCACAAACTCCCCTTTATCCAGAGTGAGATTGATCTCCTCCAGAACCGTAAACGGCTGCGGTTTTGCCGCAAAGGAGAGGCTGACATTTTCCAGCGCGATGGCACTCATTATTCTTTCCCCGCCCATGGGACAAACAGACGTTGCAGTCCCAACAGTAATAAATCCAACAGATAGCCCGTTCCACCCAGCAACAGAATGCCGAGCATGACGATATCGGTGCGTAAGTAGGAGCTGGCATTAATCACCATCCAGCCGAGGCCGGAACTTGCCGCCACCATCTCGGCAGCGATCAGCGATGTCCAGCCAATGCCGATTGATAGCCTGACGGTGGTGAAGAGATCCGGTAGCGCGTCCGGCAACACCACACGCAGGAAAATCTGCCCTTTTGTCGCACCCAGCGTTTGCGCCACACGAATGCGCGCCCGGCCAATCCGCTCTACCGCCGCCGACGCGCCAACCACCACGCTCAGGAAGGTGGCGATAAAGATCAGGAAGAATTTCGAGGCTTCTCCAATCCCCAGCCACACCACCGCCAGCGGGATCAGCGCGATTTTCGGCAACGGGCGCAGGAATTGCACGAACGGGTTAAGCACCGCGGACAAACCGGGCGAAAGCCCCATCAACAGCCCGAGCGGGATGCCCAACACAATCGCGACGGCAAAAGCGCTCAGGGCGCGGGCCAGGCTCACCGCTACGTGCTGCCACAGCGGCACCTGGCGATAGCCGTCTGCCAGCAGTTCTTGTGCCGTAAGGCCAATATCGGTGAGTGACGGCAGCAACAGCGGGTCCACCCATTGCCGGGTGGCCGCCAGTTGCCAGAGTGCGAAGAAAACCGCCACCGAAAACACGCTGATGGCAATATGCTGACTTACTTTCATTTTGCTGCCGCTTCCCGGATGTAACGGGAGTCGATGGCCGCATCCCAGTTGTCCGGGATATCACGCTGGCGGATTTCGCCTATGCCTGCGAGAAAGTTGGACGTTTTGCTGAGCGCCTTGCCGATACCACTATGCGTGGTATCTGTGCCGTTACCCAGCCAGGCCGCCGTGCCTTGATCGGCCAGTGTCGGATACTCCAGCCCCCCCAGGGTATTAGCCGCGGTAGTCACCGGTGCACCTACCTCTTTCGCTACGATAGCCGCTGCGCTTTCCGGGTCTTTCTTAAACTCGTCGACTTTCTGCTGGTGTACGCGCAGGAAGGCGCTTACCGTTTCTGGATACTGTTGCGCAAAGGCTTTACGTACGACGTAGTTGTTGTAAATCAGGTAGCCATCTTTTTGCAGATCTTTAGTGGCAAAGACCTGGTGGCCGCCGGAGGATTCCAGCTCCTGGGCAAACGGCGCCCATACATAGCCTGCATCAATATCACCGCGTTTCCAGGCCGCCACCATCTCTGCCGGGCGCAATGGCAGGAGGGTAATTTTGCTGCGATCCAGTTTATTGACGCTGATAGCCGCTTCCAGCGCATATTGCGCGGTGGAGTTCGGCGGATAGGCCACGCGTTTCCCTTCAATATCTTTAATATTGTTGATGCCTTCTTTACCAATTAAACGCTCGTAGCTGGCTATCACACCGGAGACACCAATAATTTCAACCGGTAATTTACGCACGATACCCGCAGTTGCCGGACTGGAGCCGAAATTCGCAATATCAATCGCATTACTGGCGAAATAATTAAGTGCATCCGCACCGGAAGCGAATTGCACCCATTTCACCTGGCTGTGTAATGCCTTATCTAACGAGCCATCGGCTTTTGCCAACATTAATACCTGCGAGCCACCGCTATAAGCCACACGGACTTCTGGAGGATTGGCGGCCATACTGATATTGGTCCAAAGACTGGCTGCTGCAAATAATATGCCGAGCGTTTTTTTCATTTCTTTTTCCTTGAGATAAATGCATGTCATCACTCCTGCAAAACAGGAGAAAATAATCAATTAAAGTGTCTTGTTTTATGCCTGTTGCGTGAGGCGATAGTCCTGCCAGAGGCGGGAACATCGTTCGGCCAGCGCTTGTGCGGGGTCGTAGGTGAGTGGCAAAAATGGCGCATCCACCGCGCGCAGAGCCACCGGGACCTCCGTGCAGGCCAGCACCAGTTGCTGCGCGCCGCGCGCCATCAGCGCCAGCGCCTGCAAAGAGAGCAGTTCGCCACCCTCGGCCAGTTTGCCTCGCTTCACGGCATAGCATCCGGGTACAAACCACTCCGCCAGTTCGTCTTCGGTGGGCGTAATGGATTCAATACCCTGAGCTGCGAGTCGTTGCTGATACCAGCCTGCGTCCAGCGTCCCTTTAGTGGCAATGATGCCGACACGTTCGGGCTTTTTAGCCACCGTTAATAGCGCATCCAGGGTGGCATCAACGATATGCAAAATGGGCGCATCGCTGGCGGCGCTCAGTTGCGAATACCAGTGGTGTGCGGTATTGCAGGGGATAGCGATATGGCTCGCCCCCGCCTGATTCAGTTTTTTAATGCCTTCAAGTAGCTGAGGCAACGGCGACGGGCCAATCCCGGCCAGCGCCTTTTGCCGATCGGCGATTTGCGGCACATTCCATACTACCGACGGCAGATGGTGCTGATCGCTCTGCGCCGGTGTGGCATCAAGCAATTTGTGCTGAAAGTCGAGCGTGGCGAGCGGCCCCATGCCACCCAGCACGCCGAGCAAAAAGGGCTTAGCCATGACGGGCATGCGCCTCCAGCACCTGGCGGTAACCAAACAGGCCAACCGAACCACCAGTGTGGATAAACACTACGTTCTCATCCTTGCGGAAATGGCCCTTGCGAATCAGGTCGATAAGCCCGGCCGCGCCTTTGCCGGAATAGACCGGGTCGAGAAGAATGCCTTCATGACGGGCAAAGAGGGTCAGTGCCTCCAGCATGCTCTCAGTTGGCAGGCCATAACCGTCACCAACGTAATCGCTGTTCGCCACCACCGCCTCACGCGGCAGATCACCCGGCACGCCCAGCAACGCCAGGGTGCGCGAGGCCAGATTCCAGACGTTCTCCTCCTGCTTCGCCTTCGGTGCGCGAACGCTAATCCCCAGCACAGGCACCTGGCTGTTGGTGGCGGTAAACCCGGCGACCAGCCCGGCTTGTGTACCCGTACTGCCGGTAGCGTGCACGACATGATCAATACGCAAACGTAACTGTGAAGACTGGTAAAGAAGCTCTTCAGCGCAGGCTACGTAGCCCAGTGCGCCAATCGGGTTAGAACCACCGCCAGGGATGACGTAGGGGTTGTGGCCCTGCTCACGGAGCGTCGAGGCATACTCTTCCATCGCCTGCTGCATATCAGTGCCGCCCGGAAGATGGGCAACAATTTCACCGCCCAGCAAATCATCCAGCAGGACATTCCCGGAACGTTGATACTCTTCGCCAAAATCGGTGACGCGTTTTTCCAGCAGCACTTTTGCAGCCAGCCCAAGTTTCGCCGCGCCGGCAATGGTCTGGCGCACATGGTTAGACTGGGTCGCCCCCTGGGTAATGATCACATCAGCTTTTTTCTCCAGCGCATCGGCCAGCAGAAACTCCAGCTTACGGGTTTTATTGCCACCGCTGGCAAGCCCTGTCGCATCATCACGTTTGATCCATATTTTCGGACCACCCAGTAATGCAGAAAGATTATTCAGAGGCTCCAGGGGGGTAGGAAAATGGCCGAGTGAAAGTCGGGGAAAGCGCGCCAGATGCATAACGACTCCTTGCTAAATAAGCGAATAACAGATGGGAGTCACTATACACATCAGATTCTGAGCGCTAATCACCAATAATAAATATCGATTTTCATTATTTAGCTAAGTCAGAGAAATAACCGTCCGGAAGACAACTTCTATTACAAGCGGGAATATATTACGTTAAAAAAGAATAACCCCTCTGGATTGAGAGGGGTTATTAGACGGTATTTCATGGCAGCTTATTCAGCCGCTTTCTTTTTAGCGGCGCGTTTTGCTTTGGTCGCCGCAGCGATTTTTTGCGTCTTCGCGGAGGGCTTTTTCACGCTTTTTTCTTTCTTCGGTTTCGCCGGGCCTTTCGCTTTACGAAATGCGCTGTCGGGTTCGAAATTCACTTTCTTACCGGTCTGACGACGTTTACCCGACGGTTTCGCACCGCTGCCTTTTTTTGCCTTTTCACGGGCGGTTTTACCGACATTGCGCGGGCCGCGTTCACTGGAGATCAGCGAGAAGTCGATCTTGCGCTCGTCCATGTTGACCGCTTCCACGCGAACCTGCACTTTGTCGCCCAGACGATAGGTCTGACCGCCTGATTCGCCAATCAAACGCTGACCGACCTGGTCGAAGCGATAGTAGTCGTTATCCAGCGTGGAGACATGCACCAGACCATCGATAAACAGGTCATCCAGACGTACAAAGAAACCAAAACCGGTAACACTGGCGATCACGCCGGAGAAGGTGTTACCCACCTGATCCTGCATAAAGTCGCACTTCAGCCAGTCAGAGACTTCTCGGGTTGCTTCATCTGCACGCCGTTCGGTCATCGAACAGTGCTGGCCCAGTTGTAGCATCTCTTCCATAGAGTAGTGCCAACCGCCGGTCTCTGTGCTATTACCTTTATGGCCCTGCTCTTTTGCCAGCAAATACTTGATAGCACGGTGCAGCGACAGGTCCGGATAACGGCGGATCGGCGAGGTAAAGTGTGCATACGATTGCAGCGCCAGGCCGAAGTGACCACGGTTTTCCGGATCGTAGACCGCCTGTTTCATTGATCGCAGCAGCATGGTTTGCAGCATCTCATGATCGGGACGATCGGCGATGGACTCCAGCAGCTCAGCATAATCGCGCGGCTCTGGTTTGCCACCGCCAGGCAGCTCCAGTCCCAGTTCGGACAGCACCGAGCGGAATGCGGTAATCGCATCGTTGCTCGGCTTATCGTGAATACGGAACAGCGCTGGTTCGCTGGCCTTTTCCACAAAGCGTGCGGCGGCGATGTTGGCCAGGATCATGCACTCTTCGATGAGCTTGTGCGCATCATTACGTTGCGTCTGCTCGATACGCTCAATGCGACGCTCGGCGTTGAAGATAAATTTAGCTTCTTCACTTTCAAACGAGATGCCACCGCGCTCGGCGCGAGCCTGATCGAGCGCTTTATAAAGGTTGTGTAACTCTTCGATGTGCTTCACGAGCGGCGCGTACTGCTCGCGCAGTTCCTGATCGCCCTGCAACATATGCCAGACTTTGGTGTAAGTCAGACGCGCATGAGAGCTCATCACCGCTTCGTAGAATTTAAAGCCAGTCAGACGCCCTTTTGTCGAGACGGTCATTTCGCAGACCATGCACAGACGGTCAACCTGCGGGTTAAGCGAGCAGAGACCATTAGAGAGCACTTCCGGTAGCATCGGTACTACCTGAGAAGGGAAATAGACCGATGTACCGCGACTACGCGCCTCGTCATCCAGCGGTGTGCCAGGGCGGACGTAATAGCTCACATCGGCGATGGCCACCCACAAACGCCAGCCGCCGCCGCGTTTTTTTTCACAATAAACAGCATCATCAAAGTCGCGAGCGTCTTCGCCGTCGATGGTGACCAGCGGCAAGTTACGCAGATCAACACGACCCGCTTTCGCCTCTTCCGGCACCTGCTCTTTCAGGCCGGAGATCTGCTTTTCAACCGCTGGCGGCCAGACATACGGGATTTCATGAGTGCGCAGCGCCATATCGACAGCCATGCCGGTACCCATGTTATCGCCCAGCACCTCGACGATTTTACCGATGGCTTTAGTGCGACGGGTCGGGCGCTGGGTGAGTTCAACCACCACCACAAAACCCATGCGTGCGCCCATAATCTCTTCTGGTGGGATGAGGATGTCGAAGCTCAGACGGCTGTCATCCGGCACCACAAAGCCGACGCCCGCATCAGTAAAGTAGCGGCCGACAATCTGGCTGGTTTTTGGCACCAGGATGCGCACGACGCGCGCTTCACGACGACCTTTACGGTCAGCACCCAAAGGCTGAGCCAGAATCTGATCGCCGTGGATACACATTTTCATCTGTTCGCTGGAGAGGTACAGATCGTCTTTGCGGCCTTCTACGCGCAAGAAACCGTAGCCATCGCGGTGACCAATAACCGTTCCTTTAAGCAAATCAAGGCGTTCTGGCAAGGCGTAACACTGACGGCGGGTAAAGACCAGTTGTCCGTCGCGCTCCATGGCGCGCAGGCGGCGGCGCAGTGCTTCGTTTTGCTCTTCGCCTTCGATATTGAGTTCAATTGCCAGTTCTTCACGGCTGGCAGGTTTTTCACGTTTTGTTAAATGTTCGAGGATAAATTCGCGGCTGGGGATGGGGTTTGTGTATTTTTCAGCTTCGCGTTCCTGGAAAGGATCGTGTGACATAGCGGTTCCTCCGTTGTCATCTCTGGTGAAAGTCCCGTCATCTTTTACGCTACCTCTTAGTTGGCTTGCTTCACTCACCCCGTCACTTACTGATGTAAGCGTCGGGGAAATTCGCTCAGTTGCCGCCGCGATGTACCGTGAAATAGTCAGGGCTTTTATTGTTCCACCAGCAGTAATTTGTAAAGCGGTTGATTCTCTTCAACCAAATCGGCCAGCGTGTAGTTATCCAGCTCCTTGAGAAAACTTTGCACAGCCTTAGAAAGCGCCCGCTTAAGGCGGCAGGCGGAAGTAATATGGCAAAACTCACTGCTGCAGTTAACCAGTGCCAGTGGTTCCAGGTCACGCACGACATCGCCAATGCAGATATCTTTCGCCGCGCGACCAAGGCGTATCCCGCCGTTTTTTCCTCTGACGGCAGCAACGTAACCTTCACGACTAAGTTGATTGATTATTTTGACCATATGATTACGGGACACACCATAAATTTCAGTGACTTCGGTAATGCTGGTCATCTTTCCTTCCGGCAAGGAAGCCATGTAAATCAGCGCGCGTAATCCGTAATCCGTAAAACTTGTTAACTGCACATCTACCTCAGTAAAAAGGGAGAAAGGTGAGATACCTACAGGTATTGACTCTATTGATGATAAACCAGCCAACAGTGATGCCGCTAATTTATTTGAACTGAAGGGGAAAAAAGCAGGAAGAGTGGGGCCTGCCAGGCAAGCCCCAGAGATCATTACGCGTCGAATGGGTCGCGCAGGATCATGGTTTCTGTGCGGTCCGGACCGGTAGAGATAATATCGATCGGTACGCCAGTCAGTTCTTCAATACGTTTGATGTAATTCAACGCCGCCTGCGGTAACCCGCTACGCTCTTTCACGCCAAAGGTCGATTCAGACCAGCCAGGCATGGTTTCATAAATCGGCTCAATACCTTCCCAGTTGTCTGCCGCCAGCGGAGTCGTTGTTACTTCGCGGCCATCCGGCATACGGTAAGCAACACAAATCTTCACTTCTTTCAGGCCGTCCAGAACGTCCAGCTTGGTCAGGCAGAAGCCAGACAGGGAGTTGATCTGTACTGCACGACGTACAGCAACAGAATCCAGCCAGCCAGTACGACGACGGCGACCAGTGGTTGCACCGTACTCGTTACCCTGTTTGCACAGGAACTCGCCGATATCATCGAACAGTTCAGTCGGGAACGGACCCGCACCCACGCGCGTGGAGTAAGCTTTGATGATACCCAGAACGTAATCCACATAACGCGGACCCAGGCCAGAGCCGGTCGCCACGCCACCTGCGGTGGTGTTAGACGAAGTTACGTACGGATAGGTACCGTGGTCGATATCCAGCAGCGTACCCTGCGCACCTTCGAACATCACGAAGTCGCCGCGCTGACGCGCCTGATCCAACAGATCGGAAACATCAACCACCATTGCAGTGAGGATGTCGGCAATCGCCATGACATCATCCAGCACTTTCTGGTAGTCAACCGCTTCAACTTTATAGAAATTCACCAGCTGGAAGTTGTGATATTCCATCACTTCTTTCAGTTTGTCAGCAAAGGTCGCTTTATCGAACAGGTCACCAACACGCAGACCGCGGCGAGCAACTTTATCTTCATAAGCAGGTCCGATACCACGACCAGTGGTGCCGATAGCTTTCGCACCGCGCGCTTTCTCACGTGCCACATCGAGCGCGACGTGATAATCAAGGATCAGCGGGCATGCTTCGGAGAGCAGCAGACGTTCACGAACCGGGATACCACGGTCTTCCAGTTCTTTCATCTCTTTCATCAGCGCGGCAGGAGACAGCACAACACCGTTACCGATGATGCTGGTCACATTGTCACGAAGAATGCCTGATGGAATAAGATGGAGGACGGTTTTTTCACCGTTGATTACGAGAGTATGGCCTGCGTTGTGACCGCCCTGGTAGCGAACAACATATTTAGCCCGTTCAGTCAGAAGATCAACAATCTTCCCTTTACCTTCGTCACCCCATTGGGTGCCCAGTACGACGACGTTGTTACCCATTTTTTCAAAATCACCGTTTGCTTAAAAATGGATTCTACCATCGCTTTTTCAGATATACAGCACTTTTTGTACCCAAAATGAGGCAAATCCGACCGTTTTTTGATCAGCCAATCGTTTTCCTCAACATGTAGTAGATAACGATACCGGCGACCACAAGACCCCCTCCAAAGCGGCGCAACAGGTTATCTGGCAATGTGCTCATCGTGGCAATCATTCGCCGCCAGGCTCGGGGATAAAGCATCGGACCGAGCCCTTCAAATACCAGCACGAGCGCCAGTGCCAGCCAGATTGTTGCGTTCATTTTTTATCCTTATAAAAAGAAAACCACCGCCCTGATGGGCCGGTGGTTTTTACTTCGAAAACCGATGAGGTCAGTTTAGCGTGTCGCGGAAGTCGGTGTCTTCATGTAACGGAAGAAATCGCTATCCGGGCTGAGCACCATCACATCCTGGTTGCTCTGGAAACTGCTTTCGTAAGCACGCAGGCTACGAATAAATGCGTAGAAGTCTGGATCCTGACTAAAGGCGTCAGCAAACAGTTTCGCCGCTTCGGCATCGCCTTCACCACGCAGAATACGGCCCTGGCGCTCAGACTCCGCCAGTGTCTTCGTGACTTCATAATCGGCCGCTGCGCGCAGTTTTTCAGCTTCTTCCTGACCCTGCGAACGATGGCGACGGGCTACCGCTTCACGCTCAGCGCGCATACGGTTGAAGATCGCTTCCGAAACCTCGGTTGGCAGGTTGATCTGCTTGATACGCACATCAACAACTTCAATACCCAGCGCCGCCATACTGTTCGGGTTCACCGCCGGAACCTTGCCGTTGGTTTCGGCCTGAACGCGCTCCGCCGCTTTCGCGATCTCGTTATCCGCTCCTGGCGTGGCCACTTCGTCTTCCGTACCTGCGGAACCGGAGTTCAGCGCGTCACGCACTTCCAGCGTCAGGCGACCACGGGAGTCGGTCACGATGTCTTTCACATCCAGGCGACCAATTTCAGAACGCAGACGGTCCGAGAACTTACGTTTCAGCAGCACTTCCGCCTGGGAGACGTCACCGCCGCCTGTCGCCAGGAAGTAACGGCTAAAATCGCTGATTCGCCACTTGATGTACGAGTCGACAATCAGGTCTTTCTTCTCTTTGGTCACGAAACGATCGGCCTGGTTATCCATCGTCTGAATACGCGCGTCCATCATTTTAACTGACTGAATAAAAGGCACTTTGAAATGCAGACCCGGCTCATAAATTACCGGTTTTTTATCGCCGTCTCGCACTACGCTGCTGAACTGGAATTTGATCCCGCGTTCACCCTCTTTTACGACAAAAATAGAGGTGTAGAGCACTACCAGCGCGATAATGATAATCGCGATAACTGACTTACGCATCGTTATTCCCCCTGACGCTGATAGTCGTTACGCTGCGCGTTAGCGCGGCGTTGGTCCATGATGTCGCCCTGACTGATGGACGATGAATTGCTCGCACCACTGTTACCAGAAGAGGACGCAGGCGGCAGGCGCAGGAGGTTGTTCGCGCCACTGCTATCGCTCTTTGCCGCAGGTGCATTCCCACCTTTCAGCATCTGATCAAGCGGCAGAACCATCAGGTTGCCACCTTTATCGTTTACCAGCACCTTACGGGTATGGCTCAGCACTTTTTCCATGGTCTCGATATAGAGACGCTCACGGGTGATTTCCGGTGCGGCTTTATATTCAGGAAGGATCTTCGCAAAACGAGCCACTTCACCCTGCGCTTCCAGAATGGTTTGGGTCTTATACGCACGCGCTTCTTCAAGGATACGCTGCGCCTGACCATTTGCACGAGGCTGCACTTCGTTAGCATACGCTTCCGCTTCACGGATGAATTGCTGCTCGTTTTCACGCGCGGCAATCGCATCATCAAATGCGGATTTGACCTCTTCTGGCGGACGTGCCGCCTGGAAGTTGACGTCCAGTAGCGTGACGCCCATGTTGTACGGTCTGATGGTCTCTTCCAGTTCACGCTGGGTATCGCTACGGATAACAGTACGGCCTTCCGTCAGAATGCGGTCCATGCTGTATTTACCAATAACGCCACGCAGGGCACTGTCCGTCGCCTGGCGCAGGCTGTCATCAGCGCTGGTGACGCTATAGAGGTAACGTTCAGGATCGGTTACGCGGTACTGCACGTTCATTTCGACACGCACGACGTTTTCATCGGACGTTAACATGACACCGGATGCCGCCAGTTCGCGAACGGATTCGACGTTTACCGCCGTCACGTTATCAATAAAGGTCGGTTTCCAGTTCAGACCTGGCTCTACCAGATGGCTGAATTTACCGAAACGGGTTACAACGCCACGTTCCGCTTCTTTAATGGTGTAGAACCCGCTGGCAGCCCAGATAATCACGGCGGCAGCCGCAACGATACTGACGATACGGCCGCCAACATGGCCACGCGGGCCGGAAGGTTGTTGGCTTGCGCCACCTGAACCGGTGCCTTTGCCACCGCCCAGGCCGCCGAGTTTTTTGCTCAGCTTACGGAAGATATCATCCAGATCAGGTGGCCCCTGATCGCGACCGCCTTTGTTTCCATTTCCCTCAGAGTTGCCGCCTGGTTTGCTGCTTCCCCACGGGTCGCGGTCTTGTCCGTTGTTACCGGGCTGATTCCACGCCATGTATGTGCTCCATATTTGTTATGCGGTTTTACCCTTCATGCTTTGGGCTGCCTCTTTGTCGACTGCCTTCAGTTGCCGCCGCGCTGCAACCCAAATCATTTTTGGTACCCCAAAAGGGGAAAATCCTTCTGGCCAACCGGTCAGACGACGTAGTCTTCCAGTGCCGGTTCTTGTTTACAGAGGCGACGCCAGTCCACAATCGGCATACGCACCTGTATACCCAGACTCCCGTCTTCCTCCATCCACTCTTTTTCGATGGCCTGAAGCTGATAAAAACGGCTTCTCAGACGACCTTCTTTTGCCGGCAAACGCAACGTATGCTGCGCAACCTCGCCAGACAGCCGCTCTGTTAAAGCCTGGAATAACAGTGGTACGCCGACTCCGGTCTGGGCGGAAAGCCACACCCGAATCGGTTTATTTTCATCATCACGGTCGATACGCGGTTCAAAATCATCCAGCATATCGATTTTGTTCATCACCAGCAGCGTCGGGATTTCATGTGCATCGATCTCCTCAAGCACAATATTCACGGCTTCGATGTTCTCCGCGACACGCACATCCGCAGCGTCAATGACATGCAATAACAGCGTTGCCTGCCGGGTTTCCTGCAACGTCGCTTTAAACGCAGCCACCAGATCGTGCGGCAGATGGCGAATAAAACCGACGGTATCCGCCAGTACGGTTTCCCCTACGTCGGCGACGTCAATACGGCGTAGCGTCGGATCGAGCGTCGCAAACAGCTGATCCGCGGCATACACCTGAGCCTCGGTTATTTGATTAAACAGGGTGGATTTACCGGCGTTGGTATAGCCCACCAGCGACACCGTTGGGATGTCCGCTTTCGTGCGGGAACGACGTCCCTGTTCACGCTGCTTCTCAACGCGTTCGAGACGCGAGAGGATCTGGGTAATACGATTACGCAGAAGGCGGCGGTCAGTTTCGAGCTGGGTTTCACCCGGGCCACGCAAACCAATCCCGCCCTTCTGTCTTTCAAGGTGGGTCCAGCCACGCACCAGGCGTGTCGCCAGGTGACGCAACTGTGCCAGCTCAACCTGCAACTTACCCTCATGGGTACGCGCACGCTGGGCAAAAATGTCTAATATCAGCCCCGTGCGATCGATGACGCGGCATTCACATAAACGCTCCAGGTTACGTTCCTGGGCTGGGGTCAGCGCATGATCAAAGAGCACGACGGAAGCGCCCGTCGCTTTTACGGCATCCGCAATCTCAACGGCTTTACCTTCACCAACAAAATACTTGGGGTGCGGTGCTTTACGGCTCCCGGTAATCACCTGCATTGCTTCGACACCGGCGGAAGAGACCAGGGATTCAAACTCCTGGAGATCTTCCATATCTTTGTCTTGCGAAAAATAGATGTGTACCAGTACCGCCTGCTCACCGGCGTCATAACGGTCAAACAAGCGTAAACCCTCAAAAAAGATCAGCGGGGAACACAGAAACCCTGGCTCCCCGATGTAGATAAACAGCAAGCAACCTTATTCGGTCTCTTCGCTGTCCTGCTGCGCAGAAGCCTGTGCATTGCTACCATGATGATAGTTGCTGCTGGAGCCGCCGCCCGCGTTGTTGCTATGATGAGAAACCGGGCGAGACGGAACAACAGTGGAAATAGCATGCTTGTAGACCATCTGGCTGACCGTGTTTTTCAACAGGATCACGAACTGATCGAAAGACTCAATTTGCCCTTGCAGCTTGATACCATTCACCAAATAAATTGAAACTGGAACACGTTCCCGACGCAGTGCGTTCAGGAACGGATCTTGTAAAGATTGCCCCTTAGCCATTCTATCTTTTCCTTATATGCTTGTTTTGTACTTAGAACCCGGGAGTTCTGAAAACTGCGTAAAATTTTGCGCACGATACAACTTGATTGTACACATTCAATTCGCGATCGCACCAATAACCTGTAACACTTCGTTGTATGACTCCTGGGGCTTTTCACTGTCTAACCAGTGAACGCCATCCCAGCCACGCAACCAGGTTATTTGCCGCTTAGCTAACTGCCTCGTGGCGCAAACACCTCTGTAAACCATTTCGTCGTAGGATATTTCGCCTTCAAGATATGACCACATCTGGCGATAACCCACACAACGAATGGAAGGCATATCCGTATGCAAATCTCCGCGAGCAAAAAGCGCCCGCACTTCTGCTTCAAAACCCGAAGCTAACATCTGGTGAAAACGCTGCTCAATTCGCTGATGGAGCAGTTCACGGCTCGCCGGGGCGATGGCGAACTGATGCACCTGATACGGCAGAGTCTCTCCAGACGTTTGCGTCAGATCTGTTAAAGTTTTACCCGAAATGAAAAAAACTTCCAGTGCCCGGGAAAGCCTTTGCGGATCATTTGGATGGATTCGCGCTGCAGCTACAGGATCAATGGTCTGTAACTGCTGATGCAATGCGTCCCATCCACGCTCTGCTGCTTGTCTTTCAATTTCTGCTCGTACCGCAGGGTCCGCTGATGGCAAAGGGGACAACCCTTCCAGCAGCGCCTTAAAGTAAAGCATTGTGCCGCCTACCAGCAGGGGAATGCGCCCTTCTGCGGTAATCTCCGCCATTGCTGCCAGCGCATCGCGACGAAAATCGGCCGCAGAGTACGCCTGCGCCGGGTCGAGAATATCCAACAACCGGTGCGGAGCGGCGCGTAATTCAGCGGCATTCGGCTTCGCCGTACCGATGTCCATCCCCTGATAGATAAGGGCTGAATCCACGCTTATCAACTCAACTGGCAAAACTTTACGTAACTCAATGGCTAGCGCCGTTTTGCCGGAGGCCGTCGGCCCCATCAAAAAAATAGCCTTAGGCAGGCCAGCCTTGCTTACATCACTCATGTTTCAGGGCATTCATCGCCATAGATAAATCAACAGGTTGTAACAAACCATCTGGTGGGGTCTTAACCAGATGCGGACAAAGACGCTCGACGTCGGTAAGCAGGCTGATGGCCTGCGCCATATTCCACTGGGTGTGGTCGCTCGCCAGATGACGGGCCAGCCAGTGGGAAACATTCATCGCATCAATCTCTGTCTGCTGCGCCAGGTAGCCTATCAGTTCAGGAATCAAGATTTGTAAATTTTGTTGGCGTAAGGGTAAAGGCACGGCGCGAATCGTAACATGTTGACCATCCGGCACAAATTCGATACCCATTTCGGCCAGGACAGGCTGCGCGCGTTTTAACGCAGCATTCTCTTGCGCCGAAACTTTTAGACGCACGGGAATGAGCAGCGGCTGTCCGCACACCGGGCCACTGGTCGGCGACAATTGCGCCTGCCTCAACCACCGTTCCGCCACGGGTAATGCCAGTAACGCTACCTGGCCGCCGCGCTCAAGCAACGCAAAAGCGGGCGCAACTACCGTCAATACCCGACCAAAACTCTGGCTGTGTGCGTCCAGAACCGGAGTAGTTTCTTTTACGACATCCGCTTTACGCTCCGTAGCCGGAGTTTCCAGTAACTGCCGGTATAGCGCGCCTTGCTGCTTCTGATAACCCGGCTGTGCGTTTGGCCACGAAGGCGCACGCGAAGAACCTGCCGAAGAAGCCCCTGACGATACAGACGTTCGCGGCGCGGGTTCGCGCATCACCGACGGTTCGGCGAAATGATTGCGCCCGGCGGCAATGCGGTTTTCCGGTATCGGGCGAGGCGCAGGTTCGTCTTCCAGCGGTAATGTGGTCGCGGTCTGCTGTTGCAGCACGCTCAACACCCCCTGGTAAATGAAGTCATGGACCAACCGCGACTGGTGAAAACGCACCTCATGTTTTGCCGGATGTACGTTCACATCAACCTGATGCGGGTCTATCTCTAAATAGAGTACAAATGCAGGCTGCTGATCGGCCCCAAGCTTGTCTTCACAGGCCTGGCGAATCGCATGGTTAATCAGGCGATCGCGCATCATGCGGCCATTGACGTAGCAATACTGAATTTCGGCAAAAGCGGAAGTGGTCGCCGTGGGCTCAGCCACCCAGCCACGTAACGCCAGATCCCCATGCTGCCATTCGATTTCCAGCGCCTGCTCCAGAAATGCAGTACCGCAAATCGCCCCCAGTCGACGCTCTTTTTGCCCGTTCTGGGTCACCGCACGGTACTGGCGCATCATCTTACCGTTATGGCTCAGGTTGATGGTGACATCAAAACGCGCCAGTGCGATGCGTCGTACGACTTCATCAATATGGCCAAATTCGGTTTTTTCGGTGCGCATGAATTTGCGCCGCGCAGGGGTGTTATAGAAGAGGTCCAGTACTTCCAGCGTGGTGCCTACGGGATGGGCGGCCGGTTTAACCGTCACGTCCATATCGCGGCCTTCCGCGTAAGCCTGCCAGGCCTCCTGCTGTTCGGCGGTGCGCGAGGTGAGCGTCAAACGCGAAACAGAGCTGATACTGGCCAGCGCTTCTCCGCGAAACCCCAGGCTGATAATGGCTTCAAGATCGTCAAGCGAGGCGATTTTACTGGTGGCATGACGAGCCAGCGCCAGTGCCAGCTCATCTTTTTTAATGCCGCCGCCGTTATCGCGAATGCGGATGAGCTTAGCTCCGCCGCGTTCGATGTCGATATCGATGCGGGTCGCGCCCGCATCCAGGCTGTTTTCCACCAGTTCCTTCACCACCGACGCAGGGCGTTCCACCACTTCGCCAGCGGCGATTTGGTTCGCAAGCTGTGGCGGCAAAACCTGAATCGGCATGAAGTCTCCTTAATTAAGCAATCCGCTGGCGGGCGCTGCGGCGTTAGCCATTTGTCCGGTACCACTCTGCGGCGCAGACTGCAGAGGGTGCGCAAGGAAATAATTGCGCAACCCCGTGTAGATCGCTTCCGCAAGCTGCTGCTGGTACTCATCACTGCCCAGCATACGCTCTTCGCTGTTGTTACTGATAAACCCGGTTTCAACCAGCACCGACGGGATATCCGGCGAGCGAAGTACACCAAGGCTTGCATGTTCCGGATGTCGCTTATGCAGCGCGCCAATACGCGCCAGCTGAGTAATCATACTACTGGCGACATCATAACCGACACGCTGAGAATGGCCGAATTGTAAATCCAGCACCGCCTGACTCAGGTAGGGGTCAGACTGGCTGTTCGCCAGTACATCGCCCGCTCCGCCCAACAGCTCGGACTGCTTCTCGTGCTGCTCAAGCCAGCCCGCCATTTCACTGTTGGCGCGACGGTTAGAAAGCACCCAGACAGAGGCGCCAGTGGCATCACGATTCGGTGCGGCATCCGCATGTATCGACACCAGAAAGTTTGCGTTTTGTTTACGTGCTACATCCGAACGCCCCATCACCGAAATAAAGTAATCGCCGTCGCGCGTCATTACGGCTTTGAACATGGGATCATCATTCAGCAAAGTACGCAGTTTACGCGCTACGGAGATAGTGACGTTTTTCTCCTGGGTGCCACCCGGTCCAATCGCGCCCGGATCCTGCCCGCCGTGGCCGGCATCAATAGCAATAATGACTTTACTGTCACCGGAAGCCGCACGCGCTTGCGCCGCAGGACGAACCGCCGTATTGCTGCTGGTTACACTGGTAATGCGATCATTGCTGGCGCTAAAAGGATTACGCCCGGTTTGGCTCTGCACTGGTTGTGGCGTGACGGCAGGCGTCTCAACGCGTTTTGCCACTACTTTTGGCGGTGGCGGCGGTGGCGGCACATCAGCATCAATAGTAAACACCACGGTATATCCTGCGCCGCTTTGCTGTTTCACCGCCCGGGTTTTACCGTTTTGCGTTAAATCGACCACCAGACGTAACGACTGGCTATCTTTCGGCGTGCCCGAACGAATGCTTCTGACCAAATTGTTACCGCTGAACTGGAGCGGCAGTCCCTGAATGACACCGGTTTGTTTGATATCCAGCGCAACGCTACGCTTCCCTTCCTGAGAAAAGGCATATTCCGGGTCGCCCATAAAACTGAATGTGATACGGGCCTGGTTATCCCCATTGGAAACCTGAATATCTGATAAACTCGCCGCACCGACCTGCATGCTGAATAAAATCAGCGCGGTCATTAGCCAACTTTTAACGCGATAAATCATCCCGTCATCCCTTAGATTAACCGGCCAAACGTGCCAGTAATGCATCGCCAGATGAGGATACAGCAGTAATGCGCGCCTCACGCCCCTGCGCCTGGTAATCAATATGAATTTCGACATCCGGGTCAGGCAGCACACCCGCACCTTGTTGCGGCCACTCGACCAGGCAGATAGCGTCGTTGGCAAAGTAATCGCGGATCCCCATAAATTCGAGCTCCTCAGGATCCGCAAGACGATACAGGTCGAAGTGGTACACATTCAGCTTATCGAGTGTGTAGGGTTCAACCAGTGTATAGGTCGGGCTTTTTACGTTCCCGTGGTGACCCAGGGCCTGCAGAAAGCCCCGGCTAAAAGTGGTTTTACCCGCGCCCAGGTCGCCATACAGGTAAATCACTGTCGCGCCATTGCAAGCCTGTGCCATACGTTGCCCTAAAGTCAGGGTCGCTTGCTCGTCAGGTAAAGGAATTACTCGATTCATCATCTTCTGTTTCAATAACGTCCGGGTTAACAACACGCACCAGCGTGGAAAAAAGATCGGTTGCCAGCATACCCCGCATCCCCTGTCGCGCCGCCAGCACATCTGCCGCGACGCCATGGGCGAGACAGCCTGCGCAGGCCGCATCATACAGTTCAAGTTTCTGCCCCAGCAGTGCACCGATAATACCAGACAGCACATCTCCCATGCCGCCGCTGGCCATACCCGCATTGCCGGCATCAATAATACTGACCTTGCCGTCAACGCCCGCCACCACCGTGCCCGCACCTTTCAGAACGACAACACCTGCGTATCGTTGTAGCAGACGTTGCGCAGAAAGTAAGCGATCACTTTCAATTTCTGCAACGGAGCAGCCAAGCAGACGCGCTGCCTCGCCAGGATGTGGCGTCAGGATGCGATTGTGACGTTTATCGGGATTGATTGCCAGAAGGTTCAGCGCATCGGCGTCCCAGAGCATCGGTTTGCGGAAATTCTCAACTTTTTGCAGGGCTTTTTTGCCCCACTCTTGCTGACCAAGCCCCGGCCCAATAACCACCACATCGGCCCATTCCAGACTCTCTTCAAGGCTTTGCGGCGTGAGTTGATGGACCATCAGCTCCGGTCGAGCTGTCATGATGGGCGCAATATTTTCGCTACGCGTGAGGACTCGCACCAGTCCCGCTCCCGCCCGCAGCGCCGCTTCGCCCGCCATGCGGATAGCGCCAGCCGTGCCATGATCGCCGCCAATGATAACCAGTCGACCATGAGAACCCTTATGAGAGGTGGGGCGGCGCGGGGTAAACCAGTGGGTAAGGAAGCTCGCATCAACCCTGGTCAGTAAGGTCTCCTGCCCGGCCAGCCAGTTTTCCAGCCCCAGCGCATGTTGATGGAGCACGCCGACAACATCGCGGGCCTTACCAGTCAGCAGCCCCGGTTTCAGGGCGATAAAGGTGACGGTGTGCGCAGCCTCTATGACCGCGCCGGGCGTTGTACCGGTCCGGGCCTGCAGCCCGGAAGGAATATCCAATGCCAGTACCGGGGCAGGATGCGCATTTGCCTGGGTTATCAGAGCCGCGATAGCTTCTCGTGGGGTGCTGTTTAGCCCCGTACCCAGTAAACCATCAATAATCAGATCGACGTCATCAGGCCAGACAATATCCGCGGCATGGATGACGCCGCCCGCATTCAGCCAGGCCTCTCGCGCCGCCTGTGCCTCTTCCGGCAGCGGCTTATTCCCCTCAATAGCCAGCAAGGTCACCCCGATACCCGCAGCCGCTGCCAGACGCGCGACAACATAGCCATCCCCGCCATTGTTGCCATGACCGCACAGCACAAGCCAGTGCCGCGTTGTAGCGTAGTGTTCCCGCGCGACATTGAACGCGGCTTCGCCCGCACGCTGCATTAGTTCAAACAGCGTAATCCCCAGGCTATCTGCCGCCTCCTTTTCCGCGCGCCGCAGTTCATCCGCAGGCCAGATGGAGTGTGGTATACTTGCTGCGTATTTCTTCATTGTATGGTCCGTCATGTCAGAGCCCCTCGATCTCAATCAATTAGCGCACAGCATCAAACAGTGGGGTACTGAACTGGGTTTTCAGCAGGTCGGGATCGCCGACACTGACCTTTCCGCCAGCGAGCCTAAGCTGCAGGCATGGCTGGACAAACAATATCATGGCGAAATGGAGTGGATGGCGCGACACGGTATGATGCGCGCCCGCCCGCACGAGCTTCTGCCCGGCACCTTGCGGGTCATCAGCGTAAGGATGAATTACCTTCCCGCAAATGCCGCCTTCGCCAGCACACTTAAAAACCCGACGCTGGGCTATGTCAGCCGCTACGCGCTGGGCCGCGATTATCATAAATTGCTGCGTAACCGATTAAAGCAACTCGGTGAAAAGATCCAGCAGCATTGTGCTTCGCTGAATTTTAGACCCTTTGTGGATTCTGCGCCCATTCTTGAGCGCCCGTTAGCTGAAAAAGCCGGGCTTGGCTGGGTAGGTAAGCACTCACTTATCCTTAATCGCCAGGCCGGATCATTCTTCTTCCTGGGAGAATTACTCATTGATTTACCGCTGCCTGTCGACCAGCCCGTTGAAGAGAACTGCGGTCGCTGCGTGGCCTGCCTCACCATTTGCCCGACAGGAGCGATTGTCGAGCCCTATACGGTCGATGCGCGTCGCTGCATCTCTTATCTCACCATTGAACTGGAAGGGGCGATTCCAGAGGAGTTCCGTCCGTTAATCGGTAACCGCATCTATGGTTGCGACGACTGCCAGCTTATCTGCCCGTGGAACCGTTTCTCACAATTAACCGACGAAGCTGATTTCAGCCCACGCAAGGCACTCCATTCACCGGAACTGATTGAATTATTTGCCTGGAGTGAGAGCTGGTTTTTGAAAGTGACTGAAGGATCGGCGATTCGCCGTATTGGTCATCTACGCTGGCTGCGTAATATTGCGGTCGCGCTGGGCAATGCCCCCTGGGATGAAACCAATATACGTGCGCTGGAACAACGCCGGGGTGAGCACCCACTTCTGGATGAACATATAGAATGGGCCATTGCGCAACAGCTGGAAAAACGAAATGCCTGCGTGGTGGAAGTGCAGACACCGAAGAAACAACGCCTTGTGAGGGTCATCGAAAAGGGTTTAACGCGTGACGCCTGAGCCATCCACAGCTTGTGAATAAAATTAAAAACACATTGCGTTTCAATGGCCACAAAATCGTCAAGTGATCCCATTAACAATTCACGATGAATTTTTTATTAAATAATTCATAAAGTTAAATTGATACTATTCATCAGGCGAAGCGATTGGGATTTCAAATGAAGGCAGGCGTTCTGTGGATAAGTCTGTTTACAAGAATATCTAAGTGCGAAAAAAATCGTCCGCAGCATGTGCTTTCCGCTGTGGATAATTTAATGGAGTAAAAATCTGGAGCGGGAAACGAGACTCGAACTCGCGACCCCGACCTTGGCAAGGTCGTGCTCTACCAACTGAGCTATTCCCGCTTGGGTGGTGCGTATCTTTCGATACTTTTCAAATTTTGGAGCGGGAAACGAGACTCGAACTCGCGACCCCGACCTTGGCAAGGTCGTGCTCTACCAACTGAGCTATTCCCGCAAACATCATTTTTCTTGCTGTCGTAATTTCACATTTCTGTGTCGTCACGGGAGGCGCATTATACGAGAATTCCTTTCTCCTGCAAGCCCCCCGAAAACGATTTTTTAAATTTTTCGCTCAAGTGCTCGATTATTCGTCATCTTGCCTGTTTTTGCACCGGACGGACTACCTTACTCCCTTTTTCATCCATCCGGACAGCATTTTTATAGCTTAATAAAATGTTCGCGATAGTAAGCAAGCTCAGCCACAGACTCGCGTATGTCGTCCATCGCCTGGTGCGTGCCCTGCTTTTTGAAACCGTCGAGAATTTCCGGTTTCCAGCGACGCGCTAACTCTTTTAACGTGCTTACGTCCAGATAACGATAGTGGAAGTAAGCTTCCAGTTCCGGCATATACTTAAACAGAAAACGACGGTCCTGACCGATACTGTTGCCACAGATTGGCGACTTGCCCGCCGGCACCCACGCTTTCAGAAATTCGATGGTCGCCAGTTCTGCCGCACGATCATCGAACTGGCTTGCCTTGACGCGTTCCACCAGGCCACTGCCGGTATGGGTGCGTACGTTCCAGTCATCCATCAGCGCCAGCTGAGCGTCAGACTGATGAACCGCAATTGTCGGCCCCTCCGCCAGGATATTCAGATTTGCGTCGGTGACCAGGGTTGCGATTTCAATAATACGATCGCGTTCCGGATTCAGACCGGTCATCTCCAGATCGATCCAAATCAGGTTGTTTTCATTTGCACTCATGCTATTTTCCACCCTTCTCGCGTCATATTCAGCGTGACTATATTCATCTAAAATAGCGTGTATCATAAAGGTTTTGCCCATCCGGGGCGACCAGGAGCCAGTACGATTGAGTAAAAATAAACTCTCCAAAGGACAACAACGCCGCGTCAACGCGAATCATCAGCGTCGGTTAAAAACGTCTGCGGAGAAAGCCGACTACGATGACAACCTGTTTGGCGAGCCGTCTGAGGGCATAGTAATCAGCCGCTTCGGCATGCACGCGGATGTTGAATCCGTGGATGGCACCGTACACCGTTGCAATATTCGTCGTACCATTCGTTCACTGGTCACGGGCGACCGCGTCGTCTGGCGTCCGGGTAAAGAGGCTGCTGAAGGCGTTACGGTAAAAGGCATTGTCGAAGCGGTACATGATCGCAGCTCCGTACTGACCCGGCCTGATTTTTACGATGGGGTAAAACCGATCGCGGCAAATATCGATCAGATCGTGATCGTTTCCGCCATCCTGCCGGAACTCTCGCTGAATATTATTGATCGCTATCTGGTTGCCTGCGAAGCGCTGGACGTTGAACCGCTGATCGTTCTGAACAAAATCGATCTGCTGGACGATGAAGGCATGGCCTTTGTGAATGAGCAAATGGATATCTACCGCAAAATCGGTTATCGCGTTTTGATGGTATCCAGCCATACTCAGAACGGGCTGCAACCGCTTGAAGAGGCATTAACTGACCGCATCAGTATCTTCGCCGGACAGTCCGGGGTGGGCAAATCGAGCCTGTTGAACGCCCTGCTCGGTCTGCATGAAGACCAAATCCTGACAAATGATGTCTCTGATAATTCCGGTCTGGGCCAGCACACGACGACGGCAGCACGTCTTTATCACTTCCCGCACGGCGGTGATGTCATTGATTCTCCTGGGGTGCGTGAATTTGGGCTCTGGCATCTGGAGCCGGAACAAATTACTAACGGCTTTGTCGAATTCCATGACTATATCGGGCATTGCAAATACCGTGACTGTAAACACGCCAGCGATCCGGGCTGCGCCATTCGCGAAGCCGTCGAGAAGGGAGAAATCGCCGAAACACGGTTCGAAAATTATCACCGTATTCTCGAAAGCATGACACAAGTAAAAACGCGTAAAAGCTTTTCTGAATCCGATGACTGACAACTAAGCTAAGCGTCGTTAGAATCGTCCCCTTTTTTGCAAAGACCTGGCGATAGCGCCGGGTCAGGAACGACAAAAACAATGGCCTGGAGGCTACTTTGTTAAACTCATTTAAACTTTCGCTTCAATACATTCTGCCGAAACTGTGGCTCACTCGCCTGGCGGGCTGGGGCGCAAGCAAACGCGCAGGCTGGCTGACCAAACTGGTTATTGATCTGTTCGTCAAATACTACAAAGTCGATATGAAAGAGGCGCAAAAGCCGGACACTGCCAGCTATCGCACCTTCAACGACTTCTTTGTGCGTCCTTTACGTGACGATGTTCGCCCGCTGAACACCGATCCGAACATCCTGGTCATGCCCGCAGACGGCGTGATAAGCCAGCTTGGTAAAATTGAAAACGATAAAATCCTGCAAGCCAAAGGCCACGATTACAGCCTTGAAGCTCTGCTGGCAGGCAACTACCTGATGGCGGACCTGTTCCGTAATGGTTCTTTTGCTACCACTTATCTGTCACCGCGTGACTATCACCGCGTGCATATGCCGTGTAATGGCATCCTGCGGGAAATGATTTATGTTCCAGGCGACCTGTTTTCAGTTAACCACCTGACCGCGCAAAACGTGCCGAATCTGTTTGCCCGTAATGAACGCGTCATCTGTCTGTTTGATACCGAATTTGGCCCGATGGCACAGATTCTGGTCGGGGCCACGATTGTCGGCAGTATTGAAACCGTCTGGGCTGGTACGATCACGCCGCCGCGCGAAGGCATCATCAAGCGCTGGACCTGGCCTGCAGGCGAGAGTGATGGCGCAGTTGCGTTGCTGAAAGGCCAGGAGATGGGCCGCTTCAAGCTGGGTTCAACGGTGATTAACCTGTTCGCCCCTGGTAAAGTGAATCTGGCGGAACATCTGCAAAGCCTGTCTGTGACCAAAATCGGCGAGCCGCTGGCCGTCTCCACCGAAACGCTGTTCACGCCGGAGGCTGAACCGACGCCTCTGCCGGCAGAAGAAATTGCCGCCGAGCTGGATGCAAGCCCGCTGGTAGACGACAAGAAAGACGAAGTTTAACGAAGAAGGTAAGCTGTAGTGCGCCTGATTATCATTTTCCTGATGGCCTGGTGCCTCAGCCTGGGGGCCAACGCAGCAACGGCCCCCGATGCCAAACAAATCTCGCAAGAACTGGAACAAGCTAAAGCGGCAAAAGCCACCCCCGATCAGGCTGAAACCGTCGAAGTGCTCCAGGCCGCGCTGAACGCGCTTGAAGAACGTAAAGGTTCGCTTGAGCGCGCTCAACAATATCAAGATGTTATCGATAATTTCCCCAAACTATCCCGGACATTACGCTCGCAGTTAGATAACCTGCGCGATGAGCCAAAATCGGTGCCTGCCAATATAAGTACCGATGCGCTAAATCAGGAAATTCTGCAGGTCAGCAGTCAATTGCTGGAGAAAACCCGCCAGGCGCAACAAGAGCAGGAGCGTGCCCGGGAAATTAATGATTCGCTAAGCCAGCTTCCGCAACAGCAAACGGACACCCGCCGTCAGGTAAATGAAGTTGAACGCCGCATCGGCGCGCAAACCAGCAATACGCCGCTCGCCCAGGCGCAAAATCTCAGTGCGCAGGCAGAGTCTGCCAGGCTGAGGGCGCTGGTCGATGAACTGGAGCTGGCACAGCTATCGGCGAATAACCGTCAGGAACTCGCGCGGATGCGCTCCGAGCTGGCCCAAAAGCAGGCACAACAACTGGATGCTTACCTGCAGGCCCTGCGCAATCAGCTTAACAGCCAGCGTCAGCGTGAAGCCGAACAGGCGCTGGAGAGTACCGAACAACTGGCGGAAAACAGCGACAACCTGCCGCCGGGTATTGTTGAACAGTTTAAGATCAACCGTGAGCTGTCGCAGGCGCTGAATCAGCAGGCTCAGCGCATGGACCTGGTCGCCTCACAGCAGCGTCAGGCGACCAATCAGATGTTGCAGGTTCGTCAGGCACTCAACACCCTGCGCGAGCAGTCACAGTGGCTGGGCGCGTCAAATATGCTGGGCGAAGCGTTGCGTGCTCAGGTAGCCCGATTGCCGGAGATGCCTAAACCCCAGCAGCTCGATACGGAAATGGCCCAGCTGCGGGTACATCGGATGCGCTATGAAGATCTGATGAACAAGCAACCTCAGTTGCGGCAGATTCGCCAGGCTGACGGCCAGCAACTGACGACTGAGCAGAGCCGTATCCTTGATGCCCAATTGCGCACGCAGCGCGAGCTCCTCTCCTCATTACTGCAGGGCGGTGACACGCTGATACTGGAGCTGACGAAGCTTAAAGTATCCAATAGCCAGCTCGAGGATGCGCTGCGCGAGGTGAATGAAGCCACGCACCGCTACCTTTTCTGGACGGCAGACGTCAGTCCGATGAGCCTGAGCTGGCCGGTTGAAATCGTGCAGGATCTGCGACGCCTGATCTCGCTGGATACCTTTAGCCAGCTCGGTAAAGCCAGCGTGATGATGCTGACCAGCAAAGAGACCCTGTTCCCGCTTTTCGGCGCGCTCATCCTCGTGGGTTTTAGCCTCTACTCACGTAAGCATTTCACCCGTTTCCTGGAGCGTTCCAGCGCCAAAGTCGGCAAAGTCACCCAGGACCATTTCTGGCTGACAATGCGTACTGTGTTCTGGTCGATTCTGGTCGCCCTTCCACTTCCCGTACTGTGGGCGACGCTCGGTTACGGCTTACGGGAAGCCTGGCCTTATCCCCTGGCCGTGGCGATTGGCGACGGGGTCACCGCGACCGTTCCGCTACTGTGGGTCGTCATGATTTGCGCCACCTTTGCCCGTCCAACCGGGTTATTTGTCGCCCATTTCGGCTGGCCGCGTCATCGTGTGGCGCGTGGAATGCGCAATTATCTGATGAGCATTGGTTTTATCGTGCCATTGATTATGGCGCTGATTATGTTCGATAACCTCAATGACAGGGAGTTTTCCGGATCCCTGGGGAGGCTCTGCTTTATTCTGATTTGTGGCGCGCTGGCGGTCGTAACACTCAGCCTTAAACGCGCCGGGATCCCGCTCTATGTCGATAAAACCGGTTCGGGCGACAACATGCCGAACCGCCTGCTGTGGAACCTGCTGCTGAGCGCGCCGCTCATTGCGATTATGGCGGCCGCGGTGGGCTATCTGGCCACCTCGCAGGCACTACTGGCGCGTCTGGAGACCTCCGTCGCTATCTGGTTCCTGTTACTGGTGGTCTATCACATTATTCGCCGCTGGATGCTGATCCAGCGCCGCCGTCTGGCGTTTGATCGTGCCCGGCATCGTCGCGCGGAGATCCTCGCCCAGCGCGCGAAAGGCGAAGATGAGACGCCGCACTCCACCAGCACAGAAGGATCGGTCGAGATAGACGAAAAAGAGCTCGATCTGGACGCCATTAGCGTGCAATCACTGCGCCTGGTTCGCTCGATCCTGATGCTTATCGCGCTGCTCTCGGTCATTGTGCTGTGGTCAGAAATTCACTCGGCGTTCGGCTTCCTGGAGAACATTTCCCTGTGGGATGTCACCTCCACGGTGCAGGGAGTGGAAAGCCTTGAACCTATCACCCTCGGCGCAGTGTTGATAGCCATTCTGGTGTTTATCATCACCACGCAACTGGTACGCAACTTCCCGGCGCTGCTTGAGCTTGCCCTGTTACAGCACCTGGATCTCACCCCAGGCACTGGTTACGCCATCACCACCATCACCAAATACCTGCTGATGCTGTTTGGCGGGCTGGTGGGGTTCTCAATGATCGGCATCGAATGGGCAAAACTGCAGTGGCTGGTTGCCGCCCTCGGTGTTGGTCTGGGCTTTGGCCTGCAGGAGATCTTCGCTAACTTTATTTCAGGTCTGATTATTCTGTTTGAAAAACCGATCCGCATCGGCGATACCGTGACGATCCGCGACCTGACAGGCAGCGTCACGAAGATCAATACCCGCGCCACGACGATCAGCGACTGGGATCGCAAAGAGATCATCGTGCCAAATAAAGCGTTTATTACCGAGCAGTTTATCAACTGGTCGCTGTCGGATTCGGTAACGCGTGTGGTGCTGACAGTTCCGGCACCTGCCGATGCCAACAGCGAAGAGGTCACGCAGATCCTTTATACCGCTGCGGAACGTTGTACGTTTGTGATTGATAACCCTGCCCCTGAAGTGTTCCTGGTTGATCTCCAGCAGGGGATTCAGCTTTTTGAACTGCGTATCTACGCGGCCGAAATGGGGCACCGTATGCCGCTACGCCATGAGATCCATCAGTTGATTCTGGCGGGCTTCCGCGAGCATGGCATTGATCTGCCATTCCCACCGTTCCAGATGCGGCTTGAAAGTCTGGACGGCAAGCGCACGGCGCGCACGCTGACATCGGCAGGGAAAGGGAGTCGTCCGGCGGGAAGTGTGTAATCTTTCCCCGATGCGCTGCGCTCATCGGGGCTACTTTGACACAAAAACGGCAACCTGTTAGTTGCCGTTTGCATTTACCTTAAGCACGATCGACGGTAAACGCCATCACCTCAGCGAGGCTTTCTGCCCCCAGCGCCAGCATCACCAGACGATCAACGCCCAACGCCACTCCGGAGCAATCCGGCATACCCGCTTTCAGAGCCTCCAGCAGATTCGTATCCACCGGCTGCTGCGGCAGACCACGCGCGGCACGCTTACGATTATCCTGCTCAAAACGCTGCTGCTGTTCGCGGGCATCTGTCAGTTCATGGAAACCATTCGCCAGTTCAATGCCTTTGAAATAGACCTCAAAACGTTCCGCCACGCGATGATCTTCGGTGCTGATTTGCGCCAGCGCGGCCTGGCTTGCCGGGAAGTGGTAAACAAACGCCGGACGGTCTTTGCCGATATGCGGTTCGACGCCCATAGTAAACAGCAGTTGCAGCAAGGTATCGCGGTCTTCTTCAGTGTCTGCGATATTGCTTAAATCAAGCTTCGCCGCCACTTCACGCAGTTGAGGTTTATCGGCAGAAAGCGGATCAATTTCGAGGTAACGCTGGAAAGCCTGCTGATAAGAGAGCGACTCCGCAGCCGGGCACTCCAGCACCTGCTGCAGAAGATCATCCACTTCATTCATCAGACGATACATATCGTAATGCGGACGATACCACTCCAGCATGGTGAACTCAGGATTATGATGACGCCCCATTTCCTCGTTACGGAAGCTACGGCACAACTGGAAAACCGGGCCACAACCTGCCGCCAGAAGGCGCTTCATGTGGTATTCCGGGCTGGTCATCAGATACAGATTCATCCCCTGAGAATGGCCGGGACCAACGAAACGGGTCTCAAACGGGAACAGATGAATATCAGTTACCGTGGCCTGGCTCATACAAGGCGTTTCCACCTCTAACACGCCGCGATCGGCAAAGAATCGCCGAATTTCCGCCATAATTGCTGCGCGTTTTAATAAGTTAGGAATGGACGCGCTCGGCTGCCAGGTTGCCGTCTCGCTCATGGTACTTTCTCCGAATTCAGACAAGGGCACGAAGTCTACCCGTATCGGCTCAGAGAGACAAATTTTGAGCGGAATAAGGGTTCAGTGCCGGGAGCTAAAAACACTAAAGGTCGGGGGTTTTGTAATTAAATTAATCAAAATCAATGATGTTTTAGGCCATTCATACGTTAAAAAAATCGAACAGGTCAAATTTCCCTCACAGTCCTAAGATTATAATGCGTACCAATAAAGGAGCAGTGGAATCGTATTCGAGGCCCTGGCCGGTCCGGCTCATCGTCAGATCTGAAAGGGTTGCGAAATAACAATAATCAGGAGGAATGTCGTGCAAACTTTTCAAGCCGATCTTGCTGTAATTGGCGCGGGTGGTGCAGGTTTACGTGCCGCCATAGCAGCCGCCCAGGCAAATCCAAATGCTAAAATCGCTCTTATTTCAAAAGTTTACCCCATGCGTAGCCACACCGTGGCCGCAGAAGGCGGTTCCGCAGCCGTTGCACAGGATCATGACAGCTTCGAGTACCACTTTCACGACACTGTAGCCGGCGGCGACTGGCTGTGCGAACAGGATGTCGTTGACTACTTTGTCCGTCATTGCCCCACCGAAATGACCCAGCTGGAACTCTGGGGCTGCCCGTGGAGCCGCCGCCCTGATGGTTCTGTCAACGTACGTCGCTTTGGCGGTATGAAGATCGAACGCACCTGGTTTGCCGCAGATAAAACCGGCTTCCATATGCTGCATACCCTCTTTCAGGCATCACTCCAGTTCCCGCAAATTCAGCGTTTTGACGAGCACTTCGTGCTGGATATTCTGGTCGACGATGGGCATGCGCGTGGCCTGGTGGCGATGAATATGATGGAAGGCACGCTGGTGCAGATTCGTGCCAACGCGGTCGTTATGGCAACAGGCGGTGCGGGCCGTGTTTATCGTTACAACACTAATGGCGGTATCGTCACGGGCGACGGTATGGGCATGGCACTTGCCCACGGCGTACCGCTGCGTGATATGGAGTTTGTCCAGTATCACCCCACCGGGCTACCGGGCTCCGGTATTTTGATGACGGAAGGCTGCCGTGGCGAAGGCGGTATTCTGGTCAACAAAAACGGCTACCGCTATCTGCAGGATTACGGCATGGGTCCTGAAACCCCGCTGGGCGAACCGAAAAACAAATATATGGAGCTGGGGCCACGCGACAAAGTATCGCAGGCGTTCTGGCATGAATGGCGTAAAGGCAACACTATTTCGACCCCACGCGGCGATGTCGTCCATCTTGACTTGCGCCATCTGGGTGAGAAAAAACTGCTGGAGCGGCTGCCATTTATTTGCGAACTGGCAAAAGCCTATGTTGGCGTGGACCCGGTAAAAGACCCCATTCCGGTACGCCCTACCGCGCATTATACGATGGGCGGTATCGAAACCGACCAGCAGTGTGAGACCCGCATTAAGGGGCTCTTTGCTGTGGGTGAATGTTCATCCGTCGGCCTGCATGGCGCAAACCGCCTTGGCTCTAACTCACTGGCGGAACTGGTCGTGTTTGGCCGTCTGGCGGGTGAACAGGCTATGGCACGTGCCGCCTCCGCCACAGCGGCCAGCGATGCAGCGTTGAATGCACAGGCCGCCGACGTTGAGCAACGGCTGAAAAATCTAGTTAACCAGGAAGGCACGGAAAACTGGGCGAAAATTCGCGACGAAATGGGTGAGTCAATGGAAGAAGGCTGCGGTATCTACCGTACGCCTGAACTGATGCAAAAAACCGTTGATAAGCTGGCAGAGTTGCAGGAGCGTTTCAAACGTGTGCGCATCACGGATACGTCCAGCGTTTTCAATACCGACATCCTTTATACCATTGAGCTGGGACATGGGCTGAACGTCGCCGAATGTATGGCCCATTCCGCACTGGCACGTAAAGAGTCGCGCGGAGCGCATCAACGTCTGGATGAAGGCTGCACGGAGCGCGATGACGTCAACTTCCTCAAGCACACCCTGGCGTACCGGGATGCAGACGGTACTACCCGTCTTGATTACAGCGACGTGAAGATAACGACGCTGCCGCCTGCAAAACGTGTTTACGGTGGCGAAGCGGAAGCCGCTGATAAGAAGGAGTCGACCCATGGCTGAGATGCAAACCCTGAAAGTTGAGGTGGTGCGATATAACCCGGAAGTGGATGCCGCCCCACACAGTGCCTTTTATGATGTGCCTTACGATGAGCAAACGTCACTGCTGGACGCGCTGGGTTATATCAAAGATAACCTGGCGCCTGATCTCAGTTATCGCTGGTCCTGCCGTATGGCGATTTGCGGTTCCTGCGGCATGATGGTCAACAAGGTGCCGAAGCTGGCCTGTAAAACGTTTTTACGTGACTACACGAAGGGGATAAAAATCGAGGCACTGGCCAACTTCCCAATCGAGCGTGATTTAGTGGTCGACATGACCCACTTTATCGAGAGCCTGGAGGCCATTAAACCCTACATCATTGGCAACGCGCGTACGCCGGATCAGGGGCCGAACAAGCAAACTCCGGCGCAGATGGCGAAATACCATCAATTCTCTGGCTGTATCAACTGTGGCCTGTGCTATGCGGCATGTCCGCAATTTGGGCTCAATCCGGAGTTTATTGGTCCGGCAGCCATCACGCTGGCGCACCGCTATAACCTGGATAACCGCGACAACGGGAAACAGCAGCGTATGCCGCAGTTGAACAGCCCAAACGGAGTCTGGAGCTGTACCTTCGTGGGCTACTGCTCGGAAGTGTGCCCGAAACACGTCGACCCGGCGGCCGCTATCCAGCAGGGCAAAGTGGAAAGCTCGAAAGACTTTCTTATCGCCACTCTGAAACCACGCTAAGGAGCGCATCATGACGACTAAACGCAAACCCTATGTCCGGCCAATGCCGTCGACCTGGTGGAAATCGCTGCCGTTTTATCGCTTCTATATGCTGCGTGAAGGCACGGCGCTACCGGCGGTATGGTTCAGCATCATTTTGATATGTGGGCTTTTTTCATTAAAAAATGGTCCGGAATCCTGGGCGGGATTTGTCGGTTTCCTGCAAAATCCGATAGTAGTAATCCTGAACCTGATTGCCCTGGCGGCAGCGCTGCTGCACACCAAAACATGGTTCGAACTGGCGCCAAAAGCGTCGAATATCATCATCAAAGACGAAAAGCTTAAACCCGAGCCTGTTATCCGGGGGCTGTGGGTCGTAACCGGGCTGGTGACGGTTATCATTCTTTTCGTTGCACTGTTCTGGTAAGGAGGCCAAAGGTGATCCATCCAAACCCAAAACGTTCCGATGAACCCGTCTTCTGGGGACTGTTCGGCGCAGGCGGCATGTGGAGTGCCATTATCGCGCCGGTGATGATTCTGCTGGTTGGCGTGCTGCTACCACTGGGTCTCTATCCCGGTGAAGCACTCGGCTATGAACGTGTGCTGGCATTCGCCCAAAGCTTTATCGGCCGTGCATTTTTATTCCTGATGATTGTTCTGCCGTTATGGTGTGGGCTGCACCGTCTGCACCATGCCATGCATGATATCAAAGTCCACATCCCCAGCGGTAAATGGCTCTTCTACGGCCTCGCCGCTATCCTGAGTGTGGTCACGCTCATCGGAGTAATCTTTCTTTAATTAACCTCGCTCTCCCGCCCTGGCGGGAGAGCATTTTTCCCCACAGGTTCTACACTTAACTAAAAAACCTGGAAGGAAAAAATCATGCGTTTGTTGCCGATTATCGCGACGGCTGCCGCTGCATTTTTGGTTGTAGCCTGCAGTTCCCCAACCCCCCCTTCTGGCGTCACCGTAGTGGATAATTTCGATGCGCAACGTTACCTTGGACGCTGGTATGAGATTGCCCGCTTTGATCACCGCTTCGAGCGTGGCCTGGAAAAAGTGACTGCCACCTACAGCACCATGGATGACGGCGGCATTCAGGTCATTAATAAAGGATACAATCCGGAACGCGGCATGTGGCAACAATCAGTCGGTAAGGCGTACTTTACCGGTGATGCTCGCAAGGCCGCACTGAAAGTGTCATTCTTCGGTCCTTTCTATGGCGGCTATAACATCATTGCACTGGACAAAGATTACCGATACGCGCTGGTTTGCGGGCCGAACCGTGATTACCTGTGGATTTTATCACGCACACCAACGCTTCCGGATACGGTGAAAAAACAGCTCGTTGATGTCGCGGCCCGCGAAGGATTTGCGGTAGAAAAACTTTTATGGATAAATCAGACCCTTTAAGGCGTACTGAGCTTGAGGCCAATAATTCCCGCGACAATCAGCGCCAGGCTGAGCAAGCGCGCGGGGTTGGCCGATTCACCCAATAACAAAATTCCGGTAATTGCAGCCCCCACGGCGCCAATACCTGTCCAGACCGCGTAAGCGGTACCTGTGGGCAGGTTTTTCATTGCCCACGACAACATAACGACGCTGACGATCATTGCCGTTACGGTAATAACGCTGGGTACAAGGCGGGTAAAACCGTGCGTATATTTCAGGCCAATAGCCCAAACGACTTCAAGAAGACCGGCAATAACAAGGATTATCCAGGACAAAGTTGGCTCCAGTGCGGGGCCGTCCCCAATGAGTGTTGCGCAATCGGGTCGTCCCGACAGGCTGGTTGTGAGAGATAAATTTTGACCTGGTTGCAAACAGAATGCAATTTTTGTGGAATTGCGCAGATTTAAGTGACTTAAAGCAAGAAATAGCTACAGATAGCAACGCAGTTCCCGCATTTATTCCCCATAGGTACCCCCTATGATGAAGTGCTGCCAGCGACAGGAAGCCGTGCGTCACTATTCTTACTGCGAAGAAAAATATGTTCAAAATTCTCTTGATTGACCGTTGTTACTTCACCCGGACGGGGCTGGAAAGCTGGCTCAATCAAACTGATTTTTTCCCGGCTTCATTCCTTGTCACGTCACTGAATAACCTGATGCTGGCAAAAGAGCATATTGTGCAATGGCAGCCAGATGTGATCATTGCAGATCTCTACGGTTTTAAGAGTGATCTCCACCATATTCAACAGCTTTCATCACTGTTCACCGCCTGTGGAAAAGATAACCATCTTATCCTTTTGCAGTCAGGGGAAGATGCGCAACTGATGGCTTATTGTGCTCAGTATAAGGTCCATGCGACATTGCAAAAAAGCGAGCCAATGGAGACGCTGGCCAAAGTCATTGATCATGCCGTCCTGTCCCGGCCAGCGAGAACCGGGCCTCAGATTGCCACCCCGTTGCTCACACGTCAGGAAGAAAAAGTACTTTCATTATGGATGGAAGGCCGCAGCAATCAGTCTATTGCGTCCAAAATGAGTATTAATGGTAAGACGGTTTATACCTACAAGCGCAACATTCGGATGAAACTGGGAATGGGTAACCGCTTTACACCGTTTCTTTCTCTGCCAGAAGCGCCAGAAACCGTGCAAGATAATCTGAATTAACGGTACGGCGCTGGCCGTACCGCGTACTGGCAGAAATTACTGCTGCGCTTTTGTCGCAGCGCCAGATATAGCGCTACCACCCTCAGAGATATCCTGACCGACACCGCGCGTGGTGTTACAGGCTGTCAGCGCTGATGAAAGAACCAGTACAGTAAAGATCGCAGCAATTGTCTTCTTAACCATAATATCTTCCTTATGTAGCCAATATTGTTTGTGTATAGCCACTTAAGGATAGACAAGATTGCGCAACCTGACGGAAGGTCGGCGATTTTTAGGACGACAGGAAGAAATTAGCTGGCTGCGTGAGAGATAGTGCTGCCGAGATGCTTGATGTCTTCACCAAAGCCACGCGCGGTATTACAGCCTGCCAGCAAGGTTGTGGTGATAAGAAAGAGTGCTACAAGACTGAGAAGACGTTTCATCATTCCTGCCCTGGAAAAGCGAGGGGGCAATAAGGTGAGTGCCCCAACATCTCAGAAATCATTCAGGCTGCATCGCGGCGGCAAGAGAGATCCCGGCAAACGATGTAACCGGGCTTTCTCCAGGCACTGCCAACAGAGAGGCAGCCTGAAGGGTAAAGTAAATTACTTCACGCGGGATACATATTCGCCGGAACGCGTATCCACTTTAATGACTTCGCCAATCTGTACGAACAGCGGAACTTTAACCACTGCGCCAGTGCTCAGCGTAGCCGGTTTACCACCGGTACCAGCGGTATCACCTTTCAGACCTGGATCGGTATCAATAATTTCCAGTTCAACGAAGTTCGGCGGAGTCACAGCGATTGGACGACCATCCCACAGTGTCACGATGCACTCAGCCTGATCCAGCAGCCATTTAGCGTTGTCACCAACGGTTTTCGCATCAGCAGCCAACTGCTCAAAGGTTTCGTTGTTCATGAAATGGTAGAACTCACCGTCGTTGTAGAGGTAAGTCAGGTTCATATCGATAACATCTGCGCCTTCGGCAGAGTCAGTAGATTTGAAGGTTTTTTCTACACGAGTGCCAGTCAGCAGGCGACGCAGTTTAACGCGCGCAAATGCCTGGCCTTTGCCTGGTTTAACGAATTCGCTGGCTTCAACTGCATAAGGTTCGCCGTCGAGCATGATTTTAAGACCGGCACGAAAATCGTTGCTATAGTAAGTCGCCATAAAGGCCCTCTAAAAATGTTAACTGGTAGCTAAGCCACAAAATGGCGCATATTGTAACCCTAAATACCCCATCCAGAGAAGATTGGTTATTGCAACTTGCCGATGTAATAACCGATCCAGATGAACTACTGCGTGTTTTAAATATAGACACTGACGAAAATTTGACCGCCGGGCGCGAAGCAAAACGCCTGTTCGCACTGCGCGTACCCCGCGCTTTTGCCGCGAGAATGAAAAAAGGCGACCCCAACGATCCGCTTTTACGTCAGGTGCTGACAGCGAGTGAAGAGTTTGTTGCCGCTCCAGGATACAGCACCGATCCGCTGGAAGAGCAGGAAAGCGTGGTGCCTGGCTTGCTGCATAAGTACCGTAACCGTGCATTGCTGCTGGTGAAAGGTGCCTGCGCGGTAAACTGCCGCTACTGCTTCCGTCGCCACTTCCCGTATGCGGAAAATCAGGGCAACAAGCGCAACTGGCAGGTCGCGCTGGATTATATTGCGCAGCAACCGGAACTTGATGAGATCATCTTCTCTGGTGGCGATCCGCTGATGGCTAAAGATCATGAACTGGACTGGTTGATAGCACAGCTTGAAGCAATCCCCCATATCAAGAGATTGCGTATTCATAGCCGCCTGCCGATTGTTATTCCGGCGCGGATCACCGATACGCTCGTTGACCGTTTTGCGCGTTCCTCACTACAGATTCTGCTGGTGAACCATATCAATCATGCCCAGGAAATTGATGACGCCTTTCGCTCGGCAATGGCAAAACTGCGTCGGGCAGGCGTAACGCTGTTAAATCAGAGCGTGTTGTTGCGTGGCGTCAATGACCATGCCCGCACACTTGCAGACCTCAGTAACGCTTTGTTTGATGCAGGCGTGATGCCCTACTATCTGCATGTGCTGGATAAAGTTCAGGGCGCAGCCCATTTTATGGTAAGCGATGACGAAGCGCGGGAAATTGTGCGTGAACTACTGACGTTAGTTTCAGGTTATATGGTGCCGAAGCTTGCCCGGGAAATTGGCGGCGAGCCCAGCAAAACACCGCTGGATTTGCAGTTACGGCAACAATAAAAGCCTTTATACAGGAAAGCGGTGCAGGAGTGCGCCGCTGACATATTTTAAAGAAAACGATAGCATTTTCCCGTTCAGACTCCGCTTTGTGGCCTGCCTGGTTGTTCCGCGCGTTTATTATGTTATTTTAATTTTCCTCTTGTGGGTTATGTCATAAATATATTCACCGCCTTTATTATTTAGTGGAATATATATTTTTTTAACAATGGTTATGGAGAACCATAATGGAAATGAATATTACCGGCATCAATGCTGGCGTAATACGCAACAATGAAGAGTTTCTCGCCGTCGCGCTAAAACTAAACATTAAAAACAGTAACCCAACCCTGCTTTTCTTTCCGGCTCTGACCTTACGCGATCTTCTTATCGCTATGGAATATTACCTTCATAAACAAAAAGCGCTGCATGGGGATCAACGCAAAGATTTCATCACAGCGCAAACTGCGGTAATCAAAGCAATGCATGCTCATATTCCTGGCTTAAAAAGAGAGGAGCTGGAAAATGCTGATATAAATTATCGTGTAGATGCCATTGACCATTTTGCATCCGATGAAGGGAAACTTATTTTCACTTTGCGGCTACATAATAATGAAAAATTTATATTCGAAATCCATGAGCTGCAAATTGAGTTGCTTACACAGGTTTTAATGCATGCCATTAATAACGCTGGTATGCAAGACCTGGCATTGCGTATGGCTTCACTGTTGGATTTCCTTCCTTTGTATGATGTTGATTGCCAACCCGACGGTACAATGATCTACGACACCTATACACAGCCAGACTGGAAAACGGCATTGTTTGATCATTATTTAGTTCTTCTGTACCACTATGTCGAGACAAAGAAAAAATCCAGTTTCTGTGCTGCAGTGATCAAAACCAGAAGCCTTCCTGATACTCCCGAAACGCAGGCTATTGCTAAAAGACTATTGGCTTTCAGCCCACGGCTGGGAAAACTCGCCAATAAAGCCTGTCAGGTTCATATTCAGGCTATTAATGTGAAAGGCGGTGAACCTCTTAATCTGGATAGATGCATGCATACGCTGAACCAGATACGCCATCAGATCACGGTTAGGCCATCGGTCAAAAAAGCAAAAAAATAATATAACGAAAACGCTGCAACGAGGTTCCGTGGCAGCGTTTGAATAATTTTCCCCTGAAAAAGGTACACAATTACTGCGTTAACTCTTTGTTTTAGAATGTCTCCCAACCTGCATCATGTCCTGCAGCCGCAGGCACAGGGGACATTTTAAGTGGACGTTTTGTCGTTTTGGGCGCAGCTGCAGCCGTTTGTACCCCAGGTAAACGGAATACATCAACCAGATGTTGCAGCTTGACTGCCTGATCTTCGAGGCTCCCCGCAGCAGCAGACGACTCCTGGACCAGAGCGGCGTTCTGCTGCGTTGTGGTATCCATTTCAGACATGGCCTGAGCAATCTGCGCAATACCCCGGTTTTGCTCGTCCGACGCTGCGGCAATTTCTTGCATTAAGTCTTTAACCTGGGTGACTGAGTGAACAATACCACTCATACTTTCGCCCGCCAGATCGACCTGTTTTGCACCTTCTTCTACAAAATGGACTGACTCGCTGATAAGCGCCTCAATCTCTTTTGCGGCCTGCGAGCTGCGCTGAGCCAGTGAACGTACTTCCCCGGCAACAACGGCAAACCCACGCCCCTGATCGCCTGCACGCGCGGCCTCAACGGCAGCATTGAGCGCCAGAATATTGGTCTGGAACGCGATACCGTTAATCACGGTGGTAATTTCAGAAATGCGGCGCGAACTTTCGATAATATCTTTCATCCGGCTTACTGCATTACCCACAACGATACCCCCCTGACTCGCCGTATCGGACGCAGTAACAGCCAACAAACTCGCCTGTTGGGCGTTTTGCGCATTCTGTTTTACCGTCGAGCTCAGCTCTTCCATACTGGCAGCGGTCTCAACAACGGCAGCAGATTGTTGTTCAGTACGTGCCGACAACTCATCATTGCCTAAGGAAATCTCATTCGCGGCGGTATTTACCGAAGCAGAAGCATTTCTCACCATGGTGAGGGATTCCGCCACCCGATCAATTAAATGATTAAATGCGGTGATGGCATGACCAATTTCATCCTGGCGGCCAGACTGTAGATTTTTGCTCAGATCAAGGTCTTCGCTAATCTGTACCATGCCATCTCTCATTGCATTCAAACGGCGACGAATATTCAAAACGGTAAGCAGACCAAAGAGGCCGAGAATAATGGTTGCCGCCAGCGTTGCGCTCACGGATAAAATTAGTGATTTGTGAATCAGCGATTTGCTGGCCGCATTCGCCTGTACAACTAAAGAGGTGTTATATTCAATCTGGTCATTAAAATCAGCAAGTAGCACAGAAATTTTTTCTGCGATTAATCCGCCTTTTTGCATAGTCTGGATAATCGCTTTGCGATCATGAGATTCTGATATTTTAAAATATTGGTCCATTGCCCCACGAAAAGCCTGCAAATCTGCGAGCGTTTTATTGCTAAGCTCCTGGTCACGCTGATCTGAAATCAATTCTTTAAGGTAGTATTGGTGTTTTGCAAGAAGTTCATCATAAATTTTATTGGCATTTTGTTTAATTAAATCCATTTGCGCCTGGTCTTCGGTTAAACCATGCAAATAAAGTTGCGAACGAATGCCGGTAGCCTGAATCATCTCTTTATTCATTGAACTCAGGCTGGGTAGAATGTTTTCCTGGAAATAATTAGTGTCCTCACTAATCTTTGATAAGGATGCTATCGCAATGATATTTGTGCCTATCAAGCTTATGATTAGCAGAGAAAAAGCGAGTAATAACCGTTTGGTGATGTTCATCATACCTCTCCAATTTAACTTTAGTATCTTTAATAAATCATGATGAATAACCACCATGAGGGAGAGTCCTTTCACACTTCGGTTTATTTATCGGTGGGGTTTATTAAAACTTTAGCATTAAGTTAACTTTTACTTTACGAAGTGAAAAAAAGATGCGAAAACTCTCACATAAATGAAAGCTTAAGAAATCTTAATATTTATAGAAAAGAAAAATAAAAATGTTCAGTAGTATTTTTTAAGTAAACATAAAAATAACATTAAAAATCACACTGTTACGTTTAAAACATCAGTTTATAAAATAACAGAAATAATAAAAGGCGCACAGCATAGCGGCATCATTGCTCCCATTTCTGAATGGGAGCAATGCAATTTACTTTACTGCGGGCATTTATAAACCTGACCGGTCATTTCGCTGGCCGTCGGCACGAAGCTGGACATAAAGCCTTGTGTCGGGCTGGAGACGTTATACAGCACGTTGCCGCCCATTTGCGCAGCCTGGTTACGCAGGTCATTAGCTGCGCCACGCATTGAGCCACCTTCTTCGCCATGCTGGCCGGAAAGCCAGTTGCTTTGTTTACCCGTCGCGGTGCCCAGATACTGACAATTTGCTGCAGGTTTATCTTCTACGAAGCGAACATTCTGCCCACCTGAAGAAAGCTCATTACCGGCGCTGCAGCCTGCCAGTAACAACGTTGCGCCGACAATCCCTGCTAAATATTTAACGTGCATGTTATTCCCCACAATCAATGAGCTGGACGTCTTGCGTCCGTGTCTGAATCTTATACTAAAAAGATGACCAAAAGAAAAACCCCCGGCCATTTCTGCCCGGGGGTTTCTCATTTTTAGCGAGATGCTTATTAATCGAATAATTCAGTTTGCAGGCAGGCAGCAAGTTCGTGAACACCCAGTCGCTTACATAAGTAAGCGACTGGGGTGAAGGAACGCAGCCAACGCAACTGCGGCCTGAAATATGAAGATTAAATTACATCATGCCGCCCATACCGCCCATGCCGCCCATACCACCGGCAGCACCTAAGTCAGGCGCGTCGCCTTTCGGCAGGTCGGTTACCATGCACTCGGTAGTGATCATCAGACCGGCTACAGAGGCTGCGTACTGCAGAGCAGAACGGGTCACTTTAGTCGGATCCAGGATACCCATGTCGATCATGTTACCGTATTCTTCGGTTGCAGCGTTGTAACCGTAGTTGCCGTCACCGCCTTTAACAGTGTTAGCAACAACAGACGGCTCTTCGCCGCAGTTCAGCACGATCTGACGCAGCGGAGCTTCCATTGCGCGCAGCGCAACTTTGATACCCACGTTCTGGTCTTCGTTCTGACCTTTCAGGCCAGCGATTTTGCTTGCAACGCGAATCAGCGCAACACCACCACCGGCAACCACGCCTTCTTCTACCGCAGCACGGGTCGCGTGCAGGGCATCTTCAACGCGTGCTTTCTTCTCTTTCATTTCAACTTCGGTAGCCGCACCGACTTTGATAACCGCAACGCCGCCAGCCAGTTTAGCTACGCGCTCTTGCAGTTTTTCACGGTCGTAGTCGGAAGTGGCTTCTTCGATCTGCTGACGAATCTGACCAACACGGCCCTGAATTGCCGCTTCGTCGCCCACGCCATCAATGATGGTGGTGGTGTCTTTGTTGATCACAACGCGTTTCGCCTGACCCAGGTCTTCCAGAGTAGCTTTTTCCAGTTCCATACCGATCTCTTCGGAGATAACGGTACCGCCAGTCAGGGTTGCGATATCCTGCAGCATCGCTTTACGGCGATCACCGAAGCCCGGTGCTTTTACCGCAGCGACTTTCACGATGCCACGCATGGTGTTAACCACCAGAGTTGCCAGCGCTTCGCCTTCAACATCTTCAGCGATGATCAGCAGCGGTTTGCCTGCTTTCGCAACGGCTTCCAGAACCGGCAGCATTTCGCGGATGTTGGAGATTTTTTTGTCAGCCAGCAGGATGAATGGGCTTTCCAGTTCTACAGCGCCCGTTTCCGGCTTGTTGATGAAGTAAGGGGACAGGTAACCGCGGTCAAACTGCATACCTTCAACCACGTCCAGTTCGTCCTGCAGACCGGTACCGTCTTCAACGGTGATCACGCCTTCTTTACCGACTTTGTCCATCGCTTCTGCGATCAGTTTACCTACGGTTTCGTCGGAGTTAGCGGAGATAGTACCAACCTGAGCAATCGCTTTAGAGTCAGAGCACGGTACAGACAGTGCTTTCAGCTCTTCCACAGCGGCCAGAACGGCTTTGTCGATACCACGTTTCAGGTCCATCGGGTTCATGCCCGCAGCAACAGCTTTCAGGCCTTCGGTGATGATAGCCTGTGCCAGTACGGTTGCAGTGGTAGTACCGTCGCCTGCAGCGTCGTTCGCTTTGGAGGCCACTTCTTTAACCATCTGCGCACCCATGTTCTCGAACTTGTCTTCCAGTTCGATTTCACGTGCTACAGAAACACCATCTTTGGTGATGGTCGGCGCGCCGAAGGATTTATCCAGCACTACGTTACGGCCTTTCGGGCCCAGGGTCACTTTAACTGCGTCTGCCAGTACGTTTACGCCGCGCAGCATTTTCACACGAGCGTCGTTACCGAATTTTACGTCTTTAGCTGCCATTTTAATCTTTCCCTTAAATTCGTATGTTCAGTGTCGTTCGCGGATTACGCTTCAACAATTGCCAGAATGTCGCTTTCGGACATGATCAACACTTCTTCATTGTCGATCTTCTCAGCTTTAACACCGTAACCATCATTGAAAATCACGATGTCGCCCACTTTAACGTCCAGTGGCTGCACTGTACCGTTTTCCAGGATGCGGCCCTTACCGACAGCGATGATTTCGCCACGAGTTGATTTGCCTGCTGCAGAACCGGTCAGAACGATGCCGCCAGCAGATTTAGATTCAACTTCTTTACGTTTGACGATCACACGATCATGTAACGGACGAATACTCATTGATAGCTCTCCTTTGAGAAAGTCATTATCAGTTATGGGTGACGCCGGCCCGCAATCGGTTCTCCGGCTGGTGACCAGAGAGATGGGGATGGGTTTTTCCCCCTTCAAGGGGGGACTTTAAAAAAAATTCGCATAAATTCCCTGACGAGCAAGAAAAGGAAAACGCAATCCATGAGAAGAGGCAGGCGTACCAACGGCCATAAGTAAAATTGATTGTGTTAGCATTATCCCTCTTTACATTGCGATGACGTGCGGGATACAGGCCATGAGTGGACTGAAACAGGAACTGGGATTGGCTCAGGGAATTGGGTTACTTTCAACATCATTACTGGGCACAGGCGTTTTTGCTGTCCCGGCGCTGGCTGCCCTGGCGGCAGGCGACAGCAGCCTGTGGGCCTGGCCTCTGCTCATTCTGCTGGTATTTCCGGTTGCTATCGTCTTCGCCGTTCTTGGTCGGCAGTTTCCCAGCGCGGGCGGCGTCGCCCACTTTGTCGGTATGGCGTTTGGTTCACGGCTGGAGCGCGTCACCGGGTGGCTGTTTCTGTCGGTGATCCCGGTTGGGTTACCCGCTGCACTGCATATCGCTGCCGGTTTCTGGCAGGGCATGTTTGGCTGGCAGGGAGCGCAACTGCTGATAGTCGAACTGACCACTCTGGCGCTCATCTGGCTAACTGGAACGCGCGGTGCTGGCTCCAGCGCCAACCTGCAATCCATCATCGCCGGGCTTATCGTCGCATTGATTGTTGCCATCTGGTGGCGTGGCGGACTCTCCTTTAGCGCCCTGTCTTTCCCGGCTCCGGCAGAAGTTCCCCTCTCCGGCATGACCGCTTCACTGGCCGTGATGTTCTGGTGCTTTGTCGGCCTGGAAGCCTTTGCCCATCTGGCTTCGGAATTTAAGCATCCGGAACGCGACTTCCCCCGCGCGCTAATGATTGGCCTGGTCCTGGCAGGCTCAGTCTACTGGGCCTGTACCGTGGTGGTGCTTCATTTCCCGCTCTGGCATAGCGCAGGGGCCGCGGCCTCCTTACCAATCATTGTCGTTGAACTGTTCGGCAAGCAGGCACAGTGGATTGCCTGCATCATCGGTTACCTGGCCTGTTTTGCCAGCCTGAATATCTATATTCAAAGTTTCGCCCGGCTGGTCTGGTCGCAGGCGCAGTACAAGCCGCACAGCCCGCTGGCGCGTTTATCCTCCCGACAAATCCCGCTTAATGCGCTTAATGCCGTCCTGACTTGCTGCGTTATCTGTACGCTCGGTATCTACGCGTTTGCCATTAATCTCGACACACTCATCATTTATGCCAATGGCATTTTCATTCTGATTTACTTGCTGTGCATGCTGGCAGGATGCCGTCTGTTGAAAGGGCATTATAAAGTGCTGGCCTGGGTGGGGAGCATCCTGTGCTTATTGCTGCTGGTCATTCCTGGCTGGAAGAGTCTGTATGCGATTGTGATGCTGGCAGGATTGTGGGCATTTTTACCCAGGCGCGACGTAGTGGTTCAGCGGTCATAACCCGGAAGGCGACATCGCCTTTTCCGGGCTACAGAAAAGCGTCGCTATGTTTAGCGATCGTCTTTGTTGTCCAGACGGTCGCGCGGATCATCTTTGCGCTGGTATTCCCCTTCAAAAGTATTACCAGGCCCGGTGCTGAATCCGCCGCCCGGCATACGAGAAAAACGTAAATGCGGCATCAACTTAAGCGTCAGATGCTTTTGTACCGGCGGTAACAGCAGCAGTAAGCCAAGGAAATCGGTAAAGAATCCCGGCAGCACCAGCAGCAGGCCTGCAATAATCAGCGACACGCTTTTAATCATTTCGGCCGCCGGGCTTTCCCCTGCCGCCAGCTTTTGCTGCATCAACAGGAAGTTTTTGAAGCCCTGATTACGCACCAGAGACATGCCGATAACCGAGGTAAAAATCACCAGGATAAGCGTCATCAGCACGCCAAAGACATGCGCCACCTGGATGAAGATCGATATCTCAATGTAAACGTATAAAAAAACAGCAAGTAGCGGTATCCAGCGCACTGGTTTCTCCTCAGTGAACAGACGCCACTGGCGCCTGTCGGTAAATTTTTGCGATTCGCATGTTAAGTGAGATGGTGGCGAACGCGAGAAAATTCAATTTTCCCCGGCAACTATTTTTTCCAGCGCAGCGCTAGCGGTGATTCATTTCACAGATTAATGATTCTGATAAAACGGCTAAGATAATAAGTGATCCAGATTACGGCTTTTCGCTCGGATCAGCATATGATCGCAGATATCTGGCCGATTAAGGAGATAATCGTCGGCCCGAAATCACACATAACCACATATATACTGTGTGTTTGGTGTATTCATTCGTAGCTTGATAAAGAAGGTTCACATGTTAAACAACATTCGTATCGAAGAAGATTTGTTGGGCACAAGGGAAGTTCCAGCGGATGCCTATTATGGTGTACATACTCTTAGAGCGATTGAGAACTTCTACATTAGTAACAGTAAAATCAGCGATATCCCTGAGTTTGTCCGGGGAATGGTAATGGTGAAAAAAGCGGCTGCACTTGCCAACAAGGAGCTGCACACCATTCCGAAGAGCATTGCGAACACCATCGTGGCGGCATGTGATGAAGTCCTGAATAACGGCAAATGTATGGACCAGTTCCCGGTCGACGTCTATCAGGGCGGCGCGGGCACTTCGGTGAACATGAACACCAACGAAGTACTGGCAAACATTGGTCTGGAGTTAATGGGTCACCAGAAAGGCGAATACCAGTACCTCAACCCTAACGATCACGTCAATAAATGCCAGTCCACTAACGACGCCTACCCGACCGGTTTTCGTATCGCGGTATATACCTCCATCCTCAAGCTGGTCGATGCCATCACTCAGTTGGGTGAAGGTTTTGAACACAAAGCGGATGAATTCCGCGACATCCTGAAAATGGGCCGTACGCAGTTGCAGGACGCCGTTCCGATGACGCTGGGACAAGAGTTCCACGCCTTCAACGTGCTGCTTAATGAAGAGACGAAAAACCTGCTGCGTACCTCCGAACTGCTGCTGGAAGTGAACCTCGGCGCGACGGCTATCGGCACACGTCTGAATACCCCGGATGGCTATCAGCAACTGGCAGTACAGAAGCTGGCCGAAGTGAGTAATCTGCCGGTGGTACCAGCGGAAGACCTGATCGAGGCAACCTCCGACTGCGGCGCTTATGTCATGGTTCACAGCGCGCTGAAACGCCTGGCCGTCAAAATGTCCAAGATCTGTAATGACCTGCGACTGCTCTCTTCAGGTCCACGTGCGGGTCTGAACGAAATTAACCTGCCGGAACTGCAGGCAGGCTCATCCATCATGCCAGCCAAAGTGAACCCGGTGGTGCCGGAAGTCGTGAACCAGGTATGCTTCAAAGTTATTGGTAACGACACCACGGTGACCATGGCATCCGAAGCGGGCCAGTTACAGTTGAACGTGATGGAACCGGTCATTGGCCAGGCCATGTTCGAGTCAATCCATATTCTGACCAACGCCTGCTACAACTTGCTGGAAAAATGCGTCAGCGGCATCACCGCTAACAAGTCCGTGTGCGAGGGTTATGTCTATAACTCAATCGGCATTGTGACCTACCTCAACCCGTTTATTGGCCACCATAACGGTGACATCGTCGGCAAAATCTGCGCCGAAACGGGTAAGAGTGTGCGTGAAGTGGTACTGGAGCGTGGTCTGCTGACCGAAGCGGAGCTTGATGATATTTTCTCAGCACAGAACCTGATGCATCCGGCTTATAAAGCGAAGCGTTATACCGATGAAAGCGAACAGTAACACTGACGGCTAAATCCATAAGGCACGTCAGCCATGACGTGCCTTTTTTTTAGCCTGCAGTAAAAAAAATCATTATCATTTCATCAACAAGGAAGGAAATTATGTTTGCTGCAGAACTTGTACTCGTCCTGCTTGCTATTTACCTGGGGGCCAGACTCGGCGGTATCGGCATCGGTTTTGCCGGTGGCTTCGGTGTGCTTGTACTGACGCTCTTTTTTCAAATCAAACCCGGCGCTATACCCTTCGATGTTATTGAAATCATCATGGCGGTTATCGCCTCTATTGCCGCGATGCAGGTCGCAGGGGGCATGGATTATCTGGTGAGTCTTGCGGAGCGTATGCTGCGCCGCCATCCGAAATACATTACTTTTCTCGCCCCGCTGGTCACCTGGTTTATGACCATCCTGGCGGGTACCGGCCATACGGCGTTTTCTACGCTGCCGGTTATCACCGAAGTGGCGAAAGAGCAGGGGATTCGTCCTTCCCGCCCACTCTCCATTGCCGTGGTGGCTTCGCAAATCGCCATTACCGCCTCCCCCATCTCCGCCGCCGTGGTCTTTTTTGCCGGTATTCTGGAACCGCTGGGTGTGAGCTACCTGACGCTGCTGGCAATCTGTATTCCGGTTACGCTGATTGCCGTCATGCTGACGGCCATTGTGTGTAATTTCCTCGGTGCCGAGTTGAAAGATGATCCGGTTTACCAGGAGCGCCTGGCAAGAGGGGAAATCAAACTGCGCGGCAGTAAAGTTTTCGAGATCAAGCCCCATGCAAAACGTTCTGTGTTGCTGTTCCTGATTGGGATTATCGCCGTCATGTTGTACGCCACGGCTATCAGTCCGAACGTGGGACTTATCGCGAATCCGGTGTTGCCACGTAACGAAGCTATTGTGGTGTTCATGCTAACCATCGCCACGCTGATTTGCCTGACCTGTAAAATCAACACGGGTGACATTCTCAACGCCAGCACCTTTAAATCCGGTATGAGCGCCTGTATTTGCGTCCTCGGCGTAGCATGGCTTGGCGATACCTTTGTGAAAAACCACATCCAGGATATCCAGACTGTAGCCGGCAATCTGCTCAACAGCTATCCGTGGCTGCTGGCAGTGGTGCTGTTTTTCGCCTCTACTCTGCTTTACTCCCAGGCGGCAACCGCAAAAGCGCTGATGCCTGCGGCACTGATGCTGGGTGTCAGCCCGCTGACCGCCGTGGCATCGTTTGCTGCGGTATCAGCATTGTTCGTGTTGCCAACCTACCCAACGCTGCTTGCGGCGGTGGAAATGGACGATACGGGTTCAACGCGTATCGGCAAATATGTGTTTAACCATGCCTTTTTGATCCCGGGCGTCATCGCCATCTCATTGTGCGTGGTTCTGGGCTTCGTGATTGGCGGCCTGGTGTTGTAAATGTGGTTAAAAACGGGCCGTACTGCGGCCCGTTTTTGTTGTGCGTGGTATAGTCACCTTTTCGCTGCGAAGAGGTTACCGATGAACACGCCTGATACTGTTGTTGTGCTCTGTACCGCCCCGGATGAAGCGACGGCCCAGGAGCTGGCCGCCAAAGCGCTGGCCGATAAACTGGCTGCCTGCGTGACCCTCCTCCCCGGCGCCACTTCTATGTACTACTGGGAGGGGAAGCTGGAGCAGGAATATGAAGTACAGTTGCTGCTCAAAACCGACGTTGCACATCTTGAAGATCTCTTCGCCTGCATAAAATCTCATCACCCTTATCAGACCCCAGAATTACTCGCTATACCGGTTACTCACGGAGATTTCGATTACCTCACATGGCTCAACGCATCCTTACGCTGATTTTGCTGTTATGCAGCACGCCTGCCCTTGCCGGCTTATTTGACGCCCCCGGACAGTCCAGTTTTGTTCCTGCCGATCAGGCCTTTATATTTGATTTTCAGCAGCAGCAGAATGAACTCAGGCTCAACTGGCAGGTAAAAGAGGGCTATTACCTCTATCGCCAGCAAATCAAACTCACTGCGCAACAGGCGGACATCGCACCGCCGCAACTGCCTTTCGGCGAGACGCATAACGATGAGTTTTATGGCAAAAGCGAGATTTATCGCCAACAGTTGCACCTGCCGGTGACCATCACCCAGGCGGCCAAAGGGGCGACATTGACGGTCATTTACCAGGGCTGTGCGGACGCCGGATTCTGTTATCCGCCGGAAACAAAAGTCATTCCACTGGCTGAGGTGAAAGCATCTGCCCGGGCCCTTCCCCCTCGCCCCGCCGGGGAGAGTGTCGGGGTTAGGGGAAATAGCGACAGCCCCGCACTGCCCTTCTCCGCCCTGTGGGCGCTGTTGATTGGCATTGGCGTTGCCTTCACTCCCTGCGTCTTACCGATGTACCCACTGATCTCAGGCATTGTGCTGGGCGGCAAACAACGCCTTTCAACGCCTCGTGCCCTGCTTCTGGCGTTTATCTATGTGCAGGGCATGGCGTTGACCTATACCGCGCTGGGTCTGGTGGTGGCGGCGGCCGGGCTCCAGTTCCAGGCGGCACTCCAGCATCCATATGTGCTGATTGGCCTGTCGGTGGTCTTCATTGTGCTGGCTCTGTCGATGTTTGGTCTCTTCACCCTGCAATTGCCCTCCTCACTACAAACCCGCTTAACGCTGATGAGCAACCGTCAGCAAGGTGGTTCCGCAGGTGGGGTGTTTGCTATGGGGGCGATTGCCGGACTGATTTGCTCCCCTTGTACCACTGCGCCACTGAGCGCCATCCTGCTCTATATCGCCCAGAGCGGTAATCTGTGGCTGGGTGGCGGCACGCTCTATTTGTATGCACTGGGGATGGGGTTACCACTGATTCTGGTTACCGTCTTTGGCAACCGCCTGTTGCCGAAAAGCGGTCCGTGGATGGCGCAGGTCAAAATCGCCTTTGGCTTTGTGATTCTGGCGTTACCCATTTTCCTGCTTGAGCGCGTACTGGGTGACAACTGGGGTTTACGCTTATGGTCGCTGCTCGGCGTCGCTTTTTTCGCCTGGGCCTTTATTGCCAGTCTGGGCGCAACTCGCCCGGTGATGCGCATTGCGCAAATTATCCTGTTAGGGGCGGCGCTGGTTTGCGCACGACCATTGCAGGACTGGGCCTTTGGTCAGCCGACAACACAACGCCAGGCGCAGCTGCCGTTTACCACCATCAAAACCGTGGATGATCTTAATCAGGCGCTGGCACAGGCCAAAGGTCGTCCGGTGATGTTGGATCTTTACGCCGACTGGTGCGTGGCGTGCAAAGAGTTTGAGAAGTACACCTTTAGCGATACGCGGGTTCAGACAGCATTAAAAAATTCCGTGTTATTACAGGCTGATGTCACCGCCAATAACACTCAGGATCAAGCACTGCTGCAACATTTACAGGTTCTGGGCTTACCCACCATTGTGTTTTTTGATGCGCAAGGTCAGGAGCTACCGGCACAGCGGGTCACAGGTTTTATGGATGCATCTGCCTTTACCACACATTTGCGCAATCACGCACCGTAAACAACACTTGGTTGGGGACGCAGGCTTCTGACAACGGAGGAACTTACCGTGCAACGTGAAGATGTTTTAAGTCAGACACTTCAGTTATTTGAATTAAGAGGGATTGCCGACACCACGCCAGAAATGGTCGCGGAACGAATCAACTATCCGTTAGAGGAGTTTTTGCGTTTCTGGCCGGATAAAGAAGCGCTGTTTTACGATGCGCTACGCTATCTCAGCCAGCAGGTTGATATCTGGCGCAGGCAGTTATTACTCAATGAAGAGCTGACAAAAGAGCAAAAATTGCTGGCGCGTTATGGGGCATTAACGGATTGCGTTAGCAATAATCGCTATCCGGGCTGTCTGTTTATCGCCGCCTGTACTTTTTACCCTGACCCGGACCATCCGATACATCAACTGGCGGATCAGCAAAAACAGGCCGCTTTCGCTTTCACCCATGACCTGTTAACGCAACTGGAAGTGGACGATCCGACCATGGTTGCGAAACAGATGGAACTGGTGCTGGAAGGCTGCCTAAGCCGGATGCTGGTCAATCGCAGCCAGACCGATGTCGATACCGCCCGACAGCTGGCAGAAGATATTCTTCGTTTTGCATGTTGTCGTCAGGGCGGCGCATTAACCTGATCAATGCATAAATCCGGCCCAGGCGGAAATCAACAAGCAGAGCGCCATCGCCCGTTGAAACCAGATCAGCGATGCCGCGCTGCGAAAGAGTCGGTTTACCGCTTTACCCAGCAGCGTCCACGCGCCCAGGCAGATCACCGAAATGAGCAGGAAGCTCAGTGACAAGAACGACACTTCGCGCACGGGATGCGCACCGTTTGGGGCAAACAGGCTGACCACAGCCAGCGCCATCATCCAGGTTTTGGGATTGATAAGCTGTAACATGGCCGCCGCCTTGCCGCTAAAGGGTTCGCCACTCTGCTCATGCAAATTAGCGGCCGGTGCGCTAAAGAGCTGCCAGCTCATCCAGCTTAACCACAGTGCACCGGCCCAGCTCATCCCCTCACGCAACAATGGATACCCCCGCAGTATTTCCCCTGCCCCTGCCCCGGAGATAAACACAATCAAGCTTGCCGTCACACATGCCCCTATCACCGCAGGTAGCGTGGCCCTGATGCCATAGCGTTGACTGCTGGCAAGGATCAGAATATTGGTTGGGCCGGGCGTTATCGACGCCACAAAAGCAAACAACATAAATGGCAGGTAGGTATAGAGCATATTCACAGGCGGGACTCCTTATTCTCCGTCCTGTGACTTTGGCGTTATTTAGTGATGTCGTCTGGAAGATTTGTGCAAAGTTTCCGGTAATGGGCTGGCGATAGCCGATATGCACGCTGGAACCAGCGCCCCAGATGGCTTTGATCGGCAAATCCCAGCGCAGCCGCCACGCTCGCCGGTTGTTCGCCGCGCGCCAGCATGCTTCGGGCATTGGCCAGACGCAATTGAATAAGCCAGGCATGGGGGGAGAGATGAAATTCACGCTTAAAACAACGGGTCAGGGTAAAACGATCGGTGCCCGTTTCACGGGCCAGATCGGACAGGCCGATGTTATCACCCATATGGGCATGCAAATAATCCCGTGCGCGATGAGCCACCGCCGCGCTTTGCAGATGTGATGGCAGGCGCTTACGCCACTGGCTGTGCCGGGTAAGCTGCCCGAGCAGATCATCCATGGTGCTTTGCTGCACAATGCGCATCTCTTCACTGTGCAGTGCATGAAAGGTCCGGGCGATGGCGCCAGCAAGCTGTGGCTCGCGCGCCATCGTGCGGGAAAAATGCAGCGAATAACTGTCGGGTACGGACTCGTACAATCCACGGAGGGTGGAACTCAGCCACACTTCATCAAGGTAGAAGGTCAGGTAGGTGAAGCCGCCTTCAACCGGTGCATCACCATCGTGAATTTCCCCAGGCTCAAGCAAGAAAGCATCTCCCGGCGTACTGCGATGACGTTCACGACGGCAATGAAATTCCTGCGTACCACTGAGGGTGATACCCACCAGATAGCTATCGTGCCAGTGCGGATCATACGCATGGCCTTCAAAGTGGGCGCGAATTGTTTCGATGCCGGTATCCGCATGTTGGCGCAGTTCCAGCCAGTCATTAGCCATATTGCCTCCGAAATCCCCGGGAACAGCATTACTCCCCCGAGCGGAAAAAATCTGGAAGATTTGTGCAATACGCCATTTTGTGGCGCAGAATCACTCAGACTGCCGCAAACTTGAGCAACTGAACAGCATTTTTTGAAATAGAGTTGACGCATTACGGGGATTAGGGTTTAATGCGCCCCGTTGCCCGGATAGCTCAGTCGGTAGAGCAGGGGATTGAAAATCCCCGTGTCCTTGGTTCGATTCCGAGTCCGGGCACCACTTATTCAGAGAACCCAGCCTGTGGCTGGGTTTTTGCTTTTCTGCGTCCGGACTCTTCATCGAACGTCGTTCGATTATTCGCCGCGAGCGGCTCACCCCTTCGGGGCCAGCGCGACAAGCGCGCTGTTCAACGCCTTCGGCGTTAGTCCGAGTCCGGGCACCACTTATTCAGAGAACCCAGCCTGTGGCTGGGTTTTTGCTTTTCTGCGTCCGGACTCTTCATCGAACGTCGTTCGATTATTCGCCGCGAGCGGCTCACCCCTTCGGGGCCAGTTTCATAGCCCGGATAAGACGCCTGCACCGCGAGCGGGAATCCCGGGTGCACTGCGCTTACCTGAGCGGTTGCCCTTCGGCCAGCGCTCTCGCTCAAAAGGGCCGAAAGACTTTTTTATCCCGCACTTACGTCTGGTAACGATCATCCCCTCCCCCTTGCTGGAGCTCCCCCTGTGCAGCACCTATACTGCGGTCATGCTTTAACCATCCCTCTAAAGCTTATGACAACCCAAACGCTTATCCGTCAATGGCGTCTGCCTGGCGCCATCGTGGCAGTGATGCTGTTGCTGGCCGCAGCATTTGCTCTGCAAACACACTGGAACGCCTTTATCCAGTGGTGTCTGGCAGCCCAGATCACGCTGCACCGCTATCTGGTGATGTATCTGCTGCAACTGAATAACCATCAGTATGCCGGGGGAATGTGGCTGCTGACCGGTTCGTTCTTTTATGGCGTGTTACATGCGGTTGGACCAGGCCACGGAAAGTTTATCGTCACAACCTACCTCAGTACCAACCAGGAGAGCCAAACCGCCGCGCGCGTCGTCCCTTTTCTTGGCAGTCTGATGCAGGGCGTGAGTGCGATCCTTTTTGTCTTTATCCTCGCAGTAGGTTTTAACCTCGCAGCCGGCGATCTCAGTGAGAGCCGCTGGTATGTCGAGAAAATCAGCGCAGTCATGATTGGCGGGTTTGGCGTCTGGCTAATCGTCAAAGCGATAAAAAACATCAAACCGCAGAGAATGAAAATCACTGCCATAAGGTCTCTGCATCATACGCATGATAACGGCTGCGGCTGCGGGAATCACGGCGTGGGAATCAGTATGCAAGGCGACTGGAAAACGCGGCTGGGCGTCATACTCGCCATTGGCGCACGGCCCTGTAGTGGCGCAATCATGATTTTGCTCTTTTCAAACGCGCTGGGCATTGTGAGCTGGGGGATCGCGGCAGTCATGACCATGGCCTTCGGTACCGCTTTGTCGATTATGGGGCTGTCGCTGGCAGTGCGCTATGCCCGTAACCGAACTGCCGCCTTTTTCGGTCAGGAGTGCGGCAACATGCCATGGCTGCTGCCAGCGCTGAACATTGCCGGAGGCCTGGCGCTGATTCTGTTTGCCGTGGTGTTGTTCCTGACAGTCGTTCCGGTCAGCCCTGGCGGTGATTATATTGCGGCGGGTTGCTGATACAAAAAGCCCGGTACGCGACCGGGCTGTATCTGTTACTCGTTAATCCGTGGGTGCTGATCGACAAGGCGTGAGCGTTTCGCCTGTAGTTCAGCAATTTCCGCATCAATATCTTCGATTTTCTGTTCGATATTATCGTGATGCTCGCGCAGAATTTCTTTCGCCTCCTGAATATCGGAAGCCGCAGGCGTCGCACCTTTTAATGGACGGTTCGCCGTCTCCTTCATCGTAATACCTGTAATCAGGCCAATTATCGCAACCACCATCAGATAATAAGCTGGCATCATCAGGTTCTGAGTACTTTCCACCAACCAGGCGGCCAGCGTCGGGGTCAGACCCGCAATCAGTACCGAAATGTTAAATGCGCTGGCGAGTGCACTATAACGAATATGGGTCGGGAACATCGCCGGCAAGGTCGATGCCATCACGCCAATGAAACAGTTGAGGATCACGGCCAGCATCAGCAGCCCCGCGAAAATCAGCCCCGTCACGTTGCTGTTGATCAAGATAAACGCCGGGATAGACAGCACAAACAGCGCCACACTGCCCAGAATAACAAACGGACGGCGGCCAAAACGGTCGCTGAGTAAGCCCATGACAGGCTGCACAAACAGCATACCGACCATAATCGCGATAATAATCAGCACGCCATGGTCTTCTGAATAGTTCAGGTTATGCGAGAGATAGCTCGGCATGTACGTCAGCAACATGTAATAGGTCACGTTGGTCGCAATGACCATACCGATACAGATCAGCAAACTACGCCAGTGCTTTGTCGCAATCTCTTTGAAAGAGACTTTCGGACCGTTTTGTAGCCCTTCGCGATCGCCCTGCTCCAGTTTATCCACATGCTGTTGAAACGCAGGGGTCTCTTCCAGCGCATGACGTAAATAAAGACCAATTATCCCCAGTGGCAATGCCAGAAAGAAGGGAATACGCCAGCCCCAACTGAGGAAATTTTCTTCACCAACGACCGTAGATATCAGCACGACAACACCCGCACCGATAACGAAGCCCGCAATAGACCCAAAATCAAGCCAGCTGCCGAGAAAGCCGCGTCGACGGTCCGGGGAGTATTCCGCTACAAAAATTGATGCGCCAGTGTATTCTCCACCCACAGAGAACCCTTGTGCCATTTTACACAGCAAGAGCAGGACAGGCGCCCAAATACCAATAGAGGCATACGAGGGAATAAGCCCAATACAGAATGTGCTGACGGACATAATCACTATGGTGATAGCGAGGATTTTCTGCCGTCCATATTTATCGCCAAGCATCCCGAAAAACAAACCACCCAGCGGGCGAATAAGAAACGGGACGGAGAAAGTTGCCAGTGCGGCAATCATCTGCACGCCAGGATCGGCATCTGGAAAAAACACTTTACCCAGCGCGTAAGCCACGAAGCCATATACGCCAAAATCAAACCATTCCATCGCGTTACCGAGCGAAGCGGCAGTTATCGCTTTTCGCAACTTACCGTCATCAATGATGGTTACATCGCGCAGTGTAATAGGTTTAACTTTCTTCCTTTTTAACATGATGTCCTCTTTTGACTTTCGCCCTGAACCGCGCAATAGATAGCCAAAGCAGGCTTGCGCGTATTAAGCCGTACATACCGACTTACCTTGTTCAAGCGTAGCAGGTTTACTTACACTGGCTGGTTACAGCCTGTACAACCGAACCTGTTGACGCCTGGCAGGGCTTTGTTTAACCGCCTTTTACCCTAACAGGGTTTAAAAACGTGATCAACTTCACACAAAATTACCGTGTGATGACAAACACAATTTTAGCAATCCGCATCGCTTTTCTCCGAAACTGCGTTTTACTTAACGAGAAAATGCGTTTTTAGCTTATAGAATGTCCGCAGTCTTATTCATAAACATACGCCATAACCCCCGTGATTATTATTCTGCTAGCTGTATCCATTCACCTTTTTACAGAAAGTATGTAACGCAAAGTTATTTAATTGTTCACATATAAATCTTTACACAGAATATGTGATGAAGATAACTAAAACACTGTTTTATTTTCATTGAATCATTATTCCAATGATCGCATCATACGCCCAGACACAAAACAGATAAGGATAGCGACGGTGCTTCCAGGAAAGGATTAACAGCGCCGGGTATTGAACAAAGTCGAACCATGAGCGTTTAACTTCTTGAATATCAAGTTTTTACTTTCTCGTTCATAGCACATGATGAGATATGAGGATTCATAATGAAAATCAAATCCACCATTGAACGCATCCCCGGTGGGATGATGTTAATACCTTTGCTGCTCGGGGCAATTTTAAATACGCTGGCACCCAATACAGGCGCTTATTTCGGCTCTTTTACCAAAGGCATGATCACGGGTACGGTACCTATTCTCGCCGTTTGGTTCTTCTGTATCGGCGCATCAATTGATTTACGCGCCACCGGCACTGTCTTACGTAAATCAGGTACTCTGGTACTGACAAAAATCGCCGTTGCCTGGGTTGTGGCGATGATCGCCGCCACGTTTATTCCGGAAGGTGGGATTCAGACCGGTTTCTTCGCCGGGATCTCTGTCCTGGCTATCGTTTCGGCGATGGATATGACCAACGGCGGCCTGTATGCCAGCCTGATGAACCAGTACGGCACGAAAGAAGAATCTGGCGCATTCGTGTTGATGTCGCTGGAATCCGGCCCACTGATGACCATGGTCATTCTGGGATCTGCGGGCCTGGCATCCTTCGAGCCTCACCACTTTATCGGGGCTGTACTGCCGTTTCTGATTGGCTTTGCGCTGGGCAACCTCGACCACGACCTGCGTGCGTTCTTCAGTAAAGCCACACCGGTACTGATCCCGTTCTTCGGCTTCGCGCTGGGTAATACCATCAACCTGAAAGTCATCCTTGATACCGGTCTGCTGGGCATCGTACTGGGTATCGCGGTTATCATCATCACAGGTATCCCGCTGATTATTGCCGACAAAGTCATTGGCGGTGGTAATGGTACGGCAGGTGTCGCCGCCTCTTCTGCGGCAGGGGCAGCGGTAGCAAACCCGGTAATCATTGCCCAAATCAACCCGGCGTTTGAACCGGTAGCCGCCTCCGCAACGGCGCTGGTGGCAGCGAGCGTGATTGTGACGGCGATTCTGGTACCCATCATCACCGCACTCTACGCCAGACGGTTTGGCGAAGTTCCTGAGGTGACAAAAGCGGTAGACAAACCCGCCGCCTCGCTCAATCATTAAAAAAAGCCCCCGACGTTATACGCCGGGGGCTTCTCTTTACCTGTTTGTAGCTATGTCCTGCAATTAGCCATCAACATTGGTTAATTGCAGGGCACATCTTTTTAATCACCGAAAATCTCATCCACCATGGCACTGGCTAAGCGCGACGCCGAACATAGTCTTGGCATTCCTAACGCTACCGTCTGCCAGCTTTGGGTCACCGACCAGCAAATGGGGTGACGCTCCGCATCGCACCAGTCGCCAAGCCAGCCCAACAGATCTTTATAATCCATCAGGCCCGGTGTCGCCGGTGTTGTCAGCCACTGGTGATAAAAATGACGGGTGGCAGGCGCAGCATTAATACCCTGCGCCAGAAAATCGGAAGCCATCGCGCGCAGGTTATCTTTCAGCATAGAAGCCACCTCGCTACTCGCCAGGCGACAGGCATCGCCAAAAGCGCCCCAGCGCAACTCTTCCAGCGCGACATAGCAGCGGCCCGCCATCGACCAGCCGTTGTAATTCCCGGCCCGCCAGCGGGTAAAAATTTGCTCGCTGTGATTTCCCGCCTGTACCGTTAAGCCACGCTGGCCGAGCGCTTTCTCTTTCCAGTTTGCTCGCTGGCTAAAATGCTCAATTAATTCATCGTATTGCTGTTGATTACCCGCCGTATTGGCCGCGGAACGACGCTGCTCCGCCTGCTGCAGTGCGACCAGGCGCTGGGTGATACGCGTTAGCGCGAGATGGCCGGGATCGAGCATACTGGCGAGCTTTTCCGCCAGCCCCAGACGTAACGAGTCATTCTCATTTAATACGCCGGACATGGCCCACGGACGCAGTTGGGTTTGCGCCATCACTTCCTGGGTCAGTCTTTCACGAAACAACTGCTGTTGGGGCACAATCTGACTCTGGCGAGGCGCATCAGCACCCTGCACTAAATCCACAATGAACTTCGGATGAATGCACTCAAGCGTTCGCCCTGGCCCTTCCAGTAGTCGATTTTTCATAATTACTCTGCTGCGAATAGTGTTTGTATATCATCGCGTAAAAGACGTGCATCTTCCTGAATCCAGTTTGCAGTCTTGATGCAGTGCTTCAGGTGCTGCCGCAATGCTAACACTGACGATTCGTTTTGCTGACGAATCGCCAGACTGTCACGCAAACTATCTTGTAGCCCTGCCAGGCTGAGTGAGAACTCGGCAAAGAACGTAGCCATACCCGCCGTAACAGAAACATCGACCTGTGCGGCCAAAGCTTTACGAATTTGTTCACAAAAATTAGCAACATGCTGGATAAGCTTGTTATGCAATGACGCCACATCAATAACATAGCGTGTCCGGGTCACCACGTAATCATCCCATCCCCAGCTCGGATTATTTAACCAGCGCGAAACCGTTTCACGTACGCTTCCGCTACGCGGCGCCTGTCCTGCCGGGGTATCTTCCGGCGCGATGGCATTGGTAAAAAGCTGGCGGGTATTAAAATTCAGCGTGCTTGCCTGGAAGGCCGGGAAACTGATACGCGCCCGGAAACCGGCATGGCTGAGCTCTTCTTTAATGCGCATCTCAATCGGTCGCATCGCATCATTGAGTGAGCGGGCCAGGGTGTTTTCCAGTTGGTCAAAACGCATCGCCAGTTCGCGACTGATCTTCTCCTGCGCGGTGACAAAAATCGCTTCGCAGGAGGAGCGCATTTTGCTCAGGACAATCTGCGCCTGTCCCTCATCTTCCAGCACCAGTTGGCCTGGCGAAAATCCTGAATCAAGACGCAGGTCGGCCTGACTTTCGCTGGCCATCTCCATCATCTTGCCGTCGCGAAACCAGGCGTTAATGGCTTCAACAATTTCCAGTTGCTGGCTATGAATGAAGATATCCGCCGCCGCCAGCGCTTCATCCACCTCATGATCAATCTCATCGCTGACGCGCTCCTGACAACTTTTCAGTAGCGTCATATCTTCTTCAAGGCGTGTGATGTTGTGCTCAAGGTTCTCAAACGCAACCGTCAGCCCCTGGTAGCGGAAATCCAGATATTCCCGGGCGCTCTGTGCGTAATTAAGCAGCTTATGCGACGCCGAACGCAGCGCATACAGCGACGCGTTGGCGTGCGCAGCATGCAGCAACTTGCGAATAGGCTGCTCAAACAGCGAGTCTTCCCACAACAGGTCGGCGGCGTGATGAATATGCTCAACATCATCCAGGTCGGCCATTCGCCATCGTCTTCCCAGCGCCGCTTCGGCAAAATCCTGTACCCAACGCTGCTCTTCCGGGTCGGGTAATTTTCCCTGCTGTTTGATTTCATGGCGGGCGCGGTTCGCCAGATAGCCCCACATCGAAGAGACGGGGAAAATCTGCGTTGGATTGATATACCCTTTCATTAACGTCCCGGCGATCAGCGCCCGTACCTGCTCTTCGTCATCGCTATTACGGTCTTTCTGATCGAATTTATTAACCAGCGCATACAGCGGGACAGAGCGCCCAACAGCGGAAATCGCGTGGCGAACCTCTTCATCAGAGATCGACTTAAGCTGGGTGTAATCCATCACCGCCAGTACCGCAGACGCTCGCGCCAGTTGCTCATTAAGCATCTTGTGCAGATGCGGTTGTCCCGCTTCGTTTGGCCCGGGAGTATCAAGAAGCGTCAATTGGCCCAGATCGTTTTCAAGGCCCGCCAGGTGAACAAACTCAACTTCAATAACCGGGATATTCTCTATAGAGGCATAAGCCGAGAAGGGAAAATCAACATCCAGCGCTTTCGACAGACGCACCAGGTCGTTAAGACTTTTTAAACAATGGAAAATGGGCTGTGCGCCCAGATAATGTTTGTCGAACGCATCTCCTTTAGCGATGCGTTCGAGCAGGGCGCTCATGTCCTTATCAATTTCGAGCTTTTGCGCCAGCTTTTCACGGTCATATGTATAAAGCCGTGTCTGGAGTTGCTGGGTCAGCGCATCAATTGGCCCGACATGAGCGAAATGTAGTACAGGCTCTTTCTGGCCCGGAGTGTGGCGAATCAGCGTCGGTAGTGCCGTCATAGGACGGTTGCGATTAGGCAAAACCTCAGTGCCCACAATCGCGTTGATTGTGGTCGATTTACCCGCTTTCATCGTCCCGACAATCGCTAATACCATCTCCAGTCGGGTGATTTTCCGTAATTCGTTATGCAGAGTGGCTTGCTGCGTCTCAATGCCGCGAGCACTAAAATGTAATGGCAGTACATTTGCGTTATCTGCTTTGCCGGAAGCCGCCTCATCAAGCGTTGCAATCGGCAGGGCTTTGAGCGCCTGCAGATTATGCAAGGAGAGCTGTAACAACCTCTCTGCTTCCTGGCTTAATTCGAAAATTGTCTGTGTGTGCATGATAAAAGTCTTTCCTTAACGCAAATTTCTTACTTTTATTAAGCCGCGATGTTTATATTTGTGAAGTTTCGGCTTTTATAATTACGTGTGGAAAATATCTTATAGAAGATAAATGCCTGATGGGAATCAGGAAAAATGTAATTTCTCGGTAGAGACTGACAGAGCGCGCCGTCCCGGACATAAAATGCCTGGGAGATAGAGAGCGTAGCTCATTTTCAAGAACGACCAGGATATATCGTCATTTATTTACCCCCCCAATTTGCGAGGTAATTAACTGTCTTCGGTAGAAGACGCTGCAGACATGGCTGTTTGCTGATTATTAGCACCGGTTGCGTCATCTCACCTTATCTGAATTGGCAATGGGTAGCAATTTCCCGGCGAAAATATTCTAAATAACATACATAAGCATTTTCCCTTAATCACCAGGGCTTAGCATCGCTTAAGGGAATGACAGGTTATGTCACCTGCATCACCTTTTTTATGTTTTCCTGAAAAAAAGAATAGCAACAGTAATTATACGGACATGATGTATAATCGCGGGCTTTTATGGCATAAACCGCCTTTTTCGCTGGCCTGTTTCCAGCATCATATGTATTTTTTTTGAGGATACCCCCATGCAACTGCCAAACTGCCCGAAATGCAATTCCGAATACGCTTATGAAGATAATGGCATGTTCATCTGCCCGGAATGCGCCCATGAATGGAATGACAACGAAGCAGTTGCCGAAAGTGACGAGCTGATTGTCAAAGATGCCAACGGCAATTTACTGGCCGACGGCGACAGCGTCACTGTCATTAAGGATCTGAAAGTAAAAGGGAGTTCTTCCATGCTGAAAATCGGCACGAAAGTGAAGAATATCCGTCTGGTCGAAGGCGATCATAACATTGACTGCAAAATCGACGGATTTGGCCCAATGAAGTTGAAATCCGAATTCGTGAAAAAGAGCTGATTTCCGTTCAACAGGCCTTTAGAACTCCTCTTCCAGTCGGCGCTCTTCGTCGTCCAGTTGGCGACGCTCCTGATCGAGCTGGCGCTGACGGTCATCTAACTGGCGGCGCCTGTCTTCAAGCTGCCTGCGCCGATCTTCATAGCGTCTGCTCTGTTCGTCACTACGGCGGCGATCGTCATCATACTGACGATCATCATCGTTACGGCTATCGCTGGGGTGATAGGCGTCATTGATGGCCCGCTGAATATTGCCGATGGCGTCATCGACAACATCAGCGTGGGCCATATGGCTGGTTATAGAGAGTGCGCTGATAAACAGCAGGGTTGCGTAACGTTTCATAAAGCCAGTCTCAATAGTGGGCTGGCTTTACGTTAATCAAGCGCCATTCTCACGAGTAGCGGAGGAATCTCAAACTACGTCGGGTAACAGTTTACAAACCATAGCGGTCAATGATCTGCCGATGGCGCTGTTCATCCAGCCCGCCTTTAGCGGCGACGCTAAGCCAGTGCACCGGATGCGGCCAGTCACGTGTGAGCGTGAGCAACATGCTGTCCACTTCCTGCGGCTGCATTGATAACGGCGTAGCCAGATTAAAGTACACGCCAGGCAGCGGCTCCTCAGGATGTTCGCGATCGGTTACTTCATAATCGGCCTCGCTACTCACCCAAACTTGCCCGCCGAATTCGCGCACTTTATTCTCAAACTGACTAAACATCTCCTCACCGGGGTAAACGCCATCAACAAACCATGATGGGGCATATCCCCCCTCTTCGATGATTTCGACAACATCATAGAGACCGATAAAATATTCCCGCTCGGCTTCATCTTCCGGAGGGGTATTGAGCAGTTCGACATCAAAGACCACGCTGTCGCCTAAATGCTGCTGCGCTTTCGGCCACGCCGGCTGGAAGACTCTGGCTGTTGCTGGCCCGGTACGCTGAGCAAGATAGTAAACATAGTCGTGCTCTTCGCGGAAACGTAGCCGCACGGCTCCCCAGTTTTCCTCGATGGGGCCGTCTTCGCTTTCGAATTTCATTCCCAGCTTCGTTCCGGCCTCACGCACCAGCGCCCACTCTCCCTGAATACTCGCCGCGGTGATCAGATCCCACAGAACATTGTTAGTCTCTTGTTCTTGCGCCTCAAGCATTGCAATAGCACGCTCAAGACGTGGGATAGCACGCTCGCTGGCGCGCAGTTTCATTGCCGCACGGCTCGCCATCAACAGCGGTGCGACCTTACTGCTGCCTTCTGGCGTATTGAGCATCGACTCACTCAGGGTTTCCAGCGCCGCCCAATCTTCATTGCCAAAGGCGACCTGCATTTCGAACCAGTACGCGACATGCGGAAGCGTCTCGCGATAGTCCTTAGCGAGGGTTAAAATCTCATCGAACCGCCGCGTACGTAGCAGCACGCCCAGTAACTCGAACAGCAGAGGAGACTCACTCTGCGGATGACGTAACCGCCAGGTTTGCAACAGTGCGATGGCTTCATCAGCGGCATGGCAAGCCTCCAGTGCAGATGACGCCAGCGAAACCAGTTGTTCATTATCAGGCAACTGCATGGCCGCCAGTTTCAGCCATTCCGCTTCTTGTTCCGGGTCACGCCCCTCGTTTTGTTTACTGCGCTCTTCAAGCCACTCATACAGTTCATGTGCAGGAACCGGGAGCAGCACCTCTTGTTCTTTGCCAGCAATCTCGCGTTCAAGTTCCGCCAGAGCGCGATCGGCCCCCATCTGTTTACGTAAACGTGGCAAACAGGCTTTTGCCTGCCCTAACGCCCGGCGGGCAATCCAGGTCGCATTGCGTGCCAGCGCCAGGCGAATGTGCACTATGGCGGTATCTATTGCTGCCCTCCAGGCCTGCCTGGCGATACGCTGTTCAAGGATTTGCTGTAACGACACGCCCGTCTGCCAGTTGTTAAAAGACGCATCATGGCGGCAAAGCTGGTCAATGATCCTCACCCAACGGACAACGCCGCGCGTTTGCAGTTGCTTCCAGTGGATCAGACTGTTGCAGGCCTCATCCAGTCTCCCCATACAGGCATATGCCTCAGCGCGGATCATCGTTCGCGTAAGCCGTATCTGTTCGGCGCAACCTTCCAGTTCCTCAGGCTCGCAGAGGGGTTCAATCACCGTCAGCGCTTCTTCATAGCGCCCTAAATAAATCAACGCTTCAGCTTCGTTTTCTTGCAGGCCAGTGACATCAGGTTCCCCTGCATCACGCACTTTCTTTATCTGTCCCCGAATGTAATCCAGCGCCTGCTGCGTCTCGCCTTTATCGACCATGGCGCAGAATTGCTCGTCCGACAAACACTGGAAACAGCTCCACAAGGGCGTAATACGCTCCATCGTTTCCTGACACACGGCAATACGTTCATCCGCCCAGCCCGGGCCGTCGATATTGCCGTAGCAATCGCTGAGATCCTGAGTAACACAAACGGATTGAGGGCACTCAATAGCATCCGGTTGATGGGCACGCTCAAAGAAGGTCACCGCATCACCCAGCGCGGTCTCGCCCTCTCCCATGCCCAGCCGGTGGCGCATCTCCCAGTGGCCAATAAACACATCAAGCCAGGGATTCCCTGCCGTTTTCTTAAATGACCGTGCTTCCGGCAGTAACGCTTCGCTCACATCAGGCTTAACGTCACAAATGGCGTTAATTAATTTATTCAAATGATCGGTAATATAGGGTTGGCCTGCAGCATGAAGATCCCTTTCATATTGGTTGTACCATTGCCATATATCCATTTTATTATTCCCCTTTATTTGCAAGAAATTGAGTCATTATTATCTGGTTAATATTATCCAGCGCCTGATGAAAATCATTAGGGCCCGAACGTTGCAGCTGAAAAGATAAAATGACCTTCAGGCTTTTCAATAACTGACAGGCGACATCGGTGTGTTTTCCGTTTTGCCAGGAAGCAGAAAGCGCCTTGATGGTCGGATTATTAAAATTAATATAGAGCTGTTTATCGGACTGCTCGCTGATCCGTTGAGTAAACTGCCGTGCCAGCATCAGTGCCGCAGTACTCATTCGTCGATCGGCATCATCCTGTTCCAGCCGCTGTTTCAATTCGACTTCGCGATTCGGCACTACCACAAAGGGGAGCACTGCGGGCTCAAAGCGTGAAATAACGCACTCTTCATCATCAGCCAGTTGCTCACGCCACCACTGTTCTTCTTGCTGGCTAATTTCATGGCAGGAGAACAATGACTGATTGCCGCCCGAGGTGCCAATTTCAATGAGCCGCGCTGAATAGAGCGTTGCCCAACGGCGAAGAAACGGTATAACAGCATAGCGATGCCCCAGCGCAACGGGCCGCCCGGAGAGACGAAATAACATCTCTTCAAAGGAGCTCTCTTCTCCCGGCATCACCAGTAGCGTATTTTGCTGGCGCAGATGGCTGACCGGAATATCACCTTTAGATGTCGGGATGAGCAGGTCATCTTTGAGCAGATCAAACAGCCTTTCGTCGCAAATCGCCGCCCCTAACAAGGCTTCGTTATGACGTAGCAGCACACGCCGCCAGATTGCCGGCTGGTTTTTAGCCAGCTCGCCCAGACCTTTAATTAGCCCCTCGGCTAACGCATGCTGCGTGGCGAAATAGGCATCATCACGCTGTAAATCTTCCCGATTCGCCGTGGGCGTCAGGATATTGGACTCCACCACACCGCCAACAAAACCGGCCCACAGCGGCAACAGGTCATGCGCCTGATCGTCAAGCAGCATGCCGCGCAAAAAGAGCGAAAGATTACGGTTATCGCTGGTGCCGTAGGTCGCGCCATCCTGAATCCAGAGAATGCCGACCACATCGCTTTTGCCAGAAGGGGTGATATCAATGGTGCAAATAGGGGTAAAAGTACGTTCAAAACGGCTGGCAAACTCAATGTTCTGCTTCTGACGAAGCCCCGGATGGAGGATGACCGCCGAGTCGTGGTCCCGGCGCCAGGGTGGTGAAAGATGGTTGACCGCCGTCTCCGATTGCCCCACAAACAGCGGTTCACGCATCAACACGCAGTAGCGGCCAAGCAACGTTTCCAGCAACGGATTATCCGCCAGGTAGCTGAACTCATCTTTAAGGCTGAGAGTGACCGTAAAGCCGGGCTCTCTGGGGAGGGCAGATTCTATTCGGTACGTTTCTCCATTATCGGAACGATAAACCCAACCTTCCTGCGGCGTTTTCCAGGAGGTGGTATGGACAGTAACCTGCTCTGCCAGCACGAAGGAAGATAAGAAGCCCAGCCCGAACATACCGATGAGACCGGTGTCATCATCTTCCTGACGCAACTGCCGCGTATAGCCTATTCCGACCGTGGCCAGGAATTCATGGATTTCATGTTTTGTCAGACCCGCGCCCGAGTCATAAATCGTAATCGTTTTATTCTGCGGGTTGCCGGTAACACGAATTTCAGGCGTGAAGGCAGAATTAATATCCTCCAGCCTGCGCCGGACTATCGCATCATGCGCATTTTGCACAAGCTCACGTAACGCGACAATTGGCGTTGAGTAAAGGTGTTTACTTAACACCTGCATAAGGCCATGCAAATTTACCGCTGTATCATGCTGCTCAATGGCGACGATCTTATTATCCATAATTTTTTCAGATCTCTGATTTTTCAATTACATTGCAAACAGGTAAGTATAGGTGCACCTACAAAAAATTCGCGTCTACATATTATTATTTTCGCCCAGGGAGAATAAGCCGATAAAAATCTTAAAGGCTATTGATTAATAGAATATGAATAATTGCGCAAGATATTGTTTACTCTGTAACGTCGCGCAACATATATCAGTGAGATGACAAGGTTATTATTTGCTGGCACAGGGCATAACGAAATGGAATAGAATTCCGCTATCTGCTCTCTTCGTATTATCGGCTGCTAAAGCCAGTCAATCGAAGTGAGAAAACATGCGAGATCGTTTCCCCGCAACAGGCCGCGTCAGTGACGACTGCCCATAGCCTCCCTTCGTATTGCTGCTCTGTTGCTTCAATGGCCGTAGTCGCTTTACGCCGCAATCCGTCGCAACGCCTGTGCCAGTTGCACTCGGGTAAAAGGTTTTCGTAATAGCTCAACGTCAGGTAACGCCGGATTATGCGCCGGACGTAAATCCTGGCCGCTAATCAGTAATAACGGCAAATGCGGGTAGTGCTGACGGGCAAAATTAATCACCTCCGCGCCGCTCATCTGTCCTGGCAACATCAGATCGCTAATCAGCATGCCAATATCCTCCGACGCTGCCAGCAACGCCAGCGCCTGTTCTCCGCACTCCGCCTCCAGTGTTAAGTACCCCAGCCCATGTAACTGTTCACAGAGGGTCTGTCTTACATCCGCCTCATCTTCCAGCACCAGGATTAATTTATCAGTGCGGTCAGCTTCCTGAGCCGGCAACTGCTCAACCGGGCTGACGACCTGCACCGACGCGCGAGGGAGCTGCAAACGCACTGTGGTTCCCTGACCTGGCGCGCTATCAATAGCCACCCGTCCACCGGACTGGCGCACAAAGCCGTATACCATCGACAGCCCCAGGCCACTGCCGCTGCCGGTCTGCTTGGTGGTGAAGAACGGCTCGAAAACGCGCGCCTTCACCTCTTGTGACATACCGCAACCGCGATCGATGACTTCCAGCGCAACCATATCCTGCCTGCGGCCGTCGCTGCGCGTCACACGCTGATTCCAGGTACGGATCTTGATTGTGCCTTTTTGCCCTTCCATCGCATCGCGCGCGTTCATCACCAGATTGATAATGGCGTTTTCCAGTTGACCAACGTCGATCCATGCAGGCCAGGCAGGCTGCTGAGCTTCAATCTCCAGCGTCAGCGTGGCAGGAAGAGAGTGACGCATCAGTTCGCTTAAGTTCTCCAGCAACGGCTGCATCTCTACGGCATGGGGGTGCAGAGATTGCTTGCGTGAAAAGGCCAGCAAACGCTGGGTCAGCATCGCTCCGCGCTCGGCTGCTTTCAGTGCGCGGGAAATACGCGGTGCATCCGGCGATTGCGGGTTCACCAGCTCCAGACTACCAATAATGACCGCCAGTAAGTTATTGAAATCATGCGCCAGCCCGCCCGTAAGCTGACCGACGGCTTTCATTTTCTGGCTGTGCAGCAACGCCTCTTCCAGCCCCTTACGCTCCGTTCTGTCCAGGACCACATTGACCATCCCGCGCCCCGGCACCGGGCTAAATCGCAGCTCAATGGTGCGGTTATCCGCCAGGCGAAGCTCCTGTGGTTTCGGCATGGGCCGCGCCAGGTTCTCCTGCACATGGTCCGGTAGCTCACTCACCTGACGCAGCAGGCTCTGATAGTGCTGCCCGCGTTGCAGCGCATCGGCAGAGAGGCCAAGCAGCAACGGGTATTGCGGGTTCCACACGACCAGGCATCCCTGACTGTCGAACAGGGCAAACCCGTCACGCATGGCATGGAAAGTGGTCTCCAGCTGGGTGCTCTTCTCTTTGAGCAGCTTTGAGGTGTGTTCAAGCGAGGCGGTATTACGGGCGAACACGTTAAAGGCACGCGCCAGTTCGCCCAGCTCATCGCGCCGTTGCAGCGCCGGAACGGGGACATCCGGCTCACCGCGCGCCAGACGGGACATCGCACGGGAAATGGCCGTTAAATTCGACCCCAGATTACGGTAGATATACCAGCCAGCAAACCCGGTAATCACCAAAGCCAGCAGGGCAAAAGCGCTGATAAAGATAATGATCGAGCGCATTTCACTGTGACTTTGCGCGGTCCGCTGCTCAGAGGCTTGCGCCACCTGGGCAACGTACTGATTGATATCGGTATTAAGAATGGCGACCAGTGCTTTGATATGAAACATAAACCAGCTTATCGCCAGATCGCTCTCATCCAGTTGCGCCGCCAGAGGGCCGAGTTTTGCCAGCTCATTGTTGTAATCCTGCAGAATGCCATTCACCACCGGGTTGTCAGTATGGTCTGGCAACTGCGCGCGGATCTCCGTCAGTTGCTGTATCGTCGGACGCGGCGAGGGGGTGCGAATGGCAGCGGCCAGCAGCCGATCCATTTCGCCGAGTAAACGGGGATCGCCGATGGCGATGCCATCACGCAGGTTAATTTCCTGCAAATGGCGCAGATAACTTTGGTTCTGATACAACGAACTGAGTAGCGCATTACGTTCAAGATGGCGGCGCTGGCCACGCTCCAGCATCTGCGTCACGCTCTGTTCCAGTTCATTGCTGCGCCAGGTAATGCGCTCCACCAGTTGTGGTTCCAGTTGGGCCAGCGGCGCACGGGCCAGTTGCTCCAGCGATTGTTGCAGCGCCATCTGGGTCGCCTTAAGCCGTTCCGCCTCGCTTTTATATTCCAGCGCCCCCACAACCTGCGAAAGGCGTACCGCCGCCGTAGCGACATTCGCCGTATCACGCGCAAGGTTCATGCTGCCGGTCATGTCATCCAGCGTCTGTTGCTGTACCTGCTCCTGGATTTGACTGGCATGGCGAAATCCCAGGACTGCAACGCCGCAAACCATCAGGGTCACGGCCATCACCAGCAAATTGAAGAACAGTAACCGCCCGCGCGCGCTGGCGAAAAACGAGTTGTGCCGATAGGGCATAGCGGGCTCCGTTGTCTTTTTCCCCTCACCGTCTCCCTCATGAGGAAAAGGGGCGGTTCAGTGCGGTCCGGTTTTCCCCCTCTCCCTTCCAGGGTGAGGGCCTGGGTGAGGGTGAAGGAAGTTATGTTGCGTAACTGTGATCTGTATTAACTATTCAGCAATATGACAAATATGAACGGCGACTGACATTTTGCATTTATTTTGCCGTGATGGACTGGCGCAATCGAAACCCTTGCAGGAGCAAGCCATGAGCAAGACGCCGGTTCTGGAGATGCGCAATATTGCCAAAGCGTTTGGCAAGTTTTATGCGCTCAAAGGGGTGGATCTGACGGTATATCCTGGCGAAATTCACGCTCTGATGGGAGAAAACGGCGCGGGTAAAAGCACCCTGATGAAGATCCTCGCGGGGGCATACACCGCCACCAGCGGCGAGATTTTAATTGATGGACAGCCCTTTAATATCAAAGGGCCAAAAGACGCGCTGGCGGCTGGCATCACGCTGATATATCAGGAGATGCAGTTAGCCCCTAATCTGACCGTCGCCGAAAACATCTTTCTCGGCAGTGAGATTTCCCGTGGTGGGCTGATTCAGCGCCGGGATATGGTTGCCCAGGCGCAAACTGTGATTGACCGCCTCGGCGCTCAGTTCAAAGCCAGCGACCTGGTGATGAAACTCACCATTGCCGAACAGCAGCAGGTTGAAATCGCCCGCGCCCTGCACCGTAACAGCCGTATCCTGGTGATGGATGAACCTACCGCCGCCCTCTCCTCCCGTGAAACTCATCGCCTGTTCGAACTGATCATGCGCCTGCGCGATGAGGGGATGGCGATCATCTATATCAGCCACCGCATGGCAGAGGTGTATGAGCTTTCCGACCGGGTCAGCGTCCTGCGTGACGGTCAGTATGTCGGCAGCCTGACCCGCGACAAACTCAACGCCTCAGAGCTGGTACGCATGATGGTGGGCCGCCCGCTCAGCGATCTCTTCAATAAAGAACGCGATATTCCACGGGGCGACGTCCGTCTCAACATTCATCACCTCACCGACGGCAAAAAAATCCAGCCGGTCAGCCTGCAGGTACGCGCCGGAGAGATCGTCGGCCTCGCCGGACTGGTGGGCGCAGGTCGCTCAGAACTCGCACAACTGATTTTTGGCGTGCGTAAAGCCACCGGTGGAGTGATTGAAATCGATGGCGAACCGGTCGTGATCCACTCCCCGCGAGCCGCCATTGATTTAGGCATCGGTTTCCTTACCGAAAACCGCAAAGAACAAGGGCTGTTTCTGGAGCTGGCCGCTCAGGAAAACATCACCATGGCGACCATTGAGCGCGATGCCAGTTACGGTCTGCTCGACCGCAAAAAAGCGCAATCTATCTCTGATGACGCCATCAAGTTACTCAATATCCGCGTGCCCCATTCACAGGTGCGGGCGGGCGGTCTTTCCGGCGGCAATCAGCAAAAACTGTTGATATCCCGCTGGGTCGCCATCGGGCCGCGCATTCTGATCCTTGATGAGCCAACGCGCGGTGTCGATGTCGGCGCCAAGAGCGAAATCTATCGCATCATGAGCCAGATGGCCCGCAAAGGGGTCGCCATCCTGATGATTTCCAGCGAATTACCGGAGGTGGTCGGCATGAGCGATCGGGTGTATGTGATGCATGAAGGCAGCATCGCTGGCGAGCTGGAAGGCGAGCTTATTACCCAGGAAAACATTATGCAGCTTGCAACCGGTATGAACGAATCCCATCACCAGGCGGTACACCATGACTGAATCGAAAGAGACCTCTGCCACCACGCCACAACAGGTGGCGAAATCGGCCTCGGCGAAAAAAATGCTGATGGGCGATCTGATGCAAACGGTCGGGATTTTGCCAATCTTGATCCTGATTGTTGCCGTATTTGGCTTTATTGCCCCCAACTTTTTTACGGAAAGCAACCTGCTGAATATCACCCGCCAGGCCTCGATTAATATCGTGCTGGCGGCGGGGATGACCTTCATCATTTTGACCGGCGGCATTGACCTGTCAGTCGGGTCCATTCTCGGCACCACGGCGGTGGCGGCGATGGTGGTGTCGTTGATCCCGGAACTGGCTTTCCTTTCCGTCCCTGCCGCACTGATGCTCGGTCTGGTGCTGGGGTTGTTTAACGGCGTACTGGTCGCTTTTGCCGGGCTTCCGCCGTTTATCGTCACGCTTGGCACCTATACGGCGCTACGCGGCGCGGCTTATCTGCTGGCAGATGGTACCACGGTCATCAACTCCAGTATCGGGTTCGAGTGGATAGGCAATAACTATCTCGGCCCGATCCCCTGGCTGGTGGTGATTGCGCTGGCGGTGATTGTGGTCTGCTGGTTCATTCTTCGCCGTACTACCCTGGGCGTACACATTTATGCCGTCGGCGGCAACATGCAGGCGGCGCGTCTTACCGGTATCAAAGTGTGGCTGGTACTGCTGTTTGTTTATGGCATGAGCGGTCTGCTTTCCGGCCTTGGCGGGGTGATGAGCGCCTCTCGTCTCTACAGCGCCAACGGTAACCTTGGCATGGGCTATGAGCTTGACGCCATCGCGGCGGTCATCCTCGGCGGCACCAGTTTTGTCGGCGGCATCGGCACCATCACCGGTACGCTGGTCGGGGCGTTGATTATCGCCACCCTGAACAATGGTATGACACTGATGGGCGTTTCTTACTTCTGGCAACTGGTGATCAAAGGGGCGGTGATCATCATTGCAGTGCTGATAGACAAATACCGTACCCGACATCATCAAAGTGCATAACAACAAGATTTCCCTGAAAACCCTACGTGAGGAAAGAATATGCGTTTGAAGCCGTTAGTCACTGCGCTCTGTGCTGGCGCACTGCTTGCCGCAGCGCCATTTGTACAGGCCAAAGAATTGAAATCGATCGGGGTAACGGTAGGCGACCTCGCCAACCCGTTCTTCGTGCAAATCACCAAAGGGGCGGAGCTGGAAGCGCGTAAACTGGCGGGCGATAAGGTGAAAGTGACGCTGGTTTCCAGCGGCTACGACCTTGGTCAACAGGTGGCGCAGATCGATAACTTTATCGCTGCCAAAGTCGACATGATTATCCTCAACGCCGCTGATTCGAAAGGCATCGGGCCTGCCGTAAAACGCGCGAAAGATGCCGGTATCGTGGTCGTCGCCGTTGACGTTGCGGCGGAAGGGGCAGATGCCACGATTACCTCGGATAACACCCAGGCCGGGGAGATGGCCTGTAAGTACATTACCGACCGTCTGAAAGGTAAAGGCAATGTGGTCATCATCAACGGACCGCCGGTCTCTGCGGTGCAAAACCGTGTGGAGGGCTGCCAGACCGAATTCAAGCGCCACCCGGATATCAAAGTGCTGTCCTATAACCAGAACGCCAAAGGCAGTCGCGAAGGGGGTCTGGAAGTTATGACCTCGCTGCTGGCCGCCAATCCGAAGATCGACGGCGTGTTTGCGATTAACGATCCGACCGCGATCGGTGCCGATCTGGCCGCCAAACAGGCACAACGTAACGAGTTCTTTATCGTTGGCGTGGACGGCAGCCCGGACGGTGAAGAGGCGCTGAAACGCGAGAACTCGCTGTTTGTCGCGACCCCGGCGCAAGACCCGCAGGTGATGGCGGCAAAAGCGGTGGAAATCGGCTATGACATTCTACAGGGGAAACCCGCCCCGAAAGAGCCAGTGCTGATCCCGGTGACGATGATCGACAAGAAAAACGTCGGCACCTATAAGGGCTGGACAGTTAAATAAGTGCGGATTAACCCCTTGCCCTCTCCCGAAGGGGCGAGGGCAAGGGGCAAAACGCGCTATGAAGCCACAGGAGATCGGCATGAAACGCTCCGAAATCAATGAAATCCTCGGCCATACCCGGCAATTCTTTTCTATGCACGATGTCCACTTGCCGCCCTTCGCCAGTTTTCCTCCGACCAAATGGCAGCAGCTTGATCACGACGGCTGGCGCGAAGTCTTCGATTTAAAGCTGGGCTGGGATGTCACCGCTTTCGGCGGTGATAATTTTTACACCCAGGGACTTACGCTTTTCACCCTGCGCAATGGCTCTCCTGATGGCACCCCTTACGCCAAATGCTATGCGGAGAAAATCATGCATGTGCGCGACGGGCAGGTAACCCCCATGCATTTTCACTGGCGCAAACGCGAAGACATTATTAATCGCGGCGGTGGCAATTTGATTATCGAGCTGTGGAACGCCGGAGCAAGTAAAGAGACGGCCTGGACCGATGTGAGCGTGGTTATTGACGGGTGTATCCAGACACATTCAGCGGGCAGCCAGTTACGCCTCTCACCAGGGGAAAGCATTTGCCTGCCGCCCGGTCTGTATCACAGCTTTTGGGGCGAATCCGGTTTCGGCGATGTGCTGGTCGGCGAAGTGTCGTCAGTCAACGATGATGAACACGACAACCACTTCCTGCATCCGGTGGATCGCTTTAACGACATTCTGGAAGACGAACCCGCGCAGTTAGTGCTGTGCAATGAATATGGTTTGTTCCTGAGCTAAGGAGAATACGATGGCTTTGATTTCGCTTGCCCAGGGTCTGGCGCACGCCCGTGAACATCAGTACGCGCTGGGCGCGTTCAACGTGCTCGACTCCCACTTTTTACGCGCGCTGTTTGCTGCGGCGAAACAGGAGCGATCGCCCTTTATCATCAATATCGCCGAGGTACATTTCAAATATGTCTCCCTCGAATCGCTGGTGGAAGCGGTGAAATACGAAGCCGCACACCATGACATTCCGGTGGTACTTAACCTCGATCACGGCCTGCATTTTGAATCCGTGGTGCGCGCGTTAAGGTTGGGCTTTACCTCGGTGATGTTTGATGGCTCAACGCTGGAATATGAAGAGAATATTCGCCAGACCCAGGAAGTGGTGAAGATGTGCCATGCGGTGGGCGTCTCGGTGGAGGCAGAACTCGGTGCCGTTGGCGGTGATGAAGGTGGCGCGTTGTATGGCCATGCGGATGAAGCCTGGTTTACCGACCCGGCCAAAGCGCGTGACTTTGTCGACCGGACGGGTATCGACACCCTCGCCGTCGCCATTGGTAACGCTCATGGCAAATACAGAGGGGAGCCGAAGCTCGATTTTGCCCGCCTGGAGGCGATTCGTCAGCAAACCGGCCTGCCGCTGGTGCTCCACGGCGGCTCTGGTATCAGTGACGCGGATTTCCGCCGTGCTATCGGGCTTGGCATTCATAAAATCAATTTTTATACCGGGATGTCGCAAGCGGCGCTGGACGCTATTGAAGCCCGCATGGCCAACCGCCAGCCTGTCTACGACGAATTCGCTCAGCTCTTGCTGAGTGTGGAACAGGCCATCACCGACACCGTTGCCGGGCAGATGCGTGTCTTTGGCAGCGCGGGGCAACTGTGATGGAACGAAAAGGGGTTATCGCCGCCGGAAACATGCTGGTCGATCATGTGCACCAGATAGTGCAATGGCCGGAGCGTGGCTGGTTAGCCGAGATCACGCAAAGCGAGCGCTCAACCGGCGGAGCGCCGCTCAATGTCCTGCTGACCCTGGCAAAAATGCGCACGGGCATGCCGCTACAGGCGGTGGGTTTAGTGGGCGAAGACAGCGACGGGGATTACATTATGGCGATGCTCGACCAGTATCATGTGAATCGCCAGCATGTGCAGCGCACCAATTCTGCCCCGACCTCTATGTCGCAGGTTATGACCGATCCAACCGGACAACGCACCTTCTTCCACTCCCCCGGCGCAAATCGTCTTCTGGATCTTCCGGCATTCGACAGCCTGGACAAGAGTATGAAAATCTTCCATCTCGGCTATCTGTTGCTGCTCGACAGCCTCGACCTGCCGGATGAAGAGTTTGGTACCCGTAGCGCCCGCCTGCTGGCGAAGATGCGCGAACAGGGTTACGAAACATCGCTCGATCTGGTCTCCCGCAAGGGCGATCCGCGCTATCAGCCGCTGGTAATGCCCTGCCTGCCGCATCTGGATTATCTGGTTATCAACGAGATGGAAGCGGGGGAATTCAGCGGGCTGGAAATGCGCCTGCCTGACGATTCGCCGCATATCGCCAATATCGCCGCGGCCGCCTCGCAGCTACTCGCCGCCGGGGTACGACAGCGTGTGGTGATTCACTGCCCGGAAGGGGCATGGGGCGAAGAACCTGGCCGTGAGGGACAGTGGATAGCGACACGGATGCTCACGCAGGGGGAGATTATCGGTAGCGTTGGCGCGGGTGATGCATTTTGCGCCGGGCTGCTCTACGGCTGCCATGAGCACTGGCCGCTGCCGCAAAGTATTCAACTGGCTCACGCCTGCGCCCGTGCCAGCCTGCTCTGCGCGAATGCCATAGACGGGGCGAAATCGCTGGAAGAGTTAAAACAAGAGATCGACGGCGCGCCGTAGCGCCGCGTTACAGTGCAGACTGGAAATAGCGCTGCGGCGATGCGCCCAGTTTCTTTTTGAACATAGTGATAAACGCGCTGGGACTGGTATAGCCAAGCTCATTTGCCAGCTGGTTAACCGCCACGCCGCGCGCCAGGCTGCATACCGCTTCCAGCAGACGAACCTGCTGGCGCCATTCGGTGAAGCCCAGCGCGGTCTCTTTGCGGAACAATCGGGCGAGCGTACGTTCGCTGGCACCCACCTGTGTGCTCCACCAGGCGAGCGTTGCCGCATGTCCTGGCTCACTGCATAAAGCTTTGCAGACCTTTTGCAGACGCCGCTCCTGTGGCAACGTCAGATGGCATAACGTGGCGGGGGCCAGACGCTGGAACTCATTACTCAGCAAACCAAAAATTAGCTGCTGACGCGTCGTATCTATCTCGCCTGCGCTACCGGCAGCCATCAATGCCTGCATCAGCGGCGTCACGCTCAGCCCTTTACAGGCCTGCGGGTAGCCGCGCGAAGCCTGCGGCGAAAAATAGATATTCCAGCTGATAACCTTATCTACCGCTTCCAGCCCGTGAGGCATGTCACCTGGGATCCACAACCCTCTGCCGGGAAACAGCACCCATACTTCCTGCCCGGTACGCACTTTAGCGACCCCTTGCAGCGGCGCGATAAACTGCCCCTGTTCATGAGCATGGAACGGCTCTTCGCTTCCTGAGTTATACTGGAGTTGTCGTAGCCCCTGAATGCCGTATGGCGCGGCATCCCGCTCATCGGGTAAGACGCCTTTTTCGGCGTACTGCGTCGTCGTTTTTCCCCGCACCTGTCCGATCCTCTCAATTTTTCACTGCTGTAGCGTATACAGACAACTTTTGTCCGGTATTAAACATTCAGCCTCAAAGCTTCGCCATTCTGCCATAAGGCCACTTCTTTTTTAAAGTTGAATAATTATCATTTCCACTGAATTCTAATAACACTCGGAAAGACCATGAAACACACACGTTGGTTGTTGAAGGATAAGCCGCTGAAAACGCTAATGTGCGTCATTATTGCGGGATACGGTGGACAGGCAGTCGCTGCGGATAACGGACAGGAAACGAAAAAAGAAGAGACGGTCATCGTCACGGCAGTCAGTACGCAGGGGAATGATGATGAAGTCACGGCAGTGGCGCATGATGCAGGCGCGGCAACCAAAAGCACGACACCGATAAGCCGGACGCCGCAAAGCGTATCGGTTATCACCCAGGCGCAGATGGCCTCGCAGGCGGTAAAAACCGTCACCCAGGCGCTGCGCTATATGGCGGGCGTTGTGGCGGAGTCCTCCGGTTCGGACAGCCGTTTTGACACCATTAACGTGCGTGGTTTCGAGGCCGACGAATATCTGGATGGTCTGCGCCTGCCGCGCAACTACTGGAGCCGTCCGGGCTGGGATCCGTACCTGCTTTCCCGCATTGAAGTGGTCAAAGGGCCAACATCAGTGCTTTATGGTCAGACAAGCCCTGGCGGGGTCGTTAACCTCGTGAGTAAAAAACCGCAGAGTCAACCTGAGGGGGAAGTTTACATCAGCGGCGGTAATTACAATCAGTTTGGCACCGGTTTCGATGTCACCGGCCCGCTGACTGATGACAAAACGCTGTTGGGGCGTATTGGCGGCACTTACTTTAAGACTCAGACGCAGGTCGATAATACCCGCTATGAACACTACGACATTGCCCCTTCCCTGACCTGGCAGCCGGATGATAAAACCCATCTGACGGTGCTTGCGCAACTACGTAAAGACCCGGACACCGGTTTCTTTAACCTGCTCCCGACTTCCGGCACATTAACGACTAACCCGAACGGTAAAATCCCGACCAGCTTCTACGGTGGCCAGCCGGACGTCGATAAATACGAACGTAAACAGGCAAGCATCGGTTATCAGTTCGATCACCAGTTCAACGATAACGTCACTGTGCGCCAGAATGTGCGCTATATCAGCGCCAGTTCGTTGTACAACATGGTTTATCCCTGGGGTACGGTCAGCAATGCGCCGGAAGTGCACCGTTTGAGTATGCACAACCGCGAAACCATGACCAATCTTGCGCTGGATAATCAGGCACAGTTCAGGCTGAGCACCGGGCCTGTCGCGCATACGCTACTGACCGGCGTGGATTACAACCACACTTCCCAACGCTCCCGTTCCGGTTCTGGGGTGGCGAGTGACCTGAACTATCTCGAACCGGACTACAGCACCCCGGTCACGCTGCCGGACTTCACCTCTTCCAGCAAATCAACGGTCGATCAGACCGGTGTCTATTTGCAGGATCAGGCGGAATGGAACAACTGGCTGTTGAGCCTTGGCGGGCGCTATGACTATGCGAAAAGTGATGCGCACAATCTGGTGAACAATACCCGCTCCGGCACCAACGACCACGCTAAAACCGGGCGCGCCGGGCTGCTGTACCACTTTGATAACGGTCTGGCCCCCTACATCAGCTACTCCACCTCGTTTATGCCCACCAGCGGCACAACCTATGCGGGCAACGCCTTTAAACCGACCAAAGGTAAACAGAGCGAAGTGGGGCTGAAATACGATCCGGTGGGCCTGGATGCGCTGTTCACGCTGGCGCTGTATGACCTGAAACAGACCAATGTCGCCACCGCCGACCCGGATCATGCTAATTACAGCGTGCAAACCGGTGAGATCCGCTCACGCGGTATTGAAGTGGAAGGCAAAATTAATATTACGCCGGAGTGGTTAGTGCTGAGCTCTTACGCCCTGACCTCCCCGGAAGTGACCGAGGCGAACGACGCCACGAAAGGGAAAAGACCGATTGGGATTTCCCGTAATACGGCCCGTCTGTGGAGTGAATACGCCTTCCGGGGTGGGGTGCTGGATGGCTTCTCGGTTGGTGGCGGCGCGCGTTATATCGGCACCAGCTACGCCAACACCACCAACACGATGAAAGTTCCGGCGGTCACCATTTACGATGCGCGTCTGGCTTACCAGTGGCATCAATGGGGCGTCGCGCTGAATGCGGCTAACCTGGGGAATAAAACCTATCTGGCGACCTGTCAGAACACCGGATGCTGGTATGGAACCAGGCGCCAGTATGTCGCGACGCTGAACTATCAATGGTAAACGGCATGCTCTCACGCCGTCGTTTATTACAGGGATTACTGGCGGTGCCGTTTATCGGCATCGCCAGTGCTGCGGTACCGCGACGCGTGGCAATTCTTGACTGGGGGCTGGCAGAACTGGCGCTGGCGCTCGGCGTCACGCCAGTTGCCGTTTCCGCGCCAGACTGGTATCGCAAGCTTATCAATATGCCTGCGATGTCCACTGACGTGGTGGACATCGGGCTGCTTTTCCAGCCCAACCTGGAAGCGCTGTACGCCCTGCGTCCGGATACTATTCTCGTCACGCCGCAGCATGCCCTGCTTAAACCGATCCTTGAACGTATTGCTCCTGTGGTAACGCTGCCGGTTAACGGGCTGGCGGGCTATACGGCGGCGACAAAACAGATGGCAGCCTTATTCGATCGTAAGCCGCAGGCCGATGCGCTCATCCAGCACCTGCAACAGCAAATGGCGCAGACCCGCGATATTGCGGTGAGTATTTCACGCCCGCTGTTTCTGGCCTTTACGGTCAATTCACTGCATGTTCGCCTGCTCGGCGAAGGCTGCGTACCGGGGGATGTGCTGGCCGGATGTGGCATCAGGAACGCCTGGCGCGAGCCATTTCCTCCCGGCGGTGAATCACTGGTCGAACTCACGCAAATTGCCCAAACCGATGCCCGTCTGTTGCTTCTTACCGCAGATGACGACGAACGCCGTGCCGCGCAGTCCTGGCAGACTAGTCCGCTCTGGCAACGTCTGCCGCTCACCTCAGGCAACCGCCTGCGGCTGGCGCCGACGCATTTCAGCTCTGCGGGCGCGCTGGTCACCGCCAGCCGCTTTGCGGCCATGCTCGGGGTACTGTTAACAGGATGGGACCATGATTAAAACCGTCACCTCCCGTCGCGGCTGGTTGCTGATCCTGCTGCTCTGGAGCGCTGCCACTGGCCTTGCGCTACAAAATATCCTCCAGCAGGGTGGCTTCGGGGAATTGTTCACTCCCGACACCCACGCCATACCCGCTATTTTGCTGCAGACCCTTTGGGCGCCACGCCAGTGTATGGCGCTCCTTGCCGGAGCAACGCTGGGTGTCTGCGGCTGGTTGATGCAGCGGGTGCTACGCAATCCGCTCGCTGAACCCACCACCCTCGGCATGACCTCCGGCGCAACGTTGGCAATGGGGCTGGCATCGCTCTGGTTCCCTGCCTCATTGCTGACCTTTCGTACCGGCATTGTCATCCTCGGTGAAGTGGGCGCGCTGGCCTGCGTGTTGTTACTGGCGTGGCGTCAGCGGCTGTCGCCACTGGTGATGATCCAGGCAGGGATGATGATCAACCTGTGGTGTGGCGCGGTCACCATGCTGATTGCGGTAGTGAATGACCGCTTCTTGCTGGCGGCGATGATGTGGACCGGCGGCTCGTTGGCTCAGGAAGGCTGGCAATCTTTTTTCCATCTTCTCCCCTGGCTCGGCGGCGGGCTGCTGGCGCTGCTACTGATGTCGCGGCAACTCGAACTGCTGCAACTGCCGGAAACCATGGTCAGTAGCCTCGGCGCCTCCCCTTTTCGTATTCGTGCCGTCGTCATGTCTCTGGCATTGCTGATGAGCGCGATGGTGATCAATGCGGTCGGTGTTATCAGTTTCGTCGGGCTTGCCGCACCGCATCTGGCCAGGCTTTGCGGCGCGCGCACATCGCGAGAGACCCTGTGGCAAACCGCACTCATCGGCGCAGGCCTGCTGTGGTTTACCGATCTGTGCGCTTCACGCATCGCCATTTTTAACGGCCAGCTTCTGCCTGCCGGGATGCTCACCGCCCTGACCGGCGGGCCGTTGCTGATCCTGCTCGCCCGGCGTGCCCGGACGCATATGATTGACACCGCCCCGCTCCCCATCGCGACCCCATCGGTTTTCACCGGGCGCCGTGCGTTTGGCTGGGCGTTGGTGGCGCTGATTATCGCTACGGTGGTTTCGCTGTTTTTCGGGCGCAGCCTGGATAGCTGGCATCTGGCCACGCCGCAAGAACTGGATGTGCTGCTGCCGCTGCGCCTGCCCAGACTGCTGGCCGCTATCTGCGCCGGCGCGCTACTGGCGGGCGCAGGCGTGCTGATGCAGCGCGTGAGCGGCAATCCTCTCGCCAGCCCCGAAGTCCTGGGGATCGGCGGCGGCGCGGTGCTCGGCATTACCGTAGTGGTTGTCCTCTTTCCCACCAGTGGCAACGGCATGTTGCTGCTCAGCAGTACGCTGGGGGCACTGATAAGTCTGGGTATAACCCTGCGGAACAGTCAGCAAAGCGCCTTTAACCCCCAGCGCGTTCTGTTAAATGGCCTGGCGCTCAATGCCCTGTGCCAGGCGGTGGTCAATGTGATCATGCTGCATCACCTGGAAACCAGCGCCAAATTACTACCGCTGATGAGCGGTACTACTTATTACGTCAGTGCCCCCATTGCCGGGGTGTTGCTGGTTGTCACCCTGATGCTACTGGCGATTGCCCCTCTTTTGCGCCGCTGGCTGGTGCTGTTACCCATGGGCGGCGTGGCGGCTTCATTAGGCCTTGGTGTTCCCAAAGCGCGTATCGCGGTGCTGTCGCTGGCGGCGCTGATGACCGGCTTTGCCACGCTGTTAGTCGGGCCGGTGTCGTTCGTGGGCCTGCTGGGGCCACATCTGGCCCGGCGGCTGGGGGTGAAAGATCCGTTGGCCCAGCTTTTTACTGCCGCGCTGCTCTCCGCACTGGTAATGGTGACGGCAGACTGGCTGGGGCGTAACGCGCTCTACCCCCGACAGCTCCCGGTAGGGCTGCTGGCGTCGCTTATCGGCGTGCCGTTATTAATCTGGCCGCTGTTACGCAACCGGGATTCCGGGTCGCATTGATAGGTTGTGAGCAAAAAATAAGGAAGAGACCATGTCGGTATTTTTAACGCTATTTCGTCTGGTGGGCGGCTGGCTGTTACTGGCCGTCGTCACCGGGCTGGTCAGCGGGTTTAGCAATGCGTCATTACTGGCGATGATCAACCACAGTCTGAGCCTCTCCGGGACGCAGGCGTGGCTTAACGCCGGCGCGCACTTTTCGCTGCTGGCGCTGTTGATGTTGACTACGCGTATTGTCTCCCAGACCACATTTATGTCTTTGGGGCAGAAGGTGAAAGCGCGTCTGCGCAACGAGCTTATCCAGCGCATCAGCAAGACCCCCTGGCTGAAAATGGAAAAGACCGGTATGGCGCGCACCCTGTCGGTCTTTACTCAGGATCTGGACACGCTGGTGGTGTTCTTTGTCAGCCTGCCAAATCTGTTTATTTATGGGGCGATGATTGCAGGCTGCCTGATTTATCTCGCCATGCTGTCGATGACGGTTTTCGCCCTGGCGCTGGCGGCGATTATCCTTGGTAGCGTGGGATATCAGGTAGCTCATGGCCGGGCGCTGGGCCTTTTGCGCCGTTCGCGCCAGCGTGAAGATACCCTGATGCAACAGTGCAAGACCCTGTTTGACGGCGGGCGGGAGTACCGTCTTAACGCCCGGCGCCTGCGCCAGTTTGTTGATGGCGAACTGGCGGACAATATTGAGGCCGTGCGCAAAGAGCGGACTCACGGCTATGTGTTGTATGGGCTGGCGACAAACTGGGGTAGCGTGCTGTTTTTTTCGTTTATCGGCATCGTCATCTATGCGCTGCGCGGGCCGCTGACGCTGGAATCCACCGTTATCACCGGTTACACCATGGTGTTTTTGTATATGATTGTCCCGGTCGAAGGCGTGCTCTCCGCCCTGCCCGCTATCGCCAGTGCACGCATCGCCCTGCAGCGGGTCCGGCAGTTGAGTGACGAATTAGAACCGGAGGCGCCACAGCGCATCGAGAAAGCGGGTGTATTCAGTAGCCTGTCGTTAACAGAGGTGTGTTATCAATACGAAGGCAGCGACGGCGAGCGCTTTACGCTTGGCCCGCTTAGCCTGCATTTTCAGCCCGGCGAACTGGTCTTCCTGGTCGGGGGTAATGGCAGCGGCAAAACCACGTTCGCTAACCTGCTGGTTGGGCTTTATCCACCGGACAGCGGCGAGATTAGCCTTAACGGTGAGCGCATCGGTCCGGACAGACAAGCACTGTATCGCCAGCAGTTCTCGGTGGTCTTTAGCGACTTTTTCCTCTTCGGCGATGTGGCGTTCGCCAATGCCCGCACACCGGAAGAAGTGGACAGATTGCTGCATCTGCTGCGGCTGAACCACAAAGTCAGCTTCCGCGACGGGCGCTTTTCCACAACTTCACTCTCCCAGGGGCAGCGTAAGCGGCTGGCGCTGCTACAAGCCTGGATTGAGCAGCGTCCCTTTTACGTCTTTGATGAATGGGCTGCGGATCAGGACCCTGAATTTAAAGAGGTGTTTTACCGTGAACTGTTGCCTGCGCTGAAAGCGGAGGGGAAAACCATTCTGGCCATTACCCATGATGACCGCTATTTTCACCTAGCCGATCGCATCATTAAGCTGGAAGAAGGGCGGCAGGTTCCCGTACACCAGGCGGCATAGCACCGCTACGCCGCCTGCTCGCTGTGAACGACATCTGCGGCAAAAACATAGCCCAGTCCGCGTATCGTTTTGATTAATGCGGGTTGATGCGGATTGGTCTCAATCTTACGGCGCAGGCGCATAATCAATACATCAATAGTACGGTCAAATACTTCTATGCTTTCACTGTGGGTCAACTCCAGCAGTTGTTCCCGGCTCAGTACCCGCCGCGCGTTTTGTACCAGCGCCAGTAACAGGCTGTATTCCCCCTGGGTTAAATCGACGGTTTGCTGACGGGGGTCGCTAAGCTGACAGCGTGCGGGATCAAGATGCCAGCCATTGAAAGCATAACCGGCCATTTTCACCGTCTGCACATCTGCCGCCAGCGCGCCCGTGCGGCGCATCACTGCTTTTACCCGCGCCACCAGCACACGTGGGGTAAAGGGTTTGCCAATATAGTCATCGGCCCCCATTTCCAGCCCCACCACGACATCCGATTCGCTGCCCAGCCCCGTTAGCATAATCACCGGCAGCTCAGGACGCTGTTTCTGCAGTTGTGTCAGCACCATCAGGCCGTTGATGTCCGGCAGGACCATATCGAGTAACACCAGCGCAATCTCAGGATGTCGCGCCGCAGCGGCGATCGCATCCAGCCCGTTATGACACACATGTACCGTAAAGACATGTTCGCTCAACACATCCCTGAGCAGCTCGCAGACCGCCACATCGTCATCCACTACCAGAATCGCAGGTTTCATTGTCCGCATCCGTCAGGAAAAGTGACTCGTTGCTTTATTTTATTTGGCGGAACCATAAAGGCAGTGAATTAATGCTGTTTTTATAATCGCGGTCACATCCCCTCGTCTTCGACACGTCAAATTTGACGATGGCCTGCCCTTCGTCAGTATTTTGACCAATATTCAGACGTAAAATCAGGCAATACCCACAAAAGAAGCATGGCATAAAAGATGCATAATGGGTCGAGTGAGCGCGCAAAGCGCGATCTTTCTTAACTGGAGCGATAGCGATGAAAAAAGTCGTCACGGTTTGTCCGTATTGCGCCTCAGGTTGCAAAATTAACCTGGTGGTGGATAACGGAAAAATCGTTCGGGCGGAGGCTGCGCAAGGAAAGACCAACCAGGGTACCCTGTGTCTGAAAGGCTACTATGGCTGGGATTTTATTAACGATACACAAATCCTTACGCCTCGTCTGAAAACCCCAATGATCCGTCGCCAGCGTGGCGGCAAACTGGAAGCCGTCTCCTGGGATGAAGCCCTGGATTACGTTGCCACTCGCCTGAGCGCCATTAAAGAGAAGTATGGCCCGGATGCGATTCAGACAACCGGTTCGTCCCGTGGTACGGGGAACGAAACCAACTACATAATGCAAAAATTTGCGCGCGCCGTTATTGGTACCAATAACGTGGACTGCTGCGCACGCGTCTGACACGGCCCATCGGTTGCAGGTCTGCACCAGTCGGTCGGCAATGGCGCAATGAGTAATGCCATTAACGAAATCGATAACACGGATCTCGTGTTTATCTTTGGCTATAACCCGGCGGATTCGCACCCTATCGTGGCTAACCACGTGATTCGGGCGAAACAGAACGGAGCCAAAATCATCGTCTGCGATCCGCGTAAAATCGAAACCGCGCGTATTGCTGATATGCACGTTGCCCTGAAAAACGGCTCGAATATCGCGCTGTTAAATGCATTCGGGCATGTGATTATTGAAGAAAACCTGTATGACCAGGCGTTTGTGGCCTCGCGTACCCAGGGTTTTGAAGAGTACAAAAAAATCGTCGAAGGCTATACGCCGGAGTCGGTAGAAGATATCACTGGCGTTTGCGCGGCGGATATCCGTAAAGCTGCCCGCATGTATGCCGGTGCGAAAAACGCCACAATCCTGTGGGGCATGGGCGTAACCCAGTTCTATCAGGGCGTGGAGACGGTACGTTCACTGACCAGTCTCGCCATGCTGACGGGCAATTTGGGCAAACCGCATGTTGGGGTGAACCCGGTACGCGGGCAGAACAACGTCCAGGGCGCCTGCGATATGGGTGCGTTGCCGGATACCTTCCCCGGCTACCAGTTCGTCAAAGAACAGGCTCACCGCGATAAATTCGCCAAAGCCTGGGGCGTCGCCGACCTGCCTGCGCATACCGGCTATCGCATCAGCGAGCTGCCGCACCGCGCGGCGCATGGTGAGGTACGCGCCGCTTACATCATGGGGGAAGATCCGCTGCAGACCGATGCAGAGCTCTCCGCCGTGCGTAAAGCGTTTGAGGATCTTGAGTTAGTCATCGTACAGGATATCTTTATGACCAAAACCGCCTCGGCGGCGGACGTCATATTGCCATCCACCTCCTGGGGTGAGCATGAAGGCGTGTACACGGCGGCTGACCGTGGCTTCCAGCGTTTCTTTAAAGCGGTGGAACCGAAGTGGGATCTGAAAACGGACTGGCAGATTATCAGTGAGATAGCCACCCGCATGGGCTATCCGATGCATTACAACAACACGCAGGAAATCTGGGACGAGTTGCGTCATCTCTGCCCGGATTTCTACGGCGCCACCTACGAGAAAATGGGTGAGCTGGGCTACATTCAGTGGCCGTGTCGTGATCCGTCGGATGCCGATCAGGGGACATCGTATCTCTTTAAAGAGAAGTTCGACACCGATACCGGGCTTGCGAAATTCTTCACCTGCGACTGGGTCGCGCCAATCGACAAACTCAACGACGAGTTCCCGATGGTGCTTTCCACCGTGCGTGAAGTGGGTCACTACTCTTGCCGTTCAATGACCGGCAACTGTGCGGCGCTGTCGGCGCTGGCGGATGAACCCGGCTATGCGCAAATCAACACCGCCGATGCCGCGCGCCTCGGTATTGAAGATGAAGCGCTGGTATGGGTGAACTCGCGTAAAGGCCGGATTATCACCCGCGCGCAGGTCAGTGATCGCCCGAATAAAGGCGCGGTGTACATGACCTACCAGTGGTGGATTGGAGCCTGTAACGAGCTGGTGACGGAGAACCTGAGTCCGATTACCAAAACGCCAGAGTACAAGTACTGTGCGGTAAACGTTGAACGTATTCCCGACCAGCGTGCTGCCGAGCAGTATGTTATTGACGAATACAACAAACTGAAATCGCGTCTGCGCGAAAGCGCACTCGGCTAATATTGGCGCAAAAAAACGGGGTGTGATTAGTGATTATCACACCCCGCTTTATCTTTGTTATTTATTACATAACCATTATTTAATTATGGTTTTAAATTGAGCAGCGCTGAAATAACCGGCAAAATATTCTCTTCAAACGCGACGCGTTCAGGTTCGTGCTTTTCACTTAAGAAATCATCAGAAATGGGAATATCGCCACCGCCATGCTCACTCTTGCGGCTCAGGGCATAGTGAAATGTTCTCATCTCTCCCACGCGCGAAATGCTATAGATCTCAGTAAAGCGGCCAAGATGTTTTTCCGGGAGAAATGGGGCTTTCTTCATTATTCGCCCGGTCGCGACATCAAAAATGAGTACTTCTGCATTTTTAAGGGTGTAGATAAGCCCGTAGCCGGTCAGAACAGCGCCGAAAAGCAGAAACACGATGACCGATTGTAATGTTCTGCCATGCATGTGCGCCCAAATAAGAGTGCCGACCAGCAGGGCAATTCCGGCAATAACAAATACCAGTGCGCTGCCAACTTTCCACGGGCGATATACCAGACGCCGGTCATTTAATTCCACCGGCAAAGAGGCTGGCATCATGCATCTCCTCGCTGGCGGATGCCAAGAAAGTTTTCCGTCTCTTCCATCATGGCCTGCGGCGCTTTCTGACCGGGACCAAACTGCCTAATTGGCATTTTTGAGGTTTTCCCGTCAACGTTAAAGACCACATTCACGATGCTGTTACGAATAAGACCGAAAAAGCGGGACTGACGAATCAGCTCAAGGCCGGCGAAATTATCCAGCGACTGGTTGTACGTCGTTTTACCACCGCCATTCTGGATATAAAAAATGCGTTTATCTAAATCGAATACCATCTTGATACGCAGTGTTGCCAGCATCACCCCGGCAATGGCAAATAAAACTAGCGCAACAATAATACCGCGCAGTGATGATTCATGTTGGAAATAAGCATAAACACCCATAGCAGCAAACGCGATCGCCAGGGCTATTTTCAATCCCTTTTGATTTTTAACAATATAGCGATTGCCTTCGTGTAGATAAAAGTCTGACATTCCTGAACTCTCCTTATCATCAGGGTAACGTTTAACGCGTGCTAATATCCGCGACAGAAGTATTATGGCTACAATTATTTAATCTGCTATAAAAAAATCGCCCCGCAATTTAGGGGGCGAAAGTCAGTATGCCTATATTACATGGCATTGCAGGGGTATTACCCGGCGACCAGTTCAATGCGATTGCCGTCCGGGTCAGCCATCACCGCTTCGTAAAAGCCATCGCCGGTCCATCTTGCCGGGCTTAGCAAACGCCCGTGAGCCTGCGCTTTTTGCGCCATCGCATCCACATCTTTAACGCTGCCGACAGTCATCGCGATATGGGCCCAGCCGACAAACTCCGGGTTAGCAGGCGCATCATCAAGCTCAGGCAAGGCCATCAGTTCAATGGTCGGTCCCTCACTCAGGGATATAAAGTGCGAGGCGAATCCGGGACGGTTTTTACTGAGATAGCGTTCATTGCTCTGCCCGCCGAACACTTCCTGCCAGAAAGCGACCTGCGCATCGAGGTTGCGTGTCCAGAGAGCGACATGTGCAATTTTCATCTTATATCTCCAAAGTGGGTTATGCCCGGTTGCAGCGTTGACAAGGCGGTTAACAATGCCGGATTATGCTCATTATTGCTCGATGATATTTAAACAAAGAGGCTTTATGCTCGATTATGCAGCTTTTCCGCAACAGCGACAAGCACGTATTCGCCAGCTTTTGCAGGAAAACGGACGCGTTGTCTGTGCAGAACTGGCCAGCCAGATGCAGGTGTCTGAACATACTATTCGCAGGGATTTACAAGAACTTAGTAATTCCGGTGTGTGCAAAAAAGTCTACGGCGGCGCGGTACTACAGTTGCCGGAAGCCGGGAATTTTCACAGTCGGAAAGGGAAAAACAGTTCAGAAAAGGACAAGATCGCGCAACAATGCGCAGCGCTGGTGAAGCCAGACACCTGTATTTTTATTGATGCCGGCACCACCAATCTGGCCATCGCCAGAGCGCTGCCTGCCGATATCCGCATCACAGCGGTGACAAACTCGCCTGAAATCGCCGTAGAACTCATGACACGCTCCCATAGCGAAGTGATCCTCCTTGGTGGGCAGATTCATCAGGCTACAGGAGGGTGCGTCGGCAGCGGCGCCGTTGCGCAGATTCAGGAGATGTTATTCGATCAGGTGTTTATTGGCGGCTGCGCCATGGATCCGGACGTTGGGCTGACGGGGTTTGATTTCGCCGACTGCGAATTTAAAAAAGCGGTGCTGAAACAGAGTAACCAGACGATTGTCGCCCTGACGGCAGATAAACTGCCCGCTGTGGCGCGCTACGTAGTAGCACGGACTCAGGCCCTTGACGTGATAATCGTTGAGGCGAAGATCAGCGATGCATTGCGTAGCGTATTAAAGGAACACCACGTTACGGTCATCACTGCCTGAAACAAAAAGCGCCGCCTTCCGGAAGGAAAGCGGCGTGACGATTACAGATCGGCCGTTTTGTCGAACTTCCCGAGCATTTCACGCTCGTAAGCGGCAGCTTTTTTGCGGTCGAACTTATGCTCCCACTTGGCGATAACCAGCACCGCCAGCGCATTACCCACAACGTTCAGGGCGGTACGCGCCATATCAAGGATACGGTCAACACCGGCAATAAAGGCCAGACCTTCCAGCGGAATCCCCACACTGCCCAGCGTTGCCAGCAACACCACGAACGAAACCCCCGGCACGCCGGCAATGCCTTTCGAGGTGACCATCAGCGTCAGCACCAGAATGATCTCCTGGCCCAGCGACAGCTCGATACCGTAAAGCTGCGCAATAAAGATGGCCGCAATACTCTGGTACAGCGTAGAGCCGTCAAGGTTAAAGGAGTAACCGGTCGGCACCACGAAGCTGGTGATTGACGCTGGCGCGCCATAGGCTTCCATCTTCTCGATGATACGCGGCAGCACGCTTTCTGAACTTGCGGTGGAATAGGCCAGGATCAGCTCATCTTTCAGAATACGGATTAGCGTCCAGATGCTGAGTTTGCACATCCTTGCCACGCACCCCAGCACCACCAGCGCAAAGAACACCACCGCAAAATAGACCAGCACCACCAGTTTCGCCAGCGGCCACAGGGAAGCAAAACCGAAGTTCGCGACCGTCACGGAGATCAGCGCAAAGACGCCGACCGGTGCGTAACGCATCACCATATGGGTCACTTTGAACATGGTTTCAGAAATAGAACGGAATACCGTAACCAGCGGTTCGCGGTGCGTTGCAGGCAGTGAAGAAAGCCCCAGACCAAACAGTACCGAGAAGAAAATAATCGGCAGCATTTCGCCTTTCGCCATCGATGACACGATGTTCGTCGGCACCAGAGACAGAATCGTATTCATCAAGCCATGCGCGTGGCTTTGCACTTCTGCCGTGGTGTTCTGATATTTCGAAATATCCACCGCCGCGAGTTGCGACATATCAATGCCCGCCCCCGGCTGGAAGACATTCGCCAGCGTAATGCCCAGCACAATGGCCACCGTGGTGATCACTTCGAAATAAATAATGGTCTTGGCACCAATACGCCCTAATTGTTTCGCATCACCAACACCGGCAATACCTACCACCAGCGTGGAGATAACAATCGGCACAACAATCATTTTGATCAAATGAATAAAGATATCGCCTGCCGGAGACAGGAGATTCGCAATCAGCCATTCGCGGCTGTCGCTGTGATAATGCAAGTAACTGCCCAGAAGAATACCCAGCACAAGGGCCAGCAAAATCTGCCAGGCCAGGCTGACTTTAAAACTTTTCATAACTCGAGACATCCTCAATGAAGCGACCTTCCCGGTGGGGAACGACTCATACGGAAAGGGTATGGTTAGCGTCACACGCTCTTGCGGGGTTTTTTAACGCGCATTATCAGTACCATTTGCAGGGTGTAGGGCGCAACCCTTTACCAGAAGGGGGATTGACTGAATTTATGCATAAAAACGCTTTTTTATGCCATTTATCATACATAACCATTTGTTATGAATAAACTTTTTTTCAGCCATTTTTTGATAATTAATCCCGGCAATTATTTTGCTTCAAAGAATCATTTGTTCAGTTTTCATACTGTTCAATCAATGCGTGATCTATAGCGCAAATAATAAACAAACCAGGCAAAGCCCCTATAATTAACGTTTATTTGACATATTATTAACATCCTACAAGGAGAGCAAATGCCATGAGCCAAATCCATAAACACGATATTCCCGCAAATATTGCGGAACGTTGCCTGATTAATCCGGAGCAGTACGAGGCTAAATATCAGCAATCCATTACCGACCCGGATACCTTCTGGGGCGAACAAGGCAAAATCCTTGACTGGATTAAACCCTATCAGAAAGTGAAAAACACCTCCTTTGCTCCGGGTAATGTCTCCATTAAATGGTACGAAGACGGTACGCTGAACCTCGCGGCCAACTGTCTTGACCGCCATCTTGCCGAACGTGGCGACCAGACGGCCATCATCTGGGAAGGCGACGACGCCAGCCAGAGTAAACAGATTACCTACCGCCAGTTGCATGCGGACGTCTGCCGCTTTGCCAACGTCCTGACAGATCTGGGTATTAAAAAAGGCGACGTGGTAGCTATCTATATGCCCATGGTACCGGAAGCCGCGGTCGCGATGCTGGCCTGTGCGCGGATCGGGGCAGTCCACTCGGTAATTTTCGGTGGCTTCTCGCCGGAAGCCGTTGCCGGACGCATTGTTGATTCCAGCTCCCGTCTGGTGATCACCGCCGATGAAGGGGTGCGTGCCGGGCGTAGCATCCCACTGAAAAAGAACGTCGATGACGCGCTGAAAAACCCGAATGTAAAAACCGTTGAGCATGTCGTGGTACTTAAACGTACCGGCGGCAACATCGACTGGCATGAGGGCCGCGACCTGTGGTGGGATGCTCTCACCGCCAATGCCAGTGCGGAACACCAGCCTGTTGAAGTCAATGCCGAAGACCCGCTGTTTATCCTCTATACCTCCGGTTCCACAGGCAAACCCAAAGGCGTACTGCACACCACCGGCGGCTACCTGGTTTACGCAGCCACTACCTTTAAATATGTTTTCGATTATCACGACGGTGACGTCTACTGGTGTACCGCCGATGTCGGTTGGGTCACCGGCCACAGCTACCTGCTGTACGGACCACTGGCCTGCGGCGCGATCACCCTGATGTTCGAAGGGGTGCCGAACTGGCCAACGCCCGCACGTATGAGCCAGGTCGTCGACAAACACAAGGTCAATATTCTCTATACCGCGCCAACGGCCATCCGTGCGCTGATGGCGGAAGGTGACAAAGCGATTGACGGTACAGATCGCTCTTCGCTGCGGATTCTTGGCTCCGTGGGCGAGCCCATCAACCCGGAAGCCTGGGAGTGGTACTGGAAGAAGATCGGCAACGAGAAGTGTCCGGTCATGGACACCTGGTGGCAGACCGAGACCGGGGGCTTTATGATCACCCCGCTACCGGGTGCGATACAGCTTAAAGCAGGCTCCGCGACCCGTCCGTTCTTTGGCGTACAGCCTGCGCTGGTGGATAACGAAGGTCATCCGCAGGAAGGGGCCACTGAGGGTAACCTGGTGATCACCGACTCCTGGCCGGGCCAGGCGCGTACTCTGTTTGGCGACCACGAACGTTTCGAGCAGACCTACTTCTCCACTTTCAAGAACATGTACTTTAGTGGCGACGGCGCGCGCCGCGATGAAGATGGCTATTACTGGATAACTGGTCGCGTGGACGACGTGCTTAACGTTTCCGGCCACCGTCTGGGGACCGCAGAGATTGAATCGGCGCTGGTATCCCACCCGAAAATCGCCGAAGCCGCGGTGGTGGGCATCCCACATAACATTAAAGGTCAGGCCATCTACGCTTACGTCACCCTGAACCATGGCGAAGAGCCGACCCCTGCGCTCTATACCGAGGTGCGTAACTGGGTGCGTAAAGAGATTGGCCCGCTGGCTACGCCGGATGTCCTTCACTGGACCGACTCTCTGCCAAAAACCCGCTCCGGCAAAATCATGCGCCGCATTCTGCGCAAAATTGCCGCCGGGGATACCAGCAATTTCGGCGATACCTCGACCCTCGCGGATCCAGGCGTCGTAGAGAAACTGCTCGAAGAGAAGCAGGCTATCACCATGCCATCGTAACAACTACCCTCACCCTGCCCCTCTCCCTGAAAGGGAGAGGGAATAATAAAAACCCTCCCCAAAGGATTTCGCGTTACAGGAAGGCGGCCAACGCGCACAACCCCAGGAGCACAGGAAACTATGTGACTGGGGCGACAAATCTGTCCGGAACAGATTTGAACGTTACTTGTAACTGCCCCGTCAGGGGCGAGGCTCAGGGATGGGCTGAGTAACAAGTGCGGCCAACGAACCTGTGGCGTGAAAGACGAAGGGGATACCTCTGGAGAGTTCTGTGATGAATGACACCATTTATCAACGGATAGAAAACAATGCGCATTACAGGGAGCTCGTCGAAAAGCGGCAACGGTTTGCCTTCATTCTTTCCATCATCATGCTGATTATCTATGTCGGTTTTATCCTGCTGATCGCGTTTGCGCCGGGCTGGCTCGGTACGCCGATCTCCGCAGGCAGTAGCGTCACCCGAGGTATTCCAATCGGTATTGGTGTGATTGTGGTTTCGTTTGTACTGACCGGCGTATACGTCTGGCGGGCAAATGGTGAGTTTGATCGTCTGACAAAAACCGTTCTGCAAGAGGTAAAAGCATCATGAAGCGTGTTCTGACGGCGCTCGCCGCCACACTGCCTTTTACGGCCAATGCCGCCGATGCCATTACCGGCGCGGTCCAACGCCAGCCAACCAACTGGCAGGCGATCATCATGTTCCTGATATTCGTGGCACTGACGCTCTATATTACTTACTGGGCGTCAAAACGCGTACGCTCGCGCAACGATTACTATACGGCAGGCGGCAATATTACAGGTTTCCAGAATGGCCTGGCGATTGCCGGTGACTTTATGTCAGCCGCATCGTTCCTCGGCATCTCTGCGCTGGTCTATACCTCCGGCTACGACGGACTGATTTACTCGCTGGGCTTCCTCGTCGGCTGGCCTATTATTCTGTTCCTGATTGCCGAACGCCTGCGTAACCTGGGGCGCTATACCTTTGCCGACGTTGCCTCATATCGCCTCAAGCAAGGGCCGATTCGTACCCTCTCCGCCTGCGGTTCGCTGGTGGTGGTAGCCCTGTATCTCATCGCGCAGATGGTCGGCGCCGGTAAACTTATCGAACTGTTGTTTGGCCTCAACTACCACGTTGCGGTAGTCCTGGTCGGCGTGCTGATGGTGATGTATGTCCTGTTTGGCGGCATGCTCGCCACCACCTGGGTACAGATCATCAAAGCCGTATTGCTGCTGTTTGGCGCAAGCTTTATGGCCTTTATGGTGATGAAACACGTCGGTTTTAGCTTCAATAGCCTGTTTAGTGAAGCGATGGCGGTTCACCCGAAAGGAGAAGCCATTATGCGTCCGGGCGGTCTGGTTAAAGATCCGATCTCCGCACTGTCGCTGGGCCTGGGGCTGATGTTTGGTACGGCAGGCTTGCCGCATATTCTGATGCGTTTCTTTACTGTGTCAGATGCGCGCGAAGCCCGTAAGAGCGTGTTCTACGCCACGGGTTTTATGGGGTATTTCTATATCCTGACCTTTATCATTGGCTTCGGCGCTATCATGCTGGTCGGGGCAAACCCGGCATTTAAAGATGCGGCGGGCGCGCTGATTGGCGGCAATAACATGGCGGCGGTGCACCTTGCGGATGCGGTCGGCGGCAACCTGTTCCTCGGCTTTATCTCTGCCGTGGCCTTCGCCACCATTCTGGCGGTGGTCGCCGGGCTGACGCTTGCGGGCGCCTCGGCGGTGTCTCACGATCTGTATGCAAACGTCATTCGTAAAGACGCCACCGAACGCCAGGAGCTGAAAGTGTCGAAAATCACCGTGCTGGTGCTCGGTGTGGTCGCCATTCTGCTGGGGATTCTCTTTGAAAAACAGAACATTGCCTTTATGGTGGGGCTGGCATTCTCCATCGCGGCGAGCTGTAACTTCCCTATCATTCTGCTCTCCATGTACTGGTCAAAACTGACCACCCGAGGCGCAATGATTGGCGGCTGGCTGGGTCTGCTGACGGCGGTGATTTTGATGATCCTCGGCCCGACCATTTGGGTACAAATTCTCGGACACGCGCAGGCTATTTTCCCGTATGAATACCCGGCGCTGTTCTCTATTGCCGTCGCCTTTATCGGTATCTGGATCTTCTCAATTACCGACAACACGCAAGAAGGCATTCGCGAGCGCGAACAGTTCCGTGCGCAGTTCATCCGTTCACAAACGGGTATCGGCATCGCCCAGGGCCGTGCGCACTAAGCCCCTTTGCCCCGGTCACCCATGACCGGGGCAACATCACGCTTTTTCCGGCGCGCTTTTTTCATCAAGAGCAAACTGCGGAAATATACGCTTAAGACTATCGCCAGCGGGTCGGCTTCGATTCGTCGTCAGGAATGAAATCGCAGGAATTGCCCTCTAAGGGGAAGACAAACCTGGTTTTCACTGCCACCACGTTTTTCTCACGTAGCGCCTGCTGGAACTGCTGAAACTGAATGAGCGCATCTCGCTTTTGTTCAGGGCGTAACGTCTTTGACGCCATCCACAATAAGCAACACGGGGGTATAGTGGCGGCCAGCCTGTGCGTACATCGTTTTACCGGTCACGATAACCTCTTTGCCCAGACGGGGTGCCAGGTCGGCATAACCGATTTTCGCCTTGTCTATCAACACCAACTGTACAAGCGGAACGTTTTCGCTCTCACCATTCACATCACATTCAAACGGCTGATCCAACTGCAGATAATCGTAAGTAACGGCTTCGTCGCCCTCTTGAATACTTTCGTAATTCGGCGCTCCGGGCCGGGTCTGCTGTATTAATGTCCCTTGTAAGGCCACCTGTTGGTTTTCATCGGGGCAATACGCCAGGACGGACTGGCTGAGCAGAAGGGCTGATAACCACAGTAATTTCACGCTGAGTATCCTTTCACGGGTGAGGTGAGTGAATCATCAGTGTAAGGAGTAGCAAAAAGAAATAACATCTCAGGCAAAAAAATCAAAACAGCACTACGGCCACCAGCGGTGCGGCTAATACCGTCACCACACCGGAGAGCATCATCACCAGACTGGCAACCACCCCCTCCTGTTGGCCAAGCTCATAGGAGCGTGCCGTTCCCGCTCCGTGAGACGCCGCGCCAAACCCTGCGCCTTTTGCCATCCCTTCGCGAATAGAGAGACGCAAAAAGAGCACATCACCCACCGCCATACCAAATACCCCGGTAATCACCACAAACAACGCGACCAGGTCCGGCTGCCCGCCTAACGGCCCTGCCGCCGCCAGCGCAAACGGCGTCGTCACCGAACGCACCGCCAGACTGCGCTGAATTTCATCCGGCAGAGTAAATAAACGCGCCAGCCAGACCGAGCTGGTTACCGCGACCAGCGTAGCGGTGATAACGCCAGCAGAAAGCGACATCCAGTGGCGACGAATGACAGCGAGATTGTCATAGACCGGTACGGCAAATGCGATAGTCGCCGGGCCTAACAGCCAAAGCAGCCAGTGAGATTCACCGATATAACGCTGCCAGGAGATATGCCCGAACACCAGGATCAGTACCAACACTATCGGGGTGAAGACTAACGGCATTAACGGGAGCTTATGAAATCGGCGATACAGACGTTTATTGAGAAAATAGATAACCAGCGTCATGACAAGGCAGAGCACACTCAGGGCGAAATCACTCATGATTCAGCCTGCTGATTTCGAAGCGATAAACCTTATCAACCACCCAGGCCGTGGCCCCCAGCACCATCAAGGTACTCAGGGCAATGACGGCAAAGATACGCCAGCCTTCCACCATCAAAAGCTGTGCGTAATTCACCACAGCCACAACGGCAGGCACAAAGAACAGCAGCATTTCGGCAAGCAGCCAGCGCGCGCCGGCTCTCACCCAGCTAAGGGGAACCACCCGACATAAAATCAGCGCCAGCATCAGGATCATGCCAACCAGGTTAGCGGGAAGGGGAAGATGCAGCCACTGCACCAGATATTGCGCCACGATAAACAGCCCGGCATAGAGAACAACCTGAACCGGAACCTGCAGTCGACGCACAATGGCAGGCGTAATACGACCTAACGCCATATCCATAGATAATTCTCGCGGAAATGAGACAGAGAGCACAGTATAGGGAGCCGCTACGCCATACTGAAATGAATTAAACTCATCGCTGGCATAGTTTAAAGGAATAATTATGGACATCAGAACGCTGCGCTATTTTGTGGAAGTCGTGCGTCAGCAAAGTTTCACTCGCGCAGCGGAACGGTTGTTTGTCACTCAGCCGACGATCAGTAAGATGCTGAAAAACCTCGAAGATGAGTTGAACTGTACGCTACTGATTCGCGACGGGCGCAAATTACTCCTCACCGATACCGGGCGTGTGGTGTTCGAACGCGGGCTGGCTATCCTTGCCGAGTTTCGCCAGCTTGAGGCGGAGCTGGATGATATCAACCACTTAAATAAAGGCCTGCTGCGCCTCGGGATCCCGCCAATGGTCGGAATGCTGATGGCCGGGCCGATAGGCCTGTTTCGCCAGCGCTATCCCGGCGTCGAGCTGAAAATCTCCGAGTTTGGCGGCCTGACTGTCCAGCAGGCAGTCATTAACGGCGAACTGGACCTGGCGATGACCGCCCTGCCCGTCGAGGAGGATAGCGGTCTTTCTACGCTGCCGCTATTCAGCCATCCCCTCTGTGTGCTGGTGCCGCGCTCCGGCGACTGGCTGAACGCCCATTCGATAACCCCTGAACAGTTGGCCGGGCACCCGTTGCTCATCTATAACGAAGATTTCGCCCTCAGCCGCCAGCTTATGCAGCTTTTTAACGAGCATGGGGTGAAACCACGGATCGCCGTACGCAGCGGGCAGTGGGATTTCCTGGCCGCGATGGTACAGGCAGGGGTGGGGATTGCGATTTTGCCAGAGCCTATTTGCCAGCGGCTGGATAAACAGACGCTGCGTTGGGTTCCGCTGGAGAGCGATTTACGCTGGCATCTGGGGATGATTTGGCGTGAAGGCAGCTATTTATCCCGCAGTGCACAGGCCTGGCTGCAGTGTTGTGAAGGGTTCTGGGTGAATCCGGATACAGCGCGCGGTGAAGGAAAGTGATGGCAGTCGCGGATGCGGCGTAACCGCCTTAAGCGGCTACATTTTCAAAATATGCACGATAACGATCCCCTCTCCCCTGCGGGGAGAGGGATTAAGGTAAGGAGAACTTACTTCTTCTCGATCAACAGCGCTTCCAGCAAATCGAGATCGTGCAGCATCTTCTGTAATGTCTCATTGCTGATTTGCCGTGTTGCGCGCAGGTGGTAAAGCTCCGCACGCTCCGAACGCAGGGCCGCCAGACGGAAACGACGTTCAAGATTCTCTTCCAGCAGCGAACTTTCCGCATTATTGCGCCCGTCTGCCCGACGACGCAGATTACCAATCACCCTGGAGCTGACTTCCGTGAGCAGTTGGTTATCAATGTTCTCTTCCGCATCGGCCGCCAGACGCTCTTCCATTTTCTGAATCGCGACAATCGCCACCTCAGCAATCATCGCTCGCGCAAGACGCTCTTCTTTATGCTGCTGCGAGTGATCGCGCACTTCAATATGCTGCAACAGAGAAGGCAGCGCCACAACGCCTACAAACAGCGAAAACAGAATGACTCCGGCGGCGAGGAACACCAGTTCATAACGGGCCGGAAAACCACTGCCATCGGGTAAAAACAGCGGGATAGACAGCACACCAGCCAGAGTAATTGCGCCGCGCACGCCCGCGAAAGAGGCAATCAACAGCTCCCGTGTACTCCAGGAACCGAACTCCATCGGCTTTTTGTGTAAAAAGCGCAGACTGAACCTTTTCATCGTCCACAGCCAGCCAAAACGCACCAGCATTAGCGCGCCGTAAATCAGCACGATGTCGGTAAACAGCATCCAGGTTTCCACGTTCGGATCGGCTTCTGCGGCAGCCAGAGAAGATTCAAGAATCCCCGGCAACTGCAGACCTAACAACAGGAACACCATGCCGTTAAAGACAAACTCCAGCATCGCCCAGGTACTGTTGGCACGCAGGCGCATAGCGAGCGGCGCAGTGCGCATCACGCCGGAGCGGGTGATTGTCATACCGGCGGCCACCGCGGCGAGGATACCGGAAAAACCAATATGTTCTGCAATCAGATAGGAGGCGAACGGCAGCAGGAACAGCAGGACGATTTGTGTGGCAGGCTCATCACCGCCCCAGCGGCTGAGAAAGCGCAGCGAGCGGCCATACAGCCAGCTCACCACGAACCCGGCGAGAATGCCGCCAAGTGCCACTTTGACGAACTCCAGCGTCGCTCCACCGATGGTGAACACCATCGTACCCATCGCAACCGACACGGCGAATTTCAGCGAGACCAGGCCGGATGCGTCGTTCATCAACGCTTCACCCTGCAAAATCCCCATGATCTTCTTCGGGATGCGCCCTTCCCCGACAATGCCAGACAGCGCCACCGCATCGGTAGGCGACAGCACCGCCGCCAGGGCAAAAGCCGGAACCAGGGGAATACCCGGCACCAGCCAGTAAATCAGAAAACCTATCCCAACGACGGTGACTACGACCAGCGCCAGCGCCAGTCCTAAAATTTCCCGGCCATGTTCAAGGAATTCGCGCGTGGGCGTTTTCCAGCCATCGGCAAACAGCAATGGCGGAATAAACAGGACGAGGAACAGCTCCGGATCGAACTCCACATGCAGCCCAAACGTAGGGAAAGCCAGTAGCGCACCAATGGCGATTTGCATAAGCGGGAGTGGGATTTGAAATGGCATTACACGTGTGACTACGCCCGAGAGCGAAACCACTAAGGTCATGATGAGAATGGTAAAAAAGATTTCCATGCGTTCCCTGTTTGCGATGTTTTTATTTAAGCGTCATGCCTTGATGATAGAACATTCAGCTTAACGCAAAGGAAACAGGATGTGCGCAAAAAATGAAAACGGGCGGCCTGAGCCACCCGTTTTACACAAGACGCGGGAAATCAGATTGCCCAGCCGCCTGCATAGAAGACAACCAGCGCCACGGCGATAACCACAGTACCGATATTCAGTTTACGGAAATCACCTGAGACCACGCGGCCAATAACCAGAGAGGCAAAACCGATCATGATGCCGGTAACGATATTACAGGTCAGCACGATGAATACAGCGGTAATCAGGCCAGACATCGCATCAACGAAGTCGGCAAAGTCGATTTTCGCCACGTTGCTCAGCATCAGCAAACCTACGTACATCAGCGCCGGAGCCGTAGCATACGCCGGAACCAGGTAGGAGAGCGGAGAGAGGAACAGAATCAACAGGAACAGTACGCCAACGGTGATCGCTGTCAGGCCGGTTTTACCACCTGCCGCCGTGCCCGCTGCAGACTCAATGTATACCGCTGCCGGTGCTGCACCCACCAGACCGGAGAACACACTGCTCAGGGAGTCGGTGGTCAGCGCTTTGCCGCCATCAATAATCTGCCCGTCTTTATCCAGCAGGTTCGCCTGACCAGCAACCGCACGGATAGTACCGGTAGCATCAAATACCGCCGTCATCACCAGCGCCAGTACACTTGGCAGTACAACCGGATTCAACGCGCCTACGATATCAAGGCTGCCGATCAGGGAGTTGCCTTTGTCATCGCTCAGCGAAGGCATAGCGAAAATACCGGAGAAGTGCACGCTCGGGTCGAAGATCAGCCCGACAATAGAGACCCCGATGATGGTCAGCAGGATGCCACCCGGCACTTTCAGTTTTTCAAGACCGATGATGACCGCAAGACCAATCAGCGACATGATCACCGGGAAGCTGGCGAAGTGGCCCAGCGTGACCGGCAGGCCATCCAGCGGATTCTTGATAACCAGGCCTACGCCGTTTGCCGCGATCAGCAGCAGGAACAGACCGATACCGATACCGGTGCCGTGCGCAACACCTTGCGGCAGGTTGCGCAGGATCCAGCTACGGATGCCGGTTGCGGAAATAACGGTAAAAAGCACCCCCATCAGGAATACGGCACCCAGCGCGACCGGAACACTGATATGTTGACCCAGCACCAGGCTGAATGCAGTGAACGCGGTCAGTGAGATGGCGCAACCGATAGCCAGAGGCAGGTTTGCCCACAGCCCCATAACGATCGAACCTACACCGGCAACCAGGCAGGTAGCGACAAACACCGCCGCTGGCGGAAAGCCCGCTTTACCGAGCATGCCAGGCACGACGATAACGGAATAGACCATTGCCAGAAACGTGGTTAAACCAGCAACAATTTCCTGACGAACAGTACTGCCGCGAGCAGAAATTTTAAATAAGGCGTCAAGCGAACCGCCAGTACGCGCAGAAGGCGTAGACATAGGAAACATCCCCTGAGAGTTTTTATCTTTCGTTGATATGCGTGGCGGACAGTGTCCACTGCCGGTTAAACGTCGTCTCCCTGAGCTGCGTTGTGACGAAGGGGTGTCACAAAAAGCAAACGATTAACTCCGCGCATACAAAACGGTTGGTCAAAAAAGGCAAACGATTATCCAGCGTTTAGATGCCGCTTTTCAACTGAACTTTGCCGCTTTTTGCTAATTTTCGCTTATGACGATGAAGAATTAACCGACCGATGCGCAAACGTTATCGTCCCTGCGCAACTTTGCAACAATTCACGATCAATATTACGTACCGGGGAGATCAAAAGGACCGCCCTGCTCAATCGCTCGTTGCCAGGCCGGGCGCATTTCAACTCGCTTTTTCCATGACTGCGTATGCGGAAGATCGGCAATTCCGCCCCGTGAGAGCAACGCGAAAATCGGGAAACTCATCTGAATGTCGGCCATGCTCAATTCCTCTCCGGCAAACCAGGGCTTCACCGCCAGCTGCGACTCGATAAAACGCGCGTGGGTTTCGATTTGCTTATCGAGCCAGGCTTTCTGAATGCCCTGGCCAAGCATTTTTCCTATCGTTCGCACACCAAACGGTACCGGTGGTTTACCGAGGCTGGTAAAGACAAGTTTCATCAATAATAAAGGCATCAACGATCCTTCGGCATAATGCAGCCAAAAGCGATACTGTTGGCGCGGTTCTCTCTCCTGAGGTTTCAAATGGCTCTGTGTATCGTAGGTCTCCTGCAAATATTCCAGAATAGCGCCGGATTCAGCGATGATCAGATCGTCGTCCTCAAGTACCGGTGATTTGCCTAATGGATGCACTTTTTTGAGCGACGCAGGGGCCAGCATGTTTTTTTCACGTTGGTAATGAATGAGTTGATACGGTACACCCAATTCTTCCAGCGCCCACAGAATGCGCTGCGAACGAGACTGATTAAGATGGTGAATTTTTAGCATGACAGGCTCCGGCTGAGTTATTCGAATTAACTATAGAAAAGCTTGCCCGTTGGATGAAAAATTTCCTAAAAAAACGCGTCCTGATTGTGGCGAAATTTTAGCCATTGCCTAGACTAAAAGTGTCAGCACAATCCGGAACCTCCAACATATTGAGGGGTGCTGATGTCGGGGGAAACCCTCCCATAACAGATTGGGATAGAGAGAAAGACAAAGACCGGACCGACTAAAGCGCCCCAGGTGGGCGCTTTAGTTTTTTGTATTGCTGTCGCCCCATAAGCGCCACCGGGGGAAAGCTCTCTTTAGCTAATCGCCTTCCAGCAGCCGTGCCCCCGTGCCCTGAGCACCTAACTGGTCCCCTGGGTTTCGCAGCGGGCAATCACTGTGGGACAGACAACCACAGCCAATACAACCATCCAGATCATCACGTAACGCCACCAGCGTGTGAATACGCCTGTCCAGCTCCTCGCGCCACTGTGACGAAAGGTGCTTCCACTCTTTCGCACTCAGCGTATGCCCTTCCGGCAGTACGCCAAATGCATCACCGATGGTCGACAGAGGAATTCCAATACGCTGGGCGATTTTAATGATCGCCACATAACGTAATACATCACGCTTATAGCGCCGTTGATTACCGGCATTACGGGTACTTTTTATCAGCCCTTTGCTTTCATAAAAATGCAGCGCGGAAACGGCCACGCCGCTGCGTTTCGCCACTTCACCGGGCGTGAGCAGCGTCTTGATACGCGGTGTTTTCTTTTCCATAAAACCTCTTTACCTCAAGTTAACTTGAGGAATTATACTCCCCCGCAGACAAAACGACGAATCGAGAAAGAGGCAGCTCTATGTCCCATCAGCAAATTATTCAGACCCTTACGGAATGGATTGATGAACATATCGACCAACCGTTGAACATTGATGTAGTCGCCAGAAAGTCAGGATATTCAAAATGGTATTTGCAGAGAATGTTTCGTACCGTGATGCATCAGACGCTGGGGGATTACATTCGTCAGCGCCGTATGCTACTGGCTGCGGAAGCACTGCGTACTACGCGGCGTCCCATTTTTGATATTGCGATGGATCTGGGCTACGTTTCGCAACAAACGTTTTCACGCGTGTTTCGTCGGGAATTCGATCGGACTCCCAGCGACTATCGCCACCATGCGTAATTGTCGCCGGGATGATTACTTTAGCGAAGGTGGCTGCGCGACCCAGGCTTTAAACTCCTGTGGCGGCAGTGCCTTCGCAAAATGCCATCCCTGACAATACTGTACGCCACGCTTAAGTAACCAGGTTACCTGTTCTGCTGTTTCCACCCCTTCCGCAATAATTTTCAGGCGCAAGCTATGTGCCATCTCAATGATGTGCTCGGCGATCAGATGGCTGGTGCTATTGGTCGTCAGCGTATCGATAAAGGATTTATCAATCTTTAAAATATCGACATTGAGGGAGTACAGGTTGTGCAAGTTCGAGTACCCGGTTCCGAAGTCATCAATCGCTACCTCGTAACCAGCATGGCGAAACGCCTGAATGACCGGAGTGGTTTTAGGCACATCAATAAATCCACGTTCGGTTACTTCGATTTTAATTTGTTCTGCGCGAACGGAGTGTTCCCTGGTTTTATTGGTAATCAGCGCAATAAGACGGGAAGAATGGAAATCGACAGCCGATAAATTAATCGAAATATAAAGATGCGGCCATGCCGCTAAGAATTCTCCTAGATCACTGAAGACTTCATCAACGACATAATCGGTAACCCGTTCAATCATCCCTTCTTTCTCTGCCAGCGGAATAAATTCCGCCGGACTCATTACCGGACCATTAAAACCCGGCCAGCGCAATAATGCTTCTGCACCTACGCACTGACCGTTTTTGATATCGATGATGGGCTGGTAATGAAGTTGAAGCTGATGTTTAGTTAATGCTCTGTGGAGCATTCGTCGTGGGGAGTTAAACTCCTGCCGTGTTCGCGACCACATCAATAAAATAATAATGCTGCAAATCATGCCTAATGGCAGTGTTAATGTCGCCTGATGATAAAGGTACTGAAAATAAGTTTCGCTGGAGGTCGATACAATGATTGCAATGGGACGTTTATCAGAATGATCTATTGTGTAAAAGCGGCCATCACTTTGAAAAGTAAGATCATTTTTACGAACAAGTTTATTCAGTTTTTGTAGATCGGCCTGATCACTGACAGAAAAAAAGAGGCCCGTGATCGTATCGTATATACCATAAGCCAGCGAGTTGTCGTCTGACATCACCTCGCTGTAGGAAAGCGGATTGACTACCGCGACATAATTTCCTTTCTGCATATAGACCATTTTATATCCGGGATAAAATGGCGTATCACGATAGTAATAAATAGAGATGGCTGGTTTTCGTTTATAGTCGGGAGGCGAAATAGCATACGATTGCGCGGGATAAAGAGCTGTAGAGCATAAAAACTGCTCGCCGTGCGCGTATATTAAATCGGCAACATACAGACTACCGCGAATGATATTGAGCATGTAGTTACGATGCTCAGGAGAACAAACTTGCCCTTGATATTTCTCTGCGGCACTTCGGACCTGCTCGACTTGTCCAACAACCAGTTCTGTTTTATCTAAAGCGAGTTGCGCAAAAGAACGAAGATGCAGACCTGTTTCTTTTACTGCACGGATGTGAGCAAACCATAGCGACAGCATCACCGGTAGGAGCACTACCATGATGATCCCGACGACTCTCAGCATCTTACGCTGCGCGCTATGATTCATTTCCGCCTATATCCCTGCATTTAGTGTGCCTGTAATGAAGGCAGGATGCTTTGATAAACAGGTGATTACGTTGCATGAATCAAACGACATTAGCAACTTACTTTTTTCATTAAAAACCTAATATTTGGTTATGACGATAATATTTGTCCGTAAGGCAAACTAAAAGTATGCGTTGTGTTTATATTAAGGAAAATATTTATCCAGTCGCCAGGCAGGGTTTTTAGTTTACGCAACAGACAATAGATGATTAAGTCAAACTCTCCGCAGGATAAAAAAAAGACAGACCGATCGGGTATTTTTTCATCTATTGCGCAGCCTGCCGGAAGGGAGTCGGGAATAATTATAAAATTGCTTCTGCAACCACAGTCCGGCTACGTCCGGTACGCTTCGCATCGTACAGTGCATCGTCCGCAAGCGTAAGCAAAACTGAAGTATCGGACACTCTCCCGGTAACAAATACGACACCGGCACTAAAGGATAAGGTTATCTTTTCACCGCCGTTGAAAAGCGGCTTATCGGCCAGTGCTGCACGAATTTTTTGACTAAAACGCAGCGCAGTCTGACTGTCTGTTTGCGGTAGTAACATCAGAAACTCCTCCCCACCCAGACGGCCTAACGCGTAATGCGGCATGCTGAGTTCGCGGATTTTCTCGCAGAAATGCAGTAGCGCCGCATCGCCTGTCAGGTGACCCCAGCGATCGTTAATGTTCTTAAAATGGTCCAGGTCCAGCATGAGAATACTGAAATGATTACGCGGATCGCCCGGTTCACAGGTGGCTATGGCTTCTCTGAACTGCCGTAATATGGAAAACCTGTTAAAACACCCCGTCAGGTCATCGGTTGTCGCTTTCACCGCCAGTTGCTGTTCGGCCTTCTTGCGTTCGGTAATATCCAGCCCGATACTGAGGATGGATTTATCCGGAAGCAAAATATTTGACCATAATACGGTCAATACTTCGCCCGTGCGCCTTACCGGGTGCCATTCATACATATCTACCGCAGGCGAAGCGCTGACAGAAGCCCGAACCCTGTGACGAACCTCATCATCAGGGAAAAATAATGCTAATGGATCAGGTTGACAGTTTAACTCCTCAATTGTCCAGCCAAACAGACGTTCGCACTCTCCATTCCATAATATGCAACGGTTACTTTTATCGAATGAATTCATTAATACGGGGGCGCGATCAAATAAGGCTTTATATTGCGCGACAATCCGATGCATTTCTCTGGCCATGCGTTCTTTTACAATAATTCCGGCGAGATAATCTTTTAATTTCTCGACAAGAATGATCACCACACTTTTAATAACATCCATTGAAGATAATGGTTGTGAAAACGCCAGGAAGAAATATCCATCCACGCCATTCGCGCTTGAAATTAATTTACAGAGAATGCCTCCATGGAATTTATCGGCGGCATGATGAGTGGGAGAAAATAATATTGTACCAACTTGTCGTCGCCAACAAATAATACGCCAGGCATGCTGATGACGTCGCAATTGCGACTGTTCAAGAAAGGTTTGCGCATCTCCCAGGGTGCATGGAATCTGCCCCGCGCTCTCATGCTGGAAATCCCCGTCCTGTTCAACCACAACCCAGGAGAGCGTTGAACCTACGGCATTATTAATTGCCAGTAAAATTTCTTTTAGCGTGCGTTGTGCAGTGAAGCACGGCATCAACTTCGCCAGGATAGTAAGCGCCACTGCGCCATCATCCACAGGAATGGCGGTATTCTCTTTTTTCATTTTTTTCAGTCGCAGATGATTAAACACCGGACCATACCCACAATGAGTCGTACAGGAAAAATCAAAAAGCTAAATTCAGATGGCCAGCGCTGATTTACAGAAAATGCAGCGAAATGCGTTTAAAAGACGCAAGTTGAGGATATATCCATGCAGATCAGAAATCTAAAAAATGGTATCCAGATATATAACTATTCGATCAAGAATAATCGATGATCCAAAAAGTGCCAACTCTGGCAAAATAAGCCGGAAAGCACCATAAAACTATCTTAATGAATTTAAAAAGAATTCTACGCCATAGCAAAACGTTATCGACACGTCCGGGATCACTTCCCCTTTGCGCAAAATGCCACTTTGCACAGAAAATTTTGCTCATTTGCACACTGGCTAATAAAAGAACAAATGTGATATAGTTCACACATTCTTGAGACAGGAAACACTGTTTCAATGTAGAACGTTACTTCTGCAGATTTTCTGCGCCTGCACACATTGCTCAGGCTCATGGCGTTACCCCCTGTGCCTGAAAGTTTTTCTTTCGAGGATCGTTTTCATGGCTACATTAACCACCAGTGTCGTTCTTCTTCGTTGGCAGATACTGAGTGCAGTGCTGATGTTTATGGCCAGCACGTTGAACATTCGCTTTCGTAAAGCAGATTATGTCGGTCTTGCTGTGATCAGCAGCGGCCTTGGTCTGGTAGCAGCCTGCTGGTTCGCGACGGGCCTGCTGGGCATTACGATGGTCGATGTCCATGCCGTCTGGCACAACGTCATCAATATTATGACGGAGATGTCAGAGAAAGCCTCTCCCGAATGGCCAATGGTCATTACCTGATGGCAGCCCTTCTTTGATAAAAAAGCTCCCGTATGGAGCTTTTTTATTGCCAAAAATCTGCTGACACGAAAAGAGACAAATAACGTCAGCCAGTAACAAAAAACCCCGCAATGCGGGGTTTTTTGTTGATACGTTTCCCATAGCGGGTCGCGCTGATAAGGCAGATGACTGCAATCAGAACGGAATATCGTCGTCGAAGTCCATCGGTGGCTCGTTAGACGGTGCCGGAGCAGCCTGCTGTGGGCGAGACTGTGCGCCACCGCTGAACTGGTTACCGCCCTGCGGTTGCTGTGGCTGGCCCCAGCCACCCTGCTGACCCTGACCGCCGCCCATGTTGCCGCCTGCCGGAGCACCACCGCCCTGACGGCCGCCCAGCATCTGCATGGTGCCGCCCACGTTAACCACGACTTCGGTCGTATATTTCTCAGCACCGGACTGATCGGTCCATTTGCGGGTACGCAGCTGACCTTCGATATAGACCTGGGAACCTTTACGCAGGTACTCACCGGCTACTTCCGCCAGTTTGCCGAACAGCACAACGCGGTGCCATTCAGTCTGCTCTTTCATTTCGCCGGTCGCTTTATCACGCCAGGATTCGGATGTCGCCAGCGTAATGTTGGCCACTGCACCACCACTCGGCATATAGCGTACTTCCGGGTCCTGGCCCAGATTACCGACGAGAATCACCTTGTTTACGCCTCTGCTGGCCATGATCGTGTCTCCTGAAAACATTTCTAAATAGTGTAAGCGCGGGAGTGTACCATTTCCATGCGACATGTTCATAGCTGCGAAGGATCTTCCAGAGTTGTCGCCTGGACTCGACATTGTTGCACATCCCCTCTGAATTTGCATTCCAATACTGTATATCCAGCCAGGTTAAATTGTGTCATAATTAGCCGTTTCTGACCGCCGGTTGTCCTTCAAATCGACCAGGCATGCCGAGTTATTACCGGGAAAGGTGAATGGATAAGATCGAAGTACGGGGCGCGCGCACCCATAATCTCAAAAACATCAACCTCGTCATTCCACGCGACAAACTGATTGTTGTGACCGGTCTGTCGGGTTCGGGTAAATCTTCACTGGCTTTCGACACTCTGTATGCCGAAGGGCAGCGTCGCTACGTTGAATCTCTTTCCGCTTATGCCCGTCAGTTCCTTTCGCTGATGGAAAAGCCTGACGTTGACCATATTGAAGGGCTCTCTCCTGCTATTTCTATCGAGCAGAAGTCGACCTCACATAACCCGCGTTCTACCGTCGGGACGATTACCGAGATTCATGACTATCTGCGTCTGTTGTTTGCCCGCGTAGGTGAGCCGCGCTGCCCTGACCATGACGTTCCACTGGCGGCACAGACCGTCAGCCAGATGGTCGACAATGTCCTGGCGCAGCCGGAAGGCAAACGTCTGATGCTGCTGGCGCCGGTGATAAAAGAGCGTAAAGGCGAGCACACCAAAACGCTGGAAAACCTGGCAAGCCAGGGTTATATCCGCGCGCGTATTGATGGCGAAGTTTGCGATCTTTCCGATCCGCCGAAGCTGGAGCTGCAAAAGAAACACACCATTGAAGTCGTGATCGACCGCTTTAAAGTGCGCGAGGATCTGGCGCAGCGTCTGGCTGAGTCATTCGAAACGGCGCTGGAGCTTTCCGGTGGCACGGCTGTAGTCGCCGACATGGATGATCCCAAAGCCGAAGAGCTGCTTTTCTCGGCCAATTTCGCCTGTCCTGTTTGCGGTTACAGCATGCGCGAACTGGAACCGCGCCTGTTCTCCTTTAACAATCCGGCAGGCGCCTGCCCGACCTGTGACGGCCTCGGCGTACAACAATATTTCGATCCTGACCGTGTGATTCAAAACCCGGAACTGTCGCTGGCAGGTGGCGCAATTCGCGGCTGGGATCGCCGTAACTTCTACTATTTCCAGATGCTGAAATCGCTGGCGGACCACTACAAATTTGATGTGGAAGCGCCCTGGGAGAGCCTCAGCCCAACCGTACATAAAGTGGTGCTGTTCGGCTCCGGCAAAGAAAGTATTGAATTCAAATACATAAACGACCGTGGCGATACCTCCGTGCGCCGCCATCCGTTCGAAGGCGTGCTACACAATATGGAACGTCGCTATAAAGAGACGGAATCCAGCGCGGTGCGTGAAGAGCTGGCGAAATTTATCAGCAACCGTCCATGTGCTACTTGCGAAGGTACGCGCCTGCGCCGTGAGGCCCGCCATGTTTTCGTTGAAAATACGCCGCTGCCGACTATCTCTGACATGAGCATCGGCCACGCAATGGACTTCTTCAATAATCTGAAGCTGTCCGGCCAGCGCGCGAAAATCGCTGAAAAAGTTCTGAAAGAGATTGGCGATCGCCTGAAATTCCTGGTTAACGTTGGCCTGAATTACCTGACGCTTTCCCGTTCCGCTGAAACCCTCTCCGGCGGCGAGGCGCAGCGTATTCGTCTCGCCAGCCAGATCGGCGCAGGTCTGGTGGGTGTCATGTATGTTCTGGATGAGCCGTCCATCGGCCTGCATCAGCGCGATAACGAACGTCTGCTCGGTACGCTGATCCATCTGCGTAACCTCGGCAACACGGTCATCGTCGTCGAACATGATGAAGATGCCATTCGCGCCGCAGACCACGTGATCGATATCGGCCCTGGCGCCGGGGTGCATGGCGGACAAGTGGTCGCCGAAGGCCCGCTGGATGCAATTATGGCCGTGCCCGAGTCCCTCACCGGACAGTATATGAGCGGCAAACGTAAAATTGCGGTGCCGAAAAATCGCGTTAAAGCCGATCCGGAAAAAGTGCTCAAACTGACCGGGGCACGCGGTAACAACCTGAAGGACGTGACGCTGACGCTACCGGTAGGGCTTTTCACCTGTATCACCGGTGTATCCGGTTCGGGTAAATCCACGCTGATTAATGACACGTTGTTCCCGATCGCCCAGCGCCAGTTAAACGGCGCCACCATCGCCGAACCCGCGCCTTATCGTGACATTCAGGGGCTGGAACATTTCGACAAAGTCATCGATATCGACCAGAGCCCGATTGGCCGTACGCCACGTTCCAACCCGGCGACCTATACCGGCGTTTTTACCCCGGTTCGTGAACTGTTTGCCGGTGTGCCGGAATCCCGTTCACGCGGCTACACCCCCGGACGTTTCAGCTTTAACGTCCGGGGCGGACGCTGCGAAGCCTGCCAGGGCGACGGCGTGATCAAGGTTGAAATGCACTTCCTGCCGGATATCTATGTGCCGTGCGACCAGTGCAAAGGCAAACGCTATAACCGCGAAACGCTGGAGATTAAGTACAAAGGGAAAACCATCCACGAAGTGCTGGATATGACTATCGAAGAGGCCCGTGACTTCTTTGATGCCGTCCCGGCGCTGGCGCGCAAGCTGCAAACCCTGATGGACGTGGGCCTGACCTATATCCGCCTCGGTCAGTCAGCGACGACGCTCTCCGGCGGTGAAGCGCAGCGCGTGAAGCTGGCGCGAGAACTCTCGAAACGTGGCACCGGCCAGACGCTCTATATTCTGGATGAGCCGACGACTGGTCTGCATTTTGCCGATATTCAGCAACTGCTGGACGTTCTGCATCAGTTGCGTGACCAGGGCAATACCATCGTGGTCATTGAGCATAATCTGGACGTGATTAAAACAGCGGACTGGATTGTCGATCTCGGACCGGAAGGCGGCAGCGGCGGCGGGGAAATTCTGGTTTCCGGTACACCGGAAACCGTCGCCGAGTGTGAAGCCTCACACACGGCGCGATTCCTGAAACCGATGCTTAAATAATCTTCCGGGCAGAATTACGCTCTGGATGATGTGGAGTAAAGCTGTTGCCTGATCTGTTCAGGCAACAGTTCTATCGCCTGTTTGTATGAGGCGTCCACAAGATAGTAAATCTGCGAATCAGGCAGCGAGCCGTCGAGATAGACGGTGCTCCAATGTGCTTTGTTCAGGTGCTTGCTCGGGCGCACGTCGCTATGCTGCTGGCGCAGTAGCTCAGCCAGTTCCGGACTGGTTTTCAAAGACGCAGCCGGGCGACCTTCCACCTCTTTTACCATCGCAAAAAGCACGTCTGAAACTTTTATCTGTGTGGCCTTCCAGTCGCTGTGTACGCTCTGCTCGGCACCCGACTTCGCCATGCAATACTGCAGTAACTCCGAAATTGTCATCTTTATTCCCCTTGTAGCGTCGCGATGATTTTTCGCGAACCGCCGTGGATACGATGCTCTCCCAGCCAAATCCCCTGCCACGTCCCAAGCTGAACGCGCCCGCTGTGGACAGGAAGTAATAACGACACACCCAGCATGGAAGACTTGATATGCGAAGGCATATCGTCCGCGCCTTCATAGTCATGCTCGTAGTGGGCGTTATCCGGCACCGCTCGCAAAAAATGCTGCTCCATGTCGTGACGTACGGTAGGGTCGCAATTTTCATTGAGGGTGAGAGAAGCGGAAGTGTGCTGGAGGAGCAGATGCAACAACCCTGTTCTGATGCGAGACAGATCGCGGATCTGTCCCAGCACCTCATCAGTGATCAGATGAAAACCCCGGGGTTTTTCCCCGAGTACAAGAGTCTGTTGATACCACATCTGCTGCTTCCTTTTAAAAGACGAATCTTTTTAAGTGTGCAGCAAGTCGGCGAAAGGTAAAACCCGACAGCCCAGATTTGCTTAAAAAAACAACAGCAGAATCTTAATATTCGGAATTTACGATAACCTCTTCACCAAACACCCCCGCTTGTGGCAGCGGACGGTAGGTAGAATTCGAGGCGCGCAGGATGCGTACCGGACGGGCTTCACTCGCTTTCGCCGCCGTCATATCATCATCCGAGTCGCCGTAGAAGATTTTGATTTGCTTATCGATCAGCCACTGCGTCTTGCTGTTCTGGCCGTCTTTTACCCCGGCAAAAATCACCGGGTTCATATTCGCTGCCGGAATTAAAAAATCTTCCTGCAGGGTTTTGGTAACGCTTTCCGTCGCCGTCTGGGTGCGTCCGGTAATGAAATAAATAGTGTCGCCACGTTTCACATGTAGCGCGATCAACGCCCGCGCGACCTCTTTGGGAATACTGAACTCATCCCAGCCATTATTCATTTTTTCCCAGAACTCCGGGTTCTGGAGATAGGCTTCGCTATCCGGGGAGTACATTTTTTTGCCGCGCCAGAAACCGGGACTGGAAAACAGTACCGTATCGTCGATATCAAACCCGACAGCCATCGGTGGGCGGTCCACAAGGCTATGTTCGATCTGAGCGACGGAGACCCAGTGAATGGGGGCCTGTTCAGCCAGTTTAGCAACGTTGGTGCCTGTGCTATCCGGGGTTGGCGTAGAAGCCTCGGCAAAGAAAGCCGCGGTGAGCGAAAACGATAAGCAGAGGGCTAAGGTGAACTTTCGCATATTTATCCCTAAATTTTCAGTCCATTATGGTCAGATAGCGTGCAAGGCATCAAAAAGCTTTCTGACCATACCCTCAGGCACGGGGGAAAGGAAGATGTTTCTGCGGTTTCATCAGCGCAAACAGGATTATTCGTAGCAGGATCGCGACATTTTCCTCCCTGACGGGAGGAAAATAGGGCGAATTTACATCACAGCGGCAAAGGCCTGAGCGACGCGGTGTACATTGCGACTATTAAGCCCTGCAACGCACATACGCCCACTGGCAATGAGGTAGACACCAAACTCTTCACGCAGACGATCAACCTGGGCAGCACTCAGGCCGGTATAGCTGAACATACCGCGCTGTTTAAGCAGGTAGTCAAAGTTTCGCCCCGGAACAGCCTCTTTCAGCACATTCACCAGCTCCTGACGCATCGCCAGAATGCGTGTACGCATTGTCTCGACTTCGGCCAGCCACGAGGCTTTCAGCGCTGTATCGCCCAGTACCGTCGCCACAACCTGCGCACCGAAGTTCGGAGGGCTGGAGTAGTTTCGACGCACCGTTGCTTTCAATTGTCCCAGGACGCGAGACGCCGTTTCCGCATCTTCACAGACAACAGAAAGTCCGCCTACGCGCTCGCCATAGAGGGAGAAAATTTTGGAAAACGAGTTGCTGACCAGCGCCGGTAAACCCGCGTCAGCAATCGCGCGGATCGCATACGCATCTTCTTCCATACCGCCGCCAAAACCCTGATAGGCAATGTCGAGGAAAGGAATCAGGTTACGGGCTTTCAGTACATTTACCACCTCATCCCACTGCGTGTTCGTTAAATCTGACCCGGTTGGGTTGTGGCAGCACGGGTGAAGCAGAACGATGCTCTTTTCCGCCAGGGTATTGAGTTTTTCCAGCAGCGCGGTAAAGCGCACGCCATTGGTTTCGCTGTCGAACCATGGATAGGTACTGACCTGAAAACCCGCGCCTTCAAAAATGGCGACATGGTTTTCCCACGTTGGATCGCTGACCCACACACCGGAATCCGGGAAGTAGCGTTTCAGGAAATCAGCACCCACTTTGAGCGCCCCGGAGCCGCCCAGAGTCTGGATCGTTGCCACACGTTTTTGCGCCACCACCGGGTGTTCTGCGCCAAATAACAGCGGCACGATGGTGTGGCGATAAGTATTCAGACCCTCCATCGGCAAATAGAGAGACGCACCGTGCGGTCGGGCGTTGAGACAAGCCTCCGCTTCGGCTACAGCCTGTAACTGTGGGATGATGCCATCTTCGTTGTAATACAACCCGATGCTGAGGTTAACTTTGTCGCTGCGCGGGTCTTCTTTAAAACGCTCCATCAAACTAAGGATGGGGTCGCCAGCGTAGGCGTCAACTTTTTGAAACACGAGGCGGTTCTCCAGGTTTACAGTAGGAAGAATAAGACACAATAAACCGGAAGAGAGAGAAGGTCGAGCGGGATATGTACCCGAAGCAGGCGAAAACGCTGGCCCGGATAAGGCGTTTACGCCATATCCGGGGAGAGTCGATTCTGCGTTAATCGACGTATTTCAGGACAGCGCGCGACGTCAGGCGCGTAATCAGTTCGTAAGCGCTGATCCCGGTGGTTTGCGCAATACGCTCGACGGGCAAACCTTCACCCCAGAAGATGACCGGGTCGCCAACGGCATCCTGCGCATCCGGCCCTAAATCGACGCAAATCATGTCCATCGCCACCCGGCCAACAATCGGAACTTCGCGGCCATTAACCAGCACGGGTGTCCCGGACGGGGCCGCGCGCGGATAACCATCGCCATAGCCCATTGCCACGACCCCAAGGCGCGTGTCGCGCTCGCTCACCCAGGTTCCGCCATAACCGACCGCATCCCCCGCTTTGTGCTCGCGAACAGCAATCAGGCTGGAGGTCAGGGTCATTGCCGGCTGGAAGCCAAACTCTTCCCCCCAGGGGTGACGATCGAGCGGCGACACCCCATACAGAATGATGCCCGGACGTACCCAGTCAAAATGGGCCTGCGGCCACAGCAGCGTACCACCGGATGCGGCAATGGAACGCTGGCCCGGCTTGCCGTCGCTAAAAGTGGTGAAGATATCGAGCTGACGTTCTGTCGCACCGCAGTCCGGCTCATCGGCACGGGCAAAATGGCTGACAATATTCACCGGCTGGCGCACATTCCTGCACTGACTCAGGCGCTGGTAAACCGCATCGGCCTCCGCCGGGTGAAAGCCCAGGCGATGCATACCGGTATCAAGCTTCATCCACACGGTAACAGGCTCAGCGAGCTGCGCCGCTTCCAGCGCCGCGAGTTGTTCCATGCTATGCACCACAGTATCGAGGCTGTGGGCAGAAACCAGAGGTAGCTCGTCAGCGGTAAAAAAACCTTCAAGCAAGAGGATGCGATGGGTAATTCCCCCTTCGCGCAGGCGAAGGGCCTCTTCGAGACGGGCGACGCCGAAAGCGTCGGCATCGGGGAGCGTTCGCGCGGTCTCAAGAAGACCGTGTCCGTAGGCGTTCGCTTTCACAATCGCAACCAGGCGGCTGGCGGGGGCCAGTTCGCGCAGACGTTGAAGGTTGTGACGCAGAGCGCGGCGGTTGACTATAACTGTTGCCGCTTGCATTTGAATTCCTTGCCTTAAAGAAAAATAAATCATCCTCTAAATCATTTGAGTTGCGGCAAAGCCGTAAATCCCCGTGAGCTGAGTTAGCTCAGTGACCGGGCCGCTGCTGCTCAAAGGATGATGAGGATTATTCGTCGTCGTATTGTGGACCCGCATAATTATCAAAACGCGACCACTGTCCGTTAAAGGTCAAACGCACCGTACCGATCGGGCCGTTACGCTGCTTACCAATAATGATTTCAGCGATCCCTTTTAAGTCGCTGTTTTCGTGATAAACCTCATCACGATAAATAAACATGATCAAGTCGGCGTCCTGCTCGATAGAGCCGGACTCACGCAGGTCGGAGTTGACCGGACGCTTATCCGCACGCTGTTCCAGTGAGCGGTTAAGCTGCGACAGGGCAACAACCGGCACCTGTAGCTCTTTCGCGAGCGCTTTCAAAGAGCGGGAAATCTCCGCGATCTCCAGTGTACGGTTGTCAGACAGCGACGGCACGCGCATCAATTGCAGGTAGTCAATCATGATAAGCCCGATACCGCCATGCTCACGCGCAATACGCCGCGCACGGGAACGAACCTCTGTCGGCGTCAGGCCGGATGAGTCATCAATATAGATATTCCGTTTTTCCAGCAGGATGCCCATGGTGCCTGAAATACGCGCCCAGTCCTCGTCATCAAGCTGACCGGTACGAATGCGCGTCTGATCCACACGTGACAGGGATGCCAGAGAACGCATCATAATCTGCTCTGAGGGCATCTCAAGACTGAAGATGAGAACCGGTTTATCCTGCAACATTGCCGCATTTTCAACGAGATTCATCGCAAAGGTGGTTTTCCCCATTGATGGACGCGCGGCAACAATGATCAGATCCGACGGCTGCAGACCTGCGGTTTTCTTGTTGAGGTCATCGTATCCCGTATTCACGCCGGTAACACCGTCGTGCGGCTGCTGGAATAACAACTCAATACGCGCAACAGTCGCCTCAAGCACATCCGCGATGTTTTTTGGGCCTTCATCTTTGTTGGCCCGGCTTTCCGCAATTTTGAAAACCCGTGACTCAGCAAGGTCGAGCAGATCTTCACTGGTGCGCCCCTGAGGGTCGAAACCGGCACTGGCTATCTCATTGGCGACGGAGATCATCTCGCGCACGACAGCGCGTTCACGCACGATATCTGCGTAGGCACTGATGTTCGCCGCACTTGGCGTGTTTTTGGACAGTTCAGCCAGATAAGCAAAGCCGCCGACGATATCCAACTGCCCTTGCAGTTCCAGCGATTCCGCCAGCGTAATCAGGTCAATGGGTTTGCCCATCTCCTGAAGACGGTGCATCTCAGTAAAGATATGACGATGCGGACGGGTGTAGAAATCATCCGCCACAACGCGCTCGGCAACATCGTCCCAGCGCTCGTTATCCAGCATTAAACCGCCCAACACTGACTGTTCCGCTTCAATGGAATGGGGCGGCACTTTCATCCCCTCGACCTGAAAATCGCGGGGTTCAGTCTGTTTGTTGAAGGGTTTATTTCCTGCCATAGTGAATGGAGTTACCAACGTAATGAATGGTTCAAAAGATTATCATTCGGGAGGAAACATGGCGACAAGAATTGAATTTCACAAGCACGGTGGCCCTGAGGTTTTGCAAGCTGTCGAATTTAATCCCGCAGCTCCGGCGGAAAATGAAGTCCAGGTTGAAAACAAAGCCATAGGAATTAATTATATCGACACCTACATTCGTAGCGGTCTGTATCCACCACCGTCGTTGCCGAGCGGTCTGGGGACCGAGGCGGCGGGCGTGGTCAGCAAAGTGGGTTCCGGCGTAAAACATATCAAAGCAGGCGATCGTGTGGTGTACGCCCAATCCGGGCCTGGCGCCTACAGCTCTGTGCATAATGTCCTGGCAGATAAGGTTGCTATTCTGCCCAATGCCATCTCGTTCGAGCAGGCGGCAGCCTCTTTCCTCAAAGGGCTTACCGTCTTTTACTTGCTGCGCAAAACATACGAAATTAAACCTGATGAAGCATTCCTCTTCCATGCGGCGGCGGGTGGCGTGGGGCTGATTGCCTGCCAGTGGTCGAAGGCGTTGGGAGCAAAATTAATAGGTACTGTCGGCTCCGCACAGAAAGCGCAGAGGGCACTGGAGGCCGGCGCATGGCAGGTAATTAACTATCGCGAAGAAAACATTGTTGAACGCGTAAAAGAGATAACTGGCGGGAAAAAAGTACGCGTTGTGTATGACTCGGTGGGTAAAGATACCTGGGAAGATTCCCTCGATTGCCTGCAACGCCGCGGCCTGATGGTGAGCTTTGGTAACGCCTCCGGGCCGGTATCAGGCGTCAACCTGGGCATCCTGAATCAGAAAGGTTCTCTGTACGCGACCCGCCCTTCCCTCAATGGCTACATAACGAATCGCGAAGAGCTTGAAGAGGCCAGTAATGAACTGTTCTCGCTGATTGCCAGCGGCGTGATTAAAGTGGATGTGGCGCAATCGCAGAAATTTGCTCTTACTGACGCACGGCGCGCGCACGAAGCCCTGCAAAGTCGCGCAACACAAGGGTCAAGCCTGTTGATTCCGTAAGAGAGTGACGCTGGAAGTATAACGGCGGCAGAAAGAATTAGGGCTTCCCGAAGGAAGCCCATTCTTTTTTTAGTTCGGCTGTATGTAGGGTACAGCTCGATGAATTCGTTAACGCGGCGATAGTGACAGATTTGATAAGTAAATCCTATTCGCTTCTTAGCAAAGCGCCCGGAAAAGTGTCGAGGTTGTGATCAAGTGCGCAATACTTTAGTAACGCCAACGGTTATTGCGCTGATATTGAGGAATTTTGGGCGTTTTGATCGCCCGAATAATCCACACCACCGCAACCGCCAGGAGTAACCAGGGCAGTAACTTGATCATCAAGGCAAAAAGGCCACCCAAAAACATCACTGCGGTTGCCACCAGCAGTGCTGCAATAATGCCCAGCAATGAAACGCCTGTGGCGAGTAGCACAATAAAAAAGCCGATAACAAACAGTAATTCCAGCATGGCGCGCTCCAGATAAATAGATAATGACATCGGGACTATGACTTACAGGATGCATTACAAGAAGCATGCCAGTTTTAGATTATTGATTTATAAAAGAAAAGGCTCCGCATAACGATGCAGAGCCTGGTTAATTTGACCATTTTTTAGTGAAATTATTCGCGGTTTGCCACAAGGCTTAGCGCGTGTTCCAGCACTGCGACATCGGCCCCGGCTTTATGGGCGTTCTCGCTCAGGTAGCGACGCCACTGGCGTGCTCCAGGAATCCCCTGAAACAGACCCAGCATATGGCGGGTGATATGCCCCAGATACGTTCCCTGCTGCAATTCGCGCTCAATATAAGGGTACATTGCCCGTACTACCGCTACCGGGTCCGCATCCACGACATCGGCGCCGAAAATTTCACGATCAACACGCGCCAGAATGCCCGGATTCTGATATGCCTCACGCCCAACCATCACCCCATCCATATGTTCCAGATGGGTTTTGGCCGCCTCCAGCGAGGTAATACCGCCGTTAATCGACATGGTCAGGTGCGGGAAATCGCGTTTAAGCTGATAGACGCGCGGGTAGTCCAGAGGGGGAATTTCACGGTTTTCTTTCGGGCTCAAGCCAGAAAGCCAGGCTTTACGCGCGTGGATGATAAACATCTCGCATTCGCCTTTGCCGGAAACCGTGCTGATAAAGTCACAAAGAAATTCGTAGCTGTCCTGATCGTCAATGCCGATACGGGTTTTTACCGTCACCGGAATTGATACCACGTCGCGCATGGCCTTCACACAATCGGCCACCAGTTGCGCATTGCCCATCAGACAGGCGCCGAACATACCGTTCTGTACTCGATCGGATGGACAACCCACATTCAGGTTGATCTCATCATAACCACGCAGCTCCGCAAGCTTCGCGCAATGAGCAAGCTGTGCAGGATCACTGCCACCGAGTTGCAATGCTACCGGATGTTCTTCCTCGCTGTATGCCAGGTAGTCGCCTTTACCATGAATAATGGCTCCCGTCGTGACCATCTCGGTATAAAGCAGCGTATGGCGAGAAAGCAGACGCAGGAAATAGCGGCAATGGCGATCCGTCCAGTCGAGCATCGGCGCAACGCTAAACCGACCAGACCAGTGAATGTCAGGATTTTCAGGCAATGCGCTGGATTGGTGGGTTTTATTCATTTCAAGATTACCGTGCATTTTTTGACATTTAAGTATATTTTTCTCGCATCAGGTTCCCACTCAGGCTCCCATAATTATGGGAACCTGAGACAGCGAGATAGCAGAATGGCGTATTATAACATAGAGAAACGACTTAAATCTGATGGTACTCCCCGATACCGCTGTACTGTTTTAGTCAAAGAAAAAGGCGTTATCACTTTTCGTGAAAGCAAAACCTTTCCAAAGATGGCCCATGCAAAAACCTGGGGAACTCAAAGAGCCTCAGAACTGGATCTTCATGGGCTTCCTTCATCAGGGGATGCCGATGGTATTACTGTCAGAGATCTTCTTATCAAGTACATCAATGATCCAAATGCTGGCGGTAAAGCAGGCAGAACAAAATCATACGTATTAAACATGCTGGTCGACTGCGACCTTTCTTCTATACCTCTCCTTTCTTTGACGACAAATGACATTATCGAACATTGCCGGTTAAGAAATAATGCTGGCGCTGGGCCTGCAACAATAAGTCACGATGTAAGTTATCTCGGTAGCGTCCTGGACTCCGCAAAGCCTGTTTACGGAATTAATTACACCCAAAATCCGGCAAAAGAGGCGCGATCTTACCTACTTAAATTAGGGCTTATTGGCAAGTCGAACAGGCGCAACAGAAGACCAGCAACCGAGGAACTTGACCGTTTAATCGAGGGTTTAAGATCGAGATCTGAACATTCAGCGGCAAAAATTCCATATGTCGATATTCTGAATTTTTCAGTTCTTTCATGTATGCGTATTGGTGAAGTTTGCAGATTAAGGTGGGCAGATATCAATGCTGAACAAAAATCTGTATTGGTAAGAGATAGGAAAGATCCAAGAAAAAAAGAAGGGAATCATATGCAGGTTGCACTTCTTGGCGAGGCTTGGGATATCGTCCAACGACAACCAAAAAAATCAGAGTTGATTTTTCCATATAAGAGCAGCTCTGTTACAGCAGGCTTTCAGAGAGTCAGAGAGAGTCTGGGTATCAAAGACCTTCGCTATCATGATCTGAGAAGAGAGGGGGCCAGCCGCCTTTTCGAAGCTGGCTTTAGCATAGAGGAAGTTGCACAAGTAACCGGCCACCGATCTTTAAACGTGCTTTGGCAGGTGTATACCGAACTATATCCCAAATCATTACATGCCAGACTTGAGCAACTTAAAAAAGAACGCCTAGACTAATCGTTACATGATAGGGCAGTCATCATCGCCTGCCCTATTCACGAAATAAGTTACTTTTCCGATCACCAGCACATCTTCCAGCGCCTCACCTTCAATTGCCTCACCATCCTCTGTAATGAATGACTGCCCCATCAGTTTCGCAAACTGCTGGCGTCCGTACAGCGACAGAACGACAGTACAGCCCTGCTCCAGTTTGCCAGGATTGGCCTCGACAACGGCGTAGCCCGTAGCTGTCGGCATTAATCCTGTAGTGGAGCTGACACCGCAAATACTATCGAGCGTTTGTTGCATACCCTAACCCCCATATTGCATGATCACCTGACCACCAGCAGATCAGAAAATCTCGTCGTATAACGCGGCGAGAGCATTTCCCTCTTCATCTGCCATTGTTGCTGGATTCCCTGGCCAGCGAAATACAATGTCCCACGACCATCTTTTGCATTGAGTTGATCTATAAGCGTCATCAGTTGTTCGCTGTCAGCACGTGGGGCGTTGCTATCGAAGAGATTTAGCTGAGCTACGCCTTGACTGAAAAAATCGCCCAGCATAACTCCGGATTTCTGGTACCGATGCCCATCACGCCAGATTTTATCCAGACAACGTGTTGCCGCACCGATTATGTCCCTGCTGTCCTGCGTTGGCGTCAGCAGCTTCAATGAGGCACTGTTACCGTAATAGGGTTCGTTAAGCGCGAACGGGCTCGTTTTAACAAACGCAGAAATAAACCGGCAGTACTGGTGCTCCTCTCGCAACTTTTCTGACGCGCGGGCCGCGTAGCTGCATATTGCCTGCCTCATTTCGTTATAGTTGGTGATGCGACCGCCGAAAGAGCGTGAACAAACGATTTCCTGTTTGGCCGGGGCAAACTCCTCCAGTTCGAGGCAGGGCTCTCCGCGTAGCTCCCGGATGGTTCGCTCCAGCACCACGTTAAAATGCTTTCTTATTACCCAAGTGGATTGTTCGGACAGATCGAGGGCTGTTTTGACCCCCATCGCATTCAGCTTTTTACTGATGCGTCGGCCAACGCCCCATACATCCTCAACCGGAACCAGGGCCATCAGCCGCCGCTGGCGATCAACATTTGACAGGTCAACTACCCCGCCAGTCTGCTTTTGCCATTTTTTGGCGGCATGGTTCGCCAGTTTCGCCAGAGTCTTTGTTGGTGCGATTCCGACACCAACTGTCAGGTGAGTGCGCCGCAGCACAGTGGCACGAATCTCCCGACCAAATTCCTCCAGCACCCGGCAGTTACTTACTCCGGTCAGGTCGCAAAATGCTTCATCAATGCTATAAATTTCTACGCGAGGGCTCATTTCTTCCAGCGTCGTCATCACCCGGTTGCTCATATCTGCGTAAAGCTCGTAGTT
>FONB01000020.1 GCA_900112785.1 Phytobacter palmae | reverse complement strand
TTCACTCTTGAGACTTGGTATTCATTTAGTGTCCGAGGACATCAAGAATCCATGTCACTTTGAGTGCCCACACAGATTGTCTGATAAATTGTTAAAGAGCAGTTGCGACGCGCTTTAGCGCTCTGTCGCGAGGTGGCGTATATTACGCTTTCCTCTTTCAGAGTCAAGCGTTTATTTTCGCTTTTCTCTGCCGGGACTCTCAGGAGAACCCCGCTGACCCGGCGGCTTGTCTGCCGTTGTTCCGTGTCAGTGGAGGCGCATTATAGGGAGTTCCTGTGAAGTGACAAGCATAAAATTCAAAAAAATTATCGTTTGCTCACTTTCCAGGCAAAACGGATATTGAAAGGCAATTCTTGCCTGGTTTTTAAACAAAAACGAGCCCCTGGGGGCTCGTTTTTACTGTTTTGTGACTTACTGCACTGCCACAATACGATCGTCTTTCACAACTAACTGAATTATTTTGCCCGGAATAAGATCGCCAGACAAAATTTGCTGCGCCAGCGGGTTTTCGATCTGCTGTTGAATCGCACGTTTCAAAGGTCGTGCACCATACACCGGATCAAAACCATTCTCGCTCAGCAGTTTCAAGGCTTCATCAGAAAGGCTAACTTCATAACCGCGCTCTTCCAGACGTTTGTACAAACGCTGCAATTGAATTTGAGCAATAGAAGCGATGTGTTTTTCACCAAGCGGATGGAATACCACTACTTCATCTATACGGTTGATGAATTCCGGACGGAAGCTATGGCTGACCACACCTAACACAAGCTCTTTCATGTGGCCGTAATCCAGTTCGCCAAAACGCTCCTGAATTAAATCCGAGCCCAGGTTAGAAGTCATGATGACAACCGTGTTACGGAAGTCCACCGTTCTCCCCTGCCCGTCGGTCAGGCGACCATCATCCAGCACCTGCAACAAAATGTTGAACACATCCGGGTGTGCCTTCTCAATCTCATCGAGCAAAATGACAGAGTAAGGACGGCGGCGAACTGCCTCAGTCAGATAGCCCCCTTCTTCATACCCGACATATCCCGGAGGAGCACCAACGAGACGCGATACCGAGTGTTTCTCCATAAACTCAGACATATCGATACGAACCATGGCGTCATCGCTATCAAACATAAAGTTAGCCAGCGATTTACACAGCTCGGTTTTCCCTACCCCGGTCGGACCAAGGAATAAGAAAGAGCCAATTGGCCGATTCGGATCGGACAACCCGGCACGGCTACGGCGAATGGCATTCGATACAGCTTCAACAGCTTCATCCTGGCCAATCACACGCTGATGCAGTTCTTGCTCCATACGCAGCAGTTTTTCGCGTTCGCCTTCCATCATTCTGGAAACCGGAATACCGGTCCAGCGAGCCAGCACTTCGGCAATTTCTGCATCCGTCACTTTATTACGTAACAGACGCATCGTTTTACCTTCAGACTGAGTGGCCGCTTCCAGTTGTTTTTCCAGTTCCGGGATCTTGCCGTACTGCAACTCAGACATCCGCGCCAGATCACCAACACGACGCGCCTGCTCAATAGCAATTTTCGCCTGCTCAAGCTCGGCCTTAATCGTTTGAGTTCCGGAAAGCGAGGCTTTCTCCGCCTTCCACTCTTCTTCTAATGTGGAATACTGCCGCTCTTTATCAGAAAGCTCATCGTTGAGCATCTCCAGACGTTTTTTACTGGCATCATCCGATTCTTTCAGTAGCGCCTGCTGTTCCAGTTTGAGCTGGATAATACGACGATCCAGTCTGTCCAGCTCTTCCGGCTTAGAATCAATCTGCATACGGATGCTGGACGCCGCTTCATCGATCAGATCGATAGCTTTATCCGGCAGCTGGCGGTCAGCAATATAGCGATGCGATAAAGTCGCAGCCGCCACGATCGCCGGGTCAGTAATCTGTACGTGATGATGCAACTCATAACGTTCTTTCAGGCCACGCAGAATTGCAATGGTGTCTTCAACCGAAGGTTCAGCAACAAACACTTTCTGGAAGCGACGTTCCAGTGCCGCGTCTTTTTCAATGTACTGGCGATACTCATCAAGCGTCGTTGCCCCTACGCAGTGAAGCTCACCACGTGCCAGCGCCGGTTTCAGCATGTTCCCGGCATCCATCGCGCCGTCTGCTTTTCCCGCCCCCACCATGGTGTGCAATTCATCAATAAAGAGAATGACGTTACCTTCCTGTTTGGAGAGGTCGTTAAGCACACCTTTTAAACGCTCTTCAAATTCACCACGATATTTCGCCCCGGCCACCAGCGACCCCATGTCCAGCGCCAGTACCCGACGGCCTTTTAAACCCTCCGGGACTTCACCGTTAACAATACGCTGTGCCAGCCCTTCAACAATCGCTGTTTTACCGACACCCGGTTCCCCAATAAGGACAGGGTTGTTTTTAGTACGGCGTTGCAATACCTGAATGGTACGGCGAATTTCTTCATCACGCCCGATAACCGGATCGAGCTTGCCTTGTTCAGCACGCTCGGTCAGATCGACCGTGTATTTTTTCAAGGCCTGACGTTGATCTTCGGCCCCTTGATCGTTCACGTTGTCACCTCCACGCATTTGATCAATTGCCTGAGTCACATTTGCCATCGTCGCACCAGCTGATTTCAGCAGGTCAGCAAGCGAACCATGTGATTCAAGCGCCGCCAGAATAAAAAGCTCTGACGAAATAAAGTTGTCCCCTCTTTTCTGCGCCAGCTTGTCGCAGAGATTCAGCACTCGCATGAGGTCTTGTGAAGGCTGCACATCGCCACCGGTGCCTTCCACCTGCGGCAAACGGCTTAACGCCTGCTCAACAGCCGTACGCAATTGCCCGGCGTTAACGCCAGCAGATGTTAATAAAGGACGTACCGATCCCCCTTCCTGATTTAGCAAGGCGCTCATTAAATGAAGAGGTTCGATGAATTGGTTGTCGTGCCCCAGTGCAAGCGACTGGGCATCGGCAAGAGCAAGCTGGAATTTATTGGTAAGACGATCCAGACGCATAACTCCCCCCATAACAGGTCAAAATTGCTACTGGAGATTAAATGAGGTCATCCCTCAATTATTCAAGGTGAATGACCTGAATTATGCGAAAAGAAAGTTACCCGTACCGGATCGTCTTGATTCGTTAGGTTATATCAGCCAAATGAAACTTGCCATACGGCCCGTGACCTTGTCGCGACGATATGAGAAAAAATCATCCTTTTGGCTGAAGGTGCAGTGATCGCCACCGAAAACTTGCGTCACTCCGACGCTTGTCAGGCGCTGACGGGCGAGGGTGTAGATATCCGCGTAATATTTTTCCCCTAACGGACGAAACGCCCTCTCTGCGATAGTTTCAACTGCCATAAAAGCATCGCGCACTTCCGGGCCGACCTCAAAAGCATCAGGCCCAATAGCCGGGCCCAGCCAGGCAAGAATATTTTCGGGTTTATCAGCAAAGCAGGCGACGGTCTCTTCCAGCACACCCGCACAGAGACCACGCCAACCCGCGTGAGCCGCAGCCACTTCAGTACCATCACGATTGCAAAAAAGCACGGGCAGGCAGTCTGCGGTCATCACTGCACAAACGGCCCCTGGCGTATTGCTGTACGACGCATCGGCACGCTTACTGGCGTAAGGCTCACCGGTAAGTTTCAGGACATTCTTACCGTGAACCTGTTCAAGCCAGACCGGTTTCGACGGCAGCTGACCTGCCGCGAACATCCGCTTACGATTCTCCTCAACATGCGTGAGGTCATCACCACAGTGCGCGCCCAGGTTGAGCGAGTCATAAGGTGGCAGACTCACCCCACCGATACGTGTAGAGCTACATGCCGCTACGCCTGAGGGCAGCGGCCAGTCAGGGACAATCAGTTTGGTCATAACCAGGCCACATCATCCTTATGGGTTTCGAAGTCGGCACGCATGGCATCAATCAGATCGATCATGTCCTGAGGGATTGGCGCATGCCATTCCATCTCAATGCCGGTGATCGGATGGTAGAGACGTAACATCGTTGCATGCAGCGCTTGTCTGTCGAACTTACGCAGCGCAGCAATAAATTCGTCCGATGCGCCTTTCGGCGGACGTGGACGACCGCCGTAGAGTTGATCACCTACCAGCGGATGCGTGATGTGTGCCATATGAACGCGGATTTGGTGGGTACGCCCCGTTTCCAGACGCAAACGCAGGCGCGTATGAATACGGAAATGTTCCATAATGCGGTAGTGCGTCACAGCCGGTTTACCCATCGGGTGTACAGACATATGCGTACGTTTGGTCGGGTGGCGACTAATAGGTTCTTCAACCGTGCCCCCCGATGTCATGTGACCAATCGCCACCGCTTCATATTCACGGGTAATCTCACGCAGTTGCAAAGATTCCACCAGGCGCGTCTGTGCCGGAACTGTTTTTGCCACCACCATCAGACCGGTCGTGTCTTTGTCCAGACGGTGAACAATCCCGGCGCGCGGAACATCAGCGATAGGAGGATAATAATGCAATAACGCATTAAGTACCGTCCCGTCCGGGTTACCGGCCCCCGGGTGAACCACTAAATCGCGCGGTTTGTTGATAACAATAATGTCGTCATCTTCATAGACAATATTAAGCGGGATATCCTGCGGTTCGAAACGCGCCTCTTCTTCAATCTCAGCGTTAATAGCAACGCTTTCTCCACCCAATACTTTTTCTTTGGGCTTGTCACACATTTTGCCGTTGACCAGTACTTTCTGGTCAAGAATCCATTCTTTTATGCGCGAACGTGAATAATCCGGGAACAATTCGGCCAAAGCCTGATCTAAGCGTTGACCGAGTTGATTTTCGGTAACCGTTGCGGTGAGTTGTACTCGTTGTGCCATATACAGCTTCTTCGTTAACGTTGGGTTTTACGGCTTTGCCGTTTAATATAGTGTGCTATTGTAGCTGGTCTTAGTCGGGAGCAGGAAAGACAATCTCCCGCATACACATTCTGAGGAAAGTCTAATCGTCATGACGCGCATGAAATATCTGGTGGCAGCCGCCACGTTGAGCCTGGCTTTGGCGGGTTGCTCCGGTTCAAAGGAAGTGGTGCCTGATAATCCGCCAAATGAAATCTACGCGACTGCCCAGCAAAAACTGCAAGACGGTAACTGGAAGGCAGCCATAACGCAACTGGAAGCGTTGGATAACCGTTATCCGTTCGGACCTTACTCACAGCAGGTGCAGCTGGATCTGATCTACGCTTATTACAAAAATGCCGATCTCCCGCTGGCTCAAGCCGCAATCGACCGTTTTATACGCCTGAACCCAACCCATCCTAACATTGATTATGTCATGTATATGCGTGGTCTTACTAACATGGCGTTAGATGACAGCGCGTTGCAGGGTTTCTTTGGCGTTGATCGCAGCGATCGCGATCCGCAACATGCGCGTGAAGCATTTAAAGATTTCTCTAAATTGGTTCGTGGCTACCCACGTAGTCAATACGTTACTGATGCAACCAAACGTCTGGTTTTCCTGAAAGACCGCCTTGCGAAGTATGAATACTCTGTTGCTGAGTACTACACTAAGCGCGGTGCATGGGTCGCAGTGGTCAATCGTGTTGAAGGTATGATGCGTGACTTCCCGGATACCAAAGCAACGCGCGATGCGCTTCCGCTGATGGAAAATGCATACCGTGAAATGCAGATGACCGCTCAGGCCGACAAAGTGGCAAAAATTATTGCCAGCAACGGTCAAAGCAGTTGAGTCATTCTAAAACGCAAAACGGCAGCCACGAGCTGCCGTTTTTTATGCCTGAAAGGCAGAGCTGAAGCGGTTTAGCTTCAAGTCATCCTATCAACTATGACGGGTAATCCGGACTTCGACAAGTAATATTTGCCCTCTTCCTGTCCTGCCTCACAAAACATTGCCCTTGACAAAAAGTGACAAAATAATGTGATTTAAATCACACATTTTGACATTAGCCGAGGTATGCTGGAATCACCAAGACGGAAAGACAAGAGGTAAAATTTATGACAGTGAACATTACCAGCAAACAAATGGAAATCACCCCAGCAATTCGCCAACATGTCGCAGACCGTCTCGCCAAACTGGATAAATGGCAAACACATCTTATTAATCCACATATCATCCTGTCGAAAGAACCGCAGGGCTTCATCGCAGATGCCACTATTAATACGCCAAACGGACATCTGGTCGCCAGTGCCAAACATGAAGATATGTATACCGCTATTAACGATTTGATCAACAAGCTGGAACGGCAGCTCAATAAAGTGCAGCACAAGGGTGAAGCGCGTCGTGCCACGACTTCGGTGAAAGACGCGGACTTCGTTGAAGAAGAATAACCTTACAGTATTGAGTTAATCAGCAACGCGCCTTCGGGCGCGTTTTTTATTGACAGAGAGAAAACAGTACGGGTACTTTAGTCTGACACTCAAAAGGAAATTTTCATGAAATATGTTCCGTTCTTCTTCGCATTCTTTTTTACCTTCCCCTGACCGGGAGGCGATTCGTTTTGTGATAAAGAATGCGAAGACGAACAACAAGGCCTCCCACTCCGGGAGGCCTTTTTTATTGATAACAATTAAGGCAACAACATGACAGCGGATAACCCTTTACTGGATTTACGTGTAAAAATAAGCGCCCTGGATGAGCAGTTACTTTCCCTGTTAGCCGAGCGGCGTCAACTGGCAGTCGAAGTGGGCAAAGCTAAACTGGCTTCACACCGTCCCGTACGGGACATTGATCGCGAACGCGACCTGCTGGAACGCCTCATTCAGCTAGGTAAAACGCATCATCTCGACGCCCATTACATTACTCGCCTGTTCCAGCTCATTATTGAAGATTCCGTTCTTACCCAGCAGGCACTACTTCAGCAGCATCTAAACAAAATTAATCCACATTCAGCCCGAATCGCATTCCTCGGCCCGAAAGGTTCGTACTCCCATCTTGCTGCGCGCCAGTACGCTGCTCGTCATTTCGAGCATTTTATTGAGAGCGGCTGCCTTAAATTTCACGATATCTTTAATCAGGTTGAAACCGGTCAGGCTGATTACGCCGTCGTGCCGCTGGAGAACACCAGTTCCGGTGCAATAAATGACGTTTACGATTTGCTTCAGCACACCAGCCTGTCGATTGTGGGTGAACTGACGGTGCCAATTGACCACTGCGTACTGGTCTCCGGCTCAACCGATCTGGATAAAATCAAGACCGTTTACAGTCACCCGCAACCTTTCCAGCAATGTAGCCAGTTTTTAAATCGCTATCCGCACTGGAAAATTGAATACTGCGAAAGCACCTCTTCCGCTATGGAGCGCGTGGCGCAGGAAAACTCCCCGCACGTGGCCGCGTTGGGTAATGAAGCCGGTGGTGCGCTGTATGGATTACAGGTACTGGAGCGCAATCTGGCAAACCAAACGCAGAATATCACTCGCTTTGTGGTACTCGCCCGTAAAGCGATTGATGTCTCCGATCAGGTCCCGGCCAAGACCACATTACTGATTGCAACCGGCCAACAAGCCGGTGCGCTGGTTGAAGCATTACTGGTGCTGCGTAATCACAACCTGATCATGACCAAACTCGAATCGCGACCGATTCACGGCAACCCATGGGAAGAGATGTTCTACCTGGATATTCAGGCGAACTTACACGCTTTAGATGTGCAAAAGGCCCTTCGCGAGCTGACATCTATTACTCGCTCGCTTAAGGTTCTGGGCTGTTATCCAAGCGAAAACGTCGTGCCCGTCGATCCGGCTTAACGCTCTATAAAGGGTGATTTCTTCATTCCTGCCACTTCCACCGGCAGGGTGAAGATCGCCCCCGAAAGAGGATAATCCGCTACCTCCTGCGCATCCATATTCTCCCGTGTGGTCGTAATAAAAAGCGTTTTCATATCGACTCCGCCAAAGCAGACCATTGTCGGGCAGCGTACCGGCAGACGATACTCCGCCAGTTGCTCTCCCCGCGGCGAATATCGTGCAATGCGCCAGCCATCAAACATAGCACTCCAGTAACAGCCTTCAACATCCATTGCCGCACCGTCAGGGATCCCTTCACCGGGTTGAAAACGCCGGAAGACTTCACGCGCACCAGGCTCCCCCTGCTCATTGAGCGGCGTTCGATAGATAACTCCATTTGGTGTATCAGAGGTAAACATCCATTGTTTGTCGTGGCTGAACGCAAGACCGTTATGGCCCTGGATATCACACTGGATGACAGTGGGTTTAAGATCATTATCAATACGCATCAGTAGCGCACCGTTGTAATCGCCCGGTCCCCAGAATGTTCCCGCATAGAAACGACCAAGGTGATCGGTACCACCGTCGTTAAAGCGCGCCAGTTGCGGGTTTGACGGGTTATCACACACTTTCTGTACCAGTAGCCCTCGCTTATCGGCGAGCCAGATAGCGTTACGCATCGCGACAATAAAACCGCCCTTCTCTCTCAATGCAAAGCAACCAACCTCCTCGGGAAAACAAAGCACCGTATGTTCACCGGTGGCAGGATGGTAGCGATGGATCTCACCTTCAAGAATATCGGCCCACCAGAGCGCCTGCTCCTCTTCACTCCATGTCGGGCATTCCGGCAGGTGGCCGGTATAATCAAACAGCAGTTGCGGTTCAGCCATATCTGTCCCTTACAAAGAAAAAAGCCAGCGGTATACCACTGGCTTTTCAGTATAAACGGCTTTTTATTTATTGGCGGCTGTCATTCGCCTGGCGAAGTAAGACACGGCTTTCACTCTGGAAACGTTTAGCATAATCGCCGAACCAGTGCTCGACCTTACGGAAGCTGTCAATAAATGCCTGCTTGTCACCGTGTTCCAGCAGACTAATCGCCTCGCCGAAACGTTGATAGTAGCGCTTGATAAGCGCCAGGTTATTCTCCGACGACATAATAATATCGGCATAGAGTTGCGGATCCTGCGCGAACAAGCGGCCAACCATCGCCAGTTCAAGGCGATAAATAGGCGACGAGAGTGCCAGTAACTGCTCAAGCTGAACATTCTCTTCTGCCAGATGCAACCCATAAGCAAAGGTAGCAAAATGGCGTAACGCCTGAATAAACGCCATATTCTGGTCATGTTCTACGGCGCTGATACGGTGCAAGCGCGCACCCCATACCTGAATTTGTTCCAGGAACCACTGATAAGCATCCGGGTTTCGACCATCACACCACACGACAACCTGTTTCGCCAGGCTACCGCTGTCAGGACCAAACATCGGGTGCAAACCGACGACAGGCCCTTTATGGGCTTCCAGCATCGCCTGCAACGGACCGCTTTTTACTGACGCCAGGTCGACAAGGATGCAATCGTCCGGTAACGGCGGTAACTGTGCTATAACCTTTTCAGTGATATGAATAGGGACGCTCACAATGACCATCCCCGCATCAGCAACGATACTCTGCGCCTGTGCCCAGTCATCTTTTTCCAGAATACGGACCTGGTAACCTGATAGCGTCAACATTTTGGCAAACAACTGCCCCATTTGCCCGTTACCACCAACAAGTACTACCGGTCGCAGTGAAGGACACAGGGTTTTGAACCCCTTATCGTTTTCACTGGAATAGGATTCCCGCATAACGCGACGCAGCACATCCTCAATCAAATCCGGCGACACTCCCAGGGCTTCGGCTTCCTGACGACGAGACGCCAGCATTGAGGCTTCGCGTTCCGGAACATAGATCGGCAGACCGTACTTACTTTTTACTTCGCCGACTTCGGCAACCAGTGACATCCGACGAGCCAGTAGTTCCAGTAACGCTTTGTCGACTTCATCAATTTGATCGCGTAATGCGGTCAGCTCTGCAACCATAACACCCTCTTAAGCCAGACGTGCCGCAAGGCTACTGCGCAAGTCATTGCCGATTTCACGCAGCAACGCCTCAGTGGTTTCCCAGCTAATGCAAGCATCGGTGACGGATACACCATATTTCATTTCACTACGCGGCTGCTCGGAAGATTGATTGCCTTCGTGGATATTACTTTCAATCATCAAACCAATGATTGAACGGTTTCCGTCTTTGATCTGCGCAACAACCGACTCAGCCACAGCAGGCTGGCGGCGGTAATCTTTATTCGAATTGCCATGGCTGCAATCTACCATCAGCGCAGGCTTGAGTCCCGCCTGCTCCATCTCTTTTTCACATTGAGCAACATCAGCAGGGCTGTAGTTTGGCGCTTTACCGCCGCGCAGAATCACATGGCCATCAGGATTACCTTGTGTTTGCAGCAGGCAGACCTGTCCGGCCTGGTTAATACCCACAAAACGGTGCGGCATTGCTGCAGCACGCATTGCATTAATCGCCGTTGCCAGGCTACCGTCCGTACCGTTTTTGAAGCCCACTGGCATCGACAAACCGGAGGCCATTTCACGGTGGGTTTGTGACTCGGTCGTGCGTGCGCCAATGGCGGACCAGCTAAACAGGTCCCCCAGGTACTGCGGGCTATTCGGGTCGAGCGCTTCGGTTGCCAACGGCAGCCCCATGTTGACCAGTTCCACCAGCAACTGACGAGCAATTTTCAGCCCTGCCTCAACATCAAACGAGCCATCCATATGGGGATCGTTAATCAACCCTTTCCAGCCAACAGTAGTACGGGGTTTTTCAAAATAGACGCGCATCACCAGATAGAGGCTATCGCTGACCTCTGCGGCAAGTGCTTTAAATCGACGAGCATATTCCAGCGCGGTTTCTGGATCATGAATTGAGCAAGGACCGCAAACCACTAACAAACGCGGATCTTCTCCGGCAATGATGCTGGAAATCGTCTGACGGGACTGCGCGATCTGCGCTTCCTGAGCAATACTCAAAGGGAAAGCGGCTTTCAGTTGATCGGGAGTAATCAGAACTTGTTCGTCGGTAATATGTACGTTATTCAGCGCGTCTTTTTGCATGATGGTGATCCTGTATGACTCGTTTGCGATAGTTATTCCTCAGTGAGGAGGTGACAAGATACCACAATCAGTAAAGAATTCAATCCAAAAAACGTACATTTATATTTACACTTCAATTTAAACCCTCATTTATCGGCATAATAGTGTAAATAATTTATTACATACATGTACTCAGAACTCCTGTACGTGCAGAAATTAACTCACAAATTGATGTCTGCGCGAAAATGCCAGGAAGGGAAGGCAATTGTGCAGGGGTAACAACTTTCTATTGTATGGAGGCCGCGCAGGTTTTCGACGATGAAGCATCTGCCGTTAGTGAACACGCAGAAGATCAAGGACATGATTTAACGGCTGAGATTCTGGATAAACATCGTCATTCATAGTCGGTCAGGTAAATGCCGTTGTTTTAGCCATCTGCAGACCATAAAAAAAGGGCCAGCCCACAGGCCAGCCCTTTTTAACAGGATGTCGCGAAAGCGAATCTTAGTTAAGACGCTCTTTGATACGAGCAGACTTACCAGTGCGCTCACGCAGGTAGTACAGTTTAGCTTTACGTACAGCACCACGACGTTTAACAGCAATGCTGTCAACTACCGGAGAGTGAGTCTGGAAGACACGCTCAACGCCTTCGCCGTTGGAAATTTTACGAACAGTGAATGCAGAGTGCAGACCGCGGTTACGAATAGCGATAACCACGCCCTCGAATGCCTGCAGACGTTTTTTGGAACCTTCAACAACCCATACTTTCACTTCCACGGTATCACCCGGACGGAAGGAAGGTACGTCCTGCTTCATCTGTTCTTGTTCAAGTTGCTTAATAATGTTGCTCATAATTTAATCTCTTATCCTGGGTAAACTGATATCGGGGGCTTACGCCGTCCCATCATGTTTATGTTGCTGTTGTACGTGTTCTTTTTTGAACTCCGCCAGCAACCTTGCTTGCTCTTCAGTCAGAGCCAGGTTTTCCAGAAGTTCAGGTCTTCTAAGCCAGGTGCGGCCCAGCGACTGTTTCAAACGCCAGCGACGTATCTCAGCATGATTTCCCGACAGTAATACTGGCGGTACTTCCATCCCTTCTAACAACTCAGGTCGAGTATAGTGTGGGCAGTCCAGTAATCCATCAGCAAAGGAATCTTCCGTTGCCGAAGCTTCATGTCCCAGCACACCCGGAATAAACCGGGAGACCGAATCAATCAGCGTCATGGCTGGTAACTCACCACCGCTGAGAACGTAATCGCCGATAGACCATTCTTCGTCAATCTCGGTTTGGATTACGCGCTCATCTATCCCTTCGTAGCGCCCGCACACCAGAATCAGTTTCTGATTCGTTGCCAGTTCGCTGACGCCAGCCTGATCAAGCTTACGCCCCTGAGGTGACAGATAAATCACTTTTGCGCCTTCACCGGCCGCATCTTTTGCTGCATGAATGGCGTCCCGTAAAGGTTGCACCATCATTAGCATCCCCGGTCCGCCGCCGTAGGGACGATCGTCCACGGTACGGTGTCGGTCATGAGCAAAGTCACGTGGACTCCAGCTCTGGATGCTCAGCAGGCCATTTTTAACTGCCCGGCCAGTTACCCCGTAGTCGGTAATCGCGCGGAACATTTCAGGAAACAGGCTAATTATGCCAATCCACATAGCGCCGTCTTTTACCGTATATCCGGAGGTTTAAAAACCAGGATCCCAATCTACTTCAATGGTTTGAGTAGCGAGATCGACTTTCTTGATAACCTGCCCATCGAGGAACGGAACCAACCGCTCCTTGACACCAAATGCATCTTTCAGGTTTGCCTTAATGACGAGAACGTCATTCGACCCGGTTTCCATCATATCAATGACTTTACCGAGGCTATAACCTTCGGTGGTCACTACCTGGCAGCCCATCAGGTCTTTCCAGTAGTAGTCACCCTCTTCCAGTTCCGGCAACTGCGATGAATCTACGACAATTTCGCAATTGGTCAGCAGATTCGCTGCATCTCTGTCATCTACACCTTTCAGTTTGATGACAATGTCCTGATTGTGGTAGCGCCAGCTTTCCAGCTCAATGCTCTGCCACTGACCCGCCCGTTCAATAAACCATGGCTGATAGTCAAAAATGCTTTCGGCGTCTTCGGTGGAGGAAAACACTCTGAGCCAACCACGGATACCGTAAGAAGATCCCAGTTTACCCAGAACGATAGGATTAACAGGGCTCTGCGCGGCGTGTTGCTTGCTCATCATGACCACCGTGACAGATTAAGCTGCTTTGTTTACTTCTTTGATCAGCGTAGCTACGCGATCAGAAACGGTAGCGCCCTGGCCAACCCAGTGAGCGATACGATCCAGATCCAGGCGGGTGCCTTCTTCTTTCTCGGACGCGATCGGGTTGAAGAAGCCAACGCGCTCAATGAAGCGACCGTTGCGTGCATTACGGCTGTCGGTGACAACAACCTGGTAGAACGGACGCTTTTTAGCGCCGTGACGTGCTAAACGAATAGTTACCATAACATCCTCTTGTGTGAATAAAACAACCGGGCCCCATCGAGGAACGGAGCCCGGTGTCATATTAAAAGCCCGAAAATTTTACTGATTTCTGGGGAAATTGCAATCAGCAGTTAATAACTCTGCTGTAGAAGGCCGTCGGCAGTGCAGCCAGTTCGGTACCGACGTGTGCGCAGCCACCGGAGCGTACACGTAGTACGTGAGGATGGCGAGCACAGCCCGGTGCCGAAATGGCAAATGGGCCAGGCCGTGAGATTAGCGACCTGGAAAACCTGGCGGCATCATCCCCTTCATACTTCTCATCATCTTCGCCATACCGCCCTTCTTCATCTTTTTCATCATGCGTTGCATGTCATCGAACTGTTTCAGAAGGCGGTTTACGTCTTGTACCTGCATCCCACAGCCTGCAGCAATACGGCGCTTACGGGAGCCTTTGATAATTTCAGGATTCGCGCGCTCTTTAAAGGTCATCGAGTTGATGATTGCTTCCATACGCACCAGCACTTTGTCATCCATCTGCGCTTTCACGTTGTCCGGAATCTGCCCCATGCCCGGCAGCTTGCCCATCAGGCTCGCCATACCGCCCATGTTTTTCATCTGACGCAGCTGTTCCAGGAAGTCGGTCAGATCGAAACCGTCGCCTTTTTTCAGTTTGCTGGCCAGCTTCTCGGCCTGGGCGCGGTCAACTTTGCTCTCGATATCTTCAATCAGCGACAGGACGTCGCCCATACCGAGGATACGCGAAGCAATACGATCCGGGTGGAACGGCTCCAGCGCTTCGGTCTTTTCGCCGACACCAAGGAACTTGATCGGTTTGCCGGTAATATGGCGAATGGAGAGCGCCGCACCGCCACGGGCGTCACCGTCCACTTTGGTCAATATAACCCCCGTCAACGGCAGCGCTTCGTTAAACGCTTTGGCGGTATTCGCCGCATCCTGACCGGTCATCGCATCAACAACAAACAGGGTTTCTACCGGTTTAATCGCGGCATGTACCTGCTTGATTTCGTCCATCATCGCTTCGTCAACGTGCAGACGACCAGCGGTATCCACCAGCAGCACGTCGTAGAATTTAAGCTTCGCTTCTTTCAGCGCGGCATTGACGATATCCACCGGCTTTTGCGCGACATCAGACGGGAAGAAATCCACTTCAACTTGCTGTGCAAGCGTTTCCAGTTGTTTGATCGCCGCCGGGCGATAAACGTCTGCGGAAACCACCATCACTTTCTTCTTGTGTTTTTCACGCAGGAACTTACCCAGTTTACCCACGCTGGTGGTTTTACCTGCACCCTGCAGGCCCGCCATCAATACAACGGCTGGCGGTTGAGCGGCCAGGTTAAGGCTTTGGTTCTCTTCACCCATCGCCGCAACCAGTTCGTTGCGTACGATTTTGACGAACTCCTGACCGGGAGTCAGGCTCTTATTCACTTCATGACCAACCGCTTTTTCTTTTACGCGGCTGATGAAATCACGCACGACCGGCAAGGCGACGTCCGCCTCCAGCAGCGCCATACGCACTTCGCGTAGTGTGTCTTTAATGTTGTCTTCAGTGAGGCGTCCACGACCACTGATATTGCGCAGGGTGCGCGACAAACGATCGGTTAAATTATCAAACATTGTCTCTCGCCTGAGGTAAAACGATGGGCCGCCTGGGCGACGCATAACAGAAATTTTCGCCAGTATAACATGAAGACATTGGCGATGTATGTGATGCAACGGTTGGAGCCAGAGTCACGTAACGTTATACTGCATCTCTTTCTTCTCAGGTCAACTGTCGACGCCACTATGCCCGTGTTCGCCTTAATTTCTCTTGCCGCCTATTCCATCAGCCTCGCACTGATCGTTCCCGGTTTGCTGCAGAAAAACAGCGGCTGGCGCCGCATGGCGATTTTATCTGCGGTTGTCGCGCTGATGTTTCACGGCTTCGCGCTTAAAGAACGGCTTTTTCCTGACGATGGCGGGCAAAACTTAAGCTTGTTAAATGTTGGTTCACTGGTCAGCTTGATGATCTGTACAGTCATGACCATCGTGGCATCGAAAAACCGCGGCTGGCTGCTGTTGCCCATCGTCTATACTTTTGCGCTCATCAACCTCGCTTTCGCCATTTTTGTGCCGAACGAGTACATCACGCATCTCGAAACCACTCCGGGTATGATGATCCATATAGGGCTGTCACTCTTCTCCTACGCCACACTGATTATTGCAGCGATGTATGCGCTGCAACTGGCGTGGATTGACTATCAACTTAAGAATAAGCGACTGGCATTCAGCAGCGAAATGCCGCCGCTAATGAGCATTGAGCGCAAAATGTTTCATATCACGCAGATTGGCGTGGTTCTGCTGACGTTAACGCTTTGTACAGGTCTTTTCTTTCTCAAGAACCTGTTCAGCATGGAGAATATCGACAAAGCTGTCCTGTCGATCATCGCGTGGTTCGTTTATATCGTATTGCTGTGGGGCCATTACCATAAAGGGTGGCGCGGGCGCCGTGTCGTGTGGTTTAACGTCGCAGGCGCGGGCATTCTCACGCTGGCCTATTTCGGTAGCCGCATTCTGCAGCATATCCTAAGTTAAGAAGGAGTTCCCCCTGGAACACATTTCCACCACGACGCTGATCGTCACCCTGATCATCATGGTGGTGATTTCGGCGTACTTCTCCGGTTCTGAAACCGGCATGATGACCGTTAACCGTTATCGCCTGCGTCATCTGGCAAAGCAGGGGCATCGAAGCGCTAAGCGCGTCGAAAAACTGCTGCGTAAACCCGACCGCCTTATCAGCCTGGTATTAATTGGCAATAATCTTGTCAATATCCTCGCCTCTGCGCTGGGCACCATAGTTGGTATGCGTTTATATGGTAACGCTGGCGTGGCAATAGCAACCGGCGTGCTGACTTTTGTCGTCCTGGTGTTTGCAGAAGTCCTGCCAAAAACTATCGCCGCCCTCTATCCCGAGAAAGTCGCTTTTCCCAGTAGTGTTCTGTTAGTACCGCTGCAGATCATCATGATGCCGCTGGTCTGGCTGCTTAATGGTGTAACGCGGGTTCTGATGCGAATGGTAGGTATTAAGGCTGATGTCGTTATTAGCGGCGCACTTAGCAAAGATGAGTTGCGTACTATCGTGAACGAATCCCGCTCCCAGATTTCCCGACGCAATCAGGATATGCTGCTGTCGATATTGGATCTGGAAAAAGTAAGCGTAAATGACATCATGGTGCCGCGTAGCGAAATCGTCGGTATTGATATCAACGACGACTGGAAGTCGATCGTGCGCCAGCTTACTCACTCGCCGCATGGCCGTATCGTGCTGTATCGGGATTCGCTTGACGATACCATCAGTATGCTACGAGTACGCGAAGCCTACCGTCTGATGACAGAGAAAAAAGAGTTCACCAAAGAGGTCATGTTGCGCGCCGCTGATGAGATTTATTATGTGCCGGAAGGGACACCGCTCAGCATACAACTGGTGAAATTTCAGCGTAATAAAAAGAAAGTCGGCCTGGTTGTGGACGAATACGGTGATATTCAGGGGCTGATTACGGTTGAAGATATTCTCGAAGAGATTGTCGGAGACTTTACGACCTCCATGTCACCGTCACTGGCAGAAGAAGTGACACCGCAGAATGACGGCTCAGTGATTATTGATGGCAGCGCCAATGTGCGTGAGTTAAATAAAGCCTTTAACTGGCAGTTACCGGAAGCAGAGGCCCGGACGATTAACGGGATGTTACTTGAAGCACTGGAAGAGATCCCGGCAGCCGGAACCCGTGTACGCATTGAGCACTATGATATCGATATTCTTGATGTGCAGGACAACATGATCAAGCAGGTACGCGTTATCCCGGTAAAATCCCTTCGCGACAGTGTGGCGGAATAACGGCTTTAGCCCTCTCCCCGCAGAGAGAGGGCTAATATAAGGGAAATTAACCCTTCGCTTTCGCCACCGTAACCATCGCGGCGCGAATCGTGCGGCCATTGAGGGTAAAGCCTTTTTGCATCACGCCCAGCACGTTGCCCGGCGCCACATCTTCTGACTCCACCATCGCGATTGCCTGATGCACATTCGGATCCAGCGGAACGTTGGTATCGGCCACAACTTCAACACCGAATTTTTTCACCACATCCAGCATAGACTTCAGGGTCAGTTCAATACCTTCGACCATTGAGGACATATCGGCATTGTTCTTATCCGCGACTTCCAGCGCACGATCCAGGCTATCAATCACTGGCAACAGCTCGTTGATGAATTTTTCCAGCGCAAATTTATGCGCCTTTTCAACGTCCAGTTCGGTACGGCGACGCAGGTTTTCCATTTCTGCTTTTACACGCAGAATACCGTCACGCTCACGGTTCTGCGCTTCAATCAGTTGCGCTTCGAGGTTGGCAATCTTCTCATCGCGCGGATCCACCTGCTCAGCAGAAGCGTCTGGTTCAACCGCCTCAATATCTTCGTGCTGATCCATGATAATTTCTTCCGGGGCTTGCCCGTCAGGCGTTTTCTGTTCTTTACTACTCATGAATTTCTCCGCGTTTTTTCGCATTCATCTCGCTAACTTCGCTTATTATGGGGATCAGTTTCCGGGTTTCAAGGGAACGCGACAGATTGTCATCATTCATTTGGCACAAGGACCACCAGAAAATGGCTCATCATTTCAAGTGTATTGGTATTGTCGGTCATCCACGTCACCCCACCGCGCTGACCACACATGAAATGCTCTATCGCTGGCTGTGTACAAAAGGGTATGACGTTGTTGTCGAGCAACAGATTGCACAAGAGTTACAGCTTAAAAACGTGCGTACCGGAACGCTGGCAGAAATTGGTCAGCAGGCGGACCTTGCGGTTGTGGTCGGCGGTGACGGTAATATGCTTGGTGCCGCGCGCACGCTGGCGCGTTACGATATTAAAGTCATTGGCATCAACCGTGGCAATTTGGGCTTTCTTACTGACCTTGACCCCGATAACGCGCAACAGCAGTTAGCTGACGTTCTGGAAGGTTATTATATTGCGGAAAAACGTTTTTTGCTGGAAGTACAAGTCTGCCAGCAGGACTGCCAGAAACGCATCAGCACCGCGATTAATGAAGTCGTTCTCCATCCGGGCAAAGTTGCCCATATGATTGAGTTTGAAGTCTACATTGATGAAATTTTTGCTTTCTCTCAGCGTTCAGACGGCCTGATCATCTCCACGCCTACAGGCTCCACGGCCTACTCGCTGTCGGCGGGCGGCCCCATCCTGACACCTTCTCTGGATGCCATCACGCTGGTCCCTATGTTCCCACATACGCTTTCAGCACGCCCTCTGGTCATTAACAGCAGCAGCACTATTCGCCTGCGTTTCTCACACCGTCGCAGCGATCTGGAGGTGAGTTGTGATAGCCAAATCGCGCTGCCCATCCAGGAAGGTGAAGATGTACTGATTCGTCGTTGTGACTACCACCTTAATCTGATCCACCCAAAAGATTATAGTTATTTCAATACATTAAGCTCAAAGCTCGGCTGGTCAAAAAAATTATTCTGAAAACGTGGTCCGGGTCTTTACTGTATATAAAACCAGTTTATACTGTATTTAAACACAGTTATGGTTATTCATACAGGAAGGCAACCATGTTGGCACAACTGACTATCAGCAACTTTGCGATTGTTCGTGAGCTTGAGATCGATTTCCATAGCGGAATGACGGCAATCACGGGTGAAACCGGGGCAGGTAAATCCATCGCCATTGATGCGCTGGGGCTTTGTCTGGGTGGTCGTGCAGATGCCGACATGGTGCGAGCGGGCGCCGCACGCGCTGACCTGTGCGCGCGTTTTGCCCTGAAAGATACCCCTGCAGCACAACGCTGGCTGGAAGAGAACCAGCTTGAAGACGGGCGTGAGTGTTTACTTCGCCGTGTTATCAGCAGCGACGGGCGCTCTCGTGGTTTTATCAACGGTACGGCAGTTCCTCTCTCGCAATTGCGCGAACTGGGGCAGTTGCTGATTCAAATCCACGGCCAACACGCGCACCAGCTATTAGTGAAATCGGAGCATCAGAAAGCATTGCTGGATGGCTATGCAGGTGAGTATGCACTTACTCAACAGATGGCAGAACATTATCGCCAGTGGCATACAAGCTGCCGCGAACTGGCACAGCATCAACAGCAAAGCCAGGAACGTACTGCACGTGCCGAGCTACTTCACTATCAATTAAAAGAGCTTAATGAATTCAATCCGCAGCCGGGCGAATTTGAACAGATTGACGAAGAGTACAAACGCCTCGCCAATAGTGGTCAGTTACTTAGCACCAGTCAGCATGCGCTGACTTTGCTGGCAGACGGTGAAGATGCCAATCTGCAGAGTCAGCTCTATACCGCGCGCCAGATGGTTACTGAACTGGCCGGTATGGACGCCAGCCTGTCCGGTGTCCTCACTATGCTCGAAGAAGCGGCTATTCAGGTCAGCGAGGCCAGCGATGAGTTGCGTCATTACTGCGACCGCCTGGACCTCGATCCGAATCGCTTATATGAGCTTGAGCAGCGTATTTCAAAACAGATTTCACTCGCGCGCAAACACCATGTCAGCCCGGAAGCACTGCCTCAGTTTCATCAGTCGTTGCTGGAAGAACAACAACTGCTTGATGACCAGGCTGACTCCCAGGAAACTCTGAAGCTGGCAGTGGCGAAGCACCATCAACTGGCACTGGAAGCCGCCCGCCAGCTTCATGCTCAGCGGGTACACTACGCGCAAGAACTGGGACAATTGATCACAGACAGCATGCATTTGCTCTCGATGCCTCATGGGGTATTTGATATCGACGTCAGCTTTGACGAGCACATGCTTACGGCAGATGGCGCAGATCGTATTGAGTTCCGCGTTACCACTAACCCAGGCCAACCGTTGCAGCCCATCTCAAAAGTTGCATCTGGCGGTGAATTGTCGCGTATCGCATTAGCCATTCAGGTCATCACCGCCCGGAAAATGGAAACCCCGGCGCTGATTTTCGATGAAGTAGATGTGGGTATCAGCGGCCCAACAGCCGCGGTCGTTGGCAAACTTCTGCGTCAGTTGGGTGAATCTACCCAGGTGATGTGTGTGACTCACCTGCCTCAGGTTGCAGGCTGCGGGCACCATCACTTCTTTGTTAGCAAAGAAACAGACGGCGCAATGACTGAAACACATATGCTGCCTTTGGATAAACGCGCGCGCTTACAGGAACTGGCACGACTGTTAGGCGGTAGTGAAGTCACCCGAAATACACTGGCAAATGCTAAAGAGCTACTCGCTGCGTAAACTTTTTGTCATTAGTACGGTCTCAGTACACGATAAATTCGCCGTCAGACCAGGTAGCAAAGGTTTTAAACTGGCTAAAGGTCTATTATTATCGGCACATTACAAATGAGCCACGTACTGTTCGGGCCCGAAAAGGAATCAAATCATTATGCGCTGTAAAATGCTGACTGCTGCCGCAGCGGTTCTTCTGATGTTGACCGCAGGCTGTTCCACTCTGGAACGAGTGGTTTACCGTCCTGATATCAATCAGGGGAACTACCTGACTCCGAATGACGTTTCTAAAATCCGCGTAGGGATGACGCAACAGCAGGTTGCATATGCATTAGGTACGCCGATGATGACCGATCCATTCGGAAGCAATACCTGGTTCTACGTATTCCGTCAACAGCCGGGACACGAAGATGCAACCCAGCAAACCCTGACTTTGACCTTCAACAGCAGCGGCGTATTAACCAACATTGATAACAAACCCGCACTGACAAAAGAGTAACCGCAGAATCAGAAATGGCGCCCCCAGGCGCCATTTTCATTTCAGGGGATGACAGCGATGGCCGTGCCGGAAAGCAAAGCAGCCTTACTGGAAGAAATGGAAAAGTCAGCACTCTCGCTACGCAAAAAACTCAGCCGCATTCCGGCGGAAATCGCTTATCAGGAATGTCTTGAAGGGCACGTGAGCGGTAGCCGAATGAGTGTCGCCAACCTTGTCAGCTATCTGATTGGCTGGGGAGAACAAGTTCTCTACTGGCATCACCAGGAAGCAACTGGTGAGGAAGTCAATTTTCCGGCAAAAGGCTTTAAATGGAATGAACTAGGGAAGCTTGCGCAAAAATACTACGCCGATTACCAGCATATTACGTCATGGCCGATGTTGCTTGTCATGCTGGAAGAGAATCAACAGCAACTGGTGGCTCTGGTGAATGGCTTTAGCGACGACGAATTGTACCACCAACCCTGGAATGGAAAATGGACGCGAGGTCGTATGATTCAGTTCAACAGCGTCTCACCGTACAGGAACGCCAGCGCCAGATTGAATGTCCTGTTAAAAGCACTTACAGCAGCCTGAACAGGCCTATTTCTTCGCCGCTCTCTCCGCTCGCTGCCTGCGCAATTCTTTCGGATCAGCAATCAGGGGGCGATAGATTTCTATCCGGTCGCCATCGGCAACAATATCCTGCAGTTTCGCCGGGCGGCTATAAATGCCAACTTTATTGTGGCTGAGATCGATATCTGTACGTAATTCCAGCAGACCAGAGGCAACAATCGCTTGCTCAATGGTCGCCCCCTCTTCAAGGTTCACCCGCTGCAGGTACTGCTTTTCGGGTAATGCATACGCGACTTCCACCACAATCTTACCCGGCACTGTAGACCTCTTTCGCACGCACGGTAAACGCTTCTACCATATTGGCGGCCAGCTCTTTGAAAATGCGCCCAAACGCCAACTCAATCAGTTTATTGGTAAATTCGAAATCAAGGTTAAATTCGATGCGGCAGGCATCCGCTGACAGCGGCGTAAACTTCCAGCCTCCCATCAATCTTTTAAATGGACCATCGACAAGATGCATCAAGATGGTTTGATTTGCCGTTAAGGTATTTCGCGTTGTGAAAGTTTTGCTGATTCCCGCTTTCGAGACATCCACTGCTGCCGTCATCTGCGTAGGGCCGGACTCCAGCACGCGGCTTCCGGTGCACCCAGGCAGGAACTGTGGATAAGATTTCACATCGTTAACCAATTCATACATTTGTTCTGCGCTGTAAGGCACCAGTGCAGAGCGACTAATCTGAGGCATAGCATTTCCCACAATCACACAATTATTAAATAATAACATTTCCCATACATGAAAGGAAAACGCCAGGCCGGAACTCGTGCTAAGATAACGCGTTGAACCTCACAGGATGCAATGAGGTCTTTTTGGATATCAGATTACCAATGGCTTCACGACACTTATGACAAAGAAAAAAGTACACAAACCCGGTTCCGCCACCATCGCGATGAACAAGCGCGCCCGCCATGAATATTTTATCGAAGAAGAGTTTGAGGCGGGCCTGTCTTTGCAAGGCTGGGAAGTCAAATCCCTGCGTGCGGGCAAAGCCAATATCGGCGACAGCTATGTGATTTTGAAGGATGGCGAAGCATACCTGTTCGGCGCTAACTTCACTCCGCTGGCGGTGGCTTCGAGCCACTATGTTTGCGACCCGACCCGTACACGTAAGCTGCTGCTCAACCAGCGCGAACTGGACAGCCTCTATGGCCGTGTAAACCGCGAAGGTTATACTGTCGTCGCACTTTCGTTATACTGGAAAAATGCCTGGTGCAAAGTCAAAATCGGCGTTGCGAAAGGGAAGAAACAGCACGATAAACGTTCCGATCTTAAAGAGCGTGAATGGCAACTGGATAAAGCCCGCATTATGAAAAACGCAGGCCGCTAGTTATGTCCACCGGATGCTTCCCTGCGGGAGTGTCCGGGCAAATTAACTTCCCGCAGCGCCTCTCTCACTTTGAGTGCAGAGAAATGTTTGAGCATCATGATTTTTCGTACGTAAATGCCCTTCTCTCACTATATCTCTTCTCTGAATTTCCTCTGCACTTAATCATCTTTATTCATAACCGGTATCAGTGGCGATTGCTCACATTTCAGCCAGGCATCTCTGACCCAAACCGTTACTGCGATATGGACTGGTGTGCTGCCTCATAAATCTGTTATACTCACTACAACACTTTTGGGGCTGATTCTGGATTCGACGGGATTTGCGAAACCCAAGGTGCATGCCGAGGGGCGGTTGGCCTCGTAAAAAGCCGCAAAAAATAGTCGCAAACGACGAAAACTACGCTTTAGCAGCTTAATAACCTGCTCTGAGCCCTCTCTCCCTAGCTTCCGCTCTTAAGACGGGGATCAAAGAGAGGTCAAACCCAAAAGAGATCGCGTGGAGGCCCTGCCTGGGGTTGAAGCGTTAAAACTAATCAGGCTAGTCTGGTAGTGGCGTGTCCGTCCGCAGGTGCCAGGCGAATGTAAAGACTGACTAAGCATGTAGTACCGAGGATGTAGGAATTTCGGACGCGGGTTCAACTCCCGCCAGCTCCACCAAAATTCTCCATCGGTGATTACCAGAGTCATCCGATGAAGTCCTGAGAGCCCGCACGGCGCAAGCCCTGCGGGCTTTTTTGTGCCTTGAATTTGTCCGTTGAAGTCTGATGCCAACTCATTAAATCCGAACCTTTTAGGCACCTTGTTAAGAAGTTTCAGCGCAGAATTCACACGCGAATCCGCTCAACTGGTCCTTGACCAGAACTACACCGTTGCAGATGCAGCCAGCGCCAGGGATGTCGGCCTCTCCACAATGACGCGATGGGTGAGAACGACAGGGAAAAACACCAAAAGCTTCCCCCATTACCGCGGAACAAGTTGAAATCCGTAAGCTCAGGAAAGAGCTACAACCTTTTGAAATGGAAAAGGAAATAACAAAAAATTCTACTGCGCTCTTGATATCAGACTCCCTGAACAGTTTTCGATAATCAGGAAAATCAGGGCGCGTTACCCTGTAATCTCCCTCTGCAATTTGTTCGGGCTCATCATAGCAGCGACAAATACTGGAAAAACCGCCCTGAAAAACCAGAAGGCAGACGAACTGTATTACGAAGCCAGTTGCTTGAGTTGCATAGCATCAGCCACAGTTCGGTCGGGTCAAGGAGCATCGCCACCATGGCGATCCGGAGAGGCTATCAGAAAGAGTGCGGCGACGTAACGTATATCTGAGCAGACAAACGCTGGACATGCCTCGCCGTTGTTCTCGACCATTCGCGGGAAAGCCAGTGGGTCGGCCAATGTCATGCTCACCGGACAGCAGATTCACCATAAAACCGCTGGAGATAGCATCAGAAACATGCGGCAAGCCAGCCGGAGTGATGTTCCACAGCGATCAGGGCAGTCATTATACGAGCCGGTAGTACCAGAAGTGACTGTGGCAATACCGGATCAAGCAGAATATGAGCCGGCGTGAGAACTGCTGTGATAACAATCCGATGGAACGCTTCTTCAAAAGTCTGAAAAACGAGTGGATGCCGCTGACAGGTATATAAACTTTAGCGAAACAGCTCATGCGATCACAGACTATATCGTCGGGTATTACAACGCGCTCAGGGCACACGAGTATAATGGTGGGTCACCCCCAAACGAATCGGAAAACCGATACTGGAAAAAGTCCAAAATAATGGCCAGTTTTATTTGACCACGACAGTTTCACCGCAAGGGAAAAAATAATGCATCTTAACGAACATTATCTGGCTGGACGCATTCCTGTCTGGCACGCCTTATCAGAGCTTTTCACCGGGCGGGAACTCCAGGACTATGACTATCGATGGATGGCTCAGGTACTAAAAGAATCCGGGCTTAGCCGGGAAAAAATCTTCTTGATTCTGGATGAGGAAGTCGCCCCTGCCCTCCAGGCAAATCTTCTTTACAACCCAACGCCGGTGATGGATGGCTGGACAGAAGAAGATGTGAAACGACTCGTAGTGGAGTACGTGGCCAGAAAGCCGACCATTATTGAGCGTGTTGTTCCAGCCCGCGTGTTATCAAAACAGCGTCGGAAACACATTCAGGATGAGCTAAACAGGCTTACTGCCGAGCTGGATAAATGCACACAGGCAATGAGTCCAAAAGTCTGTTAGGCGAAGCGATTAGTATACAAATGAAAGTTCAATTTAAATAAAAAACCAAAATTCAAAAAGTTAGATAATTTATTCAGACTCCGCCATCGGTGATTACCAGAGTCATCCGATGAAGTCCTGAGAGCCCGCACGGTGCAAGCCCTGCGGGCTTTTTTGTACCCTGAATTTGTCCGTTGAAGTCCGATGGCAACTAAATGATTCCGAACTGACCAGCGCCGGTATTGTCTACCCTTGCCCAAAAACTGTACGAAAACAGGTGCCCCTACCAGCGGCACATGGCATTTTAGTAGTGCAGTGTCAGTCTCCTCAACGGAGCTTGCTGTATCTGCTGTTCCATTATTTGGTGCATTGAGTACTTCCGACAATGATCTTCTGGAAGCGCTGGCGCGCCGCTGCGGCAAAGCTTTGTAAAGTGCTACACCAGCAGGATGAAATAGCTTTCTCAATGAAGCCAAAAAGCGCAGATAACGAGGCGGAATAAAGTGTAGAAAAAGTATGGCGCTGCAATTAAATTCCAGTACCGAACTTGAGTGAATAACATTATCGAGCGCCAGAAAAATGAAGGATACAGCGAGCCAATAAAAACCGCTTTATCCCGGCAGCCAGATGATAAACGTCGCGCTTTCATAGCCTCGAACTTCAAGGAAACTCTTGAATACAAGATAGTTGGCAGCCTGGATTTGAGCAATAAAAATCAGTAAGTTACCTTTTATCTGAGATGGATTTATTTTTAAATACAATTTAAGATCCGAGGAGTTTTTATTAATCGGACATTCATATGAAACAATTACAGACTTTCGGGGGGCTAAAACTAATAGCCAGCCTCTCGGTTACTCTTCTTCTTTCATCTTGCACGGCTGATCAATTTATTCCATCCCAAACCCTTTCCCGGTTTCATATCATCAAGAACGACGATTATAAGCAGCGTCCGGGATGGAATGCGATTGTTCGCCTGGGTATCGAGGACTGTGAAACGTACCGAAAAGGTGGCAATAGCCTGTTAAAGTGGGATGACACAACATGTAACGTACAGAATATCATCAAAGCCGTTAACGCTAATCTTTCGTTCATTCCTGTTTTCTACGCTGCATACCATGAGTACGGTGGCCCGAATGTTGGACAACTATCTTCACTTGAGGATGATGAAGAAAAGCGAGTTGATATTTATGCATACTTGAAAAATTTGGCTGGAGCCTTAGAGACCAAATACAGAGTCGATGTCATTTACATTGATTATCAAAAAGATTACTGGAATATGGGGCTTGGCAAAGTTAGCGAAGCTGATTTTTATCAGAGTATTTCTGCATTCAGTGCTAAAAAAGACCAGTTCGATGAAAAGTACCAAAAAGAGTTTAATACCTTTAAGGAACAGTACAGCGCGAGAAACGAAGCAAACAAGGAACGTGAAAAAGAAGCATATATTGCCTCCGAAAGAACTATTTATCCTTCCCCGTGGATAGACCCAACACCAGATCAAAAAATGATAGTGGATGCTTTACGCACTGTTAAGTTTACCGCTCGTGACAATGGTATGGTGTATGCCAACGGTCGCAGTTTTATATCCATTAACGGGCTGAGTTATTTAAGAAACAGTCTTGATATGAGCATGGCATCATGTTCTGACATGGGCGCATACTACGGCAAGAAAGGATTAAGCAGGGCCTGTGTTCAGGGGCTTGCAAAAGAGATTGTCGAGTGGGGGAAAACTGCCAGGGATCGTAAAATTTCAGATAATGCATGGAACACAGCCGCAATAGATAGCGTCATTGACTACACACCGGTTAAGTATGAAATCCTGTTCTCGGATTGGGCGGGAATGGCCCGCGTCTATTCTGCTCGTGGGTATTAACTATTAAACAGGATTGAGAACGCAGATTTGAGCCATGACAATAGCATTAGCCCGCGAAAGTGCGGGCTTTGTTTTGTCCGGCATTACAGCGGTGGCATCTTGTCTCCTGCCTCACTCCGCGTCGGGACAATTCACATAAAGTTTCATACCTGGCAAAATTAGCCTCGCTATGTACTCGCGCGCGTTTGCCATGCAAAAATGTTGAAAGGCAAGTGCGAAATCAGAAAATTGCCGGGCAGATAGTTTCCTTCTCTGCCCCTCTTCGAACACCGTCCTGAAAATGTGGCAAAACAGAGTGACCGTACATTTTTCATGTCAAAGGAAAAACATGGACAGTGGCCTGGCAGGAAAGAAGAAGACGTCACCCGACTCGTAATGAACTACATGGCCAGGAAGTCGACCATTATTGATCGCGTTGTTCCAGCCCGCTTGTTATTAAAGCAGCGTCGTAAACTCATTCAGGAGAAGCAGAAAAGGCTTATTGTCAGGCTGGATAACTGCACAGAGAAAACAGCGTAAACAGAAGAGAACCGACAGCTGATATTTCTTAAAACGCTATTTCGCACGGTGAGTTTTACAATTTATCGAGCAAAACGTATCTTTTGACACAACCGGCTGTCCTTAACAAACGATACGGTTTGGTTTTGAATTCGGGACTAAGCGCACAAATCTTTCCTGTTCTGTTTCGAATATAAGCAAGACGTAACGGCCAATTACCAGGCATAATGGTCATCAACGGTAAAAGGCCTGTAGCAAAAGGGGTTTTCTAAGATGACGCCCCATAAAACTGATCAGGTTGATGGAAGTGGTTATCCTTTTTACTGAGCATCGGAATACTCAATGTAGAAAAAAAGAGTAATGACACTAAAAGACAGACATTTCTTTTCATAATTTGCTATATATTATTTTGCATACACGGTATATACATTGTGTCCACCTGAGAAACAAAAGTGATACTCTGGTTTGGTTTCCAGGAACTATTCGCAAAGAAGCAATTCGAAACACCACCAAATTCAAGTAAAAGGATCTGCAAATGTCAGAAGCACTGAAAGCCTTAAACAACATTCGTACATTACGTGCTCAGACGCGTGAAGTTAGCCTGGAATATCTTGAAGATATTCTCGAAAAATTCACAGTAATCGTTGAAGAACGCCGCGAAGAAGAAGCCTCTCAGCGTAAGGAACTCGAGGATAAACAGGCAAAACTCGAAGCCTTTCGTGTGAAACTTCTTGAAGAAGGCATTGATCCGGCAGAGCTCATCTCTTCCTTAAAAGGACAGACTACAAAAACAAAATCCTCTCGTGAGCCTCGCCCGGCAAAATACAAATATATCGACGAAGACGGCAGCGAAAAAACCTGGACGGGTCAGGGTCGCACGCCAAAAGCGATTACCTCTGCGCTTGAGAAAGGGAAAAAACTGGAAGATTTCGCAATCTGATATCCAGCTATGGGGGAGGCACGCTCCCCCTCAACGCTATGAAAGTGTTTATATGGCGTAACCTGACACTCATGCCTGTAGCGCAAGATGATTAACCATTACTCACGGAATAATCTTAAACAGGATGCCGTGAATTCCCCTTCTTACATGCATTTTCTCGTTGCTTTACTTGCAACTGCCCATATGCCATATATTTCTCCCTGTAGCGGCAGGTCCATTTAGTGCATACAGGCTTCTCCAGTCCAATAAAAAAACAGTAGCTTCCCATTATTAGCAGCAAGCCTGGCAAACAGATGATCGAGTTACCCGGAACAATAACATCGTGGTCGGCCACCGAAGCCCGGAACGTTAAGATTAATCGCTGATGCATTATACTTTTAATACGTCACGGTTCGTTTTCAATTCGATGCTGGCACCGGCCCGTTAAATAATCAGGGATCAGGCCGGGTAAAACGGCGGGCTGCCATAAACGTGTACCCTGGTTATCGATACCGCATCGTGAAATAGCCCGGTAATTACATCTCTTTTCCACACGCGTCAGTTTTTTTTATTCCCGGCGAAACTTTCCCATGACATCCAGCGAACTGTCTGTGAATGTCAAATACTCTAATCCCATGGAGCGCAACATGACCCCGATGAAAAAACTCTTTTTGAGCCTTACCTCTGCCGTACTGCTTAGCGTCTCAATTCCGATGTTCAATGCCCAGGCCGCCCTGCCCACCGGTGCGCAGGCCCCCGATTTTCAACTACAGGGTGCACTGGCAGGCAAGCCTCTGACATTTTCCCTGAAACAAACCCTGCAAAAAGGCCCGGTCGTGCTCTACTTCTTCCCGGCGGCATTCAGTAAAGGCTGCACCATCGAAGCCCACGCCTTTGCCGAAGCCACAGATGATTTCAAGAAACTGGGCGCAACTGTTATCGGCGTGACCGCAGGTAATGTGGACCAGGTAGATGAGTTTTCTAAACTGGAATGCCGCGATAAGTTCACCGTCACCGCAGACCCGGGCGCGAAAGTAGCAGCTGAATACCAGACGCTGATGCAGATGAACGGCAAAACACTTTCTGATCGCACTTCGTTTGTTATCGCACCGGACGGCAAGATCCTGCTGAGCTACACTGACAGAAACCCTGAAACCCATATTCAGAAAACAATGGAAGCGGTGAAACAGTACGCGGATTCGCACTCGTAAGAGGATGACGTCAACTACCCCATTAGCCGCCAGGGAATCACTATGTTAACTGCAATGCTGGCCGCCTTCGCAGGCGGCATTATCCTCAATTTTATGCCCTGCGTTTTCCCGATAATCTCGCTTAAGGCGCTGGGGTTGGTTCGCCATTCGCACAGTACGGCGCAGACCCGTAAAGAAGGGCTTGGCTTCTTACTCGGCACGATTGTCACCATGCTGATACTGGCCGCTGTTTTGCTTGCCCTGCGCGCGGGCGGTACTGCCGTGGGTTGGGGGTTTCAACTTCAGTCGCCGCTGGTGATTGCGTTCCTCGCTCTGGTTATCCTGGGAGCCGCCCTGAATTTACTTGGCGTATTTGAAGTGGGCCTGTCGATGCAGCGCGCCGGAGAAATATCCGTTGAGCGCGGCACATTTGTCCGGGCTGCACTGACCGGGGCGCTGTCGATCATTGTGGCTACCCCCTGTGCGGCCCCGTTTATGGCAGGTGCGATTGGTTATGCTCTGGTGCAACCACCTGCCGTGGCGCTGGTTATCTTCTTTGCCCTCGCACTCGGTTTCGCGGCGCCGTTTACTCTTATCTCTCTCTTTCCGGCTCTGGGGAAATCGCTGCCGCGACCCGGCGCCTGGATGAATACGCTAAAACGCGGTCTGGCGTTTCCGATGTTTGGCGCTTTCGGCTGGCTGGTCTGGGTACTGGCTCAACAGGCAGGCACCACCGCGCTTGCCGCGATTCTGGCCGCCGCCGTAGTACTGAGTTTCGCCGCCTGGCTCTATGGCATGGCGCAGCAGCGGCGTTTTGCCGGAAAGCGGCATCTCGCGCTGTTTGCGGTCACCGCGGTGCTGGCTCTGGCGGCGATTGTTCCGCTGCCATCGGTTATCAACAACGGCGCGCCTGTTCAGACAGCGGCACATATCGAAGAGGTAAAATGGTCCCCGCAAAATGTGGCGGATAATCGTGGCCATGGTAAAGCGATTTTCGTCAATTTTACTGCATCCTGGTGTATCACTTGTCAGGTTAACGAGAAGACGTCTTTGTCTACGCAAGCCGTGAAAGAGGCGCTGGCACGCACGGGCACGCTCTATATGGTGGCTGACTCGACCAAATTTAACGCCGATATTGATGACGCAATGAACGCTCTGGGTCAGGGCAGTCTGCCGCTGTATGTGGTCTACCCCGCAGATGGCAGCGAACCGAAAATTTTGCCACAGGTGCTCACCCCGTCGATTGTGGTCAACGCCCTCACGCAGGCCAGCGGTAAAAAGACATGAAGCCGTAACTAAGGCGGGATATGGAAAAATATGAGGCAACGCGTGAGAAATGGCCGCAACTTATGGCGCTTGCCCAGGCAGGCGATCAGGCGGCCTACACGCAGTTGCTAAAGGCGCTGGTGCCGGTTATTCGCTCGCTGGTACGTAAGCAGATTGACGATGACATGCTGGTTGAAGATGTGATTCAGGATGTGCTGCTGAGCGTGCACAGGGTACGTCATACCTACGATCCCGCTTCGCCTTTTTTGCCGTGGCTGATGGCAATTGCCCATGCCCGCTCAGTTGATGCGCTTCGCCGTCGTGGCCGTCATCGCCAGCATGAGCAAGACGACAGCAACGCGCCAGAGTACGCAAGTGAGGAGCGTTATCTGATCTGCGGTGTTGAGCAACATCAGTCCCGGGAAGAGCTCAGTGTGCTGTTAAACCAGCTTCCTGCCCGCCAGCGGCAGGTAATTGAACATGTTCATCTGCATGAAATGACCCTTTCGGAAACCGCGACACGCAACAACCTGACGGTAGCGGCCGTTAAGTCTCTGCTGCATCGCGCATTAAATAACCTTCGTCGGTTAGGAGCACATCATGGCCGATCATGATCTTTTTATTGAGCAGTTAACTCGCACACTCGAACCCGTAAAACGTCCATGGCAGCCGGGATGGCGGGTTGTGATGTGGCTCGTCATGGCATTGCCCTGTGGTGCGCTGGCCAGTTTACTGGTGCACAGGACCTTCACCGACTGGTCCCAGGCAGGGGCTGCATGGGTTATCCTCCAGCTGTTTCTGACCTTTCTTACCGGCACGTTGGCTATCCGCAATGCCTTTCTGCTGAGCATTGCCGGGCAGAAATCCCTGAGCTGGAAATGGTTTGCCCCCCTGGTCAGTCTCTGGCTTGTTATTACATTTACCAATATGCAGTTGCATCATCGCCCGCCGGTACAAGGTAGCGAGGCAGGAACAAACTGTTATTTTTTTATGGTTGTAGTGAGCGTGCCGATGATGGCAATAGTGATTGCTTATCTGCGACGTACCCGCACGTTATTCCCCGCCCGTAGTCTGGCCGCCGCCGGGGCTGGCGTCGCCTGCATGGCGTTGACGTTGCTCGCGCTTTGTCATCCAACCCATATCAGTGCGCTGGATTTTCTGATGCATATCAGCGCCACGGCAACCATCGTGCTGGGTACCATGGCTCTGGGCTATAAGTGGGTGTCGCTGCCCCGCCATTAAACGCATGTTATCCTCCTGGCTGAATAACATTCAGACAGAGAACGGCTTTGGATATCAATAGTAATGCTCACCTCTGGGTCAAATGAGTGATATATTTTCACGCATTAACCCAAGGAGACGTCATGTCGGAATTTGATTCAATCGCGCAGGAGCTTCAGCGCCAGGCCGAAGCAGAAGACAAACGGCAGCGGGAAGACGACAACGCATTGCTGGGCCGGGTACTGGAAATCTACGGACAAAAGTATGTGGCGGAGCAGTTACGCAAACTGGGTCAAAACGATTGGAGTCGCGAAAGATTAAACCGGCGGGTCAATGGCAAAAGCACGCCGGCACCACTTACCGCCGCCGAGGAAGCCTTACTGCGCAAAATGCTTCCCTCGCCGCCTGCGCACCATCCGCATTATCAATTCCGCTTTATTGACCTTTTCGCCGGTATCGGCGGCATCCGCAACGGTTTTGAAGCCATTGGCGGGCAGTGTGTCTTTACCAGCGAATGGAACAAAAATGCGGTGCGTACGTATAAAGCCAACTGGTACAACGACGAAAACACTCATCGTTTTAACCAGGATATTCGCGAAGTCACGCTGAGCGGCAAAGCGGACGTCACCGATGCGCAGGCCTATGCGCATATCGACGAACAGATCCCCGATCATGACGTCCTGCTGGCAGGTTTCCCATGCCAGCCATTCAGCTTAGCCGGGGTGAGTAAAAAGAATGCCCTCGGCCGCGCCCACGGTTTTGAATGCGAAGCGCAAGGCACGCTCTTTTTCGATGTCGCGCGAATTATCAAAGCCAAGCGACCGGCAATATTTGTGCTGGAAAACGTTAAAAACCTGAAAAGCCACGATCAGGGGAAAACCTTTACGGTGATCATGAATACCCTTGATGAACTGGGATACGACGTAGCCGACGCCGAAGCGACCGGTAAAGACGATCCGAAGATTGTGGATGGCAAACATTTTCTGCCTCAGCACCGTGAACGCATAGTACTGGTGGGTTTTCGCCGCGATTTACAGCTAAAGCAAGATTTTACCCTGCGTCATATCGACCGCTTCTATCCGCGCAGCAGGCCGACCTTTGGTGAACTCCTTGAGCCCACCGTCGATGCGAAATATGTGTTGTCGCTCAAGCTGTGGGATTACCTTTTCCATTACGCGAAGAAACACGCGGCGAAAGGCAACGGTTTTGGATTTGGGCTGGTTGATCCCACCAACACAGCCAGCGTGGCACGAACCTTATCTGCCCGCTACCACAAAGATGGCTCAGAAATTCTGGTCGATCGCGGCTGGGATAAAGCGCTGGGTGAAAGCAACTTTAGTGATGCCGCCAACCAGCAGCGTCGCCCACGCAGGTTAACACCGCGCGAATGCGCGCGCCTGATGGGTTTTGAAAAACCAGGCGAAAAGCCATTTCGCATTCCGGTGTCGGACACTCAGGCTTATCGCCAGTTTGGTAACTCCGTGGTGGTGCCAGTCTTCGCCGCTGTCGCCCGGCTGCTGGAGCCTTATATCTTGCGTGCCGTTACTCTCAGGAAGGAACAACCCACGCGTTGATATGTTCGAGCAGATGGGCAATATAACGAGTGAGTTTGGGTAACGGACGGCGCTGCTGGCGATAAAGCAGCCACACCTGGCGCGGCTGAGGCGCAAAGTCCGTTAACACGCGTACCAGTTTGCCGTTTGCCAGTTCATCGGTCAGTAAGATCTCCGGCTGGAGTAACAATCCCGCTCCCGCAACGGCGGCCAGGCGCAATGCCTGACCGTCATTACAGCGAAATACCGGATCACGCCGCCAGGACATGTCGCCTTCCGTTCCCGGTAGTTTCCATTCGTTATTCGCATTCCAGACCATGTGCGACAGGCAGCGATGATGCTGCAAATCATCTGGCGTATATGGCTCACCGTGCCGCGCCAGATAGTCGGGCGAGGCACAAATTACCATACGATAAAGACACAGTGGCTTTGCCACCACGTCATCGTTGTGTAACCCGCCAATGCGGATCGCCAGATCGAAACCTTCATCAACCAGGTCAATACGCCGGTTACTCAGGTCAAGCTCGACGCGCACCTGTGGATGCGCATTAAGAAAAGTGGCAGTCAGTGGAGCGACCACGCAGGCGCCAAACGTGGTGGAGGCACTTACCCGCAACGTACCGGCGGGTGTATCACGTAGTCGTTCAATGGAGGTATCCGCCATATGCACCTGCTCAAGCACCCGGCGAGCCTCTTCATAATAGACTCGCCCGGCATCGGTCAGACTCTGCCGCCGGGTATTACGTTCCACCAGCCTTGCGCCAAGTTGCTCCTCCAGCGCACTAATGTATTTCCCCACCATCACCGCCGACAGGGTCAATTTGCCTGCCGCATGGGTGAAACTGCCGCAATCCGCAACGGTAACGAACACTTCCATACTGCGCAGTTTATCCATATTGCTAACCCATACTTAGTAATCAATTAACGTTTAGCTCATTTATCTTATAAATAATTAGCGAAAGAATAGCCACTCCAGCAACGAAGGAGCATAACGATGAAAATTTTACTGATTGGCGCAAGTGGTACCGTAGGTCAGGCGGTTGAGAAGGAGCTCAGCCAGAGCGAGTATGAAATTATCCGCGCAGGGCGTACCAGCGGTGATTTCCATGTTGATATCACCTCCGATGATAGCGTGGCAGCGCTGTTTGAAAATGTGGGCAGGATCGATGCTATCGTCGCCACCACCGGCAACCTTTTCTTTGGGCCGCTGGAGAAAATGACCAGCCGGGATTTTGCGATTGGCCTGCAGGATAAATTGCTCGGCCAGGTACGTCTGGCGCTGACAGGGCAACACTATTTACGCGACGAAGGCTCGATTACGCTAACCAGCGGTATTGTCGGCCAGGAGCCCATCGCACAAGGGGTGAATGCCACGACGGTCAACGCCGCGCTGGAAGGTTTTGTGAAGGCAGCGGCGTGTGAACTGAAACGCGGACAACGTATCAATGTCGTCAGCCCAACCCTACTGAGCGAATCGCAAGAGACCTACGGCCCGTTCTTTCCGGGGTTTGAGAGCGTGCCAGCCGCACGGGTGGCGCTGGCTTATCGCCGCAGTATTGAAGGCGTGCAGACAGGGCGCGTCTATACAGTAGGCTATTAATCGTCCCTCATCCGTCGATGAGGGACGGCAAATCAGACATCCGTTTTCAGGCCCGCGACAAAGCTCTGCCACTGATCGTGTAATGCGTTGATATGGCCTTTCTCGATTTCAAGGATGTACGGCAACGAACGGTTTTGCTCAACCCAATTGTTAATTGATGAAAACCAGGCCTCACTGTCTGTAGTGCTGGCGGTGAGGCTCAGCATTTCGTTGCGGATCCTCTGAGAAGGGTGCGTTCCTTCCGCCAGTTGCGCCAGAGCATCCTGATGATGCTGGGCCTGCTCTCGATCCCCGAGGCTTTCCGACAGCCTGCTCGCCTGAGTGAGGACTACTTTGGTCATCTGATCGGCCTGTGAAGCCTTCTCGCCGATGAACTGAGCAATAAATGCGCCAGCCTCATTCTGGTAGTCCGTCGCCACATACTTCTGCACCACCAGATTCAACTTGGCTTGCGTTAAGGCCAGATCCATCGCATTGGTGGTGTAATCCCCGTTTTGGGTTGGGGATGTCAGGGCTTTATGCAGTGCGTCAGCCATCTCATCGGCGTTAACCGTGGCGTTCTGGAAAAAGGCCTGAAAACTGACTGCGTCGTTGGCGGTGGCGGGATCGGTATAGAAATCACTGGCAAGGCTCGGCCCCGTCGGCATACGCGCTATCGCCTGGTTACGCAGGTTGAGCACTTCGCGTGCACTCGCGTCGATCTCCTCCTGAGTCGGCGGCGTTGAGTTATCCCTCGCTTGCGCCATCGCTTCCGGCGACAGGTTGACCTCAAAGGAGTCCACAGGATCGACGTTTTTTCCCGTCAAGGCGTGTACCGTTTCCTGACGGGTGGCAGGCATAGCCCTCAAACTGGCCACCGAACTTACATCCTTAATGCTCATATCTTCTCCTTAGAATTAATGCCAAACGTATTTTTTATCGTCTCAACGGCGAAGAACTTTACGGAATTGCATAAAAAACTGGAGGAAATACAAAATTAACAATACGTTATGAAAACATAAGGGCGAAAGACATCGCCCTTCGTCTCTTAGTCACGTGACTGGACCCAGAAAGCGTGAATCAGACCGGGGAAATAGCCCAGCAACGTCAGAATAACGTTGAGAATAAAAGCCCAGCCGAAGCCTTTACCAATAAGCACGCCCAGCGGTGGAAGAATAATCGTAAAAATAATACGCCAAAAACCCATAACCTCTCCATTGCGATACAAATGCAGGTGATTGTTAAAAAAGAATTTAATTTTAAAGGTTAGTTCTTTTAAGCAACGCTGCCAGCGATGCTTTGCGCTTTTACCCTCTTTTACGCAAAACAACATTTCATCAATGGCAACCATAATCCGCCCCAACTGTACCTTGTGGGCAGTTCGCGCTAAGGTTTAATGACAAGAAATTAAGGAGGACAATATGATTACTGTAGGTGATGTAGTGCAGCCGCGTATCGGCGGACCAAAGCTAAAAGTCATTGAAGTGCATGAAGACCAAATTGTCGCCGTACCCGTGCACAATGACGCGGCAGAAAAAATTACGCTCAAAACTGCGGACGTCTCTCTTTATAAAGAAGAGGGCGATTTCGGCGTCTGCTAAGCTCTTTTTGCGGTGAGTCCCCTCACCGCCATTTTCTCTGTAAATCCCACCATCCATCAGCTTTCTTTATGCAAACAATCCGCATATTTACCCAATCAGATAAACAGCATTTAACGCTGGAAAAAGCGTTTGCTTAGCATAAAAAATGCTGCCGCTTCTGTTATGAACACAGTGAAAGGATTGTTTGCTAAAAGAGGCTATTGTCATGATGAGTGATTTTGTGAATAAACTCACAAGACAATCATAAGTTAATGATATTAAAGTCTTTTACCGACCACTCCAACAAAAATAACGAAATGCGTAAAAAACAGACAAACACAGAGCAACTTATCCAGAAAAACAAAATAAATAAAAATTATTAGCTAGTTGTGAGTTTATATCCAGACATATAATCTAGCACCATCAAAATGCACCACAGCAAACTGCTGGTTGCCGTTCGGTATCAATTTATTTTATCTTTTCAAGGAGCAGTACCATGTTCTCTTCGCAGTCCCGCCTGCGTCATGCCGTGGCAGACACCTTTGCAATGGTTGTCTATTGTTCGGTAGTGAACATGCTCATTGAAATATTCCTCTCCGGAATGACCTTCGAGCAGTCACTTTCATCACGTCTGGTTGCTATCCCGGTCAACATTATTATTGCCTGGCCTTATGGTCTGTATCGTGATGCGATCATGCGTTATGCCCGTCGTATTAGCCCGAAAAGCGGGATGCGAACGCTGGCTGATGTGGTGGCCTATGTCACTTTCCAGTCGCCGGTATATGTCGCTATTTTGCTGACTGTCGGTGCCGACTGGCATCAAATTGTCGCAGCGGTGAGTTCAAATGCGGTGTTGTCAATGATGATGGGCGCACTGTACGGCTACTTCCTGGATTACTGCCGCCGTCTCTTTGGCGTGAGCTTTCAGCAGGCGAAAGCCTGAGGATAGAGTGACAGGCCTGCGCCTGTCACTACTTATTGAAACTCGCCGAACAGGCCCGATAAAAAACGCTCAAGAGCCAGTCGGGAACTGAAACCGTGAGGAATACCGTAATGTTCCTGCGCATCCCCGCCTAAATACAACGGGAAGTTTTGATAGTGATCGCACGTCTTGATTTCCGAGGCGGGTTCCGCAAGGGACAGACTTCGTTCTTTTAGCGTGGGGTGAATGATCAGCGCTGTACGTCCCATTCGCGCCTCCCGATTAACATACACGTAATTATCCCCACGGCGATAACCATAGGTCTTCGGTGTAGCGACATCCATTTTAAATCCCACTTTCTCAAGAACGCGTGCCACCTCATCGGGTCGTAAATACATATTTTTTCCTCGTCATCTTTTTACTGCATCGCAACCTTACATTACTCAGCATTAGCAGGGCTTTCAGAAAAGTCCATAAACGAGGGCAAATGCCGTTTCGGTGATTAGCGGCACAAAATTATGGTCTAAACTGAAATTCACATCGAAAACAAAGGAGGATCCGATGTTTAACAGACCTAATCGCAGTGATGTAGATGATGGCGTTCAGGATATCCAGAATGATGTTCACAAACTGGCCGATAGCCTGGAAGATGTGCTCAAGTCTCTGGGTAGCGATGCAAAAGACGAAGCGGATACCGCACGTCGTAAAGCGCAGGCGCTGTTAAGAGAGACCCGGGCGCGTCTGCATGGTCGGACACCTGCACATCAGGCAGCCCGCGACGCGGTAAGCTGTGCAAGTACCTATGTGAAAGAGAATCCGGTCTATGCACTGGGAGCCGTCGCCGCCGTCGGGATTTTCCTGGGCGCGCTGATTTGTAACCGCCGTTAATCCCGTTAACTCTCCCCTCCCGAACCCCGGACGTGACGCACGTGCGGGGTTTTTTATTGCCTCCGGCCTGTTTTATGCATGCACGCTCACCTCCTCGTTGCGCTCATCAACCCGGAAAAACTTATCTTAATTTCCTATATGTTGTGTGGTTGAAAGTTTTATTAACTACATCTAGTATTCCTGTTAGCAACATACACACGACTGACGCGAATCCTCGCGCCGTTTTCTTATTTTAAATGGAAACACGAATCATGCGCATTACTATTTACACTCGAAATGACTGTGTACAGTGCCACGCCACAAAACGGGCAATGGAAAGCCGTGGCCTTGAGTTCGAAATGGTGAACGTCGATCTGGTACCGGAGGCTGCGGATGAACTGCGCGCAATGGGTTTTCGTCAGTTACCGGTCGTGGTTGCAGGTGAAACCCGGTGGTCTGGTTTCCGCCCGGATATGATTAACCGCCTGCACACCGCACCGCGTGTGGCCAGCGCATGAGTATCCTCGTCTACTTCTCCAGCAGCTCAGAAAACACGCAGCGTTTTATTGAGCGGCTGGGGATGCCAGCGGTGCGTATTCCACTCAATGAGCGTGAGCGCATCCGGGTAGACGTCCCCTACATTCTTGTGGTTCCCAGCTATGGCGGCGGCGGTACGGCAGGAGCCGTGCCGCGTCAGGTCATACGCTTTTTAAACGATCAGCATAACCGCGCCCTGATTCGCGGCGTGATTGCCTCCGGTAATCGCAATTTTGGCGAGGCCTACGGACGAGCGGGCGATGTGATCTCGCAGAAATGCGGCGTGCCGTACCTCTACCGTTTTGAGCTGATGGGAACCCAACAGGACATTGAAAACGTGCGTAAAGGAGTGAGCGAATTTTGGCAACGACAACCGCAGAGCGCGTGATGCAAACCGCACCGGATTACCATGCGCTGAACGCCATGCTGAACCTGTACGATAAAGCAGGCCGCATTCAGTTCGACAAAGATCACCAGGCGGTAGATGCCTTCTACGCTGGTCACGTATTGCCCAACACCGTCACGTTCACCAGTCAGAATGAACGTCTGAATTATCTGGTACAGGAAGGCTATTACGATGAAAGCGTACTGGCACGTTATGATCGCGCTTTCGTGGTCGACCTTTTTGCTCATGCACATGCCAGCGGTTTCCGTTTCCAGACGTTCCTTGGCGCGTGGAAGTTCTATACCAGCTATACGCTGAAAACCTTCGACGGCAAGCGTTATCTTGAACATTTTGCAGACCGGGTGTGCATGGTGGCGCTAACCCTTGCACAGGGCGATAAAGCCCTGGCACAGCAACTCACTGATGAGATCCTCTCCGGCCGTTTCCAGCCCGCGACGCCCACCTTCCTCAACTGCGGCAAAAAACAGCGCGGCGAACTGGTCTCCTGCTTCCTTCTGCGTATTGAAGACAATATGGAGTCTATAGGCCGCGCGGTGAACTCAGCGCTACAGCTGTCCAAACGTGGCGGTGGCGTGGCTTTTTTGCTCTCTAACCTGCGCGAAGCCGGCGCGCCGATTAAGCGCATTGAGAACCAGTCGTCAGGCGTCATTCCGGTGATGAAGATGCTGGAAGACGCGTTCTCATACGCCAATCAGCTTGGTGCACGTCAGGGGGCGGGGGCCGTTTATCTCAACGCTCACCATCCGGATATTCTGCGTTTCCTCGATACCAAACGGGAAAACGCCGATGAAAAAATTCGTATTAAAACGCTCTCGCTGGGCGTGGTGATCCCCGATATCACTTTCCGTCTGGCGAAAGAAAATGCCGAAATGGCCCTGTTTTCGCCCTATGACGTGGAACGGCTGTACGGAAAAGCCTTTGGCGATATTGCAGTAAGCGAGATGTATGAACAGTTGGTTGCCGATGACCGGGTACGTAAAACATACATTAATGCCCGCGATTTCTTCCAGACGCTGGCCGAAATCCAGTTCGAGTCAGGCTACCCGTACATCATGTTTGAAGATACGGTGAACCGCGCCAGTCCGATTGCCGGGCGTATCAATATGAGCAACTTGTGTTCCGAGATTTTACAGGTGAACAGCCCGTCCACACTGGATGAGAACCTGGACTACGTAGATATTGGTCATGATATCTCCTGTAACCTCGGCTCACTGAATATCGCCCATACCATGGATTCGCCAGACTTTGGCCGTACGGTGGAAACAGCGGTGCGTGGCCTGAGCGCGGTCTCCAGTATGAGCCACATCCGCTCGGTTCCCTCGGTGGAAGCCGGGAATGCTGCATCGCACGCCATTGGTCTGGGGCAGATGAACCTGCACGGCTATCTGGCGCGTGAAGGCATCGCCTATGGTAGTGAAGAGGGGCTGGATTTTACCAACTTCTATTTCTACACCATCACCTGGCATGCGCTGAATACATCAATGATGATGGCCCGCGAACGTAACCAGCGTTTTGTCGGCTTTGAGCAGTCGCGTTATGCCAGCGGGGAATATTTCAACCAGTATCTGGAAAAGGAGTGGCAACCGAAAACGGAGAAAGTCCGTGCGCTATTTACCCGAAGCGGCATTACGATCCCTGATCGCAATATGTGGGAGCAGTTGCGTGAGAACGTGATGCGCTACGGCATTTACAACCAGAACCTGCAGGCGGTACCGCCAACCGGGTCAATCTCCTATATCAACCACGCCACCTCGAGTATTCACCCGATCGTGTCGAAAATTGAAATTCGCAAGGAAGGCAAAACCGGGCGCGTTTACTACCCTGCCCCGTTTATGACCAACGAAAACCTAGCGTTCTACCAGGATGCCTATGAAATCGGGCCGGAGAAGATCATCGACACCTATGCTGAGGCTACACGCCACGTGGATCAGGGGCTGTCGTTGACGCTGTTCTTCCCGGACACCGCCACCACGCGTGATATCAACAAAGCGCAAATTTATGCGTGGAAAAAAGGCATCAAGACGCTGTATTACATCCGCCTGCGCCAGTTGGCGCTGGAAGGCACCGAAATTGAGGGCTGCGTGTCCTGCGCGCTGTAAGGAGAAAAGGATGAAACCACTGTCACGCGTTAGCGCAGTTAACTGGAATAAAATCCAGGATGATAAGGATCTTGAGGTCTGGAACCGCCTCACCAGTAACTTCTGGCTTCCGGAAAAGGTGCCGTTGTCGAATGATATTCCTGCCTGGCAGACGCTAAGCCACGCGGAGCAGCAGTTGACGATCCGGGTTTTTACCGGCCTGACGCTGCTTGATACCATCCAGAATACCGTGGGTGCGCCAGCATTAATGGCCGACGCCCTGACGCCACATGAAGAGGCGGTACTGTCGAACATCAGCTTTATGGAAGCGGTGCATGCGCGCTCTTACAGTTCGATTTTTTCCACGCTGTGTCAGACGAAAGATGTGGATACGGCCTATGCATGGAGTGAAGAGAATAGAGCGTTACAGCGTAAGGCCCAGCTGATTCTGGAGTATTACCGTGCCGATGACCCGCTCAAGAAGAAAATCGCCAGTGTGTTCCTGGAGTCCTTTTTGTTCTATTCCGGTTTCTGGCTGCCAATGTACTGGTCAAGCCGTGGCAAGCTGACCAACACCGCGGATCTGATTCGTCTGATCATTCGTGACGAAGCGGTTCATGGCTATTATATTGGCTATAAGTATCAGAGAGCACTGGAGAAAGTCAGCAGTGAAAAGCGCGAAGAATTAAAGAATTTCGCGCTGGAGCTGATGATGGATCTCTATGATAACGAAGTAACCTATACCGAGAATTTATATGCCCATTCCGGCTGGGCCGACGACGTGAAAGCTTTCCTCTGTTACAACGCCAACAAGGCGCTGATGAATCTTGGCTATGAGCCTTTATTCCCGTCGGATATGGCGGAAGTCAACCCGGCAATTCTGGCGGCGCTCTCGCCCGGTGCCGACGAAAACCACGACTTCTTTTCGGGTTCCGGCTCGTCTTATGTGATGGGCAAAGCGGTAGAAACCGAGGATGAGGACTGGGATTTCTAATTTTCCAGTCAGCAGGAATCCCCCGGTGGCGCTGCGCTTACCGGGGCCACGGTTTTATAATCCGAATAAGACATTTACGCCGCCATCCGGAACTGCCACATCGCAAATATTATTCCTCCATATTCTCACCAAATATTGCCCCTCTTTTCAGCGTCATTTCCTTGTCATATTCCTCTGAAACAACGCGCACCCGATTAAAATTCAACACCAAAACGAGAAAAATCTCATAAAAATTCAACCACCGCTCAGCCCTTATTTCATGGGAAATTCAGGCGATTTCACACTCATCAAATTCCGCGAATACGGGAAGCGAGGGTTGTCACAGAATCTCAGTATGTTAGGGTATACGCGGTCAATTATTCGCATCAGGTAACATATCGACATAAATAAATAACAGGAACCGTTCTATTGCATGGCAATTAAATTAGAAGTTAAGAACCTATACAAAGTATTTGGCGAGCATCCGCAGCGAGCTTTCAAATATATCGAAAAAGGATTTTCGAAAGAACAAATTCTGGAAAAAACAGGGCTATCGCTTGGCGTTAAAGACGCCAGTCTGGCCATTGAAGAAGGCGAGATATTTGTCATCATGGGATTATCCGGTTCGGGTAAGTCCACAATGGTACGCCTTCTCAATCGCCTGATTGAACCCACCCGCGGGCAGGTACTGATTGATGGCGTTGATATCGCCAAAATATCTGATGCTGAACTCCGTGAGGTGCGCAGGAAAAAGATTGCGATGGTCTTTCAGTCATTCGCCCTGATGCCACATATGACAGTGTTAAATAACACTGCATTTGGCATGGAGTTAGCGGGTGTCAGCGCCAGTGAGCGTCAGGAAAAAGCATTAGACGCATTGCGTCAGGTCGGGCTGGAAAATTATGCCCATGCTTATCCTGACGAACTATCTGGTGGTATGCGCCAGCGTGTGGGTCTGGCCCGCGCATTAGCCATCAATCCCGATATTCTATTAATGGATGAAGCCTTCTCGGCGCTCGATCCATTAATTCGTACCGAGATGCAAGATGAGCTGGTGAAATTACAGTCGCGCCATCAACGCACCGTGGTGTTTATTTCCCACGATCTGGACGAAGCAATGCGTATTGGCGATCGGATTGCCATTATGCAAAACGGCGAAGTCGTTCAGGTCGGAACACCGGATGAAATATTAAATAATCCGGCGAATGATTATGTGCGGACTTTCTTCCGTGGCGTGGATATTAGCCAGGTATTCAGTGCAAAAGATATTGCCCGCCGTACACCAGTTGGCCTGATCCGCAGAACGCCTGGTTTTGGCCCACGCTCGGCACTGAAGCTGTTACAGGATGAAGACCGTGAATACGGGTATGTGATTGAACGCGGTAATAAATTTGTTGGCATTGTCTCCATCGACTCTCTGAAAACGGCGCTGAGCCAGAACCAGGGTATCGATGCGGCGTTAATCGACTCCCCGCTTGCCGTGGAAGCGGAAACGCCGCTCAGCGAGTTGCTCTCTCATGTCGGCCAGGCGCCCTGCGCGGTTCCGGTGGTCGGAGAAGAACAACAATACGTCGGCATCATCTCCAAACGGATGCTGTTACAGGCTTTAGATCGCGAGGGAGCAAACAATGGCTGATCAAAATAACCCGTGGGAAAGCGCACCGGCAACAGACAGCGCGGCGCAATCATCTGACGCATGGGGCTCATCCCCCGCACCGACGGATGGCGGAGGAGCCGACTGGCTCGCCAACGCCCCGGCGCCCGCGCCGGAGCATTTTAATATTATGGATCCCTTCCATAAGACGCTGATCCCGCTGGATAGCTGGGTCACGCAGGGGATCGACTGGGTTGTCACCCACTTCCGCCCGGTCTTCCAGGGTATCCGTGTGCCGGTGGATTATATTTTAAGCGCCTTTCAGCAATTACTGCTGGGGATGCCTGCGCCGGTAGCGATCATCGTCTTTTCATTGATAGCCTGGCAGATCAGCAGCGCCGGAATGGGTATCGCAGCGCTGGTGTCGCTGATTTTGATTGGCGCAATTGGCGCCTGGTCGCAGGCGATGGTCACGCTGGCACTGGTGCTAACCGCCCTGCTGTTTTGCATCATTATCGGTTTACCGCTTGGCATCTGGCTGGCGCGCAGCGAACGCGCGGCGAAGATCATTCGTCCGCTGCTTGATGCCATGCAGACAACGCCTGCATTTGTCTACCTGGTGCCGATTGTGATGCTGTTTGGTATCGGCAACGTGCCGGGAGTGGTAGTGACTATTATCTTTGCCCTTCCCCCGGTGGTGCGTTTGACGATCCTGGGTATTAACCAGGTGCCGGAAGATTTGATTGAAGCATCACGTTCATTTGGCGCCAGTCCGCGTCAGATGTTGTTCAAAGTACAGTTACCACTGGCCATGCCCACCATTATGGCGGGGATCAACCAGACGCTTATGCTTGCCCTCTCCATGGTAGTGATCGCATCGATGATCGCCGTCGGTGGACTTGGTCAGATGGTACTTCGCGGTATTGGCCGTCTCGATATGGGGCTGGCAACCGTCGGTGGCGTGGGGATTGTTATTCTCGCCATCATCCTCGATCGCCTGACGCAGGCGATGGGTCGTGATGCCCGCAGCCGGGGTAATCGTCGCTGGTACAGCACCGGCCCGCTTGGGTTAATTACTCGCCCATTCATTAAGTAACGATGTAGCTGCCCGCAAACAGAGGTTTTCCGGGCAGATTAACACTCACATCTTTGCCCACAATACTTCACGTTGCAGGAAGGCGACACCGCAGTGCATCCCCGGACGTTTACCGAGGTAAGGAACCGGGATGAACAAGGGCGTTAACACACCTGCTGCGTGAAGTATGAAGGGCATCAATTTAAGGAATAACAACGATGCGACAGAACATCCTTCTCGCCACAGCGTTTGCCACCCTTGTCTCCACCAGCACATTTGCTGCCGACCTGCCCGGCAAAGGCATCACCGTTCAACCCTTCCAGAGCACCATCTCAGAGGAAACATTCCAGACCCTGTTAGTCAGTCGTGGGCTGGAAAAACTCGGCTACACCGTCAACAAACCCAGTGAAGTGGATTACAACGTCGGCTACACCTCAATGGCGGCGGGCGATGTGACCTTTACCGCCGTGAACTGGCAGCCGCTGCATGATGATATGTACGCAGCAGCAGGCGGCGATAAAAAGTTCTACCGCGAGGGGGATTTTGTTACCGGCGCTGCGCAGGGGTATCTGATCGATAAGAAGACCGCTGAGCAGTACAAGATCAAGAGTATCGACCAGCTTAAAGATCCCAAAATTGCCAGACTGTTTGATACCAACGGTGACGGTAAAGCAGACCTGACCGGCTGTACGCCTGGCTGGGGCTGTGAAGCGGTGATCAACCACCAGATTGACGCCTTTGGCCTGAGCAAGTCCGTGGTGCATAACCAGGGCAATTATGCGGCGATGATGGCCGATACCATCACGCGCTTCAAAGAGGGCAAACCCGTGCTCTATTACACCTGGACACCGTACTGGGTAAGTGACGTGCTTAAACCGGGGAAAGATGTGGTCTGGTTGCAGGTGCCATTCTCTTCCCTGCCGGGCGAGCAGAAAAATATCGACACCAAACTGCCTAACGGCATGAACTACGGCTTCCCGGTGAACACCATGCATATTGTCGCCAATAAAGCCTGGGCCGAGAAAAACCCGGCGGCCGCGAAATTGTTTTCCGTCATGAAGCTGCCGATCGCCGATATCAATGCGCAGAATGCGATGATGCACGCCGGTCACGCCTCGGAAGCGGATATTCAGGGGCATGTTGATGGCTGGATCAAAGCCCACCAGCAGCAGTTTGACGGCTGGGTGAAAGAGGCGCTGGCTGCCCAGAAGTAAATGAAGAAAATGGCTCTTTAATCACCATTTTTCTCCTCACTCTCTTCCTCTGCGTATCCCCTGGTAAGCGAAGCGCCGCCGGGGACAGCGCCCGGATGACGACATAACCGCCTTCTCCGGACTACCTTTCCCTCTCCCCTGTGGAGAGGGAGATCAGGCCGCACAATCCCCATCTGACCGCACTAACCGACACGCGATCCCTCCCATTTTTTTATCCTCATTCGTTATTATTGGTATCCACGAAAATAAACAGCTAATGAATCATTCAAAGAAAATGACCAGACACCATCATGGGCTTAGCCCGGCGCTGATAGCGCTTATGTCGATCGCCACCGGCCTTTCCGTCGCCAGTAACTATTACGCGCAACCGTTGCTCGATGCGATTGCCCGCGCCTTCTCACTCTCTCCTGACCTGGCTGGCTTTATTGTCACCGCAGCCCAGCTCGGCTATGCCGCAGGTTTGTTGTTCCTGGTGCCCCTGGGCGATATGTTTGAGCGCAGACGGCTCATCGTCTCCATGACACTGCTGGCGGCGGGGGGAATGTTGATCACGGCCAGCAGTACCACGCTCGGGATGATGGTTCTTGGAACCGCGCTGACAGGGCTTTTCTCGGTAGTGGCACAAATCCTCGTCCCGCTGGCCGCTACCCTTGCCGCACCGGAAAAACGAGGCAAAGTCATTGGCACTATTATGAGTGGCTTGCTGCTTGGCATTCTGCTGGCGCGAACCGTTGCCGGCTTGCTGGCAAGCCTCGGCGGCTGGCGTACGGTCTACTGGGTAGCCAGCGTACTGATGGTCATCATGGCAATTGCGTTGTGGCGTGGCCTGCCAAAGGTCAAACAGGACACTCAGCTGAATTACCCGCAGCTTCTGGGGTCTATCTTCACCCTGTTTGCTAAAGAGAAAGTGCTGCGCACCCGCGCCCTGCTGGGCTGCCTCTCCTTCGCTAACTTTAGTATCCTCTGGACCTCAATGGCCTTCCTGCTTGCGTCACCGCCCTTTAACTTCTCTGAGGGGGTGATTGGCCTGTTTGGGCTGGTGGGGGCCGCAGGTGCACTGGGAGCGCGTCCTTTTGGCAGCCTGGCGGATAAAGGCAAAGCTCACCTGACCACCACCGTCTCACTGGGGTTGCTGCTTCTCTCCTGGCTGGCTATTGCCTGGGGACAAAATTCGGTACTGGCGCTGATAATCGGGATTCTGCTACTGGATTTGACCGTCCAGGGGGTACACATTACCAACCAGACCGTTATTTACCGCCTCAAACCTGAAGCCCGTAACCGCCTGACTGCCGGTTATATGACCAGTTATTTTGTCGGTGGCGCGGCCGGATCGCTTATCTCAGCATCAGCATGGCAGCACGCAGGCTGGACCGGGGTAAGTATTGCAGGCGGCAGTTTCGCTGCCCTTAACCTGTTGGTCTGGTGGCGAGGCTACCAACACCCGTAAAAAGCAGCATAAAATCACGCCCACGTTACGTCGAAACACCAAAAAACCGGGGTGTTAAGGTGCCCCTGAGTCTGATATGGTTATGCGACTTATTTATCCCGGTGATTTTAACGTGGGTGATATTTCACAAATACTATGGATAGTACAGATACAACAACCGACCCCTTCCCCGTTGCAACCGCAACATTTCTCAAAGGGATCAAACAGCGTCTTTCTGACGCGATACGGGTTCCTGTCAGTATCGCCTCACTCTGTGAATTGTCAGTGATGTCAGGAGCCCCACAGATCATCTGCGACAGTCGTCGTTTACTCCCTGGTTTTCCCAACTTCACCCTGGCGGGCTTAAGTTTCTGCAAAACGCACAGCCTGGCTTTTCCTGGATTAGTGCCCGCACTCGCCTACAGAATCATCCGGAAATTACCGGCAGTTCCATCACTAAAGCAAATCTATTAGAGAGAATAATACATTTACTTTATTTGTCACTGTCGTTACTATATCGACTGCAATTAATGAGGTTATGCCCAAATGGATAGTTCGTTCACGCCCATTGAACAAATGCTTAAATTCCGCGCCAGCCGTTACGAAGATTTCCCGTTTCAGGAGATTCTGCTCACTCGCCTGTGTATGCATATGCAGGGGAAATTGCTGGAAAATCGCAATAAAATGCTGAAAGCTCAAGGGATTAACGAAACATTATTTATGGCGTTAATCACCCTGGAGTCTCAGGAAAATCACAGTATCCAGCCCTCAGAGCTGAGCAGCGCGCTGGGCTCTTCTCGCACCAATGCGACCCGTATCGCCGATGAGCTGGAAAAACGCGGCTGGATTGAACGCCGCGAAAGCGACAATGACCGTCGCTGTCTGCATCTGCAGTTAACCGAGAAAGGGCATGAATTCCTGCGTCAGGTTCTGCCACCGCAGCACAACTGTCTGCACCAACTCTGGTCTTCGCTGACAACAGCTGAAAAAGACCAACTCGAGCACATCACACGTAAGTTGCTCACTCGCCTGGATCAAATGGACGAAGACGGCACCATTCTTGAGGCGCTGCGCTAACGCTGAGATCCGCTCGAACATCCAGATTGAATAAGAATTCCGTCAGGCCGGCACGTCAGACTGCTGGCCTTTCTGACAAAACAGGTCGGCCTTGCCGATATGAAATAATAAGATCGTGGAGAAAAGCATGAGCGCAAATGCGGAGAGCCAAACCCCGCAGCAACCGGTCAAAAAGAAAGGCAAACGCAAAGGCGCCCTTCTGCTGTTGACCTTGCTCTTTATTGTTATTGCCGTGGCATATGGGATTTATTGGTTTTTAGTACTGCGTCATTTTGAGGAAACCGATGACGCATACGTGGCAGGGAACCAGGTTCAAATTATGGCGCAGGTATCCGGCAGCGTGACGAAAGTCTGGGCTGACAATACTGATTACGTCAAACAAGGGGATGTGCTGGTCACCCTCGATGCTACCGATGCCCAGCAGGCATTTGAAAAAGCACAGACCGCACTGGCCCAAAGCGTTCGCCAGACACGTCAGTTGATGATCAATGGCAAACAGCTGCAGGCAAGTATCGAACTACAGCGTACCGCGCTGGCTCAGGCGCAAACAGATTTAAATCGCCGTGTCCCACTGGGCAACGCCAACTTGATTGGCCGTGAAGAGCTGCAACATGCCCGTGACGCTGTCGCCACCGCGCAGGCGCAGCTCGATGTCGCTATTCAGCAATATAACGCCAACCAGGCGATGATTCTGGATACCCGTCTGGAAGACCAGCCCGCAGTAAAACAGGCCGCCGCTGAACTGCGTAACGCCTGGCTCGCACTGCAACGAACCAAAATTGTCAGCCCGATCACCGGTTATGTCTCTCGCCGTGCCGTTCAGCCTGGCGCGCAAATAAGCCCGACGACATCACTGATGGCCGTCGTACCGGCTACCGGTTTGTGGGTAGACGCTAACTTCAAAGAAACGCAGCTTGCGCATATGCGTATCGGTCAGACAGCGACTGTGGTCAGCGATCTTTACGGTGACGAAGTGAAATACACCGGCAAAGTGGTGGGTCTGGATATGGGTACAGGCAGCGCCTTCTCCCTGCTTCCGGCACAGAATGCCACCGGTAACTGGATCAAAGTGGTTCAGCGTCTGCCGGTACGTATCGAACTTGATGCAAAGCAACTGAGCGATCACCCGTTACGTATCGGCCTCTCCACGCTGGTGAATGTTGATACCACCAACCGTGACGGCCAGGTACTGTCGAGCCAGGTTCGCTCCAGCCCGGCCTATGAGAGTAATGCACGTGAGCTTGACCTGGAACCGGTCAACACCCTGATTGAAAATATCGTGAAGGCCAACGCGGGTTAATCCGAGGTACGCGTAATGCAACAGAGAAAACCGCTGGAAGGGGCGCAACTGGTCATTATGACCATCGCGCTGTCGCTGGCGACCTTCATGCAAGTGCTGGATTCCACCATCGCTAACGTGGCGATCCCCACGATTGCAGGCAACCTTGGCTCCTCCCTGAGCCAGGGGACGTGGGTTATCACCTCTTTCGGGGTGGCAAACGCCATCTCGATTCCGATCACCGGCTGGCTGGCTAAGCGTGTGGGCGAGGTCAAACTGTTCCTCTGGTCTACCATCGCTTTTGCTGTCGCCTCCTGGGCGTGCGGTGTCTCCAGCAGTCTGGGCATGCTGATCTTCTTCCGCGTCATTCAGGGGATTGTCGCCGGGCCGTTGATTCCACTCTCACAGAGTCTGTTGCTGAGTAACTACCCGCCCGCTAAACGCTCCATTGCGCTGGCGCTGTGGTCGATGACGGTAATCGTAGCCCCCATTTGCGGCCCGATCCTCGGTGGTTATATCAGTGATAACTACCACTGGGGCTGGATCTTCTTTATCAACGTTCCTATCGGCGTACTGGTGGTACTGCTGACCCTGCAATCGCTGCGTGGGCGTGAAACGCGTACCGAGCAACGCCGCATCGACGGCGTAGGGCTGGCGTTACTGGTGATTGGTATCGGCAGCCTGCAGGTGATGCTCGACCAGGGGAAAGAGCTGGACTGGTTTAACTCCCGTGAGATCATCATCCTGACCATTGTCGCCGTGGTGGCGATAAGCTTCCTCGTGGTGTGGGAGCTGACGGATGAGAACCCGATAGTCGACCTGTCGCTCTTTAAGTCGCGGAATTTTACCATCGGCTGCTTGTGTATCAGTCTCGCCTATATGCTCTATTTCGGCGCAATCGTTCTGCTGCCACAACTGTTGCAGGAAGTTTACGGCTACACCGCAACATGGGCAGGGCTGGCCTCCGCGCCAGTTGGTGTGATCCCGGTTCTTTTGTCGCCCATCATTGGGCGCTTTGCCCATAAGCTCGATATGCGCAGGCTGGTTACATTCAGCTTTATTATGTACGCCGTCTGCTTCTACTGGCGTGCGTATACATTTGAACCGGGAATGGATTTTGGCGCTTCCGCATGGCCGCAATTTATTCAGGGCTTCGCCGTGGCCTGTTTCTTTATGCCGCTGACGACGATTACGCTCTCCGGCCTGCCACCAGAACGTCTGGCTGCAGCGTCGAGCCTGTCGAACTTTGCCCGAACGCTGGCGGGTTCTATCGGGACATCGATCACCACCACGATGTGGACCAATCGGGAATCAATGCATCATGCGCAACTGACCGAGTCAGTTAACCCTTACAATCCGAACGCGCAGGAAATGTATAACCAGTTGCAGGGATTGGGGATGTCCCAGCAGCAGGCTTCCGGTTGGATAGCCCAGCAAATCACCAATCAGGGGCTGATTATTTCCGCCAATGAGATTTTCTGGATGTCGGCCGCGGTATTCCTGGTCTTGCTGGGTCTTGTGTGGTTTGCCAAACCGCCGTTTGGTGCCGGCGGCGGTGGCGGTGGCGCGCACTAAGCGCCGTTCGTTTCGGCAGCAAAAAAGCCTTTCTGTAAGGGATCTTCGGATCCCTTTTTTATATCCGCACACGCAGGTGGTTGTTTTATCATCATAACGCGTGTATCTTTACGCCCGCCCCGAAATCTTCCATTCACCCTGACCGGTTCTGAGCAACGCGCTCAGGTTGTTTATCTCTCTGACGTCGTCCACCCCTTTTCCGGGTGATTTTTATCCTCACTTTTTTAACCCACTTAACCTGGCATTCGCACGCCGCGCGGGCGAACAATAAATATACAAAAAATAATGGATTATCATGAATTCACAACGAAAATACGGGAGAACCTGGCACTACCCTTTCTCCCCAGGCACAACCAGCGACGACCGCATCAATGCCGATTACTGGCGTGATATACAGTCGATCGCCTCACTGATCCATACGGAAAAGCTGGACGGTGAGAATAACTGCCTGAACCGCTACGGCGTTTTTGCGCGCTCTCACGCCGCGCCGACCCAGTCCGCATGGACTCATAAAATTCGCCAGCGCTGGCAATTGCTAAAAAACGATCTCGGCGATCTCGAACTCTTTGGTGAGAACCTCTACGCGGTTCACTCCATCGAATATCACGCTCTCGAACAGGACTTTTTTCTGTTCGCCGTCCGCTGTCAGGACATGTGGCTCAGTTGGGAAGAGGTCAAATTTTACGCCGCGCTCTTTGATTTTCCCTGCGTGCCGGAGATGAAAGGTCCACAGCCCGGAAACGATGAAAAGGCGTGGCAGCGTGAGTTTCTGGCGCTAACAACCGGCAGTGGCGCATTTGCGCCCTGGGATACCTGGACCGGTAAGCCCTGCACGCTGGAAGGTGTGGTCAGCCGCAACAGTGAAGAATTTCCTGTTGATGAATTTGCGCATAATGTCTTCAAATTTGTGCGCAAAAATCATGTAAAAACCACCGAGCACTGGAAACGCAACTGGCAGCGCGCCCGTATGGCGCATGAATTTGCAGCAGGAGGCACACGATGATCTGGCAACTGAGCGAAGACAAAAGCTGGCCTACCCTGCGTCAGCGCTTTAGCTGGGTGGAAGAGATGCATCAAGTTCCACAGGATCCCTTTCACCATGCGGAAGGCAATGTGGGGATCCACACCGAAATGGTCCTCCATGCGTTGACGGAAATGGACGCCTACAAGCAACTGCCACGCCAGCAACAGGAGATAATGTGGGCCGCGGCGTTACTGCATGATGTCGAAAAACGCAGCACCACGCATAAGGACGATGAGGGGCGAATCCACTCGCCAGGCCATGCCCGTAAAGGGGAACTCACTGCACGGCACATACTGTGGCGAGACATCGGAACGCCATTTATCCTGCGCGAGCAAATTGCGGCGCTGGTGCGTCTGCATGGTCTTCCCTTGTGGCTGCTGGAACGCCCGTCGCCTGAGCGCTTACTGCTCAGCGCTGCGATGCGCATTGATACCCGACTTCTGGCATTGCTCGCGCGTGCCGATATGGAGGGACGTCATTGCGAGGACAAACAGGAGATGCTTGACCGCATTGCTTTGTTTGAACTCTTCTGTCAGGAACAGGACTGCTGGGGGCAAGCGCGTCCTTTTGCATCAGACACCGCCCGCTGGCATTACCTGACGCATGAAAACAGCCCTGCAGATTTCGTGCCCTGGGACACAGAGTCCTTCGACGTGACGTTGCTTAGCGCCCTTCCCGGAATGGGAAAAGATCGCTATATCAGCGAACATTGCAAAGGGCTGACCGTCATCAGTCTGGATGATATTCGCCGGCGGCTGGGCGTAAGTCCTGGCGATCGCACGGCAACCGGGCAAGTCGTACAACTGGCGAAAGAGGAAGCGCGCGTGCTTTTGCGGCAAAAAACGCCCTTCGTGTGGAATGCGACAAATATCAGTCGCCAGCTGCGAACTCAGCTTATCAGCCTGTTTACGGCTTACGGGGCAAGGGTAAAAATTGTTTATCTGGAAGTGCCCTGGCCGCAATGGAAAGCGCAGAATGCCAATCGCCAGCATGCCGTACCGGAAGAGGTCATTTTGCGCATGGCATCGAGACTGGAAGTTCCTCAGCCCGATGAAGCACATTGCGTTGAGTATCGGGTAACGGATGCATAACCTGTAAGCGCCTCCAGCAGGAGGCGTTTTTTGCTTATTTCACGATCCCAAGAATGTCGAGGGTTATCTCCGAGGCCACTCCTGGCGGCACGGTACCGGGTATCCCCTGTTCACCATAGGCAAGTTCACTGGGAACGGTGATCCTGACCTTTCCCCCACTGCCGACACGCAGTACGCCTTGCTGCAGTAAGTCAGGAAATTTACTCACCATACCAACGCGTATTTCCCCGCCAGATATTTTCTTGCCGGTACTGATTTTCTCATCAAGCCGGAAACGAATCGTATCGTTTACCGTTAACAGCGGTGTTTTGCCTTTATTGACAACAAGATAAACCACACCATTTTGGGCCTGCTCAGCCCCTTTTACTTTCGCTGCTTGTTCAACAAACTGGATGCTCTGTTTTTTATTGCGATCCCGCTCGCGCACTTGCATTTCGCCCACCTGCTGATCAAAGCGGGTAAGGGTGCGGCCAACTTCTTCTTCGCTCAGTTGCATTGTATTGGCGAGCTTATCTTTAAATCCCTGCTGGAAGGCCAGAGGCAAGAATTTGTGCCCTGCGTTTTCCAGCACCTTGAATTCATAAGGAACTTTTACTGCATAATAGGCACCGTAGGCATAGTTTATTTTTGCCTCCTCAGACTTATGCGTTTTCAATGAATAGGCTGACTGCTTTGCTTTAACCAGTTCAAGGGTCGTAGCATCGTGCTCCTTTTGTAACGTGGACAAACTGGCCAGCGCCTGCTTTTTCTCTTCCTCGGCTTTTTGTGCCTGCTGCTCAAGGCTGGCAAGACGTGCGAACTGTTGTGCGATCTTGTCTTTGGCAGAATTAAGTTGAGCGAGCTGTTCGCTGTTTTGTTTACTGGCTTGCTCCAGTTGTGTGGCGAGTGTTTTATCACTGTCAGACTGCTTCGCCAGCTGTTGCTCCAGCAGCGCTTTCTGGCTCGCGGCCTCTTTCAGGCTCTGTTCAAGCGTGGCGGCGCGCGCGCTATTCTCCCGTGCTGTTTTCTCCAGTGTTGCGATATTCTCGTTCAGCGCTGTGGTTTTCTCATTTGCCGTTGCAAGCTGTGTGCGCAGGCTTTCAGCCTCCGCCCGTTGCGTCGCCAGTGCTTTATCACTGCCAGACTGCTTCGCCAGCTGTTGCTCCAGCAGCGCTTTCTGGCTGGCGGCCTCTTTCAGGCTCTGTTCAAGCGCGGCGGTGCGCACGCTATTCTCCCGGGCTGTTTTCTCCAGTGTTGCGATATTCTCACTCAACGCTGCGGTTTTCTCATTTGCCGCCGTAAGCTGTGTGCGCAGGCTTTCAGCCTCCGCCCGTTGCGTCGCCAGTGCTTTATCACTGTCAGACTGCTTCGCCAGCTGTTGCTCCAGCAGCGCTTTCTGGCTGGCGGCCTCTTTCAGGCTCTGTTCAAGCGCGGCGGCGCGCGCGCTATTCTCCCGGGCTGTTTTCTCCAGTGTTGCGATATTCTCGTTGAGCGCTGTGGTTTTCTCATTTGCCGCCGCAAGCTGTGTGCGCAGGCTTTCAGCCTCCCCCCGTTGCGTCGCCAGTGCTTTATCACTGCCAGACTGCTTCGCCAGCTGTTGCTCCAGCAGCGCTTTCTGGCTGGCGGCCTCATTGGCAGCCAACTGCAGGCGGGTCATTTGCGTCTGCAATTCTTCTGACCTCGCAGTCAGTATGCCAACCTGTTTTTCATAGCGACGCGCATTTTCGGTCAGCTGTTTTTCACTCGCCATCAGTTGCTGGTGCAGCTGTTTATTTTCATCTCTGAATGCTTCACTCTGCTCCGTCGCAACGTCTGGTTGCCGATTTTTGAGGGCCTCATTCTGCTTACGAAGTGCATGAAGTTCACTCTGAGAGGTATGGAGCTTACGTTTAAGTTGACTGAGCTCCGATTGTTGAACGGCTCTCTTTTTAACTACTGCGGTGCTTTTCGCCTGTGTAACAGGTTCAGGGCGCATCAACAGAGGAGGAGCAGGTGCAACACTGCCCGGTTTATCCCCGGCATCTTTAAATAAAATATTCGGTTCGGGAGTCAACATCCCGTCTTGTTGTAGTTGTTCAATTAATAATGTTGAGTCAGCTTTGGTCATACCTGAGAAAGTTGCCACCAATATTATTACAATAACAGACAATAACTTTCTCATAGTTTATTTAATTCATTTGCACGTTTTGACATACTGGCAAATACGGCGCTGCGTACCCGAGCGCAAACAATATCGACTTTATCATTAAGTTCCAGCTTAATGATTTCCGCAGAATTACTGTCTATAAGGGATTTATTCTTTTTATATATTGCGTAATTATTATTGATAATACTGAACTGATGCTGAAACTTTTTAAAGGATGCGTTATCAAGTGATTTTAAAGAAGTAAACATTTGATAACACTGCGTCTCTTTCTGCTTTCCTGATGTTGAAGACAGGGATTCCGATGTTTTTGTACCTGAGCACCCCACCAGCAGCAGTGAGAGTGACATGATGAGTAGTCCAGCGTGCGATGACCGCATAATAGCCTCATTCCTGAGTATTACATTCCCTTTGAATGCATCCGCAATATGAATACATTCATTCCCGAACGGTTATTAACCACAAAACAATGAAAACAAAAACTACCACGACAAAAAAGAAATAACAACATGCAGAGTTGAAACAATTGATTAGACAATAAAATAGCCTCAACCAAACCATTCAGACAAATCATTTAAAGCAAAATGTTATTTATAATAAAAATAAACCAATCACAGAATACAATTAATGGATATTGTAATAAACGAAATATGCGTACAGGCTCCAGGATTTTTACATCGGGCACCGCAGTAAGGTTGTCCCTTTCTCACTAGTTTCTGTCCGCAGCGCTAAAGCACTACTTCCCTTCTGCCGCCAGGATAATGCACAGAGAAAAGGAGAAGACCATGCTCAAAAACCCTGCGGAAAAATACCGCCCTTATACGCCAATTTCATTACCTGACCGTCGCTGGCCTGAAAAGCAGCAAACCTGTGCGCCACGCTGGCTGTCAACGGACCTTCGCGATGGTAACCAGGCTTTAGCAGAACCGATGGATAGTGAACGTAAGCTACAATTCTGGGACTTGCTCCTCGCCTGCGGTTTCAAAGAGATCGAAGTGGCATTTCCGTCTGCATCGCAAACCGACTTTAACTTTGTACGCCAGTTGATTGAAGAAAGCCGTATTCCTGAGGATGTCACTATTCAGGTATTGACCCAGGCGCGAGAGGATCTGATTCACCGTACCTTCGCATCGCTGGTGGGGGCACACAGCGCCACCATTCACCTCTACAATGCAACCGCACCGCTTTTTCGCAAGCTGGTGTTTGGTATGGAAAAGGCGGACGTGATTGCCCTTGCCGTACGTTCCACACGGCTCATTCGTCAGCTCTGTGAACAGCATCCACAAACCCGATGGCAGTACGAATATTCCCCGGAGACTTTCTGTTTTACCGAGCCGGAATTCGCACTGGAAATCTGTGAAGCCGTAGCCGATGTATGGGAACCCGGAGCCGAACGCCCCATGATCATTAATCTGCCCGCGACGGTGGAGGTGAACACACCCAACGTTTATGCCGATCAGATTGAATATTTCTGCCGCCACTTTACCCGTCGCCAGCAGGTGAGTATCAGCGTTCATCCGCATAACGATCGCGGCACCGGCGTGGCAAGTGCGGAACTGGCCCTGCTGGCGGGTGCCGATCGCGTTGAAGGCTGTCTTTTTGGTAATGGCGAACGCACCGGCAACGTTTGTCTGGTCACGCTGGCGATGAACCTTTATAGCCAGGGTATCTCGCCGCAACTCGATTTCAGCAATATGCAGCACGTGGTCGATGTCGTGGAAAATTGTAATCAATTGCCCGTTCACCCTCGCCACCCGTGGGCCGGACGCCTGGCCTATACCGCCTTTTCCGGATCGCATCAGGATGCGATTAAAAAAGGCTTCGATGCCCGCAAGGCTGAAGCTCGCTGGGAGATGCCCTATCTTCCCGTCGACCCGCAGGACATTGGTTGTACCTATGAAGCAGTGATCCGCGTAAACAGTCAGTCCGGTAAGAGCGGAAGCGCATGGCTGATAGAGCAAAATCATGGACTGAAATTGCCCCGCGCGTTACAGCAGGATTTTAGCCAGCATGTACAGCGTGAGACGGACAGTCACGGTAAAGAGATGACGCAAAATGCGCTCTGGCAGCTCTTTCGTCAGCGCTACGGTCTGGTTCCGCAACCAGCGCTGGCCCTTGTGGATTATAAAAGCGAAAGCCGCCAGGATGGTCAGCTACATTTACAGGCCACTTTGCTGCAACAAGGGACCCCTCGTAAAATCGAAGGTCTGGGCAATGGGTTATTGTCTGCTGCCGCCGGTGCCTTAAGCCAACTGCTTAAGCAACCTTTCAGCATTAAGGATTATCACGAGCATACGCTCGGAGAACGTAGCGACAGCCGTTCTGTAGCCTATATTCACTGCCTCTATCCTGACGGCAGCGGCAGATGGGGAGTGGGTATTGATAATGACGTGGCGAGAGCCTCTTTACAGGCGTTGCTCAACGCACTGAGCTAACGTTACTCGTTTTCCTGAGCGCGGAAATAATCGCTGGGTGATATCCCCATTACCCGGCGAAACATCGCCGTAAATGCGCTATGGCTGCCGTATCCCAGATCCAGCGCGACACGTAGCACAGAGTGACCTTGTGCGAGCCTGACCAGCGCTTCCATCAGCTTTGCCCGCCGAACCCATTCGCCATAGGTTAATGCCGTTTGCCGTTGAAAATGACGGTTAAGGGTCTTTTCACTCATGCCTATCAAAGCCGCCGCCTGCGTACTGCTCCAGGGCTCGGCTATCGACTCGCGAACATGCAGACATAAATTTTTCAGCACCTCGCTTTCAGGTTCCGGCAAGAAAAAAGGCAACACACGCATGCCGCGGATCTCGTCCAGTATCAGCTCATAAACATGCTCATCGCGACTGGCAGGCGCATATTTTTCGGCAAGAGAAAACGAGGCGACAATAAGTTCACGCAGTAGCGGCGTGATTTGCACAATCTGACAGGAGGCGGGTAAATCCGCGCGAGCAAGTGGGTCGATAAACAGCGTTCGTGCAGCGACTTTACCCGTAATACGGATCGCATGTTGCGTGCCAGCAGGCAACCAGACACCCCGACCTGGCGGGACAACCCAACAACCTGATGCCGTATCAACCCGGACGACGCCACTTAAGATATGCAGCAATTGCGCGCAATCATGCTGATGCCACGGCTCACTTTCTCCGTGTTCATAATCATGGGCAAAGGGGACCAGAGGACGATGGGCAAAGGAGAAGGTTAAGGTAGTGGACATCTCTTAACCTCCTTCGCCCATCCCTCTCCCGACGGGAGAGGGCGCATACGCACTAGATGTGCAGTTCCTGCAGTTTCTCTTTTGGCAGCGCCAGCTCTTCGTTGCTGTTTACGCGCACGTCTTTTTCGAGAATATGGCGCGCGATATCCTGCGCTTCGCTCAGCGAGTGCATCTGATAGGTGCCGCACTGATAGACGTTAAGTTCCGGAATCTGATTCTGGTTCTGAACTTTCAGAACGTCTGCCATTGCCGCTTTCCAGGCATCGGCCACACGTTGCTCGTCAGGCGTACCGATCAGGCTCATATAAAAGCCAGTACGGCAACCCATCGGGGAGATGTCGATAATCTCCACGCCATCTCCATTCAGGTGATCACGCATGAAACCCGCGAACAGATGCTCCAGCGTATGGATACCTTTTTCCGGCATGACTTCTTTGTTAGGCACGCAGAAACGCAGGTCGAAAACGGTAATGGCGTCGCCATGGGGAGTGTTCATGCTCTTTGCAACACGGACCGCAGGCGCTTCCATACGGGTATGATCGACAGTGAAGCTATCCAACAATGGCATTTAGTCACCTCCGCAGTGATTTTTTTAAAAATAAAATGAACTCTTCATTCCGGTGCGAGTCTGAGTATATGAAAGACGCGCATTTGTTATCATCATCCCTGTTTTCAGAGATGAATATTTCGGCCACAGTAATGTGGCCTTTTTCTTTTCTGTCAGGCGTGTCTTGCGACCAGCGCCTCGAATGCTTCTGTATCCGATGCCTCAACTTCTTTCTGGCGCGACCAGGAAACATCGCACTCTTTTCTGAAATCTTCTTCGCGCAAAATTTCCAGCGGTTCTTCACGCAACATCGAACGATACTCTTCTGCGAGCGATTTGCCCGTGCCGCCAATACCTTTATCAAGCATAGAACGCAGAATACGCGCCGAGAATGTCAGTTCCGGGTCATCAAAACAGGCCAGCAACTCATCGCAAACCTGTTCGTATTGATTACCACCATACAGCCCATCAAGTATCTGCGCGACGCGTTTAAGATCACGGAACAGATCTTTCCCAACCTGCGGCAGTGGGAACTGAGCCGCTTCGCAGCCCATTCCAAGCGTCAGCCCCGGTTTACGCCCTTCCAGAATGACACGATTCCAGTTTTTACGCGTACACAGCAGCTCGTCGCTGCTCATTTCCGGCGCATCCGCCAGTACACACCAGACCATAAACAGATCAAGGAAACGAACCTGCTGCTCATCCACGCCGATCGGTGTGAACGGGTTGATATCCAGCGAGCGCACTTCAATATATTCAATTCCGCCGCGCAACAGGGCATCTGACGGCGACTCACCGCTACGCGTTACGCGTTTCGGACGAATCGGGGCATACAGTTCGTTTTCAATTTGCAGGATATTGGTATTGATCTGCAGATACTTACCGTCTTTTTTCAGGCCAATCTTCGCATACTCTTCAGATGGCGTTTTAATCGCACGTTTTAGCGCCACGACATAATCAGACAGGTTGTTAAAGGTGATGCCAAGATTGCTTTGCGATTTGTTGGTATAGCCCAGGTCACTCAAACGCAGCGAAGTGGCATACGGCAGATAATACATACCGCCAGGGGTCTTCTCGAAAGGCAGCGTCGAAGGTTTGCCCTGCAGGAAAGAGGGACAAATTGCCGGGGACGCGCCAAACAGGTAAGGAATGACCCACCCAAAACGGTAATAGTTACGAATCAGACGGAAATAACCGTCAGAAACGGATTCTTTATCAGTTTCCCCACATTTGGCTTCCCAGAAGGCCATCGGCAGCGAAAAATTGTAATGCACGCCTGAAATGGTCTGCATTAAAGCGCCGTAGCGGTTTTTCAACCCTTCGCGATAGAGCGTTTTCAGACGGCCAATGTTTGACGAGCCATACTGCGCCAGTTCGATATCCTGGCCGTTTTCGATATAGCATGGCATGCTCAGCGGCCACATGCGCTCATCACCGAGTTCACGCGCAGTAAAACGGTGAATATCACGCATGATAGTCAGCATATGCTGAATATCACCGTCTACCGGGGTAATAAACTCCAGCAACGCTTCGGCAAAATCTGTCGTAATCCATTTATGGGTCAACGCGGAACCAAGTGCGTGCGGATGGCCGGTGGTTGCCAGTGTGCCATCTGCATTGACGCGCAGCGTTTCGCGCTCAAGACCACGTTGAATCCCCTTTAGAGCCTGAGGATTTTTTTCCAGCCAGGACAATGCCTGTGATACGTCCGGGATCAAATTGACCTCCCGCCTGTAATATTCATTTTATTAAGCATAATTGTAATGGTTGACGATTAAAGGTCACTCACTCAGTCCAATTAGTGCCACCACGTCATACCCTGGAGCGTTGCGATCGCGACAATCACGTAGCGCAACGCTTTCCCAAGGCACAAAAAAAACACCACTGGCCCCCAGGAGATGCGCATCCATCCCGCCAGCAGGCACAGCAAATCGCCGATTACAGGCATCCAGCTTAATAACAGTGTGGCTGCACCATAGCGTCTTAGCCAGCCTGTTGCTTTTTCCTGCCAGCGCGACTTTTCACGCAATGGAAAGAAACGCCCAAGAATAACGTTAGTCAACCCTCCAAGGCTATTACCCATTGTTGCTATTAACACGAGTAGCCACGGCTGACTTAAGCCAGAAAGCAGCATAGCAATCAGCACCACCTCAGAGTTGCCTGGAAGCAAGGTGGCGCTAAGAAAACTGCTGGCAAAAAGTGAGACAAGAGAAAGCGTTTCACTCACAACAGGCGCACATCCACGGCATCCATACCGGCGGAGCGCGCCGCCTGCAGACCAAAATCCGCATCCTCAAAAACCACACATCTTTGCGGCGCAACGCCCATTTTTTCCGCACAGAGTAAAAAGGTATCCGGTGCAGGTTTGTGATTTTTTACATGATCGGCTGCGACCACGGCAGCGAAATAGTGACGCAGACCAAGATGGGATAACAATGCTTCGGCGATCACGCTTTCACTACCCGTACCGACCGATAACGGACGGCGGCCATACCACTCTTTGACGACATCAATCAACGGTAGCGGGCGCACGGTATCCAGCAGCATCGCTTTCACCGCTTCTGTTTTTTCACGTGCAAGCGCATAGGGATCAAGATCGGCCTGATTGAACTCAATCACCGACTGGGCGATGCGCCAGCAAGGAGAACCGTTCAGCGCGATCATCGCCTGTATATCGTAGCGCAGACCATAATGCCCCAGCACGTCATGCCAGGCTTTACGGTGCGTCGGTTCGGTATCCAGGATGGTGCCATCCATATCGAAAATCAGACCATCGTAACGTTCGTACATCGTGTTCTCATAGGGCGGATAACAAAACGTTACTTTATCGTAAACAAAGATTTTTGTCGCTGCCGGACGCAGAGACAACAAAGACGCCCGGAGGCGCCTTTATGTTTTACGCAGGATTATTTGATTCTTAAATCATTATCAACCACGCGCACTCCAGGCACCCGGCGCGCCACCTCCACCGCGCGCTTAGCGCTTTCGGCTGATGAGACAAAACCACTCAGTTGCACACGTCCTTTAAAGGTTTCAACGCTGATTTCTGAAGATTTAATATTTTTATCATTGAATAGCGCGGTTTTGACCCGGGTTGTCACAACGGTGTCGTCTATATAGCCGCCTGTGCTTTCCTTTTTTGATGAGCCCGCACAACCGCTCAGGGTCAGTGCGACAAGTAACATTGCGCAAAACGCAGAAATTGCTTTGAACCCTTTCATTATGTCTCTCCTTGTCCTCGCCTTACTCAATTTACATCGTGATAAGTGGATAAATTATAGAGGAAAGAACAGACTGCCAATAAAAATCCGCTTACGGAAGGAAAAAGGACAGGTCTGGAAAGGGATATACGAAAAAATCAGGAGATAAAGAAGAGAGTGTTATTTTGGCAAAGATGGTGCATCCGGGAGGATTCGAACCTCCGACCGCTCGGTTCGTAGCCGAGTACTCTATCCAGCTGAGCTACGGATGCATCGGGAATAACTGCTTTACTATTGATATCAAATACCGCATTTAAAGCGCTACCTGATAAGAGATGGTGCATCCAGGAGGATTCGAACCTCCGACCGCTCGGTTCGTAGCCGAGTACTCTATCCAGCTGAGCTA
>FONB01000030.1 GCA_900112785.1 Phytobacter palmae | reverse complement strand
TTTGCAGACCAGACCACACCATCACTGCAGGCGATGGCCTGCATTCAGTCAAAACGTATTGAGGAATTTGAAAAGATGCCTAACGCCATCCGTAATATGATCACGCCTCCGCGCAACACCACGGCGCGTGAACCTGCAACCCCGCAGCAGCAACCCGCCGCTCCTGTTCTGGACGAAAATGCCATTGTCGCGCGGGTTGTGGCTGAACAGAAAGCCCGTGTAAGCGGCATTCAGGATGTGTTTGCCATGTTCGGTGGTAAACACCTGGAACTGCAGGCCGCCTGCATCAGCGATGTCGAATGTTCTGTGGCCATGGCGAAAGATAAGCTGCTGGCCGAACTGGGTAAAGACACAACCCCGTCAAATAAAAACAACCAGCCACACATTTATGCGGGTAACGGCAATATCGTCGGCGACGGCATCCGTAAATCCCTGATGGCCCGCGCGGGTTATGAAGCGCAGGAAAAAGATAACTTTTATAACGGCATGACGCTGCGCGAACTGGCCCGCATGGCGCTGACTGAGCGCGGTATTGGTGTTTCAGGTCTTAACCCGGTACAGATGGTGGGGCTTGCGCTGACGCACAGCACGTCTGACTTCGGTAACATTCTGCTGGATGTGTCCAATAAGTCGCTGTTACAGGGCTGGGAAGAAGCGTCAGAAACCTTCGAGTTATGGACGAAAAAAGGGAGCCTGAGCGATTTTAAAACTGCGCACCGTGTCGGTATGGGCGGTTTCCCGTCATTGCGTAAGGTTCGTGAAGGTGCGGAGTATAAGTACATCACCACGGGTGACAAAGGGCAGACTATCGCGTTGGCCACTTACGGTGAGATCTTCTCTGTAACACGTCAGGCCATCATCAACGATGACCTTAATGCACTGACTGATGTTCCCATGAAAATGGGGCGTGCAGCAAAAGGCACCATTGGTGATTTGGTCTATGCCGTACTGACAGCCAACGCAAAACTGTCTGACGGTAAGGCGCTTTTCCATGCCGATCATGCAAACCTCAGTTCAGGTGCTATCTCGGTTGCCAGCCTGGACGACAGCCGTAAACTGATGCGTCTGCAAAAAGATGGCGATCGTTCTCTGAACATCCGACCCGCATTTATGCTGGTGCCGGTTGCACTGGAAACACTGGCAAATCAGACCATCAAATCTGCCAGTGTAAAAGGTGCAGATATTAACGCTGGCATCATTAACCCCATCCAGAATTTCGCCGAAGTCATTGCAGAGCCGCGCCTGGACGTTGCCGATGCAAAAGCCTGGTACCTGGCTGCAGCGAAAGGAAGCGACACTATTGAGGTGGCCTATCTCAATGGTGTGGATACCCCTTACATCGATCAGCAGGATGGCTTTACCACTGACGGTATTGCCACGAAAGTGCGTATCGATGCAGGCGTGGCCCCGCTGGACTATCGCGGTCTGACGAAATCCTCCGGCCAGTAATCACCGACCAGACAATCGCGCCCGAAAGGGCTTTTTTTATGCCTGTTAAACGGCTCCCCGGAGCCGTGGAGATCCTCTATGAAAAATTATGTTCAGGACGGTAACACTATTCCTGTCACCAACGATGGCACAGAGGTTATTGCCAGCGGTTCACCCGTTGCTCTGGGAGATCTGGTTGCTGTTGCCATCACGGACATCCAGCCTGGTGAAACTTGTGATGGAATGGCGCGAGGGGTCGTGTCGTTACCCAAACTTGCGGCAGACAACATTGCCCAGGGCAAAACCGTTTATCTGAAAAGCGGCAAAATCCAGCTCGACAGCGCCAGCGCCACGCCTGCTGGCAAGGCATGGGAAGCCGCAGCAGCTAACAGTACAACCATACTGGTTCGCCTCAATGGCTAATCCCTTCGAACAAATGGCGGCGCGCATGGATGCCGCCACCATTCGTTGCATGGGTGCTCCGGTCACTATCAATGGCATCGACTATGTCGCGATAGAAAGCCATTTTGTACCCGAGATGGGGCCGGTAACCGGAGATGGGGTCTCGCTGGTGGTGTTCAGTGAAAACTACCACCCGCGACGTAATGACGCGCTGGTCTGGAAAGGCACGGAGTACAAAGTTACTCGCAGCCAGTTTTTTAACGGTAAGCCACAAATATGGATTGAATAGGAGGTTGTCATGTCCGCTATTAACGGGCTTGAGCAGGCAATTGCAAACCTCAACAGCATCAGTAAAACGGCGGTCCCCCGTGCTTCTGCTCAGGCTGTTAACCGGGTCGCGGGGCGCGCCGTCAGCCGAAGCGTCCGCACTGTCGCAACGGACACGAAGGTGCCACGTAAGCTGGTGAAACAGCGGGCGAGGCTGAAAAAAGCCACGGTAAGCAAACCCAGGGCAACAATCCGGGTCAACCGGGGGAATCTGCCTGCGATTAAGCTGGGTGTGGCAAGCGTGAGACTTTCACGGCGAAAACGCGACAAACAGGGCGCTAACAGTGTCCTGCGGATTGGCCCTTTTTCGTTCCCAGGTGGTTTTATCCAGCAACTGAAAAACGGTCGCTGGCATGTCCTGCGGCGAACAACCAAAAGCCGCTATCCCGTGGAGGTGGTGAGTATTCCTATGGCGGCCCCGTTAACCGAGGCGTTTAAAGCTGAGACAAACAAGCTGATGCAGTCCGATATGCCTAAAGAGTTGTCTGCTGCGCTTAAAAACCAATTGCGACTGGTATTAATCCGATGAAACACCCTCAAATCCGCGCTGCCGTTCTGAATGCGCTTAAAGACAACATCACTGATTCTGTTACCTGGTTTGATGGCCGTCCGGCATTTCTTGAGGTTCAGGATTTGCCTGCCGTCGCCGTCTACCTGACCGATGCGCAATTTACTGGCGCAATGGTGGATGAGGACCAGTGGTCAGCAACGCTGCATATCGAAGTCTTTCTTAAGGCCGATCTGCCTGATGCGGCGCTGGATGAATGGATGGAATCACGGATTTATCCCGTCCTTTCAGACATTCCAGGTCTGTCCGATCTCATCGAACTGATGGCCCCACTCGGCTATGACTATCAGCGCGATGACGAAATGGCGACATGGGGATCGGCAGATATGCAGTATTCAATCACCTATATTATGTGAGGCAACTATGGCAATACCTAATCCACTGGCACCCGTTAAAGGTGCCGGGACAACACTCTGGTTGTATACCGGTTCAGGCACAGCGAATCCGCTGGTCGATACCGACTGGACGCGGCTGGCTCAGGTCAAGGAACTGACACCGGGTGAACTGACGGCAGATTCATTTGACGACACATATATTGATGATGCCAATGCCGACTGGACAGCTACCGGGCAGGGGCAGAAATCTGCGGGGGACACGTCTTTTACCCTGGCCTGGAAACCCGGCGAGCAGGGACAAATTGCGCTGGTGCAGTGGTTTGATGACGGCTCAAACCGCACGTACCGCATCAAATACCCTAACGGAACGGTGGATGTGTTTTCTGGCTGGGTCAGCAGCCTGGGTAAGGCGGTGACGAACAAAGAAAACATCACCCGCACGGTCAAGGTCACTAACAGTGGTAAACCCTCACTGGCCGAAGATACCACCACCCCGGTCATTGCTGTTTCGGGCGCGTCTTTTGATAAATCGACAGCGGCTGTGGCTGTAGGAGCAACCACGACACTAATCCTGTCCGTTCTGCCTGCCAGTGCGACGGATAAATCATTCCGCCTGGCGTCATCCGACCCGTCGAAAGCGACAGTCAGCGTGGCCGGTAGCGTTGTCACCGTCACGGGTGTTGCTGGCGGGATTGCCGAAATTCTCGCGATTACGAATGATGGCTCGTTCGCGGCTGTCAGCAAAATCACCGTATCCTGATCGGAGTCATGCATGTTTCTGAAAACTCAGCCGCTGGAATACAACGGCGAAACCGTCACGCTTTATGAACTCTCAGCACTGCAGCGTATTGAGTTCATCGGCTATATCGCCGACGTGAATAAAGACGTCCCTGCGAACGACACAGAAGTCAGCCAGGAAGCACTCAACGGCATCGTAACAACCATTAATGTGAAGATTGGCGCGCGGATCGTTGCTATGTCGCTGTGGCAGAAGGAAGGACAAAAAGGGCCATCCGTTGATCAACTGCAGGAGGAGGTGCTTTCCGGCTGGCCGTTGCCTGCCATTGGTCAGGCGGATTTTATCGTGCGGGAACTCTCAGGAATGTTGCCCGTTGCACCTGACGCAGAACCGAATGCCGACACGGAACCCCACTCCCCGGAAAAGCTTACGCCGCAGCCCTGAACTTCGCCCTTAAACTGGCACGTGAGTTCCGCAGACCTGACTGGCGTGTGATGCTGGCGCAGATGTCCTGCACCGAACTGAGTGAATGGGAGCAATTTTACGACATCGAGTATTTTCAGACGGACCTGATCGATACCCATTTCTCATGCCTTAGCCACCACATCACCAATATTGTGTGCAAAGACCACGGGCTCACCCCCGCAGATTTCAGCCTGCTCAATCCCCAGACACGTCCGGAACCGGACACCGAAACGTCCGACGAGGCCATGATGCTGGCCGCCGAAGGCATTACAGGAGGAAAACGTTATGTCCCAGGCTGTGGGTGATCTGGTCGTCAACCTTGATGTTGACGCGGCCAAATTTAAGGAGCAGGTCGAATATTCCCGCAACCAGCTGAAAGGGTTTGGTGAATCGGCTAATGACGCGGCAGCGCAGGTGATGCAGGCGTTCAGTCGACAGGAGATTGCGGCAAAAAAAGCGGGTATTTCGATTGGTCAGTACAACAATGCCATGCGCATGCTGCCTGCGCAGATCAGCGACGTTGCGGTGCAACTGGCTGGCGGGCAGAATCCATTTCTGATCCTGCTCCAGCAGGGAAGCCAGATTAAAGATTCATTTGGCGGCGTTTCCAATACCTTTAAAGCCTTTACAGCGCTGCTCACCCCTGCGCAGGTTGTTCTCGGTGTGGTGGCTGCGACATTCGGTACAACCGCAATGGCAGTGTATCGTGCCCGTAAAGAACTGGAGGAGGTGAGTAAGACTGTTAACGACACGCTTGGCATTACCGGGGACAGTGCGCAAAAACTTGCGTTGAATATCCGGTCAATTGCGGACGCGTCGGGTGATTCTGTAAAAAACATCACCAGTATGTTTATCAGCACCAAAGACGGTGCAACCGAAGCAGAAACAAAGCTGATTGCCGTGGGTTTCAGTTACCAGGAAGCCAGAGCGAAGGTGGATGCCTATAAGGGCTCTTCTGATTTCACCGCATTAAATAATGCTATTGAGCAGCATCGCCTGAAAGTCCTTGAACTTCCTGATACATGGAGTAAGGCTGCCGAAGGCGTCAAAAATTACTTCACGGGTGCTAACCTGGGTAAACAAAACGTTGCCCTGGGCGGTGCTATTGATCCGGCCATGAGGTTTATTGAGCAGGCAAAAGACCTGCAGCAGGTGGTTGAAACGCTCAGGATCAAGGGCAATGCCACCGTGAAGGAAAATATTGACCTGGTTAAAAAGCAGTTACTTTCGACTGACCGGGTGGCCGCTGCTGAGGAGAACTTAAAGCAGGCTCGCGAGCTGTCCAAAAAAGTAGGGGCCTCTGGTGACGCTGAGGCTATCTCGAATGCGAATAAACTGATAGCGGCCAGGGAAAAGGAGCTTGAGCAGGCGAAGCAGCAGCGCGATAAAAAGCCCGCTGTGAAAGTTTCAGCCGGAGATAAAGCCGAAGATAGCTCTAATGTGCAGCTTATTTCCCTACAGACTGAATTAAAACTTTTGCAGCAGCACACCGGATTAAATGACGTCATCAGTCAGCAGCGTAAAGACCTTTGGAAAACCGAGGCACAGTTCTCTGTGCTGGAAGAGGCGGCAGGCCAGCGTAAGCTGTCAAAAGAGGAAGAATCGCTGCTGGCAAACAAAGCGCGCATTCTTGCCCTTGCACAGCAAAAAGCCCTTTTAGGCGACCAGATCACCGCGCAGGAACAGCTTAACAAGCGGATGGACACCGCGACGAAATACACCAATCAGATGTCAGCGAAGCAGTTGGCATTAACGGATTCTGCGACATTAAGCGACCGCGCCGCCGGGCGTAACCTTGCGTATGCACAACTCAGGAGCGGATGGGAAAATGCCGGGGGCAAGACGACTGACGTCGATTATCAGCGTGAACTCGCCGCATTGAATCAGTATTACGCCGCTGAGGACAGTCTTCGCGGTGACTGGCTCAGCGGGGCTAAAAAAGGGTTTGCCGAGTATCTGGATTCAGCAACAAACGTCTATTCCGCCATGCAGAATGCCGCATCCAGTGCACTTGGCGGCATGAGCGATATGCTGACTGATCTGGTGACTACCGGGAAGACTTCCTTCAAAAGTTTCACTGTTTCCATCCTCAAATCGATTGTTCAAATCACCAATCAGTTGCTGGTGGCGTATGCCATTCAGAAAGCCATGGGATGGGTTGCAGGTTCATTCGATGGTCCGCAGGGCGGTGGCATTGGCAGCCGCAGTTTTGTTGGCCCGGTACAGGCCTGGAAAGGTGGCTATATCCCTGAATACGACGGCGGCGGTTATACCGGACCCGGCGGTAAATTCGAACCAAAAGGGATTGTTCATGGCGGCGAATTTGTCTTCACCAAAGAATCTACTGCTCGCCTCGGCGTGGGAAACCTTTATCGCCTGATGCGAGGGTATGCCTCTGGCGGGTTCGTCGGGAATGCCACATCGGGCAGTCTGCAGACTGGCGTCAGCATCTATGCGCCCGTATCTGTCACGACGCCACAATCCTCTCAGGGTCAACAGGGTTCGGCAAATGCTGATGCGCTTGGTCGGGCTTATCAGCAGGTTGTCGACAAATCTATTCGGGAAGGCATTGAAAGAGAATCCCGACCGGGTGGAATGATTTGGGCTCTGACCAAAACGAGGTAAATATGGCTATTGATGCGTTTGCCTGGAAAATTCAGGCATCGGGACAGCCTGCTGTCACCGTCAAAGATAATATCCGTAAGGTTCAGTTTGGTGACGGTTATACGCAGGTAAGTGGAAATGGGCTTAATTCGGAGACCCTGAATTACGCATTTTCCTATACAGGGAATAAAGATACTGCACTTGAAATTTATGCGTTTCTCCGGAGCCATAAAACAAAGTCATTTTCTTTTCAG
>FONB01000017.1 GCA_900112785.1 Phytobacter palmae | reverse complement strand
ACTTCGTAATGAATTACGTGTTCACTCGTTGAGACTTGGTATTCATTTAGTGTCCGAAGACATCAAGAATCCATGTCACTTTGAGTGCCCACACAGATTGTCTGATAAATTGTTAAAGAGCAGTTGCGACGCGCCTTAGCGCTCTGTCGCGAGGTGGCGTATATTACGCTTTCCTCTTTCAGAGTCAAGCGTTTATTTTCGCTTTTCTCTGCCGGGACTCTCAGGAGAACCCCGCTGACCCGGCGGCTTGTCAGCCGTTGTTCCGTGTCAGTGGAGGCGCATTATAGGGAGTTCCTGTGAAGTGACAAGCATAAAATTCAAAAAAATTATCGTTCGCTCATATTTCATTCATAGCGGCGGTTAAACCGGCGCTTTGCTGTTTAACTGAGCGATTTTATGCGCAAATTCTGTCACCTGCTGCCAGTCGGTGTAGACCACTTCTTTACTGGTATCCGTTTCGCCACCCGTCATCTTCATAATGAGTCGAATCATCAGGCGATCAAACCAGCGATAACGTGGATAACGTAGCGCCCCTGCAAACACCACGCACTCATCAGGACGCCATGGTGAACGCAGCAAAAACTTACGAGTGTAGTTGTTGGTCTGAGGGGTGCGTTTCTCGGGCTTACGTGCAACAAGGTTTACGGAGAAGAACGCACTGGGCAAGGCATTCAGTTTTTTCTGGTGCTGCTTTACGAAACTGTCCAGCGCCGGATGGAAATGACCATAACGAATAGAAGCGCCGATGATGACGCGCTCATAGGCTGGCCAGTCAATCGCTCCAACGCGATTGAGGTTGAGCACATCGGTACTCACACCCAGTTCGTTTAATTGCGAGGCCAAACAGGCGGCAATCTCACGCGTTTGCCCATCACGAGTAGAAAACAAAATTAGCGTTTTCACGTATAGCTCCCTTATTCGCGCCAGAAGGTCGGCGTGAACAGTACCAATAAGGTAAAGACCTCAAGACGGCCAAACAGCATATTGGCAATCAGGATCCATTTCGCAATCGGGTTCATGCTGGCGAAGTTATCCGCCACTACGCCAAGCCCGGGTCCCAGGTTATTGAGCGTTGCCACTACAGAAGCGAATGCGGAGAAGTCATCCACGCCGGTCGCTATGATCGCCAGCATGCTGACGATAAACACCAATGCATAGGCGGAGAAGAAGCCCCATACCGCTTCAAGGATACGCTCCGGCAGAGCGCGGTTCCCCAGTTTAATGCTATATACCGCGTTCGGGTGCACCAGACGTTTCAGCTCACGGTTACCCTGTTTAAACAGTAGCAGGATACGAATGACTTTCAGGCCGCCCCCCGTCGATCCCGCACAGCCCCCGATAAAGGCTGAGCAAAGCAACAACACCGGCAGGAATAATGGCCAGCGAGAGATACTGTCGGTCGTAAAGCCAGCGGTTGTCGCCATCGACACCACCTGGAAAAAGGCCTGATTGAGCGTCGTCATCGCCGAGCTGTATACATTATGGAACCACAGCACCACGGTGCAGATCACCACCAGCGTCAGTTGCACGCCGATGAACATGCGAAATTCAGGGTCGCGCCAGTACACTTTCAGGCTACGACCGCTGAGTAGAGAGAAGTGCAGGCCGTAGTTACAACCCGAGATCAGCAGAAAGATAGCAATAATGGTGTTAATCGTCGGGCTGTCGAAGTAACCCACACTGGCATCATGTGTCGAAAAGCCGCCAATCGCGATGGTCGAGAAGCTGTGCCCAATCGCATCGAAAGCGGGCATTCCGGCAAACCACAACGCCAGCGCACAGGCGATGGTCAGCAATACATAGATGAGCCAGAGCGTCTTTGCCGTTTCGGCAATACGCGGGCGCATTTTATTGTCTTTTAAGGGCCCCGGCATTTCCGCGCGATAGAGCTGCATGCCCCCAACGCCCAGAATAGGCAGGATGGCCACCGCCAGCACGATGATCCCCATACCACCAAACCACTGGAGCATCTGACGATAAAAGAGAATCGCATGAGGCAACGAGTCCAGCCCCACCAGCGTGGTGGCCCCCGTTGTCGTTAAACCAGAGAACGATTCGAAAAAGGCATCTGTCACCGTCAGGTTCGGGCTTTCAGAGAAGATAAAGGGCAGCGCCCCCACACTTCCCAGCACGGTCCAGAACAGCACAACGATCAGAAAGCCCTCGCGCGATTTCAGCTCGCTCTTTTCACGGCGGTTAGGCCACCACAGCAGGGAGCCTATCGCCAGCGCGACAAAGAATGTCTGTGTGAATGCCCTTCCTGCGCCATCACGATAGATAAGTGCAACCAGCCCTGGCAGAATCATCGTCCCGGAAAAGAGAATGATCAGAAGTCCAACAATTCGGGTTATGGCACGAAAATGCATCTCTGCCGCTTCCTTAGGTACGCAAAAATTAGGTGGGGATTATTCTTCAATCTTGTGTAATTGCAACGCACCACGACTGAAATCAGCAAGTTTTGTTGAAAAAGCAGCCTGTTCAGATTGTGGGAGCGCCACCCGAAGTCGAACAAACACCTCGTATTCACTCGCAACAATCTTGCCGGAAAACTGCCCCAGCAGGGTTTCAACCCCGCTCAACTGCCCATATTCACATTGCAAAGTATATTCGGTTAGTGGCGTCTTGCGCAGCGTCGTTAACTGCGCAAGTGCCTGGCTCACGCCACCGCCGTAAGCTTTGACCAGGCCACCGGTACCTAATAGCACGCCGCCGTAGTAGCGTACCACTACGGCGGTGATTTCTCCGATCCCACTTCCCATTAGCTGGGCGAGCATCGGTTTTCCGGCTGTTCCCGCAGGTTCACCATCGTCAGAAAAGCCCAGTTGCTGCGAATCATTCGGCGGTCCGGCAACCCAGGCCACGCAGTGATGCCGCGCATCCGGGTGTTCAGCACGCACTGACTCGACAAACGCCTTCGCCGCTTCCACCCCCTCAGTGTGAGCCAGGCATGTGATAAAACGGCTTTTCTTGATCTCTTCAACAAAGGTGACCGGCGCTGCCGGTATCAGCCAGTTATCCATTACGCCAGTTTTAAATCACGCGTCATGTTTTCGATGCCGTTTTCGTGAATGACGACATTGTCTTCGATACGAATGCCGCCGAACGGTTTAAGCGCCTCAATTTTCTGCCAGTTGAAGTGCTTACTGAACTTGCCTTCACGCCAGTTTGCCAGCAGTGACTCAATAAAGTAGATGCCTGGTTCAATAGTCAGCACCATGCGCGGTTGCAATACACGCGTGCAACGCAAATAAGGGTATTTGGACGGCGCCGCCAGGTGCGTGCCGGTATCATCCTGCATAAAGCCTGCGACATCATGTACCTGCAGGCCTAGCGGGTGACCAATTCCGTGCGGCATAAACGGACCAGTCAGGTCGTTTTCGACCATCGCCTCTTCGCTTATATCAGAGATTATCTGATGTTTACGTAGCAGCTTCGCGATACGTTGATGGAACTGGAGGTGGTACTCGGTGTAGTTCACCCCCGCCTTCATTGTGGCAATCAGCGCCAGTTGTTCATCGTTAACATCTTTTACCAGATGGGCATAATCGTTATCGCTGTTGGCGGACCATGTACGGGTCAGGTCTGCAGCATAACCGTTATATTCCGCCCCCGCATCCAGCAGGAAGCTACGCAGCTCAGCCGGCGCGCGGTGATCCAGCTTAGTGTAATGAAGTACGGCAGCGTGCTCATTGAGCGCCACGATATTGCTGTAAGGTACGTCGGTGTCGCGATGCCCGGTCGCCGTCAGATAAGCCAGGTTGATATCAAACTCACTCATCCCGGAACGAAACGCCTCTTCCGCCGCGCGATGACCCATCACCGCTGTTTTCTGTGCTTCCCGCATGCACGCCAGTTCATAATCCGTTTTATAGGCGCGGTAATAGTGCAGGTAATCGATCACCCCTTTCGGGTTAATGTTACTGGCGGCGATATCCAGCGAAAGCGCACGTTCCGGTACAGGGCCGATATACCCAATATTGCCGCGAGCAGCAGGCAACAGGCTGCCAATACCGTCGGCTTTCGGCAGGGCAATCACCTCAACGTCATCAGTCCAGAAAGAGGTAGGCAACGGTTCAACGTTGTGCCAGTAATCAACCGGCAGGTAGAACCACAGTTTCGGCTTGTTAACGCCATCAACCAACAACCAGCAATTTGGAACCTGTGTGACCGGCACCCAGGCTTTAAACTGCGGATTGACTTTGAAAGGGTACGGATGGTCGTCGAGAAAGACATTGAACAGTTCACCGGAGTGAATCAACAGCGCGTCCAGTTTAAAGCGGGCCAGTACGTCCCGGGTACGTTCCTGTAACGTAACGATATGACTTTTATACAGCGCAGCCAGTGAGTCCATCATTTTTCCTTCTGTTTTTTTGAGCTCAAGTTTTTGCATCTTAGCATACCTGATCCCGCCAGGGTGATTTCGGCTGAGCGTGATCAAACCAGCAATTTTTTAAAGATAAATTTGCAATTTATTAACATAAAAACCACACTCCGCTTCATCTGGTATGACCAGATCCCTTGCTGGATTCAGGAGACTGACATGCTCTACAAAGGCGATACCCTATATATCAACTGGCTGGAAGATGGCATTGCCGAACTGGTGTTCGATGCCCCCGGGTCGGTGAATAAATTAGATACGGCAACCGTAGCCAGCCTCGGCCAGGCGCTGGACGTGCTGGAAAAACAAGCGGATTTAAAAGGTCTGCTGCTGCGTTCAGAAAAAGCAGCGTTTATTGTCGGTGCCGACATTACCGAATTCCTCTCACTGTTCCTCGTTCCGGCAGAACAACTGAGTACCTGGCTGCACTTTGCCAATAGCGTGTTCAATCGCCTGGAAGATTTGCCAGTACCGACCCTTTCCGCCGTCAATGGCTATGCGCTGGGTGGTGGCTGCGAGTGCGTGCTGGCGACCGACTATCGCCTGGCGACGCCGGACCTGCGCATCGGCCTGCCGGAAACCAAGCTGGGCATTATGCCGGGCTTTGGCGGCTCCGTCCGTATGCCACGTCTGCTGGGTGCAGACAGTGCGCTGGAAATCATTGCTGCCGGGAAAGATGTCGGTGCCGAAGAGGCGCTGAAAATCGGCCTGGTCGATGGCGTGGTTCAGCCGGAAAAATTAAAAGCGGGTGCGGTGGCGATTTTACGCCAGGCGATTAACGGCGATCTTGACTGGAAAGCCAAACGTCAGCCGAAGCTGGAGCCACTGCACTTAAGTAAAATTGAAGCCACCATGAGCTTCACCATCGCCAAAGGCATGGTCGCGCAGACAGCTGGCAAACATTATCCCGCGCCCATGACAGCGGTTAAAACCATTGAAGCGGCTGCTCGCTTTGGTCGTGAAGAAGCCCTGAAGCTTGAAAATCAAAGTTTCGTTCCCCTGGCGCGCAGTAAAGAAGCCCGCGCACTGGTTGGTATCTTCCTTAATGATCAGTATGTGAAAGGAAAAGCGAAAAAACTGACCAGGGATGTTGAGACGCCAAAACAGGCCGCTGTACTGGGTGCAGGGATTATGGGCGGCGGGATAGCCTATCAGTCGGCCTGGAAAGGCGTGCCGGTCATCATGAAAGATATCAATGACAAATCGCTGAAGCTGGGTATGGGTGAAGCGGGTAAGTTACTCAATAAGCAGCTTGAACGCGGCAAGATCGACGGTTTGAAACTGGCGGGGGTAATTTCGACTATTCATCCGACCCTCGACTATGCCGGATTTGAGCGTGTGGATGTGGTGGTCGAAGCCGTTGTTGAAAACCCGAAAGTGAAAAAAGCGGTACTGGCGGAAACGGAGGAGAAGGTACGTCCCGACACCGTTCTGGCTTCGAATACCTCAACGATTCCTATTTCCGAGCTGGCCAGCGTGCTCAAACGCCCGGAAAACTTCTGCGGGATGCACTTCTTCAACCCGGTACACCGTATGCCGCTGGTTGAAGTCATTCGCGGTGAAAAAACGTCTGATGAGACCATCGCCAGCGTGGTGGCATGGGCAAGCAAAATGGGCAAAACGCCGATCGTGGTGAATGACTGTCCGGGCTTTTTCGTCAACCGCGTGCTGTTCCCTTATTTTGCCGGCTTTAGTCAGTTGCTGCGTGACGGCGCGGATTTCCGCAAGGTCGATAAAATCATGGAGAAAGTCTTCGGCTGGCCAATGGGTCCGGCATATTTGCTGGATGTGGTCGGTATCGACACAGCACATCACGCTCAGGCCGTGATGGCCGCTGGTTTCCCGCAGCGGATGCAGAAAGATTATCGCGATGCTATCGACGCGCTGTTCGACGCCAGCCGCTTCGGACAGAAAAATGGCCTTGGCTTCTGGCGCTATAAAGAAGACAGCAAAGGTAAGCCGAAGAAAGAAGAAGATGCCGAGGTGGATAGCCTGCTGGCAGAAGTTAGCCAGCCGAAGCGCGACTTTAGCGACGATGAGATTATCGCTCGCATGATGATCCCGATGGTCAACGAAGTTGTGCGCTGCCTGGAAGAGGGCATTATCGCCAGTCCGGCAGAAGCCGATATGGCGCTGGTCTACGGTCTCGGTTTCCCTCCGTTCCACGGTGGCGCATTCCGCTGGCTCGATACGCTCGGCAGCGCAAAATATCTCGATATGGCGCACCAGTTCCAGCATCTCGGCCCGCTTTATGAAGTTCCGGCTGGGCTGCGCGAGAAAGCGCGTCAGAACGAAGCGTATTATCCCCCGGTTGAACCTGCTCGTCCGGCAGGCGAACTGAAAACGGCTTAAGGAGTCACAATGGAACAGGTTGTCATTGTCGATGCAATTCGTACCCCGATGGGCCGTTCAAAAGGCGGCGCATTTCGCAATGTGCGCGCGGAAGATCTCTCCGCGCACCTGATGCGCAGCCTGCTGGCGCGTAACCCGGCGCTGGAGGCCTCTGCGATTGACGATATCTACTGGGGCTGTGTACAGCAGACTCTGGAGCAGGGTTTCAATATTGCCCGTAACGCGTCGCTGCTGGCGGAGATCCCCCATTCGGTTCCGGCAGTAACCGTTAACCGTCTGTGTGGTTCATCAATGCAGGCGCTGCATGATGCTGCCCGCATGATCATGACCGGCGATGCGCAGGTATGCCTGGTTGGCGGCGTGGAGCATATGGGCCATGTTCCCATGAGCCACGGCGTGGATTTTCATCCGGGCATGAGCCGTAATGTGGCAAAAGCCGCAGGAATGATGGGGCTTACCGCAGAGATGCTCTCACGCATGCATGGCATCAGCCGCGAAATGCAGGACGCGTTTGGCGCGCGTTCTCACGCCCGCGCCTGGGCCGCCACGCAGTCCGGGGCATTTAAAAACGAAATCATCCCCACGGGCGGCCACGATGCCGATGGCGTGTTAAAGCAATTTAATTATGACGAAGTTATCCGCCCGGAAACTACCGTTGAAGCGCTTTCGGCCTTAAGACCGGCGTTCGACCCGGTTAGCGGCACGGTCACTGCGGGAACCTCTTCCGCCCTTTCCGACGGCGCATCGGCAATGCTGGTCATGAGTGAAAGTCGTGCCCACGAGCTGGGTCTGAAACCACGTGCGCGCGTACGCTCCATGGCTGTCGTCGGGTGCGATCCGTCCATTATGGGTTATGGCCCGGTTCCGGCATCGAAACTGGCGCTGAAAAAAGCGGGCCTGACCACCAGCGACATCGACCTGTTTGAGATGAACGAGGCCTTTGCCGCGCAGATCCTGCCATGCATAAAAGATCTGGGACTCATGGAGCAGATTGACGAGAAGATCAACCTCAACGGTGGCGCGATCGCGCTCGGTCACCCGCTGGGTTGTTCCGGTACCCGTATCAGCACCACCCTGCTCAATCTGATGGAGCGCAAAGACGCCCAGTTTGGTCTGGCGACCATGTGTATCGGTCTGGGTCAGGGCATCGCGACGGTGTTCGAACGGGTATAACACGCGCCCCGGCATCGTAAGAAACGGTGCCGGGCCGTCCAGTATCACAGGCCGCGCAAGACGCACCCACATCGTCATCCGGCATGTTTGCCAGTAGCGCTTCGCTTGCCCGGCCTACAGGCATCCCACCACAATGTTTAGTTGCCGTTTTCCCGCCTGTCAGGGGCGGGCTTTTTATTTCGCACCCCCACCCGATCCTTTACACTTCCCTCAGAGACTACCCATATACAAGTAAATGAAATGAAGAAAACGCGACTGATTTTATCCTGTCTTTTTGCCCTGCTCCCCGCCTTCGCTTTGGCAAACGGCGAGCCCCGTCAGGAACAGATCATGGCACAACGCTGCCTGACGTTTGGGCTCAACAAGCTCAGGGCTGACAATCAGGGGTTATATGCGAAACTACAAACCGCCAGGCCGAACGCCAGCACTGCGGTTATTGAACGTTTCGATGAAAACATCGGTAGCCAGCATATTGCGACCAGGGTGAAGGCAAGCCTCGAAACAAAAGAAGGCGCGACAGGAAAGATGATGTGTCTGTCAGAAAACGATAAGCCGCTGTTTGTTTACTTCTACAGCCTGGATGAGTGATTGCTGAAAACCACCCCCACCATGAAGGAGTGGTTTTCGGGAAGGCTTAAATAAATGCGAAGGCATCGCCAAACAGACGGTCTTCACGCGCGCCACGTTCATTACAGAACAGGTCACGGGCGATTTTCGCCATCTCAAAACGTCCGGCAATATAAATATCATGCTCTGCCAGCGTACCGAAATCCTGCAATACCGCGGTCAGTACGGTTCCACTGCGCCCACGCCAGTTCTCTTCCGGCTGCTCAACAACCGGCACCACGCGCAGGTTCGGGTGATCAACGGACAGCGCTTCCAGCTCAGACAGGTCATACAAATGCTTCTCTTCACGCCCGCCCCAATAAATGGTGATATCACGGTTCGGGTTTTGCTCAAGCGCCGTCAGCAGAATGGAGCGCGCATAGGAGAAGCCTGTCCCCCCGGCAATCAACACCAGCGGACGTTCTTCATCGTCACGCAGCCAGGCGTCACCATGCGGAAGATCCACCACAATTTCCCGGTCTTTCAGGATGCGGTCCATCACCGCCATGGCGTAAAGATTTAATTCGGATGCGCCAATATGCAGTTCGATAAAATCATGCTGGCTCGGCGTGGATGCCAGAGAGAAGGGGCGTTTATCTCGTTCATCCATCACTACCATTAAGTACTGGCCAGCGCGAAAAGAAAACGCCGCTTCCGGCACTAAACGGACGCGATATACGGTATCGGTGATGGCGTCTACCGAGGTCACTTTACAGCTTAAGGTTGTCATGCGCTCCCTCTGTCGGGTTCATACTCGTTGTCGTAATGTCTGGCGGAAAACGGTGGCGCGTCAGGCACCTTTACCGTTACTAAAAATGGCCAGATCCTCCCAGATAGCGTCGATACGCGCCGTCACGTCAGGATCTTTCCTGATGGGGCGTCCCCACTCTCGTTCGGTTTCGCCAGGCCATTTATTGGTGGCATCCAGGCCCATTTTAGAGCCAAGCCCGGAAACCGGCGAGGCAAAGTCCAGGTAATCAATTGGCGTGTTCTCCACCAGTACCGTGTCCCGTGCCGGGTCCATACGGGTGGTGATAGCCCAAATAACATCGTTCCAGTCGCGCGCATTGACATCGTCGTCACAGACAATCACGAACTTGGTGTACATAAACTGGCGCAAGAACGACCAGACACCCATCATGACGCGTTTTGCATGACCTGCGTACTGTTTCTTCATCGTGACGACCGCAAGGCGATAAGAACACCCCTCCGGCGGCAGATAAAAATCGACAATTTCCGGGAACTGCTTTTGCAAAATCGGAACGAATACTTCATTGAGCGCCACACCCAACACGGCGGGTTCATCCGGTGGGCGTCCGGTGTAAGTCGAATGATAAATTGCATCTTCACGCTGGGTAATATGCGTGACGGTGAAAACCGGGAAGTTATCGACCTCATTATAGTAACCTGTATGGTCGCCATAGGGGCCTTCCGGCGCCATCTCTCCAGGCTCAATATAGCCCTCCAGTACTATTTCCGCACTGGCCGGGACTTCTAAATCATTGGAGAGGCATTTGACGACTTCGGTTTTGGTGCCACGCAGTAACCCGGCGAAAGCATATTCCGACAGGGTATCCGGAACAGGCGTCACCGCGCCCAGAATCGTCGCCGGGTCTGCGCCCAGGGCTACAGAGACCGGGAAACGTTCGCCCGGATGCGCCGCGCACCACTCCTGAAAATCGAGTGCGCCGCCGCGATGTGACAACCAACGCATGATCAGCTTATTTTTACCAATCAGTTGCTGGCGATAAATGCCTAAATTCTGGCGCTCTTTTTGTGGCCCACGCGTAACCGTCAACCCCCACGTAATCAGCGGCGCGACATCATCGGGCCAGCACTGCATGACAGGGATTTTGGTCAGATCGACATCGTTACCCTGCACCACTTTTTGCTGGCAAGGCGCACCGCGCAGCCGTTTGGTCGGCATGTTCAGCACTTGTTTAAACTGGGGGAGCTTATCGAAGAGGTCGCGAAAGCCTTTCGGCGGCTCCGGCTCTTTCAGAAAGGCCAGTAATTTCCCCACTTCTCGCAGGGCGCTTACCTCTTCCTGCCCCATACCCAACGCAACCCGACGCGGTGTACCGAACAAATTGCATAGCACCGGCATCGTGTAACCTTTTGGGTTTTCGAACAGTAACGCCGGTCCCCCCGCGCGTAGGGTGCGGTCAGCAATTTCCGTCATCTCCAGATGGGGATCAACCGGTAATGTAATGCGTTTTAATTCGCCCTGCTGTTCAAGCAGCGTCAGAAAATCACGTAGGTCATGGTATTTCATGGGGTTTATAATGGCCTCTTGCTAAGCGCTCTATTATACGGTGTTCATCTTCACGTTGCTGTAATTTTGTTAAATCAAGGTGAAAGAGGACGGTAAGTATTGTCGCCAGTTATAATCAACTTCGCCATCGCCTCAGGCTTTTGGTATGCTTGCTCACCGAACTTTCGGAAAAGAACATTATGCAATCCTGGTATTTACTTTACTGCAAACGAGGCCAGCTCCAGCGCGCTCAGGAACATCTTCAACGTCAGGCGGTAAACTGCCTGACGCCAATGATCTCGCTGGAAAAAATGGTTCGGGGCAAACGTACCATGGTGAGCGAACCGCTATTCCCAAACTATCTGTTTGTCGAGTTCGATCCCGAGGTGATTCACACCACGACGATTAATGCTACCCGCGGCGTTAGCCACTTTGTCCGTTTTGGCGCGAGCCCGGCACAGGTTCCTTCGACGGTCATCCATCAACTTTCCCTGTATAAACCTGAGGGTGTTACCGACCCCGAAACGCCATACCCCGGCGATAGCGTAATCATTACCGAAGGGGCGCTGGAAGGGTTACAGGCTATCTTTAAAGAGCCAGACGGCGAGGCCCGTTCCATGCTGCTGCTTAATCTGCTGAATAAACAGGTGCTGCAGAGCATCAAAAACACCGACTTCCGTAAAGTCTGATCCCGCGTTAAAGCCTGATGCCAAACAGTGTTTGCACGTTTTGACTGGTCACGTCACTAAGCCACTGGACATCTTCACCGCGCAACTGAGCAACACGGGCCAGAATATGCCCCAGATAGGCGGGTTCGTTGCGACTTGATGCGGGTTTCGGCGACAAATCGCGTGGTAGCAAATACGGCGCATCCGTTTCAACAAACAGACGGTCTGCAGGGATATGCGGCAATACCTCGCGCAGTTCCAGTCCACGTCGTTCATCACACACCCAGCCGGTAATTCCCAGATAGATCCCCCGCGCCAGACACGCTTGTGCTTCCTGTAACGTGCCGGTAAAACAGTGCAGCACCGCGCCGGGCAAGCGAGGAAGCCACGGATCCAGCAGCGCCAGAAATCGGTCATGGGCATCGCGACAGTGTAAAAAAACGGGCATAGCAAGTTCTGCCGCCAGCGCCAGTTGCGCGGAAAAAGCCCGTTCCTGCTCTTCGGGGGTAGAGAAATTACGATTGAAATCGAGCCCACACTCTCCAATTGCCACTACTTCTGGCAGTCCGGCAAGTTGCCGCAGAGCGTCTGCCGTTTCCTGTGTCCAGCTACTGCTGTCGTGTGGGTGTACGCCGGCGGTGGACCAACAGCGCGAGTAGTGCTTTGCCAGTTGCTGTGCCTGCAGGCTTTCATGCAGACTGGTGCCCGTAAGCAGCATACCGCAAACACCCGCCGCCTGCGCACGCGCCACCACATCATCACGATCTTTGGCAAACCGGGAACTGGTGAGATTCACACCGATATCAAACATACAGCGCTCCAGACAACAACCGCCCTGACGGGCGGCTGGATTTACTCTTCTGTAGTGGTTTCTTCTTCGTCTTCGTCAACCTGACGGCGTTTGCCCGTATAGAAGCGTGCGAAAAAGACGCCCACCTCAAACAGACAGTACATGGGGATAGCCAGCAGCGTCTGGGAGAAAACATCCGGCGGCGTCAGCAACATGCCCACCACAAATGCCCCCACCAGCACATACGGCCGTTTCTGACGCAGTGATTGCGGCGTAGTTACACCCATCCAGCACAGCAGCACAATGGCGACAGGGACTTCAAACGCGACGCCAAAGGCCATAAACAGCCCCATGACGAAATTCAAATAGCTGGCAATATCGGTCGAGACAAGTACCCCTTCCGGTGCCGTATGCGTCAGGAAGCCAAACGCCAGCGGGAACACCACGAAATAGGCGAATGCCATACCGATATAGAACAGCAGCGAACTGGAAACCAGCAACGGGATGATCAGACGGCGCTCATGTTTGTAGAGCGCCGGCGCCACAAATGCCCATACCTGATAAAGAATGACTGGTGCCGAAAGGATCAGCGACACCATGAAGGTCAATTTGATCGGCGTGAAAAAGGGCGATGCCACATCGGTTGCGATCATCGTCGCCCCCAGCGGCATCTGTTTAATCAATGGCGCTGAGACTATCTGATAGATGTCATTGGCGAAATAAACCAACGCCAGAAAAATCACGATAACTGCAATGATGCAGTTTAACAGGCGCTTACGTAGCTCAATCAAATGCGTGATGAGCGGTTGAGTATCATCGACAGCCATGTTCAGGATTTATCACTTGAAGAAGAGGTCGCCTCAGAAGCCGTTTTCGCTTCTGCAGCCTGAGTTACCGTTTTTTTCGCCTCGGGCGCATCCTGAATAGCAGGAGCCTGTTCCGGTGCGCTGGCCTGCGCTTCCGCCGTTGCCGGAGTGACGCCTTCGTGCTGCGCTTCGTTACCTTTCACAACCGGGTTATGGATTGTGTGCGCTTCATCGCTGGCCTTTTCCGGATCGTTGACGGTATATGAACGTTTCATCGACTCGGCCGCCTGACGCAGTTCGTCCATTGAAGCCTTCAGTTCCGGCGTCAGGTTTTCCAGGCTGGCTTTCTCAACTTTCTTCAGGCTGTCCTGAAATTCCTGCAGCTTAAGCTCCTGAGTCAGCTCATTTTGCACCGTCGTCGCCAGCGAGCGCAGCGCGCGGATCCAGCCAACAATCGTACGCACCGCAACGGGTAAACGCTGCGGCCCCAGTACGACCAGACCGATGACGAAGACTAATAACAGTTCGCTAAAACCAATATCAAACACGAATTACACCTGTTCTTTGTCGTGACGCTTTTCATCTTTCTTCGCGTCCTCTTGCTTATCAGCAAGAGATTTAGCAGTGAAATCCGCATCCTCTGCAGATTTGTCTTTGTCTTGCTTGTCATCATCGCTCATGGCCTTTTTAAAGCCTTTGATCGATGCACCTAAATCGGAACCGATAGAGCCGAGTTTTTTCGTTCCAAACAGCAGCACGACGATAACCGCAATAATCAACAACTGCCAAATACTGATACCACCCATACATAGTCCTCTGTAGGAGATGATGAAAACAAGCCACAGTATACGTTACCGTGCCTCCCAGGGGCGATGTGAAAATCAGCGAGTTTTGCGCCAACCGACAATCCAGGTTAACAAACCGATAGCCATTAACCAACCCGGCGAGTAACCCCACTCCGGTCGGTTAATCAGCAACAGGGTTCCACTCACCATCAGCGTCGCGCCGATGCCAAACAGATAACGGGATTGACCCTGGCGCACATGATGGGTCTGCAACTCGTTCGCGATCCTGTCGACGCTATGTTGCAATTGCTTACCCTGTCGCAAGCTGTTGTATACCAGTTCAGGAAGCTCTGGCATTTTCTCGATCCAGAAGGGGCCTTTCTCTTTCACCGCTTTCAACAACGCCGGTATACCCACCTGATCTTTAATCCACGACTCCAGGAATGGCTTCGCCGTTTTCCATAAATCCAGCTGCGGATAAAGCTGACGTCCCACGCCTTCAATATAAAGCAGGGTTTTCTGCAACAGTACCAGCTGCGGCTGGACTTCCATATTGAAGCGGCGTGCGGTGTTAAACAGGTTCAGCAACACATGGCCAAACGATATTTCCGCCAGCGGCTTTTCAAAAATCGGTTCGCACACGGTACGAATGGCGAACTCGAAATCTTCGACGTTGGTATCCGGCGGCACCCAGCCGGAATCAACATGCAGCTCAGCCACTTTACGGTAGTCACGATTGAAGAAAGCGATAAAGTTTTCCGCAAGATAACGCTTATCTTCTTTGTTCAGCGACCCGACGATCCCGCAGTCAATACCGATATACTGTGGATTTTCCGGGTGTTCAAAGCTGACGAAAATATTACCCGGATGCATATCTGCATGAAAGAAACTGTCGCGAAAGACCTGGGTGAAGAACACCTGAACACCACGTTCAGCCAACAATTTCATGTTGGTACCGTTTTTCTCCAGTGTCGCCACATCGGAGACAGGGATGCCGTAGATACGCTCCATCACCATCATGTTCTGGCTACAGTAGTCCGGATACACTTCGGGGATATAGAGCATCGGGCTATCTTCGAAATTACGTCGCAGCTGGATAGCGTTCGCCGATTCACGGAGTAAATCGAGTTCGTCGATCAACGTTTTTTCGTACTCGCGCACCACTTCTTGCGGGCGCAGACGACGCCCGTCCGGCAGCAAACGCGGCACCCAACCGGCCAGACGGTAAATCAATTTTAAGTCCGCTTTGATAATCGGCAGAATGTCCGGGCGGATAACTTTAATGACCACCTCTTTGCCGTTCTCTTTCAACCGCGCGGTATGAACCTGGGCAATGGAGGCGGATGCCAGCGGTTCAATCTCGAAATCATCAAACCATGCATCAACGGGCAGACCGCCCATCGCTTTTTCAATCTGTTGTTTGGCAAGAACGCCATCGAAAGGAGCCACTTTGTCCTGCAACATGGCCAGTTGATCGGCGATGTGCGGGGGGAAGAGGTCGCGTCGGGTAGAGAGCATTTGCCCGAATTTAATCCATACCGGACCTAACTCCTGTAGCGCCAGGCGTAAGCGTACCCCAAGCGCTTTCTCTTTATGCCGGTTGGGCATCCAGAAAAGCGTGCGTCGCCAGAGTCGCAGCGGCAACGTAATACGCATGACAGGGATAAGCTCATCAAGGCCGTAACTCAAAAAGGTCTGGATGATGAAATAGAGGCGCCGTATTTCTCCTGGCGTCATTTGCCCTCCAGTTTATCCAGGCGTTGGCTGAATGCATCAACCGCACGTTCCATAGCGGCTGTTTCTTCCGCAAACCAGGCCACTTCCAGTGCCCCTGGAGCCAGACGCCATTCTTCGGTAATAACTTCTGCCACATAGCGCTGCTGGCGCTCAAAGCCATGGCGCACCAGAAACACGCCATTACGCAGCGCCTTGCCAATCCCCTCAGCAGCGACATCGCCGGTATAAGGGGCCAGCAGTTCCGCGACATCGAATTCGGCCAGGTCCATCAGCGCAACAAGATTTTGCACCACCTGGATATCGCCCTGCACTTCCAGTTCGCCCGAGCGAATCAGCGCAGTTAACTGCTTTCTGTCGCGCAGCCCGGGCAAAACGCGAAGCTGGGTAATTACCGTGCAATCAGCTTCGCCTTCCCATTCGCCCAGCACATCGACCTGGCGTTCACTAAAAGCCAGCACCAGCGGCGAAGCAAACTCTTTTAGCGCAATGCGCAACACTTTTCCCTGCAATCGCTGACGGGCAGGTTTAAGCGCCCGCTCGCGATAAAAAAAGGTATTCAGCACACGCTCAACACCCGCAGTCACCAGTGGCTTAAAAGGCATGTGAACTCCTGTCAGAACTTGTAGCCACGATGCAGCGCAACAATGCCTGCGGTCATGTTGTAGTAATCGACATTTTCAAACCCCGCGCTCTGCATCATCGCTTTCAGGGTTTCCTGATCCGGGTGCATGCGGATGGATTCCGCCAGATAGCGGTAACTTTCCGCATCGCTGGCTACCAGTTGCCCGATGCGCGGCAGCACATGGAACGAGTAGGCGTCATACACTTTGCTCAGCGGTTCAATAATCGGTTTGGAAAACTCCAGCACCAGCAGGCGTCCACCCGGTTTAAGAACGCGGTACATGGAACGCAGGGCGCTCTCTTTTTCAGTGACGTTACGCAAACCAAAAGAGATGGTGATGCAGTCAAAGGTGTTGTCCGGAAACGGCAACGCTTCGGCATTCGCCTGGACATATTCGACGTTGCCGATAACACCGATATTGCGCAGTTTTTCGCGGCCCATTTTGAGCATGGACTCGTTAATATCTGCCAGCACAACCTGACCTGTTTCGCCGACCAGACGAGAGAATTTAGCCGTCAGGTCGCCGGTTCCCCCGGCCAAATCGAGAACTTTTTGTCCGCGACGCACGCCGCTACAGTCGATCGTAAAACGTTTCCACAAACGGTGAATGCCCATCGACATTAAGTCGTTCATGACATCATATTTTGCGGCCACCGAGTGGAACACATGTGCCACCATCTCGGCTTTTTGATCTTTGGCGACGGTCTGAAAACCAAAGTGCGTCGTCTCTTTTGAATCTTCCGCCATCTTAGTGCCTGCTATTGAAGAAAATGTTCGTGAAGTGTAACAGATTGGGCGAGATTGCCCTATGTTTCAACCTTCCGCTGAACAGTTCATTAAGCCCATGTTCGGAAAGTGTCGGGATTGAATCGGTTGTTTTTATTGTGAACTGCAAACGTGGCAGGCGGGCGAAATACGGATTAATCCCGCCTCTGGAAACAGCAGATAAACAAAAGGCCGGACATGCCGGCCTTCATACGCAAGGAACCCTTTACAGCAGACGGCGCGCGGCTTCCACCACAATTTTCACCGCATGGCTTTCCGTTTGTTTCATGGTCTCAGCGTTTGGAATTTCCTGCTGAGTACGGTTGACGATAACGCCCGCCACCATCCCGGCACGCAGGCCCTGGCTGGAGCACATGGTCAGCAATGTTGCTGATTCCATTTCGTAGTTCATCACGCCCATTGACTGCCACTCTTCCATAGAACCTTTGAAACGGCTCACCACGCGACCAGAGAAGGTGTCATAACGTTCCTGGCCTGGATAGAAGGTATCCGATGAGGCGGTCACGCCGATATGGGTGGTTGCCCCAACCTCTTTCGCCGCAGCCACCAGCGCGGTGGTGCACTCGAAGTCAGCCACGGCCGGGTATTCCATCGGCGCAAAATGCAGGCTTGCACCGTCCAGACGTACGGAGGCGGTAGTCACCAGTACATCGCCAACGTTAATGTTTGGCTGAATAGCGCCTGTCGTACCGACACGCAGGAAAGTGCGGATACCCAGTTGGGCCAGTTCTTCCACAGCGATAGAGGTTGACGGGCCGCCGATACCGGTGGAGCAGACAATGACAGCTTTGCCATCCAGTTCAGCGCGCCAGGAGGTGAACTCGCGATGAGATGCCAGCTTAACCGGCTTATCCATCAGCGCGGCGATCTTTTCCACACGCTCAGGATCGCCCGGAACGATGGCAAGCGTAGCCCCTTGTAAATCGTTTTTGGTGAGGCCGAGATGAAAAACATCAGACTTGGACATAAAAACTCCTCTGTGATCAGGTTTAGTCAGAAGAAGCAAAACGGTACTTTACAGAAGGCATGCGCTTAATTTCGTGACTCAGATCGCCATGATGCAATTTGTTTGCATAACATTTCCATAAAATAGTGATAAACATCACATTAACACATTCAATCTTTTCGCCCTGCTCAAAAGATAGCCTTTTTCGTACAGGATGATTTGCGCTCTGTCGGACTATAGTTAGTGGAGCGCTAAATAAAGGGTATGGAGAACGCCATGACAACAAATACATTACCGGGCTTCGCACCGGCGGCATCACCTCACGCTTCAACCACACTACACACCCCGGAAGACGCCATCATCGCAGGCGAAACCACGATTCCAAGCCAGGGCGACAGCATGCCTGCCTACCATGCGCGGCCTAAAAATGCCTCAGATCCCCTGCCCGTTGTACTGGTGATTCAGGAAATCTTTGGCGTACATGAACATATTCGCGACCTTTGCCGTCGCCTTGCCCTCGAAGGGTATCTGGCCGTGGCACCGGAACTCTATTTTCGTCAGGGCGATCCGAATGATTTCGCCGATATTCAGACCCTTTATGATGGACTGGTCATGAAGGTACCCGATGCGCAAGTGCTGGCCGACCTCGACCATGTTGCCAACTGGGCGGCACGTAACGGCGGTGATGCCCATCGCCTTCTGGCGACCGGTTTTTGCTGGGGGGGAAGGATTGCCTGGCTGTACGCGGCGCATAACCCGCAACTGAAGGCAGCGGTCGCCTGGTATGGAAAACTGGTGGGACAAAAATCACTGAATTCACCGAAACATCCGGTAGATATCGCCACCGACCTCAATGCGCCAGTGCTTGGTCTGTATGGCGCGCAGGATACCGGGATCTCTCTGGAAACTGTCGACATAATGCGTCAGGCGTTACGCGCCGCCAACGCGCACGCCGAGATCGTTGTTTACCCTGATGCCGGGCACGCGTTTAACGCCGATTATCGTCCCAGCTACCATGAAGAATCGGCCAAAGATGGCTGGCGCCGGATGCTGGAGTGGTTCGCCCGCTACGGCGGCGTATCACGCTAATACTGCCCATGCGGTGCGACATAGGAAAATATGGCCTGTGTTGCCCGCAGCACTTCTTGTATCTCGTGCCGCTTAATCGCGTTCCGCCAGTGGGACAATCTGCCACTCTTGTGGCGTTTCGCCGGGAGAGATCCACATAGGCACCGCGTTACCCACGCGATCGCCATAAGGCGTGCCGAAGGCGTGGTAACGGATCACCCGGTAAACACCGGAATGCGCCACAATCAACGGCGTGTCATATTTTTCCAGCAGGCTGTTAAGGGCATCCGTGACGCGGGTGCAGAACGTCTCCCAGCTTTCGCCGCCAGGAGGCGTGCTTTCATAGGGGGTCAGCTCGGCCAGCGGACGGTTTTCCAGCTCGCCCCAGTCGCGTTCACATAAATCCGGCATAACAACATGCTCCGCGCCAGGCAGTGCCAGTTCAAGGGTACGCTGAGCCCGCCTGAGCGAACTCACCGCCACCCCATTCCAGTCATAACGGCCCAGAATGGGTGCAGCGGAACGTGCCTGCTGCTCCCCTTCGTCGGTCAGCGGCACATCCGTACTCCCGCCAATCACTTTATCGCGGTTAAGCGGCGTCTCGCCGTGGCGAACGAAAACAAAGGGTTTGCATATCAGTGGCATAATTCCACCCCCAAAATATTCTGTGTAACGATGTGACATCCAGGTGCGAACTGCCAGTGCTGAATGTCCTCTACATGAGTAAACATCGGCACCAGCCTGCTGCACTTTAGCATCGACACTAACAACATTAAGGTATTGAGAGTTGGATGCACATTCCAGCGACAAAAATCCACGTCACCGGCCAGCCATTGTTGATGATTAAGGCGATTCATATGACCCGTAAACAGCGTTCGGTGATGGAAATCTTTGCGTCGACGCAGTTCGCCCGCCATCCCACTTTGCCCATCAGGATCTGCTGCCAGTATTAGCGATGACTGAGCGGAAAACGCCGGAAGCGTGCACAAAAGCTGTTGCAAATCCGCCTCCACCTCCTGGCGCAAACTGCCGTCATTATGCGCGGCCATTTGCCTGAGCATCTCCTGACAAGGCGCATCAAGTACGATGTCGGTACGTCCCTCACGCGCTAACAGCAGCGCCAGTTCCACCGCCCGGCCTGACGGCGGCACCGGACACAGCACAGGCTGCGTCAGACGTTCGCGCAATTTATCCCACTGCTGACGTTGCGAAACGTTATAGAGCCCGTATGACGCATCCACCAGCGCTGTCTGCGCAGGCGGCGGTGTGTCAAAGCGAAACAGCGCCGATTCCATGCTGATATCGCCGCTATAAAACAGGCCGCCTGCCACATCAAGATGAAACCACACCCCACCCCAGGCGTGCCCACAACTGCCCGTTGTTACCGTTATGTTGCCCAATCGGAATTGGCCACGCACCGCAATAGGGTGGACGTTATGCCCAGCGGGTAATGATTGTGCCGTGGTCTGCGTACAATAAACCGGAATGTGCGGCGCAAGACGATGTAAACCGCCGATATGATCGACATGATCATGGCTTAACAGGATCGCATCGATCTTTTCCGGTACTGGCCAGAGTTCCGCATGCGGATCCAGCGCACCGCCTGCATCCAGCAAAATACGTTGCCGGGGCGTAGAAACCAGAATCGCTGCGGGAGCTTTATGTCCTGTCCCGCTGATAATCTCAATCTGTACCGTCACGCCGCCTCCAGGCACCATCCCTGCATCAGGCGCACGCCTGTGCTCTGCTGTTCACGCAACGGTAAAGAATGGAAAGCACTTAAGCGCTGTCCGTCCGGCAGACGCAGTTCCAGCAGGTAGCGTTCTCCCTGGAAAATGCAACTTTCCACCGTTGCCTGTAAGCCCGTATCACCCACCACGACATGTTCCGGACGAACCAGGACCTGCTGACGCGGCTGGGTAGTGTCGGGCGCGAGACCTTCATGCAGTTGCAGACTATCCAACTGCGATGCCGGGTGCCGGGCCGCCAGCGACAGAATGCTTCCTTTGCCGATAAACCTGGCCACCCAGGCATTTTGTGGATGCTGATACAGCGTCTGCGGCGCACCCCACTGCATTAATTCCCCCTGATGCATCACTGCAATATGGCTGGCCAGCGCCATCGCTTCGGCCTGATCATGGGTGACATAGACGAATGTCGCCCCGGTACGACGGTGAAACTCGCGAAACGTCTGCTCCATGGTGGCGCGCAGATGACGGTCAAGGTTCGCCAGCGGTTCATCCAGTAACACCACTTCCGGTTCCGACACCAGGCAACGGGCCAGTGCCACACGCTGACGTTGACCGCCGCTGAGTTCCTGCGGCGAGCGCCCGGCATAAGCGCCAAGTTCCACCACATCCAGCGCTTCCATCACCTGCTTCTGGCGCGCAGCGCCATTCACTTTGCGCAATTTCAGCGGATAACCCACGTTTTCCGCCACTGTCATATGTGGCCAGAGGGCATAAGACTGAAACACCATTCCCATATCGCGGGTCTCCGGCGGCATATGCACCCGCGCGTCTGCCAGCAGGCGATCCCCCAGCAACAAACGTCCGGAGGAGAGATGTTCAAGCCCGGCGAGTATCCGCAGTGTGGTGGTTTTGCCGCAGCCACTCGGCCCCAGCAGAGCGGTGAACGCCCCTTCTGGAATGGTCAGGTTCAGATCCCGCACGACAGCCTGTTCACCAAATACCTTGTTCAGCCGTTCCAGTTTTAGCTCTGCCACGGGATAACTCCTTTGGGTAAATATTTGCCAAGACTACTCAGCAATAACATGACGCAGGCCACCAGCCCCACGACTAACACGGAAATCGCCGAGGCCAGCACCTTGTTGCCGCTTTCGTCGAGATTAAAAATCACCACGCCGAGCGTCTCTTTGCCCGCGCTCCACAATAGCGCCGAGACGGTCAGTTCATTAACGGCGGTCAGAAAGACCAGCAGCGCCCCGGCAAATGCGGCGGGAGCGAGCAACGGCAGCACAATATGGCGCAGACGCTGAGAGAAGTTGGCACCGGCCAGACTTGCCGCCTCTTCCATCGCCGGATCGAGCTGCAGCATGCTGTTATGCACCGGCTTTAGGCAGACCGTCAGGAAGCGGGCAAGGTAGGCGAGGAAAATGATGGTCAGCGTCCCGCTCAGGCTGATGCCCACCAGCGGCAGCGGACGAGCAAACAGCAAAATAAAAGCAATTGCCAGCACCACGCCCGGCAGGGTGTAGGGAATATCAATAACGCTGTACAACCACCGTAGCGGGCGGCTGGGGAAACGCACCAGCAGCCACGCCAGCGGCAGACACAGCAACATCAAAACCAGCGAGGCGCTCACGGAAAGCGTGATGCTGTTAGTAAGTGCTCGCCAGGTGGCGCTCTGGTTATCAAACATCGCTCCCCAGGCGGCAAAGGTCAGCGTATCGGCATTCAGCGGCACGCCCAGGGTGGGGACCAGTGACGTTGCAATCAACGCCAGCAGCGGTGCCAGCAGAATGGCGAATAACACCATCCCCAGCAGCACTTCGGTCGCCAGTCGCCATTTGCCTAACTGAAAACTGAGCGCCCGCCCGGCCATTCCGATAAGCGGTAAAGCATGGCGGCGCTGCATAACGCCCTGCAAGGTCACGATACCAATGGCGAGAATGCCCATCAGCACAGACAGCGCCGCAACGTCATTTAGCATCGACGGACCAAAGCTGGAGAGCGTCTGGTAAATCTGAATCGGCAGAACGAAATAGGAAATGGGTATACCGAGCATGGCGGGAATACCGAAGTTACCCAGTGCGGAGACAAACGCAATCGCCGCTCCGGCCCACAGCGCGGTGCGGCATAGCGGCAATACGATATCGATAAATACCCGCCACAACGACGCGCCATTCAGACGCGCGGCTTCTATTTGCTCTTTTGGCAGGCACTGTAACTGCGTGCGCAGGGCCAGAAAGACCAGCGGCGCATGCTGGATCCCAAGCAACAGCGCTATGCCTTCCGGCGAATAAAGAGGATTGCTACTGCCAAACCCCGGCGCAAGCCCGATACTGTTGAGCAAAATGCTGCTGGGGCCAAACAGCTGCAGCCAACTCAGGGCGGTGACCTGCGGAGGGATCATCATCGGCAACATGAACAAAAAGACCCAAATCCGCTTGCCGCGAATATCGGTCAGGGCCAGGCAAAAGGCAAAAAAACTGCCCAACAGCAGCGACAGCACCGTGCCCAGGCCGCTGGTATAGAGACTGTTGTACAGCGCAACCCAGGTGGATTTACTGCTCATCACTCGCCACAGGCTACTGTGGCTACCTTGCTGCCAGTCAAAGAGGGCGGAAAAAAGCAGTCGCAGGCTGGGAAGCAGGCTCAGCAAAGCGATCAGCGCGAGTAAAAGCCATAGCAGCCCTTTCGGCGGGCTGCTGGCGGCAGACTGATTCAGTGTCATGTCCGTCATGACTTAGCGGTTCCCGAACAGATCGGCAAAACGCTTTTTGTTTGCTTCGGTATCAGCCAGCGCTTTTGCCGGGTCGTATGGCATCAGTTTAATGGTGTCACGCGCCGGGAAACCCTGCGGAACCGGCAAACTCGCGTCCGCCGTCAGGTAACCCTGTTTGAGCACCAGCTTCTGCCCGTCTGCGGAGAGGACAAAATCAATGAAGGCTTTCGCGCCCTCAGGGTTTTTCGCCCCTTTCATCATGGCAACCGGCTCGGTGACGATGCTGACACCCTCTTTCGGGAAGACGAACTCAATCGGCGCGCCTTTGGCTTTCTCGCGGATCGCCATGTAATCCACCAGTACGCCGTAGGCTTTGCTGCCGGAGGTGATAGCACTCATCACGCCGCCGTTACCACTCTGCGGCATCGCGCCGTTTTCTTTCAGTTTCTCGTAATACTGCCAGCCCAGTTGCGGATCATTCATTAACGTCGCCATATGAATCTGCGCGGCGCCGGAATAGAGCGGGCTTGGTAAGGTGGTCATGTTTTTCAGCTCAGGCTTGAGCAGATCCTGCCAGGATTCTGGCTTCACCGGGGCTTTGCTGTGATACGCAATGCCCGTGGTGATAAGTTTCGTGCCGTAGTAGTAGCCGTCTTTATCATACAACTGTGCATCGTAGCGGCTGGCCTGCGGTGATTTGTAAGCCGTCAGCAGATTTTGCTGTTTCAGGGACTCCATCGACACGCTATCAGCAATGAGTAAGACATCCGGGCTGGCGCCACCGGCAGAAATTTCGGCCTGCATACGGGCAATCAGCTTTGCGGTCCCATCGCGAATCCATTTTACTTCGACGTCCGGATGCGCCTGTTCAAAAGCGCTTACCGTCATTTGCGCGTCTTCGGTTGGCTGGCTGGTATAAAGCGTCAGAGTGGATTTTGCGAAAGCGCTACCACTCATGAAAGCCAGCAAAGCCGCTGCCAGCGCAATTTTCTTACTCATGGTTTCGTCCCCTTGGTTTTCGTTGTGACGATTAAAACAAGGGAATCTGACAGAAATATGACCCGTTTTTTTCGTAGTAATAATTTCATATTCGCCGGATAGCATGAGCGCAAATCCCCACTGCCGGATGCAAATATGACTCCAGAAGCACGTCGCAGCGCGATTGTCGCCATCGTGACAGAGCACGGTGAGAGTAGCATTGAACAACTGGCGCACTATTTCGGCGTCTCGCTGCAAACCGTGCGCAGCGATTTGCGTGAACTCACCGCGCGAGGGCTGTTATTGCGCCGTCATGGCATGGTCGCCCCTTTCGCTCGCGAAAATATTGGTTATCAACAGCGCGAGATCGTCAACGTTAACGGCAAACGCTGGATTGGCGAACGGGTCGCGCAGTTACTCAGCGAGGCGCAAAGCTGCTTTCTCGGTACCGGCACCACGGTGGAAATGGTAGCGCGTGCCCTGCCGGACGATATCCGTCTGGCGGTGTGTACCAATAACCTGCACGCCGCCACCCCGCTTAGTCTGCTCCCTGGTTGCGCACTGACTGTCGCGGGCGGTCGTGTGCGTAAGCGCGATCTGGATGTGATCGGCAGTGACGCCCTGACCTTCTTTCGCCGTTATCGCGTGGATATCGGCGTGGTGTCTGTCGGCGGCATTGGCGAAGAGGGTGAGTTATATGATTTCAACGACGAAGAGGTGGTGGCGCGTCAGGCGCTGGTCGCCAGCGCGGAAGTCAATGTGCTGGTGGTCGACAGCACCAAGTTTGGCCGCCGGGCGATGTGCCGCAACGGCGATATCGGCGACTTTCATTATGTGGTGAGCGACAGAGCCCCCACAGGCCGCCAGCGCGACTTGCTGGCACAGCGCCGCACACAGTGGCTGTGTCGGGAAGAGGAATAGCGCACCATCCTGACCGGACGGTGCGCTGGACATTACGCCTGGCGCAGGTTCTGCGCCGCTTTTACCATGTTTGCCAGCGCGGCGCGGGTCTCTGGCCAGCCGCGCGTTTTCAGGCCGCAGTCCGGGTTCACCCACAGACGCTCAGCCGGAACACGCTGCGCCGCTTTTTTCAGTAAGGCTTCGATCCACTCCACGCTCGGTACGTTCGGCGAGTGAATGTCATATACGCCCGGCCCGATTTCATTCGGATAATCGAACTCTTTGAACGACTCCAGTAGTTCCATATCAGAACGCGAAGTCTCAATAGTGATCACATCGGCATCCAGCGCAGCGATGGAATCCATGATGTCGTTAAACTCGCAATAACACATGTGGGTGTGGATCTGGGTGTCATCTCTCACCACGGCCGCACTGATGCGAAAAGCCTCCACGCCCCACTCCAGATACGCATCCCAGTCGCGACGGCGCAGCGGCAGCCCTTCACGCAGGGCCGGTTCGTCAATCTGGATGATGCCAATACCGGCGGCTTCCAGATCTGCTACTTCATCGCGCAGCGCCAGCGCAATCTGTCTGGCGATGGTTTCCCGGCTCACGTCTTCACGCGGGAAGGACCAGCACAGAATCGTCACCGGTCCTGTCAGCATGCCTTTTACCGGCTTGTTGGTGAGTGACTGGGCGTACTTCGCCCACTCCACGGTGATCGCTTCCGGTCGGCTGACATCGCCAATCACCACCGGCGGCTTCACGCAGCGGGAGCCGTAGCTCTGCACCCAACCGTTCTGGGTAAAGACAAAACCGTCGAGATGCTCGCCAAAGTATTCCACCATATCGTTACGCTCGGCCTCACCGTGGACCAGCACGTCCAGGCCTAAATGCTCCTGCTCTACAATCGCCTGCCTGATGTGTTCAGCGATACCGGTACGGTAGTTGTTCGCATCCAGATTGCCCTTTTTAAAGTCCAGGCGCAGACCACGGATCTCGGTGGTCTGCGGGAAGGAGCCGATGGTCGTCGTCGGCCATGCGGGCAGGTTAAAGCGGGCGCGCTGTGCTTTGGCACGCTCTTCATAAGTGCTGGTACGCTGGCTGTCCTCTGCGGTGATAGCTGCAAGACGCTGCGCAACAGCGGTATTGTGCACACGGGTTGAGTGGCGGCGCGCCTGAATCGGGGCGCTCCATGCCTCAATTGCAGTGGTATCTCCGCTGTTCAGCGCATCACGCAATAGCGCCAACTCTTCACATTTTTGCAGAGCGAAGGCAAACCAGCTCTTCACCTCCGCATCGAGACGCGTCTCCACGCTCAGATCAATCGGGCTGTGCAGCAGGGAACACGAAGAGGCTACCCACAACGGGCGTTGCCCTGCCACCGCTTTAATCTGTGCATATTTCGCGCTCAAATCGGCACGCCAGACGTTACGACCGTTCACCAGCCCTGCCGAGAGCAGCCAGTCAGCGGGCAGGCGTGCGTGCAGTTCAGCAACGTCATCTTTACCGTGAATCAGATCAACGTGCAGACCCTGCACTGGCAGCGTGATAATGGTGTCGAGGTTCGGCGTCACACCTTCGAAATAGGTGGTCAACAGCAGTTTCACCTGGCCTGTAAGTGCGTCATAAGCCGGTCTGAAGGCATCCAGCCATTCTTGTGGTAGCTCAAGTACCAGCGCGGGTTCGTCGATCTGTACCCACCCGATGCCGCGTTTTGCCAGCTCAGCCAGCACCTGCTGGTAGACCGGCAGGATGTCATTGAGCAGGCTCAGGCGGTCAAACGGCTCACCTTTCACTTTCCCCAGCCACAGGTACGTCACTGGCCCCAGCAGGACAGGCTTCACCTTGTGGCCCAGCGCCAGCGCCTCATCCACTTCATCCAGCAGTTGCGTCCAGGTCAGTTTGAACTGCTGACCTTTGACGAACTCCGGCACCATATAGTGATAGTTGGTGTTGAACCATTTAGTCATTTCCGCCGCTGCCGCCGGTTCACCGGTGGGTGCGCGGCCACGACCTATGCGAAACAGGGTGTCGATATCGACGGAGCCGTCGCTGTTCTGATGACGAGCCGGGACGTTGCCGAGCAGCAGGCTGGTGGTCAGAACATGGTCGTACCAGGCGAAATCCCCCACCGGCAGCAGATCGATGCCCGCCGCTTTTTGCTGATCCCAGTGGCGAGCACGCAGTTCGCGCCCTGTCGCCAGCAGCTCTTCACGGGAGGAGTTACCCGCCCAGTAACTTTCTTGCGCTTTTTTCAGCTCGCGACGCAGGCCAACGCGAGGAAAACCGAGGGTGTGATTCAGTATTGTCATTTTACTTCCTCTAATTATATGTAAAGCCTATGGATTTTGAATTCAGGGAAGGCTACCAGGTTGCTCATCCCCGGCAGCTTACTGGGGTAAGTGACCGGGGCGAGTAAACGCAGCCAACGCACCATAAATTTAAAAGACGAAGGATTTTGGACGTCCAGATGTTTACACATCCATATTTGGCGGTTACTGTATATTCCTCAAGCGCAAATTTGTCATGCCGAAGTGAAGGACTTTCATGATCGAAATTAAACATCTGAAAACGCTACAGGCGTTACGGAACTGCGGGTCGCTGGCTGCCGCGGCGGCAGCATTGCATCAGACGCAATCCGCACTTTCCCACCAGTTCAGCGATCTGGAACAGCGCCTTGGCTTTCGGCTCTTTGTGCGCAAAAGCCAGCCTCTACGCTTTACGCCGCAAGGAGAAATCCTGCTGCAACTGGCGAATCAGGTACTGCCGCAAATCAGCAGCGCATTACAGGCCTGCAATGAGCCGCAACAGACCCGCCTGCGAATCGCGATTGAATGCCATAGCTGTATTCAGTGGCTGACCCCGGCGCTGGAGAGTTTCCGCACCCAATGGCCACATGTGGAAATGGATTTTAAATCGGGCGTCACCTTCGACCCGCAACCCGCGCTTTCGCAGGGCGAGCTGGATCTGGTGATGACCTCTGACATCCTGCCGCGCAGCGGTTTGCACTATTCGCCGATGTTTGATTTTGAAGTACGTCTGGTACTCTCCCCGGATCACCCACTGGCCTCACGCACACGGATCACCCCGGAAGATCTGGCTACAGAGACATTACTGATTTATCCGGTGCAGCGTAGCCGCCTTGATATCTGGCGTCATTTTCTGCAACCGGCAGGCATCAGCCCGCAGCTTAAAAGCGTGGACAATACGCTGCTGTTGATTCAGATGGTGGCGGCGCGGATGGGCATAGCCGCCCTGCCGCACTGGGTAGTAGAAAGTTTTGAACGCCAGGGTCTGGTGGTGACCAAAACCCTGGGCGAGGGATTATGGAGCCGGTTGTACGCTGCTGTACGCGATGGCGAGCAGCGCCAGCCAGTCACCGAGGCATTTATTCGCTCAGCGCGGAACCACGCGTGCGACCATCTGCCCTTTGTGCGGAGCGCGGAGCGACCCAGCGCCGATGGACCCATAGCGAGGCCAGTATCACCGTCCCACCAATGATAAAACTCGGCCAGTGCGGCTGCTCCTGCCAGATGGCAAGGTTAACCAGCAGCCCGGCCGGGACATGTACGTTATTCATGATGCCAAGCGTACCGGCATCCACCTGCGTCGCCCCGTAGTTCCACATAAAATAGCCCAGCCCGGAAGCCACTACTCCCAGCCACACCAGAATGCCCCATTGCAGGTTGGTGGTCGGCAGTTTTTGCGCATTCCCCAGCAGGAACCAGGCGATAACAGCCACAATAGCGGCACCAAGATAAAACCACGCAAACGCGTTGTGCTGCGGCATCGGGCGCGTTTCCATCAGACGCTTATACCCCACCATGCCAATGGCAAAACTGATATTGGCGAGCTGCACAAACATCAGGCCCGTCCAGAAGTGATCGCTGACTTTGTCATAGCGGATAATCGCCGCGCCAACTACCGCCAGTAGCGCGCTGAGGGCGTAGCCCCAGCGTAAGCGCCGCTTGCTGAGAAGATCATAAATCAGCGTGATATAAAGCGGCGTCAAAACGGTGAATAGCAGGAATTCCGACACGCTCAAATAGAGGTAAGCACGGAAGCTGAACAGGTACATGATGCCAAGCTGCATCGCCCCCACCAGCATATAGAGCAGGATCGTTTTAAGCGTCTGTCCACGGGGGCGCAGGAACGGTAAGAAAACCAGAGCCGCCAGCCCCACGCGCATCAGCACCGAAAAATAGCTGTCGACGTGCCCGGCAAGGTACTCGCCAATCAGGCTAAAGGAAAAGGCCCACAGGATGGTGGTGATGATGAGTAACGCCACAATGAATGTCTCTCAGGATAAGGAACACTCATTGTAGCGAAGTATTAAGTTGACAACTGGTCAATAAACGACCATCAAATCAGCTCAGATAAAGTTTACGCAGGTAATTCGGCACGGCGTTGTCGGCGTTGGTGCCAATGACTTCCAGTTCCGGATGCAAATCCTTCAGGCGCTGATGCGCATTACCCATAATGCAACCTTTACCGGCCATGGAGAGCATTTCCGCATCATTCATGCCATCGCCAAACGCAATGCACTCTTGCAGACTGTAACCGAGCGCCTTCGAAACAGCTTCCAGCGCGTGCCCTTTCGACACACCGCCGGCCATGACTTCCAGGCAGGTCAGCGTCGAGAAACTGACATTCACGCGATCGCCCCAGCGGGCATTAATCGCCTGCTCCAGCGGCAGCAGTTGTTCGTGGGTTTCGCAGGTAAAGAAGACTTTGCTGATACCCTCAGGCTCCAGCATGCCCGGCTCATACAGGGAATACTGGAAAATCGCCTCTTTGAAGAAACGCATTTCATCCGGGCGGTGGCGGTTCATAAACCACTCATCATCGCGATACACATTAGTGATGATGTCCGGGTTGTTATGCACCACGCCAAACAGATCGCTGGCAATATCCCGATCCAGATTATGAGTGAACACCAGATTGCCATCGGTATCGTGAACACGCGCGCCGTTAGAGGTGATCATGTATGCCTTGATCCCCAGATTATCGCGGATTTGCCCGACATCCACGTGATGGCGACCCGTCGCGAAAACGAAGTTCACTCCGCGCCCGGTGAGCAGCTTCAACGTTTCTTTCGCGTATGGGGAGAGTGTGTGGTCGGGGGAGAGCAATGTGCCGTCTAAATCAGACGCAACAACCTGATACATAGGAAACGTTAACCTCAATAATTCATTTAGTTATACCGATCGAAAAAATCGACGATAGCGTTGAGCGCGACTGAGCGCATGGCGTCCTCTTCAAAGAGGATCTCATGGTACGCGCCCTTGATGACAAGCGGCTTCCCCCCTTCGCAGGGATGGCCCGCCGCGGCGCGCATTTCACAAAAGCGATCGTGCATGCGGTTATCAACAACACGCTCTTCTTCTGCCTGAATAATTAACATGGGCGAAGTGTCTGATGCGGCACCTGCCAGCACCTGCTCCCCGGCCAGGATGCCTTCCCGCACCCAGTGCCAGGTTGGGCCTCCCACGCGCAGTTGAGGTTCGTCGGCGTAAAAACGAAGATTGCGCCGATAGCGCTCGCGGCTGTGGGTCAGCGTGTTAATCGCAAAGGGCAGTGCATGCCAGCGACCGGTACCAATGGCATAATTCTCGCGAATACGCGGGTAACCTTCCGCCCAGTCCAGCAGCGGACGCACCATCCAGTCCGGCAGATGGATAATAATGCCGAACATCGGCGCGCAGAGGGCGATGGCATCACAGTTGGCCTGTGGATAGCGTTGCACAAAGAGCGTGGCAATCGCTCCGCCCATCGAATGGGCCAGAATATAACGCTTACGCCACGGGCCGGGAGCTACCTCCTGTTCCCAGAACGCCGTCAGATCATCAACATAATCACTGAAATTGACCACATGACCGCGATGAGAATCTTCCAGCAAGCGACCGGAACGCCCCTGACCGCGGTGGTCGATGATGAGCACATCAAAGCCGAGATGGAACAGGTCATATGCCAGTTCAGCATACTTCACGTAGCTTTCAATTCGACCCGGGCAAACCACGATAACCCTGTCATGCCTGGCGGCATGGAAACGGACAAAGCGCACCGGGACATTATCCACACCGGTAAATTCTGCCTCTTCCCGTTGCCGCCAGAAGTCGGTTAACGGGCCAGTGGCAAAGGCGGCAAACGCGCTTTCTCTGGTTTCCCACTCCTTGTTTCGCCGGAACATTGGCTACGCCCTCACTTGCGCAACAAAAACGTTTTTGTGACCTGTAGCTAATTCCGCTAACAATAGCGTATTGTGGCATAAAAACAGACAATCAGGGAGTTTCTCATGACCTTCGAGTGGTGGTTCGCTTATCTGCTGACATCGATCATTCTCAGCTTATCGCCCGGCTCCGGCGCGATTAATACCATGACCACCTCGATAAGCCACGGTTATCGCGGCGCTGCGGCGTCCATTGCCGGGCTACAAACCGGCTTAGGCATTCACATTGTGCTGGTCGGCGTGGGTCTGGGTACCCTCTTCTCACGCTCGGTACTGGCATTTGAAGTGCTGAAATGGGCCGGGGCTGCTTATCTGATTTGGCTCGGTATCCAGCAGTGGCGCGCTGCGGGGGCGATAGATCTCAACACCCTTGCACATACGCAATCACGTACACGTCTGTTTAAACGCGCGGTTTTCGTCAACCTGACGAACCCCAAAAGCATCGTTTTTCTGGCCGCACTGTTCCCGCAATTTATTGTGCCAAATCAGCCGCAGGTGATGCAGTACGTGGTACTCGGCGTAACCACTATCGTTGTGGATATTATCGTGATGATTGGCTATGCGACGCTGGCGCAACGTATTGCCGCATGGATTAAAGGTCCGCGCCAGATGAAAGCGTTGAATAAGGTATTTGGTTCGTTGTTTATGCTGGTGGGAGCGCTACTGGCATCGGCAAGACATGCCTGAGGTGACGGTAATGTCGTCCGCGTGAACGCCTTATCCTGTCTATCATCGTAGCCCCGGTCAGCGGTCGCGCCACCGGGCATATGGCCGGATGGCAGACGCCATCCGGTATAACCCTCAGCGCGAAATAATCAGATGGATGCCGAAACCTGCGAACAGCGCACCGGCAAAACCATCAATCCACTTCGCCAGACGCTGATAACCACGGCGCATCGCCGGTAAGGCAAACAGACTTGCCACCACGGTAAACCAGGCGAAGGTTTCCAGCGTGATCAGCATAAAGATCCCCCAGCGCGCACCTGCGCCCACGCTGTCGCCGACAAACAGTGAAAACACCGAACCGAAATAGATAATCGCTTTTGGATTCGCAAGGTTCGTCAGAAGCCCCTTCATAAAGCTACAACCGCTGCTGGTTGCCAGTTCAATCTGCGGCGCATCGGCTTTTTTCTCTTCTTTTTTCAGCGCGCCACGCAGCATCTGGTAGCCCATCCAGCACAGGTACAGGCCGCCGCCGATCATGATAATACTGTGCAGCCACGCCATTTTTTCGAGGATCAGGTTAAGACCAAGCAGAGCAACGCCTGCCCACACCATCACGCCGGTGGTAATCCCGAGCACACCCATCATCGCCTCTTTGCGGGAGCGGCTGACGGCAGTTTGCGACACAAAGAAGAAATCCGGACCGGGGCTCATCAGGGCAACAATGTGCACCAGGGCGACGGTGAAAAACAGCATTAACATGGTTAACTCGCGGGAAAATAATAAAGTGAGTCACTATCCTGGCACTTTTCGTCCGTGCTGACTACTCATCATCACCATCAACATGGGCACGAATCAGCGCCATAAACTCCTGGCCAAAGCGCTCAAGCTTACGAACCCCAACACCGTTAACACCGAGCATTTCGCCTGGCGTAATGGGCATCTGTTCGGCCATCTCTATCAGCGTTGCGTCATTGAATACCACGTACGGCGGCACGTTATTTTCATCGGCAATCGCTTTACGCAATTTGCGTAGCTTCGCAAAGAGTTTGCGGTCATAGTTGCCGACCGCCGCCTTTTGCATCACGCGGGATTTCAGGGCCACCATGCGCGGTACAGCCAACTGGAGCGGTACTTCGGCACGCAGCACCGGGCGAGCGGCTTCGGTCAGTTGTAATGCGGAGTGCTGCGCAATGTTTTGCGTGACCAGGCCTAAATGAATAAGCTGGCGGATCACACTTACCCAATGCTCATGGCTCTGCTCACGGCCAATACCGTAGACCGGCAGTTTGTCATGACCAAGGTCGCGGATACGCTGGCTGTTGGCGCCCCGCAGTACTTCTACCACATAGCCCATACCGAAACGCTGATTCACCCGATAGATAGCGGAAAGCGCCTTCTGCGCATCTTTCAGTCCGTCATACTGACGTGGTGGATCAAGGCAAATATCGCAGTTACCGCAAGCTTCCTGGCGCCCTTCGCCAAAGTAATTGAGCAAGACCAGGCGGCGGCAGGTTTGCGCTTCGGCAAACGCTCCCATCGCATTGAGCTTATGGCGCTCAATGTCCTGCAACTGTCCGGGGGGTTTTTCTTCAAGACAACGACGCAGCCAGGCCATATCTTCCGGCGCGTAAAACAGCATCGCCTCGGCGGGCAGACCATCACGCCCGGCACGACCAGTTTCCTGGTAGTAAGACTCGATATTACGTGGAATGTCAAAGTGAACCACAAATCGCACGTTGGGTTTGTTGATCCCCATGCCGAACGCGACGGTCGCGACCACGATTTGCAGATCGTCGCGCTGGAACTTCTCCTGCACGCTGGCGCGTACCTCGTTTTCCAGCCCGGCATGATACGCCGCAGCGCTAAAGCCCCGGCTTTGCAGGCGAGCGGCTGTGTCTTCCACCTTCGCCCGGCTGTTGCAGTATATAATTCCGGACTTGCCGCGCTGGTCATGTACGTAGCGTAGAAGCTGATCGAGCGGTTTGAATTTCTCCATCAGCATATAGCGGATATTGGGGCGGTCAAAACTGCTGATCTGAATCAGCGGATCGTTCAGTCCCAGCAGACGTTCAATATCGCGACGTGTGGTGTCATCCGCCGTGGCGGTCAATGCCATAAAAGGCACAGACGGCAGATACTGACGAAGCTGGCCGAGTGCGGCATATTCCGGGCGGAAATCATGACCCCACTGCGAGATACAGTGCGCTTCATCGACCGCCAGCAGTACCGGATTCCAGTGCGCCAGTTGCTCAAGGAAGTTATCAAGCATCAGCCGCTCGGGAGCAATATAAAGCAGACGGATTTGTCCGGTGCGGCAGCCAGCCATCACCTCAAGCTGCTGTTCACGACTTTGGGTTGAGTTCAGACAGGCCGCGGCCACGCCATTCGCCAGTAACTGATCAACCTGATCTTTCATCAGGGAGATCAGCGGCGATACCACCACCGTAAGACCGGGCAGAATCAGTGCCGGAATTTGATAACAGAGCGATTTGCCGCCACCGGTAGGCATGACAACCAGACAGTCGCGGCCGCCGAGCACGGTATCAATGATATGTTGCTGACCCGGACGGAACTGCTGGTAGCCGAAGGTTTCCCGTAAAACTTCCAGGGCTGTCGATTCCAGATTCAATACTTCCGCCTGCGCCACATGTACTCCACTCGACAAAATAAAACAGGCGCTATTTTCAGCGCCTGCTCATGAAACTGCAATGCTTAAAACAGATCGTTAAGCATAACGCCGACACCGACACGCGTCTGATTGAAATTGTAGTCAATTAACGACTCGCCATAACCGCTGTACACCTGGGTGTAGAAGCGGACATGTTTGGTAATCGGATAGCTTACGCCGACCTCTGCACCACCGTAGCCAGTGTTCCAGTTGTACTGTCCTTTGACGCTGAAAATGGCATCGCCATACTGGTAACCGACGCGCAGTTGATAGTGGCCCAGATATTTAGTGATATCCGGGTTATCGTCGGTGTTCCCCACAACATACCAGGGTTTTACCTCCACCAGCCAGTTGCCGTTTTGCGCCATCAAACGCGTATAGAGGCGGTTCCAGCTACGCGATGTGGGATCAGAACGGCCATTGGAGTCATGGTTAAAGCCAAACTCAATATCGCGCAACGTCCAGCCCGCAAAGCTGTAATCGGTGGCAAAACCGAGAAACATTTGAGGTTCATAGTTAGTTTCACGAAATGGCGAAGAAGCCGGCTCCTTCGTATTAGAAAGCTGCCACCACGATTTTTGTGTATAGGAAGCGCCCAACACGGAATTCGGACCGAGTATTCCGCGCCACAGCGGGAATGCCAGGCTGAGCTGGAATTTTACTTCATCCTTACGCGCTTCATCAGACCAGCTATACGAACGAATGGCTTCCTTGTTCATGTCGCTGGTGTAGGTATAAAGCAGGTAGTTCGATTCGTACGGATAGAGCGTGAACGGATTATCATGCTCCTGCAGCATATTCGCGATAATACTACCGCGCACAGCTGGCGCATCATGAACTTCTTTTACTGTCGCTTCCTGCGCAAAAGCCGCAAAAGGCAGCGCACACAATGCCACAAACCAACCCAGAAACGTCCGCATCGGTTTTCTTCCCCTGAACAATGTTGATGAACTGAATATTTTTACAACATCTATTCTACATATTTATTGAGACGCTGCGCAGGTATCCTTTCTTAAACTGGAATTCAACAATTTAGAGGCATAAAATCAACATTTCATTAACCTAACGGAAGAGCCACTATGTCTGCCGTCCTCACAGCAGAATCCGCATTAAAACTGGTGGGTGAGATTTTCGTCTACCATATGCCCTTCAATCGCGCGCTGGGTCTGGAGCTTACTCGCTACGAGAAGGATTTTGCCCAACTCAGCTTCAATAATCAGCCCATGATGGTGGGAAACTGGGCGCAGAGCATTTTACACGGCGGGGTTATTGCCTCCGCGCTGGATGTCGCCGCAGGTCTGGTGTGCGTTGGCAGCACGCTGACGCGCCATGAAACCATCACCGAAGAGGAATTGCGCGCTCGTCTGTCGCGAATGGGCACCATTGATTTGCGTGTCGACTATTTACGCCCGGGTCGAGGCAATCGCTTCACCGCCACCAGTACGCTACTGCGTGCTGGAAATAAAGTTGCGGTCGCCCGTGTTGAGCTACATAACGAAGAGCAGCTCTATATCGCCAGCGCTACAGCAACCTATATGGTGGGTTGAGCGGCAATAATCGGGTAAAATGTCGATACTTTTCAGCAAAGAGTTTTCCTGATGGATGCAAAACAGACGCGGTTGGGAGTGATACTTGCTCTGGCCGCTTATTTTATCTGGGGTGTCGCGCCAGCCTATTTCAAAGTCATATGGTTTGTTCCCGCCGACGAAATTCTGACTCACCGAATTATCTGGTCCTTCTTCTTTATGATCGCCCTGATAAGCCTCAGCCGTCAGTGGTCGCAGGTGAAACAGCTTTTACGTACGCCAAAGAAAATCTTTCTGTTAGCGGTATCCGCCGTTCTCGTTGGCGGAAACTGGCTGCTCTTTATCTGGTCAGTTAACAACCACCATCTCCTGGAAGCAAGCCTGGGCTATTTTATTAACCCGCTGGTTAATATCCTGCTGGGAATGCTCTTCCTTGGTGAACGTTTCCGACGCATGCAGTGGCTGGCGGTAATACTGGCTGCCAGTGGCGTATTAGTACAGTTATGGGCCTTCGGTTCCTTGCCGATTATCTCGCTGGGTCTGGCCTTTAGCTTCGCCTTCTATGGGCTACTGCGTAAAAAAATCGCCGTCGACGCGCAAACCGGAATGCTGGTGGAAACACTGTGGTTGCTCCCTGTTGCGGCTATCTGGCTGTTTGGGTTTGCCAACAGCGCTACCAGCCATATGACGCAAAATAGCTGGTCGCTTAATTTGCTCTTGATGGCTGCCGGGGTGGTCACCACTGTTCCTCTGCTGTGCTTTACCGGGGCGGCGATGCGTCTGCGCCTGTCGACGCTGGGTTTCTTCCAGTACATTGGCCCAACGCTGATGTTCCTGCTGGCGGTGACGTTTTATGACGAACATCCGGGCATGGATAAAATGGTGACATTCGGGTTTATTTGGGTAGCTCTCGCTATATTCGTGATGGACGCACTGTACACTCAGCGCAGAGGTCGATAATTCCCGGCATCGGGCGGCAGACGCTTCGGCCCTTCTCGTTGAGGATGACAATCCGCAAACAGGCGGCATCAGGACTCCGTATCGCTGAGGTCGCAAAGCTGGCTAATCACGACAACCTCAACGACGATATCTGCTTTAGGCATGTCGAACGTCTTACAACCCGCCTTTGGACATTTTAATCCCGCTGTATTTATTTTTGTCTGGCAAGGATAAATACACGGGTGAAATGGCTAGTTGTCTACCTTTCCCTTGCCTTCAATCTGGATAAGCGCCCTATCACGCTATTGTTGTGTATGCTGCTATTTACTTATCTGAAGGTGAATATAAATGCACAACGGGCGCGGGGCAGCGGATTAAACATCCGCTAAGAGTATTCAGAGCTGGGGTTTGTAAATAAAAAGGTTCAGCAGAATGGCTGAACCTTTTTATTTTAGCTTTACAGCCAGTTACGACGTTTGAAGTAGAGATAAGGCGCCAGCCCGGCGAGGATCATAAAGACAATCGCGCCCGGGTAGCCAAAACTCCAGTGCAGCTCAGGCATAAACTCAAAGTTCATCCCGTAACTGGATGCCACCAGCGTCGGCGGCAGGAAGACAACAGAAACGACCGAGAAGATCTTGATGATCCGGTTCTGCTCAATATTGATAAAGCCCATTGCCGCCTGCATCAGGAAGTTCACTTTCTGGAACAGGGATTCGTTATGCGGCAACAGGGATTCGATATCGCGCAGGATTTCGCGGGCCTGCTCCAGCTGGCCGCCTGGCAAACGTGCTTTACGGACCAGGAAGTTCAGCGCACGCTGGGTATCCATCAGACACAGACGCACCTTCCAGCCGATATCTTCCAGCTCCGCCAGCGTTGACAGCGCTTCGTCATATTCATCGCCCTGATGGCCTTCCATGATCACACGGCTCAGTTTTTCCAGGTCGCTATAGATGTTTTCAATTTCATCGGCGAGCTGTTCGATTTTGGTCTCGAAAAGATCAAGCAGTAATTCATAGGCGTTGCCATCTACCATTGCCTGACTACGGGCACGCATGCGGTAGAGACGAAATGCCGGCAACTCACGCTCACGCAGGGTGAACAGGCGACCTTCGCGGATAGTAAATGCCACGGTGGAGTTACCGGCGTGGTCTTCCGCATCTTCAAAGAAGAAGAAGGAGTGAATGTGTAAGCCGTCTTCATCTTCAAAAAAACGCGCAGACGCTTCGATGTCTTCCAGTTCCGGGCGTGTGGCCAGGTTCTGCCCCAATTCAGACTGCACGCGGGTTCGCTCGTCATCGTCCGGCTCGACCAGATCAACCCAGACGGAACTGGCGAGGTGCTTTATTTCGTCAGCTTCGAGACGGGTTAAACGATTATTTTCCAGTTGAAATGCGCTCAGCATAGCCGGGACTCCCAATGCAAAAATGACTGGACAGTTCGGTTGGGCACACAAGAAACATTTGGCGTTTCAGACCATTAAACAGCCTGACTCAGCGCGACGGGAATACAGCAGGTCGCTGACAACCACTAAGGCCATCAGCATAAGGAGATAGCCTTAGGAGTTGTTCCTGGATGACAGGGAATTGAGCCAGTATCTACTGGGTGTGTCCAAGGCGAATGTCCTCTTAGCGTGATCGTGCGCGCATGTTACGCCAGCAAAAATGAGGCGTCAACACGCAACGAAACGCTAAAGGGTAATATTTCCCCCTCAGCGTATAAGGCTAGCAGAATATTACAAAATAATGATATTTTTCTGAAAGTTACACTGTTTCAAGGCGCGCATAGGCAGCCACCAGCCATTTAATGCCCTGCCCCTGGAACGCCACCTGCAAACGACTGTGTTCGCCGCTGCCTTCAAGATTAACAATTGTCCCTTCGCCGAACTTCGGATGACGCACACGCTGGCCCAGCTTATAACCCGTATCGTTCTCTGAAATCGGCGCGCCAAGACGTTGATGACTGACCGGACGACTGACGGTAGCGCGCAGACGTACCTCTTCCACACAGTTTTCCGGCAGCTCGCCGATAAAGCGCGACGGACGGTGATAGGCTTCTTTACCATACAGACGGCGGGTTTCCGCATATGTCAGCGTCAGTTTCTGCATAGCGCGAGTCACACCAACGTAGGCCAGGCGACGCTCCTCTTCCAGACGTCCGCCTTCATCCAGCGACATCTGGCTGGGGAACATCCCCTCTTCCATCCCGACAATAAACACCTGTGGGAACTCCAGTCCCTTGGCGGAGTGCAGTGTCATCAGTTGTACTGCATCCTGCCAGGTATCTGCTTGCCCTTCGCCCGCCTCCAGCGCGGCATGGGAGAGAAACGCCTGCAATGGCATGAGATCTTCGTCTTCTTCGTTGTAGCTGAACTGGCGGGTTGCCGTCACCAGTTCCTCTAAGTTTTCAATACGCGTCTGGCCTTTCTCGCCTTTCTCCTGCTCGTACATCATCCAGAGGCCGGAATCTTTCACCACCCGGTCCGTTTGTACGTGTAACGGCATATCGGCCGTCTCCTGTGCCAACGCGTCAATGAGCTCCATAAAGCGCTGTAATGCACTTGCCGCGCGACCGGCCAGTACTTTTTCCTGTAATAATTCGCGTGTCGCCTGCCACAGCGTCAGCTGGCGATCGCGCGAAGTCTGGCGTACAACATCCAGTGTTCTGTCACCAATCCCACGCGTCGGCGTATTCACCACACGTTCAAAAGCGGCATCGTCATTGCGGTTTGCAATCAGGCGCAAATAGGAGAGCGCATCTTTGATTTCCTGGCGTTCAAAGAAGCGCATCCCGCCATAAATACGATACGGCATGCTTGCCTGTAACAGCGCCTCTTCCAGCACGCGTGACTGGGCGTTACTACGATAGAGAATGGCACAGTGCTCCAGCGCACCGCCGCTCTCCTGCCAGGTTTTAATACGGTTAACAACAAAACGTGCCTCATCGAGTTCATTGAAAGCACAGTAGAGTGAAATCGGCTCGCCATCGGCGCCGTCAGTCCACAGGTTTTTACCCAGACGACCGTTATTGTTTTCGATCAGGGCGTTCGCCGCGCTGAGAATATTGCTGGTTGAGCGGTAGTTCTGCTCCAGGCGAATCGTCTGCGCGCCGGGGAAATCGTTAAGGAAGCGCTGGATATTTTCTACCTGTGCCCCGCGCCAGCCGTAGATCGACTGATCATCGTCGCCAACAATCATTACTTTGCCGGTGTCGCCTGCCAGCAGGCGGATCCAGGCATACTGAATGTTGTTGGTATCCTGGAATTCATCCACCAGGATATTGGTGAAGCGCTCGCGGTAGTGCTGCAGGATATGCGGCTTATTGAGCCACAATTCGTGCGCACGCAGCAGCAGTTCGGCGAAGTCCACCAGTCCGGCGCGATCACAGGCTTCCTGGTAAGCCTGGTAAACCTTCTGCCAGGTCTGTTCGACCGGATTACCGTAGCTTTGAATATGGTGCGGACGAATGCCTTCGTCTTTCTGGCCATTGATGTACCACATGGCCTGACGCGGCGGCCACTGCTTCTCATCCAGGTTCATCGCCTTGATCAGACGCTTAAGCAAACGCAACTGGTCTTCGCTGTCGAGGATCTGGAAATCCTGCGGCAGATTGGCATCCATATGGTGCGCACGCAGCAGGCGGTGCGCCAGCCCGTGGAAAGTACCAACCCACATACCGCCCTGGCTGGTCCCCATGAGTTGACCGATACGGTGGCGCATTTCCGCCGCGGCTTTGTTGGTAAATGTCACCGCCATAATGGAATAGGGCGAGCAGTTTTCCACGGTCATCAGCCAGGCGATGCGATGCACCAGCACGCGAGTCTTGCCACTGCCTGCCCCGGCCAGCACCAGCATATTGCTACGCGACGCGGCAACCGCGTCACGCTGTTTGTCATTAAGGCTGTCGAGCAGGTAAGAAACGTCCATTGGCACCGCCGCACGAAAATAAGTATGGGGCCACTACGCGCAATAACCACGATCCGCAGGGCGCTAAACGCACCTGCGGGCCAAAGGATGACGCGAAGAAACCCTGGGAATTTATACAGAACTTGTGGTGATTATATCAGCGTGGTGAGGGATGCCAACCGCGAAATCTCCAGATGTGGCAGCAATCGGCTATCAGAAGCCGTCAGCAGGTCAGCTCCTTCTGGTTTGATCCAGCAGGCCTGCATACCACAGCGAATGGCGCCGGCGACATCGGTCGTCAGATCATCCCCGACGTGCAGAATTTCACCCAGCGGAATGTTCAGGCGTTCCGCCGCAAGGTGGTACATATCGTTAAATGGCTTCGCACGTCCGTCAGGACCCGCGCGCAGCACAAACTCAAAGTAATCGGCCAGGCCGAACAATGCCGGTTGGGCGTTGCCGTTGGTGATCGCGACCAGCGGCCATTTTTCAGCAAGTTTCGCCAGGGTTTCATGGGTCTCTTGCGGCACATCAACACGGCTACGCCATTTCGCGAAATGCTGCATTGCGGCTTGTGCCCCTTCTGCCGCCTCATCCGCCGTTAGCCCCGCATCCAGCATGGCGCGTTCGACCGCACGACGGCGCCATTCGGTCACATCGTGGTAGATCTCCGGTTCTGTGAGCAGCAGCGACTGGCGAATGCGTTTCAAGTCCGTGTTTTCCAGCGCATTCAGAGACGGATGATATTGTTGAACAAACAACAGGGATTCTTGCTCAGTTCGCAGAATAACCGGGCGGTTATCGTAAAGCGTGTCGTCGAGATCAAAAGTGATAGCCGAGATATGGCCCCTGGGCCGGTAAAATCGCATTATTTCCCCCGTTTGGCGCGTGGATGCGCTGCGTCATACACCGAGGCAAGGTGTTGAAAATCAAGATGGGTATAGATTTGTGTGGTGGAAAGGTTAGCATGCCCCAGGAGTTCCTGCACGCCGCGTAGATCGCCGCTGGACTCCAGCATATGGGTGGCAAAGGAGTGACGCAATTTATGCGGGTGCACATGGCTGTTCAGCCCCTGCCTGATGCCCCATTCGGCAAAGCGTTTTTGCACATTACGCGCGGAAATACGTTTCCCCAGTTTCGAGAGAAACAGCGCCTCTTCTTCGGTACCAAATAACCCGCGCAGATCCAGCCAGTGTTCAATCCAGATGACCGCATTACGCCCAACAGGTAAACGGCGCTCTTTGCTGCCTTTCCCCATCACCCAGACTTCACCACTTTCCAAATCAAGGTGTTTGATATCCAGCCCCACCAGTTCGGATAAACGCAGCCCGGCGCCGTACATCACCTCCAGCATCGCCCTGTCGCGGACGGCCAGCGGATCGTTAAGATCGATATCCAGCAGACGGTTGACGTCATCCACATCGATATTTTTTGGCAGGTGACGCGGTGTTTTCGGGGCGGAAACGCCCTTCGCGGGATTGGCAGGAAGCTCGCCCTGGCTCACCAGCCAGTCAAAAAAACTGCGCAAAGCCGAAAGGCGAAGCGCCAGGCTGGCGGCACCCAGACCTTTGCGGCGACTGCGTACGGCAAAAGCCCGTACCATGGCGGCATCACATTGTTGCCAGCGCTGCAAACCGATTTCCCCGGCAAGCGCAATGATGGCATCAAGCTGACGCTGATAATTGAGAAGCGTGATAGGGCTTAGCTGACGCTCCACGCCCAGATAGCGCAGGAAACGCGTGACAGCCTGGTGCAGGGGTGAATCGGTCATACGCGCTCGATCCAGCGCTCCAGCAGGTCCGGTAACATCATGGCGATCTCTTCCAGCAGCTGCGTGCCCTGTCCATGCTGGTAGTGATGTGGGTCGCGACTACTGAACAGAACCACGCCCAGATCGGCGTCTGGCCCCATCATTGTTACCGCCACAGAACCGATCGCTTTCGCTTCCGGCAAGAGTAAGAGTAACTCCGGTCCGTTCAGTGAACCGAGATAATGCTGTTGTTGACCCAGGCGCTGAATACGCAGCGGCTCAAAGGCCTGACGAGAGAGCGCAAGATGGGTAAAACCGGAGGGTGCGCCAAGACGCCAGCGGTCAGGGAACAGGCGGACGGTCGCCCCTGCCAGCCCCAAATCTCTGGCCCACCGCTGGAAGCGATTCAACATTTCCTCAAGGCTTTTGGCCGAAGCCAGTTTGCCCTGCAGACGCAACAGGCGATAGAACAGCCCTTCATTGGCGCTGGCCTGCTCCATCAGCAGCGTCATGTTCTCTTCCAGCACGTTGATATGGTTACGTGCCCGAACCATGTGCCACTCGACTAACGAAATCGAACCGCGTACGGGATGAGGAACACGAATAGCTTCAACAGCGTGTGCGTTACGGATAAAAAACTCAGGATTACGCAACAGATAATCGACGACAGCGTGGTCATCCAGTTCCATAAACGTTTCCTGCAGTTCTTCCCCTGGTTGCTTCATAGATGAATAAACCCGTCGTAGACATGTGCCGCCGGGCCAGTCATAAACAACGGTTGGCCCGGTCCTTTCCATGCGATATCCAGCCGACCGCCTGGGAGTTCCACACGTACTTCCTCTGCCAGCAAACCTTGCTGGATGCCGACAGCGACCGCCGCGCAAGCGCCACTTCCGCAAGCCTGCGTTTCGCCCGCGCCACGTTCATACACGCGCAGTCGGATGTGATCGCGTTTGACCACTTGCATGAAACCAATGTTAGCGCGCTCAGGAAAGCGTTCGTGGCTCTCCATTACCGGCCCCAACGTTTCAACCGGAGCGGTATCGACATCATCGACCTGGATAACGCAGTGCGGATTGCCCATTGAGACAACGCCGCACAATATTGTTTGTTCCGCCGCACGCATAATATAGGTCTTTTCCGCTTTGTTCGCCCGGAACGGAACCTGTGACGGCTCGAAATTGGGCTCGCCCATATTCACACGCACCAGCTCGTCATCCGTTACGGTTAATACCATGCGGCCATTTGCGGTGCTGACGCGAATGTCACGTTTATTGGTCAACCCTTTTAAACGCACAAAACGGGCAAAACAACGTGCGCCGTTTCCGCACTGGGAGACTTCGCTGCCGTCAGCATTAAAGATGCGATAGTGGAAATCAAGTTCAGGATCATAGGGTGGCTCGACCACCAGCAGCTGATCGAACCCCACCCCGAGATGCCTGTCAGCCATACGGCGGATCAGATCAGGGGAAAAAAAGACATTCTGCGTTACCGCGTCGACGACCATAAAATCGTTGCCAAGGCCATGCATTTTAGAGAACTGCATCATCTACTCCATATACGCGGATACAGCACGGGAACGTTAGTAATTCACCTGCGTTGGGCCATCATTATCGCCACGATCGTTGCGGTCCGGGGTGGTTGTCTGAATGGCGCTTTCGGTTTTTTTGGTTGGCGGCGGCGCATTTTTGTCAGCCGGCGGGAAATAGAGCGGCCCTTTCAGACCACAGCCCGTCAGGCTAAATAAGGTTAATAATACAGCCAGGGTTCGACACACGTCTTTCATTGTAGGTTGCCTGTTGGTTCATTCTTTCTGCTTTCTATCATCGCAGGAGAAGACACAAAAGCAAGCGTTTAGCACGTCTTTATAAAATCGGAAAAGCCGCCCGTTTAGCTGCTTACGGCACATTCTCAGCACCAAATATGCTTTGCTACACCTTCTCTTCTCATGGCCATGATGGCGTGATGAAAATTAACCAGCTGTTTTATCTCCTTTCTCTCTTGTTACAGCCCGCCCTGGCATGCCGCCTGTGGACATCCCCCTCTTTTCAAATTTTCGAGAGCTTTGCCGCTGATAAACATAGCCTTTACTACGATGGCAAACGTACTGGCGATAACAGTACTGAAAGGCCTGTGAATGTGGCTACGCTGCGCAAAAATCCTGGGATCAGCGCGGCAAATTTTCTGCGGCGTTTAACCCCTGCGTCGCGCTGCCTTTCGGTCCCAGGGATACTCTGGCGTGAACACGTATGGATTATCGCGTACCAGATGAAAAGGAAGCACACCTGGACAATAACCCCTGTCTTCGAAATTGGTTCGCCCCATCACCAGGCGTATCGCGCGTTATCAAAACCGCCTTTACATCGCTACGTTATCTCCCTCAGGCGAAGAATATTTGAACTGAGTTCATCCGCACCCTTTGTCAGTAAGTGGACGCATAACAGAACAGAGGACGAAAAATGAAAGCACAGGCGCGGCTTTGATGCGATTCGCTCCTGCGGCTATACTGCCGCCATCACGTAAAACGGGAAACGACAATGAACGACAGTGAATTTCATCGCCTTGCTGACACTCTTTGGATGACTATTGAAGAGCGTCTGGACGACTGGGATGGCGACAGCGATATCGACTGCGAAATCAACGGTGGCATATTGACCATCACCTTTGAAAACGGCAGTAAAATCATCATCAACCGCCAGGAACCCCTGCATCAGGTATGGCTGGCGGCCAAACAAGGCGGTTATCATTTCGATCTGAAAGGAGACGAGTGGGTTTGCGACCGTTCAGGCGAAACCTTCTGGGATCTGCTGGAACAGGCGGCAACACAACAGGCAGGCGAAAAGGTGAGCTTTCGCGGCTAACACATAGCCTGGATAAGGCATCAGGCCGCATCCGGGAGCCCCGGGTGCGCTGCGCTTACCCGGGCTACCAGCAAAAATGTCAGGAGAAGTACTGCTGCAACAGTGGCGTGTCGTTATCCTGATTGGCAGACGCAACGGGCGCAATAGCCTGATTGCGGAACGGAATCACCTGTGCCCGGCCATCAACGTTCACGATTTGATAGAACTGCGGCAAGTTGAAGTTGATAAAGCTGGAGCCATAAGTAAATCGGTCGTGCGAGGACGAATAGAAGCGGCTAACGTCACGCACCAGCTCCTCTTTGCTACCTTCGCAGTGGTGATACACTTCCGCACGGTTGCTTTCATCCAGAATATAAATATTAAAACCGTCATCGCCGGTCTCTTCGAAGAAGAACTGGATAATCCCTTCGCTGGCAAACCCGTCCACCACCTGCGGCAGTTTAACGTGGTTCGTTTCGACCTGAACCGACAGCCCGTGCAATTTGTTATGCGAAATCGCGCCATAAAATTCAATCGCGTTTTCCAGTTTCTGCACTGACACATTCAGACGCTCGAAGAAGAGTCCCCAGGTCTGTCCGGCTACACGTAACGCTTTGAAACGTCCGGTCTCCTGACGGGTACTGGACAGGCGCAACTCAATGCATTCAGAAACCAGTTGCTGTACACGGGTACGGATCAAACCGCGCAGATGCTGGCTATAACAGAAGACTTCAACGCTATCCGGCGGCGCGGCATCCTGATGCATTTTTCCCAAAATGGTTTTCAGTGCTTCAATCATCGCCTGCTCGCCGTTGAAATGCAGTGTACGCACTTCATTCCAGGAGTTGCGATAAAGCAGGTCTACGCTGCCAACCAGACAGTTTTGCTGCTCGCCGAAGCTGAATACATCAAGCTTACGGAAATCGAAATGCACTACCTGGTTTCGGAATGCCGCAGTCGGGTCATATTCCAGATTGACAATAATTGCCAGATGGCGGATTTCGCAGGGGCTATATAGCGCTTTCGGCGTTGGCGCAGGCAGACGCAGCGGGAAGTGATGGGACACATTTGCTACCATCTCCTGCAGTTTTGCCAAATCAACAATGCCATTACCTTTAATAAACAGGCGCGTACGTGAAGTCAGCAAACCATTAAACCACGCCCACGCCACCAGTTTGTTCAGGTAACGGTTATATTCCAGCGGCTGATGGCTAACGATAGAGTCCATGTTTGGGGCACGGTTATACAGGTACCACCCCGTACGATTCGCCCGGCCCGGGGGCACATAGATAAAGGTTAAATTGGGCTCGGAGAGATCCGGAGAAATCTGCGGATTCACCAGGGTGACTTTACCCGGCAACGCTTCAAAAGCGGCATATAACTTACGGGTCAACACCCCGATGTCCTGCGGACTGGCGGAAACGCTCAGGTTGTTGCGGCGCGCAAAACGAATCAGATTACGATAGCTCTGCATCATGGCATCGAGCAGTTCGTTATGCGCTTCACGCACCTGATCGATTTTCCAGTTTGCCCGATTATCCAGCATAGTGAGACGCGCTTCGTCCCAACCCCACTCTTTCACTAGCTGACTGACGACTTCACGCCGCCAGCCCACACAGGCACGCTCACGGCTCAGTTTCTCACACACTTTTAAATAGAAACATCGACGTACAAGGTCGAGACGGGTGAAATCTTCAATGGCTGTCAGATAATGGGTGACGCGCTCCAGCATCATGCAGTAGTGATCAAGGCCGAACGAAACGATTTCACCATCGTGCAGACGCTGTTTAATGTCTTTCGCCAACAGGCGGGTGTTCGGATACTCCCAGGAATACGCTTCCAGCAGCAGGGTTTTCAGGACTGCTTTATAGGGGGAGTCGATACTTTTATAAAGTTGCCACAGGCTGGCCCCGAAGTACTCTTCGGCGGACAGGGAGCTCAGTCCACCCAGATCCAGCCATTCATTTGGCGTCAGTACGCCCTGTGCATAGAGCGTCATGACGTAATCGTCATAGTGCTCCTCTTCATCGCCCGGCACCATATTCCACAGAATACGCTTACCAGCCAGACGCACAGCGGTACGATAGAATTCATCAAGCAACAGAATATGCTGCGTCGAGCCACAGTCTTCACCCCCCAGACTGCCGCTTTCATTATGGCGGAAACGGTTCTCATCAATTAAGAAGAAGCTGACTTCCACACCCAGTGACGCAGCCCAGCTTTCAAGCAGGCTGCATTTACGTTGCAATAGCTGACGCTCTTCGTTATCGAGCCACGACTGATGGCAAACCCAGATATCCAGGTCAGAAGAACAGCTTTGTCCTACCGATGAAGTACTGCCCATGGAGTAGACGCCGGTTATCGGCAATTCACCTTTTGGCGATTCCTGCGGGGGCATTCCACGATAGAGCTCAAGCTCGTTGAGGTAGTGGCGCTGGGTTTCATCAGGCGTGTAGAGACAGATGCCTTTGGGAACGTTACCTTCGAGGTAGCCCGGCATCAACGGATGATGGTAGTGCAAAAGCGTGGGCAGCAGGCTGTAAACCTGCTGGAAAGCAGGGCCCATGGCCGCTAGCGCGCGATCCACACGCAATTGGTTGATGGCATCCAGCCTCTGTTTCAGAGTCTCAATATAGAGGTACAAGACGTATCGCCTGATGTTTACAGAAAGTCCAAAATCGCCGTCACCTTTTTTCGCCCTTGTCTTTGTGGTGGTACAGACGAAAAAATGGTCTAAAACGTGATCAATTTAACACCTTGCTGATTGACCGTAAAGAAAGATGCGCTACATACCAGTTTAGCACCATTTACACTCTGTAAATTCCCACTTACGGCTGAGGGTGTGTCTCGTATTGACGGGACCGTGCTCGCCTTACCTATGCAATCACCACGAACACTGACACCCTAAGACAAGAATGTTAGGATGGTCGATGGATGATAATGACGGTAACAAGCATGTTAGACAATGTTCTGAGAATTGCCACACGGCAAAGTCCCCTTGCACTTTGGCAGGCACAATATGTTAAGCAGCGCCTTGAGGCGCTCCACCCGGGCCTGACGGTCGAACTGGTGCCTATGGTCACGCGTGGTGATGTCATTCTGGACACGCCCCTGGCGAAGGTCGGCGGTAAGGGCCTGTTTGTGAAGGAACTTGAGCTGGCATTGCTTGAAAACCGCGCCGATATCGCCGTGCACTCGATGAAAGATGTCCCCGTCGAGTTCCCGGAAGGGCTGGGACTGGTGACGATTTGTGAGCGTGAAGATCCACGCGACGCCTTCGTCTCTAATCACTACAGCGATATCGACGCGTTGCCTGCCGGGAGCATAGTTGGCACATCAAGTTTACGCCGACAATGCCAGCTGGCGGCACGCCGCCCGGATCTGGTGATCCGCTCTTTGCGCGGCAACGTCGGTACCCGTCTGTCGAAACTCGATAATGGAGATTATGACGCTATCATCCTGGCGGTGGCTGGTCTGAAACGTCTGGGGCTCGAATCGCGTATTCGCGTCGCGCTGCCGGCAGAGCTGTCTCTTCCGGCAGTCGGTCAGGGTGCCGTTGGCATTGAGTGTCGTCTTGCAGACGAACGCACCCGTATGCTGCTCGACCCGCTTAACCATCACGAAACCACCGTGCGGGTTGCCGCAGAGCGTGCCATGAATACCCGCCTCGAAGGTGGCTGCCAGGTGCCGATTGGCAGCTATGCTGAATTACATGACGGTGAACTGTGGCTGCGCGCGCTGGTTGGCGCGCCGGACGGTTCAAAAATGGTTCGCGGCGAACGCCGTGGCCACCCGGACGACGCCGTCCAGCTTGGTATCTCGCTTGCAGAGGAACTTCTGGATAACGGCGCACGTGAAATTCTGGCAGACGTCTACAACGGAGATGCGCCCGCATGAATATCCTTGTCACCCGCCCATCCCCGGCAGGGGAAATGTTAGTGAGCCGACTGCGCGCACTGGGACAGGTGGCATGGAGTTTTCCGTTGATCGAATTCACTCCGGGCAGGGAACTGAACACGCTGCCCGAGCGTCTGTCGGCGCTGGGCAAAGACGATATGGTTTTTGCCTTATCTCAACATGCCGTGACTTTTGCCCACGCACATTTACAGCAAACTCACACTCGCTGGCCTTTACACCCAGCCTATTTTGCTATTGGTCGCACGACCGCGCTGGCGTTACATACTGCAAGCGGTATTGAGGTACGCTATCCGCTGGATCAGGAAATCAGCGAAGTCTTACTACAATTGCCTGAATTACAAAACATTCAGGGCAAACGTGCGCTAATCTTACGAGGAAACGGTGGGCGCGAGTTATTAGGTGAAACGCTGGTCGCTCGTGGTGCTCAGGTTGAATTTTGCGAATGTTATCAACGCTGTGGGAAATTGTACGACGGGGCACAAGAGGCCATGCGCTGGCATACGCGCGGTGTCGATACGGTAGTTGTCACCAGCGGTGAGATGCTGCAACAGCTTTTTACGCTTATTCCGCTCTGGTATCGCGAAAATTGGTTACTACGCTGTCGGCTGTTGGTCGTCAGCGAGCGTCTGGCGAACCTCGCCCGGGAACTGGGCTGGCAAGATATTCAGGTCGCTGAAAACGCAGACAACGATGCGCTGCTTCGCGCATTACAATAACACTCATAATGGGAAGCCATAATGACGGAACAACAACACTCCTCTGCCGTGGTTGAAGAAACCAAACAGGCTGATGGCTACACGCCGCCGCCGAAAAACGCCGAGAAGAACAACCGCGCGGGCAAGACAAGTCTTGCTCTTAGCGTAATTGCTATTGCGATTGCGCTGGCAGCAGGCGTCGGTCTTTATGGCTGGGTAAAACAGCAAACAACTGTACTGCGCGCAACAAATGATGAGCTGGCAAACCAGGTCATTGCGATGCAACAGGCACAGGACAAACAAAAAGCCGCGCTGGAAGGTGTCATTAAACAGCAGGCAACGCAACTTGATGAGGCCAAACGCCAGCAAGACGCGCTCGCCAGGCAGTTAAATGAGGTACAGCAAAAGGTTGCCACGATTTCCGGCACCGATGCGAAAACCTGGCTGCTGGCGCAGGCTGACTTCCTGGTCAAACTGGCCGGACGTAAACTGTGGAGCGACCAGGATGTCACCACCGCCGCAGCGCTGCTGAAAAGCGCAGATGCCAGCCTGGCGGACATGAATGATCCCAGCCTTATTACTGCGCGCCGCGCTATTACGGATGATGTCGCCAGCCTCTCTGCGATTTCCCAGGTGGACTATGACGGTATCATCCTGAAAGTAAACCAACTCTCGAACCAGATTGATAATCTGCGTCTGGCAGATAACAACGACGACGACTCCCCGATGGACTCGGATAGCAGTGAACTGTCGAGTTCCCTTAGCGAATGGCGCGTGAATCTGCAAAAAAGCTGGCAGAACTTTATGGACAGTTTCATCACGATTCGTCGTCGCGATGAAACCGCTGTGCCACTGTTAGCCCCGAACCAGGACATCTACCTGCGCGAAAATATCCGCTCACGCCTGTTGGTTGCGGCGCAGGCCGTACCTCGCCATCAGGAAGAGACCTACAAGCAGGCGCTGGATAATGTCTCCACCTGGATTCGAGCTTATTACGATACGGATGATTCCACCACCAAAGCGTTTCTTGAAGAAATTGACAAGCTTGAGCAGCAGTCCATCGCCATGGCGGTACCTGAGTCGCTGAAAAGCCAGCCGATTCTGGAGAAGCTGATGCAGACTCGTGTGCGTAATCTTCTGGCGCAGCCTGGCGTTGCCCAGGATCCAAATGCGCCCGCTCAAGCGCCGCAAGGAGAATAATCATGCTGAAAGTATTATTACTCTTTGCGCTGTTGCTAGCTGGCATCGTGCTGGGTCCGATGATCGCGGGTCATCAGGGCTATGTGCTTATCCAGACTGACAATTACAACATTGAAACCAGCGTCACTGGCCTGGTCATTATTCTGGTACTGGCGCTGTTGGTGCTTTTTGCCCTTGAATGGCTGTTGCGCCGTATTTTCCGCACCGGTGCGCATACGCGTGGCTGGTTCGTTGGCCGTAAACGTCGCCGCGCACGTAAACAGACAGAGCTGGCGCTCATCAAGCTGGCAGAAGGTGATTATCAGCAGGTTGAAAAGCTGATGGCGAAAAATGCCGATCACGCACAACAACCCGTGGTGAACTACTTACTGGCGGCCGAAGCAGCACAACAGCGTGGCGATGAAGTGCGTGCGAATCAGCATCTTGAGCGTGCCGCAGAGCTGTCGGAAAACGATCCAATTCCGGTCGAAATTACCCGCGTCCGTCTGCAACTGGCACGTAATGAAAATCATGCCGCGCGCCATGGTGTTGACCGACTGCTGGAGATTACTCCGCGCCATCCGGAAGTATTGCGTCTGGCGGAACAGGCTTACATCCGCACCGGCGCATGGAGTTCACTGCTGGATATCATTCCATCGATGGCAAAAGCGAACGTTGGCGATGAGGCGCATCGCGAAGCACTCCAGCAACAAGCCTGGATCGGGCAAATGGATCAGGCGCGTGCCGATCTGGGAAGCGAGGGGCTAAGAAGCTGGTGGAAAAATCAGAGTCGCAAAACCCGTCATCAAATTCCCTTGCAGGTAGCAATGGCAGAGCACCTTATCGAATGTGAAGATCACGATACGGCCCAGGCGATCCTTCTGGATGGACTAAAACGACAGTATGACGACCGCCTGGTTTTGGTGATCCCGCGCCTGAAAACCAATAATCCTGAGCAGGTAGAAAAAGTCCTGCGCCAGCAAATCAAAACGCAGGGCGACCGACCAATGCTCTGGAGTACGCTGGGACAATCGCTGATGAAACACGGCGAGTGGAAAGAGGCCTGCCTGGCGTTTCGTGCTGCGCTGAAACAACGCCCGGATGCATTCGATTATGCCTGGCTTGCAGACTGCCTCGATCGGCTGCACCAGCCGGAAGAGGCGGCGGCGATGCGTCGTGATGGCCTGCTACTCACGTTGCAGAACAATCCACCTTCCTGATCGTCTGCCGGGGTCGTAAGACCCCGGTTTTTTTTGCCTGGCTGACATTTCTGAATATCCTGTGCTAGAGTTTTCCAGTCTCTGTTAATGGAATCCTTTTCCCAATGTAACGATCTCCCCGGGTTAACTCTTTTCTGTCTATGCAGCGCCTGCTGCAGGAAATAACTCGCTTTGGGAAATCGTCATTATGAATACCCTGTTATTCGCGCTCATCCGTGCGCTGCGCACGCACCGCTGGCTGCGGCTGCTCCTTTGCGCATTTGTCTTATCTTCACTGGGTAATGGCCTGACACAGATTCTGGTCTTCGGTCAGCTCTTGCGCTGGCACGCCTCACCTTCAACGCTCACTCTCGCTTATATGCTGGCAACACTACCGGGCTTTGTGGGTAGCCTGGCGGGAGAAAAGCTCTGTCGCCGCCTGTCGCCCGTGTCTCTTTTAATCTTCGCAGAACTGTTGGGTATGCTCGCCCTCGTCCTTCCGTTGACTGGACTCGTCTGTCACAACATTCCTGCGTTGCTGATGGTTCAGTCGACAGAGGCGTTTCTTGGCGGGATGTCCTGGCCTGCTCTGGCGTTAGTATTCAAGCGTGGCCTCACACATGATGAACTGCCTGCGGCTACGGGAATGGAGAGCGTTATTTTTGCCTCTCAGGTATTACTGGGAACGGGAGCCGGCGTGCTGTTGTTCGACCATGTTGCGCCGTTAATATTGCTGAGTATCGATGCACTTAGTTTTCTGGCATCGGTGGTTCTGCTCATACTGACACGGGCACGTTATCACGCCCATAACAGCGGCAATAGCGATAACGGCCAACTATCACTCACCGTAGCATGGCCTTCGCTGACCGCCGCACAAAAACGCAGCCTGCTGATCCTGCCTGCCCTTGCCGCAGTCGGCTCGCCAGCCATGGCATTATTACCCGCGCTGGCGCAGCAGATACGCCCTGACGACGCTACCGGGCTGGCATTGCCCCTATTGTTCGCCCGTAGCCTGGGACAGCTTTGTGGTCCGCTGCTGCTAAATGGTGAGAAATTGCCACACTATGCCCGCCGCAATTACCTGTTACTGCTGTGCCTGGCTATTTTCCTTGGAGCATACGGTCTTCTGCCATTGCTCTCAGGTGAGAAGACTGCGGCGCTGGGGCTTATTTTTATCGCCCATCTGGCCTCGAATGTGGTCTTTGCTGTCGGTACGTTTAGTCTGCTTGCCGGGTTTAGCGGAGATGAGATACCGGCGGCCAGCGCAAAAGCGTGGCGCTGGCAAACGTTGACAGCCACTTTGATGACGACCATTGCGGCCTGGCTTGCCAGCGAATGGGGTGCAACTCAGGCACTCTATAGCGTATCACTAAGCGCATTGCTTCTGATGAGTGTTGTGATGGCGCGCTACCGATAATAAGACATAAAAAAACGCCTGCTCAAGAGCAGGCGTTAAAACAGGTCTGTTTGACAACATAAATGGGTGCTTCACTCAACGTAGTGTCCATGGTGTTTGATGAGGCCGAAGCGACATCTGTCAGTGGACGATAAGCACCGTAAACGGCTCTGCATCATTCCGGAGTTTATGAGGCCAGAAGGCGAACATAAGAGGTGGAATGAGCATCTACACGTATATTATTGCACATAATGTGCCAGGTTGGCATTAGCAAAACAGCACGCTTAAGTTGTTTTCAGATAACAGGAAATTCGCGCTCTGCGGCGGTAATCGCCCCTGTTTCGCCGTCGTACCCGACCCTTTATTGTCGTCGTCAGGAGACAGCCACAATACCAGGTAGCCTAATCCTTATAAAACAAAGAATTACATGTCGCCAATCGACGACAAAGGTGAGTTGAGTTGTCGCTGATACGCAACACCGTAAAAGGAGAGGTTTTCCAGAATGGAAAACAAAAAACCCCGCTTTATTCAAGCGGGGTTCAAAATTGGTCGGCGAGAGAGGATTCGAACCTCCGACCCACTGGTCCCAAACCAGTTGCGCTACCAAGCTGCGCTACTCGCCGATGTACTGCTTTTTGAATTTTTTGTTCAATCTAAGTTGTGGTGCGAGGGGGGGGACTCGAACCCCCACATCCAAAGGACACTAACACCTGAAGCTAGCGCGTCTACCAATTCCGCCACCTTCGCATTCCACTAAACTTTTACTACTAAATAATGGGGTGGCTAATGGGACTCGAACCCACGACAACTGGAATCACAATCCAGGGCTCTACCAACTGAGCTATAGCCACCACTACAAATCTTTTCACGCGGCCCTGCAAGTTTCACAGGCCACCGCAGCTCAAGCGCCGAATTTAATGGCGCGCCCGACAGGATTCGAACCTGAGACCTCTGCCTCCGGAGGGCAGCGCTCTATCCAGCTGAGCTACGGGCGCTTAGCGCCGTTGCGGGGGTGGATAATACGGACTTCCCCCCCCTCTGTCTAGTGCCTTTTTAAATAAAATGCGCGTTTGGTTATGCTTTGCGCATTTTGCTGATTATTCCCCCACTCGCTGCGTCACAGCGTGGCGGTTTAACCCCAGCACTTTATAGATAACGCTTACCGCTGCCATGAAGATGATACCGACAAACAGCGACATACGCGTATCTTCATTGAAAGCCATACCAATCAGTACGCACACCAGGAATGCCATGGTCGCGTAGTTCGCCCACGGAAACATCACGGAGCGGAACGGATGGCTGGCAATCGCCTGACGATGCGCATGGCGGAATCGCAATTGGCTAATCAGAATCACAAACCACGGTACCATGCCGGGTAATACGCTGGCGCTGTAGACATAGACAAACACGCGCTGCGGGTTAGGAATGATGTAGTTCAGACAGGAGCCAATCAGCAGGATAATGATAGAAATGGTCACACCAGCAACGGGAACACCGTTTTTTGACACTTTCGCCACACCCGCCGGTAACTGGCGGTTTTTCGCCAGTGCGTAGAGCATGCGTCCACAGCTGTACATACCGCTGTTACAGCCAGACAGTGCAGCCGTCAGTACAACAAAGTTGATAATACCTGCCGCTGCGGTAATGCCGATTTTGGCGAAGGTCAGAACAAAGGGGCTACCGTTCGTTCCGATCTCATTCCACGGGAAGATAGTCACGATAACGAAAATCGCGCCCACATAAAAAATCAGGATACGCCATAGCACCTTGCTTACCGCGCTGCGCAGGGTTACCTGCGGGTTTTTCGCCTCACCGGCTGTGATACCAATAAGTTCTACGCCCTGGTATGAAGCCACAACGATACACAGCGCCGTCAGAAAGCCCTTCCAGCCGCCGGCAAAGAAGCCGCCATGTTCGGTCAGGTTGCTAAAGCCAATTGCGTGGCCGCCATTACCGAAGCCAAAGAAGATAACGCCCAGCCCCACGATGATCATCACGATAATGGTGGTGACTTTGATCATTGCAAACCAGAATTCAATTTCACCGTACAGGCGCACCGCGGCCAGGTTCGCTACTGCGACCAGCCCAACGGCAATCAGCGCGGGTATCCACTGCGCCAGGTCAGGGAACCAAAACTGTACATAGACGCCGATGGCCGTAATTTCGGAGATACCCACCGCCATCCACATAAACCAGTATGACCAGGCGGTAAGATAACCAAAAAAGGGGCTCATATAACGGTGCGCGTAAACGGCGAAGGAACCGGTGACGGGCTCCAGGAAGAGCATTTCGCCCATTGAGCGCATGATAAAGAAGACAAAAAGACCGGCGATGATGTACGCCAGTAGCACGGAAGGGCCAGCCCATTTTAATGTGCTTGCGGCTCCCATAAAGAGCCCCACACCTATCGTGCCGCCCAGGGCAATCAATTCAATGTGACGAGACTCCAGGCCGCGCTGGAGCTCGGGTTTGTTTTCAGCCATATAACCTCTGTCGTGTTTGCAACTTTCCCGCTGTACGGGTTGTTTTTATGAGAATAACGTGCGTCAACACTCATCCGGAGGCGATAACCGCGCAAAATATACCGGGATGATGCATTGAGTGAGCGAATGGTTTCTTAAAATGACAAAAATGGCAAATGATGTGTAAAAAAAATCTGGGTATCGCACAATAAAAAAGCGAATGCCCCGTATCAACGGGGCATGTCAGGAGATAATTACAGATTACCGCGATAATGCCAGGACAAATAACGCAGCAGACGTAGCTGTCGCGTGACGCGGCTTGGCTGTGAAAGCAGGCGATACAGCCACTCAAGCCCCAGCCGCTGCCAGATGCCTGGCGCCCGTTTTACATAACCGGTAAAGACATCGTAGGTACCGCCGACCCCCATATAGAGGGCGTGAGCATAGACTTCACGGCAGTCGCGCATCAATATCTCCTGACGCGGTGAACCCATCGCGACGGTCACTATTTTCGCCCCGCTCGCGCGGATCCGCTCAAACAGGCCCTGCCTGTCTTCGGCACGGAAATAACCGTCCTGGCTGCCAACGATATTGACCTGCCACTGTTTACGCAGCTTATCTTCCGTTTGCTCCAGCACTTCTGGCTTTCCACCTAACAAAAATACCGGCGTCCCTTCACGTCCCGCTCTTTCCATCAGCGCTTCCCAGAGATCGGCCCCCGCAACACGTTCAACGCGTGCCTGCGGAAATTTCTTACGAATTGACCGTACCACGCTAATACCATCGGCATATTTGAATTCAGCCGCCTCAATCAGCGACCTCACTTGCGGGCTGTCCTCAATTGTGAGCATTTTTTCAGCGTTGATGGCGACCAGCGTTCCTTCCCTGAGTGCGCCACCGGCATATAAATAGTCCAGTGCATGTTGCATATCACGCCAGCCAATCAATTTCAGCCCACGCAGCTCATACACCGGAGCCACAGTGTTGTCAGCCATTCGTATCCTTAGTCAGACCTGCGACAGAGAGGTGCCGCGCTTGTTAATCAACCCGGCACTATCAAAAAGCCAGTACAACAGTTTCGCCATCAGCAGGCAGGCGCCAAAGATGACGAGGAAAAAGACCACTCGAGAAGCAAATGCATCCAGCCCTTCACGCGCCAGCACGATCATATTGAAAATGGCACCAAAACAGAAGCTGTGCAAAATGGCGGCCTTGTAGCGGTTGGTCTCCCGGTTGGCAAGGGTATACAACCAGTCAAACCACTTGATAATCAGCCCGACCACTACCGCGCCCAGCGGAATAAACCAGACACCGCCCATCACCACCAGTGAGCCAATCAGGGTTGGAGAAATCGCCAGACCCGAGTGGTTATTCAACACTTCCCACGTAAAATAGTTGGCCGAATTCAATACAATGCCCGGGCGTGAAGGCCACAACCAGGTGGGGATAAAGACATAGAAATCACGGACTATCGGGGCTAACCCCTGGAAATCGATCTTGTCGTAATTCTGCAGCAGCAACGACAGGTTCTCCCAGGGCGAGAAGGTATCGCGGGTGAGATACAGGAAGGTATAAAACGCCTCATCGCCGCTGACATTGAGCCCGTAGCGTTTAAGCGCCAGCCAGAACATGCCGACAATGCCCATCACCCCTGCCGCTGCCAGCATCCACAGCGAAATCCAGCCACGAATAATCCCGATAAACAAGAAGATAGCGAAAGCAATGATGATGTTCGCGCGCGTCCCGCCCACAATCATGTAGGTCAGCAGGCCAAACGCCACGGTACTGACCAGGAAAAACAGCCACGCCCGTCCATCCTGACGCAGAAAATAGACCACCAGCATGGCGGGAATAAAGAAATAGAAAAACCGCTTGAGCGCGACACCGGAGACTTCGCTGGAAAAAATCTGGCTATAAGAATGCAGACGGAACAGTAAAAAGCCGTTATGCATGAAAAAGATCCCCACGCTTACCAGCGCAAGAATCATCAGCATCGCACAGGTTAAATGCGTTTCCACCCGATTTACGGTAAACAGAGGACGGCGCGCGTCCACACGGGATGACGCACGCAACCGCGTTTTATACGTCACATAATAAACACCGTAAAAACAGGCCGCAGCCAGCAATGACTGTAGCATAATTCCTGGCGGTGCCACGCCAACATCGAAGCGAAACACCAGAATACTGGTCAATGGAAAACCGAAGAAAAACGTTAGCAAAAACAGCAATGAAAAGAAGACATTGAAATTAAAGCGCACGCGGCGGAACTCAAACCACGTCAGCGTAGCGATAAACAACGTCGCCAGCAGCCAGATGATCAGCAACCCACTGAATTCAAGCGGACTCATCACGCCTCCCCTGCGGCAATACGCAACGCCTGGTGCCAGGGTGCAATAAAGTTTGGGCTAAAGAAGGTGATACCGTCTTTGTCGACCGCCAGCAACTGACGCTGCGCCTCACGAATGACCGCTTCATTCAGCATATCATCGGTGAACAGCACCGGAACGCCTTCTTCCACCATATCCCGCCAGAACGGGTTCTTGCGGTTTAGCACACAGGGCACTCCTGCCTGAATCAACAGACACAGCGTGCCGATCCCTTGCTGGCGCGCGAAGATAAAATAGCCCAGGTCGCACTGGCTCAACAGCGCCAGGTAATCATCAAATGCCATCTTCTCGTTAAGGATACGCAAATTGTCCGGGCTAAACAGTGCGAGCCCGGCCTGACGAACCTGCTCAATGTAGGCTTCGTTATTTGCCGGGTAGCCCATTGGCACAATAATGTTTACCGTATCGCCAAACTGGCGATGAATCGCTTTTAAGGCTGCGATATGTTCATTGCTCGGATCGCCGGAATTCCCTACCAGGAGCGTCAACGTGCCCTCGCGCTGAATTTCATAGCCCAGAGTGTTGAGTGCCGGGTCCATACGCGTTGGAAAGTACAGTAACTCACCGCGTACATCCGGGTGTCGGTCTGCGAACCAGGCCAGATCGCCACGGGTCGCGAAAATAGTGCCAACCCTTCCCTGTGCCAGACGCCGCAACGGGTAAAACAGGCGGAATTTCAGACTACGGGAGACCTCATACAGATCGGCACCCCAGGCGTGCCAGTGAAATTGTGAGTGCTTAATCGCCCCGCGTAATAGTGCCAGCCAGATACCCGTGTTGAATTGACCATGAAAAAAGAAACGTTGCTGCCTGTTGGCCTGCGCTTTGGCAATAACTGCCTTCGCCAGCGCCTGTTTGCTACCATAAAAATGCAGATGCAGGTCAGGATAAGCCTCACTCATGCCATTATCCTGCCCGGCGAGCATAAATTCACGGGCATGAATGCCCGTTGCTGCGAGATGTTCATTAAAGAAACGCAGCACGGTTTGATTATGATGAGGGATATCCGATCCCAGTACGTGTATGAGTGCCGTCATGCCCGTCTACGCCAGAGTAAAAACACGCCACAACAGAGGGCGAAATAAATAATGTAGGTTGCCATATAGGCCTGTGCCGCTCCTGCCGCACCGTGGGCCGGGATCAGGAGGCGGGAAAAAAAGGTCAGCAATACAAACTGGCTCACCTCCGCCAGGATATAAAACCGCAGCGAGGCTTTCGCGATAACCAGATAACCAAAAACGTAAGCGCCCACTTTCAATACGTCCCCCACCAGTTGCCAGGCAAACAGGTCACGCATCGCCATAAATTTGTCAGAAAAGAGCAGCCAGATCGCCACGTCACGCAACAGCCATACACAGAAACTCACAGCAGCCACTGCTGGCAATACAAAGCGCAGTGACTTCACGATCTCACGGGTAATGTCCTGTTTTGTGGCGAGCCTTGAGAGAGTAGGTAGCAGATAGACGCTAAACGAGGCGGTAATAAATTGTAGATAAGCATCGGAGATGCTGCTTACCCCTTGCCAGATTCCCACGTCATCCCAGCTGTAATGGGCAGCCAGCAGGTTTCGCATCATCACATAGGCCAGCGGGATCGTAACCGAGGTAATAAGCGCCATCAGGGTGAATTTGCTGAGTTGTCCGGCCAGTCCGTTATCCCAGCGCGGGCGAAAATAGCTTAACGGGACGTGGCTACGGCGCGCCAGCAATAGCATTGCCGGGAAGACCACCAGCGCAGGCACCAGCGCCATACCCAGCAACGCCCCCTGATAATCACCCAATTTATAGCAAAGATACCAGGCGGCCACCCCCACCACGCTGCCTATAATCAGTGACAGCGCGTTACCCGCCGCATCGCGAAAACCTTTCATCACCGCCAGCAGCAGGTTCGCCCAGGCAATTCCCATTTGCACCAGCGCCACCAGCCGCACCAGCCCCTGATAATCGGTATGGCCAAACAAACCGCGACTTACAGGGGCCGCCGCCAACAAAAAGATCAGCGCGAGCAGCATGGAGAAGCCCAGTACTATGGCTGAAGACGTGCCGACAACCTCGCGTAACCGCGAGGGGTCGTCATGGTGTTGGGAGACAAATTTCGTCACGCCATTAAAGATACCCGCACCTGCAAGCACACCCAGCACAATGATCAACTGACGAAAATTACCCGCCTGCCCAACCCCGGAGGGACCATAGGCCAGCGCCAGCAATTTGACCACCAGTAACCCGGCGCCAATCTTGACAAGCGTACTTGCCGCCGTCCAGACAGAAGCTTTTGCCAGCGACATGTTAGCGGAAGTAACTCAGTAACGTGTTAATCACGGTACGCTGGTTAACAGGGGCGAGATTGTAGAACAGAGGCAGACGAAGCAAACGCTCACTTTCCTGCGTCGTATAACGATCCTCACCGTGGAACTCACCAAATTTCGCCCCGGCAGGTGATGCATGTAGCGGAATATAATGGAACACAGAGAGAATCTCGGCCTCTTTCAGGAAGGCGATGAGCTTGCTGCGATCCTCTTCATCACGCAGTTTGATATAAAACATATGGGCGTTATGACCGCACTCTTCGGGGATCGATGGCAGCGTAATCCGCCCGGCACGTGCCAGCGGCGACAATGCGTCGAAATAAGTTTGCCACAGGGACAAACGTTGCTGATTGATACGATCTGCTGCTTCAAGCTGCGCCCATAAATAGGCCGCCTGTAAATCCGCCATCAGATAGCTCGAGCCAATATCGCGCCAGGTGTATTTATCCACCTGCCCACGGAAGAACTGACTACGGTTAGTCCCTTTTTCGCGGATGACTTCCGCACGCTCAATCAGCGCGCGATCATTAATCAGCGTCGCGCCGCCTTCGCCACCCGCAGTATAGTTTTTCGTTTCATGGAAGCTAAAGCAGCCAATATGCCCGATAGTGCCCAACGCCCGGCCTTTATAGGTGGACATCACTCCCTGCGCGGCATCTTCCACCACAAACAGGTCATGCCGTTTGGCAATGGCCATAATCGTGTCCATTTCACAGGCCACGCCGGCATAATGAACCGGCACAATGGCACGGGTATTTTCGGTGATTGCCTCTTCAATACGGGTTTCGTCGATATTGAGCGTATCCGGGCGGATATCCACAAAGACGATCTTCGCGCCACGCAGTACGAAAGCATTAGCCGTAGAAACAAAGGTATAGCTTGGCATGATCACTTCATCGCCAGGCTGAATATCCAGCAGCAGTGCCGCCATCTCCAGTGATGCGGTACAGGAGGGGGTCAGTAGCACTTTCGGGCTATGGAAACGCTGTTCCATCCACTGCTGGCAGCGACGGGTAAAACCACCGTCACCGCACAGCTTGCCGCTGCTCATCGCCGACTGCATGAAGTCGAGTTCCGTTCCCACCACAGGAGGGGCATTAAAAGGGATCATAGAGTCACCTGTATAACCAGTAGGCGGTGCTTTCCATTATCGCACCGCTGCGAGTGTAGCGTCTGATAGCCGCAAGGTTGCCCATCTGAGTCGCCACACGAATTGTCTTAAGCTGCCGCTGTTGTGCCCAATAACAGGCTGCCTGCATCAGTTTTTCGCCCGCGCCGCGCCCGCCCAGCAAACCAATCCGGGCTTCCTGTGCATCGAGTTGACGCATGGAGACAAAAGCCTCGATATCGCCATTTGTTCCGCGAAATAGCAGGCATTCATGGTCAAATACGCCTTTCACCGCGTTTTCAATCCATTGCGCGTAAAAACGCCCGCTGGCATCTTCGGGATACCAGGGCGCGCGGAATCGGCTCTGGCTGAACATTATTGCCGCCATCTGACGCAACGGGGCGATATCGCCTGTTACTGCCGTCTGTGCCTGTGGATCGATAACCTGTACCGGAACCGATAATGCGAAATCAGCTTCACCTTCAACCAGTCGAAAACCAAGTTGCTGCAACGCATCAAGTTGTTGCGCACTGGATGCGGAGATTTTTGCCTGTATACGCGGCCAACTGTCGAAAGCAGAAGCATTAAGCACCGGGCCATCGTCCTGCAAACGCACGATGGCGCTGCGCAGACCAAAGAATTCACTTTCCCATGCCAGTTCGTCGATATTGCCATGTAGTGTCATGGGAAGTGACCTCAGCGCCATACGCCTTTGGTATCAACAATATATTGCTGGCGCACATTATCGCCCGCGATAGCTTTGAATTCTTTGTGATCGACCAGCATGACCAGCACATCAGCTTGCGACATTGCATCCTCGAGGCTGACCAGCATGCTTTGGCCTGCCAGGCGAGGGGGCAACTGATGAATATTCGGCTCTACCACCAGCGTTTCGCCGCTATGCCACTGGGCTATGCTGTGGGCAATTTCCATTGCCGGGCTTTCTCGCAGGTCGTCAATATTGGGTTTAAATGCCAGACCAAAACAGGCAATTTTTACGTCGCTGGCGCGCTTATCACTTGCTGCCAGACAATCGGCGACGGTTGCTTTAACCTGGTTCATTACCCAGTGTGGCTTACTGTCATTCACTTCACGTGCGGTTCGAATCAGGCGGGCCTGCTGTGGGTTCTGTGCCACGATAAACCACGGATCAACGGCAATACAGTGACCGCCAACGCCGGGGCCGGGCTGCAGAATATTCACGCGCGGGTGGCGATTTGCCAGACGAATCAGTTCCCAGACATTAATGCCCTGGTCAGCGCAAATGAGCGACAATTCATTGGCAAACGCGATGTTGACGTCACGGAAGCTATTTTCCGTCAGTTTGCACATTTCAGCGGTACGGGAGTTCGTCACCACACACTCGCCTTCAAGAAAAATGTTATACAGCTCGCTGGCGCGTGCCGAGCATACGGGCGTCATACCACCAATAACCCGGTCATTTTTGATAAGCTCAACCATGACCTGGCCTGGCAATACACGCTCCGGGCAATAGGCAATATTGATATCTGCCTGCTCTCCCGCCTGCTGCGGGAAAGTTAAGTCCGGGCGAGCCGCAGCCAGCCAGTCTGCCATTTGTTCCGTCGCCCCGACTGGCGATGTTGATTCAAGGATAACCAGCGATCCTTTTTTCAGCACGGGCGCAATGGATTTTGCCGCTGCTTCAACAAATGTCATATCCGGCTCATGTTCGCCTTTAAAAGGGGTCGGAACGGCAATCAAATAGGCATCTGCTGCTACCGGTGTCGTGCTGGCACGTAGCCAGCCGCTTTCAACAGCGGTTTTGACGACCTTGTCCAGTTCAGGCTCAACAATATGAATCTCCCCGCGATTAATGGTCTCCACGGCATGAGGATTGATATCAATCCCTACCACTTCTTTTTGCTGTGAGGCGAAAGCCGCCGCAGTTGGCAGTCCAATATAGCCAAGGCCAATGACGGAAATCGTTTTGAAACTCATAGTGTTACCCGATTGTTTTTTAGTGCATGCAAAATTCGACCACAGGCCTGCCCGTCTCCGTACGGATTGTGCGCACGGCTCATGGCCTGCCAGGCATCATTGTCATAAAGCAGGCGTGATACCTCTTCAACGATACGCAGGCTGTCTGTACCAATTAACCTGACGGTTCCGGCTTCAATGGCTTCCGGACGTTCTGTGGTGTCACGCATCACCAGAACAGGCTTACCAAGCGAAGGGGCTTCTTCCTGAATACCACCGGAGTCAGTGAGAATCAGCCAGGCGCGATTCATTAACCACAGGAAGGGCAAATAGTCTTGCGGTTCTATCAGCGTGACATTTTCCACATGACCGAGAATACGGTTCACTGGTTCGCTGACATTAGGATTAAGGTGTACCGGATAAACAATCTGCACATCGTCATGCTGGGAGGCAATTTCCGCCAGCGCATGACAGATATGTTCAAAGCCGAGACCGAAACTCTCCCGACGATGTCCGGTAACCAGAATCAGTTTTTTGTTGTTATCAAGGAAGGGATAACGTGACGCCAGTTCTTCCTCAAGTGAAGGGTTGTTCAGCACACTATCACGCACCCAAAACAGCGCATCAATAACGGTATTGCCGGTAACAAAAATATGTTTATCCGCGACGTTTTCACGCAGCAAGTTATGGCGGGAGTTTTCCGTCGGCGCGAAATGGTACAGCGCCAGATGCCCAGTTAACGTGCGATTAGCCTCTTCCGGCCATGGCGATGACAGATCTCCCGTACGCAACCCTGCCTCCACATGCCCGACAGGAATGCGCTGGTAAAACGCAGCCAGACTTGCGGCGATAGTGGTTGTCGTGTCGCCGTGAACCAGTACGACATCGGGACGGAAAGATTCCAGGATAGGTTTAAGCCCTTCCAGAATACGGCAAGTAATTTCTGTCAGCCCCTGCCCGGGCCGCATAATATTCAGGTCATAATCCGGAACAATAGAAAAAAGATTCAATACCTGATCGAGCATTTCCCGATGCTGCGCAGTGACGCATACCTTCGCGTCGAAATCAGGGTCCCTTGCCAGCGCGTGTACCAGAGGCGCCATCTTAATGGCTTCTGGTCGTGTGCCAAATACGGTCAGTACTTTCACAACGATTCTCTTCGATTAGGTAATGAAGGCACGAAGCCTTCATCTTAGACTGCGTGTCAAAATGATCGACGACGCGTTAATGCAACACCAGCTCCGATGAGGGCCCCCACCACACCCCACATGATCATAAGGAAGGCACGACGCGGGCTGTCGCGTTTTACCGGTTCTTCAGGTGTGCGCAAATATCGATAAGTCTGAAAACGGGGATCAAACGTAGGGCCCACATTCAGCGTATTAAGCATGGCTCGGTTTTGGAAGTAGTCCAGATCGTACTCAGGCCCTACCGCACGCAAATTTTCCAGGCGCGCCTGCAACATCGGGCGGCCTAATAAAAACATTTCCGAATCCGGCAGTTCATCCGCCGGTACTTCTGTTTCACTACGGGAGATATTGTGTTCTTCTGCCACCTTCAGCGCCTGCTCGACGTTGCTCACGCGACGCTTGAAAAGGCTATTGGCAACTTCTTCCTGACGCTTGACCTGCGCTTTCATTTGAATCGTACGAGCCGCCCACGCCCCTTTAAGCTCATCGTTCAGGTGGCGTGCAGCGCGCTGGCTGGCAAAAGCCACATACTGGCGCAGCAAATTATTAGCATCAGGCGCAGTTTCAGCCGTCAGCTTGACATTGTCGTTAAGGTTGCGCGTAACATCCCCCGGCGTGTACTGGATGTAGTTGATTAAATCATCCAGCATGGCGGCGTCTGCTTTGCTGTTGCCGACTTTCCGCTGCTTGAAATAGTCTGTCTGCATCCAGAAGTCACGCCGTGTATCCCATGACGCCAGTTGCATCACAAACTCTTTATACGCCTCATCCATGACAGAAATCTGGTCTACAGGTGCGAGATTCGCCTTAACGTCCAGGTTACGCAGGAATTGTTGCTGTGAATAAAACCCACCCAACATATTTACCGTGGGCCGATCGGTGATGGCTGTAGCCCCCCACTCCTGACGAGCAAAGAACGTCCAGGTTAAGGCGATTAACGCAAAAAGTAGCGCAATCCCGCAAATCCATAATTTCCCGGCCCATAAAGTACGAAACAGACCACGAATATCCAGCTCGTTTTCCGTACCCGCTGTAGGTATTCCCGACAATGGTTGAGTCATCGCTTTCCCAGATTTACTTGGTTAAGGTTGGTTTTTGACCGCTATTACGGCGCATTCTGCGCTTCACACGCTTTATCAACCGCGCCACTTTCCATGCGCGTTTGATGCAGTAGCCATATAAGAAAAAGGATAGCAAAAATAATGCCAACATCACCCATTCAGGAATGAAGTGGAGGTACTCGGTTAACACGCCAACCGACGCCAGCAACGCCGCCGCAAGTGTGATCAACACAAAGGCCTGCCGCGAGGTAAACCCGGCACGCATAATAAGATGGTGAATATGCTGACGGTCCGCTGAGAACGGACTCATCCCTTTTCGCAAGCGACGATACATGATCGCCACCATGTCCATTAATGGGATTGCGATAATCCACAATGCGGTAACCGGGCTAATAGGGTGGGTCTTACCCTGCGTAGTTTCGAGCAAAATCCAGATAAGTGTGAAACCGATAAAGGTGCTGCCGGCATCGCCCATAAAAACTTTGTAGCGCCTTCCCAGTACGCCGAGGTTTAACATAATGTACGGGAGGATCGCGGCAATCATGGCAAAACACCACATCGCGAGGCTGATTTGACCGTCAAACCATAAGATGATGCCGATAGCGGCAAAGGAGACACAGGACAACCCCCCCAACAAACCATCAATGCCATCAACCATGTTGAAAGCGTTAATGGCAGCCCAGACGGCAAAGAGTGTCAGCAAATAACCAAACGGCCCCAGTACCATTTCCCAGGTACCAAAGATGTAGCCCAGGCTACTGAGATAGAGTTTACCGACCGACATCATAACTATCGCAACAAGCGCCTGAATCATTGCGCGAATTTTGACACTGATGTCGTAGCGATCATCAAGCGCTCCCACGAACACCAGAATCCCGGCGCAGAGCAGATACAAGACCGCATGGGGAATGTAGTAATCAGCAATACCGAAAGTGAAGCAGATACCTGCGAAAACTGAGATACCCCCAACCAGCGGAATCAAACCCTGATGCCGTTTACGAAAGTTGGGCTTATCCACCAGACCGACGCGCTTCGCTACTTTTCGGGCGAAGAATAAAAACGCGGTCGTGAATAAGAAAATACTGAATAATTCAGTAAACGCAGTGAGTAAATTCACAATGCATGCTCTCAGCGAATGTTAATCCTGGCAGTATAACGACGATGCCTCACTCCAAAAAGAAGAAAGCAGGTCATTCACAGGCGTTTTAGTATGTTTCTTAAGCAAACAGGATATTGATTGCTTAGGTATTTGTGTTGAGCTGGCCTGTAGCGGACGGTGCCTGTCCCAATGCATATAGCGTATAGTCCATAAAAGAAAAACGCCACGTAAAAACGTGGCGTTTCCTGGCTTTATTTCTATTAAGAGCGCTTCATCATGTCGAAGAATTCATCATTCGTCTTCGTCATTGCCAGCTTATTAATGAGAAACTCCATTGCGTCGATTTCACCCATCGGATGGATGATTTTGCGCAGGATCCACATTTTTTGTAACTCTTCTTGCGTGGTAAGCAACTCTTCCTTACGGGTACCGGAACGGTTGTAGTCGATTGCCGGGAAGACGCGTTTTTCAGCGATCTTACGAGAGAGATGCAGCTCCATGTTACCGGTGCCTTTAAACTCTTCGTAGATAACTTCGTCCATTTTGGAACCGGTATCGATAAGGGCAGTAGCGATAATGGTCAGGCTGCCGCCCTCTTCCACGTTACGTGCAGCACCGAAGAAACGCTTCGGACGGTGCAGGGCGTTGGCATCCACACCACCGGTCAATACTTTACCGGAAGCGGGAACCACGGTGTTGTATGCACGCGCCAGACGAGTGATAGAGTCAAGCAGAATGATAACGTCTTTCTTGTGCTCAACCAGGCGTTTCGCCTTCTCAATCACCATTTCCGCAACCTGAACGTGACGGGATGCTGGTTCGTCGAAGGTGGAAGCAACAACTTCGCCTTTCACCAGACGCTGCATCTCGGTCACTTCTTCCGGACGTTCGTCGATGAGCAGAACCATCAGTACGCAATCCGGGTGGTTGTAGGCAATGCTCTGCGCAATATTCTGCAACAGCATCGTTTTACCGGCTTTCGGCGGTGCAACAATCAGACCGCGCTGACCGCGACCAATTGGCGAAGCCAGATCCAGCACACGTGCCGTTAAATCTTCGGTGGAACCGTTACCCCGTTCCATGCGCAGGCGAGAGTTCGCGTGCAGCGGCGTTAAGTTCTCAAACAGAATCTTGTTACGCGCGTTCTCCGGCTTGTCGTAGTTAACCTCGTTAACTTTCAACAATGCAAAGTAACGTTCACCCTCTTTCGGAGGACGAATCTTACCAGAAATGGTGTCACCAGTGCGGAGGTTGAAACGGCGGATTTGGCTGGGGGATACGTAGATGTCATCAGGACCGGCGAGGTAGGAGCTGTCTGCGGAGCGGAGGAAACCAAATCCATCCTGCAGAATCTCCAGCACACCGTCGCCAAAGATATCTTCGCCACTCTTTGCGTGCTGCTTCAGGATGGCAAAAATAATGTCCTGTTTGCGCATACGGGCCAGGTTTTCCAGCCCCATATTTTCGCCGAGAGTGATCAGCTCAGAAACCGGCGTATTCTTTAATTCGGTAAGATTCATAGTGGTGTGGGTTCTTAAACTCGGGGTAAAACTCGAACTTAATGTTGTGAATGGTATGGCAGGGTCATCCATGCCTGTTAACGGCCATCACTTATGTCCAATCGCTGCCTGGTCAAAGGTAAATACGCAGAACTGAAACGACAAGACGGAAAAGTGACAAGCCCGGAATCTATCCACTTCTCTCGCGAGGCTAAGCTCAACGGGAAGCGTCGGGTAAAACAAGATTCAAACTACAAGGTATGTTTACAACGAAGTCAAAACTAAATTAGCACGACTGAAGCCGGGCGTCCAGCGATCCACATAATTTAGAAGGCTGGCGCACCGGCTGAGATTCGAGGAGTTACGCCAGATTAGCGTCCAGGAACTCTTTCAGTTGCCCTTTAGACAGCGCGCCCACTTTGGTCGCGGCCACTTCGCCGTTTTTGAACAGCAGCAGGGTCGGAATACCACGGATACCGTACTTCGGCGCAGTACCTGGATTCTGGTCGATATTCAGCTTCGCGACGGTCAGTTTACCTTCGTATTCGCTAGCGACTTCATCCAGGATCGGGGCGATCATTTTGCACGGACCGCACCACTCTGCCCAGAAATCGACGAGAACCAGCCCGTCCGCTTTGAGTACATCCGTGTCAAAACTATCGTCAGTCAGGTGAATAATTTTATCGCTCATATATAACTCCACAGGAATAAGCCTGGTGTGTTGGTGTAGCATAAAACAACAACGTGTTGATGCCACATTAACCAACTAAAGGTTGACTTTATTTCACCGGATACGCTTTCGTAAAGCAATAGTAAGCTGATATTCTACCACACTATGAGCAAAACACATTTAACTGAACAGAAGTTTTCCGACTTCGCCCTGCACCCTAAGGTGATTGAAGCCCTTGAAACTAAAGGGTTTCATAATTGTACGCCCATACAGGCACTGGCCCTTCCGCTGACGCTGGAAGGTCGTGATGTAGCAGGGCAGGCGCAAACCGGTACTGGCAAAACGATGGCGTTTTTAACGTCAACGTTTCATTATCTTCTTTCTCATCCGGCGATTGATGATCGCAAGGTGAATCAGCCGCGCGCGCTTATTATGGCGCCAACCCGTGAATTGGCTGTGCAAATCCACGCTGATGCGGAACCGCTGGCGCAATCTACCGGCATGAAGCTGGGCCTGGCCTACGGCGGCGACGGTTATGACAAGCAGTTAAAAGTGCTTGAGAGCGGCGTCGATATTCTTATCGGCACCACCGGTCGCCTTATCGATTACGCAAAACAGAACCATATTAACCTGGGCGCGATTCAGGTCGTGGTTCTCGACGAAGCCGATCGCATGTACGATCTGGGCTTTATCAAAGATATCCGCTGGTTGTTCCGCCGCATGCCGCCGGCAACTGCGCGTCTGAATATGCTTTTCTCCGCAACGCTCTCTTACCGTGTACGCGAGCTGGCCTTCGAGCAGATGAACAACGCCGAGTACGTTGAAGTCGAACCAGAGCAGAAAACAGGCCACCGTATTAAAGAAGAACTCTTCTACCCTTCGAATGAAGAGAAGATGCGTCTGCTACAAACCTTAATCGAAGAAGAGTGGCCGGATCGCGCTATCATCTTTGCCAATACCAAACACCGTTGTGAAGATATCTGGGGTAGTCTTGCCGCAGATGGTCATCGTGTTGGTTTGCTGACGGGCGATGTCGCACAGAAGAAGCGCCTGCGTATTCTGGATGAATTTACCCGCGGCGATCTGGATATTCTGGTCGCGACTGACGTTGCGGCGCGCGGTCTGCATATCCCGGCGGTAACGCATGTATTTAACTACGATCTGCCGGACGACTGTGAAGACTACGTCCACCGTATTGGTCGTACCGGTCGCGCTGGCGCCAGTGGTCACTCTATCAGCCTGGCGTGTGAAGAATACGCACTGAACCTGCCGGCGATTGAAACCTACATTGGACACTCTATTCCGGTGAGCAAGTACAATCCGGATGCTCTGCTAAGTGATCTGCCACCCGCGAAACGCCTGACGCGTGCGCGTTCCGGCAATGGCCCGCGCCGCAGCGGTGCACCACGTAATCGTCGTCGTTCAGGTTAAAGATATGCTCGCTTCCGCCTCGCTCTATGCGGCTATTGATTTAGGCTCAAACAGTTTTCATATGCTGGTTGTGCGCGAGGTGGCTGGAAGCATCCAGACGCTTACCCGCATCAAACGTAAGGTTCGCCTGGCTGCGGGCTTGAGTCAGGAAAACGTACTTTCACAGGAAGCAATGGAGCGCGGCTGGCAGTGTCTGCGCCTTTTTTCAGAACGGCTTCAGGATATTCCTCCGGCGCAAATTCGTGTCGTCGCCACAGCGACGCTTCGTCTGGCAGTCAATGCCAGTGAATTTATCAGCAGAGCGCAGGAAATCCTCGGCTGCCCGGTGCAGGTCATCAGCGGAGAGGAAGAAGCACGTCTTATTTATCAGGGTGTTGCGCATACTACAGGCGGATCCGATCAGCGGCTTGTGGTCGATATTGGTGGTGCCAGTACAGAGCTTGTTACCGGAACAGGTGCTCAGGCTACATCACTGTTCAGCCTGTCCATGGGTTGCGTAACCTGGCTTGAACGCTTTTTCACCGATCGTAACCTTGGGCAGGAAAATTTCGACGCTGCGGAAAAAGCCGCGCGCGATGTTTTACGCCCGGTTGCCGATGAGCTTCGCCATCACGGCTGGCAAGTCTGCGTCGGTGCTTCTGGCACCGTACAGGCATTGCAGGAAATCATGATGGCGCAGGGGATGGATGAACGCATCACCCTGCCCAAACTCCAGCAGTTGAAACAGCGCGCCATCCAGTGTGGACGTCTTGAAGAACTGGAGATCGAAGGCCTTACGCTGGAACGCGCCCTGGTTTTTCCGAGCGGACTGGCTATTCTCATCGCTATTTTCACCGAGATGAATATCCAGAGTATGACGCTGGCCGGCGGCGCGCTGCGCGAAGGGCTGGTCTATGGCATGCTGCATCTGACCGTTGATCAAGATATCCGCCGCCGTACGCTGCGTAATATCCAGCGCCGTTTTATCATCGATACCGATCAGGCAAAACGCGTTTCTACCCTGGCGACGCAGTTTGCCAGTGCGGTCGCTAATGAGTGGGATTTAGATGCTTATAGCATCGAAATCCTGCAAGTTGCCAGCGAACTGCATGAAATTGGTCTAAGCATTGAATTTAAGCAGGCACCCCTTCACGCGGCCTGGCTGGTACGCAATCTGGACTTACCAGGATTTACACCAGCGCAGAAAAAGTTGCTCGCAACGCTGTTATTAAACCAGACGAACCCGGTTGATCTCTCTTCTTTGCATCAACAAAACGCTGTCCCACCGCGGGTCGCAGAACATCTTTGTCGCTTACTGCGCCTGGCGATTATTTTTGCCAGCCGCCGCCGCGATGATCTCCTGCCTAAGATCGATATTTCCGCCAAAGGGGAAACATTGACTCTGGTCTTACCGCACGGCTGGCTGGAAAGTCATCCGTTAGGCGCCGAAGTCATTGAGCAGGAAAGCCAGTGGCAAAGTTACGTTCACTGGCCGCTTGAGTTGAAATAAATCGCTTCTGCCTCTCACGGTCGGGAGAGGCAGGGATTTCACTTTTCTTTCGCTTTAGCCATCATCGCCCGTATATTGGCGATACTGGCCTGTCCCTTTTGCATCCTTTCTTCCGCAGTAATGACCTTGCGCTCTTGCTCCCAAATCACATCATCTTGCGGCAATTCAAGTAAAAATCGACTCGGTTCAGGACGCACCAGTTCACCATACTGACGGCGTTCTTTGCATAAGGTGAAGATAAGTTCTTTCTGCGCGCGGGTAATGCCCACGTAGGCAAGGCGGCGCTCTTCATCAATATTATCTTCATCAATACTGCTCTGGTGCGGCAGGAAGCCTTCCTCCATCCCCACCATAAAGACATACGGAAACTCCAGCCCTTTTGAGGCGTGTAACGTCATCAGTTGCACTTGATCCAACTCTTCATCACTTTCTCCGCGCTCCATCATGTCACGCAGAGTAAAGCGGGTAACAACCTGGTCCAGCGTCATCGGCTCGTTAAGCTCATCCCCTTCCAGCATTTCTGTCATCCAGGAAAAGAGCGTGTTGACGTTTTTCATTCGCATTTCAGCGGCTTTTGGGCTGGGGGAGGTTTCAAACAGCCAGGATTCATAATCAATACCATGAATCAGATCGCGCACGGCAGCGATCGGCTCCCGTTCTGCCAGACGCTGGATTTCACCAAGCCAGTGGGTAAAGCGGGTCAGTGATTCATAGCCGCGCCCGGTCAGGGTCTGTGTGAGTCCCATATCAAAGCTGGCAGCAAATAAGCTTTTGTTGCGTGTGGTGGCCCACTCCCCCAGCTTTTGTAATGTCGCAGGGCCAATCTCGCGCCTCGGCGTATTCACGATACGCAGGAATGCGCTGTCATCATCCGGATTAGTGAGTATGCGTAAGTAAGCCAACAGATCCTTAATCTCGGGGCGAGAGAAAAAAGAGGTGCCGCCCGAAATACGATACGGAATGCGGTTTTGCATCAGGAATTTTTCGAACACACGCGACTGGTGGTTGCCACGATAGAGGATGGCGTAGTCCTTATATTCGGTCTTATTGATAAAGTGATGAGCAATCAATTCACCGGTCACACGCTCCGCTTCATGTTCCTCATTATTCGCCGTCAGAACTTTAAGCTCAGTACCGTAGCCCAGCTCAGAGAAAAGGCGTTTTTCAAACACATGGGGATTATTCGCAATCAGGATGTTCGCGGCTTTCAGAATGCGTCCCGAGGAGCGATAGTTTTGCTCGAGCTTTATCACCCGCAATGCCGGAAAATCTTCGTTCAGCAGCACAAGGTTTTGGGGACGCGCGCCGCGCCAGGAATAGATGGACTGGTCATCATCACCAACAACGGTAAAACGCGCTCGCTGCCCGACCAGCAGCCTGACCAGCTCATATTGGCTGGTGTTGGTATCCTGATACTCATCCACCAGCAGATAGCGGATTTTGTTCTGCCAGCGCTCGCGTACCTCTTCATTACGCTGCAGCAGCAGTGTCGGTAACAGAATCAGGTCATCGAAGTCGAGAACGTTGCACGCTTTCAAATGTGCATCGTAAAGCCCATAGCAATGGGCAAAAATACGATCCCGTTCCCCCATCGCTTTTGCCGCCGCCTGGGAGGGTGTCAGGAGATCGTTTTTCCAGTTGGAGATCGTCGAGATCAGCTGTTGCAGTACCACTTTGTCATCATCGATCAACCCTTCGGTCAGCTCTTTGAGCAACGCCACTTGATCGGTATCGTCAAAGAGGGAGAAATTGGATTTCATCCCCAGTGCGGCAAACTCCCGCTTAATAATATCAAGGCCCAACGTGTGAAACGTTGAAATCATCAGACCACGCGCTTCTTTACGCCCAAGTGTCTGCGCCACACGTTCTTTCATTTCGCGCGCGGCTTTGTTAGTGAAGGTGACCGCCGCGATATGCCGCGCCTGATAGCCGCACTCTCGAATTAAGTGGGCAATTTTATTAGTAATCACACGGGTCTTACCCGAGCCAGCACCTGCCAGCACCAGGCAGGGTCCGGTAACAAATTCGACAGCTTGTTGTTGGCCAGGATTTAAACGCATGGAGGTATTGCTCAATCTTCGAACGGGGGAAGGATTGTAGCAGAAAGCCTGCCAGAGATTTACCCGCCAATGGTAAAGTGTGGAGACGACTCTTAACTACGGAACGCGAACATGGCGAAGACAGCGGCAGCGCTGCATATTCTGGTGAAAACTGAAAAACTGGCGCAGGAAATCATGGCTAAGCTTGAGAAAGGATCGAGTTTCGACCATCTGGCAAAGCGCTATTCCACCTGCCCTTCGGCGCGTAACGGCGGCGATCTGGGTGAATTCAAAGAAGGTGTGATGGTGGGGCCTTTCAATAAAGCTGTGTTCAGTTGTCCCTTATTACAGCCTTTCGGTCCGGTTAAAACCCGGTTCGGTTATCACATTATCAAAGTGCTGTATCGCCGCTAACGCGTGCTACTATTGCGCCCGTATTTATACAACCTCATCAAGGCGTAATCATGGCAAAAACAGCGGCAGCAATGCATATTCTGGTGAAAGAAGAGAAACTGGCACTCGATCTTCTGGAACAGCTTAAAAATGGCGGAGATTTCGAGAAACTGGCAAAAAAACACTCAACTTGCCCTTCCGGTAAGAAAGGTGGCCATTTAGGCGAGTTTAAACAGGGCCAGATGGTGCCGGCGTTTGATAAAGTGGTCTTCTCCTGCCCAGAGCTGGAGCCAACCGGCCCGCTGCATACCCAGTTCGGTTACCACATCATCAAAGTGCTGTACCGGAAATAATTTGGCTACAGAGCCTCTCTGTTCATGAGAGGCTATCTTGTTTCATTTATGGGATTGCAGCGTTTTTTGCGCTTCGAATTTCATCACATGTGTGCTGACTGCCGCCTGAAAAACTTTAAACATCAGGCCACTAATCAAGGTTGTAAGGGTAATGGTGATAAATGCCGTCATCACCCAGTCAATCAACGCAAAACCGCTTTGCAGTAACGCCGGGCGATAAACCAGCATCCCGCCAAATACCACCCAATGACTCAGGCAATAAAAGCACTGGAAAAGGTGCCCCATCATTGCGTTCTTTTTGGTTGTCCATTCACGAAATGCGGCAAACAGTTCAGTTTGCGTTATCGTCACTGAGATGCTGCTGGCTGCCAGTGCGATCATCAGGCAGGTCGTCAGTTCAGTCATTAATGTGGAAATCATGGTTATGCCCTTTTTCACTAAAGTAACTGGTAAATTCTGTCCCCACATCCTGCAACGTCAGCTTTTTAAAGCGCTCCAGGATCAGCGACTGCGCATCAGCCAGCGTGGATGACATCACCCGGTTAACGCCTTGCTCAACCAGGCACTGAGGATTCTCGCTACGATTTCCCAGGGCAAACAACGCCGGGGAACCTAAAGCGATATAGATATCGTGGAGAGTGACCTCGCTGGAGGGGCGACAAAGCCGCCAGCCGCCGTGATGCCCTTTTGTCGCATACACAATCTGCCTTTCCCGCAGTCCGGCAAGAAGTTTACGGATAAATGCCGGGTTGCCGTCGATATAAGCAGCCATCTGTTCCGAAGTCATCGGTTTATCCGCCTGCTCCATGTGCAGCAGAATGTGTAATGTTGCGGAGAATGAGTTATTTATTTTCATGTAACTTACGATATTACATAAAAAATTAAATAACAATAACGCTAATGAGAAACATGCGAAGGAAATAACTATCTTTTTGATAAAACTCTTTTTTTATGTGTAGTAAATGAAAAAACCTGACGGCGTTTCCGCACATCAGGTTTATAAACAGGAAAGTTGCAGGTCAGATCAGCAAAACAGTCGTCGTGCGATCAGCCAGCGACCGCGATACGTTTCATATCGGTCATGTAGCCACGCAGTTTCTTACCAACCGCTTCAATTGGATGAGCCTGAATGGCTTCGTTTACATCACGCAGTTGCGCATTATCAACGGAACCTTCGGCAATAGCCTGGCCCAGGTCACCTTTCTGCAGGGTGGTCATGAACTCTTTCAGCAGTGGAACGCACGCATAAGAGAACAGATAGTTACCGTACTCAGCGGTATCAGAGATAACCACGTTCATTTCGTACAGACGCTTACGGGCGATGGTGTTCGCAATCAGCGGCAGTTCGTGCAGTGATTCGTAGTAAGCAGACTCTTCGATGATGCCGGAATCCACCATGGTTTCGAACGCCAGCTCAACACCCGCCTTGACCATAGCAATCATCAGAACGCCTTTATCGAAGTATTCCTGCTCGCCGATTTTACCTTCGTACTGTGGCGCGGTTTCGAACGCGGTTTTACCGGTCTCTTCACGCCAGGTCAGCAGTTTCTTATCGTCGTTCGCCCAGTCTGCCATCATGCCGGAAGAGAATTCGCCGGAGATGATGTCATCCATGTGTTTCTGGAACAGCGGCGCCATGATTTCTTTCAGCTGTTCGGACAACGCGTAAGCGCGCAGTTTCGCCGGGTTGGACAGACGGTCCATCATCAGCGTGATACCGCCCTGCTTCAGCGCTTCGGTAATGGTTTCCCAGCCGAACTGAATCAGTTTTTCTGCGTATGCCGGATCGGTACCTTCTTCCACCAGCTTATCGAAGCACAGCAGAGATCCCGCCTGCAGCATGCCGCACAGAATGGTCTGCTCACCCATCAGGTCAGATTTCACTTCGGCAACGAAGGACGATTCCAGCACGCCCGCACGGTGACCACCCGTTGCCGCTGCCCATGCTTTGGCGATTGCCATGCCTTCGCCTTTCGGATCGTTCTCCGGGTGAACAGCGATCAGGGTCGGCACGCCGAAACCACGCTTATACTCTTCGCGTACTTCGGTACCCGGGCATTTCGGCGCCACCATCACAACGGTGATGTCTTTACGGATCTGCTCGCCCACTTCCACGATGTTGAAGCCGTGGGAGTAACCCAGCGCCGCGCCATCTTTCATCAGCGGCTGTACGGAACGCACAACGTCAGAGTGCTGTTTGTCCGGCGTCAGGTTAACCACCAGATCCGCCTGCGGGATCAGCTCTTCGTAAGTCCCAACTTTGAAACCATTCTCGGTCGCCTTGCGCCAGGAAGCACGTTTTTCCGCAATCGCTTCTGCGCGCAGAGCGTAGGAGATATCCAGACCGGAGTCACGCATGTTCAGGCCCTGGTTCAGACCCTGCGCGCCACAGCCGACGATGACCACTTTTTTACCCTGCAGGTAGCTTGCGCCATCGGCGAATTCGTCGCGCGCCATAAAGCGACATTTACCCAGTTGCGCCAGTTGCTGACGCAGATTCAGTGTATTGAAGTAGTTAGCCATGGTGATTCCTCGTCGATGTGTCGTGCTTTTGTTATTCGGTTCGCTGTATTGCGAGAATGTACCCACATTACAACAGGAAATGCGTTGCTTAAATTGATATATTAACAATGTGACATTGCAATTTATGCAACGTAAAAATGTGGAGTCTGTCTCATGGATTTACGCGACCTGAAAACCTTCCTGCACCTGGCGGAGAGCCGCCATTTCGGCCGCAGTGCGCGCGCCATGCACGTTAGTCCATCCACACTTTCAAGACAGATTCAGCGCCTGGAAGAAGATCTTGGTCAGGCGCTTTTTGTCCGCGATAACCGCACTGTTACGCTCACCGAAGCGGGTGAAGAGTTGCGGGCATTTGCTCATCAAACTTTATTGCAGTATCAGCAACTGCGCCACGCCATCGTTCAGAAAGGCCCGTCGTTGTCAGGTGAGTTGCATATCTTCTGTTCGGTCACGGCAGCCTACAGCCATCTGCCACCCATTCTCGATCGCTTCCGCGCCGCGCATCCTTCGGTAGAAATCAAGCTCACCACCGGTGACGCTGCCGATGCGATGGAAAAAGTGGTTACCGGAGAAGCCGATCTGGCGATTGCCGGAAAACCGGAAACATTGCCGGGCGCAGTCGCGTTTTCTATGCTGGAGAATCTGGCGGTGGTATTGATTGCTCCGGCGTTGCCTTGCCCTGTTCGCAGCCAGGTCTCGGTGGAAAATCCCGACTGGACCACGGTGCCATTTATCATGGCCGATCAGGGCCCCGTACGCCGCCGCATTGAACTCTGGTTTCGTCGCCATAAAATCAGTAATCCGTCGATTTACGCGACAGTCGGCGGTCATGAGGCAATGGTCTCCATGGTGGCGCTTGGCTGTGGCGTGGCGCTAATCCCTGAAGTGGTGCTGGAAAATAGCCCTGAACCCGTACGCAACCGTGTCATGATTCTGGAGCGCAGCGACGAAAAAACCCCCTTCGAACTGGGCGTTTGTGCGCCCAGAAAGCGGCTGCATGAACCATTGATTAATGCATTCTGGGAAATTGTTCAGGCTAAATAAGGAGAAAATGATGCGTTTACAGCCCCTGTTATTAACCATAGCCGTTGCGGCGTGTTGTACTGCTCAGGCTAAACCAAAGGACGTTACCGTACAGGATGTAAAACATCTGGCGCTGAAACAATGCCTGGTAGCGAATTACCAGGCCCGAACGCCAGAAGGCATAAAAGCAGCCCCCTCTCAGGATGCATCATTCCTTGTGGAGAGTTACGCATTAGACAATGCCGGCGTCTGGAAGGAATTTCAGAAATTCGTCGCCAAAGAGACGAAAAATTTCGACAAGCTAACCATGTCATTACATCCCGAGCATGCCCAAACCGCTAATAACGTGCTGGCGCAATGCATCAGCTTTTATGAATCAGATAAGCTGGATAAGTATGTACGAGAGACGGTGATGAAGTGACACAAGGCATGCCTCTTCTCACTTATTCTTGCGGTGTGGATTTATAAATCATCGGGATCGATTTGTTTCATCGTTTCCACTGTCATCAGCCACTGATACAACGGCTCCAGTTGACGAAATCCCTCTGCCAGCAAATTAACTAACCCGGCGTGGAACAGCTTTTCCACGTCGTTATCGGTCACCATCACCGCGAACGTTTTACACTGGTACCACCGGGCAATCGCCGCATCGAGATCTTTCACTAACGGCCGCTTATAACGCTGAGCCTCCAGGGTAAACGGCGGCTGGCAGCATTCCTCGGCTATCTCCAGAAACTGTGTCGGGCGTTGCTTCAACGTATGACGAAAAAGGTCCATCGTCGCTTTACTGGCACTGTAATACCCCAGGCCGTAGCGCAGGGTGTCCGGGCTGATTTCGAAAAAGAAAACCGGCGCATCCATCCAGTTTTTTGCTGAACGTTTGAAGGTCAGCCACATTCGGCTGCGATAAAGGGATTTGTCGTGAGAAAAGCGGGTATCGCGATGAATGCGCGATAAAGTCTTACCTATCGCGGAGCGTGTTTCAAGCAGCGAATCAATTTCCAGCATTGTGGGAGCTAAGTCATCCACCAGCGCACGAAAAGGGGTCAGGACACTACGGTCATAGATAAAACGATGCTCTTCAAACCAGGTCTTATCGTTTTCGATGCGGACTTGCTGGAGAAAGTCGAGCCCTTCCTGAGCAAACCCCTGAAAGCGTCCTGCCATGTGGTTCACCTGCTTTAGAGGAAATGTGTTACCACATTATGCCGCCGTGCCCGCCAGACAAACAAGGCACGAAATATCGTGCCTTGTTTTTTTCAGCCTGACGCTAGCCTGCAAGGAAAAAGCGAAACGCCGGATTGTTGGTCTCATCATGGCAGTCGTAGCCGAGCTCATTGAGACGGGTTTCAAAATCTGGCTCGTGGTCGCCCAGTTCGAATGCCGCCAGCACGCGACCATAGTCGGTACCATGGCTGCGGTAGTGGAACAGCGAAATATTCCAGTGAGTACCAAGCGTATGCAGGAATTTCAGCAGCGCGCCGGGCGATTCCGGGAACTCGAAGCTGAAAAGTCGCTCGGTAAGCGGTTTCGAAGGACGGCCACCGACCATATAGCGCACATGCAGCTTCGCCATTTCGTCATCGGACAGATCCACCACGCTGTAACCGCCTTCATTCAACAGTTGCAGAATCTCTTTACGCTCTTCCAGCCCACGGCTTAACCGCACACCCACAAAAATGCAGGCATCTTTCGCATCGGCAAAGCGATAGTTGAATTCGGTGACGGAGCGCCCACCCAATAGCTGACAGAATTTCAGGAAGCTACCCTTCTCTTCCGGAATGGTGACGGCCAGCAGCGCTTCGCGTTGTTCACCCAGCTCACAGCGTTCGGAAACATAACGCAGACCGTGGAAATTCACGTTAGCGCCAGACAGTACATGCGCCAGACGTTCGCCGCGGATCTTATGCTGAGCGACGTACTTCTTCATCCCCGCCAGCGCCAGTGCGCCGGACGGTTCAGCCACTGCGCGAACGTCTTCAAACAGGTCTTTCATGGCCGCGCAGATGGCGTCACTGTCGACCGTCACAATGTCATCAAGATATTCCTGACACAAACGGAAAGTCTCATCGCCAATACGTTTGACGGCAACCCCTTCGGCAAACAATCCCACACGTGGCAGGTCTACCGGATGACCAGCTTCCAGCGCCGCTTTCAGGCAGGCAGAATCTTCGGCCTCAACAGCGATGACTTTGATTTGCGGCATCAGTTGCTTAATCAGCACCGCTACACCCGCAGCCAGGCCACCGCCGCCCACGGGTACAAAAACGCGGTCAATATGGGCATCCTGCTGCAGCAGCTCCAGCGCCAGTGTGCCCTGACCGGCAATCACCATCGGGTGATCAAACGGTGGCACCCAGGTGAAACCCTGTTGCTGAGAGAGTTCAAGCGCCCTGGCTTTTGCTTCATCGAAGTTTGCTCCATGCAACAGCACTTCACCACCAAAGCCGCGTACTGCATCCACTTTGATATCCGCGGTTGCAGTTGGCATAACGATCAACGCTTTGACACCAAGACGGGCAGAAGAGTAAGCCACCCCCTGCGCATGGTTGCCTGCCGATGCGGTAATCACACCACGCGCTTTCTGCTCGGCGGTTAAGCCCGCCATCATGGCGTAAGCGCCACGAAGCTTAAAGCTGTGCACCGGCTGACGGTCTTCACGCTTCACCAGTACAATGTTGTCGAGGCGCGAAGAGAGTTTTTCCATTTTCTGCAATGGGGAAACCTGCACCGCTTCATAGACCGGCGCGCGCAGGACCGCCCTGAGATACTCGGCTCCCTCAGGGGAGCCGGATAGGGGTTGTGAGTCTGCCATGATTAGCCACCCAGTTTAGATTTATCGCGCACAGCGCCTTTATCTGCACTGGTGGCAAGGCTGGCGTATGCACGCAACGCGAAGGAAACCTGACGTTCGCGAGATTTCGGCGTCCAGGCCTGGGCGCCACGGGCTTCCTGCGCTTCACGGCGTGCCGCAATTTCGGCATCGCTCAGTTGCAGTTGAATACCGCGATTTGGGATATCGATAGCAATCATGTCGCCATCTTCAATGATGGCAATGTTGCCGCCGCTCGCCGCTTCCGGAGACACGTGACCAATGGAGAGACCAGAGGTACCGCCCGAGAAGCGACCGTCAGTAACCAGCGCACAGGCTTTACCAAGGCCCATGGATTTCAGGAAGGTCGTCGGATACAGCATCTCCTGCATACCCGGCCCACCTTTTGGCCCCTCGTAGCGGATAACCACAACATCGCCCGCCACAACCTTGCCCCCGAGGATCGCTTCTACCGCCTCATCCTGGCTTTCATAGACTTTTGCCGGACCGGTGAATTTCAGGATGCTGTCATCCACGCCTGCGGTTTTTACGATGCAGCCGTTTTCAGCGAAGTTGCCGTACAGAACGGCCAGGCCGCCATCTTTGCTATAGGCATGTTCCAGAGATCGAATACAGCCCTCAGCGCGATCATCATCCAGCGAATCCCAGCGGCAATCCTGCGAGAAGGCCTGAGTTGTACGGATACCCGCAGGACCAGCGCGGAACATTTTTTTCACCGCCTCGTCCTGGGTTACCGTGATGTCGTACTGCTCCAGCGTCTGCGGCAGGGTCAAACCAAGTACGTTTTTCACGTCGCGGTTCAACAACCCTGCGCGATCCAGCTCACCGAGGATACCCAGTACGCCACCAGCACGATGCACATCTTCCATATGGTATTTCTGCGTACTCGGCGCAACCTTACACAGCTGTGGCACTTTACGGGACAGCTTGTCGATATCACTCATGGTGAAATCGATTTCTGCCTCTTGCGCAGCCGCCAGCAGATGCAGCACGGTATTGGTGGAGCCCCCCATGGCGATATCAAGGGTCATGGCATTTTCAAACGCCGCTTTACTGGCGATGCTGCGCGGCAACGCGGAGGCATCATCCTGCTCGTAGTAGCGTTTGGTCAGCTCAACGATACGCTGGCCCGCGGTGAGGAACAGCTCTTTACGATCGGCATGGGTCGCCAGCAGCGAGCCATTGCCTGGCTGAGACAGGCCCAGCGCTTCGGTCAGGCAGTTCATTGAGTTAGCAGTGAACATACCGGAGCAGGAGCCACAGGTCGGACAGGCAGAGCGTTCAACTTGTTCGCTCTGTGAATCGGACACTTTCGGGTCCGCGCCCTGAATCATCGCATCGACCAGGTCAAGCTTAATGATTTTATCGGAAAGCTTGGTTTTGCCGGCTTCCATCGGGCCGCCGGAAACGAAGATCACCGGAATATTGAGGCGCAGCGACGCCATCAGCATCCCTGGGGTGATTTTGTCACAGTTGGAGATGCAAACCATGGCATCGGCGCAGTGGGCGTTCACCATATACTCAACGGAGTCAGCGATCAGTTCGCGCGAAGGCAGTGAATAAAGCATGCCGCCGTGCCCCATGGCGATCCCGTCATCCACGGCAATGGTATTAAACTCTTTCGCCACACCGCCGGAGGCTTCAATTTGCTCAGCAACCAGCTTACCGAGATCGCGCAGGTGCACGTGCCCCGGCACGAACTGGGTAAACGAGTTCACAACAGCAATGATCGGCTTACCGAAATCGGCGTCTGTCATCCCGGTTGCGCGCCACAGCGCGCGGGCACCCGCCATATTACGCCCGTGGGTGGTGGTGGCGGAACGGTACTTAGGCATGCTTTAGTTACTCCCAGTTTCTGTTAAATGGGGCGTTGCGTGCCGCCCCATCTTTTATACTTAGTTATTAACCTGATCCAACCAGCCCCATTTATCTTCGGTTTCACCGGTAAACAGGCCAAAGAATGCTTGCTGAATACGTTTGGTGACCGGACCACAGCGGCCTTCGCCCACCTGAATACCATCTACGCTGCGAACCGGCGTGATTTCGGCTGCGGTACCGGACATGAACACTTCATCGGCCAGGTACAGCGATTCGCGGGACAGGGTCTGCTCGCGAACTTCAATACCAAGGTCTTTCGCCAGCTTGATGATAGCGTCACGGGTGATGCCAGGCAGAGCGGAAGAGGTAAATGGCGGAGTGAACAGGATGCCATCTTTCACTTCAAACAGGTTTTCACCCGCACCCTCTGAAATATAACCATTCACATCCAGCGCAATGCCTTCCTGATAACCGTGACGACGTGCTTCACTGCCAACCAGCAGAGAAGAAAGGTAGTTACCGCCTGCTTTTGCCGCAGTAGGAATAGTGTTAGGCGCAACGCGGTTCCAGGATGAAACCATCGCGTCGATCCCCTGATCCAACGCTTCTGCGCCGAGGTATGCACCCCACGGAAAAGCTGCAATGATCACATCAGTGGTGTAACCATCAGGCGGATTAACACCCATACCTACATCACCGACAAACACCAACGGACGAATATAGGCGCTGGTCAGGTTGTTTTTGCGGATCACCTGACGGCAGGCTTCCATCAGTTCATCAACGCTTTGAGAAACCGGGAAGCGATAAATTTTGGCTGAATCACGCAGACGCTGCATGTGCTCACGATGACGGAACACCACCGGTCCTTTGTGCGAGTCATAGCAACGGATACCTTCGAATACGGAAGTACCGTAATGCAGGGCGTGGGACATCACATGAACTTTCGCTTCTCCCCACGGAACCATCTCGCCATTGAACCAAATGTAATCAGCTTTTTTCGTCGTCATTTTTATTCCTTTGCGCTCAGGCGCGGATCTGTTGTGATGATGTTGTACATTGCTGGATATCAACCCGGGCGACATCGACCAGTTTGCTTAGCTGGCTAAACAGTAATTCGACGGGGCGCGGGCTGGCAACGGTCAATTCAATATTTATATTCTGCGCGTCGGTAGCCGCTTCCATGTTCATTGAGCAAACCTGAAAGCCACGGTGGCGCACCACACGCAATACACGTTCTAACGTTTCCGGGTTGAAGCGGGCCTGCACGGCGACCTGATGTTGCATCATGATAATTTCTCCAGCATTTCTGCATTACTGGCACCTGGCGGTACCAACGGCCAGACATTCTCAAGCTCGTCAATTGAGACATGAAGCAGGTAAGGCCCCTCGCAGGACAGCATGGTGTCGAGAGCCGCTTCAACCTGGTCTTTACGGGTGATGTGCTGGCCGGGAATGCCGAAGGCGCTGGCCAGAACGAGGAAATCGGGGTTATCGGTAAGCGTTGTTTCGCTATAACGTTCGTTGAAGAATAACTGCTGCCACTGGCGAACCATCCCTAAACGCTGATTATCCAGTAATACGATTTTCAGCGGTAACTGCTTGCGTTTTACGGTGCCAAGTTCCTGAACATTCATCATGAAGGAACCGTCACCGGAGATACAGATTACCGTATCATCAGGACGGGCCACCTGTGCTCCTACAGCGGCTGGCAGACCAAAACCCATTGTGCCTAAGCCACTGGAAGTAATGAAATTCTCCGGGCGAGTATAGGTCATATGCTGAGCGGACCACATTTGGTGCTGACCCACATCGGTGGTTACTACGCTGTCGGCGGGTTTACGATCTGACAGCTGTTTTAACAACAGCGGTGCGTAAATCGCATCACCGGGATGATCATAACGCCAGGCAAACTCTCTACGCATCTCGGCATTAAACTGGCGCCATTCGTTAATCTCCAGATCCTGTTGCAATGCTGGCAGTAACGCATTCAAATCGCCTTGCAAGCTGATATGTGCCTGACGCAATTTGTTAATTTCTGCCGGATCGATATCCATATGGATAACTTTTGCATCAGGAGCAAAGGTGTTCAGTTTGCCGGTTACACGATCATCAAAGCGTGCGCCCACGGCGATCAACAGATCGCACTCCTGCACCGCCAGGTTCGCGGCTTTGGTGCCATGCATCCCCAGCATGCCGAGATACCATGGATAGCTATCTTCAACCGCACCCAGACCTTTAAGCGTGCAAGTTACTGGCATCTGTGTAGTAGAAAGGAATTCACGCAGTGCCGGAACCGCCTGCGCCATTCCTACCCCGCCGCCTGCGTACAGCATCGGTTTTTTGGACTGAGCCAGCATCTGACGGGCCTGCGCCACTTCATCATGCGGGAAGATGAACTCATCTACAACGGTGGAAAAATGCGGTTCCAGATCACCGGAGGCTAATTGGATATCTTTAGGGATATCAACGAGAACCGGGCCAGGACGGCCTGAGTTTGCCACCTGGAAAGCTTCGGCAATCACGCGCGGCAACTCCTCCAGAGACTGCACCAGAAAACTGTGTTTAGTACAGGCCAGCGACAAACCGAGAACGTCCACCTCCTGGAAGGCGTCGGTACCAATGAACGGCGCAGCAACCTGGCCGGTAATGGCGACTACAGGAACAGAATCCAGCAGCGCATCCGCCAGCCCCGTGATGAGATTAGTTGCTCCCGGACCAGACGTGGCGATACACACACCGGTTTTACCCGTCGAGCGCGCATAGCCGATAGCCGCCATAGCCGCCCCCTGCTCATGCCGGCACAACAGGTGTTCCACGCCGCCGTCATACAATGCATCGTAAACCGGCATAATTGCGCCACCAGGATACCCAAAGACCGTATCAACCTGCTGTGCCCGCAACGCATGTACTACCCACTGTGCGCCATTCATAGTTAGTTCCCCGCCGTAAATCGGGAGAAACAGAATTTTGTGCTATTACTCATCCTCTGCTCCTCGTTTATGTTTTTAGGTCATAAAAAAACCCCCGGACCTTTCGGTGCGGGGGTCTTAGCTCGTTAAGGCTTGATTTTTAAGCCTTTCCTCGTCCAAGTGCAGCCCCGCACGGTGGGATAATAATCACCACCACGCTAATCACAATCAGGCTAATCACTCGTAGAAGGGCTGTCATTTTCTGTACTTTCTGGCTTCATGTTCGAAGGAATGCCTAAAGAGTTATCACAGATATGAGACATGACACAAGATTTTTTTATGACGTGTTTTTTTGTCAGCAAAAAAATATCAATAAAACGCATTGTTTTTTATAAAGAAAAAGTTAAATGAAATAATTTCATTTTTTCAACATCGGCATGACTTTTGGGCATGTAGCCGTAACATGCGAGAAGAATTCCAGAAAAAAATACATCGTCTGCAATGTCCTAAAAAGTGTGGAAGCCTGCGCGCAAATCCTCTTTTTTTCAGGAAGGGAAAGTCCATTTGCCCCGCATACTTACCTTCCACAAGGAGGTGTTATGACGTTGTCGGTTATTTACACGCGTGCAGCGCTGGGAGTTTGTGCGCCGTTAATCACCGTTGAGGTGCATATAAGCAACGGTCTTCCCGGCCTGACAATGGTCGGTTTACCGGAAACAACGGTGAAGGAAGCACGGGACCGCGTACGTAGCGCAATCATCAATAGCGGCTACGAATTCCCCGCGAAAAAGATCACGATCAACCTGGCACCGGCGGATCTTCCGAAGGAGGGAGGGCGATATGATTTACCTATCGCAATTGCGCTTCTCGCAGCTTCTGAGCAATTGCAGACTAACCACCTTAATCAGTTTGAGTTCGTCGGTGAATTGGCCCTTACAGGGGCGCTCCGTGGTGTTCCCGGGGCAATATCCAGTGCCATGGAGGCAATCAAAGCTGGCAGGACCATAATTGTCGCGGCTGAGAACGAAGCCGAGGTGAGCCTTACGGGAACGCAAGATTGTTATATTGCTGAGCATTTACAGGCTGTCTGCGCCTTTCTTGAAGGCAAACATGAATTATCTCCGCCATCTCCTCATTTCATCAGCAATGACCCGGATACAGCGCAACATGATCTCAGCGATATCATCGGCCAGGATCAAGGTAAACGCGCGCTGGAGATTACAGCTGCCGGCGGGCATAACTTATTACTGATCGGTCCACCGGGGACAGGTAAAACCATGCTCGCCAGCCGGCTTGGTGGATTGTTGCCGCCTCTGAGCAATCAGGAGGCACTGGAAAGCGCAGCAATACTGAGTCTGGTGAATACCTCTGGCTTGATACGTCAATGGCGACAGAGACCCTTTCGCGCACCGCATCATAGTGCCTCACTTACGGCCATGGTCGGCGGTGGCGCAATACCGGGCCCCGGAGAAATCTCGCTGGCCCATAACGGCGTGTTGTTTCTCGATGAACTCCCTGAATTTGAGCGTCGTGTGCTGGACGCATTGCGTGAACCCATCGAGTCAGGGCAGATTCATATTTCCCGTACGAGGGCGAAAGTCACTTATCCGGCCCGTTTTCAACTTATTGCCGCCATGAATCCCAGCCCAACGGGGCATTATCAAGGGAACCATAACCGCAGCACGCCGGAACAGACACTGCGCTACCTTGGACGCCTGTCTGGGCCATTTCTTGACCGCTTCGACCTGTCGCTTGAGATCCCACTCCTCCCGCCTGGTATGCTGAGTCACAACCAACATGACAGCGAAAGGAGCAGCATCGTGCGTACACGGGTTATGGTTGCACAAGAACGACAGTACCAACGGCAAGGGAAGCTTAATGCGTTACTGGAAAACAGCGAGATGAAGGAATTTTGCGTTCTCACGCAAGCTGATGGACAGTGGCTGGAAGAAACACTTGTGCGACTTGGCCTTTCTGTACGGGCCTGGCAGCGTTTGTTAAAAGTAGGAAGAAGCATCGCCGATCTGGAAGGCGCGGAAAGTATTCAGCGCGACCACCTACAGGAAGCGCTTAGCTATCGCGCCATCGACAGGCTGCTCATCCATTTGCAGAAAATGTTGGGATAAAAAAGGGGCCGTAGCCCCTTTTTTTAGTCGTCAGAATCCGTGTAGTCCTCATTCCCTTCCATCTGCGGTTTACCGCCTGACAGGGTATGAAAACGCTTTGGACGCTTAATGCGTGACATATACTTAGACCAGACGCGTTCTGCTTCGGTATCTGGCTCGCGTTCGCCGCGACATACCGCGACGAAACGGATTTCTTCTTCAGTGGTCGGTTCACGCTTACCGAGATCCAGCTCGTTGAAAGCATAACCGTGACGCTCAAGCAGCTGAGCTTCTTTGATGGTGAAATCACCATGACGGGAAAACCCGCGCGGATAATGTTTGTTGTCAAAAAAACGATTAGTCGTCGTAAAGCTTTCCGCCATCCTGCACGCTCCTAATTCTTTGGCCGAGCTATTTATGGCGCGGAGTATTAGTTACGCTTGACAGAGTGTAAAACAAAACATTTAAATCATTACGACAAATAATTTTGCGGAGAAACCTGTGGATACGGAATTGCTAAAAACTTTCCTGGAAGTCAGCCGAACTCGCCACTTCGGGCGTGCAGCTGAAGCACTCTATTTGACCCAGTCAGCCGTGAGCTTTCGTATTCGTCAGTTAGAAAACCAGCTTGGTGTGAATCTTTTCACTCGTCATCGCAACAATATCCGCCTGACGGCGGCCGGAGAAAAACTTCTCCCCTATGCCGAAACTCTGATGAACACCTGGCAGGCGGCACGCAAAGAGGTTGCCCATACATCAAGGCACAATCAATTTTCTATCGGTGCAAGTGCCTCGCTATGGGAATGCATGCTTAGCGACTGGCTTGGAAGGCTTTATCAACTCGAAGAAAGTTTGCAATTTGAAGCGCGAATTGCACAGCGACAATCACTGGTTAAACAGTTACATGAGCGCCAACTTGATCTCCTGATCACGACAGAAACGCCCAAAATGGACGAATTTAGCAGCCAGTTATTAGGACATTTTACACTTGGCCTCTATTGCTCGACGCCCGAAAAAACGAAGTCACAGTTAAATTACTTGCGTCTGGAATGGGGGCCGGATTTTCAGCAACATGAATCAGAATTGATCGGCAGCGACGATGTCCCAACATTAACCACCAGTTCAGCAGAGGTCGCTCATCAGCAACTGACACTATTAAATGGGTGTGCGTGGTTACCCGTGTCATGGGCGCAGCAAAGGAGTGGCCTGCATATTGTGGTCGATAGTACGACGTTATCCCGACCACTTTATGCTATCTGGTTACAGAATAGCGATAAGCAAAACCAGATTCGCGAATTATTGAAAATAAAGGTAATGGAATAAAAGCGGTGCATCCGCTGGCGACGCGGATGCGTTTCAACTGTTTGTCAGAAAAAAAGCAAAAAAAAATCCTTTGCCTGAGCAAAGGATTTTTATTTTTCTGGCAGGGGCGGAGAGACTCGAACTCCCAACACCCGGTTTTGGAGACCGGTGCTCTACCAATTGAACTACGCCCCTAAATAGGGTGGCGGAACGGACGGGACTCGAACCCGCGACCCCCTGCGTGACAGGCAGGTATTCTAACCGACTGAACTACCGCTCCACCGAATACTTCTGTAACCACCGGATTGATGCACCGGTTTACTTCTTAATTTGATGCCTGGCAGTTCCCTACTCTCACATGGGGAGACCCCACACTACCATCGGCGCTACGGCGTTTCACTTCTGAGTTCGGCATGGGGTCAGGTGGGACCACCGCGCTAAAGCCGCCAGGCAAATTCTTTGTGCTCTGTCCTGTGTCTTTCGCACTGATACTGCGTTGGCTGCTCTCGTAAAGTCAGTCACATACCTCAGTATGCTCCTTCCTTTTCTTCGTTTGCCGCCTTGTCTCAGCGCAAAATCCTTCGGACTCTGAATCTGAGCTGAAAATCGTCTCTCACGCCAAAACATCTTCGGCGTTGTAAGGTTAAGCCTCACGGTTCATTAGTACCGGTTAGC
>FONB01000014.1 GCA_900112785.1 Phytobacter palmae | reverse complement strand
TGGACTGACCCCGCCCCGGTAGACGATCCTGCCCTATAGTTTGAGCATAGGAGGAGCGTATGGGCACACCACGATTTACACCTGAATTTAAGGAAGAAGCCGTCCGTCAAATAACGGAACGCGGTTATTCCGTTGCCGAAGTATCTGACCGCCTGGGCGTGTCTGCACACAGCCTCTACAAGTGGCTACGGACTGTCAAACCTGATAACAGCGAACAGCATGCCCGGGATTTACTGGAAGCCAAAAGCGAGATCCTGAAACTCCGGGCGCAGCTAAAACGCACCGAAGAAGAACGGGATATCCTGAAAAAGGCCGCGCGGTACTTTGCAAGGGAGCCCGACTGAAGTACCGCTTTATCAATGAGCACCGCACTGTATGGGGTGTGATGACAATGTGTCGGGTACTGAATGTCGCCCGGGCCGGGTTCTACGCGTGGCTGCATAACCCGGTCTCGGCGCGTGATAAAGATAACCAGCGTCTGCTGATGCTTATCCGCGACTCATATTCACTGAGCGGAGGCGTATACGGTTACCGGCGGGTTCATGGCGACCTGAACGAAATCGGGGAGACCTGCGGCAAAAACCGGGTGGGTCGTATTATGCAACTGAACCGGATCAAAGCCGTGCGCGGCTATAAAGCGCCGCGTCGTATCGCCGGCAGGCCTTCAGTGGTTGCCCCTAATCGCGTGCAGCGGCAGTTTACTGTTGTCCGGGCCAATCAGGTCTGGGTTACAGACATCACTTACATCCGCACCTGGCAGGGCTGGTTGTATCTGGCGGTGGTTATCGACCTCTTCGCCCGTAACGTGGTTGGCTGGTCGATGAAGCCCACTCTCTCTCGCGAACTGGCTCTCGACGCGCTGATGATGGCCGTCTGGCGTCGAAAACCGGACGGTGAGGTTATCGTACATAGCGATCAGGGCAGCCAGTACGGCAGTGACGACTGGCAGCGCTTCTGCCGGGCTAATAACCTGGCCCCGAGCATGAGCAGGCGTGGCAACTGCTGGGATAATGCGGTGGCCGAATCGTTCTTCAGTTCGCTGAAAAAAGAGCGGATCAGAAAACGCATCTATAAAACCCGGGATCTGGCCCGGGCCGATATCTTCGATTACATTGAAGTGTTCTACAACCGGGCCCGGCGCCACAGTCACCTCGGCGGCGTCAGTCCGGAGGCCTTCGAGCAGGCCTCATCGTGAGGACAGAATTTGTCTACAGGCGTGGGGTCAGTCCATTCTGAGTACGTTCGAGCAACTACATCTGAATGAAGGCGAGGTGTTTGAGCGCGGAGTGATAAATGTGTTCAAAGGGCTGAGCTAGGACTTTTAAACGAATTCACCCTGCAAATTTGGCGCGAAAATCATCGTTACTGGGCTGGTCAAATACGACCGGTGGGGATTTGGTCTGAACTGGGGGTGGCAACGCGATCGTTTAGCAGACCTTGAGCGTATGCTGATGCTCCTGGATGGAAAGCCTGTTCCCGATAACCGCGCTGACGTTACCCGTCGCCTGGGAGACCATATCCATGATGACAGGCACAGCAATCGTTACGAGGATGAGATGTTTACGATTAAATATTTCCAGAAGGGAACAGCCCATATATCGTTTAAACGGCCAGAGCTGGTTGATAAACTGAATGACATCATCGCCCGGCACTATCCGGGAGCGCTGGCAGCAAGATGAAAGGGGTATGCCTGTCCGATGCCTTCGCAAGTGAGCCAGCGCAAGCCAGACGGCAATGGCATACTGGATGGCATACCGAAAAGACGGAGAAAAGAAAAAGCGCATGTTAATTAATAACATGCGCTCGTAATATGGCGGTGAGGGGGGGATTCGAACCCCCGATACGTTGCCGTATACACACTTTCCAGGCGTGCTCCTTCAGCCACTCGGACACCTCACCACATTGTCTTCCCGATGTTGTCGGGACGGGCGCTAATGTAGGGAAAACCGGGACTTCCGTCAATCTTCTTTTTCAATAAATTAGTGCGTTTATACAAACTTCCATCAACTTGCTTCTTAAATGTCCTGAAACTGTCTTTTTTTCCGACGAGACACTTTTCTGAATACTTTCAGTGATATTTGCTAAGGTGATGTGTGAACATAACTGTCCGACAAAATGACAGCTAACCCCTAAGTTGACCGGGAAATCACACCATCAATCTGGAGCAGAAATGGAGATTATTTTTTATCACCCGACCTTTGATCCCGCCTGTTGGCTATCGGGACTACGCAACGCAATACCTGGTGCGAATGTACGTGCATGGCGCAAGGGTGATGATGGCCCTGCCGATTATGCGCTGGTCTGGCATCCTCCTGTTGAGATGCTGCGTGGCCGCGAGTTGAAAGGGGTGTTTGCGTTGGGGGCCGGGGTCGACTCTATTCTGAGTCAACTCCATGCACATCCCGGGATGCTGGCACAACATATCCCATTATTTCGTCTGGAAGACACCGGCATGGGGCTTCAGATGCAGGAATATGCAGTGAGCCAGGTATTGCACTGGTTCCGCCGGTTTGATGATTACCAGGCACTAAAGCAGCAGGCCAGATGGCTGGAGCTGGAAGAATATCGTCGCGAAGATTTCACTGTTGGCATTCTGGGGGCGGGTGTACTGGGTGCGAAAGTGGCAGCCAGCCTGAGCGCCTGGGGTTTTCCTCTGCGGTGCTGGAGTCGTTCGCGTAAAGATTTGCCGGGTGTCACTAGTTTTGCCGGAACAGAAGAGTTAGGGGAATTTCTGCACGGGACGCGCGTATTGATCAATTTACTACCTAACACCCCTGAAACGGTGGGGCTGATTAATCTCCGTGTGATAAATCAGCTGGCAGATAACAGTTATATTATGAACCTGGCGCGGGGTGTCCATGTTGTTGAAGACGATCTTCTGCATGCGCTTAATAGCGGTAAATTGAAAGGGGCAATGCTGGATGTTTTTAGTCGCGAGCCGCTGCCAGCCGATCACCCGCTCTGGGCGCATCCCCGTGTTGCCATGACGCCACATATTGCGGCCACCACTCGTGCTGATGAAGCAATTGCTTTTATTGCTGCGACGATTGACAAACTTGAACGTGGCGAAATCGTGAAAGGACGGGTCGATCGTGTTCGTGGTTATTAGCGAAGCGCGCGTCAGACCGGGTTTTTCATTAAAAATGGCAGCGATAACTGCTATCCTTGCAGAAACAACTACAGGAGAGTTTCATGTATCCCGTTGACCTGCATATGCATACCGTCGCCAGTACCCACGCCTATAGCACCCTGCAAGATTACATTACCGAAGCAAAGCGAAAAGGGATTAAGCTTTTCGCTATTACCGATCATGGCCCTGATATGGATGATGCGCCCCACCACTGGCACTTCATCAACATGCGTATCTGGCCACGCGTTGTGGATGGCGTAGGCATTCTGCGCGGCATTGAAGCCAACATCAAAAATATTGAAGGTGAAATTGATTGTAGCGGCCCTATGCTAACTTCGCTGGATCTGATTATTGCAGGCTTTCATGAGCCGGTCTTTGCCCCGCATGACAAAGAGACTCATACTCAGGCAATGATTGCGACGATGGCAAATGGTTATGCACATATCATCAGCCATCCGGGGAATCCAAAATATCCGGTCGATATTCCGGCAATTGCCGCCGCCGCCGCAAAGTACAACGTGGCTCTGGAAATCAACAACTCCTCTTTCCTTCATTCGCGCAAAGGCAGCGAAGCGAATTGCCGCGCTATTGCTGCCGCTGTGCGTGATGCGGGCGGGTGGGTGGCACTGGGTTCCGACTCGCATACGGCATTTACGCTGGGTGAATTTGCGCAATGCCGTGAAATCCTGGATGAGGTCGACTTCCCGGAAGACCGTATTCTCAATGTCACGCCGCGCAGGATGCTAAGCTTCCTTGAAGCGCGCGGAATGGCGCCAATTATTGAATTTGCCGACTTTTAATTAGCCACTGGAATCATTGCATGAACGAATTTTCCATCCTTTGCCGCGTACTGGGTTCACTGTTTTATCGTCAGCCACAGGATCCCTTACTCGTGCCGCTCTATACCCTTATACGTGAAGGGAAGCTGGCGCAAAACTGGCCGCTGGAGCAGGATGAAATGCTGGAGCGCCTGCAAAAGAATTGTGATGCGCAGGCGTTGGCCGCCGATTTCAACGCGCTTTTTGTCGGTAGCGAATGCCGCGTTTCCCCCTATCGCAGCGCGTGGGTTGACGGAGCGACAGAGGGCGAAGTACGGGCATTTCTCTCGTCCCGGGGTATGCCGCTGACGGATGCACCTGCGGATCATTTTGGGACATTGCTGTTGGCAGCCTCGTGGCTGGAGGATCAGTCAGCAGAAGATGAAAGCGAGGCGCTTGAAACGCTTTTTGCAGAATATTTGCTGCCGTGGTGTGGCACATTCCTCGGCAAAGTGGAAGCTCATGCCACTACACCGTTCTGGCGTACGATGGCGCCGCTAACGCGTGATGCTATCTCTGCCATGTGGGATGAATTGCAGGAATCAGAAGAGGAATAAATGTGATTTTTATCACACTTATCCTGCAACAAGAGATGTGATATTGCAATTATTGCGTCTCATATCACATAAAATGGGCGCGTATCTGCTAAGATGCGCGCCATGAACATACTCCTTTCTATCGCTTTAACGACAGGTATTCTCTCCGGTCTCTGGGGATGGGTCGCTGTCTCTCTCGGTCTGATCGGCTGGGCCGGATTTCTTGGCTGTACTGCCTACTTTGCCTGTCCGCAAGGTGGTCTTAAGGGCCTGTTAATTTCTGCCTGCACGTTGATGAGTGGGGTGGCCTGGGCGCAGGTGATTATTCACGGCAGCGCGCTGGCTCCGCATCTAGAGATTGTAGGCTATGTCATGACCGGGCTGGTGGCGTTTCTGATGTGTGCCCAGGCGAAAAATCTGTTGCTTTCTTTCGTTCCGGGCACGTTTATTGGCGCGTGCGCCACTTTTGCAGGGCAGGGCGACTGGCGTATGATCGTGCCTTCGCTTGTCGTCGGATTGTTATTTGGTTATGCCATGAAAAACAGTGGGTTGTGGCTTGCGGCACGTAACGCCGATGGGATAACAAAAGAACAAAAAAAAGCGTGACGATTTAAGTCGTCACGCTTTTATCACTATTTACTATCAGGATTGCGGAGGCATAGCCGCCATCTCACGATATTTGACCAGTACTTCGTTTTTGCTCTCTGCTTTGTTCTGCAGATCCCACAACCCGCGATCGATACCATCATTGATGAGCAAAATTACCCCTGTCTCAATGGCTGACATCAGGCAAAGCATGACCGGTTCGTTAGCCGTGTAGCCCACTTCGCCTTCCAGCAGACGCTGATAATCAATAAAACGGAATACCCCGGCCTGCACTTCATAGGACAAAATAGTCTTGCTGGTATTCACCGACGAGAGCACTTCGCCGGTACTGACGTTGACCACGCGCAGGTTAACAGCGATCTGGTCGAGCTGATATTGCGTGTCAGCACCTATACCGAAATAACGTGCGCCTACGCCTCCAGATTTTACATTGCTTTCATAGCCAATAATCGAGCCCTCAATCATGACGTTCGCAGCGGTCAATGACTGGAGCGGGAAGCGGTTATTAATAGCAACCGTGCCATTTTCCTGCGCTGCGCGAATGATTTTGCGTTCATTCAATAAATTCTGCAGCCCCTGGCGTTCCAGTGGAACAAACCAGCGTGAATCTTTTAGCGCCGTCACCAGCATGGCGGTAGCGCTCTGCGGAACCGCAGTCGAGAAGTTACTGGCCGGGTAGGGTTTAAACTGCCCGGTTTCGTCCTGAATGTTATACACCGACACATATATTTTACCGGAGGGCAGCGGCAAATGTGTTAAATCGCTGTAGCTTTGTGCCCGAGGTAATAACGTAGGTTTGGCGGCTTGTTTTGGCGGCGCGGTTAAGCATCCGCTTAATAAACACACGGCCAGAAGTATTAATAAGCGCTGCATGATTATTGTCCTGTAATGGCGATGCCTTAAAAATCGGTTGACCCGTTTTGTAAACCTGAAACCTGAATAGTCGACGTTTTGCCTGTTTTTCTGTCAGTGACATTTAATTGTAACTGTCCATCTTTATTGGCAATATCAACAATAAAGTCGCTGGTTACCATTCGACCTGGTTTTCCGGAATTTATATTTGTTAATAATCCACCCAGTATTTGTGATTGAATAGCTTGAGTGAAATTATCAAGTGCCGATGTTGTCTCAACGCCTAAATCTTTATAGCTTGGATCTTTATAAGAGTTTTGTGCCTGTGCACTATTTAATAAAAATGCGCCGTTATTAGGGTTACCCCCAAAATTAGGATTACGGAACTGGAAAGTCATTTGTCCGGCCCAACTTAATGGCGTTATCAACATTAATGAAATGACGGCATATGCAATACGCATGTTACCCTCCGGATGTTTATCGTGTTTTAGAATTCATCTGTCGCTAAATCGCGGGTACTGAGTAATGCCTGATCAATTTGGCGACGGTCGAGTGCTTCGTGTGTCTGTGCAAGTGCAATATCAACATTCTTGTCAAAATCACGCCGTGTCGGGAACATAAAAGTCTGATAAACAACACTTTGATTAATTGTGATGGTTATCCAGCTTCCCCAGCGAGCACTTGGTCTTTCATTGATAGTTAAATTCCCTGTCCAGGTACTTTCCCATTTATCACTAAAAGCACGATAAAAATCGTGTCCGATCGAAGAAACCGTATGGTCGGTTAGCAAACCGGGAATCTCCACTTCGACAGCGTGCAGATTCCCGGCGGCCAGCAAGAGTGTTGCCGCCGCAAGGTAGTGTGATACGCGTTTCATGGCGTTAACGCCTGAGATTGTCGTTAGCCCAGGAGACCGCCTGAGTACGGTTTTTTACTGCTATCTTTTTGAAAAGATTATAAAGATGTGTTTTAACCGTATTCTCGCTGATAAATAGAGAGCGGGCGATTTCAATATTGGATGCGCCTATGCGCAACTTATTCAAAATCTCTTTTTCTCTGTGCGTCAGCAACGCTGATTCCGAACTGCTGTAACGATAATTTCCGGAGTGGGTGATTAAGTAGCTGGCAAGCTTTTGTGAAAAATAGCACTCGCCGCGCAGGACCCCTTGCAACCCCTCAACCATACGGGATTCGTCTTCCGAAACATAAAATACCCCATTGATGTGCGGCCAGTTTTCGATATCACGGAATGGATATTCATCTGGTGTATTCATTAACAATAATTTTAAATTATTGTTTTTTCTCGACAAAACGTCCTGCCAGTATTGAATGATTTTCTTATCCGCCTCCATCATATCGAATAACACCAGACAATCGCCGGGAATATCCTCAAGCGAGCGTTGAATATTATGCAATTTCCCGCTCAACGACAGAGAATGTTTCAGATGCTGCAACAAGGCTGTTGCCTGCAAGGAGGGTTTGGTAATTAACAACAATGCATGATTGTACGAACTATGGACTTCACTGAACATGATGAAACCCCGCGTTATAGACATCCGCAGCTTCCCCACCAAAAGGTGGGGAACCAGAAGTACTGACAGATGCTGTGTTGCTGTGTGTAGTAATAAATACTTAATCCCTAACGATTAAGGGAAATTAATAAATCTAAATGAGTGCTGCTAATTCCAATCTAGTCTTTGCCCTTCTTAAAGCAAGTGTTAAACATGTAACTCAATGTAAAAATAAATATTAAAATGTTTCATAATCATTTTTATATTGTTTAGTTTTGATAGGTAAGTTGTACATGGAATCATGCTTGCACAAATTTTAAAAATCATACAAATTAATGTAACCTATTGTATTATAAGTTTTTTAATAATACCATTAAAGTGGTACGGGTAATACCACAACAAAGGTTTTTGTATGAGTGATGATGTTCGGTTTGTGCAGCAAAAAAAAGTTCGGATTGTGAAGGCTGTGAAAAGAAATGTTATCTCCTTCTCAGAACATGTTTGCTCATTACTTCGTTACAACCAAATTGTTATAAGCAAATCCACCTGCTAAAAAAGTCAAACCCCCATTTCTTTATGCGCATAAAGATAATAATGAAAATGTTCATGCTTTGGTATTAAGTGTAAAGTGAAAAATACGAATCACGGGTGAGATATTTTATTTTTCACTCTGACCATACTGATTTCCGTAACGCAGCGTTAACAACTTAATCGAATGTGTTATTGCTGACGGAACAAATATTTAAACTGTCTTTTTAATAAATGACCAGGTCCAGGGTGACAACATGAAAAACAAGTTGTTATTTATGATGTTAACAATGCTGGGTGCACCTGGGTTTGCCGCTGCTGCAGGTTATGATATGGCCGGTTCGGAATATAACCTGGCGGTGAATGAATTAAGCGCCGCTGCCTACAATAAAGCGGCAATTATTGGTCAATCCGGTGCAAATAATAACGCACAAATTAGCCAGGCAGGCTCGAAGTTATTGTCAGTTATTTCCCAGAATGGCGGGAGCAATTCGGCAAAAATTGACCAGTCAGGAGCATATAACCTTGCTTATATCGATCAGTCAGGCAGTGCTAATGACGCGAATATTACGCAAGGGGCTTACGGCAATACCGCAATGATTATCCAAAAAGGGTCGGGTAACAGAGCGAGCATTACACAGTACGGTACACAGAAAACAGCAGTCGTTGTCCAGAGACAGTCACAAATGGACATACGCGTTATTCAACGGTGATGTCATTGTGGCTTTAAAATCAATCCGATGGGGGTTTACCATGAAACTTTTCAAAGTGGCAGCAGTAGCAGCAATCGTTGTTTCAGCCAGCGCTTTTGCAGGCAGCGTCCCGCAATTCTCAGGTCATGGCGGTCATAACTATGGTGGTCCGGATTCAGAACTGAGTATCTACCAGACCGGTAGCAGCAACTCCGCGCTGGCACTGCAATCCGATGCTCGCGACTCTTCCACTACAATTCGTCAGAATGGTTCAAGCAACGGCGCTGATGTTGGCCAGGGTTCTGATGACAGCACCATCAGCCTGTCACAAAATGGTTTCCATAACAGTGCAACCATTGACCAGTGGAATAGCAGAGATTCTACCATTTCTGTAAGCCAGTATGGTGGTGGTAACGGCGCGCTGGTTAACCAGACTGCTTCTGGCTCTACCGTTAACGTACATCAGGTTGGTTTCGGCAACAACGCCACTGCCAACCAGTACTAACAGACCTATTGTTTGAAGAGACAGGGCTACGGCCCTGTTTCTTTTTGGGAGGCGTTATGAACACATTGTTATTACTCGCCGCTCTGTCCAGCCAGATTACCTTTGATACGACCCGGGTCGGCGATATGTACACGATTACCCCACAGGTCTTATTGACTGAAAATTGCGTCTGTCAGGTAGAGATTCTGGCAACACGAGAGGGGGAGGGCGGCCAGAGTCGGACCCGGCAGCGCAAGACTGTACAATTTATCGCGAATCAACCGGCCTCGTTGATGCGTTTAAGCATGAACATTGAAGCGCAAGATAGTGTCGATATTGTTGTTACCGTCACAGATGGTCAGTCAGTGAATTTATCCCGGCACTGGACTTCACAGCAAAAGCTGTAACTCATTCATTACATGAATGTTTCTTGCTAAAAATAATCCGTTGCGACACTGTTAAATTTGATTAATTAATGTATACATAAAGTTGACATCTTGTTATTTACAGGTGTCTGCGCGGTGCCACTCTCACCACCTGCAAAGACCACCCAATATTGAGGTTTATATGTCAGCTTCCTGTATGCTGTTTGTTCCAGCACTCCTTTTGTCTGCTGTATGCAGTTCTGTTGCAATAGCGGCAACCGGCGGTGTTATCTATTTTGAAGGGGCTGTTGTCGAAAGCCCATGCGATGTTAGTGTCGATGCTCATAAAGCGACGATGGCATGCGACCGCCAGGGACAGGCTAAAACTCAACAATTCTCCCTACAAGAACTTACCCAGGGCCAGAGTGGTTTCGGCAATCTTGTGGCAATGAAAATCAACTACCTCAATCCGGCGCATACGCTGGCTGTGATGGACATTACCTATAACTAATTTTCTACAGGCTCTATTTGCGAAATAATGCAGACCGGGCCTGATCAAATTTCATACCTGGCTGCGCTACACTTGAGAGAAGAGAAAGCCACGAGGCAGGAACATGCAAGCGACAATGCAGGTTATTCAAGGGGATATCACCACCGTCAGCGTGGATGTTATCGTTAATGCGGCGAATTCATCACTGCTTGGCGGCGGTGGGGTGGATGGGGCTATTCATCGCGCGGCCGGCCCGGCATTGCTGGAGGCCTGTCGACGCGTACGCCAGGAGCAAGGGGATTGTCCGCCCGGACATGCGGTGATCACCACCGCTGGTAATTTACCGGCAAAAGCCGTGGTGCATACTGTCGGTCCGGTATGGCATGGCGGCGATGATAATGATGTTCACTTGCTGGAAGATGCCTATCGCAACAGCCTGATGCTGGCCGAAGCCAATAACTTTGAATCCATTGCCTTTCCGGCAATCAGTACCGGGGTCTACGGTTATCCGAAAGCGGCCGCAGCAGAGATCGCCATCAATACTGTCGTGGCATTTCTGGCTGACCATCCGCAAATACGTCGCGTAGTGTTTGTCTGTTTTGATGATGAGAATGCCGCGCTCTATCGGCGATTGCTGACACAGCACGGAACTGAAACGGATGCCTGAGGATAAAACGCTGACAGGTTACCGCTGCGTTAACCCTGGAAGGACTTATGGCTATCTGCACGGAAAAATCGCTTCGGGCAGAATATGCGCCCCGGACCGCCCCGACTCACGGGATACAGGATTTACCCGTTCATCGCTTCGATATTTTCACTGTGTATATCGTTTTTCTTTTTAAAGTTAACGGGAAACATTCGCGGAACTAATGCAGACGCAGCACGTCTGCGGCGATGCGTTTCGGATTTTCTAACCCACCTGACGCGGCGCTGGCGGATATACTTTGACAGCTATGACCATAAAAATATTCGATGAACCTGATTTCCCCACGCAAGAGCGCGTAACCCCGCCGCAGGATACCCGGCTGGGGCGGGCTGTTACGCCATTGTGCGAGGCACACCCAGGCTTGTGTGGACTGGTGGCGCTTGATGACAGTCTGGATGCCTTTGTAGCGCGTTACCGCCTGGCGGAAATGGCGCAGCGGACTCTGGATGTACAATATTACATCTGGGAGGATGATATGTCCGGGCGGCTGCTATTACTGGCGCTGCTTGAGGCCGCGGAGCGTGGTGTTCATGTCCGGTTGCTGCTGGATGATAATAATACGCTTGGCATGGATGGCATTTTACGCCAGCTTGACGCCCATCCGCATATCGAGGTTCGCCTGTTCAATCCCTTCTCATTTCGCACACTACGTGCGCTGGGATATCTCACTGATTTCGCTCGCCTCAACCGTCGTATGCACAATAAAAGTTTTACGGCCGATGGTGTGGTGACGCTGGTTGGCGGACGTAACGTCGGGGATGCCTATTTTGGCGCCGGGGAAGAACCTTTATTCACCGACCTTGATGTCATGGCGATAGGTCCGGTAGTGCGTGACGTCAGCGATGATTTTTCCCGCTACTGGCACTGTGAGTCCGTGTCACCGCTACATGCGGTGCTGGACTTGCCACGTGAAGAGATAGCCGGGCGCATCCGTTTGCCGGAGGCCTGGTATCAGGACATTACCGCAGTGCGCTATCGCAACAAGCTTGAATCCACCCCTTTTGCCAGCCAACTGGAGGCCGGCACCCTACCGATTGTGTGGGCAAAGACCCGGCTATTAAGCGATGATCCGCGTAAAGGGCAGGGTAAAGCGCGTACGCATACTTTGTTGCCGGAGCGTCTGAGTAATGTGATGGGAACGCCTGAACGGCAGGTGGATATCATCTCGGCCTATTTCGTGCCGGGACGTCGGGGGGTTGCCCAACTCATTCGCCTTGCGCGCAAAGGTGTAAGTATCGCAATTCTGACTAACTCACTGGCAGCAAACGACGTTTCTGTGGTGCATGCGGGTTATGCACGCTGGCGCAAAAAACTGCTTCGCCACGGAATAGCATTGTATGAACTAAAGCCAACCCGGGATGAGACGCATCCTGTTCATGACCGTGGGCTGACAGGGAACTCCGGTTCCAGTCTGCACGCCAAAACATTCAGTATCGATGGCGAAAAGGTGTTCATCGGTTCGTTTAATTTTGATCCACGTTCGGCAATGTTGAACACCGAAATGGGCTTTGTGATCGATAGTGCTGATTTGGCGCAGCGTATTCACCACCGGTTTTTACGCAGTCAGCGCGCGGCGGCATGGCAACTACGCCTTGATCGTTGGGGACGTATTAATTGGGTTGAGTTGCAGAACGGCAGGGAGACGGTGCTGAAAAAAGAACCGCAGACGCGGTTCTGGCAGCGGATGCTGGTACGGCTGGCGTCGCGGCTTCCGGTGGAGTGGCTGCTCTGATTTTCAGGCAGCCATTATCCCATTAACGCGCCGTAGCATGCGTATTGCTGGTTTTACTTTCCGGCTTGCCCGAGAAGAGGAAACGCAATACCGGAATACGCAGGTGCGCCTCATAGAGCAGTAGCGCAGAGCCAATCACAAACACCAGGCCGGTGGTGAATCCCAGCAAATTGGAATGTATATGTGGAGTTATCCACGCGCCAAACAGCAGCGTTAACGGATGGTGCACCAGATAGATAAACAGCGATGCATTAACAAAATAGTTCACGCGCGCAGACTGGAAATTGAGCATTCGATGACCCAATGAAAAGACGACATTCACCATCCACAGACCCAGCAGCATGGTAATCACCGACTCGGTTTCATACATCCAGCCATCGCCGCTGCCATAGTGTTGATTCAGAAGATACGCGGCAAAGCCGATAAGCGAACCAGCAAAGCAGGCAGGGGAGGGATTAATAAACAGTGATTTTAGACGCGGGTTAATAAAGGTCAGCGCGCCCAACAGGAAAAACGGGATATAAAACAGCGATTGCATGACGGCGAAATTGAACAGCCCGTCACGTAATATATCAGGATAAATTATGAATACGAGTCGACGGAATGCCGCATAAAGGATGCCGAATGCCAGGAACGCAAAGGAAAGTTTGCTCAGCGTTATGTTATCGAGCAGGCGCGCCGCATCGCTTTTAATTTTGCGAAATAGCCACATGCTGACGGTGGTGAGGACAACCAGCACCAACAAAAACCAGAGATGAGAAATCAGCTCCCACACCAGGGTATTGAATTTGTCATAAGGCGATAGCGTATGCCAGTCCTGGGTACGTCCGTTGACATATTGCAACATAATAAATTGCGGAAGCGTAAGCAGTGGAATGGCGGTCAGCATAGGAATGCCAACACGCTCTACACGCACCGTCCACCAGCGTTGTAGCGGATAGCGCAGATAAAGCATATAAGAGAAGTAACCGGAAATGACGAAAAAAACCTGCATACGGAAGGCGTGGATCGCGTCATTGAACAAGGTCAGCCACCACGACGGGTGCGCGCTATTCACGTGCCACATATGACTCGAATAAATCAGCGAAATGTGAAAAGGGATCCCAAGCAACATTAACCACGCCCGGATGGAATCAAGGAAATATTCACGTTGTGCGGGTATTCTGCTCATATGACTCCTTTAACTCTCAGACTTTTCGTCTTATCCATAAGACAAATAATGATTACATTCCTAATCAACCCTACACTATGACCGATAGACTGTCTCCAGGATAAGTACGCAAAACGATAAAGGGTTAGTTTCATTTGCTTATTCACTGAGCCAGCGCGCTGAACAAAGCGGGGATTCAGTTGTCGGAATGCCAAAGTTTCCATTAAAATGGATCGGATCGATTTAAGCACACAAAGGGGGAAGTGCTTAGTTATTATGAAACCTAAATTACGAATGATGAAAATGCGTTGGTTGGGTGCTGCGGTACTGTTGTCACTTTATACGTCATCAGGCTGGGCTTTTTCCATTGACGATGTCGCAAAACAGGCACAATCCTTAGCAGGCAAAGGTTACGAAGCGCCAAAAAGCAATCTGCCGTCCGTATTCCGTGAGATGAAATATGCGGATTATCAGCAGATCCAATTCAACCATGATAAGGCCTACTGGAACGCCATTAATACCCCATTTAAGCTTGAATTTTATCATCAGGGCATGTACTTCGACACGCCAGTTGCTATCAATGAAGTGACTGCCACCGCTGTTCGCAAAATTAAATACAGCCCGGATTATTTTAACTTTGGCAACGTGCAGCACGATAAAGACACGGTCAAAGATCTCGGATTCGCCGGTTTCAAAGTCCTCTACCCCATTAATAATAAAGATAAAAACGATGAAATCGTCAGTATGCTGGGTGCCAGCTACTTCCGTGTGATTGGCGCAGGCCAGGTGTATGGTCTTTCTGCCCGTGGTCTGGCGATCGACACGGCTTTACCGTCAGGGGAGGAGTTCCCTCGTTTTAAAGAGTTCTGGATCGAACGTCCAAAACCGACGGACAAACGCCTGACCATTTTCGCACTGCTGGATTCTCCGCGCGCCACCGGTGCTTATCGCTTTGTGATTATTCCAGGACGCGATACCGTCGTTGACGTACAGTCAAAAGTCTATCTGCGTGACAAAGTAGGCAAACTGGGTGTTGCGCCGCTGACCAGTATGTTCCTGTTCGGGCCATCGCAGCCGTCGCCGGAAACCAACTATCGCCCGGAACTGCATGACTCTAACGGGTTGTCTATGCTGGCCGGCAACGGTGAGTGGATTTGGCGTCCGTTAAATAACCCGAAACACCTGGCGGTAAGCAGCTACGCCATGGAAAACCCGCAGGGCTTTGGTCTGTTGCAGCGTGGCCGTCAGTTCTCGCGTTTTGAAGATATTGATGACCGTTACGACCTGCGTCCAAGCGCCTGGATCACCCCGAAAGGCGACTGGGGCAAAGGGAAGGTTGAGCTGGTGGAAATTCCGACCAACGACGAAACCAATGATAATATCGTCACTTACTGGACGCCGGATCAACTGCCGGAACCGGGTAAAGAGATGAATTTCAAATACACCATCACTTTTAGCCGCGACGAAGACAAGCTGCACGCCCCGGATAACGCATGGGTGATGCAGACCCGTCGCTCTACCGGCGACGTCAAACAGTCCAACCTGATTCGTCAACCGGATGGCACACAGGCCTTTGTGGTGGACTTCACCGGTCAGGATATGAAGCAACTGCCGAAAGACACCCCCGTCACCGCGCAGGCCAGTATCGGTGACAACGGCGAAATCGTTGAAAATACCGTTCGCTATAATCCTGTAACACAAGGCTGGCGCTTAATGCTGCGTGTGAAGGTTAAAGATCCGAAGAAAACCACCGATATGCGTGCCGCACTGGTCAATGGCGACAAGACCCTGAGTGAAACCTGGAGTTATCAGCTACCTTCCAATGAATAAGACAACTGAGTATATCGACGCGCTGCCGCTTCCGGATGCGGAAAAGGCAGTGCTGCCGACAGAGAGTATTCGTGCCGTGCATGAAGCCCTGGACGAGGAACGTCATAGCTGGACCCGTGATGATGATTCGCCGCTGGGTTCTGTAAAAGCACGTCTTGAGCACAGTTGGCCTGATTCCCTTGCGAAAGGTCAACTCGTTAAAGACGACGAAGGGCGTACGCAACTGGAGGCCATGCCGAAAGCGAAGCGTTCTTCGATGTTCCCTGATCCCTGGAGAACTAACCCGATTGGGCGTTTCTGGGATCGGCTGCGTGGTCGCGATGTTCAGCCGCGCTATATGTCGCGTTTGACCAAAGAAGAGCAGGCCAGTGAGCAAAAATGGCGTACTGTGGGCTCTATACGCCGTTATATCTTGCTGCTGCTGACCCTGTCGCAAACGGTAGTTGCTACCTGGTACATGAAAACCATTCTGCCTTACCAGGGCTGGGCGCTGATTAACCCGTCGGACATGGTGGGGCAGAATCTGCTGGTTTCCTTTATGCAGCTACTGCCGTATGTGCTGCAGACCGGTATCCTCATTCTGTTTGCCGTGCTGTTCTGTTGGGTGTCTGCGGGTTTCTGGACCGCGCTTATGGGCTTTTTACAATTGCTGATAGGCCGGGATAAATACAGTATCTCCGCTTCGACGGTAGGTGACGAGCCGCTTAATCCTGCGCACCGTACTGCGCTGATCATGCCTATCTGTAACGAAGATGTTGATCGTGTTTTTGCGGGACTACGTGCGACCTGGGAGTCGGTTAAAGCGACCGGTAACGCTGAACATTTTGACGTTTACGTACTGAGTGATAGTTACAACCCGGATATCTGCGTTGCTGAGCAGAAAGCCTGGATGGAACTTATCGCTGAGGTGCAGGGTGAAGGGCAAATTTTCTACCGTCGCCGTCGCCGTCGTGTGAAACGTAAAAGCGGTAACATTGATGATTTCTGCCGTCGCTGGGGCAGCCAGTATAGCTACATGGTGGTGCTGGACGCTGACTCCGTGATGACCGGTGATTGTCTGACCGGGCTGGTGCGTCTGATGGAAGCGAATCCGAATGCGGGTATCATTCAGTCGTCGCCGAAAGCGTCCGGTATGGATACGCTTTACGCCCGCTGCCAGCAGTTTGCTACGCGCGTGTATGGCCCGCTCTTCACCGCAGGTCTGCATTTCTGGCAGTTAGGGGAATCGCATTACTGGGGGCATAACGCAATCATCCGCGTGAAGCCGTTTATTGAGCACTGCGCGCTGGCACCGTTGCCGGGCGAAGGCTCTTTTGCTGGTTCGATTCTTTCGCATGACTTCGTTGAAGCCGCGCTGATGCGCCGTGCGGGATGGGGCGTCTGGATTGCCTATGACCTGCCAGGCTCTTACGAGGAATTGCCGCCGAACTTACTCGATGAGCTCAAACGCGACCGCCGCTGGTGTCACGGCAACCTGATGAACTTCCGTCTGTTCCTTGTCAAGGGGATGCACCCGGTGCATCGCGCGGTCTTTCTGACGGGGGTGATGTCCTATCTCTCCGCGCCGCTGTGGTTTATGTTCCTGGCCTTGTCGACTGCGCTGCAGGTGGTGCATGCCTTAACGGAGCCGCAGTACTTCCTGCAACCGCGGCAGCTATTCCCGGTATGGCCGCAGTGGCGTCCGGAACTGGCTATCGCGCTCTTTGCCTCAACGATGGTTCTGCTGTTTTTACCGAAACTGCTGAGTATCATTCTGGTGTGGTGCAAAGGGCCGAAAGAGTACGGCGGTTTTATCCGGGTGACGCTCTCCCTGCTGCTGGAGGTGTTGTTCTCTGTACTGCTTGCGCCGGTGCGTATGCTGTTCCATACGGTATTCGTGGTCAGCGCATTCCTCGGCTGGGAAGTGGTCTGGAACTCACCGCAGCGTGACGATGATTCGACCCCATGGGGTGAAGCTTTCATGCGTCATGGTTCTCAGCTGTTGCTGGGTCTGGTGTGGGCAGTGGGTATGGCATGGCTGGATCTGCGCTTCCTGTTCTGGCTGGCGCCGATCGTCTTTTCGCTGATCCTGTCTCCGTTCGTATCGGTCATTTCCAGCCGCTCAACAACGGGCCTGCGCACCAAGCGCTGGAAGCTATTCCTGATCCCGGAAGAGTACTCTCCGCCGCAGGTGCTTGTGGATACCGATAAATATCTGGAGCTGAACCGCAGTCGTTCACTGCAAGATGGCTTTATGCACGCCGTGTTCAACCCGTCGTTTAACGCTCTGGCAACGGCAATGGCAACCGCACGTCACCGTAGCGGGCATATTCTGGAGATCGCTCGTGAGCGTCATGTTGAGCAGGCGCTGAACGAGACGCCGGATAAGCTTAACCGTGACCGTCGACTGGTGCTGCTGAGTGACCCGGTCACCATGGCGCGTTTGCATTATCGCGTATGGGCATCACCCGAGAAGTATCTTTCGTGGGTTAACTTTTATCAGGATGTGAAGCTCAATCCGCTTGCTCTCAAGACAAAGTAAGCCGACAGTAAGGAAAATACCGGCCACTGGGCCGGTATTTTTTTACGCAAATATTGATATGTGAGGTTGTTGAGTGAGAATTCTCATTGTGGCACTTATGGCATGCCTGCTCTGCGGATGCGGTAGCATCATCAGCCGAACGATCCCAGGCCAGGGGCATGGCAATCAATACTACTCTGGTGTCAAATGGGATGTCCGCGACTCCGCATGGCGCTACGTTACCGTACTCGACCTGCCATTCTCGCTGGTGTTCGATACACTCTTACTGCCCATTGATGCACACCATGGCCCGTATGAGTAATTAACGCTCGTCCCACTCATCCGCCGCAGCCTGGCCCTCCTCAGTATCAAGTGGAGGCTCAAGCTGGAATTCCCCCTCATCCCACTCATGCAGCGTGTTTTCTTCGAGCCACTCCTGACGTAGCTCTATCTCATCAAAATCGCCGTCAAACACACTCTGTGCGGCTTCGCCCGATAACATTGGCAAACACTCGCCTTCCTCTTCGTCTGTTGCGAAGAATTCAGCCTGCCACATAATGTCTCCGTCCTGGAGAACGTATTTCTGGACGTTGAATTGCTGCACACTGGCATCTTCTTCCTCCACGCCTGGGTTATTGGCCAGGAACTCTTCGCGAGCAGCATCAATTGCTTCTTCGAGCGTAGCGTACATAGTCATAAATTTCTCCCTGTGGTTTGACGAGGTATTCAGGGAAAGAATAGTTGAATATGAGGTTTTGCAAGTGTCAGAACAAAAAAATCAGTCGTCGGTGTTAATCATCGACGGCGCGGTCAGCAACTCTCTGGCGGGCAGGACGTTGTAGACTGACCCAGGAGTAAAAAGCATTAAACAGGACGATGCCAGCCGTCACGCAGAATACTGCGCGAAAACTGTAGTTTGCCGAGACCGCTGCGCCGAGCAGGGGACCTGTCACATTACCGATATCGCGAAATGACTGGTTGTAGCTGAATACGCGGCCTGCAATCTGTTGGGTCGTGTTATAGACCAGCAGTGTTTGCACCGCGGGGAGGAGTGCGCCATCGGCGGCACCAAGGAGAAAACGCAGTAACCCAAGCTGCCAGGGTGTTTGTACGAAGGCCATCGGCACCAGCAGCAAGACGGAAATGAGCAGTGCGGCAATTAAGATCTTCTCCGGGCCGATACGATCGCCAAGACGACCAAGGCGCGGTGCGCTCATCAGCGCCGCCATGCCGGGAACCGAAGCAATCATGCCGCTGATAAACGCGATATTACCGACGTTACCTGCCAGCTCACGGACATAAAGCGTCAGGATAGGCGCGATAGACCCAGTGGCGACCTGAATGATCATTGTCGTGACAAACAGACTGAGTACGAGGCGTGGGCTTTTCAGCGAGGCGAAAACCTCTTTTGCATGGAGCATCTCTTTTTTCGCCACCGGGGTGAAATTTTCCCGGATGCAAAAGAGCGTTAACAAGAAGCAGATAAACAGAACCGAGGCGGTGATAAAAAAGACCATCCGCAGCCCATACGTATCGGCCAGCAGACCGCCCGCCAGCGGACCAAGCAGTGCTCCCGCTACGCCGCCAGTAGATAAGGTGCCCATCGCCCATCCACTACGGTTTCGTGGCATCTGTGTCGCAATCAGCGCGTTGGCATTCGGAATAAAACCGCCGAGCAAGCCAAGCAGGGCACGCAATACAAGAAATTGCCAGATAGTTTGCGCAAGCCCCATCAGGGCCATGACAACAGCCATCCCCAGCGCAGAACGCAGGAGCATAATTTTACGCCCTTTACGGTCAGCGAGGCCGCCCCAGAAGGGGGAGGCTATTGCGGAAAAAAGAAAGGTAATACTAAAGACCAGACCGGACCACATGTTAAGCGCGCTATGCCCGGTAACGCCAAGTAGCTCAACGTAGAGAGGCAAAAAAGGCATAACCAGACTAAATGCCGCGCCAGTTAAGAAACAGCCGATCCAGGCCACGGTCAGATTACGTTTCCAGTTTATGGGAGCAGGAGATGACATTACCGTTCACGTTACGCGTATCACACGCGAAGAATAAATAATTGAAAATAATAAGCTTGCTAATTATGCGCCTGAGTGATAAAAGCTGCAACGGAAAGCATGTACAGAAATGCAACAAGCATAGCCCGGCGAAGCGGGCTATGCAGGAGGTTAATAGCGGGAAGGGACACCTTCAGGGCGGGTTTTGAAGCGACGATGCAGCCACATATATTGCTCGGGGGCCATCAGAATGCAGCGCTCAACGACCTTATTCATCCAGGCAGCGGTCTCTTCTGCACTCTCCAGCGGTGGAGTGGTTTCACCTTCCAGCATCACCAGTTCATACCCTTTACCGTCCGGTTTACGACGTGGTACGAAAGGTACCAGGCAAGATTTAGACATCTTTGCCAGCATCCAGGTGCCGGTAGTGGTAGCGGTCTGCTCTACCGCAAAGAAGGGCACAAAGACGCTGGAACGTGGGCCGTAGTCGTGGTCTGGCGCGTACCAGACAACGTCGCCGCTTTTCAGTGCGCGTACCATCCCCTTCAGATCTTTACGATCTATCATCGTCTTGTTTGAGCGCAACCGCCCCCATGTCTGTAGCCAGTCCAGCAGTGGATTGTCATTGGGCCGGTATACGCCAATGCCCGGAATATGCATACCGAAAACGCGCGCTCCCAACTCAAGCGTTAAGAAGTGCACGCCGATAAGCAAAATCCCCTTACCTTCAGCGAAGTGTTTCTGAGTGTTTTCCATCCCGATGACATCAACCCAGCGATTGATCCGTTTGTCTGGCCAGAACCACGCCATCCCGGTTTCCATCACCCCCATCCCAACGGACTCAAAGTTCTTTTTGACCATTTCCTGACGCTCTTGCTCCGGCATTTGCGGGAAACAAAGCTCAAGGTTGCGATGTGCGATACGGACGCGGCGCTTCATCAGGCGCATTGCCAGCCGTCCGATACCGCAACCCAGGCGATAAATGGCCGGATAAGGCAGTTGTACCACCAGCCACAACAGTCCAATTCCGCACCAGGTTAGCCAGTAGCGCGGATGTAGTAGTGACAGGGAAAATTTAGGTAAATGCGTCATATCGTTCCTTTACTCAGCAAAAATCTCCTGCATTGTCGCATTTTTTATTGAGTCAACCAAAACCACCAGCAGTTGAATGCGTAATTGCCAGGCTATTGTTATTGAAAGATGATTTTAATGAGGGAAATGTAGCGCAAATTGTGTGGATGTAAATTGCCACTAATTGCTTTATGATGCCGCCCGATTTTATTGATTACCGCATTGCAGGATACGTACACCATGCCAGTGTTACACAACCGCATCTCGAATGATGAACTGAAAGCGCGCATGCTTGCAGAAACCGAGCCGCGCAAGACCGTCTCATTCTATAAATATTTTTCGATCGTTAACCCGCAGGCCACGCGCGACGTACTTTACACCGCCCTAACAAAGCTGAATGTATTTGGCCGCGTATATCTGGCTCATGAAGGGATTAATGCGCAAATCAGCGTGCCGGAAAGCCAGTTTGAAGCCTTGAAAGCGTATCTTTACAGCTTCGATCCTGCCCTGGATGGCCTGCGTATGAACATTGCCATTGACGATGACGGCAAATCATTCTGGGTCCTGCGTATGAAAGTGCGCGATCGCATCGTCGCGGACGGGATTGAAGATGCTTCGTTTAATGCCAGCGATGTCGGCGAGTATCTGAAAGCCGCTGAAGTGAATGCGATGCTGGACGATCCGGATGCGATTTTTATCGACATGCGTAACCACTATGAATACGAAGTGGGCCATTTTGATGGTGCGCTGGAAATTCCTGCCGACACTTTCCGCGAGCAACTGCCAAAAGCGGTCGAAATGATGCAGGAACACAAAGACAAAAAAATCGTCATGTACTGCACAGGCGGGATCCGTTGTGAAAAAGCCAGCGCCTGGATGAAACACAACGGCTTTAACAAAGTCTGGCACATCGAAGGCGGGATCATTGAATATGCCCGTCGCGCTCGTGAACAGGGACTGCCGGTGCGCTTTATCGGTAAGAACTTTGTTTTTGATGAACGTATGGGAGAGCGTATCTCTGATGACGTGATTGCCCATTGCCATCAGTGCGGTGCGCCATGTGACAGTCATACCAATTGTGTGAACGATGGCTGCCATTTACTGTTCATTCAGTGCCCGTCGTGCGCTGAAAAATTCAAAGGATGCTGTAGCGAAGCCTGCCTGGAAGAGAGCCAGTTACCGGAAGAGGAGCAGCGCAAGCGGCGAGCCGGACGGGAAAATGGCAACAAGATTTTCAACAAATCTCGTGGTCGTCTGAATACAAAACTCGGTATTCCGGACCCTGAATAAAAGCCTTTCGCCTGCGTGAGCAATATGTTCACAGGCTACGCTCCAGGGGCGGATCATCGTCAGTGATCCGCTCCTGATGTTTCTGCGGGTTGTTACTTCTGCTGTACGCCTTCCACAGAGATGATCAATTCGACCTCCTGCGATGCAGGGCCAAGGTCGGTAGTGATATTAAAGTCTTTAAGTTTAATTTTCCCTTCCGCTTCAAAACCAGCGCGTTTACCGCCCCACGGGTCATCGCCCTTACCAATCAGTTTGGCTTCCAGCTTCACCGGTTTTGTCACGCCGTTTAAGGTTAGATTGCCGGTGATATCCAGCTCATCACCATCTTTTTTAACCTCGGTTGAGGTGAAGGTTGCCTGCGGATGTTTCGTTACATTGAGGAATTCACCACTACGAAGGTGTTTGTCGCGTTCCGCATGGTTGGTATCGACACTATTGGTATTGATGGTGACATTGACCTTATCAGCAGCAGGATTGGCCTCATCAAAGGTAAACGAGCCGTCAAAATCTTTAAATGTGCCGTACAACCAGCTGTAACCGAGGTGCTGGATGCGGAAATTGATGAAGGCGTGTTGACCTTCTTTGTCGATTTTGTATTCCGCTGCCATCGCGGAACCCGCAGAGAACAGTAACGAAGCGAGAGTGAAACCCAGCAGGCTTTTCTTCATATCATACTCCAGAGTCAGATGACGATTTCCCCAGCATGCGCTTTAGGGTGTCGTCTTTATCAATGAAATGGTGTTTAAAGGCGGCAAGGCCGTGTAAGACAGAAAGGATCACGACCGTCCATGCCAGCCACAGGTGAATATCTCCGGCGAGGTCTGCCTGCGAGCCTGCATCGGCGATCGTGGCAGGCACATCAAACAGGCCGAAAACGCTGATGGGTTTCCCGTCAGCGGTGGAGATGAGGTAGCCACTGAACAGAATGGCGAACAGCAGCAAATAAAGCGCGACATGTGCGATAACCGCGCTGATGCGTGTCAATCGCGAGTAGCTTGCGAGTGGGGCGGGTGGCGGGGAGAGACGCCGCCAGATAAGGCGAATCACCAGTACCAGCATAAGGACAATACCAATGCTTTTATGCAGTTCGGGCGCCTGGTGATACCAGCCATCATAATAGCTGAGCGTGACCATCCACAAACCCAGCGCAAACATGCCGTAGACTGCAATTGCGACCAGCCAGTGCAGGACAACAGAAATTGCGCCATAGCGAAATGGAGAATTACGAAGTTGCATAATGTGAACCGCGAGAGTGTTAAAGTTAATTTAAAATGGCGTCAGAAAAATAATATTGCAACTTAAAAATAACAATTAATAATCCTGATTTTTCAATATCATAAATTTTGAATAACTACCCGTGTTTATGTTCAACTGATTCGAGCGCAAAGGAGCGTTTTATGCTTGAGAGGCCTAAGTGATGGGGATCGAGTGTGGGGTTTTTATTTCAAAAAATCTGTCGTAATTTTAAGTTTTTTTAAAAGAATGTCAATAAATGTCAATATTCGTTATTCGGCCCAGACAATATAAATGAGATCCACAAGGGCGATAATTGACCATAAAACGATATATACCATTAAATGCTCGCGGACATTATTAACTAAAAAAAAGAACAAGCGGCGCATAATCTCTCCAGATAATCGGCCAAAGAAAAGGCGACCCACAAAAGGGTCGCACAAAGAAATTATCCCGCAAAGCGTGCTAAAGAGAAGGGGGTTAAATCAAACTTACTGCTTTCCCCCTTCGCGAACAGGCTCGCAATTTCCCCCAGTACTGGCGCAAACTTGAAGCCGTGTCCGCTCAGCCCTGTGACCAGCAAGACATCAGATGAGCCGGGGAGGGTATCGATAATAAAGTCTTCATCAGGCGAATTATCATAAGTACAAGAGGCTCCGTACAGACAGCCGCCGATGCCGGGTAAGAACTGGCGAAGGAAGTTGAAGCATTCTGAACCATCAGAAGCCACTGCGCCAAACGGTAGACGCTCGCTGGCCTCATTAATTATCTGGCCGCCGTTATGCTTGCCGATTTTTAACGCATCGTCCTCAGCGGGAAAACCATAGTACTGGGAGCCATCTGCCATTTCACCGGTAAAAGCCGGGAAACGATTTCGGGCACTGTAACGACCATCGGCCTGGAACCAGGTAAAGACTTTGCGTACCGGCTGGACAGGTAAGCCCGGAACCAGTCGCGCAACCCATGTGCCGCTACTGACCAGGATCTTTTTCGCGCTGAATGTGCCCTCTGACGTATCGATACTCACGCCATCATCTGCTGTATGCAAGGCTGTCACCGGGCAGTTAAACAATTGTGCGCATCCGGCTTCTTGTGCCAGGCGAATCCAGGTTTTAATTGCCAGTTCGCTGCGAAGTACGCCGGAATCGGCTTCGAACAAGCCGATGTAGTCATCCGGGACGGCGATTTCTGGCCAGCGTGCCATCAGAGATGGCGCATCAAGTTTTTCTACGGCCAGATTCCAGCGCAGCGCACTTTGCGCGACATTCGCCAGGAAAGAGGAGTGCGCCGGGCCAAGATTGAGAACCCCGGTACGCTCAAATACGGCTTCGCCGCTTTCAGCAACCAGCTGATCCCACAGTTCCTGGGCGCGCAGAACCAGCGGAACGTATTTTTCCCCTTCCCCATAAGCATGGCGGATTAAGCGGGTATCGCCATGATGGCTCCCTTCCTGATGCGGCGGCAGGTGCGCATCGGTCATCAGTACGTTGAGACCGGCACGGGATGCATAATAGCCCGCCGCTGCACCGACAGAGCCGCTGCCAATGATGATCAAATCGTATTTCATGTTGTTCTCCATCAAGTGCGTAGGCAGGAGAGTAAATAACCGGGAGGCGTTATACAAGACGGGAAATAATTAAGGCACCACATGGGTGCCTGTTGAGTGATTATTGAGCATTATTGCTAATGCCTGCGATACTCATTTTCCTGGTACTCGCCTGATTCTATTTTGGCGATACCCGCTTCTAAAATCGAAATAAACTGGCGGGCAACTTCGGTCGTTAACCACAACGTCTGGCCTACTTCGGTATCCTGTGAAGCGGCTCTGTTTGGGGTCTGGTAATGTAAGCGCAACATCAGTGCGTCGTAACTGTCCACTGTGCTGATATCCCATCCAACCAGAGGATGGGTCTGGATGACTTCATTATTCTTTTCCATCATAACCCCCTTATGCGTGTTAAATGACAACGACTTTCGAGGTTCAATGCGTGTTTTGTGAAGCCTTTTCAGTATACCAATATTTAACCTTGCTGATCGAATAAATAACACTCTGCAACATAATTTTATTGCAGTTGGATTTTTTTGAACAAGAAAGCGCTAACTTACGCGTTATTTTTAAGCAGGTTAGGCGAGGAGTAAGATTTTTGCTTAAAAAAAACAAAAAAGCCGGGGCGACCCGGCAAAACATGCACAATACAGATTATTTTTTAATCCCGGATAAACCAGTCGTCTGCGCTTTCCCAGGTTTCCTGCAAAATTTCACTGACGCGCTCTTTATCTTCTTTTGCTCCGCCCATCACGGACAAGTTATTTGCTGCCGCATAACGAACCGTAATTTTATTTTCGCTATCAGGGTAATAATTATTCAGTCGGCGGGATAACTCGCTCGCCAGCGCATCGATAGCACCTGGCGGGAGTGGTGTAGTTTTGGCAATAGTCACTTCAATGCGCATGGCAACCCCCTGTGTTATATACTGTGTATTTATACAGTTGCCTTAAAAGGTTTACAACAGGGGGGTGTAAAAAAAATCAGGATTTCACTTTCCAGTGCACGGTCTCACCGGCAAGGAACGGGATGATTGTATCTTCCGGCAAGTCAATACTGTCAATGACCGTGGAATCTTCACGCACCAGTTCAATAAAAGACTCATTCACCGGCAAGTCATAAAAACGCGGACCGTTGAGTGAACAGAAAGCTTCAAAATGCTGTAGTGCATTCATCTCCTCAAACACGGTGGCATAACTTGCCAGCGCGGTCGGCGCGTTGAAGCAACCTGCACAGCCACAACTGGCCTCTTTACGATGGCGGGCGTGCGGCGCAGAATCCGTGCCGAGAAAGGCGCGAGTAAAGCCGCTGGCAACCAGTTCACGCAACGCCTGCTGATGCACGTTGCGTTTCAGAATGGGCAGACAGTAGAGATGGGGGCGCACCCCACCAACCAGCATATGGTTGCGGTTGAACATCAGATGCTGCGGTGTGATGGTGGCAGCCAATAGCTCATTACCGTCACGCACATATTCTGCCGCATCTTTAGTAGTGATGTGCTCAAAAACCACTTTCAACCCCGGCAGACGCTGGCGAAGCGGTTCCATGACCGTCTCGATAAAGCGGGCCTCACGATCGAATATATCGATCTCCGCATGGGTCACTTCACCGTGAACCAGCAGTGGCATCCCCAGCTTTTCCATACGCTCAAGCACCGGCATGATGGCATCAATGCTGGTCACTCCGTGGCTGGAGTTAGTGGTTGCATTGGCAGGATAGAGCTTGGCTGCGGTAAAGACATTCTCGCGAAAACCGCGTTCCACTTCGTCAGGATTGAGCGAGTCGGTCAGATAGCAGGTCATCAGCGGAGTAAAGTCATGTCCGGCAGGCACGGCATCAAGGATGCGCTGGCGGTAAGCGATAGCCGCATCGACGCTGGTCACCGGCGGGACAAGGTTAGGCATGACGATGGCGCGAGCATAGGTTTCGCTGGTCCAGGGCACGACGGTTTTTAACATTTCGCCGTCACGTAAATGGACGTGCCAGTCATCAGGGCGGCGGATTTTTAAAACCTGGGATTGTGCTGTCATCAGAGTGCTCCGGCTGGGTGAGAATCAGTCAATATGGCTGGTTTTTTGCCGGGCACTAAGAATAAGCGTATACCCGTCATACTTCAAGCTGCATATGCGTTGGCTTCTCTCATCCCGGTCACTGACCTGAGTAAGCTTCCGGGAATTTACTGCCTCGACGCTTATCAGCAAGACTGATTATTTTGGGTATATAAACGTCTGCGTTTGCCTCTTTTTCTGAAAAAGCCTCACGGGCTTAATCGGTGAGAGGGATGATAATTTCACCCGGTTTCACTTCGATACCTTTGGCATATTTTTTCGCCAGCGCTTCGCCTTTACTGCTGTCTTCACGCAGGATATAAGCAGGGTGCTGATTAAAGTAGGTCTGCAGGGACTGGTTCAGATAGGGCATCAATGTTTGCAGAATGGACTGCATTTTTTGCGGCATGACGGTTGCGTCGACCAGTTCCATCTCCTGGAGGTAGATTGCCCCCTTTTCTTTATCAAAGACAGGCAACGCCTTCATTTTGAGTTTCATGGTGGCTTTCTGGCTACCGAAAAGGGAGTTCATATCCAGGCTGGCATCGCCAGAAAGAGTAATTTTATTCGGTTCCTCACGTCCAATCTGGCTTGCCAGATTGCTGAGGACAATATGTGCATCCGCCACGCCAGGCAGGCCGATATCTTTGGCGAAATTATTGTGTTTTTGCAGTGACTGGTTAATTTCCTGCTCGCTGATGCTGTACTGTGTTAGCTGGTTACAACCCACCAAAACGCCGCTTAAAATCAGAGCTGCGGCGAGAATAATCTTTTTCATTATGTTCCTCAACAGAGTGCCTGTGTATTCATCCTTGTCTGTAGCATCAGTCCAGGGCACAGGATAAGCCAGCAGAAAAAGCTGAAAGCGGAAGCGAGCGCTTCCGCCTGTGGCATTATATCGCCATTGATGAGAGCAAGTTAATTTGAGTCTGTTTCGCCATATTATCGCGGTAGTCGGCCACGCGCGTAGGCCAGTTAATGCCCGCAACAATAGTCAGATTCCGCAACAAGGGGAACAGGTGAATATCATCATCTGACAGTTCACCGTTTACTGCATTTGGCTGAACAATTAGCTTATCCAGTGCACGTAAATCATCACTGATATTTTTGATTAGCCCCGATGAATGGGCCATATGCTCAGCAAAGTTACCGATGGCAGCCTCTTTTTTAGCGACAAAGTACGCTCTCGCTTCAGGCGTTGCGAACTCATCAAAGGCGCTTTTCGCAAAGCGCGGGATGAGCAGGCGGTTAACGTAGCTATTCACTTTTCTGAGCCAGGTTTCGAGGGCCGGATTCTGCTTCCCGGTCAGCAGTGGCTTACCGTCAGACTTGTCGACGTAATGCACAATATCCATGCTTTCTGGTAGATAACGGCTGTCATCTTTTTGCAGGATCGGCGCCATTTTTTGACCAATCATACGGGTCGGCGTTGCTTCGTCATCATTGAGCAAGACGTTGAGTTCGACGGGGATATTCTTGAGACCGAAAATCATGCGGGCCTTAACGCAGAACGGGCAGTGATCATAAATGTAGAGTTTCACGATTCTCCTCCATACTGATTGTCCATCACAAAAAAGTATGGAGGAGATTAAAAGGAGTGGCAAATTACGCGCCGGGTTCGAGCAAGCGGGCAGGGGTGCGTTTTTGCGCGAATTGCCACAGCAGGGCGAAAAAGGTGATAAGACCAATCAGCGCCAGCATCATCCAGGGTAACGCCGGTTGACTTAGCGCTTTACCCACGTCAAACAGCCAGCCACCGCCGGTATATCCCAGCGCACCGCCAAACGCCAGGCCCAGACGACTGAATCCCATATAACTGCCGCGGGCACGGGAGTCAGCCAGCGCCGCACTTAAGGTTTCACGCGCTGGTTCAGCAATAATCGATCCGATATAAAAGGTGCAAATCAGCGTAAACAGTTGCTGCAGGCTGGTGACCAGACCTATCGGTAACAGGCTAAATGACATACAAACTAACCCGGCCATTAGCCGATGTTCCAGGCGAAAACGCTTTTCACTCCAGCGGGCTATAGGATAAAGCAGCGTCAGCGACAGGCTGGCCTCGATGGCGTACATCCATTTAACAGCCGCCGGCGAACCGGCAATATCATTCACCATGATAGGCAGCATCAGCATCACCTGTACCGCCAGCATATAATACCCGGTGAGCGTCAGCACATAGGTGACAAAGCGTTTGTCACGTAACACGCGACTGAGTCCTTCGCGCACCGGCGTTTTTACTGTCGATAATTTCCACGCGGGCAGTAGCCAGGCATTAAAGCCTGCGCAAAGAACAAATACTGCGGCGCCGACGACACAGACCAGACGAAAATCGTATTGCAGCAGCCAACTGCCAATCAGTGCACCAATTACCGCACCCGCGCTGTCCTGCATCATCAGGATTGAGAAGAAGCGACCACGCTGGGATGGGCGAATCAGCTTGACCACCAGCGCTGTACGCGGCGGGTCAAAGAGCGTACCGCCCAGTCCGGATAATATGCACGAGCACCACAGTAGCCAGGGGTCATGGGCGATGCCCATCGTGGCAAAACCCGCCGCACGCATCAGCATGCCGGTGACGATCAGTGGTTTGGCGCCAAAACGGTCGGCGATGGCGCCGCCGAAAACCCCCAGCCCTTGCTGCACAAATTGCCGTAACCCAAGGGCAATGCCGACCATTAAGGCAGCCCAGCCGAGTTGATCAACAAAACGTATAGAAATAAGCGGGAAAACGACGAAAAAGCCCAGCACCACCAACATATTATCGACGAGCAGGAAATATTTACCCAGGCTCCTTGCCTGCGATACGCGTGACATTCCCCCTCCCGGGAAATAAGAGAAAGTACTTTCATATTCTGCCGGGTCGCCTGATGTTTTCCCATCGTCGGGGCGACAATATTTTTTTATCAAAAGCGGGCTTTAATTCAGAGTTCTCATCGAAAAAACGTATGGATTGCGAAAATGCAGGTTGTTGTTTTCACAGAGTGGCCGAGCAAATGTATAGTAAAGGGAAGGGGTTGAGAGAAGTAACCGGAAGGAGAAGGAATGAATGTTTGGCTATCGCAGTAATGTGCCGAAAGTACGCCTGGTCACTGACAGGATGGTGGTTCGCTTAGTCCATGAGCGGGACGCCTGGCGGCTTGCGGACTATTACGCTGAGAACCGTCAATTTTTAAAACCCTGGGAACCGGTTCGTGACGAGAGCCATTGCTATCCGTCTGGTTGGCAGGCCCGCCTGGGTATGATTAACGAATTCCATAAACAAGGAACCGCTTTTTACTTCGCGCTACTCGATCCAGAAGAAAAAGAAATCATTGGCGTGGCGAATTTCTCCAACGTGGTACGCGGTTCGTTTCATGCCTGCTATCTGGGGTATTCCATCGGGCAAAAATGGCAGGGACAGGGGTTAATGTTTGAAGCGTTGACGGCAGCCATTCGCTATATGCAACGAACGCAACATTTGCATCGTATTATGGCGAATTATATGCCGCACAATAAACGCAGCGGCGATTTACTGGCACGCCTTGGTTTTGAAAAAGAGGGTTACGCAAAAGCGTATCTGCTGATTGATGGACAGTGGCGTGATCATGTATTGACGGCATTGACCACCAAAGACTGGACCCCGGGTCGTTAAGGAGAAAACATGAAGTATCAGCTCAGTGCCACGGAAGCGCGCGTCATCGGATGTTTGCTGGAAAAACAGGTCACTACACCCGAACAATATCCACTGTCAGTGAATGCCGTGGTGACCGCATGTAACCAAAAAACCAACCGTGAACCGGTCATGAACCTCAGCGAGCATGAGGTACAGGACGTACTGGATACACTGGTTAAGCGCCACTATTTGCGCACAGTCAGTGGTTTCGGTAATCGCGTCACTAAATATGAGCAGCGTTTCTGTAACTCCGAATTTGGCGACCTGAAACTTACCTCAGCTGAAGTGGCACTCATTACCACGCTATTGCTGCGCGGCGCGCAAACGCCGGGTGAACTGCGCGGACGCGCGGCGCGGATGCATGAATTTAACGATATGGGGGAAGTTGAAAGCGCGCTGGAGAATCTGGCTCAGCGCGAAGATGGCCCCTATGTTGTGCGTTTACCGCGAGAGCCGGGCAAACGGGAAAGCCGCTATATGCATCTGTTTAGCGGTGATGTGGCGACGCTGATTAACGTTGTGGAGGCGGTAAGCCCGCTTGATAGCGACAACGATCTGGCTTCACGTGTCGAAGCGCTGGAAAATGAGGTCGCTGAACTGAAACAGCGTCTGGCTTCACTACTCGAACATCCGGGAGATTAATCGTGGCGGCATTACGTATTGGAGTGGTGGGATTAGGCGGCATCGCGCAAAAAGCCTGGTTACCGGTACTGGGAGCGGCGAGCGACTGGACGCTGGCGGCAGCCTGGTCACCCACGCGAGAAAAAGCGCAGCGCGTGTGCGATACCTGGCGTATACCTTATGCCGGGTCGTTAGCCGATCTCGCCGCGCAGTCCGACGCGGTCTTTGTCCATACCTCCACCGCCTCGCATTACGCGGTGGTGAGTGAACTTCTTAATGCAGGTGTCCATGTTTGCGTCGATAAACCCCTGGCAGAAAATTTAACGGACGCGGAAAAACTCATTGAACTGGCGGCGCGTAAAAAGCTGACGTTGATGGTGGGGTTTAATCGCCGTTTCGCACCGCTGTACCGTCAGTTAAAAAGTCATTTGCCGCAGGCTGCCTCGCTGCGCATGGATAAACATCGCAGCAACAGCGTTGGCCCACACGATCTGCGCTTCACCTTACTGGATGATTATCTGCATGTAGTGGATACAGCGCTCTGGTTAGCCGGGGGCAATGCGTCGCTTGCCAGTGGCACATTACTGACCAATGACGAGGGCGAAATGATTTACGCCGAGCACCACTTTGCACAGGGAGCGTTGCAAATCACTACCAGTATGCATCGCCGTGCCGGTAGCCAACGTGAGTGGGTGCAGGCGGTAACGGACGGCGGGCTCTATGAGGTTACTGATATGCGTGAATGGCGTGAAGAGCAGGGGCAGGGAGTAGTGACACCGGCAATACCTGGCTGGCAGAGTACGCTGGAGCAGCGGGGCTTCGCGGGCTGCGCGCGTCATTTTATTGAATGCGTGCAAAATCAGACGGTTCCTGAAACAGCAGGGGAACAGGCCATTATTGCCCAGCGCATCGTCGAAAAACTCTGGCGCGAGGCGATGAGCGAATAACCCTCTGTAACATATGGCGGTAGAAATTCGCGTTATTCCAGGTAGACTAAGCGCTTCGCGATACCAACGCCTGCTTTGTGCAGGCGTTGTGTTTATGGAACCCTAAATGAACTTATTAAAATCGCTGGCGGCCGTCAGCTCAATGACCATGTTTTCTCGCGTGCTGGGTTTTGCACGCGATGCCATTGTGGCGAGGGTATTTGGTGCGGGGATGGCGACTGACGCCTTCTTTGTAGCCTTTAAACTGCCAAATCTCTTACGACGTATTTTTGCCGAAGGGGCATTTTCTCAGGCCTTTGTCCCTATTCTTGCGGAATATAAAAGTAAACAAGGCGAAGAGGCGACGCGGGTTTTTGTTGCTTATGTTTCGGGGCTGTTAACGCTGGCGCTGGCTATTGTCACCCTTGCCGGGATGCTGGCGGCGCCCTGGGTCATTCTGGTTACGGCGCCGGGCTTTGCCGACACTGCCGATAAATTTGCATTAACCTCTCAGCTTTTGCAGATAACGTTCCCCTACATTTTGCTGATTTCACTGGCGTCGCTCGCGGGGGCGATCCTGAATACCTGGAACCGCTTCTCTGTCCCGGCATTTGCGCCCACATTTCTTAATATCAGCATGATTGGTTTTGCCCTGTTCGGTGCGCCGTATTTCCATCCGCCAGTACTTGCGCTGGCATGGGCGGTAACGGTGGGCGGTGTGCTGCAACTGGTGTATCAACTGCCGCATCTGAAAAAAATTGGCATGCTGGTGCTGCCGCGCATCAGTTTCCGCGATGCAGGTGCGATGCGGGTGATGAAACAGATGGGGCCGGCGATCCTCGGCGTATCGGTCAGCCAGATATCCCTGATCATCAATACTATTTTTGCCTCCTTCCTGGTCTCCGGTTCGGTCTCGTGGATGTATTACGCTGACCGCCTGATGGAGTTTCCCTCCGGGGTACTTGGCGTGGCGCTGGGGACGATTTTGTTGCCTTCACTCTCGCGAAGTTTTGCCAGCGGTAATCATGATGAGTATTGCCGCCTGATGGATTGGGGACTGCGGTTATGCTTTTTGCTGGCGCTGCCAAGCGCCGTGGCGTTAGGCATTCTCGCAAAGCCGCTGACGGTTTCGCTCTTTCAGTATGGGAAATTCACCCCGTTTGACGCCCAGATGACGCAGCGCGCGCTTATCGCCTATTCGGTTGGTCTGATGGGCCTCATTGTGGTGAAAGTGTTGGCGCCAGGGTTCTATTCACGACAGGACATCAAAACGCCGGTAAAGATTGCCATCGTCACCCTGGTGATGACGCAGCTAATGAACCTGGCGTTTATCGGCCCGCTTAAACATGCTGGTCTGTCACTCTCGATTGGCCTGGCGGCATGCCTGAATGCCAGTCTGCTCTACTGGCAGTTGCGCAGGCAGAATATTTTTACCCCACAGGCTGGCTGGGGGCGTTTCCTGACACGTCTCATCATTGCGGTGATAGTAATGGCCGCGGCGCTGCTGGGCATGCTGTATGTGATGCCAGACTGGGCGCAAGGCAATATGGCGCATCGCCTGATTCGGTTAATGGCCGTGGTGGCGGTAGGTGTTGTGGCTTATTTTGCAACGCTGGCGCTGCTGGGGTTCAGAGTGAAAGATTTCGCCCGCCGGATAGCGTAAGCGCAAAAGGGAGTCGACCATAACAGGCGACTCCCGCGAAGAAGAATGTGAACGCGACAGCTAGATGGAAATCTTTTTTCCGCCCCTGCTACCCGTAAAGGTCTGTCCATTCGCACCATAGAGCCCTGGCTCCTGGTGAGGTTTCAGTACCTCGAGCGCTTTTCGATTAAGGGCAATTTGCCCTTCGAGCAACCAGCCATTGTGCTGGTTCAGATCGCGCAGGTGTTGCGTTTTTCGTGTGATTATCTGCCAGCGATCGGCAATATCGTCATTCGCGCTGCTTTGTACTTTCTGCGCTTCACGCCGTTGCTGCTCAAGATAATCCAGTGTGGCAAGCAATGAGCTTTTCTCTTCCGTGATGCGCTGCAGCGTGCTGCTATGCACATGGCCCACAGAGAGTTGTTTCTGCTCAGCATCCATCACGTCTTTTAACGCGTTCAGGATAACTGTCATTTGATCAAGGATATCTGACAGTTGATTCATACATTATTTACTCAAGTAACTCTGCACTTCGTTAATCAGGGCATCAGCGATTTTGCCGGTGTCCATTTTTAGCTCTCCATTACGGATTGCCGTTTTCAGTTGTTCAACGCGTTCCATATTGACGTCGCTGCTGCCCGGCTGCATCAGTTTGGATTGGGCATCACTCAGCGTTACGCTCGTGCTGTTGGCGGTCTTCGATTTTTCCAGACGTACTTTCTGTGCCTGGGTGTCGCTGGTTTCACGTGTTTGAACGGTGCTAACCGGCTTTAAAGGCGATGTACGATCAATGCTCATAGTGTGTTGTCCTCATAGAGGTTTTCCGGCGTTTTGGGTCTGCCATCTTCAGTCGTTGCTTATTTATCGGCAGATGCCGCAGATTCTTTAAAAAGATTATAGGTTAATCAGAATATTCCCATCAGCGCCGACAATTCCACTTACAATTTGACCTGAAGACATGCGTACCCGGGCACTTTGCGACACTGCCGCATTGTTCAGTGCCTGGCCTTCACTATTGACACTAAAGCCTTCGCCATTTGCTACAACCATCACACGCTGACCCGCTTTTACTCGCCAGGCCTGGCGCAGCATTGAGAGCTGAACCGGTTGATCGGGTGAGAGATCGCGCAGGCTTACGGCGTCTTGTGCCTGAGAAATATCGAGCATTGTTTTCGGCGGTAACTGATCGAGCCTGCCGCGTTTAAGCGCTACGCTTCCCGGCGTCAGAACAGTGCCACGGGCAATCGCCTGAGCGGCGACAACATAATTCCCCGTTGCCTGGACGTTTACCTGCAAATAGCGTTTTTCGTTACCGCAGTTCGTCAATACGTTGACGTTTCCCCAAAGCTGAGCGTACCCCGTCAAACTTAAGGCTGGCTGCTCGCAGGTGGGATAAAGATTTTTCGGCGTGCGTATTGTTACCACCACCTCGTCACTAAAGCCAGCCAGTCGTTGTGCAAAAAACGCGGTGAGCTGCGCTTTTAAGTCTTGCGCCAACACTTGCGGGCTTAAAATCAAAAACAGCAATGCCGCGGCTAAACCGCTTTTCAACGTGTTCATCGCAGACCCCTGCCTGTTGTTTGTTGAAGAGATGACAGGATTCTACCCGCCACGCAAATCTATCAACGGAATAAATAGCGACGCATTTTGCGCTTATTCCGACGATAAGGCGCGCGTAAGGAGATTTAAGCTGTTGACTAAATAATTGTCATCAGCGGGGAAGCCATGCTCGATAAACTTGATGCCGCGTTACGGTTCCAGCAAGAAGCACTGAATCTGAGCGCGCAGCGCCAGGAAATCCTGGCCGCCAATATTGCGAACGCCGATACCCCGGGGTATCAGGCACGTGATATGGATTTTTCCAGCGAACTGAAAAAGGTGATGGAACGTGGCCGGGCAGAGAACTCAGGCGTCTCGCTGACGTTAACTTCCAGTCGCCATATTCCGGCGCAAGCCATCTCCACCCCGTCTCCGGACCTGCTCTACCGTATCCCGGATCAGCCTTCTGCAGATGGCAACACCGTGGATATGGATCGCGAGCGTACACAGTTTGCGGATAACAGCCTTAAGTATCAGACAGGGCTGACCGTGCTGGGCGGGCAGATTAAAAGCATGATGTCCGTGTTGCAGGGGAATAACTAACCATGGCATTGCTGAATATTTTTGATATCTCCGGCTCCGCGCTCACCGCGCAGTCTAAACGTCTGAACATGGCCGCCAGTAACCTGGCGAACGCCGACAGCGTCGCCGGTCCGGACGGACAACCTTATCGCGCTAAACAGGTCGTTTTTCAGGTGGATGCTGCACCTGGTCAGGCAACGGGCGGCGTAAAAGTGGCGGGTGTTGTTGAAAGCCAGGCACCCGACAAGCTGGTTTATGAACCCGGCAACCCACTGGCGGATGCGAAGGGCTACGTCAAGATGCCTAACGTTGATGTTGTCGGTGAAATGGTGAACACCATGTCCGCGTCCCGCAGCTATCAGGCGAACGTGGAGGTGCTCAACACCGTTAAAAACATGATGCTTAAAACGCTTACCCTCGGCCAGTAAAAGGAGACTTAAATGTCTATCGCCGTAAATGTGAATGACACATCCAGCAGCAGTGTCAACTCCACCAGCAGCAGTAGCTCCTCTCCGCTGACCACGAGTAGCGCGTCAGATCTACAGAGCAGCTTCCTGACCCTGTTAGTCGCACAGTTAAAAAACCAGGATCCGACCAACCCGTTACAGAACAACGAACTGACCTCGCAGCTTGCGCAGATCAGTACGCTGAACGGGATTGAAAAACTGAACACCACGCTGGGATCTATCTCCGGTCAGATCGACAGCAGCCAGGCGCTGCAGGCGAGCAATCTGGTGGGTCACGGTGTGATGATTGAAGGCACAACGATTCTGGCCGGTAACTCAACCACAACACCGTTTGGTGTTGAACTGACTCAGGCAGCGGACAAAGCGACTGCGACCATCACCAGCAAAGACGGCACTGTAGTACAGACCGTTGACCTGGGGCCGCTGACCGCCGGCGTCCACACCTTTAGTTGGGACGGCAAGCTTTCGGACGGTACTACCGCCCCCGATGGTTCTTATAAAGTTTCTATCGCCGCCAGTTCAGGCACTACGCAACTGGTTGCTCAGCCGCTGCAATACGCTCTGGTTCAGGGTGTAACGCTGTCGGATTCAGGCAACAAGTTAGATTTAGGTACCTACGGCACCACTACGCTCAACGAAGTTCGGCAGATTATTTAAGCCTTAACACTTATCAGGAGTAAGTCATGGCCTTTTCACAAGCGGTCAGCGGTCTGAATGCTGCGGCCACCAACCTCGATCTTATTGGTAACAACATCGCCAACTCCGCTACGTATGGCTTTAAATCCAGTACTGCGTCCTTCGCCGATATGTTCGCGGGATCTAAAGTAGGTCTGGGCGTTAAAGTCGCCGGTGTTACCCAGGATTTTAATGACGGCACCACCACCAATACCGGACGTGGTCTGGATGTCGCGATTAGCCAGAACGGCTTCTTCCGCCTCGTTGATACCAACGGTTCTGTTTATTACAGTCGCAACGGTCAGTTCACCCTGGACGAAAACCGCAACCTGGTGAACATGCAGGGTTTGCAAGTGACAGGTTTTCCGGCAAGCGGCACGCCTCCGACTATCCAGTCTGGCGCTAACCCAACGGCGATCACTATCCCGACGACGCTGATGTCAGCACAAATCACCACGACGGCCACGATGCCAGTTAACCTGAACTCGTCTTCCAAGACGCCGACAGTGACACCGTTCGACCCGACTAATGCTGACAGTTATAACTTAAAAGGGCCGATCACCGTTTACGACAGCCAGGGTAACGCTCATGACATGAACGTGTTTTATGTCAAAGCCGCAAACAATACCTGGGATGTCTACACACAGGATTCCAGCGTAACGGGCTCTACGGCGACCAAAGCGGCGCGAATGATTTTTAATCAGAACGGTAGCCTGGACAGTGTTTACAACTGGACCCCGAATGCTACGACCGGTGGCTATGATCTGGCCACAACAGCAAACGCTAACCCGGCTATTACGGTCACTTCTGGTACGCTTAGCGGCGCGACTCCCGCGACATTTTCCCTGAGTTTCCTGAACTCCATGCAGCAGAACACCACCAGCGCTGTCGTGACCACCACGCAGAACGGTTACAAGCCGGGTTCCATGGTGAGCTATACCATTAACGATGACGGCACCGTAGTGGGTTCCTATTCCAACGAACAGAAACAGGTGCTGGGTCAGATTGTCCTGGCGAACTTCGCCAACAACGAAGGCCTGAAATCTGAGGGTGACAACGTTTGGTCTGCCACGAACGCATCCGGCGTTGCGCTGCTGGGCACGGCAGGTACCGGAAACTTCGGTTCGCTGACCAATGGCGCGCTCGAAGCCTCTAACGTGGATCTGAGTAAAGAACTGGTCAATATGATCGTCGCGCAGCGTAACTATCAGTCGAATGCGCAGACCATCAAAACCCAGGATCAGATCCTTAACACGCTGGTTAACCTGCGTTAATCGGCTGACGGGATGGTCTAATGGATCACGCAATATACACAGCGATGGGTGCGGCAAGTCAGACTCTGAACCAGCAGTCTGTCACCGCCAGCAACCTGGCCAACGCTTCAACACCGGGTTTCCGTGCGCAGCTTAATGCGCTGCGAGCGGTGCCGGTAGAAGGGCTGTCGTTGCCGACCCGTGTACTGGTCGCCGATACCACACCTGGCGCTGATATGACGCCGGGTGACTTGAACTTTACGTCACGACCACTGGATGTTGCTGTGCAACAGGATGGCTGGCTGGCGGTGCAGAGCGCGGATGGGTCCGAAGGGTATACCCGCAACGGTAACATTCAGGTGACACCGACAGGGCAACTGACCATCCAGGGGCATCCGGTGATGGGTGAAAACGGGCCAATTGCGGTGCCGGAAGGTTCACAGGTCACCATTGCTGCGGACGGGACCATTTCCGCTCTGACGGCCGGTGATCCGCCGAACACGGTTTCTCCGGTTGGCAAACTGAAACTGGTGAAAGCGAACGGTAGCGAAGTGGTACGTGGTGATGACGGTCTTTTCCGTGTCAGCCAAAGCGCGCAAGCCACCCGTGGTCAGACGTTACAGCCGGACCCAAATATTCGTGTGATGTCAGGCGTGCTGGAAGGCAGTAACGTCAAACCTATGGCGGCGATGGCCGATATGATCGCCAGCGCCCGCCGCTTTGAAATGCAAATGAAAGTCATTGGTAACGTTGATGAGAATGCGCAGCGTGCCAACCAGTTACTGTCCATGAGCTAATAAACAGGATTTCCTATGATAGGTTCATTATGGATCGCTAAAACCGGCCTCGACGCCCAGCAAACCAATATGGACGTCATCGCCAACAACCTGGCGAACGTCAGCACTAATGGTTTCAAGCGTCAGCGCGCGGTATTTGAAGATTTGCTTTACCAGACGATTCGTCAGCCTGGTGCGCAATCTTCTGAACAGACTACGCTGCCTTCTGGCCTGCAGATTGGTACCGGTGTTCGCCCGGTGGCCACTGAACGTCTGCACAGTCAGGGCAACCTCTCCCAGACCAATAACAGTAAAGATGTGGCTATCAAAGGTGAGGGCTTCTTCCAGGTCCTGCTGCCGGACGGCACCTCTGCTTATACCCGCGATGGTTCATTCCAGGTTGACCAGAATGGCCAACTGGTAACGTCGGGCGGCTTCCAGGTTCAGCCTGCTATTACCATTCCGGCTAATACCCTGAGTATTACCATTGGTCGTGACGGTGTGGTCAGCGCCACGCAGCAGGGGGCGACAGCACCTGTGCAGGTTGGGCAACTTAACCTGACAACCTTTATGAACGACACCGGTCTGGAAAGTATCGGTGAAAACCTGTACCTCGAAACGCAGTCTTCCGGTACGCCGAACACCACGACGCCGGGGCTGAACGGGGCAGGTCTGCTGTATCAGGGGTATGTGGAAACCTCGAACGTAAACGTGGCGGAAGAACTGGTGAACATGATCCAGGTTCAGCGCGCTTATGAAATTAACAGCAAAGCGGTATCGACCACCGATCAGATGCTGCAGAAACTGTCGCAACTCTAAGGCGTTATCCGGTGTGGCGCAGGCTACACCGGAACCCTGATTTCGAAGATGAATGTAATGCAAAAAAACGCCGCGGGCCGCTACCCCCTGTTAGCTTTACTGGCACTGATGTTGAACGGATGTGCCTGGGTTCCCTCAACACCGCTGGTGCAGGGCGCAACGACCGCTCAACCGATGCCGGGACCCGTTCCGGTCGTCAATGGCTCTATTTACCAGACTGCGCAGCCTATCAACTACGGCTACCAGCCGCTGTTTGAAGACCGTCGTCCGCGTAACGTTGGGGATACATTGACGCTGGTGCTGCAAGAAAACGTGAGCGCCAGTAAGAGTTCATCAGCGAATGCCAGCCGCGATGGCAAAAGCAGCTTCTCAATGGATACGACGCCACGCTACCTGGAAGGGTTGTTCGGTAACGCGCGCGCAGATCTGACAAGCGAAGGCAGCAATTCGTTCAACGGGAAAGGCGGCGCCAACGCCAGCAATACATTTAGCGGCACGTTGACCGTCACGGTCGACCAGGTGCTGATTAACGGCAATTTACATGTGGTGGGTGAAAAGCAGATCGCCATCAACCAGGGCACTGAATTTATCCGCTTCTCAGGTGTTGTGAACCCACGCACCATCAGCGGCAACAATACGGTTCCGTCCACACAGGTGGCGGACGCGCGAATCGAGTATGTCGGCAACGGCTATATCAACGAAGCGCAGAATATGGGCTGGCTGCAGCGTTTCTTCCTTAACTTATCGCCGATGTAACCGGGGTGAATTATGTTTAGATTTCTGGCTGGAATAGCGTTAGTGCTGGTGGCGTGCGTCGCCCAGGCCGATCGCATCCGGGACCTCACCAGTGTACAGGGCGTACGTGAAAACTCCTTAATTGGGTATGGCTTAGTGGTTGGCCTTGACGGAACGGGTGACCAGACCACCCAAACGCCATTCACTACCCAGAGCCTCAATAACATGTTGTCGCAAATGGGGATCACCGTCCCGGCCGGCACCAACATGCAGCTCAAAAACGTTGCGGCGGTCATGGTTACCGCCCAGCTTCCGGCGTTTGGCCGGCAGGGACAGACCATTGATGTGGTGGTCTCTTCTATGGGTAACGCTAAAAGCCTGCGTGGCGGTACGCTGCTGATGACTCCGCTAAAAGGGGTGGACAGTCAGGTGTACGCGCTGGCGCAGGGGAATATTCTGGTCGGTGGCGCAGGGGCCTCCGCGGGTGGCAGCAGCGTGGCGGTTAACCAGCTTAACGGTGGACGTATCACTGGCGGGGCTGTGATTGAACGTGAACTGCCTTCCCAGTTTGGTAATGGCAACACCATCAACCTGCAACTGAATCAGGACGACTTCACGATGGCACAGCAGATTGCTGACACCATCAACCGTCGTGGCATGGGTGGCGCAACTGCGCTGGATGCTCGTACAGTTCAGGTGCGCGTGCCACAAGGCGGCAGTTCGCAGGTGCGCATGCTGGCGGATATCCAGAACCTGGAAGTGGGCGTCGCGCCGCAGGATGCTAAAATTGTTATCAACTCCCGTACCGGTTCTGTGGTTATGAACCGCGAGGTGACACTCGATAACTGCGCCGTTGCACAGGGGAACCTTTCTGTCACGGTCAACCAGTCTGCTAATGTTAGCCAGCCGAATACACCGTTTGGCGGTGGTCAGACCGTCGTCACCCCTCAGACACAGATTGATCTGCGTCAGAGTGGCGGCTCCCTGCAGAGCATTCGTTCCAGCGCTAACCTCAACAGCGTGGTACGCGCACTGAATGCGCTGGGTGCTACGCCCATTGATCTGATGTCCATTCTGCAATCAATGCAGAGCGCAGGGTGCCTGCGCGCTAAGTTGGAGATCATCTAATGCTGACTGACAGCCGCTTGATGGCGAGCGCGGCATGGGACGCGCAATCGCTTAATGATCTGAAAACCAAAGCCGGGCAGGATCCGCAGGCTAACCTGCGGCCTGTGGCGCGCCAGGTTGAAGGGATGTTCGTGCAAATGATGCTCAAAAGTATGCGCGAAGCCCTGCCGAAAGACGGTATTTTCAGTAGCGATTCCACGCGGATGTACACCAGCTTATATGACCAGCAAATTGCTCAGCAGATGACGGCAGGCAAAGGGCTTGGTCTGGCAGATATGATGGTCCAACAGATGTCCGGCGGACAGGCGCCGGTTCCTCCGGGTGACCAGATGCAGCAGGTGCCGATGAAGTTCGACCGCGAAACTATCAACACCTATCAAAGCCAGGCTATAACGCAAATGGTGCGCAAAGCGCTACCGAAAGCGCCGGAAAGTAGTGACGAGCCGCTGAGCGGCGACAGCAAAGACTTCCTGGCTCAGCTCTCTCTGCCTGCCCGACTTGCCAGTCAACAAAGCGGGGTGCCTCACCACCTGATCCTGGCGCAGGCTGCGCTGGAGTCCGGTTGGGGCCAGCGACAAATTACCCGTGAAAACGGCGCTCCGAGCTTTAACATCTTCGGCGTGAAGGCGACGTCAAGCTGGAAAGGGCCGACCACCGAAATCACCACCACCGAATATGAAAATGGCGAAGCCAAAAAGGTCAAAGCCAGGTTCCGTGTCTACAGCTCGTATCTGGAAGCGCTCTCTGACTATGTCAGTATGCTAAGCCGCAATCCGCGTTATGCGGCGGTAACGACAGCGGCGACGCCGGAACAAGGCGCGCAAGCGCTGCAGAACGCGGGTTATGCCACCGATCCGAAATATGCGCAGAAACTGACGACGATGATTCAGCAGCTTAAGTCTATGGGCGAGAAGGTTAGCAAAGCCTACGGCAATGATATTGAAAATCTGTTCTGAAACGACTCAAGTTCAGCTCCAGGTTGCCGATAATCGTTAGCAGGACTTATGTCTCAAAGTTTATAAGGAACCTCAATGGCCAACTTGATTAATACCGCAATGAGTGGGCTCAGCGCAGCCCAGGCGGCGCTTAATACCACCAGTAATAACATTTCAAGTTATAACGTGACGGGCTATACCCGCCAGACAACAGTCCTGAATGCGGCGAATAGCACCCTGGGTGCTGGTGGGTGGATTGGCAACGGCGCGTTAGTCTCTGGCGTACAGCGTGAATATGACTCTTTTATCACCAACCAGTTACGCGCAGCGAATACTCAGAGCAGCAGCCTGACGACCCGTTATAACCAGATGTCAAAAATTGACAACATGCTGTCGGGTTCAACCAATACACTGGCTACTGCACTGCAAGGTTTCTTCTCCAGCGTTCAGACGCTGGTCAGTAACGCCGAGGATTCATCATCCCGTCAGAGCGTACTGGGTAAAGCCGACGGTCTGGTTAACCAATTTAAAGTGGCTGATCAGTACCTGCGCGATCAGGACAAACAGGTCAATACCTCGATCTCATCAAGCGTCGACCAGATTAATAACTACACCACCCAAATCGCTAATCTGAACGACCAAATTTCACGTCTGACGGCAGTAGGCGGTGGCGCATCGCCGAACGACCTGCTGGATCAGCGCGACCAACTGGTGAGTGAGCTGAACGGCATTGTGGGTGTTGAAGTCAGTATCCAGGACAACAGCACTTACAACATCACAATGGCGAATGGCTACACCCTGGTTCAGGGCAGTACTGCCCGTCAGCTGGCCGCGGTGGCTTCCAGTGATGATCCGGCCCGTACGACAGTTGCCTATGTTGATCCAACAGCAGGGAATATTGAAATTCCGGAAAAACTGCTGACTACCGGCTCACTGGGGGGCGTGCTGACCTTCCGCTCTCAGGATCTGGATAAGACACGCAACACCCTGGGTCAACTGGCTTATGCTTTCGCCGATGCCTTCAATGCGCAGCATAAACAAGGCTATGATGTCGAGGGTGATCAGGGTACTGACTTCTTCACGATTGGCACGCCGTCCACTCTGAGCAATGCAAAGAACACCGGTACTGGCGCACTGACAGCAACCATCAGTGACCGCACTAAAGTGCAGGCGACGGATTATAAACTGATTAAAACGGATACGGGCTGGAATGTGACCCGACTGGCGGATAACACGGCGTTTGCCGTTGCACCTGATGCCAGCGGCAATCTCAGTTTTGACGGTCTGACTGTCAACGTTTCCGGTACAGCGAATAAAAACGACAGTTTTACGGTGAAACCGGTCGTGAACGCGATTACCAATATGAGCGTTGCCATCACCGATGAGTCGAAAATTGCCATGGCGGCCAGTGCGACATCAGGTAAAAGCGATAACACCAATGGCCAGGCGCTGTTAAATCTGCAAAACAGCAAAGTCATCGGCAATACAAAAAGCTTTAACGATGCCTACGCGTCAATGATCAGCTATGTCGGTACGACAACGTCAACGCTGAAAACCAGCAGTACTACGCAGGCGAATGTGGTTACGCAGCTTTCTGATCAGCAGCAATCGATTTCTGGCGTCAACCTTGACGAAGAGTACGGTAACTTGCAGCGTTACCAGCAATATTATCTCGCAAATGCGCAGGTGTTGCAGACGGCAAACACGCTGTTCGATGCGATACTGAACGTACGCTAAGTAAGGGGTAAGAGATGCGTATTAGTACTCAGATGATGTATGACCAAAACATGCGCGGGATCACTAATTCACAGACTAAGTGGATGGATTATGGCCTGCAAATGTCGACAGGCCAGCGCGTGAACAAGCCCTCAGACGATCCGATTGCCGCCTCCCAGGCTGTAGTGGTTTCGCAGGCGCAGCAGCAGAACGAACAGTATAAAACCGCGCGTACTTTCGCTACCCAGAAAGTTTCGCTGGAAGAAAACGTGCTGTCACAGGTGACTACTGCGGTGACGTCGGCGCATACCTCCCTGGTTGCGGCAGCGAATGGCACATTGAGCGACGATGACCGTGCGTCTATGGCAACGGAGCTACAAGGTATTCGCGATCAATTGCTTAACCTGGCAAACAGCACTGATGGTAATGGTCGCTATATTTTTGGTGGTTATAAAACCGACACCCCGCCGTTTAATTCAGCCGGTGCTTATAATGGCGGCAGCGTGGCTATCACTCAGCAGGTGGATGCGTCCCGTAGCATGGTGATCGCCCATACGGGTGACCAGGTGTTCAATAGCATTACCAGCAACGCGATCCCCGAGCCTAATGGTGGGACTTCGCAAACCAACGTGTTCAGTATGTTAGATGACGCGATTGCGGCGTTGAAAGTCCCGGTTTCGGGAGACGAGGCAGCACAGGCTGTTTCACAGGCAGCACTGGATAAAGCCAACCGTGGCCTGACCAACTCACTGAACAACGTTTCAACCGTTCGTGCGCAGTTGGGTACACAGTTACAGGAGCTGACCAATCTTGATGAGTTGGGAGATGACCGTTCGCTTTCGCTGAAAACGCAGATGAGCGATCTTGTTGACGTAGACTGGAACTCGGTAATCTCGTCTTACACCATGCAGCAGACGGCATTGCAGGCATCCTATAAAACATTTAGCGACATGCAAGGCATGTCGCTGTTCCAGCTCAATAAGTAATCTTCGCTTTAGAACATGTCTGGAAACTGGAACATGTTCTGTGTGCCTGCACCGGTATCCGGTGCGGGCCTTTTTTTTATCCGATATTTCGCGACTCTGCGGCAACACGACGGTTATCGACTAAGCGGATTGCCAGGGCGACTGCGCCGGTCAACGTTGCCAGCGCCACCACGCCAGGCCAGGCGGCGATAGTGTAGACCTTACTACCCAGCGCAGAACCGAGCGCCATCCCAACGAACACGACGGTAAAGAGCAGCGCATTGAGGCGACCACGTGCCTTTGGCTCCAGGCCATACACCAGATTCTGGTGTGCGACGAGACTGGATTGTAAGCCAAGATCAAAACCAACCGCTGACAGCGCTATCAGCGCCAGTTGGCCATGAGGTGGCAATACCGGCAGCGCGAACATCAGCGCAAAGGAGAGGGTGACCAGCGCCGCACCCAGTTGGGTCACTTTTTCGGCACCGACTTTATCAGCCAGCCCCCCGGCCAATGGCGCCGCCAGTGCGCCTGCTGCGCCTGCAATACCAAACATACCTGCGACTGCGCTTCCGAGATGATATTTTTCCAGCAACATAACAGCGAGCGTTGACCAGAAAGCGCTAAACGCGATGGATAAAAAGCCCTGCGCAAACGCAGCACGGCGTAGGGCAGGGTAACGTTGCCAAAGGTGCGCCATCGTTTTCAGTAACGCTGGATAACTCAGCGTTGAATGGGCGGCGAAACGCGGCAATACAAACCACATCAGAACAGCAATAAAAGCAATGCTGACAGCTGCAAGCTGGAACATAATGCGCCAGCCAAATGCCGCGCCGACAACACCGCTCACGGTACGGGAAAGTAAAATACCCAACAGTAAGCCAGTCATCACGGTACCGACGGTTTTCCCCTGCTTACCCTCAGGCGCAAGGATGGCGGCGGCGGGAACGATATCCTGCGCCATGGTTGCCGCCATCCCTATCAAGAGACTGATCAACAATAATCCAGGTAACTGTGTCATCAGGCTACAGGCCAGTAGCAGTAAGGCCAGCGCAGCGCTTTTGGCAAGAATAAGATGGCGACGATCGTAACGGTCACCCAGCGGTAATAAAAAGAGGATGCCCAGCGCGTAGCCTGCCTGGGTTAGCGTTGGAACCAGTCCCATTCCGTTAACGGTTAAATGCAGGTCGCTGCCCATCAGCGGTAATAAGGGTTGTGCATAATAAATCGCCGCGACGCTAAAACCCGCCCCCAGCGCCAGCGCAAAGATAATCCACTGCGCCGGATTTATCGATTGAGAATGACGGTTCATAACTTTTCCTCAAACATATTCATAGTTGGTGTGAATGTATTTTTGACGAATCCAGCGTGACGCGGTAGCCAGTGGAGTGGTAAAACGGTTATACGTGAAACGTATAATGAGAATTTAAATGCAGCGTACAGAACGTATAGATCGCGTTGATTTGATGCGTACGCTGGTGCGCATTGTCGAGGCGGGGTCGTTATCAGCCGCGGCGCGCCAGCTCAATACCACCCAGGCCACGGTAAGTCGACGCCTGCAATCGCTGGAAACCATGCTCGGGGTCAAGCTGGTTCTTCGCACCACCCATGCGATGAAACTTACCGACGATGGCGAGCGCTGCTATCAGCATGCCAGACGCGTCATCGATTCCTGGCTTGCACTGGAAGATGAGCTGAGCCAGACAGAAGATGAGCCCGTCGGGATGCTTCGTGTACGGGCGCCTCATGCTTTCGGCCAGGAGCAGCTTCTTGCCCCGCTGACACATTTTCTTGAGCGCTATCCTCAGCTTTCGGTGCAATGGATGCTGAACGACAAAATAGTTAATTTTCTCAGTGACAACATTGATTGCGCGATTCGTGTCGGGGCTGAGGTGGACCCGGCGACAGTTTCGGTCCTGCTTGCCGAAGTTCCGCGCTGCATCGTCGCATCGCCGACGCTGCTGGCCCGCTTTGCGGAGATTCGCACGCCGCAGGATCTCGCTGCGTTACCGTGGATTGCGTTAAGTACCTTCTATCAGCATAACGTAACTCTCACAAACGCGCTGAGCGGTGAAACAGAGCAAGTCATCATCGCCCCCAGACTCTATACCGACAGTTTATATGTGACTCGCAATACGGCGTTGACGGGACTGGGTGTCGCTATTGTCTCAAGCTGGACGGTACAACAGGATATCGAGCAAGGCAGACTGGTAGTTTTACTGCCTGAATGGCAGATTCCGCCGTTACCCGTGCATCTGGTCTATCCGTGGGCGCGTTATTATCCGGCGCGTTTGCGGATGTTTCTCCAGTTGATGCGCGAAGTGATGCCAGGCCTGAGTGGAATGCGGCAGCCTGCGTTGAAAGCATAAAAAAGCCGACCCGGAGGTCGGCTTTTTAACAGCGTAGTGCTTATTCTGTGACGTTCGGGCGCGTAGCCGGAGCGGTTGCCGTATGCGTGGCGCTGTGACCGCCTGCTGACCCTTTACCGTCAAAGTTGAATTGTGGGCGGACCCAGTCACTGTGGCGCGGCGCTTCCGGCACATATGCAGGTGCAGGTGCTTTAGTCATCGGCGCAGTAGCATGGTTGTTCTCGCTGGCTGCAGCAGGTACTGCTGCGTGCTCAGTCGCTGCAGTTACCGGAGCTGCGGATGCAACAACCGGTGCTACCGGAGTAGCTTCTGGCTGTTTTTCCACGGCAGCGGCAGGCGCTTGTGGTTGCTCTGCGACAGGTTCTGCTTCTTCGACAACTGGCGTAACGACCGCAGGTTCAGCGGCTTGTGCCACCTCTTCTGCAACCGGGCGGTCTTGTTCTGCAATCAGTTCCGGCTGCGCCTCAACCGGCGCTTCGATCACTTCCGGATGCGTGGTTTCAACCACAACCGGTTCTGGTTCAATGACCGGCGCCTGCGGTGTGACTTCAACCGCTTCTGCGCCCGGTGACTGCGCCTCAGCTACTACTGGCTGTTGTTCTTGCTGTGCGGCAAAAACAACCTGTTCAGCTTCGGCAATCGCAGGTGCGACATCGGTAGCTACGGCAGTGTTTTGCTGCTCAACAGTCGGCGCTTCTTGCACCTCGTCCTGAGGACGGGCAACCGGATAACGAACCCATACTTTACCCGACGCCATCTCCGGAGAAGCACAGGCAATCTCCAGCGGCATTGCGGACTGGGTCGGGTAACGCTCATCGCGGTAACGGCGACGACGCTGACCACTGACGCGCAGATGACGCGGCGAACGGCGAGAACGACGAGGCATGCCTGCGGTATCACGGTTTTCCGCGGTTTCTTCCTGCTCTGCGGTGTTTTCAACAACCACCGGCAGGTCAAGTTTCGCCAGATCGGTACGTTGTGCAGCCGCTTCCGTGGTTTTCGGTTCTGCTGTAACAATCTCTTCACTTGCGCTTGTCTGAGCATCATCGATACGGATTTTTTGGTTCAACTGACGCTGTTTACGACGCGGCATCACCTGAACGCGCTCTTCCTGTTCAGTTTCCTGCTCAGGCTGTTCTTCACGGTTCAGCGCTTTTGCATCCTGCTGTGCCTGGCGTTTTTCGTCACTATTACGACGACGGTTACGCTCACGGCGGGAAGGTTGCTGCTCATCGCGCTGTTTCGTTTTTTCCGTCTCTTCCGCGGCTACCGTTACTGGCTGGCGAGCTTCGCGCGCCTCGGCATTTTGCTGCGGTTTTTCACGGCGATTACGACGATTTTCATCGCGATTATCACGCGTTTCATTGCCTTCTGCGCGCGGCTCACGACGTTCGTTACGATCGCGACGGTTGCCCTGACGCGATTTACGACGATCTTGCTGGCGCTCCTGCTTCTCTTCTTTCTTCTCTTCCTTAACTTCGGCTGGCGCGGCAGTTTCAGCACCAGCAAACAGATTTTTCAGGGCGGAGAAGAAACGGCTCAGAAGACCCGGAGCAGCAGGTGCTGCGACGGCAGGCGCGTTGCTGGCAGTCGGTTGAGGTTTCGATACTGGCGCTTCCGGAGCGGCGGCAGGTGCAGGCGGAACATCCGGCATGACGAAGGTCGCCAGTGCAGGCTGTTCAGGACGTTTCCGCTCAGCAGACTCTTCATCTGACGGCATCGCCATCTCTTCTTCATGCAGCTTCGGCAGCATGTAGCTCAGAGTGGTTGTCTCTTCGCCTTTACGTACGCGCAGAACAGAATAGTGCGGTGTTTCCATCTGATCGTTCGGTACGATCACGCAACGTACGCCACCCTGACGAGTTTCAATAGCGCTTACGGCGGCGCGTTTTTCGTTCAACAGATATGAGGCAATCGGCACCGGAACGATGGCATGCACTTCCTGCGTATTCTCTTTCAGCGCTTCTTCTTCGATGAGACGCAGAATAGAAAGTGACAGGGATTCGTTGTCACGGATAGTCCCGGTCCCGCTACAGCGCGGGCACACATGATGACTGGACTCACCGAGTGACGGGCTCAGACGCTGACGGGACATCTCCAGCAGGCCAAAGCGAGAAATATGGCTGATTTGAATACGCGCACGGTCCTGACGAACGGCTTCGCGCAGACGGTTCTCCACCGCACGCTGATGGCGTACCGGCGTCATATCGATAAAGTCGATAACGATCAGGCCGCCGAGGTCACGCAGACGCAACTGTCGTGCAATTTCGTCGGCTGCTTCCAGGTTAGTGTTAAAGGCGGTTTCTTCGATATCACCACCGCGGGTTGCTCGCGCGGAGTTGATATCAATGGCGGTCAACGCTTCGGTGCTGTCGATAACGATAGAACCGCCGGACGGCAGACGAACTTCACGCTGGAAGGCGGATTCAATCTGCGATTCGATTTGGTAGTGGCTGAACAGCGGAATTTCACCGGTGTAGAGCTTAATTTTGCTGCTGAAATCAGGACGACCCAGTGCCGAGATATGCTGGCGAGCCAGCTCAAGTACTTTCGGGTTATCGATAAGGATTTCACCGATATCCTGACGCAGATAATCACGGAAAGCACGAACGATGACGTTGCTTTCCTGATGAATCAGGAACGGAGCAGGGCGGTTTTCAGCGGCTTTCTGAATCGCTTCCCAGTGTTTGAGACGGAAACTCAGATCCCACTGCAGGGCATCGGCAGACTTACCGACACCGGCGGTGCGGACGATCAGACCCATGCCATCCGGCAATTCGAGGCTGGCCAGCGCTTCTTTCAGTTCTGTACGGTCATCGCCTTCAATACGGCGAGAAATGCCACCCGCGCGCGGGTTATTCGGCATCAGTACCAGATAGCTGCCTGCCAGGCTAATAAAGGTAGTCAGCGCAGCGCCTTTATTGCCGCGTTCTTCTTTATCAATCTGGACGATAACTTCCTGACCTTCGCGCAATACATCTTTGATGTTCGGACGGCCATGAGAGTTGTAATTGGCAGGGAAATATTCGCGGGCAATTTCTTTGAGGGGAAGGAAACCGTGACGTTCAGCGCCGTAATCAACAAATGCAGCTTCCAGGCTCGGTTCAATACGGGTGATTTTGCCTTTGTAGATGTTTGCTTTTTTCTGCTCGTGTCCAGGACTTTCAATATCCAGATCGTACAGACGCTGCCCATCAACAAGGGCGACACGCAACTCTTCTTGCTGAGTTGCGTTGATTAACATTCTTTTCATCGTAACTTACTCATTATTCTTACATTGACGACTAAGCTGCGGGCATGATGACGCCTTTCCGGGGGAGAACCGATGGCCTCGTGTCTGTTCACGTCGCCAACCTCACGGTTGTCGCTCGCTTAAGAGGCGCAGTGTGTCGGTTGCCTGTATTTCCTGTGGAAAACACAGCGCAATTATCAGGGGAACAGCCTGGGAAAAACTCTCCAGAGAAGATTCCATCTACCGGTAAGGACTGCAACCCGCAGCCCGCTAACTGCCTGAAAGTCCAATACGTCTTACGCCATTGCTGCGTGTATGGTCGGACAGGCAAAACTGGTCATTCCGCACAATTGCTTGTTAGAACAAGATCCAACGCGGAAAACTGCAACATTATTCCCTGCGAACCCTGTTATAGCAAGCTGACTTTTACCTTTTATCACCCGGTTACTCACAGTTTTTTCACTTTTGCCTGGCGATTGGTTTAATAACCGCCAAACATCTATGTAGAACGAAGCAGACCAGGATCAAAAGTAAATATAAGCATATAAAAATGAGTGGCGCTATTCATCGACGCTATTTAGAATCGCCTCCCATGAAAACTGAGACACCTTCCGTAAAAATTGTTGCTATCGCCGATGACGAAGCGGGGCAACGCATCGATAACTTTTTGCGCACCCAACTGAAAGGCGTGCCAAAAAGTATGATTTACCGCATCTTGCGTAAAGGCGAAGTCCGCGTGAACAAAAAACGCGTGAAGCCGGAATATAAGCTTGAAGCTGGCGATGAAGTGCGCATCCCACCTGTTCGCGTTGCGGAACGGGAAGAGGAGGCCGTTTCGCCGCATCTGCAAAAAGTCGCCGCGCTTAGCGACGTTATTCTGTATGAAGATGATCATATCCTGGTGCTGAATAAGCCCTCTGGTACCGCGGTACACGGTGGCAGTGGTTTAAGTTTCGGCGTCATTGAAGGGCTGCGCGCATTGCGTCCGGAAGCGCGCTTTCTGGAACTGGTGCACCGTCTGGATCGCGACACTTCCGGCGTGTTGCTGGTCGCCAAGAAGCGTTCTGCGCTGCGTTCGCTGCACGAGCAACTGCGTGATAAAGGCATGCAGAAAGATTATCTGGCGTTGGTGCGCGGTCAGTGGCAGTCCCACGTTAAAGTGGTGCAGGCGCCTCTGCTGAAAAATATTCTCCAAAGCGGTGAACGTATTGTACGCGTGAACCAGGAAGGTAAACCGTCGGAAACCCGTTTTAAGGTGGAAGAGCGCTATGAGGTTGCGACACTGGTGCGTTGTAGCCCGGTAACCGGGCGTACGCATCAAATTCGCGTCCATACTCAATATGCGGGTCATCCGATTGCCTTTGATGACCGCTATGGTGACCGTGAGTTTGATAAACAGCTGGCAGGCACCGGGTTAACGCGGCTGTTTCTGCATGCCGCAGCGTTGAAATTTACCCACCCCAATACCGGCGAAACCATTCGTATTGAAGCACCTCTGGACGAGCAGCTCAGGCGCTGTCTGCAAGTACTGCGTAACCAGAAAGCATAAGCAAGGGCGGTCAGCATGACCGCCTTTCTTTTTATGCGCGAGTCGGTTTAAGAGGCGCGGCTGTGCTCTTTTCCTTGATTGGCAAATTGACCAGCGCTGCCAGGAGGGCCAGGACGATATCTGTATACCATACCCAGTCGAGATTCCCTGCGTATTCCATGGCCAGCCCCCCCAGCCATGCGCCAAAGAAAGCGCCGACCTGATGTGAAAACAAGGTAAAACCAAATAGCGTCGCCAGATAACGGGTACCGAACAACTTTCCTACAATGCCTGCCGTTGGCGGCACAGTGGCAAGCCATGTCAGCCCAATCGCACAGGCGAAGATGTAGAACGCCATCGGCGTTTTGGGTGACAGCAAAAAAGCGATAATCAGGATTGCACGGGACGCGTACAGCACGGCGAGGATATATTTCATCGGGAATCGCTTTCCAAGAAAACCCGCGAAAATACTGCCTGCGATATTACACAGACCAATCAGCGAAAGGCTAATGGCAGAGACCGAAGCATCGTGCCCGCAAAGGCTGACTTCACCAGGTAAATGTGTGGTGAGAAACGCCACGTGGAAACCACAGGTCAAAAAACCTGCGTGCAGAAGCAGGTAGCTGGGATGGCGAAATGCCGCACGAATTTGCTGTTTAAGACCCGGGTCATCTGATGACGCAGGTTGAGCCTGCATGGGGGAGGGTTTTTCGCTTTTCCGGCACAGAAACCATGATGGAATTATTGTCGACAGTGCGGCGAGGGCCAGGAAAACCAACCCCGAGGCGAAACCACGCAGGCTGATAATGAGTTGTATCAGCGGAGCGAAGATGAATTGCCCCATGGAGCCACCGGCATTGATCATACCGCTGGCAACAGAGCCTTTATCGGATGGCAATCTGCCCGCAACGATGCCAATCAATACAGAGAAGCTACCGGCGGCAGCGCCAGCCGGGCTTAACAGTCCCTGCGCGAGGGTCAGGGGTAAAAACGAAGAGGCCCACAGCGTGCTAAGTTGCCCCAGCGCCATGAGGATAGCGCCGATGACCAACACATTGAAAGCGCCTCGCTTATCCGCCCACGCACCGAACAGTGGCTGAAATGCTCCCCACATCAGTTGGCCTATCGCCAGCGCCATACTGACTTCGGCAATACTCAGGGTGGTGGAATGGACGATAGGGTGGACAAACAGCCCCACCGTCTGCCGTACCCCCATGGTTATCATTAAAATCAGGCTTGCCAGCGCTATCAATGACCACAACCCCACAGAGGGCTGTTGAGATACGTGACCTTTTTCCACCGGGGTTTCCTTAAATAATATCAGTCCATCGGTAGATCTATTAGCGCGATAGCGGGTTACATCCTTCCCGGCGCAGCATCTGGCACAGCGCGATCAGCGGCAGGCCAACCAGGGTATTAGGATCGCGACCTTCGAGGCGGTCAAACAGGGCGATTCCCAATCCTTCACTTTTAAAACTTCCCGCGCAGTGCAGTGGATTTTCTTTGCGCACGTAGTCTTCTATTTCCTGGGCGCTTAAGTGGCGAAAATGCACATCGAAAGGTTCGCACTCAGTTTGTAAATGGCCCGTTGCCGAATTAAACAGCGCCAGCCCGGTATAGAACGTCACAATATTTCCACTTGCCCTGGTTAATTGCCGGCGGGCATTTTCTTCGGTTAGCGGTTTGCCGGTAATTTCACCTTCCAGCATGCACACTTGATCAGAACCAATGATCAAGTGATGAGGAAAACGCTGGGCCAGAGACTGGGCTTTCTCTTGCGCCAGGCGCAGCACCAGGTGGCGGGGGGATTCCCCGGGATGCGGGGTTTCGTCGGTCAGCGGTGCTGCGCATTCAAACGCCAGTCCGAGCTTCTCTAACAGCGCACGACGCCAGGGCGATGTCGATGCAAGAACAATATCTGACATATTTTTTTTCACCAAATATGGCTTAACCATGACAGGCATTTTAAACTGTAGGCCGCAATGTGTGCGAATTATTGGCAAAAGGCAACCTCAGGCTGCCTTTTTCTTTGACTCTATGACGTTACAAAGTTAATATGCGCGCCCTATGCAAAAGGTAAAATTACCCCTGACTCTCGATCCGGTTCGCACGGCTCAGAAACGCCTTGATTATGAGGGCATCTATCTGCCCAATCAGGTTGAGCGTGTCGCCGAGTCTGTAGTCAGTGTGGACAGTGATGTGGAATGCTCCATTTCGTTCGCCATCGACAACCAACGCCTCGCGGTTATAACCGGTGATGCGAAGGTAACGGTGTCCCTCGAATGCCAGCGTTGCGGCAAGCCGTTTACCCATCAGGTTCACACAACATATTGTTTTAGTCCTGTCCGTTCAGACGAACAGGCTGAAGCACTGCCGGAAGCGTATGAACCGATTGAGGTTAACGACTTCGGTGAAATCGATCTGCTTGCAATGGTTGAAGATGAAATCATCCTCTCCCTGCCAGTAGTTCCGGTGCATGATTCTGAACACTGTGAAGTGTCCGAGGCGGACATGGTCTTTGGTGAACTGCCTGATGAAGCGCAAAAGCCAAACCCATTTGCCGTATTAGCCAGCTTAAAGCGTAAGTAATAGGTTTTCCCCGCTCAAACGGGGGTAAATCGTAATTAAGGAGTAAGGTCCATGGCCGTACAACAGAATAAACCAACCCGTTCCAAACGTGGCATGCGTCGTTCTCATGACGCGCTGACCGCAGTCACCAGCCTGTCTGTAGACAAAACCTCTGGTGAAACCCACCTGCGTCACCACGTTACCGCCGACGGTTTCTACCGCGGTCGCAAGGTAATCACTAAGTAATCACGCGCAAGCGTGATCAAACTTAGTGAGGATTTCCCCGTGAAAACGGGGATATACCGATACCTTGACTCGTCTAACCCTGGCGTTAGATGTCATGGGGGGCGATTTTGGCCCTTCCGTGACAGTGCCTGCAGCTTTGCAGGCACTGAACTCTAATTCGCATCTTAATCTTCTTTTAGTCGGCGATCCCGACGCTATCACACCATTGCTCGCCAAAGCTGATTTCGAGCAACGCTCGCGCTTGCTTGTCATTCCCGCACAGTCAGTTATTGCCAGCGATGCTCGCCCCTCGCAAGCTGTCCGCAACAGTCGCGGCAGTTCAATGCGGATGGCGCTGGAGCTTGTAAAAGAAGGTCGTGCCGAGGCCTGCGTCAGTGCCGGTAATACCGGTGCGCTGATGGGGCTGGCGAAAATGTTGCTCAAACCTATTGAGGGGATTGAGCGCCCCGCGCTGGTTACTGTTCTACCGCACCAGCAGAAAGGGAGAACGGTGGTGCTCGATTTGGGTGCCAACGTCGACTGCGATGGTAAGATGCTGGCGCAGTTTGCGGTCATGGGTGCGGTGATGGCAGAAGAGGTTGTGGGGATCGCAAATCCTCGCGTGGCGCTTCTGAACATTGGTGAAGAAGAGACCAAAGGTCATGACAACATTCGCGATGCCGCAGCGATTTTGAAAGCAGTTCCGGCGATTAACTATATTGGTTATCTGGAAGCGAACGAATTACTCACTGGTAAAACGGATGTACTGGTTTGTGACGGTTTTACGGGAAACGTCACATTAAAAACGATGGAAGGTGTTGTCAGAGTGTTTCTTTCGCTGCTGAAATCTCAGGGCGAAGGAAAAAAACGGTCGTGGTGGCTGATTTTATTAAAGCGTTGGTTACAAAAAAGCCTGAGCAGGCGATTCAGTCACCTCAACCCCGACCAGTATAATGGCGCCTGTCTGTTAGGATTGCGCGGCACGGTGATTAAGAGTCATGGTGCCGCCAATCAGCGAGCCTTTACCGTCGCGATTGAACAGGCAGTGCAGGCGGTGCAGCGGCAAGTTCCCCGGCGAATTGCCGCTCGCCTGGAATCTGTGTTACCGGAAAAAGACTGAGCGTACATGTATACGAAGATTATTGGTACCGGCAGCTATCTGCCTGAACACGTGCGAACTAACGCCGACCTGGAAAAAATGGTGGATACGTCTGACGAGTGGATTGTCACCCGCACAGGTATTCGTGAACGCCGTATAGCTGCGCCAGATGAAACCGTCTCCACCATGGGCTTTGAAGCGGCAAAGCGCGCCCTGGAGATGGCAGGTATCAGTGCGGATGAGATTGGTCTGATTATTGTCGCGACCACCTCCGCCACGCATGCATTCCCCAGCGCCGCATGTCAGGTGCAGAATATGCTGGGCGTAAAAGGTTGTCCGGCATTTGATGTTGCAGCTGCCTGCGCAGGGTTCACTTACGCGCTAAGCATCGCCGATCAATATGTGAAATCGGGTGCGGTGAAAAATGCGCTGGTTATCGGTTCCGATGTTCTGGCTCGTACCTGCGATCCTGAAGATCGTGGCACCATTATTATTTTTGGTGATGGCGCGGGCGCGGTTGTGCTCGGGGCATCCGAAGAGCCGGGTATCATCTCTACGCATCTGCATGCTGACGGTCGCTACGGCGAACTGTTAACGCTGCCGAATGCCGATCGTGTTCATCCAGAGAATCCCATTTTCCTGACAATGGCAGGAAACGAAGTCTTTAAAGTGGCGGTGACTGAACTTTCTCGCATCGTCGATGAAACCCTCGAAGCGAATAATTTGCAGCGCAGTGAGTTGAACTGGCTGGTGCCGCATCAGGCAAACCTGCGTATTATCAGCGCGACAGCAAAAAAACTGGGTATGTCGCTGGATAACGTTGTGGTGACACTCGATCGCCACGGTAATACTTCTGCGGCGTCTGTTCCTTGTGCGCTGGATGAAGCGGTTCGCGACGGGCGTATTCAGCGCGGCCAATTGATTCTGCTGGAAGCCTTTGGCGGTGGTTTCACCTGGGGTTCTGCGCTGGTTCGTTTCTAGTATTAAGGATAAAAACATGACGCAATTTGCATTTGTGTTCCCGGGACAGGGCTCTCAAACCGTGGGTATGTTGTCTGACATGGCAGCAAGTTATCCGGTTGTTGAAGAGACATTCCGTGAAGCCTCTGCGGCACTTGGCTATGATCTGTGGACGCTTGTTCAACAAGGGCCAGCGGAAGAACTGAATAAAACCTGGCAGACGCAGCCTGCATTATTGACGGCTTCCGTTGCTTTATGGCGCGTGTGGCAACAACAGGGCGGCAAAACACCAGCATTAATGGCTGGTCATAGTCTGGGTGAATACTCTGCGCTGGTCTGTGCAGGCGTTATCCCGTTTGCAGACGCAGTACGTCTGGTAGAGCTGCGCGGTAAATTCATGCAAGAAGCTGTACCGGAAGGGACAGGCGCTATGGCGGCGATTATCGGTCTGGATGATGCATCCATTGCTAAAGCGTGTGAAGATTCCGCGCAAGGGCAGGTTGTTTCTCCGGTAAACTACAACTCTCCGGGCCAGGTCGTTATTGCGGGCCACAAGGAAGCGGTTGATCGTGCAGGTGCTGCCTGTAAAGCTGCTGGCGCAAAACGCGCCCTGCCGCTGCCGGTCAGCGTGCCGTCCCACTGTGCGCTAATGAAACCGGCTGCCGAAAAGCTGGCGGCGGAATTAGAAAAAATCACGTTCAGCGCACCGCAGGTTCCGGTGGTAAATAATGTTGATGTGAAATGCGAAACGTCGCCGGAAGCGATTCGTCATGCGCTGGTTCGTCAGCTTTACAGCCCGGTGCAATGGACTAAAAGCGTAGAATTTATGGCATCACAGGGCGTAGAGCACCTGTATGAAGTTGGTCCTGGTAAAGTGCTTACCGGTCTGACAAAACGTATTGTTGATACCCTGACAGCGTCTGCGCTTAATGAGCCCGCCGCACTGTCAGAGGCACTTGCGCAATAAAAGAGGAAAACCATGAGTTTTGAAGGAAAAGTCGCGCTGGTTACCGGCGCGAGCCGTGGCATTGGCCGCGCAATCGCGGAAGCCCTTGTTGCTCGTGGCGCGAAGGTTATTGGTACTGCAACCAGCGAAAATGGCGCTCAGGCTATTAGTGAGTATTTAGGTGCAAACGGCAAAGGTCTGATGTTGAATGTGACCGATCCTGCATCTATTGAATCTGTTCTGGAAAACATTCGTGCCGAGTTTGGCGAAGTTGATATCCTGGTCAATAATGCCGGTATCACTCGCGATAATCTGTTAATGCGCATGAAGGATGACGAGTGGAACGATATTCTCGAAACCAACCTGTCATCGGTTTTCCGTCTGTCAAAAGCGGTGATGCGCGCTATGATGAAAAAGCGTCATGGTCGTATCATCACTATCGGTTCTGTGGTTGGCACCATGGGAAATGCTGGTCAGGCTAACTACGCTGCGGCGAAGGCAGGCCTGATTGGTTTCAGTAAATCGCTGGCGCGAGAAGTCGCATCACGCGGGATTACTGTGAACGTTGTTGCTCCGGGTTTTATTGAAACGGACATGACGCGTGCGCTGTCTGACGATCAGCGTGCGGGTATTCTGGCGCAAGTTCCTGCGGGTCGCCTTGGCGGTGCTCAGGAAATCGCCAGCGCGGTTGCATTTTTAGCCTCTGACGAAGCGGGTTACATCACTGGTGAGACCTTGCACGTCAACGGCGGAATGTACATGGTTTAACCACGATTAAATTTATTTGCGTTATTAGGGCGAAAGGCCGCAAAATAGCGTAAAATCGTGGTACGAACTGCCGGGATTTAGTTGCAAATTTTTCAACATTTTATACACTACGAAAACCATCGCGAAAGCGAGTTTTGATAGGAAATTTAAGAGTATGAGCACTATCGAAGAACGCGTTAAGAAAATTATCGGCGAACAGCTGGGCGTTAAGCAGGAAGAAGTTACCAACAATGCTTCCTTCGTTGAAGACCTGGGCGCTGATTCTCTTGACACCGTTGAGCTGGTAATGGCTCTGGAAGAAGAGTTTGATACTGAGATTCCGGACGAAGAAGCTGAGAAAATCACCACCGTTCAGGCTGCCATTGATTACATCAACGGTCACCAGGCGTAAGTGAACATCTCCAGGCGGTCACTCGACCGCCTGAGTTTTATCTTTTATTCCCCTAATCTTAATTTTTTTCCCTCCCTGGAGGACAACCGTGTCTAAGCGTCGTGTAGTTGTGACCGGACTGGGCATGTTGTCTCCTGTCGGCAATACCGTAGAGTCTACCTGGAAAGCTCTCCTTGCCGGTCAGAGTGGCATCAGCCTGATCGACCATTTCGATACTAGCGCCTACGCAACGAAATTTGCTGGCTTAGTAAAGGACTTTAACTGTGAAGACATTATCTCGCGTAAAGAACAACGCAAGATGGATGACTTTATTCAATATGGAATTGTCGCTGGCGTTCAGGCCATGCAGGATTCTGGCCTTGAAGTGACGGAAGAGAACGCAACCCGCATCGGTGCCGCTATTGGTTCCGGTATTGGCGGTCTCGGCCTGATTGAGGAAAACCACAGTTCTTTAGTGAATGGTGGTCCGCGTAAAATCAGCCCGTTCTTCGTCCCGTCGACGATTGTTAATATGGTGGCCGGTCACCTGACCATCATGTTTGGCCTGCGTGGCCCGAGCATTTCGATTGCCACGGCCTGTACGTCTGGCGTGCATAACATCGGTCATGCTGCACGTATGATAGCCTATGGCGATGCGGATGCGATGCTTGCCGGTGGCGCAGAAAAAGCGAGTACCCCGCTGGGCGTGGGTGGTTTTGGCGCGGCACGTGCGCTTTCGACACGCAACGATAATCCTCAGGCTGCGAGCCGTCCGTGGGACCAGGACCGTGATGGTTTTGTCCTGGGCGATGGCGCAGGCATCATCATGCTTGAAGAGTATGAGCATGCGAAAAAACGCGGTGCGAAAATTTATGCGGAAATCGTTGGTTTCGGCATGAGCAGCGATGCTTACCACATGACATCTCCGCCGGAAAACGGCGCTGGTGCTGCTGATGCGATGGTCAATGCCCTCCGTGATGCGGGCCTTGAGCCAGGTCAGATCGGCTACGTTAACGCTCATGGGACATCGACCCCTGCGGGTGACAAAGCTGAAGCGCAAGCGGTGAAATCGGTATTTGGTGATGCAGCGAGCCGTATTATGGTTAGCTCCACCAAATCCATGACGGGTCACCTGCTGGGTGCAGCGGGTGCGGTAGAGTCTATCTACTCCATCCTTGCTCTGCGCGACCAGGCTGTTCCGCCAACCATTAACCTGGATAACCCGTCTGAGGGTTGTGATCTTGATTTCGTTCCGCACGAAGCCCGCCAGGTAAGTGGTCTGGAGTACACGCTGTGTAACTCATTCGGCTTTGGTGGTACTAACGGTTCCTTGATCTTTAAAAGGGTCTGAGTGTAGCGCTGTTTTTTTACCTACCAGCCTGTAAAAAGGTCCGCACTGCGGGCCTTTTTTATTTCAGTGTTCTCCGCTTGTCCTGTGCAGAGTGTCCTGCCACACTACTCTGCCACGCATAAGGAGCCTCTATGTTATTGATTAATGGTTGCGAGCAGGTATCTCTTGCCGCAAATGACAGAGCGACTCAATTCGGCGACGGCTGTTTCACTACGGCACGTATCGACAACGGCACGATCAGTCTGCTGGCTGAACATCTGCATCGTCTCAAACTGGCGTGTGACAGGCTATTTATTCCTTTCAGACAATGGGAAGAGCTGGAAGACGAAATGTGTCGCATTGCCTCGGAAAGAACCAGCGGGGTCCTGAAAGCTATCATCAGTCGTGGCGCCGGCGGACGCGGTTACAGCGGAGCCGACTGTCAAAACCCGACGCGTATTCTCAGTGTTGCCGCTTATCCTGTGCATTATGCTCGCTGGAGGGAAGAGGGCGTCACGCTGTCGCTCAGCCCTGTGCGACTGGGGCGTAATCCGCATCTTGCCGGTCTCAAACATCTCAATCGGCTGGAGCAGGTGCTGATCCGCCGTTATCTTGAGCAAACACACGATGACGAGGCGCTGGTTCTTGACAGTGAAGGGTGGGTTACGGAATGCTGTGCCGCGAATATTTTCTGGCGCAAAGGCCGTGATGTATTTACCCCAAACCTGAGTCATGCGGGTGTAGACGGCATCATGCGGCAATTTTGTCTGCGCCAGCTGGCATCTTCCGACTATCGCGTTGTCGAAATCAATGCGTCACCTGATGCACTCAACACTGCTGATGAAGTCATTATCTGTAATGCATTAATGCCTGTCATTCCCGTGCGCGCGTGGAATGACATACGCTGGACTTCCCGGGAGTTGTACCAATTTCTGGCCCCTCTTTGTGAGCACCCGATATCGTCATGAAAAAAATGTTGCGCGTTGTACTTCTCCTTCTGCTGGTCCTTGTGATTGCGGCAGGCGTAGGTATATGGAAAGTTCGTCAGTTGGCTGACAGTAAGATCCTCATTAAAGAGGAGACTATTTTTACGCTGGAGGCCGGAACCGGGCGCGTTGCGTTGGGTGAACAGCTTTATAGCGAGAAAGTGATTAATCGCCCGCGTGTCTTTCAGTGGTTGCTGCGTGTGGAGCCTGATCTTTCGCACTTTAAAGCTGGTACCTACCGTTTTTCCCCTGACATGACGGTGCGTGAGATGCTCCGGTTGCTGGAAAGCGGCAAAGAGGCGCAGTTCCCGCTTCGTCTGGTTGAGGGGATGCGGCTAAGCGATTACCTGCAGCAGCTGCGTGACGCGCCATATATCAAGCACACCCTGAAAGATGACGAGTATGCGACGGTTGCAAAGGCACTGGATCTCGAGCATGCGGACTGGGTGGAAGGATGGTTCTGGCCGGACACCTGGATGTATACCGCTAACACTACGGATGTTGCACTGCTCAGGCGCGCGCACCAAAAAATGGTGCGGGCGATTGACCAGGCGTGGGAAGGGCGAATGGAGGGGTTACCCTACCAGGATAAAAACCAGATGGTGACCATGGCCTCCATCATCGAGAAAGAGACAGCAGTAGCCAGCGAGCGCGATCAGGTGGCATCGGTCTTTATCAACCGTCTGCGTATCGGGATGCGGCTGCAAACCGATCCCACCGTGATTTATGGGATGGGGGAGCGGTATAATGGTAAATTGTCACGCGCTGACCTGGAAACGCCGACACCTTATAATACCTATATCATCAGCGGCCTGCCGCCGGGTCCCATTGCTACACCTGGCGAAGCCTCATTGAAAGCTGCGGCGCACCCGGCAAAAACGCCCTATCTCTATTTTGTCGCTGATGGTAAAGGTGGGCATACATTTAACACCAATCTCGCCAGCCACAACCGGTCAGTGCAGGACTATTTAAAAGTACTTAAGGAAAAAAATGGGCAGTAAATATATCGTCATTGAAGGACTTGAAGGGGCAGGAAAAACCACCGCACGCGATGTTGTGGTCGACACGCTGCGTCAGTTGGGTGTGGAAAAGATGATTTTCACCCGCGAGCCGGGTGGTACTCAACTGGCAGAAAAGCTGCGCAGTCTGGTGCTGGACATTCGCTCTGTCGGCGATGAGACGATTACAGTTAAGGCCGAAGTATTAATGTTTTATGCTGCCCGCGTTCAATTGGTTGAAACGGTGATTAAACCTGCACTGGCCAACGGGAACTGGGTAATAGGCGATCGCCACGACCTCTCTACACAAGCCTATCAGGGCGGTGGACGCGGTGTTGACCAGACGATGCTGGCAACGTTGCGTGACGCAGTACTGGGGGATTTCCGCCCGGACCTGACGCTTTATCTGGACGTTACGCCGGAAGTAGGGCTCAAACGCGCTCGCGCCCGTGGCGAGCTGGACCGCATAGAACAGGAGTCTCTGGATTTCTTCAACCGTACGCGCGCGCGCTACCTTGAACTGGCTGCGGCAGATGAAAGCATTCGTACCATTGATGCCACGCAATCGCTCGAAGACGTTATGGCGGATATTCGTCAGACTGTTACTGCCTGGGCGCGGGAGCAGGGCGCATGAGATGGTACCCGTGGCTGCGGTCGGATTATGAGCAACTGGTCGCCAGTTATCAGGCCGGTCGCGGGCATCATGCATTACTGGTTCACGCGCTACCGGGAATGGGTGATGATGCGCTGATCTATGCGCTGAGCCGTTATCTGCTTTGCCAGCATCCGCAAAATGCCAAAAGCTGCGGCCATTGTCGTGGCTGCCAGTTAATGCAGGCGGGTACCCATCCGGATTATTACCAGCTGGCGCCCGAGAAGGGCAAGACTACGCTTGGGATCGATGCGGTACGCGATATCAGTGAAAAACTGTATGAACATGCGCGTCTTGGCGGCGCTAAAGTTGTCTGGATCCAGGATGCCTCGCTATTAACGGACGCGGCGGCAAATGCCCTGCTCAAAACGCTGGAAGAGCCGCCGAAAGAGACCTGGTTTTTTATGAACTGCCGTGAGCCGGCGCGATTACTGGCAACCTTGCGCAGCCGCTGTCGGATGCATCACCTCGCACCACCCGCTGAAAGCTATTCTTGTGCCTGGCTTGCCCGCGAGCACAGCGCGTCACATGAAACGATTGTCAGTGCGTTACGCTTGTGTGGCGGCGCTCCCGGTGCGGCAGCGCAACTGCTGCAGGCGGACAACCTCGCACCGCGTCAGGCGCTGTGCCAGTCCGTTGGACAATTGCTGGGGGATGGCGACTGGCTGTCGCTGCTGACAACATTGAACCACGAACAGGTGGCCGAACGTCTGCACTGGCTGGCAACACTTCTGTTGGACGCGCTGAAGGCACAGCAGGGCGCAACGCTGCTGACGAATATGGATGCGATTATGCTGGTACGCCAGCTTGCCAGCCAGTTTGATGGCGAACGCCTGCAAGCCTGCATGCGTGCGGTGGCTGAATGTCGCGAACAGTTGCTGACAGTGGTTGGCGTAAACCGTGAATTACTTTTGACCGACCTTTTATTACGCATAGAGCGTTATCTGCAACCCGGTGCCGCGTTGCCCGGACAGTATTTTTAAGAGAGAAATTATGTTTTTAGTCGACTCTCATTGCCATCTCGATGGCCTGGATTATCAGTCGTTACATACGGACGTGAATGACGCATTAAATAAAGCCGCGGCCCGCGATGTGAAGTTTTTCCTCGCCGTGGCGACGACACTGCCGGGTTATCGCAGTATGCGCGCTTTGGTGGGAGAACGTAGTGATGTGGCTTTTTCCTGCGGCGTTCATCCGCTCAATCAGGATGAAGCCTATGCGGTGGAAGATTTACGCCAAATGGCCGCAGAAGAAGGCGTTGTGGCGATGGGTGAAACAGGGCTGGACTATTACTACACGCCGGAAACTAAAGTTCGCCAGCAAGAGTCGTTTCGTGACCATATCCGTATTGGTCGTGAACTGAACAAGCCGGTTATCGTTCACACTCGAGATGCGCGTGCAGATACCCTGGCTATCCTTCGTGAAGAAAAGGTGTCGGACTGCGGAGGCGTACTACACTGTTTTACAGAAGACAGGGAAACGGCGGGTCAGTTATTAGATCTCGGCTTCTATATCTCATTTTCCGGGATCGTCACTTTCCGTAACGCAGAGCAACTGCGTGATGCGGCGCGCTATGTCCCGCTTGATCGTTTGCTGGTGGAAACCGATTCGCCTTACCTGGCGCCAGTTCCCCACCGCGGTAAAGAAAACCAACCGGCGTATGTACGGGATGTAGCTGAATATATGGCAGTTTTAAAGGGCGTTTCGGTCGATGAACTGGCGCAAAAAACCACAGAAAACTTCGCCACGTTGTTCCATATTGATCCGTCCCGCCTGCAATCCCTCTGAATTTTCAGCTTATTTTAGTGCTCGTAATTAATAAGTAATAAGAGTAAAGTTCACCGCCACAAAAGAGGCGGTGAACGCTTTTTTTGACACATTCGGTAACGGGTTTTGTAAATCTATGAAAGTTTTGCCTCTGACGCTAACTGAAACGTGATAGCCGTCAAACAAACTTATCCGGATTTATTTTACTCTGTGTAATAAATAAAGGGCACTTAGATGTCCTGTTCACAGCACGGTTCTCCCCCCGTGCCAACGCGCAAAAAGCGTAAAAAAAGCACAAATACTCAGGAGCACTCTCAATTATGTTTAAGAATGCATTTGCTAACCTGCAGAAGGTCGGTAAATCGCTGATGCTGCCGGTATCCGTACTGCCTATCGCAGGTATCCTGCTGGGCGTCGGGTCTGCTAACTTCAGCTGGCTGCCAGAAGTGGTTTCTCACGTAATGGCCGAAGCAGGCGGTTCTGTTTTTGCTAACATGCCGCTGATCTTCGCTATCGGTGTTGCTCTGGGCTTCACCAATAACGATGGCGTCTCCGGTCTTGCTGCTGTGGTTGCCTACGGCATTATGGTTAAAACCATGTCCGTGGTTGCACCGCTGGTACTGCATTTACCTGCAGAAGAAATCGCGGCTAAACACCTGGCAGATACTGGTGTCCTCGGTGGTATCATCGCCGGTGCCATCGCTGCGTATATGTTTAACCGCTTCTACCGTATTAAGCTGCCTGAGTATCTGGGCTTCTTCGCCGGTAAGCGTTTTGTTCCGATTATCTCCGGTCTGGCCGCTATTATCTTCGGTGTTGTGCTGTCCTTCATTTGGCCGCCGATTGGTACTGCTATTCAGGAATTCTCTCAATGGGCTGCCTACCAGAACCCGGTTGTTGCGTTCGGTATCTACGGCTTCATCGAGCGCTGCCTGGTACCGTTTGGTTTGCACCATATCTGGAACGTTCCTTTCCAGATGCAGATCGGCGAATTCACCAACGCTGCAGGCCAGGTATTCCACGGCGATATCCCGCGCTACATGGCAGGCGACCCGACTGCGGGCAAACTGTCTGGCGGCTTCTTGTTCAAAATGTACGGCCTGCCGGCTGCTGCTATCGCGATTTGGCACTCTGCTAAACCAGAGAACCGTGCGAAAGTGGGCGGTATCATGATCTCCGCAGCGCTGACCTCGTTCCTGACCGGTATCACCGAGCCGATCGAGTTCTCCTTCATGTTCGTTGCGCCGATCCTGTACGCAATTCATGCGATCCTCGCTGGTCTGGCGTTCCCGATCTGTATTCTGCTGGGTATGCGTGACGGTACGTCCTTCTCTCACGGTCTGATTGACTTCATCGTCCTGTCCGGCAACGGCAGCAAACTGTGGTTGTTCCCGGTTGTAGGCCTGTGCTATGCAGCGGTTTACTACACCGTGTTCCGTGTGCTGATCAAAGCGCTGGATCTGAAAACCCCGGGTCGTGAAGACGTATCCGAAGAGTCTAAAGCTGGTGCAACCAGCGAAATGGCTCCGGCACTGGTGGCTGCGTTCGGCGGTAAAGAAAACATCACCAACCTGGATGCCTGTATCACTCGTCTGCGCGTTAGCGTTGCCGATGTGGCAAAAGTTGACCAGCCTGGTCTGAAAAAACTGGGCGCGGCAGGGGTAGTCGTTGCTGGTTCTGGTGTACAGGCAATTTTCGGTACTAAATCCGATAACCTGAAAACCGAAATGGATGAGTACATCCGTAGCAACTAAGCCGTAAAGTCTGGGGAGACTGAGGCAGCCGAAAGGCTGCCTTTTTTACATTTAAGGGCAAGTGAAATAAGACTAACGGCAGAAGCTGGCGATATTGCAATAAAAAGCCCGTCAGCGAACTAACGGGCAGGGGTTAGCATCCGAATACGACCATCAGAAGTTATAACTAGCGCTGAGGGAAAAATTACGCGGTGCGCCGTAGACGGTATAGCTACCGACATAATCGTAATACTCACGGTCAAACACATTGTTCAGGTTTGCCTGGATGGCGAAAGCTTTGGTGACCTGATAGCGACCAAATAGATTAACCAGTGCGTAGCTGCCTTGTTCTGCGCGCTGGGTGTCCGACACGTCGGTCCAGACTTTGTTCTGCCAGTTTACTCCGCCGCCGATTGTCAGCTCAGGCAGTGTCGGCAACTGATAGCGGGTGAACATCTTCATGGTCGTGCGCGGCTGATCGGAGCTGACGGCCTGGCCCTGTTTGTCTTCGGCAATAAAGCGAGTCGCGCCGAAAGTTAATTGCCAGTTATCGGTCAGCGCACCATTGAGTTCAAACTCTATACCTTTACTGACGACGCCATCGAGAGATTCATAGATAGACTCCCCGTCTGGCATGTAAGTGTAAGTATTGCTGGCAACACCGTCTTGCTCAATACGGAACACGGCAATGGAGGTTGTCAGGCGGGAGCTGAACCAGTCTGCTTTCATCCCGGCTTCATAACTCTTACCCGTAGTGGGATCAAGATAGCGCCCGGACGCATCACGTTTGTCCTGCGGCTGGAAGATCTCGGTATAGCTGGCGTATGCGGACCAGTCTTCATTGATGTCATATATCAGACCTGCATACGGTGTGATATCGTCTTTGGTGCTTTCCAGTCGGGTTGAAGGCGCGCCCGAGGGGTTATAACGAATATTGTATTCGGTATAACGTGCGCCGAGGATCAGACGCAGCGGATCGGCCAGCGAGAAACGTGCCGAGGTATAAGCAGAAGACTGACGAATGTCATCCTTACTATACAGCGCCCATGGCGTCCATGCCGGGTCGGCAATATTACCGTTCCAGCCACTCTTGAATGAGCCTACATCGATCATCGTGCCTGGGGTGTCCGGCAGGGAATTGTCATAGTGGTTGCGCTGGCGACTGTAGCTGGTGCCGAACATCAGTTCATGCTGTCGGCCAAACAGGTCAAAACCGCCACGCATGAAGGCGTCAATGGCATCCTGTTTACGCTCACCACGGTTCCAGCCACCGTAACCGACCATTCCCTGGCCTGTGGCTTCATCCGGATAACCGTACATATACATCATTTTGGTATCGAAATTGGTTTGCGCATGCATACCATTAACGTGCGCTTCCCAGCCGTTGCCAAAGCGCTGTGTCAGGTTCGCGAACACTTTAGTGTTGTCTTTATCGGAATAGGCCCAGTTCGGCGCCACAGTTGTGCTGCGATCATATTTCGCTTTGCTGCCATCGGCGTACCAGGTGGGCAGGCCGCCCCAGGTAGGGCTGTCGGTCTGGCTTTCCTGATATTCATATCCCAGCGATAAGGTAGTGTTGTCGGTGACATCAGCATCAACGACACCGTAGATAAATTTCTTGCGATAGTGGTAGGTATCGACCCAACTGTCATTATCCTGGTAACCGGTGATGAGGCGGCCACGCACTTTCCCCGATTCGCTCAGTGGTGCCTGCAGATCAAGGACATAACGTTGTTTATCCCAGCTCCCGTAGGTAGCTGAGACGTCACCTTTAAATTCGGTGCTATCCGCATGTTTACGCACCATATTGACATAGGCCGCCGGGTTGCCAGTGCCGGACATCAAACCCGTCGCGCCACGCACTACTTCGATACGGTCATAGATAGCGGTATCGGCGGCAGTATCACCGAAGTTCCAGACTTCACTGATCGAGGTCGGGAGATCGTCATACGCGTAGTTGTTGACAAAGAAGCCACGTGAATAAAACACGGTGCGATCGCTGTCCTGTACCTGAGCAGTGACGCCGGTTGTATTGCTCAATACCTGCCCGATAGAGTTCAGGTTCTGATCCTGCATACGCTGCTGGCTGATAACGCTTACCGATTGCGGTATATCACGTGGCACGAGCAGCAACTTGGTCCCGGTGGTAGTGGTTTGAACGCTGTAATCCTGAGCCTGATGGGTATCACTTTGAGCGCCAGAGGCGCTTTCAACGATGATGGTTTCATCATCACCGGATGTGGTCACCGCGAAACTTGTGGCTGGCGTTAACGCAAAACCAATACAAACAGCCAGTAATGATGGCGCACAGGCAAGTGAATGCTGATCATTCCCGGCGTTAATGGCGAAAGACATTATTAACCCTTAATGGTGTGTTAACAGGATCGTCCGGTTCGCGATACGTTGTCAGCTCAGCGCCCGGTCTGTTTTGTATTTTCAATTAATAAATGCGCATGAAAATGCAAATGCGAAATATACGCATTCAAAATTACAATGTAAACAGATGTAATATTCATGTCTGAGTAAGTGATTTAAAGGGCTTATACGTAGGGGTTGGTTATAACGCCACCAGCTGGTGGTGAAATCTTGAAGAAAAAGAGCGTTATAGTTGAAACAGCCGAAGAATCTCGCTCATACTCTACACTGTATCTCGTGATGGGGCGGTTTCGCCCGCGCGTATAAACAAGGAAAACGTCATGGCCGAAGAAACCATTTTCAGTAAGATTATCCGTCGTGAAATTCCGTCGGACATCGTCTATCAGGATGAATTAGTTACCGCTTTCCGTGATATCTCTCCTCAGGCGCCAACGCATGTACTGATTGTGCCAAATATCCTCATTCCAACGGCTAATGATATTACCGAAGCGCATGAACAGGCTATGGGGCGTATGATGACCGTAGCGGCGAAAATTGCCCGCGCTGAGGGGATTGCGGAAGATGGTTATCGCCTGATCATGAACTGTAACCGTCATGGTGGACAGGAAGTCTGGCATATCCATATGCATCTGTTGGGTGGTCGCCCCTTAGGCCCAATGCTGGCACATAAAGGCGAGTGATATGATCAACGGACGCGTTGCACTTCTGGTGACAGCCCTGACATTAGTCGGTTGTGGCTCGCGTCCTGCGATCCCGGTGGCTAACGATCAAACGCTGGTGATGGAAGCCAATGTTCTGGCCGCAGGTATTACCGCTGAATCCCCCACGCTGAGCACGCAAGAAATCCAGCCCTCTGCTTCGTCTCGTCTGTTCAATGAACGCGCGCAGCCGGTAACCATCAATTACCGTTTTTACTGGTACGACGCCAGAGGCCTGGAAATGCACCCGCTCGAAGAACCGCGTAGGGTCACGATCCCGGCGCACTCCGCTGTCACACTTTATGGAAATGCAAATTTCCTGGGTGCGCACAAGGTCAGACTTTATCTCTATCTATAAGGGGTGAAAATTGATTAAAACATTAGGACGTTTCGCGCTACTGACCACAGTAGCGGTTATCCTTTCTGGGTGTATTACCCGTGGCGAGCAAGAACCCGCGCCGGTTGAACAAGCGAATCCAACGCCTCAGCAGCCTGTTCCGCCGCAACCACAGCCGTCGCAACCAGTACCGACGGTGCCGTCTGTGCCGTCGATCCCGGAGCAACCAGGGCCAATCGAACATCCTGATCAAACGACACAGCCGACACCGCGTGAGCGTCACTACGACTGGAACAGCGCCGTACAGCCGATGATGGGTAAAATGTTGCAGGCGAGCGGAGCCTCAGCAGGTAACGTTCTGCTCGTTGACAGCGTGAACAACCGGACTAACGGTTCGGTGAATACCAGTGAAGCGACCGAAACCCTGCGTAACGCGCTGACCAACAATGGCAAATTTACCCTGGTTTCGGCGCAACAGCTGGCAATTGCCAAGCAGCAACTGGGCCTGTCGCCGCAGGATAGTCTCGGTACGCGCAGCAAAGCTATTGGTATTGCCCGCAATGTAGGAGCCCAGTACGTGCTGTATTCCAGCGCGACAGGCAACGCCAACGCGCCGACACTGCAAATGCAACTCATGCTGGTGCAGACTGGCGAAATTGTCTGGTCGGGTAAAGGTGCGGTTCAGCAACAATAATCTTACGCGTGACGCGTTGCTGTCACGCTATTTCCCGCATTATGCTCCCGTCGACGGTCAGGTTACTGGCCTGAGTGGCGGGAGTTGTCTTATCAGTAACGGCCATCACTGCCTGATTTTACGTCAGCAGCACCAGGCGGCATCGTCACCCTTTTTGCGTCAGTATCGCGCGCTTAAACGATTACCGCGCCGCATTGCGCCGCAACCACGCTTCTTCGGTAAAGGGTGGATGGTCATTGACTATATTCCTGGCGTCCTGCAAAGCAGTTTGCCTGCCAGCCATAACCTGGCGGTCTTACTGTATGATCTGCATCGCTGCGCCCCCTTTGGCTGGCGTCTTAACCTGCTGCCTTTGCTGGAGGCGTACTGGCAGCAGTGTTTGCCGTCACGCCGTACATTATTCTGGCTGCAGCAATTAAAATTACGCAGGAAAGAGGGCGAGCCGGTACCCTTGCGGCTGGCACCATTACATATGGATGTTCATGCGGGCAACCTGGTGCACAGCCATGACGGGCTACGTTTGATCGACTGGGAGTATGCCGGTGATGGTGATATCGCGATGGAACTGGCAGGCGTCTGGACCGGGAGCGAGCATCAGCGGCGTGAACTGGTGGCTGAATATGCACATTGCGCCATGCTGGATGAAACGCGTTTATGGCGTCAGGTCCTGCGCTGGCGTCCGTGGATAGCGATGCTGATGGCGGGCTGGTTTGAATGCCGCTGGCAGCAGACGGGCGATAGACAATTTATAACGCTGGCTGATGCCGCATGGCGCCAGTTAAAGACGAAAGGAAAAGAGAGATGAGTGTGGGTCCGGTCATGTTAGATGTGCAAGGCTACGAACTGGATGCGGAAGAGCGCGAAATTCTGGCGCATCCGCTGGTGGGGGGCCTGATTCTGTTTACCCGCAATTATCACGATCCGGCGCAGTTGCGCGAACTGGTCCGCCAGATTCGTGCCGCATCACGCCATCGCCTTGTGGTCGCTGTCGATCAGGAAGGTGGTCGGGTTCAGCGCTTTCGTGAAGGTTTTACCCACCTGCCGGCAGCCCAATCTTTTGCGGCCCTGCTGGGTATGGAAGAGGGCGGCAGAGTAGCAGAAGAGGCGGGCTGGCTGATGGCAAGCGAGATGATCGCGATGGATATCGACATCAGTTTCGCGCCCGTGCTTGATGTGGGACATATCAGCGCCGCGATTGGCGAACGCTCCTATCACGAGGATCCGGTAAAAGCGCTCTCCATCGCAGGGCGTTTTATCGATGGCATGCACAGTGCGGGCATGAAAACCACCGGTAAGCATTTCCCGGGGCACGGCGCCGTGACGGCCGATTCACATAAAGAGACTCCACGAGATCCGCGTGCTCACACGGAGATTCGCAGCAAGGATATGGCGGTGTTCCGCACGCTGATAGAACAGGGCAAGCTGGATGCGATCATGCCTGCGCACGTTATTTATACGGATGTGGACTCTCGCCCTGCCAGCGGCTCGCCCTACTGGCTGAAAACCGTGCTGCGCGGCGAGCTCAATTTCGATGGCGTGATTTTTTCCGACGATTTATCGATGGAAGGCGCGGCAATCATGGGTAGCTATGCCGAGCGTGGCCAGGCATCGCTGGACGCAGGTTGCGATATGATCCTGGTCTGTAATAATCGTAAGGGCGCAGTGAGTGTATTGGATAACCTGTCGCCGATCAAAGCAGAGCGTGTTACGAAATTGTATCATAAAGGTTCATTTTCCCGTCAGGAATTGCTGAGTTCTGTACGCTGGAAGGCTGTCAACCGTGAACTGGAGCAACTTCACGCGCGGTGGCAGGAGCACAAAGCGGCTCAGTGAGCCTTTGCGGGCGGGGCACTGGAGTAGGGTGAGGATACAATGATCATCTATTTGCACGGTTTTGACTCAAACAGTCCGGGAAATCATGAGAAGGTACTGCAACTGCAATTTATCGACCCGGATGTCCGGTTGATCAGTTACAGCACGCGTCATCCGAAGCATGATATGCAGCATTTGTTAAAAGAGGTGGACAAAATGCTGCAGCTCAACGTGGATGAACGGCCGCTCATTTGCGGCGTGGGGCTGGGAGGATACTGGGCGGAGCGCATTGGTTTCCTGTGCGACATTCGGCAGGTCATGTTCAATCCTAACTTGTTCCCCTTTGAGAACATGGAAGGCAAGATCGACCGACCGGAAGAGTACCTCGACATTGCCACAAAATGTGTGTCGAATTTTCGCGAGAAAAATCGCGATCGTTGCCTGGCAATCCTCTCTCGCCGGGATGAAGCGCTGGATAGTCAACGTTCGTCTGATGTTCTGCACCATTACTATGAAATTGTCTGGGACGAAGAGCAGACGCACAAATTTAAAAATATCTCGCCGCACCTGCAGCGAATTAAGGCTTTTAAAACACTTGGTTAATCCTCTCAGCCCGACACCCGTCGGGCTTTGTTTTGCTCCCTTCACTCACAGGTTTTAGCTCACGTTTTCGACCAGCTTGTTTCATAGCAGCTACACTTGTTCATCTTTTAGGCATCAAAACTTGATGCATATCAATTTTGGTATGACCAATGCACCGTTCATGTTATTCTCACTGACATAATTTGGTTTTCGTGATGTAACTTGTTGTTAATTAAGAGTTATGTTTATAACTTTTAATTAACAATTGGTTAATAATTTTGAGGGGGTCACGTTGACTACACCATTGAAGAAAATTGTGATTGTTGGCGGTGGTGCCGGCGGGCTTGAACTGGCGACACAGTTGGGTAAAAAATTGGGCCGCGGTAAGAAAGCAAAGGTTACGCTGGTGGATCGCAACCATAGCCACCTGTGGAAACCGTTGCTGCACGAAGTGGCAACAGGATCGCTGGATGAAGGCGTCGATGCGCTGAGCTACCTGGCGCATGCCCGGAATCACCATTTCCAGTTCCAGTTGGGCTCCGTGGTTGATATCAATCGTGAAGCGAAGACTATTACCCTGGCGGAGTTGCGTGACGAGAAAGGTGAACTGCTGGTTCCTGAACGTAAGCTGGCGTACGACACACTGGTGATGGCGTTAGGCAGTACGTCAAATGACTTCAATACCCCTGGCGTAAAAGAGCACTGCATTTTCCTCGATAATCCGCATCAGGCGCGCCGTTTCCACCAGGAGATGCTGAACCTGTTCCTGAAATACTCTGCCAGCCTGGGGGCGAACGGCAAAGTGAACATCGCTATCGTTGGCGGTGGGGCTACGGGTGTAGAGCTGTCCGCCGAGCTATATAACGCGGTGAAACAGCTACACAGTTACGGTTATAAAGGGCTGACCAATGAAGCGCTGAACGTCACGCTGGTGGAAGCAGGCGAACGCATTCTGCCCGCACTGCCGCCACGTATTTCCGGGGCAGCGCACAATGAACTGACCAAAATGGGTGTGCGCGTTCTGACTCAGACGATGGTTACCAGCGCCGATGAAGGCGGTCTTCATACCAAAGAAGGGGAATACATCAAAGCCGATCTGATGGTCTGGGCGGCGGGTATTAAAGCGCCGGACTTTATGAAAGAGATTGGCGGTCTGGAAACGAACCGTATCAACCAGCTGGTGGTTGAGCCGACCCTGCAAACTACACGTGATGCGGATATTTATGCCATTGGCGACTGCGCCTCATGTGCTCGTCCTGAGGGGGGCTTTGTGCCACCGCGCGCTCAGGCTGCACACCAGATGGCCAGCCTCGCGCTGCATAACATCCTTGCGCAGATGAAAGGTAAACCAACGAAGCCCTATGTCTATAAAGATCATGGTTCGCTGGTCTCACTCTCCAACTTCTCCACCGTGGGTAGCCTGATGGGTAACCTGATGCGCGGATCAATGATGATTGAAGGGCGTATTGCGCGCTTTGTTTATATCTCACTGTATCGTATGCACCAGATTGCGCTGCATGGTTACTTCAAGACGGGACTAATGATGTTGGTCGGCAGTATTAACCGTGTGATTCGCCCGCGCCTGAAGCTGCACTAAGAGGGCCCGCTGCTCTCCTGTGTCACATTTCAGGAGAGCAGTACATCATTCTGTCATATCGCCAGTATATGCTCGGATAACTCCGAATCATGTCGTTCCCCTGCCTTATTTCACTTTTTTTCCGCTCATTCCGATTGGCTTAGTATCCTCCCAAGTTGCAAAATTGTTACGAATAGCAAACCAGGGAGGAAATCCTGTGAATAAATCAATGTTAGCGGGTATCGGTATTGGCGTGGCCGCTGCTCTGGGTGTCGCAGCGGTTGCAAGTATGAATGTCTTCAATCGCGGGCCGCAGTATGCGCAGGTGGTTTCCGCCACGCCAATCAAAGAATCCATTAAAACACCGCGTCAGGAGTGTCGTAATGTCACGCTGACGCATCGCCGTCCGGTTCAGGATGAAAATCGCCTGACCGGTTCAGTACTGGGTGCTGTTGCTGGTGGGGTGATCGGTCATCAGTTCGGCGGCGGTCGTGGTCGCGATGTTGCTACGGTCGTCGGCGCGCTGGGCGGTGGTTACGCCGGTAATCAGGTCCAGGGCGAAATGCAGGCAAGAGACACTTACACCACAACTGAGCAACGTTGTAAAACGGTGTATGACAAATCGGAAAAAATGCTGGGGTATGACGTCACCTATAAAATTGGCGACCAGCAAGGGAAAATCCGCATGGATAAAGATCCTGGCACCCAGATCCCACTGGATGACAACGGTCAGCTTATTTTGAATAACAAAGCCTAAAATAGCAGTACTGTACCCATTGGCTCCTCAATTGCTCAGGCTGAGGAGCCTTTTTTACAGGCGATTTGGGGGATTCAGATAAGATCTTGTTGCCGATAGAGCAGAAAGCCGGTAATGACAACCGAGATAAAAGCGAATAACACAGAACCACCACATACAACCCAGAGTCCAAATAACAATGTAATTACTATTAGCACTTTAAGTAATGGTAATAGCAAAATCATCTCCATTTTCCTTCTGAATGTGAATAGTCAGCAAAAGTGGCCAAATTCCATAGATACAATAATGTTGTGCAGGGGAGAGCAAACTGTTCGCTTTGTCGTCATCCTGACGTTTATCGTTCTTTTACGACTAATGGTTAGCAGCGAAATAATTACTGTTTAATCTTAGCAAAGCGGCAAAAATGGCATGATGTTTTCACCTATTAATATAATAGGTGAAAACGATAATTATTGCTAATGGAGACGAATCAGGAGGTGGTCAGTTGTGGCCACAAACGTAATGTCGTTGCGGAAATTTGCAGTAATTTCTCACGGCTTGCCCCTTCCCGGGCGCTGATAGACATCCCCTGCAAAATACAGCTTAAAAACTGCGCCAGTTCCTGAACATTCGCATGAGAGGGAATTTCCCCTCGCTGCTGTCGTTGTATCAAAAATTTGAGCAACATCTGTTCCTGCTGCGCATGGCGTGACTTAATGGTCTCGGCAATCGCCTGCGACGATGCGGCCAGCGTCGCGGAAGTATTAATCAGAAAACAGCCAGCCGGAGTATCTGTGCTGGTAAAGCAGTTTGTTACCGCCGTGAAGTAATCTGTTAATGCCTGCGCCAGCGGTTTATCGTCGCATAACAGCTGGGCTTCATGTTTTGCTGCAAAAAGCGAGATATAGCGATCCAGCACTGCGCGGAACAGGCCTTCTTTATTCGTAAATTCCGCATACAGCGTAGGGGCTTTCGCGCCCGTTGCCTCTACGAGATCTGATAATGACGTGGCTTCGTAGCCATGTTGCCAGAATAATGCCATGGCCTTATCAAGCGCCACTTCCCTGTCGAACACTTTCGGTCGGCCACGGCTTTTTTTCATACTAGTGACTTCACTGGTCATAGTGCCGTTCAACCTTTGTTGGTTTGTTGAACAATCATTATAAAAATAAATGCTGTCAGACGCCAGAGGCAAAATAGCACAAATTAATAAATTATATCTATATGATAAATATGAGTTTATTAATTTAATTAACGTTCGTTATTAAAATGTGTTGACGCGTGACCCAGATCACACTTATCATTTGTCTATCGATCGTTAAGTTAATACTTACGACGCTTCTTTCATCTGCTACAGGATCAAAATCATGAAAAACGTTAAAACTCTGTTTGCCGCTGCCGTACTGAGCTCACTCTCTTTTGCAAGCTTCGCTGCTGTTGAAGTCCAGTCTGCTCCGGCAGGTCAGCAGCAAGTCGGTATCATTGGTACTTCTGCAGGTGCCAACCTCTCTTCCGTTGAAGATCAACTGGCTCAAAAAGCTGATGAGATGGGCGCAAAATCTTTCCGTATCACCTCTGTGACCGGTTCTGATACCCTGCACGGCACCGCAGTGCTGTACAAATAAGTAAGCCGCTGAATTAACCCTCATAAAAAGGCCTCGCAATTGCGAGGCCTTTTTATTACCCGGGAATTAAAGGTTTTGTTGCAGCACACCGCCGTGGAGGGTGACATCCACCGGCATGCCGGAACGCACTTCCATCGCACGTTCAAACACATCGCTTGCGCTTTGCGTTGAGTCTTTGAAGGCCTGCATAGTGGCATCAAGAATAATCGGTAGTGTCTTCGGGTCGTCGTCAATGGATTTTGACAGCGGTTGATGAACTTCTACAAGTCGTGTGCCGTCGGGTTCAACCGAGGCTTTTATCGGCGTATTGATAATATTCACGCGCGTACCGGGGGTGATAACCCTGAACAAGGTGGCAATGTCGTTATCACGCAGGCGAATGCAGCCAGAGCTCACACGCATACCAATGCCAAAATCGGCGTTAGTTCCATGAATCAGATAGACGCCACCGTAGGCGGCAAGACGGATGGCATGGTGGCCCATCGGGTTTTCCGGCCCGGCAGGAACAACCGACGGTAAATCTATCCCCTGAGCTTTATAACGCGCGCGAATATTTGCAGTTGGCGTCCAGGTAGGATTAGCCCGTTTATCGGAAACGGTCGTTACCATCGTAGGCGTCAATGTATCGCCACCCAGTTGTCCTATTCCGATAGGGTAGACGGTTACTTCGTTTTTTCCCGGCGGGTAATAATAGAGACGCAGTTCGGCCAGATTGATGACAATACCTTCTCGCGGCACGTCGGGTAACAGGGTTTGCAGCGGGATCGTCAGCACATTTCCTGCGCGCGGAACATAAGGGTCGACGCCGGGATTCGCCTGCAACAGAGCCAGGAAACCGACATTGTATTTCCTGGCAATCGCCTCCAGCGAGCCGCCATCATTTTCCACTACGTGATAACGGTTTTCACCCACCAATCGACTACCATCGGGTGGTAAAGGCCAGGTATTTGCTCTCGCTGGCAAGACTAGCGTGGCGGTGAGGAAAATCGCCCAGAGGACAAAACGGGAGTGATTAAGCATTACTATAATCCATGTAAATAATAAGGTTATTTTGTCAGGTATCGATCATGGAATTATGGCGGGAGGGAATGTCGGGAAGTCCTGGAAGAGTGCAAAATGTTTGTAAATATTTCACGAAAATAAACGGGCCAGCGCAGGTAACTGGCCCGAAGAGCATTATGCGATCGCGTTTTCTTCCAGCTGTTTCATGAAGTTGCGCACCCATTCCATGCGGGTTTTACGTTCCGTCAACTCCTGGAAGAATTTGAGGCGTGTCGGGCCATCGAGGCGGAAATGTTTCGGCTGTTTTTGCAACAGGCCGATAAGCCATGCGGGATTCACATGGTTTTTTTCATTGAACTCAATCGTGCCGCCTTTTTCATTCCCTTCAAGCTTACGGATCCCCAGTTTCTGCGCCTGTTGACGCAGCCGCGCAATATCGAGCAGATTTCGTGCGGCGTCAGGCAGCAGACCAAAGCGGTCAATCAACTCCACTTTAATCTCATCGAGCTCGTTTTCGCTCTTCGCACTGGCAATGCGCTTGTAGAAAGAGAGGCGAGTATTGACGTCGGGAATAAAATCATCCGGCAAAAGGGAAGGCATGCGCAGTTCGACTTCCGTTTGCTGGCTGGTGAGATCTTCAAGCGATGGCTCACGTCCGGCTTTGAGGGCATCAACCGCATTTTCCAGCAGCTCCATATACAGCGAAAAGCCAATGGTTTCCATTGAACCGCTCTGATCTTCGCCCAACAGTTCGCCGGCCCCACGGATTTCCAGATCGTGGGTGGCGAGGGCGAAACCCGCGCCTAAATCTTCCAGCGAGGCAATCGCTTCGAGGCGTTTTTGCGCATCGGTGGTCATCGCTTTCGGATGTGGCGTCAGTAACCAGGCATAGGCCTGGTGGTGCGAACGGCCCACGCGGCCACGTAGCTGGTGGAGCTGCGCCAGACCAAAGTGATCGGCACGTTCAATAATGATCGTATTTGCCGTCGGAATGTCGATCCCGGTCTCGATTATCGTGGTACAGACCAGCACATTAAAACGTTGGTGGTGGAAATCATTCATGACCCGTTCCAGTTCACGTTCACGCATCTGCCCGTGGCCGATGGCGATACGCGCTTCCGGAACCAGTTCTGCCAGTCTGTCGGCAGCTTTCTGAATGTTTTCGACGTCATTGTACAGGTAGTAGACCTGCCCGCCACGCAGAACCTCACGCAGTATCGCCTCGCGCACGACCAGGCTGTCGTATTCACGAACGAATGTTTTCACAGCCAGTCGGCGCGCGGGAGGCGTTGCGATGATCGACAGATCGCGCATACCGCTCATGGCCATATTGAGGGTACGCGGAATTGGCGTCGCAGTGAGCGTGAGGATATCAACGTCAGCTCGCATCGCTTTAATCCGCTCTTTATGACGCACGCCAAAGCGGTGTTCTTCATCGACAATCAGAAGTCCCAGGTCTTTCCACTTCACGTCGTTTTGCAGCAGCTTATGGGTACCGATAAGAATATCGATTTTGCCCTCAGCCGCCTGCTCCAGCACCTGTGTCTGCTCTTTTGCGCTGCGAAAACGTGAGAGCATCTCCACACGCACTGGCCAGTTGGCGAAGCGGTCGCGGAAATTGTCGAAATGCTGTTGAGCGAGCAGGGTAGTGGGCACCAGCACAGCTACCTGCTTGTTATTTTCGACGGCAAGGAAGGCGGCGCGCATTGCCACTTCGGTTTTACCGAAGCCGACATCGCCGCAGACCAGGCGGTCCATAGCCAGCGGCTGGCACATGTCACTCAACACTGCGTTAATGGCCTGTGCCTGATCTGGCGTGGTTTCAAACGGGAAGCTGTCGCAGAAAAGTTGGTACTGTTCGCGATCGTGCTTAAAGGCAAAACCAGACTTCGCCGCGCGTTGGGCGTAGATATCCAGCAATTCCGCTGCGACATCCCTGACTTTCTCAGCCGCTTTTTGCCGCGCACGCGCCCAGGCATCGCCGCCCAGTTTATGCAGCGGGGCGTTCTCCTCTGCGCCTCCGGCATAGCGGCTAATCAGATGCAACGACGACACCGGGACGTAGAGTTTGGCATCCCCGGCATAAGTCAGCATCAGGTATTCGCCTTTAATGCCGCCCGCTTCAAGCGTGGTCATCCCCGCATAGCGTCCAACCCCATGTTCCAGGTGCACCACCGGCTGGCCAGGATGCAGTTCAGCGAGGTTGCGAATCAGCGTATCGGGGTTAATCGTGCGGCGCGTATCCTGGCGGCGGCGGGCAACGCGCTCGCCCAGAAGATCGCTTTCACAAATCAACACCCGGTTACGGAGCGTGTCGATAAAGCCATGTTCAGCCGAACCAATGATCAGATAGCGCCCGGCATCTTGCGCGTCATCCAGTCGGGTTATGCGCTTCGGCGCAACCTTGATGCGTGAGAGTAATTCTCCCAGCGCTTCGCGACGCCCCTCACTCTCGACCGAAAATATGACCGGCCCGCTAAAGGATTCAAGGAATTTGCGCAAGTTATCCAGCGGTGCTTTTTGCTGTGCCTGAACGGCCAGATCCGGCAATGTCCGATAACCGAGGTTCACATTGGCGGCTTTATCCGCCAGGTTTTCGGTTTTGAGTTGTACGCGCGGCCAGCGTTTAAGTTCGCTGAACAGTTCATCTACCCGCAGCCACAGCAATTCTGGCGCCAGCAAGGGACGCATCGGGTCCACGCCACGATTTTCGAAGCGCGCCCGGGTCTCCTGGCTAAAGCGTTCCGCGCTGTTTTCCAGATCGCCCGTGTTGATGAGCAGCGTATTGTCCGGCAGATAGCTAAACAACGACGGCAACGGCTCACTGAAAAACAGGGGCTGCCAGTATTCAATACCGGTTGGCAACGTGCCTTTACTCACCTGTTGATAGATATGTTCGGCATCGCGCTTAACGTCGAATTTATCGCGCCACTGGCTGCGAAACAGCTCAATAGCGGTTTTATCCGTCGGAAATTCATGTGCAGGCAGTAAATTAATGGCCTCGACCTCTTCCAGCGTACGCTGGCTGTCCGCATCGAACAGGCGAAGACTGTCAATTTCATCATCGAAGAAATCAAGGCGGTAAGGTTGCGCGCTGCCCATCGGGAAGAGATCCAGCAGCGCCCCACGGGTAGCATACTCACCGTGTTCCATAACCTGATCAACATGGCGATACCCCGCGCTGTCCAGCTGTGCGCGTAGCGCGTCACGGGACAGACGCTGACCTTTTTTCATGACCAAAGCGTGCCCGTGTAAATAGCTGTGTGGGCAGACGCGCTGCATCAATGTATTCACCGATACAATCAGCACACCACGTTGCATAGAGGGCAACTGGTAGAGTGTGGAGAGACGGGAGGAGATAATTTCCTGATGCGGCGAGAAGCTGTCATACGGCAGCGTCTCCCAGTCAGCAAGGTTCATCACCAGATTGTCGGTGAATTGAATGATTTCGTCATGCAGACGCAGGGCATTTTGCATATCCGGCGTAATCAGTACTACCGGGCCTTTATGTCGCTCAATGATTTCCGCGACTTCAGTCGCGCAGGCAGCACCAGTCAGTTCACCAAGCTGGCGTTGCTCGCCAGCTTTGGCGGGCAGAGAATAACGGTATTGTTCAGGCATAGATAGGGTCTGGGTCTCTTATGGATATGCCCCTTGTTATGGGGGCATATTACTGATACGCAATCCCTTTATTATCCGCGATTGTGCACTATTCGCCAACCTCAAGACTCGCGCTTATCGAGCTTGCAGTGGTGTGGTCAATTTTGCGGGTGGAGTGAAAAACAGATCGGCAAAAATCGCCGAGGATAGTTTCCGTATACACAAGCCAGCCAGGGTACAGATAACGAGACTACAGAACGGATAAAGTAACACGATGGTCAGCTCGAAGGCGGGTGACCAGCGCCCGTCATTCATCGGGGTCAACAAAGCCAGACTGAGCGCTTCAATCAGAATGCGATGGGTGGTGTAGATGGCAAGCGTATTGCTGCCCACAATATTCAGCAAAGCGTTTTCGCCTGAACCAATGCGTTCTTCCAGCGTCTGGAACAGACGCAAAATCAGCACTACCGACAGCAGGCTAAGGGGTAGGGGAACATTTAAAAACCATAGCGCCACCGCAGCAAGTAACGCCCCAGCCAGCCAGACAGCGTAACGACGAAAAGAGAAACGTTTAATCGCATCCAGAATAGCGCCGCCAAACCATGCCCCCATGCTGTAATAGATCATGTTGCGCAGTACGCTGTTCATACCCCACCAGGGGGAGGCCAAAAAGTTAATCGCTACGCTGAGCAGCGCCATGGCGACGAGCGCAGCAAGCGCCCAGCGGCTCAGTAATTTGCACAGAATAAAATAGACCACCAGCGCGTAGAGATACCACAGGCTGGTACTGGCGGTGAGCATCCCTTTAATAAACGCAGCGGGGGTATCTGCATAGGCGGCGTTAGCTGCACCGTTTAAATCGCGCGTGGGTGCCAGCCAGTCATTGATGTGGCTGAGCGCCAGCCATTGCAGTACGCCCCAAAGTATAAGCACATAAAAGATGCTCCAGATCCGCTTGTCGATCGCCTCTTTCCAGGGCACCTCATCAATGTAGCGTCGAATCAGGTAGCCTGAGAGAAAAAAGAAAACTGGCATGCGGAAGGGGGCAAGGTAAAGATTAAAGTAGATCCAGCACTTTGCGAGCGTTTCTGACCACGCGTGGTTAAATGTGGTGAGATGCGGGTAAAACGTAATTACCGAGTGATAGATAACTACCAGACAGATACATAATCCCTTGATTTGATTTATCCATAGAGTCTTTTTTTTCATCATCTTTCGCCGTTTGTATTACAAAGTTCGGCGTTTATCCTGATGGCGTCGCTGCGGGGTGTAATGGGAAACAGTCTGTATTTCCTCCCTTTTCGGATAAATATCAGGCGGTGAGTCATAAAAAGATACCGCTACGGGACGCGAAGCGCGTAAAAGTCGCGCAACTAGTAATTTGATTTCTCGGATTTTTTCCTCTCCTCTGAGACGTCCGCTTACTGTTTCACTCATTTACGCTCTACGCTTTCGCTTATATACTTCGGAGTCTGCTAACAGCAACCAGACGGATTTCATGTACCAGCCTGTCACTCTCTTTATCGGCCTGCGCTATATGCGTGGGCGCGCAGCCGACCGCTTCGGTCGTTTCGTTTCCTGGCTGTCGACCATTGGCATCACGCTTGGCGTAATGGCGCTGGTGACTGTGCTGTCAGTGATGAATGGCTTTGAGCGCGAACTGCAAAATAATATCCTGGGGCTGATGCCGCAGGCGGTCATCACTGCGCAAAATGGCTCGATCAACCCTGAGCAATTACCTGCCAGCGCGCTCAACTTGCAGGGCGTAAATCGTATTGCGCCATTGAGTACCGGCGATGTCGTTCTCCAGAGTGCACGCAGCGTGGCTGTGGGGGTCATGCTGGGGATCGATCCGGCGCAAAAAGATCCGCTCACCCCGTACCTGGTCAACGTACAGCAATCTTCACTGGAAGCCGGGCAGTACAATGTCATTCTCGGTGAAGGCCTTGCCGGGCAGCTTGGGGTCAACCGCGGCGATCAGATTCGCGTCATGGTGCCATCTGCCAGCCAGTTTACGCCGATGGGCCGTTTGCCCAGCCAACGCCTGTTTACCGTAGTCGGGACCTTCGCTGCCAGCAGTGAAGTGGATGACTACCAGATGCTGGTCAATATTCAGGATGCGTCTCGTCTGATGCGCTATCCCGCAGGCAATATTACCGGCTGGCGTTTATGGCTGAATGCACCTCTACAGGTCGATGTTCTGAGCCAACAGGCGCTGCCGAAAGGGACCAAATGGCAAGACTGGCGCGAGCGAAAAGGTGAGCTATTCCAGGCCGTACGTATGGAGAAAAATATGATGGGGCTGCTGCTAAGCCTGATTATTGCGGTGGCGGCTTTCAATATTATTACCTCCCTTGGCCTGATGGTAATGGAAAAACAGGGCGAGGTGGCGATTCTGCAAACCCAGGGACTGACCCCGCGTCAGATCATGGCGGTCTTTATGGTGCAGGGCGCAAGTGCTGGTATTATTGGCGCGCTGCTGGGAGCCGCGCTTGGAGCGTTGCTGGCCAGCCAGTTGAATAATCTGATGCCAGTCATCGGTGCGTTCCTTGATGGCGCCGCACTGCCAGTGGCCATCGAGCCGTTACAGGTTGTTGTTATTGCGCTGGTGGCAATGGCCATCGCGCTGCTCTCTACGCTTTATCCTTCCTGGCGCGCTGCCGCCACTCAACCCGCTGAGGCTTTACGTTATGAATAAAATCCTGTTGCAATGCGACAACCTGTGCAAACGCTATCAGGAAGGGAAAGTGCAAACCGACGTATTGCATGATGTGAGCTTTAGCGTGGGTGAAGGTGAGCTGATGGCAATTGTCGGCAGCTCCGGTTCCGGTAAAAGTACGCTCCTGCATCTGTTGGGCGGGCTGGATACCCCGACATCAGGCGAAGTGACCTTCGATAATCAACAGCTGAGTAAACTCTCCTCTGCGGCGAAAGCGGAGTTACGCAACCGCGAGCTGGGTTTTATCTATCAGTTTCACCACCTGCTGCCCGATTTTACTGCGCTGGAAAACGTGGCTATGCCGCTGCTCATTGGTAAGCACAAAGCGGCAGAAATTGATGTCCGGGCGCGGGAAATGCTGCGGGCGGTGGGACTTGAGCATCGCGCCAGCCATCGCCCCTCAGAGCTATCAGGCGGCGAGCGTCAGCGTGTGGCCATTGCCCGTGCGCTGGTAAATAATCCGCGTCTGGTGCTGGCAGATGAGCCGACAGGTAATCTGGATGCCCGTAATGCGGACAGTATCTTCCAGTTGCTGGGAGAACTGAATGCGTCGCAGGGCACTGCTTTTCTGGTGGTCACACATGATCTGCAACTGGCGAAACGGATGAGCCGCCAGCTGGAGATGCGCGATGGTCGCCTGAGTACTGAAATGACCCTGATGGGGGCTGAGTGATGGCGTCTCCTCTGTCATTACTGATAGGCCTGCGTTTTAGCCGTGGCCGCCGCCGCAGTGGGATGGTTTCGCTGATTTCCGTCATCTCCACGGTGGGTATTTCGCTTGGCGTTGCGGTGTTGATCGTGGGGCTCAGTGCCATGAACGGCTTCGAACGCGAGCTCAATAACCGTATTCTGGCGGTTGTGCCGCATGGCGAAATCGAGCCGGTGAATCAGCCGTGGAATAACTGGAACGACGCGCTGGCAAAAGTGGAAAAAGTGCCTGGTATCGTCTCCGCGGCACCCTATATTAATTTCACCGGCCTTGTGGAGAGCGGCACCAATTTGCGAGCGATCCAGGTGAAAGGGGTAAACCCTGAACAGGAATCCCGTCTGAGCGCGTTACCCAATTTTGTGCAGGCCGACGCCTGGCGCAATTTTAGACCCGGTGAGCAGCAGATAATCCTTGGTAAAGGTGTCGCGGATGCGCTGAACGTGAAACAGGGCGATTGGATCTCGATAATGATCCCCAATTCCGACACCGACCACAAACTGTTGCAACCAAAACGCGTCAGACTACACGTTACCGGCGTATTGCAATTGAGCGGTCAGCTCGACCATGCGTTTGCGATGATCCCGATGGAAGATGCGCAGCAATATCTGGATATGGGCAGCAGCGTTACGGGCATTGCCATTAAGGTGAAAGATGTCTTTAACGCGAACACGCTGGTGCGAAGCGCTGGTGAAGTCACCAACAGCTATGTCTATATTAAAAGCTGGATCGGTAAATACGGCTATATGTATCGCGATATTCAGATGATCCGCGCCATTATGTATCTGGCGATGGTGCTGGTGATTGGCGTAGCCTGTTTCAATATTGTCTCCACGCTGGTCATGGCGGTAAAAGATAAGAGCAGCGATATCGCCGTGCTACGCACATTAGGGGCGAAAGATGGCCTGATCCGGGCGATTTTCGTCTGGTACGGCTTGCTGGCCGGCCTGCTGGGAAGCGTGATCGGCGCGGTGATCGGTGTGGTTGCGTCACTGCAACTGACCGCGATAATCCGCATCATTGAGAAGCTCATTGGTCATCAATTTTTATCCGGCGATATCTACTTTATCGATTTTCTACCGTCGGAGTTACACGCACTGGATGTGGTGTATGTATTGGTTACTGCTCTGGTGCTGAGTCTGTTGGCAAGCTGGTATCCGGCGCGCCGGGCAAGCAATATCGATCCGGCGAGGGTATTGAGCGGACAATAATAAGAAGTAAAAAAGGAGAGGCGATGTATTACGGATTTGATATCGGCGGAAGCAAGATAGCGCTGGGGGTATTTGACGATACCCGTCGTTTGCAATGGGAAAAGCGCGTCGCCACACCGAAAGAGAATTATGAGACATTTTTAACGACTATCACTCAGCTGGTTGCCGAAGCTGATGCACGCTTTGGCGGACAGGGCAGTGTCGGCATCGGTATTCCGGGCATGCCGGAAACTGCTGATGGCACCCTCTATGCCGCCAATGTTCCGGCCGCCAGTGGTCAACCGCTACGCAAGGATTTAAGCGCCAGACTCGCGCGTGATGTCCGCCTTGATAATGACGCCAACTGTTTTGCCCTTTCCGAAGCATGGGATGATGAGTTTCGCCAGTATCCGATTGTGATGGGGCTAATCCTGGGGACCGGGGTTGGCGGTGGCATTGTCGCTAACGGCCAGACCCTCAAAGGACGCAGCTATATTACCGGTGAGTTTGGCCATATTCGCCTGCCGGTCGATGCTATGGCGCTGATGGGTTTTGATTTTCCACTCACGCGCTGCGGTTGCGGCAAACTGGGCTGTATCGAAAACTATCTTTCCGGGCGCGGTTTTGCCTGGCTGTATCAACATTACTACCATCACTCCTTATCGTCCCCGGAAATTATCGCGCGTTGGGAGCAGGGCGATGCGCAGGCGAAAGCCCATGTTGAGCGCTATGCTGATTTGCTGGCGGTGTGTCTTGGGAATATCCTGACGATAGTGGATCCGGATTTACTGGTTATCGGTGGTGGCTTATCGAATTTTTCTGCCCTGACGTCGTTGCTGGCGGCGCGTTTACCGCCACACTTGTTGCCGGTGGCCCGGATACCCCGCATTGAACGTGCTCGCCACGGCGATGCTGGCGGCATGCGTGGTGCCGCTTTCCTTCATCTTACTGATTAATTCTGAGAGGATGATATGCAGTCTCGTCGGTCACATCGTCTCAGCTGTTTTCGCCGTAACAAACGCCGTTTGCGTGAGCGCTTACGCCAGCGGATTTTTTTCAGAGACCAGGTGGTGCCGGAAGTGATGGAAAAACCGAGAGTAGTGGTACTAACGGGGGCGGGGATCTCCGCGGAATCAGGTATACGCACCTTCCGTGCTGCGGATGGTCTGTGGGAAGAACACCATGTGGAAGACGTGGCAACGCCGGAAGGTTTCGCCCGCAACCCACAGCTGGTGCAGGCTTTCTATAATGCGCGTCGTCAGCAGCTACAGCTACCGGAGATTGCGCCAAACCCGGCGCATCTGGCGCTGGCAAAGCTGGAAGATATCCTCGGCGATCGCTTTTTACTGGTGACGCAGAATATCGACAACCTGCATGAACGCGCCGGAAATCACCATATCATCCATATGCACGGAGAATTGCTGAAAGTACGCTGCTCGCAGAGCGGGCAAGTGCTGACGTGGACACAGGATGTGACCCCGGAAGACAAGTGCCATTGCTGCCAGTTTCCCGCGCCGCTACGCCCGCATGTGGTCTGGTTTGGTGAGATGCCGCTCGGGATGGATGAGATTTATCATGCGCTCGCGATGGCCGATGTGTTTATCGCGATTGGAACCTCCGGCCATGTCTATCCGGCGGCCGGTTTTGTCCATGAGGCTAAACTGCACGGTGCACATACCGTTGAGTTGAACCTTGAACCAAGTCAGGTAGGTAGTGAGTTCGAAGAGAAGCATTATGGCCTCGCCAGTGAAGTGGTGCCGGCGTATGTTGAGAAGCTACTGAAAGGGCTTTGAATTTTTCGAACAAAAGGGCCGCAGAGATGCGGCCTTTTTTATGGCTGAGATGCCGGCAGAACGGATGTCCCGCCTGTTACAGGCATTAACGACCCGCTTTGAGCTTCTGGTAATACTCTTCGTAAATGGCGCTGGCGCTACCGACATCGTTTTGCCATTCGCCTTTACTGATGGTTTCGGCATCCGGGTAGAGTGATTTATCGTTGGCCACTTCCGGGCTAAGCAGCTTACGGGCAGCGAGGTTTGGCGTCGGATAGCCAATGGTTTCCGCTACCTGCTTTGCAATTTCCGGGCGTAACAGGAAGTTGATAAGCTTAAGAGCCCCCGCTTTGTTTTTGGCATTGGCTGGAATAGCAAGGCTATCCATCCAGAAGATACCGCCTTCCTCAGGCCAGATTATCTGCAGCGGCGTGCCCGCCTGGCGGGCGACATACGCGGAACCGTTCCACACCATACCGAGATTTACTTCGCCTTCCATATACGGGTTCGCCGGGTTATCGGAATTAAACGCCGCCACGTTAGGCATCAGTTTTTGCAGCTCTTTGTACGCTGCTTCAATCTCTTTAGGATCGGTCGTATTACCGGAAAGTCCCAGTTTACGCAGCGCCACCTGGAAGACTTCGCGCGCGTCGTCAGTAAGCAGCAGGCTGCTTTTATACTCAGGCTTCCAGAGGTCCGCCCAACGGGTCACCGTCTTAGGGTCAATCTCTTCGCTGTTAATGCCAATGGCGGTCGCCCCCCAGATATACGGAATGGAGTAGTCGTTATTCGGGTCAAATGGCTTATTCAGCATCTCCGGGTCGAGATTATGGAAGTTGGTCAACTGCGATTTATCAATCTTCTGGATCATGCCCTCTTTACGCATTTTGTCGACAAAGTAGGTGGACGGCACGACCAGATCATAGGCACCCTCTTTATAGGTTTTAAGCTTGGCATACATGGTTTCATTCGATTCATAGGTTGAATAGATAACCTTGATGCCCGTCTCTTTGGTGAACTGTTCCAGCAGACCCGGCGGCACATATTCCGTCCAGTTGTAGAAATAGAGCGTCTTGCTGTCATCCGCGTGAGCGGTATTGATGCTCAGTGCCAGAGCACCCGCCGCAAGCAGGTGGCGTGACCATGTTTTCATTTTAACGTCCCCTGAGGTTATGCCCGGCGCGCCGGACTTTTGGTTTTATCACGTGCAATTAGCTGGCTGGCGACAACCATCACCAGCGACAGAACAAGCAGAATCGTTGCCAGCGCGTTCACCTCAGGTGAGACGCCGACTTTCACCATTGAATAGATTTTCAACGGCAGAATTTCATACCCCGGTCCGGTAACGAAGGATGAGACCACTACATCATCCATCGACAGGGTGAAGCTCAACAGCCATCCCGCCGCCACGGCAGGCATCGCCAGCGGCAGAATGATTTTGCGCAGGATCACCAGTTCGCTGGCACCCAGATCTTTTGCCGCTTCCAGCATCCGCACATCAAACCCGTTCAGGCGTGAATAGACCGTCACGACCACGAACGGCAGGCAGAAAGTAATGTGTGAGAACAGCAGCGACCAGAACCCCAGTTGAATACCCAGCAGCATAAACAGCACCAGCAAGGAGATGGCCATTACGATATCTGGCGACATCATCACCACGAACAGCATGCCACTGACAAAAGGTTTGCCGCGAAAGCGATAACGGTAGAGCGCCACGGCGGTCAGCGAACCGATAAGTGTGGCGAACGTGGCGGAGAATACCGCCATCGTGAGAGAGTGCTGTGCCGCCTGTAACAGACTGTCATTATTCATCAGCAGGCTGTACCACTCGGTGGTAAAACCTTGCCAGTTAATCCCGAATCGCGAGCTGTTAAACGAGTTCACAATCAGAATGATGATGGGAATATAAAGGTACGCGTAAATGGCGGTCATAAAACCGCCGCGCAGCAGCCGACCGATCATTCCAGTTCCACCCTTTTGTTCAGCAGGCGCGAGGCGCGCCAGTAAATCAGCAACAGCAGACCCATCACAATGGTCAGTGTGATGCTGGTGGCCGCGCCAAAAGGCCAGTCGCGAATATTGAGAAACTGGTTTTTGATCACATTGCCAATCAGCAGATTTTTGGCGCCGCCCATCAGGTCTGAGACGTAAAACAGCCCCATCGCGGGGAGCAACACCAGCAGACAACCAGCGATAATGCCTGGCATGGTCAGCGGAATAATAATGCGCCAAAACGTCTGTAGCTTACTGGCACCCAAATCTTTCGCCGCTTCCAGCAAAGCTTTATCGAGTTTTTCAATACTGGAGTAGAGGGGCATGACCATAAACGGCAGCAGGATATAGACCAGCCCGATAATGACCGCCACCGGGGTGAACATCACGCGCAGCGGCTCATCAATTACCCCCAGCCAGAGCAAAAAAGTATTCAGATAACCTTTGGTGCTGAGGAAAATTTTCAGGCCATAGATACGAATCAGCGAGTTGGTCCAGAACGGAACAATCAGTAAAAACAGTAATAACGGGCGCACTCTTGCCGGTAGTTTTGCCAGAAACCAGGCGAAGGGATACCCCAGCGCCAGGCAGGCAAGGGTAGCTATTACCGCCATATTCAGCGAGTGCAGCAGCACATCAAAATAGAGAGGGTCCAGCAGACGGGCATAGCTATCCAGCGAGAAGACCATCGTCACGAAGTGGGCATCGTCACGGGTCAAAAAACTGGTCGCAATAATCATCAGGTTGGGCAGAAAGACAAACAGCACAAGCCAACCGACGATAGTGGCAATCACCACATTCTGGAATTTACTTGTGCTTTTCATCAGCCAGTACGACCTCCCAGCTTTCCACCCAGCTAATCGCCATTTTTTGATTCAAAGAGTGGTCAAAATCGGGGTCATCTTCATTGAAGAACTCGCTGACCAGCACCATTTTGCCGTTTTCCAGCTCTACCACTGACTCCAGCGTCATCCCTTTATAATTACGCTCACGCACGTAACCTACCAACCCTTCTGCCTGCGCGACATCATTGATCTCTTCGACACGCAAATCTTCCGGGCGCAGCATTACGTTTAGCAACTGGCCCTTTTCGACCGGGAAGCTGACGTAAATTGTGCATTCGCGTCCTTCGACGGTGGCGCGCACACGCTGCGCATCGAGACGCTCAATGACGGTGGCACTGAAGATATTGATCTCACCAATGAAGCTGGCGACGAAGAGGTTCTTCGGCTCTTCGTAAATTTCCCGCGGCGTACCGTCTTGTTCTATTTTGCCCTCACGCATCACCACGATCCTGTCTGACATAGTCAGGGCTTCTTCCTGGTCATGAGTCACGAAGACGAAGGTAATACCAAGTTTACGCTGTAACGCCTTTAATTCGTTTTGCATCTGCTTGCGCAGCTTATAATCGAGCGCGGAGAGCGATTCATCCAGTAAGAGCAGGCGCGGCTTGTTGACCACGGCGCGGGCAATAGCAACACGCTGCTGTTGACCACCGGAAAGCTGGTGCGGTTTGCGCCGGGCGAACGCTTCAAGCTGCACCATTCGCAGGGCGTCAGTGACGCGCGGGGTAATCTCTGCTACAGGCGTTTTTTGCATCCGCAGACCAAATGCCACGTTTTCAAAAACGGTCATATGGGGAAAAAGCGCGTAGCTTTGAAAGACGGTATTAACATGGCGATGTTCCGCCGGCACGTCGGTGATATCCCGATCGTCGAGTTTGATATGACCCGCATCAACGCTTTCCAGCCCGGCAATCAGGCGAAGCACGGTGGTTTTGCCGCAGCCGGATGGGCCGAGGAGGGTGAGGAATTCGCCGTTATTGATGGTCAGGTTAAAGTCAGAAATGACCGTTTTACCATCAAAACCTTTACAAAGGTCGACCAGTTGCACCAGCGGAGTGGGCGAACGCGGTTGTGTATTCAATTTTTTACTCTGTCCCTTGTCAACGCATCGGATAACGCTCCTGATGCGGGGTTTGTGATTAACCACCTTAGGGTCTGACACATTGATGAAGGCCTGGCATTCTACGGCAAAGCACTGAAATCGCCAATCATTGATCTATTTACGCGGCCAAAAGTTGATTTTGTCAGCTACGTTTAAGTGAACAAAACAAAAATGAAAATATCCTCGTTTACGGGATAAAAGTGACCTGACGCAATATTTGTCTTTTCGGGCTTATTAATAATGTTGTCACGTTTAGCGAGGGTGGCTGTATGGATAAATTATTAGAGCGTTTTTTACAGTATGTTGCGCTGGATACGCAGTCGAAGCCGGGTGTCCGTCAGGTGCCGAGTACCGACGGGCAATGGAAGCTCTTGCGCTTACTCCAGCAGCAGCTTGAAGAGATGGGGCTGGAAAATGTCACACTGAGCGAGAAAGGTACAGTGATGGCTACGCTGCCCTCTACTGTTGACAAGCCGGTGCCCGCTATTGGCTTTATCTCTCATGTTGATACCTCCCCCGATTGCAGCGGTAAAAATGTGAATCCGCAAATCATCGAAAACTACCGTGGCGGCGATATCGCATTGGGTATCGGCGATGAAATACTCTCACCCGTCATGTTCCCGGTGCTGCACCAGTTATTGGGGCAGACGCTCATTACCACAGACGGTAAAACCCTGCTGGGTGCCGATGACAAAGCCGGTGTGGCGGAAATCATGACCGCGATGGCGGTGCTGAAACAGAAAAAAATCCCGCATGGTGATATTCATGTAGCTTTCACCCCGGATGAAGAGGTCGGTAAAGGGGCGAAGCATTTTGACGTCGAGGCGTTTGGCGCGAAATGGGCATACACTGTTGACGGTGGTGGGGTGGGTGAACTGGAGTTCGAAAACTTCAACGCCGCTTCGGTCACGATCAAAATTGTTGGCAATAACGTCCATCCGGGAACCGCAAAAGGGGTGATGGTAAATGCGCTGTCGCTGGCCAGCCGCATTCATGCGCTGGTGCCTGCCGACGAGAGCCCGGAAAATACCGAAGGTTATGAAGGTTTTTACCACCTTACCAGCATCAAAGGCACCGTTGAACGCGCAGAGATGCATTACATCGTTCGCGATTTTGACCGTAAAGCGTTTGAGGCGCGTAAGCGCAAAATAATGGAAATTGCCAAAAAAGTCGGGAAAGGCCTGCACCCGGACTGCTACATCGAACTGGTGATTGAAGACAGTTATTACAATATGCGCGAGAAGATTGTCGATCATCCGCATATTATTGATATTGCCTGTCAGGCCATGCGCGACTGCGATATCGAACCACAGATGAAAGCGATTCGCGGCGGCACCGATGGTGCACAATTGTCATTTATGGGGCTGCCGTGTCCTAACCTGTTTACCGGCGGTTATAACTACCATGGCAAACATGAATTTGTAACGCTGGAAGGGATGGAAAAAGCGGTACAGGTGATCGTGCGTATCGCCGAACTGACAGCGAAACAGGAATAAAGTCTTATTCCTGAGAGCGTGACAGACAGGCCGGGCAAACGTGATGTTGCCCGGCATTTTTGTGGCTTAGTCTTCGAAGAACCAGTATCCGCTGTTGACCAGCGCGGCGAGCATCGCAAGGAATGACGGGTCTTCGAGCGCATCGCCAAAGGCGCTCTCATTCAGAACGATATGATTTGCCAGCGCGTCGAGTGCCGGACGATGCGGGGAATTAATGCGCTCGCCGTTAACGAAAACTTCGCCCGCGATACGCAATACACGCAGTCCGCCTAAACGCACCAGCTTATCTCCCTGTTTCAGCGCATCGTAAATTTCATCAGGCTGGTATGGCGGCTCCGGTGGGGTGACATCCAGTTCGTGACGCGACTGGGTAATAAACTCGCCGATCCACTCATTGAAATGTTCTGGCTGATTGATCAGATCCAGCATCATCTGGCGCAGACCATCCAGCTCTTGCGGCAGGACATCTGCCGGGTGTTCGCGTGATGGCACATCCGGATCGGTATAACGCTGGCTGCCCAGTTCGCGCTGCAACACATAATCGGCAAACCCGCTGATCAATTCGCGTCCGCTGGGGGCTCGGTAGCCGACGGAATAGTTCATGGAGTTTTCCAGCGAGTAGCCCTCATGCGGGAATCCTGGCGGAATATAAAGGATATCGCCCGGCTCCATCTCTTCATCGATAATGGCCTCGAAGGGATCGACCTGCAACAGGTCAGGATGTGGACAGTGTTGCTTCATTGTCGTCTTTTCACCCACACGCCAGCGGCGACGGCCGGTACCCTGAATGATAAACACATCGTATTGATCGAGATGGGGGCCAACGCCGCCACCGGGCACGGAAAACGAAATCATCACATCGTCGGTGCGCCAGTCGGGCAGGGCGCGGAACGGACGCATCAGCGCCGCGGTCGGTTCATGCCAGTTGTTCACCGCCTGCACCAGTAGCGACCAGTTACTTTCGCCCAGATGGTCATAGCTTTCAAACGGCCCGTGGCTGACTTCCCATTTGCCATCAAGATGGCTTACCAGGCGGCTGTCGACTTCATCTTCCATAGCCAGACCGGCCAGTTCGTCAGGGGAAATGGGATCGATAAATTGTGCAAAGCCGCGCTTGAGCACTACCGGGCGTTTTTGCCAGTAGCGCTCGATAAAATCCGGCCAGTTAAGGTTGATGTTATAGTCCATGTCTGTTTCCCCAAACGTTAGTTTGAGTCGGAGTATAACGGATGGTGGACGGCCTGCGTGGAACAGGCCAGCTTATTTTGCCTGAATGCGTTAATTATCGCCGCTTATCGGTTGCTGACGGCCGAAGATGGCCTCCATTTTTGCTCCACCGAGTAAACTTTCGCCCGTCAGGATCTGTCCATCGTATTGCTCAACGATTTCACGGGCAACGGATAATCCCACCCCCTGGCCCGGACGGAGCGTGTCGGCACGCTGACCGCGATCAAAAACCACCTCACGTTTGGATAAGGGGATCCCCGGACCATCATCTTCGATAATGATATGCACGCTCTCATCGTTCTGCCTTGCCGACACTTCGACAAATTCGAGGCAATATTTACAGGCGTTATCCAGCAGGTTGCCAATCACTTCCATAAAGTCGTTTTTTTCACCAACAAAGCTAATCTCCGGTGAGATATCGAGGCTGATATTCACCCCTTTACGTTGATACACTTTGTTCAACGCCGAGGTCAGACTATCAAGAAGCGGAGCGACCGGGTGAAGTTCACGACTCAGCAGCCCACTGCTACCGCGCATGCTGGCGCGATGCAGATAATAACCAATTTGCTGAGAAATACGGCTTATCTGTTCCAGCATGACCGGTTCGGCGTCGCTTACGCTCAGTTTTTCACTGCGTAACGAACGCAGCGTACTTTGCAGCACTGCCAACGGTGTTTTCAGGCTGTGTGTCAGATCGGTGAGGGTAGTCCGGTATTTGTCGTAGCGCTCGCGCTCACTTTTCAGCAGGCGGTTGAGGTTACGCACCAGACTTGTAAGTTCGCGCGTGGTGGCCGGATTCAGATTCTCACGGTGATGTTCTTCCAGCTCGCGTACCTCTTTCGCCAGCTCCTCTATAGGGCGTAAGCTCCACCAGGCGGCCATCCATAGCAGTGGTATAACCAGCAACAGATTTGCCGCCAGCACATAAATGAACCAACTCCACACCATCCAGGAGCGCTTGAGTTCAATAGGAACAGTGTCGATAACGACAATGGTGAGCTGCGGCATTCGCGCGGTGGCCGGATAGACGTTGACCGCCACCGAGTGGGTCATTTCCGAGGTGTTGTCATCTTCCCGAATTGCGTTGAACTGTTCTACCACCGACTCATTGTTATCCACCAGCGTGCTGGAGTCGTCCACATCCGCTTCGATTTCATGAAATCCATCGGCCTGGAGCCAGGATGGGTCAACGCGTTTTGCCAGCCATGGGATATCCCGTTGCGCCCAGATAAGTTTGCCCTCTTTATCATAAATCAGGGTGATAGTCGGGCTTTGTAAATTGAGGCTGTTCGGCAGATCGACGCTTAGCGTGTTGTTTTCCCAGCGGGCAAGAGTATAGAACAGGTTACTTTCGCCGCGCAGCAGACGGAACGTGGTTTTATCAAAACTGACGCTGTAGCCTATCAGTGCGACCATTCCATAGGCGAGAGACAGCACCAGCACAACGGCGGCGGTCGCCAGAAGGAAACGAACCCGTAGCGAGAGCGGCAGAAGATGCCGCATTACACGTCTCATTTGGGCAGTTCGAAGAGATAACCCTGGCCACGTACCGTGGTGATCACCTCTGCGGGATAGAGTGCCTGGATTTTTTTACGCAAGCGCCCCATCAGGACATCAATCGTGTGGCTTTCGCGCAGTTCGGCATCGGGATAGAGCTGGAGCATCAGGGAGTCTTTGCTGACCACTTTACCGCTGTTGCGAATCAGGGTCTCCATAATGGTGTATTCAAACGCCGTCAGTTTAACGACTTCGCTGCTGATCGACATTTCCCGGCGAGAGAGGTCCACCTGAAAGGGCGGCATGGAGATGACCTGCGAGGCCAGCCCGCTGTTACGGCGCATTAATGCCTGAATGCGTGCCACTACTTCCTCAATATGGAAGGGTTTAGTGACGTAATCATCAGCACCCGCGCTCAGCACTTCGACTTTATCCTGCCAGCCTTCCCGTGCGGTCAGGACCAAAACGGGCAGAGAGACCTCATGACTGCGCCAGCGGCGAATCAGCGATAATCCGTCTTCATCAGGCAGACCGAGATCGACAATGGCGATATCGGGCACGTGTTCATTCAGAAAGTAGTCTGCTTCCTTTGCATCTTCCGCGGCATCGACCTGATGACCCAGTTCCTGAAGCTGAACTTTCAGGTGGTGACGCAACAGGGCATTGTCCTCCACAACGAGTACGCGCATCGTCTTAACTCTCCTTATATTTTCAATACGAATAGTGTAACGCTGATTCTCTGGCGGCAGGGATAAACATTTGTTAAACCGAGAGGAAGGAAGCCCTCTTTCCCGATGAAAAGAGGGTAAAAGTCGGCAGGAGGGGATTATTTCAGTTCATCAACCATGGTGATGGCGCGGCCAATGTAATTGGCCGGGGTCATCGCTTTCAGACGAACTTTCTCGTCTTCCGGCAGTGCAAGGCTATCGATAAACTGCTTCATGCCTTCGGCATCCACACGTTTACCACGGGTCAGCTCTTTGAGCTTCTCGTACGGTTTTTCGATACCGTAGCGACGCATAACGGTCTGAATCGGCTCAGCCAGGACTTCCCAGTTATGATCCAGCTCATCCAGCAGACGGTCGCGGTTCACCTCCAGCTTGCTCACACCTTTCAGCGTTGCCTGGTAGGCAATCAGCGCATAACCCACGCCCACACCCAGGTTACGCAGTACGGTGGAGTCGGTCAGGTCGCGCTGCCAGCGGGAAACCGGCAGTTTGCTTGCCAGGTGTTGCAAGACGGCATTGGACAGGCCGAGGTTGCCTTCGGAATTTTCGAAGTCAATCGGGTTCACCTTATGCGGCATGGTGGAAGAGCCAATTTCGCCAGCGATAGTTTTCTGTTTGAAGTGGTTCAGGGCGATGTAACCCCACACGTCGCGATCGAAATCGATCAGGATGGTGTTAAAGCGTGCCATGCAGTCAAACAGCTCCGCAATGTAATCATGCGGCTCGATCTGCGTGGTGTACGGGTTCCACTGGATGCCCAGAGAGGTCACAAACTCTTCACTGAACTGGTGCCAGTCCACTTCCGGGTAGGCGGCGATGTGGGCGTTATAGTTACCCACCGCACCGTTGATTTTGCCGAGGATTTCCACCTGATTCAGCTGGCGATACTGGCGTTCCATACGGTATGCCACGTTGGCCATCTCTTTACCCATGGTAGACGGCGTAGCCGGCTGCCCGTGAGTACGGGAAAGCAGGGGAATATCGCGATACTGGACGGCCAGGTCTTTCACCGCATCAATAACCTGACGCCAGTAGGGCAGGATGACCTCATCGCGCGCGGTTTTCAGCATCAATGCATGGGAGAGGTTATTAATATCTTCTGAGGTACAGGCAAAGTGGATAAATTCAGAGACCGCATGTAACTGCGCGATATCCGCCACTTTTTCTTTCAGAAAATATTCGACCGCTTTCACGTCATGGTTAGTGGTGCGTTCGATAGTTTTGATACGTGCCGCGTCTTCTTCATTGAAGTCAGCGACGATTTTATCGAGGAAACCGTTTGCGTCGTCAGCAAAAGCAGGAACTTCCTTGATCGCTGCATGTGACGCCAGCTTTTGTAACCAGCGTACTTCGACTTGTACACGAAATTTCAGCAAACCGAATTCGCTGAAGATCCCGCGCAGCGCGCTGACTTTATCGCCGTAGCGTCCATCGACAGGGGAAACGGCGGTCAGTGAGGATAATTCCATAGTTCAGAACTCCGGGAGGTTAACAATGAGCGAGAATTTGTTTGGCCTGAGTTGTCAGGCGATTACGGGAAAACATTAACTGCAGGCGGCCACCGCCAACCTGATGCCACAGTACAGCGGCACGAATGCCGGCGAGCAGTGTGGCGCGAACTTTCGCCTGGACCTGCGGGCTTTGAAGAACCGCAGGCGAACCAGTTACCTGAATACGCGGGCCGAGCGGGCTAATCACATCGACATAGATACCGGCCATGGCGCTGAGCAGCGTCTCCGACTGGAGATCAAAATGTTCAAGCTGGCGCTGCAAACCCGCGATACGGTCACCGAGCGTATTCATCGCGTCTTTGTGGCCCGCCAGCTTGCGTTCCAGCACCATCAGGCTAAGAGTATAGCGGGTCAATTCGGCATTAAGCCCCTGACGACTGCTGGCATTAAGCACGCCAAGCAGCGTTTCCAGCCCGGTGCGCAGGTTAGCTTCACTACCCCCAAAAACGCTCAGGGTGGAGTCGGGGTTGAGGTCGATGACGCTATTGAGAGAAACATGGAGCGCGTCGGCGTCGCAATGTCCCTGATGCGCCAGTTGCTGCACCAGACGGGCGGACTGGCAAATACCTGCCAGCGCCAGGGTGATGTCGTAGTAATTCTTGGCCACACTCGCTCCTTGATTCGCTATCTCAGTCTCATCGATTAAACCGGCAGCGCGATACGCTGCTCGATAATACCGCCGCCGAGGCACACCTCGCCGCTATAGAAAACAGCAGACTGGCCTGGGGTTACTGCAGCCACCGGCTCGTCGAAACGAACCTCAATGCGGTCTTCATCGAGCGCGGTAATGGTGCATGGAATATCGGTCTGGCGATAACGGGTTTTCACGGTGCAGCGCAGCGTACCGACCAGCGGTTCGCGATTAACCCAGTGCAGTTGCTGGGCAATCAGTCCAACGGACATCAGACGTGGGTGATCGTGTCCCTGCGCGACCACCAGGATATTGTTTTCCACATCTTTATCAACCACGTACCATGGATCTTCGGTGCCTTCTTTGGTACCGCCAATCCCCAGACCTTTGCGTTGACCCAGCGTGTGGTACATCAGACCCTGATGTTCGCCAATCTCTTCGCCGTCAACGGTGAGGATTTTGCCCGGCTGGGCAGGCAGGTAGCGGCCTAAAAATTCGCGGAATTTGCGCTCACCAATAAAACAGATGCCGGTAGAGTCTTTTTTCTTCGCCGTGACAAGCCCCAAATCTTCGGCGATTTTGCGCACTTCAGGTTTTTCCAGTTCACCGACCGGGAACAGGCTTTGAGCGATCTGCTCATGGCCAAGGGTATAAAGGAAATAACTCTGATCTTTGTTGCCATCCAGACCACGAAGCAAACGGCTTTTGCCATCGACATCAGCACGGCGCACATAGTGGCCGGTCGCAATATAGTCGGCGCCCAGGTCTTCGGCGGCAAATTCGAGGAAGGCTTTAAATTTGATCTCTTTGTTGCACAGAATATCCGGGTTGGGCGTGCGTCCGGCTTTATATTCCGCCAGGAAGTGTTCAAACACGTTATCCCAGTATTCTGCGGCAAAATTTACGGTGTGCAGTTCAATACCGAGTTTGTCACACACGGCCTGAGCATCAGCCAGATCGGCCGCCGCGGTACAGTATTCTTCGCCATCGTCCTCTTCCCAGTTCTTCATGAACAGGCCTTCCACCTTATAACCCTGTTGCAGTAACAGCCAGGCAGATACGGAAGAATCGACACCGCCGGACATGCCGACGATCACTTTTTTTGGGCTATCAGACATAGAATACTCACGACATTGAACTTCAAGGCGGCGTATTCTATCACGCACTCGCCGCGCAGGCACCCCTGCATATTACCAATCCGCAACAAGTAGGGGGGAAATTACCGCTGACCTCTCTTGTCGTAAGCCCTGGGATGTATCTGTACGTGAGAAATGAGCACAGAACGATAAACCCCAGCGTGGCTGGGGTTGAATTGAAAACAGACGTTTAGTGGCGTTATATCAGGCGGCACGCTTATCGTCGATGCTGAACTGCTCCACGCTCTGCGCAAGCTGCTGAGCCTGTTCTTCCAGAGAACTGGCCGCCGCCGCCATCTCTTGCACCAGCGAAGCGTTCTGCTGGGTGACGCCATCCATCTCGTTAACCGCAATCGTCACCTGGCTAATGCCTTTGGCCTGTTCATCAGAGGCGACAACAATCTCGTTAATGATGGTTTGTACGGAATTAACCGCCTGGGTCATTTCCTGCATTGTCTTCCCGGCATCATTAACCAGTTGAACGCCGTTCTCGACACGCTGGCTTGACTCTTCAATCAGCGCGGCAATCTCTTTAACCGCATTGGCGCTACGCTGCGCGAGATTACGTACTTCGGAAGCCACCACGGCAAAACCGCGTCCCTGTTCGCCGGCGCGCGCTGCTTCGACAGCGGCGTTAAGTGCCAGGATATTGGTCTGGAAGGCGATACTGTTGATCATGGTGGTGATGTCGCTGATTTTCTTCGAGCTGTCATCAATCTGCGACATGGTTTTGACCACCTGGCCGACCAGCGCTTCACCCCGGCTGGCTATCTGCGTTGCATTCGCCGTCAGGGCCGTCGCCTGGTGTGCGTTGGTGGCGTTATGTTTCACCGTCGCACTGAATTGCTCCATGCTGGCGGCAGTTTGCTCCAGCGCTGCGGCTTGCTGCTCTGTGCGCGAAGAGAGGTTAATGTTGCCGCTGACAATCTCCCCCGCGCCCTGACGCACGGAATCACTGGCATCTTTGATCTGCCCGACTATCTGGCGCAGTTGTGCCTGCATGGTCTGCAGCGCGAAGAACAGGCTATGGCGATCACCGGATTTAACATTAATCTCGTTATCCAGCTTGCCGTCTGCGACGGCCAGCGCGATGGTAGCGGCTTCCAGCGGTTCGCCGCCAATCGGTTTCAGTACCTTGCGGCTAAAGACGATACCCAGCAAGGCGCTAACCAGCAGGATGCTCAGCACCATCAGAATGATGGCGTTCATCAACTGACGGTTGGCCGCAGCCATCACCTGACTGACCGGGGCGACGACGCCCAGATACCATTTGTCGGTACTGTTACCGATAGAGACCGGTTGCCACGTTACCAGAGCATTTTCCCCGAGGATGGCATCAGGTTGTTCCACCACCTGTGAAGAGAAATTATTCGTGTTGCCCGGAAAGGGTTTGCTGGTCATTTTCTTGTCTGGGTAAGAAATCACTTTGCCCGCCGTCGACAGCAGCACGGCGTAGCCGCCACCTTCCCACGGCTTAATTTGATTTACTTTTTCCTGCAATGAGGCAAGAGAGATATCCGAGGTGATCACGGCTTGCAGTTTGCCCTGACTGACCACCGGGGCCGCCACGGAGGTCAACAGCGTCGGCACGCCGTTGTAAGCGTAGCTATAAGGTTCAATCAGTGTGTCTTTCTGGGATTTTTGCGGCACCAGATAATAATCACCCTGGCCTGGCGTCAGATAAGAGAGCAGGGGGTGCATCTTGAAATTGCCTGACTGATCGCGATCAACGAAGAAGGCATAACGGCCCTTTGGCGCCTGGTCTGGCTTATCTGCAAAATCCGCGTCTTTCCCGTCAAACGCGTTTTCTTCAAAAATCACCGAGATGGAAAGGTAATCCGGATTATCACGCAGGGCCGATTCCATCATTTTATCGGCGACTTTACGATCTGTGATCCCGGCTTGCGGTAAGGCAATCAGGCCATGGCCGAGGTTGTGCGCAACATCGCGCGCGTAGTTAAGATCTTGCTGAATTTTGAGGGCTTCGCTCTGAGCAATCTGGTGCAAGTACTGTTCTGCTAATGATTTTTGCTCGTTGCTGGACTGCCAGCTCAGCACGCCAATGGTTGCAACAAAGCCGAGAGTGATGGTTAAGGCGCCTGTGAGCAACATCTGCGCGCGGGTACTCATCTTTTTTTGAACATACTTTCTTGCCATCACCGTACCTCTGATTTCAACGTGTAGCATTATTACAATTCCGCACATCGGGATTGCCTTTCAGGATGTCTATCGGCGTATGTTTTTTGATCTTTAATTGTTAACTATGTGGTCTGTTTGGCGTAAAAATGCACAAAATGCCTCTTCAGTAGCAGGAATAATCAGCCATGTGCGTAGAGTGCGAAGGAATATACGGAGTGTAGTGTCACTTGCAGTATGTTAAGTTGTAGTTAAATATTTCGCTTTGGTAGTAATTCGCAGGTACTGGGCCTGGTTACGACAGGTATGAACGTAAAAGCCGCGCTGGCGCGGCTTTTATCGGAACGGGCGCTTATTTAAAGGGCCAGTTAAATTCGCCAATTATTGATAGCGGGAACCGCGTGCCAGTTTGCCAGCTGCGAATACTTTCTGCGACCAGCGGGGAGCGCAAGTTCGTCGCGGCCAGGATCTCGTCAGCGCTGACCCACAGGCAGCGGTCAATATCACTGTCGTGCGGTTGGGTGGCACAGACCTCCTGCAGATCGACAGCAAACAGAAAACGCAGAAAGGGGGTTTTATCCGGCGCAATCCATTGATGCATGCGAATAAATGCATCGGGCATGGCGTGAATACCGGTCTCTTCCCACAGCTCACGCTTTGCAGCCTGCACTAACGTTTCATTGGCTTCCAGATGTCCGGCAGGCTGATTCCATAGTGCTTTGCCGCTAATTGTCTCTTCTACGACCAAAAACTTACCCTGCGCATGGACGACGCAGGCGACGGTGACATGAGGTTTAAACATACCTTCCTCTTTATTATCTCATTTATTCATCGAAGCCATCGGCCATATCTGGCCAGGTGATCTCGCCACTCTGCTTGTTGATACTAATATAGGCCACCGGTGGAGACGTCTCGCTATCAGCACTGCCACGGCACAGAGCCGACTGATGATCTTCGCGGACGATAATCTGAATCTCTTTTTGCGCGTTCCAGCTTTCATAAAACACGCAGTGATAGTCAGTGCGCAGGGAAAGCGTGGCAATACGCGTGGCTTTATCGACAGAGAGAGGGTTAATGTCGTCGCGATAGCGATCGCCTTCGTCGATGGGCGCAAGCTGTGATTTTTTAAGCCAGCCGCGAATGATGCGATGATCGGGACCGTACCAGGTCACCTCAAGAAAATCATCCTCGGACTGTTCCTGAGCGGAAACACTATCGCCCGGCACCAGGAATACCGATGGGCTACGGCACTTCTCATTGGGCATAGTGTAAAACCACGCTCGCGCCTGACCCTGAACGCGGAATTTGTTGCTGGCAGAAGGGGCTTCTCGCACACGCGAACGCAGGGCCTCATTCGCCCACGCCTGGCATTCATGGCTGACGGGTAATGGAGGTGGCTCTGAGGTCAGCTGATCGGCTGTTACCCAGCCTGTGACGAATGCTCCGCTGGCATCCCGGTAGCGTACATAGCGAAAGGGATGGGTTTGGGACACTCCGCCTGATTTACCGTATAAAACAGAGCTTCGCAGGATTTCAACGGTGTCGCCATTGACTAAAAAAGCGGGAAGCTGGCATTCCGAGCCGGGGGCAGAATAAAAGTGCAACCGTTCAGGGCTGGTCACTTTTGCAACGCCGAAGAGATAGTCTGCTTCGCCTGCGGCTCTCCCGCCGATGGTCTCGCAAGTTTCATCAGCAAAGCATGATGACGAAACAGCGCAGAGCAGCAAAAAAGTCGCAACACGTAAGAACATATCTTTTCCTCATCCATGACAACAAACAGTTAACAGTAGTTTCCGGAATTGTTCAGGATAAACAATACCTTTATTTCACTTCCCGCCATTGGCCATTGAGCAGCCCGTCAAGCGTATATTCACCCAGCGCATAGCGGATAAGCCGGAGAGTCGGAAAGCCTACATGGGCGGTCATGCGTCGAACCTGGCGGTTGCGGCCTTCGTAAAGCGTGATTTTAAGCCAACTGGTGGGAATGGATTTCCGCTCACGAATGGGGGGATTACGCGGCCACAACCACTCTGGTTCGGCAACACGTTCAATGCCAGCAGGAAGAGTAGGGCCGTCATTAAGAGTGACACCGTCGCGCAATGCTGTCAGCGCCTCTTCACCGGGCTCTCCTTCAACCTGGACAAAATAGATCTTCCCGGTACGTTTACCCGGCTGCGTCAGTTTTGCCTGTAATCCACCGTCGTTGGTTAACACCAGTAAACCTTCACTGTCGCGATCCAGACGCCCCGCCGCGTATACATTCTGAACAGGTATATAATCTTTAAGCGTACTGCGTCCGGCCTCATCGGTGAACTGTGGCAAAACATCATAGGGTTTATTAAACAAAATCACCCGCTTTGGCTGGTTTTCGCGTCGTGGCTTAGTAGCTTGTCGTGAGCTGAATCGCTCAAGGTGGTGATTTCTAAAAGAAGTTTTCTTCATGGTATTTTCAGTGGTTATCAATTGCCGCATTATAACTGAAACATGATTGCCTTTCATGGAACCCAACTATCAGGTAGTATTGACAGGCTAATTACAATTCATTAACAAAAATCAGTAACAACCAGAAGCGCTCGAAGGAGAGGTGAATGGAAAGCAAAGTAGTTGTTCCGGCGGAAGGTAAGAAGATCACCCTGCAAAACGGCAAGCTGAACGTTCCGAATAACCCGATTATCCCGTTCATTGAAGGTGACGGTATCGGTGTCGACGTTACCCCGGCGATGCTGAAAGTGGTCGATGCCGCTGTGGAAAAAGCCTATAAAGGCGAGCGTAAAATTTCCTGGATGGAAATTTACACCGGTGAGAAGTCTACCCAGATTTATGGCCAGGATGTCTGGCTGCCAGCTGAAACCCTCGATCTGATTCGTGAATACCGCGTTGCTATTAAAGGCCCGCTGACTACGCCGGTTGGCGGTGGTATCCGTTCTCTGAACGTTGCTCTGCGTCAGGAGCTGGATCTGTATGTGTGCCTGCGCCCGGTACGTTACTACCAGGGCACGCCGAGCCCGGTTAAACACCCGGAACTGACCGACATGGTCATCTTCCGTGAAAACTCCGAAGACATTTACGCCGGTATCGAATGGAAAGCGGATTCTGCTGACGCAGAAAAAGTGATTAAATTCCTGCGTGAAGAGATGGGCGTGAAGAAAATTCGCTTCCCGGAACATTGCGGTATCGGTATCAAGCCGTGCTCAGAAGAAGGTACCAAACGCCTGGTACGTGCGGCCATTGAATACGCGATTACCAACGATCGTGACTCTCTGACCCTGGTGCACAAAGGCAATATCATGAAGTTCACCGAGGGCGCGTTCAAAGACTGGGGCTACCAGCTGATTCGCGAAGAGTTCGGCGGTGAGCTGATCGACGGCGGTCCGTGGCAGAAAATCAAAAACCCGAACACCGGCAAAGAGATCATCATTAAAGATGTTATCGCCGATGCGTTCCTGCAGCAGATCCTGCTGCGTCCGGCTGAGTACGACGTCATCGCTTGTATGAACCTGAACGGTGACTATATCTCCGACGCCCTGGCAGCCCAGGTTGGCGGTATTGGTATCGCACCGGGTGCTAACATCGGTGACGAGTGTGCCCTGTTCGAAGCGACCCACGGTACTGCACCGAAGTATGCGGGCCAGGACAAAGTAAACCCGGGCTCCGTTATTCTCTCCGCTGAGATGATGCTGCGTCACATGCAGTGGTTCGAAGCCGCAGACCTGATCGTTAAAGGCATGGAAGGCGCTATCGCTGCCAAAACCGTGACCTACGATTTCGAACGTCTGATGGAAGGCGCTAAACTGCTGAAATGTTCAGAGTTTGGCGACGCGATCATCGCGAACATGTAATCCGCCTGGCGGGTTAAATAATAACGGGAGCCGATTGGTTCCCGTTTTTTATTATTAGCATTTGAACGGTTATCAAAATTTTATCAAAACTATTTATCAAAACCCCCTCCATAAATTGATACTTTAGCCCAGTCCTTTCCCCTGTCATCGTTGTAAACGTCGGTTTGTCTCGATGATTTATGTCCGAGAAGTTTCTGTGTGTTAATCCCCTGTTCTTTGTAAAGTCGTTCAGCCAATGATCGCTGTTCGTGGAAAGTTGCTGGCGTCCCGTTTTTCCAGTCTATGTTTGCCTTGTCCCGCGCATTACTGAAATTCATTGTCAGTGTTCTTGCTTTTACTTGGGCTCCTCGATCTGCTTGCGATGTTGCCCGGAAAAAATGGACAAGGTAGGGGCTAACCGCGTAATCCCTGCAGCGTGCCACCACGTCTCTAAGAGTCCAGTTAATTGCATTGCATTTTAGCGATAATGGGATCGCAATTTTGGTTCCGGTTTTCTCTTGCATTACATGCAGATGGTCATCCCAGATATCATTGAATTTCATTTTCGAAATATCTCCAATGCGCTGGCCGGTTACGATCGCCAATAACATCGCATTACCCATATATTTATGTTTCGCATCTGCTATGTCGAATATTTGCTGCCATTCGTCAAGACTGAGCCTTTGGCGTACGATTTTACGCCGTGGCTGTTTTGTAGCTAATGCCGGGTTAAAACCTGGGGGGACTTCCCCGGCGTGTTGAGCCTCTTTGAATACATCGATCAGGACAGAACGAATAACCTGTGCCATTCGCGGCTGTCCTTCTGAAATAGACTCATCAAGTATTAAAGCTATATCTCGCACATCAACTGAAGAAATGAGTTTCATCCCAACCCGTTCACGCATGAGTGATACGGGTTTCTTTTTCTGTTTATAGGTGTTGAGCTTGATGTCGCCGGAATCGAGTCTTTCGTCCTGAATTTTCCAGTAACGATCAAGCCAGGTGCTCGCTGTTATTGCTTTACCTTTACTGGTCGCGATGATGTCGCTAACGGCCAATACCTGCCTGGAACGTTGCTCCGCCAGACGGGAGTTAGCTTCAATCGCTATTGCTACAGCTTCTGCCTCGTCGGTACCAAGAGAATGAAACTTCCCTGTTACGGGGTGCTTATATCGCCAGTAAACCTTATTCACCTTCCGACTGAAAAGAGGGTAAAGATTAGGGACTGAAACGTTATTTTTACGGGGTCTGGCAGCCATCGGCCAAAATCCTTTGGAGTAATGGAGAATCGGTTTTCTTGATTATTGGTGCAGCAATATTCCCGGTAATCTCAGCATCTTCTCTAACCCGCCAGAAACGCCCATGTTTTGTTGCTGGTGGAGAAAACATATTTTGCTTTGCATATCGGCGCAACGTGTCAGTGCTCGGCGGATTGCTGCGATATTTGGCTGCTGCCCATTCATCAAGCGTCATCAGTTGAAGCATATTCGACTCCTGAATGATGGCCCATTGCTGGGCCATATGCTGATTTTAAAAATTCAGTTTGTAACCAGGCGCTGCCAGATAGCTGAAACGTATTTGACCTGGTGCCGGGCGTCGGCCAGTGCGTTATGCATGTCGCCGTCGAAAGGGATCTGATAGCGCGGGTTGATACCAACAACTTTGCCCAACTCGACAATGGTGCGCACGTCACGATCATTCCAGAACGGCACGGACAATTCCGCGCCAACCTGTTCATATGCGCGGCGCAAAATTACATTGTCGAATGAACTGCCATTGCCCCAGACCTGCACATACTTGATGCCGTTGGCTGAATTCGTGTGAATAAATTCGTCGAGGTTATCGATGGCGTCCATCAGCGAAATAGCATCACCGCCGGTTATCGCTGCGCGCGCCTCTGCTGACTGTTTCATCCACCAGATTATTGTGGCAGCGTCAGGTTTCGCACCGAACTCCATTGCGGACTCGAGGCTGACAATCTGATAGAACTCTGGACCTGTTTTACCTGTTCCCGGATCGAAAAACACTGCGCCGATGGCGATAATCGGTGCTTCCGGATTGCTGCCCATCGTTTCAAGGTCAACCATCAGATGCGTCATCAGGGTGAATGATTCGTCATCGTTTATTTGATGTCCGGTATCAATATTGTTATCTACGGCAGTTGCCTGTGGACGAGCTGCAGCACCGCTTTCAGTTGACACATTTTCTGCTTCGCCCGGCGGTACCGCAGAATCAGTCTGGGTTTCATCACGGCCAGTTTCTTCCATCTGCACATCGTCGGCAGCCTCGTTCTGTAGTGTGGTTGTGCTGGTGGCGGATTGTTGGCCCATCAGGTTATCGATGGAGAAAACGCCATTACCGAGATTCGCAACTTCCGTTGTTGTTTTAGAATCCCCTGCTGCTTCTGCAACGTGCTTGCCTACAACAACGAATTCGGTAGAGAGCTTATCCAGACTTTCTAACGGTTCTGTTCCCTGAACGACCCCGGCAACTACTGCTGCACTATCTAACTGGCGCGCGGCAACTAATGTTTGCTGCGTTGGGTTGGCATGATCGGTTTCGGTCAGGTAGGCATTTATGTAACCGCTCAGACGACCTGGGGATTTATAAAACTCGGGATGAGCGCTTCTGATGACTGCAAAAATTGCTGCCCGGGAATAATCTAAAATACCAGGCGTTTTGCGGAGAATATCTGACCACTCTTTCCAGGGACTCTCTTTGCTGGAAATGATTTCTTTCGCCCTGCGATGGATACCTACAGGGATGTTGTAGATATCAAAATCCATCGGCAGCGTTGCTGCAGCGATTTCAACATCCAGTGTATCCAGCGTGTGGATGTAGTCTGGATTGCGGTCTGTTGGAATTCCACCGCCAGCAGTCGTGCCTGAATCAGTTCGCTGAATAGCGGCTACGCGTTTTCCAGCCAGCCACTCTTTAACCAGTAAGCCCCGGTCTATATGATGAGTTGCGGCCCATGCCTGCATGAACCGCAAAACAACCCCGAGTTCGTGGCGCGCAGAAGGGGGCAGTACTTTTTTTACAGCGTCAGTAAGCTTCCAGATCTCGTGCCAGGAATATTTTTTTGCCTCCGCTACATTCTCAGCGGCCAGCAGCAGGTTTTGAACATAATGGTTATCCACGTCGAGCATGAGATCGGAAATCATGATCCTCTGGTCAGCGGTGACGTGATGGGCAAATTCATCTGAAATGTAAGCGGCAAGGATCTGCTGGCGGAATCCCAGTTGTGCCGCAGGATGCTCCATCGTATCAGTAACATCTTCGCTCTGGGTCAACGGGTCTTTGAGGGGTAATTTGCCGCTTTGCCAGTCCTCAAGCAGCTGATTGCGGGAATCCGGTTCAGTAGCGATCCACTCCGTCACGAATTCGACCAGAATTGCCGGGGTGTGCTCGGCATCCATAGGGAATACAGCTTTAACTGCCTGCACAAGTTTCCACTCAACGTGCAATGACAGGTCGGTAAATTCAGCAACGTCACTGATGGCCCGCATGAGGTTCTGCATATAGGCGCTAACGGTTTCGAGAGCCGATTCACCGGAAGCCAGTTCGCTGGCGGTAATCTGCTGCGCCTTCGTGATGTGGCCCTGGTATTTGTCGTTCAGCAGGTGAATGGCAATACGAACAGCCAGCCCGCGATTTTCCAGGGAGATATTCGCTTCATCGGATGTAACCGGGAGTATTTCTTTTTCGGTCGATGCGGATGGATCCGGTTTGATAATTTTCTGCCAAGTAAGCCCGTCCTCGCCCAGTTCGTAGCGATCACACCAGGTGAAATCGAGTGTGCCCTCTGGTGGCAAGTCATCAAACACAGGAAAATTCGTTGCAACTGGTTTTAAGTAGTCTTTGCCACGGCCAACTTCTATTTCTGCATCTTCGAGTGCGTTTGCTAAATCGCGATCTACGCGTTCAGTTGTTTTAGCTGATTCCCAGAAAAAGATGCTTTTTGCTTCTGAGGCTTTAGCCTTGTTTTGAACAAGGCGTGCATATGGTTTCATTGCCTTCGGGCTCCTGATGGTTGTAAGATACCCGGCAGCTAATGATTAGCCGCCTGCGGTTGGTTATTGGTCAAAACTCGTTCCGGAAAGCTTTGGTCGGCTGACCGGGTACTTAACCCGCCTTGCGCGGGTTTTGTGCTTTATGGGGTACTGATTTTTGCGTCGGACAGTTGCGAGACGAGAACACTGTCGAGCGCAACCAGTACCGGGTCGAAAATGCTGCTGTGCTGAATTATGGTTACAGCGCGGATCACTTCGGCGACGCTGGTTTCGGACTCAGGTTTGCAAAGGTGGTAGCCGCCTCCCGGCCCTTTTTGGCCACGCACGATTTTGGCCTTCCCCAGCTTTGATACGATCTGTTCAACGTAAGACGGGGAAAGCTTCAGTTCGCTGCTGATGGTCGCAACAGTGACAGGTGCGCCGGTATAAAGCTTTTTCATTACAGCGACGACGCGCACTGAGGCAATGATACGTTTCATTCCAAATTCCATAACTTATCCCTTATCCGGCTCCCGGCCGTAACCGGGGTTATCGTCGATAGCATCTTGCAAAATTTGCTTCGCTTCTGCTGGTGGTAGCGTCAATGCCAGCCTGATGGCGGTGCCGAAGGTTTCGGCGACGAGTTCGAATTTGCTGGCCAGGCGGTTCGCTGCATCTGTCTGTTCCGATACCGCTTCCATTTCAAACTCATGTTCCTGATAAACCTCAGTGAGAACTTCATCCTCAACTTCCTGCCAAAGAGCTTCCTTCACTTCCAGCACTGGTAGTCTGCCGATGAGCTGCTCAGCGGGTGCGGTGCTGAAACGCAGCGCTAATTCGTTTGCTGACATATCTCCTCCTAAAAAGGCCCGCCGCGAGGCGGGCAAAGAAGATTTATCCAATTTAACCAGAACAGGTCATCGCCTCCTGTTTGGTTATGATGGCGGTATTGCCATCACGATGCCCCGTGCACTGGGCATCAGGCTGGCTACAGCCGTAAGTCATAGGTCAAAACTCGTTTAAAAATGAACTGCAGGCTGTTGGTCGGCAGCCAGAATACTTACCGGGTAGCATTCTCCTTTAACGCTTTGCTCCGTTGCGGCGGCATTACAGTCATCTTCGGTTTGGTACACCCCCAGCGGGGTATCAGAACACTCGCCAGTCAGCGCACAAACGGTGATGACTAAATAAAAAAACGTGCTCACGCCTTAATCTCCGGGTTGCCTTTCTGCGCCAGGAAATAGCAGAACTTACGTGTTAAGGCGGTGAACCAGTTAAGGCGGACTGCTTGTTGCCCTGTTGCCACACGTGCGAAATCTGTCATAGAAAAATCCTCACGATGATGTCTGTTTTGCTTTGCCGTTTGCGCCCGGCTGGCGGAACGTTGGTCTGCTGCGCGTTAAAACTGAAATCGTAAAATCAACGTCGCCATCTCATCCGGTGTTTCGTATGCCGCCGGCAGCTACTTCGTGGGCGTCCTGCCTGAATGGGATTCGTTGAGTTTGCGAAATGAGTTTCACATGTCGTGAATGTGTAGTCAATACAAAATGTGAATATTAAAATTCACAATTCGTAAAATTTTCTACTGGTAGGAAATTTGGGCCAAAAAAAACCGGCTCTTGGCCGGTTTTAATGCACCTGAATTTATTCTTCGGGAGGGGAGTATCGCCCACGCAGATATTTGGCAACGTACTCATCAATTTCTTTCAGCCTGATTTCAAGCATATTGATCATTTTTTGTTGTTCAGCATCAGGTAGTTGATTAAAGAGGGAGAGCATTTTTTTCTGAGATTCGTTCAGCCACTGGCTTTGATCTCCAGGCTCACCGAAAAGCAGTTCTGATGGTGTAGTGCCCAGCACTTTAGCTAAAACTATTGCGTCATCAGCACCTACACTACGGATGCCAGATTCGTAATTGGCAACGCGCGGGGCTCCTGACCAGCCGCATAATTTTGCAACTTGCCCTTGGCTCCATCCTTTTTGAAGTCTGAGCTGCTTTATGCGCTCGCCAATCTTTTCAGTAATTGTGCTCATAAACCGATCTTATCACGGAAGGTGAATTCCTCGCGATTCACGTCTTGTATTGACATTAAATTCACGATATGTGAATAATGGGCTACACAAGACAGGAGAAACGCATGAACCTTATTTCTGAATACCGCAAACGTGCCAACGTTTCGCAATTGGCGCTGGCCCAAAAGATTGGGTGGAACCAGCCGCGGTTAGCAAATTATGAAACCTTCGTTAGAACTCCCAGCCTCACTGATTCACGGAAAATTGTTGAAGGACTAAATCAGCTCGGTGCGGCCTGCTCATTGGATGATGTTTTTCCACCTGAACAGTAGGTTTTCAAAGGAAAAAATATGCAAACGCTTACCTCTCATGACTTTAAACACGCTGCCGCCGTTTCGCTGAAATCGAAAAATCAGATTGAACCTCGCCGCCGCGACAACATGAAACGGATGGCGATCAATACAGCCGTCAGCGAATGGGAAAAAACGTTGCCTGGTCAGGCTCAGGAACAGATAGCGCGGCTGGTGGCGGAAGAATGGAAACGCACTGGCGGCAAGGGGATCACAGTCAACAAGCTGAACTTATTCCGCTATCTGCGTAACGAAAACGGATCCGAAAAATACAACCGCTATGTCATGCAACTGGCCCCGGCGATTTCAGCAGTGATGCCAATCGAGATAGCACGCGCCTACGGCCTCCGTTCCGGCAAGACCGAAGCAGAGCTGGTGGCGAGCGCAATCAAGGAATGCGCAGAAGCACACCAGGCAAAGCTGTTGGGCGCACCACTGCAGCGCCTGGAAAAGGAAATTTGGGAAGCGGCCACGTCGCTATACGCGATGCTCCCGAAGGAGGTATCGGAACCAGCGCTGGCGCTGCTCAGCACTCTGGCGCCGCAGTGTTTTTAAACGAGATTTGACCAATGACCATAACGTCCGGGCAACCGGGCATCAGGAGTAACCATGGCCGCGCTGCCTTACATGCAACTTTACATTGCTGATTACCTGGCGGACACCATGCATCTGTCCACGGAGGAGCATGGAGCGTATTTGCTTCTCATGTTCAATTACTGGCAAACGGGGAGGGCTATACCAAAAAACCGTCTCGCAAAGATCGCTCGCGTTTCAGATTCGCGCTGGGCTGAGCTTCAAACTGCCCTGAAAGAGTTCTTTGAAGACGATGGAGAAAGCTGGGTTCATTTGCGCATTGAGCGTGACATCGAAACGGTCACGTCATCTTCAAAAAGCAGACCGGCTATTGAGGGGGGAACCTCCTACAAGGGTCATTTGTACTTCATCACTGGCCCTGATCTGGATGTTGTGAAAATCGGGTATTCAAAAAATCCATGGTCACGACTTAGTGAGCTACGTAGTAGCTACGGTAGCTCACTAACCGTAGTAGCTACGATTCGCGTCGTAGCCAAGCCGAAAATTTCCGTAGCTACGGTGCTTTCCGAGTTCAAATCGGAAGGTGACTGGTTTGTTAAAAATAAATGCATTGAACTGTTAATTTCGGGCGTCAAATCTGGAGAAATCACTACTGTAGAAGCTATTTCTCAGTTCGTAGCCGACTACGTTAGCGACTACGACTACTACGGTAGCCCAGCTACTGTAGTAGCTACGGGAACTACAAATACAGATCCAGATAAAGATACAGATCTAAAAGAAAACCCAGAGAGAGATATACGCGCGCAAGACAATTTTTTCCCACCTATAGGTAAATTCCCGATCACCGAGGACTGGGCGCCAGGCGTTGATTTTGTCGGCCAGGCGGCGCTCTGGGGTATTAATCTCGGTGAAGAGCCGGGTTACACCGACGTTGAATTGCAGCAATTCCGCGACTACTGGAAATGCGAAGGGAAGGTTAAGCACCACATTCAGTGGGAACAGACTTTCGCATCCAGCCTGAAAACATCACGTGCCAAAACTGCAGCCCCGGCGCAAGTTTCGCGTCGTCAGCCTGCCTTTGGCGTTTCGACACCCGACACGGCGATCCCGCCGGGATTCAGGGGGTAACCATGAAATCGACGAGTGAGATTCTTGGTCGTCTGCAGCGACTGATCCCGGCAGGTGTTCAGCCGAAATTTACCAGCGCTGCCGAGTTAATGGCCTGGCAACAGGAGGAGGGACGTAAACGAGCTGCGGAACTGGAAAAAGAAAACCAGCGTACTCGCTCTGAGAAGATTTTTGGTCGGTCGGGTATCTGCGATTTGCACCGGAACTGCACATTCGCGAATTACCAGGTGAGCAATGACGGGCAAAAACACGCGCTGACGCTGGCAAAAAGTTATGCCCATAACTTCGGCAGCGGTTTTGCCAGCTTCGTTTTCAGTGGTGGCTGCGGTACCGGGAAAAATCATCTGGCTGCCGCCATTGGTAACTACCTGCTGCAGCATAACCACACAGTGCTGGTTGTGACTGTTCCTGACCTGATGCTGCGAGCCCGCAAATGCTATGACGAAGGGCAGTCCGAATCAGTATTGCTCGATGACCTGTGCAGGGTTGACCTGTTGGTGCTGGATGAGGTCGGCGTGCAGCGCGATACCCGAAATGAATGGGTATTGCTGAATCAAATTATCGATCGCCGCCTGGCGGCAATGAAACCTGTGGGGGTGCTGACCAACCTGAATTTTGACGAGTTATCAAAAATCCTGGGTGAACGGGCTATGGACCGTCTGACCATGGATAACGGCATCTGGGTGAATTTTACCTGGGGGAGTTACCGCAAAAATGTAACCCATTTGCGGATTGTTAAATAACCAAAACGAGTATTGACCAATGACCAAACAAAAACGAATTACCCAGGCTGACCGACTGGTTGTGTATGTCAGCCATCACCCGGGCATTACCACCCCGGAAGTGTGCGATGCGTTTAATACTGATTCCGGTTCGACGGGACAGCAACTGGCTGCGTTAGTACAGCGCGGTGTCATGACCCGCAGTCACAACGGTACCCACTGGGAATATACCGTTGTGCCCGGCACCGATATCCCCGATATCGAGTTACCGGAGCTTGGTCAGAAAGCGGATCCGGAAGCTCTCCGCATGGCGCTTGAAGAAGCTGCCCTGATTGAATCACGGGGGCACTGGCTGCGCGCTGCTACGAAATACAGCGAGATTATGCGACTGGCAAAGAGCAGTCAGGAGATTCTGGACATTTCCCGATTGCGTAATCGCTGTATTCGCAATGCCCGTGCGCGGAGGGCAGAAGCATGCTGAAACCTGAGCAACGCGCCATCGTTGATTTTCTGGCGCGCGAAAAATCCATTTCCACACGACAGGTTCGCAGTCTGCTGGGCTGCGACATCAAAGAGGCCTACGACCGCCTGAAACGTCTGGCGCTGGCGGGCATTGTGAAAAATGTTGGTAAACCTCACCACCCTGAATACCGGCTTACACATCGGTGGCGTTCGCGAGTGGCACCCGCTGCCTGTCCACCAGCGCCGCAAACTGTAGCGCAGATTTGCCGCGAAAAATGGCAGGGCTATCAGGTTCACAAAATTTTCGGGAGTGTACAGAAATGAGTGATGAATTGCTCGGGTATGCCTGCAATCGTATCCGTGAGCTGGAATCCTTGTTGCTGGTGGATGTTCCCGAGACTGTCTGGCCTGCCGAGGTAGCGCTGGTTTACTCACAAGTTGAAAGCGCCGGGGATCTCCCGGCGCACCACCAGCACCGCCTCAAGCACCACATAAACCGCATGTGGCTGGAAAAGGTGCCAGTACCCGAAATCGTTACAGCAGCCCGTTCGCTGGCTGCTGCTATGGAGAAATATGCGTGAGAGAAATCATCGTTGATAATTTTGCTGGCGGTGGCGGGGCCAGTACCGGCATTGAACTGGCAATTGGTCGCAGCGTGGATATCGCTATCAATCACGACGAGAATGCCGTGGCGATGCACACCACAAACCATCCAGGCACGCTGCACTATTGCGAGAGTGTTTTTGACGTAAATCCTCCGGTCGTCACCGCAGGTATGCCAGTGGGTCTGGCATGGTTTAGCCCGGATTGCCGCCATTTCTCCAAAGCGAAAGGCGGTACCCCGGTGGAAAAAGCGATTCGCGGCTTAGCCTGGATTGTGGTTCGCTGGGCGCTGACGGTGCGACCCCGCGTCATGATGCTGGAAAATGTTGAGGAGTTCCGCACCTGGGGACCGCTGCTGGCGGCGGAAATGCGGCCGGACCCGGAGCGCATAGGCGAGACGTTTAATGCGTTCGTCAGCATGCTGTCCGATGGCATCAGCGTCGATCACCCGGCGCTGGTCGAGTGCTGCGAGTTCCTGAATATCGAGCCAAACAGCAAGCAGGCGCAGCGGCTGGTCGCCGGGCTGGGCTATGCGGTCGAATATCGAGAGTTGCGCGCGTGCGACTACGGCGCGCCGACGATTCGCAAACGCTTTTTCATGGTGATGCGCTGCGACGGCGCCGCAATCCGCTGGCCGGAGCAAACCCACGGGGATCCGAAAACAGCCGCGGTTAAATCAGGTGAGCTTAAACCCTGGAGAACGGCGGCGGAGTGTATCGACTGGTCAATTCCGTGTCCGTCAATTTTTGACCGTAAAAAGCCTCTGGCAGCCAATACCATGCGCCGTATAGCGAGAGGCATTGAGCGTTTCGTGGTAAACAGCGCAACGCCCTTCATCGTGAAATGCAATCACACCAGTACCAAAACGAATTACGACTGTTTCCGGGGACAATCGCTTGATGAACCGACCCAGACCATTACCAAGAAGCATGGTTTTGCGCTGGCCGTTCCGCACCTGACGAAATTCCGCACCGGAGCAACAGGGCAGGAGGTAACTGAACCGGTACCGACGGTGACAGCCGGTACATCAAAACGCCCTGGTGGAAACGGTCACGCACTCGGTATTGTCGAAGCTGCTATTTCGCCGTTTATCGCTGGCGCTGGTGGGCCAAAGTATTCAGCCAAACCGCGCAGCGTCGGAAGTCCAATGCATACGCTCTGCAACACCAATCATTCCTGCGTAATTGCCCCCGTGATAGCAAGGCAGTTCGGTAACAGCGTCGGTCACCGCGCTGACGAGCCGAGCGCAACCGTAACCGCTGGTGGTGGCGGTAAGTCGCAACTGGTCTCAACGACGCTGATTCAGATGGGCTATGGGGAAAGAAAGGGACAGGCCCCACGGATTCTCCAGATTGGGAAGCCGCTTGGTACTGTCACTGCTGGTGGCAATAAGTTCGCCGTGGTAGCGGCAAACCTGGTCAAACACTTTGGGGGTAATTATTCGGGGGCTGGTCTGGCACTTGATGAACCAGTTCATACGGTGACAACTACGGATCACCATGCGCTGGTTACATCCTGCATCGTCAAAATGCGCGGTACCAATATTGGGCAGCCTACCGATACTCCGCTACAAACCGTAACGGCGAGTGGCCTGCACTTTGGTGAGGTGAGGACAATGCTGGCTGAAAACGAGTATGACGAGCACCGGGCGGGGCAGGTGGCGGCATTTCTGCATGAGTACGGCATCAGCGAGTTTGTAACCATCAAAGACGTGGTTTATCGCATTGTTGATATTGGAATGCGCATGCTCCAGCCGCGCGAACTATATGCTGCCCAAGGTTTCCCGGAGTGGTACATCATTGACCGCGACTATCGCGGCGTGAACTACGCCAAAGACAAGCAGGTGGCCCGGTGTGGCAACGCAGTACCGCCACCATTTGCCGAGGCGTTGGTTAGAGCTAATTTACCAGAAATGTGTTTTGCGTTCTGGGATGTCGCGTAAAGGGAACATAAAGCGTAAGCACAAACGTTAGACACACCCCCTCTCAAAACTACGAGGGGGCATTTATGTGGCACTGGAATTTAGCAGCATGTATTTTGATGTTAGTCTTTTGATTTAGACATGATTTTACCAGCTAATTCTGCAACAGCATTTGCACCGTCAATAACTGAGGGGATGTTATCAGGGGTTACTTGGATGGGCGCAAATATTAAAGATTCAAATAAGTTCCAAGATTCTTTATTTTCTTTATCTGTATTTTTCTTTTCGATGTAATCTTGTATGAACTCACAGAGGCTCAGCCTATGTTCGATTTGTAGTAGTTGGGTATTAATGTTCCTAACTTCACTATAATATAATCGCATGAAGTAAAATACGAGAATCTCAACGGTTAATAATGGTAAGTAGTATGTCAGTGAGGAAAGCCCTTCCCCAACACTTACCCAGCTATAAATATGATTAAAAAAAGAAAATACCGGTGGGATTAATAATGCACCTGACAAAACTCTCGTAATGATACGACTAGAATTCCTTTCAATTTGCTTGCTATTTTTTAAATTATTGAATGCTCTGCTTAGTAATGTAAAGTTATAATTGCTTTTATAATCCTCAAGTTTGCTTTGATAATCATTTATTTGGTTCTGGTAATTATCGATATTTTTAAGTGATTCTAATATTTTTTTATTGGATTCCCCAAATTTTTCGTCAAACAACCTTGTTGATTCTTCAATATGAATTGTTATTTCTGATTTAAAATCTTCTATTTTCGAAGAAATACCCCTAATTGCCTTGAATTCATCTGAACTCATAATATCACGCAACATTGATGTCGCCATCTTTTTATCAATCCATTTAAATTGATCTCCCCATAATTCTTGATTTGACAGGCGACTTAATCTTTCAAGCGACTCGCTACTTAAAATGTCAGGATATGTACTTGCATCGTAATTCCAGAAGTAAAATTCATACAGAAGTCGTGCTAAGATACCAACAAACTGAAAGGGGGCTTCTTTGTATAAATCAAGAGCTGGCCGAGCTTGGTATTGTAAGGTTTTTTGGTTAAATTTGGTATATTCGTTGAGCGCATCTCTTCGGGCTATATAAAGATGATAAAAAATCTTCCATGAATTATAAATTGTTCTGTCAATGAATACTCCATCCGTTTCAGATGCGGTGGGTTGAGTTATTTCATTTATATAACTTAATTTATTTTCTAAAAAGCTGTCTATTCTGTTAGCTTCTTTTAAATAATTATCATCCCAAAAGGCCATAATTTCCTCTTTTAGTAGACTGCTTCATCATTACAGTATGATTTTTATACTGCCTATTTATAATGTCCATATTACTCTGAACAATTAGCACCAGTTATCATTTTAGGTTGGTTGTGATTAGAAAACAATCTAAGCCCTCAGCTATTGCTTAATTTAACAATAATTCCCCAGAAAAACATCCTCAACGTTTAGAACTCGGTTAATGTAAGACTTATTCTATCCCTTGTTGAGGAGACCACTCTTCATCTACGTTACAATCCTCCTTTTCCCCATAATGCAGACCATCATCAATGCTTGGGGATCTCCAGTGAAAGTGATGATTTATATACCAGGACAACTGCGAACTGTATGTTGTCATCCGATGCCCAGAATTCCTTTACCATCTCTTTTTTGAAGGTATTGAAAATTCTGATGTATAGTTGTACTGTATAAATATACAGCTATGCAATGGGGTGGATTATGAAGATCGAATTAACCATTGATCGTACAAAAGAACTTCCGAAGGGTGTTGTCCCTGCTTTGGAAAAGGAGTTGCTGAAACGGCTTAATGACCAGTATGAAAATTGCAATCTGGTTATCCGCCGGACGGGCTCTGACGGGCTGACCGTCTTCGGTGGCGATAAAGACGATAAAAGGAAAGTTGAGAAAATCCTTCAGGAGACATGGGAAAGCGCCGACGACTGGTTTTACTGAAATGCGCTGTCACTGAGTTTCCGTGTGAATGAAGGGGGTTGGGGAGTGGAAGAACCAGAAGAATTGCCAAACAAGGGGTATGTAGTCATCAGATGTCACGATGGGGTCATCGTCGCCAGACTGCAAAGTTTTCCTGAATGTGAAAGGGCTTTAATGTACCGCCGTGGTGGGCAGGTATCATTTATGCCTATTCAGGATGATGAGATTATTGGCACACCATCCCTTTTTACACAGATGCTCGAGCGAGCCGGTTACCGGGTTTCTCCAGTTTCTGATATATTGTTTTAGCCAGCCTGAACAACTGGCAGTCTGCTGCGCCACGGAGAAAGCCATGGCGCAAAAAACATCGAAAAACCGAAATTACCTGACGTATATCTACGCCAGCTTTTTTGTGCATCTTGCCGCCGGGCGAGGTTTCGCATGAAAAAAGGCTGGTTCACGCATACCGACCTCACTGCAGAACAGGCCACCGAGCTGGTGGCCCGCTATGCAGCAAATCACGTAAAAACCGAAAAAAGCCTTTCATCTGACTATAAGACCTGGATTGTCAGTGCCAGATTACCTGAGTCAGAAAACCCCCCGCGTCCAGATAAAACTTACCAGTGGAGGCACTGGGAGTGAGTATGCAAATTTATCCTATCGTGCCTATGGGCAAGCCTCGTATGACTCGCGCCGACAAGTGGAAAAAGCGCCCTGAGGTTATGCGTTACCGGGCGTTCTGCGATGAGGTGCGGCTGCGTGGTGTAGCCCTGCCTGACTCTGGTGCGCATGTCACGTTTGTCCTTCCTATGCCCGCCAGTTGGAGCAAAAAGAAACGCCAGCAACATAACGGCCAGCCACACCAGGCTAAGCCTGACTGCGACAACATGCTGAAAGCCCTGATGGACGCGCTCTATGAGGATGATGCGCACATCTGGGATTGCCGCATAACCAAAGTGTGGGGCGAGTTCGGGCAAATCATAATCCGGGAGGCGGCATGCGCGCCTTGCTGAAACCGGATATTGCCCGCGAAATGGGCGTGGTGCTGCTGCGCCCCGGCAAAGAGCTAATGCATATCTTCACTTCTGGTCGCGTACTGGTGGAGCGTCAGCCAGAGAGCATGGCTGACCTTCCTTCGGGCGCCGTACCGCCTGCCCGGCAGATGCTTATTAATGATGCGGCATTGTGCCCGTTCTTCACTCATCAAAAGGTTATTAATGCGGCTGGAGGTATTAATGGGCTTGAGGCCTGGTTACGGCGCCGCGGTAAAAAGTGCCAGTGGCCGCACTCAACTTATCACCACAAAGAGCTGGTTACGCATCACCATGCCGGTGGCGCCGCACTGCTTTGCTGGCACTGCGATAACCAGTTGCGTGAAGCCCCCAGCCAGGAACTGGATCAAATCGTAGCCAAAAATGCCGCCACCTGGATTTTGCGCGCCATTCGCGGTGAGCTGCGATTTGCTGACGACCACGAAGTAACTCTGCCAGAGCTGTGCTGGTGGGCCATTCTCCGGGGAGTTACTCATGCCATACCGGAAGAAGTTTCCCGCCGGGTGCTTGGTTTGCCCGTCGAAACAATGTCGTCTGTTATGCGCGAATCCGATATTGTCCCGTCTCTGCCAGCCACCAGCATACTGGCGGAGAAAGTCAAAAAGGCGGCATTACCTCAGCCACCAGCCGCAAAACCCGTGGTTTCAGTCACGGTTGATCCCGTGGCGCCGCAGACGCTTTATGCGCGACCAAAACGCACTCGCTGGGAAAATCCAAAGTTCCTGGCCTGGGTGAAGACCCAACCGTGCACGTGCTGCGGCAACCCCGCCGATGATGCTCATCATCTGATTGGCTGGGGGCAGGGTGGGATGGCGACCAAAGCCCACGACGCGTTTACCATCCCGCTTTGTAGAAAACACCATACCGAGCTTCACAACAGCCCGGCGGGGTTCGAGCGCCAGTACGGCACACAACCTGAACTCATTATCAAATTGCTGGACCGTGCCTTTGCGCTCGGCGTACTGGCCTGACATCTGGAGAATACTATGCGCGACATTCAAAAAGTTCTGGAATTATGGGGTACCTGGGCGGCCAGCGATTCTTGTGGCATCGATTATTCACCAATAGCAGCTGGGTTTAAGGGGCTGCTGCCGCAAACGAGTAAAACCCGTCCCATGTGTTCCGACGGTGATGGTCTCACGATTGAAGGGTGCATGACGCGTCTGAAACAGAAGCGGCCTTACGATTATGACTTACTGGTTTTTCATTATGTCTATAAGGTTTCAAAAAGGAAGATAGCAAAAAATAGGAAAAAAAGTGAAAAACAAATTCGTATCGAAATGATGATGGCTGAGGGATTCATAGATGGATGTTTATCAATGCTAAATATAAATCTAGAAATGGAAGTTTAAGATTGCTTTCCTAATAACATAACCTCTCGCACATACGGCGAGAGGTTGATATTACGGCTAAGGGATAATATTCTTCGCGGAAAGACCAATAACTTCGAGGTTTAACCCTTTGGCAATTTCTTTAATTTCTCCAAAATCGATGCTTTCAAACATAGACTCAAAATATAAAAATTGGTTTCCATTTCCTTTAATAAGATTTAATTTTCTTTTGACTTTCAGAACCCCTGGGGTAAGCGATAATTTTCTCATGAAATCGACCAGCGTGTCACTTTGACCTGATAATTCTAATTCATAGCCGAATACTTTTGGGCTGGGGGACGCTCTGCTCGCACCCATTATATTGTTTATTATCACTTTTTCCAGATTATCTATTCGTTCGATTATGTATTTATCGGCTGGCATTGTCTCTGTGGATTCTTGTATCAATAGTGATTGAGAAACACGATATATAGGATTATCAGGTGCATCATCACTCAAAGCTGATTCTAAATTTTTCAAAAAAATGGGCTTGAATTCATATGAGCCTAACATGTCATTTTTATAAAAAATAGTTCTTTCATCTGAAAGATCAAAAGGAAGAATGGTTCCTTCTTCGGCTATAATTACTACAGGTAATCTGGCTGCATGACGCACTGCCAATTCATACATGACATTAGGATTTAGTTCTGTCAGGTTGGCTATAACTAACTCATCTTTCAGTAGGTGTTCAATAACTTGTTTTGTTATCGAGCCGATTTCAGACATTTCATGGGAAACAAACACTTCAAATTGTTTTTCTTCAAGTACGGGGCGCAAAACTGCATCTAAAATCCCCTGCGCTTTCCTTCGGGTTGTTGACTCAGAATTTCCAATAGGTGTAACAATAAAACATTTCTTCTTGGTACTCATCACGTATCCTTTCGAGATAAAAACTAAATCTAACTTCTTTTGTTATACCCAAGAAATTAACAAAAAACACTACTGCGGTCCGCATTTTTAGCTGTAACATGCTAAGAGTGATTACTCCGCTACGAACTTAAAGCAAATCTCAAACCTCGATTTGTTGGTTTCTCCATTTCTGGCTTCTGGAAACCATAGTAAATCTTCTTTTTAATTAAACGCCCGAAGTCTAGGTCTCCTTTACCTATCTAACTAACACAGCACTTCCCTAACGTGGAGGTGGAGTATGTATCGAATGGACAAAATCACAACTGGTGTGAGCTACGGTTTTGCCGGAGCAAACGGAGGGTTCTGGGTGCTCCAGCTTCTGGATAAAGTCTCGCCCTCGCAGTGGGCAGCGTTAGGCGTTCTCGCAAGTATTCTTTTTGGTCTGCTGACGTATCTGACCAATCTGTATTTCAAAATCAAAGAGGATCGGCGCAAAGCCGCCAGGGGTGAGTGATGGGGCAGAAAGCAAAGCTTAGCGCTGCAATGATGTCTCTCATCGCTGCAGGTGCATCAGCGCCGGTACTGTTTGATCAGTTCATCAGCGAGAAAGAAGGTAATGCACTGGTGGCCGTTGTTGATCCAGGTGGCGTCTGGTCACTGTGTCATGGTGTAACGGTTATGAATGGTAAGGTTGTTATTAAAGGCCAGAGAGCGACAGAGGAACAGTGCAAGAAGGTTAACGCTGTCGAGCGCGATAAGGCGCTTGCGTGGGTACAGAAAAACATCCACGTTCCGCTGACTGAACCGCAGAAAGTAGGCATTGCGTCATTCTGCGCGTACAACATCGGCCCCTCTAAATGTTTCCCCTCAACGTTCTACCAACGCATTAATGCTGGCGACCGCAAAGGTGCCTGTGAAGCAATCCGCTGGTGGATTAAAGATGGTGGCCGTGACTGCCGGTTAACCAAAGGCCAGGCGAACGGCTGTTATGGGCAGGTAGAGCGACGGGATCAGGAAAGCGCTTTGACATGTTGGGGGTTGGAACAGTGAATAATAGGGTGAGTCCATGAAGATAAAATTTGAATTATCCACCGCGCATTTCGCC
>FONB01000023.1 GCA_900112785.1 Phytobacter palmae | reverse complement strand
TGGACTGACCCCACGCCTGTAGACAAATTCTGTCCTCACGATGAGGCCTGCTCGAAGGCCTCCGGACTGACGCCGCCGAGGTGACTGTGGCGCCGGGCCCGGTTGTAGAACACTTCAATGTAATCGAAGATATCGGCCCGGGCCAGATCCCGGGTTTTATAGATGCGTTTTCTGATCCGCTCTTTTTTCAGCGAACTGAAGAACGATTCGGCCACCGCATTATCCCAGCAGTTGCCACGCCTGCTCATGCTCGGGGCCAGGTTATTAGCCCGGCAGAAGCGCTGCCAGTCGTCACTGCCGTACTGGCTGCCCTGATCGCTATGTACGATAACCTCACCGTCCGGTTTTCGACGCCAGACGGCCATCATCAGCGCGTCGAGAGCCAGTTCGCGAGAGAGAGTGGGCTTCATCGACCAGCCAACCACGTTACGGGCGAAGAGGTCGATAACCACCGCCAGATACAACCAGCCCTGCCAGGTGCGGATGTAAGTGATGTCTGTAACCCAGACCTGATTGGCCCGGACAACAGTAAACTGCCGCTGCACGCGATTAGGGGCAACCACTGAAGGCCTGCCGGCGATACGACGCGGCGCTTTATAGCCGCGCACGGCTTTGATCCGGTTCAGTTGCATAATACGACCCACCCGGTTTTTGCCGCAGGTCTCCCCGATTTCGTTCAGGTCGCCATGAACCCGCCGGTAACCGTATACGCCTCCGCTCAGTGAATATGAGTCGCGGATAAGCATCAGCAGACGCTGGTTATCTTTATCACGCGCCGAGACCGGGTTATGCAGCCACGCGTAGAACCCGGCCCGGGCGACATTCAGTACCCGACACATTGTCATCACACCCCATACAGTGCGGTGCTCATTGATAAAGCGGTACTTCAGTCGGGCTCCCTTGCAAAGTACCGCGCGGCCTTTTTCAGGATATCCCGTTCTTCTTCGGTGCGTTTTAGCTGCGCCCGGAGTTTCAGGATCTCGCTTTTGGCTTCCAGTAAATCCCGGGCATGCTGTTCGCTGTTATCAGGTTTGACAGTCCGTAGCCACTTGTAGAGGCTGTGTGCAGACACGCCCAGGCGGTCAGATACTTCGGCAACGGAATAACCGCGTTCCGTTATTTGACGGACGGCTTCTTCCTTAAATTCAGGTGTAAATCGTGGTGTGCCCATACGCTCCTCCTATGCTCAAACTATAGGGCAGGATCGTCTACCGGGGCGGGGTCAGTCCATGCCTACGTACATTATGTCCGACAGAACGATGGCACCCGTTGGGCAATCAAGTGCAAACTTATAGGTGATCAAGTTATGTGGGCATCTGACAATCCTGACAGCACCGGTCGCTGGCGGGATGATCCTGCGGACAGTACAGTCAAATATGCTATTGATGGTAAAAAAATAATTATTACCGAGCTCTACAGTGACGGCTCCAGTACCACGAACTCTTATCCCTTGAAGCAGCTAAAATGACTATGACCTGCTCTCCGTTGATTACGACACCTCAATGTTAGTCATGTAGTTGTGGGAGTTGTGGGAGTTGTGAACTTCCGCTTCTCGCTCATAGCGGACTTTTGCACTTCAGCCGCCCGGTGGGCGGTTCTCTGTTTTAACTCATTTCTCAGAATAAAAGCTCCAGTCCGCAGCTGTCGCAAGTGTTACAAATGGGCCTGCCAGGGTGGTGTTGTGATGGTTGATGATTTCGTTAGCTGCCAGGTAGCGGTTATCCATTGTTGTATGCGCATCTGAAATCAGCACGGTTCTGAACCCGAGTTCAGGCGCTGCACGACAGGTAGTGTCCACACAGAATTCTGTTTTCATCCCGGCGATGACAAGTTGTTTTATTCCCCGCTTGCCGAGCTGAAGCTGAAGACAGGTATTCCGGAAACAGCTGGGATACTTTTTGATGAAAACGACATCGAGTTCAGCATTCACCCTCATTTCGGGTATCAGTTGTGTTAAGGGACTTTGCTCAGAGAAGGGGGAATCGTCAGGTCCGGTGTGACGGGCAAAAAATACCGGCACTTGCGCCTGCCTGGCTTTTTTTATAAGCAGGCAAATGTTTGACAAAACCGAGTCTGCGCAATGGGGTGAAGAGGGGCCGCTGAAAAGCCCCTGCTGCATATCGATAACTAAAAGTGCATTTTCAGATGAAATCATGATGTATCTCCATTCAGTAAGTCATGAACGGAGAGATTTCCTTCCCCGTCCGGTTGGGCGGGGAGTCAGAATCTGTTTTGTCAGAAGTCAGTCACAGATGCGCACACGCCGCCGAAGGTTTCGGTGGTGGTCGCGGTTGTCACTGGCTTAACTAACTTAATCATTTTCAGACGTGCTCTGTTAAGTTGAGAATCAGTAAATACTAAGAATCTTAAAACATGCTCTTCATCTTTTAGCATCGGAAATCAGTGATTTCAACGTATATGTTTCCTGATTGATGGCGTCTCCTGTTGGCATATCACGACCCCACAAAAGCTAATACTAGCTTCCGTTATTCGCTCTGAGCAGCCGTTCGGTTGCTTTAGAACGAAGGCCGTCAAATTCTGACCCGGGCGGCGGATGGGAATGCCATCAGGCCAGTCTGGCACTGGGCACAATGGGCGGTGTAGCCAAAACGAGAGTGTATTACCGTACGGGCTTTCTCAGGCATAAGTGGTGTGTAACTTTGTCCATACCAGACAAAGCGACAAAGCCAGCCCGTTCATAGAAGGTGAATGCCGATGATGGCGCGTTCGTGTTGATAAAATCAAACCAGAGATCAGCGTCCCTCAGTATTTCGCTGAGTAAACCGCTGCCAACCCGATTTCTTCTCCATCGCGTGTCTACATAGAGATGTCGCAGACGTCCGGTACCAGTTTCTTGCGTAAAAGGATCGATGTTAAGTCCGCACACGCCAACAATTAAACCATCAGCATAAGCCCCAAGTAGTTTTTCTCCGGGCCTGTCAAAGCGGTTTTGTCCGCTTAGCCAGTTTTCTTCCAGTCGGCGTAGCATGTTCAACCCTTCAGCGATGCTCTGCGATTTTAACTCCGCAAATCCCGGGCTGTCCGGGGTGAAGGTTGTGAAGTGGATATTCATGAGCCGTTCCAATGATTTCAGTTTGCATAATCTGGTGAGAATAGCCGGACTGTTCAGGCCAGCGCTGTATGACGAAAACGAGCGGGTTTGCCAGCCGTTCTGCTACCGCTGCGGCGATAGATGCCGGATTGTGCCTGCAATTTACACGGCAGGCATAAAAAAGGCCGCTATTGCGACCCAAATTATCGTTCAGGTTTTGGTGGAGTCCCGCCAGTATTCCGGCGGCAGCCATCCCTGATTTGCCATACCTCTCGAATTGCCTGATTTCATATATTTCCTGATGATTGCTCATCGGGATACAAAAGAATACTGAGCAAAATTGGCGGCCCGTCAGACGCCGGCCGCAGAAGCCTGCTCATCCCCTGTTGTGCCAGGAGCGGAGGTTAATCGTATCACGCTCTCGTTAATTAACACTCACTACACGATTTGCGTCCCAGCCCTTCATCGCGAATGATACCGAGGTATTAAGTTCTTCGCCTGTTGCCCCATCACGCGCTTGAGTTGACAGGCCTATCTCAAAGCTGTGCAAATACATAGCCAGCGCCCGCGCATCGGTATCTGCGGCCAGTTCACCCGCATCTATTGCTCTGCGGACACAGTTAAGGAACCCTTCGCGGGTACGGGTGCGTCGTACTTCCAGCATCTTGCGGATATGCTCGTGTCCGGGCGAACAGGTATTGACGGATAACGCTATCAGGCAACCGCTTGGGTGCCCCTGCTCTGTCTGCATTTTTGCTGAACGACGCAACGCCAGTTCAGTGGCCTCACGCGGTTTAAGAGTATCGTCCCAGAGGCAATCATTAACCTGGCCATAAGTCGACAAATAGCAATCAACAACTTCTTCAAACAGCGCCTCTTTCGAACCAAATGCCGCATAAAAACTCGGTGCCGTAATGCCGTTGCCGAGATGTGCTTTAAGCAGGGCGAGAGAAGTAGACTCATAGCCATACTGCCAAAAAAGGTACATCGCCTGACGAACTGCCTCTTCCCGGTCAAATAATCGTGGACGTCCCATCTTTGCCATATCCGCTCCTGCTTTAGCAAAACTTACATAAATACTAATCGATACATATGTGCTTGACAACCTCCGGTCCGGGCTATAGTTTTCGAATTATATACTGATTGGTACATAACTCAGAATTGATTCCGGGTGCTGCTTTCGCTTTTTAACTCTTCAAAAGGATCCAACGTGTACGCTGAAACTGAATCAGGTGAAACCACGACACAACGCCGCTTACCTCTGCTACCCCTGCTGGCGTTTGCTATGACCGGCTTCATTGCCATCCTGACTGAGACCCTGCCGGCGGGCCTGCTTTCACAAATCGGAGCAGGCCTTGGCGTATCGCAGGTAATGGCGGGCCAACTGGTCAGTATCTATGCACTGGGTTCGCTTCTTGCAGCTATCCCGCTAACGGTGCTGACAAGTGGATGGCGCCGTAAAAAAGTGTTGCTGGTGGCCATCGGGATCTTTCTGGTTTTCAATACCATTACCACCCTTTCCTCCAGCTACTGGCTGACGCTGGCTGCCCGATTTATGTCCGGCGTAGCTGCAGGGCTTGCCTGGGGAATACTGGCTGGCTATGCGCGGCGCCTCGTTCCGGTAGATTTGCAGGGCCGCGCGCTGGCTATTGCTATGGTGGGAATTCCGGTTGCCCTGTCGCTGGGGACGCCTGCGGGGACATGGCTGGGCGGCATGATGGGATGGAGAGTGCCGTTCGGGCTCATGGCAGCACTGGCGGTCATTTTGTTAATCTGGACGCTGGTTGCAGTTCCCGACCTGCCGGGACAGCAAGCTGCGCAGCGATTATCCGTGTGGAACGTCTTCCTGATGCCCGGAGTTCGCCCGGTTCTGGCGGTCATTTTTCTCTGGATGACAGCACATAACATTCTTTATACGTTTATCGGCCCCTTTCTGACACTCTCGGGCCTGACCTCGCAAATCGGTCTTATCCTGCTTCTCTTTGGTCTTGCTGCACTTGTTGGCATCTGGGTAACCGGCGCGCTGGTTGATCGTCATCTGCGCAGACTTGTTCTGCTCAGCCTCGTGGCGCTGGCAGCTGTTTCACTGGTGCTGACTGCAGGCATGCGGGAACCCGTAATAGTCTTCGTGGGTATTATCGTCTGGGGGTGGTCATTCGGGGGTGCGTCAACCCAGATGCAGACGGCGGCGGCTGATGCAGCCGGTAATCATGTCGATGTGGCTCAGGCGATGGTGACCACCGCATGGAATCTGGCAATTGCCAGCGGCGGCGTTATCGGAGGTCTGCTCCTCGATAATGCCGGTGCAGTATCATTTCCATGGGCGCTCCTGACGTTAATGGCTGTCGCATTTCTTTGTGCTTATTTCGCTAAAAAGCATGCTTTCCGGCCAGGGGCCAGAAATCATTACTAGAATCAATCAACTGCAATAAAATACTTACGCTCACTCTTAACACGGCGGGGTTGCGCCGTACTTTATGGCGGGTATGTCCGCTCCTCGCTTCATGACTCTAACGGACAAATCAAAAAGCTATTCGTATGTAAAATCAGGACAGATTTCGCAGACTTAATAGATTAAAAGGAATATCCGCAATGTTTACTCACATGCGCATTGCCAGACCCGTTACTAATCTTGAAAGATCTTTTCTGATGTACAGCCATGGATTGGGCCTGAAAAAAATTGCTGAATTCACGGATCATGACGGTTTCAACGGCATAATGTCAGGTTGCGAAGGATTGCCCTGGCATATTGAAATGACGGTATGCAAGCACCATCCGGTGTCACCTTCCTGGACAGAAGAAGACTTGCTTGTTCTCTATTATCCGGAAAAAGATGAGTGGAAAGAGACCTGCGCAAGAATGGCCGAGGCGGGTTTCAAAGAGGTTCGTTCCTTTAATCCTTATTGGGATGTGAACGGAAAGACGTTTATTGATCCCGATGGGTACAGAGTCGTTATACAAAATAAGGCGTGGGGATAACCGATATTAACCCTTATCATTTCCCCTGCTACGGCGTTAACACACTACGTGGCAATGCCGGCATCGAAGAGGTTCTGTTTTGAGGATTACGCTATGACTACTTTTCATCAGCTTACAGCCACCAGTCTGAGCGGCCAGCTTATCTCTATGGCCGACTACGCGGGTAAGGTAGTCCTGGTCGTTAATACCGCCAGCCATTGCGGCTTCACGCCACAATACGGCGGCCTTGAGGCGCTCTATAAGAAGTACGCCGCCCGGGGTTTGGTGATACTGGGTTTCCCCTGCAACCAGTTCGGTAAGCAGGAACCCGGCGGCGCCGGGGAAATCGCTCAGACCTGTTACATCAATTATGGTGTGAGCTTCCCGATGTTTGAGAAAGTAGAGGTCAATGGAAGCGCCGCGCACCCGGTGTTTCGTTACCTGAAAAATGAGTTGCCCGGCCTGCCTGGCAGGCGGATCAAGTGGAACTTCACTAAGTTTCTGATTGGGCGCGACGGTAAACCGCTCAAGCGTTTTGCGCCGTTCACCACCCCGGAAAAAATGGAAGCCACCATCCTTGCGGCACTCGAAAACTAAGGGTTTCGCTCTTTCAATTCCGGAGCGTGTGCGGGAAACGCATTATCCGTTTGTAGCAGATCTGACGACGTTTACCTCTTGTGGCTTAATGCAGAAGAGTGCAGGAAGAGGTTGAGCATCATTGCGTTTGCGCTGTAAAAAGTAAACCTGCGGTAAGCCAGCCTCTTTCCGGGCAAATGTTGCGATAATGAGTCGCCCCCTTTCTGCAGAGATCTGTTGTCGTGACAATAAGCCGAAAGCGCTAACGTCCCCTCTTCGCTCAAGCCTTCCCGGCTGAACTTTCCCCTTTCCGGGCAACTCTCCTGTCCCTCTTTCAGAGTGGATATACGCAAACACAGCCCTGTTCGCCGCTGCTCTGTTATGGTGCGAATATTTGCACCATGCACAATATGCTGACAATGACCTGCTGATTAATCGAATTTTATGTGCAAAGTGCCCACTTCGTTGTGTTACCTCTGCACGGATAATTTTGGCATACCTCTTGCTATTTTCTGCGTAGCCATTCAGATAGCCACTCAGAGGTTTAACTATGTCAAGCAGCAATGATTTTCCGCTTATCGAAGCGCCAGCCTCCGGGCGTAAGGGCGTATTTTCGATCTCCATGGTTCTGTTCAGCTTTACTTTTTTTACCGGCACAATGTTCGCAGGCGGCAAACTTGGCGTCTCTTTTTCTATCGTTAATCTGTTGTGGATTGCGGTTATCGGTAACTTTCTGCTGGCCCTCTACGCCGCATCACTCGGCTGGATTGCCGCACGCAGCGGGCTGAATACCGTATTGATGGGCCGTTTTTGCTTCGGGGAAATCGGCAGCAAACTCGCCGATTTTATTCTCGGCTTCGCCGAACTGGGCTGGTACGCCTGGGGTACCGCGACGGTCGCCATCTCGCTGGTCAAAATTCTCGCCCTGCCCGCCGTTATGACCATACCTTTAATGGTCCTCTTCGGGATCCTGTTCTGCGTCACCGCGCTGGTGGGCTACAAAGGGCTGGACGCGCTATCTCGCGTCTCTGTCCCGCTGATGTTCATTCTGCTGGTAGTTTCGATGTACCTTGCCGCCCATCACGCCGGCGGCTGGCAGGCAATGACAAAAATCGAACCAGGCGAAACCATGACCTGGTCGGCAGCCATCACCATGGTGTTCGGCACCTTCGCCAGCGGCGCAACTCAGGCAACGAACTGGACCAGGCTGGCCAACTCCAGCCGTACCGCTATCGTTGCCAGCATGAGCAGCTTCCTGATCGGCAACGGGCTGATGATTGTTGCCGGGGCGTGGTGCGCCATCGTCTACCAGCAGGCTGATATTGTAGAAGTGCTGATTCTGCAAGGGCTCTCCGTCGCCGCGGTGGTGATGCTGTGCCTCAATCTGCTGACCATTCAGGGACCCACGATTTATAACGTCTCTGCCGCCGCCTGCCATCTGCTGCGCAGCGAGCGCCGCCGTACGTTGACCGTAGTCGCAGCCGGTGTTGGCATTGTTCTGGCGATTGGCGGTATGTATGAAATGCTGATCCCTTTCCTTGTGCTGCTGGGCAGCATTATTCCGCCCATCGGCGGTGTTATCCTCGCCGACTACTGGTTTTATCGCGCTGGCCGCTATCCGCTACTGCAAACTGCCCGCTTACCGCGCTTTAACTGGCTGGGGCTTGGCGCCTACGCCGTGGGCGCCGTGGTGGCTTACCTGTCGCCATGGATAGCCCCGCTGGTTGGCATTAGCGTCTCCGCGCTGGTCTATATCGCCCTGACCCGTCTGAGCAAACGCCAGCCCGCCGCTGATTCGGTCGCGGAGCAGTAGTTATGAGCCTGACGGTCAGCGAAATCCTTGCCCTGGAGGAACTCTCCGCCATGCGCCTGCGCGCGGGTAAACAGGGGCTACAGCTCGCGGTTCGCTGGTACTACGTGGCGGAAAATGAAAATATCGCCGAATGGATTATGGGCGGGGAGCTGGTCTTTATCACCGGAATCAACCATCCCCGGGATGAAGACAACCTGGTCCATTTGTTGATGGAAGGCAAGCAGCGCGGGATTGCCGGAATGGTTATCCTCACCGGGGATGCGTATATTCAGGCGATCCCACCGCGCCTGATAGCTCTTGCCGATGAGCTTGGCATTCCACTCATCGAGCAGCCCTATCTGCTAAAGATGGTGATTGTCACCGAACGCATCGGCACCGCGCTGGTGCGCAGCGAAAGCGCCCTGCAATCCCAGCGCGATATTCTGCTGCAATTATTAACCGGAGATTTTCCCGATCTACAAATCCTGCAGCAACGTGCTATCCACCAGCGCCTGGATTTTACCCGCCCCTTACGGGTGGTTGCCCTGCGCCTTGAGGGGATACAGAATCTGTTTCGCCAGTTTCCGCCCGGACAGGCCGAAGCATGGTTGCAGCAGGCCCGCCGGACCATACGCCAGCGATTACAGCAGCAACTTAATCAGCAGGAGAACCCCTTTCCGCTGGTAGAACGCAGCAATATGTTTATCTTTCTGCTCCCGGATGAGGACGGAGAGTTCTATCAGCAGAAAACGTGGTTACAGCAGTGGCTGTTGACACTCGCGGAAGGTGACGATGGGCTGTCACTGCTGTGCGGCCTTTCTGCGAGGGTGCAGCAACTACAGGACTATCAGCGCGCGCTGTCACAGGCGCGTCAGGCCCTGGATCTTAGCGATACTCTGCGTCCGGCCCAGCGCATTACCGACTATCAACAGCTGGGTTTTATCAAACTCCTCTCTGCGATCGGCGACCCGGCGCTGTTGAGCGATTTTCTGCATGACACCCTCGGCTGCCTGATCGAGCGCGATCGCAAAAGTCCGTGGCTGTTAATGGAGACGCTGGAGACGCTGCTTCAGGAGAACGGGAACGTGGTCAGGGCCGCCGGGCGGCTTGGCATTCACCGCAACACATTACATCAACGCATCCAGCGCATTGAAAAGCTGACCAGCTATCCGATTAACCATCCGCAATTTCATCTCAACGCCTCGGTCGCTTTGACGATCTGGCGTATGTCACAAAACCATTTACGGGAACATTTATGAAAATTATCAACGCGCGTCTGCGCCATAAAGAAGCGCTCTATACGCTTGAAATAGATGGCACTGTGATTAAGAGCATCACTTTGCAGACCTCAACGCCGGTAACCGGGGCTGGCGACCTCGACGCACAACAAAAGCTGGTTATCCCGCCGTTCGTCGAGCCACACATCCATCTCGATGCCACCCTGACGGCGGGCGAGCCGGAGTGGAACATGAGCGGCACGCTCTTCGAGGGGATCAGCCGCTGGAGCCAGCGCAAAGAGAGCGTAACGGTTGAGGATACCCGCCAGCGAGCGCTGAAAACCATCGGTATGCTTCGCGATAACGGCGTGCAGCACGTGCGTACCCATATTGATGTGACCGATCCGTCCCTGACAGCGCTTGAGGCGATGCTGGCAGTGAAAAAAGAGGCCGCCCATCTTATCGACCTGCAAATCGTTGCTTTTCCCCAGGAGGGCATTGAATCCTTCCCCGGCGGACGTGAGCTGATGACCCGCGCTATCGAGATGGGCGCTGATGTGGTGGGGGGCATTCCCCACTATGAAAATACCCGCGATAAAGGCGTCAGCTCGCTGGTTTTCCTGATGGACCTGGCCCAGCGCCATGGCTGCCTGGTGGATGTGCACTGCGATGAAATCGACGATCCGCAGTCGCGCTTCCTTGAAGTGCTGGCCGAAGAAGCCCGGGTACGGGGAATGGGCGCACAGGTCACCGCCAGTCATACCTGCGCCATGGGCTCTTACGATAATGCCTACTGCTCGAAACTGTTCCGTCTGTTAAAAACGTCCGGGATCAATTTTATCTCCTGCCCGACCGAAAGCATCCACCTGCAGGGGCGCTTCGACACCTGGCCGAAACGTCGCGGCGTGACACGGGTGGCAGAACTGGACCGTGCCGGGATCAATGTCTGCTTTGCTCAGGACTCCATTCAGGATCCGTGGTATCCGCTGGGCAACGGCAACATCATGCGCATTCTCGACGCCGGGCTGCATATTTGCCACATGCTGGGATATGAAGATTTGCAGCGCTGCCTCGATCTTATTACCGATAACAGCGCCCGGGCGCTGTGCCTGGGTGATAACTACGGCATTGCCGAAGGGCGCCCGGCAAACCTGCTGATCCTGGATGCGGAAAATGATTACGATGCGCTGTGCCGCCAGGCGAAAGTGCTGGCATCTGTTCGTCACGGTAAAGTCATTATGCAGCGCCAGCCGGAAGCGATTAGCTATCCGGTCTGACCGGTGAAACATGCCCGGCCGGTTAACCTGTCGGGCGAAAACATGCGCCTTATCCCCTCAACCGCTGATTTTCATTATCCTTAAGACAAGGGGCAAACTTTTGCTCAGCAAATGAGTCACCTGGCGGATTTTGCGCCTGACAGCATAACAACCCGGCTCGCCCTTTTCACCACGGCCCGTAAGGAGTGTGGCTTTACGCCAGATTTCTGTTCCAGGTAGCTATGGGTATTCCTGACTATGTTAAATGGCACGACCTGATCTTTTATATGCCTGTTGTCGCGCAGCAGTGAGGCGTAATCCTTATAAAGTGCAAGTAGTATTGCGGCAAAAAGAGTCAGGGTCACCAGAATATGGCTCAGCCACCAAAAGAGCGTATCTGAGAGTGAGCCTGGTTTTTTTGTCGGTATATAAATTATCGCCGCCGCAGGTAAAACACCCAGAAAAAACAGGCTCAGCGCCAGAGGCATGGAGAAAGACAAAATGAGTTTAGCCGCCGTAGCGCCTGCAAAGAGACTCTGCACCATATTGCGATCGATAAGTATGTCGTAGCGAAGCATGAAATAAGTACAACCGGCGCTGATAATCACCAGCACGACTAACAAGGGCTTACGTAAGTACGGCAAAATCATTAACGGCGTAAGAAAAAGGTTTATGCAGCAGAAAAGGGAAAAAGGCAGGCTGATAAAGAACAGTACCTGGTCAATGCTGCAGAACTCAATCTGTAACCAGAGGGTTTGCCAAAGCGAAATATTACCCACGGTCGTAAAGAACAAGGCTGCGACCCAGGTCAGTTGTACGGGGTTGAGCCGAAACGATGAAGGACGAAGAAACATGCTCTGTTCTCAGCGTGTCAGAAATGTGCTGAGTATCAATAAGTCCGTGTCAGGAAGTTGTTAAGGTATTCGGCCATTTTATGAATACGTCAATTTTCTTATGACTCGCCTCCTTATTATCGAAGATAACCCCGAATTGGTTGCCAATCTTTATGACTTTTTCGAGCCGCTGGGGTATGTCCTGGATGATGCACGTGACGGTGTCACAGGCCTGCGTTTGGCAACACAGAATAATTACGACGCTATCCTTCTTGATCTGATGCTGCCGCGTATGGATGGCATGACACTGTGCAGTAAACTTCGCTGCGATTATCAAAACCCGGTGCCAGTACTGATGTTGACGGCACGTGATCCTGTAGATGATCGGGTACAGGGGTTTGCGCTTGGGGCTGACGATTATCTCATTAAACCCTTTTCTCTCAGGGAACTGGACGCTCGTATCCAGGCGCTGGTCCGCCGGGCTCAGGGCCGGCAAGTTCAGGGGACGTTAAAATGGGAAGATCTGGTCGTGGATGCCAGCGCACCGCAGGCATGGCGACAGGGGAAAATCATCAACTTGACACCAAGCACGCATAAATTGCTGTTGTGTCTGATGCGCTCTGCGCCAGATGTGGTTAAGAAACATGAGATGGAGTACCTGCTCTGGGGCGATGAAACGCCGGAAAGTGGCGCGTTGCGCACACATATTCATGATTTACGACAGCGTATTGACAAAAACTTCACACCTGCACTGATAGAAACGGTACATGGCATCGGTTTTCGCCTGCATAAGCCCTTCGGGGTTTCTGAAGAATAACGACCAGGGGCCGCCCAGTACTCATGAAATCCCTTTACCGCCAGATGACGCTTAAAACGCGCATAACTGTTTCGTTTGTATTGCTGATGATTGCCGTCATGGCGTTTTTAGTCGTGGCAGAACAGCTTGATTACGATGAGCTCAGAGCATGGGTAATGACAGAAAACCTCTATGAGGTGGCGCCACATCTGAAAGAAGATGTCGCCAGTGGCATCGTTCCGACCCTGCCCGCAGGTAACCTGCTGTACAGCACCCAGACCGTCCCCGATACCTTGCTCCGGTTCGCGCCGGGCTACCACCGGCTGGAAGAGTCTGAGTACCGCCACCTGCTGGTTTTTGACCTTAATTCACAGCGCTTTTATTTGTTGCAGGATGGCGAACGTTACGCCGGTCTTGAGTTGTTGATTGACAGTTTTGCGCCGCTTGTCATTGGGCTATGTATCCTCGGTGCATTCTGGATGGGACGTCTCACCTCGGCGCGTGTTACCGTCCCCATTACCAGGCTTGCGAACGCAGTGCAGCTCAACCAAAAGCCTTTACCGTTCATGGACTCGAATGATGAAATCGGTGTGCTGGCGCGCGCATTTGCCCAACACAGTGACGAACTTGAGCGTTTTTTGCACCGTGAGCGATGTTTCGCGGGAGATGCCAGCCATGAATTACGCACACCGCTGGCTATCATTGCCGGTGCAGCAGAAACCCTGCTGCATCAGTTACCAGCGGACAGTCATTTACTGCCGGTCGCGCAGCGAGCCGTGCGCACCACTCAGGAAATGGAGCGTCAACTGACATGCCTGCTGTTACTCTCCCGGGATCCGCATACGCTTCCCATAGCCAGCGTCTCGTTGCGCCCACTGATCGAGGAGTGCATGGCGCGTTGCCAGCCCTGGCTGGCAAGAAAAAACGTCGAACTCAGGCTGGACGCACCGCAGCAAATCCATCTTGCAACTAATGCTGAACTGGCACGCAGCGTAATCTGGAACCTGCTACGCAATGCCTGCCAGTACACTATTGAAGGCGAAGTTCGTTTGACGTTGCGCGGCACCACGTTAACCCTCTCTGATACCGGTCCCGGACTTCCGTCGAGCATTGCGCCTCATGCGTTTCAGCGCTTTCAGTCTGGCTCGCCTCAACATGGCGAAGGGCTTGGATTATCGATTGTTCAGCGTATTGTTGAACATCTGTGCTGGCACATGACGGTAGAAAGTTCCGAACAAGGCTCCTCTTTTACGCTGGTAATGCATCGTCTTATCTCGCCAGATGATACCGAGTGACAGGCATTTCAGATGAAACAGGTATTCACTTAAAACGTACCAGCCCGCATCATGCGTAACTCGGTTTACTCATACGATCGGTTTAACGCGGTAGTTTATGGTATCCCTCTCTTTCTGCATGAAATAACGTCATCGCCTCCCCTCAGCCCGTACTCCCGCAGAGGGGCTTTAAAAAGGGGAATTTCACTATCTGTCGCAACCTGTAAGAATAACGTTAACAGCTAAATTAACGTTTGAAAGCCACTATCTGGAGGTTTTTAGCATCAACGACCTCCCCCTTCACTGATACAAATGCGCTGTGTACTACGTCCCCGGACCTTTTATCAACCAATGAAATATGTGGCTCATCATGCAATATATTTTTATGCCCCCATTCCATCAGGGAAATAAGAAGCGGCGCCAGGGACTGGCTTTTTGGCGTCAGAATATATTCATAGCGTTCACGTGCCCCCTCCTCCTGGTAAGGAATTTTGCACAGCAGATCGAGTTCAGTCATTTTTTTTAATCGGTTGGCCAGGGTCTGTTTCGTCATTTTTGTATGTTCGCGTATCGTTTCAAAGCGCGTTACCCCGTAAAACGCCTCCCTTAGAATCAACAAAACCCATTGATCTCCAAGTAGTTCCGCTGCTGCGGCAAGCCCGCAAAGTTCAGGTAACAAGTACGGTAATGAATTATCTTTTGACATATGTTCAGTTGCCTCTTAACCTGAGTATGGTTTTCATACCCAGGTATTTAAGGAGAATACAATGCCCTTCGTCAATGTACAAACCATTAAAGGGATTTTGAGCCCGGAGCAAAAAAATGAACTTCTGCACCGAATGACTGACCTTATTGTTGAAATTGAGGGGAAAGGCGACCCTGAGTTTCGGCGCTCAGTATGGATCCGAATTGACGAGCATGAACCGGAACAGTGGAGCCTTGGGGGAATTCAGCTTACATCTGAAATGATTGCAGCAAAATTCGCCTCATCGCAGCGGTCATGATGCGGTAGCAGGTATTTATATTCATGCTGGCTAATCGGCGAACAGTATTAATATCCGCTGTTCGCTCATAACCCCCCTCGCAATATGCGCGCGTCCGCTCAGTACCAAAAAAATGAGCGAGCTTTGAGTAAATCATACGCTGGCAGTAGTATTCCGTCCCCTTCCTTAATCAGTTGAAGCAAGGCCACCTCCAGGTGATGGCCTGTTATATCAACGTTGCTGCCCGTTTGAGCGAGTTTATCGCCAATATTTACCGCTTTTCCTGCCAGGATGAACTGCCTCCGCCCCATCCCCTCATTTCAGGTGACTCTTTTTCGCTAAACCAGTTCTGAAAGCCAGATATTGCGCCGGGCATAATATCGTGGGCACGCTCCATAATGATGGTTTGCGCATTGCGTAGCTCATTGAGCGGATGCGCTGCCTCGCACAGTGCCAGAGCAACGTCTGTCGCATCAAGCATTGCCAGGTTAACACCTACGCCAACAGGCGGCATCAGATGAGCAGCATCGCCAATGAGTGTTATGCCCGGACGCGCTACCCAATCGAAATCCATGGGCAGGCTGTAAATCGGACGCCGGACATAATCACCGGTAGCATTAACGATTGACTGCAGAGAAGAAGCCCAGCCCCTGTAACTGTCACGTACAAAGGCGGTCATGCCGCAACAGGCAATCTGTTGATCGAGAAAATCAATGTCGCGTTTCAGTGCTGCATAAACGCAAATTCTCCCCCCACCGTTACGTTGTGTGATGAGTGCCTGAGCACCACCAAAGCTAAAAGCGGACCCCTTTCCTGCGATGTCACTGATTCGCCCTGAGGGGTGATCAATCCAGCCTTCGAAAAAGGTAATACCCGTGTATATCGGACGTTCCGCTGTCAGATAAGCCCTGACCCGCGACCAGGCGCCATCCGCACCGATGATAACGTCAGCTTCAAAGCGCCTGCCGTTGCTGAAATTCAGCACATGCTTTCCGTTCAGGCCTGAGTCAAGGTGATGAAGTTTATGTACCCACACAATAGTCTCTGCCAAGAGGCCACTCAGCAGCAGTTTTTTTAGCTCGCCGCGGTCAATTTCAGGTTTATCCATTTCACCTTCAGGAGCAGTCATGTCGCCCTCAACTTCTCCGGTGCGATAGTTCAGCATCCGGCTTTCCTGATCCTCATACCTGGCTATTTTTATGAACTGCCCGAGCAGGCCAGCTCTGCGCAACGCCTCCTGTCCGCTGTCAGCATGCAGATCAAGTGAGCCCCCCTGACTGCGCGCAGAATCCGCAGACTCACCCTCGAATAGCGTTACGTTAAAACCGCGGCGCTGAAGTATAACGGCCGCCGTGAGACCCGCAGGGCCCCCACCGATGATGGCGATGCTAAGTTTGTCCGACACGCGTCTTTATCTCTGGCATTAAAACGTTTACTGTATAACCACAAAGTTGATATATCAACCCGAAGGCTGAATATAGTATGAACACCGCAGAGATTTCAGATGAAGAGTGGATGGCATGGCGCGGATTTCGTCGGCTTGCAGAGGTCATAACGGGCCGTATTGTCAGAGATATCAGTGATGCCACTGGCCTGTCCGGTCCGGATTTCATGATCCTTATGGCACTCATCAGAGACCCACATGGCGCGCTTTTACAGCGTGACTTGCTGGAGTACCTCGAATGGGATAAATCCCGGCTTTCACACCAGCTTTCACGTATGGCGTCACGAGAACTGGTGCAGAGAAGCCGTAACAACTCAGCAGGTATTTCGGTAAGCATTACGGAAGCTGGACGTCAGCTACTCGCCACAGCACGACCGGTACACGCCAAAAGCGTACGGCGGAATTTTCTCGATAAGCTGACGCCAGAAGATGTCAATGCGCTGATCGCTATCACGGGGCGGTTACGGCAGTCTGAGAGTGGTTTTATAAAGTGATCGTAAAAGCCTGCGCAGTAGAGAAGATTGCGCCGGTAGCTACCTGCCGACGCAATCTTCTCTTCCCTGCCTTATGCCAGCCGCATTTTACCAACCAGCCTGTTGGCGTTGTGCAAATGGATGGAGCAAAACGCGGCGGCTTTTGGTACGGAGTGCCTCAGCGTCAGTAGCAGACGTGAGTTACTTCCATAATTTATGTGCAATCTCCTGCAACTGGCGGGAGATATCCTGCAGATTAATCCCCTGCTCCTGCACTGCCCCGGTGGAGTGACGGACGATAAGCTTTGCCGGCAACACGGATGAACTGCGCGCCGAATCACCGTGGCCGCTATCAAGCAGGCGGCGCACCGCTTCCTTTCCCTGCAAATCGAGATCCAGCGAAACGGTGGTTAACGCCGGATGAAAGAACGAACTTTCATAGGTCCCGTCATAACCTACCACCGACTTCTCACCCGGAATGGCGACCTGGTGTTGATGAAATGCGCTGAGCACGCCAAGCGCCATCTGATCGTTTCCCACCAGCACAGCGGTGAAATTCGGTGTTTCACGTAACATCTGCAGCGCACCGGCGTAACCACTCTGCGCGTCCCAGGTGCCATGAAAAATGGTCACCGGTTTGAGCCCATAACTATTGAGCGTATCTAACCAGCTTTTTAACCGCAGATTGGCCGACACGGAGGTTTCCGGTCCGGCCAGCAGTGCAATCTCCCGGTGACCCAGCTCATAGAGATGTTTGACGCTCGCACGGGTGCCATCCGCCGGGTTAAACGAAACGTTAAACACAGAACTGTAGGGATCGACATCCAGGAACAGGCAGACAATATCATCGTTGTCAGAGGCGATACGTTGCGCCTCTTCTGTCTCCAGCGGCACGTTGATAATGACCTTGTCCACCAGTTGCGACTTGAGTTCGTTAATGGCGGATTGAATGTCTTGATTGACGTTCTCATCGATCATTGAAATCAATACCTGGTAGCCATCGAGGTTAGCATAGCGTTTCACCGCTGCCGCCACCTGTGAAGGGGCATGGAGTGCCAGAGAGGTGGTCACCAGACCGATGGTCTGGCTTTGCTTACCCACCAGCTGCTGCGCCAGTCGGTTCGGTACATAACGCAATAACTCTATGGATTTCTCTACTTTTAAACGCGTGGCTTCGGATACATTGGCAGATTTGTTGAGTACCCTGGACACGGTCTGGTAGGAGACGCCCGCATGACGGGCTACGTCTTCCAGCGTTGCACTTTTAGACTTCATGGTCCGGTTCCTTATGTTGTTATACGCCAAGTGTAACAGGGGCGACCTGAAAAAACGCTCACCACGCATCCCCCTTGCTTCATCTTAACAACAAAAGTATGACGCTCACAACTCCAGACACTGTGAACAGATTCGCTAATGGTAACAAAAAACGCTGATTTATTTGCAGTTAATCACAGATTCACAATCGTTAGTTTGCCTGTTTTTACATTTAGGCATTTTATGACACTGCTTATGTGAACGTAATACAAAACAATAAGAGGAATGATATGAACACTACGCTACGCACTCTCTCTCTTGCGTTAGCCACTGCGCTGACTTCGACTTCTTTGCTGGCTGCGACATCTGTCCCTATCGACTTTCACGGCTACCTGCGCGGCGGCGTAGGCGTCTCCGGCGATGGCGGACAGGTTGAGTGGCAAAAGAACAAACTGGGTCGCCTCGGTAACGAAACCGACACTTACGGCGAGCTGGAGCTGGGTTCTGAGGTCTATAAAAAAGATGACGTGAGTTTTTACCTCGACAGTATGGTCAGCATGGTTTCCGACGGTTCTAACGACAACGAAACCACCATTGGCGACGACGCGCAGTTCGGCCTGCGCCAGCTGAACCTGCAAATTAAAGGGCTTATCCCCAACGATCCCAATGCGGTCATCTGGGGCGGTAAACGTTACTACCAGCGCCACGACCTGCATATCATCGATACTAAATACTGGAATATTTCCGGTTCCGGCGCAGGGATCGAAAACTACAGCGTCGGGCCAGGTGCGGTCTCGGTGGCCTGGATCCGGGGTGATGCCAACGATGTTGATTACCGCGTCGATAACGACAATGACGTTAATATCAACTATATCGACCTTCGCTATGCGGGCTGGAAGCCGTGGTCAGGCGCCTGGACAGAGTTCGGCATTGACTACGCTATGCCTAATCCGACCAAAAAACAGAAAGAGTACGGCGGATTATACGAAGCCGATGACGGCGTGATGGTGACCGGCGAAATCAGCCAGGACATGCTTGGCGGCTACAATAAACTGGTGCTGCAATATGCCAACAAAGGGCTGGCGCAGAACATGGTATCGCAGGGCGGCGGCTGGTATGACATGTGGCATTATGTGAACGACGCCAGCGGTTACCGCGTGATCAACACCGGACTCATCCCGATTACCAGTAAGTTCTCGCTGAACCACGTACTGACTTACGGCTCTGCTAACGACATTACGGAATATACCGACAAAACCCGCCTGGTTTCACTGGTGGGCCGCGCGCAGTATCAGATGACCAACTATGTGCGCCTGATTGGTGAAGTCGGCGGGTTCTACCAGAAAGATGACTACAAAAACGGTAGCCACTACAAGCAGAGCGGCGAAAAATACACTTTCGCGGTTGGTCTGGCAGATGGCCCGGAATTTATGTCACGTCCTGAATTACGCGTATTTGCTTCCTATTTAAATGATTCGGAAAATGGAAAATCATTCGAAGATGGAACCAAAAATAATACATGGAACTTTGGCGTACAGGTTGAAGCCTGGTGGTAAATAAACATATCTTTCCCGTTATCGCGTAATTGGCTGAATTTGTTAACTGCGGTCGCTTATTTAAATAAGCCCCCGGACATTTCCTGTGCCTCGTCGCGATATAACGCGAAATGATTCTGTTTATTAATGCGTTACCCTCGTTATTTATCTCCGAGAACTGCCAGGCTCTTGCCTGTCAGAATTTATATTGTCATTGCTTTTCTTTTATCTATTTCGGGATACCCTTGCGGGTATCCCTTTTTATTTATGTGCGTGAAAAGAAATGCTCATCTAGTAATTTGCGCAGCGCATCTGACTGCTTGCCAAATATTGCATGCACCTGCTGACCGAGAATAATCACCCCCAGCGCCCCTTCATGTTGCAGCGCCTGAGAATCCACAATCGCCAGATCTTTTACCGTTACGCGTAAACGGGTCAGACAGGCATCGACATTTTCAATATTCTCCGCACCGCCAAAAGCCTGCGCCAGCCGCTGGATTAATTGCAGCTCGGCATCGCTGAGGGGCACCGCCGCGGCATTTTTTGGTTCAGAGAAGTAGTGCAGGAAAGATTTAAGACTCACCATCATCGACTCCGGATTTTCGACAGATAAAAAAAAGCCTGCCCGAATGGGCAGGCGCATAAGTCAGACTTTACGCCTGACGGCGAACAACACGGCAATCCCACGGCGTCAGCGTCAGCGAACCGCTGACCGACGCGGCAGACAAACAATCCTGATAGCCTTGCGGCAGGGTTATCGTCTGTTGCTGAGCGCTAAAGTTCTGGATAAAGACAAACGTGGTTTCCCCGTCAGTGCGCGCAGTAGCCACAACACCCGGTGGGAAATCCTGCTCAACGGCGCGCGGCAGCGCCAGTTCGTCAATAAGGCTGGCAAAGAAATCACGCTGGAACGCCAGGTCGTTGCGTGATGCTACGTGCCACGCCTTACCTTTGCCGAACTGATTAACCGTCACTGCCGGACGACCGGCATAGAAATCATCCCGATAAGTGGCCAGCGGTTTTGCGCTCTCCGCATGAATCAGTTCACACAGATGACGCACCTGATATGGCCCCTGTAAGCCGGCATCGTTCCCCGCCAGCCCCTGCACCAGATTGCGCTCATTGTCATCCAGACAGTCTATCTCCTCGGCCCAGACACCAGTCAGTTTGCGTAGCGGGCCAGGGAAGCCACCGAGAAAGCAGAGATCGCTCTCGTTCACCACTCCGGTCCAGTAGGACGTGACCAGATGCCCACCCGCCGCGACAAACGCTTCGGCGCGCTCAGCAAAGCCCTCCCGTACCATGTAAAGCATGGGGGCGATCACCAGTTGATAACGACTCAGATCCGCGTCGGCGTTAATGACATCCACCGCAATGCCTTTCTCCCAGAACGGGCGGTAGTGTTCATTAACCGTTTTTTCATACTCCATACCTTTATTGCGCGGCCCTTCGGCGTCGTCCAGCGCCCAGCGGTTTTGCTGGTCAAAGATGACAGCCACACGCGCATCGGTGCGACACCCCATCACCGGAGAGAGTTTTTCGAGCATGTCGCCCAGCGCGCATACTTCACGCCCGACACGGGTATCAAGATGGCCCACATGATCAATGATCGCACCGTGGAACTTCTCTACCGAACCGCGACTTTTACGCCACTGGAAGTACTGCACCGAATCCGCGCCGTGCGCCACTGCCTGTAACGAAGACAAAATGTGCATCCCCGGCTTTTTCACTTTGCTGGTTGGCTGCCAGTTGGTGACGCTCGGCGTTGACTCCATCAACACAAATGGCTTGCCCCCCTTTAGCGAGCGCATCATGTCGTGATACATCGCCGTGTAGCAGGCAAGCTGCGTTTCATCTTTGTCCCGGTGCCACATGGGGTAGCTGTCCCAGGAGATAAAATCGAGTGCTGGCGCGAGTTGCCAGTAGTCGTAATCGTAGAAATACTCCATAAAATTCGTGGTGACCGGAAGCTGCGCATTCGCCGCTTTCAGCGGGGCGATTTCATGGCGGCAGAAATCAGTGACCTGCGCGGTGTTAAAGCGTCGCCAGTCAAGATTGAGGCCGTGGATTGACACTTCTCCCTGCGGCGACGGGGACTGGATTTGTGACCAGTCGGAATAGGTGTGGCTCCAGAAATCGCTCCACCAGGCGTGGTTGAGGTTTTCCAGTGTCTGATAACGGGCTTTCAGCCAGTCGCGGAATTGTTGCTGACACAAATCACAGTGGCATTCGCCGCCGTACTCGTTGGAAATATGCCAGCCAAGTACTGCCGGATGCTGCGCATAGCGCTCCGCTAACAGTGTATTGATTTTGAGCGTTTTTTCCCGGTACACCGGCGAGGTCATGCAGTGGTTATGCCGACCGCCGTGTAGTGCCGGAACGCGATCGCGCCCGACGCGCAGCACCTGGGGATATTTCTGCGACATCCAGGCTGGCCGTGCGCCACTCGGCGTGGCGAGAAAGATATGAATACCCGCCGCATATAATTTCTCAATAACCGAATCCAGCCAGGCAAAATTAAATTCCCCTTCCCGGGGTTCCAGTTTTGACCAGCTGAATATTCCGACCGACATGACATTACATTTTGCTTGTTTCATCATGGCGATATCTTTATCAATAATGCCCGGATAATTCTCCCATTGCTCCGGGTTATAGTCCGCGCCATGCAATAGCGAGACAACCTTCGGGCTTAAAGGCGCAAATTTATTCATATTAAAGATCCTGAAATTGACAACACCAAAGTTAATTAAAAACTTTTACCGAAGGCAGTACTTTCCCCTGACAATCAAACAACGCCTGGTTTTCCCGCGCATTGCCCTCTTTCCATTTGTCGTTGATATAATTCATTCCCGCCTGCGTCGCCCAGGTATTTCCGGGAACCGCAATCCAGGTCGGCTCCCAGTAAAAAATACCTTTACCGCGATGACCCTGAACATTAATAACCGACTGCATTAAATCGTGGATATAGTCATATTGCCCCTGGACGGTACCCGGGTAGCCGCCGGCTTTCTCTTCTTTTTCCTGGAAGCTGTTTTCGGCGTTATCGCAATTAGCCAGCGTATAGCCGTAAGCCGCTTCGACCACAATCACATCTTTGTTGTAGCGTTTGCTGATGTCGTCCATATTGCTCTGCAACGCGCTGATCGGCCCGTTCCAGTAGGTGTACATCGACAGACCAATCACATCGAACGGCACGTTGCGTCTGGTGATTTCATCAAACCACCAGCGGAAGGTATCGTTTTTAGTCCCTTCGGCCAGGTGCAGCATAATCTTCACCTGTTCGCCGTTCTTAAGATTCTCCTTGAGCCCGTCAATGGCTGAATTGAGTAGCCCCGCCAGCCGATCAAACTCACCGCCGCCCTGCCCCCAGCTTTTACCTTCCGGCCACAGAATTCCGGAGTTAATTTCATTGCCGATTTGCACCATATCCGGCAGCACCCCCTCCTGTCTGAAGCGGGCAATGGTGTCGCGGGTATAGTCATGGATTGCAGTTTTCAGCTGCGGGTAATCCATTTTTTCCCAGGCTTTTGGTTTGAACTGTTTACCCGGATCGGTCCAGAAATCACTGTAGTGAAAATCGAGCAGCAGCTTCATCCCCTGTGCCTTCGCGCGTTTTGCCAGCGCAAGCGTGGTCGCCAGATCGTTATCACCGCCGCCGTATGCCTGGCCTTGCGCGTCTTTCGGGTCAACCCACAAACGCAGACGCACATAGTTCACGCCATTGGCTTTGAGGATAGCGAGCGCATCTTGCGGCTGATTCTTGTCGTTATAAAACTTCGCTCCGTGCTTTTCAGCGTCCAGCAGGGTTGAGATATCCGCCCCTTTAATAAAGTCGGCAGGCATGCCGCTGAACGGGCGCGTCTTTAACGCGTCGGCGGCAAAAGCGCTGGCAGACAAACTACAGAGACAAACAGCAAGCAGAGCGGGTGTGAATCTTTTCATGTGGTTATCCTTTAGTGCTGCCGGAGGTCAGGCCGGAGACGAAGTATTTTTGTAAGGCGAGATAGAGAATGGCCACCGGCACGGCGATCAATACCGCGCCCGCCGCATAGGTGGTGTAACTGGCACCCATCTTTTGCGCCACCAGGTTATAAAGACCAATCGGCAGCGTGTATTTGTCCGGGGTGCGTAAAATGGTGCTGGAGAGGATGAAATCTCCCAGCGGCCCGGTGAAGGAGAACAGCGCCACCACCGCAACAATCGGTTTAGACAGCGGCATGATTATCTCGATAAAGATGCGGAAGTTGCTGGCCCCGTCCATGCGTGCGGATTCGTCCAGGTCCCGTGGAATGGCGTCGAGATAGCCCTTCATCAGATAAGTATTCATCGGGATCATCCCGGCAACGTAGATCAGCACCAGCGCCATATGGCTGTTAATTAACCCCAGCAGCTGTGACAACACGAAGATGGCGATGAGCGCGGAGAACTGTGGGATCATCTGCAACAGCAAAAAGAGCATCAGGCCATTCTGGCGCCCTTTAAAGCGGAAGCGCGAAAAAGCGTAGGCGGTAAAGCTGACGCTGATTAAGGTCAAAATCATCGTCAGCAGGCTGATCTTCATCGAATTCCAGTACCAGGTCAGGTAGTTCACCTGGCCGTTAAACAGATCGGCATAATGCTGGAATGAGAGATTCTCCGGGATTATCGATGTGCTGAGCAGGCTGTTACCGGCGTTCAGTGAGGCGCCGACCGTCCACACCAGCGGATAGATAATGATGACTGATACCAGCACGATAACCAGCCAGGAGAGCGACAGGCGGATCCACTTTTCGCGGCGGATACTTTGTGATTTAGCCATTTTTCTTCCCTTATGCCATGTCGTCGTTTTTAAAAGATTTGGTGGCACGGAACTGCCACAGCGCCAGGCCGACGACAAAAATCGACAGCAAAATGGTGATGGTCGCGGCAATCGCATACTGCGAGGAGGACATCGTCAGCTTATAGATCCACGACACCAGGATATCGGTGCCGCCCGCGTTTGCTCCTGCCACCGCCGGGCCGCCGTTGTTAAACAGGTAGATGATGTTGAAATTATTAAAGTTAAAGGTGTACTGCGTGATGATGATCGGCGCAATCGAGTAGAGCACCAGCGGCAGCGTAATCGTGCGCAGGCGGGTCCAGGTGCTGGCACCATCCATCTTCGCGGCCTCGTACAGATCGTCAGGAATGGCCTGCAATACCCCGGTAGTCATGGCAAAGACAAACGGAAAACCGAGCCAGGTTTGCATCATGATCAGCGCCGTTTTCGTCCAGAAGGGATCGGTAAGCCACGCTTTTGGTGCAATACCAAAGAAAGCCAGAATAGCGTTGTTAATCACGCCAAAGGAGTCGTTAAACATCCCGGCAAATACCAGAATGGTGACAAAGCCCGGCACCGCCCACGGCAGAATAAAGATAGTGCGTACCAGAGGCTTAAACCGCAGGTCTTTCTGGTTGACCAGAATGGCCAGCAGAACGCCAACGGTGCATTGCAGAGTGGTTGCCAGCAAGGTCCAGACCACGGTCCACTGCAACACATCAAGAAACGTCGAACGCCAGATCGAGAGGGTAAAAATATTGACGAAATTCTTTAATCCCACCCAGTCCACCAGTTTGGCGGGCGGCGTGTGGTAGAGGTTGTAATTAGTGAAGGCGATGGAGAAGCCGAACAGGATCGGGAAAATCACCACAAACACCAGCAGAATGAAGCCGGGTGTGATCATCAGATAGGGAAAACCATCGCTGAGCAACATCTGATACTGCTTGCGCACGCTGTTGAGCGGCCTGCCTTCGTCGCGCTTTTTACCGTTAATCCATGCATCGCGCAGCGACAGATACCAGACCATCACGCCAAAGGCGATAATCAGCACGCTGATGATCCCTTCCGCCAGCAAAAAGATCGAGTTATCGCGCGGCACTTCTTCGCCAAGGGTATACAACCCCCAGAGTCCTTCGCGCAGAAAATCATAGAAAATGCCGGTAAAACTGCTCAACAGTACAAGGAAGATGAGGCCTTTTAGCCACTGACGGTGATAGAACTGACCAAAGCCCGGCACGATGGCCAGCAGCAGCCCGCACCATGCATGACGGCCTGCACCTTGCGTTTTGGCAAAATTCTCGCTGGGACTGATAATCACGTACGACTCCTTTTCGACAACGGGAGGTCGCCCTCCCGTTCTGCTACAACAAGCGGTTACTGGTTACTGGCCTGCATGGCTTCAACTTGCATATGGATCTGTCTGGCGGCGGCATCGAGCGCGGCCTGCGGCTCCTGCTTCCCGGTCAGGCTCAGCTCCAGCGCCGCGTTTGCCGGTCCCCAGACCTCACCCATCTCCGGGATGCCCGGCATTGCCGTGGCGCGCGCGGCCTGCACCGCTACCGCACTGGCTTTTTCGTCGTTTTTGATCATCGGATCGTCAATCATCGCCTTCTGCGCCGGGATCTCGCGGGTTGCGATATAGCGCGTTTTCACGTACTGCGGCTGGTTGATAAATTCGAGAAATTGCTGTGCCAGTTGCTTATCTTTACTCCAGGTAGAAACCACATAGCCTTTCACGCCAAGGAAGGAGCTCATGGGTTTGCCATCCGGCAGATTTGGCAGCGGCACCACGCCGTAGTTAATGCCAGCAGCTTCATACGGCTGGAAAGCCCACGGGCCGTTAATCACCGCAGCGGCTTTTTTCTCGGTAAACAGTGAATCAATGGCGTTCAGCCCGTTATCACCGAGGATCCCCGACGGGAAAGCCCCTTCGCTGTAGAATTTTTTCAGGAAAGTGACCGCCTCCACCGCGCCGGGTTTATTCAGGCCGATATCTTTCGGGTTATAGCCACCTTTGTCGTTTTTACCGAACAGATAGCCGCCCATCGGACCGATAGCGCCCCAGCTGTAGTAGATTTGGTCAAATTTGGCCAACAGACCGTATTTGTTCTGCTCACGCTGTTTTTTCGAGTAGTCGAGCCACTCCGGCAGGCTTTGCAGCGGTTTGTCGATCAGATCTTTGTTGTATATCAGTACCAGCGTTTCGACCGCTTTCGGTACGCCATACAACATGTTATCCAGGCGGAAGGCGTTGATGGAAGCCGGAGTAAAAGCATCAATCTTTTCTTTGTCCAGATTCAGGGGGGTCAGCAGCCCTTGCACAACCGCGCCACCCAACTGATCATTGGGGATAACCAGTACATCCGGCCCGATACCTGCCGGACCATCAAGGCGTAATTTTTCCAGTTGCTGCGCGTAGGGCATCTCCTGAACATTCACTTTAACGTCGTACTTTTGCTCGAAATCTTTGACGGCGTCCTGGATACCAACAGACTTTTTAATGTCTTCCCAGACGTTAAGCTGTTTTGTTGCCGCATGCGCCGACAGGCTAATAATCTGGCCGGCTGCCAGTGCAGAGAGGATCAGTGCGGTAAGTGTTCTCTTTTTCATTATCACCCTCATGTCAAGGTATAACATTTTAGTGGTTTTCATGGTGCGACATCCGATGAGACAGCGGTAAAATCACCTGATATCACTGGGGTTAAAACACATTCATATGCTCAATTGGATTTGTTATACGTTACGCTTGAGCGACCAACAAAACGAGAATTAACTGTCAGTTGTGTGACAGACGCAACAGAAATGAAAATTCGATATAGGGCGCTAAAACACTGGAAGTTATAGTCTGAGCATGAATTTTCGCGGTTGAGCTACTCTGTCGCCTGATTGTTATACGTAATACAAAAACATCCGACAACGCGCTTATCGCTGCACATAACGGCTACTATTTTCGGGGAACGTTGATGTCCAATATACGACTGAGGAATGTCACCAAGCGGTTCGGCGACACGGTGACGCTGAACAATGTGAATCTGTCGATTGAAGACGGTGAGTTTGCGGTATTTGTCGGCCCTTCCGGCTGCGGGAAATCGACCATGCTGCGCATGATTGCCGGACTGGAAGAGGTCAGCGAAGGCGAAGTCCTGATTGGCGATGAGGTGATGAACGATGTCGCCCCCGCCCACCGCGGCGTTTCGATGGTCTTCCAGTCTTACGCGCTCTATCCGCATATGACCGTGGCGGAAAATATGGGTTACGGACTGAAAGTAAATAAAGTCCCGAAGGAGGAAATCCGCCGTCAGGTGGAGATGGTCGCCACGACGTTACAACTCAGCCATCTGCTGGACAGAAAGCCAAAACAGCTCTCCGGTGGTCAGCGCCAGCGCGTGGCGATTGGTCGTGCGATTGTGCGTAACCCGCGCGTATTTATGTTTGATGAACCGCTCTCTAACCTCGATGCCGAGCTGCGCGTCGAGATGCGCCTGCATATCGCCCGTCTGCATCAGGAACTGAAAACCACCATGGTGTATGTCACCCACGATCAGGTGGAAGCCATGACGCTGGCCGATAAAATCGTGGTGATGAATTACGGCAATATTGAGCAGATGGGCTCACCGATGGAGCTTTACTACAACCCGGTGAACAAGTTTGTCGCCGGGTTTATCGGCTCGCCGAAAATGAATTTCCTGCCTTCCACCGTTAAAGCGTGGCGGCCGGGCGAGCTGACGGTGACGCTGGCACAGGGGCATTCATTAACGCTGGCGCTGGATACGTCACGTCTTGAACCTGGCGCGGAGGTCACGCTGGGGATCCGCCCGGAACACCTCTCTACAGATATCACGCGCGGTACGCAACTGGAGTTCCAGTGCGAAGTGGTGGAGCGACTCGGCAATAATACCTATCTCTTCGGCCAGTGCTATGGTCACGACAACATTAAAATCCTGCTCCCCGGCGATGTGCATTTCCGCCCATGGCAAAAAATCACCCTCGCTTTTGACAGCCAGCACTGCATGATTTTTGACAGTCAGGGGCTGCGTGTCAGCAAAGAGATTGCCCTGCCAGACCACGAATAAACACGGCGCATCCTTCGCAGAGTCAATCCGCCCGTAGAGTCGGCTTCCCCCTCTTCGGAGGGTGCTTTTAAACAAGGTGAATCATGACGCAATTTAACCCGGTCGATCATCCGCATCGCCGTTACAACCCGCTGACAGGGCAATGGATTCTGGTGTCGCCGCACCGCGCAAAACGCCCCTGGCAGGGGGCCCAGGAAACCCCGGCGAAACAGACCCTGCCATCCCACGATCCCGACTGTTTTTTATGTCCGGGCAACACGCGCGTTACCGGCGATAAAAACCCCGATTACACCGGTACATATGTCTTCACCAACGACTTTGCGGCTCTGATGACTGACACCCCGGACGCGCCGGAGAACAGCGATCCGTTGATGCGCAGCCAGAGTGCGCGCGGCACCAGCCGCGTTATCTGCTTCTCGCCGGATCACAGCAAAACGCTGCCGGAACTGAGCC
>FONB01000029.1 GCA_900112785.1 Phytobacter palmae | reverse complement strand
CGATGGGTTTCCGCCACAGGCCCGAGCGCAAGTTTCCAGAGCGTGGATTATTCACTGCCTGAAAATGCGGGGTTCCGCTCATGAGCCTGGTTGCTGAAATTCTGGAATATATCAAAACGGCCCCTGGCTCCAGCGCCGCCGATATCTGTGACGCGTTTCCTCAGTATCCGCGCCCAGCCGTTCAGCGTGCTGCTTATCGCCTGTACGACGCCGGATACACAACACGCAGCGGAGAGAAGAACAAATTTTTATACACGTTCAATGAGTCCCGTATCGAATCAGACGTTAAGCCGTTGCAGGAGACACGCCACGCTAAAGCGCTAATCCAGCAGGCCGGGGAACTTGAGCAAAAAGGGCTTTACCTCCGTGCCGCAACGGTATGGGCCGAAGCATTTGACGCATCACAGAGCATCACCGAGCGGGAGCAGTGTCTACGCCGTAAACGGAAGTGCCTGACCTGGGGCACCAGAGCGAAAAGCTCCGAGCGGATTTATGAAACCTCTGGCCGATTTGTGGGGTAACGATGAGATACGGATCAGTTTGTAGTGGCATTGAAGCCGCCTCAGTAGCCTGGGAACCACTGGGATGGAAGCCTGCCTGGTTTGCTGAAATCGAGAAATTTCCTTCCGCAGTACTGGCTACGCATTGGCCCACGGTTGCGAACTTTGGCGATATGACATTGTTAGCCCATAAAGTTGAGATGAATGAAATCGAAGCTCCAGATCTGATCGTCGGTGGAACTCCTTGCCAGTCCTATTCTATCGGTGGCAAGCGTAAGGGACTTAGCGATCAGCGCGGCCTATTAACACTTAAATTTGTGGAACTTGCGGATGCAATCGACGACAAACGCCGCGCAAGCGGAAACAAAGAAGCAATTATTGTCTGGGAAAACGTCACAGGCGCATTTAGCAGCAAAGACAACGCGTTCGGTCACTTTCTCGCAGGACTGGCTGGCGAAATTGAAGCATTCCAACCTGGTCCACGACCTGCAGTCGGTTCAAGTAGCAAATTCTGGCGCTGGGATAAAAAAACCGGTAAGCACATTCCGGTCTGGTCAAAGCGAGGTGTTGTTATTGGACGACAGCGCCGAGTGGCCTGGAGAACCTTTGATGCACAATACTTCGGAGTGGCCCAACGACGCCCGCGAATTCTCCTTATCGCAAGTGCTCGAAGTGACATCGATCCCTCCCAAATACTGTTTGAGTCCGATCGCGTGCGCAGGGTTAATCCCCCGTCAAAACAGACGCCCGTGCCTGTTTGTCTCACAGCCAGAGGTGCAGGCTCTCTCGATGATCGAGAAACTTACATTGTTACACCGGAACGCCGAATCAGGCACTTAATGCCTGTCGAAAATGAACGGCAAATGGGCTTCCCGGATAATCACACCCGCATTGCATGGCGTGGCAAAGATGCTGCTGAATGCCCTGATGGTCCGCGCTATAAAGCCATAGGCAACAGTATGGCTGTGCCAGTCATGCACTGGATTGGCGAACGCATTGCTGCCGCTATCCCGAAAGAGGAACCAGCCCCGCGCACCTGGCAGCGCCCGTTTCTCAAATGGGCTGGCGGCAAGTATTCGCTGCTCCCCGAACTCGATCGCCTTATCCCGCCAGGGAAGCGCCTTATAGAACCGTTTGTGGGCGGCGGTTCGGTGTTCATGAACTCTGACAAACACGCTAACTTCCTGCTGGCTGACGTCAACACCGACCTGATCAACCTCTACCAGATGCTGGCGGTGGCTCCAGAGCAAGTTGTAACCCATGCCCGTCAGATGTTCTCCCTGCTGAACAATGCAGAGAGTTACAGCAAGCTGCGCGATGAATTCAACAGCCAGTTAATGGCTGGCCCTGAACGAGCTGCTGCGTTGCTGTTTTTCAACCGTCACTGCTATAACGGCCTGATCCGTTACAACCTCGATCACCAGTTCAATGTCGGCTTTGGTAAATACCGCGCTCCGTATTTCCCTGAAAAAGAGATTCAGGCATTTGTCGGGATGGCTCACAACTGCGTTTTCCTGAATGCCGGTTTCCGCAGAACGTTGGCGCTGGCAGGTGAGGGTGATGTTGTTTACTGCGATCCACCGTATGAACCGATGCCTGGAACCAGCGGATTCACTGGTTATGCTGCTGGTGGCTTTAAATGGGCTGATCAGGTAGCTCTCGCGGAATGCTGCGTTGCTGCGCACCAGCGAGGGGCAACAGTGGTGATTAGCAACTCAACCGCACCTCGCGTCATCGAGCTTTATGAACAGCACGCTTTCGAACTGCATCACGTAAATGCCCGCCGCGCGATATCCAGCAAGGGCAGTACGCGTGAAACAGCAGTTGATGTTGTTGCCATCCTCAGAGGGCCTGCGCTATGAAGCTGACATTGCCATTTCCACCGAGCGTAAACACCTACTGGCGCGCTCCGAACAAAGGGCCGCTGAAAGGCAGGCATATGATCAGTGAAGCAGGTAGGCGTTTCCAGAGTGGCGCTTGCGCCGCAATCATTGAGCAACTTCGCCTACTGCCTAAACCGTCCAGCTCATTGTGTGCTGTGGAAATCCTGCTGTACCCGCCGGACAACCGCCGCCGGGACATCGACAACTATACCAAAGGGCTGTTTGACGCACTGACCCATGCCGGAGTGTGGGAAGACGACAGCCAGGTAAAGCGTATGCTGGTGGAGTGGGGGCCGGTAATCAGTGGTGGCAAGGTAGAAATAACGATATCGGTCTATTCGGGGGTAACTGCGTGAGGGCATTACTCAAGCCGGTAGTTATTCCAGAGCTGGGGTTGGTGGCGTTTCGCCCTAGCTCTCAGCTACTGCCCCATTTTCACCGGGGCCGCATGCTCATTGAAAACGAGCCTGAGCGCCTGTCAGACTTGCCCAGCGGTGAAATCCCACCCGCAGATCAGCCGCTGGCAGAGCACCCTGCGTTAAGTTCAGTATTCACTGATGAGGTGGTTTTACGCCGCGCTGGTGGCCTGTCTGGTCTGGAAGACTGGTTACTGCGTGGAAACTCCTGCCAGTGGCCGCATGAATCCTGGCACGCTGAAAACATTACGACCATGCGCCACGCCCCCGGCGTCATTCGGTTGTGCTGGCACTGTGACAACCTGCTACGTGACCAGCAATCCAGCGGACTGGAGTCTATCGCCCTGGCAAACTGTGCCGCATACATCCTCACAGCGGTTCGCCGTGAGCTGGGGTTTGATGATACCCACGCATTGACGCTGCCCGAGCTTTGCTGGTGGCTGGCCCGCAATGGCCTGGCTGATGCGATACCGGAAACGGCAGCACGTCAGGTGCTGCGTCTGCCAAAACCGGTTATTCACTCGGTAACCAGAGAGGCCGACATTGTGCCAACGCGCGGACCCTCTGAGATTGTGCAGGAAACAGCAAAGCGTGTGCTGGCGCTAAAGGTGGACCCCGAGACGCCGGAATCCTTCATGCTGCGCCCAAAGCGCCGCCGCTGGGAAAACCCCACATACACCCGCTGGGTTAAAGCGCAGCAATGTGCATGCTGTAACAACCCGGCAGACGACCCACACCACGTTATTGGACATGGACAAGGAGGGATGGGAACCAAAGCGCACGACCTCTTCGTGATACCGCTGTGCAGAGCACATCACGACGAACTTCATCGGAACCCTGTGGCTTTTGAAGCCAAATATGGCAGTCAGCTTACGCTGCTGTTTCGTTTTTTAGACCATGCGTTAGCAATTGGCGTACTGGCGTAAATCTGTGGAGAGATTTGATGCGTGATATGTATGAAGTGATGGATTTATGGGGAGCCTGGGCTGCTTCTGACAATAGCGGAGTAGACTGGCAACCAATAGCTGCAGGTTTTAAGGGGCTCTTACCACATGGTAAGAAGTCTCGGCTTCAATGTGATGACGATGAAGGGATTATGATTGATGGGTGCCTGACAAGGCTTAAGAAAGAAAAACCTGATGAGTATCAACTTGTAATCGCTCACTTCGTCATTGGGATTTCCTTGCGCACTATTGCCCGGAAACGCAAATGTTCGGATGGTACGGTAAGAAAGGATCTACAAACAGCTCTAGGGTTTATTCACGGCGTTTTATCAATGTTTGACGTCAAGATCTGATGTAATGAGTCGCTTTGTAAAAGGCGACTCATTCATTTGATATTCAATACAACTATTGAAAATCTTTTTCCTGCCTCAATCAGATAAAGTATGCTAATGCATAGGAAAAAAATAATCACATGAAATGTATATATAATCATGGATGCTTGTGAGATGAGGCAAACTACGCAGGAAACTATTAATGCCAATAAGAAAGTGCAAGTAAGAATTGTATCAGATATCAAGCACTTATAATGTCCAGTTTTAATCATGTTTATAACAAGCTTTTTATCCATTAAAGCTGTTATTAGCGACATGGAAGTAATTAAAAATCCCAGCAATGTACCTGCCAATCCGGTGATGACACCAGAAGCATTAACTAAAGCCTCGACCTTCACACCCTCTGATTTATACCAGAATAGTGTAACAACCAAAGCACTCAAAAAAGCTCTAAATAAGAGCGTCTTCCAGTGCACCAAAGTACCCATCTAACTCCTCCTGGCATTCGGCTTTCGCTGTGTCAATAATACCATACATAGTGAAATTAGGAGGGAAATAAGCATTTGTTTCAACAGATTGCCACGAAAAAATCCTATCTGCTATCAGATCAATTGGATGCTCGAGTCCATCTTCGAAAACATAAGCACGGGCTGTAGTTGCACCGCTCTGAACTAGATTTCTCAAAGTCCGTTTCAATCGGCCAGATAATCTTCCCTCTGTATCAGCTCTTCTCAAATCGACACCCATACTGATTTTCAAACTATCTGCATCAGAGTCTGACAACAGCCCTATGATACTTGTCCCAAAGTCATCGCGTGGATAAAGTTGAGGATTTGTAGGACGAGGTAAGGTGATTTCGATTTTCTTTAACTGAACATCGTTGCTCATTAATCTAGCAATAGCGTCAGATTGAAGTATTGGTCCAGCAGTAACACGAATGCCGGCTGTAGTACTTAGAAAGTTTACAAATTGATTAATGCTGCTTGAGTGGGAATTTTTATGCCAAGCAAGAAGGTTATTCTCTTCATAGTAAACGAAGAAGTTCTTTTCAATTAATCCTTCATCATCATCTAACTCAATTTCTTCTCCGTCCTCACCAATGCTCCCAACCTCGGGAATGTCGGTATTCCGGAATTTCCTAAACTGACCGCAAACTGAAGCTGGGTATCTATCGAAAACAAGGCCCCAAACCTCTCTAGGAAACCCAGTAATTACCAAAGATGTCTCATATTCTTCATCATGTAGGGCTTCAAATAATTCTCGTATAGAAGATACATTTTGGTTAGGGACCATATTTAGCTGAAAGAATTCGATTTTGTACGAACGTTGAGGCATTTTTAATCATCCCGCGAAAATCTATGAGAGGCTTCCTAATTACATAATTTAAATAATACGAAATGTTTAACGCGTACGCAAAAACTATCGTAACCTGTTAAGAGTGGTCTCATTGACACGAACTTAAAGAATTCTGCTAAGCCGTGATGCTCGTCATTGAATCCAATTTAAGCCCTTGCTAGTAATGAAATATCACATAGCAAGGAGTGTTTATGGATAGATGCAGCAGTTGCTCAGAGCCACTACGCGATTCACTGTACGAAGAAATTGAAGGTCAGGAGTACAAGTCCTGTCCTAAATGTTCAGCAGATGCTGGTCACCACGTTTATTACAGAATTGAAGAATTTGGTGACAGAGACATGGGAGATGGTCGTCATATTGTGCAATCATGGTGTCAGGCTTGCAGGAGTGAGCTGAAACCTTCGATTCCTCCATCGTTCACATGTGAATAAATGAAAGCAAATTCTAAGGCTCGCTTCGGCGGGCCTTTTTTATTTCTGGCCTCGGGAATCACCCACAACCTTCACTTTTACGAAAGCGCCCGAAGGCCAGATCTTCAACCAGCACTGCATCTCGGACTACCGAAGGTGAGAAATCCGAATCTAATGTTTCATGAAAAAAATTGCGCTTGTCAGTGAGTTATCAGAAAGGTGGGCTACACTTCCACTGCATGTCTTGTTATTAAAAACAAAAAATGCTCAGTAAATGGTGAATCCCCCTAAGCGGAGGGGCATAACTGGCGATCCTGTAGTTGTATATGCATGCGGAACGTTGCAGTCAGTCGACGTTTCACCGGGAGGCACCCGGCACCATTCAGAGATGCTTTACCTGATTTGAAGCCTGTTCGTCCGAGCAGGCCATTTTTTTATCGTAAAGCCGCTTTTTGGTTTTCAGAGTGCAACTTCGTACGGTTATGAGAGCGTCCATGAAAGAAGGATTTTACTGGATTCAGTTTAACGGGCTGGTTCAAATTGCTTTGTTACTCACTGGAGGCGCAAGGGATGTTGAACGGGATCAAAAAGCACGTGACTACTGGCTTATTGATGGTGGGGTTGAGGTTGAACATGGAGACAACGTCAAGGTTGTTTATGGGCCTCTTGATATCCATGTTTAGCATCCTTGCTAACAAGCATCGATGTTTACCATTGAGCATGCACGGTCAATACGCGTCTTCTAGTAAGGACTGTTCAAAAATGGGTTCTCTTTGGGAATGTTATATGGATAGTCAGAGGAATTAATGAGTAGCCACAAGACTGCTTCGTAAGCCATTGAATCCTCGACATGCATATCCAGTTCGTACAATTCTGAGAATTCTTTCGCTACTTCGATCATCAGAGATTTTCGGCATAGTAACCTGGGTGGTGAGGACCTAAGAATTCTCAGAGTCGCTCCCCCGATAATTTCAGCTTCGCTTTTCATAGATGCCCTAAAATGTAAAAAAACAATCATGGCAGTTTTTTATCTTTTGCCACAGACAAATATGATGTTTTTTTGATTCAGCGATGCCCTTATTTTCCTCATCACAAGGCTGCCATACGGAGGCCTTTTTTTAATTCCTTCACACAGCACTTCCCAAATGCGGAGCATGCTACGAATGGTAGAAATCACAACTGGTGTGAGCTACGGTTTCGCCTGAGCAAACGGAGGGTTATGGGGGCTCCAGCTACTGGCTTGGTCGTTATCAATAAAGTCTATGAAATCAGACCCTTGACGTTATATTAATGAAACGATTACATTATTTTTGTGGTGAATCCTCCTGTGCGGTGGGGCATTACTGGCATCCTTTGAGTTTATATGCATGCGGAGCGTTGCAGCCAGTCGACGTTTCTCCGGGAGGCACCCGGCACCACATGATAGAAGTCTTTTCCTGATATTTTACAGCCTGTTCGTCCGAGCAGGATTTTTTTATTCTATTCAGAAGGATGAGCAGAAAACGCACCGCAGCACTCTGGATGGAAAAGTTTTAGCGAAATTCCTTTATCACTTTTTGCAGTGCTGCTTCATAGAGTCGAATTTCTTCGACTGAATTGCTGGTTTTATAAATGAGATTGTACTTTTGGGTAAGATGTTCAATCAGCATACTTCTGCTGATTGGTAATGTTGAGCCTGAATGAAGGATCTCAAAGAAAGCTCTGCCGATGATGCTGTCTTCATTTTCCATTAATTATCCGACAGAAGAAAAAATCAGCATGACAGTATCTCTTAATAATTGAAAGAATTATTACGGCTTAACAGTTAATTCCATCCGTTTTGAACGTTTTTTCATTCTCAGGCCCCGGACAATCGGCCCTTACGCCTCGTTGTTAATTGTAGTCCGAGGGGCTGATCTTCCCTTTCTCACATCGCACAGCACTTCCCAAAAGCGGAGGTGGAGTATGTATCGAATGGACAAAATCACAACTGGTGTGAGCTACGGTTTTGCCGGAGCAAACGGAGGGTTCTGGGTGCTCCAGCTACTGGATAAAGTCTCGCCCTCGCAGTGGGCAGCATTAGGTGTTCTCGCAAGTATTCTTTTTGGTCTGCTGACATATCTGACCAATCTTTATTTCAAAATCAAAGAGGATCGGCGAAAAGCCGCCAGGGGTGAGTGATGGCAAACAGGGCAAAGCTTAGCGCGGCAATGTTGTCTCTCATCGCTGCAGGTGCATCAGCGCCGGTACTGTTTGATCAGTTCATCAGCGAGAAAGAAGGCAATGCGCTGGTGGCCGTTGTTGATCCCGGTGGCGTCTGGTCACTGTGTCACGGCGTAACGGTCATTGACGGTAAGCCAGTCGTTAAAGGCCAGCGTACAACGGAAGCACTGTGCAAGAAGGTTAACGCCATTGAACGCGATAAGGCACTTGCATGGGTAGACCGAAATATCAAAGTGCCGCTAACTGAACCGCAGAAAGTAGGTATTGCCTCATTTTGTCCGTACAACATCGGGCCAGGTAAATGCTTCCCCTCAACGTTCTACCAGCGCATCAATGCTGGTGACCGCAAGGGCGCATGTGAGGCAATTCGCTGGTGGATCAAAGACGGGGGCCGCGACTGTCGGTTAACCAAAGACCAGGCGAACGGCTGTTACGGGCAGGTAGAGCGACGGGATCAGGAAAGCGCTTTGACTTGTTGGGGGTTGGAACAGTGAATAATAGGATGAGTCCATGAAGATAAAATTTGAATTATCCACCGCGCATTTCGCCGACGATCTTCACCCTTCGCATGGTCCTCAATTCTGGCCGTGGTGGCGTTTAATTTCTTTCAGCGTTGTTCGTCAGGATATCCGCTCACCATCAACTGGACGGCGCATGTGGTTTTATACCCGCTGGGGTGCTGGCTATGTGGGTGTTTATATCGACAGGCGCGCAATTCGATGAGCCGCTTAACAGCCATTATTGCAACTGCCATCATCCTGCTGATTCTCTTGCTGGGATGGGGTGTTAATCATTACCGCGACAATGCTCTGAACTACAAAGAGCAGCGCGACAAGGTAACCAGCGCGCTGACGCTGGC
>FONB01000037.1 GCA_900112785.1 Phytobacter palmae | reverse complement strand
ATCTGGTGGCAGGGTAACGAATATAAAGCCTGGCCCTGTCAGATTAACGGACTGGAAAAATCGACTACCGGCAGTGGCGCCACGCCAAAACTGACCGTGGCGAACCTTGACGGCTCCATCACTGCGTTGTGCCTTGCATACGATGATCTATTGAAAGCGACGGTAACGATACACGACACGCTGGCGCAGTATCTGGATGCGCGTAATTTCCCTTCCGGCAATACCACGGCAGATCCCACTCAGGAAACCCTGCAGGTCTGGTATATCGACGGGAAAAATACCGAAACATCAGAGGCTATCGAGTTTCGGCTAACCAGCCCGATGGACCTGCAGGGCTTAATGATCCCGACCCGTCAGCTTCATTCTCTCTGCTCCTGGTGTATTCGTGGTAAGTACCGCAGCGGTGATGGCTGTGATTATGCAGGCACGAACTACTTCGACAAAAACAACAACCCGGTGGCAGATCCTTCATTAGACCAGTGCAACGGCACGCTAACGGCCTGCAAGTTACGGTTCGGTGAAAATAACGAACTTTCTTTTGGCGGATTCCCCGGCACGTCCCTCATCAGGAGCTGATATGCGTCAGAAAACCATAGATGCCATCATGGCGCATGCCGCCACTGAATATCCCCGTGAGTGTTGTGGTGTCGTGGCACAGAAAAGCCGCATTGAGCGGTATTTCCCGTGTCGTAATCTTGCCATAGTGCCGGAGGACAATTTTGTCCTTTGCCTGGAAGACTACGCCGCCGCCGAAGACTGGGGAACGGTAACGGCTGTTGTGCATAGCCACCCCGACGCGACAACACAGCCCAGCGAACTGGATAAAGCGCAGTGTGATGCAATGCTTTTACCCTGGCACATCGTGAGCTGGCCGGAGGGGGATTTGCGCACTATTCAGCCTCGCGGAGAACTGCCGTTGCTGGAACGTCCATTCCTCCTCGGTATTTACGATTGTTGGGGGCTGGTGATGTCCTATTATCGGCAAACCTACGATATCAAATTGCCGGATTACCGTGTTGATTATCCGTGGTGGGAGGACCAGTACCCCGACAATTTATATCAGGATAACTGGCATAAATGCGGGTTCAGGGAAGTGACTGGTGCCACACAGCCGGGTGATGTTGTGATCATGCAGGTGCAGGCCAACAAATGGAATCATGCCGCTATCCTGTTGGAAGGCAGCATGATATTGCATCATATGTACGGAATGCTTAGCAATCGTGTTCCCTATGGGGGCTATTGGAAAGACAGAACTGTTATGATCTTGAGGCATATAAATCTGCTATCATGATGCATGATTATTTATAAGGAATGCATCCATGAAAATATTAATAGGATTGATTGCCATATTCACCCTTTCCGGTTGTGTAAATATGCAAGACTTACGAAATAAAAAACCGGCATATTACATATGCCACGAACAAATCAGTGAATGAAGTATCCAGTTGTATATTGGCCGACTGGCAAGTAAAAGTATTTCGTTATGGTAATGTATTTGTTCAAGATAGCATTAATCTTAATAATGGAAAAACTGTTTACTCTGAAACGCAAAGTGAGATGGCAGATGTATTCACAGATAACGATATGACAAGGATTAACTTTTATCATCAAAGTGCTTTGTTTTTTTATAGAGTAAATGATCGAATAGACAGCATTAAAAGGTGCTTATGATTTCACTAAACCTGCTATGGCAGGTTTTTTATTGGTGGCTTATGAAAGAAATAATGACTCGTATAGAACTGTTTGGCGTTCTTGGTAAAATCTTCGGCAAGGTTCATCATCGGTTAATAAGAAATACACATGAAGCCACCAGAGCGTTAGCAGCAACTATTTCCGGCTTTGAAAAATTCATGATAACCAGCCAACGGCGTGGGCTTACCTACGCGGTTTTCAAAGGCAAAAAAAATATTGGAATCGATGATTTAGGATTTCCGGTTACCGGAGAAGTCATCCGGGTCGTACCGGTTGTCATGGGCAGTAAGCGTGGTGGTATCCTTCAAACAATTCTTGGCGCTGTTTTGGTTGTCGTTGGTGTAATTACATATGCATACGGCGGTGCAGCTCTTGTTGCTGGTGGTGTGGGAATGATGGCCGGAGGGATCGTCCAGATGTTATCTCCGCAGCCTGCAGGACTGGCCAGCAAACAGGACGCCGATAATAAGCCGTCTTATGCATT
>FONB01000022.1 GCA_900112785.1 Phytobacter palmae | reverse complement strand
ACTCGTCAGCAAAGCAGCAAGCTGCTTCCTGTTACCGTTCGACTTGCATGTGTTAGGCCTGCCGCCAGCGTTCAATCTGAGCCATGATCAAACTCTTCAATTTAAAAGTTTGATGCTCAATGAATTAAACTTCGTAATGAATTACGTGTTCACTCTTGAGACTTGGTATTCATTTAGTGTCCGAGGACATCAAGAATCCATGTCACTTTGAGTGCCCACACAGATTGTCTGATAAATTGTTAAAGAGCAGTTGCGACGCGCTTTAGCGCTCTGTCGCGAGGTGGCGTATATTACGCTTTCCTCTTTCAGAGTCAACCCTGATTTTCAGGATTTTTCTCTTCAACCGAACCGGCTGTTTGTGTGAAGTGATTCACATCCGCCGTGTCGATGGAGGCGCATTATAGGGAGTTCTCCGCAGGCCGCAATAGAAAAATTGCAGAAAAATGACTGACTGCTGCATTCCACAGCAAAATCCCGCTTTATACCCTTTTGCACACAGACTTATCCACAATGCTGCGAAAAAGTGAAAATTCGCGAGCGTTGCGCAAACGTTTTCGTTAAAATGCCCCCGCTAAAACAAGGATGCCCCGTAAGGGGCGTTAGCTGAGTTTTTTATGAAAATTCAGCTAACGCTCTCTGTAATCGTCAAATCCAGGGGATTTACCATGCAACAACGTCGTCCAGTCCGCCGCGCGCTGCTCAGTGTTTCTGACAAAGCCGGTATCGTCGAATTCGCCCAGGCACTTTCTGCACGCGGTGTGGAACTGCTATCTACAGGGGGTACTGCCCGCCTGTTAGCTGATAAAGGCCTGCCGGTAACCGAAGTGTCCGATTACACCGGTTTCCCGGAAATGATGGATGGACGCGTTAAAACCCTGCATCCGAAAGTACATGGCGGGATCCTTGGTCGTCGCGGCCAGGATGACGCCATTATGGCTGAGCACAGCATCTCTCCTATTGATATGGTCGTCGTTAACCTTTATCCGTTTGCCCAGACCGTTGCCCGCGAAGGCTGTTCCCTGGAAGATGCGGTTGAGAATATTGATATTGGCGGCCCGACCATGGTGCGCTCTGCAGCGAAGAACCATAAAGACGTGGCCATCGTCGTAAAGAGCAGCGACTACAACGCTATTATTGAAGAGATGGATGCCAACGAAAGCTCGCTGACGCTGGAAACCCGTTTTGACCTCGCCATCAAAGCATTTGAACATACAGCCGCCTACGACAGCATGATCGCCAACTACTTCGGTAGTATGGTTCCGGCCTATCACGGCGAGACAAAAGAAGCTGCTGGCCGCTTCCCACGTACCCTCAACCTGAACTTCATTAAAAAGCAGGATATGCGTTACGGTGAGAACAGCCACCAGCAGGCTGCCTTCTATATAGAAGAAGAGATCAAAGAAGCCTCTGTTGCGACCGCGCAGCAGGTACAGGGCAAAGCGCTTTCCTATAACAATATCGCCGATACTGATGCGGCGCTGGAATGCGTGAAAGAGTTCAGCGAACCGGCCTGCGTTATCGTCAAACACGCCAACCCGTGCGGCGTCGCGGTAAGCACCTCTATTCTGGACGCCTATGACCGCGCCTACAAAACTGACCCGACCTCCGCGTTCGGTGGCATCATCGCTTTTAACCGAGAACTGGATGCGCAAACCGCGCAGGCTATTATCTCCCGCCAGTTTGTGGAAGTGATCATTGCCCCATCGGCAACCGAGGAAGCGCTGAAAATCACTGCCGCTAAGCAGAACGTCCGTGTACTGACCTGTGGCGAGTGGACCGCACGTGTTCCGGGCCTCGATTTCAAACGTGTTAACGGCGGCCTGCTGGTTCAGGACCGCGATCTCGGTATGGTGACCGAAGGCGAATTGCGCGTCGTGTCCAAACGTCAACCAACCGAACAGGAACTGCGTGACGCGCTGTTCTGCTGGAAAGTGGCGAAGTTCGTGAAATCTAACGCTATCGTGTACGCCAAAGAGAACATGACTATCGGCATTGGTGCAGGCCAGATGAGCCGCGTCTACTCCGCGAAAATCGCCGGAATTAAAGCAGGCGATGAAGGGCTGGAAGTGAAGGGCTCCGCGATGGCGTCTGATGCGTTCTTCCCGTTCCGTGATGGTATCGATGCCGCCGCCGCCGTTGGCGTGAGCTGTGTGATCCAGCCTGGCGGTTCTATCCGCGATGACGAAGTGATTGCCGCCGCCGACGAACACGGCATTGCGATGATCTTCACCGACATGCGTCACTTCCGCCATTAATTTTCGGAGCAGACAATGAAAGTATTAATTATTGGTAACGGCGGACGCGAGCACGCGCTGGCCTGGAAAGCGGCGCAGTCGCCGTTGGTCGACACCGTTTTCGTCGCGCCGGGTAACGCAGGCACCGCGCTGGAGCCCACGCTGCAAAACGTCGCCATTGGTGTAACCGATGTTCCGGCACTGCTGAGCTTTGCGCAGAATGAGAAAATCGATCTCACTATTGTCGGTCCGGAAGCGCCGCTGGTGATTGGCGTGGTGGATGCGTTCCGTGCCGCAGGGCTGAAAATCTTCGGCCCAACCGAAGGTGCTGCTCAACTGGAAGGCTCAAAAGCCTTTACCAAGGATTTCCTTGCGCGCCACCATATTCCGACGGCGGAATACCAGAACTTCACCGAAGTGGAACCTGCCCTGGCATACCTGCGCGAAAAAGGCGCACCCATTGTCATTAAAGCCGACGGTCTGGCTGCCGGTAAAGGCGTTATCGTTGCGATGACGCTTGAGGAAGCCGAAGCTGCCGTCAACGACATGCTGGCAGGCAACGCCTTTGGTGACGCGGGCCACCGTATCGTTATCGAAGAGTTCCTCGACGGTGAAGAAGCCAGCTTTATCGTGATGGTTGACGGTGAGCATGTGCTGCCGATGGCAACCAGCCAGGATCATAAACGCGTAGGTGATGGTGATACCGGCCCGAATACGGGCGGTATGGGGGCATACTCCCCTGCTCCGGTGGTGACAGATGAAGTCCACCAGCGCACCATGGAACGTATCATTTGGCCTACCGTGAAAGGTATGGCCGCCGAAGGGAACACCTATACCGGCTTCCTGTATGCGGGTCTGATGATCGACAAACAGGGTAACCCGAAGGTTATCGAATTCAACTGTCGTTTTGGCGATCCGGAAACGCAACCGATCATGCTGCGCATGAAGTCCGATCTGGTGGATCTGTGTCTCGCCGCCTGCGACGGCAAGCTGGATGAAAAAACATCCGAGTGGGATGATCGCGCGTCTCTTGGCGTGGTGATTGCTGCGGGCGGTTATCCGGGCAACTACAACACCGGCGATCAAATCCACGGCCTGCCGCTGGAAGAAATCGAAGGCGCGAAGGTATTCCATGCGGGCACCAGGCTGTCTGATGATGATCGCGTTCTCACCAACGGTGGTCGTGTGCTGTGCGCCACAGCTTTAGGTCATACCGTTGCCGACGCACAGAAGCGTGCATATGCATTAATGGAAAATATTCAGTGGGAAGGCTGCTTTAGCCGTAAAGATATCGGTTATCGTGCGATTGCCCGCGAGCAAGAGAAGTAATTACGCAGTTTGCCCTCTTCCTCAGGGGAGAGGGCACAAAACCAAACACACCTCAGAATGTCTTCTCAGTCGGTTGCCAGGTACAAAAATCTTCATTGGCCACCAGTAGTAACTGAGAACCCTCTGGCCCTTCCAGCCACGCAACGCTCACTTCCGCCGATGAATGATTCTGCCGACGCTCTATATGGCTGATAGCCAGAGAATCGAGGTCGGGTTTGATAGTTTGGCCTTCGCATGTTGTAACGGAACCATTTGCATGCCAGCGGCCCTGGCGCAGCACCACACGCCCCAGACGCAATGCGTCGCTGGTCTGCCGTAGTTGGTTCGCGCGATAACGGTAGAGCGCTATCTGATCGCTGGAAAGCTGTTGTTTCTGACCATTGACTTCACGCTGCATGAAACTCAGCTCACCGTGGTCATCAAAGCGCACACGGATGTGTTCCGGTGTTTTACCGTAGATATTGAGTTCAATAAGCTGGAGTTCATCGCCCTGCCAGCGGTATTCGCTCAGGGAGGTATTCCCGTTGTGCCACGGGCTAAAGGCGGCGAGAAGATGGGTCTCGCTGTCGGAATCTTTGCGCCAAATGCGCTCTGCACCCTGGTCCCCGGCGTAGCCGCTGGCGGTAAACGGGGGAAGTGAGGTGTTGTGGCTACAGGCAGTTAATAACAGTATGCCGGCCAGCACCTGTGAACGGCGCCAGAAAGACAAAAGGGGCCGTAAAGCCCCTTCGACAAAACTGTTCACTGCCATGTCTGTCTTACTTAACAGAGTCTTTCAGTGCCTTACCAGAAACAAACGCCGGTACATTAGCTGCGGCGATTTTGATCTCTTTACCGGTCTGCGGGTTGCGGCCAGTACGCTCAGCGCGGTGGTTCACTTTGAAGGTACCGAAACCAACCAGTTGTACAGCATCGCCTTCTTTCAGAGACTCAGTAATCGCAGCCAGGGTGGATTCAAGAGCAGCTTTCGCTTGCGCTTTAGACAGATCAGCCTTGTCCGCAATTACATCAATCAGTTGAGTCTTGTTCATAAGTTATCCTTTCAATGTGTTTATCGCTTGCTAAGCATCGAGTGCGACGGAAATGCCAGAAAAGCACTCTCCTGCATACACGCACCGATAGCCACGTTTTTTCGCCCCCCAAATGTAGACCAGACGGGGGTGCGAAGGGAAGCCTCCCTGGACGACAAAACAGGCGTTAAATCACGTTTTGTTGTCTCATTGCTGCAAATTTATACCGATATTACTGTCTCCGGCCTCACGCAGGTCTGCGCGGAGGCCTTTGATCAGCTCAATATCGCGTTCTTCGCAGGCAGCCAAAAGGCGGAAAATCTCCCACTGAATGTCCCATTCCTGCTCTACTGCCGGGTTCTCTTTCAGCTCTTCGTCGGTCATTTCGCGACCTTCCTGAGTCATTTCCAGCATCGCAACGGTGGTAATAGAGGTCTTACTCACCTCAACCGCGTATTCCATCGATTCACCGCTAAGGAGCGCATGAATAAGATCGCTTAACGCTACACACGCATCAATCGCCGGGTAGACACCGTACATATCGTAGTCGTCAGCCGAGGGAATTGCCTCTTCCAGCTTCTCAAGTTGATTATCGAAATTCACCTTTGCATCTTTTACCGTCAGCGTTTCCCACACCAAATCGAGAATGCGGCGATAAAGCTGCGGGTCGCCAAACTCCGTTTCCTTGCAGAACATAGCGTAATTGGGATACATGCGCTCGCAAAGAGAGGCCATAAAGGTGACGTGCTGCCACGTTGCCAGCTTCTCCAGACGCAGGTGAATCGGGTTTTGTAACATGATAGGTTCTCTGATGCAGAAATTAGCCGCAGTGTACCTGAATCAACGCTGAATTTCCTGCCAACGCACGAATGCAGGACGACCAGATGCGACAGCATCGGCCCACCGGGTCGGTTCAGGCAGGCGATAGCCTTTCATGCAACGCTGTACCCATGCCAGCGCGGTATCTACGCTTACACGATGCCCTGTCGCCACGAAAAGAGGGTTACAGCGCGCTTTGCTACGCCAGACCCATGCCAGTTGCTCGCCTTTGTCCATTAGCGGCGCCAGGGCGCCCGGTTCATCAGAGAGAGGCTCAAACTTACCGCACAGCCGTTTTTTCGCCACACCAATGGTTGGCACATCGACCAGCATGCCAAAGTGGCTGGCGACCCCCAGACGACGGGGATGCGATATTCCATGTCCGTCGACAAATAGCAGATCCGGTTTTTGTGAGAGCTGCTCCCACGCCGCGAGCAGCGCGGGATATTCACGGAAAGAGAGAAAGCCGGGGATATAAGGCATAGTGGTCGCAATACGCGCCACTTTATACTCAACCAGTTCCAGTTCAGGCCATGTCAGCAGCACCATCGCGGCACGCGTCACTTCGCCGCCTTGCTCAAATCCCACATCCGCACCGCCGATCAGGGCAGGAGGATCTTTTTCCAGGCGATCCTCACGGATCACCGAAGAGGCAAGTTCAATTTGTTGAGCGCGTAGCGACGCAAGATCCATGACGACTCCTTACTTGTGATACCGGGCTGAGAGCCTGTGCACCGCCTCCACAAATACGCCAGCGTGTTCTGGCGAAACATCCTGATGGATGCCGTGACCGAGGTTGAACACATGCCCTTCACCCTGTCCGAAAGCAGCAAGTATAGACGCGACTTCGTCTTCGATGCGGGCAGGAGCGGCATAAAGCATTGAGGGATCCATGTTACCCTGCAGTGCAACTTTGTGACCGACACGGCGGCGCGCGTCGCTGATATCCGTCGTCCAGTCAAGACCCAGCGCATCACAGCCTGTCTCCGCCATCGCTTCCAGCCACTGTCCACCGCCTTTGGTAAACAGCGTTACTGGTACCCGCTTGCCGTCATTTTCACGCAGCAAGCCGTCAACGATTTTATGCATGTAATAGAGCGAGAACTGTTGATAATCGCGCCCGGTCAGCACACCGCCCCAGGTGTCGAAAATCATCACGGACTGGGCGCCCGCTTTGATCTGCGCGTTGAGGTACAGGGTGACGCTGCTGGCCAGCTTATCGAGCAGTAAATGCAACGTTTGCGGTTCGGCGTACATCATCTTTTTAATAACGGTAAAGGCTTTGCTGCTGCCCCCTTCAACCATATAGGTTGCCAGTGTCCACGGGCTACCGGAGAAGCCAATCAGCGGCACTTCGCCTTTCAACTCACGTCGAATGGTGCGCACAGCATTCATGACATAGTCCAGCTCCAGCTCCGGGTCAGGCACTGGCAGTTTTTCAACATCCGCATGACAGGTAATGGGAGAGGTAAAACGAGGGCCTTCGCCCGCCTCGAAATAGAGCCCCAAGCCCATCGCGTCCGGGATGGTGAGGATGTCGGAAAAAAGAATGGCTGCATCAAGCTTGTAGCGACGTAAAGGCTGAAGAGTGACTTCGCACGCCAGTTCGGCATTTTTGCACAGCGACATAAAGTCACCCGCCTGTGCGCGAGTCGCTTTGTACTCCGGGAGATAGCGACCAGCCTGACGCATCATCCATACTGGCGTGACATCCACCGGCTGGCGCAGTAGTGCGCGAAGGTAGCGATCGTTTTTTAATTCGGTCATGTTTACATTCCTTTAGCGTCTGGCCGCCAGTTTATACACAAAGTCATTTAAGTGGCATCGCGGCAGCAACTGAGCTAACCCCGGGAGTTTACTAAGATAAGTGGCCGGGGTAAGCAAAGGCAGCTAACAGTGAAGCCATTTGAAGGACGAAGTGTATCATGTCACTCGTAGTCTGCCCGACACTGCGCAACCGTATCTTCAATCAGACGACGGGCAACGGTGCCAGGCGGAGGTAGCAGGGGCAGATCGTCGTAGCGGTACCAGCCTGCATCAATCAACTCTTTGGGATCGATAACAATCTCGCCGCTGTCATATTCAGCCATAAAAGCCGTCATCAGCGATTGCGGGAATGGCCAGGGCTGCGAGGTGATATAACGCAGGTTTTTCACTTTGATACCGCTCTCCTCCATCACTTCACGAGCGACGGCCTGTTCCAGCGTTTCACCCACTTCGACAAAACCGGCCAGAACGGTGTAAATACCATTGCGATGACGGGTGTGCTGAGCCAGCAGAATTTTATCGTCGCGGCGAATCGCAACGATAATGCAAGGTGCAATTTGCGGGTAATAACGTTCGCGGCAGTGGTCACATAGCATAGCCCACTCTGTCTTACTGGGGTGCATAGTATGGCCGCAATAACCACAAAACTTGTGTGAACGGTAAAACTCAGCCAGTTGAACACCGCGCCCGGCCAGTTGAAACAATCCTGGATCCTGCTCAATGACCTGACGAACGGTTCCCATCTCCTGTCGACGATTCTGGCGGATCATCCACACAGGTTCGCCTTCCCATTCGCCTATCCGGAGTGCGCTTTGCCCCACAAGATCGAAATTTCCTGCATTACCGAGTGGTAATTCTCCCCCGGGCAACCATAATTTTTGTTCATGGCTTACGATCCACCAGCCATGATCTGATGACTCGATAATACGATGCATTTGTTTGCACTACCTTAGCTTTACTGGCATGTTGTTAACATTATTATTACATTCGAACGTTTTTTAATCTTAATATTGCGGAGTCAATTATGCTAAACCAGTTAGCAACCCTGGCGGAACGAATTGGAGGAAGTAACGAACTGGTCGACAACTGGCTGTATAACCGAAAACAGCTGCTGGTTCATTACTACAACCTGGTTGGCATAACACCTGTAAAAGGCTCGTACATGCAGCTGAATGAAAAAGCGCTGGACGAATTCTGTCATAACCTGGTTGAGTATCTTTCCGCCGGTCATTTTAATATTTATGAACGGATTATCGGCGAAATGGAAGGGACCAGCCCACTTTTAGCGGCCACGCAGATCTACCCTCTCCTCGAAGCTAACACCCTGGAAATTATGGAGTACTACGACTCCAGCCTGGAAAACGCTATCGATGATGACAATTACATTGAATTTCAGCAGGCGCTGTCTGATATCGGTGAAGCACTTGCAGCTCGCTTCACGCTTGAGGACAAGTTGATCGTACTGGCATACGACAACAATCTCAAGGAAGGCGCCAACGACGAAAGTGGAATGGCGCGTCCTGCTTGAGTTCTTTCTGATTAACGCGTAGTTTAAAAAACAGTCCCCGTCTTCGGACGGGGTTTTTCTTGTCGGAGTGCCTATATTTCCATAAAAGCATTCGCGATGCCTTGAGGCGGCAAGTCAGTGAATTCCGGGAGCTTACATAAGTAAGTGACTGGGGTGAGCAGATGTAGCCATCAGCGAGACAGCGCGAAGGATGAAGTGGAAAAGGCTGAGACCGTTAATTCGGGATCCGCGGAACCTGATCAGGTTAGAACCTGCGAAGGGAACAAGAGTAATCCATTCACATCAATCACCCTTGCGGTGATCTGTTGTTATTACTCCATCCGTCGTCTGACAAGCCATATCCTTAACATCTGGAATGAGCTATGTCTGCAAATCAACTTACACGCCGTGAACAACGCGCCCAGGCGCAACACTTTATCGACACTCTGGAAGGCTCCGCATTCCCGAACTCAAAACGCATCTACATCACCGGCTCCCGGCCTGATATTCGTATTCCGATGCGCGAAATCCAGCTTAGCCCGACGCTTATCGGTGGCTCAAAAGACAACCCCCAATACGAAGAAAACGAGGCGATTCCGGTCTATGACACCTCCGGCCCTTATGGCGACCCGAATGTAGCTATCGACGTACAGCAAGGGCTGGCGAAACTGCGTCAGCCGTGGATTGACGCCCGTGATGATACCGAAGAACTCAGCGATCGCAGCTCTGCGTACACCAAAGAGCGTCTTGCCGATGATGGCCTGAATGACCTGCGCTTTAGCGGTTTACTGACACCGAAGCGAGCCAAAGCGGGTCAGTGTGTTACCCAGTTGCATTATGCTCGCCGGGGGATTGTGACCCCGGAAATGGAGTTCATCGCCATTCGTGAAAACATGGGGCGCGAGCGTATTCGCGGCGAGGTATTGCGCCAGCAGCACCCTGGCCACGGCTTTGGTGCTAACCTGACCGAAAATATCACCCCTGAATTTGTGCGCGATGAAGTGGCTGCCGGGCGCGCCATTATTCCCGCCAACATTAACCACCCGGAATCAGAACCGATGATTATCGGGCGTAACTTCCTGGTGAAGGTCAACGCCAATATTGGCAACTCTGCGGTCACCTCCTCTATCGAAGAAGAGGTGGAAAAACTGGTGTGGTCCACGCGCTGGGGGGCCGATACGGTGATGGACCTCTCTACGGGTCGCTATATTCACGAAACCCGCGAGTGGATCCTGCGTAACAGCCCGGTGCCGATTGGTACTGTGCCGATCTACCAGGCATTAGAGAAGGTGAACGGTATCGCCGAAAACCTGACCTGGGAAGCCTTCCGCGACACCCTGCTGGAGCAGGCTGAGCAGGGCGTCGATTACTTCACTATCCATGCAGGCGTGCTGCTGCGCTACGTACCGATGACCGCCAAACGCCTGACCGGCATCGTCTCACGCGGCGGCTCGATTATGGCGAAGTGGTGCCTGTCTCACCATCAGGAAAACTTCCTCTACGAACACTTCCGTGAAATTTGCGAAATTTGCGCCGCCTATGATGTCTCATTGTCACTGGGCGATGGCCTGCGTCCAGGCTCAATTCAGGACGCCAATGACGAAGCACAATTCTCCGAGCTGCGAACGCTGGGCGAGTTAACCAAAATTGCCTGGGAATACGATGTGCAGGTGATGATTGAAGGCCCCGGTCACGTGCCGATGCAGATGATCCGCCGCAACATGACCGAAGAGCTTGAGCATTGCCATGAAGCGCCGTTCTACACGCTGGGGCCGTTGACGACCGATATCGCGCCGGGTTACGACCACTTCACCTCCGGGATTGGCGCGGCAATGATCGGCTGGTTTGGCTGCGCCATGCTCTGCTATGTCACGCCAAAAGAACACCTCGGGTTACCAAACAAAGAGGATGTGAAGCAAGGGCTGATTACCTACAAGATCGCCGCTCACGCTGCGGATCTCGCCAAAGGCCATCCCGGTGCGCAAATCCGCGATAACGCCATGTCCAAAGCACGTTTCGAATTCCGCTGGGAAGACCAGTTTAACCTGGCGCTCGATCCGTTCACCGCCCGTGCGTATCACGATGAAACCCTGCCGCAGGAATCGGGCAAAGTCGCCCACTTCTGCTCCATGTGCGGACCGAAATTCTGCTCAATGAAAATCAGCCAGGAAGTACGGGATTACGCCGCAGCCCGGACCATCGAAGTGGGAATGGCAGATATGTCAGAGAACTTCCGCGCCAAAGGTGGCGAGATCTACCTTAAAAAGGAGGAGGTCTGATGTACCAGCCAGATTTCCCGAGAGTCCCTCTGCGCTTAGGCCTGTACCCGGTGGTCGATAGCGTGGTGTGGATTGAACGCCTGCTTGAAGCTGGCGTGAGAACCATTCAGCTGCGCATCAAAGATAAGCGTGACGAAGAGGTTGAAGCCGATGTTATAGCAGCCATTGAACTGGGGCGTCGCTACGATGCCCGCCTGTTTATCAACGACTACTGGCGGCTGGCGATAAAACATAACGCGTACGGCGTACATCTGGGCCAGGAGGATCTGGAAACCACCGACCTGAAAGCGATTCAGGCGGCGGGCCTGCGCCTCGGCGTGTCGACTCACGACGATATGGAAATTGACGTGGCGCTCGCCGCACGTCCGTCCTATATCGCCCTGGGGCATGTCTTCCCGACCCAAACGAAACAGATGCCCTCCGCGCCGCAGGGGCTGGAACAACTGGCACGCCATATCGAAAGGCTTGCCAGTTATCCAACCGTCGCCATCGGCGGGATTAGCCTTGCGCTCGCGCCTGCGGTGATGCGTACCGGCGTTGGCAGCATTGCGGTCGTCAGCGCTATTACTCAGGCAGCGGACTGGCGTGAGGCAACGGCGCAGTTACTGACTATTGCGGGAGCTGGCGATGAATGATCGTGACTTTATGCGCTATAGCCGCCAGATGTTACTGGAAGATATCGCCATTGACGGGCAGCAAAAACTGCTCGACAGCCGGGTGCTGATTGTCGGATTAGGCGGGTTAGGATCCCCCGCCGCGCTCTACCTGGCGGGCGCAGGCGTGGGTACGCTGGTGCTGGCCGATGACGACGACGTACATCTGAGTAACCTGCAGCGACAAATTGTGTTTACTACTGACGACATCGCCCGGCCAAAATCTCAGGTCACCAAACAGCGCCTGGGAAGGCTCAACCCGGAAATTTCACTGATCGCACTTGAACAGCGCCTTTCCGGCGAGGCGTTGCGCCACGCGGTAGACAGTGCCGATCTGGTACTCGATTGCACCGACAATATGGCGACACGCCAGGCGATTAATGCCGCCTGCGTCAGCACCAGCACACCATTGATTACCGCCAGCGCCGTGGGCTTCGGTGGCCAGTTGATGGTACTTACGCCACCGTGGAGCCACGGTTGCTATCGCTGTTTGTGGCCAGATGAACATGAACCCGAACGCAACTGTCGTACCGCCGGGGTAATCGGTCCGGTGGTGGGGGTAATGGGGACATTACAGGCGCTGGAGGCCATCAAGCTTTTGAGCGGGATAACCACCACCAGCGGAGAATTGCGCCTGTTCGACGCCCGCGCTAACAACTGGCGAAGCCTGGCGTTACATCGGGCCAGCGGTTGCCCGGTTTGCGGAGGGCTGCATGCGCATTCAGTTCAATGACAGCCCAATGCAACTCGACGACACGCTGACTGTCGCCGCCCTGTTGCAGCAACTTGATCAGCTAAAACCCGGCGCCGCACTGGCGCTTAATCAGCAAATTCTCCCGCGCGAGCGGTGGGAAGAGCATATCGTGCAGGACGGCGACCAGATCCTGCTTTTTCAGGTTATTGCAGGGGGCTGAGATGTTACGCATTGCAGACAAACAATTCGATTCACATTTGTTTACCGGCACCGGGAAATTTGCCAGCGCAGCGCTGATGGTTGACGCCATTCGCGCTTCCGGCAGCCAGTTAGTCACACTGGCAATGAAGCGCGTGGATTTGCGTCAGCATAATGATGCCATTCTCGCACCACTGTTGGCAGCAGGCGTCACGCTACTGCCTAATACGTCCGGGGCGAAAACGGCGCAAGAGGCTATCTTTGCCGCCCAACTGGCGCGCGAAGCGCTGGGTACCCACTGGCTTAAGCTGGAGATCCACCCGGATGCACGCTGGCTTTTGCCAGATCCCATAGAGACGCTGAAAGCGGCAGAAGCGCTGGTGAAACAGGGATTTGTCGTGTTGCCTTACTGTGGCGCAGATCCGGTGTTATGTAAGCGTCTTGAAGAGGTCGGTTGTGCCGCCGTCATGCCCCTGGGGGCCCCCATTGGCTCCAACCAGGGGCTGGAAACACGAGCGATGCTGGAGATCATCATCGAACAGGCGACCGTGCCGGTGGTGGTCGATGCCGGTATCGGCGTACCCAGCCACGCGACGCAGGCGCTGGAAATGGGCGCTGATGCAGTTCTGGTGAATACGGCGATTGCCGTGGCCGACGATCCGGTGGCAATGGCGCATGCGTTCCGTCTGGCAGTAGAGGCTGGCATGCTGGCACGGCAGGCAGTTCCCGGCGCGCGCCATTCACATGCTGTTGCCACCAGCCCGCTTACCGGCTTTCTGGAGGCCAGCGCATGAAGACGTTTACCGATTACTGGCGCACGCTGAACTGGGATGACCTTCGGCTACGTATTAACAGTAAAACGGCAGCAGATGTCGAGCGCGCCCTGAATGCCGCACGCCTGACCCGCGATGACTTAATGGCCCTGCTCTCTCCTGCCGCCAGCGCATATCTGGAGCCTCTGGCACAAAAAGCACAGCGACTGACACGTCAGCGCTTTGGCAACACGGTGAGCTTTTACGTCCCTTTGTACCTCTCCAACTTATGCGCCAACGACTGTACCTACTGTGGCTTTTCGATGAGTAACCACATCAGGCGCAAGACGCTCGACGAATCGGATATTGCACGCGAATGCGCAGCCATCCGCGAAATGGGATTCGAACATTTACTGCTGGTCACCGGCGAACATCAGGGAAAAGTGGGAATGGACTATTTCCGCCGTCACCTGCCGACGATTCGTCGCCAGTTCGCCTCATTGCAGATGGAAGTACAACCCCTCTCCACAGAGGAATACGCCGAGCTGAAAATGCTGGGGCTGGATGGCGTCATGGTGTATCAGGAAACCTGGCACGAGGCGCAGTATGCCCGGCATCATCTGCGCGGCAAGAAACAGGATTTTTTCTGGCGCCTGGAGACACCGGACAGGCTCGGTCAGGCGGGCATTGATAAAATCGGTCTTGGCGCGTTGATTGGTCTTTCCGACAGCTGGCGGGTGGATTGCTACATGATGGCGGAGCATTTGTTATGGCTACAGCAGCACTACTGGCAAAGCCGTTTCTCTGTATCGTTCCCCCGCTTACGCCCCTGCACTGGCGGGATCGAGCCGGCCTCTGTTATGGATGAACGTCAGCTGGTACAGACCATTTGCGCTTTTCGCCTTTTTTCACCGGAAATCGAGCTGTCACTCTCAACACGTGAATCACCCTGGTTTCGTGATCATGTGGTGCCGCTGGCAATTAATAACGTCAGCGCGTTTTCCAAAACGCAGCCCGGCGGTTATGCCGATAATCATCCGGAACTGGAGCAGTTTTCACCGCATGATAACCGTCGGCCAGAACAGGTGGCCAGCGCGCTGGCAGCCTGCGGTTTACAGCCCGTGTGGAAAGACTGGGACAGCTGGCTGGGAAGAACGCCGCAAGAAAATGGCAACGTTGCAGCCATGCGTTAATATCTTCCGAACCGCTGCGCATCACGCCCATCGGGGCATTGAGGATTACGCCCCGATTTTCTACTCTGCGCCGGTCAGCAACGGAAGCTGACCGGGGTGGTCATACCGCTCGCTGCCACCCCGCCTCTCTTATGGTTAGCGACTTCTTCCCGTCGATTGATATAAATCAGTCAACTCTACGTTTCCTGACTCAAATTTTCCTTCATTTATATCGCATGGTGTAGCATTAACCACATGAATAAATTAACAGCATTGAATGCTTTTTTATTTTACCGCGCCACGCTTGCCTATACTTTCCAGGTCACTGTCTAACGCTCTCGAAGATAAAACATGCATAGCCGAAAACTTTCGTTCACTACGCCCATTCTGGTGAGTTTTACCGGCATTTTTCTTTGCCTGGCCGTCATTGCCACTCTGGTTACTTTAAGCCAAAGGAAAGATATCACTGATAACTATCACAAGGTTAATCAGTCGTTTACGCATAACATTGCGGTTGATTATGCCGAGGCTATTTTCCAGGAGAATGATTATATTCTCAACCAGGCCGCATCCTACTTTTCCCGTTATAACCGCCTCGACAACGCGGTAAATTTGACCTCACCAGAGGGGTTGCAATCTCTGATGCAGTTATTGCGGCTAATGCCCTCTGTCTCCTCTATTTCGCTGGCCGATCCGCAGGGCGGTTATCTGCGTGCCCCGGTAGTGTCCGATAGCGAAGAGAGTCAGCGTTATGACGCCAAAACGCGCCCGTGGTTCGTTCACCAGGCTGAGGCGACGTCCTACAGCAAATATACGGGTATTTACGAAGATTACTTTACCCATCATCCGACGGTAACGGTCTACAAACCCGTCATCTCCCCGGAAGGTACTCTGAAAGGTACGCTGGCTTTTCACCTCGATCTCGCCTCTATTAGCCATGGGTTAAGAAGCACGCATCCCCCGATGGAAGGGGAGTTTTTTGTAGTAGACCGCAGCGGGCATGTCATGCTGCACCCGGACACGGGTGTTCTTTTTGAGGCTTTTTCACAGCAGTCGCGAATGAAAGAGATGAACAGCGGCGATGGCATGTTTCATGATGAAAAACGTGACATCTGGCTTTATTACAGCTCGCTGACCAATCCGGACTGGTTTGCTATCTATATGGTACCCGGCAATACACTGGAAAATCTTCTGCGCGATGAAACTCTTGTGGTCAGTTGGGGATTTGGCGTAGCAGCTCTTACAATCATCCTGTTCGGTCTGTATTTGCACTACGCTTCCCGCACGGTCCTGCTCAATATCATTAATGCAATTAAAACCGGGGATGTGCAGCAGACGCCGAAGCTGGAGGCGATGCTGAGCAAAGCGATAGTCAGTAGCAAAGAACGGGAGCAGGTCTGGGTCCGGCAGGCCACGATGGACGCCCTGACAAACTGCAAGAATCGGCGGGCATTTGATAGCGATATCGCCGCCCTGATGAACGATCATCAACCCTTCGCGCTGGCGCTGGTCGATATTGATAACTTCAAATCGATAAACGATACCTGGGGACATCTGAGCGGCGACATTGTGCTGCGTAACGTTGCCCGGGAAGGGTTGCAAGTACTGCAGTCACAACATATCTCGCTGTACCGTTACGGCGGCGAAGAGTTTGCGGTCATTTTCCCACAAGAGCAATTAGCCAGAGCACGCCAGATACTCGAACAATGGCGCATTAATGTGGCAAGCCGGGAGTGGCGTGAAAAGGGAATGAGCGTGACGTTCAGCGCCGGGTTGGGTGAGTGGCAAATGGAGTCGCTGGAGCAATTGGTTAATAGCGTTGATGAGGCGCTCTACCAGGCGAAACAGCAAGGCAAAAACCGAATCGTGTCGTGTAGTAAGTCGCTTCCTTCCGATTCGTCAACCTCGTTGTAACCGGTTTCAGTCAGCGTAGTGAATGTTTGTGATGCTATACACACATTCATGGAAATGCGGTTGTTGAAGGAGCCAGCACGGGATAATTATCAATTATCCCATCCACATCGAGGCTGACTATGAAAAACATCGTTTTATGCTGTGCTGCGGGGATGTCCACCAGCATGCTGGTTCAACGCATGAAAGACGCAGCGCAGAAAAAAGGGGTAGAAGTTTCCATTAAAGCCGTTCCTGTCGCTGAGTTTAAAGACAATATCGCTACCGCTGATATTGTACTGCTCGGGCCGCAGGTGAAATATGAGCAGGCCAAGTTGCAGGCACAGGCCGAACCGTTGGGCAAAAAAGTCGCGGTTATCGATATGATGGATTACGGCATGATGAAAGGTGATGTCGTTCTGGAAAAAGCCCTCAAGCTGATGGAGTAAGCGCGTGGAAGATTTAGAAACCATCATTATGGAACTGCTGGTTAATGCTGGTGCGGCGCGCAGCCAGGCGCTGACGGCATTGCAACTCGCGCGTAAAGGCGATTTTGCCGGTGCGGAACAGGCGATGGAAGAGTCCCGCGAATTCGTCAAACACGCGCATAAAATCCAGACGCAGCTTATTGGCCTTGATGAAGGCGCAGGAAAACTGCCGGTCAACTTGATTACCGTCCATTCTCAGGATCACCTGATGAATGCCATGGTCATCCAGGATTTGGCGGGAGATATGATTGAACTCTACCGCCGACTGCCGCCCGTTAATGAATAATTCACACTTTTCAGTCATGCAAAATGCCCGATAAGTCGGGCATTTTGCTGTTTAGCCATGGTCAACGCGCTATCCGGGGTACGATGCGGATTTTGTCATTAAAGGCACGAGCGCTTACGACAAAAAATCTTCGCGTTGCGGCGTGAAGGTATCCAGCAACGTGCCTGCTTCCAGGCAAACACAACCGTGCTCAACATTTGGCTTTTTGTAAAGGGTATCGCCGGCGCTGACCTCTTTCGTCACGCCATCAATCGTAAAGCTAAAGCGTCCGGATAACACATAAGTGAGTTGTTCATGTGGGTGGCTATGCATCGGTCCTACGGCACCTTCAGCGAAGTTAACTTCCACCGCCATCATCGTGCCGCCATGGGCCAGAATTCTGCGATTGACGCCGTTACCCAGATCTTGCAGCACCGTCTCTTTTTTATAAATAAACATTCTTACACCTCGCTAAAACAGAATGTGCAGGCCTGATATTTGGCCTGCAGCACGATTAATGAGCCAAACCAAACGTGTATTTAATAATGGCTGACAGGAATGTGAAATCAGGGTCAGCGAAGGTCACACTGTCAACACCCAGGTGGCTGAACAACGGCAATACTAACGCAGGCAGAACACATAGCAGCAGACCGTTTACGAAACTGGCGAGTAATGCCCCCCGCAAACCACCGGTCGCATTACCAAAAATAGCAGCACTACCACCGGTAATAAAACTCGCCATAATGCCAGGAATAATCACTGGCAGACCAATGAACGGGAACAGCGCAACGCAGCACAGTTCCGCCATAAAGCTCACCAGAAAACCGATGAGTACCGCGTTCGGAGACTTATCAAACAACACCATCGGATCAACTGCCGGAATAGAACCGGGTGCAACAATTTGAGAAAAGCCTTTAAATGCGGGCACGATTTCCTCAGTGAACATGACCACGCCTTTCTTGGCAATGTACAAACCGCCAGCAAAGGTAGCTGATTTTTCTAATAACCAGACCAGATAAGGTTTACCCGCTAACATCTTATCAAGGAAAGCATGCTCAGCGAATACAGAAGAAATACCCAGCAGACAGAACATAGTCAGAAAAGTGGCAACATCAGCATTCTTGAGAAAGCTGAATTTATCGCTAACTTTAACTTCTTCAACGTTAGTCGTTGTATTGCCAAACCACTTACCTAAATAAGAGCCAATAATATAGGAACTGGATGCCGCATGGGCTATGCAATAATCATTATGACCAATAATTTTACGGCTAAAGCGTGACAATATAGTCGGGAAGACGGCCATGTAAGTACCAATTACTACAGAGCCGAAAATAATAGCAAATTGCTCACCGTAGCCCAGGCCAATGAGGGCTGCGGTAACGGAAAACGACATAAACACTATCAGGTGCAGCGACAGGTATATCGCTTTAAAACGGGTATAACGTGCCAGCAGGACGTTAATAATCATCGCGAAGAACAGAATGAATGCGGCCGGTCGGCCCAGCTTATCAATAGTCAATGCCATGATAGCTTCATTACTTGGAACAACACCCCGCAAACCAAACGCATTGGTGAACAGGTCACTGAACATCGTCAGAACACCGCCAAGAATGCTGCCACCGGTTTTTATTAAAACAAAGCCAATAAAAGCAAGGAGCGTACCTTTGATTATATTCGTAATGCTACTTTTTTGTAGAGCCAGTCCCAGAAAAGCAATAAAAGCAATTATTATTGCAGGCGTACCTAATATTTTAATTACGTAATCCATAATAAACCCTTCTACCGTAAGCATTGATTATTAACTGATAATGTTTTGTATCTTCTAGTTAGTATTTCAGTAATATTGAAACGAGTTGACGCCTGAGAAATAAATCTCAGTATTATTGTTATAATCTGGCAACCCATAGAGGGATTGCATTATTTAATACTATAGAGACGCGCTGGTTAAAATTAACCAGTCGTTATAAACCTGCACATAAGACTTACTATCAGGATTTGAAAATAAAGCCCCTTATTTCTGGTCACGAAAATGTTCCGGGTAAATACTTGCTAACGGTGCGTATTTTAACAAACGGAGGAAAAGAAATTGTGACGAACACAACTAAAACACCATTTCATTTTAATTAATCTGTGATTTTACTTATTGGATCTGGAGGTTCAGTGAAGGTGTGACAGAGAAGGGAGAAAGGAAACGCGGGCATAAAAAGGGCAAAAAAAACTGCACCTTATTCAGTTGGAACCCAACCTTTGGGGTGCAGCTTAACTTACATTAACGTGTCAGCAACGATTACTCGTTGTCGGAACCGCCCAGACCTGCGTTCAGCAGTTCTGCCAGGCTCGCGGACGCATCTTCAGCAGTTACCTGCGGTGCAGCTGGCAGTTCGCCCGCAGCACGACGACGCATACGATCCTGATGGTACGCATAACCGGTACCCGCCGGGATCAGACGACCCACGATGACGTTCTCTTTCAGACCGCGCAGTTCATCACGTTTACCTGCAACAGCGGCTTCGGTCAGGACACGAGTTGTTTCCTGGAACGATGCTGCAGAGATGAAGGACTCGGTTGCCAGAGACGCTTTGGTGATACCCAGCAGATCGCGCGAGAAGGTCGCACCGATTTTGCCGTTCGCTTCCAGTTCGCGGTTAGCGATCTTGACGCGTGAGTATTCAACCTGTTCGCCTTCCAGGAAGTCGGAGCTGCCTGCGCTTTCGATGGTGGCTTTACGCAGCATCTGACGAACGATAACTTCAATGTGTTTATCGTTAATCTTAACGCCCTGCAGACGGTATACGTCCTGAACTTCGTTAACGATGTAACGAGTCACAGCATGCACACCACGCAGACGCAGAATGTCGTGCGGCGCTTCCGGACCGTCGGAAACCACGTCACCACGTTCTACACGTTCACCTTCGAACACGTTGAGTTGACGCCATTTCGGAATCATCTCTTCGTACGGATCGCTACCGTCTACCGGGGTGATAACCAGACGACGTTTCCCTTTGGTCTCTTTACCGAAGGAAATGATGCCGCTGATTTCAGCCAGGATTGCCGGCTCTTTCGGACGACGTGCTTCGAACAGGTCCGCAACGCGCGGCAGACCACCGGTGATATCCTTGGTACCGCCAGATTCCTGCGGAATACGCGCCAGGGTATCACCAGAACTGATCTGTACGCCATCTTCCAGCTGAACAATCGCTTTACCTGGCAGGAAGTACTGAGCAGGCATATCAGTGCCTGGGATCAGAACATCGTTACCCTGACCATCAACAATTTTCAGTGCCGGACGCAGATCTTTACCACCGGTAGTACGTTCAGCAGAATCCAGAACCACCAGAGATGACAGACCGGTCAGCTCGTCGGTCTGACGAGTAATGGTCTGGCCGTCAATCATGTCAGTGAAGCGGATGAAACCGCTCACTTCGGTGATAACCGGCATGGTGTGTGGATCCCAGTTTGCAACGGTTTCACCGCCGGCAACCTGCTCGCCATCACCTTTCGCCATAACAGCACCGTAAGGCACTTTATAGCTCTCTTTGGTACGACCGAATTCGTCGATCAATTTCAGCTCGGTGTTACGGGAAGTGATAACCAGTTTACCGCTGGAGTTCACAACCGACTTCGCGTTGCTGAGCTTGATGCTACCTTTGTTTTTCACCTGGATGCTGGATTCAGCAGCCGCACGAGATGCCGCACCACCGATGTGGAACGTACGCATCGTCAGCTGTGTACCCGGCTCACCGATGGACTGTGCCGCGATAACGCCGATAGCTTCACCTTTGTTGATGATGTGGCCACGCGCCAGGTCACGACCGTAGCAGTGCGCACATACACCAAAGTCGGTGTCACAGGATACAACGGAGCGCACCTTAACAGAGTCAACGGAGTTAACTTCTAACAGGTCACACCATTGTTCGTTCAGCAGGGTGTTGCGCGGAACAAGAATATCCGCCGTACCCGGCTTGAGAACGTCCTCAGCGGTCACACGACCCAGTACGCGATCGCGCAGCGGCTCTTTAACATCGCCACCCTCGATAACCGGGGTCATGGTGATACCTTCCAGCGTGCCGCAATCGTCTTCGGTCACAACCAGGTCCTGCGCGACGTCAACCAGACGACGCGTCAGATAACCGGAGTTCGCGGTTTTCAGTGCGGTATCCGCCAGACCTTTACGCGCACCGTGCGTGGAGATGAAGTACTGGAGTACGTTCAGACCTTCACGGAAGTTCGCGGTGATTGGCGTTTCGATAATGGAGCCATCCGGCTTCGCCATCAGACCACGCATACCTGCCAGCTGACGAATCTGTGCCGCAGAACCACGCGCACCGGAGTCGGCCATCATATAGATGCTGTTAAAGGAAACCTGCTGCTCTTCTTCACCCTTACGGTTAATAACGGTTTCAGTCTGCAGGTTATCCATCATCGCTTTCGATACGCGATCGTTCGCCGCGGCCCAGATATCGATGACTTTGTTGTAGCGTTCGCCAGCGGTTACCAGACCGGACTGGAACTGCTCCTGAATCTCAGCAACTTCTGCTTCTGCTTCGGCGATGATCTCGGCTTTTTTCGCCGGGATAACCATATCGTCGATACCAACAGAGGCACCAGAACGTGCTGCATACGCGAAACCGGTATACATGGTCTGGTCAGCAAAGATAACGGTCGGTTTCAGGCCCAGAATGCGGTAACAGGTGTTCAGCATTTTGGAGATCGCTTTTTTGCCCAGCGGCTGGTTCACGATAGAGAACGGCAGACCTTTCGGCACGATCATCCACAGAATCGCACGACCAACAGTCGTATCGATCAGGCTGGTTTTAGACGTAAATTCGCCCTGAGCATTTTTTTCAAACTCAGTGATACGTACTTTAACGCGAGCGTGCAGCTCAGCCTGGCCAGAACGGTACAGACGTTCCGCTTCTTTCGGGCCAGTCAACACCATGCCTTCGCCTTTGGCGTTGATTTTGTCACGGGTCATATAGTACAGACCCAGAACAACGTCCTGAGACGGAACGATGATAGGTTCGCCGTTCGCCGGAGACAGGATGTTGTTGGTAGACATCATCAGCGCACGCGCTTCGAGCTGGGCTTCCAGCGTCAGCGGTACGTGAACAGCCATCTGGTCACCATCGAAGTCGGCGTTATAGGCCGCACAAACCAGCGGGTGCAGCTGGATAGCTTTACCTTCGATCAGTACCGGTTCAAAGGCCTGGATACCCAGACGGTGCAGTGTTGGTGCACGGTTCAGCAGTACCGGGTGTTCGCGGATAACTTCATCCAGGATATCCCAGACTACAGCTTCTTCACGCTCAACCATTTTCTTCGCGGCTTTGATGGTGGTGGCGAGGCCACGCAGTTCCAGCTTGCCGTAAATGAACGGTTTGAACAGCTCCAGTGCCATTTTCTTCGGCAGACCGCATTGATGCAGACGCAGGTATGGACCTACGGTGATTACAGAACGACCGGAGTAGTCAACACGCTTACCGAGCAGGTTCTGACGGAAACGACCCTGTTTACCTTTGATCATATCGGCCAAAGATTTCAGAGGACGTTTGTTAGAACCAGTGATCGCACGACCACGACGACCGTTATCCAGCAGGGCGTCGACCGCTTCCTGCAGCATACGTTTTTCGTTGCGTACGATGATGTCCGGCGCAGCCAGGTCCAGCAGACGTTTCAGACGGTTGTTACGGTTGATTACGCGACGATACAGATCGTTCAGATCGGACGTTGCGAAACGACCACCATCCAGCGGAACCAGTGGACGCAGATCTGGCGGCAGAACCGGCAGAACGGTCAGGATCATCCACTCTGGTTTGTTACCAGACTGAACGAACGCTTCCAGCAGTTTGATACGCTTGGTCAGCTTTTTACGCTTGGTTTCGGAGTTAGTTTCGTTCAGCTCTTCACGCAGCTGCTCGCACTCTTGCTCCAGATCCATGCTTTTCAGCAGGGCCTGGATTGCTTCCGCACCCATCTTCGCGTCGAATTCGTCACCAAACTCTTCCAGCGCGTCCAGATACTGTTCTTCGGTCAGAATCTGGTTACGTTCCAGGTTCGTCATACCGCCTTCGATAACCACATAAGATTCGAAGTACAGAACACGTTCGATATCACGCAGCGGCATATCCAGCAGCAGGCCGATACGGGACGGCAGAGATTTCAGGAACCAGATGTGAGCAGTCGGAGACGCCAGTTCGATGTGGCCCATGCGCTCACGACGCACTTTAGTCTGGGTCACTTCAACGCCGCACTTCTCACAGATCACACCACGGTGTTTCAGGCGCTTGTACTTACCGCACAGGCACTCGTAATCTTTTACTGGCCCGAAGATACGGGCGCAGAAAAGGCCGTCACGCTCAGGCTTGAACGTACGGTAGTTGATGGTTTCCGGCTTTTTAACTTCACCGAAAGACCATGAACGGATCATGTCTGGCGAAGCCAGAGCAATTTTGATCGCATCAAACTCTTCGGTTTTAGTTTGCGCTTTCAGAAACTTTAATAAGTCTTTCACGGATTTGCTCCCGTCGGAGTTAGCACACTCTGCTGTCGGGCGTTAACCCGACAGCAGTGACCTGTTTGAGCGAGAATTACTCGTCTTCCAGTTCGATGTTGATACCCAGCGAACGAATCTCTTTCAACAGTACGTTGAAGGATTCTGGCATGCCCGGTTCCATCTGATGGTTGCCGTCCACGATGTTCTTATACATCTTGGTACGACCGTTCACGTCATCAGACTTAACGGTGAGCATTTCCTGCAGGGTGTATGCTGCGCCGTATGCTTCCAGCGCCCACACTTCCATCTCCCCGAAGCGCTGACCACCGAACTGCGCCTTACCACCCAGCGGCTGCTGAGTAACCAGGCTGTAAGAACCGGTAGAACGAGCGTGCATCTTGTCGTCGACCAGGTGGTTCAGTTTCAGCATGTACATGTAACCTACGGTTACCGGACGCTCGAACTGTTCACCGGTGCGGCCGTCATACAGGCGGATCTGACCGGAAGTTGGCAGGTCGCCCAGTTGCAGCAGCTCTTTAATCTCAGCTTCTTTGGCACCGTCGAATACCGGTGTTGCGATTGGCATACCTTTTTTCAGGTTCTCAGCCAGACGCAGTACTTCTTCATCGCTGAAGGTGTTCAGGTCAACTTTCTGACGAACATCGGCACCGAGGTCATACGCTTTCTGGATGAACTCGCGCAGTTTCGCAACTTCTTGCTGCTGTTTCAGCATGGCGTTGATCTTATCGCCGATACCTTTCGCAGCCATACCCAGGTGGGTTTCCAGAATCTGACCGATGTTCATACGAGACGGTACGCCCAGCGGGTTCAGTACGATATCTACCGGCGTACCGTTAGCATCGTGCGGCATATCTTCGATCGGGTTGATCTTAGAGATAACACCCTTGTTACCGTGACGACCTGCCATTTTGTCACCCGGTTGAATCTGACGTTTCACAGCCAGATAAACCTTAACGATTTTCAGCACGCCTGGTGCCAGATCATCGCCCTGGGTAATTTTGCGGCGTTTCGCTTCGAGTTTTTTCTCGAACTCGTGTTTCAGTTCGTCATACTGCTCAGCCAGTTGTTCCAGCTGATTTTGTTTCTCTTCGTCGGTCAGGCCCAGTTCCAGCCAGCGGTCGCGCGGCAGCTTGTCGAGCTTCTCAGCTTCAATGCCACCGGAAACCAGCACTGCGTAGATACGACTGAACAGACCGGCTTCAAGGATCTGCAGTTCTTCAGACAGGTCTTTCTTAGCCTGTTTGAGCTGCATCTCTTCGATTTCCAGCGCACGTTTGTCTTTCTCAACGCCGTCACGGGTAAAGACCTGAACGTCGATAACCGTACCGGAAACACCATTTGGTACGCGCAGAGAAGAGTCTTTAACGTCAGACGCTTTCTCACCGAAGATCGCACGCAGCAGTTTCTCTTCTGGCGTCAGTTGGGTTTCACCTTTCGGTGTAACCTTACCAACCAGAATATCGCCGCCGGTCACTTCCGCACCGATGTAAACGATACCGGATTCATCCAGTTTGGAGAGTGCAGCTTCACCCACGTTCGGGATATCAGCAGTGATCTCTTCTGGCCCCAGCTTGGTGTCACGGGACACACACGCCAGTTCCTGAATGTGGATGGTGGTGAAACGGTCTTCCTGAACAACACGCTCGGATACGAGGATGGAGTCTTCGAAGTTGTAACCGTTCCATGGCATGAATGCCACGCGCATGTTCTGACCGAGCGCCAGTTCACCAAGGTCGGTAGACGGGCCATCTGCCAGCACGTCGCCGCGCTCGATTGGCTCACCCAGAGAGACGCAAGGCATCTGGTTAATACAGGTGTTCTGGTTAGAACGGGTGTACTTGGTCAGGTTGTAGATGTCGATACCCGCTTCGCCCGGGTACATTTCGTCTTCGTTAACTTTGATAACGATACGAGAGGCATCCACGTACTGAACCATACCACCACGTTTAGCAACCGCAGTTACACCGGAGTCAACGGCAACAGCACGTTCCATACCGGTACCAACCAGCGGCTTATCAGCGCGCAGAGTCGGAACCGCCTGACGTTGCATGTTCGCACCCATCAATGCACGGTTGGCGTCATCGTGCTCCAGGAACGGGATCAGGGACGCACCGACGGAAACCACCTGCTGGGTGGAAACGTCCATGTAGTCAACCTGGTCGCGGCTGAACAAGCTCGATTCGCCTTTGCTACGGCAGGTAACCAGATCTTCTACAAAGTGGCCTTCATCATCCAGGTTGGAGTTCGCCTGAGCGATAACGTAGTTGCCTTCTTCGATAGCAGACAGGTAGTGAATTTCGTCAGTTACAACACCGTCAGTCACTTTACGGTACGGGGTCTCGAGGAAACCGTATTCGTTCGTCTGTGCGTACACGGACAGGGAGTTGATCAGACCGATGTTTGGACCTTCAGGCGTTTCGATTGGACATACGCGACCGTAGTGCGTCGGGTGTACGTCTCGAACTTCAAAGCCTGCGCGTTCACGGGTCAGACCGCCTGGGCCGAGTGCAGAGATACGACGTTTGTGCGTAATCTCAGACAGCGGGTTGTTCTGGTCCATAAACTGAGACAGCTGGCTGGAACCGAAGAACTCTTTCACTGCCGCAGAAATCGGCTTGGCGTTGATCATATCCTGAGGCATCAGGGTATCCAGATCGCCCAGGGACAGACGCTCTTTCACCGCACGCTCAACACGCACCAGACCAACACGGAACTGGTTTTCTGCCATTTCGCCTACAGAACGGATACGACGGTTGCCGAGGTGGTCGATATCATCGACTTCGCCTTTACCGTTACGGATATCGATGAGCTTCTTCATCACTTCGATGATGTCTTCTTTGCTCAGGATACCAGAACCTTCGATTTCGTCGCGCAGCAGAGAACGGTTGAACTTCATACGACCCACCGCGGACAGATCGTAGCGGTCTTCGGAGAAGAACAGGTTCTCGAACAGGCTTTCAGCGGCTTCACGAGTCGGCGGCTCACCAGGACGCATCATGCGGTAGATTTCTACCAGCGCACTCAGACGATCATTGGTTGGGTCGACGCGTACAGTCTCAGAGATGTACGGGCCGTGGTCCAGGTCATTGGTGAACAGCGTTTCGATACGCTTGTGACCAGCCTGGCTCAGTTTAGCCAGCAGATCCAGACTCAGCTCCATGTTCGCCGGGCAGATCAGCTCACCAGTAGACTCATCAACATAGTCTTTGGAAGCGACTTTACCCGCGATGTACTCAACCGGTACTTCGATGTGCTGAATCTCGTCTTTTTCCAGCTGACGAATATGGCGCGCAGTGATACGGCGGCCTTTTTCTACATAGACTTTACCGTTAGCTTCGATGTCGAAAGAGGCGGTCTCGCCACGCAGGCGTTCCGGCACCAGTTCCATCTGCAGCTTGTTGTCGCGAATTTCGAAGACAACTTTTTCAAAGAACAGATCAAGAATCTGCTCAGTGGTGTAATCCAGTGCACGCAGAATAATGGTCGCAGGCAATTTACGACGACGGTCAATACGAACAAACAGGTTGTCTTTCGGATCGAACTCGAAGTCCAGCCAGGAACCACGGTAAGGGATGATGCGCGCGTTATAAAGCACCTTACCAGATGAGTGGGTTTTGCCTTTGTCGCTGTCGAAGAAAACGCCAGGACTACGGTGCAACTGAGAAACGATAACGCGCTCAGTACCGTTGATGACAAAAGTACCGTTGTCGGTCATGAGCGGAATTTCGCCCATGTACACTTCTTGTTCTTTAATGTCTTTAACGGTGCCTTCCGGCGCTTCGCGCTCGTAGATCACCAGACGCAGTTTTACGCGCAGCGGTGCGGAATAGGTCACGCCACGAATTTGACACTCTTTAACGTCAAATACGGGTTCGCCAAGACGGTAGCTGACGTACTGCAGTTCAGAATTGCCGCTATAGCTGGCAATTGGGAACACGGAGCGGAAAGCCGCTTCCAGACCGTACTGCCCTTCAGGATCTTGCTCGATAAACTTCTGGAACGAGTCAAGCTGGATAGAAAGGAGATATGGAATGTCCAGAACTTGTGGACGTTTACCAAAATCCTTACGAATACGTTTTTTCTCGGTATAGGAGTAAACCATAGGGTTCCTCAGCTCGCTGACAAGTCGACCCACTCTGTCCATCGGAGGGACAGTTTATGCAACACCATTTTGTTGACCGGAAAATTGAATACTTTCCGCAATGTCTGTTGCTATCACGCTTAAATCATTTCATTGCGATTTACACAGAGCGAGGACCCTGTCGCAGTATATTAAGTCGTCGATAGAAACAAACATTGTCAGGACAACCAGCAGTCAAACAGTGTGAAATGCTGCTGGCGCCTTACAGCGCAAAATGGCTGGTGACTAAAAAGTCACCAGCCATCGGCCTGATTTCTCAGGCTTCAACCAGAAAAGTCGGCTTATTTAACTTCAACTTCAGCGCCAGCTTCTTCCAGAGATTTTTTCAGTGCTTCGGCGTCGTCTTTGCTGATGCCTTCTTTCAGGGCAGCAGGTGCAGATTCTACCAGGTCTTTAGCTTCTTTCAGACCCAGGCCAGTTGCGCCACGTACTGCTTTGATAACAGCAACTTTGTTAGCGCCAGCAGCTTTCAGAATTACGTCGAATTCAGTTTTTTCTTCAGCAGCTTCAACCGGGCCAGCAGCTACAGCTACAGCAGCAGCAGCGGAAACACCGAATTTTTCTTCCATTGCAGAGATCAGCTCAACAACGTCCATTACGGACATAGCGGATACTGCTTCAATGATTTGATCTTTAGTGATAGACATTTAAATTGTTCCTGAATATCAGAATAAGTTTATACGTAAGCAGATGCTTTACAAAGATAACTGCGATTAAGCAGCTTCTTTCGCATCGCGTACAGCAGCCAGAGTACGAACCAGTTTGCCAGCCGAAGCTTCTTTCATGGTTGCCATCAGGCGTGCAATTGCTTCTTCGTAGGTCGGCAGAGTTGCCAGGCGATCGATCTGGGATGCCGGGATTAACTCACCTTCAAAGGCAGCGGCTTTGACCTCAAATTTTGCATTCGCTTTCGCGAACTCTTTGAACAGACGAGCAGCAGCGCCCGGGTGTTCCATAGAGTATGCAATCAGGGTCGGACCAACGAACGCGTCTTTCAGGCACTCAAACTGAGTACCTTCAACAACACGGCGCAGCAGGGTGTTACGAACAACACGCATGTATACGCCGGCTTCGCGACCTGCTTTACGCAGTTCGGTCATTTTGTCTACGGTCACGCCACGGGAATCCGCAACAACCGCAGACAGCGCGCCTTTGGCTACTTCGCTGACTTCAGCAACAATCGCTTGTTTGTCTTGAAGATTTAAAGCCATTAGCTTTGCTCCTGGATGTTTGCCAGAACAAAATGTTCTGGAACTCACTTCACTCTTCAAATGAAGAGCGTCTGAATACGGTGAGCAGAAACAAGCCAGAGTATCAAAAAATAATCTTAGCGTTCTGTCACCGTCTACGCAGGGGATTAAGTTTCTTACGAAACACCTGCGGTCTTCGACGGAGGCCTGGATAGGCCAGGCTCCAACGAACAAATCTTGTCTATGACTTCGTCCTTCGAACTGCTGCTGCGTTGCCTGCTCTCGCTCACACCAGTCACATAGTTAACTATGCTCCTGGCGATTCACTCGCTTGCCGCCTTGCCGCAATTCAAATGACTCGCATAGCGTCTGTATCTTTCAACAGAATACGTGGGGGTAAAATTGTAGACAAATTCACCGCCCACGTAAAGGCATTAGTTTGCAGAAGCGCTCAGGCCAGCCTGATCAACTGCAACACCGGCACCCATAGTGGTGGAGATGCTGATTTTCTTGATGTACACGCCTTTTGCCTGAGTCGGTTTTGCTTTTTTCAGCGCAACCAGCAGAGCTTCCAGGTTTTCTTTCAGTTTGTCAGCGTCAAAGTCCACTTTACCGATGGTGGTGTGAATGATGCCGTTTTTGTCGTTACGGTAACGAACCTGACCTGCTTTCGCGTTTTTAACCGCTTCAGCAACGTTCGGAGTTACAGTACCAACTTTCGGGTTTGGCATCAGGCCACGCGGACCCAGAACCTGGCCCAACTGGCCAACAACGCGCATTGCATCCGGGGAAGCAATAACAACGTCAAAGTTCATTTCGCCTTTCTTGATCTGGTCTGCCAGATCTTCCATACCTACCAGCTCAGCGCCTGCAGCTTTAGCAGCTTCAGCGTTTGCACCCTGGGTAAATACGGCAACGCGAACGGAACGGCCAGTACCGTGCGGCAGTACAGTTGCACCACGTACGTTCTGATCGGATTTACGCGCGTCGATGCCGAGGTTAACAGCAACGTCAACGCTTTCTACGAATTTAGCAGTGGCCAGCTCTTTCAGCAGAGAGATAGCTTCATTGATGTCGTACTGTTTGGTCGCATCAACTTTGTCACGGATCACGCGCATGCGCTTGGTCAGTTTAGCCATTTCTTAATCCTCCACTACCAGGCCCATGGAACGTGCAGTACCTTCAATGGAGCGAGTCATCGCTTCAATGTCGGCGCCAGTCATGTCGGCAGCTTTGGTCTGCGCGATTTCCTGCAGCTGAGCGCGGGAGATTTTACCCACTTTGTCTTTGTTCGGCTTGCCGGAACCAGACTTGATACCAGCCGCTTTCTTCAGCAGAACTGCTGCCGGAGGCGTTTTGGTAACGAAAGTGAAGGAACGGTCAGCGTAAACGGTAATAACAACCGGAATCGGCAGACCTTTTTCCATGGAATCAGTTTTGGCGTTGAACGCTTTACAGAATTCCATGATGTTAACACCCTGCTGACCCAGAGCCGGACCAACCGGTGGGCTCGGGTTTGCCATGCCAGCTGCAACCTGCAGCTTGACGTAGGCCTGGACTTTCTTAGCCATTGAAATTTCCTCGTTTGGGTTATAGCGCCCGGAAGGGCTCCCCGTGTTTAAATACGTTTTACGGGCACTGGACCCATAAAATCAAAAGGCGCGAAATTGTATGCCAACTTCGCGCCTTGTGCAACATTTGATCGCCTTTTTTTAGGCTTTCTCTACCTGGCTAAAGTCCAGTTCCACCGGGGTCGCACGACCAAAAATGGACACGGAAACTTTCAGGCGTGACTTTTCGTAGTCAACTTCTTCGACCACACCGTTAAAGTCAGCAAACGGACCATCATTAACGCGGACCATTTCACCTGGTTCGAACAGTGTTTTCGGACGCGGCTTATCACCCACCTGCTGCAGGCGGTTCATAATTGCATCGACTTCTTTATCGCTGATCGGCGCCGGACGATCGGAAGTACCACCGATGAAGCCCATTACGCGCGGAACGCTGCGCACCAGGTGCCAGCTCGCGTCGTTCATGACCATCTGGACCAGTACGTAACCTGGGAAGAATTTGCGTTCGCTTTTGCGACGCTGACCGCCACGGATTTCGACCACTTCTTCGGTCGGCACCATAACTTCGCCAAATAACTCTTCCATGTTGTGTAATTTGATGTGCTCACGCAACGAAGTCGCTACGCGGCCTTCAAAACCGGAAAACGCCTGAACGACGTACCAGCGCTTTTTAGGAGCTTCAGACATCTCAGAACCTCAGGCCAGTGATAAAGGAAACAAGGCGAACCAGAATACCATCCAGTCCCCACAAAATAAGTGACATAACCGCAGTTACCGCAGCTACGATCAATGTGGTGTGCAATGTTTCCTGGCGAGTAGGCCAAATTACCTTACGGACTTCAGTTCTCGCTTCGCGGGCAAACGCAACGGTCGCTTTACCCTTCGTCGTCAACAGCGCGACACCACCTGCTGCAGCAATCAGAATCACAACGGCCAGCGCACGCAGCGGCAGCATCATGTCACGATAAAGGTAGTTGCCAACAATCGCTACGAGCAACAGAACAGCAACAACAACCCACTTCATCGCTTCCAGGCCGCGCCCGCTCCCTTGAGCTTCGGTATTCGCACTCATAAACCAACCTGTTACAAGAATCAGACAAACATTTTTGCCCCGCACAGGCGAGGCAACCAAACCGAAATGCTCTGGTGCGTTTCGGATTTAACGCCATCTACAGAGCCTGTCTCAGCAATGATTATGACAAAAAAAATCACTGATGAGCCAGGTTCTGGTTCGAGAGCGTGCAAAAAGGGCATCAAATGATGCCCTTTTCTTACGCTTAGCGTCAAATGTTATCAGCGATTAGCCGAGAACTTTTGCTACAACGCCCGCGCCTACAGTACGGCCGCCTTCACGGATTGCGAAACGCAGACCGTCGTCCATCGCGATCGGGTGGATCAGGGT
>FONB01000013.1 GCA_900112785.1 Phytobacter palmae | reverse complement strand
TTTGGTCTTGCGACATTATGCGGTATTAGCTACCGTTTCCAGTAGTTATCCCCCTCCATCGGGCAGTTTCCCAGACATTACTCACCCGTCCGCCACTCGTCAGCAAAGCAGCAAGCTGCTTCCTGTTACCGTTCGACTTGCATGTGTTAGGCCTGCCGCCAGCGTTCAATCTGAGCCATGATCAAACTCTTCAATTTAAAAGTTTGATGCTCAATGAATTAAACTTCGTAATGAATTACGTGTTCACTCGTTGAGACTTGGTATTCATTTAGTGTCCGAAGACATCAAGAATCCATGTCACTTTGAGTGCCCACACAGATTGTCTGATAAATTGTTAAAGAGCAGTGCCGCTTCGTTTTTCGCTGCGGCGCGGGGTGTGCATATTACGCTTTCCCGCTGCAGAGTCAAGTATTTATTTTTACTTTTCCCTGCGGGCTTCTCACCGGCATTTGCCTGAGAACTCTGCCGACCCGGCGGCTTGTCTGCCGTTGTTCCGTGTCAGTGGAGGCGCATTATAGGGAGTTCCTGTGAAGTGACAAGCCCTAATTTTAAAAATTTTTTCAACCGTCTCTTTTTTGCTCAAAAGACCATTAAAGTGCGAGTTTTTCGAGCGTTCCGAAGCCATAGCGCTGTAGAACGGGCAATAAAAGAACAGTTTCTGGTGTGACAGCCATGCAATAGGCCAGATTCTCATCTTCTGATTTAGCCTCAGGTGCTTCATGCTCAAGCAACCATGCCGTACGACGCGCAATAGCCGCACCAGAATCCACCAGCCTCGTCCCCTCGGGAAGAACCTGTAACAACTCATGCTGCAATAAAGGGAAGTGTGTACAGCCGAGCACCACGGTATCGGGTGGCTCCGGCATCCGCAGCCACGGGCGTAAGATGCGTTTGAGCTCATCCAACGGAACGGGTTTACCGTGTAACTTCGCTTCCGCAAGCTCAACCATCTCCGCAGAACCCAGCAATTCAATTTTGCATTCGTTAGCGAAGCGCTTAATGAGTTCATGGGTATAAGGACGCTTTACGGTCGCTCGTGTCGCCAGTAATCCCACCACACCATTCGCCGTTAAGCGTGCAGCGGGTTTGATGGCGGGAACCACCCCAACAACCGGGAAAGCGAATTTCTCGCGTAGCGCAGGTAAAGAAACAGTACTGGCGGTATTACAGGCAATAACGGCAAGCGCCAGGGGATATTGAGCCTGAACGGCAGTGACAATTTCGACAACACGTTCAACGATGAATTCTTCGCTCTTTTCACCATAAGGAAAGGCGACATTGTCGAATGCGTAAATGTAATGCAGGTCCGGCAGGAGGTGCCGGACCTCATCATAAACAGATAACCCACCAACGCCAGAATCGAACACCAGCACGGTAGGCCGCAGTTTAGAAGGTGTAGCTGCCAGACAAGGTGTATTCTCGTCCTGCAGTTTGGTAGCCATAAGCTGTCTCGTAATCTTTATCGAACAGGTTGGCTATTTTACCACGAACTGTCAGGTGAGAGGTCATTGGATATGACAATCCAATGTCCCAGACGCTTACACCGCCCAGTTTAACTGTATGGGAGGTATAAGTTGTTGCGTCATAGGCGTTGTCATAGCGTTGCCCCAGATATTGATACGCAACATTCCAGCCCAGGTCATAAATCTGCCCGGTCAGTTCGTACTTAACCTGCTGCTTCGCACGACGTGCAAGCACCTTATTGGTTTCGTCATCACGCGGATCGATATATTGCAGCGTTAAATGATGATCGACAGGACCTGTTGTCACGTTTCCGGTCCACTCCAGACCTTTAATGGTGGCCGATTTTACGTTGTAATAAGCGTTGTTATCGTAATCAATCAAGTTATTGATTTCATAGCGATATGTAGACAGTCGCCAGTCCAGCGGTCCCGTCAGGCCTTCAAGCCCAGCTTCCCATTGCTTTGACTCTTCTGGTTTCAGATTCGGGTTGGAAGCAATACCAAACCGCTCCGCACCAAACTGCTGACCAAGTGACGGAGCCAGGAACCCGGTACCGTAAGAAAGCGTTACACGGTAATTATCAACGAACTCCCAACCCGCCGCTGTCTGCCAGGTACCATGCCAGCCGAACTGTTCGTCATGGTCTTCACGCCCGGATGCTTCCAGGGTTACCTTGTCAATTTGCTGCTGACCTGTCAGATAGAGCCCGGTGGTATCGCGCTTGTAGATATCCGTATTGGATGTGCCGCTGGATTGCAGTTTCTCCTGTTTCCAGTCAACGCCACCGCTAACGGAGCCATGTCCAACCTCGACGTTGTTACCCCACTGGATGTAACGCTGCTCCATATTGTCCAGGCTTGCGCTCGCTGCATAGCGACCATCCTGCGCATTGTAATTATAATTTTTAAGGTGCTGATAATTGGCAATCAGCTGAGATGAATAGATACCGGAATGATAATTAAGGCCGGTATCCCATGATTGGGTGTAATTCTGGCTTTCATCACCACCGCCTGCGTAACCACCACTGCCCTGGTCGTAATCGGTATTTGAGCTGTAGCCATACCCGCGGAAGAACCCTGAGATGCTATCGTTAAATTTATGCTGAACGCCGCCCCAGAATAGTTTATTGCGATAACCGTCGCGATCGCTGTCATCCGCATAGGTTGAATCGGGTTGTACGTTAAAACCTTTGGTCGTCTGATACGCGCCAGCAGCCGTCACCATCGTATCGCCAAAGCGTTGATTTATCGCGCCGTCATAGTTCTGGTAACTGTTGCTTCCCATCCCTGCGTTAATCTGCGCACGCTCATCGTCACTCATCGTAATGATGTTAACCACGCCACCAATGGCTCCTGAGCCATAAACCGCAGAACGTGGCCCACGGATATATTCAATACGCTGTACCAGCGACACCGGGATCTGACCAATATCAATTGCGTTGCCAATACCGGCACGCGCCATCGGTACGCCGTCAATCAATACCAGCACATGACGCGCTTCGGTACCGCGAACAAAGAGAGAGGAGCTCTGCCCTATTCCACCATACTGGGCAATATCCACTCCAGGCAGGCGACGCATCACATCGTTAAGGTCTTTTGACTGCCAGCGTTGAATATCCTCACGCGTCACCACATCGGTGGGTGCCAGTACGGTATTCACCGGTTGTTGAAAACGGTTTGCTGTTACTACCAGAGAGTCCGGGTTACCATCCTGCGCCCAGCCGGAAAATGCCGTGACGGAGAGCGCCGTCAGCAGCGAAGCTTTTTTAATCATTGTGAGAGCATCCACAAAATAATAAGGATGCCGCAGGCGTCATCAATAGCTCGCGATGATGGCGCCAAATGCGACGTAATTCCGGCAGGTCTTCGGGCTGGGAGGTACAACAAGATGATGACTTCCCACATATATATATGCAGTGTCTGCTTTCGCTATCATCCCACACATCCTTACCGCTGCGCGTCAGCTCCAGATTTACACTGGATTCCCTTTTAACTCACAGGACCGGAACAAGGATGCTACATTCAGAAACATATAGATGTCCAGACTGCTATGTCGGGAATTGAAAAAACATCCAGGACTGGACATCCCCTGAGCAATCCCTACAATCCCCCGCGTTATTCTTAATCATTCAGGAAGCACAATGACACCCGAACACCTGCCGACAGAACAGTACGAAGCCCAGTTGGCTGAGAAAGTCGTACGTCTGCAAGCCATGATGACGCCTTTTTCCGCGCCCGTTCCGGAGGTGTTCCGTTCACCGGTCAGCCATTACCGCATGCGCGCCGAATTTCGTATCTGGCACGATGGCGACGATCTCTACCACATTATTTTTGATCAGCAGACGAAAAGCCGAATCCGCGTCGATAGCTTCCCGGCGGCAAGCGAGCTGATCAATCAGTTAATGAAAGAGATGATGGACGGCCTGCGCGGCAATAAAGTGCTGCGCCACAAATTGTTTCAGATTGACTACCTGACCACCATGAGCAATCAGGCCGTTGTCTCCCTGCTGTATCACAAAAAACTGGATGACGAATGGCGAGAAGAGGCCACGCGTCTGCGTGATGCCTTACGTGCGAAAAACCTGAATGTGCACCTGATCGGACGCGCCACCAAAACTAAAATCGAACTGGATCAGGATTATATTGACGAACGTCTACCGGTTGCCGGAAAAGAGATGATTTATCGCCAGGTTGAAAACAGCTTCACACAACCCAACGCGGCAATGAATATTCAGATGCTGGAGTGGGCACTGGGCGCAACGAAAGATTCAACAGGCGACCTGCTGGAGCTCTACTGCGGCAACGGCAATTTCTCACTGGCACTTGCACGTAATTTTGATCGCGTTCTGGCTACAGAAATCGCCAAGCCTTCGGTTGCGGCCGCACAATATAATATCGCCGCGAATCATATCGATAACGTGCAAATCATTCGGATGTCAGCAGAAGAGTTTACCCAGGCAATGAACGGTGTGCGTGAATTCAACCGCTTGCAGGGTATCGATTTGAAAGATTATCAGTGCGAGACGATTTTTGTCGATCCGCCGCGTAGCGGGCTGGATGCGGAAACGGAAAAGATGGTGCAGGCCTATCCGCGTATTCTTTATATCTCCTGTAATCCGCAGACACTGTGTAAGAACCTGGAAACTCTGAGCCAGACACACCGCGTTGAACGCCTTGCGCTGTTCGATCAGTTCCCTTACACGCACCATATGGAGTGCGGCGTATTGCTCACTGCGAAATAGAAGACGAAGCGCATCAGCTCAAGGGCAGGATGCGCTTCATGTATGGTTTACAGTTCTGACTTACGGTTACGCATGCGATAACCAATCCAGAAAACCAGGATTACGGACAATACCGCAGGCAGGAAATTAGAGCCAATAGCCGGATATTCCGCCCGTACAACGGTGCTGTAAAGTAACACGCCCAGAATAAAGCAGGCCGCTGCCAGGCCCGGCAACCCGACCGGCATAGTTCGGTTTTGATAGCGCTGATGCAGGCAGTACACCGTTAGCACCAGTGAGATGATCGGGAAGACGGAAAAAGGCACGATCGAGCTAAAAATCGCTGCAAATGCGCCATTAATCGATAAGCCAGCGATCAGCGCCAGCAACAATGTACCTCTATCCTGGACAGATTGTTTCATTACTTATCCTTCACTCGTCGGTTTGATGCGCCAGTTTCTCTTGTTCACGGCGATACCAGTAGTACGCACCTTTGGAGATCATCCGCAGCTGCAATACCAGTCGCTCTTCTAATTGCCTGCGTTGCTCAACGCCGATATCCAGTGCCTCGGCACCCGCGCTGAAAACAATAGTGACCATTGCCTCAGCCTGCGCTTCGGTGAACGCACGCGGCATATGGTTTTCGAGTTCGAGATAATCGGCAAGTTCCGCAATAAAGTGCTGAATTTCACGTGCTACCGCAGCGCGGAATGCCGCTGAGGTGCCGGACCGTTCACGGAGCAGCAGGCGAAATGCGTTCGGATTGTTGCCGATAAATTCCATAAAGGTCGAAACGGAAGTTCGAATAACACTGCCGCCTTTTGCGATACGCTGGCGTGCCTGACGCATCAACTGACGCAGCATTAAGCCGCTCTCATCGACCATGGTCAGGCCGAGCTCATCCACATCGCGGAAATGGCGATAAAAGGACGTCGGGGCAATGCCCGCCTCACGCGCAACTTCGCGCAAACTCAGGCTGGCAAAACTGCGCTCAGCGCTAAGCTGGCTAAATGCCGCCTCAACCAGCGAACGCCGGGTTTTTTCTTTTTGTTGCGCTCTAACGCCCATCACGATGCTTGAATCCCTCCGCAGACCTGCTGGCACTATACCAGAGAATAAAACTAATCGGATTGTACTGGATTGTGAATGATTGTTTACGAGCTCTTTCTGCTTTACTGCATGAAAAAAGCACAACGATAATTGGGTTATCCCGCTAACGATGTTACTATTATGTTGTTTTTATGTATAAGAACAGGTAAGCCCTCCCATGCCACATTCCTACGATTACGACGCAATAGTTATAGGCTCCGGTCCCGGCGGCGAAGGCGCTGCTATGGGGCTGGTTAAACAAGGTGCCCGGATAGCAGTCATTGAGCGCTATCACAACGTGGGCGGAGGATGTACCCACTGGGGAACCATCCCTTCGAAAGCCCTTCGCCACGCGGTCAGCCGTATTATCGAATTTAACCAAAACCCTTTATATAGCGACCACACCCGCCTTCTTCGTTCCTCTTTCGCCGATATTCTCAATCATGCGGATAGCGTGATTAACCAACAAACGCAGATGCGGCAAGGTTTTTATGAGCGTAATCGCTGTGAGATCTTGCAGGGTAACGCCCATTTTATTGATCCTCACACAGTTTCGCTGGAATGCCCGGATGGTTCAGTGGAAACCCTCACCGCCGAGAAGTTCGTGATAGCCTGTGGCTCTCGCCCCTATCGCCCGGCCGATGTGGACTTCTCTCATCCGCGCATTTATGACAGTGACTCGATTCTGAATATGCACCACGAACCTCGCCACGTGATCATCTACGGTGCGGGGGTGATCGGCTGCGAATACGCTTCGATCTTCCGGGGAATGAATGTCAAAGTCGATCTGATCAACACCCGCGATCGCCTGCTGGCCTTCCTGGATCAGGAAATGTCGGACTCCCTTTCCTATCACTTCTGGAACAGCGGCGTCGTTATTCGCCATAACGAAGAGTATGAACAGATTGAGGGAATGGATGATGGTGTGATTATGCACCTGAAATCCGGCAAGAAAGTGAAAGCAGACTGCCTGCTCTACGCAAATGGTCGTACCGGCAACACCGACAGTTTACAACTGGAAAATATTGGTCTGGATGCTGATGGCCGTGGTCAGTTGAAAGTCAACAGTATGTACCAGACAGCGTTACCGCATATTTATGCCGTTGGCGACGTGATCGGTTATCCAAGCCTTGCTTCGGCGGCTTATGATCAGGGGCGTATTGCTGCGCAGGCAATGGTGAAAGGTGAAGCGACAGCACACCTGGTTGAAGACATTCCAACCGGCATTTACACCATTCCGGAAATTAGCTCTGTAGGCAAAACCGAGCAGCAGCTAACGGCAATGAAAGTACCTTATGAGGTGGGCCGGGCTCAGTTTAAACACCTGGCGCGAGCGCAGATTGTGGGCATGAACGTTGGCACGCTGAAAATCCTGTTCCATCGCGAAACCAAAGAGATTCTAGGGATTCACTGCTTTGGGGAACGCGCGGCCGAAATCATTCATATCGGCCAGGCGATTATGGAGCAAAAAGGTGGCGGTAACACAATCGAATACTTTGTTAACACCACCTTTAACTATCCGACCATGGCAGAAGCCTATCGGGTAGCCGCGCTAAATGGCTTAAACCGCCTGTTTTAACGCACTGTCGAAATGGCCATCCATCGCACCACGGATGGCCTCTGCCAGCTGCTCATAGCGGCTACGCAGCGGTGAGCCAGGACGATAAACCAGACCAATCGTACGACGCGGCTCCGGTTTTATACATGGCAGATACACTACACCATCCCGCACACGCTCACGCGGTACCGCCAGCGCTGGCAGTAACGTGATTCCGCTGCCTGCAGCTACCATATTGCGAAGTGTCTCCAGACTGGTCGCCCGGAAGTGAGTGTCTTCATCTGCACCCGCTTCAAAGCAGAAGCCCATCGCCTGGTCGCGCAGGCAATGCCCATCTTCCAGCATGAGCAGTTTTTCACCCGCCAGATCGGACATCGGGACGCGGTCGCGATTCGCCCACGGATGGTCTTCGTAAATCGCCAGCATCATGGGTTCGTCGAAAAGCGGCACCTCAATAAAGGCCTCACTCTCTTTCACCAGTGCCAGGATTGCACAATCCAGCTTGCCGCTGTCCAGTTGCGCCAGAAGCTGATGCGTCTGCGCTTCATGCAGATACATTTCCAGTTTCGGGAACGTCTGGTGCAGCATAGGGATAATATGCGGGAGCAGATAGGGTCCAACGGTAGGGATTAAGCCAATATGCAGTGGGCCGGACATCGTTTCCCCTTGCTGACTTGCCATCTCCTTGAGCACTTTGACCTCACGCAGCACGGTACGCGCCTGATCCACCAGCAGTAAACCGGCCTGAGTGAACAAGACCTTGCGGCTGGTACGCTCCAGCAGCATAACGCCAAGCTCGTCTTCCAGTTTACGAATTTGCCCGCTCAGTGTTGGCTGGCTGACGTGGCAGGAATCCGCAGCACGGCGAAAATGGCGGTGTTCAGCTAACGCCACCAGATATTCAAGATCACGAATATTCATTATTCATCCTCCGTCGCCACGATAGTTCATGGCGATAGATAGAATAGCAACGAACGATTATCCCTATCAAGCATTCTGTTCAATAATTAACTCAAGAAACGAAGCGGGAATCATTACCCTTGATGCCACTGCAAGTTCTCTCTGAACAACTAAAGCCAACGTGAACATTTGCGGACCCTACGGTCCGCTTTTTTTTTGCGCACAATAAAAAGAGAAAAGGCAGCAAGCGCTGCCTTTGTCAGGGTTTGCTCTTTCGCCCTTTGGGGAAGGGCAAAGAGGATTAAACCAGGCGGTTTTTCGCATCCACAATGGCCTGAGCGACCTGTTTTGGTGATACGCCACCTTTTGCTGCGCGTTTATCCAGGCAAGATTGCAGCGACAAAATCGGATAAACATCATCGGCAATCACCGCGCTAAATTTTTGCAAATCCGCCAGCGCCAGCTCTTCGAGCGGTTTACTCTGACGGATAGCTTCCACCACGGCTTCACCAACAATATGGTGCGCTTCACGGAATGGCACACCTTTGGCAACCAGATAATCCGCCAGCTCGGTCGCGTTCGCATAACCCTGCTGCGCCGCTTCCTGGCAACGCGGACGTTTCACCTGAATGCCGTCCAGCACCAGCGCCGCCATGTGCAGGCAGTCAAGCCAGGTATCGAGAGCATCGAACAGTCCTTCTTTGTCTTCCTGCATATCTTTATTGTACGCCAGCGGCAGGCCTTTCAGGGTCATCATCATACCGGTCAGCGCTCCCTGTACACGGCCACATTTGCCGCGGATCAGCTCCAGCGCATCCGGATTTTTCTTCTGTGGCATCAGGGACGAGCCGGAGGTAACGCGATCGGACAATTCAACAAATCCGGCTTCACCGGTATTGAAGAAAATCAGATCTTCGGCGAAACGAGAGAGATGGACCATACCGATAGATGCATCAGAGAGCAGCTCCAGTACATGGTCACGGTCAGAAACGGTGTCCAGGCTGTTGCGGGTTGCGGATGCAAAACCCAGCCAGCCTGCCAGCTGTTCGCGATCAATTTCATAAGCGGTGCCCGCCAGCGCACCACAGCCCAGCGGGCTCACGTCCAGGCGCTTAAGCGTATCCTGCAGACGGCTTTCATCACGCGCCAGCATTTCTACATAGGCCAGGCACCAGTGGGCAAAAGTGACAGGTTGCGCACGTTGCAGGTGGGTGTAACCTGGCATTACCGCATCCTGGTTATTCTCTGCAGTTTCAACCAGCGCGCTTTGCAACTGACGGTTTGCGGTCAGCAGCTCAGCCACCGTGTCTTTGCACCACAGTTTGAGATCGGTCGCGACCTGATCGTTACGGCTACGTCCGGTGTGCAGCTTTTTCCCCAACTGACCGACTTTATCAATCAGTTTGCCTTCCACCCAGCTGTGAATGTCTTCGGCATCGCTTTCGAGGATCTGCTGTGGATTCGCACGCACTTCTTCCAGCAGGATATTCAGCGCATCTTCCAGTTGAAGCTGCTCCTCGCTGGTTAACACACCCACAGTAACCAACGCTTTGGACCAGGCCACAGAGCCAACGATATCCTGCTCCGCCAGGCGATAGTCAAAGCGCAAAGAGTCATTGAACTGTTTGAACCGTTGATCTGCTGCCTGAGTAAAACGCCCACCCCAAAGTGCCATAACATGCTTCCTTAAATTCGTTTAATGTTGCCTGTCTTTCACCCTCTCCTCTAAAGAGAGGGTCAGGGAAAATTTTAAGCCAGAATACGTGTGCCGATTGGTGTGCCGTTAAACAGCGCCGGTAACTGATCCGCATGCCGCCAGGAGGCGATATCCACCGGGCGATTCAACGTACGTGCCGCATCCAGCGCCGCATTCACTTTCACAATCATGCCATCGGTGATGATACCCTGCGCAATTAACTGCTCAGCTTTAGCCGCCGTCATCTCGGCAATACGCTGACCTTTACCATCCAGAATACCGCTCACATCGGAGAGCAGAATCAGATCTGCGCCCAGCGTTGCCGCCAGTGCCGTCGCCGCCTGGTCTGCGTTGACGTTCATCAGTTCGCCTTCATCGGTCACGCCAATGGAGCTAATCACCGGCAGGAAACCACCGTCCAGTAACGCGTTAATAAGCTTCGGCGAACCCGGTTGCGCCTGGCCCACATGGCCCAGTTCTTCATCTAGTTTCGTCACTTTCACGCTGTCACCGTCGCCAAGGTACAGACCGACAGATGGAATCTGATGTTTCTTCGCCCAGGCCAACAGGGTTTTGTTCGCCGTTCCCGCCAGAGCACCGGTAATAATGTCGATTTGATCGGCCGGGGTCACGCGCAGGCCATTTTTCTTTTTCACCGGCAGGTTGAGCTGTTTCATCAACTCATCCACTACGCAGCCGCCACCGTGGACAATGACCAGCGGGCGCTGGTGCGATTCACGATAATTCACCAGCGCGGTAAACAGACGCTCCAGCGCTTCTTCACTATCCAGCAGTACGCCGCCGAGTTTAATAATTAATGGATTCATCATCAGGCCTGCACTCAATTAGATAAGAGACTGGGTTTCAGCGTAGCCGAAACGAATATTGGCACACTGCACTGCCTGTGCAGCCGCGCCTTTTAATAAGTTATCTTCGGTGGCCACAACAATCAGGTGCTCGTCCTTCACGGCGAAACCAATATCGCAGAACGGCAGGCCAACCACATTTTTCAGAGCCGGAACGCCTTTATCGTACAGGCGTACCAGCGGTTTATTGCCATAAGCCTGTTGGAAAATCCCGGCGATCTGAACCTGTGTTACCCCTGGTTTCAGACGGCAGGTAATGGTTTCCAGAATGCCACGCGGGAAATTACCCAGATGCGGGGTAAAAATAACGTCAGCGCCCAGGTGGGTGGTGATTTCCGGATGATGACGATGATTGAACACGCCATACGGCTGCAGGCTGACTTCACAGAAACTATTCGAGATAGCGGCTTTACGCCCTGCGCCACTCACACCACTGGTGGCGTTAATTACTGGCCACTGATTCAGTTCCAGCACACCCGCATCGATCAGGGGTTTAAGGGAGAGCTGAGCCGCCGTTGGGTAGCAACCCGGTACGGCTATCAGCTTCGCCTCTTTCAGTGCATCCGTGTTCCACTCCGCCAGACCATACACTGCCTGCGCGAGGAGGTCCGGATGTTGATGAGTAAAGCCATAGAATTTTTCATAGAACGCAGGATCGTTAACACGAAACGCACCAGACAGGTCAAAAACCACGCAACCCGCAGCGAGGAATTGCGGCGCCAAATCGTGGCTAACTTCATGCGCCGTTGCCAGAAATACAACATCCACACCTTGTGCGAACTCACTGATATCCGACATCGGCTGCAATGGCAGGTCGACAATGCCTTTCAACTGCGGATGTAAATCAGAGACCAATTTTCCTGCATCATTGCTTTGCGCTGAAACCGTCAAAGCGGTTATGTTCATATGAGGATGGCGATTTACATAGGTCACTAGCTCTGCGCCGGCGTAACCGCTGGCACCCACAATTAATGTGTTCAACATCGGGGCAGTCTACCTTCTTAGTACGTCATGTTTGCCAGGGAGTGATTTTGCATCAATCCCACGTCGCGCTGTAAAGGCGCCGGATGGGTTCCTTTACGCTCAGCATTAATGTATTTTTATTCACTATTAATGCATGAATATTGATACTATCACGAACTCAGGTATGTCAACAATGAAAATGAATTTGCCACCATTTATCGAGATTTACCGCGCCCTGATTGGCACTCCGTCTATCAGCGCAACGGAAGAAGCCCTTGATCAAAGCAATGCTTCTTTAATCAATCTGCTGGCTGGATGGTTTGGCGACCTCGGGTTCAAGGTTGAAGTACAACCCGTCCCCGGCACACGCAACAAGTTTAATCTATTAGCCAGCATCGGTGAGGGCGCTGGCGGTCTTCTGTTGACCGGCCATACCGATACCGTTCCCTTTGATGACGGGCGCTGGACGCGCGATCCCTTCACGCTGACGGAACATGATAACAAGCTCTACGGCCTGGGCACCGCCGATATGAAAGGCTTCTTCGCCTTCATTCTTGACGCGTTGCGTGATGTTGATGTGACGAAACTGAAAAAGCCGCTCTACATTCTGGCGACGGCCGATGAAGAGACCAGCATGGCAGGTGCGCGTTATTTTGCTGAAAATACGCAACTGCGGCCGGATTGCGCCATCATCGGCGAGCCCACCTCACTGCAACCGGTCCGCGCGCACAAAGGCCATATCTCCAGTGCAATTCGCATACTGGGGCAATCGGGTCATTCAAGCGATCCCGCCAGAGGGGTAAATGCTATTGAACTGATGCATGATGCCATTGGTCATATTCTGCAGCTACGCGACAATCTGAAAGAGCGTTTTCACTACGATGCGTTCACCGTACCCTATCCGACATTGAACCTCGGCAGCATCCACGGTGGTGACGCGTCTAACCGAATTTGCGCCTGTTGTGAACTGCATATGGACATTCGCCCGCTTCCGGGGATGACGCTTGAAGATCTGAATGGCCTGCTCAATGAGGCGCTGGAGCCGGTAAGCAGCCGCTGGCCGGGTCGCCTGACGGTTTCTGAACTTCACCCGCCGATCCCGGGTTATGAGTGCCCGCAGGACCATCAATTGGTCGACGTGGTCGAAAAACTGTTGGGTGTAGAAACGGAAGTGGTCAATTACTGCACCGAAGCGCCGTTTATCCAGACGCTGTGCCCGACGCTGGTATTGGGACCTGGCTCGATCAATCAGGCTCATCAGCCCGATGAATATCTTGAGACCCGCTTTATTAAACCTACCCGTGAGTTAATCACGCAGGTGGTCCATCATTTCTGCTGGCATTAATTTGCATCACCTCACTCCGGTTAACCACATCCGGAGTGAGGGTAAAATAGAGTGACATTGTTCACAATTCCATAAGCAACGCTTATTAGCCGGGAAGCGAATTAAATTTCGTAAATTTACGCCATTTATTCGTTTGCTGAACCGATTTCGCCGCAATTGACGTCGTGGGTTTTACGTGGCTTTATAAAAGGCGGTGTCTGATATCTATCCGTTTCACGTTGCATGACGGTGGATATAACAAAATAAAATGAGATGGGGTGTCTGGGTTAACATGAACGAACAATATTCCGCTTTGCGTAGTAATGTCAGTATGCTCGGCAAGCTGCTGGGGGATACCATCAAGGATGCGTTGGGAGAGAACATCCTTGATAGGGTCGAAACAATCCGTAAGCTGTCCAAATCTTCACGTGCTGGTAATGAAGCTAATCGTCAGGAATTGCTCAATACGCTGCAAAACCTGTCCAATGATGAACTGCTGCCGGTTGCCCGCGCATTCAGCCAGTTTCTGAACCTTGCCAACACCGCTGAGCAATACCATAGCATTTCGCCAAAAGGCGAAGCCGCAAACAACCCGGAAGTGATTGCTCGTACTCTGCGTAAACTGAAAGACCAACCCGATCTCAACGAAACGACCATCAGGCAAGCCGTCGAATCGCTGTCGCTGGAACTGGTGCTGACTGCCCATCCGACAGAGATCACCCGCCGTACGCTGATCCACAAAATGGTGGAAGTGAACAACTGCTTAAAGCAGTTGGATAACACCGATATCGTCGATTATGAGCGCCATCAGTTGATGCGCCGCCTGCGCCAGCTTATCGCGCAGTCCTGGCATACCGATGAAATTCGTAAACACCGTCCCAGCCCGGTCGACGAAGCCAAATGGGGCTTTGCGGTGGTGGAAAACAGCCTGTGGGAAGGTGTGCCTGACTATCTTCGCGAGCTCAACGAACAGCTTGAAGAGAACCTGAATTACAAGCTGCCGGTTGATTTTGTACCGGTACGTTTTACCTCCTGGATGGGCGGTGACCGCGACGGCAACCCGAACGTTACCGCAGATATTACTCGTCATGTCCTGTTGCTGAGCCGCTGGAAAGCAACTGATCTGTTCCTGAAAGATATTCAGTTGCTGATCTCAGAGCTCTCGATGGTTGAATGTACCGACGAGCTTCGCGACCTTGCCGGTGCCGAAGGCGCGCAAGAGCCGTACCGTTACCTGATGAAAAAACTGCGTGGTCAGTTGATGGCAACCCAGGCCTGGCTGGAAGCCCGCCTGAAAGGTCAGAAACTGCCGAAACCGGCAGGCCTGCTCACTCAGAACGAACAGCTGTGGGAACCGCTCTACGCTTGTTATAAATCCCTGCAGGCCTGCGGTATGGGCATCATCGCTAACGGCGAACTGCTTGATACCCTGCGTCGCGTGAAATGCTTTGGCGTACCGCTGGTGCGTATTGATGTTCGTCAGGAGAGCACACGCCATACCGAAGCACTGGGCGAACTGACCCGTTATCTCGGTATCGGTGATTACGAAAGCTGGTCCGAAGCCGACAAACAGGCGTTTCTGATCCGTGAACTGAATTCGAAACGTCCGCTGCTGCCACGTCAGTGGGAGCCGAGCGAAGAGACCCGCGAAGTGCTCGACACTTGCAAGGTGATTGTTGAAGCGCCGAAGGGCTCTATCGCCGCTTACGTCATTTCCATGGCGAAAACGCCGTCTGACGTGCTGGCCGTTCATCTGTTGCTAAAAGAGGCCGGTATTGGCTTCGCGCTGCCGGTTGCTCCACTGTTCGAAACGCTGGATGACCTCAACAATGCCAATGACGTGATGACCCAGTTGCTGAATATTGACTGGTATCGCGGCTTTATCCAGGGCAAACAGATGGTGATGATTGGCTATTCCGACTCCGCGAAAGATGCGGGCGTAATGGCCGCATCCTGGGCGCAGTACCAGGCTCAGGACGCACTGATCAAAACCTGTGAAAAAGCCGGTATCGAGCTGACGCTGTTCCACGGTCGCGGCGGTTCCATTGGTCGCGGCGGTGCCCCGGCTCATGCAGCACTGCTCTCTCAACCGCCAGGAAGCCTGAAAGGTGGCCTGCGCGTGACCGAACAGGGCGAGATGATTCGCTTCAAATACGGTCTGCCGGAAATCACTATTAGCAGCCTGTCGCTGTACACCAGCGCGATTCTGGAAGCAAACCTGCTGCCGCCGCCAGAGCCGAAAGATTCGTGGCGTCACGTTATGGATGAGCTGTCTACCATCTCCTGTGACATGTATCGCGGCTATGTACGCGAAAACAAAGACTTTGTGCCGTACTTCCGCTCCGCAACACCAGAGCAGGAACTGGGTAAATTACCCCTCGGTTCACGCCCGGCTAAGCGCCGTCCGACCGGTGGCGTGGAGTCATTGCGTGCCATTCCGTGGATTTTCGCCTGGACGCAAAACCGCCTGATGCTGCCAGCCTGGCTGGGTGCGGGTGCGGCGCTGCAAAAAGTGGTAGAAGACGGTAAACAGAGCGAACTTGAAGCCATGTGTCGCGACTGGCCATTCTTCTCAACCCGCCTTGGCATGCTGGAAATGGTTTTCTCCAAAGCCGATCTGTGGCTGGCGGAATACTACGATCAGCGTCTGGTGAAACCAGAATTGTGGGCTCTGGGCAGCGAGCTGCGTAAGCTGCTCGAAGCAGATATCAATGTGGTTCTGGCAATCGCTAACGACTCCCATCTGATGGCCGATCTACCGTGGATTGCCGAATCTATCCAGCTGCGTAATATTTACACCGACCCACTGAACGTGCTGCAGGCTGAGTTGCTGCACCGCTCCCGTAAAGCGGAAGAAGAAGGTAAGGAACCGGATCGCCGCGTAGAGCAGGCGCTGATGGTCACCATCGCAGGCGTAGCGGCAGGTATGCGTAATACCGGCTAATCCTCACAGCCCGGCGTAAAAGGTCACACATAGTGTGGCCTTTTTTTATGCCGCCAGTTAAGGTTGAGCGGTTCGTGCGCACGGAAAAGGAAATCATGAATTACGACGTCAGCCATCTGCTCACCCGCCTGATTAGCGGCCAGACTCCTCTACGGAAAATCTGTTTTGCGACTGCCGCTGGTCCCGCGCCCTCCTCAGCATTACAGGTGGATTTCCCGCGTCTGGAAATAGTGCTGGAAGGGACGCTGACGGAGATGAACATCAATGGAGAGACGTCATTGATGACCGAACAGGATGTGCTTTACATACCCGCTGGCGGCTGGAATGCCCCCCAATGGCAGATGCCTGTCACTACGCTGAGCGTACTGTTCGGTAAACAGCAACTCGGTTTCAGCGTCACTCACTGGGACGGCGCTGAGTTACATAATCTGGCCAAACAGCACGTCGCCCGCCGGGGTCCTCGTATTGGTTCATTCCTGCTGCAAACGTTGCACGAGATGCAAATGCAGCCGAAAGAACAGCAAACCGCTCGCCTTATCGTCGCCAGCCTCCTGAGCCACTGCGCCGACCTGCTCGGCAGCCAAATCCAAACGGCCTCGCGTAGTCAGGCGCTTTTCGAAGCCATTCGCGATTATATCGACGAAAATTACGCCATGCCTTTAACCCGTGAATCGGTGGCCCAGGCATTTTATATCTCGCCGAATTACCTCTCGCACCTGTTTCAGAAAACGGGTGCCATTGGCTTTAATGAATATCTGAACCATACGCGGCTGGAGCACGCCAAAACGCTACTGAAGGGTTACGATCTGAAAGTCAAAGAGGTGGCTCACACCTGTGGGTTTGTCGACAGTAACTACTTCTGCCGCCTGTTTCGAAAAAATACGGAGCGTTCGCCCTCAGAGTATCGTCGGCAGTATCACAGCCAGTTGACGGAAAAGAAGACTATTCCAGAATAATATGGGTATGCTGCGGCGCCGAAAGAAGTTTACGCACCGCGCTTATGACCCGCTGAGGTTCCCGTAGAAAAGCGCTAATACCCGACTGAATGTAGCGACTTTGGGTAAATCTCTCCACACCCGTCAGCTCGATATCAGTGATCAGCAAGACCGCATCGGCACGGCTGATATCCTCTTCCGTTAAGCGATTTTCGGTCCCCAGCGCCCCCTGGGTTTCAATTTTGATGGTCCACTTCTCTTGCTGGCAGAGCTTTTCCAGCCTCTCGGCAGCCATATAGGTATGCGCCACGCCGCTCACACACGCGGTCACTGCCACCAGATGTCGTCCAGGTGTGACTGCCATGTTAACCTCCTGTGGTTACCTGAAATCCGGCACATTCCGCAATCTCACGCAGTGCCGCCACCTCTTGCTCAGATGGGGCAGGGATATCTTTCATCGACCACTGCAGCCCCAGCAGGCGATATTTCGGTTCGCCATACTGATGAAACGGTAGCAGGTGTACCTGCTTTATGCCTGACGATGCCAACAACGCCAATGCGCGCTGTAAGTTCTCTGTACTGAGCGTAAAGCCAGGAATCAACGGCAGGCGAGGGATCACATGGATTCCCTCACTGACTAATAGCCGTAAATTCTCTATCACGCGCGGCAAATTCATATTGACCACTTCGCGCGCCTGAACAGCATCCATTATTTTGAGATCGAATAAGACCTCATCGCACGCTTTTGCCAGCGGCAACAGGCGGCTGGCTGGCGCATCCCCTGCAGTTTCAATGGCGCACTGAATCCCCAGCTGCTTCATGCGCTGTAAAAAACGGGTGGCGAAAGGCGCCTGCATCAACACTTCACCACCGGAGAGCGTCACCCCGCCGCCGGAGGTACGAAAGAAGATATCATCCTTCAGCACTTCATGTTCCAGCTCACCCAGCGTGATATCGCGGCCAATGCGCTCAAACGCACCGGAAGGGCATTCATCGGCATTGCGCAGACACGGCGCACAATGCAGGCATTTACTCTCCCGCCGCACCGTTTCAATACGTGGTGAAATTGACTCAGGATTGGCGCACCACGGACAGGTATGTGGGCAGCCTTTAAAAAAGACCACCGTGCGAATCCCCTGTCCGTCATTCAGTGAATAACGCTGAATGTTGAAGATGCGTGCAATTTCATCACTACGCGGTTCCACGACCTCACAGTTGATGCGCGGTGCGGCGAATGATGTCATCCTGAATCTCCTTCGACAGTTCGACAAAGAAGGCGCTGTAGCCCGCCACGCGTACCACCAGTCCGGCGAAATCCTGCGGGCGTTGCTGCGCTTCCCGCAATGTATCGGCATTCACCACGTTAAACTGGATGTGCTGCAGCTTGAGCTGGGTAAACGCGCGCAGGAAATCCGCCAGCTTGTGTAACCCCGCCTCCCCTTCAAGGGTTGCAGGGGTAAACTTCACGTTAAGTAGAGTGCCGTTCGACAGCAGTGTATTATCCAGTTTACTCACCGATTTCAGTACTGCCGTCGGTCCCTGCATATCCTGGCCCAGCATCGGTGACAAGCCGCCGTCCGCCAGTTGCTCACCAGCAAAACGGCCGTCCGGCGTCGCTCCCACCACCGAACCCAGCGGCACGTGCGCGGAAACGGTATAAGAACCCGGCGTAAATTGCCCGCCGCGCGGGTTCTGGTATTTTTCCACCTCTTTGCAGTAGTGACGCAGTAGTTCGGCGCTGATGTTATCCACGTCATCAATATCGTTGCCGTATTTTTCGAAGCGGTTGATCAGCCTGGCGCGAACCTTCTCCCCTTCCGGGGTAGCGAAGTTACCTTTTAATACCGACAGTAACTCATCAAAACTTAAGCGTTGCTGCTCAAACACTAACCCATTCAGCGCATGCAGGGAGTCGCTCAGGTTAGCGATGCCAATGCCCTGCACGCCGGAGAAGTTATAGCGCGCACCGCCATCGGTAATATCACGCCCCTTATCCAGACAGTCGCTGATAAACGAAGAAAGCAGCGGCACTGGCGCCCAGTCGCGATGGCCGATATCGCAGATATTGCTACCCTCCACCATCAGCGTGATGTAGTGGCTGATTTTGGCGCAAATATGCGCCAGCAGTCCTTCATATGTCAGTGCGCTATTGCCTTCGTTTTCATAGAGGCTGATTTCCATCACTTTCAACAAGTTGAACATGGCAATGTCGTGCAGGCCGTAGGTTCTGCCAGGAATCGACAGCTCCACGCAGCCCACCACCGCGTAATCACGCGCATCTTCCAGCGAAACGCCACGGTTCAGGAAGGCGGGCACCACCACTTCATCATTAAAGATCTGCGGGATACCGGTGCCGAGGCGAATCGTCTCCGCCGTTTTCATCAGGAAAGGCGTGTCAATCAGCGCGTTGGTGCGCACGCCAAGGTTCGGTTGCGGCAACTGCACGCTCTGATAGGCATCAAGGCACAGGAACGAAAGCACATTCACCGCGCTGCGTCCATTCTCCGTCAGCCCGCCGAGCAGCGCGGTATACCCCGTCGGGAATCCGGCGAAATAGCGTGCGCTGCTGGTGGAACGCAACAGTACGATGTCATTGCATTTCACCCACAGCGATTCAAGGATCTCTTTTAAGAATGCCGGATCTTCGCCCTGGTTCAGAGAGGCCTGGTAAAACGGTAGCATGTACTGGTCAAAACGCCCCAGCGAGAGCGAGCTGGCGTTGGATTCATATTGCAAAATGATATTCATGTACCAGAACAGCTGGCATGCCTGCCAGAAGGTCTGCGGCCTGTGCTGAATGTTATGGCGGGAATTCGCGGCAATGGTCAGCAGTTCCTGACGGCGCTGCGCATCCGAACACCTTTCCGCCATTTTCTCTGCCAGCAGAGCGTAACGCAGAATGTGCCTTTGTGATGCCTCAAGCAGCAACAGCGCGGCCTGATAGAAATGGTTATCCGGCTGCTGTTGGCAGTGCTGGCGCATCTGCGCCAACAGTTCTCCCAGCCCGTGGTTCAGCAGGCGAGGGTAATCAATAATGATATGTCCCTGCCCCTTATCCGTCTGGTTAACACTAAAAATCTGGGTGCTGACGGCGGCCTTCACCTCATCGGTCATCTTGCCGTTGATGAAATCTTTCATCGACCGTTTTTCCCAGTACGGGAACAATACATCGCGATAAAGGCGTTTATCCTCTTCGCTGATATCGAAGCGATCCTGAGGACGTGTCGGGAACTGATCCAGCTCTTTAAGCAGCCAGTAAGGGTCCATTTCTGGCGACATAATACCCGCTCGCGGCTTAATGGTACGGTTCCCGGCAATCAGTTCCTCATCGCGAATCGAAATTTCAACATGCTCAAGGATATACGCGGTCGCTTTCGCCCGACGCAAAATAACCGGCTCTCCCTCCGTCTGCTGGTGGCTGGCGGTATAAAGCAGCGCACGCTCAAGCGAAATTTCGCGGTTGTTTTGAAACAGAGCGGCTTTGAGGCGTTGAATACGATTGGTCATGAGGAACTCCTGTAGATACGATTGCCAGATGGCGCTGCGCTGATCTGGCCTACGTATCGGTAAGCCAGATCAGGCAAACAAAGGGTTACGCGGTTTGCTCCAGATGCGCGCTAATCTTATTCATGATGGCGTCGGCGCGTTTCACCGCATCGCTGATGTTGACGCGAACGATGGTTTTACCCGCAAAACGTTCCTCAGACTTGATGCCGATATCTTTGGTCAGAATCACTATATCGGCTTGCGCCACGTCTGCTGCGGTCAGTTCGTTCTCCAGACCAATCGAGCCTTGAGTCTCAACCTTTACGTCCCAGCCTTTGGCTTTGGCGGCACTTTCCAGCGCTTCAGCTGCCATATAGGTGTGCGCAACACCAGAAGGACATGCGGTTACTGCGATAATTTTAGTCATGATTCATTCCTCACTTAGAACCTATTCCATTAGGGCTATTTTGCTTGCCATTTTGAACCCGGGCAGTGTCAGACAAATGTGTTTGCGTTTTGAACGCCGCGTGTGGCGGCCCGAAGAGTGGCGTAGCGAAGAAATCCTCACGTACTGCGTATACGCTCCGGTTTCTGCTCTCTCCTTGTTCAAACTACCTGTACCAATTACGCCTACTGAGACAGGTCCTTAATTCATCTCAAAATCCAAATCCAGGTCGTCTTCTTTTTCGCCAACCTGAGACACTTTTTTCCGCGCCAGACTTTTCAGCACATTCACGCAGACCGCTGTTACCACCGCGCCGACGATAACGGCCGCAACATACCCCAGCTTGCCTTCCACAACTGGCAGGACAATTAAGCCGCCCCAACCGGCATAACACTGCGCGCCAAACAGCGCGGCCGTTACCGCACCACAGGCAGAGCCGACCATAATGGATGGGATTACGCGTAGCGGATCGGCGGCGGCAAAAGGAATTGCCCCTTCGGTAACCCCAACGCACCCCATAACCAGCGCGGCTTTACCGGCTTCACGCTCCTCAGAAGAGAAAATCTTACGGCCAATCAGCGTCGCCAACCCTAAGCCCAGCGGCGGAACGCAGATACCGACAGCGGCTATCGCCACCACGCTATAAACCCCTTGCGACACGCAAATCAGCATGAATGCATAGGCGACTTTGTTAACAGGCCCTCCCATATCGAAGGCCAGCATGAGTCCTAAAATGACTGCCAGCACCACAACGCTACCCTGCTGCATCCCCTGTAACCATGCGGTCAGGCTGGTGGTCAAAGCGCCAACTGGCTCACCCAACCCCCACATCATGATGCCTGCGGTAATAAAGGTGCCGATGATCGGAATAACAAAGATGGGCATCACCGAGCGCAATACCTTATGCACGGGGATTTTCTTGAGATAGTGCACCACTATGCCGCCAATAATGCCGGCTATCAGCGCACCGAAAAACCCTGCGCCGAAGCTGTTTCCTACCCACGCGCCAATCGCACAAGGCGCCAGCGCAGAGCGTTCGGCAATCGAATAGCCGATATATGCAGCCAGGAAAGGTACCATCAGCGTCAGCCCTGCAACGCCAATGTCAAAAAGCTTTTTGAGATTGGGGTCCGTCGCGGTATCGGGCACGGCGCCTTTGCCATACAGCATCACTGAGACTGCCAGCAAAATACCGCCCGCCACCACAAAGGGGATCATATGTGAAACCCCGGTCATCAGGTGCTGACGGGTGTTTTTCAGAATCTGCACCAAGTCTTTCATAAGTCGCTCCCGGGCCAGTGAAAGCCCATGTCCATAACGTTGATGCGGAAAACAATAGGCAATCAGATAAGGTGCAGACAGTGGATAAAAAGGCCATTTACTGGACTTTTGTAATATCAATACAAAAATGCGATCACCCTCATAACTTACTTACTCTCGGAATTTATAAGGTACGCATCGACTTGTGAGGTATATCTCACTTTGAGTCTTACATTACATTTATCCAGTTTTTGACAGATTTGTCGCGTGGCAGCCTCAGGCGTTGCCCTTTTATCCTGTAACGAGTAATCGTTATGGGAGAGAGGCAATGGCCCTGATTGTGGAATTTACCTGTGAGCTGCCCAATGGCGTCCACGCACGCCCGGCAAGCCACGTTGAAACGCTGTGCAATACCTTCATCTCACATATTGAGTGGCATAATCTGCGCACAGGCCGTAAGGGCAACGCCAAGAGCGCGCTGGCGCTGATTGGCACCGACACGCTGGCAGGCGATAGTTGCAGATTATTGATTTCTGGTGCGGACGAACAGTCAGCCCACCAGCGTCTGAGCCAGTGGCTGGTTGATGAATTTCCGCACTGTGATGCCCCGCTTGAGGAGGTTAAAAACAGTGAACTGGAACCGCTTCCGGCGTCGCTGACGCACCTGAATCCGCAACTTTTCCGCGCCCGTAGTGTGTGCGCCGGTAGCGCAGGCGGCATTTTGACTCTGCTCTCTTCCTTAGATCTCAATGCGCTGGGCTCCCTTCCGCCTGCTAAAGATATAGAGGCTGAACAATCCGCGCTTGATAACGGTTTAACGCTGTTGGTGAAGAACATTGAGTTCCGCTTGCTCGACAGCGACGGTGCCACCAGCGCGATCCTTGAAGCTCATCGCTCGCTGGCGGGTGACGCTTCACTGCGTCAGCACCTGCTGACGGGTGTTTCACATGGTTTAAGCTGCGCTCAGGCAATTATCGAAAGTGCGAACCACTTTTGCGCTGAATTCGCCCGCTCCAGCAGCAGCTACCTACAAGAACGCGCACTGGATGTGCGCGACGTCTGCTTCCAGTTACTGCAACAAATTTACGGCGAACAGCGTTTTCCGGCCCCAGGAAAACTTACCCAGCCTGCGGTTTGTATGGCCGATGAACTCACGCCAAGTCAGTTCCTCGAACTGGACAAAACTTTCCTCAAAGGGCTGCTGTTAAAAAGTGGCGGTACCACCTCACACACGGTCATTCTTGCCCGTTCATTCAACATTCCGACGCTGGTTGGGGTAGAAATTGAGGCGTTGACGCCGTGGCTACAGCAGACGGTTTACATTGATGGCAATGCAGGCGCCATCGTCGTTATGCCTGATGAACCCGTTACCCGTTACTATCAGCAGGAGGTTCGTGTTCAGGAAGCCCTGCGTGAGCAGCAGCGTATCTGGCTGACCAGGGAAGCGCGCACAGCTGACGGCCTTCGCATGGAGGTTGCCGCCAATATCGCCCACTCCGTGGAAGCACAGGCCGCTTTTGGCAATGGCGCCGAAGCCGTTGGCCTGTTCCGAACCGAAATGTTGTATATGGACCGTGCCTGCGCACCGGATGAGAACGAGTTATATAACATTTTTTGCCAGGCGCTGGAGTCAGCCCAGGGACGTAGCATTATTGTGCGCACCATGGATATCGGTGGCGATAAACCCGTTGATTATCTGAATATTCCTGCCGAAGCCAATCCGTTCCTCGGTTATCGTGCTGTCCGTATTTATGAAGAGTACGCCACGCTGTTTACCACTCAGCTACGCTCGATCCTCCGTGCGTCTGCACATGGTAGCCTGAAAATCATGATCCCGATGATCTCCTCAATGGAAGAGATCCTGTGGGTCAAGGAGAAGCTGGCGGAGGCCAAACAACAATTACGCAATGAACACATTCCGTTTGATGAAAAGATCCCACTTGGCATCATGCTGGAAGTACCGTCGGTCATGTTCATTATCGATCAGTGCTGCGAAGAGATTGATTTCTTTAGTATTGGCAGTAATGACCTGACGCAGTATCTGCTGGCCGTTGACCGCGACAACGCCAAAGTCACCCGCCATTACAACAGCCTGAATCCGGCTTTCCTGCGTGCACTGGATTACGCGGTACAGGCGGTTCATCGTCAGGGCAAATGGATTGGGTTGTGCGGTGAACTCGGCGCGAAAGGTTCAGTATTGCCGCTACTGGTGGGGCTGGGGCTGGACGAGATTAGCATGAGCGCGCCGTCGATTCCCGCCGCCAAAGCACGGATGGCGCAACTCGACAGCCGCGCCTGCCGTCAGTTGCTGAACCAGGCGATGGCCTGCCGCACCTCGCTGGAGGTAGAGCATTTGCTGGCGCAGTTCCGTATGACCCAGCAAGACGCGCCGCTGATCACCGCCCAATGTATAACCCTGGATAGCGACTGGCGCAGCAAAGAGGAGGTGATCAAAGGGATGACCGACAATCTGCTGCTGGCAAGCCGTTGCCGTTACCCACGCAAGCTGGAGGCAGACCTGTGGGCACGCGAGGCGGTATTCTCTACCGGCTTAGGCTTCAGCTTCGCCATTCCGCACAGTAAATCCGAACATATTGAGCAGTCCACCATCAGCGTGGCACGCCTGAAAGCGCCGGTGCGCTGGGGTGACGATGATGCGCAATTTATCATCATGCTGACTCTTAACAGACACGCCGCAGGCGACCAGCATATGCGTATTTTCTCACGCCTGGCGCGCCGCATTATGCATGAAGAATTCCGCAACGCGCTGGTTAGCGCTGCTTCTGCTGACGCTATCGCCAGCCTGCTGCAACATGAACTGGAACTTTAAGAGGACGTATCATGGAACTGTATCTGGACACCGCCAATGTCAAAGAAGTCGAACGGCTGGCGCGTATCTACCCCCTCGCGGGCGTAACCACTAACCCGAGCATTATTGCTGCGGGTAAAGAATCCATCTGGGATGTGTTACCGCGCCTGCAAAAGGCTGTCGGCCCGGAGGGCATCCTGTTCGCCCAGACCATGAGCCGGGACGCGCAAGGGATGGTGGCAGAAGCCAAACGCCTGAGTAATGCCGTACCCGGTATCGTTGTCAAAATCCCGGTAACCTCCGAAGGCCTCGCCGCTATTAAAATCCTGAAAAAAGAAGGCATTGAGACACTTGGTACCGCTGTTTACAGCGCAGCGCAAGGTTTGCTGGCCGCCCTGGCTGGCGCGAAATATGTGGCGCCTTACGTGAACCGTATCGATGCTCAGGGCGGAGATGGTATTCGCACCGTGCAGGAGCTGCAAAGCCTGCTCGAACAACATGCCCCGGGAAGCAAAGTGCTGGCAGCCAGTTTCAAAACCCCTCGTCAGGCGCTCGATTGCCTGCTGACAGGTTGCGAAGCCATCACGCTTCCCCTGGATGTAGCGCAACAAATGCTCGATACACCTGCGGTAGAGTCAGCAATAGAGAAGTTTGAGCAGGACTGGAAGAACGCATTTGGCAATCTTAACCTGTAACCCGGCGCCAAGGCCGCGCTATGCGGCCCGCACCGCCAGAATGGAGGAAATGTATGGACCGCATTATTCAATCCCCAGGTAAATATATTCAGGGTGCAGATGTTATCACCCGTCTCGGTGAGTATCTCAAACCACTGGCGGCAAGCTGGTTGGTTGTGGGAGACAAATTTGTTTTAGGTTTTGCCCAGGAGGCGTTGCAAAAAAGTCTGGCCGATGCCGGGCTGGCCTGCGAAGTGGTGCCTTTTGGCGGCGAATGTTCACAAAATGAGATCGACCGACTGCGCGCTATTGCGGAAAATGCCCGCTGCGGCGCAGTGCTGGGTATTGGCGGCGGTAAAACACTGGATACCGCAAAAGCGCTGGCCCACTTTATGGGCGTTCCTGTCGCTATCGCGCCAACTATCGCTTCAACAGACGCACCATGTAGCGCCCTCTCGGTTATCTATACCGACGATGGCGAATTTGATCGTTATCTGCTGCTGCCCAATAACCCGGATCGCGTCATTGTCGACACTAAAATCGTGGCCGGCGCACCAGCGCGTTTACTGGCTGCGGGTATCGGTGATGCACTGGCAACGTGGTTTGAAGCCCGGGCCTGTTCGCGCAGCGGTGCCACGACCATGGCAGGTGGGCAGTGCACTCAGGCAGCATTAGCGCTGGCAGAGCTTTGCTACAACACGCTGATTGCCGAAGGCGAAAAAGCAATGCTGGCCGCTGAACAACATGTGGTCACCCCGGCGCTGGAGCGTGTTATTGAAGCCAATACTTATCTGAGCGGTGTTGGTTTTGAGAGCGGCGGTCTGGCAGCAGCACACGCTGTGCATAATGGCCTGACGGCTATTCCCGATGCGCACCACTACTACCACGGCGAGAAAGTTGCTTTTGGTACGCTGACACAGTTGGTTCTGGAAAACGCGCCAGCGGAAGAAATTGAAACTGTCGCCGCGCTTTGCCACACCGTTGGTTTGCCTATTACGCTGGCACAGCTGGATATTACGGATGATATCCCTGCCAAAATGCGTATCGTGGCAGAGGCGGCCTGCGCCGAAGGCGAAACCATCCACAACATGCCCGGAGGGGCAACAGCAGATCAGGTGTACGCCGCGCTTCTGGTCGCCGACCAGTACGGCCAGCGCTTCCTTGAAGAGTGGGAATAATCACATCACACTCCCGGTGTCGTCCGGGAGTGTTTCTTTATGTTCCTTTCTGACGATATTGTCACCGCAATTATGTGCGTTACGGTGCGTTTTCCCCTTAGTGAACCCGCACCATGCCCTCATCAGGCAGAAGTATACGCATCAATATCAAGCTGATTATTGCGCCGGGCGTACGCCCAGGGTATGGCAGATGGCGTAGCTCATTTCCGCCCGGTTCAGGGTATAAAAATGGAAGTCTTTAACCCCTTCACGGCTAAGAATTTTCACCATATCCATGGCGATACTGGCACCCACCAGCTTGCGGGTTTCGGCATCGTCATCCAGCCCTTCAAACATTTGTGACATCCAGGCCGGAATACGCACATTGGTCATATCGGCAAATTTCTTTGCCTGTTTAAAGTTAGTGACAGGCAGGATCCCCGGAATGATTTCAACATCAATACCTGTTGACGCGCAGCGATCGCGAAAACGTAAATAGCTTTCTACGTCGAAGAAAAACTGGGTGATCGCGCGGTTAGCACCCGCATCCACTTTGCGCTTGAGGTTGAGCAAGTCGGCCTGGGCACTTTTTGCTTCCGGATGTACTTCCGGATAAGCGGCAACGGAGATATCAAAATCCGCCACCTCTTTAAGTAAGGTCACCAGGTCAGCAGCGTACATATCCGGCTTACCACTACCCGGCGGCAGATCGCCACGCAGCGCAACGATATGGCGAATACCGTTGTCCCAGTAATCTTTTGCGATAGCGCGCAGTTCATCACGGGTTGCATCAATACAGGTCAGATGCGGCACCGCTTCCAGACCGGTACGATCTTTAATGCCCTTGATAATGCTATGGGTGCGGTCACGCTCGCCGGAGTTGGCGCCATAGGTAACGGAGACAAATTTCGGCTTGAGGCTGCTCAGACGATCGATAGAGTTCCACAAGGTCTGTTCCATTTCACTGGTGCGCGGCGGAAAAAATTCAAATGAAACATTAATCTGACCGTGCACTTCAGCCAGGCTCTGATTCAGGGCCTCCCGCTGGTTGGCGTGAAAAAAGCTCATACCTTACCTCATCAATCGCATGTTGTTATTTATTGCGCTACGAACATCTATCCGTTTAGACGTCCAGATGTAAAAATGACGGAAAAGCGGACGGGCGTCAACTGGAAAATCATCATAATGCGTGAGGAATGTTCAGCGAAGGTGAAAAAAGTTCATAGCGTCAGCAAATGATGAGCCAGCCCCGGTTTCACCCACGCCTTGTAAGGCCAGGGGAATCCCGGATTCGCTGACGTTCCTCCAGGATTCGTAGTGACTCACGCGATTACTGTTTTACCTCAGATACACGCATGCCTTTTAGCTGCTCGTTTGTCAGCGTATGCCCCGTTTTAAAATAATCCACGACGGCGTTAGAAACATAGTAACTACCTGATGTATTTCGCGCCTTCCCTTCAGTAAATGCAGCAAAACCGTCACCGCCATCGGCGAGGAAACTGTTAGTGGCAACGTGGTAAATCATTGCATCTTCAATCGGGCGATCGTTAAGCGTTAGTGCGATAACCCGCTGGCCAACCGGTTTGCTGCTGTCGTACTTCATCTTCAGACCTCTGGAAACCTGTAACACGCCGTTACTCAAACTCGCGCCATGTTCCATAAGGCTGCGCAATTGTTTACCGGTTAAATCCATGGTGACTAACTCATTGGAGAAAGGAAACGCGCTGATAATCGCGCCCATGCTGATGGCACCTGCCGGAATTTCGCTCCGAATACCTCCAGAGTTGGTGAGTGCCAACTGCGTGTTTTTATCCGCCGCGAGGAGTAAGGCATCGGCTGCCAGATTACCTAATGATGAAGACTCGCCATAAGCTCGGGTTAACTCAACAGGCGACCGGGCGACCGTTTGTGCGACAATCGCGTTAAGTTTTTTATTCCAGTCATCTATTACCTGCTTGGTCTGCGGATCGGGCTTCCATTCATCAGCAAATATCGTTTTCAGTTCAAAATTCTTCACTGCGAAGTGATGCGGCTTCTCTTTGTAATCCAACACCAGTTTACCCACATCAATACCGCCGCTGTCAGTAGAGAGAATCAGTGTGTTCCCCACCTTGATTGGCTCTGGTGTACCAACATGCGCATGACCGGTAATAAGGACATCCAGTCCGTTGACCTGGCTTGCGGTCTGAATATCCTTATCCAGTGCACGGCGGACATCAGTACTCCCCTGGCTGGACTGACGCGCGGGCACGCCTTCATGAATCAGCGCCACCGTCAGATCAACTTTGTCTTTCAGTTCATCGATATAATGTTGCAGCCACTTAATTTCATCGCGCGCTTCAATGCCCACGCGCATCGCGGCGGAAACCGTATCGTCAAAGGCAAACACGCCGTGAAGCCCGATAACCCCAATCTTCACCCCGTCTTTTTCAATAATGGTATAGGGCTTATCCCATAACGCCTTATTACTGTTCTGATAAAAAATGTTGCCCTGGACTATCGGGAAATTCGCCTGGCTGAGTTGCAATAGCGTATTGTCCCAGCCGTGATCAAATTCATGGTTACCCATCGTGACGGCATCAAACGACATGGTATTCATAATATCGATAATGGCTTTGCCCTTTGTCATGCTGCTGATATAAGGACCGGTAAAATAGTCACCCGCATCAAAAAACCAGGTCGCTTTATTTTTCTCTTTTTCCTGTTTTACCAGGGTGGTGATATTCGCCCAACCACCAATCTCACGCTTACCGTCAGCAATCCATGGCACTTTGTACGGTTCGACATGGGCGTGCAAATCGTTGGTATAAATAATGGTGACATCTTTTGCACAAGCCCAAAACGGCATGGTCAATAAAACGCCAGCGGTAACCATTTTTATCTTCATAATCAATCGCTTTCAGTCATATAAAGAATCGCTACTTTACGTTCTGAAAGGGTTTTTTATGTGAGAGTGTTCACACCCATTCGCAATAGTTGCAGGACAAAATCAACGACCATTAAAAATCGTTGGTCTCACCATGTCTGCTTTGTTCACGATTAATACCTGTAAATCCTACGGTTGCCGTAATCTGGGTCTGGCGGAATCGCCCGATTATGTCTGGCCGGATTATCGTCTGGGATTTGCCGCACTTCATTGCCGCGCCTGCGGGAGCTATCCTCCCCTTTTCAACGAGCAGCAATTTCGCGACTGGTTATCGGCATGCCTGACAGAATATGCCGCCGAAAGCGGTTTGTTTTGTCCGGCGTGTTATCACAAAACGAGTATTCGTTATGGTCATAATCCACCAGGTACACAGCGCTTACAGTGTCGAAGCTGTAAAAAAGTCTGGACGCCAGGTAACTTTTTGCATGAGCAAACCGCATCCTTAACACAGCTCGTCACAACCCCGCTTATCGTTCCTTTTCAGGGGGCAAAGGCTGACCAAAAACTCTACGCTCTTTTTAGCTTTGATGCGCTTCGCGGACATGTTGTCCATGTCTCTACCAATTTCACGTCGCATCCGGCAGGAGATTCTCTGCGTTATCAATGGAAAGGCGTCGCTGAACCCCTTAGCACTCATCCAAATATTATTGAGCGCGTCAATTTTCGCGCGGAGCAATTTCTCGGTCGCAGTCAATTTGATGAGATTCAATATGCAAGTGCGGAGCAAAAAAGGAATGCCAGGGGTGCAATTCTGCGTCCCGTTATTGCCGCACATGGTCATTTCCGGGTATTAAAACTTCTTTTCCCCGATGTTATGACGCATATCGTTGCACATGAATGTTTTTTGCGTGGCGCGGTGATCACCGCATGGTCAGAGTTGTTTCGTCGTCAGCAAGGCGGTTTATGGTTTATAGAAGAGGAGATTGTTGATGTTGATTGTGCTGCCCCCTGGCATGCACGCGGGAAAACGCATCACGGCTGGTGGCAAAACCGCTGGCAGCTCTGGCAGCAGGGAAACAACCTTAAGATGACCTGTTCATTAACAGGGAGAGATGAAAGTCTGGCCGAAACGCTATCGCTTGCAGCCAGTAGACATTTCGTCCACTGGCTTCATCAGCAGCCTGCCTTTATAAAAATCGGCCAGTATTCCGCTCGCCGCGTTACTCAAGCACTGAAAGCACTGGCTCAGCACTATAACGCAGCGGTTACAGCAACTGCGCCAGACGGTTGATATCAGACTGAATTGCGCCGGCCGTTACATCACGACCGGCTCCCGGCCCGCGGATCACCAGCGGGTTATCGCGATACCAGCGGCTTTCAATGGCAAACACATTGTCGCAAGGCAGCAATGCCGCCAGCGGATGCTCCGGACGCACCGCTTCCACCCCCACACGCGCTTTACCGTTGGCATCGAAACGCGCCACATAACGCAGCACCAGTCCCATCTCGCGGGCGGCTTCCAGACGCTGTGTCATCTGCTCATTGAGCTCATCGCCATTCTCAAAGAAGTGGTCGATAGACTCCTCTTCACAGCTCGTCGGTACCAGGGATTCCACGCGCACCTGATCTGGCTCGATGTCATAGCCCGCCTCACGCGCCAGAATGACCAGCTTACGCATCACGTCTTTACCTGAAAGGTCAACGCGTGGGTCCGGCTCAGTCAACCCCTGCTGCCAGGCCTGATCGACCAGGTCGGTAAACGGCACGGTGCCGTCAAATTGCAGGAATAACCAGGAGAGCGTACCAGAGAAGATACCGCTGATAGCCAGAATACTATCGCCGCTGTCGATAAGGTCACGCACCGTATGGTTTACCGGCAACCCGGCCCCGACGGTGGCGTTATACAACCAGTGACGCCCGGTTTTTTCAAACGCGTCGTGGATCTGGCGATATTTATCGCTACTGCTCGCGCCCGCCAGCTTATTCGCACTGATAACATGAAAACCGTGACTGGCGAAATCCAGATACTGATCGGCAAGTTGTGAGCTTGCAGTGACATCCAGCACAACAAGATCATCGTATGGGTGTGCGCGCATCCACAGGAATAGGGCCTCTTCATCCTGCTCGACCGCCTCATCATTGAAGAAGGCCAACGCCCGGCTGGCGTCCAGACCATCGTAATTCAACAAACTACGCCGGCTATCCACCACACCTGCGAGAACAAATTCGAACCCGGTACGGGCAGATAAGGCGCTCTGTTCGCGGGCAAACAGCTCCAGCCAGCGAGAACCGATATTGCCTTTACCAAACAACATCAGACCAATGCGTTTTTCCGCGCGGAACAGTGACTGATGCAGCCCCTGAATCAGGCTTTCTGTTGGCCCTACGCGAAGCACGGCAACAAGGCTAATACCTTCATCTGACTGCCAGACGAACTCCACCGCCTGGCCTTTCAACTGCTGCCAGAAACGATGGCTATGCAGCGGATTGCGGCAAACGCCCGCCCCGACCATTGCCACCAGCGCCAGCCCCTGACGCAAACGCAGTTCGCCTGGCAGACCAGCTTCGTCGAGCAGTTTAAAGACGCTATCCACTACTTCCGAGGTGTAGCAGAGCTGCAACAGATTGCGGTCAGCGTGAGCGCCTGTCGCCAGCGGACGAACCTGAGCGCGCTTGAGGATCACATCAATATCACGTTGCGCCAGCTTAAAATCTTGCCCGGCAGGAACCTGAAACTCGATCAGACAAACATCATCATGGCTGGTGACGATGCGGGCACCCGTACCCGATGCCAGCACGCGCTCAATACGCGTAGAACCCTGCTCCGGGTTGTAGCTGCAACGCAACTGTAAATCGATATTGCTACCGGAAACCGGCTGCAAGGTTCGGGCGTGGAGTACTGGCGCCGCCAGACGCGCCAGCTCGCTGGCTTCATCCAGACGCAGCAGCGGCAGCAGACAGGCATCTTTCACTTTACGCGGGTCGGCGCTGTATACCCCGGCCACATCGCTCCAGATCGTCACACGGGTAACACCGGCTAATGCGCCAATTTGCGTTGCCGAATAGTCAGAGCCATTACGTCCTAACAGCACGGTTTCGCCCGCCTCGTTGCGGCTGATAAAGCCCGTCACAACGATACGTTTATCCGGATGCTGCGCCAGCAGTTGTTGGAACAACGGCCAGGAGGCGCCTTCGTTGACCTGCGGCTGCGCCGCACGTTCCGCGCGCAGAAACTCACGCGCATCAAGCCATGCCGACGCTTGCCCTTGCTGATTCAGGACGGCGGACATCAGACGCGCAGACCACACTTCTCCATGCCCCACCACTTCGGCATAAACCGCATCGCTAATGCCGCCATCCAGCAACCCGGCCAGGCGCTCAAGGTCACGAATAAACTCGCTAATCAGGCCGTCAGCCACTTCCGGTGACAACAACCCGGAAATCAACTCACTCTGATAACGACGTAACGACTGTTGAACCTGATGCGCAGAGAGACGATCGGTCTGGCTCAATTTAAGCCAGCTAATCAACTGGTTAGTGGTACTGCCTGCTGCCGAAACGACCATTAAATCGCCCGGTTGCGAATATTCTGCCATGATCCCCGCGACGCGCAGGTAACATTTCACATCAGCCAGACTGCTCCCACCAAACTTATGCAGTTGACGAACCTTCGTCCCTGCCTGCGCATTCACACTCATGTTTATCCCTCAGCTGCGACCCGGAAGCCATTTTCCAGGTCGGCAATCAAATCTTCACCATCTTCAATGCCGGTTGAGATACGCAGCAACGTCTCTGAAATCCCGGCGGCGGCACGTGCTTCCGGCGCCATACCCGCGTGTGTCATCGTGGCAGCGTGGGAGATTAAGCTTTCAACCCCACCTAAAGATTCCGCCAGCGTAAATAATGACAAACCGCTTAAGAAGCGACGCAGTGTTTGCTCATCGCCATCCAGTTCGAAACTTAACATTGCGCCAAAGCCTTTCTGCTGACGAGCGGCAATCTCGTGCCCCTGATTTTCTGGCAGCGACGGGTGATACAGTTTTTTCACCAGCGGCTGCTTTTTCAGAAACTCAACGATCGCCTGGGCGTTACGCTGCGCCACTTCCATACGTGGAGACAGTGTACGCAGGCCACGCAACAGCAGATAGCTGTCGAAGGCGCTACCAGTGACACCGATATTATTCGCCCACCATGCCAGTTCTGTGACGGTTTCCGGGTCTTTGGCAATCACCACACCCGCAACAACGTCTGAGTGGCCATTCAGATATTTAGTACATGAATGCAATACCAAATCTGCGCCTAACGCCAGCGGGTTTTGCAACGCCGGGCTCAGGAAGGTGTTATCCACCACGCTGACCGCACCTGCCTCGCGCGCGAGTTGACAGATTTTCGCAATATCCACCACGCGCAACAACGGGTTGCTCGGACTTTCCACCAGTACCAGCTTAGGTTTTTGCGCCAGCGCCGCTTTTAATGCCTGCTCATCATTCTGATCAACAAATAAAACCTTATAGCAGCCGCGTTTTGCCAGGCTGTCGAAGAGACGGTAGCTACCACCATAGCAGTCATGGGGCGCAACCAGCAGGTCGCCCGGCTTTAGGAAAACTGTGGTCACCAGATGAATCGCCGACATACCGGTGTTGGTCATCACAGCACCCGCACCGCCCTCCAGCTCTGCCAGTGCACGCTGCACGACATCGCGCGTCGGATTGCCGCGGCGTGAATAGTCATGGGCCCGGGGCTCATTAAAACCTGTGAAATTATAGGTGCTGGAGAGATGGATTGGCGGAACAACGCAACCGTACTGCTCGTCATCGTTCAATCCGCTACGCACTGCGATGGTGGCCTGTTTACGCGTCATGGTGAAGGCTTCCTGGCTTAATGGATGAAAAGTCAGGCATCAGATTAATCATAAGAATAATAGACGTCAATACATCTGGACATCTAAACTTCTTTGCGTATAGATTGAGCAAAATCGCAATAGCCGTTAAAATTATATGCTTTAGTGAAGTGACGCAGAGCGATACACCGTGTCACGGTACTGACTCTACGGTAAACTACGCGAGATTATGGTCCGGGCGCTACATTGATCAGGTTCTGACCTTTTATTAATGACTGAGAGGATTAAAGGTATCTCATGGCTGAATGGAGCGGCGAATATATCAGCCCGTACGCTGAGCACGGTAAGAAGAGTGAGCAGGTAAAAAAAATTACGGTTTCCATTCCTCTGAAGGTGTTAAAAATCCTCACCGATGAGCGCACCCGTCGTCAGGTTAACAACCTGCGTCATGCCACCAACAGCGAACTGCTGTGTGAGGCATTCCTGCATGCGTTTACCGGCCAACCTTTGCCCAACGATGAAGACCTGCGGAAAGAGCGCAGCGATGAAATCCCGGAGGAGGCAAAAGTGATTATGCGCGAATTGGGTATCGACCCCGATACGTGGGAGTACTGATTTAAAAAGGCGACTCATGGATTGAATCGCCTTTTTTGTCTCGAACAAGGATGTAAATCATGACAAAGAAGTTTGTCCTCTTGCTGCTCGCGGTGATGGTTTTCCCGGTTCTGGCTTATGAACCGCAGACGGGCGATATCATCTTTCAGATGTCTCGCTCGTCGCAAAGTAAAGCTATCCAGCAAGCCACTCATTCGCGCTTTAGTCACACTGGCATGATCGTGCTGCGTAATAATGTCCCCTATGTTTTTGAAGCCATCGGCCCGGTGGTCTATACGCCACTGCCAAAATTCATCAACCGTGGGGAAAAAGGGCACTACATCATCCGTCGCGTGAAGGGTGGGCTTTCCAATGCACAGCAGCAAAAACTGGCGCAGACGGCAACGCGCTACCTTGGTAAACCCTATGACCTGGCATTTTCATGGACCGATGAGCGCCAGTATTGCTCCGAAGTGGTGTGGAAGGTGTATGACCATGCGCTGGGGATACAGCCGGGTAAACTGCAGAAACTTAAAGAGTTCGATCTGAACTCCCCGGTCGTGCGCGCCAAACTTAACGAGCGTTACGGGCGTAACATCCCGCTGAACGAAACAGTGATCTCGCCACAAGCGTTATTTGACGCCCCGCAACTGGAAACCGTCGCAAAAAAATGGTAACTGTTTTCCTGGTAACGAATCATGAGAAATCTGTTCATCGTATGACTGTGTTTCCTGCTTTGCAGGTTGTACCCCTTTCCCACAGGCCGTCATCAGGGGCCAGCGTCGGATTTTTATATCAACACAAACATCACGTAGTAGGGGAAGACCGCATTGAAGGAGGCCTGCGCAATACAGTCGCCAGAATCCGTTCCCGGATACGGATTAAAAATAATGAATATCGCCTCAATCGACGTCAAACCGCATAAAGTTATATAAAAATAATCATGCACAAGTCAGTGCTATTATAGTTGCCCCAGAAAATATCCTGAGCCATACGCCAGATAATTCACTCAAACTGGTATAAGTGTAAGCATTGTTTTAACCAACTCTTAATGCAATATAAAATTTCGACTTAATACTTGCGAGCAGATATGGCGGCAAAAGTCATCGCCGCCGTATTATTCAGACACAGATAGACAGGTAATTAGAAGTTATAACCAATACCCACACGATAACGTGTCTGACGATCATCAGTAATCGCTGTTTTATACCCCGAAGATACGTTACCTACTTCAACAAATGGCACCCAATTGCCTGCTTTATAAGCTACACGGAAGTTATATTCGTAGTCTTGTTTAGTGTTGTTATAAATATTTTCATTTTCGGCAAACTTATAAATACCGTTAAGCTCAAACATCCAGTTACCGGTGTTATAGCCAATCCACGCTTCCGGACGATCAATACGGCGGTCATCACGACCCTGCGCGTTACGGCGCGTGTACTCGAAGCGATAGCGGAAAGCTGTCCACCAATTTTCGTTAATATTGTATTGAACACGCACGAATGGCTTATAAATTGTCTGATTTTCATCCGTTTCAATAGCAATACCGGGAAGCCACACAAGGTTACTCCAGGTAAACTGGTAGCTGGCAGTATACTCAATCCCGTTCGTTTCCATATTATTTAGCGGTTTTTTAGCGTCCGCATCATCAGAACGGGAAATACCTTCTAACGCTACTCCAAATCCGCTGGCAAACCGTTGTGAAATATAGACACGATCATAATTACGCCCATCATCATAATATTCATGACGATAATCTACGTAACCCGCATGGGCTGTTCCTGCCAGTACTGGCAGTAATAACAACGCATATTTCAACTTCATGGAAATTCCTCTTTGACGTAAATTTCAATAAAAGAAAAGCGTGTAGCTATGGATTCGCAGGGCAGCGTAACAAGTGAAAGACAGCTACAAATTAAAAAGTCCTGACATCGTGAAGAATTGTATTTTAGTGTAAATATACAAACCTTTGAGTTTTTGCCAGCATTACGTTTAAGTGGCAAAAAAGCAAAGATACATCGGCTTGATGTCACCAACTGAAACATTGGATTTTTTAAATAGAAACGCCGTGCCAAATCAAGATAACGAACGTTACGGGAAATTACAGTATGGGATGAGGAGCATGAAAGTGATCACAGGAAGGGCGCGGAACTCAGACACAAAAAAAGCGCCTTGCGGCGCTTTTTTCATCTGGCAACTTATTTGCTGCCCGGGATGCTGAAGCGTTTGTTGAAACGCTCAACACGACCACCGGTATCAACTACACGTTGTTTACCAGTAAAGAACGGGTGGCAGTTGCCGCACACGTCCAGGTTCAGGTCGTGACCCACGGTAGAATGGGTTTTGATGACATTACCGCAAGAACAGGTTGCAGTAATAGCTACATAATTCGGGTGAATACCTTTTTTCATGGGAAACCTCAGTTTAAGGCCGCGTCGCTCTTCCAGCCCTAACGCCAGACACCACGCGAAGTTAATGTATTAGTGGATCTCTGGCACGTCAATACGCACCAAAGGCGGCGAATCATACAGAAATTAACCAGCGTATGCAAACTGATCCGCGCCCTGCCTTTAACAATGTGTATACTATCCCGCCAGTTTTCAAGTCAGGATCCTGAGATGCCCGTCGCCCATGTAGCGCTACCCGTACCGTTGCCCCGCACCTTTGACTACCTGCTTCCCGATAGCATGGTCGCCAGCGCGGGCTGCCGGGTGCGGGTGCCCTTTGGTACCCAGCAGCGAGTGGGGATTGTAGTCGCCGTTGGTGAGACCAGCGAACTGCCGCTCGATGAGCTAAAAAGCGTGCTCGAGGTGCTGGACAGCGACCCCGTCTTTTCCGTCCCGGTTTGGCGGCTTTTGCTCTGGGCGGCAGATTATTATCACCACGCCATTGGCGATGTGCTTTTCAACGCCATTCCTGTACCACTACGCCAGGGTAAACCCGCCAGTGCGGCAGTACAGTGGTTCTGGTTTGCCACCGAGCAAGGGCAGGCAGTTGATCTTAATAGCCTTAAACGTTCGCCAAAACAGCAACAGGCGCTGGCAGCCCTGCGCCAGGGACGCATCTGGCGTCATCAGGTTGCAGAGCTTGAGTTCAACGACGCCGCGCTCCAGTCATTACGCACTAAAGGGCTGGCTGAGCTCGCCAGTGAGGAGCCAGCGCATCATGACTGGCGACACGGCTTTTCCGTTTGCGGCGAGCGTCTGCGGCTGAATACTGAACAGGCAACGGCAGTGGGTGCGATCCACAGTGCAGCGGATCAATTCTCAGCCTGGCTGCTGGCGGGCGTAACCGGCTCTGGCAAAACGGAAGTCTATCTCAGCGTACTGGAGAATGTGCTGGCACAGGGGAAACAGGCGCTGGTGATGGTGCCAGAAATCGGCCTGACGCCGCAGACCATCGCCCGTTTTCGCGAACGCTTTTCTGCCCCGGTCGAGGTACTGCATTCCGGATTAAATGACAGTGAACGCCTGTCAGCCTGGTTAAAAGCCAAAAACGGCGAAGCGGCGATTGTCATTGGCACACGCTCGTCACTGTTTACCCCTTTTAAAAATTTGGGCGTGATCGTTATCGATGAAGAGCATGACAGCTCTTATAAACAGCAGGAAGGCTGGCGCTACCATGCGCGCGATCTGGCCGTTTACCGTGCCCATAGCGAGCAGATTCCGATCATACTCGGCTCGGCGACGCCCGCACTGGAGACGCTCCATAATGTGCGCGCGCGAAAATATAAAATGCTGCGCCTGACGCGCCGCGCCGGCAACGCCCGTCCCGCTATGCAGCATGTTCTGGATCTAAAAGGTCAGGCGCTGCAGGCAGGACTCTCTCCTGCCCTTGTTAATCGCATGCGCCAGCACTTGCAGGCTGGCAATCAGGTCATCTTGTTCCTGAACCGTCGAGGTTTCGCGCCGGCGCTGCTGTGTCACGACTGCGGCTGGATTGCCGAATGTCCGCGTTGCGATCATTACTACACGTTACACCAGGCTCAACAGCATTTACGCTGCCACCATTGCGACAGCCAGCGCCAGGTGCCACGGCAATGCCCCTCTTGTGGCTCAACCCACCTGATGCCGGTCGGACTGGGAACAGAGCAACTGGAACAGGCGCTTACCCCGCTTTTTCCGGGGGTTCCACTGTCGCGTATCGACCGGGATACCACCAGTCGAAAAGGGGCGCTCGAACAACATCTGGCAGAAGTACATCGTGGCGGCGCGCGTATTCTTATCGGCACGCAGATGCTGGCGAAGGGGCACCATTTCCCTGACGTCACGCTGGTTGCCCTGTTGGATGTTGATGGCGCGCTCTTCTCCGCCGATTTCCGCGCAGCAGAACGCTTTGCGCAGCTTTATACTCAGGTCTCCGGGCGGGCCGGACGCGCGGGGAAACAGGGCGAAGTGGTGCTGCAGACTCACCATCCGGAACACCCGTTATTGCAGACGCTTCTGCATAAAGGCTACGACACTTTCGCTGAGCAGGCGCTGGCGGAGCGCCAAACGCTCCAGCTTCCCCCCTGGACCAGCCATGTGCTTATCCGTGCGGAAGATCATAACAATCAGCAGGCACCGCTGTTCCTGCAACAGTTGAAAAACCTGCTGCAATCCAGCCCACTGGCAGACCAGCATCTTTGGGTGCTTGGCCCGGTTCCGGCACTGGCGCCCAAGCGTGCCGGACGCTGGCGCTGGCAGCTCCTGCTGCAACATCCTTCGCGAGTACGCCTGCAACAAATTGTCAGCGGCACGCTCACGCTTATCAACACCTTACCCGAAGCCCGGAAAGTGAAGTGGGTGCTGGACGTGGACCCCATCGAGGGCTAAGGTTGCGAGGCACCTCGAAAAATTCAACTTTCATCACATTTTTAATGAAAATTCTGTAACCGATTAGATTAACTATCTGATAAAAATGTGTCTGCGCCTGCGCCGCGCATGCGAGGAGAAGAAGGTGAAGACCAGGAATCAGGTTGCAGCCGCGACCATGAAAGATGTTGCCGTTAAAGCGAAGGTATCTACGGCAACGGTGTCCCGTGCGTTAATGAACCCGGATAAAGTGTCGCAGGCTACCCGCAATCGGGTTGAGCAGGCGGCAATGGAAGTGGGTTATTTACCGCAGTCGATGGGACGTAACGTTAAACGTAATGAATCCCGGACGATCCTGGTGATCGTGCCGGATATTTGCGATCCGTTTTTTAGTGAAATTATCCGTGGTATCGAAGTAACTGCCGCAGAAAATGGCTATCTGGTCTTGATCGGCGATTGTGCTCATCAGAATCAGCAAGAAAAAACCTTTATAGATTTAATCATCACTAAGCAGATAGACGGGATGTTGCTGCTCGGTTCGCGCTTGCCTTTTGATGCCAGCATCGAAGAGCAACGTAACCTGCCGCCAATGGTGATGGCGAATGAATTTGCCCCGGAACTGGAACTGCCCACGGTACATATCGACAACCTGACCGCCGCCTTCAATGCCGTGAATTACCTGCGCGAGCAGGGGCATCAATATATTGGGTGCATTGCCGGCCCGGAAGAGATGCCGCTGTGCCACTACCGCCTGCAAGGCTATGTACAGGCGCTACGTCGATCCGGCATTACCGTTGACCCGCATTATATTGCTCGTGGCGATTTTACCTTTGCCGCCGGAGGCGAGGCGCTGGAACGGTTACTCACTCTGCCGAAGCCGCCTACTGCGGTATTCTGTCACAGCGACGTCATGGCGCTCGGTGCGTTGTCTTATGCGAAGCGCCGCGGCCTGAAAGTGCCGAATGATTTGTCTATTATCGGTTTCGATAATATTTCACTGGCGGAATTCTGCGATCCTCCTCTCACCACTGTCGCTCAGCCGCGTTTCGATATCGGTCGCGAAGCAATGCTATTACTACTTGAACAGTTACAAGGGCATACAGTAAGCAGTGGCTCCCGATTACTGGATTGCGAATTGGTCATTCGTGGGTCAACTAAAGCGTTGACTTAACGTAAATGCGTTATCGGAATCCCTCTTCTGGTCAAAAGCCCGTCGCTTAAGTAACATGGCGGGCTGACAAACGAAATAAATACAGCGAAACGATAGTGGCACAACGAGATTATGTACGCCGCAGCCAGTCGGCTCCTTCGCGGCAAAAAAAGAGTAGCTCAAGGAAGAAGCAACGTAGCGTATCCGCTGTCTCGCCCGCAATGGTCGCGATTGCCGCCGCAGTACTGGTAGCTTTTATCGGTGGCCTGTACTTTATTACCCACCACAAGAAAGAAGAATCTGAAACGCTGCAAAGCCAGAAGGTTGCAGGCAATGGCCTGCCGCCAAAACCGGAAGAGCGCTGGCGTTACATCAAAGAGCTGGAAAGCCGCCAGCCAGGCGTACGTGCGCCTACCGAACCGTCTGCGGGTGGTGAAGTGGAAAAACCGGAACAACTGACAAATGAGCAACGTCAGTTACTGGCACAAATGCAGGCAGATATGCGCCAGCAGCCTACGCAGTTGAACGAAGTACCGTGGAACGAGCAGACGCAGGAGCAGCGTCAGCAAACGCTGCAACGTCAGCGTCAGGCGCAACAACAGGTACAGCAGCAGATGCAACAACAGCAGTGGAGCAACGTACAGGTTGAGCAACCTACGCGCACGCCACCGCGGGCTACAGAGCAGCCACGTACTGCGCAAACCACGCCAGTGCAGGCACCGAAGCAGACGCCGCAGCAAAAACCGTCCGCAGCCAGTCAACAGCCGTACCAGGATCTGCTGCAAACCCCAGCGCACACCACGGCAAGCGCGCCGAAAACGCAGCAGGCAGCACCGGTAACGCATGAAGAAACAGCAAAGCAAACGGCCGAGAAAAAAGACGAACGTCGCTGGATGGTACAGTGTGGTTCCTTCAAAGGTGCTGACCAGGCAGAGACCGTTCGTGCCCAGCTTGCCTTTGAAGGGTTTGATTCTCGCATCACCAGCAATAACGGCTGGAATCGTGTGGTTATCGGCCCGGTTAAAGGCAAAGATAACGCAGACGGCACCATCAGCCGTTTGAAAATGGCCGGCCACACAAACTGCATCCGTCTCGCCGCCGGGGGTTGAAACCCCCAAAATCTCCCCCATCTATACTTGCATTCTGCCCCGTATCACTACGGGGCTCATATTCTGCATTCGTAACCAGGGGGTCTGCTCGTGACAACAATAGTAAGCGTACGCCGTAACGGCCATGTCGTTATCGCTGGTGATGGCCAGGCGACACTGGGCAACACCGTTATGAAAGGCAATGTGAAAAAAGTCCGCCGTCTGTACAACGACAAAGTCATCGCAGGCTTTGCCGGGGGTACGGCTGATGCCTTCACGTTGTTTGAACTTTTTGAACGTAAGCTGGAGATGCACCAGGGGCATCTGGTAAAAGCGGCGGTGGAACTGGCCAAAGACTGGCGTACCGACCGTATGCTGCGCAAACTGGAAGCGTTGCTGGCCGTGGCCGATGAAACGGCCTCACTGATCATCACCGGTAACGGTGACGTTGTGCAGCCGGAAAATGACCTCATCGCTATTGGTTCTGGTGGCCCGTATGCCCAGGCGGCTGCCCGTGCGCTGCTGGAAAATACCGACCTCAGCGCGCGCGATATCGCCGAGAAAGCGTTGAACATCGCCGGTGATATCTGCATCTACACTAACCACTTCCACACCATCGAAGAATTGACCACCAAGGCGTAAGGATCCCTCATGTCTGAAATGACCCCACGCGAAATTGTCAGCGAACTGGACAAACACATTATCGGTCAGGATGCGGCGAAGCGTTCCGTGGCGATTGCCCTGCGTAACCGCTGGCGTCGTATGCAGCTTGATGAAGAGCTGCGCCATGAAGTGACTCCGAAAAACATTCTGATGATCGGGCCAACCGGTGTTGGTAAAACCGAAATTGCCCGCCGTCTGGCGAAACTGGCGAACGCGCCATTTATTAAAGTTGAAGCAACCAAATTCACCGAAGTGGGTTATGTCGGTAAAGAAGTGGACTCCATTATCCGCGATCTTACCGATGCTGCTGTGAAAATGGTTCGCATGCAGTCCATTGAGAAAAACCGCTATCGCGCCGAAGAGATGGCGGAAGAGCGTATTCTGGACGTACTGATCCCCCCGGCAAAAAATAACTGGGGACAACCAGAAGCTGCCGCTGAACCGTCTGCCGCACGTCAGTCTTTCCGCAAAAAACTGCGTGAAGGACAGCTCGACGACAAGGAAATTGAAATCAATCTCGCTGCGTCGCCGATGGGTGTGGAGATCATGGCTCCTCCGGGAATGGAAGAGATGACCAGCCAGCTGCAGTCCATGTTTCAGAATCTGGGCGGGCAAAAGCAGAAGCCACGTAAGCTGAAAATTAAAGATGCGATGAAGCTGCTTATCGAAGAAGAAGCGGCGAAGCTGGTGAACCCGGAAGAGCTGAAACAAGATGCAATCGACGCAGTTGAGCAGCACGGTATCGTTTTCATCGACGAAATCGACAAAATCTGTAAGCGCGGCGGTAACACTTCCGGCCCGGATGTCTCCCGCGAAGGTGTCCAGCGCGACCTGCTGCCGCTGGTAGAAGGCTGTACCGTTTCCACCAAGCACGGCATGGTCAAAACCGACCACATCCTGTTTATCGCCTCCGGTGCATTCCAGGTGGCCAGCCCGTCTGACCTGATCCCGGAACTGCAGGGTCGCCTGCCTATTCGTGTTGAACTCAAGGCACTGACCACGGAAGACTTTGAACGCATTCTGACCGAACCAAACGCATCGGTTACCGTGCAGTACAAAGCGTTGATGGCAACAGAAGGCGTTAACATCGATTTCACTGACGACGGTATTAAACGCATCGCGCAAGCGGCCTGGCAGGTGAACGAGACCACCGAAAACATCGGTGCTCGCCGTCTGCACACCGTTCTGGAGCGCCTCATGGAAGACATTTCCTACGATGCAAGCGACCTGAATGGCGAAACCATCACCATCGACGCCGACTATGTGAGTAAACACCTTGATGCTTTAGTGGCAGATGAAGATCTGAGCCGTTTTATCTTATAATCGCAGCCACAACGTTTTCATCATTTTCGATGGGGGCTTATGCCCCCATTTTTTATTACTGGCTGGTGACTATGACTGACGCACAACCTTTGAGCCGCACTCAGGCATGGCTGGAAAGCCTGCGCCCAAAAACACTGCCGCTGGCGTTTGCCGCTATCGTGGTAGGTACAGCGCTGGCCTGGTGGCAGGGTTTCTTCGATCCGCTGGTTGCCGTACTGGCATTAAGCACCGCCGGATTGCTGCAAATCCTCTCCAACCTCGCCAATGATTATGGCGATGCGGTCAAAGGCAGCGACAAGCCTGACCGTATTGGGCCGTTGCGTGGCATGCAAAAAGGGGCGATTTCGCTTGAGCAGATGAAGCGTGCGCTCATCATTGTCATTGTCCTGAGCTGCATTTCCGGCCTGCTGTTGCTTCTGGCGGCCTCGCAAACCCTGACGGATTTCATCGGCTTTGTGGCGCTGGGCGCGCTGTCTATCATTGCCGCGATTACCTACACCATCGGCAAACGCCCTTACGGCTATATCGGCCTTGGCGACGTTTCGGTACTGATCTTTTTTGGCTGGCTGAGCGTAATGGGAAGCTGGTATCTGCAAACGCATATGTTGATCCCTGCGATTATCTTACCGGCTACGGCGTGCGGTTTGCTGGCGACGGCGGTTCTGAATATCAACAATCTGCGTGATATCGATAGCGATCGTGCCAATGGCAAAATCACACTTGTGGTGCGCTTAGGGCCAGTGAACGCGCGCCGCTACCATGCGGGGCTGCTGGCCGGAGCCCTTCTCTGCCTGGCGCTGTTTAATCTGCTGTCACTGCATAGCGTATGGGGTTGGCTGTTCGTCCTTGCCGCGCCGTTGCTGTTAAAACAGGCGCGTTTTGTGATGCGCGAGCAGGATCCGAAAGCCATGCCGCCGATGCTCGAACGCACCGTAAAAGGGGCTTTACTGACTAACCTGTTGTTTGTGGCTGGAATTATGCTGAGCCAGACGCATTTTTAACTGACAAAAGTCAATTAACAATTGATGATTTTGCCAACAATGCGTGATGCGCGATATACTGACTACTCTCGCAGCAACTGAACGTTAAGCCTATGAAATACGATACGTCTGAGCTCTGTGACATCTACCAGGAAGATGTCAACGTCGTGGAACCACTGTTCTCCAATTTTGGCGGACGGTCGTCGTTTGGCGGTCAAATCATCACGGTGAAATGTTTCGAGGATAACGGGTTGCTGTACGATCTGCTCGAAGAAAATGGCCGTGGTCGTGTACTGCTGGTCGATGGCGGTGGTTCTGTACGTCGTGCGTTAATCGATGCAGACCTGGCGCGCATCGCTTTGCAAAACGAGTGGGAAGGGATTGTGGTCTATGGCGCGGTGCGTCAGGTTGATGACCTGGAAGAGCTGGACATTGGCATTCAGGCCATTGCCGCGATTCCGGTTGGTGCCGCAGGAGAAGGCATTGGCGAAAGCGATATTCGCGTCAATTTCGGCGGTGTGACCTTCTTTTCCGGCGACCATCTCTATGCGGACAACACCGGGATAATCCTTTCCGAAGATCCACTGGATATCGAGTGATCAAAAAAGGCACCGCAAGGTGCCTTTTTTATGCGCTGTACCGCTCCATAAAAGAAAGCCAGAACGGTCACGCGGAACAGATCGTGTAGCAAGGCGGCAACTGAGCGAATCCCCAGGAACACAGACAATTATGTGACTGGAATGAGTGAGCGCAGCTAACGCCACTACGGCACGTAAGATGAAGCGTAATCAGACTTCTTCCATACGGCCCAGCAGTGCCTGCAGACGCTCCTGCCAGCCATGCTGCTGTTCTTTCAACTGGTTGTTTTCACGCGCCAGTTCTTCGCGATCATGCTGTGCGGACTGTACTTCCTGAGACAGAGTGTTGTTCTTCTCTTTCAGCTCTTCGATTTCCATCTGCAGCAGCGTGATGGTATCAATCGCCTGCTGTACTTTCGCTTCCAGCTTCTCGAATACTTCTAATGACATCGTCATACCTCTCCTGAATTGCAAGGCGTTGATGGGTATATACCACTGGGGTAAATCCGCGTTCCGTGAACGGCGACGCCTTAATGTATTTAGCGCACGGTCTTGGTACCCGATTGTATGAAGCCCTTTAGCCTCTGTCCAGCGACAACCCGCGCAGATCGCGCTTTGCAACACTTTTCAGTCTAAACCTGGAGCAATTGCAGTCCGTTTCAATAAATTGTTAAATTGCGGGTTACAAAAATGATTCAGCTCACACTTCGCCTCCCTTCGCAAACGCACCTCATTGCGCGAAAACGCTCATTTTATTGACGCAGTACACACATTTTGATTTCGATATTTCTCGTTTTTGCTCGTTAACGATAAATTAACAGTATGTCTACACGGCATCGTGGAGTCTTCTCCCTCCATGCAAACTATAACCATTAAACTCTTTGCAGGATCCGATTATGAGTCAAACCTCAACCTTAAAAGGTCAGTGCATCGCCGAGTTTCTCGGTACCGGGTTGTTGATTTTCTTCGGTGTGGGCTGCGTTGCGGCACTTAAAGTAGCAGGTGCCAGCTTCGGACAGTGGGAAATCAGTATCATTTGGGGTCTGGGCGTGGCGATGGCCATTTACCTGACCGCAGGGGTTTCCGGCGCACATCTTAATCCGGCTGTGACCATTGCATTGTGGCTGTTTGCCTGCTTCGACGGGCGCAAAGTTGTCCCCTTTATTGCTTCTCAATTTGCTGGCGCATTCTGCGCGGCTGCACTTGTTTACGGGCTTTATTACAATCTTTTCTTCGATTTCGAACAAACTCACCATATGGTGCGTGGCAGCGTCGAAAGTCTCGATCTGGCAGGCATTTTCTCAACTTACCCTAATCCGCACATCAATTTCTTCCAGGCCTTTGCTGTTGAAATGGTGATTACTGCGGTTCTGATGGGCGTCATTATGGCGCTGGGTGACGATGGCAACGGGATCCCGCGTGGCCCGCTGGCACCGCTGCTGATTGGCCTGCTGATTGCTGTTATTGGTGCCTCTATGGGCCCGCTGACCGGGTTTGCGATGAACCCAGCTCGCGATATCGGCCCGAAAGCGTTCGCCTGGCTGGCAGGCTGGGGCAATGTCGCCTTCACCGGTGGGAAAGATATTCCTTACTTCCTCGTACCGCTGTTTGGGCCTATTGTCGGCGCATCACTGGGTGCCTTCGGTTATCGTAAACTGATTGGCCGCAACTTACCGTGTGACGTTTGTGCTGTGGAAGATGAAAAAGACGCCACCACGACTTCACAACAAAAAGCTCCGCTGTAATGTGACTACGGGACATAAATCATGACTGAAAAGAAATATATCGTTGCGCTGGACCAGGGTACCACCAGCTCCCGCGCCGTCGTAATGGATCATGACGCCAACATCATCAGCGTTTCGCAGCGCGAATTCGAACAAATCTATCCTAAGCCAGGCTGGGTTGAGCATGACCCAATGGAAATCTGGGCAACGCAAAGCTCCACGCTGGTAGAAGTGCTGGCTAAAGCGGATATCAACTCAGATGAAATCGCCGCGATTGGTATCACCAACCAACGCGAAACGACCATAGTCTGGGAGCGTGAAACCGGAAAGCCTATCTATAACGCTATTGTCTGGCAGTGCCGCCGTACCTCAGAAATCTGCGAGCAGCTCAAACGTGATGGCATGGAAGAGTACGTGCGCAACGCAACAGGCCTGGTGGTTGACCCGTACTTTTCCGGCACCAAAGTGAAATGGATTCTCGATCATGTTGAAGGTTCTCGCGAACGTGCGAAGCGTGGCGAGCTGCTGTTCGGTACCGTCGACACCTGGCTTATCTGGAAAATGACCCAGGGCCGCGTACACGTTACTGACTATACCAACGCCTCCCGTACGATGCTGTTCAACATCCATGACCTGGACTGGGATGACAAAATGCTGGATGCGCTGGATATCCCACGCGCCATGCTGCCCGAAGTGCGTAAATCATCCGAAGTGTATGGCCAGACCAACATTGGTGGTAAAGGCGGTACACGTATTCCTATCGCCGGGATCGCTGGTGACCAACAGGCAGCACTGTTCGGCCAGCTGTGCGTCAAAGAAGGGATGGCGAAGAATACCTACGGCACCGGCTGCTTTATGCTGATGAACACCGGCGAGAAAGCGGTGAAATCAGAAAATGGTCTGCTGACGACCATCGCATGCGGACCGAGTGGCGAAGTGAATTACGCGCTGGAAGGTGCAGTGTTCATGGCAGGTGCGTCCATTCAGTGGCTGCGCGATGAGATGAAACTGATCAGCGATGCATTTGACTCAGAATATTTCGCCACCAAAGTGAAAGACACCAACGGCGTATACGTAGTGCCTGCCTTTACCGGCCTTGGCGCACCGTACTGGGACCCGTATGCACGTGGTGCGATCTTCGGTCTGACTCGTGGCGTTAACGCGAACCATATTATTCGTGCAACGCTGGAATCCATTGCTTATCAGACGCGTGATGTACTGGAAGCAATGCAGGCCGACTCCGGCATTCGTCTGCACGCCCTGCGCGTGGACGGCGGTGCGGTTGCCAACAACTTCCTGATGCAATTCCAGTCCGACATTCTGGGTACTCGTGTTGAGCGTCCGGAAGTGCGTGAAGTGACAGCTCTGGGCGCAGCTTACCTGGCTGGCCTGGCGGTGGGCTTCTGGCAAAACCTGGACGAGCTACAGGAAAAAGCGATCATTGAGCGCGAATTCCGTCCAGGAATCGAAACCACCGAACGTAATTATCGTTATGACGGCTGGAAAAAAGCGGTTAAACGCGCCCTGGCATGGGAAGAACACGACAAGTAATCTCCCCCTACCCTCTCCCCGCCGGGGAGAGGGTGAAAACCTGCCCCGCACGCTCACCCTCTGCGTCGAAAAAAACTGTCCGGCTCGTCTCCTCGCCACTTTGGAGAGAGATCCATGACGAGGCGCCAGACCGCCCCCATGCCTGCTCTCTGTGTTAAACTTCGCGCAATTTCTTTCACTTCACGAGTTTGCTATGAGACGAGAACTTGCCATTGAATTTTCCCGCGTGACCGAAGCAGCGGCGCTGGCTGGCTATAAGTGGCTGGGTCGCGGCGACAAAAATACCGCCGACGGTGCTGCCGTTCACGCCATGCGCATCATGCTTAACCAGGTCAATATCGACGGCACCATTGTGATTGGCGAAGGGGAAATCGACGAAGCCCCAATGCTCTATATCGGTGAAAAAGTCGGTACCGGTAAAGGCGATGCGGTGGATATCGCCGTTGACCCGATTGAAGGCACCCGCATGACCGCCATGGGGCAGGCTAATGCCCTGGCAGTACTGGCGGTGGGTGATCAAGGCTGCTTCCTCAATGCGCCGGATATGTACATGGAAAAATTGATTGTCGGCCCTGGCGCAAAAGGCACTATCGACCTCAACCTGCCGCTTGCCGATAATCTGCGAAATGTGGCTAATGCGCTCGGTAAACCGCTCAGTGAGCTGACGGTAACGATTCTGGCCAAACCTCGCCACGACGCCACCATCGCTGAAATGCAGAAGCTTGGCGTGCGCGTTTTCGCCATTCCTGATGGCGACGTTGCAGCCTCCATTCTGACCTGCATGCCGGACAGTGAAGTCGATGTCCTTTATGGTATTGGTGGCGCGCCGGAAGGTGTCGTTTCAGCCGCCGTTATCCGCGCGCTCGATGGCGATATGAATGGCCGCTTGCTGGCACGTCATCACGTAAAAGGCGACAGCGAAGAGAACCGTCGTATTGGGGAAATCGAGCTGGCTCGCTGCCAGGCGATGGGCATTGAAGCCGATAAAGTACTGCGTCTGGATGAGATGGCACGTAGCGACAACGTGATTTTCTCAGCAACCGGGATTACCAAAGGCGACCTGCTGGACGGCATTAGCCGCAAAGGCAACATCGCTACCACCGAAACCCTGCTGATTCGCGGAAAATCGCGCACCATTCGCCGCATCCAGTCTATCCACTATCTGGATCGCAAAGACCCGGACGTGCAGACGCACATTCTGTAAGCAGTACGCTCAAGGAAGAGCGGATTTAATGCGGTTGCCCATACCACGGCGCTTGCGCTGTAGGGATATAAGGTATCTCCGTCTTTCTGGACATCCGGCTTAATCCATCAACATAATGTTGATAAGCTTGTCTGGTCAAAAACATTCCGCAAAGGTCATTGCCATTGTAGAAAGCATAAAAACGGTAATCGCTTGCGCTAAGCTGGCGATTCACGATATCAAAAAATGCCCACGTCGCTCTTCCCCACGAATCCGCTTCGCTTATTTGTGGAGAGGAGATAGCGTACTGTTGACCACCGGCTGAGACGTTGTAAATGGCGGCGTCGTTATCAAGCTGTTCACTGACCTCCAGCGGCTGCGCAACATACTGGCGTAATGTCGGCAGAACATCCTGAACGTAGTGTTCCGCGATCCCTTCCTCCGCCAGATCCTCCGCATCCAGATGAATCATGGCATCCCAGTTCAGTGTCGGTTCTGCCGCATGGACTGACGTAAAACATGCCGTAACGGCCAAAAGCCATCCCCATCTCTTCATCAAATTTTCCTTCTTCGCACCGTTAGCGATACATTAAATGCAGCTGCATTAGCCTGTAAATTATTTGATCAATAGAGCCTTCCTTCCTGACCGGGGCTGGAAATCCTTCCCATTCACGACGAAGATAAAGCAATGATTCTGAACAGGAGAAAATCATGGCCGACTGGGTTACAGGAAAAGTTGTAAAAGTCGAGTTCTGGACCGACGCGTTGTTCAGCCTGACCGTTCATGCCCCCGTTCATCCCTTCACCGCCGGACAATTTGCCAAGCTGGGCCTCGAAATCGACGGTGAGCGGGTACAGCGTGCCTACTCCTACGTCAATGCGCCGGGCAACCCCGATCTGGAGTTTTATCTTGTCACCGTCCCTGAGGGTAAACTCAGTCCGCGTCTGGCCGCACTGACACCCGGCGATGAGGTGCTTATCGTCAGCGAGGCAGCAGGGTTCTTTGTTCTCGAAGAGGTGCCAGACTGCGACACGCTGTGGATGCTGGCGACCGGGACTGCGATCGGGCCTTATTTGTCGATCCTGCAGGAAGGTAAGGACCTGGATCGCTTTAATAACCTGGTGCTGGTACATGCGGTGCGTTACGCCGCAGATTTAAGCTATTTGCCGCTGATGCTCGAACTGCAGAAACGCTATGGGGGTAAATTGCGGATTCAAACGGTAGTCAGCCGGGAAACTGTGCCCGGATCGCTCACAGGGCGTGTACCTGCGCTAATTGAGAACGGCGCCCTGGAAGAAGCGGTGGGATTGCCCATGAATACCGAAACCAGCCACGTGATGCTCTGCGGCAACCCGCAGATGGTGCGCGATACACAGCAGTTACTCAAAGAGACCCGGCAGATGGCGAAACATCTGCGCCGCCGTCCGGGCCATATCACCGCTGAACACTACTGGTGATCAGCGGAACTGTACTTCAAGCGTATCCTTGCCGAATTTATTCTCGCCCTGGGTGCCGATAAACGCACCCAGATCGATGAGCATCGTCACCATAATCAGCACTGGCACGAAACGGCCAACAATCCATTGCCACGTACCGCCCAGTATCTCCCAGTGCCCAGCCAGCAGCATCCAGGCAAGAATAAATAACAACGACCAACTGCCAGACTTATTACGGTCATGCAGCCGTTTCACAATCACACACGCGGTTGGCCAGAGCAGGCAAACCAGCATAAACGCGGCATTCTGGCTGGCCAGAAATTCAAAACTGACTGCGTAAAACAACACCGCCATCGCCAGCACCCAGATGATGGTCCAGATCCAGAAATCACGACGACCAATGCGGCCTTTAAATGAGAACAACCACTGCTGAATACCCATGTAAGGTTCCTTTAATTGTAGTGCTGCGTAGTTTACCCTGGTCGCGTGAGTTTTTGACAAGCCAGACTGTTATCGTTTTAATCGTGAACAAAGTGAAGTGAGGACGATGTTAATGAAAACCTGGTGGCTCCTGTTTACGATGCTTTTCATCAACCATTATGCCATCGCAGAGGATACGCCACCTGCTGCGGCGGCCCCGTATCTGCTGCCGGGCGCCCCCACATTCGAGCAATCCATCAGCCAGTTCAGGGAAAAATTTAATGAAGATAACCCCGACCTGCAGCTCAACGAATTTCGCGCTGTCGATTCGCGTAGTGATACCGAACGTCTGACCCGCGCAGCGACCAAAATTAACGATAACCTGTACGCCTCCACGGCGCTGGAACGCGGCACGTTGAAAATTAAATCGATGCAGATGACCTGGCTACCGGTTCGCGGGCCCGAGCAAAAAGCGGCAAAAGCCAAAGCTCAGGAGTATATGGCGGCATTGATTCGCGCGTTTTCGCCAACGCTGACCAAAGCGCAAAGCCTGCAAAAGCTGCAAAAATTACTGAACAACGGCAAAAACAAGCTCTGGTATGCCGAAACGGAAGGAGCGATCCGTTATGTTGTAGCAGATGACGGCGAAAAGGGGCTGACCTTCGCTGTTGAACCGATTAAGCTGGCGCTATCTGAAAGCCTCGAAGGCGACAATAAATGACAAAAAGCAAAGCCTTTCCGGCGACGAATCTCTATACTGTCTCACAGACCAAACTACCCTGACGGGTAGACATCTTACTTAAATTCGCTCTTATAGCGTGGAGAATTCAAATGCGACATCCTTTAGTGATGGGTAACTGGAAACTGAACGGCAGCCGCCACATGGTAAACGAACTGGTAGCTAACCTGCGTAAAGAGCTGGCTGGCGTTACAGGTTGTGGCGTTGCTATCGCTCCGCCGGCCATGTACCTGGATCTGGCTAAGCAAGCCGCTGCAGGCAGCCACATTATTCTGGGCGCTCAGAACGTCGACGTTAACCTTTCTGGCGCATTCACCGGCGAAACCTCCGCTGAAATGCTGAAAGATATCGGCGCGCAGTACATCATTATCGGCCACTCCGAGCGTCGTACTTACCACGCAGAATCTGACGAACTGATTGCTAAAAAATTCGCCGTTCTGAAAGAACAAGGTCTGATTCCGGTTCTGTGCATTGGTGAAACCGAAGCAGAAAACGAAGCGGGCAAAACCGAAGAAGTGTGCGCACGTCAGATCGACGCGGTTCTGAAAACTCAGGGCGCTGCGGCATTCGAAGGTGCGGTCATCGCTTACGAACCGGTTTGGGCAATCGGTACTGGCAAATCTGCGACTCCGGCTCAGGCTCAGGCGGTTCACAAATTCATCCGTGACCACATCGCTAAAGCAGATGCGAAAGTGGCTGAGCAGGTTATCATTCAGTACGGTGGCTCCGTTAACGCGGCTAATGCTGCTGAACTGTTCACCCAGCCGGATATCGACGGCGCGCTGGTTGGCGGTGCATCCCTGAAAGCTGACGCTTTCGCGGTGATCGTTAAAGCAGCAGAAGCGGCAAAAGCGTAATTCGCTTGTCGTCCCGGTGAACACTTCCTTGCTGTTAAGGCGGGCAGTGTTTACATTATCTCTCCCCTCAGGGGGAGAGATATACTCTCAGTTCATTTAATCCCCCGGCCGGGCATCAGGAGAGTATGCAGGCTATTGCCCTAACTGGGTCGTATAATTGCTCTCCACCCAGCGATACCCTTTCCCCTCGCGCTTCACGTGGCCAAAACCCGGAAATGAAATATGCGCGGCAGCGACCCAATATCCCTGGTCCGCAGCCTGGTTAAGTACACGTTCCCGCGTTGCAATGGCCTGCTGGCGGTTAACATCAAAATGTATTGCCACGTGCGGATCAGGCATTTGTACTGCTTTGGCATGGATAATATCGCCCCATAAAACCAGCGTCTGACCTTCACTTTCCACGCGATAAAGCACGCTGCCCGGCGTGTGCCCCGCAGTAGATTCAGCACGAATACCCTCCACGGGTGTTGCTGGCGCCAGGAATGTTTTTAACCGCCCGGCATTGATAACCGGACGAAGCGTTTTCTCGCTTTCAGCAAAAGTGTGCGCCTCACCTGGCTCCACCTTAGTGACGTTAGCCGGATTAAGCCAGAAATCGACATCGCGTTTGTCCACATACACGTCAGCGTTAGGGAAGGCAGGCTTGCCGGCGCGTGATACCCCCCCGGAGTGATCGGCATGAATATGGGTCAGCAATACATCATCAATGGATTCAGCCGGATAGCCTGCTGCTGCAAGATTCTCCAGCAGATGCCCGCCCCGGCTACCGAATAGCTCACCGGCGCCGGTATCCACTAAAACACGTTTTTTACCATCGTCGATGACATAGGCGTTAATCGACGTCTCTGCTTGCGGCGTCATTGCCTCGCGGGCCATCCCCTGACGTAATTTTTCCGGTGAGATGTTAGTCAGGAGTGTATTCAGGGGTACCGTCACCGTGCCGTCGGATACGGCGGTAATGCGCAATTTGCCCAGTTTCATGCGATAGTAACCGGGGGCCTGCTCATCGAGCGCACTCATCTGCCCGGCGGCCAGAATCTGACTGGAAAAGAGGAGTGTCGCAACCAGCGCCAGTATCATTTTCATAGAATTGCCTCATCACAGTGTCATTTGAACGTGCCCAGCAGTATCCTCAGCAAACCTGTATCACTCAAATTGATTAATATAATGTTCACTATCAGGGAAAATGATTTTCATCGTATCGATCTCAATTTATTGACGGTGTTGCTTGTCCTGCATCGGGAGGGCAGCGTGTCACGTACCGCTGAAAAATTGCATCTGGGACAACCGGCAGTCAGTAACGCGCTGGCCAGGTTACGTGAAATGTTTGACGATCCGCTGTTTGTTCGTACCGCAGGAGGCATGGTACCGACGCCGCGTGCAGAAGCGCTTATTGCGTCACTCGGTCCCCTGATGGAACAGATGCAATATGTTCTTTTTCAACCGCCATCATTTACCCCGGCGACGGCAGATCATGTGTTTCATCTGGGTATGAGCGACTGGGTGGAGCGCTGGCTAATGCCGGAACTACAGGCATACGTGACACGCGAAGCGCCGGGAATCACGTTGCAGGTGACGGCCAGCGATCCTTTCCGGGATGGTGAGCAAGTGCTCAAGAGGGAGATAGATCTGGCAATTTCGGTTGGTCAGAACACTGCCGCCACGTTAAGGCGTGAAAAGCTCCGATCGCTCAACTTTTGTACGTTCTGGCACCCCGACCAACTTTCGCTGCAGGCACCGCTGACGCTGAACGATTATACAGAACACGATCACGTGCTGGTTTCATATCGCGGTTCGGCATGGAGCGCCGTCGATGAGCAGCTAGCATTACAGGGGAAATCACGCAGAGTTCGTTACGTTACGCCGCATTTTTCTTCTTTGCCACCGCTTCTGAAACGCATACCTGCTTTAGCGACCGTCCCCTCCGGGCTGGCTGCCGACTGGACTTCTCATTACGGTTTACGCTGTAGCCCCGTTCCGGTTGAGACGCCGGAAATTGCGCTCTCGCTGTTGTGGCATACATGTTGTGACAACGATATGCCGCTGAACTGGTTAAGAACGGTAATACACAAGGTCATCAATGCGTTGTCGTAGTTCACCTCATCGTTGTATCGACTTGTTTGCCCCTCACAAAGGCCGGTGTGAGGGGCAAACAGCACCAGAACTATAATTTCCCCAGCACACTAAACCACGCATAATCCAGCGGCAGCAACACCAGATACGTTGCCACTGCCAGCGCAATACACAACAACATCCCCGCCCGGGCAGGCACTTTACCTAACGCCATGGCCACCACGATCGGTGACGCCTGATACGGCAGTAGCGGTGTGGAATAGCCCAGTACCTGAATCATAATCACTGACAGCAGCGGGAAGCCCGTTGCGTCGGAAAAACTCTGCGCCAGCGTGGTGAAAAGCGCGGGCACGCCGTTAGCTGTCATAATGAAGTTGAGCGCAGTTGTCGTGCCGGTGAGCGCCAGGAAGCTGGTGAACGGCTGCGCCGGATCCAGCGGCATGATGTGCAACAGCGCGTTACCTACTGCCGCCCCAATACCCGTCTGAGTGACCGTAATGGCCAGCCCAAGAATACCGGCAACATAAATACAGGTACGGATATTTACTCCACTGGAAAACTCGTCGCCATTGATAAACCCTACGCGCGGCAACAGGGTAATACAGGCCGCCGCCAGTCCCGTCCAGGCCGGGCCAATGCCGTGCCAGCTCTCCGTGACCCACATCGTTAAGACCACCGCCAGCAGCCAGGCGAGGCGTTTCTCCTCCCGGCTCATGGGTTCAGGCGGCGTGAGGTCTTTTGGCGCATGCGGCTGTCCCGGGAAAAGCCAGCAGATAAGACCGATCAGGATGAGGCCTTTCAGAATGCCCAGCACCGGCGTGTGCAGCAGCAAATACGGCAGATAGTTGAGATGAATACCGTAGGATCCTTCCGCCGCCCCGCTCATCACCAGATTGGGCACGTTGGCGGGCAAAATCGTTGCCGACAACTGGAAGGTGCCAAACCCCACCGCCAGTGCCAGCCCATACCAGGAGCGAGTCCCTTCGTTGATGCCTGCGCGAGCCGCCATCGCGGCCACAATAGGCATCAGCAGAGCAATACGTCCCATGTTCGACGGCATGACAAACGCCAGCGCATAACTCAGTAGTACAACGCTTGCGACCATTTGCAACCACGAGTCGGTTAGCCTGGCCGACAGTGCCCGCGCGGCCCGATCTGCCAGCCCCGTTTTGCGAATGGCGACCCCAAGGACAAAACCGCTAAATACCAGCCAGAAAGCAGAAGAGGCAAAACCGCCGAAAATGACATCCGGCGGCGCAATCTTCGCCACCATCGCGGCGGCAAAAAACAGCAGCGCCGTGATGAATTCCGGTAGCAACGACGTGGCCCACAGCACGATAGTGAGGCCGATGATGACGGAAGGCAGAAACAGAGGGTGAGTAAACCAGAGCGACATACCTGTCTCCTGTAGAATTTGTCGGCAAGTCTACGGCGACAGTCTTGCCTGGTAAACGCCAAATCTGGTGGGGCTATTTCAGGATATTACACTGATGATCCTGTATTTCCTCAGCGGAACCACGATTAAAGGCGAGCAGATTACGCTCAGTTGCCAGCAGCACAAACGAGCCGTCAGCCTGGTGTACCATCGCCATGCCATAACGCCCCATATGTTCACGCGCTTGCGGTACTTCTTCCGCCAGCATTAAAAACGGGCTGCGCTGTACCAGTTCGGCTTCGGTCACGCGGCGCGCCAGATAAGGATGCCCAAGAATGCCGCCCGGAAAGGCCAGCCACTGACTACTGATACGCGAGGCTTGCTGATCAAGCTTCACGCGCACGTCTTCGCGCAGGCAAGAAATATGGATATGGAAATGGTTCTGGGTCCGTCCGACACGAGAGTTAATCGTCAGCGACAGGGCGTTATCCGGCAGCGGCGTCCCCCGCGTTTTACCCAACATGCTACGCGATTGCCAGGCCTGCCAGAAGAAATTGGGTGTGTGTGATTTCAACAGCAGCGGGCTTTCAATACCGTTGATGCGGTACGTTGGCATCAGCAAATACTGTAGTGGTCCGTTGCGGTCTTTAAGCAACACGTATCCACTGTCGGGATTGACCTGCGCACAGGGAGCGGGTAGATGGTTGTTGCGCTGATTCGGCACACATTGCTCAAGCACAATATGACGCAACACATCCCGTTTACTGCTGTTCCACCAGTATTCGCCACCCATAGCGGCCGCAGCCACTACAATCACCAACGCTATGCCAGACAGGCGCACTGTTTTCATCGATCTCTCCTTACAGGGAGGAACAGGAAGCATAGCGCAGAGATCGGTCGGGATAAAACGAAAACGGCCCTCTTAAGGGCCGCTGGAAGATGAGGATTAGCGTTTGCTGATTTCGTCGAACTTGCCGCCGTTGGAGAAGTGCTCTTTCTGCGCTTTCGCCCAGCCGCCAAAGACATCGTCAATGGTGAACAGTTTCAGTTTCGGAAATTCGTTCGCATATTTTGCCGCCACGTTTTTGTCACGCGGACGGTAGAAGTTCTTCGCCGCAATCTCCTGCCCTTCCGGGGAGTAGAGATATTTCAGGTAAGCTTCCGCCACTTTCTGCGTGCCTTTTTTCTCGACAACTTTATCAACAACAGACACGGTTGGCTCCGCAAGGATGGATTCGCCTGGCGTTACGATTTCGAACTTATCTTTGCCCAACTCGTTCGTCGCCAGCAGCGCTTCGTTTTCCCAGGCAATCAGCACATCGCCGATACCACGTTCTACAAAGGTATTAGTAGCACCGCGCGCGCCGGAGTCCAGCACTTCAACGTTTTTATACAGCGCTTTTACGAACTCCTGAGCTTTAGCCTGATCGCCACCGTTCTGATGCAGAGCATAACCCCACGCTGCAAGGTAGTTCCAGCGCGCACCGCCAGAGCTTTTCGGGTTTGGAGTGATCACCGACACGCCAGGTTTAATTAAATCATTCCAGTCATGAATCTGTTTTGGGTTGCCTTTACGCACCAGGAAAACGATGGTGGAAGTATAAGGTGCGGAGTTATCCGGCAAACGTTTGATCCAGTTTTTGTCGATGCTGCCACGCTCGGCAATCGCATCAACATCATAAGCCAGCGCCAGCGTCACAACATCGGCATCAAGGCCGTTAATAACCGATGTCGCCTGTTTACCTGAGCCGCCATGTGACTGGCGAATCGTGACATTATCGCCCGTTTCCTGTTTCCAGTGAGCGCTGAACGCTTTGTTGTACTGCTCGTACAATTCACGCGTCGGATCATACGAAACGTTTAATAACTGAATATCCTTTGCCAGAACGCTGCCGGATGCCAGCAGCAAGGTTAACCCCACGCCCCATTTATTCATCGCCCACTCTCTCAGGTTATGTATTTTGATGTGCTCAGCCTGCCAGAAAGAGCTCCAATGATTAAAGAATAAAAAAAGATTGGCTATAACTTAAGGAAATAACAGGAGGCAAAGAAACGCCCTCTCGAGGAAGGCGTTTAGGGTAATCAATACAGTTTTTTAGCGCATTCCAGCCAGTCGCCTTTGAACGGGCGCTTCATGTTCTCGATAGCATCAATGATGTCATGGTGGACCATCTTCTCGTTCTGGATGCCAACACAACGACCACCGTGGCCCTGCAGCAGCAGTTCAATAGCGTATGCGCCCATACGGGAAGCAAGGATACGGTCGTAAGGAACCGGGGAACCGCCGCGCTGAATATGACCCAGGACAGTCGCACGGGTTTCGCGCTGCGTTTCAGCTTCGATGTATTTCGCCAGCTCATCAATATCGCAGATGTGCTCAGTGATGGCGACGATCGCGTGTTTTTTACCTTTCGCGATGCCCGCTTTGATTTCAGCCACCAGATCTTCACGGCTGAACTCAACTTCCGGCAGAACGATAAATTCGCAACCACCTGCAATGGCCGCCGCCAGCGTCAGGTCGCCACAGTAACGGCCCATCACTTCGACGATGGAAATACGCTGGTGAGAAGAAGAGGTGTCACGCAGACGGTCAATGGCTTCAACTACGGTATGCAGAGCGGTGAAGTAGCCGATGGTGTAGTCAGTACCGGCAACATCGTTATCGATAGTGCCTGGCAGGCCGATGCACGGGAAGCCCATTTCTGTCAGACGCTTCGCGCCCATATAGGAGCCGTCGCCGCCAATAACGACCAGCGCATCAATACCGCGCTTTTTCATGTTCTCAATAGCCACGGCGCGGACATGTTCTTCACGGAATTCCGGGAAACGGGCAGAACCAAGGAATGTACCGCCACGGTTAATCATGTCAGACACGCTATAGCGGTCGAGTTGAATCATGCGGTCTTCGTACAGGCCGAGATAACCATCGTAAATACCCGCCACTTCCAGACCTTCAGTCAATGCTGCCCGGACCACGCCACGAATTGCTGCGTTCATGCCCGGCGCATCACCGCCACTTGTCAACACACCGATTTTCTTAATCATGACTACCTCTGAACTTAGGAATGCAAAAATAATGTTCTGTTGGCCAGAAACTCCGCGAGGGAGTAAGCATCTATGCTGCAATATTATATCAACTGCGGCTTGCTGAATTGATTCAGGTCAGACCATATGGCGTTAATTTATACACAAAAATAAGGTCTGGCTCACTTCTTTTACAACGAAATATCACCGCTTTAATTCGCTTATCGTCCTTGAGGTACCACTGAACAGGGATCCTGGTGAATAATCACATCTGATCCCGGAAAACGCTGCAAAATGGCCTGCTCCACATGTTCAGCCACAATATGCGCCTGAACCAGCGGAAGGTTATCGTCCATTTCCAAATGTATTTGAATAAAGCGGGTCGGCCCTGACTGCCGCGTGCGAAGATCGTGCGCGCCGCTTACGCCTGGCCAGGAAGTGACTATATCGAATATTTCCTGCCGTTCGGCATCGGGTAAGGCCCGATCCAGTAAAGACTGAACCGCTTCATAACCCATACGTAGCGCACTGTACAAAATATAACCACCAATCCCCAGCGCAAAGAGAGCATCTGCCCGATGCCAGCCATACCATGACAGCCCCAGGGCGATGAGAATTGCACCGTTCATCATAACATCAGACTGATAATGAAGCATATCTGCCCGCACTGCCTGACTTTGGGTTTTTCGCACAACCCAACGCTGAAAAGTGACGAGTATCACAGTACTGACCAGGGCGATAACCGTCACCACAATGCCAATACCGGGCGCACGCATCGGTTCAGGGTTCGCCAGATGCTGAATACCGGTTAAAAAGAGGAACAATGCCGAACCCGAAATAAACATGCTTTGTGCCAGCGCCGCCAGCGATTCGGCTTTTCCATGTCCAAAGGTATGTTCGTCGTCCGCAGGCTGCAGCGAATAACGCACCACCAGCAAATTGGTTAATGACGCGGCGATATCTACCAGAGAGTCCACCAGTGCAGCCAGAATACTGACCGACCCGGTGTACCACCATGCAAAAATTTTAATGACTAATAATGACGACGCCATGATCGTCGCGGCGATGGCCGCGCGGCTGATCAGACGTCCATAAGATTCAATCATAAAAGCTCCCACGCTGTTCTGTGGGTAGTATAACGAAAGGCAACTCAATCGGAGGAAAATCAGGTGGCTGAATTCAGAGCAAAAAAAACCCCCTCATCATGAGGGGGAAGACAGGGATGGTGTCTATGGCAAGGAAAACAGGGTTCATTACTACTGACTACCGGGAACGCTGGGTGCTACTACTCAATACTCCCAACGGTGAACTTTGCTGCATCTGCGTCATTTCACGCAGTTGGCTCATCCGTTGTTGGTGTTTCTGGTTCAAAACCGCTTGCTGATCAGGAGTAAGCAGGTGATACATCTGGTTGCGGACTTTCGCCATTTCAACCTGACGACTTATCTGTTCCTGCGCCATTTTTTCGGCCTGAACGCGCACAGCGTCTTCATCAAAATTTTCTGCGGTGACAAGGCGATGCATTGTCTCCATTTCGCTAACATTAACAGGAGGTTTATCGTGCCTCGCCTGTTGCATCAGATCCCGCATCTGTTGACGCTGATGTTCGGTTAATTGTATGCCGTCGAACATATGGCTCTGACTGGAACGCTGCGCGAATCCCTCAGTCGGGTGCCAGTTATCGCCTGTTACGACTTCAGCAGCCTGGCTAAAAGCACTTAGCGCCAGTGTTGAGGCCATGACGGCAGCGGTAACTTTGCGCATCATTTGCTCCCAAAAACTTTCTATGTCGCGAATCAACGATAATGAGTCTACGATTCAGGCTGCAAACATGCGTCAGGGGGTGTAAAACAACGTAAAGTCATGGATTAGCGAGCCTTGATGACGTAATTTCTGCCTCGGAGGTATTTAAACAATGAATAAAATTCTTTTAGTAGATGATGACCGAGAGCTTACATCCCTGTTAAAAGAGCTGCTCGACATGGAAGGTTTTAACGTGCTGGTTGCCCACGACGGGGAACAGGCGCTCAACCTCCTTGATGACAGCATCGATTTGCTTTTGCTCGACGTCATGATGCCGAAGAAAAACGGTATTGATACCCTTAAAGAGCTACGCCAGACACACCAGACTCCCGTCATTATGTTGACTGCACGCGGCAGCGAGCTGGATCGCGTACTCGGCCTTGAGCTGGGCGCGGATGACTATCTGCCGAAACCCTTTAACGACCGCGAGCTGGTCGCGCGTATCCGTGCGATTTTGCGTCGTTCCCACTGGAGCGAACAGCAGCAGAATACCGACAACGGTTCGCCAACGCTGGAAGTAGATGGCCTGAGCCTCAACCCGGGTCGTCAGGAAGCCAGTTTCGATGGTCAATCGCTGGAGCTGACCGGTACCGAATTCACCTTGCTCTATCTTCTGGCACAGCATTTAGGCCAGGTGGTTTCGCGTGAACATTTAAGCCAGGAGGTGTTGGGTAAACGCTTAACACCGTTTGACCGCGCGATTGATATGCACATCTCTAACCTGCGCCGTAAGTTACCGGACCGCAAAGATGGCCATCCGTGGTTTAAAACCTTGCGAGGCCGGGGCTACTTGATGGTATCCGCTTCATGATAGGAAGTTTGACCGCCCGCATCTTCGCCATTTTCTGGTTAACGCTGGCACTGGTGCTGATGCTGGTTCTGATGGTTCCCAAGCTTGATTCCCGCCAGATGACGGAGTTGCTTGATAGCGAACAACGTCAGGGCGTGATGATTGAACAGCACGTTGAAGCGGAACTGGCCAATGATCCACCCAACGATTTGATGTGGTGGCGCAGGCTGTTTCGCGCAATCGACAAATGGGCCCCTCCGGGGCAACGTTTGTTGCTGGTGACCAGCGAAGGGCGCGTGATTGGCGCCGAACGCAATGAAATGCAGATTATCCGTAACTTTATTGGTCAGGCAGATAACTCTGATCACCCGCAAAAGAAAAAATATGGTCGGGTAGAGCTGGTGGGGCCTTTTTCCGTCCGCGACGGTGAGGATAATTACCAGCTCTATCTTATTCGACCAGCCAGTAGTTCCCAGTCTGACTTTATCAACCTGCTGTTTGACCGCCCTCTCCTGTTGCTGATCGTTACGATGCTGATCAGCTCACCGCTGCTGCTGTGGCTGGCGTGGAGCCTGGCAAAACCCGCGCGTAAGTTGAAAAACGCGGCAGATGAAGTGGCACAGGGTAATTTGCGGCAGCATCCTGAGCTGGAGGCCGGGCCGCAAGAGTTCCTTGCCGCAGGCACCAGTTTTAACCAGATGGTCATGGCGCTGGAGCGAATGATGACTGCCCAGCAACGGCTCCTCTCCGATATTTCTCACGAATTACGGACACCGTTAACGCGACTGCAACTCGGCACCGCGCTGTTGCGTCGTCGCAGCGGCGAGAGTAAAGAGCTGGAGCGTATCGAAACCGAAGCCCAGCGGCTGGACAGTATGATCAACGACCTGTTGGTCATGTCGCGTAATCAGCAGAAAAACGCGCTGGTCAGCGAAACGGTCAAAGCCAATCAGTTGTGGAATGAGGTGCTTGATAACGCCGCGTTCGAAGCAGAACAGATGGGTAAATCTCTGACGGTGAATTTCCCGCCTGGCCCGTGGCCGCTGTACGGCAACCCGAATGCGCTGGAAAGCGCGCTGGAAAATATCGTCCGTAACGCGCTGCGTTATTCACACACCAAAATTGAAGTGAATTTCTCGGTCGATAAAGACGGCATCACCATTAACGTGGACGATGACGGTCCGGGCGTCAGCCCGGAAGATCGCGAGCAGATCTTCCGCCCGTTCTACCGTACCGATGAAGCGCGCGATCGCGCGTCCGGCGGCACAGGTTTAGGACTGGCAATCGTTGAAACCGCTATGCAGCAGCATCGCGGTTGGGTGAAAGCCGACGATAGCCCACTCGGCGGTTTACGCCTGACGTTGTGGATCCCGCTGTATAAACGTGCCTGAGGATTTCCCCTCGCCTTACCGGGCGGGGGGAAACCGCTACTTATCCCGCAAACGTCGGGAGTAATCTTCGATTTTTCCGCTGGTTCGCCGATTTTGCATGGTTCTTGTCCAACTGGCCGAAAGCCCCGTTGCGGACATTAATCTGCGATATTGCTCATCATCAAACGGCATATGCCAGGCGATTGCGGCGGCATCCAGAACGCTCACATCGCTGTTACGTGATACCAGTTCCAGCGGCGCGTCGACGTTCACTTTGCCACCGGTAATGACCCGATAAAGCCAGCCAACGCGCCCACTCGCCTGCATCTGCGAAGACATGTCGCTAATGGAAAAGTGAAAGTTAAGTTTGAAGCAGGGCGAGCGCGGCTGCGTCACCTGAATGAGCGCATTTCCCCAGCGAAAAATATCTCCGATAAAGACATTTCTTTCCGTCAGCCCTTCGGTCGAGAGATTCTCGCCAAACGCCGGGGCGAAGAAAAGCGCCGCCTGTTCTGGAAACATCGTTTTCCAGTGAGCGTAGTGTTCGCGAGGATAATGACAAAGCGCCCGGTCCGGACCGCCGTGGTAAGAGGTATCCGCCTGCTCATCACCGTCTAACCCCAGCGCCGTTAACATCAACTCGCCTTCCAACTGCAATTTGGCAATTGCGCTGGGTCTGCTGCCCTGATAATCCTTTATTTTTCCTGTAAAAACATTCACCGGATGCTGCATTTCCTCTCTCCCGGGTTCTCCCATCATCGGCATATTAGACCACACTTTTTAGCAATAAATCGTGCAGAAATGCGACACCGATACGCCTGCGTTTTATATGAACGTGCTATGAATTAAAAGAAGTGAAACGCAATTTCATATTCAAGGAGACAGTGACGTGAAGATTAAAAATGAATTTTATGGCGTCTGGTGCCCGTCCATTACCCCCATGACACCTGCCGGTAAAATCGACCTGAACGGATTGAGACAGCATATTTCACGCCTGACCGACGCCAGAATTGACGTGGTGTTGCTGATGGGCAGCATCGGCGAATTTGCCTCTTTCACCCTTGATGAACGACTCATGCTTATCCGGGAAGTGCGCGGTATGACCCCCGGCACCCTGGTGGCAAATGTTTCCTCAACCTGCCTGAGTGACGTTGAATGGATGGCAGAAGAAGCCTTCCGCACGGGTTACGATGCCGTTATGGTGCTGCCCCCTTATTACTATGGGCAAACAGCCGCGCAATTACTGAGCTACTTTCGCCATCTGGGGAAACGGCTGAACGGTAAGTGGTTTGCCTATAATTTTCCGGCCAGGACCGGCTGCGATCTGACGCCAGAAATTGTCGCCACCCTGGCAGCGGAATTTCCAAATTTTGCCGGTATTAAAGATACGGTCGATTGCCAGTCGCATACACGCAATATCATTCTGGCTACCGAGAAAATCCGTGATGATTTCGCCGTTCTGTCGGGGTACGACGAATACTTCATTCCCAATCTGCTGGCAGGCGGTGCGGGGGTTATCTCCGGGCTCAACAACGTAATGCCGGAACTGTTTGTCAGGGCACGGGAAGCATGGAAGCAAAACGATTTGCCTGCGCTGCATGAAGCCCAGCGTGAGATTGGCAAATTCATGTCAATTTACACAACGGGCGAAGATTTCGTTACCACAATTAAAACTGTGGTAGCACGGAAATTTGGCTATTGCGGCGCAACTTCCCGCAATGCCGGCGGTGAATTAACGCCAGCGCAATGTGCACAGGTTGATGAAATTTTCGGTATCGGCCGCTAAACAAAAAACCGGCCTGAGGAGGCCGGTTTCTCTTTTACGCCGCGGTGCTATTTCACCGCACCGCGCAAATCTGCAACCGCCGCATTTCCTTTGACTTTTCGTGACCAGAGAGAGGTCAGAATCGGCACCAGAATAGAAGTCACAATTACCGATGTAGCCACCATAGCGGTTGCGGCGGGTGCCATTGCCTTAAACTCCGGCACCATCTCGGCAATCAGTACCGGTGTTGCCACCGCCGCACCAGCGGAACTTGAGGCTGCAAGCCCGGCGGTACCGTCCCCACCACCCAGCACTTTATCAGCAATAATTAACGGAATGCCGGTAATCACAATCACCGCCAGCCCCAGCAGGATACCAGGCAAGCCGGTCTGTGCGATAACGCTCAGGTCGATAGTATTCCCCAGCGCAAAGGCAAAAAACGGAATCAGCGTCTGCACCGCTCGGGTGAAGAATTCCCGTAGCTCCGGATCGAGGTTGCCCAGCGCAAAGCCAATCAGGAACGGCAGTACCGCGCCGACAAATACGTGCGGCTCAAAAGAGGCGATACCCGCTGTCCCCAGAATCACCATCGTCATCAACGGTCCAGACTCAAGCGACATCAATACAAACGCCCCGGCCTCTTCTTTGGTGCCATATTGCTGCATGATGGAGGCATAAAGGCCGCCGTTAGTCATGTCCATAGAGGCCACCAGCGCCAGTGTCGACAGCCCGGCAAAGAAACCGGCTTCCACACCGTGAGCCGGAATCAATCGTGATGCTACCGCCGCAACCACCCAGGCCACCGCGATTTTGGTCACCACCAGCGTGCCCGATTTCCGCAATACCGTCCCGGTCGCGCTGAGCTTAATCGATGCGCCCATGCAGAAAAACCATACCGCCAGAATCGGCACAGTACCGGTGATCATGCCATTGGTGAAAGAACCAAAGTATTTTCCGGCCCCTGGCGAAAATGTATGGCACAGCGCCCCAAGAAACAGAGGAACCAACATCATCCCACCGGGAATTTTTTCTATTGCACGTTTGATTTGCATTTCGCCACCTGTAAAAACAGTGAGTCTGGTGCGCCATCTCGCCCTTTCGTCGGGCGTTTCCAGCGCTGATGGCAAAATGTTAGAACGTCGTCACACTCAGAAAAGTGATCTCCCATACAAAATCAAAACAATATTTCATTTTAATTGGATATATGTTTCTTTTGATTTAACGGCCGATCGGCAACCATAAAAAAACCCCCGCTGACGACGCCAGCAGGGGCTTGATGTACCCGCAAGAACGGGTGATTTAGCGAAATTATTTCTTCGCAGCGAAACGCGCCGCAGCTTCGTCCCAGTTCACTACGTTCCAGAACTCTTTGATGTAATCCGGGCGGCGGTTCTGGAATTTCAGGTAGTACGCGTGTTCCCACACATCCAGACCTACGATTGGGAAGCCAGAGGCGCCAGAAATTGCTTCACCCATCAGCGGGGAATCCTGGTTAGCAGTGGAAACCACAGCCAGTTTGTCGCCTTTCAGCACCAGCCACGCCCAACCAGAACCAAAGCGGGTTGCTGCTGCTTTTTCGAATTCCGCTTTGAAGTTATCAACGGAACCGAAGTCACGCTCGATGGCCGCTTTCAGGTCACCCTGCAGGGTGGTGCCTTTTTTCAGGCCTTTCCAGAAGAAGCTGTGGTTAGCATGACCGCCCGCGTTGTTACGCAGAACGGTTTTTTTATCAGCCGGCAGTTGGTCCAGTTTGGTGATCAGCTCTTCAGCAGACAGACTGGCGAATTCTGGCAGGCTTTCCAGCGCTGCATTCGCATTATTTACATAAGTCTGGTGGTGTTTAGTGTGATGGATTTCCATCGTCTGCTTGTCGAAATGAGGTTCAAGTGCATCGTACGCGTAAGGCAGGGATGGCAGTGTATAGCTCATACTAATCTCCATTATTGTCGGGCGGCAGGTGTGTTAACGCCGCGTAATCAGTTGGTTCATTATAGTTAGTTAAATGATATTGAAAATGTTTATCAATGCCGTAGTTTTAATATGGTTATAACATTCTGTTATGAACCTGAGTCTGCAAGAGAGATAGCGCAGCGACAAACGAAAAAATGATCGCCAAACCCTATACGAAAATGGGGTAGCTGGTTAACAAGCCAGCAGCAAAACGATGGAGCATCAAAGAAGGGGGATCATTGGCGGGTGGCACCGTTTCTCCGCCAAACCAGGCGGGATTCGCCGGACAAACGGAACCGCAAATGTAGGCCGGAACGCCCGCCAGATGGCTGGCGATGGGTCGGTGTACATGCCCTGAGGCGATGGCCAGCGTGCGACCGGCATAATCAGTAAGCAGCGCAGCCAACTCACCGGAGCCGCGACACATGATTTTATCCATTGTGGGGATGCCGCTCGGGAACACGTGGTGATGCAGAAAAAGCAGCACGGGCAGCCCATCGTCACCCGCCAGCTGGCGTTCCAGCCACGCCAGATGCGCAATAATACTGCCCGCCGCCTCTCCTTTCAGGGTGGTATCAACGCCGATAAGGCGTAATCCTTTCACTTCGACGGAAAAATGCAGGGCGTCCGGCATCCAGGCCTCACTCTCCCAACAGGCCCGCATCATGGCGTGATTATCGGCATTACCCGGCAGCAGAAAGACCGGGCAATGTTGCCCCTTTAGCAACGACGCAATGGCGGCATACCCGGCGAACCAGTCGTCATCCACCAGATCGCCCGTCACCACCAGGGCGTCAGGTTGAATAAATTCGAGCCATTCCAGCGCGCGAGCAAACCGGGCCAGATTGTCGTTACCCGGCGCGGCGTGAATATCAGTTAGCTGAGCAACAATCATGAAAATGTCCTGTTTGTTATCGCAGAACAGGCCCTTCCTGGGCCGCTTCGTTACGACGCTGTCGCCACTGGCTTGGCGTCATGCCGGTTTCGCGGGTAAAAACGACCGAGAAATAATTACTGTCCTCAAAGCCACAGCGCGTGGATACCTCACCTACCAGCAATTCTGTGTGCTGCAACAGATACTGTGCATGGCAGATACGCAGCTGACGCAGGTAATTATTGATGGTCATGCCGGTTTGTGCGCGAAATTGTTGGCGTAGCGCGCGCTCACTGCACTGCTCCTGATCGCAAAAGCGCTCAAGCATGAAAGTGCGATTCAGGCTACCTGTGAGCGCGGTAATTAACTTATCAAGCAGTGCTTCGCTGCTGGTCGCCGCAAGGTTATCGGCCGCAAAGCGGTGGCGTGTGAGAGTCATCACTAGTTGGGCGAAGAGCACCTCAGCCATGTTATTTGCCAGCGCGTCGGTTTTAATACTCTCTTGCTCCAGTTGGGTGATGACCTGTCTTGCCTGAGTCATGCCGGTACTGCCCAGACGCCAGTGCGGCGTCCACTCTTCACCACTCAACCCTGGTATATGCCCCGCCCAGTCGAGGTTAAGCGTCAGACGGTCCGGGCAATAGATGATATTTTGCAGCACCAGATCGTTGACGGAGGCGTAGGAGTGTTTGTCTTGCGCGCGGATATAAAACAGATCGCCACGGGTAATACGATAGGGACGGTCATTGAGGATATGCAAACCGTTACCGCGCCAGACCAGCACCAGTTCGCAAAACTCATGCGTATGTTCTGCAAATACATTTTGCGGATAGCGGTCCGCCACGGCCACCGCTTGCCCCACCCGGGGAAAAAAATCCGCTTTACGAAGAATTAACTGGCTTCCCACTACATCACCCCGGCCGAAGACAACCGATAACTATTAGCTGATATTCGGTGAAAAATCGGTGATAGCCTTCTCGTTACCACTATTGCAGTTGCACATCTCGCCCCTGGCGAATATCGCGAGGGGACCAGTCGAACTCCCGGCGAAACAGGGTAGAAAAGTGGTTACTGTCGCCGAAACCGCAGCGAAACGCGATATCTGTAACGCTATCATCGCTGTGGCGCAGCATATGACGCGCCTTAATCAGACGCAGACGGTTGAGATAACGCTGCGGCGTCAGGCCGGTATATTGCTTTAATTGACGGTGTAATGTGCGCAGCGACAGGGTGAACTGATCCGCCAGCGACTCCCAACAAACCTCTTCGGCAAAATGATCCTCAAGCCAGGAGATTAACTGATTGAGACGCGCGTCGTTACTCATCGCCCCTTCCGCAAGGCTGCTTTTACGCAGCAGAACCAGCAACTGCATAAACAGGATTTCACGGTTGGCGGTGGTCGCCATGTCCATCCCCTCTCCCACCGCTTCCATCTGGCCGATAATCTCGCGCACCTGTTGCAGTACGCACTGGTTGACGCGCCAGTGAGATGGATAGTGCCCGTCCTGTTCCTGAGGCAGAAGCTCATTCAGCCCCGCCAGAAACTTAAACGCATCCGGCGAACGGTAGAGCACATTGGTCAGGCACAGGTTGTCAGTATGTTCATAAAGGTGTCTGTCGTGATCGCGGACAAAACAGACGGTTCCTCCACTAATGGTATAGGACTGTCCGTTAAAAACATGAATGCCAGTACCGTGTTCAACAATCACAATTTCATGAAAATCATGGTGATGTTCCGGAAACGCAGCCTGAGGCAGACGCGGCTCAATAGCGACAGGCGTTGTGCCAGAAGGAAAGAAATCCACGCTGTGTAATACGGTCATGATTGCCTCACATACCAATGAGAAGTGTTCTCAAAATAGTAATTAAGCACGGCAATCCGCACCTTGAATTTTTGACCGCAAAACGGGTAAAGCCTGTCAGATTTTCAAGAAAGGGTCGGAAAGTTCAGGAATTGTCGCCCCGGTCACACCCCGTAAACCACACGGCTTTATCAGAAACTGTGAACTGTCTCACTTTCATCTTTGCTTTCTTGCCAGCCACCTCCTGGGGGTGTCATTAACAAGAAGGTTACCGCGAGGTCCTTTTTTTAGACTGGGGGCAATAACTCTCATAAGGACCCCCATCATGACATTTCGCCATTGTGTCGCCGTTGATCTAGGTGCCTCCAGCGGGCGTGTAATGCTGGCCTGCTACGCGACCCAACAGCGGACGCTCACGCTGCGTGAAGTGCATCGCTTCGCCAACAACCTGCAAAAAAATAACGGCTACGACTGCTGGGATATCGATACTCTTGAAGATGAAATTCGTCTGGGTCTGGAAAAAGCCTGTGCACAGGGTGTCACCATCGACAGTATCGGTATCGACACCTGGGGCGTGGATTATGTTTTGATCGACAAACAGGGTAAGCGCGTTGGCTTACCTGTCTCTTATCGCGACCATCGCACGGATGGCATCATGGCCACTGCCCTTGAGCAGCCGGGCAAAGCCGATATTTACCGCCGCAGCGGTATTCAATTTTTACCCTTTAATACCCTCTATCAATTGCGCGCGCTGACACAGCAACAACCGGACATTGTGGCTGCTGCCGCCCATGCGCTGCTGATACCCGACTATTTCAGTTTCCGTCTGACCGGCAACCTGAACTGGGAATATACCAACGCCACCACCACGCAACTGGTGAACATCGATAGCGATAACTGGGATACCACGCTACTCGACTGGGCGGGCGTACCCGCCTCGTGGTTCGGTACACCAACCCATCCGGGTAATATTATCGGCCACTGGCAAAGCCCGCAGGGGAAAGCGATTCCGGTAGTTGCCGTCGCCAGCCACGATACCGCCAGTGCGGTGATCGCTTCACCGCTGAAAGACGCCAGCGCCGCCTATCTCTCCTCCGGCACCTGGTCTCTGATGGGCTTTGAAAGCACTACGCCATACACCAGCAGTGATGCGCTGGCTGCCAACATCACCAACGAAGGCGGGGCGGAAGGTCGCTATCGCGTGCTGAAAAATATCATGGGACTGTGGCTGTTACAGCGCGTTCTCAAAGAGCGCGACATCACCGACCTGCCTGCCCTGATCGCCGGGGCCCGCGCGCTGCCCTCCTGCCGGTTCGTGATTAATCCAAACGACGAACGTTTTATCAATCCGCAAAACATGGGCGAAGAGATCCAGACCGCCTGCCGCGAAAGTAATCAGCCGGTACCGCAGAGCGATACCGAACTGGCACGCTGCATTTTCGATAGCCTGGCGCTGCTGTATGCGGACATTCTCGGCGAACTGGCGGCGCTGCGCGGTCAGCCTTTCACCCGGCTGCATATCGTCGGCGGCGGCAGCCAGAACCAGCTGTTAAACCAACTCTGTGCCGACGCCTGCGGGCTGCCCGTAGTGGCAGGGCCGGTTGAGGCCTCCACGCTGGGCAATATCGGCGTACAACTCATGACGCTCAACGAACTGAGCAGTGTCGACACCTTCCGTGATGTGGTGAGCACCAGCTATGCGCTGACCACCTTTACACCCAATCCTGACAATGAAATTGCCCGCAACGTCGTGCGGTTTCAGCAGAAACGACAGACAAAGGAGCTTTGCGCATGACCACTCAACTTGAACAAGCCTGGGAACTCGCTAAACAGCGCTTTGCCGCTGTAGGCATTGATGTCGAAGAGGCCCTGCGCCAGCTCGACAGGCTGCCGGTTTCCATGCACTGCTGGCAGGGCGACGATGTCGCCGGTTTCGAAAACCCGCAAGGCGCGCTCACCGGCGGTATCCAGGCGACCGGCAACTATCCGGGTAAAGCACGCAATCCTCAGGAGTTGCGCGCCGATCTGGAGCAGGCCCTGAGCCTGATACCGGGTCCGAAACGCCTGAACCTGCACGCGATGTACCACGAAGCGGGTCCGTCGGTCAGTCGCGACGCGATCAAGCCTGAACATTTCAAAAACTGGGTCGAATGGGCAAAAGCCAACAAGCTGGGGCTGGATTTCAACCCGTCCTGCTTCTCACACCCGATGAGTGCCGATGGCTTCACGCTCTCTCATGCGAACGATGAAATTCGTCAGTTCTGGATTGACCATGTGAAAGCCAGCCGCCGTATCTCCGCTTACTTTGGTGAGCAACTGGGCACGCCATCGGTAATGAACATCTGGGTACCGGACGGCATGAAAGATGTCACCGTTGATCGTCTGGCACCGCGCAAACGTCTGATGGAGGCGCTGGATGAAGCATTGAGCGAGAAGTTCGACCAGGCGCATCACATCGACGCCGTTGAAAGCAAACTGTTCGGTATTGGCGCAGAGAGCTATACCGTCGGCTCAAACGAGTTTTATATGGGCTACGCCACCAGCCGCCAGACCGCCCTGTGTCTGGACGCGGGCCACTTCCACCCGACCGAAGTCATTTCCGACAAGATCTCCGCCGCCATGCTGTATGTGCCGCGCCTGCTGCTGCACGTCAGCCGCCCGGTGCGCTGGGACAGCGACCACGTAGTGCTGCTGGATGACGAAACACAAGCTATCGCCAGCGAAATCATTCGCCACAACCTGTTCGACCGCGTGCACATCGGCCTGGATTTCTTCGATGCCTCTATCAATCGTATCGCCGCGTGGGTTATCGGCACCCGCAACATGAAAAAAGCCCTGCTGCGCGCCCTGCTGGAGCCAACAGAACAACTGCGTCAACTGGAAGCTAATGGGGATTACACGGCCCGCCTGGCGCTACTGGAAGAGCAGAAATGTCTGCCGTGGCAGGCGGTGTGGGAAATGTATTGTCAGCGCCACGATACCCCGGCCAGCAGTCAGTGGCTGGAGAGCGTGCGGGCGTATGAGAAAGCGGTATTGAGCCAACGCGGGTAAAGCCTCACCCCGCCATTCGGGGAGAGGGAGAAAAGCGCGCGATGTTGCCAGAGCGCACCGAACAGTTCCCTCGGCCCCTTTGGGGAGAGGGTCAGGGTGAGGGGAAGCCCCCGCACCGAATCAAAGGAACCAAAAGACTATGCAGAACATTATTAACGCCTGGTTCACCCAGGGCATGATCAAAGCCACCAGTGATGCCTGGCTCAAAGGCTGGGACGAACGCAACGGTGGTAACCTGACGTTGCGTCTGGACGCTGCGGACATTGCCCCATACGAAGCCGATTTTCACGCCGAACCACGCTATATCGCGCTCAGCCAACCGATGCCGCTACTGGCGAACACCGCCTTTATCGTCACGGGTTCCGGCAAATTCTTCCGTAACGTCCAGCTCGACCCGGCCGCCAACCTCGGTGTGGTCAAAGTGGACAGCGACGGCGCGGGCTATCACATCCTGTGGGGTCTGACGAATGAAGCGGTGCCAACTTCTGAGCTACCCGCGCACTTCCTGTCACACTGTGAACGCATCAAAGCTACCAACGGCAAAGATCGTGTCATCATGCATTGCCATGCCACGAACCTGATTGCGCTGACCTATGTACTGGAAAACACAACCGATCTTATTACCCGCAAGCTTTGGGAAGGCAGTACGGAGTGTCTGGTGGTCTTCCCGGATGGCGTCGGCATTCTGCCATGGATGGTGCCAGGTACCGATGAAATCGGCCAGGCAACCGCAAAAGAGATGAGCAAGCATTCGCTGGTGTTGTGGCCATTCCATGGCGTCTTTGGCAGTGGCCCGACACTGGACGAAGCGTTTGGTCTGATCGATACCGCCGAGAAATCGGCAGAAGTACTGGTGAAAGTCTATTCGATGGGTGGAATGAAGCAGACCATCACCCGTGAACAACTGATTGCGCTGGGCAAACGCTTTGGCGTCACCCCGCTGGCAAGTGCATTAGAGCTGTACCAATAAGAACGTCACATAATCCCTCCAGGCGATGACCCGGGGGGAAAACTCTGTTACCTGCAAACTATCCATTCCCTACGGATTTCGCAGTGCAGGAAGGCGGCGACGCAGCGAATTACCAGGAACTTACAAGAGTCAGTGACTGGGGTTTGCGTGAACGCCAACGCACCTGCAATGTGAAAGACGACGGGAAACTAACTCGTGGAGTAAAAGCAATGAAAATTAAAGCAAGCTTGATCCTCACCGTTGCCGCCCTGGCGTTGTCCGGTTCCGCATTAGCAGAAGTCAAAATCGCTCTCGTGGCGAAATCATTGGGAAATGGTTTTTTTGAAGCAGCAAACACCGGCGCGCAGGAAGCCGCCAAAGAGTTAGGCGATGTAAAAGTTATCTATACCGGCCCCACCACTACCACCGCAGAAGCACAGATCGAAGTGCTTAACGGTCTGATCGCTCAGGGCGTGGATGCGATCGCGATTTCCGCAAACGATCCCGATGCCGTGGTCCCGGTACTGAAAAAAGCCATGCAGCGCGGCATCAAAGTGGTCTCATGGGATTCCGGCGTGGCAAAAGCGGGGCGTCAGATCCATCTGAATCCGTCCAATAACGCCCTGATTGGCGAAACGAATGTCAAGCTGGCCGTTGATGCGTTAAAAGCGCTGAACGTTGAGAAAGGCGATGTGGCCATTCTGAGCGCCACCCCAACCTCTACCAATCAGAATATCTGGATTGAAGAGATGAAAAAGGTGCTGCCGAAGTACCCCTCCGTCAATCTGGTAACCGTTGCCTATGGCGACGATCTGTCTGATAAGAGCTACCGCGAAGCGGTGGGTCTGCTGAAATCGTACCCGGATCTGAAAGTGATTGTCTCTCCCTCCTCGGTGGGCATCGTGGCCGCCGCGCAGGCGGTGAAAGACCAGGGCAAAATCGGCAAAGTTTACGTAACGGGCCTGGGCCTGCCGTCTGAAATGGCGGGCGCAGTCAAATCCGGGGCGACGAAAAGCTTCGCTATCTGGAACCCCATCGATCTGGGCTATGCCGCCACTTATCTGGCAGACGATCTGGTGAAAGGGACCGCGACGAAAACCGAGGCCAATATGGGCAAACTCGGCAAGGTGAAACTGGATGCTGACGGCAACGGCGCAATGGCTGAGCCGTTCGTCTACGACGCCAGCAACATTGATAAGTTCTCGAAAATTTTCTAATCCCGGCACCCTCACCCCGGCCCTCTCCCTTTCAGAGAGAGGATGAGGGTGAAGGGGAATGAATGGAGAACATCATGACGGCATCCACACCCCTGCTGTCGCTCAAAGGCATCACCAAGGTTTTCCCTGGTGTCCGTGCCCTTGAGAACGTACAGCTCGACCTCTGGCCCGGCAAAGTCACCGCGCTTATCGGTGAAAACGGCGCGGGCAAGTCCACGCTGGTCAAAGTCATGACCGGTATTTACCAGCCTGAGGAGGGCGAGATTCTTTACAAAGCTATTCCCATCCAGCTTCCGACCCCGGAGTCTGCGCATAAGGTGGGGATCACCGCCATACACCAGGAAACCGTGCTGTTCGACGAATTGTCCGTCACGGAGAACATCTTCGTGGGTCAGTACATTTATAAAGGCCTGCTGAAAAAGCTCGACTGGCCTGCCATGCACCAGAAGGCGCGGGATATTCTGACCCGCCTTGAAGTACAGATTGATCCGCGTGCCACGCTCAGGACGCTGAGTATCGCCCAGCGCCACATGGTGGCGATTGCCCGCGCGCTGTCGTTTGAAGCGCAAGTGGTTATTCTCGACGAACCTACCGCCGCCCTCTCTCAGCACGAGATTCTGGAGTTTTATCAAATTGTTGAGCGTTTAAAACAAGAGGGTAAAGCCATTCTGTTTATCTCACACAAGTTTGATGAAATCTTCGAACTGGCAGACCACTACACCATCCTGCGCGACGGCGTATGGATTGGTTCCGGTGCCATGCAGGAGATAACCGAAGAACGGATGGTGGCGATGATGGTGGGGCGTTCCATTACTCAGACCTACCCGAAAGTTGCCTGCGAAATGGGCGAAACGGTACTGGAAGTGAAAGATCTCTGCCACCCGACCGAATTCGCTCATATCGACTTTTCTCTGCGCAAAGGGGAAATCCTCGGCTTCTACGGGCTGGTCGGTGCCGGACGAACCGAACTGATGCAGGCGCTTTCCGGCGTCTCCCGTCCGTCTTCGGGCGAGATCATCCTTAACGGCAAAGCGGTCCATTTCAAACAGCCCGCCGATGCCATTCAGGCCGGAATTGTCTGCGTACCGGAAGAGCGGCAAAAACAGGGGGCAATTATCGAATTGCCTATCGCCCAGAACATCAGCCTGCCGCAACTCAGCAAACTTAACCCCAACGGCGTGCTCAACGATGCCAAAGAGTGGGCGCTGGCGGACGAGTACGCCAAACGGCTGCAGGTGAAAGCCTTTAGCTGGAATCAGGCGGTCGAAACCCTCTCCGGCGGTAACCAGCAGAAGGTCGTCATTGGCAAATGGCTCGCTACCCACCCGGACGTGATCATCCTCGATGAACCGACCAAAGGCATCGATATCGGCTCGAAAGCAGCGGTGCACCAGTTTATGTCCGAACTGGTCTCCCACGGGCTGGCGGTGATTATGGTCTCCTCGGAACTGCCGGAAGTGATGGGCATGGCGGACCGCATCATCGTGATGCACGAAGGGTTAATGGTCGCTGAATATCAGGCCGGCGAAGCCACGGCAGAAACCATTGTCAGCGCCGCCAGCGGCTCTGGTAAGGAGGCAGCATAATGTGGCAACAACTCCTGAAACACCGCGAGGCCCTGCTGGGCGGGGTCATCGTGCTGATGTTACTTGCTATCGGCAGCCGCGTGCCGTCATTTATCGGCCCCGGCAATCTGGTAGAGATGTTTAACGACACCTCTATTCTTATCATCCTCGCCCTCGGACAGATGATGGTCCTGCTGACTAAAGGCATTGATTTGTCGATGGCGGCCAACCTCGCGCTGACCGGGATGATCGTCGCGCTACTCAACTTTCACCATCCGGATATTCCGGTCTGGGCACTGCTGATTCTGGCCACTGCGCTTGGTCTGGTGATGGGCATCATCAACGGTCTGCTGGTCTGGAAGATGGGTATTCCGGCGATTGTGGTGACGCTCGGCACCATGAGCATCTATCGCGGCATTATCTTTTTGCTCTCCGACGGCGGCTGGATTAACTCCCACCAGATGAGTGCCGACTTTCTCGGCCTGCCGCGCTCGTCACTGCTCGGGTTGCCGTTACTGAGCTGGTGCGCCATCGCCGCGCTATTTGTGGTGGGCTATTTCCTGCGCTACAGCCGTACCGGGCGCGCCCTCTACACGGCGGGCGGTAATGCGACCGCCGCCTGGTACACCGGCATTAACGCCGGGAAAATGCAGTTCGTCAGCTTTTGCCTCTCCGGTGCGCTGGCGGGTTTCTGCGGTTATTTGTGGATTTCCCGCTTCGCCGTGGCGTATGTCGATGTGGCTAACGGTTTTGAACTGCAGGTCGTGGCAGCCTGTGTGATTGGCGGTATCAGCACCATGGGCGGAACAGGCCGGGTGCTGGGATGTTTGTTGGGCGCGCTATTCCTTGGCGTTATCAACAATGCGCTGCCCGTCATCGGTATTTCCCCCTTCTGGCAGATGGCGATTTCAGGTTCGGTGATTGTCATTGCGGTTCTGCTTAATGAACGTGGCAACAAGCGCAAAGGTCGTTTAATCCTGCGCGATGCGGCCCTGGCTCGACAAAAACAGGCGGTGAAATCATGACAAAAATGCTGACTTCCGACGCCATGAAAAGCGTTCCCGCCGCTACCCCGTTCTGGCAGCGTCTGATGTGCTGGGAAGGCTTTTTGCTGGCGGTGACCCTCGCGGTGTTTATCGTTAACGCTCTGGCGTCACCCTATTTCCTTAATATCTGGAACCTGTCCGACGCGACTTTCAACTTCACGGAAAAAGCGATCATCGTGTTGCCGATGGCGATGCTGATTATTGCCCGTGAAATTGACCTGTCGGTGGCCTCCACCATGGCGCTCAGCTCAACGGTAATGGGTTTTTGCGCCGCTGCGGGTATGGACACCGCGCTGCTGGTCTGCGTGGGGCTGGGTGTAGGGCTGCTGTGCGGGTTGTTCAATGGCTTGCTGGTGACGCGTTTTAACCTCTCATCCATTGTCATCACTATCGGGACCATGAGTCTGTACCGCGGCATCACTTACATCCTGCTTGGCGATCAGGCGCTTAATGCGTATCCGGAGAGTTTCGCCTGGTTCGGCCAGGGCTATGTGTTCGGCGCGCTGTCATTTGAATTTGCCCTGTTTATTGTGCTTGCCGCGGTCTTCGCCTTTGTCTTGCACCGCACCAACTTTGGGCGCCGCACTTACGCCATTGGCAATAACCCAACCGGCGCGTGGTATTCCGGTATCAATGTGAAACGCCACAACCTGATCCTGTTCGCGCTGGTGGGGCTGATGGCAGGCCTGGCATCGGTGCTGCTCACGTCACGTTTGGGCAGTACCCGCCCGACAATTGCGATGGGCTGGGAACTGGCGGTGGTGACGATGGCAGTACTCGGCGGCGTCAATATTCTCGGCGGTTCCGGCAGCATGGTGGGCGTGGTAATTGCCGCCTTCCTGATGGGGCTGGTGACTTTTGGTCTGAGCCTGCTCAACGTACCGGGGATTGTGATGTCGATTATCGTCGGCGCAATGCTGATCGTGGTGATCTCCCTGCCGATTATCTACCGCCGGGTGATGCAGCGCAGGCGCATTTAATTTCCCCCTCACAATGATCGCACTGTGCGGTTTTCCCCTCTCCTCTTTGAGGAGAGGGCCGGGGTGAGGGGTACAGAATACCTCCGACGACATGGAGTTTCGCCGCCGGAAAAAAATCACAGCAATTATGGAGAGACGTTTATGAGCTTTATGTTAGCCCTTCCCAAAATCAGCCTGCATGGCGCGGGCGCAATCGGTGATATGGTCAACCTGATCGCAGGCAAACAGTGGGGTAAAGCGCTGATTGTCACCGACGGGCAACTGGTCAAACTCGGCCTGCTCGATAGCCTGTTTGCGGCACTGAAAGCCCACCAGATGCCATATCACCTGTTCGACGAAGTTTTCCCGAACCCGACCGAAGAACTGGTACAAAAAGGCTATGCGGCATACAAAACCGCGGGCTGCGATTATCTTATCGCCTTCGGCGGCGGTAGTCCGATTGACACCGCGAAAGCGGTGAAAATCCTCACCGCTAACCCAGGCCCTTCCACCGCCTATTCCGGCGTCGGCAAAGTGAAGAATGCGGGCGTCCCCCTGGTCGCCATTAACACCACCGCCGGTACCGCCGCAGAGATGACCAGCAATGCGGTTATCATCGACTCCGCCCGGCAGGTGAAAGAGGTCATCATCGACCCGAATATCATCCCGGATATTGCCGTAGACGATGCCAGCGTGATGCTGGAAATCCCGGCCTCGGTCACCGCCGCAACCGGTATGGACGCGCTGACCCACGCGGTCGAAGCCTTTGTCTCCGTTGGCGCGCATCCGCTGACCGATGCCAACGCCCTGGAAGCGATTCGCCTGATTAACCTGTGGTTGCCGAAAGCAGTCGACGATGGTCACAACCTGGAAGCACGTGAACAGATGGCCTTCGGTCAGTACCTGGCGGGTATGGCATTTAACAGTGCGGGTCTTGGCCTGGTGCATGCCCTGGCCCACCAGCCGGGTGCCACTCACAACCTGCCGCACGGCGTCTGCAACGCCATCTTGCTTCCGATCATCGAAAACTTTAACCGCCCGAATGCCGTGGCGCGATTTGCCCGCGTCGCACAGGCAATGGGTGTTGATACCCGTGGCATGAGCGACGAAGCGGCAAGCATGTCGGCCATTCAGGCTATTCGCGATCTCAGCGCACGCGTTGGCATCCCGTCTGGTTTCAGTAAACTGGGAGTCACCAAAGAGGATATCGAAGGCTGGCTGGACAAAGCGCTGGCAGACCCCTGTGCGCCATGCAACCCGCGCACTGCAAGCCGTGACGAGGTCCGCGAGCTTTACCTGGAGGCATTATGATCCGTAAAGCCTTTGTGATGCAGGTTAACCCCGATGCACACGAAGAGTATGAACGTCGCCATAACCCTGTCTGGCCCGAGCTGGAGGCGGTGCTGAAAGCGCATGGCGCGCACCATTACGCCATTTATCTCGATAAAGAACGTAACCTGCTGTTCGCGACGGTTGAAATTGAGTCCGAGGAGCGCTGGAACGCGGTGGCGAATACCGACGTGTGTCAGCGCTGGTGGAAGCACATGCGCGATGTCATGCTCTCCAACCCGGACAACAGTCCGGTGAGCGCAGAGCTAAAAGAGGTCTTTTACCTGGCGTAATAGCGTAATAGCTCCCCGCAGGGGGAGCTATTGCCAGTACAGCGGTGTTTCTACATCCTGAGAAGGATGCAATCGGCCTTTTCCATACCGAATATCTCGAAACCGTATAACCAGATGTTTAATGCAAAACAAGCCCGACGGTTACCCGTCAGGCTTCTCGCTTCTACTGTATTAATCCGTTGTTAACGAATCGGTTTACGCACAAAGAAGCCGTAGAAACAGGCGCCCATAAACAACAGGCACCCCCCCAGAATAAAGACATTGGTGAACTGACCGGTGACATCCAGAATGATACCGGTGACGATCGGTGCCAGCGCGGCTCCGAGGAAACCGCCAAAGTTCTGGATAGCCCCTAACGAAGCCACCTGCCCTTTCGGCGCCATATCCGTCGCCAGCGTCCAGATAACCCCGGAAGGCATCTGTGAGCAGAAATAGCCCAGCGTCAACAGCGTAATTGCCGTTGTGGTATCGCTCACGAACGGAATTGGCATCACAAAGCAGGCCGCCAGCCCGGCCCCTAATACAATAGGAACTTTACGCGCCGTCACAGCGGAGACACCACGGCGCACCAGACGGTCAGACAGCGTACCACCACATAACACTCCCAGTATCCCGGCGAAGAAAGGCAACGAGGCAATAAGACCGGTTTGTTTGAGGCTAAAGCCAAGGGATTTTTCCAGATAGCCCGGCAACCAGGTCAGATATACCCAAATGGTGAACATAATGCAGAAGTTACCGGCAATCATGCACCAGGTGGTCTTGTTGCGAAATAACGTACCCCAGTTCCCTTTTGATTCATCCGACGCGGTGGTCGTCACCTGGCCGGTGTGGATCTGCATCGCTTCACGCGCATCCGGATCGCGATAGAATTTCAGCCAGGCCAGAATCAACGGCAGACCTAACAACCCTACGGCGATAAACATACCTCGCCAGCCAACCCATAGCAGCAGTATGGTCAGCAGAGGCGGTGCAATCGCATTCGCAATTTGTGAGCCGGTATTGATGATAGAGGTAGGCAGGCCACGCTCTTTTTCCGAGAACCAGCTCTGGGTGATTTTAATGCCGGAGGTGAAGAACGGTGATTCCGCGATCCCCAACAGCATACGCAGGCCATAGAAGAAGCTGTAAGTGTTAACAAACCCCATCAGAAAGGTCACCGCCGACCACATCCCCAGCGCGCCGGTAAACATCTTTTTCGGCCCGAAGCGGTCAACCAGCCATCCGGCGGGCAGGTTCGCCAGCGCGTATGGCCACAAAAAAGCGGAGAGCAGCAACCCCATCTGGGTCGCCGAAAAACCAAACTCTTGTGAAATCGTCGTGTTAGCAATACTGAGGTTGGCGCGATCCAGATAGTTCACCACCGCAGCCAGCAATAAAATAAGAATGATGCCCCAGCGGCGACGCGAAAGCTCAGGTGCCTTAACAACGGATTCAGCGGGAGATTGCACAGTACTCATACCGTTTCCTCCAGAAGTTCACGGTGAATTTTGATAACCGCTTTACGCAGATGGCATGGCGCATCGCCAGGCTGGTGGGCGCACGGGCGGTGGATGTCATCAGGGAAAAAAATGGCAAACATACCAGGGGTCAGCGCCACCGGGTTTTCATCCCCATTAACCTGCCAGAACAGAATGTCCTGCTCAGGCGTACGGTCTTCCACAACGCTGTGTTTATCGCTGCTCACCGAGCTCACCCCCATCACTTCGTGGCCGGAGATCAGGTATTGAATATCGATAAACTGGCGATGTGATTCCGGACGCGCATCGCTGAATGGCACGCTGTCCATCTCCTGCAACAGGCAGAAAAGTTTTCCCGGAATAATGTCGATTTTCCCCGGTGCCATATGCCGAAAGTCTTGTTGCGCGATAAATTCCAGCGCGCGGCGAAAAACCGGATGATACGCACTGGCCTGGGCAGGCCAGGCCCGAAGGCTGGTCACAATCATGACAGTCTCTCCGCTTTAGCGCGCAAGGCGCGTCTGCCACAGCTCGGTGCCAGCACGGATCTGATCGAGAATCACCGTCAGTCCCCAGAATTTCGTCAGCACGTCATCTTTGTTCACCCGACAGGTGACATCGTCAAAGGTGCCCAGACGCTGGTGGTAAATTTTGGCGTTTTTGGGATAACCAAGGGTCTCAGTCACTGCGCCCAGAGAGAGGAAAATCGCCAGTTCGTCGGCAAGCGCGCGCTGCGTTTTGCCGTTATGCCACAACCAGCTATACAGTTCAGGATGGAAATTAGTGAACACACCACTGAACCCCTGCGAACCCGCCAGAATGGCAGGCCAGGCGATGGCGGCGTTGGCATTGATAACATTCAGCGGGGTGCCCTGCGCCAGTTTGACACGGCGTTCTACGGTCGGCAGATCGCAGCTCACATCTTTCAACACCACAAAACGACCGCTGTTGGCGCACCAGCTAAATTCATCATCCGTCAGCAGACGGCGATACGGCGCCGGGCATTCATACAACCCCAGAGGCAGCTCTTTCGGCAGCGTGTCGAGCAGCGCATTCAGGGTGGCAAAAAAGGTCTCGCTCCCCTCATTGCGCGGATCAAGATGGTTAGTCACCAGTACCAGCGCATCAATGTTGGTCTGCGCCATCGCCAGCAACTCTTCTTTTTGCGCGGCGATATCATCGCTGATATGGCCGGAGGCGATCACCGGAATACGGCCATCGACATGCTGCACCACAAAGCGGGCGAGCTCTACGCGCTCTTGCAACGAAAGGAACTGCATTTCGCTGGACTGGCAAACGGCAAACAGCGCATCGACGCCTTTCTCCAGATACCAGTCGATCAGTTTCGCCAGCGCCGGATAGTCAATCTGCTCATCGGCGGTGAAAGGGGTCAACATGACGGGAACAATACCGTTAATGGTTTTCATTTTTTTTGTCCTGAATTAGTTGTGAGTACGGAGTCGTGCTGTTGCCTGTTCGAAGTCAGGCATATTGGATGCACCCTCCAGCTCTACGGCGAGAGAGGCAAATGCAGATGCCCAGGTTGCGGCCTGAACCAGACTATTTCCGGCGGCAAGGGACGCTGCCAGTGCGCCATTAAATGCATCACCGGCACCGGTGGTATCAACGGTAACGGCGGGAAAGGCGCGGATATGGCTAAATTGTTGGTTATCCAGTAATAACGCGCCGCGCGATCCCATCGTAATGAGGACTTTTTTCACTCCCATCCCGGCAATAATTAATGCCGCTTCTTTTGCAGTATCGATGTCGCGAACCTCAACTCCGGATAATAACGACGCTTCGGTTTCATTAGGAGTAATGACATCAACAAACGGCAAGCATGAGATTATTTCATCAGAGCAAGGGGCTGGATTCAGGATCACTGTCTTACCAAGCTGATGGGCAATTTTAATTAATGCCACAGTGGCATCAAGGTTATTTTCCAGTTGCACCAATAGTACAGAAGAGGAAGATAATTCAGAAGAAATAGCCTGAACTTCACTATGTGTAATGGTTTTATTGGCTCCCGAATAAATAGCAATCATATTCTCGCCATTTTCCTGGGAGACATAAATAATTGCATTACCGGTAGGTTCACTATCAGATTGATACAAGGTATAGGAGTGAATTTCGGATGCATTCAAATGATCGGCAGCGAGCTGGCTAAACTGGTCTTTACCTACTTTCGCCGCAAAATGTACTTTTGCCCCGGCCTTACTTGCCGCCGTGGCCTGATTGGCGCCTTTGCCTCCCGGCCCCAGGCTGCTGGCCAGGGCAAGCAATGATTCGCCACCGCGAGGGAAGCGCTCCACTCGCGCAACAATATCGACATTAAATGAACCGAAAACACAGACCTTACCCTGCATGGTTTTTCCTTTTTGTTGATGATCGCTCTGTGGTTTACGGTGGTTTACTGGCTGGAGTAGCACTTCAAATCCCGGCCCTGTTTCGGAGATCAATTCTGCCTGCAAACTTCGCCGCAAAATAATCGCCCCACCGTGGCATCGCTGCACCAGTCCCATTTCCGCTAAAATATTTAAATCACTGCGTATCGTTTCTTTAGACACACCATAAAGCGTGGAAAAATAATTAACGCTTCCACGTTCATTTTCATTTAAATATTGCCAGATACGATGTCTTCGCTCTTCAAGAAACATAATAAACCCCGAAATCACAATGAAAGTATACGAACCGCATAACGTTTGAAGAGTGATATCAATCTCATGTTTCCAGGCAAAACGGAACCAAACAAAAATGGCAGGATAAAAAGCGGAAAGCGGTATTTTCAGGCGTAATTAATACTCTTAATAAGAGTAAAAGAGAGAGAAGCTGGCGATAAATGACCTGCGTGTCAGCAAAACACGCAGGTGTTGCTTAATTCTGTTCCGACACCAGGATGGCCTGGGTATCCGGCTCCAGCGCTTTGAAAATATGCGGCTGATCCGCCGGGTAACAGATATAGTCGCCTTCATTTAATTCTTCCGGGGCTTCCGTCAGCCCGACCATCGCCCGGCCACGGGTCACGATAATATGCTCAACCGAACCAGGTGGATGTGGCTGAGAAATACGGTCAGCGCCGGGCTGGGTATCCAGGAAATAGATGTCACGCCGCGCGCCCGGCGGGCAGGTAGCGAGCAGCGTCGCCTGGTAATGAGCCTGCTCGGCAACCACCTTCGTCCCTTCTCCATGGCGAATGACCTGCGTTTTGACGGCCTGCGGCTCCAGCAGACGGGCAAAGGGGATATCCAGCGCCACGCACAGAGACCACAGTGTCTCGATGCTGGGGTTGCCGTTTCCGGCCTCAAGCTGAGAGAGCGTAGATTTGGCAATACCGGCACGGCGGGCGATTTCCGCCAGTGAAAGCCCGGTTCGCAGGCGTTCTCGCACCAGACTTTTGGCGATCACGCTAATAGGCTGTGTCATAACACGGCTCCACTGTTCTATATAATGAACGAAACGTTCTTCTTGAAAAACGAATCAGATGTGTTCATTATAATGGATATTCGTTCGATATAGCTAAAAATTGTATGATTAAACACTACTTCTCAACGCTTACAGGGGATACGATCAAAGCCATACTGCTGGTCTGTGTAGCGGTTGGTATGGTGGGTGTCTCCTACGGTTCACTGGCGATGGCCTACGGTTTTCCGCTGTGGGTCCCCCTTGCCCTTTCCACGCTGGTTTTGGCTGGGGCCTCCGAGTTCATGTTCATCGGGATTGTCGCCAGTGGCGGCAATCCGCTGGCGGCTGCGGTTGCCGGGTTGCTGGTAAACGCTCGCCACTTGCCGTTTGGCGTGACGGTGCGCGACCTGGTGGGCAAGCGGGCGAAGGCCTTCCTGGGTTGTCACATTATGAATGATGAAAGCGTTGTCTTTGGCCTGGCACAATCAACGCCGGAACAGCGCAAAGCCGCCTATTGGCTGTGCGGGACAGGCGTCGCTCTGCTCTGGCCGCTTGGCGTTCTTATTGGCGCAGGCGTTGGAAAACTGCTGCCCGCCCCGGAAACTATCGGTCTGGATGCCGTCTTCCCGGCCATTCTACTGGCGCTGGTACTGCCCGCACTGAAAAAGAGAACCACGCTAATTCGTGCCTCCAGCGGTGCCCTCCTCTCCCTTGCCGCCGTGCCCTTTACGCCCGTGGGCCTGCCGGTGTTGCTCTCATTACCTGGACTGCTGACGAGGAAGAAATAATGACGAACATTACGCTTATCATTGCCGGTATTGCGCTGCTGTCGGTGGGTACCTACCTGATGCGCTTTGGCGGCGCCAGGCTTGGCAACAAACTGGCACTATCAGAACGCTCACAAGCACTCTTGTCTGATGCGGCAACCACGTTACTCTTCGCCGTGGCGCTGGCGGCAACGCTGTATGAAGGTGAACATTTCGCCGGTATGGCGCGTGTGCTGGGGGTGATGTTTGCGCTGTTTCTCGCCTGGCGCAAGATGCCGCTTATCGTGGTGATACTCTCCGCCGCCGTGGTCACCGCGTTGTTACGCCTGGCAGGGATGGCATAACTGGCGTCGAGGTTGCTGGCGCATTGCGAAGAATCGACCAGATGACCTCATAAGCTGCTACGCAACCCAGCTTACGGTTACTATTTCTGAGCCGGGAAACTTCCTTGATAATGGTTTCGCAGGCGGTAGAAAAACCAATGGAATAAACACTGCCATACATATCGTTATCAATCGTCATACCGACGCCAGAGCAATTCACATTCACTTCGCTCAGCCTATTTAAAAATTGCAGTGAGTCATCATCCGCCAGCCATTGGGTTATTAGACCAGCAGATTTACACTATTTCGAAGGAATTAAATTGCCGTTAAGGCACTCAGAAAGCGGGCCATGTTGCGCCTGTAATCCCATTTTTTAGCGTAAAAGAGGCATACGGGGAAATATTCAAAAGATGGGCAGAGAAAATCCGGGGGGAAGAAAAGAACCTGTCCCCGCTCCGAAGAGCCAGGGACAGCGGCAATGCGGAAAAACTTATTTGTTCAGTTCAGCGGTCATATGCACACGGTCACCAGTGAAAGCTTCGGTGATGTGATAAGAAGAGGCACCAGCCTGCTGAGCCTGCGCGGCGATTTTCGCTTCTGCACCGTCCATTGTGGAAGAGGTGGCGGTCACTGTCTGTGCAGCGAATGAACCGAAAGAAGAAGCCAGAGCGATAACTGCGACAAAAGTTTTGATGCTTTTCATGATATAAACCCTTCTGTATGTTTGTTGAGATGAGGCGTTGTGCCTCGATGAAATAAATATTAGCCCTTAACTCTCTCAACAGACAGCGGAATGATTTGCATTTATAATTCAAATTATTTGAATCAAAAAAGAGAATAAAAGATGACCCCAGAGTGGCTCACCGCCTTGCAGCAATTTGGACACACACGCAGCGTGTCGGCGATGGATATTCTGCAACGGCAAGGGGAGCCACAGCGCAGCGTGTTTTGGTTGCAGGAGGGGACAGCCCGTGCGGTCTACCACTCTGCACAGGGCCACGAAAAAGTGAAAGAGTTCTACTTCGCCGGTGAGTGCTGTTTTCTCTACCTGAGCTGGCTTACCGGCTCAATGGCGGATTACAGCCTGCAAATGCTGACCCCTGGCAGGCTTTGTGAAATCCCGCTGCGTCTACTCGATAAACCCGAACATATTGCCGCGCGGGTGGCACTGCTCAGCCAACAGGTGGTTTACAAGGAAAAAAAAGAGCAGATGTTTTTGCTTAATACTCCCGAACAGCGCTGGCAATATGTGCAGGCCAACTTTCCGGACTGGGAACAGCAGCTTACGCAAAAAGATCTCGCCAGCTATATTGGCATCTCTCCGGTAAGTTTGTCGCGAATTCGCGGGCGTCTTAACAAAGGTTAACGACCAATACGCCGGCCCGTCTTATTCTGCTCCCCTCTTTCTCTCTCCGGGCGATGATATGACCCCCTTTTTCCTGTCGCAGATCCTCGCGGGTCTGTCGTTTGGCCTGGATTTACTGGCTTTTCAGTTTATACGTCGACAATATTCTTTGTTGACGCTCGCCTGCTCTACGAGCCTGCTGGCGTTCCATTTCTGGCTGCTCGGCGAAATCAGTGCCTGTGGATTGATGGCGCTGGCAGCCAGCCGATATCTGCTGGCAGTTGTCACCACAAGCCAGCGTGTGAAAGGGGGCTTTCTTTGCGCGTCGGTGTTATGCAGCCTGCTGACCTGGCAGCATCCCACGGATATCTTCCCGCTTGCAGGCAGTTTACTCATGACGGTTGCCGCCTTTCAGTCAACGTCTATAGGGCTACGTCTGGTCACCCTGAGCGGCAGCCTTTGCTGGCTTATTAATAATGTTCTGGCGGGTTCACCCATGGCGATAGCCATGGAAGGCACATTTATGCTCAGTACACTGGTTTCGTACTGGCGGCTAAAGCGAGGCGCGGTGGTGGCAGGGTAGTACCAGAAACGAAAAAAGCGCCCGCAGGCGCTCTTTCGACAGTGTTACGCTTATTTGGTCAGTTCAGCGGTCATATGCACGCGGTCACCGGTGAAAGCTTCGGTGATGTGATAAGAAGAGGCACCAGCCTGCTGAGCCTGCGCGGCGATTTTCGCTTCTGCACCGTCCATTGTGGAAGAGGTGGCGGTCACTGTCTGTGCAGCGAATGAACCGAAAGAAGAAGCCAGAGCGATAACTGCGACAAAAGTTTTGATGCTTTTCATGATATAAACCCTTCTGTATGTTTGTTGAGATGAGGCGTTGTGCCTCGATGAAGTAAATACTAGACCTGAACCTCATCAACAAAAAGCGGAAGAATTTGCTCTCAATATTCAAAAAAATTGACTTATAGATTAACCGGAAATCAAACGCTGCGGATGGGTATAAATGGTTGCCCTGCCCGGCTTACAAAACCCCACCAGCGTCAGGTTACAGCGTTCAGCAACCTCAACGGCCAGCGTGGTCGCAGCGGAGACGGCAAAAAGGATTTCCACGCCGCACATGGCCGATTTCTGCACCATTTCGTAACTCGCACGGCTGGAAACCAACGCCGCTCCCGTCAGCCAGGACGCCCCTTCATGGGCGCGATGGCCCAGCAATTTATCCAGCGCCACGTGACGCCCGACATCCTCATGCCCACCCACAAGTTGCCCGGAAGGTAACATCCAGGCGGCCGCATGGGTGCATCCCGTAAGTTTGCCAATCGGCTGGAAATCGGTGAGATGCGTCAGCGCCTGGTCCAGATTTGCCAGATCAAACGTCTGTGTAAACGGCAGCGGCGCGACGGGTTTGCCGATATCGTTCAGTTGCTCAACGCCACACACGCCACAGCCTGTACGCCCGGCCAGCGCGCGTCGCCGCTCTTTCAGTCCCATAAAGCGACGACTGGAAAGCTCAATCTGCACTTCCAGACCATTGCAGGACGGCACAACCTCCATACCAAAAATTTCCTGTCGGTTTTCGATAATCCCTTCGGAGAGAGAAAAACCAACGGCAAACCACTCAAGGTCTTTGGGTGAGGCCATCATCACCACATGAGAAATCCCGTTATAAACCAGCGCAACGGGCACTTCCTCCGCCAGCACATCCGGATGAGAATGTTGCAGATCATCGCGCTTCCAGAGCGCAACCTGGCGGGAACCTGTGATCTGAGTAGCAACCTGGCATTGTTCAGTATGGATTTTGTTCACGTTGTATTAACCGAATTAAAACAGGCGTAACCGCAATGTGGTATTCTGAGTCATACCCCTTTTGAGCCAGGGGACTTACAGCAATTTTGTACCTTTGCGGCGACGACCGCAAAGTAAAAAAACCTCGTGACAATGTCGAAACAAGGAGCAAACCATGCAGGTCAGCAGAAGGCAGTTCTTTAAGATCTGCGCTGGCGGTATGGCAGGTACAACGGCAGCGGCGCTGGGCTTTGCCCCAAGCGTAGCACTGGCGGAGACGCGGCAATACAAATTATTGCGTACCCGTGAAACGCGAAACACCTGCACATACTGCTCTGTCGGCTGTGGGCTTTTAATGTATAGCCTCGGCGACGGTGCGAAAAACGCCAAAGCATCTATTTTCCATATCGAAGGCGACCCGGATCATCCGGTCAACCGTGGCGCGCTCTGCCCGAAAGGTGCAGGTCTGGTGGATTTTATTCATTCAGAAAGCCGCCTGAAATATCCAGAATACCGTGCGCCAGGCTCCGACAAATGGCAACAAATCACCTGGGAAGACGCGTTTGATCGCATTGCAAAACTGATCAAACAAGACCGCGACGCCAACTACATCGCGCAGAACGCTGAAGGCACTACCGTTAACCGTTGGCTTTCCACCGGTATGCTGTGCGCTTCCGCATCCAGTAACGAAACCGGTTATTTAACCCAGAAATTTACCCGCGCTCTCGGCATGCTCGCCGTAGATAACCAGGCGCGTGTCTGACACGGACCAACGGTAGCAAGTCTTGCTCCAACATTTGGTCGCGGTGCGATGACCAACCACTGGGTAGATATGAAAAACGCCAATCTCATCATCGTGATGGGAGGGAACGCTGCTGAAGCGCATCCGGTGGGATTCCGCTGGGCGATGGAAGCAAAAATCCATAATGGCGCAAAATTAATCGTTATCGATCCTCGATTTACGCGAACCGCTTCGGTCGCGGACTTTTACACGCCCATTCGTTCCGGGACAGATATCGCTTTCCTTTCCGGGGTTCTGCTGTACCTGCTGACAAATGAAAAATACAACCGCGAATACACAGAAGCCTACACCAACGCCAGCCTGATCGTGCGTGAGGATTTCGGCTTCGAAGAGGGTCTGTTTACAGGCTATGACGCGGAAAAACGCAAATATGACCGTTCAAGCTGGAACTATGAGCTGGATGAACAGGGCTTCGCCAAACGCGACACTACCCTTACCCATCCACGCTGCGTATGGAATTTGCTGAAACAACACGTTTCTCGCTATACGCCAGAGGTGGTGGAAAACATCTGTGGCACGCCAAAAGCGGATTTCCTGAAAGTTTGCGAATACATCGCGGAAACCAGTGCCCATGACAAAACCGCGTCATTCCTGTACGCGCTGGGCTGGACGCAGCACTCTGTTGGTGCGCAGAACATCCGTACCATGGCGATGATTCAGCTGCTGCTCGGTAATATGGGGATGGCGGGCGGCGGCGTTAACGCCCTGCGCGGACACTCCAATATTCAGGGGCTGACCGACTTAGGCCTGCTGTCGCAAAGCCTGCCCGGTTATATGACGCTGCCAAGCGAAAAACAGACGGATCTCCAGACCTATCTGACCGCCAACACACCAAAACCGTTGGTGCAGGGCCAGGTGAACTACTGGAGCAACTACCCGAAATTCTTCGTCTCGATGATGAAAGCCTTCTATGGCGAAAAAGCGACGAAAGAAAATAACTGGGGCTTCGACTGGCTGCCGAAATGGGATAAGGGTTACGACGTCCTGCAGTATTTCGACATGATGTTTAAAGGTCAGGTGAACGGCTATATCTGCCAGGGCTTCAACCCGGTCGCATCGTTCCCGAACAAAAACAAAGTCGTGGCGGCGCTGTCGAAACTGAAATTCCTGGTCACTATCGACCCGCTGAACACGGAAACCTCTACGTTCTGGCAGAACCACGGTGAGTCGAACGACGTTGACTCATCGAAAATCCAGACCGAAGTGTTCCGTCTGCCCTGTACCTGCTTTGCCGAAGAGAACGGCTCCATCGTGAACTCCGGTCGCTGGCTGCAATGGCACTGGAAAGGTCAGGATGCACCAGGAGACGCGGTTACCGACGGTGAGATTCTGGCGGGCATCTTCCTGCGCCTGCGCAAAATGTACGCCGAAGAGGGCGGCGCCAACCCGGAACAGGTGCTGAGCATGACCTGGAACTACTCCACACCACACGAACCGGCTTCGGAAGAGGTGGCGATGGAGAGTAACGGGAAAGCGCTGGCGGATATTATCGATCCGGTTACCAATACGGTCCTGGTGAAAAAAGGCCAGCAACTCAGTTCGTTCGCCCAGTTGCGTGACGACGGCACCACCTCCAGCGGCTGCTGGATTTTCGCCGGTAGCTGGACACAGGACGGCAACCAGATGGCCAAACGCGATAATGCCGACCCGTCAGGCCTTGGCAATACGCTCGGCTGGGCATGGGCATGGCCGCTTAACCGCCGCATCCTGTATAACCGCGCCTCCGCTGACCCGCAGGGTAAACCGTGGGATCCAAAACGCCAGCTCCTGAAATGGGACGGCGCAAAATGGAGCGGTGCGGATATCCCGGATTACAGTGCTGCCGCGCCGGGCAGCGATGTGGGGCCGTTTATCATGCAGCCGGAAGGGATGGGTCGCCTGTTCGCTATCGATAAGATGGCAGAAGGGCCGTTCCCGGAGCATTACGAGCCCTTTGAGACACCGCTGGGCACTAACCCACTGCATCCGAAGGTAGTCTCTAACCCGGCCGCGCGCGTCTTTAAAGACGACATGGCCGCGATGGGTAAAGCGGATAAGTTCCCTTATGTCGGCACCACTTACCGTCTGACCGAACACTTCCACTACTGGACCAAGCATGCATTGCTGAACGCGATCGCACAGCCTGAACAGTTTGTGGAAATCGGTGAAAAACTGGCGGGCAAGCTGGGGATCGTCCAGGGCGATACCGTGAAAGTCTCCTCCAACCGCGGCTACATCAAAGCCAAGGCTGTGGTGACCAAGCGTATTCGCACGCTGAACGTGCACGGCAAAGAGGTGGATACCATCGGTATTCCCATTCACTGGGGTTATGAAGGCGTGGCGAAAAAAGGCTTTATCGCTAACACCCTTACCCCGTTTGTCGGTGACGCAAACACCCAGACGCCGGAGTTTAAGGCCTTCCTGGTGAATGTGGAAAAGGTATAGCGGAGACGAATTATGGCTTACCAATCTCAAGATATTATCCGTCGTTCCGCAACTAACGGTTTTACCCCCGCGCCACAGGCGCGGGATCACCAGCAGGAGGTGGCGAAGCTTATTGACGTCACCACCTGTATTGGTTGTAAAGCCTGTCAGGTAGCCTGCTCGGAGTGGAACGATATTCGTGATGAAGTGGGACATAACGTCGGGGTTTACGATAACCCGGCAGACCTGACCGCTAAGTCATGGACAGTCATGCGTTTTTCCGAAGTGGAGCAGAACGATAAACTGGAATGGCTTATCCGCAAAGATGGATGTATGCACTGCGCCGATCCGGGTTGTCTGAAGGCATGCCCGTCAGAAGGGGCTATCATTCAGTATGCCAACGGGATTGTCGACTTCCAGTCTGAACAGTGTATTGGCTGCGGCTACTGCATTGCAGGCTGTCCGTTCAACGTGCCACGCCTGAATCCGGAAGATAATCGCGTCTACAAATGTACGCTGTGCGTAGACCGCGTTACCGTCGGACAGGAACCTGCCTGCGTGAAAACGTGTCCTACCGGCGCTATCCACTTTGGTAGCAAAGAGGATATGAAAACGCTGGCAGGCGAACGCGTGGCAGAGCTGAAAACTCGCGGTTATGACAATGCGGGTCTGTACGATCCGGCTGGCGTCGGCGGTACACACGTCATGTACGTGCTGCACCACGCTGACAAGCCGAATCTGTATCACGGTCTGCCGGAAAACCCGGAAATCAGCGCAACCGTTAAGTTCTGGAAAGGCATCTGGAAGCCGCTGGCCGCTGTGGGCTTTGCAGCGACATTTGCAGCCAGTATCTTCCACTACGTCGGTGTCGGTCCAAACCGCGCAGAGGAAGAAGACGACAACCTGCATGAAGAAAAAGACGAGGTGCGCAAATGAAAAGACGTGACACCATCGTGCGCTACACGGCGCCGGAACGTATCAACCATTGGGTCACCGCCTTCTGCTTCGTGCTGGCGGCGGTGAGTGGACTGGGATTCTTTTTCCCGTCCTTTAACTGGTTGATGCACATTCTGGGTACGCCGCAGTTAGCACGTATTCTGCACCCGTTTGTTGGGGTGGTGATGTTCGCGTCGTTCATCATCATGTTCTTCCGCTACTGGCATCACAACCTAATCAATCGGGATGATATCTTTTGGGCGAAGAATATCCGTAAGATCGTCGTCAACGAGGAAGTGGGTGATACCGGGCGCTATAACTTCGGCCAGAAATGTGTGTTCTGGGCGGCTATTCTCTTCCTGGTGTTGTTGCTGGTTAGCGGCATCATCATGTGGCGTCCATACTTCGCACCCGTTTTCTCTATCCCGGTCATTCGAATTGCGATTATGGTTCATTCGTTTGCCGCAGTAGCGTTAATTGTGGTTATTATGGTGCATATCTACGCCGCACTATGGGTGAAGGGCACGATAACCGCCATGGTGGAAGGCTGGGTAACCAAAACGTGGGCGAAGAAACATCACCCGCGCTGGTACCGTGAAGTCCGCCAGAAAGAGGAAAAAACGACGGAATGAGTATTCGCATAATCCCGCAAGACGAGCTGGGTTCGAGCGAAAAACGCACGGCGGAAGTGATTCCGCCGTTATTATTCCCCAGGCTGAAAAATCTCTACAACCGCCGGGCAGAACGCCTGCGCGAGTTAGCAGAGCACAATCCGCTGGGGGATTACCTGCGTTTTGCCGCGTTGATAGCCCATGCCCAGGAAGTGGTGCTGTACGATCATCCGCTGGAGATCGATCTGACAGCACGGATCAAACAGGCCGCCGCTGAGGGTAAGCCGCCGCTGGATATTCATGTCCTGCCGCGCGATAAGCACTGGCACCGACTGCTGCATTCCCTCATTGCCGAACTCAAACCGGAGATGAGTGGACCTGCGCTGGCAGTAATTGAAAACCTGGAAAAATCCTCCGAACAGGAGCTGGAGCAGATGGCCAGTGCGCTGTTTGCCTCTGACTTTAGTTCGGTCAGCAGTGATAAAGCGCCGTTTATTTGGGCTGCGCTTTCACTCTACTGGTCGCAAATGGCCAACCTCATTCCCGGCAAAGCCCGCGCGGAATATGGTGAGCAGCGTCAGTTCTGTCCGGTATGCGGATCGATACCTGTTTCAAGCGTTGTGCATATCGGCACAACCCAGGGGTTGCGCTACCTGCACTGTAATCTGTGTGAAACCGAATGGCACGTGGTGCGCGTCAAATGTAGCAACTGCGAGCAGACTCGCGACTTACACTACTGGTCGCTGGACAACGAGAAGGCAGCAATCAAAGCCGAAAGCTGTGGCGATTGCGGCACCTACCTGAAGATTCTGTATCAGGAAAAAGACCCGAACGTGGAACCTGTTGCCGATGATTTAGCCTCACTGGTGCTTGATGCTCGCATGGAACAGGAAGGGTTCGCCCGCAGTTCCATTAATCCCTTCCTCTTCCCGGGCGAGGGGGAGTAACGTCATTATCTGTGCCGGGTTGTGAACGCACCCGGCTACAGTTGCCATGGCGCGAACAGCAAAATAACGAATATTTCATGTCCCCTGTTTACGACGATCCATCTGCGCTATCGCCAGGATTATGGTGTCTGGCAGCGTCTTACCCTATTCCTGGCGCAAATTAACACTCCATTCTGCAACCTGAACAGATCGTTCAACAGTCCTCTTTCTGCCTGTATTTCATTTTTGCGAGACGCTTTGCGGATTCACACGCCTCCAGGAAATTGCCGTTCCCATCGACGTAAATCCAGGTTATAACACTGGATATACATACAGATGAGAGATGTGATAATGGCGCTGGAAACAGGAATTGCAGAGCTGGTCAGGGAGTTTATCGCCGCAGGGCGGCCATCCTCGCGGGAAAAAAGTATCGATGAACGCAGAGCAGGATACCTCGCCAGTACCGTGCTGGCAGGTGAAACGGAAACCCGGATAAACGTGAAAGATGTGCATCTCGACGGTATGACATTTCGCGTTATCTCCCCTCTGACCGTAACAGGCCCATTGCCCACGCTGATCTATTACCACGGCGGCTGTTTTATCAGCGGTGAGTTTGCCACCCATGACAAACAATTGCGCCAGCTCGCCTTTTATAGCGGCTGTCAGGTGATTGCGGTGCAGTATCGTCTGGCCCCGGAACATACGTTTCCTGCCGCGCATGATGACGCGCAGAAAGGGGCGGAGATTATCTGGCAAAATGCTGCTGAGCTGGGCGTCGATCGGCAAAAAATCACCCTTGCCGGAGACAGCGCAGGTGGACACCTGGCGCTGGTCACGGCGCTTCGCCTGAAGGCGGCGCAGGTATGGCAACCCGCTCAACTGATCCTGATTTATCCGATGCTCGATGCGACCGCCTGCTTTGAAAGCTACACCAGCAACGGCGATGACTATGTGATTACCCGTGATGCGCTGCTCAGCGGCTACGAATTGTATCTCGGTGAGACGGATCCAATGCACCCGGAAGCCAGTCCACTCTGGCGCGATGATTTCAACGGCCTTCCGCCTGTGCATATTTTTACCGCCGAATATGACCCGCTCTGCGATGAAGGCGAAGCGTTGTTTCAACGGATGACCGGGCAAGGGGTGGAATGTTCCTGCCAGCACCACCTGGGGGTAATTCACGGCTTCTTTCAGCTTGGCGGCATTAGCAAAACAGCACGCGGGGCGATAAGAGATGTGGCATGGCGACTGGAATTGTTACCACATGGAGAATTTAAATAAGGTTTGCATAGCGGCGAAGTTTATTAACGCTGCAAGAGATAACCGAAAGGAAGAAACACGCATCGACTCAGCAAGGAAATACTATGTCCATCGTTGCGCCCGTCGAAAGACAATTTGCTGCCTATAACGCCCATGACATTGATATGTTCGCCGCCTGTTTTAGCGAAGATTTTACCGCATGGCGTATGCCGGCCACATCCCCTTCTACACAGGGTCGGGAAGCGTTGCGCGCGTTTTACAGTCAGCATCGTTTTAACAACCCGGCGCTGAGGGCTGAGTTACTCAGCCGCATCGTGATGGGGAATAAGGTGTTCGATCACGAAAAAATCTACGGCATCGGCGAGCAGGTTATCGAGAATATGGCAGTGTATGAGGTTCAGGATGGCTTGATAAAAACCGCGTGGTTTTACTTTGCCGAATAGTTTTACTTTAACAAAGTCGGGTCCGGCCTGGCGCCGGACTCGCTAATCACTCTTCTTCATTGCCGCCTTCTTCAAAAGCGCCATACGGTTTAGCTGGTAGCACGATATAAACCGCCTCAAATAAGGCACCCTGCTTATCGTCACCAAACAGTTCTACCTGCAACTGAACCCGCGCTTTACGCCCACGAGCCAGTCTGTCGAGATCACCACTCAGGGAGCCAAGATCGGCAATCGCGCTGGGTTTACCCGTGATTGGCGTGCTGTAGCGGATATGCGCATCGGCAAGGATAATCGTCCCGCCCAGATGCCGCTCGCGCAGCATCAACCAGATAAGCCCCCAGCCCGTTAGTGTCGCCAGCGAGAACAGGCTTCCGGCAAACAACGTATGGTGTGGGTTCTGGTTGCCCGTCTCCGGCATGGTGGTGATAAATTTCTGCCCGGTATACTGCTGAATACGCACGCCCATCTTTTCACTGAGCGGAATGTGCTGATACCAGGCCTGCTGCAACTGCCCGCACCAGTCGCCGCGATGCAGAATATCATCCAGCGTCGCCACGGGTTTGATCATCAGAAAATGGCGTACCGGCGTGGTTTGCGGGGCGGTAATTTCACCCTCATTGATAAACCCCAGTTTTGCGAAGAACTCCACCGCATCTTCACGCGCGCTACAGGTTACCCGTTTCACACCTTCCTGGCGCGCGACAGATTCCAGCGTCATCGCCATCAGCGTGCCGAGCCCTTTATCCTGCACCGAGGGATGTACGGCCATAAAACGGATCGAAGCCTCATTGTCGGCATTGATATATAACCGACCAACGGCAACGATTTCGCCTTCTTCATCCACAACCATTTGATGATGGGCCATGGCATCCCAGGCATCACGTTCGGAACCTTTCGGCTGATGCAGTGGCTTGCGCAGCATCTCCCAACGGAACTGGTAGTAAAGCTCTAGCTCTTCTTCTGTTTGCGGTACGCGAAGGTGATACATAGCTGTATTCTCTCTTGTTACCCGTGGCAACTCCGCAAGCTGGCTCATACTTGCAACCAGAACGTTACGGGGCCGTCATTAACCAGCGATACCTGCATATCTGCGGCGAATCGTCCGATCTGTGTTTCTATCTGCTGGCTACGGCAGCGATTGACGAAATAGTCATATAGCGCCTGCGCCTTTTCCGGCGCGGCTCCTCTGGAGAAACCAGGACGCATGCCGCGTTCGGTATCCGCCGCCAGCGTAAATTGTGACACCACCAGTACGCTGCCGCCGGACTGCTGAACATTAAGGTTCATCTTGCCGTCAGCGTCACTGAAAATGCGATACCCCAGCACGCGCTCGCACAGGCGGTTCGCTTTTTGCTCGTCATCTTCCCTTTCGACACCTAACAACACCAAAAGTCCCGGGCCGATTTCACCCGTCACTTCACCCGCCACGGTAACGCTGGCCTGGGATACACGTTGTATCAATGCAATCATGGTTGGTCTTCTTCTTGTTCTGCGGCTTTTTTTAATCGTCGATATTCACCGAGAGTGACAGTTATTTCAGCGCCAAGCAAGACGATACACCATGTCCAGTAGACCCACAGAAACAAAATCGGGACCACCGCCAGCACGCCATAAATAAGCTGATAAGAAGGAAATGTGGTGATATAAAGCGCAAACCCTTTTTTCCCCGCTTCAAATAACACAGCGGCGACAAAAGCACCAATCACTGCATCACGATTGGGCACGCGGGTGGTTGGCACAATGCTGTACAACAACCAAAAAGAGATCCATGACAAAATGAGCGGGAAAACGCGCAGCATATTATCTATCGCGCCGTTGAGCCCACTGGCCCAGCGCAGAGAGAGCAAATAGGAGCTTATCGCCAGGCTCGCCCCGGCAAGTAGCGGCCCCAGCGTCAGGATCATCCAGTAGACAGCAAAGGAGTATATTCGCGGACGCACGCGCGTACTGCGCCAGATGGAATTCAGTGCGCTGTCGATGGAGTACATCAACAATAATGATGTCACCACCAGCCCACATGCGCCAACGGCGGTCATTTTGCTTGAATTGGCAACGAACTGTTCGATATAGCGTTGAATCACATCGCCGGTGGTAGGAATAAAATTCGCAAAAACAAAATGACGCAGTTGGATGCTAACCTCAGAAAACATCGGAAACGCGGCAAATAACGCAAAAATAACGGCAATTAGCGGCACCAATGAAAGCAAGGAAACATAGGCGAGATTTCCCGCCAGTGTTGTCATATGGTCTTCATCGATACGCAACCAGAGTAATTTCAGCCACGACCAAATGGGTCGCGTATGGTGTTTCGTTTTATGGCGAATAAATTTCAGCATAACTGCTTCGCAAAATAGTCAGGGAGGGTGTTCTTACCCGTCACCAGAATACTGGTAATCCCCAACTGGTTGGCCCCTTCTATATTATTCGCATTATCATCGAAAAAGACAGTGTTATCAGCGCTATAGCCTTCCAGCTCGAGTACACGTTGATAGATGCGCGTTTCCGGCTTACGCATTCCCATATCTTGCGAAAGATAAATATGGTCGGCGGCGGCCAAAATTTCCGGGTATTGATCCGGCCAGTACGTGGTATGGAGACTGTTGGTATTAGAGAGCACGACTACGCGGTGCCCTTGCTCACGCAGCTGTTTCATGATGCTGACAACCTCCTTACGCAGGGAGACAAAAACCGCCTGCCAGCCCGTCGCAAATTGCTCAAAACTTAACGACATGGACATCTCTTCACACAGCGCTTTGGCGAAATCTTCGTCACTGATTTCACCCCGCTCGTGAAGCTGGAAAGTCTCGCCCATCGTGAAGCTTTGTTTGAGCGTTGCTAGCGGCACACGGCTGAAGTCACTCCATACACCCAGCACCCGATTGAAGTCGATATCAACGATCACGTTACCCAAATCAAAGATATAGAGCATCTCTCTCTCCTAATTTTCCGTGGAAAGTTAACTGTAGCGGGAAAGTCAGAAGTTGAATAGTTCGCCCGCTCTGGCGGGCGACAGGATTGTGACGGGTAAGGAAATGATTTTCAGTTCATCAAAAACTGTTTTCTACATCGGTCTGGTCTACGGCAATCTGGTTAATTTCAATTTGATGGTTTTTCAGTAACTGATGAACCGGCGCCGGAGGCAGATTATCGGTAAAGAGCGCCGTAATCTGTTTGATATTGCCAATCTCCACGGCAGCAGAGGCGTTAAATTTGGTGTGATCAACGGCCAGTAAAATCTGCCGCGAATGCATCATCATCGTTTTTGCCACGTTGGCTTCATTGACGTCAAACTCCAGCAGTGCACCATCGCTTTCTACGGCACCGATGCTGGTGACCAGGTAATCAGCACGAAATCCCTGCACAAAACTTGCCACGGACGGGCCAATAATACCGCCATTATGCGAACGTAGCGTTCCACCAGGCACCATTACCTCAAACTGCGGATTTTTATACAGAATATGTGCCACCCGTAGACTGTTGGTGATAATGCGCAGGTGGTTATGATTGAGCAACGCACGTGCCACGTGTTCTACCGTCGTTCCGATGGTGATAAACACGGTGGAGCCATCCGGGATGTAGTCAGCGATGGCTTCCGCAATCGCTTTTTTCTCATCCAGCAGGGAAACCTCTCGCTGCTCAAAAGCGGTGTTAACGACGCTGGAAGCACGCCCGGCCCCTCCGTGGTGACGGGTGATCAGCCCCTGTTCGCTTAACTTACGAATATCACGCCGAACCGTCTGGGTGGAAACATCCAGCAGTTGTGCCAGCTCATCGATGTTCATATAACCACGTTCAGCAATCAGCGCCAGCAGGTGGTCGTGCCGCGGATTACCGGTCAGTTCGGTAAGGCTCATGGGTATCCCTCTCAAAACCATCGTGCCCCGCATTTTATACAAAAAGTGACAGAAAAGAGCGGGTTTGATCACAGTCGGGTATCCCGACACGCCCACCAGGGCGTGTACATTTGAGCGCGGCCACTGCGCTTGCAAACTTCACCGCCTCTGCCATGGTCGTTTTTTGCGCCAGACTTACCGCCAGTGCGCCATGAAACACATCCCCGGCCCCCGTGGTATCGACTACATCAACACGAAAACCCGGCTGATGCTTCACATTATTACTTTCCAGCCAGTAGCATCCTTCAGATCCCTGAGTGACATAAACATGTCCATTTGTGATTGTTTGTGATTTTTTCAATGCCACGACGTTATCTTCCAGCCCGGTAAGACGGCGTAAACCCGGCGCAGAAAACGCAGCATGGTCACTCAATGCCACCAGATCGGTAATATCCTGCGGCGTGACATCGGCATCCAGAACTGTCATCACCCCCTGCTGGCGAGCCAGTGTAAAGGCTCGTTTCGCCCCGTCATGCCAGCGGACATCAGCCAGTACCACGTCCCATTGAGAGAAATCGAGTTCATTGAGCCAATCGGCGTCAGGCAATAAATCCGGGCTTGGGTAGTTTGTGATAATACGCTCCCCTCTCCCATCTACCAGTACCGCAGACTGAGATGACCGTGCCCCTTTATAAGCTCGGGTATATCGAGTATTTACGCCATACGACTCAAGTTCCGCGAGCAGGCGATTACCCGTTTCATCGTCACCAACGCGACCAATAAAATCCACGGTTGCCCCAAGCTTTGCCGCGGCAACAGCAGCTGTAGCTGCTGGCCCACCGCCAACCTCCGTATAGTCTTTAGCGACGAACTTGCCCCCTTCTGCTGGTAAATCATCGAGATACCAAATCCTGTCCAATACCGTAATACCGACACAAGCTATGCGAGTCATGGTGAATCCTTACATGTTTCAGAGGTTGTCATTTTAATTTCACCAAATGTTTAAAAAGTGACGAGTGTCAATTTTTTGACCATAAATTACAAATACGATCAAAAACAGACAACGAAAACGCGCAATAATTGACAAAATGTGACACTAACTCACTTTTCAGGAGGGAGGTATGGCGGTAATTGCATTTATAGGGCTTGGGCAGATGGGCGCGCCAATGGCAAGTAACCTGCTAAAAAACGGCCATCAGCTAAAGGTATTCGATGTAAATCCGCAGGCCGTGCAAAACCTGGTGCAGAAGGGCGCCAGGGCTGCCACCACGCCAGCACAAGCGGCCACCGATGCCGAGTTTGTTATCACCATGCTACCGAATGGCGATCTGGTGCGCTCAGTGTTGTTTGGTGAGCAGGGTGTTTGTGAGGGGTTATCCCCTGAGTCACTGGTTATTGACATGTCCACTATTCATCCCCTGCAAACGGACACGCTGATTGACGACATGCACGCTCGTGGTTTCTCCATGATGGATGCGCCAGTTGGCCGCACGTCCGACCACGCCGTAGCCGGAACGCTGTTGTTACTGGCGGGCGGTACGCAGCAGCAGGTTGAGCGAGCAACCCCCGTACTGATGGCAATGGGTAATGAGCTTATCAATGCGGGAGGCCCGGGGATGGGCATTCGCGTCAAGTTGATTAACAACTACATGAGTATTGCCCTCAACGCGCTTTCAGCTGAGGCCGCCGTGCTGTGTGAAGCCCTGGGACTTTCCTTCGACGTGGCGCTGAAAGTGATGAGCGGCACTCCGGCAGGCAAAGGCCACTTTACCACCTCATGGCCCAACAAAGTGCTGAAAGGCGACCTTTCCCCGGCTTTTATGATCGACCTTGCCCATAAGGATTTGGGGATCGCACTGGATGTTGCCAATCAGTTGCATGTCCCGATGCCGATGGGCGCAGCATCGCGCGAAGTGTACAACCAGGCACGAGCCGCCGGACGTGGCCGTGAAGACTGGACCGCAATTTTAGAGCAGGTGCGTACCAGCGCCGGGCTGACTCAACACCATTCATGACTGGATAAGGACAGAAGAATGTCGCAATACACCCTGAAAGATATCACCCGACCTTCCGGCGGTTTTTCCATGCTGGCCGTTGACCAACGCGAAGCTATGCGTTTGATGTTTGCTGCCGCCGGCGCGCCGCAACCGGTGGCCGATCAGGTACTCACGGACTTTAAAGTTAACGCTGCCAAAATTCTTTCCCCTTACGCCTCAGCCATTTTGGTTGATCAGCAATTCTGCTACCGCCAGGTGGTGGAGCAAAATGCCGTCGCGCAAAACTGCGCGATGATCGTCGCCGCTGACAAATTTATTCCTGGTAATGGTATTCCGGTCGATAGCGTCATCATCGATAAACAGGTCGACGCGCAGGCGGTAAAACGTGACGGTGGCAAGGCTCTGAAACTACTGGTGCTGTGGCGCAGCGATGAAGATCCTCAGCAACGTCTTGAAATGGTGAAAGAGTTTAACCAGATCTGCCATACCAATGGACTGGTAAGCATTATTGAGCCAGTGGTTCGCCCGCCGCGTCGCAGCGCTTCATTCGATCATGAACAAGCCATTATTGACGCAGCCAAAGAGCTGGGCGACAGCGGAGCAGACCTCTACAAAGTTGAAATGCCGCTGTTTGGTAAAGGAAGTCAGCAAACGCTCCTGAACGCATCCCAACGACTCAACGACCATATCAGTATGCCCTGGGTCATCCTCTCGTCCGGCATTGACGAAAAATTATTCCCCCGCGCGGTAAGAATTGCGATGACAGCGGGCGCCTCGGGTTTTCTGGCGGGGCGGGCCGTATGGTCTTCGGTAATTGGTCTGCCCGACACAGAAATGATGTTGCGGGATATCTCCGTACCCAAACTGCAGCGTCTGGGTGAAATCGTTGACGAAATGATGGCCCGCCGCTGAGGAGAACAGAACGATGAAATGGTTTAACACACTCAGTCACCATCGCTGGCTGGAACAAGAAACTGACCGAATTTTTGATTTTGGCAAGAATGCCGCCGTACCCACCGGTTTTGGCTGGCTGGGTAATAACGGTCAGGTCAAAAAAGATATGGGCACGCATCTTTGGATCACTGCCCGCATGCTGCATGTTTATGCCGTTGCAGCGGCAATGGGTCGTCCCGGCGCCCTGGCGCTTGTTGAACACGGCATCAACGCCCTCAACGGCCCACTGCGCGATAAACAACACGGCGGCTGGTACGCCTGTGTAAATGACGAAGGCGTTATTGATGCATCAAAACAGGGCTATCAGCACTTTTTTGTCCTCTTAGGTGCGGCAAGTGCAGTCACCACCGGACATCCTGCGGCCCGCCCTCTATTAGATGAGGCGATTGCGGTTATCGAGAAATATTTCTGGAGCGAAGAGGAACAAATGTGCCTCGAGTCCTGGGATGAAGCGTTTAGTAAGACGGAAGATTACCGCGGCGGTAACGCTAACATGCATGCCGTCGAGGCATTCCTGATTGTCTATGACGTGACTCATGACCGCAAATGGCTGGACCGTGCGCTGCGGATAACATCGGTCATTATTCATGACGTCGCCCGTCGTGGTGAGTATCGCGTTAACGAACATTTTGATGCGAACTGGAATCCGCTGCGGGATTACAACAAAGACAATCCAGCCCATCGCTTCCGTGCTTATGGCGGCACGCCAGGCCACTGGATTGAGTGGGGCCGCCTGATGCTCCATCTTCGCGCCGCGCTGGAAGCGCGCTTTGAAACGCCCCCCGAATGGCTGCTGGAGGATGCGAAAGGCCTTTTCCACGCCACAATTCGTGATGCATGGGCACCGGACGGCGCAGAAGGCTTTGTCTATTCAGTGGACTGGGACGGCACACCTATTGTACGTGAACGCGTTCGTTGGCCAATCGTCGAAGCCATGGGTACGGCATACGCACTCTATAGCGTAACCGGCGATCCGCAATACGAAGCCTGGTATCAACGCTGGTGGGACTACTGCATCAAATACCTGATGGATTACGAAACCGGGTCATGGTGGCAGGAACTGGATACCAACAACATGGTGACCACCAAAGTCTGGGATGGCAAACAGGACATTTACCACCTTCTGCATTGCCTGGTGATCCCGCGTCTTCCTCTCGCACCCGGACTGGCACCTGCCGTCGCCGCCGGGTTGCTGGATGTAAAAGCGAAATAAGTCATCGACAAGGTAACCAGCCATGCACAGTAGCGGAAGAACTATCATCCTGATCGCAGGGCGTTATCAGGCAAAAATCGTTTCGGTTGGCGCGGGAATAGCTGAGCTGACGCACTGTGGGCGTCATCTTGTCATTGCGCATAAGCCGGAAGAAATGCCACTGGCCCATATGGGGAAGGTTCTCGTTCCCTGGCCAAATCGCGTTGCTGATGGCCGCTATGAACATGATGGAAAGGTATTCAATCTGCCGGTGAACGACCCTGTATCGCACAGCGCGATTCATGGTCTGCTCGCCTGGCGAGACTGGCAAGTTTGCGATCAGTGTGCGAATAGCGTCACGCTAAGTGTCTTTCTACCGCCGTCATATGGTTACCCTTTCGCGCTGGTCTGTAACGTCATATATCGCCTGGATGCTGACACCGGTCTGAGCGCCAGCATTATTACCCGCAACATCGGCGATAAACCTGCGCCTTACGGCGCAGGTGCCCACCCTTATTTAACATGCAATCTGGAAAAAATAGATGGCTGTACGCTAACGATGCCCGCTACAGATCTGTTCAGTGTCGATACGCTGCAACCAGTGGCCAACGCGCTGGATTTCAGCACTACCCGGGAAATCGGCAGCACCCAAATAGACCACACGTTTAAAGCCAGAACAGCACCAGCTCCATGGGAAGTGAGAATAACCAGCATTCAGCAAGCCATGACCACCTGGCTTCGTACCAGCCAACCCTGGTTGCAAATCTATACCGGCGACAAATTACAACGCCTCGGCCTTGCCATTGAACCAATGAGTTGTCCGCCGAATGCGTTTAATTCCGGCGTGGATTTATTTTTTCTGGCCCCGGAAGAGACACACAACCTCGCCTTTTCGATCGGCTGCGATTAACGCCAGAGATGAATAACCGGAATACCCTACTTTTACGGAGATCATAATGGATTCACGACAACATCATTTACGCGATCTTGAACTTACAACACAACAAGACGGCTTTACGCTGCGCTGGCAACAACGTCTGATCCTGCGCCACAGTGCACAAACCCCCTGCTTGTGGGTTGGTACAGGTGTCGCCGATATTGATATGTTTCGCGGCAATTTCAGCATTAAAGATAAGCTGAATGAAAAAGTGGCACTCACCGACGCAACGGTGGTGAAAGAGAGCGCTGGCTGGGTTATCCGCTTTACCCGTGGCGATGCCGTCAGCGCCACGTTGCGCATTGGCGCGGATGAAGAAGGCCGCCTGATGTTCAAACTGAACAATGACGCCACCAGCCACAATCGCATCTGGCTGCGTCTGGCGGCGCAGCCGCAGGATCATATTTATGGTTGCGGCGAGCAGTTCTCGTATTTTGACCTGCGCGGTAAACCCTTCCCGCTATGGACCAGTGAGCAAGGCGTTGGGCGTAATAAACAAAGCTACGTAACCTGGCAGGCGGACTGTAAAGAGAACGCTGGCGGCGACTATTACTGGACCTTTTTCCCACAGCCGACATTTGTCAGTACGCAGAAGTACTACTGCCACGTTGATAATAGCTGTTATATGAATTTCGATTTCAGCGCGCCGGAATATCACGAACTGGCACTGTGGGAAGATAACGCCACAATCCGCTTCGAATGTGCAGACACTTACATTGCGCTGCTGGAAAAACTGACGGCGCTGTTAGGTCGCCAGCCAGAACTACCTGATTGGGTCTATGACGGGGTCACACTCGGTATTCAGGGCGGAACCGAAGTGTGCCAGCAGAAACTGGACACTATGCGAAACGGCGGCGTGAAGGTGAACGGTATCTGGGCGCAGGACTGGTCAGGTATTCGCATGACCTCCTTCGGTAAGCGCGTCATGTGGAACTGGAAGTGGAACAGCGAGCTTTATCCGCAGCTTGATACCCGCATCCAGCAGTGGAATAGCGAAGGCGTGCAGTTCCTTTCTTACATCAACCCTTATGTAGCCAGCGACAAAGATCTGTATGCCGAAGCGGCAGAACGCGGTTATCTGGCCAAGGATGCGTCCGGTGGCAATTACCTTGTCGAGTTCGGCGAATTCCACGGCGGCGTGGTCGATCTGACCAACCCTCAGGCCTACGACTGGTTCAAAAACGTTATCAAGCAGAACCTGATCGCCCTGGGTTGTAACGGCTGGATGGCCGACTTTGGCGAATATTTACCAACCGATACCTACCTGCACAACGGTGTCAGCGCCGAAATTATGCATAACGCCTGGCCTGCACTGTGGGCGAAATGTAACTACGAAGCGCTGCAGGAAACCGGCAAACTCGGCGACATCCTCTTCTTCATGCGCGCAGGGTCGACGGGCAGCCAGAAATATTCCGTCATGATGTGGGCGGGTGACCAGAACGTGGACTGGAGTCTCGATGATGGCCTGGCTTCCGTCGTCCCGGCAGCGCTGTCCTTAGCGATGACCGGCCACGGTTTACACCATAGCGATATCGGCGGTTACACCACTCTGTTCGAAATGAAACGCAGTAAAGAGTTACTGCTGCGCTGGTGCGATTTCAGCGCCTTTACCCCGATGATGCGTACCCACGAAGGCAACCGTCCAGGTGATAACTGGCAATTTGACGGTGACGCAGAAACCATTGCCCACTTTGCTCGTATGACCACCGTATTTACGACGCTTAAACCCTACATAAAACAGTCCGTGGCGCAGAACGCCGCAACAGGTCTGCCGGTCATGCGCCCGTTATTCCTGCATTACGAAGATGATGCGCGCACCTACACCCTGAAATATCAATATCTATTCGGTCGCGACCTGCTGGTTGCGCCTGTGTACGAGCAGGGCCGTAGAGACTGGTCTTTATATCTGCCAGAAGATACCTGGATCAATGTCTGGACCGGAGAGCCGTGTTCCGGCGGTGATGTCAGCGTAGATGCCCCGCTCGGCAAACCACCGGTCTTTTACCGGGCGCAGAGCGAATGGGCGTCATTGTTCGCGACATTGAAGAACATCTAATGAGACTCGCCCGCAGGTAAAACTTCGGGCATCAGGAGAATAAAAAATGAGTCAGACCTCTGCCGATCCGGCAACCCTACGTTTGCCATTTAAAGAAAAATTAGCCTATGGGATGGGCGATTTAGGTTCCAATATCCTGTTGGATATTGGCACGCTTTATCTACTGAAATTCTACACCGACGTATTAGGGCTGCCGGGAACTTATGGCGGCATTATCTTCTTGATCGCCAAATTCTTTACCGCATTTACCGATATGGGTACGGGCATTATGCTCGATTCCCGGCGTAATATTGGCCCTAAAGGAAAATTCCGTCCGTTCGTGCTTTACGCTGCTTTCCCGGTGACGCTGCTGGCTATTGCTAACTTTGTCGGTACGCCGTTTGAAGTTACCGGCAAAACCGTGATGGCCACGGTACTGTTTATGCTCTATGGGCTGTTCTTTAGCATGATGAACTGTTCCTACGGCGCAATGGTTCCGGCCATCACCAAAAACCCGGATGAACGCGCCTCACTGGCAGCATGGCGACAAGGCGGTGCGACGCTGGGACTGCTGCTGTGTACGGTCGCCTTTGTGCCTGTCATGAACCTGATTGAGGGCAACCACCAACTGGGGTATATCTTCGCCGCCACCCTTTTCTCGTTGTTCGGGCTGTTCTTTATGTGGTGGTGCTATAAGGGTGTGACCGAACGTTATGTCGAGACGCAGCCTGCCAATCCCGCACAAAAACCTGGCTTGTTGCAGTCGTTTCGCGCTATCGCCGGGAACCGCCCGCTGTTTATTTTGTGCATTGCCAACCTCTGCACCCTGGGCGCATTTAACGTCAAACTCGCTATTCAGGTCTATTACACCCAGTACGTTCTGAACGACCCCATTCTGCTTTCATATATGGGCTTCTTCAGTATGGGGTGCATCTTTATTGGTGTCTTTTTAATGCCCGGCGCCGTACGCCGTTTCGGTAAGAAAAAAGTCTACATCGGCGGGCTGCTTATCTGGGTTACTGGCGATCTACTCAATTATCTGTTCGGCGGGGGCTCGGTCAGTTTTGTCGCTTTCTCATGCCTTGCATTCTTTGGCTCTGCCTTTGTAAACAGCCTGAACTGGGCACTGGTCTCTGACACGGTGGAATATGGCGAATGGCGTACCGGCGTACGCTCTGAAGGGACGGTTTACACTGGCTTCACCTTCTTTAGAAAAGTATCGCAGGCACTGGCAGGGTTCTTCCCTGGCTGGATGCTGACACAGATCGGCTATGTACCGAACGTAGTGCAATCAGCAGGAACAGTAGAGGGTTTGCGGCAGCTGATCTTCATCTACCCCTGCGCACTGGCGGTAATCACCATCGTGGCAATGGGGTGCTTCTACAACCTCAACGAGAAAATGTACGTTCGTATCGTTACCGAGATCGAAACGCGTAAACGTCTGGCCTGACGGGTCAATAAGATAGCGCCCTGCGGGGCGCTAAGAGGATCGACTATGAATCACAACCATGATCCGCTAACGCTAAAACTGAGCCTGCGCGAAAAATTTGCCTATGGGATGGGTGATTTTGGCTCGAACCTGATGCTGTGCATCGGCACACTCTATTTACTGAAGTTTTATACCGATGAACTGGGAATGCCCGCCTTTTACGGTGGGATCATCTTCCTGGTTGCCAAGTTCTTTACCGCCTTTACCGACATGCTGACTGGCGTACTGCTGGATTCGCGGCGTAACACTGGAACGGCAGGAAAGTTTCGCCCTTTTATTCTTTATGCCTCTGTTCCGGTCGCACTGGTCGCAACCGCCCAATTCATGGCCAATGATTTCAGTCTGACGATGAAAACCGCCATCGCCACCGTACTGTTCATGATGTTTGGCCTGTTTTATAGCCTGATGAATTGTTCTTACGGCGCAATGGTGCCGGCAATCACTAAAAACCCGCAGGAGCGTGCACATCTTGCCGCCTGGCGACAGGGGGGAGCCACTGTGGGGTTGTTACTGTGTACTGTCGGTTTTATGCCTGTGCAGTCACTGTTCGTTGGTCGCCCTTCTCTGGGCTATCTGGTTGCCGCACTGCTGTTTGCCACCTGCGGATTATTCTGCATGTGGTGGTGCTATAGCGGCGTGAAAGAGCGTTACGTTGAGCTCGCCCCGGAAGGCCATAAGCCCGGGATCATGAAGTCGTTTTACGCCATCTTCCGCAACCCTCCGCTGCTGGTATTATGCATTGCCAACCTGTGTACGCTGGCCGCGTTTAACATCAAACTCGCCATCCAGGTCTATTACACCCAATACGTGCTCAATGATATTCATCTGTTGTCATGGATGGGCTTTTTCAGCATGGGCTGCATTTTAGTGGGCGTCTTGCTGGTGCCCGGAGCAGTGAAGCGCTTTGGCAAGAAAAAGGTGTATCTGGGTGGACTGGCATTGTGGGCACTCGGCGACATCCTTAACTTTTTCTGGGGCAGCAGTTCTTTATTGTTTATCACGTTTTCCTGCATGGCCTTTTTCGGAACCGCTTTTGTAAATAGCCTGAATTGGGCGTTAGTGCCGGATACCGTTGATTACGGTGAGTGGAAAACCGGTATCCGGACCGAAGGATCTGTCTACACCGGTTACACCTTTTCACGCAAAATCTCTGCGGCCCTGGCGGGCTTTCTGCCGGGGATCATGCTGACCCAAATTGGTTACGTCCCTAATGTAGAGCAGAGTAGTACAACGCTATTGGGCTTACGCCAGCTGATATTTCTCTGGCCTTGTTCACTGGCGATTATTGCGGCCCTGACTATGGGATTCTTTTACAAACTTAACGAGCAGCGCTTTGCTTTTATTATTGAGGAAATAACGCATCGAAAAAAACAGAATATGGCACCAGAAGTAAAAACCGAAAATAAAGAGTCAGCAGTCACTTTATAACTAAAAAGCAGGCCCACTTTCCCTTCCTGCTATGCAGGAGGGACGGCCCTTTTGTACCTGATACCTGGAATAATCATGAAAAAAACAATGATCGCTCTGCTGGTTTCATCCGTCTCCGGCACCGCGTTTGCGGGCGCGTACGTCGAAACCCGCGAAGCCTACAATACAGCCTCTGAACTTCATGAAGTCATTCTTCGCGCCGGATATAACTTTGACATGGGCGCAGGATTGATGGCAACCAACGCCTACAATGTGGGTAAATGGGATGAGATGAAGCACAGCTATAATGAAATCGAGGGCTGGTATCCGCTATTTAAACCTACCGATAAATTAACCTTTCAACCCGGCGGATTGATTAATGATAATCGCGATGGTTCAGGCGGCGCGGTTTATTTAGATACGAATTACAAGTTTGCCCCGTGGTTTAATCTTACCTTCCGTTACCGCTACAACCACAGCAATTACGACACGGTAGACATTAACGGCAAAATGGATAAAAACGATACCCATGAATTTGCCAATTACTGGAATTTCAAATTAACCGATTCTTTTTTCTATACCTTTGAGCCCCACTTTTTCCAACGCATAAACGACTTCCATAGTAAGAATGGCAAAGATCATCACTGGGAAATCACCAATAAATTCAGCTATAAAATAACGCAAAACTGGATGCCCTATCTGGAGTTGCAGTGGCTCGATCGGTGGAATTACTACAACAGTGAGCAGTACCGTATACGTTTAGGGTTAAGGTACTTTTTCTGAACAAAAAAGCCGCTGATATCAGCGGCTTTTTTTCCGGGTGGCAATTACGCCAGCCCGACATCACGTATCCGGTGAAAAAGAAGATTAATCTTCTTTAGCACCACGGTTAGCGCGACGACGATCGTTTTCCGTCAGGTGACGTTTACGAATACGGATAGAGGTCGGGGTAACTTCTACCAGTTCGTCATCATCGATGAACTCCAGAGCCTGCTCCAGGGTCATCTTAACCGGCGGAACCAGAACCGTTGCTTCGTCAGTACCGGACGCACGCATGTTGGTCAGTTTCTTACCGGTCAGGCAGTTTACCGTCAGGTCGTTAGAACGGCTGTGAATACCGATGATCTGGCCTTCGTAAACTTCTGCGCCGTGGCCCAGGAACAGCTTACCGCGGTCCTGCAGGCTGAACAGCGCAAACGCAACCGCTTTACCCTGACCGTTGGAGATCAGAACGCCGTTCTGACGCTGACCCACATCACCCGGACGAACGTCGTCGTAGTGGCTGAACGTGGAGTACAGCAGACCAGTACCGGAGGTCATGGTCATGAATTCTGAACGGAAGCCGATCAGACCACGGCTTGGGATCACGTAGTCGAGACGAACGCGGCCTTTGCCATCCGGATTCATGTTTTTCAGGTCGCCTTTACGCTCACCCAGAGCCTGCATCACAGAACCCTGGTGCTGCTCTTCGACGTCCAGCGTTACGTTTTCGAACGGCTCTTGTTTACGGCCATCGATTTCGCGGAAGATTACTTTCGGACGGGAAACCGCCATTTCGAAACCTTCACGACGCATATTCTCGATCAGTACAGACAGGTGCAGTTCACCACGACCAGAAACGCGGAATGCATCAGCATCTTCGGTTTCTTCAACGCGCAGTGCAACGTTGTGCACCAGCTCTTTATTCAGGCGGTCAAGAATCTGGCGAGAGGTAACGTACTTGCCTTCTTTGCCGCAGAACGGAGAGGTGTTTACACAGAAGAACATGGTTACGGTCGGCTCATCAACGGACAGCGCTGGCAGCGCTTCAACATTCTGCGTATCGCAGATGGTGTCAGAGATGTTCAACTCGCCCAGACCGGTGATCGCGATGATATCGCCAGCTTCTGCGATGTCGCTCTCAATACGCTCAAGACCCAGGTGGGTCAGAACTTTACCGACCTTACCGTTACGGGTTTTGCCTTCGCTATCAATGATAGTAACCTGCTGGTTCGGTTTCACTTTACCGCGTTTGATGCGGCCGATACCGATGACGCCAACGTAGTTGTTGTAGTCCAGCTGAGAGATTTGCATCTGCAGCGGGCCATCGAGGTCAACGTTCGGTGCCGGTACACGATCAACGATAGTCTGATACAGCGGAGTCATGTCTTCTGCCATATCTTCGTGATCCAGACCCGCGATACCGTTCAGCGCAGAGGCGTAAACGATAGGGAAGTCCAGCTGTTCGTCGGTAGCGTCGAGGTTAACAAACAGGTCAAATACCTGGTCAACAACCCAATCAGGACGCGCGCCCGGACGGTCAACTTTGTTGATAACAACAATCGGTTTCAGGCCATGAGCAAAGGCTTTTTTGGTCACGAAGCGCGTCTGCGGCATCGGACCATCCATTGCATCAACGACCAACAGAACGGAATCTACCATGGACATAACACGTTCAACTTCACCACCGAAGTCGGCGTGCCCCGGGGTATCAACGATGTTGATACGGTAATCATTCCATTTGATAGCGGTGTTTTTAGCCAGGATGGTAATCCCACGCTCTTTCTCCAAATCGTTGGAGTCCATCACTCGCTCTTGAGTTTCGGCACGCGCATCAAACGTACCGGATTGCTGCAGCAGCTTATCAACCAGGGTAGTTTTACCATGGTCAACGTGCGCGATGATGGCGATGTTACGCAGATTTTCGATCACAACTTTGCCTCAGGCATTTAGAAATAGCGCGTTATTGTACACGGATTAATCGCACTACAAAACAGGATCACAAACATCCCCCGCAAACAAGTATTGCAGGGTTGCTTTGTGATCATTTTCACGAAGCGAAATTAGGCTGCCCCACTCAAATTGCACCAATCCGGTGCTTAATGTTCACATAAAAGCACTGAATTGGTGCAATGTAACCATCGTGGTGCAGCCCTTTTGCACTATGGTGCGCATAATAGCGCCTTTTTAGTGACATTTAAAAGTTGGCATAGATTTCGCTTTATCTTTTTCATGGCAACAACGACAGGTTAGCGCCGTAATTGTAGACCTCGTTACCACGACGACAATGATAAATCCGGGAGAGTTTAAGTATGTCCGCTGAACACGTTTTGACGATGCTGAACGAGCACGAAGTCAAGTTTGTTGATTTGCGCTTCACCGATACTAAAGGTAAAGAGCAGCACGTCACGATCCCAGCTCATCAGGTTAATGCTGACTTCTTTGAAGAAGGCAAAATGTTTGATGGCTCCTCGATTGGTGGCTGGAAAGGCATTAACGAATCTGACATGGTACTGATGCCGGACGCTTCTACCGCTGTCATTGACCCGTTCTACGAAGAACCGACTCTGATCATCCGTTGCGATATCCTCGAGCCGGGCACTATGCAGGGCTACGATCGCGACCCGCGCTCCATCGCAAAACGCGCTGAAGAATACCTGCGCGCAACAGGCATCGCAGACACCGTTCTGTTCGGGCCTGAGCCAGAATTCTTCCTGTTCGACGACGTACGTTTCGGCAGCTCTATTTCGGGTTCCCACGTTGCTATCGATGATATCGAAGGCGCATGGAACTCTGCCACCAAATACGAAGGCGGTAACAAAGGTCACCGTCCGGCTGTTAAAGGTGGTTACTTCCCGGTTCCGCCAGTGGATTCCTCACAAGACCTGCGTTCTACCATGTGTCTGGTAATGGAAGAGATGGGCCTGGTTGTTGAAGCTCATCACCACGAAGTTGCAACTGCCGGTCAGAACGAAGTGGCAACCCGCTTCAACACCATGACCAAAAAAGCGGACGAAATTCAGATCTACAAATATGTGGTTCACAACGTTGCTCACCGCTTCGGCAAAACCGCAACCTTTATGCCGAAACCAATGTTCGGTGATAACGGTTCCGGTATGCACTGCCACATGTCCCTGTCCAAGAACGGCGTAAACCTGTTCTCTGGCGACAAATACGCTGGTCTGTCTGAGCAGGCGCTGTACTACATCGGCGGCGTAATCAAACACGCTAAAGCGATCAACGCCCTGTCTAACCCGACCACCAACTCCTACAAGCGTCTGGTCCCGGGTTACGAAGCACCGGTAATGCTGGCTTACTCTGCCCGTAACCGTTCTGCTTCCATCCGTATTCCGGTGGTTGCATCCCCGAAAGCACGTCGTATTGAAGTGCGTTTCCCGGATCCGGCTGCTAACCCGTACCTGTGCTTCGCAGCGCTGCTGATGGCTGGTCTTGACGGTATTAAGAACAAGATCCACCCGGGCGAAGCGATGGACAAAAACCTGTATGACCTGCCAGCTGAAGAAGCGAAAGAAATCCCGCAGGTTGCAGGCTCTCTGGAAGAAGCACTGAACTGCCTGAACGAAGACCGCGAGTTCCTCACTGCGGGTGGCGTATTCACCGACGACGCGATCGATGCTTACATCGCTCTGCGTATCGAAGAAAACGACCGCGTACGCATGACGCCGCACCCGGTAGAGTTCGAGCTGTACTACAGCGTTTAATGATTTAAATCCGATGGATTTGGTGTCGCAGCAAGGCGGCACCCGAAGGAAGCCCGATGAGCTTAGTGAACTAAGTGATTCGGACGACTGAGGGCAGCTAACACCGCTGCGGCGCGAAAGACATCCGGAGTTTTGTTGCCGTGGAAACTTTCAGCCCATCCCAGGATGGGCTTTTTTCTCCACCAACAACCTGAATTACCGCCTTATTTACTTATAAAACGCTATACTGCACTAAAATAGTGCATTCTTTGGGAGACTGCTGGATGGCAAGTGGCTCGTTGCCCGATGCTGGGCAGATCCTCAATTCTTTAATCAATAGCATCTTGCTGGTTGATGACGAACTGGCGGTACATTACGCCAACCCGGCGGCGCAGCAACTTCTGGCGCAAAGTTCACGTAAATTATTCGGTACGCCGTTGCCGGACCTGCTGAGCTACTTCTCGCTCAATATCGTCCTGATGCGGGAAAGTCTCGATGCCGGACAAGGCTTTACGGACAATGAAGTTACCCTCGTTATCGACGGGCGTTCACATATTCTCTCATTAACGGCGCAACGGTTGCCTGAGGGGCTCATCCTGCTGGAGATGGCACCGATGGATAATCAGCGACGCCTGAGCCAGGAACAACTCCAACATGCCCAGCAAGTGGCAGCACGCGATCTGGTACGTGGTCTGGCGCATGAAATAAAAAACCCGCTCGGAGGCTTACGTGGTGCGGCGCAGCTCTTAAGCAAAGCCCTGCCTGATCCTTCTTTGCTGGAGTACACCAAAGTCATCATTGAGCAGGCAGACCGTCTGCGTAACCTGGTGGATCGGCTGCTTGGGCCACAACAGCCAGGTATGCACGTAACTGAAAGCATTCACAAAGTTGCTGAGCGTGTCGTGAAGCTGGTGTCGATGGAATTACCCGACAACGTCACCCTGGTCCGCGACTATGACCCTAGCCTGCCTGAGCTGGCACACGATCCTGACCAGATCGAACAGGTACTGCTGAACATTGTTCGCAATGCGCTCCAGGCGCTGGGACCTGAGGGCGGTGAAATAATTCTGCGAACCCGTACTGCGTTTCAGCTCACTCTGCATGGCGTTCGCTATCGCCTTGCGGCACGTATTGATGTGGAAGATAACGGGCCAGGTATTCCGTCAAACCTGCAGGACACGCTGTTTTACCCGATGGTTAGCGGGCGTGAAGGTGGTACTGGTTTAGGGTTATCTATCGCTCGAAGTTTGATTGATCAACATTCTGGCAAAATTGAATTCACCAGTTGGCCAGGCCATACCGAGTTCTCGGTGTTCCTGCCTATTCGGAAATAGAGGTGTTTATGCAACGAGGGATAGTCTGGATCGTTGATGACGATAGCTCCATCCGTTGGGTGCTTGAACGCGCGCTCACCGGGGCAGGCTTGAGCTGTACAACGTTTGAAAACGCAAATGAAGTGCTTGATGCGCTGACCACCAAAACGCCGGACGTGCTGCTGTCGGATATTCGCATGCCAGGTATGGACGGTCTTGCCCTGCTAAAGCAAATCAAGCAGCGCCACCCGATGCTTCCGGTCATCATAATGACGGCACATTCCGATCTGGATGCAGCAGTCAGCGCGTATCAGCAAGGGGCATTTGATTATCTGCCTAAGCCCTTTGATATTGACGAAGCGGTGGCGCTGGTTGAACGTGCCATCAGCCATTATCAGGAACAGCAGCAACCGCGTAATGTGCAGGTTAGCGGGCCAACCACCGATATCATTGGTGAAGCGCCTGCCATGCAGGATGTATTTCGCATCATTGGCCGTCTGTCGCGCTCATCTATCAGCGTCCTGATTAACGGTGAGTCTGGTACCGGTAAAGAGCTGGTCGCCCACGCGCTGCATCGCCATAGCCCGCGGGTAAAAGCGCCATTCATTGCGCTGAACATGGCGGCCATCCCAAAAGATTTGATTGAATCTGAGCTATTTGGCCATGAGAAAGGGGCGTTTACCGGCGCCAATACCATCCGTCAGGGGCGTTTCGAACAGGCCGATGGCGGTACGCTGTTTCTTGATGAAATCGGTGATATGCCGCTGGACGTACAAACCCGGCTGTTGCGCGTTCTGGCCGACGGACAGTTCTACCGTGTCGGAGGTTATGCGCCAGTGAAGGTCGATGTGCGCATCATTGCCGCAACGCACCAGAACCTGGAGTTGCGTGTGCAGGAAGGGAAATTCCGCGAGGATTTATTCCACCGCCTGAACGTTATCCGCGTGCATCTACCGCCACTGCGTGAACGTCGCGAAGATATTCCCCGTCTGGCGCGCCATTTTCTTCAGGTCGCTGCCCGCGAGCTGGGCGTCGAAGCGAAGCAGTTGCATCCGGAAACCGAAGCGGCACTCACGCGTCTGGCCTGGCCTGGTAACGTGCGACAGCTGGAGAATACCTGCCGCTGGTTAACCGTGATGGCTGCCGGACAGGAAGTTCTGATTCAGGATTTACCGGCTGAATTGTTTGAAACCACGATCCCGGAAAGCAGTACGGGGCAGTCGCTGCCGGATAGCTGGGCAACGTTGTTGGCACAATGGGCGGACAGGGCGCTACGTTCCGGTCATCAAAACCTGCTTTCCGAAGCGCAACCAGAAATGGAACGGACCTTGTTGACCACTGCCTTACGTCATACGCAAGGGCACAAACAAGAAGCAGCACGCTTACTGGGTTGGGGACGTAACACCCTGACACGTAAGCTGAAAGAGCTGGGAATGGAGTAATAATCCAGCTAATTGTAAAGATTGAATAGCGAGCGCAAATTGCTGCAATTTTGCGCTTTACTGTTCCGATGAGTTCAGTATGATCTTGCCCGTCCACGGGGAGGTCATCATGCTGGAATCACTCATTAATATCGTGTCGAGCAGCGCAGGCGTTAGTGCCGCCGCCAGCCACACGCCACAAGCCGCCGTCGCTGCCGTATTGTGCGCCGCGCTGTTTGGGCTATTTAGCTAAAGCGCCGGCAGGCGTTTCGCTTATCAGGTTACGGTCTGATATCCCCGGCCCGCACATCGCCGCCGGGGAAACCGTTTAAATCACCCTTGAGAATTGCTGCATCCGCGCTTTCTGGCGCAGATAGACGTCAAAACACATGCAAATGTTGCGAATTAATAGACGTCCTTTCGCCGTCACTTCAATACTCAGCTCGTTAATCTCCACCAGCCCATCATTCGCCAGTGGCTTAAGCAATTTCAGATCTTCGGCAAAGTAGTCGTTGAAGCTCAGCTCCCATTGATTCTCGATGCTGCGGAAATCGAGACGGAAGTGACAAATAAGCGCTTTAATCACGTCACGACGAATACAGTCATCACGGGTCAGCGCAATCCCCCGCCACAAAGCATTGCCGGTTTCGTCCACCTGTTGGTAATACGCTTTTAACTCTTTCTGATTCTGCGCGTAACTGTCGCCAATCATACTGATGGCCGAAACACCCATCCCTAACAAATCGGTATCGCCCTGGGTGGTGTAGCCCTGGAAGTTACGGTGCAGAACCCCATCACGCTGAGCCACCGCCAGCTCGTCATCGGGACGGGCAAAATGGTCCATGCCGATGAACTGATAACCAGCGTCTGTCAGTGAAACAATGGTCTGCTGCAGGATATCCAGTTTTTGTTGTGCGGAGGGCAGATCCGCGTCTTTGATTTTACGCTGGGCCGCAAAGAGGGTGGGAAGATGCGCGTAGTTAAACACACTCAGGCGGTCGGGACTTAGTTCTGCAACCCGGTTCAGGGTAAAGGCAAAGCTTTCCGGCGTCTGTTTCGGCAGACCATAAATCAAATCAATATTGGTCGAGGTGAAGCCAATATCGCGAGCATGTTTAATCAGCGCAAAGATGAAGGACTCGTCCTGCTCACGGTTAACCAGGCGCTGGACCTCTTTATTAAAGTCCTGCACGCCCATGCTCAGGCGGTTAAAGCCTTCCGATCGTAAGTGATCCAGGACATCCAGTTCAATTTCGCGCGGATCCACTTCAATAGAGATTTCTGCATCTGCATCGAACTGAAAATGACCACGTAGTAAGCCCATCAGGCGGCTGATTTGCGCTTTATTCAGGTACGTTGGCGTACCACCGCCCCAGTGAAGCTGGCTGACACGACGGCCAGCGAACAGCGGCGCGCGGTGGATAATCTCTTGTTCCAGTGCGTCCAGATATTGGTCAGCTTTGTGTTGTTGGCGCGTAACAATCTTATTGCAGCCGCAGAAGTAACAAAGCTTATGGCAAAACGGAATGTGCACATACAGTGACAATGGTCGCTCTGGATAACGTGCGACGGCACTACGGAAATTTTCTTCGCCATAGTCAGCGGAAAACTCCAGCGCGGTAGGGTATGACGTATAGCGCGGCCCGGAATAGTTATATTTCTGGATAAGGGCCAGATCCCAGTCAATTCGTTGCTCAGACATGCTCACTCCTTCCGATAACGCCGCTGGCGGGTACGGCGGCCCGGCCTGACCTCATTTCGGGTCATAAGCCGGTTGCGCAGCCACAGTTTGCGCCGCGACAACCGCTGTAGTTTAACGAATAACCACACCAGATAACATATAACCGGAAGGGTTATAAACAGGACAGGCAGGCCCATACCTGACCGTTAATTGCCGCCTTTAAGTAAGCGCATCATATCTTCGCGGCCCTCTTCCTCTTCTTCTTCGTCATCATCATAAGAGAGGCCCAGTTGCTGCATTAATTCATCAATGCGGTCAAGTTTAGCGTCTACCCAGCGTTGCTCTTCAGCACTCAGGGATTCGCCCTCTTCAAGTCGTTCCAGCAGCGCGTCCAGGCGCTCATCGTTCTCCAGCAGATCCAGTTCAGCTTGCGGTGAAAGCATAGGTTTCTCGCTCTTTGGTTTGTGCTGCTTCTTGACCTGGGGCTCGGTCGCACCCAGTGGAATCGGTTTTTTACTGCCTACACGCGGATCGGCCTGAGAGGCGCTTTTTCCTGAACCAGAGGAGGCGTTCGCACCGCTTGCCCGGCTACCGGCCGCATTCCCGCGGTGCTTTTTATCGCGCTTACGGTCACGCCCTTCCTGGTTGAGTTCTTCACGTGATTTACGGTGCGCTTTGCCAGGTGTTTTGCCGCGCGGAGTGGTTGAAGGTTTTTTCATGATAATCGGCTTAGATGGTTTTATTCAGTATAGAATTGCGGCGGAATCTAGCAGAAAGCAAGCAAAGAAAAAAGGCGACAGAGTAATCTGTCGCCTTTTTTTCTGACCCTCAACCCTCAATGGGTACTACGTTCCCTGTTTGCTTACAACACACCCTGTTTTTCCCTTAGCACTTCACGTTCCCTGTTATGGTCCTTTATTCCTTTTCAGACTGCCATCCTGACAGTTTCCTGGTCTTCGCCTCCTGGCGCTCCTGACCCCTCAATCCTTAAGTCTTCATCCCCCAGGCTTCCTCGCCTCTGTAAATACTTTACCTGCTTAATTTAAACTCACAAGCAACAAAGTGACCTAAAAACACAAATTCGGAAAATTCCATAAGAACAAAAGCTTTTGTTTCATTTACTTAACTTTTTATGACCCTGCAATTTCTCTGAAAATTCGCATAAGCTTTATGGCAAATATCCTACACATAAAAAGGATATTCTCTGGCCAGTTCCCGTTGACGAGAAAAACAGCCTTTTACGTGGGTTCAGGTATAATCCCCCCCATGCCCGAGATCACGGAGACGACCATTTTGACTAACTGGAACTATCAACAGACGCATTTTGTCACCAGTGCGCCTGATATTCGCCACTTACCCGCCGATACCGGTATAGAAGTGGCTTTTGCTGGCCGCTCCAACGCCGGGAAGTCCAGCGCACTTAATACCCTGACAAATCAAAAAAACCTGGCTCGCACATCCAAAACGCCTGGACGTACGCAACTAATTAACCTGTTCGAGGTTGCCGAAGGCAAACGCCTGGTAGACTTACCGGGTTACGGTTACGCAGAAGTGCCAGAAGAGATGAAGCGCAAATGGCAGCGCGCGCTGGGTGAATACCTGGAAAAACGCCAGTGTCTGCAAGGCCTGGTAATCCTGATGGATATTCGCCATCCCCTGAAAGACCTTGATCAGCAAATGATCGAGTGGGCAGTTGAGAGCAATATTCAGGTGCTCGTGCTGCTGACGAAGGCAGATAAGCTGGCCAGTGGCGCACGTAAGGCGCAGCTTAATATGGTGCGTGAAGCAGTGATTGCCTTTAATGGCGATGTGCAGGTTGAAGCATTTTCGTCACTGAAAAAACAGGGTGTGGATAAACTTCGCCAGAAGCTGGACAACTGGTTTAGCGACCTTCCCCCCGTTGTCGAAGAAGACGCAGAGGCTTGATCCTTTCTGATATAGCGCGGCATTCGTCCGCGCTTTTTCTTTCGCCCAATAAAAAACGCCCCAGTCATTTCTGACTGGGGCGGCTAAATATTCAGCCAAATCCGATTACGTGAAGTAAAAGGTCTGAAAGATAGAACATCTTACCTCTGTACCCTACGTCTTTAACTCTACTCCCTTTTTGGTCACGGACAAAGCACTTTTTGTAGTTTATTTTCAATCTTTACATAGGGAATATGAATGATCGTCACAAAATGTACTGGTTATGTTGCTTAGTTACATAAAAAGAAGCTTATGTGACCAGCACTTAGTGCGCTTGATCCCAGTTTTGTCCGCTACCAACTTCCACCAGCAGCGGCACATCCAGTTTGGTACTGCTTTCCATCAGCTCGTGGATCTTTTGCGATACCGCATCCACATCGTCTTTATGCACTTCGAACACCAGTTCATCGTGTACCTGCATGATCATTTTCACGCGCGGTTTTTCCGTTTGCAGCCACGCATCAACAGCGATCATTGCACGTTTGATAATGTCAGCCGCCGTACCCTGCATCGGCGCGTTGATAGCCGCACGTTCTGCGCCGGCCCGACGCGCCGCGTTGCTGGATTTGATGTCCGGCAGATAGAGGCGACGCCCTTCCAGGGTTTCAACATAGCCCTGCTCTTTCGCCTGTGCGCGGGTGCGCTCCATATACTCCAGCACACCCGGATAGCGTTCGAAGTAAAGATCCATATACTTCTGCGACTCTTTACGCGGAATATTGAGCTGGCGGGATAAGCCAAACGCGCTCATGCCATAAATCAGACCAAAGTTGATGGCTTTCGCGCTACGACGCTGTTCGTTCGACACGCTTTCCAGCGGTAAACCAAACACTTCGGCCGCCGTTGCTCGGTGGATATCCTTCCCTTCGGCAAAGGCAGAGAGCAGGCCTTTATCTCGCGACAGATGCGCCATAATGCGTAATTCAATTTGCGAGTAGTCAGCGGAAACAATGACATAGTCTTTTGGAGCGATAAACGCCTGACGAATGCGTCGGCCTTCCTCATTACGGACTGGAATGTTTTGTAAGTTTGGATCAGTGGAGGACAAACGCCCGGTCGCCGTGACCGCCTGATGGTAGGACGTATGAACGCGCCCGGTCTTTGGATTAATCATCAACGGCAGTTTATCGGTATAAGTCGACTTCAGTTTCGCCAGACCGCGGTGCTCAAGAATGATTTTTGGCAGCGGGTAATCCAGGGCCAGCTCTTCCAGGACTTCCTCCGACGTTGACGGTGCGCCGCCAGGCGTCTTTTTCAGCGGTTTGATACCCTGTTTTTCAAAGAGAATCGTCTGCAGCTGTTTGGTCGATGAAAGGTTAAAAGGCTCACCTGCGATTTCATGTGCCTTTTTCTCTAACTCTGCCAGACGCAGGGTTATTTCCTCAGAATGTTTATGCAGTACCGCAGGATCAATATTTACACCGTTACGCTCGACGCGCGAAAGCACCGGCACCAGCGGTATCTCAATGTTCTGGAAGATATTTAAAGGGCCCGCATTCTTTTGCAGCTCCGGCCACATCTTAAGGTGCAGTTGCAGCGTGACGTCTGCATCTTCTGCAGCATAGCGGCCTGCCTGCTCCAGATCGATCTGGTTAAACGTCAGTTGATTTTTGCCCTTACCCGCAATCTCTTCAAAGGTGATGGTTTTATGCTTTAACCAGCGATCAGACAAACTATCCATATCGTGACGACCGACGACGCTATCCAGTGTGTAGGATTCCAGCATAGTGTCAAAGGCAATACCGCGCAGCTCAATGCCATAATTCTGCAAAATGCCACGGTCATATTTGAGGTTCTGACCAACTTTCAGGGCCTTCTCATCTTCAAGCAGGTCTTTCAATAACTCGAGCGCCCGCTCACGCGAAATCTGCGCAGGCGCATCCAGATAATCATGCGCTACCGGGACATAAGCGGCTACGCCAGGTTCGATCGCAAACGAAAGCCCCACCAGATTAGCGCTGATATTATCCAGGCTGTCCGTTTCGGTATCGAAGGCAAACACTGCCGCTTTTTTGAGTTTCGCAATCCACTCGTTTAACACGGCCTCATCAAGGATAGTGACGTAGTTATCAAATGACAGAACGGCAACGGGCACATCGGCCTCGGCTTCAACCACAACCGTCTCTTGCGGCTTAATGGCAGGTTTAGCACCTTTTGCCTGGAGCCATTTACCGCCCTCCAGATCCGTAATCCAGCGCTTAAATTCATACTTTTTAAACAGGTTAAGTAGCGCATCCGCAGCTGGTTGTTGTACTTCCAGCTGTTCACAGGTCAGCTCCAGCTCAACATCTGTTTTAATGGTCGCCAGCTGGTAAGAGAGGTAAGCCACCTCTCTATTCTGTTCCAACTTCGCCGCCATATTTTTGGCACCACGAAATGAGAGTTCGGCAATCTTTTCCGGTTCGGCGTACAGCGTATTCAGCCCACCAAGCCCTTGTAACAACGCCTGCGCGGTTTTTTCGCCTACACCAGGAACCCCGGGGATGTTGTCAGAAGAGTCGCCCATTAACGCGAGGAAATCGATAATCAGCTCCGGCGGCACGCCGTATTTCGTGACGACCTCTTCTGGCCCCAGGACAGTATTGGTCATGGTGTTGATAAGCGTGATTCCCGGCGTCACCAACTGAGCCATATCTTTATCGCCTGTACTGATCAGAACCGGACGCCCTGCTTTTTCGGCTTCACGCGCCAGTGTGCCGATCACATCGTCAGCCTCTACGCCCGAAACAGCCAGTAGCGGTAACCCCATCGCTTTAACCATTTGATGCAGTGGCTCGATTTGCGCGCGCAGATCATCCGGCATTGGCGGACGATGGGATTTATAGTGCTCAAAAAGTTCGTCACGGAACGTTTTGCCCTTCGCATCAAACACCACTGCGGCATGTGTCGGCTGATACTGCAAGATCAGACTGCGCAGCATATTCAGGACGCCATACATAGCGCCAGTAGGCTCGCCTGCACTGTTGGTCAACGGCGGAAACGCGTGATATGCGCGATAGAGATAGGAGGAGCCGTCAACAAGGATAAGTGGGTTTTCTGGAATCTGAACCATAATGTCCGTGCCTGTTTATCAATTTATGGCTAAAGGATGCCACAGACGGGCGAAAACATCAGTTTTTCACCGCATTTGCCGAAAAAGATTTCACGATCTGCGGGATCTTACGCCTCACTATCCTGTGGATAAGTTTGTGAATTATTTCTTAAGGACTGGATTATTGTGCATTTTTTTCGATCGCAGAAATGTAAGTATTCTTATTTTTCAATGGATTAAAAAAAGATAAACGATCATTATTGCTTTTTGGTGACTATTTGCTCCATGTGGATATAAGAAAATGTAATTTGATTTAACACAGCGTATAACGACCGCACACTAAGACTAACCTTTACCCCGCCATTAGAGGTGTTTTCTGGTAAGATCAGCGCCTTGCATGCGCTGTGATGTCCATGCTGTGATCAACCATTTGAATAATATAATTATGTCGAGACTGCTCGTTGTATGCACTCTGGTATTGAGTGTCATACTCACCATCCTGGTGACTATCTTCTGCTCTGTACCGATCATTATCGCCGGTATCATAAAGCTATTACTGCCGATTCCGGTATTGTGGCGCGCTATCTCTGCATTTAGTAATTTTATGATGTATTGCTGGTGTGAAGGGCTGGCCTGGCTGTTGCAGCTTAACCCTCATCTCCAGTGGGACATTAAAGGCCTTGAAGGACTCAACAAAAAGAATTGGTACCTGCTTATCTGTAACCACCACAGTTGGGCAGATATCGTGGTGCTGTGCGTGCTTTTCCGCAAACATATCCCGATGAATAAGTACTTTCTTAAACAACAGTTGGCCTGGGTTCCTTTTATTGGCCTGGCCTGCTGGGCGTTGGATATGCCTTTTATGCGTCGTTATTCAAGGGGTTATCTGATACGACATCCCGAGCGTCGCGGTAAAGATGTAGAGACCACGCGTCGTTCCTGCGAAAAGTTTCGCCTTCATCCGACAACCATTGTGAATTTCGTTGAAGGTTCGCGCTTTACTGATGAAAAACGTATCGAGTCACGATCAGCATTCAATAATCTTCTCCCCCCTAAAGCAGCAGGAATAGCGATGGCCCTGGGCGTACTGGGAAAGCAATTCGATAAACTGCTTGATGTGACGCTTTGTTACCCGGAAAACGACAAAAAACCGTTCTTTGATATGTTAAGTGGGAAATTAACGCGTATTGTCGTTCGCGTAAATTTATTGCCGGTTAACGAAGAACTGCATGGCGACTACGTTAATGATAAGAATTTTAAGCGCAGTTTTCAGCAGTGGCTAAATGCGTTATGGAGCGAGAAAGATCAGCAAATTGACGCAATCAAACGTGAATATAACAACGCCGGTCAATGACCGGCGTTAACGTTATTACTTCTTCTCAACAAGATAGCGGACAGTGTCAGCATACTGCTGTACGAAGATATCCATGCTGCTGGTGTCCATGCCCTGCATGTTCAGCTGATATTTGCCGTTAACATACATGGCCGGAACACCCTGTAACTGCAAGTCAGCAGCGGCTTTCTCCTGCTGGGCAACCAGTGATTTCACAACAAAGCTGTTCCACGCTGCATCGTATTCCTCACCTTTGACACCGGCTTTGATAAAGACATCGCGGATATCAGCAACAGACTGAACGGTTTGCGTTTTCTGCACGGCCTCGAACATCGGTGCAGTAATTTTATCTTCCACACCCAGAGCCATTGCGACAGCCCATGCCTGAGTCATCTCTTTACCCAACGGGCCAAGGAACTCAACATGGTATTTTGTCATTTTAGTGCCTTCCGGCAGCTTCTGTTTTACAGCATCCGCAACATGCCACACGTGTTCAAAGTCGTAACAGTGCGGACAATAGAATGAGAAAAATTCCAGAACTTGTGGTTCGCCAGCAACTGGTTTGTCGAGCGTAATGTACTGTTTACCGTCGGTAAATTGTGCTGCCGAAGCACTAAAAGCCAGAATCATTCCTGCCAGCGCCAGCCAAATTTTCTTCATGATTAAATCTCTCCAGGATGTGTCACACATTAATAAATCGGCATTAATTGTAGAGGCGGTTCTTGCAATGCCTTTACCTGCCCAAGAAAAGTCGCTATCTGATCGCGCCAGTAATCTTCCCCGGTTAACCACGGGAAATTTTTGGGAAAAGCGGGGTCATCCCAGCGACGGATAATCCACGCCAGGTAGTAAACCAGGCGCATAGCACGAAGCGGTTCAATAAGGCTAATTTCTGCCGTATCAAATTCGCAGAATTCTTCGTAGGCTTCGATAATCATCTCAAGCTGCATGCGCTGCTCGGGTTTGTCTCCATGCAACAACATCCAGAGATCCTGAATAGCAGGGCCATTACGGGCATCATCCAGATCCACAAATAACGGGCCATCGCGCCAGAGGATGTTCCCGGCATGGCAGTCGCCATGTAAGCGCAGATTGGTAAAGCGATTATGCCACTGTCCCATGACAGCTTCGATAAGCTGATCGGCGGCACGCAGAAAACTGTCTTTTAACGAGGCTGGGATAAGCACACAATCTTCAAACACCTGGCGAGGTTCAAGCAGATACTCCTTCACTCTCATATCCGGGCGGTGTGCGAATAATGCCTTACGGCCTGTTTGATGCAGCCGCCCAAGGTAGCGGCCAACCCATTCCATTTGATCCAGGTTATCCGCTTCGAACTGGCGTCCTCCCATACTCGGGAAGATCGCATAATAAAACCCCTGATGGGTCAGTAAGGTTTGATTGTTGAAAGCGAGCGGCGCGGCAACAGGAACTTCATCGCCCAGGAGATCAAGTGCAAATTGATGTTCTTCCTGGATTTGTTCTGCGGACCAGCGTTCAGGACGGTAGAACTTCACCACATAACGGCGACGGTCTTCGTCCTGAAACTGATAAACACGGTTCTCATAGCTGTTTAGAGGGGTAAGACCGGAGTCGACCCGGATTCCCCGCTCAAACAACGCATCCATAATGGTGTCAGGATGGAGAGTCTGGAAAGTAAAAGCGTTATGGTTCATCCCATTATCCGCAAATAAAGCCGAATGATTGAGGATATCATTTCAATGCGCTTTCGGTGGCTTCACTTACAAGCTTTTACTCTTTAATTACCCCGCGCGCGCGGAGCAAAGCAGTTTTAAAATCCTCTTCATAATCTTTCTTAATACCCGGGATAACCGCATCTTTATCTGAGTCACGCATTTTCAGATGGTAAATCAGAATGTCGTCGCTTAAATCGGCAAGCTCGCCTTCATAACCTGATTCGTTCGCCAGTTTCTGCAAAAATTGCATCAGATTTAATTCAGGCTCTTTCTGCCATGCAGGCTGGAGGAGTTCAATAACTTCATTCAGACGTTTACATTTCATAGTGGTGCTCCTTACTCTTAGTACAGACACGTTATCAGGGTCAAATCCACAAGAAAAGAGGCGATAAGGTTGATTAAAAAGGGTGTGATAACTGGCGTTATACTCGCAGGCGGTAAAGCCACCCGGATGGGAGGTCAGGACAAGGGATTACTGACTCTAAAAGGTAAGCCGCTGTGGGAATATGTAGCGCACGCGATGGCACCGCAGGTAGCGCGCATAGTGATCAGTGCAAACCGTAATCAGGAACGCTACCGGGTAAGCGGTTTGCTCGTAGTCGAAGATCAATTAGCTGATTTTCCGGGGCCACTGGCAGGTATGCTGTCTGTTATGCGCCAGTGCGAGAGTGAGTGGTTTCTGTTCTCTCCCTGCGATACGCCTTATATTCCGGACGACCTGGTTGAGAGATTGAGTGCAGAATGTCAGGACGTAAATGCAGTGTGGGTACACGATGGCGAACGTGATCATCCAACTATTGCCCTGGTGAACCGTGCCAACGTGCCGCTGCTGCAAGATTACCTTAGCCGGGGAGAACGTCGGGTCATGATGTTTATGCGGGAAGCTGGTGGCCATTCCGTCGACTTTAGCGATAGAAAGGAAAGCTTTGTGAACGTGAATACACCTGAGGATCTGGCGCGCTGGCAGGAGAAAGTATGATACCCGCACTGGCTTTTGCCGCATGGAGCGGTACTGGAAAGACAACACTCCTTAAGAACTTGATTCCTGCGTTATGTGAGCAGGGGATTCGCCCGGGTCTGATCAAGCATACTCATCATAATATGGATATTGATAAGCCCGGGAAGGACAGTTATGAATTACGTAAAGCTGGTGCAGCACAAACTATCGTGGCTAGTTCCCAACGTTGGGCCTTAATGACAGAAACGCCGGATGAGCCCGAACTGAATTTAGCGTATTTAATTAGTCGAATGGATGCTTCCAGGCTGGATATGGTACTTGTTGAGGGCTTTAAGCATGAAGCCATCGCCAAGATCTTACTGTTTCGTCAGGACTGCGGGCACAGATTAGAAGAACTTACTATCGATGAATATGTCATCGCGATTGCCAGTGACATTCCACTGGCAGTGGACGTGCCTCTTTTAGATATCAATGATATACCGCAGATCGCGTCATTTATTATGCACTGGTTAGGGCGATAAGAGAGATTACTAATTTCCGGAAGAAAAGGGCAGGTGTTGAATTAAATTGCAGTAACGCAAAAAGGCCATCCTTACGGATGGCCTCTCTGTTTAATTGATGCCTGGCAGTTCCCTACTCTCACATGGGGAGACCCCACACTACCATCGGCGCTACGGCGTTTCACTTCTGAGTTCGGCATGGGGTCAGGTGGGACCACCGCGCTAAAGCCGCCAGGCAAATTCTTTGTGCTCTGTCCTGTGTCTTTCGCACTGATACTGCGTTGGCTGCTCTCGTAAAGTCAGTCACATACCTCAGTATGCTCCTTCCTTTTCTTCGTTTGCCGCCTTGTCTCAGCGCAAAATCCTTCGGACTCTGAATCTGAGCTGAAAATCGTCTCTCACGCCAAAACATCTTCGGCGTTGTAAGGTTAAGCCTCA
>FONB01000039.1 GCA_900112785.1 Phytobacter palmae | reverse complement strand
CTTTTGGCGGATTCCCCGGCACGTCACTCATCAGGAGCTGATATGCGTCAGAAAACCATAGATGCCATCATGGCGCATGCCGCCACTGAATATCCCCGTGAATGTTGTGGTGTCGTGGCACAGAAAAGCCGCATTGAGCGGTATTTCCCGTGTCGTAATCTTGCCATAGTGCCGGAGGACAATTTTGTCCTTTGCCCGGAAGACTACGCCGCAGCCGAGGGGTGGGGAACGGTAACGGCTATTGTGCACAGCCATCCCGACGCGACGACACAGCCCAGCGAACTGGACGCCGCGCAGTGTGACTTGATGGCAATCCCCTGGCATATTGTCAGTTGGCCGGAAGGCGATCTGCGTACAATCAATCCGCGCGGCGAATTGCCACTGCTGGAGCGTCCTTTTGTGCTGGGGGTTTACGACTGCTGGGGGCTGGTAATGTCCTATTATCGGCAAACGTACGGTATTGAACTGCCAGATTATCGTGTTGATTATCCGTGGTGGGAGGATCAATACCCCGACAATTTATATCAGGATAACTGGCATAAATGCGGGTTCAGAGAAGTGACTGACGCCCCACAGCCGGGTGATGTTGTGATCATGCAGGTGCAGGCCAATAAATGGAATCACGCCGGAGTTCTGCTGGAAGGTAATCTGTTGCTCCATCATCTTTATGGGCGGCTCAGTAATCGCACCCCGTACGGTGGCTACTGGATGGAAAGAACAATGAAGATTTTACGCTATAAAGCTCTATGCTAACCTGACTCGCCCAGGCGCTGCGGGCGCAGACTTTCAAAAATTAGCTGTGCGAGGGACATAACGTGAAAGCATTTGGTGTGTTCATATTGATTGTAGGAGTTATTGTAGTTTTTCTATCCCTTTCCATGGATACCTCCGTAACTACAACCTATGGTCAGAAGGTAAATAACTTAGGATTGATGAGGGATCAACAAAACTATCTTATATTTGGATGTGTTTGTTTTCTTGGTGGGCTTTTAGCTGTAATTTTTGGTAAGTCGCAAACTTCATCACGAAATGAAATCAGTTGCCCTTTTTGTGCTGAAAAGATACTGGCGGCTGCTAAGGTATGCAAACATTGCGGCAGGGATATCATTGCTAATGCTATGCAACAAAACCCAGAAAGTAATGAGGCATATAAATTTCTCTGGTATGAAAATAATGAACTGGCTTTAAATAAGCTTGATGTTAAGAGATTTGCTGATGAGTTGATTGAAAAAATGCCTGGGCAATCCGCTGATAATATCCTTAAGGCTAATTTTAATGAGATTCAAAACATTAAATCAAACATGCCTGATAACTATGCTAATGAATTTTCTGAAATACTTTATTTTTTCTTGGCTCGGCAAAAGATGCATAGTTAATTAATTTGATTGCTTTCTCTTTTATCGCCCACTTCTGTGGGCTTTTTATATTGGAGGAATAAATGCATGAAACTATGATTCAAATCGAACTTTGCGGTATTATTGGTAAAACTTTTGGTAAAGTACATCACCGATCAATAAGCACCATTCACGAAGCTACGCGGGCCTTAGCTGCGACAATTCCCGGTTTTGAAAAATTCATGATAACCAGCCAACGGCGTGGGCTTACCTACGCGGTTTTCAAAGGCAAAAAAAATATCGGAATAGATGATCTGGGATTCCCGGTTACCGGAGAAGTTATCCGCATTGT
>FONB01000012.1 GCA_900112785.1 Phytobacter palmae | reverse complement strand
GAATGCCCCCTGTAAGGGGGGCTATTATCACTTTCCGCTTACTACTCTAGCAATTCCATTTGCTGTTCATGTATTTGTTCCGTTTTCTCCTGATGCCTCACATATCGTCTGATAATTTCCTCGTTCACACCGACAGTATCTACAAAGTAGCCACGTGACCAAAAGTGGTTGCCCCATAGCTTTTTTCGTATATGTGGGAAACGATTGTAGAGTCTGATTGCGCTGCGGCCTTTCAGATGCCCCATCAGAGTTGATATCGAGATTTTCGGCGGGACTATTACGACCAGATGTACATGATCTGGCTGAACATTTAGCTCCAGAACCTCACAATCCTTTATTCCGCAGAGAATGTAGATTGTCCTGTAAAGCTCCTTGCCCAACTTATCTTTCAGGATCCTGAAACGGTACTTTGGCGTCCAGACTATGTGGTATTTGCAACGCCAATATACATGTGATGAACTCCTGTAAAGCCCCATGTCGGTTTGTCTCCTTTTACTTGTGGTGAGTAAGCAGAGATATTCCGGCATGGGCATTCTTCAGGCTATAGCCTTACAGGATCAATCACCACCTCCCCAGGAGGTGGTTTAAGGGTGACAATGAAAACGGCCCGTCAGGGCCGTTTTTTTACGCCTTGTAATACGACTTGTACCACTCGACAAATTTTTTCACGCCTTCTTTAACCGATGTCTGCGGTTTAAAACCGATGGTGTCATACAACGGCTGCGTATCGGCGCTGGTTTCCAGCACATCGCCTGGCTGAATCGGCATCATATTCTTCTGCGCTTCAATACCCAGCGCCTCTTCCAGCGCTGTGATGTAATCCATCAACTCGACCGGCGAGCTATTGCCGATGTTGTAGATATGATAGGGCGCTGAGCTGGTGGCCGGTGATCCGTTTTCAACGGTCCAGTTCGGGTCAGCCTGCGGAATCACATCCTGCATGCGGATAATGGCTTCAACAATATCATCCACATAGGTAAAGTCGCGCTTCATCTTACCGTAATTATAGACATCGATGCTTTTGCCTTCGAGCATGGCTTTAGTGAATTTAAACAGTGCCATGTCCGGGCGTCCCCAGGGGCCATAAACCGTAAAGAAACGCAGGCCGGTGGTCGGTAAGCCATAAAGATGCGAATAGGTATGTGACATCAGCTCATTGGCTTTCTTTGTTGCAGCGTAAAGCGAAACCGGGTGATCAACAGAATCGTCCGTAGAGAAAGGCATCTTGCGGTTCAGGCCGTAAACAGAACTGGAGGACGCATACAGCAAATGCTGAACTTTATTATGGCGGCAGCCTTCCAGTACGTTCAGATGACCAGTCAGGTTGGCATCGGCGTAAACATGTGGGTTTTCCAGCGAGTAACGTACGCCAGCCTGAGCGGCAAGATGAATCACGCGGTCGAACTTCTCTTCGGCAAACAGCTGTGCCATCCCTTCACGGTCGGCCAGGTCCAGCTTCACAAAGCGAAAGTTTTCATTTGCAAGTAAGTTCAGGCGCGCTTCTTTCAGGCTGACTTCATAGTAGTCATTAAGGTTATCTATCCCTGTGACCTGGTGGCCCGCCTGTAACAGACGTTCGCTGACGTGAAAGCCGATAAAGCCGGCCGCGCCGGTGACCAAAAATTTCATCTTCAACCTCAATGTCCGGTGATGCAAAACATGCAGCGCGGCAGGAGCGGCGCTGAACCATGGGGCGGATCATACCTGTTGAGAAGCATAATGATAACTGTTAATTCAGTGGGGAAGAGGGGGAGTGCGGGCACTCCCCATAGAAATTACTGGTGACGCTTACGCAGATTTTCGATAACGGCGGTGAGATCCAGGTTCTGATCCTGCAACAATACCAGCAGGTGATACATCAAGTCTGACGCTTCGTTGGTCAGCTCTTCACGATCGTGAACGGTGGCCGCCAGCGCCGTTTCCACACCTTCTTCGCCAACCTTTTGTGCAATACGCTTGGTGCCGCTTGCATACAGCTTAGCGGTATATGAACTGGCAGGATCTGCCGTTTTACGTTCGGCGAGCAGCTGTTCCAGTTGGTAAAGGAACAGCCACTGATGGGCGTTGTCGCCAAAGCAACTGGAGGTTCCCGTATGGCAGGTCGGCCCAATGGGGTTTGCCAGTACCAGAAGGGTATCGTTATCGCAGTCCGGCGCAATGTTCACAACATTGAGAAAATGGCCAGAACTTTCGCCTTTAGTCCACAAACGCCCTTTGGTCCGCGAAAAGAAGGTGACTTTGCCACTTTCCAGCGTTTTCGCCAGCGCATCCTTGTTCATATATCCCAGCATCAATACTTCGCCGGAGACCGCATGCTGCACCACGGCGGGCAGCAGTCCGTCGGTTTTTTCCCAGTCCAGTTGGGCCAGTTGAAGCTCTGTTAACATACCCTTATCTCCACGCCCTGACCTGCCAGGTACGTTTTTAACTCACCAATATTGATAATTTGCTTATGGAACACCGATGCCGCCAGCGCACCGTCGACGTTGGCGTCGCGGAAAGCTTCAAGGAAGTGTTCCATGGTACCCGCGCCGCCGGAAGCGATAAGCGGGACGTGGCAGACCTCGCGCACTTTTTTCAGTTGCTCAAGGTCATAACCGTTACGCACGCCGTCCTGGTTCATCATGTTAAGCACGATCTCACCGGCCCCGCGTTTCTGCACTTCCTGCACCCAGTCCAGCGTTTCCCAGGTGGTCACGCGGGTGCGGCTTTCATCACCGGTATACTGGTTGACGTGGTATTTGCCGCTTGATGCATCAAACCAGGTATCAATACCTACCACGATACATTGCACGCCAAAACGATCGGCCAGACGGGTGATAAGTTCCGGATCCGCCAGTGCCGGGGAGTTGATGGAAATCTTATCCGCGCCGAAAGAGAGAATTTTTTGCGCATCGTCAGCGGATTTGATCCCGCCCGCCACGCAGAACGGAATGTCGATCACTTCCGCGACTCGCGCTACCCAGCTCTTGTCAACCACACGTCCGTCACTGGATGCGGTGATATCGTAGAACACCAGCTCGTCTGCGCCCTCTTCGGCGTAGCGTTTCGCCAGAGGCACGATGTCACCGATGATTTCGTGATTACGGAACTGAACGCCTTTGACCACCTGACCATCGCGTACGTCGAGACAAGGAATTATCCGTTTTGCCAGCATTGGATGGCCTCCGTTACAGTAAATTTACCTTCCAGCAGAGCGCGACCTACGATAACGCCTTTCACGCCTGTTCCACGTAGTGCGGCGATATCATTGATATCGCCGATACCGCCGGAAGACTGAAACGCAACCTGCGGATATCGCGCGCAGACTTCTTGATAGAGGGACACGTTCGAACCCGCCAGCGTACCATCGCGGGAGATATCGGTGCACAGCACATGCCTGAGGCCAACCGGGAGATAGGTTTCTACCAGTTCTTCCAGCGAGACGCCGGAATCTTCCTGCCAGCCGCTTACCGCCACCTGTTTATTGCCTGCGGCATCAATGCGTACATCCAGCGCCAGTACCAGCGCATCGGCACCAAAGCGCTCGAACCACCCTTTAACCACCTCGGGGGATTTCACTGCTGTTGAGCCTACCACCACGCGGGCGACACCGGCAGCAAGCAGCGCGGCAACGTCCTCTTCGGTACGCACGCCCCCGCCGACCTGTACCGGAACATTCACTCCGGCGACCAGGGTTTTCAGTAGCGGGATCTGGCGGCGCGCCGGATCTTTCGCCCCGGTTAAATCTACCAGATGCAATACCCGGGCACCCTGAGCGGCATAATCCTGCAGGCGCGGCAGCGGGTCGTTGCCGTAGTCGCGCTGCTGACCGTAATCACCCTGATGCAGGCGCACTACTGTTCCATCAATTAAATCTAAAGCCGGAATAATCATCACATCTCCAGAAAGTTTTTCAGCAGTTGTGCACCCGCGCGCCCTGAACGTTCCGGATGGAATTGCACGCCATAGAAGTTGTCTTTTTGCACCGCAGCAGTAAACGGCGTGCCGTATTGACACTGGGCAATGGTGTAAGGGTTAACCGGCATGGCGTAGCTGTGGACAAAATAGAAGTATGCGCCGTCTTCGATCCCCTGAAACAGACGATTGCCTGCCTTCGGATAGACACGGTTCCACCCCATGTGCGGCAGTGGTAAACCGACATCTTCCATTTTCGGTACGTCCTGGTCGATGATGCCCAGTAAATCCACGCCACTGTTCTCTTCACTGAAACGACCAAGTAGCTGCATACCCAGGCAGATGCCAAGCACCGGCTGGGTGCAGGCTTTTACCAGTTCAATCAGGTCGCGTTCACGCAATTGATCCATGGCGGCCTGCGCCGTACCTACGCCGGGTAAAAACAGTTTGTCGGCGCGCAGCACTACGTCCGGATCGCGGCTAACCAGCGGCTCGTAGCCGTGGCGCGAAATGGCCGATTTCACAGAGTTGAGGTTAGCGCAGCCGGTATCCAGGATAACGACATTCATTACAACACTCCTTTTGAGGAGGGAAGAGTATCACCTTCGACGCGAATGGCCTGGCGCAGCGTACGACCAAAGACTTTAAAAAGGCTCTCCACGCGGTGGTGATCATTTTTGCCCTTGGTTTTCAAATGCAGCGTCACACCCATGGTGTAAGAAAGCGATCTAAAAAAGTGCTCAACCATCTCGGTACTCAGATCGCCCACGCGCTGATAGGTAAACTCAGCTTTATATTCCAGGTGCGGACGCCCGGAAATATCCAGCGCGCAGCGTGCCAGACACTCATCCATCGGTAGCACAAAACCGAAACGGTTGATGCCGCGTTTGTCGCCCAGCGCTAGTTTCAGGGCTTCGCCTAACGCCAGGCCGGTATCTTCCACCGTATGGTGATCGTCAATGTAGAGATCGCCTTTAACGTCGATCTCCATGCGAAAGCCGCCGTGGGTGGCAATTTGATCGAGCATATGATCGAAAAAGCCCACACCGGTGCGGATTTTGCTGCTGCCTTCGCGATCCAGCCACACTTTAACGTCAATCTGCGTCTCTTTGGTTTTACGCTCAACGTGGGCGTAGCGATCGCGTCTGGTCAACTGCTCGCCAATGGCCGCCCAGTTCAGGGTCTCGCGGTTGTAGCGCAGACCGGCGATGCCCATGTTGGCCGCCAGCTCAATATCCGTTGCGCGATCACCAATGACATAACTGTTCGCTTTATCCAGCGTCTGCTCAACCAGCCAGCGTTCAACCATTTTCACTTTCGGCTTGCGGCAGTCACACTCATCAGCCGGGAAGTGCGGGCAAATCAATACCTCTTCGAAAACTACCCCCTGCGAGGTGAAAATTTGCATCATCAGGTTATGCGGGCCGTCAAAATCGGCCTGCGGGAAGCTGCTGGTGCCCAGGCCGTCCTGATTGGTGATCATCACCAGTTTAAAACCGGCTTTTTGTAGTGCGAGCAGAACCGGAATCGCGTCCGGTTCAAAGGCCAGCTTGTCGAAACGATCGACCTGATAATCAGATGGCGGCTCGGAAATCAGGGTTCCATCACGGTCAATAAAAAGGTACTTCTGGCTCATACAGACTCCGCTCGTAAAGCGTCGATGACGCGCTGGCTCTCCTCACGGGTGCCGATAGTGATACGCAGGCAGCCGCTTAAGGTCGGTTGTTTATTTTGATCACGCAGGATAATGCCCTGATCCCACAGAGATTTAAAGACAGTGCTGGAAGCTTTGAAACGAACCAGGATGTAGTTGGTCTCCGAATCAAACACCGTCTCCACGCAGGGAATGTCACGAAGCGATGTTGACAGATACTCGCGCTCGGCCACGATCTGTGCGACACGTTCGCGCATTGCCACAATCCCTTCCGGGCTCAGGGCCTGGGCTGCGATATCGGCCACTGGTGTAGAGAGGGGGTAGGGGGCGATCACTTTCATCAGCAGGTTGATCACCTTTTCATTCGCCAGGGTGAAGCCGCAACGCAGACCTGCCAGCGCAAAGGCTTTCGACAGCGTGCGCAGTATGACCAGGTGCGGATACTCTTCAAGCCAGCCGGCCAGCGTCGCCTGTGGGCAAAATTCGATATATGCTTCGTCGGCCACCACGAGCGCTTTGCCGCGCGTCATCTCCAGCACAGCGCGAATGTCCTGAGGATTGATGATTTGGCCGGTGGGGTTATTCGGACTGCACACATATACCAGTTTGACGTTCTCAAGCTGGTCGGCGATGTTTTGCAGATCCAGTTGCCAGCCGTCCAGCGTTAAGGCAGTGCGGTATTCCACGCCAAACGTCTCTGCACTGACGCTGTACATACCGTAAGTCGGCGGACAGAACAGAATGGCGTCTTTACCCGGTTCGCAGAACGCGCGGATAAGTAGTTCGATGCCTTCATCAGCGCCGCGACTCACCAGCACTTGTTCCGGCTTAAGCCCGGCGTAATGCGCATACCCTTCGATAACCGCTTTCGGCTGGCATTCCGGGTAGCGGTTTAACGTTTGCTGAGTGAGATTAAATTTCACCGCCGTCGGGAATTCGTTGGCATTCAGCCAGACATCGCCCTTACCGCCAAGACGACGGGCAGACTGATACGGGGTCAGGGCACGTACGTTGGCGCGAGCCAGTTCCTCAATACTCATGCTTGCTCCTTAAGGGCGTTCACACGCAGGGTGACGGCATTTTTGTGAGCGGCGAGCAGTTCTGCTGCCGCCAGCGTTTCAATAGTGGATGCGAGAGAGGCGAAGCCTTCGCGCGATAACTCCTGAACGGTCATCCGTTTCTGAAAATCGGCCAGTCCCAGGCTGGAGCAAGTGGCGGTATAGCCATACGTCGGCAGAACGTGGTTGGTGCCAGAGGCATAATCACCAGCGGACTCCGGTGACCAGTCGCCCAAAAAGACCGAACCGGCGCTGGTGATATCATCCACCAGATCGCGTGCGCTGCGGGTCTGAATAATCAAGTGCTCGGGGCCGTACTGGTTAGAGATTTGCACGCATTGCGCCAGGTCTTTGGCCACAATCAGGCGGCTGGCAGAGAGCGCCTGACGTGCCGTTTCCGCGCGGGGCAGGTCGGCCAGTTGACGTTCAACGGCCTGCGCAACTGCACGGGCCATGTCGGCATCTGGCGTTAACAGAATCACCTGTGAGTCCGGACCATGTTCCGCCTGGGACAACAGATCGGAGGCAACGAAATCCGGTGTGGCACCGCTGTCGGCAATGACCAGCACTTCTGACGGGCCTGCCGGCATATCAATAGCGGCACCATCAAGACGCTGGCTAACCTGGCGCTTGGCTTCGGTCACGAAGGCGTTGCCGGGTCCAAAGATTTTGTCGACTTTGGGCACAGATTCCGTGCCAAATGCCAGAGCCGCAATCGCTTGCGCGCCCCCCACTTTAAAGACTTCCTGTACACCGCAGAGTTGCGCCGCATAGAGAATTTCATCCGCAATAGGGGGAGGGGAGCAGAGCACCACTTTTTTGCAGCCCGCGATACGTGCAGGCGTGGCCAGCATCAGCACGGTAGAAAACAGCGGTGCAGAACCGCCAGGAATATACAACCCGACGGAGGCGATAGGGCGGGTGACCTGCTGGCAACGCACGCCCGGGAGTGTTTCGACATCAACCGTTTGCAGTTTTTGCGCAATATGGAACGTATCGATGTTTTTTACCGCCACGGCCATTGCTTGTTTAATATCATCACCAAGACGAGCGCTGGCATCGGCAATTTCCTGCTCGGTCACTTTCAGCACGGTAACGTCTGTTTTATCAAATTTCGCGCTGTATTCGCGAAGGGCGTTATCGCCACTGCTTTTCACGTTGTCGAGGATCTCCACAACAGTGCGGGTAATACTTTCTGAGGCAGAGATTGCCGGGCGCATCAACAGTTCGCGTTGCTGTTCAGGGCTGCAGCTGTTCCAGTCGATGATTGTGTTAAAGCTCATAATCGTTTTCCTTTATAGGCAGGGTGACGCGTTCGCTTATCCGGCCCGGGTGTCCAGGCCCGGCAGACATAGCGCCACCGGGCGAATCGTAAGGTGGATTACTCCATCATCTTCTCGATTGGCAGTACCAGAATAGAACTGGCGCCCAGCGCTTTTAGTTTTTCCATGGTTTCCCAGAACAGGGTTTCGCTGCTCACCATATGCATGGCGACACGCTGCTGATCGCCTGCCAGCGGCAGAATAGTTGGACGTTCGGCGCCCGGCAGCAGAGAAATTACTTCATCAAGACGCTCGGTTGGCGCATGCATCATGATGTATTTTGATTCACGAGCCTGAATTACGCCCTGAATACGGGTGAGTAATTTATCAACCAGCTCTTGTTTGCCATCCAGCAGGTCGCCGTCGCGTTGAATCAGACAGGCTTTGGAGCGGTAAATCACTTCAACTTCGCGCAGACCGTTCGCTTCCAGGGTGGCACCGGTAGAGACCAGGTCGCAGATGGCATCCGCCAGACCTGCACGCGGAGCCACTTCGACAGAGCCGTTCAGCAGACAGGACTTGAAGGAGATGCCTTTCTGGTCGAGATAGCGTTTCAGCAGGTGCGGATAAGAGGTGGCGATACGTTTGCCATCAAGTGAGGCCGGACCCTGCCACTCTTCGTCGGCGTTGGTTGCCAGTGACAGGCGGCAGCCACCGAAATCAAGGCGGCGCAGGGTAAAGTATCGCGGATCTTCGCCTTGTGCGCGGCGGGTCAGAAGCTCTTCTTCCAGAACGTTTTCGCCCACAATACCCAGGTCGACAACGCCGTCCATGACCAGCCCCGGAATGTCGTCGTCACGCACGCGCAGAATATCAATCGGCATATTTTCGGCCAGGGCAATCAGACGCTGCGTATGCAGATTGATTTTAATGCCGCAGCGGGCCAGCAATTCGCGTGAGTCATCGCTCAGGCGGCCTGATTTCTGAATAGCTATGCGTAAACGGGTATTGTCTAACATTCTGTTTTCCTCATTATCCTGCTGAATTTGGTCCAAAAAAAAGCCCCCGGAAGATAATCTTCCGGGGGCTTTCTCTTGCGTTCATGCACCACTGGAAGATCCAAACGTCTTCCAGCACACATCGCCTGAAAGACTAGTCAGGATGATGGTGATGATGATGAAGTTTAAATTGAACGCCTGTCATAAAATTCTCGATGAATGTTTATTCATTTGATGTCGTTTAACCTAAACCACTTTAACCACCAAAGGCAAGGGCTTTTTTTAATCATTAAATCATTTCATATTCGTTGTACGAATTGTCAGTTTCATCGGGCTGGCGTAGCCTTAAAATGGAATCTGCGAAATGTCGGGAGAGACGCATGAAAAAGGTCGCTATTGTCGGATTAGGATGGTTGGGCATGCCGCTGGCGCTGTCATTAACGGCGCGCGGCTGGCAGGTCACCGGCAGCAAAACCACTCAGGATGGCGTGGAGGCGGCTCGTATGTGCGGCATTGAAAGTTATGTGCTAAAACTCGAACCGGACCTGTTTTGTGAGCCAGACGATCTGGATGCATTAATGAATGTTGACGCCCTGGTTATCACGTTGCCCGCCAGGCGCAGTGGCCCCGGCGAGGCCTTCTACCTGCAGGCGATGCAGGAGATTGTTGATAGCGCGCTGGCCTATCATATCCCACGCATTATTTTTACCAGCTCCACCTCGGTATATGGCGATACCAATGGCACAGTGAAAGAAAACTCACCGCGCAATCCGTCAACGGCGAGCGGGCGCGTACTGAAAGAGCTTGAGGACTGGCTGCATAATTTGCCGGGGACATCGGTCGATATTCTGCGCCTGGCAGGGCTGGTGGGGCCGGCCCGTCATCCGGGGCGTTTTTTTGCCGGGAAAACAGCACCAGACGGTCAACAGGGGGTCAACCTCGTTCATCTGGCGGATGTCATATCTGCCATCACGCTGTTGCTTCAGGCGCCGAAGGGCGGGCATATCTATAATTTATGCGCACCTGAACACCCGGCGCGAGCCAGGTTTTACCCGGCCATGGCACGCAAGCTTGGCCTGCCTGAACCTCAGTTCCTCGACTCCGCACCTGGTGACAAGGGGAAAGTGGTTGATGGCAACCGTATTTGCCACGAACTGGGGTTTGAGTACGAATATCCGAATCCTATGACCATGCCACTGGACTGATTTTAAACAGTTTACTGGCGTGAACTGGAGGGAAATCAACCATTTCCCTAAAGCAGTGCAGGAATATTTTAGCAAAAAGTGCTATTAATTTGCCCGGTTTGAGCGTGAGTTATTTAAATTCAGTAAGTTAAGTGTTGATGCTTTGTTAGCGCCATCCCGCAGGCTTGTCAAAACGCCTCACTTTGGTGCAAAATATGTCGCTGCAAAAAATTGAAACTAACCGACGTTAACAAGACGTCGGTTATTTTTTTGCACTTTAGAAACGTCATTCAATCCAAGAGGCCGGGCTTCGTACCGGATAGATATTTACTAAAAACCGACAGTCGTTGTCGCTGAGGAATATAAAGAAATGGGGCAATCTTTTGCTTACGCGCTGGCGTTCACCGTAAAAGGGGATAACTATGTCGCATAACGCTACTCCAAAGACCTCTCGCGTGGAATTACGTAAAACACTTACGTTGATTCCGGTTGTTATGATGGGCCTCGCCTATATGCAGCCTATGACGCTGTTCGATACGTTTGGTATCGTCTCTGGCTTGACAGACGGCCATGTTGCGACGGCATATGCCTTTGCGCTGGTCGCCATTCTGTTTACGGCGCTGAGCTACGGAAAACTGGTTCGCCGTTTCCCGTCAGCGGGCTCCGCATATACTTACGCCCAGAAATCCATCAGCCCGGCGGTTGGCTTTATGGTGGGTTGGTCTTCGCTGCTGGACTATCTGTTCATGCCGATGATCAACATTCTGCTGGCGAAAATCTACTTTGAAGCGCTGGTGCCTTCTGTTCCATCGTGGCTCTTTGTTGTCGCGCTGGTGGCCTTTATGACCATCTCTAACCTGCGCAGCATCAAGACCGTGGCGAACTTCAATACCCTGATTGTTATTCTGCAGATGGGAATTGTGGCCGTTATCGTTGGTCTCATCATTTATGGCGTCTCCCACGGTGAAGGTGCAGGTACACTGACCAGCACGCGTCCATTCTGGTCCGAAGGTGCACACGTTGTGCCGATGATTACCGGCGCGACGATCCTGTGCTTCTCATTCCTTGGCTTTGACGGTATCTCTTCTCTGTCAGAAGAAACTAAAGACGCTGAGCGCGTGATCCCGAAGGCTATCTTCCTGACGGCATTGATTGGCGGCCTGGTGTTCATCGTTGCCTCTTACTTCCTGCAACTGTACTTCCCGGATATCTCGCGCTTTAAAGATCCGGATGCTTCTCAGCCGGAAATCATGCTCTACGTGGCTGGTAAAACCTTCCAGTGGGGTGTGCTGATTTTCTCCAGCGTGACCGTTCTGGCTTCCGGTATGGCGGCACATGCGGGCGTTTCGCGTCTGATGTATGTAATGGGCCGTGATGGCGTCTTCCCGACCCGTTTCTTCGGTTATATTCATCCGAAGTGGCGTACCCCGGCATGGAACGTACTGCTGGTTGGCGCGATTGCTCTGCTGGCGATTAAATTTGATCTGGTGACGGCGACTGCGTTGATTAACTTCGGTGCGCTGGTGGCGTTTACCTTCGTTAACCTGTCAGTGATTTCGCAGTTCTGGATCCGTGAAAAGCGTAACAAGACGCTGAAAGATCACTTCAACTATCTGGTACTGCCGGTCTGTGGCGCGCTCACCGTAGGCGCACTGTGGATTAACCTGGAGCAGAGCTCAATGATTCTGGGGCTGATCTGGGGGGGTATCGGTCTGGTTTACCTGGCATGCGTGACGAAAAGCTTCCGCAACCCGGTACCACAATATGAAGATATCGCTCAGTAATTCATAACTGAATAAAAAACCGGAGGCCATGGCCTCCGGTTTTTTTTGCCTGTTATTCGATAGCTACACAATCTCCTGAGCGTATTGCCAGAGCGCTTTGAGCAGCGTCAGCTTCGCTTTATCGTCGGCATACTGCTGGTACAGCATCTGTAACTCATCAGCGTAGGCCTGTAAAAACTCAGGTGTAAACACCTGACGGCGATGTTCCAGCCAGCGCTGCTGTTCGTCATAATCGAGGGTTCCGGGGAAGTTGCGCGCCCGGTAATTGAACAGCAGTTTCTCGATTCGCTTATCGACAAAAGTGATATCCAGCGCCGGGAGATTACGCGGCTCAGTTTCCAGCAGAATGTTCATTGCTGCACGGTCCGCATCACTGAAAAAGCCGTTATAAAGCTGTGCATCCACATTTTCAGAGGGAATAAACGGCTCGGCCTCGGCAAAGATGGCCAGTACTTTTTCGCGCACCTGCGGGTTATTGCGCAGAATGTTCAGGTTATCCAGGCACTGCTTACGGTCAATCCCCAACCGTTCAGCATCCTCAGGACGCAGCGTTTTCGCCTGGGCGAGGATAGGGCACTTATTCAGATGCACCAGCTTCACCGGCACGGCGGAGTTGTCTCCTAACTCTGCTTTCGCCGTATATAAGCGTTCACGCAGCGCGTCAGCATCCAGTTCAAGCAATGGCGACATATCTCCTGCGAGGTCCACCATGATCACGGCATTGCGGTTTTCCGGATGCCAGGCCAGCGGTGCTACCCAACTGGTATTGCCGCGCCAGGCGCCAAACATGCCGGAAACATGCACCAGTGGCGTCATCTGCGGGACATCAATCAGGGCCGCCAGTTTATGTTTATTACGGTGGCTCAGCAGATAATCAAAGAGCCTCGGCTGGTGGGTTTTCACCAGTTGCGCCATGGCGATAGTGGCGTTAACGTCAGCCATCGCATCATGGGCATTGCTATGTTCAATGCCGTTTGCTTTTGTCAGATGCTCAAGACGGAAACTCGGTAACCCATCGTCATTTTCCGGCCAGTTGATGCCGTCCGGACGCAGGGCATAGCAGGCGCGCATCACATCAAGCAAATCCCAGCGCGAGTTGTTGTTTTGCCAGCTCCAGGCATAGGGATCGTAAAAGTTGCGATAGAAGATATTACGCGTCACTTCATCGTCGAAGCGGACGTTGTTATAACCGAGCACGCAGGTTTTGGGCACGGTGAATAAATCATGGATGCGGCGGGCAAAGTCAGCTTCATTAACGCCGTTCGCATTGGCGTGTTGCGGCGTAATACCAGTAATCAGCACCGCCTCTGGCTGAGGCAAATAGTCATCTGCAGGTTTGCAGTAAAAGACTTCCGGCTCGCCAATGATGTTGAAATCGGCGTCGGTACGAATCGCGGCAAACTGTGCGGGACGATCCAGCGAAGGGCTGGTGCCGAACGTTTCGTAGTCATGGAAAAGAAATGTGGGCGTTGCCGTTGAATCAGACACCTGAGCTCATCCTGTTGATCAATAACCTTCCTATGGTAAACCATTGCGTCGCATCTTCCGAAGGAAAACGCACTGCAAAGCGCCATTGCTGAAGCGATATGTGACGTAAGAAAATGACTTTCGTCACATTTGTTTGCAATTTGTCCCAGTATGGACATATTAAGTTGCGTAAAAAGAACGGCTAATTTGACGTAAATGAGGATATTTCTTTGAAATGCCGTTTGTTTTTTGCCTTCTCTCTTTTGTCCGCGACGATCCATTACGCGTTGGCAGATGATATGCCGATTTCTCCCCAGCCTCCGCAAATTCAGGCAGGTTCATGGGTCTTAATGGATTACACCACCGGACAGATCCTCACTGCAGGCAATGAACATCAGCAGCGTAATCCAGCCAGCCTGACCAAGCTGATGACTGGCTATGTTGTGGATCGCGCCATCGACAGTCACCGTATCAGCGCCAGTGATGTGGTTACGGTAGGTAAAGATGCCTGGGCGCGGGGTAATCCGGTCTTTGACGGTTCTTCATTAATGTTTCTGAAAGCCGGGGATCGTGTAACGGTGCGTGACCTGAGCCGCGGGCTGATTGTCGATTCCGGCAACGATGCCTGTGTGGCGCTGGCCGACTATGTGGCGGGAAGCCAGCCACAGTTTGTCAGCATGATGAACGATTATGTGCAAAAGCTAAATTTGCGTGATACTCATTTTGAAACCGTACATGGCCTGGACGCGCCCGGCCAGCACAGTTCGGCATATGATCTGGCGGTACTTTCCCGCGCCATTATCAGCGGCGAGCCGGATTTTTATCATATGTACAGTGAGAAAAGCCTGACCTGGAACGGTATCACCCAGCAGAACCGTAACGGGTTGTTGTGGGATTCATCGTTGAAAGTTGATGGTCTGAAAACCGGGCATACCTCCGGGGCCGGTTTTAACTTGATCGCATCAAGCGTTGATGGGCAGCGCCGCCTGATTGCCGTTGTGATGGGGGCGGAAAGCCCGAAAGGTCGTGAAGACCAGGCGCGGAAACTGCTGCACTGGGGCCAGCAAAATTTTGATACCGTGCAAATTCTGCAAAAGGGTAAAAAGGTCGGTAGCGAGCGTATCTGGTATGGCGACAAGGAACAGATGACGGTCGGTACCGATCAGGACTTCTGGCTGGCGCTGCCGAAAGCGGAACTGCCGAATATCAAGGCACGTTACGTCATGGACAATAAAAGCCTGGAAGCCCCACTTGCTGCGCATCAGCGTGTAGGTGAGATCCAGCTTTATGATCGTGACAAAGTGGTAGCGCACTTACCGCTGGTGACGCTGGACAGTGTCGGTAAAGGCGGCTGGTTCTCACGTTTGAGCGACTATCTGCACCATAAGGCCTGATGAGGATGCGGACTGGCTGCGACGCGAGTCCGCTCACATAATTCATCTTTCAACGGTTCCTGGTTTCCGTGACTCCGCTATGCTGTACAAATGAACAGTAAAAGGAGGGTAACATGGCATACACCGTAAAGCAGGTTGATAAACGCACTATCGCCGGGTTTCATCTGGTTGGCCCCTGGGATGTCACCGTCAAAAAAGGCTTCGAGCAGTTAGCAATGTGGGTTCATGGTAAGCAGATTCAGACACAGGAGTGGATCACGGTTTATTATGACAATCCCGATGAAGTGCCCCCGGAAAAGCTACGTGCTGATGTGGTTATTTCGGTTCCGGCTGATTTTGTCATTCCCGAAAACAGTGAAGGGGTGATACGTACTGAGATACCTGCGGGCCTGAACGCAGTTGCGCGTGCTCGCGTATATAACGAAGAGTTTGAACAGGCATGGAATGCTTTTTTTGATGAACTAATGGCTGACGAGCAGTACCAGATTGCTTTACGCCCCTGCTTTGAGGTCTATCTGAATTCAGCGCAGGAGGAAGGCTACTGGGAAATCGATATGTACATTCCCGTAGAACCGAAAGTACTCTGATTGCACAATAATTTAATGGGGTTCACTGGCAAACCGGATGTGCAGGTTTTAACCAGTGGACCTTTTTTTGTTCTAAACAGTGATCCTTGCCGCAGAAAGATCGCTACAATTGCGCCTTCGTTGTTTTTTGACTGGAGAGCGGGTGTGCGTCCCGACAAATCACTCAGTCCTTTTGAGATCCGTCTTTACCGACATTATCGCGTGGTTCACGGCGTACGTATTGCGCTGGCATTTATTCTGACTTTTTTGTTGGTTCGTCTGCTTAATGTACCCGAGGGGACCTGGCCACTCATCACCCTGGTGGTGATCATGGGGCCGATTTCATTCTGGGGAAATGTGGTTCCCAGGGCCTTTGAGCGCATTGGCGGCACAATCTGCGGCTCCGCTCTGGGTCTCGTCGCTCTTAAGCTTGAGCTGCTCTCTCTTCCGCTGATGGTGATGTGGTGTGCGGGGGCTATGTTTCTCTGCGGCTGGCTGGCGCTGGGTAAAAAACCCTATCAGGCATTACTTATCGGTATCACGCTGTCGGTTGTGGTTGGCGCGCCGGCAGGGGATATGAATACAGCGTTATGGCGAAGCGGCGACGTCATTCTGGGCTCTTTACTGGCAATGCTGTTCACCGGTATCTGGCCGCAGCGAGCCTTCCTGCACTGGCGCATTCAAATGGCAAACTACGTTACGGCCTTCAATCGGGTCTATCAGGCTGGCTTTTCGCGTAATCTCGTTGAACGTCCGCGTCTGGACAAGCATCTGCAAAAAATTCTTAATGACGTGGTGAAGATGCGCGGCCTGATTACTCCCGCCAGCAAAGAGACGCACATTCAGAAAGCTATTTTTGAAGCTATCCAGACCGTAAGCCGCAATATGGTGTGTGTGCTGGAGCTGCAAATGAACGCGCACTGGGCTTCCCGCTCAAGCCACTTCGTTATGCTCAACGCCAGCACGTTACGTGAAACGCAGCAAATGACGCAGCAGACGCTGTTAACCATTGCCCACGCGCTCTATGAAGGTAATCCGCAGCCCATTCTGGCCAATACTGAAAAGCTGACCGAAATTGTCGCCGAGTTACGTGACCTGCTACGTGATCATCAGGGCGATGCGTTGGCGGAGAATTCGATTCATGGCTATGTATGGTTGAGCATGGAGCTGGCACGGCAACTGGAGCTGATGTCCCATTTAATTTGCCGGGCGCTGCGCAAATAAGCCTCATACAATTCGGAAAAACAGTCAGGCTGTTTCGATTCAGCCTGATTTGGGGTTATGATAGAGAAAAGGATAAAATCATTGTCATCAGCAACGGCTAAAAGTAAGGTCTTAGGCGGTTGCTTTAACGAATCCGAATCTCACATTAGCAGGGGTATCAAAATGGAAACAAGTAAGCCTTCATTCCAGGACGTTCTGGAGTTTGTTCGTCTGTTCCGTCGTAAGAATAAACTGCAGCGCGAAATCCAGGATGTTGAGAAAAAGATCCGTGATAACCAGAAACGTGTACTGCTGCTGGACAACCTGAGCGACTATATCAAGCCGGGTATGAGCGTGGAAGCTATCCAGGGCATCATCGCCAGCATGAAAAGCGATTACGAAGACCGCGTTGATGATTACATCATCAAAAACGCTGAGATCTCTAAAGAACGCCGCGAGATTTCCAAGAAACTGAAAACAATGGGTGAACAGAAACCCGTTGAACCGAAACAAGAGTAATCCTCTGACGGTGAGAGGCACTCTCTCACCGTTCTCTTACCCCTCCTTCTACCATGCGTAACAGATATTGGCGCGGCCAGTGCCGTTGCAGTGCAGGTTTACTCAGCAACTCACGCACTTTCGCCAGATCATGACGTTGTCTGTCCAGAAATAATCCCACAACGCTACCGCTATGGGCCACATTCAGCCCGTACAAATCGCACTGTTCCACAATCCCCACCAGCGAATTAAAACCTGGTTTAGGCAGCAGCGTCTGGCTTGCAATAGCACTCTGCGATGCCGCTTCGCCCAATAATGCAGGATCGTTTGTCAGACAGGCGCGCTGTACTTTGCGCCAGGCTGTGTCGAGTATTTCAGCATTTGTTATCAGCGCAGCCCGACGGGGCAGGCGATGATAATCTTCTGTACGAAGCGTTAACGGGCTTTCCAGTAATAAAACGTCGAGTGCGGGAACGTGCTCACAGGAGATTCGCGTTTGCGCGGTATTGTGATCAAACAAGGTCAGAGAGCGAAAAACGGTACTGTCGGTGGGTTCCAGCGCCACGCAAAGCTGAGAAAGCGTGACATCATCAAGCGTAAATCCAAGATGACGTGAAGTGGCAACCGCCGTTGCTGCGATATCCGCGGTGCTGCTCGCCATCCCTTTGGCGACAGGAATGGTCGAGCGGCAGTCAATGCGGATTTCATTGCTTAATGAAGCGGGTAGCTGCCAGTGTGCCAGCACCTGTTTTACCATTGCTCGTACCAGGGGACGTTCAGCAGGCAAAGGCGTACCGGTTGTAATTTCAACCTCGCTGTACCAGTCGACAGGGCAGGAAACCAGCTTTTCACTACCCAGGATCCATCCCTGAATGATCTCGCCGCAGGATGCGGGACACTGTGCCAGCGCCAAGTTCAACCTCTCATTGTGATACGTAACCTCGGGATAGTGTCACGCCGATCCGCTGAACGCCAGAATTTCACGTAATGACACCACGCTGCCAATCACAATCAGCGCGGGGGCGTGAAACCCGGCGTTCTCGCTCTCTTGTGCCAGCGCAGAGAGCGGGGCACAGAGAACTTTCTGTTTCGGCGTGCTGGCATGCATCACCACGGCCGCTGGCGTATCGGCAGCTTTACCTGCGCCTATAAGTGCGGCGCAGATTGACTGTATGTGTGACATTCCCATCAGGATCACCAGCGTCCCCGGCAGAACCGCAAGTTTTCCCCAGTCCTGAGGTTCTTTACCATCCTGTAAATGCCCGGTCATGACATGAAAACTGGAGGCAAAGTCCCGGTGCGTTACCGGAATACCCGCCGCCGCAAGCCCGCCAATGGCAGAGGTGATGCCTGGTACAACTTCGCATTCGATACCACACTCCCGTAGCGCCTGTACCTCTTCGCTCCCACGGCCAAAAACAAAGGGATCTCCGCCTTTTAAGCGCACGACCCTGAGTCCTCTGCGCGCGCAATCAATGAGGATTTGATTGATTTGCGGCTGCGGGATAGGGTGGCGGTTCGCCTCTTTGCCCACATCATGTAACTCACAACCTGCCGGGGCTTCCTGCAACAGGAGTGGATTAACCAGCCTGTCAAAAACAACGGCCTGAGCTTCACGCAGGCAGTTTAATCCTTTTACGGTCATCAGACCCGGGTCGCCGGGACCTGCGCCCACCAGCCAGACTTTACCCGTCATGCTTCTGCCTCCGCATATTCCGGCAACCCGATACGCATTACATCACGGGCAATCATCAACTCTTCGTTGGTATTGATCACGGCGACTTTCACGACAGAATGGTCAGTCTGGATAAACGTGGCATTGCGGCCGTTTTTCTCCGCATCAACGTCCAGCCCCAGAAAATGCAGGTTGTGACAGATTGCCTCTCTGGCTCGTGCGGAGTTTTCGCCAATGCCGCCGGTAAATAGCAGAACATCCAGCCCACCCAGCTGCATTACATAGCTGCCGATAGTGGCGCGGATACGTTCAACAAACAGGGCGAGCGCCAGGGTTGCGCGCGCATTGCCTGCGTCAGATGCGTGTTCGACATCGCGATAATCGTTCGATACCCCGGATACCCCGAGCAAACCCGATTCGTTATTTAGCAGAGCGTTAAGCTGCTGCGGCGACTTATCTTCTTTTAATGCCACCCAGGGCAAAACAGAGGGGTCGATATCCCCGCTACGGGTACCCATCATTACCCCTGACTGCGGTGTGAATCCCATAGAGGTATTAACGGAGCGCCCACCTTTGATAGCACACAGGCTGCTGCCATTGCCTAAATGGCAGGAGATAATCCGTAATGCGCTTAATGGGACACCCAGTTTGTCGGCTAATTGCTGGCTGACAAATTTATGGCTGGTGCCGTGGAACCCATAGCGACGAATCCCAAGTTCCGCGTAATAGCGCCACGGCAGAGGGTAGATAAATGCGCTTTGTTCCAGCGTTTGGTGAAATGAAGTATCAAATACGGCAACCGCCGGGGCATGTGGTAGCGCCTTGCGAAAAATGCGAATACCCGCCGCGTTAACCGGATTGTGTAACGGCGCCAGTTCCGCAAGGCGTTCGATTTCTGCCAGTGCGTCATGGGTAATCAACGCCGAGTCTTTAAAAGTTTCTCCACCGTGTGCGACACGATGCCCCACGCCGTCTATTGCCGATAACGAGGAGATAATATTATGTGAAAGCAATTTTTCCAGCAGTAATTCCGCCGCCTCTTTGTGATCAGCAATGGCACGTGTCTCCTGCCATTTTTGTTCCCCCTGTCTGAGGGTAAAAATGGCATCGGAAGACCCGATACGCTCGATCAAACCATGACCGAGAAGCGTGCCAGCGGGCATGAGGAGAAGCTGAAATTTAAGCGATGAACTACCGGCGTTGATCGCCATTATTGTACGGGACATGCGTGCTCCTGGCGTTGAAGAAAAGCGATGACCTCAGCGACACCCTGACCGGTTTGCGCGCTGGTGATAAAAAGATGTTCTGCACCGGATTGCCATAACCACTCGCCGATTCGCGCAATCTGTTGTTCTGCTACGAGATCAGCTTTGGTGATGATGCCGATCGTCTGGCGATTCATCGGCAAAGTGAATCCGGGTGAAAAAGGGCACCATTCGGCGTTGGCATTCAGTACCAGCGCCACCACATCGGCTTCACAGGCGCTGGTGAGCAGTGCGCTATAGAGGCATCGATTTTCGAGATATTCTCCCGGTGTATCGATGGTCTCAGGTGACCAGACAATGGCCTGCGTCTTTTGATAGCGCATTGCCTCCCCGCGCAAGCGTTGCGTCAGCGATGTCTTACCGCACTGGCTTGGGCCAATTAACATCATTCGTTTCATCACGTCAGGTCCTTGTGACCAGGCAGGTCGTAAACTGCAGCATTTCACCGAGCGAACGGGTCACCTGGCGTAGTGCATACTCCACAGAAGAGACATCCCCCGTGAGGACCACGGCACCCGTAAAACGATCGATAAACCCGATCTCTACCGCCCCGGATTTGGTCGCAATATCGCAGGCAATGATCGAAGCCTCACTGGGGGTAATCGTCAGAATGCCAATGGCGGAAGCCGTCTCGCTTAACCCCAGCTTTTTGTAGAGATCTTTACCTGGATTGGCAATTAAATGGGCCAGGGTGACTTGCTTACCAGGCACATATTCCTGAATCATGCGTTCAGTGCTGCGTTGTATCTCCATTACCCCTCCACAATCTGGCGCCACATGGCTTCATGGGGACGCGGGATCACCGAGCGGTACACCAGTAGTCCTTTTTCGCCTGCGCTTTCACTGGCAACGGCGACGGCATTTTCCACATCCGAGATATCGCCGGTCACGACCATATAACATTTACCGCCGATGCCGAACGCCATATGAACGCGTACCAGGGTGACATTCGACGCTTTCACTGCTCGATCTGCCGCACTGACGCAGGCAGCCACGCTCCAGGTCTCAACGATCCCCACTGCCTGGCGTTGATCTACGGCATTGAGCCCGCTAATGGCAGGCAGGACGCTGGCATGAATATTGGGAAGGACCAGACTGTCGACCAGCATCTCTCCGGCCTGGCTGTCGCCTGTGGCAATGGCTTGCTGGACTGCTCCTACATCGCCTCCCACTATGACTAAAAATTTACCGGGGCAAAGCGTCTTACTGACCAGAAGTGTCACATTAGCGCTTTTGAGCATGGCATCACCCAATTCCATGCCTTTGGCTATGCTGGTTAATTCAAGTATTCCAATTGCCTGTGACATGGTTATCCTCGTACAACTGTAATGGCTTTATCTGTGACTGATGCAATAACGCCGTCGATACTGGCATGAAGGGGCACCCCCAGTGCACCTTCGGGAACGTCGGCAATACGTTGCCCCCGTGTGACGATTTCACCCTCTTTTACACAGGGAATCGCTGGCACACCAATATGCTGGCGCAGCGGCAATACGACCTGTGAAGGGGTAATGACGTGCTCTTCCAGCGGCGCATCCTGATACCAGTCGTGCAGGCCAAGTTTGGTCACCAGACGCTTGACGGGGATCAGGCGATAGCGCGCCATCTTGTCAGCCTCGCGCAGTGACCCGTTATAGCGTGCGCCGCTGGCGCGTAATTCAGCTTTAAGCAGACGGTTGATCCTCATCGGTGAGATACCTGTCGGGCAGGCAACGCTTTCGCAGACATTGCATTCAGAACAGGTCAGGGCACTTAGCAGCGTTTGCGGCGTAGCAACATTTTGATAATTGACGGCACGCACCAGAAGGTGAGGTGACAATTCATGGCCTATCAAATGTCTTGGACAGAGATCGGTGCATAACTTGCACTGTTCGCAGACGGTACGGGCGATAGACAGCACGGTACGATCGTCTTGCAGACGGCGTTGAATCAGCGAGTGCGATTTCGGCAGTACCAGCAGGCCGCCTGTGGTTTTTGTCACAGGCGAATCCAGCGATGGCAATAGTCCGCCCATCATCGGACCTCCGTTAATAAAAGCGGGGTCGTCTGATGTGGCACCACCCGCCAGATCCAGCACTTCCCGTAACGATATACCCAGCGGGACCGTTACGGTCACAGGATGACGTACCGCACCGTTTACCGTCAGGGTTCTGCGGGTCACGGGGTATTGCTGTTCCACGGCACGTGCGATATTGAGGACGGTCTGCACGTTATTGACGACCACCCCAACGGTAACTGGCAGCGCGGCAGGCGGTACACGACGCCCGGTCGCCATCCAGATAGTGATAACTTCGTCTCCGGCGGGGTAGACGTCAGGCAGAATATGCAGACGAATCTGCGCAGGTAGCAGTGGGGTAAGTGCGGCAATGGCGGCGCGATATTTTTCTTTGAGCGCAATAATGCCCTCTGTAGCGCCTGTTGCTGTCATGCCATAAAGCACGCCACGTACCAGTCGTGCCGACTGTTGTGCCATTAATTGCTGATCTACTTTCAGCATCGGTTCGCATTCGGCGGCATTAACCAGAAAAATTTCGACCTGTGCCTGTAGTTTTACATGGGTTGGAAACCCGGCGCCGCCAGCGCCAACGACGCCAGCTTCGCGTACGCGCTGACGAATGGTCTCAGCCGTTACCGGAGTTAGTTCGCCCCAGGGGGGCGAGAGAAGGGCCGCTTCACTCACAGCAATTCCTCCAGGAGATGTCGAATGTCATCGCCATCAGCGGGGCGAGGTGTAGTTTTGAGCGTGACATCCGCCAGCGCAGCCTGCACCATGGCAGGGATCCGCTCACGGAATTTGCCTTTGTCTGCTTTCAGCGCAGTTGTAAGAGTCGGCATCTCACACTGCTGACGAAGCTGCTCGATCTGGCGAATCAGTGAATTAATAGCGACCACTTCATTCGCGCCTGGCGGGCATAAATGGCAGGCTTTTGCCAGCCGGGAATAGCGCTTCGCTGCACGTCTATCGCTGGCATTAAAGCGGATGACTGCACCCAGCAGCAGTGCGTTAGCCAACCCATGCGGCAGGTGAAATTGCCCCCCAAGTTGATGGGCGATAGCGTGATTAATGCCTAACCCTGCCTGACTGAATGCCATTCCGGCAAGGGTGGCGGCATTGTGCATTTTGCCACGTGTCGCCAGGCAATCTCCTTTACGTACCGCCGTTGGCAGGTACTGAAACACTAACTGTGCTGCTTTCTCTGCCAGCGCATCGGTAAAATCGCTGGCCCGAGGCGACACATAGGCTTCAAGGGCGTGGGTCAGCACATCCATGCCGGTATTCGCCGTGATAGCGGGGGGAACGCTGACGACAAGTGCCGGGTCGAGAATGGCGATATCGGGATAAAGCGCATCATCGAACAAGGGATATTTGATGCCTTTATCGGGATCGCTTATCACGCATGCGCTGGTCACCTCTGAGCCAGTGCCGCTGGTGGTAGGAATAGCGACACAGGTTTCGATATTGATGTCCTGTTGTTTGCTGAACCAGACGATCGCTTTTGCCGCATCCAGCGCGGAGCCGCCGCCGAAACCAATAACCACCTGTGGCTGGAGTGAATGCATCTGCGTTATGCCTTTCACAACCGTGGCGATGGTCGGATCCGGTGTAATGTCGCTAAAGACGCTGACGCGGTTGTCTGTCGGAATCATCTTGCGCAGTATTTCAATAAGTGGTGAGCTGGCAAGAAAACCGTCGCAGACAACCCATATGTGCTTGTTACGAAAGCGTTTAAGCACCTCAAGGCTTCCTGCTCCGCTGTAGAGTCTCGTTTGCAGCGAAAATCTCTTCATAACGACCTCAATTAGCGAATGGAGAAGCCGTTGGTCAGTACGCAACGGCGTGAACGTGCAAAAGTTTTTGCCGATGTTGTACCTTCGCCGGTTGGTGTTGCGATGGTGAAGGTGGTAAAGCCTTCACCGCCGACGCCAATGCCTGCATAAGACGGTCCGTTTTTCACAAAGATGGAGGTCTGCAGGCTGCGAGCAGCCAGATTTAAGCGGGAGACATTTTGTGAATGCATCACCGCCGTGTGGTGCAAACCCTCCTCAACAACGAGGGCAAGGGCGAGGGCGGCATCAAAGTCGTTAACCCGAACGACAGGCAGTACGGGCATTAACTGCTCTGCGGTAACCAACGGGTCGTTGCCTTGTACTTCGGCGATCAACAGGCGCGGGGCTTTGGGCGGCACGCTCAGACCTGCGGCTTGCAGAATGTGTGAAGGACTTTTACCGACCAGTTTTTTGTTGGCCACCCCATCCTGGATACAGACGGCACGAAGTTTGTCGATATCCGCACCGGTAATGCGCAACGCACCAAATGCCTGCATCTGTTGCATCAGGCGATCTGCAACGCAGTCAACAACAATCAGGCTCTTTTCCGCGATACAGGGCAGGTTGTAATCGAAGGATGCGCCATTGATGATGTCTTCCGCTGCTTTCACCAGATCGGCGGTTTCGTCAACAATACACGGTGGGTTTCCGGCACCGGCGCCGATCACTTTTTTGCCGCTCTTAAGGCCCATCAGAACAATGCCAGGACCACCGGTAATTGCCAGCAGGGCGATTTTGGGATGTGCCATCATCTGCTGGGTGGCTTCGAAAGTGGGCTCGGCTACGGTCACCACCAGGTTGTGAATACCGGTATGGCGGAAAGCGATATCTTCGATCATGCGGATCAGCTTGAGCGAAACCTTTTTCGCACCCGGATGCGGACTGAAATAAACGGTATTTCCTGCTGCCAGCATACTGATACTGTTGTTAATGATGGTTTCGGTCGGGTTCGTGCTGGGTGCAACGGAACCAATAACGCCAAACGGGGAATATTCGAATAACACCATGCCGCCGTCGCCAGTCAGCGCAGTGGTGGTGAGATCTTCAATACCCGGGGTATTTTCCAGCGCGGCTTTGTTTTTGAGAAACTTATCTTCTTTGTTGCCCATACCGGTTTCTGTGGCGCTCTCTTCCGCCAGTTCGGCCAGATATGCAGCCAGTTCATTGCGAATTCCGGAAATAATGGCGCTACGGGTTTTTAAGGGGCACTGTTGGTAGCGCAGGAAGGCCTGGTGTGCTGCGTTGATAGCCTCATTCGGCGTGCCGAACACTCCTTTTGTGCAGATCTCTTTTTTCTCTGGTGCAGGTGTCAGTTGTTCGCTCAGGATGGTGCGAATCAGGGCTTCAAGTTCGGTCGTATTCATTATTTTTTTCCCGTGTTAATCGCCGCAAGTGCGGTCTGAGCAATGTCCATGTCTTGTTCAACGGAACCACCGCTGATACCAAGACCACCAATAATGTTGCCGTCACGCCAGATGGGGAAACCGCCGCCAAACGTGACGACTTTGCCTTCCATGTGCGCATCTAACCCATACAGCGCGCGTCCGGGTTGCACTCCATCAGAAAGTTCATGTGTGGCCGATTTCATCGCGACTGCCGTCCATGCTTTCTTCGGCGCCAGGTCGCTACTGACCAGCAGCGCGTCGGGCATACGCCAGGTCAGCATGCCGATGCCGTGGGCGTCCACGACGCTTATCACCACCGGCACGTTAAGGTCGCCAGCACGCTTCATTGCCGCTTTTGCAAGCTGATGAAGATCATGAAATGAAAGTGACATTGCGGTGGCTTTCGCCGGTATGACTTGCGCCGCAGCGCGGTAGCGCATCGCGATTTCGTGAATCACTTTTTCCTGGTGTACCTGGTGATCTTCCAGGCGCGCCAGTGCATATAAGCAGTCGGAAAGGCGGTTGATATAGCGCATCAGCACCTGACGGACGTTTACTTGTTCACTCAACTCCACCAGTCGACGTTCGGCTTTGCGGGCCAGTGTCCGGGCAACATGCAAGCGGGCAGCTGCTTCGCAGCGTCCTGGCAGCACAAAACTATGCACGTTGTCGACCTGAGACATCGCCTTATCTATTGCCTGCTCCAGAGCGGCAATATCTTGGGCGCTGACATAGCGCTGTTTTGGCGAGGGTGTTTCGCTTTCGCTCGCCAGTTCGGCGCTAAACCAGAAAATCTGCTGTTGCACCGCTTCCAGAAATGGCTTGCTGGCAGGGACTTGCACGGCGCACGCACAGAGACTCAACTGGGAGTTGAGTTCATCCAGCGTGCCGTATGCCTCGACGCGTGGATGTGTTTTGCTGACGCGCTGGCCGCTAAACAGGGCCGTAGTGCCAGCGTCGCCAGTGCGGGTATAAATGGCCATCATTCCTCCTTAGCGCGACAGGGTGTCGACAATGCCGACTACTGCCAAATCAATGGCTTCGTTCGGTCCGGAAAAAACATGCCTCGCACTGGACCCACTGCTGAGCAGAACCAGTTCGCCGACACCTGCACCAACGGAATCGACGGCCACTTCATCACCCTGTAATGGGTTGACAGGAAGTTCGCCGTCTGCCGAAACCCGCCGGACCAGCAGCAGTTTTTTGCCCACCAGAGAAGCCGATTTTTGTGTCGAGACCACCGAGCCAGTTACCCTTGCGAGATGCATGCTTTACTCCTGCTTCACGAGTCGTATGTATTGCGAAATTACCGCGTCGCGGGCCAGCGCCGTGATGACCGTTTTACGTGAGATAGCAAGCCAGCATGCGTTGAGGCCCGCGACATCGCGGTAACTCAATACTTTTGCCTGATGGATTACCACCATGCTTCCTTGCTCATCCATAAACGTCACAGGCAGTTTTGCCAGCGTTTTCAGGGGCAGGCAGGGCAGCAGCCTGCTGTTTAATGTAATACTCACGGACAAGCCCAACGCCAGAGCTTCAAACAGGTGTGCAACGGCAGTGTTGTCCTGGTCGCCGTCTGCCAGCGCCCCCAGAAAACACAGATCGGTTTGTTGTACGCAGAGCGCGTCATGGTTCAGAAAAAACTTCATCACAGAGGCATGACGCAGCTCTTCCTGTCTGAGCGTAAGAGTGTTGCCCTGCCTGGCCTGCAGGCGGGTAACGATCCGCTCGACAATGTGCGCCAACTGTTCGCTGTTCATGCGCGTGGTACCAGACGAACGCAAGCGCCGGGTTCATCTGCGCCACAGGCATTCGCTTCATCGGTATCGATATGCATTTCGAGAAGCAAACCCGGCGCCACGCGGATGGCGACATCATCAAAAATCACCCGGCGCCCGGTGCCTTCAATTGCAACGCAGACGTTATCGCCATGGGAAACGCGCAGAACCAGGGCGTCCAGCGGCGACATATGAATGTGCCGTTGTGCGACGATGACGCCGTTGGGTAAGTCGATTTCCGCATACGGACTCACCAGCTTGATGCCTGGTGTATCCGCCAGATTGCCGGACATCCGCAGCGGGGCGGCGATACCCAACGTACGGGCGTCCGTACGAGAAATCTCGACCTGGCTGGCGCCGCGTAGCGGGCCAAGCAGGCGCACATTTTTTAGTTGCCCTTTTGGTCCTGCCAGCGTGACGGTCTGCTCCGCCGCAAAATAACCGGGTTGCAGCAACGCTTTTTTAACCGTCACCCTCTGACCTGGAAATAACCGCTCGAAATCCTCAGGTGAAAGATGGATATGTCGGTTCGATATACCCAGAGGAATGGGATGCGTACGCATCTCATCCAGAACCCGGGTGACCACATTTTCGACTAACTGTTTATCCATGTTTATTCCCCTCGCTTACCGCTATGAATACACAGCGAGCGCGGCTCTCCCTTCTGACGTGGGCACGCCGGGTCAAGGCAGAGGTTGCAGGTCACCCGGTGAATCGTCGCCGGTTCGGAAGCGGCGAACGTTTCTTCATGTAGTGCCAGCGCGTTCTCAATGCTCTGAGACGGGGTTTCCGCTGTTGTTGTTAACACAGGAGGTGCTTTAGGGATGACTGCAAGCTTTGGCGCAGAGGCCAGAATTCCCTCCGCTGGCCGCGCAATGACTTTTTGTGCCACCAACCCGTTACGTGTTTGCGCAAAGTTGGCGCCAGTGATGATGGCCGATTGAACAGAGGCCACATCGCCGGCGACTTTGATTACCGTCCAGCCAGAGCCATTGGTCTTTTCCATACCCAGCAGCGTGATGGAAGCGGCTTTCGCCATAACATCCGCGCAGCTGATAGCCAGCGCCAGACCGCTAACTTCAAGTAATCCGAGTGATTGCTTCACGCTGTGCTCCTTTCTCTGCCAGTCAGGCTGATTTCGGTAAAATGGCTTCGACGTCGCTGTGCGGACGCGGGATTACGTGACAAGATTTCACTTCACCCACCGCGCTGGCTGCCGCAGCGCCTGCGTCAACGGCGGCTTTCACTGCACCCACGTCACCGCGCACCATGACTGTGACCAGACCCGAACCAATTTTTTCGTAACCTACCAGTTGCACGTTGGCGGATTTCACCATGGCATCGGCGGCTTCGATTGCACCCACCAGACCTTTTGTTTCAACCAGTCCCAATGCGTTGTTCATACTGCGTTTCTCCTGTTTATGGATAAAAGTGGTTACCGGAACGGTATCCCCTTCACCAGTCTGGCGGCGTTATTACCTGCCTTGCGCCGGGACTGGAGGTCTTCATGAAGCATCAGCGTAAAAAGCGGCGCTGATGCGGGTAAATTTCGGTAATGGATAACCAGTTGCTGGCTATCGCAGGCGATACCAACCAGTAGCGCCGATTGGTTCGCCGCCTGCCAGGCATGGGCGACGACATCAAGCCCGGCGGCCTGTTGCCAGCGCCAGGGAATGCCTTCTTCTTCAATTCCCCACAGTACTTCCTGCCACTGCGGCTGGCACTCTGCGAGCGCCGTGATAACGATGACCGGGCTGTCCTGCTTAACGACCATTGGCATGCTCCTTCTGCCAGGAAAGGATCAGTCCCGTTGCCACTGCGTTTCGTGGGCCTTCGACGCCCCGGATATTTCCCCGTCCGGCCACCAGTCGGTAATGGGCAAGGGCATCAGTGACGAGCTGCGGTATTTCGAAATCGAGCGAGGAGCCGCCAACCAACACTACGAATGGAATATCGCGAATGTTTCCGGTTGGACTTACCTGGCGTAGTGCGCGCAGGGCATTGGTGACAAAGACGCGCTCTTTGGCGCTGCGGCGAATAAGGCGCACTTTTTCCAGCACCAGGTCTCCAGGCAGCGGTACCAGTTCATCGGGTTTCACGACGCATACGCGGGCAAATACCGCGGGTGGAAGAGGGGCAGGGAAAAATTGCACGCTGCCGTCTTCATGACGCAGGTGAAAAAGGCTTTCGACTTTCGCCAGCGGGTACTTTTTGATTTCCTCCGCAAGGTAGCGATCCTCCAGCCCCAGTTCGCGAGCGATGATCATCGTCACCATGTCTCCGGCTCCGGCCAGATGGGTGGCGGTAATTTGCCCCTGCGGCGTAATAATAGAGGCGTCAGTCGAGCCGGCTCCAAGATCAAGAATGGCCAGCGGCCTCGATGTGCCCGGCGTGGTGAGGGCACCAAAGATGGCGGCTTCTGCTTCTGCACCACCCACCTGCACATCAACGTGTAGCTTTTGCTCGATTTCGCGGGCGATCATGGCCATTTGCAGGCGGTCTGATTTGACCATAGAGGCGATGCCAACGGCTTGTTCGAGTGAGAATTCACCCGCCAGCCCCCCTGTTACGTTGACCGGTACGGCGGTATCGACAGCGAGTAGATCCTGGATAAACACATCGCTGCTGGGTTTGTTAGTGAGTTCTGCCATGGTCTGGCGAACATGTTCCAGCATGCCGCCAATATTGGTACCAGCCTCGCCGGTGACGTTATCCAGCCTGGGGCACTCATTCACTGCTTTCATGATGGCATCGGCCCCGTTGGCAACGTCGACCTTCAGCGTTCTGCCCTGGGTTATAAGCTCAATGTTCCCTGCGGGGATCGAGCGGGCTTTTACATCACCAGAAGGGGTTTTCACGACGACAGCGGAACGGTTGCCAATCAGCGCCCTGGCAACGGGCACGATGTTGCGTGTCTCATCGGCGCTCAGGGAAAAGACAGTCGCGATGCCGTAAGGGTTAGAGAGACTTTCGATAACTTTTCCAGGCATCGCCACTTCGACGGCGGCGAGCATCCCCATCGGAATGCGCTCGATATAAAGCACTTCGTCAACAATGGGGACAGGGCGCTCAAGACGGTTATTGACCAGTACGCCATCGTCGCGCTGCAATATGATGCCGTTAATGTGATAGCCGACTTGCGTTGAGGCATTAACCATGCGCGCAACATCGGAAAAATCGAATGCAGCGGAAACAACCAGAATATAAGGTTGATCCGCTGGACGGGTCAGAAGCTCTTCCGGCGTGATAGTGATACCTACCCCCAGCCCGATGCCTCCGGGTGTTTTGGGGTTATGGCCTATCATTGTTGATTCAGTGATGATGGTTTCCGTGATGGTTTCCATCGCCACATCACCGATTACCGGTGTCGCTTCGTTAATGCGTATAAGCGAGATATCGCTGACAGAGATACCCACACTGGCGACAACTTTGTTCAGCGCTTCCTGAATGCCGAATACATTGCGCAGCGTGCCTTTAATACCCGTCGTTTCCGCAAGCGAACTGCTCACAATGTTCAGTGCGCCAGTTTCATCCATGGTGGCCAGTGCCACCTCGGTTGACGAGTTACCAATATCAATGCCAGCTATATAACGCATAAGTCATCCCTGTGTTTAATCGTCGCCTTTGAGTTTCTTCCGTTCGACGTAAAGCGCTGCCGCTTCACGTACAAACGCTGCGCAAATTTTTGCCTTATAGTGGCTTTCCAGGTCCTCTGCGATATCCAGCAACTCTTGCTTCGTTGAACGGTAGGGACGCAGTGCGTTGTAAATCTCAAGGATGCGATCATCTGGTACGGCGGTCAGTTCCGCCGCCCGCTCGAAGTTCATAGCCAGTCGGTCACGTCCTGCATCTTTGGCGATAGATGCCTGGATACGCAGGGTTTCCGGGGTGATTCGCATATCCTGTGCGGTAATTTTCCCGTTCAGCACGCTCTCCAGCGTTAGCTCATCGAGGGTTTTATTGGTGGATGTTTTCACCCACTCCGGATGTTTGTTCGCCAGCGGGTAATCGCTAACTTTGGCCTGATGCGTGGTGCTGCCTGATGGCGCGGTTGATGCCATTACCGGGGTTGCTCCCTGCAGGCTATTCATACGGCTCAGCACATCACGAACCATTGATTCAATTGCGTCAGAATTCATGGTGTTGTCCTTTTAAAGCGCAACGCGCAACTCTTGCGGGTTTTTCCCGGTCACGACGTACTTGGTCTCTTTGATATGCAGAATGGCGGACTTGGCCTGATATTTCGGCCGTGCCATCTGATCGTTCAGAGTCGGTACGGGTTGCGGCGATTCGCGTTTCGCGTATTGCGCTGCGTTTTTGCCAATCTGACGGTAGGTTTCCAGCGTCAGCAGTGGTGCCTGCGGGAAAAGTTCCAGGTTGGAAAGCGGCGGCAATCCCTTCTGATGAATGACCGTTGTGCCTTTTGACTGAATACCCACGGAGATACCCGAGCCGCTAAGGCGGTTGCCTTCCACGGCGACGAACGCCACGTCAGACGATTTGAAGCAGCGAATCACACGCGCTTTCACGCCTTCTTCTTCAATACCGGCAATGACTTCACGCAGGATGCTCTTGTGCGGCAAACCGACGATATTCACGGTTTGCGAAAGACCGAAAGCTGGGCCAACGGCGATGATCACTTCATCTTGTTGAGTGCCGGGTTTCGCTTCGCCAATTTCCGTCAGAAAGCCGCCTTCTGCCGTTGCTGCGGGTTTTACCGCACTACCAGGTTGGGCGCTAAACGAGACTTTTTTATCGCTGGTTTGCATCTCTGCCAGTACATCTTCGATGATCTGGCGCAGCAATTTTTCGTTGATTTCCATCATTCACCCCTTAGCCCAATTCGTTCGGATCGAGTGCGCCCGGGATGTTTTTGATCTCTTCCCAGCGTTCACCTTGCAGGCGATAACCTGTTGCCGGACCGGCATAGTCGTTCACATCGTTTACCGCAGAGAGCACCAGCCCGTCGCCGACGATGATGGCGGAGGTATGCAGGTAGTCACCCGTCAGTTTGGCTTTTTGAATATTCAGCATGTCTTGTGCGACATCTTTAAAGCCGCCCTGGGCGAGGGCTTTTACCACTTCGAGACCGTTACGGTTCTTGTTGATGATTTCCTGAGCGAATTTGATGTCTTCGACGATATTGCGCTCTGGCATATCTTTTGAGCCGTGGGCGTATGTTGCCGCTTCCACTTCTTCGTCAGTGATAGGCGGTAATCCCATACCGGCGAAGACGGCCTGCAAAGCGCGAGCCGCTTTGTTGCGAATGGCGATAACATCTTCTTCACGCACCGGGCGTAAACCGCCATCAACTTTGAGGTCGCGCTGGATAACGTTGTAATCGTCAAAGTCTTCCGCATCTTCGTTGGAACCGGCGAACATATTGTCGTAGTTCGGCACAGCGGAATAACCGGAGGAGATAAAATCGGTGCCCGGCAAAAATTGCATCAGCAAACGGGCGGTACGACGCATATCCGAATGGGTAAATGTCTGGTCATTACTGGACGCGCACTCCAGATCCAGAGCGGCACAAATCAGGTTTTCGGCAAGGATAGCGCGTATACCTGACGGCACGGCAGAAGGTACCCCCACACAGCTTACCGATCCGTTTTGCAGACCCTGAACACCGGCGGCTTTGGTGATGTAAATGCAGCGCGCTTCCAGGTAAAGCATGGATTTGCCTTCGGCATAACCCATCTGAACTTCTGACCCTGAACCGGAGGTAAAGCGCATTTTCAGGCCGCGCGATGCATAGGATGAGGCCAGGAAGCCTTTTGACCATGGCGTATCGTCGCCATCGGTAAACACAGGCTCAGTACCATAAACAGAGATGGTTTCCGCATAGCAGGTGTGGCCGAGCATACCCAGTTTCAGTTCGGTTGCTTCTTCCAGCGAACATTGGGTTAATACGCCAGGACGACCAACCTGTGAACCGACCAACAGTGCGATGGCATTGAAAGGGGCATAACGGGCGACCGCGACGGTGGTTTCCTGTTCGTCAAATCCGCGGAACGCGCCTTCTGCAGCATCGGCGGCAATTTGTACCGGGTTGTCTTTGACGTTAGTGACGTGTGCCTGCTGTGATGGGGTGCGACGTGCGCGCATTTTCTGCATCGACATCATCATTTCCACCACATTCATATGTGACACCACTTCGACGATTTTTGCCGGGGTCATTGCAGTGGTGAGCGGCACAATGTCGCTGCGCTTAACGTTAGGATCGCAGAGCATATTGGCGAGTTTGACAGAGTCCATTGCCATAACTTCTTCCGCGCGATCCAGGTTGATACCGTAGCGGGCGATAAAGTGGTCTATCAGGTCAAATTTACTGGCAGGTTTACCGTCCAGTTCAGTAACCACGCCGTCGACAATACGAATGGAGGGTTTAGGATCGTTCGGGCTTTCCATTGCGATAAAGCCTTCTTCAATCCACTCCTTCACAAAGCCGTCCTGGTTAACAGGGCGTTTCGCCAGCGCTTCAAATCGTTTCGATCTCATGAAACAGCCTCTCTGTTATCAGATATAAGACGGGCGGTCGTTTTTCGGCTCAGAACCCATTGTGCCCAGCACGGTTTTACCGATCTCACGGGCCGAAATGACGGCCTGACGCACGGCGCCGGAATCGCCGGAAATGATCAAAATGGCTTCGTTGCTGTAGCTGGTGCCTTTTGCCGGTGAGCTATAGGCCACCACTTCCACATTGGCGGATTTCAGCGCTGTATCGGCCATTAACACCCCGACGGAGGCCGGTGCGCCAACGATCACGCCACAGGCACGGCCAACCGGTGCACCAAAGGCTTTCTCCAGCGCGTAGCTGGCGCGAGCGGTGTATTGCATTTCAATGTGACCTGCTTCGTTGGCATAAACATCGCCGAAGGTACGATCGAGTTCTTTTAGCGCAACCTCGACGGCACGTTTGACGTCGGAGACATCATTGCCACCGAAGAGGATCAGTGAGCCATGGCCCGCTCCGCCTTTGGTATCACGCGGTAATTCAATGCTGATCACTTCGGTGTTGGTTGCCTTGACGGCTTCATCTGCCGCCATGATGTGCGGGCCTGCGCCAGTACGTGCGCCGAGAATGCCGATTGAGCGGTAGCGTTTTTCCAGCTTCATCGCATCAAGCAACGCGCTATCGACGTTTGCAATCACCAGACCGACGGTGTCGCCGATCGCCGTACCAACAAATTCCGTTAAACTGCAGCTTTTTTCTGCCATAGCCGTCTCTCGTTTGGGATGGGTTACAGTGGGGGAGATCGCGGGTGTCGGTGATGACACTTTGGCGATCACCTGAGCCATGATCTGTTCCACCAGGTCATTGCTACTCATTGGCTAATTCCCTTAGGTAGGATTTTTTCAACATCAGTGTGCGGACGCGGAATGACGTGTACGGCTTTCACTTCACCCACCTGAGCGGCTGCGGCAGCACCTGCATCCGTTGCTGCTTTCACGGCGCCAACATCGCCGCGAACAATGACTGTCACCAGGCCAGAACCTATTTTCTCGTAGCCCACTAACATGACATTGGCGGATTTCACCATCGCATCTGCGGCTTCAATTGCGGCCGTTAAGCCTTTGGTTTCCACCATTCCTAATGCTTCTTGTTGCATAAAGACCTCGATAAGGTTGTCCCGATTTTTGGACTATACAAATAAGCGAGGAAAAAGAATGGCTGTCCTGAAATTACATTCGGAACTTCCTGGTTTAATTAAAATAAATAATTGCCAGATTTGTGTTTATCTATTTGATTTTCGTGGTTATTTTAATGGTTTTGTTATAGCAAAATATTGCTATTCAAATTTCATATTTACATTTTTGATAGTGACTTTATAAATATGTTGTGATATTTGCGCGTGCGAAATAATTCTGTGAGCAATGCTGTAAAACGACACAGGAAAAATAACAATAATTTGTTATTTCAATTAGGCGGATAATAGCCAATGAAATAGGATTCAGCCCGATATTCAATTAACCTGAATGGCAAAATATTGTTATTAAGAAGCGATTTTTTTGGCATTTTTACTCTGAGGTTGCCAACACTTTTCAGCATCGTATTTCTATAGTGACCGGCGTTGTACTCTGCTGCCAGCTTCAGGCGTGCTGGTGTGAATGTGACCCAACCAGGAAGATGACATATGAATGATTCACTTAAGGCGCAATGTATTGCCGAGTTTTTAGGCACAGGCCTGTTTATGTTTTTTGGGATCGGATGCCTGTGCGCCATGAAAGTTGCCGGTGTGACGCTTGGATGGTGGGAAATTTGCATCATCTGGGGGCTGGGCATTTCCCTGGCTGTCTATCTCACCGCAGGAGTGTCTGGAGCGCATCTTAACCCTGTGGTTACCATTGCGTTATGGCTTTTCGCCTGTTTTCCCGTGCGTAAAGTCGTGCCCTATATTATTGCGCAAATAGCCGGTGCGTGCGGTGGCGCGGCAATGGTCTATCTGCTCTACCATAATGTGTTTGTCGAATATGAAACCGCGCATAATCTGGTGCGGGGAAGCGCAGAGAGCTTGCAACTGGCGGGCCTGTTTACTACATATGCGGCTCCGGCATTAAGTATCTGGCAGGCTGCTCTGGTGGAAATCGTGATTACTTCCATCTTTATGTGCATGATCATGGCGTTAACGGATGATGGTAACGGCGTACCGCGTGGCCCACTGGCTCCGCTGTTGATTGGTATCCTGGTCGCGGTCATCGGTGCTTCTTTAGGGCCGCTAACCGGCTTCGCCATGAATCCGGCCCGCGACTTCGGTCCGAAAATTTTCTTGTTCCTGGCAGGCTGGGGCAAAATCGCCTTTACGGGCGGGCGCGAAATCCCTTATTTCCTGGTACCGATGTTCGCCACTGTTATCGGGGGATGCGCGGGGGCTGCCTGCTATCGTTATCTGATTGGTAAAAATCTGCCCTGCAATGCGTGCAAACTTGAGGAAAGTGAAAACTGAAGCATATTCAGAATAGCCTGATGCAATAAATGCCAGTGTGAAATTATTTCGTGATCTGCTTTCACGAACGCACTTAATCGTCTCCCTGGAAAGGGAGACTTTTGTTATCTTGAATTCAACCTATGGTCGTTCAATGTTATTTATAGTTATTTAATATGAATGATGTGTAAACAAAATAGGTTTGTTTATAACAATAAATTAAAATTAACTGAGAGGTTTTATCATGATTTCTGCGAGTGCACTAAACTCCGAACTCATTAATAAAATCGCCCAGGATTTTGCACAAGCCACCGGTCTGGCCGTTGTTGTCGTTAATATCCACGGCGAAGAAATTTCCGAGCTTTTCAACTTCACCCCGTTTTGCCAGTTGATGCGTCAGAACCCGCAGCACAGCGCACGGTGTCGTATGAGCGATCGTTGTGGCGGCTTCGAAGCCTCTAAATCCAACCAACCCTGTATCTACCGTTGTCACGCCGGACTTACCGACTTTTCTATTCCTCTGGTCATTGCCGGGCACCTGGTCGGGTTTGTACTGTGTGGGCAGGTGCGTTTGCGGGAAGGCGATAATGTTGAACTCATTAATATTCTTAATATTGATGATCGCTGGCAGGCGGATCAGAAATTAATGGATGAGTTTCTGAATGTACCAGAGATGGATTACTCCCGGGTTATCGCATCGGCAGATCTGCTTAAGCTGATTGTCGAAAATTGTCTTAAAAAACAGCTCAACTTTGTTGTCATCAAAGATCAGCAACAGGCGCAGGAGACGGGGCGAACGAGTCGAAATCAGGGGCCGCATGACAGTAAGATGAAAAAGGCGTTGCGCTATATTGATGCCCATCTCTCGGATGAGTTGCGCCTGGAAGATGTTGCGGCGCATGTTTATCTCAGCCCGTACTATTTCAGTAAACTGTTCAAAAAATATCAGGGAATTGGCTTTAATGCCTGGGTGAATCGCCAGCGTATGGCCAGTGCTCGTGAAATGCTTTGCCACAGTGACTGGAGTATCGCCAGCATCGCCCGCAACTTAGGTTTTTCTCAAACGAGCTATTTTTGCAAAGTATTTCGCCAGACATACCAGGTGACGCCGCAAGTTTTTCGCCTGCAGAATAATGCAAACTATGACGGCGATTAAATTTCCGATAACAATATTTTGTTATTTGCCAAATCAATAGAATTGCCTGGAAGGCCGTCGAAATAAGAGATTCAAGTGAAGGCTGGACAATAAATTGTTATAGCGCAACAAATTATTGCCCCTGCAGGGATAAACTGAACCAGTTTTTATTTCCCTGATGCGATAGATTGCAGTCAGGAGCAAAATCACTTTTCAGCAATATGCTGTATCAGTGAAACGAACAATGAAGCCAACAGGTTTGCCGCAAATTATCGCGGCTGGGAAGGGGGTGAGAATCCCCCGCAGCCCCCGCTGCTGTGATGCTGACGACCCCGTAATCACCACTGATCGCAAGATTGGGAAGGACGGGCGAGGACGACGCTAAGCCAGAAGACCGACCTGATGGTTACTCTCAACAACTTCGGTGGGAAGTCAGTTGCTCAGACGCGTACAGTCATTGACTGGAATTACGCACAGCCTGACACAGCCTTTCCACCCTGAACGGGGTCTTAAGGTATGTCTGACGGGCGTCGCGCCTTTATCCTTGCCGGTACCGGAAGTGGCTGTGGTAAAACCACCGTTACTCTTGGCTTGCTGAGCGTTTTACAGCAGCGCGGTATGCGGGTACAGCCATTTAAAGTCGGCCCGGACTATCTCGATACCGCCTGGCATACCGCCGTAACGGGCGTTGAGTCCCGCAACCTTGACAGCTTTATGCTCCCCGCCCTGACGCTGAATGCCTTGTTTAATCAACAAATGGGCGACGCGGATATCGCCGTGATTGAAGGTGTTATGGGCCTGTACGATGGTTATGGCACTGACCCCAATTATTGCAGCAGCGCCGCACTGGCAAAACAGCTTGGCGTACCGGTCATTTTGCTGGTCGAAGGAAAAGCGGTGTCGACCTCTATCGCCGCTACGGTAATGGGTTTTCAACATTTCGACCCGGCACTCAATATCGCGGGTGTTATTGTTAACCGCGTCAACAGCGACAGCCATTACCAGTTGCTCAGGCATGCTATCGAACACTATTGCGGCATTCCTGCGCTGGGCTATGTGCCTGTCACGTCCGGGGTGACGCTACCGGAACGTCATCTGGGGCTGGTCACTGCACGTGAATCTGTCATCGATTCCCGACCCTGGCGTGATTTTGCCGGGTGTATCGCGCAAACACTGAATATCGATACGTTGCTTTCCCTGAGCACACTCCCGTCTTTACCGCAGGGGCAATGGCCCGCCTTACCTCTATGTGGCGAAGGGGAGGGGCTAACGCTCGCACTGGCTGATGATGAGGCTTTCAACTTTTATTATCCCGATAACATAGAGCTGCTACGCAGTACGGGTGTGAAGATTGTGCGTTTTAGCCCACTGCATGACGCTGAATTGCCCGAATGTCAGATGCTCTGGCTTGGTGGCGGTTACCCGGAACTCCACGCCCGCGCCCTTTCTGCGAATACATCCATGCTCGGAGCTATCCGTTCGGCGCACCGGCGCGGTGTGGCGATTTATGCCGAGTGCGGTGGTCTGATGTATCTCGGCTCTACGCTGCGCGATGACGCGGGCGATATTCATTCAATGGTGGGGGTGATACCCGGCCACAGCGAGATGGGAAAAGGCCTGACCCGCTTTGGTTACTGCGAAGCGACTGCCAGCCAGCCCACGCTACTTGCCGATGAAGGCGAGACGTTGCGTGGACATGAATTCCACTACTCTGATTTCAACCCTGAGCAGGATGCGGTCATGCAGTGCCGGAAAATCCGGGATGGCAAGATCTTATCCCAGTGGCAGGGTGGCTGGCAGGTGGGCAACACCTACGCCAGCTATTTGCATATCCATTTTGCCCAACGTCCGACCATGCTGAGCCGCTGGATAGCCGCCGCAAGGAGCGCGCTATGACGATCCTTGCCTGGTGTGCCGCCTGGCTTCTTGACCGCTGGCTGGGTGACCCTCCGCACTGGCCGCATCCGGTCCGCTGGATTGGCGCGCTGATCACGCAGACCCAGCGAGTCGTACGCCGGGTCTGTCATTCGGATAGTGCTTTGCGTATCGGTGGTGGAGTGATGTGGGTGGTAGTCGTGGGGGCCACCTGGGGCGCGGCATACGGTGTGCTGACTCTCGCGCAAGCAATCCATCCGTGGCTCGGCTGGTGTGTGGAGGTGTGGATGATTTACACCTTGCTGGCGGCGCGTTGTCTGGCTGATGCGGCACGGGAAGTCGAGCAGGCCTTACGCCACGGCACGCTTGCTCAAAGCCGGGAAAAACTCTCCTGGATTGTCGGGCGCGACACCTCGCAACTACAGCCGCCGCAGATCACCCGCGCGGTCGTGGAAACCGTGGCAGAAAACACCGTGGATGGCGTTATTGCTCCGTTGTTCTTTTTATTGCTGGGCGGCGCGCCGCTGGCGATGGCCTACAAGGCTGTTAATACCCTCGATTCGATGGTGGGCTACAAACACGAAAAATATCGTGCCATTGGCATGGTGAGCGCGCGTATTGATGACGTGGCCAATTTTATCCCGGCACGCCTTAGCTGGCTGTTGTTAAGCGTTGCCGCCTGGCTTTGCCGGCTGAACCCGGCACGTGCATTTCGCATCGGCTGGCGTGATCGACGTAATCACAGCAGTCCCAACTGCGCCTGGCCGGAGGGCACCGTTGCAGGGGCGCTTGGTGTGCAGCTTGGCGGGCCAAATGATTACTTTGGCCAGCGCGTCGAAAAGCCCTGGATTGGCGATGAGACCCGCGCCATCACTGTTGACGATATTTCGCAAACCATCCGCCTTATGTGGGTAGCCTCCACCCTTGCACTGGCCGTATTTGCGCTTACGCATGTTACGCTGGCAGGAGCAGCAATCTCATGAAAACTATGGATTATTTACAGCAACCTCAGGCCATTGAAGACAAAAGTTTTGTCATTATTGGCGACATCATTCGTGAAACCCGGCCTGACTACCGTTTTGCCAGCCCTCTGCACGAAGCCATCATCAAACGAGTGATTCACACGACCGCCGATTTCGACTGGCTGGATATCCTGTGGTTTTCTCCGCACGCGCTGGAAAGCCTCGGCCAGGCAATACACAGCGGCTGCACGCTTTACACTGACACAACGATGGCCCTTTCCGGAATCAACAAAACTCTGCTGGCAAAATTTGGCGGTGAGGTGAAGTGCTATATCAGTGACCCTCGCGTGGTGCGTAAAGCGAAAGAGGCGGGGATCACTCGCTCAATGGCGGCAGTAGATCTGGCGCTCAGCGAAGAGGGCGACAAAATCTTCGTCTTTGGTAATGCCCCCACCGCGCTCTTCCGCTTACTGGAACAAAACCCCCGCGTGCGCGGCGTAGTTGGCGTCCCGGTCGGCTTTGTCGGCGCGGCGGAATCGAAAGATGCGCTGGTGGAAAGTGGGCTACCGGGGATCGCCGCGCTGGGACGCAAAGGTGGCAGCAATGTAGCGGCGGCTATCATTAACGCCTTTTTGTATTTTATGCGGGAGGCGTAATGAGCGAAGAGACGTTCGACGCTCCGGTGTGGCACAACGGCAAAGCGCTACGCAAAGGCTATACCACCGGATCCTGCGCGACAGCGGCGGCGAAGGTTGCGGCGCTGATGGTCCTGCGCCAGCACATCATTCATCAGGTGTCGATTGTCACACCCTCCGGCGTCACGCTGCGCCTTAACGTTGAATCTCCGCATATTGAAGGTCAGCAGGGTATAGCCGCTATCCGCAAAGACGGTGGCGATGATGTCGATGCCACGCACGGCATGTTGATTTTTGCTCGCGTTACGCTGAATGAAGGCGGAGAGATTGCGCTGTCTGGTGGTGAAGGTGTGGGCACGGTGACGCGCAAAGGCATTGGCCTGCCGGTCGGCAGCGCTGCCATTAACCGTACGCCGCGGCAGACTATAGAAGCTGCCGTACGCGAAGTGATCGGCCCTTCGCGCGGCGCCGAAGTGGAAATCTTCGCACCGGAAGGGGAAGAACGGGCGCAAAAAACTTACAACAGCAGGCTGGGCATTCTGGGCGGGATTTCGATTATCGGTACCACTGGTATTGTCACACCAATGTCTGAAGAGAGCTGGAAACGCTCACTTTCCCTGGAACTGGAAATCAAACACGAAGCCGGGCTGGAACGAGTGGTGCTGGTGCCTGGCAACCACGGGGAGCGCTTTGTCCGCGAACAGATGGGACTTTCCGGCGATATCGTGGTCACCATGAGCAATTTCGTGGGCTATATGATTGAAGAGGCCGTTCGCCTGGGTTATCGGCAAATTGTGCTGATTGGTCATCCAGGTAAGCTGGTAAAAATTGCCGCCGGGATCTTCCACACCCATAGCCATATTGCCGATGCACGCATGGAAACACTGGTGGCGCATCTGGCGCTGCTCGGCGCCCCGCATGACTTACTGCTCAAAGTGAGCGAATGTGACACCACCGAAGCGGCGATGGAGCACATCGATGCGGCGGGATTCAATCATCTCTACAACCATCTGGCGCAGCGTATCTGTCAACGTGTCATGCAGAACCTGCGCTTTACCAAAAATCCCCCTCAGTGCGACGCCATCATGTTTTCGTTTGATAACCAAATCCTCGGCGCGAACCGCCCGTTCCGGGACATTGTGGAGGATTTGCAATGCTAACCGTCGCAGGAATGGGGCCTGCCTCACTGGCCTTAATGACGCCAATGGCGCTGGATACCGTCGCGCAGGCGGATGTCCTGATTGGCGGCAAACGCCATCTCGAACAGTTTCCTGATTTTGCCGGCGAACGTCGCGTGCTGGATGCTGACATCCCCGGATTAATCCGCTGGATTGCGCAGCGGATGCATCAGCGCGTGGTGGTGCTTGCCTCCGGTGACCCGCTGTTTTACGGCATTGGCAAACGGCTGGTGGCCGAGTTCGGCATTGAAGAGGTGCGCATTATTCCGGGCATCAGCGCTGTGCAGTATCTGTGCGCGAAGACCGGTATCGATATGAATGATATCTGGCTTACCAGCTCCCACGGGCGCGACGTAGATTTTGACGCGCTGGCCCGTTCCCCTAAAACCGCAATGGTGACCGATGTCCGCTGTGGGCCGCGGGAAATTGCCGCTGCCCTGGTGGCACGCGGTGCGGGTGAGCGCTGGCTGGTGATTGGCGAAAATCTGGCGATGGAAAACGAACATATTCACTGGCTGCTCGCCCGTGACGTCCATGCGCAGTATGAGATGAATGTTGTGGTGATCCTCAATGAAAGATGAACTGTTTTTACGCGGTGAAAATGTGCCGATGACCAAAGAAGTGGTCCGTGCGCTGGCGCTCTCACGCCTGAACTTATCCGGCGCGCGTCATCTTATTGATATTGGCGCAGGCACGGGCAGCGTCTCCATTGAGGCTGCCCTCTGCCACCCGCAATTGCAGGTGACAGCCATTGAGCGTAATCCGGCGGCGCTGGGGCTGCTGGAAGAGAACTGCCAGCACTTTGGCTGTCGCAATATCACCATTGTCCCGGGCGTGGCGCCGTTATTTATAGGCCAGCCCGCCGACGCGGTTTTTATGGGCGGCAGCGGTGGCAATCTTACCCAACTTATTGACTGGTCTTTGGCCCAACTGATCCCCGGTGGACGCCTGGTAATGACCTTTATCCTGCAGGAGAACCTCAGCAGTGCGCTGAGCCACCTCGCTGCTTGCCAGGTCGCCATGCTGGACTGCCAGCAAATTCAGGTTTCGCTTCTTCATGCGCTGGGCAGCGGCCACTACTTCAAACCGAATAACCCTGTTTTTGTGATTTCCTGCGAGAAGGAAGAGTCTCATGGCTGAACAATTTGATGCGCAAACCGTCTGGTTTGTCGGTGCTGGCCCCGGTGACCGCGAGCTGATCACCCTGAAAGGATACCGCCTGTTGCAGCAGGCACAGGTCGTTATTTACGCGGGCTCACTCATTAATACCGATCTGCTCGAATACTGCCCACCGGGCGCAGAGTGTCACGACAGCGCCGAACTGCACCTTGAACAGATTATCGACCTGATGGAGGCCGGTGTTAAAGCAGGAAAAGTAGTGGTGCGTCTGCAAACCGGTGATGTCTCCCTTTATGGCTCAGTGCGTGAACAGGGGGAAGTGCTGACTGAACGCGGTATTCAATGGAAGGTCGTTCCCGGCGTGAGTGCCTTTCTTGGGGCGGCTGCGGAACTGGGCGTGGAATATACCGTGCCGGAAGTGTCGCAGAGCCTGATTATTACCCGCCTGGAAGGTCGTACCCCGGTTCCGCCGCTGGAACAGCTGGAATCCTTTGCCAGCCACCAGACCTCAATGGCGATTTATCTCTCAGTACAGCGCATTAATCGGGTGGCGGAGCGCCTGATCGAAGGCGGTTATCCGGCAGCCACGCCCGTGGCGGTGATTTATAAAGCCACCTGGCCGGAAAGCCAGACGGTGCGCGGAACCCTTGAGGACATTGCTGACAAAGTTCGCAATGCCGGTATTCGTAAAACCGCACTGATCCTCGTTGGATCGTTCCTTGGCGAGGAGTACCACTACTCACGTCTTTATGCCGCGGATTTTAGCCATGAATACCGTAAAGCCTGAATCTATCGCTCTGTTCTGTCTGACGCCCGGCGGTGTTGCTCTGGCGAACCGGTTGAAAGGATCGCTGCCCATGACCTGCTATACCAGCGAGAAATTGCTGGAAGAGGGGTTTGTGCCTTTTGACGGCGGTTTTGCCCGGTCACTGCGCGATGCTTTTACACAGCACTCGGCGTTGGTGTTTATCGGCGCGACGGGGATTGCCGTACGGGTACTGGCCCCCCTGGTTAATGACAAATTCAGCGACCCGGCGGTGATCGTTATCGATGAGCGCGGACAGCACGTCATCAGCCTGCTTTCCGGCCATTTCGGTGGGGCAAATGCGCTGGCTCGTTATCTGGCCGGCATCCTTGGTGCGGACCCGGTGATCACCACAGCAACGGATGTCAACGAACTGGCGGCGCTCGATACGCTGGCCTGCCAGTTGGATGCCCGAATGGAGGATCTGCGCGGAGCGGTAAAGACAATCAACCACTGGCTGGTCAGCGGCGAACGCATCGGCCTGTGGTGTGAAGACGCATTGCGCGATGACGTTGAACGCTGCGACACGCGTGGGTTTATTCCGGTGGCCTCTCTCGACGATATGCCTGCGTTGACGGCGCTGATTTGCGTGACCGTGCAGTCTGAACTGCCCGAACTGGCGGTGCCGGTCTACAAGCTGGTTCCCCGACGTGTAGTGGCTGGCATTGGCTGTCGCCGCGATACCCCGTTTGCAGTGGTGTCAGGGCTGCTTAAGCAACAGTTGCAGGCATACGCTTTCGACCCCCTGGCACTGCGCGCCATAGGCAGCATCACCCTGAAAGAGCATGAAAAAGCGCTCACGCAACTGGCAGAAAGCCTGCATGTGCCGTTTGAAATCTTTACCGCTGATGCCCTGCGTCAGCATGAGCATCGTTTCCCTGCCTCTGACTTTGTGCGTCAGACCACCGGCGTGGGAAGCGTATCCGGCCCCGCAGCCTGGCTGATGAGTCGTGGGCAACTGATTGGCGAGACTCTGCGTGAGCAGGGCGTCACTATTACTTTGGGAGTTTCACACTGATGTTAACTGTTATCGGGATTGGCCCTGGCTCACAGGCAATGATGACCATGGAGGCGACAGAAGCCTTGCAGGCTGCGGAGATCGTGGTGGGGTACAAGACCTACACCCATCTGGTGAAAGCGTTCACGGGCGATAAGCAGGTGATCAAAACTGGCATGTGCAAAGAGATTGAGCGCTGCCAGGCGGCGATTGAACTGGCGCAGGCCGGGCATAACGTGGCGCTTATCAGCAGCGGCGATGCTGGCATTTACGGCATGGCGGGGCTGGTTCTTGAACTGGTCAGTAAACAGAAACTGGACGTGGAAGTGCGTCTGATCCCCGGTATGACCGCCAGTATTGCGGCGGCGGCGCTGCTCGGCGCACCGCTGATGCATGACTTCTGTCATATCAGCCTGAGCGACTTACTGACCCCGTGGCCGGTCATTGAAAAACGTATTGTCGCCGCCGGGGAAGCTGACTTTGTTATCTGCTTCTACAATCCGCGTAGCCGAGGCCGCGAAGGGCACCTTGCGCGCGCATTCGAACTGCTGGCGGCCAGCAAAAGCCCGCAAACCCCGGTGGGGATTGTGAAATCCGCCGGACGTAAAAAAGAAGAGAAGTGGCTAACCACTCTCGGCGAGATGGATTTTGAACCGGTTGACATGACAAGCCTGGTCATTGTCGGCAACAAAGCAACCTACGTAGCGGACGGCTTGATGATCACACCGCGAGGCTACGAGTTGTGAGGCCAGGCGACGTACTGGTCATTGGCGGCACCAGCGATGCGCGGGCCATTTGCCAGCGACTCGACGCAGCCGGGGTGTGTTACACCTTGTCGGTGGCAACCCCCACCGGACAGCATCTGGCGGGAGATATTCGCGGCGAGGTGCGCTGCGGTCGGATGGAGCCTGACGCCATGCTGCGCTGGCTTAACGATAACCAGACCCGCTGGGTGGTGGATGCGTCACACCCCTATGCCGAGGTGGTCAGTCAGAACATCGCCGCGGCCTGTCGGCGGGCAAACGTGCTGCTAAGCCGTTATCAGCGCCCGGAACAACTACCGGAGCTGGAACATCCACTTTTGTACAAGGTCGCCTCGATTGACGAAGCCTGCAAAGTCGCACACGGACTTGGACAGCGCGTGTTGTTGACGACCGGCAGCAAAGACCTGGCGCGATGGCGCGCGGGGCTTGCCGGGAAGACCTTGCTGGCGCGGGTGCTGCCCGTTGCTGATGTAATGACGCAGTGCGTTGAAAACGGTTTTGGCGTTGGCGAGATCTACGCCATGTGCGGGCCGTTTAGCGCAGAGTTCAATGCCGCCTTTTACCGTCAGTGCCGCGCGGATGTGATGATTACCAAAGCCTCCGGTGCGGAAGGCGGGTATCAGGAAAAAGTTCAGCCATGTCTGGACGCGGGGATCCCCTGCATTGTTATTACGCGCCCGCAGCCAGCGGTTTCGGGTGAGGAGCTACTGGAAAGCCTGGATGCGTTTTCGCAGCGACTGCTGCGCTGGCTTGCCACACAGTGAGGAAAAGAACATGAAGAAAGCGCTTCTGGTGGTGAGTTTCGGCACCAGCTATCACGACACTTGTGAAAAAAATATTGTGGCCTGTGAACGGGAACTTGCCGCCAGCTGCCCCGATCGCACGCTGTTTCGGGCCTTTACCTCCACAATGATCATTCGCAAGCTCAAACGCCGCGACAATCTGCACATCGACACCCCCTTGCAGGCCCTGCAAAAGCTGGCCGACCTGGGCTATCAGGATGTGGCGATCCAGTCGTTGCATATCATTAACGGTGACGAATACGAAAAAATTGTCCACGAGGTACAAACCCTGCGGCATCTGTTCAAACGCATGGTGATCGGTGCACCGCTGCTCAGCAGCCACGACGACTACATGCTTCTGATGCAGGCGCTGGCTCGCCAGATGCCGACGCTGGCAGACGGTGAAAAAGTGGTGTTTATGGGCCACGGGGCGAGCCATCACGCCTTCGCCGCTTACGCCTGCCTCGACCACATGATGGCGTCGCACCGTTTCCCGGCGCGTGTCGGCGCAGTGGAAAGCTACCCGGAAGTTGACGTGCTGATAGACAGTCTGCGCCGCGAAGGTATCAGTGCGGTGCACCTGATGCCACTGATGCTGGTGGCAGGCGATCACGCCATTAACGATATGGCGTCCGATGACGAAGATTCGTGGAAAACGCAGTTTGAACGTGTGGGGATTGCGGCAACGCCGTGGCTGCAGGGACTGGGTGAAAACCCGGAGATCCGCGCGATGTTTGTCGCGCATCTGCATAAGGCACTGAGCGAGTCACTGGAGGCAGCGGCATGAGCGGCAGACTGTACGCATTAGGGATTGGCCCCGGTGCCAGCGACCTTCTCACTGTGCGCGCCGCGCGCGTTCTCGGCAAGCTTGATGTGCTTTATGCCCCGGCAGGGAGAAAAGGGGGCGACAGCCTTGCGCTCTCAATCGTGCGGGAATATCTGGGCGAGCAGACGGAAATCCGCTGTACCCACTTTCCGATGAGTGCCGACAGTGCGGAAAAAGAGGCCGTCTGGGATGACGTGGCCGCCGCGCTTAGCGCAGAAACCCGTGCCGGAAAGCAGGTGGGTTTCATTACCCTGGGTGATGCCATGCTGTTCAGCACCTGGGTCTTCTTGTTGCAGCGTCTGGGGCACCCTGACTGGCTGGAAATCGTGCCTGGGGTGACCTCTTTTGCCGCTATTGCCGCGCGTACGCAAACGCCGCTTGCTATGGAGCAACAATCGCTGGCGGTGGTCTCCTGTACTGCGCCGGAGGATGAGATTAAACAGGCGCTGGCGAACCACGACAGCCTGGTGCTGATGAAAGTCTATGGCCGCTTCGCACGCGTCAAAGCGTTGCTGGCCGATGCCGGATTGCTTGACCGCGCAGTGATGATGGCCGAAGCGACCCTGCCGGGAGAACAGTGCTGGCGGCAACTCGCTGAGGTAAGCGACGAACAGCCACTGCCGTATTTTTCGACGATTCTGGTGAATAAACAGTGGGAGAGGCTATGAAACGGGAACAACAGCTTAAACGCCTGTCGTTAAGCGGGCTGGCAGCAGGCCTGTTGCTGCTTGTCGTACCGGAGCAGGCATTTGCCATGCACATCATGGAAGGTTTTTTACCGCCGATGTGGGCACTGGCCTGGTGGATGTTATTTCTTCCTTGCTTGTGGTACGGGCTGGTACGCCTGCGCCACATTGTGGCGGAAGAGAGTAACCAGAAGGTTCTGCTGGCGCTTTGCGGTGCGTTCATCTTTGTGCTGTCGGCGCTGAAAATTCCGTCCGTGACGGGCAGTTGTTCGCACCCGACTGGCGTGGGTCTGGCGGTTATCCTTTTTGGACCGGGTGTGGTAGCTGTCCTCGGCGCGATTGTACTGCTGTTTCAGGCGCTACTGCTGGCGCACGGCGGCCTGACAACGCTTGGGGCAAACGGCATGTCGATGGCGGTGATTGGGCCTGTCGTCGGTTATCTGGTCTGGCAGATGGCCTGCCGCGCAGGTATTCGCCGTGATGTCGGGGTTTTCTTATGCGCCATGCTCGCCGACGTGGTGACCTATTTTGTCACCTCTGTACAGCTTGGCGTAGCGTTCCCGGACCCGCAGTCAGGGGCGACCGGTTCCATCGTCAAATTTATGGGTATCTTCTGCCTGACGCAGATCCCCATTGCGATTGCTGAGGGGCTGCTCACGGTGATGATCTATGACCAGCTCACCAAACGTCAGTTGATCACCGCGCAAGGACATTAAGATGAAAAAGACACTGATTTTACTCTCGATGGTTATCGCACTGGTGATTCTGCCGTTCTTTATTAATCACGGTGGTGAGTACGGCGGCTCTGACGGCGAGGCGGAAAGCCAGATTCAGGTTGTCGCGCCGCACTATAAACCCTGGTTTCAGCCGCTGTATGAACCGGCCAGCGGTGAAATTGAAAGCCTGCTTTTTACCCTGCAAGGATCGCTGGGTGCGGCGGTTATTTTTTACATTCTGGGCTACATGAAAGGCAGACAGCGTGCTAACGAACGGGCTTGATCGGCTGAGCTACCAGAGCCGCTGGTTCTCTGTTGCCCCGGAACGCAAATTCTTTCTCTGGCTGGCGATGATGATCCTGGCGTTTTCGCTCCCCCCTGTCGGGCAGGGCGCGTTGCTGGTGATGCTGGCAGCCTTTACCTGCTGGCTGCTGCGTATTTCGTTCTGGCGCTGGTTACGCTGGATGGCGATCCCCACCGGTTTTCTGCTGGTGGGGGTAGTGACAATACTGTTTAGCATCACCCGGCAGCCGCAGCACTTGTTGGCGGGCATTCCACTGGGAAGCTACTGGCTGGGTGTGTTGCCGGAAGGGCTGGCGATGGCCAATGCGACCCTCTGGCGCAGCCTGGCGGCGCTGGCGGCCACCTTCTGGCTGGTGCTGAACCTGCCGTTTCCGCAGCTCATTGTGTTACTCAGAAAGGGGCGAGTGCCGCGTCTGCTGACTGAGCAAATTCTGCTGACCTGGCGGTTTATTTTTATCCTGCTGGAAGAGGCGGCGGCCATTCACCGGGCGCAAACCCTGCGCTTTGGCTACCGAACCTTACCGCTGGGCTACCGCTCGCTGGCGATGCTGGTTGGGCTGTTATTTACCCGCGTGTTGCTGCGCTACAAAGAGATGGCAACCACGCTGGATATCAAACTCTATCAGGGTGATTTTCACCTGTAAGGAATGGCATGCTGGCGACCGACGGGTTGTGGTTCAGTTATCAGGAAGAGCCCATTCTGAAAGGGTTAACGCTCGATTTTTCGCGCCAGCCGGTTACCGGGCTGGTGGGGGCGAACGGCTGCGGCAAATCGACGCTGTTTATGAATCTGAGCGGTATTTTACGCCCACAGCAAGGGGCGGTGTTGTGGCAGGGAAAACCACTTGATTACAGCAAGCGCGGGCTGCTTGTGTTGCGCCAGCAGGTCGCGACCGTGTTTCAGGATCCCGACCAGCAGATTTTCTACACCGATATCGACAGCGATATCGCCTTTGCCCTGCGCAATATTGGCGTGGCGGAAGATGACATTGCCCGGCGTACCGACGATGCGCTGACCCTGGTGGATGCGCAATCTTTTCGCCATCAGCCGATTCAGTGCCTGAGCCACGGGCAGAAAAAACGCGTCGCCATTGCCGGGGCGCTGGTCCTGCAGGCGAAATATCTGCTGCTGGATGAACCTACCGCCGGGCTGGACCCCTCCGGGCGCATGCAGATGATTGCGATTATTCAACGGATTGTGGCGCAGGGAAATCATGTGGTGATTTCCAGCCATGATATTGATTTGATTTATGAGATTTGCGATGCGGTGTATGTTCTGCGCCACGGCGAAATGTTGGCATACGGTACGCCTGGCGATGTGTTTGCCCGCAAAGCGCAAATTGAACAGGCCGGATTAACACAACCCTGGCTGGTAAAACTGCATACCGAACTGGGTATGCCGCTGTGCAAAAGTGAAGCTGAATTTTATACCCGTATGCGGGGAACGCACATTAAGGAGGCGTCATGACGCTGGCGATTATGCTGCAGGGTACGGCATCAGACGTGGGTAAAAGCGTACTGGTGGCGGGGCTGTGCCGCATTCTGTATCAGGATGGATTAAAGACCGCCCCTTTTAAATCGCAGAATATGGCGCTCAACTCGGGTATCACCCCGGACGGACAAGAGATGGGGCGTGCGCAAATTTTTCAGGCGGAAGCGGCGGGCATCGTTCCGGATGTGCGGATGAACCCGGTTCTGCTCAAACCCACCAGCGACCGTAAAGCGCAGGTGGTGTTGATGGGCAAAGTGGCGAGCGATATGGACGCCGTCAGCTATCACGACTACAAACCGCGTCTGCGCGAGCAGATTATTAGCGTCTACCAGAGCCTGAGTTGTGAATACGACGCCATTGTGCTGGAAGGCGCGGGCAGCCCGACCGAGATTAATCTGCGCGATCGCGATATCGTCAATATGGGGATGGCGGAGATGGCCGGTTGCCCGGTGGTGCTGGTGGCCGATATCGACAGGGGTGGTGTTTTCGCCGCGATTTATGGCACCCTGGCGCTGTTGCAGGAGCACGAACGCTGGCGCGTGAAAGGGATCATCATTAATAAATTCCGCGGCGACGTGGCTCTGCTGACGCCTGGTATCAAACAGATAGAAGCGCTGACCGGGGTGCCGGTGCTTGGCGTGATGCCGTGGCTGGAGGTCGATTTAGAAGACGAAGACGGCGTGGCGCTGCAGCGTGGTAAATATCTTCGCAGCGGCGAGCGGGCCATTGATATTGCCGTCGTGCAGCTGCCGCACATCGCTAATTTCACCGATTTTAACGCTCTCGCTGCGCAACCGGACGTGCGCGTACACTATGTTCGCTCACCGTCAGAATTGCACAATACCGACCTGGTCATCCTCCCCGGCAGTAAAAATACGCTGGGGGATCTCGCCTGGCTGCAGGAGAGCGGGCTGGCGCAGGCGGTTTTACAGCATCATCGCCAGGGGGGGCCGGTACTGGGGGTCTGCGGCGGCTACCAGATGCTGGGGGAAACCATTATCGATGAGGTGGAGTCAGAGCTGGGTACGCTGCCGGGGCTGGGGCTGCTCAATACCGTCACCCATTTTGCGCAAAACAAAACCACCACGCTGGTAGCGGCCTCCGTCCAGGGCGAACTACCCGGACTACTGGCGGGCTGTGGACATATTCCTCTGCACGGCTATGAAATCCATATGGGCGAAACCAGCCTGTCGGAAGGGTGCCGCCCGATGTTGTGGCTGGAAAAAGAAGGGCAACGTATCGCCGATGGTGCGGTGAGTGAAGACGGGCTGGTGTCTGGCACCTATCTGCACGGGCTTTTTGACAGCAACGATTTTACCCGCACGTTGATTAACACGCTGCGTGTGCGCAAAGGTTTGCCGCCGCTGGACAGCACGGTGGATTATGCCCACTACAAAGCGCAGCAGTTTGACCTGCTGGCTGACGCCATGCGCAGGCACATCGACATCGAGAGGATCTATCAGATTATGCATCAACATCAGGAACGCGCATGTTAACGCTGGTTACAGGTGGGGCGCGCAGCGGCAAAAGTCGTCACGCTGAATCGCTGGTTGTAAACGCGAAGGGGGTTCTCTATATCGCCACTTCGCAAATTTTTGATGAGGAGATGGCGGCCCGCATTCAGCACCATCGGGATAGTCGCCCGGCACACTGGCGCACCGAAGAGCGCTGGCACGATCTGGCCGATATCATTACCGCCGATAACCCTCCGGATGAGGCCATTTTACTGGAGTGCATTACCACGATGGTCACCAACCTGCTGTTCGCGCAGGGTGGCGACAGCGATCCGGATGGCTGGGATTATGCGCGGCTGGAAGCGCAGGTGCAGGAAGAGATCGAGCGGCTTATTGCTGCCTGCGCCTGTTGCCCGGCTCCGGTAGTGCTGGTGACCAACGAAGTGGGGATGGGCATTGTGCCTGAGAACCGCCTGGCGCGGCATTTTCGCGATATCGCCGGGCGAGTGAATCAACGTCTGGCGCAGGCCGCTGATAGCGTCTGGCTGGTGGTGTCGGGGATCGGAGTCAAAATCAAATGATCAGGTTGTTCTTTGCCACGCTGTCGTTTATCAGCCGTTTGCCGGTGCCGTCCCGCCTGGTTCAGGGGCTGGAGGTACAGGATTATGTACGCGGCATCGTCACCTTTCCGTTTGTCGGTGTAGTACTTGGCGGCATCAGTGGTGGCCTGTTTATGTTGCTCCAGCCCTGGTGTGGCGCGCCGCTGGCGGCACTCTTTGCGGTACTGGCTCTGGCGTTGCTGACCGGTGGGTTTCATCTCGACGGATTAGCGGATACCTGCGATGGCGTCTTTTCTGCCCGCACGCGTGAGCGGATGCTGGAGATCATGCGCGACAGCCGCCTGGGCACTCACGGAGGGCTGGCGCTGGTGTTTGTGCTGGTGGCGAAAATCCTTGTTATCAGCGAACTGTCCCTGCGTGGGCTTGCTATTGCGGCTGCGTTATCCGCGGCCTGTGCCGCCGGGCGAGGCTGCGCGGTGGTGATGATGTATGGCCATCGCTACGCCCGTGAAGAGGGGCTGGGCAATTTGTTTATCGGCAAGGTGACTTTCACGCAGACCGTTATCACGCTGGCGTTTGCGCTGCTGGTGGCGGTGGGGCTGGAAGGTATGCGCGGTCTGACCGCTGTGCTGATAACCGCACTGGCGATTTTTCTGCTCGGCCTGCTGCTTAAACGCACGCTGGGCGGGCAAACGGGCGACACGCTGGGTGCCGCCATTGAACTGGGTGAACTGGTTTTCCTTATAGCGCTGCTCTGAGCGGCTCTTACCACTACTGAGAATTCCTATGCAAACACTGACTTCGTTACTGGCAGCAATTCCCGCGCTCGATCAGGGTGCGATGGCGCAGGCGCAACAGCATATTGATGGTTTACTCAAGCCGCCCGGAAGTCTTGGGCGTCTGGAGTCGCTGGCGGTACAACTCGCCGGGATGCCGGGGTTAGGTGGTAAACCGCAGTCAGGTAAGAAAGCCATCATCGTGATGTGCGCCGATCATGGCGTCTGGCACGAAGGGGTGGCGATTTCGCCGCAAGTGGTAACGGCGATCCAGGCGGCGAATATGACGCACGGCACCACGGGCGTTTGCGTGCTGGCAGCGCAGGCCGGGGCGAAAGTGCATGTGCTGGATGTCGGTATCGACAGCGATCCGATCCCCGGCCTTATCAATATGAAAGTTGCGCGTGGCAGTAACAACATTGCCACGGGGCCGGCAATGAGCGCCACGCAGGCGCAGGAGTTGCTGCTGGAAACCATCCGCTATACCCGCGAACAGGCTGCCGATGGCGTCCAGCTTTTTGGCGTGGGTGAATTAGGTATGGCAAACACCACGCCGGCGGCAGCCATTGTCAGCGTACTGACCGGGGAAGAGCCGGAGTCGGTTGTGGGCATTGGCGCAAATTTGCCGGAGTCGAAGCTTGCGCATAAAGCGCAGGTGGTGCGTCGCGCCATTCAGATTAACCAGCCTGATGTAAACAATGGGCTGGATGTGCTGGCGAAGGTGGGGGGGTTTGACCTGCTGGGGATGACGGGCGTGATGATCGGTGCCGCGTCATGCGGCCTGCCGGTGGTTCTCGACGGGTTCTTATCCTATGCTTCTGCGCTGGCGGCGTGCCGTATCGAGCCGAAAGTGAAGGATTACCTGATCCCGTCACATCTTTCGGCGGAGAAAGGGGCGCGTATCGCCCTGCAAAACCTCGGTCTGGAGCCGTATCTCAATATGGGGATGCGCCTGGGCGAGGGCAGTGGCGCGGCATTAGCCATGCAGCTTGTGGATGCCGCCTGTGCCATGCACAACAAGATGGGAACGCTGGCTAACAGCAATATTGTATTGCCCGAAAGCAAGTAAGATATCCCCGGTGGCGCGATGCTTACCGGGGTGACATGATGTGTTCGCGCCTCTCCCTTTGGGGAGAGGGGACTTACCTTCCTGCCTGCATCACCTGCAACAACGTATCCAGCAGCCCGGGAAAACGGGCGTCCAAATCTTCCCTGCGTAACGAAATCATATTTTCCCGCCCCTGTGGACGCTGCCAGACCACGCCGCTGTCGCGCAGCACGCGCCAGTGATGGGTCATGGTGGATTTCGCCACATCCTCCGGGCGCAACGCATTGCAACTTAACTCACTGCCATCGGCGAGTCGCCTGATCATCGACAGCCGAAGAGGGTTACCAAGGGCAAAAAGGACGTTTTCCAGCAATATTTGTTCGGTATCGGGGTGGTTCGCAATCATAGTTTTCCTGAGTCGGCGGTTGCTCTGCTCATCATGAGCAGCAGCCCGTATCGGCGGCTGGCCGGTAATATACCCGATGCGTACAGGCACGGCTATGCGCCATGCATCAGGTCCAACAATCTCAATGATAGCGCAAAATTTTAAAATAGTACTAGAATACTCGTACAATTGGACTATTATAGTTTGCGAAACCTAACCGGCCATATCGGCCATTTATTGTCAAACTGACTAAGGACGCATCATGCCCCGACCCATCCCCCTCGAACGTTATCGCAACATCGGTATCTCCGCGCACATCGATGCCGGTAAAACGACAACCACAGAACGCATCCTGTTTTACACCGGGATGAGCCATAAACTGGGTGAAGTACACGATGGCGCGGCAACAACCGACTGGATGGAACAGGAGCAAGAGCGCGGGATTACCATTACGTCCGCGGCGGTAAGCTGCTTCTGGCCTGGTATGGACAGAGGTTACGAGCCGCATCGCATCAATATCATCGACACCCCAGGGCACGTGGATTTCACCATTGAAGTGGAACGCTCCATGCGTGTACTGGATGGCGCAGTGATGGTTTATGACTCCGTTGGCGGCGTACAACCGCAGTCGGAAACCGTCTGGCGGCAGGCCAACAAATACCATGTGCCGCGCCTGGCGTTCGTCAACAAAATGGACCGCCCCGGCGCGGATTTCTTCCGCGTGGTGCAGATGATGATTGACCGCCTGAAAGCGAACCCGGTGCCGATTGTTATCCCTATCGGCGCAGAAGAGCATTTCACCGGCGTGGTGGATCTCATCAAAATGCGCGCCATTGTCTGGGACGACGCCACACAGGGTATGACATTCAGCTATGCCCCTGTGCCGGATGAACTGCTGTCCACCGCTCAGGAGTGGCGTGAAAAAATGGTCTCTGCGGCAGCCGAAGCCAGCGATGAACTGATGGACAAATACCTGGAAACGGGCGATCTGGACGAAGCTGAAATCATCGCCGGGCTGCGTAAACGCACCGTGGCCGGGGAAATCCAGCCGATGCTGTGCGGTAGCGCCTTTAAAAATAAAGGGGTGCAGCGCATGCTCGACGCGGTGATTGAATTGATGCCGTCGCCGCTGGATATTCCGGCGATTCAGGGGGTGGACGAAAAAGGCCAGCCTGCGGAACGTCATCCGAGCGATGACGAGCCGTTCTCGGCCCTGGCGTTCAAACTGATGACCGACCCGTACGTGGGTCAACTGACCTTTATCCGTGTCTATTCCGGCGTGCTGAAAAAAGGCGACGCGGTGTGGAACCCGGTGAAAGGCAAAAAAGAGCGTATTGGTCGTATCGTGCAGATGCATGCCAACGATCGCCATGAAGTCGACGAGCTGCGGGCGGGTGATATTGCCGCCTGTGTTGGGCTCAAGGATGTGACCACCGGTGACACGCTGAGTGACCCGGATGCGGTGATAACCCTTGAACGTATGGAATTCCCGGAGCCGGTAATTTCGCTCGCGATTGAGCCGAAAACCAAAGCGGACCAGGAGAAAATGGGTATCGCCTTGCAGCGCCTGGCGTCTGAGGATCCGTCGTTCCGCCTGCACACTGACGAGGAGTCCGGCCAGACGATCATTTCCGGGATGGGTGAGTTACACCTGGAAATTATCGTTGACCGTATGAAACGTGAGTTTGGCGTGGAAGCGAATATCGGGCGTCCGCAGGTTACCTATCGCGAGACCCTGCGTAAAGCGGTGAAAGAGATCGAAGGGAAATTTGTACGCCAGTCCGGTGGTAAAGGGCAGTACGGCCATGTTGTGCTGAGCCTTGAACCGCTGGAGCCGGGCAGTGGCTTCGTGTTTGAAGATGCCACCAAAGGCGGCGTGGTACCGCGCGAGTACATTCCGTCTGTGGAAAAAGGGCTGCGCGAAGCCATGAACAACGGCGTGCTGGCGGGTTATCCGGTGGTGGACGTGAAAGCGACCCTGACGTTTGGTTCGTATCACGACGTCGACTCTTCGGAAATGGCCTTCCGCATGGCGGCGATCTTCGGTTTTAAAGATGGCGCGCGCAAAGCGGACCCGGCAATCCTTGAGCCGATTATGCATGTGGAAGTGGAAACGCCGGAAGAGTACGCCGGGAATATCATGGGCGATCTCTCTTCCCGTCGCGGAATGGTGCAGGGCATGGAAGAGCGTTTCGGCAGCCAGATTATCCGCGCCGACGTACCGCTGGCGGAGATGTTTGGTTACTCCACCACGCTGCGTTCCATGTCGCAGGGCCGTGCGACCTACAGCATGGAATTCCACCATTACGCGGAAGCCCCGCGCAATGTGGCAGACGACATCATTGCCAGCCGCGCCAAAGCGTAACCTGTTGGCTGTAAATCAAAACCCCGCTCCGGCGGGGTTTTTTATGACGCAGGTTTCCATTCACTCTCGCCCGCACGTAACCCGGATTAGCAAAGCGCCATCCGGGATCTCTGCGATTCACGCCCTTCCCGGATGGCGATGTAAACGCCTTATCCGGGCTATCCGTTTTTCCCTGTCCCCTTTGGGGAGAGGGGCAGACCACACTCAAGCCACCTGCGGACTATCCTCCACTTGCAACATAGCCAATCCGGTAATTCTCGTGACTCGCCTGCGGCGCATCGCCAACAACTACCTGCAACCACTGCCAGCGGCTGACATCCCAGGCGCAAAGTTGCCCCTCGGGTGGCAGGACCGAAAGGTCACTGTGTGCGGCAATTTGCTGTTTTCTTATCGACAGCCAGGCACTATTGCGCACCTTATCAATACCGGGCAAACGCAGCGCCAGCCAGGTATCAACCTGCGGCCAGCCAAAATCCTCAGTCAGCTTTTTAAAGCCGGGGCTCTGTAAAAATCGCGCCATCGCACCGGCATCTTTCCAGACATACAGGGGGGCGTAGCGGTTCTCAGCGCAATGCGCGTCCTCGCGCCGGGAGACCAGGTACGCCTTGAACAGCAGACCAGGAAAACCATCGAGCTTCGCGCCGTTTTCCCGGATGCGTGCCTCAATCACCGCCATGTCGTAGTCGGCGGGCAGGGTAAAGCGGTATTGCATCACAATCATCACGCCTCCTCCGACTGCAATCGGCCCTGGCTGAAACTCCATTCGTCCACGGTATTGAACTGGATCATCACCATCACATCATTCGGGTGAATATCCAGCGCGCTCTGTAGCCGTTGGCATAGTACGCGGCAGAGATTTTGCTTCTGTTCACGCGTTCGGGGTTTTCCCGCCAGGATATGAAACTGAATGAAATTATCGCTGCGCCCGCCGCTTTTATAGTGCTGGTCAAACACGCGCTGGCGGGCGGGCAGCGTTTCAAAAACCTGAAAGCGATCGCCGGCTGGGACGGTAAATTCGTCTTCCAGCGTGCGCTGCAGGATGTCGGAAATCTGTGTTATTTGCGCGTCGCTATATCCCTGACGCAGAGTAATGCGAGTGAAGGGCATACGCTTACTCCTCTTCCAGACAACCGAGGGCAGAAACTGCCGCAGGCCAGCCCGCGTAAAATGCCAGATGGGTGAAGGCTTCGGCTATCTCTTCGCGGTTCAGACCATTTTGCTGCGCGAAACCGATATGCCAGGGAAGCTGCTGCACACGTCCCAGCGCCGTCAGCGCACCCAGTGTGAGCAGGCTGCGCTCGCGCGGGGAAAGCGCCTCTCGTTTCCAGATATCATTGAACAGCACGTCCTGACTCAGTTCGGCCAGCTTCGGCGCGACGCGGGCCAGAGTTTCACGATCAAGAGACTTCGCCATGATTTTCTCTCCGTATTGACAGTAAAGCGATTCTGGCGCCATAGTTTCATCCTGAAAATCAAATTATATGCGACTAACCATCCCGTATTTCAGGACGATAATGGAAAAACTTCCCCTGACGCTTGACCTCGACGCGCTGCGCAGTTTTGTGACCGGTATTGAATGCGGCAGCTTTGCGCTGGCGGCAAACCGCTTGTGCCGATCGACCTCGGCGGTAAGCGCACAGCTTAAAAAGCTGGAACATCAGTGCGATGCCGAACTGGTGGTGAAGCAGGGGCGCCATCTTGCGTTAACCCGCAACGGCGAGATCCTGATGGGCTATGCCCGCCGCCTGCTGGCGCTCAATGACGAGGCGCAGCGGGCGTTGAAAGGCGAACTGCTCCAGGGGGAGATCCGTATTGGTATGCAGGAAGATTTTGGCGAATCGCTGATGCCTGGCATTCTGGGCGAGTTCAGGCGCCACCATCCAGGGCTGCGCATCATCGCCCGGGTTGACCGCAACCAGGCGCTGCTTTCGGCGCTCAGTGACAACGCGCTGGATATGGCACTCCTGTGGCAGTCGGAAAATCCCCCGCGCGAGGGCAAACTTCTCGGGCAGTGTCAGCTTGAGTGGATACAGCATCCGGAGCTGGAGATCAGCACCTTACTGGCACAGGGTGAGCCGTTGCCGCTGGTGATGTTTGAAAACCCGTGCCTGATGCGCTCGCGTGCCGCCGCCTGTCTGGATCGGGCGGGGATTGCCTGGCGTGTGGTGTTTGTCAGCCATAGCCTGAGCGGCATCTGGGCGGCGGTACAGGCGGGGCTGGGTATCACGCTGCGAACGCGTGTCGGGATGCCGGGCAACCTGCGCGTTGCCGGAGGCATTTTGCCGTCACCGGGTAATCTGGGGATTATGCTGGTGCACGGGCAGGAAAATGCAGCAGATACCGGTGCGCGGGAGAAGCTGGGGCAACTGATGGAAGCGGCATTATTGAATGTGAGATAACGCGTTTACCCGCATGTCGGTCAATTAATTTGATGCATTATGTTAAACAAACGATATTTATTCTCATCAGGTAATGCGTAGAGTAGTGAGCATCAAAGGCAGTGGCGTTATGTGCTGCCGACATTTCCCTGAGAATAAGGACCCACGTCATGAAAAAGATTGGATTTTTGTCATTTGGTCACTGGACGCCGTCGCCGCAGTCGGGAACCCGTTCGGCCGCTGACGCGTTGCTGCAATCCATCGATCTGGCGGTTGCCGCCGAAGAACTGGGGGCCGATGGCGCTTATTTCAGGGTGCACCATTTTGCGCGTCAGTTAAGCTCGCCGTTCCCGCTGCTGGCGGCGATTGGGGCAAAAACCCGTAAAATCGAGATTGGTACTGGCGTCATCGACATGCGCTACGAGAACCCGCTCTATATGGCAGAAGATGCGGGGGCGGCCGATTTGATCTCCGGCGGGCGTTTACAACTGGGCATCAGCCGTGGCTCCCCGGAGCAGGTTATTGATGGCTGGCGTTACTTCGGCTATGCCCCCTCGGAGGGAGAGAACGAGTCTGATATGGCTCGCCGCCACACCGAAGTGCTACTGGATGTGCTGCGTGGCGAAGGTTTTGCAAAACCGAATCCGCAGCCGATGTTCCCGAACCCGCCGGGCCTGCTGCGTCCTGAGCCTTTTTCCGACGGACTGCGTGAACGTATCTGGTGGGGCGCAGGCTCTAACGCCACAGCTGTATGGGCGGCGAAGCTGGGGATGAACCTGCAAAGCTCGACGCTGAAAGATGATGAAACCGGCGAGCCGTTCCACATTCAGCAGGCAAAACAGATCCGTGCTTATCGTGAAGCCTGGGCGGAAGCGGGGCACACCCGTACACCACGGGTTTCGGTCAGTCGCAGTATTTTTGCCCTGATGAACGATCAGGACCGGATGTATTTCGGCTCAGGCCGTGACGACAGCGATAAAGTCGGTTTTCTTGATGAGAAAACCCGTGCGATTTTCGGGCGCAGCTTTGCCGCCGAGCCGGACAAGCTTGTCGAACAGTTGAAACAGGATGAGGCGATTGCCGAGGCGGACACCTTATTGCTGACGGTGCCGAATCAGCTGGGCGTGGAATACAACGTGCATGTGATTGAGTCTATCCTCAAACATGTTGCTCCGGCGATGGGCTGGCGCGATTAATAAAGCCAATAACGCCTCGTGCTGTTTGACCGGCGAGGCGTTACATTCACATCACTGACGACTGCGTTTGCGGCTGTAGCTGATAGATCCATGCGGTGAGCTGTTCGCCATTTGTGGTGGTGACATCAACCTCAACGCGATCGTAGCCATCTTCAAATTCATCCAGCATTGGCCAGTGCGCCTCGAGGTTTTCAGAGATAAACAGGTAACCCTGAACCTGCGGCCCGTCCTTTTGCAAAACAATCCCCGGAAAGTCCGCCGCCGCACCCCAGCCGCGTTCATAAAACGTGCCCGTCACATATCCAGGTAGCCACTCGCCGCCGATGTTTTCCAGAATAAATGCATTAGAGTGACCCGGACGGAGTGTCCCGTAGACAAACAAACGTTCCATTTTCCCTCGTTAGCTCACGCAATATTGCCCCTCAGTGGGGAAAGAAGTCTCTTAAAATAAGAGGTTATCACGCACGTCGCAACCCGTTCCTCATCACGTTTTATTATTGCTTTGCGACGAATGTCTGACGCGGCGTATTACCAGAAGCGCCACCAGGGATTATGTTCAACAAGGTATTGATCGAGGTGTTCAGTGATATGGCCTTGTTCTTCCGGGATAGCCTGCAATCTGACGTGCATGACCTTGCCTTTGACCCAGAAGAACAGCGATAGCCCACTTTCATAAGCTAAAAAACTGGAACCAACAAACTTCCAGACTTCACCTTTACAGCGGGTAACGCCATCGTAATCAACGAAGGTTTTTGCCACTTTATAGTATTTACCGGCAACCAGGTGGGCACAGGTTTGTTTGAGCTGGCGGGTGTCCATGTGGGGGCTCTTATAAATGACCTGTTCTGATTATACTGGCCCGTTGGAGCCTGCGAACACATATTATATCTGGCGGTATGAATGCTATTTTGCTGCTGGTTATTACACAGGTCATGTTTCCGCTGTTGTTTAAATGGAAAGCTTATTTCCGTTTGAATCCAGGTAATTACCTAAGCGTACTGCAGTGCAGTTATGTGGGAAGTAATACGCGCTGCTTTATTATTTAATGACGATTGTTACTGCCCGATTACCCGTACTGTAATTTTTTACCAGCAAAAGGATATGGCTTCGAATGGTTGTTAGTGGAGGAGGGTGAACGACTGAGGAGGGATAACCAGATGATAGAAATGCAAAAAGCAGACGTCAGTAAACGTCTGCTTTTCTTAAATTTGGCTCCTCTGACTGGACTCGAACCAGTGACATACGGATTAACAGTCCGCCGTTCTACCGACTGAACTACAGAGGAATCGGTGTGGAGTCGTATCTTAGCGGCGAAAAAAGTTTTGTCAAACCTGATTTCAGACGCTTTTGTGCAACTGCCGCAAATCACGGCAGTTTGCTGTAATTAACAACAATTTTTTGGAAATGCTTTGCAGGATCACGAATTCTCCCCCATCATTTGAAATGAAGTTTCATCTTTCTCACTAAGGTCAATTTTGAACGTCGTCGCCCCGATACGCCAGGCTATCATGCGCACGCCATGGTACGCCAAACGCAAGAGCTACAAGGTCCTGTTCTGGCGTGAAATCACGCCGCTCGCCATCCCCATCTTCCTCGAAAACACCTGCGTCCTGTTAATGGGCGTGCTCAGTACCTTCCTTGTCAGTTGGCTCGGTAAAGAAGCCATGGCAGGGGTGGGGCTGGCCGACAGCTTTAATATGGTGATCATGTCGTTTTTCGCCGCGATTGATCTTGGGACCACTGTTGTCGTGGCATTCAGCCTCGGCAAGCTCGATAAAAAGCGGGCGAGGGCGGCAGCGCGTCAATCGCTGGTGATAATGACCCTGTTCTCCATCATTCTGGCGGCGGTTATTCACTACTTCGGCACGCAAATCATCGACTTTATCGCCGGGGCGGCCACGCCGGAGGTCAAAGCACTGGCGCTGACCTATCTGGAACTCACCGTGCTGAGTTATCCGGCGGCGGCTATCGCGCTTATCGGTAGCGGCGCGCTGCGTGGGGCCGGGAACACTAAAATTCCGCTATTGATAAACGGCGGGATGAATATCCTCAACATCATTATCAGTAGCATCCTGATCTACGGCGCGTTCTCCTGGCCTGGGCTGGGGTTTGCCGGGGCCGGGCTGGGACTGACCATTGCCCGTTATATCGGCGCGATTGCTATTATCTGGGTGCTGATGATTGGCTTTAACCCGGCGCTGCGCATCCCGCTGAAAAGCTATTTCAAGCCGCTTAACTTCGCCATTATCTGGGAAGTCATGGGAATTGGGATTCCGGCGAGTATCGAGTCGGTACTGTTTAACGGCGGGAAACTGCTGACGCAAATGTTTGTCGCCGGGATGGGAACCAATGTTATTGCCGGTAATTTTATTGCCTTCTCCGTCGCCGCGCTGATTAACCTCCCCGGTAACGCCCTGGGCTCGGCATCGACCATTATTACCGGCAAGCGGCTGGGTAAAGGGCAACGCGGCCAGGCTGAACGACAGCTACGTCATGTGTTCTGGCTGTCGACCATAATATTGACGCTTATCGCGTGGGGTACGGCGCCCTTTGCCGGGCTGCTGGCGTCGTTCTATACCCATGAAGAAGACGTAAAAGAGGTGGTCAAGACGCTTCTGTGGCTGAACGCCGCGTTTATGCCAATTTGGGCCGCGTCGTGGGTACTTCCTGCGGGGCAGAAAGGGGCGCGTGATGCCCGTTTCGCCATGTGGGTATCGATGCTTGGCATGTGGGGATGTCGCGTGGTGGCGGGCTACACGCTTGGGATTATGCTCGGAATGGGCGTGGTCGGCGTGTGGCTCGGTATGGTGCTCGACTGGGCGGTGCGCGGTGCGCTCTTCTACTGGCGTATGGTGAGCGGTCGCTGGCTGTGGAAATACCCGAAAGTACCGCGAGATCACACGTAAGCGCTTCATTTTCCCGCAGAGTGGAGAATAAATCGGCAAACGGACATTTTTGTGAAAACAGCCTTTGACAAGGGCTGGAGGCCTCGTTAATATGCGCCTCGTTCACACGATTCCTCTGTAGTTCAGTCGGTAGAACGGCGGACTGTTAATCCGTATGTCACTGGTTCGAGTCCAGTCAGAGGAGCCAAATTTGAAAACCCGCTTAAGGCAACTTAAGCGGGTTTTTGCTTTTCTGCTTCCTCCACTTCGCGTTTATCTGCGTCGTTCCAGCAGCACGAAATAGACGATGGTCATCACCAGCACGATCAACAGCAAAATCAGCGCGGCGGCGGCCCCTTCGTTGAGTGACAACCCCAGAAACGCCCGGCGATAGGCAAAGAAGCTCAGCACTTCGGTAGCATTACCTGGCCCGCCACGGGTCAGGATATAGGGCAGATCGTAGGTACGAAGCTCGTTAATCAACTGAATCACAATCGCAATCGCCGAAACCGGACGCAGCATCGGCAGGGTGATATACCAGAACTGCTGTAAGCTGTTGGCACCGTCAATTTCGGCGGCCTCGTACGGATCTTTAGGCAGCGACGCCAGGCCCGCGGCGAGGATCAGCACCACAAATGACATCTGCTGCCAGACATCAATAAATACCATGCTCCAGAACGCCAGCGTAGGGTTACCCAGCCAGTCGACGCCAGGCAGGCCAATGCTTTGCAGCATATGGTTGATAATGCCGAGGTTCGGTTGCAGCAACATCCGCCAGATCAGCGCCACGCTCACCGGCGACATCGCCATCGGGATAGTCAGTAAAGCGAAATAGACCGGGCGGGTCTTCACCACTTTGTTGAGCATCAGGGCGATACCCAGCCCGACAATAAATTCACCGGTCACCGTCAGTAATGAATAACGGATAGTCAGCCAGGCAGAGTGCCAGAACGTATCGCTGCCAAGCACGCTGATAAAATTATCCAGCCCTGCGAAAGGGAAGATCTCCGCGTGCATCAGCGTATACGACGAAAAAGCCAGTACAACGGAATAGATAACAGGGAAGCCGAGCACAATCGCCAGAGCCAGCAACCCAGGCAGGGCGAATGCCCAGCCTGTTACGCGGAATCTGTCTATTGTTAAACGGTACTTCGGTTTCACGCTAAATTCCTCAGCTAAAGCCATCTGCCGGCCCCCTTTGTCTTATTTCACCAGCAACTTATCCAGTTGGTCGGATGCATTTTTCAGCGACTTGTCGACGGTATTTTCGCCACTCGCCAGCAGGGACAACTGCGTCCCCAGAACATCTTCATACTGAGCGGAATAGGAGAAGACCGGGAAGGATTTGCCGGACGCCACAATATTCAGCGCGTCTTTATAGTAAGGATACTTTTTCAGTACCTCGGCATTTTCATAGACGTCTGAGCGAACAGGCGCGTGCCCCTGCAATGCGCGTGCAGTCGTGACCTCTTTACTCTGTACCCACTGAATAAAGGTCCAGGCGGCCTGTTTTTCTTTATCTGAGACGTTCTTCGGAATACCCCAACCCCAGCCGCCGCTCTCCCCGTGACCACCCGGAACGGTTGTCAGCGCGAGTTTACCGGCTACGGCAGGGCAGGCGGTGGCATTATCCAGCTGTGGCAGCATCCACCAGTAGGTCAACATACTGAATGCTTTACCGCTGCACATCAGGCGCACGGTATCGTCGAGGGTGGCGGAAAGCGCACCGGTCTGTGCGGCATTCTTGATGGCATCCGCATACAGCGTCATCGCTTTATTCCCCGCCGGGCTGTTCAGGGCGGATTTACCTTTGTCGTCTACGTAAGCGCCGCCGCTGGAGAACAGGTAATTCGAGAACTCCATGCTGTTCGGGTCGCCGCGCTGGCCCTGCATGGCCGCTCCTGCCATATCACTGTTCTTTTTAATAAATTTGGCAAGCGTAACGTACTCTTCCAGGGTTTTTGGCTGCTCAAGCGGTTTTTTAAACTCCGCCTGATAGGCGCTCTTGATTTTCTCATCCTGTAACACATCTGTGCGGTAAATCAGCCCCATGGAATAGTTGTACATCGGGATCAGCGTGGTTTTATTGGCCGTCACATTAATCAGCGACACGGTGGCCGGAATAAAAGCCGACATATCAAAGTTAGATTTTTTCACATCCGGCGTGAGGTCAGTCAGCCAGCCGGCTTTGCTGAATTCCCCCGCCCACAGAAAATCCACTTCCAGCAGGTTGTAGTAGCTCTGCGACTGAATCAGTTGCGAAACCAGCTTGTCATGCATATCGCCGTAACCGATTTTCTCGAACTGTACTTTAATGTGATACTGCTTCTCGAAATCAGGCAGCATTTTTTCAATGATCTTCGTCTCCGGAACATCTTCCATCAACGCACGCAGCACAACATCTTCCGCCCGAACGGACGCCGAAAGGTTAAGGACTATCAGACCCGATAACAATGTGACTTTCTTACGATTCAACATAATTAACTCCTGGAGAAGGTGCCGGAGTGTTAACGGCGACAATTTTCTGTCTGGATGGCATGACTTTACTTAACACCGCCGAAGGTGAGCCCTTTGACGATGTAACGCTGAATAAAATGTGAGGCGACCATCAGGGGCAGGACGGCCAGCACAATACCTGCCGAAACCTTGCCAATCTGTACGCCGTTCGACGTCTGTAGCGCGGCAAGCGACACCGGGACCGTTGCGGTCTCTGGCCCGCTAAGCACCAGCGCAAAAAGGAACTCATTCCACGACAGGATGAACCCCAGCACGGCAGAAGCCGCAAGACCCGGCAGCGAGACGGGCAGCACCACATGCCAGAACGCCCCCCAGGCAGTGGCGCCGTCGGTCATCGCCGCCCACTCCAGATCAACCGGAATCCCTTCGAAAAAACCCATCAGGATCCAGGTCAGAAACGGCAGGTTTAGCGCGGCATAGACCAGCGTCAGCCCAAACAACGAGTTAGTCAGCCCAACGGTTCGCAGCATGGCGAAGGCGGGTAACACAAGCGCCACCGCAGGCAACATCTGGGTCGCCAGCATAATAAAGCGCGCCGCTTTACCGCCGGTTTTAAAGCGGGCGAAGGCATAGCCGGTAGCGGCGGCAAACGGCAGGGCGAGGACAACCGACCCGGTAGCGACAATCAGGCTGTTGGCGTAGTGACGTAAAAAGCCGTTGTCCTCAATCAACGAACGGAAATTTTCCCCGGAAAAATGCGGGAAGATATCGCTGCTGTAAGCCATTGATTCCGGCACCAGGCTGGTTCTCACAATCCACAGTACCGGCAGCAAAATTGAAAGACAGGCCAGCACCAGCCCCGTATGAAGTCCAATTTTTCGTAGCATGTTCGCTCCTCACGCTCCGATGGCGTCAGCGTTGTCCGGGGTTTTACGGCGAGCAACCACATCTCCACTGTCGGGGTGAAACAGATGCAGTGAATTGGGATCGAGCCAGATGCTGAGTGTCTGGCCCGCCTTCGGGTGCGTATGATGATCAAGGCGAATCACCACTGGAACCTTACCGAGCGTGCCACTGACAATGTTTTCCGCGCCCAGCGCTTCCACCCCGCTGACGGCAATCTCGAGTGGGATCCAGTCCGGCCTGCGAGGATGGGCGTGAAAATCTTCTGGTCGCACGCCGAGTGTCATCTGTTTCCCCGCCAGGTTTTGATAGTCGGCGGCCATCCAGCCCGGTACCGGGAGCTGCGGACCGTCGGACAGTTGCAGGCTGACATCCGTGCCCGTCTGTTGCACAAGGCAGGGGAGAAGGTTAATGGACGGGGAGGAGAGAAAACGGGCAACAAATGTGTTTACCGGGTAGTTGTAGACTTCCAGCGGAGTCCCGCACTGGATCAAATGACCATCACGCATGATGCAAATGCGATCCGCCATCGTCATGGCCTCAACCTGGTCATGGGTAACGTAGACCATGGTTTTGCCCAGGCGACGATGAAGCTTAATCAGCTCGCTGCGCATCTCGCCGCGCAACTGGGCATCCAGGTTTGACAGCGGTTCATCTAACAAAAAGGCCTGCGGTTCACGCACGATAGCGCGGCCCAGCGCGACGCGCTGGCGTTGCCCGCCGGAAAGCGCTGCCGGTTTGCGGTGCAGCAGTTTATCCAGTCCCAGCATCGCGGCGCTCTCGGCCACTTTACTGTTGATCACATTGCCCGGAACGCCACGCATTTTCAGGCCGAAGGCCATGTTTTCGGCAACGGTCATGTGCGGGTAGAGCGCATAGCTCTGGAACACCACGGCAATATTGCGATCGCGCGGCGCCACATGACTCACATCGCGCCCGTCGATTAACAATGTGCCATCGGTAATACTTTCAAGTCCGGCGATCATGCGGAGCGTGGTGGACTTTCCGCAGCCGGAAGGGCCAAGAAAGATAACAAATTCACCATCCCGGATGTGCAAATTCACATTACGGACGCTGTGCTGATTGCCGTTGTAGGATTTCGACACGTTCCGTAATTCAATGGAGGCCATATTGGATTACCTCTGTTACGTGTTGCCCGTCCTGGGACTGGTGACATCCATGTTCGGTTTTGTTCGAAATAAAGTTACTTTGTTCACAACGGCGTGTTATCAGCCTGTATAAACCCCGCCGGTGACATTGACGCCCTGGCCGGTCATAAAGCGCGCGGCGTCGGAACTCAAAAAGGCCACCACTTCGGCGACATCTTCTGGTGTCTCAAGGCGACCAAGCGGTGTCTGGCGAATATAATCATCGATCACTTGTTCAGGTGTCATGCCGCGCAACTGAGCCTCCCACTGTACTTCCCGGCTCTGCATGCCGGTTTTAACGAATCCGGGACAGACAGCGTTCACGCGGATCCCGTCTGCGGCCAGCTCCCGCGCCAGTGCCTGGGTCCAGCCGAGTACGGCAAATTTGCTGGCGGAGTAGTGGGCCAGTAGCGGCGCGCCAACTTTGGCGGCAAGTGAGGCCGTATTTACGATGGTGCCGGATTTGCGCGCCACAAATTTGCGCGCGGCAATCTGGTTAGTCAGGAAAATGCCCCGGGTGTTGACGTCAAAATTAAAATCCCACTCATCATCTGTTATCGCCAGGGCTTTTTGCATGGTTGATACGCCCGCATTGGCGATCAGCAGGTCATAGTCCCCCAGTGTTTTATCTACCCAGCCGAATCCTTCTTCGACAGACTCACGTAAACGAACATCCAGATGAAACGCCACTGTGTTCGCGCCCAGTTCGGTTGCCGCTGCCCAGGCCGCTTCTTCGTTAATGTCTCCAATGGCGACCCGCATGCCCTGGCGAATCAGATTACGGGCGATGGCGTAGCCAATACCCGTTGCGCCGCCGGTAACAATCGCCACTTTTCCTTGCAGGTCCGGATAGTGTCCGGACGTCAAATGTGATGTGTGCATGTTCTCTTCCCCTGTGTTGATGATTATTTTTTACACCAATATAACGAACACAACAAAACAAATTTCTTATGATAAAAACAATTGCGATCACAAATTTTGTTTTGTATGTTTGTTTTTGTTAATTTCAATGTTCGGAGTCAGCCGATGACGTACAACGACGCACAGCCTTTCCAGCCCGACGCTCCTCGATCCGGTGTGCGCTTACGTCGTTCGGCTGCATCGCGTCAGAGTGAGGTCATGCAGATGCTGGTTCAGCAAGGTGCGGTGTCCGTACCGGAACTGGCCGCGAGGCTCGCCGTTTCCGAAATGACTATCCGTCGGGATCTGATGGAGATGGAGCAGAAGGGCAGTCTCTGCCGTACGCATGGTGGCGCGGTTTTACCGCAGAGCGCAAACGCAGTGGCGATTGACCAGGTAGAACCAAGTTTTGAGTCCCGGCTTTTACAAAACCACGAAGCTAAGCTGCGCATCGCGGCGGCGGCGGCTGAGCTCGGTAAGAAATTTCGCACGCTGGCACTGGATGTCGGTAGTACGACGTTTCTTGCAGCGCGTTATCTCAGCCAGTGTTCACATTTGAAAATTTTTACTAACAGCATTCGCGTGGCGCATGACATTGCCTCCGCGAAGGCGGAAATCTACCTCGCGGGCGGGCGAATGCGTCCGGATGAAATGTCGACCGGAGGTTCTGCGGCTCTGCACCAGTTTTCCAGCCTGTGGTTCGACATCACTTTTATTGGTGTCTCTGGTCTGACCGCCGAGGGGATTTATGACTACGCCTTTGAGGATGCGGAACTCAAACGTCTTTATCTCAACCGTTCCAGCCTGAAAGTGGTGCTGTGCGATGCCAGTAAGTTTCAACGGATGTCGCTGGTTCACCTCGCCACGCTGGCGCAATTCGACATCCTGATCACCGAGCAGGCGCCGCCGCCCGTGCTGTCGGCGATGCTCGAGGCGGCAAACATTGATGTGATTATCGCGCCTGCGTTGCCGAAAGGCGCGTGATCGCTTTTTTACCATGACATATAAGCCAACACCGGAGAAAGTTATGATCTTTGAATTTTTGGGTAATAAGAAAAAAGCGGTTATCGCAATGGCCCATATTGGCGCGCTGCCAGGCGCGCCGCTGTACGACGCTAAAGGTGGACTCAATAAACTCATCGACGATGTGATAAGCGATGTAGAAAAGCTCCAGGCAGGCGGCGTGGATGCGATTATGTTCGGCAATGAAAATGACCGTCCTTATGTCTTCAAAGCCTCGCTGGAAGGCGTCTCTGCCATGTCGGCCGTGGTCCAGGCCGCGAAATCGGTGCTCAGGGTGCCGTTCGGTGTGAACTACCTGTGGGATCCTAACGCCAGCGTCGCTATTGGCGCGGCCACCGGAGCGAGCTTTGTCCGTGAAATTTTCACCGGCGTGTTTGCATCTGATATGGGGATCTGGGAGCCGGATTGCGCCAGCGCCTCTCGCCTGCGCCGCAACCTTGGCCGTGAAGATATGAAATTGCTCTTTAACATCAACGCCGAATTCGCTCATTCTCTGGATGCGCGCCCCATCGAACTGCGTGCGCGCAGTGCCATTTTCTCGTCACTGGCGGATGCCATTCTGGTTTCCGGGCCGATCACCGGTGAACCGGCAGAACACTCCAGTCTGCGTAAGGTCTGCGAAGTGGTGGAGGGCGTTCCGGTTTTCGCCAATACCGGCACAAACATCGATAACGTCACTGATATTCTGAGCATCGCCAGCGGTGTGGTCATCGGCACGCACTTTAAGGTCGACGGGCATACATGGAACCAGGTCGATGGGGACCGGGTTAAACGCTTTATGGATGTGGTCGAAAAGCTGCGCTAACCACAACCCTCGGAACGGGAGGATAAGATGCAGTATCTGTTAGGCATTGATATTGGTACGACCTCAACCATCGGCATTCTGATCGGTCTGCCCGACAAGGTGCCCGGTACGGCCTCCCGACCGGTCACCCTTTCGGCCCCGCACAGCAGCTGGACGGAAGAGTCACCGGATCAGTGGTGGGCGAATGTCGGCGAAATTTGCCAGCAACTGCTGGCGCAAAGCGGTATTGCGGCGAGCGATATCTGTGGTATTGGGGTGACCGGGATGCTGCCTGCCGTGGTCTTGCTGGACAGTGAAGAGCGTCTGCTGCGTCCGAGTATTCAGCAGAGCGACGGCCGCAGCGGCGCACAAGTGCAGCAGATGCGCAGTGAAATGGATAGCCAGCACTTTTTACAGCGCGCCGGAAACGGTATTAATCAGCAACTGGTGGGGGCGAAAATCCGCTGGATTGAACATCATGAACCAGAGGTGTTTGAACGTATTGCCACGGTATTTGGCTCCTATGATTTTATCAACTGGAAGCTTACGGGAGAGAAAATCATCGAGCAGAACTGGGCGCTGGAGGCGGGTTTTGTTGATATCAGCAGCAATACGCTGGATGACGAACTGATCGCCTTTGCCCATATTCCCCGCTATGCGGTTCCTCGTCTGGTTCGTTCCCATGAGATTATTGGCGCGGTGACCGCGCAGGCAGCGGCCTGGACCGGGCTCAGTGAGGGCACGCCGGTGATTGGCGGCGCGGCGGATTTGATTGCATCAGCGCTCGGCGCGGGTGTCACCTCCCCCGGCGATGTGCTGCTTAAATTCGGCGGTTCGGTGGATATTTTGACCGTCACGGAAACCGCTAACCCGGACCCGCGCTTGTATCTGGATTATCATCTTGTGCCGGGTTGCTATATGCCAAACGGTTGTATGTCGACCGGCGGTTCGGGACTGAACTGGTTTGTGCAGAACTTCGCGGCGCAGCATGAAGCGGCGGCACGTGAAAAAGGAATGAGTCTTCACCAATATCTGGATTCGCTGGCTGAAAACCGCCCGGCGGGCAGTGATGGCCTGATTTTCCTGCCCTATTTTCTGGGGGAGAAAACTCCGTTACATGACCCGAATGCCCGCGGCATTCTCTTTGGCCTGACGCTCAGCCACGACGCGGGTCATGTCTGGCGTGCGCTGCTCGAATCCTACGCCTATGCCATCAAACACCATATCGACACGCTGGTGGATATCGGCTATCCGGTTAAACGCTATATCGTGTCTGACGGCGGTTCGGCAAGCAAACTGTGGATGCAGATTGTCGCCGATGTGCTGGGTGAACCGCTCAGTCGCCTCGATGGGCACCCCGGCTCTTGCCTGGGAGCTGCCTGGACGGCGGCGATTGGCGTCGGGGTATCGTCAGACTGGAAGGGGGCCAGCGCATGGGTCAACCTCAAAGATGTGATTACGCCACGGCCTGAACATGCCGATGTTTACCACCAGGGATACCCGCGCTTCCGCCAGCTTTATGAAGCCTGCCGTCCACTGACCCGCCAGGAGACACTATGAAATTTACCGCCATTGCCTGGGACGTTGACGGCACGCTGGTCGATAGCGAACCACTCCATCACCGGGCACTGCTGGCTGCCTGCCGTCGCTTCGGCCTGGATCTGAGCCATATTCCCGAGACGCGTTTTTACGGCGTGCACATTAACGATGTCTGGCAGGCCCTGCGAGCAGATCTGCCTGCCGGATTGGACCAGGATGTGTGGCTGGCGGCGATCGAGGATTACTATCATGACCACAGCCATGAACTGGTCGCCATCCCCGGCAGCCGTGAAACCATCCGCAAGCTGGCGGCGAAAGGCGTCAAACAGGCCTGTGTGTCAAATTCGTGCCGACGTATCGTCGAAGCAAATCTTCAGGCGCTGGGGGTTCGTGAGTGTATTGATGTGGTGGTGACGCTGGATGATGTACACCATGGCAAACCGGCGCCCGAACCTTATCAGCATGCGCTGGGGGCCTTCGGACTGCCTGCGGCGGCGGTACTGGCGGTAGAAGACAGCCCGACCGGGATGCGCTCCGCGCAGGCCGCCGGTATGCATGTCGCGTTTTACGGCGCATCACCCGCTTCTGAGCCGGGGGTAACAGAAATCACCTCCCTGGCGCGGATCCTCGACTGGTTTTAATTCGCACAGTTTCGCGCGGGGCAGCGATGTTCCGCGCAACGAAATGAACAAATTCGAACAAATTTAGTTTTAAATCACACCACTTCCCCTTAATATTGTGAGCTATATCGTTTAAGCCACCCTCAACCCGAAACAGAGTATCTATTGTCATGTCAGCGAAACCCGAGATTCAGGCCCGTTATCTTCCCCAGGAACGTAAAAAACGGATCCTTAGCATGCTGGTCGAACAGGGGCGCGTGACAGTGGTGGATATCTCAGCGGAGCTGGCGGTCTCGGAGATGACAGTTCGCCGCGATCTCGCTGAACTGGAATCCGAGGGTAAACTCAGCCGGGTACACGGCGGTGCGGTACTGACCGAAACAGTCAGCCAGCCGATTATGGATCCGCTTCCGGCGCATTTTGACGCACGTCTCTCGCTGCACCGGGAGAGCAAAATGCGCATTGCCCGCATGGCCGCCGAAGTGGCCGGGCGCTATCAGAGTGTGGCGCTTGATATCGGCACCACCACTCTGTTTATGGTTGACGAGCTGGTGAAGCATGAGCGTCTGAAAATATTTACCAACAGTGTGCGTATCGCCCATGCGCTGGGTCGCTATGCGCAGGCGCCGGAAGTCTATCTGGCAGGGGGAATGATGCGCGATGATGAGATGGCAATTGTCGGGCCGTCCGCCATTGAGCAGTTCCAGCAATTCTGGTTTGATATTGCGTTTATCGGCGCATCCGGCATTACCAGCCAGGGTATTTACGATAGCGCGCTGGATGAGACGGAGATGAAACGGGTGTTAATTCGCCGTTCCGGCTTCAAAGTGCTGCTCTGCGACAGTGCGAAATTTCAGCATATGTCGCTGGTGCAGGTGGCACAGTGGCAGGATATCGATCTGCTGATCACCGATAGCGCACCGCCTGCGGTACTGGCGACAGCCCTTGAACTGGCGAATGTGCAGGTGATGATTGCTCCCTGAGCCTTAAGCCCGCTGTTCTGTTAGTGCGCCGGATGAGATCTCGTTCAGTAGTGCCCGCACGCCTTCTATGGGGAGCGCTTTAGAAAAATACCAGCCCTGTGCGCGGGCGTGGGGAAACCATCGGGCGATGCAGGCCAGGTGTTCAGCGAATTCAACCCCTTCAAAGATGAGCCTGTAAGGCTTTTCATACAATCCCCTGCACATGTTCAGTATGCTTACTCCGCGAACATCGTTTACGCACAGCGCCTGAGTAAGGGATTTATCAATTTTGACATCCGTAACGGGAAGGCTGAGCAATCTTTCGTGATTCGAACAACCTTTACCAAAATCGTCCAGCGCGAGGTGAAAACCGTGCTGCCTGAACTGCACTGCGTTGTCGATAAGTGCCCGGGTGTCGTTGCAACTGACCTCTGTTATCTCCAGCACGATGGACGAGGCATCAAGCTGATGACGGGCAAGCTCATTGAGCAGCGTTTTCTTAAATGAGTCTGAATTCAGATCGCCTGGTGTGATGTTCAGATTTAATAAAAGAGAGTGCCGGGAAAGTAATGTTGCCATTTCGGCAATGGCTTTTTTAATAACATAGAGCGAAACGGTACTCATCAACCCATTTTCAACGGCGAGCCCAATCACTGTTTCCGGACAGACACGTCCAAATTGTGAATCACGCCAGCGTAATAATGCTTCAAATCCGACAACCTTTTTTGTGAGGGCAGAATAAATAGGTTGGTAGTGAAGGTTGATATTATTGGCAAGTAATGCATGCTTTAATCGACAAAGCATCTTTGGCTCCATGATAAGCACTAGTGCTTCTTTCTGTGATAGCAGGCAATAAATTCATAAAGTTCGAGTTTACTGTTCAGATTGAATTTATTCATAATATTATTTTTATGACTGATAGCCGTCTTGTAGGTAATGCCAATACGATCCGCTATATCATTCATTCCCATACAGGCGTTTAAGCCGTAGGCAATTTTCTCCTGAGTAAAAGAGAGAGCCTTGTAGTTGCAGTTGATACAGGAGTAAGCGCATTTTCCTGCGCTTTTGGCGCGTTCTTTTGCAGCAGGATTACCGCGAATGGCTTTGACAATGGCATCGTAAACCACAGACGAACGTTCTTTGCGGAGAAATAACTGTGCGTCTTTAATGCAGTCAGGCAGACTATGTCTGGCTGGAATAGTATCCCCGGCGACAAATATAAACGTTTTCACTGACTTTTTTCTGTTGATTAACTCCTTAAAACATAAGTAATATTCTCCCGCACATACGGTCATGAAAATAAAATCGGCTTTATGAATGTTCTCAGCGCTAAAATCCCAGGAAAGAGAAGGTGAAGAGACATTGCATTGTTTAATGGCGTCACGAATTAAACCGACGATCCCAGTTGAGAATAATGTGTCATTATCAATATTTATTAAGAATTTCATTCCCTTGAAACCTCTGGGCATCCTGGTGTTAGCTGGTTTATTCTATATACCTGAATAAAACAAAAGCAATAACTCTCTCATAATCTTAAAGAAAATAAGAATTAATCAATTTGACTTAGGAAAAATCCTAATAGATATTCAATATCTACCGGGGTGTCAATGTAAAATAAAATACCATGCTATTGGTAAGGCTATGTCAAGAAAGGTATGAGATTGATCTCTTTTATCCGCAATATTAAGTGGTAATGGACTGATGTGGGTGCAAATAACTTTTAAAAATAATGATAATAATTCTTGTAGAGGTTAAACATAGCCATAAATTAAAACCTGCACATTACGCATGCGCAGGTTTTTTGTTTAGCCCTGATAAGTGCAGACCGGGGCTGTTGCCGTATCCAGCCATGCGCGCGCCACGCTGTCGACCAGCGGCGAAAGTGTGGCGCGAACCTGCTCGTGGTAGGTGTCCAGCCACTGTTTTTCCTCGTCTGAAAGCAGTGTCCACTCGACCTGACTGAGATCAATGGGCACCAGCGTCAGCGATGAGAAGCGGCAGAATCCAGGCTGGCTTTCCACGACTTCCACCTGGTTTTCAATGCGAATGCCATAGCGATCGGCCAGATAATAGCCCGGTTCGATAGTCATGATATTCCCGGCGACCAGCGGCCACGGATTAACCTTTTTGGCAATGCGTTGTGGTTGTTCATGTATTAACAGCTGATGCCCCACACCATGCCCGGTGCCGTGATCGAAATCGAGACCTAACTGCCATAATGCGCGTCGGGCAAAAGCATCAATTTGATGCCCCTGCGTGCCGCTCGGGAACTGCAGCGTCAACATCGACAAAAAGCCTTTCAGCACAGCGGTATAGTGCAAACGCTGCTCAGCAGACAGGGGACCAAATGCCAGGGTGCGCGTGGCATCGGTTGTGCCATTGCGATACTGGCCGCCCGAGTCGTTAAGGTAGAAATTGCTACGGGTAATAGCGGCATTGGTAGCTTCGCTGGAGTGATAGTGGCACATCGCGGCGTTGCTGGCAGAGGCGGAAATGGTACTAAAGCTCTGTTCAATAAAGCCAGCCTGTTGCTGGCGGAAAGCCAGCTGTTTTGCCTGCGCTTCCAGCTCGGTCAGCGGGCGGCCTGCGGCCTCACGCGCCGGAACTTCACGTGCCAGCCATGCCAGAAAGTTAACCCAGGCCGCGCCATCCTGACGGTGGCTGTCACGATACCCCTCCAGTTCAACAGGGTTTTTGTGCGCTTTGATAAACGTGATGGGATCTGTATGCCAGACCACTTCGCCACCATTGTGCTCGATAGCAAAACGCAGAGCGACCGGGGCGTAATCCGCATCCAGCATCACTTTTTTGCCAGCCGCCGCCTGTTGGCAGTGAGGCAGAAAATCGGTCCATGCGGAGATCCGCAGGGAGGATTTAAGGTCATTCGATAAAGTATGGGTTTTTGCCGCATCGATAAACCACTCCATCTCTCCGTCACGGCTGAGCAGGGCGAATGAGTGAGCGACCGGGTTCATCGCCACATCTGACCCGCGAATATTCAAAAGCCAGGCGATGTTATCAGGCTGGGTAATAGCCAGCAGATCGACATCTTCCTTTACCAGAACCTGCGCAATACGTGCTCGTTTAGCTGCACTGCTTTCACCGCTTATCACCAGCGGCATTTCGCGGATCTCCCCGCAGGGGGCCGGGGGACGGTCATGCCAGATAGCATCAAAGGGATCGTTACTTAACGCCACCAGTTCACAATGGGTAGCCTCCAGCGCGCTAAACTGGCTATTGACCATCAGCAACGGCTCAAATGCGATACGGCTGCCAGCGGGAAGCGAATCGTTAAGCCACTGCGCCAGCGGTTCATTGTGCAGATGGTGGATTTCAAAGGCATTGAGATCCACCTCCTGACGAACCTGCACCTGGTAGCGTCCGTCAACAAACATCAGTGCCCGATCGCGCAGTATCAGCGCCAGACCTGCTGAGCCGCTAAAGCCAGTCAGCCAGGCCAGTTTGTTATCGTGCGGCGCGCAGTCTTCGCTCTGGTAGGCATCGGCGCGTGGCACAATCATGCCATCAACATCCATGGCCGCCAGTTGCGTGCGCAGTGCCGCCAGCGGTGTTGGGGTTTGCATAAGAATCCTTCCTTATTATTAGCGGAACGGGGGTTCGTTAAACGTACGCAGTTTGCGTGAATGCAACCGGTCGCCTTCTGACCGCAGCAGGTCAATGGCGCGAATACCAATCTGCAGGTGTTCGGAAATCGCCCCTTCGTAAAAACGGTTGGCCTGGCCGGGTAGCTTTATTTCGCCATGCAGCGGTTTATCAGAGACACACAGCAGCGTGCCATACGGTACGCGAAAGCGATAACCCTGGGCGGCAATGGTGGCGCTTTCCATGTCGATAGCCACCGCGCGGCTCAGGTTAAAACGCAGCGCCGATGCGGAATAACGCAGCTCCCAGTTACGGTCGTCAGTGGTGACCACGGTGCCGGTACGCAGGCGCTGTTTGACCTCCTCGCCGGGCATGCCGCTCACCTCTTTGGTGGCGTCGTACAAGGCGCGCTGCACTTCTGCAATGCTTGGAATGGGGATATCCGGCGGCAGCACGGCATCCAGCACGTGGTCATCACGTAAATAAGCATGTGCCAGCACATAGTCGCCAATCGACTGGCTCTCACGCAGGCCGCCGCAGTGGCCAATCATCATCCACACATCCGGGCGCAACACGGCAAGGTGGTCACAAATGGTTTTCGCGTTTGACGGGCCGACGCCAATGTTAATCAGGGTAATACCCTGACCGTCGGCGGTGATCAAATGCCAGGCTGGCATCTGGTGTTTTTTCCACGCCAGATCGGAGATGGCCTCCTCTGGCGCGTCGGTATCAGCGGTGACCCAGTGACCGCCCGCGCAGGAGAGAGCAATGTAGGGGCTTTCCGGGTCCAGAATCTGACTACATCCCCAGCGGACAAATTCATCTACATAGCGGGTGTAGTTGGTGAACAGCACGAAGGGCTGGAAATGTTCCACCGGCGTACCGGTGTAATGGCGCAGACGGGCCAGCGAGAAATCCACGCGGCGGGCATCGAAATGTGACAGCGGATAGAGCTCGGTAGGGTGGAATAAACCATCGGCGGTTTCATCGCCAATTTGCGCCAGTTCGGTGGTGGGGAAATGGCGTGTCAGTCCGGCGCTCATTGAACGATCCAGTGTCAGCTCCGAACCGTCAATGACATAGGGATACGGGATTTCATGCGCGGACAGTCCCACTTCAATATGTGCGCCATAGTCCTGGCACAGCAGCGTGAGTTGTTCATGTAAATAGCTGCGAAACAGGGTGGGGCGGGTGACGGTGGTGGTGTAGCAGCCAGAGTGAGTGAAACGGGCGTAAGCGCGAGTTTTCGGTGGGTTAGTGGCGCTGCCATCCCAGCTTACCGACAGTTCCGGGTAGACGAAAAGGCCATTGGTGCGTGCTTCGTGGGTAGGTAACGTGCCATCTTCGATATAACGACTGATGGCTGCGCGCAGGTTCGACACTGACTGCTCATACAGGGCTTCAAGTTGATCCAGTGCCTGTTCAGGGGTCAGATGTGCACCCTTTTTATTCATCATTAACTCCTTGTTTCACAGGTGTACGGCTGTAAACGATAGTATGTCACAGCTTTATGAAACAATAACTCCGCATAACGGGTTTCGGAGGATACCTGTCCTCAATGCCATAAGGCCATCGCTGCGCATTGAGTATGGCAACTTTAACAGGGCGAAATGGGATCGTGTTGCAGGAACCGGCACGCCAGAGCGCGCCGGGGGTCAGCATTAGCCGTTGATTTTCACCAGGGTACGGCCCTGAATTTTGTTGCTCAGGAAATCGGCGGCAAACGCCGGAGCTTGTTCCAGTCCAATTTCGGTTGATGCCTGCTGGTAGTAGCTTTCCGGCAACAGACTGGCCAGACGCGCCCAGACCGCTGCGCGTTCTTCGGTTGGCACCATCACCGAATCCACACCCTGCAGGCGAACGTTACGCAGAATAAACGGCATAACGGTGCCCGGCAGATCGAAGCCACCCGCCAGGCCGCAGGCGGCAACACAGCCACGGTAGTTAGTTTGCGCCAGTACTTTTGCCAGCACTTTGCTGCCAACGGTATCAACGGCACCAGCCCACAGTTGTTTCTCCAGCGGTCGGGTCTCTTCGAAATCGCTGCGTGGTAAAATTTCATCTGCACCTAACTGGCGCAGGAAATCGTGGGTCGATTCACGGCCTGAAACCGCCACAACGGTGTAACCCAGCGCTTTCAACAGTACAACAGCAGTACTGCCAACGCCGCCGCTGGCTCCAGTGACCAGCACTTTGCCGCTTTGCGGTTTCACGCCTGCTTCAACCAGCGCATCCACGCACAGCATGGCGGTAAAGCCTGCGGTACCTATAATCATCGCGTTGCGCGCGCTAAGCGCGTCTGGCAGAGAAACCAGCCAGTCACCTTTAACACATGCCTGAGCGGCCAGGCCGCCCCAGTGGTTTTCACCCACGCCCCAACCGGTGAGGATCACCTGTTGGCCCGGGATAAAGCGCGGATCGCGGCTTTCGCTGACGCGCCCGGAGAAATCAATACCCGGCACCATCGGGAACTGACGAATAATTTTCCCTTTGCCGGTAATGGCCAGCGCGTCTTTGTAATTAAGGCTGGACCAGTCGATGTCGACCAACACATCGCCATCGGCGAGGGCGGGCAGAGTGATCTCTTTCACGGCTGCCAGGGTTTTATTTTCAATCTGTTCCAGAACTAAAGCTTTCATGACTGAGTTTTCCTCGTCTGACTGTGGTTTTCGGCGCCAGGGCCGTCCTGTGCAGGTGTTATTTTTGAGTAATGCTGTGCAAAAAGAATTCCCAGTACTGATTCAGCGGGTCGGCGGACTGGAACAATTTGGCGCGCATCACCGCGCCTTCCCAGCCGGACCAGAACACCCGTGCCAGTTTTTCCGGCGAGGCATCCTGCGGGATAACACCTTGCGTCTGCGCCTCGCTAAAGCAACGGGCGACGCGTGTTTCCCACTCTTCGAGGATCGCTGTTAATCGTTGGGGGAACTCTTCGGGTAAGAGAGGGGACTCCTGTAACAGGTTGCCAACAAGGCAACCCCGGCGGAACTGGTATTTCGCCATGCCCTTACCCGCATGAAGAACAAAAGCCGTCATCCGTTCAAGTGGCGGTACGGTGGAATCATGCAGAAACTTGTCCAGCTTATGGGCGAAAAAAGAACCGTAGGCCGCAAGCACCGCCAGGCCAAATTCCTGTTTGCTCTTAAAGCAGTGGTAAAACGATCCCTTCGGCACGGCGATATTTTTTATGACCGCATCGATACCTGCAGACAAATACCCTGTCTCCGTCAACACCGCCAGGCCCGAGCGAATCAGCTCCTCGCGGGTGTCGGTAAAGGGACGTTCGACCTTCGGAGGTCTGCCACGACGGGGCTTTTGCGCAACGACCGTTTCGTTACCCATGATTTAGACCGATTGGTTTTAATTGGCCGAAAGCCTACGCGCAATTGCAATGTTAAGCAAGCGAAGAAGGGCGCTACATTCTGTACTTGTCAGTTGCGGTATGAACCCTGAGCATTAGCGAGACAGGGACAAAAAAGACTATGATTAGGCTACGCCTGTCGCATCTGAGGAAAGGAAATCATGCGTCGTATAAAACTATTTTATGGCCTCTTTATTTTGCTCGTCAGCCAGAGTGCGCTGGCGGTGAGCTATCCATTGCCGCCAGAAGGGAGTCGGCTGGTCGGCAGCGTACAGGTTGTCACAGTGCCACAAGGCAATACGTTGCCGCTGGAAGCCTTTGCCGCGCAGTACGGCCAGGGGCTGAGCAATATGCTGGAGGCCAATCCCGATGTTGATCCCTTCCTGCCCAAAGCGGGCTCCACGCTGGTGATACCGCAGCAGATTATTTTGCCTGACACCGTTCGCCAGGGCATTGTCGTCAATGTCGCCGAAATGCGCCTTTACTATTATCCCAAAGAGAGCAATACGGTAGAGATCCTGCCGATCGGCATTGGCCAGGCAGGTCGTGAAACGCCGCGTAACTGGGTTACCGCAGTGGAACGTAAGCAGGAGGGGCCTACCTGGTCTCCTACGCCGAATACCCGGCGTGAATACGCCAAAGAGGGGAAAACGCTGCCCGCGATGGTACCTGCCGGGCCGGATAACCCGATGGGGCTATATGCCATTTATATCGGTAAGCTTTATGCCATTCATGGGACCAATGCCAATTTTGGTATCGGGCTGCGCGTAAGCCAGGGCTGCATTCGTCTGCGTAACGACGACATCAAATATCTCTTTGACAACGTGCCGGTGGGTACCCGTGTGCAGTTGATTGACCAGCCGGTGAAAGCCACTGTGGAGCCGGACGGCAGCCGCTGGATTGAAATTCATGAGCCGCTGTCGCGTAATCGCGCCGAATTTGAGTCCACAAATAAAGTTCCGTTGCCTCTGACACCGGCACTGCATGCCGTCATTAAAGGCGAGGGTGTTGATGCCCTGAGGGCGGCGCAGGTACTGGAGCGCCGCTCCGGGATGCCTGTGAACATCAGCGAGCCCACGCACAGCAATGGTTTGAGCAAAGAACAGCTGTAAACCCCGCATAAAAAAAGCCCGCATCTGAGCGGGCCCTGGCAGCATAGGTACTCAGGAATGCCCGGTCAACGCAAGCGTAGCCGGGCAAACTTGCTTATGCGGTGGTATTAACGTGACGACCAATTGATGGATTTGCCGGCACCTGAGGTATCTGATTAATGATACCGGTTGCCGTCGCCTCCTGGTTATCCAGCGCTTTTCTCAGGACAATGGTGCTGACCTGGTTCTGGAGATTATAAGCACTGAGACTGGTCGATAATGATGCGATTTGTAATGTATCCATTTCGATCATCCTATTGTTAACAAACAAAAAATCTAACAGTGCGAGGACAAAGCCTCACAGTATTATCGGCATGTCACGGCAAAACATTAGTAAAGAATAAGTGGTCCGCTGACTGGTCGTATTGAGGGAGGCTTGCGTTGAAAAACAAAAACCCGCTTAAGTTGCCTTAAGCGGGTTTTCTGAATCTGGCTCCTCTGACTGGACTCGAACCAGTGACATACGGATTAACAGTCCGCCGTTCTACCGACTGAACTACAGAGGAATCGTGTGAACGGGGCGCATATTAACGATGCCAGATCGCCTTGTCAAAGGCTGCAATACCTTTCATGTACTGTTTGCTGACTATTTCAACAATGTGCCTGCAAGAAAGGCAATTTGCCGAGCGCTTGCACCATCATGAGGCAGAGGAGTCTCTTATGGGGCATCAGGCAAACCACTGTTTCAGTAATCACATCCCCTGTGATTATCAGAATCTCTTATTATCCAGCCTGTTAGCGATGGTCGGATGACTTATCTAAAACTGGCAAGCATATTGCAACTCCTCCGACAACATGACTGCCGGCGTTGGCACTGGTATTCCGAACAGGAGGCAAAATGAACTTAAGACGCCTGAAATACTTCGTAAAAATCGTCGATATCGGCAGCCTGACTCAGGCCGCTGAGGTACTGCATATCGCGCAGCCCGCGCTGAGCCAGCAGGTGGCTACGCTGGAGGGTGAACTGGATCAACAACTGCTGATTCGCACCAAGCGCGGCGTGACACCGACCGAGGCGGGCAAGATCCTCTATGCTCATGCGCGGACTATCCTGCGTCAGTGCGAACAGGCACAGTTGGCGGTGAACAATGTAGGGCAATGTCTGCGTGGACAGGTCTCTATCGGGCTTGCGCCGGGAACGGCAGCCTCTTCCGTTACGATGCCGTTGCTGCAGGCGGTGCGCTCAGAATTACCGGAAGTTACCGTCTATTTGCATGAAAACAGCGGCACGGTACTGAACGATAAACTCCTCAGTGGTCAACTCGATATGGCCGTGCTGTATGAGCGCGCGCCGGGTTCCGGTATCACCAGCTTACCGCTGCTAAAAGAGGATCTTTATCTGGTTGGTACACGCGATTGTCCAGGCCAAAGCGTTGATTTGACAGCAGTTGCGGAGATGAATCTGTTCCTGCCACGTGATTACAGCGCGGTGCGTCTGCGTGTTGATGAAGCATTCTCATTGCGTCGTCTGACGGCAAAAATCATCGGTGAAATCGAGTCGATCGCCACCCTGACGGCGGCAATTGCCAGTGGTATGGGGGTGACGGTGCTGCCGGAATCTGCTGCCCGTTCCCTGAGCAGTGCGGCCAATGGCTGGATGGCGCGTATTACCACGCCGTCGATGACGTTACCGCTCTCTCTGAACGTTTCTGCCCGCGGCACGCTCTCCCCGCAGGCACAGGCGGTAAAAGATATTCTTATGTCTCTGGTAAGTCGTCCGGCCATGGATAGCCAGGAGCTACAGCTGGTGAGTTAAGCGTTATTCCATTACGGAATAACATGCTGGTTTTTATTATTTGTTCTGCCAGGCCTCAGACTTTAACAATAGCGTTATGTCTGATGGCCCTGGAGGGAAGGGTGAATTTCCAGCAACTGAAAATTATCCGGGAAGCGGCGCGCCGGGATTATAATCTCACCGAAGTCGCCAACATGCTCTATACATCGCAATCCGGGGTGAGTCGTCATATCCGCGAGCTTGAAGAAGAGCTGGGGATTGAGATTTTCATCCGCCGGGGCAAACGGCTGCTGGGTATGACCGAGCCGGGTAAAGCGCTGTTGGTGATAGCCGAACGTATTCTCAATGAGGCGAGCAATGTGCGCCGCCTCGCTGACCTTTTCACAAATGATACATCCGGTGTGCTGACGATTGCGACAACGCATACACAGGCCCGCTACAGTTTGCCCACGGTCATTAAATCGTTCCGTGCGCTGTTCCCGGAAGTCCGTCTGGAACTGATTCAGGGAACGCCGCAGGAGATTGAGACGCTGCTGCACAATGGTGGCGCTGATATTGGCATCGCCAGTGAGCGACTCAGTAATGACAATACGCTCGCCGCCTTTCCCTGGTTTCGCTGGCACCACAGCCTGCTGGTACCGAAAGATCATCCATTACTGCAAACATCCCCGCTCACTCTGGAAGAGATAAGCCGTTGGCCGCTTATCACCTACCGGCAGGGGATAACCGGACGTTCCCGTATTGATGAAGCTTTTGGTCGTAAGGGGCTGTTGCCTGATATCGTGCTCAGCGCCCAGGATTCGGATGTCATCAAAACCTACGTTGAGCTGGGGCTGGGGGTCGGGCTGGTGGCCGAGCAGTCGAGCGGGGAGAACGAAGAGGGCAAACTGGTGCGTCTGGACACGCGTCATCTGTTCGATGCGAATACCGTCTGGCTTGGTCTTAAACGTGGTCAACTGCAGCGCAATTACGTCTGGCGTTTTATTGAACTCTGTAATGCAGGGTTGTCGGTTGAGGATATCAAACGTCAGGTGATGGAACCGGACGAAGAGGTGATTGATTACCAGATTTGAACACAGCATCCCCCGCGAACAAATGGCGTCGGGGGATGCGCGCATTGCAGGTTATTGCGCGAATTTCAGCAGCGCATCGCCATCAAGACGATAGCGTACCCACTCGCTTTGCGGCACTGCGCCGATACTCAGATAGAAATCAATTGCCGGCTTGTTCCAGTCGAGCACGCTCCATTCCAGACGACCACATTTGCGTTGTACCGCGCATTGCGCAATGTATTTCAACAAGGCTTTGCCTGCCCCGGCGCCGCGATAGTCAGGGGATATGTACAAATCTTCCATGTAGATACCGTTGCGTCCGAGCCAGGTAGAGTAGCTGGTGAAGAAGACCGCATAACCCGCCACTTTGCCATCGATCTCGCAGATTAACGCCTCAGTTTTACTGTCGGCGCCAAACAGAGTGGCGCTGATTTCGTCCGGGGTGGTCACTACCTCTTCCGGGGCCTTTTCGTATACCGCCAGTTCATAAATCATGTCAAAGATGGCTTTTGCGTCCGTTGGGCGTGCCTGGCGAATCGTGATGCTCATTGATCTTCCTGTCTGTTATGCGTGGGTTCAAATTGCTGGTGTTAAGCATAAGGGTTGTTGTTAAAAGAATTAAGTGCAATGAAATCACTGGTTGATGAATATTATGCATCCTGCTTTACGACGCCTCGATCTGAACCTTTTACCCGTTTTCGATGCCATCTATCGTCACCGTTCCGTCAGAACCGCTGCCGAAGAGCTGGCAATGAGTACTTCTGCACTCAGTCATGCTCTCTCACGTCTACGCGTTGCGTTAAACGACCCGCTGTTTTACCGCGAGGGCCACCGGATGTGCCCCAGTGTTTATGCGACCCAGATCGCGTCAGCAATCGCCACGGCGCTAAAATCGCTCAATCAGGAGCTGACGCCACAACCTGCATTTGACGCTGCCAGCAGCAGTGACTGCTTTCAGATTGCCATTACGGATTTCACCGCTTTTTGTATTTTCCCGGCCCTGATGAATCGGCTGCAGGAGACGGCTCCTGGCCTGCGTTTTGAGCTGCGCTATTTGCCGCACAGCCCGGCGCTAACGGAGTTGCTTGCCGGGGAGATTGATCTGGCGCTGGGGTTCAGTGCGCCGGATGACGTGGCGCATCCGGAACTGGAAGAAATTGTCTGGTTTGAAGATGAGTATGTTGTTATCAGCAACAACCAGCGCACGCGACTGACGCTGACGGATTACCTTGCGGCCAGGCATCTGGTAGTCACCCCCTGGAACGAGAAGCAGGGTATTTTAGATTTGCAACTGGAACGGATGGGGCATACGCGGCGGGTTACGATAAAAACGCCCTCAATGCTCAGTGCGCCATTCATTATTGAGCAGAGCGACCTGTTGCTCGCTATCCCGCGTTTTGCCGCCGGGAAGATGAAACAAGCGGCGCAGTTAGCTATCTTCGAGCTACCCTTTGCCGTGCCGTCGTTTGAAGTAAAAATCTATTCACATAAACGTAGTGGTAAGCGGGCGGCAACGGACTGGCTGAAAGGCGAATTGCAGGTGCTGGCAGAGAAGTGGATATGAGGTCAGAAAAGCAAAAACCCGCTTAAGTTGCCTTAAGCGGGTTTTCAAATTTGGCTCCTCTGACTGGACTCGAACCAGTGACATACGGATTAACAGTCCGCCGTTCTACCGACTGAACTACAGAGGAATCGTGTGAACGGGGCGCATACTACTTGCCACGTTCGTATGTGTCAACACCTAATTTAACTTGCTGATTCAATTGGTGAATTAAAGCGCAGATTGCCTTTTTAGTGCACACGGCTCACGGGGTCATTGGCTGAAAAAGGCCGATCGCGCAGGCGTGATAACGGATCCTGGCCATAAAACTGACAGAAACGTTGCCAGAGCGCCGGGAAACGTGGGGCGAACAATTCAGGTGCGCTGAAAAAATATTCCGATAGTACGGCAAAACACTCCGCAGGGTCGGTTGCCGCATAGGCATCAATACTGGCCGCGCTTTCTCCCACCAGATCGATTTCATCCTGGATGTTTTCCATTGCCGCATGCAGGTCATGCTCCCAGGCCGCGACTTCACGCAAGGGAATGAACGGGATACCGTTTGCCCGGTCGCCATTACGGGTGTCCAGTTTGTGGGCGACTTCGTGAATGATCAGGTTAAAACCCGATGCATCGAACGAATCCTGAATATCCAGCCAGTTCAGAACAATGGGGCCTTGTTGCCAGCTTTGCCCCGACTGAACGACGCGCTGGCTATGCACCAGACCAATGCCATCTTCCCATTCGTCGTCAACGACAAATGGAGCAGGGTAGATGAGCACCTCATGGAAACCATCCAGCCATTCAAGGCCGAGTTCAAGTACCGGCAGGCAAAAGAGCATGCTGATACGCGCGCTCTTTAGCGCATCCAGTTCGAAACCTTGCAAGGCAACTAACCGCTTTTGTTGCAAAAAACGGTCTGCAAGTTGAACCAGTTTCTCTTGTTCATCTAAAGAAAGGCTCGCTAACACGGGGATATTTAACGCATCTTCCCATGGGAATTCCGCACCGTGAGAGGCTTCCTTTGTTTTCCAGGGCCACTTAATCATCGCTTTGCTCGCAAACTCGCCACTTGAACCAAATTAACGGGACAGGGTCTGTTAAAATGCCAAATTACCTGGCATCATGGCAACCATTGAAACGGAGAGATGCCGGAGCGGCTGAACGGGACGGTCTCGAAAACCGTAGTAGGGGCAACTCTACCGGGGGTTCAAATCCCCCTCTCTCCGCCATTATTCAATCAGTTACGCGCCTCGCTTTCAACGACTCTCGTCACAGATGTTTTTCTCATTACTCCAGTAAATTTTATCATTACATGCTTTATTCTGCGGCAGGACTGTGCTTTTGCCACAAAAAAGCCCGCTCGCGGCGGGCTTTGAAAGAAAAGTGAGATTAGAACTGGTAAACAATACCCATTGCGAACTGGTCGTTTTTATTGATACCAGTCTCACGAACATATTGCGTGTTATCCAGCAGGTTGAACTGGTATGCCGCGTAGACGTTCATGTTTTTGTTGAAGTAGTACCAGGTACCGAGTTCGATGTAGTTTACACGGGTGGCGTCACCGCCTTTAAAGCTACCACGACGGCTCAGATCATCGCCTTTAGAGTAGACATAACCCAGAGACGGACGCAGGCCGAAATCAAACTGGTATTGAATAACTGCTTCGAAGTTCTGCGTTTTATTGGCAAACTGGTCGTCTTTCTCGACGGTCATGTTACGTGTTTCGCCGTACATTAATGCAGCATAAACATTGTTGGCATCGTATTTTGCCGCGACAGACCAGACCTCAGCATTATCACCTTTACGGTCAGCAGCCTGCTCGTCAGTACGGTCTGCTTTACCGTAGGTGGCGGCAAAACCAAAACCGTCGAACTCATAAGAGGCTGACATGCTGTATCCGTCGCCGTTCTGTTTTTTTACGCTCCGGTTGTCGTTTTTGCCTTGATATTGCAGCGCCAGATTAAGTCCGTCGACTTCACCGAAGAAATCGGTGACGCGGTAGGTTGCAACGCCATTGGTACGGCCGTTCATAAAGTTGTCAGCAGAAGCCCAGGAATCGCCGCCCCATTCAACCAACATATCGGTGTACGCCGCGACATCGTAAGCGACGCCGTAATTGCGACCATAGTCAAAAGAGCCAAAGTTGCCAAATTTCAGACCGGCAAAGGCGAGACGTGTACTTTCACTTTGAGCGCCTTCTGGATGGCTGGCATCCATATTGTATTCCCACTGCCCAAACCCGGTCAGTTCGCTATTGATCTGCGTTTCGCCCTTGATGCCGATACGGGCGTAAGAGGTATCTTCGTTTTCGCTGTTGTGTTTATCGGTGTCAGACCAGACGCGTTCGCCGACCATTTTTCCGTATAAATCGACTTTATTACTATTCTTATTATAAATTTCCGCCGCATTTGCTGCGCCTGCAAATAATAGCGCAGGCACTACAATCGCCAGTACTTTTCTTTTCATAATCTATTCCCTTGAGATCATAATTTATATGAATATTTGCAATTTCATCCGAAATTACAAACTGAATACTATTCTATGAAGTTCATTAATTTTTACGTCAAATATGTAAGCAAATTATTTAAAATATTGCAAAATATTTCTTTTTGGGGTGATATTTAGATTATGAATCTGAAAGTGTTTATGTATTTATTCGATTGATTTTATGGTATTTTTATTGTGCATGGTTGGTGTTGGATTATAGTCTTAATGCATTTTATTCGATTGGTGAATCTTTGTATGGTTTGTATTTTTACAATGAATAAAAAATAAAAAAAGCCTGGGTGATCCCAGGCGAAATATCGAAGAAAAGAATGATGAATAAACCAGAAGCATCTCAATGCTGATAGTCCCGGAATAGTGCCACAGAATATAAGATAAATATACAGCCATTTTATGCGGCTCTTTCAATACATGAGACACACTAAATGTTTTTAATAATTTTTAGGCTGAATGATTACAGAGGAAAAACACAAGAAGATAAGCTCCGCAAGACCTCACTATGCCTGGTTTGTTTCGGATGACTGGACTGTCAATCATACCACTGCAATACCGGTGGGTGAGTTGTCCGATAGAGAGCCTGTTGTATCGGGGCAATGACACTGGCTTACGTAGTTCCCTGTCTCTCGGCACGGTAGGGCTCATATTGGGTGGGATTGCATGGAATACCCTTTTGCGGGACGAACGCTTAAGCAATGAAATAAAATAATGCTATGGTTACGGTTTTCCCGGGATGGAGTAAGCATGACATTAACTGAATGGCAGCATCGCTTCGACGCATGGGTTGAACGACATTATACGCAGGCTGATGCAGCCCACGATGTCGCCCATTTTCGCCGGGTCTGGCGTACCGCCCGGCATCTTATGGAGGGGCAGGAAGTTGATGCGCTGGTGATTCTGACCGCCTGCTATTTTCACGATATCGTCAGCCTCGCAAAAAATGATCCGCAGCGTTCGTTAGCTTCACGTATGGCGGCGGAAAAAACGACAGCTATTCTGCGCTCGGATTTTCCATCTTTCCCGGAAGAACGCCATCCCGCGGTACGTCACGCTATTGAGGCGCACAGCTACAGTGCCGGGATCGCGCCACAAACGCTGGAAGCGAAAATTGTTCAGGATGCCGACAGGCTTGAAGCGTTAGGCGCCATCGGTCTGGCGCGCGTTTTTGCCGTTGCCGGTTCGCTGGGTGTGGCCTTATTTGATAGTCGCGATCCATTTGCCGACGGGCGTGAACTCAATGATAAACGCTATGCACTGGACCATTTTCGAACCAAGTTGCTGACCTTGCCCGCCACTATGCAGACGGAAAAGGGGAGAGCGCTGGCGCAACATAATGCCGATTATCTGGTGCAGTTTATGGCAAAAATCAGCGCGGAATTACAGGGTGATTACCACGGGCTGGATAACGATATATTGCATCGTTTTTGTCATCATAAACCAGGCTAATGGCGCAAGGGGGAGCGAATGGCAGATGTTCACGATAAAGCGACGCGCAGCAAAAACATGCGTGCCATTGCTACCCGTGACACGGCAATCGAAAAACGGCTTGCTTCGCTACTGGACGCGCTTGGCCTGACATTTCGTGTCCAGGATGCCGCGTTACCCGGACGCCCTGATTTTGTGCTGGACGAGTACCGCGCCGTAATTTTTACCCACGGTTGTTTCTGGCACCACCACGATTGCTATTTATTTAAAGTCCCTGCGACACGTACTGAATTCTGGCTGGAAAAAATCGGTAAAAACGTCCTGCGTGATAGCCGCGATAGTGCATTGCTGCGCGAACAGGGGTGGCGGGTACTGATTGTCTGGGAATGTGCGCTACGCGGGCGGCTTAAATTAACGGACGATGCCCTGGCCGAGCGGCTTGAGGAGTGGATCTGCGGGGGAGGCGACACCGCGCAGATCGACACACTAGGCATTCATCAATGAACGCTACTTTTCCGCTTCACAAGGGCTAACCACGGGTCGGGCAGGGAGGAGGTATTTCCCGAGCGTAACCAGTACGACAGCCATAATGATAATCCCGAGCGCAAGCCACTCGATGCTGGAAAGATGTTCGCCGCCAAAACCAGTACCAAGCAAAACGGCCACAACCGGGTTAACGTAGGCATAGCTGGTGGCAATAGCCGGACTGACATTGCGTATCAGGTACATATAGGCATTGATGGCAATCACGGAACCGAATATGGCCAGATAGCCGACTGCCATAAAGCCCTGCATCGTCGGTAATGTGGTCATCCTCTCGCCGCTGAGCACGGAAGTGGCCAGCAACACGATACCTGCTGCCAGCATTTCGATTGCGCCAGCCATCATGCCGGTGGGTAATTCAATACGTGAACCGTAGACGGAACCGAATGCCCAACTCAGCGAGCCGACAAGGATCATCAGCGCCCCCCACGGGTTACCGCTCAGGTTGCCGCCGCTATTAAGCAGGATGATACCCGCAAGGCCAATAGCAATGCCCATCCACTCTAATTTACGGGTCTGGATACCAAAGAAGTGGCTAAAGCAGAGCGTAAAGAGCGGAACGGTCGCTACGACGACGGCAGCGATGCCGGAAGGGACATTCTGATGTTCCGCTACGGTCACAAAACCGTTGCCTACGGCCAGTAATAACACGCCAATCAGTGCCGCGTTAAGCAGGGGACGCAGCGAGGGAAGTTTATGGCCAGTAATGAGCAAGAATGCCATGAGTAAAATGCCGGCAGACAGAAAACGCACGCCAGCCATCATAAACGGTGGCCAGCTTTCAACCCCGATGCGAATAACAAAGTACGTGGAACCCCAAATAATATACAGCGCGAAAAGTGCACCAATAAGCGGTAAAACTTGCCTGAAACGCATACTCACTCACAGCAAAATAAAAAGGAGGCATATAGTAAACGTCAAAACTATCGCCCTGGCGAGCGGTTAATTGTATTTTATCTGTTAAATTTTTGTTGTCTTGCGCTTGAGGATTTTCGCTGTTGCTTTTTTACATCATACTAAGAGAATCAACAGGCAAAAAAATGCAGACAATCAATAAGGAAGACCATTTTGGCAGGTAGTAGCTTATTAACTTTACTTGATGACATAGCCACGTTGCTGGATGACATCTCTGTGATGGGTAAACTGGCGGCAAAAAAGACCGCTGGCGTACTGGGTGACGATCTTTCCCTTAATGCCCAGCAGGTCACCGGCGTACGCGCAAACCGTGAATTACCCGTCGTCTGGAGCGTCGCAAAAGGGTCACTGCTCAATAAAGTGATTCTGGTGCCGCTGGCACTGTTGATCAGTGCTTTTATCCCCTGGGCCGTTACGCCGCTATTAATGATTGGCGGGGCTTTTTTATGTTTTGAGGGTGTCGAGAAGGTACTGCACAGCTTTGAGGCCCGTAAACATAAAGAAACGCAGGAAGCGCGCGAGCAGCGGCTGAACGCGATGGCTTCACAAGATCCGCGCGAATTCGAACGCGATAAGGTTAAAGGCGCAATTCGCACCGATTTTATTCTGTCGGCAGAAATTGTCGCCATCACCCTGGGGATTGTGGCCGAAGCACCGCTGTTAAATCAGGTACTGATTCTTTCCGGAATTGCGGTACTGGTCACGATTGGGGTATATGGTCTGGTGGGCATTATCGTCAAGCTGGACGATATGGGCTACTGGCTGGCAGAAAAACGCGCCGCGCTGGCCCAGGCGCTGGGTAAAAGCTTGTTATTTATTGCGCCCTGGCTAATGAAAATATTGTCTGTCGTCGGGACGCTGGCAATGTTCCTTGTTGGCGGTGGCATTGTGGTACATGGTGTCGCGCCGTTACACCACGCCATTGAACACATGGCGCAAGGCAGTAATACCCTGGTTGCGGCATTGCTTCCTGTGCTGGCTAATCTGGTTTTAGGTTTTATCATCGGCGCGATAGTGTTATCGGCGGTGAAACTTATTGCACGCTTGCGTGGAACGCATGCCTGAATTCTCAATTTTGCCACTACGCAAAAGGTTGAAACTTCGTCTAAGGTGAAATCGTTTCACCCTGATACAGGAGGCAAAGATGGTCTTTTTGATCAGTGATGAAGTAAAAGCAAAAAATGGTGGGCAGTGCATGATTGTTACCGGTTATTCCAGCGGGATGGTGGAGTGTCGCTGGTATGACGGTTACGTCGTAAAACGTGAAGCCTTTCGGGAAGATGAACTGGTTCCCGGTGAAGGACGAAAGCTTTGCGAAGAGGCATAGCCATCTCAAACGCCCGGCATGCCCGGGCGTTTTTCTTCTTTTAGTTATTTGCCGTTGGCAATCGCATAACGCATTCAGCGTTGCGTTTATTCATGGAGTCTTTGTGGGGCAGGATAAAGTCGTTAAAAGTCCTCCGCGACTTGCGTTTGTCAAAACCTGGTTTGTTCCCAGCCGGGTCGTGAATCTCTGTTTTGTTATTGTGCTGGTCTGTTCTACGGTACTGACATGGCGTGAAGTCATTGTGATGAAAGGCGCGTATGTCGTCAGTCAGCGTAACGCGCTGGATAATGTTGCTAATGTGCTGGACAGGCAGATGCAGGTAGGCATCGATCGTCTGCTATTTTTTCGCAACGGCATGCAGTCTGCGGTACAAACACCGCTCGCTTTCGATGTTTTACGTAACATACAGGCGGAGTTTGAACAGGAGCGCATCCTTCCTTACTGGCAAATAGGCCTCGATAACCGCCGGACGCTGCCTTTATATGGCGTGTCAGACTATTTTGTTGGTCAAAGCGCCTCGCTAAGCCGTGACAATCCGTTATTGCATAATGAACTGACGGCCGCGATGGAGCTCGGCTATCTGTTCCGTTTTTCCTCCAGCGCCACTATGTTTCCGCGCCGCGCGCTCTATGTCTCCCGGGCGGGTTTTTTTATCTCCACATTACCTGTCGGGAACAATAATGAAATTGTTCAGCACTATTACCAGTATCTGACCAGCCCCTGGTTTACCGGACAAAGCGAGCGTGAAAACAAACTGCGCGGTGTACGCTGGTTTAGTGACGAAGCACATGAAGTGAGTCTTGCTGATTCAATGGTGACCGCCAGTGTTCCGCTGGATTATCAAAATTACTGGTATGGCGTGCTATCAATGAGTTTTCCTGTGTCATCAATGAAGGCACTACTGACGGAAGCGCGCCAGAGTCAGGATAAGGGAGAATATCAGTTGTACGATGCGCAGTTTGCTTTGCTAACCACAACCGCAGAGCACGGAACTGCGGGGCAACAATTTTCCAGCGAGGAGCGCGCGCAACTGAAACGGGAGATGACCAAAGATACCGCGGGCGGCTTGCGTTTGGGGACGCGATTCGTGAGCTGGGAAAAACTCAAACATTTCGAAGGCAGTGTGTTACGTATCCAAACGCTGCGTGAGGGTTTACGTGGTGATTTTGGCAGTATCAGTATCGCCCTGGCCTTATTGTGGCTCCTGTTCACCACTATGCTGCTGCTCTCCTGGGGCGTGATCCGGCGGATGGTCAGCAATATGTTCCAGCTCCAGCATACATTGCAATGGCAGGCCTGGTATGACCCATTAACACGGCTGAATAATCGCGGCGCTTTGTTTGAACGCGCCAGAACTCTGACAAATGAGTGCGCGGCGCAAAATCTCCCGCTCTCGGTGATTCAAATCGATCTCGACCATTTTAAACGCGTCAACGATCGCTTCGGTCATCAGGCAGGAGACCTGGTGTTGTCTTATGCTGCGGGCCTGATTGGTAAATCGATCCGCGAGCAGGACGTGGCCGGGCGTGTCGGGGGGGAAGAGTTTTGCGTATTGCTCCCCGGTGCGACACTTGCGGATGCGACTGCTGTTGCAGAAAAAATCCGCCAGCGTATCAGCGGCAAAGAAATTTTTGTGCAAAAGAGCAAGACCATTCGTGTGACTGCCTCACTCGGGGTGTGTAGCGCGCAGGAAAGCGGCAACTATGACTTCGAACATCTCCAGTCTGTTGCCGACAGTCGTTTGTATCAGGCAAAAAATAATGGCCGCAATCAGGTTTGCGCCGAAGACGGCGTGTCGCCATTACCTAACACATAGTCCATTCCTTCCCGCCACCCCGCTGCGCCTTCAAGGGCGCAGCGGTATACCCGCCCGGGCGTATCATATTGCAAGCGGATCCCCTGGCGGTTCAGCCCTTTTACTACAATAGCGAAATTAACGGTATCCAACAGTGGCGCATCGTTGGGGCCATCTCCTAACCCTATAGTGATATGGCTCGTACCGTCATAATGACGGTACTGGCGTATTAACCAGTTCACTGCCTGATCTTTTCCGCTACGCTCGTCAAGGACATGCCAGAACCTTGCTCCCTGCACGAAACGTAAGCCGAGCTGGGCCAGTTCGGCATCGAAAGTCTGCATCTGTTCATCGCTATCCCGCCAGATTAAAGTCTCAGACGCTTCCTGCAAACGGGCGAGCGAAGCTTGTGCAGGAGGAAGACCGGTGACATCAGCGAGAATGTGTTCGTCCATTTCGCTAAAGGTTGTGAATTTGTAGCCATCGCGACTGCGCAATTCGCTGAGAACTTTAGCAATCTCGTCGTGGGAAGAGCCTGTAATAATGCGCGGATAGTTTTCGTGATCCTGCCAGTGTTCATCAAGCTGAATGACAGCGCCGTTCTCGGCAATAAAGGGCAGGCCTTCCAGACCCACCATGCGTTGCACTGCAATCATCTCAGCGGCAGTTTTGCTACTGCAGAGGATCAGGGGAATATGGTGTCGACGAAGTCGGGCAAGCCAGTCAGCCGCCGGTTGCCAGTCGCCGGTGTGGCTATCCTGGAGTGTGCCGTCAACATCGGAAAACACCAGCAATGGGTCGTCAAGGGTTGGCATGGTCTGCTCCTTGCAGTCAGGTAAGACAAATCTCATTTTTACGTAAGGCCACTCAGCGAAAAATCAGTATCAAATACAGATAAGCGGCATGGCGCGGGCGTTGATAGATTTGCCCGCGATGGAAATATTGCGCCACTAAATTATTCAGGTCAGGAATATTACCTTGTCATGCAATAAGTTTGAGGATATGGTGCCAGTTACATCAGATTCCCTGGTGTAACGAATTTTCAAGTGCTTCTTGCGAGAGCAAGTTTTATCCCGGCCACCCCATGGCCGGGATTTTTTCTTTCTAGCGATTCACTTCCGTCACGCTAAAGTCGTGAATATCAAGCTCGAACGCCTCCGCCAGTTCACGCCAGGTGTGGTAGTCCCGCCCATCGATGCTAACGCGCTGACCATCGTCATCAGCGACCCGATGGATTTCGCTCTCGCAAATCTCGTTTATTGCAGCCAGCAGGGCATCAACGTCGACATTAACGTCCCGCTTTGCGGTGTCGCTGTACTCTTTCACTGTACTCATCCGTCTCACCTCATCGTCAGGCCCACCAACAAGTATAGTCGGTAGAAAAAATAGCCAGCCAAACGTGAGGAGGCTGCCAGTTATTGAGAATTGTTCTACACTGGCACAAATGAAACAGGAGGATGGATATGAAGGTAAACGATCGGGTTACGGTCAAGACGGACGGTGGTCCGCGCCGTCCGGGTGTCGTGCTGGCTATTGAAGAATTCAATGAAGGTACGATGTACCTGGTGTCACTTGATGATTACCCGCTCGGTATCTGGTTCTTTAATGAAAAAGGTCACCCGGACGGGATTTTTGTTGAACTCAGTGATTAATTTTATTCGCCCTCCGTTCAGGAGGGTGATCCTTCAAAGTCTTATCGCATATTTACAAAGATACCGCTGGTCACATTATCGGTCAGACGAACGACATGATAGATCACCTGCTTATTATGCGTTTTAATTTTCCTTTTAATATTACCTTTATGAGATGATACCGTTTTAGCTTTAATATTCATCTGATCGGATATTTGGATGGTATCCTGCCCAGACATCCACATTTTGAGCATGCTGGATTCCGTCCGGCTCAGTGATAACGTGGGTAAATTAATGTGCCCAATACTCTTTTTCTCTTTACTAAGATAGTCAGCCAAAATATCGTCCAGCGACTCAGGCTTTATTGACTTTGAACTGATCAATAAATTCTTGCGGACTAACAAATATTCATCAAAGTGGATATTAGCTATTGCCATAAATACAATAAATAACGTCCGGGGGTGTTGAGTAATGATTTCTTTTATATGCTGACTGCTGACAGGATCATGAATGAAGCAGTCCTCATTAATAAACACCACCGTGGGCTGTAGTGCCACACATGCCGATTCGAGTTCATCAACGGTTGTTACGTCGTTAATTTCTCGTTTTTTTACCCCCCGGCTTGCGAGATACCCCGTTAGTCCCAACCGGGTATAACTGCATAGATCCATAATAATCGTTGACATGGCATACCCTCACTCAATGCGTAACGATAATTCACCCTCGCCAGAGGTCCCTGAACCACCAGGCAAAAAAGTAATAAACAATGAGCAGGACGACCTCAGGCGAAACCACTATCCCGTAAAGTTACGTATAATTTGCCAGGAATCATCTCAAAGTAAAGTAAATGTTGTGTTCTGTGAGAACCTTAAAAACAATTAACCCGCGTCAGGTATATCGTAGGGGGTGATTCCTTGAATTGATTTTAGGAATTTCCTTAGGAAGACTATATAAAAAGTATGGGTTGTTATTTCTTTGGCAGTTCACCGACTATATCGGCTAATAGATTGAAAATCTCACCAAATACACGTTCGGTGTAAGGCGCGATTAATGGCATCATGGCAACCATGAGCAAAATACCGACCGTTAATGTAATCGGGAAACCGATAACAAAAAGGGAGAATTGTGGAGACATTCGGTTCAATAAACCCATCGCCAGGTTAATGGTCAGCAGCAGGGTAATGATGGGTAATGCCAGCATAACGCCATTAACGAAAATCATACTCGCGGAGCGGGTAATGGCCATAAACGCGTCACTGTTCACCGGATCTCCGCCTATCGGTAGCGTATGAAAGGTATCCACCAGCATCGAAATCAGCCACAGATGGCCATTGAGAACTAAAAACAGCAGCATGGCCAGCATGTCCATGAAGCGGGCGAGGACAGGCATGTTGAGGTGGCTGGCAGGATCGACAAAGGTCGCGAACGACAGACCCATCTGTAAACCAATCAACTCGCCGGCATAACGGATGGTCGCGAAGGCAAACTGCATAGTAAAACCAAGCGCAATGCCAATCAGAAGCTGTTGTATCGCCAGCCATAAGCCATTCGCGGAAAACATGGTTGCGTTGACCGGGGGGAGTGTCGGCGCGACGATAAAGGTGATCACCAGACCCAACCCCATTTTTACGCGCCGGGGGATAGAGCGCTCACTCAGGATCGGGGCGGTCATAATCAGCGCCATAATGCGCAACAAGGGCCAGAAATACATGCTGAGCCATTGAAGCCATTGATCGCTGGTGACATGAAACATGCGGAGCCTATCCAATCATATAGGGCAGGTTGCTGTATAACGTGCGCATATAATCCAGCAGTAGATTGAGCATCCACGGCCCGGCAATGATGATAGTCACAAACACCGCAATGATTTTTGGAATGAACGATAGTGTCATTTCGTTAATCTGCGTAGCGGCCTGCAGGATACTGATAATGAGACCCGTCACCAGGGCTACCAGGAGCAACGGAGCGGCGAGCGCGAGGGCAACTTTCATCGCCTCGGTGCCAATCATCATGACCGATTCAGGTGACATCTTTCACTCCTAACTGTAGAAACTTTGTGCCAGCGAACCGACCAGCAGTTGCCAGCCATCCACCAGCACGAACAGCATCAACTTGAAGGGCAGCGCAATAGTGGCAGGCGGCACCATCATCATCCCCAGCGCCATCAGGACGCTGGCGATCACCAGATCGATAATCAAAAACGGAATGAAGATCGTAAAACCAATCTGGAAGGCGGTTTTTAGCTCGCTGGTCACATAGGCTGGCAGCAGGATTCGCATAGAGACAGCCTCCGGCCCCTGAATCGGCGGGCTATTGGATAAGCGGGCGAAGAGGGCGAGGTCGGCTTCGCGCGTCTGGCGCAGCATAAACTCACGCAGCGGCTGCGCGCCGCGCTCCAGCGCCACATCGACGGAAATCTTGTTTTCGCTAAAGGGCTGATAGGCGTCGGCGTAAATCTTATCGATGACCGGCGACATAATAAAAAAGGTTAAAAACAACGCCAGCCCCAGCATAACCTGGTTTGGCGGCGCAGAAGGCGTACCCAGAGCGTTACGCAGCAGACCAAACACGATGATGATACGGGTAAAACTGGTCATCATCAGCAGTACGGCAGGCAGGAAGGTCAGTGACGTGATAAAGACCAGTGTCTGTACTGGCAGAGACCAGCTTTGTCCGCCGTTGGCCAGCGGTTGACTCACCAGGCCCGGGAGTTGAGCAAATGCGGCAGGGGCAGCCAGCCATAATCCGGCCAGCGCGAAAGGTAACAAACGGCGCATCAGGTTCTCCCGGAACGCTTAAGCAAATTCTTCATCACGGACTGAAAGTCCGGGGTCTTCTCTTTCATGTCTTCATTGTCGGCGGGGGCCGGAGGAAGCGTATGCAGCAAATTAATCTGCGAAGGGGTAACGCCCAGAACCAGGCGCGCATCTTCCACCTCAACAATGACCACGCGCTCACGTGGCCCTACGGAGGTAGTGGCACTGACTTTTAGTCCACGGCTTCCCGCAGATTTACCGGCAAATCCCAGACGCTTCGCCAGCCAGGCGACAATAAAAATTATCGCCAGAATCAACACCAGTGCGCCACTGACTTGCAGCAGTGGCGAACCCGGTACGTTTGACGGCTGGCTCACCGTGGCCTGGGTTTTCATGGGTGGCCTCAGCGGCTCAGGCGACGCATGCGCTCAGACGGGGTAATGATATCGGTAATACGTACGCCGTATTTATCCGCAACGACCACAACTTCGCCTTGTGCAATGAGGTAACCGTTGATCAGGATATCCAGCGGCTCACCGGCCAGACCGTCAAGGGCAACCACAGAACCCTGCGTCAGACGCAGCAGCTCTTTAATGGTCATTCGCGTACGGCCAAGCTCTACGGTCAGTTTGACCGGGATATCCATAATCAGGTCGATATCCTGCAGGCTACCCGTGACGTCGCCCCCGCCCAGCTGCTGAAAGACAGCGTCAGCTGCACTTTTGCTGGTCGTGGTTTTTTGTTCGTTCAACGCGTCAGCCCACAGATCGTCCATTGCGCTACTGTTTTCATCGGACGGATTGTTCATATCACTCATTTGGGCTGTTCCTCATTCAGCGAATTCAAAATCGGGTTAATCAGATGCTCGACACGCAGGGCGTACTGACCATTTAGCGTGCCATACTGGCTGGTGAGTACAGGCACTCCGTCCACATGCGCAATGATGCGATCGGGTTTCTCGATCGGCAGGACATCGCCGGGCTTGAGCTTAAGTATCTGCGACAGCCGCAGTGAAATATCAGCAAAATTAGCAATCAGTTCCAGCTCAGAGTGCTGCACCTGGCGCACCAGGTTATCTCGCCAGTTCTGATCTTCCGAGCGGGAGTTCTCCAGCGGCGGGTTGACCAGCACTTCACGCAGCGGCTCTATCATGCTGAATGGCAGACAAATATTAAATTCACCCGTCAGGTTGCCAATCTCCACGTGGAATGGCGTGTTCACCACAATATCGTTAGGTGAGGTAGTGATATTGGTGAACTTAACCTGCATCTCCGAACGTACATATTCAACGTCCAGCGGATGGATAGCTTTCCATGCGTCACTGTAGCCCTCAAGCGCCAGCTTCAACATGCGGTTAATGACACGCTGTTCAGTATGCGTAAACTCGCGGCCTTCCACCTTCGTCGGGAATCGTCCGTCACCACCAAATAAGTTATCTACAGCAATAAAGACCAGGCTTGGGGAGAAAACAAACAATCCCGTACCGCGCAGTGGCTTAAGGTGGATAAGGTTAAGGTTGGTCGGAACCGGCAAGTTACGCGCAAACTCATGATAGGGCTGAATGCGGATCGCGCCAACGGTAATATCCGGGCTACGACGCAACAGGTTAAACAACCCCATACGGAACTGGCGCGCGAAACGTTCATTAATAATTTCCAGCGCCTGCAGACGTTCACGTACTACGCGGCGCTGGGTATTCGGGTCATAGGGACGAATATCGCTATCGCCGCTTGCACCTGGCTTCGGAGCATCGCTCGTGTCGCTGTCTCCGTTGAGCAGCGCGTCGATTTCGGCCTGAGAAAGAATGCTATCGCCCATGTCTTTACCGCAGAATGAAAGCTGTATAAAGAACGTCAGTGACTTCTTGTTTCGGTTGCCCTGCCACTAACGGTGTTGCGATTGCTTCTTTAATCGCTGTAGCCAGTTGCTGCTTACCTTCGTCAGTGGCGAGCTTTGAGGCATCCTGACGTGAGAACAGCAACAGCAAACGGCTACGAACTTCTGGCAAATATTCGCTCAGTCTGGCACGCGTGACGTCATCTTTCAGACGCAGCGTGATGCCGATGTACAGCACACGATCCGCATCGCCCAGGTTTACCGTAAAGGTATCCAGTGCGAAGAATACAGGTGCAGGAGGCGGCGGCGGGGCTTCTGCCTCCGCTTTCGCGTCCGTGGACGGATGCTGTTGCATACGCCAGTAACTATAGCCAGCAGTCGCGCATGCAGCGAGGGTGATTAACACCAATAGCGGGATCCAGATTTTACGCTTACGTTTTTTTTTGTTGATAGCGGTGTCAGTCATCTGATACGTGCTTCCTGTTAGGTACTGCTCATAGTCTGATTATCCCGTGTCCTGTCCGCGTCAAAGCGCGGAAAAGACGGAGATAATCATGCTACCTCTGGCGTTTAGGCAAAGATATCGACCGCACCATTACCACGCGCCATCGATTGCAGGCTTGCAGGGGCGATCAGTGGCTCATCATCTTCCGTTGCCAGATTGCTTCCACCACCTGTGCGCGAAGAGTGTTGTTGCGAAGAGAAAGATTGTTGCTGCCCGGCAAAACTCTCGCTACTGATGCTGCTTTGGCCCAGTTGGATGCCGTTCTCAGCCAGCGATGTCCGCAGTGTAGGCAGTGCAGCCTCCAGCGCCTGACGAACGTGGCTGTGCGGCGACACCATTTGAATTTGTGCCAGATTGTCATCGAGTTTCAGGGAAATTTGCACCTGGCCAAGATCTTCCGGGTGCAGATGCAACTCGGCGCTTTGCTGACCCTGACGGGTAAACATAGTGACATGTTGGCTGAGCGTCTGTTGCCACTCATGGCTGCCTAACGGTGCGCTCAGAACGGCAGAAGAGATCGGCGCACTGGCCTGGGCTGATGAGGCATTACTGACAACCGGCGCGATACTGGCGGTTGTATTGATGGTCATCGTGGCATTGTCCGCATCTTGTTTCGCTGCGGGAGCCAGCGCGCTGCCAAAAATGCCCGCCTGCTGTTGTGCGGCGTCATGATCGGCAGGCACAGAAGTTCCTGGCGCTGCAGTATTTGCGTTAGCGTCTTTTTGTGCACTGGCTGCCAGGGTCGCAAGATCAACGCCAACTCCGCTACGTTTTGTCGTACCCGACGCGCTGGTGGCGGTGGTAGCGACCTCGGCGGTCGATTTCGCCGGTGCCAGCTGTGCGCTTTGCTGATGCGGCAGCATTGCCATCAATGCGCTGAGACCCGCCAGCTCTTCTTCGCTTAAATCGCTGCTGTCATCGTCAGTGGTCGCATTAGCGGCTGTATCAGTTTTTCCGGGCACAGCAAGAATGCCGTTTTTGATTTCCGGCATCAGGCCCGATAACAGCGCCTGCACCTGGGTTTTATCGTCAGTAACCTGTGTATCGATATCCGTTTTTGCCGTTTGGCGGGCCAGTAAATCTGCCAGTTTCTGTGCAGGACTCTGCGCATCGTCAGAAGACAATGCGCGCAAATTTTTCAGCGACTTGCCGCTGGCGGCTTGCAGGTCGGCAAGGGTTAAGGTTGTCTTGCCCTCAGCGTCAGTGCCGGTAAGCGTTTTCCCGTCAAGGGCGCCTGCCAGCAGGGCAAGAAAATCTTGTGCCGTATCACCGCTCGTTTTGCCGACACCTGTCTGCACACCGGAGGTTGCATCCACATCTGTCGAAAGCAATTTCTGCAAGTTGATCATTCATTTTTCCTCTGGGATGCGCGTTGTGCAAACTCATCCATTTTCTTTTGATCAAGGCGGTTTTCCGCCTGTAATGCGGCAGCGTTTTGTCTTTCCTGCAGAGTTTGCCATGCCTGCAAGCGTTGCTTTTTCTCTCGCCAGCAATTCAGCGCAGTGTCAACTTTTTCATTCCACTGCATCAGTTGCTGTCGATGCTGCTCAATGGCTTTTTCCAGCGTCTGAATAAACTGCTGATAGTTTTGCCAGCGCTGGGCTCCAATCCCCTGGCTCATATCATTATTCAGGTTGTTGCGGTATTCATGCTGATAATCCATCAGCATTTTTAGCTGCTCTTCCGCTTGCTGGCAACCGCGGCGCATTTCACCCAATCTCAGGGCTGCGTCGTCAACTTCTTTCTCTGCCAAATCCTTTAGCGTCGTTAATGCGCTAATTTGCGTCATATTCGTCGCTCTCCCACTGCGTTATGCGTTCGGGAAAATAAGTTCAAGGGCTTGTATTGAATCTTCCCACCCGGCACGTTCGAAAATGCCTTGTTGTAAAAAAGCCTCAAGCTGCGGCCACAATGCGATAGCTTTATCCAGCATCGGGTCACTGCCGCGCGCGTATGCGCCAACGCTCACCAGATCACGGTTTCGCTGGAAGCTCGACAACAGCTGTTTGAAATTTCTTACTCTGGCGTAATGTTTTTCCGTAATCAGGGCCGTCATCGCACGACTGATAGACGCTTCGATGTCGATGGCAGGGTAGTGTCCTGCCTCTGCCAGCCGTCGGGACAGTACGATATGTCCATCCAGAATGGCGCGCGCTGAGTCGGCAATAGGATCCTGTTGGTCATCCCCTTCGGTCAGGACGGTATAAAACGCGGTAATGGAGCCACCGCCGCTAATACCGTTGCCTGCACGTTCCACCAGCGCCGGTAATTTGGCAAAGACGGAGGGTGGATAACCTTTGGTGGCTGGCGGCTCGCCGATCGCCAGCGCGATCTCGCGCTGGGCCATCGCATAACGCGTCAGGGAATCCATTATCAGCAGAACGTGCTGACCGCGGTCGCGAAAATCTTCCGCAATGCGGGTGGCGTAGGCCGCCCCCTGCATACGTAATAACGGCGAGACATCCGCAGGTGCGGCGATCACAACTGAACGAGCGCGACCGTCGGCACCAAGGATATTCTCGATAAAATCCTTGACTTCACGGCCACGCTCACCGATAAGCCCGACCACGATAACGTCAGCCTGGGTATAGCGGGCCATCATGCCTAATAAAACGCTCTTACCCACGCCGGAACCGGCAAACAGCCCCATACGCTGGCCGCGACCTACCGTTAACAAGGCGTTGATGGCGCGCACGCCGGTATCCAGCACATGTTCGATAGCGGTACGTTGTAGCGGGTTGAACGGCTGGGTGATCAGCGCGCCGGTTTCACCGGTATCCGGTGTCGGCATGCCATCGAGTGGTTTGCCGCTACCATCCAGTACACGACCAAGAAGGGCAGGGCCAAGCGGCAGTTGTTTGCTGCTTTGCAAACCATCGCCAAGAATACTTTTCGCATAGACGCGAGCGCCGGGAAGGATGCCTTCCACTTCTTCGAGTGGCATAAGGAACAGGCGCTGCCCGTTAAAGCCGACAACTTCGCTTTCGACTTCTCTGGTTTCGCCGTTTTCCTGACGTTCAATAACGCAGGTAGCGCCCAGGGGCAGTTGCAGACCTGTTGCTTCCAGCACCAGACCGGTAGCACGCGTCAAACGACCATAACGACGCACGGATGGCAGTTGCGCCATGCGGGCTTCGAAATTATCGAGCGAAGTCAGCCATCGGGTCAGACGTGCAGTCATCAAACGACTCCCGGTGCCGCAAGACGGCACAGTTCCTGCCAGCGCGTTGCTACGCTGGCGTCGAGATCGCCCTCATCGGCAGAGACTTTGCAGCCACCTGGATGCAGGGTCGGGTCACCGCGCAGACGCCAGCCATGCAGGCTAAGTGTCGCGCCAAGCATCTCTTCTACGCGTTGCAAATCATCAGGATGCACGCGCAACTGCGGTTTACCGCTGAACAGAGGTTCCTGTTGCAGCAGCATCTGGATTTGTTTAATCAGGGCGCCGTTATCCACGCACGCGGCCTGGCCGATGACCTGACGCGCGGCTTCAAGCGCCATCTGCATCAGGCGGGAGGCAATCACGCTGTCCAGCGCATCCAGGGTGTACTGAAATTCGCTAACCAGTTGTTGCATGCGGGCATGGATAGGTGCCTGCTGCTGGCGCGCCTGGTTCATACCATTTTCATAGCCCTGAGCGAGGCCTTCCTGGTAACCTTGCTCCTGGCCTTTTTGTCTGCCTTCTGCCAGACCTGCATTATAGCCTGCTTCATGCGCCTGCATCTGTATCTGAGCCAACTGCTGCTGACGCTTTTGCTCAGCAGATTGTTCGTCTTCGACCTCTACACCCGGTTCATCGCTAGTGGAGAGGGCGGCGATAAACTCCGGTACTGGTACAGCAAGGTCTTCTGGCGTCCAGATCTTCCACGGCAATTCATTAGACATAGGTATCCTCGCCGCTGCCAATTACCATCTCGCCGGTTTCGGCCAGACGACGAACAATAAGCAGAATGGCTTTCTGCTCGTTTTCCACCTGCGACAGACGGACCGGGCCACGGTTGGCAAGGTCGTCGCGCAGGATATCCGCCGCACGCTGAGACATGTTGCGCAGGAACTTGTCGCGCAGCGGTGCTTCGGAGCCTTTGAGCGCGATAAGCAGGGATTCGGAATCCACTTCCTGCAGCAGGCGCTGGATACTGCGGTCGTCCACATCCACGAGGTTTTCGAACAGGAACATCTCGTCGATAATTTTTTGTGCCAGCTCGCCATCGAATTCGCGAACCGCAGAAATAACAGCTTCTTCCTGCTGGGTTTTCATCAGGTTGATGATCTCCGCCGCCGTTCTCACGCCGCCCATTTTGCTGCGCTTGAGATTCTGGCCGTCGAGCAGGTTGTTGAGTACTTCGGTCAGTTCGGCCAGCGCGGCTGGCTGTACGCCACCGAACGTGGCGATACGCAGCATGACGTCATGGCGCAGACGCTCATCAAACAAGGCAAGAATATCGGCAGCCTGACCACGTTTGAGGTGGACAAGGATGGTGGCGATAATCTGCGGGTGCTCGTCGCGAATAAGGTCGGCGGCACTCTGTGGTTCCATAAAGTTGAGCGTCTCGATACCGCTTGTGGTATCGCGGGTTTCGAGAATATCTTCCAGCAGGCTGGCGGCACGCTCTTCGCCGAGCGCTTTCACCAGTACCGTACGCAGGTAGTCGTTGGCGTTGATATTCAGCGCAGCGAATTGCTCCGCCTCGCCCTCGAATTCCTGCAGTACTTCCACTAACTGTTTATTAGAGAACTGACGCATGCTGGCCATGGCGGTACTGAGATGCTGCACTTCCCGCTGGGACAGATGCTTGAACACTTCCGCTGCGCGATCTTCTCCAATGGTCATTAGCAGAATGACGCTTTTATCGGTACCGGTAAGGCCGGTTGCATTATTGCTCATTTTCAGTACTCATCCACTGGCGAATGACCAGCGCCACAACGCGCGGATCGTTGTCTGACATCTCACGAATGCGTTGGCTCATCACCTCGGCACTCAGACGCTGATTATTACGACGCTGCTGGAGTTGTTCGTCTTTACTGAGACGAACTTCCACGGACTCTTCAATTTCAGCACGGGCGCGCTGCGCTTCCTGTATCGCTTTCGCCTCTTCCTGACGGCGAACCAGTTGCGGGCGAACTGCTTTACGCCACAGCAGCCAGGCGACAATCAGAACCAGCAGCCAGCGACCTGCAGTCAACATCTGATCGATGAAGCTCTGCTGTTGCCAGAATGGAAGTTGACCACCCACATCGTCGGTTGCGTTGAACGGTGAGTTCACCACGTTCAGGGTATCGCCGCGTTTTTCGGTGTAGCCCATGGCTTCGCGGGTCAGGTCTTCAATTTGCTTAAGCTGGTCAGCGGTCAGCGCTTCGGTCTTGCCATCTGCCAGGGTGCGGTAGTTCACCACTACGGCCACAGAGAGACGCTCAATATCGCCGACATTCATCTTGGTGTGACGAATGGTGCGGTCTACTTCGTAGTTTGCCGTTTCGTTACGGGTGGTATTGCGCGGCACTGTGTTGTTTGTGGTTGAAGATGCCGTCTGCTGACCATTTTGATTTTGCTGTCCGTTCTGCTGATTCGCCTGTGGCGTGGTTATCGGTGCAGCATTGGCCGGGGCAGGCTGGTTAGACAGCGCACCCGGTACGCCGCCCGGATAACTTCCACCAATCTGCTCGCTTTCATTGGTCTGGCGAGAACGCAGCACCGCCTGAGAGGCATCGCCGTTTGGCTGGTATTGCTCTTCGGTTTGTTCTTTGTTCGCGAAATCAATCTGCGCAGTAACCTGGGCGTGGACGTTACCGTTACCGACGATGGGCGCAAGAATGGATTCAATACGACGCTGTACGCGGCCTTCGACATCTGCTGCGTATTTCAACTGCGCATCGTTCAGGTCACGGCCAGCGGTGTTCGACTGCGTTAACAGGCGACCACTCTGATCAACTACGGTCACATTACCCGGCGGCAGACCAGCAACGGCGCTGGAAACCAGGTGAACAATCGCCGTGATTTGACCGTCATCCATGGCGCGACCCGGTGCCAGGTTGACTGTGATCGAGGCAGAGGGCGATTTTTGTTCACGCACGAATAAAGACGGTTTTGGCATCGCGAGGTGGACGCGTGCGGTTTTCACCGGACCCAGTGTTTCAATGGTGCGAGCCAGTTCGCCTTCCAGCGCGCGCTGATAGTTAACCTGCTCGCTGAACTGGCTGATGCCAAATTTTTCCTGATCCAGCAATTCGAAACCGACAGCACCGCCTTTTGGCAGACCCTGTTGCGCGAGACGCAGACGCAGTTCGTGAACTTTATCTGCCGGAACTTCAATAGCCCCACCGTTCTCAGAGAAACGGTAGGGGATATTCATTTGCGTTAATTGGGTAACGATAGCCCCGCCGTCCTGGTCGGAGAGGTTGCTATAAAGGGTGCGGTAGTCAGGGCTTTTCGCCCACAGTACCATGGCGACGACGATAGCAACGGCTGCTGCCGCCGCCACCATTAATGGGATCCTGGGGTTCGCGCGCAAGCGGTTGAGCCACTCCAGAGATTTATTCTGTGGTGCAGAAGTTGCAGTCGCACTCATTGCGCACCTCGTAACTCAGGGTGGATGTTGTTATTTGAGTAGTGAAACAAAACAGACTCCCGGATCGGCAAACTCGAAATTTGTCCATTAACATGGCTATGCCATTATTTGATGATTCAGAATTTTCTATGCCTCAAATAACCTGGTTTTTTATCGTTATTTACCGCCATTATCTTATTGACGAACTGGTAACCTTATCCGCGTATCAAACCATCCGGGGATAATCCATGGCAATTCAGGGTATAGAAAGCGTTATCAGCCAACTGCAGTCGACGGCAAGTCTGGCGAAAAATCAAAGTGTTGATAACGCTGACAGCGTTCAGACGGTGAGTTTTGCCGGGCAATTGCATGCCGCGCTGGACCGAATCAGCGATACGCAGACCGCAGCGCGTACACAGGCTGAAAAATTCACCCTTGGCGAACCGGGCGTGGCGTTGAATGACGTAATGACCGACCTACAGAAATCATCCATTTCCCTGCAGATGGGTGTCCAGGTACGTAACAAACTTGTTTCGGCCTATCAGGACATCATGAATATGCAGGTTTAGTTTGTTTACTGACTGCCCCATCCGGGGCAGTCACTTTTTTCACCGAAAGATTTCCGGTGAGCCTTCCTTTTGCCGTGTTTTCCCTATTTCTGAATCATATAGCGAATTGTTGGTCCATCCTGCTGGATGTCCAGTACCGTATAGCCATGGTTTCGCGCATCGACGGGGATGTTATTGATTGACTGCGGGCAGTCGCTGACGACCTCCAGAATCTCGCCTTTTTTTAGCTGCGGCAGTGCTTCCAGCGTCGCTACCGCCGGGTAAGGGCAGGGTTCACCCGTCATATCCAGACGGTAATCGGGTACGATATTCATGCGGTCTCCTTAATTGCCGCCCGCGATGCGCGGCGGAAAAACTGTTTTTCCCAGCCAATAACAAAGAGCAGGGCGAGAAGCAGCAGGGAGTACGTCACCAGCAATCCGCCGAGCGGACCAAACGTTTTCAGCAGGTTCACTTTATCCCAGCTTGTGGCGAGTGCAGGGGAGATGTCATCCCAGAAGTAAGCCAGCAGGGTTGAACCTATAACATTACCCAGACCGACCCACCAGTAATGTACCTGGCCTTCAACGGCACGGTACATCCAGCCGGTTTCACAGCCGCCTGCCAGCACAATGCCAAAGCCAAACAGCAAGCCACCGATAACAGCATTTGGGCCGGCCCACATGATTTTGGCTTCCACACCCAACTGGATGTAACTGAAAATACCGATCGCGCTGGCCGCCATGCCGAAAATAATGGCTTTTGCCATCAGCGTACGACCCGTTATCCACATATCGCGGAAGGCGGAGGTGAAGCAAATTTGCGCCCGTTCAATCAGCAAACCAAAGCCCACGCCGAACAGCATGGCCAGCCCCAGCTTCGGCTGGTTCATGGCGGTCAGCAGAGCCCAGCCAATCATCCCGGCGAATATCAGCATACCCAGACGGAAGCGCCGACGCGCCTGGTCTGCGTTTTGTGTAAGTGGTGATGCCGCTGAGACTTTCTGCATTTTTACCGGAATGCGGAACAGGGGGAGGAGTGTAAAGCGGGCGCCCATCCATGAACCGATGGCCGTGGCGACAGCAAAAAACCAGGCGTGTAGCGAGAATTGTGGAATGCCGGTAAAGAAGGCTGCCAGATTACAGCCCATTGCCAGACGTGCGCCAAAGCCAGCGATAATCCCGCCGACGATAGCCTGGATAATACGGATACGATGCTGCGGCAGGCGTAGTTTTACGTTGTTTGCCCATAAGGCTGCGGCAAAGCAACCGCCAAACATGCCGATAATCATCATGCCGTCTATCCGGGTCAGTGGTGTGCCATCAAGATGAATGAGTCTGAAGTAACCCCACTCCTCCGTATGCACGCCCGCCAGTTGCAGGAGCTGGCCGCCCCAGCGGGTAAATTCCCCGGTCACGGCCCAGAAGGTGCCGGTAATACCGAAATAGTAGGTGGAAAGGATCCCGGCTGCGATAACCGCCGGAACAGGTGACCAGAATTTAATCAGGAAGGTCGTTTTAATGTGTTGCCATGACATGGTATTAGCCTCTGAACTCAGAAGGAACCAACAAGATATGAACCGGAAAATGCCCGGGACGCGCATATTACCTGTGTTTAATGAATGGAAACCTGTACTCAGTCAAAATTCGGGTCTGGTATGATGAAACCCTGGTGGCCGAGGGCGTTTAGTGCCACACTCATTCTGTCGCGAAAAGCAGGAAAGATGATGAAAAAACAACTGATTATTGGCGCAATGCTGGCACTGAGTGGTTGCGTTCAGGTGGATGATTTTACCTCGGTGGTCAAGCATCCGGCCCCGGAAGGGCTGGCGGGGAACTGGCAGACAGTGGGACCGCAAAGCAGTCTGGTCAGCCCTGAGGCTATTGCCTCGCTGATCATAACTCCAGAAGGGGATACGCTGGATTGCCGTCAGTGGCAACGCGTGATTGCGGTACCGGGCAAGCTGATGCCCAGAGGGGATGACTGGTATAACGTGACGCAACAGCGCGATATCTATCGCCTTGAGCGCGACGGTAGCCAGCTGGAGTATGACGGCATGACCTTGCGTCGGGTTGATAAGCCGACCGTCGAGTGCACGCAGGCGCTGGCAAAGAAAACGGTTATTGGCGTTAAACCCTGAACGAAGGCGCTGAGGGAGTCCTTTCGCTCAGCGCACTCATCACAGCACCTCTTCCAGTACCCAGACGCTGACACTCCCGCCATCACAGCAAAATGTGCCTTCACCGTTTTCATCGGTGGTGACACTCTCCTGGCGATATCCCAGATAATCACGCCACACTTTATTGCCGTAGTTCGCACCGAGATTTAGCGTTTTCTCGCCGTCATCACCGTTAGACATCACGACAACACAGCCAGGATTGTCTTGCGTCCCGCTACGGCTAAAGGCGATACAGTTCGGATGATCGAACCAGAGTCTCTGCACACCGTGGGCAAAGCGCTGGCGAGCAAGGATGAGTTGGTCCAGCTTTTCGATAACTGGCATATCGACACGGTGTGTTCCACCATCGCCACCTGTATCTTCGTAACTTGCGCCAAACAGATCCGGGTAGAACACAGACGGTACGCCGTTTTCCCGTAGCAGAATGAGGGCATAGGCCAGGGGCTTAAACCAGGCTTCTACCGGCGCTTCCAGCGCCTGAAGAGGCTGCGTGTCATGATTAGCGACCAGCGTCACGGCATGAAACGGGTCTGCTTCTACCAGAGTACCGGTAAAAATCTGGCTCATATCGTAGTCGCTGCCCTGCTTTGACGCTTCATGAAAATTCATATGCAGCGGCGCGTCGAACAGCATGGTCTTGCCCTCAACCTGATCAATGTACTGCTGCAATTTATCTACGTCGTGAGACCAGTATTCGGCGACGATAAACAGGGGCTCAGGCGCCACATCCTGAACATGTTCTATCCATTCTTTATAGAACCAGGCGGGAATATGTTTCACGGCATCAAGGCGAAAACCGTCACAGTGCGTCTGATCCATCACCCAGCGCGCCCAGTATTTGATCTCTTCGGTCACGGCCCGGTTACGAAAATCGATATTCGCCCCCATCAGGTAATCAAAGTTACCCATCTCGTCATCTACCTGATCGTTCCAGCCTTCGCCGGTGTAATCATTGATGATTTTAAAGACGCCGTCTTCTGTGGGATTTTCAATATGGTCGATTCCGCTAAAGCACTTGAAATCCCAGATAAATTTTGAATATTTGCCCTGGCGGGCAGGGAAGGTATAGCGCGTCCAGGCTTCGCATTCCAGCACGGTGTCGTCAATTTGTGTCCGGTCTTGTTCGTTCACACGATTAACGCGAATCGCCTCTTTTTCATCGGCGCCCATTTTATGGTTTACCACCACATCCAGGAGAACAGCAATGCCATGGCTGTGGAGTGCGTCGATAGCGGCGTGAAGCTGATCCTTATCGCCATATTTTGTGGCCACAGATCCCTTTTGATCAAATTCACCTAAATCAAAGAGATCGTAGGTGTCATAACCCACAGAATAGCCGCCGGAGGCGCCTTTATACGCAGGCGGTAACCAGACCATGTTGATGCCAAGATCCCTTAAACTGGCAGCACGCGCCTGAAGTTCAGGCCACAACTTGCCGCCGTCGGGGTAATACCAGTGAAAGGTCTGCAATAAAGTGGGGTTGTTCATCTTCCTTGCTCCAGAAGTCGCGTCATTGGACTTCTGGAGTATGGAAGAAAACCATCAGATTGGTGGTTACTGATTTAAATTATTTGGGAATAAGATTTTCCCGGACAAATTACCATAAGCTGTGGTCAGAGACTGTTGCTTACCTGTTTTATCAATCAGATGGCGCAGCTCTTCCATTCGGTGCTGTAACAGCACCTTGAGTTCGGCTTCATTTGACAACACCATTCCCAGCAGCTCTTTAGCCTGCTGAGTTTGTAGTTTGTTGCCTGGTGAAATCGGATTGCGGGCAATACTCTCTACAAGCTGTACGTAGTTGACTTCCTGTTCAATCAATTCATCCCATTTACCTGAATGGGCGAGATTTAGCATGGTGATGCTCAGAGCATGCAACGCATGCCAGTCGGTAAGAGATGGGATGAAGTTAGTCATCAACGCATGTCCTGATGAGTAGAAGCCGATGTGTTAATTTGTTTCCACGCATCAGCGATATTGTTCAGCAGTCCCTCTACCTCGATGATGCCTTCCACGTCGTTATGCAGGTTTGACTGTAACAAACGGCGCACCATATAGTCGTAAAGCGATGCCATATTTCGAGGGAGCTCACCCTCAACATCCATGTCCAGCCCTGCCTTGAGACCGTTATCTATAATGCTGATAGCATGTGAAAGTGCCTGGCCTTTTGACACCAAATCCCCTTGCTCGAGGAAAAGTCGTGCCCGGACAAGGGCACTATGTGCCCCGTCAAAAAGCATGACAATAAGCTGATGTGGGCTTGCGCTCATTACAGCACTTTCCAGCCCGACTTTTTGGTACGAATTAGCACCACTTTGACTATACATATCAAATCCTTAACTGCGGGAACTAAACTGCTGCGTTAAGTAAGTTGCGGTACTGTTTAACTTACTGACCATTGTGTCAAGCGCAGTAAATTGCGCCTTGTAGCGCGCCATGGTTGCTTCAATTGTTGCTTCCATATCGGTATAACGCTGATCAAGAGTCTTAATGGTCTTGTTAATACCGTCTTGCGCATTCTGGATAACGCCCGTTTTACCTGTCGCGGTGCTCAGCATCGACGTCAGGGTATTGTTCATCTTGGTCGCTAAACCAGTCTTACTACCGTCACCAATAAAATAGGCCTGTACCAGGTCCGGGTTGTCGGTTAACGCTTTCGATAACTTGGTCGAATCCACCGTTAATGTTCCGGTTGAGCCATCGGAACCGGTGACCGGATTCTGGGTAATCCCAAGTTGAGCCAGAATTTTGTAATTGCCGCTCTGGCTTTGTACATCTGTCAGCAGGGAACGCAGTTGCGATTGAATCGAACGCACGTTCGAATCGCCCAGCAGCGCGCCGTTACTGGAGGACTGGCTATCAGCACCTGCATCCACGGCAACATACTTCGTTACGCTTGCGATGGTGGATTGCAGTGAGTTATAGGCGGTAACCCAGTTATTAATAGCCGTGGTGTTAGCGTCCGTTGCACGGCCGATACTCAGCGTTTCATCTGCTGTACTTTTTGATTTGAGCGTCAGTGTCACACCGGGCAATGCATCAGTAATGGTGTTGCTTGCACGTTCAATCGCAACATTATTAATGGAGAGCTTCGCATTCTGAGACTGTGTCTGCACGGTAAGGGCAGTCGTGCTGCTGTCATGACCAATCTTCTGTTGCAGGGTATCATCGCCTGTAACGGTGACTGTCATATCATAATCGGTACCGGTCGATTTTGAGGTCAGCATCAGGCGATAGTCGCCATCAGTTGCCTTCATTACCGTCGCGGTAACGTTGCCATTCGCTTTGTTGATGGCATTAGCGATACCGGTCAATGACGTTTCAGAATCTGATAATTTTACCGTCAGCGGCGTTTTCGTCCCCGGCTGGGTAATGGTAATAGTACGAGTATTGTCAGTCGTCGTTCCGCCAAGCTGTGTGGTATTGCTGGCAATACTGGATGACATCAGTACTTGCGCTTTCGCCACCTGACTTACGTTAACAGTATAATTCCCTACGGTTGCATCACTGGTCGTGGCCGTAGAGAAAGACGTGTTAGTACTATTAACTGTTGTTGAGTTCCATGTAGCTGCTTTACCCAACGCCGCTGTTGCGGTTTGCAGGCTGGTTAAGGCACTTTGCAACTTACCATACGCACTTAATTGAGCGGTATATGTGGTCTTCTGGTTGGTAATCGTTGTCAGCTTGGTGTTTTCAGCTGCTTCCAGGTTGTTGTACAACGTGGTTAGATCCAGACCGGAACCTACACCAAGGTTACTAATAGAAGCCATGTCTGTTTTCCTTTGCGTCTTGTGTGTAACTTGACTCTCTATCGGCAACTCGAGCAAAAAGTTTACACACCCTATGAAAAAATAATCGACAGAAAAGCGGGAGCAGTTAGTGGTAAATAAGAGGATTGTAGAAGACAAAAACCGCAACGAAAAGGCGGTTTTTTGAGCTAAAAAGACGCTTTAAGAAATTTAAATTCATTAAAAACAAAGAGATAAAAGTTTTTATCGATTATTTCTAAAGTCCTTCGAAGATGCGCCGATACCCTTGTTGACGGTGAGAGACGCCGTAAGTGTTAGGCACCGACCCTAAATCAATTTTTGAAGGAAAGTAATTATGGCAGTTATCAATACTAACCTGTTGTCACTGACTACTCAGAACAACCTGAACAAATCTCAGTCTGCGCTGGGCACTGCTATTGAGCGTCTGTCCTCCGGTCTGCGTATCAACAGCGCAAAAGATGATGCGGCTGGTCAGGCAATCTCCAACCGTTTCACTGCAAACATCAAAGGTCTGACTCAGGCTTCTCGTAACGCGAACGACGGTATCTCTATTGCTCAGACTGCCGAAGGTTCTCTGAACGAAATCAACAACAACTTGCAGCGTATCCGTGAGCTGGCAGTTCAGGCTCAGAACGGTACCAACTCCGGTTCCGACATCGACTCCATCCAGTCTGAAGTTAACCAGCGTCTGGACGAGATCAACCGTGTTGCAAGCCAGAGCCAGTTCAACGGTATCAAAATCCTGGCTGGTTCTAACTCTGCAACCACTATCTCTATCCAGGTTGGCTCTAAAGATGGCGAGAAAATCGACATCACCATCTCTGGCAACAGCGGCTGGAACAAATTCGACGCAACGGGTACCACCGGTGTTACCACTGGTCTGGCTACTGGCGAAACTCGTAGCATCAAAGCTAAAGGCTTCGACGTTCTGGCAACCAACGTACTCAACTCTATCGACGATGCACTGAAAGCTGTTGATACTCAGCGTTCAGACCTGGGTGCGATTCAGAACCGTTTCGATTCTACTATCTCCAACCTGAACAACACCGTGACTAACCTGTCCGCAGCGCAGTCCCGTATTCAGGATGCTGATTACGCGACCGAAGTTTCTAACATGAGCCGAGCGCAGATTCTGCAACAGGCAGGTACTTCTGTACTGGCTCAGGCGAACCAGGTTCCGCAGTCTGTACTGTCCCTGCTGCGTTAATAATACGCTTCAATGTGGCACTGAAAACCAACCCTTCGGGGTTGGTTTTTTTTTGCCAGTAAAATAGGGCGAAATACCCCCAATTATGGCGTTTACTCAACCAATGAACCCCATTACGTGCTGGTAGCATGGCAAAATGACATTCAAAATGTAAAGGATAGCGCTGTGTTCTCCTCCGATTTACCGCGAAGCTTCAATTTAGCGTCAGTCAGTTCCGCTATACCTAAGTCAGAGATGGTTAAGCCTTCTCTGAGCGTGGCCCGAATTCAGGCCAGCGCCTGGCTGTATGGTATTCAGGGCAAAAATCCAGAAGCCGCACGTATTCTGGATATAGGTTGCGGCGACGCGTCTCATCTTCTTCCTTTTGCACTGGCGTATCCTCAGGCTGAGATTATCGGGATCGATCTGTCGCAGGATAAAATTGAAGCGGGCAAGCTGCAGCTCAAATTAGCGGGTATTGAGAATATGCAGCTTTTTTGCACCGACATAGAAACATTGCTGGCAGGAATTGGCGTAGAATTTGATTACATCATCATTCACGATATTTTCTCGTTGCTTGATACCCAGACGCGTGAGGCATTATTTGCCTTCTCTCTTCAACATTTGACAGAGAAGGGGATTGTTGCTGTCGAGTGGCTCACCCAGCCTGGTGCAGGCCTGAGCCAGATTATCCAGGATGCGATAGCCCTACATGTGCGTGATGCCGATACAGAAGAACTTCGCCTGAGCAGTGCCCGTGCTGCCCTGACCTGGCTTTCGTTGGGAATGAGCCAGCATCCTGCCCGCGAAGCGTTACAGGAGCTGGTGAAAGAGGCCGAGGCGATGGACGATGATACCTTCGCGTTGCGCTATCTGCATGGCATGAACAATGCCAGCTATTTTGTCGATTTCTATGAGAGTGTTAACCGTTCCGGTTTACGCTATGTCGGCGATCTGTTTCCATGGAAAGAGTGCCCGGCACATTATGGTGATAACGTTGCTGAACTCACCGCAGCCGCCTGCCCTCGCCAGGATAAATTGCTGTTCCAGCAATATCTCGATTTCTCCGTTAACCGACGTTCGCGCTTTAGTCTACTCGCTGCGATACCTGAGACGCAGGCGATTTTCGCACAGCCCGATCTGAATCGCTTGCAAGATTTTCACTGGGCCGCGAGCTTCCGTCGTGAAATTGATAAAAATGGTAAAGTCTATAATCGCCTGCGAGCCGAGTCTGGTGCGTTTATTGCCACCGATGATGTGGTGACGTTGTCTGTGCTGGATGTGTTGGGCGAAGCCTGGCCACTGAGTATGAGTTTCGCACAACTGGCTTTCCATACGCGTTCACCGGAAGTTGATAACGTTGAGCACGAAAAAAAGCTGTTGTTGTCCCTGGGGGCGCTATTTATGCAAGGTGCTACCGGTTTGCATTACCAGTGCGTAGAGTCGATCTACAACACCCAGAAAAACCCAAATTTAACTAATATTTTTGGTAAGGCATTTGAGCAATTAAAAGCTGGCTTTAACTTCTGGAATGAGCCCGTCGAACTTACGGCGCAAGAGGTTTCTATTCTTGAAAGAGATAATTTGGCGTTTGCAGATATCAAACTGATTGATGGCATGCGTCGAAAAGGGATACTGATGGGCAGTCCAGCAAGTTGGTGTGCGCACTATCAGACCCTAATCAAGGCAGTAACGTTGTCAGAAATGGCAGGTACGATTTTGCCGTTAATTCTTTTTTCCAGTCCCGTGCAACAGGGGGGATTTGGCGGGGCAATAGTTTCTGCGGATCGGAAGTCTTTTGATAAAAAGAACTTATTGCCTGTCGATCAAAAAATTGTCGACAAGCTGAATGCGCTCATCGTTAATAGCGAGTTTGAACAAGCAAGAGAACTGGCACGGGATCAAGTCAGTAAAATGGAGGGTAACCCAAATGCCTGGCTTGAATTATCACGTGTTTATAGCCGCACGTCAGAATATGGTCAGGCGGTTGGGGCAATTAACCGTACGCTGAGCATTACATCAGTAAGTTGGGATATCTACTTCGAGCTGGCCGTTGCGTTGTGGCACCTCCAGCAGGATTGGCTGACAGGACGTGTTGTTCGCGCCATCTTGCGTGCGGATACTCATAATGCCCTTGCCTGGGATGCCCTGGGGCGTCTTTATTCCGACTACGAAGCAGTGGCGGCTGCGGAATACTGCTATGAAAAAGCAATCGCTATCACTCCAAACAATAGCGGCATGCTTTCCAATCTGGCTGTGTTAATTTCCGATAGCCTGCGAATGGAAGAGTCTATAGCTTTGCTGCGCAAAGCGATAAAGCTTAACCCTTCGGAACTTTCCTACTATAGCCGTTTGAACTTTGGCCTCGCCCATAGCGGAAATATTTCGCCATCTGAACTGTTTGAACAGCATCTTGTCTACGGCCGCGTCACCGAAAAATGGGCAAAAGCGCAAAAAACAAAATTATCCTGGCCTGCGAATAAAGATCCGCACCGTCGTTTGCGGATCGGTTTTGTTTCGGGCGATCTTTGTCGCCATCCTGTGACTTGGTTTTTAAAGCCATTCTGGGCAAATCTTGACCGCGACCGCCATGAGCTTTACGTGTACAACACCTCGCCCTTATACGACGATGTAAGCGAGTATTTTGAAAGAACCGCGCATATGTGGCGCAATGTCTATACGACGAGTGCGCTTGAGCTCGCACGCGTTGTCAATGAGGATGAGATTGATATTCTGATTGATCTCTCCGGTCATACCGCGTTTAACCGGCTTGCGACCTTCGCCCTCAAGCCAGCGCCTGTCTCGCTAAGCTGGATCGGTTATCCTGGAACCACTGGTCTCAAAGAAATGGATTATCGAATTTGCGGAACGTGGATGGCGCAACCCGGCGAGCTTGATAATCAATTCACTGAAAAATTGCTGTATATGTCCATGCCGGTACAGTATGAACCACCTGCAAGTGCTCCGGACGTCAACCCTCTGCCTGTGCTTTCGAAGGGCGTTTTCACCTTTGGCAGTCTGAACAGGCCAACAAAGATCAGCGATAAAGTGATTGAGGCATGGGCAAAAATTCTCACTGCTGCTCCGAACGCTCGTATGCTAATCGGTTATATGCCCTCAGCGGAAGTCTCGGCCGTCATGCGTCAACGTCTGGAAATGCTGGGAGTTAAAGCAGAACAGCTTATCTTCCGTGAAAAAACCACCTTTGATGAATATATGAAGATGCATTTGGAGATTGATCTGATGCTTGATACTTTCCCATATAATGGTGGAACAACCAGCAATAACGCGGCGTGGATGGGTGTACCGATGATTTCTCTGCGTGGTAAAACGATGGCAGGTTGTCAGGGTAATGAGATTATCAAAGCCTATCAGCTTGAACAGTTCCAGGTTGAAGATGAAGAGAGCTATGTCCAGCACGCTCTGGCATGGATGAACAAAAAAGAAGAATTAAACGCCATTCGGTTAAGCATGCGCGATCGTTTTGCGTTGCGAAAAACTGAGGTCGTTAACCCTTCCTTTATTTTTGAAAAATTGCTTCGGACCATTTGGCACAACTACTGCGCAGGTAATAAACCACAAAGCTTTGTTATCAATAATGATGTGGACCAGGAGTAAATCCATGCGCGATAATATTTATGTAACCAGCCCGTTATTGCCGCCGCTTGAGGAGTTTATTCCTTATCTGGAGCAGATCTGGCAAAGTAAACATCTGACCAACTCTGGTCCGTTTCATCAGCAATTTGAAGCGGCGCTGGCGAAATATTTAGGTGTTGAGTACCTGTCGTTATTTTCAAACGGTACGCTGGCGTTGTTAACGGCACTGCAGGCATTAAGAGTAAAGGGGGAGGTGATTACCACCCCGTACTCTTTCGTGGCAACGGCGCATACCATCCTCTGGAACTCGTTAAAACCGGTTTTCGTGGATATCGATCCAAAAACCTGCAATATGGATCCGCGTAAGATCGAAGCGGCGATCACCCCGGAAACAACAGCGATTTTGCCAGTCCACTGCTATGGTATTCCGTGTAATGTGGATGAGATTCAGCGCATTGCTGATATGTACGATCTGCGTGTTATCTATGATGCGGCCCATGCTTTCGGCGTAAAAGAAAATGGCAGCAGCATTCTGACTCATGGGGATCTGTCGATCCTCAGTTTCCACGCGACGAAAGTCTTTAATACAGTCGAAGGTGGAGCCATTATTTGTCAGGATGCGAAAATGAAAAAACGCATCGACGATCTGAAAAACTTTGGCTTCGCAAATGAAACTACCGTTGTTGCGACGGGTATCAACGGCAAAATGAACGAAGTTCAGGCCGCTTTTGGTATGCTTCAGTTGCAACATATCGATCAGGCTTTACTCAACCGTGAAGTAATCTATAAGCGCTATGTCGAAAAACTCGCTGGCATTAAAGGATTACGGATTCTGGATAAACCGCAAAATATCGAGTGGAATTATGCTTATACGCCGATATTTATCGATGAGAGTTTTGCCTGCTCACGAGATGAACTTTATGAAAGTCTCAAGCCGCATAATATTTTTACCCGACGCTATTTCTACCCGCTGATTTCTGAATTCCCGATGTACCGTGGATTACCCAGCGCGCAGCCGGGTCTGATGCCTGTGGCTGAAAAAGTATCTGCTTCGGTGCTTTGTTTACCGATTTATCCCACGTTGACGCTGGATGAAGTCGATATGATTACCAATCTTATTCGCGAGAAAAGTTTGGGACACTCTATCTCTCCAGACCACTGTGACTTTAAATTAGTATTGCCGGGTATATGATATGAAAAGAGTGATCACTTTCGGTACTTTTGACGTCTTTCATATTGGACATGTGAACATTCTTGAGCGCGCAGCTCAGCTTGGCGATTATCTTATTGTGGGCGTTTCCTCTGACGCGCTGAGCTTTAAAAAAAAGCAGCGCTACCCGCTCTATAGCCAGGATGACCGCGTTAAAATTATCAGCTCAATGCGTTGCGTGGATGAAGTGTTCATTGAAGAATCACTGGAAGATAAGGCCCGATATATCGAGATGAAAAACGCCGATTTACTGGTGATGGGCGATGACTGGGAAGGGCGTTTTGATTGGGTTAAACCGTGGTGCGAGGTTGTTTATCTGCCGAGAACCCCGTCGATCTCGACAACCGAAATTATTGAGATTGCCCGTCTGCGCTAATAATAAAAAACCCATCATTACGATGGGTTTTTTATTATTAGCGCAGTAAACTGTTCTTTTCGGCAATCCATTTTTGCAAAAGCGCAGACATTTCCTCAAACTGCGACACAATCAATGTTTCGCAACCGGGATACAAGAAGCACTGAATATGCGGATGTGGACCTGCTTCGCGCCCGGTTCCCAGACGTTGGTAATCAATTGACACACTGCCGTTACTTGTTTTCAGGTACTCAAGCAGATTGAACTGATTCGCGCCATCAGCTTGCCATGCATACATTTTGTACTCGCCATTTACATATAGAAGGTGGAATAGTTCCGAGGTAATGGCATAGCCTTTACGTAGCGGTGTCTGCGGTGTTTCGCCTGTCTGGGCGGCAAATAGATTACGGCTGTAGCAATACTTCCTGTCACCTGAAAGCGCAGACCAGGAATTGGGATTCGCTTCACCAACAGATGGGATATTTAGCATGTCAAAAACGGTCTTTTGCAGGTCGACCATACTAACCAGATGATTAATATCTTTGGGTTTATAATTACTGTTGTAAATAAACGCCGGAGTATGAATCAGCGATGTGTACGGTTCAATTCCATGTGCAAATCCGCCATAGAGTCCATGGTTCCAGAAATCATCTCCATGATCCCCGAAAATAACGAGAGTCGTGTTTTCCATTTGTTTGTAATTCATCAGCAGGCGCAGGACATCTCCTACGGTGTTATCCATACTTTCATAACCGCGTTGCCAGCGAACGAAGCTGTTATCTCCTGCGGCTTTATAACCGTCCTGATAGCAAAGATGACTGCTCAAATTCCAGAAATAGAGCGCGAAAGGTTGCGACCTGTCGGCGATAATCGCTTCTGCGTTATGCAGCATCTCGTTTGCTGTTTCGTACCAGTTAAATCGATCCTGTCCGCTCCAGATCATATCGAAATTCGCCCAATTCTTGGGGAAGCCCAATCCGGCAGTGTGATAGCCGGCTTGGCGTAGCTGGTCAAACATCGGCGGTGCTTTATGTTTAACACTTAGTCCAACTTCAAAATTAACATTATGTTCCAGTACATTATCATCACCATACAGCAAGTCGCTTACAGCCATAAATGACGATGTTGCCGATGAGAGGAAATTGTTAAAGCGAAGTGAGTGGGGCGCAATGCTATTCAGGCAAGGAAACCACTGACGATGGCTGTAAATCGCCTGATTAAGGCTTTCGAGGTGGATAAAGACAATATTTTTTTTCATGGTTATTCCTTAAGAAGCAGATCCAGCATGCTGACATCGAAGGTATTGATGCCTAATGCCTGATGTACTTCCTGACGTTCACGGAAGCTGTCATCAATGAAAATGGCGTCAGGATGAGTGATATAGACAGATTTCTTCTCGTCACGCGAAATATGGAAAACCCGGTCAAACACAGCCTCAAGGCGCCAGCGTTTGAGCTGGCTCTGTAAATCGCCATCGTGACGACTAATGAGATAACACGGGATCCCTTCATTGACACATTGATATAAAAAGTGAACCAGCGGTAGACAAAGCCTGTTATGAATGATGATCGTATCATCAAAGTCGACGTACACATGGCCATATGAAATATCACAACGGAAACGGTTCGTTAATGCCCTGCTGATGCGATTTTTCGGTTTAAGCGCGTCGACAGTGAACGACAAACCTTGATGTTCGTATAAAGAGAGCAGGGCAAAATTGACCCCCCGTACACGGTTAACCGCCATCGTGCCAGCAATTCTGGGCGCAACCTCAAGCAGAGTTAACGTTTCATCCGCAGCTTTTTTAACCTGAAAAAACCATGCGCCTTTCAGCTTCAGACGCTCTGAGATCGACTGTGCCATCTCAAAGACTCCAGAAAGTTCGACAGTTTCTGAAGCCATTGAGATCCCGGCTCTAATTCGTTCGCGAGTACGCGGCTGGCAAAATACAACTCCATATTTTTCCTGAGTAAAACAATCCACTGTATATTCAGCGCCGGGAAGGTATTCACTAATTAGCAAACCTTGACAGTCGCGTAATTGTATTTCTAGCGTGGATTTATCGTTAATTCTTAGTGTGCCCTGAGCGCCTTGTCCACGGTCAGGCTTAATAAATACTGGCCAAGTTTCAACCTCTTCTGCTGATTTATAGCAGCGAGGTACCGGGACTATATCCCTTAGTATGTCATAGGTCCGGCTTTTATAGCGTGTTATTTCACAGCATTCGCTGTTTGAAGATACAATTTTTGCTGATATTTCATGCTGATGCTGAGCATAAGCTAACAGAACGTCGTCGTGTGCAGGAAAGATAAAATGAATGTCGTATAATTGAATAAATGCCTCAAGTGCCTGTAACCAGCCATCTTCGTTTACCGAAGGCAATATATAATACTGCTCCTGGTTATAACGGGCATGATTGTCATAATCGGAACCTGCGAGAAATAGCTTCACCGTTTTTTCATAACGAAGCGATAGCCAAATCTCACGACCGATTTCTGTACCAGCAGGTGAAATTAATACATTGATCATGCGGCGCCCGGGCGGATGGGAGTGTACATTTACAGTATGAGATGAACTCTGATACACAACCCTGCAAATAACCCCCCATTTCACCCACTATTCATCCGATTAAAAGTGCTACAGAATCGGATAATCATGCCGATAACTCAAACTAACGCAGGGCTGTTTATCGTGAATTCACTGTATACCGCTGAAGGTGTAATGGATAAACACTCGCTGTGGCAGCGTTATGTACCTCTGGTGCGTCACGAAGCATTGCGCCTGCAGGTGCGTTTGCCGGCGAGTGTGGAACTGGACGATCTGCTACAGGCGGGCGGGATCGGGTTACTGAATGCAGTTGACCGATACGACGCTCTGCAAGGAACGGCATTTACCACTTACGCAGTGCAACGCATTCGTGGGGCTATGCTGGATGAATTGCGCAGCCGTGATTGGGTACCGCGCAGTGTCCGGCGTAACGCTCGCGAAGTAGCACAGGCTATAGGGCAACTTGAGCAAGAGCTGGGACGTAATGCGACCGAAACAGAAGTCGCTCAACGCCTCGGTGTTCCGGTTGAAGAATACCGTCAGATGCTGCTTGATACCAATAATAGCCAGCTTTTCTCCTATGACGAATGGCGAGAAGAGCATGGTGACAGTATCGAAGTGGTGACTGACGATCATCAACAGGAAAACCCGTTATTCCAGTTAATGGAAAGTAATTTGCGTCACCGTGTAATGGAAGCAATTGAATCCTTACCGGAGCGCGAACAACTGGTTCTGACGCTTTATTATCAGGAAGAGCTTAATCTCAAAGAGATTGGCGCTGTTCTTGACGTCGGAGAATCTCGGGTTAGCCAATTGCATAGTCAGGCTATTAAGCGTTTACGTACAAAGCTGGGTAAGTTATAGGTTGGTGAGACTATCTGTACTGGATCGCCCCTGAAAGATGCCGCACAACGCATTGACAACCAGGAGTTATCATGACGGTGCAGCAACCTAAAAGACGGCCATTAAGCCGCTATTTAAAAGACTTTAAACACAGCCAAACGCATTGCGCACATTGTCACAAATTACTCGACCGCATCACCCTGGTGCGTCGAGGCGAAATTGTGAACAAAATTGCAATATCACGCCTGGACATGCTTCTGGATGAGGCTGCCTGGCAGCAGGAGCAAAAAGAATGGGTAGCGCTCTGCCGATTCTGCGGTGACCTGCATTGCAAAGAGCAAAGTGATTTCTTCGATATCATTGGATTTAAACAATTCCTGTTCGATCACACTGAAATGAGCCATGGCACGGTGCGCGAATACGTCGTTCGTCTTCGCCGCCTCGGAAATCATTTAAGTGAGCTTAATATCTCCCGTGATCTTCTTGATGAAGGGTATCCTGATGAGAATCTGGAGCCCTGGTTACCCACCACCAGTACCAATAATTACCGTATCGCCTTGCGTAAGTACGCACAATTTAAAGCACAATCACGCTTTAACGTTGCGCAAAAGATCGCTGTCGGTGCTCGATCTGATATATATTGAAAATGAATAAAATGTAACGCACAGGTGCCTGAAAATGATTCAGGTACCGTTCGTTATGCTCTTCATTTTCTGGTCGGAGACACTATGAAACTTGCACTTTTGGGTCGTCAGGCGCTGATGGGGGTTATGGCTGTCGCGCTGGTTGCGGGGATGAGCGTCAAAACGTTCGCCGCTGAAAATTTACTGAATAAAGTTAAAGAGCGTGGCACCCTGCTGGTTGGGCTGGAAGGCACCTATCCGCCGTTCAGCTTTCAGGGGGATGATGGCAAGCTTACCGGTTTTGAAGTTGAATTTGCCGATGCACTGGCGAAACATCTGGGCGTGAAAGCGGCCCTGAAACCCACCAAATGGGATGGCATGCTGGCATCGCTGGATTCAAAACGTATCGATGTGGTGATTAACCAGGTCACGATCTCTGATGAACGTAAGAAAAAATATGATTTCTCCACCCCTTACACCGTCTCTGGTATTCAGGCGCTGGTGAAGAAAGGCAATGAAGAGAGCATCAAATCCTCTGCCGATCTGAAAGGTAAAAAAGTGGGTGTGGGCCTGGGCACTAACTATGAAGAGTGGCTGCGCGCCAATGTGCAGGGTGTGGATATCCGGACTTACGATGATGACCCGACAAAATATCAGGATCTGCGCGTAGGCCGCATTGACGCCATTCTGGTGGACCGTCTTGCCGCGCTTGATCTGGTGAAAAAAACCAACAATACGTTGGCCGTTGCGGGTGATGCCTTCTCACGTCAGGAAGCGGGTGTCGCACTGCGTAAAGGTAACGAAGACCTGCTGAAAGCCATTGATGGCGCGATTGCCGAGATGCAGAAAGATGGCACGTTGAAAGCGCTATCGGAAAAATGGTTCGGCGCAGATGTAACGAAGTAATCTCTCCGTAAGAAAAAGGCGCTAAATTTAGCGCCTTTTTTATTTACGCGCGGTATACGTGCATAATAAAAAAAATTCATATCTCGCTACCGGAGGATCGATGTCCTTACAAAATCTCACCCGTTTTCCCCGTCTGGAATTTATCGGCGCGCCGACGCCGCTGGAATACCTGCCGCGTTTTTCTGATTTCCTCGGTCGTGACATTTTTATCAAGCGCGATGATGTTACCCCCATGGCGATGGGCGGTAACAAGCTGCGTAAGCTGGAATTTCTCGCCGCAGATGCGCTGCGCGAAGGGGCTGATACCCTGATTACCGCTGGAGCTATTCAGTCTAACCACGTGCGCCAGACGGCGGCGGTGGCCGCTAAACTGGGGCTGCACTGTGTGGCGCTGCTGGAAAACCCGATTGGCACAACCGCAGAAAACTATCTGACCAACGGAAACCGTCTGCTGCTGGACCTGTTCAATGCGCAAATCGAAATGTGCGACGCGCTGACCGATCCCACACGCCAACTGGACGAGCTGGCAACGCGTCTTGAAGCGCAGGGTTTCCGCCCTTACGTGATTCCTGTTGGTGGTTCAAACGCACTGGGTGCGCTGGGTTATGTAGAGAGCGCGCTTGAAATCGCCCGGCAGTGTGAAGGGGCGGTAGGACTCTCTTCTGTCGTGGTAGCGTCTGGCAGTGCCGGAACACATGCCGGGCTGGCGATTGGTCTGGAGCAACTGCTCCCGGATGTAGAGCTCATCGGCGTGACGGTATCACGCACTGTTGCCGACCAAAAGCCCAAAGTCGTGGCCTTGCAACAGGAGATTGCGCAACGGCTGGACATAAAAGCCAGCGCAGAGATTACCCTCTGGGATGACTATTTTGCGCCGGGCTACGGCCAGCCTTGCGATGAAGGAAACGAGGCTATTAAACTGCTTGCGCGGCTGGAAGGCATTCTTCTCGACCCGGTGTATACCGGCAAGGCGATGGCAGGGCTGCTCGATGGGATAGAGCGCAAGCGTTTTAAAGATGATGGCCCGATATTATTTGTCCACACCGGTGGCGCTCCGGCGCTGTTTGCCTATCACCCACATGTTTAATTACCGGGCAGAACAACCATAATGCAAGAAAGTCTACAACTGGTGATCGACTCTGCACCGTTCCTGCTTAAAGGAGCGGTATTTACGCTGCAACTAAGTATCGGCGGCATGTTCTTTGGACTATTGCTGGGGTTTATACTGGCGTTAATGCGCCTCTCTCCACTGCTGCCTGTGCGCTGGCTGGCGCGCATCTATATCTCGATTTTTCGCGGTACGCCGCTTATTGCCCAACTTTTCATGATCTACTACGGCTTGCCGCAATTTGGGATTGAACTGGATCCGATTCCGGCGGCGATGATCGGTTTATCGCTCAATACGGCCGCCTATGCCTCGGAAACATTGCGTGCGGCGATCTCGTCTATTGATAAAGGGCAGTGGGAAGCCGCCGCCAGTATCGGCATGACACCCTGGCAAACGTTACGTCGCGCAATACTGCCGCAGGCTGCCCGTGTGGCCCTGCCGCCACTCTCTAACAGCTTTATTAGTCTGGTGAAAGATACCTCGCTGGCTGCGACGATCCAGGTACCGGAACTGTTCCGTCAGGCGCAGCTGATCACTTCGCGTACGCTGGAAGTGTTCACGATGTATCTGGCTGCTTCGCTGATTTACTGGGTGATGGCGACGGTGCTTTCTGCGTTGCAGAACTATTTTGAAAACCAGTTGAACCGTCAGGAGCGTGATCCGAAATGAGTGCCATCGAAGTGAGAAACCTGGTAAAACAATTCCACGGTCAGACGGTGCTCCACGGCATCGACCTTGATGTGGCGCAAGGGGAAGTCGTGGCAATTATCGGCCCCAGCGGTTCCGGTAAAACCACGTTATTACGTAGTATCAATCTGCTGGAACAGCCTGAAAGCGGTACGATACGGGTGGGTAATATGACCATCGATACGGCAAGGCCGTTGGGACAACAAAAAAACCTGATTCGCCAGTTGCGCCAGCATGTAGGTTTTGTGTTCCAGAACTTCAACCTTTTTCCACATCGTACGGTCCTGGAAAACATCATCGAAGGCCCGGTCATTGTGAAAGGGGAAGCGAAAGATGACGCGACAGCGCGTGCGCGAGAGCTGCTGGCCAAAGTCGGATTAAGTGGTAAAGAGACCAGTTATCCGCGGCGTTTATCCGGCGGACAACAGCAGCGTGTCGCGATTGCCCGTGCGCTGGCGATGCGCCCGGATGTCATCCTGTTCGATGAACCGACCTCGGCGTTGGATCCTGAGCTGGTAGGAGAGGTGCTTAACACCATCAGGCAACTGGCGCAGGAAAAACGGACGATGGTGATTGTCACCCATGAAATGAGCTTTGCGCGCGATGTGGCAGACCGGGCTATCTTTATGGACCAGGGGCGCATTGTCGAACAGGGGCCAGCGAAGTCGTTATTCGCGAATCCGCAGCAACCACGCACACAGCAATTTCTGGAAAAATTTCTGATGCAGTAGTGACTCACCGATTCGGCAGCAGCTCGCTGTCCGGATCGGTGATTAACATCAACTTAAGTTAAATTTATTTGTGCACACTTAATCATATGCATTGCCGATAATGATATTTGGCACCAATCGTCTTCGCATTTTCCCGCCAAAAACAGTGTCTTCTGCCCTGGTTGCTCTCCATAACCCACGAAAATTTTTACTGATTTCCGCTAATAACGATATTTTACACTTATAAAAAAGATTTATGTGTTAATTTAATGTATCCATAATAATGATTATTATTGTCAGGGGTGATATCGGTCAGTATGCGGGATAATGACTTTTTCTCGTGGCGCAGGGATATGCTGCTACGTTTTCAGGAGATAACGGACAAGGAAGATGTATATTCAATGTTAGAGCAGCAAACGCAGCTGCTTGAATTTGATTTTTTTGCACTGTGTGTCCGTCATCCGGTGCCGTTTACGCGCCCGAAAATCAATGTACACACTACGTATCCGGATGCCTGGATGGCGCATTATCAGGCCGAAAATTATTTCGCTGTTGACCCGGTGCTTAAACCCGAAAATTTCCTTCATGGGCATTTGCCGTGGAATGACAAATTATTTCACGAGACACCGGAATTATGGAATACCGCACGGGATTTTGGATTACGCAAAGGGATTACGCAGTGTTTGATGCTGCCAAACCATGCGCTGGGATTCTTGTCCGTATCTCGCTCGAGTATTCTCCATCATCCACAGCATGATGAAGAGATTGAGCTGCGCCTGCAGACACTGATTCAACAGAGCCTGATCACGCTTTCCCGACTGGGAGACAATATGGTCATTGCGCCGGAAATGAAATTCAGTAAGCGCGAGAAAGAAATTCTGAAATGGACAGCGGAAGGTAAGACATCGGCCGAAATCGCTATGATTTTGTCCATCTCAGAGAATACGGTGAATTTTCACCAAAAGAACATGCAGAAAAAATTCAACGCGCCGAATAAAACGCAGATTGCCTGTTATGCGGCGGCGACGGGAATCATCTGATCGGCATCTTCGTTCTGCGTGACAGACATATACCGGCTGCCAGCTTTTGTGCTGCCAGCCGATTCACTTACTGGCGATAAGCCTGTTTGATCTGCTTCACCGTGTTGGCGAACACCGCCGCCTGTGCTTCATCTTCCAGCGTCGCGATCTGTTTTTCCATTTTAATGATGACGCGGCCTGCATCAGCCTGCCCCATAGCCTGTAGCATCAGCGTGATCATCGTTTTCAGGCATGAGACTTCCTGAGCCAGTTCCTGGCTATTATCAGCAGTGGAAAAATCAGGTGTGCTCATTTATTTACCTCGTTATGTTACCGTGCTTAGCGTGACGGTGAATGTCAAAGCGGCGGAGTATACCACAAGGCAGGGGAAAAATAGCAGTGGTTGTTTTGTGCGCGAGCTGTCTGGTTTATTAAATTAAACATTAGCCGAATATTTATTTTTAATAATGCAGGCAAAATATATGTTTAATAGAGGTAGAGCGATGGTTAATTATTGTTACAAAGCGCCGCTTCTATTTCCCCTTCAGAATAAAAAAGTGCGTTCCGTCAACTTTCCGAAAAGCACTTTTAAACACATAAACCAGATGCGGCGCGGGCTGGGGAAGTTTCCACAAAATGTACAGGTTAATTTCCAAAAACGAGACCGAAATCGAATGAGTGGCATTTTTTAACTTTCAATAACGCAGCAAAAACCGTTAGTATGTGAAAATTAGCTTGCAGCAGCGTCATCCCTTTTCTGGAGATATTCCATTGATCAACGTACTTCTTGTTGATGACCACGAACTGGTGCGCGCAGGGATACGACGCATTCTCGAAGATATTAAAGGCATAAAAATTTCTGGCGAAGTTTGTTGCGGCGAGGATGCCGTAAAATGGTGCCGGGCACATGCCGTCGACGTTGTGTTGATGGACATGAACATGCCGGGTATCGGCGGCCTTGAAGCCACACGCAAGATTGCGCGCGCGAATATCGACACCAAAGTCATCATGCTTACCATCCATACAGAAAACCCGCTTCCGGCGAAAGTGATGCAAGCTGGCGCGTCAGGTTATCTCAGCAAAGGCGCTGCCCCGCAGGAAGTTGTCAATGCGATTCGCTCCGTCCATTCCGGACAGCGATACATTGCGTCTGATATCGCTCAGCAGATGGCTCTCAGCCAGATTGAACCGGAAAAAACTGACTCTCCGTTTGATAGTTTGTCTGAACGCGAATTGCAGATTATGCTGATGATCACTAAAGGTCAGAAGGTCAATGAGATCTCTGAACAACTGAATCTCAGCCCCAAAACGGTGAACAGCTATCGCTATCGCATGTTCAGTAAATTGAACATTCATGGTGACGTGGAGCTGACTCACCTGGCGATTCGCCATGGTCTGTGCAATGCGGAGACGTTAGCAAGTCAGTGAATGAAGTTTTCGATTCAAAAGCCTTTCTCAAAACAGTGACCAGCAAACCGGGTGTCTACCGTATGTATGACACCGGTGGCACGGTTATCTATGTTGGCAAAGCAAAAGATCTTAAAAAGCGCCTTTCCAGCTATTTTCGCAGCAATCTCGCCTCGCGAAAAACAGAGGCGCTGGTTGCGCAGATCCAGCAGATTGATGTCACGGTAACGCATACCGAGACGGAAGCGCTATTGCTGGAACACAACTACATCAAGCTTTATCAGCCGCGTTACAACGTATTGCTGCGCGATGATAAATCCTATCCTTTTATCTTCCTGAGCGGTGATACGCATCCGCGTCTGGCGATGCACCGTGGTGCGAAGCATGCCAAAGGGGAGTACTTTGGCCCGTTTCCAAACGGTTATGCGGTGCGGGAAACGCTGGCACTGTTGCAAAAAATTTTCCCCGTTCGCCAGTGCGAAAATAGCGTCTATCGCAACCGCTCTCGCCCGTGTCTGCAATACCAGATTGGCCGCTGCCTCGGCCCCTGCGTGGCAGGCCTCGTCAGCGAAGAGGAGTATGCACAGCAAGTGGATTACGTGCGTCTGTTCCTGGCCGGTAAAGATGACCAAGTGCTCACGAAACTGATTGCCAGAATGGAAAAAGCCAGCCAGGCGCTGGAATTTGAAGAGGCGGCGCGTATTCGCGATCAAATCCAGGCCGTGCGCCGGGTAACCGAAAAACAGTTTGTCTCAAACACCGGAGACGATCTGGACGTGATCGGGGTGGCATTCGATGCGGGTATGGCCTGCGTGCATGTGCTCTTTATTCGGCAGGGCAAGGTATTAGGTAGCCGCAGTTATTTCCCTAAAGTGCCGAATGGTACTGAGCTTGGTGAGGTGGTGGAAACCTTCGTCGGGCAGTTTTACTTGCAGGGGAGCCAGATGCGTACTCTGCCGGGTGAGATCCTGCTTGATTTTAACCTCAATGACAAAACGCTGTTAGCGGATTCATTGTCGGTGCTGGCCGGACGCAAAGTTAATGTACAGACCAAACCGCGTGGCGATCGTGCACGCTATCTGAAACTGGCGCGTACTAATGCCGCGACGGCGCTCAGCACGAAATTATCGCAGCAGTCGACTGTCAATCAACGCCTGACGGCACTGGCAGCCTTGCTGAAACTGCCTGAAGTGAAGCGCATGGAGTGTTTTGATATTAGCCATACCATGGGTGAGCAGACCGTGGCCTCCTGTGTGGTATTTGACGCCAACGGGCCCGTGCGAGCGGAATACCGCCGCTATAACATCACTGGTATCACACCCGGCGATGATTACGCAGCAATGAATCAGGTACTGCGTCGTCGTTACGGGAAGGCGATTGATGAGAATAAAATTCCGGATGTGATTTTGATCGACGGCGGGAAAGGGCAGTTAGGGCAGGCCAAAACGGTTTTTGCTGAACTCGACGTCCCGTGGGATAAACATCATCCATTGCTATTGGGTGTGGCAAAAGGCACTGACCGCAAAGCGGGGCTTGAGACGTTGTTTTTTGAGCCCGAAGGCGAAGGGTTCAGTCTGCCGCCAGATTCATCGGCGCTGCATGTGATCCAGCATATTCGCGACGAGTCGCACGATCATGCAATCAGTGGGCATCGTAAAAAGCGGGCAAAGGTGAAGAATACCAGCACCCTGGAAACTATCGAAGGCGTTGGTCCAAAGCGTCGCCAGGTACTGTTAAAGTACATGGGGGGGCTGCAGGGCTTGCTGAATGCGAGTATCGAGGAAATTGCAAAAGTGCCGGGTATCTCGCAAGGTCTGGCAGAAAAGATCTACTACTCGTTGAAACATTAAGGGCTCTGTAGCAACATAGGGTCAAAATTTACTGACAACAGATAGTTACCGTCATTATGCGATTTAATATCCCTACGTTGCTTACCCTGTTTCGCGTCATCCTAATCCCGTTTTTTGTTCTGGCATTTTACTTGCCTTTTCAATGGGCTTCGTTCGCATGCGCGTTGATTTTTCTGGTTGCCGCAGTAACAGACTGGTTTGACGGCTTCCTTGCGCGCCGCTGGAACCAGAGCACGCGTTTTGGAGCATTTCTGGACCCGGTGGCAGATAAAGTGATGGTCGCTATCGCAATGGTGCTGGTAGCAGAGCACTACCACACCTGGTGGGTGACGTTGCCGGCGGCGACCATGATTGCCCGTGAGATCATTATTTCAGCCCTGCGCGAATGGATGGCGGAGCTGGGTAAACGCAACAGTGTTGCCGTCTCATGGATTGGTAAAGTGAAAACAACCGCACAAATGACCGCACTGGTCTGGATGCTCTGGCGTCCAAACGAATGGGTAGAGTGGGCGGGAATTGGCCTTTTCCTGGTTGCTGCGGTACTGACACTGTGGTCGATGTTGCAATATTTGAACGCTGCTCGTGGAGATTTGCTTGAACAGTGATCGTTTCGCGTTAATTTTCAGCAAACGATCCGGGTTTTGAAAAATATCGTTGACTCAGTGCGTCAGGTAAGTAGAATGCATCGCATCGGACGGCAGCGTAGCTCGCCAGAAGATAAGAAAATCAAGTGATTAGAACAAAACTTGATATTGCGGGAATAGCTCAGTTGGTAGAGCACGACCTTGCCAAGGTCGGGGTCGCGAGTTCGAGTCTCGTTTCCCGCTCCAGTTTAAAAGCACCGGCATGTTGCGGGTGTTGGCTGTAAGGCCCGAAGAATCTGGCGCGTTAGCAAAGCGGTTATGTAGCGGATTGCAAATCCGTCTAGTCCGGTTCGACTCCGGAACGCGCCTCCAATTTCTTCCCGAGCCCGGGTGGTGGAATCGGTAGACACAAGGGATTTAAAATCCCTCGGCGTTCGCGCTGTGCGGGTTCAAGTCCCGCCCCGGGTACCATGGGAAAGATAAGAATAATCAAAGCAATAAGCAGTGTCGTGAAACCACCTCCGGGTGGTTTTTTTGTGCCTGAAATTCACGCCCTGTGCTCACGGGGAGCAATGAAGTGCGATCTCTGGCCTGCAATGTCGAAAAGTCCCTATCACCAGTAACAGAATGGGGCACCTCGCCTGCTTTCTGGTACTTCTCCAGGAAGATAAGCTCATAATGCCTGTTGGATTATCTGTAATGCACTAGCAGTCCGTAGTATAAAGTTGCTTAATGCGTTCAATCACCTGCTCTCTGTATTTCTGATGCCCGCGCATAGCCCTCGGATGAGCTATTCTGAAACCTACCGCATTACCCGTTTTAAATTCCCATAGCCTCCCGGGTGTGACGGATACAGTCTCATAACCATCCAAATTCTCAGTCAGTAAACGTTTGATGATGCAGTCTGTTCTCCTTGCACCGGATGCAAAAATAATGAAATTGGGCTTCAGATGTTTAATCTGTACCGCCAGCAATTGCAGTGAGGCCGATATCACTTCCTTTACTTCATTCTCAGGGCGAGTGAGTGGGGTTAGTCTGTCGTAATCCCACGCGAGTAGATTGGCATAGACGATAGACTGAGGGGGAATATTCAACTCACGGGCAAGGCGGAAATAATACTGAGTGAAGCGGCTACGTGATTTGAGGTTGAGGGTTCCATCGTTATTAAGTGAAAGATGCTGCCTGTAACGGTCTACAGCCTCTTGAATCACCTGAACAATGGTGATTCCAGGTATAAGCCCCAGCACCCGTGACATCCTGTTCTTACCATTCATCGTATTCCAGCCAGCGGTTTCGCGCCCAACCAGCATGATTTTTACCGGCGAATGCCAGTACTCTTCAAAAGGGGCAGGTAAAAACACGCCTGAGTATTGATCCTCTTGCAGGTCAAATGACCGGACATCAAGTTCCTGTAATATCTGCCTGTATGCGTCGAACAGCCTCTCCATTCTTTACCCTGGCCCACATCCCGAAATGATTAAAGCTTCATATGTATTATTGCAGATACATGAGGATAATAATGGCTGCGCCGGTTGTCGACCCCGGTCGGGGGTTCTCATCCCCCCGGTTCGGGAGAGTATAAAAGAAAAAAGCCCGTACTTTCGTACAGGCTCTTATCTGAAATGATGGCGGTGAGGGGGGGGATTGACTCGCTTCGCTCGCCCTGCGGGCAGATTCCTCGCGGGCTCGTCATCTGTCCAACCGGCTGCGCCGGTTGTCGACCCCCGGTCGGGGGTTCTCATCCCCCCGGTTCGGGAGTGTATAAAAGAAAAAAGCCCGTACTTTCGTACAGGCTCTTATCTGAAATGATGGCGGTGAGGGGGGGATTGACTCGCTTCGCTCGCCCTGCGGGCAGATTCCTCGCGGGCTCGTCATCTGTCCAACCGGCTGCGCCGGTTGTCGACCCCCGGTCGGGGGTTCTCATCCCCCCGGTTCGGGAGTGTATAAAAGAAAAAAGCCCGTACTTTCGTACAGGCTCTTATCTGAAATGATGGCGGTGAGGGGGGGATTCGAACCCCCGATACGTTGCCGTATACACACTTTCCAGGCGTGCTCCTTCAGCCACTCGGACACCTCACCACATTGTTTCGTTGCCACACCTCTGGAGGGCAACGGGGCGCTACTATAGGGAGTTGCACTAAAACGGTCAAGCATATTTTCGGTATTGATGATTGTTCGCTTAAGGTGTGAGCAACGGCGGCTGATGGCTGGCTGACAATGCGCTGAGCTCCTTTGCTGCATCACTCCGACTTGTCAGGCTCCCGGATGGAACTTGGCACACTGCCATCGCCAGTGAACTCAGAATTTCTGGCCACCTCGCTCAGTCACCGGTGCAATACCTGTGTAGTTTTGAATTTCTTCGGCGCTGTTAACCAACGCGGCTTAACGTCGCACTAAAGGATGCGGCCAGCGTAGTTGGCACCAGTCGGCAAAACTAGTTGACGTCTAATAATTATCTTTAAAACAAAATTCTCTCCATTACTTAAAATCTTTTTTTCCAATAAGCCCGTTTGCGGATTTTTCATCACAACGACATGTAACGAAAAATGTAACTGTTACAGTGAGTTATCAGTGCAAAGGCACACATCCGCACCAGGCGGGAACCACACCAACTGCATTGATCTAAATCAATAAAAAATCACATATGCAACATTCAACCATCAGGGCGGCTACTTATAGTTAATAGCCCTGCAAATTACGACATAAGCAGTTAACAAAACAACGTTTACCCCAATGCCTAGAGGTGCGCTCTGTTACAAAATAGAGTAAAATTCTTAAGAAAATTCCAATTGCAGATTTTTGATCTGCAAAGTTGATCTATGTGAGAAATATGTTCTATCATCGCTTTGTAAAGATACTTTGTGGTAACTATCACCACTGTCCAACAAAGGGAATGATATGGCAGATTCCAGCTTCCAGAATGAAGTGCCAAAAGCACGTGTCAACATCCAGCTTGACCTGCACACGGGTTCCGCCCAAAAGAAAGTCGAGTTGCCCTTAAAACTTCTCGCGGTGGGAGACTTCAGTAACGGCAAAGAAGCCCTCCCGCTTTCTGAACGCAATAAATTAAATATTTCCAAAAACAACTTTAATAGCGTTTTGTCCGAGCTTAACCCAGAGGTCAGCATTGATGTTGCTAACACCCTGAGAGGTGATGGTTCTGAAGAAAATATCAAACTCAGCTTTTCTGAAATGAAAGATTTCGAGCCTGAAGCAATAGCAAAGCAAATTCCTCAACTTCGTGCCATGTTAGCCATGCGCAATCTCCTTAGAGACCTCAAGTCAAACCTCCTGGATAACGCCGAGTTCCGCAGATCTCTTGAAACCATACTGAAAGACCCGGCTCTGAGCGAAGAATTAAGACAAGAGCTGAATGCCCTTGCACCTGCCGAATAACAGCAAAATGTTTTTTTAATGGATTAACAGAGAGGATGCTGATGTCTGTGAATACTGAAACACAATCGGTGCAGGGGAATACTACTGTACTTGAGAATAACCCAGACAGCGTGTATGCCTCGCTGTTTGAAAAAATTAATCTGAATCCAGTTTCTCGCCTGGGTGACATTACTGAATATCAGGACGACAGCGTCATGGCCGATGCCTCGGCAGATGAGCGAGTGACCGCTGCCATTCAGGTTTTTATGCAGGTTATTTCAAAATCAGGCCAAAAAGTTGAGAAGCTTGATAAATCATTGCTTGATTCGCATATCGCAGAGCTTGATTATCAAATCAGTCGCCAGCTCGATGAAGTTATGCACCACCCGGAGTTTCAACGCGTAGAGTCACTCTGGCGCGGGCTTAAGCACACGGTTGATCGCACAGATTTCCGCCGGAATGTAAAAATAGAAATACTTGATGTTTCTAAAGACGATCTGCGTCAGGATTTTGAAGACGCTCCGGAGATTATCCAGAGTGGTCTTTATCACCATACTTATTCGATGGAATATGATCAACCAGGCGGAGAGCCCATTGCCGCAATCATTTCGTCGTATGAATTCGATTCCTCCGCTCAGGATGTAGCGTTACTCCGTAATATATCAAAAGTTTCAGCTGCCGCTCATATGCCGTTTATTGGTTCTGTTGGACCGAAATTCTTCCATAAATCCAGCATGGAAGAAGTCGCGGCCATCAAAGACATCGGAAACTATTTTGACAGAGCTGAATATATCAAATGGAAAGCGTTCCGTGACTCTGAGGACTCCCGCTACATTGGGCTGACTATGCCACGAGTGTTGGGTCGTCTGCCGTATGGTCCGGATACCGTCCCAGTGCGCAGTTTCAACTATGTGGAGGAAGTGAAGGGACCTGATCACGAGAAGTATTTATGGACGAATGCATCCTTTGCCTTTGCTGCCAATATGGTGAAAAGTTTTATCAATAATGGCTGGTGCGTCCAGATTCGTGGCCCTCAGGCTGGCGGTGCAGTTCAGGATCTTCCTATCCACCTGTACGACCTTGGTACCGGTAATCAGGTAAAAATCCCGTCCGAAGTGATGATACCGGAAACCCGTGAGTTTGAATTCTCGAATCTGGGATTCATTCCGCTAAGCTATTATAAAAACAGAGATTATTCCTGTTTCTTTAGCGCAAACTCCGCCCAGAAGCCTGCGTTGTACGACACTGCGGATGCGACCGCCAACAGCCGCATCAATGCCCGTCTCCCATACATATTCCTGTTGTCACGTATCGCGCACTACCTGAAGCTCATCCAGCGTGAAAATATCGGTACCACCAAAGACCGTCGCCTGCTTGAGCTGGAGCTCAATACCTGGGTGAAAGGTCTGGTGACCGAGATGACCGATCCGGGCGATGATCTCCAGGCTTCACACCCGCTTCGCGATGCCAAAGTCATCGTTGAAGACATCGAGGATAACCCGGGTTTCTTCCGCGTGAAACTCTTTGCCGTCCCTCACTTCCAGGTTGAAGGCATGGACGTCAACCTGTCGCTGGTATCCCAGATGCCTAAAGCAAAAGCATAAGGCAGGGCAGGGATGAAAATTTATCGTCCACTGTGGAACGAGGGGGCTTTACTGTCCCCTCAACAGTTCCAGCAGCAGGCTGAATGGGAGTCTTTTCGCAGTGCCGGTGCATCAGCACTGGCATCCCCATTCCCCTGGGGCGTGGAAAAGATTGAGTTTAATGACAATCTTCTGTCGTCCGGTCTGATTCAGATTACGCAGTTACGTCTCTGGCTGGAAGATGGTTCGCTGATTGACGCACAAAGGAGCGATCTGCCTCCGGCACCACGTGAGTTAGATGACAGCCAGCTGGCAGGTCGTGATGCGGTAACTGTCGTCATCGCACTTCCCCACATGCAACCAGGTGTGATCAACGTTGAGCAGGAAGGTATCAGTGCAGACAGGCCGCTTCGCTATCGGGAAGAGTGGGTAACGTTGCAGGATGCCTTTGGCTCAGAAGAAGAGTCTATGGCTGTTGCCCGGTTTAATTTCAGCATCCGGTTTGCCCATGAAAGCAATGATTCATGGAAAGTGTGCCCGGTAGCAAGATTAATCCGGGATGGGCAAAAAGCGTGGCGACAGGATCCGTCTTTTATTCCGCCAGTGGCGTCATTTGGGGCAAGTCCGGTCTTGCGCGAACGTCTGATGCTGCTCAATCGTCAGTTACGCTCCCGACGCCAGCGTCTGATGACGATGCGTCGTGAAAGCAACGAAAGGCTCGCCGATTTTGCCGTCGCCGATGTTTCCCTTTTCTGGTTGCTCAATGCACTGAATTCTCACGCCAGAGTGCTGACAGAATACGAACGTTTTCCTTCCCGTCCACCTGAACAGGTGTGGGCAGAGCTCGCTCGTCTGGCAGGAAGTATGCTGACTTTTTCTCTGGACCATGATCCTGACGCCATACCGGGCTATGACCACGAGGAACCGGCCAACGTATTTCCTCCGCTGTTTGACCTGATAACGGGTTTGCTGGAAGCAAGTCTGCCATCCCGAGTCATTGCTCTGGAAATGTCCCGACCGGACGGACAGACCTGGAAGGCCAACCTCCACGATATCCGCCTGCGTGAAGAGGCCGACCTTTATCTCTCTGTGCGCTCGGATATCCCGGCCTGGCAGATCGCCGAGAAATTCCCTGCACTCTGTCAGGCGGGTTCACCTGATGATGTCCGCGAGATCTATGGTGCGGCACTCAAGGGGATCCCTTTGATCCCGGTGAGCAGGGTCCCGGCTGCGTTGCCTGTACGCATGGAAAACCAGTACTTCGCACTTGATATGGAAAGCCCCGCTGCGCATGAAATGCAGGAGCAGGGGGTGTGTATGTTCTATGTGCCTGAGTTACTTGGTGCCCTGGAACTTGAACTGTTTGCGGTATTGCGCTCATGAGACAGGATATCGATATCGACCAGCTAATGGCGGAGACCTGGCTTACCGTCACCATGCTTAAAAAAGATGCCGTCACGCTTGATGGCACTGCGCTTTACAACAAATGCGTTAAACAGGTTGAAACTGTGCGTGAAGCGCTGGAGCGTGCCGGTTATGACGACGCCAGTGTAGAGCATATTTCCTACGCACAGTGTGCCCTGCTGGACGAAACGGTGATGAACCGTAAGTCTGATAAAAGCGAGGAAGGAGAGGAGCCGAAAGTTGATGAAGGCCAGCTGGCCTGGCGTAAAGCGCCGCTTCAGGCCCGTTTTTTTGGCTCACTTCGGGCTGGTGAAGCACTATGGGATCGCATTGCAGAGGTTCTGCGTCAGCCCTCACCAAACCCGGCCGTTTTAACCTGCTATCACCGGGTGATAGCGCTGGGCTTTCAGGGGTTATACAGCCTGAAAGCGGTCAGTCAGTCGCAACGTGATGAGGTAATGAAAACCCTTTCTGAACGTGTTTCTCCGCCTGATGCTGGCCTGTCTCTGGTTGTTCACCGGATGGGTAAACATCGCTGGAGTCTGATGCGCTCAGTCTGGTTCTGGATAGCGCTCGCCATCATTCTTACGGGCGTTACCTGGTGGGGGGGCCATCTCTGGCTCCAGGCACTCTTGTCAGCACAAATACCGGAGCTGCATGGCTAATGCGTAGATCAGTCATCATTCCGGTAGTCCTGCACGCCCTGGCAGCCGTTGCCACGTTGTTATGGTTGCTGTGGTATTTCATCCCGACAGGCAACGTTTTTAACGGTCTGTCCACGCTGCTGATCCTCGTTCTGGCAGGCTGGTATGTTTTTAAAAACTGTCGGAGCGAAGAGCTCACATCCGGCGTTACCCTCCCGGCCGCTGAACTGCCTTTACCCGACGCCCAGGGTCCCGTTGTACTGGTGTGCGGTGACATGCTGGACGCGTTATTTCAGGGGAGTCCTCTGCGTAAAACAGCCCAGGGATGGTGGCTGCGGGCGGGTGACGTCAACCGGTTAACTGACGTTGTCCGCAGTATCCAGACGCAGTTCCCGCGCCAGGTCGGTCAGCTCATCGGGATTGCATTCCAGCGCTGTAAATCGGTACTCACCTTACGGATCAGGTCACGGTTATTGAGCGCAGAAATACCCAATGCGGTCAGGGCACACAGCCACATCAGCAGGATCAGGAGACGGGTACGCTGGCCCCCCTGCACAGTCGATGCAAAAGGTGCCAGCAGCGGCAGAATCGCATCCGGGAACAAACTTGCCGGGGCTGTCTGCCCTGATTTTCGGGAAAACAGCAAACAGGTGCGGGAATATAGCCAGTCGGACCAGACTGACTGTGTCTCAGGAAGAACGGTACCGAGGCGCATTGCAACGGAAAATGCGCGCACAGGCGGCGTTAAGCGGTCAGGTTTCTCCAGCTCATCCGCCAGCGTATTACGGATAAAGGAAAATGCCTGGCTGACTGCTGGTAGTGCCAGGATATCGTCTTCCGCCTGCTGCCAGTCAATGAATGCCTGAGGCGAATCATTAACCGGACATACAATAGGCTTATCACCCCGAACGATTATCCACGGCGTTTCAGGCCCGGAAAATTCGGCACTCAACACAACCGGCAGTGTGAAACCCGTCAGGGACTTAATCTGCTTACATTGCTGGCGGAGCGTTTTCGGTGCGGAACGAAGAACGGCTTCATCCTGATGATGGTCTGGCAGGCAACGGTACATCACCGAGAACCACTATCGCCCTAAGGCAGAATCACTGGCCGCCCTGAAGCAGGATGCGCTCCTGCTTGAACGCTGGCAGCGCCAGGGTGAGCCTTTGCGTTACAGCCTGGGCTATTACCCGGGCCAACGACTGTGGCTGGCCTTGCAACAGGCTATTGATACCTGGACGCCTCCACCAGCACCTAAACCAAAACCAGTACCGAAAATTGTTCGTCTCGACAGCATGTCGCTGTTTGATTCCGGTAAGTCCGTGCTGAAACCGGGCTCCACCAAAATGCTGGTCAACTCGCTGGTCGGAATCAAAGCCAGACCAGGCTGGCTCATCGTGGTCAGCGGCCACACAGACAACACCGGTAGCGTTCAGCTCAACCAGACCCTGTCTTTACAACGGGCTGAGGCCGTCCGTAACTGGATGCGTGATACCGGGGACGTACCGGAAAGTTGTTTTGCCGTGCAGGGGTACGGTGACAGCCGACCGATTGCATCAAACGACACGCCTGATGGCCGTGCGCATAACCGGCGTGTCGAGATCAGTCTGGTACCGCAGGCCGACGCCTGTCGTCTGCCAGGCGCAAAACTCGCGTCACAGGATGTACGTGACGTTTCAACTCAAGAAATGGAGAAGTAAACATGGCAATCCCAGTTTATCTGTGGCTGAAAGACGATGGCGGCGCTGACATCAAGGGTTCCGTAGATGTGAAAGATCGTGAAGGAAGCATCGAAGTTGTTGCTCAGGAACACAACCTTTACATCCCGACTGATAACAACACCGGCAAACTGACAGGAACCCGTATTCACACGCCGTTCCTGTTCACCAAAGAAATCGATTCTTCCAGCCCGTATCTGTACAAAGCGGTGACCACTGGCCAGACCCTGAAATCTGCTGAGTTCAAGTGGTACAAAATCAACGACGCAGGCCAGGAAGTTGAGTACTTCAACACCAAACTGGAAAACGTGAAGCTGGTTAAAGTTGCGCCGAAAATGCACGACATCAAGGATCCTTCTTTCGAGAAGCATAACCACCTTGAGCAGATCGAGCTGCGCTACGAAAAAATCACCTGGACCTACAAAGACGGCAACATCATTCATTCCGATTCCTGGAACGAACGCACCACAGCATAAGACTCTGGCGGGCAGATCCCTTCTGTCCGCCATTTTTGTTTTGTTCTGCACAGCGCCTGTCAGACGGACGCTTTGCAGAGCAGTCTCACAATTTATCGGCATGAACCTTATGGGCATCGGTTGACGGCCAGGGGCGGTAGCGTGCCTGAACAAGAGGGAACGACATGGAACATCATTCAGCAGTCCTGCTACGACGACTTAACCCTTATTGCGCCAAAGCACTGGAGGGGGCGGCTTCTTTATGTCAGACCCGTGCGCATGCAGAAATCACGCCTGAGCACTGGCTGTTAAAGTTGCTGGAGCAGGGTGAAGGTGACCTGACCGTTCTTGCTCGCCGCTATGAATGGGATATGGATGCCGTCTGGCAGTCACTTCTGAGCTGGCTGGATGCACAGCCTCGTTCAGTTCGCACACGCCCAGAGCTTTCTGCTTCCCTCCAGACGCTGCTGAAACAGGCCTGGCTTGCCGCCACACTCGCGGGAGATGAGCAGATCCGCAGCATTCATTTGCTTACGGCCATGGTTGAAACATCCGGGCTGACACGCTGTGATGGCCTCTGGCCTTTAATGACGCTGACCACCAGCCAGCTGGAAAGGTTACGTCCCTTACTGGAAGCCCAGTCGGATGAGCGGCATGAGCTTGCACTCAGCGAACAGCCTGGCAATGCCACTATTATTGGCCGGGCAGCACCGTTACAGCATGAAGCACAAAATCAGGTGAAGGCGGAAGTACACAGCCTGCCGTTTCACAGGAAGAGTCTGTTCTCAATCGTTTTACAGTTGATGTGACCGCACGTGCCCGGGAAGGAAAGATAGACCCGGTCTTTGGACGTGATAACGAAATCCGCCAGATGGTGGATATTCTCTCCAGACGCAGGAAGAACAACCCGATCCTTGTGGGTGAACCCGGCGTTGGCAAAACGGCTCTGGTTGAAGGCCTGGCGCTACGTATTGCTGAGGGCAATGTGCCCGAAAGTCTTAAGCCCGTCATTGTCAGGACACTGGATCTGGGTTTGCTTCAGGCAGGTGCCGGTGTAAAGGGGGAATTCGAACAGCGACTGAAAAATATCATCGATGCCGTCCAGCACTCCCCGGTGCCGGTGCTGCTGTTTATTGATGAGGCTCACACCATTATCGGGGCGGGTAATCAGGCTGGCGGGGCAGATGCGGCTAACCTGCTGAAACCAGCGCTGGCTCGCGGAGAACTGCGTACCATTGCGGCCACTACCTGGAGTGAATACAAGCAGTATTTCGAACGTGACGCGGCCCTTGAGCGCCGCTTCCAGATGGTCAAAGTTGATGAGCCCGATGATGACACGGCCTGCCTGATGCTGCGCGGGCTTAAATCCCGCTATGCCGAACACCATGGTGTACATATTACCGGCGAGGCCGTCCGCGCAGCGGTGACGCTTTCCCGCCGCTACCTGACAGGGCGCCAGTTGCCTGATAAAGCGGTGGACTTACTGGATACTGCTGCGGCCCGGGTGCGGATGAGCCTGGACACGCTGCCAGAACAGCTTACCCGGTTGCAGGCCCGACTGACTGCGCTTGCCATGGAGCAACAGGAGTTGCTGGAAGATATTTCTCTGGGTAACACTGTTGATGCCAGCCGTCTGTCTCAGATCGAGAAACTTACTCTGGATCTCAACCAGCAGAAAGCTGCCCTTCAGTCACAATATGAGATCGAAAAGCAGCTCACCGACTCGCTGAAAGCCTGCCGGGAAGACATCAGCCGCCAGGAGGAGATCTCCGCCTTCCAGCAGGAGCTGGCGCAGGTACAGAATAACAGCCCATTACTGGGGCTGGATGTTGATGTCCGCACCGTTGCGACCGTTATCGCCGACTGGACAGGGGTTCCTCTCTCCTCGCTGATGAAGGATGAACAAACCGAATTACTGACGCTGGAACAACAGCTGGCAACCCGTGTAGTCGGTCAGCGTCCTGCCCTTAATGCCATTGCCCGGCGCCTGAGAGCGTCAAAAACCGGCCTGACGCCGGAGAACGGGCCGCAGGGCGTGTTTTTACTGGTGGGCCCAAGCGGAGTGGGCAAAACAGAAACCGCGCTGGCGCTGGCTGACGTCATGTATGGTGGTGAGAAATCGCTTATTACCATCAATCTGTCTGAATACCAGGAGCCGCACACGGTCTCGCAGTTGAAAGGCTCCCCTCCGGGCTATGTCGGATATGGTCAGGGCGGTATTCTCACCGAGGCAGTCCGTAAGCGGCCGTACAGCGTGGTGCTGCTCGATGAAGTTGAGAAGGCCCACCGGGATGTGATGAACCTGTTTTATCAGGTCTTTGACCGGGGCTTTATGCGGGACGGGGAAGGGCGTGAAATTGATTTCCGCAATACCGTGATCATGATGACATCCAACCTGGGCAGTGACCCGTTGATGCAGTTACTGGAAGAACAACCAGAAGCCACGGAGAGCGAACTGCATGAGTTGTTACGCCCGATCCTGCGCGATCATTTCCAGCCAGCGCTGCTGGCTCGCTTCCAGACGGTGATATACCGTCCGCTGGCAATGGATGCCATGCGCACCATCGTCGGTATGAAGCTGTCACACCCGGGACTACAACTACCGTGAAGCGATGACGCCTCAGGACAGCGCCGAAAGTATTTTTAGCAAAGAAGGGATCACCACCGGAGAAACGTACCATTATGCGGAACCCTTCCTGACAGCAGGTGACGCTGCTAGCCCAGAGACCGGGGCCTACTTCGCCCGTCTGCGTCACGAACGTATGCTGAACGCGCAGTATCGCGTCAGCGGGCATTCCTCCAGCCCTCTTCTGGCTCCGGGTCAGGTACTGGAAACGGACGGAACGCTTCCCGATGCCGTCAGGGAAGGCATCGTCATCACCACGGTGCGCACCAGTGGTTCGCGCAAAAGTAGCTTTACGCTGACGTTTGAGGGTATCCCCTACAGTGAAACCGTCTGTTATCGTCCGGCACTGCTCAATCGACCGTTGATACAGTCACTCAATGTGACCCTACTCGAACAGCAAATGCCAGGTGAATTGCGCTACGCCATCGATGCGGAACTAAGAGGTACCGGGCTTGTACGGTATGGGACCGAGTTTATGCCTGAGGGTAAAGTGATGATCAGGCACTTGAAACAACAACAGCATCTGGAAAACCATCAGTTTATCTAATCAACTCTTACCCTCATTCGATACGGATTTCACAATGTCCCACACTACCGAACGCCACCTTAAGACCGGAAACGATCCGCGCACAATGCCTGATTATTCAGCGCTACGTGATGAGCTTGCCAAACTCTCCCATCCTGCCCGTCCGGATGTGAACTGGGGGAATGTTGAAAAACTGGCATTAAACCTTTTCGATACCAATGGTGTCGAGCTTCAGACGGCGGCGTGGTATACCCTGGCAAGGGCACAACAGGCGGGTATACAGGGTTTCAATGAAGGTATGGCGATTCTCGATGCCCTGATACGCTATCAATGGTCCGCAATGTGGCCCGCTTCTGCACATGCCAGAATAGAAATACTCAGCAGCCTGAGTAAACGTCTTCAGCAGCTGTTCCGGACGTTATCCCTCCAGAGGGAGGATCTACCAAGCCTGAACCAGGGCATAAGGCTTATGAGCTCAACAGGTGAAGCCCTGCAACGACTCGAACTCCACAATGCAAGTGGATTTGAGCCGCTTCGTCAGATGCTGCAAAACACAACCATCAGGCTGGAGAATAGCGATGTCCCCTCAAGCCAGACAGAGAGCAATCTAACAGATGTAGCACTACCTGTTAGGGCTGAAAGGCAGAATAGTCAGCGCTGGGTATATGTGATGAATTCTGAACCAGCAGTTGAAGTAATCAGAAAATCAGCCTCCAGAGTCACTCCATTAGTGGCTTATTTCGGCGGTATTTTAACCGCTGCCGTACTGGGCATAGCCGCCTATATTTTTACACCTATAGTATTCAGCCACCCCGGAGAAGATGCGTTGAACAACTCTCTCGCAGCTTTACCGACCAGCATGCCTCTTCCGGCTGTAGATCAGCTACGCCAGGACGCCCCGGCGTGGCTTGAATCCAGTGATATCTACGCAAAACAATTAAATTCCCGTCTGAACGAACTGAGCACTCTTTCACCGTATTGGCCATTGCAATACGGTAATCAATTGGTAGAACAAACGCGCCATCTTTACCCTAACACCAAATTTGCAGAGGAGGTGTCGGCTGACTGGCGGTCAAAGCTGCAAGCCAACAATTTGCCCAATGCCACCATTTCAGGTTGGTATAGGGGAGTATCTGAGCTTCAAACGCTTCAGGACAGACTTAATCAACTCGACGAGAAGAAGGGCAAATACCTGACCGTTAGTGAGCTTAAAACGGCTGTGTTCTCTATATCAAAGTCCTTAAACGAAAGCGTGCCAGTTGAAGAGTTAATCAGGCAACTGCAAAATTCCCCTCATGATCAACCGCTGTCACGAGACCTGCTCAACCGCGCAGATCTACACCTCAGGCAGCTGAATAACTCCTACATGATGGCCACATCAGACAATCAGAAATAGGGTTTGGGCTTAGACGTAACGGGTAATGATGAAAATCTGTCCGTTAGGCTCCATAAGCCTCATCTTTACCATCTTCGACACTCGAAACTTGACCACATTTCGCCGGTTCGCCAACACCCAATTTCATGTTAATCTCCGGCCTTAAATTTTCCCTTAACAGTCGTGGAGAAAGTATTGACTGAGCTAACTACCAAGCGCCCTGACACTGAACTGGCACATCTTGCCTGGTGCATCATCGTAGCGGTAAAGCTTGCACGGAAAGAGGGAAAATCTCTCACGCCTCTTCAAACACACATGTTCATAATGCAGTGGCTTTCAACCGCTCAGAAGCGCAAGCTTTTTCCTAAATCTCTGGCACCTGACATTCTCTGGTTACAGGAGCAAGGAAAACAGAAGGGGCTATCAGCACGGCTTTACAGTAAGGTGGAGTATATCTGGTTAGCAAGCTCTGGTGAGTTAGCCAGCCAGAGCACACTGTTCCGGTTTACCTGCATGATCGACACGCTACGCACAATGGGCTGGAAGGATTTTCTTCTATCGGATGCAGACTGGGAGAATAATTGGATGGCAGGAAGTGACGTATCTGGCATATATATACAGAAGTTTCAGCTTCACAGTTCATTTACACTGTCAGGACAATTGATCATACCACTTGAAGTGCGAATTACCGGAAATCCAGATGGCATCTTCCCCTTGTTGGAACAGTGCAATCTCAAATCAGAAAAGCCTCAATTGGGTTTTGAATATACAGTGCTGTTGATTCAATCAGATGCTAATGTTTAGGACCTAAATAAAAAAGATCGGACTACAAACATATCTGATTAAAGTATTTAGTATTCATCGTTGACTATATGGACTAAAAAAATGAATGTTACGGATTTAGTAAATTATTTCACAATAGCTGGTGCATTGTCCACAATAGTTGCGACAATGATTGCTTTTGTTGCATTTATTAATTGGAGAAAACAACAGGCGTATTCTCTGCAACTCAGCCTTTTGCTTGACCTTGAAGATAAATTCACGATATATATTGCGAAAAACATGGAGGATTTTAATGCATTTTGGCAAGCCTACAAATGTATAAGAGATAATAAAGGTCAAGATAAAAAAGCAATTGATGATGCGATTAAAAAGCATTTCAGTGAGAGGCTTGATAAAGAAAAAACAGCGAAGGCACAGTTTGAGGTTCAAGTCGCATTGCTTCGAGCCGCAAGGATGATAGACGAAATTAAATGTAGCCATGCAACTATTATTACGGAGATTGAAGTATTGCAAAAGGAATATATATATCAGTCAGAAAATGAAGGCAGCCTTAAACAGTATGTTGAAGAAATTACTGATGTAAAGGATAATTTTATTGATGTGTTGACTAGAGAGCGGAATAAGCTGGGAAAAATATCATTACAAAAGGCACTATGTTTTTGGATTTGATACGTTACCCTACGTTTCTTTAATTTAAACTTAAATGAACCGCAAATGCATTAGACGGCCGGTGGCATTGTCAATGAAGACTAGCAGGCAGCATTTCTGCGCACGATCTTCAAACAAGTCATGGTGGGAGCCATAGATCTGAATAAGTTCGCCCAGACAATCCCCCTGATGGCGGGGCTGGTTAACTCGTAACTTACGACGGGGCATGTGGAACCCAGAGTCCGTCAGACGTCATTCAAGTGTGGACCGTCTCGGTTGAAAGCTGGATATAATGGCGCTCCCAGAGTTTTTCTGTGGCCAGTGTGGAACCAAAATCACTGTAGTTTTCACGTATCAGCGTGAGTACCCGCAGTTTGAGTGATTCTGTTAAACGCTGATTGCTGGGCTGCCGACTGACAAGCCCTTCAGCACCAAAAGCCCGATTGCGTGCTCGTACATCACCAGGGGGGCGTTTTCCACAAGCAGGACTGGTTAGATCGTAGCGTAAACATTTTTGAATTTTTTATTCTACAGAAGGAGAAAGCAATTGAATTTGCTAATGATAAACGCATCTGGGAGATTGCCGATCCTCAAGATCCTGTGTCGAAGGATAGCGATTTGATTTAAATTAAGAATATGTAGTGCCCTGTCGCAGAATACTTCATTGTAGATGTCATTCTCGGTAACGGTGGATAAGTGAATAGGTAATACAGTGACTACTGTGAAGCGAAGGGAGGACCATGAAACTGTACGAAAATGTGGTGATTGGTAATTTTCTCTATGGGTTGGGCGTTTCCATAGGAAATCGGCTCAAATCCGGTTACCTACCGGGGGCTGTCAGTTTATTACAGCAGACTCCTGAGGATAAGGCATTGGGGGATGTCCTGCTCGAATTTCCCGGTACATTGCGTCTTATCGAATTCAAGGCACAGGGGAATCACTCAGCAAAGGAACGCCGCCGTCACAGTAAATTATCGACGATCCTGAAAGGCAAACAGGAATTTCGGAATATTTATTGTAGAGGGCAGGAAATGCTGACTATTTCCCGCCGAGTCCACTGGTACGTGGAAACAGCACCGTCTCCTCTGAAAGGAGTTGAAGCTTTTTTTTCTCCTTACCTTGATGCCTTCGACACAGGCAAACCAGCGAAGCAACTCTTTGCACTGGAGAAATACATTGAATCCGTGGCTGATGATGTGGTTACTTCAAGGAGTGATGAACGGGATGTGCAGGAGAAGGAGTATCTGAAACTTGTACGCTGGTGCCAGGGCGTGGGCGAGACAGGCGCTGGGGCATTGATTGTTATTGTGGGTGCTGGCGGCGGTATGGAGTTTGTCGCGCTGGAAGATTTGATGGCGTTGAACATGTCTTATGGAAAATGGGTGACATACAGACAAGAAATGGAGTTGCGGCTGGAGAGGGCGTTGGAAATGGAGTTTAAGCAAAAAGAAACGAAGATGGAACGAGGGTGGGAATATGGGCGATAACGTGGAAAAACGATTGACAGATCATGATGTCCAGTTGTTCTTTGATGCGGCAGAAACACTGCGGGAAGCTGCAGAATGCGACGGTGAGAAGGCCAGGAAAGCAACGGCAGAATTGGCTTCTTTCATCAACCGGTTAGATGCTCGTCTCAAAAGGCTGGAAAACGATGTCTCTCACAAAATAAACGGCTCAGCGGAAATGACTGCTAATCGTGCGGCTGAGCTGCTGAGTGTCCAATTTCGACAGGCGAATGAGGCGGCCCAGAGAGCAACAGAGCAGTACCAGGAAGCTTCAAAAAACCTCAACTTTAGAAACTGGTTCTATATCTTGGGTACTCAGATAGTACTGGTGTTGGTATTTATCGTATCCATTATATTACTGGTGCCTTCGCTAGATGAAATACAGCAACGCCGGGCGCAACTGGCCGATTTAAATAAGCAACTTGATGGCGCTCCGTTGTACTGGGGAATGTGTGGAAAAGAAAAATGTTTCCGCACAGATGAACGCAGTGGCAAGGGAGGCAAAGGTGCTGATGGCAACACCTGGCGCGTTCCCTGGAAAGGGTAATTGGACTGACCCCGCCCCGGTAGACGATCCTGCCCTATAGTTGGACTGACCCCGCCCCGGTAGACGATCCTGCCCTATAGTTTGAGCATAGGAGGAGCGTATGGGCACACCACGATTTACACCTGAATTTAAGGAAGAAGCCGTCCGTCAAATAACGGAACGCGGTTATTCCGTTGCCGAAGTATCTGACCGCCTGGGCGTGTCTGCACACAGCCTCTACAAGTGGCTACGGACTGTCAAACCTGATAACAGCGAACAGCATGCCCGGGATTTACTGGAAGCCAAAAGCGAGATCCTGAAACTCCGGGCGCAGCTAAAACGCACCGAAGAAGAACGGGATATCCTGAAAAAGGCCGCGCGGTACTTTGCAAGGGAG
>FONB01000021.1:59430-59946 GCA_900112785.1 Phytobacter palmae | reverse complement strand
CTCGCCGGGTCTCTGGCTCCCAGCGGATGACGTGGACGGGTATCCCCCTTCTGTCTCTGAACCATCGGTTAAGGACGCGCATAAACGTTTTGCCCTCCGGTAGTAGACACCCACGACGCCAGCCGCTCGGCTGTGGTTACATGCAACCCAGCGGTTTGATACTCTGCGTTCATACCGAAACAGCGGAACACCCGGAATCGGGATCATCCTCAGTTGCGGTAAACGGTTTTTTACCGTTAAACTGTTCATGCGTTAGTTCTCCACACGATTGCTATGCGCCACGACGCCAGGAGCTGCACACTCGCTGGCGTCACCCTTTTCAGGCGCGCAAAAAACCCGATACAGAAGCGTTAAATGCTCCTGCCACTTCGCCATTACCTGGTAACTGTTCTCTTCAATTCGCTCGCGTTCGTCAGCATCGATAACCCCGTCAGCCGTCGCTATGCGGACGTACTGAGAGTGCTCGCTGATCCATTCAATCGTTTCCATCAGGCGCTGATTGATATCTGCGTTATC
>FONB01000021.1:0-59414 GCA_900112785.1 Phytobacter palmae | reverse complement strand
ATAACCCCGTCAGCCGTCGCTATGCGGACGTACTGAGAGTGCTCGCTGATCCATTCAATCGTTTCCATCAGGCGCTGATTGATATCTGCGTTATCGACATCCTCAATAGCCACCAGTGGAACGTTGACACTATTCGACTGTCTGGAAACGGCATCGGCGATATGTTTGGTGCCGCTTGCCTGCTGGAGGACCATCGCCCACCCCATCGGGAATATCTGATCACCACCAGCACGCAGCCGGTTAAAAAGCGCATCCTCAGTAACACCCAGCCATTCAGCGGCTTCTGCGTATCCGCCAGGTAGCGCGGCGATCGTCTTTTTGATTGCGACCACCATCCACGCTGGTTGTTTATCCACTTGCCAGTGATTACCCACGGTTAACCCCTTGATTCTGTGGTTTGTTTTAAGCAGCAGTTTCGCTAGGCTTCTGGTACAAAGTCGCGTCATATTTGAGCGCGCCATCTGTAATTCGCTCGATCACGAATGCTTGTTTCTCAGGGATGACCTCACCCCAACGACAGACGGCTGGATGAGAAATCCCAAGAGCGATTGCGGTTTTTTGGATGCCACCGAAATGTTTAACAACGTCAGATTTGTACATGCTTCCTCCTAAATGATGACGCCTTAAAGGTAACAAAAGGTACATTAAATAGCAAACAACAGTTACCCAATAAATGGGTAACATTAGTTACATGAAAACAGAGATGAAAGACCGCATCAGATCACGGCGTTTACAGCTCGATATCACTCAGCAATCACTAGCCAAACGGCTCGGTGTGAGCAGGGTTTCTGTAACGAAATGGGAGAATGGGACCACTAAGCCCGATGGAGAAAACTTGCATCAGTTGGCCATATGCCTTTCAACAACTCCCGAATGGCTGCTCTATGGTCAAGGTGATGAAGTTACTGATGACACTAAAGTTATTCCCTTCATTAAGCCACCCAAGACTGTACCAATAATTTCTGCTGTTCAGGCCGGGCACTGGACTGAAAGTTATACCGCAGCGAGGCTTACTGATGTGATTTCATGGACGCAAACTACAGCGGATGTTTCCGACGAAGTATTTGGTTTGGTTGTACGTGGTGAATCCATGACTAATCCAAACGGACTTCCATCTATACCCGAGGGTTCAATTGTTATCGTTGAACCGCATTACGGTCAAATGAATGATTTATATGGAAAAATAGTTGTTGCCATCCTTGAGGGATCTTCTGAGGCCACTGTCAAAAAGCTTGTATGGGATAGCCCTCAAAGCTATCTAATGCCACTTAATCCTGCATTCAAACCAATACCCATTGATGGCAACTGCCGAATCGTCGGTAGGGTCGTTCAAATCACCCAAAACCTCTAAATTTTTATTAAGCCAGGCAACCCCCTGGCTATTTTTTCAACCTGGAAGGTAACTTTTGGAACATGCACGCTTGACTGCAAAGGTAACTAAAGGTACATTCATTTCATAAACAGCGAACAGGCAGGACGCCCACGAAGTAGCCGCCGATGGCGTACGAATAGTCGGATGATTCGCTGACAGGTATCTTCGGGAGGGGTTAAGTACTGGCTGACTACCAGGCACTAAGGATCACTTGGTGAATACGTCCCCCGACCAACCCTCGGGGCATCAGGAAGAAATGACGTAGGGGCCGCTGACCAGTCATCAGCACCCCGCCCGAAGATACTTTGTTATTGCCAAAAGATCGCTGGAACGCGATAGCTGTGTAGTCATTAGCGGCATCTGATCTTATTTTCCCGTGAGGGTGCCGCATTTTTTTTACACAACACACAAGAGCATCACCATAGCGACGGCTCATAACCCAATCGCTACGGGCGGCACTCACCGCAGGTGCTCTTTTGTGTTGTGTGGAGAACTAACGGCGGTTGCAGCCGCCCTTCTGAGGGTTAACTGATGGAAAATGAACGTTTGACCAATATCCCCGATTTCTTCGGGGAACTGGACGGCGGTGTGTTTGAAAACAAACTTGCCGCAGCACTGAATGAAGTCGCTCTGGGTGTTTTGAATAACGGGCAAAAAGGCAAAGTGCAGGTCACCTTCGACCTGTCTCGCCTGAGCAATTCACTGGAAGAGAAGCGCGTGACCATCCAGCACCGCCTTTCTTTCACCAAACCTACCCCGCGCGGTAAGTCTTGCGAGGAAGACACAACCGAAACCCCGATGTACGTCAATCGCGGCGGCAAACTCACTGTGCTGCAGGAAGATCAGGGCCAGTTGTTCACGCTGGGCGGTGATCCTGCTGCGAAGCTCGCTAAATAAATCCATCAAATTCGACTTTATCTCTTAGCAAAGGAAACCAGTTTATGTCGCAGCAAGTAGACAACACCGCCATCAGCCAGATCCGCGATATGGTGCTGAGCCAGTTCATTGAAGAAAAATTAGCAGGCGCTGATTGCCCTGCGGTTGTACTCCCAAAAGATGTGTCGATTGAAACGATCGAACGCCTGCATACTGAGCGCTTCCGTTTCCGTGGCAAGCTGGATACCTCCAGCATTGAAGACTTCGTTCGCTACTCTACCGGCTATGCGGCAGAGGGTACTCGTTGCTTTATCAGCACCGATAAAATGAGCGCGTCTTCGGTCTTTAACCTGGGCACCATTACCAACCCCGGCCATGCGGATAATAAAGCGGTTCTGACCCTAAAACGCACTGCTCCATTCACTGCGCTTCTTTCTATCAACGGTGATCGTAACGACCAGAAAACCCTGGCTGAATGGCTGGAAGACTGGTCTGATTTTGTGACTGGCTTTGATGGTGACGGCGCAGTAATTGACGCTAAAAAATCAGCGGCGGCAATTCGCAAGATCACCATCGAAGCGATTAAGAGCGCTGAATACGAGGATCAGGATTTCAGCGGTCGCCGTTCGGTCATGGAAAGCGTTGAAGCCAAAACCAAAGACATTATGCCTGTGGCCTTTGAGTTCAAGTGTGTGCCGTATGAAGGTCTGGCTGAGCGCCGCTTTAAAGTGCGTATGAGCATCCTCGCCAGCAATCAGCCGCTGCTGGTTCTCCGTATTACTCAGCTCGAAGCCTATGAAGAAGAAATGGCCGTTGAGTTCCGTGATCTGCTCGTTGAGAAATTCACCGACAGCAAGGTTGAAACTTATATCGGTGTCTTTAACGCCTAATTACGCTGCTGCAAATGCCCCTGCGGGGGCATTTATGGAAGCGAAATTAATTTAATTAATCGCCACTGGCGAGGGTTTTTTACAACCAAAAAACGGCGCGGTGCAGCGCGTAATGGAGAACCAACAATGTCATTTATTCAGACTCTCAGCGGTAAGCGTTTCGACTACATCAATTCAACCGTAGACGATGTTGATATCGAAGATATCGCAAACGCCCTCTCTAATATCTGCCGATTTGCAGGCCATGTTCCTGAGTTTTATTCAGTGGCTCAGCACTCAGTGCTGTGTAGCCAAATCGTACCACCGGAATTTGCATTTGAAGCGTTAATGCATGACGCAGCCGAGGCGTATTGCCAGGATATTCCGCAGCCGCTGAAACGTCTTCTGCCTGACTATAAACGCATCGAACAAATGGTAGATGACCTCATTCGCGCCAAATACAGTTTGCCGACTGATATGTCGACAGTCGTGAAATATGCGGACCTCACCATGCTGGCGACAGAACGTCGCGATCTGGATATCGACGACGGCACACGCTGGGCCATTCTCGACGGTATCCCCTGTTCCGACCTTATCCAGATCATCCCGCTTCGTTCTGGTCAGGCTTATGGCCTGTTCATGAACCGGTTCAACGAACTGATGGAGATCCGCAAATGCGCCTGACTAAAGAGAAGTTGATCGCTGCCGCTCACGCAGCGGCTAAAGATCTCCCTGCGGCTTCTTCCGACATTATGATCGAACTGGCTAACCGTCTGGATGTTACCAGCGTGGTGTTAAGCGAATCGCTGGAACAGCGTACCAATCTAGCCGCTCACAATATCTTTATGCATGACCTCCTGGTTCGCTTATCAAAAGAGCGCCCTGGGGGATGCTACTTCGCTAAATGGGATGGCCTTGTCGCGGAGGCTATTAAAGCCGATGTAAGTCTGAGTGTTATGAAAACACTTCGTGCAGAAGGTGTTTTGGCATTAGCTGATTGGGCATCAACTGCCAATAACGGGCATGAAATCAATCCCGATATTGAAGAAATACGGCGGTTTGCAGAGCAAATTATTGCAGGCAAATGGGAGTCCACCAGCAATGGCCGCTAACTCATTTAAAAAGATGACCACGAAGGGCGGTGTGATTAAACGCACCGATACCGGGATGTTTATCAGCCTGGATAACATCTTCGTCAAAGAGGGCTTTAACAAACGCGACGATGACGAGCGTACTCGCCAGGCTGATGACGACCTTTTCAACTATCTCATGAATGGCGGCACCGTTCCCCCGCTGGAAGTTACCCCACGCGACGAAGGCGGTGTTTGGGTTGTTGAAGGTCACCGTCGTCGCCGCTGCTATGAGCGCTGCCGTGATGCGGGTAAACCGGTTGATCGCATTCACATCATGCCATTCGTTGGCAATGACGTTGAGCGCCTGGCTCGTGTCATGACCAGTAATAACCAGTTGCCCCTCACCCCGCTGGAACAGGCGCAGGTAATTAAGGAACTGGCTACAACTTTCAACCTGACCACTCAGGAAATAGCGAAGCTTGTTCACAAGTCGGTCCCTACGGTTGAGAAGTTACTGACCCTCGCCACTGCTAACCATGACGTTCAGCAGATTGTTAAAAATGGAGAAGTTTCCGTAGGTGTCGCGGTTGAGCGCGTTCGTGAGCACGGCGAGAACGCCGGGAAAGTTCTTGAACAGGATCGCGCCGTCGCAGCCGCCGCTGGCAAAAAGAAAATTACTAAAAAGGTTATCGCCCCAGAGGTCAGCGTCAAAAGCGCCCGCCGTCTCGTCGAACTGATCAGCCTGGCTGGTATTGATGATAACGGTGTTGTCACTCTGGAAGGGCTGGCACTGGCAGAGGTGCTGGCGATTGTTGATGAACATAAGGCTATTTCAGCACAGCGGGAGAAAACAGCATGAGTAACACCATTACCGAATTGCCAGTTGAACGTAACGATATAGGTTACTGGTCGCACCCCGCTTTTGAAGCATTAATCGGTGACCGTGAAGGTATCTCGTCCAGTGAATTTGATGCATGGCTGCAGGCCAATAATCTCGAAGATGCTTACTCCTATTGGGGGGAAGAAGATTCAAAAGAATATTTGGAATATGCAGAGTCAGGGTCATTTGCCAAATGGCAGCCTACGCCACCAGCAGGACTTGGTTGGTTTATTTGCTCTATCCATGAAACAGAAGATGATGGCCCGATCTGTATTTGGCTTCGCAAGTTGCCAGTTGTGGGATGAGGATGACGACTGATGCCCAGTAAGCTGAAACAGCGGCGCTTGTGCCGCCTTAAATCAGATGTTGCCTGGTGGCGCGATGAGGCCAACGACTGGAAAGAAATCGCACTGGAGCACGCCGCCGAGATTGAGCGACTGAAAGGCCAGGTGATTCATGTAGTGTTGCCGATGATGGTTCCACCAGCAGTAATACAGGATATGAAGGCGCGGCGTATCGAACACGCGCTTTGCCTCAAATGTAACGAAGGTGCTCGCGGGGGCTGCTCCGCATGTGCCTACAATGATCGATAACCGGGTGCAGCCGGTGATGTGGAGAGACTATGAATACACTTTTTCTTCTTATGGCTGAGTTTAATACTCCTGATATCGAGCTTTCTGCTGTTTGCCAGAAATATTTCGGGATGAGTCCTTCCACTGCAGAAGCTAAGGCTAATGCATGTCAGCTACCTGTTCCAACATACCGTATCGGTGCATCCCAAAAAGCTAAGCGCTGTATCAATATTCAGGATCTGGCCGAGCACATTGATCGCATGCGGGCAGAGGGTCGGGCGGAGTGGGAAAGAGTGAGAACTGATAAAAAGAAAAACACCTAACAATAAAAAAGAAAACCCGTCAGTTGTCGGGTTTTTCTACGATCCGGTTAATTGTTCATCACCAGCATCCGGGACGCAATAATTATTTTTAAATTTCAAATTCTTAGGTTTTACTTCATCTGAAATATCAAAACCGTCAAGGATTCTTGCAAATGTTGCTTCCGGCATGTCGTCGTGAATAGTTAATTCACCAGTCGTCTGTTTTTTGACCATATTATCAACACGCCAGATAATAGCCTCTGCATACACAACATAACTTGGATGCTTTATGAAACGATGATCGCCTGCGTTTAAAATGCACGCATCGTCATGTGGAACGCCTTCTTTAATGCTTGAGATATTGACAACTAAAACGCAATAACAATCATTTACCGGGTAATAAACTGGGTCGTTACATATCACATGCAGATGTTTGCATGGCCCGGTAGGAGCCAGAACAGTTCCTTTCCTGTAGGGCTGGTATTGTGTCATGATAGTTGCGATGAAAAGGCCTTAAGCTGCTGAGATTCATCCATACTTTGAATGATGCTATCTGCTTCAGCTTCGTCCTTCCCTTCATGAAGAAGCATTTCTTTCAGGTTAATAGGAATTCTGGAGCTTCCTGGATCATGCCACTCGGGGCAGATGCTCTTAAGGTGGGTCATATTGGCTAAATCAAATCTGTTCATATGACCAAACTGTGAGTAAACCTCATCCAAGATACGGAGATCTGCTCTGCTTAACTCATCAAAAAAATCATCGGCATCCATTTGTCGAGGGTCTTTCCTCAACATAACGTCATGCCCCTTTGTTTCGATAAGATCGTACCAGCATTCACCAAACCCATCGGCTTTCCCGCGAATTAAATTCAGAGTATTTGACATGACAGGGCCGAACTTCATGGAGTAGAGACTATCCTCCCCTATCATTCGTCCATGCTTAAGAATTGATTTTCTGTTTGAGAGATAGAGCAATTTCATCAATTTCAGATATGCCATGCGCCCACCGCGTTTAAGCAGCAGGTATGCAGCCATTTGAGCTACTTTTTCTTCGCAAAACATAATAAAGCCTCTGAATCTATTACTGAAATTGTGTCTAACTTGAGACAACTGTTGAAACGGGATCTCAAGTTCACATTTTGAATGAAATTGATAACTAACTTGAGCAACACTCTAAAATGAGCCTTTAGCTTTCCGCTAATTCAGTCTATAGCTGCGGTTATGGCTGGTCAACATGATGTGAATAGAAATAGTGAGATATAGATAGATATTAATGAGATCAAAGTAGAGTAACGGGTTCCCAATAGGCACCCATATTAAATATAATTTATTGATATTACTAATCTATCCATCCTATCGAGCATCGGCGCGATGGAGAAACGGTGAGCAGGATAAGCAGCAGGCTGATTTTCTGGCGACATGGCGAATAAATAAGCTTTAGGTCAAAAAGGGGCGCTACTATAGCACAAAGAAAAACCGGAGGCGCAAGGCCTCCGGTGGTGCATCAGAATGTCATACTTAACTGCGCACCGGCCCCCCAGGTTTTGTTCTCACCCACTAAACCCATTAAATCCACGTGCACACGGTTAAAGGGTGCAAAACCGACGCCGCCGGTGAAGACATTACTTTCATCACCTTTCACATCGGCACGGTAACCGGCACGAACCGCCAGCCAACTCAGTGGACGAACCTCCGCACCGACGCCAACGAACTGCGAATTTTTCTCGCTCTTAAAGCCTTTGGTTTCCGTCAGATCACCATCAGCGCTCAGCGTCAGCAGATCGTTATGCCACGCCGCTCCAGCGGTAACCAGGGGGCTGATCTGGTAGGTATCTTTATAGTTTTTAACCTCACCAGTTCTGCCATTGGTAACAAAAACATCTTTGGTATCGATATTACGCGAGACCAGGTTTTGTCCACTCAGACCCAGGGTGACGTTATCTGTTAAATCCGCCGCCAGGCCAACATCAATGTTAAAGCCCGTGTCATCCTTGCGGTACTTACTGTTGTTCCATTCGTTTTTATCGTAATCATAAATCGACGTGGTGTAGTTATAGATCCACGACTTTTGCAGTTTTGGCGTAACGCCAACGGAGAGAGGAACACCGCCCACGTCAAATTGATGTGCCATTGCGATACCAAAATCCGTAATGATGGCCGCACGGCCTGACGCTGTGGAGTTAAGGTTTTTTGTGATCTCATCCGAGCCATTAGGAGAGAGAACAGCCCCAAGGGCGACTCCCGTAGCTACCGTATCACTGTTCTGAATGCTGCGAAGGTAGGTGATATCGTTTTGATCAATATTCGAATTGACGCGGGCATGTGCGTAGCCTTTGGTCACAAAGGCAACAGATAACACGTCATTAGGAATAGTGACGGCGATACCGGCCCCGGCATTCGCGCTCGCCGTTTTGCCATCCAGATAATCAAGCGAATCCGCAAGATCTTTTGCTGCCATCTGGAACTGATCAACAGTGCCAACGGGGTTTAGCAGCACTTCCCGCAGTGTGAGCTTATTAACCGTGTCCTTGTAATAATCGATTTTATCGCTGATATCATCAATTTCATCACGCAGGTTATCCTCATCGGTTATCTGCGCGCCAACGCTCGGTAAGATGACCGTAACATTGTCTTCCGGTTTCGCCTTTGCCAGCAACGCCGGGTTAATAAATGCACCACTGCCGTAATTTGCGGAGGCAACACCTGTTCCCCCCATTGCATCATTACGTGCCTCTGCCCAGGTATTTGCTGCTCCGGCTTGATTTGCCAGGAAAAAGGAGACAGCGATAGCGACCACCGAAAGTTTAAGATTGTTTTTCACAGTATGCGTCTCGTAATTAAATGAGTTTTATGCCCCTGCTAGTTGTGACATGGACAGGGAAGCTCTATTGCTGCGAATAACATCCAAAAAATATCCTATTTCTACTGAATGTAATAAAAAGTTACAGAAGATGTTGTTATATGAAGTGACCATCAATATTTATAGAAGACACATGGCGATTGCGAAAGGTGAAGGCGCGGTCGCGATCTCGGCGTTTAGTACAGAACATGATAAAGTGGAGGCTTATATCGCTATTTCATGAGAGAACGCCTATGGATAAGTCCACTTCGCAAGAGATGCTCGCGCAGGCCGAAAAACTGTGTGTGCAACGGAATGTGCGCCTGACTCCCCAGCGCCTCGAAGTGTTACGCCTGATGAGTCTGCAACAGGGGGCCATCAGCGCTTACGATCTGCTCGACCTTCTGCGTGAGGCAGAGCCTCAAGCTAAACCCCCTACCGTTTATCGCGCGCTTGATTTTCTTTTAGAACAAGGCTTTGTGCATAAAGTGGAGTCCACGAACAGCTATGTGCTTTGCCATCTTTTCGATCAACCGACGCACACTTCTGCGATGTTTATCTGTGACCGTTGTGGCGTGGTAAAAGAAGAACAGGCGGAGGGCGTGGAAGATATTATGCATGCGCTGGCGGCAAAACGCGGTTTTGCGCTGCGCCATAATGTTATTGAAGCCCATGGATTATGCGCTGATTGCGCTGAGGTTGAAGCGTGCCGACATCCGGGCGAATGCCATCATGACCACACGATTCAGTTGAAAAAAAAATCGCGCTAGTCGCGATTTTCTCTTTTAAGCAGATAAGCCATTTGAGGGTGGTACATCCATGTACCGTTCGGGCAGGGTAGCCATGAGGGTCTACACATTGAGGGGGATGTGAAGGCTACCAGCGGTAATCATTCCGCGTTTCCCAGTCGACGACTTCTTTTTCTGCCTGATCTTTGGCATAGCCGTAACGTTCCTGAATTTTACCGACCAGTTGGTCACGTTTACCTTCGATGATAGTCATATCATCGTCGGTCAATTTACCCCACTGTTCTTTCGCTTTACCTTTGAACTGTTTCCAGTTGCCGCTGACTTCGTCTTTATTCATTGTCATCTCCTCATCGTTGGTCATGGAAAGCGTTATTCCTTTCGTTACGCTCTAAATATCCTGAACGTGATAATTATTGTAGTTAAGGATAGCGGCCATGAATCTATATTCGGAATTTTTAACCACCAGAATGGAAATTAACGGAATAGATATGCAGAACAAAACTGAATGGGATCAGGGGGATAAAGAAAAAGTTAAAGCTTTGTCAGGAAAAGAAAGCAACCGTGACAGCAGAATTGCCGCCACGGATCAGAAGGATATTACAGCCATTCACCATTGCGGATAACGCCAACCGCCAGCCCTTCAATAGTGAAGTTCTGCTCACGCAGGTTAACCACAATGGGGGAAAACTCACTGTTTTCAGGCAATAGCTGTACAGTATTGCCCTGTTTTTTCAGGCGTTTGACCGTCACTTCATCGTCAATACGCGCCACAACAACCTGTCCGTTACGAACATCCTGAGTTTTATGAACAGCCAGCAGGTCGCCATCCATGATGCCGATATCTTTCATCGACATACCGCTTACACGAAGCAGAAAATCAGCGTTAGGTTTGAAGAGAGAGGGATCGACCTGATAGTGTCCTTCGATATGCTGTTGCGCCAGCAAAGGTTCGCCAGCAGCGACACGCCCGATAAGCGGTAAGCCAGCATCATCTTCTTCTTCAAGAAGCAGACGAATACCGCGAGACGCACCCGATACAATCTCAATAACGCCCTTACGCGCAAGCGCTTTCAAGTGTTCCTCTGCCGCGTTTGGGGAACGGAACCCCAACTGTTGCGCGATCTCCGCACGCGTCGGCGGCATACCTGTCTGGTTGATTCGATCGCGAATAAGATCGAACACCTCTTGCTGCCTGGCCGTTAAAGCTTTCATTCCGCCCCCTGGGTGTATATACAGTTATGCTGTGAGTATATACAGCTAAAGGTGATTTTGAAACCAAAATTAAGCAAAAAGCGTAGTCTTAACGTATTTCTGGAAGCGTTATCGAAAATAGCCCCACAGCAGAGAAACCCAGGTAAACAGTGCCAGAAGAATGGCCATTAGTACGGCTGCAGACCCCATGTCCTTCGCACGCCCTGAGAGTTCGTGAAATTCAGACCCAATACGGTCAACCACCGCTTCAATCGCACTATTGAGGATTTCCACAATCATCACCAGCACGACAGAACCAATCAACAGAACACGCGTGATAGCGTCAACGTCCACAAAAGCCGCAATGATGATAGCAATAATGACCGCAACACCTTCCTGACGAAAAGCAGCTTCGTTAATCCACGCTGCGCGCACCCCTTTCCATGAATAGCCTGCCGCTTTAATGATGCGGGTAATTCCAGTGGTATTGTTGGCCATGAAAAACAACCTTTTTATGTAATGAACGTCAATGTATATGTAAGCTTATAGAGGTAGAAAAGAAATTCTGCGGACTTTCTGATATTCTTGCCGCGCAATGGCATTATTAACCAGAGGCTTTACATCGTTTATGTCCGGCTGGCCACGAATTTACTACAAATTACTTAATTTACCATTAAGCGTCCTGGTAAAAAGCAAGTCTATCCCGGCGGAACCCGCCCAGGAATTAGGACTCGATACGTCACGCCCTATTATGTACGTTTTGCCTTATAATTCGAAGGCAGACTTGCTAACCTTGCGCGCTCAATGTCTGGCGCATGATTTGCCCGACCCCCTCGAACCGCTTGAAATCGACGGAGCGGAGCTGCCGCGTTATATCTTTATTCACGGCGGACCGCGCGTCTTTACCTGGTACACGCCAAAAGAAGAGTCGGTCAAGTTGTTCCATGACTATCTCGATCTGCACCGCAGCCATCCCGATCTGGATGTTCAGATGGTGCCTGTGTCGATGATGTTCGGTCGTTCTCCCGGGCGCGAAAAGGGCGAGGTCAACCCGCCGCTGCGTATGCTAAACGGTATTCAGAAGTTTTTCGCGATCTCATGGCTTGGCCGCGACAGCTTTGTGCGTTTCTCGCCGCCGGTTTCGCTGCGTCATATGGCAACCGAGCACGGTACGGACAAAATCATTGCGCAAAAGCTGGCCCGCGTAGCGCGTATGCACTTCGCCCGTCAGCGCCTGGCCGCAGTGGGGCCGCGTTTACCTGCCCGTCAGGACCTGTTTAATAAGCTGCTCTCCTCTAAAGCCATCGCCCGCGCCGTAGAAGACGAAGCGCGCAGCAAGAAGATCTCCCATGATAAAGCGCAACAAAACGCAATTGCGCTGATGGAAGAGATCGCGGCGAACTTCTCTTACGAGATGATCCGTCTGTCAGACCGTATCCTCGGTTTTACCTGGAACCGTCTGTACCAGGGCATTAATGTGCATAACGCGGAACGTGTTCGTCAGCTCGCCCATGATGGTCATGAGATTGTCTATGTGCCCTGCCATCGCAGCCATATGGACTATTTGCTGCTCTCCTACGTGCTCTATCATCAGGGGCTGGTGCCGCCGCATATCGCTGCCGGTATTAACCTGAACTTCTGGCCGGCGGGGCCTATTTTCCGTCGTCTGGGCGCGTTTTTTATTCGTCGTACCTTTAAGGGCAACAAGCTCTACTCGACAGTTTTCCGCGAGTATCTGGGTGAGCTGTTTAACCGCGGCTATTCAGTAGAATACTTTGTTGAAGGTGGGCGTTCTCGTACGGGTCGTCTGTTGGATCCGAAGACCGGTACGCTGTCTATGACGATTCAGGCTATGCTCCGTGGAGGCACGCGTCCGATCACGCTGGTGCCAATCTACATTGGCTATGAGCACGTCATGGAAGTTGGCACCTACGCCAAAGAACTGCGCGGCGCGACGAAAGAAAAAGAAGGTTTTGCCCAGATGGTACGCGGTTTGAGTAAGCTGCGTAATCTCGGTCAGGGCTATGTCAACTTTGGCGAACCCATTCCGCTGATGAACTATCTGAACCATCGCGTACCGGAATGGCGTGAGTCCATCGATCCCATAGAGGCTGTCCGTCCTGCCTGGCTGACGCCGACAGTGAATGCGATTGCTGCTGATCTGATGGTGCGTATTAACAATGCCGGCGCGGCAAACGCGATGAACCTCTGCTGTACCGCGCTTCTGGCTTCTCGCCAGCGTTCATTGACCCGTGAACAGCTTACCGAGCAGTTGAACTGCTACCTCAACCTGATGCGCAATGTGCCTTATGCGGCCGATATAACGGTACCCACCGTCAGTGCGGACGCGCTTATTGAGCACGCCCTGCAGATGAATAAGTTCGAGGTAGAGAAAGATACGATTGGCGACATCATCATTCTGCCGCGCGAGCAGGCGGTACTGATGACCTACTATCGCAACAACATTGCGCATATGCTGATGTTGCCATCGCTGATGGCGGCCATTATCACCCAGCATCGTCATATCTCTCAGGACGAAATGCTGCGCCATGTGGAACTGCTCTACCCGATGCTGAAAGCTGAGCTTTTCTTGCGTTGGGAAAAAGAAGAGCTGGCCGGCGTGCTGGAAAATCTTGCGCAGGAATTGCTGCGCCAGGGGCTGATCACCATGAAGGATGGCCAGCTCTATATCAATCCGGCACATTCCCGCACTCTGCAATTGCTGGCGGCTGGCGCGCGCGAAACGTTGCAACGTTATGCCATCACTTTCTGGTTGCTGAGCGCAAATCCGGCGATGAACCGCAGCACGCTGGAGAAAGAGAGCCGCACTCTGGCGCAACGTCTGTCTGTTCTGCACGGTATCAATGCCCCGGAATTCTTCGATAAGGCAGTTTTCAGTACTCTGGTGCTGACGCTGCGTGATGAAGGGTATATCAGTGATACCGGAGATGCAGAGCCCGAACAGACGCTGGCGGTATATCAGCTTTTAGCTGAGCTGATTACCTCAGATGTGCGTTTGACAATTGAGAGCGCGACGCAGGCGGAGTAAAGCATCGCATCCGGTAACTTCCCCGATGCGCTTCGCTTATCGGGGCTACACGAAGCTTTGCGCTTACGGTAGCCCCGATAAGGTAACGCCGCATCCGGGAAATCGTCTTACGCCAGGTAACTTGTCGCCAGACCGATAAACAGTACCAGCCCCACGTAGTTATTATTCATAAACGCTTTAAAACAGGCGTCACGATCGCGATTCACAATGAGCTTCTGCTGATAAGCAAACAGCGCCCCCGCGACAATGACCGACCAGTAGAAGTGCCAGCCTAAGCCATTGAGCGCACCAATCGCCACCATCAGCGCCAGGACCGCCACCTGTAGAATGCCGATGATGAGCTTATCGTGGCGACCAAACAGAATGGCGGTCGACTTGATGCCAATTTTCAGGTCATCGTCGCGATCAACCATGGCGTACTGCGTATCGTAGGCCACCGCCCACAAAATATTGGCGAGAAACATTATCCAGCAACTCAGCGGCACCGATTCGCTCACCGCAGCAAACGCCATCGGAATCGACCAGCCAAATGCCGCCCCCAGCACCACCTGTGGCAAATGGGTATACCGCTTCATAAACGGATATACCCAGGCAAGCAGAAGCGCCGCAACGGAGAGCAGAATGGTCATGGTGTTAAGCGTTAATACCAAGGCAAATGCCAGCACCACCAAAACCACAAACAGTATCCGCGCTTCGTTTTCCGTGACGGCCCCACTGGGCAGCGGACGATTGGCCGTGCGTTTCACATGCCCGTCAAATTTACGGTCCGCATAGTCATTTACCACGCAGCCTGCCGCACGCATCAGCCAGACCCCTGCCACAAAAACCATCAGGATCCACAGGGGAGGAACGCCCGGCGTTGCCACCCACAGCGCCCACAGCGTTGGCCAGAGCAGCAGCAGCGCACCAATGGGCTTGTCCGTGCGCATGAGTCGATGAAAAGCCAGCAGCTTATTCTGCGAGAGACTCCACTCCATTTTTTTTCCTCTTAGTACAGCGGTGACGCAGGCAAAAACAGTTCAGTCAGCAGGAGAGGTTTCCCTCCCAGGCGCAGGCGGGAGCGTCTTCCCCACAGCGTCTCATAGCGACCAACTTCAATAAAATCTCGTGTCAGCGTAGATGATGTAAAGAGATAACGCCCAAGCGGCGTGGTACCCAACTTCTGCAGTGCAAGTTCAGGACCGGTCAGGGTCGACTCCGGCACGACGGTGCGTCCGGCAAGCCAGGGTTCGCCATCAGCGCACAGCAGGATCTCCCGCAGCCAGTACCTCGAATCGTCAGGCAACAAATGGCGCTCGCCATCAAGCATATCGGACGTTACAAATCCTTCCTGGATAAGCGTCACGGACACCTGTTTACCCTGTTGCTCAAAACGTTTCGTCATGGAATCTTCCAGCAACAGCCAGTCCAGTTGCTGCGGATCGAGCGCGGGAAGTGCGTCAAAATAGCGCAGCGCACGCAATTGCGTAAGCGCGGGGTGTGACATGCCTTACTCTCCAATACATAACGTCACATTATTGTATCGCAGAACAGGCTGCCTCGGCGGGGAAACTTCATTCAGTTTTCATAAGCGCAACAGATATGCAACAGCGTCGTTGCGCCGGAAAAAAGGGTGCGTCAGGCGACGCACCAGTTGTTGCAAACATCAGCATTGCGGGGAGACGGTCACCCCTTGCCTTTTACACTGCTGATAAAGGTTTTCCGGGCGGATGTGGACCCGAGACGCTCAGCTTCATTCAGTAATTTCAGGGCCTTATCGATATCGCCTTTTGCTGCGGCCTGTTTAATGGCCTGGTTGAAATAGCTTTCAGTGTCATTCAGCATCGGCTCACTTTTCGCGGCAGGTGCAGGCGCAGAGGCTGGTGCGCCAGCCACAGCAGCAGGTGCGGCCGCCGGTGCGCTATAGGCTGTGGCAGGCGCGGCAGTATTGCCTACCGTCACCGGCCCTGGTCCGGATGAACCAAACAGCGGGCCAACCAGCACGCTGGAACCGCTACTGGTTTTCACTTTCAGTTTCACCACACCCTCAGTAAGGTGACGGGCTATCGGATCGGGGATATCCGGTACCGCGTTACCCGTACCTTTGGCGTAGGATTTAGCCGGGTCTATCAGTTTGGTGGTCTGGCGCAGATCGTTCTCGGTTGTGAAGACCAGCAGATAGATCTTTTGCTGGCCCAGTGCAGGCGTCAGGCGCATCACCCCTTCCAGCCTGTCGGCACTCATCACTCCCGGCTCCTGATAGGTGAAAAAGCTGCTGGGGAAGTACGCGGCAGGTGACATGTTCTGGTCGAGCACCAACACGTTTGGAGCAAAAACGCTGGTTTGTTTATTCACTTCACTACTGAGCGTGAGCGTCAGTTCACCGATGTTCGCCGGGACACTGTATGCGGCCACCGGGCCACTGATACCCGCCACATTCAGGCGCTGGCCCGTGGTGGCAAGCTCAGTTGTTTGTGTTTTGCTTTGATCGACAGGCGTCCAGCTCAGTTGCTGGAGTGCGGAGGCCGGAATGGCAGGGGCCGCCGTGGTATTTTGCGGGACAATGTTAACATCTGCGAAGCTAACCCCAGGCGCTGCGGCGAGTAAACCCGCGGTCAGGCACAGGGCGACGAAACTTTTTTTCATTTTCATTGTTATCACCTTCTTTACGAGAGACAGCTAACGCCCGGCAATAGCGCGCTATCTCGAAGAATTGAGGGGCTTGCGCCCCTCTTGTTTCGGTACGTCAGGTGGTGAGAATTACCACCAGATTTCCATCTGGGCGCCGAAGCTCCACTCGTCGTTATCACCACGGCTGAAGGTTTTCGCAGAGGTATCGCGATATGCTACGCCAGAGGTGTAACCGGCACCGGAATCGCTATTGGCATAGCCCCATTTCTCATCCCATTTCGCATAGGTTGCGAAAACACGAATCGCCGGACGAGACCAGATGCTGTCGCCAGCCTGCCACTGTTGAGCAAGGGTGATTTTGTACTGGTTGTTGGTTTCGCTGGTGCGCTGGGATTTGACGTTGTCATAACCCACTTCCAGCAGGGTGCTCATGATCGGCGTCCATTTGTACATAGGACGTACGCCCACAGTCCACCACTTGGTACCGTTGTTGTCGTCACGGTTGATATCCTGGTACATACCGACATACATCAGGTCCCAGCTGTCAGCAAGGTTGATTGCCCCGTGATCCAGAACACGCCACAGTGAACCGTTGTTGTTGATGCTGCCGCCCTGCGGAATACCTTTACCGTTAGAGGTCATGGAGTCTGTTGCGTATTGCAGAACAAACTTGTTGTAACCCTTCATCATGCTCTGGGTATGTTCAGCGGTGAACATCCAGCCATCTTTCGATGCGCCCGGCGCCAGGTCATATTTATCCGGCAGGTTGGTGTGACCGTAATCCACACCTAACTCCAGCGTACCGCCAGGGTTGATAGCCATTTGCGCTAAACGCATGTCGAAGACATCGTTCGGCACCAGGTTGTCATATACGCGATTACCCAGCGAGTCACGGTCAGCGAAGGTACCGGAACCGCCCGCTTCAGATGAACGGGTTGCCGCTAAAGAGAGTTTACCGAAGCCAAGATCAACGTTTTCAAGACCCGCACCAGGACCAGAGATATCCCAGTAGTAGAAGTCGATCATATGAACGTCATGACGTTGATAGAAGCGTTTACCTGCCCAGATGGTGGAGCCAGGCAGCGCGTCGATCAGGTTTTTACCCTGAACGTTGGCTTCACGGAAAGCAGGGCTGGTCGCTTCCCAGTCATTCCGTTGGGCAACGGAGTAGGCTACGTTGGTATCGAAGTAGAAGCTCTTGTCGCCTTCTTTCCATACTTCCTGGCCCAGTTTCAGTTCGGCATAGGTTTCGCATTCGTTACCAAGACGATACTTACTTTGAGCGCCGGTGGCCTGGAAGCACTGCTGCTCGCCGCCGCTGCCGGTCCAGCCAATACCCGAACGGGCATAGCCTTTAAAATCGACAGCGCCCGCCTGGGCAGACAAAATGCCCGCAGCGATGGCGATTGCCAGTGGAACTTTGCGCAGAGTAGTCATCATTCTATCTCCTGAGATCATTGCTTTTCTTTAAACGCGTCACCCTTCGGACTGCCTCTTCAATGGCTGCGCCCCTTCCCCCTGGTCACGTACTCGCGGTACGTTCCCTGGGGTTCATTCGCTTGCCGCTTTGATGCCGACGCGAATGGCTTAGCGTTTTGCTTTTTTAGTGGGAGACCTTAAACGCCCGGCTCTTTATGCAACCGACGACAGGCGGTGCCATCTTCACGGAAAAGATGACAGCGCTCCGGTGGCAGACCGATAGCGAATGTGGCCCCCTCTTCTACCAACACCACGTCATTCTGGCGGTAGACCAGGTTCTGACGGATGGCGGGGATCTGGATGTGAATTTGCGTTTCGTGACCTAGCTGTTCGACGACCTGAACTTCGCCTTCCAGGGTGACATCGGCGATGTCGCTGGGCAGCAGGTGTTCAGGGCGGATACCGAGTGACATATTGCTGCCGACCTGCACATTGGCGCTGTCGACAGGCAGCCAGACCTGCTGGCGGTTAGGCAGTTCGACCTGGACTTGTTCAATGGCGGTAGCGGTAACCTTCACCGGCAGGAAATTCATTTTCGGCGAACCAATAAACCCGGCGACAAAGCGATCTGACGGATAGTGGTAAAGCTCAAGCGGTTTACCCACTTGTGCGACGCGACCGGCGTCCAGCACCACGATTTTGTCGGCCAGCGTCATCGCTTCCACCTGATCGTGGGTGACGTAAATCATCGTGCGACCCAGGCGCTTATGCAGACGTGAAATCTCAATGCGCATCTGTACACGCAGCGCGGCATCAAGGTTGGATAACGGTTCATCCAGCAGAAAAACGCGCGGTTCCGCCACCAGCGTACGGCCAATCGCCACACGCTGACGCTGACCGCCAGACAAGGCTTTCGGTTTACGATCCAGTAAATGCGCCAGTTGCAGGACCTCAGCTACCTGAGTGACCCGCTGGTTAATGACCTCTTTTTTCGCTCCGGCCAGCTTTAAACCGAATGACATGTTCTCCGCCACGGAAAGGTGGGGATAAAGTGCGTAAGACTGGAACACCATGCCCACGCCGCGCTCGGCGGGTGGGATATCGTTCATACGAGCATCGCCAATAAACAAATCGCCGCTGGTAATGGTTTCCAGACCCGCAATCATGCGCAGCAGCGTCGACTTCCCACAGCCTGACGGACCGACAAACACCACGAACTCTCCTTCGTGGATGTCGAGATTGATGTCTTTTGACACCACCACATCGCCCCAGGCTTTCGTTACATTCCGCAGCTGTACGCTCGCCATGCCCCTCTCCCTTCGTTACAACCTGTCACTTACAGAAACATTCAAGATGGGCTGACTATGGGCTATTGATAACGCTGGCGAATCCTCCACCCCCTTGCTTTTTTATGGGGGAGGAGACGGGAGGATGAGAGGGACGAGTCTGCCCCGTGGCGCCGGAGGCCAGGGCGATTTTCGTGACGCAGGCGGCAAAAATCGGTGGTTTTTTATGTGCGCTAACACACATAAAGAAACTTTATGTAACAGAGATCACACAAATACCCCCAGGGGCGTAGGTTTAAGGAGGATGAGAAGCGCTTGCCAACAAAGGAGACTACACCCCGTTAGACCACCAAACATATCCACGAGCACATCACCTAAAGGACGGGATATATGAAATTCAAAACAGGCGCACGCATCCTCGCATTGTCCGCACTGACGACGATGATGTTCTCCGCTTCTGCCCTCGCAAAAATTGAAGAAGGTAAGCTGGTTATCTGGATCAACGGCGACAAAGGCTATAACGGCCTGGCCGAAGTGGGTAAAAAATTCGAGAAAGATACCGGTATAAAGGTCACCGTTGAGCACCCGGACAAGCTGGAAGAGAAATTCCCGCAAGTTGCGGCCACCGGCGATGGCCCGGACATTATTTTCTGGGCCCATGACCGTTTTGGCGGCTATGCACAGTCTGGCCTGCTGGCGGAAGTGACCCCGGATAAAGCCTTCCAGGACAAGTTATTCCCGTTCACCTGGGATGCTGTGCGTTACAACGGCAAGCTGATAGCCTACCCGGTGGCCGTGGAATCCCTCTCACTGATTTACAACAAAGATCTCGTACCGAACCCGCCAAAAACCTGGGAAGAGATCCCGGCGCTGGATAAAGAGCTGAAGGCGAAAGGTAAGAGCGCGCTGATGTTCAACCTGCAAGAACCGTACTTCACCTGGCCGCTGATTGCCGCTGATGGCGGTTACGCCTTCAAATTTGAAAACGGCAAATATGACGTGAAAGATGTCGGTGTGGACAGCGCAGGCGCGAAAGCGGGTCTGAATTTCCTTGTTAAGCTCATCAAAGACAAACATATGAATGCGGATACGGATTACTCCATCGCCGAAGCCGCATTTAACAAAGGCGAGACTGCGCTGACCATCAACGGTCCATGGGCGTGGGGCAACATTGATAAGAGCAAAATCAACTACGGCGTAACCTCTTTGCCAACCTTTAAAGGCAAAGCGTCCAAACCGTTCGTTGGCGTACTGAGCGCCGGTATTAACGCCGCCAGCCCCAATAAAGAGCTGGCAAAAGAGTTTCTGGAAAACTACCTGATTACCGATCAGGGTCTGGGTGAAGTGAATAAAGACAAACCGCTCGGCGCAGTAGCACTGAAATCCTTCCAGGAGCAGTTAGCGAAAGATCCACGTATCGCGGCAACAATGGATAACGCCCAGAAAGGCGAAATCATGCCAAACATCCCGCAGATGGCTGCCTTCTGGTACGCCACCCGCACCGCCGTGATCAACGCAGTGAGTGGTCGTCAGACCGTCGATGCCGCGCTGAAAGACGCGCAGGGCCGTATCACTAAGTAAGGCTGTAGTCCCTTATTCCTTCGGGAATAAGGATTGTTGAATACGTTGTTTACACGTCTCCATTCGCGCTGCCTTGAGGCGGAAAAAATGCAAACCCCAGGAGCTTACAGTAGTAAGTGACTGGGGTAAGCATCCCAGGCCAACAAAGCGTCAGCGTGAAGGAAAAAGTGTAAGAGGAAGCTCCCCATGGATGTCATTAAAAAGAAGCACTGGTGGCAAAGTGACGCGCTGAAATGGTCAGTGACCGGTCTGCTGGGCTTACTGGTGGGATACCTTGTAGTTTTAATGTATGCACAAGGGGAATATCTTTTCGCCATCACGACGCTGATTTTAAGCTCGGCTGGCCTGTATATTTTTGCTAACCGTAAAACCTACGCCTGGCGTTATGTCTATCCGGGCCTGGCAGGGATGGGGCTGTTTGTCCTGTTCCCGCTGATTTGTACCATCGCCATTGCGTTCACTAACTACAGCAGCACCCACCAGCTCACGCAAGAACGCGCGCAGCAGGTGCTGATGGACCGCTCTTATCAGGCGGGAAAAACCTATAACTTTACCCTGTTTCCAACAGAGGGAAGCTGGCGACTGGCGCTGACCGACGGTGAAAGCGGCAAAAACTATCTTTCGGACGCCTTTAAACTCGGCGGCGAGCAAAAAATCGCCTTAAAAGAGACAGATGCTCTGCCTGGGGGCGAACGCGGCACTCTGCGTGATGTCACGCAAAACCGCACGGCACTCAACCAGTTGACCGCCGTGTTGCCAGATAACAGCAATGTGGTGATGAGCTCGCTGCGCCAGTTCTCGGGTACCACGCCGCTGTACAGCATGGCGGAGGACGGCACGCTCACCAACAAGCAGAGCGGTGTGAAATACCGTCCCAATAACAGTCTCGGTTTCTATCAGGCTGTTAACGCCGATAACAGTTGGGGAGACGAAAAGCTCAGCCCGGGCTATACCGTGACCATCGGCTGGGATAACTTCATGCGCGTCTTTACCGATGAAGGTATCCAGAAACCGTTTATTGAGATTTTCGTCTGGACGGTGGTCTTCTCGCTGCTAACCGTCGTGTTGACTGTCGCTGTCGGCATGGTGCTTGCGTGCCTGGTGCAGTGGGAATCGCTCAAAGGCAAGGCCATCTACCGCGTCCTGCTGATCCTGCCTTACGCTGTGCCGTCGTTTATCTCGATTCTGATCTTCAAGGGGCTGTTTAACCAGAGCTTCGGTGAGATCAACATGATGTTGAGCGCGCTGTTTGGCATTAAACCGGCGTGGTTTAGCGACCCGACCACGGCACGTTCGATGATCATTATCGTCAACACCTGGCTCGGTTATCCGTACATGATGATTCTGTGCATGGGGCTGCTGAAAGCGATTCCGGACGATTTGTATGAAGCCTCGGCAATGGATGGCGCCGGGCCGTTCCAGAACTTTTTCCGTATCACTTTCCCGCTGCTGATCAAGCCGCTCACGCCGCTGATGATTGCCAGTTTCGCCTTTAACTTTAATAACTTCGTGTTGATTCAGTTGTTGACTAACGGTGGCCCGGATCGTATCGGCACCACCACGCCTGCGGGTTATACCGACCTGCTGGTCAGCTACACCTACCGCATTGCCTTTGAAGGCGGCGGTGGGCAAGATTTTGGCCTCGCCGCCGCTATCGCCACGCTGATTTTCCTGCTGGTGGGCGCGCTTGCCATCGTCAACCTGAAAGCCACACGCATGAAATTTGATTAAGGAGGGCGATGATTATGGCTATGGTCCAGGCGAAATCGCAAAAGTTAAGGTTATTCATTACCCATTTATTATTGCTGGTGTTTATCGCCGCAATCATGTTCCCGTTGTTGATGGTCGTCACTATCTCTCTGCGTGAAGGCAATTTCGCCACCGGGAGTCTGATTCCGGAAAGCATCTCGTGGGAACACTGGAAACTGGCGCTGGGCTTTAGCGTGGAGCACGCCGATGGCCGCGTGACGCCGCCCCCCTTCCCGGTGCTACTGTGGTTGTGGAACTCCATTAAGATTGCAGCGATTACCGCCATTGGCGTAGTGGCGCTCTCAACCACCTGCGCATATGCCTTTGCCCGTATGCGCTTTCCCGGTAAAGCGACGCTGTTGAAAGGGATGCTGATTTTCCAGATGTTCCCGGCGGTACTGTCGCTGGTTGCCCTCTACGCCTTGTTTGACCGTCTGGGCCAGTACCTTCCGTTTATCGGCCTGAACACCCACGGCGGGGTCATTTTCGCCTATATGGGCGGCATCGCCCTGCACGTCTGGACGATTAAAGGTTATTTCGAAACGATCGACAACTCTCTGGAGGAAGCGGCTGCGCTGGATGGCGCGACGCCGTGGCAGGCATTCCGTCTGGTGCTGTTGCCGTTGTCAGTGCCGATTCTGGCGGTAGTGTTCATTCTGTCGTTTATCGCTGCGATCACCGAAGTACCAGTAGCCTCGTTGCTACTGCGTGATGTAAACAGCTACACCCTGGCCGTTGGCATGCAGCAATACCTCAACCCGCAAAACTATCTGTGGGGCGACTTTGCAGCAGCAGCGGTGCTGTCAGCCATCCCGATTACGGTTGTCTTCCTGCTTGCGCAGCGTTGGCTGGTTAACGGCCTCACCGCAGGCGGTGTAAAAGGTTAATTTTCATCGTTATATGCCACTGTAGTCCTCATTGGAACATTGACCCCGAACTCTAAATAACTCGGGTTGCAGGAAGGCGGTAAGAGAGAACATCACCCGTCACTTACACAACGTATGTGACGGGGGTAGACGAGGCCGCCTACCCTCCTTGCAATTCGAAATATGACGAGTTAACTTGTGACTGTTGTTAGGCGCTCTTCGGAGCGCCATTTTTTTACTCGCGTTTCAGGCGCTTAGAGTTACACAGCCAAAGGGTGATCACCAAAAGCAGGATCGCGCCAGAATAAATCAGCACATCCATCGGAGATTTATGATCGACAATGATCAGCCGCACAATCGCAGTGATCCCAATGTAGATAAAGTAACGTAGCGGGAAGTGAAAACCGGACTGAAAGTACTTCACAATCAGCGCGATAAATTCAAAGTAAAGAAAGTAAACCACCAGCCCTTCCACCAGCGCATACTTGCTGGTTTGTTCAGGCGCGAAAAGGACATCCGCCAGATGCAGCGTCTCCTTACCCAGAAAGACAACCAGAATCAGGCCAAGACTCAGCAAACCCAGATTCAGCACGGTCTGGAGAACGGTGGAGATAAACTCAACGCGTGGACGAACAGTTAGCGATGGCATTGTCATACCGGCACCTCATTCTCTGTGGCGAGCTTTCTGTATAGCGCAAAAATGTGATCCAGATCTAGATTTTTTGCTTATATTTTGTGCTGTCTCGTGATGACATATCGCTCTGCAAGCATGCAAACAGGGAGCGATAAATCTAATGCTTACAATTTGTAAGGCGCAGGTTGGTGATGCCGAACTGCTCCACGATATGGCGTATGCCAGCTACCTCCATCATTTCGCCCATTTATGGCAGGAAAAAGATGAACTGGCGAATTTTCTCGTACAGGAATATGCACTGCCCGTTCTGCGGCAGAGTGTGCAGGACGAGCGTTGCTGCTGGCTGATTGCTCATTCTGATGGTATCCCGGTCGGCTTTGCCAAATTCAGCTGGCATGCTGCCGCTGGCCCCCAGGGCCCGTCTGGCACACTACTGCATAAACTCTATTTTCTGCCGCAGGCGACCGGTAAAGGTTATGGAGAACAGGTTATTGAGGAGGTCATTCGTCGCGCGCGGGCGCAGGGTGAACATTTTCTCTGGCTGGAAGTGCTGGAGGCCAACCTGCAGGCACGTCGATTCTATGAACGCCACGGTTTCCAACATCTGCGCGATACCGTGTTCAGTACCGCCTCGCAGCAGAGCACGCTGCATATTCTGGGCAAAGCTATTTAAGGAGTAGTGATGAGTGCGACTATTCGGCAGGCTGCCATCCGTAACGTGATGTGCGGCGAAAACGTGGTGATTTATGAGCCGGTGAATCTGTATGACTGCGAACTGGCGGAGGACGTTTTCATTGGACCTTTTGTCGAAATTCAGGGGCATTCGAAAATCGGCAAGGGTAGCAAAGTCCAGTCCCACAGCTTTATCTGTGAATACGTGACCATTGGCGAGCGCTGCTTTATTGGCCATGGCGTGATGTTTGCTAACGATATGTTCCGGGATGGCAAACCCAACCCGGACAGAGAAAGCTGGGGCAGGATCGTAGTGGGTGATGACGTGTCGATTGGCAGCGGCGCCACCATTCTGGCGGTGACCATTTGCGATGGCGTGGTGATTGGTGCTGGCAGTGTGGTGACCAGACCGATTACCGAGAAAGGGGTTTACGCAGGTAACCCGGCGAAGCTGTTGCGGCGGTTATAAACCCTCTCCCCTGGGGGGAGAGGGTTAGGGCGAGGGGAAGCCAACGATAAATTAACGGAAATTCAAACTCTTATCGCTGGTCATGCTGTAGAGGTCAAACTTACGTCCCAGCATCTGTCCGCCATCACGCGTCAGCGGCGTCCAGCCCACAGCCGCACGGCTGCGGGTGGCACCGGAAGTGAACAGATCCAGCGGGATAGAGACATACACCCCTTTGGTGAAATCCCCCTCCCCGTACTCTTTCGGTGAGACGTTGGTGATGGTGGCATACGTGCCGACAACCACTCCGCTGTCGAAATGTTTAGCCACTTCCAGTGTGCCGCCTTTATCACCCGCCAGATATTGTCCGACACTCGCTTTGATAAGCACATCCTGGGCGAACGACGGTGTCCAGTAGGCCGTTAAGTGTCCGGTTTTAACGCTATAATCCGTAAACTTCATCAGATCCTGTGCGCTGCGCCAGTCACGCTGTTTCACGTAGTTGGCGTCAATACCGAAGGCCCAGTTGCTGTCAACCGGACGCCACAGCACTTCTGCCCCCGCACCGCCATACATGGTTTCCAGATAACCGGCGTACACCTGCCCATAGAAATTGTTACCCATGTACTGGAAGTAGTTGGCCTGCAGGTTATTCACATAGACGTCGTTTTGCACATACTCACGCACGCGGGTACGCACACGCGGCAGTTTTGAATCCCGCGGCGGATTGGTGTAGTTAAATTTGTCGTAGTTATTGGCAATGTTGGCAAACAGGCTGCCCGTTGTCAGCAGATGGTCGGTCAGCCACCAGTCGGCGGTCGCCATCGCCCCAAGCTGGTACATATAGAAGCTTTCCGGGCCACCAACAGACTGGTTTAACACCGGGTCGATGTGGAAATCAAAACTCGATTTCTCGATATACCAGCCCTGCTCCGGCGAATCCGGCACAATCGGCTCAACGCGCTGTTGCACCAGCTCCGTTTCCTGGCCCAGCGGTTCGCCTTCAAGATGACGTTGCAGGCTGGCAACATCGGTTTCGGTGGTGACCTGCGGCATATTCAGACGGTTTTCCGTCACGCGGATCGTGCGAATACCCTCAGGCAAATCGTTCATGATGATGCGATTTGCGCGCACCACGCCTTCCCGTGAGTCACGATATTTCACCTGCTCCCCGGTCACGTAGAGCGTGTCGCCTTTCACCTGAATTTGTGGATTAGCAAACCCGGCGTTGTATTTCAGCAAGGTCAATTGATTAGCCACGACGGAGTGCTGAAGAATGGCATCCTGGGGCTGCGGCTGATACTTCGGACGTGAGTTATCGTTGTAATTCGGGCGTAACTCATTGAAGTTGTTGCGCAGGGTAAAACCAAACATCCAGGTATTGCCACGCTCATAGCTGAGGTTAACGTCGGCCCAGTCCGTTACCCGGTAAATCGCGCCGACGTTAAACTTGCTCTTTTGCGGTAACTTACCGGCAAAGTCCTGCTGATAGTTGTTGCCTTCATATTCCAGTTTCAGACGCAGCGGCTGCAACGGCGTCTGGTATTCCACCCCGCCGAAAAGCGCGGTCGGGCCATGGAACATCTGGCTGGCATCCACAGAGCCCGCCTGGTTATAGCTGTTATCGCGATAACAGAATTTTTGTTTATAGGTACACAGTGGGTTTTTGATGTTGCCCGAAGTGCCCAGATATCCCCAGCCAAGCCCGAGGGAGAAATCAAACGGTCCCCAGGCTTTATTCGCCACTATGTACTCGCCGTCAAACAGGCCGGTACCGCCGATATCGCGCGCGCCAATCGCCACCTGCGGTAGCCAGTATCCCTCTTCCCACAAACGCACTTTCAGGTCGAAGGCTTTATCTTTATACGACTGCTCACCGGAGAAGGCCTCCACGCTGCTGTATTTCCGGGTACGTACATCGGTATAACGCAGTGTGGTTTCCAGCCACGGGAAAAGCTGCATGGAGCCGGAGTAGTAGCGGTACTGGTCATTGTCGCGATAGTTGAGGCTTATCTCCCCCGCAGGCGCCATTCGGGCCGTAGGGGTTTGCAACAGACCAGCGCCACCAAAATCAGATTGTGAGGGGCCAACGGGTGCCGGATACGTTTCAGCCTGGCAGGCGGCACTTACACTTAGCGCCAGGACACTGATGACAAACGATTTTTTCATTATTCTTCCGGTATCCGATGCGTCAGTGAGTGAAGAATGTCAGCGTTCAGCACTTCGTAGCGATCGCCCCATAATGCCGGTGCAAAACCGACAAAAATCACGCTGCCTGGCATGGGTTCAACATGGCGTCGGTTCCAGTACGCCACCGGCACTTTCTCTGTCTGACCATTGGGATAAATCAGCCAGGCATAGCTTTTATCCGCCCCGCTCAGCAAACTCATCTCATCGAGGTAGCTCACCACGTCACGCCCTGGCGTAAAGGGCTTTTTACCCGGCTGGCTGACCAGTCCCAACACGGTGACAGTCGTTGGACGCGGCCCTACCCACAAGCTGTATTCGCCCTCCAGCGGCGGGTTCGCACGCGTTTTGATTCGCACATAATCCGGGTCGAGATTGACCTGTTGCCGCCCCGTCACACGCAGGGCCTGAATCTGGCGACGCAGGCTGTTTATCGCAGCCGCATCATCACCCTCTTCATCGGCGGCCAGCGCGCTAAGACGGCCCAGTAATGCCTGCTGACGCTGCTCTTCAACAGCCGTGGCCTGCCTTTCGCTGATGACGGCTCCCGGCCACCAGCTTTGTGCCAGACGGGGCTGCCCAACGACATCAATCAGACGCGCCGCGTTAGTAAGTATCTTTGGTTTACTGTCGCCTGCGATGTAGACATTAACGTTGCCAGCGGCCTGCACCAGCGAAGAGGCGCAGCAGAGTAAAAGCGCGGTAGCGGATAAGAGCCTCATGATTTCGCCGCCTTGATAAGCGTGGTTCTGACCGGGAACCAGTTCGCCCCGAGGTACTGTTCCGACTGACGGATTAATCCGTCTTCATCCACCCAGTAACGGTTACGCCAGTGGGTCAGGTCCGTCGTAATCTCTTCATCAAGAATGCGAACATGCGTGGATTCGCTGCCCAGCATGACCGTGTCAGAGCCATTCCAGTGGAAGACCGAACGTGCCGTCGCGTAACGCACCTGTTTGTGCTCCGTCCAGCCCATCGTACGGGTCCAGCTCGCGCCATCGATAATTTGATTCGGATTGGCTAACGGGTCTGCCGCCAGGTTATTCACCTCCAGCAGGTTGTCGCCGTTAGTCAGGGTTTTCACAATGCGATAATGCTGTGTAACGAAAATGGCCTGATCCTGCGTCGCCCACTTCTGCAGCCCGTCTTCTGAGAACGCGAGCACAACAAAGAGCTGCGGCCCGCCATTGAGCTGCACATACTGGCTGGCATAGGGCATGTTTTGGATTTCGTCATCGGTTAACTGGACGCCAGGCGTGCCGAACACGCTGTTCCAGAGCGAATGGCCCAGCCCTTTCGTGGTGGATGAACAGGCCTGAATCAGCAGGCAAATCAGGATGATTGCGGGTCGCTTCACGACTCTTCTCCAGAGTGGGACGAAATAACCACACCGAAGTGTGGTTATGATTAAAGTACTCGCCGTTATTGAGTACTGGTGGTCGTGGTGGTCGTGGTTCCGGTATTGGAGCCATCACCGCCACCGGTTGCCGCAAGGGCAACACCCACCGCAGAACTTACGGTGCTGACGCTGGTTGCTGAGGAGCTACCCGCAGAAACAGTCGTCGCTGCCGACCCTGCCGCGTCACCAACCTCAATTGGTGCCGCAAAAGCAGAAGTCGCCGCAAGCGCGGTAATGGCAAAAATGCCATACAGTGCTTTTTTCATATCAATTTCCCTTCATTGAATGAATGGAGATTTGCCTGAAAATAAACAGGCGAGAACGAGTATACACAACTAAAGCAGGCTATTTGTCGAATGGGAAACCAAGCGGGAGGTTTTAAGAAAATTGGATAAAAGCGGTAAGTTTTCGTTATTAATTTAAAATAAAAACATTAAATTTCATTAGCTTACAAATATATCAGCAATATGGAAGTATACGTAACATCTGAAAATAACACTGAGGAATTAACTGGATATTCTGTTTTTTCAGAATAACCTCATAATGAAGAATTATGTCGATGCCGGAACAACAAGAATTATCCGATAATAAAATGCCGACATTACGTCGGCATTTTAATTTGCATATTTCGCTTATCGTTATCGCTGAACGATATTAACGCCAGGCTTTATAAAGATTAATCAGGCCATTCGTGGAACTGTCATGGCTGCTGACTTCTTTGTCATCACCCAGCTCCGGCAGAATACGGTTAGCCAGTTGTTTGCCAAGCTCAACGCCCCACTGGTCGAAGGTGAAGATGTTGAGGATCGCGCCCTGGGTAAAGATTTTATGCTCATACAGTGCAATCAACGCCCCCAGGCTGTACGGCGTAATTTCGCGCAGCAGGATGGAGTTAGTCGGACGGTTGCCTTCAAACACTTTGAACGGCACTACGTGTTCCAGCGTCTTCGGATCTTTACCCTGGTCCGCGTATTCCTTTTCAACCACGTCGCGGGATTTACCGAACGCTAATGCTTCGGTCTGGGCGAAGAAGTTAGACAGCAGTTTCGGATGGTGGTCCGACAGCGGGTTGTGGGTAATTGCCGGAGCGATAAAGTCGCAAGGGACCATTTTGGTGCCCTGGTGAATCAACTGATAGAACGCGTGCTGACCGTTGGTGCCCGGCTCACCCCAGATAATAGGGCCAGTCTGGTAATCCACCGCATTGCCGTTACGATCAACATATTTGCCGTTAGATTCCATGTTGCCCTGCTGGAAGTAGGCTGCAAAGCGGTGCATGTACTGGTCATAAGGCAGAATAGCTTCGGTCTCAGCGCCAAAGAAGTTGTTGTACCAGATGCCAATCAGCGCCAGCAGCACCGGCAGGTTTTTCTCAGGAGCCGTGGTGGAGAAGTGTTTATCCATCGCATGTGCGCCGGAGAGCAGCTCAACAAAGTTGTCGAAGCCAACGGACAGAATGATGGAAAGACCGATGGCAGACCACAGAGAGTAACGGCCGCCGACCCAGTCCCAGAACTCAAACATGTTCGCCGTGTCGATACCAAACTCGCCAACCGCTTTACCGTTGGTAGAGAGCGCGGCAAAGTGTTTCGCCACGTGTTTGTTATCACCTGCCGTCGCCAGGAACCAGTCACGCGCGCTGTGGGCGTTAGTCATGGTTTCCTGAGTGGTGAAGGTTTTGGACGCTACCAGGAACAGTGTGGTTTCCGGGTTTACTTTCTTGAGCACTTCGGCGATGTGGGTGCCATCGACGTTAGAAACGAAGTGCATATTCAGATGATTTTTATACGGGCGCAGCGCTTCGGTTACCATGAACGGGCCGAGGTCGGATCCACCAATACCGATATTAACCACGTCGGTAATCGCTTTGCCGGTATAGCCTTTCCAGCTGCCAGAAATGATCGCTTCGGAGAACGCTTTCATTTTTTCCAGCACGGCGTTGACTTCCGGCATCACATCTTTGCCGTCGACAAGAATCGGGGTATTGCTACGGTTACGCAGTGCCACATGCAGCACGGCGCGATCTTCGGTACGGTTGATTTTTTCACCGGAGAACATGGACTTGATCGCATCTGCCAGAGCGGTCTCTTTGGCCAGATCCTGCAGTTTGCTCAGGGTCTCTTCGGTGATGCGGTTTTTGGAGAAATCCACCAGCATTAAATCATCGAAAGTCGCGGAGAATTTAGAGAAACGATCGGCATCCTTCGCGAACAGATCCGCGATAGTAACGTCTTTCATTTCTTCAAAGTGTTTCTGTAATGCCTGCCAGGCAGCGGTCTGCGTTGGGTTGATGTTTTTCATTAGCAATACTCTTCTGATTTGAGAATTGTGACTGCGGTCGATTGTAGCGCCTGCGAATGAAAATTGTGATGGTTTTTGTGTCGCTGTCCAGCAGCGTCGCTAAAACGACCGTTTTTACGCGATAAATACATCCAACATAAGGCGTTTTTCTAATCGATTCGTCTGCATGAAAAATCCGCATAATCGTAACATTGACAGCGATGCCGCCAGCCTTTATTTATTAGGGCGCTACCTGCGTGCGCGCGGGCCAGAAGAGGAGCGTTACCCAGGTACGGTGTTGGAAGAGCCAATCTAAAGAAAACACCTGAGGGGGAGTAACGCCGAGGTGGTGAATTGCATGGCGGCATTCATCATCGGCTACAGGGGCTGAATCCCTTGAGTTGTCACCAGAAACGTTCGCAGTCGGGCGTTTCACAAGTGGTGGAGCACTTCTGGGTGTAATCGTAGTTGTCTTTTGCTCTGCGCCTACCCCTTTTCGCTCTTCCCTTGTGCCATGGCTGAATAATTTTGTCTGACGTTATACGCCAGGCTTCCCTGACACGAGGTTATAACAATGAGTCACTCCGTTTCCCCGCTTGTCGTCGCCAAATTCGGCGGTACCAGCGTGGCAAATTTTGATGCAATGAACCACAGTGCGGACGTGGTGCTTTCCGATGCGAGCGTACGTCTGGTCGTGCTTTCCGCCTCCGCTGGCGTCACAAATTTGCTGGTCGCGCTTGCCGAAGGGCTTGAGGCGACCGAGCGTTTCGTTAAGCTCGATGCGATTCGCAAAATTCAGTTCGATATTCTGGAACGACTGGCGAATCCGGACATCATTCGCGAAGAGATCGAACGTCTGCTGGAAAACATCACCACTCTGGCAGAAGCCGCATCGCTGGCCACCTCCAATGCGTTAACCGATGAACTGGTCAGCCACGGCGAACTGATGTCCACTCTGTTGTTTGTGGAAATCCTGCGTGAACGCAATGTGCAGGCGCAGTGGTTTGACGTGCGTAAAGTGATGCGTACGAGCGATCGCTTTGGCCGTGCCGAACCCGATGTGGCAGCCCTGTCTGAACTGGCTACCCAGCAGCTTGCGCCGCGCCTGGCGGACAGCATCATCATTACTCAGGGTTTTATTGGCAGTGAAGCGAAAGGCCGCACCACCACGCTGGGCCGTGGCGGCAGCGACTACACCGCCGCGCTGCTCGGCGAAGCGTTGCATGCGACCCGCGTCGACATCTGGACCGATGTACCCGGTATCTATACCACCGACCCGCGCGTGGTGCCTGCCGCCAAACGCATTGACGAAATTGCCTTTGAAGAAGCGGCTGAAATGGCAACTTTCGGGGCGAAAGTCCTGCACCCGGCGACCCTGCTGCCTGCCGTTCGTAGCGATATCCCGGTCTTTGTCGGTTCCAGCAAAGATCCGAAAGCCGGCGGCACACTGGTGTGCAACAAAACCAGTAACCCACCGTTATTCCGCGCGCTGGCGTTACGTCGCAAACAGACATTGTTGACGCTACACAGCCTGAACATGCTGCACTCCCGCGGCTTCCTGGCGGAAGTGTTCGGCATTCTGGCGCGCCACAGCATTTCAGTTGACCTGATAACCACGTCTGAGGTGAGCGTAGCGCTGACGCTGGATACCACTGGCTCCACGTCGACGGGCGATACGTTACTTACGCAAGGTCTGCTGACCGAACTTTCTTCACTCTGTCGCGTAGAAGTGGAAGAGAACCTCGCGCTGGTGGCCATCATTGGTAACGACTTGTCGAAAGCCAGCGGTGTAGGCAAGGAAGTTTTCGGCGTGCTGGACCCGTTCAACATCCGCATGATTTGTTACGGCGCGTCCAGCCACAACCTCTGTTTCCTGGTGCCAGGCGGCGAAGCGGAGCAGGTCGTGCAGAAGCTGCATCATAATTTATTCGAATGATCGCAGGCGGTATTTCCCCGGTGGCGCAGCGCCACCGGGGCTACAGCCGTAGCCCCATTACCGTCCGGTAGAGCAACGCGTCCAGCGTCCTGACATCGCCTTCCCGGCTCTCCGGTAACGCAGGGGGAATAGTTCCCCTTTCGATCTCGGCTGCGATAAACGCATGCAATCGTGGAAGACGCTGGCCATATTCCGCTTCCCCTGCACGCTGCTTACGTGCCAGCAGTTCAGCGATATCCTGACGCAATTCACAATCCAGCTCGCTTCCGGCAAACAGCTCGGCAAAGCGCATAGGTGGCACGCCTTTTCCCGCCTCTACCCAACGCACCGCCAGCAATGGGCGCAGCACATAAAAGTATTTCTTTAACCGCACCTCATCGCCCTGCAAATAACTGTGAAAGTTTCTGCGGGCCATGGAGTAGTAATGCCAGCGCGCCCGCACGGCAGAAAACCATTTCGGCATCTCCGCCTTAAGCGCACAGACGGTGGCATCGTCTTGCTGATAGACCACCGGCGAATCCAGCCACTCAATAAGCGTCGGGTTAGCGCTTTTCAGTAAGCCTAAGGCTTTACGCCACTCCCAGCCGCTCACGTCCAGCTCATCATCGATGGGCAGTTCGATCACGTCACGCGGTGCCTCTACCCGTAAATACCACTCCGGCGGATGTACATATAAAAAACGCACATCATAGTCGCTGTCCGGCGAGGCAAAGCCCCAGCCACGGCTGCCGGATTCGCAGGCATACAGCACTCTGACGCCATAACGCTGCTCCACCTCTGTTAATTGCTGCCGCACGCGTTCACGCATGGCGGCATCCACGCCGCTATAAGTCATCTCTTTTATCCTTTTACGCATACCACCTGACGTAAAGTGTGAACAATCTCCACCAGCGACGCCTGAGCCGCCATGACCGCATCGATATCTTTATAGGCCATCGGGATTTCATCAATAACGTCACTATCTTTACGACACTCAACGTGAGCAGTAGCCCGAATCTGGTCATCAACAGTAAAGCGCTTTTTCGCTGCCGTACGGCTCATCGTACGCCCTGCGCCATGGCTACAGGAGCAGAAGCTCTCTTCATTTCCCAACCCACGCACGATAAAGCTTTTCGCCCCCATCGAACCGGGAATAATTCCCATCTGTCCCTTCTGCGCGGATACCGCCCCTTTTCGCGTCACCAGTACCTCTTCGCCGAAATGGGTCTCTTTTTGCACGTAGTTATGGTGACAATTCACCGCCTCCTGCTGGGTCATAAACGGTTTTGTTACAATACGTGACAGCGCCGCCAGTACGCGCGACATCATCACTTCCCGATTATGACGGGCAAAATCCTGCGCCCACGACACGGCTTCCATGTAGTCATCGTAGTGCTTACTCCCCTCCCGGAAATAGGCCAGGTTTTTATCCGGCAGGTTCGCCATATGCTGCCGCATATCCTCCTGCGCCAGTGAGATAAACAGGGTACCGATGGCGTTACCCACTCCACGCGAACCACTATGCAACATCACCCACACACGTTGCTGTTCATCCAGGCAGACCTCAATAAAATGGTTGCCCGTACCCAGCGTTCCCAGATGTTGATAATTATTAGTTTTCAACAACTGCGGATAGTTATCCGTCAGACGTTTAAACCGCGCCGCCAGCATTGACCAGTGGCTATCCACTTCCTGCGGCGGCGTTTCCCAGGCCCCTTTATCACGCCCGGAACGCGTGCTGGTACGTCCATGCGGCACCGCCTGTTCGATCGCGTTGCGAAGCCCGCTCAGGTTATCCGGCAGATCGCTTGCCACCAGCGAGGTGCGCACGGCGATCATTCCGCAACCAATATCCACCCCAACCGCCGCCGGGATAATGGCCCCTTTGGTCGGGATCACGCTGCCAATGGTGGAACCTTTACCGAGATGTACATCGGGCATTACCGCCAGATGCTGAAAAATAAACGGCATCTTCGCGGTGTTCTGCAACTGCTCACGCGCCTCTGGCTCTACCGGAACCCCGTGAGTCCACATTTTTATCGGCGCACTGTTCTGCGCCGTCAGCAGTTGAAATTCGTTATGCTGCATTTGATTATCCTTTAATACTCACCAGCCCATTCAGGACGTTATCGAGGCCACCGAATACCGAGATTTTATCGATACGTTCAGCCACTTTTTCCAGCGTTTCCAGCTCTTTTAAGCGCAGCGCTACCGGGTTGTTTTCCATTACTTTCGCGGTATTGAGCAATGAGCGGGTCGCCGCCGTTTCTTCACGCCGACGAATCACATTCGCCTGCGCCGATTTTTCCGCTTCCACCAGCTTCGCCAGGATGGTTTTCATATCGCCCGGCAACACGATGTCCCGTACACCCAGCGATGCGACATCCATACCAAAGGGAGCCATACGTGTTTTCACCTGGGCACTGACCACCTCATCAATGATCTGCTTGTCTTCAAGCAGTTCGTCCAGCGTACGAGTCCCCACCGCTTCACGCAGGGCAAACTGCAATTCGCGATACAGGTGATCCAGTGGTTTGGTCAACTGGCTGAATGCCTGTAACACATCGCTGTATTGCCAGTTCGCCCCCAGGTTGATGCGCAGGTTCACTTTGTCTTTGGTCAGAATTTCCTGGCCGGACACTTCCATCAGTTGCAAACGTGTATCGACAACATCTGCATCAACCAGATGGTTCACTTTCCAGTAAGCGCTCAATCCCGGCGGTAACAAGGGTTGTGTTACACCATCGATTTTTACTACACCGACGTGCCATGCCGCGACGCTAACTGTCAGTATGGCATCCCGTCCTTTAACGGCTGTGCCGCTACGTGGCTGCAATACGGCATTCATGATGCTCTCCGGTACGCGTACATCCCGGGTATCTGTCAACTCCACGCTCAGGCTACCGTCCTGCCAGAAGAGGCGGCGTGAAGCCGGGGGGATAATTTCCACCAGGATTCCGTCACGGTAGAGCGCGGCCACTTCATGCCCGGCGGTATCGACGCTCAGGCAGTACGCCCCGACCCACTCAGGTCTGAAACGGCGCAGATAATTCGCCAGCTCTGCCGGCACATCGCTGCCATTGAGCTCAACGAACATGACCTCTTGCTTACCAAACCAGGAAAGGCGGTGCTCTCCTGCCGTTAGAATTTTTGTGTAATCACCCGCTTTTACCAGCAGGCCCAGTTGTCCCTGACGAATAGTGATTTTCTTATTCATTTGATTTTCCTTAAATTTTCACGTACCAGCGCGAATGCAGGATCGGAGCCGGAGGGAAACAGGCCATCACTGCCAGCCTGTTTTGCCTGCGACCCGGAGCCCTTATCGGCGCCGGTTCATTGCCACCATGAACAACCCGATGGCGCGTTTACGAACACAACCAGTGTTCACCGGACAGGTGAGTTGGGAATCGAACCCTTAAGTGTCTCTCTGCTGACAGAACGCCCCACGGATAACGTATTACCGTTCCAGGTGCGCTGGCGGGGCATAATCCCCTGCGTGCTCAGCGTTGTGACGTATCAGGTATTGCCAGAAGTGTGCCAGGAACGTGCAAATGAAAAATAAAAATTTAAGTGATTAATATTTAAGTATTTTAATTTTTCATTCGTCTGGTTGCTTGCTGGTATCCCGATAATTTTTTTATATTTATTTATCGTTATTTATCTTTAAGGATAAAAATGCAAAAGCGCAGAGTGGTGATTGGCGTACCGGGAACGGTTTTGGATAAACGCGGCAAGCGAGCCAATCGCTTTCGCAAATGGCGGCCAACCGTTGGGTTATGCCAGCAGCCCGATTTTCCGGTTGATCGGCTGGAGCTGCTCCATCAACCGCGTGATGAAGGCATGGCCCAACAGCTGGCGGAAGATATCGCGCTACTTTCACCGCAAACTACCGTACGCCCTCATACAGTGAACATTCGCGATCCGTGGGATTTTGAAGAGGTGTATGCCGCGTTTCTGGATTTCGCCAGCCACTACGATTTCGATACGGATAACGAAGAGTATCTGGTGCATATCACCACCGGCACGCACGTGGCGCAGATCTGCTGGTTTCTACTGACAGAGGCCCGCTATCTGCCCGCCAGCTTGCTGCAAACCAGCCCGGCACCGAAAGGGGCTTCGGAAGAAGATATTGCCGCCGGCGTTTACTCGGTTATCGATCTCGATTTAAGCCGCTATGCAACCTTGACCAGCCGCTTTCAACGCGAACAACAGCAGTCAGTCTCGCTGCTCAAAGCCGGTATCGATACGCGTAATGCGACATTCAATAAACTCATCGATCAAATTGAACGGGTAGCTTTGCGTTCTACGGCACCGATTCTACTGACCGGCCCGACCGGGGCGGGCAAGTCCTTCCTGGCAAAACGTATTTTTCAGTTGCGCCAGTCCCGCCATCGGGTTGCGGGCAAACTCGTCGCAGTTAACTGCGCCACATTGCGCGGCGATAACGCCATGTCGACGTTGTTTGGTCATGTAAAAGGGGCCTTTACCGGCGCGCTAACGCCGCGAACAGGGCTACTGCGTGAAGCCGATGGGGGTGTGCTGTTTCTGGATGAAATTGCGGAGCTGGGTCTGGATGAACAGGCCATGTTGCTTAAAGCCATTGAAGAAAAAACCTTCTTCCCCTTTGGCGCAGATAAAGAGGTCCACAGTGATTTTCAGCTTATCGCCGGAACGCACCGCGACATGCGCCAGTGGGTACTGGAAGGAAAATTCCGCGAAGATCTCTACGCGCGTATCAACATGTGGACTTTTGCCCTGCCGGGGCTTGCTGAAAGACGGGAAGATATCGCGCCGAATATTGAATTCGAACTCCAGCGCTTTAGCGCCGAAGCCCAGACTCACATCCGTTTCGACAAAGACGCGCGCGAACATTATCTGGCATTTGCCTGTTCCGGGCAGGCACAGTGGCGCGGCAACTTTCGTGAACTGAGTTCGTCGATTGCCCGTATGGCGACGCTGGCCGAACAGGGGCGCATCACTCTGTCCATCGCCGACGAAGAGATCGGACGTTTACAGCACGCCTGGCAGGTCCCTCCCACACTTCCTCCGTTAGCGGAGGAGATCGATCTGTTTGAGCAACGCCAACTGGAAACAGTACTGGAGGTCTGTCGTCGTCACCACTCTCTTTCCGATGCCGGGCGCGAACTGTTTGCCGTTTCGCGCCTGAAAAAAGCCAGGCCCAATGATGCTGATCGTCTGCGAAAATACCTTGCTCGCTTCGGGCTGAGCTGGGAAAACGTCCGCTCTGCTACATGAATCCTCTTCATCTTAATTTGTTTGAATAAAATTTCCGCACGCGATAAACAGTATTTACGGCCGGGCTCGAACCCGGCCTTTTTTATAACGAAACACAACACAACGCCTTAAAGGAAAACACTATGCTCGCTGTACTCACCCGGCTGTTCCCGTTATGGGCGCTGCTGCTCTCTGTGCTTGCCTGGTACACACCCTCGACCTTTATCCCAATCGGTCCCTGGGTCACCACGCTACTCATGTTGATTATGTTCGGCATGGGTGTGCACCTGAAAATTGACGACTTCAAACGCGTGCTTTCCCGCCCGGCCCCGGTTGCCGCAGGCATTTTCCTGCACTATCTGGTGATGCCGCTGGCCGCCTGGCTGCTGGCGATGATTTTCAAAATGCCGCCGGATCTCTCTGCCGGGATGGTACTGGTGGGTAGCGTGGCCAGCGGTACGGCTTCCAACGTCATGATCTATCTGGCTAAGGGCGATGTAGCGCTCTCCGTGACCATCTCTTCGGTCTCCACATTAGTTGGCGTGATCGCCACACCGCTGCTGACGCGTCTGTATGTCGATGCCCATATTCAGGTGGACATCACGGGTATGCTGCTGAGTATCCTGCAAATTGTGGTTATTCCCATTGGGCTTGGTTTGATTGTCCACCATCTGTTTCCGCGTGTGGTAAAGGCGGTAGAGCCGTATCTGCCCGCATTTTCGATGGTTTGTATCCTGGCGATTATCAGCGCCGTGGTGGCCGGTTCCGCCTCGCACATTGCTTCCGTGGGTGTGGTGGTTATCGTCGCGGTGATTTTGCACAACAGTATCGGCCTGCTGGGCGGCTACTGGGGTGGTCGTCTGTTCGGTTTTGACGAATCCACCTGCCGCACACTGGCCATCGAAGTGGGAATGCAGAACTCAGGCCTTGCTGCCGCGCTCGGTAAAATCTACTTCTCGCCGCTGGCTGCACTGCCAGGCGCCCTGTTCTCGGTCTGGCATAATCTGTCCGGCTCGCTGCTGGCGGGTTACTGGTCCGGTAAGCCGATCTCAGACAAACCACGCGCAGTAGTAAAAGAGAGCTGATAAGCCGTCGCCCGGTCGGTATTTGTCAGATTCGCGTTTCCCCGGTGGCGCTTCGCGTACCGGGGAAACGAATCATTGTGGTTTGCAGATGATAATTTGCTGTAAGCCCTCACGCCTGTACCGTACACTGGATCCACTTCCTGACCGAGGGCACCCACATGGCACTCCCCCGTATTACCCAAAAAGAGATGACCGAGCGCGAGCAACGTGAACTGAAAACCTTGCTCGACCGCGCGCGTATTGCGCACGGACGGGTTCTTACCAACGCCGAAACCAACAGCGTGAAAAAAGAGTACATCGATAAATTGATGGTTGAGCGTGAAGCGGAGGCAAAAAAAGCCCGCCAGATAAAGAAAAAGCAGGCTTACAAACCGGATGAAGCGGCCACCTTTTCCTGGTCGGCCAACACCTCGACACGCGGCAGACGTTAACGCCCTTTCTTCTTGCGCCCCGGCTGAGTAAAGCGTTTACGCGAAGCCATTTCCGCCGGGGTTTTTGCCATATTTTTCGCCCCACTGGAAGCGGGTTTCTTTGCGGTGGTCGTCGCAGTTTTCGGTTTATTCTTTGCCTTTGGCTTCGCCTCGGACGATGAGTTCTCAATAAGCTTAAACAGCATGATCAACTCGTCATCGGTCAGATCGCGCCATTCACCGAGCGGCAGACCAGCCAGCCCCACATTCATAATCCGGGTACGCTCAAGCTTAGTGACTTCATAGCCAAAATGTTCACACATACGGCGAATCTGGCGATTCAGGCCCTGAATCAGGGTGATACGAAAGACAAACGGCGCCTCTTTTTTGACTTTGCACTTTTTCGTCACCGTCCCCAGAATCGGTACGCCTGCTCCCATGCCACGAATAAATTCATCGGTCACGGGTTTGTCCACCGTTACCAGATACTCTTTTTCATGATCATTGCCGGCACGCAAAATCTTGTTCACCAGGTCGCCATGGTTGGTGAGAAAAATCAGCCCCTGGGAGTCTTTATCGAGACGACCAATGGGGAAAACGCGTTTACTGTGGTTAACAAAATCGACAATGTTGTCTTTTTCACTGTCTTCCGTAGTACTGACAATACCCACGGGTTTATTCAGCGCGATAAAGACCAGATCCTCGGCCTCGCGTGGCTCAATCAACTGACCGTTTACCTTTACGACATCGCCAGGCTTGACCTGATCGCCGATGGTGGCACGTTTACCGTTGAGGAAAACATTGCCTTGTTCTATGTAGCGATCAGCTTCGCGGCGCGAGCAAATTCCACTTTCGCTGATGTATTTATTTAATCGGGTTGATGAGTCTGGCAGCATAAATTCTCCTGTAAAAGCGCAATATATCTTATCAGAAGGCTAAGAAAATCTGCGCTTTCTCGCATCCCGAGGCTGGCGGAAAACGAATTGCTCCCTACTGACAGGCGTTTTAAGGCAACGAAGCGTGGTCCTGATATCTTCATTGCCTTTTGACCAACCGCGAAACCGCTGAGGTTAATACTCATCCCTTTCATCATCTTCATCCGGCTGCTCCAGCACGCTGTAAGCGACCGAACAGAACAGCGAATTAAGGCGTTTCATGTCACCCAACAGCCCCAGGTGCAGCGAGCTGGTTTCAATACTTTGCACATTCTGCTGATGCAGCCTGTCAACATGAGCATGAGAGTAACGACGGTTGAGGATGCGAAAACGGTGTTTACTGCGACGCAGGCGGCGCGCGCTGGTCACATCGGCGGAGAAAAAGACCGACATCGCCAGTTTCAAATTGCTGAGTAACAGTTCATGTAACGTATCGAGCTCTTTCAACCCTTCAACGGAAAAAGCCCGCCGTGCCGCCAGTGATTTATCAGCGATTTCACTGCCCATGCGCTCCACAATGTCAGAGGCCTGCTCCAGGTTAAGCGACATCTCAATAATCTCAGCCCAGCGTTTTGACTCCTCTTCCGCCAGCTCTTCTTTTGGCATACGCGCAAGATAGAGTTTGATAGCGGTGTACAGCACATTAATGTCATCGGCGAGCTTACGCAGGTCTTTTTCCTCCCTGGGCGCACCGTGCATCACTTTATGTAACCCTTCCAGCATCAGCTCCATCGCGTCGCCCATCCGTAGTGTTTCCCGGGCCGCGTTTGCCAGCGCAAGCGTTGGCGTATCCAGTGCGGAACTGTCCAGATGTTTTGGTTTCAGGCGTGCATCCAGCTCCGGTTCATCACGAATCAAACGTTCACAGAAGGTCGCCATCACGCCCACAAAAGGCACCATTGCCAGGCAGCGAATCAGGTTGTAGAAGACGTGGAAGTAGATGACCAGTTCGGCTTTAGCCAGCGGCAGCTTACCCATCACATCGGCCAGTAAGTGCACAAACGGCAGAATTATCAGGCTCCCTACCAGCTTAAACAGCAAACTGCCCAGCGCCACGCGCCGTGCTGCGGCGTTGGCGGCACTGTTGTTGAGCATCGCCAGCAGGCCAGAGCCAAGGTTGGCGCCAATAACCAGACAGAGCGCCACCGGGAAGGAGATGATCCCCGCCGTGGTCAGCGTGGCGGTCAGTAACACCGCCGCCAGACTTGAATAGCTGATGATTGCGAACACCGCGCCAATCAGAGCATCCAGAATGATGTCGCCCGTCAACGAGGCGAAGATCACCTGAACGCCATCGGCCTGAGTAATAGGGGTTACCGCCTGAACAATCAGCTCAAGCGCCAGTAAAATCAGGCCAAGACCGATGCTGACACGCCCCAGTTGGCCTTCGCGTGTTTGTTTGCGCCCCAGGAAAAAAATCACGCCGACGAATATCAGCAACGGTGATAACCACGAGAGATCGAAGGTGAGAACACGCGCCATCAGCGCAGTCCCCACGTCAGCTCCCAGCACAATCACCAGCGCTGGCGCGAGCGCCACCAGGTCCTGGGCAACAAACGACGTCACCAGCATGGTGGTGGCATTGCTGCTTTGTACCAGTGCGGTCACGCCAATCCCTGCGCTAAAAGCGAGAGACTTCTTTTCAATACTGCGGCTCAGTACTGTGCGCAGTCGTGCGCCAAAAACGCGCATGACACCGGTACGTACGATATGCGTGCCCCACACTAACAGGGCAACAGAAGAGAGTAAGTGAAGCAAAATTAACACGTATTCTGGTTCTCCTAATCGTTATCGATTCCTTTCGTTTTCCCCTCTTCCCGGTTTTAACCTGCGAGTCGGGGAGAAAAGGCTCTGTCGGTCAGAGCAAGGATTATTGAATCTAAGTATAAAGACTTACGCACCATAAAGAGACATGTGAATTCAACATTACGTTAACAATCCCCGTTTTCTCAGCCACAGCAACGAACCAACCTTAAGCGTTTCGGAAATAACGAACAAAATAAGGGCAACGAACGCGTCATCAATTCGCATAAATTGCAGGAGCAGCGGAAAAAGGGCGACCGAGCAGGTGAGCGATAAAATACGCATCATTTCCTGCAACCCAATGAACAGGAAACGTATGTTCTTTTTTACGAGAAAGGCGTATGCCGAAAAACATAGCGATAACAACAGCCCTGAGTGGATAAAAAAGAGCGTTTGCAGAAAAATACGGTCAGCACCCCTGACTTCCATTAACGTCAGTTGGCTGTAGAAAAGCTGGATATCGGACCAGATCGGTACGTGACCCATTTTTAAGGAATAGAAAAGGTAGCTCCCGATGGCCAGCAGATCCATCGCTCCCCAGAATGTAAATATTTTATCTTTATAACTCATATCATTACTGCTTCCCTGTTATGCATAGCGCTTTTTACCAGTATAAAGGGAAAGATGTAATAAAGAGATAAACAAAACAGAGTAAACTGCATTATCAATACGAGAATGAATAATAAAATGGACAACTGCGGCGACTTTCATATTCAGCGGCTTGTCTTTAATTATCGTTTCTTCTGTAGAAACTTTGTTAAAGAAAAAACAATGTTGTTACTCTCGCAAAAGAGAAAATAACCGCTTTATTTATAAATTAATATGCTAAATAATCTGCCATGAGTTATTACGCAGTAGGGGAATTAAGATGCGTTTCAGTACTATGTCCGACAGTGAAATTATTTCTGAACTGTGCCGCAGAATTAAAGAAACGCGAATGCAGCTCGGGCTATCCCAGATTGAGCTGGCCGAGCGCGCACAAGTCGGCGCTGCAACCATCAAACGCGTTGAATTAGGCGAGTCTGTTACCCTGAGTACGTTGATCGGTATTCTGCGTGGTCTGGATCGTCTGCACCAGCTGGAGTCGGTTTTATTCGATTCGCACATTCGCACCTTTAACGCGCAAATTAATGCCGCGACCCCTTCGCGCATCCGCATCCGCAAAAAAGCCCACCAGCCAAAAGAAAAATTTGCCGCCGCTGCGCAGGCCAGCGACGCTAGCGCCACCATTAACGAATGGTATACCTCATCGGCTTCTCACAGTGTGGTGTGGTCTTTCCTGCCGCCTGATACAGAGAAAAAAGCTAAATAGTTTTGGGAGATGTCCCGGTAAGCTTGCACCATCGAAAAAAACCGCCTGTAAACAGGCGGTTTTTTGTGAGACTCAGGACTCACATACCGCGACTTTAATCGCCAGACCGCCTCGTGCGGTTTCACGGTATTTGGCGTTCATGTCTTTGCCCGTCTCAAACATCGTTTCGATGACTTTATCCAGTGAGACCTTAGGATCGCTGGTGCGGTACATCGCCATGCTCGCTGAGTTAATGGCCTTCACTGCCGCAATCGCGTTACGCTCAATGCACGGCACCTGAACCTGCCCGGCGACCGGATCGCAGGTCAACCCAAGGTTATGCTCCATGCCGATTTCTGCCGCGATGCACACTTTCTCCGGGCTGCCACCCAGCAGCTCGGCCAGTCCGGCGGAGGCCATCGAACAGGCTACGCCCACTTCTCCCTGGCAGCCGACTTCAGCCCCGGAAATAGACGCATTCATCTTATACAGAATGCCAATCGCGCCCGCCGTCAGGTAGTAGCGCATATAAATTTCCGGCGTCACCGCCTTGATAAAGCGATCATAATAGGCCAGTACTGCCGGAATGATACCGCAGGCACCATTGGTCGGCGCAGTGACCACACGCCCACCCGCCGCGTTCTCTTCGCCCACGGCCATGGCAAACATATTGACCCAGTCCATTGCGCTTAACGGTGTAATAGACTGGCTTTGCGGCGCCAGCACACGATGCAGTGCAGAGGCACGACGCGGTACTTTCAACGGCCCGGGCAAAATGCCTTCCGTGTTCATACCACGGTTAATGGCATTTCTCATGGTCTCCCAGATTTTCGCCATGTTTTGCTCCACGTACTCCCTGCCGTAGCGGGCGATCTCATTTTTCATCATCACCGCAGAAATAGACAGGCAGTTGTCATGGCAATGCGCCAGCAGGTTGCGGGCAGAATAGAACGGGAACGGAAGATCGACATCCGCGTCCTGATTCTTACCAAAATTTTCCTCCGTGACGATAAAACCGCCACCTATAGAATAATAGGTCTGGAAGTGGACGATTTTGCCTTCGCAAAACGCCGTAATGCTCATGCCATTTTCATGCAGCGGCAGAAACTCATTGTGAAAACGCATGCATTCCGCCACCGGGAACTCAATTTCCCGCTGACCTTCTTCAATAAACAGACGATGCATGGTGTTTACATCGCGAATAATTCCGGGAATGGCATCGATATCGACGGTATCCGGCAAATACCCGGACAGCCCCAGGATAATCGCGATATCGGTATGGTGGCCTTTACCTGTTAATGACAGGGAACCATATACATCCACCACCAGACGAGTCACTTTATGCAGCAGGCCTTTTTCCTGCAGGGTATCAACAAAATGTTTTCCTGCTTTCATCGGCCCAACAGTGTGTGAGCTGGACGGCCCGATGCTGATTTTGAAAATATCGAAAACGCTAATCATGTGGCACCCATGCGGTTACAAAGCAAAACGGATGCGCCGCCTGTGACAGGCGGCGCTGAAAACTTAGCTGAACAGAGAGAAGAAGATGGCGGAGATGGCAATCAGGCCCATCAGCACTACAAACGCGTTGCTGATGTGACCGCTGTACTTGCGCATAGCCGGTACTTTGTTGATGGCATACATCGGCATCAGGAACAGAATCATCGCGATAACCGGGCCACCCAGCGTTTCAATCATGCCCAGGATGCTTGGGTTCAGGGTCGCAACAATCCAGGTGGTCACCAGCATAAACAGCGCAGTGATTTTGTTCAGTTTATTGATTTCAATGGATTTGCCTTTGCTACGCAGAGACTTAATCACCATACCGTTGAAACCTTCACGTGCGCCGAGGTAGTGGCCGAGGAAAGATTTGGTAATGGCAATCATGGCGATAATCGGCGCCATCCAGGCAATCACTGGCGCGTTAAAATGGTTTGCCAGATAAGAGAGAATGGAGATGTTTTGTGCTTTCGCTTCCGCCAGGTTTTCCGGGGACAGGCTCAGTACGCAGCTGAACACAAAGAACATCACGGTCAGTACCATCATGATATGTGCAAAGCCAAGTATACGGGAACATTTGCGCTCGGCATCCTGACCGTACTCTTCGCGTTTAGCCACCGCAAAAGAGGAGATAATCGGCGAGTGGTTAAACGAGAAAACCATTACCGGAATTGCCAGCCACAGCGTCATCCACAGACCGTGACCGGATGGCGCGGCGTTGTTCAGTGATAAGGTATCCAGAACCGCACCGTTCCATTGCGGGATCAAATACAGCGCCAGCATCATCAGCGCAGCCACGAACGGGAATACCAGTACGCTCATCGCCTTAACAATCATTTTTTCGCCAAAGCGGACAATAGCCATCATGCCGATAATCAGAATCAGTGACAAAATGGCACGCGGTGGAGAAACCAGGCCAAGCTGGTGAGTAATAAAGCTGTCGACGGTGTTGGTAATTGCAACGCTATAGACCAACAGAATCGGATAAATAGCGAAGAAGTAGAGCAATGTAATCAGTTTACCGGCACCGATACCGAAATGCTCTTCAACCACTTCCGTAATATCTTCACCCGGATTTTTACCCGATAAAACGAAACGGGTTAAACCACGGTGGGCGAAAAATGTCATCGGGAATGCGAGAATTGCCATGATGATTAACGGAATTAAACCACCAACCCCGGCGTTGATCGGCAGGAAAAGCACCCCTGCGCCGATCGCAGTACCGTACAGCCCCAGCATCCAGACGGTATCACTTTTTCTCCAGCCGCTGCTTTCGCGAGCGACGAGGGTATTTTGAACGGTTTCCATAATATGGCCTCAGTAATATAGATTAGAGCCAGATTTATTTGGCTCTGATTCAGGTAATAAAAGCGCTGTGTTTATTTGGCTATTTTATTAAATGCAACTATGCTGAGTTACTAACAGCGATCACATAACCTGATTTATTGAGGGACTTTTAAAGTATCAAAAATAACACCGGGATTTTAATATATTTTTAAGGTATCACTTTTAATACGTTATTATTTTACCGCACGATCTCAACCGTCTGTACAGTTATATATTTTAAGGCCAGAGATAACAAACTATATTTGTCATACGATTAATAAAAAATAATCAAAAAATATTTCCGGCGATTTAAATATGTCTGTAGTAAGCACCTGACGGGTATAAAAAAACCGGCCTGAAAACAGGCCGGTAGAGGGATAACAGGCTGCGATTAGTCCGCGTCATAGCCCAGATTCGGCGCCAGCCAGCGTTCTACTTCCGCCACGCTCATTCCCTTACGCAATGCGTAGTCTTCAACCTGGTCGCGCTGAATCTGCGCCACGGCGAAATATTTGCTGTCAGGGTGGCTAAAATACCAGCCGGAGACCGAGGCACCCGGCCACATGGCGAAGGATTCCGTCAGCTTCATACCGGTATGGGTTTCCACATCCAGCAACTGCCAGATCGTGCCCTTTTCCGTGTGCTCCGGACAGGCTGGATATCCCGGCGCCGGGCGAATCCCCTGGTAATTCTCGCGGATCAGCTCTTCATTGCTGAGGTTCTCGTTGGGTGCATAGCCCCAATAGACTTTACGCACACGCTCATGCAGATATTCCGCAAAGGCTTCCGCCAGGCGATCTGCCACCGCTTTGACCATGATTTTGTTGTAATCATCATGCTGCGCGTCGTACGCCTCTGCCAGTGCGTCCTCTTCAAGACCACCGGTAACGGCAAACGCACCAATGTAATCTTCTTTACCGCTCAGCTTCGGCGCGACAAAATCGGCCAGACAGTAGTTAGCGAAACCGACTTTCTCGGTCTGCTGACGCAGATGACGACTTACTGCGAGCACCTGAGTGCGGGTCTCATCGCGATAGATCTCAACATCGTCGCCGACACGGTTCGCCGGGAATAAGCCCACCACACCGCGCGGGTTCAGCGCTTTTGTCGCGCTCAACTGGTCAAGCATATCGTTGGCATCTTTGAACAGGCGCTGCGCCTCCTCCCCGACAATCTCATCTTCGAGAATGCGCGGATATTTCCCGGCCAGCGACCAGGTCATAAAAAACGGCGTCCAGTCGATGTAGTTACGCAGGGTTTCGATGCTTGCCTCTACCTCCTGCACGCCCAGGCGATGCGCCACCGGCGGGGTGTAGCTCTGCCAGTCGAATGCCAGATCGTTTTCGCGGGCGGCCTCAAGCGTCACTGGCGGGGTGCGCGGCTTTTTACGTCCATGTTGGATACGGACGGTTTCGTACTCTTTACGCGTGCGGGCGACAAAATCATCGCGCTGGGCATCAGACAGCAGCGATGACACCACCCCCACGGTACGCGAGGCGTTTTGCACATAGACCGTCGGGCCGCTGTAGTTCTGCTCGATTTTTACCGCCGTGTGCGCTTTCGATGTCGTCGCGCCGCCAATCAGCAACGGGATCGTAAAGCCCTGACGCTCCATCTCTTTCGCTACGTTGACCATTTCATCCAGCGAAGGAGTGATAAGGCCAGACAGGCCAATCAGATCGGCGTTCACTTCACGGGCAGTTTTGAGGATTTTGTCCGTCGGCACCATGACGCCCAGGTCGACGATTTCGTAGTTATTACACTGCAAGACCACGCCGACGATATTTTTGCCGATGTCGTGGACATCGCCTTTCACAGTGGCGATAACCATTTTGCCGTTGCTGGAGCCTTTCTCTTTACTGGCTTCAATAAACGGCTCGAGGTAGGCCACCGCCTGTTTCATAACGCGTGCGGATTTTACCACCTGCGGCAGGAACATTTTGCCCTCGCCGAACAGATCGCCGACCACGTTCATGCCGTCCATCAGCGGCCCTTCAATCACCTCAATCGGGCGGGCAGCCTGCTGACGGGCTTCTTCGGTGTCCTCTTCGATAAACTCGGTGATACCTTTGACCAGCGAATATTCCAGACGCTTTTTCACATCCCAGGTCCGCCATTCCGCCTGCTGGGCGTTGGCGGTATCGTCGGTTTTGCTGCCACGGTATTTTTCCGCCAGATCCAGCAAGCGTTCTGTGCTGTCATCGCGGCGGTTAAGAATGACATCTTCCACCGCATCGCGCAGTTCTGTCGGCAGGTCGTCGTAAATCGCCAGTTGTCCGGCGTTGACGATCCCCATGTCCATGCCATTACGGATGGCGTAATAGAGGAAGACCGCATGGATCGCTTCACGTACCGGGTCATTACCACGGAATGAGAACGAGACGTTAGAGACGCCGCCGGAGATCAACGCATGGGGCAGTTCGCGTTTGATGTCTTCGCAGGCGCCAATAAAGTCCTGGGCGTAGTTGTTGTGCTCTTCGATCCCGGTGGCGACCGCAAAGATATTCGGGTCAAAAATAATGTCTTCAGGCGGGAAACCCACCTCTTTGGTCAGAATATTGTACGCCCGACGGCAAATTTCGATTTTGCGCTCGCGGGTATCTGCCTGTCCGACTTCATCAAAGGCCATCACCACCACGGCGGCACCGTAGCGGCGCACCATCTTCGCATGCTGGACAAAGGCATCCACCCCTTCTTTCATTGAGATGGAGTTAACGATGCCTTTACCCTGAATGCATTTCAGCCCTTTCTCGATCACATCCCATTTTGAGGAATCGATCATAATTGGCACACGGGCAATGTCCGGTTCGCCAGCAATCAGGTTGAGAAAACGCACCATCGCCGCTTCGGCGTCGAGCATCCCCTCATCCATATTGATATCGATGATTTGCGCGCCGTTCTCTACCTGCTGACGCGCCACATCCAGCGCTTCGTTGTACTTCTCTTCTTTGATGAGACGCTTGAATTTTGCCGAACCGGTAACGTTGGTGCGTTCACCTACGTTAACAAACAGGCTGTCATCGCCAATATTCAGTGGCTCCAGGCCCGCCAGACGGCAGGCGACGGGGATCTCCGGTAGTTTACGCGGGGGCAGGCCAGCGACGGCATCGCTCATGGCTTTAATATGTTCAGGTGTGGTGCCGCAGCAGCCGCCAACCACGTTCAGGAAGCCGGACTCTGCCCATTCGCGAATTTGCGCGGCCATGGTGTCGGCATCAAGATCGTATTCGCCAAAAGCGTTTGGTAAACCTGCGTTCGGGTGCGCAGTGACGTAGCATTCGGCAATACGCGAGAGTTCCTGCACGTACTGGCGCAACTCGTCCGGCCCCAATGCGCAGTTCAGGCCGAAGGTGAGCGCATCGGCGTGGCGCAATGAGTTATAGAAGGCTTCTGTGGTTTGCCCGGAAAGCGTACGCCCGGATGCATCGGTAATGGTGCCGGAAATCATGATCGGCAGTTCGACGTCCAGCGCCTCCAGCTCTTCTTTCACCGCGAAAATGGCAGCTTTGGCGTTCAGGGTATCGAACACCGTTTCGATCAGAATCAGGTCACAACCGCCTTCCACCAGCGCTTTGGTGGACTCGCGATAGGCAGCCACCAGCTGGTCAAAAGTGATATTACGAAACGCGGGATCGTTAACATCCGGCGAAATAGAGGCTGTGCGGTTGGTTGGGCCAAGAACACCGGCGACATAACGCGGTTTGTCCGGCGTACGGGCAGTCCATTCATCGGCACATGCACGGGCAAGTCTGGCGGCCGCAAAGTTGATCTCCGCTGACAGGGATTCCATCTGGTAATCCGCCATCGCGATAGTTGTGGAGTTAAAGGTATTGGTCTCAATGATATCCGCGCCCGCTTCAAAATAGGCGGAATGGATAGCGGCAATCACCTCAGGCTTTGTAATAACCAGCAGGTCATTGTTACCTTTGAGGTCGCAGGGCCAGTCAGCGAATCGCTCGCCGCGAAAATCCTGCTCACTGAGACGCTGATTCTGAATCATGGTGCCCATGCCCCCGTCCAGAACCAAAATTCGTTCTTTTAACTGCTGTTGCAGTTGCTCAACTTTGCTGCTCACACGTGCTCCCGACAACGCTCAACCAGGCCAAAAGGCCAGCAGGACATACTGGCACAAACTGACAGAGCGGAAAAGGCACACAGGGTTAACATGAGAGATGTTCATTTGAACTCATCCGATCAGTCCGCGTCAGAGTTGCATTATAATTAAATAAAACGAAAATGATTTCCACGATACAGAAAAGGAGTCAGCCATGGTTGCCACTGTTCCCGCTAAACGCGGCAGAAAACCCGCCGCCCCCGCCGCTCAGGCTACCGGGCAAGTCCAGTCTCTGACGCGTGGACTCAAACTGCTTGAGTCAATCGCCGAATCCCATGGTAGCGTTGCGCTCACCGAGCTGGCGCAACAGGCCGGTCTGCCCAACTCCACCACCCACCGTCTGCTCACTACCATGCAGCAGCTCGGCTTTGTACGACAGGTAGGCGAACTCGGTCACTGGTCCGTTGGTGCCCACGCGTTTATCGTCGGCAGCAGCTTTTTGCAAAGCCGCAACCTGATGGCGATAGTCCATCCCATCCTGCGCAAACTAATGGAAGATTCCGGCGAGACGGTCAACCTTGCGGTGCTCGACCAAAGCGATCATCAGGCCATAATTATAGACCAGGTGCAGTGTACCCAACTGATGCGCATGTCAGCGCCCATTGGCGGGAAGCTGCCGATGCACGCTTCCGGCGCAGGCAAGGCGTTTCTCGCCTACTTGAACGATGACCAGGTCTCCGGTCTGCTGCACCGCAAAGGGTTGCATGCCTATACCCATGCCACGCTGGTATCACCAGTGCATCTGAAAGAAGACCTGGCCCAGACTCGCAAGCGCGGGTACTCGTTTGATGATGAAGAACATGCACTTGGCCTGCGCTGCGTCGCCGCCTGCATTTATGATGAACACGGCGTACCGTTTGCCGCGATCTCTATTTCGGGGCCGATTTCCCGCATCACCGATGACCGTGTGACTGAGCTGGGCGCGCTGGCGATTAAAGGGGCCAAAGAGGTGACGGCCGCCTGGGGAGGAATGCGGCAAAATGGCTGACCTGAAATCATACTGGCAGGATAAATATCCTTCGGCTTTTTGCTGGTCGTTCGGCGATTCACCGGAACTGGCCGACGAGCTGGCGGCCCTGGTCGTTGCGGGGAAGAAGCGCGGAACCTGCTGCTCGCTTGCCAGCTATCAGCAAGAACAACCACCCGTGGCCCCTGGGGCATATCACATAGTGCTGGACGGCAAAGGTAAAGCGGTATGCGTGATACGCACTCTGGCGCTCAGGCTCATCCGTTTTAACGAAATGAGTTCTGAGCTCGCCGCGCTGGAAGGTGAAGGTGATTTGAGCCTGGCTTACTGGCAATCGGCGCATCAGGCATTCTTCGAACGTGAAGGCACCTGGACTGCGGATATGGAGCTGATTTTTGAAGAATTTGCCGTCGTTGAGGTAGCTTAAACCAGGCTGCCTGTTTACCCCGCCTGCTGCAGGTTGCCATAGCGAACGCAAAAGCGCTGGCGACGACGGTAGGCATAGACGTCCTCAACATGGCCATTTTTGATGCGTTCCTGCAGGCTCCGCCAGTAATCGGCACGCAGTAGATCGGCATGCATCTCTTCAAACAGCGGGCCGATTTCCGGATCGGCGCACAACCAATGGCGGAACTCCTCCGGGAACACATCCCCTGGCGCGACGCTGTACCAGGGTTCAGCACTCAATTCATCTTCCGGATAACGCGGCGGTGGAATATCACGGAAGTTGACCTCTGTCATATAACAGATCTCGTCATAGTCGTAGAACACCACGCGCCCGTGTCGGGTGACGCCAAAGTTTTTAAACAGCATATCGCCGGGAAAAATATTCGCTGCAGCAAGCTGACGGATGGCGTTCCCGTACTCTTCCACCGCATCGCGCAACTGCGAACCACGAACCCGCTCAAACCAGATATTAAGCGGCACCATGCGACGCTCAATATAGAGATGGCTGATGGAGATGCGATCCCCAAGGTCCGTGATTTTCTGCGGCGCCTCCTGGAGCAATAGCGCCATTAACGCCGGGTCAATCTGGCGCTTTTCCAGAACAAAGTGTTCGAACTCCTGCGTATCCGCCATTCGCCCGACGCGATCATGTTCCTTTACCAGTTGATAGCAGGCACGTACATGCGCCGCGCTCATCTCTTTTTGTGGCGGGAATTTATCTTTGATGATCTTAAAGACCCTATCAAAGCCCGGCAGTGTAAAGACCAGCATCACCATGCCGCGAATGCCCGGAGCCTCAATAAACTGTTCGTCCGAGGCGTGGATATAGTTCAGGTATTCGCGATAGCTTTCAGTCTTACCATGCTTCTGGCAACCAATAGCCATATACAGTTCGGCAGTGGTTTTCCCCGGCAGGATCTCCCGTAGCCACTCGACGGTGGCTGCCGGTAGCGGGGCATATACCATAAAATAGGAGCGAGCGAAGCCGAAGACGATACTGGCTTCCGAGTGTGAAGTCAGACAGGTATCGACAAACAGCTCGCCTTCGTCCGTACGATGAATCGGCAACAGGAAGGGAAACGTGCCCGCAGGGGTGATCAATTTGCCCACCAGCCACGCCGCTTTATTACGGTAAAACAGCTCGTTTGCTACCTGCAAATGGGACTGACGCAACGTATCTGCGCCAAATGTCTCTGTCAGGTGAGTAATGATATAACCAACGTCCCGCGTTTTATCCTGCCAGGGCAGGCGCAACGGCAGATCGGATAGTACCTTGGTTAACAGGGATTCCCAGCCACGCTCAGGCCAGAAGTCCTTTGCCAGCGGGCGCGGAATGGTACGAAAGCGTCGTTCCGGCTGTGAGCTAAAAATAAACAGGCGCTCGGGGCTAAGCGAGCGGTGATCGAACAAGCGGCAGTAAACGGAGTTAAAAAAACTCTCCGCAATTTCGAAGCGCGGGTAGTCCGGCAAAAGACGAGTGTAATGCTCTTTCACCCGCAGCAGAAATTCAGCGTCCGGTCGCTGGCTGTCGGTGATGCAGCGCAACTGTTCCACAACCAGCCCGACGTGGTGATCGTAAAGATGGATACGTTGCTTCATCGCCTGCTGAACGGCATGCCAGTCAGCCAGTTCGAAACGCTGCTGTGCGCCGGCAGTGACTTCCAGAAAGCGCCCGTATTGCGCGTCGAAACCTTGCAGAATGGTTTGTGCAATCAGTAATTCCATGCCACGCGACATCGCATCGTTCCCCTCACCCTGCCCCTCTCCAGACAGGGAGAGGAGGAAATATTATCCAGCCAGCCCTGAACACCGATCCCCTCTCCCGTGGGGAGAGGGTTAAAGTGAGGGGCGTCAGAACTGAGCTTCTTCCGTCGAGCCTGTTAACGCGGTAACAGAGGATGCCCCGCCCTGAATAATGGTGGTCACTTTATCGAAGTAGCCGGTGCCCACCTCCTGCTGGTGAGAAACGAAGGTGTAGCCCTCTTTGGCGGCAGCAAATTCAGGCTGCTGCACTTTTTCGACGTAGTGCCGCATCCCCTCACCCTGTGCGTAGGCGTGTGCGAGATCGAACATGTTGAACCACATACTGTGAATGCCCGCCAGGGTAATAAACTGATATTTGTAGCCCATATCCGACAGCTGCTGCTGGAAGCTGGCAATGGTTTTATCATCCAGGTTTTTCTGCCAGTTGAAGGACGGTGAGCAGTTATACGCCAGCAGTTTGCCCGGGAATTTCGCATGAATAGCATCGGCAAAGCGTTTCGCCAGCGCCAGATCAGGTGTTGAGGTTTCACACCACACCAGATCGGCGTACGGAGCATACGCCAGACCACGGCTAATAGCCTGTTCGATCCCAGCGCGGGTACGGTAGAATCCTTCGCTGGTACGCTCGCCGGTGATGAATTCGCTATCATAAGGGTCGCAATCGGAAGTGATCAGGTCCGCAGCATCCGCATCGGTACGGGCAATCACCAGCGTCGGTACGCCCATTACATCTGCTGCCAGACGCGCGGCCACCAGTTTCTGAATCGCCTCTTGTGTCGGTACCAGCACTTTCCCGCCCATATGACCGCATTTTTTCACCGAGGCCAGCTGATCTTCGAAGTGAACGGCCGCTGCACCGGCTTCAATCATCGATTTCATCAGTTCAAAGGCATTCAGCACGCCGCCAAAACCGGCTTCGGCGTCCGCCACGATCGGCAGGAAATAATCGGTGTAACGTGGATCGTTTGGTTCAATACCGGCAGACCATTGGATCTGATCCGCACGGCGGAAGGTGTTGTTGATCCGATCGACCACCGCCGGAACGGAGTTGGCCGGGTAGAGCGATTGATCCGGATACATGCTGGAGGCCAGGTTCGCATCTGCCGCTACCTGCCAGCCCGACAGATAAATCGCTTCGATGCCTGCTTTCGCCTGCTGCAATGCCTGCCCGCCAGTCAACGCGCCAAGGCTGTTGATATAGCCTTTTTTCGCCTCACCATGCAGCAGACGCCACATTTTGGCTGCCCCCATCTGCGCCAGCGTGCATTCCGGGTTCACCGAGCCACGTAATTTCACCACTTCTTCCGCGCTATAAGGACGGGTGATGCCTTCCCAGCGAGGTTTAGTCCATTCTTTTTGCAGTTCTTCGATTTGTTGGGTACGGGTTTTCATGTGCAGATGCTCCATATTATCGTCCTGGCTTCCCAGGCGTTATTGGTGAAAGCAGTCTGGTCACGGGAAGGCGCGCAAAACCGCAGCGTACTTAGAGTACGTAAGGTTTTGAGCCCTGCCCGGGGCCACTAATGGCGAACAAAATTGCCTGGGTCATCAGGCCAGCAGGCGGTAGCCTGGCAACGTCAGGAAGTCGATTAACTCATCAGAGGTCGTGATCTGTTCCATCAGGCGAGCGGCATCATCGAAACGTCCGCTACTAAAGCGGTGTTCCCCCAACTCTTCCTGAATCACCAGCATCTCTTCGGCCAGCATTTGACGGAACAGGGCCTTCGTGACCGGCTTACCATTGCTGAGCGTTTTCTCGTGATGGATCCACTGCCAGATTGATGTGCGCGAAATTTCAGCCGTTGCCGCATCTTCCATCAGACCGTAAATCGGTACGCAGCCGTTGCCGGAGATCCACGCTTCAATGTACTGAACGGCCACGCGAATGTTGGCGCGCATCCCCTCTTCTGTCCGTTCGCCATCGCAGGCAGCCAGCAGTTGATCTGCCGTGGTGGGGGCATCGCTCTCGCGAGTCACCGTCAGCTGGTTTTTATTTGCACCCAGTACTTCGTTAAAGACAGCCATAGCGGTATCTGCCAGCCCCGGATGCGCAATCCACGTGCCGTCATGACCGTTGTTGGCTTCCAGCAATTTGTCCGCTTTCACTTTATTGAGCACCTGGTTGTTCCGCTCAGCATCTTTACTGGGAATAAATGCCGCCATTCCGCCCATTGCGAACGCGCCGCGGCGGTGACAGGTCTTAATCAGCAGCCGCGAATAGGCGCTCAGGAACGGTTTATCCATCGTGACCACCTGACGATCGGGCAGTACACGATCCGGGTGGTTTTTTAAGGTTTTGATATAGCTAAAGATGTAATCCCAACGACCACAGTTCAGACCAACAATGTGGTCACGCAACGCATAGAGGATTTCATCCATCTGGAAGACGGCAGGCAGCGTCTCAATCAGCAAAGTGGCCTTGATGGTGCCGCGCGGCAGGCCGAAGCGGTCTTCGGCATAGCAGAAGACTTCACTCCACCATGCTGCTTCCTGCCACGCCTGGGTCTTGGGCAGATAAAAGTAAGGACCGCTGCCTTTTGCCAGCAACGCTTTATGGTTGTGGAAGAAATAAAGTGCAAAGTCGAAGAGACTGCCGGGAATGGCTTCGCCGCGCCAGGTGACATGCTTTTCTGGCAGATGCAGGCCACGGACGCGACATATCAGGACCGCCGGATCGGGTTTGAGTTGGTAGATTTTTCCGGCTTCGTTGGTATAGCTGATGGTGCCGTTCACTGCATCACGCAGGTTAATTTGGCCATCAATCACTTTATTCCAGTCCGGCGAAAGGGAATCTTCGAAATCCGCCATGAAGACTTTCACATTGGCATTGAGCGCATTGATCACCATCTTGCGTTCAACCGGCCCGGTGATTTCAACACGGCGATCCTGTAAATCCTGTGGAATACCGCGAATGGTCCAGTCACCCTCACGAATGGAATTCGTTTCCGAAATAAAATCAGGCAGCTTTCCGTTGTCGATATCCTGCTGCTGTTGCATACGCGCGGCCAGTAACTTATTGCGCTGTGGCGTAAAGCGTGTCACCAGTTCAGTAAGGAATTCGACCGCTTCCGGGGTCAGAATTTGCTTTTCCATTTCGCCATAAGGCTTGTTAAAAGCCAACTCACCTGTCGTCGTTGCCTGTTGTGTCATTGCGCTGCTCCTCATCGTTGATCCGCGTACACTCCCCAACGCGAACGAAAGATCGTTGTATGGTTTTCGTTCAGCACAATTAAGACTACTCATTTAATTTTCAAAATCAAAAACAATTTCCATTTTAATTTAAAAATGAACTTAACCTATTGATAACAATAAATTTAAAATTTGAACATTTGATGGAGGGGATTTCAGGCATGAAAAAGGCACCCGAAGGTGCCTGAAATGGGATGCTGAAACGCTTTAGGATCTTGCTGAAACGTTAATCAAGCGTTGGATTCATATGGCTCAGATCAAACGGCGTAATCTGGTAAACGTAATAGTTCAGCCAGTTGGTAAACAGCAGATTGCCATGGCTACGCCATGTCGCATGTGGTTTATTCCGGGGATCGTTTTTCGGAAAATAGTTATAGGGAATGTCCGGCGACAGTCCGGCCTCAACATCACGGAAATATTCACCCGCCAGGGTATTTGCGTCGTACTCAGGATGACCAGTAACAAAGGCAATACGCTTATCTTTACTTGCAAACAGATAGGCATCGCCCTGATCGGTCTCAGCCAGGATTTCCAGGTCGGTATAATCACGAATCAGCGCAGCGGGGAAATCGGCATAGCGTGAGTGCGGTGCAAGGAAAGTATCATCAAAACCACGGGTCAGCAGAGCATGTGGATGCAAAATGTGGTGCTCATAGACGCCGGAAAGCTTTTCACTACGGGTTTGCTTAGGAATACCGTAAAGGATATTCAGTGCGGCTTGTACTGCCCAACAGACAAACAGTGTGGAAGTGACATGATCTTTTGCCCACTCCAGTACCTGTTTAATCTGCGGCCAGTAGGCAACATCATTAAATTCGACCAGACCCAGTGGCGCACCGGTGACAATCAAGCCATCGAAGTTTTCTTCGCTGATTTCATCGAAGTTACAGTAGAAATTATTGAGGTGTTCCACTGGCGTGTTGCGTGATTCACGCGCGTCAATGCGCAGTAGCTTGATGTCCACCTGCAGTGGCGAGTTGGAGAGTAACCTCAGAAACTGGTTCTCTGTCTCAATCTTCTTCGGCATCAGGTTGAGGATAAGCACTTTGAGCGGACGAATTTCCTGACCTGTAGCACGCGATGTCGTCATCACGAAGACATTTTCATCACGCAAGAAATTGACGGCTGGTAGCTCGTCCTGCACCCGAATCGGCATAACTTATATCCTCACTGCATACGTTTAAACGTTTAGACATCCAGATAGCCGAAGATACCCAGGAATAAAGCAAATGTCGAGTCTGCATGTAGAAGGTGAGAAAGTTTCATGGAAGTATTTGCGTTAGAATATAAGCACGCATAACAGGAGACAATATGGTTATTAGTATTCGTCGTTCGCGACCTGAAGAAGGAGAGAGACTGATAGCTATCTGGTGCCGCTCAGTCGATGCTACACATGACTTTTTGTCTAAAGATTATCGGGCAGAACTGGAAGAGCAGGTGAGTGCGTTTTTACCGGCGGCGCCACTTTGGGTTGCCGCCAATGAACAGGATGAACCCGTCGGGTTTATGCTACTCACCGAAAAGCATATGGATGCACTGTTTATTGATCCTGACGTTCGCGGCAGCGGGGTGGGGAAACGACTGGTAGAACACGCTCTGTTACTGGCGCCCGACTTAACGACCAACGTTAATGAGCAGAACGAGCAAGCCATTGGGTTCTACCTTAAGCTGGGTTTTAGGGTAACCGGGCGAAGCGAAAAAGATGATTCCGGCAGGTCATATCCGCTGCTGCATTTACGCTATCAGAAGTGAGGTTACTCGCTTAAATCTTTTTACCGTTGCGCAATCAACGCCATCACAGCATCATCGCTCAGTGGCGTTGATTGTGCGTGGGTTATCAACCGACGATAACGCATCCGTGTCGCACCCGCGACGACTTCCTGCAAGATACGTTCTTCGACTGGTGATAATCCACCCTCATTCATTTCCAACGCGCTGATAACTATATCAAAGCGATCTGTGCGCAGCAGTTTCCTTAACCATGAACTGGGACGGATCTGCTCGATAAGGTCCCACAGTACTTTTTCGGCTTTAAAAAAATCAGCAATAAGAAGACGTTGACTGCTAAAGGCACCGCTGCCGGATACATTCTGCTTACGCGCAATGTCGCGAACGGTGATATGATTTTTACGAACCTGAATATAAAGAACAGGCATGAAAAATTCCTTTATCATGCGGAAAAACGCAAAAAGGCCATCCTTGCGGATGGCCTCTTCACTTGTTTGATGCCTGGCAGTTCCCTACTCTCACATGGGGAGACCCCACACTACCATCGGCGCTACGGCGTTTCACTTCTGAGTTCGGCATGGGGTCAGGTGGGACCACCGCGCTAAAGCCGCCAGGCAAATTCTTTGTGCTCTGTCCTGTGTCTTTCGCACTGATACTGCGTTGGCTGCTCTCGTAAAGTCAGTCACATACCTCAGTATGCTCCTTCCTTTTCTTCGTTTGCCGCCTTGTCTCAGCGCAAAATCCTTCGGACTCTGAATCTGAGCTGAAAATCGTCTCTCACGCCAAAACATCTTCGGCGTTGT
>FONB01000036.1 GCA_900112785.1 Phytobacter palmae | reverse complement strand
TAAACCTGGCGCTATCCGCGTCGTAATGACGAAATAAATTGTAGTGCAACCCGTTCTCACGTTCCAGGTATTGCCCCTGCATACGCAGGTTCTGCACATACCCCGTCCCCTGCGGTATCGACTCGTGCAGCAGTTTACCCCATGCGCTGTTCTGCCCTTCCCTGCGGATATGCCCTTCACGTTCCGTCATCCGTTCTGGCGTACCGTTCGGCCAACAGTTGAATCAGAAAATATCCAAATACTCTAACGTTTACCCAGCCATTTTTATAGATAAAAAATATACGCTTTTCTTTAGAGAATTATTTTTTGATCGCATAGCCTAATAAGATTATTTTAAACCTGGATGGTTGGCTTTCACCTGCCGCGACAATAATATTTACAGCGCAACCATCAACGTTATCACTATATACATACACATCTAAGTTCATATATTTATATGAAAGCATATTATCATTTTCATGAGAAATTATTTTAACACCACTGATTTCATTGGAAATTTTTCTTTGGAAGATTGAATCAAATTCCCATATAGGTTTCGCCGTCATGTTATAAAATATAATATGTTTACCAGTTTTAGAAATGTCTATTTTCATGTTAAATTTATAAAATCCATCCTCTGTTCCATCATATAAAGTTTTCTTTGGTTTAAAATTATAAAACTCTCTCGTCATTTCAACCTCATATCTCTCTTATCTTACCTTCTGCAAGAAGCTGACTAATAGATTTAGAAAGCTCGTACTATGTTCCCTTACCTGGCTGGTTAAACCTGGATATTGCGGGCCCAGCAGCATGGATAGAGACAAGAACCTCATAGATTTTATATGATTTATTTAGCGTATCCAATTGTAATGTACGTCTCTCAAAATACAAGAACTGCGCGAGCAGCTTCACCAGGTAAACAGGTAGTAAAGGAAATTAAGGATGTGATTGTTTAGTGGACTGAATGGGTATTAGATAATAAAAAAGCTGGGAAGAATTTATTTCTTTCCCGGCTTTCGTTTTAAATAGTTTCGAACTTGATAACATCAGGAGGGAAGCTATCAGGAAATGATTTATATTTAAGCCTGTTTGCTAATAAACTTTCTAAAAAAGTACTCAGCCCATTGTCAGAATACTCAACTTCAGGCGATCTTGATGGAATAATAGCGGTCCCCCAGAAATCACTATTCACTTTAGAATTTACAACCCAAAAAATATAATCACCATTATCAGTAACCCCCACTGGAATCAATCCATTATGTTTTGGATATAATTGATATTTATAATAATCGCTATCTGACTCGATTAGATAATTAAAATCCTCTAAAATAAATTTATATTGTTCAAAAAAATTCACATCTTCATTTTGGCTAAATGGGTTAAATATAACAATAAATTCTGCAATACGACCCGAGCCATATGTATTTATAAAATCAACATAATCAGACGGAAAAGATAAATTATCCTCAATCAAAGGCCATTTCATGCCCTTGCCCGATTCTGAAGGGGAATCTGGTGGTGTTAGTATCGAAATTAGATTATTTATTGGCATATTTACATTCCCGGTGGATTAAGTACTGTAACGTGTTCGAAGAATCCTCCTGATCCTTCTGCTTTTACTGTAATACCAGCAGGTATTCTGGAAGGGCCATGATAAATAGGAGTTATGTTTAGATCAACAACTTCCCCTTGTTCCAAAGCCTTCCTTATTCGACCTCTATTCCACTCAGCACTGGTGTATTGGCAGGTCGTTGTTGAATAGTAATTAGATTCTGAACATCATCACCAGAGCCACCTAACTGACGACCAAGTAAGTGTCCTCTTGCCCGATTAGAACCAGCTCCGGTAATAAATCCGGGAGGTCGAATATTGGTATTTGTGTGCGTTCCAGTATTTATATGGCTTGTATTTATATGGCTTGCATTTAATCGAGCCTGCACACCTGTTGGCTGACCTAAGCTATCCAGTTCACCATATTTGATACCACAATTTGTTAATCCCAGCGGATTGATCCAACTAAGAGGGTTAGGCGCATACTGATAAAGGTTTATCCCCCCCACCAGCCCTATCAGATCAAGTTACGTAAATTTTCCACACTCCAGGTCATAGTATCTGAACAAGTTATAATGCAGTCTTGCCTCACAACCACAGTCCTCAATTGAGAATGCAAATATAGAATTATCCGCCAACTAAATTCATTTGTAGTTCATTAGCCAACTCAGCTATGTCTTTATCTTGACTACGCATTCCTAATTTTATATGCGTATTTAATAATACATTATTTTTTATAACGTACAAAAATTCACCAATATCTTTATATAAATAATAGTCTATATCTTTTTTATAAAAATCAGATATGATATTCTCGACAAACTCATGTCGAGTTAACAGCCATCCACGTGAAATTATAATATTTCTCGACATTTTCTTTTCTTCATCATTACCAATGATCGATATATTTATAAGTTTCTCGATAAATAAATCAGATAAAGAAAAATCGAGCAGGCCATCTTTTATCAATTTCAAAGATACTCTTCTATGTTCACTATCGGTTGAACACAGCAAAAACATTAAATCAGGATCATATTCAAGAATTAGTGAACGGACAAGATAATAGTATTGATTTAGAGCGGTTTCCTGTAACTCATATTTCGACCATGTAATTCCATTATGCTGGACTGAATCAACAAAATTGCGAGTTTCTTCATTAAAAAAATCTTCAATAGCAATAAATTTTTTTATTAAATCTTTCATATTTTACCACCATACTCCCATGGTAATGAATTAAACAAATTATTGAACTCATCTGGCGTCATATCTCTTGTCGTCACCTGCGTTCCTGCCGGTCTGCCCCCCAGCGTCTGCTGGCGTGTTTTGCTGATACGCCGGCCGAGCGGGCCATAGCGGAAACTGACCTGCGTTTGTGGTTTGTTGCGATCCCTCGGTAC
>FONB01000015.1 GCA_900112785.1 Phytobacter palmae | reverse complement strand
CGCTCAAAACATGTTCTATTTTTTTGAACGTTATCGGCAAATAGTTTAGATTTTCATCACCCAATGGTCGGTCTATTATTTATCACATCAGGGCAACACGCCCTATCCCGAACAAATAACTTAAGGAATACGACCATGAAATCCATCAAAACTTTCGTTGCAGTTGCCGCTCTTTCCGTAATGTCTTTCGGCGCTTTCGCACAGAGCGTGACCGCAAGCTCCTCCACCATCGACGGTGCAGAAGCGAAAATCGCCGCCCAGGCACAGCAGGCCGGCGCGTCTTACAAAATTACCGAAGCGACCGTGAATAACGTTGTTCATATGACGGCTGAACTGAGCAAATAAGACCGAATGGTCGCAGAGGGAGCTGCCGGACAGGTCGCCGCGAGGCGGCCGGTTTCGCCCTCTGGCAAAAAACCCTTCTGGCCCCTTCGGGGGCTTTATTGCGTTTGCGGTCTGGTGAATATTGCGCCGTCTTGTCAGACTACATTGCTCACTGTTATCTGTTTATTAATCAATACCTTCCCCACCCTACCTTATTTTGTAGGCTTCGCAATTTCACAGATTGAAATTTCACGATTGAGACGTAAAACAGCACTATTATCCGAAAATAAACGCCAGTCACACCTGCATCCAGTCAAAAAAACTCGTCTTTAATAACCAGCTGACTTAGCGGAAATTTTCTCCCTAAAGAAAATATGGAGATGCCGATAACGGATACCAGGGAAGATTTTGTGAGCCAAGTAATGATTAGCCTTAAAACTAATGTCTCAGCGCTAAATGTCCAGAAGCAATCCGTCAAAAGTGCATCCTCGCTGGAAACCGCGATCCGTCGCCTTTCTTCCGGGATGCGTATTAACAGCACCAGCGACAACGCCGCGGGACAGGCCATCTCCAACCGCTTAACCAGCCAGCAAAACGGGCTTAAGCAGGCGCAGCGTAATGCGGGTGATGGCTTATCGATGATTGATACGGCGGAAAGCGCGCTCAATGAGGTGAACAACCGGTTACAGCGTATCCGCGAATTAACGGTGCAGGGACTGAACGGCACTTACTCACAAACCGATTCCGATGCAATTCAGGCAGAAATTAACCTCAACCTCAAAGCTATCGACCAGATTAATAGTTCCTCGCAGTTTAACGGCATTTCACTTTTAAATGGCAGCGCAGGAAAAGTCGGTTTTCAGGTGGGCGCGAACGACAACCAAAAGATCGATCTCGATTTATCCGCACCCGGCTTTAGCGTCAATGAAATTGGCTTAAAAGATCTGGTGATCAGAGGCATCAGTAACAACATCGTCGATACCAACGGTTACAACAGCACGGCTTACAATATTTCTCTGAACAGCAGTGCGGTCACAGTCAATTATGCAGCGTCAGGGTTAACCTCGCCAGAGCTGGTCAGAAGCACGGCCAACGGTCAGTATTATATTCAGGGTACAGATACCAACGGCAACGCGGCTTTTCTGCCAGCCATCTACCACGCGGACTGGGATACTCAGACCGGGAGCGGTACAGTCTCGATTTCGGCCACCAGCGCGACCAAACTTTATAGTGATGTCAGCCAGATATCCTCCCGCACCATTGCCACACTTAATGCGGTCGATACCAACGGTGCGACTTTAAGCGGCGCAACGCTGACCAAGTCAAACGGCCAGTATTACATTGAGCAGGATGATTTTTACTATCCCGCCACGCTGAGTTTTGGTACATCCGGTGCTGTGACCGCCACCATGACCAGCAACAGCGGATTGCTGGATACCCAATTGCCTGTCCTGCCGACCACTGTCACGACCACACCGGCCATCGATACCAGTACCACGGCCACCACCTTTACGGATGCCAATGGTAATTCTGCGGCGGGCAGGCTGGTGAAATCCGGTAGCCAGTACATGATGGAAGTCAGCGACGGTAGCGGAAGTTACAGGTATTACCCGGCAACGGTGAATGCGACGACAGACGGTACGACAACGTCATTAAGCGTAACGGCCACCAGCAACACCAGCCAGAATGGATTTACCGCCGTGACCAGTGTTAGCGGGACGTCGCACGTGACGCTGGACCCCGCACATGTGGAAGTGAATTACACTGACGCTGATGGTAATGTTTTCAACGATGTACTGCGTCTGGATAGCGACGGCAACTATTATATGAACCTGCCCGCCAGCACCACGTATGGCGCGAAGACATCCACGCTGGCCGTGCAAAACGACCTGACCAACACCTTCTATCTGAAAACACTTAACGGTATTGGCGCAGTGCAGATCTATTACACAGCTGCAATGGGTTCCAGTACGGATGCATCAAGTAATTACACCACCCTGAATATCCGGGAAGTGGGTTCGGAAATTCGCTTACGTAACCCGGAAAACCCGCTTGCTGCTATTGATAACGCCATCAGTAAGGTGGATACGCGTCGCACCGAGCTGGGTGCCGTCGCCAATCGATTGACGTCCGTACAAAATGCGCAGAGTAATGCCGCAGCTAATATAGCGGCGACACGTTCCAGAATTGAAGATGCGGATTACGCCAGCGAGGTTTCCGCGATGACCAGAGCACAGATTTTGCAGCAATCCAGCATGCAGGTACTGGTCAAGGCGAATATGACGCCAGAGGTCGTTTTGTCGCTGCTTAAGCAATGATCTTATTTACCTTCACCGAGGGAGAAATAAGTTTTTTTAAGAGGAATGTTTTTTCTCATTCCTCAATTTTCTCTCTTTGCGTCACAAATCCCACAAATATAAACTAAATATATTCCTAAAGCGGCTTTTAAATATTAAAAAACAAACATTTCCTCTTATTATTAGATTAACCCTTAACTTTAACGAGGAATAATAACGAAAATACATTCACATCATAAGTGGAGGTAAGCATATTCATAGATTATATCAATAGCTCTCGCCAGACATTTATATTTAGTCATACCTTCGCCCTGTAAAAAAACAGGGCAGATTAATCAAAACCCATTCAGGGAGGTTGGGTATGAAGACTCTCTTTTCCCCGGCGCTTTCATTTGCGTTATTTCTCTCCTCGGCTCAGGCTGGCATTGTGATTGACAGTACACGGGTTATCTATCCTGCAGATAAAAGAGAAGTGACTCTCGGTATGACCAATCATGCGGATACTCCCCGTCTGATCCAGGCCTGGATAGATAGCGGAGATCCTGAGGCCTCCACCGTTAAAGCGACCGTGCCCTTTATTGTTACCCCACCCATTTTCCGCCTGGATGCCGGTAAAGGTCAGACTCTGCGTATTCTCTTTACCGGCGGCAACGTACCGCAGGACAGAGAATCCGTCTTCTGGCTTAACGTGCAAGAAGTACAGCCAAAGCCTGCCGGAAAGGCTAACAGAACAAAGGATTATGTACATTTTTCCGTGCGATCACGCTTGAAAATTTTCTACCGCCCGCAGGGACTTCCCGGCTCGCCAGAGCAGGCTATCTCCGCCCTGCGCTGGCACGCGGTGGACGGTGGGCTTGAATGTGAGAATCCATCGGCCTTTAACGTATCCATTAATAATATCCGGATCGCAAGTGACGCAGATAATAGCGGCGACAGGCGCAACGGTATGTGTCCGGCGAAGGGCACAAAAATGTTTTCATTTAAAAAAACAGAAACAGAGGATAATAAAAAATTATCACTCAGCATAATTAATGATTACGGTTATTTTGTTAAACACGATACCACATACACTAAATAATAATATAATTTAAAAGGAATTAAAATGATAACTAAAATTCTATTAAAAGTATCCGCACTATTCGGAATCATGTCTGTTAGCCCATTCACCTGGGCTGGCTGTAATGTCTCAGGTGGTACTTATAGTTATTCGGCAACGCTACCAACACAAACATTTAATATTCCGAAAAATAAAGCAACTGGCCCCATTGGTAGTGTGATGTCAATCGGCGCGGGTGTCAGTAGGACTATTTCCTGCTCTGGCGGCGCTACCTATACACATTTAAAATTTGGCACTGCCTTAACACCCTCTTCTTTTTCTGGTATCTACAAGACAAATGTTGAAGGGATCGGAATTAAAGTCTGGGATGACTTCCTCGGTACGGTCATTGTGGATAATGATATTAAACGATGGTACCAGGTCTCGGGCGGATACAGTTATAGTGGTGGTGCATGGCTTACCAATATCAAAGCGCAGTACTACATTATTGGTCCCGTATCAGCAGGAACAGTTACCCCGAATATTACTGTGGAAGCATGGGCGAATACTGCGACCACCACGAGTGGTGGTGCCCGATATAACATGCTTACTATGACAGGCTCAGCAGTGATCCAAGCCGCAGCCTGCGAAACCCCCGATATCAGCGTTGATATGAAAAAACACGCCAGCGCTGATTTTCCCTCCGTCGGCTCCACCAGCGCGGCCACGCCGTTTAACTTTACTATCAACAACTGTGATGCGGGCATGACATCGGTCAGTTACACCTTTAAACCCGCAGCAGGCGTAACCCTCAATGGCACGGGAGCCGGGCAGTATATCAGCCTGAAAAGTGGTTCGACGGCCAGCGGGGTGGGCGTCCAGGTTCAGTATGAAAATGGCACCAATGTCCCCTTTAACACTAAAACCAAATTTACCGGCTATAGCGGTGCAGGCAACTACACCATTCCCATGCGGGCCCGCTATATCCGTACCGGGATAGTCAAAGGCGGCACGGCCAATTCAGCCGTAGAGTTTGAAATGGCCTATGAATAGGCTTAGTTGTTAAATCTCCCCTCTCGCTCAGGGAGGGGAAGAAAGGCGGCTCTACGCCGCCTCATCTCGCTCGGGCAACAAGCCATTATTCAAAACCTCGCCACAGATCACGTTTCCCTGCCCTAACTCGGTTCAGCCTGTTGAACCACATGTATTCTCCCCTGAACAGGATAGATAAACTTTTATTCAATCAATAGAGGAGCCGTTATGGGCGGTAAAGGATGTAATTCACTTATTCGGGCTGAGAAAATACTGACCTACATTGCCTATGTTGGCGCAGCGAGCTTTATGGAGCTTCTACGGGAATTTCAGTACCCAAAGAGCAGCCTGCTGAATTTATTAAATGTCATGGTTGATTGCGGATTTCTGACGAAAAGCGATCGTAACCAGTATTCACTCGGCATTAAAAATTATGAACTTGGTTGTCAGGCATTACACCGCAAAAATATTTTTGAGGTGACCAAGCGCCCGATGCAGGAGCTTTCGCAAAAAAGCGGACTGGTCTGTCATTTAGGGGCCATAGAAGATTGCTACGCCATTTATCTCGATAAAGTGGAAAGTCCCGGTTCCGTACCAACGAAAAAAAGCTGGATTGGTAAGAAATTAGAATTACATATCACGGCGCTCGGCAAAGCGTTACTCGCCTGGAAGCCCCGTGAAGAGATGGATTATTTTCTGGATGCGTTAGCGCTCACCAAACACACTGAAAATACCTTTACCGATAAAAGGTTATTTCGGGAAGAGTTGCAAAAAACGCGTCTACGTGGATGGGCCATAGACAATGAAGAATCAACCTATGGCGCAGTATGTCTGAGTATGCCGGTATTCAATATGTATAACCGGGTTAATTATGCGATCTCACTGTCGGGTGATCCGGTGGTGTATTCAGGAAATAAGATCGATGGTTATCTCGAATTGCTTCGCCAGTGCGCCGGGCAAATATCATATGGGCTGGGATACCGGAGTGAAAGTGAAAACCTAAGAAAAGGAAACTGATGTAATGAAAAAGTTCAGGGGAATTATTCCGCCGGTCTCCAGCACCTTTGATAACGACGGAAATATCGATAAAACAGCCATGAAAGCGGTCGCTGATTTTCTGATTGAGAAAGGGGTCGACGGACTGTTTTATCTGGGGACCGGCGGGGAATTCAGCCAGATGAACACCAGCCAGCGGATGGCGCTTGCCGAAGCGGCGGTCGCCACGGCGGATAAGCGCGTTCCGGTATTGATTGGCGTGGGTTCTCCCTCCACCGACGAAGCGGTAAAACTGGCGCAGCATGCTGAGGTCTGCGGTGCGGATGCCATTGTTGCCATTAACCCCTATTACTGGAAAGTCGCCCCACGCAACCTGGACGATTATTATCAGCGCATCGCGCGCAGCGTAAAGCTGCCAGTGATCATCTATAACTTCCCCGACCTTACCGGTCAGGACTTAACGCCTGAGACCGTCAAACGTCTGGTCCTGCAAAACGACAACATCGTTGGCATTAAAGACACCATCGACAGCGTCGGCCACCTGCGCACGATGATTAACACCGTCAAAGCGGTGCGCCCGGATTTCTCCGTGTTCTGCGGCTATGACGACCATCTACTCAACACATTGCTGCTGGGTGGTGACGGGTCGATTACCGCCAGCGCCAACTTCGCGCCGGAATTATCCATCGGCATCTATCGCGCCTGGCAGGAAGACGATCTCGCCACGGCCGCCACGCTCAATAAAAAATTGCTCCAGCTACCGTCGATTTATGCGCTGGAAACGCCGTTTGTCTCGCTCATCAAATATGCCATGCAGTGCGTGGGGCTCCCGGTGAATACGTATTGCCTGCCGCCGATCCTGGAAGCATCGACGGAAGCAAAAGAAAAAGTCAGGGCGCTCCTGTCCTCTCAGGGAATTTTAAAACAATAAGGGGAACACCATGTCTGTTCGCGAAATATTTGATAACGACAACCGGGAGATTTACCACGTCAGGACGCATGCCGCAGGCCCGCAAGGCGAGCTGCCTCTGACGCCGGATATGCTGATCAACCGACCCAGTGGCGATATTTTTGGTATGACGATGAATGCCGGGATGGGCTGGTCGCCAGACGAGCTTAACCGTGATGGCATTCTGCTACTGAGCACGCTGGGCGGGCTTCGCGGGCCAGACGGGAAACCTGTCGCGCTGGCGCTTCACCAGGGTCACTATGAGCTGGATATCCAGATGAAAGCGGCAGCGGACGTTATCAAACACCATAACGCCCTGCCTTATGCGGTCTATGTCTCCGACCCATGCGATGGTCGTACCCAGGGCACGACCGGGATGTTCGATTCGCTGCCCTACCGCAACGACGCCTCGATGGTAATGCGTCGCCTGATTCGCTCCCTGCCGGATGCCAAAGCGGTGATTGGCGTGGCGACCTGCGACAAAGGGCTGCCCGCCACTATGATGGCGCTCGCCTCTCAGCATGACAAAGCCACGGTGCTGATCCCAGGCGGCGCGACGCTGCCTGCGCTACACGGCGAAGATAACGGCAAAGTGCAGACCATCGGCGCGCGTTTTGCCAATGGCGAATTGTCGTTGCAGGGCGCTCGCCGGGCAGGATGCCAGGCTTGCGCATCATCCGGCGGCGGCTGTCAGTTCCTGGGCACCGCGGGCACCTCGCAGGTGGTGGCCGAAGGGTTAGGGCTGGCTATCCCTCACTCCGCCCTGGCGCCATCAGGCGAGCCGGTGTGGCAGGAAATTGCCCGCGCTTCCGCCCGCGCGGCGCTGCAACTGACCCACAAAGGCATCACCACGAAGGATATCCTTACCGATAAAGCCTTTGAGAATGCCATGATGGTCCACGCGGCATTCGGTGGCTCCACCAACCTGCTGCTGCATATCCCGGCGATCGCCCATCAGGCGGGTTGCCACATCCCGACCGTGGAAGACTGGATCCGCATTAACAAGCAGGTGCCGCGCTTAGTGAGCGTGCTGCCGAACGGCCCGGTCTATCACCCGACGGTCAATGCCTTTATGGCGGGCGGCGTGCCGGAGGTGATGTTGCATCTGCGAAGCCTGGGGTTACTGCATGAAGATGTCATGACCGTCACCGGTAATACCCTCAAGGAAAATCTCGACTGGTGGGAGCAGTCCGAACGTCGGCAGATTTTCAAAGAGCTGCTATTCAAGCAAGAACAGGTCGCACCGGAAGATGTCATTATGTCGCCGCAACAGGCCGCGAAACGCGGACTGACGTCCACCATTACCTTCCCGGTAGGCAATATCGCGCCGGAAGGTTCGGTAATTAAGTCCACGGCCATTGATGCCTCTGTAATTAATGAAGAGGGCATTTATTACCATAAAGGCGCGGCAAAGGTATATCTCTCGGAAAAAGCGGCCATTTACGATATCAAGCACGACAAAATTAAAGCGGGCGATATTCTGGTGATTATCGGTGTTGGTCCCTCCGGCACGGGAATGGAGGAGACATATCAGGTTACCAGCGCGCTAAAACATCTGTCATACGGTAAACATGTCTCGTTAATTACCGATGCCCGCTTCTCCGGTGTCTCAACCGGTGCCTGTATTGGCCACGTGGGGCCAGAAGCCCTGGCGGGAGGACCGATTGGTAAATTGTGTACCGGAGATATTATTGAAATTAAAATCGACTGCAAACAATTGCATGGGGAGGTGAATTTCTTAGGAACCGATATAGATAATATTCTGCCATCTCGTGAGGAGGCGGCTGCATTATTAAATGCCCGCAATAGTCATCCGGATTTAATGCCAGACCCGGAATTACCGGACGATACCCGTCTCTGGGCAATGCTCCAGGCCGTAAGCGGCGGTACGTGGCGCGGCTGTATTTATGACATTAATAAAATTAGTGAAGCACTACAGGACTATATTAATAAGCCCTGAGTTAAGTCATACCCATTATTAAGTTTTTTATTATTCGACTGCCTGGTTCAGGCAGTCTGGTAGCTCACATCTGTATCCTGGAAAGAGAGGACGTTATGCCACTATTTATCGTCGTGGCAGGTATTGCTGTACTCCTGCTTTTAACTATAAGAATAAAACTAAATACTTTTGTTTCGTTAATTATCGTCTCAATCGGGGTCGCCATCGCCAGTGGAATGAACCTGAATAAAGTTGTTGCTTCGGTCGAATCAGGGCTTGGCGGTACGTTAGGTCATATAGGTTTGATATTTGGCTTCGGCGTGATGCTCGGGCGTCTGTTATCTGACGCTGGCGGCGCGCAGCGCATCGCGCTGACCATGCTGAAATATTTCGGCGCAAAGAAACTCGACTGGGCGGTGGTCTGTTCGGCGTTTATCGTCGGTATTGCGCTCTTTTTCGAAGTTGGCCTGATCCTGCTGGTACCTATTATTTTTGCTATCGCCCGCGAAGCAAAAATATCACCGATGTATATGTGCGTGCCGATGCTTTCCGGTTTGCTGGTCGCGCACGGTTTCCTGCCGCCGCATCCGGGACCGACCGTGATCGCCCGTGAATATGGCGCAGATGTCGGTATGGTCTTGATTTACGGTATTATCGTGGGCATTCCGACCTTTATTCTCTGCGGCCCGCTGTTGAATAAAGTGTGTCAGCGATTGATTCCGGATGCCTTTAAAAAAGAGGGCAATATTGCCTCTCTCGGTGCCACCAGGAGCTTTACCGAGAGCGAAATGCCAGGGTTTGGCATTAGCTTTTTGACCGCCATGCTGCCGGTTATTTTGATGGCGCTGGTGACCATTATGCAGATGGCGCGCCCGAAAGACGCAGGCGATCCTGGCATGCTGTATAACATCTTCCTGTTTCTGGGGAACTCCACCATCGCCATGCTGATTTCGCTGTTGTTCGCGATTTACACCATGGGTGTAGGGCGCGGGAAAACCATTTCGGAACTGATGGACTCCTGCAGTAAAGCGATTGCCGGAATTGCCGGTCTGCTGTTGATTATCGGCGGCGGCGGTGCGTTTAAACAGGTATTGATTGATTCCGGGGTGGGTCAGTACATTTCCACGCTGGTATCAGGGATGGATATCAACCCCATTCTGATGGCCTGGGGTGTGGCGGCGTTCCTGAGGATCTGCCTGGGTTCAGCCACAGTGGCGGCGATCTCCACCGCCGGGCTGGTTATTCCATTGCTGGCGGCGCATCCCCACACCAATCTGGCGCTGATTACGCTGGCAACGGGGGCAGGTTCCTGCATCTGTTCACATGTGAACGATGCCAGTTTCTGGATGATTAAGGATTTCTTCGGCCTGACCACCAAAGAGACGTTGTTGTCCTGGACGCTCATGTCAACGCTGCTCTCCATCTGCGGCCTGCTGTTTATCCTGTTAGCGAGTATGGTGATGTAAGTTATGTCCCCATCCGGGGGATCTGCTCCACCGTCAGGCTGCCTGCCGCGTGGGCATCTCCCCCACCCTCCCTCTTCCTCAGGAAGAGGGAGCAAATCGCGCAGACTCCCTCAGAGAGACTGAATAACAGGCTTTCATTTCATCATCACCTTCATCGCCCCGTTCTTTATCCTTGCCAAATTAAAGAGAAAAGCGCAGCAACGGTTGTACTTTTGGCAGCAAATTACCCTCGGTTCTCCCGTGCATCTGCTGCCTTTTTACATGCTGTGCGCTCTCCTTCCTCAAAATCTACAGCGGCGCCATACGTCTGTTATTTCGACACATCGGTCCCGAAGTAGGTAGTGGATATCTTCTGGTATGTTCCGTCGGATTTAATGCCGTCGAGGGCTTTATTGATCGCTTGTTGCAGTTCCGCATCATTCTTACGAATCAGTACGCCCACCTGTTCAGCATCATTTTGCGCCGCCACAATTTTCACCGGTGCATCCGGCTTGTGTTTTTTGAAGTCCAGGAACGACAGGTTATCGTTGATAGTGGCGTCCGCGCGTCCCTGCGCAACCAGCGACACCGACTGATCAAAGCCATCTGTACCTACCACTTCCGCGCCGTATTTACGCGCCAGTTGAGCATAGTTACTGGTCAGCGTGTGGGCGGATTTCTTGCCTTTGAGGTCATCGAAGCTCTTGATCGTCGTATTATTGCTATTCACGATCAGCACCGCTTTAGAGGAGATATAAGGCTCGGAGAAAGCAAATTTCGCCTGACGCTCCGGAGTAATCGATACCTGGTTAATGACCGCGTCGTAACGTTTAGCGTCCAGCCCGGCAATCAGGCCATCCCATTTGCCTTCGACAAATTCAGCTTTCACCCCAATACGCCTGGCGATTTCACGGCCGATTTCCACATCAAACCCCACCAGTTTTCCGGAGGCGTCATGGTAAGTGAACGGCGGATAGGTGCCTTCGGTGCCGATTTTCAACACCCCGGCAGATTTGATACCGGACAGATCGTTTGCTGCAAAAGCAGCATGAGAAACGCTCAGTTGGATGGCGGTGGCCAGCAGTGCAGTAACGAATATCTTCATCATTAGCTCCTTAAAAGGTTGCCGTGTTGTTGTTTTAAATTTCCCATGAATCGGGAAGGGTGTCGGTCAGGGTGGAAATAAACAGCTGTGTTCGCGTCTTCTTCGCCTGGGTGAAGATAGCCTTTGAGGTGCCGCTCTCTACAATGTGTCCGGACTCGAGGAACACCACCTGGTTGGCAATATTGGCCGCCAGCCTTAAGTCATGTGTCGCCATGAGCATGGTGGTGCCCTCCTGGGCGAGCTGTCGCAGTACGGCCACAACCTCCAGGGATAATTCCGGGTCAAGTGCCGACGTCGGCTCGTCGCAAAGCAAAACTTTTGGCGACGGAGCCAGTGCACGGGCGATGGCCACGCGCTGCTGCTGGCCACCGGAGAGCATGGCTGGCCAGGCGTCGCGCTTGTGCAGCATGCCAACTTTGGTGAGTAGCTCTTCCGCCCTCGCTTTGGCTCTGGTGAGCGGCCATTTCTGTACTACCACCAGCCCACGCATAATGTTGTCCAGCACCGTTAAGTGCGGAAAGAGCTGGAAGTTCTGAAAGACCATGCCGGTCTGCTGGCAGATACGCCGGATATCTTTTTTCTTCGGTCTGACATGTCCGTTAAATGAAATATTTTCACTGCCAATTTGCAGCGTTCCAGCCTGTGGAATTTCCAGCAAATTGACACAACGTAGCAATGTACTTTTTCCACTGCCGGAGGGGCCAATTAATGCCGTGACGCTTCCTTCCGGTAGAGTAAGAGAAATATTGTGCAGAACTTTTTGCAAACCAAAACTTTTCTCAAGTCCGGATAGCGTTATCATTATTATTTTCCTTAGCCACGGTATTTCTTTCTAATCGGGTTTCCAGCTGTGACTGTAAATACGATAAGACGGAGCTAATCAGCAGATAGAGCAGTGCAGCTTCGCTATAAAGAATAAGGGGTTGATAGGTGACGGCGGCAATACGCTGCGCGGCGAGGAACATCTCCGGAACCGTAATGACCGATGCCAGCGAAGTGTCTTTGACCAGCGAAATAAAGGTGTTTGATAACGGCGGCACCGCCACGCGCGCCGCCTGCGGCAAAATAATATGGCGCAGCGACTGGCTCCAGCTCATGCTGATGGAATGCGCCGCTTCCCACTGGCCTTTCGGCACCGAGAGAAGCGTCGCGCGGATCACTTCCGATGTATAGGCACCAATATTCAGCGTAAAGCCAATTACCGCCGACGGAAACGCATCCAGCGTGATGCCCGCATTCGGCAGGGCGTAGAAAATAAGGAACAGTTGTACCAGCAGCGGCGTGCCGCGAATAATCCAGACATAAAAGCGCACCGCACTTTTCAGCGGTGCCGGACCATATAAGCGAATTAACGCCACGACAAATCCCAGAATTAATCCAAGGACGAAAGTAATTAACGTTAACGGAATAGTAAATGTCAGCCCGGCATACAGCATTGGCCAAAATGAATCTATTGCTAGAGATAACCAATCAGGCACACTTCACCTTCCCTGAAAATTATTATTTTCAGTTGTTATAAATTAAATGGCATAGATATATTTTATCAGGCAAGTCTACCACGAGGAATTTGCGGATGTATCGAGATATACCAGGAATGGATAGTTACTTTTAACAATTGCTATTTATGGAAATGCTTTTGCATTTTATGCATAAATAATACAAAGGGAGTCTATTCTGAGGCTCACAGCAGGCATCATTGAATCGTCCAGTAAGACAAACGAATCCCAGGAATACGTTCAAATTCGTGCATATTGTTAGTGACCAGCATTAATCCCTGCGAACGAGCGTAAGCAGGGCCAGGAGGTATACCGGGTTTTGCCAGCTCTGGCTGAATTTGCCCGGAATGTGTTGCGGCTTCATGCATAAGATCTACGGCATTGCCCCGCACCTTTCTTAATGCGGGGCAATGCTTGTACGTCAAATCTGCGCCAGGCCGCCATCGACGAACAGCTCGATACCATTGATATAGCTCGCGTCATCCGAGGCGAGGAACGCGATGGCACTGGCAACCTCAGAAGGCTGACCAATACGGCCTGACGGTACCTGTTCAGAAAGCCAGGATTTGGTGCCTTCTGCCTGTTCGCCGCCACCAAACAGTTCGTTAAGACCTGCGGTGTCCGTCAGGCCAGGGCTGACGGCATTGACGCGAATACGACGCGGTTTAAGATCCAGAATCCAGCTACGGGCGAAGTTACGTACCGCTGCTTTGGTGGCCGAATAAACGCTAAATGCCGGGGTACCTTTCACGCTGGTTGTCGAGGCCGTCAATACAATGGAGGCGCCATCTTTGAGCAGCGGCAGCGCTTTTTGCACTGTAAAGAGCACACCTTTGACGTTGGTGTTAAAAGTCTGTTCATAATGCTGTTCAGTGATTTCACCAAGAGGCGCAAAGTCGCCGCCGCCTGCATTTGCCACCAGCACATCAATCTGACCATGCTGTTGCTGAATGACATCATAGAGATGGTCGATATCGGCCAGTTGCCCCATATCGCCACGCACGCCGACCACGTTGCCGCTGATTGCCTGTACCGCGTTGTCCAGTGCTTCCTGGCGACGTCCGGTGATATAAACATGCGCCCCTTCTGCTGCGAAGGCTTTTGCTGTAGCCAGACCAATACCGCTTGTACCACCAGTGACTACCACGACTTTGTTGCTGTATCTGTTCATCTTAAGCTCCGGTTTATTCCGTTGGGTTAGTGATGATGAAGATACCAGTGGAACGATGGTGCAAAAAGATAGCAATTATGCTACCTATCGTTCTATTAAAAGAACGATGAGGTGACAATGCGTACCGATCTGAATGACTATCGCTATTTTGCCGAGGTGGTACGCCACGGCGGGTTTGCCGCCGCAGGCAGGGCACTGCACGAACCGAAATCAAAACTCAGCCGCCGAATTAGCGAGCTGGAATCTCGACTCGGTGTACGGTTGATTGAGCGAACCAGCCGCCGTTTTCGCGTCACGGAAGTGGGCGAGGCGTTTTATCAACGCTGCCGGGCTATGCTGCAAGAGGCTGAACAAGCAGAAGCGTTAATTGTGAATGCCCATTCCGAGCCGCATGGCCTGGTACGCTTTAGCTGTCCGACCGGGATGGTGGAAGTGGTTTCCGACACGCTGATGGCCTATATGCACCGCTATCCGAAGGTCCGGCTGCAAATTCTTGCTCTCGACAGGCCCGTGGATTTGATTAATGAGCGTATTGATGTGGCCCTGCGGGTGCGCACGCAGCTTAATAGCGATGCGGAACTCATCATGCGCACGCTGGGTATTTCGCACCGTATCCTGGTGGCAAGCCCGGCGCTGGCGAGGCGTGCAGGAGAGGATATCGCCACGCTCAATACCCTCCCCACTCTCAGTACCAATGATGGCGACACCGAAGCGGAGTGGCCGCTGGAAAACCGCGACAAGCAGAGCATGCTATTTCGTCATGAACCGATGATGAGTTGTAGTGATTTTGCGGCGGTGCGCACGGCGGCAAGCCAGGGACTCGGCGTGGCATTTCTGCCGGAGCACTTTTGCCATCGCGCATTAGAGAAGGGAGAGCTGGTACAGGTATTCCCGCAGTGGCGCAGCGTACCGGGGATTGTCCATCTGGTATTCACCACGCGCAAAGGGTTGCCGCCTGCGGTCAGGGCGCTGATTGATAGTCTGGCCACTTATTTTGCGACGTTGACGAGACTGTAATCCCGGGCGGTGGTGATGCTGGAACTTTTCACCCTCGTCAGCGTTAAGGCACGACAGGGGGAAAACCTCTGTCTGAGACACTCATGAATGTATCTCAGAGCTCCTTTTGATTTCCCCGGCTAATCAAATCCCGGCAATGCCGCATAAACTTAACCCTGCGGTTTTTACCTTTGAGGAGAGGAAAATGAAAATTATCCGTAGTGGTTCTGTCCCTTCCGCACCCGGCCCGGAGGCTTATTTTACTGGCCGCGTACGCCTCGATTCCCCGTTCCAGACCGATGCCCCGGCACGCGTCGGTGGCGCGATTGTCACCTTTGAACCTGGCGCACGCACGGCATGGCACACCCACCCACTCGGCCAGACGCTGATCATCACCCAGGGTAAAGGCTGGATCCAGTGTGAAGGAGAACCCATCCAGGAGATGAACCAGGGCGATATCGTCTGGATCCCCCAGGATGTGAAGCACTGGCACGGCGCAACGCCAGAGAATGCAATGACCCATATCGCTATCGCCGAATCACAAAACGGCAGCCCGGTTACCTGGCTTGAGCAGGTATCGGATGAACAATATCGTCGCTAGCCTCGGCGTAACGCCGTTGTAAATCTTGCTTAAACGCGTCACGCAGGGAAGCGGGCGAATGGATGCTGACATCCGGAAGCCAGTAGCGTAGCCAGCGAAACAGCGTGTGCGGGTCGCGAATGTCACATGAAATCGTCATGCCGCCATCGTCGTGCCGTTCCAGCAGACGCTGGGCAGGAAAAAGTGGGCGTCGGCTGACATATTTCGCTGCGTGTGGCGATATCCGTAATTGCACCTCTGTCTTTTTGCCAAAGCGAATACCCGAGCTTGCTTCAAGCTCCTCCAGCACCTGCGGATCGGCTCTGAATCGGCTAGTGCCAGGCGCAAAGCGGGAAATAAGCGCTAGCTCGAAAGCCTTTAGCGTGCCCTCATCCACTGCCGCCAGATACCACAAACCATAATGATTTATTAAGCGATACGGCTGGACGCAGCGGTTTTTTTCACGGTAGTGGTACGTGACTTCCTGCCGGGCGGCAATAGCCTGATTGAGCTCGCCGATCAGAGCATCAATGGTGTAATTCTCCCGGCTGCTGACGCCATGAAAAGCGATGTTATCCCGGTTTTTCATGCTGTTACGCAGCGATTGCCCGTCCCGGCGTGGGAAAAGATGCGCAACACCCGCGAAATCAGCAAATTCCGCCAGATGCCCCGTATGCAGGGTCGGAAGCAGATGCGTACTCAGACGATAGCGACCAGGCGAAACCTGATCCAGTAAGTGGGCAAGCCGCGCCAGATCGCGATACGCGGTGCGCGCCGTAATGCCAAATTTCGTACATAACCATGCTTTATCGATGGTATTTCCCTGATAAAGGACCGAGAAAATTTCGCACAGTCGCTCAATCAGCACGTCGTGTTTCTTTGCGTGACTTTCCTTCATTGTTCCCTGTCCCCAACGACAAGTCAGAAGGCGCTTACGCGGCGGCAATCACCTGCCGGACTTGTGCGGTAATACGTGGCGTTCATCAAAATGGTTAACGGCAGAGGCGACAAAAACTCCAACAGAACGACGGGAAAAATTGTTTCAGGTCATGCAAAACTACAATTTTTAGGTGGGAAAAGAGTACCGGATGGCACATAACCATCCGGTTTGCGCCTTACTTACCGGCGTTATTCAGTGTTGCGATATCCTCGCTCGACAGAGTCAGCGATACCGCCGTCACGAAGCTCTCCACATGGGCAATTTTGGTGGCGCTGGCGATAGGCGCTGTCACACCGGGCTGAGCGATAAGCCAGGCAAGGGCTACCTCAGCGGGTTTCACGTTATGTTTCGCCGCCACCTTATCCACGGCATCCAGAATGGCAAAGCCACGTGCATTCAAATATTTGCTGATTCCCTGCCCGCGCTGGCTCTGGCTGAGATCGCTTTCGCTGCGGTATTTGCCCGACAGGAAACCCGATGCCAGGCTGTAATAGGTCACCACACCGATATTTTCCCGAATCGTTAAGTCCTGTAGTTTTCCTTCAAAACTGTCACGGTCATACAGGTTATATTCCGGTTGCAGCACCTGGTAGCGGGGCAAATCGTTGTCATCCGCCACCTTCAGGGAAGCCTGTAACTGTTCTGCATTGAGGTTTGACGCACCGACAGAACGGATCTTGCCGGCTTTAAGCAGCTTCTGGTATGCCCCCAGGGTTTCGTCATACGGCGTTTCGCTGTCCGGCCAGTGGGAGAAATACAGGTCGATATAGTCGGTTTGCAGGCGACGTAATGAGTCGTTGACTGCCTGTTCAATCCAGCGCGCGGAAAGGCCTTTTTTGCCAGGTTCCCCCAGATCAGCGCCGACTTTCGTAAAAAGGGTGACTTTTTCACGCACCCCAGGATGTGCGGCAAACCACTTGCCAATAATGGTTTCCGATTCACCGCCTTTGTTGCCTGGTGCCCACGCAGAATAAACGTCTGCGGTGTCGATAGCGGTAAAGCCCCGTTCCAGCAACGCGTCCAGTAAACTGAAACTCTGCTTCTCATCCACGGTCCAGCCAAATACGTTACCGCCAAAAACCAGCCGGGGGATTTGTAAACCCGTGGTACCTAATGAACGTAAAGCCATTCGCAAATACCTTTTCGATGACAGACTGAAACCGGCACTCCTTGCGTCGCCAGCCCGGACAACATGGGGCGCTGATTTGCGCCTTTAGCCGCATTCATCACTGAACGCGATCCCTGATTTTTTGTATGGCTTCAACAATAGTCGCCTATCGTCACATCAGGGGTTAGCAAAACGTGGCTTTTTGAACGCTGAATTTTGTCTGATGATAGACATCCAGGAACAATGTACAGTGCCGCTTATATATCAGACATGATAATCAGGACTGTGGGTGAAACGCCGGATGGGTATGCAGCAACGCAGTAATCGCGCGAAGAGGCTCGCGTAACGCGCTGTGCAACTGGCGTATCGCCGGGGAGAATTGCTTGCGGTGTGGGCAAATCAGGTTGAGGGGAGCCGCTTCGCCCGGGTGCTGCGGTAAGAGTACTTCCAGCCTGCCCGCCTGAACGTCTGCGCTGATATCAATCCACGATTTATAGACGATACCCATCCCTTCCAGCGCCCAGCGTCGGGCAACATCCGCGTCGTCGCACAGCATTCGGCTTTTAACGATCAACTGGCGACGCATGCCATCTTCCGGGAAGCTCCATTTGTCATAGACGTGACTGTTCATGGTAAACAGCAGGCAGTGGTGATTAACGATATCGTCCAGAATTTGCGGCCTGCCATGTTGTTGCAGATAAGCCGGGGAGGCGGCCAGGACGCGGCGGTTATCTTCTGCCAGCGGTAGTGCGACATAGCTACTGTTATCCAGCACGCCATAGCGAATCGCAATGTCCACCGGGTCACGGAAGACATCGCTGATTTCATCGGAGAGTGACAGGCGCAGCGAGATTTTAGGGTACTGCTGGCAAAACCGGGTGATAAGCGGCAACAGCACGTTGCGGCCAAGATCAGACGGCACGGCCACACGCAGTTCACCCTGAATGTCGTTGTCACTGCTGTGCAGGCTTTCCGCACCCGCTTGCACTACGGCCAGCATCTCCTGAGCGAAGGGCAGATATTTTTCTCCCTCTGTGGTCAAACGCAGACTGCGTGTCGATCGCACAAACAGGCGCTTATCAAGGTCGCGCTCCAGGCGATGTACGGCGGCGCTAACCTGCCCCGGCAATAGCCCGGCCTCCCGCGCCGCACTGGAGAAACTGCCCAGCGCAGCCGAGCGAACAAATAAGGTGACATCTTCAAGGCGAATCATGATTACTCCAGCCAGGCCTACGGTCAGCCCTCTTTTTGCCAGAAAAACCCACAGGCGCAAAGCACCAGGACATTATTTTCACTTTCGGAGGGAAAGTGCTGCACAGCGGAGGTGATTTATCTCGTCAGCATTTGTGTTTATTCTCGACTTACCAGACGGGGCGACAAGTCCCGAATTTATTTCATTTTCCTGCCCGGAGAGAGACGATGACTTTAGATGATGCTGTGCTTGCCCGCCATACCGTTAAAGCCTTTGAAGGTGGTAAAACGCTGCCGCAGGAGCAGATTGAGACGCTGCTGAATGTACTACAAAACAGCCCCTCTTCGGTGAACTCCCAGCCGTGGCATTTTGTGGTGGCATCGACTGCCGAAGGCCGCGCAGCGATTGCAAAATCCACCACCGGCGCTTTCATTTATAACGAACCTAAAGTGCTGAATGCTTCGCACGTTATTGCGCTTTGCATGCGTACAGATCTGGATGATCAGCACCTGCAAAAAGTGCTGGCGCAGGAGAGCGCAGATGGCCGTTTCGTCGCCGAAGGCGCACAGGCAGGTCAGGATAAGGGCCGTCGTTCTTATGTCGATATGCACCGCTATGAATCCCGTGATATTCCACAGTGGATGGAGAAACAGGTGTATCTGGCGCTGGGCGGCCTGCTGCTGGGCGCAGCGATGTTAGGTATCGATGCAACACCGATGGAAGGTTTTGATCAACGTGCGCTGGACCTCTCTCTGGGCCTGCGTGAAAAAGGGTTCACCAGCGTTGTACTGGTGTCGCTCGGTTACCGCAGCGAAGGTGATTTCAACGCCGCTCTGCCGAAATCCCGTCTGCCGCGTGAAGAGATCTTTACCTTTATTTGATGGTGAGTGCTGTACGCGTGCAGTTTGCGGCATTTCCCCCTCTCCCTCAAGGGAGAGGGGACCGTACTGCGTGCACATGCATCCGGGACACTCCCCGGCGGCGCCTGGCATTTTACAGCCAAACATCATAACTGCAGATATTTGAGCCTTATCACATTCCCCACGATTTCTTTCATTCCGAATTTATTCAAATTACGTTACCAATTCCGGTTTATTTTGTTAACAATTGACCTGTTTTTGCGATTTAATTGATCATAACCATGCTTTATGCATGGATTTTTTATTCTCACCTCGATTATTCTAATTTTTTATACAATCTTCGTTGGATGATCCCCACCATTATTCCCCGCATAGTTGCCCGCGTCAGCAGGTCACTTTTTATTCCATCACGTCGCCTGCCATTATTATATTACCGCTGGAAACGATGACATGAATCCATCAATAGAGCAGATTACCCTCAAGAAAATATCGTGGCGAATAGTGCCATTTGTGATGTTTGCTTATTTTATTGCATTTTTCGACCGTATTAATATCGGCTTTGCTGCGCTCACCATGAACCAGGACCTGGGATTTTCTTCCACGGTATTTGGGGTGGGTGCGGGCATGTTTTTTATTGGCTATTTTTTAACTGATGTTCCATCGAACGTTATTTTACAAAAAGTCGGTCCGCGTATTTGGTTAGCACGAATTATGGTGAGCTGGGGCATTATTGCCGCTTGCATGATGTTTGTGCAAACCGTTACTGGTTTTTATATTCTGCGTTTCTTATTAGGTGTCGCAGAAGCGGGCTTTTTCTCTGGCATTATTCTTTATTTAAGCACCTGGTTCCCGATTAAACGCAGGGCGCAGGTTATTGCGTTATTTATGGCAGCTGCGCCGATCTCCTCCATGCTCGGTTCCCCACTGGCGGGCATCATTCTCAGTATGCACGGCGCGTTTGGCATGAAAGGCTGGCAGCTGATGTTCATGCTGGATTCCGTGGCAGCCATTCTGCTCGGCATCTTCACCTTCTTCTACTTGAGTGACCGTCCGGAGAAAAACCGCTGGCTGTCTAAAGATGAAACTCAGTGGTTGATCGACACTCTGGCAGAAGAGAACAAAGGCAAAGCCGGGCAAGCGAAAACCAGCATCTGGAAGGGGCTGACCGATGTACGAGTCCTGACGCTGGCAGTGGTCTATTTCGGTACTTCCGCGGGGCTTTATTCTCTCAACATCTGGTCACCGCAGTTTATTAAATCCTTCGGCCTGACCACGATGCAGATTGGCTTTATCAACGCCATTCCGGCTGCGCTTTCTATCGTCGCGATGATTCTTTGGGCCAGACATTCTGACAAAACCAAAGAGCGCACCTGGCACGTTGTGGGCGCCTGCCTGTTCGCCTGTCTGGGCTTCATCCTGGCCGGTACTGTGCACAGCTTGCCGCTGGCGGTTGTCGCGCTGGTGATGGCAAGTGTAGGTATCTCGTCGTGCAAACCGCCGCTGTGGAGCATTCCGTCTCTGTTCCTCAATGGCCCGGCAGCCGCAGCAGGCCTCGCCGCCATCAACTCAATTGGCAACCTCGGTGGCTTTGCTGGCCCGGCAGTCATTGGCTGGCTGAAAGAGACCACGGGCGACTTCTCCCTCGCACTCTACTGCGTTGCAGCCATGCTGGTGGTTTCCGCCGTACTGACCCTTTCTATTGAAATTAGCCGTAAACGCAAGGCAATGAAAAACGCATTGGCTTAACGAAAAATGGAGCAAATTGTGAACACTTCAGATGCAATGTCGTCTTTAACTGATGTGATGACCCGCTTTACCGGGTATGTCGGTAAACGTCTGCCAACAGACGTCATGAAAAAAATCGAAGCTTTACGTGCAGAAGAAGATGCACCGCTGGCTGTCGCGGTTTATGACTCAATGTTTGAAAACCAGAAACGGGCGGATGAGTTGGACCGCCCATGCTGCCAGGACACCGGGGTGATTCAGTACTTTATCACCTGCGGCGCAAAATTCCCGTACTTAAGCGGCCTGCAGGATGCGCTGCGTACCGCCACGCTGGAAGCCACCAAAAAAGCCCCACTGCGCCATAACGCGGTTGAAACTTTTATCGAGAAAAACACGGGCACCAACACCGGTTCTCGTGTGCCGTGGCTGGACTGGGACATCATCCCGGATGACGACAGTTGCACCATCGAGGTGTACATGGCGGGCGGCGGTTGCTCCCTGCCGGGCGCAGCAAAAGTTCTGATGCCAGGCCAGGGTTATGAAGGCGTGAATCAGTTCGTGTTCGACGTGATCACCTCATACGGCGTTAATGCCTGCCCGCCGCTGCTGGTTGGTGTAGGGGTATCCACCTCCGTTGAAACGGCGGCACGATTATCGAAAAAAGCGATTCTGCGTCCGGTGGATTCCGCTCACCCGAACGCTGATGCGGCGAAAATGGAAGTCTTGCTGGAAGAAGGTCTGAACAAAGTCGGTCTGGGCCCACAAGGGCTGGGCGGTAAAGCGACCGTGATGGGGGTCAATATCGAATCCTCCGCACGTCATCCATCCACTATCGGCGTTGCCGTGTCGACCGGGTGCTGGGCACACCGTCGTGGCGCGATCCGTTTCGCAGCTGACCTGTCTTACGAAATTCTTTCCCATGAAGGCGCCGTATTATGAAAAAAGTACTGACAACCCCTATCAAAGACGAAGACTTACTCGCACTTAAGCCGGGCGACATCGTCTATCTGACCGGTACGCTGGTGACTTGTCGTGACGTGGCGCATCGTCGTCTGATTGAACTGAAGCGTGAGCTGCCGGTAGATCTGAAAGGTCTGGCTATTTTCCATGCGGGTCCGATCGTCGTCGAAAAAGGCGAAAATGAGTTCGAAATGATCTCCATTGGGCCGACAACTAGCATGCGAATGGAGAAGTTCGAGAAAGAGTTTATCGAGCAGACCGGTGTGAAGCTGATTGTTGGTAAAGGAGGTATGGGGCCGAACACCGAAGAAGGTTGCCGTACCCACAAAGCCGTGCATGCAGTCTTCCCCGGCGGATGCGCCGTACTGGCGGCCACCTGCGTGGAAAAAATCGAAGACGCCCAATGGCGCGATCTCGGTATGCCAGAGACCCTATGGGTCAATAAGGTGAAAGAGTTCGGTCCGCTGATTATTTCCATCGACTGCGAAGGCAACAACTTATTTGAAGAGAATAAGAAGGTCTTCAATGCGAGGAAAATGCCGATTATCGAAGAGATTAATCAGCAGATTAAGTTTATTAAATAACTCGCCGTCCAGGCACAGGTATTATCATGAAGTTATTAAGTTTTGTTAATCCGAAATCCGGTGTAAAAACATGGGGCTGTATTGAAGGCGAAATGATTTACGATTTGGGAAAACGCCTGTCAGCGTATTATCCCGATTTAAAATCCGTTATTGCCGCCAAAGCAGTAGACGAATTGTCCAGAGTAAAACCGGAGCAGGCAGATTTTCACGCCAGCGAGATCCGTTTTCTTCCAGTCATCGAAAACCCTAACAAAATTTTCTGTGTGGGCATGAACTACATGGAAAAGCGGATCGAGTTTGAACAAACTATCGATGCGCCAACCCTGTTTGTTCGCTTCCCGGACACCCTCTCCGCCCACGGCGAAGTGGTCTGTAAACCGGATAGCAGCAATGAGTTCGACTATGAAGGCGAGCTGGCGGTGATCATCGGCAAACCGACCGACAACGTAAGTCGCGAAGAAGCGTTAGATCATATTGCGGGTTACAGCTGTTTCATGGATGGGTCGGTACGCGACATGCAATATACCTGGTTTACGTCTGGCAAAAATTGGCGCAAGACCGGCGCATTCGGTCCGTGGTTGGTCACCAGCGACGAAATCCGCGACCCGCAGGATCTGGCGATCAGCACATGGCTGAACGGCAACCGTGTTCAGCACGACACCACGCAGAATATGGTCAGGTCGGTTGCCGCCCTGGTGGAATACATCTCCCGCTTTAGCCCGCTGGAGGCTGGCGATGTGATTATCACCGGTTCGCCGGGTGGCGTTGGTAAAAAACGCACACCGCCGCTATTTATGAAAGAAGGCGACGTGATTGAAGTGGAAATCGGCAAGATTGGTCGTCTCGTTAACCGCGTGACCGCCCTGTCAAACGCCATGGCACATTGATTGCGATGAAATAAACCCGGCAGTGCATACTTGCCGGGTTTTTCGTTAATATAAACTGGCTATCGCCTTTAATTCATCCATGACGATCTGCATCATATTATCCCGGGTTTCATCCCGCGCCCCCTTTACCCACACGGCAGACATTGGTAATTTATTGCGGATATTTTCGTAACCCCGACCAATGGGGATAAATTTAATATTTAGCGCCGCCATTCGCATGACCCATTTTGGCATAATCGCCGCACCTAATTCCGCCGCGACCATATTAATGATGGTCTGTTTTTCATCAGCAATCTGGATAAGCTGGGGTTTAAACCCGGCGTGCTCAAACAGGCTCAGGGTTAAGTCATAGCTATGCGGCCTCACACGCTTTTCCGGTACAATCAATGAGATATCGCGTAAATCCTCAACATTGATTTCCGTTTTCTGCGCCAGAGGATGATTTTGAGAAATCGCCAGTACCACATCTTCATAAAACAAAAACTGGCTCTGAAATTCACTGTCCATCGCCCCCATCGGGCGAATAAAAATAAGATCCAGGCGTCCGGTTTTTAACTTTGGTAGCAAGCGAGAGGATTTATCTTCCAGAAAATGGATTTCCACGCCCGGCCACTTTTCACGAAAGTGATGCAGCACATGGGGAATGAGACTTATTGCCGCGCTGTCGATGGCGCCTACACGTAATGTACCGGCATTTTGCCTTGCAAGCGTCTGAAAGCGTTTTTGCACGTCATCCGCCCGGGTAACCAGTTCCCGCGCTTCTGGCAGAAAAAGCGCGCCGTGTGCCGTCAACGAAACATTACGCGTGGAGCGCGTGAGTAGCCGCGTGCCAAGGTTCTCTTCGAGAAGTTTAATATAACGACCCAGCGCCGATGGCAGCATATCCAGCTTCTGTGCCGCGTGGCCAAAATGTAATTCGTCGGCAACAGCAATAAAACAGCGAAGCTGATGGAGTTCCACAAACATTCCTCACAGGTAAATTACTTCTTTTTTCTTATACTATTAATAATTCGAGTTGCAGGAAGGCGGCAACACAGTGAATCTCCAGGAGCCTACTCCAGTAAGTGACCGGGGTGAGCGAGATAAGCCAACGCACATGCCATTTGCAGTATGACGAATATATAATAATATTTCGGCCTGCATTCGCGCCAGCGTATAACTTAAAATGTGTGACACTGCTAAATAACAATTGGTTTCTGCCAGTCTAATTATCTACAGGCTCGCTTCCCAACCATTAACATATCAAAAAGCGAGCTTCCTCAGCGAGGTTTAATTTTATTATTTGCAAAACAGCATTGAATGGTATTCTCACTGAAAACGATGTCTAAGGCAGACAATAATGAAAAAAGCACATAATGAAGTCAGTAAATTTCTGAGCTACGTTCTGCGCCACCAACCTCAAGCCATTGGACTGGAACTGGATAGCGAAGGGTGGGCGAACATTGATGCACTGATCGCAGGCGCAGCCGGTCATGGGCAATCACTGGACAAACAACTCATCGAAGCCGTCGTGCAGGGCAGTGATAAAAAACGCTTCGCCCTCTCCGAAGACGGGCTGCATATTCGTGCCGTTCAGGGACACTCGACGACGCAGGTCGATATTGCCTTTACAGAAAAAAAGCCACCGGACATTTTATATCACGGCACCGCCAGCCATTTTCTTTCCGCCATTCTTGCAGAAGGATTAACCGCACAGTCGCGACAGTATGTTCATCTCTCTGCCGATCGGGAGGTGGCCATTCAGGTCGGGCAGCGTTACGGCACTCCGGTGGTGCTGGAAATTAACGCTTTAGCCATGTTCGAGCAGGGTTATCCATTCTATCAGGCGGAGAATGGCGTCTGGTTGACCCGGCAGGTCGCGGTAGAATTTATCGGCCAGTGATCCCGGCGTAAAAAAGCCTCCGGGCGGAGGCTCTCTTTAAACGTTAGCGTTTGATCATTTCAGGAATAATTAAATCCCCGCGCACCACGCAAGAGCCCAGTACGCTCTGGGTTTTTTCGTTAAGCCACGCGACAATCCGCGCCGCCATCGCATCCATGGAGTACTCAATCGCCGGGATTTTTGGCACCCCCGGTAGATGCAACGAGCCCGCCAGGCTAAAGACCATGATGTCGCCCGGTACGGATTTATTGAACGCCTGCAACTGCGGGATCACACGCTGTGCTTCCTGCTCATCGGCAACCAGAAGGGCATTGAAATTCAGGGTAGTGGCATTGTTGAGCAATACCTGCAACGCCACGGATGACGAGGTGTCATCCATAAAAACCAGGTTACGATTAAACGGCAGGAAATTGTTTTCCAGCGCATGTTTATAGCCGAGTAATACCTGATCGGTTGAACCGCGGGCATCCGGATGGATCAGCGCAATCTGGCGTCTTCCCTGGCTTATCAGGAAATTACAGGCCGTTTCCGCGGCGAACGCATGATCAAACTGGATGCTGTTTGGCGTATCCGACTCCGCGCAATCCACCAGAATGACATTCTCGTCGTTGATATTCAGCGGGAAGCGGGCACCAATAATTAATACGTCATCGCACAAGCCGCAGGTGAGCTCTTCCAGCGCGCTCATCACCCCCGCTTTGGTATTCGCAAAGCGCAGCAGCAGATGTTTCTGGCTCTGGCTGAGGTGTTTTTCCAGCGCATAAAGATACGCGGTGGTCTGGTTGATATTGTCCTGGGCGCAGATCACGCCGATGCAGCCTGTCGACTGGCTGAGTAAGGACTGTGCGATAACATTGGGCCGATAATTCAGCTCATCGACCGCTTTCAGTACTGCGAGGCGACTTGCTTCCTTAACGCCGCGCGAACCACTCAACACCCGTGAGACTGTGGCTTTGGACACCCCAGCTAAACGTGATACATCGTTGATTGTAGACATCTTTTTCCCCTGACAGACGACTAAGTTGCGCCTGAAAATACCAAGTCCAGCGATGGTTCATAATATAACCACTTGCAGTATATCCTTTTCTTTTTTTCATGGAAACCGATTTTCCATTTGGACTCACTTGCTATCAGAATCCATCCAAATTCCGTGACCTGAATCCAGAAAAAAGCGCTTACCCCGTCGAGACTTTGATACTCATCACACTTCTTTTGCGATGAGATGGAAACCGGTTTCCGTATGATATCCAATCGTCCTCGCAATAACTTTTTACATTCGAGGATGGTCAAGATGTTCAGGATTATGTTGTGTTGCTCCGCCGGTATGTCCACCAGCCTGTTAGTCAGGAAAATGGTTGAAGAGGCGCAGCAACGGAATTTGCCGGTCGAAATCGATGCGTACGGTGTGGCTGAATTTGATGTGCAGTTCCCACGATACCAGGTCGTGCTTCTCGGACCGCAAGTGAAATATATGTTAAATACGCTGTCAGAAAAGGCCGCCGCCGTCGGCATCCCCGTACAGCCCATCAATCCGATGGACTACGGGATGCAGCGTGGCGATAAAGTACTGGACTATGCATTGTCGCTGATTGAAGCGGCGCACTAAAAGGTGAACCCATGAGTTCGTTATATCAGTCTATGATTGGCGTCATTGAGCAGTCCATTACCCCGCTGGCGGGCAAACTCGGACAGCAGAAATACGTTATCGCGATCCGCGATGGCTTTACCGCCGCGCTGCCGTTCATGATCATCGGCTCGTTTATGCTGGTGTTTATTTTCCCGCCGTTCTCACCAGAAACGACCAACGGCTTTGCCCGCGCCTGGCTGGATTTTTCTACCGAATACCGCGCGCAGCTGATGTTGCCTTTCAACCTGAGCATGGGGGTCATGACCTTCTTCATCTCTGTCGGTATCGGCGCGAGCCTGGGTCGCCAGTTCAATCTTGACCCGGTGATGACCGGCCTGCTGGCGTTTATGGCATTCCTGCTGGTCGCTGCCCCCTATCATGAAGGACAGATTTCCACTCAGTACCTCTCCGGCCAGGGGATCTTCACCGCGCTGCTGACATCAATATACTCCGCGCGCGTTTATGCCTGGCTTAAGCAGCACAACATCACCATTCGCCTGCCGAAAGAGGTGCCGACCGGTGTTGCCCGCTCGTTTGAAATCCTGATCCCGGTACTGGTAATTATCGGTACGCTGCACCCGCTGAACCTGTTTATTGAAGCGCAAACCGGCATGATCCTGCCTCAGGCGATTATGCACCTGCTGGAACCGCTGGTCTCCGCATCGGACTCCCTGCCTGCAATTCTGCTTTCTGTACTCCTGTGCCAGATCTTCTGGTTTGCCGGTATCCACGGTTCGCTTATCGTCACCGGCATCATGAACCCGTTCTGGATGGCGAACCTCTCCGCCAACCAGGCTGCTCTGGCTGCCGGCGCTGCATTACCGCACGTTTATCTGCAAGGTTTCTGGGACCACTACCTGCTGATCGGCGGCGTGGGTTCAACCTTACCGCTGGCCTTTTTGCTGCTGCGTAGCCGCGTTACGCACCTGAGGACTATCGGCAAAATGGGTGTCGTGCCAAGTTTCTTCAATATCAATGAACCGATTCTGTTCGGTGCACCGATCATCATGAACCCGATGCTGTTTATCCCGTTCGTCTGTGTCCCTCTGGTAAACGCTATTCTGGCGTATACAGCAACCCGTATGGGCTTACTGGCACAAGTTGTCTCTCTGACACCGTGGACTACACCGGCTCCGATTGGCGCATCCTGGGCAGCAAACTGGGCATTAAGTCCGGTGGTGATGTGCCTGATTTGTATGGTGATGTCCGCACTGATGTATCTGCCGTTCCTGCGTGCTTACGAACGTTCATTGATGAAAACCGAAGAGCAAAAAGCGCAGAACAGCGCACCGATGGCGGAAACCGTCGGCAGTAACTGAACAAGGAGAGAAAAATGAAATATGCATTTCCCGAAAACTTCTGGTGGGGTAGCGCCAGTTCCGCGCAACAAACCGAAGGGGAAAGCTTAAAGGGCGGAAAGAGCGCCACAACATGGGATGCCTGGTACGCCAGCCAACCCTGGCGCTTTCACCAGCAGGTAGGCCCTCAGGATACGTCCACCTTTTACCAGCACTGGCGCGAAGACATCGCCCTGTTAAAAGAGCTGAACCACAACAGTTTTCGCACCTCAATAAGCTGGAGCCGTTTGATTCCTGATGGCACCGGCGAGGTGAACAGAGAGGCCGTTGCGTTTTACAGCAACATGCTCAACGAGCTGGCAGAACAGGGCATTGAACCGTTTATCACCCTGTTTCACTTCGACATGCCGATGGTCATGCAGGAGAAAGGCGGCTGGGAAAATCGCGAAGTCGTAGAGGCATTCACCCGCTACGCGCAAATCTGCTTCGACCTGTTTGGTCATCAGGTGAAGCACTGGTTTACGTTCAACGAACCGATTGTGCCGGTAGAAGGGGGATATCTGTATGACTTCCATTACCCGAATGTGGTGGATTTCAGACGGGCAGCCACAGTGGCATACAACACGGTACTGGCCCATGCCAGCGCAGTGCGGGCGTTTCGCGCCGGGCATCACCCCGGTGAGATCGGCATAGTGCTCAACCTGACACCGTCGTATCCACGTTCGCAACATCCGGCGGATCTGAAAGCCGCGCACCATGCAGACCTGCTGTTTAACCGCAGCTTCCTCGATCCGGTACTGTTGGGCGAGTATCCGGCGGACCTGGTGGCCTTGCTGAAAGAGTATGATCAGCTTCCCGCCTGTCATCTGGGCGATAAAGAGCTGATTGCCGCCGGGAAAATAGACCTACTGGGCATTAACTATTATCAGCCGCGGCGGGTGAAATGCCGGGACAGCGCCGTTAATCCTGAGTCGCCGTTTATGCCGGAATGGCTGTTTGATTACTACGAGATGCCGGGGCGAAAAATGAACCCCTGGCGCGGCTGGGAAATTTATGAGCCGGGTATTTACGATATTTTGGTTAATCTTCGTGATAATTATGGCAACCCACGCTGCTTTATTTCTGAAAATGGTATGGGTGTCGAAAATGAACAGCGCTTTATTGAAAACGGGCAAATAAACGATCAGTACCGTATTGCCTTTATTACCGATCACCTTAAATGGCTACATAAAGGAATTAGCGAAGGCTGTAATTGCCTTGGTTATCATATGTGGACCTTTATTGATAATTGGTCATGGTGTAACGCCTATAAAAACCGCTACGGTTTTGTTCAGTTAGATTTAGAAACCCAGAAACGCACCGTTAAGAAAAGCGGAGAATGGTTTGCCGCCACCGCGAAGAATAATGGTTTTGATGAAGAGTAAATAAATATGGTCGCATTAGAAGAAGCGGTAATGGAGATTATCGTTAACGCGGGTCAGTCGCGCAGCCTGTGCTTTGAAGCACTGCGTGCCGCCAGAGTGGGCAATTTTGAGGAAGCCCAAAAACTGCTGCGTGAAGCCGATGGTTATTCGCGCCAGGCCCATCAAATGCAAACTAAATTAATTGAACAGGATGCTGGCGAAGCCCGGCAACCCATGACATTAATTATGGTGCATGCCCAGGATCATTTAATGACGTCGTTACTGGCGCGTGAATTATCAGAGGAGATTATTCAGCTTTATCAGCGTTAAAAGCTCATTGATTACGGAAATATTACTCTGTACCTGAATTATAAAATATAACTCAGCTTGTTTTGATACTGGCATGTTGTTCTGTCAAATCAGGACGGGATGGTTATTGTTTAAAAACAACCAACTAAGCCCTAAATATTTCGAGCTTCCGCAAGGCGACAAGTTAATGAATCCCGATGAACTTATTTATATAAGTGATTCGGGTAAACGAGTGCAGCCAACGAACAGGCGGCCTGAAGTATAAAGGGTATAAATTGAGATAATTATGAAATTAAACAATAAACTTCCAGTGGCACTGGCGGTTGCGGCTGCTCTTTGCTCTGGTTCGGTGATAGCTCAAGAATTTACCCAAGAACAAATCGATGCCATCGTGGCAAAAGCGGTGGATAAAGCATTAGCTGAGCGGCAGGCAAAAATGGATGCCGCCATTGATAAAAAAGCGGATGTCATTACCGAGCCGCAAAGTACCGCGCAAACGCCTGATTTAGCCATTCCTTATGGCGTGAAATTTAGCGGTTATGCCCGTTATGGCGCCCATTACCAGAGTGGCGATCAGAAATACGTGGGCGTAGACGGTTCGTATAACGGCTCGTCTGCGATTGGCCGTCTGGGTAACGAAGGCAACGGTGGCGAGTTCCAGCTTTCCAAAGCGTTTAAGAGCTCCCACGGGGCCATCTGGGACGTCAACGTGATGTTCGATCACTGGGGCGACGAAGTTAACCTGAAAAAAGCCTATGCGGGTGTGACCAACCTGCTGGAATCCAACCCGAACGCCTATTTCTGGGCGGGTCGTGACTTCCACCAGCGTCCGCAACAGGGTATCAACGACTACTTCTGGATGAACCACGATGGCCAGGGCGCCGGGGTGAAAAACTTCGACATCGGTGGCGTACAGTTTGACGTGGCCACTGTGGCTGCCGTGCAGTCCTGTAACCCGGAAGTGGAAGACAACGGTGATAACCCGTCGCGCATTACCTGTACCGGTGGTTCAGGCACCGGCGACAAAGGCAACTATGCGGTCACCTCAAAAATCCACGGCATGAAAGTCGGCCCGCTGGATCTGGAAGTTTATGCAAACTACGGTTTTGACTCGAAGGCCGTTGAAAGCGACGCCCGTCTGAAAGCCTGGCAGGGTGGTGTGGTGTTAAGCCATACCAACGACAGTGGCGTGAACAAGGTTATCGCCCGTTACTCAGACAACGCAGATAACAGCGTTTATAACAAAACAGATGACCTGAAAACTATCTATGCCAGCTTTGAAGGGCTGCACAAGTTTAGTCGCCAGATGCAGGTGGAATATCTGCTCGCCTTCCACGATTACGACAACAGCGCAGACAAGTCTGACAATCGTAAGAACTACAACGCCATTGTGCGTCCGATGTACTGGTGGAACGATGTTCATTCAACCTGGCTGGAACTGGGCTGGCAGAAAGTGGCCTATGACAAAGGTGGTGATAACAACGGCTGGAAAGCGACCCTGTCGCAGAACATCTCCATTGATATGGGGCCTGAGTTCCGTCCGATGCTGCGCTTCTACGTAACCGGTGGCGAAGTTGACAACAAGCGTACCGCACGTGTTAACGGTACGGATGACACCACGCTGGACTCCTTCAACGTCGGTGCGATGTGGGAAGCCTGGTTCTGATGTAAATCCGCGGGCGGCAGGGATGCTGCCTCCGGTTATCTATCACGCCTGTGCTATGATGCAAAACTCATCAATAAGAAAGCAGCATGTCAGGTCTGAATAGAAAATGGGTTCCACAAAAAAAGGGATGTTTTATGTACTGATTGCCGCCATTTTATGGGGCAGTTCCGGGGTTTGCGCTCAGTACATCATGGAGAAAAGTCACATCGCAGCCCCCTGGTTGACGATGGTTCGCCTGCTGTCCGGTGGCGCTGTGTTATTAATTCTGTCGTTTTTCCATGGCGATAAAATTTTCGCGATCGTGAAAAACCGCCAGGACACGCTGAGTCTGCTGTTCTTTTCGCTGTTTGGCGCGCTTATCGTTCAACTCACCTTCCTGGTGACCATCGAGAAATCGAATGCCGCCACTGCAACCGTACTGCAATTTCTCTCGCCAACGATCATCGTGACGTGGTTTGCCCTGGCGCGAAAAGCGAAGCCGACGCTCGCTGTCACGGCGGCGATTGCAACCTCTCTGATTGGCACCCTGTTGCTGGTGACCCACGGAAATATGACGTCGCTGTCGATTTCCACCGAAGCGCTGGTATGGGGCATCGCGTCGGCCTTTTCCGCCGCGCTCTATTCCACTTATCCGTCAAAGCTTATCGCCCGCTACGGCACGCTGCCGATTGTTGGCTGGAGTATGTTTCTCGCCGGATTAATGCTGACGCCGTTCTATGGCAATAAAGGGGGAGATTTCGTTATCGACGGCAATCTGGTGATGGCGTTTATGTATCTGGTGATGGTGGGCACCGCACTGACCTTTAGCCTGTATCTGAAAGGGGCGCAGATGATTGGCGGCTCGCGCGCCAGTATTCTGAGCTGTGCAGAACCGCTAAGCAGCGCCCTGCTCTCGGTTGTTCTGTTGGGTATCGCCTTTACGCTGCCGGACTGGCTGGGCACGCTGATGATAGTGTCATCGGTACTGCTGATATCGCTGGACTCGCGCAAACGCGTACAGACTGCGGCCTGATATTCCCGCGGTGGCGCTGCGCTTACCGGGGCTACAAGTGGTAGCCCCGATTAGGGTGAGAGGAAAGTCACTTCACCTTCACTTTTCCTGCCACCAACAGCGCGGTAAGCAGCATCAGCGCCCCTGACAACATCAGTGGTGAAAGCAGGCCCAGGTTATCCAGCGCATAGCCGCCAACCGCCGCCCCGCAGGTATTTGCCAGTTGGATAACCGCCACCTGAATCGACCCCGCCTTTTCCGCCTGATCGGCCAGCGAGCGGGTGATCCACGTCGACCAGCCCACCGGCACCAGGGCGAACGATAATCCCCAGACGATGGCAATCCCCGCAGCAACCACTTTGTTGCCGCCCCACAAAATCAGTACCAGCGCGCTCAGCGCCAGGATCAGCGGCGCACAGGCCAGCGCCAGTTTGACCGAGCGTTTTAAGATATGTGACGAAAGCGAAGTGCCAACAAAGCTGGCAATACCAAAACTCAACAACACCAGCGTCAGGCCATCAACATCAAAGCCAGCGAGGGTCATAAAGATCGGACGAATGTAGGTGAAAAAGGAGAACTGACCGGCAAAGGCCATAAAAATCGCGAGCATCCCGGCCAGCACGCCCGGACGCTTCAACAGACCAAACATATTCTGATGATGTTCCGTCTGCCCCGGCATCGACGGCAGCGCCATCCACACCCAGCCAATACAGACGAACCCCATCAGCGCTGCGCCGTTAAAGACATGCCGCCAGCCAATAATCCCTCCGAGAAAACTGCCCAACGGTGCAGCAATCACCAGCGCAATCGAGACCGCACCGAAGATAACCGACAGTGCCTTTGGAATGGTGCGGGCCGGTACCAGTCGCATAGTCAGGGAGGCAGACATCGCCCAAAAACCCCCCAACGCTAACCCCAGACAGGCACGCCCGAGCAACAGCAGGGTGAAATTATTGGCAAACGAAACCAGCAGACACGAGAGCGTCAGCAACACGGAAAAGGCAATAACCACCAGACGGCGATCCGTTTTGCCGATGATGTGAGTAATAAACAGGCTGGCGAACATGGCGACAAATGCCGTTACCGTCACCGATTGACCGGCAACGCCTTCCGACACGCCCAAATCCTGCGCCATTGGCGTCAACAGACTCACCGGCAGAAACTCCACGGTGATCAGGCACGCCACACAGAACGCGACGGCAAATACCGCCGACCAGTTGGGGCGATTCACGCCACCCGTTGAAGGCTGCGTCCGCTGCACTTCCATCATTTTTACACCCGGCTTCATGTTTTATTGTGAAAGCCGTGTAGTGTAACAAACAACAGTGTGATTCATTTAACATTTACGCAACTATTTACACCGTCGGATATTGAGGATCAGTGTAACCAGTGCACCCCTTCCTCAGGGACAAATAAGGTGTTGTAGCGCATCTGGAAGGCATTAAGCTCAGCAACGTCTGGCTCCAGTTCGCGTAAAAAGCCCAGCGCGAGACGGACTTGCGCATCGGTGATGGGAGCGGCCAGCCGGGCCTTTTGCAGAATGCGATGCCAGGATTGCAGATGCTGTTCACTGCCATCGACAATAAAAACCTGCCAGATAAAGAGCATCTGGGCGGCATTTTGCAGGTGTGCTTCATCCGGGCGGGCCAGATACTGGATAAACTCCGCCCCTGCGCTTTTCCCCATCTGGTCAATCATGGTTTCAACCGGCACCGGCGTTATTGCCAGCCGCTCACTCAAACGGCGTATCGCGCGACGTGAGTCAGACGTTAAGACCCTGAAACCAATAATAAAGACCACAACCAGCGTCGTCAGTGTTAACCAAATCATGAAAGCTCCCGCCACATCTCAGGAGGCACATCATAAAGTCAAAATGCACAAAATGGACAGTCGAAGAGTGAGCTTACTGATTTTCCGTGGCACAGAGGATCACGCAGATGGCTGATTTTATTGATGTGAACGGATGGAAAGCCCGGCGAACCGGGCTCGGATAAGGCGATCAGACAATGCCTGTGGTCACACTAAACTGGCGGGTTTGCTTCGGCGCAAGGCTCAACAAGCTGCCGCTACGCTTCGCAGCCAGAAATCCCTCGGGGCGAGAGGTTGCAGGAAGGGCAAACGCCGCGACCTGCTGATCGCCGTTGTAGAGTATCCAGCGCGTTACATAATTAAACTGCTCACTGGAAAAGCGCGTCACAAAAGTGGTGCCGTCCGGTGCATGCATACAAAACTCAGGCTTATCAGTGTGCCGATCAAGTCTGTCGGCAAAGAAGACGATTTCCGGATCGTAGAATTCCGGCTCCGTCAGCGCATTCACCGTCGCTTCGCCCTGCTGTACGCGGCGGTTAAATGCCAGCCACTGTTCCGTCGGTTTCACATGGGCCGGAATGGATTCACGCAGCGTTAACGCTTCATCCGGGATGTTCTGGCTAAATGTCGCCTGCGGCACGTAAGCGTAATTCATATGACACATGTACTGGAGCGGCATCGGCACCGACGCCAGATTAGTCACTGACATCGCGATATCAAACAGCGCACTGGCCTTGTGTAGCGTAACCGATGGTTGCGCCAGGTAGTGATCGCCAAAGCCCATCACATACTCATAGCGTCCGGCCAGACGCAGCGAGTCGCCGTCGAGTTCCAGCCACGCCTCATCCATAGCGGCGCAGGCCATTTCGCCGTGCAGCGCGTGGGTATCTTCCGCCGACGGACAGCCGTTCGCCAGCAGCCCGGAATGGAAAGCAAAACAGCCGTATGTTTCAACAATCACATTCGCCGGTTTAGGCTGGCTGAACATGTTGCGCATTGTCAGGTCGTGACCATCGAAAGTCGCATCCCAGATCATCTGTCCAAGCCAGGGCAGAACGACCAGATGTCCACGGGCATTCTCCAGCCGCACGGCCTCCACGCCGCTCGGGTAGCGAAACGCCGTGACGGTAAAATCGTTATTTTCCAGTAAGGTGCGCGGCTGTTGGCTAAACAGCTCACGCCACAGGGTCAATCGTGTTGCCATTGTCCTTCTCCTCAGGAAGCAGTCGCTTCGGTCAGTTCGCGACGCACTCGATTTTCGCGCCAGAAATAGACGCCGACGTAGACAAAGCACAGCATGGAAACCAGGAACGACAGCTGCAGCGAGTGGAACATATCCGCCACATAGCCCTGAATAGCCGGAACCACCGCCGCGCCAACAATCGCCATCACAATTACCGCGCCTGCCATTTCCGTGTGTTCGTTATCCACCGTGTCCAGTGTGCCGGCGTAGATGGTCGCCCAGCATGGTCCAAACAAAATACTGACCGCTACCGCCACGTATACCGCGCTAAAGCTGGGGGCCAGCGCCACATACGCCAGGAACAGTGCGCCAATCACGGAGTAGAGAATCAACACTTTGGCCGGGTTAAACCGTGTCATCAGAATGTTGGCGACGAACTTACCAATAAAGAAGCAGGCGAAACTGTAAACCATAAAGTTTGACGCATCACGTTCATTGATATCGCCCAGTTCCAGCGCCAGACGAATGGTGAATGACCACACCGCCACCTGCATGCCGACATACAAGAATTGCGCGACGATACCACGGCGAAAACGGGCATTCTGTGCCAGATAACGCAGTGTCTCCATGGCGGTTGGACGTTTATGCGTCTGCGTTTGCGCTACTTTGCATTTCGGGAAGCGGGTGAACATAAACAGCGCCATGACAACCACCAGCACCATAATCATGTACTTATACGGCTCAAGGGTGTTTTCGAGCATCAGCACTTTAAAATTATGGATCTGCTCAGGCGTCATTCCCGTCATCTGCTTTTGCAGACTCTCGCCTTCGGAGAAAACCAGATACTTACCGAGCAAAATACCTGCCGCCGCACCAATAGGGTAGAAGGTCTGGCTGATGTTCAGGCGCAGAGTCGCGTGTGATTTTGGCCCCAACATTGAACTGTAAGTATTGGCTGCGGTTTCAAGAAAACTCAGCCCAATCGCAATCGCAAAGATTGCCGCCAGGAACATGGTATAGGTCGCCATGTGCGAGGCCGGGAAGAACAGGGAACAACCGACAATATACAGGGTCAGCCCAATTAAAATCGCAATTTTATAGCTGCTTTTTTTAATTACCAGAGAAGCCGGGATCGCAATTAAGAAATAGCCGCCATAAAATGCGCTCTGCACTAATGCAGAGGCAAAGTTACTCAATGAGAATACGCTTTTAAATTGCGTAATGAGAATATCATTTAACGCAGCGGCGCATCCCCATAACGGGAATAAACAGGATAACAAAATAAACTGGAACAAAGGGGTTTTATTCAGATACCCGTCGGGCATCTGAACGATATTTTTTTCGTTCATAGTGCTACCTTTCAATATGCAGGGTTTATCACTGTTTTATTCCGGTTGGCAGGCGGCAAAGCGCCTGCCACAGAATAAACTCAGCGGTTATTATTCATGTAAGGCCAGGTACTCATTAAATTGTTCAATACTGGGGTAAGACGATTGTGTGCCTTTGCCGGTCACACTAAAGGCAGCGAACAGCGCGGCTTTTTTCATCGCCGCTTCAACATCGCCACCCTGGACATAATAGTGTGCAAAACAGCCGATGAAGGCATCGCCAGCGCCACTGGTATCAATGGCGTTGACCTTGTGGGCCGGAACATGAACTTCACGCTCGCGGGTCATCCATAATGCCCCCTTTTCACCCATGGTCACGATAATATTATTCAGGCCATTATCAATCAGGCTCCGTGCCGCCGTACGAATATTATCGTAAGTATCAACCGGCAGGCCGGTCAGAATTTCAAGTTCAGTTTCATTAGGAATAAAGAAATCACATTTACACGCGTAAGACATATCCAGCTCACGGAGGGCAGGAGCAGGATTTAATAACACCTTAATGCCATGCTTCTTACCAAATTCAATGGCGTGATAAACAGTTTCTAATTGAACTTCCAGTTGCAGGACAATTAACTGGCACTTTTTCAAATCTTCGGCAGCACGATCAATATCTTCCGGAGAGAGAAATTTGTTCGCGCCTTTAATAATTAAAATACTGTTGCTGGAGTTGGGATTAACAAAAATTGGCGCAACGCCGCTACTGGTACAAGGAACTTTCTCAACATAAGTGGTATTAATTCCCCAGGACTCCAGGTTACGAATAGTGTTGTCCGCAAAGATATCGTCGCCCACTTTGGTCAACATCATCACCTTTGAATTCATTTTAGCGGCGGCCACCGCCTGATTCGCCCCTTTGCCACCGCAGCCGATTTTGAAAGCAGGGGCTTCAAGGGTTTCTCCCTCTTTCGGCATCTGGTTGGTATAAGTGATGAGATCCACCATGTTGGAGCCGATGACTGCGATATCCATTTTTACTACCTCTTAGAAACAATCACATAACAATGATATTTTAGTAACATTATCATGTTATTTTAGTATCATTTGTGACAATGATCGCGATTAGAGAATCACATTTGTTACCCGCCAGACCCCCGGAGATCGCGCGCACACCACTTTTATTTCGCGACTGAGAGGATTATAGTGTTGATATCATTACGTGTTCCTGACTGATGGAAAATGTTACTTTAGAAACAAAGCAGACCAAAGCAGAGCGGAGAAAGAGAGTGGAAACGAAGCAAAAAGAGCGTATCCGGCGTCTGGTGGAGTTACTGAAAAAGACCGACCGGATCCACTTAAAAGACGCCGCGCGTATGCTGGAAGTGTCTGTCATGACCATTCGCAGGGACTTTAGCCAGGACGACGAACCGCTACCGTTAGCGCTGCTGGGCGGCTATATCGTGATGGTGAACAAACCCTCCACTCCCACCGCTACGGCACAGCCCACCGTACGTACCCATCATCCTGATGATTTACCTGTCGCTATACTCGCGGCCGGACTGGTGAGCGAGAACGATCTGGTCTTTTTCGATAATGGGCCGGAAATGCCGCTCGTTATCAATATGATCCCGGATGATATTACGTTTACAGGCATCTGCTATTCCCATCAGGTTTTTGTCGCGCTCACCGCGAAGCCCAACGCAACGGCCATGTTATGTGGCGGTACCTGGCGTGCCAAAAGTGACGCTTTTTACGATCCGAATAACCCCTCGCTGTTAGATTCTTTAAATCCGCGAAAAGTGTTTATTTCCGCCAGCGGCGTACATGAGCATCACGGCGTGACCTGGTTTAACCTCGATGATTTACCCATGAAGCGAAAGGCGATGGAGCACGGCATGCGCAAGATTCTGCTGGCGCGCTATGCCCTGTTTGATGAAGTCGCCCCGGCGAGCATTGCGCCGCTGTCCGGGTTTGACGTGTTAATTAGCGATCGTCCCTTACCGGCGGATTACCCGGCGCATTGCCGTAATGGGTTTGTGAAAGTGATAACACCAGACTCAGAAAACGATCAGGCCCGCTAAGCGGGCCCGTTGTCACATTACTCGAAGAACACGGCCAGTTTATTGAACATCCCTGGCGAAGACTGGTTACGCACGACCTGCACCACGTCTTCCAGCTTCTCAATCTGGCTAATCATCTGTTCCAGACGCTGATCGTCATTCACCAGTAGCCAGATGCGACTTTGCTCGCTGTCTTTAATGGGCAAACAGAGAATGCCCTCCACGTTAAACGCACGGCGGGCAAACAGGCCGCAGACGTGGGTCATAACACCCGGATGGTTACGCACGGTGAGTTCGAGGATTACGTTGTCAGAAATTGTCTGTTGCATGGCTTATTCCCCCACCATTTCAGTATTTGCCGCACCTGGCGGCACCATCGGATACACTTTTTCTTCGGCGTCAATGCGCACATGAATGAGCGCCGGCCCTGGACGTGAGATGATCTCCTGCAGCGCGGCATGCGGGTCAGCTTCACTGTTAAGATCACAGGTTTGCAGGCCAAAACCTGCGGCAATCTGCATAAAATTAATCATCCCCGGAAAGGTCGCCGCGAATACGCCCTGCTTGTAAAACAGGCTCTGCTGCTGATGTACCAGGCCTAACGCTTCGTTGTTCATCAGGATGATTTTTACATCCAGATTATTTTCTGCGGCGGTGGCCATCTCCTGAATATTCATCATCAGGCTACCGTCGCCGGAAAAGCAGATAACTTTGCGTTGCGGGTTCGCCAGCGCAGCGCCGATTGCCGCTGGCAGGCCGAAGCCCATGGTTCCCAGCCCGCCGGAAGTCAGCCACTGACGTGGTCGATTGAACGGGTAGGCCTGGGCGGTCCACATCTGATGCTGACCCACGTCGGTGGAGATAATAGCCTCGTCATCGACACAGGCAGCAACGGCATTGATCAGGCCGTAATGGGTCAGCGGGTCACCGCCCTGCGGAATGGCAGACGGAAACTCTTGCTGCAATTGCGCCACCAGACCGCGCCACTCCTCACGGGGCTGCGCGTCGATGTGCGGCAGCAGTTGCGCCAGTACTTCGCCCACATCCCCCTGAATGGCAACGTGCGGCTGTTTGATTTTACCCAGTTCGGCGCGGTCGATATCCACATGAATGATTTTCGCGTTCGGGCAGAACTGCTCGGTTTTACCAATCGCCCGGTCATCAAAACGTGCACCAAGAACAACCAGTAAATCAGCCTCTTGCAGAATAAAGTTGGTACTGCGTGCGCCATGCATGCCCAACATCCCCAGTGACAACGGATGCGCTTTTGGCAACATTCCCAGCGCCATTAAGGTCATGGTGGTCGGCAAATTCGCTTTTTCCGCCAGTGCGCGCACCTCTTCCGGCGCGTTAATCACCCCGCCGCCCAGATACAGCACCGGACGCTGCGCGGCATTAATCATCGCCGCCGCCTCTTGCACACTTTTCGCATCAAACATCGGAGCAGGTGCTCTGCCACCGGGCTCAGGCAGCTCACTCAGTTCGATGGTTGCGGTCTGAACATCTTTAGGAATATCTATCCACACCGGGCCTGGACGGCCGGATTGCGCAATGCGAAACGCGTCGCTTATCACCTGTGGAAGTTCGGCGATATTACGCACCAGGTAATTGTGCTTAGTGATGGGGATAGAGATGCCGTAAGTGTCGACTTCCTGGAACGCATCGGTGCCGATCATGGAGGCAGGCACCTGTCCGGTGATACACACCAGCGGGATGGAATCGAGACGCGCATCGGCGATGGCGGTCACCAGATTGGTGGCGCCCGGCCCGCTACAGGCCATACAAACGGCCGGTTTGCCTTCGGTACGGGCCATGCCCTGGGCGATAAACCCGGCGCCTTGCTCGTGGCGCGCCAGTACGTGGCGAATTTGCGTGCTCTGACTTAATGCGTCATACAGCGGGAGAACGGTCCCGCCAGGAATACCGGCTACCGTAGTAATGCCCTGACGTTCCAGTAAATGAACGATCAACTGCGCGCCGGTAAAGCGTGTCGTTTGTGTTGTGCCCGAACTTGCCATGCTCCAGTCCTTTTCTTCTGGGCCGACTTACCGGGAGGGTCAGAACGAAAAACCCCGCCGGTTTGCGCCGGCGGGGTTTTGGAATCGTGTGTTGTTCCAGTCCCTACGGCGCATTGCCGACGACCACCACCACACGCACGACGACCACCGCGGCGTTATGCGCGGTTTTTAGTAGGTTCATCGTCATAGTGGAAGCGTTCATTGGGGGACTCGTGTTTTGAATGACTAACAAGATTTATACAAACACAGGAATAGCGTTTGAACAACCGGTTTTTACGCCACAACGGCAATATGCGTCGCCGATCACATTTTAATAGTCAGGCGATAAAAACAAAAAACCTCGCCGGAGCGAGGTTTTGAGCAGGTTTTTGCGGTTGGTAGCCGCAAGCACACTGTGTTACGTCAACAGTGCAACTATACGATCAATTAACCCTGCGCGCAAATTATGCACACACTACGAGCAGTTTGATTATGAAACAGGATGCAAATTTCGTCCAGAAATTACTGTATATATTTACAGTATCAATTTATAATGGTCTTGCCGACCACGGTGTGTATGAGGGGCCGCAATGATACGGGCGCAGATAAAGTCCTGGCTGAAACGGGTGGTGCCGTCAGTGCCTTAACCCCTTGAGAGCACACTGTGTTACGCCAACAAAACGGCTGGTTACAGGCAGCGGAAAGGTACGCCAGCCGGTCGTGCTCCTTGCCAAAGGAGAGAGACGTATGGGCGAAATGGATATGGTTATCCTTATCCTGAAACTCATAGTTGCCTTGCTGCAACTGCTTGAAGCTGTCCTGAAGTTACTGCGGTAATTCAGGTTCAAGTCGTACCTAAGAGGGGCGGGCAACCGCCCCTCTTTAATAAAAACCGGCAAACTTCCTAATCGCACAGAATAGTCGCTCCGATCACTGCTTTCATGGTACGTTTTTACGCCGCCCACTGACACTGCATACTCATGACTGTTACTGTTTTTTGTATTCTGCTGTTTGCCGCACTTTTGCACGCGAGCTGGAACGCGATTGTTAAAGCGGGCAGCGACAAACTCTATTCTGCCATCTGCGTCAGCGGCTCTGCGGCATTAATCGCCCTGATAATGCTGCCCTTCTCACCACAGCCTTCGCTCGCCAGCGTCCCTTATCTCGCCGTTTCCTGCCTGTTACAGGTTGTCTATACGGTGCTGGTTGCTAAAACGTATCAGGTTTCGGATATGAGTCAGACCTATCCGTTAATGCGCGGCACCGCGCCGCTACTGGTAGCGTTGATAAGCGTTCTGCTGTTGGGTGATACATTATCGTCCTTTGCCTGGCTCGGTATCGCAGTCATTTGCCTTTCCATTCTTGCCATGGCCTGTAACGGGCGACACAGCTCAACGCGCGGGATTTGGCTTGCGCTGCTGAACTCCTGTTTTATCGCCGGATACACCCTGGTGGACGGCACAGGCGTTCGCCTTGCAGGCAGCGCATTCGGTTACACTCTCTGGACTTTTTTCATGAACGGTTTTTGCCTGTTGGCCTGGGCGATGTTCGCTCGCCGTCGCGAAGTCTCTCACTATCTGGTGAACAACTGGAAAAAAGGGCTGCCGGGCGGTATTGGCACCATGGGCTCGTATGGGCTGGCATTATGGGCGATGACCCAGGCACCGCTGGCGGTGGTCGCCGCGCTGCGCGAAACCTCCATTCTCTTTGGCGCGCTGCTCGCCTTTTTAATGCTCAAAGAAAAAGTCGCCGGATTACGTATTGTTGCCGCCTGCGGCATCGCTGCGGGTGCTATTTTACTGCGTCTGTCCTGATCATACTGGCAACAAATGTTGCCGAATATTGTTTACAAATCCTGCCTGGCGGCGGTCGTTCTTTCTGACCCCGCATCTTGTCGCGTCACATTACTGTGGTAGATTCCTCTCGCATTTTACGGTTATGGCAGCACCATATTCTTTATATATCTATTTTTAAAACGTATTCAGCGAAATGAAAAGACAGCGTAATGTCAGTTTACTTTTGATGCTGGTCCTGTTGGTGGCGGTAGGACAGATGGCGCAAACCATTTATATCCCCGCCATTGCCGGTATGGCGCAGGATCTCAATGCCCGTGAAGGGGCGGTACAAAATGTCATGGCCGCCTACCTACTGACCTATGGCATATCACAACTCTTTTACGGCCCGTTAGCTGACCGTTTTGGCCGTCGTCCGGCGATTCTCTGCGGTTTAACGGTGTTTATGCTGGCCACACTGGTCGCTGTCACGACCCACAGCCTGACCGTATTGATAGCCGCCAGCGCCTTTCAGGGCATGGGAACCGGCGTCGGCGGCGTAATGGCGCGCACCCTGCCGCGCGATCTCTATTCCGGCACCGAATTACGCCACGCTAACAGTTTGCTGAATATGGGCATTCTGGTAAGTCCGCTGCTTGCGCCGTTGATTGGAGGTCTTCTGACCACCCTCTGGGGCTGGCGCGCCTGTTTTGCTTTCCTGCTGGTACTCTGCGCTGGCGTCACATTCAGTATGGCGCGCTGGATGCCGGAAACGCGCCCGACAGGTACCGTAAAAATGGGGCTGATCGCCCGTTATCAAACCCTGCTGGGTAACGGTATGTTTAACTGCTATTTGCTGATGCTGATTGGCGGGCTGGCTGGTATTGCTGTGTTTGAGGCCTGCTCAGGCGTGTTGATGGGCGCAACGCTCGGGCTTTCCAGTATGGTGGTCAGTATTTTGTTTATTCTGCCCATTCCGGCAGCTTTCTTCGGGGCCTGGTTTGCCGGGCGGCAAAATGCGCGCTTCTCCACACTCATGTGGCAGGCAGTCGCCAGTTGTCTGCTGGCAGGCGTCATGATGTGGATCCCCGGCTGGTTTGGCGTGATGACAGTCTGGACGCTGCTGGTTCCCGCCGCGCTCTTCTTCTTTGGTGCGGGCATGCTCTTTCCACTGGCGACAAGTGGTGCCATGGAGCCGTTCCCTTTTCTGGCAGGAACGGCGGGGGCGCTGGTTGGCGGCATGCAAAATATGGGGTCAGGCGCGCTGGCCTGGTTTTCGGCCGGACTCCCTCAGAACAGCCAGTTTAGCCTTGGGATGCTGATGACGCTGGCAGGACTTTTGATTCTGCTGAGCTGGCTGCCGCTGGTGCTGCGCCAGAAGCGCCATGAACATGAACAATCGGCTTCCCTTCCCGGCGATCCGGCTTCGCATCCGCCTTCTCACAGTCCGGTGAAATAATCGTTTTCAGCAACGGTTCGGTTGTTGGACGCCACGCCCCCTCTTCGCCATCATAAAACTGCGTATCCGCATTGAGGGCGAAGGGGATTTGCGCTTTTTTCAGTTCACAGGACATAAATGCGGCAAATGCCAGCTGCGATTCACCAGGCGGGCTTTTAATCGTTTCACCCACTGACCAGCCGCCGACCCAGGTAGCGTGACCGGTTTTTTGCTGCCAGTGCACCGCGGTGTTAATGCGCGCTCTGATTGCCGCTTTCTCTGCCGCCGTACCTGAAGTCCACGGGTATTTTCCATTATTCTTCAACGGGCCCCACGGGAAGATATGCCACTCCGCCAGCAGGTAATTCTGACTACGCCCTGGCAATTTCAACGACATTAAATCCTCGGGCGCGGCCCGCAGGCGCGGCGCAATAAAGATCATGCGTTGCGGGTTGATGTCGTGGATGGTCCTGATGATATTTTCATACGCGCGATTAAGCGCTGGCATATCGTGATTGAGCTTATCCGCAGGCTCATAAATCAGGTCAAACCCGAGCGTCGGATGTTCGCTGCCAAAGTAATTAGCCACCGTTGACCACCACGCCACCAGTTGCGCTTCATTTTTCGCACCCGGCTCCGCCTTAAATGTATCCGCCTGGTAGGAAATAATCGGGATCACGCCATATTTTTCGCAGGCCTCCACCAGCTTTCGCAGATGAATCAGACGGGCTTCGGTTAAGGGATCAGCCACCCGGATGCGCACATGACGAATCCCTTCTGCATAAAAATCACGGACGATAAGCGGATCGAACTCACGGATACCGCGCTCAGTTCGCGCCCAGTCGACATCCATGCCCACGCCCAGTTCCTGAGCGTAGCGTGTCGCCGTAAGCGGCGTCTCAGCAGCAAATGCAGGCATGCCCGCCAGAAGTAGAGCAATCGCTAATAGTGGTTTTAACACAATTGACCTTGCCAAAATCGGTGGTGATTACATGTATTTAGCATGATTTATCGCCGAATACGTAGCGTATAAACGTAATAAATTCGCAGTTATGCGACAGAATGTGAAGATTATGCCCTGCTATACCGCCATAAACGTTGTCGATGCTGGCGCTTATAAAAGAAATCGACCACTGTAGAGCATACTCCTTTCACTTATTGTGCAGAAATTAACATGAATCCTGACCAAACAGAGACACTCATCGCGCAGTTCCCGCAGCTAAAATCTTTGATAAATTTGCAGGAAACGACCTGGTTTAACCCTGGCACAACCTCTCTGATGGAGGGACTGCCTTATGTCGGCCTCACGCAGGAGGATGTTGAGGACGCCCATGCTCGCCTCAGTCGTTTCGCGCCCTATTTGGCTAAAGCTTTCCCCGAAACGGCAGCCTCTGGCGGCATCATTGAATCTGAACTGGTCGCCATTGCGTCTATGCAAAAACGGCTGGAAAAAGTGTACGGGCAACGTATTAGTGGCGAAATGCTGCTGAAAAAGGACAGCCATTTGCCTGTCTCTGGCTCCATCAAAGCCCGTGGCGGTATTTATGAAGTGCTGGCTCACGCGGAAAAACTGGCGCTTGAGGCCGGTTTACTGCGCACCGACGATGACTACAGCGTGCTGCTCTCCCCTGAATGCAAACAGTTCTTTAGCCAGTACAGCATTGCCGTCGGCTCGACCGGCAATCTGGGATTATCAATTGGCATAATGAGCGCCTGTCTCGGCTTTAAGGTCACGGTGCATATGTCTGCCGACGCCCGCGCCTGGAAAAAAACCAAACTACGCAGCCACGGCGTGATTGTCGTCGAATATGAAGAAGATTATGGCGTGGCGGTGGAGCAGGGGCGCAAGGCATCGGAGTCCGACCCAAACTGTTTTTTTATTGACGATGAAAACTCCCGCACGCTGTTTCTGGGCTATGCGGTTGCCGGACAGCGCCTTAAAACGCAATTCGAACAACAAGGACGCGTGGTGGATGCCGAAAACCCGCTGTTCGTCTATCTGCCGTGCGGCGTGGGCGGCGGTCCTGGGGGTGTGGCCTTTGGCCTGAAACTGGCGTTCGGTGATAACGTGCACTGCTTTTTTGCCGAGCCGACCCATTCACCCTGCATGCTGCTGGGGGTTTATACCGGGTTGCATGATGCAATTTCTGTTCAGGATTTAGGTATCGATAATGTTACCGCGGCAGACGGGCTGGCCGTCGGCAGAGCATCCGGGTTTGTGGGTCGCGCCATGCAACGCCTGCTGGATGGCTTCTATACGCTGGACGATCAAACGATGTACGACCTGCTCGGTATGCTGGCGCAGGAAGAAAATATTCGCCTTGAGCCCTCCGCACTGGCAGGAATGGCTGGGCCACAGCGCGTTTGCGCGAGCGCGGAATATCTGGGTTCACATGGGTTTACTGCGCAACAATTAGACAAAGCCACGCACATCGTCTGGGCGACCGGGGGTGGCATGGTGCCAGAAGAAGAGATGGCGAACTATCTGGCAAAAGCCCGACAGGTTTAAGGCTTCTGCCTGTCACAGAGAATTGAGAATATGGCGGATATGCGTTAACCCAAACAGTAGCGCCAGGGAGAGCACGGCCAGCGCGATAAGCAGCTTATCGCGGATCGCGCCGGGCTTTGCGAAATCGCTGCTTTCAACATCCATCAGGGTGCGATTGCGCGTATAACGCCATAGCAAACCACCGACCAACAGCAGCACCACCAGCGAGATCCAGAAGGTGACTCCTGAGTGCTGCCAGTTGTGCTTCACCGCAAAGGCAAGCAGGGCGATATAACCAAAAAATGTCCGTAGCCAGGCAAGCGAAGTGCGCTCCGGCTGCAGCCCCGGATCTGCCGCACGGCGCGCCTTACGATCATCCGCCATACAACACCAGTCCTATTACCACGACAGCCACCGTCAACAGAACGGCGCTTATCACCAGCAGACTGCGCGTATAGGGCAGGTCTTCTTTCAGGCGCATCGCTTTTTCATTGCGCAGCCAGCGCATATAGCCATAAACCGCCAGCGCACCAGCAAAAAGACAGAGCAGCAGCGCCAGCACCTGGCGAATCAGCGGGGTAGCAAATTCCGGCGCCAGTTGATCAAGCCCGACGCCCGCCGCCAGGAAGCCCAGCGCGGTGCGTATCCACGCTAAAAAAGTGCGCTCATTGGCCAGCGAGAAGCGATAATCCGGCGCTTCTCCCAGGTGGGAAATCTTCATGAAGGCTCCTTAGTCTCTCTTAAGCGCATTTTTTCTCCTCAATGATATTATTGAGCATAACAACTTCGCATCGTAAAGGAGCTATGGGCAATGGTTTCACAGAACAAATTCAGTTCACTGGGCATGATATTAGGCGTTATTGCGTTAATAATCGGCCTGGTACATTTCTCAATGGGTCCATTTTTCTCACCACCACCTACGCTGGAAAATGTCATTGCAGAGAAAGTCTCGGCGGTGAAAAAAGGGATTCAGGCTGGCCTGAAAGGGGAAACGGTGCCCATAAGCGAAGTGCATAAAAAGTCGATTGATATTGACCAGGCGGTGGATACAGCGGGTATCGCGATGGCCATCGCGGCGCTGCTTTGCGCATTTATCGGCGGAATGCGCAAAGAGAGCCGCTGGGGAATTTGTGGTGCCCTCTGCTTCGGCGGCGGCACCCTTGCATTTCATGCGTTGCTATTTGGTATCGGTATTGTCCTTGGAATCCTTTTACTCTTAGCCATTATTGCTTTTCTCACTGGCACTTCGCCTTTCTGACCAGCTAACTGACGCCCCAGAACAGCACGGCCAGCAGCTGCGGCGTGATAATACGTAAGAACATTACCAGCGGGTAAACCGTGGCATAAGAGAGCGCGGCGGCTCCGCTGGTGGCGTGCAGGCCGTTAGCAAAAGCCAGCGCCGGGGGATCGGTCATCGAACCAGCCAGCATGCCGCAAAGGGTCAGGTAGTTCATCTTTGCAAACAACCGCGCCAGAATCCCGACAGTCAGCAATGGAATAGCGGTAATAAAAATCCCGTAGCACATCCAGTTAAACCCATCGCCGTGGGTCAGCGTTGCGATAAAATCACCGCCAGATTTCAGCCCGACCACCGCGAGAAACAGCACAATACCCAACTCACGCAGAGCAAGGTTGGCGCTGGGCGGCATGAACCAGTAGAGCTTACCCACGCTGCCGATACGCCCGAGTATCAGCGCCATGATCAGCGGACCGCCCGCGAGCCCCAGTTTTAATGCCACCGGAAAGCCGGGAACAAAAACAGGAATCGACCCCAACAACACCCCCAGCCCAATGCCGATAAAAACGGGCAGCATCTGGACTTGCTGGAGTTTGTGCTGCGCGTTCCCCACCTCAGAAGCCACCGCATCAATCGCCGCCTGACGCCCGACCAGGTTCAGAATATCGCCGAATTGCAGGCTGGAATCACTGCTGGCTACCAGCTCCACCCCGGCGCGGTTAAGACGGGAAATCACCACGTCATAGCGCTCTTTGAAGTGCAGATCGCGAATGCGTTTACCCAGGACTTTTTCATTGGTGACCACCACACGCTCAACGCGAAGATCGGTTCCCCGCGTTGAGAGCGAAGTATCAACCTCCTGGCCCATCACCAGTTGCGCGCTATGCAGGTCTTTCGGCAGGCCAACAAGGTGCAGCAGGTCACCCACCTGAATGATCGTGCCCGGCGAAGGTACCATCAGCAATTCATCTCGTTTCAGGCGCGAACAGATGATTTTATCGCTGTTCAGCATCGGCACATCCTGAATCGCCATATTGTTCAGGTTCGGGTTTTCCACGCGAATATTGATGGTCTTGATCAGCGAGTTACCCGAGCTGATGCCCGCATCATGCAGTTGCGCTTCCTGCTCAACATTGATGCGAAAACCGACGCGAATCAGCCACATGGTCAGTAAAATGCCGCAGATGCCGAACGGGTAGGCCATCGCATAGCTCATCCCCATTTGATCGAGAACATTAGACGGCGTTCCCAGGTCATGCAGGATCTGCTGCCCGGCCCCGAGTGCCGGGGTATTGGTGACCGCACCGGAGAAGATACCCAGAATGACTGGCAGTGGAATATTGAAGAGTTTATGCAAAATAGCGGTGACCAGGCCGCCAAGTATCACAATCAGAATGGCAAACAGGTTCAGGCGTAACCCGGAAACGCGCAACGAGGCAAAAAAGCCCGGTCCGACCTGAATACCGATGGTATAGACGAAGAGGATAAGGCCGAACTCCTGCACGAAATGCAGCATCGGACTGCTCAGGGTAATCCCGGCTTGATCAATAAAATGACCGACGATAATACCGCCGAAAAGCACGCCACCAATCCCAAAACCCACGCCGCGTATTTTTACATTGCCGATCCACAAACCGACGACCGCGACCAGCGCCAGCATGCTTACGGTTAACGCTATATCACTCATGATGGCTCCCTGTGAATAACATTGTAAACACAATGGATTCTCTCAGAGCGGCAGCGGGATGTATGGGCTTTGGCGCACAAAAAAGCCCCGCCGAAACGGGGCAAGCTAAACGCAAAACGGTCACCCTGAGGTGACCGTTTTTGGCGTTTACGTATTCTTCCGTGTGAGGGAGCAGAAGCGCGGGCACCAAGCCGCTAAATCCCTCCGAAAAAATACGATAATCAACTATTTAACACCGGGCGCTCGCTAATGGCGATCCGCTGAGGCGCAATGACTTCCGGCACGTTACGGGTCAGGTCAATATGGAGTAAGCCATTAGCGAAGGTCGCGCCAGATACCTCCATATTTTCCGCCAGCGTAAAGCTCAGGGTGAAAGGTTGGATCACCAGCCCCTGGTGCAACCATTTAGGCTCGTTGGCCGGTTTTTCCGGCGAACCTTTGATGACCAACCGTGTGCCTTCCAGCTGAATATCCAGCTCTTGCTGGTTGAATCCGGCTAAAGCCAGCGTAATGCGGTAGTGGTTGTCATCGCCCTTTTCAATGTTATAGGGCGGGAATGTCTGATGCTCAGTGGTGCTTTGCAGCGCGTTAGCCAGTTTGTCAAAACCGATCCACTGACGCAGCAGCGGGGATAAATCGTAGTTACGCATGATATTTCTCCTTCTGAGAAGCGAGTAAGTTCCTGCAAGCCTGTGGCTCGCATATGCTCCCTGACGGCAAGCATTCAGTTCAGCTAATTAGTTAATCTCAATGCGACGCGGTTTCTTTGCTTCCGGAACAACGCGTTCAAGATCAACATACAGCAGGCCATTCACCAGATTTGCGCCTTTAACATGGATGTTTTCAGCAAGCTGGAATTTGCGCTCGAAGTTACGTTCGGCGATGCCCTGGTAGAGGTAGGTGCGTTCTTTCTGTTCGGTCGCGTGTGCGCCTTTCACGATGAGCAGGTTGTCCTGCGCGGTGATGTCCAGTTCGCTTTCCGCGAACCCCGCTACCGCAATCGCGATGCGATAATGGTTTTCGTCAACTAATTCAACGTTATACGGAGGATAGCCGCCGTTGCTTTGGTTTTGATTGTTTTCCAGCAGGTTGAACAGACGGTCGAAACCAATGGCTGAACGATAAAGCGGAGAAAGATCGAAGTTTCGCATACATAAAGCTCCTGAAATCAGCGAGATTGTCATTGGCCTTCCACAATGGACAGGCCGCGGTAGCTCAACACCCTTCCGGCGTGTCTTCCGGCTACACACATAAAATAGGGGTGACGCTTATGTTTTCAAGGGTCTTTTTCTGACTTTTTTTTGCAGTTTCTCGCGCTTTGCATAGACTGGGATCACAGCACAAAAGGTGAAAGTGCGAATGTCGCCACAGAGCGCAGCATGGAGGCTGTCTTTTTTGGTGCAGGACAGATATAACGCCAGCAGCAGTCTTCATACTGCCCATAACAATGATTAACTGATGATGAAAAATACTCTGATTGTTTCGACGCTGCTTAGTGGAATGGTGTTACTCAGTGGTTGCTCCAGCGTGATGTCGCATACCGGGGGCAAGGAAGGCGTGTATCCGGGTACGAAAGCAAGTTCCACTATGTTGTCGGACGATAACACCAATATCGGCATGAAATCACTGGTGGTTCTGGATATGCCTTTTACAGCCGTCATGGACACGATACTGCTGCCGTGGGATATGTTCCGCACCGACAGCTCCGTAAAATCTCGCGTTGAGAAAAGCGAAAAGGCCACCATGGCGACGGATAGTATTATCCCACCCGCCCCCATGCCCGGGCAGTAAAATCAGATCCCGGTTTCCGTTATCCAGATCTGGCGAAAACCTGCAATCTCCTCCATCCAGGCGATATAACGACCATCCGGCGAGAACACGACCGCATCAGCGGACGGTGGATTGCCATGATCGGTTGTCAAAAAGGTGATATCACCGCAAGCGGCATCGCACAGTGCGATACGATTATCCAGCACAAAGCCCAACGCTGTGCCCGAAGGATGCCAGTTAAAGGCAGACTGGATGCCCTTATCCGTCTGGGTTAACTGCTGCGGTTCGCCCCCCTCCGGTGAGAGCAGCCACAGCTGGACAACCCCCGTATCATCACGCATTAAAAACGCAATCGCACTGCCCTGCGGGTTACTGCGCACCCAGTGGCGCGGTACGTTAACTAATCCTGGAAAGGAACGGTGATGGGTAAAAGTCAGACGTCGTTGTGAAACCCCGGCTGGTGGTGCAGGCAGGCTTGTCGGCGTGCCCTGCAGCGGCGTATCGCCAGGCTGCTTCCATCCCTCTGCCCCTTTTGGCAGATCAACGATAAATAACTCCGGCACTTTCTCGCCTTTTAACGACAGCGTATCGCCAATAAAAGCCAGCTTATCGTTACCCACCCAACCCTCTTCATACGCACGGTTGATCTCATCGCTGCCGGGAACAGGCGCGGGCGTAGTACGGCTTATCAGCACACTCCAGTGGCTACCTGCATACTCGCGTGGATGTGCGAGCGGAGGTTGCACCGGGCCAAAGGGTACGGCGACGCCGACGTTACGTAAATCCTGCGCCGGGTCCAGCTCATGCATAACATGGTCGTTATAAGTAAAACTGACGTTCTCGCCGTTGGGGCTGAAAACATGCACATGGCTACCGCCGCGCAAGGCGCCTGGCGTAAAGGGTGCAGTGATGTCCAGCGCGTCCAGGTTAGTGGTTTTTCCGTGCGCGTGAATGACGCCGCGACGATGGTGAAAATCGTAATGCCATTCAGCATCGGGGTTTTCCGGACCGTGGATAAAGACATATTTCTCTTCATCGGGATGAACGGTCACGACGCCTACATGCGCCCCCTCTTTCGCCTGATAGATCACCTCAACGGCACCAGTATGAATATTGACCCGTTCGATAGTTTCGCCGGTAAATGATGCACCGGAAGGCCGTACATCAAACACCAGCCACTGACTGTCCGGTGTCCAGGTGTGAATATTGGTGAGCTGGTGATGACGGGGGGCGGTAGTAATTTGTCTCATGTGATGGATGACCCTGATGCCATATTTCGCATCAGGGTATCGCAAGGCGGGGGGATTAACCTACCCGTTTTACATCGCCGACCAGCAGGATGTAAGAAAGTGCGCCAATCAATGCCACCACGGAGATATAGACCAGCGCAGGGGCAAAACCGTAGCTCTGTGCCAGGTAACCGATAACCAGCGGCACAGTAATACCGCCCAGACCGCCAACAAAGTTAAAAACACCCCCCGTCAACCCAATCAGACGCATCGGCGCAAGAGAAGAGACCAGTGACCAGGTGATTGAGGCGAAACCATTGCCGAAAAACGCTATCGCCATCAGCGTCATGATCCACACCGGGTCATTAGTGTAGTTCGCGCCCATAATGCAGGTGGAGATCAGCAGGCCACAGATGATGGGTGTTTTACGTGCCGCGCCAAGGGAGAACCCCTTACGCACCAGTCTGTCCGCCAGCCAGCCGGAAAGCAGCACACCAAAGAACGCGGCGAGGAATGGCACCGTAGTCATAAACCCGGCTTTGAGCGCAGTGATACCTTTTTCCTGGGTCAGATAGTTCGGAAACCATGTCAGGAAGAACCACAGCGTGGAGGTGACGGCGAATTGCCCCAGATAAACACCGACCAGTTTACGATGGAACACCAGTTTCCAGTCTGCTTTAGTGAGCGGCTGGCGCGCCTCTTTGGTCACAGGTGCATCGCCGTCTACCAGACCGCCGCCTTCACGAATGTATTCCAGCTCTTCATGTGTGACGCTTTTGGTCAGACGCGGCGGTTGATAGACCTTGAACCAGATTAAGGACCAGATGATGCCAATCCCACCGGTAACGATAAATACCCAGTGCCAGCTCAGCAGCTCCTGAATCCAGATAAGCAGCGGCGTAAGAAATGCCAGGCCGACAAACTGACCGGAGGTGTAGAAGCCAACGGCAGAAGCGCGTTCGTGTTCCGGGAACCAGCTGGTCACCATACGGTTATTGGTCGGAAAGGCGGGCGCTTCAAAAATCCCGGTGATGGCGCGCAGGCCAATCAGCGACATTAATCCTGTCGCAAAGCCCTGGAACAGGGTCGCCACCGACCAGCCAAAGATGGCGATAAAATAGGTAAGACGAGAGCCAACCCGGTCAAGAAACCAGCCGCCGGGGATCTGACATAACGTATAAAGCCAGGCAAAAGCGGAAAAAACATAGCCCATTTCCGCTTTAGTGATACCAAACTCTTGTTGAATATGCGCGGAGGCCACCGCGAGGTTGGCCCTGTCGACATAACAAATAACAACCGTAATAAAGATCATCACCAGCGTCAGATAACGCCGACGACCGACTTTTGCAGCAGTAACTGAAATATCCATCGCAATCTGTCTCCAGATTTTGGGCATAGCGAGGCCGCTCACCATGCCCGGTAAATTACAGAGGGTGTCTTTAAAATTTTTATTAATAACTTAATGGCATTGCGCTAAATAATTCGTGCTGGGGGACAAAACGCATTAGCGTTTTTGAACAGCGCATGCGCTGGTCCCAAAGGGGCGATAACGCGGCAAGTTTTTGCATTCCCGTGTGTATATAAAAATATGTGACCGGAATAAGAAAATGCAGCCAGCGCACCACCAGTGCGAACTATGACGCGCATTTACCACTCGGCGACGGTGCCATCTTCATTCCGCCAAACCGGATTACGCCAGTCCGGCGCATTCTTACTCAACTCAATAACCTTCTCTTCATCAATATCCACACCCAGCCCCGGCTTCATCAATGGCTTAAAGAAGCCCCCTTCCATATTGAAATCTTCTTTATTTTTCACGAAGTCGAGTAATTCGGCGCCTTTATTGTAATGAATGCCCATACTCTGCTCCTGGAATACCGCATTGTGGGAAACGAAATCCACGTGCAGACAGGCCGCCAGCGCCACCGGGCCAAGCGGACAATGCGGGGCCAGCGCCACGTCATAGGCTTCGGCCATTCCGGCAATTTTGTAGCACTCGGTAATTCCGCCAGCGTGGGATAAATCCGGCTGTAATATAGAAATCCCCCCCGCTTCCAGTACGCGTTTAAATTCAAAACGCGAGAACATACGTTCGCCAGCGGCAATCGGAATATGCGTTTGCGCCGCCAGACGCGGATAATATTCCGCCTGCTCCGCCAGTACCGGCTCTTCAATAAATAACGGGCGATACGGCTCAAGTTCTTTAATTAATACTTTTGCCATCGGCGCACTGACGCGCCCATGGAAATCGAGGCCAAATTCAATCTCATTGCCAAAGGCTTCACGGATTTGCGCCACGGTATTCACGGCGGCATCTACCGCCCGGGAATTATCAATCATCCCCATCTCTTCACAGCCGTTCAGCTTGAAAGTATCGAAGCCAATGTTGCGCAGGGTTTTAATGCCGTCAATGACCTCAGCCGGACGATCACCGCCGACCCAGCTGTACGCTTTGATTTTGTCACGTACCAGGCCGCCCATCAGTTGCCAGACCGGCGCATTATGGACTTTCCCTTTGATATCCCACAGCGCCTGGTCAATGCCGGCAATGGCGCTCATCAGAATCGGGCCGCCACGGTAAAAACCAGCACGATACATCACCTGCCATAAGTCATTGATACGTGAAGGGTCCTGGCCAATAAGATAATCACTCAGCTCATGTACCGCCGCCTCAACCGTGCGGGCGCGCCCTTCAATGACCGGCTCCCCCCAGCCAACAACGCCTTCATCGGTTTCGATTTTCAGGAACATCCAACGCGGGGGTAAACGGTAAGTGGTGAGTTTGGTTATTTTCATTGCACTGCCTCTCGATACGCGTTAACAAAAGCGGTTGCCTGTTGCGCGGTGCGTTCCACGGGCTGCCCGGCACGATACAGATCGCTGCCCAGCCCGGCGCCCATGCAGCCAGCCTTAATCCATTGCGCCAGGTTTTCTGGCGTTACCCCACCCACGGCAAAGACCGGTACGTCCGACGGTAAGACCGCTTTCAATGCTTTGATGTAGTCCGGGCCAAAGGCCGAAGAGGGGAAAATTTTCAGTGCCTGCGCCCCCGCATCAAGCGCGGTAAACGCTTCGCTGGCGGTCGCGCAACCCGGGCAGATCGTCATGCCGTAGCTCACCGCGCGGCGAATGACGTCGGGCTGAATATTGGGGGTGACGATCAGTTTGCAGCCCATCTCAGCCAGTTGGTCAACCTGCTCCGGCCTGAGAACGGTGCCCGCGCCGATAAGTGCTTTGTCGCCATACGCCGCGACGATAGCCGGTATGCTTTTTTCCCACTGGGGTGAATTAAGCGGGATCTCTACCGCATCAAAACCAGCGTCAATGACCGCGCCGACGTGCGCCAGCGCTTCATCAGGGGTAACGCCTCGTAATATTGCGATAAGCGGAAGGTTAGTTTGCCACTGCATGAGCGATGCTCCTTATTCCTGTCTGAAATGCGGTGTCGCCGGAGATGACCACAGCCTTGCGGCCAACTGCCTCCAGCGCCTGTTGATAGCGGCCGGATAGAGTGTTTCCCGCAACGATGGTGACCTGATGCTCGGGATAGTGCTCAGCCATGCTGGCTACTTCGGCGCCAATCAGCAGGCCTGATAAAAACTCGCTAACCTGTTCACGCGGCAATTTACCGAGCACATGAGCGGCACGGACTTCGAACAGTCGCGGCAGAATAGCGGGCGTAGCGAGGCCGCGTTCGAGCCCGGACGTAAATGCCGCAGGTGACACCTCCTGCTCCGGCAGCCCCGCGCCCACCAGCGAATGGTGGAGCAACAAATGATGCAATTCACCCGTCATCACGGTGCGAAAATCATGAATCTGGTAGGCATCTGCACGCACCCATTTGCAGTGGGTGCCCGGCATCACATAAACAGAAGAGGGAGAAAGTTCGCGTGCGCCCAGGAGTTGCGTCTCTTCGCCACGCATTACGTTGTGGTTATCGTCGCGAGAAACGCACAGGCCGGGAATAATCCAGACATTGTCGCCAACGGCGGTCAACTGCTCGCCAATAGCAGAGAAAAAGGCAGGAACGGGTAAGTAAGGAGCCACTTTCCAGCCGACATTGCTGCCAATCATCCCTGCCATCACTACCGGCGTTTGCTCATTGCGCCAGCCGTGGGTAATTTCTGCTAACACCGCTTGTGGGGATTTGCCATTCAGGCGCGTAACACCTGCTTCTGATTGTCTGCTCTCCAGGCATTCTGCCTCCTGATAAAGCCAGGCGCGTAAGTTGGTCGACCCCCAGTCAATTGCGATGTAGCGAGATGTCATGTGATTTCCTTAAGCCTTCGGGTAGAGCTGGCGATCATGGTGAGCGCCGCCTGCTCTGCTGCATCACCGTCCTGATGCCGTATCGCATCGAACAGCGCCTTATGTTCCTGGAGCGTTTTTGGCATGTTGGCTTCATCGCCCATCCAGGTTCGTTCAAATACCGCCCGCTGAAGCGAACTGATCGCCACGGTTAATTGCTGTAAGACTGGATTATGTACCGACGCCAGCACCGCTTCGTGGTAACGAATGTCCGCCTCATTGAACGCATCGCGATTCTGGTTATTCGCAATCATGTCGTTGAGCGCTGCCTCGATTTGCGCCAAATCGCTTGAGGTTGCGCGCTCTGCCGCCCAGCGAGCAATGGCCGGCTCCACGAGGTTTCGCACCTCGCTCATCGCACTGATGAGTCGCGGGTCATAGTCGTTTTCCAGTACCCATTGCAGTACTTCGGTATCGAGGTAATTCCACTGATTGCGCGGTGCCACAAATGCGCCGCGATATCGTTTTATCTCGATGAGCCTCTTCGCCATTAATGAACGAAAGACTTCGCGAATGATGTTGCGCGAGGTTTCAAATTCCTCGCAGAGCTCTGCTTCTGCCGGAAGTGCTGAGCCGGGGACATATTTCCCGGCCACAATCTGGTGCCCTAACGTGATGACGATGCGGTCAGTTTTGGTGAGTGTCATGGCATGCCCTTATTTGCTGTGTATGCATGCCTACTTTACCTCGACCGGCGATTTTCACCTCATCCTTGCAGTACAAACAGCGCTTACTTTTCTTTCGATGAAATCGAATGTAGTACAATTAATTATTGTTGTACTACAATTTAGATCGCAAAATGAACGATAGATCACAAAATTAACCGTCTTTACTTCACCTTCACTTCACCCGAGCCGCTTATCGTCCTAATCAACATGAGGAGGGGATATGCAGCATTTTGATGTGGCGATTATTGGTTTGGGGCCTGCGGGAGCAGCGCTGGCGCGGCAGTTAGCAGGCAGAATGAGCGTGCTGGCATTAGACAAAAAGCAACAATGCGGGACGGGCGGATTTATGAAACCATGTGGCGGATTGCTGGCCCCGGACGCGCAACGTTCATTTATCCGTGCGGGTATTACGCTGCCGGTGCAGGTGCTGGCCGATCCGCAAATTTTCAGCGTACAGACGCTGGATGTGCAAACGGGAATTGAGCGGAATTATCAACGCAGTTACGTCAATATTGACAGACATGCCTTTGATTTATGGATGAAATCATTAATCCCTGCGTCGGTCACTGTTCACCACGACGCTTTGTGTAAAAAGATCAACCGACAGGACAGCCTCTGGCATCTGACATACGTGGTTGACGGTGAAACACAGGAAGCGACGGCAGATTATCTGGTGGGCGGCGATGGTGCGAACTCCATGGTGCGGCGTTTTCTGTATCCCGCTCATGAGATCCGCAAGTACGTCTCGCTGCAGCAGTGGTTCAAAGACCGTCACTCGTCACCGTTTTATTCCTGCGTGTTTGATAATGAGACAACGGATTGTTATGCATGGAGTATTTGCAAAGATGGTTATTTCATTTTCGGTGGGGCATTTGCCATGAAGGATGGCAGAGAGAGTTTTAACCGCCTCAAACAGCGCCTTGAACCCTTTGATTTCCGCTTTGGCGACGCGGTGAAAACAGAGAAATGCACAGTGCTGTGCCCGTCCCGCTGGGCGGATTTTGTCTGCGGTAAAGAGAATGCGTTTCTGATTGGCGAAGCGGCTGGATTTATCAGCGCCAGTTCGCTGGAAGGGATCAGCTATGCACTGGATAGCGCGGAAATTCTGGCAGAAGTATTATGCGGAGAAACAAAAAACCGCAACGCAGAATACTGGAAGAAAACGCGAAGATTACGCGTGAAATTGCTGGGAAAAGTCATCAAAAATCGTTGTCTGACGACACCATGGATACGCGGTCTGATCATGAAAAGTGGGGCTGGTCATATCCCGATGCAGAAAGCGACGCATACGCAGGCAAGGGCCTGATCGCCCCTGCCTGGCGGCAGATTAATTCAGCACAAACTTCTCAATGGCATACGCTACGCCATCTTCGAGGTTGGATTTGGTGACAAAATTGGCCACTTCTTTCACCGACGGAATGGCGTTATCCATTGCCACACCCACGCCAGCATACTCGATCATGGCGATGTCGTTTTCCTGATCGCCGATGGTCATGATCTCTTCCGGCTTGATGCCCAGAACCTCGGCCAGAGATTTCACCCCGGTACCTTTATTGACGCGCTTATCAAGCATTTCGAGGAAGTACGGCGCGCTTTTCAGTACGGTATATTTCTCTTTCACCTCTGCCGGAATGCGGGCAATCGCTTTATCGAGGATTTCCGGTTCATCAATCATCATCACCTTGAGAAACTGTGTGTTCGGATCCATGTTTTCCGGCTCACAGAACACCAGCGGGATAGTGGCGACATAGGATTCGTGCACCGTGTAGAAGCTGATATCGCGGTTGGCGGTGTACAGCGTATTGCGATCGAGCGCGTGGAAGTGCGAACCGACTTCGCGGGACAGTTTTTCCAGATAGCGGTAATCGTTATAGCTCAGTGCCGTTTGTGTCACCGTGCTGCCATCATGGGCGTTTTGCACCAGCGCGCCGTTGTAAGTAATGCAGTAATCACCTTCCCGTTCCATATGCAGCTCTTTAACGTAGGCATGAACCCCGGCATAAGGGCGGCCTGTCGTCAGCACCACTTTCACTCCTTTTTCACGCGCCGCGGCGATCGCGTTTTTTACAGCAGGTGAAATTGTGTGGTCAGGCAGCAGTAAGGTGCCGTCCATATCGATTGCAATAAGTTTGATAGCCATGAGATCCCCGGGATAAATGAGTACTGCCTCATGCTAACGCGATTAAGCACACAAAAATAGAGCTACATTGCGCAACAGAAACACCCCTTTTACACCAATCCCGGGGAACGAAGGCTCACTCGCGGGTAAGAACTATTTTGCCGAACGCGCCGCGGTCAAGATGTTCAAATGCCTGTGCAAGCTCGTTGAAGTGGTAGCGATGCTCAATCACAGGTTTCAGCCCATTGACATCAACAGCACGCACCAGATCTTCAAGCGCACGGCGGTGACCGACACCAATCCCCTGGATCACCGGCGATTTCAGCAACAGTTCACTGGCAGGCAGCGAGATTTCACTCCCGGCCAGCACGCCAATGACTGAGATTCGCCCATGAACCGCCACGGCTCGCAGGGAATGTTTCAGATTTTCCCCGCCCACGGTTTCAATAATATGGTCAATGCCGCGATCTTCAGTCAGCGTCAGTATCTCCTCAACCCAGTCGCCTTTTAGCCGATTAATACCCTGAACAGCCCCCAGTTTTTTTGCCTGCGCCAGTTTTTCATCACTGCCGGACGTGACAAACACTTGCGCCCCCTGCGCTTTGGCGATTTGTAGCGCGAATATCGCCACCCCACCCGTCCCTTGTACCAGCACCGACTGACCGGCGCGTAAATTGCCCCGCTCCACCAGCGCGAACCAGGCCGTCAGCCCTGCACAAGGCAAGGTGCTGGCCTCTGCGTCATCCAGGGTTTCCGGGGCGGCAACCAGCCAGTTTTCATTCATAATCACGTACTCGGCCAGCATTCCCTGGAAATAACCTCCGAGGGTTCGGTAGGGCAAAATGCGTGCGTCCGCTTTTGGCTTGCCGTCGATCCACTCCGGGAAGAAGTTCGAAATAACGCGTGCTCCGGCTTTGAAACGCGTTACACCCCCGCCAGCACTGTCCACGACACCCGCCATGTCAGAAGCCGGTGTAAAGGGGAAGGTGCGGGAAATTGGCATGTTGCCTTCAATAACCATTTTGTCGCGATAGTTGAGCGCAACGGCATTCACCCGCACACGTACTTCACCCGGGCCAGGCTGAGGGAGGGGCTCCCGGATAAGTCTGAGGTTGTCGCGCCCGAGGGCGTCCATTGACCAGCGTTGCATCGTCTCTGCCATCCTGTTTCTCCTGCCATCAAATGAGTTTCACTATCGATAGTCTAACGTTGACTAAGAGTCGCCAGTGGCGATAAGTTTTCTCTTTATTGATGCAAAAATGGATACAATTCATGAGCGATACGCTGAAAGATATTCCCGTTTTTGTGGCTGCCGTTGAAGCGGGCAGTTTTGCTCAGGCCGCGGTCCGCCTGCATTTGTCACGTTCGGCAGTGGGAAAAAGCATCGCCCGGCTTGAACAACGACTGGGGGTACGCCTGTTTCAGCGCACCACCCGCAGTCAGCGGCTGACCGATAACGGCGCGCTTTTTTATGAGCGTTGTCTGCGCGCGCTGGAGGAGATCCGCAGCGCAGAATCGCTGCTGGAGACAGGGAAGCAACAGGTGAGCGGCCGCCTGCGCGTGGCTATGCCAGTGTTATTTGGTCGTCAGTGCGTCGCCCCGCTGCTGATAGCGCTGGCGCAGGAACACCCCGGGCTTGAGCTGGAAATGTCATTCAGCGACAGGGTAGTGGATCTCGTGGAGGAAGGATTCGATATGGCGGTACGTAACGGCGCTCTGGCAGACAGCACCGTGTTGGCCGCCAGAAAACTGGGTGAGCATCAAATGGTTCTGTGCGCCGCGCCGGATTATCTGATGAAAAAAGGCCATCCAGAAACCGTTGCCGATTTACGTCAGCATACGGCCATTAACTATCTGCAAGCAGGCAGAATTTTACCCTGGCAACTTGCGGATAACGAAGGAAAGCCGCAAACCCTGGTTCTTCGCTCATCACTCAATATGGATGATTTACAGGCAATCTGCGACGCAGCGATAGCCGGACACGGCATTGCATGGTTGCCCTGCTGGATGGCAAGCAAAGAGATTCAGAATGGGAAACTCGTCCTGCTCTTCAGGCAGGCGCCGGATGTGCGCTTTGACGTTCATGCGGTCTGGCAGAAGACGCCACATCTGCCGTTGAGGATGAGAATTGCCATAGACACGCTGGTGAGCCGCTTACCGACGGCGATGTCGCTGGATTTTCCTGACCCCGTAAAAAAGCCGCGCTAAAAGCGCGGCCCAGGTATGGCTGTAAAGCGACGATTAAATATCGATGTTCGCTGCTTTCAGGGCGTTCTCTTCGATAAAGGCACGGCGCGGCTCAACGGCATCACCCATCAGGGTGGTAAACAATTGGTCTGCGGCAATTGCATCTTTAACGGTCACGCGCAGCATGCGGCGGCTTTCTGGATCCATAGTGGTTTCCCACAGCTGATCCGGGTTCATTTCACCCAGACCTTTATAACGCTGGATCGCAAGGCCACGACGGGACTCTTTTACCAGCCAGTCCAGCGCCTGTTCAAAGCTGGCGATAGGCTGCTTACGCTCCCCACGTTCGATAAACGCATCGTCTTCAATCAGACCACGCAGTTTTTCACCCAGCGTGCACAGACGGCGATATTCACCACCGGCGATAAACTCATTATCCAGCGGATAGTCCGTATCAACACCGTGGGTACGCACACGAATAATCGGCTCGAAATGGTTCAGTTCCGCATTTTCGCGAATGTCGAACTTCCAGACGCTACCGTGCTGCTCTTTCTCGTTCAGCTCGGTGACCAGCGCATTCACCCAGCGGGTGACTGACTGCTCGTTGCCCAGGTCAGCTTCGGTTAGCGTCGGCTGATATACCAACTCTTTCAGCAGCGCGCGCGGGAAGCGACGTTCCATACGACCAATCATCTTCTGCGCGGCATTGTATTCAGAGACCAGTTTTTCCAGCGCTTCACCGGCCAGCGCAGGCGCGCCTTCGGTGGTGTGCAGGGTAGCACCGTCCAGAGCGATGGCGATCTGGTACTGATCCATCGCCTCATCGTCTTTAATGTACTGTTCCTGCTTGCCTTTTTTCACTTTGTACAGCGGCGGCTGGGCAATATAGACATGACCGCGCTCAATGATTTCCGGCATCTGACGATAGAAGAAGGTCAACAGCAGCGTACGGATGTGCGAGCCGTCGACGTCCGCATCGGTCATGATAATAATGCTGTGATAACGCAATTTGTCCGGGTTGTACTCGTCGCGACCAATGCCGCAGCCAAGCGCAGTGATGAGCGTCGCCACTTCCTGAGAAGAGAGCATCTTGTCAAAGCGCGCCTTCTCAACGTTAAGGATTTTACCTTTCAGTGGCAGAATCGCCTGGTTCTTACGGTTACGCCCCTGTTTTGCAGAGCCGCCCGCAGAGTCCCCTTCCACAAGGTACAGTTCAGACAGTGCCGGGTCGCGCTCCTGACAGTCGGCCAGTTTGCCCGGCAGGCCCGCTAAATCCAGCGCCCCTTTACGACGTGTCATTTCACGGGCTTTACGCGCCGCTTCACGGGCACGCGCCGCATCGATAATTTTGCCAACCACGATTTTCGCGTCAGATGGATTTTCCAGCAGGTATTCCGCCAGCAGTTCGTTCATCTGCTGTTCTACGGCCGATTTCACCTCGGAGGAGACCAGTTTGTCTTTGGTCTGTGAGGAGAATTTAGGGTCCGGCACTTTCACGGAAACTACTGCAATCAGGCCTTCACGGGCGTCGTCACCGGTGGCGCTGACTTTCGCTTTTTTGCTGTAGCCTTCTTTATCCATGTAGGCGTTCAGAGTACGGGTCATCGCCGCACGGAAGCCTGCAAGGTGGGTACCGCCATCGCGTTGCGGAATATTGTTGGTGAAGCAGTAGATATTTTCCTGGAAACCATCGTTCCACTGCAGCGCCACTTCGACGCCGATACCGTCTTTTTCGGTGGAGAAGTAGAAGATATTCGGATGGATCGGCGTTTTGTTCTTGTTGAGATACTCAACAAATGCCTTTATCCCGCCTTCGTAGTGGAAATGGTCTTCTTTACCGTCGCGCTTGTCTTTCAGGCGGATGGATACGCCAGAGTTCAGGAAGGAGAGCTCGCGCAGACGTTTCGCCAGAATTTCATACTCAAATTCGGTGACGTTAGTGAAGGTTTCATAGCTCGGCCAGAAACGCACCATGGTACCGGTTTTTTCTGTCTCGCCCGTCACGGCCAGCGGTGCCTGCGGCACACCATGTTCGTAGATCTGACGGTGAACTTTATTATCACGCTGGATAACCAGTTCCAGTTTCTGCGACAGGGCGTTTACAACCGAAACGCCTACGCCGTGCAGACCACCGGAGACTTTATAAGAGTTATCATCGAATTTACCGCCCGCGTGCAGCACGGTCATGATGACTTCGGCTGCTGAGACACCCTCTTCCGGGTGAATACCGGTTGGGATCCCACGACCATCATCCTGTACGGAGACGGAGTTATCGCTGTGGATCGTGACAACAATGTCTTTACAGTAACCTGCGAGCGCTTCGTCGATAGCGTTATCTACCACCTCGAATACCATGTGGTGCAGACCGGTGCCGTCATCCGTATCGCCGATATACATACCCGGGCGCTTACGCACCGCATCCAGCCCTTTCAGGACTTTGATACTGGAGGAGTCATAAGAATTCGACATCAACGTTTCTCGCTCATTTTGTCTTGGGTTAATCCGTTATTTTACCCTTTTCCACGGTGAACATCTTCGAATTTTTGTCCGACATGTCCAGTACGTGTTCAGCGCTTATCGCGCTGACGAAAACCTGTGATTGCGTGGCTTTTAAGCGGCTGGCAAGCAGCCCGCGACGCGCATCATCCAGCTCCGAGGCAAAATCATCTATCAGGTACAAACAGCGGCGACCACTCTCGCGGGTTAAAAATTCTCCCTGCGCCAGGCGCAGCGCACACATCAGGAGTTTTAGCTGCCCACGGGAAAGCGTATCTTCCACCGGCGCACCGTCAGCACGTATACGGAAATCCGCCTTGTGCGGGCCATGTGCGGTGTAAGTCAGCAGGCGATCGCGTTCGAAGTTCTTCTCCAGCACTTCGGCATAATCCGTCTCTTTTTCCCAGCCGCGCTGGAAAGAAAAGGTCAGAGAGAACTCCGGTAAAAATTGTTTGCAGGTGTCGGCCATATCTTCGGCGATACCGGCACTGTATTCGGCACGCCACAGGCTGATTTGTTCCGCCAAAGGGATCAGTTCCTTATCCCACGGGCGCAACTGGCCGTAGTGGCTTACCTGCCGTAGCGCGGCATTACGCTGTTTAAGCAGCCGCTTAAGGTTGCTCCAGGCATTAAAGAAGCCGACTTCATTGTGAAAACATCCCCAGTCGAGGAACGCTCTTCTGTATTTGGGGCCGCCGTTGAGTAAAGTAAACCCCTCCGGGGTAATCAACTGCATGGGCATCAGTAGCGCCAGTTCTGCCACCTTGTGGCCATCGGTTCCATCGATACGCACGGTGCTGTCGCCCTGTTTGTCTTTCGTCAGACCAATGGCGATTTCACGCTCCGCCTCCTGCAAACGCCCGTGCAGAATAAATGACTCCTGCTCATGGCGAATGACGCGGCCAATTTGCAAACTGCGAAACGCCCGACCATGGCCGAGCGTATAGATGGCTTCCAGCACGCTGGTTTTGCCGCTGCCGTTAGCGCCAACCAGGAAGTTAAAGCCGGGAGATAAAGCGAGATCCGCATTTTCGATATTGCGGAAATCTTTGATTAGGAGGCGTGTCAGTGACATATCCGGGTTTCTTCAGGCCAGGGCGTAATCGGCGCAGCCAGTTTCAACTCGGACTGCGCGCAAACCCTGGAGCGTACACGAAGTACGTGACAGGGGCGAGCACTGTCCAGGTTGAAAATGGCAAGTAAGATAGCCCGATATTCTCTACAACCTCATAGGCATGACGACGTAAGCTGCGGATTGTGATGCCGCATCCTCAATCTGCACGCTCGAAACGGAATCCGTCAGCATAATGCGCACATTTTCGCACTTCAGCGCATTAAGTACGTCCAGCACATAACTGACGTTGAAACCAATCTCCATTTCGCTACCGGAATAGGTCACATCCAGAATCTCTTCCGCTTCTTCCTGCTCCGGGTTGTTAGCAGTAATTTTCAACTGGTTTTCGCTGACATACAGACGCACACCGCGGAATTTCTCATTCGAGAGAATGGCCGCGCGCGCAAACGCCTGTTTGAGGATGTCGCAACCGGCATCCAGGTGTTTGTCCGGATTTTTCGGTAATACGCGGCGATAATCCGGGAAACGGCCATCGACCAGCTTCGATGTGAAGATAAAGTCGCCGACATGTGCCCGGATGTTGTTGCTGCCAATCTGCACGGTCAGCGGATTGTCGCCGCCGTCGAGCATACGCATCAGTTCAATCACCCCTTTACGCGGCACGATCACCGAATGGTTGGGCAGAGGCTGACCGACAGGCATAGAACATACCGCCAGGCGGTGACCGTCAGTTGCCACGGTACGCAGCTCTTCGCCTTCGGTTTCAAACAGCATGCCGTTTAAGTAATAACGCACATCCTGATGCGCCATCGAGAACTGAGTGGCTTCAATCAAACGTTTCATTGTGGCCTGCGGCAGAGTGAACTCCACCTCGCTTTGCCAGTCATCCAGATTCGGGAAATCGGCGGCAGGTAGCGTGGAAAGGGAGAAACGGCTGCGGCCAGAACGCACCAGCATACGCTCGCCTTCAAGCTGGACGGCGATTTCCGCGCCCTCCGGCAAACCACGGCAGATATCAAAGAATTTCCGCGCCGGGACGGTAGTCGCGCCGGGCTCATGTGGCTGGACGAGCGCAACACGGGCCACCATTTCCATTTCAAGATCGGTACCGGTCAGCGAAAGCGTACCGTCTGCAACCTGAAGCAGCAGATTACCGAGAATGGGTAACGTCGGGCGACCGCCCAGCGGGCCGCTAACTTGTTGCAGCGGCTTTAAGAGATGTTCACGTTCAACGGTAAATTTCATAGCGTCACGATGATAATGTTCTGATTAAATTGGAAAAATCTTCTTTGATATCGTGGCTCTCTTCACGCAACTGCTCAATCTTGCGGCAGGCGTGTAGCACGGTAGTATGGTCACGACCACCAAACGCATCGCCAATTTCCGGCAGACTGTGGTTGGTGAGCTCTTTCGCCAGCGCCATCGCCATCTGACGCGGACGCGCGACAGAACGCGAGCGACGCTTCGACAGCAGGTCCGCGACCTTAATCTTGTAATACTCCGCCACCGTCTTCTGAATATTGTCGATGGTGACGAGTTTTTCCTGCAGCGCCAGCAAATCACGCAGCGCTTCACGCACGAAATCAATGGTAATCGCCCGGCCGGTAAAGTTGGCGTTGGCAATCACGCGGTTCAGTGCCCCTTCCAGCTCACGCACGTTAGAGCGCAGACGCTTGGCAATAAAGAAGGCCACTTCACCTGGCAGACGAATATCATTCTCGTCGGCCTTTTTCATCAGGATCGCGACGCGGGTTTCCAGTTCAGGCGGCTCGATCGCGACCGTCAGACCCCAACCGAAGCGGGATTTAAGACGATCTTCAACACCGTTGATCTCTTTAGGATAACGATCTGATGTCAGGATGATCTGTTGATTACCTTCCAGCAACGCGTTAAAGGTGTGGAAAAACTCTTCCTGAGATCGTTCTTTATTGGCAAAGAACTGGATGTCATCGATAAGCAGGGCGTCAACGGAGCGGTAGTAGCGTTTAAACTCTTCGATCGCATTGTTTTGCAGAGCTTTTACCATGTCCTGGACAAAACGTTCGGAGTGCATATACACCACTTTGGCATTGGGTTTACGCGCCATAATGCCATTGCCCACCGCATGCAACAGGTGCGTTTTACCCAAACCCGTACCGCCATAAAGGAACAGTGGATTGTAGGCGCCGCCCGGATTATCCGCCACCTGACGCGCCGCCGCGCGCGCCAGCTGGTTTGACTTACCCTCAACGAAGTTATCAAAGGTATGTTTCAGGTTGACGTTGGAGCGGTAGGTTGGCTCAGCCGGCGCAGGAACGTTATCCCAGCCAGGACGTACCGCCGGCGCAACGCGCTGTGGCTGTACGTGAGTCGTCTGTACAGGCGCAGCGACATGGGCCGGTTCCCGGTGAACCTGAGTGACGGGCTTCGTACCGACTTCAAAGCGCAGCTGCGGAGCGTCCGCACCGCAGAAATCATTCAGCAGCCCATTGATATTATTGAGATATTTATCTCTTACCCAATCGAGCACAAAACGGTTTGGCGCATACAAAGCCAGCGTGTTATCGCTCAGTTCCGCCTGCAACGGGCGGATCCACATGCTGAATTCTGTGGCTGGTAACTCATCCTGCAATCGGGCAAGACACTGCTGCCAAAGCGAAAGTGACACGGCGGACTCCACTCGAACAAAAATCGATAAATAAAAGGCAGAAACATTAATGATTGTTGACACACGTCGATCAGACCCAACGAGGGTGACGTGCGAACCGCTATCTGCGGTTTTACACGCTTCCTTCTGGCTGCATCATTGCACCTTTAAGGAAAGTGTACTTTGCCCTGTTCACGATCCACGGATCGCGATCGGGACCGCGGATCATAGCCTAAACTGCGTCAGAGATCTTCTGTTTATCACAGATTCTTCACGATTTATCCACAGGGGGATTCGGAATCGGGTAAGTGTAATCGATCCCAGGTGCAGTGCGGGACGATTTACGCCGCATATTGGAAAATTTAATGAGTAATGCCGATTTCCTGCTTAATCGATCTAATGAAGATCCAGGCGGATCCTTGCGCTTTGCCCGCCAGGCCGTATAATCCTCCACCCGGCGTGCTTTGCTCGTTTTAGTCGTCGAGCACTGCTTATTTTTTACGCGAAACTGTGCAAAAATAAGCGTGTTATAAGGAAAGAGAATTGACTCCGGAGTGTACAATTATTACAATCCGGCCTCTTTAATCACCCATGGCTTCGGCGTCCGTCGTGCGATATTCGTTCGGATATCCAAAAAAGCCATTGAATTTATTCAAGTTTAGGTAGAAATCGCCATGAAACGCACTTTTCAACCGTCCGTACTGAAGCGCAACCGTTCTCACGGCTTCCGTGCTCGTATGGCTACTAAAAATGGTCGCCAGGTTCTGGCTCGTCGTCGCGCTAAAGGCCGCGCACGTCTGACCGTTTCCAAGTAATAAAAGCTAACCCCCGAGTGGTTAAGCTCGCTTTTCCCAGGGAGTTACGTTTGTTAACTCCCAATCATTTCACTTTCGTCTTCCAGCAGCCACAACGGGCTGGCACGCCGCAAATCACCATTCTCGGCCGCCTGAATTCGCTGGGGCATCCCCGTATCGGTCTCACCGTCGCTAAGAAAAATGTCAAACGTGCACATGAACGCAATCGGATTAAACGTCTGACGCGTGAAAGTTTTCGTTTGCGTCAACACGAACTCCCGGCAATGGATTTCGTGGTAGTGGCGAAAAAAGGGGTTGCTGACCTCGATAACCGTGCTCTTTCGGAAGCGTTGGAAAAATTATGGCGCCGCCATTGTCGCCTGGCACTCGGCTCCTGATAGGCCTGATTCGGGTCTATCAAATCCTGATTAGTCCGCTACTCGGGCCGCGTTGCCGTTTCAACCCGACATGCTCTCGCTATGGAATTGAGGCATTGCGCAGGTTTGGAGTGATAAAAGGCAGTTGGTTGACAGTGAAACGCGTATTAAAATGCCACCCTTTACACCCGGGTGGAGACGACCCCGTCCCGCCAGGACCCTTTAATACCAGAGAACACTAACGATGGATTCGCAACGCAATCTTTTTGTCATCGCTTTGTTGTTCGTGTCTTTCATGATCTGGCAAGCCTGGGAGCAGGATAAAAATCCTCAGCCTCAGCAACAGACCACGCAGACTACGACCACCGCAGCGGGTAACGCAGCCGACCAGGGCGTACCAGCCAGTGGCCAGGGGAAACTGATTACGGTTAAAACCGACGTGCTGGAATTGACTATCAACACTCGTGGTGGTGATGTCGAACAAGCACAGCTTTTAGGTTATCCAAAAGAGCTGGGTTCCAGTGAGCCGTTCCAGTTACTGGAAACGACGCCGCAGTTTATCTATCAGGCGCAGAGCGGGCTGACCGGTCGCGACGGCCCGGATAATCCGGCAAACGGCCCACGTCCTCTGTACAACAGCGAAAAAGATGCGTTTGTGCTGGCCGATGGTCAGAACGAACTGGCAATCCCGCTGACCTATACCGATGCTGCTGGTAACACCTTCACCAAAACCTTCACCCTGAAACGCGGTGAATACGCGGTGAATGTGGGCTACAACGTGCAGAACGCCGGCGAAAAACCGCTGGAAGTCGCCACCTTCGGCCAGCTCAAGCAGTCCATCAATCTGCCGTCGCACCGCGACACGGGCAGCAGCAACTTTGCATTGCATACTTTCCGCGGCGCTGCGTACTCCACGCCGGACGCGAAGTATGAAAAATACAAATTTGACACCATCGCCGATAACGAAAACCTGAACGTCAGCGCAAAAGGCGGTTGGGTAGCAATGCTGCAGCAGTATTTCGCTACTGCATGGGTTCCGCGTAACGAAGGCACCAATAACTTCTATACGACGAACCTGGGCAATGGTATTGCCGCTATTGGTTATAAGTCTGAGCCGGTTCTGGTTCAGCCGGGTCAAACCAGTACGCTGGGCAGCACCCTGTGGGTCGGCCCGGAAATTCAGGACAAAATGGCTGCCGTTGCGCCGCACCTGGATCTGACTGTGGATTACGGCTGGTTGTGGTTTATCTCTCAGCCGTTGTTCAAACTGCTGAAATGGATCCACAGCTTCCTGGGTAACTGGGGCTTCTCCATCATCGCAATCACCTTTATCGTTCGTGGCATCATGTACCCGCTGACTAAAGCGCAGTACACCTCCATGGCGAAAATGCGTATGCTGCAGCCGAAGATTCAGGCAATGCGTGAGCGTCTGGGTGATGACAAGCAGCGTCAAAGTCAGGAAATGATGGCGCTGTACAAGGCAGAGAAAGTAAACCCACTGGGTGGTTGCTTCCCTCTGGTTATCCAGATGCCAATCTTCCTTGCACTGTACTACATGCTGATGGGTTCCGTTGAGCTGCGCCATGCGCCGTTTGCCCTGTGGATCCATGACCTGTCTGCACAAGACCCGTACTACATCCTGCCGATCCTGATGGGCGTGACGATGTTCTTCATTCAGAAGATGTCTCCGACCACTGTGGCCGACCCGATGCAGCAGAAGATTATGACCTTTATGCCGGTCATCTTCACGGTGTTCTTCCTGTGGTTCCCGTCAGGTCTGGTGCTGTACTATATCGTCAGCAACCTGGTGACCATTATTCAGCAGCAGCTGATTTACCGTGGTCTGGAGAAACGTGGGCTGCATAGCCGCGAGAAGAAAAGCTCCTGATATTCTTCATTCTTCAAGCCGCAGATGCGTTGGCCTCGCCCCTTAGGGCCAGCGCAGGTGCAGTTCAAAACGGCTAGCCGTTTTGTCCGGCGACTTGAATTATTTCGAGTATCTAAGGTAAATTTAGCCAGAAGGCGGTCAATAGACCGCCTTTTTTACATCTACATAGAGAGTCACCATGAGCCATAACGACACAATCGTCGCCCAGGCTACCCCACCGGGACGCGGTGGCGTCGGTATCCTGCGTATTTCCGGTCTCAAGGCGCGTGACGTCGCGCAAGCCGTGCTGGGTAAGCTGCCAAAACCCCGCTACGCCGACTATCTGCCGTTTAAGGACGCCGACGGCACCGCGTTAGATCAGGGTATTGCGCTGTGGTTTCCGGGCCCGAATTCATTTACTGGCGAAGACGTACTGGAACTGCAGGGCCACGGCGGCCCGGTGATTCTTGATCTGCTGCTCAAACGTATTCTCATGCTCCCTGGCATACGCATTGCGAAACCAGGCGAGTTCTCCGAGCGGGCATTCCTCAATGACAAGCTCGATTTAGCCCAGGCGGAAGCCATTGCCGATCTGATTGACGCCAGTTCAGAGCAGGCGGCACGCTCGGCGCTGAACTCACTGCAGGGGGCCTTTTCCACCCGCATTAATCACCTTGTGGAAGCACTCACTCACCTGCGCATCTACGTGGAAGCAGCAATTGATTTCCCGGATGAGGAAATCGACTTTCTGTCTGACGGCAAAATTGAAGCTCAGCTCAACAGCGTGATGGGCGATTTAGATGCCGTGCGCGCCGAAGCACGCCACGGCAGCCTGCTGCGCGAAGGGATGAAGGTAGTCATTGCCGGGCGTCCAAATGCCGGGAAATCGAGCCTGCTGAACGCGCTGGCGGGCCGTGAGGCTGCGATCGTGACAGATATCGCCGGGACCACGCGCGATGTATTGCGTGAGCATATCCACATTGATGGCATGCCGTTGCATATTATCGACACCGCCGGGTTGCGCGATGCCAGTGATGAAGTGGAACGCATCGGCATTGAGCGTGCCTGGCAGGAGATTGAGCAGGCAGACCGCGTACTGTTTATGGTGGATGGTACCACCACCAGCGCCGTTGACCCGGCGGAAATCTGGCCCGACTTTATCGCCCGTCTGCCAGCTAAACTGCCGATCACCGTGGTGCGTAATAAGGCCGATGTGACCGGCGAAACGCCGGGTATCAGCAATGTGAATGGTCACTCACTGATCCGTCTGTCGGCACGTACTGGCGAAGGCGTGGATGAGTTACGTAACCATCTCAAGCAGAGCATGGGTTTTGATACCAACATGGAAGGCGGCTTTCTGGCGCGTCGTCGTCATCTACAGGCGCTGGCAGACGCCGCCAGTCACCTTGAACAGGGCAAAGCGCAGCTGTTGGGCGCATGGGCTGGTGAACTGCTGGCAGAAGAACTGAGACTGGCGCAGCAGGCATTGAGTGAGATCACCGGTGAGTTTACCTCCGACGATCTGCTGGGCCGTATTTTCTCCAGCTTCTGTATCGGTAAATGAGCCAGATGGCCGATGCTCTGTCCGCGCTCTACGAAGCGACCAGTGAACGTTCGCTGGTCGCCTGGCAGAAAGCGCCTGATTGCGGCGCGATCAGGCAGCAAGACTATTACGACCCGCACAAACTGGCGCTGGCCAGCGGTATTCAGCCACGGTTATCAGGTGCCGTCGCCTCGTTGCGCCAGCAACTGGCAATACAGGCAAACGGCGATATGCTGGCCGATGTTATGCCCGCCGACGGCCTTCACTTTACCTTCCTGCCTGTTACTTTGCCGCTTTATACCACCGCAGAGCCGCCGGATAGCATAACCACTTTACTGACGCTCTGGCAGCGCTGGCGACACCATACCGTCCGCATAAGTGAACTGCGGCTGGTTGCACTACCGGGCCAGATTTTACTGGCGGGCATGCCTGATGAGAAAAGCCAACAGGCGCGCCAGCAATTTTGTGAAGCGCTACTGGCATCCCCCTGGCGCAATCATCTGCTTGACCGCCATGCACACACTCCTCTGCCACCGCCATTCTGGCACACCACGCTATTACGTTATCGTGCACAATACCTGCCCCCATCATTACGATGCTTTTTCCTCGCAAATCGCCAGCAACGCTACGGCAGCGTAGAAGGGACGCTGAAACTGGCTCAGGTGAATTACAACTGGACACGCGTATTGCCGATTGAATGAATTGTGAAGGAAATATGTAGATGGGCACATATTGACTAAAAATATTGTAAATGTGGCCAGATTGGTCTTTTCAGCGGCGTTTTTCCGCATTAAAACCTATGCGGTATGCGCGATAATGTTGATTATCGTTTCCTGCATCAGACCATTATCACGGAGGGAAAATGGCAACGCATTTTGCACGAGGGATCCTCTCAGAGGGAAGTTTAGTTTCAACGCGACTCTCCCAGGCCTGTCATAACAGCGCCCGGCAACTTCCTGAACACCAGCAGTCGCGCTATCTGGCTTCACGGGCACTGCTCGCCGAAATGATGTTTATGCTTTATGGCATCAGCGAACTCCCGGACATCATAATTGAGTCCAGCGGACGCCCGAAATTTTCCGATCCTGGCCTGCCACATTTCTCTCTGGCGTACGCCGGAAATATGGTTGGCGTGGCGATCACCACTGAAGGCGAGTGTGGTCTGGACATGGAGTTACAGCGCGCTACCCGCAGTTTTCACAGCCCCCATGCACAAAAACCCTGGCAGTTCAGCAGTAACGAACTGCTGTGGATCAATAATCAGAACGATCCCAACGAAGCGCAGGCACAGCTCTCAACCCTGAGACAAAGCGTGCTTAAGCTTCTTAATCAGATGCAGGATTCCCCTGCCATGCTGCAACTGCTGCCTGGTGCCGGGCGACTGCGCGTTCCCAATCTGGCTCAGGTCGAAGTGTTATGTGATGCTGAGGACATTTTGATCTGGTCGGTTGCGGTCACGCCGGCTATCGAGAGCCTCAAGATCTGGGAGTTTGATTGTAAAAATGGGTGGCGCTTTCTGCCGGACGTGCAGACACGCGCTAACGATCCCGCCTCCTGCCTGATGCGCTTCACCAGCTTACCAGCAGAAAAAGCCCTTATTATTAACTGATCCGATCGCAAGGAGTCATTATGTCTGCATCACTTAAGGTTGTGACGTTACTGGGTAGTTTGCGTAAAGGATCGTTTAACGCGATGGTTGCGCGGACGCTACCCAAACTGGCCCCTGCGGGGATGGGCATTTTACCATTACCATCCATCGGCGATATTCCGCTTTATGATGCCGATCTGCAGCAGGAAGAGGGTTTTCCCGCACGCATCGAAGAGATTGCACAACAAATTCACGAGGCGGATGGCGTGGTCATTGTGACCCCGGAATATAACTATTCCGTACCAGGCGGGTTGAAAAACGCCATCGACTGGCTCTCACGTCTTCCTGAACAACCGCTGTCCGGCAAACCGGTGCTGATCCAGACCAGTTCAATGGGCGCGATAGGCGGCGCGCGTTGTCAATACCATCTGCGGCAAATTCTGGTCTTTCTTGATGCCATGGTGATGAACAAGCCGGAATTTATGGGCGGCGTGATTCAAAGCAAAGTGGATCAACAAACAGGAGAGGTGGTCGATCAGAGTACGCTCGATCATCTGAGCGGGCAGTTGACGGCCTTTGGCGACTACATTCAGCGCGTAAGACGCTGACAAAAAAGCCCGGTAAGCACAGAGGCTACCGGGCTTTTTCTTTCGATGGCAATTAATGCGCGTCGATAAAGACGATTTTCAGCACGAACAGCACCGCAACCACAACCACACACGGGCTGAGGTCGCGCAGGCGACCGGTGAACAGCTTCATCACACAGTAAGAGATAAAGCCCAGCGCGATACCTTCGGTAATTGAGAAGCTGAACGGCATCATTACGGCGGTGATAAACGCCGGCACTGCTTCGGTCAGATCATCCCACTTCACGCGAGAAAGGCTGGAGGTCATCAGGACACCAACATAAATCAGCGCGCCCGCAGCAGCATACGCAGGAACCATTCCGGCCAGCGGTGACAGGAAGATAACCAGCAGGAACAGGATGCCAACGACAACAGCTGTCAGACCTGTACGGCCCCCCACAGAGACCCCGGAAGAGGATTCAATGTACGCGGTCACCGAAGAGGTACCGATGAACGAACCCGCCACGGAAGAGATACTGTCAACATACAGCGCCTGCTTCATACGCGGGAATTTACCGTTCTCATCAACCAGACCCGCTTTATCGGTCACACCGAGCAGAGTGCCGGAGGAGTCAAAGAGGTTAACCAGCATAAAGGAGAAGATAACGCCTGCCAGGCCAATGTTGAACGATCCGGCCAGGTCAACGTTACCCACTACGCTCGCCACGCTCGGCGGCGCAGAAATAATCCCGTGATACTGCACATCGCCCATCATCCAGCCCAGCAGGGTGGTCACGACAATAGAAATCAGTACCGCAGCGTGAATATTGCGGGAGGCCAGAATAGCAATAATGAAGAAGCCCAGAATACCCAGCAGAACGCTGTGAGACGTCAGGTTACCAATGGCCACCAGCGTATCTTTGTTCGGGACAATCACACCGGCGTTTTTCAGGCCCATCATACCGATAAACAGACCAATACCGCTGGTAATCCCTACACGCAGGCTGACCGGAATGTTAGCAATCATCCAGTAACGCACACGGAAGATAGTCAGCAACAGCAGACCGACTGCGCCCCAGAAAATCGCGCCCATCCCGACTTGCCAGGACAGCCCCATCGCACCAACAACCACAAACGCGAAGAAGGCGTTCAGGCCCATTGCGGGTGCCAGCGCAACCGGCAGGTTAGCAAACAGCCCCATCAGGATACTGCCGAACGCGGCAATCAGACAGGTGGTGACGAATACCGCACTGGTGTCCATCCCGGCGACACCCAAAATCTGCGGGTTAACAAAAACGATGTAAACCATCGTCAAAAAAGTGGTGAAACCGGCGATCACTTCGGTGCGTGCCGACGTGCCATGTTCACGCAGTTTAAACACGCGCTCAAGCAACCCTTGGCTCGACGCCTGGGTAGTGTGTTGTTGGCTCATTATCAATTTCCGAACAAGGAGGGAAAATTCGTCGCTATCCTATACCAAAATGAGACAATGTTGACGGTTATCAGACACTTTTTTTCATTGAATTTGCTTATACGGCAACGATTGCGTGGGCTAATTAGCCTTAAGTAAACGATAAACTTGCAATATACAGGAAATGGCATGTCCCAAATTGAAGCACTATTTTTCGACTGTGACGGCACCCTGGTTGACAGTGAAGTCATCTGTTCGCGCGCATATGTGCATATGTTTAAAGAGTCTGGCATCACCCTCGACCTTGAAGAGGTGTTCAAGCGTTTCAAAGGCATGAAACTCTACGAGATCATCGAGGTGACAGGGGAAGAACACGGCGTGACACTGGATAAGACGAAGCTGGAGCCGGTTTTTCGCAGCGAAGTCGCGCGGCTGTTTGATTCCGAGCTGGAAATTATTCCGGGGGCGAAGGAGCTACTTGATGCGGTCAGCGTGCCAGTCTGCGTAGTCTCTAACGGCCCGGTAAGTAAAATGGAACACTCTCTTGGCAAAACCGGTCTTCTGCACCATTTCCCGGAGCGCCTGTTTAGCGGTTACGATATTCAACGCTGGAAGCCCGACCCGGAACTGATGTTCCATGCGGCAAAAGCGCTGCATGTGAATACGACACGCTGCATTCTGGTCGACGATTCGGTGGCCGGTGTGCAATCGGGTATCGCTGCGGGCATGGAAGTGTTTTATTTCTGTGCCGATCAGCACAACAAACCGATTGACCATCCTCAGGTGACCACGTTCACCGAACTCTCGCAACTTCCGGCATTGTGGAAAGCGCGCGGCTGGAACATTACGCGCTAACGGTAAACGCCTCCCCCGATGCGGGAGAGGCGTAATGCATCACTTAAACAATTTCTGCACAAACTCGGCATAGGCCGGACGCCAGACATCCATTTCGTGATTCAGACCCGGGTACATCTTGTAGTCGAATTTAATGCCTTGTTTCTCAAGATCGCTTTTCAGACCGGCGATGTCTTTACCCGTGACGGAATCTTTTTCACCCACCACCACCGTAAAGTTATGCAGCTGTTTATTGATCTCCTGAGGTTTGTTGAGCTGCGCGGTAACACCAGCATCCGGAACGGTAGTGGTCGTTACGCCACTCAAGGTCGCCAGCCAGCCAAAGCTATCAAGATGATTCATACCTGATACCAGCGCCTGATAACCGCCCTGCGATAAGCCAGCCAGCGCGCGCCCGCTTGCATCTTTACGCACATTGAATCGACCATCGACCATCGGGATAATGTCATGCATCAGTTCACGATCGGCTGCTTTGGCATTCAACGGATAGAAGGTCTTGCGGCGCTCTTTCGGCGGATAGTTTTCCGCAATCGCCTGCACAATATCCGTTTCCGTATCCGGCACCACCACCAGCATCGGTTTGATTTTTCCTTCGGCCAGCAGATTATCCATGATCTGCGGCAGGCGTCCCTGATCGATAGCGGAAAGCCCCGTGTCACCAAAACCATGATAGAAGTAGAGTACCGGGAGCGGTTCACCTTTGCCGTTATAGCCAGGCGGTGTCCAGATATAGACGCGACGCTCTGAACCTAACTCTTTCGAGTGATAGGTCACGGTCAACAGATCGCCATGCGGAACGGCGCGATCGTCAAGTATGCTTCCCGGCACCAGGATAAGGCTGGTATTGACCTGACGCTGCGGCTTCTGAAAACGGCTTCCCGTGTCCACCGAGCGGAAGCCATCCACATCAAAGTAGTATTCGTACAGATTCGGCGCCAGAGATTCGCTTTTCCAGGACCAGACGCCGCTCTCATCTTTGCTCATATCATGGGAGACAGAGTTATCCGGGGTGGAACCGGTAACCACTGACACCCGTTTTGCTGATGGCGCAAACAGGCGAAAGGTAATGCTTTTATCGGCATTTACCTGGGTCACATATTGACTAACCGGCACCGATAAATCCGGGGTTGCCGGAAAAGGCGCAGCAATGGCGGGAATGGCAGCGCTGCCAAGCAGTGCGGTGATGGCGAGTGTCAGACAGGCGATGTTTCTTTTCATATCAAATCCCTCATATTATTTTGTCGTTCACGCAGTGATATTGTGCGGGCATTACCACCAGACCTCAGCCTGAATGCCTGCGGCAAACTGGTTGTTTTTCTCATCAGCGAAGCTGAAATTATCCAGTTCGTTGTCCAGCGCATGGATGTAGGTACCATAAAAACGAATTTCCGGGCGTGACGTCAGCATGCTGGTGTTGACCTTAAGCGTATGGTAAAGCGTGGTTTTATACCCAGCCTCTTTGAACTTCGTACCGTACTGATTTTTGTTCTGCTGATTGAAATAGGCCAGTTCGACGCCCGTCTGGTTGTATTTGTCCCAGATATACGCCGGACGCACGACCGCGCGATAGCTGGTGAAATCACTGTGGGCACCAGTCTCATAGCTATAGACATCTTCGCCTCGTGAATAAACCAGCGCGTTGGCTACGATCACATCGTCACGCAGATAGGTTTCACCCTGCGAGACCAGGCGAATCGCCGTACCGTTGGTGTGATCGCCATAGTAACGTCCATTGAATGCGATGTACGGGCTGGAACCGCTGTAGCGGGCAAAGCTGCTTGCCAGTGAGTTATTGGCCATCAGGAAGCTGAATTCGTTATAACCACCGTTTTTGAATTTTTGCGTTAACGCCGTACCAAACATCCAGGTATCTTTCCATTTGTAATACCCGTTGTCGTTCACGTTCTCTTTCTGCGTATCCGTTGAGTTCGCCATCGCGTAACGGCCATTGACCATCAGCTCGGCTTTATCCCACAACGGAATGGCTTTGTAGCGGACATCAACGGTGTTGGTATTGAGTTTCTGTGAGTGGCTGAGTGAACGGTCGTACTGGTCAATATCCTCACGCAACAGCGCAATATCGAGCTTACCGCTGCCAAGCTTCATGTTCTCAATCCCGGCGCCGCCAGAGGAGTCGGTACGCTGCGTTTTCCAGTCGAGCATCTGTACTTCATATTTCGGAAGCTGGTGCTTACCCACCCACATGTCCGCTTCCGGAGCGAATGGCAGGAAACCAGTGGTGGTGAGGTAAATATCGGAAAATTGCAGGTAGTTTTCGTTGGTGCTGTTATCACCAAACCAGCCAGCAGAATAGGACTGCCCAACGTTACCATCGAGCATGACGACCGCTTTTGCGCTCTTTCCATTTTCGTTATAAACGCGCTGGGAGAACTGCAAATCAAACCAGCTGGTGTATTCATTGCCAAAACGCCCAAGCGAGCCGATAGCCCAGGATTTCGGTGATCCATTCGTGGTAGTCGCCCAACCGGAACGGAAATAGCCGTTGTAACTAAAGCCAATTTCATCTTTAACGAACTTGCTGAGATCTTTCATCGACATAGATGAAACATCGTCAGTTTTCGATGGTTGAGCGCCCGATGATGGCGCTGTCTGAACCAGCACAGCGGCAGGAGCCGGAGTCGCTTTCACCGTATTTGCCGCCGTTGATACAGGCGCAGAAGAGGTCCGGGCAAAGTAAACCGCCTGCTTATTCTTCTCTTCGTCCTTGTAGCGCTGTAGTTCCTTTTTCGTTTCGCTGAGATCCTTCTCCAGCGCCGCAAGACGCTGTTCGATGGTCATATTTCCGCTCGCGGCCATCGCAGGGGTAGCTGAGTATAAAAAAGATGATGCCAGAATTAAGGGTATTGTTTTTTTCATGGTTTCCATCCAACCATTTTTTGGATAAAAAAAAACCTGAACCCACCCGAGACGAATCAGGTATGGGTTCAGGTTTTGCCTGTCTAAAGCAGTAACAATCCTGTACTGGATACATCTTTGCGACTGACTGTTTTTTCATCAGCCCAAAAAACAAAAAACCTGGCACCTCCGAAAAGAGATGTCAGGTTTAGCCCGCAAAGCGGTAGCAATCCAGTTTAGGCCCACAACATAGCGATTTTTAACCCGCCAGCAACGAGCAAAAGAATAAATTGTGATTTACCGCGAATTTTTAATTCAGCATTTTATCCGTGGCTCATTTTTACGCGCCGGATACAGAAAGCGCATTGAGCATTCGTAATCTATTCCGGGATCAGAACGGCAGGTTTGCAGATGAGTGAAGGTGAAACGCTCGTCTGAAGGGACAGATAAACGGCAGTTCTGGTGAACAAACGCCAGCAGTTATGTCGCTGGCGTTATTTGTTAAGCGCGGGCATTACTCTTTCGGGTCTTTCCCGGCGAGCAATTTATCCAGTTCATCGCCGCCTACGTGACGGAAATCCTGGCCTTTAACGAAATAGAAAATGTATTCGCAGATATTCTGGCAACGATCGCCGATACGTTCGATAGAACGGGCACAGAACAGGGCGGTCAATACGCTCGGAATAGTACGCGGGTCTTCCATCATGTAGGTCATCAGCTGACGCACGATACCTTCATATTCCTGGTCGACTTTTTTATCTTCACGGTAAATACGCACCGCTTCGTCAATATCCATACGCGCGAAGGCATCCAGCACGTCGTGCAGCATCTGCACGGTATGGCGACCCAGAGATTCCAGGCTCACCAGCAGCGGCTGGTGCTGCGAAGAGAATTTCTCCAGCGCAGTACGGCAGATTTTATCGGCAACATCGCCAATACGTTCCAGCTCAGCGATCGTTTTAATGATCGCCATCACCAGACGCAGGTCGCTGGCGGTCGGCTGGCGCTTGGCAATAATGCGCACACAGGCTTCATCGATAGCCACTTCCATCATATTCACCTGCTTATCACCCTCAACAACGCGCTGAGCCAGCTCGCTGTCCTGGTTATGCATCGCAGTGATCGCATCAGAAAGTTGTTGCTCTACCATCCCACCCATGGTCATGACCTGAGTACGGATACTCTCCAGCTCAGCGTTGAACTGGCCCGAAATATGTTTGTTAAGATTGAGGTTGTCCATGGTGTCTCCTGATGCCCAACTATTTTTGGACTATAACAAGGCGGCAACTGAGCGAATCCCCGGGGTACATCACGCGGTCCTACCGGGGTGAACAAAGGCAGCCAACACAGTTAGAGCCTGAAAGCTGTATGGCAAATCAACCGTAGCGGCCAGTAATATAATCTTCGGTTTGCTTTTTCTTCGGCTTGGTGAACAGGTCATCTGTGTTGCTGAACTCAATCAATTCGCCGAGATACATAAACGCCGTGTGATCGGAACAACGCGCAGCCTGCTGCATGTTGTGGGTGACGATTACCACGGTGTAATCCTGCTTCAACTCGGTGATCAATTCTTCGATACGACCAGTCGAAATGGGGTCCAGTGCCGAGCAAGGTTCGTCCAGCAATAAGACTTCCGGACGGATCGCAATCCCGCGGGCAATACACAGACGCTGCTGCTGACCACCGGAAAGAGAGTACCCGCTCTGGTGCAATTTATCCTTGGTTTCGTTCCATAATGCGGCCTTGGTCAAGGCCCATTGCACACGTTCGTCCATATCGGCGCGAGATAGTTTTTCAAACAGACGCACACCGAAGGCGATGTTGTCGTAAATTGACATCGGGAACGGCGTTGGCTTCTGGAAAACCATCCCAACTTTTGCACGCAGCAGGGCGATGTCCTGGGTATTGGTGAGGATGTTATCCCCATCCAGCAGAATCTCGCCTTCTGCACGTTGCTCCGGATACAGTTCAAACATTTTATTGAATGTACGCAGCAGCGTAGACTTACCGCAGCCTGACGGCCCGATAAACGCCGTTACCTGGTTTTTAGCAATGTCCAGGCTGATGTTTTTCAGGGCATGGAATTTGCCGTAATAGAAGTTCAAATCGCGAACCTGAATTTTGCCCGGCGTTGTATCAACCATACTCATTTATCTCTTTCCTCACTCGGCACCGCGTTTCACCGCGCCGTAAAAATTAGTGTTTCTTCGCCGCGAAAATGACACGCGCCAGAATGTTCAGCAACAGCACACACAGCGTGATAATCAGAACACCGGCCCAGGCCAGTTGCTGCCATTCAGCAAACGGGCTCATCGCAAACTTGAAGATGGTGACCGGTAAGTTTGCAATCGGCCTCATCATGTCCGTGCTCCAGAACTGGTTCGATAACGCGGTAAACAGCAGCGGTGCGGTTTCACCCGCGATACGCGCAACCGCCAGCAGTACGCCAGTCATGATCCCGGAGACAGAAGCTTTCACGGTAATAGCGGAAATCATCTTCCACTTCGGTGTCCCCAGCGCGTAAGCCGCTTCGCGCAGACTATCCGGCACCAGTTTCAGCATGTTCTCGGTGGTACGAATTACAATCGGCACCTGCAGCAGCGCCAGCGCAATCACACCCGCCCAGCCAGAGAAGTGTTGCATCTGCGCCACCACAATGGTGTAAACGAACAGGCCAACAACAATAGACGGTGCGGAAAGCAGAATATCGTTAATGAAGCGGATAATTTCGGCCAGAATCGATTTACGACCATACTCAGCCAGATAGATCCCCGCCATGATACCCAGTGGCGTACCAACGGCGGTCGCCCAGAAGATGAGCAGCGCGCTTCCCGCCAGCGCATTCGCCAGCCCACCACCCGCCGTATTCGGCGGCGGCGTCATTTCGGTAAAGAGCGCCAGAGACATCCCATCAAAACCACGTCCGATGGTCGACAGCAGGATCCAGACCAGCCAGAACAGACCAAATGCCATGGTTGCCATCGACAGCGTCAGAGCGATACGGTTTTTGGTACGGCGCTTAGCCTGCATCTTGCGACGGGATTCAGCCAGCTCTGCGGTGGTTTGCATTTCAAGCGTAGCCATTATCGGGCCCCCTCATTTTTCGCCAGGCGCATAATCATGAACTTTGAAATTGCCAGCACGATAAAGGTAATAACGAAGAGGATCAGCCCCAGTTCCATCAGGGCTGCAACATGCAGACCGGATTCAGCTTCAGCGAATTCGTTCGCCAGCGCGGAGGTAATACTGTTACCGGGCATATAGAGCGATGCGCTGTCGAGCTGGTAGGTGTTACCGATGATAAAGGTCACCGCCATGGTTTCGCCCAGTGCACGCCCCAGCCCCAGCATAATGCCGCCGATAACGCCATTTTTGGTGAACGGCAGGACAATGCGCCAGATAACTTCCCAGGTGGTGCAGCCGATGCCGTAGGCAGACTCTTTCATCATCACCGGGGTTTGTTCGAATACATCACGCATAACGGCGGCGATGTACGGAATGATCATAATGGCGAGGATAACCCCCGCAGCCAGGATACCAATACCAAATGCCGGGCCAGAGAAGAGGGCACCAACAAACGGAATAGAGGACATGACGTTACCGACCGGTTCCTGGAAATATTTGGCAAACAGCGGCGCGAAAATAAACAAGCCCCACATGCCGTAAACGATACTGGGAATAGCCGCCAGCAGTTCAATTGCAATCCCAAGAGGGCGTTTCAGCCAGCCGGGCGCCAGTTCCGTCAGGAACAATGCGATACCAAAACTTACCGGAACGGCGATCAGCAACGCGATAAGGGACGTTACCAGCGTGCCGTAAATCGGCACCAGAGCACCAAAGGTTTCATTCGGCGCATCCCATTCTTTGTTCCACAAGAAGGAAAAACCAAATTTCTGGATACTCGGCCATGAGGAGAAAATCAGAGACACGATAATGCCGCCGAGCAGCAATAGCACAATCAGCGCAGCCAGTTTTACCAGCGCGCTGAAAATCATGTCACCTTTTTTACCCGGTGGGTTAAAAGCCGGCTTGGTTGCAGCCATAAGATACTCTTTACGTTAGACATCATTTTGAACGACGCCCGGTGGCAATGACGCTTACCGGGCCTACGAAAACAGCATGTTACCGAATTTTGGTAGGGCGGATAATTATCTTATCCGCCATCGTTGAGAAAACCTTGATTAGTACAGTGCTTTACCACTGCTGTCTTTCACGTTGGTTTTCCATGCAGCGCGAATCTGTGCAACAACGCTCTCAGGCAGGGTAGCGTAGTCCAGGTCATTAGCCTGTTTGCCACCGTTTTTGTATGCCCAGTCGAAGAATTTCAGTACTTCTGCGCCCTGCTCAGGGTTTTTCTGCTCTTTGTGAACCAGGATGAAGGTGGTGGACGTAATTGGCCACACATCAGCACCTTTTTGGTTGGTCAGGTCTTGCGCGAAAGATTTGCTCCAGTCGATGTTTTTCGTCGCATTGGAGAAGCTTTCTTCGGTCGGGCTAACCGGCTTGCCATCAGCAGACAGCAACTTTGTGTAAGTCAGGTTATTCTGCTTAGCATAAGCATATTCAACATAACCAATTGAGCCCGGCAGACGTTGTACGAATGCAGCGATACCGTCGTTACCTTTACCGCCCAGACCGGTCGGCCAGTTAACAGTAGAGCCAGCGCCGACAGATGATTTCCACTCTTCGTTAACTTTTGCCAGGTAGCTGGTAAACACGAAAGAGGTACCAGAACCATCAGCGCGACGCACGACAGCGATGTTCTGAGAAGGCAGTTTTTTACCCGGGTTCAGCTTAGCAATTGCCGCGTCATCCCATTTTTTGATTTTGCCCAGGTAGATATCGCCCAGTGTTTTACCATCCAGCACCAGCTCGCCAGATTTGAAACCTTCCAGGTTAACAGCCAGGACAACGCCACCGATAACGGTCGGGAACTGGAACAGGCCTTCCTGAGCCAGTTTATCGTCAGCCAGCGGAGCATCAGAAGCGCCGAAGTCAACGGTATTTGCAGTGATCTGTTTTACGCCGCCAGAAGAACCGATACCCTGGTAGTTAACCTTGTTACCCGTTTCTTTTTGGTAGGTATCAGCCCATTTGGCATACACCGGCGCCGGGAAAGTTGCACCCGCACCTGTCAGACTTGCAGCGGCGTTAACTGCAAATGCACTCAGTGAAAAGGTCGCGGCGACAACAGTTGCGACAGTGGTACGCATAACGTTCATAATGTCTCCTGCAAGAATCGTAAATCGTTGTTTAAGTGGCTACGACGAGCAAAATAGGACACTTTGATGACAGTTATATGCAATGATTGTTACTGTTTGATGACAACGACGGTTTTCACATAGATTAACCGTATCTTGTATGATTTATCAGCAAGATAACGTGTTTAATGACAGTGAGATGTCAGCAAGATTTTCGTTTTATGACATTAAGAAAGTAGTAGATGCCAGCGAGATGTCCCAGCAAAAAGCGACAAAAAATAGCCGCAGATCAATTCATTTGCGTCCGGGTTGCGTCAATGCCTGACGCCGATAATGCGCAATTCGGAGTGAAACTCGCCACTGTATCAGTTTCGTCAGTTCTGGCCCGTTCATGACCTGCCGTGCTAGCCATAAGAGAAGTAAACTCCCGCCCCAACAACCGACACTTAACCAGGAGAAAGAGGCAAACAACAGCCATCCTGCCACCAGCACATTGCAAACACATAACAGCGACCAGACGGCTAAAAATAATCTCAGGGATAGTACTCTGCCTTTATCCACACCTGATAACGCCACCACAAGCAGAACAAAGACAACAAGGCCTGCGATAACGCCCCAGCCACCGGTAACGGTTCTGAACGCAATCGCAAGACCGGCATAGCTCAACAGCAATGTATAAAACAACACCAATATGCTGCCGAAATAGGTCGTTCCACGGATGTAGTAAGCCTTCGGCATTTCCTGAAAGGCCTCCGCCAGCTGTTTTAACTGGGCAAGTTTACGGCCTGATATCCCTGCGTCGACCTTGTCGCAGTAGTCGACGAGCGCCAAAAATTTGAGCCCGATTATGCGTTTCAACAGATTCATCATCCTGAAAAAAAAGAGGCTGCCACCAGGCAACCTCTTTTATGCGTTATGACGTGCTTACGACTTTATTCCACGGTCACCGATTTTGCCAGGTTACGCGGCTGATCCACATCAGTGCCTTTAATCAGCGCAACGTGATAGGCCAGCAACTGTAGCGGAACAGTGTAGAAGATAGGGGCAATAACTTCATCAACATGCGGCATATCAATGATATGCATGGTATCGCTGCTGACAAAGCCTGCATCCTGATCGGCGAAAACATACAGTACACCGCCACGTGCGCGGACTTCTTCAATGTTGGATTTCAATTTTTCCAACAGTTCATTGTTCGGCGCAATGACGATAACCGGCATATCATCATCAATCAGGGCCAGTGGGCCATGTTTCAGTTCACCAGCGGCATATGCTTCTGCATGAATATAGGAGATCTCTTTGAGCTTCAGCGCGCCTTCCAGGGCGATTGGGTACTGATCGCCACGACCAAGGAACAAGGCGTGATGCTTGTCAGAGAAGTCCTCTGCCAACTGCGCGATGCGTTTATCCTGCGACAGCATCTGTTCAATACGGCTCGGCAGCGTCTGCAGACCATGGACAATACTATGTTCGACAGAGGCATCCAGCCCTTTCAGATGGCTCAGTTTTGCCACCAGCATCAGCAGCACGGTTAACTGAGTCGTGAAGGCTTTGGTTGAAGCCACGCCAATTTCCGTACCCGCATTGGTCATGATGGACAGATCGGATTCACGCACCAGCGAAGAGCCAGGAACGTTACAGATAGCCAGCGATCCCAGATAGCCCAGCTCTTTAGAGAGACGCAGCCCCGCCAGCGTGTCTGCCGTTTCACCAGACTGAGAAAGCGTGATCATAAGGCTATTGCGACGCACGGCAGATTTGCGGTAACGGAACTCGGAAGCGATTTCGACATCGCACGGGATACCGGCCAGCGATTCAAACCAATAACGAGACACCATGCCGGAGTTGTACGAGGTACCACAGGCGATGATCTGGATGTGCTCAACCTTGCTCAACAGATCATTGGCGTGTGAGCCCAGCTCGCTTAAATCTACTTCACCGTGGCTAATGCGCCCGGTCAGGGTGTTTTTAATCGCATTCGGCTGTTCGTAAATCTCTTTTTGCATATAGTGACGGTAAGCGCCTTTGTCGCCCGCGTCATATTGCAGATTGGATTCGATCTCCTGCCGCTTAACCAGCCCGCCCGTTTTATCAAACACCGTCACGCTACGGCGTGTTACCTCAGCGATATCCCCCTCTTCAAGGAAGATAAAGCGACGAGTTACCGGCAGCAGAGCCAGTTGATCGGAAGCGATAAAGTTTTCACCCATACCCAGCCCGATAACCATCGGACTGCCTGAACGTGCAGCCAGCAGAGTGCCTGGATCGCGGGAATCCATGATCACTGTGCCGTACGCGCCGCGCAGTTGCGGAATAGTACGCAGTACAGCATCACGCAGCGTACCGCCTTGCGCCAGCTCCCAGTGCACTAAGTGAGCAATCACTTCTGTATCGGTCTCAGAAACAAAAGTGTAGCCACGCGCTTTCAACTCTTCGCGCAGCGGTTCGTGGTTTTCAATAATGCCGTTGTGTACTACAACGATGTGTTCAGACACATGCGGGTGTGCGTTGCCCTCGGAAGGTTCACCGTGAGTCGCCCAACGGGTGTGAGCGATACCGGTACCACCGTGTAACGGATGTTCTTCTGCGGCCTGAGCCAGCATCTGTACTTTACCGAGACGACGCAGACGGGTCATATGACCTTCTGCATCAACCACTGCCAGACCGGCAGAGTCATAGCCACGGTATTCCAGGCGACGTAAGCCTTCCAGAAGGATTTCAGCAATATCACGCTGCGCAACTGCGCCAACAATTCCACACATAATTAAATTTCCTGATTATGGCATTGTGCCATGCGTTGTCGCTGACCTGTTTTCACCCTTCGTCTTTCACGTTGTAACTGCGTTGGCTGCATGTATTCGCCACGTTCACTTATCTCAGTAAGCGCCCATGACTTATACATTTACCGCCTTGCCACAACACGAAATCTGTTGGGTAATGCCCTTTACGGGCGCCCCGAGCCTTGTAGAGAGTGGGGTTATTTTTATGGTACTGCTTATCGGGCGGGGGATTATGTTATCCCCTCATCCCTGTTTGCCGGATTTCTCCGGCAGGAAAATTACTTTTTCTTCACCGGACGCTGCCAGCCCTTTTTATGGACCTGCGGCACACGGCTTAAAACCAGTTCGTTATCGGCGACATTGCGGGTAACTGTCGTGCCCGCTGCAATGGTCGCCCCTTTACCTACGCTCACCGGTGCCACCAGTTGGGTGTCGGACCCGACAAACACATCATCGCCAATAATAGTCTTGTGTTTGTTGGCGCCATCATAGTTGCAGGTTATGGTCCCTGCACCAATATTGACGTTGTCACCAATTTCCGCATCGCCAAGGTAAGTCAGATGACCCGCTTTTGAGCCTTTGCCCAGACGCGCTTTTTTCATCTCAACGAAGTTGCCTACGTGCGCGCCTTCCTGTAATTCAGCGCCCGGACGCAGACGAGCAAACGGGCCAATCGTACAGGCGGCTTCAAGCGTGGCGTTTTCCAGCACGCTGTAAGGGCTGATTTCACAGTCATCGCCAATTACGCTGTTTTTAATGACGCAACCCGCACCAATTTTTACGCGATTGCCGAGTTTGACGTCACCTTCAACAATCACGTTAGCATCAATCTCAACATCACGCCCATGCGTCAGGGTTCCGCGCAGATCGAAGCGTGCCGGATCGCGCAGCATTACACCTGCGAGAAGTAGTTTTTCAGCCTGCTCAGTTTGATAGACACGTTCGAGGCGGGAGAGCTGGAGGCGGTTGTTTACACCCTCTACTTCGCTCAGGCGCTGCGGATGGACGGCTGCGATTTCATGGCCTTCCTTATAAGCAAGAGCAATGATGTCGGTGATGTAATACTCACCCTGCGCATTATTATTGGTGAGCTGACTCAGCCAGCGTTTCATATCGCCGCCGTTAGCTATCAAAATACCGGTATTGATTTCCTGAATCTGACGTTGCTGCTCAGTCGCATCTTTATGTTCAACAATGCCGGTTACTTTACCGTTCTCACGCGTAATTCGACCGTAACCACTTGGATCGTCAAGCTTCACGGTGAGCAAACCAATACCGCCTTGCGGCTTCGCTTCACGCAGGCGGGTGAGGGTATCGATAGAGATCAGGGGCACATCGCCATAAAGCATCAGGATATCTTCGTCGTCGGCGAAGAAGGGCGCAGCCTGCTGCATTGCATGCCCGGTGCCCAGTTGCTCAGCCTGTAATACCCAGTTGAGTTTGTCGTCAGGCAGCGTTTGTTTTAACAGATCGCCGCCGTGCCCATAGACAAGGTGTACATGATCGGCGCCAAGATTATTCGCCACATCAATGACATGCTGAACCATCGCTTTCCCTGCAAGGGTATGCAGCACTTTCGGAAGATCGGAATACATGCGTGTGCCTTTGCCAGCGGCAAGGATCACCACACTCATTTTCGTGTTCAACATACGCGTCCTGACTTTAATTTGAGTGGAAGTTTTACTGTTTCACCTTGAAAATTCTACATTTTTTTCAACGCGAAATGGCAAGAAAGTAAAATGCACAACCTACCTTACCAGAGCCTAATTTAGGGCATTTTTTTTGCTTTTACATGGTACTTTATCTGCAAAAATGGCGCTTCCTGCGTGGGTATTGTGAGCATGGCGATGTTTTTGCTATTTTTTTTAGCGGTAAATAAAGTCTTGAGCAGTATATATTCATTAAAAGTACAGATTATGCCCATAAAAAAAGCCAGCCTGATAATCAGACTGGCTTTTTGACTTTAAGCCGGTGTTACATCGCTTTTTTGGTCAACTCGATAACGCGCAGTTTCGCAATAGCTTTCGCCAGTTCGGCAGACGCCTGAGCGTAATCCACGTCGCCGTGCGAGCTCTTAATGTGCTCTTCGGCTTTACGTTTCGATTCCAGCGCTCGTGCTTCGTCGAGATCCTGGCCACGAATAGCGGTATCAGCCAGTACGGTCACGTTGCCAGGCTGCACTTCAAGAATGCCGCCGGACAGATAGATAAACTCTTCATGACCGTGCTGTTTCACGATGCGGATCATACCAGGCTTAATGGCGGTGAGCAGCGGTGCGTGGCCCGGGTAAATACCCAGTTCACCTTCGCTACCCGTTACCTGGATTTTTTCGACCAGACCAGAGAACATTTGTTGCTCTGCGCTGACGACGTCCAGGTGGTAAGTCATTGCCATATCACCCTCCGATTAAGGCGTTAAAGTTTTTTGGCTTTTTCCACGGCTTCGTCAATGGAACCGACCATGTAGAACGCCTGCTCCGGCAGGTGATCGTATTCGCCTTCCATGATGCCTTTAAAGCCACGGATGGTGTCTTTAAGGGAGACGTATTTACCCGGAGAACCGGTGAATACTTCTGCCACGAAGAACGGCTGGGACAGGAAGCGCTGGATCTTACGTGCGCGTGCTACCACCAGTTTGTCTTCTTCCGACAGCTCATCCATACCCAGGATGGCGATGATGTCTTTCAGTTCCTGGTAACGTTGCAGGATAGACTGTACGCCACGCGCGGTGTCGTAGTGCTCCTGACCAACAACCAGAGGATCCAGCTGACGGCTGGTGGAGTCCAGCGGGTCAACGGCCGGGTAGATACCCAGAGACGCGATCTGACGGCTCAGTACCACGGTTGCATCCAGGTGCGCAAAGGTGGTAGCTGGTGACGGGTCAGTTAAGTCATCCGCAGGTACGTATACCGCCTGCACGGAGGTAATAGAACCGGTTTTGGTGGAGGTGATACGTTCCTGCAGAACACCCATCTCTTCCGCCAGAGTCGGCTGATAACCTACTGCTGATGGCATACGACCCAGCAGTGCAGATACCTCAGTACCGGCCAGGGTGTAACGATAGATGTTGTCAACGAACAGCAGTACGTCACGACCTTCGTCACGGAATTTCTCTGCCATGGTCAGACCGGTCAGTGCAACGCGCAGACGGTTTCCCGGCGGCTCGTTCATCTGGCCATACACCAGGGATACTTTGTCGATAACGTTGGAATCGGTCATTTCGTGGTAGAAGTCATTACCCTCACGAGTACGTTCACCTACGCCCGCAAACACAGAGTAACCGGAGTGCTCGATCGCGATGTTACGGATCAGCTCCATCATGTTTACGGTTTTACCTACACCCGCACCACCGAACAGACCAACTTTACCGCCCTTAGCGAACGGACACATCAGGTCGATAACTTTGATACCGGTTTCCAGCAGTTCCTGAGAGTTTGACAACTCTTCATAAGAAGGTGCTGCACGGTGGATCGCCCAACGCTCTTCTTCACCGATGTCGCCTTTCATGTCTACTGGTTCGCCCAGTACGTTCATGATACGACCCAGTGTTGCTTTACCTACCGGGACTTCGATCGGATGAGCCAGGTCCGTTACTTCCAGACCACGACGCAGACCATCTGAAGAACCCATTGCGATGGTACGTACAACGCCACCGCCGAGCTGCTGCTGAACTTCCAGCACCAGACGCTCTTCACCATTCTTTACCTCAAGTGCATCGTACACTCGTGGTACGGCATCCTGAGGGAACTCGACGTCCACCACGGCGCCGATTACCTGGATAATTTTTCCAGTAGCCATCTTGAATCCTCTACGAAATTCGTAAACCTGGTTAAACCGCGGCGGCCCCCGAGACAATCTCGGTGAGTTCCTGAGTAATGCTGGCCTGACGAGCTTTGTTGTAAACCAACTGCAGCTCTTTAATCAGGCTGCCGCCATTATCGGTCGCGGCTTTCATCGCCACCATACGTGCGGCCTGCTCGCTGGCCAGGTTTTCAACAACACCCTGATAAACCTGAGATTCCACATAACGACGCAGGAGAGTATCCAGCAGCGCCTTCGGATCAGGTTCATACAGATAATCCCAGGATTTACGCTTCAACTCTTCATCTTCTTCTGCCGGTAATGGCAGCAGCTGGGTGATGGTTGGAACCTGAGACATGGTGTTGATAAATTTGTTGCTGACAATATAAAGCTTATCCAGACGACCTTCGTCGTAGGCCTGCAACATCACTTTAACCGAGCCGATCAATTCGGACAGAGATGGGTTATCACCCATACCGGTCACCTGAGCGACAACGTTGCCACCAACGGAATTAAAGAAAGAGACCCCTTTAGAGCCGATCATCGCGAGGTCGCTCTGAACGCCTTTATCGGACCATGCTTTCATATCCGCCAGTACTTTCTTGAACAAGTTAATGTTCAAGCCGCCACACAGACCACGGTCGGTCGACACCACCAGGTAGCCCACGCGCTTAACGTCGCGTTCTTCCAGGTAAGGGTGCTTGTATTCCAGATTACCGTTCGCAAGGTGACCAATCACTTTGCGCATGGTATCTGCATAAGGACGGCTGGCCGCCATGCGATCCTGCGATTTACGCATTTTGGAAGCGGCGACCATTTCCATCGCTTTAGTGATCTTTTGCGTGTTCTGGACGCTTGCGATCTTACTACGTATCTCTTTTGCGCCGGCCATGAGCTTCTCCTCAATGCCTTGCGGCCCGCCCTAAGGCAGGCCACCAGACGTTACCAGGACTGGGTTGCTTTGAAGGAATCGAGGATGCCTTTCAGCTTGCCTTCGATTTCGTCGTTATAGCCACCGGACTGGTTGATCTCTTGCATCAACGGAGCGTGGTCACGGTCAACGTAAGCCAGCAGAGCGGCTTCGAAGCTACCGATTTTCGCCAGTTCTACATCCGCCAGATAACCACGTTCTGCTGCGAACAGAACCAGAGACTGCTGCGCAACGGACATCGGCGCATATTGTTTCTGTTTCAGCAGTTCGGTCACTTTCTGACCGTGGTCAAGCTGTTTACGGGTTGCATCGTCAAGGTCAGATGCAAACTGGGAGAACGCTGCCAGTTCACGATACTGCGCCAGCGCGGTACGAATACCACCGGACAGTTTCTTCATGATCTTGGTCTGCGCTGCGCCACCAACACGGGATACGGAGATACCCGGGTTAACCGCAGGACGAATACCGGCGTTAAACAGGTTGGTTTCCAGGAAGATCTGACCATCAGTAATAGAAATTACGTTGGTCGGAACGAACGCGGAAACGTCACCTGCCTGCGTTTCGATAATCGGCAGAGCGGTCAGAGAGCCGGTTTTCCCTTTCACTTCACCTTTGGTGAAGGCTTCAACGTATTCGGCGTTAACACGCGCAGCACGCTCCAGCAGACGAGAGTGGAGGTAGAATACGTCGCCCGGGAATGCTTCACGTCCTGGCGGACGACGGAGCAGCAGGGAAATCTGACGGTAAGCAACGGCCTGTTTAGACAGGTCATCATAAATGATCAGTGCATCTTCACCGCGGTCGCGGAAGTATTCGCCCATGGCGCAACCGGCATATGGTGCCAGGTATTGCAGTGCGGCGGATTCAGATGCGGTTGCCACAACAACGATGGTGTTAGCCAGCGCGCCGTGTTCTTCCAGTTTACGTACCACGTTAGAAATGGTGGACGCTTTCTGGCCGATTGCCACGTAGACGCACTTGATGCCGGAATCACGCTGGTTGATGATGGCGTCGATTGCCAGCGCGGTTTTACCGGTCTGACGGTCGCCGATGATCAGTTCACGCTGACCACGACCGATTGGGATCATGGCGTCAACGGATTTATAACCGGTCTGAACCGGCTGATCCACGGACTGACGTTCGATAACGCCCGGTGCGATAGCTTCAACAGCGGAGAAGCCGTCATGCTCCAGCGGACCTTTACCATCAATCGGTGCACCCAGGGTGTTCACAACGCGGCCCAGCAGACCACGGCCAACCGGAACTTCCAGGATACGACCCGTACATTTAACCTTCATGCCTTCGGCGAGGTCAGCATACGGCCCCATCACAACTGCACCTACGGAGTCGCGCTCCAGGTTCAGTGCGATAGCGTAACGGTTACCCGGCAGGGAAATCATCTCACCCTGCATACAATCGGCCAGGCCGTGAATGCGGATAACACCGTCACTTACAGAAACAATAGTACCTTCGTTGTGAGCTTCACTCACAACATTGAACTGAGCAATGCGCTGCTTGATCAGTTCGCTGATTTCGGTGGAATTCAGTTGCATGCTCCAGTCCCCTTAAGACTGCAAGACGTCTGCGAGGCGCTCAAGACGGCCGCGTACGCTGCCATCAATGACCATATCACCCGCACGGATGATAACACCTGCCATTACAGACTTATCGATTTTGCAATTCAGCTTAACTTTGCGTGACAGACGTTTTTCCATCGCGGCGCTGATTTTCGAAAGCTGTTCTTCACTCAGTGCGGTCGCAGAAGTCACTTCGACTTCTGCGATAGCCTCGCTGGCTGCACGCAATTGAACAAACTGCTCAAGAACATCAGGAAGCACTTTAAGACGACCATTTTCAGCCATCACCCGAATCAGGTTCTGACCATTGTCGTCAAGTTGCTCCCCACAGACTGCGATAAACGACTCGGCAAGCGTTTCCGGCGCAATAGCACCGGAGAGAAGCTCTGCCATATGTTCGTTTTTCGTCACCTCGGCCGCGAACGCCAGCATATCCTGCCAGCGATCGACACCCTGGTGTTCGACAGCAAAGTCAAAAGCTGCTTTGGCGTAGGGGCGAGCTACCGTTACAAATTCAGACATCGGCCCCTCCCTCCTTACAGTTCAGCGACCAGTTTATTCACGATGTCGCTGTTAGCAGCTTCATCCACGGAACGCTCGATGATCTTCTCGGCGCCGGCAACAGCCAGCAGAGCCACTTGTTTACGCAGCTCTTCGCGAGCACGTTTACGCTCGGCGTCAATTTCCGCCTGAGCCTGCGCCACGATTTTGTTACGTTCCTGCTCGGCTTCTGCTTTCGCTTCGTCCAGGATCTGAGCGCGACGTTTATTCGCCTGCTCAATGATGACCTGAGCTTCTGCTTTCGCTTTTTTCAGCTGGTCGGTCGCATTGGCCTGTGCAAGGTCCAAATCCTTCTTAGCTCGTTCCGCAGAAGCCAAACCGTCAGCGATTTCTTTCTGACGTTTTTCAATGGCTGCCATTAATGGCGGCCATACATACTTCATGCAGAACAGAACGAACAGGACAAACGCGATGGCCTGGCCGAGGATTGTTGCGTTTAGATTCACAGCACAATGCCTCTTATCTGGTTAACGTTCTAAATACTTGCTGTAAAAAGCAACCCTTACTACGCGACAGCAAACATCACGTACAGACCCAGACCTACAGCGATCATCGGGATTGCGTCCACCAGACCCATAACGATAAAGAACTGAGTACGCAGAAGAGGAATCAGATCAGGTTGACGCGCTGCGCCTTCCAGGAATTTACCCCCGAGGATGCCGATACCGATCGCAGCACCGATTGCCGCCAGACCCATCATAATAGCGGCAGCCATGTACAGCAGATCCATATTCAGGTTTTCCATGACAGTCTCCAGATTGTTTCAGTTAAAACGTAGTAGTGTTGTTAAAAATCAATGCTCTTCAGACGCCATCGACAGATAGACGATCGTCAGAACCATGAAAATGAAGGCTTGCAGCGTAATAATCAGGATGTGGAAAATGGCCCACGGCACATTCAACAACCACTGTGACCACCACGGCAACAGACCAGCAATCAGAATGAAAATCAACTCACCGGCATACATGTTGCCGAACAGTCGCAGACCGAGAGAAACCGGTTTGGACAGCAGGCTAACACCTTCCAGTATAAGGTTGACCGGGATAAACACCGGGTGGTTGAACGGCTGGAGTGTCAGCTCTTTAGCAAAACCACCCAGGCCTTTCATTTTGATGCTGTAGAACAGAATCAGGATAAATACGCCCAACGCCATCGACAGTGTGATGTTCACGTCTGCAGACGGCACTACGCGCAGCGCAGGCAGACCCAGTACATTCTCAGCGATGTACGGCAGCAGGTCGATAGGCAATAAATCCATCAAGTTCATCAGGAATACCCAGACGAAGATCGTCAGGGCCAGTGGCGCGATAAGCTTGCTTTTGCCGTGGTACATGTCTTTCACGCTACCGTGGACAAAACCAATAACCAGCTCAATCGCGGTCTGAAATTTCCCCGGGACGCCGCTGGTGGCCTTTTTGGCTACGCTACGGAACATCACCAGGAACAACAGACCCAGAACCACCGAGAAAAACATGGAGTCAATGTTGAGCGTCCAGAAGGTGGCCGGGGGGTTATGCGGATCCACCAGCGAAAGCGTACGAAGGTCAATCTGAAGGTTATTCAGATGGTGGCCTATGTACTCCTGCGGTGTTGAGATTTCTCCTGCAGACATGATGCCTCTTACCCTTTGTTGTTAATTACAGCGGGTGCCAGTATCTGAACAACCAGCACCGAAACCCACGTGACTATCAGCGGTAAAAACACCGCCTTTAAAACCGCCAGCGCCACCACCAGCAACACGAATGTTGCTAACACCTTGAACACTTCGCCGAAGGCAAAGGACCAGGCCACTCGGCCTTTAGCTGGTGTATGCGCCTGATGACGCCAGGCAAAAATCATAAACAACATATTTGGCAGAACGACTGCCATACCGCCGCACACGGCGGAAGTGCCCCAGAAGGGGTCTTTGAGGCTAAACAGCAATCCGCTTGCCATTACCGCCAGAAACTGAATAAGCAGAAGTCTGCGAGCAACGTTTCGACCCAAGAGCGACACAGACATCACTTTTAACTCCTGCTCACTTCGGGGTAGGCCGCGTGTCGTATAAAACGTTCTTTAAGGCCCAGAGTCAAGCATCAAAAAGCGGTCAAATTATACGGTGCGGCCTCGTGATTTCAAACAATAAGTAGCGAAAAGGTGAATAAATGTTTAAATAATTTTCCCGAGGGCTATTTTTCAACTTTTAGCGAAACTGTGAACCATTATGCAAAACGCCGAATAACGCGAAACACCTGCCACCAAAGCGTGCACCAGATCACAAATTAAACATTTATGCGCTCGCCAAAATATTGGCATCGGGAATTTGCACCTTTTCATCTTTTTGATATTGCAGATGATTACTGACAACTCTTTTTAAAACAGCTCGGTATACAATAAAAACCTTTCATTGACATTCATAATAATCTTTTAACATCCATCAATATGTACAATCGCCGATTTTTAGCAGGCTGATATTTTCACTGTTGACTATTTTCATAGTTAAGCAAAAAAGCAGCGTTAAATCTTAGAAAAAACGAGGTGAAATATGCGTTAAATGTAACCGAACGTATCACTGTTTTTTACGCCGTTTTTTAACATTCAGAAAACAGCACGAATTCTACATTTTTTGATAAAAATTAAATTTTGTTTGCCTTAATGACCACAAGATGGCGGTCTCCCTCAAGGTGAGGGACATCTAATTTGATGACAGATTCCACTGAAAACTCCCCAGGCAAAGTGGCCATTTCATCATTCGGAATCAATCCTTTAAGTGCATAGAACTTGCCTTGAGTTCCAGGCAGATGCTGGCACCAGTCCACCATGTCATTCAATGATGCGAATGCCCGGCTGATGACTCCATCAAAAGGCGGCTCTGCCGGAAAATCTTCGACCCGGCTCTGAACCGGAGTGATGTTCGTTAAATGAAGCTCATGCTGAACCTGACGCAGAAAACGGACGCGTTTACCCAGGCTATCCAGCAGGATGAAATGTGCGTCAGGAAGAACAATAGACAACGGGATCCCCGGCAGGCCAGGTCCTGTACCGACGTCGATAAACCGCTCCCCCTGCAAGTGTGGCGCAACCACGATACTGTCCAGGATATGGCGAATCAGCATTTCGTTCGGGTCACGTACAGAAGTCAGGTTGTATGCTTTATTCCATTTGTGGAGCATTTCGACATAGGCCACCAGTTGGTTTTTCTGGTGATCGGTGAGCGAAATACCTGCTTCATCGAGCAGACGAGAAAGTTTATTGAGCACGGTGATTACCTGTCTGAAAATATGCCCGGCGGCGTTCACGCCTACCGGGCTTTAAATCTGCTGCGCTGCATGGCAGCGCGCTATCTGGTAGTAAGTTGATGTTTAGCTAAACCTGTCAGGCGCTACGACGCAGCATACCCTGCTTTTTCAACCAGACCAGCAGAATAGAGATCGCAGCTGGCGTGATCCCGGAAATACGGGACGCCTGTCCGATGGACGCTGGTTTGTGATCGTTTAGCTTCGCGATCACTTCATTCGACAGGCCACTGACCTGACGATAATCCAGCGATGCAGGTAACAGCGTATTCTCGTTACGCTGCTGTTTTTCAATTTCATCCTGCTGACGAGCGATATACCCTTCGTACTTCACCTGAATCTCAACCTGCTCAGCCGCCTGTTCATCGCTCAGCCCGGGAGCAAACGGCGCCAGCTGTACCAGCTGCTCGTAAGTCACTTCCGGACGACGCAGCAGATCTTCACCGCTGGCTTCGCGAGACAACGGCGCAGTCAGGTTTTTATTCACTTCCGGCGCGTTTTCCGACGTTGGGTTCACCCAGATAGATTTCAGGCGCTGACGTTCACGTTCGATATTTTCGAGTTTTTCGTTGTAGCGCGCCCATCGTTCATCGTCCACGAGGCCAAGCTCACGACCGATTTCGGTCAGACGCAGATCGGCGTTATCTTCGCGCAGCATCAGGCGATACTCGGCACGAGAAGTAAACATGCGGTACGGTTCTTTGGTACCCAGAGTACAAAGATCGTCCACCAGTACCCCCAGATAAGCCTGAGAACGAGCCGGTGCCCAACCCTCTTTCTCAGCGGAGAAGCGGGCAGCGTTAAGACCGGCTAACAACCCCTGAGCCGCAGCTTCTTCGTAGCCAGTGGTGCCGTTGATTTGCCCGGCAAAAAATAGCCCGTGGATAAATTTGCTCTCAAGGGTTGGTTTCAGGTCACGGGGATCGAAGAAATCGTACTCAATGGCATAACCAGGGCGAACGATTTTTGCGTTTTCCATCCCCTGCATCGAGCGGACAATTTTCATCTGTACATCAAACGGCAGACTGGTAGAGATACCGTTCGGGTAAATTTCGTTAGAGGTCAACCCTTCCGGCTCCAGGAAGATCTGGTGCTGGTTGCGATCGGCAAAGCGCATCACTTTGTCTTCAATAGACGGGCAGTAACGCGGGCCGATCCCTTCGATCACGCCAGCATACATCGGGCTGCGATCGAGGTTATTGCGGATGACCTCGTGAGTTTTCTCGTTAGTGTGGGTGATGTAGCACGGTACCTGACGCGGATGCTGCGCGGCATTACCCATAAACGAGAAAACCGGCATCGGGTTGTCGCCATGCTGCTGCGCCAGAACACTGAAATCAATGGTGCGTGCGTCAATGCGCGGCGGAGTACCGGTCTTCAGGCGGCTTACGCGCAGCGGCAATTCACGCAGACGGCGAGAAAGCGGAATGGAAGGCGGATCGCCCGCACGGCCACCACTGTAGTTATCCAGCCCGATATGAATTTTGCCGTCGAGAAATGTCCCGACGGTCAATACAACAGCTTTAGCACGGAATTTCAGGCCCATCTGGGTAACGGCACCCACGACGCGATCGTTTTCTACAATCAGATCTTCCACAGCCTGCTGGAAGATCATCAGATTTGGCTGGTTTTCCAGGGCGGTACGCACAGCCTGACGGTAGAGCACACGATCTGCCTGTGCTCGGGTGGCACGAACTGCCGGGCCTTTACTGCCGTTTAGTATCCTAAACTGGATACCTGCCTGATCGATCGCTTTCGCCATCAGACCGCCGAGTGCATCCACTTCTTTTACCAGGTGTCCTTTCCCAATACCGCCAATGGCCGGGTTGCAACTCATTTGCCCCAGCGTGTCGATATTGTGTGTCAAAAGCAGAGTCTGTTGACCCATACGCGCTGCGGCCATGGCGGCCTCAGTGCCTGCATGACCCCCGCCAATGATGATGACGTCAAAAGGATCCGGATAAAACATGGTGTATTGCCTCGCGTAAAGCGGTTAGAAAGTGGATTGATGCCTGGGCCGTGGATTCTACTCAACTTTAGCTCAGTGAGAAAGCATCAGGATCCCGGGTATTAAAAAGAAGATCTTTATATAGAGAGATCTGTTTTACTGTGATCTCTTATTAGGATCGCCCTGGCCTGTGGATAACCCGGATCCTGATATGAAGATCATGACGTTAGCCTGGATCATTAACTGTTAATGATCGGTGATCCTGGCCAGTATAAGCTGGGATCAGAATGGGTAGTTATGCACAACTCAAAAACTAGGCGATGGTTATACTTTGGATAACTACCGGTTGATCAACGGTTTTAAGCGTAGTTATCCACACTCGATCGCGCGATCTTTAACCGTTCTTGAGTAAAATAATCCAGGATCCGAGCCAAATTTCAGCCGGATCTTCAGGAATGTCGTGCTCAAGGATGTTGATCTTCGCGGTTTCACCTAACTGTTTTGCTCCACAGGCCTTCAATGAAACCTCGAGTTTTTCAATCGCGCCGCAAAACGTGTCATATTCGCGGCTGCCAATACCAATCGCGCCGAAACGTATGGCGGAAAGGTCAGGTTTTTGTTCATTAAGATCGTCATAAAACGGCTGGAGGTTATCTGGCAAATCGCCTGCGCCATGGGTAGAACTCACCACCAGCCAGGTTCCTTCCTGCGGCAGATCTTCCAGTAACGGGCCGTGCAGGGTTTCGGTTGTAAAACCTGCATCTTCCAGTTTTTCCGCCAGGTGTTCTGCTACATATTCTGCGCCACCCAGGGTACTGCCACTAATAAGCGTAATATCTGCCATGAAGTCCACTCCGGTTATGAGTTGCGTATTGTACGCTGTGAATGGGCTGGGATCTACCTGTGGACAATATGGGTATTAGCGGTGGGGAAAAACGCCCTGTTACGGGCGGATCGTACGCATGATGGGGTTTTGCAGAGAGATCAGCGTTTCCGTGGACTGGATTTCATCAATTGTTTGGATCTTGTTGATAAGCACCTGTTGCAGTGCATCGATCGAGCGGCACATGACCTTAATAAAGATACTGTAGTGACCAGTGGTGTAGTAGGCCTCGGTGACCTCTTCCAGACTTTCCAGCCGGGCCAGCGCGGAAGGGTAATCTTTGGCGCTTTTGAGGATAATGCCGATAAAACAGCAGACGTCATAACCTAATTGTTTAGGGCTGACGTCAATTCGCGCGCCGGTAATAATCCCTGCCTGTTTCATTTTCTCTACGCGAACGTGAATCGTACCCGGGCTGACACCAAATTGTTTGGCAAGCTCTGCATAAGCGGTACGCGCATTCGCCATTAAGGCGTCAAGGATGCCGCGGTCCAGATTGTCGATCTGATAATTTTCCATAGGTTTTTCTTATGATGAATAAACATTCTTTCTATTTTAGCGGTGTATTTTGACGAATAAAAACTATGAAGGGCTTTTTTATTGTTGATTATTGAATAAAGGCCTGACTTTGTTGCTTAATCGTTTGCAACAGAGCAAAGGAGTTAAAAGATGAAATCCGCTTACATCAGCAAACAACGTCAGATCGTATTCGTGAAGTCGCATTTTTCCCGCCAGCTGGAAGAAAAACTGGGGCTAATTGAAGTTCAGGCACCGATTCTAAGCCGTGTAGGAGATGGGACTCAGGATAACCTGTCGGGCTGTGAAAAAGCGGTACAGGTAAAAGTCAAAAATCTGCCGGATGCGCAATTTGAAGTGGTTCACTCTCTGGCCAAATGGAAACGTCAAACACTGGGGCAACATGATTTCAGCGCGGGTGAAGGGCTATACACGCATATGAAAGCCCTGCGACCAGATGAAGATCGCCTCTCTCCAGTCCATTCCGTATATGTTGATCAATGGGACTGGGAACGCGTACTGGGTGAAGGCGAACGCCACACCGGCACACTGAGATCGACTGTTGAAGCTATCTATGCCGGGATCAAAGCAACCGAAGCAGCGGTGAGCAAAGAGTTTGGCCTGACCCCCTTTCTGCCCGAGCAGATCCACTTCGTGCACAGCGAAGAGCTGCTGAGTCGTTATCCGGCACTGGATGCAAAAGGGCGCGAACGCGCAATAGCTAAAGATCTGGGCGCAGTATTTCTGATGGGTATTGGCGGGAAGCTCAGCGATGGTCAGCGCCATGATGTACGAGCACCAGATTACGATGACTGGAGCACACCCGGTGAGAAGGGGTTACACGGTCTGAACGGCGATATCCTGGTGTGGAACCCGGTACTGGAAGATGCGCTTGAGCTCTCTTCTATGGGGATCCGCGTTGATGCTGACGCACTGAAACGCCAGCTTAAAATCACCGACGATGAAGATCGTCTGCGTCTCGACTGGCACCAGGCGTTGTTGCGCGGTGATATGCCGCAAACTATCGGTGGTGGTATTGGCCAGTCGCGTTTGACGATGCTGTTGCTGCAGCTGTCGCACATCGGGCAGGTTCAATGCGGCGTATGGCCTGCACAGGTTCGTGAGACCGTCGACGCGTTACTGTAATTAACGACGCCAGCGCCTGAGCAGACGGCTACGCATCCCGGTATCAAAGCGCCAGATATGATCGAATATACGCATGATGCCGGGTTTTCCGTGCGCTGACATCGCCACCGCATGAAAACGATGCTGGTGCACCGCCTGCAGTTCCTTGACCTTGCCAATCACATCATCCGGCAGACGCTGGGCGATAAAGTCAGAGATAACCACCGCATCGGCGTCATACCACTCTCCACCCTGCATGCGTTCAATAATGGCGCGAAAACAGCTCGCTAAGTCCGTACCGCCGCGAAAGCGCTGGCTCAGAAAGCGGATTGCATGTTCCAGTCCCTGCTGACAGGTTAATTCGTAGCGTACGACCTCGCTGGAAAACAGCATAATGAAACAACGCCGTTTATCTGCCAGCGCCACGCGCATCAGCGCCAGGCAGAAGGCTTTTGCGCACTGTTCATTGAATCCACCCATCGAACCGGATGTGTCTACACAGACAATGAACGGCCCGCGCGGCTGTTCATCAAAATCCTGATGAATAACCGGGCGCTCTACCGCTCTTTCCCGCCAGGCATCACCGTGAAGGCGGTAGGTCAGGAGCTGTTTTTCAACCAGCCGACGATAGAACTCATATTCCAGTTCAGTAATGCCCAGCGTCGCCAGTTCAGGCGGTAACAGACGCAGGATATCGTCACTTTGATGTAGCCCGTCAACCTGCTCTGGCACGGTTGATGGTTCACGCACCAGCATACGAAAGGTTTCCATTGGCGCATCTTTACGCGGAACAGATTTTGCCTCGCGGGAGCGCCCAAGTTGTTCCGCCAGTTGCTTGAGTTCCGGCTGTTCCGTCAGAAAATCACCGTATTTCACGATGAGCTGGTAGTCACCGCGCTTAATTTGCCCGGCGCTCATATCCCATAACCGCCCGGCTGCATTTTCGTTTTCAATCAGTATCGGTTCAAGCTGGCCGCTTAGCGTCATGCGTTCCTGTACTTCACTGAGTAATTGCTCACGCTCTTCTTCCAGTAGTTGCTGATTAAAGGCGGTTGTCTGCACCACCAGACTTAATCGCCAGCGCTGTAAGAAAAGCGTTTGCAATGCCGGGGTAAAGGTCGGATTGTCCTTCGCCATTGCGCTTGCCTGAGCGGCGAAAGGCGAGCGAAGCTTATCCAGAAGCGTCAGAATTTGCGGCAACTGAACGATGAATTGTGAAGTGGAAAGTAACTGGCTCTGCTGATAGCAAAGCACTTCTTCGGTAAGTTCTGGCGGTACCTGTGTCTCTTTCAGGTGATTTTTCAGCGCTTCGCGCCAGCGCGGCACATCTTCGGTAATAACGTTCCGGAGTTTGGGAAACTTCTCGAAGAGAACAGCCAGCTGGGGTGAGGCCAGTAAGGCGACGATAAGCTCTTCAACTATCGTCTCCTCACTGATGGCCAGCAGGGCATTCAGCGCGTCCAGCGTTAGCATTGAAGTGCCTGTTGTATCTGTACACGGACGTCCTGCAGGCTGGCTTCAATGCGGCCTAACCAGTCGGCGGGGATGAACAGACATTTTTGCTGTTCGCTAAAACGGGTGTGCTGCTGGTGCCAGAGTGTGTCCAGCGCTTCCAGTTGCTGCTTTATTTCTTCTGGTACATGGGTTGCCGCTCCGCCCGGTAAAGCGAGACGGGAACCCTGCAGGCTGATATCACGGATCAACAGATGCAGGCTGGTGTCGACTTCAAGATTAAGGATCTGCGCGAAACCAATGCCGTTAAGTTTGCCACGGATCTCGCCGCCTTTTGCCAGCCACTGGGCTAGCGCGGCTCGTTCGATAGTCACATGATTGACCTGCATGTCATGCAACTTTAATGACTGCTGGAGCAATAACGTCAGTGTGCTGTCTTGCAGATCTTCCGGTAGATCGTAATGCGGACGACGACTGAACATGCCGCCCTGCCGCGAAACTTTGAGAGCCGTTTTATCACTTTGCTGCTGCTGGAGCTGAATGTTGCGCTGTGCGATAGCGCCCAGTTGCGTCAGCATGGATTGCTGCTGCCACGCATGCCCGGTCATCAATATTTCCAGTTGATTTTGCATCAGGCGCATACTTTCAGCGTCATGCCACAGGCAGTCTTTCAGCAAGATTAAATCCACAGGGGCAACCGCATCGCGTCCGCTGAAAAAGGCGCTGGCCTGGAGCAGGCGAATGGCTTTTTTCCAGCGGCGGTCAGAAACATAAGGCGCTGTAGGTAAGTTATCAAGCTGCTGGCGTAACATGAAAATCAGATCGAAAACGGCGTCGGGTAATTTCACCTGCACGATTTCCTGCTGCCAGCGCGTATACTCCTCATCGCTGATTTGCAGGTCAGCCGGAACCGGGTTGCCGCTTTCATCCTGCTGGCTGATGAGCATTGAGCGGAAATTACTTTTCTCCTGCACTTTATCGAGCCACAGACGAATCAACATGCGGTCATAAAGTGCTTCGAGGCTGCTGTCAGCCTCGGGCAGTTCGTTAGACGCCGCCACCAGCAAACGCATGGGGATTTTCTCTTCCAGCGCGCCGTTGCGAAAGCGACGCTCATTAATGGCGGTTAATAACGTATTAAGGATAGCCGGGCCGGCTTTCCAGATTTCGTCCAGAAACACAATCTCAGCTTCCGGCAGATAGCCGTGCGTTAAACGTTCATAACGCCCTTCATCTTTTAGTGCCTGAATTGAAAGAGGACCAAACACCTCTTCGGGTGTGGAGAAGCGGGTCATAAGGTATTCAAAGGCGCGGGCATTTTTAAAGGCGAATTTCAGGCGGCGGGCGATCAGGCTTTTGGCGATGCCCGGTGGGCCGAGCAGAAAAACGCTTTCACCACTTAACGCGGCCAGCAGGCACAGGCGAATAGCGTGGCTACGCTCAAAAAGACCTTTTTCCAGCGCGCTGCTCAGGCGGGAAATTCTTTCTGCTAATAAATGTGAGTGAGCCATAATTGATTTGCATCCTTTCGCCGCGATTCCGGCTTGCAATTGCGAGTATAGACGTTTCGATAAAGGCTTGTAATAGACTGAACAACAGCATCATTTTCTTTGCGCCAGGTTAATACGGTCGCAATTAGGGGGTACGATTTCATAAATAATCGTGCATACTGTGCGCTTTTTGTGGGCCAAGGGACTAAGCACACATTTGTCATTCAAACAAAAGATTAGTCTATGAGCACTGATAATAAGCAATCGTTGCCCGCGATAACACTCGCGGCTATTGGGGTTGTCTACGGTGATATTGGGACCAGCCCGCTTTATACACTTCGTGAATGTTTGTCCGGTCAATTTGGTTTTGGGGTTGAACGCGACGCCGTCTTCGGCTTTTTGTCGCTCATCTTCTGGCTGCTGATACTGGTCGTCTCGGTTAAATACCTTACCTTTGTCATGCGTGCAGATAACGCGGGTGAAGGTGGGATCTTAACGCTGATGTCGCTGGCAGGACGGAATACCTCCGCCAGAATGACCTCAACGCTGGTTATCATGGGGCTTATTGGTGGCAGTTTCTTCTATGGAGAAGTGGTCATTACCCCCGCCATCTCAGTGATGTCGGCAATAGAGGGGCTGGAGATCGTCGCACCATCGCTGGATTCGTGGATTGTTCCGCTTTCCATTCTGGTGCTCACACTGCTTTTTATGATCCAAAAGCATGGCACAGGGCTGGTGGGGAAACTCTTTGCCCCCATTATGCTGGCCTGGTTTTTGATTCTGGCGGTGCTGGGCGCGCGCGGTATTATCAACAACCCTGAGGTGTTACAGGCGCTCAACCCTGCATGGGCGGTCAATTTCTTCCTTAAATACAAAGCGGTCTCGTTTGTTGCGCTGGGTGCGGTGGTGCTTTCTATCACTGGGGTAGAAGCCTTGTATGCGGATATGGGCCATTTCGGTAAGCTGCCCATTCGCCTTGCGTGGTTTATCGTGGTATTGCCATCACTGGCGCTGAATTACTTTGGTCAGGGGGCGTTACTGCTGGAAACACCGGAAGCTATCAAAAACCCGTTCTTTTTGTTGGCTCCTGAATGGGCGCTGATTCCGATGTTGATCATCGCGACACTGGCGACGGTTATTGCGTCTCAGGCGGTCATCTCGGGCGTATTCTCTCTGACGCGTCAGGCAGTGCGTCTGGGCTATCTCTCGCCAATGCGCATTATCCATACATCTGAGATGGAGTCCGGGCAGATCTACATCCCCTTTATTAACTGGCTGCTCTACTTCGCGGTCGTTATCGTGATTGTGAGTTTTGAACACTCCAGTAACCTGGCGGCGGCGTATGGTATTGCGGTGACCGGTACGATGGTGCTGACGTCGATACTTTCTATGACTGTGGCGCGCAAGAACTGGCACTGGAATAAAATGGTTGTGGGTCTGTTGCTTACGATGTTCCTGTGTATAGATGTGCCGCTTTTCTCGGCAAACCTTGATAAATTGCTGTCTGGCGGCTGGTTACCGTTGAGTTTAGGTCTGGTTATGTTCATCGTGATGACCACATGGAAGAGTGAACGTTTCCGTCTGCTGCGCCGCATGCATGAACATGGTAACTCACTGGAAGCGATGATTGCCTCGCTGGAAAAATCACCACCGGTGCGAGTACCGGGTACTGCGGTATATATGTCCCGCGCGCTGAATGTAATCCCGTTTGCTATGTTGCATAACCTGAAACATAACAAGGTACTGCATGAACGTGTGATCCTGCTGACGCTGCGTACAGAAGATGCGCCCTATGTACACAACGTGCGTCGTGTGCAGATTGAGCAACTCTCACCGACATTCTGGCGCGTGGTGGCCAGCTATGGCTGGCGCGAAACACCAAATGTGGAAGAGGTGTTCCACCGCTGTGGCCTGGAAGGGCTTAGTTGCCGCATGATGGAGACATCCTTCTTTATGTCTCATGAGTCGCTGATTGTAGGTAAACGGCCCTGGTATTTACGGCTGCGTGGCAAGCTATACCTCCTGTTGCAACGCAATGCGCTGCGCGCTCCGGACCAGTTTGAAATTCCACCCAACCGGGTTATTGAACTCGGTACGCAGGTCGAAATTTAATGCCTTTTAAAACCCCTCATTAAGAGGGGTTTTTGTTATTTATTCCCCACAATTTTATTTAAGTTAGATAACTTATGTTTTCTTTCTGCAACGCGCGCGAAACGTTTCGATTTCGATCACACTTCTGTAATGCCATGGTGGTTTTCTGAACATTCTCAGATCTACACTGAGATCAGCGAAACGTTTCGCTAATGGAGCATAAAAATGAAAAAAGGTACTGTTCTCAACGCTGAAATCTCGTCGGTCATCTCCCGTCTTGGGCATACCGATACGCTGGTGGTTTGTGATGCAGGCTTGCCTGTGCCGAAAAGCACTGCGCGTATTGATATGGCGTTAACCCAGGGGGTTCCGTCCTTTATGCAGGTACTGGAAGTGGTTACCACCGAGATGCAGGTTGAAGCAGCTATCCTCGCGTCGGAAATTGAACAGCATAATCCACAGCTCCACGAAACGTTGCTCAGACATATTGAGCAGCTGCAGCAACACCAGGGGAATACCATAGAGGTTCGTTACGTTTCACACGAACAATTTAAAAAACACACCGCGGACAGTCAGGCGGTGATTCGCAGCGGGGAATGTTCCCCGTATGCGAATATTATTCTCTGTGCTGGCGTCACCTTCTGAGGCCATCATGGACGCATTACTGCAACTCAAAGGGATCGATAAAGCGTTCCCGGGCGTTAAAGCCTTATCCGGCGCCGCGTTAAATGTTTATCCAGGTCGCGTCATGGCGCTGGTGGGCGAAAATGGCGCGGGCAAATCTACGATGATGAAAGTCCTGACCGGGATCTATACCCGTGATGCCGGTTCATTACTGTGGCTGGGTAAAGAGACCACCTTTACCGGACCGAAATCCTCTCAGGAAGCCGGCATCGGTATTATTCACCAGGAACTCAACCTGATCCCGCAACTCTCCATTGCCGAGAACATCTTTATAGGTCGTGAATTCGTTAACCGCTTTGGCAAAATCGACTGGAAAAAGATGTATGCCGAAGCCGATAAGCTGCTGCTTAAACTGAATCTCCGCTTTAAAAGCGACAGGCTGGTGGGGGAACTTTCCATTGGCGATCAACAGATGGTTGAGATTGCGAAGGTCCTGAGCTATGAGTCGCAGGTCATCATTATGGATGAACCGACCGACGCCCTGACCGATACCGAAACTGAGTCTCTCTTCCGCGTTATTCGTGAACTGAAAGCGCAGGGGCGCGGGATTGTCTATATCTCTCACCGCATGAAAGAGATCTTCGAGATTTGCGATGACGTGACCGTGTTTCGCGACGGCCAGTTTATCGCCGAGCGTGAAGTTGCAACGCTGACCGAAGATTCACTTATTGAAATGATGGTTGGGCGCAAACTGGAAGATCAGTACCCACGCCTCGATAAAGCGCCGGGTGATATCCGCCTGAAAGTCGATAATTTGTGCGGCCCGGGTGTGAATAATGTGAGCTTTACCCTGCGCAAAGGGGAAATTCTGGGCGTGGCGGGTCTGATGGGCGCCGGGCGCACCGAGTTAATGAAAGTGCTTTATGGCGCGCTGCCGCGCACCAGTGGGAGCGTCACGCTGGATGGCCATGAAGTTGTGACCCGTTCACCGCAGGATGGTCTGGCGAACGGAATCGTCTACATCTCCGAAGATCGTAAGCGCGATGGTTTAGTACTCGGCATGTCAGTTAAAGAGAACATGTCTTTGACAGCGCTGGGTTATTTCAGCCGTCCGGGGGGCAATTTAAAACATAAAGAAGAGCAGCAGGCGGTAAATGATTTCATTCGTCTGTTCAATGTTAAAACCCCATCAATGGAACAGGCTATTGGCTTGCTTTCCGGCGGTAACCAGCAAAAAGTGGCTATCGCTCGGGGTTTGATGACGCGCCCGAAAGTACTCATCCTTGATGAGCCGACCCGCGGTGTTGACGTTGGTGCAAAAAAAGAAATTTATCAGCTTATTAATCAGTTTAAGGCCGACGGCCTGAGTATCATTCTGGTGTCATCGGAGATGCCAGAAGTACTGGGCATGAGTGATCGCATCATGGTGATGCATGAAGGGCATCTCGGCGGCGAATTCACGCGCGAGCAGGCCACTCAGGAAGTGTTGATGGCTGCCGCAGTGGGCAAGCTTAATCGTGTGAATCAGGAGTAAAAAAGATGACTACCCAGGCTGTTTCTGGTCGCCGCTATTTCACCAAAGCGTGGTTGATGGAACAAAAATCGCTGATCGCTTTGCTGGTGTTGATTGCCATTGTGTCGACCATGAGTCCGAACTTTTTTACCGTCAACAACATGCTGAATATCCTGCAGCAGACCTCCGTTAACGCCATTATGGCGGTTGGCATGACGCTGGTCATTTTAACTTCCGGGATCGATCTGTCCGTCGGTTCTCTGCTGGCGTTGACCGGTGCGGTTGCCGCGTCGCTCGTAGGTATGGAAGTGAATGCGCTGGTAGCTGTCGCCGCCGCTCTGGCGCTGGGAGCTGCGATTGGAGCGGTAACCGGTACTATCGTGGCGAAAGGACGTGTTCAGGCGTTTATCGCAACTCTGGTCATGATGCTGTTACTGCGTGGTGTGACGCTGGTTTATACCAACGGAAGTCCGATCAACACCGGTTTTACTGATAACGCCGATGTTTTTGGCTGGTTCGGTATTGGTCGCCCGCTGGGTATCCCGACGCCAGTATGGATCATGGCGATTGTCTTTATCGCCACCTGGTACTTACTGCATCACACTCGTCTGGGGCGCTATATCTATGCTCTCGGGGGAAATGAAGCGGCAACCCGCTTGTCTGGTATCAGCGTCGATAAAGTTAAAGTAATTGTCTACTCTTTGTGTGGTCTTTTGGCATCGCTGGCGGGCATTATTGAAGTTGCGCGCCTCTCCTCAGGACAACCGACAGCAGGCACTGGCTATGAGCTGGATGCTATCGCTGCGGTAGTGTTGGGTGGTACCAGTCTGGCAGGCGGTAAAGGGCGTATTGTTGGGACATTGATCGGCGCATTAATTCTCGGCTTTCTGAATAATGGATTGAATTTGTTAAGCGTTTCCTCCTATTACCAGATGATCGTTAAAGCAGTGGTGATTCTGCTGGCGGTGCTGGTAGACAACAAAAAACAGTAATTACCTACACTACAGGACATCATGATATGAACATGAAAAAACTGGCCACTCTGGTTTCTGCTGTTGCACTGAGCGCCACCGTAAGCGCGAACGCGATGGCGAAAGATACGATTGCATTGGTTATTTCCACACTGAACAACCCGTTCTTCGTCAGCCTTAAAGATGGCGCGCAGAAAGAAGCGGATAAACTGGGTTACGATCTGGTTGTGCTGGATTCACAAAATAACCCGGCAAAAGAGCTGGCTAACGTGCAGGATTTAACGGTTCGTGGTACCAAACTGCTGCTCATCAACCCGACTGATTCCGACGCTGTAGGTAACGCCGTGAAGATGGCGAATCAGGCAAAAATCCCGGTTATCACTCTTGACCGCGCTGCTGCGAAAGGCGAAGTGGTAAGCCATATCGCTTCTGATAACGTGCTGGGCGGTAAAATCGCTGGCGACTACATTGCCAAGAAAGCAGGTGAAGGCGCGAAAGTTATCGAACTGCAAGGTATTGCCGGTACTTCTGCTGCCCGTGAGCGTGGCGAAGGCTTCCAGCAGGCTGTTGCAGCCCACAAATTTAATGTCCTGGCGAGCCAGCCGGCTGACTTTGACCGTACAAAAGGCCTGAACGTTATGCAGAACCTGCTGACGGCGCATCCGGATGTCCAGGCAGTGTTTGCACAGAACGATGAAATGGCGCTGGGTGCAATGCGCGCACTGCAAACTGCCGGTAAGACAGATGTGATGGTGGTTGGGTTTGACGGTACGCCTGATGGTGTAAAAGCCGTTAATGACGGCAAAATGGCTGCGACGATTGCTCAGCTTCCGGAAATGATCGGCGCGAAAGGCGTAGACACCGCAGCACAGGTGCTGAAAGGTGAAAAAGTCCACGCGAAGATCCCGGTAGACCTGAAACTGGTTATTAAACAATAAAAATCGTCAGGCTATCTCACCTGGATAGCCTGAAAAAAGCATCAAGAAAAGCAGAGCTCGCGCCATCCGCTGGCGGGTGGCGCATTTTAACGGACAAGCTCATCATGAAAACCACAGGCAAACTTGTTGTCCTCGGTAGTATTAATGCCGATCACATTCTTAACCTTGAATCGTTCCCAACCCCCGGCGAGACCGTTACCGGCACGCAATATCAGATTGCATTTGGTGGTAAAGGCGCAAACCAGGCGGTCGCTGCCGGACGCAGCGGTGCGGATATTGCCTTTATTGCCTGTACGGGTGATGACGACACCGGTGAACGTGTCCGCCAGCAACTGATCAGCGACAATATTGATGTGGCCCCCGTTAGTGTGATCGCTAATGAGTCGACCGGCGTCGCGCTGATTTTTGTTAATGGCGAAGGTGAGAATGTCATCGGTATTCATGCGGGGGCGAACGCGGCGCTTTCTCCGGCGCTTGTTGATGCACAGCGTGAGCGTATTGCACAGGCGTCCGCTCTGTTGATGCAGCTGGAATCTCCGGTAGAAAGCGTACTGGCAGCAGCGCGTATTGCTCATGAAAACCAGACCATTGTGGCGCTCAACCCTGCCCCGGCACGTGAGCTTTCTGATGAACTGCTGGCGCTGGTGGATATCATCACACCTAATGAAACCGAAGCCGAAAAACTGACGGGTATTAATGTTGCCAGCGATGAAGATGCGGCGCGTGCGGCGCAGGTGCTACATGCTAAAGGTATTGATACGGTCATCATTACGCTGGGAAGCCGTGGCGTCTGGGCGAGTGTGAAAGGCGACGGTCGCCGCGTTCCGGGCTTTAAAGTGAAAGCCATTGATACCATTGCAGCCGGGGATACGTTTAATGGTGCATTGATGACCGCACTGCTGGAAAACCTCGCGCTGGATAAGGCTATTCGTTTTGCTCATGCGGCGGCGGCCATCGCTGTCACCCGCAAAGGCGCGCAACCTTCAGTTCCGTGGCGCAAAGAAATTGACGATTTCCTGGCTAAGCAGGGGTGATGATTGGCAACGATGAAGGATGTGGCCCGGATGGCGGGCGTATCGACGTCGACCGTTTCGCATGTCATCAATAAAGATCGCTTTGTCAGTGAGGCTATCCGCGAAAAGGTGGAGTCCGCGATCAAGGCGCTCAACTATGCGCCGTCTGCGCTGGCGCGCAGCCTGAAAATCAATCAAACCCGCACTATCGGGATGTTGATTACTGCCAGTACCAACCCTTTCTATTCTGAACTGGTGCGTGGTGTGGAACGTAGCTGCTTCGAACGTGGTTATAGCCTGGTGTTATGCAACACCGAAGGTGATGAGCAACGCATGAACAGCAATCTGGAGACGCTTATGCAAAAGCGTGTCGATGGGCTACTGCTTTTATGTACTGAAACCCATCAGCCTTCCCGGGAAATCCTGCAGCGTTATCCCTCAGTTCCCACTGTAATGATGGACTGGGCTCCCTTTGATGGAGACAGTGATCTTATTCAGGATAATTCTCTGCTTGGCGGTGATATGGCGACGCAGTACCTGATTAACAAAGGTCACACCCATATTGCCTGTATTGCTGGGCCGCTGGATAAAACCCCGGCTCGCCTGCGCCTCGAAGGTTATCGTGATGCTATGGCCCGGGCGGGTCTGACCATTCATGATGGTAACGAAATTATCGGCAACTTCGAATTTAGCGGCGGCTATGAAGCGATGAAGATGCTACTGGCACTGGAAGTGCGCCCGCAGGCGGTGTTTATTTGTAATGATGCGATGGCAGTGGGGGCTTACCTGGCGCTTTATCAGGCAGGATTGCGTGTGCCCCAGGATATTGCAATTGTTGGTTATGACGACATTGAACTGGCGCGGTATATGACGCCGCCGCTCACCACCATTCATCAGCCGAAAGATGAATTGGGTGAGCTGGCAATCGATGTACTGATTCATCGTATCTCCGACCCTACGCAACAGCAACAGCGGCTACAGCTTACGCCAGTGTTGATGGAACGTGGTTCAGCGTAGTATTAATGCTTTTCTTTTATCAGGTTACGCCCATCTTTCGGCTTTAAGAGCATAAAGGTCAGGGCGGATACCAGAGTAATTGCTCCCATCGTCACAAAGGTATAGTGAAACTGTTCCACGGTATTCGCGCTGTCAAACCCTTCATAAAACCGCAACACTGCCGCACTGACAGCGACACCAAGGCTGATAGAGAGCTGTTGCGTTACGGCCAGAACACTATTCCCGCTACTGGCGTTTTCGTCAGTCAGATCGGCAAGCGTGATGGTATTCATGGCGGTGAATTGCGTGGACATGGCCATCCCCAGAATGAACAGCGGTAATATCAGCAGCCATACTTCCATTGATGGCGATTGCAGAGAAAATTGCGCAATCATCAAACCGATAAACAGGGTAATGGCTACCAGTGTTTTCCTGTAACCCAGACGGCGTAATACCCGTGTGACCAGCGATTTTGCCAGAATTGACCCCATTGCCGTCGGCGCCATCATGCATCCGGCAATCAGTGCAGGGTAGCCAAACCCAACCTGTAGCATAAGCGGCATCAAAAATGGGACGCAGCCCGTCCCCAGTCGAGAAGCAATATTACCGACAATACCGACAGAGAAGGTACGCGTCTTGAACAAATTGAGCGAAATTAGCGGGGTGGGATGGCGGCGCGCGTGGCGAATATAAAGAAGAAATAACAGCACACCGCTCAGGATAACGGCCGATGCCAGCCAGCTTGCGACAATTTTCTCGCCAAACAACTCCATGCCACTGGAAAACAGGACCAGGCTCAGGCCGAAAAGGAAAAAGCCGCCGGTATCGAAGCCTTTACGCGGTGTGGTGAAATTGGGCATATATTTTCGAGCATATAAAATCCCGGCTATGCCAATCGGAATATTAATAAGGAAGATCCAGTGCCAGCTTGCCCAGGTCACGAGAACGCCACCCAATACCGGGCCGAGGATGGGCCCAACCAGGCCTGGCATAGTGACAAAGTTGAGTACCGGCAGAAGCTCACTACGTGGATAGGCGCGTAGCAATGCCAGGCGTGCAACCGGCATCATCATTGCGCCGCCGATCCCCTGAATCACGCGAAAGCATACCAGTGCCCCGAGCGACGTCGAGAGCGCACAGGCCAGTGAACCCAGCGTAAAGAGGGTGACGGCCAACATGAAAACCCGCCGGGTACCAAAACGATCCGCCAGCCAGCCGCTTGCCGGAATCAGCATGGCGACCGTCAGAGTGTAACTAATAATGGCGGACTGCATCGCAAGAGGAGAACGGTCAAGGCTCTGTGCAATAGCAGGTAACGCGGTGTTCAGGATAGTGGCGTCCAGCGCCTGCATAAAGAATGCCATGGCCGCAATCCACGGCAAACCGGCCATACTGCGAGCTTTCTTTTCCGTCATTCTTTGTCCTGTTATTTTGCCGAGGGTGTGTTTGGCGTCTTCAACAGAGCCTGGCAGGCCTGAAAGGCATTTTCCCCATCACTTTCCTGAATGGCGTCAACAATAGCCTGGTGAAGATCGAGCTTTATGGCCTGGTCCTGAGTAATAGAAGTGAAGTAGGTATGATATATAGAATGAAACAGCGTTGCGAAAGAGATAAGAAAAGGATTAGCACTCATCGTATAAATATGTTCGTGCCAGGACATATCAACTTCAATCCAGCGCTCACGGTTAAAGTGCTTTTTCAGATACACCATCTCTTCCATTAATGTATTAAGATGTGCTTTTTGTTCCGCACTGCCTGATTGCGCTGCCAACTGGCAAGCCTGTGGTTCGAGGCTACTACGCATAACAAGGAAGTGCTGGATGACTTCGTGAAAATTATCCTCACTCATCCACCAGACCAGTAACTCTTTATCAAGGAAATTCCAGTTTTCTCTGGGCATCACTCGGGTACCGATTCGCGGGCGAGGAAGCACCATACCTTTTGCCGTTAATGTCTTTACTGCCTCCCTGACCGCTGTACGGCTTACACCGAACTGTTCACCCAACTCCATCTCACCAGGCAAAATGCTGCCCGGGGCATAATCGCCTCTCAGGATTTGTTGTGCCAGTTTCTCCGCCAGCACCCATGAGAGGTTTTTTTGCGCGGCAAGCTGTTGTGCGTTCAAAGACATTTATCGCTTCCTTTTGTTCTTATTCACTCTTTAGTATGCCATCGGGGCTATTCCTGTGGTGGCAAAAACAGCAAAACAGGCCTTTTACGGTGCTTTTTACCGCGTCTTGCTGAAAAAAGAGACGGTTAAAAACTTTTTTGAAATTTATGCTTGTCACTTCACAGGAACTCCCTATAATGCGCCTCCACTGACACGGAACAACGGCAGACAAGCCGCCGGGTCAGCGGGGTTCTCCTGAGAGTCCCGGCAGAAAAAAGCGAAAATAAACGCTTGACTCTGAAAGAGGAAAGCGTAATATACGCCACCTCGCGACAGAGCGCTAAAGCGCGTCGCAACTGCTCTTTAACAATTTATCAGACAATCTGTGTGGGCACTCAAAGTGACATGGATTCTTAACGTCCTCGGACGATAAATGAATACCAAGTCTCAACGAGTGAACACGTAATTCATTACGAAGTTTAATTCATTGAGCATCAAACTTTTAAATTGAAGAGTTTG
>FONB01000025.1 GCA_900112785.1 Phytobacter palmae | reverse complement strand
TGATATTTCGTCTGCAGGTCGTTACGGATCTGAGCGTTTGTCCTGGCTGATTCCAGAAATTTATCAGCTTCAATATTTGCCGAGACCTGTTGCCGGTTTAATTCACGGCTTTCCGTGCTTATCTGCCTGACAAAACCCAGCAGTCCTGCGGCACTGGTATTAATATCTTCCCAGTTCGTCGCAATACCTGCGGACTGGTCACGCATTTGCTGGTTAATATTATCGAAAACCGCAGAACCGGTACCCGGGTTGAATTGCGGAAGCTTCACTGTCGTGGCGTTATCCGCAACCGTATCAGACCAGAATTTGTAATTTTTAAGTTTATCGATAAGCCCCTGCCAGTAGCCTGCGAGCTCGTCCAGGTCTGACTTAGAGGTGTCTTTGAAACTTTTCTGGCTGTCACCAAGTGAGTCAATGATCAGTTTTGTGGCACCGGCTTTATCCCCCAGGTCAATCATATGTTTAACCTGCTCATAAAGAGCGAGATTAGCGAAGTTGTATTGCTGGTTGATATCGACAAATGCTTTCAGCGGGTCCTGGGGGATTTTCCCCAGATCGGCCACCAGGTCTTTAACGCTGGCTCCCGTATTTTTTGACAGCAGGATAGCCGTCTCGCTCACCTGTCGGATCTGATCAACGGTCAGGCCCAGCCCGGTGGCCTGCGCAACCGCTGCCGCAACCGCTGACTTACCCGCATCAGCGTTTTTTACTATCTGGGAGGTGATGCGCGCCAGGCTGTCGGCTGTCTGCCCGCTGATATTCCCTGTGGACGCGATGGCCTGGTTATACGCACTGGCCTGTAAGCGCCCCTGATTCCAGTTATAGGCGAGGAGCCCCACGCCGGATACCAGCGCAGTAATCCCGAGGGTGGTCGGGGTGATAAACCCGGCCAGCGTTTTGGCGTAATCGGCGACGCCCAGCAGCGCGCCTTTTACCCCACCGAACTGGTCTTTGATCTGCCCGCCCTGCTGGAGCAGAATCAGAAACGGAGACTGGCCGCCAGCAAGCTGCGTCGCAATATCAGTAAACTGCGCGGGCAGGCTGCGCATGGCGGCATTGTACTGACCAATCGAAATTCCGGCTTTTCTCGCATACAGCTCCTGCCGGGTAAAGGCGTTTTGCACTTCCAGTGCCGCATCGTTTGCCGCAGACCCGATCCCTTCCAGCCCTCTTTTGACGTAATTATACCGCTCGGTAAATTTCGCGTCGTTTAAATCCAGATTGACAATGAGATCACCCACCGCCTGGGACATAACGTGTTCCTCCTGTAATGCCTTCGGCGGCCAGCATCATGGCCTCGTCGGACGTTTCGGTGTCCGGTTCCGGACGTGTCTGGGGATTGAGCAGGCTGAAATCTGCAGTGGTAAGCCCGTGGTCTTTGCAGACCATATCGGTGATATGGAGGTTCAGTCGTGAGAAATGGGTATCAATCAGGTCCGTCTGGAAATACTCAACGGTATAAAATTGCTCCCATTCACTCAGTTCGGTGCAGGACATCTGCGCCAGCATCACACGCCAGTCAGGTCTGCGGAACTCACGGGCAAGTTTAAGGGCGAATTTCAGGGCTGCGGCGTGGGCTTTTCCGGGGAGTGGGGTTCCGTGTCTGCGTTTGATTCTGCGTCAGGTGCAACGGGCAACATTCCTGAGAGTTCCCGCACGATAAAATCCGCCTGTCCAATGGCAGGCAACGGCCAGCCGGAAAGTACCTCCTCCTGCAGTTGATCGACGGATGGCCCTTTTTGCCCTTCCTTCTGCCACAGAGACATAGCAACGATCCGCGCGCCAATCTTCACATTGATGGTTGTCACGATACCGTTGAGCGCTTCCGGGCTGACTTCTGTGTCGTCCGCAGGAACATCTTTATTCACGTCGGCGATATAGCCGATGAACTCAATACGCTGCAGTGCTGAGAGTTCATAAAGCGTAACGGTTTCGCCGTTGTATTCCAGCGGCTGAGTTTTCAGAAACATGCATTACTCCGATCAGGATACGGTAATTTTGCTGACAGCCGCGAACGAGCCGTCGTTCGTAATCGCGAGAACTTCGGCAATTCCGGCTGCAACACCCGTGACGGTGACAACACTGCCGGCCACGCTGACTGTCGCTTTCGACGGGTCGGATGACGCCAGCCGGAATGATTTATCGGTCGCACTGGCAGGCAGAACGGACAGGTTCAGGGTCGTGGTTGCCCCCACGGCCACAGCCGCAGTGGATTTATCGAAAGACACTCCGGTAACGGCAATAACGGGTGTGGTGGTGTCTTCTGCCAGTGAGGGTTTACCGCTGTTAGTGACCTTGACCGTGCGGGTAATGTTTTCTTTGTTCGTCACGGCTTTACCCAGGCTGCTGACCCAGCCAGAAAACACATCCACAGTGCCGTTAGGGTATTTGATGCGGTACGTGCGGTTTGAGCCGTCTTCAAACCACTGCACCAGCGCAATTTGTCCCTGCTCGCCGGGTTTCCAGGCCAGAGTGAAAGACGTGTCACCCGCAGATTTCTGCCCCTGCCCGGTAGCAGTCCAGTCGGCATTGGCATCATCAATATACGTGTCGTCAAATGAATCTGCCGTCAGTTCACCCGGCGTCAGTTCCTTGACCTGAGCCAGCCGCGTCCAGTCGGTATCGACCATCGGATTCGCTGTGCCTGAGCCGGTATACAGCCAGAGTGTTGTCCCGGCACCTTTAACAGGTGCCAGCGGATTAGGTGTTGCCATAGTTGCCTCACATTTCGTAAGTAATGGTGTATTTAAGGTCTGCTGAGCCCCACAGCGCGAGAACGTCATCCCGCTGGTAGTCATATCCCTGAATATTCATCAGCGTCAGCAGCTCTCGTAGCGCCGGGACATCATTCAGCGCAGGGAAAATACGCGTCCCGACCCATTCATCAAGTTCAGAATCAGGGGCCTGGGCCGGAAGAAACACTTCGATATGCAGTACGGCCTGCCACAGTTCGACGTCCACTTCCTCGCCTGTTGGCGCTGCATCAGTCAGATACACCGCAATTGCAGGAAAATCAGTTTCCTCGAAAACGGCAGGCCGTCCGTCGAAATACAGGGCTGCGTCACCGATTTCTGCCTCAAGGGCATCGATAACAGCCAGCCGGATGTCACTGTTTTTCATCGTGTCAAAATTAACCTGAGTTGATTTTTGAGGGTTGCCTGCAACTCTTTTGGTAAATCGGACTCCATAAGCTTCGGCAGTTCTTTCCTGAATGCAGTAGTCAGGGGGGCCGCCAGCGGGATGCTGACAACCTCTATGGGGTAACGCGGTTTTGCCGTTCTGCGTAACACGTGCCAGCGCCCGTTCTTAAGCTGCTGGATAAAGGCATTGGGGAACCGGAATGCACCAATGCGCAGCACGCTGTTTGCCCCCTGTCTGTCTCGTTTGCGCCGCGACAGCCTGACGCTGGCAACACCCAGTTTGATGGCGGGCAAATTCCCGCGATTCACACGGATAGTTGCCACCGGTTTTGATACGCTGGCTTTTTTAACCCGGGCGCGCTGATTAACCAGTTTGCGCGGCACGCGGGTATCAGCAGCGACGACTTTCACGCTCCTGGATACGCCACGTGTGGCGATTCGGTTGATGGCCTGGGAAGATGCGCGGGGCACCGCGGTTTTACTGATGGCGTTTAGATTGGCTATTACCTGTTCAAGGCCTTTGACGGACATTTGCTCCCTCCCTGCCAGCACGGCGGGATGTTGCAGGCGGCTCACCGCTACCGAGCCAGATATGACATGAACCGCAATCATCAGGACCGATACGATCAACCCAGTACTGCTGACTGTTGATACTCAACGTATCAAGACGCATGAGACCGTGCAGTGCTGACGTTTTTACAAAAAAGGAGGGACTGGAGCCCTCCACACGGATACCCGCGCCTGCATAGCCAATATTTTCAGGATCGTCGAAGACACCCTTTAAAATATCGCCCTGCTGAGTGCCCGATATGACGACGGCGTCGGTCCCCATCGTGCTGCGCACAGTGTCATCAGCACGCGCCATTGCGGTATCAAAGATATTATCGAAATCAGCCACACCGCCCCCTGTTCACTCAATAGTGGCGAGTCCGCTCCGGTCCAGGTCGGCGGCGATATCCTGTGTCACACGGACCGTTACACCTGCTTCGGCGATCGCCACCAGCTCATTTGATGTCTCATGCAAGGCATTGATATGCAGGGTCACCAGCGCTTTAACAGTCACCAGATCTGCAATATCCTGCACAGCAAGGCCGGGCTCTTTCGTGACCGGGGCGGTATTAATACTGATGGCATCCACTGTTCCACCAGTAACCACATCTGGCCCCGGCAGCCCATCGTCATCATTAAGTTCCTCTTCAAGCTCGGCGATTCGAAGTGCTATTTCTTCGTTTGAGCCTGACAAATTCACTTCCCGCCCCAGTTCAGCGCCAAGCGCTTTCAGGCGTGCAATCAGGTCTTCTTTTTTTGACATCGGGATGACTCCATAAAAGAAACGGCCCCGAAGGGCCGGTATCAGGCAAGTTTCACAGAAACAAACGCATCCGGGTCTGCCAGCAGCATCAGCGGCGCTGACTGGATCATGGTGAACTCGCGCGCCGGATCACCCGTTTGTACCCAGTTTTTCGGATAACGGGTGGAAGCATTAATGCCTTCCCGCTGGGCATCCACATCCTGAATACAGCCGTAGGTTCGCAGGCCGCGGGCCTGGGTGTTGCCCAGGACCATGGTCAAATCAGGCAGGTAGCTCTTTTTGACATTGTCCTCAACGTATTGCCCTGCGTAGACCACAATGGCAACATCACCATACATGCCCTTGTAAGACACCGCTTCGCCAAGGTCTTTCAGCGCTGTTTCCAGCTCGGTGTTTGACCCGCGACGGGTATCCAGCCGTTCACGGACGAGTTTAAATGACCGGAAGAGTGACCAGGCTTTCGGGTCAAAGACAATGATGTTGACCACACCACTGGCATTCAGTGCGTAGGCTTCAATATCATCAGTCGGGTCGTACGTCTCCTTGTCCCGGGTGGACCACGCCGCCGCGCCCGCCTGGGTGATGTTATTTGCGGTGCTGCGGCCCATATCCACCTCAACCGGTTCGAAGGCTTCGCCCGTCATGGTGTATTTGCCGCTCAGCACCGCCGCAACGGCCTGTTTTTCTTCCACCTGTGCAATCGCCAGCTCTTCATCTTTCATATTCTGCAGAATGATGCGACGGCGACGATAGGCAGGATCAGCGAGATTCTGCGGGTCTTCATCAGGCAGACGGCGCAGGGTCATCTGTGGGTTAACTTCATGTTTTGGCTACATGAGTCAACAGTGAAAGTATATAAATGATTTAAAAAGGAAAAAAAAGAATGCTTAAGCCTTACAAAACCCAATTGCAATACAAGCTGCAATACATGGTATGAAAGGCTTGTTGGTTTACCTGATCAGTACCAGTCAGCATAAAAATATCTTTTTTCAGTTTCTTCCTTGCGCATGCCCACTAGCTGCGATGTTAATTCATAGTCAGGCCTCAGAATTGGTATTAGCGAAGCCAAATACGCTGGTTTATTAAGAATAAACCTGACTAAACTTGCCCCCTTTGTTTTCGATAACTCGATATTACTTTCAGCGATTACAGGAAATGCATTTAGAAACGAATCAATTTCCTTTATTAAAAAATCAATTAGCGAAACTAAATTTTCAGTCAAATCAATATATTTAGACAACTCACCCATGCCAATTTCTTTTATGATATCGTCAATTCTTAATTCATTCGCAGGTTTAAATATAAGGTTTTTCTTTGCTAAGCGCCCTCTTATTTCCGCATCAAGTTGATTTCTGATAGTTAAAGTCTTAAGTGCAAAATTATAATTAAATAAAAAAGCATCAATACGCGCTATATTCCTCCACGTCTTACCTATCTCTTCATTTGTTGGCAGAATAAGATCACGTTTTAGAATTTTACATCTAAAAAACAAGAAAAATCTCTCAATAATGGTTTTATTTGCTGTGGGGATTTGCTTGATAAATGAAACCTTTCCAATATCAAAGGCAACATTACCTGCATTAAATAATATTTCAGGTATGACCAACGCCCGTTGAACAGGGTGTATAAATTGCATACCAATATAATTACCCTTAATTGCAACAAGAGTATTAAGCATCTGAAAAGATAGCATCATAAGAGAGTTTGCGGCACTGCATTTCTCACTTTCTATTTTTATTTTTTCTTGCCTGATATTAAAATAATAAGCTGTAAGCCCGCCAAGCAGTGCAGAAAAAAAAGATAAAGTTATAGGAAAGACATAATCTTTCACATAATCAGCATCTGCTTTTAACATTAATATAGCTTTTGCAATCAAAACAGCATCAGGTGTCATTGTTAGATCATCGACCACAGGTAGTTTGTTTTCGATGGAATATAACAAAACGAAAGAAAATTAACCAATGATTCAGCTCATTCCAACTAGAAGAAACAGGTAGCCGTGACAAACATTGGCGTGGTTTCCTTGCGAAAGCTTTAAGCTTTCTGGTTTTCTTGGATATATTTTTCAGCCATCTCTGGAATTGATTCGGCTAAGTCTGCAGCACGATTCATCGCCCGACTCACTTCTGTTTTAATTGCATCAAGATATCGTTTTTCCATCCCAGGGTATTTTCGACTGATAACAAGAGGAAGGCTGTCCATGATGGATCCCACTTCGCCGGACAACTTAGCCAGGGCAAATGTTGCAAAAGCAGTATCGATTACCTCACCTGTTTCCCTCGCGTTTTTCAGTTCCTGCGCGTCCGCCTGGGCGTTTGTCAGACGAATTCGGGCCTTGAGGAGTTCGGCATCATCAATATCGCCGCCCTGCTCCACAATTTTACCCAGCTCATTTTCAACCCTGTTTTGCACCACGCTGGCAACGTCATAAAATGCCTCACGCCCCACGCGTTGTACCGGGGCTATTCCCCACTTGTCGAAAGCGGTTACGCCGACCTTACAGCTTTTCGCCATATTCTTTTTGTTGAGCAAATGCTGAGCCATTTTCACCTCTGAACGGTTTTATTTGATGCACAAGTGGGTGTATTGGATTGAGAAAAACAATTGGAATCAGTCGGATAAAAGGAACAACAACACCACCACCAGCATCTCAGAAAGTCTCATAAATAGCGCTTTTTCGCGAGTCTGCCGCCCCGTAGCCTGTCGGATTGCCGGAAAGGACCCGATGTGATAATGATTATCAATTAAGTGCTTTCCGGCTCAATTGGGCCTGACGATCAGCCAATCAGCGGATTTTTCCCGCCTCTCGCCTGTCGGTGCACGCGCTCGACTTTGAGACACAGGGAAGCATCAGGGGCAGCAGGTACGGGCACCTGGCAGGTTTCAGAGCTACGAGGGATGTTGTTGATCCACTCGATAACCTCACTCAGATACCAGGCCTTACGGCCCTGAGTGACCTGTACACGCACCGGAAATTCACCGCGTGCTTCAAGATTAATCAGGGTGCGGCGGCTCAGCGTGGTCATTTCCATGACCTGATTCATATCAACCAGGCGCTCACTCATGCTCATCTTGTCTGCCAGTTCCATCAGTTCCCCGGCAACAGCATCCGGATAGAGTGCATTGGCGGTTGCCATCAGGCTGTTTTCTTTGTCTTGCATTGCTATCCCCTCAGACGATTGCCAGCGGCTGAACCGAAATACCTGAGCCAACGAACGCGGCCACCTTAGCTGAAAGCGTGGTTACATCTTCCGGCCAGTTCAGGGCATCCACATTCAGCACACCAGCCTTATAAACCTGTGCCTGTGTCTGGCTCGCTGTATTGACAGCGATAGCCGACACGTAGACAGCCAGCCCCGGATATGCACCATCCCATACAACAAGAGCGCCGCTGGTGGCGTCCAGCATTAGCGGAGTGAGTTCAGGAATAACGCCCTGCCCGCCAGCGAAAATACCCATCGTGCTGACCAGCGCCTCAGTACCGGCCACCAGCTCAGTGTAATGTGCAGACATGTTTACTCCTTAAGCCACGCGAACGGTGACAAAGCGGTTAATACGGGCCGGGATAGGCTGTGGTGCTGAGTGGGTCTGAACATACTCAATCGCCGGGTCACCCGGTACGATGTAGTTTTTGGGCGCCATTTCAGCTTTTGTGATCCCTGTCCGGATAAGTTCAGGATCCTGAATGCCACCGTAAGCAACAATCCCCTGCAACGCGGTATTACCCAGGACCATTAAGTCAGGATCGAGGAAGTGTTTTTCCGTGCCGTCTTCGTCGGTATAGCGACCGCTGTACACAACAATTGCAACATCCCCCATATACCCTTTGAAACTCACGGAATCACCCAGGTCTTTAAGCGCGGTCTCGAGCTGGGAATTGGAGCCACGGCGAGTATCAAGGGCATCTTTAACCGCTTTGAATGAGCGGTATTTTTTCCAGACATTACCGCCCATGATGATAATATTGGTCACGCCTTCGCTTAGTTCGGCATAAGTTTCTATATCGTCATTAGGATCAAAGGTTGTTTTGTCTCTACGTGACCATGCCGCGTCACCAGCCTGGATAATGATATTTTGCAACTTGATATTCCAGTCCAGCTCATAGCGGGCAATACCTTCACCCTCAATGATATTTTTCCCTGTAGTAATCGCCTGAACCGCCAGCCACTCGATGCGGGCACGAATAGCAACCGACTGCTTGAGAATGGCCTGTTTCACTTTGAGATTGCGGGTATCTGCGGAGTTGAAATTCTCCGGGGAAACGCCCGCCGGACGAACCGCCAGCTTATTAGGGTCAATGCTGCTTTTGGGTTTCATATACCCCGGACGAATGTTTCTTGATTCGTACCCTTCGTCACGGGCTACTTTACTGCCAACCATTGGCGAGCAAAATGCAGCTATAGGAATATTGGGGTCATCGATTTCATCCAGGATAATATCTCGCGTTTCAAAAGTCGCGCTGCGTGTGAAAAATAAATCCGTAAAAAGGGTTTTCAGCTTTTGCTGAATATCCTCAGCACTGACAACCCGGACAAGTGCTGCTGGGGTGTATAAATCTGGCATATGTTTACCTCAAAAAAAATAAAGAAGGATGAAGCACAGCGATAATGCTATCACCGGGAAAGGAAATATGATTGAGTGCAACCGTGTGCAATGAAGTGCAATAATGTATAAAGTGACTTCTAGTTAGTTCACTGCTGTTAAGCTTCTGATATTGTTGTTCCTGTTACTCCTGAGGTAACAGTTGTTTTGCGTTAGTGGTAAAGGCGGGCTGGTGGCGGCCCGCCTTTAATATTCGCATTGGGATCTATCTGTCAACAACACACCTGTCAAAGTCACAATTCAGCTAGAAACCTAGAATTCCGTAATGTCCCATTTGCATTTCACAAGCGGTTAAAAAACTACGCCGCGCAGAAAGGTATACATTGAGCTGCTCATGAATAACTTCATCACTAGCTTTCCAGTTTCCATGTATCCCGAGCCTAGACTCAATCATATTGAGGAATATTAAACATGATTGACTAAAACGGTGAGAAAGATTATTCAACGCAGGGAATGACGCAGTAACTTTTTCATCCAAATAGAATGGATTGATAAATCTTGCATCCTCCCGGATAAAATCCAAGATCAACGGATCAAAAGGTGAACCAGAAGGTAAATTCAACATTTTGATACCATTGCCATCAATACTCCATGGAAGTGATAATGATGACCTTGTGAAAAAATTTTCCTTCAACACAAGCGCCTTGAAAATAACCTCAGACAGGCTTTCTAATTTTATCTCATTAGGGTAAACTTTTCCGTTCACAAAAAAACCCACGATTACCCGTTCTCTTTGGTAACAATCATAAAATGCAGAATGCCAGTGCCGTGAGATCATAAATTTCATTTGATGTTCTTTTTGAAAATTTATAAAGAGATCAAAAATATAAGCAGCAATAACTGAGAATGCCATATTCTCTAAAAACTTATAGCTCGACAAGTCAAATAAAAACACAAGCGCCAAAGAAACAAATACCAACAAAAATAGCGTTCTTCTAAATTTCCCCCCACTATATATATAGCGACTATAAAGAGTGAGACATCTCTTAATGCCGATCATTTGTTTCGGAAATCTAATGCTCGAAACTACTTTATGATTCGTATAAAGCCAGCCGACAGTGCCAATAGCGACAAGTAAAATAGATTTTAAAACTAGCGTAATAGTCCCTTGTTCCATGTTTGTTCCTCAATGGTAAACGCACTATATTTAATCTTTTGCGACTATCGTTGCCGCTTTCCCCACCGATTACCCACTTTACACCTATCCCACTTACTCCCCACCCTCATTTTTGCAAAACACCCTCAAAACCAGTAATGACGGGGTTTCAGGCAGTCTTACCCACTTGCTCCATGTATATGGGCGCAAAGTGGGGAATTTGGGGTACCGCTCCCCACATCCCCCACAAGCGCCCCACTTAGTTACCCACTTCTCGTAAGGATTTCACTTTCAGCACATCGCCGTCCTGAATAACCAGTCCATCATCAATCAGTTTCTGGAGCCAGCGCGTAAAATGCTTGGTATTAATGCCAGTGGCTTTCAGATCGTCACGAATGACCGCCCTGTTACAGGGTTCACCCCGCGCTATTCGGCTTCTGATTGCCTGCCACAGCGCCATATGGTTATCGGTGAGTTTCTCCACCCCAGCCAGTTCAGGATCAACCTCTTTAGCCTCACGCGGAACATCACGAACCACCAGCGAGCACACCATTTCCCCGTCTTCATCCGTATACAGTTCGGCGGTACGAAGGTCATAGGCTTTACGTTCGGGCTCCTCGGCATCCTTCATCTTGGTGCATGACAGGATTAGCGCCTGCCCTTCTCCTTCTCGCTTCACATTGAACTCAGCATCAAGCGCGGCCCGGAACGAACTGGAACCACGCGCGCCCTTAGCCTCATCCTTACCGGAGTGATGAACCACCAGCACCGTAGCGCCTGTTTTCTGCTTGATAACGTCACAACCTTCGATAAATGCCCCCATATCGCGAGCATCATTTTCATCATTACCGCCAAAGCAACGCGCCAGCGTATCGATAACCACCAGCCGCACAGGCATCGCGCACTCCTCTGAAATCTGCCTGGCTGCCAGAATGACCTCTGATACCTCGGATTCACGCACCGGGAAGACGGGACGATTAACCAGCCAGAGGTTATCAACCTGCTGGCCATGTACCTGCTCCCATGCTTTGATCCTACGGGGAACACCCACACCGCCCTCACCTACCACATAAAGCACAGCGCCGCGCTCAACCTTCTTACCAGACCATGAAGCACCAGCAGCAATATGGCAGGCCCATGAAACAGCCAGGAAGCTTTTATACGAACCGCTGGGGCCGTATATGCTGCACAGTGACTGTGCCGGGAGCATATGCTTAATCACATAGTCCTGACGGACGTTATAGCCCTCGGAGCCGCGTGTAAGTGGTAGCTTTGAGCGCTTTTTATCAATGGTGGCATCCGGGAATGCTCGCTGAATGCGCTGCGTGTCGGCCAGCCAGAGATTCATTTCCTCTTCGCCTATTTCATCCACCAGCACAGAACGGCGGGCAATAATCATCTGTTTGCGATCAGTGTCGAGATAACCGGCATCGCACAAAGCCTCATATGGCATTTCAACAATCTGTTTTAAGCGTACTGCCAGTTTGCCATAGCGCGTGGTCGGGTCTTTATGCTGGTGGATTGCCTTTTCCAGATCGGTGCGGCTGTAGTGCTTACCATGTGCCCAGAGATAAGAGCACGTAAACAGGGCATCCGATACTGTCTCTACTGCTGTCAGTTGTACTGTCATTTAGGAATGCCTCCGCTCATCTGGAACTTACCCAGCAAGGGATGGAACCAGTACGCCGAACCGTATTTACGCTTGGCGCTGCGGAGCACCAGTCGGGCCGCTTCCCTGAATTTCTCATCAGGCGCAACAAAACCACCGGATTTCAATTTCACCAGCATCACACCTGTGTTTTTCGCCAGTTCCTCGGCCTTTTTGGTAGAAATGCCATACTCAGCCGCCAGCGTTGCGACAGGAGTCATACCCGGAGGTATTTCACCACCCTGGCTATCTGTGAGCGCTCTTACCTTCTCTTCCAGCACAGTGACTTTGTCCACCAACAGATCGAAGCGTTTTTCCAGTTCGTTAAATTTGACGTTGCTGATCATGACCGAGTCCCCTTATTACGCTCACCACGAACATAACTCGCGGTATCACTGCTCTGACTAAGAGCCATAGCCATTCTTGGAAGGTGACGAAGGACATGACTAACCAGAACCAGATCACGGCGGGCGTCTTCGTCAGAATAGTCTTCGGCATTAGTTGCATCGAATGCCAGATTGCCGATCAGCGTGAGTGCGCTGTTAATGGCGTATGCTCCAGAGGCATAGATATCAATATCCTCTGATAGCTGATCATTGGTATGGCTCTTAAACTCAGGAGAAGACTTAATGAGCAGATGGTAGATATCACGCATTTTTCATCCCCACCCCATCCAGTTGCTGGCGCAGGTTACGACAGCGCATCAGCACCTTATCAATCAGCTCAAAGGCAATATCGTTCTCATCCTCTTTAGTGCAATCCATTTCCATAGCTGCTGCCAGTAGAACCTCAAGGGAACGGAATTTATCGCTCATATCTAGCATGGTTAACTTAGACATGACGCACCTCCGTAGGGAGTTGGATCTCACTCCCCATAATCGACCAGAGAGTTGCGTGCTCATAATCAGACCATGTAAACAAGAAAGGACTTTCAGTCCTGATTTTGGCTGCAAAAATTAAAACCCATCCGGGCAGAGCTGCTCTTGCAGCCTCTTCGCTGTCTGCATCAATGCGCATAACAACCGGAGAGCACTTAGGGCGGTGTATTGGCGTGGCAAGGAATAGCCATGTAAATTTTGGACGAGTTTGGGTATGCTGTTTATCAGCCATAACTGTTACCTCAACTAACGGTTTGGTTAAACGCCCCGCTGTGTTCCCGCACTTCGGGGCGTTGCTATTTTTTGACAATGTATGTAATGTGTCATTACACATAAACACACTACATCGGGTATAATTGACGTGTCAACACACAAAAATGAAAGACGTGGTAATCCACCATTCCAATTCAGGTTAGATCCTGAGTTAAGGCAATTGATGGAGCTTGCTCAGCAGCAAGACGGAGATGAATCTCTAGCCGCATGGATTAAGCGAATTATTCGTAAAGAACTGCAACAAAGAGGTATTGAACCAAAATGCTGAATGTTGACTATCCATGTAAGGATGAAGCAAACCATCGCCCTGAAATATTATACTTAATCGAGGGAAATGATGATTAAAAAAATTATGTCTTACATTGACAATGAGTTAAATAAAATACCATCAAACCAAGAAATAAACATTTTGGAGAAAAGAAAAACTTATTTCTCTTCATTTTTTTATTCATACGTCATACTAAGTATAAGTATGGCATTCTTTTGCCAACCTTTTTTAAAGTATATTGACCCAACATTACTTTTTATAGATGGACTTATCATGTCCTTAGGATTAGTGAGCATCTATAGAGCAGTAGTAACAAGTGTCGCTAACCCTAAAATAAGCAAAAAACTTATGTTTTTAATTTTTATTATATGTTTCATCTCATGTTTATTCTTATCATTTATTTTATTTCAAGATGGAATACAAAACAGCATCGAACACGACAGATATTGCTTCAAAATTCAACGCTTGATTATTCAAAATATTGATGCAGAAAAAAACAGTTCCATTTTTAATAATATGTACTGCAGGCTTGATTATCAGAACAGTCTTTTAGATCTAAAACTATAAAATCAAATGCCTTGATATAACTCAAGGCGTTAAAACATTGTATTTCACTCAATTACTGATAAGGCATGTAATCTTTGCCTTATTGCCTCGCAAATCTCATCAAACAGTTCACTGATAATCTTTCTATTTTTTTCTGCAACATTCCAGTATTCTTCGACAGGTCGATCAGGATCACCATAATGGTATAAAATAGATTCCTTTCTGCACTCAACTCTAAATAGCTCAATTCTTTCATAAACCTCTAATGGTAAAAATGGCTTATTAGATTCTGAATGAATGACAAACGCGTTAAAAGCCTCTTTAAACTTAAGCAATCTCCTTTCTTTTCTTTTTTCAAATGATTCATTTTCATCTGTAAAATCCAACATTGGACGAAGCTCCATAACACACTCCTTTAACTCAAATGCAGCCCCCCAAATTGAACTGTAAGAAGAAAATTCTTTATCAAACTGTGATTTTGTGACATACACAGAGCTTTCATGCTTACTTTTCAAAGCTGAATTAGCTGCATCAATACTGGCCTGTAATTGTTTATTCAAAGCATCTTGACGTGATTTAAATTTCTCAAAATAAAGCTTACCAATAAAGCCAATTAGAGTGGTTAAAATAATAGAAACGCCGCCAAGTAAGTTTACAAGCATATGAATGTACTCCATAAAGCTACCCTTCTTAAAATTTGAGTACTAAATATAATAAAAACTAACTTATCCAATTACCTTTGATCCAAGCTTGCACCTCGGAAAGGCGGTATGCCACAGCTGATGCACCGATTTTGATTCGCTTCGGAAATTTACCTTCCTTCTCGAGCTTCCAGCGCGTGCTGTTCGCCAGGGTAGTCAGTTCACGGCATTCTTTTTCACGAATCATACGGTCAATGTTAGGAATGTACTCCAGACCTTTTTTATCAACAACTGCCATTTTTTTCATGTTAACCAGCCCTTTGTTTGAGTATTGTCAATTTATTTTCAGCACTTGCGATGCTGTTAAGGAATGATGTCCAAAGCTCAAGCGCCTCAGACTTTTTAGCCAAAAACTTACTACGGTTGTATACACCAGCAACACCCGGTAAAGCATGTCCCAGCAGTTGCTCAACAACATGAAATTCAACGCCCAGATCGGTGAGATGGGTTGAAAGCGTTCTTCTCAAATCATGAAGTGACCACGGTTTTTCATGGCCCAGGCGCTTGCCAATTTTCCCACCAATTTTACTTACACTTTCCCTTATACGCAGATTGCCGAGCACATAGCCGCTTTGCTTAGTTTCCTCATATACGTCGGTTATCCACTGCCTGAGAATTTCAGGGACTGGCCTGATAATCTCTACGTCCGTTTTCGAATGCTCTTTAGGAACTGTCCATATCCAGTTTTCACGATCCCATTCGTTCCATTCTGATAAGCGGGCCTCACTCATACGGCATCCAAAAACCGTACAGAGGACAAACATCTTCCTGACATATTCAGACATCAGCTTGATGTCAGGCTCGATAAAAATAGATTTCCATAGCTGGCCTAATTCTTTTTCATTCAAAACGCGATCACGCTTGCCGGCTACCTGACCAACATCCGTCATACGCAGATCTTTGAGCACATCGCAAGTTGCGTACTGGCGAACGCGGCAAAACCTTAATGCCAGCTTGGTATCAGCAAATACGTAAGCGGCCATTACTGGTGCGTTTCGTTTTATCCGGTCGAAACAATCCAGCCATTCATAGAGATGGGTATCGTTTACAGGTAAATGTCCGATATAGGGGAATATGTGCTTTTTGAATCGTCCCAACGTAACAGCATGGGTTTTACGACGGACTTTGCAGTAATTCTCGTACCAGTAGTTAAGAGCATCTTTAACGGTTACTGGCTTCAAGCGCTCTTCTGACTGAATCTTTATCTGGATGCGCGGATCGCGTTTTTCAGCTAACCACCCCCGGCACTCATCGCGCTTCTCTCTGGCCTGCTTAAGCGACATATCGGGATACTTTCCCAACGTAAGCCAGACAGGAGCCGTCAGACCACCAGCAAGCCTGTAGAAGAAAACAAAACTGACAGCCCCATTCTTGCTTACTCGAACAGAAAGCCCCTTCCCGTCCGCTACTGTAATCTGTTTTTCTCTTGATTTTCCCAGATACCCTTTGAGCGTTTTGTCACTCAGTTTGTTCTCACCAGCCATTTTTAGCCCTCAAAAAGCAATACAAGCTGCAATACACAGGTGATTGCAACGCACAGATAACGAGAAAAATCCAGTGAAAGAACCAGAAAAACTTATGCTTAATAATCAGAAGATTAAGTGCAAAAACTGGTAACTACAGGAAAGCCTCAGAAAGGGATGCTAAGTGCTTTGGCTTGACATATCCGGGGGTAAATTCGGATGTTGCGCCGCCGCGTGAACGAATGACCTTGCCGGAGACAATAGGCGACACGTAAAGCGCCATGTTCACCAGGCCCGGTATTTGGGAGAGATACACTTTTTCGGTGGTGAACGGAAAGCTTTCGCGGAAAAAGATCCGCAGGAACAGCGGATCAAACTTGAATTTCTTCTCATTGACCGCCAGCAGTTGAGCAGTAGTGTAGATGGACATAGATTTTTCCCGAAAAAAAGCCGCGTCTGCGGCTCTTATGGTTGGTGAGTGCTGTTCAGGCGAGGGTTAAACGATACTGATCGCCGTACCCGCAAAAGCATTACGTTTGGTGTTTTCATCCGTGACAGCGGTCGGCCAGAGCACATCCTCATAGCGGAAGGAGCCTGACTTGTAATAGCAAAGCTCAGTACTGTTCTGATCCGCGGCAATCGCCAGGACGCCGGTTGCCGCGCCCGCATGTGCACCATCCCACACCGCCAGTTTTCCGGAAGTCGCATCCAGCATCAGCGGTGTCATCGCAGGGGTTGTAGCGGCCAGTTCGCCAGGGGCATAACCGGTATGCGCCGGATCACTGTTGCCGAGCGGCTGAACGTGTTCAAAGTTTTCAGTAATAGCCATGAGAGCCTCTTATACGGGGGTGTTTAACAAATCATCACCAGCTTCATCTGACGCGTAGCCAGCGGAAAGCGCACCTGGTGAGGTCGCCATAAGTTGATCGAGCGCGGTGTCAGAGCGCATCTGGGCGTTTTGTGGCGCTGTCGCGAGAATGCGCCGTGCGGCGTCAACGGTCATGCCTGGCGTTTCGGCCAGTGCGCGGGCAGTGGAATCACGGCCTTTCGCTTCTTCGCAGTTGAGAATGCCCATAATTCGGGCATTTTCGTCCAAAACCGCGGCGGCAATCTCTGCGCTAATATCGACAGACGCCGTGGTGGCTGTAGTGCTGATCGTTTCAGGCGTGGCCACCGTTGTGGCACTACTCACCGTTGCAGTATCTGAGGTGCTGGCCGCCTGTGCCGGAAGTGCTGCTGCAGATGCAGTGGTTGAAGACATGTTGACTCCTGAGAAAGTGACTTTTCGTTTATCGAGTGCCTCGCGCATGACGCTCAGCGCATCGATATTGTTGACGAGTTCGTCAGCCAGACCCTGTTCAACAGATTCCTGCCCGGTAAATACCGCAGCTTCTGTATCCAGAATGGCCTGAACTGACACCCCCATATACCCGGCGACCTTTTCAGCAAATAACTGACGTGTGGCATCGATTTTCGACTGGAAATCGTCCCGGACGGCCTTCGGGATTTTGCCGTAAGGGTTACCGTCGACTTTATGGGCACCGCTGTAAATCAGCGTGACCTCAACGCCATTAGTCTTAAGCGCTTCGCCGTAATTGCTGTGCGCCATCATCACGCCAACTGACCCCGTTCTGGCAGTCTGGGTGACCAGCCGTCGCGATGCAGCACTGGCAATCAGTTGCCCTGCACTGCAGTTCATGTCATTAGCCAGCGCCCAGACAGGTTTAATATCCCGGACGCGGGCGATGATGTCGGCACAATCAAACGCGCTTGCCACCGTGCCGCCGGGTGTATCAAGATCCAGCAAAATACCGTCGACGCCTGGATCACTCATGGCCTGCTGAAGACGGGCAACAATGCCGTTGTACCCCGTCATGCCTGAGTAAGGCTGCAGGGAACGGGTTTTGCTGACGAGCGTGCCCGATACAGGGAGCACGGCAATACCGTTGGTGACCTGGTAGGACCGCACGGGGCGAGGCTCCGCATCCTCGTCATCACCGAAAAGAGCCAGAGGCTCAGCCATTTGCCCGGCATCCAGGCTTATCCCGGAGACAGCGTCCGTCAGGCGGGTGATCCCCATCTGGCCCGCGAGCGCGCAAAAGAAAACCCGCGCGTAGGCGGGTTCCAGTAAAAGCGGCTCATTGAAAGCCATGCTGGCGATATGCGGGAGATTACGCAGCTCTGGCGTCATTGGTCTCCTCCTTCGTGTTGTTTTTCAGCCCTGATTCAAATGCAGCGGCAGCCCATGCTGGAGGCTTAAGGCCTGCAGCCCGCCGTTCAAGAGATTCACGCACCTGCTGGGCGAATATCTCCTGATAATCTTCACCGCGTTTCGCGCACTCTTTTTCGTAAGTGCTTAACCCGGCTTCAATCAGCATCACCGCTTCCTGAACCTCCTTAAGACCATCAATGGCCATACGGCCGGAGCCGATCCACTCACAGTTTCCCCATGAGCTCCTTGCTTCCTGAAAACTGAACCGGGCTTTTGACGGCAGCGTGACAACACGCCGTGCGACCGCCTCTTCAAGCCAGCACAGGAACATCTGGCAGGCCTGACGCGAGGCAACAAACTTACGGCGCCCCATAAAATAAGCCCAGGACTCATTAGCACTGGCGCGCGCCGTCGAATAGCTCATCTGCGAGTAGTTGCGTGAAAGCTGCTCATACGACACCCCGAGCCCGGCGGCGATGTAACGCAGCAACGACTGCTCAAATGTTGAATAGCCGTTATCTGTGTCCTGGGCAGCCTGAAGATTCAGCGAATCGCCGGGCATCAGATGCGGAACCTTCGCCCCGCCGAGACGAACCGGCGCAGCGGAATAGTAGGAGGCTATCTCGCCAATCCACCCGGTCAGCTTATTCTGCTGCGAACCATCGGCACCGAGGATGAAATCCATCGCCTGTTGGGTGTCCAGTTCACTCTCGATGGTTGCGGCATACATGGCTTTGACGATGGCGCTTTGCAACTGGGTATTCTGCAGCGTATCGAGCATTTTCATCTGCTCCATGACGCTGTAGAACACATTGGCACCGCGTGTCTGACCATCTTCCAGGGGTTCAAACACATGAATAAACGATGCCCGGCCACCCGGCAGTTCGCGGGGGATATATGTCCACTTTTGTGGCATCCAGCCGGGATAGCCATCCTCACTGACGTAGTACCCCACCGCCGCACCGTTATTGTCGACCGAGACCCCGGCGCGGCAGTTGCGGGTGTCTCCCGTGTTACCCGGATTGCTGATGCGCTTCGGGCTGACCATCTTGAACTGGGTGCGGAACAGGCGGGAGGCGCCAGTGTCCCATGTCGGTTGCGTGCACAATTCGCCGTTAAAGGCATGCATAGCAACCCCTTCACGGATCATCATGGTGAAGGTGCGCTTTCGCTCCACATCGACGTAACAGTTATCATCCTCCGCAAACTCTTTCCAGGCCGCCTCCACCTCGCGGGAGAATGCCCTCGAATCCTCTTCCGCGATGCCTAAAAAACGCCAGCTCGGGCGGTGGCTGAGACGGAAAAAAGACCCGACGATGTGATCCTGATGGAGCTGAACGGCATTTGCGGCGTATCCATTGTTACGCACCAGGTCATCGGCGCGGGCGTTTCCCCTGGCAAAATTGGGCAGCAACGCAGCATCGGCACTTTCTGTGGGTGGGTTCCAGGCGCGAAGCTGCCCGCCAAAACCGCCCGCACCACCGTGATACCCGGCATATTCGCGAAGCGACGTTGTACCATCCGGCCCTACTAACGCTGGCATTTTCATACATAAAACCCTGCCGGTCCCCGGCGCCGTGAAGTGGCGCCGACCTGAGATTCCAGGTCGGCAATGTATTTTTTAAGGTCTGCAACCGACGTGGCAGTGAACTCCACCCGGCGGCCATCTTTCTGCACAGTTGCCACCCGCTTCCCGGTCATCAGGTCATGCAGTGCAGCGCGGGCGGCATCCAGATCAGCCTGTGTCGCCATTATTCTTCTCCAGATAATGCCCGGCCATAGTCCGCCAGGGTTTTGTCAGGTTTCTTGCACCCCTGCTCTTCAAGCAGGCTCGCAAGCAGTGAATCCAGGTTGAGTTGCCAGCGGGAAATACTGATACGCAGCGCTGCAAGGGCATAAACAAAGCAGTCGAGCGCCTCGTTTCGCCGCTTTTTACTGTCCCAAAGAATTTTTCGTTCACCCGCAACCCATTTTTCCACGAGTTCTTCAGCGGTTAGCTGCTGCGCCTCAGCAAGATCATAGACCTCAGGATTGTGAGGAAAGTGAACTGCCCCGGGAAGGGGAACGTTATCTTCCGGTATGAGAGAGAACCGGTTATAAATCTGCTCTTTCGCGGTATCAGTACCCACTTCTGTAAGATAAACGCCGTTTTTGTTGCGTTTACGTGGCATATTCGCGACTGGCTTACCATAAACCGATGCCCCTTTAATCGGGATCACCCGAAAAAGCCCATGTTTTTTGGAACGGTTATACACAATCGTGGGATCAATACCCCCGATATCCCAGCAGACGCGGGATATCGACATTTCAACGCCATTCTGGCGTGAGTAACGCTTATCGATCGCCTCATCCACCCTGAGAAGGGTGGCTTCATCGTCATGGCGTCCCATAATGATCTGCCTGTCGATAAGCCAGCTTTCTTCACCCGGCCCCCATCCCCAGACACGCATCTCATAACGGTCCAGTTGGGAGTCAATACCGGCAGTAAGGTAAGCGACACGCTCAGGTACCGCAGCGGTGAAATGCTCCTTACGTTCAGCCAGTAAATCGGCATCAGGCCTTTCACCAATTTTTGCTTCCCAGGTTTCACCCAGCGTCGTATTGACGAAGGTTTTTCGCTTCCCGGTGTCCCCTTTTGTTTTGATCCAGTCCTTAACGATTTGTACCCACGTAGTGAAGGGGCTGTACGCGGTCCAGATATGAAACGTCACGCTATCAGGCGGATCGATCTCCGAACCTGATGAAGAGAACCAGCTCAGCCCGTCACGTGTCCAGATGCCCGTGGAATCACAAATGTACCGGGCATCAGTAAAAACCAGTTCCTGCTGCCGTATAACGCAGGCGTTATGTTCACAGAGATAAAACACACTGGAAGGCTCGCCAGGCGCCCACTTAAATCCGAAGGGTGTTTCCTTATCACCAAACTTTAAATACTGCTCTTCCCCACAATGCGGACAGGCAACGTGAAATCGCATGAAGTGTTCTGACTCGCTGGCGGCACGCTCTATCTGGCAGGTTCCCCTGACCTTTGGTGTTGAACCGCGAATAGATTTGGGCCAGACAGAGCCTTCAATACGCTTGTCCCCGAGGAAGGTGGGAGAACCTTCTTTCTCAATATCTTCATCAAACGCGGCCAGTTCATCATACCCGGCAACATCCACCGATTTTTCACGGTAGTTTTTCGCCGCTTTCCCCCCGAGGCACCAGAATCCGCGACCATTCGAAAAGCGCTTCATGCTGAGTGTGTTATCCCGGTGCTTTTTGCCGTACCACGGTGCCAGCGAGAGTAGTTTCGGAATATCACGAATCGTCGGCTCAACATGCGACTTCATGAAGTTCTCTGCATCGCCGTCGGTAGGCAACCAGATCAGGGAATTGCGCTGCTTATGTTCGATGAAATAGGCGTACACACCCAGGAGCATTTTGGAATAGCCAACGCGGGCAGATTTAACGACATTGACCTCGCGAATATAGTCATTGCCCATAGCATTCATGATCGCCCGCTGAAAAGGCAGGGTCTCCCAGCGCCCTTCCTGGTATGCGGATTCTTTGGGAAGGTAATAATTATTATCAGCCCATTCTACCGCTGTCTGCGGTTCCGGTCGGTGCAGTGAGCGAAGCCCCGCGCGTGCCGAGTGCTGTAATCCCTTAACCTGACTGTTCGATGTATTCACTCAGCAACCCCGGTATCATTTCATCGAGCGCAGCTGCTTTGTTCATGGCTTTGATGATGTCCTTCTTGAGGAAATCAATGTGGCGGTTCTCCAGTTCCGGGAAACGCCGCTGAACCGACAGAGGGATCCCGTCCAGGATACTGGCAATTTCACCGGCTATCCGCGACAGCACGAACGTGCAGAATGCGGTCTCAACCACCTCAGCGGTATCTTTTGCATTTTTAAGTTCCTGAGCGTCTGCCTGTGCGCGTGTCAGGCGATAACGCTCATATTCGGTTGTGCCGGGTTTGAGATCGGCCTCTTCCGCTCTGCGAAGATCCTCAACTTCCCTGCGAAGTTTCTCGTTTTCAATCCCGGCATCACGGGCGGAAAACCAGGCGATTGCAACGGCAGAATCATATTTCACTTCATTGCCTTTGCCGCCACCGCTGGCAACAGGCATGCCCTGCTCTTGCCAGTTCTGGATTGTTCTGACACTGACCGCAAATATGTCGGCGAGCTGTTTTTTCGTCACCTCCATATGCCACTCCGGGATAAAAGGGGTAAGGAAGCGTTAGCGTGATATTTGCGGAAAAATCGCCACTCCCATTTCCGTTCTAAAAAGATGAATTTGCTGATACCAAAAGGCCTGGAGGCAGAAGAAGAACGGAAACGACAAAAACCGGGAAAATCTCATAAATAGCGAAATCCTGCGAGTCTGCCGCCCCGTAGCCTGTCGGATCGCCGGAAAGGACCCGCCAAATGATAATAGATATCATTTGCATGAAAGTCACCTGAAACCCTGCTAATTGGACGTCTAAACGGCTAAATTTGACCCTAACTCAGCTCGGTTACCGTACGGATATCTAAATTGCTGCGTTTACCGCGCTCCACGCCACAGCACACCACCAGGCTTGAGAGCATTGGCAATGGACTTATTCACTGACTGGTTAATGCGTTCCGTGAGAGCGGCCTGCTCAAGTGGTTCTATCAGATGGGGGTCACTGTCTGTTTTCCAGTTGCGGAGAGTGACAGAGATTAAAGCATTATTGATGAACACTTCCCCATCCCTGATCCGAAATGCCGGTTCCTTACCAAAGTGGCGATCCACCAGATAGCTGATGGCGAACTCTTGCCCGGCAGGTGTGAGAAAGTTGAAATGATGGTCACCACAGAACGGCGTTACAGTGTCCTGCGTCTTCATGTAACCCAATTCACGCAGTTCAGCAGCGCCAGCCTTTGACGGCAAGTCACCATCCAACAGCGCGCCACGGAAGAAAAGCGCATGCAGGACATCGCCAGCAGCGCCGGAAAGTTCTTTGTTCATAGATTTTTCCTTGTAGATGCGAGTCAGGCACACGTGAAGACCGCCCGATAAAGCGGAATATCTCAGTCTCACAGTTTAAAAAATCTGCGATTTACTTGGAGTCGAAACTGCTTAATCATGCTAAGGCTTCATCAACATAATTAAGGAGAATCTTATGAGCTATACACAAGCAGAAAAGCTTCAAATTTTACTTCTTTGCGATATACATGAAGCTCTGGGCATTAAAGATAGCTACGATGCCAGCTTAATAAGGGAGGCTGTTGAGACTGATAATCTTTGGGCTCTGGAGTGGGAATACCACTCCCTTTCAACTGATGAAGAAAACCCTGACGAGGTTAGGCATGTTTGTGATGTATTAGATATGTATGACATGCTTAAATTTACGTATGATCACTTATCTCCAGATGATCAGAATCGTTTAGCTGCGGAAGTGCCTCATTTCAACCCAAACCATTCACTCACATTCCCCGGTTTTGATGGAAATAACGAAGGCGGATTAATGAGTGTTGCTCGTATGCTTGCAAAAATGGGCAGGTTCAACAGTCAAGATATAGTAAAAAACTCTCACCACCCAACTTATGAAACATCAGAAAGAATGCTTAACGTTTTCCTTCCAAAGCGAAGCGATTTCCATCATCTACGTGGAATTACATATGAAGCGTTGAGAGATACGCTTTTGGCACGAATTCACCCATAAACGTTAACGAACGCCCGGCAGATGCCGGGCAAACAATCACTCAATTCCCCACAATGAATCATTACATTATTTTAGGCACTGATCACGCACATACTCTTGCAGGCCCGTCAGTTGTTTGGTGATGGTTTCGATTCGCTCTCGGAGGGTGAAATAATCCCGTTCAGCGGTGTCAGTAAGTCGGGCGGTGCTGCCATCATCCAAGCCGGGGGCGCTGGTCGTTCCGTTCGCTGGACATTTGGCGTTGACGCGCAGCCCACACTTACCAGTGCTAACGCAACGCTGCAGATCTTCAAGCTGCTTTTTAGCATCTGCGAGTTCTCCTGTGTATTTAGCGTCGAGCGTGGCAACTTCACGCTGGCGCACTGTCATATCGTTAATGGTGTCGTTCGCCAGCGTCAGCGCGCTGGTTACCTTGTCGCGCTGCTCTTTGTAGTTCAGAGCATTGTCGCGGTAATGATTAACACCCCATCCCAGCAAGAGAATCAGCAGGATGATGGCAGTTGCAATAATGGCTGTTAAGCGGCTCATCGAATTGCGCGCCTGTCGATATAAACACCCACATAGCCAGCACCCCAGCGGGTATAAAACCACATGCGCCGTCCAGTTGATGGTGAGCGGATATCCTGACGAACAACGCTGAAAGAAATTAAACGCCACCACGGCCAGAATTGAGGACCATGCGAAGGG
>FONB01000034.1 GCA_900112785.1 Phytobacter palmae | reverse complement strand
GGAGTTCGTTCAGGTCGATACGCTGCTCAACATAATCGGCAGCCGGTGAAGGAAAACCGCACTGAACCAGATCACTGAACAACGGTAGCGCGACAACTGCGCGCGGAAAATCTGCTGGTTTGATGAATTGCATACGACGCACCCACTATTACTGTTTTTATATACAGTAGTTTTTTGAGCACAAATGATCAAGATAGCGCTTCGTTTGAGGGTGAGCGAAGATTAAGCAGTTTGCGTTAAAGCACCCTTTGAATGAAATGCTTAGATGGAGTGTAAATTTTCAGGCCTCTGGTTACTCTGCAACCGGTTCGTCAGATTTTTGGGACTCAAGTGCTGCAACGCGTGCGGTCAATGCGTCAATCTGCGCCATCAGAGCCAGAATCGCTTCATGATGAAGCGCTGCCGCAACGCCATAGGAGTCCGGAGACAAAACGCCCGCTACTACGCTGCCGTCCGGCAGGGTCACATCATGAGTCTCAACAACTGCATCCGGGAACGCGCGTTGCACATCCTGAGCTGTCAGGCCTATCCCGTAACTGCCGTTGGTTTTCCAGTGCCAGGATTGCCCTCGCATAAGAGCCATTTTTCCCAGCGGGTCAGGGATAGGGCCGTCAAGGTCTTTCAGTCGTTCGTCACATGTCGGAGTCCATGAAACGCCGGTTGCCACGCCAGACTGAGAGAAAATCCAGTAAGCTGGTGCGCCTCCGTAAGCCAGTTGAATTACCCCGTACGAGCCGTTACCCTGGACAACCTGCGCATACAGCGAAAAATCAATCCCGGCATAAACACCAGTGCGGAATCTGGAACCGACTGACTCTGCGTTTGTTGTTGTACCGTTGGCAGGGGTTGCAGCGGGTGAAGTACCACCAGATTTTACCGACCCCGCGATAACCCCGCCCGACTTCCCGTCTATTGTGCTGAGGCGCGTATCATTGCCCTGGCAAAACGATCCGGCAACGGTACCGAATGGGTTTGCTAATCCCGTCCCGCCCTGCCCCTGGCTGAGCGGTGTTGTTAGCCCGTTCAGAGAAGTGATATCTGAGTTAGCCCCTTTTTTTGCCAGCGACTTCTGGCCGGGAACCGTGACGGCCACACCGTTAATCGTGATAGTGACGTCACCCGCCCCGTTCATCACATCGGCGAAGCCCGATATATTCCGCTGATACAGCGTCAGCGTCTCAGCGATATTCTGCGCCAGTCCGTCAACGCTCAGCGAATCACTCAGCAGGATGGCATAAGCGGTACCCGCTGCAATTGCCGGGTTTGCCGCTGGCGTTACGGTGAGCTGGGTTGCACTGTTGATTGCCGTTATCTGGAATACCTGTACCGGGTTTGCCAGCGTAACCAGGGTGCACCCAACGCGGATTAACGAGCCTGCGGCTGTAAAATTCGTGCCAGTACCTGTCAGCGTGTTTCCGGCAATAGCAATAGTGCCAGTTGTGTAAATCATATTTTCTCCAGGCATAAAAAAACCCGCCGGAGCGGGTTGAAATCAGGATTGAGTGAACGAACCGGAACCTCTGGATACGTGTATTGTCGGGGAATAAATACCAACGTTCGCGTGATATGTCGCATTATCACTGCGCATCTGAATCGAACAATTCACCACCTGTCCGGTAACGCGGGCGCTGTGCATAACCGTGACGTACGTAGGATGCGAGCTGTCAGTATTTGGCGGGGTGTAAACCTCAATAGTTCTGCTCGACCCGCCAATGGTGATAGTCGCCGTCCCCTTTGTCTGAGTAATGCCTGCACCGGCCTCAGTCGCAGACAACTGGACCTTAACCAGCGCCATTACCACTACGTGTTTTTCACCAGGCAGGTTGCCAGAATCGGTGTACGAAAAGTTTCGGGTGACATTTTCCCCCTCAATATCAGCAAACGTCTGCCCCACAGCTACGTCACCGATAAATGATTCAGCCTGAACGGTGCCTTTAAATGTCCCACTCGTCGCTGTTATTTTCCCGGTGAATTCTCCGGCGCTGGCATAAACAGTCCCGCGTACCGTGACATTACTGAATTCAGAAGAGCCATCTTTACCAATTCGCCAGCCAACTGAGCCAGCCACGTAGTTATTCGACTGGATATACGCCCCAATTTTCGCGTTAGTGATGGTCCCGTCCTGGATAAACGTGTCACGAATAAACGTCTGGCCGTTCTGAATAACAAACGGCAGCGTGACCGCAGCTCCAGCCTGAGACATAACAGCGAAGCGGTCAGCAAGGAAAATAACCTGTGACTGCATGCCGTTGGGTGTGTTCTGCACACCCAACCCCATCCCTGCCGCGTATTGCACACCGTTGACATCCACACCGACCTTTATCGAATACATCGCGTTCAGGTTGCCGTTGATATCCGCTACTGCCTGGGCATTTGTGGTAATTGCCGCAGCCTGGCCGTTTACCGTGACGCTCAGTGAGTTGATCCGGGTCGCGGAGGTCTGCGTAAAATCAGACATCGTTTTCGCAAAATCAGTGATATTGGCATTGCCACCAGCCGTGGCATCCAGGGTTTTCAGCGACTCAGCGACAGCTTTGCTCGCATCCACCATCACGTTATCAACGCGCTGAATACCAGCACTGTTTGCGCCATACTGAGCACTGAGCGTCATCCGGGTGTTAACCTGCGCCAGCGTCTCCTGAATCAATGCCACTGCCGTGTTTTGCACTCCACCAGCCGCATTAGCCGTTTTCCCTGACAGTTCGTCGAAACGGGATGCGGTAGAACTGTCTAGCGTGGACACCGCCTGTGTGAGCTGCGTTACGTTAGCGGTAGTCTCCTCCGTCTGCGCCGTCAGTGTATTAACCGCTGTGGCGCGGGCCTGTGTCTCGTCAGCGAGCGCTTGCGTGAGTTGCGTTACCTGCGCAGCATTCTGGTCGGTTTTCGCCTCCAGGCGCGTGACGTCCGTAACGCGGGCTTCGGTTTCAGTGGCGATAACCTCACGCAACTGAGTGAATGAGGCACTGTTTGCGCCGTTTTGCGCCGTTTGTCTTACGACAACATCAGCGATGGCAAGGGCATTACCAATGATGGCCTCTGCTGTCTGCCGGTTTGCACCCACTGCAGCCGCCAGTTGGTCGGCGTTTTGGGTAATTGTTGCGGCAAGCTCAGCAACGGTTTTGCTGGTTTCAACGGCATTTTCAATAAGGTCTTTGAACAGTTCGGTATCCTTGATCTGCTCAAGCACGGCATCAGTGATGTCAGACACATCAATACTGGCCTGCCCCCTCACCCAGTCGGTGTAACCCGACTCGTTCCCGGTCCTGTCCACCAGTTGCGCGCGATACCAGAAAACCTGCCCCGCTTTGAGTCCCATCTGCTGATATTTGCGCAGCGGATACGGCACGTCTGCCAGCAAAACCGCATCATCAGTCGTACCCGTGGCGCTGTACTGAATTTCCGTTTTCAGCGTGTCGTCCGTGTTCGCAGGGAATCCCCAGTTCAGTTCAATACCGAAAACCACATTGTCTGATGCGGTGAAACCGACAGGTTTAGGCGGATTTCCCGTTTTCCCGGTCAGTGTTGTCTCGGTTGAATATCCCCAGCCGGAGGAAATTTCAGCCGCATTAATAGCCCGCACCCGCGCAAGATAACGTCCGGTGTAAATGGCCGGCACCTCAAACGACGCGGTAGAACTGCGGGGGACGTTCACCCAGTCGCCATCGTTACGCCGCCACTGGGCCTCGTAAGAAATGGCATTAGGTGCCTGGTCCCAACTGACGCGCATCGTCTCCAGGCTGATCCCCTGATTCACAACGGCATAGCTGGAAATGACGATATTTGCAGGTGCAGACTGATTACCCGGCGGGATAACGCTTACCGGACGCTGATCGATAATCGCACCTGTATCGATGCGGGCATATTTATCCGGGTCGTGTGCGGCACCCACGATGGTGAATGTGCCGTCGTCATTTTCCGTAACGCTGACAACGCGGTACTGCTGGGCATAAAGCGAATCTGATTCAACCACCCATACCGCCTGCGCCTCCGGCGTGGTAGTGAACACCATCGAAACCGTGACTTTATTTCCGCTGACGGCCTGAATGGTGCGGCTCTGTGATGCGCCTGTCGGCAGGTTCACCATGATGCGATCACCCGCCACGGCATCCGGCACGCGGTCGAGCGTCAGAACCCGACCACTTACCGCGCTGATGCGGCCACCTGTCACTTTTCCGGCCAGGTCCCTGTCACTGACCGCAATAATGTATCCCGGCTGCGGGATATTCCCGTCAAGACCAACGGAGAATGTAACCACGCGGTCTTTGTTATTGGTCAGAATACCCCAGCGCCCCTTGCGGTTCGCTTCCGATTGCCGGGTGCAGCCGATAGCCGTCAGTTCAAGCTGGTTAAAACCAAAGCGTCTGACCAAATCCTGTTCGAAAACAGGTTCCATTGCGTCGGCATATCCGTTCGCCGGGTCTGAGTATGAAACAAGCGCAGTGGTATACCGGGTTTTTGAAGTGCTGCTGCTGTATGTGAATTTGCCGCCAACGACGTTTGCATTTGTGTAGCTGTAATCGACATCACGCGGCATATCAGCCAGGGCAACAATCTGATTGCCGCCCCAGTACGTCATCCCCCGGAAAATAGCCGCAAAATCCCTCATGACTGTGTATGCGTCGTTACGGTCCTGCACATAAACATTGCAGGTGTAGCGGGGCTCCAGACCATCACCGCCTTTCCCGTCAGGGACAAGCTGATCGCAGTACTGTGCAACCTGGTACAGCATCCATTTATCGATGTTAGCTGCCGTCAGCCTGTCGCCCAGCCCAAAGCGATCACTCACCACCAGATCATAAAAAATCCATGCCGGGTTGTCGGTCCAC
>FONB01000011.1 GCA_900112785.1 Phytobacter palmae | reverse complement strand
TGTAGCAGCCATCGCACTTGGTCATATGACCTTTTTCCGCGTTGAACTGCGGCGCACCGTAAGGACAGGCCATATGGCAGTAACGGCAACCGATGCAGATATCTTCATTCACCACCACGAAACCATCTTCGCGTTTATGCATCGCCCCGCTGGGACAGACTTTGGTACAGGCCGGATCCTCGCAGTGGTTACAGGCGATAGAGAGGTAATAGGCGAAAACGTTCTGGTGCCAGACGCCGTTATCCTCCTGCCAGTCTCCCCCCGCGTATTCATAAATGCGACGGAAGCTGACATCCGGGGTTAAGTTCTTGTAATCCTTACACGCCAGCTCACAGGTTTTGCAGCCGGTACAACGTGCGGAGTCGATATAAAATCCATATTGCGTAGCCATCTCTTACTCCTTACGCCTTCTCGACCTGAACGAGGTTGGTGTGCGACGGATTACCTTTCGCCAGTGGCGAGGGACGCTGAGTCGTCAGGACGTTAATGCTACCAGCCTGATCTATACCTTTCGCATCCGGCGCATACCAGGCACCTTCGCTCAACGCGACTACGCCTGGCATCATGCGCGGCGTCACCTTCGCCTCAATATGGACTTCGCCACGATCGTTAAAAATGCGTACGCGATCACCATTGCTTATCTCGCGTTTGCGCGCATCAATCGGGTTGATCCACACCTCCTGCCGACAGGCAGCTTTCAATACATCAACGTTGCCATAGGTTGAGTGCGTACGGGATTTATAGTGGAAGCCGGTAAGCTGTAAGGGGAATGTTTTACTCAGCGGATCGTTATAATTCTCGAACCCGGGGGTATAAATCGGCAGCGGGTCGATAACATCACCTTCCGGCAATTCCCAGGTTGCTGCGATCGTTGCCAGCGCTTCCGAATAGATCTCTATCTTACCTGACGGTGTGGTCAGCGGATTAGCATGTGGATCCTCACGGAACCCTTTATAGGCGACGTAGTGCCCATCCGGATCGCGCTGTTTGAACATCCCCTGCTGACGGAAAGTATCAAAATCAGGCAAATCCGGGATCGCTTTGCGCGAAAGTGCGTGCAAGTGACGCATCCACTCTTCCTGCGTGCGACCTTCAGTAAACTGCTGCTCAACCCCAAGACGTTTTGCAAGTCCGGACATCATGTCATAAATGGTCTTGCATTCGAAACGAGGCTTAATGACCTGATCATTAAAAATGACGTAAGACATATTGCCGCAGGAAGCATCCAGCGCGAAGTCCATCTGCTCAGATGCCGTACAATCTGGCAGCAAAATATCGGCATATTTTGCTGATGAGGTCATATGGCAATCAATCACCACAATCAGCTCGCATTTTTTATCATCCTGCAGAATGCTGTGCGTACGATTGATATCCGAATGCTGATTGATGAGGCAGTTACCGGCATAGTTCCAAATCATCTTAATCGGCACGTCCAGCTTATCTTTGCCACGTACACCGTCACGCAGTGCCGTCATTTCCGGCCCTCGCTCAATGGCATCCGTCCACAAAAACATGGAAATGCTGGTTTGTACCGGGTTATCCAGTGTCGGCATCCGTTCAAACGGCAGATCATACGACCCCTCGCGCGCGCCAGTATTGCCGCCATGTATCCCGACATTGCCCGTCAAAATAGCCAGCATGGAAATCGCACGAGTTGCCATCTCACCATTGGCATGGCGCTGTGGCCCCCACCCCTGGCTGATAAATGCAGGCCTGGTGCTACCGATTTCTCTTGCCAACTTCACAATACGCTCTGCTGGAATACCGGTAATTGTCGAAGCCCACTCAGGCGTCTTGGCCACACCATCTTTGCCTTGCCCAAGGATATAGGCTTTGTAATGACCATTGGCAGGTGCGCTGGCGGGTAATGTTTTTTCGTCGTAGCCAACGCAATATTTATCAAGGAATGGCTGATCAACGAGGTTTTCCGTGATAAGTACCCATGCAATACCGTTTACCAGCGCGGCGTCGGTCCCGGGACGAATGGGGATCCACTCATCTTCACGCCCCGCACCAGTGTCGGTATAGCGCGGATCGATGATGATCATTCGGGCATTCGATTTTGCCCTCGCCTGTTCAAGGTAATAGGTCACCCCGCCACCGCTCATACGCGTTTCGCCAGGATTGTTACCAAAGAGCACGACCAGTTTGCTGTTTTCGATATCTGACGGACTATTACCATCCGCCCAACCACCGTAAGTGTAATTAAGCCCCGCAGCAATTTGTGCCGAGGAGTAATCGCCATAATGGTTAAGGTAACCGCCACAGCAGTTCATCAGGCGCGCCACCAACGTTTTTCCTGGCGGCCATGAGCGCGTCATCGTCCCGCCCAGCGTTCCGGTACCATAATTCAGATAGATGGATTCGTTACCGTAATCTTTAATAAGACGCGTCATATTCTGCGCGATCGTATCGTAAGCCTCTTCCCAACTGATTCGCTCGAATTTACCTTCACCGCGTTTGCCAACGCGCTTCATCGGATATTTCAGACGATCGGGGTTGTAGACACGACGGCGCATTGAGCGGCCACGCAGACAGGCGCGAACCTGATGCAGCCCCTCGTAGTTATCATCACCGGTGTTGTCAGTTTCTACGTATTTAATTTCGCCATCCACGACATGCATGCGCAGCGGGCATCGGCTGCCGCAGTTGACCGTGCAGGCACTCCAGACAACTTTCTCACTGGTGGAAGGTTGGGAAATCGCGTCAGCGGCGCTGACGAGTCGGGAAAAAGGTAAAGTGAAGGCGCTTCCTGCCGCCGCGAGCCCGCCAATAGCGGTGGTCCTCATTAGCCCACGTCGACTCACCTCCACACCGAGTAGTGTATCGGGGGTCTTAGTTTTCATATGTACTCACTTTGCTCACAAAATTTAAAATGTGAAATCGTTATATATTTTTTTATATATCGCAATCTCAACTTTTTAGTGTTTTATTCTGATCCAGCAAGGCGAGTATTAACCATAAAAAAAACAGGCTTATTGTCGAAAATCAAGATGAGCAAAAAAAAGCGCCCGGAGGCGCTTTTTATAAGACAGGAATCTTAGCCGATATACTCAAGGCCGCGCATGTAAGGGCGCAGGACTTCCGGGATCTCAATGCGACCGTCGGCTTGCTGATAGTTTTCCAGCACGGCAACCAGAGTACGGCCTACCGCCAGTCCGGAACCATTCAGGGTATGTACCAGACGCGTTTTCTTATCGGATTTGCTACGGCAACGAGCCTGCATACGGCGCGCCTGGAAGTCCCAGACGTTGGAGCAGGAGGAGATTTCGCGATAGGTATTTTGCGCCGGAACCCACACTTCCAGGTCAAACGTTTTGCAGGCACCAAATCCCATATCACCGGTGCAGAGTGCAACACGGCGGTATGGCAGACCGAGCAGTTCCAGCACTTTTTCTGCGTGACCAGTCATCTCTTCCAGTGCGGCCATTGAATCTTCGGGACGAACAATCTGTACCATCTCGACTTTATCAAACTGGTGCATACGGATTAAACCACGCGTATCACGACCATAAGAACCGGCTTCCGAACGGAAGCACGGTGAATGCGCCGTCAGTTTAATCGGCAAGTCGTCTTCATCGATGATTTCATCGCGAACAAGGTTAGTCAGCGGCACTTCTGCAGTCGGAATCAGAGCATAGTTACTGCTGTCAGCTTCTTCTTCGAGTGGACGCGTATGGAACAGATCACCCGCAAATTTCGGCAACTGACCCGTACCGTACAGCGTGTCCTGGTTAACCAGATACGGAACATAGGTTTCGCTATAGCCGTGCTGCTCGGTATGCAGGTCAATCATAAACTGCGCCAGTGCACGATGCAGGTGAGCAATCTGACCTTTCATCACCACAAAACGGGCACCGGTTAGTTTAACCGCTGCAGCAAAATCCAGCCCCGCATGCATTTCGCCGAGCGAGACATGATCGCGGATTTCAAAGTCGAACTTACGCGGCGTACCCCAACGTTTCACTTCGACGTTGTCGTTTTCGTCTTTACCAACAGGAACGCTATCATCCGGAATATTTGGGATGGCCAGCGCGATATCACGAATTTCCGCCAGCAACGTATCCAGCTCGGCTTTTGCCGCGTCCAGTTGTTCACCCAGTTTATTAACTTCCAGGCGTAATGGCTCAATATCTTCCCCGCGCGCTTTCGCCTGGCCGATGGATTTCGATCGCGAGTTACGCTCTGCCTGCAGGTTTTCGGTGTTCACCTGCAAAACCTTGCGACGTTCTTCAAGAGCGCGCAATTTATCTACATCCAGCTTAAAGCCCCGGCGTGCCAGTTTTTCTGCGACTGCGTCTGGCTCGGTACGCAGCAGATTGGGATCGAGCATGCTTATCCTGTGCTTATCGAATTGAAAAAATGAGAAAGTGACCGCAGCCTGCGGCCACAGAGATACACCGACAACATTACCGCAACGCCACTCTCAGCGATAGCGTTTTGTGGGGCTTTTATGATCCTGTTCAGCGAGCCAGGTGAGCTTTTCGCCAATCTTGCCTTCAAGACCTCTGTTTGTCGGATGATAATAACGTGTTTGTGCTAGCTCTTCGGGGAAATAAGACTCGCCAGCCGCATAGGCATTGGGTTCGTCATGGGCATAACGGTACTCCTGACCATAACCCATATCTTTCATCAGTTTGGTTGGCGCATTACGTAAATGTACGGGAACATCGTAATCCGGACGTTCGCGCGCATCAGCCAGTGCGGCTTTGAAGGCGGTATAAACCGCATTACTTTTCGGGGCACAGGCCAGATAAACTATCGCCTGCGCAATGGCCCGTTCACCCTCAGCAGGCCCCACCCGGGTGAAACAATCCCAGGCCGAAATGGCAACCTGCATCGCACGCGGATCGGCGTTGCCAACATCCTCTGACGCAATGGCCAGACAGCGGCGCGCCACATACAGCGGATCACCTCCGGCGGTGATAATACGAGCGTACCAGTACAACGCCGCATCCGGCGCGCTGCCGCGTACCGACTTATGCAGCGCAGAGATTAAATCGTAGAAACGGTCGCCTTTGTTATCAAAACGCGCGCTGCGCTCGCCAGCAATCTCCGTCAAAAGCGATGGCTGAAGGACGCGCTTACCAGAATCATCCAGCTCGGCCATGTCCGCCATCATTTCAAGAGTATTGAGCGCACGGCGGGCGTCGCCGTTGACCAGTTCCGCAATCGCGCGACGGGTTTCATCCGGCAGAGAAATATCCTGACCGCCATAGCCCCGTGTCTTATCGTCCATCGCTTGCGTTAATACCTGCTCAATATCTTCTGTAGTCAAGGATTTCAGCAGATAAACACGCGCACGAGAGAGTAAAGCGGAATTGAGTTCAAACGAGGGGTTTTCGGTGGTAGCACCAATGAAGGTGATGGTACCGTCTTCAATATGGGGTAAAAAGGCATCCTGCTGGCTTTTGTTAAATCGATGGACTTCATCGACAAACAGGATCGTGCGACGTCCAGCATTGCGATTTTGCCGGGCGCGCTCAATAGCTTCCCGGATCTCCTTCACGCCCGATGTGACCGCGGAAATGCGTTCAACGTCGGCACTGGCATAGCGCGCAATTACCTCTGCAAGCGTCGTTTTTCCCGTTCCGGGCGGCCCCCATAAAATCATCGAATGCAGATGACCAGCTTCAATCGCCCGAGGCAGGGGTTTGCCCGGTGCCAGCAGGTGTTGCTGACCTATATATTGCGCCAAATTTTCTGGCCGCATACGCGCGGCCAGAGGTTGAAACGCATTGTCGGAAAAATCGAGCGACAGATTGCTCACGCACGCCTCTTACTTACGTTGATCGTCAACCGTTACGCCTTTTGGCGGAGTAAAGGTAAACTTAGTCGCATCTACCGAGCCATTTTGCTGGGCTTTTAGCTGGTAGCTACTTTTCTGATCATCCTGCTCAATCGCGCTGAACTGATGGATTGTGCCATCGCGGTCAACATTGATCGTGAACTGTTTAAGGTTGCCATTGCTGCTTTTGGGTGTCAGTACAAAATCATCGCCGTTCTGCTGAATATTGTACTGCTGCCAGTCGCTACTCTGGTTACGCGCTATCAACATAAAGGGAGTGTTGCTGGTGGCATCTTTCAGCCAGGTTGCTGTAGCCTGCTCAACAAACGGGTTATAGAACCACAATGTTTTCCCATCGGATACCAGGACACTCTCATCAGGTTGCGTCATATGCCAGTTGAATAGATTTGGACGCTTGACCCACAAATCACCCTGACCTTCCTGCACAGCCGCACCGCTTCCGTCCGTCACTTTTTGGGTAAAGCTTGCATGGAAACTGCTCACTTTATCGAGACGGCTTTTCAGATCGCCGGAAGCATCCGCCCATACGCTACTCACCATAAAGCTGCCAAGTAAAGCACAGGTTATCGCGATTTTTTTCATTGTTTTTCCTCAAAACGTCACTCCCGATACGGGAGAACACTTCTGTCACTCTAAAAGCTCATCGCCACAAGCGACAGAAGAAAATACTGAATTTTTACGGCTTTACCGATCTTTGCAATCACTCAAATGGCGGTGGCGCTAACACTTCACGATTGCCATTATGCCCCTGTTCGCTGACGATGCCCTGCGCTTCCATCTGCTCAATAATGCGCGCCGCGCGGTTATAACCAATACGGAACTGGCGTTGAACGCCAGAGATAGAAGCCTTGCGTTTTTCGGTGACGAAATTTACCGCCTGGTCGAATAACGGATCGAGTTCCTCTCCACCGTCAAAACCACCGCCACCACCCCCTTCACTGTCGCTATCGGAGGTAATACCGTCAATATATTGCGGGCGACCGCGTGCTTTCCAGTCCTGCACCACGGCATGCACTTCCTGATCGCGCACAAACGCTCCATGGACACGTACCGGCATTGTCGAATTTGGCCCTGAATAAAGCATATCCCCCATACCCAGCAGTGATTCAGCACCGCCCTGGTCAAGGATGGTACGGGAGTCGATTTTGCTCGACACGGTAAAAGCAATACGGGTGGGGATGTTGGCTTTAATCAGGCCGGTGATTACATCAACAGAGGGACGCTGCGTCGCCAGTACCAGGTGAATACCCGCGGCACGCGCTTTCTGCGCCAGGCGGGCGATCAGTTCTTCCACCTTTTTGCCCACGGTCATCATCAGATCAGCAAATTCATCTACCAGCACAACGATGTACGGCAGTTTTTCAAGCACCGGATGTTCAATCGCCATGCTGTCACCCGGTTTCCAGTATGGATCCGGGATCGGGCGTCCCATTTTCGCCGCCTCGGCGATTTTTTCGTTATAACCTGCGAGATTACGCACGCCAAGCGCCGACATCAGCTTATACCGACGTTCCATCTCATTAACGCTCCAGCGCAATGCGTTGGCGGCGTCTTTCATGTCGGTGACCACCTCAGTCAGCAAATGTGGAATCCCTCCATACACCGAAAGCTCCAGCATTTTCGGGTCGATCATGATGAATTTCACGTCTTCCGGTTGCGCTTTATAGAGCATGCTGAGGATCATGGCGTTAACCCCAACGGATTTACCAGAACCTGTGGTCCCCGCGACCAGCAAATGCGGCATTTTGGCCAAATCAGCAATCACCGGTTCGCCGCCGATATCGTTGCCCAGCACGACGGTCAATGGCGACGGGCTTTCGCGGAATTTGGCACAGTCCAGCACTTCGCGTAAATAGACGGTCTGACGCTTTTTGTTTGGTAACTCCAGACCAACGTAAGGTTTACCTGGAATCACTTCTACAACACGAACCGCTGCTGTTGACAGTGAACGAGCAAGGTCACGCGACAGGTTAGAAATTCGCGCGGCCTTAACACCTGGCGCCAGATTCAGTTCAAAGCGCGTAATAACCGGGCCCGGAGAATAGTTCACCACATCAGCTTTAATACGGAAATCAGCCAGCCGCGCTTCCACCAGACGGGCCATCTGCTCCAGCGCAAAAGTATCAACCGGCTCGACCTCAGCTGGCGGCGGCGTCAGTAAATCCAGGGAAGGCAGCAGCGTTGTCGGTTTTGGCAACGGGCGGCTGTCGCCGTTACGCATTAACAGCGGATGAATCAGGCTTTCCTGGGGCGCAGGCGCTTGTGGCCTGGCTGCTGCGGGCTGCACATGTACAGGCGCAGAAGGCTGAGCAGAATAATTCATTGCATGTTGCTGTGCTGGCGGTTCCGGCTCAGGCATCACGCCAGGCGTAAACAATGGCTCACCCGGACCATCATCCACCAACGCTTTAAATGGCGAGAAGGCGAAATCGTCGGCTGTAAAGGCATGTGCCCCTTTCGGTTGCTCACCGGAATAGCGCTGCTGCTGGCTGGCGGCAAACTGACGCGCCAGTTCAGCCTCTTCGGCCTCACTTTCATCAAGGATAGGGGCTGTCTTATCGTGCTGGTACTCATCACCATAACGGTTCTGCTGGCTGGCCGCGAACTGCTGTGCCAGCTCATGCTGTTGCAACATATCAGCATCGTCGTCATCCAGCGCACCATGTTGCTGGCGCCCGGCTTGACGCGCGCGCTCTTCCGCCATGCGTTGTGATGGCAGTTTGATGCCATAGGAAGCCAGTTCGCGCCGGGTAGGCACACGGACACGGTTCGGGCGCGGCAATTGTGGACCAATACCCTCTTTTACCTGTGGGCGGGCAGCCGCACTCCCATCCGCAAGGCTAAATACCGGTGCAGTAGCCATTGCAGTTGTCGCTGCGGCATCTTTTGCCGCCGCTGCAACAGGAGCAACTGCTGGCATGACCTTTGATTCAACGGGCGTTGTCGGCGCAGCCGAGAAAGAGGGCATCGCTGGGTCGGTTGAACGCGTTGGTTCTTCTGGCGGTTCCGGGATCGGCTGATACCAGGCGGCAAGTTGCTCACGCTCACGCGCACGTTGAGCCTCAACCTCTTCAAAATAGTAAAGAGGCGGGCGCGTCTGCTTCACCTCTTCTACCGCTTCCGGCTCAATCTCTGGCGCTGGTGCAGGTTCTTCGTATGGGGGCTCTTGCCATGCCTGATATGTTTGCGGCTGTGGCGCGACCGACGGCGCTTCTGGCTGCCACTCATTGTTCTGTGCAGGCGCAGACGCAGAGTAGTGCGAAAGTGGAACCTGTTCTGGCTCGGGCTGATATTGCGCCGCAGAGTCAGCGGGAGCAGGCTGCCATGGCATAGGTTCTACAGAAGGCTGGATCGCCGGGCCGGCTGGTGCAGCATGTGCCTGTGCCGCTGTCATAGCTGCCGCGGCAGCCGAAACCGGTTCGGTTGCGCGTTGTCCACTTAACAGCGGATCGTAAGCGTCGATATCAGTTTCAGTGGCGCGATTGCCCGAAAACAGGACATCATCAGCATCTGCTGCGACACCGCGGGCGCTGTAGGCAATCTCCTCTTCATCATCATCCATCCTTTTTCCGGAGAACAATGCTGCATCGGTTTTACGCCCCATTGGATTGGCGAATTTCTCCGCTACGCGTTTACGGCGAGCCAGTGCGCCACGCAAAATACGGGCACGACGCGATTCACGCGGGGCTGCAGGCTCGTCGTCGTATTCCTCTTCTTCGTATTCATCTTCATCGACCCAGGTATCGTCGCGGCGTGTGCGATTACTGGCGAAAGTGAGAATACCGAGGATAATGCCACCCAGTTTTTCAGCAATAGTCACCCAGGACCAGCCCGTAAACAGCGTTAGTCCGGCCGCCCAGACACACAACAAGGCGATGGTGCCCCCACTGCTATGCAGCAGTGGTTGCAAAGTCGTGCTCAGCAAACTACCGATGACGCCGCCAGAGGCGAAATACCAGATATCGTCAGCGTTAATAGCCGCCAGACCGCAGGAGGTCAGGATCAACGCTAATGCGCCAATAAGACGCAACGAAACAGCGAAATAATCGATAAAGTCTTCATTGGCGCGATGGCGATAAGCAAACCAGCAACCACCGATAATTATAACCGGCAGGGTGTAAGCCATGATGCCAAAAATGAAGAATAATGTATCCGCAAGCCACGCCCCAGGCGCACCACCCAGGTTATGTATGGGTTCATGCCATGCGGTTTGCGACCAACTGGGATCAGAAGGATTAAAACTAATGAGCGCCGCCATTAACCAGACGGCAAACAGAGAAACGAGGATCAGCAACGCCTCAAGGAGTCGACGCCCGCTGCTTAGCTTGGTTAGTGTGACTTCTTTGTCTTCTGTGTATTCCTGGCTCAAGTAAGGCTCTCCAGCTAAAACGGACAACAGCGCCGGGTAACCCCGGCACTGTTGCTGTATGGATTAACAGGAGTGTAATCAAAAAAAGCTGATTTTGCACCTGTTCCGTATTAGCGCGTCTTGATAACCAGACGATTGCTCTGTTTGACCTCTTCCATCACCACATAAGTACGGGTGTCATTCACGCCCGGCAGTCGCAGCAGGGTTTCCCCCAGCAGTTTGCGATAAGCAGACATATCCGGCACGCGTGTTTTCAATAGGTAGTCGAAATCACCAGATACCAAATGACACTCTTGAATTTCTTCAAGTTTTTGTACTGCGGCGTTAAATTGCTCAAACACATCCGGTGCGCCACGATTCAGAGTAATCTCAACAAATACCAGAAGTGATGCATCCAGATAATGCGGGTTCAGCAGCGCTGTATAGCCCTGAATGAAACCCTGTCTTTCCAGCCTGCGCACGCGCTCAAGGCACGGCGTAGGAGAAAGTCCCACTCGTTTAGAAAGCTCGACGTTGGAAATACGCCCATCTTTTTGCAATTCGTTCAGAATATTACGATCAATGCGGTCGAGATCTTTGCCAGGGCGCTTCTTGCTATCTACCATTATTATTGTCTCTCTGTATTCCTTCCCTACTCCTGTCTTGACCCTGTGCACTTCACTGTTCAGGGTCTTTGCCCGTCGCTTTACTCGCAGATAGATAATGATAATACCGCGTGTAATCCCAGGGTCTGCATTAAGAAGTCCGTTGCCTTACGGCAGCTATCGACATCACGAATGGCGTCTGTCCACGCCATGCGTAGATTTCGCTAGCCCGGTAAAAATGGTATTTACATGCATGAATTTGCATCACGCGTGAAACACTGCTTTTTTCTTCCTTTGATGTTTTCGCAAAAGCGCAGGGCATTGTCAAAGCAAAACATCTTTTTTTAGTACAACATGCCACATATTCATCATTGCCCTTAGGCAATACTCATTTAATCACCTTATAACGGTCCTATTTTCAGAAGAAATTGTTATGTTCGGGATCGCATTCAGCGTTAAATGATTAGTGCCATCTATTACACATATCGTTAACAAAACTGCTGTGCCCTTTTTTTACGCCAGTAAATTCCCTACAATCCAGCCCCATGTCTGCCAAACAATAATGAGGATCTCATGGGTACGGCCAAACACAGTAAGCTGCTTATCCTTGGTTCAGGGCCTGCGGGATATACCGCTGCGGTCTACGCTGCGCGTGCAAACCTGGAGCCGGTATTAATTACTGGTATGGAGAAAGGCGGTCAGCTCACCACGACCACTGAGGTGGAAAACTGGCCGGGCGACCCGCACGATCTGACCGGGCCGCTCCTGATGGAGCGGATGCATGAACATGCCGCAAAATTTGATACCGAAATTCTGTTCGATCACATCAACAAGGTTGATCTGCAAAATCGTCCGTTCCGCCTTTTCGGCGATAGCGGCGAATACACCTGTGACGCATTGATTATCGCCACCGGCGCCTCCGCGCGTTATTTAGGTCTACCGTCTGAGGAAGCATTTAAAGGCCGCGGTGTTTCTGCCTGCGCCACTTGTGATGGCTTCTTCTACCGCAATCAGAAAGTCGCGGTCATCGGTGGAGGTAACACCGCCGTCGAAGAAGCACTGTACCTGGCGAACATCGCCTCTGAGGTACACCTGATTCACCGCCGTGACTCTTTCCGCGCGGAAAAAATCCTGATTAAACGTCTGATGGACAAAGTGGCCAGTGGCAACATTGTGCTGCACACCAACCGTACCCTGGAAGAGGTCACGGGCGATCAGATGGGTGTTAGTGGCCTGCGTATTCGCGATACCGAAAACGCGGATAACATCGAATCACTTGATGTCGCCGGCCTGTTTGTCGCTATTGGCCACAGCCCGAACACTGCCATTTTTGATGGTCAACTGGAGCTGGAAAATGGCTACATCAAAGTGCAGTCCGGTATTCATGGCAATGCCACTCAGACCAGCATTCCAGGCGTTTTCGCTGCAGGTGATGTGATGGATCATATCTACCGTCAGGCGATCACCTCAGCCGGTACCGGTTGTATGGCGGCGCTGGATGCAGAGCGCTACCTCGATGGGTTAGCGCAAAGTAAATAAACGTTACAACTCAGTAACAAAGGTAAATAAGGCGACTATAAGTCGCCTTTATTTTTGCGCCGATGTAACATTGCGAAGCTCAAAAATTTCGATAACTTCACCTGCAAAGCGCGCAATGAATAAAACCCGTCAACAAGAGTTAACCCGCTGGTTAAAACAGCAAAGTGTCATTTCCCGTCGCTGGCTTATGATGTCCCGCCTGCTGGGCGTGGTTAGTGGCGTTCTTATCGTTGCTCAGGCCTGGATACTCGCCACAATCCTGAATCATATGATTATGGAAAATATCCCGCGCGAAGCATTGCTGCTGCCTTTTGCCTTATTGGTGCTGATTTTTATTTTACGCAGTTGGGTTGTCTGGCTGCGCGAGCGCGTCGGTTTTCATGCTGGCGTGCACATCCGTTTCGAAATACGCCGCCAGGTGCTGGACAGGCTACAGCAAGCCGGTCCCGCCTGGATTCAGGGTAAGCCCGCAGGCAGTTGGGCTACGCTTATCCTTGAACAAATTGATGATATGCATGATTTCTATGCACGTTACCTGCCTCAAATGGCGCTGGCCGCCAGCGTACCATTGCTGATTGTCATTACTCTCTTTCCGATTAATTGGGCCGCCGCCCTGATTTTGTTAGCAACCGCCCCGCTCATTCCAATCTTTATGGCGATGGTGGGTATGGGCGCAGCCGATGCGAACCGACGTAATTTCAAAGCACTTGCGCGCCTGAGCGGCCATTTCCTTGACCGCTTACGCGGTATGGAAACACTGCGTATCTTCGATCGTGGTGCAGCGGAAACGGAAAATATTCGTCAGGCCTCCGAGGATTTTCGCAGCCGTACGATGGAGGTCCTGCGTATGGCGTTCCTCTCTTCTGGCGTGCTGGAGTTTTTTACCTCCTTGTCTATCGCTCTGGTGGCGGTCTATTTTGGCTTCTCTTACCTGGGAGAACTCAATTTTGGTCATTACGGCACGGGCGTAACGCTGTTTGCCGGTTTTCTGGCCCTGATTCTGGCCCCAGAGTTCTTCCAGCCGCTGCGCGATCTGGGGACGTTCTACCACGCCAAAGCTCAGGCAATTGGTGCCGCCGACAGTCTGAAAACCTTTATGGAAGCACTCCTTGCCCATCCGCAGCGTGGTGATATTGCGCTGAAAGCGGATGAGGCGGTAAGCATCACGGCGCAAGACCTGGTTCTTAAATCGCCAGAAGGCAACATACTTGCCGGGCCACTGAATTTCACGCTGCCAGCCGGGCAGCGCGTGGTGTTGGTGGGAAAAAGCGGCTCCGGCAAGAGTTCGCTTGTTAATGCGCTTTCCGGGTTCCTGCCCTATGAAGGCTCGTTGCGGGTCAACGGCGTTGAATTGCGCGATTTGAATCCGGATAGCTGGCGCCAGCTTATCAGTTGGGTCGGGCAAAACCCGCAGTTGCCAGCCACTACCTTAAGGGAAAATATCCTCTTGTCACGACCGGATGCCAGTGCCACTGAACTGCAGGCCGTGCTGGATAAAGCCTGGGTGAGTGAATTTTTACCGCTCTTACCCCAGGGGCTGGAAACAGCGCCAGGCGATCAGGGAACGCGTCTTTCCGTAGGCCAGGCTCAGCGAGTTGCCGTCGCCCGCGCCCTGCTTAACCAATGCCAGCTTTTGATGCTGGATGAACCTGCTGCAAGTCTCGACGCGCACAGTGAACAGCGCGTAATGCAAGCGCTTAATGATGCGTCCCAGAACCAGACAACGCTTATGGTGACACATCAGTTAGAAGGGTTGGCCGACTGGAGCGCTATCTGGGTCATGGATGAAGGAAAAATCATCGAACAAGGGACTTTTGCGGAACTTTCCGCTGCGCAGGGAGCCTTTGCCGCGCTCCTCGCCCATCGCCAGGAGGACATTTAAATGCGCGCACTTCTGCCCTATCTCGCTCTCTATAAGCGCCACTTCTGGTTGCTGTTGCTGGGTGTGATCCTCGCGATTGTCACATTGCTGGCCAGCATCGGCCTGCTGACCTTGTCCGGCTGGTTTTTATCTGCGTCAGCAGTGGTCGGTGCAGCCGGACTCTACAGCTTTAATTATATGCTCCCGGCTGCGGGAGTTCGCGGAGCAGCGATTACACGTACTGCCGGGCGCTATTTTGAGCGGCTGGTCAGTCATGACGCGACTTTCCGCGTGCTGCAACATTTGCGTGTAACTACATTCAGCAAGCTGTTACCACTCTCTCCCGCCGGTCTGTCACGTTTTCGCCAGGGTGAGTTACTTAATCGCGTGGTTGCGGATGTCGACACACTTGACCACTTGTATCTGCGCGTCATTTCCCCTCTTGTCGGCGCTCTCGTTGTGATTATCGTGGTCACCGTAGGGTTAAGCATACTGGATGTCCCCCTGGCACTGATGCTGGGTGGGATTATGCTGGCCACGCTGATTATCCTGCCGCCGCTCTTTTATCGTGCCGGGAAACCCACCGGCGAAAGTCTGACGCAACTTCGCGGGCAATACCGCCAACAATTAACCACCTGGCTACAGGGCCAGGCGGAACTGGCGATTTTCGGTGCCAGCCAGCGCTATCGCGAACAGATGGAAAATACGGAATTGAGCTGGCATGACGCCCAGCGTCGTCAGTCCGATCTGACCGCCGCGTCCCAGGCTGTAATGTTACTTATTAGCGCGATTGCAGTGCTGACCATGCTGTGGTTCGCCTCAGGCAGCGTGGGAGATAACACTCAACCAGGCGCACTTATCGCCCTTTTCGTGTTCTGTGCATTGGCTGCCTTTGAAGCGCTTGCCCCGGTTACAGGCGCATTCCAGCATCTGGGGCAAGTTATCGCCTCGGCGATGCGTATCACGCAAATTACCGACTGCCCTCCCGAAGTGCAGTTCCCACAGGCCTCAGTGATAGCACCTGCAGCGGCCAATATACACCTGCAGGACATCTCATTTAGCTATCCTGAGCAACCGCAAAAGGCGCTGGATGGCATTAGTCTTTCAGTCAACGCTGGCGAACATGTTGCCGTGCTGGGGCGCACAGGTTGCGGTAAATCGACACTGCTACAGCTATTGACGCGTGCCTGGGACCCACAGCACGGGGAAGTATTACTCAACGGAGTGCCGCTTACTCACTATAGTGAAACTGCGCTACGTGCGAGTATCAGCATGGTACCGCAACGTGTACATCTGTTTAGCGCAACGCTTCGTGATAACCTGCTGCTGGCCGCGCCTCAGGCAAGTGATGAAGACCTGGCTGACGTACTTACTCGCACAGGCCTTGAGAAATTACTTGATGATAGCGGCCTGAATGCCTGGCTGGGTGAAGGTGGTCGTCAACTTTCCGGAGGCGAGCTTCGCCGCCTGGCTATCGCACGAGCGTTATTGCACGATGCACCGTTGGTCCTGCTGGATGAGCCGACTGAGGGGCTTGATGCTGCCACTGAGAGCCAAATTCTTGAGTTGCTTGAAGAAGTGATGCAAGAAAAAACAGTGCTCATGGTGACACATCGCCTGCGCGGACTGAGTCGATTTGATCAGATAATTGTGATGGACAACGGACAAATAATTGAGCAAGGTAATCACGCAGCGTTAATGGCAAAACAGGGTCGATATTACCAGTTTAAGCAACGTCTGTAGTCGATGTATGTCGCCAGTTCAGGCCTCTCTTCGTGGGAAGATTTTAAAGTGCCGCGCTGGAAGTGACGATATATATGGGGTATTCCTTGTTGCGTTGTGGAGCGTTGTGTCATGCGCCTGGTCCAGCTGTCTCGTCATACCCTTGCGTTCCCTTCGCCGGAAGCGGCGTTACGTGAACCAAATGGCTTGTTGGCACTCGGTGGGGATCTTAGCCCTGCCCGTCTCCTGATGGCATACCAGCGCGGTATCTTTCCGTGGTTTTCGCCTGGGGATCCCATTCTCTGGTGGTCACCGGATCCACGTGCCGTATTGTGGCCCGCAGAGTTTCATGTCAGCCGTAGTATGAAACGCTTTCACAAGTCCTCTCCTTATCGCGTTACGATTAATCATGCCTTTGGGCGGGTAATCGATGGCTGTACAGAAGATCGCGATGAGGGAACCTGGATCACACCGGACGTGGTGCTGGCTTATCATCGACTGCATGAGTTGGGATATGCCCATTCAGTTGAGGTCTGGGAGAAGGATGAACTGGTCGGTGGCATGTACGGTGTGTCACAGGGGACACTGTTTTGCGGCGAATCAATGTTCAGCCGCCGTGTTAACGCATCCAAAACCGCGTTAATGATTTTCAGCCATGCCTTCGCTCGCGATGGTGGTCAACTGATTGATTGCCAGGTGCTGAACTCCCATACGGCCTCACTTGGAGCTGTGGAAATCCCGCGCCGCGAATACCTTGAATGGCTTGGAGAACTCCGCCTGCAAAAGCTCCCCTCCCATTTCTGGGTCCCCAGGGAACTGTTTTTGCCAGCCTGATGAATGTTTTCGGCACATTTTTTATCAGGGTGTTATAATGGACGCTCAGAGCAGCTTCTGCCTGTTACCCCGCCACCATTCGGGAAAGCTTGTATCAGGGACGTCTTTCATTTCCTTCTTCGTTCCCCTTTACACGTTGCGCATATTGCGTGCCGTGAGTGTGGCGTGAGGGTAATGCGCAAAAGCCGCTTTGCTGCGTTTTATCGCACAAATCTTTACTTAACAGACGAACTTCGGCATTATCTTGCCGGTTCAAAAAAATATGGTAGTGATACCCCCGAGGATTAGATGGCCAAAGAAGACAATATTGAAATGCAGGGCACCGTTCTGGAAACGTTGCCTAATACTATGTTCCGCGTAGAACTGGAAAACGGTCACGTGGTCACTGCGCATATCTCCGGTAAAATGCGTAAAAACTACATCCGCATTCTGACGGGCGACAAAGTGACAGTTGAACTGACCCCGTACGACCTGAGCAAAGGCCGCATTGTCTTCCGTAGCCGTTAATTGTTGAAGCACGCACGTGCAAGAATTTGAGAGCCGGACTGCACGTCCGGCTTTTTTCGTTTCTGAATACGATGCGCCCCACTTTACGGGGATGCAGGCAAGATCAACGTCAGTATGTTGTGCATAAAAAAACCGGACATCAGTCCGGTTTTTTATTTCAGGCAGTGAGTGAGATTAATGTGCTGCTTCCGGTTTGTGCTTCTGTGCACTCTGGAAGCCATATTTCAGCTCATCTTTCTCTTTATCCAGCGTTACCGTTACCTGGCCGCCATCAACCAGCAAACCAAACAGCAGTTCATTGGCGAGCGGTTTTTTCAGATTATCCTGGATGACGCGTCCCATTGGACGAGCCCCCATCGCACGGTCATAGCCTTTTTCTGCCAGCCAGTTGCGGGCATCCTGGCTAACTTCCAGCGATACGCCTTTCTGATCCAACTGCACCTGGAGCTCGACGATAAATTTGTCGACCACCTGATGGATAACCTCAGTCGACAAGTGATCGAACCAGATGATGTTGTCCAGACGGTTACGGAATTCCGGCGTAAAGATCTTTTTGATCTCTTCCATCGCATCGGTGCTGTTATCCTGGTGGATAAGACCGATCGATTTACGCTCAGTTTCACGTACCCCGGCATTGGTGGTCATCACCAGCACCACGTTGCGGAAGTCCGCCTTGCGCCCGTTGTTGTCGGTCAGCGTACCGTTATCCATTACCTGCAACAGCAGGTTAAAGACATCCGGATGCGCTTTCTCGATTTCATCAAGCAGCAGCACCGCATGAGGATGTTTAATGACCGCATCCGTCAGTAAGCCACCCTGATCAAAGCCGACATATCCTGGAGGAGCACCAATCAAACGGCTGACGGTGTGACGCTCCATATATTCGGACATATCAAAACGCAGCAGTTCGATGCCCAGGGCTTTAGACAGCTGGACCGTCACTTCGGTTTTCCCGACCCCGGTAGGACCGGCAAACAGGAAGGAACCGACTGGCTTGTGATCGTGACCCAGACCCGCGCGACTCATTTTGATGGCTTCGGTCAATGCCTCAATGGCTTTATCCTGCCCAAAGACCAGCATTTTCAGGCGATCGCCGAGATTTTTCAGCGTATCGCGATCGCTTTGCGACACACTCTTCTCAGGAATACGCGCGATGCGGGCTACCACCGATTCAATATCCGCCACGTTGATGGTTTTTTTACGCTTGCTGACGGGCATCAGTCGTGCACGCGCGCCTGCTTCGTCAATCACATCAATCGCTTTATCAGGCAGATGACGATCATTGATATATTTCACCGCCAGCTCAACCGCTGCACGCACCGCCTTCGCGGTATAACGCACGTCATGGTGTGCTTCATATTTCGGTTTCAGCCCATTGATAATCTGCACGGTCTCTTCGACAGACGGTTCAGTAATATCAATTTTCTGGAAACGACGCGCCAGCGCACGATCTTTCTCAAAAATGTTGCTGAATTCCTGATAGGTCGTCGACCCCATCACGCGAATCTTACCGCTGGAGAGCAGCGGTTTGATCAGGTTAGCGGCATCCACTTGTCCACCCGACGCAGCACCCGCACCGATAATGGTGTGGATTTCGTCAATAAACAGAATGCTGTTGCTGTCCTGCTCAAGCTGCTTCAACAGCGCTTTGAAACGCTTCTCAAAGTCACCGCGGTATTTGGTCCCTGCCAGCAGAGAACCGATATCAAGCGAATAGACGGTGCAATCGGCCATGATTTCAGGCACATCGCCCTGCACAATACGCCATGCCAGCCCTTCGGCAATAGCTGTCTTACCGACACCGGATTCCCCCACTAACAGAGGGTTATTTTTACGACGACGACAGAGAACCTGGACAGTGCGCTCGAGTTCTTTGTCACGCCCAATCAACGGGTCAATTCCGCCGACACGAGCAAGCTGATTGAGATTGGTGGTGAAGTTTTCCATACGTTCCTCCCCGCCTGCTTGCTCTTCATTATTCGCCTGACTGCTTGAATCAGAAGAAGATTGTCCCGGCTCGTCTTTACGTGTGCCGTGAGAGATGAAGTTAACCACGTCGAGACGGCTCACTTCATGTTTGCGCAGCAGATAAGCCGCTTGCGACTCCTGCTCGCTGAAAATGGCAACCAGCACGTTCGCCCCGGAAACTTCGCTACGGCCGGAGGACTGAACGTGAAACACCGCGCGCTGTAAGACACGCTGGAAGCTGAGCGTCGGTTGGGTATCGCGCTCCTCTTCACTCATCGGCAGGACGGGTGTGGTTTGTTCGATGAAGGCTTCGAGTTCCTGTCGCAACGCCACCAGGTCCACAGAACACGCTTCCAGCGCTTCTCGGGCCGAGGGGTTACTGAGCAATGCCAGTAACAAGTGTTCGACGGTCATAAACTCATGTCGGTGCTCACGCGCTCTGGCGAAAGCCATGTTTAAACTGAGTTCCAGTTCTTGATTGAGCATTGGCACCTCCCCCAAGTTTTATGCCTGCATTCAGGCTCTTTCCAGCGTACACAACAACGGATGTTCGTTTTCCCTGGCATATTTATTTACCAAAGACACTTTCGTTTCCGCGACTTCTGCGGTGAAAACACCACAAATTGCCTTTCCACGATAGTGCACAGTAAGCATCAGTTGCGTTGCACGTTCTACATCATAAGAAAAGAACTTTTGTAGCACGTCAATAACAAATTCCATTGGCGTGTAATCATCGTTCATTAACATAACTTTATACATCGATGGCGGCTTTAGCGCGTCACGCAGTTTTTCATCCGCCAGGTGGTCAAAATCCAGCCAGTTATTGGTCTTGCCCATCGTCAGTTTTCATCTTAGGTTACAGGTTCCGACCCAAATCAATCGGCCGATTACATGAGTCTAGATGTATTTTTAATCTACATCAGGTGTTAGATAACTATCATCTATCGTTGTCATCCGCGACGGCTGTCACAAACCCCTCCAATAGCGTTAACTGCTTCAAATTTTTGATTGATGCACCCCGCAGAACCCCTGCCAAAAGCTTGACGCGATGCCTGATTTCTCTAAATTGTACAGGCGAGAGTTGGCGAGGTTTTGAACAAACCCACACTCTGCCACCGGTTCATTCCATCTTACTTAAATAAGATTTACGAAGGATGTCGAAGCATGGAAACGGGTACTGTTAAGTGGTTCAACAATGCCAAAGGGTTTGGTTTCATTTGCCCCGAAGGCGGTGGCGAAGATATCTTCGCACATTACTCCACCATTCAGATGGATGGTTACAGAACGTTAAAAGCCGGGCAAACCGTCCGGTTTGATGTACATCAGGGCCCTAAAGGCAATCATGCCAGTCTCATCGTGCCTGTAGAAGCAGAAGCCGTCGCCTGACGGTGTTTTCTTCATTGTGTACATGCCGCAGTTAAAATGCCAGTCCAGTCGACTGGCATTTTTATTTACTCCCGTGCCAGCGCATCCACCGGGTCCAGTCGCGCCGCGTTGCGGGCTGGCAACCAGCCGAACAGTACACCAGTAAAGGTAGAACAGATAAAAGCCGTCAACAGCGCAACGGGTGAAAAACCAATCTCCCAACCCGGCAGGAACAGTTGCAGCGTGAAGGCGATAGCCATCGATAGCGCAACGCCCAGCGCGCCCCCTACCAGGCATACCAGCACGGCTTCAATCAAAAACTGCGCCAGTACATCGCTCGCCCTTGCCCCTACCGCCATGCGGATACCAATCTCTCGGGTTCGTTCCGTTACTGATACCAGCATAATATTCATTACACCAATACCGCCAACCAGAAGTGAGATTACCGCAACCAGGGTTAAAAACAGCTGAAGAGTACGTGTGGTCTTTTCTGCCGTTTTCAATACACCGTCCATATTCCAGGTGAAGAAATCCTTTTTGCCGTGGCGTAATGACAGCAACCGCGTAAGCTGCTGCTCCGCCTGCTCACTGCTGTAACCTTCATTGACACGCACGGTGATGGAGTTCAACCAGGACTGGCCGAGAACGCGCGCAGAAAGGGTGGGATATGGCAGCCAGACGCGCAAAATCTTACTGCTGCCAAACATTGACTGCTTCTCTTCGGCCACACCAATCACCGTGGCGGGCATATTTCCCACCAGAATCACTTCGCCTGTAACCTGCGCTTTGTTCGGGAAGAGCTGGCGACGCGTATTACTGTCGAGGACTACCACCTGTGCCCGACCTTTTTCCTGCTCACTGTTGAAGGTACTGCCTTCGCTAAAGGTCATGCCGTAGACGTTGAAATACTGGCCGCTGACGCCATTCGCGCTGGCCGCCACATCAATATTTCCACTGCGCAGACGCAGATTTTGTGAGACAGAAGGTGTGGCAGACCGCACCCACGGCTGCTTCTGAATGGCAACCATATCGTCATATTTCAGCGCCTGCTGATACTGCGGGTCGTCATCGCCGAAATCTTTACCGGGATAGACATCAATGGTGTTGGTGCCGATGGCACGAATATCGGCAAGCACCAGTTGCTTCGCGGCATCTCCCACCACCACAATCGACACTACCGAGGCAATACCAATGATGATGCCAAGCATGGTGAGTAAGGTACGCATCTTGTTTGCTGCCATTGCCCGCCACGCCATCATCAGCGCTTCCTGGAAACGCCCGGAAAACTGTCGCCAGTTGCCAGGTTCCGTTCCAGTGCTTATCTTTTCCGGTGCGTTGTTCTGCTTCGCGAAGGGGGGATTCTTGATTATCTCGCCATCGCGGATTTCGATAACTCTTTCAGCCTGCGCGGCTATTTCCGCATCGTGGGTGACGATAATGACCGTATGACCGCGATCGCGAAGCTGATGCAGGATAGCCATCACCTCTTCGCCCGAATGGCTATCCAGTGCGCCGGTAGGTTCGTCAGCAAGGATAACCTGCCCGCCGTTCATCAGGGCACGCGCAATACTGACGCGCTGCTGTTGACCGCCTGAAAGCTGTGAAGGCGGATAAGCCATTCGTTCGCCCAGACCCAGTCGCGCCAGAAGCTCCTTTGCCCGCGCCAGCCGCGCCTTACGTTCAACGCCCGCATAGACGGCGGGAACTTCGACGTTCTGTACCGCAGTAAGATGTGATAACAGATGATAGCGCTGAAAGATAAAACCGAAGTGTTCACGTCGCAATCTGGCCAATGCATCGCCATTGAGCGTTGAAATATCAATCCCGGCGACCCGATAGCTGCCGCTGGTCGGCTTATCCAGACAGCCGAGGATATTCATTAATGTCGACTTGCCGGACCCGGAAGCCCCGACAATCGCCACCATCTCTCCAGCATGAATATCAAGGGTGATACCTTTAAGAACGTCCACTTTTCCATCACCGGACGGATAGCTACGGCGAATATCTTTAAGCTCCAGTAGCGCCGTCATTTATTAGCTCCGGGGTTGATTTCCGAAATGACCACCTCCTCTCCGGCATCCAGACCTTTTGTCACCTCGGCGTCGGTATCATTGCGCGCGCCCAGCGTCACCTCACGGTCGCGAACATCGCCGTTACGTAGCACTTTCACTTTGTAGCGATTATCGCCCACCGGATCGCCTAATGCCGCAAGCGGCACAGTGAGAACATTTTTTACACCCGTTAGCTGAATATGTACCTGCGCCGTCATGTCCAGACGAAGAATGCCTTGCGGATTTGGTACCTCAAAACGTGCGTAGTAAAAAATGGCGTCATTCACTTTTTGCGGCGTGGGGAGAATATCCTTGAGTTTACCTTCATAGCGGGTTTCCGGGTCACCCAGCACGGTAAACCAGGCCTTTTGTCCCGGTTTGAGATGGATGACATCTGCTTCGGATACCTGTGCTTTCACCAGCATGGTACTCATATCGGCCAGCGTCAGAATATTCGGTGCCTGCTGGGCAGCGATGACCGTCTGGCCCTGCAATGTAGTGATTTCCGTCACCTCGCCCGCCATAGGCGCAACAATGCGGGTGTAATCAAAATTGGCTTTCGCCGTGTCGAGCGTCGCCTGGTTACGTTGAATCTGGGCATCAATAGTGCCAATTTGCGCCTCTTTGACGGCCAGTTCGGTAATGGCCGTATCCAGATCCTGGCGCGATATCAGATGGGTTTTAGCCAGTTGTTGCTGGCGTGCGAGCGTGACAGCTGCCAGTTTGCGTTCAGCCTGAGCCTGACGACGTTGCGCGCGCAACTCCATCAGAGTCGCTTCCACTTCCTTGATCTGGTTTGTTGCCTGTTCCGGATCAATCACACCGAGCAGCTGATCTTTTTTAACTTTATCGCCGATATTTACCGATAGCGTTTTCAATTGCCCACTCACCTGGGCACCTACATCAACTTTACGCAACGCATCCAGCTTCCCGGTCGCCAGCACGCTCTGCTGCAGTTCGCCAGGGCGAACAATCAATGTTTGATAGTGAGGCACTGGTGCATTCAACTGCTTAAAGAGCCATATTGCCGCCAGTACGAACAGTACTATCAGCACCAGCCAGATTTTTCGACTTCTTCCCTTCAAATTCATAACTTTTCCAGATATCCAAACTGACTCTATTGATGCCAGTATTCATTAAACGTTTGCTCAACGAAACTGAATCTTCTCTTTTTTCACATAATTCATTTATCCGGTGTTGAAATATATTTTGTTGAAATATTGGCACTACGATTACAATTCGAGTTTGTGTCATGTCTACTATCGCTGGAATCACTTCACCAGTACTCTCTGTTAAAACAGGCTGGCAACTTTTCTGTCATCTTGCCAGTGGCAAATTAATGCCGGGCCTTGCCTGGAAAAATCCAACTTATCGGCGAAAATTTGTGCTGCGTTCTTTACTCAAACCGCTCGGCACCGCAAAACTGCTATCCAGCCTGGCGCAGCACCCGGATTTATTACTTATGCTTAATGCGCAGCCTGGTCTTGCCTGTCGATTACATCGCCCGTGGCTGTCATTAACATTCGATGAGAAAAAAACACTCGCCGCGCTCGATTATCATTACAAGACCTTTTGTGAGAGCTTACCTACCGCTGTGCGCTCGGGGTTTTTTACTCCGCAGGGCATCACTTTTGCCGAACTAAACGGCAAGAATGGGGAACACTACAACATCCGCTTGTATGCGGACCCGATGCTGGACAAAGAAGGCGAAGCGACGCTGATTTTCTGCGATGAACAGCGTACCCAACTGGCGGGAATGACCTTCGCGCTGTGCCAATACGAAGGGAAACGCACCCTGTTTATCGGTGGCTTACAGGGCGCAAAAGCGAATGTTCCCCATGATGCTATCCAGACTGCAACCAAGAGTTGCCACGGCTTATTTCCCAAACGCTTGTTACTGGAAGCGTGTACCGTGCTGGCGTCTCACCTGGATATCGAGCAGATTATCGCCGTCAGCAATGAAACGCATATTTACCAAAGCTGGCGCTACCGTAAGAAAAAACAGGACAAGTTACACGCGGACTACGACAGTTTCTGGGAATCGCTCAGCGGTGAACGTACCGCCGAGGGAACCTTCCGCCTGCCGATGTTTATAGCGCGTAAAACCATGGAAGAGATAGCGAGTAAAAAACGCGCGGAATACCGCCGCCGCTATGAGTTACTGGATTCACTGCAAAGCCAGATGCGTCAGATTTTGCAACGTTAATCGGCTCTCCCGCGTGCCAGCCAGAGTACGCGGGAGAACATCTTGCGCAGGAGTAGCGGCACCGACTCCACACCACGCCGCCCCGCTTCCATCGCAACTTCAATCGCTAAGTCGGGTTTCGACGAACGATGAATTGCTTTGATAATGACGCGACGCATATTCATCGGCACATTTTCAGGCAACTGCGCAACACGGCGATACACATCGTCAAATCCCTCACGAAACATAAAATGCTCCATGTCCAGCGCCGGCAGTTCGGTTAAGTGTTCACGCACCTGATCACGTTCCTCGTTCAGCAGACTGCGCACCGTGGCTGCATATTTTTTACCCGCTTCATCACCATCGACCAGCACATGCCATTCAATACCCATGCGTCTGGCAAATTTGATCAAGGGCTTTAACCCGGACTGGGCGAATTCTATGACTTTAATTCCTTCCGCGTCGAAATGATGCCCGCACTGTCGCGCCAGCTCGTTAATCACCCAGGTCTCCGTTTCGCCTTCTACCAGCAGCCAACAGCGGGCAAATAACGCCGAGGCGCGGTTAAAACGAATATGGAACGCAATACGCCGTCCCTCCTCAGCGTTCATTCCACCCGGCCCCAGGCGCCATGCGGCAACCCGTGACGACTCTCTTACAAGGCGGCACACATGCTCAACCGGGGTGAGTGAAAGCAGCTCCCCGGAGTTTGTCGTCGTGATTTGCTGTAACGGCAGTAAGTTGAGCAATTGCCAGGCGACAGAGAGCATAATGGGGTGCAGTCGCGTCTCAGGATCTTCAACCAGCAGAAGCGGTCGCGCATCGCGGTCCAGGCGCACGGTCCCTTTAGCCTGTAATAGTGTTGCAAAAAAGCCCAGCAGGATGACCCGGTACATACGGCCACCGGGTTTATCAATCATACGGTTAATAATATCGAGGTAACGCCAGCTACGTTGTTCATCGTGAGAGCGACGGCGCATAAGGCGCTGATGGGATGGACCACTACCCTGTTCCGCAAAATAGTGCTCCAGCAGTTGTACCATCGCCGACAGCCCGTGACGAATTTGCCCGTCTGTCAGATTTTGCGGATGAGTCACCAGCTCCCGTGAGAGAAAATCAAGCTGACGCGCCGTTGCTTCCACTTCCAGTGTCTGCGGCAGTGAGCCATTACGGATACGTCGCATAAATCGCGCATCGCGCAGACGAAGCACTGGCATCAGGCGGATAAGATGCCGTGCCATCTCATCAATATCATCAAGGATAAGCGGATGCCCCTGAGCGTCGAGAAAGCTTCTCAGCGTCATCACACTATCATCTTGCGCCAGTTCCCCTTCCAGCCGGTAAAACAGACGCTGATAGCCATCATCGCTGGCCACCCAGCACGGCTGGAGTGGTCGATAACGCCGTGTACGGTATCGACCCGGTTCAGATTCACGAAACGTGAGGATGATATGCAGGTGGTGCTCGCGCCCCTGAATATCGCCCGGCGGAAACCAGAAATCTTCGCGCACAAAATGATATAAATCTGTCTCCGGGGAGAGCAACAGCGTCAGCGCATCCAGCAGGCTTGATTTACCCCAGGCATTTTCCCCGATAAGGACGTTGGTTTGTTCCAGCATCAGCGATAGCCGATTGATACCGCGAAACCCGACAATCTCTACGCGTTCCAGAATCATAGCCCCTCCGGGAAATATGCCTTTTTCCATTAAGTTAGCTCAAGTATAGCGGCATGATACGAGGCAAAACACGGTATTTATCATAGATTAAGCATCAATGAAGGTGATGAAGCTTACCGAAACGCATCTGTTTTATTTTTAACCGTATTGAATTTTATTCGAAACTATTATTCACTGCGTTTGTTCGTTCATCGTAACGCTATTCCCATCGTTTTGCCCTAAGTCAAATTAAGATCATTTATTTGACTGGTTCTTACACATCATTATTTCTAAAATAGTGACCTGACAGTCAGCGAAATGTTTCTGGCTGTCTTCACAGGACGTAGAATTTTATTGAGGATATTATGTTTAGAAAATTAGCGGCAGAATGTTTTGGAACGTTCTGGCTGGTATTTGGTGGTTGCGGGAGCGCGATATTAGCCGCAGCATTCCCTGAGCTGGGAATTGGTTTTGTTGGCGTAGCGCTGGCATTTGGTTTAACCGTATTAACGATGGCTTACGCTGTCGGGCATATTTCCGGGGGACACTTTAATCCCGCCGTAACCCTTGGATTATGGGCTGGCGGTCGTTTTCCGGCAAAAGAGATTATCGGTTATATTATTGCTCAACTGGCCGGCGGGATAATTGCTGCCGGCGTGCTATACCTGATTGCCAGCGGCAAAGCGGGTTTTGATGCTGCCTCCAGCGGCTTTGCGTCAAATGGCTATGGCGAACATTCGCCAGGTCAATATTCTATGACCTCTGCCATTATTATTGAAATAGTACTCACCTGTGGGTTCCTGTTAGTTATTCTCGGTGCGACGGATAAATATGCGCCTGCTGGTTTTGCACCTGTCGCCATCGGTCTTGCTTTAACGCTGATACATTTGATCAGTATTCCTGTAACAAATACCTCGGTTAATCCAGCTCGTAGCACCGCAGTGGCACTCTTTCAGGGTGGCTGGGCGTTGAATCAATTATGGCTATTTTGGGCAATGCCCATTATCGGCGGCCTCCTTGGCGGTATTTTGTATCGTACACTGCTGGAAAAACGTGATTAATTCGAACTAATCCAATAAATTATTGGTTTATTTTATGTATACGTTTTATCTTGCCTGGTCGCCAGAACTTCGCGTCTGAGTCTGAGCAACACCGGCGTTTTTCACTCAAGGAAAACGCCGGTATCTTCACAATCTGCAGTATCGCTAATAATTCTCTCTATTATTATGTGCGCTTTCTCTTTTTAACACTTACCCCCTAAGCGGTAGACATCAGGCTCTAAAATTGCGCTAAATCAATCTCTCTGCAAATTGCATAAAAAACACCTTTTAAGCCATCCGGGAGCAGCATAATCTTAAACATGCATTTCAAATATAACTTTAATCTATAAGGTGTGACTATGTTTTGTGTGCAATGTGAACAGACCATCCGTACCCCGGCTGGTGACGGCTGCGCGTATGCGCAGGGTATGTGCGGCAAAACGGCCGAAACATCGGACCTGCAGGATCTTCTGATCGCCGCGCTGCAAGGGCTGTCTGCCTGGGCCAGCAAAGCGCGTGAATACGGCATTATCGTTCACGAGATCGATAACTTTGCTCCACGAGCCTTCTTCTCCACGCTGACCAATGTCAATTTCGATTCCGTCCGTATCGTCGGCTACGCGCGTGAAGCAATTGCTTACCGCGAAGCGTTAAAAGCGCAGTGCCTGAACAAAGACCCGGCAGCCACTGTCGATAATCCGATGGCAGATCTGCAACTGGTAAGTGACGACCTGGGCGACCTGCAGCGTCAGGCGGCAGCGTTCACACCCAATATTGACAAAGCGGTTATCGGCGAAAATATTCTCGGCCTGCGCCTGCTGTGCCTGTACGGTCTGAAAGGGGCCGCAGCATATATGGAGCACGCCCACGTACTCGGCCAGTACGACAACGAAATTTACGCGCAGTACCATAAAATTATGGCGTGGCTGGGTACCTGGCCTGCTGACATGAACGCCCTGCTCAACTGCTCGATGGAAATCGGTCAGATGAACTTTAAAGTGATGAGCATCCTGGATGCGGGGGAAACCACCGCCTACGGTCACCCTACGCCGACTCAGGTCAACGTGAAAGCCGTTGCCGGTAAATGCATACTGATTTCCGGGCATGATCTGAAAGACCTGCATAACCTGCTGCAACAGACCGAAGGCACGGGTGTTAACGTCTATACCCATGGCGAAATGTTGCCAGCCCACGGCTACCCGGAACTGCGCAAATATAAACACCTGGTAGGTAACTACGGCAGCGGCTGGCAGAACCAGCAGGTTGAATTTGCCCGTTTCCCTGGCCCAATCGTAATGACCTCTAACTGTATCATTGACCCGACCGTCGGTTCCTATGATGACCGCATCTGGACTCGCAGTATCGTCGGCTGGCCGGGCGTTAATCATCTGGAAGGCGATGACTTCACACCCGTTATCGATCAGGCAAAGCAACTGGCGGGTTTCCCGTACAGCGAAATCGAACATCTGATCACCGTTGGTTTTGGCCGTCAGACGCTGCTGGGCGCCGTGGATACCTTGATTGATCTGGTAAGCCGCGAAAAACTGCGTCACGTCTTCCTGCTTGGCGGCTGTGATGGCGCACGCGGTGAACGTAACTATTTCACCGACTTCGCCACCAGCGTACCGGATGACTGTCTGATCCTGACACTGGCGTGCGGTAAATACCGCTTTAATAAGCTGGACTTCGGCAATATCGAAGGTCTGCCGCGTCTGATGGATGCCGGTCAGTGCAACGACGCCTATTCGGCCATTATTCTTGCCGTCACGCTGGCAGAAAAACTGGGCTGTGGCGTGAACGATCTGCCGCTGTCGCTGGTGCTTTCCTGGTTTGAACAGAAAGCGATTGTCATTCTCCTGACCCTGCTCTCCCTGGGCGTCACCAATATCGTGACCGGCCCAACAGCACCAGGCTTCCTGACGCCAGATCTGCTGGCGGTACTGAATGAGAAATTCGGTCTGCGTTCAATCACGACCGTAGAGCAGGATATGCAGCAGTTACTGAGCGCATAAGGAGCAGAGAATGACGATGCCAACCCCGCAGTGTCCGTGGCGTATGCAGGTTCATCACATCCAACAGGAAACACCGGATGTCTGGACGCTATCGCTGTTATGCCATGATTATTACCCGTACCGTGCCGGCCAATATGCGCTGGTGAGTATTCGCAACAGCGCTGAGCAGATGCGTGCTTATACAATCTCCTCCACGCCAGGAGTGAGTGAGTACATCACATTGACAATCCGTCGTCTCGACGGCGGTCTGGGCTCGGAGTGGCTGACGCGAGACGTCAAACGCGGTGATTATCTCTGGCTGTCTGATGCGCAAGGGGAATTTACCTGCGACAACAAGGCCAGTGATAAATTGCTTTTGCTGGCGGCGGGCTGTGGGGTAACACCGATCATGTCGATGCGCCGCTGGCTGGCAAAATACCGTCCGCAGGCTGATGTGCACGTTATCTTTAGCGTGCGCTCACCCCAGGATGTGATTTTTGCCGATGAGTGGAAAAATTACCCGGTGACCCTGGTGGCGGAAAACAACGCCACGACAGGTTTTCTTTCCGGTCGTCTTACACAAGAGATCCTGCGCAGCGTCCCGGACCTTGCCGCGCGTACCGTCATGACCTGTGGACCAGCGCCGTACATGGACCAGGTTGAGAAGGACGTTAAGGCGCTGGGCGTGACGCAATTCTTTAATGAGAAGTTCTTTACCCCGGCGGCAGAAGCGGCAACCAGCGGTCTGAAATTTACGAAATTGCAACCGGCGAAAGCGTTTTATAGTCCGGTTGGCGCCACGTTGCTGGAAGCCTTTGAAAGTAATAAGGTGCCGGTTAATGCAGCCTGTCGTGCGGGCGTGTGCGGTTCGTGTAAAACGAAGGTGATATCCGGTAAGTACAGCGTCACCAGCACCATGACATTAACGCCGCAAGAAATTGCTGAGGGTTATGTTCTGGCGTGCTCCTGCCACCCGGAAAGCGACCTCGTACTGGCATAAATGCCGGTCCCTGATAAGCAAAAGCCCTTCCTTTTCAGGAGGGGCTTTTTTATACCTTAACGCCAGTCTGCCGGCGCAACGGAGTAACGTCCCGCGCCCAGGAAGGCCAGTGCCAGTGCCGCAACAAAGAAATAGACCAGGCTTTCAATCGCCCATGCGCCCGTCTTATCCAGCATTGCCGTGTTGTTAATACCTACCATCAACCAGGCAACTACCATAGTGAATGCCAGAACCAGCGCTGCCGGACGTACAAGAATGCCGAGAATAATCAGGGCCGGACAAACCACTTCGCCAATCAACACACCGTAGGCGATAAAGCCAGGCAATCCTTTCGCCACCAGCATACCAGCGATGCCATCAATACCGCCGATGAGCTTGTGCAGTCCGTGGAACAACATCAATCCACCGACGGTCAAACGCAGCAATAAACGACCAAAGTCCTCATGCGCCAACATCTTATTAACAGAACTTAACAGCGATTTAATCATTTGAAATGATTCCTATTTTTATCCAACTGTAAGCAGATTATTCCTAATCCCTAAATAAATAAAGCCCTAACTAATTAGGGGCAATTTACGCACAAATAATGACATTTCATCGACTACGCTTGGTAGACGGAACAATAAGATGGAGGCGTAACGATGAAACAAACTGTAGCCGCTTATATCGCCAGAACACTTGAACAGGCAGGGGTGAAACGCATCTGGGGTGTGACCGGAGATTCGTTAAACGGATTAAGCGACAGCCTTAACCGCATGGGCACCATAGACTGGATGTCCACGCGCCATGAAGAAGTTGCGGCGTTTGCAGCAGGCGCGGAAGCGCAACTCACCGGTGAGCTGGCTGTCTGTGCCGGCTCCTGCGGACCTGGCAACCTGCATCTGATTAACGGGCTGTTCGATTGCCATCGCAACCACGTGCCTGTGCTGGCTATTGCCGCTCATATTCCCTCAAGCGAAATCGGCAGCGGCTATTTTCAGGAGACCCATCCGCAGGAGTTGTTCCGCGAATGCAGCCACTATTGTGAGCTGGTTTCGACTCCCGAACAGATCCCGCAGGTGCTGGCCATCGCCATGCGCAAAGCGGTGCTTAACCGTGGCGTTTCCGTCGTCGTCTTACCCGGCGATGTAGCGTTGAAACCGGCACCAGAAACCGCCAGCAGTCACTGGTATCCGGCCCCACAGCCAGTCGTGGTCCCTGCTGAGGAGGAGTTAAAAAAACTCGCGCAATTGCTGCGCTACTCCAGCAATATCGCCCTGATGTGTGGCAGTGGTTGCGCAGGAGCGCACAGCGCGTTGATTGAATTTGCCGGTAAGTTGAAAGCTCCTGTTGTGCATGCCATGCGCGGTAAAGAACATGTGGAGTACGACAACCCGTACGATGTCGGCATGACCGGGTTAATTGGCTTCTCATCGGGTTTTCATACCATGATGAACGCCGATACATTAATCCTGCTCGGCACCCAGTTCCCCTATCGCGCGTTTTATCCCACGGATGCCAAAATCATTCAGATTGATATCAATCCGGGCAGCATAGGCGCACACAGCAAAGTAGACATGGCGCTGGTAGGCGATATCAATGCCACCCTCACCGCCCTGCTTCCGCTGCTGGAAGAAAAAACCGATCGCCGCTTTCTGGACAAAGCGCTGGAGCACTATCGAGATGCACGTAAGGGCCTGGACGATCTGGCAAAACCCAGTGAGAAAGCCATTCACCCACAATATCTGGCGCAACAGATCAGCCATTTCGCCAGCGACGACGCCATCTTTACCTGCGATGTAGGCACACCTACCGTCTGGGCGGCACGTTATCTGAAAATGAACGGTAAGCGCAGTCTGCTGGGGTCGTTCAACCACGGTTCGATGGCCAATGCGATGCCGCAGGCGCTGGGGGCAAAAGCGACGCATCCACAACGCCAGGTCGTGGCGATGTGCGGCGATGGCGGTTTCAGCATGCTGATGGGTGACTTTCTCTCCGTGGTGCAAATGAAGCTGCCTGTCAAAATCATCGTTTTTAACAATAGCGTGCTCGGCTTTGTGGCAATGGAGATGAAGGCGGGTGGTTATCTCACAGATGGTACAGAACTGCACGATACCAATTTCGCCCGCATTGCCGAAGCCTGCGGAATAACCGGTATCCGGGTGGAAAAATCTGCCGATGTGGATGAAGCCCTCCAGCGCGCATTCTCTATTGATGGCCCGGTGCTGGTGGATGTGGTGGTAGCGAAAGAAGAGCTGGCTATCCCGCCGCAAATCAAACTGGAACAGGCCAAAGGCTTTAGCCTTTATATGCTGCGCGCCATTATCAACGGACGAGGCGATGAGGTGATGGAACTGGCGAAAACGAACTGGCTCAGGTAAAACATCCTTTTTACCTCTACACAAAATCATTCATGATGCGTCAAGGCGGTAAGCCGCATACCCCGGGAACATAGATGCGATGTGACTGGGGTTTGCGGGCGAAGCCAACACAGAGGCAGTGTGAAGGATAAAGTGTAATAAGGAAATGCCATGATCGATTTACGCAGTGATACCGTCACCCGCCCAGGGCGCGCCATGCTGGAACATATGCTGGCAGCACCGGTCGGAGACGATGTTTACGGGGATGACCCGACCGTCAATGAACTGCAGCGTTACGCGGCAGAACTGGGCGGCAAGGAAGCGGCGTTATTTCTGCCTACGGGTACCCAGGCAAACCTGGTGGCATTACTCAGCCATTGTGAGCGTGGGGAAGAGTATATTGTCGGCCAGGCCGCCCATAATTACCTGTACGAAGCCGGTGGCGCTGCCGTGCTGGGCAGTATCCAGCCACAGCCTATCGACGCCGCGCCTGATGGCAGCCTGCCGCTCGATAAAGTGGCAATGAAAATCAAACCAGACGATATCCATTTTGCCCGCACCCGGCTGTTAAGCCTGGAAAACACCCACAACGGAAAAGTCCTGCCGCGCGACTACCTGCGCCAGGCGTGGGAGTTCACCCGCCAGCGTAACCTTGCGCTGCACGTTGATGGCGCACGCATTTTCAATGCCGTGGTGGAATATGGCTGCGCGCTGCGCGACATTACCCAATACTGCGACTCGTTCACCATTTGTCTTTCCAAAGGTCTTGGTACGCCCGTCGGGTCTTTGCTGGTGGGAAGCAAGGACTACATCAGGCGCGCCACTCGCTGGCGTAAAATGACCGGCGGCGGCATGCGCCAGGCCGGAATACTGGCCGCAGCAGGTCTCTATGCGCTTGAGCATAATGTTCAGCGACTGAAAGAAGATCACGACAACGCAGCCTGGCTGGCGGCACAGTTGCGTGAGATCGGCGCAGACGTGATGCGTTGTGACACCAATATGCTGTTCGTCCGCGCAGGCGAAGAAAACGCGGCGGCGCTTGGGGACTTTATGCGTGAGCGTGATGTGCTGATTAACGCATCGCCGATTGTCCGTCTGGTGACCCATCTGGACGTCAGCCGCGATCAGCTTGCCGATGTCGTTTCTCACTGGCAGGCTTTTTTGCAGCGTTAAGGAGCCGGGTGTGCCGCAACGTATTCTGGTGCTGGGAGCCAGTGGCTACATTGGTCAGCACCTGATCCAGGCGTTAAGTCAGCAGGGTCATGAGATTCTCGCGGTGGCACGCCATCTCTCTCGCCTGCAAAAACTGCAGTTGCCAGGCGTAAGCTGTCATGAAACTGACCTTATCTGGCCGGACAATCTCCCGGCGCTGTTTCAGGGTATCGATACGCTCTATTTCCTGGTGCATAGCATGGGCGAGAGCGGTGACTTTATCGCCCAGGAGCGACAAATAGCCCTCAACGTGCGCGATGCGCTGAGAGAATGCCCGGTCCGGCAGGTGATTTTTCTCAGCTCACTGCAGGCCAAAGAGACCAGTGATTCGAGCCATCTGATTGCCCGCCAGCTCACCGGCGATATCCTGCGTGACGCGGGGGTTCCTGTTACGGAATTGCGCGCCGGAATTATCGTTGGCGCAGGTTCGGCCGCGTTTGAAGTGATGCGCGATATGGTTTACAACCTGCCGGTGTTGACGCCGCCGCTGTGGGTACGCTCACGTACAACGCCTGTCGCGCTGGAGAATCTGCTCCACTATCTTCTGGAGTTACGCCACCATCCGGCGCCTGAACATCGGGTTTTCGAAGCCGCCGGTCCAGAAACGCTGAGCTACCAGCAACAGTTTGAACATTTTATGGCGGTGAGCGGCGTTACCCGTCCGCTGATCCCCATACCTCTGCCCACCCGGCTTATCTCAGTCTGGTTTTTGCAGGTCATCACGTCAGTGCCGCCGACCATCGCTCGCTCCCTGATTCAGGGATTAAAGCACGACCTGCTGGCTGACGATGCTCCCCTTCGCCAGCTCATCCCCCAGCCCCTGCTCACTTTCGACGAGGCTGTTCGTCGTACACTTCGCGAAGAAGAGAAACTGGTGAACTCCAGCGACTGGGGGTACTCCCCGCAGGCATTTGCGCGCTGGCGTCCACAATATGGCTACTTCCCCAAACAGGCAGGCTTCACCGTTGAAACCAGCGCAAGCCCGCAAGCGCTATGGGAGGTGGTTAATCAGATCGGCGGTAAAGAGCGCTATTTTTTTGGCAATTTTCTCTGGCAAACCCGTGCAGCACTAGACCATCTGATCGGCCATCGTCTGGCGAAAGGCCGTCCGCAACGTCCGTTTTTGCAGCCAGGCGATCAGGTTGATAGCTGGAAAGTGATCATCGCCGAGCCGCAAGAGCAGCTGGCACTGCTGTTTGGGATGAAAGCGCCGGGGCTGGGTCGCCTGAGTTTTACCCTCACCGACAAAGGTCACCACCGCCTGCTGGATGTGCGCGCATGGTGGCATCCGCATGGAATGCCGGGGCTGCTCTACTGGTTGCTGATGATCCCCGCGCATCTGTTTATTTTTCGGGGCATGGCGCGGCGTATTGCGCGACTGGCAGAACAAAACACAGAAAAATAGTAAATTCAGACATTATTCTTTCACGTTTCCCATTGCATACCGCCGTATTTCACGGAAGAATGCGCACGCAATGATTGCGGGTCACTATAGTGGATTGCTATGAAGGTTCTGGTCACAGGCGCAACCAGCGGTTTAGGCCGAAACGCCGTCGAATATTTGCGTCAAAAAGGCATTAGCGTACGCGCAACGGGCCGCAATAAAGCCATGGGCGAGTTGCTGATAAAAATGGGCGCTGAGTTTATTCACGCCGATCTGACCGAGCTGGTCTCCTCACAGGCCAAAGTGATGCTCGCCGGCGTGGATACTCTGTGGCACTGCTCCAGTTTCACCTCACCCTGGGGTACTCAGGCGGCGTTCGACCTGGCAAATGTCCGGGCAACCCGTCGCCTTGGCGAATGGGCCGTGGCCTGGGGCGTACGCAACTTCATCCATATTTCATCGCCGTCGCTTTATTTCGATTATCACCATCATCACGACATCCGTGAGGATTTCCGTCCGGCGCGTTTAGCAAACGAGTTCGCCCGCAGCAAAGCCGCCAGCGAAGAGGTAATTCAACTGCTCGCGCAGGCCAACCCTAATACGCGTTTTACGGTGTTACGCCCGCAGAGTCTGTTCGGGCCGCACGATAAAGTCTTTATTCCCCGCCTGGCGCAGATGATGCACCACTACCGCAGTATCTTATTGCCGCGCGGTGGGCAGGCACTGGTCGATATGACCTACTACGAAAACGCGGTGCATGCGATGTGGCTGGCAAGCCAGCCCGCCTGTGATGCGCTGCCCTCCGGGCGGGCCTACAACATTACCAACGGCGAGCCGCGAACCCTGCGCAGCATCGTGCAAAAGTTGATTGATGATTTGGGAATGGACTGCCGCATCCGCTCCGTGCCTTATGCAATGCTGGATATGATCGCACGCAGTATGGAACGTTTCGGCGACAAATCAGCCAAAGAACCGACCCTCACCCATTACGGCGTATCCAAGCTGAACTTTGATTTCACGCTGGATATCCGCCGGGCAAAAGAGGAGCTGGGGTATGAGCCCATTGTCTCTGTCGATGAGGGCATTGCCCGCACGGCATACTGGCTAAGGGATCACGGGAAGTTGCCGCGCTAAACGGCCCTTCCCGTAAACATCCTCACCCCTGGCCATATTTTTCCAGCAACGCCTCGGCAATCGCCTGCGTTTGCGCATCGGCAATGCCATTCCACAATGCCGGACGGAAATGCATCTGGAACGCCATAATCACCCGCTTCTGCTGGGCGGCGCTCATTTCCGGTTTGACCTCATAACCGTAGCGCGCCAGCAGATCGAGCAGTGATGCCGTCTCTACCGCTTCGTACGGCGCACGCCCATTCAGATAAAATGCCACACGCGCGGCATCCGGCCATGCGCCTATCCCCTGTGCCGCCAGCTCGCGCCACGGGAAAAGTGGCCCCGGATCATCTTTGCGCTGCGGGGCGATATCCGAATGCGCCACCACATTCTGTGGCTGAATGTTGTAACGACTGATAATGTCTTTCATCAGCGGAACCAGCGCGGCAATTTGTTCAGGCTCAAAAGGAGTAAATCGCTTTACCCCGGCCACGTTTTGCCAGCCACGATTTTCCAGTTCAATACCAATAGAGGTGTCATTGATGCGTGTCGCGTTGCGCCAGTAGCTGATCCCCGCATGCCAGGCCAGTTCGCTTTCCGGCACCAGTTGCCAGATACGCGGCTTACCGTGGTGTACAGGCGGATGCGCCGGAATCAAATAGTGCGAGCTCACCTGCTTATCGGTGAGCGTCGCCAGCGAAACATCAAAATCATCCGCCGTATAGTGCACCACCAGCACTTTGATACGCGGATACGCCGCCTGCGCCTGACGGCGGGTATCGAGCTGGTAGCTCTCTTTATCGACGACTCCCTTCTCACCCGCACATCCTGCCAGGAGCAGCGCTAATAAAAGCAAGGATAAAAAACGACTCATCAGCGTGTTTTCACCGCCGTACCGCTCACGCTCACCATCAGCATGCTGCTGTCTTTGCCCACCGTTTCATAATCGATATCGATACCGACGATGGTGTTTGCACCCAGCGCTTTTGCCTGTTCGCCCATCTCGTGAAAGGCAATCTCACGTGCCTTACGCAACTCTTTCTCATAGGCGCCTGAACGTCCGCCGACGATATCGCGGATACCGGCAAAAAAATCACGAAAAATATTAGCCCCCAGAATCGCCTCACCGGTAACAACGCCGCAGTATTCGACAATCGTCTGGCCTTCAAGGGTGGGTGTTGTTGAAAATTGCATCAGTGTCTCCTTTTTGATAGTCAGTGCGTTATAAAGCACATTATCGAAGCAATACACTATTCTTGAAAGGTGGTTATATCCGAAGAGAAAATAAGGAAATCAATATGCGCTACTCTGCTTTGACTCTCGTTTTACCGTGCGCGCTGCTGCTCAGCGCCTGTACCACGGTTACACCAGCGTTTAAGGATATCGGAACCCGCACCGGCCCTTGCATCGAAGGCGGCCCCGATACTGTTGCCCAAAAATTTTACGATTATCGCATTGAGCACCGCAGTAATGATTTTTCCGCACTGCGTCCGTACCTGAGCGACGATCTGGCTGGATTGCTCGCCTCAGCCAGCAAAGATAATCGCAACACCACGTTACTGAAATCCGATCCTTTCTCCAGCAGAACCGTGATGCCAGAGAAAGCAAGCGTCGCCAGCGCCTCAACAATCCCAAACACCGATGCGCGAAATATTCCACTGCGGGTCACCCTGACCCAGGGTTCCCGGAGCTGGCAGGATGAAGTGCTGATGATCCGTGAAGGTCAGTGCTGGGCAGTAGATGATGTGCGCTACCTCGGCGGTGCAGCCCATGCCCCGGCCGGGACGTTGCGCCAGTCTGTTGAGCATCGATAACAAGATGCCCATGAAAGCGGGAAATATGCAGTAATCCCCGCTAAATGTCTGGCATTCCAGCGTGAATGCCGACATTTATGCCTGCTTCCATCACGCCCCGGTATTTTGTGCTAACTTTATGTGTGAATGCGGTTTATATTTAAGTTTTAACGCACAAATATTGCATAACTATTCTGTGAACGTTACTATTTGCGGCCTCAATTGCTATTAGATTGCCTCGATGAGTATAAAATTAAACGGCATTAACTGCTTCTATGGCGCGCACCAGGCGCTCTTTGACATTACGCTTGACTGCCCACAGGGTGAAACACTTGTGCTGCTTGGTCCAAGTGGCGCAGGCAAGAGCTCATTATTACGTGTTTTGAACCTGCTTGAGATGCCGCGCTCCGGTCAGTTAAGCATCGCAGGTAATCATTTCGATTTCGCCAAAGCCCCTTCTGACAAAGCGATTCGCGATTTGCGTCAGAATGTGGGTATGGTGTTTCAGCAATACAATCTTTGGCCACACTTAACGGTCGCACAGAACCTGATTGAGGCCCCCTGCCGTGTGCTGGGTCTGAGTAAAGATCAGGCGCTCGCCCGCGCGGACAAACTGCTGGAACGTCTGCGTCTTAAGCCCTATAGCGATCGTTATCCGTTGCATCTTTCCGGCGGCCAGCAGCAGCGCGTCGCGATTGCCCGCGCCCTGATGATGGAACCGCAGGTTCTGTTGTTTGATGAACCGACAGCCGCGCTGGACCCGGAAATTACCGCGCAAATTGTCAGCATCATCCGTGAACTGGCAGAAACAGGAATTACGCAGGTTATCGTGACCCATGAAGTGGAAGTGGCGCGCAAAACCGCCAGCCGCGTGGTCTATATGGAAAACGGTCATATTATCGAACAAGGGGATGCGAGCTGCTTTACTACGCCGCAGACCGACGCGTTTAAATATTATTTATCTCACTGAGTTCTCGGGGAAATGACAATGAAAAAAGTATTGATCGCCGCGCTGCTTGCAAGCGTCAGTCTGTCTGCTTCTGCAGCGCAGACCATCCGTTTTGCCACCGAAGCAAGCTACCCTCCGTTTGAATCTACCGACGCCAATAACAAAATCGTCGGTTTCGATGTGGATCTGGCAAACGCGCTGTGTAAAGAGATTGATGCCACCTGTACCTTCACCAACCAGGCGTTCGACAGCCTGATCCCGAGCCTGAAATTCCGTCGTTTCGACGCGGTAATGGCCGGTATGGACATCACCCCGGAGCGTGAGAAACAGGTTCTGTTTACCACCCCGTATTATGACAACTCTGCGCTGTTCGTGGGACAAACCGGGAAATACACCAGTATTGATGCTCTGAAAGGCAAGAAAGTGGGCGTGCAGAATGGCACCACGCACCAGAAATTTATCAACGATAAACACCCGGAAATCACCACCGTTCCGTACGACAGCTATCAAAATGCCAAACTTGATCTGCAGAATGGCCGTATCGATGCCGTATTTGGTGACACTGCGGTTGTCACCGAATGGCTGAAAACGAACGACAAGCTGGCCGCTGTTGGTGACAAAGTGACAGATAAAGAGTACTTCGGCACCGGCCTGGGTATCGCGGTTCGTCAGGGCAACACCGAGTTGCAGCAGAAATTCAACACTGCGCTGGAAAAAGTGAAGAAAGATGGCACCTACGAAACCATCTACAACAAATGGTTCCAGAAGTAATCCTTGATGAATGAAATTTTTCCATTAGCAAGCGCCGCCGGGATGACCGTCGGCCTTGCCGTTTGCGCACTGGTCATCGGCCTGGTTCTGGCGATGATCTTTGCGGTATGGGAGTCAGCCAGGTGGCGTCCCGTTGCGTGGGCTGGCTCAGCGCTGGTCACCATTTTGCGCGGCTTACCAGAGATCCTGGTCGTGCTGTTTATCTATTTCGGCTCGTCACAGCTATTGTTACTTCTTTCTGATGGTTTCACCCTCAATCTGGGATTCGTTCAACTCCCGATACAGGTGCAGATCGAGAACTTTGATGTCAGCCCGTTCTTTTGCGGCGTGATCGCCCTGTCATTGTTGTACTCTGCCTACGCGTCACAGACCCTACGCGGCGCGTTAAAAGCGGTACCGCAAGGCCAGTGGGAATCGGGCCAGGCGCTGGGGCTGTCAAAAAGCGCTATTTTCTTCCGTCTGGTCATGCCGCAAATGTGGCGTCACGCGTTGCCGGGTCTTGGCAACCAGTGGCTGGTACTGTTGAAAGATACCGCACTGGTTTCGCTTATCAGCGTTAATGACCTGATGTTGCAAACCAAAAGTATCGCCACCCGTACTCAGGAGCCGTTTACCTGGTACATTGTGGCGGCAGCGATTTATCTGGTGGTCACCCTGCTCAGTCAGTGGATCCTTAAGCGTATTGATCTGCGTGCCACACGCTTTGAACGGAGACCAGACTGATGCTTGAGTACTTACCCGAGCTCCTGAAAGGCCTGCACACCAGCCTGACGCTTACCGTGGCGTCGCTGATTGTCGCGCTGATTCTCTCGCTGCTCTTCACCATTGTGCTGACGCTGAAAACGCCCGTTCTGTCATGGGTAGTGCGTGGGTATATCACCCTGTTTACCGGTACCCCGCTGCTGGTGCAGATCTTCCTGATATACTACGGTCCGGGCCAGTTCCCGGTACTACAGGAATACCCGGTTGTCTGGCACCTGCTGTCGGAACCCTGGCTGTGTGCTTTGCTGGCGCTCTCCTTAAACAGTGCGGCTTACACCACACTGCTGTTTTACGGGGCGATCCGCGCCATTCCGCAAGGCCAGTGGCAGTCCTGTAGCGCGCTGGGGATGAGTAAAAAAGATACGCTGGCAATTCTGTTGCCGTATGCATTCAAACGCGCCTTATCGTCCTATTCGAACGAAGTGGTGCTGGTATTCAAAAGTACCTCGCTGGCCTATACCATTACCCTGATGGAAGTGATGGGACATGGCCAGTTGCTGTACGGACGCACCTATGACGTGATGGTATTTGGTGCTGCCGGGGCGATCTATCTTATCGTTAACGGCCTGCTGACCCTGATGATGCGTCTGATTGAGCGTAAAGCGCTGGCATTTGAGCGTCGCAACTGAAAACACCACAAGAAATGCATAAATAGTAATCAACAAAGCGAATAACACATTAGTTATTCGCTTTTTTTATTAGAAAAATAAAATAAGTAATCAAAAATATTGCATATAAATTCATTAGCTGGCATTGTGAGTCCCATGCCTCAGACACGGCAACCGCAAAACAATAAGATTGACAGACAGGAGTTCCAAAAATGAAAAAACTGATTCTGGCCGCACTACTTGCCTCTTTCGCTGCTGGCGCAACTGCGGCAGATAAGATTAACTTCGGTGTCTCTGCTACCTACCCGCCGTTTGAATCCATGGATGCGAATAACAAGATTGTCGGTTTTGATATCGACCTGGCCAACGCGCTATGCGCACAGATGAAAGCAGACTGTACCTTCACTAACCACGCCTTTGACAGCCTGATCCCGTCCCTGAAATTCAAGAAATATGACGCGGTTATCTCCGGTATGGATATCACCCCGGAACGTAGCAAACAGGTCTCCTTCACCGAGCCGTACTACGCCAACTCCGCCGTGGTTATCGCCAAAAAAGATGCGTTCAAAACCTTCGATGACCTGAAAGGCAAACGTATCGGTATGGAAAATGGCACCACTCACCAGAAATACCTGCAGGATAAACACCCGGAAGTGAAAACGGTCGCCTATGACAGTTACCAGAATGCGATTATCGACCTGAAAAATGGCCGTATCGATGGTGTGTTCGGTGATACCGCTGTGGTCAACGAGTGGCTGAAAACCAACCCGCAACTGGGTGTTGCTACTCCGAAAGTGACCGATCCGCAATACTTCGGCACGGGGCTTGGCATCGCGGTACGTCCGGATAACAAAGCCCTGCTGGAAAAACTGAACGCAGCACTGGCTGCCATCAAAGCTGACGGTACTTACCAGAAAATCAGCGATCAGTGGTTCCCGCAGTAAGCAGACTCAAATAGAAAAAGCCGCATATTGCGGCTTTTTTTATCCCCTTACGCCCCCTGGAACGGCAGCGTGAAGCGGAAGCAGGAACCCGGTTGCGCATCCACCAGCCGGATATCACCACCATGCAGTTGCAGCATACGCCGGACAATCATCAGCCCAAGCCCGCCACGCGACTCTCCCGCACTGGCCTTTTCCAGAACCGAAGGACGCTGGAATAACGTGGCGCGCAGGGCGCCCGGTACGCCAGCGCCGTTGTCCTCAACGTCCACAATAAGCTGGTCCTCCTGCTGACGGGCACGCAGATAAATCTTCCCGCCGTTGGGCGTATGGCGCACGGCATTATCCAGTAAATTGGTGAGCACCCGTTCCATCATCGACAAATCGGCATACACCAGCGGCAGGTTGACGGGCAAATCCAGTAATAGCCGGATATCGCGCGTTTCCGCCATCAGATCGAATTTCTGCGCTACATCCTGTAAAAGCTCCGCCATTGAGAACGGCTCCGGTTGCGGTTTGATGCCACCATGTTCCAGCCGCGCCAGTTCAAACAGCTGTTGAGACAGGTGCCGGACTTTGTTGCCCTGGCGCAAGGCGATACTCAAATAATGTTTCGACTCTTCCGCCGTTAAATGCCCGGCCTTTACCGACAGGGTTTCCAGATACCCCAGTAACGAGGTCAGTGGCGTACGTAGATCATGCGAAATGTTGGCGACAAACTCACGTCGTTGTCGGTCATTGTCCGCCAGTTGATCCCACTGGCTGGCTATCTGCCGGGAAAGCTCGATAAAGGCATTTTCCAGTACCGCGACTTCATTTCCCGCCCCGGTATCCGGCACACGCGCCGCCAGTTGCTTGATGGCGCTGATGCTATCCTGCTCCAGCCCCCGCACCTCGCGAGTCAATTTTTTCACCGGCCGTGTCACCCACCACCAGGTAAGACCGCCGGCCAGTGCGCCAAACACCGCCACTAACAGCAACGACCACAGCAATGCGCTCCACAGCGCTTTTTGCCAGGCAGTATCTGCCAGCGCGTTCAGATTCTCGCCCTGCAAAATAATATAGAGATAACCACGCAACTGGCCATTCAGGCGAACAGGCGACACGCTAAAGACTTTTTGTTTGTCGACACTGCGCGGATCGTCGCCGTAGACCGGCCAGGCCGCGCCAGATAAAAAGTGCTGTAACGGGGCAACATCGATATGCTCGCGACGAAGATGCCCTGGCGGTGCGGCATCGGCCAGCAAATCGCCTTCCGGGGAGATCATATACAGTTCGACGCTGGGGTTGAGCGTCATCAGGCGGTCAAACAGGGATTTCAGCGTCTGGCGATTCACCTTCCCCTGCGAATCAAGCAGCGGCTCACTGCCGGCAATTTGCTGAGCAAGTCCCGCAGAGAGCCGTTGTACCATCGCATCGCCATAGCGGGTGCTACTGTAGAGTTGCACGCTGCAGGCTGCGGCAGCACAGAACAGGAGCAGCACAGTAAAAACCAGCGTCAGGCGCTGAGTCAGACTTAAACGACGCATCATTCCCCCTCACGCTCCGAAACAGCAAATTTATAACCTTTACCCCAGACGGTCAGAATGATTTCCGGTGCGGCGGCGTCCTTTTCAATCTTCATGCGCAGACGGTTGATATGCGTATTAACGGTATGCTCATAGCCTTCATGCTGATATCCCCACACCTGGTCGAGTAGTGCCAGGCGGGAGAAGACCTCGCCGGGGTGACGGGCAAACCAGTAGAGAAGATCGAACTCACGCGGCGTCAGATCAATCAACTCTCCGCGCAGGCGTACTTCGCGAGGAAGCGGGTCGATGGTTAAACCGTGACAGGCAATGCTGCCCATATCCAGGCGCAGATTACGTCCCATCGCCTCCTGGCGACGAAACAACGCCTTAACCCTGGCCACCAGCTCCAGCACCGAAAACGGCTTTGCCAGATAATCGTCCGCCCCCATTTCCAGCCCCAGAACCCGATGAGTCTCACTGGTTCTGGCGCTGATGATAATGACCGGCAGATAGCGGGTCATCTGGCGGATACGGCGGCAAATCTCCAGCCCGTCAACATTAGGCAGCATCAGGTCGAGGATCACCGCATCCCAGTCGGTCTTTTCAAGATGGGCGAGCGCGCGTGCCCCATCCTCTTCATGGACAATCTGGTAGCCTTCATCCTGCAAATTAAGCCGCAGCAGGCCGGCAATATCCCGATCGTCTTCGACCAGCAGTATTTTTTTTGCAGTTTCCATAGCCCGTTCCGGTTGAGTTTCTCTTTCTTAGCTTACCCAATAGTCGCGCATTGAGTTATCACAAATAATTTATATTTCCGTGAGGAAGTCGTGACGGGTCGCGGCGTAAGCTGCAACCAGTCACCAGGGCTTTCCATCCTCAGGCAGGGGGTCAGGTGACACACAACATCTTACCTTGCAAGGAAACCACTATGAAAAAGATGATTCTCACCCTCGCCACCCTCTGTGCTTTTGGGGTGGCCAGCGCCCATGCCGCCGACACGATGAGTCAGGACGAAATGAAAAAGCAGGATGACAGCACCATGATGAAGAAAAAGGCGCCGATGAAACATGACGGCATGGCAAAAAAAGAGAGCACGATGAAGCACGGCGACAGGGCGAAAAAAGGAACTATGGGCAAAGAAGATGACATGATGAAGAAAAAATCGGACGGCATGAGCGAATAGTTCACCCACCGGCCCTCCGTCATAAGTGCCGGGGGCCTGTTCGGGCTGCGCCCTGGAGGAATTTCCTGATACCTTAATCCAGGGCGACCTCCCTTTTTTGCTGTCGCTCTTGTGTCATGGGCTGCGCATTTAACGCCATGACCATATCGCCCAGCGTATTGAGCGGCATAACGGGGTTGTTCTCAAGATTTTCCAGGGTACGCCCGGCCCTTGTCGCTGCATCAGAGAGCGCATCGAAAAGTTCTTCGCTATCGTCCAGAGCAAAAATCTCCAGCCTGTCTTCTGCCCGCAAGGGGACATTTAACCGCGCAACGTCACTCCCGCCCCACTCAATCACAGTATTCCAGACGGCACGAATTACCCAGGAGTCCACGTCCCGCCGATTAAATGCCCGCGCAAACTGACAGATACTTTCGCCCTGACGCTCCTTCGCCATTTCCAGGAGCTTTTCGCGCCGTCTGCGTCCATCCCTCATTCCGGAAACACTCAGCAGAGCCACCAACAGCGCAACGGCGAAAATAGCAGGATTGCCCGTGCTCACAAAGTCACTCACCAGGTAACAGACACCGTAAAGTACTCCGCCCAGCAGCGCAAACAGAACGGCGAATCCCACCACGCCGCAAGCCGGTGTGGCGGGTTTGAGAGGAAATAAGTAACGAGAAGGCATACGCATGGTCAGTGCCCCTGATGAAGGAATGCTTTAAACCGTAGAACATTTCACCAGAAGTGTCAGCACTTCGTAATGCGCCGTGTGGGGGAACATATCAAACAGTTGCACACGCTCCACGCGATACCCCGGCAGCGCGTGCAAGTCTGCCGCCATTGTGCGGGCATTACAACTTGAGTAGATAATGTATGGCGGCGCCATCCGGCTCAGGTAATCACAAAGCGCCTGACCAATCCCACGACGCGGCGGGTTTACCAGCACCAGTTGCGGCGCATTTGTCTGGGCGGTCGCGAACTGGGTGGAGTCCAGCGCCTGAAAGTGCAAATCGGTCAGCCCCAGCTCAGCCGCAGACTGTTTCGCGCAGGCAATCGCCTCCGGCGCAATTTCGATACCGGTGAGCGTCATCTCCGGTGTGGCACAGTGCAGACCAAAACCACCCACACCGCAAAACAGATCCCACATATGGCGTACCGGCAGCCCCCTCACCCACTCACGCGCCGTGGCGTACAGCGCACTGGCGACAGCCGGATTGGTCTGAAAGAAACTCTGCGGACGGATCCACAACGGCACGCCGTTGAAGTTTTCCGCCAGCGCCTGCTGCTCAGTCAGGAAGATCTCCGTTTCCCCTTCCATAATTGCCATATGTACTGGCTGGATATTGACCGAAATTACGTGAAGCTGCGGCAATTGCGCCTGTAACCACGGCAGTGCGGCACGTAACTGCTCAAGCCTGGCCGGTGAACGCAGCACAAAGCGCAGCATCATACCGCCGGTGTGTCGGCTTTCGGTTAATAACAGGTATTTCAGTTCGCCGCGTTTACGCGCCACGTTGTAGGGCGTTAAGCCTGCACGGGCGATAAAAGGCTTAAGGACAGCGAAAACCGCCTGAAAAGAGGCGGGATAAAGCGGACAATCGGTCAAATCTTCGGGGGTACCGTCGCGGCGCAACATACCGAGCAGCGGTTTTTCCACGCTGCCGCTCACCACCATCTTGGCTTTATTACGAAACCCCTGCTCCGGACCGCTGACTGGCGCGCACCATTCCGTCACCGGTAAATCCGCCAGCAGGGTGCGAAGATCGGCCATTTTTGCACAGAGTTGGTCGCCAGTCGTTTGTTCAATCCACTGACAGGAGTGACAGCGCCTGGCATCAAATAGTGCGCACTGCATAATAAAACCTTCTTAATTGCGGGGCGGCGATTGTACCCCGTTATTGCAGACGGAAAAAGCGCCGGCTGGGGGAAGGGACAAACAGCAGGAACAGGACCAGCAGATCGGGCATTTTCTGCATCATGAGGGTACGGAAAATTTCACGTTTCGATTCGCCTGCGATACTGAAAAGCTCAGGATACCCATAACCTAACGATGCCGCCCACAGATAGCCAGTGGCAATAATTTGCGTCAACAGATACAGCCAGCGTGCCCAGTTTCGCCCCTTCACCACGGAAAAGGCACAGAGAATTTCAACAAAGACCAGCACCAGGCTGCCGAAGAAGATCAGTGTCAGACTCCAGGTTTGCGCACTGCGCACCACAAAGTCGATCATCCCCCGTACACCCAGCACATTGCAGAGCATGAAGACATCCACACAGCGGATAAGAATAATGGCGATAGCCGCTACCTGTACCAGTGCAGGTACATTCGGACGGGCATGAGACTGATGTGCTTTAGTAAAGAATCCCAATGTGCAGTATTTCCCTGTGAAAAATGCCGCGACAAGCGCGGCATCTGCGACACAACGTTTAAGATTCTAGAATCATTGTCCCTGTCTTGCACGCTGGATATCACGCACTCGCTGCTTTTCCGCGCGCGCCATCAGATACCAGGCGATTAAACCAACAATCCCCACGACACCCAGAATCAGGCTCGCCAGGGCGTTAATCTCCGGGTTCACCCCCATACGCACGCTGGAGAAGACCAGCATCGGCAGCGTTGTCGCCCCAGGGCCAGAAACGAAGCTGGCAATAACCAGATCGTCGAGTGAGAGGGTAAACGCCAGCAACCAGCCAGAGATAATCGCTGGCATGATCATCGGCAGCGTAATAACGAAGAACACTTTCAGCGGTGTCGCGCCAAGATCCATTGCCGCCTCTTCGATTGATCTGTCGAGTTCACGCAGACGTGAGGAGATAACTACCGCCACGTAGGCCGTACAGAAAGTCACATGCGCCAGCCAGATGGTGAGCATGCCGCGATCCGATGGCCAGCCAATCGCGTGTCCCAGAGCAACAAACAGCAGCAGTAGCGACAGACCGGTTATCACATCCGGCATCACTAACGGCGCGGTAATCATAAACGCAAAACCATTAGCACCACGGAAACGGCCAAAGCGCACCATCACCACCGCTGCAATTGTCCCCAGGATCGCCGCCATTGTGGCGGCGCAGGCGGCAATGGTAAGGCTCAGACCCACCGCGCTCATCATGGCGTCATCATGGAACAACTCGCTATACCAGCGCGTTGACCATCCGGCCCACACCGTCACCAGTTTGGAACTGTTAAATGAATAGATGACCAGCATCAGCATCGGCGCATAGAGGAAAGTGAACCCCAGCACCAGAATCAAAATACGCCACGGGGAACGCACTACCGGCAAGTTATTCATGCGTTGTCTCCCATCTGTTTCTGCTGATGTTTATGGAACCACATGATCGGCACTATCAGCAGGAGCAGCATAATAATCGCCACCGCCGAGGCCACCGGCCAGTCGCGGTTATTGAAGAACTCCTGCCACAGAACACGACCAATCATGATGCTGTCCGGGCCACCGAGCAGTTCCGGGATCACGAACTCGCCCACCGCCGGGATAAACACCAGCATGGAGCCTGCGATAATGCCCCCCTTAGTCAAGGGTACGATCACGCTAAAGAAAGTTTTCAGCGGGCGCGCGCCCAGATCCAGCGACGCTTCAACCAGCGAGTAGTCAATACGCGTCAACGCGGTATAGATAGGCAGCACCATAAACGGCAAATAGGCATACACGATACCGATATATACCGCCAGGTTGGTGTGCAGAATAGTCAGCGGCTGATCGATAATCCCCAGCCACATCAGGAAATTATTCAGCACGCCGTTACTTTTTAATATCCCCATCCAGGCATAGACACGAATCAGAAAAGAGGTCCATGAAGGCAGAATAACTAACAGCAGCAAAATGTTACGCGTCGATGGCTTACTGTGCGCAACAGCCCAGGCCAGCGGATACCCCAATACCAGGCAGCATATCGTTGATACCGCCGCTACCTGTAAAGACTGGAGATACGCTTCAAAATAGAGCGGATCGTCGGTCAGTTGCAGGAAGTTATTGATGTTGAGCGAAATGGTGAGCTGATTATCGGCCCACTCCACCAGATCCGTATAGGGCGGGATCGCGCGCGCCATCTCTGCCAGACTGATTTTAAATACAATCAGGAACGGCAGCAAAAAGAGTAAGATCAACCATATATAGGGCAGCGCGATAACGAACTTACGCCCGTGCTTCATCTGAAAACGCGCCAACCACAGGTTAAAACCGCCCGGTTTTTCGACGCGGGTCGGTGGTTCAAGTGTACTCATCACCGCTCCTTAAACCGTCAGAACCACACAACTGTCAGCATCCCAGCACAGGCGAACTTCGTCGCCCCATGTCGGAGTACCTTTACGATAGCGGTGCTCGTTCTGCAACTGTGCACTGATCATTTGTCCGCTTTGCAGACGAACGTGGTAAATAGACAGATCGCCAAGATAGGCAATATGCACCACCTCACCCACCGCGAAGTTATAACCGTCAGCGGGCGGCTCTTCGCAGAGCATGATTTTCTCCGGACGCAGCGCAACATAGACCGGCACGTTATCAACAACAGAGGCATCCGGGTCCACTTTTAGCGGATGAACCAGCCCCGGCGAGTCAATCACCAGACCGTCATCCTCACGCGCTTTAAGCAGGCCTTCGAACACGTTAACTGAGCCGATGAACTCCGCGCTGTAGCGGGTGGTCGGGTGTTCATAAATTTCTTCAGGTTCGCCAATTTGCACGAACTTACCGCGGTTCATAATGGCGATACGTCCGGCCATGGTCATGGCTTCTTCCTGATCGTGGGTAACCATTACGCAGGTCACGCCAACGCGCTCCAGGATATCCACTACTTCGAGTTGCATACGGTCACGCAGTTTTTTATCCAGCGCCCCCATCGGCTCATCAAGCAGCAGCAGTTTCGGGCGCTTTGCCAGACTACGGGCCAGAGCAACACGCTGACGCTGACCGCCGGACAACTGATGCGGTTTACGCTTCGCGAACTCCTGCATGTGCACAAGACTCAGCATCTCCGCAACACGACTGGCGATCTCCGCTTTGGGCAGCTTGTCCTGCTTGAGGCCAAACGCGATGTTCTGTTCAACCGTCATATGCGGGAACAAGGCATAGGATTGAAACATCATATTGATAGGACGCAGATAAGGCGGCACATGCGCCAGATCGACACCATCGAGCATAATTTGCCCGGTCGTCGGCTGTTCAAAGCCTGCCAGCATTCGCAGCAGCGTTGATTTGCCGCAGCCAGATGCACCCAGCAGCGCGAAGATTTCGCCTTTGTAAATGGTCAGACTGACGTCATCAACGGCGTGCTGGCCGTCAAACGATTTGGTCAGATTGCGGATTTCAAGCAGAGGCGTTAAATCCTTACGGGTTTTCGCCTGTGGGCGGGGGATAGCGTCATTCACTCAAGTGCTCTCCGGCAAAAAAACTCAACCAGTACCAGCTAGTTGATTACAAATGACCGGACAGAGGCCGATGACCTCTGTCCAGGTTTAGGGCAATTGCACCGCCCCGGTGCAACTCAATCACAGTTCAGGTGATTGATTATTTGCCGCTTTTTACTTTTGTCCACGCGCGGGTTCTTACGCGGTCAATTTTCGGATCCTGTACTTTCAGCGTATACAGTTTCGCGAAAACATCCGCCGGCGGATAGATTGCCGGGTTATCACGCACTTCTGCGCTGATCAACGGTTTGGACTCTTTGTTACCGTTAGCATAGAAGACGTGGTCGCTGATGTGTGCAATAACGTCAGGACGCATCAAATAGTTCAGGAACTGGTAGGCTTCGTCTTTGTTTTTCGCGTCAACAGGCATCGCGAAGACGTCAAAGAACGCCAGGGCGCCCTCTTTCGGAATGATGTAGTTAACATGCACGCCGTTCTTCGCTTCTTTAGCGCGGTTAGCCGCCTGCCATACATCGCCCGCCCAGCCGATGGCGACACAGATATCGCCATTTGCCAAATCGTTAATGTACTGAGAGGAGTGGAAGTAACGAATGTTCGGACGCAGTTTCAGCAACAGATCGGTTGCCGGGCCGGAGTAATCGTCCGCTTTGGTGCTGTTCGGATCTTTACCCAGATAGTTCAATACAGTAGCGAAAATCTCTTCCGGCGCATCCAGGAATGAGACGCCGCAGCTTTTCAGTTTTTCCAGGTTTTCTGGTTTCAGCACCAGATCCCAGCTGTCGACCGGCACATCGCCCAGTACCGCTTTAACTTTATCTACGTTATAACCAATGCCGGTGGTGGCCCAAAGGTACGGCACCGCGTATTTGTTGTCCGGGTCATGCTGAGCAACCATTTTCAGCACATCCGGGTCCATGTTCTTCCAGTTCGGCAGCTTGCTCTTATCAAGCGGCTGGAACACACCGGCAGTCAGCTGGCGCTCAAGGAAGCTTGCAGAAGGCACTACCAGGTCGAAGCCGGTGCTGCCCGCCATCAATTTCCCTTCCAGCACTTCGTTGGAGTCGAACACATCGTAAACGACTTTAATCCCGGTCTCTTTTTCAAAATTCGCGACCGTATCCGGCGCAATATAGTCAGACCAGTTATATACATGCAGCGTCTTTTGCTCTGCGGCGAGTGTGCTGGCAGAGACAGCCATTAATGCACCCGCAATAAGACCTGATAACCATTTTTTACTCAAAGCGGTCATATCTCATTCCTTCTGGAAAGTCCGTTACCATACGAACAAAGTGTACGCATTTAAGATATGCAAAATTCATGCATATTTTTGTCAGTCTGCACTGGTCGAAGAGGAAAATTCTTTCGGCCGACGCCGCATGCTTTTCAAAGCACCGCAAGAATAACTGTAGCCAGGGTTAGAGGCTATAGGGCAGATTAAAAAACGCCTTTTATCAATTTTTTATGCAGATTCTGTCTATGTGATAAGCCGAAACGGCGAGAATAGCGGTGAAAAATTCTTTTAAAGAAGGTTAAAAGCAGAATTAAAATATTCATTATGCAGCCGCTCTGGCAGCGACTGCGCTAATGTCAGGCAGGCTTAGTGAAGAAAATTGTGTGCGTGATCGCCAGCTTTGAACTCTTCTTCTTCGGGAACAAACAGGAGTTGATGGGCGCGGGCTTCAAGGATCACCATGGAAATTTGCTCTTCGCTCTGGCGCATGAACCACGCAAATTGTTCGGGCGTCACCCCGGCGCCTGAAGATAATGTCTGGCAAACGACCAGTTTAGGCAGGTTATCATCCTGAATATCGAGAAAGGCTTTCACCGTCAAAGAACTGGCATTGATGGCGGAAAGGTCGGCGGCCAGTGGCAGCAATGCGGAAGGCTTCACTTCTGCCATCGCAGTAAACAGGATAACGTCATTAATCAGATCGATTTTGGCGTCAAACACCCCGTCGAAATTCTGCATATGCGGCAGGTGCAACGCCTGGCAGGTATCGCATTCGAAGAAACTGATACCCAGCTCATCAAGCCATTGACGAAGCGTGTCCAGACCAGGTGCGACGAGTGAATTCATGCGCAAAACAACCTCTGACGAAAAAAGTGGAGCCATAGCTTACGCAAAAAGCAGACCGCATACCATTGCGTAGCGCGTAAAATCCACTATCCGCCGGTTTTGAGGCAATAGCCGGGCGTGGCATGACGCTCAATCCAGGCAATCATTTTACCCGCGATATCTACCCCTGTAGTCTTCTCAATACCTTCAAGCCCCGGCGACGCATTGACTTCCATCACCAGCGGTCCACGGTTGGCGCGCAGGATATCCACTCCGGCGACGTCCAGACCAAGCGTCTGTGCGGCTTTAATCGCCATCTCCCGCTCACGCGCAGTGATTGTCGCCACGCTGGCCACACCGCCACGATGCAGGTTGGAACGAAAATCGCCCTCTTTCGCCTGCCGTTCAATAGCCGCGACGACCTCGTTACCCACCACCAGGCAGCGAATATCCCGCCCCTTTGCTTCTTCAATGTATTCCTGGACCAAAATATGGGCGTTAAGGCCGCGAAAGGCATCGATGACACTTTCCGCCGCCTGCCGTGTTTCGGCGAGGACCACGCCGATCCCCTGCGTCCCTTCCACCAGTTTGACCACCAGCGGTGCGCCGCCGACCATCGCAATCAGGTCACTGGTGTCATCCGGCGAATGGGCGATCCCCGTCACCGGCAGATCAATCCCCTGGCGGGCCAATAATTGCAGAGAGCGCAATTTGTCACGTGCGCGCGTAATCGCCACCGATTCATTCAGCGGATAACTGCCCAGCATTTCAAACTGGCGCAGCGCGGCGGTACCGTAAAAGGTAATCGCAGAGCCAATGCGCGGGATCACCGCATCAAAATGGGGAAGCTGACGCCCTTTATAATGGACAGATGAGGCCGCAGGGTCGATGTTCATATAACACGACAGCGGATCGAGAATTTCGACCAGATGCCCGCGCGCAATGGCAGCTTCGCGCAGGCGTTTGCATGAATAGAGCGTTCCGTCCCGGGACAAAATGGCGATTTTCACCCTGCACCTCTCTGAATAAACTGGCAATACTCTGCATATTTCACGTTGCCGGAAGGCGACAAGTCAGTAAGTCCTCAGGAGCATAGCTCACTCTCTGACCAGGGAGCACAGATGCAGCCAACCCACGGACAACGTGAAGTAAGACGAGCAGAAAGCCTGCGTATCATACACGCAGCGGGACACAGGATGAACGGGAATTAGCGCACCGCCCATCCTTGTTTGTGCAAATAGTCGAGGATGAACGGGCGGTTCTCTTTAATGATGGTGCGCCGGATATGATCGCTCCAGGTATCCTGACGGGTATTGCTGCCTCGCGACGTATAATACGCGGCAATTTGCTCATCATACTGTGCAAGGATACCTGCATCGACGGGCTGATAACTGTTTTCATGCACCACCAGCGCGGCGGGTAACCGCGGCTTCACCTGCGGATCGTCAGCAGGCCAGCCCAGGCAGAGCCCAAAGAGTGGCAAAACATGCTGCGGCAGATGGAGTAATTCAGTCACCGCCTCAATGTTGTTACGGATCCCGCCAATATACACGCCGCCAAGGCCAAGCGACTCCGCCGCCGTCATGGCATTTTGCGCCATCATGGCCGTATCGACGACCCCGAGAAGTAGCTGTTCCGCCAGCCCCAGTTGCGCCTGCGGGCAAATTTGCAGATGACGATTAAAATCGGCGCAAAACACCCAAAATTCAGCGGCCTCTGCCACATGCTGTTGACCGCCGGTCAGTGTAACCAGTTGTTGACGCAACGCCGGGTCGGTGACGCGAATAATGGAGCTGCACTGTAAGAAGCTGGAACTGGAGGCGGCCTGGGCACTGGCGATAATCGCTTCACGCTGCGCTGCGGTAATGGGCTCCTGGGTGAAATGGCGAATAGAGCGGTGGGCGCGGAGCAGATCGATAACTGGGGTCATGGTCATTTTCCCTGGAAATAAAACCCCCATTATAGCGAACAGTTTCGCCGGAAATGCTCGCCAATATGTGCTGAAAGGTTGCGGGAATTAACATAACAGGCACAACCTGTTTTATGCGTGGACGCAAAAGCCGCATTATATCCCCTGCTTACCGTCTGGTTTAAGGAGGATCCATGTACGCAGTGATATTTGGTCGCGCAGGCTGCCCGCAGTGCGCCCGTGTAAAAGAGTTGGCTGAAAAAGTCAGCAAAGCACAAGATAATTTCGAGTGGCGTTATGTTGATATCCACGCCGACGGTGTTACCCGCGCAGCGCTGGAACAAGCAGCCGGCAAACCCATCGAAACGGTGCCACAGATTTTTGTCGATCAAAAACACATTGGCAGCTTTAACGAGTTTGATAAATTCGTTCGCAAGCAGTTCGGCAGAGTAAAATAGACAGGCAACAACCGGGGCGAGGCTGGGCTCAACGCGTCCCGTTGCCAAAGAAGCTGCTGATAAACAGATAACAGAGCGCGCCCAGCGCGCACCAGAATACCGCGCTAAACAGCCACGCAAGCTCCTGCCAGACAGAACGTACCGGGGTAAAAAACAGGCGCATGACGACGAAACAGAGCGGTGCGGCGAGGATCGCGCCAAAAAGTGGCAACATCAGTTTACGCTGACGTGAAAAAATACTGGCAACGGCACCCGGTAAAGTAAAAAACAGCAAACCCAGCTCAGGATGCCCGGACGAACGAAAGGCACCTTCCATATTTGTCACTTCTAAAAAACAGACGACAATGAAAAGTAAAAAACAGCAAATTATGCCTGCAAGTCCGCGTTTATGTTTCAAACAATCCTCCTGACTTTTCTCTATCAAACTCTTCATCCGTTCCAAAGAACGTACGGTCAGATAAAGCGCTATGGCACTCCTTGCCGAAAAACCCCCGCGCGAATAGATGATTCTTACTAGCCGTTGCAATTCAATACGATTAAACTAGCGGCCAGTTATTGTGTTGCCGGGAATAAAGACGCACTGCTGCGTTTTTCAACCTCAGATTCTTCGCAAAACAGTAGCCCAAATAACCCATTCTTTCAATAGCTTACAAGTAAACAAGAAGTTAGCCTCCGTGAATATAAACGTCGCAGATTTGTTAAACGGGAATTACATACTGTTATTATTTGTTGTTCTGACACTCGGACTTTGCCTGGGGAAATTACGCCTGGGTTCTGTACAACTCGGTAATTCCATTGGCGTTTTAGTGGTTTCCTTATTATTAGGTCAGCAACATTTCAGCATAAACACCGATGCCCTCAATTTAGGTTTTATGTTGTTTATTTTTTGCGTAGGTGTGGAAGCCGGGCCAAACTTTTTTTCTATTTTTTTTCGCGACGGCAAAAATTACCTGATGCTGGCGCTGGTATTAGTCGGCAGCGCACTGCTGATTGCTCTTGGGCTCGGCAAATTGTTCGGCTGGGATATTGGTCTGACAGCGGGGATGCTGGCAGGTGCAATGACCTCCACCCCCGTACTGGTAGGCGCCGGCGATACGCTACGTCATTCGGGTATGGACAGCAGTCAGCTTTCGCAGGCACTCGATCACTTAAGCCTCGGCTACGCCCTGACCTACCTTATTGGCCTGGTCAGTTTGATCGTCGGCGCTCGCTATATGCCAAAATTACAGCACCAGGATCTGCAGACCAGCGCCCAACAAATTGCCCGGGAACGTGGACTCGACACCGACACCAACCGGAAGGTCTATCTGCCAGTCATCCGCGCCTATCGCGTCGGCCCGGAGCTGGTGGCCTGGGCGGATGGCAAAAATTTGCGCGAACTGGGCATTTATCGCCAGACGGGCTGTTACATTGAGCGAATTCGTCGTAACGGTATTCTCGCGAACCCGGATGGCGATGCGGTGCTGCAAATGGGCGATGAAATTGCACTGGTTGGTTATCCGGATGCGCATGCACGTCTTGACCCCAGTTTCCGTAACGGAAAAGAGGTTTTCGACCGCGACCTGCTTGACATGCGCATTGTCACCGAAGAGGTGGTAGTAAAAAACCATAATGTGGTGGGTCGCCGTCTGGCTCAGCTTAAGCTGACAGACCATGGCTGCTTCCTCAACCGTGTTATCCGTAGTCAGATTGAGATGCCGATTGATGACAACATCCTGCTTAATAAAGGCGATGTCCTGCAGGTGAGCGGGGATGCCCGTCGAGTAAAAACCATCGCTGACCGTATCGGCTTTATCTCTATTCATAGTCAGGTTACGGATCTGCTCGCCTTCTGCGCCTTCTTTATCGTTGGCCTGATGATCGGCATGATCACCTTCCAGTTCAGCTCGTTCAGCTTTGGTATCGGCAACGCGGCAGGCCTGCTGTTTGCCGGGATCATGCTCGGCTTTCTGCGTGCCAACCACCCTACTTTTGGCTATATCCCTCAGGGTGCGCTGAATATGGTGAAAGAGTTTGGCCTGATGGTCTTTATGGCGGGTGTCGGCTTAAGCGCCGGTAGCGGCATTGGTAACAGCCTGGGAGAAGTGGGTGGGCAAATGCTGATCGCAGGTCTGATTGTCAGCCTGGTGCCGGTGATGATCTGTTTCCTGTTCGGTGCCTGGGTGCTAAAAATGAACCGCGCACTGCTGTTTGGCGCACTAATGGGGGCACGTACCTGTGCGCCGGCGATGGAGATCATCAGCGATACCGCGCGCAGTAACATTCCGGCATTGGGTTATGCTGGCACCTATGCGATAGCGAACGTACTGCTTACACTGGCGGGGACCCTTATTATCATTGTCTGGCCGGGTTTAGGATAACTCCGAACTTAAAAAAAATTATTAACACCCGGAGAACTTTTTTTCTCAGCATTAGTCATAACTAGTGCCACTGCTTTTCTTTGATGTCCCCAATTTGTGGAGCCCATCAACCCCGCCATTTCGGTTCAAGGTTGATGGGTTTTTTGTTGCCCGTCATCTGCCCTGCGCTTACTCGCCCGCAATCCTTCCCACCATCGCGCGAATATCCGCACGGCTCAGCGGTTCCCGGTCCACCACAAAATGCAACGTCATCCCTTCGATAAAAGCATCCAGCGCACGGGCGGTTACCGGATCAAACCATCGTTCCAGCGTGGTCTGACTGGTGCGCATCCAGTTTTGCATTACGCTTTTCAGCATCGGTTTTTTGCTCATCAGGGCATACAGCTGATACATCAGCTCCATATTGTGCGGTGTCGTCACCTGAGCGCTAAAAATCAGTTCAGTTACGGCATCACAGGCGGTTGCGGCGCTATCAACCTGCGAAAAAAACGCCGCATATTGCGCGGACATTTGCTGCGTAAAGCGGGTAAAAGCTTCATCAAGCAGCGCATCAATGCCCGCAAAATAATAGGTCATTGAGCCGAGCGGGACATCGGCACAGCTGGCAATTTTCCGGTGGGTGACGGCATGAATACCGTGCTGCGCAATGGTTTCCAGCGTGGCATCCAGGATGCGCTCACGCCGCTGCGGGTCGTTGGGTCTTCGGCTCATAAATCCTCGCAATCAGATGTGTACAAATGTACACATGCTTGCTAGTGTTGTCTTCTCTTTTCCTTGCAGGATGCGACGTAATGCCAGTCACTTCACATCGTAATGCTCTAAGACACCGGCTCTGGGCGCTATTTACCTTCTTCTTTATTCCGGGCCTGCTGATGGCGTCGTGGGCTACCCGAACCCCGGCTATTCGCGACATCTTATCTGTCTCAACGGCGGAGATGGGCGTCGTGCTGTTTGGCCTCTCTGTGGGCTCCATGAGTGGCATCCTCTCATCCGGCTGGCTGGTGAAGCGTTTTGGTACGCGCAAAGTCATTCGCGCCAGTATGACCGCCGCTATTGCAGGCATGGTGTTGTTGAGTCTGGCTCTGTGGCTGGCTTCCCCGCTGCTGTTTGCCATTGGACTGGCGTTTTTTGGCGGCAGTATGGGTGCAGGCGAAGTGGCGATAAATATTGAAGGCGCGGTGGTAGAACGCGAAATGAATAAAACTGTGCTGCCGATGATGCATGGCTTCTACAGCCTCGGCACACTGGCTGGCGCAGGGGTTGGTATGACCCTGACCGCTTTAGGTACTCCGGCAACTTTGCACATTCTGCTGGCTGCGGTAGTCGCCATTGCGCCGATTGCGTTGGCTATTTCTGCCATTCCCGAAGGGACCGGTAAAGATACCCCTGAAGATAAGCAGCGTAACAAACAGGGACTCCCCTTCTATCGTGATATTCAGCTCCTGTTAATTGGGGTTGTAGTGCTGGCGATGGCCTTTGCCGAAGGTTCTGCCAATGACTGGCTGCCGTTATTAATGGTCGACGGCCATGGGTTTAACCCCACCTCCGGCTCGTTAATCTATGCCGGTTTTACCCTCGGAATGACGGTCGGCCGCTTTACCGGCGGCTGGTTTATAGACCGTTACAGCCGCGTCACCGTAGTCCGCGCCAGCGCAGTAATGGGTGCCTTAGGTATTGGGCTGATTATTTTTGTCGATAATGCGTGGATTGCCGGAATGTCGGTTATTTTCTGGGGACTGGGTGCATCGCTGGGCTTCCCGCTGACCATTTCTGCCGCCAGCGATACCGGACCCGATGCGCCAACCCGCGTCAGCGTGGTCGCCACAACGGGCTATCTGGCATTTCTGGTAGGGCCGCCGCTGCTTGGTTTCTTAGGGGAACACTACGGCTTGCGCAGCGCAATGCTGGTGGTGTTAGGCCTCGTTCTGGTCGCCGCGCTGGTTGCTAAAGCGGTGGCAAAGCCGGAGCGCGACATGCAATCGGCAACCGGATAATGCGCACATGCGGCAACACTTCGCCGGGATCGATTACGCATACTTCGCCCTGCTGTGTGGCTGGCATATTGCCAGCCACCGTCAATTATCGAGGCGAAAATGAAAGTTCAACTGTTAACGGCGCTGCTGTTTAGCACGCTCTCTTCTTGCGCTCTGGCGCAAAACGTGACGGTCAATGTCCCGGATGGTTACAAAATCGAGTTAGTCCCCATCAACACCCCCACAGCGCAAGCTAATTATGTTGCACCGCAGGTGGTTGCCCCTGCGCCAGTTGTTCGCGTTGCGCCTCGTGTCCGTCATCTGGCAAGCGTCGGCGAAGGGATGATTATCGAACATCAAATTGACGATCATCACTAACCATTCACCGGGACTTACGCGCGCGCATTCGCTTTTTATTACCGTTAATTCTTCCTCTCTTCTCTGGCCAGCAGCAGGCTCAATGAGGCTGGTAATACCGTAAGTGTTACCAGCGTGGCCACGAGAAGTCCGCCGATAATGGCATAGGCCATCGGCCCCCAAAAGACCTGATGTGATATGGGAATCATACCCAGTATTGCCGCGCAGGCCGTTAAAACGATGGGACGCGAACGATGCTCCGCTGCCGCAACGATGGCTTCGCGCGAAGCCATCCCCTGCGCCTGATTGTTGTCCACTTCGCTTATCAGAATGACCGCATTGCGGATAATCATCCCTGCCAGCGCGATCACGCCCAGCAATGCCACAAATCCCATTGGCGTTCCTGTCGGCAACATTGCTAATACGATGCCAGGCAAACCAAAAGGCGCCATAAACAGCGCGAGCAGCATACGGGAGAAACGCTGCAACTGAACCATTAACAGCACCAGCATTGCGATGAGGGTCACAGGCAACACCGCGAAAACTGAGCTATTCCCCTTATCCGATTCCGCTACCGTTCCCCCTTCTTCAATGTGATATCCCGCCGGCAGTTGCGTACGCAGTTGATCAATATCCGCACGCAGTGCAGATGAGACGGTCTGTGCGTTAAGGCCTGGCGCGAGGTCTGTCTGCACGGTAATAAAGGGAAGACGTTGGCGACGCCAGATAACCGGATCGTCAACGCCCCATACAGGCGTGGCGACTTCGCTTAGCGGAATTTTCTTTCCCGTCGCGGTTGTCAGCACCAGCGACGATAACGTGCTGATATCCAGACGCTCATTATCGTTTGCACGTAGCACTACATCCACGAGGCGATCATTATCCCGGACTGTGGTGACAGTTCGGCCAGACCAGACCGTATTAAGCGTTTGAGCGATATCTTCTGAGGAGACGCCTGCTGCCCGCGCTGCCGTCTGGTTGACATTAAGCGTGATCACTCTTTCCGGTTCGCCAGCGGTAAGGTTAACCTCGCGCGTAAAAGGCGATGCTCCGATTTTAGAGGCAACACGACTGGCGATTAACCGTACCTGGGCATAATCAGGCCCGCTCACGCGGTATTTTATGGGCCAGCCTACTGGCGGTCCTAATTCGAGGGGGGACACACGCGCCGTCAGGTCGCCAAACTGGCTGGCTAAAAGGGTCGTGAGTTGCTGTTGTAAGCGGTCTCTCGCTGTCAGATCCTTTGCCACAATAACGAGTTGCGCGGTGTTTTCGTTATCTGGCAGGACTTCCATTGGCAAATAAAAACGTATGGCGCCCGATCCGACGTAGGTTGTGTAATGGTCAATATTTTTATTACCGCTTATCGCTTTTTCAAAACGTTCTGCCTGCCGTTCCGTTTCCTGTTGCGAGGTATTCGCCGGGAGCGAAAGACTAACGAGCAGTTCGGGTCGGTCCGATGCCGGGAAAAACTCTCCCTGCATATATGTCGCCCCAACGCCTGCCAAAATAAGCGCCAGTAAGGCAAGACCGATTGTGGTCAGCCGATAACGCAACACGCGCTCCAGTAAAGAGCGATAGGCCAGCGCAAGCCTGCCTGCGCCCCCGCCATGTTTCTTAATATGTGCAGGAAGTAACCAGGTGCCAGTCAGCGGCGAGAAAAGGATGGCGACAACCCAGGAGCAAAGTAGCGCTATCAGAACAACGGCAAACAGTGAGAAGCAGTATTCTCCGGCGCTGGAAGCCGCAAAGCCGACAGGAATGAACCCGGCTATCATCACCAGCGTTCCCGTCAACATGGGAAAAGCCGTGGTTTTGAAAGCGTAAGTGGCGGCATTTTTACGCGAGTCGCCCGCCTCGAGCCGTGCCACCATCGCTTCTACCGTTATCATCGCGTCATCAACCAGAAGCCCGAGCGCAATAATGAGCGCCCCCAGAGAGATACGCTGTAAACCAATATTGGTCAGCATCATGCCGACAAAGGTCATTGCCAGTACCAGAGGTATTGCTGCTGCGACCACCAGCCCGGCTCGCATGCCGAGCGAGATAAAGGAGACGGCCAGCACGATCAGAACAGCTTCAATAAGCACACGGACAAAACCACTGACGGCATCGCTCACGACAACAGACTGATCGGCAACTTTCACCATTTCAATACCGTGAGGTAACTGGTTTTTGACCTGCGCCATTCGGGCGTTAAGCGTCTTACCGAAACGCAACATGTTACCGGTTGAGGCCATTGATATCGCAAGCCCTATCGCAGGTTGTCCATTTGCCCGAAAGAGAGGGGTGGCGGGTTCGGCAATTTTACGCGTGACGGTAGCGATATCCGTCAGGGGAATATACCGGTCATTGATATGCAGTGTGACAGCGCGAAGGCTCTCTTCTGAGACCAATGCGCCACTCACCCGCAAGGCAATGTTATCGTTTTCGGTACGGATCGTGCCGGAGGGTTCGACGGCATTCTGGGCCTTTAATGCCTCGCTCACCTGCTGAACGTCTAAACCCATACCGGCGAGTTGTCGGGGAGAAAAGGCAATAACAATCTGCTCCTGCTGTTCACCCAGAAGCGTAATCTTACCGATATCTTTAACCGACATCAGATTACGGCGGATCTCTTCTACGCGATCGCGTAACTCCCGCGAAGTGTAGCCATCGGCTGTGAACGCATAAATAGTGCCGAACGTATCATCAAACTCATCATTTACAGCAGGCCCTTGCGCCCCTTCTGGTAATGAGGTTGCGATATCCTGCATTTTTTTGCGAACCTGATACCAAATCCCCTGAACTTGCTGCGGCGGCGTGTCGTCCCGTAAGTTCACATAAATAACGCTACGGCCTGCCCGGGTTTCACTTTCTATATAATCGAGCCAGGGCGTCTCCTGCAGTTTTTTTTCCAGAACATCGGTGACAAGCCTGGTCGTCTCCTCAACAGTAGCGCCTGGCCACTGCGTGGAGACCACCGCCGTTTTTATGGTGAATGCCGGGTCTTCATTTCGCGGGAGTTTTTCATAACTCAAGATTCCCGCGACGAGAATCAGCATCATAAACATGCTCACCAATTGCTGATGTTCAAGCGCCCATGCGGAAAGATTGAAGCGCTGCTTTTTAGCGGAAGCATTCATGACTGGCGCTCCCCCGGAATAACTTTTTCGCCATCACGTAACTTATTCACGCCTGCGGTGATGACTTTATCGCCGGGATGAAGGCCTGATGAAACGAACGCGAAGGAGGCAACATAGCCTGATAAAGTGACCTCACGTAACTGCGCCTGCCCATTATTATCAATAACAAAGATGGCGGGTTTATCGCCGGTGCGACTCAGCGCGGTGGCGGGGATCTTATAACCGGGCAACACAGACGACGGGATTTCAATGGTCGCGCTTGCCCCCAACGCCATCCCGGCAGGCGGGTTATTAAGCGCAACCCTGACTTGCCAGGTTCTTGTTTGTGGGTCGGCCTGGGGGCTGATATCACGCAGTGTACCGATGGTTTTTACGGCTGGATCTGACAACAACGCAACGTGAAATACCCTCTCTTTTGCATCCGGGGTGGAAAGTCGCCGGGGGTCAGCAATATCAAATACCACATCACGAGCCTCGCTGGTCGCAAGGGTAAAGACCGTTTGCCCGGCGCTCACAACCTGACCTGCAGAGACACTGACGCGGGTAATAACGCCATCAGCAGGTGCGGTCAGTTTCGTCCAGGCAAGATTATCCTGTGCATTGCGCATGGCGGCCATGCTGCTGTTAAGGCGTGATGCCGCCGCTTGCCAGTCAGCACGCGCGCTATCAAGCTGAGTACGGGCGATAGCGCCGGAGGGCAAGAGTTTTTGCATTCGGTTCAAATTCAGCAATGCGACCTGTTCGGCTGCTTTGGCACTCTCTACATCAGCGCGGGCACTGGCAAGTTCATTTGTTCCTGTCTGGCTTTCTAATGTCGCCAGCACTTGCCCCGCATGCACATGATCGCCGATATCAACGAGACGGCTCACCATGCGGCCGTTCAGTCGGAAAGAGAGCAAGGTTTCATCATGGGCACGTATTTCTCCGGTTCGTACATCGACCGGAAAAGAGGATAAGGTTTGAATAACAACGTAGCGAACGGGCCGCGGTGGAGCGGCCTTGTGCGTCTCCTTCTCCCCGCAGCCGGTCAGGAAAAAAATTAACACCACCGGAGTGATGAGCGGCAGCAAAGAAAGAAGTGAAAATTGACGTGCGGCATTAAAAAGATGATGCGCGCTTTGACGAAATAATATGGTGAGCTGTTCTGACATAACGCCACTCCTGATCGGTAATGGCGTCATTACACCTTTATGAAGTCGAGATTCTCTTCATTTTCCATCAAGGATTCATCAAGAGTGCATTTATATGTCCTCAGCCGGCAGGGTTATCTCTACCAGCAGGCCCCCTTTTTCGGGCAAAAAAGCTGCAATATACCCACCGTGAGCAAGGCAAATAGCCCTGGCTATGGATAACCCGAGCCCGCTGCCCCCGGAATGCCGCGCCCGCGAAGCATCGGCTCGCGTGAACCGATCGAAGATGATCGGCAAGAAAGCGGGGTCTACGCCTGGACCATCATCATTGAAGGTAATGCTGAACACATCTGCATTGCGACGAACGCCAATGTTTAAATGCCCCCCCTGCCGCCCGTAGCGCAAGGCGTTTTCCATAATAATCGTAAAGGCCTGACCCAGGCGCAGAGCATCCCCATTGAAAATGGACGGTGAAGTATCAGCAACAGTAATGCTCATGCCGGACGTATCCGCCTGTAACTTTAACCATGCTGCACGCTCACGCAATAACTCCTCAAGGCACAGAGGATGACGGTCGAGAGTCAGTTGTCCGGCATCTGCCAGCGAAAGTAAGTGTAATTCTTCGGTAAGGCGACTCAGGAGCAACAGTTGGTTCATCACCATACCCAGTTGCTCTTCTGTAGGGCTAAAGACACCATCCAGCATCCCCTGTAGCCGGCCAATGGCCGCCGTTAAAGGGGAACGAAGTTCATGTGCCATCGCGACATGTGAAGCGCGCAGTTCGCGTTCATAAAGGGCGAGCTGTTGCGTCATACTGTTAAAATCAACGGCGAAACGTATCATTTCCTCAGGCGCATCTCTGACGAGTTCAGCCTGGCTGCCGAATTGCCCTTGTGTGACTTTATCTGCAGCCTCTCGTAATCGGGTGAATTGAGAAGATAAGGGGCGCGCATAGCGTAACCCCATAATGACGATAAAAGGGATCATGACCAGAACGAGTAGACCAACCATAATCCAGTCGGTCGAGGCAATTGAGGGCGTTGAGTAACTTATTCCCCACCATTTATCGACAATGTAATGAAAGCGTTCCGGGTTAACCTGAGGGTTATCCCTCAAGGCGAGGAATTCAGCTCTTACACTGGCGGGCATGTCATGCAAAGCCCAGTAATTTTGGATTGCATAACGTAGCCACATGCACAGAGCAATAATGATCACAGCCCCGATAGCAAGGGCAAGGATACGGGCGCAAATCCAGCGCCAGAGTGACTGGTGAACGGGACTTTTCATAGCTGATAAAACCTGTATTCAATGCCGCGTATATTTGCCAGAACGTCGGCAGCATCCGTATCGTCTTCAATTAGCGAAAATTTTCGATAAGCCATCTGTCTATCCTGGTTTTTCTGGACAACAGCAATTGCCGGTCTGTTACGCCAATACATACAATACCCTTTTCGTGACAGTCTATGCGCATCGATAAAATGACAAATGGGACGAACCGCGCAGGGAGTACTGAATTTATCAGAAACAGCCCCTCAATATGCGAAACTTGACAGTATCTTAACAATTCCCCGACTGTTTATTGATACCAGTACTTCATACTGAACAATCAGAAAATCATGCACTGATATCACACGCTTTTTAATGAATCCGGAGATGATGAATGTCTACCCAAAAAACCCTACCGTTGATGACCGGTTTACTATTTACCACGGTGACGTCATTTGCGAATGCAGATGATACTGCCGCTGATCAAAACACATTCACCATGGGCATTGCAGGGCAATATGCTCCTCGTTACAGCGGTTCAAATCATCAATTTTTCCAGGTATTACCGGTAATTCAGGGGCGCAAAGGGGCGTTTTTTGTTGATTCAGAAAAAGGTCTGGGATATGACCTGCAGGCCGACAATGGCCTGTATTTAGAGCAAACGCTTGGTTATAGTCTGGGCGTTCTGAGCGTAATTCTGACTGGCGGGAAGGTGCAAACGAATTAAAGGGAATGGGCAACATTAAAGCGGCCATGAATACCGCTCTGGCTGTGGGCTGGTCCATGACGCCCTGGGCGAGTGTTGAAGGAAAAGCCATTTTACCCCTTACTGATAGCCAGGGGGTACAATATCAGGCGTCTTTCACTATTATTCCCTTGCAGAATGATATAGATACTATCGCACTGCAGAATACCGCCATGTTTGGCGATCATCGATATACGCTAATTAATTATGGTGTCAGTAAAAAACAGAGCGATAATACAGCCTATCAGACCTTCACCCCTGGCGGAGGCTTGTATGGAGTAAGCACAAACCTGCTCTGGAATCATCAATTTGACCAGCATTGGGGGACAACGTTAAACGCGGGTTATACCTGGTTGAATGATGACATTACAAAAAGCCCCATTGTTTTCAGACGAAATAGTTTCTCTTTTACCGGTGCCATAACTTACACATTTTAATGATGAGCATTGAAAAATGAAGCGTGAGGATACTCTATTTTTATTTGCGCTTTGGGGTGCCTGTGCAATTATTTACCTGGTCGCTTACATAACGTACTGCTATGGCTGGGATTGAATAGCACGCCACAATTTAATGCCCAAAGCACTCAGGATCTACGCAAAAGAGAGAATGGCGAGGCGCAGAAAATGCCGCACTTACAGGCAACGGTCATAATGGAAATAAAAAGATGGATTGACGACAACCTTGATAAAAACATCACCATCGCGAGCGCGGCCAAAAGAGCCGGTTATTCAAAAAGACATTTACAAAGAATCTTCAAACATCACACCGGGCTCAGTCTTGCACGATATATCAGACAAGAAAAAATAATGAAAGCGACATCAGATTTACTAACAACCAGCATGCCCGTTATTGACATAGCCTCTAAGTACGGATTCGATGATCAGCAAAGCTTCTCAAAAATATTTAAGAAAATTTATAATACACCGCCAGGACAATGGCGAAAAAGAATGGCGAATATTAAATAAGCCATACTGAAAGAGTGTAGTTATGCTTATAGTGAAATAACAAACAGCGGCTTTAGCTTGAATTCTCTCTGGTTAATAAAGGGGGCGCGACAGAGCGTACATTAACGCACGGATACTGAATTGCCGCCGGTAATTCTCACCGGATTCGGTATAACCGGCGGCAATGTTGCGGGTTAGTGGCTGGCTTTCTTAATCGCGGCCTGAATCTGCTCCGCGCTGGCAAGCCCCGGGAAGACGGTGATGTTCTGCGGGTTTGCCCCTTTAACCGGCATGACAATCAGTCCTGGCGTCCCGGTGAGTTCGAGGGTCTGCGCCAGCGTATTGGTATTTTCAAGGATGTTGCTGTAATCCGCCTGCGGCTTATCCGTGGCACCGGCAGCCTTCGCGGCAGCGTTAATATCCTCGACCGTCAGTTGCCCCTCGTTATGCCCGGTATGGTAAATACTGTTGTGATAGATGGCATATCCGGCCGCGCCTTTCTGCTTCCAGACATCGAGACCGCGCTGCGCCGCTTTCTCTGAGTTTTCCCAGCGTGACGCGAAAATAGGCCACTCTTTGAATATATAACGCACGTCCGGGCTGGCCTTCATGACTTTCTCCAGCTCCGGGGCAAGTTTGCTGCAATAAATACACTGATAATCGAAAAATTCGATGACTGCCACGCTCGCATCCTGCGGGCCGATAACCGGCGTATCTTTATCACGCAGAAGCGCTTCCTGGTTCTCCATCACCTTCTGCGTCAGCGCCATCTGTTGACGCTCCTGCTCTTGCTGCTGCAGTTTCTGGCTGACCTGCACCAGCACCTCCGGATGGGCGACAAGGTAGTCGGCAGCGATTTTACCGATTTGCGCTTCCTGCTCAGGCGTAAATACCGGCGCAGAGGCCGCCAGCACAGGGCTTAAATGGCAGAGGGTATATATAGTCACTAAAGAAATCAGCGTCTTTCTCAAGATCATCGATGTGTCCCTAACGTTTTATCTGAATAGTTTGTGAACAGGCAGGTGCGTCGTGCTCAGCAATATCGCTATCAAAGATACGCGTTTTCAGTAAAAGTGACACGCCGGAAGTGATAACAGATATGTCGATATAATCACTGGCGGAATAACGAGTTACTCAGGTTGTGGGGCACCCGGAGCCCTCAGGCTCAAATGGGCGAAGGAAAATCATCCCTGGCAGATGGACGCGCTTCCCTCACCCGGCGGACAGGCTTAACCTTCAAACGAGTTTCCGACGCTTTTATCACGCAGGAAAACAACCATCAGCCCCAGCCAGAAGAGGCCATTGAGCAGATTAAAAACGCTGAACAGGCCATTTCCGCCGGCCAGATAGGCATATTTACTGACTTCGATACCGACAGTGAAAATCAGCATTTGCAGCATACCCATCGCCGCCGAAACGGCCCCTTTGCTGACCTCACTGGCAAACAGCGTCAGGCGCACCAGCCCGGCATTAGCCAGACCAATACCAAACGCATACAGGCTCAAACCTGCGGTCATCCAGAGATAAGCATGCGAGGAGACCAGCGTTGCCACGGCCGCCAGAATAAGCCCGGCTACAATCGGCCAGCCGCCAAGGATAATCAGCGAACGCACGGTACGCCGGGAGGTCAGCCGTGCCAGCAGCAGATTCCCCAGAATCAGTGCGCCAAAAACCGGCACCTGCAACAGCCCGTATTCGTAGCTGCTGAGCTGTTCACCGCTGATGATAATGATCGGTGACTGGGCAATCCAGGCCAGCAACGGCAGGCTGACAAACCCGGTAGCCAGCGCTCCGGCGACGAAACGGATATTTTTCATCACCAGCGCATAATCGTGCCACAGGGCTTTTAACGACAGCGGTTCACCCAACCGGGTGGCGGTTTCCGGCATCGCCCGTTGCAGCCCCACAAACGCCACCGCCGCCAGCAGCGCAAAGAGGACAAACATCCCCTGCCAGGGAGCGGCATGAACCCACGCCGCCCCCACCAGCGGACCGAGCAGCGGCGCGATAAGCGCCACGTTAGCCATCAGCGCGGTGATCTTAATGCACACCGCCTCTTCAAAGGACTCCTGAATGGCCGCATAACCGACCGCGCCAATAAAGCACAGGCTGATCCCCTGCAAAAAACGCAGCAGAGTGAACTGTTCAATGTTTTGCGCCAGCAGGGTGGCCAGGCAGGTCACCACAAACCAGACCACTCCGGTCAGCATCACCGGGCGACGGCCGATACGGTCCGACAGCGGGCCCAGCAGCCACTGTAAAAACATGCCACCGGCAAGGTAGGCGGTCATTGATGTCGGCACCCACTCAATCCCGGCCTGATATTGCCCGACCACGGCCAGCATACCCGGCTGAATCATATCGTTGGCAATATAGGTTGAGAATTCGTACAGGACCAGACAAAGGGGAAATAACAGTGCCTGACGCCCCAGGCGACGGCCAGTAAGGGTATGGTTTTGCATGCAATCTCTTTTACGTAAAAAATCGCGCAGAGTGTAATCAAAGCGGCCGGTCGACGATAGCGAATTATGCTACTCGCAACCTGGAAAGCACTTTTTTCAACCTTAAGGTTGTCTTAATTATCACTGCGTACCGTGTCACATTGATGCAATAAACGGCTTAAGAATCGTCTAACTCTCCGTTAAATAAGCTGAAACGACTTTACCGTTTATCGCGCCGCTTTTAAGGTGAGCGCTGTCATCAAATATTCACATCAGCCAGAGCCCGGAGTCATAAAGAGCATGTTGGAAAATCTGAATTACACGCTGTTTGCGATGATCAACGCCACACCGGACTCCCCCGCGTGGATGATTACCGCAGCACGGTTCATCGCCAATGATTTAATCAGCATAGTGCCGCTACTTGCCGTGGCGCTATGGCTCTGGGGGCCGCGTAAACAGCTTAGCGCACAGCGCCAGTTAGTCATCAAAGTCACCATGGCAATGGCTATCAGCATGAGCCTTTCGCTATTATTGGGACATCTCTTCCCCCATAACCGCCCATTTGTTGATCATGTCGGCTACAACTTTCTGCCCCATTCGCCGGACTACTCGTTCCCGAGCGATCACGGTACGGTGATTTTTACGTTTGCCATTGCCTTTATGGCCTGGCACCGGGCCTGGTCCGGCGCGGTGCTGATGCTGGTTGCGCTGGCGATTGCCTGGTCTCGCGTTTACGTGGGCGTACACTGGCCACTCGATATGGTTGGCGGTCTGTTTGTTGGCATGTGTGGTTGTCTGAGCGCCCAGATACTCTGGCAGATCTTCGGCCCGGCGCTGCACCGCACGCTACAGCACCTCTACCGCCTCTGTTTTGCCTTTCCGATTCGCCGGGGCTGGGTACGTGACTAAGCCCGGCGGCAAAGGTAAGATGAACGCCCTGCTAAACGCAGGGCTTTCTTTTATTCAGGGGTATTATGGAAACAAGACGTGACGAACGGATAAGCCAGTTACTGTCGGCGCTCAAGCGCAGCGATAAGCTGCATCTGAAAGAGGCCGCCGCGCTTCTGGGTGTTTCAGAAATGACGATTCGCCGCGATCTCAGCGCTAACAGCGCGCCGGTTGTGCTACTGGGCGGCTATATCGTACTTGAACCGCGCACCGCCAGCCATTATCTGCTAAGCGATCAGAAAACCCGTCTGGTAGATGAGAAGCGCCGTGCGGCTGAGTTAGCCGCGAAGCTGGTGCAACCACACCAAATGGTGTTCTTTGACTGCGGCACCACGACCCCCTGGATTATCGAAGCCATTCCGGCGGATCTGCCGTTCACCGGGGTGTGCTACTCCCTGAATACGTTTCTGGCTCTCCAGGAAAAGCCGCTGTGCCGCGCCATCTTAAGTGGCGGCGAATTTCATGCCAGTAATGCCATTTTTCAGCCGCTCAATTTCAAAGAGACGCTGAGCTATCTGCGCCCGGATATGGCCTTTTATTCCGCCGCCGGGGTTCACATTGAGCAGGGCGTTACCTGTTTTAATCTGGAAGAGTTGCCGCTAAAGCAGTGGGCAATGGCCAGCGCGCAATTTCATGTGCTGGTGGTCGATCACAGCAAGTTTGGCAAAGTACGTCCGGCGTGCATGGGCGATTTAAACCATTTTGACGCCATCGTCAGCGACTGCTGCCCGGACGAGGCGCTGGTTGAGTTTGCCAAAGCCGAGCAGATCAAACTGTTCTTCTGACCGTGCCCGCATGGGGCACGGTGTGGGGTTATCAGGCGAACCAGCCAAACCACTGGTGGAATTTCATCAGGACAAAGTCCCACATCCGGCCAAAGAACCCGGCCTCTTCCACCGCCTCCATCACAATAAGCGGACGCTTTTCAATGGTCTGTCCATTCAGTTGAAAATCAATGGTGCCGACAACCTGCCCCTGTTTCAGCGGCGCGGTAAGCTGCGGTTCGGTTAAGGTGTAAGAGGCTTTCAGGTTTTTCAGTTGCCCTTTTGGAATGGTGACCGAACCGGCCTCCCCCGCCCCCAGTTTCGCCTCGCTTTGCGCGCCAAACCAGACGCGTTGATTCACAAAGGTGGCGTCAGGTTTGACAGGCGTGACCGTTTCGAAGAAGCGAAAGCCCCAGGTCAGCAGTTTTTCCGACTCGTTAAAACGGATGCGGTCGGTTTTCGCCCCCAGCACTACGGAGATCAGGCGCATGTCCCCCATTGTTGCCGACGCCACCAGGTTGTAACCCGCGCCATCCGTCGTCCCGGTCTTCATGCCGTCAACATTCATGCTGGTACTCCACAGCAGACGGTTGCGGTTCGGCTGACGGATTTTGTTGAAAGTGAACTCTTTCTCTTTGTGGATCGCATATTCATCCGGAACGTCGTGAATCAGCGCTTTACCGAGCAGCGCCATATCACGGGCGGTACTGAACTGCCCCGGCGCGTCCAGCCCGTGGACGGTTTTGAACGTGGTGTTGGTCAGGCCAAGTTTTTGCGAGTAGCTGTTCATCAGGCTAACGAAAGAATCCTGGCTACCCGCCACGAAATCAGCAATAGCGATACTGGCGTCGTTGCCGGACTGAATAATGACCCCTTTGTTGAGGTCAGCCACCGAGACCTGATCGCCCGGTTTGAGGAACATCAGAGAAGAGCCACGTAATGCAGGGTTGCCGGTGGCCCAGGCATCTTTACCCACCGTCACGATGTCGGTCAGGTGAATCTTGCCCGCCTTTAATGCTTGCCCGACTACATAGCTGGTCATTAATTTGGTGAGGCTGGCAGGATCCAGCTTCTCATCGGCATTCCCTTCTGCCAGCACCTTCCCGCTGGCGTAATCCATGAGGATCCATGCGCGGGCATCAACAGGCGGAGCCTCCGGCGTTTGCTCCACTGCATACAGAGAAGGTGAAAAGAGAACGAGCAATGCGGCTCCCGCCGCCAGGCCGCGTGAAAAGAGAGAAAAATGCGTCATATAGGCCACCCAGGTATCCATTCTGAAATCAACGTCGCACCACCGTGCAGCAACAAGCCGTGAGTAATAGCGCAGAACCAGCGTGAATAAAAGCACTGAAAAGTAAAGTTTATGCAATAACATATTGTTGTGCTCTGGCGCGTGGATAATTTTGTAAATCGTTGCCAGAACGTTAACTTTATCTCAACATAGAAGGCCTCAGACAGGAGTGTAAACGCAAGGGGGTAACATGATTACGCTATGGGGCAGGAATAACTCATCCAACGTCAAAAAAGTGCGCTGGATACTCGAAGAGCTGGAACTGCCGTATGAACATATACTCGCAGGCGGCGCGTTTGGCCTGAATCGCGAAGCCGAATTTCTGGCAATGAATCCCAACGGTCTCGTGCCATTGCTGCGCGATGACGAAACCGATGTCGTCCTGTGGGAATCCAATACCATTGTTCGCTACCTGGCCGCACAGTACGGTCAACGCCGCCTGTGGAATGATGAACCTGCGGTACGCGCGCAGGGGGAAAAATGGATGGACTGGGCGCTGTCCACGCTGGCACCGAAACATGGTATTTTGCTCGTAGGCCTGGTGCGTACGCCCGTAGAAAAACGCGACAATGCGGCCATCGAAGCGGGCATCAATGCCTGCGAAGCGCTGTTTGCCCTCCTTGACGACGCGCTGGCGCAACAGCCCTGGCTCTCAGGCACAGAATTCGGCCCCGGTGATATCGCCGTCGCGCCCTTTATCTACAACCTCTACAACATCGGTCTGAGCTGGACGCCACGTCCACACCTTGAGCGCTGGTACCAGGCACTGACGCAGCGCCCGGCATTTCGTGACGTGGTCATGATTCCGGTGACCTGATAAGCCTGCCCGGTGCCCCTTACCGCGCCGGGCTGACTTTCAGCAGTTCCCCGTCTGACGCATCGGTCAGCACGTACAGATAGCCATCAGGCCCGACGCGAACATCGCGAATGCGCGCCTTTCGGTCTTTGAGGATGCGTCCGTCTTCGGTAACAGTGTTGCCGTTTACGCTCATCACGATGACGTCTTCATCTTTCAGCGCACCGATAAAAAGTTTATTTTTCCACTCGGGGAAGAGATCGGCGTTATAGAACGCCATGCCGCTGATAGCCGGAGATTTTTTCCAGTAGAAGATGGGCTGCTCGGTGCCGTCGACCTTGCCGCCTTTCGCCTCGGGGATAGGTAATCCGCTGTAATTTATTCCCCAGGTCGCCAGCGGCCAGCCGTAGTTTTTCCCCTTCCCGGCGATATTGATTTCATCCCCGCCACGCGGGCCATGCTCATGCATCCACAGGGTATGACTCCACGGGTTCATCGCCATCCCCTGTGGGTTACGAAGCCCGTATGCCCAGATTTCCGGTCGTGCGCCGGGCTTGCCAACAAAGGGGTTATCCGGCGGGACGTTACCCTGGTCGGTCAGGCGAATCAGCTTGCCCTGTAGTTTGTCGAGATCTTGTGCGGTGGGGCGTTGGTTATTTTCCCCAAGCGCAATCCACAGATAGCCTTTACCGTCAAATACCATGCGCCCGCCAAAGTGATTACCGGTCGACAATTTTGGCTGCTGGCGAAACACCACCTTAAAAGCTTCAAGGTGTTTTGCATCATCGCTAAGGCGTCCATACCCTACCACCGTGCCCGCTTTACCGTCCTGCCCGGCTTCGGCATAGCTCAGCCAGACCCGACGCGACTGCGCAAAATCCGGGGCCAGTACCACATCCAGCAGCCCGCCTTGCGCATTAGCCCATACCTTCGGAATGCCGGTTATCGGATCAGAAAGGCCTTTCCCCGGCCGCCATTGCCGCAACTGCCCGCCGCGTATCGTTATCAGCATGCCCTGATCGCCGGGCAAAAAAGCCAGAGACCAGGGATGATCGAGTTTGGTTTGTAACACCTCAACCTTAACGGGGGCGGGTGCCGCCATGACAGAGGCAGAAAGGAATATCGCAGGAATAACAAACGCAGCCGAACGATGCATGACGCACTCCTTTATTCATGGTGTGCATAAAGGGTAGCCAGCACGGCCAGGGGAAAGAGGATTTTTACAAAAGCTTAAATAGAAAGGGGGGAGTGGCCTCCCCCGCGTTTAGATTTCGGCGAGCGGTACATGTTCGCAAAGATACTTGATACTGAAATTAAGCACATTAAAGGCTTTTTCCAGTTTCTCGACATTCACCGCTATATAGGTTGGGCAATCCTGACGCCCGCTTAACAGGCAAACTGCCACGGAAGAGATAGCCTCTTCCGCACGATACAAAGCACCTCGGGTATCGGCATCCTGCAAGGTATTCAATTGCACACCGTTATCGCGTATTTCCCTGGCAAGATCGAAGAAGTGCTCGCGTAATTGATCGTTTTCGCTGACGGACATATACCCTTTCGCTTTTCGCATCTGGATATAAATCGCAAGATCAGCTCTGGCATCAACCAGTTTGTCCAACAGACGTTGTGTAAGTTCGTCAACGGTCATACGTTCCCCCCCTTGTCAGCCATCAGGTACAACTTATAGTATGGCTGTTTTTTGAGCGAAAGCATGCGCAACGTCAATTATTAACCGCTGACGAAACTTCTTTACACTTTAGAGCTGCTTAACAATCTCCCGGCTGGCAAGCCATGCGCGCCAGCCGCCATATTCCGTGATGTCCGTTGCGCCCTCTAATCCATTATTTTCACAAATGAATCCAGTCAGCCACTGGCCCTGTTCGAGTTCCACTTTGCCTAACCCCAGCGGCGCCGGGATACCTGCGAGAAACGATCCCAGCTCGCTGGACGGTAGCGCCCACACCTCAACGGCAATAGCCCTGCCGCCTTCGGCGACGCGAACCATACCAGGACGTTTGCCATCCGCCAGCGCATAGAGGCGATAGGCCGGTGCGCTCAGCGCGGCCTCCACCAGATATCCCTGCCGCTGACGCAACTGATAATTGAGCGCCAGACCGTCCAGATGTGCACCGCAGACCACCACTTTTACCCGATCATTTGCGGCGGCATGCGCAGGGATATCGGCTTCAATGGTATTGCCCCCAGGCAAGTTCAGCGGCTTTTGACGCTGCAATGCATCCGCCACACTCAACAGATACTGATCGGTAAAGGCGCGGCCAAACAGAGTCACGCCGGAAGGTAATCCACTGGACATAAACCCGACCGGAACAGCGACGGCAGCATAATCGAGCAGGTTCATGAAATTGGTGTAATACCCGAGATCAGAGTTGCGCTTCACCGGCTCATCGCGCAGTTCGGCCAGCGTTACCGGGCGCGGATAGGTCGGTGTCAGTACGCAATCCAGGCCGTTGAGTAAGGCATCGCATTGCCGTTTATAGCCCTGCAACCGATAGAGACCGTCGAAAGCGCTGACGGCATCGGTGGTCGGGGCTTTTTGCAGAACATCGCGGATAACGGGCAGTACCGCATCCGGCTGCTGTTCAATCAGTTGACCTGCCACATGGTAGCGCTCTGCCACCCAGGGTCCTTCATAAAGCAGTTTTGCCGCTGCCAGGAAGGGGGTGAAATCAAGCTCAACCGGTATACCGCCCAGCGCTTCAAGCTGCGCTTTAGCCTGATAAAACAGTGCCTCACTCTCGGCACAACCCAGAAACTCCAGCTTATCCGGCACGCCAAAACGGAACCCGGCCTGCGGCACGCCAAACGCCTGCTTGCTGTTCCATAGCGGGTTGTGGCGGCTGTAATCATCATTCGGATCCTGGACTGCGGTCAATGCCAGCAAAGTGCTGGCCTCAGCGGCTGTGGCAGTAAAGAAGGTGACACAATCCAGCGTCCGGCATGCAGGCACAACGCCCGCCGTTGAAATTAGCCCTTTGGTGGCTTTGAGCCCCACCAGATTGTTCAGGGATGCGGGGACGCGCCCGCTGCCAGCGGTGTCGGTGCCTAATGAAAAACTGGCGACGCCCAGCGCTACTGCCAGCGACGACCCGGCGCTGGAACCGCCCGACGGATAATCAGGATGTACGCTATTGCGACAGGCGCCGTAGGGCGAGCGGGTACCGTTCAGACCGGTGGCAAACTGATCGAGGTTGGTCTTACCCACGGGAATGGCCCCCAGGGCAATCAACTGCCGTACGAGGGTGGCATCCTGTCCGGCCATATACGCAAATGCCGGGCAGGCTGCCGTGGTAGGGACGCCTGCAAGATCGATATTGTCTTTGATGGCGAACGGAATACCGTACAGCGGCAGATCATCCGGTTGATGCTGTTCCAGCGCAGCCAGATAGGGCTCCAGCTCAGCTTCATTCAGAATATGAATAAACAGATGAAATTCCGGGTTTAGCGCAATCGCCCGTTCGCGCAATTGCGTGATGAGCGCACGCGGCGTTATCTCACCGCTACGATAGCGTTTCGCCAGTGTATTGAGGCGCAAATCAAAGGTCTGTGTCATTGTGCTTTCTCCATCACCACTACGCATTGCCCGGCGCGCACGGAGGTTCCCGGCTGCACCCGTACCTGACTGACCACGCCGTCATGCGGCGCGGTTAAGGGAATTTCCATCTTCATCGATTCCAGCACCACCAGCACCTGTCCCTCTTTCACCACGCTGCCTGGTGACACATTGACCTGCCAGAGGTTGCCGGAAACCGGGCTGTCAACGCCCCTTTCCCCGCCCCTGAGCGGGGCATCATCCCCGTCGTCGGCCATCACGTCACTGCTGTCAAAATGGGCCTGGCCGCTGGCAATCCAGCGATCGCGCTCGGCGGCAAACGCCTGCTGTTGATGGGTGCGGTATTCCGCAATGCTCTGCTCTTCATCGGCGAGAAACTGTTGATATTCCGCCAGGCGCAGCGTGGTCTGTTCGATGCGCAGCGGATAGCGTCCAAGCGGGAAGTCCCGGCGGATGGTAAGCAGTTCATCGGCAGAGACCGGATAAAAGCGGATCTGATCGAAAAAGCGCAGCAGCCACGGCTTGCCCTCAAAATCGGCTACATCGCGATAGCGGTTCCACATTTGCAGGGTGCGGCCCACAAACTGATATCCCCCGGGCCCTTCCATGCCATACACACAGAGATATGCGCCGCCAATACCGACGGAGTTTTCCGCCGTCCAGGTACGCGCCGGGTTGTATTTGGTCGTCACCAGACGGTGGCGCGGGTCGAGCGGTGTCGCCACCGGCGCGCCAAGATAAACATCTCCCAGCCCCATCACCAGATAACGGGCATCAAAAACGGTTTTGTAGACCTCGTCGATATTTTCCAGATCGTTAATCCGGCGGATAAATTCGAGGTTGCTCGGACACCATGGCGCGTCGCGGCGCACAGTGGTCATATATTTTTCAATCGCCTTCTGACAGGTCGGGTCATCCCAGGAGAGCGGCAACCAGACAACACGCGACGGCACATCCAGATCCTCACGCTGGCAGACATCCGCCCACAGCGCCTCAATCATGGACAGCAGGCGGCTCAGCGCCAGGGTTTCCGGCTGGTAGTGTACCTGCAACGAACGAATACCCGGCGTCAGGTCGATTACCCCGTCCAGTGCCCGGGACGTCAGCGCCTGCATCAGGGCGTGGCCGCGAAAACGCAGTACCAGGTCGAGCTCCGGCTCGCCAATTTCCAGCAGTAAGTGGGTATCGCCAGAAAGACGCGCCACCAGTCGTTTATCCCCTTCTCCGGTCTCCAGCACCACCGGCGAGGCCAGCTCGGCAGGATGCCAGTTGAAGGCCACAGGCTGCAGGGTTTCCACCTCCTGACGACTGGCCTGCGCCAACAGCCGGGCCGTTGCCACATCCACCGGAACGAAACGCACGTTGTCGCCCGCTTTCAGTTGCCCAAGCTGGTGCAGGTCGGCTTCGATAACCGTCACCGGGCAGACAAAGCCGCCGAGACTTGGGCCGTCAGGGCCGAGGATAACCGGCATATCTCCGGTGAAATCCACCGCGCCAATCGCATACGGATTGTCATGGATATTGGACGGATGCAGCCCCGCTTCCCCTCCACTCTCACGCACCCACTCCGGCTTCGGCCCAATCAGGCGGATCCCGGTGCGGCTGGAGTTAAAGTGCACTTCCCAGTCAGTGGCAAAAAAGGTGTTGATATATTCGCGGGTGAAATATTCCGGCGCCCCGTGCGGCCCATAGATCACGCGCAGTTCACGCACTGCGGGCAGCGTGGTGTGCAACGCCTGCGTGAGTACCGCACCGCTTGCGCGATCTACCAGAGGATTGAGATGCAGCACATCGCCGGTACGCAGCGCACGCCCGGCGTGACCGCCAAACTGCCCGAGGGTGAAGGTGCTTTTGCTGCCAAGGTAATCCGGCACATTAATGCCGCCGCGCAGGCAAAGATAGCTACGCACACCGGCCTCGCTCACCTCGCCCAGACGCAGCGTGCTGCCTGCCGGGATGGTAAAGACGCAGTTCATGGCGACATCGTCACCTTCAAGGGTGATGCTAATCGCCGCGCCGGTCACCACCGCAACGGCGTCGGTATTAAATTTCAGGGTCGGACCGGTGAGGGTGATCTCCAGCGCGGCATCGGTTACGGCATTCCCCAGTAACGCATTACCCAGGCGCAGCGCACGGTCATCCATCGGGCCGGACGGCGGCACACCTACCGCCCAGTAGCCCTGACGACCGGGATAATCCTGTACCGTGGTTTGAGTTCCGGCGCTTAATACCTCAAGGGTGGTGGCCTCGTAGCGCAACCCTTCCAGGCAACGCGTCCAGGGCTCGCCATGCGCAAACGGGGAGAAGGCTAAAATCTGGCGCAGGTACTGGCGGTTGGTCTCCACGCCGTAAAGACGGGTCGCCTCCAGTGCAGCGTCCAGTCGGGTAATCGCCTGCTCACGCGTTGGCTGCCAGGTGATGATTTTCGCCAGCATCGGATCAAAGAACGGCGGCACTTCGCAGCCGGCTTCCACCCAACTGTCAATGCGCAGCGTGTGGCGATCGTCGGGAGGAAATGCCACCTCGGTCAGCAGCCCCGGCGACGGCTGGAACTGGCGGCCCGGATCTTCGGCATAGAGGCGCGCCTGCACGGCATGCCCCTGCGGCGTAAGCCCGGCAACCAGCTCAGTCAGCGGTGGAAGATCGCCTGCGGCCAGTTCAATCATCCAGCGCACCAGATCCACCCCCCAGACCTGCTCGGTGACGCCATGCTCCACCTGCAAACGGGTATTCACTTCGAGGAAGTAAAAGCGTTCTGCGTTGCTGTCATAGACAAATTCGACGGTTCCGGCGCTGCGGTATTTCACCGCTTTACCCAGTTTGATGGCCGCCGCACACAGCGCCGCTTCCATGCCATCCGGCAGATTCGGCGCGGGCGTCTCTTCCAGCACCTTCTGGTTACGGCGTTGTACCGAACAGTCGCGCACGCCCAGGGCAATCACCTCTCCCTCGCCATCGCCAAAAATTTGCACTTCCAGATGACGCGCGCGCTCGATGTACTTCTCGATAAAGACGCCCGCATCGCTAAAGTTGTTTTTGCCCAGCCGCACTACTGCGTCAAAGGCGTCGGCCAGTTCATCGGCGCTGTAACATACCCGCATCCCGATACCACCGCCTCCCGCAGTGCTTTTCAGCATCACCGGAAAGCCCACCTGTGCGGCAGCGTGCTGCGCCTCAGCGAGGTTAGCCAACAGCTCTGTGCCTTCCAGCATCGGTACGCCATGGGTTTTTGCCAGCGCACGGGCCGTGTGTTTTAAGCCAAAGACCCGCAGTTGTTCCGGAGTCGGACCCACAAATGCAATTCCTGCTGCTTCGCAGGCTTCGGCAAAGGCCGCGTTCTCCGAAAGAAAACCGTAGCCAGGATGAATCGCCTGCGCGCCGCTCTTGCGGGCCGCAGCGATAATTTTCTCGCTGACCAGATAGGTCTGTGCCGCCGGGCCGTCGCCCAGACTAATGGCTTCATCGGCATCACGAATATGCAGACTGCTGGCGTCGGCCTCAGACCAGACGGCAACGCCGGTGACATTGAGTTTGCGTAAGGTGCGCAGGATACGGCAGGCAATCGCACCACGGTTAGCGATAAGGAGTTTCGTAAACATAGTCATGACTCAATCGTGGCGGGTCGTCCCGCCGAAATTCGGCTCGCCTTATGGCCGTCCATAAGGGGCTGGTCGTTTACGGACGCGGTGGTGTCTCGCGCGTCTGAGTGAGAGGTAAACGGTTGGCACGCACCTCGAACAGACGGTAAATCAGACGGCGCAAACGCGCACAGCGTGTCAGTTCCATACCAGTACCTCTGCCGGGGTCGGGTTCCAGCCATTGCACGGGTTATTAAGCTGGGGGCAGTTGGAGATGAGCACGATGACGTTGCATTCGGCGCGCAGTTCAACGTATTTCCCTGGCGCAGAGATACCATCTTCGAAAGTCAGTCCGCCCTGTGGGGTCACCGGGACGTTCATAAAGAAGTTGATGTTGGCGCCAATATCACGCTTATGCAGACGCCCATCGTGAAGGCAGGCGCAGAGGAAATTATCGCGACAGCTATGCATGTGGCGTTTATCCAGCGCATAACGCACGGTGTTGCTCTCCTGGGCGCACGCGCCGCCGAGGGTGTCATGGCGGCCACAGGTATCGGCGACAATCGTCAGCAACGGGTTACCCATATTGGACCAGAGCACACTGCCTGTGGTCAGATATGCATTGCCCTGGCGGCGCAACGTACGCTGCGGATCGTAGCGCTCACGGCTATTGTCGGCGTTATAAAACAGCGTATCCACGGCCTGGTTCCCTTCCAGATCCAGCAAACGCAGGGTCTGGCCCTTTTTTACTTCAAACAGATACGGTTCCCCTGCCGGGATCACATGGCGAAAAACGGCCTCGTCGGGATGCTTCTGGCTGGTGATATTCATCGTGCGGCTCCTTACAGGGCAAATAAGCGAGTGTTGGTGAAGGCACGCTCGTTTTCCGGGCGCGTCATCAAAGCCCCGATAGCAGCGTTTTCGTCTGTCGCCTGCCGCCAGGTCAGCTGTACCGGGCGCGGCGCATAGTCTGCGGCGGGGTCCATGGGATGTTGCAGTGCGGTAAGCACCACCAGCACGTCCATTGGCGCAAACAATTCAACGTAGCTGCCGGCCTTCGACGCACCGCTATGGAAGGTAAAAGCGCCCTGCTCATCCACCGTGACTTTGCTAAAGAAGTTCACCACCATCAGCAGGTCTTCGAGGTTCAGATCCCACTTGCCCATCTCAATGAGCAGATTGTCGGTACCGTTGCGGTAAAAGCCGTTACGTAAATCCTGATAACGTCCCTGACCGTATTTCTCCTTCACTTCGGCGTCATTCAGCACACCGCCAAACGGGTCATGCCAGCCGCAGGTGTCGGCGATAATCCCCGCCAGCACTCGGCCCATATCAGAGTAAAAACAGTGGCCTGCCGTCAGACGCGCGGTATGCTGGCCTTTTAAGGTATCGGGCAGGTTCAGACGTTCGCTCTTTTCATGCGGATTAAGCATCATCAGGCTGACGTTTGCCCCACCTTCGATGTCGGTCATGCGCAGGATCTGCCCACGCTTGAGAATAAAGGAGAGAGTGCCGCCGCCTGGCAGCGTCTCTTCACGCAGAACAGATGTTTCTTTATCTAATAAAGCCATTAAGTTAACTCCTTAATGCGTAGACGTTATCGGGCTGCGGGTTGGTCATTTCCGCCAGCCGCGCTTCATTGAGCGGAATGTCATAAGTAATGCGCGCGCCGTATGCGTTGGGTTCGTGGGGGTCGATACGCACCTTGTCGAAAACCAGCAGCCGGGTGCCGAGGTTAAAGCCCTCGGAGAGATCGTGGGTGACCATAAAGACGGTCATCCGGGTTTCGCCCCACAGTTGCAGCAACAGGGCGTGCATATCTTTGCGAATGCCAGGGTCGAGCGCGCCAAATGGCTCATCAAGCAACAACACGCGCGGCTGCATAATGAATGCCTGGGCAATAGCGAGACGCTGCTGCATACCGCCAGAGAGCTGAGCGGGGTATTTTTCCAGCGCCTGTCCAAGGCCCACTTTTTGCAACATCCATACGGCACGGTCTCTCGCTTCACGCTTACTGGCACCAAAAAGACGCCCCAGCAAGCGCGCATTCGGTAGCTCCAGGCCAATGGTGACGTTGTCGAGCACACTTAAATGAGGAAAGACCGAGTAACGCTGGAAGACCACCCCACGGCTGCGGTCCGGCTCAGCCTGTAACGGCTTGCCATCAAGCAAAATGGTGCCGCGACTTGGCGCTTCCTGGCCCAGCAACAGACGCAGGAACGTGGACTTCCCGCAACCGGATGCGCCTACCATCGAGCAAAATTCCCCGGCATTGACCCGCAGGTTGAGGCGTTCGAGCACCACATGTGCGCCATATTCCTGCCAGATATTGTTGATTTCGATAAAACTCATGCCTTCCCTCCTTCCGCCCAGGGAAAACAGGTTTTATGCAACTGACGCAGACCAAGATCCATCAGCCATGCCAGCAACGTTATCCACACCACGTAAGGGATGATGACATCCATCGCCATATAGCGGCGCACCAGAAAAATGCGATACCCCAGCCCTGCCGTCGAGGAGATGGCCTCTGCCGAAATAAGGAACAGCCAGGCCGATCCCAACAGCAGGCGCAGGGAGGTCAGCAGGCGGGAGAGAAGCTGCGGCAGTACGACCCGCAGCACCAGCGTCCAGCTTGATGCCCCCAGCGTTTGCGCCTTGATCAGGATTTCCGGCGGAATTTCACAGGCCCGGTGTTCAAGATCGCGGGCCAGCATCGGGGTGATGCCAATAACAATCAGCATCACTTTCGACAGCTCATCCAGCCCGAAGACGATGAATAACACCGGCAGGATTGCCAGCGGCGGGATCATCGACAGCACGGTCATCAGCGGAGAGAGCGAGGCACGCCACATCGGAAAAACCCCGGCGGTAATGCCCAGACACAGGCCAATCAGCGAGGCAATCGCCAGCCCCGTCAACAGGCGCACCAGACTAACCAGCGTATCCATCCAGAAAAGGTAGTCGCCGCTGCGTTTATCCGGGGTGAACGCCATACGCGAAATTGCGTCCAGCATCTGCTGCATACCAGGCAGCAGCTTATCCTGCGGGTTGGCCTCCAGCCGCACCGCAGAGCCCAGAAAGTACGCCGCCAGCAAAATGACGAAAGGCAGCAGAACAAGCGTCAAACGCATGCCCCGGGTCGGATGGCGGTTAATGTGTCGCATGGCGTCAGTTCCTGTCATTGACTCAAAGCTTGCCGTCAGCGGCCATCTTCACGAAGCTGTCGTCAAAACGCAGCTTCACGTTGGCGGCATCCCCGGCAGAAATGTTGCCCGGAAAGACCATGCCGATAAAATCCGCACTCTGTGCGCCGTCGCCAAGCAATCCTTTTTCAAAAGAGAACGTCGCAACGCGCTGCATGGTTTTCGGTAAATCAGGCGAGCTGATAAACGCCAGATTATCTGCGGGGGTATAGAAGAGGTGGGTGGTTTTAAGCTGTGCCTGGTAGCCCGCAAGATCGGTACCGGACGCCGCCGCCATGGCGCTCAGCGCCTCTTTATTCTGCGCCTTCATCTGCGCCAGCATTTCGTACCACGCCCCGGTCAGGGCTTTACCCAGCGCCGGGTTATCTTTCAGGGTCTGCGTATTAACCACCATCATGTCGATAAGCTCACCAGGTACCTGCGAGGAGCTAAAGACTTCGGTGGTTTTCGGCGTGCCTTTGATAACCGACAGTTGCGGATTCCAGGCAACAGCCGCCTGCACTTTGGGGGTAGCGAAGGCAGAGACGATATCAGCATCAGAGGTGTTCACCACGGTGACATCTTTTTCCGCCAGACCGGCTTTCTCCAGGCCGCGCACCAGCAGATAGTGGGAAACGGACAATTCAGGCAGATAGATCTGCTGTCCTTTCAGGTCTTTAAGGGTTTTGCCCTCGCCTTTCATCACCACGCCGTCGTTACCTTCGGAGTAGCTGCCGAGAATCAGCGCGGTACTATCCACGCCGCCCGCCGCCGGAATGGTCAGCGCATCCATGTTAGTCATGGTGCAGCCATCAAACTGGCCTGCGGTATACTGATTAATCGATTCGATATAGTCGTTGAGCTGTACGATATTGATTTTAATACCGTATTTATCTGCCCATTTATCAATGATTTTGCTGTTACTGATGGTGCCCCACGGCATCCAGCCTGCATAGATTGTCCAGCAGACATTGAACTCTTTCTTAACGGCGGCAAAAGTTGGGAGAGTGGTCAGCATGACCAGCGACAGCACGAGAGAGCGGAGTAATGGAGATTTCTTCATTATTGACCTCTGATTGGTACAAAAAAAGGGGGCAGCGCGACACCCACTGGTGCTGCTGTCTCCCGGGTTTTTGTCCCGCCGTGTAACCTCTCAGAGGTCGCCAGCTCTTGGACCAGACATCCGCCTTGGCGAACCGGAACCCTAGCCAGCTATTTGTCAAATTGTGTGTTGCACTGCGCTAGCGTTACTGCAAGCACTATGCCAGGTTGCGATTAATGACATTTCAGTAACTTAGCGATAACTCACGGCAAACACTCCCATTTTGGTGAACCAGAATGAGGCAGCGCACCATGCTGGTGCTTCACGGCCATGTAGCCATATGATGAGTTGCTGGTGTATTGTTTTTAAACGATTAATCTCGCAAAGGGTGATTCGCGTCATGCTGAAAATACTGGGTAAAACATCTTCAATTAACGTGCGTAAAGTGTTGTGGACCTGCGAGGAAGCAGGGCTTGCGTATTCACAGGAAGACTATGGCAGCGGCTTTGCCTCGACACAGACGGAGGCCTTTCGGGCAATGAACCCGAATGCGATGGTGCCTGTACTGATTGATGATGATTTTATTCTTTGGGAATCCAACTCCATATGCCGTTATCTGGCGCGTAAAGCGGGCCGCGACGATCTGCTTCCAGGCGAACCGCGAGCTTGCGCGAATGTGGAGCACTGGATGGACTGGCAGGCCACCGATTTTAATAGCGCATGGCGCTACGTTTTTCCGGCTCTGGTGCGTAAAAACCCTGACTACAACGACAAGAACGCGATTGCTGCCGGTATTAAGGAGTGGAATCACTGCATCGGTATTCTCGACCAACAGTTGCAACGCACGGGCGCCTGGACTGCCGGGGAGACCTTTACCCTTGCTGATATTGTGCTGGGATTGTCGGTAAATCGCTGGAAGATGACGCCATTTGAACACCCGGATTTCCCGGCAGTGAACGCATGGTTTGAACGTTTAAATCTGCGCCCTGCGTTTCTGCGCTATGGAAATAACGGTACCCCGTGATCGATCCCGCTATCCCGCTATAGAGAAAAACCCCCATAAGCATGAAATCCAGGATCTACTCATGGGGGCATGCAAATGCATGATGCGTTACGCCGCCACTATTTCACACAGACGCAGCGGCACAAATAATACTCTGTCTGATTTTCATACAATGGTGATAGGCATCACAGCGCACATTTAGCCAAAATTAAGCGATAAAGATTGCTGACACGCAATCATTAGCAAGCTATTATTTAGATCGAAAATCATTATGTTTCTTGTAATTCCCGTGTTGTATATATGCCGTTCGTCCGAGCGGCTTTTTTTTACTTGCCTTATTTTCGCGACAAACAACCAGGCCATTTCGGCGTAAAGCCAACCAGAAAAGTACTCTTCAGAGGTATTTTCCCCGGCCTGATGTTGTACCCTAAAATACCCCGTTAACGCTTTAGGAAGAACCACATAGCGCGTGTTATGTTAATTCCACACACAATATGAAAAGGGTCGCTATGAACACGTTTACCCTGACAATCGCAATTAATGCGCACAATGCAGATGCCGCTGCACAGCTGCATGATTACCTTGAACAAAATCGGCAAAACCCGGCGCTTATCCCTGTACTTAATATGGATTTAACTTTTATCAGCCCGCACGCGAGATCGACTAACGATTTCATTATCAGCAAGGTTGTGCACTTACACGACAATACTTACGTCCTTTATTATAAAATTAACTATTTCATCTTTAATTTATGCCAGGACATGAATATTGAAGATGTTTATGAAACCACTATCAGTTTCAGTGTCGAGCACAACTATTTAGCATTTACGGTTATTAATACTCACCGGGATACGGTTGATGAGTTTTGATTGCGGCGATTTTTGTCCCATAAAATTATAATGAAGCCGTCGCAGAGGGCAGCCCCTTTTTTTCATCCTGCCCGGCCGAGAAGCCTCTATAAATCTCCCGGCGATATCTGTACAATCCCTGCCCTGAGCATCCCTTAACTGATTATTTTTTGAACTATGAGCAATGTGACCCCGCAGCCGAAAATCGGCTTTGTTTCTCTCGGTTGCCCGAAAAACCTCGTTGACTCCGAGCGCATCCTCACCGAACTGCGCACCGAAGGCTATGACGTGGTACCGAGCTACAACGACGCCGATATGGTTATCGTCAATACCTGCGGCTTTATCGACAGCGCGGTACAAGAGTCGCTGGAAGCCATTGGCGAAGCCCTTAATGAAAATGGCAAAGTGATTGTCACCGGCTGTCTGGGCGCCAAAGTCGATCAGATTCGTGAAGTCCATCCGAAAGTGCTGGAAATCACCGGTCCGCATAGCTATGAGCAGGTGCTTGAGCACGTGCATCACTATGTGCCGAAACCGAAACACAACCCGTTCCTGAGCCTGGTGCCGGAACAGGGCGTCAAACTGACCCCACGTCATTACGCGTATCTGAAAATTTCCGAAGGCTGCAACCATCGCTGCACCTTCTGCATTATTCCGTCAATGCGCGGCGATCTGGTAAGCCGGCCGATTGGTGAAGTGTTAAGCGAAGCCAAACGTCTGGTGGATGCTGGGGTGAAAGAGATCCTCGTTATCTCTCAGGATACCTCCGCTTACGGCGTGGACGTGAAGCACCGTATGGGCTTCCACAATGGCGAACCGGTAAAAACCAGCATGGTCGGTCTGTGCGAACAGCTGGCAAAACTGGGTATCTGGACGCGCCTGCACTATGTCTACCCTTACCCGCACGTTGATGATGTCATTCCTTTGATGGCCGAAGGCAAAATCCTGCCGTATCTGGATATCCCGCTGCAACACGCCAGCCCGCGTATTCTGAAACTGATGAAACGTCCTGGCTCCGTTGACCGCCAACTGGCGCGTATCAAACAGTGGCGCGAAATCTGCCCGGATCTGACCCTGCGTTCGACCTTTATCGTCGGCTTCCCTGGTGAAACCGAAGAAGATTTCCAGATGCTGCTCGATTTCCTCAAAGAAGCGCGTCTGGATCGCGTTGGCTGCTTCAAATACAGCCCGGTGGATGGTGCGACCGCAAACGAGCTGGCCGATCAGGTGCCGGAAGAGATCAAAGAAGAGCGCTGGAACCGCTTTATGCAGCTACAACAGCAGATTTCCGCTGAGCGTTTGCAGGAAAAAGTGGGCCGCGAAATTCTGGTGATAATTGATGAAGTCGACGAAGAAGGGGCCATCGGCCGCAGCATGGCAGATGCACCGGAAATCGACGGCGCGGTCTATCTGAACGGGGAAACGAAAGTGAAACCGGGCGATATCATTCGTGTGAAAGTCGAAAACGCCGACGAGTACGATCTGTGGGGTAGCCGCGTCTGACCCTGTCGCCGCCTGTTTCCAGGCGGCGTCTTTCTCTCTTTATACCGCTTCAACACGTTCAAAGCGTGTCGCAATCAGCAGGTAACTCACCACCGCCAGCGCACCGTGCGCCGCCACAAACCACAATGCGTTATTAAACGAACCTGTCACCGTCACCACATAGCCGATGACCAGTGGTGTCACGATCCCGGCAATATTACCGATGCCGTTGAACACGCCGCCACACAAGCCGATCATCGTTTTCGGCGCAACATCGGACAATACGGCCCAGCCCACTGCCGCGAAGCCCTTGCCGAAGAATGCCATCGCCATCAGGAAAATCACCGCGCTGTTGCTGTCAACGAAGTTAGCGAACACCAGCATGGTGGAGAGCCCCATTCCGAGCACAAACGGCGTTTTACGGGCACGGGAAGCATGCATGCCCCGGCTAATCAGAACGTCAGACAGATACCCTCCCAGCAGACCGCCGGTAAAACCACAGATAGCGGGCAGTGCAGCGACCCACCCTGCCTGCATGATGGTCATCCCGCGTCCCTGAATCAGGTAGATGGGGAACCAGGTAATAAAAAAATAGGTCAGCGCCGTAATGCAGTACTGTCCAAGATAAATGGCCCACAGGTTGCGGCTGGTGAACAGACACCGGGCATCGCGCAGCGAGGTTTTCTTCGACTTTGCCGCCCCCTCACTGTCCAGGTCCACCAGCGCGCCACCCTCGCGCATCAGATTTTTCTCTTCTTGCGTCAGGCGCGGATCTTTATGTGGCTCCTTATACCAGGCAAACCACACTGCGGCCAGCACCAGCCCTACGCCTCCCATCCACAGGAATACATGCTCCCAGCCCCAGGCATGGGTAAGCCACGCCATGACAGGCGTAAAGACCACCACCGCCATATATTGCCCGGAGTTAAAGAGCGCCGAGGCCACGCCGCGTTCGCGCGTCGGGAACCAACTGGAGACGATACGGGAATTAGCCGGGAACGCGGGCGACTCCACCAGGCCCAGCATGAATCGCATCAGAAACAGGGTCATCGCCGCAAGACTGCCGGTCATCCCTATCCAGCCCACGGTACCCTGTAGCATCGTGAACACAGACCACAGCACCAGGCTCATGCCGTAGACTTTTTTGGCGCCAAAACGGTCCAGCAGCCAGCCGCCGGGGATCTGCCCCAGCGCGTAGGCCCAGGCGAAGGCGGAGAAGATCATCCCCAGCATCATCGGATCGAGGCCCAACTCTTTCACCACCGAGGTTCCGGCAATCGACATGGTGGCACGGTCGGCATAGTTAATAACCGTGATGATGAAAATCAGCCCAAGCACCCAATAGCGGTGGTGCCCTACCCGTTTGACCTGCTCCAGCGAGACATCCATTTGTTTGCTCATAGTTTTCTCACTCTTATATTTGTAGGGTTCAGAGACGATGGCTATACCCGGTGCGGCGGCAGGTTGCCGCTAAAGCAGGCCGTCAGGTTCGCCAGCACAATCTTGCCCATCTCAAGGCGTGTCTGGACGGTCGCGCTGGCACGGTGCGGCTGCAGAGTGACGTTATTGAGAGTGAAAAACCCTTCCGGTACATGCGGCTCATGGGCAAACACATCCAGTCCGGCTCCGGCAATGCGTTTATGGATCAAGGCATCGAGCAAGGCGGCTTCATCCACCAGCTTGCCACGCGCCACATTGATGAAATAGCCCTCTGGCCCCAGCGCCTCCAGCACCGACTCACTGATGATCACCTTGCCGCTATCGGCAGAGGCCGCAAGCACCAGCACGTCCACTTCCTGCGCCAGCGCGTGAATATCAGCAATAAAGGTGTAATCAAGGGCGGCGATCGGGGCGAGGTCGGTATAGAGAATGCGGGCGTCGAAGGCGGCGACGCGTCTGGCAATCGCCTGGCCAACGCGCCCCATGCCGATAATCCCGACCGTGGTGCCACTCACTTTGCGCGCCAGCGGCAGGTTAGTGTGCGGCCAGCGTCCCGCACGTACGACCTGCTCGCCTTCGCTCATTTGCCGCAGGGTGGAAATCAACAGGCCCAGCGCCATATCCGCCACGTCATCGGTCAGCACGCCTGGCGTTGTGGTGACGTAGATACCGTGCCTGGCCGCATATGCCAGGTCGACGGCATCTGTGCCGATACCACTGATAGCGACAATTTTAAGCGCCGGAAGACACTCCATCACCTCACGGGAAAGCCCTTTTGCGCCGCCAGTCACCACACCTTCAATCAAGGGGCCAATCTCAGCCAGCATTTTTTTCGGTTCGTTCGCCTGATAAAGACGATGTACTTCATAGTCGCGCAATAATATTTCATCAATCGGTGCAGGCACCGCCTGGGTTAATAAAATGTGTGCTTTTTGTTGAGCCATATTATTTGTCATATCCATTATCCGTCGCGTAGTTATTAAGCAGATGATGGACAGACTAATAATTCATGTCTAATATAAATCCGGTATTCATTAATATAAGAATTGAATTATGGATTTGCATCAATTGCGTTGTTTTATCGCCGTGGCTGAAGAACTGAACTTCGGTCGCGCCGCAGCCCGCCTGCATATGACCCAGCCGCCGCTGAGCCGCCAGATACAGCTTCTGGAAAAAAGCCTGGGTGGGGCACTATTTGAGAGAAATAACCGTCACGTGCAGCTCACTCATATGGGGCAACATTTGCTGACGGAGTCACGATTAATACTCAAACTGGCAGACAGACTTGAATCCTCCGTTCAGCAATGCGCGTCCGGCGAAATCGGCACGTTATCAATGGGATTTACGGCAGTATTTGCATGGAGCTTTATTCCGCAATTGCTCAAAGCGCTGTCGGTGAAATTACCGGGGGTCGATTTTCGTCTATTTGAACAGGTCTCTCACAAACAAATCAGCTCAGTCGAAAATAACAGTCTTGACGTTGGTTTTGTGCGCCATGTCCCACCAAACCCGCTGCTGGCGTATCAACCCCTTCAGGGCGAGACGTTCGTCGCCGCTTTTCATTGCGATCACCCGCTGGCACGCAAGCGAAAAATTCCCCTGAGCGCCTTTAACAATGAGCCCTTTTTTCTTTACAGCCCCGATGAAGCGCGCCATTTTTATGACCGCATTACCGACCTGTTCGTTTTCAACAACGTCACCCCAGATTTTAAATATCAACTGGCCCAGACCCATACCATCCTGGGAATGGTAAATGCCGGACTGGGGTGCGCGATTGTGCCCGGATCTTCGCGGGCGCTGGGCATGGCCAATGTCACCTTTATGAATATCGAAGGGGTCAATATTCAGGCGCACAATTTCCTGGTGTACTCAAAGGTCAATCCAAACCCGGTACTTCCCGCGTTTCTCAAGGCCCTGAGTGAGGTATTAATTACCCTTTGATTTTGGGATCCAGCGCATCCCGTAGCCCATCGCCTAACAGGTTAAACGCGAGCACGGTCAGGAAAATCGCCAGTGAGGGGAAGAGCGCCACATGGGGAGCGATCACCATATCCGCGCGGGCTTCATTAAGCATAGCGCCCCACTCAGGCGTAGGCGGTTGCGCCCCCAGGCCGAGAAAAGAGAGACTCGCCGCCGAAATGATTGAGGTGCCAATACGCATCGTGAAATAGACCACGATCGACGACACCGTTCCCGGAAAAATATGGCTAAACAGAATAGTCATGTCGCTTGCGCCAATACTGCGCGCCGACTCGACAAAAGTCTGGTGTTTAAGAACCAGGGTGTTGCCGCGCACGAGTCGGGCGAAAGCCGGAACAGAGAAAACCGCCACGGCAATAATGACGTTGGTCATTCCGCTACCCATTACCGCCACGACGGCAATCGCCAGCAAAATACCCGGAAAAGCGAACAGTACATCGCAAACGCGCATGATGATCCGATCCCACCAGCCTTCGTAATACCCGGCCAGCAGACCCAGTACGGTGCCAGTCAGCGCGCCAATCAATACCGCAAGCACCCCGGCCGCCAGCGAGATCCTCGCCCCCAACAGCACCCGGCTGAAGATATCGCGGCCCAGGGAATCCACGCCAAACCAGTGCAAAGCCGATGGCCCTTCATTGAGACGGTCATAGTCAAAATAGTTTTCGGCATCGAAAGGAGCAATCCACGGTGCGACGATCGCCAACAAAATCAGAATCAGCACAAACAGCCCGGCGGTCATCGCCAGGGGCTGACGACGAAAACGCCGCCAGAACTCATGCCACGGGGTACGTACCTGGTCTGGTTTCAGCCCAGGCATGGCGTTTAAAATCGCCGCTCGACGCCAGTTTAACAATCGCATCCTTACTTGTACCTGATAGCGGGGTTAATGGCGGCATACAGCACATCCACCACTAAATTGATAAGAATAAACTCCAGCGAGAAGAGCAGGACTTCTGCCTGGATAACCGGGTAATCGCGCATATCAACAGAGTCCACCAGCAAACGCCCGAGGCCGGGCCAGTTGAAAACTTTCTCAACGACAATCGAGCCGCCAAGCAAAAAGCCAAACTGTAGCCCCATCATGGTGATCACCGGGATCAGCGCATTGCGCAGGCCATGCTTGAGTATGACCCATTTTTCGCTGAGCCCCTTGGCGCGCGCGGTACGCATGTAGTCTTCATTGAGCACATCGACAAAAGAGGCGCGGGTAAAGCGCGCCATCACTGCGGCCACAGCGGCCCCCAGCGTCATCGAGGGTAAAATATAGTGCCGCCAGCTATCGGCTCCGACCGTCGGCAACCAGCCCAGCTCAACGGAGAAAACCTGCATCAGCAGCATGCCCAGCGCGAAGGCCGGAAAGGAGATCCCGGTCACCGCCAGCGCCATGCCTAACCTATCCGGCCAGCGGTTACGCCATACAGCGGCGGCAATACCCGCCACCAGGCCAAACAGCATCGCCCAGGTCATACTGGCAATGGTCAGCCAGAACGTCGGGAAAAAGCGGCTGGCTATCTCGTCGACGACCGGACGGCGAGAGGCCATCGAGATACCGAAATCACCCTGCAGGACATTCATAATGTAGTGCCCGAACTGGATATACAGCGGCCTGTCGAGACCCAATTGCTGACGCACCAGTCCAATCACCTGCTCATCGGCCTCCGGCCCGGCAATCAGCCGTGCCGGATCGCCCGGTAAGAGGTGAACAAATAAAAACACCAGCACCGCCACGATCAGTAGCGTCGGGATAAGACCCAGAAGGCGTTTTAAAACATAATTCAGCATCGTCTCTTCCGTCACTCCCCTCTTACGCGAAGAGGGGAGATGCGCTCTTATTTCAGGTCGGCCTCGTCAAAACTAAAGCCGGTATCCGGCATGATGTAGAACCCCGTAAGGTTCTTGTTGTGAGCGGAAACCAGCTTCTCCACCACCAGCGGCACCCAGGGGGACTCTTTCCAGATGATATCCTGCGCCTCTTTGTAGAGCCTGGTTTTTTCCTGATTATTGGTGGTTTTCAGCGCGTCAGCCAGGTCTTTATCTACCTGCGGGTTACTGTAGAACGCCGTGTTGAAGAGTGTTGGCGGCCAGTTCTGCGAGGCAAACAGCGGCGACAGCGCCCAGTCCGCTTCCCCGGTCGATGCCGACCAGCCCGTATAGAACATCCTCACGCCGCTCTCTTTCTGCCCTTTCGCTTCCACTTCCGCCGCGCGCTGTCCGGCATCCATCGCCGTCACCTGAGCTTTGATGCCCACTTGTGCTAACTGCTGCTGGGTAAACTGCAGCACTTTTTGCGCGGTGCTGTGGTTATGTGATGACCACAGTGTGGTACTGAACCCGTTTGGATAGCCTGCCTCTTTCAACAATTCGCGAGCTTTAGCAGGATCATAAGGCCACGGCTGATAAGTTTGCGCATTAGCCAGCGACGGTGGAACAATGCCCGTTGCCGGGGTCGCATACCCGGCGAATGCCACTTTCACCAGCGCCTGACGGTTAATAGCGTAGTTGATAGCTTCGCGCACTTTCGGGTTGTCGAACGGCTTTTGCGTCACGTTCATACTGATGTAGCGCTGCATAATCGAGGGGCTGGCCACCAGCTCCAGTTTGCTGTTTTTCTGCAGCACCGCCGCCTGCTCATACGGAATCGGGAAGGCGAACTGCGCTTCACCCGTCTGCAGCATCGCCGCTCGGGTATTGTTGTCGACGACCGGACGCCAGGTAATGGTGTCCAGTTTCGGCAGCCCTTTTTGCCAGTACCCGGCGAATTTCTTCACCTTCACAAAATCGGTCTGGTTCCAGGTGTCCAGCTCATAAGGGCCGGTCCCCACCGGGTGAAAGCCGATGTCCTTACCATATTTTTCCAGCGCGGCAGGTGAGATCATCGCCGTCGCCGGGTGGGCCAGGATGTTGATAAAAGCCGAAAACGGCTGTTTCAGGGTGATTTTGACCGTCGTCGCATCCACCGCATCGGTTTTCGCGATGTTCTTATACAGGTTGTAGCGCTTGAGCGCATTGTCCGGATTGCTCGCGCGATCGAGGTTAGCCTTCACCGCCTGTGCGTTAAAGTCGGTCCCGTCCTGGAATTTTACCCCCTGACGCAGCTTGACGGTGTACACCAGGCCGTCATCTGACACCGTATAACTTTCAGCGAGCACATTATGCAGCTTCATATCTTTATCAAGGCCAAACAGCCCCTGATAGAACGACTTAGCGACAGCCTGCGACAATGTGTCATTGGCATTGTAGGGGTCAAGGGTGGTGAAATTCGACGCCACCGCGACCACAACATCTTTGGCAGCCAGTGCTGGCGCGGCGCTCAGCGCGATGGCAACTGCAAACGCAATCTGCCATTTACGTGGTAAAGCTTGTGTCATGTTGTTCTCCTGAGTGTCCCTGCCTGTTTCTGTCAAAAACGTGATTGTGTGTTACCCGGCGTCGTACGGGCGACGAAATGACCCGGGCCGATGTTCTGCAACTGCACACGCTGTACCGTCTCGCCGCGTTTATGGATGTTGCTGGGGATTTCATCCGACAACAACACCCGCTGCGCCCTCGGGTGAGACGGGTCGGCCACCGGAACGGCGGCCATAAGTTTACGGGTATAAGGGTGCTGCGGGTTCTCAAACACGGCGCGACGTGGGCCAATTTCCACAATCTGGCCGAGATACATCACGGCCACACGGTGGCTGATTCGCTCCACGACCGCCATGTCATGAGAAATAAACAGAAACGCAATCCCCATCTCCCGTTGTAAATCAAGTAGCAAGTTGATGATTTGGGCACGAATCGAGACATCCAGCGCCGAAACCGATTCGTCTGCCACCACCACGCGCGGGTTTAAGGCCAGTGCTCTGGCAATACAGATACGCTGACGCTGGCCGCCGGAAAACTCATGGGGATAACGCCACGCATGTTCCGGTTTCAACCCTACACGTTCCAGCAACCACTGCACCCGCCGCCGGGCATCTTCCTCATTCATCACGCCATGCACCCGCAGCGGTTCCATAATGGAATAGCCCACGGTCTGACGGGGGTCGAGGGAGGCGTAAGGGTCCTGGAAAATAAATTGAATGTCCCGTCGCAGCGGCTGCAACTTACCGTCGGGTAGCGTATCGATACGCTCGCCCTGAAAGGTAATGACCCCGCTCTGGCTTTCCACCAGCCGCAACAACGCCCTTCCGGTGGTCGATTTACCGCAGCCGGACTCTCCAACCAGCGATAGGGTTTCGCCCGGCCACAGGTCGAAGCTCACCCCTTCCACCGCATGAACTTCACGGGTTACACGGTTTAAAATCCCGCTGCGGAGCGGGAAACGCGCGACCAGGTCGCGGACCTGCAGAATCGGCTCGCCCGGCACGACAGTATCCTGCTCGGTTTCCGGCTCCTGGTGTTCAGGATGTTGTAACGAAACCAGAGGAAAACGACGCGGTAGATCGCTGCCGTTCATCGCGCCAAGACGCGGTACCGCGGCCAGTAAGGCTTTCGTGTAGATATGTTGCGGTGCGTTAAAAATCTGTTCTACGCTACCCGTCTCCACCGCTTCGCCCTGATACATCACCAGCACGCGATCGGCAATATCTGCCACAACCCCCATATCATGGGTGATAAAAATCACGCCCATCGCCATCTCTTTTTGCAGCACGGCGATGAGTTGCAGAATCTGCGCCTGGATAGTCACATCCAGCGCCGTCGTCGGCTCATCGGCAATCAGCACCGCCGGACGACAGGAGAGCGCCATGGCAATCATCACCCGCTGGCGCATGCCGCCGGAAAGCTGATGCGGATAACGAGACAAAATAGACTCTGATTCGGGGATGCGTACCAGATCCAGCATCCGCCGGGCCTCCGCTAACGCCTCTTCTTTGCCCAGACCCTGATGCAGACGGATGGATTCGGCAATTTGCTCACCCACCGGAAAGACCGGGTTAAGTGAGGTCATTGGTTCCTGAAAAATCATAGCGATGTCGGCCCCGCGTACCCCCCGCAGGCGAGAGGCGTTGAGCGTCGCCAGGTCGACACGCTCCCGGTTACGGCGCAAAAGACGCATATGATCGCAGCTCACCTCCCCGCCAGCCTGTTCCAGCAGACGCAGTAGCGACATGGCGGTAACCGACTTACCCGATCCCGACTCTCCGACAATCGCCAGCGTTTCACCGCGTTTAAGGGTAAATGACAGGTTACGCACCGCCTGGGTGAGCTGTTTTTCATGACGAAACGCGACATTCAGATTGCTGACATCCAGCACCACATCGGCGTCTGTTTTATACCCGTGCGACACCCCACTCTCCTTATTCACGATAAATCCCTACGCTTGGCGCATCTCCGGCATAGCCCCAGGCCCGATACATCCCTTCGCTGTTGAAAGGCAATGCGATATTTCCATCACGATCGACGGCAATCAGGCCGCCGCTACCGCCCAGCACAGGCAGTTTATCCATCACCACGGCTTCACAGGCTTCGTGCAGGCTTAATCCGCCATAATCCATCAGCGCAGCGATATCATAGGCAGCCAGCGCGCGGATAAACACTTCCCCTGTTCCGGTGCAGGAGACCGCTACGCTTGCGTTGTTGGCATAACACCCTGCGCCGGGTAGCGGACTGTCTCCTACCCTCCCCGGTAATTTATTGGTCATTCCGCCTGTCGAGGTCGCCGCCGCCAGGTTTCCCTGTTTATCCAGCGCCACCGCCCCGACGGTGCCCATTTTTTTCGTTTCATCCAGCGGCGCGCCGCCATGATCCAGCGCGGTCTGTCCTGCCGCACGGGCGGCAAGCAGTTGTTCGTACCGCTCCGGCGTGGAAAAAATTTCGGGAGACACCGACTCCATCCCTTCGGCAAAGGCAAATTTCTCCGCCCCTTCCCCCACCAGCAACACATGCGGGCTGCGTTCCATCACCAGCCGTGCCGCCAGCACCGGATTACGTAAGCGGCTAACACCGGCGACAGCGCCAGCGCGCAGTGAGTACCCGTCCATTACACAGGCGTCCAGCTCGTGGGTTTCATCACGGGTAAAAACAGAACCAATGCCCGCGTTAAACAGCGGACACTCTTCAAGTAAGCGCACGGCCTCCGTTACCACATCCAGCGCGCTTTCTCCGGCATTGAGCATCTTCTGGCCGGTTTCGACAATGGCCGAGAGTGCGGCAATATACTGCCGTTCTTTTTCCGGGCTCAGTTGCGCGCGGGAGATGGCCCCTGCGCCACCATGAATTGCAATTACCGCTTTGGTCATTTTTTTATCGCCCGGTCAGGATAGCTTGCTGCTTTTTCTATAAATATCATTATCGTCGTCACAGCTTCATACAATTTTTGAATATAGAAAGTCGATCCTGCGATGTAAAGCAGGCATCTCACTCTGGTACTTGAGGAGGACATGCAGTCAGGCCTCATTTTCTGCCATAATGGCCCCTTTCACGCGTGGTGCTGGAGTAAATTATGGAATATACCGCAGGCTTGATCCCGCTGGATTCGGCCCTGGCGCAAATGCTTTCCCGCGTTTCGCCACTCACAGAGAGCGAAACTTTACCGCTGCTGAACTGTTTTGGCCGCGTTGTGGCGCAGGACGTGATTTCACCGCTCAATGTGCCGGGTTTTGACAATGCCGCCATGGACGGTTATGCCGTCCGCCTGGCCGATATCGAAAAAGGTGAACCGCTGCCGGTTGCCGGAAAAGCTTTCGCCGGACAGCCATTTCACGGCGAGTGGCCTGCCGGCACCTGCGTGCGCATTATGACCGGAGCCCCGGTCCCGGCTGGCTGTGAAGCCGTGGTAATGCAGGAGGAGACCGAGCAAACCGACGCGGGCGTGCGCTTCACCGGTAAGGTCAGGGCCGGGCAAAACATCCGTCTGACAGGCGAAGATATTCGCGCGGGCGCTGCCGTGTTCAGCGCCGGGAAAAAACTGACCGCCGCCGAACTACCGGTGCTCGCCTCGCTGGGTATTGCCGAAGTGGCGGTCGTGCGCAGGGTCCGCGTGGCGCTCTTTTCCACTGGCGATGAGCTGCAACTGCCAGGCCAGCCGCTGGCTGACGGACAAATCTACGATACCAATCGCCTGACAGTGCACCTGATGCTGGAACAGTTGGGCTGCGAGGTCATCAACCTTGGCATCGTGCGTGACGATCCCGCAATTCTGCGTGAGACCTTTATCACCGCTGACCAGCAGGCCGACGTGGTGATCAGCTCCGGCGGTGTGTCGGTGGGTGAAGCGGATTACACCAAAACTATCCTCAATGACGTGGGTGAAATCACTTTCTGGAAGCTCGCCATTAAGCCCGGCAAACCATTCGCCTTCGGCAGCCTCAGGAAAAGCTGGTTCTGTGGATTGCCCGGCAATCCGGTCTCCGCCGCACTGACCTTCTACCAGTTAGTGCAGCCGCTACTGGCGAAGCTGAGCGGCAATACCGCAAGCCCGCTGCCGCTGCGACTGCGCGCCCGCGCGGCAACGCGCCTTAAGAAAACGCCGGGGCGTCTTGATTTCCAGCGTGGCATCCTCAGCCGCGATAGCAGCGGCGAGCTGATTGTCAGCACCACCGGCCCGCAGGGATCGCATATCTTCAGTTCGTTTAGTCAGGGCAACTGCTTTGTGGTGCTGGAGTGTGAGCGTGGTCATGTGGAACCAGGCGAATGGGTTGAGGTTGAAATTTTTAACCATCTCTTCGGGGGCTAAGATGTCAGTTGAGCTGAGCGATGAGGAGATGCTGCGCTATAACCGACAGATTATTCTGCGCGGCTTCGATTTTGACGGGCAGGAGCGGTTAAAAGCTTCACGCGTGCTGGTAGTGGGGCTGGGCGGTCTGGGCTGCGCTGCTGCGCAATATCTGGCAGCGGCGGGTATTGGTCAGATGACGCTTCTGGATTTTGATACCGTGGCGCTCTCCAATCTCCAGCGCCAGACGCTGCACAGCGATACGACGATTGGCGAGCCGAAAGTGGAGTCCGCCAGAGCCGCACTGGCGCGAATTAACCCGCATATTCAGCTCGATACCCTTAACGCCATGCTGGATGAAAGCGCCCTGTCAGCGCAGATTGCCACCCACGATCTGGTGCTGGATTGCACGGATAATGTCGCCATTCGCAATCAGCTTAACGCCGGATGCTTCGCGCATCATATTCCGCTGGTCTCCGGTGCCGCCATTCGTATGGAGGGGCAAATCAGTGTCTTTACCTGGGGGGACGGCGAGCCCTGCTACCGTTGTCTGAGCCGTCTGTTTGGTGAAAACGCGCTCACCTGTGTCGAAGCGGGCGTCATGGCACCGCTGGTAGGAGTCATCGGTTCGCTACAGGCGCTGGAAGCAATCAAAGTGCTGACACACTATGGCGTGCCTGCCGCCGGAAAAATCGTGATGTATGACGCTATGACCTGCCAGTTTCGCGAAATGAAGCTGATGCGTGACCCTCGGTGTGAGGTCTGCGGAGCTAAACAGCAAAAGGCAACGTAAGTTGCCTTTTTAGTGTTTTCACTCCCTCTTCGCCAAAGAGAGAGCCGATCTGCACGAGATAAGACACTGGTGATACCTTCCGGCTGGCGCTGCGCCAGCCGGGCTATCCTGGCATCGGCCTTGTCCTGTAGCCCGGACAAGACATTTACGCCGCCATCCGGGAAATGACGTTGATGTGACCCCCTGAGCACCAGATTGAAACCACGTCCAGTGGGGACACCAGAGCGCACAGGATTAAATCGATGTACGGCCAAACGCCGTTTGCCAGTCCTGCTCGAACTTCGCGATAGCCGCATCCACCGCTGGCGCGGCGATAAACTGTTGTGCCACATCCAGCGGCAGCGTAATTGACTCACAGCCTGCCAGCAGGCACTCCAGCGCCTGACGTGGCGTCTTAAAGCTGGCCGCCAGCACCTTCGCCCCTGGCGCATGCAGGCTCAGCAAACGTTGTAAGTCATTTACTGTCTGAATGCCGTCACCGCCCTGCGCATCCACGCGGTTCACATAGGGTGCGACATACTCCGCCCCCGCCAGCGCAGACAACAGCCCCTGCCCGGCGCCATATACGGCCGTGCCAAGCGTTGGGATACCTTCTGCTTTCAGGCACTTAATAGCTGCCAGCCCCTCCGCCGTCACCGGCACTTTCACCACCAGATCGGGAATAATAGCGCGTAGCTTATGCGCATCCGCCACCATACCCTCAGCGGTGTTCGCCATAACCTGGGCAAATAAGCGACCTTTGCCATCCAGCGCGTCGTACAATTGCGGCAGCAACACCTCAACCGGCGTTTTACCCGCCGCCACAATACTTGGATTGGTGGTTACGCCCGCAAGCGGAAAAATGCGCGCCAGCCGTTTCACCGCCGCCACGTCTGATGTATCGAGATACAGTTCCATTCTTTCACCCTCAAAATGTGAGATTCAGCATGCTTTAAAACTAACACGCATTAACCTGCCCGAGAGTTGACCTTAATCAATATAACTTTCATTCGAAAGTAATTTAATCTTCATACGCAAGATGAGGGCAACCTATGATTTTCAATATTCAACGCTACTCCACCCATGATGGCCCAGGTATTCGCACCGTCGTCTTTCTGAAAGGCTGTTCATTAGGCTGCCGCTGGTGTCAGAACCCCGAAAGCCGCGCCCGCGAACGCGAAGTGCTGTTCGACGCCAGATTGTGCCTGGAAGGTTGCGATCTTTGCCAGCAGGCCGCCCCGAAGGCTATTCGCCGGGCACTTAACGGTCTGCTGATTGCCCGTGAAAAGTTGACGGAGAGCGACCTTAATATCCTGACCACTTGCTGCCCGACACAGGCGTTGACCGTCTGCGGGGAAGGTAAATCCGTCGATGACATCATGGCAGCAGTATTGCGCGATAAAGCTTTTTATTCCCGCAGCGGCGGGGGTATTACGCTTTCCGGTGGTGAGCCGTTTATGCAACCGGACCTGGTTTTCGCCCTCTTTAAAGCAAGCCATGAACAAGGCATTCATACCGCCGTTGAAACATGCCTGCACGTACCCTGGCACTACATAGAGCGCTCGCTGCCCTATGTGGATCTGTTTCTTGCCGACCTAAAACATGTTGATAGCATCGCGTTTAAACAGTGGACTGACGGCAGCGCCAGACGCGTGCTGGATAACCTGAAACGACTGGCGAATGCCGGTAAGCAGATGACCATCCGCGTGCCGTTGATTCCTGGCTTCAATGCCGATGAAAAATCCATTTCTGATATCACCAATTTCGCCGCCGATGAACTGAACGTCCGCGAGATCCACTTTTTGCCCTATCACACGCTGGGCATGAATAAATACACCTTACTCAGTCAACCCTACACCGCTCCTGACAAGCCGCTTGATGCACCGGCGTTACTGGCATTCGCCCAGAACTACGCCAGCCAGAAAGGGCTGACAGCACTATTACGAGGATAATCTCATGACAACTTTGCAACTTTCGACCCTGACCGATCGTATTAAGGCGCATAAGAATGCGCTGGTGCATATTGTAAAACCGCCGGTTTGTACCGAGCGCGCACAGCACTATACCGAGATGTATCAGCAGCATATGGATAAGCCCATTCCGGTACGCCGCGCGCTGGCGCTGGCGCACCATCTGGCTGAGCGCACCATCTGGATCAAGCACGACGAACTGATCGTCGGCAACCAGGCAAGCGAAGTGCGAGCCGCGCCTATCTTCCCGGAATATACCGTCAGCTGGATTGAAAAAGAGATCGATGACCTGGCGGATCGTCCTGGTGCTGGCTTTGCGGTGAGCGAAGAAAATAAACAGGTACTGCATGCCATTTGTCCGTGGTGGCGCGGCCAGACCGTGCAGGATCGCTGCTACGGCATGTTTACCGATGAGCAAAAAGCGCTGCTGGAAACCGGCATTATCAAGGCCGAAGGCAATATGACTTCGGGCGACGCGCATCTGGCGGTGAATTTCCCGCTGCTACTGGAAAAAGGGCTGGACGGCCTGCGTCATAAAGTGGGCGAGCGCCGTTCACGCATTAACCTCACCGTGCTGGAGGATTTGCACGGCGAACAGTTCCTGAAAGCGATTGATATCGTGCTCAATGCCGTCAGCCAGCATATTGAACGTTTCGCCGACCTCGCCCGTCAGATGGCCAGTGCGGAAACCCGCGTCAGCCGCCGGGATGAACTGCTGGCGATGGCGGAAAACTGCGATGTGATTGCCCACGAGCCGCCGAAAACGTTCTGGCAGGCACTGCAACTGTGCTATTTCATCCAGTTAATCCTGCAAATTGAATCCAACGGCCATTCTGTCTCCTTTGGGCGCATGGATCAGTATCTGTATCCTTACTATCGTCGCGATGTGGAGCTGGACCAGTCGGTGTCCCGCGAGCAGGCCATCGAAATGCTGCACGGCTGCTGGCTGAAATTGCTGGAAGTGAATAAAATCCGCTCCGGCTCGCACTCCAAAGCCTCTGCGGGCAGCCCGCTCTACCAGAACGTGACCATTGGCGGTCAGAAACTGGTCAACAATGCGCCAATGGATGCCGTCAATCCGCTCTCCTACGCGATTCTGGAATCCTGTGGCCGCCTGCGCTCCACCCAGCCGAACCTCAGCGTACGCTATCACGCGGGTATGAGTAACGATTTCCTGGATGCCTGCGTACAGGTGATCCGCTGCGGCTTCGGGATGCCGGCGTTTAACAACGATGAAATCGTGATCCCTGAGTTTATTAAACTTGGCGTCGAACCGCAGGATGCATACGACTACGCGGCGATTGGTTGTATCGAGACCGCCGTCGGCGGTAAATGGGGTTATCGCTGCACCGGGATGAGCTTTATCAACTTTGCCCGCGTTATGCTGGCTGCACTGGAGGGGGGACGTGATGCCACCAGTGGCAAAGTGTTCCTGCCGCAGGAGCATGCGTTGTCGAAAGGCAATTTCACCGGCTTTGACGAGGTGATGGCCGACTGGGATAGCCAGATACGCTACTACACCCGTAAATCTATTGAAATTGAGTACGTTGTTGACACCATGCTCGAAGAGAACGTCCACGATATTCTCTGTTCCGCACTGGTAGATGACTGTATCGAACGGGCAAAAAGTATAAAACAGGGTGGCGCAAAATATGACTGGGTCTCTGGTCTGCAGGTGGGCATCGCCAACCTCGGAAACAGCCTGGCAGCGGTCAAAAAACTGGTGTTCGAGCAGGGTACTATCGGGCAACAGCAGCTCGCTGAGGCGCTGGCCGCTGATTTCGACGGTCTGACGCATGAGCAGTTACGCCAGCGCTTGATTAACAGTGCGCCGAAGTATGGCAATGATGATGACAGTGTGGATGCGCTGCTGGTACGCGCTTACCAGACCTATATCGACGAGCTGAAAAATTACCATAACCCACGTTTCGGACGCGGTCCGATTGGCGGCAATTATTACGCCGGGACCTCTTCTATCTCCGCGAATGTGCCATTTGGTGCGGCAACTATGGCGACACCGGACGGACGTAAAGCCAGAACTCCGCTCGCCGAAGGGGCAAGTCCGGCATCAGGGACAGATCATCTTGGCCCAACGGCGGTAATCGGTTCGGTAGGGAAACTGCCGACGGCGGCGATTCTCGGCGGCGTATTGCTTAACCAGAAGCTGAACCCGTCAACGCTTGAGAATGACAGTGACAGGCAGAAACTGATGCTGCTGCTGCGCACTTTCTTTGAGGATCATAAAGGCTGGCATATTCAGTACAATATTGTCTCCCGTGAAACGTTGCTGGAAGCGAAAAAACACCCGGATCAATATCGCGACCTGGTGGTGCGTGTTGCAGGGTATTCCGCGTTCTTCACCGCTCTGTCACCGGATGCGCAGGATGACATTATTGCGCGCACCGAGCATACACTTTAACTTCCCACCCCGGCTGGCGCTGCGCTTAGCCGGGCAACGTGACATCTCAAATAGATGAAACACGTCTCCTCTCCTCCTGTAAGAGGGAAAAAAGTTGAAACGGCAACCTGAGGTTGCCGTTTTGCTTTTACTTTCGAATGAAATAAATTTGTGCTTCAGGTCACACTGTTATTACAATGTTACGAGTGGTACCCAGACCAGGAGCATATGTATGACTGTAAAAGTTATCGTCACTGATATGGACGGAACTTTTCTTGACGACGCCAAACAATACGACCGCGATCGTTTTATGGCGCAGTTTGCCCAACTCAGGCAACGTGATATTGAATTTGTCGTCGCCAGCGGCAACCAGTATTACCAGCTCATTTCCTTTTTCCCGGAACTGAAAGATCAGATCTCTTTTGTGGCCGAAAACGGCGCGCTGGTCTTTGAACATGGTCAGCAACTGTTTCACGGTGAGCTTACCCGCCACGAAGCCCAGGTGGTGATTGGCGAATTACTAAAAGACAAAGAGCTGAATTTTGTCGCCTGTGGGCTGGAAAGCGCCTGGGTCAGCGAAAACGCGCCGGATAGTTTTATCGACCTGATGGCAAAGCACTATCATCGCCTGCAACGCGTAAGTGACTACCACCAGATCAACGATACCCTGTTCAAATTTTCGCTCAATTTACCGGACAGCGAAATCCCACAATTAATTGATAAATTACATGTTTCTCTGGACGGGATTATGAAACCTGTGACCAGCGGCTTTGGTTTTGTCGATCTGATCATTCCCGGTCTGCACAAAGCCAACGGTATTACCCGTCTGCTGAAGCGCTGGCAGGTTTCACCGCAAGAGTGTGTGACAATTGGCGATAGCGGCAACGATGCCGAAATGTTGCGCATGACGGCGTTTTCGTTCGCCATGGGTAACGCCAGCGACGCCATCAAAGCCATTGCCCGTCATCGCACCGATGACAACAACCATCAGGGCGCACTGAATGTGATTCAGGCGGTACTGGACGGCACTTCCCCGTTCCACTGATTTTCCCGGCCGGTGTTCGTTCCGGCCGTTTCACTTCTTCCTTTCTCTCTCCTTCTTTCAGCTTTGTGCTCCGCATCAAGTTTTTAAACTTGCATTAACTTAATTTTAACTTAAAGTATCATTTGTAAGCTTAATTACTTTCGAATGAAAGATTGAGAGGCCAGCATGACATTCACCAGCGAAACTTTACCCGTCGACCATAAAGCGGCTATCCGGCAAATGAAGCAGGAATTACGCCAGCAAATCGGTGACGTGAAAGCTGTATTCAATCAACTCCACGCGCGGATTAGCCAGCGCGTCGCAGAGATCAACGCGTTAAAGGCACAGGGTGAGAATGTCTGGCCGGTGATCCCCTTTGAAGAGGTGAAACAGGGACGGATAAGCGAGCAACAGCGTGCGCTGATTAAGCAACGCGGCTGTGCGGTTATCAAAGGGCATTTTCCTCGCGAGCGAGCGCTCGGCTGGGACCGCGATATGATGGCCTATCTTGAGCAGAACCACTTTGACGACATCTACAAAGGGCCAGGCGATAATTTCTTCGGCTCTCTCGATGCCTCGCGCCCGGAAATTTATCCGATCTACTGGTCACAATCACAAATGCAGGCGCGCCAGAGCGACGAAATGGCTGCCGTACAATCGTTTCTTAACCGTTTGTGGCGCTTTGAAAGCGAAGGTACGAAGTGGTTTGACCCGGATGTCAGCGTAATTTACCCGGACCGTATTCGTCGCCGTCCGCCGGGAACGACATCAAAAGGTTTAGGTGCCCATACCGATTCTGGCGCACTGGAACGCTGGCTGCTTCCGGCGTATCAACGGGTATTTGCCAGCGTTTTTAATGGCAGGCTGGACGAATACGATCCGTGGGATGCCGCGCATCGTACTGAGGTGGAAGAGTACACCGTCGAGAACACCACCAAATGTTCGGTGTTCCGCACCTTCCAGGGCTGGACGGCGCTATCCGATATGATCCCGGGCCAGGGGTTGTTGCATGTCGTGCCGATCCCGGAAGCGATGGCCTATGTTCTGCTTCGCCCACTGCTGGACGATGTACCGGAAGATGAGTTATGTGGTGTGGCGCCAGGTAAAGTGCTACCCATTTCTGAAAAATGGCATCCACTATTGATAGAGGCGTTAACGTCCATCCCGGCGCTGGAAGCGGGGGACTCCGTCTGGTGGCATTGCGATGTCATTCACTCCGTCGCTCCGGTAAAAGAGCAACAGGGCTGGGGCAACGTGATGTATATTCCCGCCGCCCCCCTGTGTGAGAAAAACCTCGCCTGGGCGCGTAAAGCTAAAGTCGCACTGGAAAATGGCGCATCGCCAGGTGATTTTCCGCGCGAAGATTATGAAGCAAACTGGGAGGGGCGCTTCACGCTGGCCGATTTGAATGAGTATGGAAAAAGGGCGCTCGGGATGATCTAAACGTCATACAACCCTTCTCGCTCCACGGCGGTACGTCGTTGTCCCGGACGTATCCGCCGTACCGACTCTCTCACCACCAGCATGCCATTAATCAACAGCGAACCAATTGCCGCCTGCGGGCGAATAAGCCGTTGCTGCAACATACAGACCGCCTCAGTACCGAGTTCATCGCGCGGCACATGAACTGCCGTCAGCGGTACATCCTGGATGGCAGCCAGGTTGAACGCGTCAATACTCATCACCGAGACATCCTGCGGAACACGTAAGCCACGTTGCTGCAACGCCCGCACGGTCCCTTCTGCCATAAAATCCCCCCCGACTAAAAACGCGGTCGGCGGATTCTTATGTGTGGGACAGTCGAGCCACTCCCCCACCCGCTCCTGTGCTTCTCTCGCGCTAAAACTCGGGACAGTGATCAGATCGCGCTTACTCTGAAAGCGCAGATTTCGCTGCTGCCAGGCGTCTTTAATGCCTGCCAGCCGCAGGTCCATGGTATAGCGGCGCAGACACATCACGACCACCATATCGCGATGACCGGAATCAAACAGATAATCAGCGGCAAACTCACCAATCGCCCGATGGTCCGGAGCGACCGTCGGCAGGCGCATCCGTTTATCGCGACAGTTAATCAGTACGCAAGGTTTGGCAAAATCCGCTGCCAGTTCATGAATATGCGGATCATCAATCCCCAACAAAATTGCCGCCTGCGTTTCCGGCTCATTCATTCGTGCAATGAAGGTATTAGCATCGCTGTCCAGCTCTTCCAGCGGGCAGTAACGCAGCCGCACCTCGTGGGAATCCAGTGCCTTGCTAATACTTTGAATTACGCGGTAATAAAAGATATCGGAACGTTCATCAAACGCCCGCTGCGGTGCGAAGATCACCAGGTTATTGAGCAATAACCGCCCGGCGGCAATCCCGTCCATTACCCCTAACTCACGCGCACATTCCAGCACCAGGCGTCTGGCCGTTTCGCTGGTATTAGCCTTCCCGGCCAGCACACGGGAAACAGTGCTGGTCGACAGGTTGGTACGCCGGGCGATTTCAGTGATTTTTAGCTTTTTATCCATTCTGTGATCTTGCTCCGTTTCCGCCATGGGAAAATTTTCATGAAACCGAAGTCTCATGAATACTGGTCCGAAAAGCATAGTGCCCTTTTCTTTGGCGAATTGATGAGAATCCTTGCACAAAATCCACTATGGCTGATCCTTTTTCTCCCCTAACGTAAAGATGTCGTACAACTTCCATACTAGTTGTAGGCATATTTCAGGCTAAAGCAGAAAAAATCCCTATGCGGTCCAGATCGGTATAACAAATTTCGAATGGCCCGCAACGACTTCCCTACAGAACGGTGCGTGGAGAAAAAAATGAGCCAGGGAATCAACAATAATGAAGTGGTGGCAAGCAAAAGCCGCCGGATAGTCAAAAATTTACGCTGGTGGGTGCTGGTCCTGTTTTTACTGGGCGTCACGGTAAACTACATCACACGTAACTCTCTCGGCATTCTTGCCCCCGAACTGAAAACCAGTATGGGCATTACGACCGAACAGTACTCATGGATTGTGGGCGCTTTTCAGTTAGCCTATACCGTTTTCCAGCCATTATGCGGTTGGTTGATTGACGTGATTGGCCTGAAAGTGGGCTTTATGGTCTGTGCCATCATCTGGGCGCTGGCCTGTATCTTCCATGCGGGTGCGAGCAGTTGGTTGCAACTGGCCATTTTGCGCTTCACGATGGGGGCATCCGAAGCGGCCGCCACGCCTGCGAACGCGAAAACCCTGGGCGAGTGGTTCCCGAAAACTGAGCGCCCGGTTGCCGCAGGTTGGGCTGGCGTCGGTTTCTCGATTGGTGCCATGCTGGCGCCACCGATCATCTATTTTGCCCATGCCTCTTTTGGCTGGCAGGGTGCATTTATGTTTACCGGCGTTCTGGCGCTGGTGTGGGTACTGCTGTGGTGGGCGTTTTACTACAACCCGGAAAAACACCCGAACCTGAGTAAAGATGAACTTGCCTATATCAAGCAGGATAACGAAGCGCCTGCGGTCAAACTCCCTTTCTTCACCGCGCTGAAAACCGTCGCCAAAAACAAGCGTTTTTACGGTATCGCCATTCCGGCGTTTATGGCTGAACCGGCCTGGGCCGTGCTGAGCTTTTGGGTCCCCCTGTATCTGGCGAAAGAGCACGGGATGGACCTTAAGCAAATTGCCATGTTTGCCTGGCTCCCCTTTCTCGCCGCCGATCTGGGCAGCGTGGCAAGCGGCTACCTCACCAAACTCTATACACGCTGGTTCGGCTGCTCCCGGGTAAATTCGGTGGTCGCAAGCTCCGTCACCGGCGCATTTCTGATGATCTCGCTGGGCATCGTCGCAATCACCCGCGATCCCTATATCACTATCGTGCTGATCTCCATTGGCGGCTTCGGCCACCAAATCATCTCCTGCATGCTCAGTGCGCTGGTGGTGGAGTCCTTTGATAAAGGCCAGATGGCCACCGTTAACGGTATGCGCGGCTCGGCGGCATGGATCGCGAGCTTCCTCTTCTCTCTGTTGATCGGTGTTACCGCTGACAAAATAGGTTTCAATCCGCTGTTTATCGCAATGGGCTTTTTTGACCTGATTGGGGCCATTTTCCTGGTGTCATTTATTGCTGAAAGTCGCGCAAAACGCGTCTGATAATGGATGTCTGATATGAAAATTTTGAAAAACTGGACCTTACTAAAGCAAGCGGCTCACCACGTTGAACTGTTGGTGGATGGGCAGCACACGCTGTGCCTGTATGTGCTGGAAAAAACGCTGTTCCGCGTACTGTTAAAACGTAAGGGTGAGCTGGCGCTGGACAGAACCTGGAGTATTGCACCCGGGCAGGATGTGCCATGGGAAGGCCGTAACCGCGAAGATATCAGCGGTTTCAGTTGCCCGGACTGGACGCTTGAGCAACAGGATCAGCAATTAATTATCGCCACCGAAGCATTGCGGGTCACCGTGCACCAGCCGCTGTGGCTGGAATGGCACTACCGCAATGAGGCCGGAGAGTGGCAATGGCTGGCAAGCGATCGCCCCACCAGCGCCTATCAACTCAATGCGCATGGCGACGGTGTGGCGCATTACCTCAGCCGTAAAAAAGATGAGCGGTTTTACGGTCTGGGCGAGAAGGCTGGCGATCTGCAGCGTAACGGTAAGCGTTATGAGATGCGCAACCTGGATGCGATGGGCTATAACGCGGCCAGTACCGATCCACTTTATAAACATATTCCGTTTACCCTCACCCGCCGGGACGACATCAGCTACGGTCTGTTTTATGACAACCTGAGCAGTTGCTGGCTGGATTTGGGTAATGAAATCGATAATTACCATACCGCCTACCGCCGCTGGCAGGCCGAAGCGGGCGATATCGATTACTACCTGTTTACCGGCGCGCGGGCGTTGGATGTCACTAAAGCGTTTGTGCGCCTGACCGGGAAAACCCTGTTTGGGCCGAAGTGGAGTCTGGGCTACAGCGGTTCCACCATGCATTACACCGATGCGCCGGATGCGCAAAACCAGCTGATGAACTTTATTCGCCTCTGTTGCGAACATGCTATTCCCTGCGATTCGTTCCAGCTCTCTTCGGGCTATACCTCCATTAATGGCAAGCGCTATGTCTTTAACTGGAACTACGACAAGGTGCCGCAGCCAAAAGTCATGAGCCAGGCGTTCCACGATGCGGGCCTGAAACTGGCGGCCAATATTAAGCCGTGTCTGCTGCAGGACCATCCGCGCTATCCGGAAGTGGCCGAAAAAGGTCTGTTTATTCGTGATTCAGAAACCGATTCGCCTGAACGTTCAAGCTTCTGGGACGATGAAGGGTCTCACCTCGACTTTACCAATCCACAGACCGTCAAATGGTGGCAGGAGGGCGTGACCACGCAACTGCTGGAGATGGGCATCGACTCGACGTGGAATGACAACAACGAGTTTGAAGTGTGGGACGGTGAAGCACGCTGCTACGGTTTTGGCCGCGAGATTGCCATCAAACATATTCGCCCGGTGATGCCGCTTCTGATGATGCGAGCATCGCTGGAAGCACAGCAACGGTTTGCCCCGGATAAACGTCCGTACCTGATCTCCCGCTCCGGCTGCGCCGGGATGCAACGTTACGTACAAACCTGGAGCGGTGATAACCGGACCAACTGGGATACGTTGCGCTTCAACACGCGAATGGGGCTGGGGATGAGTTTGTCCGGACTGTATAACGTGGGGCACGATGTCGGCGGCTTCTCCGGTGATAAACCGGATGCTGAACTGTTTGTCCGCTGGGTACAAAACGGCGTAATGCACCCCCGTTTCACCATCCATTCGTGGAATGACGATCATACGGTGAATGAACCGTGGATGTATCCGGGCGTGACACCAGCCATTCGCAGCGCAATTGAACTGCGTTATCGTCTGTTACCCTATTTTTATACTCTGTTGTGGCAGGCGCATGCGGATGACGAACCGATGCTGCGCCCGACGTTCCTCGATCATGAGAATGACGAGCAGACGTTTGAAGAGTGTGACGACTTTCTGCTGGGCCGCGATATTCTGGTGGCCAGCGTGGTCGAAGCGGGTCAGCGTGAACGCCGTGTCTGGCTGCCCGCGAATGATACCGGCTGGTATGATTTTTATACGCATGAGTGGTTCTGCGGCGGGCAGTGGATTGTACGCGACGCGCCGCTGGAAAAACTGCCATTACTGGTTCGCGCAGGAGCAGGGTTGCCGCTCAGCGAACGAATCAGACATGTTAGCGCGACGGCGGATGATACCCGTGAGCTGAAACTGTTCCCGGTGAAAGGAACGGGACGCTCAACCGGGTTGCTGTTTGAAGATGACGGTGAGAGCTGGGGTTATCAGAACGGAAATGCCCTGTGGCTGGAATGGACGATGGCCTGCGACGCTCGCTGTATCAATCTGACGATCGCCACAACCGGTGATTACCGTCCGGCATGGAAGGCGCTTAAGGTATCGTTACCGACAGGAGAAGGACGTAAACTGCTGATCAATGGCGAAGAACGGAGCGAGTGGACACTGTAGTCTCCTCACTCCGTCCCTCTCCCCAAAGGGGAGAGGGAGTATTGGCTTATTCGATACCTTTACTGCGCAGGTAATCTTCGTAATTACCCGTAAAGTCGATGACTTTCTCCGGCGTAATTTCAATAACACGGGTCGCCAGCGAGCTCACAAACTCACGATCGTGAGAGACGAAAATCAGAGTGCCCTGATACATCTCCAGCGCCATGTTCAGCGACTCGATAGATTCCATATCCAGGTGGTTAGTCGGTTCGTCCATCACCAGAATATTGGGTTTTTCCATCATCAACTTGCCGAACAGCATGCGACCTTTCTCGCCACCGGACAGCACCTTCGCTGGCTTTTTAATATCATCCTGGCTGAACAGCAGACGCCCCAGAATGCTGCGTACCGCCTGCTCGTCATCGCCCTCTTGTTTCCACTGGCTCATCCAGTCAAATACGGTGAGGTCGTTTTCAAACTCATACTCGTGGTCCTGCGCGTAATAACCGATCTGCGCATTTTCCGACCATTTCACGGTTCCAGTGTCCGCAGCCAGTTCACCCACCAGCGTTTTCAGCATGGTGGATTTACCCACGCCGTTGGCACCGAGAATAGCGAGCTTTTCACCCACTTCCAGCAGCAGGTTAACCCCTTTAAACAGCGGGCCTTCCTCAAACCCTTTGGAAAGGGCTTCCACTTCCAGCGCGTTACGGAACAGTTTCTTATCCTGCTCAAAACGGATGAACGGGTTCTGACGGCTGGAGGCTTTAACTTCTTCCAGTTTGATTTTATCAATCTGGCGCGCACGTGATGTAGCCTGACGAGATTTCGACGCGTTGGCGCTAAAGCGGCTAACAAATGACTGCAGATCGGCAATTTGCGCTTTCTTCTTGGCGTTATCCGCCAGCAGACGTTCGCGTGCCTGGGTTGCCGCCGTCATATATTCGTCGTAGTTGCCCGGATAAACGCGCAGCTCGCCGTAATCCAGGTCAGCCATATGGGTGCAGACCATATTCAGGAAGTGACGGTCGTGCGAAATAATGATCATGGTGCTGTTACGCTCGTTCAGCACCTGCTCCAGCCAGCGAATGGTATCGATGTCCAGGTTGTTCGTCGGTTCGTCGAGCAGCAGGATGTCCGGATTGGAAAACAGCGCCTGTGCCAACAGTACACGCAGCTTCCAGCCAGGCGCCACTTCGCTCATCGGACCGTAATGTTGCTCAACCGGGATCCCAACGCCGAGCAGCAGTTCGCCTGCACGCGCCTCTGCGGAGTAACCGTCCATCTCGCCATATTGCGTTTCGAGATCGGCGACTTTGTAGCCGTCCTCTTCGCTCATTTCGGCCAGACCGTAGATACGGTCACGCTCCTGCTTCACTTCCCACAGCTCGCCATGCCCCATGATAACGGTGTCGAGGACGGTGAACTCTTCGAAGGCAAACTGATCCTGGCGCAGCTTACCGATGCGTTCATTCGGGTCGAGGGAGACATTCCCCAGCGTCGGCTCTAAGTCGCCGCCGAGGATCTTCATAAAGGTGGATTTACCGCTCCCGTTGGCGCCGATCAGGCCGTAACGGTTGCCGCCGCCAAATTTGACGGAAATATTTTCAAACAGCGGCTTGCTGCCGAACTGCATGGTGACGTTGCTGGTGACTAACACGGAATTATCCTGAAATGTGTGACAAACACCCTATTATGCCACAATTCCGAATTAGATTCCTGCCCGGAAACGAAGGGCTAAAATGAAACCAAAGGGAAAAAAGTGTGATTTCGTACACATCTCAATTCCCAGTGCGCGGGAATGCACATATAATGCGCTCCCATCTATTAGAAAGAACCATTAACCTAACGGCCTGTGGCACGAATCTCGCACACCATGAATATGAAATTAACAACGCTTTTAGCGGCGGCGTTTGCCGTCGTGGGCTTTTGCAAAACCGCGTCTGCTGTAACTTATCCGCTTCCGACCGATGGCAGCCGATTAATCGGTCAGAACCAGGTCGTAACCATTCCAGAGAACAATAGCCAGCCGCTGGAGTACTTTGCCGCGCAATATCAGATGGGTCTTTCCAACATGCTGGAAGCGAACCCGGGTATTGATGCCTATCTGCCGAAAGGCGGCACAGTGATGAACGTGCCTCAGCAGCTGATTCTGCCGGATACCGTCCATGAAGGTATCGTTATCAACAGCGCCGAAATGCGTTTGTACTATTACCCGGCAGGGACCAAAACCGTTATCGTTCTGCCGATCGGTATTGGCCAGTTGGGTAAAGACACCCCGATTGCCTGGACCACCAAAGTAGAACGTAAGAAGGCTGGCCCGACCTGGACGCCGACGGCGAAAATGCACGCTGAATATGCCGCCGCAGGTCAACCGCTGCCGCCAGTGGTTCCGGCTGGCCCGGATAACCCGATGGGTCTTTACGCGCTGTACATTGGCCGCCTGTATGCTATCCATGGCACCAACGCCAACTTCGGTATCGGCCTGCGCGTAAGCCACGGTTGTGTCCGTCTGCGTAACGACGACATCAAATTCCTGTTCCAGAACGTGCCGGTCGGCACCCGCGTACAGTTTATTGATGAGCCGGTAAAAGCTACCACCGAGCCGGATGGCAGCCGCTACATCGAAGTACATAACCCGCTGTCCACCACCGAAGCACAGTTCAACGGTGGCGAAATCGTGCCAATCGCGCTGACCAAGAGTGTACAGAGCGTGACCAGTCAGTCTGATGTTGATCAGAACATCGTAGACCAGGCTATCCAGAACCGTTCCGGTATGCCGGTTCGTCTGAACTGATCCTTAGCGCAAGAATGAAAAAAGCGGGTTTTAAACCCGCTTTTTTTATCCGTTATTGACCACAATGATGCCGCCATGATCGTAGCGATAGCGGCAATGGGCATACTCCAGCGGCGTGCCATCTTCCAGATAAATCACCTGCTCCACTTCCAGCACCGGGTCCGTCTCATCACAGTTCAGATATTCGCGGTCCTCAACGCCAGGTTTCAGGGCCCGCACGATGCGGTAAGAACCCATGATTTTTAGCGCCAGATCCTCCTGCACATAGCGAAACACCGAACTTTCCAGATGCCCACGATTAAGCCCAGGCACCAGATTTACCGGCATCAGGGTAAATTCCAGCGACACCGGTTCCCCTTCCAGCAGGCGTAAGCGATTAAAATCGTAAACCGGCTCGTCGGGGCCAAGTAGTAGCGAGTCCTGCTCTTTTTCCGTCGGGAAACGCAGTTCAAATTTAATGATCTTACTGGTGACCTGACCCACGTTTTCCCAGGTCTTGGTTGCACCGTAATAGTCACTGCCAGGTAAATCCCAGCGGGAGAGTTGCATAAAATTCTTTCTCACAAAGGTGCCCAGACCTTTGCGGGTATAGACCAGCCCTTCGACAATCAGCTGACGCATTGCCTGCTGGATGGTCATGCGGCTCGTCCTGAACTCCGCCGCAAGGGCAAATTGATCGGGCAATGGCTCGCTGGCCGAATATTGCTGACTCAGGATCCGATGTTTAATTTCGCGCGCAATAGAAATGTATTTCGACGCCATTGCCTTTCCTTCTTATTATTCAGCTATCCCATTGTTTCTTAAGGCCACTCTCTCGGCTATTTTGAGGAAAGGCAGGTAGAAGAATACACCAAAGATGATGATTATCAACTGAACCACCACCGCTCGCCAGTCTCCCGCAGTCGCCAGCCAGGCGCTTAAAATGGGCGGCGTGGTCCAGGGGATCATCACCACACAACGCGACATCCACCCAAGCGTGGTACACAGCCAGGCAAAGTAAATGCCGATGGCGGGTAGCAAAACAAAGGGGATCATCAGCGGCAGGTTAAAGACGATCGGCAGACCGAATATAACCGGCTCGTTAATATTAAACAGCCCCGGCGAAATCGACAGCCGCGCCACCTGTTTCGCCGATTTCTGCCGCGAGAAAATGAAAATCGCCAGCAACAGGGAAATCGTACTGCCCGTCCCGCCGATCATGCCGAAGGTCGGCACAAAGATATTGTTAATGATATGCGGGATCGGCTGACCGCTGGCATAGGCCAGCATATTCTCATTGGTGTTGATAAGCAGGAACGGTTCCAGAATCACCCCGTTCACCACCGACTGATGAATACCCAGCGTAAACAGGAAGTTGCCAAAGCTATAGATAAAAATGGTCCCCGGCAGACTGGTGTTAATCAGCCGCAGCGGTTGCTGAATAAGTGTGGTGATCAGATGAATTAAATCGGTATGCAACACATTTGCCAGTACGGCGGCGATCACCGCGAACGTCGACAGAGTGATAATAGTCGGGATCAGAGCAGAAAAGGATTTACCCACCGCAGGCGGCACATTTTCGCCCAGAGAGATATTCAGCTTTTCGATGCCTGCGATGCGAATAAACAGCTCTGTCGACAACAAACCGATAATCACCCCGGCGAAAATCCCGGTGGAACCGATATTAGCAAAAGAGAGCATCTGGCTGACGGTAACGGTCGCTTTCGCCCCGTCCGGGACGACCTCCAGATGCATCGGCATCATCATAATGTAGCTGGAGAGTGCTATAACCACCGCCGAAACCGGGTTATTAAAATTGCGATTGCGCGCCAGCGACCAGGCGGTCATGGGCGCAATCAACAGTGCGGCAATGTTCAGCGTACCGTTGATGACCGCTTCCCCCCAGACCTTAAAGCGCACTAATGTCTCGCCCTCCAGAATCCACGGGAACACCACGTTATTAACCAGAACCGCAAGACCGGCAAGGATAAAGATCGGCATTACGGCGGCAAACGCGTCCCTCAAGGAACGCAGATGGACCTGGTTGGCCAGGCGAGCGGAAAAATCGACGAACTTATCCACAAAAGACTGCATGTTCGCTGTTGTGTTTGTTTCAGGCATCATGGTCTCCCTTCGTTCGGCATCAAACGGTACGCTGCTATTACAGGTCGCGGCCGTTGCTGTGAATCACCTGTTTTAACCAGGCGTAGCTCCGTTTCGGCACACGTTTAAGATCTTTAAGGTCATGGTTTTCACGATTGACATACACCACGCCATAACGCTTACGCATATCCCCCTGTGAGCTGAGAATGTCGATAAGCCCCCAGCCGAGATAGCCCACTACCTGCGCGCCATCTATAAAAATGGCGTCTTTCATCGCCTGCAGGTGATCCCGGTGATAGGCAATACGGTAATCGTCATTAATTGGATTCACCCCATCCCACGTCTCAATCACGCCAATACCGTTTTCAATGGGGAAAACAGGCAAGCGCCAGTCGTTGTAGTAGCGGGTGATAATGGCGCGAAAACCGAGAGGGTCGATTTGCCATTTCCACTCAGTGGCCTGCAGATACGGGTTCGGAACATCGCCCTGTTGCAGGTAGTAGTTAACCGGCACGTCTGCTGCGATCGCATCGCTGTTAAGCGTTTTACTGGCGTAATAGCTAAATGCCATATAGTCGCTTTTCACACGTGCAATAAGCGCTAAATCATCGGCACGATAGATGTCGCTAAAGCCTTCGCGTTCAACAACTGCCATTACCGCCGGGCTATAGCCCTGCCCGGCAAACACGCGAAGGAGATTCTGATTGAGAAACTCATCGTACTGTTGGGCACAAAAAACATCGCGCGGTTTACAGGTCGCAGGATAGATAAGTTGATGCGCCAGCATACCCCCCATCAACCTGCCGGGTTTGGTCTCATGCAGATACTGAGTGAGCTGTACGTGGGCCATCATCACGTGATGCTGTATTTGATACAGTTCGCGCAATGTTTTGTCACCGCGCAGATAGCCGCTAACCCGAAACGCTTCCGGCATATGGTAGATATTCTGTTCGTTAAAGGTCAGCCACCAGGTCACGCGATCGCCAAAACAGTCGATCATCTTCTGTCCGTAACGGACAAACGCGTCCAGCACGCGACGGTCGGTAAAACCGTTGTATTTTTCCGCCAGCGCCAACGGCATGTCGAAATGGTACAGGCAGATCATCGGCTCAATGCCGCGAGCAATCAGATCGTTGATAAAACGGTCATAGAAGGCGATACCCTCCTCGTTAAACGCGCCGTCACCGTCCGGGCAGACGCGGCTCCAGGAGATCTGAAAGCGATAGCAGTTCATGCCCAGATCGCGCATGTAATCAAAGTCCTCCTGATAACGATGGTAGGAGTCGGTCGCGACTTTCCAGTCGGAGGCAAACTCACTGGCTTCACGGATATCGTAAACCGATGGCCCTTTCCCCCCCTCATTCCACGCCCCTTCGGTCTGCATACTGGAAACGGAATTTCCCCATAAAAAGCCTGACGGCAGTGTTTTACTCATCTGGTCATCTCCCTCATCATATGACTAGTCATTTAATGTATATGACTAGTCATATAGACAAAGGTGAAAAGTCAGGCAAAACGAATAGATCGTTTTTGTGAGCGGGATTGAGAAATCAGGCGGGAATAAAAATCCCCGGTCAGCGATATGCCGCCGGGGAAAGATCAAAAAGCGGGGGGTTACTTGTGGGCTAACTGGTTACGACGATATTCGCCCTGGCGTTCCAGCATCCAGCCGGGGTATTCACGCGGTAACGCACTCACCGCATCAAGCTGGCGCAGCTCCTCTTCCGTTAAACGGATATGGGTCGCGGCGATGTTGTCATCAAGCTGATCCGGGCGTTTAGCGCCGATGATCACGCTGCTCACCACCGGCTGATGCAGCAGCCAGGCCAGCGCTATCTGTGCGACAGAGACACCTTTTGCCTCGGCGATAACGCGCATCACGTCGATGCAGTCAAACGCACGGTCTTTATTTACCGGCGGGAAGTCAAACTCCAGGCGACGACTGCCCTCTTCGCCTTTACCATCGCGGCTGTATTTACCGCTGAGCAGGCCGCCCGCCAGCGGACTCCAGACCATCAGGCCAACCTTCTCGCTTTGTAGCATCGGCACCAGTTCACGTTCCAGATCACGCCCGGCAATGGTGTAATAGGCCTGCAACGATGCGAAACGCGCCAGCCCGAGGCGTTCAGATATGCCCAGTGCTTTGGCAATTTGCCACGCTGCCCAGTTAGAAACACCGATGTAGCGGACATGCCCATGCTGTACGAGGTTATCCAGCGCGTAGAGCATCTCTTCCATGGGAGTCGCCGGGTCAAAGCCGTGCAATTGATAGAGATCGATATGATCCAGTTGCATCCGTTGCAGGCTCTCTTTCACGCTGCCAATAATGTGATAGCGGGAGCTGCCGCGTGAGTTCACCCCCGCCGTGCCGGTTTCACCGAACACTTTAGTCGCCACCACCACATTTTCACGCGGTACCTTGAGATTTTTCAGTGCCTGGCCGGTGATTTGCTCGGAGCGGCCTTCGGAATAGACGTTGGCGGTATCGATAAAATTAATGCCCGCGTCCAGCGCGCTGCCGACCAGCTTGTCAGCCTGCGCCTGATCCAGCTGTCCAATTTTCCCCCACATGCCGCCCTCACCACCGAACGTCATGGTGCCAAGGCACAGTTCAGAAACAAACAGACCGGTATTGCCGAGTTTTTGATAACGCATTTGGCGTCTCCTCACACTGTTGGTTGACGCAGATAGTTATACGCAATACGGCGTGATGTGGAATGTGGCGATCCTGTCTGTTTCTTGCCCAATTCTCCAAACTTTATCCGCGCGGCGCATCGCCAAACACCGAATACTCCGGCAAACGCACCTGCTGATATGGCTCCCAGCCGCCGCCAAGCGCTTTATACAACGCCACTAAATCCAGACTGCTTTGCACGCGTGCCTGCGCACGCTGCTGTTCCGCCTGCGCCAGTTGACGTTGGGCATCAAGCACATCGATAAAGCTGGCAATACCTTGCCGGTAACTGTCGCTGGCCAACGTAAAAGCGTTATGCAACGCATCGAGGGTTTTATCCAGCCCGGCCTCGCGCTGCTGATCGGCGCGATAGCTGACCAGCGCATTTTCCACATCACCCAGCGCTTCCAGCACCGTCTGGCGATAATTAAGCACCGCCGCGCCCTGCTGCGCGCGGGCAAGTTTCACGCTGGAGACCAGCCGACCGCCCTGAAAAATGGGAACAGAAATCTGTGGGCCGAAACTGTAGAAGTGGCTGCTCCAGTCGGTGAGCCAGTTGGTCTCACTGTTACGCAAACCAAACTGCCCGCTTAGCGTCAGGCTCGGGAAAAGCTGCGCTACAGAGACGCCAATTTGCGCTGTCGCGGCATGTAAGGAGGCTTCCGCCTCACGAATATCCGGGCGTCGGCGGGCCAGCGTCGAGGGGATGCCGGTTGAGACCAACTCAGGCAGCTTCGGTAATGGCTGTACATTCCTGAGCTCCCCGTCCAGCGCACCTGGCGGTTTGCCCAGCAAAATCGCCAGCGCATTCATTGCCTGACGCTCCTGAGCCTGATACTGCGGCAGTTGCGCCTCCAGACTACCCACCTGAGCCCGGGCATTTTCCACGTCCATCTGCGGCGACAGCCCACTACGCTGACGGTTATCTGTCAGGGCGAAAGTTTGCTGCGCGGTTTCGATTTGTGTCTGCAAAGTGGCGATAACGCTTTGTGCGCCGCGCAGTTGTAGCCACGCGCGCGCCACTTCCGCTTCCAGCGACACCAGCGCATCGTTACGTTGCTCAATCGCCTGTTGCTGCTGCGCCTGCGCCCCTTCAACCTGACGGCGCACTTTGCCCCAGAGGTCCAACTCCCACTGAGCGTCGAAACTGCCCTGATAGAGATTCACCGGCTGGGTTAATGCCCCCAGCGCCCCGGCGATTTGCGGGTCAACATTATCCAGTTGGCCGTAGACATCATGGGACTTAAGCTCCCCTTCCAGCCCCAGTTGCTGGCGCGTGGCTTTGACGCTGCCGTTGACCGCCGGTAAAAACGCGCCGCCAGCCTGATTAATCTGTTCACGTGCCCCGGCGATACGCAGCACCGTTTGTTGCAACGAGAGATTTCCGGCAATAGCACGCTCAATCAGGCTGTTAAGTTGCGGTGACTGAAAGGTGGTCCACCAGCGCGGGTTAACCGCCTGCGACACGGTCTGCGAAGCCACGGTTTTATCGCCCGGATCGTTCCAGTGCGTTGGGGTTTGCGGCGACGGCTGCTGGTAATCCGGACCCACGCTGCAGCCTGCCAGCCAAAGAGAAAGAAATGTCAGTGAAACACCACGCCTGGACATATTAATGTGCTCCTGCGCTGCCTTCGCTCTTAATCGGCGATAGCAGTAAACAAAAAGGAATCAATAACAGTGCGACAATACTGAGTAGCGTGAACACGTCGATATAAGCCAGAAAACGCGACTGCGCGATCATCGTTTTATACATCTGCCCCATCGCTGTATTCATCGGGTCACCCACCAGCGCGGTGAAATTGCGGATCGCTTGCGCCGATTCGCGCACCGCCAGCTGGAACTGTTCATTCAGCGGCGACATGTTGTACGCCAGATGGGCGCTGTGCGCCTGTGACCGTTCGGTTATCGCCGCCGTAGAAAGTGAAATCCCCACCGATCCCGCGACATTTCGGAACATCGTGAATAACGCGGCCGCATCGGCATTGAGTTGACGTGGAATGGTGATAAACGCAATCGTGGTCAGCGGCACAAACAGGAAGCCCAGGCCTATCGATTGCGCACTGCGAAACAGCATCAGGGTTTCAAAATCGATATCCGGCGTCAGCGTACGCGACCACCAGAACGAAGCAGCGAGGCAGAAAAAGCCAAAGGCGATAATCCAGCGCGTCTGCACGATGGGCATCAGTTTGAGCACCAGCGGGATAGTCAGCACAATAAGTACTGCACCCGGCGACAGTACCAGCCCTGACCAGGTTGCGGTATAGCCCAGATCCTGCTGCGCCAGCTGTGGGATCACCACCGAGCTGCCATAGAGGATCATCGCCATACCCGCCATCAGCAGACTGGAGACAGCAAAGTTTTTATCTGCCATGCAGCGCAAATCTACCACTGGCTTTTTGGCATACAGCAGCCAGTAAATCGCGCCGACAATGCCGACTGCCGTCAGCACAGCAAAAATGCGGGTAAAATCAGAGGCGAACCAGTCTTCATCTTCCCCACGGTCCAGCATTACCTGCAGGCAACCGAGTCCGAGAGCGATAAGGCCGATCCCCGGCCAGTCAATGGTCAGTTTTTTGTCTGACTTACGCTCCCACGGCGGATCTTCCAGTAGCTGATAAATCGCGAGTACCGTAACAATACCGACCGGGATATTGATAAAAAAGACCCAGCGCCAGGAGTAGTTATCGGTTATCCAGCCGCCCAGCGTCGGCCCCAGTACGGGAGCGACAATGATCGCAATCGAAGAGAGACCAAACGCCTTGCCGCGATCCTCAGGCCTGAAGTAATCCAGCAGTACCGACTGCTGCGTTGGCTGTAAGCCGCCGCCAAAAAAGCCCTGCAATACGCGAAAAAGAATGATTTGCCACAGTTCCGTCGCGATACCGCACAAGAAGGAGCAAATGGTGAACATCACGATGCAAATCAGGAAAAACTGTTTACGCCCGAACACGCGGCTGAGAAATGCCGAAATGGGCAGCACGATACCATTAGCCACCAGATAGCTGGTCAGTACCCAGGTGGATTCGTCGTAACTGGCGGAAAGTGAACCGGCAACATGCGGCAATGCGACGTTGACGATGGTAGTGTCGAGGATCTCCATAAAGACCGCCAGCGTCACCACCCAGGCGACGGCCCATGGATTACTGGCCGGTCGCCAGTTTTCATGGCTAACGTCAGTCATTCCACAGTTACCTTAGGTTCTACTGACAGACCAAGTGGCAGCGGACGGTTCGCATCCAGCCCTTTATCAATGACGATTTTCACCGGTACGCGCTGGACGATTTTCACGAAGTTGCCGGTGGCATTCTCAGACGGGAAGGCAGAGAACTTAGAACCGCTCCCCTGCTGAATACTGTCAACATGCCCCTCCAGCTCCAGATCCGGCCAGGCGTCGACTTTCACCGTCACTTTATTGCCCGGACGCATGCGTTCAAGCTGCGACTCTTTGAAATTCGCCGTCACCCAGATTTGCGGTGAGACCAGGGAAAACAGCGCTGTGCCCGCCTGCACCAGGGTGCCGGTTTGCACATTACGTTTAGTGACAAAACCGTCGAATGGCGCGCGAACCTCTGTCCATGAGAGATTTAGCTCAGCAGTTTCAAGCTGCGCTTTCGCCTGATCCACCTGACGCTGACGGGCCTCAACATTGGTCTCCTGCTGGCGAATCTGCAACTGCACCTGATCCGCCACTTCCAGTTGCGCCTGCGCACTCGCCAACTGCGCCTGTGCGCTGCGTAACTGCGCATTGGCGCTGTCAATATTTTGTTGTGTAGTGGCGCGAGGATCGACGCCGCGCTGGCGTTTATAGGCAGCCTGCGCATTGGCTAAATCGGCCTGCGCTTTCAATACCTGCGCCCGCGCTTCGTCACGCTGGGCCGGGTACTGTACTTTTGACAAATCCAGTTGCGCCTGCGCCTGATGGAGCTGGGCCGTCGCCAGTCCAAGTTGCGCCTGCGCCTGATCGCGCTGCGCCGTGGCATCGCGGGGATCAATCACCACCAGCAGGTCTCCCTTTTTCACCTGCTGGTTATCTTTTACGCGCAGTTCAGTAACGTAGCCTGCCACTTTCGGCGCGATGGTGACCGCATCGCCGTCGGTAAACGCATCGTCTGTCGTCTCTTCATTGCGGGTAAGTAACCACCACACCAGCGCGACGACAACCATCACCATCACCACAATGCCGAGGATGATGAGGGGCTTCTTACCGGGGCGTTTGCGATTTTGCGTCTCTTCTGTTTGAGTTTCCTGCCCGTTCTCAGGGGCGGTTGAATTTTCTGCCATAGTTCGCAACAGTCCTGTCAGTGAACGGCGTCACAGTTACGCCGTTTACTAAACTTAGGCGGTTGCTATACATTTTCCAGGATAAACTGACAAATCAGCACTATCTGAGAAGTAGTAATCCGTAGCCGACCAGTGCGGCCCACAGCAGCATGGGAAGGGAATAAACATGAAAGCGCCACCAGATGCGCCGATCGTTCGCCATTCGCAAGGCAATTAAATTCGCCAGTGAACCAGGCAACAGGCCAAAACCACCGACATTGACCGCCCAGGCCAGCAAGGTATCTGGCGGCACATAATTGAGCAACAAAATGGTCGCCGGCACATTACTGATAAACTGCGACAGACCAATGGCGGTTAACCACAGACCGGAAGGCGAAAGCTGGCTGGTGCCGGTTAAAATATGATGCAACGCGGGCAGTTGGGTCAGCAAATGGACGTCGATAAACATGGCAATAAATACCAGCAGCAACGTCCAGTCCACGCTCAACACAACACGTCGTGCGAGCAATAAGAAGCCCACACCCACCGCGACCAGACCCCACAGCTCCTGTTTTAGCTCCAGCGCCGTAATAAAGACCAGGTAAAAGCCCAGACAGCTCCAGACCAGCCTGGGCTGCCAGTCCGGGTTTTTAACGCCGCTATGGTAGTTAAGCGCCTTACTGGAAAAACAGAACCAGCACAGCGCCAGCAGTGTCGCCATCATCGCCAGTGCCAGCGGCGTCATCTGCCAGATAAAGGCCGGGAATGACATCCCGGAACGTCCCCAAATCAGGATATTTTGCGGGTTGCCAATGGGGGTTAGTAACGAACCCGCGTTTACGGCCAGCGCCTCAAAAATGATTAACCGATTGACCGGAATTTCACAGAGTTTTTTTAAAGTGATGGTAAGCGGCACCACAATAAACAGCGCCACGTCGTTGGTCAGGAAGGTTGAAAGCAGCGCCGCCGCCAGGACCATAAACATGGCCAGTTGCCGTTCGGTGTGAAAACGCCGCACCATGCGACGCCCCAGCACATCAAAATAGCCGCTCAGTTCCACGCCTTTGGTCAGCAGCATCAAACCGCTGAGGGTAATAATGGTGTGCCAGTCAATGGCACCCGGCCAGGTGGCGGGCGCAAAAGGAACAGCAAAACAGAGACCCAAACCAATAATCAGCAGGAGGTGCAAAAAGCGATCGCGCAGCAACGCGCGAAAGAATGGGAGATTCATTCAGACGGCAACCCTTGTTGCAAAGTGAACAGACGAAAACGCTCAAGCGTTTCTTCACTGACGTGGTGTTCCATTCCTTCCGCGTCACGACGGGCGATTTCCGGGCTTACGCCCAGCACCAGTAAAAAGCTTTCAACAATTTGATGACGCTCGCGGCTGGCCTGTGCGAGCCTCTCCCCTTCCGGCGTCAAAAACACCCCGCGCCAGGGAATTTGCTCAATCAGTCCTACCGTCGCCAGTCGCTTTAACATTTTTGCCACTGTTGGCTGTGAAACACCAAGCCGCGCTGCCATATCCACCTGGCGGGCTTCGCCCACTTCATGGATTAAATCTGAAATCAATTCAACATAATCGTCGATCAGCTCGCGGCGATGCGCTTCGCGCACCTGACGAAAGCCTTCAACATGTTCTTCAACATTTACCAGCGTCACTTTTTTTATTGTTTGCTTACCTGCGCGACGGTTCATTGTGCTTCCTCTGAGGTGTGACGCGATACCCGCATCATATAAGAGAAGGCACATTGTAAACCATAGGTGAACCAGCACAAAAAATTAACGTCTTAGCCATAGCTATAAAATATAGCCTGTGCTATATCTGTATGTAATACGTTCAATCCGGCATGGATGGCCGGGAGTGAACAAATCAGTAAGGAGGTCAACATGAACGAATTTCAGAGGTGCATGAGCGTGTTTACTCACTCCCCGTTTCAAGTTCGTCTGCTGCTGCTGAACATGCTGTGTGATATGTTTAACGGCAAGCCACAGAAAGACGATAAAAGTTCTCATTAATGCGGCGTCGCGGTACGCCGCTTCATTTTTCCGTCACATTCACCCGTTATAATCGGATTGCCCGCACATAATTTTCACTTATTTGTTTGATTTGCAACCGCCCTCCCAAAACGACACGGTAGCAGGTGTTGACCTTCAGCACGGCTAACTTTATCTTTGCGCAGCCCTGCACAAATTGCGGCTCGCAGAAGCGGACCTCTTTCCCTCTCCACGCACTGTCCGGCAGGTTTTGACCCTTTCGCCAGGGTGAGCACATGGCGTTTTCGTGAAGTAATCTATGAGCATAATCCTTAAAGAATCCGTTGCCTTCCGCAGCCAGACAATCAATCCGTGGACAGGTTTCTATTTTCTCCAGTCAATGTTGATTAATTTTGCTCTTGGTTATGAATTTAGTGTCCTGTACGCCGTGGTCTTTACCTGTGCTCTGTGCGTACTGTGGCGACATGCGCCCCGGGCGCAAAAAATTGTCATTGGTATCACGTCACTCGTCGCCGCCTGCTATTTCCCGTTTGGTCAGGCCTATGGCGCACCGAACTTTAATACCCTGCTGGCCCTGCACTCGACCAATATGGAAGAGTCGACGGAAATTCTGACGATTTTCCCATGGCATCATTACGCTATCGGCGCGTTTATTTTTGCGCTGGGTATTGTGTCGATGCGTCGCCGGGTAACGCAGCCGTCAACCCCGTGGCTCAAATGGGATACGCTCGGCGTGGTATTTTGCGTCGCATCCTATTTTATTGGCCCGGTGCAAAACCACTTCCGCGGCTTTGAGTTCAGACTGATTGATACCGGTGTTCCGGTCCTGCGTTTCGTTCGCGATGTCGCGGTGAACAACTATGAAGTGGTGAAAGAGCAGGAAAACATGGCGCAGCTCGCCAGCATGAAGGACACCTGGACTGTCCTTGGCGTCAAACCGAAGTATCATACCTATGTAGTGGTGATTGGCGAGAGCGTACGCCGTGACGCGGCGGGCGCCTTTGGCGGCCACTGGAACAATACACCGTTCGAAAGCCAGGCCAATGGCACGTTCTTTATGGATTACATCTCTGCCAGCGGTTCGACCCAGAAATCGCTGGGCCTGACGCTCAACCGTGTGGTTGATGATAAGCCGCAGTATCAGGATAATTTTGTTACCCTCGCAAACCGCGCGGGCTTTCAGACCTGGTGGTTCTCTAATCAGGGGCAGATCGGCGAGTATGACACTGCAATTGCCAGTATCGCGAAGCGTGCAGATGAAGTGCAGTTCCTGAAAAGCGGTGATTTCGAAGCGGATAAAAATACCCGTGATGAAGATTTGCTTAAGCTGACCAATCAGGTACTGGCTACCAAACGCACCCAGCCGCAGTTGATTGTGTTGCATCTGATGGGCTCACACCCGTCAACCTGCGAGCGCTCCGGCGGTAAATACAGCGAGTTCGTGCAGTCAAAAGAGACCTCTTGCTACCTCTATTCCATCACCGCAACGGATGAACTGTTGGGTAAACTCTACTCCCAACTGGTTGCCACGAATGACAGTTTCTCTATGGTTTATTTCTCTGACCACGGGCTGACATTCAGGGAGCGCGGGACGGACGTGCAATATCTGGCACATGACGACCTGTTTAAACAAAACTTCCAGGTGCCGTTTATGGTGCTGTCGAGCGATGACACGAAGCATCGGGAGATTAAAGCGCGCCGTTCAGCGAACGATTTCCTGAGCTTCTTCTCCCAGTGGACAGGCATCACCACCCAGGAGATTAAAAATTCGTACCCGTTCATGTCCGAGCAAAAAGTCGGGCCAGTGTACATTACCAACTTTAAGTTACAGAAAATTGACTATGACCGCCTGGCGACCGATGTTTTCGATACGCATCGTTAAGTGATTTCCTGAATAACAGGCAAAAAAATCCGCCCCTTGAGGCGGATTTTTTATTGCCAGCCGAATTAGAAACGGTAGCCGACGCCTGCGATCCAGGTGCCTACGTCAACGCTACGAATGCGAGACTGCTCATAGGAGAAGTCCAGTGCAACGTTTTCCATCGGGTTGAACTGCAGACCCGCGCCATAGGAGAAACCGTAGTCGCTGGTATCTGAAGTTTTAGCCGTGTCAACGGTCTGCTGGAATTTACCGTAGCCAACACCCACAACACCGTAGATGCTTGCCCAGTCGTTCAGACGGTAAGCCGGACCTGCAGTGATACCGTAGTACTGGCCTTTGTTATAGACGCCATCTTCAGTGCGATCTTTTTCAGTGTACGTGAAGGAGCCAATAACACCCAGCGGGTTGTCGTCCTGCTCGTAGCGGTATTTCAGGTTGAAGCCGTTTGCTTTGTTCGCTACGCCCTGAGCGTCGCTCTGCGCGTAACCACCGCTAACAGTGGAAGTTGCTGCAAAAGCGGAACCTGCGGATACCGCCAGAACAGCGGCCAGTGCTGAAAGACATGCAATTTTTTTCATAACCACCTCAAATGTGCTTCAAGTAAATCCTAAGATTTAAATATATCAAAAATTGTTAAGAAACTCTTTGGGATAAACGATGTCTAAAGAGCCATTTCATGTAACAGAACATTTCACACGTTTACTAACTCTTTCATTAAACGAACGTTTTTCCGCAGAACATGCCATTATGGAGCTTAATACCCGGCATGTTCATCCAGATTATTCCTAATCAACCTGGTTAATTAACCATCAGATGTCATCTATTTTACCTATTTTCAGCCGCTGTTTTTCAACAAAGTCTCAACCAGCCGGGGCTATTTCAAGTAGACTGCAAGTTTTACTTTGATTGACACAATTTGACAGGAGAAAGGATGCCTGGGTCGTCTCGTAAGATACCTGTGTGGTTATCAGTATTGGTGTTGCTCGTCGCGATGTGCTCTATACAGGGGGGCGCATCCCTGGCAAAATCGCTGTTTCCGATAGTGGGCGCACCGGGCATGACTGCGCTACGTCTGGCGCTGGGGACGCTTATCCTGGTGGTGATTTTTAAACCCTGGCGTCTGCGTTTTACCCGCGAACAGCGCCTGCCGTTACTGGCTTATGGTTTATCGCTGGGTGCGATGAACTATATGTTTTATCTCTCTATTCAGACGATACCTTTGGGTATAGCGGTTGCACTGGAGTTTGTCGGTCCTCTCTCCGTTGCCCTTTTTGGCTCCCGCCGCCCTATTGATTTTTTATGGGTTATTATGGCGGTGCTGGGTCTGTGGTATTTATTACCGCTTGGTGACAATGTTTCCCATGTGGATTTAGCCGGTGCGGCATATGCGCTGGGAGCGGGCGCATGCTGGGCTGTTTATATTATTTCCGGTCATAAAGCCGGAGAAGAACATGGCCCGGCGACCGTTGCCCTGGGTTCATTAATAGCGGCACTGGTATTTGTACCTTTAGGAACTTTCCAGTCCGGCGCAGCATTATGGCAATCGTCTGTGCTGCCGTTGGGCATTGCGGTTGCAATATTATCGACCGCCCTGCCTTATTCGCTGGAAATGATTGCCCTCACCCGCCTGCCTACGCGTACCTTTGGTACCCTGATGAGCATGGAACCGGCCCTGGCAGCGGTATCTGGCATGATCTTCTTAAATGAAACGCTTACTCTTCAACAAGTTGCCGCATTGATGTGCATCGTGATCGCCTCAACAGGCTCAACCATGACGCTACGCAGAGAAGTTAAAGTCGAGAAAGTTGATATAGGTTAATAATTATTATTCAGCATGGTTATCATATCATGCTGAATAAGCATTCATGCCAATAAACTTTGTTCTGCAACGATAAATTGTCACATTTCAATATATATTTTTACATCCCTATCCCACGGCACTGATAATTTATTCGCGCCGCGATAGTACGAAATAGTAATTATTCTCTGCCATTATGCCCTTATGTTTACCGCTGCTATTGAACCGATAGGTATATCCAAAACAGCAATCAAAAATCTGGTGCTATACTTAGTTTCGATAATTACCTGGGACACAAACATCAAGAGGATATGAGATTATGAGTACCGCTAAACTGGTTAAAACGAAAGCGTCTAATCTGCTTTATACCCGTAACGATGTATCAGACAGCGATAAAAAAGCGACTATCGAGTTACTTAATCGCCAGGTGATCCAGTTCATTGACCTGTCCCTGATCACGAAACAGGCTCACTGGAATATGCGCGGTGCTAACTTCATCGCCGTTCACGAAATGCTCGACGGCTTCCGTACCGCGCTCGTAGATCACCTTGATACCATGGCAGAACGTGCCGTGCAGTTGGGTGGCGTCGCACTTGGCACGACGCAAGTTATCAATAGCAAGACTGCACTGAAAAGCTACCCGCTGGATATCCATAGCGTGCAGGAGCACCTGAAAGAGCTGGCTGACCGTTATGCCATCGTAGCGAATGATGTGCGTAAAGCCATCAGCGAAGCAAAAGATGAAGATACTGCCGATATCTTTACGGCCGCTTCACGGGACCTGGATAAATTCCTGTGGTTTATCGAATCCAACATTGAATAATCTTGCTCTCTGACATAGAGACTTCTGATGACCCCTTTGCCGCCCCGGCAAAGGGGTTTGCACTTTTTTGGTGCGCACTTTTATTTTTTCCTGCCTGAAACACCGCCAGACTGTTATCACCACTTCACAAAATTGTTAAGAAAAGATTGTTTAATGGTGCATTCCTGCGCTAAATAAAGATGATTTCTGTGCGAAATAGTTCTCCGCACCAATATGAAGCCCCAAAATAGTGCACAGCATTAATCACGCTTCATCAGGTGCACAGATTCTGAATGTCGTCTCTTTACAAAACAACGGGTTGTAAACCTGGCATGATTTTTTCATACTGCGTACGTTCTCGCAGGGGATCGCCCCGTGGATATAAAAGGAAAAACTATGAAGTCTGTATTCAAACTTTCCCTGGCTACACTCGCTCTCGCCTTTGCTGTTTCTTCCCAGGCCGCAAATAAATTGGTTGTCGCAACCGACACTGCATTCGTTCCGTTCGAATTCAAGCAGGGTGACAAGTACGTCGGCTTCGACGTTGATCTGTGGGCCGCCATCGCGAAAGAACTGAAACTGGATTACGAGTTAAAGCCGATGGATTTCAGCGGCATCATCCCGGCTCTGCAAACTAAAAACGTTGACCTGGCGCTGGCCGGTATCACCATCACCGAAGAGCGTAAGAAAGCAATCGAGTTCTCTGATGGCTACTACAAAAGCGGTCTGATGGTGATGGTTAAAGCCAACAACAACGACGTGAAAAGCGTTAAAGATCTCGACGGCAAAGTGGTCGCGGTGAAGAGCGGTACTGGTTCTGTTGATTACGCGAAAGCAAACATCAAAACCAAAGACCTGCGTCAGTTCCCGAACATTGATAACGCCTACATGGAACTGGGCACTAACCGTGCTGATGCAGTTCTGCACGATACCCCGAACATCCTGTATTTCATCAAAACCGCAGGCAACGGTCAGTTCAAAGCGGTAGGCGACTCACTGGAAGCCCAGCAGTACGGTATCGCGTTCCCGAAAGGTAGCGACGAACTGCGTGAAAAAGTGAACGGCGCGCTGAAAACACTGCGCGATAACGGTACTTATAACGAAATCTATAAAAAATGGTTCGGTACCGAGCCTAAATAATAATTTGTTCTGTGCAGTAGGGTTGCCCGGCAGCGCTAAGCTTACCGGGCCTACGTAAGCAGACTTATCACCCGTAGGCCGGGAAACCGGCACTATGGGTGTTTGTACATTTCCACCACGGTTTACAGGAACTCATCATGCAGTTTGACTGGAGTGCCATCTGGCCTGCCATTCCGCTTCTGATTGAAGGCGCAAAAATGACGCTTTGGATCTCGGTCCTTGGCTTAGCTGGCGGCTTGATTATTGGACTGGCGGCAGGTTTCGCACGCACTTTTGGCGGCTGGATCGCCAACCACATCGCACTCGTTTTTATTGAGATTATTCGCGGTACCCCGATTGTTGTTCAGGTGATGTTTATCTACTTCGCCCTGCCAATGGCATTCAACGATTTGCGTATTGACCCCTTTAGCGCCGCCGTCATCACCATCATGATTAACTCAGGCGCATACATCGCGGAAATCACGCGCGGTGCGGTGCTGTCCATCCATAAAGGTTTTCGTGAAGCAGGCCTGGCACTGGGGCTATCTAAGGGCGAAACCATCCGCCACGTTATCCTGCCATTAGCGCTGCGTCGTATGCTGCCACCGCTGGGTAACCAATGGATCATCAGCATAAAAGACACTTCCCTGTTTATTGTTATCGGCGTCGCCGAGCTGACCCGTCAGGGCCAGGAGATCATCGCCGGCAACTTCCGCGCTCTGGAAATCTGGAGCGCCGTTGCGGTTGTCTATCTGATCATTACTCTGGTGCTGAGCTTTATTTTGCGTCGTCTTGAAAGAAGGATGAAAATCCTGTGATTGAATTTAAAAATGTCTCCAAGCACTTTGGTCAAACCCAGGTGCTGCATAACATCGACCTGAACATTACCCAGGGCGAAGTCGTGGTTATTATCGGGCCGTCGGGTTCCGGTAAATCAACCCTGCTGCGCTGCATCAACAAACTCGAAGAGATCACCAGCGGTGAGTTGATTGTTGATGGCCTGAAAGTGAACGATCCAAAAGTTGATGAGCGTCTGATCCGTCAGGAAGCTGGCATGGTGTTCCAGCAGTTTTATCTGTTCCCGCATCTGACCGCGCTGGAAAACGTTATGTTTGGCCCCCTGCGCGTGCGCGGTGCGAAAAAAGACGAAGCCGAGAAGCTTGCCAAAGAGCTGCTGGCGAAAGTAGGGCTTGCCGAGCGTGCACATCACTATCCGTCTGAGTTGTCCGGCGGGCAGCAGCAGCGTGTGGCTATCGCTCGCGCGCTGGCGGTAAAACCGAAGATGATGCTGTTTGATGAGCCGACCTCCGCACTCGACCCGGAACTGCGCCATGAGGTACTTAAAGTCATGCAGGATCTGGCCGAAGAAGGGATGACAATGGTTATCGTGACGCACGAAATCGGCTTTGCCGAGAAAGTTGCCTCTCGACTGATCTTTATTGATAAAGGCCGGATTGCCGAAGACGGCAACCCGCAGACGCTTATCGAGAATCCCCCGAGCCCACGCTTACAGGAATTCCTGCAGCACGTCTCCTGAATCGTCTCTCCCCTCTTCCCGTCGGGAAGAGGGTATTCTCCCCTTCTCCCCCGGATTTATCTCATTTCCTTCGACGGGTTTCCCGGCATCTATACTTATCATTTTGCTGGACTTTCTCGCCGGAGGCACCCATGCCGTGGATCCTGTTACTCATCAGTCTGTTTTGGCTGCCCGCTCAGGCGGCTGGCATTCCCGGCGTGACAACCGGGACCACGAGCACACAGCCCATTGCCGAAACTCCTGCCCCTGATATCGAACAAAAAAAAGCCGCCTATGCTGCGCTGGCAGATGTGCTGGATAACCAGCAATCACGCCAGGAGCTGATTGACCAGCTGCGTAAAGTCGCGGCGACACCACCGCAGGAACCTGTTCCCGTTATTACGCCACCCCAAATCGTTGAGCAGAAAACGGTACTGGAGAACGTCACGGAAGTCAGCAGCCGCTACGGCGAGGAGTTTGCGTCGCGGTTTGCTCAACTCTATCGCAACATTACCAGCTCCCCGCACAAAGCGTTTAATCCTGAAACCTTTACCAGCGCCGCCGGACATTTTTTACTGCTCGCCGTACTGGTATTTGCCTTCTGGCTGCTGGTGCGCCTTAGCGTGATGCCGCTATATCGCAAGATGGGCTATTGGGGGCGCAATAAAAACCGGGAGCGGAATAACTGGCTACAGCTCCCGGCAATGATTATCGGCGCGTTTATTATCGACCTGCTGTTACTGGCGCTGACGCTGTTTGTCGGTCAGATCCTCAGCGCAAATCTGAATAACGGAAACAGGACCATCGCCTTTCAGCAAAGCCTGTTTTTAAACGCTTTTGCCCTGATTGAATTCTTTAAAGCCATCCTGCGACTTATTTTCTGCCCGCGTATTGCAGAACTGCGCCCATTTCGCATCGAGAACGACACCGCCCGCTACTGGCATCTGCGCCTTAGTGCGCTAAGCAGTCTGATTGGCTACGGTCTGCTTGTCGCCGTCCCGATTATCTCCAATCAGGTAAATGTGCAGGTGGGCGCGCTGGCTAACGTGACCATCATGCTCTGTATTACCGTCTGGGCGTTATATCTGATCTTTCGCAATAAGCGCATTATCCAGCACAACCTGATCCATCTTGCGGATCACTCGCTTGCCTTTTTTAGCCTGTTTATACGTGCTCTTGCGCTTATCTGGCACTGGCTCGCCAGCGCGTACTTCATCGTGCTGTTCTTCTTCTCGCTCTTTGATCCCGGCAATAGCCTGAAATTTATGATGGGGGCGTCATTAAGCAGCCTGGCGATTTTAAGTATCGCGGCTTTCCTTTCGGGTATGCTTTCGCGCTGGTTAAATAAGACCATAACCCTCTCACCGCAGGTGCAACGTAACTATCCGGAACTGCAAAAGCGGCTTAACGGCTGGCTTTCTGCGTCGATGAAAGCGGCGCGTATTCTCATTGTTTGCACCACCGTAATGTTGTTGCTCAACGCCTGGGGGCTGTTCGATTTCTGGTACTGGCTGAGCTACGGCGCAGGCGAGAAAACGGTCGATATCATTATTCGCATCGCGCTGATTCTGTTCTTCTCCGCCGTCGGCTGGACGCTGCTGGCAAGCATTATCGAAAACCGCCTCGCCTCGGATATTCACGGCAGACCGCTTCCCAGCGCACGCACCCGTACCCTGTTAACCCTGTTCCGTAATGCGCTGGCGGTGGTAATCAGTACCATCACCGTGATGATTGTGCTCTCGGAGATAGGCGTTAATATCGCGCCGCTGCTGGCCGGAGCCGGGGCGCTGGGTCTGGCGATTTCATTTGGTTCGCAAACACTGGTGAAAGATATTATTACCGGCATCTTTATTCAGTTCGAAAATGGGATGAATACCGGAGATCTTGTGACCATTGGCCCGCTCACCGGGACAGTGGAACGTATGTCCATCCGTTCCGTTGGGGTACGCCAGGATACCGGGGCGTACCATATTATTCCATGGTCATCGATAACCACCTTTGCCAACTTCGTGCGCGGAATTGGTTCGGTTGTCGCCAACTATGATGTGGATCGCCACGAGAACACGGAAAAAGCGAGTCAGGCGTTGAAAGATGCCGTCGCGGAAATGATGGAGATGGAGGATATTCGCGGGCTGATTATTGGCGAACCGACATTTGCCGGGCTGGTTGGGTTAACCAATACCGCCTTTACACTGCGTGTGACATGCACCACACTGCCGCTCAAACAGTGGACGGTGCGCTTCGCGCTGGACAGCATGGTGAAAAAACACTTCGATTTAGCCGATGTTCGCGCACCCGTACAAACCTACCAGATACTGCCCATGCCGGGCAGTACCCCTGCGCCACAAACGGTTAACGCGCCGCAGCCGCCTGTTGAGCCTGCACCTTAAAGCGGGTTTGCGCCCAGCGCTTGCGCTGGGCCTCGTCCTGAAAGGTCCAGGCGATAAAGCGGCTCTGCTTCTGCCCCTGCGCCATCTCTTTCTTCACCACGTTAACGGCACCAGCCTGCGTCAGCGCGCGATAAAGCGGCGGTAAATTATCACCACGGGAGACCAGAGAGGTAAACCACAGCACCTGACGCGCGAACTGTTTACTCTCATCAATCATTTTACTGATAAACGCCACTTCTCCGCCCTCGCACCACAGCTCCTGCTGCTGGCCGCCGAAGTTGAGCGTAGCGTCATTATCAAGCCCAAGATTGCGGCGCTTACGCTCACTGCCCGCCTGCGCGGCCTGGGCACTGTCATGAAAAGGAGGGTTACAGAGCGTGGCATCATACTGCTCATTTTTATGGATAATGCCCGCAAGGATCGCCGCCGGATCTTTTTGTCGCCGTAAGCGTACTGCACGGCTCAGGCCCGGGTTGGCATTGATGATCGCCTGTGCGCTGGCGAATGCGGCATTGTCGACTTCACTGCCGGTAAAGCGCCAGCCATATTCATGGGTACCAATCAGCGGATAGATACAGTTTGCCCCGGTGCCGATATCAAGCACGCTGGCCTGCGATGGAACGACCCCGTCGCTGTTCTGGGCGAGCAAATCGGCAAGATGGTGAATATAGTCAGCGCGGCCCGGGACAGGCGGGCAAAGGAAGCCCGGCGGAATATCCCACTCTTTTACGCCATAAAAGTGCGCCAGCAGCGCTTTGTTCAGTGCCTTCACTGCCAGCGGATCGGCGAAATTCACCGTCGGTTCGCCCGCCGGACTGGTCATTATAAATTCACGCAATAGGGGCATCGTGGCGCAAAGGGCGTCAAGATCGTAGCGGCTGTGGTGACGGTTACGCGGGTGCAATCCCGGCTTCTGGGCTTTCATGGCATTCTCCTGTTGGCAGCGGCGTAAGATACCCGTTGACGGCGGCAGGGTAAATAAGTGAGGCTAAAGAAACTCGCTTTCCACAGGGACTCGCAATGTATTTTTACGAACCGTCTCAAGGCCATGGCCTGCCTCACGACCCGCTCAATGCCATTATCGGCCCCCGGCCTATCGGCTGGATTTCCTCGCTGGATGGTGAAGGACGGCAAAATCTCGCACCGTACAGCTTCTTTAACTGTTTCAATTATCGCCCGCCTGTTATCGGCTTCGCCAGCAGCGGCTGGAAAGACAGCGTGCGCAATATTTGTGAGACCAAAGAATTCGTCTGGAATTTAACGACCCGCGCGCTGGCGGAACGCATGAACGAGACATCCGCCTCACTGCCACACGGGGAAGATGAGTTCGCGTTTAGTGGCCTGACGCCGCTTGCAAGCCGCATCATTAAAGCGCCGCGTGTCGCGGAGAGCCCGGTGCATTTTGAGTGCCGCTTATCCCAGTGCATTCAACTGACTAAAGCAAACGGTGAGGCGCTGGACAGCTGGCTGGTACTGGGTGAGGCAGTCGCCATTCATATTGATGAATCGCTGCTGGAAAATGGCATATACCAGACGTCCAAAGCGCAGCCGATTCTTCGCGCAGGTGGCCCGACGGCCTATTACACCGTTACCGACGCGCAGCGTTTTGATATGCGTCGTCCGGATGATCGCTAAGGCGTACACCACATCCCCGACTATGCAGGTATTGAGTTAATGCCGTTCAGTTAACAAACTGAGCGGCATTTTATTTATGGAGTTTTCCAAAGCGAAACCCATCTAACAATTTGCAGAATATTCGCAGCAAGGTGCTGAGTCCCTGCTGAAATCGGTAGACGTAAACCCTGTGGCAAGGTCAGGGCGCGATGGAGGGCGGCCAGAGGTTTGTCGGAACAGGACAACATCATCCTGAGTGATTATGAATATCGCAACACGCTGGTCCGAAGGGCGAGCCTCGGGGGGTGAGTAACACGAATCAAACCGACCGGAGGCAGGAGATGGGCGTCGAACGTAGTGCGAACCAGATGTGGCCGCCGGGATTGTTAAGGAAGCCGCCTCACGTAATCAACTGCTATCTAAAAGTCTCAGAAGTTATGGTGAATGGGGCATTGCCCCTGAACGACTGATTCCTGAACGTTTAACACCCACCTATTGAAATGGCGAATACTTGCACAAATATTATACTGATATGTTGTTACTCATTCAGGAGAAAACACAATGGCATCAGGTTGGGCAAATGACGGGGCAGTACAGGATCAAATAGACAGCACTATTGAAGATGCGGTGGCGCGTGCGCGTCATGACCTGCCGAAAGGAGAAAGCCTTAAAGAGTGTGCAGAGTGTGGGGAACCGATTCCGGAAGCCCGTCGCAAGGCGATTCCAGGCGTACGTTTCTGCCTGCAATGCCAGCAACAGAAAGATTTACATAACTCTACACATGCAGGATATAATCGTAGAGGATCGAAGGATAGCCAGCTTCGTTGACTGTTCTTTACCTTTTTCCTTAGCGCAAGCGGTTGCTTTTTTGCGCACAAAATTTCGCAGATAAAGTAGCATTCTGTGCCAAAAAAAATTCCCCACCTGCCAAAACGGTAAAATACATAATCTCCATGAATAAATCACAATAATTTCAATAACCTGTGGCTTGTTCAATTTTTTAGAACAAGGTCGTCAATTCTCTTAGATTTTCTCTCTCGCAAAAAACCGTGATACTTATCACATCGACGGAACAACGTCCCCTTAACAGAATAACCTGCGAGATTATGACCATGAAAACCATCAAATATGCTGTAGCCGCCATCGCTCTTTCAACCCTTTCTTTCGGTGCCTTTGCAGCACAAGCCATCAGCCCAGCACAGGCGCAGAACATGAATAAAGTGGGTGTGGTTTCTGCAGACGGCGCGACCACGCTGGACGGTCTTGAAGCACAGCTGGCTGAGAAAGCAGCCGCTGCTGGCGCAACGGGTTACAGCATCACCTCCGCTAACAGCAATAACAAAATGAGCGGTACGGCGGTTATTTACAAATAAGAATGTTTTACCCCGTCGGCGACCCTCCGGCGGGCACTGCTCCAACCCTCATTGACCCTGTTGTTGTTACCCTTTTTGGCCCGTCCAGTGATGAGACGGGCTTTTTTTCGTTTAACAGCAGTTAAAAACTTTCTTCGATACGGGCTAATGCGCTCTCAAGGGTCTCCGATTCTCCGGTTGCCACCAGACAGCACGCCATCTCGATTTTTAGCGACTGAGGAACGGGCTCACTTCCGGCAAGGCAGCGTTCAATCCATTTTGCGGTGGTTTCGGCATCTTTGGCCGCAGGCAGAATGACATCCGCCAGTGCATCCTGACGTTCATAGATAACGCGCGCCCCCTGCCTGTCAATCAGGCTGATTTGCGGACAGCGTTGTGGGTTGGCGTAAACCTCCCCTTCCGTTCCGTGCATCAGCAAACCTCGACCACCGATATCGCTAAAGAATTTACTCACGCGCGGGACATATTCGGGATGCGATACGCTGGAAAGGCGCAGCGCAGCGTCTTTCTCAAACGGCGTAACCAGTTTCGCCAGCGTATGCGCACTGTTACGCACACCCATTATCCAGCGCAGCGCCAGCTGTTTTTCCAGCGGCGGGCACAGCGCGCTCACAGGAATATACACCGGGTGGTGTCCATCGAGCCGTGCCTGAGCCTGGCCGGCATGGTGGGTAGCTTCAATGCCTAACAGCGCGAAAATGGTTTCGCTGACTACCCGCGTCGGATCCTCGCTCACGCCGTGGACTACCACCGGGAAACCCAGTTTGTGTAATAAAATAGCCAGTAGTGGCGTCAGATTTGCCTGTTTACGTGCACCGTTATAGGTAGGAATGACGATCGGCATGGGTTTCGCCACCGGCGGCGTCAGACGCATCGCGCGTTGCTGCATTGCCTCGTAAAAACCGAGCATTTCCGCTTCGCCCTCGCCTTTAATACGCAGAGCTATCAGGATGCTCCCCAATTCCAGATCGGGTACATCGCCATCCAGCATCCGGGCGTAAAGCCCCCGGGCGGTATCAAAATCCAGATCGCGGGCATGATTTTTCCCCCGGCCAATCTCTTTAATGATTTTGCGGTAATCCATCAAAACTCCTCACAGGCTCACAATGTCAGCGGCGCTTACGGCGGCTTTGTTTCGGTTTCTTCACTATAACGTCTGGTACAGCAGGTTGGGAAATAGGAAAAACCGGCAGCGCGTCCAGCAGACGTTTGCCGTAACTTTTACTGAGCAGGCGGTTATCATAAATCACCACTTCACCGTGGCAACTGTGGCTACGTATTAAACGTCCCACCTGCTGAATCAGTGTAAAGGAGGCGCTGGGGAGACTTTGCACCTCGAAAGGATAGCGATTGAGGCTTTTAAGCCATTCACCTTCGGTGATAACCACAGGGCTGTCGACAGGCGGGAAGGCGATTTTATGGATATGCACCTGAGTCAGGTAGTCGCCTTTTAAATCAAGCCCTTCCGCAAAGGATTGCAGCCCTACCAGCACGCTGCGCTCGCCATCATCGATACGTTTGCGGTGCAGTTCCACCAGCCGGTAGCGTGGCTGATCGCCCTGCACCAGCAGCAACAGACGCAGGTCGGTAACAAACGTCAAAAATAGCTGCATTGCCCGCTGGCTGGCAAATAAGACCAGCATCCCTTTGTGGGCTTTACTTTCTACCTGTTCGCGGAACCAGGCCGCCATCTCGGCGAGGTGCTCCGCCTCGTTTTCAACCAGCGGGGCATAGCGCATTTGCGGAATGACAATTTTGCCTTGCTCGACATGATTAAACGGCGAATCCAGAGTGACGAAGCGGTCCCCTGCTTTCTCTTTCAGCCCGCTCATCTCCTGCAGGCGTGAAAAACTGTTTAACGAACGCAGAGTGGCAGAAGTCACAACGATATGCGGCACGCTGCGCCAGAGCAATTTTTCCAGCTGATCGCTGACGCGAATGCCGACACAGTGGAAGTACATATGCAGTTGTCCGTCGCGTACTTCCCGGGTCGCCCATTTCGTCACCGGCGCGCCAGAGGCCTGCACCATTGCCGCCAGCCGCCATAATTTGCTCTGCGCCTCAAACATTCCCAGCGCCCGGTTCATTTGCAGCAGAACCCGGTGCAGACGCACGATGTCGTGACTTCCTGTTTTCTCGCTCAGGTCGTTGAGAAACAGTTCCGCCAGCCCGCGCAGCATATCTGTGAGTTTGGCCAGCCGCTGACAAATAGCCATTACTTCGTCGGGCAACTCTCCCATCGTAAACCGATGTTCCGCCTCCTGAGCGGCGGGCATATACAAATTGAGGATGTTGTTAAGCGAAGCAATCAACTCACCGAGCTCTTCGCAGTGGGCATTCAGGCGCTCGTGCGTCGCCAGAGGTGGCGTGGTTTTAGGGCGAAATTGCTCAAGGCAGGTCGCTACCAGTTTGCAGAACAGATCAAGCTGCAGGCGAAACCAGGGGGCAGTAATCTCCGCACTCATCTCCAGCGCATCACGTGCCACATCCGGCAAATGGTGGCCTTCATCCAGCACCAGCAACATGTTTTTTGGCTCCGGCAGCACCGCCTCGCTTTCCATCGCAGCCATCACTAATGCATGGTTAGCAACCACCACTTCGGCTTCCTGGATTTCACGCCGGGCGACAAAGAACGGGCATTCACGATAGTAGTGACAATTCCGATTGAGACAGCTGGCTTTGTCGGTGCTGAGCCTCCGCCAGAGATCGTCTTCGATAGCCTGATCCGTATGATCGCGTAAACCGTCCCACTTGTAGCTATCGAGATCGGCTTTTAGTTTCGCGCAGCGCTTCTGCTCTTCCTGATTATTAGGGGTTAGTTCGTCATCCAGAAAGGCCAGCAGATCCTGTTGTGAAGGTTCAGTGCTCGCCAGCGCGGTCAGATTACGCGGGCAGACGTAACGCCCGCGCCCAAAAGCGGCGGTAAAGCGTAAATCGGGGATAATTTTGCGCAATAGCGGCAAATCTTTACTAAAGATCTGATCCTGCAAGGCGACGTTGGCGGTGCTGACCACCAGCGTTTTTTGTTCTTCACGGGCGATAGCAATACCGGGAATGAGGTACGACAGCGTCTTACCAACTCCCGTCGGCGCTTCAATTGCCAGATGCCGCCCCTCTTCCCCGGCGAGCGTTTTCGCCACATCAGCAATCATCTGCCGCTGCGGTGCGCGAGGAATAAAATCCGGAATCTGTTGTTGCAACGCCTTATACCAGGCGGCAATTTGCGCTTTTAGCGCGGCGGTGAGGGCCATCAGCAAACCTGAAACACTGTATAAACAGCCACTATTGTGGCATTTTTCACGTTTCAGGGGTAACGCTTTTTCGTATTCTGGAAAGTAGCCCGAAAAAAGGAGCCCGCAGGCTCCCTTTCACTTATTTCAATTCCGGCCAGTAGTCTCGGTTGGCCTCAATCAACGCATCAAGCACTTTGCGCGCTTTCCTGGCATCGACAATCGTCCGGTTTAAGGTCAATGCCTGCAGGGCTTTGGTATAGGAACCTTCAAACCAGGCTTCAACCGTCAGGCGCTCATAGGCAAACTGTTGTTCGATTAGCCCCTTATAGAAGACTGGAATTTTACCTACGCCATATGGACGCGGGCCGTTGCTGCCTACCTCCGCCGTCAGTTCAACCATCACATCATCGTCCAGATTCTCGACCAGACCGTTGTTCGGCACCATGACGATGAATTTCTTTTTCAGGTTAAACGCAATGGCTTCGGCCAGTTCGACGATCATGTCTCCATGGGCGTCATTATGGACGACATGCACATTGCGCGTTGTTCCTTGCGCCACTGCCGTGCGGCACTCCTCGAACACCCTCTTCTCACGGCCATTGATCACTTCGTTGGCGCGGGTAAAGTTCGGGTCCAGTCTGGAGAACTTGTACTCCGGGTAGAGGTAGTATTGCAGATAGGTGTTTGGCAGATAATCCGGGAAATCGCGCAGCATGTCTGCCACCGCCGCGTAAGTATCAAGCCAGGACTGGTCGCGTTGTTCAGCATCTGCCGGAATAAACCCATTCTTCGCAATATACGCTTTTAACTCTGGCGCCAGATCGTGGCCGTTTTCATCGTACAGGTGGGTAAACCAGCCGAAGTGGTTGAGACCGAAATAGACAGGATCGAAAGTCGCCGGGTCGCGCTTTAACAAACGACCATAGGAGCGCAGCAGGTTTACCGGCTGGTCGCAGATATTGAGGATACGGTCGTCGTGCGGGAAACGCTTGTTGAGCGCATCGGCCACAATCGCTGCCGGATTGGTGTAGTTTAAGATCCAGGCACGCGGCGAACGGACGCGAACTTTTTCCACCAGGGCAATCATGTCGCGAATAGAACGCATGCCATAGGCAAACCCACCCGCCCCACAGGTTTCCTGACCAATCACACCAAGACTCAGCGGTATTTTTTCATCTTTCTCGCGCATGGCATAACCGCCAGTTCGCATCTGGCAAAAGATAAAATCCATATCGTTGAACGCAATATTTTCATCGCCGGTATAAATAAATTCCAGATCCGGATACTCTTCGCGAAAAAGAACTTTGGCATATTCACCAATGACCGCCTGACGTTCTTCATTAATATCGAACATCACCAGTTTCTTCAGCGGCAGACGCGTTTTCAGTTTACATAACGCTTTTAATAAGCCCGGCGTCCACGTGGAACCACCACCAACTAATACAATATTAAAAGAAGTTTTCATATCATCTGTTCTCTTATTGCGTCTGTTGAACAAGTAAATTTTGTTTCACGGCACTGGCGATACTTTCTACCTGTGGTCCGTAAATAACCTGGATATCGTTGTCGGTTGCGCGAATAAACCCGTTCGCCCCGCTTTGTTTAAGAATGGCCTCGTCGACTTTGTGCATATCTTTAATTTTCACGCGCAGGCGAGTGAAGCAGCAGTCCACATTCTGGATATTTTCTTTGCCGCCCAGGCCGGCGATAATTTTTGCCGTAGCGGCATCATCATCAACGAATTGGGCGCTATGTTGATGTACCATTTCGTCTTCTTCACGGCCCGGTGTTCTGGCGCTGGTGCGCAGAATAATCCACTTGAAAGCGAAGTAATAAACGGGGGCCCAAATACATCCCAGCAGCAAATCAAACCACCAGTGTGTTTTAGCGCCGCCCAGTACGCCGAAGACGATAAAATCAATAAAGCCGCCCTGGATATTGCCGATCATTACCTGCAAAAGCTGCGCGCAGGCAAAGGAGAGACCAGTCATCACCGCATGAAATAAAAACAGCAACGGTGAGACAAAAATAAAGCTGAATTCCAGGGGCTCAGTGATACCGGTGGTGAATGAAGCCAGCGCCCCGGCCATCATCAGGGCTTTCACCCGTTGCTTGTGCTCCGGCTTCGCACAGTGATACATCGCCAGCGCTGCCGCAGGCAGGCCGAACATCATCACCGGAATTTTCCCCTGCGCCAGGAAACGGGTTGCTTCTCGCACCACGTCATCAGCCAGCGCGCCAGGGTGAGCCAGCGCATAGTTGAAGATAGAGAGCGCACCAATCACGCTTTCATTGTCTACATGTACCATGCCACCCACCGGGGTGAAACGAACAGTTTCATTGAGGATGTGATGCAAACCGGTGGGGATCAGGATGCGTTCAGTAAAGGCATAAATGAAAGTACCAAAGGGACCTGACTCGCCAATAAACTGGCCAAGATGGATAATCGCACTGGCAATAACCGGCCAGACCAGTGACATTAATACACCGATAATCGGCAGGACAATGACAGTAATAATAGGAACAAAGCGGCGGCCACCAAAATAGGCGATGGCCGCCGGGAGTTTAATCGTATAAAACCGGTTGTGCAGTATTACCGTGACCAGGCCAGAAATAACCCCACCCAGCACACTCATCTGATAAGAAAAAATCCCTAAGGTGTTGGCAAATTCAGCGGAATACATCACCGCATCGGTCTGGCTGTAGCCTTTTTCTAATAATGCGGCCACTGAGGTAGTTTGCGGCGTTAAACCTTGCGCCAGTAAGCTGTAATTAACGCCGACATGAAAAGTTATAAACCCAATAACGGCTGCCAGTGCCGCCGTGGGTTTTTCATCTCGCGCCAGGCCAATAGCCGCAGCAATCGCAAAAAGTAACGGCAAATTACCAAATAACGCCCCGGCGACTTTACGGATAAAACCGATAACCTGCTGCATCACTTCGGCATGGATAATACTTTCACCCACAATAGCTGGGTTTTGTAATGCCGCGGCCAGGCCGAGAAATATCCCTGCTGCGGCAATCACGGAAATCGGCATCATTAACGCCTTGCCTAAATCCTGTAGAAACTCACCCGGTCGACTCATTGTTATTTTCCTTTAGGGCACTCGCTGAACATGGGATGGAGTATAGCCAGGGTAGATGTATAGTTGTCTAGCCCACTAAATTTAAAACGCGGTGGCGATCACAAAGTTAGCCCTTTGGTCGGCTCAGGGGCGTGCGGCGGTCAGGGTGAAACGATAGTGCTGCTGGTTGTAGTAGATCTCGGAGATCTCAAAAGGAATATTGTCGCGCAGAAAAGCTATCGAAGTGGCGTGAAGGACCGGTTCATCGCGGTTGATCCCCAGCATATCGCGTACCTGCTGCGAGGGGAGTTCAGCGCGGATCTCTTTTTCCGAACGCTCAACGGTAAACCCTTTGCGGCTGATATAGGCATATTTGGAACGGTTCAGATCCGCATCACTCAGATCGTCAAACGGGTCGCTGATCATCCATGATTGCTCAAAAACAAAGGGAATGTCCCCGACCAGACGCAGGCGCTGCATAAACCACACCTCGCTGCCAGGCGCAAGACGAAGCTTATCGGCAATGTCCTGCGAGGCAGCCTGATGACAAAGGCAAATCAGGCGGTTTACTACCGGTTCATTGAGACCCAGCGTCGCTTCACTTGAGGAAAGATGCCTGTCGAGCGGCAGGGAAATGCGCACGTTTTTACCCGATTGCACAACGAATGTCCCCTGCCCCCGGCGGCGCTCCACTTTGCCCTGACGTACCAGGTAATCCACTGCCTTGCGCGCCGTCATGCGGGAGATGGCAAACTGCTGACAAAGTTCGTTTTCAGAGGGAATAGCGTCGCCAGGTCTGAGTGAGCCCGCGGCAATCTGGCCGGTAAGGTATTGCTCAAGCTGTAAATAGACTGGCACGGTGGAATGTTTATCGATCATTGGCGCAACTCCCTCTTTCATGCAGGTATGGTAGCGACAGCAATGCAAAGTGACAATCTTTGTCCTTCACAGGCGACGTTTCAGCTGAAAAGTGCTTTTCGCAAACCGGATCACAATTTGGCATACGAATCTACGCAACGCCTTTTGTCACATTGAATATTTTTCGTCACGGTGCTAGGTTTTAATTGCATTACGCTTGTTACCGACTATCGGGCAAAACCTAAATGCAGACTGAGGGGCTAATCTGCCCATATCTGTATTTACGTCTTGCCCGTTTTTGTTTTCAGGAGTTGGCGATGCTGGTCAAACAAATATTAAATAATAATGTTGTCAGCGCAGTGGATGAGGATGGTCTGGAGGTTATTTTAACCGGCCGTGGGCTGGGATTTAATACCCGCAACGGTGCCAGCATCAACCGCGACGCCATCGATAAAATATTTCGTCTGGAAGATTCACAAATTTCTGCCCGATTTAAAGATCTGGTCAGCGAAGTGCCAGTGGATATTTTGCAGGTCACTGCCGATATCATCACCCACGCCCGCAGCGTCCTTACGCACAAACTCAGCGACGGGCTCTATGTAACCCTTGCCGACCACCTGAATTTTGCGCTGCAACGTCAAAAAAACCATGAAATTCTGCCCAATCCGCTGGAGTGGGAAGTTCGCCATTTTTACACCGCAGAGTATGCCATTGGTCGCCAGGCGCTTGGAATGATTGTCGCGCGCACCGGTACGCTTTTACCCGATAGCGAGGCCTGCAGTATCGCTTTGCATATTGTGAATGCAGGTCTCAACGATACGCTGGGAAATACCGCGCAAATTACGCGGCTTATTTATCAGTTACAAAATATTGTGAAGTATTTTTTTAATATTCCGCTTGATGAGCACAGTCTGAATTACCAGCGGTTTATTACCCATCTCAAGTTCTTTGCCCAACGGGTGATTGATGGGGTGGTGTTAAATAATGATGACGAGGAATTCTTTGCTCTGGTGCAACGTCGCTATCAGGCCACGTTAAAATGTGTCGAAGCAATGAATGAGTTTGTCAGCAAAAATTATCACCACGCCATGAGCAACTCGGAAAAGCTCTATCTTGCGGTGCACATTGAGAATATTGTGCAGCGCATATCGCCAGACGCGAAAAAAATATAGTTCGCAGGCGAAAACAGGCAGATGACGTCAGGGCACAAAACATCGCCCGACGTATGATGCGTTTTCATTCCATCCAGGCTTGTTACTGTTGATACCCGAAGTATGACGGGTAAATTCAGGCAAACCCCAGAGGAAACAAGGTTCCGGCAAATGCCGGTCATTGTGAATGAAGCCGGCTTTTGGCTTCAGTCTGGAGGAATTTTTATGAATTATCAGGACACTGCTCGCCAGATAATCAGCAAGATTGGCGGCAAAGAGAACATATTCTCGCTGTTTCACTGCATTACCCGTCTGCGTTTTCTGCTTAAAGACAACGACAAGGCCGACCGCCCGGCCCTCGAAGCCCTTGATGGCGTCATGGGTGTCAATATCTCCGGCGACCAGTTCCAGCTCATTATTGGTAACGACGTCGAACCCTTGTGTAAAGCCATTCTCGCAGAGCTTCCCGACCTCGACCATGCCGCTCGCCCCACCAAACGGCGTAATCCGGTTTCGGTCATACTGGAGGGTCTGTCGAGCATTTTTTCACCGATTATTCCGGCTATTGCCGGGGCCGGTATTCTGAAAGGCATGCTGGCGTTGATGGTAGCCATGCAGTGGGTGGAAACCACCAACCAGACCTATCAAATCCTGCTGGCAATCAGCGACGGCGTCTTTTACTTCATGCCATTAGCGCTCTCCTTTAGCGCGGCGAAAAAATTCGGTGCGAACCCTTACGTTGCGGTTGCGCTTGCCGCTGTTCTCTTTCACCCGGCTATCCAGACGTTGTTTAAAGCAGGCGCGCCGGTGAACTTTATCGGCTTGCCTGTTCCAACCGTGAATTACGCCTCAACGGTGATCCCGATTCTGCTTGCCGTGTGGTTACTCAGTCATGTTGAGCGCCTCATTGACCGCTTTATGCCTGGCCCGCTGAAAACCATGTTTGTGCCGCTGCTGTGCCTGCTTATTGTCACGCCCATTACCCTTATCGTCATCGGCCCGGTGGGGATTTACACCGGGAATGCCCTCTCAGGCAGCATTATCTGGCTGGTGGAGAATATGGGTATCGTGGCCGGGGTGGTAGTAGGCGGCACCTTGTCGCTGATCATCATTACCGGCATGCACTATGTGATCGTGCCGATCATGATCAACAACATCAGTACTATGGGTTTCGACCCCATCAAGATCCTCTTTTACATTGCCAATCTCGGGCAGGCCGGTGCCGCCTTCGGCGTCTTCTTGCGCGCTCGCGATAAGAAGCTCAAATCACTGGCGTTGACCACCAGCTTTAGCGCCATGATGGGGATTACCGAACCGGCGATGTACGGGGTCAACATCCGCTATAAACGGCCATTTGCCGCAGCGCTGACAGGCGGGGCTTGCGGCGGTGCATTCGCCATGGCGATGGGGGTGAAAACCTACGCCTTCGCCTTAAGCGGTCTGCCCGGTCTTCCGGCGCTGGTAGGTCCCACTTTCTTATGGGCGCTGGTCAGTATTGCCATCTCATTTGTCTGTGCCGCCATTATTACAGTGATTCTGGGGTTTGAAGAGTCAACCCAGCCGGTCGTTGCAGGCGTGAGTCCCATGCCCATCGCCCGGTCAGAAGAGAAGCTGTTTGCGCCGGTAAGCGGCGAGCTAAAAGCGCTCAATACCCTGAGCGACCCGGTTTTTGCCGATGAGATTTTCGGCAAAGGGCTGGCAATTTTCCCCACCACCGGAGAGTTACGTTCCCCTGTCAACGGCAAGGTGGCCTCGGTCTTTGAAACCCATCACGCGCTGGCGCTGCAAAGCGATACCGGGGCTGAAATCCTGATTCATATCGGTATCGACACCGTCAAACTCGGTGGCAGGCACTTCACCAGCCATATCGAAGCCGGACAGGTTATCGAAGTGGGCGACCTGCTGGTCACCTTTGATCTCAACGCATTAAAAGCCGAAGGCATTGATCCGAGCGTCATCCTGGTGGTGACCAACAGTGAACACTACGGCGATATCAGCCCGGTTAAAGCGAATGGCGACATCGCCAGCCGCGACGAATTTCTGACACTGACCGCATCAGCGGCATGAGGAGCAAGCGCATGACATTTTCTAAATCATTTCCGGAAGGATTTTTGTGGGGTGGCGCGACGGCGGCAAATCAGCTTGAAGGAGCGTGGAACGTCGGCGGCAAAGGGCTGTCCGTATCCGATGTGTATACATTTGACATCAATACACCCAAAGAGCGCTGGCTTGATCAGTGGCTGGGAATGACCCATGCCCAGGTGCGTGAAGCGCAGGATCCGAACAGCACCAAATATTACCCGAAACGCAAAGGCAATGGTTTTTACCATCACTTCAAAGAGGACATCGCCCTCTTCGCCGGGATGGGCTTTAAGTGCTTCCGCATGTCGATTGCCTGGACGCGTATCTTCCCGCGTGGCGATGAAAGCGAGCCTAACGAAGCCGGGCTTAAGTTCTATGACGAGGTGTTTGATACCCTGCTCTCCCACGGTATCGAGCCGATTGTTTCCCTGTCCCATTATGAAATGCCGCTCGCGCTGGTGACCGATTACGGCGGCTGGCCGAACCGTCAGTTAGTGGATTTCTATGTGCGCTTCGCGACGACCTGCTTTACCCGCTATCGCAAAAAAGTGAAGTACTGGATGACTTTCAACGAGATTAACTGCGTGAAACACCACCCGTACGTCAGCGTCGGGGTGATTGAAGAGGATAACCCGCACCTTGAGCAGGATAAATACCAGGGCGCGCATCACCAGTTTGTGGCAAGCGCTCTGGCGACGAAAGCCTGCCATGCGATCATTCCCGACTCGAAAGTCGGCTGTATGATCAGCTACCAGATGCTCTACCCGCACACCTGTCACCCGGACGATTTACAGGCCTGCGAAGAGATGCAGCGCGTGTCGTTGTTCTTTAGCGATGTGCAGGCACACGGCTACTACCCGGCTTACACCGACCGCATGCTGGCAGAGAAAGGCGTCACACTGCAAAAAGTGGTGGGGGACGATGAGATCCTGCGTCAGCACCCGGTGGATTTCGTCTCATTTAGTTATTACATGTCCAGCACCGTCAGCGCCCACCCGGAAAACCTGGCAGGGGCTGAGGGTAACCTGATCACCGGCGGTGTTCTCAACCCGCATCTGCCCACCAGCCAGTGGGGCTGGCAGATTGATCCGAAAGGGCTGCGCCTGGCGCTGAATCAGCTCTATGACCGCTACCAGAAGCCGCTGTTTATTGCCGAGAACGGTCTTGGTGCGGTGGATACCGTTAATCCGGATGGCTCTATCCATGACGATTACCGCATTGAGTACCTGCGCCTGCATATCGAACAGATGCGCGAGGCGCTGGCCGATGGTGTGGATCTGTTTGGTTACACCTGGTGGGGGCCGATCGATGTGGTGAGCGCGGGCACAGCGCAAATTTCCAAACGCTACGGCTTCATCTATGTCGATCAGGACGACATGGGCAACGGCACGCAGAAGCGTTCCCTGAAAAAGAGTTACCACTGGTATAAAAAAGTGATCGCCTCCAATGGCGAAGATTTGGCGGATTAAGGAGTGGATATGTCTGTTTTCCCGAAAGATTTTTTATGGGGCGGCGCCATTGCCGCCAACCAGGCAGAAGGCGCATGGAATGTGGACGGCAAAGGCCCCTCCATTGCTGACGTGGTACGCGGCGGTATCGCCTCCGGCAAACACGACGCCGTTATCGACCCGCATAAATACTATGCCAGCCATGAAGCCATCGACTTTTATCACCATTACAAAGAAGATGTGGCGCTGTTCGCTGAGATGGGCTTCACCTGTTTTCGCACCTCTATCGCCTGGTCGCGCATCTTTCCGCGTGGCGATGAAACCATCCCTAACGAGGCCGGACTGAAATTCTATGACGACCTGTTTGATGAACTGTTGAAATACGGTATTCAGCCGGTGATTACCCTTTCCCACTACGAGACGCCGCTGGCGCTATATCAGGAATATGGCGGCTGGAAAAACCGCAAGCTGGTGGCCTTTTTCAGCCGCTACTGCGAGGTGGTGTTCACCCGTTATCGCGAGAAGGTCAAATACTGGATGACCTTCAATGAACTGAACAATATGAACCGTATGCCCTTTGCGACCGGCGCGGTTGACCCCAACTCCACGCCGCAGGAGCTTTACCAGGCAAACCATCACCAGTTTGTGGCCAACGCGTTGGCTAACAAGTTGTGTCACGAGATCATCCCGGAGGCGAAGATAGGTTGCATGCTGTCGCTGAGTACCGTTTACCCGGCCACCTGCAACCCGGAAGACATCTTCTCGACCATGCAACTGCGTCGCCGTTCTCTGTTCTACTCTGATGTGATGATGCTGGGTCAATATCCGGCCTGGACGCCACGGCTCTTCCGTGAACAGAATATCGAACTGGCAATAGAAGAGGGCGACCTGGAACTGATCGCTACCTACCCATCCGATTACCTCGGCTTTAGCTACTACCGCAGCGTACTACATCAGGCAGGCGGCGAGTTTCGCATCGACACCGGCGGTACCGTCGGCCAGGACAATCCCTTTCTCGAAAAAACCGCCTGGGGCTGGCCGATTGATGCCAAAGGTTTCCGTATCGTCTGCAATGAACTGGCGGACCGCTATCGTAAACCCCTGTTTGTAGTCGAAAATGGCTACGGAGGTGTGGATGAACCGGATGAAAATGGCGTAATTAATGATACCGCGCGTATTGATTATGGCCGCCAGCATATCCGCGAAATGGCGGAAGCGGTGGCCGATGGCTGCGACATCATGGGTTACACATGGTGGGGGCCGATTGATATCGTCAGCGCGGGTACCGGCGAGATGAAAAAACGCTACGGCTTTATCTATGTCGATAAGGATAATGACGGCAACGGTACGCTCAAACGCAGCAAAAAACGCAGCTTTGACTGGTATAAACAGGTAATCGCCAGCAATGGCGAAACGCTGTAAGGTAATGACGGAGCGGGAAATTTCCCGCTCCACCACCGTTACCATGACAGACAAGGCTACATGATGAACACATGGAATTTGGTCGACCCTGAATTACGTCCGGCACTGGCAGATAGCCGCCCCCTCTCCCTGACACAAGATGCTCTCGTCCCCCTTCGCCAACAGCGCCAGCAGGCAGCGCTGGCTAACGTGCAGACTTTCCGGGAGACCGGGTTATCGGTGGAAGAAAATCTTATCTCCTCACCTGCACACCCTGCCGTCAGAGTCTGTGTTATTGCCCCCGCAGCGCCGGGGCACAAGCGCATGGGCATTTTGCATATTCACGGCGGCGGGCATCTGTTCGGTAGCCCTGAGCAGTCTCTGTCGCTTACCGATGCCACCGCGATGCAACACGACTGTGTGATTGTCTCTGTCGATTATCGTCTGGCGCCCGAAACGGTCTTTCCGGGCTCGCTGGAGGATTGTTATACCGCACTGGTGTGGATGACCGAACAGGCTAGTGCGCTTGGTATTCATCCTGACCATATTGGGCTAATGGGCGACAGCGCAGGGGCCGGACTCGCGGCCTCACTGGCGTTGCTGGCCCGCGATCGCAATGGCCCATCTATTGCCTTTCAGAACCTGATGTTCCCGATGCTCGACGATCGGACGGTGACGGAAGAAAACCCCAACCCGGTGACCGGCGAGTTCGTCTGGACGCGTGAATATAACCGCTTTGGCTGGACATCCCTTCTGGGCTGCGAGCCGGGTTCGGAGGGTGTGTCGGTTTATGCCGCGCCGGGACGGGCTACGGATCTGACTCATTTACCCCCAACCTGGCTTGGCGTGGGCACGCTGGATCTGTTTCTTGATGAAAATCTTCGCTTCGCGCAAGGGTTGATTCGCGCGGGTGTGGCGGTAGAGATGAATGTATGGCCTGGGGCGTATCACGGATTTAATTCCGACCCGCAGGCGCGGGTAGCGCAACGGGCGCGGGAACAGCGCCAGGCGTGGATTGCGCAGTTCAGACCAACGCAGGGATAACCCTTCTCTTCACGCCTCTCTGGAGTGAGCTAAGACCCTGAAACAACAAGCCCTGCCAGTTGGCAGGGCTTGTTAGTCGCATCAGGCGTCAGGCGCTCGCCGCGGGTTTACGCGGGCGACGGCGGCGCGGTTTCTCACCCGCCGGTTTGCTTCCTTCCTGCGCACGTGGCGCTTTCGGCGCACCACCATCGTTACGGCGAGGCTGCTGTTGTCCGCGACCACCGCCACCGCCCTGACCACGGCCACCACGGCCCTGGCTCTGACGACCATTCACAATCGGCTCGGCCTTGATAGACGGATCTGGATCGTAACCCGGCAGGGCAATACGGGGGATCTCTTTTTTCAGCAGGCGCTCGATGTCACGCAGCAATTTATGTTCATCAACGCACACCAGCGAGAGCGCTTCACCGGTTGCCGCAGCGCGACCGGTACGACCAATGCGGTGTACATAATCTTCCGGCACGTTCGGCAGCTCGTAGTTCACGACATGTGGCAGCTCTTCGATATCCAGACCACGGGCAGCAATGTCGGTTGCGACCAGTACGCGGATATCGCCCGATTTAAAGTCTGCCAGCGCACGGGTACGCGCACCCTGGCTTTTGTTACCGTGGATAGCCGCGCTGCGAATACCGTCTTTATTCAGTTGTTCCGCCAGATGATTTGCGCCATGTTTGGTGCGGGTGAAGACCAGCACCTGCTGCCAGTTACCTTCACCAATCATCTGGGAGAGGAGTTCGCGCTTACGTTTCTTATCGACCATATGAACGTGCTGCGTCACCTGCTCAGAGGCGGTATTGCGGCGCGCCACTTCGATTTCCAGTGGGTTGCGCAGCAGCTTTTCGGCCAGGCTTTTGATGTCATCCGAGAAGGTCGCGGAAAAGAGCAGATTCTGACGACGCGCAGGCAATTTAGCCAATACGCGGCGAATATCGTGGATAAAGCCCATGTCCAGCATGCGGTCAGCTTCATCCAGTACCAGAATCTCAACGTTATCCAGTTTAACGGCGTTCTGATGTTCCAGATCCAGCAGACGACCCGGTGTAGCGACGAGAATATCGACACCACTACGCAGCTTCATCATTTGCGGATTAATGCTCACACCGCCAAAAACCACCAGCGAGCGCAGGTTCAGATATTTACTGTAATCGCGTACGTTTTCGCCGACTTGCGCGGCAAGTTCGCGAGTTGGCGTCAGGATCAGCGCTCGCACCGGGCGACGGCCTTTAGCGTGCGGCTCTTTTTGCACCAGACGTTGCAGCAGCGGCAGGGTAAAGCCCGCGGTTTTGCCGGTACCGGTCTGGGCGCTCGCCATCAGGTCGCGGCCTTCCAGCACGGCAGGGATCGCCTGTTGCTGAATAGGGGTTGGCTCACGGTAGCCCTGCTCATCAACAGCGCGCAGAATTTCCGGGTTCAGGCCAAGGGAATCAAAAGACATAACAACTCCGCACCGCCCCGACCATAACAGGTGTAGTTTTCGAGGAGATAATAATATGACGGATGACAAAAACCACAATGTCATGAAGGGGCGGAGTGTAACAGCTTTTGTGACATAGCGCATAAAATATCGCTCTGCTAATCATTGGAGAAATATTTCTCCGATCCTCCTGGCCCGGATGGCACGTGGCCTGGGCAACGGCAGGTTATTTTTACCGCTAAAAAGGTGATATCCCCCCACTGGACACGGCGAAAAAATCACCATAAAGTTAATCAATCGATTGATTAATTTTATTCCGCCTATGAATATGAACTCGACTACCAGCAAAGGTGAACAGGCCAGAAACCAGTTGATTGCCGCCGCTCTTGCGCAGTTTGGCGAATACGGATTGCATGCCACCACACGCGATATCGCTGCGCTGGCCGGGCAGAATATTGCCGCAATCCCTTACTACTTCGGTTCAAAAGAGGATCTGTATCTCGCCTGCGCCCAGTGGATCGCCGATTTTATCGGCGCAAATTTTCGTCCCCACGCCGAAGCTGCCGAACGGCTGTTTACCCACGCTGAACCCGATAAAGAGGCGATACGAGACCTGATTCATCAGGCCTGCAAAAACATGATTGTGCTGCTCACCCACGACGACACACTTAATCTGAGTAAATTTATATCGCGCGAACAGCTCTCCCCTACCCGCGCCTACCAGTTAGTACATGACCAGGTGATCGCCCCGTTGCACAGTCATCTTACCCGGCTGATTGCGGCTTACACCGGCAGAGAAGCCAATGATACGCAAACCATTTTGCATACCCATGCGCTGATCGGCGAGATCCTCGCCTTCCGCCTGGGACGCGAAACTATTTTGCTGCGCACCGGATGGGCGCAATTCGACGATGAGAAAGCCGACCTGATTTGCCAGGTCATCACGTGCCATATCGATCTTATCCTGCAGGGATTAACAAGGAGTTCCGGGTTATGAAAAAGCCTGTCGTCATCGTGTTGATTGTCGTTATCGTACTCGCCGCGCTTGGCGGGGGCTGGATGTGGTATCAAAGCCGACAGACTGCAGCCCTCACGCTGTACGGGAATGTCGATATTCGCACCGTGAACCTCAGTTTCCGGGTCGGGGGACGACTCGCCTCGCTGGCGGTTGATGAAGGGGATGCGATTACCGCCGGGCAGCCGCTTGGCGAAATTGACAAAGCCCCTTATGAGAACGCCCTTTTACAGGCGAAGGCAAACGTCTCGACGGCGAAGGCAAAATACGATCTGGTCACAGCAGGTTATCGCGATGAAGAGATTTCCCAGGCGGCAGCGGCGGTGAACCAGGCGCAGGCGGCCTACGATTACGCGCAAAATTTTTATCAGCGACAGCAGGGGCTGTGGAAAAGCCGGACTATTTCCGCTAATGACCTGGAAAATGCGCGATCATCACGCGATCAGGCGCAAGCTACGCTCAAATCAGCGCAGGATAAACTGAGCCAGTACCGCACCGGTAATCGCCCACAGGAGATAGCCCAGGCAAAAGCCAGCCTCGAACAGGCGCAGGCACAACTGGCGCAATCACAGCTGGATTTGCAGGATACGCAACTGGTCTCGCCTTCGAACGGTACGCTGCTGACCCGCGCCGTGGAACCAGGGAGCATGTTAAATGCCGGCAGTACTGTTCTGACGCTCTCCCTGACCCGCCCGGTTTGGGTTCGCGCCTACATCAGCGAAACCAATTTACATCAGGCCCGCCCTGGCCAGACCGTCTTGCTCTACGTTGATGGTCGTCCCAATAAGCCTTATCACGGCAAAATCGGCTTTGTCTCCCCGACGGCTGAATTTACCCCGAAAACGGTGGAAACGCCGGATTTGCGTACCGATTTGGTCTACCGGCTGCGCATTATCGTCACCGACGCCGATGACGACCTGCGCCAGGGAATGCCGGTTACCGTACGCTTCGACAGTGGAGCACGGAATGAGTGAGGCAACGATCCGTCTCAACGGCCTGGTCAAGCGCTTCGCCGGGATGGATAAACCCGCCGTCGCCCGCCTGGACTGCACCGTGAAAGCCGGGTATGTCACGGGGCTGGTGGGGCCGGATGGCGCCGGGAAAACCACCCTGATGCGTATGCTCGCCGGTCTGATGAAACCCGATGAAGGCAGCGCGGAGGTTATTGGCCTTGACCCCATCGCCAACAACAGCGAGCTGCATGCATCGCTTGGTTATATGCCGCAAAAATTCGGCCTGTATGAAGATCTCACGGTGCTGGAAAACCTCAATCTGTACGCCGATCTGCGCAGCGTCACCGGAGATCTGCGCAAAGAGACCTTTACCCGACTGCTGGAATTCACCGCCCTCGCCCCCTTTACCGGGCGTCTGGCGGGTAAACTGTCCGGTGGCATGAAGCAGAAACTGGGGCTTGCCTGCACTCTGGTGGGCCAGCCTAAAGTGCTGTTGCTGGACGAACCGGGCGTCGGCGTGGACCCGATATCACGCCGCGAACTATGGCAGATGGTGCATACTCTCGCCGGAGACGGCATGTTGATCTTATGGAGCACCTCTTATCTGGACGAGGCGGAACAGTGCCGCGATGTGCTGCTGATGAACGAAGGGGAACTGCTTTACCAGGGAGAACCGCGCGCGCTGACGCAAACCATGGCCGGACGCAGCTTTCTCGCCAGCAGTCCACAGGAAAATAACCGTCAGTTGTTGCAACGTTTGCTGAAACTGCCGCAGGTCAGCGACGGGATGATTCAGGGGCGTTCTGTGCGGGTGATTCTGGCAAAAGAATCGAGCGTGGATGCTCTGCGTAGCGCATCGTCACTGACCCGGTTAGATATTGACGAGACCGCGCCACGCTTTGAAGACGCCTTTATCGACCTTCTGGGCGGTGCCGCTTTCACCCAGTCGCCACTGGGGGCTATTCTGCATACGGTGGACGGTAAACCTGATGAGACGGTGATCGAAGCCCGGCAACTGACGAAAAAATTCGGCGATTTCGCTGCCACCGATCATGTCAACTTTGCCGTGAAGCGCGGCGAAATTTTCGGCCTGCTCGGGCCAAATGGTGCGGGTAAGTCCACCACCTTTAAGATGATGTGCGGATTACTGGTTCCCACCTCCGGTAAAGCACTCGTGCTGAATATGGATTTGAAAACCAGCTCCGGCCAGGCGCGCCAGCATCTGGGTTATATGGCGCAAAAATTCTCCCTTTACGGCAACCTCACGGTGGCGCAAAACCTGCGTTTTTTCTCCGGCGTCTATGGCCTGCGTGGACGGGCGCAACAGGATAAGATCACACGGATGGTGGACGCCTTTGGCCTTAAAGCGATTGCCAATCAGGCGACTGACTCCCTGCCGCTGGGCTTTAAACAGCGCCTGGCGCTGGCCTGCGCACTCATGCATGAACCGGACATTCTGTTTCTTGATGAGCCGACATCCGGCGTCGACCCGCTGACCCGCCGCGAGTTCTGGCTGCACATCAACAGCATGGTGGAGAAAGGAGTGACGGTAATGGTCACCACCCACTTTATGGACGAAGCCGAATATTGTGACCGCATCGGGCTGGTCTATCGCGGTAAGCTTATCGCCAGCGGCACGCCGGATGCCCTGAAAGCACAGACTGCTGATGCAGAGCACACCGACCCGACCATGGAGCATGCGTTTATCACGCTAATTCATAACTGGGATAAGGAGCATCACGATGCATAGTCCTCTCTCCCTGCGCCGCGTACGCGCGCTCTGCGTCAAAGAGACGCGCCAGATTGTGCGCGATCCCAGTAGCTGGCTGATTGCCGTGGTGATCCCGTTATTGCTGCTGTTTATTTTTGGCTACGGCATTAACCTCGATTCCAGCAAGCTGCGCGTGGGCATTTTACTGGAACAGCACAGCGAAGAGGCGCTGGACTTCGCCCATACCATGACCGGTTCTCCCTGGTTTGAGGCGACGGTCAGTGATAATCGTCAGCAACTTATTCAGATGATGCAGGCCGGACGCATTCGCGGGCTGGTGGTCATCCCGGTGAATTTTGCCGGGCAGATGGCGCGCCCTGGTGAGGTTGCCCCGCTACAGGTGATCACCGATGGCAGCGAACCCAATACCGCCAACTTCGTTCAGGGCTATGTGCAGGGGATCTGGCAGATCTGGCAACAACAGCGGGCAGAAGATCGGGGCGAGAGCTTCGACGCGCTGATAGACGTACAGATGCGCTACTGGTTTAACCCGGCGGCTATCAGCCAGCATTTTATTATTCCCGGCGCGGTCACCATCATCATGACGGTGATCGGTGCGATCCTCACCTCGCTGGTGGTGGCTCGCGAATGGGAGCGCGGCACCATGGAGGCGCTGCTCTCTACCGAAGTTACCCGTACAGAGCTCCTGCTCTGCAAGCTTATCCCCTATTACTTCCTTGGCATGCTGGCAATGCTGCTGTGCATGTTAGTGTCAGTATTTATTCTCGGGGTGCCATATCGTGGTTCGCTGGTGATTCTGTTTTTTATCACCAGCCTGTTCCTGCTCAGCACCCTGGGGATGGGGCTACTGATTTCGACCATTACGCGCAATCAGTTCAATGCCGCGCAGGTGGCGCTTAACGCCGCCTTTTTGCCGTCGATCATGTTATCCGGGTTTATCTTCCAGATTGACAGTATGCCTGCGGTGATTAGGGCGGTGACCTACATTATTCCGGCGCGCTACTTCGTCAGTACTCTGCAAAGCCTGTTTCTGGCGGGCAATATTCCGGTGGTACTGGTCATCAACGTGCTGTTTCTGCTGGCTTCGGCAACCATGTTTATCGGCCTTACGTGGATGAAAACCAAACGGCGGCTGGATTAGGGAGGCACCATGTTTCATCGCTTATGGACACTGATTCGCAAAGAGTTGCAGTCGCTGCTGCGTGAACCGCAGACCCGTGCCATTTTGATCCTGCCGGTTGTCATCCAGGTACTGTTGTTCCCGTTTGCCGCGACGCTTGAGGTCACAAACGCCACCATCGCCGTCTACAACGAAGATAATGGCAAACATGCGGTGGAGCTGACGCAACGCTTTGCCAGGGCTAAAGCCTTCACCCATGTGCTGATGCTAAAAAGCCCTCAGGAGATTCGTCCGATAATCGACGAGCAAAAAGCGCTGCTGCTGGTGCGTTTTCCGGCTGACTTTTCCCGCAAGCTGGATACCTTCACCCAGGCGCCGCTACAGCTGGTTCTCGACGGTCGAAACTCTAACAGCGCCCAGATTGCTGCCAGGTACCTGCAAGAGATTGTTAAAGAGTATCAGCAGGAGCTGATGCAGGGAAAAACGAAGCCGAACAATAGCGAACTGGTGATCCGCAACTGGTACAACCCAAACCTGGACTATAAGTGGTTCGTCGTGCCATCGCTTATCGCCATGATCACCACCATTGGCGTGATGATCGTCACTTCACTGTCGGTTGCCCGGGAGCGTGAACAGGGTACGCTGGATCAATTGCTGGTCTCACCGCTGGCGACCTGGCAGATTTTTGTTGGTAAAGCGATACCTGCGCTGGTGGTCGCCACCTTCCAGGCCACTATCGTGCTGCTTGCCGGGATCCTCGCCTATAAAATTCCCTTTGCCGGATCGCTACTGCTCTTCTATTTCACGATGCTTATCTACGGATTGTCGCTGGTAGGCTTCGGCCTGCTGATCTCGTCCCTGTGCTCGACGCAACAGCAGGCGTTTATTGGGGTGTTTGTCTTTATGATGCCCGCAATATTGCTTTCGGGGTATGTATCGCCTGTCGAGAATATGCCGATCTGGCTGCAGGATCTGACATGGATTAACCCCATCCGTCACTTTACGGACATCACCAAGCAGATCTATCTAAAGGATGCGAGCTTCGCGATTATCTGGCAAAGCGTGTGGCCGCTACTGGTGATAACGGTCACAACGGGTTCAGTGGCATATGCGATGTTCCGGCGTAAGGTAATGTAACCTTACGCCCTTCATACCTTAATGCGCTTTGAAGGATTTGGGCTGGATGCGTTTTTCTTTTGCCAGCAGGGATACGACGGCGGGACCGGCGAGGATAACCAGCCCGACCAGGGCCAGCAACAGGTTGTTTTGCATCACGCGTGACAGTAGCCACAGCACGATCATTGCGACACCGAAATACCAGGTGGTTGTCAGCTCTTCCAGGACATCGCCAATGCCGCGCCAGCGCTCTTCGTGGTGACGCTGCAAAAACAGCATCAGCAGCACCGTAACGCCATAAAGGACGCACAGCCCCAGGCCGACCCGCACCAGCGCGCCGCTCATCCAGGCTGTTACTAACACCGCCACAATCAGCATATGCAACATAATCTGCCAGCAACTCAGACCGGTTGCGACACGAACACGTTGTTGCCACTTCATGGCATCTCTCCTGACGAATTTTTCTCTTAACAAAGAGTACTGATATTTACAGAAAATTCTGTAACCCCGCATCTTTTTGTGACAGAGACTACAATTTATTTTCATCAGGATAGTGAGGCTGGCAGGAGAATTATGACCCAACAAACTCGTCAATTTTCATTGAAAGTACTCACCATTAATACCCATAAAGGCTTTACTGCCTTCAATCGGCGTTTCATTTTACCGGAACTTCGCGATGCGGTGCGCACCGTCAGCGCCGATATAGTTTGCCTGCAAGAAGTGATGGGCGCGCATGAGGTTCATCCACTGCATGTGGAGAACTGGCCGGATACCACCCACTACGAATTTCTTGCTGACGCGATGTGGAGCGACTACGCCTATGGGCGCAATGCTGTCTATCCGGAAGGCCATCACGGTAACGCCGTGCTTTCTCGTTTTCCTATCGAACACTATGAGAACCGTGACGTGTCCGTTGGCGGCAGTGAAAAACGCGGACTGCTCTATTGTCGTATTGTGCCGCCTGACATTGATCGGCCTGTGCATGTGATCTGTGTGCACCTGGGTTTGCGCGAAGCCCATCGTCAGGCACAGCTCACCATGCTGGCGGAGTGGGTAAATTCGCTGCCGGACAACGAACCGGTGGTGGTAGCCGGCGATTTTAACGACTGGCGGCAGCGGGCGAACCATCCGTTAAAAGTGCAGGCCGGACTGGAAGAGATCTTTACCCGCGCCCATGGCCGCCCTGCCCGCACTTTTCCGGTCAGCCTGCCGCTGTTACGTCTGGACCGTATCTATGTGAAAAATGCCAGTGTCAGTTCGCCCACAGCGCTGCCGCTGCGCAACTGGCGCCATTTATCCGACCATGCCCCTTTAAGTGCGGAGATCCACTTATGAAATGCACATGGAAAGAGGGTAATCGCATCCAGCTTCTCGAAAATGGCGAAAACTTTTATCCGGCGGTCTATGCCGCTATTGAGCAGGCACAGCAGAAAGTTATCCTCGAAACCTTTATCTGGTTTGAAGATGAGGTGGGTCGTGAGCTGCATGCGGTTTTACTCAAAGCCGCCGGTCGCGGCGTAAATATCGAAGTGTTGCTCGACGGCTATGGTTCGCCGGATCTCAGTGACGAGTTCGTCAATGCGCTGACCTCTGCGGGCGTTGTCTTCCGCTACTATGATCCCCGTCCACGGCTGTTTGGTATGCGAACCAACGTCTTTCGCCGCATGCACCGTAAAATCGTGGTCATCGATAACACGGTGGCATTTGTCGGCGGCATTAATTTTTCCGCTGAACATGTCACCAGCTACGGCCCCGAAGCCAAACAGGACTATGCTGTGCGGGTTGAGGGCCCGGTGGTGGCCGATATTTTGCAGTTCGAAGTGGAAAATCTGCCTGAAAACGCGCCAGTCAGACGCTGGTGGCAACGACGTCGCCATCAGGCAGAGGATAACCGCACGCCCGGTGAAGCCCAGGCGCTATTCGTCTGGCGCGATAACGATGATCACCGTGATGATATTGAACGCCATTACCTGAAAATGCTTGCCAATGCGAAGCGCGAAGTGATTATCGCCAATGCCTACTTCTTTCCCGGCTATCGCCTGCTGCATGCAATGAAAAACGCCGCTCGTCGGGGTGTACGTGTGAAGCTTATCGTACAAGGCGAGCCGGATATGCCGATCGTCAAAGTCGGTGCCGAGCTGCTCTATAACTATCTCCTGAAAGGCGGGGTACAGGTCTACGAATATCGCCGTCGTCCGCTGCATGGCAAAGTGGCGTTGATGGATGATCACTGGGCAACCGTCGGCTCGAGCAACCTGGACCCATTAAGCTTGTCGCTGAATCTGGAGGCCAACCTAATCATTCACGATCGTGAATTCAACCAGACGCTGCGCGACAACCTCAACGCGATTATCAGCAAAGATTGCCTGCGCGTAGACGAGTCGATGGCACCGAAACGCACCTGGTGGAACCTCGCCAAGAGTGTGGTGGTGTTCCACTTCTTGCGCCATTTCCCTGCACTTGTTGGCTGGCTGCCCGCACATACGCCAAGGCTGGCCCAGGTGAAGCCCCCAGTCCAGCCGGAAATAGAGACTCAGGATCGCATCGCTTCTGAAAATTCGGGGGGAAAATCCTGATGGCGAAATCACATCCACGCTGGCGGCTGGCAAAAAAAGTTCTTACCTGGCTCTTTTTTATTGCAGTAGCGGTCCTGTTAGTGCTGTATGCGCAAAAGGTCAACTGGGATGATGTATGGAAGGTGATACACGACTATAACCGCCTGGTGCTGATGGGGGCTGCCGCGCTGGTCGTGGTCAGTTATCTGATCTATGGCTGCTATGACCTGCTGGGTCGCGCCTATTGCGGGCACAAACTGGCTAAACGCCAGGTGATGCTGGTGTCGTTTATCTGCTATGCCTTCAACCTGACGCTCAGCACCTGGGTGGGCGGGATCGGCATGCGTTACCGGCTTTACTCCCGCCTCGGGTTACCCAGCAGTACCATCACACGGATTTTCTCGCTCAGTATCACGACCAACTGGCTGGGTTATATTTTACTCGGCGGCATCATCTTCACGTTCGGCGTGGTGGACATCCCGGCGCACTGGTACATTTCCGATACGACATTGCGCATTATTGGCGTGGTGCTGTTACTTTTTATCGCTTTCTATCTGTGGGCCTGTGGTTTTGCGAAACGTCGCCATTTCACGATTCGTGGGCAGAAGTTAGTGATCCCATCGTGGAAATTCGCCCTTGCCCAGATGGCTATTTCCAGCGCCAACTGGATAGCCATGGGGGTGATTATCTGGCTGCTGATGGGGCATCAGAGCAATTTCTTCTTCGTACTGGGCGTGTTACTGGTCAGCAGTATCGCCGGGGTGATTGTCCATATCCCGGCGGGAATTGGCGTACTGGAAGCCGTATTTCTGGCGCTGCTGGCCGGAGAGCATACGTCACAAGGCGTTATTATCGCGGCCCTGCTGGCCTACCGCGTACTGTATTATTTTATCCCGCTTCTGCTGGCACTGATTGCCTATCTGATACTGGAAAGCCGGGCGAAGAAATTGCGAGCCAGGAATGAGAAGGCGATGGCAAAGGCTGATTAACGGGAGCGTATACCATCAATGATGCAGGTTATCAGACGTAGCAGTTCATACACCAGGTTCGCAATATTCAGCCAGACCCGCAATGCGCCATGGATGGCGCAGGCCTGTAGCGTGGTAAATTCCTTCATGTAGAGTTCGCGGGCGGATATCTGGGTCCGCGAACTACTACCCGCCGCCGTTAATCCGAACAGTAATACCATCACCACACAGCCAGCCCATTCCGGCGGACCATTGTGCAACACGATATTGACCAGCGCCGTCATGCTAAGCCCCACCAGCAACATCAACAAATAGTAGCCACCACCGCTGATATTGCTGTCTGCGTAATGGGCGATAACCGCGCTGACAACGAACATCGCGCCAGTGACGCCAAGCGCTAAGGCTGTTCCCGCCAGCGAAAAGAGAGTGGCGAAAAGTAGCCCGGTCAGCAGGTTCATCAAAATGAGCCAGAACAGCGCTACCGGCGTACTAAAGCGCGCAAACAGGCAGTGAAGAATAAGGCCACTGATAATTAAGGCAATCATCAATACCACAATGGCCGGGCCGGGAATAAACCACTCCCGTACAACGGGAAGACGCAGCGCAAGCCAGGCGACACCGATACCCAGCACCATGCCCGCCGCCAGCCACAGGCAGACATTGACGAGGAGTTCTGTGGGTTTAATTTGCGCAGGCGAAAGCCAGCCAAAAGGTTTCATCTCTTCTCCCTGAGGTGAATAAGCAGAATCCGGGCCAGTGGATCCTTAGCCCGGACAGGGCCGCGCCGCATCCGGGATAAGAATTAACGACGGTTACCGAAAATACGCAACAACATCAGGAACAGGTTGATAAAGTCGAGATAGAGCGTTAACGCCCCTAAAATCGAATATTTCCGCAGGTGCGCTTTATCATTCACATCAAGCTGTGTACCGATGTTTTTCAGCTTTTGCGTGTCATAGGCGGTCAGGCCGACAAAAATAACCACTCCGATATAGGTCACCGCCCACATCAGCGTTTCACTTTTCAGCCAGAAGTTAACCAGGGAGGCCAGAATGATACCGATTAGCCCCATAAACAGCATGCTGCCAAGACCGCTCAAATCGCGTTTGGTGGTATAGCCGTAAAGGCTCATTGAGCCGAACATCCCGGCGGTCACGACAAAAGTCGCCGCGATAGACTCGGCGGTGTAGGCATACAGAATGCCCGAGAGCGTCAGCCCGGTCAGGGCGGAATAGAGCATAAATAGCGTGGTCGCCATGGCCGCGCTGAGTTTGTGTATCAATCCGGAGAGCACAAAAACCAGCGCCAGTTGCGCGATGATCAGCCCAAAGAAGACCATCCGGCTGGAGTAGATAGCCATTAATACGGCTTCATTAAATACCGTATACCAGGCGATAAACGCCGTCAGCAACAGCCCACAGGTCATCCAGCCATAGACCTGCGCCATATAAATTTGCAAACCGGCGCGGGCAGGTGAAACGATAGAATCGGAACGCTGGAATCTGTCCATAATGACTCCTGAAAAAGTGGATACCCAGCTTCAAGATTAACACAATCCCGACAAAGCGTTACCAGCGTTGCGCCGCCTGTTTATCGCTATCGCGCGCCTCTACCCAGCGTTCACCCTGCGCCGTGGCTTCACGCTTCCAGAACGGCGCACGCGTTTTAAGGTAATCCATAATAAACTGCCCTGCTTCAAAGGCGCTGCTACGGTGTGCGCTGGTCACGCCGACAAAGACAATTTCATCGCCGGGCCAGAGTTCGCCCACACGATGAATCACCGTGACGTTACCCAGCGGCCAGCGCTCTCGCGCTTCGTCAACAATCCCCGCCAGCGTCTTTTCCGTCATTCCCGGATAGTGTTCAAGCGTCAGAGCACTGACATTATCGCCAAGATTATGATTACGCACTTTGCCGGTAAAGGTCACCACCGCGCCATCTTCATCTCGCTCGCTAAGCCGTTGATACTCATCGCCAACGCTAAACGGCGCGTGGTCCACCACGATACGTGTCTGTGCCATCTTAGCCCCCGGTCACTGGCGGGAAAAAGGCCACTTCGTCGCCGTCGGCGAGGGGATTTTCAAGACTCACCAGCGTCTGGTTTACCGCCGCCAGCAGTTTGCCCTTTTCGAGCGCCAGCGCCCAACGATCGTTACGCGCGGCAAGATGCTGACGCACCGCTTCCACAGACGGAAACGTCTCATTGAGCGTTAATCGGTCACACCCGGTCAATTCACGCACTTGCGCGAAAAAAAGTACATTAATCATCTTTTTCTATCCTGAAATCGCCGGACTTACCGCCGCTTTTCGCCAGCAGGCGTACCGGGCCAATGACCATATCCTTCTGCACGGCTTTGCACATATCGTAAATTGTCAGTGCCGCCACCGACGCCGCCGTCAGCGCTTCCATTTCCACCCCGGTTTTCCCGCTCAGGCGGCAGAGCGATTCGATGCGAACCCGGTTATGCTCAGGCTGTGCCTGTAATTGCACTTCCACTTTGCTGAGCAACAGCGGGTGACACAGTGGGATTAAATCCCAGGTGCGTTTTGCCGCCTGAATGCCCGCAATACGCGCCGTGGCAAAGACATCACCTTTGTGATGGCTGCCGTCAATAATCATCGCCAGCGTTTGCGGTTGCATGGTCACGAACGCTTCGGCGCGGGCTTCCCGCACGGTTTCGGCTTTGGCAGAGACATCCACCATATGCGCTTCGCCATCGGCGTTAATATGGGTGAGTTGTGACATAAACTAGGGCTTAATGTGGGAGTGAAAATTACACGGGCGCGTACGCGCATCAAGCTGCGGCGCAATGATATTGTCCCATGCGGTACGACAGGCTTTAGTGGAACCGGGCATCGCGAAAATCAGCGTCTTATTGGCGATCCCGGCTACTGCGCGTGATTGCAGCGTGGAGGTGCCAATTTCTTCGAAAGAGAGCATGCGGAACACCTCGCCAAACCCTTCTACTTCGCGGTCAAACAGCGGCAATAAAGCTTCCGGCGCCTGATCGCCATCGGTAAAACCGGTGCCACCGTTAATCAGCACCACCTGGACGTCATCGCTGGCAATCCACACAGAGACCTGCGCGCGAATGGCATAGCGGTTCTCTTTGACAATGGCTTTCGCCACCACTTTATGTCCCGCCTCCAGCGCTGAGTCGCGCAGGAAATGCCCGGAAGTGTCATCCTCTTCGCCGCGACGGCTGGAAACAGTAAGAATCGCGATACGGGTAGGGATAAATTCAGTACTAACCTGACTCATTTCTTTTCTCCTTGCGGCCGTTATCCGCCAATGTAAGACAGATTTTGCGTAATGCCGGTGTTGCCCTCATGCAGAAAATGGGTCTGTTTTTTGTGCGCAAGGGACGCGGCAATGCGCGCTTCCAGCACGGCCTGCTGATTGTCATCCTGTAGCAGATCGCGCAGATCTACCCCTCCGTCGCCAAACAGGCATAAATGCAGTTTTCCGACAGAAGAGACCCGTAGCCGATTACAACTGGCGCAAAAGTCTTTTTCATAGGGCATGATCAGACCAATCTCGCCGGCATAATCCGGATGGCAGAAAACCTGTGCAGGACCGTCACTGCGGCTGCGCAGCTTCTGTATCCAGCCGCGTTTAAGCAGTTCGCCGCGCAGCACATCGCCGGAGATATGGTGTTTTCGAAAGAGATCGCTGCCTTCACCAGTTTCCATGAGTTCAATAAAACGCAGTTGAATGGGGCGAGGTTTGATCCAGGAAAGAAAGGTGTCGAGCTGGTGATGATTGACGTCGCGCATCAGCACAGTATTGACTTTGACCTTCTCAAAGCCCGCGGCAAAAGCAGCATCAATACCGTCCATCACCTGCTTAAACTTATCCTGACCGGTAATCGCAAAAAATTGACGCGCATCGAGGCTGTCGACGCTGACATTGATAGCCGTCAGGCCGGCATCACGCCAGTGCGCCACGTCCCGGGCCAGACGGTAACCATTAGTAGTGACCGCAAGCTGGCGGATAGCGTGGTTTTCTCGCACGGCGGCGATAATGTCGGTAAAGTCGCGACGCAGTGAAGGTTCACCACCGGTCAGACGAACTTTTTCGGTGCCCATAGCAGAAAACGCACGCGTAACGCGACGAATTTCCTCAAGGCTGAGAAAACCTTTATTGGTGACGCCCCCCGGCTTGTAGCCGTTGGGCAGGCAGTAAGTGCAACGGAAGTTGCATACGTCAGTGATCGACAAACGCAAGTAAAAGAACTTACGCGCGAACGGGTCAGTCAGTTGTGTGGCCATGTACACCTTTCCAAATACGGGAGATGCAGTCATTTCTTCCTGCACCCTGGTGGCTGATACCGGTGGTATCGCCACGGCCAAAGGACCCTATCGTCAGACTTAGGTACAGAGGCTAGAGTGTATGTTGTGCGTAACGAGATAAATTCGTTATGGCGATAGTAGCGCGAAGCGTTTTGTTTCGCCAACATCATTAACGCTGTATAAACTTTTATATAGCGACATGATCGTGCCTTTTCATTACAGAGTACGTGAAAATGCCTTTTTTGCTTTGATATACGTCATTTTCCACCCTGCACAGCATCGTCATTAGGTGGTATTTAGGTTAACGTAGCGCGGTAATCATTTATAAGGAAGGTTTATGCGTAATCGCACTCTTGCGGATCTGGATCGCGTCGTTGCGCTTGGCGGTGGGCACGGTCTGGGCCGCGTGATGTCGGCTTTATCATCATTAGGCTCGCGGCTCACCGGCATTGTGACGACCACGGATAACGGCGGTTCCACCGGGCGAATTCGCCGCTCTGAGGGAGGGATTGCCTGGGGCGATATGCGCAACTGTTTAAATCAGCTTATTACTGAACCCAGCGTCGCTTCGGCGATGTTTGAGTATCGTTTCAGCGGTAATGGCGAACTTTCCGGCCATAACCTCGGAAATTTGATGTTAAAGGCGCTAGACCACCTTAGCGTGCGCCCTCTGGAGGCGATAAATCTTATTCGTAATCTGCTAAAAGTGGATGCGTTTCTTATCCCGATGTCTGAGCAGCCGGTTGATTTAATGGCAACAGACAACGAAGGCCATATGGTCTATGGCGAAGTGAATATCGACCTGCTGGAATCTCCGGTACAGGAACTGATGCTGTTCCCTAAAGTACACGCCACGCGGGAGGCCATTCAGGCGATTGCCGAAGCGGATCTGATTTTAATTGGCCCGGGGAGTTTTTATACCAGCCTGTTGCCGTTACTGCTGCTGGAAGATCTTTCTCAGGCATTGCGCCGTACCCCCGCGCCAGTGGTCTATATCGGTAACCTCGGCAGAGAGCTGAGTGTGGCCGCAGCCAACCTGACGCTTAAGGATAAGCTGACAATCATGGAGCAATATGTCGGTAAACCGATCATTGATGCCGTTATTGTTGGGCCAAAAGTGGATGTCTCTGCTGTCTCTGACCGGGTAGTTATTCAGGGGGTGCTGGAAGCCAGCGATATCCCTTACCGCCATGACAGACATTTGCTGCGTGAAGCGCTGGAAAAAGCGGTTCAGGCCCTGGGTTAATAGCGCAGCGAGTACGATTTGTGCTCGTGCCGTCACGTTTCCTTAATTTCTTAAGGTTGTCTTAAAGATTCTTGTTCAGAATAGTGATCCTGTCTTTGTCAGGATCGTTGTCATGCCTACTTTTCGTCTTTCCCGGCCGACCTTAAGCCGCCTGAGCTTTCTGATTTTATTTGCGCTCTATATCGCACTGATATTAAACATTGCATTTTATCGCCAGGCATTTAATTTATTGCCAGTGGACTCTTTGCATAACGCGCTGGTATTTGCCTCAATGCCTGTCGTGGCTTTCAGCGTTATCAATATTGTCTTAACCCTGGCCTCGTTTTTACGCCTGGACCGTCTGACGATCAGCCTCTTTGTTCTGGTCAGCGCGGCAGCGCAATATTTCATCATGAGCTTTGGCATTATTATCGACCGCTCAATGGTGACCAATATTCTGGATACCACGCCGGCTGAAAGTTTCGCCCTGCTATCACCTCGTATGATTGTGGTGCTGCTGTTTTCAGGCGTGTTAATGGTGCTTATCGCCTGGTGGATTAAAATCAAAGCGCCGGTCTCGACCTGGCGCAGTATTATTAGTCGCCTCGTTAGCATTGCGGTTTCTGCATTACTGATCGTTTTCGTTGCGCTGTTATTCTATAAAGATTACGCCTCACTGTTTCGTAATAATAAAGAACTGGTTAAATCGCTCAGTCCGTCAAACAGCATCACCGCAGGCTTATCCTGGTATAGCCATCATCGCATGGATAATTTACCGCTGGTGCGTATTGGCGAAGACGCACAACAACGCGCGCAAATGCAAAATGGCCCGCGTAAAAACCTGACCATTTTGATCGTTGGCGAAACCTCGCGTGCCGCTAACTTTTCGCTGGGCGGTTATGCTCATGACACCAATCCGCGTTTAAAACAGGATAATGTGGTCTATTTCCCGAACACCACTTCTTGTGGTACGGCAACGGCCATTTCGGTGCCCTGTATGTTCTCCAACATGCCGCGCCAGAATTACGACGAAGAACTGGCCCATCATCAGGAAGGGCTGCTGGATATTATTCAGCGTGCAGGCATCCAGGTGTTGTGGAATGAAAACGACGGCGGCTGCAAAGGCGCCTGCGATCGGGTTCCTCATCAGGACGTGACTGCGCTGAATCTGCCTGGGTTATGTATTGACGGTGAATGCCAGGATGAAGCGTTATTCCATCAGCTCGAAGACTATATCAATAACCTGCAACATGACGGCGTCATTGTATTGCACACTATTGGTAGCCATGGGCCGACCTACTATAACCGCTACCCGGCGGCGTTTCGTAAATTTACCCCGACCTGCGATACCAGCCAAATTCAGACCTGTACGCAGGAACAACTGGTGAACACTTACGACAACACCATTTTGTATATTGATTATATTGTCGACAAAGCCATTAAATTACTGCAATCAAAACAGGATAAATTCACCACCAGCCTGGTCTATCTTTCTGACCATGGTGAATCGCTGGGTGAAGACGGGGTCTATTTACACGGTTTGCCTTACTCCATCGCCCCGGAAACACAAAAACATATCCCGATGCTTATTTGGCTGTCTGAGGATTATCAAAAGCGTTACGGCGTAGATAATCAGTGCCTGCAAAAAGAGGCACAGCAAAAGCACTTTTCGCAGGATAATCTCTTCTCGACCATGTTGGGTATGACAGGGGTCAGTACGAAGGAGTACCGTGCGCAAGATGATATTTTGACTGCCTGCCGTGGAGAGCCGAAATGAAAATTCTGGTCGTAGAAGACGATGCACTGTTATTACAGGGATTGATTCTGGCCATGCAAAGTGAAGGATACGCCTGCGATGGCGTATCCACCGCGCATGAAGCGGGCCTGAGTCTGGCAACCGGATACTACAGTCTGATGGTGCTTGATCTCGGCCTGCCGGATGAAGATGGCCTTCATTTCCTGGAGCGCGTCCGCCGCGAGAAGTTTACGCTGCCGGTATTGATTTTGACCGCCAGGGACACGCTCGCCGATCGTATTTCCGGGCTGGACACCGGCGCGGATGATTATCTGGTCAAGCCTTTTGCACTCGAAGAGCTTAACGCGCGTATTCGTGCCCTGCTGCGTCGCCACAATAATCAGGCGGACAGTGAATTAACGAATGGTAATTTGCGACTGAATTTGACCCGCCGTCAGGTATGGCTCAGCGAAGAGTTGCTGGAGCTTACGCCAAAAGAGTACGCGCTGCTGTCACGCCTGCTGATGAAAGTGGGCACGCCGGTGCACCGTGAAATCCTCTATAACGACATTTACAACTGGGATAACGAACCGGCCACTAATACGCTGGAAGTGCATATCCATAATCTGCGTGACAAAATCGGCAAATCGCGTATCCGTACCGTGCGCGGCTACGGGTATATGTTGATCCACGCCGATAAACAGGAATAAGCATGGCAATATTTCAGCTCAAGAACTGGTCGATGCGAAGCCGTTTGCTGCTCACCGTCGGAGCCATTCTGGTGGTTTGTCAACTGGTGAGCGTGTTCTGGCTATGGCATGAGAGCAAAGAGCAAGTCCAGCTCCTGGTGGAAAGCGCTATTCACAACCATAACAATCACAAACAGATCGAGCATGAAGTGCACGAAGCTGTCGCCAGTCTGCTGGTGCCGAGCCTGTTGATCATTGGCCTCGCCCTTCTGCTCTGTTTTAAGGCGTTGAAAACCATTACCCGCCCCCTGTCGGCATTACAGCGCGAGCTGGATGCGCGTACGCCGGGTAATCTTGAACCCATTGTGCTGGAAAATCCGGTACGCGAGGTGGAAGCCGTAGCCTCTGCAATCAATCAACTGGTTTCTCGTCTTACCGTTACCCTGGATCGCGAACGCCTGTTTACTGCCGACGTAGCCCATGAGTTACGCACGCCGCTGGCAGGTCTGCGCCTGCATCTGGAGTTAATGGCCAAAAGCCATGCCCTGGATGTCGCTCCGCTGCTCCAGCGTCTGGACCAGATGACGGAAAATATTGCCCAGTTGCTGCAGCTCGCCAGGGTCGGGCAATCTTTTTCTGCGGGAAGCTATCAGCAGGTGATGCTGCTGGAAGATGTGGTCATGCCGGTCCACGGTGAACTGGAGAGAATGCTGCAAACCCGACAGCAGCGTTTACAGTTGCCGGAAATGACAGAAGATATCGCGGTGGCAGGTGATGCCACGCTATTGCAGGTTCTGCTGCGCAATCTGGTGGAAAACGCCCATCGGTACAGCCCGGCAGGCACCACCATTACCGTGAGCCTTGTCGGCGGCGCAACACCGGTTCTGTCGGTGGAAGATGAGGGTTCAGGCGTGGATGAATCCCGTAGCGGAGAGTTGAGTAAGGCTTTTGTGCGAATGGATAGTCGCTATGGCGGATCGGGGCTTGGATTGAGTATCGTTTCACGAATCGCCCAACTCCATGACGCGCAATTCTTCTTGCATAACCGTCAACCTGGTCCGGGTGTGCGCGCATGGGTGAAACTCAACTCGATTGCGCGTTAAGGGAATCTCAGTAAGAGAGCATCCAGAGATGGGTAAAGCCGATGATGATGGCGAGGGACAGCGCCACAGCCAGATACTGAGCCAGATTTTCTTTTTGCATAGATACTCTCCTGATTTTTCACAGGAGAGTAATCGGCTTTCATTAAGCAAACATTAAGATGCACAGGTGAATTTCGTGACCGGCATCTTGTTACGAGGCGGCAATAAACAATTCGCGCAATTGATGCAGTTGATCGCGGCATTTCGCCGCCTCTTCGAATTCGAGATTCTGCGCATGCTGCATCATCTGCCCTTCCAGCTCGTGAATTTTCTGCTGCAGCGCTTTCGGGGTTAACGCCAGTTCGGCGGCTTCCACCTGAGCAGGAGTGCGCGATTTACCGCGACCTTTGCCTTTGGTTTTAGCCAGATTCTCGCCGAGGCTCAGAATATCCACAACTTTCTTGTTCAACCCCTGCGGAGTGATGCCGTGTTCTTCGTTGTACTGCTGCTGTTTCTCGCGACGACGTTCGGTTTCCCCCATCGCCTTCGCCATGGACGGAGTAATTTTGTCGCCGTAGAGAATGGCCTTACCGTTGACGTTACGCGCTGCACGACCAATGGTCTGGATCAGCGAACGCTCGGAACGCAGGAAACCTTCTTTATCCGCATCCAGAATCGCCACCAGCGACACTTCTGGCATATCCAGCCCCTCACGCAGCAGGTTAATGCCCACCAGCACATCGAACTCGCCAAGGCGTAGGTCGCGGATAATCTCCATACGTTCAACCGTATCGATATCTGAGTGCAGATAACGCACACGTTCACCGTGTTCTTCCAGATATTCGGTTAAATCCTCCGCCATACGTTTGGTCAGTGTCGTGACCAGTACGCGCTCATTAATGGCAGCACGTTTGCGGATCTCGGAGAGCAGGTCGTCCACCTGGGTTGCCACCGGTCGCACTTCGATAATCGGGTCGAGCAACCCGGTCGGACGGACAACCTGGTCTATCACCTCACCACCGGATTTTTCGAGCTCATAATTGCCCGGCGTCGCCGACACGTAAATGGTTTGCGGTGCCAGCGCCTCGAACTCTTCGAATTTCAGTGGACGGTTATCGAGCGCCGACGGCAGACGGAAGCCATACTCCACCAGCGTCTCTTTACGCGCGCGGTCGCCACGGAACATACCGCCAATTTGCGGAATGGTGACGTGGGATTCATCAATAACCAGCAGGCCATCCGCCGGAAGATAATCAAACAGCGTCGGCGGCGGCTCGCCCGGCCCACGCCCGGAAAGGTAACGCGAGTAGTTTTCGATGCCGGAGCAGTATCCCAGCTCGTTCATCATTTCCAGATCAAACTGGGTACGCTGGGTCAGCCGCTGCTCTTCGAGCAGCTTATTATTCTCCAGTAGCACCTTGCGGCGTTCGACCAGCTCGTCTTTGATCTCTTCCATCGCCTGAATGATGCGCTCGCGTGGCGTGACGTAGTGGGTTTTGGGGTAGACGGTAAAGCGCTGGATGGTCGACTCAACGTGCCCGGTCAGCGGGTCAAACAGCGACAGCCGCTCCACTTCCTCATCAAACAGCTCAACGCGCAGGGCGATATCGTCCGATTCCGCCGGGAAGATATCGATCACCTCGCCTCGCACGCGAAAGGTGCCGCGCTGAAACGCCTGGTCATTGCGGGTGTACTGCAACTCTGCCAGACGACGCAGTATGGAACGCTGATCGATGATCATTCCTTTTGTCAGATGCAACATCATCTTCAGGTAGAGATCCGGATCACCCAGACCGTAAATCGCGGAGACCGATGCCACCACAATGACATCCCGACGTTCCAGAAGCGCCTTAGTTGCCGACAGACGCATCTGCTCGATGTGTTCGTTTACCGACGCGTCCTTTTCAATAAACGTGTCCGAACTCGGTACATAAGCTTCCGGCTGATAGTAGTCGTAATAGGAGACGAAATATTCCACGGCATTTTCCGGGAAGAACTCTTTCATTTCGCCATAGAGCTGTGCGGCAAGGGTTTTGTTCGGCGCCAGCACCATCGTCGGGCGCTGTAGATCCGCAATCACATTCGCCACGGTGAACGTCTTCCCTGAACCGGTCACGCCCAGCAAAGTCTGATGAGCCAGACCGTCTTCGAGACCCTCTTCCAGGCGACGAATTGCTTCTGGCTGATCGCCGGAGGGACGAAAAGCGGAATTCAGTTTGAATGGTTTACTCATGGACGGCTACCTGATGAAGGAATGAGCGGGCAGGAAAGTAATTTTACTCACCACAGCGAGATTTGCCAATAAAAAATACTGGATGTAAAAACAGTAGCGCAATCAGGAATATCTTCTACTCACAGCCAGAGTACGAGGAGCACACCTCGAAAATCACTCCTGACGGTATAAAACACCAGCAAAAGAGGGTTATCCCCAGAACATTTCCTTTTTTAACACTTGTCAAGCTTAGCAATGAAAGTTTTATGGCAGTGGGTGACAGATTTCTTACAAGGATTGCTTTTATTTAACTAATTAAAAAATAAAGAAATATTCCAAAAGACGCCTTTCGCAGCAATTCAGGCGCAAGCCGCGTGTTTACTCGCTTCTCGCACTTTTTCTAACTCTAATGCACAAGGTTATCCACAGGAATAGTGGATAACTGCTTCCAGCCCATATGCCTCGCCAGTCGCCTGAAACGGCTTCCGGGTCTCTTTGAGGGCAGTAAAAATTTTTTCTCGCTTTTTTTTGCAGAATATCTGCTAACGAAACGGCGAATTATCGTGCGATCGTGCTCACATTTCATCGATCAAATGCACCATTCCCTGCCAGCCCTGGCACTGTCAAAGAGCATATATTTTCGTCTGCCAGGCGCAAAACGCGCTTTAACTCTCTCATTGATCGGCGGGTTCCGAAAAAAAGCTTGTTTTCATGTTTTGGCAAGCCTTTTGCACTGAACTGAATAACAACTTCTCTGTCACCCGATCAGAGATAAGGAGCGAACCGTGTTGAGCTTACGTGCAGTTAATCAGTATTACGGCAATCAACATACGCTATGGAATGTCGACCTCGACCTCGCCCCCGGCGTATGCACCTCTGTTATCGGCCTTCCAGGGATGGGCAAAACGACGCTTATAAATTGCATTACCGGTTATCTGCCCGTTGAGAGCGGTAGCATGGTCTGGCAAGAGGCAGGAGGGCCCCCCAGGGATCTACTCAACTTGCAGGCGGAGCATCGCAGCGCAATGGGTATAGGCTATGTTCCTCAGGACAGGCGAATATTTTCGCAAATGACCGTCGAGGAAAATCTGCATATTGCTATGCTCGCCTGTGGAGAGCCCCGCAGTACCGTCAATCGGGAGGTCTATGACCTGTTCCCCGACTTGTATGGGCTACGTCAGGTGAAAGGCGCAGGGCTGTCTGAGGATAATCAGCATCAACTGGCGATGGCTCGCGCCCTCGTCAATCGCCCGCGGCTGCTGATTCTGGACGAACCCACGCGCGGGCTTGGACAGGCATTTATCCATAAACTCGGCAATTTACTTGTCCGGCTCAACCAAGATTTCGGTATGACTATCCTGCTGGCCGAACAACATCTGTCGTTTATCCGCCGGGTTGCCGACCGTTTCTGCCTGTTGCATCGTGGTCGCAACGTTGCCGAAGGGGATGTCAGACAACTGGATGACCAGCTTCTGTCACACTGGATGTTGCCTGATTCAGCACGTTGAGATCGAGATAATGACCGTTTTGTGTAGCGAACGGCGCGTGGGCAAGCCAGGGAATTTCCCCGATCAGGGGTGCCTTTAACACGCGCCGTAGCGTCGCAAGATACTCGGTATGCCGTTTGCCTGGCGGCTGAACATCATTGGCAATCCAGCCTGCAAAGCGCAACCCCGCCTGCGCTATCGCCTGTGCGGTCAACATCGCATGATTAATACACCCAAGCTTAACGCCCACCACCAGAATCACTGGTAATTGCTCTGCGACGACCCAGTCGGCGAAAGTGAATGTCTCTGAAAGCGGCGTAAACCACCCTCCCGCACCTTCTGTCAGTATCCAGTCGGCCTGAGTTTCCAGCGCCCGCAGTCCGGCAGAGATCCCTTCGAGCGTAATGGGCGTGTCGGACTCCGCACTGACAATGTGCGGTGATGTCGGCTCCGCAAAGGTCCAGGGATTGACCTGAGAATAATCGAGCATGACGCTGCTGTTGTGTTGTAAGGCCAAAGCGTCACTGTTGCGTAACCCCTGTGCGGTCATTTCGCTGCCCGAGGCCACCGGTTTGTAACCGGCACTTCGCCATCCCCGAAGGTTTGCCGCCTGCAAGAGCGCGCAGCTCGCCACTGTTTTACCGACCTCGGTATCCGTGCCGGTAACAAAATAACGTTCAGTCACGTGTTATGACTCCCCAGAAAAGTTGATAGGTCAGTGGGAATGTCCCCTTCTGTTGCGGCCAGGCCAGCTGTAAGCATTGCAGTCCTCCCCGCGTGAGCCCCTGCCTGCGCCCGGCATGCAGATGGGTTGCTCCAGTCCCTTTTAGCGATCGCATGGCCTCGAGCGCGCCGGCAAAACAGAGCGTGACGGGCTCAATGCCCGCCTGATACTGCCAGCCGGATAAAGCGTCGTGGATTTGCGTAGCGGACAGAAAGCGATTGGCATGCGGCTTGTCATCAATTGCGCGCCACGCCTGATTGAGTTCAGGCAACGAGCCGCTCACCAGGGTGGTAAAGGCAATGTGTCCGCCAGGGCGCACCACGCGGTATAACTCTGCCAGCGCCTGACGTACGTCATCGCACCACTGCACCGCCAGGTTACTCCAGGCAAGACAAAATTCTGCGTCGCTAAAAGGCATGTCTTCGATATCCGCCAGCACATACCGTTCTGCCGCCTGCCTGCGTCGGGCCTCCTCCAGCATGGGCGAAGAGATATCCAGCGCCGTCACCCTTGCCCCCTGCATCCGCCAGTAGCGACTGAGCAACCCTGGCCCACATCCGGCATCCAGCACCTGATCTACAGGGACTGAATGGAGACGGGAAAGCAGTATTTCTGCGCTTTGTTGCTGTAATCCGTTGTGTTGGTCGTAACTACGGGCAGCGCGGCCAAAGGTATCGGCGATGGCTTGTTTATCAACACGCGGCATGCAATATCTCCAGTAACTGCTCAATATCTTCCGGCTCGTGGGCGGCAGTGAGCGTTATGCGCAACCGGGCAGTGCCTGGTGGGACGGTTGGCGGGCGAATCGCGGTCACCCAACAGCCGTGCGCCCGCAACTGCGCGGCAAGGTGTAAGGTGCGGCTGTTTTCGCCCACGATCAGCGGCTGAATGGCGCTGTCAGATGTTGTCACCTGTAGGTTTTGCGCCTGCGCACCCGCGCGGAATTGCGCTATCAGCGCATTCAGTTTGAGGCGCCGTTGTGCCCCCTCTTCGGAGCGAATAACAGCAAGTGAAGCGCTTATGGCCGTGGCCTGGGCGGGCGGCATATTGGTGCTGTAAATCAGATGGCGGGCGAACTGTGTCAGATAATCGGCCAGCGAGGCGCTGCACAGTACCGCCGCGCCACTCACACCGATCCCTTTGCCGAATGTGACAATCAGGATATCCGGCGTGATCTGCTGAACATGACAGCTACCGCGACCCTCGGCACCGCAAACACCGATGCCATGCGCATCGTCGACCATCAGCCAGCCATTTGCCTGCCGGGTCGCGCAGGCGATGTCAGCCAGCGGCGCACTGTCGCCATCCATACTGAACACCCCTTCGGTGACGACCAGTTGTTCGCCACCGATCGGTTTTGCCAGCAAAGCCGCGAGATGCGTGGTGTCGTTATGGACAAAGCGGCGCAACTCCGCCGGGCTTGAATTTGCCGCATCGAGCAACGAGGCATGGCTTAGCCTGTCGGCAACAATACGGTCCTCTTTCTTACTGAGCGCAGCAATCACCGCCTGATTGGCGGCAAATCCTGAGATAAACAGCAGCGCGCGAGGATACCCCAGCCAGTCGGCAAGCGCCTCCTCAAGCTGCTGGTGTGCCAGGGTGTAACCGCTCACGTGGCCAGAGCCGCCGCTACCTGCACCGTATTTTTCCGCCCCTTGCTGCCAGGCGCGAACAATCGCAGGATGCTGGCTTAAGCCCAGGTAATCGTTACTGGAGAAGTTGCGATAACGCTGCCCGTCGCGAATCAACCAGCGTCCGGCGCCATGTTCCACGCACTGGCGTGTACGCAACGCATCGGCCTGCCTGCGGGCGGCTAACCCCTCATCAATACGCTGTTGCCAGCTCATAGCGCAGCCGCGTTGTAATACTGTTCGGTATCCGCATGCAGGAGCTGCTGTTCCAGTTGCTCCTGCTGCGCTTTGTCGCCGTTGAGCACCCCGGTCTGCTGTGGATTTAGCCCCAGCTTACGGAACAGTTGCAGATCTTTGTCCTCTTCCGGGTTCGGCGTGGTCAGCAGTTTGCAGCCGTAGAAAATAGAGTTTGCCCCGGCCATAAAGCACATGGCCTGAGTCTGTTCGTTCATCTGCTCGCGCCCCGCAGACAGACGCACATGCGAGGTGGGCATCATGATACGCGCAACGGCAATAGTGCGAATAAAATCAAACGCATCGACGTCTTCATTATCCGCAAGCGGCGTGCCTTTCACTTTCACCAGCATGTTGATGGGCACGCTTTCCGGCGGTGTGGGTAAGTTGGCCAGTTGCAGCAGTAACCCGGCGCGATCGGTCACCGTTTCGCCCAACCCCACAATCCCGCCAGAACAGACCTTGATTCCGGCCTCACGCACTTTATCAAGCGTATCCAGGCGCTCCTGGTAGGTACGCGTGGTGATGATATTGCCGTAAAATTCCGGCGACGTGTCCAGGTTGTGGTTGTAGTAATCCAGCCCGGCATGCGCCAGACGCTGCGCCTGACTGTCAGTGAGTGTACCGAGCGTCATACAGGCTTCCAGACCCATCGCCTTGACCCCTTCAACCATCTGTTCCAGGTACGGCATATCGCGATCGTTCGGGTTCTTCCAGGCAGCGCCCATACAAAAGCGCGTTGAACCGGCATTTTTCGCCTTACGGGCAGACTCCAGTACCTGCTCTACCTCCATCAATCTTTCCGCATCCAGCCCGGTTTTGTAGCGGGCGCTTTGCGGGCAGTATTTGCAGTCTTCCGGGCAGGCCCCGGTCTTGATAGAGAGCAGCGTACTGACCTGCACCTGGCGGGGATCAAAATGCTGGCGGTGAACCTGCTGCGCTTCAAACAGCAGCTCCAGCAGAGGTTTTTCAAACAGTGCGGTGACTTGCGACATTGTCCAGCGAGTCTGGTGAGCCATTGGGCTTCTCCAAAGGGTGTTGTTAAATCTCGATTCGGGTTATGCTTGTAAACCTAAATGTTTTTATTTTGGTTTACAAGTCAATTATGACAACGGACGATCTTGCTTTTGACCAGCGCCATATCTGGCACCCGTACACTTCCATGACCTCCCCGCTGCCGGTTTATCCGGTGCAATCCGCACAAGGCTGCGAACTGACGCTGGCCAGTGGCGAGCGGCTGATAGACGGGATGTCCTCCTGGTGGGCCGCCATTCACGGCTACAATCACCCGACGCTCAACACGGCGATGAAAGCGCAAATTGACCTCATGTCACATGTGATGTTTGGCGGCATCACCCACGAACCGGCCATAACTCTGTGCCGTAAACTGGTGGCGATGACACCGGAGAATCTGGAGTGCGTTTTCCTCGCTGACTCAGGCTCGGTGGCGGTAGAAGTGGCGATGAAAATGGCCCTGCAATACTGGCAGGCGAAAGGCGAACCCAGGCAGCGGTTTCTCACCTTCCGTAACGGCTATCACGGCGACACATTTGGCGCGATGTCCGTATGCGATCCGGATAATTCTATGCATAGCCTGTGGCAGGGCTACCTGCCGCAAAACCTCTTCGCCCCGGCGCCACAAAGCCGTTTCGAGGGAGAATGGGACGAGCGTGATATGGTGGGATTTGCCCGGCTGATGGCCGCGCATCGCCATGAGATTGCCGCAGTTATCCTTGAACCCATCGTCCAGGGCGCAGGGGGTATGCGCATGTACCATCCGCAGTGGCTTTGGCGCATCCGTAAAATGTGTGACCGGGAAGGAATATTGCTGATTGCCGATGAGATCGCTACCGGCTTTGGTCGCACCGGCAAGCTGTTCGCCTGCGAGCACGCAGGGATCGCCCCGGACATTCTCTGTCTTGGCAAGGCATTAACCGGCGGCACGATGACGCTTTCCGCCACGCTTACAACACGCCATATAGCCGGGACCATCAGCAACGGCGAAGCGGGCTGCTTTATGCATGGCCCGACGTTTATGGGTAATCCGTTAGCCTGCGCGGTCGCAACGGCCAGCCTGGGTCTGCTGGAAAGCGGCGAATGGCAATCTCAGGTGGCCACAATTGAACGCCAGCTTCGCGAAGAACTTTCTGTCGCAAGCAAGAGTGCCAACGTGGCCGATGTTCGCATACTGGGAGCAATCGGCGTGGTGGAGACCAAACACCCCGTGAATATGGCGGCGCTGCAACGTTTCTTTGTCGGCCAGGGGGTGTGGATCCGCCCGTTTGGCCGCCTCATTTACCTGATGCCGCCTTACACAATTAGCGCTCAACAACTGACGCGCTTAACCCAGGCAGTGAATGCCGCCATCGCCATGGACGAGATGTTCATTGTCTGATTTAACGCCCACCTGATCACGGGATGCTACACTTTTGGGGGTTAACTCATCCCGGAATCAGGAGGAAGAATGGCGATTTTAATGGTACTGACCTCGCATGATACCCTCGGCGACACCGGGCAAAAGACCGGTTTTTGGCTGGAAGAATTTGCCGCACCCTATTATGTTTTTCGCGATGCAGGACTGGATGTTGTGCTCGCAACACCCGCTGGCGGACAGCCGCCGCTGGATCCGAAAAGCGAAGCGCCCGATGCCCAAACCCAGGACACCGGGCGCTTTCGTAAAGACGAAGCCGCACAGCTCGCCCTGGCGAACACACAAAAACTGAGTGATATCGCCGCCGGAGATTATGACGCGCTGTTTTACCCCGGTGGTCACGGCCCGCTGTGGGATCTGGCAGAACATCCTGTTTCTATCGCACTTATCGAAAAATACTGGGCCGAAGGCAAGCCGGTAGGAGCCGTATGCCATGCGCCGGGTGTGCTGCGCCATGCCCATAAGCCAGATGGCAGCCCACTGGTACAGGGCAAACGCGTGACAGGTTTTAGTAATAGCGAAGAAGAAGCCGTCGGCCTGACGCAGGTGGTGCCATTCCTGGTTGAAGATGCATTAAAACAGGCCGGAGGCTTGTATGAGCGCGGCGATGACTGGGGGGTATATGCCATAACCGACGGTCACCTCGTGACCGGGCAAAACCCGGCGTCGTCGGCTGCCGCCGCACAGGAATTGGTCAAATTGTTGCATCGCTGACAGGGGGTGGAATGAAGCTTATCAGTCATGATTTACAGGACGGGGGCAAATTGCCCCACCGCCACGTTTTTAACGGCATGGGCTACGACGGCGACAATATTTCGCCGCATCTGGCCTGGGATGATGTTCCGGCCGCAACCAAAAGCTTTGTCGTTACCTGCTACGACCCGGATGCTCCAACGGGTTCAGGCTGGTGGCACTGGGTCGTTGCGAACTTACCTGCCGATACCCGCGTCTTGCAGCAAGGCGCCGGTTCCGGAATAAGCGCACTGCCGGATGGGGCTATTCAGACACGAACTGACTTTGGCAAAGCCGGTTATGGCGGCGCGGCGCCGCCGAAAGGGGAAACCCACCGCTATATTTTCACCGTTTATGCGCTGGATGTGCCGGCAATTGATGTGGATGCCGACGCCAGCGGTGCGGTGGTCGGCTTTAATGTACATTTTCACTCTATCGCCAGCGCCTCCATCACTGCCCTTTTTAACTAAAAAACCATTCATTTGAGGCCGATTTGCACAATCGGCTTCCCGTTTCGCTCAACTTAGTATAAAAAAGCAGGCTTCTGACGAAATCATTTAAACTTGCACAGCTGGAGCACCCCTTGAACACATTCTCGGTTTCTCGTCTGACGCTGGCACTGGCTTTTGGCGTGACACTGACCGCCTGTAGCTCAACGCCGCCGGATCAACTGCCTTCTCAACAAACTGCGCCAGGTACGGCATCACGTCCTGTTCTGACGGCGGGCGAAGCGAAAAACTTCGTTGCGGATAACTACTTCTCCTCCCTGACGCCGAACGCAGCCGCGTGGAAGCCTTATGCTATCCGTCTTCCGGCGCAGGCAAACTTCGTGGTTGGCCCGGCGGGTACGCCTGGCGTAACACACAACACAATTCAGGCAGCGGTTGACGCGGCCATTAACAAACACTCCAGCGATCGTCAGTTTATTGCCGTGATGCCGGGTGATTATGAAGGCACGGTCTATGTTCCTGCTGCGTCGGGCAGCGTGACTATTTACGGTACCGGCGAAAAACCGCTGGACGTGAAAATCGGTCTGGCTATCGACTCTGAGATGGACACTACCACCTGGCGTAAACTGGTCAATCCGTCAGGCAAATACATGCCGGGTAAACCTGCGTGGTACATGTTTGATAAATGCCAGAGCAACCGCAACGCCACCGTTGGCGTGATGTGTTCCGCTGTTTTCTGGTCACAGAACAATGGTCTGCAACTGCAGAATCTGACCATCCAGAATAGCCTTGGCGATAGTGTTGACGCCGGTAACCACCAGGCGGTTGCGTTCCGCAGCGATGGCGACAAAGTCCAGCTGAATAACGTCAATATCCTGGGCCGCCAGAACACGTTCTTCGTGACCAACAGCGGTGTTGATAACACCCTGCGTAACGATCGCCAGACCCGTACGCTGGTCACCAACAGCTATGTAGAAGGGGATGTGGATATCGTTGCAGGCCGCGGTGCGGTTGTGTTTGATAACACCGATTTCCGTGTTGTGAACTCCCGTACTCAGCAAGAAGGCTACGTGTTCGCGCCGGCAACCCTGTCCAGCGTTAATTTTGGTTTCCTGGCGACCAACAGCCGCTTTACTGCGACCGGTAACGGCGTGGCGCAGCTGGGCCGCTCTCTGGATCTGGATGCCAATACCAACGGCCAGGTTGTGATCCGCGATAGCGTGATCAACGAAGGTTTCAACGTGGCGAAGCCGTGGGCTGCCGCTGCAGCTTCAGGTCGCGCGTTTGCCGGTAATACGGGTGCGGTGGATGATAAAGGCAATATCCAGCGTCAGTTGAACGATCCGCGCTTCAACCGCATGTGGGAATTCAACAACCGTGGCGTAGGCAGCCAGGTTGTTGCTGAACCGAAAAAATAAGCCATCTGAAACGAAAAAACCTCGCCACGGCGAGGTTTTTTTATCTCTGAAAATCAGAAGGCGTTAACCACGACCCACATCGGCCCCTGGCCTACCGCATAACGGGATTTCTCGGTCAGCAGCCCCTGTTCGCCAGTAATTTCGTACAGCGCGATATGGTGGGATTTCTGCCCTGCCGCAATCAGAAATTTACCGCTGTGATCGACATTAAAGCCACGCGGCTGTGTTTCTGTCGGCTGGAAGCCCTCAATAGCCAGCACACTGCCATCTTCTGACACACTGAACACGGTGATCAGGCTGGCGGTACGGTCGCAGGCATACAGGTGATGGCCATCCGGCGTAATATGGATATCCGCCGCCCAGCGGGTATCAGAAAAGTCAGCCGGCATCATATCCAGCGTCTGCACGCATTCAATCTTGCCGTGCGCATCGCTCAACTGCCATACATCGACAGAGCTGTTCAGTTCATTCACACAGTAGGCAAAGCGTTTGTTCGGATGGAAGGCGATATGGCGCGGGCCTGCACCTTCAACGGTGGTCACTTCCGCCGGGTCTTGCGGTTGCAGGTTGCCGTCTTCGGACAGCGTAAACAGGCAAATACGATCTTGTTTCAGCGCCGGAACCCAGAGGGTGCGGTTGTCAGGCGAAATATTGGCGGAATGACAACCTTCCAGCCCTTCGACCACGTCAAGGGTTTCGGTCGGCACGCCGTCGTCGAGACGGGTAACGCTGACACAACCAGCATTATAGGAACCGCTGAACAGGAAACGGCCACTGTGATCGGTAGAGATATGTGTCGGGCTACCCGGCAGCGACGCTTCCGCGGTGTAAGTCAGCGCACCGTCGTCCGGCGCAATACGGTAAGCAATAACGCGAAATTCCGGGCGGACACCCACGTAGAGGTAACGTTTATCAGGGCTTATGACCATCGGCTGAACCTGGCCGGGAACATCCACCACCTGCACAAGCGTCAGGGTGCCTTCGGGATTCAAACGCCAGACATGAATTTGCTGACTTTCCGGGCTGGCGGTATAAACGGTTTGTTTCATGAATACTCCTTTCCTTGATACTGCGTTAATTTACCAGGATAGCCTTTTTTCGTGGTTAATGCTGAATTTCGCGCGCAGATTTTGCCCATGGCGCGACTCGGTGTACCATCCCGAAAAAGCCAAATTCATCATTGACCACGGAAAACGACATGACCTCGCGTGTATTAGCACTGGATTTAGACGGTACCTTACTGACGCCCAAAAAAACGCTGCTCCCCTCATCTCTCGAAGCGCTTGCCCGGGCAAAAGCAGCCGGCTATCAGTTAATTATTGTCACCGGGCGGCATCACGTTGCCATCCATCCTTTTTATCAGGCACTGGCGCTCGATACACCTGCAATTTGCTGTAATGGTACTTATTTGTATGATTATCAGGCAAAAAAAGTGTTAACAGCCGATCCGTTGCCGGTTTCGCAAGCCGTTAAACTGATTGAGATGCTCGAATCCCACGACGTTCATGGTTTGATGTATGTCGATAATGCCATGCTCTATGAAAAGCCGACCGGCCATGTCATCCGCACCAATAACTGGGCACAAACACTGCCGCCGGAACAGCGGCCGGTTTTCACCCAGGTGGACTCGCTGCGTGCTGCAGCCAGTGAAGTCGACGCTATCTGGAAATTTGCCCTGACCGACGAAGACACTAATAAGCTCAGGCAGTTTGCTAACACCGTCGAACAGACGCTGGGGCTGGAGTGCGAGTGGTCATGGCATGACCAGGTCGATATCGCACGGTCCGGCAACAGCAAAGGCAAACGCCTGAGCGAATGGGTTAGCGCACAAGGCTTGTCGATGAAAGATGTCGTGGCGTTTGGTGACAACTACAATGACATCAGCATGCTGGAAGCGGCGGGCCTTGGGGTCGCGATGGGAAATGCCGATGACGCGGTTAAAGCCCGCGCCAACGTTGTGATTGGCGATAACACTACCGACAGTATCGCCAGCTTTATCTATAGCCATCTGCTGTAATCAGGCAGTGATCGATACGCTCTTAATTTGCGCATAGAGCCACAGGCCAGGTTTGATACTCAGCTCATCCCTGGCCCACGGGCTGATTCGCGCCCACAGTGTCCTTCCGCCTACATCCAACTGGACCTCCACCTGCCCGTCGAGATCGTAGTTTTGCACCACTTTCGCCCGCAGGGTATTACGAATACTGGTATTGCTGGAGGGTTGCAGCACCAGCGACACATCGGTTGCCTGAATACGGATACGCACAGCAGACTGGAGCGGCTTATCCAGTCTGTTTACCCAAAGGTGCTGGTCGCCGAGCGCCAGCGCCGTCATGGCGTAATGCGGATGCTGTTCCAGCACGCTCACTTTCAGAATGCTGCTTTGCTGCTCCCGCGGCAACCACGGATTCATCACGCTGCTTCCCCAGACGTCTTCGAGTTTACCAAACGCTTTCACCGACCCCGCTTCCAGCACCATCACTTTATCGGCAAGGTGCAGGATCTCATCCAGCGAGTGGCTGACATAGAGCACTGGAATATTGATTTCCCGCGCCAGGCGTTGCAGATAGGGCAACAGCTCACGTTTACGCGGGATATCCAGCGATGCCAGCGGCTCATCCAGCAACAACAATTCCGGTGCCGTTAACAGGGCGCGGCCAATCGCCACGCGCTGCTTCTCCCCCCCCGACAGTCCGCCAGGCAGACGGTCTAAAAGCTGTTCGATACCCAGTAAAGCCACCAGCTTGTCAAACTGCCCGGCCATGGATTTCGCCATGCCGTAACGCAGGTTACCCAGCACGTTGTAATGCGGGAACAGGCGCGCATCCTGGAAGACATAACCGACCCGACGCTTTTCCGGCGGCAGGCAGATTTTTTTCTCAGCGTCATACAGCACGCGATCATTGAGCACGATACGGCCCTGCTCCGGGCGCGTTAAGCCGCTAATTGCATTGATCAGGGAGGTTTTCCCGGCCCCCGATACGCCAAATATCGCCGTAATACCGCTGGCTGGCAGGCTTTCGTCAACCTGCAGACGGTGCGTTCCCAGCGTCTGACTAAAATTCAATTCCAGCACAGGTTATCTCCCGGTCCGTTCACGGCTAATGCGCGCCAGCCATTCGGAAATGAGCAGCGAAACGAGCGCCAGAATAATGGAGATCACGCATAAACGCGCCGCCGCCATTTCACCGCCGGGTGTCTGAATAAGGGTGTACATCGCCGAAGGAATGGTGCGCGTTTCACCAGGAATGTTTGAGACAAAGGTGATGGTCGCGCCAAACTCACCCAGCGAACGGGCAAAGGCCAGAACGGTGCCGACAATAATCCCCGGCAGCGTTAAAGGCAGCGTAATCGTCATAAACACGCGCCAGCGCCCGGCGCCTAAGGTACGGGCAGCCTGCTCAAGTTTAGTATCAACGCCTTCCAGCGCCAGACGAATGGCGCGAACCATCAACGGAAATGACATCACGGCTGCCGCGAGGACCGCGCCCCGCCAGCTAAAGGCAAAGGTAATACCGAACCAGTCAAAGAGCCACTGGCCGATAAATCCACGCCTTCCCATGGCAATAAGTAGTAAGTACCCTACGACAACCGGAGGGAGAACCAGGGGAAGATGAAGGAAGCTGTCGAGCAGGGCTTTGCCCGGAAAGGTACAGCGCACCAGTAACCAGGCAAAGAAAATCCCAAAGGGCAAGCTAATGACAACTGCGAGGGATGAAACTTTCAGGCTGAGTATCACTGCCTGCCATTCAGGATCCGTTAATATCATTCGTGTGTCGTAAATCCGTAACGTTTAAACACGGCGGAAGCTTCCGGGGTTTTCAGATAGTCATAGAACGCGCTGACCGTTGCGTTTTTATGACCTTCGGTAATCGCCATCGGATATTCCACCTTCTGGTGAGAGTTTTCCGGGAAAGTCCCGACCACTTTCACGCCCTTGCTGGCTACAGCGTCAGAACCGTAAACGATACCCAGAGGGGCTTCGCTACGTTCAACCAGTGCCAAAGCACCGCGTACATCTTCTGCTGGCGCCAGGCGCGGGGATAATTTATCCCACGCCCCCAGTTTTTGCAGCGCCTCTTTCGCATAGATGCCAGCCGGAACGTGCTCCGGATCGCCAACGGCCAGGCGTCCGCCTTGCAGCAGGCTTGCCCAGTCAGTGGCCGCGTCAATAGTGATATCGCCCTGGGTACTGCTTTTCGGCGCCACAACAACCAGGCTGTTACCCAGCAGCGTTACGCGCGTGCCAGTATCGATACTCTTTTTATCAACCGCGTAATCCATCCATTTCTGGTCTGCAGAAATGAACAGATCCGCAGGCGCGCCCGCTTCGATTTGACGTGCCAGCGTAGAAGAAGAGGCAAACGACGAAACCACATCGACGTTTTTCTCTTTCTTATACGCCGCGGCAATATCCTGCATTGCATTGGTCAGCGACGCTGCCGCAAAAACGGTAATTTTCCCTTCATCTGCCAGCGTATGTCCGGCAACCGAAAGCGATAATGTCGCCCCGACTAAAAGGCGTAACCCTGTATGTGCCATCTGTAACTCCTGTGAGTATCGTTATATATTACGGAATATAACGATACTACCAGAGATTTACCGTATGAGGTCATACTCATCAGGAATTACGGAGGTTATTAAGATATCGGCAAGCTTATGCCAATCTTGAATAGCAAAACGCCCGCAATGGCGGGCGTTTTTTTAAATTTAGCGGCGTTGCGCGGGGCGGTCGCGATGACCAACATTTGAAAAAAGGTTGAATACCTCACCCAGGCCATAGATCAACCCCAGGATGATAGCCATCACCACAGGGACCATGATTACGGCAAAAACTAAGCTTTTCAATAACTCAAACATGGTCAACTCCATTTAGTGTTAAGGGGGCATTCTAACCGCATCCGACAGAAAAACACTCGCCTTTTGTGCCATCGTCAGTAACCTTTTACAGGGACTGGCGACTGAGTACAAACATATCCGCGCTGCGAATATTCCAGGGACGGGCAATATGCGAATGTTGCGTGCTGTCGACACGCATTTTATCAAACGGAATGCATTTTACCTCTTTGCTTGAGTCCCAGGTGACCAGCCCTTCGTCCGTCACTTTTGAAATGACCGTCCAGTGGCTATATTCCTGCTCACCATCATTATAATCGTAAGCCTGAATAACTACCCTTCCCGCTTTATAATTCGCCAGGCTTAACGTATCGAGAATATCCCGGCGATCGCGCGGTTTATCGTTATGCCAGTAGGGCATGCTAAAGGCGAACTGCCATTGTTGACGGGTTTTAGGGTCGTAAAATTCATACTCAGCATTTAACAGAGCCATCGTCCGGCTCAGGGTATTTTTAAGCGAACCGCGACCAATACCGTTAACGAATCCCATCGGATCGCCATCAAATACATATTGCTGCAAAATCACAGGGAAGATTTCCGGGAGCGCCAGTTCTGGTTCCAGTAAATGTATCCCATTCGCCATCGCGTAAAAACCACAGGCCCCGTCCAGTTCACCTTGCAAGGCCGGGCGTTTTCTGACTGCCATATTCTGTTCCTTCAGCGGAGTGTCTCTTTCCGCTATCGACAATTGTGACAGTATCTTTAGAAAAACAACGCGTACTGGGGAAGACTAGGCTACAGGTCAATTTTCCTTCACAATATTCCTTTTACGTCAGGACACTACGCTATGCAGGCTGAAATTCTTCTTACCCTTAAACTCCAGGAGCGGCTGTTCGCTGACCCGCGCCGTATTCATCTCCTCAAACAGATAGAGCAGACGGGTTCAATAAGCCAGGGGGCGAAGAATGCAAACATCAGCTATAAAAGTGCCTGGGATGCCATTAATGAAATGAATCAGCTCAGCGAACAGACGCTGGTGGAACGCGCGACCGGGGGAAAAGGCGGCGGTGGCGCTGTCGTTACCCGCTACGGTCAGCGTCTTATTCAACTCTATGATTTACTTGGCCAGATTCAGCAAAAAGCGTTTGATGTGTTGAGCGACGACGATGCCATGCCGCTGAACAGCCTGCTGGCGGCCATTTCCCGTTTTTCACTGCAAACCAGCGCCCGTAACCAGTGGTTCGGTACCATTACTGCCCTCGACCACCAGCAGGTGCAGCAACATGTCAACGTGCTACTGGCAGATGGCACAACATCTCTCAACGTCGCCATTACTGCCCAAAGCGTGCAGCGCCTGGATTTGACGCAAGGCAAAGAGGTGCTGGTGCTGCTGAAAGCGCCGTGGGTAGCCATCACAACTGACCATGCCACCGCTCTGCAAGCCGATAACCAGCTCCGGGGACGTATCAGCCATATTGAGCGTGGCGAGTTGCAGTGCGAAGTTTTGCTCACACTGCCCGATGGCCAGCAGTTATGTGCGACAGTCCCCGCGCAGCAAGCGCAAGATCTAAAGGAAGATGCTGAGGTCACCGCATATTTTAATGCTGACAAGGTCATTCTCGCCACGTTGTGCTAAGTCGATTGACAAGTTGCCGGCTAACACGTATCCCTGTTCGTATCGCTGCAAAAAATGGGATACATAATGTCATCATTGCAAATTTCGCAAGGTACGTTTCGCCTGAGCGACACCCGAACACTGTCGATTAATCACTTAACGCTTCAGTCTGGTGAAAGCTGGGCTTTTGTCGGAGCAAACGGTAGCGGGAAATCGGCGCTGGCTAAAGCGCTGGCCGGCGAGCTAACACTCCTTAAAGGGGAACGCGAGAGCAGCTTCTCGCGCATTACCCGTCTGTCATTCGAACAGTTGCAAAAACTGGTCAGTGAAGAGTGGCAGCGCAATAACACCGATATGCTAAGTCCCGGTGAAGATGATATCGGCCGCACCACCGCAGAAATTATCCAGGATGAGGTCAAGGATGCCGCGCGCTGCCAGCAACTGGCCGAACGTTTTGGTATCACCTCTCTGCTCTCGCGGCGTTTTAAATACCTCTCCACAGGAGAGACACGCAAAACGCTTCTCTGCCAGGCGCTAATGTCACAACCCGATTTACTGATCCTTGACGAGCCTTTTGATGGCCTGGACGTGACTTCACGGCAGAATCTCGCCGCCCTCCTTGCCGAGCTTAATGCTGAGGGCTACACCCTGGTGCTGGTACTGAACCGCTTCGATGAAATTCCGGATTTTGTGCAGAATGCGGGGGTGCTGGCTGACTGTGCGCTAACGGAAGTCGGCGAAAAATCGGCACTGTTACAGCAAGCGCTCATCGCGCAACTGGCGCACAGCGAGAATCTGGCGGGGATGGCGCTGCCGGAACCGGATGCGCCGCCAGCCCGTGCTCAACTGACCGCCGGGGAGCCGCTGATTGTGCTCAAAGATGGCGTCGTCTCCTATAACGATCGTCCGATTATTAACCATCTCAACTGGACGGTTCGGCCGGGCGAACACTGGCAAATTAGTGGGCCGAACGGGGCGGGAAAATCGACGCTGCTCAGTCTGGTGACGGGCGATCATGCGCAGGGCTATAGCAATGATTTAACCCTTTTTGGTCGCCGTCGCGGCAGTGGCGAAACCATCTGGGATATTAAAAAGCATATTGGTTACGTCAGTAGCAGTCTGCATCTGGACTATCGCGTCAGCACGACCGTACGCAATGTAATACTTTCCGGCTATTTTGATTCCATTGGCATTTATCAGGCTGTTTCGGATAAACAGCGCAAACTGGCACAACAGTGGCTTGACCTCGCGGGGTTTAATGCCAAAACCGCCGATGCCCCCTTCCATAGTTTGTCATGGGGACAGCAACGCCTGGCGCTGATTGTCCGCGCACTGGTGAAACATCCGACGTTACTGATCCTTGATGAGCCGCTGCAAGGCCTGGATCCGCTGAACCGTCAGTTGATTCGCCGCTTTGTCGATGTACTGATTGGCGAAGGCGAAACGCAACTGTTATTTGTCTCCCACCATGCCAGTGATGCCCCAACGTGTATCACGCATCGCTTACAGTTTGTTCCGGATGGCGACAACTGGCGCTACGAGTTTGATTGAGTTTTTCACAGGCGGGGCGCTGCCCTGCCTGTGTTTCATATCATTTTCAGAATTTATGCATCATTACGTCATTATTTATCTGATTTATAATCAGTTACGCGATCAGATAATCCGTGTCACGTTGCAGTGTAAACGATTCCACTAATTTATCACATATCACAGTTTTGCCATCTCTGTTATGCTAAAGTTAATTCATAACATACGCCTGATGGAGTGATATATGAAAGTTCTGGTTACGGGTGGTAGCGGTTACATTGGAAGCCATACCTGTGTACAACTGCTGCAAAATGGCCACGACGTCATCATCCTCGACAATCTGTGTAACAGTAAACGCAGTGTCGTGCCGGTGCTTGAACGCCTGGGGGGCAAATCCGCCCTGTTTATCCAGGGTGATATTCGTGATGAAGCACTGCTGGCTGAAATCCTGCACGATCATGCAATCGAAGCGGTCATCCACTTCGCGGGACTGAAAGCCGTTGGCGAATCCGTCGCCAAACCGCTGGAGTACTACGATAACAACGTCAATGGCACACTCCGTCTGGTGAATGCCATGCGCGCGGCCAACGTCAAAAATCTCATTTTTAGCTCCTCCGCAACGGTCTATGGCGATCAGCCGCAAATCCCTTATGTCGAAAGTTTCCCGACTGGCACCCCGCAAAGCCCCTACGGCAAAAGCAAGCTGATGGTTGAGCAGATCCTGACCGACCTGCAAAAAGCCCAGCCGGACTGGAGCATTGCGCTGCTGCGTTATTTCAATCCGGTGGGTGCTCATCCGTCAGGAGATATGGGTGAAGACCCACAGGGTATCCCGAACAACCTGATGCCCTACATCGCTCAGGTGGCTGTAGGCCGTCGCGATTCACTGGCGGTATTTGGTAATGACTACCCTACGCCTGATGGCACCGGCGTACGCGATTACATCCACGTCATGGATTTGGCCGACGGTCATGTTGTGGCGATGGAAAAACTGGCGGGCAAGCAAGGCGTCCATATTTATAACCTCGGCGCAGGCGTTGGCAGCAGCGTGCTGGATGTGGTTAACGCATTCAGCAAAGCCTGCGGTAAACCGGTAGCGTACCACTTCGCTCCCCGTCGCGATGGCGATCTGCCTGCCTACTGGGCGGATGCAAGCAAAGCGGATAATGAGCTGGGCTGGCGTGTGACTCGTACGCTCGATGAGATGGCACAAGATACCTGGCGCTGGCAGTCCCGCCACCCGCAGGGTTACACCGATTAAAGGAAGGGCCATGATGCAATTTAACCCGGTCGATCATCCGCATCGCCGTTACAACCCGCTGACGGGGCAATGGGTTCTGGTGTCGCCGCACCGCGCAAAACGCCCCTGGCAGGGGGCCCAGGAAACCCCGGCGAAACAGACCCTGCCATCCCACGATCCCGACTGTTTTTTATGTCCGGGCAACACGCGCGTTACCGGCGATAAAAACCCCGATTACACCGGTACATATGTCTTCACCAACGACTTTGCGGCTCTGATGACTGACACCCCGGACGCGCCGGAGAACAGCGATCCGTTGATGCGCAGCCAGAGCGCGCGCGGCACCAGCCGCGTTATCTGCTTCTCGCCGGATCACAGCAAAACGCTGCCGGAACTGAGCCTGAGCGCGCTCGAAGAGGTG
>FONB01000016.1 GCA_900112785.1 Phytobacter palmae | reverse complement strand
TGATAAAGATGGTGCATCCAGGAGGATTCGAACCTCCGACCGCTCGGTTCGTAGCCGAGTACTCTATCCAGCTGAGCTATGGATGCAAATGGCGGTGAGGCGGGGATTCGAACCCCGGATGCAGCTTTTGACCGCATACTCCCTTAGCAGGGGAGCGCCTTCAGCCTCTCGGCCACCTCACCACACGCCTCTTACGAGTGCTTCGAAGAACTTGTTTCTGCTCATCGTCGCTGCGTGGCGCACATATTACTTTCTGAGACTTATAAGTCAAACAATTTTTCCAGCCCCTGAATCGTTTGCACACTTCGCAGGCAATTAGCCGGATAAAAACGCAAAAAGGATGTTTTATCAGCAGAAATTACACGTTACGCACCGGACACCAGTACAGACAAAAGCGAGAAAAAGAGGAGCGACAATAGAGGGTGTGAAATAAAAAGGTAACGCGACTAAGAGAGAATCGGGGAAAAATGTTGCGTCTCGCCGGGATGGCGAGACGCGGTAATATCAATAACTGGACTGCTGTGATTTTTCAGCCTGGATACGCTGGTAGATTTCTTCACGATGAACAGATACTTCTTTAGGAGCGTTAACGCCAATACGCACTTGGTTACCTTTAACCCCTAAAACAGTCACAGTGACCTCATCCCCAATCATGAGGGTCTCACCAACTCGACGAGTCAGAATCAGCATTCTTTGCTCCTTGAAAGATTAAAAGAGTCGGGTCTCTCTGTATCCCGGCATTCTCCATCATATAACGCCAAAAAGTAAGCGATGACAAACACGTAAAGTGTAAGCAGTCACGGCATCACATTCTGTTAGACGTAAGTTTAGCCGATATACACAACTTCAACCTGACTTTATCGTTTTCAATAGCGTAGTGGCAAGAACGCCATGGCTGTAAGACCATGGCGACTGCTATTCGCTTTGTAGTTTTTACAGTTTCGCGCCTACCCAGCCTTTTACGCTGGCCATTGCTGCAGGAAGCGCTGCCACGTCCGTGCCGCCGGCTTGCGCCATATCCGGACGCCCGCCACCTTTACCGCCCACTTGCTGGGCAACCATCCCAATCAGTTCCCCTGCTTTGACGCGGTCGGTCACATCCTTAGACACACCCGCAATCAGAGAAACCTTACCTTCTGCCACTGTGGCCAGCACGATAACGGCGGAACCTAATTGGTTCTTGAGATCGTCGACCATGGTACGCAGCATCTTCGGTTCAACCCCCTCCAGCACGCTGACAAGAAGTTTAACGCCGTTGATATCCTCAGCCTTCCCGGTCAAGCTTGCGCTTTCCTGAGCGGCCTGTTGTTCTTTAAGCTGTTGCAGCTCTTTCTCAAGCTGACGGGTACGCTCCAGCGCGGAACGAACTTTGTCGCCGAGATTAGTACTATCGCCTTTCAGCAACTGTGCGATATCGTGCAACTGGTCGCTTTGCGCATGCAGTGCAGCAATTGCGCCTTCGCCAGTGACCGCCTCAATACGACGAACACCCGCAGCGGTGCCGGACTCAGAAACAATGCGGAACAGACCGATATCGCCCGTACGTGACGCGTGAGTACCACCGCACAGTTCAGTGGAGAAGTCCCCCATGCGCAGAACGCGCACGCGGTCATCATATTTCTCACCAAACAGCGCCATTGCGCCAGATGCTTTTGCCGCGTCGATATCCATAATGTTGGTTTCGATAGGCAGGTTGCGACGAATTTGCGCGTTCACCAGATCTTCTACCGCACGGATTTCAGACGGTTTCATCGCTTCAAAATGGGAGAAGTCGAAGCGCAGCGCCTTATCATTCACCAGTGAGCCTTTCTGCGTGACATGAGTACCCAGCACATCACGAAGCGCGGCATGCATCAGGTGCGTCGCAGAGTGGTTCAGACGAATACGCAAACGGCGAGCCTCATCCACCTCAGCTTTCACACCGTCGCCCACTTTCAGCGAACCTGCGGCAACACGACCCAGATGGCCAATCGCCTGGCCGTATTTCTGCGTGTCATTGACGGTGAAGGTAAAGCCGTTGCCTTTGAGTTCACCTTTGTCACCCACCTGACCGCCGGACTCTGCATAGAACGGGGTCTGATCCAGAATCACAACAGCTTCCTGACCGGCGCTAACCGCATTAACGGCTTTTCCATCCACAAACAGCGCGGTCACTTTGCCGGTCAGTTCCAGATGGTCATAGCCTTTAAATTCTGAGCTGCCGTCGACGCGAATCATCGCATTATAGTCAGCACCAAAACCGCTGGATTCACGCGCACGACGGCGCTGTTCTTCCATTGCGGCTTCAAAGCCTTTTTCGTCAACTTTCAGGTTACGCTCGCGACATACGTCTGCCGTCAGATCCACCGGGAAACCATAGGTATCGTACAGGCGGAAAGCGGTTTCGCCATCCAGCGTGTCGCCTTTGAGTTTCGCCAGCTCTTCATCCAGTAGCGCCAGCCCGCGCTCCAGCGTGCGGGCAAACTGTTCTTCTTCGGTTTTCAGAACCTGCTCAACCTGCGTTTGCTGGCGTTTCAGTTCTTCACCAGCCGATCCCATAACCTCGAGCAGCGGGCCAACCAGTTTGTAGAAGAACGTCTCTTTCGCACCCAGCATGTTACCGTGACGGATTGCACGACGAATGATGCGACGCAGCACATAGCCACGGTTTTCATTCGACGGGATTACGCCGTCAGCAATCAGGAAGGCGCAGGAACGAATATGATCCGCGATCACACGCAAGGATTTGTTACTCAAATCGGTTGCGCCGGTAACGTCGGCTACCGCTTTGATAAGTTTGCTGAACAGGTCGATTTCATAGTTAGAATTCACATGTTGCAGCACAGCGGTGATACGTTCGAGACCCATGCCCGTATCAACGGACGGTTTCGGCAGCGGCTCCATGGTACCGTCAGCCTGACGGTTGAACTGCATAAAGACGATATTCCAGATCTCAATGTAGCGATCGCCGTCTTCTTCAGGACTTCCCGGAGGGCCACCCCAGATGTGGTCGCCGTGGTCGTAGAAAATCTCGGTACAAGGGCCGCACGGACCGGTATCGCCCATCTGCCAGAAGTTATCGGAAGCATAAGGCGCGCCTTTGTTGTCTCCGATACGGATAATGCGCTCGCGCGGAATCCCGACTTCTTTTTCCCAGATTTCGTAGGCTTCGTCGTCGGTCTCGTACACCGTCACCCACAGACGCTCTTTCGGCAGTTTGAACCAGTTATCACCGGTCAACAGCTCCCATGCGTACTGAATAGCATCGTGTTTGAAGTAGTCGCCGAAGCTGAAGTTGCCCAGCATTTCGAAGAAGGTATGGTGACGTGCGGTGTAACCGACGTTTTCCAGGTCGTTGTGTTTACCCCCCGCACGCACGCAGCGCTGCGCGGTAGTTGCACGGGAATAATTACGCTTGTCGAGCCCAAGGAAGACATCCTTGAACTGGTTCATCCCGGCGTTGGTAAACAGCAGAGTCGGGTCGTTATTCGGCACAAGGGAGCTGCTCGCAACTACCTGATGGCCCTTGCTATGGAAAAAATCGAGAAACGCCTGACGGATCTCAGCGGTGCTCTTGCTCATAATTATCCTGAAATCAAGCTAACGAAATGTCGTAACGGATTACTGCCCTTTGACAGACAGCAACCCGCTACTGGAAAAAGTGGGAATAAGATAAGTTTTCTTTACTACGAAGTAAAATCCCGTATGCGGTCAACCGGCAAAATTTCGCCAGATTTCCTGAATATCTTCCAGTAAATATCCGCGATAGAGTAAAAAGCGTTGCACTTTTACTTTTTCCGCAAAGGCCATGGGTAACGGCTCGCCGAATTTACGTTGCGCCTGCTCACGGGCAAGTTCGCACCAGTCGATATCGCATTCTCGCATCGCACTTTCGCTGACATCCCGCGCCAGCCCTTTCTGGCCCATCTCCTGACGAATACGTGCGGGACCATAGCCTTTGCGACTGCGGCTGGCAATGAACTGGCGGGCAAAGCGCACATCGTCGAGGTAGTTATTTTCCATGCACCAGGCAATGACTTTGTCGACATCTTCCGGCGTGGCGTCCGTTTTTTCCAGACCATTTTTCCCCATTACAGGGGCGGTAAGCTTTCTGCGGAGTTCCTGTTCCGCATGGTCACGCATGGCCAAAATGCGTAAAGCGCGGTCAAGCAGGCGGGCGTAGGCGGAGCGTCGGGGTGTGTTGTCAGACATGGCTAAATCCTGGCAGACTCTGAAAAACAAAAGGGCTGCATCCGCAGCCCTTGATTGTCACTCAGATTATCAGAAATCTTCGTTGGTTTCTTCGACGCCTTCACCGCTCTCGTCCACCGAGAAATCGGCACCAGAAGAAGGATTGCTGAGCAGAATCTCACGTACTTTCTTCTCGATTTCTTTCGCCGTTGCCGGGTTTTCTTTCAGCCAGTTTGTTGCATTCGCTTTACCCTGGCCGATTTTCTCGCCGTTGTAGCTGTACCAGGCGCCCGCTTTTTCAATCAGCTTCTCTTTCACGCCCAGGTCAACCAGCTCGCCGTAGAAGTTGATACCTTCGCCGTAGAGGATCTGGAATTCAGCCTGTTTGAACGGTGCAGCGATTTTGTTTTTCACCACTTTCACGCGGGTTTCGCTACCTACCACGTTGTCGCCCTCTTTCACCGCACCAACGCGACGAATATCCAGACGAACAGAAGCGTAGAATTTAAGTGCGTTACCGCCGGTTGTGGTTTCCGGGTTACCGAACATCACACCAATTTTCATACGGATCTGGTTGATAAAGATCAGCAGCGTGTTGGACTGTTTAAGGTTACCCGCCAGTTTACGCATCGCCTGGCTCATCATACGTGCCGCGAGGCCCATGTGAGAGTCGCCGATTTCGCCTTCGATTTCTGCTTTCGGTGTCAGCGCCGCGACGGAGTCGACGACGATGACGTCAACAGCACCAGAGCGTGCCAGCGCATCACAGATTTCCAGCGCCTGTTCACCGGTATCCGGCTGAGAACACAGCAAATTGTCGATATCAACGCCCAGCTTACGTGCATAAACAGGGTCCAGCGCGTGTTCGGCGTCGATAAACGCACAGGTTTTACCTTCGCGCTGCGCTGCGGCGATAACCTGCAGGGTCAGCGTCGTTTTGCCGGAAGATTCTGGCCCGTAAATTTCAACAATACGGCCCATTGGCAGACCGCCCGCACCCAGTGCGATATCCAGCGAAAGTGACCCGGTGGAGATCGTTTCGACATCCATAGAACGGTCTTCACCCAGACGCATGATGGAGCCTTTACCGAATTGCTTTTCGATCTGACCCAGTGCGGCCGCAAGCGCCTTTTGTTTGTTTTCGTCGATAGCCATTATTACTCCTGTCATGCAAGGTGAAGCGACTATGCTCCGCCGTGAATTTCTGTTCTGTTGTCGCAATTATACTGTATGGTCATACAGTATCAAGTATTTTGTAGAAAATGTTGCCACAGTGTTTGCAACGCATACACCGTCGCCTGGCGACGCACCGCTTCGCGGTCGCCATCGAAGCACTCACGACGGGTAATGCCCTGCCCGCTTACGCTGGCAAAACCAAACCAGACTGTTCCGACGGGCTTGCTGTCGCTGCCCCCGTCCGGCCCGGCGATGCCGCTTATTGAGATAGCGTAATCCGCCCGTGCGGCTTTTAGCGCGCCGATCGCCATCTCCACCACTACGGGTTCACTCACTGCGCCGTGTGCTGCGAGCGTTTCCGCCTTGACGCCAATCATCTGCGACTTGGCCTCATTACTGTAGGTGACAAACCCACGCTCAAACCAGGCGGAACTACCGGCGATATCGGTAATGGCTTTTGCCACCCAGCCCCCCGTACAGGACTCCGCCGTGGTAACGCTCGCCCCGCGCGCCTTGAGCGCAAGCCCAACACGCTCACTTAGTTGCATTAATTCGCTGTCAGTCATAGTGTCCCCTGCCGTGCAAAAATCGTGGCGGAAAAGATACCACTTTAAGCATAAAGGTGGGGATGCGGTGACGAATTTACGAGGAGGCTTCAGAAAAAAGCCAGCTTTCGCTGGCTTAGAGAGGTTATTTCATGCTGTTGGCGATGGTTTCAACATTGTGGCGAAACGCTTTGACGTATGAGTCCGCCACGCCCCCTTTCTTGCTCAGCGCCTCAGGGTAGAGCTCTCCCCCAGGCTGTGCGCCGGTCGCGCTGGCAATCTGTTTGACAAGGCGCGGATCAAGCTGGTTTTCCATAAACCAGGTATGTACGCCATCGGCTTTGATCTGCTTAATCAACTCAGCCACCTGCTGCGCGCTGGCTTCACTTTCCGAAGAGATACCCTGCGGGGCCAGGAAAGTTACGCCGTACGCCCGGCCAAAGTAACCAAACGCGTCATGGCTGGTCAGCACTTTGCGTTTCTCTTGCGGCACCCCGGCAAACTGTGTTTTTGCCCAGCTATCCAGTTGCTGAACCTGGTCAATATACCGCTGACCGGTGGCTTTGAGCGCCGCTTCATCCTGGGGATCAGCTTTGACGTATGCCGCAAGAATGTTTTTTGCATAGAGCGCACCGTTGGCCGCACTGTTCCAGGCGTGCGGGTCGGTCACAGTTTTGCCGTCTTCTTCCAGCGTATGCGTTGAAACGCCCTCAGAGGCGACAACCACAACCCCCTTAAAGCCAGACGCGTTCACCAGTCGGTCCAGCCAGCCTTCCAGCCCCAGACCGTTGACCACCACCACATCGGCCTTATTGAGCAGCGCGCTGTCTTTGGCGCTTGGCTCGAAGGTATGCGGGTCACCATCCGGCCCGACCAGCGTGGTGACTTTCACATGATCGCCCCCCGTTTTGGCGGCAATATCCCCCAGTACCGAGAAACTGGCAACCACGTTCAATGTTTTCGCCATTACACTTTGCGTCATCAGCCCAAGCGCTAATGCCAGAACCACACCTGCCTTTTTCATCATGTCTCCTTGCCTGTTTTTTGTGCGCGTAAAGTGCTGCGCACGCCGAATAAGATGGAAAAAATAAAAACGACGCTCGCGGTAAGAACGATAGAGGGCCCTGCCGGCAACCCTGCCATCCACGAAAGACTCAGACCAAACCATGCGCACAACGCGCCGCTAACACCTGCAAATAACAGCAGCCCAGGTAATGTCCGCGCCCAGCAGCGTGCCGCTACCGCCGGTAAAATCATCACCCCCACCGCCATTAACGTGCCCAGTACCTGGAAGCCGGCGACAAGGTTTAGCACCAGCAGTGCCAGAAACAGGCTATGGAACAGGGCGGGGAGCCGGGGGGCGTTAATCTGTAAAAAACTGCTGTCGAAGGCTTCACTCACCAGTCCGCGATAAAACAGCGCGAGGCACAAGAGGGTCAGGCTGGCGACGCCCGCGACAAACAGCGCCGCATTCCGATCAACCGCCAGGACTGAGCCAAACAGTAAATGCAGCAGATCAACGCTTGAGCCACGCAGCGATACCAGCGTCACGCCCAGCGCCAGCGACGCAAGATACAAGCCGGCAAAGCTGGCATCTTCTTTCAAGGGCGTACGTCGGCTGATAATTCCGGCCACCAGCGCCACGATAATCCCGGCAAAAAAACCGCCCAGACTCATGGCCAGTAGTGACATGCCGTTGAGTAGATAACCTGCCGCCACACCGGGTAATATCGCGTGCGAAAGCGCATCACCCATCAGGCTCATACGCCGCAGTTGCAGAAATACCCCCAACGCCGTGGTGCTGACGGATAAGGCCAGGCAGACCACCAGCGCGCGGCGCATAAAACCAAACTCAATAAACGGCTGGAAAAAGAGATGCCATATCATACCAGGCACGCTCCGCTGTTCTGCGCCGGGGTTAATTTGGTCGCTCCCCAATGGGCGCTTTCCGTGTCCAGACGCAGCGTCTGGGGGAAGTAGCGTTTAACGCGTTCGCTGTCGTGCAATACGGCAAGAATGGTTTGTCCCTGCTGATGCATATCCACAATCTGTTCCATCAGCACATGGCTTGTGGTCTCATCGATGCCGGTAAAGGGTTCATCAAGCATGACGAGCGGTGCCTGCTGCAACCACATGCGGGCAAAAAGCATGCGCTGAAACTGGCCACCAGAGAGGGCTTCAACGGTGGTTTTGGCCATATTCAGCATCCCCACTCGTTCCAGCGCTTCAAAGACATGTGCTCTGGCCTGACGATTGAGGCCGCGAAACAACGAGATACGCGGCCAGGCCCCCATACTGACCACATCCTGCACCGTAATGGGAAAATGCAGGTCCAGCGTCTGCCGCTGTGCCAGCCAGCCAATAACCGGGCGTGAAGGAGACCAGTGCAGCGTGCCACTGACCGGCGGCAGTAGGCCGGCCAGCGTTTTTAGTAGCGTCGATTTGCCACAGCCATTAGCCCCCACAATCGCAGTCATGCTTCCGGCTTCAACTACACCGCACAGGGAGGGGGTAATGGCGCATGAGCCGTAGCCCGCCACCAGATGATCAAGCTCAATCATGCCAGTGCCACCGACCATGCCGTAAGCAACCACAGCACGACTAACAACGCCGCAGCCAGTCCAAGCCGGACTATGCTGGCGCAGGAGAAAAGGGTTACATCCATCATCGCTGAACCTTCAATATGTTATAACATAACAATAATCAGCTATGATGGTGAAGTAAATGAGAATTTAATGGGGGAGTGCATCGAAATGTTTCTGCCCCTCCCGAAAGAGGGGCAGACAATTAGCGAACGCGCGCCAGTGCAACCGCCTGACCAAGCTGCCAGACCGCCATCGCATAGTGCGTGCTGCTGTTGTAACGGGTAATGGTGTAGAAGTTGGGTAAGCCGTACCAGTACTCATAACTGGTGCCAACATCCAGGCGCAGCAGGCTGGCCTGTTGGTGGTTCCCCAACGGTTGCTGTGGCGTTAAGCCCGCAGACGCCAGCTGCGCCACGCTATAGTTGGTTTTGAAGCCATTCGCCAGCCCCGGAGCCTGGCCATTAGCGGGTACTGCAACCAGATCACCTTTTACCCAACCGTGTTCTTTGAAATAGTTTGCCACGCTGCCGATAGCATCTACCGGGTCCCACAGATTGATATGTCCGTCGCCATTAAAATCAACGGCATACTGTTTGTAAGACGAGGGCATAAACTGGCCGTAGCCCATCGCTCCAGCGAACGAACCTTTCAAATCGAGCGGATCATCACTTTCATCTCGCGCCATCAGCAGGAATGTTTCCAGTTCACTGGAAAAGTAAGCAGCGCGGCGTGGATAGTCGAAGGAGAGCGTCGCCAGCGCATCAAGGATGCGCGTCTTGCCCATCACGCGCCCCCAGCGGGTTTCCACGCCGATAATGCCTACGATAATTTCCGGCGGTACACCGTACACCATCCAGGCACGATTTAACGCGTCTTCATATTGATTCCAGAACGCTACGCCGTTTTGCACGTTATCAGGGGTGATGAACTGGCTGCGGTAACGCAGCCATGCGCCATTCGGTCCAACCGGTGCCGGACCAGTAGGTGCCTGGCGATCCATCAGGCGCAGCACGTAATCGAGTCGCTTCGCCTGAGAGAGAATTTCGTGTAGCTGCTGACGGTCAAAGCCGTGCTTGCTCACCATTTCATTGATGAACTGCTCCGCCGCCGGATTATTGGCAAAGTCGCCGCCCATCGCCATCACATTATGCTGCGGCTTGAGCAGGAAACCGCCAGAGGGTTCCGCAGGTTGACCGGTAATTACACCGTCGGAGGATGCTGCGGTTTGATGAGGTTTGCTGCTGCAGGCGGCAAGTAAAACGAGCGCAGGGAGGAGCGCTGCGTAACGACGCTTAAACATGAGACATCCATTTAACAATTCATTCAACCAGGAGGAATTATGGTAAAGCATGCAGGCTTCCACAAGGAAGCGGCTTCCATGTTTCTTCTCTCTCCTCTTATCTGAAATGGCGCGTTTATTTTCACTTCATACCGTACAACCGGCAAAAACTTTCACAATGATCATTTTATCTTTCATATTGAGATCTAAATAACACTTTTTAATCTTTCATAGTGATTATTATAAGCCCCAGTTTTGCAACAACGAGAAAACCCTACAGGAGAGAACAATGATCGAAACCATTACACATGGTGCCGAATGGTTCATCGGGCTGTTTCAGAAAGGCGGGGTTGTGTTTACCGGAATGGTGACCGGTATTCTGCCGCTGCTGATAAGTCTGCTGGTTATCATGAACGCACTGATCAATTTCATTGGTCAGCACCGTATTGAGCGGCTGGCGCAGCGCTGCGCCGGCAACCCGGTGACCCGTTATCTGTTGCTGCCGTGCGTGGGCACGTTTGTTTTCTGCAACCCGATGACCCTGAGTCTTGGACGCTTCATGCCGGAACGTTATAAACCCAGTTATTACGCGGCCGCCTCTTACAGTTGCCACTCAATGAATGGCCTGTTTCCCCATATCAACCCCGGCGAATTGTTCGTCTATTTAGGCATCGCCAACGGCCTGACCACCCTCGGTCTGCCGCTGGGGCCACTTGCCGTCAGCTACCTGCTGGTTGGCCTGGTCACCAACTTCTTCCGTGGCTGGATTACCGATCTGACGACTGCGATTTTCGAGAAAAAAATGGGCATTCAGCTTGAGCAGAAAGTACAACTGGCAGGAGCGACATCATGAGCCGCATTGTGATTGAAAAAGGTACCGGCGGCTGGGGCGGCCCACTGGAACTCGATCCCGTCGCGAACAAAAAAATAGTCTATATCACGGCCGGGACCCGTCCGGCGATCGTCGACAAACTGGCACAAATGACTGGCTGGGAAGCGGTTGACGGCTTTAAAGAAGGAGAACCTGCAGAAGCAGAAATCGGCGTGGCCGTCATCGACTGCGGCGGTACGTTACGCTGCGGCATTTACCCGAAACGGCGTATTCCTACCATTAATATCCATGCCACCGGCAAGTCAGGCCCGCTGGCGCAGTACATCGTGGAAGATATCTATGTCTCTGGTGTAAAAGAAGAAAATATCTACTGGCAGGATGGCGAGTTTACCCGTAAACCGGCGCAACGCGAAACAAGTGCCCGCGATTACGACAGCAGCAAAAAAATCACCGAACAGAGCGATGGCTTGCTGGCCAAAGTCGGCATGGGTATGGGTTCTGCCGTCGCCGTACTGTTCCAGGCCGGGCGCGACACCATCGATACGGTGTTGAAAACCATCCTGCCATTTATGGCATTCGTTTCGGCGCTTATCGGGATCATTATGGCCTCCGGCTTGGGTGACTGGATCGCCCACGGCCTGGCGCCACTAGCCAGCCACCCCTTAGGACTGGTGACGCTGGCGCTAATTTGTTCCTTCCCGCTGCTGTCGCCTTTCCTCGGCCCGGGGGCGGTCATCGCCCAGGTTATTGGCGTGCTGATTGGCGTGCAAATCGGTCAGGGGAATATCCCACCGCACCTTGCCTTACCTGCCCTGTTCGCCATTAACGCCCAGGCCGCATGTGACTTTATCCCCGTTGGGCTTTCACTGGCGGAAGCACGCCAGGACACCGTACGCGTCGGTGTGCCGTCCGTACTGGTTAGCCGCTTCTTAACCGGCGCGCCAACGGTGCTTATTGCCTGGTTTGTCTCAGGTTTTATTTATCAATAAGAGGTTGCTCATGAGCGTGATTTATCAGACCACCATTACTCACATTGGCGAGTGCGCACGGGATGCGCTTAGCGACCGGATGCTGATTACCTTCCGGGAAGGCGCACCCGCCGATGTGGCTGAGTTTTGCTTTATCCACTGTCATGGCGACTTTTGCGGCCAGCTTAAGCCTGGCGCCCGCTTCGAACTGGGCGGTAAGCAGTACCCGGTCACCGCTGTTGGTGAGGTGGCGGAGCTGAATCTGCGTGAGCTTGGCCATATTACCCTGCGCTTCGATGGACAGACGCAGGCGGAATATCCCGGCACGGTACACGTCGCAGGTGACGTGCCGCAGAACATTAACCCTGGTTGCACACTGAAATTTGTCGCTTAAGTCGTAAGGAGAAAAGTATGAAACAGGTTGCCGTTGTCATTGGCGGGGGACAAACACTCGGGGCGTTCCTCAGCCGTGGGCTGGCCGCAGAGGGCTACCGCGTGGCGGTAGTGGATATTCAAAGTGATAAGGCCGCAACCGTGGCACACGAAATTAACGCGGAGTTCGGCGAAGGCGCGGCCTACGGTTTTGGCGCTGATGCCACCAGCGAGCAGAGTGTTCTGGCGCTCGCCCGCGGCGTGGATGAGATCTTTGGCCGCACGGATTTACTGGTTTATAGCGCGGGCATTGCTAAAGCGGCATTTATCAGCGATGTGCAACTCGGGGATTTTGACCGCTCATTGCAGGTCAATCTGGTGGGATATTTCCTGTGTGCCCGCGAATTTTCACGCCTGATGATCCGCGACGGTATTAAGGGTCGCATTATTCAGATCAACTCGAAGTCCGGCAAGGTGGGCAGCAAGCACAACTCCGGCTACAGCGCGGCGAAGTTTGGTGGTGTGGGTCTGACCCAATCGCTGGCACTGGATCTTGCGGAATACGGGATTACGGTTCACTCATTGATGCTGGGTAACCTGCTGAAATCACCGATGTTCCAGTCTCTGATCCCGCAATATGCCAGCAAACTGGGAATTGCCGCCGATCAGGTTGAGCAACATTACATCGATAAGGTCCCGCTCAAACGCGGCTGTGATTATCAGGATGTACTGGATGTGCTGCTGTTTTACGCAAGCACAAGAGCCTCTTACTGCACCGGGCAATCAATCAATATTACCGGCGGGCAGGTGATGTTCTGAACCGGATACTCCCCGGTGGCGCTGCGCTTACCGGGGCTATCGAACCGTAGCCCGGATGCGGCGTTTGGGCCGCATCCGGGAAAAGGAGATATGATGGTTTCTGCACTGATTACCCTTGCTGTCATCGCCTGGCTCAGCCAACTGGCTCTGGGCGGCTGGCAGATCCGCCAGTTTAATCGCGCATTTGATCTTCTCTGCCAGCAAGGACGCGTTGGCGTCGGGCGCTCCGGCGGACGTTTCAAACCGCGCGTTGTTCTTGCGGTTGCATTCGATAAACAGGACCGCGTCGTTGATACCCTGCTCATGCGTGGACTCACTGTTTTCGCCAGACCTGCGAAAATCGACACCCTGCTCGGACTGAAACGGCAGGAATTAGAGCCTGATGTGATCTTTCCCCATGATCCAGGCTGTCAGAATGCTCTATTATTGGCGCTTAAATTGAAACATGGATAATTTCGTTGTGAACGCAATGAGCTTGCGAAATTATCATTTTGCAACTTAACGCAGGATAAAAGCGCCCATGAAACCACGTCAGCGGCAGGCAGCCATTCTTGAACATCTGCAAAAGCAGGGAAAATGTTCTGTTGAAGAGCTGGCAGCACACTTCGACACCACGGGCACCACCATACGGAAAGATTTAGTGGTGCTGGAACACTCCGGCGCGGTCATCCGCACCTATGGCGGCGTCGTGCTCAATAAAGACGAAGCTGATCCCCCGATCGACCATAAAACTCTCATCAACACCCTGCAAAAAGGGCTGATTGCCGAAACCGCCGTGGGCTTTATTCAGGATGGCGATTCCATCATTCTCGATGCGGGCAGCACCGTGCTGCAAATGGTCCCTTTACTGAGCCATTTCAATAACATCACCGTGATGACCAATAGCCTGCATATCGTCAATGCACTTTCCGAACTCGATAACGAGCAAACCATTCTGATGCCGGGAGGGACCTTTCGCAAAAAATCCGCCTCCTTTCATGGGCAACTGGCGGAAAACGCCTTCGAGCATTTCAGCTTCGACAAACTGTTTATGGGGACCGACGGTATCGATTTGACTGCGGGGGTCACTACTTTTAATGAAGTCTTCACCGTCAGCAAAGCCATGTGCAACGCGGCGCGGGAAGTGATCCTGATGGCGGATTCGTCCAAGTTTGGCCGCAAAAGTCCGAACATTGTGTGCAGCCTGGAAAGCGTCGATAAATTAATCACCGATGCCGGGATCCCGGCAGAATTTCGTGCCGCACTGGAAGAAAAAGGGATAGAAGTGATCGTAGCCGGAGAAAAACATGAGTGAGCTTTTACTGAATACCGCGCGTCAAACACTGCTGCTGGAGCTGCAGGAAGCAAGCCGCCTGCCAGAGCGTCTGGGCGAGGCGTTTTTACGCGCCGCTGATGCCATTATTCATTGCCAGGGCAAAGTGGTTATCTCGGGCATTGGTAAATCCGGGCATATCGGCAAAAAAATTGCCGCCACCCTCGCCAGTACCGGCACCCCTGCCTTTTTTGTCCATGCGGCAGAAGCCCTGCACGGCGATTTGGGGATGATAGAAAGCCGCGATGTGCTGCTCTTTATCTCCTACTCCGGCTCGGCCAAAGAGCTGGATCTGATCCTGCCGCAGTTAAAGGAACGGTCGGTGACGGTGCTGGCAATGACCGGTAAATCCCTGTCACCGCTGGCGCTGGCGGCAGACGCAGTACTGGATATTTCCGTTGAACGAGAAGCTTGCCCGATGTTACTGGCCCCCACCTCCAGCACGGTCAATACGCTGATGCTTGGTGACGCGCTGGCGATGGCCGTGATGCAGGCGCGCGGTTTTAACGAAGAAGATTTTGCCCGCTCACACCCGGCAGGTGCACTGGGTGCGCGTCTGCTCAACAAGGTCCATCATCTGATGCGTAAAGAGGATATCCCGCATGTAAGCATCGACGCCACGGTGATGGACGCGATGCTGGAACTGAGCTATACGGGAATGGGGATGGTGGCCGTCTGCGGTGACGCACAGGAAATTCTGGGTATCTTCTCCGATGGCGACCTGCGACGCTGGCTGGTTGCAGGCGGTGTACTGGATGCGAACATCAGTGAAGCGATGACAAAAGGGGGTATCACCCTTAACGCCGGGAGCCGCGCTATCGATGCCAAAGAGCTGCTGATGAAACGCAAAATCTCCGCCGCCCCGGTGGTGGATGACAGCGGTAAACTGGTTGGCGCGATTAACCTGCAGGCTTTTTATCAGGCCGGAATTATTTAATTTTTCCATCCCGGACGTTTCGCCAGCCGAAGTGGCGTGCCATTGTGGTGAGCGAAGATCAGATGAAGGTGGCGTTCCCGCTGTTGAAAACGCCGCCAGTTTGAGAAGCGGCGATCGTCCGTAGCCCCGGTTAGCGCAGCGCCACCGGGGACGATGCCTCACCCCTGCGCCAGACTCCGCGCGGCGGCGATAACGCCCTGCCCCAACGCGATTGCGCCATCGCCCGCAGGAAAGAGCTGCGGGAAGAGTAACGTGTAATCCGCAAGGTAAGCCGATAAACGGGCTTTTAGCAGACGGTTATGCAACACACCGCCGCCAAAAGCGAGCGTGGTAATCTGCCGTGCGTCCGCCTGCTTACGGGCAAGCTGCGCCAGTCCGCAGGCCAGCGCGTCATGGAAAGCCCAGGCGCGCTGCTCTGACGGAGCCTGCCACGCCAGCCACTGTTGCCAGAAGGAGGCTAAATCAAGCTGTTCGCCATTAAGCGGCAGAGTGACCGGATGCGTGATATGCCCACTGCGCGTAGCCAGCGCTTCCAGCCGACAGGCCGCCTCCCCTTCATAACTTAACTGCAGTGGCGCGCAGTCCAGCGCACAGGCGACAGCATCAAACAGTCGCCCGGCAGAAGATGCCAGCGGCGCATTGATATTGCGCGCCATTGCCCGTGCCAGCACCGGCCAGTTCTGCCGTTGCAGCACAGCGGTTTCCGGGAACTGCTGCCAGTCAGGGACAAACGCCAGCATCTGTGCCAGCAGGTTGCGCCACGGCTGGGTTGCCGCCAGATCGCCGCCGGGGAGCGCCACGGCAGGCAACCCACCCAGATGCTCAACCTCGCGATAATTGACGCGCAGGCATTCGCCCCCCCACAGCGCCCCGTTCTCCCCCATGCCGATACCGTCCAGCGCCAGGGCAATCACATCCCCCCCATCGCGCGGCCAGTCATGTTCTGCGAGCGTGGCCGCAATATGTGCATGGTGGTGCAACACGGTTTGCTGTGAAAGCCCGGTCTCCTGTGCCCAGTGGGTGGCGCGATAGCCCGTATGCGCATCGGCGACCACCTGCTGTGGGGTGAAGTCATAGATCGTCTGCATCAGACGCAGCGCGTTACGCCACTGTGTCTCTACGCCCTCATCGGTTAAATCACCGAAATGCTGGCTTAATACTGCGCTGTCATCCCGCACCAGACAGAAGGTATTCTTCATATCCGCCCCCAGACATAACGTGGGCGGGATGTTGTGAAATCCAGGCGGCAATTGCACGGCATCCGGCACATAACCGCGAGAGCGACGTAACATTTCGCCGCTCTCGCGCACCACCGAATCGTCCATACGCTGTACGATATCGCGGTTGTGCAGCAGAAACCCGTCCGCTATCTCCGCCAGATCGTCCAGCGCCTGACCATTTGTCAACGCAGGCGGCCTACCGCTCAGGTTACCGGATGTCATCACCAGCGGGCGCTGCAACGCCTGGGCTAACAGATGTTGTAATGGATTCGCAGGCAGCATCACCCCCACCTCATCGAGCCCTGGCGCAATAGCCGGACACAGTTCTGGCAGCAACGTTTTCGCCACCAGCACGATCGGCGCAGCGGGCGTGGCCAATAATCGGGTGGCCGCCTCGCTCAGGCCGTCAGCAGAAGGCAGCATCACCGCCAGCGGTTTCGCCGGGCGATGCTTACGGGCGCGCAGATGCTGCACCGCCGTCTGCCGGCGCGCGTCACACGCCAGATGAAAACCACCGATACCTTTCACCGCGACAATTCCGCCTGCTTTGAGCAGCGCAATAGCTGCCTGCAGCGCCGCCTCTCCGGCCAATTGCTCTTTACCGCTTCGCCACTCAAGCTGTGGGCCGCACTCAGGGCAGGCAACGGGCTGGGCGTGAAAACGGCGATCGGCGGGATGGCGATACTCCGCCTCACAGGCAGGACACAGGGGAAACGCCGCCATCACGGTGCAGGGGCGGTCATAAGGCATGGCGTGAATAATGGTGAACCGCGGGCCGCAGTGAGTACAGTTGATAAATGGATAGCGATAGCGGCGCTCTGCCGGGTCATTCATCTCCGCCAGACAGGCGGGACAGGTGGCGGCATCGGGCACTATTTGCGTATTCATCGTGCCCCCCGCGCTTTCGCGGATGGTAAAACTGAGCGGCGCCTTTGACCACTGATACGGCGTTACCTTCGTGTCGTCGATACGCGCCAGTGGCGGGCATTGCTGATATAACAACGGGAGAAAATGGCGTTCATCACCCCATAAGCGTATTTCAACGCCCTGGGCGTCATTACAGACATCACCGGTAAGATTGAGCTGTTGCGCCAGTTGCCAGACAAAGGGGCGGAAGCCCACCCCCTGTACTTTTCCGTAGACGCGAATACAAACGCCGTTGTGGGTCATCGTTTATTTATTGCAACGCTGCATGCCGCAAGCGAGTCTTCATCTGCTGGTAGGTTGACTGAGTGTACTCCTCAGCCCAGGCCTGATCGTTGATCGCACTCACCCGCACCGCGCAATATTTGGTTTCCGGTGTTTTAGAGATGGGATCAAGGTTATCCTGCGTCAGCTCATTACACGCGCCAATCCACCACTGATAAGTCATGTACACGCAGCCGGCATTAACACGTTCATTCACATCGGCACGGCTGATAACTTTCCCCCTGCGCGACTCCACCCACACCAGTTGCCGGTTGTTAATCCCCAACTGCGCGGCATCGTGCGGATTTATCTGCACAAAACCCGGTTCATCCGCGAGCGTTTGCAATGCCGCACAGTTACCGGTCATTGAGCGACAGGAGTAATGACCCACTTCGCGCACGGTGCTGAGCACCAGCGGGAACGCTGCGTCCGGCACTTCGGCAGGGGCACGCCATGGCGCTGCAAACAGCAGACCTTTCCCGTCCGGGGTATCGAACTTGTTGTCTTTATACAGATAACGCGTTCCCGGATGATCCAGGGTCGGACAAGGCCATTGAACGTGTCCCATATCACCCATTTTTTCATAGGTTACACCATAGAACAGCGGGCAAAGTTCGCGCATTTCGTCCCAGATTTGCTGGTTATTGTCGTAATGCATTGGGTAGCCCATTTCCGTGGCGATAAGGCTGATAATTTCCCAGTCACGCTTGACGTCATATTGCGGTTCGATGGCTTTTTCGAAACGCTGGAATCCGCGATCCGCGCAGGTAAAGACGCCACCGTGCTCGCCCCATGAGGTGGCAGGCAGCAGCACATCCGCCTGTTCAGCGGTTTTGGTCATAAAGATGTCCTGCACGACCACAAAATCCAGCGCCTCAAAGCCTTTGCGCACCAGGCTGAGATCGGCTTCGGTCTGCAACGGATCTTCACCCATGATGTAATAGGCTTTGACCTTGCCTTCCAGCGCCAGATGCGGCACCTCGGTGATACGCACGCCGACTTTGTCATCCATGACCGCCGGATCGATACCCCAGGCTTTAGCAAATTTGGCGCGGACATTCGGATCAACCACATCCTGGTAGCCCGGGAACTGGTTCGGAATCACCCCCATGTCGCAGGCGCCCTGCACATTATTCTGTCCACGCACCGGGCCTACGCCGACGTTCTCACGCCCAAGGTTGCCGGTCAGCAGCGCGAGGCTTGAGAGCCCTTTCACCACATCCACCGCCTGACCAAATTGCGTTACACCCATCCCCCACATGATGGTGGCCGTCGGCGCGGCGGCGTAAGTACGCATTGCTTCGCGCACCTGGAGGGCCGGTACGCCCGTGAGATGTTCAACCGCTTCCGGCGCATAGTCTTTGACAATTTCACGATAGGCATCCAGCCCGGTGGTGAAGTTCGTGACGTAGCGCTGATCGTAGAGCTTTTCTTCCAGCAGAACATAACCAAAGGCGTTCACCAGCGCCATATTGCAGCCGTTTTTGAGCTGTAAATGCTGGTCGGCAATGCGTGCGGTTTCGATGCGGCGCGGATCGCAGACGATAATCTTCGCCCCGTTCTGTTTTGCTTTGACCACCCTTCTTGCCACAATCGGGTGGGAATCGGCACAGTTGTAGCCAAAGACAAGCAGGCAGCGGGAGTTTTCGATATCACCGATGGAGTTACTCATTGCGCCGTTGCCCAGGGTTTGCTGTAACCCGGCAACGGAAGGACCGTGACAAACACGTGCGCAGCAGTCGACATTATTGGTATGTAAGACCCCACGGGCAAATTTCTGCATCACGTAGTTGGTCTCATTGCCAGTACCACGAGATGAACCGGTGGTCATAATAGCGCGGGAGCCAAACCTGGCTTTGATGTCGCTAAGCCGTTTCGCCGTATAACGGATGGCCTCCTGCCAGCTCACCGGGGTGAGTTTACCGCCGCGTTCATAGCGGATCATCGGCTGTGTCAGGCGAGGCGTCAGCAGTTTCGTATCGTTAAGAAAATCCCAGCCGTAGTAGCCTTTCAGGCAGAGTTCGTTCTGGTTGGTTTCCCCGTCCGCCGCTTCGGCGCGGATAATTTTGCCATTATCCACAACCAGTTTCAGTTTGCAGCCAGCGCCGCAATAGGGACATACGCTCGTGATTTTTTTCATCAGTAACAGACCTGTTAAAAGTGAAAGTTTTACCCTGAATAATTCGGGTTACAGGAAGGCGGCAAGTGAACGAATCCCGATGAGCTTGCCAGAGTCAAGTGATTCGGGTGAGCGAACGCAGCCAACGTACATGCAACCTGAAGAATGACGGGTATTTTTAAAAACCCAGTGACACGGCGCTTTCCAGCGCAGTGCGACGACGTTTCTCTTCGCTCATGTGTTCAAGTACTTCCCGGTCAACGCAGACCAGAGCTTTAGTCGGACATACCGAAATACAGGCCGGGCCACTTTCGCGCTGGTAGCATAAATCGCATTTGTTGGCTTCGGCCTTCTGCCCTGACATCTTGAGGCCGATGCCGTTATGGCGAACCACCGGGCGCACCACAACCTCCATGGCACCATAGGGGCAGGCCACCACGCAGGTTTTGCAACCAATGCAGCGTTCCTGCATGACATGGACAAACCCTTTGTCGCGGCTGATAGCGCCATTCGGACAGACATTGGCGCAGGGTGCGTCTTCGCACTGGCGGCAGAGGGTTGCCGTCGACACGTTGACGCCTTTGATAACATGAATGCGGGGTAAAAAGGTTTCAGGGGTAAGGGCGGCACAGTCCTGTTGTTCCTGATGTGAGACAACGCAGGCAACTTCACAGGTGCGACAGCCAATACATTTACTGGCATCCGCCATAATAAAACGGTTCATCGTCTTCTCCAGCAATGAGTTTCATCACGCCGGATATACACGTTTCATGCCAGTTATTATGTTATTGTTATTTATGACTTTTTCTTAGATAAGATACTGTCATCGACAGAAGTGACGATGACAGTTGACGAGGTTAACGCGTGGGGCCGGGAATAAGTGAATCACGTAACATTAATTCGCCGAGGAAGGGCTGGTGGTAATTAAACTCACCGCCATCAAGCATAAAAATTAATCGTTCGATGGTTTCTTTAATCATCTCTGTGACCGGAATTTTAACGCTGGAAAGGGCGGGAATCACATACGGGGCAATAGCAATGTCATCAAAACCAATAACCGAAACCTGAGTGGGTACGGCTATTCCCCGCTCATCCAGTCTCTTCATGGCGCCAATGGCCATATCATCGTTGCTCGCCACCAGCGCACTAAAACTGACGCCCTTCGCCAGCAGCGTTTCAACACCTGTTGCCCCGCTTTCCGGCGACCACTTTCCTTGCACAATTAAGTCGTTACGTAACGTAATGCCGTGCTGCGCCAGAGCATCTTTATAGCCAGAAAGTCGTTCAATACCGGTCGGAGAATCCAGTGAGCCGGTAATAAATGCAATATCCCGATGGCCCATGGCAATTAATGTCGCCACTGCGTTAAAGCTTGAGGTTTTTTGGTCACACCAGACACAGTGGCTGCTGTTTTTACGTAAACGACGATTAAGCACCATAATTGGCTGGCTGTGGCTTTTAACGATGGTATCCATTTCATCGACACTTAAAAAACGCGGATAAATAATGATCGCATCGCATTTTAAATCGAGCAGATATTGAATCGCTTCACGCTCTTCTTCCGCACTGTGTTTACCGTCTGCCAGAATTAAACGCCGCCCCTGATCTTCTGTCATCCGCGCGGCATGAAACAGCAGCTCGCTAAAATAGACGCCGTGATACAACGTGTTGGTCACCACCAGCCCCAGCGTTTGCGTTTTGTTCGTCGCCAGGCTGCGCGCCAGTAAGTTTGGGCGATACCCGCTCTCTTCAATCGCCTGAAACACCCGGTCTTTGGTCTCCTGGCTGACGTAGCCGTTGCCCGATAGCACACGGGAGACTGTCGCCTTTGACACTCCTGCCCGCTTTGCCACCTCAAGCATTGTGGTCATGTTGCTTATCCGTTTGATTTCGATGCCATGCAGTGTACTTCACCCTCTCAAGAATGTCGCAACGGGATAAAACGGGTCAAAAAATATTAAGCGATCGCCATCACAAAAATAAATAAAGATGAATTTTTGATCTTGTATGGAAGCATGAAACTCATCATGCTTTTGTGGAACCGGTTTCCTATCTGATGTTTCATTATCCGTCTCAGGCCGGGTAATGAAGCCGTACTCTATTGATAAAACAGGATATAACCCGATGTCGAAGAATTATGCGGCGCTTGCCGGCTCGGTGGTGAACGCACTGGGCGGTGTTGATAACATCGCTGCCGTCACCCATTGCATGACGCGTCTGCGCTTCGTGGTGAAAGACGACGCCAAAATTGACAGTGCGACGCTGAAAGGCATTAGCGGCGTTATGGGCGTGGTACGCAACGACAGCCAGTGCCAGGTGATCATCGGCAATACGGTGTCGCATGCCTACCGTGAAGTGGTGGCATTGCTGCCCGGTGATATGCAGCCTGCCCAACCGGTCGGTAAACAGAAGCTGACGCTTAAGCGTATTGGCGCAGGTATTCTCGACGCGCTGATCGGCACGATGTCACCGCTGATCCCGGCGATCATCGGCGGCTCAATGGTCAAACTGCTGGCGATGGTGCTGGAAATGTCCGGCCTGCTGCCAAAAGGCTCTTCAACACTGACCATTCTGACGGTGATTGGCGACGGCGCGTTCTTCTTCCTGCCGCTGATGGTGGCCGCGTCCGCCGCCGTGAAGTTTAAAACCAATATGTCGCTGGCGATTGCCATTGCAGGCGTGCTGGTACATCCGAGCTTTATCGACCTGATGGCGAAAGCCGCCCAGGGTGAACATGTGGAATTCGCGCTCGTTCCGGTGACGGCGGTGAAATACACCTACACCGTTATCCCCGCGCTGGTGATGACCTGGTGTCTGTCCTGGATCGAACGTTGGGTGGACAAAATTACCCCGGCGGTGACGAAAAACTTCCTTAAACCGATGCTGATTGTGCTGATTGCCGCGCCGCTGGCCATCGTGCTGATTGGTCCGCTGGGGATCTGGATCGGTAGCGCCATCTCTGCGCTGGTATACACCATTCATGGCTATCTGGGCTGGCTGTCCGTTGCCATTATGGGTGCCCTGTGGCCGCTGCTGGTAATGACCGGGATGCACCGTGTGTTTACCCCAACGATTATTCAGACCATTGCCGAAACCGGCAAAGAGGGCATGGTGATGCCGTCAGAAATTGGCGCCAACCTGTCGCTTGGCGGCTCATCGCTGGCAGTAGCGTGGAAAACCAAAAACCCCGAACTGCGCCAGACTGCCCTTGCGGCCGCGGCTTCTGCTATCCTGGCCGGTATCTCTGAACCCGCGCTGTACGGCGTGGCCGTTCGCCTGAAACGCCCGCTGATTGCAAGCCTGATAAGCGGCTTTATCTGCGGTGCCGTAGCGGGAATTGCCGGGCTTGCCAGCCACTCAATGGCGGCGCCGGGTCTGTTCACCAGCGTACAGTTCTTCGATCCGGCGAATCCAATGACCATTGTCTGGGTGTTTGGCGTGATGGCGCTGGCGGTGGTGCTCTCCTTTATTCTGACGCTGCTTCTCGGTTTTGAAGATATTCCGGTAGAAGCAGAGGCGCAGAAACCGCAGGCGGCAAAAATAGCCGTTGTTCATGAAGCCCGGGCTCAATAAGCGAGGTAACGCATGTCTGTATTTCCGAAAGGATTTTTATGGGGCGGCGCCATTGCCGCCAACCAGGCCGAAGGGGCGTATCTGGAAGGCGGTAAAGGGTTAACCACCGTCGATACTATTCCTCACGGCGCGAACCGTCTGCCGGTGAAACTCGGCCTGGAAAAACGTTTCACCCTGCGTGAAGACGAATACTACCCCAGCCATCAGGCGATCGATTTCTACCATCGTTACAAGGAAGATATCGCGCTGATGGCAGAGATGGGCTTCACCGTTTTTCGCACCTCTATTGCATGGAGCCGCCTCTACCCGCAGGGTGACGAGCTGACGCCGAACGCCGAGGGTATCGCGTTTTATCGCGACATGTTCGCAGAGTGCAAAAAATATGGCATCGAACCGCTGGTGACACTGTGCCACTTTGATGTGCCGATGCATCTGGTCACCGAATATGGCTCCTGGCGTAACCGCAAGATGGTGGAATTTTTCACCCGCTACGCCCGCACCTGTTTTGAGGCCTTTGACGGTCTGGTGAAATACTGGCTGACCTTTAATGAAATCAACATTATGCTGCACAGCCCCTATTCCGGTGCCGGGCTGGTGTTTGAAGAGGGCGAAAATCAGGATCAGGTGAAATACCAGGCGGCGCACCACGAACTGATTGCCAGCGCACTGGCGACCAAAATCGCCCATGAAGTGAACCCGGAGAATCAGGTGGGCTGTATGCTGGCAGGCGGCAATTTCTATCCGTACTCCTGCAAGCCAGAAGATGTGTGGACGGCGCTGGAAAAAGACCGGGAAAACCTGTTCTTTATTGATGTTCAGGCGCGCGGTAGCTATCCGGCCTACGCGACCCGAGTGTTCCGCGAAAAAGGCGTCACCATCAAGAAAGAAGCGGGCGACGACGAGATCCTGAGAAATACCGTCGATTTTGTGTCGTTCAGCTATTACGCCTCGCGCTGTGCCTCAGCCGAAATGAACGCGCAAAATACCTCGGCGGCCAACATCGTGAAATCTCTGCGTAACCCGCATATCCAGGTAAGCGAATGGGGATGGGGGATAGACCCGCTTGGCCTGCGCATCACTATGAACATGATGTACGATCGCTATCAGAAGCCGCTGTTTTTAGTGGAAAATGGGCTGGGTGCGAAAGATGAATTTAATGCCCAGGGTGAAATCGAAGACGATTACCGTATCAGCTACCTGCGCGAGCATATCCGCGCCATGGGCGATGCCATTGCCGACGGTATTCCGGTAATGGGTTACACCACCTGGGGCTGTATCGATCTGGTGGCGGCATCCACCGGTGAGATGAGCAAGCGCTACGGGTTTATCTATGTCGACCGGGATGACGCGGGTAACGGTACGCTGGAGCGCAAGCGCAAAAAATCGTTCTGGTGGTATAGGAAGGTGATTGCCAGCAACGGAGAAGATTTGGCTTAATCGCCGGGGTTTTCACCGCAGGGGAGAGTTCGCCGCTTGCTCACAGCCCGGATGAGGCGCTTGCGCCGCCATCCGGAACGGTCAACTACTCCTCTTCCCCCGCCTCCAGCAACGCAAATCCACCGTTACCCTGCCAGGTGGCCAGGCGCGCATAGATCGTCTCCACCGCCTCTTTCACCGGGGGCGTCATCGGGTAATAAAAGCCGACGATATCCGGCTGAATGCCCAGAAAAATCACCTCGCCCACATCCTCTTTTAACTGATCAATCAGATAATTGAGCGGCATGTTATGGGTAGTCATCAGGAACATCTCGGCAATATCGTCCGGATCGACAATACGAATTTCACCAGGGTTCAGCCCCATATCTGTCGCATCGACAATCAAAAGCCTGTCGGGGCGAAGTTCGCGGATCGCCACCACGTCGTTTTCGGGTGCGCTACCACCATCAATCACCTGCCAGTTTCCGGTTGGATTCGCCGTGCACATCTCCGCCAGCAGCGGGCCTGCGCCATCGTCACCCATCATGCTGTTACCCACACAGAGCAATACGTCCGTCACCTTCTCTCCTTGCCACCCACTGGTGGTATTTCCCGGTAAATAAATTGTCGCCTGGTCATTTTTGACGTTCGGTAAATTCGCGATCGTCATTTTCGTCATCAATGAAATGTCAGGAACCATCAGCGGCGGCCATTTTGCCGGGAAACAAGGTATTAACGCCTTGATCCTTGCCGCAATAAAGCGAAGAACCCTGGCATTGTTATTGCAACACGCGCCTGATTAATGAGGAGGCTGTATGCATGAAATTACCCTGTGCCAGCGTGCGCTGGAAATTATTGAACAACAGGCGAAACAGCACGCCGCCCGACGCGTAACTGAGGTCTGGATCAAAGTTGGCGCATTTTCCTGTGTGGAACCTGCCGCATTGACGTTTTGTTTTGATCTGGTCTGCCGTGGCACCCTGGCAGAGGGCTGTACACTGCACATCGAAGAACAACAGGCGGAATGTTGGTGCGAAAGCTGCCAGCAATACGTGACCTTACTAAGCCAGCACGTGCGTCGCTGCCCGCAATGCAGCAGTGACAATTTGCAAATCGTCGCCGACGACGGCATGCAGATTCAGCGGCTGGAAATCGAGGAGTGAGCAATGTGTACGACATGTGGTTGTCAGGAAGGTAACCTCTATATCGAGGGCGACGAGCATAATCCCCATTCCGCGTTTCGCAGCGCGCCATTTGCTCCCGCTGCCCGTCCGGCAATGAAAATCACAGGCTTCAAGACCGACAATTTCAGCCCGACGGCGGCAGAAAATGGTGATTTACATTACGGCCACGGCGCAGCCGGAACCCACGCGCCGGGCATGAGCCAGCGGCGGATGCTGGAAGTGGAAATCGATGTGTTAGATAAAAACAATCGCATCGCCGCGCATAACCGCGCCCGCTTCGCCGCCAGACACCAGCTGGTGCTGAACCTGGTCTCCAGCCCCGGTTCCGGTAAAACCACCCTGCTGACCGAAACCCTGACCCGTCTGAACACCCGCGTGCCCTGTGCGGTTATCGAAGGGGATCAGCAAACCGTTAACGATGCCGCGCGTATCCGCGAGACCGGAACCCCGGCGATTCAGGTGAACACCGGCAAGGGGTGTCATCTGGATGCGCAAATGATTGCCGACGCCGCACCTCGTCTGCCGCTGGCGGACAATGGCATTCTGTTTATCGAAAACGTCGGCAACCTGGTTTGCCCGGCCAGTTTTGATCTTGGCGAACGTCACAAAGTCGCCGTGCTGTCGGTGACCGAAGGCGAAGACAAGCCGCTGAAATATCCACATATGTTTGCTGCGGCCTCCATCATGCTTCTCAATAAAATCGACCTGCTGCCTTACCTCAAATTTGATGTAGAGAAATGCCTCGCGTATGCCCGTGAAGTGAACCCGTCGATTGAAATTTTCCTGGTTTCGGCCACCAGCGGTGAAGGCATGGACAGATGGCTGGACTGGCTGGAGACCCAACGATGTGCATAGGCGTTCCGGGACAAATTAGCGCCATTGATGGCAATCAGGCGAAAGTCGATGTCTGTGGTATTCAGCGCGACGTCGACTTAACGCTGGTGGGCAGTACGGATGAAACGGGGCATTCTCGCCTGGGACAATGGGTGCTGGTGCACGTGGGCTTCGCCATGAGCGTGATAAACGAAGAAGAGGCCCGCGAAACACTGGCGGCCCTGCAAAATATGTACGACGTCGAGCCAGATGTGGGCGCGCTGCTGTTTGGTGAGGAGGGATAATGCGTTTTGTGGATGAATACCGCGCGCCGGAGCAGGTTATGCAGCTTATTGCACATCTGAGTGAGCGTGCCGCACTGCTCACATATACCGCGCAGCGCCCTCTACGCGTAATGGAGGTTTGTGGCGGCCATACCCATGCCATCTTTAAGTTCGGTCTCGACCAGTTATTGCCGGATAATATCGAGTTTATCCACGGGCCGGGCTGCCCGGTGTGTGTCCTGCCGATGGGACGCATTGATACGTGCGTGGAGATCTCCAGCCATCCTGAGGTGATCTTCTGCACCTTCGGTGATGCGATGCGTGTACCAGGAAAAAACGGTTCTCTGTTACAGGCGAAAGCGCGTGGGGCGGATGTGCGTATCGTCTATTCCCCGCTGGATGCGCTGAGCCTGGCGAAGCAGAATCCACAGCGCAAAGTGGTCTTTTTTGGCCTTGGCTTTGAAACTACGATGCCCGCTACCGCCATCACACTGCAACAGGCAAAATTGCAGGATGTGAGTAACTTTTTCTTTTTTTGCCAGCACATCACCATCATTCCGACCCTGCGCAGCCTGCTGGAAGAGCCGGATAACGGTATCGACGCGTTTCTTGCGCCCGGCCATGTCAGCATGGTAATCGGCACCGATGCCTATGGTTTTATCGCCGGGGAATTCCAGCGACCGCTGGTGGTCGCTGGGTTTGAACCCCTGGATCTGCTGCAAGGCGTATTAATGCTGGTGGAGCAGAAAATCAGCGCCCGTCATCAGGTAGAAAACCAGTACCGTCGCGTGGTGCCGGACGAAGGCAATCGTCTGGCGCAGCAGGCCATTAGCGAGGTGTTTGCGGTGCAGGGCGACAGCGAGTGGCGCGGGCTGGGGATAATTGGCGATTCCGGTGTGCGCTTAACCGCGCCCTACCAGCGCTTTGATGCCGAAGCCCATTTTAACCCTGTCCCCCAACAAGCCTGTGACGACCCGCGCGCACGCTGCGGCGAGGTACTGACCGGCAAATGTAAACCCCATCAGTGTCCGCTATTTGGCAATACCTGCAATCCACAAACCGCGTTTGGCGCACTGATGGTCTCCTCTGAGGGCGCCTGCGCCGCCTGGTATCAATATCGTGCTCAGGAGTGCGAAGTATGAATGAAGTCCAACTGGCGCACGGCAGCGGCGGTCAGGCGATGCAACAGCTCATCAGCCAGCTTTTTATCGACGCCTTCGCTAATCCGTGGCTCAGTGAACAGGAAGATCAGGCACGTCTCGATCTTGCGACCCTCGCCGCCAGCGGTGATCGACTGGCCTTTTCCACTGACAGCTACGTTATCGACCCGCTGTTCTTCCCGGGAGGCGATATCGGCAAACTCTCTGTTTGCGGCACGGCGAACGATGTTGCGGTAAGCGGCGCTATTCCCCGCTATCTCTCCTGCGGTTTTATTCTCGAAGAAGGTCTGCCGATGGAGACCCTGAAAGCCGTGGTCACCAGCATGGCGGAAACGGCCCGCCGTGCGGATATCGCCATTGTTACCGGTGATACCAAGGTGGTACAGCGCGGGGCGGCAGATAAGCTGTTTATCAATACGGCAGGTATTGGCGCCATTCCAGCCAATATTCGCTGGGGCGCCAGCACCCTTGAAGCCGGGGACGTGCTGCTGGTCAGCGGCACGCTTGGCGATCACGGAGCGACCATCCTCAATTTGCGCGAACAACTGGGGCTGGACGGAGAACTGACCAGCGACTGCGCGGTGTTAACCCCGTTGATTCAGCAGTTGCGTGATATTCCTGGCGTGAAAGCGTTACGTGATGCAACGCGCGGCGGCGTCAATGCCGTGGTGCATGAATTCGCCGCCGCCTGCGGTTATGGTATCGAACTTAACGAACGTGACCTGCCGGTGAAAACCGCCGTGCGCGGCGTGTGCGAGCTCCTGGGGCTGGAAGCGCTGAATTTCGCCAATGAAAGCAAACTGGTAATTGCCGTACAGCGCCAGTCGGCCGAGCGGGTGCTTGCTCAGTTACGCGCTCACCCGCTGGGCCAGGATGCCGCGATCATCGGTGAAGTGGTAGAGCGTAAAGGGGTGCGACTGGCAGGCTTATATGGCGTGAAACGCATTCTCGACTTACCTCACGCCGAGCCCCTGCCCCGGATTTGCTGACGTTTTGTCTGCGTGAAAACGCCATGTTGCCAGCATTGGTCTGCACATCTATACCCATGATAAGAAAATGGGTATAGATCAACAGTCAATGACCTGAGATAACTGACTCTTTCTCATCACCCAGGAGGCAACATGGCCGTTTCAGCTCGTAACCAACTCGTCGGTAAAGTCAGCGCAACTGCGCACGGTGCCGTTAACGATGAAGTGGAATTAACCCTCGCCGGCGGCGCGAAGCTTGTCGCTATCGTCACATCCAGCAGTAAGGAAGCACTGGGATTGACCCCAGGTACAGAAGCTATCGCGCTGATCAAAGCGCCGTGGGTTACGCTTGCAACCGAAGAGTGCGGGCTGAAATTCTCTGCGCGCAATCAGTTTGCCGGTGCGGTAAGCGTCGTGACCGAAGGGGCCATAAACGCGACCGTACATGTCGCCACTGACGCCGGTTTTGAAATAGTGGCGGTGGTGACCAACGAAAGCTGCGAAGCGCTACAACTTGCACCGGGGAAACGCGTCATTGCTCTGATTAAAGCATCATCCATTCTTATTGCCACCCGGGCCTGAGAATACGTAACGCCGTGCCCGCCACGGCGTTATTTTTTAGGGCGGTATTTTTCCGGCAGTTCGGGAACAGGACGTTTGTCATCCATCAGATGGCGGAGGGTCAAAACAGGGTGTCGCCACAGCATCCTCGGCCCTGCCCAACGCATAATCTGTTTCATCTCTTCACGTCTGGCAGGCGGGTAGCAGTGCACAGGGCATTGTTTACAGGCTGGTTTTTCTTCACCAAATATACATTTATCCAGCCGCTTATCCGCGAAATCATTCAACGCCTGATAGTGCGCTTCATCCGCCACAGCCTGCGGACAGTGCTGCCGGTAAAGCGCAATCATATGGCGAATGGTCAGTTTTTCACGGCTAATGCGTTTTCCCGTCATCATGGCCCCCTTTAAAGACGTATTTAGTTTACCCTTTTAAAAGGGACAGGCGAACAGCTATTACCGCTTTTCCGGCTGGTGCAGCCATCTTTACACTTGCACCAACTTCCCTCTTTTTCTGCCGCCTGAACGTCATCGTGGTGCGTTTTTACGCCTGCCGCTCCTCATAAAGGTGCACCTCGCCTCGCTATTGCGTGATAAGCCGCACTTTTGGTGCGCTGGCATGTTTTCTGCATTTTACCTTTATCTTCATCAAGCGGAATGCAGGGGATGACAATGATAAAAATGACGCTTCCGAGCGCGCCTTACTACGATGAAATGCTCACCGCAGAAGGTCGGCAACGCCAGCATTATGACGCCTGGTGGCACTGGTTACAGCAGACTGACCAGCATGCCATTCACCAGAAGAAAGAGCAGGCAGAACTGCTGTTTCACCGCGTCGGCATTACGTTTAATGTTTACGGTGAAGAGGGAGGAACAGAACGTTTAATTCCATTCGACAGCGTGCCGCGCATCATTCCGGCCCACGAATGGCGGATGCTTGACGCAGGCATACGCCAGCGGGTAAAAGCGCTCAACGCCTTCTTATACGATATCTACCACCACCAGCATATTCTCAATGCCGGTATTGTCCCCCGTGAGCAAGTGCTCGCCAACGAACAATATCAACCCTGTATGCAGGGCGTCGATCTGCATAATAATATCTATGCCCATATCACCGGCATCGATATGGTCCGCGACAGTGACGGCGGATACTATGTGCTGGAAGATAATCTGCGCACCCCATCCGGCGTCTCTTATATGCTGGAAAACCGCAAGATGATGATGCGCCTCTACCCGGATCTGTTCGCCAGTTCGCATATCGCACCGGTCGAGCGCTACCCCAGTTACCTGCTACAAACCCTGCGTGAAAGCACTTATGTTGATGACCCCTGTGTGGTAGTGCTGACGCCCGGACGCTTTAACAGCGCCTATTTTGAACACAGTTTTCTTGCTCAGCAGATGGGGGTGGAGCTGGTAGAAAGCGCCGACCTGTTCGTCAAAGAGGGCAGTGTCTATATGCGCACCACCGAAGGCCCGTGCCGGGTCGATGTTATCTATCGCCGTATTGACGATGCCTTCCTCGACCCGCTGGCGTTTCGTTCAGACTCTATGCTGGGTGTACCGGGGCTGTTGTCGGTCTATCGTTCAGGTGGCGTGGTGCTGGCCAATGCGATTGGCACCGGCGTGGCAGATGACAAATCCATCTACCCGTACGTGCCGGATATGATCCGTTTTTATCTTTCTGAGGAGCCTATCCTCGGCAATATTCCCACCTGGCAGTGCCGTAAAGCCGAAGATTTGAGTTACGTACTGGCCCATCTGGATGAGATGGTGGTGAAAGAGGTCCACGGCGCGGGCGGCTACGGCATGCTGGTCGGTCCCCGCTCGACCCGGGCGCAAATTGATGCCTTCCGTCAGCGCCTGCTGGCAAACCCCGGTAATTACATTGCGCAAAACACCCTGGCGCTCTCCACCTGCCCGACTTTTGTCGAGGAAGGGCTGGCCCCGCGCCACATTGACCTGCGCCCGTTTGCGCTCTACGGCGAAGAGATAAGGCTGGTGCCAGGCGGGCTGACCCGCGTGGCGCTGACCGAAGGATCGCTGGTGGTGAACTCCTCGCAAGGGGGTGGCACAAAAGACACCTGGGTAATGGAGGAGGATGAATAATGTTAAGCCGCACCGCCAGCGAACTGTACTGGATGGCCCGTTACCTGGAACGGGCAGAGAGCTTTGCCCGCGTCCTTGATGTGACCTACAAATTATCAATGATGCCGCGCCACAGCCAGCAACAACATGATTTAGCCCTGCCGCTTAATCTGACATTCGGGCATGAACTGTTTCAGGAGCGTTATGCCCGGTTCAGTATGAATAACCTGCTGAATTTCTTTGCCCTTGATGGGCAGAACCCGAGCAGTATCTATAGTTGTATTGAAATGGCCTGGAATAACGCCCATGCCGTTCGCGGTAGTCTCTCATCCGAGGTGTGGGAGTGCATCAATACCACCCGTATCGATATCCGCAATCTGCGCCAGACGGGGATGGATAAGATTGGTATCGACGCCTTTTTCGACTGGGTGAAAGAGCGCGCGCATCTGTTCCGTGGCGCCATGTTCGGCACACTGCTGCGTAACGACGCCCAATGCTTTATCCGTATCGGCACGCTGATTGAACGCGCGTTTGCCACCGCGCAGTTGCTGGCGTTAAAAGATCAGCAACTCAGTAACGATCCGGATCCGGTACGCGAATATTACCGCCTCGACACACTGTTGCGTGCGGTGAGCGCCCGCGAGGCCTACCACAGCATTTATCGCCAGCCGATCAGCCGGGAAACCGTCACCGAATTACTGGTGTTTCGCAATGACGTGCCGCGCTCGCTGCATGCCTGCGTCGGCGACCTGGTACAGCAGCTGGAGATGATTGGCAGCGAGCGTGCACGCGTTCCGTTGCGTCTTGCCCACCAGTTGCATGTGGAGCTGCGTTTCGGCTCGCTTGATGATGCCCTGGCCGACGACCTTCAGGAGTGGTTAAACCGTTTTCTCACCAAAATCAACGAACTGGCCGATAGTATCCGCCAGACCTATCTGGAGGCGTTATGAAACTTACCATTAATCACCTGACGCATTATCACTATGATGAAGAGGTGAAATTCAGCACGCAGTATCTGCGTCTGACGCCGCAAACCTCCGGCCGCCAGTATATTAAGGAATGGAATCTGCTGCTGCCCGCCTCGGCGGTAGCGACAACCGATGCGTACGGTAATCTGATGCATGTCTTAACCCTGGATCACCCTCATCAAGAGATAATCATTCATGCTCAAGGTGTGGTTGAGATCGCCGATAATGCAGAAGAAGAGGAAGAGACCAGCGAATCGCTCTCTCCGCTGGTGTTCCTGCGCACGACCCCGTTAACCGACCCGGACACGCCGATTCGCGAATTTGCCCGGCGTTATTACCGGGAAGAAGATGCACCTGGCAGCCTGGAAGAGTTGATGGCGGAATTACGCCTGAAAATGCCGTATACGCCTGGCGCCACCCAGGTACATGACACTGCCGCCGTCGCTTTTGCCAAAGGAAAAGGGGTGTGCCAGGATCATACCCACGTATTTTTGGCCTGTTGCCGTAGCCTGCGCATTCCGGCGCGTTACGTGAGCGGTTATGTTTATAGCAAGGATACCGAGCATGTGGCGATGCATGCCTGGGCAGAGGCCTGGCTTGATGGCCGCTGGCAGAATTTCGATATCACTAATAATACGCGCGACCTGAACCAGCATCTTCGCCTGGCGATCGGGATGGATTATCTGGATGCCTGCCCGGTGCGGGGTAGCCGTTTTGGCGGCGGCTGTGAAGAGATGTTTTCCGCTGCTGAGGTAAGCCTGTTTGAGCGACAACAACAGATACAGCAGCAACAATGAATTAATAAAGGTATTTTAATGACTTACTGTGTGGCCATGCGTCTTTCCGACGGGCTGGTTTTTGCTTCCGACTCCCGCACCAATGCGGGAGTCGATCACATCGCAACGTTTAAAAAACTCCATGTATTCAGCAAGGAGGGGGAACGGGTGCTGGTGATCCAGTCTGCGGGGAACCTGGCCACAACACAGAGCATTGTCAGCCTGCTTAACGAACGGATACAAGGCCAGCATACGCCAAACCTGATGCAGATGGGGACGATGTATGACGCCGCCACGCTGGTCGGGGAGACGGTGCGCGAAGTGATTCACCGCGACAGCGCGGCGCAGCAAAACAGCAGCACTATTTTTGGCTGCAATATGCTGCTCGGCGGGCAGATTGGCAATGAGGTCCCGCGTCTGTTTCATATCTATCCCGAAGGCAATTTCATTGAAGCGACGAATGACACCCCCTACTTTCAGATTGGCGAGAGCAAATACGGCAAGCCGATTATCGACAGGGTGTTGACGGTCGATACCCCTCTGGAGCACGCTATGTGCTGCGCCTTGATCTCCATCGATTCGACGTTACGCAGTAATCTGTCCGTCGGTATGCCGCTGGATGTCATGATTTATCGCGCGAATACCTATGATGCCAGCGAACAGCGGCGCATCACGGAAAACGATCCCTATTTTACCGGTATCCGCAAAGCCTGGTCGGAAGGTCTGGTCAACACATTCCGCCAGTTGCCGCCTTTTCCGGCACAGGGCTAAGTTGGGTGATACCTGTAATAAACAAAGAGCTCCTCAATGAGACTGGCAGTCATTAGCACCTTATTTTTGCTTGCAGCGTCAACATCCGCGCTGGCATCAACATCGAACGAAGAGACGGTCGCGGCAGCGAAAGTCACCCTGGGCCAGGCGCTGTATAAATCTGCGCTGCTTACCGGCGCCATGCCGGAAGAAGGCAAAGCTGACCCGGCCAAAATGGGCCAGAAAATGGGGGCCGAAATGTCCGAACGCCTCAATAACGTTGTGATTGGCGGCCTCAACCAGGGGGCAAATTGCGACGATATCACCGCGAATATTCAAAAAAGTTTCGAAATCATGCAAAGGGACGCAGTAAGCCAGTTCTCCTCCTCTTCTGCCATTAAAAAGGCGCTGGATAATGTGCCGCTCAGCGCTGCACAGTATGCCGCCGCGGAATGCCAGAATTTAACCAGCCAGTAATACCTCTCTTCAATCCCGGCGGTGAAAGCCGCTGAGATCAGACTTTTATCTCCCCTTTCGACATTGTTAACAGGCACTACACTGACGCATTAATTGTGATAAAACCGATTTAAAGGAGAATATTTATCCGTACAAATCTCCAAATTTCTATTGTCTGTTGTTTTTCTTATAGTTAAAAAAATACCGGATGGCGTGAATGAACCGGAACATAATAATAAATTGCTGAGTCGTGAAATTATTCCAGCACCGGGAAATACGATCATGATCGTATTATCTGTAAGAAACTCCCGATATAATTAGTATTACGATGAAATGGCCTTTAATTCAGTAAGAATTACATTCATTTAAGGGGGGAGCATTATGCAATACAGAAACAGCTACGGCCAGTGTCTGGGGCAGGAAATGCAAGACTGGACGGCCAGAAGCACCCCTGAAAAGTTCTCCCTTAGCGGAAATTACTGTATGGTTACGCCACTGTCCGTCGATCATGCAGAAGATTTATTTCATGCATGGCAAAGTATTGACGATGACCGGGACTGGACCTATTTACCGGGAAAACGCCCAGCCACAAAAGAGGAATGTTATAACTATTTTCGCGCGCTTATCGCCGCCAAAAATGGTATGCACATGTCGGTTATTGATAAAAATGACGGCACCGTAAAAGGTATTTTTTGCATCACAAGGATTAACCCTGTACACGGCACGTTCGAGCTTACGGATATCAACTGGACGCCAGCGTTAAAAAAGACACGGATCAGCACCGAAGCGATCTATTTAGTGTTGTCTTATTTTATCGACGCGCTCCACTACCGTCGATGCGAATGGCGGACAAACATTTTTAATGACGGCGCGATCAAAGCCGCTGAGCGCATCGGCTTTCGCAAAGAAGGGGTGTTGCGGGACAAAAAAGTGACCAAAGGCCATTCGGAAGATCTCGCTCTGTTCTCAATCATCGCCAGTGAATGGCACGATTTAGAGATCCCGATTAAAGCCTGGCTGAGGGAGAATAATTTCGACGGTCTGGGCCGACAATTGAAAAAACTCAAGGATTTCCGTTGAGTAAACCACTGGCGCCTCTGATATCGCAAAGCCGTTACCCAGGGTATCATCCTGCTTAATATGTTCCGGGCAACAGGAAGAGGCGATGAATCAACGTCGGGTGCTGATTATTGAAGATGATGCCGATGCGGCAGGCGTTCTTGAGGCCTACCTTAAGCGGGAAAATTTCGACATTGCCATTTGCGGCGACGGACGTATCGGGCTTGAGATGGCGCGGCAGTGGAAACCGGACCTTATTTTGCTTGATATCATGCTGCCGTCGATGAACGGCAGCGAGGTGCTGGCAGCAGTGCGTCGCGACGGGCTTACGCCGGTGATTATGATTTCGGCCATGGGCGATCTTCCCGATAAAATTGGCGCGCTACGCTACGGTGCGGATGATTACATCGTCAAACCCTACGATCCCAAAGAGGTGGTTGTGCGGGTCCAGGCAGTATTGAGACGCTGTCAGCATCAGGCTCAATCGCAAGAGATCCTGCGCTGGCAAGGTCTGGAAGTCGATACCACCGCAATGACCGCTACGGTAACGGTTGAACATCAAAAACCGATTTTGCTTGAACTGACACCCACCGAATTTTCATTATTAACCCTGCTCATGCGCTCACCCGTTCGCGCCTGGTCGCGCCTTTCATTACTCGAACAGTGCCTTCCGCAAAGCGATGCTCTTGAGCGTGTCGTGGACACTCATATCTATAATCTGCGTAAGAAACTCGAATCCGCTGGCATCACAGAAGTATTGTTGAACGTTCGTGGCATAGGCTACAGATTCCGACAGCCCTGATCCTGAGAGCATAACTTATCGCCCCGGTCTGCGTGGGAGTAATGCCTGGTTGAGGCAGCGCCGGGGCCTCATTTCTCCCTCCTCTCTTCGCATCGCATCAGCTCTGCGGCATACCGGCCGTACCGCTTGCGGGAAAATCCGATCAGGCTACAATTCCTGCGCCGGATTTCCCCCGGCCACCTGCAAAAAATAAAACAAAATACCGTCAAGGAATCCGTATGATCATACGTCCACCCCAGAGCTGGTTTGTCCGGCTCTTTAACTGGCATGGCTCCGTTCTGTCCATGATTATCTTCCGGCTTGGACTGAACCTGTTCATGTCTGTCGTGGCGATCATTGCCTGGCCGTACTACGAAAAGCTCAATATTCACCTGACCGTTGCCCCGTTTAGCCTGCTGGGTATCGCCATCGCCATCTTCCTTGGTTTTCGCAACAACGCCAGTTACAGCCGCTACACCGAAGCAAGAATGCTCTGGGGGTCGGTGACAATCACCACCCGCAGTCTGATGCGACAAACCGTCAGCGCGTTGCCTGACGATACTGAAATCCAGCAAAAGCTTTCCCATTACCTGACCGCGTTCAGCTGGTGCCTGAACCACCAGCTTCGCCAACAAGATGCCACGCGGGATATGCAACGTTTACTGCCTGCGGACGCGGCGGCTGAGGTGATGAAAAGTACCTCGGCCTGTAATCGCATCCTGATTTTTATTGGCAAGGAGTACGCCAGCTTACGCCGGGAAGGCAAAATCAACGATTTTGTCTGGCAGAACATTGATGAGAATCTTAACGAACTGTCGCGTTGCCTGGGTGGCTGTGAGCGTATCGCTAACACGCCGGTTCCCTTTGCTTACGCGTTAATTTTGCAGCGCACGGTCTACCTGTTCTGTACACTTCTGCCGCTGGCGCTGGTGTCCGACCTGCACCTGATGACGCCGTTTGTTTCAGCGTTTATCTCTTACGCTTTCCTGTCATGGGATTCTATTGCCGAAGAGATGGAGCATCCGTTTGGCACGCATCCTAATAACCTGGCGCTGAACGCTATCTGTACCTCGATCGAGCGCAATCTGATGGATATCACCGGGCAAAGCCCACTTCCTCCATTGCCTGTACCGGATAAGCGTTTCAACCTGATTTAACCTCCCCTTTCCTGCCAGATATCGCGACCCGAGCGGGGTCGCGACAACACCGACGCTCTTATTCGGGCGCAGCGAACATCCGCAACTCCTGTGCATCATGGCTGCAGAAAAAAGAGATTTCCTCGCCATGTCGACAGGAAAGTGCCCGAAGCCGCTGCTGGTTATGACGTCTGGCGCCATTATCCATTGCCATCATCCACTGATAAAAACGCAGCCCCGGTGTACAGTGGCGCGTTGGCTGGCGCATTTCGCCACGATAAAACCATGCGTCGCCGCCATGCAGGAGCCACCCTTGCGGCTGGCTAATGGCAATTCCCGCGTGCCCCAGCGTATGGCCCGCCAGCGGGACCAGCAGGATATCTGGCGGCAAACCTTCAAGCGCGGTAACCGCCTCAAAGCCATACCAGTTTTCCCCTTTTGGCTGATAACCAACCCAGCCGGAAGTACCACCCCACTGTCCGGGCCGATAACGTTCACGCGCAAGCCAGCTATGCCGCTGCTGCGCGGTATCAATCTCTTGTTGTAGCAAATGTATGCGGGCATGAGGGAAATCGGTAAGTCCCCCCGCATGGTCAAAATCCAGATGAGTCAAAATAATATGCCGGACATCCGCCGCGCTGAAACCGAGCGCTTCTATGCGTGCAAGCGCCGTCAGTTCCTGTCGCCGTTGAATATTATTTAAGAAGCGGAAAAAGCCCGACAGACGCTGGCCGGGGTGGCGCAAGTCGTCACGACCAAACCCCGTATCAACCAGAATCAGCCCGTCCCTGTCTGTTTCAATCAGCAGACAGTGGCAGACCAGATGGGCATGGAGCCCTTTACTGAATCCATCATAGAACGCGCCGCCAAACGGGCACATACAACCACAGTTGAGGTGGTGAATTTTCATCAGGCCTCCGGATCGCCGTCACTTTGCCTGCCGGGTTTGCTCGGATGAGCCAAAATGGGCGGTTTCGCCGTGTGCATGCTCACCGCCCCCGGTTGTCCGCTTGAGTTGAATCACCTCGCCGCGTTGCCATGCGTTAGCGCCATCAACAACAGGATGGGCCACCAAATCTTCACGCTCACCTTTGATGGCCTGCGTATGCACGTTAAACCGACGATCTCTGTCTGCCAGTAGCGCGGGATCAAGCTGCCCTTCCCCGGTAAACCCCATCATTAGCGCCGGGATACCCAGCGGCAAGGTCTTATCACGATCGGTATGCCAGGTGTGCCATGTCTTCCCGTACGTGTTAACAATCTTTTTCATCAGGGACTTATCCGCCACTGCGGGTAAACCAGGGGCAATGAGACTTCCGGATTTCACTTCATACTGGTGGCTATGCCAGAGCTTTTTTTCTTCTGGCGGCAGGGTTTTAAATAAACGTTCGCTAATGATGTACTCAACGCCCATCAGCCGGGCATCTTTGGTGTTACTGTCATAAATCACTGCCTGCATGACATCATCGTTAAGTACTGTCACATAGTGATGGGCTTCCATCTGACCATTTTTATCGCCGTTATAGAAATGGAACCCGTCAAGGTAAGCGCTGATCGCGTCGACTGGCGGACGGGACTGAATCAGTTGCGCCCCGGTTTCAAGGGTACGCATTTGGGCAGAGGTTTTTTCACCAGGAACGGGAGTTTTCGGTGGCGTATTATTCGCCCCACATCCCGCTAATGTCAGGCTTGTAAACATCAAGAGAGATAGTCGTTTCATCCGCTCTCCTCATCAGAGTGATACTATTGAACGTAGTACACTAAAGGGGATTAAACGATTAAAATTTCAAGCAAAGCGGGATAAAAAAAATAATAATCTACTCATTTACCTCATTTGGCATGATATTTCCCAATGCGTCAGACATTGTCCTTATGGCAGCCAGGGGACAGCGAGTCACTTCCATCTGACTAAATTATAAAAGCACGACATGGATTTTACTTACTGTCCCGGAGGTGTAGATTGCCTTGCGTGGATCTTCACTGGATAGCTTAATGAATATTATTGATGTCATTATGTCAGCAGGAAAGGCATCTGTTGATGTTGCGCTTTACACGCTTATTCCCGTCATGGTTGTCATGCTCATCGTGATGAAATATCTGGAAGCAAAAGGCGTTGTCGATGCCGTTGTTCGGCTGACCGCGCCAGTGCTCAAACCGTTCGGTATTTCCGGGATCGCCATCTTCGCCCTGATACAACTCAATTTCGTCAGCTTTGCCGCGCCCATTGCCGCCCTGGCCATTATGGAAAAAAGAGGCACCTCAGAGCGCCAGCTTGCCGCAGCGCTGGCGATGTTATTTGCGATGGGACAGGGCAATGTCTTTTACCCTTTGATTCCTTACGGGCTGCACTGGGGAAACGCCATCATCATTTCGATTTTAGGTGGGCTGGTCGCAGCGGCAGTTACGTATCACCTGTTCGGTAAAAAGCTCTCCACCGCTGTCCAGAACGCAGCGCCTGCCGATGCGTTTAACGATAAATCGTCATCCAGCCTGATCGGCATCATTAACGGTGCGGGTGCAGATGCGATACGTCTGGCGCTGGGATCGCTACCCATGCTGCTTCTCTCGCTGACCATCGTCGGCATTCTTAAAGAAGCGGGAGCGATAGATGTTTTGACCCGGCTCCTCTCGCCGTTAATGGCTTATTTCAGCCTTCCCGATGTATATGTGCTGCCAACGCTGACCAAATGTCTGGCGGGAGGGACAGCCTACTTCGGGGTGATGTCAGAGCTTCTGCGAAAAGGGCTGGTGACGCCAGAACAGGTGAACGCCTCGGCAGGCTTTCTGATCCAGACATTCGATCTGCCAGGTATCGGGATCTTCCTTGGGATCGCCAGCCGATTTGTCAGGCTTTTTCGCTATGTCATCCCCGGCGTGATCGTTGGGATCGCGGTACGTAGCATTATCCACAGCCTGTTGTATTAGTGTCTGACGACCGGGGTAAAAAAAAGGATTACCGGCCCCCTACCGGCCAGTAATCCTTTTAAGGTCATCGCTACTGCTTTTTTACCCCGCAGAAATCTTGCAGGAATTTAACTGAATCGGTGTTTAATCATTACCCAAAGCGTGATTCACTTGCTTTCCAGCTATAAGTGTCGCTTGCAACTAACGAATCCCCCAGTTCCTGATAAGCGAAATGGTAAAACTCTGCGCGGGCACCATAGCCAGAGTAATCCACTACTGCAAGCCCCACGAATGCCCCGGTAAAGAACCCACCATAACTTTGCAGTACATAATCGTCAGAGAGAATGGCGGCATCCAGTTTGACCGGGATTTCAGTGAATTTCACCCCATCAAAACTGTATTCATAGGTATAACTTTCCTTCCGCACTTTCGTGCGGAACCAGACAAACTCAACCCCTTCGGGGATCTTGATGGCCCCATCTTTCAAATACGAGGTATATTTCCCACGATTATTCTCACCTATTTCGATAACGGACCCATTAATTTCATTCCAGGTAATGAAAACAAAGCTCCAGTGACGATCATTATAGTAATTCGTCAACCCAGCCATCTGTTGGTAATTAAAAGGGTTAAATTTAACTTTAACCTGAGCATCAAAATAGAAAGCTTGCCAGCGCCGCGCAATCAACGAGAGATCATGCGTATTTGCCAAAGAACCTTGCCCGACCAGCGTTAATTTCCCATCCCCCGTGGTGCCCATTTTTTCGCTGAACGGGACACGCAGGGTATTCCAGTTAGGATCGAGCGTTGCGGTTTTAAACTCGTCATACTGGCTGTGGTCTTTTGCGCTTTCGGTGTAAACAGCATCTACAGGGCCTTCAACAAACGTTTTTCCGCCGTGGCCGCCTTCGATACGTGGCCAGCCATCTTCATCCCAGTACACTTTCTGGATAGACGTTTCCCTGCCCAGGGTAGACCAACCGCGAGGATCATAAGCGGACTCGCCGGCACGATTCCATGGACGGGCACAGAGCGAGGCGTAATACCATTCCCCTTTGGGCGTTGACACCAACGCGCCATGCCCCTGTTTCTGGATATAGCTGTCTGGGGTATCGACATTCGTTAAAAAAACGTCGCCAGGCTCTGTTTCGAAACTATGAGCCTCCAGGGTTTTCGAACGCGCAACGACCTCCTGGTGGGTAAAAACCGTGCCCCCCTGAGCGGCGAAAAGATAATAATATCCGTTTATTTTGTAGAGATGTGGCCCCTCAACAAGTGCCACGGCAGTACCCCGATAAAGCGTACGCGCGGTTTCTGGTTTTAATTTTAGGGTGCGGGTATCAAACTCGGTCAACGTGATGCCGTCAAAGGGGTGATGGTATTCCCGATGGTCCCAGGTTTGTTGAACTAAATATTTACGGCCATCGTCGTCATGGAAAAGTGACGCATCAAAACCGACGCCATTCAGTTTGATGGGATCTGTCCAGGGACCACGAATGTCGGTTGCAGTGGTCAGGTAGTTTGTCATGTCTTTAAAGGCACCTTCTGTGACTTTGACATCGGTATACACTAACCAGAATTTGCCATCAGCATACGAGAGATCCGGCGCCCAAATCCCGCCAGAGGAAGGGTTCCCTTTCATATCTAACAGCGTGGTTGTTGACAGTGGCGCCGGCAGAAGATTCCAGTGTTCCAGATCTTTTGATTCATGTAGACGAACGCCAGGGAACCACTCAAAGGTGGAATTTGCAATATAGTACGTGTCGTCTACACGGATAATACTTGGGTCTGGGTTAAATCCAGGCAGTATAGGGTTTTGAATAACTGACATATAATTTACCTTTTTAAATTTTCCATTTTATATTTATTATCATTTCTCGTTTATTGAACTATACGCGTATTTCATCAAGCTGACGGTTGATATCATTAACATTGTCATCTGAAATTGGATAGAAGTGAATAGCAACCATCGACATAAGCGCTAACACTACCGGAATCCAAATCGCTGTCATGTTTATTCCGGCAATAGCATTTGCGTGCTGATATACACTCGTCTCGTTAAAGCCATAACCGGCCAGCAACCACAATGGAAGTGCACCACCAATAGTAAAACCTATCTTGAAGAAAATCCCCATAATCGCATTGATAATTGCGGCATTGCGCTTGCCTGATTTTAATTCACCGTAGGCAATAACTTCGGGAACAAGCGCCCACATAAATCCGGTAGCCGACGTTAAGCCCCATTGTTTAATAAAGGTTGCGATATAAGCAAGCCAGAGGGCATCATGCATTCCGTCGAGTGACCAAATGTAAGTCAGAAATTCACCGACAATAAACATGCCCAGGAAGAGATGGAAAAAACCTTTTTTACCAAAAATTTTCTTGAGTTTTGGCCAAAATACCGGGAATAAAATACCCGGGATGGAGGCAACAAGCCCAATGGCACCCATCCATTCGGAGTGGCCGACAACAAACTGATTGAAAAAGCCATTAGCCGTATTCATGACAAACATGAACGTAAAGGCCAGCATGAAAAACAATCCAAGAATAACAAGCGGACGGTTATTTTTGAGTTCAAGGAAGAGGTCTGTCGTTTTTACATTTGCCGTTTGTTCTTGAGTTGCGACCACCCGCTCCTTAGTTAATTTGTAGCAGAAGAAAAGAGCAACCGCACCTATTATCATATAAATTGAGTAAACGCCAAACCAGGCATAGTTCGCTGAGGGATCGGTATAATTCCCCATATTGAGCTTAAGACCGAAAAAACCAGTATCCTTGAGGCTCCGATCTTTTGGCGCAGCCATTTGTACAAACATGGGAAATAATGTGTAGACAAGCAAATTGGCACTATTTGCCAGCATCATGCGTGTACTTGTAAGCTTATCAATTGATTCAGGATCTCTTGTCAATGAAGCATTAAGAGAACCATAAGGAATATTTACAACTGAATAGACTAAATCCAGGGCAAGGTAAATAATAAAAGCAAAGGGAACGGAACCTCTGACACCGGGAATTGGGGCAAAAAGTAAAGCAGAAAGAATAACCAGAGGAATGCCTGCTCTTAAAAGCCAGGGACGATATTTACCAGCCTTTGAACTTCTTTTGTCAACATACGTTCCGACCATCGGGTCCCAAATGACATTGATGATGCGGACAAAAAGAAATATAAACCCTGCGGTTGCTGTACTGATCGTATTCACAGTTAACATGTGAAGCGCAAGGAAACCACCTATCGTACCAAAAACAAGGTTTTGGGCAAAGTCGCCCATCCCATAACCAATGCGTTCCACACGAGTTAACTTATGATACTCATCATGCCGATTGTGTATTAAGTTTTCACTCATTTTAATCACATCTCCGGTTTCTTTTATAAATGAGGAATACTTTCTGACACAGGTAAGCCCGCAAAATCCATTACGTTTTTGTATTAAGTAATTATGTTTTTTTACTACTGTGATCATTAGAGCAAAGGACTTATACAAGCCGCGCAACCCCGATGGTGACTGGCAATTCGCGACGAATACCTGCATTGGATGAACATCCCCAACAAACCCGGCATTAATTCCAGCGCACTGACTACGTTAACATATTATTTTTGCGATATCGCTCACATTTAAGCATTCTGTTAACCATAGAGTGAAATAACATAATTGAACTAGCGAGCAGGAGAATACAGGATGTATGCAGCAATCGTTTTATTTGCGTGCCCCGGTTCATGACAGCGCAACGTGCGTGATATTACCGCCGACCTCAGCAACAAATACACTACCTCCAGCCTTATGCTCAGCCTCCCGGGAAATGGGTGTGGTGAAACGGCGTTGTTTTATTCCTGACGCATAATGATGTCAACGTAGCATTGTGTTTGCATAATGAGGCGACAGGCGCATATGCTGGCGGCGCAATAGTAATACAGCAAATAAGCGGATATCAGGATTAACTATGTTCAGGCAGCTCGACAACGTTACGCTTCGAATCAGAGAAGAGCCAACAACAAAAACGATGGGAAAATACGAGGTTCTGATTGCAGAAAACGGGACGGGTATTGCCGTTCCGGTTCAGATACTGGAGGCTGCTGTTCAGGTGGATGAAACACGGCTGTTATTATTTCTCACTGATGATATTCCCTATGAGGAAATGCTTAATATTGCGTTGATTGATCTGAATGATGGGGTAAAAGAGATACTGACGCTGGGCGGTGCTTATCTCACCGGGTCGTTTGCAGACCTGCATGTAGCGGCGAATGCCGTTGAGTTCAGCTTTATTGGTGAGACAACATGGCGGGTTGAAATACCTACCGCCCCCTTTGTGAGACTGCCTTTTACCGGCGATCCACGCGGCGTTTCGCGCCCGCTGGCATTGCAACATTACATTAAAATTACTGCCAACCCTGCACCAGCGCGGATAGACGGTAGTCGCTAAGGGTACTCCATCCTTGTTTTCCCGGATGGCGATGCAGGCACCTTATCCGTGCTACATTTTTAAAATATATGCGCGATAACTCTCCCCTCTTCCCTGCAGGAAGAGGGGAATAAGCGGCCCAGGAGATGGGCTCCGTTCCCTTTACGTTCATAGCGAAATGGAACCTTCGAATACGTGAACGGGTAAAAGGAATATTAATCAGGGCACGATGTTACTTGTCCGCACGCCGCTTTCGTTTTCAGGTTAAACAGTAAATAGCTCGCCAGGGACAAGCAACCTACCCCTACAGCCCCGTATATCAGCACGCCGGCAAAGCCTTCGGTAAGCACCGCTGAGATGATATCGCGGCTCAGCGAAACCTCTGCCCCACCGGCTATGCGTTCTGCCAGTACATACTTGTCGCTCACGGTGTTCATATGGTTTTGCAAACTTTCTGCTATTCCCGAGACCAGTAGACTCCCCATGAGGGCAATATTGATGGAAAGCGTGATGAAGCGCGCGCTGATATCAATCCCGGATGCCATTCCAACACGGTCAGGCTCAACGGCCCCTGTAGTGGCGTTAGTGACTGGCGTATTGGTCAGTCCCAAAGCGATCCCTGAGAGCAGTGCTCCAGGCAGCAAACTGAGCTGATATGTGACTGCCAGCGCCATCAGCGCAAATCCCAGGCCTATACAAAATAATCCCAGCGGAATGACGCGCGAAGCGTTGAATCGCAGCGCTAATTTTTCCCCCAATGGCGGCATTAATAATGTCGGCAACGTGTAAGCCAGAAGCGCCATGCCGGTCGCCATACTGTTGTACCCAAGCCCGCTCTGATAATAAACCGGTAGATAAATCATCAGCGGCCAGAAGCTGAAATTCATACCAATCGCCCCCATAAGCGCACCGGAAAAAGGCCTTATGCGAAACACAGAGAAATCAAACATGGGGTGTGAATGCCGTGTCTCAATAATGACAAAGAGTGCAGAACTGATTAAGGTCGCAAGAAAAATTAATCGGACTTCCAGGCTACTCCAGCCAATACTCCCGCCCTGAGTAATAAGCCAGGTGACGCCAACAACGCTCATCGTCAGGGTACTTAAGCCAGCAACATCGAGTTTTTTTGTAGTGTTATCACGTGATTCCACGACATTATTCAGCGCCAGAACCAGGGTGAGCAAAGCAATAACACCATGCACCAAAAATACCCATTGCCAGCTAAACCACGCCACTAACATCCCGCCAATAATGGGGCCGAATCCAAGCCCAAATCCAAAGGTGATCCCCCAGGCGGCAAACGCCCGGCTACGTGCTTTCCCTTGTGGAAACTGGAATGACAGTATGGCGATCAGGCTGGTTAACATCGCGCCGCCGCTTAATCCCTGCAAGAAACGCCCAACGATAAGCCAGAATGCGCTCTCAGCTATGCCACATATTACCGAGGTCAGGCCAAAGCCAATGATGCTGATAATAAAAATGCGTTTACGCCCATATCTATCCGCTAATGTGCCGGTCGCCATTAATACCGCCGTGCATGAGAGGGTATAGGCATTCATAATCCACTGCAGCTCGCGAAAATTGGCCTGCATCTGCTTTTCCAGCACGGGCAAAATAACCGGAACACTGGATATTTCCAGTCCCGACATTAATGCGGCCAGACATACCGCCATCAGCGCTAATATGTTCTTCATACTCAGTTCCTGTGAAACGTTAACAGGGTGCCAGCATGAAAGATTTGCGTGGCAGTAGAAATCCATGCCCGTGTCAGTTATCGTCAAGATCGTGCCATTTTCAGCAACAAGGTTTTTATGCAGATAACCACCCCTCTTAACAGCCCTTCTTTTACGCCTAAAAATCGGCGCATGGTGCTGCTGGCCTATGAATGCCTCTGCACTTTTGAATTTGGTATCGCCGCCGAAGCGTTTGGGCGCGTTGATGAGGTACTTGGCCACCCCCTTTATGACCTGCGAGTGGCGTCGTTAGAAGACGGTGCTTTTGGCGCTCAGGGTGGTGTTCGAATGGTGGTTGATGGCGGGCTGGAACTACTGGAAGATGCCGGAACCATTGTCATTCCCGGCTGGCGCAATGTCTATGAAGCGGCCCCGGAAAAGCTGATCGCAGCATTACAAAAGGCCTACCAGAAAGGCACACGGCTTGTCGCGATTTGTGCCGGAAGTTTTATACTCGCAGAGACGGGATTACTGAACGGCAAACGCGCGACGGCCCACTGGAACAGCACAGAAATTCTTGCGCAGAGGTTTCCTGAGGTGCAGGTGGAACATAGCATGATCTATGTCGATGAAGGTAGCATCGTAACCTCGGCTGGCGGTGCTGCGGGTGTCGATTTATGCCTGCATCTTATCCGGCGCGATTACGGTATTGAAGTTGCCAGTCGCTGCGCGCGCCGAATGATTACCCCGCACCTGCGGGAAGGCAACCAGGCGCAGTTCATCCAACAACCCGTTCCGCAACGTCAGACCAAAAGCCTCGCGCCATTGCTGGACGATTTGCGCAATCACCTCCATACGCCAATGGTGATTGAACAGTTGGCTCGCAAAGTGGGCATGAGCCGTCGAACCTTTATACGTCGATTTTATGAAGCCACCGGCACCTCACCGGGAGAGTGGATGCTCAGCATTCGTCTTGAAAAAGCCTGTACTCTCCTGGAAAGCGAAAGGCTCAGCATCGATCATGTTGCAGAGCAGGCCGGGTTCGGCTCACCTGAAACGCTGCGCCATCATTTCAGACGGCGATTTAAAACGACGCCAACGCAATGGCGTAAGGCATTGCGCGAGCGAGCAATGATGCCCGCCTGCTGATACAGACAATATCATTGCCCATGAATTTTATTTGTAGCGGTAATCAGCGATGTGGATTCTTAATTTTGTACATAAATGTTGTGGTATGAAGTGTATTATCGATAGACCTTGCGTAACAGGGAATTGTCCCGGCAATCTGCCAGCCCAGGGAAAGATATAAATCGCTGGCGACATCTCCACTGCGTGTATCAAGCACAAGCAAAGAGAGCCCTTTTTCCCAGGCCATATCCTCTGCCCGGTTCATTAACTCTCTGGCAATCCCCTGACGACGCGCCTGCGGATGAACGAGCAGTTTGGATATTTCAGCACGATGGCGGCCATTAGGCGTCCTGCAATAATTTATTATAACGGTAGCAGCCAAAAAACCATTATCGCGAGCTATTAATAATTCGCAATCGTGACTGGCAAGGCTATAAATTTTATCTTTCCAGAAGTTATCTATTGCCCGACGATCATTGGGATCAGTAAAGCCTACGCTTGCCCCATCCATTACACAGGACTGTAACACGTCCCCCAATTCTGGTAAGCACTGATGCGCCTGTGTGGCACTGAGAATTTCATATTCAATCATGATTTACATACCACCAAAATATAATGTGCACCGAGGCTCTCATGAGCGCTAAATGATGAAGAACCTGATAAATGGAAACGCAAACTGTCACCTTCTTTCAATGTCCATTTCTCACTGTTCATCGTTATGGTTAATTCACCGGAATATAACCATATATATTGTTCAAGTCCCTGGACGGGAGGATTTGAATATTCAATGAAAGCACCCGGACGTAATTTTCCCTCCACCATCTCGCATCTGAACTGATTAGAAGGTGGTATTAAGATACGTCGATCAAATCCATTAACCTCATCCTGCCATAAGGCGTGTTGATCAGCCCTGAACAGATTATCCGCGGCCTGTTCAATTTCACTAATAAGCCGGGACATGGTCATTCCGTATACAATACAAAGTTGGTTAAGAACCTCTGCTGTCGGGCTGACTTCACTGCGTTCAATTCGTGACAAGGATGCCCTGCTGATGCCTGATGCTGCGGAAAGCTCCTCAAGCGACCAGTTCTGTTGTAAGCGCAGCGCAGCCAGACGTGCTGCTAATCGTACTCTGTAATCTTCATTGTTCATGGCAAATCTCATATTAGAGAATTTATTCCCACAAATGAGATTACTGATTACTGACATCCTGTCAAGCGCAATTGCAGCGGGTTAGCGTTTAACATTCACTTATTACATTACAGGAGGTTGCCATCCATGACATGAAGGAGGATAACCAGCCCGGCTTGCCAACACCTGATACGGGGCGCTGTCGCAGCTGAGGATTTCACTGCGTCTCAGGTAAGGGAAGCTGAAAACGCGTTCGAATCGATGCCGCGATACCGGGTATATCAAGTCCGCAATCGGCCAGTAGTTTTACAGGGTCGCCGTGGTCGATAAGATGATCCGGTAAGCCGAGATGTAAGACAGGTAAGCTCACACACAACGCCGATAAAGCCTCTGCGCATGCGGAGCCCGCACCTCCCATCACGCACCCTTCCTCGACCGTCACGATGGCATCATGTGTTGTGGCTAAGCGGTAAATCAGATCGGTATCGAGTGGCTTGATGAAACGCATGTTTGCTACCGTTGCGTCGATTAAATTCGCCGCACCCAGTGCTGGCGCGACCATAGAGCCAAACGCGAGAATCGCGATGCGTATCTTTGACACGCCGGTCGCATGTCGGAGAACTTCCCCTTTGCCAATGGGAATCGCTGTCATCTTTCTCTCCGTTTCGACACCTGTCCCCCCGCCCCGGGGATAGCGCACCGCGGTGGGCGATGTTTGTTGCAGGGCGGTGTAAAGCATTTGCCGGCACTCGTTTTCATTCGACGCCGCCATAACGATCATATTGGGAATACAACGCAGGAATGCCAGGTCATAGCTACCAAGATGTGTTGCGCCATCGCCACCCACAACCCCAGCCCGATCAATAGCAAAGATGACAGGCAGATTCTGTAGCGCAACATCATGGATAAGCTGATCGTATGCGCGCTGCAGGAAGGTTGAATAGATAGCGACAACGGGCTTGAGGCCATCAGCCGCAAGACCGGCAGCAAAGGTCACGGCATGCTGTTCTCCGATACCCACATCAAAGTAGCGATGAGGGAAGAGCTCTGCAAACCTCACCATTCCCGACCCTTCACCCATTGCAGGCGTAATGCCCACGACCCGCGAGTCCAGTTCCGCAGCATCACACAGCCATTCTCCGAAAACCTGCGAATAGGATTTCCCAGGGGGCGCTGACGATGGTTTTATACCTTCTTTCAGACCGAATGCTTCTTTGCTGTGGTGATAACGCACGGGATCTTGCTCGGCGAAGGAATACCCTTTGCCCTTTTTTGTCACGACATGCAGAAAATGGGGCCCGGGTTGCTGCTTTATCTCTTTTAAAGCGCTAATGAGCGCGTTCAGGTTATGGCCGTCTATTGGCCCGATATAGTGAAATCCAAACTCCCCGAATAAGGTATCAGGGACATTCGGCCCTTTTGCGTGTGCCTCAGATGTGCTGGCGCGTGCGTATTCTGCCTCTGTCGATGTCTGTGCAAAATCGCGGCCTGAGGTAAGGCGGGCAAGACAGGCGTTCAACGCACCGACGGGTGGCGAAATCGACATTCCGTTGTCATTTAAAATGACAAGGAATGGCATGTTTTCCGCAGCGCCAACATTATTCATCGCTTCGAATGCCATTCCCGCGCTCATCGCACCATCGCCGATGACGGCAATCGAATAGCGTTTCACTTTTTGTAGTTTCGCGGCGACAGCCATGCCCAGTGCGGCCGAGATGGACGTGCTTGAGTGAGCGGTGCCAAACGCGTCGTACTGTGACTCAGTTCGAACGGGAAAGCCGGAAATCCCCCCGTTCTGTCGCAATGTTCGCATCCGCTCTCTCCGACCTGTCAGGATCTTGTGTGGGTAGGCCTGATGGCCCACATCCCAGACAATCCTGTCCGCAGGCGTGTCGAATACGTAATGCAAAGCAACGGTCAGTTCAACCACGCCCAGGTTTGAAGACAGATGCCCTCCCGTCCGGGAAACGCTATCAAGCAGGAACGTACGCAACTCGCGGGTAAGTTGCGGTAATTCACTACGATGCAGGCGTCTCAGGTCTGCGGGAGAATCGATAGTTCTCAACACGTTTTCTTTTGTCATCGACCGGGCACCTGGATAGCTGTCGGGTCAATTTTTTCCGGATCGATGTTGTAACGAAGCATCGCTTCCTGGATTTTTTGGCGAGGCAGGCATCCTTCATCAGCCAGCGCTTTTATCGCGGCAAGAGCAATAAAATGGCGATCAACTTCAAAAAATTCGCGCAGCGACTGGCGTGTATCTGAACGCCCGAAGCCATCTGTACCGAGGCTGATGAATCGTCGATCATTAATAAAAGGACGTATCTGGTCGCCAAAGATCTTCATATAGTCGGTCGCCACAACGACCGGGCCTGCACGGTCTTGCAAGCATTGCTGAACATACGAGATACGTGGTTCCTGTTCGGAGTGCAGCATATTCCAGCGCTCCGCCGCCAGCCCGTCACGGCGCAATTCAGTAAGGCTTGTCGCACTCCATACATCACTTGAAATACCGAAATCCTGTGCCAGAAGCTCACTGGCGGCAATGACTTCTCGCAGGATCGCGCCACTGCCGAGCAGTTGCAGATGTGGTGTGGTGCTCTGCCCCGACAGGGATTGCTGTTGCTGGCTCTCGCGCAACAAGTAGAGTCCCCTGAGAATGCCCTCCTCACTTCCCTGCGGCATGGCAGGGTTCGGATAATTCTCGTTGAGCAGGGTAATGTAGTAGTAGATATCTTCCTGATCCGCGTACATGCGACGCAGGCCATCCTGAATGATAACCGCCAGTTCATAAGCAAAGGTGGGGTCATACGAGAGACAATTGGGGATGACTGACGATAGCACATGGCTGTGGCCATCATCGTGCTGCAATCCTTCCCCCATCAGCGTGGTGCGGCCTGATGTGGCTCCCAGCAGAAAGCCTCGCGTGCGCGCATCGCCTGCGGCCCAGGCCAAATCACCAACGCGCTGTAAGCCGAACATGGAGTAGAAGATATAAAAAGGAATTGTCGGCAGGCCGTGATTACTATAAGCCGTTCCGGCCGCGATCCATGACGCCATTGCGCCGGATTCATTGATACCTTCCTGCAGAATTTGACCGTCCTTCGCCTCTTTGTAGTAGCTCAGCTGTCCGGCATCCTGCGGGGTATAAAGTTGCCCCATAAAAGAGTGGATGCCTATCTGGCGAAACAGCCCTTCCATGCCAAAGGTCCGAGATTCGTCTGGCACAATGGGGATGACGAGCTTGCCCAGAGTGGGATCTTTGAGCAGCGTGGTCAAAATGCGTACGAAAGAGATAGTCGTTGAGATTTCACGCTCACCACTCCCTTTGAGTTGCGAATCGAAAGTACTGAGCGGCGGGATCGGGAGTGAGGCAACCTGTCGGGAACGCGACGGAATATAGCCGCCGAGCGTCGCTCTGCGCTGCGCGAAGTAACGAGCCTCTTCGCTGTCGGGTTCGGGCTTGAGGTAAGGCATCTCTTCAAGCTGGTCGTCGCGCACCGGGAGGGAAAAGCGATCGCGGAATGCACGCACCGCATCCGCACTCATCTTTTTCAACTGATGGTTGATATTCTGGCCTTCGCCAGCCTCCCCCATGCCAAAACCTTTAACCGTCTTGGCAAGAATGACGGTGGGACGACCTTCTGTACTGACCGCCTTTGCGTAGGCGGCATAGACCTTTTGCGGATCATGACCGCCACGTGTCAGCGCCCAAATCTCATCGTCAGACAGATGCGCCACCAGCTTCAGCAGCTCGGGATATTTACCGAAGAAATGTTCGCGCACATAGGCACCATTTTGCGACTTGAAGGTCTGGTATTCCCCATCGATGCACTCCATCATGCGCTGGCGTAACAGTCCGCTGGTATCGCGCTTGAGCAGATCATCCCAGCCGCTGCCCCACAGCACCTTGATGACATTCCAGCCTGCCGCCCTGAAAGTACCTTCAAGCTCCTGAACAATCTTGCTATTACCCCGAACCGGGCCGTCAAGGCGCTGGAGATTGCAGTTGACGACAAAGATGACATTGTCGAGACGTTCTCGCCCTGCGACTGAGATGGCCGCCAGTGATTCCGGCTGATCCATTTCGCCATCACCCAGGAAAGCCCACACTTTACGTCCCTGATGCTCCAGCATTCCACGGTACTCGAGATAGCGCATGAACCGTGCCTGATAGACCGCAGTCAACGGTCCAAGTCCCATGGATACCGTAGGGAATTGCCAGAAGTCAGGCATCAAACGTGGGTGTGGATAGGAAGAGAGCCCATCACGTCCGGCTTCACGACGGAAATTGTCCAGTTGCGATTCGCTGATACGCCCTTCCAGATAGGCGCGCCCGTAAATACCAGGTGCGGAATGGCCCTGGATGTAAATCATATCGCCGCCGAATGTCCCGGTGCGACCACGGAAAAAGTGACTAAAACCCACATCATAAAGCACGGCCGCTGACTGGTAAGTCGCAATATGTCCGCCGACATTGGAGTGTTTACCGGCACGCAGCACCATGACCATAGCATTCCAGCGTATGTACGCATTTAAGCGCTGCTCAATGTCGAGATTGCCGGGATAGGCGGGTTGCCGATCCTTATCAATCGTATTGACATAGGGGGTGGTGACGCGTCCATAGAAATCACCGTTCCGGGTCGCATCAAAATCGGTAAGGCTGTCGATCAAGTAGTGCGCGCGTGAACGGCCTTCAATGGTCATGATTGCCTCCAGCGCTTCCAGCCACTCTCGCGTTTCCAGCGGGTCAATATCAACCCGTTCAGGGTGTAAACTCATGGAAAATCTCCCTTAAAAATAGGGCGTTGAGAAACTGCCACTCTCTGAAACATCAAGTGAATGATGTGCAGTCATTAAGCCCGATTAATGAATTGCAAATGCAATTCTGGCGTTCGCCATGCTAAGTCAGGTACAATTGCAATTGCAACTAAAAAATGAAAGGAGCCTGGTATGGAGAAGAATCAAACGGATCTCTGGTTTTCGTTTGTACGCGCTCACCGGTTGATGATTCGTGAAGTGGAGAGCCGTCTGGCAGCCGCGAAACTGCCCGCCTATGCCTGGTACGACGTACTTTGGGGGCTGGAAAGCGGGCAAAACGGCACCAGAAGAATGCATGAACTGGCCGATGCGCTGGCGATAGAAAGGTACAACCTCACGCGTCTGGTAGACCGCCTGGAGCAGGAAGGGCTGGTCCAGCGCATGCGTTCGCCAGAAGATGGCCGTGCTGCATATGCCACCATCACGAAGGAAGGGCGAGCACTACGCAAGAAGATGTGGAAAGTTTATGAAAGTGCAGTCGCAGAACTTTTCCTGAGCCAGTTCAGTACCGATGAGCAAAGCACGGTTTCTGCCGCGCTGGACCAGGTCGCTGCAGCGGCCCGCGCGCAAAAGACGCAGACGCGTTAATCGCAGGGCAACGCCCGATTGCCTCTCTGGTATGAAGGCGTTAAACCGCAAAATATACATGCGCTGCCAGACTCTGCCCGGCATGGGCGACGCCTTCTTCCTCAGTGGGGCTGGCGCCAGTCATGCCAGAATCACCTTTGCCGGGGAAATCATCTTCACTTTATACCAGCCGCTCCCGCCCACCTTCTGAACAGCGCGTTAACTTACCAAATAATCTCTGATGGCCTGCATCTGCCAGTCTGTATTCGCATTAGCACAGGCGGGTTCGATGTTCATACTTTTCACTAATCGTTAATGTCCTGGTGTTTTTGTTAATTCTTGGCCCTGTGGCATGGGTCATTGCGGCGATATATTTCAGCCTTAACACCGGGGCAAATGGTGTCGTCTGAAAGTGAACAGACACTTTCTGCAACCTGGCCGTTGATGCGATAACCCCAGCCATATCCTGCGTGAGGGCATTTAGCTGACCGGGGCGCGATGAGGTATGGAATGCAAGCTTTAAGAGGTGATTTTATGTCCGCAACAATTTTCCTGGCAGGCGCGACGGGCGCCATTGGTCAGCGTCTTGTGCCCTTGTTACTGAGAGCAGGTTACAACGTTTTCGGCACAACACGCTCCGAAGAAAAAGCGCGCAGCCTTGAGTCAGCAGGCGTCCATCCGGTTGTTGTCGACGTTTTTGATACCGAAAAACTGGCTCGTGCTGTCAGACTGGCAAAACCCGATACCGTTATCCATCAACTTACCGACCTGCCCCGCACTATCGACCCGACAAATGCCGCAGATTTTGCAGCGCGTAACGCACGCATGCGGCGTGAAGGCACGGCCAGTCTGATGCAGGCGGCTATTGCGGCAGGCGTAGAGCGCGTGATTGCTCAAAGTATCGCCTGGACTTATGCGCCCGGACACGAACCTTACGATGAAGAAATGCCGCTCGATCTGCTGGCTCCCGAACCTCGCCTTACCAGCGTTTGCGGTGCTGTAGCCCTTGAGTCTGCCGTGTTAGCTCATCCTCAGTCTGTAACGGGGATTGTTCTGCGCTACGGTCATCTCTATGGTCCGGGAACCGGTGTGGACAAGCCCGGAACGTCACCGACAGTCCACGTTGATGCCGCAGCCTGTGCCGCACTACTCGCCATAAAAGCAGGAGCGCACGGTATATACAATATTGCTGACGCCGGGTTTGCTGTGACTTCCAAAAAAGCTATCCGGACACTGGGATGGTCTGCTGATTTCCGCCTGTAGCGCAATTCAGTGCTTTTTGTTTCGGTATTTCGTCAGAAAAAGAGGTTCCCGTGATTACACAACATGACTCAACCTTCGCCCTGGAGAAGAGCCCCTTGCCTTTCATGCGGCTCAGCATTATGGCTACTGTCGGCGCGGCCTTGTTCATCGGGGGTTATATTGTCCATTCCGTCTCTTATCCGGCTGCGTCAACGCCAGACAGGCATCATTCTGACCGGCATTCTATGAATATGCAGATGTCCGGCCCCATAGAGACCACGCGACCTCAGACAAATATCAGGCCCGTTTCCTGTGAGCCTTTGCCCGGCATTCCCGGCAAATCCCTTACCGTCGCGGTGATTGACTTCCCACCAGACGCGTATACACCGAGCCATCGTCATCCGGGTTCAGTGTCTGCTTTTGTCCTGAAAGGCACTTTACGCTCCCAAATGGAAGGAAGTGCGGCTGCAAATTATACAGCCGGACAGACATGGTTCGAACCGCCCGGCGCATTACATCTTTTTGCCGAAAACGTCAGTAAGAGTGAACCTGCCGAATTACTGGCAACATTTATTACCGACAGCAATTGTGGCCCCCTCGTGATACCTGACTGAATTTTTCCGAGTCAGGGATATTAGCGTGCGGAATATGAAAATAATTCCGGCTCCTGTTTGGCTGACAGCGTATATTCTGGTCAGGTTGTGAGTAAATTATCCCGAATACAGGAACGGAAAAATAGAGGTGAGACTATGACTGAACATATAACTAATAAGCCGGGTGGGAATTATGTTCCTGTCATCATCCATGACGGGCTGGCTTATGTGAGCGGACAGCTTCCGCGCAAAGGTGAAACGCTGCTTTACGCAGGAAAAGTGGGAATGGACATTGATCTCCCTGCGGCCCAACAGGCTGCGGCTTTTTGTGCCGACCTCTGCATTGCGGCAGTGAGTGAGGCGGTCGGAGGCGAAGATAATATTATCCAGGTGATTAAAGTAGTAGGGTATATTGCTTCTGCTCCTGGTTTTACCCAGCAGAGCCAGGTGATGAACGGGGCATCCGATCAACTCGTTGCAAGGCTTGGCACAAGGGGCACACATACCCGTACGTCGGTAGGTGTAGCTGAATTACCGCGAGGCGCGCCTGTTGAGCTGGAAATGATAGTCGCGGTGCGAAAGTAAAATAACCTCCCGCCAGACAGAGCCAGTATTTTTTGGCCGTTGCGATAATGTTTTAAATGCCTCCAGGGATAAGGAGGCAAATCGTTTTGCAACTTACGGACATATCATTGACAGAGAATATAAATCTTTTAGCGAAAGTTTCCACCAGCAAATAACCATAAAACACATCTGGTTATTCCCGGAGGAATGACAAATATCCTGCTCTATTTCTACCCTACGGTATTTATGCGTACAGAGGATTAATATGAAAGAAAAATCGGTTTATATCCCCGTACTGGAGTTTTTGCAGCGCCAGTTGCAAGGAACGCTGGACGAGACAATGACAACACATATGAATTATCCCACAGCCATCTCACGACTGCTGGGTATCAGCATTGTGGATGTCGGTGAGGCGACGGCTACACTCGCGCTGGATGCCGATCCCGCACTCCATGGAAATCAGCAGGGTACCGTCCACGGAGGGCTATTATGTGAACTGGCAGACGCAGCTATTGGCACCGCGCATTCTACCTTAATGAAAAAGGATGAAAGTTTTACAACAATCGATATTAAGACCTCTTTTGTCCGCCCTGTGTGGCGTTCGCGATTGTTAGCTACCGCGCAGGCGGAACATCGCGGCAAAACGATCAGTCATTACCGATGTGAAATATCGCGCGATGATGGCAAAGTCGTCGCCATTACAACCAGTACGGTGCTAACGCTGACCGGTGAAAAAGCCAGAGGAAGATGAATCCTCTGCATGGCAGATAAAATATAAGATGCCGGTATTCTCTGCTTTACCACGGCGGCATATCAAGCCGCTGCACAATTAACGTACAGGTGAAGATATTTTGAATAAGCGGAAAATCGCCATTGCTATAAGCAGCCAGCAATGCGCTTATCCCGTTGTTTCGCAGAAACGTAAGCCGATAATGCCGATAAAAGCCAGCCCCATAAAGCAAACCCGGGGCCAGCTCATCTCATCCTGAAAAATCAGCATACCTGCAAGAACCAACCCAATCGTTCCTGTGCCGGTCCACATGGCATACGCCATTCCAACAGGCAAGGAACGCAAAGCCAACGCAAGCAAGTAAATACTGCCCAGCCCAGCCATGACGGCGATAATACTTGCCCCGAGCCTGGTCCACCCCGCGTTTAATTTGAGGGAAATGCCCATCACAATTTCAAGGGCAGCAGCAAGAAACAAATACGCCCATGCCATGGCCTCACTCCTCACTCGATGTTAATCGCTCAATCCTCGCTCCAGGGAGCGGCTTACTCGCATGAAGTCCCGCTTGTACCGCCGGTCGCGCGGCAATCACATGAAGCCACCGCTTAACGTGCGGGTAAGGGGTAATGTTCAGTCTCAACTCGTCCCAGGTTCGGAGCCAGGTGAATGCGGCAATATCAGCAATGGTGTAGTTTTCACCGGCAAGGAAAGCAGACTCACTGAGCCGCTTATCCACAACCTGGTAAAGACGCAGCGATTGCTCCTGGTATCGTTTTATCGCCTCGTCATTGACTGTGCTGGAACCATGTAAAAACCACCATAACTGCCCCAGCATTGGGCCGATACTACCGACCTGGAAAAATAACCACTGTTGTACGGCGACGTTTTCAGCTTCCGTAGCGGGCAGCAAACATCCGGTTTTAGAGGAGAGCCAGGAAAGGATGGCGCCCGACTCAAAAATGCGCAGGCCAGTTTGCCGATCAACAATCACGGGGATCTTGCCAATCGGGTTGATCTTAAGAAAATCGGGATGGCGCTGCTCCCCTTTGTCCAAATCAAGATTGAACTGTTTATACGCCAGACCGGCCTCTTTGAGAAATATGCTGATTTTTTGCCCGTTTGGCGTGTCGGCAGTATAAAACGCGAGATCAATTGTTACCTGTGTCATGTTCATCCTTATTGAGTATTTGAATTGCAATTGCAATCGTTGCAATTGCAATCATAAGCCACTCTATCTGACTGCGCAACACGCTTCTTAACCGCGATCGTTCACGCGGCGGGAACCTCTTCATCGCAGATGATGATTTTTAAAGGAGAACTACAGATATCCGACAGATTGGCCGGGCCATTGCAGCGACTCTGGCTGGGCGATAGCAGCGGACTTAGGGGGTCTGGGTGGGATGCATTTGATACGCAGAATGCCCATTTACACTTTTTCCATTCCGGCGCGTCCCTGAGCCGGATGTAAGGATTACTGACGCATGCCGATCGCCAGGCGATTAAATGCGCTCATCAGCGCAATCGCAAAGGTCAGATCGGAAATTTCAGCTTCGCTGAAATGATCCGCCAGAGGGGTGTAATCCGCATCGGGCGCATGCGTTTTATCTACGTGCGTTAAAGACTCTGCCCACGCGAGGGCTGCACGTTCACGTTCGCTAAACAATTCGCTGACGCGCCAGCCTGCCAGGCTATCCAGTCGCGCAGCGCTTTCGCCATCGGCACGCAGCGCTTTCGCATGCATCTCCAGGCAAAATGCGCAGCCGTTAATCTGGGAGATCCGCAGCCAGACTAATTCAATCAGCGTTTTCCCGAGAGTGCTCTTACTCAGCGCCTTTTTGGTCGCCGCAAACCCGCTATATGCTTCCGGGGAAAGGGTGTAATAGGGTAAACGTTGTGGGGTGCTCATCAGGTTATCTCCGGTTATTAAAAAACTTCATACTAAGGACTGGCGAAAGTGCATGCCTGCCGCCAGCAAGCCTTGTCGATAGTAGAAACGTTGGCCCAGCGCATTACCTAAGCCGGTATCAAGTACCAGGTGAGTACAATTCTGGCAGCGTGCCTCTTCACGCAGGGCATCGATCAATTTCGCGCCCAGACCGTGGCTGCGGGCACGGGGTGCCGTCACAAGATCATCAACATAGAGAAAGCGACCGTAGATCAGATTTTCCGAAATCCGGTAGCCCGCCAGGGCCAGTAGCTCGTGATCCTGCCAGACGCCCTTGAGGCTATAACCCTGTCCAGCCTGACGGTGAACACGGGCTATAAAGTTCTCTGCATCTGCCAGGTGTGGTCGCAACTCCCGCATTAATACGTATGCGGTCTGGAGTTCATGTTCGCTTTCAATGTTGTGTATTTCGAATGTCGCCATACGTTTCCCCTGTCTGATGGCTGCAATATATCCCCGCCATGACCTATGCTACAGTGACAAGAATTATCTAAATGACCAGGACAAAGAATGTGGAAGCATTGATGCCTGAATCCAGCAGGCAGCCCGATACGCCGCTCTATTTGCAGCTTTACCAGCGATATCGCGACGCTATTACTGCCGGTCGGTTACGCCCCGGGGAACGCGTCCCGTCAATACGCAATCTCGCCAGCGAACTTCACGTAGCGCGGGGAACGGTGGAAATGGCTTACCAGATGCTGGTCAGTGAAGGCTATCTTGTGACGAAGGGAGCGGCAGGAACCCGGGTATCGCCCCAACTGGCGACGCTGCCGACCACCGGAAAAGCGCCGCAGCGACGCAAAACCTCCGTTGCACAGCCGAATCAGACGCGCCTGACGGGGAATATTCTGCCGTTTCAGCCAGGTGTACCGGCGCTGGACGCGTTCCCACGGAAAATATGGTCTCGCCTGTCTGCACAAACGCTGCGCATGATTGAGTCAACGGTGATGGCTCAACCCGATCCGGCCGGATATGCGCCGCTTAGGGAGGCCATTGCCACCTATCTGGGCATCTCTCGCGGTATCGCCTGCACACCGGAGCAGGTGTTTATTACCATTGGCTATCAGGGGGCGCTTGAGTTGCTGTGTCGTACTGTTTTACAGGCAGGCGACTGTGGCTGGTATGAAAACCCGGGTTATTTTCCCGGCAGATACTTTTTGCAGCAAATGGGGATGACGTTGACACCCGTTCCGGTAGATAACGAGGGATTACAGGTGGCTACCGGGGAGCAACGGGCACCGAATGCACGTTTTGCCGTCGTCACGCCTTCACACCAAAGCCCCACAGGTGTCGCACTGTCCCTGGCCCGACGTCTGGCGTTGCTGGCATGGGCGAACCAAAAAGATGCATGGATCATTGAGGATGACTACGACAGTGAATTCCGCTACCACGGTCATCCGCTACCGGCCCTGAAAAGCCTCGATCATGAACAACGTGTGCTTTATACCGGCACTTTCAGTAAAGTCCTCTTTCCCGGCTTACGTCTGGCCTACCTGGTGGTGCCCCCCTCTCTGCAACTGACCTTTCACGAGGCCGTTAACCACTGGCCGGGGCCGGGCTCTATTCTGCCGCAAGCGATGGTGGCAGCGTTTATGCAACAAGGGCATTTTGCCCGCCATTTGCGCAAAATGCGCCAGTTGTACGCCGTCAGGCGTGGTTATCTTGTGGATGCACTTGAAAGCATTTTCGGCTCATCTCTGCACATCCAGCCTCAGGCCGGGGGCATACAAGTTCTGGCTTACCTGAACGAACGCCAGTCCGACAAAACGCTGGCAACGGCGGCGCAGGCGGCAGGGCTTGGAGTTAAGGCGCTCAGTGAATGGGATGCTGAGACCCCGCAGCAGAATGGGCTGTTGATGGGATTTACCAATTTTGCCAGTACAGAAGAAGCACAAGCGGCGGTGAAACGTTTATCAGTGCTGTTATCGTCCTGATCTGAATCCGACTGGGCGCAGCAGGTTAAGTATTATCACCATCGTTATCCGGGGAACTGGGGCGGGCAAAGCGTATTTGGTAGTCGCGTGGCGTCAGCCCCGTCTTTCGCTTAAACAACTGTCGAAACGTGCCTGCGTCGGTGTAACCGACACGCAGACTCACTTCATCAAAGTTGACTGGTTTCGATTCAAGTCTCTGCTTTGCCACTTCAACCCGAAGGCACTGGAGATAGTCGGCAAGCTCTTTGCGTTGTATAACGTGCGTAAGCGTTGCCTTCATACCTTGTTGAGCTCTGGCGACAAGCGTATCAGTGTGTCCATGTTCGCCCACAAGCCAGCATAAGACATAGCGCCAGAAAAGGTAACGACCAATTACGGCTGACAGTCAAAGCCATCTCTTCAGACTGAATTATCAAAATAAAAGCTATACCATCAGAGTAATAAATTAATTTGCATGAATATATCATCTGACATAAACCAGATGGAATTCACTTTATCAATCAATTTTCCAATATTATCTTCACATGTCAGTATAGAAAGTTGGGTTTATTATTATGTTCAATTAATTCCCTGAATAGATTAGGTTTAACATTCTTATTCTTTAAAGAATTAAGGAAAGCAATTAATTCGCAATCATTTATTAGATTGAATTTCTTCATTACGGAGTGTTTATGAACATAAATAGTCTTACAATCCAGGTTCAAATCATTTGCAATTTGCGCAACACTAATGCCTTGCAGAATTTTAGACATTATCATGGTTTCTTTGTGCGTCATTGATGCCGGTTTACATTTGTAACATGAAAAGCATAAAGGATCTTTTCCGGAAAGAAACCTTATTTTCCATTGCCGGGTAACTACTCTTTCAATGGTTTCTAAATCAGATTTTCGCTCGATAAAAACAACGTCAGGGAAACATCCGGATGACACTGTCGCTACTCTGGATAAATCATCGACTATACCAATGACAATGCTTTTTTTCCTGAACATAAGTTCTGGAGTACATATCATGGTTTCACCGTTGCAAAATTCTAAAAAAATAATATCAGCGGTGCTGACACTTATGGCATTAAGTTTATGAGAAAAAACAATCGCCTTATTGAATTTATTGGCAAACATTACAGAGATGAATTTCTCAAGGCTGTTTCTATATAGAACGTCATTGACTGAGACAATTGCAGAAATCATAAATAAACCACCTGTTCAATATGGTATTATTGCTTGATAGAATTTTAACAATTAGAATTGCAAATGGTAAAAAAAACATTTCATTTTACGCAAGCAAGAAAAATTGGAAAAATTCAAACATCACCTGAATGATGTTTGTCATTTGGATTATTATCTTTTTAAATTACTCATATATCATAGTAAAAACGAGAACTGAATCAGCAGTACCGCCCGTAATATCACTGGCAGTTTTTATATATCGGGCCTTCATGGGAATAACATAACCACCAGCTGCTGGAGAAGTCCGGTATAAAATTTTTGTATTGAATGGTACATTACTGCCATCATCATATAAAACCTGAATCCCTACGCCAGAAGCAGTTGATTGATTATTTAATGTAAGATATTGATCATTCCCTGTTCCAACCAGACTAACGCCCGTAGCAGGTGAGAATATATAAGAAATAGAATTCAGTCCTGACTTGCAATCATTGATTTTAAAATCAAATGGAGATGCAGAAGTAGTTGAACCAACAGACGTAAACTCCCTTGGGTAATGCGTTCCCATTTTTACCGTAACGTCAGGCGTTTCACAGGATGGCGCATTGACAACGATGTTTCCCTTAAGATTAAGAGTATTATAATTTGCCCCACCAGTCTCACTTATTTGAGTGTTTGCCCAGGACTGAATACTTGGAAATGACGTAATAACACCCGGTGATACAGGACCTGTAACATAGAACTGAACCTGAATACCAGTCAGCCAGGCACCACCGGTGTATGTCGTACTGTTAGATGGGCTGTACCAGTATGTAAGATTGTTTCCAACTACAATTGGGGATGAAAATGTATCCCATATCTTTATTCCAATTCCAGGCACACCGGTTTCATATACATCAGGAGAATAACTGGAAGGAGTCAAATTTGAGCCAAATTTAAGCGATAATTTGGGAGCTCCGCCATTACATGATACGGTGACTGATTGACCAATTGTTGGAGTAATAACATTTCCAATAGGCCCTGGGGTTTTATCCCTCGGTATGGTTAATGTTGTAACGGGAATGTTATAGTTATAAGTATATGTAGGACCACTGGTGCAATTCGCCCATGATTGCTGTGCAAAAGTTAAGGTAAAAATTACAATTATGTAATTTATTAAAACTCCTAAAAATTTCATTTTATTTTCTCCTACGACTTCCGGGTTTCAACAGATATACAGGATTTGCACCATAATTCACTTAATTACCAATAACACTTTGCGCCTCATCTTTGAATCCTCCAAAATCGTCTATATAAGTGAAATGGACCTTTCCATTAGAATTTCCCGGCGTGCCATGCAGCGCAAAAATCCTTCCCCCTCTGGCCGGACAAATGCCATTATCGGTTTCAATATTCTTGCTTTTGTCCACACTAAATAACACATGACTGAACGAAACGTTATATGCCGATGAGTTCTTACATTCCAGACCATAACCTGCATCGTTATGAATAACCCGCCAACGCAGTCCGGATACCGATTCTTCCGGAGTGCCGGTTAGACCTACAGGGCGAAAAAATATTTTCATCCTCGTCCGGACTGAAACATGCATATAATTATCTGTACCATTATCAGCGACGGGAGGTTTAGGCTTAACTTCGAGAATATTAAGCCAGAAAACAGACTCCCGATCTTTGGGTAATTCAGTACCTGTGTAAAAGATTCGCAAAGTCTGTCCTTTTCCTGCATCAACCCGAAAGATAGGCGGTGAGACAACAAAAGGACCCGAAGCCTTTTCCGGTGAGACGGTGTAATCACCACTGTCGACCCAGGTCTGAAGCAGACGCGGGGCAGTGGATTTATTTACAAGACTAACAGTCACTTCCTTTTCAGAAGCAGGGTAGATAACGCGTGTGCGATCGAGCTGAATTCCTGCATAACAATAATTGTTCATGCATAAAAATAATATCAATAGAAATGAAATTACAGTATTAATTCTCATTATTGCATCTCACCAGGAGTATAAACCATTGATTAATCCAACTTAAAATGGTAAATCAATACCTTTTGAATTCTCACGCTCAATATGCATGAGAATTAAAGCTGGCACCTGCATAGATAAAACATCGTCGTCCAGGTTAAAACTCGATCAACTCTTCATCGCGCGTTAGGTTTTATATTTCCTGCGAAGCAGGAAATATATCATTTCAATTATTGCGAGCAACTGCTGTCGCGTTTTTCCCGGTTCCTTCAATAGCGCGACTTAAGCAAGGCGAATTAAATTGCTGAGGCAACCAGGTGTTATCACCCTCGCCACGCCCCGGAACCGTTTGATAACTAACATAGCAACGTGAATTCAAATCATCACCCCATTTAACTTGCAGGGTTCCCTTCTCTTCACTCACTCGCGCATAAATCATTCCGCCCTGCGCAACTGCACCAATGTAGTTATTCTTTTCATCAAAAACATCGGCCCCAAATGGAATCACTCCGCCACCAAAGCTTGAAGTAATTAAAATCGGTATGCCTTTCCGGGTTTTAAATTTCACTTTAACCACTGCACCTGCCCGAGGTGCAACATCTAAAGATGTATTTTCAAATTCTACATTCAAAGGCGAACCCGCTGGGTCAATTGCAATTTTGTTCATCTTATATGGCGTCAGCGACGGAAATAGAGCATAACCATTTTGATCTACCACCGCACCGGCATAACCGGCTACTGTTGCCCCCGAGGCCCCCTTTGCCTCAATTAAAGCGTATGTATCACTGTTGAAGGGAGTCAATGTGATACCGCCTTTATGAGCAATCAGAGTACCATTCATTCCTAATGAGGTGCTGTGATAGTCCCGCCCGGTGCTATAACTACCATTCACGGACGCAGCACTACCCTGCCAGGAGGCACCAAGACTGCCTGAACTGCCGGAAGAGTTATCATGAGAAGCGGAAATGTTATAGTTATATTTGTTATTTTCACCAAACCCTCCGGATATTAAAGCCTGCTCACCTTTTCCTCCATTGTCATCCTGGTTGTAACGAAGGCTCAAGTAAGGTGAGCGAGTTTCACGGCTTTCCCATAAAGGTAATGTAAAGTTAAGAAACCAGTTAGTCTGGTTTTTGCCATCATCTGTTCTGGTACGACTGATATTTAAACTATAACTAATCCGCTTATAATTATTGCTGTAACCTACCTGGTACTGTTTGTCATAATTTTCTTCATCATTCCAGTATTTCTCCAGACTGGCGCTGGCATAAAAATTTCCCCAGCCTGATGGCAGGCCCTGGTTAATATTAACGGTAAAGCGGTTTTTTGAACGTTTAATACGATCTGGATCTGCATTATTGGTGAGTGCGTCCTGTGTCTGCATAGCGGTCAAAAAATCCATATATCCCGAACTTGAATAGCGGTAAGCAGCAAGAGTAATATTGCTGTCTGTTTCACTAATCAATTTGCTATAACTCAGGCGATAACTCTGACCGGTTATTTTTTCCTCATCTTGAGCCTTCAAACTGGTGTCTGAATGTGTCACGTCGGCACTAAAAGCACCCAGATTCGTACCCATCGCCAGTCCGATGTTCACAGCCTTATAGTTTTCACTGACCTGAGCCCCTGTAAAACCAGTAAAAATATTGCTAAGGCCTCTGGTCCAGGTTCCCTCAGCAAAAACAGGCTCATTGCTAACGCCTGTATTACGCAATTTTCCCGCAGTCATACTGAATTGCTGCATCCCTGGACGCAACAGCTGTGCTACGGAGGAATAGGGAACAGTATAACTTGTTACTGACCCATCAGCCTCCTGAACGGTGACCTGAAGATCCCCGCCGTAGCCCATGGGATATAAATCGTTAATAAGAAACGCACCGGGCGAGACCGTTGTTTCATATATAACCATATTTTGCTGTCGGACAGTAACCTTCGCATTTGTTTTTGCTACCCCCCGGATTTCCGGAGCATAACCCCGCTGAGATTCCGGCAACATGCGATCATCAGTTTTAATCTGCACACCACTGAAGGACAATGAATTAAATTGCTGACCTGAAGTATTGTATTGCCCAGCAATTAGTTGACCACGCAATGCAGTTATATCCCGCTGAACATAACTATTAAGAGTGCTGTACTCTCCGTGTCCTTTCTCCTGCCAGTTATATGATCCATTATGCCGGATATACCACTCACCAATATTTAGCCCCGCATTTAAGGAGGAGAATAATGAGCGTGATGAATTACCATGACTATACTGGGAATCATAACCATTAATATAATAACCAAGAGTTAGTGCAGGAATGCCACTATCCCATAGTGCAGGGTTAACAGTACCTTGCGCAACACGGTTTATGTATAGCTGCGGTATTTCTATATGTAATTCTTGCTTATTACTGTCGAAGTCGACATTTGCATCGGGGATCAGTACCTTAATATCCGTACATTCCCCTGGTGTGGCAAGAGCGTCCCTGACCCTGGCAGGTAACTGTTCAGTTTTAAAATTTATCAATGATATTACATGTGAGGTCAGGCATGGAAATACCTGGTGTTCCTCACCTTCTCGAAACTGTATTTCTTCATTAGACAGAAGATCATTGTTCAAATAAACATTAACGTTATATTTACCTGGTGAAGCATTTGCACCATAACTGAAACGGCTAAGATCAACCTTGCTATGAGCGCCCAACATTAGCAAGTCTTTATCAAATTCAACTATATTTCTGGCGTACGATTTTGGCATAGCATTATCAGGTTCTGTAGCAAAACCATAATCTGTATATAAAATCGCAAATAAAATTAAAGCCACACGAGAAATAATTAATTCCACTTGTGCATGAGTGTTTTTTAAATTTTTATTCATGAGACTTAACCAATGATATGCTGTTCTGTCAGCACTATATATTTCTTCTAAATTATAATTTGGAAGAAAATTCCCTTATACCGCCATAGTCATCAATTACTGTATAACGTATTTGAGAAACTTGTTCAGCGTTTCTCACAGAAAATTTAGCCGTAGCACCCGGCGATATCATCGTACCGCTTTGTTCAGATTTTTTTCCGTTTGCCAGCCATGAAATGTCAACAAGAGAAATATAAAATTTCGAGTGATTCTTTGCGATCACTTCATTCTTTGTTTTATGCCATTGCAATTCTGCTGCGGCCTTTACAGGAGAGCCCGTCAGCGCAGCCGGACGATAGAAAAATTTTATCTTCGTTCTGAATGCAATGTTAAGTTTGCTTTGTTGTTCATCTCCTTCTGATGTTTTTTTACTGGAGGGAATCTCAAGTACATTTAACCATAAAACTGATTCTCTATCTTGAGGTAAAGCGGGTAACCCCGTATATCGGATACGAAGAGTCTGCCCTTTTCCCGGGTCAACCCGATTTATTGGCGGCGTAACGATAAATGGAATAGCCTCGTTTTCTTTTGCAGATGTATTTTTCCCATAATCTAACCAGTTCTGAATGAGCACTGGTGTTTTATTATTATTTGTCAGTGAAACTGTTACTTCCTTTTTATCTCCCTGGTAAATTACACGTGTTCCGTTGATAACAACACTGCCATAAGCGACCATACTTAACGGGGCAATTGCCAGGACTCCTAAAATGGGCAGCGAGAGTTTAAATGAAGTAAACATAATGCATTTTCCTGTCAGTAGGGGGGATTATCCATCCCCCCTGGTTTATTATTGATACTGCAGATCGTAAACCACAACGCCACGTACAGGGCCTGCTGATGCGGCACCACCAATAGCAACATACTCGACTGAATAAGGCATCCGCGCGTTTCCGGTACCATCTACAGTTACATAACCAGCACCTGTAACTTGCGTTGTATCGCCTGCCTTAATAACGTTCCCATTAGTGCCATCGATTAAACGTAGTTTGACGTTCTGAGCGGCTGTTGGGTATTCGGTTGTTCCTGGATCGACTGCAAGGTTATTAAGATAGCCTGTTACTGAATCCACGTTGTTGGCATCTGCCCCACCAGAATTATTGCCGTTGAAGAATGCAGCAACTTTTGTTTTTCCATTGCCTAAAACACAGTTAGAAGCATTTAAAGCAAAGGAAGTCCGGCCGGCTGTAGCATTGGCTGCAGGCAACAGGTTCTTCGAGACTGTTGGAAGAGTTACAGTTGTGGTGCTGGCTCCTTCCAGAACTACATCACAGGTAGAGTCGCTGATCTCGCCAAGAAATTCGATTGTATTTCCGGCATGTGCCATATTTGACGCAGACAGAACTGCCGTAGCTGATGCTGCGATAATTAGTTTTTTCATTTAATGTCCTTGTTTAACAGATTGGTCTTTTGATTGTTCAGCCGAGAACCCATCCTTTCTGAGTCCACGCTAAATCAATGCTTTTAAGAAATTACACAGTGTTACCTTCCTTCTGAAGTAGCTCGCCCGCTTACGGCAAATAAGTAGCGCAGTTTCAATTCAGAGTTTATTATTGCATTAAGCGCATATTTTTTTATTATCATTGATTATTTAATACTGTTTTTTAAATATCACATAACTCCATTGCTAACTGATGTTAATACAATATTAACGAGATAATTATTAATCATTACTTTTTTACGTATACTGACTGTACTTTCATTATCTGCATGATATTTGCTACAAACACTCTATTTGCGCGGAACAATTTAATAAAAACTCAAATCTTACACACTGTCAGGCTCGTACTTTCATTCGTTTTTTATCACAGTACAACACTGTAATAAGGTCCTTTCTGACAAAAAAACCTTTGGAGTCTACTCTCATGATCAAGTCCTCAGGTGCATTTGTCATCCGAAGTTTATTTTTTAAAGCACTCATTACCTGCCACAAGCGCTGGCTAGATGAGCTCAAACCGTATTTATCCCAAACCTCAAAAAGAATTGTTGTATCATAGATGATACCTTCTCCTGCATTTTCTAAAATAAAAACTAACAACCGGAACATTGTTTCCCTGAGAAAAACAACATTAGTGCGCTGTGTCATGTGTTTTTGTGAAACATTAATCAGAGATTTCTTTTCCAGTTCAAAGTAAATATCAGGGAAAATATGATATCCGAAAATTTCCTTGTCCATACTTCATCTCTTTACACATTTTTAAATGAAGCTTACGTCCTGGTTAACCACATAGAATGTAATGCCGACATTTTCCTTACTTATTACAACATAGCAAATATATAAGCCCAAAAAATTAGCTAAATATTCAATGCGGCAATCCCGGCCAGATTCAGCGCAATACTCTACAGATTAGCGTCTGACTAACATTTCACTCTTTGTATCAACCACATCTCATGCCACTCTTATGTGAAATCACCTATAAAATACACTCAGAATAAAACAACATATTTGCGTACTAACAATGCTTCTGCCATTCGGCTGTAACTCAAGTACGATCCAGACTTTAACGCAAAAAAAATGCCCTACAACATTTTTCGTTTTAATAATTATATGAATCAGTTGCTTATGTGATGTTTGAGACTTTCCCTTGCGTCAATCCTGCCTCAAGACACCTCAATGCAATGATAAAACCCTTAAGTTTCAGCGAATTAGTCTTCTTAATTTCTTTTTTTTACTCTATAATCTTCTTATCTATTTCAGACTTTTCAGGTTTACAGTTTCGTTAATAATCTTATTAAGATTTTTTAAGTGATTGATATGGTTATATTTTTATCAATGAGGTAATTTCATGATAAGACGCTATTTGATTGGCTCATTAATTGAATTCAAGCCCTCAGAACAGCTGGTTTTTTTGAGCGATCAGCCTTCAATGAAAGTCTCCCTCAATGTTCCAGCGAGCAGGTGCCTGGAATTACTGATTGAACGGCATCCTGAAACTGTTCCTCAAAAAGAATTCTATCCTTATGTCTGGAAGGAGATGGGTTCCACGGTTCCCGTAAATACTCTGTATCAGAACATCGCTTTACTTCGCAAAGCATTTCGCACGCTTGACGGCTCCGGGAAGGAGTACATCACCACGGTTTCAAAGCAGGGGTTTTCGTTATCAGCTTTTATCTCTGTTACTGAGCTATCAGATGAGACAACCTTGCCCCAACAGATAAACATTCCAGAAAGTGATACGTTGCAGAATCCAGACGTTGAACATACTGAGCATCATGACCACACGGATTATCAACAACAACGTATAGATAAAGATTTCATCAAAATATCGAAAAAAACGTATATTTTGATGTTTAAATTATTTCCACTTTGCATCCTGCTTGTCTTTCTTATTTTCTATATAAAAGAAAAAATATTAAGTTCTGGCTTTGATCAAAATTATTACTTTCCTTATGAATCCTCATACGAAAAATGTCATATATTCTCAAACACAAATGAGACGGATGCTAATATTTATAAGAATCTACTCAGTGATGGTCTTATTAACTGCTCCGAAAACCCCTTCTTATATGTTACCAGATTTATTGTTGGTAAACATATAACTATCATATCCTGTAAAAACCCTCTGAACAGTAACAAAGCCGCATCCTGCCAGACGCTTTCAGTATTTGGAGATAGGGAATGAAAATTGTTAAAATTCTTTCGATTGTATTAAGTATAATTTTTATCGTTACCTTTTTATTCCTTCCTAAAAAAATACCCGTTTAGAGTGCTCAGGTATATCGATTATTAAAGATGATGATTACGCCATGAAGTCAAGAGCCTCATTGCTTTTTTCTAATGGCAAAGGTGAGATTTTGATTGATGGTATCATAGAAGACAAAAATGGAAATTCCAAAAACATAATGAGAATGTCGTTGTTGGATGTCTCTCCACAGGGGCAGGATCTGATATTAAAGAATTACTCGTTAACTAAGCTTTCAGCCGACACGGACACAGAAAATCTATCTGAGCGATTTATAACACCTTATTTTTATACTGGTGGGGCATATGTTTTACTTCGCATTATCCCGGTATCCAACGAAGAGTTTCTCATTTCATATAATGACTATATTCATTTCTTCTGTGGCAAACCTGTGAAATGATATAGCTTTAACAGTCATATGATCAAACAACGGTATGATTTATTCTTCTTTTCGCTACTTATTTCACGAAGAAGTCTTCGTCACGGTTTCGAGCCGTGGTTCCCCCCTTTACAAAAACTTTCTTACCGTACCTGTGAGAGGTCTGCGTTTGAAAGTTCCTCTGTTCTCATATGTCTTTTCATGCGCCCAATAACCTGCGGCGCTCCCACAAAAAAGCCAGGAAAAACGCTTCGCCCGGTACCCCTTGCCGTCCATATCGGTTCGGCTAAACCGAAAAAAACCTTGAGGCGCTAAAAGCGTCTCAAGGTTTTTTTGCAAGTTTGGGCATTCATTACCCGTTCAAAATCTGTATTGCAAACCTGCGGTTAAACTATAATTTTTATTTTCCAGACCAGCAGCATCGCCACTTTCATGAATTGATTTCCCACTTTCATGATCAATCATCTGCGTCCCCCCCTTACCCTGGGAGTATTTGTTCCAAGTAAACTCGGTGAATACTTTGGCGTTAGCGGTGACGTAATAGCCGACATTTACAGAGGCAGAATAAAAATTGGAACCGCTGTTTTTTTCACGGAAGGTCAAACCACGCATGTAATGTTCATCATTGTCTTTGGCTTTAACCCAGCTGCTGAATTTCAGTAAAGCGTTAAATTCTACATCACGATACCGATAGCCGCCGGTCAGTCCTACGTATGGCATGCTGAATTTCTGCTGATAGCCAATACCGCGTTCATCGCGAGGAAAATCGCCGACATTATTGCCATTGTCATATTGGTAATGCCCGCCAAAAGCTGTCCAGCTGAACCGGGTTTGCTGGTAACCGACTACTGCGCCCACTCTGTAATCCTGTTGTTTTACCAGCCAGGCTTTGGCATTAACGTCAAATTCATTAGCATAGTTAAGACGGGTGTTTGGACTGTTAGACCAGTGAGTCCAGTGCGACTGGCTGGCATTCAGCCAATCGTAATCATCCATTCCGGCTCCACTTGTGGCTAATGTAGTCCAGCCCCGAGCATTCAATGTTAGCCAGGAAAGCGGCTCCCAGGCTATATCACCATTAATGATAGCCGCATTGTTAATTTTCCAGTTTAACTCGCTGATCTTTCTTCCGGTATCTGGGTCATACACATATTCTTTGGATTCGCCGCCAAGCCAACCCAGTGAGGTGCTGATCGTTATGCTATCGATGTCAAAACTCATGGCATGAGGATCTTTGATATTCTCTGCCCGGGCAGTAATAGTTTCCGTAAAAGCAAAAAGGACTAAACCTATCATGTATTTTTTCATTATTAACCATTCCATTGACGATGATGAGGAGTTTTATCAGGCCAGGAAGACCTGAAAGCGATTAAGCTGGCTTTGTCACGCTGAGGCATTTTACTTGCCTGCAAACCATCAAACAGATAATCCAGGGTTCAGTAACCCGTCGTGAACTCACTGATTCATTCAGTATGTGAATATTATTTTTACCGGCACCGGTCTTAATGACCCGTTTCGGGTGCAACTGCAATGAGGTACGGCGTTTCCGGACTGGCAAATGAATGGCGTACAGAGTCATACGATTTACTGGTGTACCGGAGAACAGCCACTCTGGCTGAGAGTGGTATATTTTTGCTCTGCTTTTTAGCGACCTGTAAAGGCCCCTTATAGCAGGGCGAATATGTCAGTCCTTCACTCATCCTGAACGCTCTATCTGTTAATGTCGTAACCGGATGAAAGAATATCAGGATTTTTTCATTACCGATGTCTTTACTCCTTATCAATTATCATTTTCGGAAAAAGAAAATAACTCTTTTCGATATATTATTGTGATTTATCTGTGATGTTCATATCTGTAACAGGTTAAAATAAGCGTAATTAAAAAGACTTATCTTAATATACTGCACCAGGCCGTAAGAAGACTAATATAGGTTGTACAAAAAATAAAATTAAATAAAACCAGAAAATTGTTAATCCAATAAGTATCAATAAATTAATGAGGTACCTCAACAGAAAACAGAACCATTAAGAATATAAAAGCCCGCTAACGGCTAATTCACAGTATAAAGACGCTTCTTCATTATATGAGACAGATATTTAATGTATAATGAGGCCTTATCAACCGCATCGGTATACAGTGTTCTTCCACTTCATCCTGCCTTTCTTCTTCCGCATCCCCGAAATAATTTTACTCCCCTGGTTTATCGTTCTTCGGTACGCTCAGTCAGGGGGAGAGAAGTCTGCAGAACCTGAGCGAACCAGCCAGGCAGGGGTCTCGTGTAACGGTAGAAAAAAGGCTTAACCTGGCCGGATTGCATAAGATGTGTAAGACAACTTTTTCGCCGCTATTCACTTTATCCTTGTCACCAGGATTCACTCTTTCTCTCGTTTTAAAGAACAGCTTTACTCCCTCTGGTTTTCCTCCCTCACAGACTCCGTTATCATGCAACCTGCGTATTTATGAAATGCACCGTCATTCATGAAAATCAATGAGACGTGAAACTCAATGAGAACAACAAACATCACTAACTCATTAAAATTTAAGAAAATGGACATCATAAACTGATGAGTACACTAGAGAATTTCGACGCACATACGCCAATGATGCAGCAGTATCTGAAACTGAAAGCGCAGCATCCGGATATCCTGCTCTTCTATCGCATGGGTGACTTTTACGAGCTGTTTTATGATGATGCAAAACGCGCATCTCAGCTGATGGACATCTCGTTGACGAAACGCGGAGCCTCCGCAGGTGAACCCATCCCGATGGCCGGGGTGCCGCATCATGCGGTAGAAAACTATCTGGCAAAACTGGTCAGCCTGGGGGAATCGGTAGCCATTTGCGAGCAAATTGGCGATCCGGCCACCAGCAAAGGACCGGTCGAGCGTAAAGTGGTGCGCATCGTCACTCCCGGCACCATCAGCGACGAAGCGTTATTACAGGAGCGTCAGGACAATTTACTGGCGGCCATCTGGCAGGACAGCAAAGGGTTTGGCTACGCCACGCTGGATATTAGCTCCGGTCGTTTTCGCGTCAGTGAACCCGCAGACCGTGAAACCATGGCGGCAGAACTACAGCGCACCAACCCGGCTGAGTTGCTCTATGCCGAAGACTTCGCTGAAACATCTCTGATTGAAGGCCGCCGTGGCCTGCGTCGTCGTCCTCTTTGGGAATTTGAAATCGACACCGCGCGTCAGCAGCTTAATCTGCAATTTGGTACCCGCGATCTGGTTGGTTTTGGGGTAGAAAACGCGCCACGCGGCCTTTGCGCCGCAGGTTGCCTGCTACAGTATGTCAAAGATACCCAGCGCACCGCCCTTCCCCACATTCGTTCCATCACCATGGAGCGTCAGCAGGACAGCATCATTATGGATGCGGCAACACGCCGTAACCTGGAAATTACCCAGAACCTGGCGGGCGGTATCGAAAACACCCTGGCATCCGTGCTCGACTGTACGGTCACGCCGATGGGTAGCCGTATGCTCAAACGCTGGCTACATATGCCGGTACGTGACACCAAAACATTGCTGGAACGTCAGCAAACCATTGGCGCATTGCAGGAAATCACCGCTGAATTGCAGCCCGTACTGCGTCAGGTTGGCGATCTGGAACGTATTCTTGCCCGTCTGGCGCTGCGTACCGCCAGGCCACGCGATCTGGCGAGGATGCGCCATGCTTTCCAGCAACTGCCGGAACTACGTGCCCAACTGGCTCAGGTGAAGAGCGAGCCGGTGCAAAACCTGCGGGAAAAAATGGGCGAGTTCACTGAGCTACGTGAACTGCTGGAACGCGCCATCATTGATGCACCGCCGGTACTGGTGCGCGATGGTGGCGTTATCGCCCCGGGGTACAACGCAGAGCTGGATGAGTGGCGAGCGCTGGCAGACGGCGCGACGGACTACCTCGATAGACTGGAAATTCGCGAGCGTGAAAAGCTGGGGCTCGACACCCTTAAAGTTGGCTATAACGCCGTGCACGGCTATTACATTCAGATTAGCCGCGGACAGAGCCATCTTGCGCCCATTCATTATGTTCGCCGTCAGACGCTGAAAAATGCTGAGCGTTATATTATTCCTGAACTGAAAGAGTATGAAGACAAGGTTCTGACCTCAAAAGGCAAAGCGCTGGCGCTGGAAAAACAGCTCTACGACGAGTTGTTCGACCTGCTGCTGCCCCACCTTGGCGATTTACAACAGAGCGCCACGGCGCTGGCAGAACTGGACGTGTTGGTTAACCTGGCAGAACGTGCGGACACGCTAAACTACTGTTGCCCGACATTCAGCGATAAACCGGGTATCCGTATCGTTGAAGGTCGTCACCCGGTCGTGGAGCGCGTGCTCAATGAACCGTTTATTGCAAATCCCTTGAGCCTTTCGCCCCAGCGCAGAATGTTAATCATTACCGGGCCGAACATGGGCGGTAAAAGTACTTACATGCGCCAGACGGCGCTGATCGCGCTGCTGGCGTATATCGGTAGCTATGTTCCGGCTCAGAAAGTGGAAATTGGTCCTATTGACCGCATTTTTACTCGTGTGGGCGCGGCAGATGATCTGGCAAGCGGGCGTTCTACCTTTATGGTGGAGATGACCGAGACGGCCAATATTCTGCATAACGCCACGGAAAACAGCCTGGTGCTGATGGATGAAATTGGTCGCGGCACCTCCACCTACGACGGTCTGTCGCTGGCATGGGCCTGTGCAGAAAATCTGGCTAATAAAATCAAAGCGTTGACCTTGTTCGCTACCCACTATTTCGAGCTGACGCAGCTGCCGGAAAAAATGGAAGGTGTGGCGAATGTCCATCTTGACGCGCTGGAACATGGCGACACTATCGCCTTTATGCACAGCGTACAGGATGGCGCGGCGAGTAAAAGCTATGGTCTGGCGGTCGCGGCACTGGCGGGTGTTCCAAAAGAGGTCATCAAACGCGCGCGTGGAAAATTACGCGAGCTGGAAAGCCTGTCGCCAGGTGCGGGTGCCACACAGATTGACGGCACGCAGATGTCGCTGTTAGCCGTCTCCGAAGAAACCAGCCCGGCAATGGAAGCGCTGGAAAATCTCGACCCCGATTCCCTCACGCCGCGTCAGGCGCTCGAGTGGATTTACCGCCTGAAAAGCCTCGTCTAACTCCCCCGGCCCGCAATAACCTTGCGGGCCATTGTTTATCGAATAAATTCCCCGAATGCCAGGCAAGCCCGATATCGGCTTCTATACTTTTTATTTGCTTCGACTTATTTCTCTCAATAATGAAAAGGAACCATGCTATGGCAATTCACAAGAAAGGGCAGGCTCACTGGGAAGGTGATCTGAAACGTGGGAAAGGGACTGTTTCAACCGAGAGCGGTGCGCTTAAGCAACTTCCTTATGGCTTTAACACCCGTTTCGAAGGCGTTCAGGGGACTAACCCGGAAGAGCTGATCGGTGCGGCGCATGCTGCCTGTTTCTCAATGGCGCTCTCGATGATACTGGGTGAAGCAGGCTACACAGCTGACAGCATCGACACAACGGCAACTGTCACGCTGGACCAGGTTGACGGCGGGTTCGCGATTACTAAAATCGCCCTGAAAAGTGCGGTGAAGGTACCGGGTGCAGACCCTGCTAAATTTGATGAAGCCATTCAGAAAGCCAAAGCCGGTTGTCCGGTATCCAAAGTACTGAATGCGGAAATCTCGCTGGAATACACACTGAATTAATATGTCGTATCAGGCCGGGAACAAACCACCCGGCTTGTTCCCTGCCCTTAGCCACTGGCTTAGCGCATCATTCGACGAATAAGCTGCGTGAATTGTTCGCGCTCTTCCTCGCTTAATTTACCAAGAAACTCGCCATCCACAGCATTGCCCACCGGGATGCTCGCTTGCAACACGGCTTCACCTTCTCCGGTCAAAAATAAGAAACGACGTCGTTTATCTTCCGGATCCTGTTCCCGGCGGACCAGACCACGCGCCTCCAGACGGCTGAGCATTTCCGCGAGAGTCGCTTTTGTACTGACCGCTACCTCCGTCAAAGCCACCTGCTCAATGCCGGGGTTTTCGGCAATAGAACGCATCACCGCATATTGTGGTTTGGTCAGTTCCGGCAGTACCTGCTGCCAGCGCGCCGTGTGCTGCTGGAATAGCTGACGTAGCAGGTGAAAAGCCTCTTTTCTTAACTCCATGAATGCTCCGTTATGGGTTTCTTCTCCCTATGATAGCCATTAACTTGCCGAATTTTAACGCGGCTTTTTTTAACAAAAAATGCGCATGCATACGAACAATCTTGTCTGTGACGATCCTCAAGAGTAGGTTATTTTAAAACGTTCGCATACGAACAATGATTGAGGTGACGAGTGAAACTTATAATCGGGATGACGGGGGCAACCGGCGCACCATTGGGCGTGGCGCTGTTACAGGCGCTTCATGAAATGCCAGAGGTTGAAACCCACCTGGTGATGTCGAAGTGGGCGAAAACCACTATTGAACTGGAAACGCCCTGGACTGCTCGCGAAGTTGCTGCTCTGGCAGATGTCACTCATAACCCGGCTGATCAGGCTGCCACTATTTCCTCTGGCTCGTTTCGTACCGACGGCATGATAGTTATTCCATGCAGCATGAAAACGCTGGCAGGTATCCGTGCGGGTTACGCCGAAGGGTTGGTCGGACGCGCCGCCGATGTCGTGCTCAAAGAGGGCCGCAAGCTGGTACTCGTCCCGCGCGAAATGCCGCTTAGCACCATTCATTTAGAAAATATGTTAGCGCTTTCCCGCATGGGAGTGGCGATGGTCCCCCCAATGCCTGCTTATTACAACCATCCGCAGACCGTTGATGATATTACCCAGCATATCGTGACCCGTGTGCTCGACCAGTTTGGTCTGGAGCACCGTCAAGCACGCCGCTGGGAGGGCCTGCGGGCGGCACAGCATTTTTCACAGGAGAAAGAATATGGCTTTTGATGATTTACGAAGCTTTCTGCAGGCCCTTGATGACGAAGGGCAACTGCTCAAAATCAGTGAAGAGGTTAACGCCGAGCCGGATATTGCAGCAGCGGCTAATGCCACCGGGCGTATTGGTGAAGGCGCGCCTGCGCTATGGTTCGACAATATTCGTGGCTTCACCGATGCGCGCGTGGCAATGAATACAATTGGTTCCTGGCAAAATCATGCGATTTCTATGGGTTTACCGTCAAATACACCGATAAAAAAACAGATTGAAGAATTTATTCGCCGCTGGGATACCTTTCCTGTCGCACCGGAACGCCGTGCGAATCCGCGCTGGGCGGAAAACAGTGTCGACGGTGAAGAGATCAACCTTTTCGATATCCTTCCCCTGTTCCGTCTGAACGACGGCGATGGCGGTTTTTATCTTGATAAAGCCTGCGTTGTCTCTCGCGATCCGGTCGATCCTGACCATTTTGGTAAGCAAAACGTTGGCATCTACCGCATGGAAGTAAAAGGCAAACGCAAGCTGGGTTTGCAGCCAGTACCGATGCACGACATTGCGCTACATCTGCATAAAGCGGAAGAACGCGGCGAAGACCTGCCGGTTGCGATCACGCTGGGTAACGATCCGATCATCACCCTGATGGGCGCCACGCCGCTGAAATACGATCAGTCAGAATACGAAATGGCCGGGGCGCTGCGTGAAAGTCCGTACCCAATTGCTACCGCACCGCTCACCGGGTTTGATGTGCCGTGGGGCTCGGAAGTGATCCTCGAAGGGGTTATCGAAGGGCGGAAACGCGAAATCGAAGGGCCGTTCGGCGAGTTTACCGGCCACTATTCCGGCGGACGCAATATGACGGTCGTACGTATTGATAAGGTTTCTTATCGCACAAAACCGATTTTTGAATCGCTGTACCTGGGCATGCCGTGGACCGAAATCGACTATCTGATTGGCCCGGCTACCTGCGTCCCCCTCTACCAACAGTTAAAAGCTGAGTTCCCGGAAGTGCAGGCAGTGAACGCCATGTACACCCACGGTCTGCTGGCCATCATCTCAACCAAAAAACGCTACGGCGGTTTCGCCCGCGCGGTGGGCCTGCGCGCTATGACCACGCCGCACGGACTGGGTTACGTAAAAATGGTGATTATGGTCGATGAAGACGTTGACCCGTTCAACCTGCCGCAGGTGATGTGGGCGCTGTCATCAAAAGTGAACCCGGCAGGAGATCTTGTGCAGTTACCGAATATGTCGGTGCTGGAGCTGGACCCTGGCTCAAGCCCGGCAGGCATTACCGACAAACTGATTATTGATGCGACGACGCCGGTCGCACCGGATACGCGTGGTCATTACAGCCAGCCGGTACAGGATTTACCTGAAACCAAAGAGTGGGTTGAAAAACTGACTGCTATGCTGGCCGCACGTAAATAAGGAGAAAAGAATGATTTGTCCACGTTGTGCTGATGAACATATTGAAGTGATGGCAACCTCACCGGTAAAAGGTATCTGGACCGTTTATCAGTGCCAGCATTGTCTGTATACCTGGCGCGATACCGAACCGCTACGCCGCACCAGCCGCGAACACTACCCGGAGGCGTTTCGTATGACGCAAAAAGATATTGATGACGCACCGCAGGTACCAACAATCCCACCGCTGCTGTCGGCAGATAAGCGTTAAGCCGGAAAGCGCGCAAGAAAAAGGCCGGTCAAATGACCGGCCTTTTGATGTTCATGCTTATTCGCGGAAGAGCGCTTCGATATTCAGCCCTTGCGCCTGCAGGATTTCACGCAGACGACGCAGACCTTCAACCTGAATCTGGCGGACGCGCTCACGCGTCAGACCGATTTCACGACCCACGTCTTCCAGTGTTGCTGCTTCATATCCCAGCAGACCGAAACGACGTGCCAGCACTTCACGCTGTTTGGCGTTCAGTTCGAACAGCCATTTGACGATGCTCTGTTTCATATCGTCATCTTGCGTGGTGTCTTCCGGACCGTTTTCTTTTTCATCGGCCAGAATATCCAGCAGCGCTTTCTCGGAATCACCGCCCAGCGGTGTATCCACCGAGGTGATACGCTCGTTGAGGCGCAACATGCGACTCACATCATCGACCGGTTTATCGAGTTGTTCGGCAATCTCTTCCGCACTCGGTTCGTGGTCCAGTTTATGGGACAACTCACGCGCAGTACGCAGATAGACGTTCAGCTCTTTTACAATATGGATTGGCAGACGAATGGTACGGGTTTGATTCATAATCGCCCGTTCAATAGTCTGACGAATCCACCAGGTCGCATAAGTGGAGAAACGGAAGCCACGTTCAGGGTCGAATTTCTCAACCGCACGGATCAGGCCCAGGTTCCCCTCTTCAATCAGGTCCAGCAATGCCAGCCCACGATTGCTATAGCGACGGGCAATTTTCACTACCAGACGCAAGTTACTTTCGATCATGCGACGGCGCGAGGCAACGTCACCACGTAATGCGCGACGTGCAAAATAAACTTCTTCTTCGGCCGTTAGCAGCGGGGAATAACCAATTTCCCCAAGATAAAGCTGAGTCGCATCCAGCACACGCTGGGTAGCGCCCTGCGATAACAATTCCTCTTCGGCCAGGTCGTTATCACTGGGTTCCTCTTCAACTAAGGCTTTCTCATCAAAAGCCTCTACTCCGTTCTCATCAAATTCCGCATCTTCATTTAATTCATGAACTTTCAGCGTATTCTGACTCATAAGGTGGCTCCTACCCGTGATCCCTGGACAAAGCACCTGAATAGCACTTCATTACTGACGATTGCAGCGGCATCTGCGCGCGCTGCAACGACAACAATGAGGAACGGTTCAACCACTTTGCCGATTTATCGCTGCGGCAAATAACGCAGCGGGTTTACGGATTTCCCCTTGTAACGAATTTCAAAATGCAAGCGTGTAGAACTGGTTCCGGAGCTACCCATGGTAGCGATTTTTTGCCCCGCCTTAACTTCTTGTTGTTCCCGGACCAGCATCGTATCGTTATGGGCGTAGGCACTCAGGTAATCATCGTTATGTTTGATGATAATAAGATTACCGTAACCGCGGAGCGCGTTACCGGCATAGACGACGCGCCCATCTGCGGTCGCGACGATTGCCTGTCCTTTGCTACCTGCGATATCGACACCTTTGTTGCCACCTTCGGTCGCAGAGAAGTTGTCGATAACTTTGCCATCTGTCGGCCAGCGCCATGAAGCGATTGGCGTACTGGTTGACGTGCTGCTGATGGTCGGTTCGGTAGTGCTGACTGTTGGAGCCGTAACGGGCGCTGTGACAGGAGCCACAGGCTTGTTGTTCGGCAACATTTTGTTAGCACTTTGTTCACCTGAATCCTCAGAATACGTAATTGTTGGTTTTGAAGCAACAGCTACGGTGGAATTTTGTGCAGGTTTTGAGACTATTCCTTGTGCACTCGCATCTGCCTGAGTTATCGCGTTTCCGCCCGTTATTGGCGCACCTGATGCATTACCCACCTGCAAGGTTTGACCCACTGTCAGACCGTAGGGTGCAGCGACATGGTTGCGCTGGGCCAGATCGCGGAAATCGTTCCCGGTTATCCACGCAATATAAAATAAGGTATCACCACGTTTAACGGTATAGGTACTGCCGCCGGTATAGCTCCCTTTCGGAATGTTCCCATACTTACGGTTGTAGACGATCTTGCCATTAACCGTCTGCACAGGCTGTTCCGGAACTGACTGAACAGGCGTAGGCTGCATTACCGGGCGCTGAACGGGTTGAATTTGCGGTTGTGAAGCGGTGCCGATTTTTGGCGGCGGAGTGATTAACATTCCGGAATTGCTGCTGGAGCTGGTGTTGCCACCCACCGAACTGACCGGAGCGGGTGCGTTGCTGGAGCTTGTACAGCCTGCCAGCCAGATAGAAACCAGTGATAGTGCCGCAACACGGCTTACGGTGAATTTAGGGCTTCCCGTGCTCATTTATCCCCCAGGAATGTGTTAGCTACCAATGACTTAAAATTAACCGTGAACGGTTTCGGCAAATCTGCCTACCATACGCCGATGCGTTGTGAAAACATCAGGAAAAATCTGTTTATCAGGCCAGTTCGCCTTTAACCAACGGCACAAAGCGCACAGCTTCCACGGTATCGATAATAAATTCGCTCCCCCGCCGACGAACACGTTTCAGAAATTGCTGCTCGTCGCCCACAGGTAAAACGAGAACCCCGCCTTCATCCAGTTGTGACATCAACGCCGCCGGAATTTCTGGCGGTGCGGCTGTGACAATAATGGCATCAAATGGACCGCGCGCTTGCCAACCCTGCCAGCCATCGCCATGTCGAGTTGAAACATTATGTAAATCAAGTTGTTTAAGGCGGCGTCGCGCGTGCCATTGCAGGCTTTTAATGCGTTCAACCGTACAGACGTGATGCACCAGATGCGCCAGTATCGCAGTTTGATAGCCAGACCCCGTGCCTATTTCCAGCACCCGGGATTGCGGCGTCAGCTCAAGTAAAGCCGTCATCCGCGCCACCATATAAGGCTGAGAGATTGTCTGGCCCTGACCGATAGGCAACGCCACATTATCCCAGGCCTTGTGTTCAAACGCTTCATCGATAAATTTCTCGCGCGGCACCAGAGAGATGGCTTCCAGCACATGCTCATCGGTAATGCCCTGCGCGCGTAATTGATCAAGCAGTGTTTGTACGCGTCTGTTCACCATCGTTTACTCACTCCGGCGCGATCCAGCCAGCCCGAAACTACATCATGCGCGCTATGCGCGGTTAAATCCACGTGCAGCGGGGTGACAGAAACAAAACCCTCATCAATGGCAGCAAAATCGGTATCCGGCCCGGCATCGCATTTCTCGCCCGGAGGGCCAATCCAGTAAAGCGTGTTGCCCCGGGGATCCTGCTGCGGAATAACCTGATCCGCGGGATGACGACTGCCACAGCGGGTAACACGAATACCTTTGATCTCACCAAGCGGCAAGTCCGGGACGTTAATATTCAGAATACGCCCGGTACGTAACGGCTCGCGCGACAGAGCACGCAGAATAGAGCAGGTGACAGCTGCGGCTGTTTCGTAATGGGTCTGTCCGTTTAACGACACCGCCAGGGCAGGAAAGCCCAAATGGCGTCCTTCCATTGCTGCTGCGACAGTACCAGAATAGATAACGTCATCCCCGAGATTCGGCCCGGCATTAATGCCGGAGACCACAACGTCAGGGCGCGGGCGCATCAGCGCATTGACGCCTAAATAGACGCAATCGGTCGGGGTGCCCATTTGCACCGCAATATCGCCGTTTTCGAAAGTGAAGGTTCTGAGGGAGGACTCCAGCGTTAATGAGTTGGATGCGCCACTACGGTTACGATCGGGAGCCACGACCTGTACGTCGGCAAACTCCCGCAGGGCCTTTGCCAGCGTCTGAATACCTGGCGCATGAATCCCGTCATCGTTACTCAGCAATATTCGCATAATCACCCGATGTATTGATAATTTCCCTTACCACACTGGTGGCGAAGCTACCTGCCGGTAGCCAGAAGCGTAACTCAACGGTCACGTCATCCCACCAGTTCCAGCTTAATTGTTGCGGAAAGAGCAGCATGGCCCGGCGCGACGCTTCAACTTTTTCGCGCACCAGCAGCGCCTGCAGCTCCGGCGCATCGGCAACAGCCGTCTGCTCAAATGACAACGCTTCGCCCTGCGTTCCCCACTCGCCGCTTCCCGGCATTGAGGCGGTAATCATCAGCGCTTTACCGTCAACGCGCGTCTGCAACTCAGCACGCTCTTCTTTGGTCGCCACAAACCAACTTCCGCGCCCCGATAATTGTAGCGCATCGCCGTCAACAACTTGATTAAAGTCTGTTTTTTTCAGTCGCTCGCTAACAATTTGATTAAACAATGCACTGCGCGCTGCCGACAACCAAAAACTGCGCTTATTACGATCGCGCACCGGGGCATCGCTTTGCGCCCAGCGTAGCGCACCCTGCAAGTTGCTGCCGCCGAGACCGAAACGCTGCGCGCCGAAATAGTTCGGTACACCGCCCTCGTTGATGGCCAACAGGCGCGATTCAACATCCTCACGGTTGCTGATTTCGCGCAGCACAAGGGTAAAGCTATTACCTTTAAGGGCTCCGAGACGCAGTTTGCGCTTATGACGGGCATATTCCAGCACTTTACAGCCTTCTGGCTGAAACGCGCTCAGGTCCGGCATCTCTTTGCCCGGCACACGTGCGCAAAACCATTGTTCTGTGACAGCGTGTTTGTCTTTCTGTCCGGCAAAGCTGACTTCGCGGGCATGTATTTTAAGGAATTTGGCCAGCGCATCGGCAACGAAGCGGGTATTACAGCCAGTTTTCAGAATTCGCACCAGAATGTGTTCGCCTTCCCCGTCGGGTTCAAAGCCTAAATCCTCAATAACCACGAAATCTTCCGGATTGGCTTTCAGTAAACCGCTGGCCGCTGGTTTACCGTGCAAATATGTCAACTGGTCGAACTCTGTCATTTCGCCGCCTTAAGCAGGAGTGCCACCGCTTCACAGGCAATACCTTCGCCACGTCCGGTAAAACCGAGCTTCTCAGTGGTAGTCGCTTTCACATTCACATCATCCATATGGCATCCCAAATCCTCGGCGATAAACACGCGCATCTGCGGGATATGCGGCAGCATTTTCGGTGCCTGCGCGATAATGGTGACGTCCACATTGCTAATCACATAGCCTTTGGCCTGGATGCGACGCCATGCCTCGCGCAGCAGTGCACGGCTGTCAGCCCCTTTGAACGACGGGTCGGTATCCGGGAACAGCTTGCCAATATCGCCTAACGCCGCAGCGCCTAACAGGGCATCGGTCAGCGCATGTAACGCAACATCGCCATCGGAGTGCGCCAGCAGGCCTTTCTCCCAGGGAATGCGGACGCCACCGATAATAATGGGGCCATCGCCGCCAAATGCGTGTACGTCAAAACCGTGTCCAATGCGCATTATGCCTTCTCCTGGTGTTCAGAATGGGTGAGATAAAATTCTGCAAGTTTCAGATCTTCGGGACGCGTCACCTTGATATTATCCGCGCGTCCGGGGACCAGTTCCGGGTGGAATCCGCAATATTCGAGTGCCGAGGCCTCATCGGTGATCGTCGCACCTTCATTGAGCGCACGCGTCAGGCAGTCGTGCAGGAGTTCCAGAGGGAAAAATTGCGGCGTGAGCGCATGCCATAAATCGTTACGCTCAACGGTATGGGCAATAGCCGTTTTGCCTGGCTCCGCACGCTTCATGGTGTCGCGAACCGGCGCGGCAAGGATACCGCCAACCCGGCTGGTTTCACGCAGTTGCAACAGGCGATTTAAATCATCCTGATGCAGGCAAGGACGTGCAGCGTCGTGCACCAGCACCCATTGCGCCCCCTGCGCGGCTTTGAGCCCCGCCAGTACCGAGTCCGCGCGTTCTGCGCCACCTGCCACAACGGTAATGGCAGGATGCTGCGACAGCGGCAAGCGAGCAAAGCGCTCGTCACCAGGGCTGACGGCAATAATAACGCGCCCTACGTTCGGATTGGCCAGTAAGGCCGCCACCGCGTGTTCGAGGATCGTTTTATCGCCAATGGAAAGATACTGCTTGGGACATTCCGTTTGCATGCGGCGGCCAAACCCGGCGGCTGGCACCACCGCACAAACGTCCGGAATAATTACAGACATGTCGTAAACCCGGGATTGTTTATCGATTATTTTGTGTGTTCTGTACTGACCCCTGGTTGCGTTTGGACGCGTCCGGCACCAGACGATAAAAGGTTTCGCCTGGTTTGGTCATCGTTAATTCGTTACGAGCGCGTTCCTCAATCGCTTCCTGGCCGCCATTGAGATCGTCAATTTCAGCAAAGAGTTGATCGTTGCGCGCTTTTAATTTTGCGTTGGTCGCCTGCTGTGCGCTCACATCTTCACTGACACGGCTATAGTCATGAAGACCATTTTTGCCAAACCACAGCGAATACTGTAGCCAGACCAGCAAAGCCAGCAATAGCAGCGTTAGTTTACCCATCCTGCCCCCTGAAAAACGGCATCATCATCCCATAACTTTTTCTCAGACTCCACACCGGGGCCGGGTGATAACGAGTCACCGCGACAGAATGTAACATATTTGCGTACCTTTCCGTAGGGTTGTGCCCGGACACATTGTCTTAATGTGAGTTACGGTTTGAAGTATGGACGGCTTTAGCCCATCAACCACATAAACAACGCTCCAAACATGGCCACAACCGTGAGCGCAGTGAGGATGATGCTATAGAGCAATTTGCCATTGACGATAGAATGCAGGGCAATACCCACCACAACCGAGACGGGCATCAGCGCAAGGAAGAAAGGCCAGGTGTAGAGGAAGAAGAACAGCGTGTTAGGACCGTAAATCAGAAAAGGGGTAGCCAGCGCCAACAGCCATGCGACAAAGCCCACTGCGGCCCCAGGCAGGGACCAGGTGGTTTCGTCGCTGGTCGTTATGTTATCCGACCTTGAGATGGTGATGTTCTGACTATTACGCATATCTGATCCCATTAACTGACGGCCGACGGAACAGGATACGCCCCACATTCTGCGTATCCACGGCACTGTCTCAGGATCTGATCATATCGTCCCGTCTCATGAGGTCTAATAATTGGCTCACCAAATTTGTTACCAATTGTTCACCTTCAAGGTGAACTTCGGGTGATTCGGGCGCTTCGTAAACGGCGTCAATGCCGGTGAAGTTGCGTAACTCTCCCGCGCGGGCTTTTTTATAGAGCCCCTTAGGATCGCGTGCTTCGCAAATCGCCAGCGGCGTATCCACGAAAACCTCAATAAAGCGCCCCTCCCCCACGCGTTCACGCACCATCTGCCGCTCAGCACGGTGCGGGGAGATAAACGCCGTCAGCACCACAAGACCGGCATCCGCCATCAGGCTGGCAACTTCCCCAACCCGACGAATGTTCTCTTTGCGGTCTTCATCGCTAAACCCTAAATCACTACACAGACCGTGACGCACATTGTCACCATCGAGCAGGTAAGTACTGACCCCCTGCTGATGTAATGCCTCTTCCAGCGCCCCCGCTACCGTTGATTTACCGGAACCAGACAACCCGGTAAACCACAGCACAACCCCACGGTGACCGTGGAGTTGTTCACGCTGCGCGACGGTCACCGGATGAGGATGCCAGACGACGTTCTCATCATGTGCGGCCATTATTTACCTCCCAGCAAATCACGCGCGCCCCAGTGAGGGAAATGCTTACGGATAAGCTGATTCAGCTCCAGCTCAAATGCGCTGAATTGTGACGGTACAGACGTCTCCTGTTGATGCACTTCACGCACCATACCGGCGCCCACGGTCACATTACTCAGACGGTCGATAAAGATAACACCGCCGGTCACCGGGTTTTGCTGATACGCATCCAGGGTCAGCGGCTCATCAAAGGTCAAATCGACCAGACCGATACCGTTTAATGGCAGCGTATCCACCTGACGCTGGGTGAGATTGTTAATATCTACCTGGTACTGAATGGCATCAATGCGGGCACGGGTCTTTTTACCAGCCACTTTGATGTCGTAGCTCTGGCCTGCCGTCAGCGGCTGTTCAGCCATCCACACCACGTCGAGGGAGGCGCTCTGCACCGCAGGCACACTCTCCTGCGCATCCAGAATCAGATCGCCACGGCTGATGTCGATCTCATCTTTAAGCACCAGGGTAATCGCTTCACCCGCGTGGGCTTCCTGGAGATCGCCATCAAAAGTCACAATGCGCGCAACAGTGGATTCCACGCCAGATGGCAGTGCTTTGATACGCTGGCCTACTTTCACGCTGCCTGAGGCCAGCGTACCGGAGAAACCGCGGAAATCGAGATTCGGGCGATTAACGTACTGCACCGGGAAACGCATCGGCTGGGTATCCACAACGCGCTGAATTTCCACGGTCTCCAGGACTTCCAGTAGCGTCGGGCCGCTGTACCACGGAATGTTGGCGCTCTGACTGGCGACGTTATCCCCTTCCAGCGCGGAGAGCGGCACAAAGCGAATGTCCAGATTGCCCGGCAGCTGCTCTGCGAAAGTCAGGTACTCCTGACGGATGTTCTCAAAGGTCTCTTCGCTAAAGCCGACCAGATCCATTTTATTGACCGCCACCACCAGATGTTTAATACCCAGCAGGGTGGAAATAAAGCTGTGACGACGCGTCTGATCCAGCACGCCCTTACGGGCATCAATCAGCAGGATAGCGAGGTCACAGGTTGACGCACCGGTGGCCATATTACGCGTGTACTGTTCATGGCCGGGGGTATCGGCAATGATAAATTTGCGCTTCTCTGTTGAGAAGTAACGGTAGGCCACATCAATGGTGATGCCCTGTTCACGCTCAGCCTGCAGGCCATCAACCAACAGCGCCAGGTCGAGTTTCTCACCCTGCGTGCCATGACGTTTGCTGTCATTGTGCAATGTAGAGAGCTGATCTTCATAAATCTGGCGCGTGTCATGCAACAGGCGGCCAATCAGGGTGCTTTTACCGTCATCGACGCTGCCGCAGGTCAGAAAACGCAGCAGACTTTTGTGTTGCTGTGCGTGCAGATACGCTTCGACGCCGCCTTCGTTGGCAATTTGTTGGGCGATAGTGGTATTCATGGCGGCTCCTTAGAAGTATCCCTGACGTTTTTTCAGCTCCATGGAGCCTGCCTGGTCGCGGTCAATCACGCGGCCCTGACGTTCACTGGTAGTGGAAACCAGCATCTCTTCGATAATTTCCGGCAGCGTCTGCGCTTCGGACTCCACAGCGCCGGTCAGCGGCCAGCAGCCAAGGGTACGGAAGCGCACCATCCGCTGTTCGATCACTTCGCCAGGTTGCAGGTCGATACGATCATCGTCGATCATCATCAGCATGCCATCGCGCTCCAGCACCGGGCGCTCTGCGGCCAGGTACAACGGAACAATTTCGATATTTTCCAGGTAGATATACTGCCAGATATCCAGCTCGGTCCAGTTCGAGAGCGGGAACACGCGAATGCTCTCGCCTTTATTAATCTGGCCGTTGTAGTTGTGCCACAGCTCAGGACGCTGATTCTTCGGGTCCCAGCGGTGGAAGCGATCGCGAAAAGAGTAGATTCGCTCTTTGGCGCGGGACTTCTCTTCATCACGGCGAGCGCCGCCGAAGGCCGCATCAAAGCCATATTTATTCAGAGCCTGCTTAAGCCCCTCGGTTTTCATGATATCGGTATGCTTAGCGCTGCCGTGGACGAATGGGTTAATGCCCATCGCTACCCCTTCCGGGTTCTTGTGCACCAGCAATTCACAGCCATACGCTTTCGCAGTGCGGTCACGGAACTCATACATCTCACGGAATTTCCAGCCAGTGTCCACATGCAACAGCGGGAACGGCAGCGTGCCCGGGTAGAAGGCTTTACGCGCCAGATGCAGCATCACGCTGGAGTCTTTGCCGATGGAATACATCATCACCGGATTGGAGAATTCGGCGGCTACCTCGCGAATGATATGGATGCTTTCGGCTTCCAGTTGTCGCAGGTGAGTGAGTCGTTTTTGATCCATAACCGTTCCTTTTAAGGCCTGGTGCAACAGGCGTTATTGTTGCAGCCAGTTTGGTCCCGGCCTGCGCACTGCAACCGGAGCGTACAAAAGTACGTGAGGATTGCGAGCACAGCCAGAGGCCAAAATGGCAAATAAAATAGCCTGTTGTGTCAGGACTAAGCCAGATTCACCACAGAAGCGTCAAACGCTTCCGGGCCTGTCGTGTGTTGAAACCAGGCGAGTTCATGATGCAGTTGTACCACCTCGCCCACCACCAGCAGGGCGGGCATTGGCGCATCTTTCGCCAGTTCCTCAAGTTGTTGTAATGTGCCGGTTCTGACCTGCTGGTCAGCCCGCGTGCCGCGAGAAATCACCGCGACAGGTGTGTTTGCCTCTCGCCCGTGAGCAATGAGTTGCTCGCCGATTTCTGCCGCTTTCATCGTGCCCATATAGATAGCCAGCGTCTGGCGGCTTTGCGCCAGTTGCGACCAGTCAAACGGTGCGCTGTCGGCTTTGTAATGTCCGGTAACAAAGGTGGCACTTTGCGCGTAATCACGGTGCGTCAGCGGAATGCCTGCGTAAGCCGTCGCGCCGGATGCTGCCGTCACGCCCGGCACCACCTGGAAGGGAATACCTGCCGCCGCAGCCGCCTGCAATTCTTCACCACCGCGACCAAAAATAAACGGGTCGCCGCCTTTTAAACGCACTACGGTTTTGCCCGCCTGTGCCGCCTCAACCAGCAAGCGATTGGTGTCATGCTGGGCCACAAGGTGCGAACCTGCGCGTTTCCCGACGCTGATCAATTGTGCATCACGGCGAACAAGTTCCAGCACACTGTCGGTCACCAGATGATCGTAAAACACCACATCAGCCTGCTGGATAACCTGCAAACCACGCAGCGTTAACAACCCGGCATCGCCGGGCCCGGCGCCAACCAGGATAATTTCGCCGGTACTGCTTCCCGGTTTAGCGAGTTCATCTGCCAGCACCTGTTCCGCGGCCTGCTCTTTGCCCGCGGCCATCAGACTGGCAAAACGGCCACGAAAGGCGCTCTCCCAGAAACGACGACGTTCATCGGTGGTTTTTCGAAAGGCTTTAATGCGCGTGCGCCAGCGCCCGGCCACCTCGGCCATGCGGCCTAAGTTCGCGGGCAACAGCGCCTCGATTTTTTCGCGCAGCAATCGCGCCAGTACCGGTGCGTTACCGCCGGAAGAGATAGCCACCAGCAGCGGCGAGCGGTCGACAATCGACGGGAAGATAAATGAGCACAGCGGCTGGTCATCGACCACGTTCACAAGACGATGGCGGGCATTCGCGGCGTCAAAAACACGACGGTTGACTTCCGCGTCATCCGTTGCCGCAATCACCAGAAAGACATTGTCGAGCTGCGCTTCATCAAACGCATCAGCCAGCAGATCAATCTTTTGCTCATCCACCAGCACTTGTAGTGATGGTTCAAGATGTTTTGTTACCACCAGTACGCGTGCCCCTGCGCGCCGTAAAAAGGCAATCTTACGGGCAGCAACGTCGCCACCACCGACAACCAGCACGGGACGGTCTTTGACGTCAGCAAATAAAGGCAGGTAATCCACAGGGCAACAACTCATTAGCAACCAGTAATAGTGGGACTATAGGGGGGAGCTTAGAGCGAATGAAATTACGAATTGGAATGAGTAGTTCCGCAAAGGAATAACGCGATAAAAAAACAAATGCCAAAAAGTGCTTAACTGCCCTATTTTTGCAGAGTTAAGAACAAATGAAATTGTGCAAAGCGGGTCACAGTTTCATACTAAGCGCGTTAAAATTTTTGTCGTAAAAGGACTCTCTATGCTTTCCGCATTGCGCCACCGTACCGCTGCCCTGGCGCTCGGCGTATGCTTTATTTTTTCTGCTCAGGCACGAGCACCTCATCCCGGTGAATTTGCAAGTAATCAGGCGCGCCATATCGCCACCTATTTTCCCGGCCGAATGACCGGCACACCTGCCGAAATGCTCGCAGCGGATTACCTTCGCCAGCAGTTTTCGCAGATGGGTTATCAGAGTGACATCCGCAAATTCAACAGCCGCTACAGCTGGACTACCCGCGATAATCAGCAAAACTGGCAGAACGTCACCGGCAGTACCGTTATTGCCGCCCATGAGGGCAAGCGCCCACAGCAGATCATTATTATGGCGCATCTGGATACCTACGCGCCGCGTAGCGATGCGGATACCAATAATAATCTGGGCGGTCTGACACTGCAGGGCATCGACGATAACGCCTCAGGGCTGGGGGTGATGCTGGAGCTCGCGGATCAACTGAAATCGGTGCCGACGGAATACGGTATTCGCTTTGTGGCAACCAGCGGTGAAGAGCAAGGCAGCATTGGCGCCGGGAACTTCCTTAAACGCATGAGCGATCGCGAGAAGAAACACACGTTACTGGTGATTAATCTCGATAACCTTATCGTCGGCGATAATCTCTATTTCAATAGCGGCAAAAAAACGCCCTCTTCGGTGCGCAAGCTCACCCGTGACAGGGCACTGGCTATCGCACGCACTCTGGGTATCAGCGCGACCACCAATCCAGGCCTCGACCCTGCCTATCCTCAGGGAACGGGCTGTTGCAATGATGCAGAAGTCTTCGATAACGCCGGTATTCCGGTGTTATCGGTTGAGGCCACCAACTGGAGTTTGGGGAAAAAGAATGGTTATCAGCAACGTGCAAAATCGAAATCCTTCCCGGACGGCGTAAGCTGGCATGATATTAAGCTTGATAACGTCCAGCATATCGATCAGGCTCTGCCGGGGCGTATTGACCGCCGTAGCCGCGACGTGGTGCGTATTATGCTGCCGTTAGTAAAAGAGCTGGCAAAGGCGGGGAAAAAGTAAATCTGCCGTTTGTAAAAACAGAAAAAGGGAGCATCGGCTCCCTTTTTGTTATTTTTTGATCCCCATCGCTGCGTTCAGTTGCTTTATTGCTTCCAGGCCTTGCTTACAGCCTGCATCCTGTTGCTCCTCCGGGTAGCTCTCAAGCTGCTTTCTGCCTTCCGTTAACTGGGTTTTCAGCATCTCCACCTGGGCTTTTGTCTCTTCATGTTTAGACGCTTCCTTAATGAAGCCGCCCATTTCAGTGAAGTATTGTTTGCAGATTTCGGTTTCCGCATAAGACGCGGAACAGATACCCATTGACAGTGCCGCCAGCGCCATCTTTTTTATCTTAATATCAGTGAGTTATTGAATTAACGCCATCCCAAATGGCACGAATATGGTAGCAGAATGGTGCCGGAACCGGACAGGGCGCTGTGGGGAGGGAAGCCCCGCTCACGCGGGGAACACTCTAAATGCAACTGATTGAATTTAAATATAAATTACCACACCTAAAATTCCACCCGTTTTTCCGTATTGTTTAAGAACCGTAATATTTTGATTTTACTGGTAAAAAAACATAACGCTGTGTGCAAAATCTCATTTCACCAGCACAATCTCATACTCGCTACAATTAAAAACGCCCGGTGGTTAGCCGGGCGCTTTCGATGGTATAACGAACAACTCACAGTCAGCCTTCGTGCAGGCCGCACTCGCGTTTCAGACCGAAGAAGCGGGTGTCCTCTTCTGCCATACCGGGTTCCCATTTACGGGTGGTGTGCGTATCGCCCACGGACAGATACCCCTCATCCCACAGCGGATGATATTTCAGACCGTGTTTTTGCAGATACTGATACACCGTGCGATTATCCCAGTCGATGATCGGCAGCACTTTGAATACTCCGCGCTGGATATCCAGCACAGGCAGATTGGCTCGGCTACTGGACTGCTCACGACGCAGGCCGGCGAACCACGTCTGAGCGTTCAGTTCTTTCAGCGCCCGGTTCATCGGCTCAACTTTGTTAATGTCGTTGTACTTTTCAATACCCTCAACGCCCTGTTCCCACAGCTTGCCGTAACGCGCCTCCTGCCAGGCCGGGCTTTGCGGCGCACGGTAAATCTGCAGATTCAGGCCGAGCTTCTCGGTCAGCTCATCAATGAACTGATAGGTTTCCGGGAACAGGTAACCCGTGTCCGTCAGGATAACCGGTATGTTCGGGCGCACCTGATTCACCAGATGCAGACTCACCGCTGCCTGGATACCAAAACTGGACGACAACACATACTCACCTGGCAGGTTCTCCAGCGCCCAGGCCACGCGTTCTTCTGCGGTTTGCGCTTCCAGTTGGGCGTTAGTCTCCGCCAGTGCCTGCGTGCGGTCGTCTTTCGACAAAGCATTCAGAGCAGATAGATCGAGTACGGACATAGGTTCCTCACTTATGAATTTCCCCTCACCCTGCCCCTCGCTCCAGGGGAGCGCGGAAACAGTCTGAGGTCAAATTAGCTTAATCCCAGAGATCGCGCGCCGGATCGAGCACCGGGCGGATAATACCCGCACGGATGGTGAAATCACCGAAACCTTCACCCGCTTCGCGCTCTTTCGCCCAGCGTCCTACCAGCTCATCCAGCGAAGCAATGATTTCTGGCTCGGTAATGTTCTCTTTGTACATCCTCGGGATACGTGTACCGATGCGGTTACCGCCCAGATGCAGGTTGTAGCGGCCAGGCGCTTTACCCACCAGGCCCACTTCCGCCAGCATCGCGCGGCCACAGCCGTTCGGGCAACCCGTCACGCGCGTCACGATATGCTCATCGCTCATGCCATGCTTCGCCATCACCTCTTCCACTTTATCGATAAACGACGGCAGAAAACGCTCTGCTTCGGCCATCGCCAGCGGACAGGTCGGGAACGACACGCAGGCCATCGAGTTTTCACGCTGCGGCGTCACGGCATCCATCAGGCCGCTCTGGCGCGCGATTTTTTCGATTTTCGCTTTCTGGCTATCCGGGACGCCGGCAATGATCAGGTTCTGGTTTGCCGTAATACGGAACTCGCCTTTATGGATCTTCGCGATCTCCAGCAGGCCAGTTTTCAGCGGACGTCCCGGGTAATCGAGGATACGACCATTTTCAATAAACAGCGTCAGATGCCATTTATTGTCGATCCCTTTCACCCAGCCAATGCGATCGCCGCGCCCGGTGAATTCATACGGACGGATCGGTTCGAACTTAATACCTGCGCGACGCTCAACTTCCGCTTTGAAGGTCTCAACGCCAACACGTTCCAGCGTATATTTGGTCTTCGCGTTTTTACGGTCTGTACGGTTACCCCAGTCGCGCTGGGTTGTGACCACCGCTTCAGCAACGGCCAGCGTATGTTCAACCGGCAGATAGCCAAACTCGCTCGCCGTGCGGGCATAGGTTTTCTTATTACCGTGTTCAATGGACAGACCGCCGCCCACCAGCAGGTTAAAGCCCACCAGCTTGCCGTTTTCCGCGACCGCGACAAAGTTCATGTCGTTGGCGTGCAGATCAATGTCGTTCTGCGGCGGGATAACGACCGTGGTTTTGAATTTACGCGGCAGATAAGTCTGACCGAGGATCGGCTCTTCGTCAGTGGTCGCCACTTTTTCCTGATCGAGCCAGATCTCTGCGTAAGCGCGGGTGCGCGGCAGCAGATGTTCAGAAATCTTTTTCGCCCACTCGTAGGCTTCAGCGTGCAGTTCTGACTCGTACGGGTTGGAGGTACACAACACGTTACGGTTCATGTCGTTAGCAGTCGCCAGTGCGTCAAGGCCAACGGAGTGCAGCATCTGGTGAACCGGCTTGACGTTCTTTTTCAGAATACCGTGGAACTGGAAGGTCTGACGGTTGGTCAGGCGGATGCTGCCGTAGATCGTGTTTTCACCGGCAAATTTATCAATCGCCTGCCACTGTTTCGTCGTGATCACCCCGCCAGGCAGGCGGCAACGCAGCAGCATTGCATGGCGCGGCTCCAGTTTCTGGGCCGCACGCTCAGCGCGAATATCGCGATCATCCTGCTGGTACATGCCGTGGAAACGGATCAGCAGGAAATTGTCGCCTTTAAAGCCGCCGGTCAGACCGTCGTTCAAATCTTCCGCAATGGTCCCGCGCAGGTAGTTGCTTTCCAGCTTCATGCGCTCGGCGTCTGTCAGTTTTCCCTCGACCACCAGTGGGCCTGGATGTTTTTCACTCATTAGTAGACATCTCGCTGATAACGGCGCTCTACGCGCAGCTCACTTAAATATTCGTCCGCCGCTTCGGCGTCCATCGCGCCAAATTCGGCAATCACGTCCAGTAAAGCCTGCTCAACGTCCTTCGCCATGCGATTCGCGTCGCCACAGACATAAATGTGCGCACCGTCATTAATCCAGCGCCACAGTTCCGCGCCTTGCTGACGCAGTTTGTCTTGTACGTATACTTTTTCTTTCTGGTCACGAGACCAGGCCAGGTCAATACGGTTCAGCACGCCCTCTTTGACGTAACGCTGCCACTCAACCTGGTAGAGGAAATCTTCCGTAAAGTGCGGATTGCCAAAGAACAGCCAGTTCTTACCTTCCGCCCCTTCTGCCGCACGCTGTTGCATAAAGGCGCGGAACGGTGCAATACCGGTACCCGGCCCAATCATGATGACCGGCGTTTCCGGGTTGGCTGGCAGACGGAAGTTGTCGTTATGTTCGATGAACACACGCACTTCACCCTCTTCTTCCACGCGATCGGCGAGGAAGCTCGACGCCCCACCCGCGCGCGCGCGGCCTTCGATGTCATAACGCACCACGCCAACGGTGACATGCACTTCGGTTTCTACTTCTGCCTGTGAAGAGGCGATAGAGTAGAGGCGCGGCGTCAGCGGACGCAGCAGGCCAATCAGCGCAGTGGCATCCAGCTGTGCCGGAGAAAAACGCACCATATCCACGATCGGCGTGGTCGCCGCGTAGTGCTGTAATTTGGCTTTATCGCCCACCAGCGGCAGCAGTGATTCACTGCGGGTCAGGGTGGCGTAGTTTTCCACGATATTGCTGGTATTGACCGTCAGTTCGAAATGCCACTGCAGCGCTTCGGACAGCGGCAGGGTTTTGCCCTCTACGCTGACAGGTTCATCGCCTTTAAGCCATAGCAGTTCTACCAGTTCTTTCACCAGCGCAGGATCGTTCTGATACCACACGCCCAGCGCATCGCCCGGCTGATAGCGCAGGCCGGAATCACCCAGATCGATTTCGATATGACGCACATCTTTTTCTGAATCGCGGCCAGTGATTTTTTGATTCACTGAGAGGGTCGCGGTCAGCGGTTCTTCTTTAGTATAAGGGCTGGAGAAAACTTCATTCACCGCACCGGTTGCCGTCACAGCGGCCTGGGCTGGGGTCTCTTTCGGTACCCGCGCTTTCAGCACCTCAACCACGCGCGCACGCCACTCAGCGGCGGCAGCCTGGAACTCAACGTCTGCATCGACGCGATCAAGCAGACGCTCAGCGCCCAGTTCAGCCAGTTTGCTATCAAAATCTTTGCCTGCCTGGCAGAAAAATTCATAAGAGGTGTCGCCAAGCCCCAGCACGGCGAAGGCGGTACCATCAAGCTTCGGCGCTTTTTTCGAGAACAGGAATTTATGTAACGCAACGGCCTCTTCCGGTGGTTCACCTTCCCCTTGCGTAGAGGCAACAACTATCAGCAGCTTTTCGTTGGCGATTTGTTTGAATTTATAGTCGCCCGCGCTCACCAGTTTGACGTTGAGTTTCGCCGCCAGCAGATCGTCACGCAGTGCTTCCGCAACGCGGCGGGCATTACCGGTTTGCGAAGCGGAGAGCAGCGTAATGGTCGGGGCTTCGGCCACCGCAGGCGCTGCGGTTACAACTGCCGCACCGGGTTGCTGATTCAGCACGCCCCAAAAATAGCCGGAAACCCAGGCAAGCTGGGTGGGTGTTAAATCGGTTGTGACCGCCTGAAGGCGTGCCAGTTGCTCCGGGTTCAGCGGAAGCAAAGCGGAAGGTGGGACCTGAGTCGTCATGCGTCGTTATGTTCCAGTAAGCAAAAGCTGCTTATACGCCCTGTCAGCGCCATAAAAGCAGAAGAGAAAGTAAGGTTAACGGCGGGGATAATAACAATTAAAGAAAGGTTGGAAATAATAAATAACCAAAAGAACTAACCTGTTTTATTCATAGTTTATAACAGTAAAACAGGTTAATTAACCATTTGATTTATATCGTAAAAAAACGAAGCATCGGCCAAGGCGCAGCGGTTAATCGCTTTTGCCGATTTTAGTTAATGATAAAAAAGGTCATATCAGCTACCATGCCGCGGTTTTTTCAGCCAGTCAGAGAGTTCAGTATGTCCACCACGTTATTTAAAGATTTCATGTTTGAAGCCGCTCACCGTTTGCCACATGTTCCAGCCGGGCATAAATGCGGTCGCCTTCATGGCCACTCATTTATGGTGCGTCTGGAGATCACCGGCGAGGTGGATCCGCATACGGGCTGGATCATGGATTTTGCTGAACTTAAGGCAGCGTTCAAACCGACCTATGATCGTCTGGATCACTACTATCTTAACGATATCCCGGGCCTTGAAAACCCGACCAGCGAAGTACTGGCAAAGTGGATTTGGGAGCAGTTGAAGCCCGTCGTTCCGCTGCTGAGCGCCGTGATGATTAAAGAGACCTGCACCGCAGGGTGTATCTACCGCGGCGAGTAGTTTTCCGCTGTAGTGCCATCAGCGTGCCTGGATGTGCCGAGTTTGTGGCGCTGCGTAAGTCCCCCCCTGCAGCTTTGTCCCCTTGTCGCTAAACGGGCAAAAAAACGCCCGGCGATAAGACCGGGCGTTCAGGCAATGCACATATTGCTGGCGCGATAGCACCTGCAGAAGACGAATCAGGCAATGTTCAGATATTTGTGCGTCTGCATCGACAACCGCCAGTTGCGGGCGATACAGGTTTCGATACACAACCGCGTGGCATCGTCTTTTTGGCTGATAGGCTGGAGCGCAATGACCCGGTGTTTGTCATCAGTCAGTTGCGTCAGCAGTTCATCAAGCGCCTCAATGTCTCGGGTACGCCCAACCGGGTGTTTGATCTCATCCGCTCGTTCCAGCGCCTGCTGAAGGATGTCATAGCCACCGCGCATATTCACCTTTGGTGACACAGTCACCCATGTCGCGTGAGACGTGCGCACTTCATGGGTGCCGCTGGTCTCAATCTGGCAACTGAACCCCTGTTTTTCCAGAAGATGAGTCAACGGAATTAAATCATGAATACAGGGTTCACCGCCGGTTATCACCACATGGCGTGCAGTCCAGCCCTGACGCTCAATAATAGCCAGCAGATCTTCACTGCTCGCCGCGCCCCATTTATCGCTCTCTTTAGTCTTGGCCAGAATGCTGTAGAGGGAGACTTCCCGATCTTCAAGCTTATCCCATGTATGTTTGGTGTCGCACCAGGCACAACCAACCGGGCATCCCTGTAAACGAATAAAAATAGCGGGAACGCCGGTAAAATAACCCTCGCCTTGCAAGGTCTGGAACATCTCATTAATCGGGTACTGCATAATCAACTCTACCAGGGAATAAACATTAATTATTGCAGATTTCGCTCTTAAGGGCGAGTTGCAGCAGAGGTAAATGTTGCGTGGTTGTCATCGAAATAAAGCGAAAAATGGCTAATCCATAGCAGGCTTAGCATTATCTTATTTGTAATTAATTATTTCATAAATACTCATCAATATAAGAAAAGCAATAAATCAAAACCCTAAAACAAAGATTAAAAATCTTGCATTTTCAGTAATTTATAAATATTTATTTTTTTAATGAATTTATTTTTATGTTTACCTGTCCAATTAAACTTATTCCGCATTTAAAGCTTAAAATTACCTTAAGAAATCGATTTATTCCCGCATCTCTTATTTAAGCATTGTTTAATTTTCGCTGAATACAATCCGCGAATTAACAACAATGAGCATACGATCATGAAAACTCTACTGATCACCGGCGTCACCGGATTCCTCGGTGGTGCAGTGTTTGAGAAAATACTTAATGATGATAGTCAAATCAACTACTTACTTTTAGTCAGGGCAGCGGATAGCCAGGCTGGCGTTGAGCGCGTAAAAGAGAATATGCGTAAATTCAACATCAGCGAATCCATTCTCTCCCGCCTGACCTGCGCGCATATCATCATCGGTGATCTGGGCACGCCGGAGCAGTTTCTGGACGACCCTCGTCTGGACAGCGTCACCCATGTGCTGAACTGCGCAGCCGTCGCCTCTTTTGGCAACAACCCGCTTATCTGGAAAGTTAACGTGGAAGGTACGCTGGCCTTTGCCGGACGTATGGCAAAAGTACAGGGGTTGCAGCGTTTCCTGCATGTCGGTACGGCTATGTCGTGTGCGCCAGAAGCCGATTCGCTGGTCTATGAAAGCCAGGAATTTAAAGAAAATGCCGAACATCTGGTGGAGTATACCCACTCCAAATCCACCATCGAACACCTGATGCGCAAAACCTATCCGAACCTGCCGCTGGTTATTGCACGTCCGTCTATCGTAGTGGGTCATACGCATTACGGTTGCCAGCCCTCCAGCAGTATCTTCTGGGTGTTCAGCATGGCGCTAATGCTGCAAAAATTCATGTGCTCACTGGAAGACCGAATTGACGTGGTGCCGGTGGACTATTGTGCCGACGCACTGATTATGATGCTGAAAAGCGACATTCCGGCGGGTGAGGTTATTCATATTTCCGCAGGCGAAGAGAACAGCGTGAAATTTGCCGATATAGATGCCGCGATGGCTTCTGCGCTGGAAACCGTACCGGTTAAAGATGTCTATACGCAGGTCAGCTACGAGACGCTGGTGAAGATGCGTCGCGAGTTGAAAAACATCTTCGGGCCTTGCAACGAGCGCCTGATGCTCAAAGCGATGCGTTTGTACGGTGCGTTCGCCATGCTGAACGTTCGCTTTAGCAACGACAAGCTCATAGAGTTGGGTATGCCGAAGCCACCGCGCTTTACTGATTATATTGCCCAGTGCGTACAGACCACCCGCGGGCTTTCCATTCCGCAGCAAATGGCCGTCGATTTTAAATAACGGTTATCGCAGACAAAAAAATGCCAGCCCGAGGGCTGGCATTTTCATTTCAGAGAAAGAGAGGCTTATGCCTGACCTTTGATCTCTTTACGACCGTTGTACGGAGCTTGTTCGCCCAGAGCTTCTTCGATACGAATCAGTTGGTTGTATTTAGCAACGCGGTCAGAACGGCTCATAGAACCCGTTTTGATCTGGCCAGCAGCGGTACCAACAGCCAGGTCAGCGATGGTAGCGTCTTCAGTTTCGCCAGAACGGTGAGAGATGACAGCGGTGTAGCCAGCGTCTTTCGCCATTTTGATCGCAGCCAGAGTTTCGGTCAGAGAACCGATCTGGTTGAATTTGATCAGGATGGAGTTAACGATGCCTTTTTCGATGCCTTCTTTCAGGATCTTGGTGTTAGTTACGAACAGGTCATCACCAACCAGCTGGATTTTGTCGCCCAGAACTTTGGTCTGGTAAGCGAAGCCAGTCCAGTCAGACTCGTCCAGACCATCTTCGATGGACACGATCGGGTACTGTTTGGTCAGGTCTTCCAGGAAGTGAGTGAACTCTTCGGAGGTGAATGCTTTGTTACCTTCGCCAGCCAGAACGTATTTACCGTCTTTGTAGAATTCAGACGCTGCACAGTCCATCGCCAGAGTGATGTCTTTGCCCAGCTCGTAGCCCGCAGCTTTAACAGCTTCTGCGATAACAGCCAGTGCTTCAGCGTTGGAACCCAGGTTCGGCGCATAGCCGCCTTCGTCACCAACAGCAGTGTTCATACCTTTGGATTTCAGAACTTTAGCCAGGTTGTGGAACACTTCTGAACCCATACGTACCGCTTCTTTCAGGGATTTTGCGCCAACTGGCTGAATCATGAATTCCTGAATGTCTACGTTGTTGTCAGCGTGCTCACCACCGTTGATGATGTTCATCATCGGAACCGGCATAGAGTATTTGCCCGGGGTGCCGTTCAGTTCAGCGATGTGTGCGTACAGCGGCAGACCTTTAGAAGCCGCAGCAGCTTTAGCAGTCGCCAGAGAAACAGCCAGGATTGCGTTAGCACCGAAGTTAGATTTGTTTTCAGTACCGTCCAGGTCGATCATGATCTTGTCAATGCCAGCCTGATCTTTGGCATCTTTGCCCAGGATTGCCTGAGCGATCGGGCCGTTAACCGCGCCAACCGCTTTCAGTACGCCTTTACCCATGAAACGAGATTTGTCGCCATCACGCAGTTCCAGCGCTTCGCGGGAACCCGTAGAAGCACCTGACGGAGCAGCTGCCAGGCCAACGAAACCACCTTCCAGGTGTACTTCGGCTTCAACAGTCGGGTTACCACGGGAGTCGATGATTTCACGACCGATGACTTTAACGATTTTGGACATTAGGATTTCCTCAGTACAAGTTAAACTAAAACTCCAGACAAACAATGCACCCATTTGGGTGCACTGCCGTTCTAACTCTTACTTCGCCTGGCGCTTCTGATACTCACTGGCGGCTTTCACAAAGCCAGCAAACAGCGGGTGTCCATCACGCGGCGTAGAAGTAAATTCCGGGTGGAACTGACAAGCGACAAACCACGGATGATTTGGCACCTCGATGATCTCGACCAACTGATCATCGCCGGAACGGCCTGCAACACGCAGACCCGCAGCTTCAATTTGTTTCAACAGCAGATTGTTAACTTCATAGCGATGGCGATGGCGTTCGACAATGGTCGGCTCGCCATACAGTTGACGGACCAGGCTGTCGTCGCCAAGCTGGCACTGCTGTGCGCCGAGGCGCATGGTGCCACCGAGATCGCTCTTTTCCGAACGTACTTCAATCTTGCCTTCTTCATCACGCCATTCGGTAATGAGCGCCACAACCGGGTACTTACAGTCTGGCACAAATTCCGTCGAGTTGGCGTTCTCCATTCCAGCGACGTTGCGAGCATACTCGATCAGCGCAACCTGCATCCCCAGGCAAATGCCCAGATAAGGAATATTGTTTTCACGCGCGTAGCGTGCAGTGGCGATCTTACCTTCCACACCGCGATAACCGAAACCACCAGGGATCAGGATAGCGTCCAGACCTTTCAGAATTTCGACACCACGTGTTTCAACATCTTGCGAATCGATCAATTTGATGTTGACGGTGACACGATTTTTAAGGCCACCGTGTTTCAGCGCTTCGATAACTGACTTATAGGCATCCGGCAGTTCAATATACTTGCCGACCATACCGATGGTCACTTCATCTACCGGGTTCGCCTGCTGATAAATTACCTGTTCCCATTCGGCCAGATTTGCTTCCGGGCAGTTCAAGCTGAATCGTTTACAAATATAATCGTCCAGCCCCTGCGATTTCAACAGGCCCGGAATTTTATAAATGGAATCGACATCTTTAAGGGAGATAACAGCCTTTTCCGGAACATTACAGAACAAAGCAATCTTTGCACGCTCGTTTGCCGGCACGGCACGATCGGAACGACAGATCAGGATGTCAGGCTGGATACCGATAGAAAGCAGCTCTTTTACGGAGTGCTGCGTCGGCTTGGTTTTCACCTCACCTGATGCGGCCATATACGGCACCAGCGTCAGGTGCATATACAGGGTGCGTTCGCGGCCCACTTCAACGGCCATCTGGCGAATCGCTTCAAGGAACGGCAGCGATTCGATATCGCCTACGGTACCGCCGATTTCGACCAGCACGACATCATGGCCTTCGCCGCCTTCAATGATGCGCTCTTTGATAGCATTGGTGATGTGCGGAATAACCTGTACGGTTGCGCCCAGGTAGTCACCACGGCGCTCTTTGCGCAGCACTTCGGAATAGATACGGCCAGTCGTGAAGTTGTTACGGCGAGTCATCTTGGTGCGGATGAAACGCTCATAGTGGCCCAGGTCCAGATCGGTTTCAGCGCCGTCTTCAGTAACGAACACTTCCCCGTGTTGGATTGGGCTCATGGTACCCGGATCGACGTTGATATACGGATCCAGTTTCATCATGGTCACATTGAGGCCACGGGCTTCAAGAATGGCTGCGAGGGAGGCTGCGGCAATGCCTTTACCCAGAGAGGATACGACCCCGCCGGTCACAAAAATATAGTTCGTTGTCATGCTGAACCTGAGAAGTTAGGGTGAAACGATGGAATAACCAGGACGGGAAAGTAGTATACCTGAACAGGGCGTGCCTCACAAACTTTCATTCTCACCCCTTATCCCTAACCTCACCTGTAATAAGGAGTGAGAAAATAGCCACTTTTAGCAAAATGATTTTGACGTAAATCAAGCGCTTGTTATTTAAAAAATCATACAAATCGCGTTTGAATGCACAATATCTTTAGATATCAGTTTCCTGGCGTTTTACCTGCTGCCAGACCTCTTCCATCGCCTCCAGGTCGATTCCGCTCATTTCCAGCCCCCGGGCGGCAACGATACGCTCAACTTCGCGAAAACGACGTTCGAATTTCAGATTCGCTTTTTGCAACGCAACTTCTGCTTTTACGCCCAAATGACGCGAAAGGTTGACCGTTGCGAACAGCAAATCGCCCATCTCTTCTTCCAGTTTCGCCTCATCCACGACAGCCTGTTTCGCTTCATCCATCACTTCGTCAATTTCTTCATAAACTTTGTCCAGCACCGGCCCCAGAGAGGTCCAGTCAAAGCCTACGGTTGAGCATCGTTTCTGGATTTTATGGGCGCGCATTAAGGCCGGGAGGCTATGAGGAATGTCATCCAACGCGGAATGTTGCGATTTTTCAGCACGTTCAGCGCTTTTAATCTGCTCCCAGCGGGCCAGCACTTCACTGCTGTTTTCAGCATGCGCATCACCAAAAATATGCGGATGGCGGCGCTCCAGCTTGTCGCTGATAGCAGCGCAGATATCATCGAAATTGAACAGATTTTGTTCCTGGGCCATCTGTGCGTAAAAGACCACCTGAAACAGTAAATCGCCTAATTCGCCGCGTAAATCATCAAAATCTTCGCGGGAAATAGCATCCAGCACTTCGTAAGTCTCTTCCAGGGTATAGGGTGCGATAGTGGCGAAGGTCTGTTCTTTATCCCACGGACAGCCCTTTTCCGGGTCGCGCAGACGTTGCATGATGCCCAGCAGGCGGGTGATTTGAGTCATAGTTCTGTCCTGATGAAAAAAATGCCGGACTATGGCTTCGCCTTGCCCGGCCTGAAGAAGGGTGTATTTAGCCGCCGTGCAATCGACGCGCGTCGATCACATCCGGCACCTGGTTCAGTTTGCCAAGCACACGGCCCAGCACCTGCAGGTTATAGATTTCGATATTCATATCGATAGTGGCCAGTTGCTCTTTGGTATCGCTGCGGCTGGCCACCCCCAGAACGTTAACTTTTTCGTTGGCAAGAATGGTCGTGATATCGCGCAACAATCCGCTGCGGTCGTTGGCGGTCACGCGCACCACCAGCGAGTAACCGGCCGAGTAGCTTTCCCCCCACACCGCATCAACGATACGCTCAGGCGCGTGGGTGCGCAGCTCTTCCAGTTGGTCGCAGTCTGCCCGGTGAATAGAAATCCCACGGCCCTGGGTGATAAAACCAACAATGTCATCGCCGGGGATGGGCTGGCAGCAGCGCGCAATGTGATGCATCAGGTTACCGACCCCTTCCACCACCACACGGCCATTATCTTTGCTGCGATTTTGCGGCGCGTAGGTCTTCTGCTGCAACTGTTTCAGTGCCGCGGCATCCTGCTCTTCCGCACTCGGCTTGTTGAACTGCGACTGCAGGAAGTTGACCATCTGGTTGAGGCGTATATCACCGCCGCCAATCGCCGCCAGCAGCTCTTCCAGGTCATTAAAGTTGTAACGCGGCAGCAGCTGTTTTTCCGCCTCTTTCAGGCTGATGCCGAGATGCGCCAGCTCGTCGTCAAGGATCTGACGCCCAGCCAGGATGTTTTTATCCCGATCCTGCTTACGGAACCAGGCGTGGATTTTCGAACGGCCACGGCTGGTAGTAACGTACCCCAGGTTCGGATTGAGCCAGTCACGGCTTGGGTTCGGCTGCTTCTGGGTGATGATTTCAATCTGGTCACCCATCTGCAACTGGTAGGTGAAGGGCACGATACGCCCGCTGATTTTCGCCCCGATGCAACGGTGCCCCACATCGCTGTGAATATGGTAAGCGAAATCAAGCGGCGTAGAACCCGCAGGTAAATCCACCACGTCGCCTTTCGGTGTAAATACATAGACCCGGTCGTCGAACACCTGGCTGCGTACCTCATCGAGCATTTCGCCCGAATCGGCCATCTCTTCCTGCCAGGCAATCAGTTTACGCAGCCACGCAATACGGTCTTCATAACCACGCCCACCGCTGTTGGTTCCAGCCGTTGCGCCCTCTTTGTACTTCCAGTGCGCAGCCACGCCCAGTTCGGCGTCTTCGTGCATCTGCCGGGTACGAATCTGGATTTCTACGGTTTTACCTCCCGGCCCCAGCACTACCGTGTGGATAGACTGGTAGCCGTTCGGTTTCGGGTTCGCGACATAGTCATCGAACTCATCCGGCAGGTGGCGATAATGGGTATGGACGATACCGAGCGCGGCATAGCAATCTTGCAAACGTTCGGCAACGATGCGCACCGCCCGAACATCAAATAGCTCATCGAAAGCGAGATGCTTCTTCTGCATCTTGCGCCAGATGCTGTAGATATGCTTAGGACGGCCATAAACCTCGGCTTTTACGCCCTCTTCTTTCATCTCTGAACGCAGGTGGCCAACAAACTCTTCAATGTAGTGTTCGCGGTCAATACGGCGCTCATGCAGCAATTTGGCGATGCGTTTGTATTCCGCCGGATGCAGATAGCGGAAGCAGTAATCTTCCAGCTCCCATTTGAGCTGGCCTATCCCTAAACGGTTCGCCAGCGGGGCGTAGATGTTCGTACACTCTTTCGCCGCCAGAACGCGTTCGTCTTCTGGCGCCTCTTTCACTTCTCGCAGATGGGCAATTCGTTCGGCAATTTTGATGACGACACAGCGGAAATCGTCCACCATCGCCAGCAGCATACGCCGCACGTTATCGACCTGCTCAGAGGAGACGGAATCGGTATGCGTGGCTTTTAATTGCCGAATAGCCGCCATATCCCGCACGCCGTGGATAAGCTCGACAATCGATTTGCCGACGCTTTCGCGCAGGGTATCTTCACTGACGACATCGGCATCTGCCAGCGGGAACAGCAGCGCCGCCCGCAGCGTATCGAGATCCATACTCAGCATGGAGAGGATTTCCACCATCTCAACACCGCGCCATAACAGCAGATCGGCGTGAGGATGTCCCTGTGTTTGTCGCAGACAATATTCCCAGGTTTCGGCTAAGCGTTCACACGACGGCTGGCTGGAGATACCCAGACTGGCGATCCACTTCTTAGGATCGAATTCACCCGCTTTGTTTAAATGCGCACTTCTTACCGCAACCATTGTCCTCTCCTTTAAGGGACCGAGCCTGTCGAACTCGACAAGCCGAAATTAATCACTTGTGCTCGAATAACACCATGGATTCCAGATGCCCAGTGTGCGGGAACATATCCAGCATCGCCAGCCGCTTAATCTGGTAACCCGCATTGACTAACGCTTCGCTGTCACGCGCGAGCGTCGCCGGATTACAGGAAACATAGACTACTTTGCCGGGCGCTAATTTTACAATGTGTTGCATAACACCAGCGGCACCCGCGCGCGCGGGATCAAGAAGTATTTTATCAAAACCCTGACGCGCCCACGGCTGCTTTGTGACATCTTCCTCCAGATTTTCATGAAAGAAGGTCACGTTCTGCAAACCATTTTGTCGGGCATTTACACGCCCTTTCGCTACCAGTTCGGCAACACCTTCAACGCCCACCACACTTGCCGCCCTTTTTGCCAGCGGCAAGGTAAAATTGCCCATCCCACAGAAAAGATCCAGTACGCGATCGTCCGGCTGCACATCCAGCCATTCCAGCGCACGGGCAACCATTTGCTGGTTTACGCCATCATTAACCTGAATAAAATCCCGTGGACTGAACGTTAAGCGTAGCCCGTCAGAGTTATACCAGGGAGATTCTCCCGTAACATGTTCAAGTATCTCGCTTTCGGGTGCCAGAAAAAGCGCCAGTCCCTCGGAATGCGAAAAGCGTTCCAGTTTTTCCCGGTCAGCAGCGCTCAGCGGTGCGGTATGGCGTAAAATCATCAGCGGACCATTATCCGCCAGTACCAGTTCAACATGGCCCAAATGACGAACCGCTTTTAAGCTCGCCAGACAGGCGTGCAACGGCGCAAGTAATGCCTCAAGACGGGGCACCAGGACCGGGCAGCGTGAGACGTTAATGATGTCGCTGGTATTCGCCTTACGAAACCCCATATCCAGACGCTGGGTTTTGGGCTGCCAGTTCAGACTCAGACGCGCACGGCGCCGATAAGCCCAGGGCGACGCGCAGATAACCTCTTCGACATCATGCTTCATTAAACGGGCAAGGGCGGCGCTTTTGCTGCGCTGTTGCAGGGTCATGCTCGCGTGCTGCTGTTGACAGCCACCGCAGACGCCGAAATGGGGACATACCGGCGTAACGCGGTCAGGACTGTCGTTCAGACGGCGTTTTACTTCACCGCGCGCAAACTGTCGCTTGTCTTCAGTCAGGGTAATTTCTGCCGTTTCTTTTGGCAATAAACCGGTTATAAACAACGCCTTACCATTATTTCGCGCAACTCCCTGCCCAAAGGGATCGAGGTCGTTTACTGTGACAGTTATGATCTGACGCGTCGTCACGCGTCGTTTTGCAGAGTAGAATTGCGCCATTGCCGAGAATTTTCTCAATTACAGATAATGGCCACATTCTCCCATAACGGAACCCCATGACCAACTACAGCCTGCGTGCGCGCATGATGATCCTGATCCTCGCCCCGACCGTATTGATCGGCGTGCTGTTGAGCATCTTCTTCGTCGTCCACCGCTATAACGACTTACAGCGTCAACTGGAAGACGCAGGTGCCAGTATCATTGAACCCCTTGCAGTCTCCAGCGAATACAGCATGACGTTGCAGGATCGCGAGGCCATTGGCCAACTCATTAGCGTATTGCACCGTCGCCATTCCGAAATCGTGCGTGGTATTTCGATTTATGATGAGCAGAATCATCTGTTCGTCACCTCAAATTTCCAGCTCGATCCGGGTGAGTTACGCCTCGCAGACGGTTCGGCATTTCCAAGACGTTTGAGCGTAACGCGTAAGGGAGACCTGATGATCCTGCGCACGCCGATCATCTCGGAGGGCTACTCACCGGATGAGTCCGCCCTATCGAATGCGAAACCTGCCGGTAATATGCTGGGATATGTGGCGCTGGAGCTGGATCTCAAATCTGTTCGTCTCCAGCAGTACAAAGAAATTTTCATCTCAAGCCTGATGATTCTGTTCTGTATTGGGATCGCACTCATTTTCGGCTGGCGGCTAATGCGCGATGTTACCGGGCCGATTCGCAATATGGTTAACACAGTTGACCGTATCCGCCGCGGCCAACTGGACAGCCGGGTTGAGGGGTTTATGCTTGGCGAACTCGACATGCTTAAGAATGGCATTAACTCGATGGCCATGTCGCTGGCGGCCTACCACGAAGAGATGCAGCACAATATCGACCAGTCCACCTCGGATCTGCGCGAAACCCTGGAACAAATGGAGATCCAGAACGTTGAGCTGGATCTGGCGAAAAAGCGAGCCCAGGAAGCGGCACGTATTAAATCTGAGTTTCTGGCCAATATGTCGCACGAGCTGCGTACGCCGCTCAACGGGGTTATCGGTTTCACCCGCCTGACGCTCAAATCAGAGCTGAATCCCACCCAGCGCGACCATATGCTAACCATCGAACGTTCGGCCAACAACCTGCTGGCTATCATCAACGATGTGCTCGATTTTTCGAAACTTGAAGCCGGGAAACTGATCCTTGAGAGTATCCCGTTCTTGTTACGTAGTACGCTGGATGATGTAGTGACATTGCTGGCGCACTCGGCCCACGATAAGGGGCTGGAGCTGACGCTTAATATCAAAAATGATGTGCCGGATAACGTTATTGGTGACCCACTTCGCCTGCAGCAGGTCATCACCAACCTGGTGGGCAATGCCATCAAATTCACCGAAAACGGCAATATTGATATCCACGTTGAACGGCGCTCGATAAGTAACAATAAAGTGCAAATTGAGGTGCAAATCCGTGATACCGGAATTGGTATTCCGGAACGGGATCAGTCGCGTCTGTTCCAGGCATTCCGTCAGGCCGATGCCAGTATTTCACGTCGCCATGGCGGTACTGGCCTTGGGCTGGTTATCACCCAGCGGCTGGTCAACGAAATGGGGGGTGATATCTCCTTCCACAGCCAGCCTAATCGCGGTTCCACCTTCTGGTTCCATATCAACCTGGACCTGAACCCTAACGCGATTTCCGAAGGCCCTGCCACCGGCTGTCTGGCCGGCAAACGCCTTGCTTATATCGAACCGAATGCCGCCGCGGCGCAAAGTACGCTGGATGTGCTGAGCACCACACCGCTCGAGGTGGTTTACAGTTCGTCATTATCCGGTCTGCCGCCGGATCACTATAACATCCTGCTGTTGTCTGTTCCGGTCACGTTCCATGAGCCGCTGACCATGCAGCATGAGAAACTCGCGGCCGCAGCGGCAATGGCCGATCATCTGCTGCTGGCGCTGCCCTGCCACGCCCAGATTAATGCCGAAGCGCTTAAGCAGGATGGCGCAGCCGCTTGTCTGCTCAAACCATTAACCGCAACGCGCCTGCTGCCCGCACTGACAGAATATTGCTGCTCAAGCCGTCAAATGGATTCGGTAGATATGAGCAAGTTACCCATGACGGTAATGGCGGTGGATGACAACCCTGCCAACCTGAAACTGATCGGCGCGCTACTGGAAGACCAGGTGCAACGGGTCGAGTTATGCGATAGCGGGTCTCAGGCGGTGGAAAGGGCCAGACAGATGCAGTTCGATCTCATTCTGATGGATATTCAGATGCCGGGCATGGATGGCATCCGCGCCTGTGAGTTAATTCACCAGCTCCCGCATCAACAACAAACGCCGGTGATTGCGGTGACTGCCCATGCTATGGCGGGGCAGAAAGAGAAGCTGCTCAGCGCGGGCATGAACGACTATCTGGCAAAGCCGATTGAGGAAGACAAGCTTTACAATCTGCTGCTGCGCTATAAGCCCGGCACCCTGGCAGGTAATGTTGTCTCCGCACCGGAGCCTGCCGAACCCGAAGAGCCAGCGGATGTTACTCTCGACTGGCAACTGGCGCTGCGTCAGGCGGCAGGTAAACCAGACCTGGCGCGTGAAATGCTGCAAATGCTGGTGGCATTCCTGCCGGAAATTCGCAACAAAGTGGAAGAACAACTGGTTGGGGAGGCGCCAGAAGGACTGCTGGATCTGATTCACAAGTTACACGGAAGCTGTGGTTACAGCGGCGTACCGCGACTGAAAAAACTTTGCCATCTTATTGAGCATCAGTTACGCAGCGGTGTTCCCGCTGAGGAGCTGGAACCGGAGTTTCTGGAACTGCTTGATGAGATGGACAACGTCACCCGCGATGCCCGTAAGATGATGGGATAATGCAGATACCCTCTCCCGCAAGAGAGGGTAATAATCTTATTTGTCCTGCCCAATTTTCAAAACTGCTGCCACGTTGCGTGCGGTCATACGCACATTTTCTCCTGCGCTGGCCAGCGCATCTTCCAGCGTACAAATTTTATAAATCACGCTGAAAACCGCATCGATACCGTGATCGTGGACGACACCCACATCCGCCGTCAGACTGCCCGCAATGCCAATGACCGGCACGTTATAGCGTTTCGCTACTTTCGCAACACCGACCGGCACTTTGCCATGCACTGTCTGGCTGTCGATACGACCTTCGCCGGTAATCACCAGGTCGGCATCAGCAACATGTTGATCCAGTGCTAACGCATCGGTGACGATTTCAATGCCCTGACGCAGTTCCGCGCCACAGAATGCATACAGCGCTGCCCCCATTCCCCCGGCTGCGCCACCGCCTGCAAGATTCAGCACATCCTGTCCCAGATCGCGGGCAATAATCTTCGCATAGTGTCCCAGCGCCTGATCCAGCCGGGCGATCATTTTCGGTGTCGCTCCTTTTTGCGGACCAAAGATCGCCGAAGCACCTTCCCGACCCGTTAGCGGGTTCGTTACATCGCAGGCCACCTCAATACGGCACTGAGCAAGTCGTTTGTCCAGTTCACGAATATCGATCCTGGCGAGCATTTCCAGTGCCGCACCGCCCGGTCCAATCTGCTGATCTTCGTTATCCAGCAATTTCGCACCCAGCGCCTGCACCATCCCCGCCCCACCGTCGTTAGTGGCGCTACCGCCAATGCCAATGATGATATGCTTTACGCCTGCATCCAGGGCATGGCGAATCAACTCGCCTGTACCCCATGAGGTGGTGACAAGCGGATCGCGTTGAGCAGGAGGCACCAGTTCAAGACCGCTGGCCGCCGCCATCTCGATAAACGCACATTTTTCGTCGCCTGACAGACCATAAAATCCGTCGACTTGCTCGCCTAGCGGGCCTTTGACTGTAACCGAAACGATACGCCCGCTGGTCGCGGCAACCATGGCTTCAACCGTCCCTTCTCCGCCATCCGCAACCGGCAACTTTACATAGTCAGCCGTCGGGAAAATTTCGCGAAACCCGCTTTCAATCGCGGTCGCCACATCCAGAGCACTCAAACTTTCTTTATAAGAGTCAGGTGCGATAACTATTTTCATAAGCCATCCTTACGCATATTCACTGCCGCAAGCATATACCCGGAAGCTTCTGGAAAATGCCAGCCCGGGCATGGGCCGGCAATTCCATTAACGCACCATGCAGGGACGTTTGTTGTCGAACGTCCAGCCGGGGATAAGGTACTGCATCCCCGCTGCATCGTCGCGCGCGCCCAGACCGTGTTTCTGGTACAGCTCGTGCGCCTTCATTACCTGCTCCATATCCAGCTCCACCCCCAGACCCGGCGTCGCCGGCACCTGCACCCTGCCGCCTTTGATTTCAAACGGTTCTCTGGTCAGGCGCTGGTTGCCCTCCTGCCAGATCCAGTGGGTGTCGATGGCGGTGATGTTGCCCGGCGCGGCGGCCGCCACGTGGGTGAACATCGCCAGCGAGATGTCGAAGTGGTTGTTGGAGTGGGAACCCCACGTCAGGCCGAACTCATGGCACATCTGCGCCAC
>FONB01000026.1 GCA_900112785.1 Phytobacter palmae | reverse complement strand
AGCTCCCCGTGCTTTTTACGCAGCTCTTCAATCGGCCCGAAATCCAGCGCGCGTAACGGGCAGGATTCCACGCAAACAGGTTTATGGCCTTCGGCGACACGGCTGTAGCAGCCATCGCACTTGGTCATATGACCTTTTTCCGCGTTGAACTGCGGCGCACCGTAAGGACAGGCCATATGGCAGTAACGGCAACCGATGCAGATATCTTCATTCACCACCACGAAACCATCTTCGCGTTTATGCATCGCCCCGCTGGGGCAGACTTTGGTACAGGCCGGATCCTCGCAGTGGTTACAGGCGATAGAGAGGTAATAGGCGAAAACGTTCTGGTGCCAGACGCCGTTATCCTCCTGCCAGTCTCCCCCCGCGTATTCATAAATGCGACGGAAGCTGACATCCGGGGTTAAGTTCTTGTAATCCTTACACGCCAGCTCACAGGTTTTGCAGCCGGTGCAACGTGCGGAGTCGATATAAAATCCATATTGTGTGGTCATCGGTTACTCCTTAAACCTTTTCGATTTCGACGAGATTGGTGTGCTGCGGGTTACCTTTCGCCAGTGGCGACGGATGATGGGTCGTTAACGTGTTCACGCAACCGCCATGGTCAATGCGATCGCCATTCATATCGGCGTTGTGCCAGGCGCCCTGGCCCATGGCGCTGACTCCCGGCATGATGCGCGGTGTCACTTTGGCAGCAATGCGTACTTCACCACGGCCGTTGAACACCCTGACCATATCCCCACTGACAATGCCGCGTTTTTGCGCATCAATCGGGTTAATCCACACTTCCTGGCGGCAGGCCGCCTCGAGGATATCGATATTACCGTAGCTGGAGTGTGTCCTGGATTTGTAATGGAAACCAAAAAGCTGTAGCGGATAGTTATGACGCGCCGGGTCATCCCAGCCCTCCGGCGTTGAAGCGTAGACCGGTAAAGGGCTGATTACTTCCCCTTTGGGTATCTCCCAGGTGCTGGCAATCCTGGCAAGGCTGCTGGAGTAGATTTCAATTTTGCCAGATGGCGTTTTCAGCGGATTGGCCTGCGGATTGTCACGGAATTTTTTATAGGCCACATAGTGTCCGGCGGGGTCTTTACGCTTATAAATCCCCATTTTTTTCAGATCGTCATAGGAGGGCAGTAGAGGATCTTTTGCCAGCATTTTGGCGTAAAGGTACTTAAGCCACTCTTCCTGGGTGCGCCCTTCGGTGAATTTCTGGTAAATATCTGGCCCGAGGCGTCTGGCGATTTCACTGGTTATCCAGTAAATCGGTTTGCGCTCGAATTTCGGTGCGGTAACCGGCTGGATAAAAATCAGATATCCCATGTTCCCGGCGTAATCGTTCGGGATGATATCTTCCTGCTCAACGGTCATTAAATCGGGCAGCAGAATATCGGCATACATTGCCGATGAGGTCATGAAATTCTCAATGACGACAATCATTTCGCATTTCTTGTCGTCCTGTAAAACGTCATGGGTATGGTTGATGTCACCATGTTGGTTGGTGATGGTGTTACCGGCATAGTTCCAGATAAATTTGATGGGGACATCGAGTTTATCTTTACCCTGAACACCATCACGCAGGGCGGTCATCTCCGGGCCACGCTCTATGGCATCGGTCCAGGTAAAGCAGGAGATTTTGGTTTTGACCGGGTTTTCCGGCATCGGCATGCGTTCAATGGTAATGGTATAGGTGGACTCACGCGCGCCGCTGTTCCCGCCGTTGATACCGACGTTGCCGGTCAGGATAGGCAGCATCGCGATAGCGCGGGAGGTCAGCTCGCCATTTGCCTGACGCTGCGGCCCCCAGCCCTGGCAAATATAAGCAGGTTTAGTTTGACCGATCTCACGCGCCAGTTTGACAATGCGATCGACCGGAATGCCGGTCACGGCAGAAGCCCACTGCGGCGTTTTGGCAATACCGTCGTCGCCCTGGCCTAAAATATAGGCTTTGTAGTGACCATTGGCTGGCGCACCTTCCGGCAGGGTTTTCTCGTCGTAACCGACGCAGTACTTGTCCAGGAACGGCTGATCGACCATATTTTCATTAATTAATACCCAGGCAATACCGGCAACCAGTGCGGCATCAGTACCCGGACGGATAGGGATCCACTCATCTTCGCGCCCGGCAGCGGTATCGGTATAGCGCGGGTCGATAACGATCATCCGTGCACCGGAACGTTCGCGCGCCTGTTCCAGAAAATAAGTGATACCGCCGCCGCTCATGCGGGTTTCGGCCGGGTTGTTGCCAAACATGACTACCAGTTTGGTATTTTCGATGTCAGACGTGCTGTTTCCTTCATTGGAACCGTAGGTATAAGGCATCGCACAGGCGATCTGCGCCGTACTGTAAGTACCATACTGACCGAGGAAGCCGCCATAAATGGCCATCAGGCGGGCAATGATGGAAGCAGAAGGGGAAGAACGGGTGATGTTGCCGCCCACGATACCGGAGGAGTAGTTAATATAGACTGCCTCGTTACCGTATTTTTCCACAATCCCTTTCAGGCTGCCTGCAATGGTATCAAGTGCCTCATCCCAGGAGATTCGCTCAAATTTACCTTCGCCACGTTTCCCCACGCGCTTCATCGGGTAGTTAAGGCGATCCGGATGGTTGATGCGACGACGGATTGAACGCCCGCGAAGGCAGGCACGAACCTGGTGATTACCGTAAACATCATCCCCGGTATTATCTGTCTCGACCCAGTAGACTTCGTTATCGCGTACGTGTGAACGTAACGCGCAGCGGCTACCACAGTTGACGGAGCACGCACCCCATACAACTTTATCTTCTGCGGGTTGCAGGGCGCTTTGAACCGCAGCAGCAGCGGTGCGCATGCCAAAAGGAAGAGAAAAACTGCCTGCTGCCAGCGCCAGCGAACCCAGCGCGGTGGATTTAACGAGTGTTCGTCGACTGATCCCGCCACCACTGTCAATAATGGACATAGCTCACTCCGTTATAGCTTATAATTGAAAGATATTACCCACTGAAATTACGAGCAGGCTAACTATGAGAGTAATGCTACTTAACGAGAGGCAGAGGGATCTTAATGGGGATCAATAAGAGGGCTAATCCCCATTCTTTTTGCAGGGAAATACGCTTATTGCGCGGCGGGTTTGTTGCTCTCTTGCGGCGTTATTTCTCCGGATTGTGAATTTGTGCTCCCACGGGTGCGGGTATAAAGAATTTTCCAGTTGTCATTACTACAATGGCCCACCACCTGGGCACCAGACGCGCTATTTTGGTCGTTAGGTTCGATGGTCAGCGTAAAGTCTGTTTCTGGTACGCCATTATTTATAATCTTTTGTTGTATATCACTTTTTACTCTTTCGCAGGAATCCGGTGCGGCATAAGCGGATGCCGAACCGATAAACAAAATTGCGCCTATCCAGAGGGAATGTTTCATTTGCGACTCCTTATACATTAATCACATTAAATGCGTGGCGACGAAGATGTAAGGCTAGGCGAAATCAGGCCAAAACAGAAATGCGCATTATCTTAGTTTTGTATCGTTATATTATTATGTATATAGCGTGGTATATTTTCCTGCAAAAAAAGGGCAAGTTTATCGATATTATTTTGCCTTGCTGAATCTGCAGGCCAGACCAGGTAATAACCATCGCCGGTATCGATCGCCACAGGGAACGGTGCGACCAGAAGGTGCTGCTCCATCGCGGTCTGGCTAAGCAGAAGATCGCCAATCGTTACACCATGTCCCCCCATCGCAGCCAGCATGCCCTGTTCAAGGGTATCAAACACTTTGCCGCCAGCCAGACTCAACCCGCTATATAAGCCGCTGCTGTTAAGCCAGCGCCGCCAGTCCCGGCGGTCGCGTGAGGGGTGGATAAGCTCGCAGGACGCCAGATTAACGCGCGCCTTATCAAGCAAATCCGGGGCGCAAAGGGGGATCAGCCATTCATCAAACAGACGTAAACAGCGCGTTCCCGCACCGAAATTTCCGTTGCCAAGCAGGATGGCGCAATCGAAAGGTTCTTTGGTGAAATCGACATTGTCGATATCCATCCAGATGCTGGACACCTCGACTTCCGGTGTCGCGTGTTGCGACCGGAACTTAGCCATCACATCCAGCAACCAGCGCATCGTCAGCGTGGAGGGAGCCTTTAGCCGCAGTTGTACATGGGTGCTGCGCAGTTGCCGACAGGCATTCTCCAGCTGTGAAAACCCTTGCTGTAACTGAACCGCGAGCATACGCCCGGTATCGGTAAGCATGACCTTTGGCCCATTTCGCTCAAAAAGCTGACAAGCGAAGTAATCTTCCAGCGTGCGGATATGCCGACTGACCGCGCCTGGCGTTACGTTGAGAAGTTCAGCAGCCTGGCTAAAGGAGCTCGACTGTGCCGCTACGGTAAAGGCGCGTAACGCATACAGGTGAGGGAGGTTTTGATTCATAGCGCTTTTTTATATTGAGTTTTACTCACGGTTGAAGCCAGTTTAACTCGTTTTTCTTCCGCTGGGTCTGTCTTTACGCTGAACAGCAAAGATGTTGTGGAGAAAGGTATGATGGCTGAATTCAATCTTGCGCTACTGAGCACGTATATCATTGCAGTGCTTTTTTTACTCTTAACACCGGGTCCCGTCGTGCTGCTGGTGACCGGGACGGCGGCGCGGGTAGGCTATGCCAGGGCTTTTTTAACCCTGCTGGGAACGAATCTCGCCTCGCTGGTATTGATTACCTTTGCCGTTCTCGCTATCGCCGGGGCGGTAACGCTAAACAGCGGATATCTGTCGCTGCTGGGCATCGGGGGTTCGTTATTTATAGGCTGGGGGGCAGTACAGTCACTGCGCGAACTTCGGGCGCACAGGTCTGTACGGGAGAGTGATACAGCTGTGCAGACTGGCGGCTTTACGCGCGGTTTTTTCACCGGTATTTCCAATCCTAAAGATATTCTCTTTTTTGTCTCATTTTTCCCGCAGTTTATCGCTATCAGTCGCGATTTTACCACCAGCATTACCACGCTTTGCCTGCTGTGGATCTTGTTCGATTTTGCTGTCATGGCGGGTTATATCGTCGCCATCAAACGTTTTCTCCCTGTCACGCAAAGCCGCCGTTTTGCTGCCTGCGCAGCGCTTTTTTTATTGCTTCTGGCGGTCTGCGGAGTTGCCTTGAGCCTGACGGGGGTAAAATCACTCTTTCTGTGATGAAAAGAGATCGCCACTGCCCGAATAATTACAAGATTTGCTAAGATAAGCGTAACGCATTGTGATATTTGGGTGAACCTATTGAAAAAACAGATGATATTCATCGCACTTGCCGCCATTCTGGCGGGCTGCGATGACAACAAAGGACCTGTATCTTTTACGCCGGAGATGGCGAGTTTTTCGAACGAATTCGACTTTGACCCTTTGCGCGGTCCAGTAAAAGATTTCAGCCAGACGTTACTGAATGAGAAAGGTGAGGTATCGAAGCGCGTCAGCGGCACGATGTCCAGAGAAGGGTGCTTCGATTCACTGGAACTGCACGATGTGGAAAACAACACCGGGGTTTCACTGGTGTTGAACGCCAACTATTACCTCGATGCTGACACGCAGGAAAAACGTCTGCGCCTGCAGGGGAAATGCCAGCTGGCGGAATTCCCCAGCGCGGGGCTGACCTGGGAGACGGATGAGCGCGGCTTTATCTCTTCCGCACGCGGTAAAGATGTGGAAGTGAACTACCGCTACGATGACGAAGGCTATCCGCTTGGGAAATCAACAACCTCGAAAGATATGCATTTGTCGGTTGTCTCGACCCCATCGGATGTAAAAGGCAAGAAGCTTGATTATACGTCGGTCAGCACGCTGAATGATAAACCACTGGGTAATGTCAAACAGACCTGCGAGTACGACAAGCATGATAACCCGGTAGCCTGCCAACTGGAGATTGTCGATACGAGCGTGACGCCTTCGGTGGCGAAGAAATACAGCATTAAGAACACCATCGAATACTATTGATGGCATTTTCCACCGCACTTACTGTGCGGTGGGTTTCAGTAATGTCCCGCCGCTGCTTTTATGGTTTTCCAGGTATTGCTGCTGGAAAATACACATCCGAATGGTATTACGGTACTCACCGTTAATAAAAAATTCGTGGATCAATTCGCCTTCCACCATAAACCCGAGTTTGCGATAGATATGGATGGCTTTCTCATTCTCTTTATCCACGATCAGATAGAGTTTATACAGATTTAATACTGTAAATCCGTAGTCCATCGCCAGCTTTGCAGCGCGGGTGGCGAGGCCTTTTCCCTGATGCTCCGGTGAGATGATTATCTGGAACTCGGCCCGGCGGTGGACGTGGTTAATCTCAACCAGCTCGACCAGGCCGGCTTTATCGCCATTACACTCCACCACAAAACGGCGCTCACTTTGATCGTGAATATGCTTGTCATATAAATCTGACAGTTCGACAAAGGCTTCATACGGTTCTTCGAACCAGTAACGCATGACGCTGGCATTGTTATCTAGCTGATGCACAAAACGCAGATCTTCACGTTCGAGCGGGCGAAGTTTGACATGAGCAACGTCGGTCATATGAAATCCTTTTTGACAGCGGCGTAGACGGGCGTGGGGGAACGCCCGTGGCATGAAAGGTGTTATGGCGTAATCTGACGACCGGTGCGGCGATCAAGACAACGCAGGGTGTTGGGTTCCCAGTACGCGTTGACGTTTGCGCTTTTGTGGCAATTATCCTGGGCGTCAAAGGCGACGTCAGTTTTATCCCACTCTTTTTCCACACGTTTGTTGACTTTGTGGCGCAGCGAACGGGTGTCATCCCACTGTTCTTTTTCCATGGCTGCCTGCTGGCGACTTTGCGCGCTGTCGCCGGATTCAATCACTAACTTATTAGTCTGCGCTGGGGCACTGGCGGTGTACACGATGGCACCCAGCGTCAGCATTGCCGTCAGGCACAGGCGTTTGCTAAGTGAAATGTTCATTGCAATTTCCTTCGTTGAGGGGATCTAAAAACAACAGAGCAATTCTACTTGATTCATCCCTGGGCGGATACCCTGCCGGGTGTCCACATATTAGTGGGTTATCCGTTAAGATAGTTCAACCACGACATAATGAAAACGCGAGAGATGATCAAAACAACCCTGCTTTTTTTTCTGACCGCCCTATGTGAGATAGTCGGCTGCTTTTTACCCTGGCTGTGGCTGAAACGGGGCGCCACGCCGCTGTTGCTGATTCCGGCTGCGGTAGCGCTGGCACTTTTTGTCTGGCTGCTGACTCTGCATCCTGCCGCCAGTGGAAGAGTCTATGCCGCCTATGGTGGGGTCTACGTCTGCACCGCCTTAGTATGGCTGCGGGTGGTCGATGGAGTGAAACTCAGCCTGTATGACTGGACGGGAGCCGCCGTTGCACTTTGCGGCATGCTCATCATCGTTTCCGGCTGGGGGCGCGTATAAGCGCCTCTTTTTGTGATCACACGCGGCTTTTTTGATCGTTATACTTGTATGGTAGTATGCGTAAAGATAATTTTCTTCCATCACAGTGAAAGTGTAAGGAATGAAAAATGAAGATTGTTGGGGCCGAGGTCTTTGTCACCTGTCCGGGGCGTAATTTCGTTACAGTCAAAATCACGACCGATGACGGTATTGTGGGTCTCGGCGATGCCACCCTTAATGGTCGCGAGCTCTCCGTGGCGTCATATTTGAAAGATCATCTCTGTCCGCAGCTGGTGGGGCGTGATGCACACCGCATCGAAGATATCTGGCAGTTCTTCTATAAAGGCGCGTACTGGCGCCGTGGCCCGGTCACTATGTCGGCCATCTCTGCCGTGGACATGGCATTGTGGGACATCAAAGCCAAAGCCGCCAACATGCCGTTGTATCAGTTACTGGGCGGGGCTTCCCGTGACGGGGTGATGGTCTATTGCCACACTACCGGCCAAACCATTGATGATGTACTGGAAGATTACGCGCGGCATAAAGAGATGGGCTTTAAAGCGATTCGCGTGCAGTGCGGCGTACCGGGAATGAAGACCACCTACGGTATGGCGAAAGGTAAAGGTCTGGCCTACGAACCGGCAACCAAAGGTCTGTGGCCGGAGGAGCAACAGTGGTCCACCGAGAAGTACCTCGATTTCACCCCTAAACTGTTCGACGCCGTGCGCAGTAAATTCGGTTTTAATGAACATCTGCTGCATGACATGCATCACCGTCTGACGCCAATTGAGGCCGCTCGCTTTGGTAAAAGCATTGAAGCGTTCCGCATGTTCTGGATGGAAGACCCCACACCGGCAGAAAACCAGGCCTGTTTTCGTCTGATTCGCCAGCATACCGTCACGCCCATTGCGGTGGGTGAGGTGTTTAACAGTATCTGGGATTGCAAGCAGCTTATAGAAGAGCAGCTCATTGACTATATCCGCACCACGATTACACATGCGGGCGGAATAACCGGTATGCGCCGTATCGCTGATTTCGCTTCGCTCTACCAGGTCCGTACCGGTTCGCACGGTCCGTCAGACCTCTCACCGATTTGCCATGCTGCGGCGCTGCATTTCGACCTGTGGGTGCCGAATTTCGGCGTCCAGGAGTTCATGGGGTATTCAGAGCAAATGCTTGAAGTCTTCCCGCACAGCTGGCGCTTTGATAACGGCTATATGCATCCAGGCGAAAAACCCGGCCTCGGTATCGAGTTTGACGAAAAACTGGCGGCGAAATATCCCTACGATCCAGCCTGTCTGCCGGTTGCCCGGCTGGAAGATGGCACGTTGTGGAACTGGTAGTCACCTCGTTGATAAGGACGTTGATCAATTAACAAGCTTCTTACTTGGGAATACGATTATGGTAAGTTCAGTGGATATCAAAAACGCAACAGATAACACACCTGTTATCAAACGTGTCGCCACGGCGTCGGCAATCGGTACTGCGGCGGAATATTATGATTTCTTCGCTTACGGTACGGCGGCTGTTCTGTTTTTTGGCCACCTTTTTTTCCCCAGCACAGATCCTCTTATTAGTACCCTGGCCGCATTTGCTACCTATGCAGTGGGCTTTTTAGCCCGCCCGCTGGGCGGTATCGTCTTTGGTCACATCGGCGACAAAGTCGGGCGTAAAAAAGCCCTTGTTATCACGATCTTAATCGTAGGACTGGGGACATTCTGTATCGGCTTATTACCAACGTATGAAAAAATCGGTATCTGGGCTCCGGTATTACTTATCCTTATCCGTGTATTGCAGGGTTTTGGCGTCGGGGGAGAACAGGCGGGGGCGGTATTAATGACCGCCGAGTACTCCATACCGACACGCAGAGGTTTCTTTGCGAGCTGGGTACAGATTGGCGCACCGGCTGGCTTCCTGTTGCCGATGGCGCTGTTTGCCTTACTAAACGGTCTTCTTTCGCCAGAGGCAATGATGGATTACGGCTGGCGTATTCCATTCCTGTTGAGCGCGTTGTTGGTTATCGTTGGCCTGTTTATTCGCTTACGTATTGATGAGTCGCCGGTGTTTGCCAAAATCCGCGAAACCAAAGCGGTAGAATCCCGGCCGGTTGTAGAAGTTATCCGTCATTATCCGGGCATTGTGATCAAAGGGGTGTGCGCGAAATTAATCGAAGCCTGCACTTTCGCCATGTTTACCGTGATTGTGCTGGCCTACGGTAAAGCGAATAGCTTAAGCGCCAATATCCTGATGGATGCCATGATCGTCGCTGTGCTGCTGGAAATTATTGCCATTCCGGCGATGGGGGCGTTAAGCGACAAAATCGGTCGTAAGCCGGTTTATATCGCCGGAGCCTTATTACAGGTGATTGCCATTATTCCGTTCTTCCTTGCCATTAATCAGGACAGCTACTGGCTGACGCAGATTGCGATGGTCATGGTTATTACCTTTGGTCACAGCATGTGTTATGCCCCGCAGGCTTCGTTCTTCCCGGAATTATTCCCGACGCATATTCGTTGCAGCGGTATTGCCCTGATCTGGCAGGTCGGCTCGTTAATCGGTAGCGGTGTTCTGGGGCTGGTGGCGGTGAAAATCCTGCAAATGACCGGCGGTCATTATTACGGTATGGCAGCGTATGTCATCGTATTGGGTGTGATTTCTGTGGTGGGGCTTGCGCTGATGCCTGAAACCGCACCGCGCCGTCGTCAGGGTGAGTATCAACAGTGGGGACAACACGAGTAAAACCCGACTTACTGGTCTCTTCTTATCACCATCTCTGCGCGAGATGGTGATGCATTTATTAAAACAGACCGCAAAACCTCATCCTTCTTGTATGGTAGTTGACCTGCATCAAAGATGTCATACCAATCAAATGAGATGGTTTACAACATGATGATGTCACACACCGCAATGAAGCGATTTTTAACTATCAAATGAGTAAAACCATGGAAAATCAGCTGTTAAAGGCAAATGCTGTTGTTCCGGCATACGACCGTCAACGTCTTGTCCCTCGCATTGTGCACCTGGGATTCGGTGCGTTCCATCGCGCACATCAATCTGTCTATGCCGATATTCTGGCAACAGAGCACGGTAGCGACTGGGGTTATTGTGAGGTCAACCTGATTGGCGGTGAGCAGCAAATTGCTGATCTGAAAGCGCAGGATAATCTCTATACCGTGGCGGAGATGTCTGCTGATGCATGGACTGCGCGTGTTGTCGGCGTCGCAAAACACGCGCTGCATGCTCAGGTCGATGGTCTGGAAGCAGTACTCGCGGCGATGTGCGAACCGCAGGTGGCGATTGTGTCACTGACGATTACGGAAAAGGGCTACTGCCACTCACCGGCTACCGGGCAATTGATGCTCGATCACCCGTTTATCGCTGCCGATTTACAAAATCCACAACAGCCGAAATCTGCCGCCGGGGTGATTGTGGAAGCGCTGGCTCGTCGTAAAGCCAAAGGGCTCGGTGCCTTCACCGTGATGTCCTGCGATAACATGCCGGAAAATGGCCATGTAACGCGTAATGTAATTTGCGCCTATGCCCGCGCTGTCAATGCAGAACTCGCCGACTGGATTGAAGCAAATGTGACGTTCCCGTCAACCATGGTTGACCGTATCGTTCCCGCTGTGACGGCGGATACGCTGGATAAAATTGAACAACTGACCGGTGTACGCGATCCGGCGGGCGTTGCATGTGAACCGTTCCGTCAATGGGTTATCGAAGATAACTTTGTGGCTGGTCGCCCGGAATGGGAAAAAGCCGGGGCAGAGCTTGTCTCCGATGTGGTGCCGTTTGAAGAGATGAAACTGCGCATGCTCAACGGCAGTCACTCTTTCCTCGCTTATCTGGGCTATCTGGCCGGTTACCAGCACATCAATGAGTGCATGGAAGACGACAACTACCGCCGTGCAGCCCATGCCCTGATGCTGCAGGAGCAGGCGCCGACACTGAAAGTTAAAGGGGTTGATCTGGCGCATTACGCAGACTTACTGATTGCGCGTTACAGCAACCCTGCGCTACGTCACCGTACCTGGCAGATTGCAATGGATGGCAGCCAGAAACTGCCGCAGCGTATGCTGGACTCCGTACGCTGGCATCGTGTTCACCAGCATGCCTTTGATCTGCTGGCTCTGGGAATTGCTGGCTGGATGCGTTATGTGGGCGGTGTTGATGAGCAGGGCAATGCGATTGAAGTAAGCGATCCGCTGTTGGCTGTGATCCAGAAGGCCGTGGCGGGCAGCGCCGAAGGGGACGCTCGCGTTAACGCACTGCTGGGTATTGAAGCGATATTTGGTACTGAACTGCCGAAAGATGTGACCTTTGTTGAGCAGGTAACTCGCGCCTATCAGTCACTGCTGGCGAACGGGGCGAAAGCCACAGTTGCACAGTACGCGGCGAAATTCTGATCTAAATGCCGCCCTCGGGCGGCATCACACCATCAGTGCAGGCCAAGGCGAATCAGTTCAACAGGTTCGAACTGGCCTTCACAACCTTCCACTTCTACCGTTTTGCTACGACGCAGCTGAGCTGGCGTCAGTCCATTGGCATGGATAGCGACAATTTTCCCGGTACGACCTGTGCCATTAATCATGACGCGGCTGCCGGTGGTGATTGCATTACGGTTACGATCATAAGTCATCATGGTGGTTTCTCCTTTTATCATCCGCAAAACATGCCGGGGCATAAGGCGTCCCCGTCACGGACGCCTTATGAAAACGCTTTTGCTAAGATGATTTTTTGTTTTTGATCAACGTCACACTTTTTAACGGGCAAAAACAGCACGACGTTTTAAAAACAGAAAGAAGGAGAGGGGTTACTCTTCACTAAACCAGTCCCGATTTTCCTGGCTGATGAGTTTTACAGAACCGCTAATTTCCTGGAGATGGCGGGTCATGGCGTTATCCACCGCATCGGCGTCTCTTTTCTCCAGCGCATCAAAAATATCCTGATGCTGGCGCAGCAGCATTTCCGGAGGAGAAACGTGGTCGAGACTCATATAGCGGACACGATCCATGGTCGCCTTCAGGTTTTCAATCGTATCCCAGGCAAGCTGACAATCGGCAATTTGCGCAAGCTTCTGGTGAAATTCGTCATCCAGCTGGAAGAAATCATTTAACTGCTTGCGCTCGATGGCGGTGCGCTGCTGATTAAGATTCTGCTCAAGTTGGTAACAATAACTGTCCGTCATCATCCCTGCGGCGCGGCGGGCGACCGCACACTCAATGGCCTGGCGCACGAAGCAGCCATTACGGACCTGAGCCAGAGATATTTTATTTACATAGCTGCCGCGCTGCGGACGGATTTGAATAAGACCGTTTTCCGCCAGCTTGATAAAGGCTTCTCGCACAGGCTGACGTGAAACGTCAAAACGGATCGACACTTCTTTTTCAGAAAGCGGCGTTCCTGGCGGAATCAGACAATGAACAATATCCCGACGAAGAATACGGTAGATTTGCTGGTTGACGGGTTGCGTCGGGTTGAGCTGGGTTTCAACGATCATTCGCACTTACTTTTTAAGAGGTTAACCCATCTACCATACCATTAAATAGATGCCGTTCCCATACCCGGCCCGCAGGCCGGGGCGGGAAAATTAGCCTGCGCGATGTACGCTCAGACCCGCATAGGTCTGGCTTACTGGCATCATCTCCAGGGTATTGATATTGACGTGTTTTGGCAGTGTAGCCACCCACCAGACCGCCTCGGTAACATCTTCCGGCGTCAGGGCGTTGGTGTTTTCATAGGTCTTTTCGGCTTTCGCGTCATCGCCTTTAAAACGCACATTAGAGAACTCGGTACCACCGACCAGACCCGGTTCGATATTGGTCACGCGAACGGCGGTGCCGTTAAGGTCGGTGCGCAGGTTCAGGCTGAACTGACGCACAAAGGCTTTGGTGGCGCCATAGACGTTGCCACCGGCATACGGCCAGTTCCCGGCCGTGGAACCGATATTGATAATATGACCACGATTGCGCTCCACCATACCCGGCAGCACTGCCCGGGTCATATACACCAGACCTTTGTTGTTGGTGTCAATCATGGTTTCCCAGTCATCCACACTGGCTTTATGGGCTGGTTCGAGTCCCAGCGCTAATCCGGCGTTATTCACCAGCACGTCGATTTCTTTCCATTCAGCAGGCAAATTCGCCAGCATCTCTTCAATGGCCGCACGGTTACGCACATCGACTTGTGCGGTAAACAGGTTGTCGCCCAGTTGATCTTTCAGTTCTTGCAGGCGCTCCTGACGGCGGCCCGTTGCAATAACTTTGTGTCCATTTTCGATGAAACGACGTGTGATACTCTCGCCAAAACCCGCTGTTGCCCCGGTAACCAAAATTATCATCTTGCTGTTCCTCAACGCTTTTTGTGGTGTATTACCATAACACGCACCGCTCAGTGGCGGTAACCTAAGTTAAGCCTGGCAAAAATTCTTCACTTTGTGCTACTGATAGATAATCACAGCCAATACCGTAGATGTCTTGTCTGGGGTAACTAACCGCATTCAGGAGTAAAATATGTCGGTAATGAATCCTTTCTTCGATGTCAGCACGCTGCCGTATCAGGCACCGCGCTTCGATCTTATCCATCAGGAACACTATCGCCCCGCATTTGACCGGGGAGTTGAGGAAAAACGGGCGGAGGTTGCCGCCATTGCGCAAAACCCGGCTCCCGCCACGTTCGATAACACCCTGTTGCCGCTGGAGTGCAGTGGTGAGCTGTTAACGCGAGTAACCAGTGTCTTTTTCGCAATGACCTCCGCGCATACTAATGATTTTTTACAGCAACTGGACGAAGCGTTCTCCGCTGAACTGGCGCAACTGGCAAATGATATTTATCTCAACGACACTCTGTTTGCGCGTGTTGAGTCTGTCTGGCGCAATCGGGAATCAGCCGGTCTTGATGATGAGTCATTGCGCCTGGTCGAGGTAATGTATCAGCGTTTTGTGCTGGCGGGCGCGACGCTTTCCGCTGACGATAAAGGTGTGCTGAGAGCATTAAATACGGAAGCGGCGACGCTCACCAGCCAGTTTAACCAACGCCTGCTGGCGGCTGACAAAGCCGGTGGCCTGGTGGTGGATTATCTTCACCAACTCGACGGCCTGAGCGATGAAGCTATCGCCGCCGCCGCTGATGCCGCGCGAGAAAAAGGGCTGACAGATCGCTGGCTTCTTTCGCTATTAAACACCACACAGCAACCGGCTCTGGCCGCGTTGCGTGACCGTCAGACGCGAGAAAATCTCTTTACTGCCAGTTGGTCACGTACTTCGCAGGGGGATGCCAATGACACGCGAGCAATAGTATTACGCCTGGCGCACTTGCGTGCGCAACAGGCCTCGTTGCTGGGGTTTGCGGATTACGCCAGCTGGAAAATGGCGGACCAGATGGCAGAGTCTCCGCAGGCTGCGTTTGATTTTATGCGCGGTATTGCCCCGGCGGCACGCGCCCGCGCTGAACGCGAACTGGCGGATATCCAGAAGGTCATCGATGAACAGCAGGGGGGCTTTACCGCCCAGGCCTGGGACTGGCCGTGGTATGCCGAGCAGGTTAGACGAGCAAAATACGATCTCGATGAATCACAGATAACCCCATATTTTGCGCTCAACACGGTACTGAACGAAGGGGTATTCTTTGCCGCGAACCAGCTCTTTGGCATTCGCTTCGTTGAGCGTACCGATATTCCTGTTTACCACCCGGACGTGCGGGTCTGGGAAATTTTTGACCAGAATGACGAAGGGCTGGCACTGTTTTATGGCGATTTCTTCGCCCGCGACTCAAAGAGCGGCGGCGCATGGATGGGGAATTTCATCGAGCAATCGACGCTACTATCCACCAAACCAGTTATTTATAACGTCTGTAATTACCAGAAACCGGCTGCCGGGCAGACGGCGCTGCTGTCGTGGGATGATGTCATAACCCTGTTTCACGAGTTTGGTCATACCCTGCACGGTTTGTTCGCCCGCCAGCGCTATGCCACGCTTTCGGGTACCAATACGCCGCGTGATTTCGTCGAATTCCCGTCGCAGATTAATGAGCACTGGGCAAGCCATCCTGAGGTGTTCACGCGTTATGCCCGCCACCATCAGACCGGTGAGCCGATGCCGGAAGCCTTACGCGAGAAAATGTTGCGCAGTACCCGGTTCAATAAGGGGTATGACATGACAGAGTTGCTCAGCGCAGCGCTGTTGGATATGAACTGGCACAGTCTGGATGGCGCAACTCAGGTCAGCGACGTCGATGCCTTTGAAGCACAGGCGATTCGCCACGAAGGGCTTGATATCGCAGCAGTACCGCCCCGTTATCGCAGCAGCTATTTTGCCCATATCTTCGGTGGCGGTTACGCAGCGGGTTATTACGCCTATCTGTGGACGCAAATGCTGGCGGATGACGGCTTCCAGTGGTTTGTGGAGCAGGGCGGCTTATCCCGAGAAAACGGGCAAAGATTCCGCGAAGCGATTTTGTCCCGTGGCAATAGTACTGATTTAGCTGAACTTTATCGCCAGTGGCGCGGTCATGACCCGCAGATTGAACCGATGCTGAAAAACCGAGGCCTGAGCGAGTAACGCGCTTTTAGCCAGAAAAAAGAACCGGGTGTGATACCCGGTTTTTTTGTCCGATTTTTTCTTCCCCAAAACTCCTCCAAAATTCTTCCCCAAAATGAATCCATAAATTCTGCAAAAATCGCAGGGGGATAGGGTCCAATTTTTCACGTAGCTACACCTTCACTTTCACCCAGTCCAGACCGCGATCGCTGTGATACTGTGCGGTCATTCTGTCTGACGAATGCCCCAAGAGTTGCTGGGTATTGATGCCTTGCCCCTCATACAAACGTTCGGAAAGCGAGCGTTGTTCGTGAAAGGTCGGCATTGTTTTCCCGCTCTCGACTGAAAGGCCGGCACTATCAACCGCGAGTTTAAAGGAGACGCTAAGGCTGCTTTCTCCAATCTGATCACCTGCTTTCACAGTACCGCTTGATACCACGTGATGAAGGAGCCAGGGACTCACTACTCTGTCTCTGCATCGCTTAATCACCTGCGCAAGTGTGATATCTAACATTTCGCAGCGCAAAGATAGTGGTATAGCTAATTTCGCCCCTGTCTTTTGCTGTTCAACATGCAGATGTCCGTCCCAGACGTCAGAGAACTTCATTTTTGCGATATCACCGCGTCGTTGTCCGGTGACTACGGCCAATAACATGGAGTTTTGAACGTAGGGTGCCATATTGGAAGCAGCCTCAAAGATCGCTTTCCACATTTCGAGGTTCAGTCGAGAGCGGCTCACCCGGACAAAAATTTTTCTTGTTGCAAGGGCTGGGTTATAACCAGGTTCAACTTCCCCTGCATGTTGGGCTTCCTTAAACAAATCAATCCAGACACTGCGAAGCGTTTGGGCCATCCGTGCCTTTCCATTGGCTTTATATTCATCGGTGATGGCTGCCAGCATTTTTGTGGTGACCTCCTGTATGCCGATGTCAGGCATTCTTTCAACCAGCACGTTGGTGCAGGTCTTTCTCGATTTAAGTGTATTTACTTTTATTTCCTTATTCTTAAGCCGTTCCTCCTGTAATTGCAGATACCGTCCGATCCATGCATTCATGCGTATGGATTTCTTGGAATTAACCGTTTTATGGTTGACCATATCAATGAGGGCAAACGACTGGGCGGCTTCCTGCTGTGCAAGCAGACGATTTAATTCAGTAGCAGCTAATTTTGCCGCTTCCTGATCGGTACCAAAACCGATAAATTGCCCTGTTAATGGGTGGCGGTATTGCCAATAAACTTTCTCAGTTCTCTTATCTAATTTCGAATATAGGTTAGGGACGTTAATATTATGCTTTCTTGGGCGAGCAGCCATTTAATGCTTTCTCCACTAACAGGCGGGCTGTATCAGATATTCCAGACGAAATATCGACTTTTCCGACCATACCGATAAAACGAGCATCTTCATCCACTACCCAACGGCGACCTTGTTTAATTGCTGGTGGGTAGGTCTGTTTGGTCTTGGCGATTTTATGTAAAGCCGCTCGGCTGATAGGCTCTTTAAAACCGTTCGGACCTGACGCCCAATCATTGATAGTTACAAGCTGTCCCATTACTAGCTCTCCACATCACCGGCTGCACCCGGTTATCGCTCATTGTAGGCACATGCGGAGCAGCCCCCACGAGCACCTTCGTTACATTTGAGGCAAAGCGCGTGTTCTTCGCGCCTCGCCTTCATAGGTAGATTCCGAAGCCATATGCACACAGCACCATCCTCGCTATCGTGAATGGAGCCAATAAACCAACCCTCACCCTCAGGATTTTCAGGTTGCCATGAGGAGATATCGTAACCATCGACTTGCGGGTCAATTTCATCTTCATCGCGATAAAACACCTTCCATTCGAGACCATTAGCGCTCATCCATGCGTTAAATTCATCCGTGGAAATGTGCTCTCGGCCATCGCAAAACTTGTCGTACTCCGGGTGTGTCCAGTAGCCGTACTGGTCGCGTTCGACTGGCAGTTCAGTAATGGTGTTGCTCATACTGTTTTCTCCCGCTGTGCTGAAATAGCCTTATGTTCATCAACAATCGCCAGCACCTCTGCCAGCGCGAGACCTTCCAGAGTGACTACACCGTTATCATCAATACCGGCCAGGCTGATCAGTTCGACGAGACGGCGGGCGCTTTTGACGCTGATCTCCGGGGCGGTAACCTTTTTAGTGATTTTCTTTTTGCCAGCAGCAGCGGCAACGGCGCGATCCTGCTCCAGTACTTTCCCTGCGTTCTCACCGTGCTCACGAACGCGCTCAACCGCGACACCTACGGAAACTTCGCCATTTTTAACAATCTGCTGAACGTCATGGTTAGCAGTGGCGAGGGTCAGTAACTTCTCAACCGTAGGGACCGACTTGTGAACAAGCTTCGCTATTTCCTGATTGGTCAGGTTGAAAGTTGTAGCCAGTTCCTTAATTACCTGTGCCTGTTCCAGCGGGGTGAGGGGCAACTGGTTATTACTGGTCATGACACGAGCCAGGCGCTCAACGTCATTGCCAACGAATGGCATGATGTGAATGCGGTCAACCGGTTTACCCGCATCACGGCAGCGCTCATAGCAGCGGCGACGACGGTGGCCTTCAACAACCCAAACACCGCCTTCGTCGCGTGGGGTAACTTCCAGTGGGGGAACGGTACCGCCATTCATGAGGTAGTTGAAAAGGTCGTCATCAGCCTGGCGAGTACGCTCGTCATCGTCGCGTTTGTTAAAGCCCTCTTTGACGAAGATGTTATCCAGGCTGATAAACATTCCGGTATCGGTGCGTTTAATCACACCGCCCTTCGTGGTCATCTTTTTGAATGAGTTAGCGGCCATTGCTGGTGGCCTCGCTATTTTTTGCCTGGTAACGAATATAAGCGGCATAGCTTTCTGCGCGCTCGGCGGTCAGGTTATAGCTACTCTTCATATTGACTGAGCAGTTGTCTTTGCTGGCCTGTTCCCGCCAAAAGGTTGCCATTTCATCAAGAGATTTCGCCCCGGCTTCGGATTGCAATGCTGCGATTAAGACAGATGTTCTTGGTATGCTTTTACCCAATTCAATAAGGGATTCTTCGCGGGTCAGAAAACCATTCTTACCATCGCTGCTGCGCATGTAACCGTCGTACCACAATTGCAAACCATCCGGGGTCATGTCGTCTGGCATTTCTGCAACAGCTTCGTCAGTAGTGCCCTCCAGCCACTCACGCGCCGCTTTGATGTCGCCTTGAGACAGGCAGAGCAAAGCCGCCTGCATACCGAGCATGGCGCGGTTATGCAGCCAGGAGGTGCTTAGTTCATGAGCAGCCATCCCCAGCAAGAAGTTGTTTTCAACTGCCAGTGCCTTACGCTGCTCCAGCGATTCGCTTAACGCCACGCTGGTAACGTCCAGACGGTTAGCCAGTTCGGTCATAATGTCGGCTGACGCCGCAGGGAGATATTTTGCCGCTGTGCGAGCGGCAACCAGCAACTGCTCTTTAGTCATTCTCATCATTAGTTCTCAATATATGTGCACGCTGCACCGCGCTTTTTTTGGTTATAGGAAACCCTCGCCAGTGGCGATTAATTAATTAAATTCCGCTTCCATAAATGCCCCCGCAGGGGCATTTGCAGCAGCGTAATTAGGCGTTAAAGACGCCGATATAAGTTTCTACTTTGCTGTCGGTGAATTTCTCAACGAGCAGATCACGGAACTCAACGGCCATTTCTTCTTCATAGGCTTCGAGCTGAGTAATACGGAGAACCAGCAGCGGCTGATTGCTGGCGAGGATGCTCATACGCACTTTAAAGCGGCGCTCAGCCAGACCTTCATACGGAACACACTTGAACTCAAAGGCCACAGGCATAATGTCTTTGGTTCTGGCTTCAACGCTTTCCATGACCGAACGGCGACCACTGAAATCCTGATCTTCGTACTCAGCGCTCTTGATTGCTTCAATGGTGATCTTGCGAATTGCCGCCGCTGCTTTTTTAGCGTCAATTACCGCGCCGTCAGCATCAAATCCAGTCACAAAATCAGACCAGTCTTCCAGCCATTCAGCCAGGGTTTTCTGGTCGTTACGATCACCGTTGATAGCAAGAAGCGCAGTGAATGGAGCGGTGCGTTTTAGGGTCAGAACCGCTTTATTATCCGCATGGCCGGGTTTGGTAATGGTGCCCAGGTTAAATACCGAGGAAGCGCTCATTTTATCGGTGCTGATAAAGCAACGAGTACCCTCTGCCGCATAGCCGGTAGAGTAACGAACGAAGTCTTCAATGCTGGAGGTTTCCAGCTTGCCACGGAAACGGAAGCGTTCAGTATGCAGACGTTCAATGGATTCAACTGAAACGTCTTTTGGCAGGACGACTGCCGGGCAATCAGCGCCCGCTAATTTTTCTTCAATGAACTGGCTCAGCACCATATCGCGGATCTGGCTGATTGCGGTGTTGTCTACTTGCTGCGACATAAACTGGTTTCCTTTGCTAAGAGATAAAGTCGGATTGGATGGATTTATTTAGCGAGCTTCGCAGCAGGATCACCGCCCAGCGTGAACAACTGGCCCTGATCTTCCTGCAGCACAGTGAGTTTGCCGCCGCGATTGACGTACATCGGGGTTTCGGTTGTGTCTTCCTCGGAAGACTTACCGCGCGGGGTAGGCTTGGTGAAAGAAAGGCGGTGCTGGATGGTCACGCGCTTCTCTTCCAGTGAATTGCTCAGGCGAGACAGGTCGAAGGTGACCTGCACTTTGCCTTTTTGCCCGTTATTCAAAACACCCAGGGCGACTTCATTCAGTGCTGCGGCCAGTTTGTTTTCAAACACACCGCCGTCCAGTTCCCCGAAGAAGTCGGGGATATTGGTCAAACGTTCATTTTCCATCGATTAACCCTCAGAAGGGCGGCTGCAACCGCCGTTAGTTCTCCACACAACACAAAAGAGCACCTGCGGTGAGTGCCGCCCGTAGCGATTGGGTTATGAGCCGTCGCTGCGGTGATGCTCTTGTGTGTTGTGTAAAAAGAGGGCGGTACCAGCCAGAACATTATCATCTGCCTCATAAGTGGAAGATGCTGATACCGCCCTAAGGCTACACAGATTTAATATCTGCCTGTCTTTTCACCACATCAGGCTCAGTGGATCCTGGTCATTCCCCAACAACAAGGATTCGGTTAATCTGGATATCCCCAACGACAAGAAGAGTATTAAAAGTGATCGCTGAACTATCTGCGGCGCTGACCGCTCTCAAAGAAACTACTGGTTTGGTTAAAGTCATCAATGATGCGAAGAATGATGCTGAAATCAAAGCTGCGACATTTGAACTCAATTGCAAACTCATCGACTTACAGAGTGAATGTTTTGCTCTTGGTGATGTGATTCGTTCTCGTGATGAAGAGGTAATACATCTCAAAGCAAAAATTGCAGAGTATGAAAACTTTCAGACCCAAGTAGAGGGTTATGTTTTGAACCAGCTTGGATCGGGAGCGTTTGTATATTCGAAACAGGAGCTTGTGCAGGGAACTGAGGTGACTATGCATCTTTGCCCACTTTGCTATTCCAAAAAGATAAAATCGATACTTCATCCTTTCCCTGTAAGTAAGTCTTCTGTTTATTTTCAAAGCCGCTGCCTCCATTGTGAAAACAAGTTCTTGATGGATCGAAATCCAGCTTTTACAGCTCCACCAACGATGGCAGAAATTGGTCGTTTGCTTAACGATTAGGGATATCCAGATTGTTAAAGAGCAAAGCGTCCTATGGGCGCTTTTTTATTGCCTGCGAATCATCCCCATCTTCATACGCCTGGGGCGGCTACTTCATGGGCGTCCTGCCTGTTCGCTGTTGATGAATAAAATCTAACTTAACTTAGTTTTGTGGTCAAGTAGAAACACCAAACTTTTCTTAGTTCAGTGTTCGGACGGGAAGGGATACTTAGATTTCGTACTGAACGCCTTTGACTACACCAATGATTATGCAGTTGCCATTGATTGGAATGTTCGGATAACGCGGATTAAGGGGGACGAGAAATTTCTGATGACCATCAATTACCAGTTTTTTTACCGTGGCTTCGTTTGTACCATCCAGCCTTGCTACCACTATTTTACCATTAATAGGCTCAGCGTCAGGATCGACAATTACTGTAGCCCCCTGCGGAATGGTTGGCAGGCCATTGGGATTTGTCATTGAATCTCCCTGGACATCCAGAGCAAACGAATTCTCGCTAACACGCAGCGACGTTTCTACCCAACGTTCGGCTTCGCTGATAATTTCAGACGGCTTTGTTTCTGTGAAATGCCCTGCCTGCACCCACGAGAGTACAGGAACGCGCCTCATGCTTGTTATCAACTTATCTTCGAATTCAGTACCATAAAGTATGTAGTCAATTGATGTATTGAAAAACTTCGCAAGCCTTCCCAAAGCTTCGCCGCCAGGAACGTTAATATCTTTTTCCCAATAGCCAACCGCAACATCACTTACGCCACAGAACTTACCTAGCTCTTTCTGTGATGTCTTCGTGACCTTCCTTAATCCTCTGATTCGCTGACCAACTGTTTCCATTTTTTATCGCTTCTTCGAAATAAAACTAACTAATCTTAGTTTTTATTGACCAAAGAAAGATTGGTATTTAATATCTAATAAAACTTAGTAATGGGGGCGTTATGACAACCGATGACATTGAAAACTACTTTGGTAGCGCTGAAAAAGTTGCCGCCTTTTTCGACATCAGCAGCGAGGCCGTTTACCAATGGCGCAATCGACCAGGTCGATTAATTCCGAAAGGAAGAGCCGCTGAGGCTGCATATCGCACTGATGGAAAACTGCCATTTCATCCTGAGCTTTACGAGAAATCTAGCAATAGAACATCCAGACAGAAACCACAGATTCAAGGAGTTAACCGTGGGTAATCACTGGCAAGTAGATAAACAACCAGCGTGGATGGTGGTCGCAATCAAAAAGACGATCGCCGCGCTACCTGGCGGATACGCCGAAGCCGCTGAATGGCTGGGTGTTACTGAGGACGCGCTTTTTAACCGGCTTCGTGCAGGTGGTGATCAGATCTTCCCGATGGGGTGGGCGATGGTCCTCCAGCAGGCAAGCGGCACCAAACATATCGCCGATGCCGTTTCCCGCCAGTCGAACAGCGTCAACGTCCCGCTGGTGGCTATAGAGGATGTTGATAACGCAGATATCAATCAGCGCCTGATGGAAACGATTGAATGGATCAGCGAGCACTCTCAGTACGTCCGCATAGCGACGGCTGACGGGGTTAT
>FONB01000002.1 GCA_900112785.1 Phytobacter palmae | reverse complement strand
GCTAACCGGTACTAATGAACCGTGAGGCTTAACCTTACAACGCCGAAGATGTTTTGGCGTGAGAGACGATTTTCAGCTCAGATTCAGAGTCCGAAGGATTTTGCGCTGAGACAAGGCGGCAAACGAAGAAAAGGAAGGAGCATACTGAGGTATGTGACTGACTTTACGAGAGCAGCCAACGCAGTATCAGTGCGAAAGACACAGGACAGAGCACAAAGAATTTGCCTGGCGGCTTTAGCGCGGTGGTCCCACCTGACCCCATGCCGAACTCAGAAGTGAAACGCCGTAGCGCCGATGGTAGTGTGGGGTCTCCCCATGTGAGAGTAGGGAACTGCCAGGCATCAAATTAAGAAGTAAACCGGTGCATCAATCCGGTGGTTACAGAAGTATTCGGTGGAGCGGTAGTTCAGTCGGTTAGAATACCTGCCTGTCACGCAGGGGGTCGCGGGTTCGAGTCCCGTCCGTTCCGCCACTTATTAAGAGCCGCATCTCATACGAGATGCGGCTTTTTTTTGTCTGCTCATTTATCGCAAAGCAGGCGAAACAAAGGGCGCAAGGCCCTTTGTTTCATTATTACTGTCAGTCATCCCACCGTTTTAACAGCAGGCTGGCATTCGCACCGCCAAAACCAAATCCGTTTGAAAGCGCATATTCCATCGTTAGCGGCTGTGCTGTTAGCGCCACAAGGCGCATGCCAGTTGCAGCAATATCCGGATTATGCAGATTCAGGGTAGGTGGTGCTATTTGATCACGCAACGCCTGGATGGTGAAGATCGCTTCAATACCCCCTGCCGCACCCAGTAAATGTCCGGTGGCAGATTTTGTTGATGTAATGGCAACCGGATGTTCAGCAAAGAGCGCACGTATTGCCGCCAGTTCGCCTTTATCTCCAACCTGCGTTGATGTGGCATGCGCATTGATATGTTGCACCTGATCCGGCACGATCCCCGCCTGCTGCAATGCAGCTTCCATTGCACGTCGTGCGCCATTGCCATCTTCCGGCCCTGCCGTAAGGTGATAGGCGTCGGCGCTGGTACCATACCCCACCAGTTCTGCCAGCGGTGTCGCTCCACGAGCGAGTGCATGTTCGAGCGACTCAATCACCAGAAGACCTGCGCCTTCTCCCATCACGAAGCCATCTCTGTCCTGATCAAATGGTCGCGATGCCTCGGCTGGATTATCATTAAATCCACTCGAAAGCGCCCTGGCCGCAGCAAAACCCGCCAGACTAACACGATGGATTGCGGCTTCGCTGCCTCCACACAGTGCAATATCTGCTTCACCGGCCCGTATTAACCTTGCAGCATCTCCGATAGCCTGTGCGCCGGCAGCACAGGCAGTAACCGGCGCACCTATGGGGCCGCGAAAACCATGCGCGATAGAAACATGGCCTGCTGCCAGGTTTGCCAGGAAAGAGGGGATCGTGAAAGGGGATAATTTGCGTGGACCGCGATGTTCGGTTGTCTGTACTGCCTCGGCTATTTGACTAAAGCCACCAATACCTGTCGCAATGATGGTCGCAGTACGATCTTTTAGCGCCTGCTCTTGTGGAAACCAGTTCGCCTGATGAAGTGCTTCCTGTGCTGCCACCAGAGCAAATTCAATGAAGCGATCCATCTTCTTGCGCTCTTTTGCCGGAATGGCGGATAGTGGATCAAAACCGTACCGGGGATCTTCTTCAATTGTGGGAACCTGGCCTGCCACTTTACAGGCGATATCTTCGACGACCGATTCAGGCAGTGATCGGATACCCGACTTCCCTTCCAGCAGCGATTGCCAGACATGTTGGACGCCGCAACCCAGCGGGCTGACAATGCCCATCCCTGTCACGACAATGCGTCTTTGTAGACTATTCATAAATCTCTCCTGATGTTGTCATGCTATGCCTGCGGCTTCTTCATAAAAGGGACCAGCGCAGCGGCAATTAAGAATCCGATCATGATCAAATAGAACGCGTCGGCAAATGCCTGCGTCCTTGCTTCTCTTAGTGCTAATGCAGCCAGATTTTTCAGGGCGGCTGTCTGTGCTGAACTGGTGTCCATCCCCTGATTCATTAATACTGCGGCGCGAGTCTGTACAAAATCGCTTAAGTTGAGGTTTGTACTGTTAAGATGATCGGCAAGGCGACTGTAATGAAGATTTGTACGATCGTTGATAACGGTGCCGCAAAGCGCGATACCAATGGCACCACCCAGATTACGCATTAAGTTAAACAGCCCTGATGCTAGTTTTAGACGTGCGGGAGGCAAACTGCCAAGCGTAAGCGTGACAGTCGGGGCAACGGCGAATTGCTGTGCGAGACCGCGAAACGCCTGGGGCAACAGGAGTTCTTTCGCTCCCCAGTCGTGGGTGAGTGGAATAAAGCTGTACATTGAGAAGGCAAATCCCAGCAGTCCGGCCATGAGTAGCCAACGCAAGTCCACTTTGTTGGCAAGCCAGGAATAAAAAGGGATCGAAAGTACCTGAAACAAGCCAGTGGAGAAGATGGCAAGGCCGATATCCAGTGCGCTAAAACCTCGGACCATACCCAGAAAAAGTGGCGTCAGATAGATAGTGGAGAAGATCCCGACCCCGGCCATAAATGAAAAGTAACAGCCCAGAGTGAATGTACGATCGGAAAGCGCGCGTAGATCCATGACTGGCTGGGAATGGCGCAGTGTCCGTATGACAAAAGCTATCCCGCACAACAACGCCAGCCAACCCGTGATGGTCAGGGTGCTGTCATCAAACCAGCCCCAGCGTGGTCCTTCCTCAAGCGTATACTCCAGACAACCCAGGGACACTGCTAAAAGTACGATGCTGAGGTAGTCCGCGCCGCGCAATAACCCAGGGCCTGGCGCATCAATATTAACCAGCAGAGGTACTGTTATCGCAATATAAGTGCCTGGCAATATGTTGATAAAAAACAACCAGTGCCAGCTGAAATTTTCAGTGATCCAGCCCCCTACCGTAGGGCCCAGCGTCGGTGCCAGCGAAGCAAGACCGCCAATCGTGGCAGCGGCGATAACACGCTGTTTGCCCTGAAAAAATGCAAATGCAGTCGTGAATACCAGCGGGATCATTGAGCCTCCGGCCAGCCCCTGCAACGCACGAAAAGTAATCATGCTCTGGATATTCCACGCCCATCCACACAGCAGGCTCATCAGCGTAAAACCAGCAGCCGACGCGGCAAAAAGCCAGCGGGTCGACATCACCCTGGCAAGCCACCCTGACAGGGGAATGATAATGATCTCTGCGATCAGATAGCTGGTTTGCACCCACACTGTTTCATCATCGCCAGCAGAAAGACCGCCGCCGATATCACGTAGAGATGCCGAGACGATTTGAATATCCAGCAATGCAATGAACATTCCGAGGCACATAGTGGCGAAAGCAAAGAGCTTTTGGTTCATTGGCAGCGCCGTGCCCTGCAGCTGCGCTGGGGCAATTGCAGTACTCATTGGCGACTCTTTTCATCCACGGTAACAGAGACAGACAAACCAGGGCGCAGAAGTCCTAATCGTGACGCTTCGCCATCCAGAGCTATGCGAACCGGGATGCGCTGAACAATTTTGGTGAAATTACCGGTTGCGTTTTCAGCAGGCAGAAGACTGAAGCGGGAACCGGTTGCAGGAGAAAGGCTCAAGACATGTCCGGTAAAGGTATGTCCTGGCATAACATCTGCAACCACTGTCGCTGGCTGGCCGGGGCGCATATTCGCCAGCTGATTTTCTTTGAAGTTGGCGTCTACCCATAAATCGTGACTGGGGACCAGAGAGAGCAACTGCGTACCGCTACTCACGAATGAGCCAGACCATGCGCGTCTATTGCCAACAACGCCATCAAAAGGAGCGCGGATCTCTGTATAGCTGAGATTGAGACGGGCCATATCCAGTCCTGCCTGTGCCTGAGCGAGGGCTGCGCGAATTTGTTTTTCCCGTGCATCAAGCACCAATAGCTGGCGTTCGGCAACAGCTTTATCTGCCCGGGCTTTGCCTTCTTCTGCCCTGGCTCGATGGTAATCTGCCTCGGCGTTTTCTCGCACCTGTGCTGAGATAGCAACCGTCTGCGCCAGCGCATTGTAGCGGCGGCTGTCGCCCGCCGTTTTCAGCGTGGTTGCTTGTGCGGCCCCCAGGCTGGCAGCCGAACCTTCGATGGTCGCCAGTTGCAATTGTCGGGTGGCAATAAGGTCAGCCATCGCCGCTTGTTGAGCAGCAACTTCACCTTCCGCTTTTGCCAGTGCCGCCTGATAGTCCCTTGCATCAAGGCGAACAAGTAACTCACCTTTTTTCACTGGCATATTGTCTTTTATGGCGATCTCCTGAATATAACCAGAGACTTTCGCCGAAATGGCGCTGATATCTCCACCAACGTAAGCATCATCCGTCGACTGCAAAAAACGGGCATTTGTATACCACCAGGCACCATAACCTACTGCACCTAATACAGCGATACCGGATAACGATAAGGTAACGGCGCGTTTTTTACTCTTAAGATTCATGATGCTGATCCAGATGTAATTGCGGCGCGAATTTTTGTGTGTTGTCACCAGCACGTTTGCGTTGCAGATAGTCATGGCGATAACGAATCATGGGAGAAGCGGCGGGGCCTGGAACCAAAGCGTATTTCTCGGGCGTAAGGGGATGGCCGGTTTCGGCATCGACCATTATGGCGTGAACCAGACGCTGGGTCTCTTTCTCGACCAACTGGATCTGACGGCCTTCCGTTGCAAAATGACGATTACCCCATTCGGCAAGCGCGATGATTACCGGGCGAAAGTCACGTCCACGCTCGGTTAAATGGTACTCATAGCGAGGGGGCGTACTGCTGTAACAGACTTTTTCCAGTAAACCGTCGTCCACCAACTCCTTCAGGCGTCGTGAAAGAATATTGGGCGCCACGTTTGCGCTTTTTTGAAATTCATCGAAACGGGTAAAGCCTGCGAAAGCATCACGCAGAATTATTATGCTCCAGCTATCACCAATGCGGCCCAGACTCCTGGCGATGGGGCAAGGGGCTTCGCAAAGCGGTTCGTTTTTCATTTCTTCTCTCCAGAACTTATCTGGAAAGCACATTCTCATAGTAACTATCAAAATGCAAGTTACTATGATTGAGTCGATTTACTCTGCACAGAGTGAAATGAGATAAAGAGTTTGAAAGCACGCGCGAGGCGTACCGGAGGAGTATCAGGAATGATATTCGCTAATGAAATCAATAAACGCTCGTATGCGTGTACTGACAGCGCGGTCGCTGTAGTAGACCGCGCTGAATGGTGTCTCAACCGGTAAACGCTTGCTCGCCAGGACTTCCACCAGCTCGCCGCTTTCCAGCTCTTTTGCGATCATAAAATCAGACAGGCTGGCGATACCGTTACCGCTCAGGCAGAGATGTTTAAGCGTCTCACCGCTGTTAGAAGAAATGCTGCAGTCGATTTCATAAAGTTGGCCATCCTGGGCGGCAACGGGCCAGGTATTCAGCGAGACAGGTTCGGTAAACCCGAGACAGGTATGATTTTTTAAATCTTCTGCAGTTTCGGGTATACCGCAGCGGTCGAGATAATCCGGTGATGCAATCAGTTTGCGGTAGCTGGTAAAAATTGGTCGGGCCCGCAGACTGGAGTCGGTCAGCTTACCCACGCGGATCGCGACATCTACTTTTCGTTCGATTAAATTGATAAAAGTTTCACTGGAAACCAGCGACAATGTTATTTCCGGGTAGCGTTCGCGAAAGGGCCTAATCATCGGCATCACAAAATGCAGCATCACAGGCGTAGCGGCATCAATGCGTAAAACGCCGCGGGGTGTCAGTTTGGCCTCCATTACCTCGGTCTCTGCGGCTGCCATCTCCTGCAGCACGCCCTGAATCCGACGAAAATAGCGCTCGCCTTCTTCTGTAAGGCTCAACTGACGAGTTGTGCGATTAAGCAGGTTAACTCCCAGTTTACTCTCCAGTTTTTTTATTGCCCGGCTGATAGCTGAATTAGCCTGGCCCAGGCGTTCTGCGGCACGGCTAAAGCTGCCGCTTTCCACAACGGCGACAAATATCATCATTTCTTCTGAGGTGGCTTTCATTGTTGCGCCTGTAGCAATAGTTGATCTCTATTATAATCGTCTGGCTATTAAATCATCCTGCCAGCTTCCCTGCCATACTCTATTTATTCATTGATGTGATTGAGCGCTTACTAACTTTTACTTGAGGCTTTTCTGCCCATTGTCGTTGAAACTCTGCGCTAAAATCCCTATAACTGAATGACCCCTTATTGTTGTTCCGGGGTTTAAAACGAAGAGGTTTAAAACCGAAAGTGCCCAAAAATACCTATGCCATGCGATATGTTGCCGGACAACCTGCGGAGCGCATTATGCCGCCGGGGTCCTTCGCGAGTATTGGTAAGGCATTGCCAGCGGGTGCCCCCCTGAGCAGTGATGACAAAATCCGGGTTCTGGTATGGAATATCTTCAAACAGCAGCGCGCCGAGTGGCTCTCCGTTTTGCAGAGTTTTGGCAAAGACGCGCATTTGGTTTTATTGCAGGAAGCGCAAACTACGCCTGAACTGGTCAGGTTTGCGACCACTAACTATCTCGCCGCCGATCAGGTTCCCGCATTTGTTTTGCCTCAACATCCCTCCGGTGTGATGACGCTCTCTTCCGCTCATCCGGTCTATTGCTGTCCGTTGCGAGAACGAGAGCCGATCCTGCGCCTTGCCAAATCAGCGCTGGTGACGGTTTATCCATTGCCGGATATGCGAAACCTGATGGTGGTGAATGTGCATGCGGTGAATTTCAGCCTTGGCGTCGATGTTTACAGTAAACAGCTTCTGCCAATTGGTGATCAAATCCTGCGTCACAATGGCCCGGTTATCATGGCCGGCGATTTCAACGCCTGGAGTCGTCCACGTATGAATGCGCTTTATCGCTTCTCGCGTGAGATGTCACTACGTCAGGTACGCTTTACGGATGACAATCGCCGTCGGGCGTTTGGTCGCCCTCTGGATTTTGTCTTTTATCGTGGTCTGAACGTGCAGGAAGCCTCCGTGCTGGTTACGCGCGCATCCGACCACAACCCGCTACTAGTAGAATTCAGTCCCGGCAAGCCTGATCAGTAATGGTTATGTCAGGTCTGCCGTCGGGCAGGCCTGATCCGAGGTGCTGCCCTTTATTTCAACTCAATTAAGGACAACACAATGACCACAGGTTCCCATCATGACAACGTCGAAAAGCAGTTTGGTGCACAAGCCAGCGCCTATTTAACCAGCGCAGTACATGCTTCTGGCCGTGATTTACAACGGCTGGCGGAACGGCTTAGTGCATTTCCAGAGGCCAGGGTGCTGGATTTAGGCTGTGGAGCAGGGCATGCCAGTTTTGTGGCCGCGGGTCAGGTTGCACAGGTAACGGCATACGACCTTTCCAGCCAGATGCTGGACGTGGTGGCCAAAGCAGCAAAAGAACGCGGCCTGGACAATGTGACGACATGTCAGGGTTATGCTGAGATTCTGCCCTTTGATGACAGCTCGTTTGATGTGGTGATCAGTCGTTATTCTGCCCACCACTGGCATGATGTTGGGCAGGCGCTGCGCGAAGTGAAGCGTGTGCTTAAGCCCGGTGGAAGGGTCATTATTATGGACGTGATGTCTCCGGGACATCCGGTGCGGGACATCTGGCTGCAGACGGTCGAAGCGTTACGCGATACTTCACATGTACGCAATTATTCCAGCGGCGAATGGCTTTCGCTGCTTAATGATGCAGGCCTGACGACGTGTAATCTCATCACCGATCGCTTGCCATTAGAATACGGTTCGTGGATTGCGCGTATGCGTACGCCACTGGCGCTGAGCGAAGCCATCAGGCTGTATCAGCAAAGTGCATCGCAGGAGGTGAAGCGCTACTTCGAATTGACAGAGGACGGCTCTTTTACCAGTGACACCATCATGGCCGAAGCGCAGAAAAGCGCATAACAAAAAAGGCACCGGGGGAAACGGTGCCTTTTTGATATTTCTTGCTTCAGGAGTCTGGCGACGTGCTGTTTTTCACAAACAACGTCAGCTGATCGCCAGGCTTCAGATTGTCGGTATCACTGTTCCAGCGCATGACGTCACGGATATTAACGCCGTGGCGTTTAGCAATGCTGGAGAGCGAATCGCCTTTGCGTACGCGATAGGTAATACTATCGCTATTGTTCGCAAGACGCGTCGCACTGCTGCCTGCGCCAACCGTCAGGTTCTGACCCACTTTCAGGTTTGCTCCACGCAGGTTATTCCACTGCTGGAGATCTTTTGTCGTCACGCCAAGACGTGACGCAATACCCGAAATAGTATCACCTGAGCGCACTTTATAGCTGCGACTGGCAAGCGGCGTATTTTCCGCAACCAGCGTTGGCTGAACGGCGGCGATTTCACCTGACGCCAGAGACTCACGCAACTGATCCGCATGTTTCTGAGGCACCATGACATATTGCGGCCCGCTTTCACCTAAGGTTGATCCTTTAACGCCTGCGTTGAAGGTCTTAAGTTTGCTGACCGAAATACCCGCCATATCCGCCAGTTGATCCAGCTCCACCGGATTGCTCAACCTGACACGCGCCAGTGCACGGCTTTCGTCTGACGTTGGCAGACTCACACCGTACCGCTTGCTGTTCTTGAGTATGTCACTCAATGCCAGCATTTTTGGCACATAAATTTTGGTTTCCTGTGGCAGTGAAAGTGACCAGAAGTCCGTGGGTTTCCCCCGCGCCTTATTCACTTTCATTGCCTTCAGTACTCGCCCTTCACCGCTGTTATAGGCGGCAACGGTTAATAACCAGTCGCCATCAAACATACGGTTCAAACGCTGCATCATGTCGAGGGCAGCCGTTGTGGATGCCACCACGTCACGACGCGCATCGTAGCTGCGAGTCTGTTTTAAACCATAGTTACGACCCGTGCTTGGAATGATCTGCCAAATGCCTGCGGCATTGCGACCAGACGTTGCATGTGGGTCAAAAGCGCTCTCCACTATGGGTAGTAGTACCAGTTCCATGGGCATGTTACGTTTTTTAACTTGCCCTGCTATCCAGTACATATACGGCTCTGCCCGTAAAGTTACATCGTGGAGATAGCTCTTATTGCTTAAATACTTTAGTTTCTGTTCGCGAATCCGGGTATTTTCCGGAATTCCCATCTTTAGCTCGTCGCTTATGGAAGCCCACAAGTCTTGCTCCTGCCCGGCGAATGTTCCATCGTCCATCCACCGCGCCTGACTTGTAAACTTCCCTGCTTCCCCTTGACCAGCTGCAGAAAGGCTCTGTGCGTGCTGTTGTACGGTACCATCGTTCTTAGACGCCTGGCACCCCACAAGCAGGACAGAGGCGAATAATATCGCTTTTGCCTTCATGTGTGTGTCAATAGTTGCTTAAAAGACGAGCGATCATAACGGCGAAGTTTTAAAAAGGCAACCCGCAATTGTCAGAAGTTATCTTTCTTTGACCTTAACCAGGCAAAACGCTCATTAGCTTGTTGCAACGTTGTTTCTTTATTTATTACTTCAATTAAATCAGTATCTTGTGTGCGTAAAAAAACATTAATGCGACGCTCAATTTTCAGAGTTGTGGGGAGTGTTTTTTGATTTTTTGCACGTAACTCATTAACTTTTCGATAATATTCGTTAAGGTCAGGATCGTGGGGTAAGAGACTAAGAGCAAACTTAATATTTCCTAAAGTATACTCATGTGCGCAACAAATAAGCGTATCGTCAGGAAGCGCATCAATCTTACAAAAAGAGGCAAACATCTGATCTGCCGTGCCTTCGAAGAGTCTTCCGCATCCGCCAGAAAACATCGTATCGCCACAAAAAAGATAAGGTGCGCTAAAGTAACAGATATGTCCTAAAGTGTGACCTGGCGTGTGAAATACGCTGAATTCATGTCCAAGAATCTGCAGCCGATCGCCCTCACCGACGATTTTTGTCGCCCCCTTATGTTGTGTCTCTGCCGGTCCATAAACCACAATATTCGGAAATTTCTGGCTCAGTTCCTGCACGCCGCCAACATGATCGTTATGATGATGCGTGAGCAGGATTGCAGCGGGCTGCCAGTGATTCTCTTCGAGAGCTTTTAAGACGGGGGCTGCCTCGCCGGGATCAACAATCAGGCAGTGGCCGTCATCTTCACTTAACACCCAGATGTAATTGTCCTGAAATGCGGGAATACTGGTAAGATTCATAGTTACCTCTTAAAGCTTAATGGAAGGTTGTGATGAAACCGGCAAGGACTCCCCGTAAGTACATAGCACCGACACATTGGGCTGAGTTGCCTAAGGGCGAGTATTACCGTGAAGCACTTGAGAAAGAGCTCAGACCATGGTTTGCAAAAATGTATGGATTTCATCTGCTTAAGATTGGCAATCTCAGCGCAGAAATCAATGCTGAAAGTTGCGCTATTTCCCATCAGGTCAATGTTTCACTCACCGGCGACCCTGTTCACGTTCGCGCTGATCCATTGCATCTTCCTTTTGCGGCGAAATCCGTCGATGCCTGCCTGCTGGGCCACACGCTCGCCTGGTGTCCTGATCCGCATCGCCTGCTACAGGAGGTCGATCGTGTGCTGATCGATGATGGCTGGTTGGTGATTAGCGGTTTCAATCCTGTCAGCCTGCTGGGAATAGGGAAAGCTATTCCGTTTGTACGCCGTTCGCCTGCAATCAGCAGCCGTATGTTTACCCTGATGCGCCAGCTTGACTGGCTATCTCTGCTGAATTTTGAGGTGCTTCATTATAGCTGTTTTCGGGTCATTCCCTGGACGAAACAGGGGGGGAAATTGTTAAACACCCATCTGCCCGCATTGGGTTGCATGCAATTAATAGTGGCGCGTAAACGCACGATCCCGTTAACGCTCAATCCAATGAAGATGCGCCGGGCAAAACCCAGCGTACGCCAGACCGTTAGTGCAACCCGCCAGACACGTCAACCCTGATCGGCCAGATAGCCGATATCCTCCTGCGTTGGCTTCAATGCTGCGGCGCGAGCAAGTTCATCACAGCGTTCATTTTCCGGGTGCCCGGCGTGGCCTTTTACCCATTCCCAACGGATTTTATGCTCGCCGAGAGCGGCATCCAGGCGTTGCCAGAGATCGACGTTTTTCACCGGTTTTTTTTCTGCGGTTTTCCAGCCGCGCTTTTTCCAGTTGTGGATCCACTGGGTGATCCCCTGGCGAACATACTGGCTGTCGGTGCTAAGAATGACTTCGCAATGTTCTTTGAGGGCTTCCAGCGCGACAATCGCGGCCATCAGCTCCATGCGGTTGTTAGTGGTCAGACGATAACCTTCGCTGAATGTTTTTTCGCGGCCGCGAAAGCGTAGAATCGCGCCATAGCCACCGGGCCCTGGGTTACCCAGGCAAGAGCCATCGGTGAAAATTTCTACCTGCTTGAGCATCTCTGGTAGACTTCCTGTAATTGAAATCGAACTGTAAAACGACAAGTCTGACATAAATGACCGCTATGAGCACTGCAATTACTCGACAGATCGTCCTCGATACCGAAACCACCGGTATGAACCAGATCGGCGCACACTATGAAGGGCACAAAATCATTGAGATCGGTGCCGTCGAAGTGATTAACCGTCGCCTGACGGGGAATAACTTCCACATCTATCTCAAGCCCGATCGTCTGGTTGATCCAGAAGCATTTGGCGTTCACGGTATTGCGGATGAATTTTTGCTTGATAAACCAACGTTTGGCGACATTGCTGATGAGTTTATCGAATATGTGCGCGGTGCTGAGCTCGTCATTCATAACGCATCGTTCGACATCGGCTTTCTTGATTATGAATTCAGCAAACTAAATCGCGGCATTCCAAAGACTGAGACGTTCTGCAAGGTCACCGATAGTCTGGCGCTGGCGCGGCGTATGTTTCCCGGCAAGCGTAATAGTCTGGATGCGCTTTGCTCACGTTATGAAATCGATAACAGTAAACGTACTCTGCACGGGGCGTTACTCGACTCCCAGATTCTGGCTGATGTATATCTGCTGATGACCGGTGGTCAAACTTCAATGGCTTTTTCAATGGAAGGTGAGGGGCAACAGCAGCAGGGGGAAACCAGTATTCAGCGCATTGTCCGTCAGGCAAATAAGTTACGGGTTGTTTTAGCCAGTGATGAAGAGCTGGCGGCGCATGAGTCTCGCCTGGACCTGGTGCAAAAAAAGGGCGGAAGCTGTCTCTGGCGCGCGTAACCCCTTAACTTTTGATGATAAAATGGCGCTTTGGGTGATTTTTGCAGCAAACGATACAAATCATCAGAAAAAGCGTTGACGGCTCTAAGCACAATCCGTAATATGCGCCTCGTTCCCCAACGGGAACATCGCGGAGCGGTAGTTCAGTCGGTTAGAATACCTGCCTGTCACGCAGGGGGTCGCGGGTTCGAGTCCCGTCCGTTCCGCCAACATTTAGTTCAGGTGTCTGTGACATCTGATAAGTAAGAAAACCGCAGCGTTGTAAAACGAATGCGGTTTTTTTTCGTCTGTTGATATCTTCCTCTCTGAGTCTCGCTACGGATTTTATATAATCTGCCTGAATAATTTTTATCTCATTCTCGGGCATAAACCTTCATATCGTTTAGCTCAATTCATTCTGTTTTATCGATCTATTACATATACCTGATACGGTGAGTACAGGTTTTTATCAACTCTCAATATGTATATCTCGCGTAGATATGAAATTATTGTAGTTGCATGGCATTGATGGCATCACCTGAAAAAATGACCGTCATTCTTCGGCGTTCCCGCTGACTGTTGTCCTGACTGTTCCCAGGGCTTCTCCACTTTCTGATGTAGTCTTGGAAAACTCTCACCCGAAGAACTGCGGGTGGGGCTTTGTTATCTGCGAGCCGAGAATGCCTGTCTAAAAATTTAAAAGCCTTAGCTCAAAGCGAGAAAGACGGAAAAAGCCTAAATAATCAGTGGGCTAAGATCTGAACATGTGCTCAGTGATCTCCTGCGTGCGGCTGGTATGTCCCGTAGTAAGTGGTATCACAATATGAATGCGCTCAAGCGGGTGGACAGGCATGCTGGCCTGAAAGGCAAAACAGTGACATAGACTACTATCACAAAGATCGTTATGGCTTCCGCAGGAGCACGAGCTCACTGAGAAAGCAGGGACTGCTGGTGGACCTTAAAACAGTACAACGACTAATTGCAGCCTCAGCTCACTGAGGCCGCTGAACTGGCTCAGATAAAAACACTCCGATTTCAGTGTTCCGAAGAAGTTCTCCATCGCTCGCATTACCCAGGCAGTTTCCTTTTGGTGACATCCTTTGCTCCATCCCCTGTGCCTTTAACCTGGCCTGATAGCCTGCCATGAGAAGACGATATCCATTACTACAACCTTGAGCGCATAAGCCTGAAATTAAAAGGCCTGAGTCCGGTGAATACTGGACCCAGGCGCTGAAAGCCGCTTAACAAGAACTGTCCGACTTTATGGGGGCAGTCCACCTTTCCGGGCTTTTTTGTATTAGGTAATCACTCATATGCCATATCAAATTCCAGCGCTGAGTTTGCGGTACCCGCCTTGATGCTCCCTGTTCGGATATAGCGCGCTTTCATCGGAATTGTGTAACTTCCGCCCGTAGATGTGCTGTAGCCCGTATAACTCGTTTTTTGGTTGAACGGGACGTTGGAGCCGTCACGGTAAAGCACCTGAACGCCAATGCCGCTGGCGGTGGAACTGCTATCCAACGTCAGATATTGCCCGGTGCCACTACCTTTCAGGGTGATGCCGGAGGCGGGTTTAAAGGTGTAGTTAACCGAGTTTAATTTTGCCGGACAATTTTTAATGACGAAATTGAAGTCAGTTGCAGAACTTGTCGAACCGACGGCAGGGAATTCTGCGCTGTCATGTCTTTTTAGATCAACAGTAATATCCGGGGTTTCGCAGGCAAGTACGGTAACCGGGACGGAGCCAGTAATAGTGAAATTACTGTAGTTAGCTGCGCCGACTTCACTATTACTCGTTGGCCCCATAAATGCAGAAAGTGTGGGGACATTAAAGGTTACGTTACCTGGGGTAACAGGACCAGTAACATAAAATTGCACCGAAACACTATAAATTTGGGCTGACTGGGTTACGATGGGGTCTGTCGAGGCCTCTTTACCTACGTAGCTCAGCCACTTCAGTGAATCAGTCACAGTATATAAGCTGCTTCCAGAAAAAATCGTAACACTTATTTTGTACCCAATCCCCGGTACATTCGTTTGATAAACCCCGTAAGTGCTTGTCGCGCTACCTGGTGAGAGTAACTTGTACATATTATAAATTCTGTTATCGCTCCCCCAATCGCAGGTCAGCATTGCTGACGGGCCGCCACTAACAACCTGAATTGCGGTGCCTATTGGTCCTATTGGCGCATCGCGCGGCACGGCAAGTGATTTAGTAATCGCAGCCGAGAAATTCTGTACGGAAGAGCCAGGGGCAAATTTACAACTCGCGGCATAGCTCTGCAGACTAAGTAATAATAATGCCGTTATCCCTGCCAGATGACGAGAAAGAGTACGAAAGTTCATGGTTATATATCCTTATAGTATCCACGTCCAAACTAATGGGTGTAACTGGCTTCGTGTTCGTCGAAGCCACCAAAATCATTAATGATGCTGAGCTTTATTTTTCCACTGGCCGGTGGTGGTGAGCTCAAAAGTGTAAATTGCGCAATTCCTTTTGATGGACACATCCCATGAAGTGGGTTTTCATCGTTATGAGCATTTCCCGGAAGCTGAATATCATGGAAAGAGATGTTAAACACAGATGGGTTATTACACTCGAGTCGATATTCTTTACCCGACGGAACAATGCGCCAGCGAATCTGACTAATTGCATCCTTTGGTTTACCGGGTAAACCTTCCGGGCGATAAAATAACTTTAATCGGGTACGAATGGTAAACTGCACTACATTGTTTTCTCCCTGTTTTTTACCGGCGGGAGTGGGTTGCAATTCGAGGATGTTTAGCCAGAAGATCGATTCCCGGTCCTGTGGAATATCACCGCCGAGAAATATAATCCGCAGCGTCTGGCCCTTATCGGGGTCTATGCGAAAAATAGGTGGTGTAACGATAAAGGGCGATTCGGCGGTTTTGCCCTGAGTATCTGTCTCCCCCTGATCTATCCAGGCCTGAATCAGGCGTGGCGTAGTGGCATTATTGGCGATGGTAAACGTCACTTCCCGCTTAGCGGCAGGGTAGATAATACGCGTGCCACTTGGCTGAATGCCAGCTATCGACGTCGTAGTTAGAAACAATAAGGCTGTGCATAACGCACGAATCACGATCTCCATCGTTAACGTCTCCCTTCCATGGGTGATATCTAATTACCATTAATTCATTTCAAGAATGATTCTTGAGCTGAATATAATGAAGTGTTTTTTTGTTATGAGTGTTGTTTGCATATTAAAAACTAATAATTAGAACGTTGCTGGCACTTCAATAGATTAGTTTTTGCAGAAGTGTACAAAGGTATGTCAGGTAAATTCAAGGAGGAATGTTATTACTTTTTCTGAAATTAGGTTGCGATTGTTCGCCAGATCTTGTAATGCGTTTGAAGGAGGATGGTATGATGTGATATAGGCTTTGTTAGAAAAACGTCTGCTTTATATATTTATTAAATGATGAACTATCAATCTTTACCGCAATGTTTTGCTATATTTTACGCATCGATTTGTTTTGCTTAAAAATAAACGAAAATTGATGCATCAGGCCCGGACCACCCCAGTCCGGGCCTTTTTACATTTACTCTTTCGCCGTTGCGCGACGCGGAGCAAACCCTTCGCTAACGCCTTCACGATCGTGGCGCGCAATCCAGCGGTAGCTGCCTGCGCCCAGGAACACGCCGATAAACCAGCTAAAGTTCGCCACTTCGTGCAGTGACGGAATAAAGCTAATAATCAGGCACACGGCGACCGATGGCACCAGCGCGGCAACCGCTTTCGGGTTGATACCGTTTTTGTACCAGTAGCGCCCGTTCGGGGAGACGGTAAACAGATCATCGACAAATACCTTTCCGCGCTTAATCAGGTAAAAATCGGCCAGCAGGATACCGAACAGCGGCCCGATAAAGGAGCCCAGAACATCCAGCGTATAGTGGATCAGTTCCGGTGACTGGAACAGGTTCCACGGCGTCAGCAACACGGAGCCGACAGCCGCGATCATTCCGCCGGTGCGGAAGCTGATTTTCTGCGGTGAGCAGTTAGAGAAATCGAACGCCGGGGAGACGAAGTTCGCCACAATGTTTATCCCGATGGTGGCAATGATCATGGTCAGCAGGCCAATCGCCATCGCCAGGCTGTTGCCTACGTGGCTGACGGTTTCGATTGGGTCAGTGATCATTTTGCCGAACAGCGACTGTGTACCCGACACGATGACCACGGTAACGATGGAGAACAGCAGGAAGTTGAACGGCAGACCCCAGCGGTTACCGCGACGAATCTCCTGCATGCTTTTGCCGTAGCGAGAGAAGTCACCAAAATTCAGCAGTGGCCCGGAGAAATAAGAGACCACCAGCGCCGTCGCGGTAATCATCTGCCAGGTTTGCTCGCCCGCGGTCAACTCTTTGCTGGCAAGGGTAAATGAGATGCCGCTAAAGCCGGTTTGCGACAGGATCCACACTGCCAGCGCCAGCATCACCACGTAGACTGCCGGGCCTGCGATATCAATAAAGCGTTTAATCGCGCTCATTCCGTGCCAGAACACCAGCGCCTGCAATACCCACATAATGCCGAAGCAGACCCAGCCTAAATGTGACAGGCCAAGGAAATGTCCTTCGGTCATGGGGGCCAGAGAAGGCCAGAATTTCAACATCACCAGCATTAATGCGTTGGCCGCCAGATAGGTTTGTATACCATACCAGGCGAAGGCGATAAGGCCACGAATGACGGCAGGAATATTGGCACCGAACACGCCAAATGCCTGGCGACAGATCACCGCATAGGGCACGCCAGCCATTTGGCTTGGTTTGGCGACAAGGTTTGCGCACAACTGCACAATACAGATGCCCAGCAACAGGCACAGTAATACCTGCCAACTGGCAAGGCCGAGTGCGAAAAAGCTGGCCGCGACCACGTATCCGCCCATGCTATGTACGTCGGACATCCAGAAAGAGAAGATGTTGTACCACGTCCAGTTCTGGTCGCGCGTCGGGGCCAAATCGTTGTTAGTGAGTCTTGGGCTGTAACTGTCTTTGTAATTTGGTTCAAGGTTTGGCATGGAATCTGCTCCTCTGAATACAGATTGTGACGTTATGTCTGCCATCCTGTATTGCATGAACCAGGCCAGGTTTTAATTTTATGTATACAAAATATCTTAATGATGTATACAAAGAGATAAGAAATGCGTAACAAAGGAATTTCCCAATGAAGCAGCCAACGGGGCTACAGACCCCAGCAGACCTGGAAGATAAAGAAAATTTCATCTGGCAGTCGCTGATGACCGCCATCGTCGAACATCAACTGCCACCAGGCAGCAAATTACCCGAAGAAGCCCTGGCCGACGTGTTTGGCGTTAGCCGCACGGGGATCCGCAAGGTCCTGACGCGCCTTGCGACGGTGCAAATGGTCACCATGACGCCCAGACGTGGTGCATTCGTCGCCAAACCGGATATAGATGAATCGAAATCGATCTTCTCCACCCGCAAAATGATCGAGTGCGCCAACCTGCCGCAGGTGCTTGAGCATTTGCAGCCGCCACATATTGTCGGACTGGAAAAAATCATCGCGCAGGAAGAAGAGGCGCATCAGAACCATGACGGCGCGGCAGCGATTCGTTATTCCGCAGCATTTCATATCCAGCTGCAGGCTATCTCTGGCAACGCGGTGGTGACCGATATTGTGACCACACTGGCGCAACGTTCGTCGCTGGTGATTGCCGCCTGGGGCGCGCCCTGGCAGCGTGGTTGCCGCTGCGATGACCACGACAAGCTCATCGAACTACTGCGTAAAAAAGATGGCGCTGCGCTGAGTCACGCCATGGCGCATCACTTTGATCATATTGTCTCGAGCCTCAGCTTTGAGCGTGGCGGCGATATCCTTCCCGATTTTGCGCGGCTGTTTGGCACTCAAGGAGAACAGGCATGACGCAATTCTGTATACAGGTGATCAACCCTAATACCAGTCCTGAAATGACACACACCATTGCCAGCGCGGCCCGCAGTGTCGCTGCGCCAGGTACGACGATCCTCGCCAGCTGTCCGACCCAGGGTGTGGCGTCGATTGAAGGGCATTTTGATGAGGCAATCGCCGCCATTGGCGTGCTGGAACAGATAAAAAAAGGCATGGCGCAGGGGGCGCAAGGTCATGTGATTGCCTGCTTTGGCGATCCGGGGCTGCTGGCGGCTCGTGAGCTGGCAACCGGGCCGGTGGTAGGGATTGCCGAAGCGGCAATGCATGTCGCCACGCTGGTTGCGACCCGTTTTTCTATCGTTACCACCTTACCGCGCACGGTGATTATCGCCCGCCATTTATTGCAGCAATATGGCTTCGGGCATCACTGCGCCGCACTGCATGCGATCGATTTACCGGTGCTGGCGTTAGAAGATGGCACGGGTCTTGCTCAACAGAAAGTACGCGAGCGTTGTATACAAGCCAGACGGGAAGATAATAGCGGCGCTATTGTTCTCGGCTGTGGCGGGATGGCGAACCTTGCCAGCGAGCTGACGCAGGAGCTGGGTATTCCGGTGATCGATGGCGTCACTGCCGCGGTGAAAATGGTGGAATCTCTCCTGACACTGGGGCTTGGTACCAGCAAGTACGGCGATCTGGCGTATCCCAATAAAAAGCCGCTTTCAGGATGCTTTGAAATACTGAGCTGAAAGCGGCCCCAAAAAGAGGTCGAATCAGCATGCATTCAGATACGGACAAGCCTGTATGGCACTTTACCGATGACTACCCGCGCGATATGGCGGGGTACGCCGGGAAACCTCCTCATGCCCAGTGGCCAGGCGGGGCGCGCATAGCCGTGCAGTTTGTCCTGAATTTCGAAGAAGGCGGTGAGAACCATGTCCTGCATGGCGACGCCGGTTCTGAACAGTTTTTGTCAGACATTATTGGCGCGGCGAGTTACCCGGCAATACATATGTCCATGGACTCGCTGTATGAATACGGTTCCCGCGCAGGTTTCTGGCGTATCCACAATGAATTCCAGAAGCGCGGCCTGCCGTTGACGGTGTTTGGTATCGCGATGGCGCTGGCGCGTAACCCGGAGATTGTCGCGGCGATCAAAGCGGCGGATTATGATGTGGTGAGCCACGGCTGGCGTTGGATCCACTATCAAAATATGGATATCCAGACCGAGCGCCAGCATATGCAACAGGCACTGGAGATCCTCACCGCACTGTTTGGCAAAGCACCGCTCGGCTGGTATACCGGCCGCGATAGCCCTAACACCCGTAAGCTGGTGGTGGAGCAGGGTGGCCTGCTCTATGACAGTGATTACTATGGCGACGATCTGCCGTTCTGGACGACGGTCGATCAGAAACCCCACCTGATTGTGCCCTATACGCTGGATGCGAACGATATGCGCTTTGCCACCACACAGGGCTTTAATACCGCCGAGCAGTTTTATACCTACCTGAAAGACAGTTTCGATGTGCTGTATGAAGAGGGTGAGACATCGCCGAAGATGATGTCGATTGGCATGCACTGTCGGTTACTGGGCCGCCCCGGCCGTTTCCGCGCATTGCAGCGTTTTCTGGACTATGTGCAGAGCCACGAAGATGTGTGGATTTGCCGCCGTCAGGATATTGCCGGGCATTGGGTAAAGACCCATCCGTATACGCCAGTGTGAGTTTTTACCCCCGCTCTCTCTAAAGGGGAGCAGGCAGTCCCCCTCACCCCTTCCGGGGGAGGGGAAACGCATCACCCCATCAAACTGACATGCGCCGCCACAATCCGCCAGCCATACGGAAACTTCACCCAGGTCTGCATCTGGCGGCCCACCCGTTCACTGTTCTCGCGCGTAAATTCCGTGCTCGCCACCGCCATATCCTCGCCGTAGGTGGTGATCGTGGTGTTACGCAGCAGCCTGTCCAGCCCGGCGGACGCACGCGCATTACGAAACTCGCGAATCGCCTCAATGCCATACAAATTCTCCGTTGCGCCGTAGCGCACTGTGCGCGGGTCCGCCCAGAAAAGTTCATCCAGCACTGCCACATCATTACTGATAAGCGCCTGTTCATAACGATAAAACGCGGCGGTGACCTCATTCAATATTGTCGGACGGTCGATATGTTCTCTGTTCATCATGCTTCCTGTGGGTAAAGAATGCCCGCTGTCTCCAGTCGCCACGCCGCCTGGAGACAGCGCGACTCCTGCCAGGGGGCAGCAATAATCTGTACGCCAATGGGTAATCCCGAAGCGGTTTTCACCGGTACGGTGGCAACGGGCAGGCCCAGAAACGAGATGGGCTGCGTCAGCATCCCCATACTGGCTTTAATCGGTAAATCGGTATGGTTAATGCGCATGGTGCTCTCGCCAATCGGCGTTGCACTACAGGGCGTCGCCGGGGCCAGAAGCAGATCCACATCGTTAAACAGCGGCAGCGTTTTATCGCGAAACCAGGCCCTGAAACGCTGTGCCTGGGTATACCAGGCCGAGGGGGTCATTGCGCCTGCCAGCAAACGCTCGCGGGAGTTAAGTTCAAACGTATCGGCATCCGTTCGTAGCGCAGGAAGGTAATGGTTGCCCCCTTCTGCCGCAGAAAGCAAGAACGCGGCTGAACGTGCCAGCTCCGCTTCCGGCAATACCTTCGTCTGGTTAGCTCCAAGAGCCTGTGCTACCGCGTTGACGGCGGCGCGGGCATCTGCCGTACACCAGGTTGTAAAATAGCCCTCCAGCACGGCACAGCGTAGCGCCCCTGTCGAGGATAACGCTGGCAGGGTGGCGGCCGGCTCGCGTGATGATTGCCAGTTGTCTTCCCCGTCGTGTCCCTGGAGCGCGTCATAAACGCAGGCCAAATCTTCCACGTTACGCGCCAGCGGGCCAATGTGGTCCAGGCTTGCGACAAACGGATGGCTGCCGCTGCGTGATAAGCGCCCAAACGTGGGTTTTAACCCCAGTACGCCGCACAGCGAGGCGGGAACCCGGATAGAACCGTTGGTGTCGGTACCCAGAGCAAAATTGACCATTCCGGCAGCAACGGCCGCCGCTGAGCCACCCGATGAACCGCCCGCCACACGCGACGTATCCCGCGGGTTACGCGTCGCGCCATAGTGGCTGTTTTCGGTGGTGAAACCGTAGGCATAGGCATCCATATTGAGCGTGCCGGCCAGGGTTGCGCCCGCGTTCATCAACTGGCGAATGGCGAAAGCATCTTTTGTTGCGGGGGGCTGAGTGCTGAACAGTTTTGCCCCCGCCAGCGTGGTGACCCCCTCCACATCGAACAGGTTTTTTACCGCATAGGGTACGCCTGCCAGCGCAGGCAATGTTTCGCCCGCAGCCCGTCGGGCATCGATATGCGCAGCTTCGGTGAGCATGCGTGTCGCCGTTACACCGGTAAAGGCGTTGATGCCAGGATTTGCCTGCTCAATCAACGCCAGTGATTGCTGTGCCAGTTCGCGTGCGCTAAACGTTTTGCTACGCAGTCCTTGCTGAATGTCCCGAATGGATAAACTCATAGCCGATATTCTCCTGCGCCTTCCTGGCGATGCGGCAGTGGGAAAGCCATCAGCGGTTGCGCCATAGCTGCAATGCGGGTGAGCTGAACTTCCAGTTCTGCCCGACGTTCGTCGTTCAGCGGCACTGCCAGTAATTGTTCCATCAGCCGGATATATGTCGGCCAGTCAAATGTGTTATCGCTCATGATGACTCCTTAAAAACCGGCCGCACTGCCGTTACTGCGTGGATCAAATGCCCCTTCGAGCATGCCGTTGGGATGACGCACAATCGCCCCCGCGTGCCCGGTGGCTTCGCTCAGTCCCGGCAGCCATTCCACGTCATGGCCCAGGTCTCGCAGCGCCTGATACGTGGCCTCGCTGAATCGCCCCTCCAGTTTCAGGCTATCGGATGTCTGTCCCCAGGTGCGGCCCAGCAACCAACGGGGAGCGCTTACGGCTTCCTGAAGTGGCATGTTTTGCATCACGTGACGGGTAAATATGGCGGCCTGTGTTTGCGGTTGCCCGTCGCCACCCATCGTGCCGTAGACCATGGTGCGCCCATCTTTCAGCCGTGCCGCTGCCGGGTTAAGAGTGTGGAACGGTTGTTTACCGGGCACCAGTGCCAGCAAATGATCCGGGTCGAGACTGAATGCCGCGCCCCGGTTTTGTAACAGTACGCCGCTTTCGGGCAGCACCACGCCGCTGCCAAACTCGTGATAAATGCTCTGAATAAACGACACCGCCAGACCGTTTTTATCCATCACGCCCATCCAGACGGTATCGCCCGGTCCTTTCCCCTGACCCCAGGGAGCGGCACGCTCATCGTCGATACTGGCCGCCAGCCGTTGCAGCGGCACCTGTTCCAGCAACGTTTGTACCGGCAGCGTAACGTGGCGCGGATCGGTGATATAGCGGTCACGTAAGCCAAAGGCCTGCTTGGTGGCTTCGACAATGCGGTGGATGGTCTGAACTTCACTGGCCTGTGCCATATCCAGATGGTCGGTAATGCCAAGGATGGCCAGCGATACCAGCCCTTGCGTCGGTGGCGTCATATTAAAGACGTCTCCCTGGCTGTGGGACAGGCGAAGCGGTACCCGGCGGTGAGCGCGATGAGCAGCCAGATCCTGGGCGGTCAGCGGCAGGCCGAGCGCACTCATTTCCGCCGCCATCTGATTGGCGAGCGCTCCGCGATAGAAACTGTCCAGTCCGTCGGTGGCGAGACGGGTTAATGTGCGCGCCAGGCGCGGCTGGCAGAAACGGCTACCCGCCTGTGGAACTTCTCCCTGAACGAGAAAGGTTTCGTTAAAGCCCGGCACATCGACCAGTTCCGGGTATTTACTTTGCGTGGCGCTGGCCTGCGATTGCGTCACCGGGATCCCTTCGCTGGCGTAACGAATGGCATCAGCCAGCAGGCGTGAGAGCGGCAACTGCCCGCCGCCCATCGATGCCGATACTTTCAGCGCCTCATCCCAGCCGCTCAGCGTGCCGGGAACCGTCAGTGCCGCCAGCGGACCACGATGGGGAATCTGGTTGTGTTCTGCGTAAAACTCCCGTGTCGCCAGTTGCCCGGCGGCGCCGCTGGCGTCAATGGCGAGGGGTTCGCCTTCGGGGGGCACAATCAGCCAGAAACCATCGCCGCCGATACCATTCATATGGGGATAGACCACCGCAATGGTGGCCGCTGCGGCGATCATCGCCTCAATCGCATCGCCGCCGTGGCGCAACACCGATAATGCCGATTCACTGGCAAGGTGGTGGGGCGTTACCGCCATACCGGAAGGGGCAATATTACTTTGCATCGTCACGCTCTCTTTGTTCGGATAAGTCAGAGAGCTAAGCAAGAGCTGTTCCAGATTGACGGCAAGCGTTTCACTGTGTCAGCTTATTGTGAAACAAAAGTTGCAGGAGGGTCTATGCAGCAGTTAGATACGCGCTTACGTGAGTGCTATAACGAATTATCACCGCAAGAACAAAGGGTTGCCTCATTTATCATGGATCATTTTGATGATCTGATGAGCTATAACAGTGCCGAACTGGCCCGCCTGAGCGGTGTATCAAAAGCCACTGTTAGCCGCCTGTTTAAACGGCTTGGCTATGATCGTTTCAAAGAGATGCGCGATGAGGTGCGAACGCTGCGCCAGAGCGGAATGCCGCTTACGGAAAACCGCGACGCCGTACAAGGCAACACCCTGCTGGCAAGGCATTATAAGCAGGAGATGGCAAACCTGACCCAGTGGGTTAATGCGCTGGATGCCGTGCAGTTTGCCGATGTGGTGCAGGCGCTGGGCGCGGCCCGGCGCGTCTTTATTGTTGGCCTGCGCAACAGTGCGCCGGTGGCTCTGCATCTGCGCCAGCAACTGATGCAAATCCGTGGTCAGGTTTTGCTGATGCCCCAGCCAGGGCAGACGCTGGCGGAAGAGTTAGTGGATATCACTGTGCAGGATGTGGTGGTGGTGGTCGCTTTTCGCCGCCGTCCGCGGGTGATCCGTCCGGTACTGGAGGCGCTACACAAACAGGGCGTACCGACCGTTGCCATCTGCGAACCGCAGGCGGCGGGTATTACCACGCTTGCCCGCTGGCACTTTGGCCTGCCGCTCGACAGTGTATCGGCGTTCGACAGCTACAGCAGTGCCATGAGTCTGGTCAATTTACTGGCGAACGCGTTACTGCATAGCGCCCTGACCGAAGGACGTCAGCGTATCCATAACATCGCATCGCTGTATACAGACCTCGACGAACTGGAGCAAAGGTAACGCACCAGTTTGGTGCTTTTGCACCAGTTCAGGGGATCCTGATGGCGCAACCGGGAAGCATTTATCTCACCTGAAAAAGTACTAAATCAGCGCGATAGCAGGCTGGTGTCTTCATTTTCTCTGTGGCACATTAGTTGCAGAAAGTATTAACAAGAATCTTTTGTTTCATGACGATCACTTTTGTATACCAAAGGATGTGTCCATGTTTGACGTTCAGCAATCTGCGCAAATTAACCCGCCGCATCGTTTACTGATGGGGCCCGGACCTATCAATGCCGACCCGCGTGTCTTACGTGCTATGGCGAGCCAACTGGTGGGGCAATATGACCCGGTCATGACCGGCTATATGAATGAGGTAATGGCCCTCTACCGCGAGGTATTCCGTACGCAAAACCGCTGGACTATGCTGGTGGATGGCACTTCTCGCGCCGGGATCGAAGCGATTCTCGTCTCTGCGATCCGCCCCGGCGACAAGGTGCTGGTACCGGTCTTTGGCCGTTTCGGGCATCTGCTGTGCGAAATCGCCCGTCGCTGTCGCGCGGAAGTACACACCATCGAAGTGCCCTGGGGGGAAGTCTTTACGCCCGATCAAATTGAAGATGCCATCAGGCGCGTGAAGCCGCGACTGTTACTGACGGTGCAGGGCGATACCTCCACCACGCTGTTGCAGCCGCTGGAAAATCTGGGCGAAATTTGTCGCCGTCATGGCGTGTTGTTTTATACCGACGCCACCGCATCGCTCGGCGGCAACGCGCTTGAAACCGATGCATGGGGGCTGGATGCGGTCTCTGCCGGTTTGCAGAAATGTCTGGGTGGCCCGTCGGGCAGTTCCCCCATCACCCTCAGCCCGCAAATGGAAGAGGCCATTCGCGCACGCAAATGCGTGGAGCAGGGAATACGTACCGATACCCACCAGGACGGCGATGACGAGATGATCTACTCCAACTATTTCGATCTCGGCATGGTGATGGACTACTGGGGGCCGGAACGCCTGAACCACCATACCGAAGCTACCAGCATGTTATTCGCCGCCCGTGAGTGCGCACGCATCATGCTGGAAGAGGGAATGGACGCGCTGATTGCCCGCCACGAATTACACGGTCGCGCCATGCTGGCGGGGATCCAGGGAATGGGGCTGGAGGTGTTTGGCGACATTCGTCATAAGATGAACAACGTGCTGGGGGTGATGATCCCGTCGGTTGTGCATGGTGAAGAGGTTCGCAAGCGCCTGCTGGATGACTTCCATATTGAAATCGGTACCTCGTTTGGCCCGTTGCAGGGCAAAATCTGGCGTATTGGCACCATGGGCTATAACGCGCGAAAAGATTGCGTGCTGCAAACCCTTACCGCTCTGGAAGCGGTGCTTAACCGTCTGGGCTTTCGCACCGTACAGGGCGCGGGAATGCAGGCCGCCTGGGATGTTTACGAAGGGGTGGCATGATGATGACTGCCGATGAGGCTGACCGCGCTGCTCGCCGGGTGATGGCGCGTTGTGATGCGCTGGCAGAGATCAGTGAAACGCCAGGTCAACTGACCCGGGTTTATCTCTCTTGCGAACATCTGCGGGCGAATGCGCAGGTGGGGCAATGGATGCAGGATGCGGGAATGCTCACCTGGCAGGATGCGGTAGGCAATATTTGCGGACGCTACGACGCGGCAAGCGAAGGTGCGCAGGCGGTGTTGCTCGGGTCGCATCTGGACACCGTGCGCGACGCCGGACGCTACGATGGCATGCTCGGCGTGCTGACCGCCATCGAAGTGGTGGACTGGCTGCACCGCCAGAATCTCCGTGGCTCACAGGCCATTGAAATCGTCGGGTTTGCTGATGAAGAGGGCACGCGCTTTAACATCACGCTGCTGGGAAGCCGTGGTCTGACCGGCACCTGGCCGCAGGGCTGGCTGGATTGCGAAGATGCGCAAGGAGTAAGCGTGGCGCAGGCGATGGTCAACGCCGGTCTGGATCCCACACGTATTGCCACAGCGGAACGTGCCCGCGAGGATTTCTCGGCGTATCTGGAACTGCACATTGAGCAGGGGCCAGTTCTTGAACAGGAAGATCTGCCGCTTGGCGTGGTCACGGCGATTAATGGTGCCCGCAGGTTGACCTGTCGGTTTAGCGGGGAAGCAGGGCATGCGGGTACCGTGCCGATGAGCCATCGCCATGATGCATTAACCGCCGCCGCCCAGTGGATCGGGTTTGTTGAACAAAAAACGCGGGAGTCCGGCCCGGAGCTGGTGGCAACAGTGGGTACGCTGCAGTGCGAGCCGGGTGCGGTGAATGTGATTCCGGGGGCGGTAACGCTGACGCTGGATATCCGCAGCCCGAACGATGGTCTGCGCGAGACGTTGTTAAACGCCTTGCTGGATGAGGCAGTACGTATCGGTCAGGCGCGTGGTGTCGCCTTTAGCTCTGATATTTTTTACACCATCGCGGCAACGCCCTGTGATACACGGTTGCGTCATGTGCTGGCCGGTGCCGTTGAGGCGGTTCAGGGACGCGTACTGTTGCTGCCAAGCGGTGCCGGGCATGACGCTATCGCTATTGCGGAACGTTGGCCATCGGCCATGTTATTTGTGCGTTGTGACAGAGGGATCAGCCATCATCCGGCAGAGAGTGTACAGCAGCAGGATGTGGCTCAGGCGTTGCGGGCATACAGCGAGGCGGTGCGAGCTTTAATATGATTTAGTGCGCCCGGTTAGCCTCACGCCGCTCCTCCCTCTGGAAGGAAGAAAAAGCGCTCCGTAGTCCCGGTAAGCGTCGCGCCACCGGGGGCAATTCCCGGATGGCGGCGCAAGCGCCTGTTTGTGGACAAGAAGCTAAGGGCGAGGGAGGAATTGGGTATTTTATTTCCAGACCACACAAGACAGCCCCTCGCACCTTTGGGAGGAGGGGAACATCATATCACCCAAGCGTAAACGGATCGGCGTCCTGCCAGGCGGGAAACTTCTCGCGATACTCTTTTAAGGCGGTCATCGACAACTCGGCATCAATGCGGATAGCCTGGTGCGGCTCGGCGGTGGCGATAACCTCGCCCTGCGGGTTAATGACCCGGCTGTCGCCACGGTAATGGTGCCCGTTGCCGTCGGTACCCACACGGTTACAACCCGCGACATAGGCCAGGTTTTCAATAGCGCGCGCCACCAATAGCGATTGCCAGTGTAGTGAACGCGGCGCAGGCCAGTTGGCGACATACAAGGCCAGATCGTAATCATCGCGATTACGCGACCAGACCGGGAAGCGCAGGTCATAACAGACCAGCGGTAAAATACGCCAGCCACGCCACTCAAACACCACGCGCTCATTACCGGCTTCGTAATGATGATGCTCATCGGCCATACGGAACAAATGGCGTTTATCATAGAAATGAACGGCCCCTTCCGGTTCGACCAGCAGGAAGCGGTTAACCGGACCACGTTCCGTTTGCAGAGCGGCGCTGCCCGCAACCAGCGCGTTCGTCTGTTGGGCTTTGGTTTGCATCCACGCGGCCACCTCTTCTTGCGGCAGCGACTGCTTTGCCGCCTCCATCGCAAAACCGGTGGTAAACATTTCCGGCAGGACTATCACATCACGCCCGGTAATATCTTCAAGCTGGCGATCGAAATGGCGCAAATTGGCCGGACCGTCCATCCAGACTAAAGGTTGTTGCAATAGCGTAATTTTTAAACCAGGCACGATTTAAGCTCCCCTAAAACAGCATTTTTACACTTTAGCACGAGAAAAAGGGAATTTGTGGTAATAAAAAACCCCGCACGAAGCGGGGTAAGGGTCTCTTGAGGTGTGCGTTATGCAGCCTGAGGCTTACGCACTTTTTCCTGCGGTTTTACTGGCTGTGTAGCCAGCTCTTCCGGTTCGAAGTCATCGACATTAATACTGCGCAGACGGCTGATTTCGGCTTTTGTCAGGATCTCCGCTTCATCCTGATTGATAAGTCCGCCGGCCAGCGCCTCTTTTGCCAGCACGTCCAGGCGTGTGAACGGCAGGTTTTTACCCAGCTCTTTACAAATACGCTGATGAATCGGGTCGGCGGCCATCACATCAAGCAGCGCCTCTTCCAGCAGACCGACCGGGTTATGTTCAGTCGGGGTCAGGTACTGACCACGACCAATACGCGAACGGGTTGCGCACGGCGTTTGCAGAATTTTAGCGACCTGGTGATCCAGTTTATCGGACGGGGCCAGATAGTGACGACCAGTCGGGAAAATTACCACCCGCAACAGACCTGCGACTACACGGTTCGGGAAGTTGGAGAGCAGATCATCCATTGCCTGTTCAGCCTGGTACAAGGCGTCCTGAACGCCCCAGTGCACCAGCGGCAGATCCATCTCGTGACGCCCTTCATCGTCATAGCGTTTCAACACCGCAGAGGCGAGGAACACCTGGCTTAAAATATCCCCAAGACGCGCTGAGATACGTTCACGACGTTTCAGGCTACCACCCAGAACCGCCATCGACACATCCGAAAGCAGCGCGAGGTTGGCGCTTAAACGGTTGATATGCTGATAATAGCGTTTTGTTGAGTCGCTGGTGGGCGCAGAACTGGTCAGCCCGCGCGTCAGCCCCAGCCAGAAGCTACGCATTTTATTGCTGCCCACGTGCCCGATATGTTTAAACAACAGTTTATCGAACGCATCCACGTCATTGTTTTGCGCGGCGGCCATTTCATCCAGCACGTACGGATGGCAGCGAATCGCGCCCTGACCGAAGATCATCATGCTGCGGGTCAGAATATTGGCCCCTTCAACCGTGATGGCGATCGGTGCGCCCTGATAGGCACGCGCCAGGAAGTTGCCGGTGCCGAGCATAATGCCTTTACCGCCAGCGATATCCATTGCGTCAATGATTGACTGCTGACCACGATGAGTACAGTGATATTTCACGATGGCAGAGAGCACCGCTGGTTTTTCACCGAGCATAATGCCGTAAGTAATCAGCGCGGCAGCAGCGTCCATCACATAGGCGTTACCCGCGATGCGTGCCAGCGGCTCTTCGATCCCTTCCATCTTACCGATGGCGACTTTGAACTGACGACGGATGTGCGCATAAGCGCCGATCCCCATGGCCACCGATTTCAGGCCGCCCGTAGAGTTGGACGGCAGCGTGATACCGCGACCCACGGACAGACATTCCACCAGCATACGCCAGCCTTGTCCGGCCATTTTCGGGCCACCGATGATGTAATCAATCGGTACGAAGATATCCTGACCACGCGTAGGACCGTTCTGGAACGGGACGTTCAGCGGGAAGTGGCGACGGCCAATTTCAACGCCGGGGGTATTGGTGGGGATTAGCGCACAGGTGATACCGAGATCTTCTTCTCCACCCAGCAGTTTTTCCGGGTCAGAGAGTTTAAACGCCAGGCCCAGTACGGTAGCGATAGGGGCCAGCGTGATATAGCGTTTGTTCCAGGTCAGGCGCATACCGAGCACCTGTTCACCCTGCCAGTCGCCCATACAGACGACGCCCGTATCCGGAATTGCGCCCGCATCGGAGCCGGCTTCCGGGCTGGTCAGCGCGAAACACGGAATTTCCTGACCGCGCGCCAGGCGGGGTAGATAATGATTTTTCTGCTCTTCGGTGCCGTAATGCTGCAACAATTCGCCCGGCCCTAAGGAGTTAGGAACGCCGACCGTGATCGCCAGGATGCCGGAAACGCCGGAGAGTTTTTGCAGTACGCGGGACTGGGCGTAAGCGGAGAATTCCAGGCCGCCGTACTCTTTTTTAATGATCATCGCGAAGAAGCGATGTTCTTTCAGGAAAGCCCATAGTTCTGGCGGTAAGTCGGCCATTTCATGGGTAATCTGAAAGTCGTTAGCCATACGGCAAGCCTCTTCCACCGGACCATCAATAAAGGCCTGTTCTTCGGCGGTCAGCCGCGGCTGCGGGTAGTTGTGCAGTTTTTTCCAGTCAGGATTACCGCGGAACAGATCGCCTTCCCACCAGGTCGTACCGGCGTCAATGGCTTCTTTTTCCGTGCGTGACATTGGCGGCATCACTTTACGAAAGCCGCGGAATACCGGGGCGGAGATCAGCGATTTACGCATCGGCACAAAGTTGAAAGGCACAAGGATAATGGCCAACGGCACCAGTACCCAGATTGACCACAGACCCGTAGCGCCAAGGGCGGCAGTCCATGCCAGCAGGATTACGCTGCTGAGCAGCAGACTCACCCGGTGATAAAACAACGCGCCGAGCAGCACAACAGTTGCGAGTAGACTCAAAATCATCATAGAGAAAAGCTCCCTTGCTTGTAGGAGGTCTGACCACTTGTGATGATATGGTTGTAGTGGATGTTATTTCTTTTAGCAATGTGTTTACAAAATAATTACAACCTGGTTCACATTGTTGGGGAGGAATGGGGCACGAAAAACGAAAACCCCCGACGATCACCATGGCTTTAGCTTCTCGCTTGCCATGCTATCCGGTAAACTGCGCGCGAGAATTTACATTCATACTGCATTCATACTGAAGGATATCCTCATGTACCAGGATCTGATTCGTAACGAACTGAACGAAGCAGCGGAAACGCTGGCAAACTTTTTAAAAGATGATGCCAATATCCACGCCATTCAGCGCGCGGCGGTTCTGCTGGCTGACAGCTTCAAGGCAGGCGGTAAGGTATTGTCCTGCGGTAATGGTGGTTCCCACTGTGATGCGATGCACTTTGCAGAAGAGCTGACCGGGCGTTACCGTGAGAACCGTCCGGGTTATCCGGGTATTGCGATCTCCGACGTGAGCCATCTCTCCTGTGTCAGTAACGACTTTGGTTACGACTATGTTTTCTCTCGCTACGTTGAAGCCGTTGGTCGCCCGGGCGATGTACTGTTAGGCATTTCCACTTCCGGTAATTCTGGTAATGTCATTAAAGCGATTGACGCGGCGCGCGCGCAGGGGATGAAAGTCATCACCCTGACCGGTAAAGACGGCGGTAAAATGGCAGGTACTGCCGATGTTGAAATCCGTGTACCGCATTTTGGTTACGCCGACCGCATTCAGGAAATCCACATTAAAGTGATTCATATCCTGATTATGCTGATCGAAAAAGAGATGGTAAAAGCATAAGTCCTTCCGGGGCGTTAACCGCCCCGTTTTTGTTGTGGGGGTGTTGTATGTGCGAACTGCTCGGGATGAGCGCCAATGTGCCAACCGATATTTGCTTTAGTTTTACCGGGCTTGTTCAGCGCGGTGGGGGAACCGGGCCGCATAAAGATGGCTGGGGTATCACCTTCTACGAAGGCAAAGGCTGTCGTACGTTTAAAGACCCGCAACCCAGTTTCAACTCTCCGATTGCCCGTCTGGTTCAGGATTACCCGATAAAGTCCTGTTCGGTGGTGGCCCATATTCGTCAGGCGAACCGTGGCGAAGTGGCGCTGGAAAACACCCATCCTTTTACCCGCGAACTCTGGGGACGCAACTGGACCTACGCCCATAACGGGCAGTTAACCGGTTATAAGTCACTGGAGACAGGCAACTTCCGTCCGGTCGGGGAAACCGACAGCGAAAAAGCCTTCTGCTGGCTGCTGCATAAGCTCACCACGCGCTATCCGCGAACGCCGGGCAATATGGCAGCAGTATTTAAATACATCGCTACGCTGGCGACGGAGCTGCGCGAGAAGGGTGTTTTTAATATGTTGCTGTCAGATGGACGCTACGTGATGGCGTTCTGCTCAACCAATCTGTTCTGCATTACCCGTCGGGCACCGTTTGGCGTGGCAAAACTGCTGGATCAGGATGTGGAAATTGATTTTCAGCGGGAAACCACACCTGACGATGTGGTTACCGTGATTGCCACCCAGCCGCTAACGGGCAATGAGACCTGGCAAAAGATTATGCCAGGCGAATGGGCATTATTTTGTCTCGGGGAGCGTATAGTTTGACGCCAGCTGCGGGTGAATAACTTCGTGGCTCAGCGGTTTGCTGACCACGTAGTTCCCGTCAACAACGGAGACCACAGGCGGTTTCTGTGTCTGCTGGAAGAAGTCATAACCCGGTTTTAACTGTTCCCAGAATTTCGCATAGGTCGAATATTTGTGGCGCTGCATATTCGCGTCGGTCATACGGAACGGATAGATACTCAGTTGTACGCTTTCCTGGCCAAACACCAGCGCTGCGGTGACAAACTGGAAAATCTCGTCAATTTGCGAATCGGTCATGGCATAGCAGCCAATGGACACGCATGCGCCATGAATCATCAGGTATTTCCCTTCATAACCGTGAGCACGGTCATAGGCGTTAGGAAAACCAATATTGATGGCTTTATAAAAACGGCTGTCCGGTTTTAGCTGGCTACGCTGAATGGAATAGAAACCTTCCGGACTTTTGAAATCGCCCTGACGCTGTTTCGGACCCAGGCCGCCAGAGTAGTTACAAATTTTGTAACTATTGAGGAGCTGATACTGCTCACCCATTTTGACGTACAGATCCAGGGTTCGCTCTTCTTTGAAGATCTGGATATATACCGGCGACCCCATCAACTGCTGCTTATATTCTTTGCTGATCGGCGTTGTTGAACCATTGCTGCTTAATAAGCTGGCAAACGAGACGCACGGCATCAGAAGCATCGCAAGAAAAAATGCGATTTTGCGCATACTGCTTGTTTCCTTGATAAAACGGTTACCACATTGCCAGGACGGCAAAAGAATCCCACAAATTCAGATTAATCTGCATTGGGTGCGCCCACAGTAGCATCACGGTATTTTTTCGCAAGCCCGGATCGCTGAGTTTACAAATTAGTTTTTTGCAGCGATCCCCCTGTTAAATATTGTCCGATGAAAACCCCAGAAATAACAGCGATATTGGGCGTTTTTTTTCACGGCGCGCTCATTTTTTTCTTCTCTTCTCATCTCAGGAAATAATGCTGTATACTTATCCAGTGTCTGATAAGGTGAGCGTATGCGCAAAATCATACATGTCGATATGGACTGCTTTTTTGCTGCGGTGGAGATGCGTGATAACCCGGCTCTGCGGGATATCCCTATCGCTATCGGCGGCAGCCGGGTTGAGCGCGGTGTCATCAGCACGGCCAATTATCCGGCACGCAAATACGGCGTACGCAGCGCCATGCCCACGGCAATGGCGTTAAAACTCTGCCCGCATCTCACCTTATTACCGGGTCGCTTTGAAGCCTACCGGGAAGCCTCTCATCAGATCCGTGAAATTTTTTCCCGTTATACAACCCTCATTGAACCTCTGTCTCTGGATGAAGCGTATCTGGATGTGACCGACAGCCCCCATTGCCATGGTTCGGCAACGCTCATGGCGCAAGAGATTCGCCGGACCATATTTCGTGAAACACAACTGACCGCATCGGCCGGCATCGCACCGGTGAAGTTCCTGGCGAAAATTGCCTCCGATCTGAACAAACCTGACGGGCAATATGTGATTGCGCCCGCGGATGTGCCAGCATTTTTACGTACGCTTCCGCTGAGTAAAATCCCGGGCGTTGGCAAGGTGTCAGCGGCAAAACTGGAAACCCTCGGGCTGCGTACCTGCGAAGATGTGCAGAACAGTGACCTGGCGATGCTGCTAAAACGCTTTGGCAAATTTGGCCGCGTGTTATGGGAGCGTAGTCAGGGTATTGATGAGCGGCATATCAGTAGCGACAGGCTACGCAAATCGGTGGGCGTGGAGCGGACGCTGATAGAAGACATTCATGAGTGGGAAGAGTGTGAAGCCATTATCAACCAACAGCTTTATCCGGAACTGGAACGGCGCCTGTCGAAGATAAAACCAGACCTGCTTATTGCCCGACAGGGGGTCAAGCTCAAGTTTGCCGATTTTCAGCTCACCACCCAGGAACACGTCTGGCCACGCTTAAATAAAGACGATTTGCTGGCGACGGCGCGTAAAACCTGGAATGAGCGGCGCAGCGGTCGCGGCGTACGTTTAGTGGGTTTGCATGTGACGCTGCTCGATCCGCAATTAGAGCGTCAGCTGGTGCTGGGGCTGTGATAATGGTGAAAAGATGGAAGTACCGGGAAGACAGAAGAGAAATTGTCCGCACCTGCAAAAAGGTGCGGACAGCACGACTTATTTCGCCGGAATGGCTTTCAGCAGCTCGGTCAGCAGCGTCCAGTAGTGGCCTACGCTCTCGATATGTACCTGCTCATCCGGGGAGTGCGGACCGGTGATGGTTGGGCCAATAGAAACCATGTCCATGTTCGGATACGGTTTTTTGAACAGACCACATTCCAGACCAGCGTGGATAACCTGAATATTCGGCGTCTTGTTAAACAGACGCTGGTAGGTTTCACGCACCAGATGCATCACCGGTGAGTTCGCATCCGGCTGCCAGCCTGGGTAGCCGCCTTTCGGTGCCGTTTTCGCGCCAGCCAGTTTACCCAGCGATTCCAGCATGCTTACTACATAATCTTTACCGCTGTCGATTAAGGAGCGGATCAGGCAGACAATTTCCGCACTGTCGTCCTGCATGGTTACCACGCCGACATTCAGAGAGGTTTCGACCACGCCTTTGGCAACGTCGGAGTTACGGATCACGCCGTTTGGAGTGGCGTTCAGCAGGCCAACAAACGCATCGCGGGAAGATGCCGTCAGCGCCTGTTTGTCCGTGGAGACAGACTCCAGCAGCACAACCAGGTTTTTCTCTTTCATCGCCAGCTCGTTTTTCAGGATTTCCTGATAGGTTGCGGCCAGGTTTTTCACCTGTTCAGCTTTATCTGCCGGAACGGCGAAAGTGGCGAACGCTTCACGAGGAATAGCGTTACGCAGAGTACCGCCGTTGAAATCGGCCAGCCGCAGGTCCAGCTCCGCCGCGTGGCCAGCCAGGAAGCGCGCCAGCAATTTATTGGCATTACCGAGGCCCAGATGAATATCGCCGCCGGAGTGGCCGCCTTTCAGTCCTTTCAGGGTCAGTTTGAACGTCTGGTAACCCGCAGGTACCGCTTCACGGGAGAGCGGCAGGGTAGTAATGAAATCAATACCACCGGCGCAACCCATATAGATTTCGCCTTCTTCTTCTGAGTCCGTGTTGATCAGAATATCAGCCTGCAACCAGCCAGCCTGCAAACCAAACGCGCCATCCATGCCGGACTCTTCGGTCATGGTCAGCAGCACTTCAAGCGGGCCATGCTCAACGCTGTCATCCGCCAGCACTGCCAGCGCAGAAGCCATACCAATACCGTTATCTGCCCCCAGCGTGGTGCCGCGCGCTTTTACCCATTCGCCATCGATGTACGGCTGAATCGGGTCTTTAGTAAAGTCGTGTACGGTGTCGTTATTTTTCTGCGGCACCATATCCAGGTGCGCCTGCAGCACAACCGGTTTGCGGTTTTCCATACCTGCCGTTGCCGGTTTGCGCAGCAGAATATTGCCAACCTGATCGCGCTCCGCATGTAAGCCTTTTTCTTTCGCCCAGCTCATGATGTGCGCGGCGAGTTCTTCTTCATGGTAAGACGGATGAGGGATTGAGCAGATTTTGGCAAAAATATCCCACAGCGGTTGTGGCGATAGTTGAGACAATTCAGACACGATGAGTCTCCTTTAAAAGGCCTGCCAGCATATTTTGCAGGTCCGAGGGTTAAACTACAGAACAATCACAAAGCCGGATTGCGAGATGGACTTGAGAATACCACTTTATTGTCCCTCTGTTAGTACGCGTCGCGTAAAAAGCGCCAGCGATGCCCGGTAATACTGGTTTTTAGCGCGACAGATCTCTATAATCTCGCGCAACCTATTTCCCCGTAGAACACTTTTTAAGCCGTAGATACACAGGCTGGGACACTTCACATGAGCGAAAAATACGTCGTCACCTGGGACATGTTGCAGATTCACGCACGCAAACTGGCAAACCGCCTGATGCCTTCTGAACAATGGAAAGGCATTATTGCCGTTAGCCGTGGTGGTCTGGTTCCGGGCGCATTACTGGCACGTGAACTGGGTATTCGCCATGTCGATACCGTTTGCATTTCCAGCTATGACCACGACAACCAGCGCGAAATGAAAATTATCAAACGCGCAGAAGGTGATGGTGAAGGTTTCATCGTTATTGATGATCTGGTCGATACCGGCGGTACCGCGGTGGCTATCCGCGAAATGTACCCAAAAGCGCACTTCGTCACCATTTTTGCTAAACCGGCTGGTCGTCCACTGGTTGACGATTACGTGATTGACATCCCTCAGGATACCTGGATTGAACAGCCGTGGGATATGGGCGTGGTCTTTGTTCCGCCTATCTCTGGTCGTTAATCCTTTCTTTATGATTATTTACAACGCCTGGCATTGCCGGGCGTTGTTTTTTTTCACATCCGCCAGGTTACAATACCGTCATTGACGTATTGATGGAGGCTGCGCGTAATGCCACAAGCTAACCTCAGCGAAACCCTGTTCAAACCCCGTTTCAAGCACCCGGAAACCTCAACGCTGGTGCGTCGCCTTACCCATAATAAACTGCCGCCTGTCGAATCCACCCTGGATGGTAACAATAAGCCCCACTGGTATCGCATGATCAACCGATTGATGTGGATCTGGCGCGGCGTCGATCCGAAAGAGATCCTGGACGTACAGGCGCGGATCGCCATGAGCACGTCGGAACATACCGACCCTGAACTTTACGATACGGTAGTGGGCTATCGCGGCGGCAACTGGATCTACGAATGGTCCACTCAGGCTATGCAGTGGCAGCAAAAAGCCAGCCAGGAGCAGGATACCGCCCTCAGTGGCCAGCACTGGCTGCACGCGTCAAACCTCTATAGCATTGCCGCTTATCCGCATATTAAAGGGGATGTCCTGGCAGAGCAGGCACAGGCGCTGGCGAATCGCGCCTATGAAGAGGCGGCGCAGCGTCTGCCTGGCACAATGAAAGAGATGGAATTTTCGATTCCCGGCGGTTCGCCGGTGATTGGTTTCTTACATATGCCTAAAGGAGAGGGACCTTTTCCTACCATCCTGATGTGCGGCGAGCTGGATGGTCTGCAAAGCGACTACTACAGCCTGTATGAACGCTATTTTGCGCCGAAAGGCATCGCCATGCTGACGCTGGATATGCCATCTGTGGGATTCTCCTCAAAATGGAAACTAACTCAGGACTCTAGCCTGCTGCATCAGCATGCGCTGAAAGCGCTGCCGAACATTCCGTGGATTGACCATACACGCGTTGCGGCGTTTGGTTTTCGCTTTGGTGCCAACGTGGCGGTGCGCCTTGGTTATCTGGAGTCTCCGCGCCTGAAAGCGGTGGCCTGTCTCGGGCCGATCGTGCATGCGCTGCTGGCTAACCCTCTGCAACTGGGGCGTGTGCCGGAGATGTATATGGATGTGCTCGCCAGTCGACTCGGCATGCATAATGCCTCGGACGAGTCACTCTATGTTGAGCTGAATCGATACTCGCTAAAAACGCAGGGGTTGCTGGGGCGACGTTGTCCGACACCGATGTTGTCTGGTTTCTGGCGAAACGATCCGTTCAGCCCGGAAGAAGAGTCGCGTTTAATCACTTCGTCATCCGCCGATGGTAAATTACTGGAAATCCCGTTTAATCCGGTTTATCGCAATTTTGATAAGGCGCTGCGGGACATTACGGACTGGATCAATTATAGATTGCGTTAATGGATTGCTAATTTTGATTGATTTGGTAAAACAGTTGCATCACATAAGGAGATCGCAATGACGTTACCGAGTGGACATCCGAAGAGCAAACTCATAAAAAGGTTTACCGCGCTAGGCCCGTATATTCGGGAAGAACAGTGTGCCGATAATCGCTTCTTTTTTGATTGCCTGGCCGTATGCGTCAATGTAAAGCCCGCGCCGGAGAAGCGTGAGTTTTGGGGCTGGTGGATGGAAATGGAAGCGCAGCAAAACCGTTTTACCTATAGCTACCATTTTGGGCTATACGATAAAGACGGAAACTGGAAAGAAACTGCAATAAAAGATTCAGAAGTGACGGACCGGCTGGAGTATACGCTGCGTGAATTTCATGGTCGCGCCCGCGAGGTCCTTGCGGCGCTGGAGCTGAAACTGGAACCTGCGGAAAATTTCACCGACGAAATTAATCTGACGGTTTAAGCGCAGTCAAAAGATTCGCCCGACAAGAGACAATCCGGATTCAGCCCTCTGATTCCGGATTTTTTATGTCTGAACACCCCGGGGATGTCGCTGTGATGTTGGCTTTTCTGCGTGCCAAAGCAGGGGAAAAATAGCCCGGATTCAGGTGAAATCCGATAATTTTTGGCCAGAAACGATCAACTCTTTGAGCAACATCTGGCGGCGATCCTCCGGTGTATCGCGACTCACCATAAAGCAGATAGCCGCCACCGCCTGCCCGCTACGAGAACGAATCGGCGCCGCCATACAACAGGTAAAACTCTCCGACAACCCCTCAGTCAGACAATAACCCTGCTGTCCGGCGCGATGAATGTCTTCCAGGAAGGCCTGCTTATCAAGGACTTGCCCGTTCGCCAGACGGTAATCTTCTTCGGGGATAAGATCGAGAATGGCACTGTCCGACCAATTACTGAGCAACAGCCGTCCAGTGGCAGTCCAGGTAATCGGAACCCGCACGCCGATATCAGACGTGATTTTGAACGGGTGGGCATTACTTTCCGACAGCACGACGGTGTATTTATTCCCCTCCAGCATACAGAGCTGCACCGTCTCGCCATGACGGGCGACGAGTTCAACCATTAACTGATGTGAGCGACGGATGAGATCGTTATGCGCCATGTAATCTGCACCGTAGTAGTGCATTTCGCGGCCAAAGAACACCGCACCGTCGGCATCCACTTCAAGTAGCCCGGCCTCAGTGAGCAGGCTGACGAGCTCATATACACTGGAACGCGGCGCACCGGTGGCGTCGATCAAATCGCGCATCGTCATAGGCTGACGGGCGATGTGCAACTGGTGAAAAATGTCGATAACCCGGTCAACACCGCGCGCTCGCGATGGCTTCTCGTCCGGCATAAGCAAATTCTCCTGATGCAGTCGGGCAGTCGCGCCAGACAGTAAAGACAATAAAAAAGAAAAGCATGATACACCCAGCGTCGCCGTTAACCCATCCCCGTTAATTAAAATTTTCCTGCCAGCATTTCTATTTCTTTGTTCTATTTTGGGGCCTCATTTTAGCGCATAAGGTGCAAATTAATTTTTTAAAATCACGATCGGGATAACATTTCCATTCAGGAATTACCTCCCTTGAATTTTTATTTTGCGATCGCGACAACACCATAAAAAATTAAATTGTTCCGGATATATTGCAAAAATAAAAAAGCTGTGCAAATCTTGCTCTATCCGGTATTGCAGATGGTTGTCCGATATATCAGACAGTGATGGTGCGGTACTCATGGCAATTCTCTGAACAAAAAGGAGCAGCATTGCATGACGATTAAGCGTTATGGCATTGAAGGCGGCACCGGTACGGGTGGGCAGAAACTGCCGTTCGCACGCGCTGTAGAGGCGGATGGGTGGCTGTATATCTCAGGCCAGACGCCGATGCGCGAGGGCGAGGTGGTGGAAGGAGGGATCATTGAGCAGACCCGCCTGGCGTTTGATAACTGCCTGTCCATTATGCGCGAGGCGGGGTACAGGGTGGAGGATGTTGTACACGTCACGGCAGTATTAACCGACGCCCGTTACTTCAGTTCCTTTAATAAAGTTTTCAGCGAGATATTTACCGGAAATCCCCCGGCACGTATTTGTAGCGTGCAGGATTTAGTTGTCGACTGCAAAGTGGAAGTGGATATGAAATGCTTTCGCGCCGATCGGAAATAATATTTTTTATCTGATAACACACTGACATTTTTATTTATTCGCCCACACCAGGGCTGCCCGTAAATAATTGATGCTTTTTATGTCGTCTCCATTTAATAAGCGAGCAAAACAATGAATGCAACTTCGTTAAAAATCATCGCCGGAGCGCTGGCTCTGCTGGCCGTTGCCGGTTGTACCCCCACGGAAGAGAAGCAAGTGGCGGGCGCGGCCCCGCAATCGACACTGCAAACCGTATTGCAACGCGGCACGTTACGCGTGGGTGACTGCCTGAGTTTCGCTCCCTTCGGTTTTTACGATAAAGACGGCAAACCCGATGGTTATGACGTCGATTTGGCGAAAGCGCTGGCCAGCAAGATGGGCGTAAAACTGGAAATGGTCAACACCACCAGCGCCAACCGTATCCCTAATCTGCAAACTAACAAAGTGGACGTGGTGTTCTGTAACTTCACTCGCAATCTGGAACGCGCCAAAGAGATCGGCTTCACCAATCCGTACGTTGTGGCGAGTGAAGCGATGTTGGTTCGTAAAGAGAGCGGCATCAAATCAGCCCATGACATGGCCGGTAAAACCATCGCCACGGTGAAAGGGTCTACCAACGGAGATGAAGTGCGCAGCATGGGCATCGAGGTCAAAATTCAGGAGTACGACTCCTCACAGGCAGCCATTCTGGCGGTGAAACAGGGACAGGCTGATGCAATGATTGAGGATAACAACTTCCTCGCTTATCAGGCCAAACTTGATCCGACCCTGACTGTCACTAACGAAGCGCTGGTGCCGCTGGAATATAACGCCTTTGGCGTGAAGCAGGGTGACCAGGTATGGCTGAACTACCTCAATGAATTCCTGTTTGAGATCAACGCCTCCGGTGAGAACGCCACGCTGTATCAAAAATGGTTTGGTGATAAGCCGCGTTACCCACTGAATCCGCAATTCTGATTGCCTGCGGTGTAGCAATATTTGCTCTGCTGCACCGCAGGAAGGAGTCCATTCATGAGTTATCAATGGCTAACCCTGTGGAGTTACGGCGAGACCTTCCTGGCCGCCGCCTGGCTGACGCTACAGGTCACACTTCTCGCTTTTATGCTGGCCGTCGCACTCGGGTTGCTGGCAGCGCTGGCGAAAGCCTCTGCGGTAGCACCGCTACGCTGGCTGAGCCACTGTTATGTTGAATTCATCCGCAATACGCCGGTGTTGCTGCAAATTTTCATTATTTTTTTCGGTCTGCCTTCCCTCGGCATCACCATGAGCGCCTTTACCGCAGGGGTGCTGGCGCTGGGCATTAATGTCGGCGCTTATCTGTCGGAGACCTTTCGCGCCGGAATACAGTCAGTGCCCAAAGGACAACTGGAAGCCGCATGGATTTTAGGTATTTCACGCCGCCAGGTCTTTTTGAGTGTTGTGTTGCCCCAGGCTGCGCGCGCCGTCTGGCCTGCCATTATTAACAACCTGATTCAGTTGTTGCTGGGTACGTCGCTATTGTCAGCTATTGCGCTGCCGGAACTGACCGGCACCGCCACCGTGATAAACGCCCGCACGCTGCTTTATATCCAGACGTTCAGCGTGGTAGCACTGGTCTATCTGCTGATGAGTAATCTCTTTTCCTGGCTCGGTAACCTGGTGGGAAGCCGTTTGTTTCATCCGCAACTGGTCACTCCGGTAAAAAAGTCCGCCCGGTGGTGGGCAAAAAAATGGCTGACTAGTTCACTGAAACGGGAGAATGCGCTATGAGCAATATGATCACCAGTTCATTACCGTTGCTGCTGGAGGGGCTATGGATCACTCTGCTGCTTTCAGCCGCTGCCATCATTGGCAGTACGCTTCTCGGTCTGCTCGCCGCCGTGTTACGTACCAGCCGTATCTCGGGGGCCAGCCATATTGCCGTGCTTTACACTGAGCTGTTTCGCGGTACGCCAGTATTGATCACTTTGATGTTTATCTACTTTGGCGTGGCCTATTTTGGCTATGAAATAAATTTGTTTGCCGCCGGTATTCTCGGTTTGAGTATCTACCAGGGCGCATATATCGCCGAAGTGTTTCGCGCCGGAATTGAAGCGGTCCCCAAAGGACAGTGGGAAGTGTCGTGGATCCTCGGGCTGTCAAAACGCCAGACCTTTCTTAGTGTGATTCTGCCTCAGACGCGCGGTATCGTACTGCCGCCGCTGGTGGGGCAGTATCTTTCTCTGATTAAGGATACCTCTATCGTCAGCATGATTGGCATGTCGGAACTGATGCACCAGGGCCAGGCGATCGTTGATCGTATCGGCCAGCCGGTGGTGATTTATGCGCTGGTGGCCGTGCTGTACTTCGTTGTCTGCTTTCCGCTTTCCCGTTGGGTTCAACATCATCAAACCAGGAGCCAGGCCTTATGAGCAAATCCGCCATTACGCTGAGCCGTATTACCAAATCGTTTGGTAGCACCCAGGTGCTCAAAGAGATCAGCCTTGATGTTTCGCCCGGCGAAGTACTGGTGCTGATTGGCGCATCAGGTTCCGGCAAAAGTACCGTGTTACGCATCATGAGCGGGCTGGAAACGGCCGACGGGGGCGAAATCTGGGTCAACAATGTGCCATTGCACGACCATAAACGCAGCCGCGAAATTTGTGGCCATGTCGGGATGGTATTCCAGCAGTTCAACCTGTTCCCCCACAAAACCGCGCTCGGTAACGTGACGCTGGCGCTGATAAAAGCGCAGAAACTGTCTGAGGCCGAAGCCAATAAACGCGGCATGGCAGCCCTGACTCGCGTTGGGCTGGCTGAGCGTGCGCACTATTACCCGGCACAACTTTCCGGCGGTCAGCAGCAGCGAGTGGCGATCGCCAGGGCGCTGGCGGTAGAACCGAAAATTATGTTTTTTGATGAAGCCACCTCCGCGCTCGATCCCGAACTGGTCGGTGAAGTCATGGAGGTGATGCGCAGCCTGGCGCGTGAAGGGATGACCATGGTCGTGGTCACCCATGAGATGGGGTTTGCGCGCAAAACCGCAGACCGTGTGGTGTTTATGGATCAGGGGGTGATTGCTGAACAAGGATCGCCTGAGCAGATTTTCGTGAATCCACAAAATCCGCGCACCCAGCAGTTTTTATCGCGTGTTCTTGAACATTGACCGGAGGCGTTATGTCGATTCATTTTCCGTTGGTGGCCGATGGGTTATTGGATGCGCTGCAACCTGCGCCGCGCTTTAAATCTGTTGCAGGCCGTGGCGATGCACCATTACCGCCTGGTACCCCGGTCCTGGCCAGCAATAGCGTGTTTTCCCCACTGATGCTAATGAAGCAATCGGCGCTGGAGAATAACCTGCGCCAACTGGCAGATTTTTGCCGTGAACAGGGCGTAATGCTGGCGGCACACGGCAAGACCTCAATGTCTGCGGCGATCCTGCGTCGTGCCATCACCGAAGGTGGTGCCTGGGGATTGAGTGCAGCAACCCCTGCACAGGTTCGCGCGTTGCGTCAGTTTGGTATTCGTAACGTCTTTCTCGCTAATCAACTGGTCGATCCTGCTGGCATTCGCTGGACAGGAGAGTGGCAAAAGCAACATCCTGACCACGGCTTCCTTTGCTACGTTGATTCGGTGCAGGGGGTTCGTTTGCTGGAACAGCATCTTGGCGACAGCCCCATTGCGGTACTGCTGGAAATGTCGGTTAGCGGCGGGCGAACTGGCTGTCGTTCATCCTCGCAAGCACTGGAAATTGCCGAGGCGGTTGCGGCAAGTCCGGTTCTGCAACTGGTAGGGGTGGCAGGCTATGAAGGCGCACTGGGGGCGGGGCGTGATGCAGCCGGTATCGCCAGGGTGCGCGATTATTGCCAGATGATAATCGCTACGGCTGCACTGTTGGCTGAGAAAGAGCTATTCAGCAGCGAGACCATTATTCTCAGCGCTGGCGGCGGCGCATGGTTTGATGTGGTTAGCGCCTGTTTTACCGGGGCGCAGCTGCCGCTCCCGATCACACCGTTGATTCGATCAGGTGCCTATATGGCACACGATAACGGGTTGTATGCCCGCATCGCCCCGTTTGCTCAACCGGGCGCCCGACATCATTTTGAACCCGCGCTGGAGATCTGGGGGAGGGTATTATCACGACCTGAGCCAGGCCTGGCGTTTGTTGATTTCGGCCGCCGCGATGTGCCCTTTGATCAGGATTTGCCAAACCCATTGTGGGTGCGAAATGTGGATGGTAGCGCCCCTCGTGCCGCTTCTGGCATGCGTATCAGTGAGGTGAACGATCAACATGCCTATTTGTTGCTGCCAGAAGATGATGCGTTAAAGCCCGGTGACTGGGTGGGCTGTGGCATTTCACATCCCTGTACTGCGTTTGATAAGTGGCGCTATTTGCCACTGGTGGATGATGATTATTGCGTCACTGATTCACTGGAAACAGCATTCTGAGTAAAGCATTGAGTCATAACGGCGACTGCTTAAAAGGCTTTTCCACACTTCCCATTCTTGCGTTTTGTTGCGCGCACTGGCGAAAAAAGAAAGCACCGACGAGGTTATCGTTCGGTGCTTTATGTTCAGTACTTAAGTCAACGTGCGTTTAAGACTTAGAACTGGTAAGTCACGCCAACAGCAACGATGTCGTCGGTAACGTAGCTGGAACCTACGTAAGTCGCGAAATCACCTTTGTCCAGTTGGTTGATTTTGTAATCGACCATTGCAGAGAAGTTTTTGTTGAAGTAGTAGGTTGCGCCTACGTCAACATATTTAACCAGGTCCTGATCGCCCCAACCGTTTTCCAGGTCTTTACCTTTGGTCTGTACGTAACCAATGGACGGACGCAGACCGAAGTCGAACTGGTACTGAGCAACGGCTTCGAAGTTTTCAGATTTGTTAGCAAAACCACGGCTGCCGATTGGCGTCATGTTCTGCGCGATGCTGTACATAGCCGCCAGATAGATGTTGTTAGCGTCGTATTTCACGCCACTGATCCACGCTTCCGCGTTAGCGCCTTTACCCAGAGCCTGAGTGTTCTGCAGATCGGTACGGTCTGATTTTGCGTAGGCAGCGATCAGAGTAACCGGGCTACCGCCGAAGTTGTAAGACAGGGAGGTGCCGAAGCCGTCGCCATTCTGTTTGGAAGCAACACGACCAGCTTCGTTTTTACCCTGATACTGCAGACCCAGGTTCAGACCATTGACCGCACCGAAGAAGTCGGTATTACGGTAGGTAGCCACGCCAGTGGTACGTTTGGTCATGAAGTTATCGGTACGGGTCAGAGAGTCGCCGCCGAATTCCGGGAACATATCGGTTACAGACGCTGCATCGTACAGGATGCCCAGGTTACGACCGTAGTCGATAGAACCGTAGGTTTTTGCTTTCAGGCCGGCGAACGCCAGACGGGTTTTCTGGGTGGAGCTGCTTTCGTCGGTGTTACCCGCGAATTCAGATTCCCAGCGACCGAAACCGGTCAACTGATCGTTAATCTGAGTTTCGCCTTTGAAGCCCAGACGCACGTAAGTTTTGTCGCCATCCTGAGTGGTATCATCGCTGAAGTAGTGCATGGCTTTGATTTTGCCGTACAGATCCAGTTTGTTACCATTTTTGTTGTAGATTTCCGCAGCGTTGGAAGAAGCAGAAACAACACCAAGGCCGATCATCATTAATGCCAAAGTAGTTTTTTTCATTATGTTTCCTGATTAATTGTAATTAACGCGCTTTAGATCGCTGAACGTCGCCGCTCAAGTGAAAAATTCACGTAGGGTTTTAACGTCTGCGAATTAAAGTTTTATGACAATTCTTATTTATTTTTTTACAAAGCAGGTTTTACAGGTCGTGTCATGAAAACGTCAAGTTTTGTAAGTAGGTTTTCTGATTGCCTTCAAGGATTTTCTTAAGTTGTTAAAACTCACAGTTGGAAGTTGGCTCTGATCCTGTTACAAAGACTGTTTAATTTTTTTCTTCTACGTTGAACGGCAGAAATCATGAGCGACAGCCAGACGCTGGTAGTGAAACTCGGCACCAGTGTTTTAACGGGCGGATCCCGCCGCCTGAACCGCGCCCACATTGTTGAACTCGTGCGCCAGTGCGCACAGCTGCATGCAGCAGGGCATCGTATTGTTATTGTGACTTCTGGCGCTATTGCCGCCGGGCGCGAGCATCTGGGCTACCCGGAGTTGCCCGCCACCATCGCATCGAAACAACTTCTTGCCGCTGTCGGGCAAAGCCGTCTGATCCAGTTATGGGAACAGCTGTTCTCGATTTACGGTATCCACGTTGGGCAAATGCTGCTAACCCGCGCAGATATGGAAGACCGTGAGCGTTTCCTTAATGCGCGTGACACCCTGCGTGCGCTCCTCGACAACAATATTGTGCCGGTCATTAACGAAAATGACGCCGTTGCGACGGCGGAAATCAAAGTCGGCGACAATGACAATTTATCGGCGCTGGCCGCTATCCTGGCGGGCGCAGACAAACTCCTTCTTCTTACCGATCAGCAAGGTCTTTTTACCGCTGACCCACGTAACAACCCGGACGCTGAATTAATCAAAGATGTCTACGGTATTGATGACGCATTGCGCGCTATTGCGGGTGACAGCGTATCAGGACTGGGTACTGGCGGTATGGGAACCAAATTACAGGCGGCGGATGTCGCCTGCCGTGCGGGTATCGATACCATCATTGCTGCAGGCAGCAGGCCGGGTGTAATTGGCGATGTGATGGAAGGGGTTCAGGTTGGGACGCTTTTCCATGCACAGGCTTCACCACTGGAAAACCGTAAACGCTGGATTTTTGGCGCGCCTCCGGCTGGTGAAATCACCGTTGATGAAGGCGCGACTGCCGCTATCCTGGAACGCGGTAGCTCCTTGCTGCCAAAAGGGATTAAAAGCGTGACAGGCAACTTTTCCCGTGGTGAAGTGATCCGCATCCGTAACCTCGAAGGTCGCGATATTGCACATGGCGTTACCCGCTATAACAGTGACGCGCTGCGTCGCATTGCCGGCCATCATTCGCAGCAAATTGATTCCATTCTCGGCTATGAATATGGCCCGGTCGCCGTGCATCGCGACGATATGATCATCCGTTAAGGAGCAGATGTATGCTGGAACAGATGGGCATCGCTGCAAAAGCAGCGTCATACAAGCTGGCATTGCTCTCCAGCCGTGAAAAAAATCGCGTGCTGGAAAAAATCGCCGATTACCTTGAAGCGCAGTCCGACGAGATTATTCTCGCCAACGAACAGGACGTTCTGGAGGCTCGCCGTAATGGACTGAGCGAAGCGCTGCTTGATCGCCTTGCGTTGACGACAGCGCGTTTGAAAGCGATTGCTGACGATGTTCGCCAGGTATGTAAGCTGGCTGACCCGGTAGGGCAGGTGATTGATGGTGGTCTGCTGGACAGCGGCCTGCGCATTGAGCGTCGCCGTGTGCCGCTCGGCGTGATTGGCGTCATTTACGAAGCACGTCCAAATGTCACCGTGGATGTGGCTTCCCTGTGCCTGAAAACCGGTAACGCGGCGATTCTGCGCGGCGGTAAAGAGACCTGGCGCACCAATGCGGCAACGGTAAAAGTGATTCAGCAGGCGCTGGAAGAGTGCGGTTTACCTGCCGGTGCGGTACAGGCGATTGAAAGCCCGGATCGCGCGCTGGTCAATGAAATGCTTAAGATGGATAAATACATCGACATGCTGATCCCCCGCGGTGGCGCTGGTCTGCACAAGCTGTGCCGCGAACAGTCCACTATTCCGGTGATCACCGGGGGCATCGGCGTCTGTCACATTTTCGTTGATCACACTGCCGAGTTTGCGCCTGCGCTGAAAATTATCGTGAATGCGAAAACCCAGCGTCCGAGTACCTGTAACACCGTCGAAACGCTGCTGGTTCACCAGGATATTGCGGATACCTTCCTGCCTGCGTTGAGTAAGCAGATGGCGGAAAGCGGCGTCACCTTGCATGCGGATGCCCGGTCGCTGACGGCGCTGCAATCTGGCCCGGCTGTGGTTGTGCCGGTTAAAGAGGAAGAGTACGACAATGAGTTTCTGTCGCTGGATCTGAATGTGAAAATCGTTGCCGACCTGGACGATGCTATCGCCCATATCCGTGAGCACGGCACGCAGCATTCAGATGCTATCCTGACGCGTACCCTCAGCAATGCGAACCGTTTTGTCAACGAAGTCGACTCTTCTGCCGTTTATGTTAATGCCTCAACGCGTTTCACCGACGGCGGTCAGTTTGGCCTTGGCGCGGAAGTGGCGGTGAGCACGCAAAAACTGCATGCGCGCGGGCCGATGGGCCTTGAAGCCCTGACGACCTACAAGTGGATCGGCTTTGGCGACGATACGATTCGTGCGTAAATAACAACGAGGGTGATGCAAAAGTAGCCGTTTGATTCCAAAGGGCATTGACGCATCACCTCGTTAGATCTAACCTTTTGCACCGTGGTTCACCGACGTGAATCCCCTCCTTTCAGGGCCGATATAGCTCAGTTGGTAGAGCAGCGCATTCGTAATGCGAAGGTCGTAGGTTCGACTCCTATTATCGGCACCATCTAAATTAATACCTTACCTGAATTTCTGAGTCGATTTGAACGCCGAGGGTTATACCGGGGTTACGTTTCACTGTGTTGATCTGAGTCTACCGGCCGGGTGAACTGGCTCGAATCGCTATCGTGCATTAGGGATTGATTGCGTTTATTCATTAACGCTATGTAGGCTTAATTCAGCGACTTGAGCATGAAAGTGTTAAGCGCCCGAGCAGGGTCAAGCGCAAGCAATGAGTTGGATGAATAAACTTCACCATATCCAGCCTGCGTTCTTCGTCTTCAGCCCTGGTAATAAACGATTGCGGACGAGCATCCCGTGACAGAGGGCTATGATCAGCACAGCCATAGTCAGTTGAAGAAAATTTAACCACTGGATTGCCATGCTATAATGAATTCGTTGTATACGGACCGGGTAAACTCGTTTTTTCCATGCATATGTAATGTTCATACAAGCCAATGTCGACACCGATTCACCTAAAGGAAAGTCAGGAGGTTGTGGTATGTATGCAAAAGCAGAGAAACCAAAAACAAATAAACATATCTCTGTTGCTAATTCTGTGATGCAAAAGAAAAAACAAGGTACGCGTGGTGTCGTCCTGGCTGATAATCGGCCATCAGTCATATCCCCACAGCAACCAGGTTCAACAGTCATCCAGTTGAATAAAAAAGATAAAAGAAAGCAAAAAAATAGAGAAAAGCAACAAATCTTCAAAAGACGGCAGAACCTGAAAAATGCATTCCTTAATGCGCAGGATCCTTTTTCATTAAGAATACAATTTGCCTCGGAATTTAAGGGTGATGAGTTGGCAATGGCTAATCTCAATAATGCATGGAAAGATTTTCAAATAAAACAAAATAGTAAAAGTGATAAAAAGTATAGAGCGGAATTAATGAATAGTCTTATGAAGGAATTTTCTCTGGTTCCAGAAAAGGATTGGCTTTCTGATAATGTTGAGGTTACTGACGAATCCGATGGAGAGCAGGAGAGTCATTTAGCTGGAAAGGAATCAGGTCTTTACGAAAAGGGTAGTTTAAGTCGTCGATATGTTTCAGTTAAGAAATTAGGGGACTATAAATCACAAGGGGAAATTCTTGCCCGATTAGTAGAAAAACGACCGGAGTATCAACAGTTGGCTATTAATCTCGCCTTGCATAATTTTCGCACAAGTTTAGGGGGAGGGCGGCCTCAGTTTAGATTTACCGGCCATGTTTCACCGTATAGTCGACCGTTTGAAGATATGTTTTCGGAGAAAATGATACGCCTGTTGAGGGAAATCAGGAGCGCGGGTAAAGCAGGTCTTAATACTCCGGTCGAGACAGACACAGCGGAAACAGATGTTCCTGAAGTGGCTTATATGTTGCCTGAAAAATATGTACCGCCTACAAAATTTGCAGTTACTCTTCCGGTAGACGAAGCTGGATTGCAAGAGCGTATTGCACAATCCTCCAATAAGGAATTAAAACCATTCATCGATTCATTTTCAAATATCGGCTCGTTTGGTTTTAGTGAGCGTAGTAAAACTTCGTGGAACGCCGAGGTTGGTGAAGCCGAAGGTACACGCCTTTCTTTGGGTGAGGGCATCAGTACCGCAATGTATGTTCACCTGGAAAATCTTGTAAGCCTGGTAAGTGACAAGATGGAGGTTTACAAGAATTTCGGCAGCCCTGACTTAAAGGTACTGAAGGTGCACGCGGTTGATGAAAGTCAGTTAAAAGTGAGAAGGGCAAACCATCTGAGTGAGATGGAAGACCTGATCGCCAGGCTGAAACAATGTGTTGAGAAGGGCCATGAAAAAATACTCGGGATATTAAATAAGCATCGCAAGTTTTTTAAAAAAGAAGAAGAAAGCGAGCATGACAATTTCATCATTAGAGAATCTGATCTCTGGGAAGAGCTCGTTCATGTAAGTACTCTGCTGTCAGAGCAAAAAATAAATACTGTTTTGAATGGGAAGCATTATAGAAAAATAAATCAAAGTAAAACAACCGAAGATATAAATGTAGATGGTGAAATAATGAAGCGTCATTTGTTCTCGTCGGGATCGAAGGCTGCTCATGAATTATATGAACATCTTGGCGGGCGCGATACTAATATTAAGCAACGAAAAGGAAGCTTGAATACATACACGCCATATTTTGAGTTTTATCTTGGCAATGAATCTCTTTTGACCAGGGGAAGCCATCCTGAGAAAGAGAATATGCAGGCCTGGATTAATCTCTCAGAGAATGCGCATGATTTATTCTTTGAAGGTGGTCGCATTTTAGATATGGATGCTGGAATATCTGCATTGTCATCTTCTATTCTAAAATATATAAAAGTATTAGGGAATAATAAGTCATCGTTAAAGTTAGTCATAGATTACACAAAGTTTGGCTCTGATTTACCCAAAAGTGAAATATATCCTTTACTTTCTGCACTCAAAAACAAACTTGTTTCTTCTGAACTAATTTCTTCTGTGTATTATTTAAAATCTGCTTTGAAGTATAATACAGGCGCTATTGAACGCTACCAGTCTGGTGAAGTATTGAGTTATGAAAAAGAGGAGAACTCAGCGGGTCTGGAAAACAGAGCCGCAGAATCATTTGAGGAAAATCCACAGTTAACACCCGGATCGGCTCTAAATGGACATTACATTGATCTTATGCGTAAGGTTGACATACTGGCAGATCATATATTAACCCTGAGAAGAAAACGTCTGGTGGGCTAATTTTCTAAGGGAAAAGGCCTGGAGTTAATCAGGCATCTCTTTTGAATTTTTTCCGTTCTTTGTCAGGTAAATATAGAACAGTTTTAAGAGTCTTCCCCAGGTGAGAAAAATATTACTGTCACTTTCATTAACACTCTTTCTTACTGGTTGCCCGGGAGATAATTTCGCCCCTCATTTGTACCAGTTACATTAAGAGATCTTCCGGCAGACTCAATTTTCAATAAAGGCTTTCATAACGCGTGTAGCAGAGAGACATTCTGATTCGATCGCGTGCGGTGTCCCCAGTACCTTAATGTGGTTCCCGCTGTGTAAAGATATCGGCACATTAAATAGCGCTTCACCGCCTGAGAGAGCGGATGGCCTTTGATGTGTACCCGACCTTATTGATATTAGCGAGCACCACAATCACCCCCGCAATCTCAGTCCGGAAATGTCAGTAACAAATCCTTTAATAGTGATTCAAGCTGCTGTCGCTGAGCGTCAGATAAGTTGGCCAGTATCGCGTTTTGCGTTTCAGTGTGGACGGTCAACGCTTGTTCGATACGCTCTCGCCCATAGGATGTCAGACTGACCAGCGTGCTGCGTTTGTCATCGGGATCATTAATTCGCTCAATAAGCCCTTGCTCTTCCAGATGATTAAGACGATTTGTCATCGCGCCGGAAGTGACCAGCAGAGATTTATATAGCTGTGTTGGCGAAAGGCAATAAGGCGCACCGGAGCGGCGCAAAGTGGCAAGAACGTCAAATTCTCCATCCCGAAAGCCGAACGGCTCAAGCGCCTGGGCGCGCATTTTTCCCAGATGCTTCATTACCCTCAACATTCGGCCAAAAATTTTCATTGAAGAGGCGTCCAGCTCGGGCATTGCGCTCTCCCACTGGCTGACAACGAAGTCTAAATGGTCACGCATGTTCGTACCTTTATCAGGGTTATTTATCGAGTTGTGCGGTCCATCTTACACAAGGACTGCATTTATCTTAATGTTAAGATAAATGCTCGCGGCATTTTTTTGTTGGAGCAAACAGATGCCTATAAGGAGATTGTTTTGAAACGTATTGCCTCTTCGCCCTTAATGTTCGCATTTATCGCCTTTTTGATCGGGTTGAATCTTCGCCCCATTCTGGCTTCCATCGGGCCGTTATTTCCGATTTTACAGCGTGAAGCAGGGTTATCTGCCACAGAATTCAGCCTGCTAACCACCCTGCCGGTAGCAATGATGGGACTGGTTGCGCTCAGTGGGCCATGGCTTTTAGCCAGGACCGGTGCAGTTCTGGGTATTACAGCAGGGCTTTCGATCCTGCTTTTCGCCTGTTTATTTAGGGGTTTTAGCACGTCACTCACGGGGCTTATGAGCACGGCTTTAGCAGGTGGAGCCAGTATTGGCATGATCCAGGCGTTAATGCCAGCCCTTATAAAAAAGGAATATACGCAATCGGCCAGCACTTTTATGTCGCTGTTCAGCACCGGTATTATGGCTGGCGCGGCGCTGGCTGCCGCCACAGCCGAGCCTTTATTTACCCGACTTGATCTAAAGCCTACGCTGGCAATAGCCGGTTTGTTAGCGCTTTTTGCCCTGATATTTTGGCTGTTATGGGCCAGGCACCGCCAGGTAGGAAAAGCGGTGTCCGCAGAGGTTGCTTTATCGTCATCCCGGACGTGGTTGTTACTGGTGTTTTTTGGCATAGGGACAGGCGCCTATACCCTGGTTCTGGCGTGGCTTCCGCCGCTCTATATCCAGGCGGGTTGGAGCGCACGCAGCAGCGGGTATATGCTGGCCTGGCTTACGTTAACCGAAGTTGCGGCGGGATTTGCCGTTTCAGCCCTGATAACGCGATTTCCTGACCGCCGTGTTCCGCTGCTCATCGTGTTATTGATGCTGTTGGCAGGGCTGATGTGTCTTGTATTTTTTCCAGGTACCACGCCAGTTGTGTCAACATTGCTACTCGGTAGCGGTATTGGCGCGCTGTTCCCGCTATCACTCATCGTGACATTTGATCACGCGCGAACGCCGGCCGAGGCAGGGAAATTACTGTCACGGGTGCAGGGCGGCGGATATCTCATTGCGGCGCTGATGCCATTAATCGCCGGTATCGTACGTGACAGCGGTGCGTCATTGACTAACGCGTGGCTCATTATGAGTGCAGGCGTCATCCTGTTGATGGCGATAGCATTACGCTTTAAGCCCATATTGGACAGGTAAAAAATAACGGCCTTATTCCCGCTCTGCCAGGTATCTTCTGCTTTGATATTATTTTTACTCTCAAAGCAGAAGATATCTGGCGATCCGATGGGCTTATGCGCAAACGACATGTGTATTTTCTGCGCAACCTTCGATCCATGCTGAGCTTTTTTTGTAGTGCCACGCGAGTAATGAACAACGAAAAAATCACTATGCGTGGCCGTCTAAAGATTTTCAGCGGTGTCGTCGTATATACAAGCGACTTTCTGAAATGATAATAATTAAAAGCATCGCTAAACTAATTAACCCAGGGATGATATAAATATTTTTATCATATCCCAGAGTGATGGTATGCATACCTTTTTCTACGTTCGCGCCTATAAAGCCACTATCTAAATATATTGGCTGTGTTTTTTTGTTATCAATCATAAGATAATAACCAGAATACATAATATAAGGTAGGGTCAGGGTAGTCGATTTTTCTGCTTCAACGTTAAAATAAGGATATCCATTCTTAAAACCATTCGGTTTTTCAATAACAAAGGATACTGCTTCGTTGAGTGATTCATGAGTTATTGGGAATTTAATATTATTGTTTACATAGTCACGATATAAAATATTTGAACTATATTCTGGCGGTGTGGAAAAAATGGCACCGTGAATCGGGAATATGATTTGCAATGCGATGAGCATAGGTAAAATAATTAGCCAGTTTTTTGACTTATTCATCCATTGCAATACAGGTAGTACAGCATAAAGAGAGAGGATTGCAGTGATGCAACTCAATAATCTCCAGGAGAACTGTATTAGCTGTAATAAGGATATTTTTTCTGGTATCCAGTTCCATGAGAAAACAGGGCATAGCATTAATATAAGAATGCCAGCGATCAGCAGCATAGATCTTGATGTGCGCTCTTTATCAGTGAATAGTGCAATAAGACATAAAGCGATAAGTAAAATTCCAGGACTTAGAAATAAGCTATATCCAATCGTTCCACTTGTATTTTTCGTGGCAAATAATACATGCAGAATATTAACTCTGGTTTGATTTATAAACTCATAAGATTTTTGCATTTTGGTGAATGCAAAGATATCAGAGTAATGCATATGATAAAGCAGTGGTAACCAGTAAAAGCTGGAAATTATTAGACTAACCAGAGCTGATTTTGCCAGAAAAACAATGTTTTCTCGTGTAATGATTTTTTTAATATTTATCAACGAAAATATGAAAAAGAAAATTAACACAACGATGAAGCTGGGGATGTTTGATAAGAGTATTAATGTGCAGGATAAAGGAATTAGTTTTCGATCTTTATCACCTGTTAATAATGCATTGCACCCCCTTATAAGCAAGGGCATGAATGCCATTGCGAGACATTCCCCAACAGCAAATCTTTGGAAATAATTACATAAGAAATAACTTGAGCTAATAAAAAGTGTTGCGCTGATATTGCCAGCAGTTGTGGAGGAAAACTCCCGTTTAGCTGAATAGTATGCTGAAAATGCTGAGATTAGAATAATTGATCCCAGGGTGAGTTTCATCTATAGCGCATTATTTTCAAAGCCAAACAGAAAAATTCTGCTTATAAAAAGTAATAAAGTACTCAGTGGGGGATAAAATGCTCCCCACGATAAACCGTACTGATTTTCTGTCCAGTAGTCAAAAAGGGGAGGAAATTGTTGATGGTCAAGTTGTGCATTGAGAGCTTGCATGCGTAATAAATGTGGTCCCCAATCATCGCCTCCCCATAAGTTATGGTGGAGCATTGGAATGAATAGAGCCGCTAATGTTAAGCTCAGAAAAAAGAACGACCACCGTTGAGTGGTCATTTTATCGCGCATCTCTCTTTCCATCATAGGTTGCAGTTTTACGTCCATAAAGGTCTGGGTCCACACAAATTTTGTGACTTTTGTGATACTCTACGGGATCAAATTATTACTTGTATATGATTTTTTCAAAGGTTTATCTACATACGTCCCTTTGTAATGCTCCGACAACAATGAATTGTTGTAATCTGACCCGTCTCGCTATTTTTCGACGTAATAGCATGGTTTTTTTCGCGTTGTGGATTTCGTTATTTATACAGTTGAGGACAGAAAAACCACGCAACCTACCATTATTATTACCTTACTCCACGACATAGTTGTTCTCTGCAACGTTTTCGGGGCGAGATTGCTGCGTAAATCGGATTATTCGCAGGCTGACGGGATCAGGTGTAATTACTTTTTCGCCTCGTTTATCGCCAGATGGTCGACAGTTATCTTGCACTGCAACCAGGCTGGCCTTTCTGAACCTCATTGAGCCCATAAATATGAAGTTTGGTTCGTTACACTAAGCATCTGGTTGTAAAATCATCCGCGCCAGAAAATCTCACGCGCAACTCATCGGATTTTTGCATCAATTACATCAACTTCTTGCATTATTCATCGGTTAATTCGAATGATATCCTGCGTCAGGATCGGGAAAAATTACCCTACACAAGAAGGATATTATGAAATCAACTTCCCTTATTCTGGCGGGCTGTATGCTGTTGTCATCCGCTGTTTCCATGGCTAACCCCTTACCCGGATCAACCGAGGGCGCAAAGATAATGAAATTCACGCCGTCACAGGATCAAACCGATTTATTCAGCAACGTGATTTATTCGCAGGTCAAAGATGGCGTAGCGATCAGGCAGCTCAGGATGTCACTGTTGGTGCCGCGCAATAATGATCTGAAACCGGCGATTGTCTACTTCCCAGGCGGTGGTTTTATGACTGCCAATCACGATAAATACATTGCGATGTGTATGGCGCTGGCGAATGCAGGTTATGTGGTTGCTGCTGCCGAATATCGTGTGATACCGGATAAATTCCCGGCCCCTCTGGTTGACGGGAAAACGGCCGTACGTTACCTCAGGGCACATGCCAAAGAGTACAACATTGATCCTGCCCGTATTGCCGTGCTGGGCGATTCCGCCGGAGGATGGCTGGCGCAAATGCTGGGCACCACCAATGGCGAAAAAGAGTATGACAAAGGAGATTATCCCGGGCAGTCATCTGACGTTCAGGGTGTCGCCACGATTTATGGCATCTCGAATTTGATCAATATTGGCGAAGGTTTCCCGGAACAGATACAGCAGGTGCATCGCTCTGCGGCGGTGACCGAAGCATTACTGGTCCATGGTACGGCGTTTCGCACATTTGCCGGGGCGACTATCGACAGCGACCCGAAAAAAGCGCTCGCCGCAAGCCCAATGGGCCATATTTCCGGCCATGAACCGCCGTTTTTAATTATGCACGGCAGCGCGGATACGCTGGTTTCTCCGCAGCAAAGTGCGCAACTGTATCAGGCGCTGAAAGCCAAAAATGACACCGCTGAATATGTCCTGGTTGAGGGGGCGGAGCATGGCGATATTCACTGGTATCAGCCGCAGGTGATTGACCATGTTGTCGCCTGGTTTAAGCACACGCTGGGCGCACCGACAAAACAGAACGCGCCAGCGAAGACAGACAAAAAATCCACTCTGTAATCTCCGTTGTCCGACGATGAGCCTGTCATTGATAGCCTTTTTATAAGGAGAGGGCAGGCTCAGATTATTTTACGTCCCCCTGCAAAAGATTGATGGACATCAATCACCGCAATGCCATGCCGCAGTTGAATGTCAGAGCACGTCTTATTACCCATATCAATGGGTCACACCATCCTCTCAATGATAATTAAAGACAAACTGGTTATGGTTATGGCAAATGATGTTCTGCAACCTAAGTCAACGGATAAAGACAGAATCCAGCGTTTAATTCAGCGCTGGCGCAACGATCCCGGGGCCACGTATCAGACATGGTTTTTGTGGGAAAAAAGACTGAAAAATTTTCGCTCGATCCGCAGTGGTATTGCGGTGGTGGTGGATGAAATTGAGCAGGAAAAATTTGGCGTTGCCTATCGGGGATCTTCGCTGGAGACGATTGTTCACTCCATTGCGGAGCAGAAGCAGATCTTCAAAGGCGCCGACCACGCTTTTCTGTGGAAACCGAAACTGCGTATTCCTGATATTTATGAAAATAGCGCTAATCAGAAGGCGTTTGCCAGGCTTTTACATCAGTGTTCCTGTGCGGTGCGTGTGGACGATATTCTGGAGCACATCAATAATCTTGATGCATTGAAAATTAAAGGGCTGGGGCCGGCTGTTGCCAACTTGCTCTATTTTCTTCACCCAACGCATATCCCTCCCTTCAATACTGCGATAGTTAACGGTTACAACGCGCTTACAGGTGCGAAAGTTAAGCTGGGCAGTTGGCCGCATTTTCTTGCTATGCGTCAGGGAATCCTCGATCTGAATGAGAAATACCGCGATATGTTGTCAAATGATTTGGGCGCTATTGGCGGGTTACTTTTTGATATTGGATCAGGCCGCTATCCGGCACCACCTCTGGATGACTCGCCGACTGCCGACATGGACTGGAATGTATACCTTGAGGCAGTACGGCCACTCGCGACACCCAGCAAAGCGCAGATTCAGGATGGTGAAAATGAACGTACTCACACCGAAATTCAGGCGTGGCTGCGTGATATTGGCAAAGCGTTAGGGTATGACGTGTGGATTGCCGCCAACGATCATAAACGCCTTCATCAGGGTGTTGCCTTGTCTACGGGGTGTTTAAAAACGCTTCCGGAAAGCATCCAGTCAGCTAAAGGTGCTGAGGCGACACGCCTGATTGATGTTCTGTGGCTGGCACCAAAGAGCGAGCAGATTGTCGCGGCTTTTGAAGTGGAACACTCAACGTCAATTTACTCGGGGATCTGCCGTATGCTGGATTTAGTGCTCAACGGCAATGATATGTCTGTCTCAACTGAGCTCTTTCTGGTGGCGCCTGATAGCCGTGAGAATGATATCAGGGGACAATTAAAGCGTCCGGCATTCAGTCGTATCACCGATTTGAATATGGCCTGGTTACCCTACAGCGAGCTGGAAAAACATCGGGACGCCATCATGCGTTTTGGTTCCGGCATGAAAGCGATTAAAGAGATCTCTCACGCACTGTTATAAAGCCGATATAAAGGCGAGGGTCAGGATCGCCTTTTACTTCCTTCTTTGCGAGATGCGATTAACCCGTGTAGCTATTACGCAAAAGGATGGTATATCGTTTTAGGTACTTAACATATTGATGAATATATAATACATACTCTTCTCATCCAGGAATTTTCTTAATTTAAAATCCGCCATTATCCTCTATTTGCATAACTTTACATTCGGTGCAGAATGTCATCTCTCAACTTCGACGGATGTAACTTCATGGCATATATCGCAAAAACACCATTAGCGTATGTCGGTCAGTCTGTGGGTAATGGTCAATGTGTGGCATACACACAAAAAGCGGCGAACATGCCGCGCACAGTTGCCTGGAAACGGGGTGTATTAGTGAAAGGTAATATGACCATTGCGCCCGGTACGGCGATAGCCACGTTTGACCCGGATGGCCGCTATGGCAACCATACTGATGGGAGTTCCCACGCTGCTATTTATTTAGGACAGGATGCATCAGGCATAAAAGTGTTGGATCAGTGGGTGGGGCGACATCGCGACAGCCAGGGACGTCTGGTCGTTGCTCCTAAGCCCGTCAGTGAACGCACCATTAAATTTTTAAAAACGCCGCGCATTGAAAACAATGGAGATAACTATTATGTCGTGGAATAACCTATTGTTATTGAGCGCCAGTATGTTCTTGTTTTCAGGTATTGCTCAGGCCGAAAAAATAAATTGTCCGGAGACGTTAAAGGAAAATAATAAGACACACACAATGAATTACGTCAGTCTCTTTATGGGGCCTCCCGAAGAGAAAGCGGATTTAATGCCAGACACCCTTGATGCGTGGGAATGGACATTAAAAGATTATCAGGATTATGTGAAAGAGCATAACACCTCTTTATTCCTGGTCTGCCGTTATAAAGGAACAGACAAAACCGAAATAATTAAAGTTCCTGCCGATGCAAAAAAATGCTCGGCCCATTATGGCAAGAAAGACGCTGTGTTAGCGAGCTGTGAGTGACCCCGGGCGTAAACGGAAAAAACACCGTGGCGATGGAGGTTAAATGGAGAGGTGGTTGTCAGGGTTTTTTCTGCGGGCAGAGTTGCTTCAACGAAGCCTCTGAACAAATCAGGAATGTCAGCCACCACCCGTTATTATAAAGGGATATTCGCACTTTGACGGAGTTTACCACCGTGCCATGGTATAAGTTTTTTATGTCGGTAATGGTATTGTCTTTATCTATTGGAGTGGCTCAGGCAACCACAACGCTATGTCCGTCACATCCAACGCTGCAAGATAAAACCCACCCCTTAAGCGATGCCAGTTTGTTTGTTGGGCCACCTGAAGATTTCGTTAATCTTATGCCGGATAACGACCGGGAGACGGTATGGACGCTGCCTGATTATCAGGATGAGGCTAAAAAGTATAAAACATCGCTCTATTTTATATGCCGCTATAAGAACACGAAGCAGACCGTCGGGTTAATTGTCCCGGCTGCGGCAAAAAAATGTTCCGTTGCCTTTGATAAGTCCGGCGAACTTATGGCTGCTTGCGAGTAGTATTTCTGCATCGTTGTGTGCTTTCACACAGCGTTATTCCCGCAAAGGAAATTACGCTGTCGGGTTTCAATTGGCTGTGGATTACGCCATCCACCTAAATCTGGAAATGACCGGATGCGAGATCCTCTTCGCCGGACCAGCACACCACTTTGTTGCGGCCCGTCTGTTTAGCGATATACAGCGCGTGGTCGGCCTGTTTAATTAACTCATTGCTGTCACTGGCAGAAGACGATTCCGCCAGACCAAAGCTCGCTGTCACCTGCAGCCCTTCGGCAATATGCCGATAATCCGTCTGCGATAAGGTGACGCGCAGCGACTCGCAAATCGCCGTGGCCTGCGCGATGGGCATATGAGGGAACAGCAGAGTGAACTCCTCGCCGCCCCAGCGGGCGCTCAGCCTGGCATCCTGCTGGGTGCTACGCAGCAGGTCCCCGATACTTTGCAGAACCTTATCGCCCACCACATGCGACCAACGGTCATTTATCTGCTTAAAGTGATCGATATCGAAGATTGCCAGCGTCAGCGGATAACCGTGCGCACGGGCATCGTCGAAGCCGAGCATTAGCTGTTTATCAAAGACCCGACGGTTCGCCAGCCTGGTTAACTGATCCTCTTTAGCCTGCCGTTCAAACTCCTCAGCCTGCTCCTGTAAGGCCAGCGTCTTGGCGGCAATCAGCGTTCGCAGACGCTCTTCATTACGGCGTGCCTGCCTCAGACGCCAGCGAAAGATCGCAAACAGCGCCAGCAGAATCAACAACACAAACAGCGCCTGGAAGAGTGGCCGCTGCCAGAAAAACGGCTTAATACGCAGGTTGATAACCGTGTTCGTGCCATTCCACTCCCCGTTGGGGTAACTGGCGGAAACGTTGAAGCGGTAATTCCCCGGCGGCAGGTTGGTATATTCCGCTGACGTATTGTTTTCGCGATCGATCCACTGCGGGTCAAAGCCCTCCAGACGGGTGCGATAACGAATCCGCTCTGGCAAAATGTAGCCCAGACCGGAATAGTTAATCTGGATGCGTGTCGTTCCGGCAGGGAAGGTATAGTCATTATTGAGCGGCGTGGTGTTACTCTCGACCGACTCCACTACCGCAGCTAACCGCGTCTTGCTAAATTCCCCTAGTCGTTCCGGGTGAACCATCACCGCACCGCGGGCGGTCGCAACCCAGATACCGCCATCGCCAGCGCGCGTGGCGGCGGGCATTGAGCCGCCATTGGCCTGCGCGCTGATCATGCCGTCGCTTTCACCGAAAGTGGTCACAGCAATGTGCTGCTTGCGGCCCTCAATAACATCCACGGCTTCGGCTTTGTTTATCCGAATCATGCCGCGGTTCGAGCTAAGCCACAGGTAACCCATGTTGTCGGGTATGACCTGGAACAGTTTGTCGATGGGCAGACCATTTTTGCGCCCCACCATACCGATTGCGCCGTCGCTGCTACGATAGCGGAGCAAACCCCGATCGGTTGTCATCCACATATAGCCGGGTTCGCTGTAAAAGCCGAAAGCATATTCGGCATTCTCCATGGCAGAGATATTGATGTGCTCAAATTTGCCGTTATTGAAAACGGAGACTCCAACCCCCGTTCCCACCCAAATGCGGCGCTGCTCGTCTTCCTGCAACGCCATAATAAAGCTGGCAGGAAGGCCGTCGTCTGCCGAGTAGGTATGGAGCGCGCCATTTGGTCGTAAGACACTCAACCCGGAAGCCGTACCAATCCACAGGTTCTGCTGGTGGTCGGTAAGAATGGCGCGAACCTCGTTGCCCGGCAGGCCACCAGATTGCTGTAACACCGGGGTCAACTGGCCATTTTTCCAGTGCAGCAGGCCATCGGTATAGGTGCCGACCCATACGCTACCGTCCGTGGCCTCGCCCAGACTCAGCACAGAAGGCTGCGTGTGTTGATCCCAGTTAATTTGTTCGACGTGCCCATTCTTAATGCGGTTTAGCCCCGTACTGGTGCCCACCAGGATACTGCCATCCGAGTGCGTCATGACGGTGCGGACATAGTCGCCGTTCAGCCCCTGGCGGGTGCTAACGGTAATAAACGGCGCACGACGCAGGCGAATTAATCCTGAGTTGGTGCCAATCCAGATGCTCTGTTCCCGATCTTCCAGGATGCTTTGCACGCGGTTATGAACAATACCATTATCAATATTCAGATGTTCCAGCCCCTCCGGACTGAGGCGGAAGATGCCGTGGTTAATGGTGCCGAACCAGATATCTCCACGTTTATCCTGCATCATGGTGGAGACCACTTCATTGGTCAGTTCCGGGTGTAGTGGCTGAAAGCCTTCACCGACGCGCTTCCAGACGCCGCCTTCGGTGCCTACCAGCAAGGTATTATCGTTTGTGACCAGCAAACTAAAGGCGCGAACCTGCGGTAAACCGCTGGCGGGAGACACCAGTGTCGCTTTATTGTCGACCACCTGATACAGACCGTTGTCGGTCGCCGCCCAGATAATGCCGTTCGCGTCTTCCACGCTTTTGTTGGCGGTGACGTTATCGATGATATGCACATCCCGCGTTGCACGGGTTTCACCAGCGGGGCGCATCAGCAGGCCTTTTCCTGGCATGGTAACCCACAGATTGCCTTTACTGTCGCGCATGGCGGAACCAATCATCGTCGGCGCCGCCGCATAGGGTGTCCAGACACCCTCTTTCCAGGAAGAGAGGCCGCCGCGTGCGCCTGCAACCAGCAGGCTGCCGTCTGGCCCGGCGACGAACGCCAGAGTCCCGGAGTCGGGCATTGCGCTTTCGCCGCCGCGTTCGAAGACCTGGAAGGTTTTGCCGTTGTAACGGGCGAACCCTTCCCAGGTGCCGAACCACAAATAACCTTCCCGGGTCTGTGCGATGGCGTTAATGCTATTGTGTGGCAGGCCGTCTTTTGTCGACCAGGTTTCAATAAAATATTCGCTTAATGCAATGTGTGGTTCCTCTGCCAGTACCGGATGGCAGAAAAGAAGGAGAAACCCAAAAAAGAAAATGCGCAGGGTATCAGTGAAAGTGTCGATATATTTATGCATTGCTCTGTGCATTAATTAACCACCCTGTCTTTACTGGTTACATTATGAATACCGATAAGACTCAGCGCTAAAGTCGCAAAATGGATTTTCTCTCTTTGCTTTATTTTTCGATATATACCAGACGTATATTTGGGGGGCTATTTTTCCTCAGAAATTTATTTTGCCTTAAACTAAATCAGGCCCTCCGGTGTATTGGTATTCAGCTCGGGAGACGGGCCGTTTTCATGCTGCTGATTTAAAGATAATGCGCTGTTGTATCCCGAATTGTCTTCTTGTTTTTAAATAGAATTATTAATAGCACTACTCTTCTGCTTTCGCCCATTTTTATCGCATATTATTGTACCTATAAAAGAAACATTAGCATTTTAAAAGGAATAACGAGGATATTCTTTCCCTCGCTACTCCTTTTATCCCGACTATTGCGTCGGGGCAGAACACTGGCTGGAGACGCCATCCAGCCCTTCGGCATCACGGGTAAAGGATTTGAAATGCTGCTGCGCGTCAAGCTGAACAACATAAATCGAATCAAAGTCCGCAGATGGCCATGAAGGAACCTGTGAGGCATCGCCTCCGGTTTGAGTAATCAGAGTTCGCGCAGCGGTGACCAGATTTTTGTGTTCCCAGGAGATAAATGTCAGCGGCTGGTTTTGCTGCGCCAGCAGTGCGGAAACCAGTTCACGGGTGTCATCTGCATGAAAACGCAGTACCACCGGTTTGGACACCTGAATCGCCAGCGGCGTGATGGTCGTTAGCGGGCGCAGGGAGCTGCCGGTCTTTTTCTGTTTTGGCGCAGAGGCATACAGCGCATCCGGGTTACCGTAGCGCTTGAGCAATACCGAGGGAAGAGTCAGCGCCCGGTTCAACCCTTTGCAGGTGAGCTGCCCGCTATTGTTGTCCGGTTTTTCGCCGTGACGAAAGAAAACATAAGTGCTGTCCGCCGATGCGGCCAGGGGAGAGATCAGTGCCGCGCTAAGTAGGGCTACAAGCCAGCTTTTCATTGTATTTTTTCCATGTGTCAGAGAGGTTTTATCAGAGAGTGGAGACGTAACATCCTTCCATCCCGCGCTGTCAGAACAAATAACGTTATCGAAGAATAGGGCACCTGTGCCACCGATACCGGGAGCAGAGAAGGCAGTTATAGCGAGTCTGCTGTCGGGCAGACTAACCGATAGCCATCCTCTTGCGGCGCAATATGCGCAAAGCCCGGCAGAGCAAATTGCATCCCGGCAACCCGCCATTTTTCGCTGGCGGCCTGCGCGAGGATTTTCTGGCGTGTGGCTTGAGCCTGTACCAGGCCAACATTGTTCCAGCCGCCGCTCACACTATCCACCAGCAGTGTTGTACCCTGCCCACGAATAAGGTAACCATTAATGTGAATATTGCCGGGTGCGGTTATACCAGCCTCGCGCTGGATTTGACCGGCCTCTGATGGAGTGATGCCATTGAGCAGTTCCAGGCTGGCAGTCATATCGCCATCACTCAAAACGGTAACCTGAAAATCGCCGATCTGATGAGAGGCAAAGGAGTGAGGAGTCATAACGCATTCCTTTCAGGACAATGAGGCATAGTGCATTTATCCGGTAAATAAATGCTGCTGTTTCATCATGCTACGCGCAGTCGCGCTCCGGCGAAACCAGGAATATTTCGTCACCCATTGCCATTTTGTCACTAACGGTAAATATGCCTGTTGCATCCCAGGGCATCAGGGCAGCGTGGTCGCGTCTATCACCACCATGCCCAGCGCGTTGGTCCGCTTTATAACCCGCAGAGTGCGAGCAGAATAGAGATTGCCGGAAGGCCCACAGACACGGATCTCTTCATCCAGATCGCGGTCATAGACCTGGGCGCCGGAACAGCTTCGTGAGCTGCCGGAACTGTAGTGATAGGGGGCAATATAGGACGATTCAACACCGGGTAGCAGCCAGGTGAGTGTGGTGAACAGCGCGGAAAAAATAAGCGCCATCCCCAGGGCCATACCGCACCAGGCTTTGAGATATTCCGTTCGTGTGCTGATATTGGCGGCAAAGCGTTTTCGCAGGGCAAAACAGGCGAGCACTGTCGTCGCAAGCGAGGCCATCACCATATACCGACAGGTCGTGTGGGAGAGAAACGTAGTGCGATAAACCAGGTTGCGCCAGACGAAAAAGCCAAAAATTGCTGCCACAGCGGCAATGGTGACGGTGAACAAATAGGGGTAAGAATACTTTTTCATTGGCGGCTCTCCCTGCGCGGCTCTCTTTGTACTTTATCATTGTCAGAATCGGCTCAACACGACATTTTATTCTGCGGGCGAGTTTCCCTCGGTCTAACCCCTCGTGACGCGCTTTGCTGAATAGCCGGTGTTATTTCGCTATGCCAGATGATGCGTATTATAACGTCGTTTTTTGCGACAGAATTATACGGACAATGCAGAGTGATCCGTGGCAAGCAGGCAGCCAAAATAACCCCCTTTGTGATGCAGTTGCTTCCACATAAAATTTATGGCCGGTAAATGCGGCGATAATTCTGTGAAAATGCGCCTGCTAATCTCATCCGTCAAAACGGATAAATAGTCGGTTATTTAAGTTAACAGCACGACCTCTGCTGTAATAACATACCCGCCGCGCTGTCACCGAATCCAGACCCTCGTTTCGATATTTCATCACTTAAGTTAAATTGATGAGCACGACCAGGTCTTTTGCTCGCGAGTAATATGCAAGCTGGGTTGTGGCTAACCCCGTTCGGTATGGCAAATAAAGAAACAGAGTCCGATACCCTGGGAGTGTTATGTCTTTAGCGCTTATCTCACAGCTTCGCCTGATACCTGAATGCGGCGTTGCTTTTCGCCAGTGTCACGCATCGACGCTGGTTGTATTACCCGATGGCGACCTGCTCGTGGCCTGGTTTGCCGGGCAAAAAGAGGGTAGCGGCGATACGGCTATCTGGCTGACGCGCCGGGAAAAGGGTGTCTGGCAATCCCCACAGCGTACTGTTGCTTGTGATGGTCTCGCCCACTGGAATCCCGTTTTATTCAATGCGCCTGACGGGCTATGGCTTTTTTATAAAGTCGGTTCCGGTGTACATGTCTGGAAAACCCGCTACGTGAAATCGATCGATGGCGGGGTAAGCTGGAGTGAACCTGCTGAGCTGGTTAAAGGCGATGCGCTGCCACGCGGGCCGGTCAAAAATAAAATGCTGTTAGCGGCTGACGGAACCTGGATTGCAGCAGGTTCCATTGAAGATGAGCGGCACTGGGACGCCTTCGTTGATCGTTCTGACGATAACGGCAGAAGCTGGCATTTATCGCCGGTTCCACTTGAGCATTATGATAGCGACGCCGCCCGGCACAGCCATTTATGGCAGGGGTTAAAAGACGAAGCATTATGGGAAAATGACCTGAGCCGCGTTTTACGCTGGGACGGCGTTATCCAGCCTTCGTTATGGGAATCCTCACCGGGCCACATTCACATGCTAATGCGTAGCACGCGCGGTTGGCTGTACCGCAGTGATTCTGTTGATAACGGGAAAACATGGTGTGCGGCCTATGCCACCACGTTGCCCAACAATAACAGTGGCATTGATCTGGTGATGGCAGGCGGGAATAGACTGGTGCTGGCCTGCAATCCCATTAGCGGTAACTGGGGGCAGCGCTTCCCTCTCTCCCTGAGTCTATCCGGGGATAATGGCGAAAGCTGGTCACCTTCACTGGATCTGGAAAGTGAAGAGGGTGAGTTCTCCTATCCGGCGATAGTAAGTGAAGGTAACACGCTGCACCTGACCTACACCTGGAATCGTAAGAACATTATTTACTGTGAATTACAGCTCGCCTGATAACGCATGCGGGCAGGCTGTAACGTATTACTTGTTATAACAATGGCATATTGCCCACAGTAAGGCGGCGACGGACGGTGGCAATAGGTTTTGACGAACAAAAATAAGGTTAGCGTCATGTCAATTTCTCTGGAAATGCCCGCAGCGCCAAAGCTGGATTTAGATAAAGCGAATATTCGCCGGGTGGTTATCTCAAGCTGGGTAGGGAACACCATCGAATATTACGATTTCTTGCTTTATGGCCTGGCAAGCGCACTGGTGTTCGGCAAAATTTTCTTTCCCAATATCAGTCCGCTTGCGGCACTACTGGCCTCTTTTGCGACATTTGGCGTTGGTTTTATTGCCCGGCCCCTGGGCGGCATTTTCTTTGGCCACATGGGAGATACCCTGGGGCGCAAAATCACGTTGCTCATTACCCTTGGGGGAATGGGAGCCGCCACTTTTCTGATTGGTTGCCTGCCGTCCTACGAGACCATGGGTATCTGGGCGCCCATTCTGTTGGTTTTGCTGCGCTTTGTGCAGGGGTTCCTCGTCGGCGGTGAATGGGGCGGTGCCATGCTGATGGTGGTGGAAAGCGCACCCGCTAACCGTCGCGGCGTATTGGGTTCAATTCCACAGACCGGTGGTTTCTCCGGCCAGTTACTGGCAACGGGGGTCTTTGCTCTGGTGATGTTGCTGCCGGAAGATCATCTGCTCTCCTGGGGCTGGCGTGTTCCGTTTATGCTGAGTGTGGTTCTGGTGCTGGTTGGGCTGTATATGCGCCGCCGTCTGGATGAGACGCCCGTTTTTCAGCATGTACAGCGAAAGCAAGAGCTGGAAAAGAAAAGCAAGCCGGTGCAAAAACAGGAGAGCCCGGTTATACACGTTATCCGTCAGGAGTGGCGCAGCATTTTACTGATTATGGTGTTGCGTTTCGCGGAAAGTGTCCCGTTCTTTATGTGTACGGTGTTTGCTGTCTCTTATGCGACGGGGACGCTGGGGGTGGATAAACAAACCATGCTGAGCGTCGTGATGGCAACCTGCGTGCTGGCTTTTCCGATGCATGCGATTTTCGGTGCTATTTCTGACAAAGTTGGCCGCCGCCCGGTCTATATTTTCGGTGCGTTATGCGCAGCGGCCATGGCGTTTCCGTTCTTTTGGTTACTGGAAAGCGGCTCTTTCGCGCTGATGGTAACGGGGTATGTGCTGCTGATTAATATTGCCCACAACTCGATAAACGCCGTGCAGCCATCCTTTTTTACGGAGCTGTTCGGGCCGAAAGTGCGGTACAGCGGCGCCTCTATTGGCGCGCAATTGGGCGCTATTGTGGCAGGCGGCTTTACGCCGTTTATCGCCAAAGGGCTCACGACGCTTGATAACAACAACTGGACGTTGGTGGCCTGTTATGTGGTCATTGCGGCGCTGGTGGCCGCCTGGGCCGCATGGCGCGCACCAGAAACCTCAAAGCGTGATTTGACCAAAGATACGCTGTAAAACCTGAACGCCGGGGCGCCAGTCGCTCCGGTTTTGTATGCATTACCGCAACCGACCAACCACATGGAACATCGCTAATGCCAACGTCAGCCAGTCAGCCTCGCCAGATTCGCCTGTTTTTGTCTTCCACCTTTCGGGATATGGAAAACGAGCGTCATGAATTACTGACCCGCGTTTTTCCCCTGTTCCGGCAACAGTGTCTTGAACGCCAGGTGGTATTTAGCGAGATTGACCTGCGCTGGGGAATTACCGAAGAGGATGCGCATAACGGACAGACGGTGCAAATCTGCCTCGAAGAGATCGCCCGCTGTCGCGCGCTGGGTATTTCACCGTTCTTTGTGGGCTTTATCGGTGAACGTTACGGCTGGATACCACAGCGCCACGAACTGGAAAATTACTGGCACCAGGCGGCGCAGGCTGAAAACCCCTATGCCCGACGTATCGAAGCGGCGCTGGCAGAAGGTATCAGCGTCACCGAACTGGAGATGCGCTTTGGATTTATGGACGATGGAGACGGTGTCAGCAGGCAGCGGGTACAACTCTATTTTCGCCATCCGGATTTAACGGCTTCTCTTGCCGGGAAAGAACCGGACAACTTCTACGAGAGCACAGAAGCAGGCCGCCACAAACTTGCGGCCCTGAAAAGCGCAATCAGAGAGACGCACGCGGAGTGCATCGGTGTTGATGGCTATCAGGCTATCAGCGAGTTTGGTCAGCAGATCCTCAATTTTTTATCTGCCGAGCTGGATACCCATTTCCCTCGCGATGATGTGCCGGATGAGCGGCAGCTCAGGTTACATGCGCAACAATGTTATGCGCTTTCCCGGCGCGAGAACTATGTGCCGTTGCCGGCCTTTAAACATCAGGTTGAGACATGGGCGCTGAAAACGCTGGATGCCATGCTTCCGCAGGTGGAACAGGCGGACGATACCCTGAATCGCCTTGCGCTGGTGGGGGATTCCGGGCGTGGAAAAAGCGCGTTTATGGCCGACCTGATGGCCTCTGAAACTTTCAGCAAGGCGTTGGTCATCGCCCATTTCGTTGGCGCTGACGGCGATAACACGCCGGAAAGCTGGCGTGAGCGAGTGCTACAGACGCTCACGCCTTATCTGCCCTCCACGTTTGATGTTCCTGCCGAAGATGACGCGCGCTGGGCGGCGTTTGCGGAACTGGTAAGTAGCGCCCAGGCGCAGATGGGTAAGCCCCTCATTTTGCTGCTGGATGCCATTAACCAGTTTTCCCCTCAGGACGCGGGGATGCGCCGCCTCAACGGCCTGCGTTTCTTACCGGGTACATTGCTGGTAGTGACCTCGACAGAACCGCTGCCGAAAGCGTGGCCGACGCTGGTATTTCCGGAGCTGACCGAAGAACATCGCCGTGAAGCCATTACCCTGTTTTTGCGTCAGTACAGCAAAAAGCTACCCGAGGCGTTAGTCGGGCAACTGGTCGCCGCACCCGCCTGCGGTAACGCGCTGTTTTTGCGTCTGGTGATGGAAGAATTACGCCTGCACGCGGATCATGACTCACTGGCGGCACGGGTGAGCGCATTACTCTCTTATGATGATGCGGGACAACTGTTCCTGGCGCTGTTAAATGAAACCGACCGGGATTTTCGCAGTGAGGGTTACTCCCTTGCCAGTCATGCAACGACGCTGATTGCCGCTTCCCGCGCCGGGGTATCGCACAGTGATTTGGCCATCCTGCTGGCGCCACATCTGCACCAGTCAGCCCTGAAAATGGCCGACCAGACCTTGCTTCGTTTACTGGCGCGTATCGCGCCGTTTTGCCTGAACGAAGATGGCAGGTTGCGGATCACGCATTCCATCTTTACCCAAACACTGACCACGCTGTCGCCGCTGATGTCTCCGTCACGGCGCGCGCTGGTGGCCAGATTTAATCAGCAGGATGCCTTTTCGGTGGCCGAGCGTACATACCAGTGGATGGCGCTGGAAAACTATGAACAACTGGTAGAGACCCTCGGGCGTGTCGACGCCTTTTGCGCGTTGCAACAAAGCTATCCTGAGCTGGCCTCGCAGGCGATGCTCGCGCTTGGCGCCGGGCGAAGCACCCTTTCATTGTTACTGCATGCGCTGGTGGAAAACTGGAGTGTCTGGCGCTCTGAGGTGGTGTTTACACCGGCAATGAATGCGGTGAGCGCCTGGTTCCTGCAACGCGGATTCTGGCTGATTGGCGCACGCTGGAGTGAACTGGCTGCCGCTATGGTACGTAAAGCCTCGCCGGTTAATCTGATTAACACCCTGGGGACGGTCAATAGCCTGGCGCTTTTTTATCGTCTGCTCGGGCAGTATGACAAAGCGGAACCGCTACTGCAGGATGCGCTGGCATTGATGCGCAAGATGTTGCCAGCAGGACATCCTGATATCGGCGTCGTGCTCAACAACCTGGCCGGAATTTATGGCGCGTTGGGCCAGCCGGAGAAAGCAGAGCCGCTGTTGCGGGAGGCGCTGCAAACGGTGAGCAATGAAAACAGCATCGATTTTGCCAACCTCGCCCAGAGCCTCGGGGAGTGTTATCAACAACTGGAAGAGTATGAGCAGGCGGAGTCCTTACTGCATAAATCGCTTACGGTGAGAACGCGTCTGCAGGCCCGCGACAACCCCCATCTCATTGGCTTAAAGCGCAGCCTCGGCGGTCTTTATATGGAGCTGGAGCGTTACGACGAAGCCGAACCTGTTTTGCTTGACGTTCTGGCCTTGCGCCAGACGGTTCTGCCGCCGGAACATCCCGATATCGCCACAAGTCTGAACGATTTGGGAGAACTTTATTATCGTCAGGGGGATGCCGAAAAAGCCGAACCGCTGTTTACGCAGATGATGGACATCCGGCGCAAAGCGTTATCGCCGGGCCATCCGGACTTTATTGCCGGTCTGTTTTATATGGCGGAGTTGTACCGTTCCATGGGACGCCTTGAGGACGCCGCCGCACAGCTTCGCGAAGCGATCCCTTTGCTTGAGCATCTCCCGGATAGTCAGGCGGAGCTGTTATTCGCCCGGCAATCGCTGGCAAACCTCTATATGGAAAATGATTGCCATGAAAAGGCAATCCCGCTGTATGAAGCGATGCTGACCACACAGTCTGAACTGAGTCGTCCTGAGAGTCCGGTGATGTTACGGTTACTTGATGACCTGGGCATGCTGTATCTGGGACAAGATCGTCTGGATGAGGCGGCAGCCTCATGGGAGAAATGGCTCGCTTTACAGGAAGGTAAACTCGCCCCGGAGAATGCCGGCAGGCTCAAGGTCATGCGGAATCTGGCCTGTACCTACAAAGCACAGCAGAGATATCAGGAAGCGAAAGCATTGCTGCTGCAAATTATGTCGGTTCGCATTGAGCATGACCATGGCGACCTTGAGCTTAAGGTGCAGTCGGTGGCAGAGGCAGCAGAAATGCACTATTTTCTGGCCGAGTATCCGGCTGCGGAAACCTTGTACCGCACGCTCTTTACCATGGTTGAGCCAAAGTGGCCTGATGGACCGGCGCAAAAAAATGAACTGTTTCAATGGCTGGTGGCAAGAGGCGTGCTGGACAAAAACGGGCGCAAGGAACAATGGGGGCAGACGCCTGTAAGCATGGCGTCCCCGTCATGGCAGACGTCCATCAAAGTAGACGTCTCAGCATGGCCCGCGGCGGCACAACCTGGAATACCCGCAAAGCCGGTATCTATTACCCATGAACCCCCGGCAGAGCCGCTGGCGCCAGTGAGCACGCAAAATGAGACAAAGCGTAGCGTGGGTGAAAAGCTACGCAGTGCCTGGAATAAACTCGTTCACTGAGTGCGATTACTCCGCCTGGCCGTGCTCGCAGGCCAGGCGGTAAAACAGATCGCGACTTTCTTCGAGTTTACGTATCTCGCTCGCGTCGCTGCTGTAGATCGCGCGTACCGCAGCAATGGCGTAGTCATATAACGCGGCGGCGTGGGCAAAGTTGTTTTCCGTCAGATAGACGCTGGCGAGTTCCTGATAAAACGATGACAGCATAATTTGCCGTTGCGGTGTTGGCGGCATCTGTTCGATAAGTGCGACCGCTTCCTGCAGATGCTCTTCCGTTTCGGCGGTGTTGCCGCTTTGGGCCTTAATCTGTGCGATTTGCATGATAATGTTGGCGAGAACGGCAGGATCGCGCGGGGGTTGCAGGGCCGCCACTTTTGCCTTCTGAAAAAGCTCCAGCGCCTGTTCACTTTTGCCCGCCGCATTGAGTTGTTTCGCCATATTCGACATGGTCACTGCCAGCATTTTCATTCCGGCCTCACCCGGATTAAACACATTTTCCAGCGCCTGAGCCATGGCCTCTTTTGCCAGCGCGGGGTTATCGTTTTTTTGTGCCAGCACAGAGAGCGTATTGTAAAAATGCGCTTTCAGACCCGGCGGCGTCCTGTCGTCATCCACGCCAGGTTTAATCATCTGCGCCCACTGGATCGCCGCCTCTTGCGCCCGGCTCTGTCGTAACCAGGTGAAGATGGAGAGCGCAGCGGGCAGGTGGCTTTGCAGCGCCGCTGGCTCCGGGGCGCGCCATTCAAACGACTGTTCAAAGCGCGGGGTAAAACGTCGTCCGTCGTAAATGCCGCTTAACTGCCAGACCGTGTGCAGCAGCGCCGGGTCAACCTCGTGCAAACGGATAACCTCCATCACATCCGAGAGTTCGCGTATGACCGGATCGATCTCACCCAGCGACAGCCACTGCCAGGTTCGTTCCGCCAGCGCAACGCCGCTGCTCTCCTGGTTCTCTCTGAGAATGCTCTCCCGGCACTCTTCCATCTCATCGTTGCTCTGTAGCGCCTGACTGAGCGTGTTATGCAGTAACCGCAGGCGACCATCGCTGTTCTGACAATACGGGGCAAGTCGCGCCAGAAGCGGCACTAACTCGCTATCGGGGACTTTCAGCGAAGGGTAAATGGCCAGAATGCGGGACAGTTCGCCATGCGTCAGCCCCCGACGAGCAGCAGCAATGGCGCAGGCGGCGCGGGTCGCCAGTTTTGGCAAACTGAAATCGTGGTCAGACGCCTGTAACACCGAAATAAACAATGCGCCAGGTTCAGCACAGGCCAGCAGCGCGGCGAGTTTTTCCGACAACGCTTCGTGTCTTGCATGCAGACAGAGTTCTTCTAATACCAGGCGCATAAACAGCGGATTGTTGCAGGCGGGCGCGGCGATAAGTTGCCCGGTCAGCTCCCCTGACAAGGACTTACTGACCTGGCTCAGGCTTGCCTGGCAAAGGGCTCCGCGCTCTTCCTGCGTCAGGGCAGGGAGCGGGCGGCATTTCCATTCGATCTTTTGCTGCTCAAGGAGTGACTGCACCTCTGGCGTGGCGGTTAACACCAGCAGCACGCGCGAAGGCCATTCAAGTTGCTGCAGGCGGTGAATCGCAAGCTCGGGTTTATCAAACTGGTTAATGGCATCCAGAATCAGTACCAGTGTCGCATTCTCGCGCTGACGGAAGCGTTGAACTCTTTCCATCACCTGCTGCCAGGCGTGATGGTCATCGGAGGCGGGTTCTGTGCTCTCTCCCTCTTCGGCAAAAAACCAGAACAGGCGGTTGCGCCAGTTGTCCAGGGTCGTGTCGCCATCTGCGCCTATATAGTGGCTGAACACGCGGTAGTTGTCGTCCTGGCTCAGTAGTTCGCTAATTTCAAGCGGCACATAATCATCGTCCCACGGCATGGGGGCCTGGCGGTTTTTCTCCCGCAGCGTGCTTTCCAGGCCCGCTAAAAAGGCGCTTTTCCCCATCCCCGAAGGGGCAGTTATCAGCCAGGGGGCCGGGGAGATAGCCATCCAGCCCTGGTTAAGCTCGCTGACTATCTGCTGACGAAACGCTGTGAGCGGCACATAGGCCCGGCGACGCACGGCGGCGAACTGCGCATGTTCATGAGTGCGCTGCTGCCAGCGATCGGGCATCTTTTCCGCCGGATAAAGCGTATCGATGGCATTGAGCAGGTAAGTCCTTACCGCCTCACCGAATTGTTCCACGCTGTCATAGCCGTCAATAGCGATAGTCTGCGGAAAATGCTGACGCAACCGCTGTTTCAGGAAAGCCAGTTGCGCAGTACGCGTACTGTCCGGCGAGCCATCAGGCAGGCGATCAAACCAGATATCCTGCGGTGCGTTAGCATTAGCCATAGCGGCGGTTAACGCCGGGTCACGCAAAAACATCTGCACACGCGGTGTGCTGACAGAAGAGATGGGGGCGACATCCGGCGGTGGCGCCAGAAACGCAAAGCGAATTTCCAGCTCCGTGACGCTGATATTTTCTTTCAGCGCATCACGAATCAGCCCGGCGTAGCGCTGGTCCGGTGACTGCTGCCAGTAGGCTGCAAGATCGTCAGCCTGTGGCACCCAGCCATAACGCTCGCCAAGGAAACCAATAAAAAAGGGGGGAATGCCAAGCGACCGACAGCGTTCAATCTCCTCAAGACAGATTTGCACCGTGCGGCCATTGTGGGCCGCCTCTTCGGTTATCCCCCAGCGGAGATCGATTTCACTGAAATTGATCATCCGTTGATTACAGATCTGGCGGATCTCCGGGAAGACGCGGGTCACCAGGTAGTGGCGCTCGGCGTCCATATCCCGAAACGTGGAGGAGAGAAATACGCGGATTTCGCGCTGTAAAATCGCCTGGGTCATTGTGCCATTCCTTCGCTATAGGGGGGGCTAGCCGCCAATAATTTCCACATCGCGTCCGGTGGTACGCGCCACCCAGCGTGCATTTTCCTGTAAGGTCTCAATACCGAGCGCATACAAGGTTTCCTGCAAGTCTTCGGTATCCGGCGTCGGTGAATGGGCTTCCATTTTCTCCAGCGCCGTAGAGAACAGCACCGCAGATCGCTCGTAGTCCGCAATATCCTCTTCATAGCCAAGGAATTTCGCATAAGCGGCGCAGAGGGCGGCACAGGCGATTAAAAACTCGGCGAGGTGCTCGCCCACCATATTCCAGAAATGGAGCGTATGCGCCAGGTGCTCATCGGTAAGCCCCCACAGGCTGGAGGCCAGCACCACGGAAGTGATGGCGATACCGCAAATAAACAGCCCGAAAGCCATGCGTTTTGCCAGGCGGTGCTTGCGCTCTTTTTTATGAACGTTTTTTTCGAAGTAGTTTTTCTGATCGCGCACCCAGCTCTCTTTCACCCCGTCAATCGCCGCTTTCAGCGTGCTGGCGTCGCTTTGGGGGTAAATACTCGCGGCCAGCATTGCCCGGCGTACCCAGGCGATATTGTCATGGCTGCGGCGCAGGTAATGCAGCGAAACGGCGCGCGCAATCCCGGCCTGACGCCAGACGTTCTGCACACGTAACCCCTCTGCCAGCGCACGCAGCTCGGTGGCGTTGCGGTTAGCGCGTGAACTGTGGACTCGGCTGAGCGCGACGGAAAGCAGTACCAGCAGGAGCAGCGACAGGCTCAGCGAAGTGATAACCCAGTGCTCGCCATCGCCCGGCACACGGTTGCCCACCAGAGCCATGACGGCGGCCAGTCCAAAGATGAGGTTGTACACCTTGCGCATATCCTTCATCTCTTTATTCGCCAGCCTGTCGATATGGGCAAAAGCGGCATGACAGAGATGCGATGTACCGAGGCTGGAGTTAGCGTCATCTTCTTTGGCGACACGCGCATTAAGCATATCCATGCGTTCAAGGCTGCGGTACCAGGACTCTTCGCCGTGAATCGATGGTGCCTCCGGCTGGCCTTTAACCGGCAGCGGCGGATACCAGGAGACGGAAGGGGAGGTGGCGCCGTTGGCATAGGTTCCCGCTTTCCGGCGCACGTGGATGTGACACACCAGGCCCGTGTCCGGGACATCCAGCAGGCTGGATTGGCCCAGGTAGCGTTTGATGCCGGGTAGTCTGGCATTTAGCGCGGCCAGGTCGTGATCCTGAATGCGTCCTTCGCGGCGGAAGTTAACCACCTGCGCGGTGCCCCCTAAGCCTCTGGCTTTTTCGCCATCCCACAGCGCGAAAAGGATGTGACAACGCTGCGCCAGGTACATACCGGCTTTGGCATATTGCAGGTCGCGATAGAGAGAGCCCTGCGGGTTTTGGTCCAGGGAGATCATCGGTTCAGAGCCTGGGATCACCGTGTCGATGCAATAGATTCCGCCGGTTTTCTGGGCGTAATCGTAGAGTTCGCGAAATTCGTCTACCGTGGCGGCGAAGTCACGCTCGTACTCTTCTTTGGCAAAAGGCAGCACCACATGCAGCGGTAATCTTTTTTCCATGATTACGCGGGCAAAAAGGCGGTCTGCCCCTTCGGCCAGCGAAGAGAGGGCCATGACAGGGGAGTGGGGATAGCGTGTCTGAATAGCGCTGATTTCACTCTCCAGCAGAGTGAGAAGCTGCTCTGTATCCTGCACATCGCGGTGTCCCGTGACGCCTAAGGTCACGGGTAAAGATGAAAATTGAACGGGCATAGTATCGGCAACAAGATGGATGACTTTGTGTCAATATACGTTCTATTCCCCGGAGGGAAAACTACTAATATTTCAACTCATCCTGCGGAAAAAAGAGGTTTTTTTGCACGGATGGAGAGGTTGACCAGGACAAGCCCGGACAAGGCGTTGCGCCGTCATCCGGGAGCCCCGATTTATCCCCCCAGGTACATCTTTTTCACTTCCGGGTTCGCGAGCACATCCTTCGCCTCGCCGGAAAGTACAATTTTGCCGTTTTCCAGCACATAGGCCCGGTCGGCAATTTTCAGGGCCGCCGTAGCGTTTTGCTCAACCAACAAGATGGTGATGTTCTCCTCACGCAACTGACGAATGGTGGCAAATAACTCGCCCACCACTTTTGGCGCAAGGCCCAGACTCGGCTCATCAAGCATCAATAACACCGGCTCGCTCATCAAGGCGCGGGCGATGGCGAGCATCTGCTGCTCACCGCCGCTCATCGTGCCTGCCATCTGTTTACGGCGCTCTTTCAGACGCGGAAAGAGGCTGTACATCCTGTCACGCAGATGGGTGAAATTCGCCAGATTGTTATAGGCCCCCATCCGCAGATTCTCTTCGATGGTCAGGTTGGTGAAAATTTTTCGCCCTTCCGGTACCAGCGCCAGCCCCTTACGGACAATGTGATGCGTCTGACTGCGGGAGATATCCTCATTGAGAAAATTGACCGTTCCGGTGGAGCGCACCAGGTTGACGATACCGTTCAGCGTCGAGGTTTTCCCCGCGCCGTTGCTGCCAATCAGCGTCACGATTTCCCGGTCGTTAATCTCGATATCTACCCCTTTCAGCCCCTGAATAACGCCATAAAACACTTTTAGCTCACGGGCGCTAAGCATAATCTACGTCCCCCAGGTAGGCGGAGATCACCTCCGGATGTTGAATCGCGTCGGACATCAGTCCGCTGAACAACGGTTTGCCATATTCCAGTACCATGACGCGTTCACACAGGGCGTTCACGAACGGCATATCATGCTCAATTAACAACACGCTTAGCTGATAATCCTTACGCATGCGGAAAATCAGGTTTGCCAGATCCTCCGTCTCTTTGGGGTTCATCCCGGCGGCGGGTTCATCCAGCAACAGCAGTTTTGGCCCCGTCGCCAGCGCGCGGGCAATCTCCACTTTGCGCTGGTTGCCATAGCTCAGGTTGGTGGCCTGCATATTGGCGTACCCGGCAATACCGATATAATCCAGCAGCGCCATTGCCTTCGCCCGTGCGGCACGTTCGGCAGGAAAATAGCGACCAATATGCAGTGCCGCTTCCAGCAGCGAATAGTGGCTGCTGTGATCCAGCCCGACCATTACGTTTTCCAGCACGGTCATTGAGTTAAACAGGCGGATGTTCTGAAAGGTGCGTGCAATCCCTGCGTTCACCACCTTGTTCGGTTTTAGCCCTTTGATCGACTTGCCATCCAGCAATACGTTGCCACTGGTTGGCTTGTAGTTGGCGGTAATAACGTTAAACAGCGTGGTTTTACCGGCGCCGTTTGGGCCAATCAGCCCAAAGATTTCGGCTTCATCGACGTGAAAACTGACGTTATCAATCGCGCGCAGGCCGCCGAACTGCATGACGACCTCCTGCACCTCAAGGATGACTTTATTTGACGTCATGGCGGCGTCTCCCGAAGCGGACTTGCCACACTTCTTTCTTGCCCAGCAGACCTTCGCGGGCGAATAACATAATGATCAGCAACAGCAGTGAGAACACCACCATACGCAGCCCCGGATAGGAGCCCAGATCGTGGCCGAACAGCGTCAACGGCTGGTCGAGAAAACGCAGCCATTCGCCGCTGCCCACAACCACGATAGTGCCGAGCAGGGCACCCGTAGTGCTACCCAGACCGCCCAGCACGATAATGATCAATAGCTGGAAGGTGAGCATAAAGTCGAACAATCCCGGCGCGATGGTAGTCAGCAGCGAGGCCAGCAAGCCGCCGCCAATACCTTCGAAAAAGGCGCTGGTGGCAAACGCACAGGTTTTGATCCGAAAAGTGTTCACCCCCATGGCGATGGCGGCGTCTTCGTCATCGCGGATCGCCTTCATCATGCGGCCATATTTCGACCAGACCAGTTGCAGGATCATCCCCGATGCCGCAAGGGCGAACAGCCCGCACCAGAACAGCAGATGGGGCTGCTGGGGAATATCATTTAGCCCAATGGCACCGTTGGTTATCTGCGGATTATTGATAGCGAGGATCTTGATAATAAAACCAAACCCCAGGGTCACAATAGCCAGATAGTCACCGCGTACGCGAAACACCGGGAACGCGAGGCATACCGCCAGGAACGCGGCGCACAGACCGCTTATCAACAGCGCCGGTAAGAAACTGGTATGCAACATCAGGATAAACGGACTTGGCGCGGCCATCTCGAACATCTCGGTTTTGCTCTCGCCGGAGAGAATAAACAGCGCGGTGACATAGGCGCCCACGGCGACAAATCCGTTGGGTTCCAGTGACAGTTGTCCGGTTACGCCGTTAATCAGGTTGTAGCTCACCGCCAGGATCATGAAGACAAATACGGTGCTGATAACCCGAATAATGTAATCGTTGAAAACCAGATTCATCCCGGCCAGTAGCGCGATAGCGAGCACAATAATGACCAGATTTCGCCCCTGAGCGCCGAGAGTGGTTGAAGCGTTAAACATTAGAAGCGGCTCCTTTCCAGACGTTCGTCACCCATAATGCCCACCGGGCGGAACAACAAGACCAGAATCAAAAACATAAAGGCAAAGGCATCTTTGTAACCCCCCAGTTCGGGGTACAGTGCGACTGCGACCACTTCGGTAAAGCCGAGAATGAACCCGCCCAGCACCGCGCCAGTAACGCTACCAATGCCACCGAGCACGGCGGCGGCAAACGCTTTCAGGCCAATCAGCACGCCCATCAATGGATCGATAGTCGGGTAGCTGATGGAATAAAAGACACCGCCCAGGGCGGCGAGGCTGCTGCCCAGTGCGAATACCAGCGAGATAATGCGGTTCGCATCGATACCCATCAGGCGCACGGTATTGACGTCAAATGCCACCGCGCGGATCGCCATCCCATAGCGGGTACGGTAGAGCAGCCAGAGGATCGCCAGCAGCAGGAGCACGGTGATCAGCGGAACGACCCACGCCACGTTAGTGATGATGATGTGGCCAAAGGTCAGGGTGTTGTTAAACCAGTCCGGAGCAGAAAAGAAACGCGAGCTGCCGCCGAAGAGAACGTTAAACAGGTTTTCCAGGAAGAAGCTGACGCCAATGGCGGTGATCAGCATGGAGATTTTTGATGCCTGACGCAGTGGGCGATAGGCCACCCGGTCGATAAACATCCCCAACAGACCGCAAAACCCCAGCGTCAGTAAAATAGCTACCCCGAAGGGCAGCCCAATAGAAGAAAAAAGAAACAGGGTCGCAAACGCACCGACCATCATGACATCCGCATGCGCGAAGTTGATCAGGCGCAGGACCCCATACACCATGGTATAGCCTATGGCGATCAGGGCGTACATGCCGCCCAGACTCATGCCATTGACGACCTGCTGGAGAAAAATGGTGCCATCCATCTACTTTAATAACCTCATATTACTGCTTACGGATTCACCACAGTTTTAAATGCCAGCTGACCATCTTTCACTTCGTTAATCACTGCGCTACGAATGGCGTCGCCGTCTTTCAGGGTTAACGTACCGGTTACGCCCTGGAAGTCTTTGGTCGCGCGGATTTTCTCGTTTACGCAGACGCGATCGTGCGGATCGCTACACTGGTTCATCGCATTGACTATAACGTTGTAGGCATCTGCCGCCATTGCGCCCCAGGTATGGGTTGGCGATTTGAATTTTTCTTCCCAGCCTTTAATAAAGGCTTCGCCTGCCGGGGTCTGTTCTTTGGCGTTCGGTGAGTAGTAGTCGGTGGTCATGTAACCGTTCACCGCATCTTTACCCACATCAAAGAACACCGGATCCGCCGCCAGACCGTCACCACCAACGACTGGTTTGTTTAAGCCCAGCTGTTTTGCCTGCACGGCAATCAGCGCGCCTTCGGTGTAGTAAATCGGCATGTAAATCATGTCGACGTTTTTGGCTTTCACGCTGGAAAGTTGTGCTTTAAAGTCTTTGCTGCCCGCAGGCGCCTGGACTTCAATTGGAATAGTCCCTCCGTTTTTCAGGAACTGGGCGCGGAAGGCTTTTGCCAGACCAACGGAGTAGTCATTGCTGCTGTCAAAGACGATGGCCGCCGTTTTTGCATTCAGATCGCGTGAGGCCAGATTGGCCCCCACCACCCCCTGGAAGCTATCGGAAAAACACACGCGGCTGACATAAGGATGGTTGCGGGTGACGCGGTCGTTGGTTGCGGTAGAGGAGACCAGCGGTGTTTTGCTGTCATCTGCAATTTTGACCATCGCCAGGGTGTTACCGGAGGTGACCTCACCGATCACAGCGTCCACTTTGTCGCTGGAAACCAGGCGCTGCATGGCGTTTGCGGCTTCGACTTTGTCACTTTTATCATCAATCACGATAAGCTTGACGGTGTCGCCATTTTTCAGGGTCGGGGTGATGCTCTGAATCAGTTCCAGGCCTTTCTGTGAAGGCTGACCATATCCGCTGAGCGGTCCGCTCAGGGGGAGTACCACACCGATTTTAATCTCTGCCGCCAGTGCGCTGTGCGCTCCAGCCAGGCCGGAAATCAGTACTGCCATTAAAGAGACTTTCCCACAAAAACTCTTCATTGTTACCTCACCGTCCGTCAGTTAATTGTGAATGTTGAATCATCAAATACCGCGTAACACTGAATACTGATACGCCTGGCACCACGCGGCCGCGTCGTCTGGAATGCGCTGCATGTCGTACTGACTTCTTCCGTAAGCGCGAGCCTGATATTTCCGTTAGAAACGAAAGCCGGAAGAAAAGATTATTAATTAATGGCCAGACCTTTTGATTTTCCAGAGATATTTCTGGTGGCAATTTCCATCAATAACGGATTCACCTTACATCCATTAATTGGATTTTTCTCATCCATTCTTCTTATAGATTTATCGCGTGTAATAGCACTATTTTGGATCGCTAAAATAGTGCATTGCGCCTTGTTGGTGCATGAATAGTGATTGGATCACATTGTGATAAATATTTTTACTACCTGGGTCCAGAGATAGGGGGGATTTAAAGATTAATATTTTCGCAAGCGTTTTTCTCATTTCGTTTGTCAGAATAAAACACTGCCTAATCGCAATAAACATGGTAAATAAAGCCTGCGATAGCGACAGTTGACAATAATAAAACCCTTGTTATTCTGCATAAACAGTCAGCCTTTATTTAATTTTTTTCAGAAATGTTATTTCTGCGTTAATTTATTTTCAGTCTTATCCTGAGGGGGATAAATAATGAATATTCAAAAGCCCTATCTGCTTTTTCTTGGTGATGCGCATGACCAACTGGCAGCGAAAGTTGCCGATGGGATTAAACAATGGCACCCGGAATATTGCGTAGGTCAATACCGTATGGCGAATTGCCATGCCGATTGTCAATTAACGGATATGGATATTGATGCTGCGGTTAAAGCGGGCGCAAAAACACTGGTGGTGGGTGTTGCTAACCGTGGCGGTATTATTTCAAAAGAGTGGATTTCAGTACTGAGTTCGGCGCTGGAAAAGGGAATGGACTTAGCGGCTGGCCTGCATAATAAACTGGCCGATGTTCCTGAACTGAAAGCGCTGGCCGAGCGCCTGGGCCGCAATCTGTTTGATGTTCGCCATCCGACGCAGCAATACCCGGTTGCCAGCGGGCGCAAACGTAGCGGCAAACGCGTACTGCCGGTGGGAACGGACTGCTCTTGCGGCAAGATGTATACCGCGCTGGCCATTGAAAAAGAGATTCTGGCGCGCGGCGGCAAAGCCACTTTTCGCGCTACCGGACAAACCGGCATTCTGATTAGCGGTGCGGGTGTAAGCGTTGACGCGGTGGTTTCCGATTTTGTCTCCGGCGCGGTAGAAACGCTCGCCCCGGCGAACGAGGCCGATCACTGGGATATCATTGAAGGGCAGGGGTCGCTCTTTCATCCCTCTTTCGCGGGTGTGACGACCGGCCTGATTCATGGCGCACAGCCGGATGCGCTGGTGCTGTGCCATGAGCCGACCCGCACCCATATGCGTGGCGTGGATTATCCGATTCCGGACATTGCTGACTGTATGGCGCTGAACCTGAAAATGGCGCAACTGACCAACCCGGATGCCCGTTTTGTGGGGATCTCTTTGAATACCTCCGCCCTGAGTGACGCCGATGCGCTGGCGCTGATGGCCGGGCTGGAAGCCCGTCATGGTCTGCCGGTAGTGGACCCCTTCCGCCAGGGCGTTGGCGCGATTGTTGATAAGCTGGCGGCACTCTAATGGAACTGACTATCGCCCATGAGCGCTGGCCATTGCGCCATGCGTTCACTATCGCCAGGGGAAGCCGCACCGTGGCCGATGTGGTGAGCGTCACCCTCCGGCTACAGGGATTTACCGGACGCGGCGAATGCTTGCCCTATGCGCGTTATGGCGAATCGGTTGAGAGCGTTATCGCGCAAATCGAGTCTCTGCGCCCCGCGCTGGCGGCGGGCATGACGCGTATGCAATTGCAGAGCGCACTGCCTGCGGGGGCGGCGCGTAATGCGCTGGATTGCGCATTCTGGGATCTTGAATGTAAGTCAGCAGGAGTGAGTATCTGGCAGCAGGCCGGATTGCCCGCGCCTCACAGTTTGCATACTGCCTATACCTTATCCCTTGATACTCCGGCGCGTATGCAGCAGATGGCGCTGGAAAACGCCTGGCGTCCGCTACTTAAGCTCAAGCTCGCTGATGACGAGGATATTGCCCGTGTGAGCGCCGTGCGGGAAGGGGCACCGCAAGCCAGATTGATTGTGGATGCTAACGAAGGCTGGGATGAGACGATCTATTTGCGTCAGGCTCCTGAGCTGGCGCGGCTTGGCGTCACGCTTATTGAGCAGCCGCTCCCGGCAGGCAAAGACGCCGTGCTGGCTCAGTTGCCCCATCCTGTGCCACTGTGCGCTGATGAATCCTGCCATGATCTTGACTCTCTTGGCGCTATCGCCGGGTGCTACGAGATGGTGAATATTAAGCTTGATAAAACCGGCGGATTAACCGAAGCGCTGCGCGTGCGGGAAGAGGCGACGCGACTTGGCCTGCAGATCATGGTCGGTTGCATGGTCAGCACATCATTATCGATGGCACCCGCCGTGGTGGTGGCGCAGCAGGCGAGTGTGGTCGATCTCGACGGGCCGCTGTTGCTGGCCGAAGATCGTGAATATGGGTTGCGTTACGACGGCAGCGAACTTTTCCCCCCGACCCCGGCGTTATGGGGTTAGTGGCGTAATGATGTAAGGAGATAGACATGTCACGCACGGTTTACCTCAACGGGGAGTATGTGCCGGAAGAAGAGGCCAAAATTTCCGTTTTTGATCGTGGTTTTTTATTTGCCGACGCGGTGTATGAAGTCACGGCGGTGGTGAATGGCAAGCTGGTGGACTTCGCCGGCCATTTTGCACGGCTCGCGCGATCCTGTCGTGAGCTGGGCTTATCCCTGACGCTTTCGGAAAACGATCTGCGCGAGATCCATCAGCGCCTGATCGCGGAGAATGAACTCACGGAAGGGGGGATCTATTTGCAACTGACGCGCGGTAACAGTGGCGATCGTGATTTTCACTTTCCACCGTCACAGACCCCTACCACACTGGTACTGTTTACCCAGTCGCGTGCGGTGGTAGACCATCCTGCTGCCAGTAAGGGCATTCGTGTGGTGACCTGCCCGGATATTCGCTGGCAGCGGCGGGATATTAAAACCGTACAGCTGTTGGCGCCGTGTCTGGCAAAAGCCTGGGCCGAGGCCAACGGCGCGGATGATGCGTTTCTGGTGGAAGATGGCTTTATTACCGAAGGCAGCTCCTGCAACTGTTATATCGTGACGGCGGATAAAACCATCGTCACGCGGCCACTGAGCAATAACATTTTGCATGGTATTACCCGTAAAGCGCTGTTACGTCTGGGTGAGGAGCACGGCATCACCTTCGAAGAGCGGTTATTTACGCCGGAAGAGGCGCGCCGGGCGAGCGAGGTGTTTATCAGTTCCGCCACTACCTTCGTCTGGCCAGTGGTCAGCGTCGACGGCCAGCAAATCGGCGATGGTAAGGCCGGGGAGATAACGAAACTGTTGCGCAGCATTTACCTCGAAATGGTGGAGTAACAGGTTCCCGGATACGGCTTCGCCTTATCCGGGCTTCGGTTATCTTCTTCTCCCCGGAGAGCAGACCGCACAAATCCAACCCCCCTCAATGCGGGTAATACTCCCACCACAGGCGGTGCAATGCATACCATTTGTCGCCGGGCGTGGGGGGCTTCTCCCAGGGTTTATCAATGATGTAATGCACATTCTTGACCTGGCTGAAATCCCACATTCGTGGGTGCTGCAAACTCAGGGTCTTTAACGCGTTATAACCATAATGCAGCGGTATCCAGCGATCGCGGAAAATGTCGTTGAGAAAATCCTGCTCGGCGAACACGTAACCAGAGATATCCGCCATGGCAGCCAACTGCGTCACCATTCTGTCGTACACCTCCTTGTCCGGCGTCAACAGCAGAAACCCGCCGTTAAGATAGTTATCCAGCGTGGCCGGTGGGTGTGCCGTCATTTGCGGGTCTTCACACCAGCTGTAGTAGCAGTTTTCAGGCTGCCAGCTTTCCGGGTAGCTGGCGATACGATTGGGGTTACACCGGCATGCGTGACAGGCGGCAATAAAGCCCGCCGGAAGCGGTAACCCGAACACCTCATCCATGTTCTGCACTACCAGCATATCGGCGTCGAGAAATGCCACGCGCTGATACTCCTCAAGGGTCCATACCGCCAGTTTGCTCCATACCTCGGCAAAGCGGGCATTGGCGTAGCGGTGCGCCAGCGCCGGGTCGGGTCCAAGGATCGGTACCTCACGAATCACGCATCCGGCATCGCTTAACGACCTGCGTATCCCGGACTCGATGCCAGGAGTCACCATCACGACCAGCGGCCACGGTGAGCCACTTTTTTGCAGCGAGTGGCGCAATGCCTCCACGCCCGGTACGTAGCCGGGATGGGTGAGCAGTGTCACCCAGGCGAACGCGGCACTCATGACAACAGCTCCGCCATAAAATCATTGAGGAAGATCCCTCCAGGATCGAGCGTCCGGCGTACCTCCCGGAAGGTGGGTAATTGCGGGTAGAGCGTCGGCCAGTCATATAAGCTGGCGTCGAAATATTTCCCCCAGTGTGGCTTCCCGCCCTCGCTTGCCAGCAGTGCCTCGACCACGCGTAAAAAGGACAACCCCTCTTCGGAAAGTGAGCCATCTTCGGCGTAATAGACCACAAAACCGAAGAAACAGGTGGGCTGCTGCCAGGCGGGACTCAGCCAGGCATTTGATGGCCCGGTACAGCGCAAAATGATCGGGTAATGCATATGGGGCTGTTCGCGGGCATGCCACTCCCGGATCTGGGTGATAATAGCGGGGGCGCGGTCCATCGGTACGCCGATCTCAATATTGATCTGCGGCGTGGCGATGCCGCGACAGAAGACCTGATAGATATCGCCAGTCACGTCGGAGAAATCTTTAAAGCGCGTCACGGTACGAAACGGCTTGCCGTTCTCATCCAGGATACGGGTGTCGTTGCGCATATGTTGCAGGGTGTTTTCCACCGCAACATTCATCTGGTCACTGGTCTCTTCCAGCGCCAGCAGATCACCATGGTTCTCCCGCCAGGCCTGACGCTCAGTGTTATTCGCTTCCCGGGCATTCCACGCGTGGACTTTGTTTTCATCCACAAACCACCAGGCTTTGCTGAATGACCATTGCTGATTCCAGGTAATCAAATCCTCTTCGAGCGTATCGGCGCTGTGCGCGCTTTTAAAACAGGTAAACTGGGTATAAGGACGCGTGCGGAACGTGACGGCGCTAATGGCGCCCAGCGTTCCCAGCCCCAGTTGTGCTGCTGCAAACCAGGGGTGCTGATTATCCAGCGTATGTATCTGGCCCGCGGCATCAATCAGCCGGATAGCAAGAGCGTCATCCGCCAGTGAGCTTTGTTGCATACCCTGACCGTGCGTGCCGGTAGAGATCGCGCCGGCCAGCGTCTGTGAGGCAATCACTCCCGGCGAGGCGTTGAGCATGCGGTTCATGGATGTCAGAACTTCATACACCTCATGCAGCGGGGTACCTCCGGCAAAGGTGACGCTATCGTCGCTCACCGCCAGCAGGCCCCGCAGACGGGAGAGATCAATCAGGATATCCTGCGGCTGGGTTATCGCGAGCATCCTGCCCGGAGACATACGACTGCCCATGATACGTACTCGCCCCCGGCAACTGGCGATAGCCTGTTGCAACTGCGCTTCATTTTCTGGCGCGATAACCGCGCGTTCCTGTGCCAGCGTGGCGTTTTGTGCCCAGTTCAGGACAGTGTGCTCATCTGCAACGGGTTGCGTCTGACGACGTGGGAAAAGCGGTTGCCGGGTGGTCATTGGCGTCTCCTTCTGATTAAATTTATCCTCTCTGACAGCATAGCCCGTCATGTAAAAATGTGAGGAATGTCTCGCTTGTTCTTGTGAAAAAACAGTACTACGGGCAGGTGAGAAATGCAGGGAAGAGGGGGTTTTGAGGGGAATTAAACCTTCTTTTTCATTATTTATATTAATAATCCTTAATTTTCGCTTAATAAAAGAACGGCTCTTAAGGCAAGTTAGAATATTTATAAGTTTGCACTATGTCTAATTAATTCATGCAGATGTTAGTATGGCAAAATGATAGTGCCAGATATAAGAATCTGTTATTATGGCTTATGCACAATATTATTGATGCATTTTCACAGCGAAAAACTGTAGGGATTATAATTTAATCCCCGGCTTTCTGAATTGATGACGGGAAATCCGAGCCAGGACGACATTAAGGTGACGCAGTGACAATAAAAAAATTGGCTGCAATATTGGGCTTATCTCATACCACGGTATCACGGGCTTTAAACGATCATCCCGCCATTAGCCAGGCAACAAAAGAGAGTGTGTTACAGGCTGCGCGAGAATATGGTTATATTCCCAATAGTGCCGCGCGGGCGCTGCGTAACGCCAGTACCGGCGCATTTGGTCTGGTGATCCCCGATATTCAGAACGATTTTTTTATTACCGTTACCAATGCCATTGCGCATGTTGCCGCCGAACGCTCATGGCAGATGATGCTGGGCATTACCAGCGACAAGCCGGAAATGGAGCATACCGCGCTGTTGCGTTTAATGACCGCCCGCGTGGATGGCATTATTTTCGCGCCGACGGCCAACCCTCTCCCGGAAACGCAAGAGCTGATTACCCGCACGAATGGCGTCCAGCTGCTGCGTAGACACCGCAGCCTGCAGGCGCCCGTTATCGCCATTGACGATCGCCACGGCATTTCGCTGGCGGTAAAACACTTGCGTGAGCTTGGGCACCAGCGTATCGGTTATATTGGCTCTTCCGAAGAGCTGAGCACCGGCTATGAACGTTTGCAGGGTTTTTTGCAATGTTTCACGCCGGCAGAACAAACGGCGCTCCAGGCGCTTATCCATGTCGGCCCACCGCAGGCCGGGTTTGGCGGTGACGCTTTCAGGCGCATTATGGCCGCAGACATGCCGCCCACAGCCCTGGTGCTCGGCAGCCCACGTTACGCCATGAGTATCTTACTGGCCGCGAAAGAGAAAAATATCCGCATCCCTGACGATCTTTCGCTGGTGGCCTATGGCGATGTCTCCTGGAGCAGTTTGCTGGAGATGAAACTGACCTATATTTCGCTGCCCGAAAAACAGATTGCTGACGCCTGTGTTGCCATCATTGATCGCCTGATGAATCAGGAACAAACACTCACCCCGCAGGCCTTTTATGCCTCTACCGACAGCCAGATTTTTACCCCCTCGCTGGTGACTGGCGACTCCACAAAAGCGTTTATCGCCCGTTGCTAAAAAAAACCGGATGGGGCTGCCGCGCTCATCCGGAAAAGAAAAACCAATGCTAATACAAGTACTTCGGGAAACTATCTGAATTTCGCCAGCAACTGCTCCGCACCTTTGGTCAATAGCCCCTGGTCAGAACCAATGGCGATCATCTGGAAACCCAGCTCGATATAACGGCGAGTCTGCGCTTCGTCCGTACAGAGAATGCCGACGGCTTTCCCGGCAGCTTTGATGCGCCTGCCGGTTTCTTCAATCACTTTAATAACTTCCGGGTGCATCGGCTGACCGATATAGCCGAGGCTGGCGGCGAGATCGCCTGGGCCGATAAAGAAGGCATCAATGCCATCAATGGCCGCCATCGCCTCAATATTTTCCAGCGCCAGGGTGGTTTCCGGCATCACGATAAGACAAATTTCTTCCTCGCAGGTAGTGGCGTAGTCTTTGATCCGACCAAAGCCGGATGCGCGCGGCGCGCCGCAGTAGCCGCGCACGCCGCGAGGCGGATAACGCACGGCGGACACCAGCGTTTTTGCCTGCTCAACGGTATCCACCTGCGGCACCATCAGGGTATTTACCCCCGCATCCAGATAACGCTTAATCAGTGAAATATCGTGGTTAGGTATGCGAACGATGGGCTGAGTCGGTCCGCCAGCCGCACAGGCCTGCAACTGCGAGTAAATTTCGATATATTCACTCGGCCCATGTTCCGCATCGAGTCCAATAAAGTCATAACCGCAGCCGGAGAGGATCTCGGCGGCGATATAGCTGCCCAGTTGGGTCCAGAGGCCTAACTGTAACGTATTGTTTTTAATGGCGTGCCTGAAATGATTTTTTTGCAGTTCCATAACGGCCTCCTTTAAGCCTGCGGTCCTTTATTCGGCAAAGCGGGTGCTGATAAGGCCTACCCCCGTGATTTCCGCGTCAAAGGCATCGCCTGGTCTTGCGGACACCGCCGGACCGATAGCGCCAGTGATAACAAACTCGCCCGCGCGCAGGGGCTTACCAATGCGCACCAGGTCATCTGCCAGCCATTTCAGCGCATGCAGCGGGTGGCCGAGAATGGCCGTCGCTTTGCCTTGTGAAACCACTTCTCCCGCCCGTTTAGTGACCATTTCGCTGCGAGTGATATCGCAGTCGCAGAGGTACACCGGCCTGGTGCCAAGTACCACCAGACACGCAGCGGCGTTATCTGCGACGAAGTCACAGGACTTCACGTTCCAGCCGGTGACGCGGCTGTCGCAGATCTCAAACGCGGGCAGGATGTAATCAACGGCGTTGATGATGTCGAGGATGGTGTGCCCGGTTTGCGTCAGGTCTTTTTTCAGGACGACGGCAATCTCGGTCTCCACGCGCAGATCGCTGACTGCCGTTTTAGTGATTTCCGCCCCGTCGACCAGCACCATGTCGGCATAAATGTTGCCATAACACGGGTCTGAAATGCCGAACTGCTTCTGCACAGCTTTGTTGGTTAAGCCCAGTTTTCGTCCAACCAGACGGCGGCCCTGCGCCTGCCAGATTTTGTCGTTATAGTCCTGAATCATGTAGGCGGTCGTCAGATTTTCACTGTCGACAAGGTCGCGAATCGGGTCGCCAGCTTCGTTGTTCTCCCAGGCCTGGCGTAGCAAATCCGCTGCTTTGATAATGTTGTTTTCCATTGTTCTATCTCTTTATTTATCACGTAATATCAGTTGCCGACCTGGTTTTGCGGTTCTCCGGCCAGATACGCTTTAACGTTGTCAACGGTGGTCGCCAGAATGCGTCCGCGCGCTTCCACCGAGGCCCAGGCAATGTGTGGGGTAATAATGCAATTCTTCGCGCTCAGCATCGGGTTATCAGGCACCGGCGGTTCTTTGGAGAGCACGTCGACGGCGGCACCGGCAATCACGCCATTATTGAGCGCGTCGGCAAGGTCAGCTTCGTTAATCAGATCGCCGCGCGAGGCGTTAAGCAGCAGGGCGGATTTCTTCATCTTGCGCAGGGATTCTGCGTTGATCATCCCTTGTGTTTTGGGCGTCAGTAAGCAGTGCAGACTGATAACATCGGCTTCGGCGTAAAGGGTATCGAGGTCAACGTAGCGGACGCGGTCGTTTTCCAGCGCTTTGTTCTGGTATTCGTCATATGCCAGTACATTCATACCCAGCGCCTGTGCCACGGCGCCGAACGCCTGACCAATGCGGCCATAGCCAATGATGCCCACATTTTTGCCCGTCACTTCGAGCATCGGTTTGAGCCAGTAGCAGAAATCCGGCTTATTCCCCCAGCCGCCTGCGTGGACATCGTTATTGTGCAGACCAACCTGGTTGCACAGCTCCAGCATCAGCGCAGTTGTAAATTGCGCGACGGTAGAGGTGCCGTACGTCGGGACATTCGAGACCGTGACGCCGTGGGCTTTTGCCGCAGTAAGGTCAATAACGTTATAGCCGGTCGCCGTAACGCCGATAAATTTCAGGTTCGGGCACTGGCTGAATTCTTTTTCGCCTAATACGACTTTGTTGATAATTGCAATTTCCGCTTCGCCAATTCTTTTAACCACTTCTTCCGGCGTCGAGTTGTCATAAACGGATATTTCACCCAGTTGCGAAAGTGCGTCCCACGACAAATCGCCAGGATTAAGAACGCCACCATCTAAAATAACAATTTTCATACATTACCTGTTCCAGTTTATTAGTAGCAGTACGTCAACTTAATCGATGTACTGCTGTTTAGTCAGCAATTAATGTAATTCTTTGGTCTGATTAATTGCTGTTTGTTTATGGTCGAGGGTTAATACGGCCAACAAACTCAATACGGCGTTAAATCCAAGCCATACCCCCACCATCGCATTGCTGTTAAAGGTGTGGTTAAGCCAGGTACAAATTGCTGGCGTCAGACCACCCAGTACGGCGGCGGCGACAGCCTGGGCAAAAGAGTAACCCGCCGTACGTGCATGCGCCGGTACCAGTTCTACCATCGCGGCAACCTGTACGGAGCTATAGCAGGCGTACATGAAGGAGAACCACAACTCAAAGACGACGAATTTAAACACTGTCGGGTCGGCAGCCAGCCAGGAGAGCATCGGCCATGCGGTGAGGGCACCGGTCAACGTCACCACGATCAGCATAGTTTTTCTGTTGACCCGGTCAGCGATCATCGCCGTGATCGGCAGCCAGAACAGGATCGACAGGCCAACAAAGAACAGCGTGATAAAGCCAACGTTCTCACCGAGGTTCAGGCTTTTGATAAAGGTGGGTGCATAAGTCGTGACCGTCTGCGCGGTGACGGTTGCCATCGCCACCATCCCCATGCAGACCACAATGGTACGCCATCCGGTGACCAGACTTGTGCAAATCTCTTTAATGGTTGGTGTGGTTTTCTTCTTCGCGAAAACTTCGGTTTCTTGCAGGTTTGAACGCAGCCAGAACATCAACGGGATAACCGCGCAACCAATCAACAACGGAACGCGCCAGCCCCAGTCGTGCAGATCTTCGGTGGACATGTTGTACAGCAGTACCAGGCCGATAATGGAGGCAGCCATGACCGCAAACTGCTGAGAACCCACCTGCCAGCAGGTATAGAATGCCCGGCGATTCGGCGGCGATATCTCTGCCAGATAGACCACAACGCCACCCAGTTCCGCACCGGCCGAGAAACCTTGTAGTAAGCGCCCGAGAATGACGATGATCGGCGCGGCTATGCCGATTGAGGCATAGGTCGGCGTCATGGCGACGCACAAAATACCGATCGACATCAGGGTCAGGGCCATGATTAACCCTTTCCGGCGACCGTGACGATCGGTATAAGCCCCGAGAATAATCGCCCCAAACGGACGGGCGAAGAAGCCTAAAGCAAATGTCATCAGCGTGAGCATTAATGACACATATTCATTATCTGACGGGAAATAAGCCTGCGAAATATAACGTGCATAATAGCCATAGACCATAAAATCGTATATTTCGAGGGCATTTCCGGCACCCACCTGAACAATGGGTTTAATCTGCATTTTCTTTCTGGCTGCAGGCAGAGCCTCGCCGCTGTAATCGGTCATTTGAATCTCCTGAAATTATATATCGACAATTTGGAAAAACTCATACAACCAGAACAGACATCGAAAATTCAGGTCAATGCGTAGGGCCCGGAGATAACGCCTGTTCAGCTAATCGGAATAAAATTAAAAAATCATTTATGATTTAATGCGGCTATGCCAAAAAATCCCAGAGCATTCGTCTCTTCCAGTCGAATAGCTTCATTCCATTTTGATGTCCGCTCTGCACGGGTTATTGAGCCCACTTTTAATTGCCCGGCATTCAAACCTAATGCGAGGTGGACAATAATATTGTCTTCGGTTTCACCTGAGCGCGCGGAAACAATCGAGCCATAGCCTGCTTTTTGCGCTTCGGAAAAGGCATTACGTAATTGGGTAATGGTGCCAGCCTGGTTGGCTTTTAATAATACGGCGTTACAGGCCCCTATTTTCGCTGCCGCTTTTAGACGTTCGCCATTTGTCACGAAATAGTCATCGCCGACAATTTGCACACGAGAACCTGCCGCTTTAGTAAAGGCGATAAGGCCTTTTTCATCATCTTCTGCCAGCGGATCTTCAATAGAGAGGATCGGATAACGATCCAGCCACCCGAGCAGTAATTCACACATACCATCGGAGTCATATTCCGAAGATTCCAGCGCCAGGCGGTAGCGGCCCTCTTTACCAAATTCGGACGAGGCGATATCCAGTGCGATAGAGACATCCTGGCCCGGAATATAACCTGCGCCTTCAATCGCTTTCACCAGGGTGTCCAGCGCCTGCTCATTGCTGCTGAATTCTGGCCACCAGCCGCCTTCATCTGCCACGCCGCTTAAATGACCGCGCTGTTTCATGATGCGGCCTGCGCTGTGATAAACCTCAGCGGTCATCACCAGCGCCTCTTCAAAGGATTTCGCCCCGTTGGCGATAACCATCAAATCCTGAATATCGATACGGCGCCCGGCGTGCGCACCGCCGCCGAAAATCTGAATTTGCGGCAGCGGCATCGCCACTTTCTGGTCACCCGCCAGATATTTCCAGAGCGGCTGGTGGGCATTATTGGCCGCCGCATAGATAGCCGCCATGGAACAGGCAACCGAGGCATTGCCTCCCAGACGGGAGAAGGTGCCCGTACCGTCCAGTTCAATCAGAATACTGTCGATAAGTTCCTGATCGTTGATGTCCGTGCCGATAAGCGCCGGGGCAATTTCGTGTTTAATGTTATACAGCGCTTTTTGCACATCTTTGCCGCCGAGGATGTTACCGCCATCGCGCAATTCCACCGCTTCATGCATCCCGCAAGAGGCTCCGGCGGGTGCCATACCGCGACCAAACAGACCATTTTCCAGATGAACTTCAACCTCAACCGTTGGCCAGCCGCGGGAATCCCATACACGACGTCCCACCACACTTTTAATGCGACTCATAACCCGTTCTCCTTCCTCCAGAATGATGTAATGTCTTTTAATTGCGTAAATTGAAGTTCCAGTAATGCGCAACTTGCGCGACGTACCTTATGCGCGTGCTGATCCTGTAAATATTCCGCTGGTGATTTACCGTCGACGCGCGCCAGAATTAAGCAGGGAAGCAGCGTGGCGACTCGGGTTTCATATTCCCCGGCGGGTTCCCACGTTATGCGCTTAAAATAGCTCTGGTACATTGCATCAAAAGCGAGCATGAGTTTTTGCTGCCTCTCCTGAGACCCGGCAATAACCGTTTTCAGCAGGAAGTGGTTTAAGCAAAATGCTAAATCGAATGCCGGGTCGCCATACCATGCGCATTCCGCATCGAGAATGACCGGGCCATCCGGGCCGCGTAAGATATTTTTCGGGCTGATATCACCATGAACCAGTGCCAGTCTGGTCGATTGCGTTCTGCGTAATACCGCCAGAATAAAGTCAGCATATTTCGGATGAACGCGGGCGATCTCCCCAAGATAGGGATCAAGACGCAGCGAAAAAAAGTTATCGTCATAGGCGAATATTTTTGCCAGTGCTTCACTTTTCGCGGTCTTCTGATGAATTTCACCTAATATGCTGCCTGTCTGCGCGGCAAAATCGATATCAATTTCCCCGTTTAAGAGCTGTGCTTTCCAGTTATGAAAATGCTCTGCGGGCAGATAATCCATCACAAAACAGAGCGCCTTACGATCGACGCCTGTTATATGGGGAACCGAATGCGGCGCGATACTGGCGACGGTTTGCATCCAGTCTATTTCGGCAAAGACGCGTTCAAGCGGTGCATGCCACTCTTTAGCCACTTTTAATTTTGGCAGTGCCTGTTTCAGGCAAAACTGCCTTTCCCCGACGTTGACTTTCAATATGTTGGATGAAACACCGCCCGTGAGCGGGCTGACGCGCAGGGGCTCTTCAGCTTCGAGGAGGCCCATTGTTTGCAGCACATCGCGTATTGCATCCTGACTGGCTGAAAGATCTTTGAAATACGTTTCCATGCATCACCCGTAATTGATCTATTTACGTAACTGTTCCTGACGAGTAAAAAAAACAAGCACTCCCTTTCGGCGAAATTAGCCGTTATGCGTCTGGCGCTGCTTATTTACAGCGAAAGGGTATCTGTCATGGTGATAAGAATATGTCTGGATAAATGCTTACCGTCCCGAATTTAGCTTTTTTAGCTTAGTGCATTTATTTATGCACACGTGTGCATAATAGTCAATGAACCGGCGGGATAATTATGTTGATGTGCCTCTCATTTATTTTTTAATGGGTGCAACTTTTTGGTTTTCTTATGTTTTTGTGAATGTGATCTTGATCGTAATTATCAGAAATGGGATTTTTACGTCCTTTCCTGAACCTGGCTTTCTCTGCCCGGTAAGGGGGAATTATGCGGATGTGATTTTGATAACCACAGCGATAAAAGAAAATGCGTTTAACTTTCTGGAGTTTGTAAATATCACTTTTACGGAATTGATTGAACGTTAATGATGATTAAGGGGGCCGGCCGCAGCCGGCGCCCTGGGTGCGGCCTGCGGCATAAATACAGATAGCCGCAGCGCAGACCCGATTTATGGCTGCTTCGCAATAATCGAAATATGGCCGTTGCGTTCAAGAATGGCGTACTTAATATCGTCAAGCTTATCAATGCCCTGATTATTACGTGCCGAGACCATGATGTCATCATAGGTGATATCGGCTTCTTTCATTTTGCCGCGCAACATCTGACCATGTTCCACCAGAATGACCGGGGCACCGTCGATAATGTCTTCAGCGTTATTGATATATTTTTTGATGTAGCCAAACAGGATGTCCACCGTCACCAGGGTGATGATGGTCAGTGCCGCGCCGGTGACAGAAAAATCATTTCCCAGTAGCGCCTGTTGTGTGGCCTCGCTGATTATCAGCAGCAAGATAAGGTCAAACGAGGTCATTTGTAACAGCGCCCGGCGTCCGGCGATTTTAAAAACCACCATCAACACCAGATAGATGGCGATTGCCCGTAATACCATTTCCATTGTCTCGCCCTCAGGGATAGATAAATTGCCAGATGCCGGTGCTGGATACGCCTTCCACACCAATTTGCGACGTTGCGCGGCCCGGAAGCAGCGGGGTCAGCCCCAGCCAGAGATCGAAGGCTTCGCCCGGATGCGCGTGGGAATATTCCAGACGCAGTACCCCGTTTCGACTCGAGACCTGGTCTGGCTGCGGCTGTAGCGTGCGTATCTCATATTGCTGCATAAAATCGCCGCCCAGCGTAATGACGAGCTGCTCATGCTTTGGCGCCCTGACCGTCATGGCCAGCGTCATATCGCTTTGCAAACGCCCGAATCGCTCGTAGTGAACCAGCAGTTGTTTATCGTCGGTTTCCTGCGTTCTGTCGCTTAAAAAACCATGGGAAAACAGGCCAGCAAGGGCGCTGATGACAATCAAAAAAAGCAGATAAGCGCCATATTGCTGTACCCGTGATTCGAATCTCAGCCAGCGCGGATTCTCTCTTACGGGATGATGACGGGGATCAGGTGCGGTCTCTTTCACCTTGGAATCTCCACAAACGCAGGATGCAAACAGGGTTAAGAGAGTATGGAACAAAATTTTCGTTACGCTTCGCGCTTTACCCCGGGGCGATAAAGCGCGAAGGAGGCTAGCTGTGAATACGTGGTGTCGCACGTCCATGCAGGGCAGGGTTATCGCTTTCGTCTTTTAACTTCACACCCGTAAGTCTGCGCAGGAAAGCCTGCTCCAGCAGCCAGGCGAGCTTAAAAGCGGCGGCTTCGTAGTTCAGCCCCTCCGGGCGGATGTTCGAAATGCAATTGCGCTCCGATTCCAGTCGCTTGCGTTCGGGTTTCCATGTCAGATAGACGCCAAGGCTGTCCGGGGAGGAGAGGCCAGGACGTTCACCAATCAGGATCGCGACCGCTTTGCTGTTGAGCGTTTCGCCAATGTCATCCCCCAGCGCAACCCGTGACTGATGCGCCAGTACCACCGGGGCAAGTGAAATCCCCAGCGTTTCCAGATAGGGCAGCAGCGCTTTAATCAGCCCGACGGACTGGCGCTGCACCGCATGCGAAGAGAGGCCATCCCCAATGACCAGAAGCAGGTCGTGTGCGGGTGTCCGGCTCGCTTTTAACGCATCACGGCTCTCCTGGCTGAGCATTCGTCCCAGGTCGGGTCGATTCAGATAGATATGTCTGTCTGCCGCCGCGCTGTGCGCATTTAGCGTTTGCAATCCCAGTTCGTGTAACTGTACCGCCAGGCTTTCGCTATCGAACGGCTGGTGAATGGCATCGCGGGCCTGAGCATGGGCCAGGCCAAAGTTCAGCACTTCACGCGTGGGCAGGCTGGCACCGCTACGTCCGAGCGCGATGCGGGCATCGGTAAATTCGCGCAGTAATGTCCAGGCATCCGGTGGATTCATGCACTCACTCCTTGTGGTAATGCGCTCAACAGCGGGTGGTTCGCTCCGGTTAAGCGTAATTGTCCGTGGGTATCGATAATCTGCATACGGGTGAGCCAGTCGGCGAACTCCGGTGCATGCTTAAGCCCCAGCAGACGGCGGGCATAGAGTGCGTCGTGGAAGGATGTGCTCTGATAATTCAGCATAATGTCATCCGCGCCCGGTACGCCAATAAGAAACGTCAGCCCGGCGTTGCACAGCAGCGTCAGCAACGTGTCCATATCATCCTGGTCGGCTTCGGCGTGGTTGGTGTAGCAGACGTCGCAGCCAATTGGCAGCCCCATCAACTTGCCGCAGAAGTGATCTTCTAAACCGGCGCGAATGATCTGTTTGCCATCATAGAGATACTCCGGCCCGATAAATCCAACCACGGTATTTACCAGTAACGGGTTGAAATGGCGCGCCACGGCATAGGCCCGCGCTTCACAGGTTTGCTGGTCAACGCCGTGATGCGCATTGGCCGACAGGCAACTGCCCTGGCCGGTTTCAAAATACATCACGTTGTTACCGAGCGTACCGCGCTTGAGGCTTAATGCCGCCTCCTGTGCCTCTTTGAGCATCGACAAATTGATACCAAAGCCGCTGTTGGCAGCTTCGGTTCCCGCAACAGACTGGAAAACCAGGTCTACCGGCGCGCCACGCTCAATCAGCTGTAATGTGTTGGTGACGTGGGTCAGCACACAGGATTGGGTGGGAATGGCAAAACGGCTGATGATGTCATCCATCATATGGTTGAGCCGTTCGAGGACGGGCAGGCTGTCGCTGGCCGGGTTAATACCCACCACCGCATCACCTGCACCGTAGAGCAGGCCATCGAGCATACTGGCGGCAATCCCTTTTAAATCATCGGTAGGATGATTTGGTTGCAGGCGCACGCTCAGATGGCCGGGAAGACCAATGGTGTTACGAAAACGGGTAATCACGCTGCATTTGCTGGCCACCAGAATCAAATCCTGATTGCGCATCAGCTTGCTTACAGCGGCCGCCATTTCCGGCGTGATGGCCGGAGCAATATGCGTCAGCGTGGCGGAATCTGTGGTATCGGCCAGCAACCAGTCACGAAAATCGCCGACGGTCAGGTGGCGAATAAGGGAAAAGGCATCGGCATTGTGAGTATCAATGATCAGACGGGTGACTTCATCGCTTTCGTAAGGAATGAGCGGGTTGTCCAGAAGGTCACGCAACGGAATATCGGCAAGAGCGATTTTCGCTGCCATGCGCTCTTCCGCCGAATCTGCCGCGACGCCTGCCAGCACATCCCCGGAGCGTGCCGGGGAGGCTTTTGCCATGAGTTCTTTAAGACTGGCGAACCGGTATGTCCGGTGCGCCAGAGTCGTTTTATACATTTCGCCTCCTCAGGAGAGCGCACGCAGTTGCGGATCCATCGCCGCACGTTCACGGGCTGGCGCTGTTATACGGAACCACATGTAACCCCCCAGCATCATCAGCGCGAAAATGAGCGCCAGCAGGGTGTTGTACCAGACCATCGCGACGAGGCAGAGTACCGCCATGCCCAGTGCAAACGCGGGCGCAATCGGGAACAGGGGCGCTTTAAACGGACGCACCAGATTCGGTTCGCTGCGGCGCAGTTTGAATAGCGCAGCCATCGAGATGATATACATAACAATAGCGCCGAATACTGACATCGTCACAATGCAGGCGGTCAGCGGCATACCGCTAATGGTGATCAGTGAATCGGAGAAAATTGCCGCGATACCCACCACGCCACCAGCCAGAATCGCCAGATGCGGCGTGCGCGTTTTACGATTGAGATTTGCCAGGCTTGCTGGCAGATAGCCCGCCCGCGCCAGAGAGTAAATCTGACGGGAATAACCCATGATAATGCCGTGGAAGGAAGCCACCAGGCCAAACAGCCCCAGCCAGACCAGCATGTGCAGCCAGCCGCTACTGTTACCCACCACGACTTTCATCGCCTGCGGTAATGGATCATTTATGTTCGACAGGGCTCGCCAGTCGCCCACGCCGCCTGCAAATATCATCACGCCAACGGCCAGTACGGTCAGTGTCAGTATGCCGCCGCCAAGCGCGCGAGGAATAGTGCGTTGCGGGTCTTTGGCTTCTTCGGCCGCCATTGACGCACCTTCAATCGCCAGGAAGAACCAGATAGCAAACGGGATGGCAGCAAACATACCCGACAATGCCAGCCCACTAAAGCTTTCTGCGCCTGCCCAGCCGTTAGCCGTGAAGTTATCCCAGGAAAAGCCCGGTGCAACGACACCCATAAAGACCAGCAGCTCAAATATCGCCAGCAGCGTGACGATCAATTCAAAGGTAGCGGCAATACCGACACCGAGAATATTCAACGCCATAAAGATGATATAGGCGCCGCAAGCGATCCATTTTGGATCGAGAGACGGAAATTGCACGTTGAGGTAAGCCCCGATAGCCATTGCAATAGCCGGTGGAGCAAACACAAATTCAATGAGCGTTGCGAAACCAGCAATAAATCCACCGGTAGGGCCGAATGCCCGATAAGCATAAGCAAAGGGACCGCCTGCATGTGGAATCGCTGTTGTCAGCTCAGTGAAACTAAATATGAATGCGCAATACATTGCGGCAATCGCCAGCGCTACAATCAAAAATCCCATCGTTCCGGCCTGGGACCAGCCATAACTCCAGCCAAAATATTCGCCTGATATGACCAGGCCGACGGCAATGCCCCATAAGCGGAAGCTGCCGAGTGTTCTTTTTAATGTGGTTGATTCTGTGGTCATCATTTACTGCCTCGCCATTAAACACAGTGCAAGCTAAGTAGCAAAGGCAGTGCCAAACTTAAAACATTAATAAATTCAGTTTGTTGTCAGCGTTCTGGTATGTGGTGTGAAAAAATCACGGCACAGATGTAGCGCCTGACGGGTAATTCTGGTGCATGCTGCCCCGCAATGGTGAAATTTGCCGGATAACAAATGTGGTCGAGGTGTTTCGCCGGGTGAACTCGCTGAAAGTGAAGCGTAAAAATAATGCCCTGAGTAAAATTTCCTCAGGCATAAGGGGGTTAATTTTTTATAGGTCAGGAAAAAACAAAATATTATAGGGAACTGGTGCGGAATAAATCCGATAATTCTTACACCCTTTTTATCGCGGCAACGCTTTACTATTATTTGTTATTGACGAAATTTACTGTTTTTATTTCACATACATTTTACATTTTTGATTTCATTGCCTTATTACGTTGTTTTGTCGGTTGTATCACAATGTTTTCAGGCAATCACCTGATGTTAAATTTAATCATTGAGAATGAGTTGACCTGAATTGTTTCGCACTTTAGTTTGAGAGAAAAAATTTCAGGCAAATCCAGGATTATATTTAACTAAGGAGGGGCATATGGCCTGGCGACCGATTCTCTATGTTATTTTTACGACTAATCCACGGCTGAGCAGCAGACGAGCGCGGTTGCGTGTGGTCGCAAATCATCCATAGTAGTGATGACGGTTACCTTTCAGGAAGATGGCATGTCCCGTACTCATCCGCTGTCTGCGCTCCTTGCCAGCCAGCCGTTCGTGCTGACAGATGGCGCAATGGCTACCGAGCTGGAGGCGCATGGCTGCAATCTGGCCGATCCTTTATGGTCGGCAAAAGTGTTACTGGAAGCGCCGGCGATCATTCGTCAGGTGCATCTGGACTATTTTCGCGCCGGGGCGCAGATTGCCACCACGGCCAGCTATCAGGCGACGCCTGCTGGTTTTGCCGCCCGTAATCTCACCGCGGCGCAGGCCGCTGAGCTGATTGCAAAAAGTGTCCAACTGGCCTGCCAGGCGCGGGCAATGTATCTGCAAGAAAATCCCCAGGCTGGCACGCTACTGGTGGCCGGTTCCGTTGGGCCTTATGGCGCTTATCTTGCCGATGGTTCGGAATATCGCGGCGATTACGTCTGTCGTGATGAGGATTTTCAGGCGTTTCATCGGCAGCGCATCGAAACATTGTTGCAAAGTGGCGCCGATCTGCTGGCATGTGAAACGCTCCCCTCGTTCCCGGAAATCTGCTCGTTGATTACATTGTTACGTTCGTGGCCACAGGCGCGCGCCTGGTTTTCCTTTAGCGTACGTGACAGCGAGCATCTCTGTGACGGTACACCGCTGCGGGAGGTGATGGCCGTCGTGTCTGCCTCTTCTCAGGTGATGGCTGTGGGTGTTAATTGTCTTGCGCCTGAGCGGACTACGCCGGTGTTACGCCATTTGCGCAGCCTCACATCATTGCCGCTGCTGGTTTATCCCAATTCCGGGGAACATTACGATCCGCTGTTGAAAAGCTGGCATCAGCACGCGAGCAATTGCCCGACGCTGGTCAATTATTTACCCGAATGGCTGGAGGTGGGCGCGCGTTTGATTGGCGGGTGCTGTCGCACCACGCCAGAGGATATTGCCAATCTCAGGCCGCACCTTCCCCGGTGGCGCTGACGCTTACCGGGGCTACGATGGTGCGGGCGGTTGCCCGGATAAGGCGCAGCCGCATCCGGGAATAACTCACGCCGTTTCGGCCAGTTCGAACATTCCGTAGGGATGGATCTGCAGGTAATAGTGCTCACCGACATCCGGTTGCAGGCGGGTGGCGTTAACCTGCAACAAAATGCGCTGGCCGTGCCATTCCACAATCACCTCGTACTGCGGTCCCATATAAGCCACATGCACGATCACGCAACGCTGGCTGTCATCGCCCTGTTCACCCAGCGTGATGGCCTCCGGACGGACACCCACCGTACCGCTTCCCTGGGCCGAGAAATGCCCCGGCACGGGTAATCGGTATCCATAGATATCAACAAATTGCGGATGGAATGTTGCCGGGAACAGGTTGGCATCACCCATAAAACTTGCCATAAAGCGCGATGCAGGCTGGCGATACAGATTCTGCGGCGAGCCCATCTGCATGATGTGGCCTTTGTTCATCACCAGCACGGTATCGGAGACGGCAAATGCCTCGCTCTGATCGTGCGTAACATACAAGGAGGTGATGTTGAACTGCTTTTGCAGCTCGCGAATTTTATCGCGCATGCTACGACGCAGGTTGGCGTCGAGGTTACTCAACGGCTCATCAAACAACAGCACCTTCGGTTTGAGGATCAGCGCGCGTGCCAGCGCCACACGTTGTTGCTGCCCACCGGAGATTTGATCCACATAGCGATCTTCAAAGCCTTCCAGATCCACCATCGCCAGCGCTTCTTTTACCCGCGTTTTCACCTCCGCGCGTGAAACGCCCAACATCTTAAGACCGTAACCTACGTTTTCCCCCAGTGACATGTGGGGGAAGAGGGCGTAGGACTGGAACACCATACAGATATCACGCTGCTGAATGGAACGATGCGTGACATCCTCTCCATCGATAAAAATCTCTCCCTCAGACGGCTTTTCCAGCCCCGCTACCAGACGCAGAACCGTGGTTTTGCCACAGCCTGACGGCCCGAGTAACGTCACCATCTCACCCTGTGGGATCGCAAGATTAATGTTGTCGATAACCGTGTTGTTACCAAATCGCTTGGTGACATTGCGCAGTTCAACGAAATGTTTTTGTGTCATGGTCGCGCTCCGTTACGCCTGGTTTTTAGCTTTGGAACGGGAGATACGCGCCTCACCGATCAGCCAGTCGAAAATAAAGATGATGGCGAGCATCACCACAATAAGGATTGAGCCATAGGCAATGGCCACGCCGTATTCGCCGTCTTCCACGCGGTTCAGAATGTAGGCTGTCGCTACACGCGTGTCCGGCGTCACCAAAAAGACAATGGCGCTGACGGTTGTGATGGCGCGGACAAAGCTGTAAATCAGCGCGGACAAAATCGCCGGGCGCAGCAGAGGCAGCAGAATCTGCGTGATGGTACGCAACGATCCTGCGCGCAGGCTAAGTGAGGCCTCATCCAGCGATTTATCAATCTGGCCTAAGCCTGCGATCCCGGCGCGAATACCCACCGGCACGTTACGCATTACCATTGAGATAATGACGATGGCGGCGGTGCCAGTGATGTACACCGGGGCACTGTTAAAGGCGAGGATATAAGAGACGCCTGCCACGGTGCCCGGAACCGCAAAGCACAGCATGGTGGTGAACTCGATGGTCTTTTTCCCTTTAAATTGCTGGCGAACCACAATCCAGGCAATCAGCAGGCCGAAAATGGCCGTAATCGGGGCGGCAATCCCGGCGTAAAGCAGGGTATCGAGAAGAGAAGGCCATGCGCCGTCGCTCATGCCCTGACCAAACAGCTTGATAAAGTTATCCAGCGTCAGGGTGTAATCCACGCCCCAGTTCACCGTGAAACTGCCATAGAAAATGCTGCCGTAGAGCAGGGCATTGAATGCCACCCACACAGCCAGCAGGGCCACTACGCTCCACACCAGTGTGACCGGCAGAGGTTGTACATCGCCGCGATAGGATTTGCCGGAAACGGTGACATAAGAACGTTTGCCGATCCACATGTATTGCACGCAGAACACCAGCAGCGAGAAGAGGAGCAGGAACGCGCCAAGCGTACTGGCGGCCTGATAATCGAGCTGCGAACCGGTAATGTAGAAGTAGATCTGTGTCGCCAGTACATCAAAGTTGCCGCCCAGCACCAGCGGGTTACTAAAGTCGGCCAGCGACTGTACCACCACGATCAGGAAGGCGTTAGCCAGCGCTGGTTTCAGCAACGGAACGAAGACGCCGTTAAAGGTCTGCCAGCGGCTGGCGCGCAGGGTGTATGAGGCTTCTTCCAGCGATGGATGAATAGTTTTAATCGCCCCGTCAAGGATCATGAAGGCCATGGGGGTGAAGGCCAGTACTTGTGCCAGCCAGATACCGGTAAACCCGTACAGCCAGTTGGTATTGGTGAGCCCGAACCAGTCGACCATTAATTCGGTGATATAGCCGGAACGCCCCATCATCAGCGTGACGCCAAGGCCCACGACGAAAGGCGGGGTGACGATAGGCAAAATGGAGAATACGCGGCCGATAATGGCACTGCGTTTGGCAATACGCGTAGTATAAATCGCCAGCACCAGGCCGAAGAAGGTGCAGCCGACGCCCACAGCAATGGAAAGCCAGATAGAGTTCAGAATCACCTGAATGATGTGCGCCTGTGCGAGCACATTCATAAACGCCAGCGGGGCAAATTCGCCGCTGTCGGTAGTGAACATCGGAATAAAGATGGCAATACTCGGCCAGACGATAAAGACGCCAATCAGCGCTACGATGATAATCAGCGAACCAATAACAAAGCGGTCGCCGCCGAGCCACTCCAGGCGGGCGAGTGCCAGGGTCATGATGGCAGCAAGGGAGACAAACAGCACAATCACCGCATAACCGAGGCCACGCCCTTCTACGGTGGCGCTGATAGCCACGAACGCCATGCACAGTAATGCCCAGCCAGCGTCAAAATAGTGGCGGCCGCGCTGCTCGCGCCTGGCTTCGCTCAGAGGCCGAATCAGCAACACGGCGGGTAGCAAAAACCACAACCAACTGACGTTAACATGCGACCAGCCGTAGGCGTCGATAATTTCATCGCGCGTGGACTCCAGCAGGCCATAATCCAGGCTCCAGCCTGGCAGTAGCACAAAGGCCAGTCCGCCAAGCAGAACCCAAAAGAATATCGCATCCCGCTTTGGTGTGGGATGGAGTGTAATTGTCTGTGACATAAGCATTCCGGTGTTGTAGGCCGGGTAAAGCGGTTACGCCGCTACCCGGCAATATGATCGCCAATGCGTGCTTACTGGCCCATCTTCACGTCGCTAACCCATTTGTTAATGAGCGCTTTACGAACGTCCGTGGAACCGTATTTATCCATGTCGTAATTGATAAGTTTGAGATCGTCGAGCTTGAGCGAGTTCGGGGAGGTTTCAGCGGTGGTGTTGGTCAGGATCTGATAAGACTTGCCCTTTTTCCACGCCAGTTCCTGTGCTTCTTTTGACAGTACCCAGTCAACGAACAGCTTCGCGTTATCGAGGTTACGAGCTCCCTTCAGAATGCTGATACCGCCAATTTCATAGCCGGTGCCTTCACAGGGCGAGATCAGTTCCAGCGGCGCGCCTTGTTCTTTTTCCAGCGAGTAGTCATGCAGGAAGCCAATGCCGATGGCGGTTTCGCCACGCGCGGCATTACGTGCCGGGGCGATACCGGATTTGGTGTACTGAGAGATATTTTTGTTTAGCTGTTTTAAGTAATCGAAAGCCTGATCTTCGCCCCAAAGTTGAACGAAGGTTGCCAGCGCGGTATAGGCGGTGCCAGAGCTCTGCGGGTCGGCGATTTGAATTTCGCTTTTGTATTCTGGCTTCGTCAGATCTTTCCAGCACTTCGGTACAGGCAGATTTTTCTCTTTCAGGCGCTGGGTGTTAACGCCAAACCCAAGAATGCCCACATAAACGGCGGAAGAGAGATTGCCTTTCACTTTGGCCGGATCGCGGAATTTCTCCATGATCTCACTCAGATTGGCTGATTTATAGGGCTGCAACAGTCCCATCTCACCGGCCTGCGACTGTGGATCCAGCGTGCCGCCGTACCAGACATCTGCCTGCGGGTTTTTCTTCTCCGCATCCACTTTCGCAAGCGTGCTGCCTGAACCGTTGCGGATGAAGGAGGTTTTCACATTGTATTTCTCGCCGAAGGCCTGCGTTTCGGTTTCACACATTTCGTTGGTCGCGCTGCAGTAGACCACCAGACGACCTTCCGCTTTGGCTGCGCTGCTGAATGCCGCCAGCGCCAAACCGGTCGCCACCAGGGTAGAGAGCAGGGTAACTTTCATTGTTTTATCCTTCCTGTGAGGTTGTAGGACTGCGAGACGTCATGATGCCCGCCATCAACAAGGGCATCAGAAGTAAACCCATTAATACGGCGGCAACGGAGAGCAAGCTGAACATCCCCGACCAGCCATAGTGTTCAATCACCTGCGACAGCGGCCAGCCCGCCAGCGCCGCGCCAACATAGGCAAAGACGCCGAGAAAACCGGTTATCGATCCTGCCGCTGCCTTATGCCCGCATTCAACGGCGGCCAGGCCTATGAGCATCTGTGGGCCAAAAACAAAAAATCCCACGGTAAAAAAGCACATTGCCAGCAACGCATAGTGATGTACCGGCGCCAGCCACAGCGCGGCGACCGAAACAATCAGCCCCAGCGTGAAGAGCAAAATCATCGGCGCTCTCTGCCCGCTAAAGAGCAAATCCGATCCCCAACCAGCGAACAGCGCTCCCAGCAGACCGCCAACTTCAAACAGCATCACCGTGGCATTGGCACTCAATAAATTGACGCCGTGGCTTTCCGCCAGCCAGATGTTGCCCCAGTCATTGAGCGCGATGCGGATCAGATAGACCAGCACATACGACACGCCCAGCAGCCAGATCATTGGGTTACGCAGCATGGTGATGCGTAACATCTGCCATAAGCCCATCGGGGGGCTTTGTTGTTCCTGACGCAGTTCCAGCGGGTCATGCCGCCATTCGCCCACGCTCGGTAATCCTTCTTCCTGCGGTGTGCCCCGCAGTTGCATTGTCAGCCAGACGCCGAGCGCCATGCTGATTATCCCTGGTGTCAGCATCGCGGCCTGCCAGCCCCACCAGTGGGCGGCGAAGGCACATATCAACGGGATTACTGCCCCGCCAATATTGATGGACATGTTCCAGCACCCCCACCAGAAGCCGCGTTCATTACGGGAATACCAGTGGGTGAGCAGGCGAGCACAGGGTGGCCAGCCCCAGCCCTGAAAAAAACCGTTTAACGTCCAGACCACCAACAACAGCGGCAATGAGTCACCGAAAGCGAACAGCACGTTCAGCAAGCCGGTGGCAAACAGACCACAGCCCATAAAGGCGCGCTGCCCGTGGCTGTCGTGCCAGAGTCCGGCGGCGAATTTCGACAGACCGTAGCTGAGGTAAAACAGTGAACCCATCAGTCCGATGTCGCCTTTGTCTAATCCCAGATCGCTTTGCAGCGCCGGAAGGACGTAATTGACGCTTTTACGCGTCAGGTAGAACGCCGCATAACCCACCACCATGCACAGCAGTAACCGTGGGCGAAATGCCCGGTAACGTTGTTCAGTTTCAGCAGATGAGATGGCTTGCATAGCGGTCTCCAGTTGCGCTGACTATAGGTAAGCGCAGACGAAAGCGGATGAGAGAAACTCCCCAGGTGACTAAGACTTTTTCCTGGTCAGAGCGGGTTTTGTTGCAAAATTGTGGGCAGGTTAACAGTTACGTGCGTTCCCTGACGCGACTCGAGCGTCAGTTCGCCGCCCAGGGCGTGGACTCGCTCGCGCATGCCCTGAATACCAAAGCCCGGCATCTTCTCGGCGGCGATACCGAGGCCGTTGTCATGTACTTCGAGACGCAGACGGCCGTTTTGCTCGCTAAGGGCGATGCGCACTTCGCTGGCGCAGGCGTGTTTACAGACGTTGTTGAGTAACTCTTGCAGCAGGCGATAGAGAGTGAAGACCAGGGTTTCACTGTCCGGGGGGGCGCTCAGTCGGTAATCGAAATGGCAGGCGATACCGCGTTCGGCAAAGGCAAATTCGTTAACCAGATGGTGCAACGCCTCTCGCAGGGAGAGTTCATCCAGTACCGGCGGGCGAAGCTGGCGCAGCAACTGTCGTGTGGAGTGGTGAATGCGTCTGGCGAGTTCGTTGATGTGATTCGCTGCCTCCAGCGCCTGGTCAGTTTCTCCCGCTCGCTTCACCAGCTGCGATTGTATCTGGATAGCAGTAATGTTCTGGCCAATTTCGTCATGCAACTCGCGGGCAAGGCTTTTGCGGGTATCCTCTTCCGTATGGATCAGTTTCTCGGTTAACGCCCGGCGAGCCTGTAATTCTGCCTCCAGCCGCTTGCGGTAGTGGTGCAGGTTTTGCGCCAGGTGTTGCTGACGGCTGATGGCGATCCCCAGGCCAATCCCCAGCAGCGCTTGCGTCGCGAGAAAGATTTCCAGTTCCAGCAGGTCGCTAAACCCCACCCCAATCTGACGGGCGATGGTTATCAACATACTGCCGAGCAGACCAGACAGCACGCCGCCCTGCCATCCGAACTTCCACGCCATCACCACATTGGGTAAGAACACCACGATCAATAACAGGCGTTCAATTTGTGGCGACAGCACCATCTGCGTGCCGATACCGATAATGAAAAACAGGCTGCACCAGATGATGAGCGAGGTACGCAAAGGCGGCGCGATCGTGTCGAGGCCAAGCAGATGATGGCGATGTTGCTGACGTAAGAATTCAAAAATGAGATAGACAAACGGCGTTAATAGCACGCCACCGGTGAATGAGGCCAGACCTGCCAGCAACATGGCGCTTTGCAAAAAAGGGGCGAGTAGCAGGGTATACAGCAGCGCACTGGCGGTAACGGCAGTCAACAACAGGGACAATCGCTGCCAGTAGAGCGGAAAGCGGTGCCAGAAATGTTGCGTCACCAGCGCAGGAAGCAGGCCGATTAGGGGAGCGGCCAGCATCGTATAGCCACTGAGGAGCTGCTCGCTGTGAAGCCAGAAAATGAGTGCTAATTGGGGGAGCAATAAAGCTGGCCAGAAGCGACGCGAAAGCAGAATCAGCAGCGCCAGATATACGCCATGCGGCAGAAAGAGCACCGCCTGTTGGCCGTTATGGGTGAGATAGAAACTGAGCGTCCACAGCATCAGCCAGCCCGGCCCCCAGGCAAGAACAATAAATAATGAGATGATCCAGTGGCGCAATGAACGCGACATCAGTGATTCGCCAGCAGGTTATGATTAAGCGCGAAATGGACCAGCTCAATAGTGGTGGCGCAGTTCAGTTTACCGAGCACATTGGCACGGTGAACATGTACCGTTTTATGGCTGAGATCGAGCTTGAATGCGACCTCTTTAACGCTATCGCCTTTTACCAGCAAATCAAACACCTCCCGCTCACGTGGTGTCAGAGACGCAAGGACTTTTATTGGCTCGATCCCGCCACGTAACGCTTTTAGAGCGTCGGCACAAAGATAATGGCCGCCAAGACCGACGGATCGCACCGCGCGTACCAGCTCTTCCGGGCCGCAGCGTTTGGTCAGATAGCCGCTGGCACCGGCGTCCAGCGCGCTTTGCACAAAGGCAGGAGTATCATAGATGCTCAGAATAATGGCGCGAAAATCCGGTCGCTGTGCCCGCAGACGTTTTAGCAGGCTCAGGCCATTTTCATCCGGCATGGCGACATCGAGGACGGCGACATCCACATCGTTTTTTAATAACGCAGGCCAGGCGTCGGCGGCGGTACTGTATTGCCCGATGATGCTGAGATCGTCTTCAAGGCCGAGAAGTTGGGCGAATCCTGAACGCACCACCACATGATCATCCACCAGAACCACACGAATCATAACGCACTCTCACCAACGAAAAGCTTTATGATGCCGTCTGGTTCGGGCGTGGCAATGCTCTGGTCAATGATATGTAACCGGTGTAACAAAATTGCAATATAAATAGTTCGTGAATGTATCGCTACTTGTACTCGACAGTATAAGTGACTTTGCCGTCAGCCTTGCCACCGGTCACTATCGTGCCGGTTCTGATATAGCGGGCGTATAGGGGAATGCGCATGGTCTGGTTCATTCCCGCGATCATCGTCCCATTCACGGGTTGGTTAAATTTCACTAAACCAGGTGTAGCGGTATTGGTTGTGGACAACTGGATACCCACTCCTGTGGCACTGTCCGGCTGAGGATCCAGTGCCATGATACCGTTATTACTATCAATAATGGTCAGGGGAGTAAGCTTAAGGCTCCATTGCGCGTTGGCGATATTCGTGGCGCCGAGATCGGTAAGCGTATTGGTATTGCTGTAGCCGACCTGCTGAATGCTGTAATACTGCGCACCACCATGGTTACAGTTGATCAGATCAATTGAGGCGTCAACCCAGGGGGTGTAGGGCGTAGAATCCAAAAATGTCGTATGTTTATGCTCACCCAATTTGACTGTTTTGCTTTTTTCGGCAAGCGCACAGGTGGCCTGAGTAAAGTTTACTGTTCCACTCAATATAGAGCGAAAAATAACAATATCGCTGCCTGGTGAATTATTACCACCAGTGACGGATTCCAGCATTGGTAGAGTAGCAAGATTGATGCTGCCGTTTGTAATATTACCGGTTTTCACCAGGATGTAAGTAATGTTTGCATCCTGACCATTTGTGCCACAGCTGCTGGTAATATTATTGCAGGTATTGCTGTAATACGTTTTTTCACCCAAGGTGAGAGTTCCTGCCCCTGTCTGGATCGCAAGGCCGATACCTGGAATCCCCGTTTCGTAAGCAACGCCGTAAGGTGTGGATGCTAACGCGACGGCCGGAGCTGCATTTGTAAAACGGCCCAGGGTGTAGTAATTCTTTTTACTGGTGTTGTTATTGCAGTTGGTCTGGTAGGTGGCGTAGTTGGTTTGTCGGGCTGTCACGCGAAATAACTCAGTGCCTGGGGCAATATCTTGCGGCATTTGAATTGCATTGTTCCCGGACGAGAGTGAGGTTGACACAATCGTACCCGGGGGAATGTCGTTGCCTGAACGTGGTATTAATACGCATGCGGCTTTGATCGAAAGACTGGTCATTGTTATCGCTAATCCCGTGAGGTATAAAAAACCAGACTGAATAATTTTTCGTTTCATAATGTTTCTTATCTATTTTGTATCGCAATATTGAATCTGCGTTCAGTGTTTTATTACCGCATGATTTTTTTGTAGCGCACCGTAATCATTGAGCCAGGTAAACTGGAAGGGTGTTCCTGATGCTATTTTGTGATTAAACGTACGGCTGCTTAACGGAGGGATCATATTTGCCGGAAATATACCCTGGGGGGTAATGATTGAGGTCAGAGAAATATGCCACTGCGAATTATTGATGGCGATAATACTTTCCCCCGTATTGCGCCAGTATAACTGACGGACGGCAAGTTCGGGGCTGCCTTTCAGGTCTTTTGGCCGGTAAAAAAGTTTTATCCGCGAACGAAGTGCAACTATCATAAGATCTTCTTTACGAGTCGTGGGTGGTTTTAACGGAATATCTACTATATTTATCCAGTAAACGGCTTCACGGTCGATGGGTAATGCCGTTGGGTTTAGTATTTGAATACGTAATGTCTGTCCGTGTTCGCCATCGATTCGGCAAATAGGTGGTGTCAAAATAAAAGGGGTTGATGTGCTGACTGGCGACGTATCAGGATCGCCATCGTCAAGCCAGCTTTGTACCAGTACGGGTTTTTGGCTGTAATTTGTCAGGCGAATCGTCGCTTCTTTTGCATTAGCGGAATAAATAACACGGGTATTCTCAATAGAGACACTGGCCTGTGGTTTTACCTGCGGGGAAAGCAGCAGTGCTGCAAGAATGATATTAATAAAGGTGAGTTGGCTCATCCATGAACACCTGTTCAAAAAACTTCTGGATCCATCCAGAATGAGATTTTGCCTTATAATAAAAGCAAAAGCGAAAATATCCCCGGCGGGATATTTTCGCCAGAGGCCATATTACTGATGGGCTTTAATATAACGCTCGTATCGGTTGGCTTTCAACCGTGTTAAATCAACTAAAACCAAACCATCTACGCAATTATTAAAATCCGGGTCGCAACCAAAATCGATAAATTGCACGCCGCCGGGTTCGCACAGCTCAGAGTATTGCTTGTAAAGCGGCGGAATACCGCAGCCCAGGTTGCCCAGCAATGACTTGAGACGCGTCAAATCTTCGGTGTAATCTTCCCCCGTAAACTGCGCCAGTACATCCGGTAGCGTCGCAGGCCACGGGCGGCGGGATTCTGCCAGCGGCCATCTTGCCGGAAACCACAACCGATAGAAGGCAATCAGTAAATCCCGGGCCGCGGGTGGTAAACCGCCGGAGATAGAGACCGGGCCGAACAGGTAGCGATACTGGGGGTAGCGAGCCAGATACGCACCAATACCCGACCACAGATAGTCGAGGCCACGGCGTCCCCAGTAGCATGGCTGAATGAAGCTGCGCCCCAGTTCAATACCGTGTTGTAATACTTCTGACATCCGTTCGTCGTAATGAAACAGGCTATAGCTATACATCCCCTCAGGGCCATGTGTTTCCACCTGGCGAGCCGTTGGCATAAAGCGGTATGCGCCGACGATCTCCAGATCGGTTTCATCCCATAAGATCAGATGCAGGTAGTCATCATCATAACGGTCCGTGTCACGACGCTTACCGCTACCTTCACCGACCGCACGGAAAGCAATTTCGCGCAGGCGGCCCAACTCACGCAGCAACGGCGCATCTTCTTGCCCCTGACGTTGCCAGAGATAAATGATTTTGCCATCAGCTGTGCGTCCCAGACACTCCGCCCGGCTAAGTTCACGACGCAGCGTGGCTCTGTCCTCCGGGCGGGCGATCGCACACTCTGTTTTAAAAACGCCAGGCGCTTTTTTACCTAAACGTCGCACGTGTTTGCGGCATTTATCCGCCAGATCGCGGGGGGAAAGCGAGGTTGAATGCCAGCTGTCCCACGGAATGCGCTGACCGATAGTGATGGGCAGTTGGGTACCGCGGCGACGGAACATCTGCTGCATCAGAAGCAGCATTGGCAGCGTATCGGAAAGCAAAGCGCAACCATAAAAGAGTGGGCTGTTGCGGGCATTGATCCACACGGGCTGTAACGGAGTGCGGAATTTGGCCGCCAGTTTGATAAAACCTGGATGCCATTTACCGTCGCGAATACCTTTGCGGGTAAGGCGTGACACTTCACCTGCCGGGAAGAAAATCAGCACGCCACCGTTCTGCAACTGAGCTTCCATCAGCTGCAACGAGGCTTTGCGGGTGCGTCCACCACCCATATTATCCACCGGGATAAACAGTGAACTGAGAGGTTCCAGATGGCTCAGCATACGGTTGGTCACGACTTTTACATCGCGACGCACACGGGAAACGGCATACATCAGTGCCAGGCCGTCAAGCGTACCTGTCGGGTGGTTGGCGATAATCACCAGAGGGCCTTGTTCGGGGATTTGTTCAAGATCGTATGCGGGAATGGTGCAGCGAATTTGTAAATGCTCCAGAACCTGCTCCACCATATCCAGCCCTTTCAGATGGGGATGGTTTGCAGCGAACTGCTGGAACTCTTGTTCGTATAACAAACGCCTGAGCAGATTCTTTTGCCAGGGTGCGGGCTTGGCCTGTGGCCAGAGGTCGTCGAGTACATTATCGAGACTAAACATGGTGGCTCCTCCTGCCGTCTTGCGATGACAGTAGAAGTGCCGGATGACAGTTGCATTTCAGCTTTATGAATAAATGGTAATACGAAGAAGCGAGGGACAGCAGGCCCGGCAGCCGCGCCGGGCCTGAGGACTTACAAAATCTTACGTTCGGCGAGGTCGAGAGCAAAGTAGCTGAAAATCAAATCAGCACCTGCGCGTTTAATGGCACCCAGGCTTTCCAGTACGACTTTATCTTCGTCAATAGCACCAGCCTGCGCGGCGAATTTTATCATGGCGTACTCACCGCTTACCTGATAAGCACCCAGCGGCAAAGTCGTACGCTCACGAATATCACGCAGGATATCAAGGTAAGCGCCAGCCGGTTTGACCATCAGGCAGTCAGCCCCTTCGGATTCATCAATCAGCGATTCGCGGATCGCTTCACGACGATTCATCGGGCTCATCTGGTAGGTTTTACGATCGCCTTTTAACGCAGTACCCGCGGCTTCACGGAATGGGCCGTAGAATGACGATGCGAATTTAGTGGAATAGGACATGATGGCGGTGTCGGTAAAGCCCGCAGCATCCAGTGCCTGGCGAATCGCCTGCACCTGGCCGTCCATTGCGGCGGAGGGGGCAATAAAGTCGGCGCCGGCAGCGGCAGCAACGACCGCCTGTTTCCCGAGATTAATCAGCGTTGCGTCGTTATCGACGCCGTGATCGCAAAGTACGCCGCAATGACCATGCGAGGTGTACTCACAGAAACAGGTATCCGACATGACGATCATTTCCGGTACAGCGTCTTTGGCAATACGTGACATGCGCGCCACCAGACCATTTTCCTGCCAGGCATCACTACCGGTCGCATCTGTATGATGAGAGATACCAAAGGTCATCACGGAACGCACACCAGCCTTAGCAATGCGCTCGATTTCGCGGGCGAGGTGTTTTTCCGGAATGCGCATCACGCCGGGCATGGCATTGATGGCTTGGTAATCGTCGATCTCTTCTTCAACAAAAATAGGCAACACCAGATCGTTCAGGCTGAGTGTTGTCTCTTCGAACATAGCGCGGAGCGAGGCAGATTTGCGCAGGCGGCGCGGGCGGGTGATTAAGTCGGTCATGATTTGCCTGATGTCTTAGGAACAGAGGGCATAGTGTATCCGAAAAGTGACCATTATGTTTCACCAAAATCGGCGTTAACCCGGCGGGATAGTGAGGGGAATGCGTGGCTATATTAGCGAGCATTAAAAGATTCATGGCTTCTATTTTGATTTGTGCAGTTTATTATTCCTGGTGATGTTATTATTTCTTCAGTTGCTGTTTGTGCTTGTTATTTTAAATATCAATATAATCAATAATAAAAATATTGCCGTGATTTATCTTATTAGATTGATTTTAAAGTGATTTGTAATTTTATGCATTCTGATTTTTTATGTTGTTCCATTACATGTCTGAATTCGGACTTTACGAGAACTTTAATTGAACCATTTTCTTTTTCTGCGGCATAATTTCCCCGCAAATAATTTTATTGCATTTGATGCATTAATAATTGATGGACCAACGATAATGTCCCTGAGGAGGGATGACAAATGCACTCGTGGAAAAAGAAACTTGTAGTATCTCAATTAGCATTAGCCTGCACGTTGGCAATCGCTTCTCAGGCACAGGCAACGACGTACAATACCTTCGGGTATCATGACGATGTAAATACTGCATATAGCTGGGACGACTGGGCAAACGCCGATAAACTTAACTACATCTCTTATTATGGTTATATCTATAATAACGCGGCTGATGGCGCTTACGATCAGACGTTCAACAATGATGTGGTAAACGGTGTTCTCTCCACCTATTACATGAACCATGATTACACCGATGGTACAGGTAATACGCTGGATGTTAAAAACTCTACCATCCACGGTATGATTACCTCTAAGCGTCCGATTGCTTATACTGATGCTAATGGCTACAACTATACCTGGAATAATGGTACCGACGTTGACCATACATGGCATGACGGCGATGTATTCACGCTGAATATTGCTAACTCTACCATTGATGATGATTACGAATATTTCTATTTTACCGATAGCTATCTGAATGGTGATAGCAAAACGGCTTATGAAGATTACCGTACTGCCGCTTTCGCATCTCAGGGGGTTGCGGTAACTCTGGATGTAGAAAGTAATATCAATATCAGTGGTAATTCTCGTGTTGCAGGTATTGCGCTGTCTCAAGGCAACACCAGTAATGCAGATTACACCACTGAATCCCATACCTGGGATAACAACATTGTTGTTACTGACTCTACTGTAACATCGGGTTCTTACACTCCGCTGGAAAACGACGGTTTTTATGGCAATACTGCTGAACCGAGTGATTACACTGGCAGCGGTGGTGCCGACGACGTTGCACTTTCTTTTGTCGATAATTCAGCATCTAACTATGCAATGAAAAACAACGTGTCGCTCAGCAACTCAACGCTGAGAGGCGATGTTGTTTTCAATAGCACCTGGAATGCGAATTTCTATCCTTATGGTCACGATTCTGGCAACGACGGTGTTCTGGATACCAACGGTGGCTGGATTGACGATGGTCTGAATGTTGATGAACTGAACATTAGCCTGGATAACGGCAGTAAATGGACCGGCGCAGCAATCTTTAGCTACGATGCAATTGGCACTGCAGATATGTATGATGTTGCGGTTAACAGCATTGATCCCCGTTCAACCAAAGATAAATGGGGTAATGTTGTTGATAACAAAACATTCCAAAGCGGCTTATTCAACGTCAATCTGAATAACGGTTCACACTGGAATACTGTCAATGATTCAAACATTGACACCCTGACTGTGAATAACGGCTCACATGTTGATGTAGCAAATGGTTCTGGCCTCTTAGCGGACAGCATTACACTGACTAACAATTCCGCTATGAACCTGAGCTCTGGCGGTCAGGTTAAAACCGACCACTTGACCGTTGATAGCTACAGTACCGTCGATCTGAATAACGAAACCGTCTGGCTGTACGCAAATACCGTAACCGTGTCTAATGGCGGTGAATTCAGCATTGGCGCGGGTGCTTATGAAACCCGGACCTTCGGTACGAACACTCTGGACCTGAATAAAGGCGGCGTATTTAACATCAACAGCAGTGACTATGTGTTAGATGCGGACCTGGTCAACGCCCATACCAATACGAAGCACAAGTCTGACCCAACGTATGGTTACGGTATTATCGCTATGAATTCTGATGGTCACCTGACCGTTAATGGTAACGGCAATCTCAACAATGCCGACCAGGAATTCAGTGTTTATGATGCGAATGACGACGTTGTGGCTGCCAAAGGTAACTACAAAGTCCGTATCGATAACTCTACTGGCGCTGGCCGTATCGCTGACTACAAAGGTAAAGAACTTGTCTACGTCAACGATGCAAATACCACTGCGACTTTTAGCGCGGCAAACAAAGCTGATCTCGGTGCCTATACCTATCAGGCCGAGCAGAAGGGGAATACCGTTGTTATGCGTCAGATGGAGCTGACCGACTACGCGAACATGGCGCTGAGCATTCCTTCTGCAAACACCAATATCTGGAACCTGCAACAGGATACTCTGTCTACCCGTCTGATCAACGGCCGTCACGGTCTGGCTGATAACGGGGGCGCATGGGTAAGCTACTTCGGTGGCAGCCTGAATGGTGACAACGGCGTGATCAACTACGATCAGGACGTCAGCGGCATCATGGTGGGTGTTGATACCTTCGTTGACGGTAACAACGCGAAATGGATCGTTGGTGCGGCAGCTGGCTTTGCAAAAGGTGATGTAAGCGATCGTTCTGGTAAAGTTGATCAGGATAGTCAGTCTGCGTACATCTATTCTTCTGCCCGCTTTGCTAACAACATCTTCCTTGATGGTAACCTGAGCTACAGCCGTTTTGATAACGATCTGTCTGCCAGCATGTCCAATGGCCAGTATGTTGACGGCGACTCCTCAACGGATGCATGGGGCTTCGGTCTGAAACTGGGCTATGACTGGAAAGTTAACGACAAAGGTTATGTTACTCCGTATGCCGGTATCTCTGGTCTGTTCCAGTCCGGTGATAACTTCCGCCTCAGCAACAACATGAAAGCGGGCGATCAGGACTACGATAGCCTGCGTTATGAACTGGGTGTTAATACGGGTTATACCTTCACCTATGGTAGCGATCAGGCTCTGACGCCGTACTTCAACCTGGCATACGTTTACGATGATTCTAACAACACAGCAAAAGTGAATGGCGATTCTATCGACAACGGTGTTGAGGGTTCAGCGGTACGTGTTGGTCTGGGAACGCAGTTCAGCTTCACCAAAAACTTCAGTGCATACACTGATGTGAACTATCTGGGCGGCGGCGACGTCGAACAGGATTGGGGCGCAAATGTTGGCGTGAAGTACACCTGGTAATAAATGTAGCAGGGTATTTATTTCCCCTACTATTTTATCAGCATCCAAATTCCCGCCACGGATTGGCGGGAATTTTATTTTTATAAGAGGCCTGAATGATTTCATTAAGCAAGCCGCTTGCGGAATTATATTTATTAGATGAATGCTTTTCATCTCATAGTATTCCTTTTGAGTTGGCCAATGATTCCATTTTGACTTTTAATAAAATTGACCCGAATAACGTTACCCTTGTTCTTCTGCATGGTGAAATAGCCATTAGCCGGGAATATAATGATATGTTACTGGGTATCGCCAGTGCTCCGTTTATCAAGGGGCTAAGCACAAGCCTTATCCAGCGTCCATCCGGGTATATATATACGGCGCAAAACGAATGTTCGGGTTATTATTTGCCTTCTGATTTAGCTATGACTCTCATAGAAAAACACCAACTGTGGCGTGAAGCTTTTGCATGGCTGACATGGTGGCACCGCATTGCTGAAACCCGCGATTGTCAACTTATTGGTAGTAGTACTTACGATCAGATTCGGGCATCGCTTCTGACTATGTCTGACTGGGACGAACAACTTAGGGCTCGTATTGGGGTTATTCAGTATATTCAGCGACGCACCGGGATTTCTCGCTCCGTGATTGCTGAAGTACTGTCCGCACTACGTAAAGGAAACTATATCGAAATGCATAAAGGCAAGCTGTCGAAAATCAACCGCTTGCCTTATGAGTACTGACCGACGACCCATACAAATCAGGAAGAGGGGGCAACTATCGGTTTATTGTTGCTCAATTCGCTTACCAGATCGTTCACGCCATCGCTCATATTAACGAAACGCGTTAATGGTGAACGCGTGATAACCACGAACACTCCGACATTACTTTGCGGAATCATCGCCATATAAGTAATGAAACCACCGCCGCCACCCGTTTTCTGAATAATACCCGGATGTCCATCTTTCGGCGCCATATAGACCCATCCCAGGCCTAGCGCATCGGCTTTACCCGGCACATCCATCCCGACAACACGTGTGAGCTGATTGCGCTGATAGATCAACGTCTGCATACGATCCGCCTGACTGTTACGACTGTAAAAATCAGAAGAGAGGAATTGCTGCATCCAGCGCATCATATCGCCCGGCGTTGAATAGACACCGCCGCTGCCAATGGCAGCCAGGGTGTTATCACAGGGGCTCGCTCCTTTTTCCGCCACCATCAGACGACGACACTGGTCAGGTGACGGCGTAAAAGTGGTGTCTTTCATCCCCAGCGGACGGGTAATCTGCTCTTCGAAAAGCTGAGGGTAAGGTTTACCCGCCGCATTTGCCAGGGCATCGGCCAACAGATCAAACGCCAGGTTGGAATACGCCGCCTGGGTACCGGGTGCCGATTTTAATGTCGCCGTGGAGAGCCAGTTCCAGCGCTCTGCGCGGGTCGGCCAGGTAAATACGGTACGCTTTGCCGCACCGCCCGGTTGTTCACGTGGCAGAGAGCTGGTGTGAGTTGCCAGGTTAACCAGCGTAATCGGCGCCCCCTGATAAGTTGGTACGCGCGCACCCGGTGGCGCATATTTGCTTAACGGATCGTTGAGTTTCACTACCCCCTGATCGAGGAGCTTCACCAGCATTTCGCTGGTCATAAGCTTAGAAAGCGAGGCAATGCGGATGACCGAGTCCAGTTGCGGGCGAACATTCGAACCGGGACGCGTTTCACCAAAACTTCTGAATACCCGCTGGTTACCATCTATCGCCACCATTGCCATCCCTGTTGCGCCACTGCCATAGAAAATATGGTTGGCGTAACGATCAACAATATCAGACGCAAAAACAGCATCGGGCGACTGTTGTGCTGCATGAGCGCAAGTCAGTGTTAACGCGCACAGCGTTGCAGAGAAAGACAAACAACGTTTCAACGAAAGCATCCGTAAATGAAAAAAGTGATAATGCGTATTTATACTACCAGGCGGCATATTTCAAAGCACCGAAAAGCGCATTATTTCGCGAAATAACGTAACGAGGGGTAAACATGAACTTTTTTCCGCACCATAAAATGGCCGCGTCGTTGTGATACCCTTTTTCTTTCCGCAGCGAATTTCTGGAGACGAGCAATGTCAGGCAAGCGAGTGGTGATGGTCGTGGATATGCAAAACGGGGTTTTTGCGACACCACGTTTTCGACGCGAAGTGTGCGTAGCGCAGATAAATCAGCTCACGCATGCGGCTGATACGGTGATTTTCATCCAGCACATCGAAAACGGTGGACTGGAAGAGGGGAGCGACGGGTTCCGGTTACTACCTGATCTTTATCAGCCTGATAACGCGTTGTATGTCACTAAAACCGCCTGTGACAGCTTTTACCGCACCCGGCTTACGGATGTTTTACGCGAGCATGATATAGCTGCATTTGTCATATGCGGCTGTGCGACAGATTATTGTCTTGATACCACACTGAAAAATGGCGCCAGCCGGGGATATTCAATTACCGTGGCCGAAGATGCCCATACGACAACCAACCGACCTGCGGCCCCGGCTGAAACATTGATCGCCCATTATAATGAAGTCTGGCGCACACTTACGGTGCCGGATAACCCCGTTTTTGTGAAATCCGTCGAAACAATTCTTCACGAGTGGCAAACGAACTAAGGCGTTACGCTCAGGTCTGATTCAACAGTTCTCACAACGCTCCCCACCGCAGGAGGCTCCTGTGGCGGAGATGCGTTGTGCGCCGTATGAGTGATGAACAAAAATAAGAAGTGAGCAGGAGAGTATTATGTTTAAGTCTTTTTTCCCAAAGCCGAAGCTGTTCTTTCTCTCGGCCTTTATTTGGGCACTGATTGTAGTCGTTTTCTGGCAGGCCGGTGGGCAGGCCTGGATAATGCGACTGGTTGGCGCTTCTGAGGATGTTCCCATCAGCGCGGCGCGCTTCTGGTCCCTGAACTTCCTGCTATTTTATGCCTACTACGCATTATGCGTCGGTCTCTTTGCGCTCTTCTGGTTCTTCTATGCCCCGCATCGCTGGCAGCGCTGGTCAATTCTCGGAACGGCCCTAATCATTTTTGTGACCTGGTTTCTGGTGGAAATCAATGTCGCGATCAATGCCTGGTACGCACCATTTTACGATCTTATTCAAAAGGCCCTGAGCGCGCCGAATAAAGTCAGTATTGGTCAGCTTTATAGTGAAATTGGCGTCTTTTTATGGATTGCCCTGATTGCGGTAACCGTCGCGGTGCTGAACAATTTCTTCGTGAGCCACTATGTCTTTCGCTGGCGAACGGCAATGAACGAATTCTATATGGAGCACTGGGAACAGTTGCGCCATATCGAAGGGGCGGCGCAGCGTGTTCAGGAAGACACCATGCGTTTTGCTTCTACGCTCGAAGATATGGGTGTTAGCTTTATCAATGCAGTCATGACGCTGATTGCTTTTTTGCCGGTTCTGGTGGCACTGTCTCCACACGTAGAGGAACTGCCGCTGGTGGGGCATCTGCCGTATGGTCTGGTGGTTGCGTCCATTGCCTGGGCTCTGTCGGGGACCTTTTTACTGGCATTTGTCGGGATTAAACTGCCGGGACTGGAGTTCAAAAATCAGCGTGTGGAAGCTGCATATCGTAAAGAGCTGGTGTATGGCGAAGATGACGTCAACCGCGCCAAACCTCATACGGTGAAAGAGCTATTTTCTGCCGTCCGCCGTAACTATTTCCGTCTTTATTTCCACTATACATATTTCAACATCGCCCGCATTTTGTACCTGCAGGTCGATGTGGTGTTCGGTCTGGTTGTCCTTTTCCCGACCATCGCAGCCGGGGCCATTACCTTTGGTCTGATGCGCCAAATCACAAACGTGTTTGAACAAGTGCGCAGTTCATTCCAGTATTTGATAGCCTCCTGGACCACGCTGGTGGAATTGATGTCCATCTATAAACGTTTGCGGAGCTTTGAAAGCGAGTTGAATGCGCAGCCAGCATCGCAAATGACCAATACTCTCAGTTAATGCAAGGAACGATATGTCTGTTTGCGCGCCGCGTCTTATCGCGACCACAATGACACTGCTGGCGGGAATGATTCTCGCCGGTTGTACCACACCGAAAAACACGACCAGCGCAGGAAAAGAGACGAAGGGGGCCGAAGCGGAAAAGCCCCGTGATGTGGCGAGCGTGGTCAGAGAGAAAATGCCTGTAAGTGTGAAAGACCGGGACGCGTGGGCGCAAGATATTGCCACCACCTTTTCCAGTCAGTCGATTGCACCCACGCTGGAAAATATCTGTTCGGTACTGGCGGTCGCGCAGCAGGAATCAAACTATCAGGCCGATCCGACGGTGCCGGGGTTGAATAAAATTGCCTGGAAAGAGATTGACCGTCGCGCGGCACGTTTGCATATCCCACTTGCCCTGGTGCATACCGCGCTGAAAATTGAATCGTCCAATGGCAAAAGCTATAGCGAGCGTCTGGACAAGGTCAGAAGCGAAAAACAGCTGAGTGAAATTTTCGACGATTTTATCAGCGTGGTGCCGATGGGGCAGACGCTCTTTGGTTCTTATAACCCGGTGCATACCGGCGGGCCAATGCAAGTTAGCGTTGCGTTTGCCGAGCAGCACACCAACGGCTACCCGTGGAAAATGGAAGGCACGGTGCGACAAGAAGTCTTTACCCGTCGCGGTGGCCTGTGGTTTGGCACTTATCACTTACTCAATTATCCGGCCAATTACACAGCTCCCCTTTACCGCTTTGCTGATTTTAATGCCGGGCATTACGCCAGCCGTAACGCGGCATTTCAGAATGCGCTAAGCAAAGCGACCGGCGTTAAACTGTCGCTGGACGGCGATCTTATTCAGTATGGCAGCAGCGATGCGGGGGCAACAGAGCTGGCGGCCAGAAAACTGGGGGTAAAACTGGGGATGAGCGACAGAGATATCCGCCGCCAGTTGCAAACCGGCGACAGTATTGCCTTAGAGAAAACGGCCTTATACCAGGGCGTTTACCGCCTGGCGGAACAGAAAAGCGGGAAGACGTTACCGCGAGAGATGCTACCGGGTATCCAACTGGAGAGCCCGAAGATCACTCGCAACCTTACAACCGCGTGGTTTGCGAAGCGTGTCGATGACCGCCGGGCGCAATGTATGTTGAAAAACTAATGATGGCGTCGCCAGCGTAATACCAGGCCAATCACACCCAGAAATGCGCAGCCGATCAGGAAAGGCACCAGACCAAAAATGGTGCCGACGCCAAACCCCATCTCGACGTGTGGTCGGCTGGTGTCCTGCATTTGCATCAAATGTTCAAAGACCCCAGGCGCGTGCACCAACAGGTTAAGCAGTTGCGCGCCTGCCCAGAAGCAGAGCAGCACAAACACGGCATAGGCGATATTACCGGGCGTAGAGGCGTCGCGAGTTTTTTTACCCGAAAAGGGTTTCGACAGGGTAAAGTCAGCCATATAGACCTCCGCTACGTTTAATGACGTTGTCTCAGAGCCAGTGAATTGGTGTAATTTTGACAGGTCGGTTAAATTGTCAACATCGGAATGGTGATAATTTCGCACCGGGAATGATTCCCGATGTGTAAATTTTGTATGCGATCACATTCCGGTAACATTTCCGTTACTGAATTAACATTTCAGAATTTCCGCATATGGCACAGACGTGCCATGACAAATATGCGAGGATGGCGTTTTTATTGCCGGAGTTGTCATGAAGCTGCCTTCAAAAATACGCCGTGACTGGCACTACTATGCGTTTGCGATTGGTTTGATCTTTATTCTGAATGGCGTTGTAGGTCTGCTGGGGTTTGAAACGAAAGGCTGGCAAAACTACGCCGTCGGCCTTGTTACCTGGGTTATTAGTTTCTGGCTTGCCGGATTTATTATTCGCCGCCGTCCCGAAGAAAACGAAGAAGCGGCGAATGAGGAAGAAAAAACGCAGGACTAACCGTTCATCGAGCTTTTTAACGCGCTATCAGCCTGATGGCGCGCCAAAGCCAGTTCAATCAACCGCGTGATGAGCTCGGTATAACCGAGACCACTTGCCTGCCACAGTTTTGGGTACATGCTGATATTGGTAAAACCTGGCAATGTATTGATCTCATTGATGATAACTTTGTTGTCCGGCGTCAGGAACACGTCGACGCGCGCCATTCCGGCACAGCCCAGCGTCTGATAAGCCTGGACGGCGATGGCGCGAATATGATCGTTCACTTCGGGCGCGATTGCCGCCGGTACAACCACCTGCGCACCGTTATCGTCAATGTATTTGGTGTCGTATGCGTAAAACTCACTGTTAAGTACGATTTCACCGCAGGTGCTGGCCTGTGGATCGTCATTACCCAGCACCGCACATTCGATCTCGCGACCGGTAATACCGGTTTCGACCACGACTTTATGGTCAAATTCGAACGCCAGGTTGATAGCAGCATGGTATTGCGCTTCGTTGGTGACTTTACTGACGCCAACGGAGGAGCCTTGATTGGCAGGTTTTACAAACAGCGGTAGTCCAAGCTTCGCCTGTATCTCAGCGAAAGAAATACGGTCGCGATTACTCCGGGTTAAGGTAACAAACGGAGCGATGGCGAGACCCGCATCACGCAGGAGGCGTTTGGTCACGTCTTTGTCCATGCAGGCGGCGGAGCCCAGTACATCGGAACCGACAAACGGCAGATTTGCCATACGCAGCAGGCCCTGGAGCGTGCCGTCTTCACCCTGAGTACCATGGACAATCGGGAAAATCACATCCACTTGCGGAAAGGGTTTAGCATCACTGGCATTCATCAGTTGCTGTGACGGTTGCCCCGGCACCAGCGCAACGCTGCTTTCAGAGGGATTAAGTGCAATTCGCGCCGGGTCGCTGGCATTTTGCAGATAATTATTCGCGTCGTTGATATGCCACTGACCCTGTTTATCGATCCCCAGCAGTACCACATCGAAACGCGTTTTATCCATTGCATCGACGATATTTTTTGCCGATTGCAGCGACACTTCATGTTCAGCCGACTTGCCGCCGAACACGACCCCTACCCGCAGTTTTGCCATCTCAACTTTCACTCACTTGAATCAGAAAGCACATACCATATCACTTCTGCCATACTGTTTTGCAGTGATTAATGGAGGGGATGCGTGAAAGGGAAAGGCTTAGTTGTTTTGTTTATACTGCTGGGCGGACTGGCGGTCGGCTGGCGCTATTTGCCCGCGTACTACAACCCCTTCGCGCCCTTTCAACTTAATGACCCGCCGGGGCGCATTACTCAGTTTAAGTTACGTCGGCTTGATTCGGGGCAGTGTATTGATTTGCTGCACCAGGCGAACCAGCAACAACTCATTTCCACTACATCTGTCGCCAATACCGGGGGGGACTGTCCGCTGAGCGATGTGGTAAGGGTGCGCGATTTTGGCCCGGTCAAACTCAGCAGTAGTTTTCTTGCCAGTTGCCCGCTGGCACTCCGTTCAGCACTCTTTGTTGAACAACAGGCCCGGCCGCTAACGCAGCGATTTATGGGCAGTCCGCTCACGCGCATCGACCATCTGGGAAGTTACGCATGCCGTAATATCTATAATCGACCCAATGCCCGCCTTAGCGAACATGCCACTGCGGAAGCGCTGGATATTAGCGGTTTTCATCTGGCAAACGGCCAGCAGGTGACGGTATTGCATGGCTGGCGGCGCGGCGACACGCACCCCTGGCTACAGGCGATGTTAAGCGCGAGTTGTGGATATTATGGCAACAGCCTTGGGCCGGAATATAACGCGGCGCATGCCAACCATTTTCACCTCGGGATGCGTGGGTTTGGGCTATGTCGCTAAAGCATAAACTGCCGAAATAAGTGTGGTTTATATTCCGGGCTATGGCCGGTGGCAGAATAGAGAAGATAAAACACCAAAAAAAATGTAATCGCACCTCTGGTGCGTATTCTTATTACTGTTCTTGTTAACCTGTGCGTAATTTGCCAAAAACTGAATAATAATTGCTGTTTATGGAATCCTGGAGAATTAACCTTATTTCTGTCTGGTTCGGCTGTTTTTTTACCGGTCTTGCCATCAGTCAAATTTTGCCGTTCTTGCCCTTATATGTCTCCCAGTTAGGGGTCTCTTCTCACGAAGCGTTGTCGATGTGGTCCGGGTTGACTTTTAGCGTCACTTTTATGGTTTCCGCGATAGTTTCGCCGCTATGGGGCAGCCTTGCTGACAGAAAAGGGCGCAAATTAATGTTGTTACGCGCGTCCCTGGGTATGGCGATCGCCATTTTACTGCAGGCTTTTGCGACAAATGTCTGGCAATTGCTCATTTTACGCGGCGTTATGGGGCTCACGTCCGGTTATATTCCCAATGCAATGGCACTGGTCGCCTCTCAGGCGCCTCGTGAGCGTAGTGGTTGGGCGCTGAGTACACTGTCGACGGCGCAAATCAGTGGGGTCATTGGCGGGCCGCTAATGGGCGGTTTTTTGGCTGACCACTTTGGTTTACGAACCGTTTTTTTAATCACCGCGACGCTATTAATTGTCAGTTTTCTGGTCACTCTGTTTTTGATCAAAGAGGGCGCGCGTCCTAAGGTCAGCAAGGCGCAGAGATTGAGTGGCAAAGCTGTTTTTTCCTCGCTACCTTACCCGGGCCTGGTGATAAGTCTCTTTCTGACAACGCTGGTTATCCAGTTATGCAATGGTTCTATCGGGCCTATCCTGGCGCTGTTTATCCAGTCTATGACTCCTGACAGCAGCAATATTGCATTCCTGAGTGGGATGATTGCCGCCGTACCGGGCGTGTCCGCGCTTATATCGGCGCCGCGGCTGGGGAAGCTTGGCGATCGAATTGGTACTGCGCGCATTCTTATGGCAACTCTGGTCTGCGCCGTGGTGCTATTTTTTGCCATGTCGTTTGTTACCTCGCCGCTGCAACTGGGCATTCTGCGTTTTATGCTTGGCTTCGCCGATGGTGCAATGCTGCCCGCCGTGCAAACGTTGCTGCTTAAATATTCCAGTGATCAGGTGACCGGACGTATTTTTGGCTATAACCAGTCGTTTATGTATCTGGGTAACGTGGTCGGGCCGCTGATGGGAGCGTCCGTCTCGGCGATGGCCGGATTCCGCTGGGTATTTGTCGCTACGGCGCTGGTGGTCTTATGCAATATCTGGCAACTGGCGCTGGCATTACGTAAAACGCGACGTTAAGCGAATATCCAGATCAGAAGCTTCTGGCTCCGGTCTGGATATAAATTTTCTTTATAGAAAAAATATATTCTTTTATCTCCCGCTTCGCTTTGACGCATGGATAAATTTGCTTTTGCATCAGAGAAACGTTTCGTTACTCGATTTCTTGTTTCACGGTTCTACATAGCGCAAAATAATAGATGCATCCACTTTGCAACTACAGAACAGAATGCTAACGTCATCGAATATCACATAAGGAAATAGCGCTATGAAAAATCTCATTGCAGAGCTGTTGGTAAAACTCGCGGAAAAGGAAGAGGAATCCAAAGAACTGGTTGCGCAGGTGGAAGCGCTGGAGATCGTTGTGACTGCACTTTTACGTCAGATGGCGCTGCCTGAGCAACAGGCGCTTATCCAGAGTATTGAAGGCGCGATGGATGATGTTCATCTTGGAACTGACGTCTCCGATCATGATACGGAGTTGCTGCAACAGTATATAAAAAAGCTTTTAAGGCACCCGCGCACCTGAGACTTTGAGATAAGTCACGCTGTCATCTCACTGTCACGCGCGGTGCCTATAGTCGCTCTGTTTTATTTCTTTTTAAGTATTTATACACGGAGAAAATAAAGTGAAACAGAGCGCATTATTCGTCGCCTTATTCCCTATGCTGTTTACCCCTGTTATTTATGCGGATACCACTTCCGCTACGACCGTTCTGGAGAATCGTGCCGCAAAGGGCGATATTACGACGCAAGGCGGTGCCCGTCGTTTAAGTGCCGATCAAACTGACGCAATACGTTCCTCGCTCAATGACAAGCCGGCTAAAAATATTATTCTGCTAATCGGTGATGGCATGGGCGATTCCGAAATTACCGCTGCGCGAAATTATGCCGAAGGGGCTGGCGGTTATTTTAAAGGCATTGATGCGTTACCGCTTACGGGCCAGTACACGCATTATGCGCTGGATAAAAAAACGGGCAAACCCGATTACGTGACCGACTCTGCGGCATCCGCAACGGCATGGTCTACCGGCGTGAAAACCTATAATGGCGCGCTGGGTGTCGATATTCATGAAAAAGATCATATGACGATCCTGGAGATGGCAAAGGCAGCCGGCCTTGCCACCGGTAACGTCTCTACAGCTGAATTGCAGGATGCTACGCCTGCCGCGCTTATTTCCCACGTGACGTCGCGTAAGTGTTACGGCCCGAGTGTTACCACTGAAAAATGTGCCAGCAATGCGCTGGAAAAAGGCGGCAAAGGCTCTATTACCGAGCAATTGTTGAATGCGCGCGCAGATGTCACCCTCGGCGGCGGTGCGAAGACATTCAATGAAACGGCAACCGCCGGTGAGTGGAAAGGCAAAACGTTACGTGAGCAGGCGCAGGCGCGTGGCTATCAGTTAGTGGGTGATGCCTCAACGCTGGCTGCCATTACCGAAGCGAATCAGGATAAACCCCTGCTGGGTCTGTTCTCCGATGGCAACATGCCGGTTCGCTGGGAAGGCCCGAAAGCCTCACTGCACGGTAATATCGATAAACCAGCGGTGACCTGCACGCCGAATGCTAAACGCACCGACAGCATACCGACGCTGGCGCAGATGACCGAGAAAGCGATCGACCTGCTGAGCAAAAACGAGAAAGGCTTTTTCCTTCAGGTGGAAGGTGCATCGATTGATAAACAAGATCATGCTGCCAATCCGTGCGGCCAGATTGGTGAAACCGTAGACCTTGATGAAGCCGTGCAAAAAGCGCTGGCCTTCGCCAAAAAAGATGGCAACACGCTGGTAATCGTTACCGCTGACCATGCTCACGCCAGCCAGATTATCCCGGCTGACACCAAAGCGCCTGGCCTGAGCCAGTTGCTGAATACCAAAGACGGTGCGGTGATGGCAATTACCTACGGTAACTCTGAGGAAGAGTCGATGGAACATACCGGCACGCAGGTTCGTCTGGCGGCTTATGGACCACATGCGGCCAACGTCGTAGGGCTGACCGATCAGACCGACCTTTTCTTCACCATGAAGGACGCGCTTGGGCTGAAATAAGTGGCTGCCCGGCAGGAAAACTCTTCTGCCGGGTGGTTTTTTCGCCATGACAGACCATCCTTAAGGAGCAAGCCTTACAGAAGGATGGTGCTATGAAAATAATGTTACTTGTTACGCTCCTGTTCGGCCTGGTGTTTGTTACTGCACTAAGTGCCGCTGAGAAGACCCTTACCCCTCAACAACAACGTATGTCCCTTTGTAATCAACAGGCTACAGCGCAGACCCTTTCCGGCGATGCCCGCAAGCGGTACATGAGCGATTGCCTGAAAAACACCAAAACCGAGCCCGGACAAAAAAGTCTGAGTCCTCAGCAGCAAAAAATGCGCGAATGTAACGCACAGGCGACTCAACAGTCGCTGAAAGGCGAAGATCGCAGCAAATTCATGAGTGGCTGCCTGAAAAAAACGGGCTAATCCAAACGGGTGAGTTCGCCACGCGACTCACCCGAAATTTCATACTTTCCCCGCATGACCCCTCTCTATAATTTGGGAAAATGTTTCAGAATGTTCCCAAAAATGATGAATGATAATAACTTTTACGCAACAGAGAGCGGCAAGGAAAGACGTAACACTCTGCACGATGACGATCCCCATACGCTGGGGCTCCAGTTTGCGCAGCGGGAAAGGCTGCCCCGGGCGATAGGGTTGGCCTGTTTGTTTATGCCGCTGGCTGGCGTACTGGTCTTACAGCCGATAGCGGGGGGCTGGTGGATTTTATTGGTTTTATGGAGCTTCGTCTGGCCGCATCTGGCCTGGCAACTGGCGGCGCGCTCAAGCGATCCCTACACCAGCGAAACGCACAATTTAAAGGCTGATGCCTTGCTGGCTGGCGTATGGATTGCGCTGACTGGTGTGAACATGCTGCCGTCTATTGCGCTGGCAATGATGGTTTTTATCACCACTATGGGAGCAGGGGGGCCACGACTGTGCCTTGCCGGGGTTGTTCTGATGGCGGTTGCCTGTCTGGTTACTCTCCAGCTCACCGGCACGACTATTTCGCCTGCCAGTTCGTCACTTATTATCTGTCTTACGGTGCCGGTACTTCTGCTCTATCCACTCATTTTTTCATGGGTCAGCTTCCGTCATGCCGCGAGGCTGGAGGAACACAAACGTCGCCTGCAGGTGATGAGCATTCGTGACGGTATGACGGGTATTTACAATCGCCGCCACTGGGAAAGTCTTCTGCGGGATGAATTCGATAACTGTCGGCGCCATCAACGAATTGCGACGCTGCTGCTGATCGATGTCGATCATTTCAAAACCATTAACGATACCTGGGGACATGATGTGGGTGATGAGGCGATCATTGCCATTACCCGCCATCTGCAACTGACTTTGCGCGGTAGCGATCTGATTGGGCGTTTTGGTGGTGATGAATTCGCCGTCATTATGTGCGGCACGCCATCAGAAAACGCGATTGCGGCCATGGAGCGTGTCCATGATCGCCTTACCGCCTTCCGCCTGCCTTCTGCTCCGCAACTGGCGCTGCAAATCAGCGTTGGCGTTGCTCCATTGACCGATGAGATGACCCATTATCGTGAGTGGCTAAAATCCGCCGATCTTGCGTTATACAAAGCGAAAAAAGCCGGGCGCAATCGCACCGAAGTGGCCGCCTGATACCCCGGCTGGTTGCTATAGGCCCATTCTCTGCCAGGCTTAACAGGTCATCATTACACATTGAGTACTTCTTATTTCCTCGTGGTGTGCGCTGTCTGGCGTTACGTCCGTATCACCAACACTGACACGAGAGCAATGTTATGAGCTACCAATACGTCGTAGATATCAACTCACTACCGGAGAACAAGCCGGTTAAAGTCGAAGTGGCGGGTACCGCCATGATCCTCATCCGCACCTTAACCCAGGTGCGCGCATTTCAGAGTAAATGCCCCCACGCGGGCGCCCCACTTGAAAAAGGGGCTGTATGTGAAGGGCGCCTGGTTTGTCCGTGGCATAAAGCTGAATTCGACATCAGGAACGGACAATGGCTTGAGCCGCTTGCGCTGACCAGCCTTAAGCAATATCCGGTGCTGCTGGAACAAAACCGCGTCCTGGTAAATCCACGCCCGATGTCCCCTGCCAGCAGGCCGATGATCCGTGGTGAACAGGAACAGACCACGGTTATTTTAGGAACCGGGGCGGCCGGCAGTTCCGCCGCTATAACGCTGCGTGATTCGGGCTACACCGGCCGTTTAATCCTTATCGATAAAGAACAGGATGCCCCCTATGACCGTACGGCACTGAGCAAATTTGTCCCCGCAGGCAAAATGAAAATCAGTGACGTGCCGCATGTGCTGGACGAGGCCTTTTACCAGCAGCCGGGCGTTGAAAGCCTGCGTGAAGAGGTGGCCGATCTCAATAGTCGCGAGCACATTCTCACTCTGAGCAGCGGACAAACGCTCCATTTTGACAAACTGTTGCTGGCGACCGGCGGCCAGCCGGTATGTCCTGATATTGAAGGTAATCATCTGAATGGCGTCCATGTTCTGCGCGATCTCCATCAGGCGCAACAGTTGCTCAGCGATGTGGAGCAGGAACATCAACTGGTGATCATCGGCAATAGCTTTATTGCCATGGAGCTGGCCGCTGCGTTACGCAATCAGGATATTGACGTGACGGTGGTGTCGCGCCACGAATTGCCTTTTGTACCTCAGTTTGGTGAAGAGATGGGGCAGCATTTTCTCAATATGCATAAGCAGAATGGGGTGAAATTTGTGACCGGGGAACCTGCGGCGCTGGAGGGCGACGGGCATGTGCAGGCGGTACGCCTGAAAAATGGCCTTACGCTGCCCGCACATGTAGTGGTCTTTGCCACTGGGGTTCGTCCGTTTACCGATCTGGCTCATGACCTTCACCATGAAGAGGACGGTAGCCTGACGGTGGATGAAAGCTTATGCGCTGCGCCAGGGGTGTGGGCGGTGGGCGATATCGCCAGCTATCCGGCGCCGGAAGGCAGACGGCGAATTGAACACTGGCGCGTGGCGCAGCAGCAGGGGCGGCTGGCGGCAAAAAATATGCTGGGTGAACACAACGCGTTTGATCGGGTGCCTTTTTTCTGGACTACCCATTTCGGTACGCGCTTTGAATATCTGGGTTATGCACGGCAGTGGGACAGTGTGAAAATGCTCGGCTCGTTTGAGAGTAAGCGCTTTGCGGTGCTTTACGGCGAAGAGGGGATGCTGAAGGCTGTGCTGAGTTGTGGTGAAAATACGGCAACGGCAGAACTCCTGGTAAAAATGCAGCAACCGATGCCTCTGCGTCAGGCCAGTGAGATGCTGGCGTAGCATTGATAGCGCCGCAGCGGGAACGGCGGCGCTATCATGGTCTTATTTGCTCATCTGTTCGGATTTCGCCATACAGGCCTCAATGGCGTCGATAACAGCCGCACGGAAACCTTTCTCTTCCAGCACCTTGACCGCTTCGATAGTTGTACCACCGGGGGAGCAGACCATATCTTTTAGCTCTCCCGGATGTTTGCCGGTCTCGAGCACCATTTTTGCCGATCCCATCACTGCCTGCGCAGCAAATTTGTAAGCCTGTGCACGTGGCATTCCGCCCAGCACGGCGGCATCGGCCATGGCTTCGATAAACATAAATACATAGGCCGGGGCGGAACCACTAACGCCGACCACCGGATGGATCATGGGTTCTGCAATCACTTCAGCAGCGCCAAAGCAGCGGAAGATATTAAGCACATCGGCAATATCTTCCTGAGTTACCAGGGCGTTCGGTGTAATGGAGGTCATTCCGGCATTCACCAGCGACGGTGTATTCGGCATGGTGCGCACGATTTTCCTGTCGTGACCCAGCGCCCGTGCCAGTTGATCGAGCGTAATGCCTGCGGCAATCGATACGACCAGCGTTTCTTTGTTCAGGCTGGATGCGACGTCGCTAAGCACCTTGATCATAATATTCGGTTTTACCGCACCAAAGACGATGTCGGCTATCTGGGCGACTTCCTGCGCGCTCTGTGCGGCGTTAATACCATACTGATCATGCAGTGCGGCGACTTTATCCGGTGATGGGGTATAGACCCAAATCTGCCCGGGCTGTACCTGGCCGCTGGCGATCAGACCGCCGAGAATGGCTTTGCCCATGTTGCCGCAGCCGATAAAACCGATTTTTTTCTCCATTACGTCTGTCTCTCTGCTGTTAAGTGTTCTGAGTTATAGCTTAACGTGGAAAGGCTTACAGGGCTAAAGCTTAACGTCATGCTTTGCGAAGCGGGGCAATTAACGCGACAATGCCCGAAATAGAGTGAGGAGCGATAATGGCGATTTGGGTTGATGCGGACGCGTGTCCGAATGTGATTAAAGAGATTCTGTTTCGTGCAGCCGATCGTACGCAAACGCCGTTGACGCTGGTGGCGAATCAAAATATCCGGGTGCCGCCGTCAAAGTTTATCCGTTCAGTTCGCGTTGCTGCGGGGTTTGATGTCGCCGATAACGAAATTGTGCGGCTGTGTGAGGCGGGCGATCTGGTGATCACGGCTGATATTCCGCTGGCGGCGGAAGTCTTAGCCAAAGGCGCGGCAGCCGTTAACCCGCGCGGCGAGCGCTACACTGAAGCGACGATTCGCGAACGGCTGACGATGAGAGATTTTATGGATACGCTGCGCGCCAGCGGCATTCAGACCGGCGGTCCGGACAGTCTGTCCCAGCGCGACCGTCAGCAATTTGCCGCACAACTGGATAAATGGCTGCTTGAGCGTCAGCGCCGCAAGACTGACCAGTAGTTTCATCAACCGTTATATGAATATGTTACGCTAAACGAGCCTGCGGGCTTGTCAACAGACAATCTTTTAAAGTAAGGTTATCGCTACATAGGTTGCATTAAAATCTTTACACTACAATGTGGCGTCATCTCTGGATTCTAATGAGGAAGGATGCAAGTTGTTTTTGAAGCGTAACGATTTGTTTACGATCACTCGACGCCCGGCAGGGTGATTTACCATTACCTTATTTTTCTTTTTTCACCTTGCGATATCAGAGGGAACATCCGTTCATGACGCTACCCATTTTTTTGATTGGCGCACGTGGTTGCGGTAAGACTACCGTTGGTCATGCGTTATCACAATTACATGTTTGTCAGTTTGTTGATACCGACCACTGGTTGCAGGAGCAGGCGCAGATGACTGTTGCCCAGCTCGTAAGCAAAGAAGGCTGGCAGGGATTCCGCGCGCGCGAAACCGAAGCGCTTGAAGCGGTCACCGCTCCTGCGCGAGTTGTTGCCACTGGCGGCGGTATCATTCTGAGCGAGTACAATCGCAAATTTATGCGCGAGCAGGGCGTGGTGATTTACCTGTCTGCGCCCGTCTCCGTCCTGGTGGATCGCCTGGAAGCGTATCCCAAAGAGAGTCAGCGTCCGACCCTGACCGGTAAGCCTGTCCGCGAAGAAGTAGGTGAAATTCTCGCTGGTCGTGAAGCCCTTTATCGGGAAGCCGCGCATCATGTTGTGAATGCGGCGCAAGATCTTGATCTGGTGATCGCTGAAATTCAGACAGCTCTGCGCCTGGCTCGCGCCAGCTAGCGAAACGATTGTCTATACTTATGGCCTGACACCGTAACTACTGAGGTAACGTCATGCCTGGTAAACCACCTTATCCTCGTGAAGCCCGTGTTGTTGCTGTAGAAAAAGGCACAGCCGGGCAGACCGTCACCTGGTACGAATTACGTGCCGACCATCCCAAACCTGACTCATTAATCAGCGAGCATCCCACTGAGCAGGAAGCACTGGATGCTAAAAAGCGGTATGAGGATCCAGATAAAAACTGATGGCTTTAAAAAAGTTCTGAAACATGAAATAAGCGGTGCCTCATCACATTTTTCGCCCTGGCAAGATGGATGAGGACCGACAATAATCAGACATTACTGGCGTATTTGGGAATCTTTAAGAACTGGACATTGCCTGTTGGTTCGCACCGCGTCAAAGCATTAACAAAAAAGCAGTGTTGCAAGGTGGATAAACAAAATGAGTGCAACGATGGCAATCCTCACCATAGGTGTGGTGCCTGTACAGACGATATTACCGTTGCTGACCGAACATATTTCTGAGCAACAGATAACCCATTTCAGCCTGCTTGGAAAAATGGACCCTCAGGAAGCCCTGACAGAGTACAGGGTTGAGCGGGGCGAAACGCCGCTACCCACACGCCTGTGCGATGGCAGTATTGCGATGGTCTCACGCGAGAAAGTGGAGCGTGATCTGCAAAGCGTTATCGAAGTGATGGATAACCAGGGTTACGACGTGATTTTGCTGATGAGCACGGCGGATATCCGAGGGCTTAACGCGCGAAACGCCATTCTTATTGAGCCACAACGTATTATTCCTCCGCTGGTGGCCTCGATTGTAGACGGTCATCAGGTGGGGGTAATTGTACCGATCCCTGAATTGATGCAACCGCAACAGCTAAAATGGAGCGTACTGGAAAAGACGCCCTTTTACACGCAGGCACACCCGTACGAGGCGACCGAGTCCGAGCTGGTAGCGGCGGGAAAAGAGCTTATTGAGCAAGGTGCGGACGTATTAATGCTAGATTGCCTCGGTTTTCATCAATGGCACAGAGATTTGCTCCAGAAATCATTGGATGTGCCAGTGCTACTCTCTAATGTTCTGGTGGCGCGTCTCGCTTCGGAACTGCTGGTTTAAGCTTTCCTGTCCTGCAATTTCGCGTGACAGGAGCGAAGTCTGGCCTCTATAGTGTTTTTCCATACATTTTCTTTATAAGGGCCAGTTCATGCTTCAAAGTAACGAATACTTTTCCGGTAAAGTGAAATCCATTGGTTTTACCAGCAGCAGTACAGGCCGTGCCAGTGTGGGCGTGATGATGGAAGGTGAATACACCTTTGGTACCGCGCAGCCGGAAGAGATGACGGTCATTAGCGGTGCGCTGCACGTTCTCCTGCCTGGTGAAACCGAATGGAAGACTTACTCTGCGGGTGAAGTGTTCAATGTTGCCGGCCAAAGTGAATTTCATTTGCAGGTAGCCGAGCCGACCTCTTATCTCTGCCGTTATCTGTAAAAAAACGCCCGGCTTAACCGGGCGTTCTGCTTTTTAGTGTCTGATACCTTTCATCTTAGCGTTGAGCCTCGCCCCCCAGCCCCTCCACAAGACTGTGGATTAGCGTCGCCAGTTCACCGGTCATCAGAATGAAATCGGCATCAAAGCGCTGGGCGACATCATCACGGTCAATATCTTCGTTCTGATCGCGCAACTCATCACCAAATTTCAGGCGCTTAATCGAACCATCATCACACACAACAAACTGAATGCGTTGCTGCCAGTCGAGCGCCAGTTTAGTCACCATTTTACCCGCTTCGATATGCACGGCGATTTCATCGCTGACCAGTTCCTGTTTTTTACAGCGAATCACGCCGCCATCTTCCAGGATAGCTTTCAGCTCGGCTTCGTCGAGAAGCTGAAAGCCCTGCGCTACCGTGCCAGAACGTACCCATTCCGTCAGCGTCAGTTCAATCGGTGTTTCCAGCGTCAGGGGGACTACGGGCAGAGAGCCCAGGCTTTTACGCAGCAGTGCCAGCGTGTCTTCCGCTTTTTTCGCGCTGGCACAGTCCACCATAATGAGCCCATTCACGGTATCAATCCACATCATGGTCTGGCTAAATCGACTGAAGGCGCGCGGCAGCAACGAGTGCAGTACTTCGTCTTTCAGGGAATCTTTTTCGGTTTTCTTCAGCTTGCGGCCCTGGTCGGCCTCAAGACGGGAAATTTTGGCTTCCAGCGCCTGTTTAATTACCGGAGCAGGCAGAATTTTCTCTTCTTTGCGCGCGCAGATAATAATCTGACCGTTTGCAGTGTGGGTCAGCGCATCACTGTGTGAACCCATCGGTGGAACCCACCCGGTTTTCGCCATATCCTGACTACCGCACGGGGTAAACGATAGTGGGGCAAGCTGTTTTTCCATCTCTTCCGCCCGCAGCGCCACATCGCGGCTGAGACGGTATACCATTAAATTTTTGAACCACAGCATGATATTTTCCACGGTCTAGTCGTTAATTGCAGCGGGCATGATAACCAATTGTCGCCACGCTTGCATGTGAATGCGTTGTCCAACTATGAGGAGCATTATGTGCGTATTGGTATCGATTTAGGCGGCACAAAAACGGAAATCATTGCGCTCAGCGATAGCGGCGACGAGCTGTTTCGCCATCGTCAGCCGACGCCGCGTGATTATCATCTGACTCTTGATCTGCTGACCTCGCTGGTGGCATTGACTGAGAAAGAAACCGGGCAAACGGGCACAGTTGGTATGGGGATCCCCGGCTCGATTTCTCCCTATACGGGCGTGGTAAAAAATGCCAACTCAACCTGGCTCAACGGCAAGCCGTTCGATAAAGATTTAAGTCAGCGTTTAAACCGGGAAGTTCGGCTGGCCAATGACGCTAACTGTTTGGCCGTTTCTGAGGCTGTTGATGGCGCAGCGGCAGGCGCACAGACCGTGTTTGCGGTGATTATCGGTACGGGCTGCGGAGCTGGCCTGGCCTTTAATGGCCGCTCCCATATCGGCGGCAATGGCACGGCGGGTGAGTGGGGGCATAATCCGCTACCATGGATGGATGAAGATGAGCTGCGTTATCGGGAAGAAGTGCCATGCTATTGCGGCAAACAGGGGTGCATCGAAACCTTTATCTCTGGTACCGGCTTTGGCACCGATTATCAGCGCTTAAGTGGGCATGCGCTCAAAGGCAATGAAATTATTCGTCTGGTAGAAGAACAGGACCCGCTGGCTGAGCTTGCGCTCAGCCGCTACGAACTACGCCTGGCGAAGTCGCTGGCCCATGTGGTGAATATTCTCGACCCGGATGTGATTGTGCTCGGCGGCGGGATGAGCAATGTCGAACGCCTTTATAAAACCGTGCCGAATCTGGTGAAAAACTGGGTATTCGGCGGCGAGTGTGAAACCCCGATTCGCAAAGCGCTGCACGGGGATTCCAGCGGCGTACGCGGCGCAGCATGGCTGTGGCCGCAGGCGTAAATAAAGGATTTCCCCGGTGGCTTTGCGCTTACCGGGGCTACAAAGCCGTAGCCCGGATAAGGCGCCTGCGCCGCATCCGGGTTTTTGCGGTTACGCGTGCGGTACTGAAAACGTGCTATCCAGCTTGCTGTAGCCCAGGCCATTAATTTTCCTGACCTTAATCTGCACCGGAATTCGCTCCTTCATTGCCTCCACGTGACTGATCACGCCGATGGTTTTCCCGCTGGCGTTCAGCGCGTCGAGAGCATCCAGCGCGGTATCCAGTGTTTCGCTGTCCAGTGTGCCGAAACCTTCATCCAGGAACAGCGAATCGATGCGGGTTTTATGGCTGACCAGATCCGACAGCGCCAGTGCCAGCGCAAGGCTTACCAGGAAGCTCTCACCACCGGAAAGCGTGCGGGTATCACGTATCGCATCAGCCTGCCAGGTATCAACGACCTCCAGCTCCAGCGCCTCGCTGACTTTACGTTTAAGCAGATAGCGCCCGTGCAGGCGATTCAACTGATTGTTGGCCAGCCACACCAGATTATCGAGGGTTAACCCCTGGGCGAATTTACGGAACTTATCCCCTTCTTTTGAACCAATCAGCGCGTTCAGATGCCCCCAGTCGTCGCAGCGCAATGCCGCACGTTCAATGTCCAGCATCAGTGCCTGCAGACGCTGGCGGTTGTCCGCATCCTGTTTTAGTTGCTGACGGCACTCCCCCTGGCGGGTGGTATTCTCGCGTAGCTGGCGCGCCAGCAATGTCAGCGCTTCACGGGATTTTTCAGTATCAGTATCGTCACTCAGGGCGGCGGGAGGCTGCGCGGTATGTGTGGCTAATGCCTGTTCAGCGCTGGCGACCAGTGCCTGTGCCTGCTGCTCGTCACTGTCGAGACGCTGACGAAGCTGCTCAAGGCGCGTGCGCTCGTCGTCGCTCAACAGAGCATCCAGAAAGGCCTGCTGATCGGCAAATTCACTGTTTGCCAGCGCATCGGCAAACTGTTTCTCCAGCTCTGCCAGACGTTCCGTCTCATGCCTTAGCTGCTGTTGCAGCGTTTGCCACTTGCTGTGTAGTGACACGCAATCATTATGTACCTGCCGCCAGTTGTCTAAGGCAACGGTTTTTATCTCTGCCGGGACAGCTTCTTCCGGCAGGGTGTCGAGAAGCGGCGTCAGCAGTGCAATCTGCTCGTGCAATGCGCTAAATGCGCTCTGTTTTTCCTGCCAGAGTTCGGCTTCTGCCGTGCGTGCTGCCAGCCATTGTGCCTCTTCACCTTCTGGCGGTAGCGTTAGCCCCAGCGGCTCGAGCATGGCGGCCAGACTCGCCCGGCGCGCTTCGGCCGCTTGCTGGTATTGCTGAACTTGCTGACGCAATTCAGTGATCTGGCTTTGTAATGTCAGGCGCTGGCTCAACTGATAGAGCTGATGTTCGTAGGCATCCTGCGCGCTCAGCCAACTGGAGATGTCATGCTGCGGTCGCAGGGTGATGTTCAACGTCAGGCACAGTTCCTGCCACTCGTTTGTCAGCGTTTGCTCCTGCTCCTGAAGGGACTTTGCTTCGCGGTCATCTTTTTCAATACGCTCACTTATCCCTTTCAGCCGTTCACCGAGCGCCACGCCATCTTCTTTTATCTGGCGTACTTCGAGATCCAGCGCATCGCGGCGGGCATGATTCACGCCGGGGACGATAGCCTGATATTCGGCAATCGCAGGGTGCGCCGTCGAACCACAAAGCGGACAAGGATGACCCGGTTGCAGACGGGCACGTTCGGTTTCCAGACTGTGGATGCGGTCTTCCAGCTCACAAAGGGCGCGGATATCCGTCAGCGACTGGTTTTTTTCTTTGTACAGCTCGCGCTTACGCGCCAGCTCGGCAGTCAGTTTTTCCTGCTCAGCTTTGAGTTCGCTCAGGCTTTGCTGACGCTGGGCGAGATGTTTTTGCAGCGGGGCAAAACGTGCATGCAGCGCGGTCAGGCGCTGGCGCAGCGGGCGGTTCTGCGCACAGAGCGTCATCGCCGCATTAACCTCGTCGCTGCTCATCTCCAGCGAGACGGTCATCAGGTTACGTAATTTGTGTTCGTTTTGCTGAATGCGTTCCTGCAGAGAATGCCACGGCTTTTTGTCATCTTCCTGCTGGTTTAGCATCGCCCGCCAGCCGGTTAATTCGTTCTGCCAGCGCTGAAAGCGTTTGTTGTCTTCAAGCCACAGCGAGAGCGTTTTTTGCGAGGCCATCAACGCCTGATGCTGGTGTGCGGCGCTCGCGCGAATCTGCGCCCGTATCGCCAGTTTCGCCTGTAAGCGAGTATTCACTTCTTCATTCTGGCGACGACTGCTGTCCTGCGCTTTGCGTTGATCGAGTAACCGTTCCCAGACGGGCCGCAGTTGCAGGGCTGGTTGCACTCGCGCCAGCCGCGCCAGCTGCGGTTCGGCGGCAGCACGTGCCTGCTGTGCCCGTTGCCGGGCTTTTTGTGCCTGGTCACAGGCGGTTTGCAGTTCACCGCTGCGAATAAGCCAGTCCAGTTGCGCCTGCACAATACGCTGCCCGTCTGACAACCGCTGTTCCTCGTCAGTGAGCGCCTGCACACTTGCATTCAGGGATTCCCGCTGCTCATCGGTAAGCAGCACGACGCCCTCGGCCTGCGCCTGCAATTTCTCAAGCTCGATTTTGGCGACTTTATGTTTTTCAAATACATTGGCGGAGATTTGCCCATAGATTTCGGTGCCGGTCAGCTCTTCGAGCAGTTCCGCACGTTCTTTCGGCCTGGCGTTGAGAAACGCGGCGAATTGCCCCTGGGAGAGCAACATTGAGCGGGTGAAACGGCCATAATCCAGCCCGGTTAAGGCAGCGGTTAGCTCCAGTTTATCTTTCACCTTGTCGGCGAGGATCTTGCCGTCCGCACAGCGGGCCAGCTCTACACGTGGAACCTGTAAATTGCCGTCCGGCTGATTACGCGCACGGCTCTGGCTCCAGAACGCGCGATAAGCGACCTCTTTAACTTCAAACTCGACTTCTGCCAGACAATCGGCAGTGTCGCGGGTCATCAGATCATTCTGCGATTGCGAAACGGTATTCAGGCGCGGTGTTTCGTGATAGAGCGCCAGGCAGATGGCATCCAGCAGGGTCGTTTTCCCGGCGCCGGTTGGTCCGGTAATGGCAAAAAGACCGTTACTGGCAAAGGGTTCGGCGGTGAAGTCAATCTTCCACTCACCTTTTAATGAGTTAAGGTTTTTCAGGCGTAGGCTGAGGATTTTCATGCGTCATGCTCCTGATTAAACGAGTGGAGCGTTTCGAAAAAGAGCGACTGCAGGCGGGCAATCTGGACATCATCGAGCTCCTCCTGTGCCAGGCGACGAGCGAAAACCTCTTCCACTTTTAACTCGCTCAAGGTTTCGCGACGCTCCCCCGCGAGGATGCGCTCCCGCTGTTCGCGGCTGCGGCGAACCAGCAATACCTCCACTGGCAAATCGGCGGTCAATGCCTGAATTTTTCGCTGCATGTCGCTTAGATAATCCTCTGTCGCGATCTCAATATCCAGCCACACGGGGGCGTCGGTTGGGCCGCCGCGCCACTGCTCAAGCTGCTGACGAATCGACGCAAGGTCGCCCTTAATGACCGCCATTTGTTGTGTAACAGGGACTTCCAGCGCTGTCACATCCGCCAGTTTTCCTGCTGCAAATGTCACCAGATTGACATATTTGCTGTTTCCGGTTTCATCGAAGCTTAGGGCGATAGGCGAGCCGCTGTAGCGGATATGCTCGTGTCCGCCTGGCTTTTGCGGACGGTGAATATGGCCAAGCGCGATGTAATCCGCAGGCGGAAAGTTTTGCGCGGGGAAGGCATCCAGCGTACCGATATAGATGTCACGAACGGCGTCACTTTTACTGGCGCCAACGGTGGTCAGATGCCCGCTGGCGATTATCGGCAGCACTCTGTCACCGCGTAATTCGCAGGCGGCCTGGTATTGCTGCTGATAGTAATTGGTGATGGCTTGCAGCAAATGTAGCTGTTTTTCCTGCCCGGAGAGTCCCGCCTGGCTGGTCATGATGTCGCGCGGACGTAAAAAGGGCACCGGGCAGAAAATCGCACCGGGCGAGCCATCACGCAGCGGCAAATAAAAAGGTGCGCTGCCTGCGCTGGCGACAACGGTAGTTTTTAGCCACGCGAGAATATCTTTCGATTCATTAAGAGTGGCTACTGAATCATGATTCCCCGCCAGTACCACCAGATGACATCCCGTTTGCTGCAATTTCACCACAAAACGGTTGTAAAGCTCACGCGCATAGCTGGGTGGGGAGCCAGTATCAAAGATGTCGCCAGCAACAATAATGGCGTCGACCATATGCTCCTCAGCGGTGGCCAGTAGCCAGGTGAGGAAGGCGTCGTGCTCAGCGGCGCGGCTTTTACTGTAGAAGTTCTGACCCAGGTGCCAGTCCGAAGTATGAAGGATGCGCATAGCGGTTCCGTGGCAAAAAAGCGTAAACGCGATTATAACATTCAGGGACACTCGAGTCGCCAGTGAAAGAATTTCCCACTGTCATAAAACAAAGGCTTGGGTCACCTGTTGGTCATTTGTTTCATAAATCTGTCACAAAAGTGACGCATAATGGCGCCGCACTTAGCTGATGACTCAAATTAAACAGGGCAAATTATGGCAAGACGCATTCTGGTCGTAGAAGACGAAGCGCCAATCCGTGAGATGGTGTGCTTCGTGCTCGAACAAAACGGCTTTCAACCTGTCGAAGCGGAAGATTATGACAGCGCGGTGAACCAACTTAATGAACCCTGGCCCGACCTGATTTTGCTCGACTGGATGCTGCCAGGCGGCTCAGGTATTCAGTTCATTAAACACCTCAAGCGTGAAGCGATGACCCGCGATATCCCGGTGATGATGTTGACCGCTCGTGGCGAAGAAGAGGACCGCGTGCGCGGACTTGAGACGGGCGCGGACGATTATATAACTAAGCCCTTTTCGCCGAAGGAGCTGGTGGCACGCATTAAAGCCGTCATGCGCCGAATCTCCCCGATGGCGGTAGAAGAAGTCATTGAAATGCAGGGGCTGAGCCTTGATCCGAGCTCCCACCGTGTGATGACCGGGGAAAATCCCCTCGACATGGGACCGACGGAGTTTAAGCTATTGCATTTCTTTATGACCCATCCTGAGCGTGTTTATAGCCGCGAACAGCTGCTGAATCATGTCTGGGGAACGAATGTGTATGTAGAAGACCGCACGGTGGATGTGCATATTCGCCGACTGCGTAAAGCGCTGGAACACAGCGGCCACGATCGTATGGTTCAAACCGTTCGCGGCACGGGTTATCGTTTCTCGACCCGTTTCTAAAATCTGAAAGGAGCGTGACGCGTGCTGGAACGGCTGTCATGGAAAAGGCTGGTACTCGAACTCATCCTTTGTTGTCTACCTGCCGCGCTGCTCGGCGCTTTCTTTGGTTATCTGCCCTGGTTTTTACTGGCGGCGGTCACCGGGTTACTGGCCTGGCATTTCTGGAACTTAATGCGTCTTTCCTGGTGGTTGTGGGTCGATAAAAGTATGACTCCTCCACCGGGGACGGGAAGCTGGGAACCGCTGCTTTATGGTCTGCACCAGATGCAGATGCGCAACAAAAAACGTCGTCGCGAGTTGGGTAATCTGATCAAACGTTTTCGTAGCGGCGCAGAGTCGCTACCTGATGCGTTAGTGATGATTACCGAAGAGGGGGCGATTTTCTGGTGTAATGGTCTGGCGCAGCAATTGTTGAATTTACGCTGGCCGGACGATAACGGACAAAACATCCTCAACCTGCTGCGTTATCCGGAATTTACCCGCTACCTTAAAACGAAAGATTTCGCCCGCCCGCTTAATCTGGTGCTTAACAGTGGTCGCCATCTGGAGATCCGTGTGATGCCCTACAGCGAGCAGCAATTATTGATGGTGGCGCGTGACGTGACGCAAATGCATCAGCTTGAAGGGGCGCGACGTAACTTTTTTGCTAATGTCAGCCACGAGCTGCGCACACCGCTGACAGTATTGCAGGGCTACCTGGAAATGATGCAGGAGCAGAAGCTGGAAGGGCCGCCGCGTGATAAGGCGCTGCACACCATGCGCGAGCAGACGTCGCGAATGGAAGGCCTGGTCAAACAGTTACTGACATTATCCAAAATAGAAGCGGCGCCGACGTTACCGCCGAATGAGATTATTGATGTGCCGATGATGCTGCGTGTTGTTGAGCGCGAGGCGCAGACATTAAGCCAAAAGAAACATGAGCTTGAATTCGTCGTCGACAATGGCCTGAAAGTGCTGGGTAATGAGGATCAACTACGCAGCGCGATTTCGAATCTGGTCTATAACGCCGTGAACCATACGCCAGCGGGAACACACATTACCGTGCGCTGGCAGCGCGCGACCTCTGGCGCGCAGTTTATCGTTGAAGATACAGGCCCGGGAATTGGACCTGAACATATTCCACGTCTGACAGAGCGCTTCTACCGGGTCGATAAAGCTCGTTCCCGGCAAACTGGTGGTAGCGGTCTGGGGCTGGCTATCGTAAAGCATGCGCTTAACCATCACGAAAGTAAGCTTGAGATCGACAGTACGCCGGGTAAAGGCACCCGTTTCAGCTTTACCTTGCCTGCACGTCTCGTCGTGAAGAACGCAAGCTGACACCTCAGGTGTCAGCTTTTCTTTCCATTTCTGTCATTGACCCGCTTTTCACTCTTCGTTTTTCCCGAATCTTCAAACGAATTGTATCCATGACTATTTTTTGTTCGCATGATTAGCCATCCGTTTTTCTTATATACAGTATCTTCATCTGGTATCTTTCCTGGAGTTGGTATAACCATCTGGTTTTGCGATCCCTTATTGCCTTTAAACGTTATAAGCGTTTAAATTGCGCCCCGTACGTCGTCAGACCGACTGTATTTGCGTGGTAAATCGAAAAACTATTCTCCGTCACGCAGTGCGGGAAGTGTTTCCCGCTACGTTTTAAGGTTATTTCCGCCCTAATGTTCCGCTGAAATAAGGCGAAAATTTCTACACTTACAACATCACATCCACAGGCAGTAAACGTTTATGACCCATCATTTAAAACCACGAGACATTGTTGCTCTGGGCTTTATGACTTTCGCGTTATTTGTCGGCGCCGGAAACATCATTTTCCCTCCGATGGTTGGTTTGCAGGCGGGCGAGCACGTCTGGACTGCCTCAATTGGCTTTCTGATTACCGCCGTGGGGCTGCCGGTTCTGACCGTTATCGCGCTGGCGAAAGTGGGCGGTGGGGTCGACAGCCTCAGCACGCCGATTGGCAAAGTCGCTGGTGTACTGCTGGCCACCGTCTGTTATCTGGCAGTGGGGCCGCTGTTTGCTACGCCGCGTACCGCGACAGTATCGTTTGAGGTAGGGATTGCGCCACTGACCGGTGAAGGCTCACTGCCGTTGCTGATTTACAGCATTATCTACTTTGCGCTGGTTATTCTGGTGTCGCTCTATCCGGGCAAGTTGCTGGATACCGTCGGGAATTTTCTCGCACCGCTGAAAATTATCGCGCTGATCATTCTCTCCGTTGCAGCCATCATCTGGCCAGCCGGTCCGATTAGCCATGCTATGGATGCCTACCAGCATGCGGCTTTCTCGAACGGTTTTGTGAACGGTTATCTCACCATGGATACGCTGGGCGCGATGGTGTTTGGTATCGTTATCGTTAATGCGGCGCGTTCACGCGGCGTAACGGAAGCCCGTTTGCTGACCCGATATACCGTCTGGGCTGGCCTGATGGCCGGTGTCGGTCTGACGCTGTTGTATCTGGCGCTGTTCCGTCTGGGTTCCGATAGCTCGACGCTGGTGGATCAGTCTGCCAACGGTGCGGCGATTTTGCATGCCTATGTTGCGCATACGTTTGGTGGCGCGGGTAGCCTTCTGCTGGCTGCGCTGATTTTTATCGCCTGCCTGGTAACGGCAGTGGGCCTGACCTGCGCCTGTGCTGAGTTCTTCTCGCAGTATCTGCCGCTCTCCTATCGCACGCTGGTGTTTATCCTTGGCATCTTCTCCATGGCGGTGTCAAATCTGGGCCTGAGCCATCTGATTCAAATTTCTATTCCAGTGCTGACAATGATTTATCCGCCGTGCATCGCACTTGTGGTGTTAAGCTTCACGCGCTCCTGGTGGCATAATTCGACCCGCGTGATTGCGCCGGCGATGTTTATCAGCCTGGCGTTTGGCGTGCTGGATGGTATCAAAGCGTCTGCGTTTAGCGATATGCTTCCGGCCTGGACTCAGCGGTTGCCGCTGGCGGAGCAGGGGCTGGCCTGGTTGATGCCGACAGTGGTAATGGTGGTTCTGGCTGTGTGCTGGGATCGCGCTGCCGGGCGTCAGGTGACATCCAGCGCCCATTAATTGCATAATAAGGTTTACCAACCACGGGACGTTAAATCCCGTGGTTTTTTGTTTTTTTTAGATCCTGGAACAGGAAACCATGGAAAGTACGAACAAGCTAAAGCGAGGTCTTAGTACCCGGCACATTCGCTTTATGGCCCTGGGGTCGGCGATTGGTACCGGGCTGTTTTACGGTTCCGCTGATGCCATCAAAATGGCCGGGCCAAGCGTATTGCTGGCCTATATCATCGGTGGGGTGGCGGCGTATATCATTATGCGCGCGCTGGGCGAGATGTCAGTGCACAACCCGTCTGCCAGTTCATTTTCCCGTTACGCGCAGGAAAACCTCGGCCCGTTGGCCGGTTATATCACCGGCTGGACCTATTGTTTCGAAATCCTGATTGTGGCGATTGCCGATGTGACGGCTTTTGGCATTTATATGGGCGTCTGGTTTCCCGCCGTACCGCACTGGATCTGGGTGCTCAGCGTGGTGCTGATCATCTGTGCCATCAACCTGATGAGCGTGAAGGTCTTTGGCGAGCTGGAATTCTGGTTCTCCTTCTTCAAAGTTGCCACGATCATCATCATGATCGTCGCCGGTTTTGGCATTATCATCTGGGGGATTGGCAACGGCGGTCAGCCTACAGGTATCAGTAACCTGTGGAGCAACGGCGGTTTCTTTAGTAACGGCTGGCTCGGAATGGTGATGTCGCTGCAAATGGTGATGTTCGCCTATGGCGGTATTGAAATCATCGGTATCACTGCCGGAGAAGCGAAAGAGCCGGAGAAGTCCATTCCACGCGCGATCAACTCGGTGCCGCTGCGTATCCTGGTGTTCTATGTGGGAACGCTGTTTGTCATCATGTCTATCTACCCGTGGAACCAGGTGGGGACTGACGGTAGCCCGTTCGTGCTGACTTTCCAGCATATGGGGATTACCTTCGCGGCCAGTATCCTTAACTTCGTTGTGCTGACAGCCTCACTGTCGGCGATTAACTCCGATGTGTTTGGCGTGGGGCGTATGCTGCACGGTATGGCGGAGCAGGGCAGCGCGCCAAAAGTATTTGCCAAAACTTCCCGTCGCGGCATTCCATGGGTCACCGTTATGGTGATGACGATTGCACTGCTGTTTGCGGTTTATCTCAATTACATCATGCCGGAAAACGTCTTCCTGGTGATTGCCTCGCTGGCGACGTTCGCCACCGTATGGGTGTGGATCATGATCCTGCTGTCGCAAATTGCTTTCCGACGCCGTTTGTCACCGCAGGAAGTGAATGCCCTTAAATTCAAAGTGCCGGGCGGTGTCACCACTACCGTCACTGGCCTGGTTTTCCTGGTGTTTATTATTGGACTGATTGGCTGGCACCCGGACACACGTATTTCGCTGTATGTAGGTTTCGCGTGGATTGTCCTGCTTCTGATTGGCTGGATGTTTAAACGCCAGAAAATATAAGTTCGTTGACGCCCGGTAGCGTCTGGCTACCGGGCAAACAATGCCTTACCACCGCCAACATATTCCACCAGACCGCGCCCTGCGCAAATCACGATATTCTCCAACATCACAATCACGCCCGAACGCCGCCCGGCGTTAAACAATTCACGCATAGGCTATATGAAAAAATGCACAGCGAGTTTTCTGCGCCCTGGCTCTCAACCCCTTAAAAAAGCAGAAAAGATGAGCTGGTAAGGCTGGATTTGTGCAAGAGTGAACTCATTTTTCACAGAGGGGAAAGTCGATGTTGCAAGCCTGGCATCTGCCTGTCGCACCGTTTGTAAAACAGAACAAAGACCAACTGGTGATTACGCTCTGGCTAACCGGAAGTAAGCCCCCATCCCGGGTCACGCTTCGGGCCGAGATAGATAATGAAGAGACCTCAATACCGATGCGGCGGGTTCGTCAGGCGCCAAAACCTGGCGTGACGGCGTGGCGTGCAGCCATCTCGTTGCAAAGCGGGCAGCCGCGGCGACGTTACAGCTTTAAGCTGCTGTGGGCTGACCGCCAGCTCTGGTTTACCCCGCAGGGGTTTAATCAGTTTCCCCCTGCACGGCTGGAGCAATTCGCCGTCGATTTTCCCGATAACGGACCGCAGTGGGTGGCGGAACAGGTGTTCTATCAGATCTTCCCCGATCGTTTTGCCCGTAGCGAACAATATAAAGATCAGCGGGACAATGTTTACTATCACCACGCCGCAGGCCAGGAGATCGTGCTGCGCGACTGGGATGAACCGTTGAGCGCAGAAGCCGGCGGTTCAACTTTTTACGGTGGCACGCTGGACGGTATCAGCGAAAAGCTGCTTTATCTGCATGAACTGGGCGTGACCGCGCTCTACCTGAACCCGGTCTTTGTCGCTCCCAGCGTGCATAAATACGATACGGAAGATTATCGTCACGTTGACGCGCGTTTTGGCGGCGATCAGGCGCTGTTTCGCCTGCGTCACAATACTCGCAGCCTTGGGATCCGCCTGGTGCTGGACGGGGTGTTCAATCACAGTGGCGATTCACACGCCTGGTTTGACCGGCATAACCGCGGCACCACTGGCGCCTGTCATAACCCCGCTTCCGAATGGCGTGAATGGTACAGTTTTGATGAGAATGGCCGCGCTCGCGACTGGCTGGGCTACCCAAGCCTGCCAAAGCTGGACTACCAGGCGCATACGCTGGTGGAAGAGATGTACGAGGGTGAAGACAGCGTGGTACGCCACTGGCTGAAAGCCCCCTGGAATATGGATGGCTGGCGGCTGGATGTGGTGCATATGCTGGGCGAGGGAGGCGGTGCGCGCAATAACCTGCAACATGTTGCCGGGATTACCAACGCTGCCAAAGAGACATTGCCTGAGGCCTATATCGTCGGTGAGCATTTCGGTGATGCGCGCCAGTGGTTACAGGCGGACGTAGAAGACGCTGCCATGAATTACCGTGGCTTTACCTTTCCGGTATGGGCGTTTCTGGCGAATACCGATATTTCAATGGATCCCCAGCAGATCGATGCACAAACCTGCATGATGTGGATGGATAATTACCGCGCCGGGCTTTCGCATCAGCAGCAGTTGCGCATGTTCAACCAACTGGATAGCCACGACACACCGCGTTTTAAAACAGTGTTGGGGAAAGATGTGGCCAGGTTGCCGCTGGCGGTGATTTGGCTGTTTACCTGGCCCGGCGTGCCCTGCATTTACTATGGCGATGAAGTTGGGCTGGACGGTGCCAACGATCCCTTCTGCCGCAAACCTTTTCCATGGGACAAAGCGAAACAGGACACGGAACTACTTGCGCTCTATCAGCGGATGTCCCGCCTGCGCAAACGTAGCAAGGCACTCTGTTACGGTGGGTGCCACGTTATCTACGCCGAAGAGAATGTGGTGATCTTCTTGCGTCTGTATCAGCAAGAACGGGTACTGGTGGCAATTAACCGTGGCGAACCCTGTGAGGTTGTCCTGCCGGAATCGCCGCTGCTGGATGTTAAAGTCTGGCATGCTAAAGAGGGTAAGGGCACATTACAGGATGGAGTAATATCGTTACCGGCAATCTCTGCCTCTGTGTGGCAGGGGAACTAACACCTACCAGAAAGCGCAGCGGGAATAGCGCAATTCCGATACTTTGTGCCAAAGTATATGCACGCTCCGGAATGAAGGTGAAATCATGGATGGACTGGTACTGATAGCCTGTACTGTGTTGTTTATATTGCTGGTGGTTATACCGGTAATGTCGATTCTGGCTTACCGGCGTAGCAATGCGGCCAGAGATGAGCTGTCGCGTCTGCGCCAGCGTGTGGATCTGCTTGAACAACAGCTTAGCAGGCGAGCTTTGAGCGAGGCGCCTGTCGCGCAAGAGGCCGTTTCACCTGTTGATTCGCCTGAGATTATCGTACCTGAGGTTATCTCGCCTGAGGTGTCAGTCCCGGAACCGCAGGCCGAGCCAGAGCCCAGGCCGGTCACCCCCGAACCCATTCCGGTGAATGTCTGGGCGAGAGGGACGCCTGCGGCGGTCATTTCAGCCAGGGATTCCGTACCCGTACCGGAACGTGAAGGGCCCGCGCCCGTCAGCCAGTCTGGCGGTATGGTAACTTCGCTGGTGCGCTGGTTTATGCAAGGTAACCCGCTGGCAAAGCTGGGTATTATTCTACTGTTTCTCGGGCTGGCCTTTCTCTTTCGTTATAGCGTCGAACGCTCGCTCTTCCCGCTGGAGCTGCGTCTGGTCGTTGCCGCGCTGGGCGCGATGGCACTCTTATTCCTCGGCTGGCGTTTGCGGCACAAGCAGCCTGTCTTTGCCTTAATTTTACAAGGTGGTGCTACAGGCGCGCTCTATTTAACAGTCTTTGGCGCGTTTCGACTGTGGCAGATGCTCCCCATGTCGCTTTCGTTTGCACTGCTATTGTTGATTTGCGCAGCCAGCGTCGGGCTGGCGGTGCTGCAGCGAGCGTTAAGCCTGGCTATGCTGGCGAGTCTTGGCGGTTACGCCGCGCCACTGCTGTTATCCTCAGGTGGCGGTAGCCATGTCACTTTATTCTCTTTCTACTTATTACTTTCTGTCGGCATCCTTGCGATCAGCGTCTGGCAGCACTGGCGCGAACTTAACCTGCTGGGGATGTTCTTCACCTTCGGCGTGGGTAGCCTGTGGGGTATCGCCGACTATCGGCCGCAGTACTATCTGAGCTGCCAGCTCTTCCTGATTGCTAATTTGCTTATCTTTGGCGTATTGAGCGTGGCGCTGTCACTGCGGGCGCAAAAGAAAGGCCAGCGCATTGTTGATGGCGTGCTGCTCTTTGCCCCACCGCTGGTCGGGTTTGGCATGCAATATGCCATTACACACCACCTGACATATGGTCCGGCACTTAGCGCGCTGGGCTACGGCGCGTTTTATATGCTGCTGGCCTGGGGGGCTGTAAAACGCTTCCCTGGAGCGGGGAAACCGCTGGTACTGGCGGCGCTGGCGCTCGGTGGCGCATTCACCACGCTTGCTATTCCGCTGGCGCTTTCGGCCCGCTGGACGGCGATGGCCTGGGCGCTGGAAGGGCTGGGCGTGCTATGGCTTGGCGTAATGCAAGGGCAGCGCCGCATGAGTTATAGCGGTACTGGCTTGCTGGTACTGGCGCTCGGTAGTGCGCTCTGGGCGATGACCGACGGTACAACGGCGCTTTCGGTGATGGTGATTTTTGCGGTACTGAGCGCGACCTGGCTGGTTGCCGCCAGGTTGTGGCGTCGCCTGCCTGCGCCGGGAAGTCTGGTACTGCTGGCGGGCGGCATTACTTTCTGGCTGGTGGCGCTCTGGGGGGCGTCTGACTGGATGTTCAATAAAGGCATTCCGGCGGGGGTACTTGGCCTGTTGGCCCTCTCTGTCTGGGGCTGGCGCTATATGGCGCGGCGGCTTCACTGGTGGGCGCTACACTATGCCGTATGGCTGCTCTGGCCAGTGATGCTGGCGGTTTTACTCTGGCAGCTGACTATCGAGCAGCAATTGCTGGAGGCCGGTTGGCAAAACCTCGCGTGGTGCGCGGCGCTCCCCTCGGCGTATTTACTGTTATATCGGGAGCGCAGAGTCCCGGCCCGTCTGGCGCAGGGGCTTCATATTTCGCTATTGTGGATGGTTTTACTCGCGGCAGGAACCGAGCTTTTCTGGTTTGTTGATGCGCTCCCCTGGGGAATGGACGCCTGGCGTAGCGGCTTAATGATGGCGGCAGGCGGTATTGTCGTTTTACTGATAAATGCCGGAATTCACCGCGGTGTCTGGCCGCTACGCGTCTGGCCAGAATGGTATGGCTCACTGGGCTTGCTGCCTGTGGCCTTTCCGTTAATTGTGTTACTTGTTTTGGCGAATGTGCAGGACGGGCGCGTCATCCATATGCTCTATCTGCCGCTGGTGAACCCGCTGGAAGAAGGGGCGGCATTTGCATTGTTGGCCGTGTGGAGCTGGTGGCGTTTTTGCCATCTGCGCTTCCCGCCAGCGGCACAACGTGCGGCACCGCTGGTGCTCGCGGGGTTAAGTTTCTGGTGGCTAAATGGCCTGCTGCTCCGCGCCCTGGCAAATTATGGTCAGGTGGACTGGGATAGTGAGTCTCTCTGGCATTCCCGTCTGATACAGACCAGTTTTGCGCTCTTCTGGATGCTTGGCGCTCTGGTAGTGATGTTGCTGGCGACGCGGCGGGGAACGCGACAAGGTTGGTTCTGCGGAGCGGCACTGCTGGGCGTGGTTATCGTGAAGTTAATGCTGGTGGACAGCGCGGGCGGTGGCGGCCTGGCGCGGGCTATCGCCTTTATTGGCGTGGCGGTACTGGTGTTGATCGTGGGGTACTTCTCTCCCTTACCGCCGAAAGAGGCGAAGGCGTTCAGCGAGGAAGAAAAATCATGAAATGGAAGATAGCACTTTTTACCGGCGCGTTATGGTGCGCGGCATTACCAGGGCTTGCCCGGGAAAACGCACCGGAGTCGCCGCAGGATTATGCCTGGGGCAGGTCGCTTACGACAACGGCCTCATCGCCCTGGTATCGGGTTTCGCTGCCCGACGACATTTATCAGCAAAGTGTCTGGCCCGATCTGCGTGATGTCCGGGTATTTAACCATCAGGGCGAGCGTGTGCCCTTTACGCTGCAAGTACAGCAGGCGCCGCAGCCCGCACCAAAGGAGCAGGCCTTACGCCTTTTCCCTCTTGCTGCCTCGCCCGTTGAAAAGCTGGCGGATACCGGGGAGCGGATCTGGCTGCGCTCCCCGGAAGGTTATGAAATCAAGCTTGAGGGGGAACGCATAAACACAGTGGGAGATAGCTACCTGCTGGCGTTGCCGGATAACATGCAAAAGCTGAATGCAACGCAGCTTCAGCTTGGCTGGGATAAACCGGCAGTGAACTGGCAGGGGAAAGCGTCGCTCTACTACAGCAGTGATATGAAAGAGTGGGATTTAATGCAGGCGGATTCACCGTTGATGGACGTTGCAAGTGGCAGCGATCGCCTGACGCTGAATACCATCAATATCAATCTGTCGATGGTTATCAACTCCCCGCGCTATTTACTGCTGGTGTTTGATAAGCCGCAGTTGCCGGTAACCCTTACCCGCGCGGTGGTGATAGAAAACCCGGAGTCGATGGAGATAACGAACGTTGCTCTGCCAGCCGCCGGGCATGCGCTCTCGCAGGATAAAGCGCTTTACCATTGGGCCAGTCCGCAGCCCATTACCTCCATCGCCCTGAGTCTGGAAGAAGAGGGTACTCTGCCGGTGGAGATCGCCTGGCGCGCCGCCGCCGGCGAGGCGTGGCAGCCGCTGGCTAAAACAGTGCTGTGGAATTTAAACGGTCAGATATCAGAGCCGATCCCCGTCGCGGTGGGTAATGTGCAGGAGATTCAGGTGACAACGGTCAATGCTCATCTGCCGAAAAGCGTACCGCAATTGACAGGGTTACGCCCAGGCCAGACGCTTATTTTTAATGCTCAGGGCGGCGGTCCGTACATTCTGGCGTGGGGGAATAAAGCGGCGCAAAGCGCGGCAACGGATCTTGATGCATTGATTCCTGCGGCTTTACGTCAGAAGCATGCGCCGGAAAGTTTGCCGGAAGCGTGGGTTGGCGAAGAGGTAAAACTGGGCGGCGAAGCGCGTCTGAACGCCACTTCACCGATTGAGCAGCGCAGCCAGTGGCTCACCGGCCTGGTCTGGGCCGCGCTGGTACTCGGCGTACTGGCGCTGGCATGGATGGCGCTACGTATATGGCGCGAAGTGAAAGAGAAGGCGTGATTACAATGTTCTGGCTTCTGCCTGCGCCATCATTCGCGGGTAGAATTGCCAGAACTTCTCTTCAAGCGCCTCGTAATGGTCATCCAGGTCCTGCCATGAGTCACGCAGAGCATCGAGACGCGGTCGGCGACTGGCCATGCCGTTAAGCACGCGTTGAATAAATTCCATCTCCCGGTAGCGCTCCAGCCAGCGCTCAGACCATAAATAATCATTTAAATTGACGAAACGTGGCGGGGCTTCCGGCAGGATCACACTGACTTGCGCATGGGCGTAGCCGACAAATTCGCTAAGTGGCATGGACGGGGAGATCTGCTCCCAGTGGCGCGAGACGAAATGATCCCACATCACATCAAGCGTTATCGGTGCGACACGGCGTGTTTCTGGACGAAACCAACTGCGTGCTTCTTTGACTTCCGGCAGGTTATCGGTCAGTACATCGATACGACGATGCATATGGATGCCGGAAACCACCTCCGGCGCGTAGTGTTCTTCCGGATTGCCACGAACAAAATCCGCCAGCAAATTACCGGAAAGCGAGCTGTTAGCGAGGTGAGCCAGGTGCAGGTGTGCGAGAAAATTCATCGTTATACTCGTTTTTGTTCAGGTCGCATTGGGTAGTGGCGCTTGTCATTCGTCAGCAAGAAAGGGGAATTTCATGTGCTGTCGCCTTTTTGTAATGCGAATTATTTAGAGTATATGAACTCTCCGGAGGGGTAAAGGTTGCAGGGAGAACGCCCCGGCACTAGACTACCCGCCTCTTATTTACGTCTCGAGTTAGTGTCATGCGCGTTGCCGATTTTTCCTTTGAATTACCTGAATCCCTGATTGCCCATTATCCGCAGCCTGAGCGCAGCAGTTGCCGCTTGCTGTCGCTGGACGGGCCGACAGGTGCGCTTGCGCACGGTACGTTCACGGATTTACTCGACAAACTGAATCCTGGCGACCTGTTGGTCTTCAACAATACCCGGGTAATCCCGGCGCGCCTGTTCGGGCGCAAAGTCAGCGGCGGTAAAATTGAAGTGCTGGTTGAGCGCATGCTCGACGATAAGCGCATTCTGGCGCATATCCGCGCCTCAAAAGCACCGAAACCGGGCGCGGAGCTGTTGCTGGGCGATGACGAGAGCATCCATGCCACCATGGTGGCCCGTCATGATGCGCTGTTTGAAGTGGAATTTAATGACGAACGCCCGGTGCTCGATATTCTTAACGCCATTGGTCATATGCCGTTGCCGCCTTATATTGACCGTCCAGACGAAGAGGCTGACCGCGAGCTTTACCAGACGGTCTATAGTCAGAAGCCGGGGGCGGTTGCGGCGCCGACCGCTGGTCTGCATTTCGATGAACCGCTGCTGGCGCGTTTGCGCGAGAAGGGTGTTCAGATGGCATTCGTAACGCTGCACGTCGGGGCGGGAACCTTCCAGCCGGTACGCGTGGACAGTATCGAAGATCACATCATGCACTCTGAGTACGCCGAAGTGCCGCAGGATGTTGTCGATGCGGTGCTGGCAGCCAAAGCGCGCGGTAACCGTGTTATCGCCGTGGGAACCACCTCCGTGCGTTCCCTGGAGAGCGCGGCGCAAGCGGCGAAAGATGCGTTGATCGCACCGTTCTTTGGCGATACGCAAATCTTTATTTTCCCGGGCTACCAGTATCAGGTTATCGATGCGCTGGTGACCAATTTTCACCTGCCGGAATCCACGCTGATCATGCTTGTCTCCGCTTTTGCCGGTTACAGGCACACCATGCATGCCTACCAGGAAGCGGTTGCGCACAAATATCGCTTTTTTAGTTACGGTGATGCGATGTTTATCACGTACAATCCGCAGGCAATTAATGAGCGTCCGTAAGAAGGGGATCTTACTTGCTATTTTGCCGCCGGGCAGAGCTCGCCATCCTCACGTACTACATGTACGCTCCGGTGGTTGTGCGCTGGCCGGCGTCAGGCTGGCTGCGCGATGACGCCATCAGAAATTTTTTCGCTATGGAACCATTCTGTAGCGAATCGTTAACCATCAGACTGTCTCTCTGATGCAGGAGAAATAAAGTGAAATTTGAACTGGATACCACCGATGGTCGCGCACGCCGCGGCCGTCTGGTGTTTGATCGTGGCGTAGTGGAAACGCCAGCATTTATGCCTGTCGGCACCTACGGCACCGTTAAGGGAATGACGCCGGAAGAAGTGGAAGCCACTGGCGCCCAGATTATTCTTGGCAATACCTTTCACCTCTGGCTGCGTCCAGGTCAGGAAATCATGAAATTGCACGGCGACCTGCATGATTTTATGCAGTGGAAAGGGCCGATCCTGACCGACTCCGGCGGCTTCCAGGTCTTTAGCCTGGGTGATATTCGCAAGATCACCGAGAAAGGCGTGCATTTTCGTAACCCGATTAACGGCGATCCGATCTTCCTCGATCCTGAAAAATCCATGGAAATTCAGTACGATCTCGGCTCCGATATCGTCATGATTTTCGATGAATGTACGCCGTATCCGGCAGACTGGGACTACGCCAAACGCTCCATGGAAATGTCGCTGCGTTGGGCAAAACGCAGCCGCGACCGTTTCGACTCGCTGGAAAACCCGAATGCGCTGTTTGGCATCATTCAGGGGAGTGTTTACGAAGATTTACGCGATATCTCTGTGAAAGGTCTGGTAGAGATTGGCTTTGATGGCTACGCTGTCGGCGGTCTCGCTGTGGGCGAGCCCAAAGAGGATATGCACCGTATTCTGGAACATGTTTGCCCGCAAATTCCGGCGGATAAACCACGATACCTGATGGGCGTGGGTAAACCAGAAGATTTGGTGGAAGGCGTTCGTCGTGGCATCGATATGTTTGACTGTGTTATGCCAACACGTAATGCCCGCAATGGTCATCTGTTTGTGACCAACGGCGTGGTGAAAATCCGTAACGCGAAATATAAGAGCGATACGGGTTCACTCGACCCTGAGTGTGATTGCTACACCTGTCGCAATTATTCGCTCGCTTACTTGCATCATCTTGATCGTTGCAACGAAATATTGGGCGCGCGACTCAATACCATTCATAACCTGCGTTACTACCAGCGCTTGATGGCGGGTTTACGTAAGGCTATTGAAGAGGGTAAATTAGAGAGCTTCGTGACCGATTTTTACCAACGTCAGGGGCGAGATGTTCCGCCTTTGAATGTTGCTTAATTTTAATAATGAGGGAATTTGAATGAGCTTTTTTATTTCTGATGCGGTAGCAGCAACAGGCGGCGCGGCAGGTGGCAGCCAGAGCCCGATGTCTCTGATCCTGATGTTGGCGGTGTTTGGTCTGATTTTTTACTTCATGATCCTTCGCCCACAGCAGAAACGCACTAAAGAACATAAAAATCTGATGAACTCCATCGCGAAAGGTGATGAAGTGCTGACCAACGGTGGTCTGGTTGGTCGCGTAACCAAAGTAGCGGAAACTGGCTACATTGCTATCGCGCTGAATGACACCACTGAAGTGGTTATCAAACGTGACTTCGTAGCTGCCGTTCTGCCGAAAGGCACCATGAAGGCGCTGTAATTTCTTGTTTTCCCAAAGGGAACTGCCGTGTTAAACCGTTATCCTTTGTGGAAGTACATTATGCTGGTCGTCGTCATTGCCGTCGGCCTGCTCTACGCACTTCCCAACCTGTATGGTGAGGATCCGGCTGTTCAGATCACTGGTGCGCGCGGTGTCGCCGCCAGTGAGCAAACGCTGATCCAGGTCCAGAAAACTCTACAAGAAGAAAAAATCGACGCGAAGTCTGTGGCACTGGAAAACGGCGCTATTCTCGCTCGCTTTGACAGCACTGACGTTCAGTTACGCGCGCGTGAAGCGCTGGTGGCTGAGCTGGGTGACCAGTTTGTCGTGGCGCTTAACCTTGCTCCGGCCACACCGCGCTGGCTGAGCGCAGTCAATGCCGAACCCATGAAACTGGGTCTCGACCTGCGTGGCGGTGTGCACTTCCTGATGGAAGTAGACATGGACACCGCGCTTGGCAAACTCCAGGAACAGAATATCGACAGCCTGCGTAGCGATCTGCGCGATAAGGGCATTCCTTACACCACCGTGCGTAAGGAAGATAACTATGGCCTGAGCATTCTCTTTCGCGATGCCAGCGCACGTGACCAGGCGGTCAATTATCTGACCCAACGTCACCGTGATCTCGTTATCACCAGCCAGGGCGACAATGCACTGCGTGCGGTGATGTCCGATGCGCGGTTGAGCGAAGCTCGCGAATACGCGGTACAGCAAAACATCAATATTCTGCGTAACCGTGTTAACCAACTCGGCGTAGCTGAGCCGCTGGTTCAGCGTCAGGGCTCAGACCGTATCGTGGTTGAACTGCCGGGGATTCAGGATACGGCGCGTGCGAAAGAGATTCTGGGGGCGACTGCGACTCTGGAATTCCGTCTGGTAAACAGCAATGTTGATCAGGCCGCTGCCGCTGCGGGCCGTGTGCCGGGCGATTCTGAGGTGAAACAGACCCGTGAAGGGCAGCCGGTTGTACTGTACAAACGTGTGATTCTGACCGGTGACCATATCACGGACTCCACGTCCAGCCAGGATGAGTATAACCAGCCTCAGGTGAATATTTCACTGGATAGCGCTGGCGGTAACATCATGTCTAACTTCACCAAGGACAACATCGGCAAACCGATGGCAACCCTGTTCGTGGAGTACAAAGACAGCGGCAAGAAAGACGCGAATGGCCGCGCTATTCTGGTGAAAGAGGAAGAGGTGATTAACATCGCCAATATCCAGTCTCGTCTGGGTAACAGCTTCCGTATCACCGGTATCAACAACCCGAACGAAGCGCGTCAGCTTTCTCTGCTGCTGCGTGCTGGTGCGCTGATTGCGCCGATTCAGATTGTTGAAGAACGTACCATTGGTCCAACACTGGGGATGCAGAACATCACTCAGGGTCTGGAAGCCTGTCTGGCAGGTCTGGTTGTCTCCATCATCTTCATGATCTTCTTCTATAAGAAGTTTGGTCTGATTGCGACGAGCGCGCTGATTGCCAACCTGGTTCTGATTGTCGGCATTATGTCCCTGCTGCCAGGGGCGACGCTCACCATGCCGGGTATTGCGGGTATCGTGTTAACCCTTGCGGTTGCGGTCGATGCTAACGTACTGATAAACGAACGTATCAAAGAAGAGTTGAGCAACGGTCGTTCGGTGCAGCAAGCCATTGATGAAGGTTATAAAGGCGCGTTCAGTTCCATCTTTGATGCGAACGTCACCACGCTGATTAAAGTCCTGATCCTGTATGCAGTCGGTACGGGCGCCATCAAAGGCTTTGCCATTACAACCGGTATCGGTGTGGCAACGTCGATGTTTACTGCAATTGTCGGCACCCGTGCCATCGTGAACCTGCTGTACGGCGGCAAGCGCGTTAAAAAGCTGTCTATCTGAGGAGTGCGTTGTGGCACAGGAATACACTGTTGAACAATTGAACTACGGCCGTAAAGTCTGGGACTTTATGCGCTGGGATTACTGGGCGTTCGGCATCTCAGGTCTGCTGTTAATCGTCTCTATCGCCATTATTGGCGTACGTGGGTTTAACTGGGGTCTGGATTTTACCGGCGGTACGGTCATTGAGATCACGCTGGAAAAACCAGTGGATATGGACCAGATGCGCGACGCGCTGCAGAAGTCAGGCTTTGAAGAGCCGTTACTGCAAAATTTCGGTAGCAGTCGCGACATCATGGTACGTATGCCGCCTGTACACGGGGAAACCGGGGGGCAGGAGCTGGGTAGCAAAGTCGTTAAGGTTATTAACGAAACCAGCAGCCAGAATGCGACGGTTAAACGTATTGAGTTTGTTGGCCCGAGCGTGGGGGCTGACCTTGCGCAAACCGGTGCAATGGCGCTGCTCGTGGCGCTGATCTCTATCCTTGTTTACGTTGGCTTCCGCTTCGAGTGGCGTCTGGCGGCAGGGGTGGTTATCGCACTGGCGCACGACGTTATTATTACCATGGGCGTGCTGTCGTTGTTCCATATCGAGATTGACCTGACTATCGTGGCATCGCTGATGTCCGTTATCGGTTACTCACTTAACGACAGTATCGTGGTGTCTGACCGTATTCGTGAAAACTTCCGCAAGATCCGCCGCGGAACCTCTTACGAAATCTTTAACGTGTCACTGACCCAGACGTTGCATCGTACGTTGATCACATCCGGGACGACCTTAGTTGTGATCCTGATGCTGTATCTGTTTGGTGGTCCGATTCTGGCGGGCTTCTCACTGACCATGCTTATTGGTGTCACCATCGGTACGGCGTCCTCGATTTATGTGGCCTCTGCGCTGGCACTGAAACTGGGCATGAAACGTGAGCATCTGATTCAGCAGAAAGTGGAAAAAGAAGGGGCGGATCAGCCGTCAATTCTGCCGTAATCCGGCTCTCCGCTTAAAAAAAACCGCAGCCGCAAGCTGCGGTTTTTTTATGACTTCTATGGCCGCATGATTTCAGAAAGGACTTTCTCCTCCTTTAATCGGGGACATTGATAAAAAAGCTGCCTCGCGCGAAACTGGTATCTATCCGACATTTATCAGGCATTGACATACATATGGCGATTATCCCTAAAAACTACACGCGGCTGGAAAGCGGCTACCGTGAAAAAGCATTAAAACTGTTTCCATGGGTATGCGGGCGCTGTTCGCGGGAGTTTGTTTATTCGAACCTGCGTGAACTCACCGTTCACCATATCGATCACGATCATACCAATAATCCCGAAGACGGCAGCAACTGGGAACTGCTTTGCCTGTTCTGTCACGATCATGAGCATTCGAAATACACCGAAGCGGATCAGTACGGTTCTACGGTTGTTGCGGGGGAAGATGCGCAGAAGGATGTTGGCGAGGCGACGTATAACCCCTTTGCTGATCTGAAAGCGATGTTGAACAAGAAAAAGTAAAAATTCTCAAACGGATCTGAATAAAAAAAGCACCGATAAGCGTCTCGTTCGGTGCTTTTCTGTTCAGGTCATCCTTGCAGGATGAGGGATAACTTCACTTAGAAGTTATAACCCACCACCAGGTATCCACCCCAGCCGGTAGAGCGTACGTTCTCTTTCATCCAGACCAGGTCGGCATCGTTATTCCACTGACCACCATTGTGCCAGTAACGCGCAACAGCGGAGTAGTGCCAGTGATCGTAGCTCAGAGACAGAATGTGGCTGGACGCGATGGAGTTGTTGGTGCGCTGCTTAATGCCGTTCTCAGCATAGGCGCTCTTATCGCCAAGATCAGAGCCCCAGTCAAAGTTGGTGAAACCGATATAGCTCAGGTTGCCGCCCCACAGAGAGGTGATTGGCACAAAGTATTTCACTTTGAAACGGTAGCCGTCCCAGTCGTTCTGGTTTTCTGCACCGTAGTTCTGCCACTGGTATTTGGCATACACGTTCAGAGACAGGCTCATCGGCAGACCGGTATCAATATCGGTACCCAGACCCATGTACCAGGTGCTCTGGCGACCGGATGCGTTGCGACCCATATCGTAGATATAGTTGTTCGCGAAATACCACTCTTTGAACGGACCAAAGCTCAGATCGGTACCGGTCAGTTTATCAATGGAGAAGCGCGGTTCGATTTCCATAAACAGCGGAGAACCGTGGTTCCAGATACCTTTGGCCTCAGTGTTACCGCCAAAGAAGACCGGAGCATCGGCATAACCATAAAAATCAAACCAGTCTTTTTTGGCAAATGCTTCATATTCCAGGTAAGTATCGTTACGAATCTGTGGTCCGAAGCGGGTGTGATAGCTGCCTACCACGTTAACGCTCTGGTGCCACCAGTCAGACACGTATTCCGGTTTGCTGTTATCCGCTGCATTCACGGAGAAAGAGGTCGAAAAAGCCAGTGCAGCGCCGGCTGCGAGTAATGTTTTCTTCATAATTATGCCACTGATAAGAGATCCCTTACGGGAATGAAAGAATGCACGCATTGCGTTTCTAAATATTTCATGTTTCTGCGGGCTTATTATAAGTATCCTTGCTCACAAAAATACGTGTTGTTTCACATTACTGAAACACACGTAATCGATTGCGTTCACGTTTACGCGCATTCAGCAGCAGGGATTGTACTGATGATCATCAATGTTGCCAATAAATGACACCCACCAGATTTTCATCCGGTGAGTGTTCAGGCGTAACAAAATGTGAATAAGCGCGACAGTGTCGGCGGGAAAATTACTGCGGACTGGCGGGCTGAATGTCGTGGATGCGGACGAAACCTAACTGATCCGGCGTAATCCCATTGAGTTGTAGCTCCACATCAACATCACTTGGCGCAAGCGTGCTGGCCGGCGCGCTAATCAGTTGGTTTTGCACGTTAACTTCCTGGAAGTTCTGCGTGGTGCCCTGGATTTGTCCCCACTCTACGGTGCCGCTGAACGCCGGGAGTGGATCGTTAGACTCTCCCTGAATTCGCAACGTGGCCCGCGTGCCGTTCGCATTTGGCGTGATGTCTTTCAACGTCATACGCAACATACCGATCTGGCTGTTCAGCCGGGCGGGGGTGTTGGAGCCAGGCAGCAGGTAGACGCCGTTGCTGGATTTTGCATTCAGCGCATTTTGCTGAGTGATTTTCACCGTCTCTTTGTTCAGTTTGGCCATTTCATTGTTCAGGGTGCTGACATCCTGATGCAATTGGCGGACCTCGCTTTGCTGTGCACAGGCGCTAAGGGCGAAAACGCTTCCCAGCAACAGGGATCTTAGGTAACGTCTTGTCATTCTGTCTGTTTCCTTGAAGATGAGGATGTTTTTAATGGTAGATCGCAACGACTGAGTTGCCATCGATCCATTGTCTCAAAATCGGCTCGTCTTTGTTGTCATGCCAGTTCAGGGTAAAATAGATTTCAGTTAACTCACTCGCCAGGACGTCGTATGCATTGCCCATTCTGTTTCGCCGTGGATACCAAAGTAATTGATTCTCGCCTTGTCGGTGAAGGTTCGTCTGTCCGTCGCCGTCGCCAGTGTCTGGTATGCAATGAACGTTTCACCACCTTTGAAGTGGCAGAGCTTGTCATGCCGCGCGTTGTGAAAAGCAATGAGGTTCGTGAACCGTTTAACGAAGATAAGCTACGCAGCGGCATGTTAAAAGCGCTGGAAAAACGCCCGGTCAGTTCCGACGACGTTGAAATGGCGTTGAATCACATCAAGTCACAATTACGTGCGACCGGCGAGCGTGAAGTCCCCAGCAAAATGATCGGTAATCTGGTCATGGAACAGCTGAAAAAGCTCGATAAAGTTGCCTATATCCGTTTTGCGTCGGTATATCGCAGCTTCGAGGATATCAAAGAGTTCGGCGAAGAGATCGCCCGTTTACAGGACTGACCATGCTGGACGAAATGTACATGGCGCGCGCGCTTAAGCTCGCGCAACGCGGACGTTTCACCACCCATCCGAATCCGAATGTCGGTTGTGTGATTGTGAATAATGGCGAAATTGTTGGTGAAGGCTTCCACTATCGTGCGGGTGAGCCGCACGCCGAGGTTCATGCATTGCGTATGGCGGGTGAGCGTGCGCGCGGTGCAACCGCGTATGTGACGCTTGAGCCGTGCAGCCATCATGGCCGTACGCCGCCATGCTGCGAAGCGCTTATTGCCGCAGGCGTCTCCCGCGTTGTGGCTGCAATGCAGGATCCGAATCCACAGGTTGCCGGGCGTGGTTTGTACCGCCTGCAGCAGGAAGGCATTGAGGTCAGCCATGGCCTGATGATGGCAGGGGCCGAAGCGCTGAATAAAGGTTTTTTAAAGCGCATGCGTACCGGTTTCCCCTGGATCCAGCTTAAACTTGGCGCATCCCTTGATGGTCGTACAGCGATGGCCAGCGGCGAGAGTCAGTGGATCACGTCGCCGCAGGCGAGACGCGATGTACAGCGTTTACGCGCCCAAAGTCACGCGATTTTGACCACTAGCGCGACGGTACTGGCAGATGACCCTAAACTGACCGTCCGCCGGGATGAACTTAGCCCGGACGTACAGGGATTATATCCGCAGGAAAACCTGCGCCAGCCGGTACGCATCGTGGTGGATAGCCAGAATCGCGTGACACCTGAACACGCTTTAGTGCAACAGCCAGGGGAGACCTGGTTTGCGCGTACGCGCCATGACAGCCGCGCCTGGCCTGAATCCGTTCGTGAGATCCTTGTTCCGGAACACCGTGGTCATGCGGACCTGGTCACTTTGATGATGCTGCTGGGCAAACAGCAGATCAACAGCATCTGGGTGGAAGCGGGGGCGCATCTTGCAGGCGCATTACTGCAGGCGGGTCTGGTCGATGAACTGATTGTTTACCTTGCGCCGAAACTGCTGGGTGCGGATGCCCGGGGGCTGTGCGTACTGCCAGGTCTTGAAGCGCTGGCAGATGCCCCGTCTTTTAAATTCAATGAGATACGTCAGGTTGGGCCAGACGTCTGCCTGCATCTGACCCACGCGTAGCCTCTGCTGTAAAAGGGAGGCAGCGCGTGAAATATTATGATAAAATCCGCCCCCCTGCGGGGTCTGAACTGAACCTGTAAAGGAAGAGTATGAACATTATTGAAGCTAACGTTGCTACCCCGGACGCTCGCGTCGCCATCACCATTGCGCGTTTCAACAACTTTATCAATGACAGCCTGCTGGAAGGTGCGATTGACGCCCTGAAACGCATTGGTCAGGTAAAAGATGACAACATTACCGTTGTTTGGGTTCCAGGCGCTTATGAACTGCCACTGGCGGCTGACGCACTGGCGAAAACCGGTAAATATGACGCAGTGATTGCGCTGGGCACCGTAATCCGTGGCGGCACCGCGCACTTTGAATATGTGGCTGGCGGTGCAAGCAATGGCCTGGCGCATGTCGCTCAGGACAGTGGAATCCCGGTAGCCTTCGGTGTTCTGACCACTGAAAGTATTGAACAAGCCATCGAACGCGCTGGCACCAAAGCCGGTAACAAAGGTGCAGAAGCTGCACTGACCGCGCTGGAAATGATTAACGTATTGAAAGCCATCAAGGCCTGAATTTTGTAAGGGGAATTCCGTGAAACCTGCTGCTCGTCGCCGCGCCCGTGAGTGTGCCGTCCAGGCGCTTTACTCCTGGCAGTTGTCCCAGAACGACATCGCTGATGTTGAATACCAGTTCCTGGCGGAACAGGACGTGAAAGATGTGGACGTTCTGTACTTCCGTGAACTGTTGACCGGGGTGGCGACTAACAGCGCGTATCTCGACGGCCTGATGAAGCCGTACCTGTCCCGCCTGCTGGAAGAGCTGGGCCAGGTTGAAAAGGCGGTGCTGCGCATTGCCCTGTTCGAATTGTCTAAACGTGATGATGTTCCGTACAAAGTTGCGATTAACGAAGCTATCGAACTGGCGAAAACCTTCGGTGCAGAAGACAGCCACAAATTTGTAAATGGCGTGCTCGACAAAGCAGCCCCCGCGATCCGTCCCCACAAAAAATGATCCGTAAGCCGGCATTGGGCGTTGTTTTGACACGCCCGATCCGGCTTTTTCCTTTCTTTGCTGAGGCATAACGTATGGCATGCGGCGAATTTTCCCTGATTGCCCGTTATTTTGACCGTGTAACAAGCTCGCGTCGTGACGTTGATACCGGCATTGGCGACGACTGTGCACTGCTCAACGTACCTGAAAAGCAGACGCTGGCAATCAGCACTGACACACTCGTGTCAGGCATCCATTTTCTTCCTGATATCGAACCGGCTGACCTGGCATATAAAGCACTGGCAGTGAATATTAGCGATCTGGCGGCGATGGGGGCTGATCCGGCATGGCTAACGCTCGCGCTGACGCTGCCGAGTGTCGATGAAGAGTGGCTTAAGGCGTTTAGCGACAGCCTGTTCGAACAACTCAATTACTACGACATGCAACTCATTGGCGGCGACACGACCCGTGGCCCGCTGTCGATGACGTTGGGTATTCATGGCTATGTCCCCGCCGGACGCGCCTTAAAACGTAGTGGAGCAAAACCGGGTGACTGGATTTATGTCACCGGCACGCCGGGGGATAGCGCCGCAGGGCTGGCTATTTTGCAGAAGCAGTTGCAGGTGGCCGACGCACAAGATGCAAAATATCTGTTGCAGCGACATCTGCGCCCCGTTCCCCGCGTTTTACACGGACAGGCGATGCGCAACCTGGCAAGCTCGGCGATCGACCTTTCCGATGGTTTGATCTCGGATCTTGGGCATATTCTCAAGGCCAGTGGTTGCGGCGCGCGGGTTGATCTTAATGCGTTGCCTTATTCGCAGGCCATTGTGCGTCATGTGGATGCGGAACAGGCTCTGCGCTGGGCCTTATCAGGTGGCGAAGATTACGAGCTGTGCTTTACCGTACCGGAAATCAACCGGGGCGCGCTGGAGGTTGCCGTTGGCCATCTGGGTGTGCCTGTGACCTGTATTGGACAGATGAGCGCTGATGTGGAAGGCCTGAATTTTACCCGCGAAGGTAAAACAGTAACGCTTGACTGGAAAGGATATGACCATTTTGCCGCGCTTTAAAGACATTGCCAAAAGCCGTTTGAAAATGAGCAACCCATGGCATTTGCTGGCCACGGGATTTGGCAGCGGATTAAGCCCTGTCGTGCCGGGAACAATGGGCTCTTTGGCCTCTATCCCGTTCTGGTATCTGATGACCTTTCTCCCGTTGCAGATCTATTCGCTGCTGGTGATGCTGGGGATTAGCGTGGGCGTTTATCTTTGTCATCGAACGGCGAAAGATATGGGTGTGCACGATCATGGCAGCATCGTCTGGGATGAATTTATCGGGATGTGGATCACCCTGATGGCGCTACCGACTAACGACTGGCAGTGGGTTGCCGCCGGTTTTGTGATTTTCCGCATTTTCGACATGTGGAAACCCTGGCCGATTCGCTGGTTTGACCGCAATGTGCATGGAGGCATGGGGATCATGGTTGATGATATTGTGGCCGGGATAATCTCCGCAGGTATTTTGTATGCGCTGGGACACCACTGGCCGATTGGTATTCTCTAACCTTCATCAGACATAGCCCGGATAAGGCGTTGAACGCCGCATCCGGGACATTCCAGCATTTAATAACTCACTAACGCATTACTTAAATCCGACCACCGGATGCTGTTTGTACGGTGCTTCCATTTCAGCGATCTGCTCCGGTTTGAGCGTTAAATCTACTGCCTGTAACAGCTCTTCCAGTTGCTCTTCGCGCGATGCGCCGATAATCGGTGCGGCGATACCGGGTTTGCTCAGCAGCCACGCCAGCGCGACCTGTGCGCGCGTAGCGCCCGTTTCTTCGGCTATAAAGCCAAGACGTTCAGCAATCTGCGCATCGTTCTCATCGCTTTCGTTATAGAGCTTTTTCCCCACTTCGTCCGATACAATCCTGGCAGTGGTTTCACCCCAGGGCCGTGTCAGGCGACCGCGCGCCAGTGGACTCCATGGGATCACCGCGACTCCTTCTTTATAGCAGAGAGGCAGCATTTCACGCTCTTCTTCACGATAGATGAGATTGTAGTGATCCTGCATGGTGACAAAGGGGGCCCAGCCGTGCTGTTTTTGCAATTCCAGCGCCTGCGCGAACTGGTGGGCATGCATGGAAGATGCGCCGATATAACGGGCTTTCCCGGATTTTACGACATCATTGAGCGCTTCCAGCGTCTCTTCAATCGGCGTGTTGTAATCCCAGCGGTGGATTTGCAGCAGATCGACATAGTCCATCCCCAGGCGTTGCAGGCTGTCATCAATGGAACGCAGAATTTGCGTGCGGGAGAGGCCTTCCGTGAGCGTGCCGGATGCATGATAGACCTTGGTGGCAACCACCACCTCTTCACGGCGGGCAAAGTCGCGTAGCGCACGGCCCACGATCTCCTCACTGCTACCATCAGAATAGCTGTTCGCGGTATCGAAGAAGTTAATTCCGCCATTGAGGGCGTGCTGGATAATAAGACGGCTGCTCTCTTCCGGCAGCGTCCAGGCATGATTGCCACGGTCTGGCTCGCCAAAGGTCATACAGCCAAGGCAAAGGCGGGAAACTTTTAGATCTGTTTTTCCTAATGTGTTGTATTGCATCTCTCCACTCCTGCTTTTACTCGTCACATTTCGGTTGCAGATGCGTTGCCAGCGCCAGCGCGCCCCGGTCACATAGTTAGCTATACTCCCGGGGATTCACAGGTCTGCCGCCTTACTGAAACGCGAACTATGTAGAGTAAGATTAAAAAAACGTTACCGTTAAGCATAGCAGGAGCATCAGAGGAGGTTATGCGAGCCAGCGCGTGATACGGGCTTGAATACCCGCAGCATCCAGTTCCAGTTCGGCACGCGCTTCTTCCTGGGTTCCCTGCGGAATGAAGAAGTCCGGCAGGCCAAGATTAAGGACAGGAACCGGTTTACGCTGCGACATTAATAGCTCGTTTACGCCACTACCCGCGCCACCGATGATTGCGTTTTCTTCCAGTGTAACCAGCGCTTCATGCCGTGCCGCCAGTTCAAGGATCAGCGCATCATCAAGCGGTTTAACGAAACGCATATCAACCAGCGTAGCGTTGAGCGCGTCTGCTGCTTTTGCGGCTTCCGGCAATAACGTACCGAAATTCAGGATGGCGATTTTCTCACCTTCGCGCTTCACTACGCCTTTACCTAACGGCAGTTTTTCCATCGGTTCAAGGGTAACACCGGGTACGTTACCACGCGGGTAGCGTACGGCACTCGGGCCTGCATTGTGGTGATATCCGGTAAACAGCATCTGGCGGCATTCGTTCTCGTCGCTTGGCGTCATGATAACCATGTCAGGGATACAGCGAAGGAAGGAAATATCAAACGCACCCTGGTGGGTCTGGCCGTCCGCGCCGACAATCCCCGCGCGGTCAATAGCGAACAGCACCGGCAGTTTCTGGATAGCGACGTCGTGGATAACCTGGTCATAGGCGCGCTGCAAGAAGGTGGAATAGATTGCGACCACTGGCTTATAACCGCCAATCGCCAGTCCGGCAGCAAACGTCACCGCATGCTGTTCAGCGATCGCAACATCGAAATAGCGATCCGGGAATTTACGTGAAAACTCCACCATGCCTGAACCTTCACGCATTGCGGGTGTAATCGCCATCAGCTTGCTGTCTTTTGCCGCCATTTCACACAGCCAGTCGCCGAAAATTTTCGAATAGCTCGGCATACCGCCGCTGCTTTTTGGCAGGGTACCGCTGGTTGGGTCGAATTTCGGCACTGCATGGAAGGTGATAGGGTCTTTCTCGGCGGGCTCATAGCCCCGGCCTTTTTTGGTCATGATATGCAGGAACTGCGGGCCTTTCAGACCGCGCATATTCTTAAGGGTATTGATAAGCCCCAGAACATCATGGCCGTCGACCGGGCCAATGTAGTTAAAGCCCAGCTCTTCAAACAGGGTGCCTGGCACCACCATGCCTTTGATATGTTCTTCGGTGCGCTTGATAAGCTCTTTAATCGGCGGAACGCCGGAAAGCACCTTTTTGCCGCCTTCACGCAGCGTGGAATAGAGTTTACCGGACAGTAGCTGCGCCAGATGGTTGTTCAGCGCGCCGACATTTTCGGAAATCGACATTTCATTGTCGTTTAGCACAACCAGCATATCAGGGCGAATATCGCCCGCATGGTTCATGGCTTCAAATGCCATCCCGGCGGTAATCGCGCCGTCGCCAATCACACAGACGGTACGGCGCTGTTTACCCTCTTTCGCTGCGGCAACGGCAACACCAATGCCCGCGCTGATGGATGTAGATGAATGGCCGACGCTTAAGACATCGTATTCGCTCTCACCGCGCCACGGGAAAGGATGCAGGCCGTTTTTCTGCCGGATAGTACCGATGCGATCTCGCCGGCCTGTAAGAATTTTGTGCGGATAAGCCTGGTGGCCAACGTCCCAGATTAACTGATCAAATGGCGTGTTATAGACATAATGAAGTGCCACGGTCAGTTCAACCGTGCCAAGCCCGGAGGCGAAGTGTCCGCTGGAGCGGCTCACGCTGTCGAGCAGGTAGCGACGCAGTTCGTCGCACAGCTTTGGCAGGCTCTCTTTCGGCAGCGAACGTAATTCCGCAGTGGAATCAACAAGTGCCAGGGTCGGGTATTTGGCTATATCAAAACTCATCAGAGACTCATCGTGTTGCTCGTCATCTATTGGGCGATGTTTTTGCCTTTCGGCAGCCCGGAAGATTCAAAGCGTATTGTTTATTTATCACGCTGGATTATGTAATTCGCCAGTGCTTCCAGTGCCGTTGTATCCAGTGATTGCGCTGCCAGCAGATCCAGAGACTGGCGAGCATCGGCAATCAGATCACGGGCTTTCATCCGGGCTTGCTCAAGGCCCAGTAACGCAGGATAGGTGCTTTTGCCGAGCTGCTGATCGGCCCCCTGGCGTTTACCAAGTGTCGCAGTATCGCCGACAACATCCAGGATGTCATCCTGAACCTGGAAGGCCAGACCTATGCTCTCGGCGTATTTATCCAGCACCGGCAGCCATTGGTGACCTGCATTGCCCGCACTCAGCGCACCCATTCTTACCGCCGCGCGAATCAACGCGCCTGTCTTATGGCGATGAATGCGTTCCAGCGCCGCCAAATCGACCTGCTGACCTTCTGCGGCGAGATCCAGAGCCTGACCTCCGCACATACCCGCAGCGCCACTGGCAATGGCCAGTTCGCGTACCATGGCAAGGCGATCCTGGGTTGCCACTTCTGGCATGGGCGCATCGCTGAGTATAGTGAACGCCAGCGTTTGCAGTGCATCTCCGGCCAGTATCGCATTAGCTTCGCCGAATTTGATGTGGCAGGTGGGCAAGCCACGACGTAAATCATCGTCGTCCATGGCAGGCAGGTCATCGTGAATCAACGAATAGGCGTGTATACACTCAACCGCCGCTGCAGGGGCATCCAGGGTTTCCCGGCTGACGCCGAACATGCCGCCAGTCGCATAGACCAGAAACGGACGCAGGCGCTTACCGCCTAATAATGCGCCATACTGCATTGCCTCAACCAGAGGAGTGTTCTGAAAGGGAAGGGGGGCAATAAATCGCCGCAATGCATCATTGGCATGTTCGACACAGGCCTGTAATTGTTGGCTAAATTCCATTTACTCGTTATCCGGTGTGAACGGCGTGAGAGGAGCTTCTTCATTCTCGGACAGCAAAATCTGTACGCGCTGTTCCGCCTGCTGGAGTTTCACTTGTCCCTGACGGGCAAGCTGTACGCCGCGTTCGAATTCATTAAGGGCTTCTTCCAGGGGAAGATCGCCGCTTTCAAGACGGGTAACAATCTGTTCCAGCTCGCTTAACGCTGTTTCAAATGTGGCGGGTGCGTCGTTTTTCTTTGGCATAGTGAATGTCTGACTCTTATTGATACCGACTACGATATGGTAGCGAAGTCGTGAGGCTTAGCAAATAACGCGCAATGGTCATGCAAAATGCGCAGGAGCTTCGCGATGGTGGTATACTTCCGCGCCTGGATGGCAGCCGCGGTATACACTTCATCCTTCAAACTGCTTCTTTATTGGCTGCCTTTGTTCACCCCAGTGACTTACGTGAGTAAGCTCCTGGGTTCACTCAGTCGCCGCCGCGAAGCATTTTGAATGATTTTGTGTATAAGGGCTGCTGTACTATTTTCCATTACACGCCCCGTCGGGCTTACCAACGAACCATTGCCGCCATGAAGTTTATCATTAAATTGTTCCCGGAAATCACCATCAAAAGCCAATCTGTGCGTTTGCGCTTTATTAAAATTCTTACCGGGAACATTCGTAACGTTCTTAAGCAGTATGATGAGACCCTCGCTGTTGTCCGTCACTGGGATAATATCGAAGTGCGCGCCAAAGATGAAAACCAACGTCTGGTGATCCGCGACGCACTCACCCGTATCCCAGGTATTCACCATATTCTGGAGGTGGAAGATGTACCGTTCACCTCTCTGCACGATATTTTCGAAAAAGCGCTGGTGCAATATCGCGAGCAGATTGAAGGCAAAACGTTCTGCGTGCGGGTGAAACGTCGCGGCAAGCACGAATTCAGTTCGATTGAAGTTGAACGCTACGTCGGCGGCGGTTTGAATCAGCACGTTGAGTCCGCCCGCGTGAAACTGACACACCCGGATGTCACCGTGAATCTGGAGATCGAAGATGATCGCCTGCTGCTGGTAAAAGGCCGTTACGAAGGCATTGGTGGTTTCCCGATTGGTACGCAGGAAGATGTCCTGTCACTGATTTCCGGTGGTTTTGACTCGGGTGTATCGAGCTATATGCTGATGCGTCGTGGCTGCCGCGTGCATTACTGCTTCTTTAACCTGGGCGGCGCCGCGCATGAGATTGGCGTGCGTCAGGTTGCGCATTACCTGTGGAACCGCTTTGGCAGCTCCCACCGCGTACGGTTCGTCGCCATCAATTTTGAGCCTGTGGTCGGCGAGATCCTCGAAAAAGTCGACGATGGTCAGATGGGTGTCGTGCTCAAACGTATGATGGTACGAGCGGCATCCAAAGTTGCCGAGCGCTATGGCGTGCAGGCACTGGTGACCGGTGAAGCTCTTGGCCAGGTCTCCAGCCAGACACTGACCAACCTGCGCCTGATTGATAATGTCTCCGATACCCTGATCCTGCGTCCTCTGATCTCTTACGATAAAGAGCACATCATCGATCTGGCGCGTGAAATCGGTACCGAAGATTTCGCCCGTACCATGCCGGAATATTGCGGTGTTATTTCGAAAAGCCCGACGGTGAAAGCCGTGAAGGCCAAAATCGAAGCGGAAGAGGAGAACTTCGACTTCGCCATTCTCGACCGGGTGGTGGAAGAGGCCTCCAATATCGATATTCGCGAAATCGCCGCGCAAACCAGCGAAACGGTTGTGGAGGTCGAAACGGTAAGCGGCTTTGGTCCGAACGATGTGATTCTTGATATCCGTTCCATTGATGAGCAAGACGATAAGCCGCTGGCGGTGGAGGGTATCGACGTGGTGTCGCTGCCGTTCTACAAGCTGAGCACCAAATTCGGCGACCTTGATCAGAGCAAAACCTGGCTGCTGTGGTGTGAGCGTGGAGTGATGAGCCGTTTACAGGCGCTTTATCTGCGTGAGCAGGGTTTTAACAACGTTAAGGTCTATCGTCCCTGAACGTTGCTGTGCCTGTTGGCCGGGGGGCATTTAGCCCGGCCTGTCTGGCGCCCCCAGGGAAATCCAGGCGGGCTAAGCAGGCACATTAAGCGCCGTAATAGTTATAAATTCCGGCTGGAATGACTAACTGCGACGCCACTTCATGGGCTTTTTCCCCTCCGACCAGCAGATCAATAATTTTTAGTGCAAAGTCGATAGCGGTTCCCGGTCCCTGGCTGGTGAGTAACTTCACGCGCGGATCCCAGACGACGCGTTTGTCCTGCCACTGTTCCGGCGGAATCTTCTCTTTCAGCGCCGGAAAGCCGGTCATATTGCCAATCGGGAACAGGTTATGTGGAACCAGCACGGTGGCGGCAGCGGCGCAAATGGTCGCGACGATACGCCCGGAGGCATGGAATTGTCTTACGGTCTCTACCAGAAGCGGGCTGTCACGAAAACATTCTGCCCCTTTGATTCCACCCGGTAAGACGAGAACGTCGAAATCACCGTCTGCTACAGAGACAAGGGGGGCATCTGCCAGCAGTTTAACCCCACGTGAGCAGGTGATCGCAAGATTACCGTCGCTGGCGACACTGGCCGTGGTCACACTGATGCCGCCGCGTACCAGCAGGTCGATAGTGGTGACCGCTTCGGTCTCTTCACTACCAGGGGCGAGACATACCAGAGCTGATGCGCTCATACTCACTCTCCTTACGTTTCACTAAATCATACAAGCGTGCGTTTTCCGGCACCGCGATACCGTGGGCACGAGCGCGTTTGAGCAGGTAGCCGGTGATGTAATCGCACTCGGTATGACGCATGGCGCGAATGTCCTGCAACATTGAGGAGATATTATCCGCCGTGTTATCAATCACCTGATAGACATAGCTGAGTAGCTCATCCGCCGAGATATGGTGGCCTTCACGCTCGATGACGGCTGCGACCTCATGGGTGATTTTTTTGATTTCATCGGGAAAGCTACGCAAATCGCCGTTTCGGCAATTTTCCAGTGCGCTCAGCGGATTTACCACACAGTTGACCGCCAGTTTCCTCCAGAGGGCCGGACGGATGTTATTGTGCCAGGCCACATCCGGAAGCACCTCCTGCAGGCTATCAGCCAGATAGCTAAAGTCGCCGTCCTGTTGCCTCGCCGGGCCAATATGCGTCGTGCCGCTGGCCACATGCACAATGACATTACCGTCGCGCCGCGCCGCGTGCGTCGTAGTGCCTGTCAGTAAAGGTTGTTGCAGTGATTTCAGCTCTTCTACTGTCCCCATGCCGTTATGAATAAGCAAAATAGGGGTAGTAGCAGGCAAAGTCACCGCTAAACTTCTAACCGCATCAGAGACCTGCCAGGCTTTAAGCGTGACCAGCAATAAGTCGCTGCTCGCCAGAAATTCTGGATCGTTCGCGGTCAGGGATTCGTTAAAAATGGAGCCGTCTTCATCAACCAGGTTCACACTGCAAAAGGGTTGCGGTACGCGCAACCAACCCTGTACTTCGTGTCCATGCTTGCACAGAGCAGTTAACCATAATTGCCCTAAAGCACCGCATCCGAGTACGGTAATTTTCATTGTTCCTCCTCACCTGCAACTGCGCCAGGTGTCACTGCTTACAGTATAGCGCCGTCAGCACTGCATTCGGCTATTACAAGTTGAGTTATGCTTTGTTGCGGGTATTATGCATCGCAATAAACACTGAGGGAGAAGAAAAGATGCCATCTTTCGATATTGTTTCTGAGGTTGATCTTCAGGAAGTCCGCAACGCCGTTGAAAATGCGACCCGTGAAGTTGAAACACGCTTCGATTTTCGTAACGTTGAAGCCACTTTTGAGCTGAATGAACAGAATAAGACGATCAAAGTTCTCAGTGAGTCTGATTTTCAGGTCAATCAGTTGCTGGATATTTTGCGTGCGAAGCTGTTAAAACGCGGCATCGAAGGCACATCAATTGATGTACCGGAAGAGTTTGTCCACAGTGGCAAAACCTGGTTCGTTGAAACAAAACTCAAGCAGGGTATTGAGAGCGCCGTTGCCAAAAAGATCGTTAAGCTGATTAAAGACAGCAAACTGAAAGTACAGACGCAAATTCAGGGGGAAGAGATTCGCGTTACCGGAAAATCACGTGACGATTTGCAGTCGACAATGGCGCTGGTGCGCGGTGGAAATCTGGGGCAGCCTTTCCAGTTCAAAAACTTCCGCGATTAACAAAAAAGCGGGTGTTCCCCGCTTTTTTTATGCCCTGCTGATGGCTTGCTCAACCTCAAAACGGTTAGTCACTTTGCTGTCTATTTTGACGTAGGCGCTGCGTTCCTCAGCGACGACCAGTACTTCGCTCACCCCTTCGGTTGCCAGCAGTCGCGCCTGCAGTGAGGCATCTGGCATGATGCCCTCCGGTAGCGCAATGCGCAGGCTACTGACATAGGGCGGCTCCTGCATGCTTCCGGCCACCAGCAGCCAGATCATGGACAACAGCGCGCCCGCCAGAAAGACCGTCTGTGAGTCGAACAGACCGTCTACCCAGCCCCCCAGCGCGCCACCAATTGCCACCCCAAGGAACTGGCTGGTGGAATAAATCCCCATCGCCGTGCCTTTGTACCCGGCAGGGGCTTCTTTACTGATAAGCGACGGTAGCAGGGCTTCCATCAGGTTAAAGGCGAGGAAGAAAATCTGTACTCCCAGCACCAGCTCCCAGAAATGGGGGCCAGCCCCCCAGAGGACGATCTCCGCAATAAGCAGTAGCACGACGCAAAATACAAACACGCGTTTCATGCGGCGCTTCACTTCCGCATAAATAATGAAAGGTACAACGGAAACAAACGACACCAGCATTGTGACGAGGTAGATTTTCCAGTGATCGCGGGCGGCAAATCCAGCGGCTTCGAGCATGCCCGGTAGGGCGACGAAGGTCGACATCAACAGGATATGCAGACACATAATGCCGAAATTGAGTTTCAGCAGTTTTGGCTCCATCAGCACCTTGCTAAAGCAGCCTTTTACCATACCTGACTCGCGGTTCAGGACGTGATTTTTGCTGTCCGGCACCACCCACAATGTTAATGCGATACCCAGGGTCGCCAGCGCCGCAATCATCCAGAAAAGGGCATGCAGGCCCAGTTTATGGGTGATGATCGGGCCAAGCACCATGGCGATAGCAAAGGTCACACCGAAGCTGACACCAATAAAGGCCATGGCTTTGGTACGATTTTGTTCACGGGTTAAATCAGAGAGCAGAGCCATCACCGCAGCCGCAATGGCGCCGGATCCCTGTAACGCACGCCCAAGAATAATGCCCCAGATGGAGTCTGAGAGAGCCGCAATGATACTGCCGACAACAAAGATGGCGAGGCCGCCTGTGATAAGCGGTTTGCGGCCAACGCGGTCTGAAAGCAGACCGAAGGGAATTTGAAATATCGCCTGGGCCAGGCCGTAAATGCCAATCGCCAGACCAATCAATGCCTCACTGGCACCCTGTAATGCCATGCCATATGTGGTCAGAACGGGCAGGACCATAAACATGCCAAGCATGCGCAGGGAAAAAACAGTCCCTAAACCCCAGGTTGCGCGCAACTCGCCTGGCGTCATTTTATAATCGTTCATCACCACCTCAATCTAAAAACAGGCCATAGTTTAGGCGGGGTGTCAGGCGCGGTAAATAGGTGATTGTTTAATAGATATTACGAGGCTGTGAATGGTATTTATTCCTGCGCCACCATGCGTTTAATAAAAGCCCTGAATGGTTAGTTTTCAGGGCGTTCGCAAATCCAGTCTGCGTGCAATCCCCTGCTGTGGTAGCACTTGAAGAAACCGTTCAGATGGTCTCATTAAGGCTGTGCTGAGGAGTGGCGGTAAAGAGGGGAGGGGGATATAGGGAAACCAGAGAGCGCCAGTCAACCGACAGACATAAAAAAGCCGGGGCATCCCCGGCTTTTTTTACAGGTGTTATCCGTTACCAGACAGCGGCAAGCAGATTGTGAGAGTCAGGAACCATAAAATCCACTGACATCATCACGCTTAACGCAGTAATCGCGATGATGGAAAAGCCGAACAGCTTACGCGCCCAGACTTTATCGTCTTCCACTTTGTAGCCTCGCAGCGCCATACCCAGCCACCATACGCTTACGGCCGCGGCAACCACCAGATATTTGTACCCGGCGTAGCCGCCAAGGGAAAGCATCAGTGTTGCCACCGCAAAGGCGATGATATAAAGCGTGATATGGTTCTTGGCGACCGAAATGCCTTTCACCACCGGCAGTACCGGGATGTTTGCCGCCTGGTAATCTTTAAAGCGGAAAATAGCGATGGCATATGAATGTGGCATCTGCCAGAGGCTGAAAATTGCCAGCAGAATAGCCGCACCGCTGTCAAATCCGCCGGTGACGGCACAGTAACCAATCACCGGAGGCGCTGCGCCGGAAAGCGAGCCGATCAGCGTGCCGTAGACCGAGTGGCGTTTCATATACAGGCTATAGACGCCTACATACACCACAAAGCCCATCACCCCAAGCCAGCAGGCCAGAGGATTCGCGCCAAACCACAGTAGCATGAAGCCAGCAATACCCAACAAGGCAGCGTAAACCAGCGAGACTTTTGGCGAAATCAGGCCCCGGACCAGCACGCGGTTTTTGGTCCGTTCCATCTTCTTGTCGATGTCACGGTCAATGTAGTTGTTAAATACACAACCGGATGCGACAACCAGCGACACGCCAACCAGCGTGTAGACGAACAGCGGGTAATCAATATGGCCTTTAGAGGCCAACAGGAACCCACCGATCACCGAGATCAGGTTGCCAAAAATAATGCCAGGTTTCGTTACTTGCAGGTATTGCTTCAACATACTCGCCGCTCTTAGTGAACCATCATGTTGTAGTTGAGGTTCCACATGATCCAGATGGAGCCGACTACCAGGATTGCGATGATAATCACGGTAAAGACGAAAGCTGTCATATTCCAGCCTTCATCGGACTTAGTGTTCATGTGCAGGAAGCAAACCAGATGCACCAGAATCTGCACAACCGCGGTAACCAGTACGGTGCCCAGAATCGCAGCATGAGATGCCGTGCCGCTCATCACCATCCAGAACGGAATAACCGTCAGGATTATCGACAGGATAAAACCTGTCATGTAGGTTTTTACGCTACCGTGGGAAGCGCCATGTTCCGTTGAATGACTCATTACATCGCCCCCATCAGATAAACTACAGAGAACACACAGATCCACACCACGTCCAGGAAGTGCCAGAACAGGCTCAGGCACATGATACGGGTACGGTTAGTGCTGGTCAGGCCGCGACGCGAAATCTGGAACATCAGAACTGCCATCCATACCAGACCTGAGGTAACGTGCAGACCGTGGGTACCTACCAGCGCGAAGAACGCGGAGAGGAAGCCACTGCGATCCGGACCCATACCCTCTGCGATCAGGTGATGGAATTCATAAATCTCCATGCCTACGAACCCGGCACCGAACAAGAAGGTCAGTGCCAGCCAGGAAATAACCTGGCTTTTGTTGTTTTTGTACATGGCGATTGCCGCCATGCCGTAGGTGATGGAGCTGAATAACAGCAGTGCGGTCTCTACCAGCACGAACGGCAGCTCAAAAATGTCCTTGCCAGTCGGGCCACCCGCAGTGCCGTTCACCAGAACGGCATAGGTAGCAAACAGGCATGAGAACAAAATGCAGTCGCTCATCAGGTAGATCCAGAACCCAAATACCTTAGTCGGGCCTGCATCGTGGTGCCCATGTTCGTGCGCGTGGGCATTCGCATGCGTTAAAGTATCAGTTGCCATTTTTCAGCCCTGCCTTAGAAATCTCATCGAAATGCTGCTTTTCCAGTTTTTCGATTTCTGCAACCGGTACGTAGTAATCCACGTCCTCGTCGAAGCTTTTCACAATCCAGGTAATGATCATGCCGGCGAAGCCAACAATCGCCATCCACCAGATGTGCCAGATCATCGCGAAACCAAACACCGTTGCGAAGGCGGCGATTACAACACCCGCACCGCTGTTTTTCGGCATATGAATTTCTTCATAATGCGCCGGTTGCTTGTACGCTTCGCCTTTTTCTTTCATTTCCCAGAAGGAGTCACGTTCGTGAATCTCAGGGACTACTGCGAAGTTATAGAACGGTGGCGGAGAAGAGGTCGCCCATTCCAGCGTACGGCCACCCCACGGGTCACCGGTCAGGTCACGGTTCTGGTCGCGGTCGCGAATAGAGACGTAAATCTGAATCAGCAGGCAGAGGATACCGATAGCAATCAGTGCCGCACCACAAGCTGCAATCACCAGCATGGAGTGGAACTGCGGGTCAATCTGCTGGCTCAGGCGACGGGTCATACCCATAAAGCCCAGCACATACAGTGGCATAAATGCAACGAAGAAGCCGATGATCCAGAACCAGAATGCGCGTTTGCCCCAGGTTTCATTCAGCGTGAAACCAAATGCCTTCGGCCACCAGTAAGTCAGACCTGCGAAGCAGCCGAACACCACACCGCCGATAATAACGTTATGGAAGTGGGCAATCAGGAACAGACTGTTGTGCAGGACGAAGTCCGCACCCGGAACCGCCAGCAGAACGCCGGTCATACCGCCCACAGAGAAGGTGACGATAAAGCCGATGGTCCACAGCATCGCAGAGTGGAACACAATGCGACCCTGGTACATGGTGAACAGCCAGTTGAAGATCTTCACGCCGGTCGGGATGGCGATGATCATCGTCGTAATACCGAAGAAGGCGTTTACGTTCGCGCCTGCACCCATAGTAAAGAAGTGGTGCAGCCAGACGATGAACGACAGGATGGTAATACAGATGGTCGCCCATACCAGCGAAGTGTAACCAAACAGACGTTTACGCGAGAAGGTCGCTGCGATTTCGGAGAACACCCCGAACACCGGCAGAACCAGGATGTACACTTCCGGATGGCCCCAGGCCCAAATCAGGTTGATGTACATCATCATGTTGCCGCCCATATCGTTGGTAAAGAAATGGGTACCGATATAACGGTCGAGGGTCAACAGCGCGATGGTCACGGTCAGAATGGGGAACGAGACAATAATCAGTACGTTGGCGCACAGAGATGCCCAGGTAAATACCGGCATCTTGAACATACCCATGCCCGGCGCACGCATCTTCAGAATCGTCACGAAGAAGTTGATACCGGTCAGCGTCGTACCGATACCAGAGAGCTGGAGTGCCCAGATCCAGTAATCGACCCCGACACCAGGGCTGTATTCAATTCCTGACAACGGTGGATAAGCCAACCAACCTGTCTGCGCGAACTCACCGACGCCCAGAGAGATGTTAACCAGAATCACACCGACAACCGTGAACCAGAAGCTCAGGTTGTTCAGGAACGGGAACGCCACGTCACGCGCGCCGATCTGCAGTGGAACCACCAGGTTCATCAGACCGATAACGAATGGCATCGCCACGAAGAAGATCATGATCACACCGTGAGCGGTGAAAATCTGATCGTAGTGGTGAGGTGGCAGGAAGCCTGCTTCCCCGGCAGAAGCCAGCGCCTGCTGGCTACGCATCATCACGGCGTCAGCAAAGCCACGAAGCAGCATAACGACTGCAACCGCAACATACATAATGCCAAGACGTTTGTGGTCTACAGAGGTAAACCATTCATTCCACAGCCATGCCCACTTTTTGAAATAAGTGAGCAGACCGACTACCGCCAGTCCCCCGACGATAATTGCAGCCACCGTGACCATAATAATGGGTTCATGGTACGGCACTGCATCCAGTGTAAGTTTTCCGAACATCGTATTCTTCCTCGACCCCTTTAGTGAGAGGCTTCCGCGTGGCTCATGTCCATGCCTTCCATACCTTCATGCGAGGCGTGCTCACCTTCTGGCTGGGTCATGTCCATGCTCTTGCCGTGGCCCATAAATTTGTTGATAACGTCTTTAAACAAATCGGGTTTCACGCTGGAGAAGTATTCAACCTTATTGTATTCGCTTGGTGCGGCAACTTTCTCGTAAGCATCCATGTCAGCCATGGTGTTCTGAGATTGTTTCACTTTAGCGACCCATTGGTCGAACGCTGCGCGGTCCGGCGTGGCGATAGCTTTGAACTTCATACCGGAGAAGCCTGGCCCGCTATAGCTTGCGGAGATACCGTCATAGGTACCGGCTTCATTGGCGATAAGATGCAGTTTGGTCTGCATGCCCGCCATCGCGTAAATCTGGCTGCCCAGACGCGGGATAAAGAACGAGTTCATCACGGAGTTGGACGTCACCTTGAATTCCACCGGAGTGTTCGCCGGGAAGGCGATCTCATTCACGGTAGCAATGCCTTGTTCCGGGTAGATGAAGAACCATTTCCAGTCCATGGCGACAACTTCAATCGTGACAGGTGCTTCGTCATGTGCCAGCGGTTTGCTCGGTTCGAGCGAGTGGGTAGTTTTCCAGGTGAGTACTGCGAGGAACAGGATGATCAGAATCGGCACCGTCCAGACCACAGCTTCAACTTTGTTGGAGTGTGACCAGTTAGGGCTATACTTCGCATCTTTATTGCTCGCACGATACTTCCAGGCGAAACCAACGGCCATCAAGATGGCGGGAATAACGACAATCAACATCAGGCCAAATGCCGTCAGTATCAGTGAACGTTGCTCCAGTCCAATCTGTCCTTTGGGGTCAAGTAGTGCAGAATCACAGCCACTGAGTAAAACCGTGCCTGCAAATAATGACAACCATCCCAAACTTTTATTGTATTTCCTGAGTCTCATTTACCGACCTCAATTCCACGGGGATCTGGTGGCGTTTAAAGTGTGCGGGCATTTTACGGGAAGGTTACATTACTGTAAACATGAATGGCGTAGTGTCAGTATGGTGTTACTGGGTTCTGCCGATTATGTCACACGAAATGCAACAACCTGTAAAATCGGGTGTTCGCACAGCCTGTCATTAAGGTTATAACGAAAATCCAGGATTACAATAAGGGGGAGGGTAAATTGGTATAACCAATCAAAATCATAAACAATTAGTTAACAACATTTCAGCATTTATTGAACATTACTGGAAAAAACTAATTAATAACCCTGCTGAATCGTTCAAGAGTAACCCTTAATTAATACCGCACAAAATAATTAAAGAAATTTTCTTCATCTCTCGATAAATATTCGTATGTAAAATATTTTATGTCTGCTTGTTTATTGAGCGAAATAATAACTGAAAGTGAATATCTAAACGAATTCGAATGTCTGACTGATTAATATATTGTGATTCGCTTTTGCTTTTTTATCAGTGACTAAGGGATGAAAATGGTCATAACAGGAAACGACTCGCCAATAATTGGGATAGATCTGGGAACATCTAATAGTGCAGTCGCGTGGTTTGATGGTGAGAACCCGCAGCTGCTCACGGGCGCGCAGGGCGAAAGATTGACCCCCTCAGTCGTGGGGCTGGACGACTTCGGTAATCTGCTGGTTGGTGAGGCGTCGAAAGCCCGACTGGTCAGCCATCCTCATCTGACTGTTGCCAGTTTCAAACGCTACATGGGAACAGATAAAACGTGGAGTCTCGGGTCACGGCGCTTTCGGGCAGAAGAGCTGTCGGCGCTGGTGCTACGTAAACTTAAGACTGACGCGGAAGTCGCGTTGGGCGGCACTATTTCTCGCGCCGTCATCACCGTACCTGCTTACTTCAATGATGTTCAGCGTAAGGCGGTTAAAGCGGCGGGCAGGCTGGCCGGACTTGAGGTTGAGCGCTTGCTGAATGAGCCCACCGCAGCGTCCCTGGCATACGGGCTTGCGGATAACCGCGAGCAAAAATTCCTGATTTTCGATCTGGGCGGCGGCACCTTTGATGTCTCTATCGTCGATATGTTTGAAGGGGTGATCGAAGTTCGCGCCAGCAGCGGCGACGCCTGGCTTGGCGGTGATGATTTTACCCAGGTTATTCGTCAATGGATGCAAGAGCGTTACCCTGCGTTAGCTCATCCGAATACGGAGTGTGCGGCGGCGTTAAACCGGATTGCCGAAACGTTCAAATGCGAGCTAAGCCAGCAGGATGAAACCAGCGCGACGCTGAGTTTTGAGGGTAAGGAATATGGCTGGACATTAACGGCAGAAACTTTTGCTCAGTGTGCCGCCTCACTTCTCACGCGGTTAAAGAAACCGGTGGTGCAGGCATTGCAGGACGCACATTTTGACCCTGAACACCTCGACCATGTGATTCTGGTGGGGGGCGCAACCCGTATGCCGATTGTTCGTCAGATGGCGACCCGGATGTTTGGGCGCTTCCCGCGTAGCGAATTAAACCCCGATGAAGTAGTGGCCCTTGGCGCCGGTGTACAGGCCGGGCTGATTGCCCGGGCATGTGCGCTGGATGATATTGTCCTGACGGATGTCATGCCGTATTCCCTGGGAATCGAGGTTTCAAGACGAAATGGCGACAAAATCGATACCGGGTTTTTCCTGCCGATCATTGAACGTAACGCCTTTGTGCCCGTTAGCGTGATGAAGACCGTGAATACGCTGTTTGATAATCAACAATATCTGGAGATTGAGGTTTACCAGGGGGAAGCCCGTCGGGTTAGCGAAAACCTGTTGCTGGATAAAATGAAGATCGCCGTCCCGCGCCGCAAAGCCGGGGACGTGAGCGCTGACGTCCGATTTACCTATACGCTGGACGGCATTCTGGAGGTCGAATGTAAAGTTCAGGGTGAAGAGACCGCGTCAACCCTGGTCATTGAAAAAGCACCTGGCCAGCTAAGCGAAGAGGAGATTCGTGAACGTCTTCGTCAGCTTGATGGACTGAAAATGCATCCCCGGGATGTGCCGGAAAATCGTCATTTGCTGGCGGAAGCTTCGCGTTGTTACGAACAACATCTTGGGGAACGGCGACAAATTATCGATCATTACGCCAGCCAGTTTGAGCAGGCACTTGATCGTCAGGATATGCGTATGATTGCCACCGCACGGGATGAATTGCGTCAGGTACTCAATCAATTTGATGACGGGATGTGAGTGATGGCGACAATCTGGGAAACGCTGGGCATTGAACCGACAACGGATGAATCGGTCATTCGCCGGGCATACGCACGGGAGCTTAAGCGGCATCGTCCGGATCAGGATCCGCAAGGCTACCAGCAACTACGCGAAGCCTTCGATGCGGCGAAAGCGTACAGCAAAGGCGAGATGATTTGGCTGGAGGACGACATTGTTCAGGCAGTGGTTAACTTCGACCCGGCGTTGGGCGAATTAACGCAAGCTGAATCACAAGAGGATGCGCAATTGGTTGCCCCTTTGCAGCCTGACTGGCAAAGGGAAACCCTCAAGGAAGATGCAGAGCGTTTTTCCGTTCAGTTACTTATGGATGAAAGTGACGCGCTTAACGCACTGCGCCACTATCTGGATCACCGCCTGCCGGATGCGCTGGAAGCCCGACGCGTATTCAGTCTTGAGCTGGCGCAGGCACTGAGTCAAAGACAGGGCATTTCCCGAAGTCTGGTCAATAATGTGTCAGACATTATGGGATGGGATCTGGGCGGGTATCGTGATTCACCTCTGCCTTACTGGGTTGTTCACGCCCTGGAGACGCAAATTGATGCGACGGCGGCAGACAATCACTGGGACTATTTACGCCGACAAGCTGGCCTGGATCGACAACGCCGTCTTGCCTGGCGCATTCTTAGCGGTGAAATACCGCATTTACCCTGGTGGGCACGACTCATACCCGATTTTGTTCAGGATCTGCTGAAACAGGTGGTGGAGCTCAGAAATACTTATCCGCAATTACTGGAACGGGTTAACCCGGCGTTGCTCCGGCTTCTTTCGACCCCCACGCCAGCCATCTCGTGGGGAGCACTGATCGCTATCTGGTTTTGGGGGTTTGCTCTTTATATCCAGGTGCGTGCTGATGAACATTTAGTCTGGCAGGCGGTTGCCATGGTGGGGATAGTGATTCTTTACTTGCGGGGGGCGCCTGTGTTGCTGTCGTGCTACGAACGTAAGAAACGTCTCGCACGCATAAGCCATGTTTTCTTCTGGCTACTTTCATGGGCCATTATGGCGGTCCCGTTGTTCCATATCTACGCGCTGTTGTATCACTATCCGCCAGCGGATGCGGGTATTGCGCGGGTCTGCATGTTTACGGCGGTGATTGCTTACCCGGTCTGGTGGCTGGTGCGCAGTAATTTACATCAGTGGTACGCAATCCCCTTTAATGGTGTCGTAAAACTGATCATGCTGCCCATCCTGTTCCTCAAGCAGTTGCCGCCCCTGGTCAATGTCTTAGGGCTCATCCTCCTGCCACCGTTATACAGTTACGTGATTAATTGGCTCTATTTTTTCAATTAATCATTGTGAAAACGCCAGCGATGCTGGCGCTTTCAGACAGCACGCGTTTTACGTAGCGCCAGAAAATCTAATAATCCACCATAGACAATACCGATCAGCGCCAGTAATGCGCCGAGTTCCAGAAAGGTGCTTCCAGGAGTGATATGGACCCATCCGCTGGCGTTCACAATCAGCGTGACCAGCCAGATGCCCAATAACAGACAGCCAGCTGTAAGCAGACGTAATGCCAGGCGGTAGGCTTTGGTAAACTCAGTACGTGGCATAAAACGTTCGGTGCGCTGCGTGAATTCAAGCGTCTCTTTACAGAGAATCAGCATCAGAAGACCCGGCAGGGCAGCAGCGATAGAAAACAGGTAAAACATCGACCAGCCATGGGCTTCAACAAACCAGCCTGCCAGCGGACCAACGTAAACCCGACCAACGGCAGACAGCGCGGAAAGCAGGGCAAATTGTGTGGCTGAAAAGGACTTGTTGCACAGTGTCATGAGCAGAGCGACGAAGGCAGACGTGCCCATTCCGCCGCAGAGATTCTCCAGAAAAACCGCTGACGCCATGCTGATGATATCTTTTGGCGTAACAGCCAGCAGCCAATACCCGGCATTCGAAATACCCTGCAGCAGACCGAAAATCAACAACGCGCGAAACAGGGACAATCGTTGCATCAATACGCCGCCCCAGAGTGCGCCAATAATGGTGGCGATAAGCCCAAGGGTTTTGTTTACCACCCCCACTTCTCCGGCATCAAACCCAACGCCGCGAATCAGAAAGGTGGTTGTCAGGCTCATCGCGAACGCGTCGCCAAGCTTATAAAGGACAATCAATAGCAAGATAAGCCAGGCATTATTACGACCAAAGAAATCGCGCAGCGGTTCGACAACGGCTTGTTCCAGTGTACGTGGTGCAGGTATCGCATCACCAGGTTCGGGAGCAAGTAATGTTGCGATGATACAAGGGATCAGCAAACCGGCCATCAGCCAGTACATGCCTTGCCAGCCGAGCCAGCGATCCGCAAGCCACAGCGCCAGGCCGCCAGACACTAACATGCCCAAGCGATAACCCAGAACGCTAATTGCAGCCCCGGTCCCCCGCTCATCCGCGGGTAGCACATCCGTTTTCCACGCATCGAAGACGATATCCTGCGATGCCGAACAAAAAGCGATAACTACCGCCAGCCCCGCCATCCAGCGTAGATGACTGCCTGGTTCGAGAAAGCCCATCGCACCGATCGCGACAAGTAAACCCAGTTGCGTAAGGAGTAGCCAGCCGCGGCGTCGGCCGAGGAACGGAGGAGTGTAGCGGTCCATCATCGGCGACCAGAGAAATTTAAATACATAGGCCTGGCCGACAAGCGAGAAGAAACCGATGGTTTTCAGATCGACATTAGCCACTGTCATCCACGCCTGGAGCGTACCGGATGTCAGCGCCAGAGGTAAACCTGAGGCGAAGCCAAGCATCAGCAGAATGGCTGATTTGGGCTGCTGAAAGATGCGAAGGTAATGACTGGACATGATTTAGTACTGGCCCGGCGAACCGGGCCAGTGTGCGGAACTTAACGCGTGTTCTGCTTGATGAACTGATGAATAGTGGTGTCCTGGGACATATCCGCGATGGTGTCGGTCAACACGCTGTTAACGGCATTCGTGATCTTATCGTTAGTCGCCTGGAGTGCGCCTTCAACGTTATAGCTGGCGCGGTAGTTTTTCGTCATTTTATTGCCGTTAGCTGCGGTTGCGATAATAGCGATATCGGCTTTCGTGGCAATGCTGTAACGCAGGTTACCCTGTGAAACATCGGCATACAGCTGGTTAACGATGATTTGCAGGTTAGCCGCACCGCTTGGGCCGATCATATAACCGCGCGCAGTCATCTGTTTTTCCAGCACTTCTTGTAGCAAGAAGCGCAGGTCGCGGGATGCCGTTAGGGTAACCAGTTGGTTATCGCGGGTGACTTTTGCCAGTGCCTGGTCGGGACGCTGGTCTGCGCCAGTGATGCTCACTGTAACGCCCATCAGGCTAGGATCCTGCTGTGGCAGCGTAATTTTCGGTGACACTTCAAGAGTGGTTGGCGGGGTGGCACACCCGGCCAGCATAAATAAAGCGACCAATGGAAAGAGAAGTTTTTTTAACATGTTCAGGCTCTCAGTGGATCTTAAGCTTAGATAGGGAAAATTCTTGCCATCATAACATCGCCGTCAACAAGGGGAAGTCCTCAATGCATGTAAATTCATCGCCTTGTGTTTTTTTTAACCGCGCGAGGCATTTGCCTTGCCGGGCATGACGTAATTTTTGATCTTTTCAGTACAGTTCATACCTTTGACTGAGAAAATAGGACGAAAGCTAAATTTTTGTTGTTTTCTTGTTATGAACAGGATAAAAGCGGCTAACATTTAAAGGGATGGGGTCGCATCTCAGCGTTGTCGGAGGAGTCCTTTCATGATGATACGTGAGCAAATAGAAGATAAATTAAGGGCAGCGTTTGAACCCGTGTTCCTCGAAGTTGTTGATGAAAGCTATCGTCACAATGTACCGGCCGGTTCCGAAAGCCATTTCAAAGTTGTGCTGGTCAGTGACCGCTTTTCCGGGGAGCGTTTCCTCAACCGCCACCGTATGATCTACGGGACCCTGGCGGCAGAACTCGCCTCAACTGTCCATGCACTGGCTCTGCACACCTACACCATTAAGGAGTGGGAAGGTCTGCAGGATACCGTTTTCGCCTCGCCGCCATGCAGGGGAGCAGGCAGCATCGCGTAAAACGCATTTGCAACTGCCTGAGCTTTTCCAGTATGTTGCGTACAGTTTAAGTAAAAACGGCCTGCGGGCCGTTTTGTTTTGTCTGAGTTTTGAGCGCGAAGCGCAATTTTTAGGTCAAAATTACCTCGGAATTGTGAAAAATGGCGCAACAATGCGGCGTTCCCGTTCTCGACTCACTAAAGTGATGCCGCTATAATGCCGCGTCTTTATATATGAACGTCTTCGGGATGATTCTGGTGACAGGGAATGTATATCTGATTTGAGAGAGCATCCCGGTTCTGCGAAGCCCTATGACAGCTTCCAGATATAGAGTTGACCGAGCACTGTGATTTTTTGAGGTAACAAGATGCAAGTTTCAGTTGAAACCACTCAGGGCCTTGGGCGCCGTGTAACGATTACTATCGCTGCTGACAGCATCGAGACCGCTGTTAAGAGCGAGCTGGTCAACGTAGCGAAGAAAGTACGTATTGACGGCTTCCGTAAAGGCAAAGTACCGATGAATGTCGTTGCTCAGCGTTATGGCGCTTCTGTACGTCAGGACGTACTGGGCGAACTGATGAGCCGCAACTTTATTGACGCGATCATTCAGGAAAAAATCAACCCGGCTGGCGCACCGAACTATGTTCCGGGCGAATACAAACTGGGCGAAGACTTTACCTACTCCGTAGAATTCGAAGTTTATCCAGAAGTTGAGCTGAAAGGCCTGGAAACTATCGAAGTTGAAAAACCGGTTGTAGAAGTGACCGACGCTGACGTCGACACTATGCTGGACACTCTGCGTAAACAACAAGCAACCTGGAAAGATAAAGACGGTGCTGTTGACGCTGAAGACCGTGTGACTGTTGATTTCACTGGCTCTGTAGACGGTGAAGAGTTCGAAGGCGGCAAAGCCACTGATTTCGTGCTGGCAATGGGCCAGGGTCGTATGATCCCTGGTTTTGAAGACGGCATCAAAGGCCACAAAGCGGGTGACGAGTTCACCATTGACGTGACCTTCCCGGAAGACTACCACGCTGAAAACCTGAAAGGTAAAGCAGCGAAATTTGTTATCAACCTGAAAAAAGTTGAAGAACGTGAACTGCCGGAACTGACCGAAGAGTTCATCAAACGTTTCGGTGTAGAAGATGGTTCTGTTGCCGGTCTGCGTGCAGAAGTACGTAAGAATATGGATCGTGAGCTGAAAGGCGCAGTGCGTAACCGCATCAAGTCTCAGGCAATCGAAGGTCTGGTGAAAGCAAACGAGATCGAAATCCCGTCTGCCCTGATCGACAGCGAAATCGATGTTCTGCGTCGTCAGGCTGCTCAGCGCTTCGGTGGTAACGAGAAACAAGCGCTGGAACTGCCGCGTGAGTTGTTCGAAGAGCAGGCTAAACGCCGTGTGATCGTTGGTCTGCTGCTGGGTGAAGTGATTCGTACCCATGAGCTGAAAGCGGACGAAGAACGCGTGAAAGGCCTGATCGAAGAGATGGCTTCTGCTTACGAAGATCCGTCAGAAGTTATCGAGTTCTACAGCAAAAACAAAGAGCTGACTGATAACATGCGTAACGTCGCTCTGGAAGAACAGGCTGTTGAAGCTGTACTGGCAAAAGCAAAAGTGACTGAGAAAGCAACCAGCTTCCAGGAACTGATGAACCAGCAGGCTTAATTTACTCATCCGGTATAAAGAGTAAACAATAAGCCCGTCACCTCCTGGTGACGGGCTTTTTTTATCGCATTGATGTTATCAGAAGTGTGCTAAAAGGGCGTTTCAGTGTTAGCGTAACAGCAAAAGGTTGTTATGCTTGAAATAAGGTGTGGTCATCCCCATTAAGGGACTATCGACTGTGAACACTCTGGCTGATAATCCGTCCGTGAGGGGTCGTAGTCAGACCTGGCTCACTCAAGTACAATCAGTACAGCAGGTTATTTATTTTTAGATCCAGGAGACGGACATGTCATACAGCGGCGAACGAGATACCTTTGCACCCCATATGGCCCTGGTGCCAATGGTAATTGAACAGACCTCACGCGGTGAGCGCTCCTTCGATATCTACTCCCGTCTTCTTAAGGAACGTGTCATTTTCATGACGGGTCAGGTTGAAGACCACATGGCTAACCTGATCGTGGCGCAGATGTTGTTCCTGGAAGCGGAAAATCCGGAAAAAGATATTTACCTGTATATTAACTCTCCGGGTGGCGTTATCACTGCCGGAATGTCAATTTACGACACCATGCAATTTATTAAGCCTGACGTCAGCACCATTTGTATGGGGCAGGCCGCGTCCATGGGCGCATTCCTGCTGACGGCGGGAGCAAAAGGCAAGCGCTTCTGCCTGCCTAATTCACGCGTGATGATCCACCAACCTTTGGGGGGTTACCAGGGGCAGGCGACGGATATTGAGATCCACGCCCGAGAAATCCTGAAAGTGAAAGGGCGTATGAACGAACTCATGGCGCATCATACGGGTCAATCTTTAGAGCAAATTGAACGAGATACCGAACGTGACCGTTTCCTCTCTGCGAACGAAGCCGTCGAATACGGTCTGGTTGATTCAATTTTGACCCATCGTAATTAATGCTCAGGCCGGAGTAGTGCCGCTATAATATTATCGAGTGGCACTACGCTAGCCAGCGTTTTGCGCCTGGAATGGCATTTGCGTCGTCATGTGCGGCACAAAGAACAGAAAAGAGGTTTTGACTCATGACAGATAAACGCAAAGATGGTTCGGGCAAACTGTTGTACTGCTCTTTTTGCGGCAAAAGCCAGCATGAAGTGCGCAAGCTCATTGCCGGGCCGTCCGTGTATATCTGCGACGAATGTGTTGATCTGTGTAACGACATTATTCGCGAAGAGATTAAAGAAGTTGCGCCGCATCGCGAGCGCAGTGCACTGCCGACGCCGCACGAGATTCGCCATCACCTGGACGATTATGTTATCGGTCAGGAACAGGCGAAAAAAGTGCTGGCCGTCGCGGTATACAACCATTACAAACGTCTGCGCAATGGCGACACCAGCAATGGCGTTGAGCTTGGTAAAAGTAACATTCTGCTGATCGGTCCGACCGGTTCTGGTAAAACGTTGCTGGCTGAAACGCTGGCGCGTCTGTTGGATGTTCCGTTTACCATGGCGGATGCCACCACCCTCACCGAAGCTGGTTATGTGGGTGAAGACGTTGAAAATATCATCCAGAAGCTGTTGCAGAAGTGCGATTACGACGTACAAAAAGCGCAGCGCGGCATCGTCTACATTGATGAGATCGATAAGATCTCACGTAAGTCTGATAATCCGTCCATCACCCGTGACGTATCCGGTGAGGGCGTACAGCAGGCGTTACTGAAACTGATCGAAGGCACCGTGGCTGCCGTACCGCCGCAGGGTGGACGTAAACACCCACAACAGGAATTCTTACAGGTCGACACCTCCAAGATCCTGTTTATTTGTGGTGGCGCATTCGCTGGTCTGGATAAAGTGATTTCCCATCGTGTTGAAACCGGTTCTGGCATCGGCTTTGGCGCGACGGTAAAAGCAAAATCCGAAAAAGCGAATGAAGGAGAGTTGCTGGCCCAGGTCGAGCCGGAAGATCTGATCAAATTTGGTTTGATTCCGGAATTTATTGGTCGTCTGCCAGTTGTGGCAACCCTCAACGAGCTGAGCGAAGAAGCGTTGATTCAGATCCTCAAAGAGCCGAAAAACGCCCTGACCAAACAGTATCAGGCGCTGTTCAATCTTGAAGGTGTGGATCTGGAGTTCCGTGACGAAGCGTTGACCGCTATTGCTAAGAAAGCAATGGTGCGTAAAACCGGTGCACGTGGTCTGCGTTCCATCGTTGAAGCGGCGTTGCTGGACACCATGTATGATCTGCCGTCTCTGGAAGAGGTCGACAAAGTGGTGATTGATGAGTCCGTCATTGCCGGACAAAGCAAACCACTGCTGATCTACGGTAAGCACGAAGCGCAACAGGCGTCTGGTGAATAATTCACCAATCCATACATGTAGTTAATGAAAAAGGGGGGATTTTATCTCCCCTTTTATTTTTCCTGATTCTCGCCGTTGAATGTGTGGGAAACATCCCCATATACTGCTTTACATGTTAATGGTGCGTGTTGCACAGTCACGTCACCGGATTACCTGGCGGACATTAAACTAAGAGAGAGCTCTATGAATCCTGAGCGTTCTGAACGCATTGAAATCCCCGTATTGCCGTTGCGCGATGTGGTGGTTTATCCGCACATGGTCATACCCCTGTTTGTAGGGCGGGAAAAATCTATCCGTTGTCTTGAAGCGGCCATGGACCATGATAAGAAAATCATGCTGGTTGCACAGAAAGAAGCGTCAACGGATGAGCCGGGTGTAAACGATCTTTTCACCGTCGGGACCGTGGCCTCTATTCTACAGATGCTGAAACTGCCTGACGGCACTGTCAAAGTGCTGGTGGAGGGGTTGCAGCGCGCGCGCATTACCACGCTGTCGGATAATGGCGAACACTTCACGGCTAAAGCGGAATACCTCGATTCCCCGGCCATTGATGAGCGTGAGCAGGAAGTGCTGGTACGCACTGCTATCAGCCAGTTTGAAGGCTACATCAAGCTCAACAAAAAAATCCCACCGGAAGTGCTGACTTCGCTGAACAGCATTGACGACCCTGCGCGCCTGGCCGATACCATTGCCGCACATATGCCATTGAAGCTGGCCGACAAACAGTCCGTACTGGAGATGTCCGACGTTAACGAACGTCTGGAATATCTGATGGCGATGATGGAATCGGAAATCGATCTGCTCCAGGTCGAGAAACGTATCCGCAATCGCGTTAAAAAACAGATGGAAAAATCCCAGCGCGAGTACTATCTGAACGAGCAGATGAAGGCCATTCAGAAAGAACTCGGCGAAATGGACGATGCGCCGGATGAAAACGAAGCGCTGAAACGCAAAATCGATGCGGCCAAAATGCCAAAAGAGGCAAAAGAAAAGGCCGAAGCCGAACTGCAAAAACTGAAAATGATGTCTCCGATGTCTGCGGAAGCTACTGTAGTCCGTGGTTATATCGAGTGGATGATTCAGGTTCCGTGGTATGCGCGCAGCAAAGTGAAGAAAGATCTGCGTCAGGCGCAGGAAGTGCTTGATACCGACCACTATGGTCTTGAGCGTGTTAAAGACCGTATCCTTGAGTATCTCGCGGTGCAGAGCCGTATGAACAAACTCAAAGGTCCAATCCTGTGTCTGGTTGGACCGCCGGGGGTAGGTAAAACCTCTCTGGGACAATCTATCGCCAAAGCGACCGGACGTAAGTATATCCGTATGGCGCTGGGCGGCGTACGTGACGAAGCAGAAATTCGTGGTCACCGTCGCACCTATATCGGTTCTATGCCGGGTAAATTGATCCAGAAGATGGCCAAAGTCGGGGTGAAAAACCCGCTGTTCCTGCTCGATGAGATCGACAAGATGTCCTCAGACATGCGCGGCGATCCGGCATCTGCTCTGCTGGAAGTGCTTGATCCGGAACAGAACGTTGCATTTAGCGATCATTATCTGGAAGTGGATTACGATCTCAGCGATGTTATGTTTGTCGCGACGTCTAACTCCATGAACATTCCGGCACCGCTGCTCGATCGTATGGAAGTGATCCGTCTTTCCGGTTACACGGAAGATGAGAAACTGAATATCGCTAAACAGCATCTGCTGACGAAACAGATCGAACGCAATGCGCTGAAACCGACTGAACTGACCGTGGATGACAGCGCCATTATCGGCATCATTCGTTATTACACCCGCGAAGCAGGTGTACGTAGTCTTGAGCGCGAAATCTCTAAATTGTGCCGTAAAGCCGTGAAACAGCTTCTGCTGGACCCCTCGTTGAAACATATCGAGATTAACGGTGACAACCTGCACGATTACCTGGGTGTTCAGCGTTATGACTATGGCCGTGCGGATGATGAAAACCGTGTGGGCCAGGTAACTGGCCTGGCGTGGACCGAAGTCGGCGGCGACCTGCTGACTATCGAAACCGCGTGTGTACCGGGTAAAGGCAAGCTGACCTATACCGGTTCGTTGGGTGAAGTCATGCAGGAATCTATCCAGGCTGCGCTGACCGTGGTGCGAGCTCGTGCTGAAAAACTTGGCATTAATGGGGATTTCTACGAAAAACGCGATATTCACGTTCACGTACCGGAAGGGGCTACGCCGAAAGACGGCCCGAGCGCCGGTATCGCGATGTGTACTGCGCTGGTTTCTTGCCTGACGGGCAACCCGGTACGTGCCGACGTGGCGATGACAGGGGAAATTACCCTGCGCGGCCAGGTTCTGCCGATTGGTGGCCTGAAAGAAAAACTGCTGGCGGCACACCGTGGCGGGATCAAAACCGTGCTGATTCCTTATGAGAATAAGCGCGATCTTGAGGAAATTCCGGAAAACGTCATTGCCGACCTGGACATCCATCCGGTTAAGCGCATTGATGAGGTTCTGGCCCTGGCACTGCAAAACGAACCCTTTGGCATGCAGGTCGCGACCGCAAAATAGTGACCGCGCGCAAAGAGCGTTGATAAAAACAAGGCTGGTGAGGCATTTCGCACTTGCCAGCCTTTTTTTGTATAGCTAATTTAGATTGCTGGTTGGGTGTGTCATCAACAACTGGTGTTGTAAGGGCATGACAGGCCTGATATAACTGCTGCGCGGTCGCGCTGTGAAGGACTCAGGCGCGATATAAATTATAAAGAGAGGAAGAGAAGAGTGAATAAATCTCAACTGATAGACAAGATTGCCGCGGGAGCTGACATCTCTAAAGCGGCTGCTGGACGTGCGTTAGATGCTTTAATTGCTTCTGTTACTGAATCTCTGAAAGAAGGGGACGATGTAGCGCTGGTAGGTTTTGGTACTTTTGCTGTTAAAGAGCGTGCTGCGCGTACAGGTCGCAACCCTCAGACCGGCAAAGAAATCACTATCGCCGCAGCTAAGGTTCCGGGCTTCCGCGCAGGCAAGGCACTGAAAGACGCGGTTAACTGATCGCTTTCCCGGTGGGAAGGTGAAAAGTACAAGGGCGCATCGAGAGATGTGCCTTTTTTATTTATTCAGTCACTCATATCTGAGTTTCTGCGAGTTGTGGGCTGACAATTGCCCCCTTTTCTTGTCAAAATACGACCCTATACGCAGCGTCGGGAAACTGAGTGACTGCGCGAGGTCTACAGTCACCTACAGCGGAGTGTTGTTACACCATGATGGACAATTTACGCACGGCAGCAAACAGCATCGTGCTCAAGATCATTTTCGGCGTCATTATCGTGTCGTTCATTTTGACCGGCGTCAGTAGCTACCTTATTGGCGGTAACAATAATTATGCCGCAAAGGTTAATGACCAGGAGATTGGTCGCGCGCAATTCGAAAATGCGGTTGCCAGTGAACGTAATCGTATGCAGCAGCAACTGGGTGACCAGTTCTCAGAGCTGGCCGCGAATGAAAACTACATCAAATCCATGCGTCAGCAGGTGCTGAACCGTCTTATTGACGAAGCATTGCTGGACCAGTACGCGCATAATCTGCACCTGGGCATTAGCGATGAGCAGGTTAAAAAAGCGATTTTCTCCACTCAGGCTTTCCAGACCAACGGTAAATTTGATAATGACCGTTTCAACGGTATCGTCAATCAGATGGGTATGAGCGCGGATCAATATGCGCAAGCGCTGCGTAATCAGTTGACCTCTCAGCAGTTGATCAACGCGGTTGCCGGTACTGACTTCATGTTGAAAGGTGAGACGGACGAGCTGGCGGCGTTGGTTTCCCAGCAGCGCGTTGTGCGTCAGGCCTTGATTGACGTGAATGCGCTGGCAGCAAAACAGACCGTAAGCGATCAGGAGATTGCCGGTTTCTATGAGCAGAACAAAGCCCGTTTTGTATCCCCTGAGCAGTTCCGCGTCAGCTATATCAAGCTGGATGCGGCCAACATGCAGCAGAACGTCAGCGAAGCGGATGTTCAGTCCTACTATGATCAGCATATGGATCAGTTCACGCAGCCGCAGCGTAATCGCTATAGCGTGATTCAGACTAAAACGGAAGATGATGCGAAAGCAGTACTGGACGCGCTAAGCAAAGGGGCGGATTTTGCCGCACTGGCGAAAGAAAAATCCACTGACATCATCTCTGCCCGCAATGGTGGTGATATGGGATGGCTGGAGCCAGCTACCACACCTGACGAACTGAAAAATTCGGGTCTGAAAGATAAAGGCCAGTTATCAGGCGTGATCAAATCTTCCGTTGGCTTCCTTGTTGTTCGTCTTGATGACATTCAACCTGCAAAAGCCAAACCGCTGAGCGAAGTGCATGACGAGATCGCCGCGAAAGTGAAGCAGGATAAGGCACTGGATGCCTGGTATGCCCTGCAACAGAAAGTGAGCGAAGCCGCAAGCAACGATAATGAGTCTCTGGCGGGTGCTGAGCAAGTCGCCGGAACAAAAGCCGTTGAAACCGGCTGGTTTAGCCGTGACAGCCTGCCGCAAGAACTCAATTTTAAACCGGTTGCCAACGCTATCTTTGATGGTGGTCTGGTGGGGGTGAACGGTGCACCGGGCAGTAACTCTGACATTATTACTGTCGATGGTGACCGTGCCTTCGTGCTGCGTGTGAGCGAGCATAAAGCAGAAGCGATCAAGCCTCTGGAAGACGTTAAAGCTCAGGTCAGCGATATCGTTAAGCACAACAAGGCGGAGCAGCAGGCCAAACTGGATGCTGACAAGCTGATCGCTGAATTGAAAGCGGGTAAAGGCGATGATGCGCTGAAAACCGCAGGGTTAAGCTTTGGTGCAGCCAAAACATTGACTCGTACCAGTCAGGATCCGATCGGCCAGGCGGCATTTAATCTGCCGCTGCCGGAGAAAGACAAACCAGGTTATGGCGTAGCGAATGATGCTCAGGGCAATGTCGTGATTCTGGCGTTAGATGAAGTGAAAGCCGGTACCATGCCGGAAGATCAGAAGAAAGCGATGGTTCAGGGAATTACCCAGAACAATGCCCAGATCGCTTTTGAGGCTCTGATGACCAACCTGCGTAAAGAGGCCAAAATCAAACTTGGCGCTATTATGGAACAGCAGGAATAACGAGACGCTTCCCATAAATATTGCAACGCCTTGCAATTCAAAAGGCCGCTTTCGCGGCCTTTTCCACATTTGCTATTCGTCATTTGTACCGTTTTTCCCGGTTGTTTATCGTAGCGTCGTTGTTAAACACCAAGGAGAAACAGCATGAAACATGGAATCAAAGCACTTTTACTGACCCTGTCTTTTGCCTGTGCTGGCATTAGCCACAGTACGCTGGCAGCACCCAATGATGCTGGCGCGAAAGCGCCTGCCGTACAAAGCAAAGCCGGGAATAATGCGACGCCGGATGCCAAAAACATTGATACGGCGAAAAGCGCCGATGATGACGGTACCAGGGTTAGCATTAATACCGCCAGTGCCGAGGATCTGGCGCGGGTAATGAATGGAGTGGGCATGAAAAAAGCGCAGGCGATTGTTAGCTACCGGCAAGAGTATGGTCCATTTAAGACTCTGGACGATCTCAAACAGGTGCCTGGCATAGGAAGTGCGCTTGTTGAACGTAACCTCGGAAATCTGAGCCTGTAAAAGATGGCGCTTGCGTAGTCGCGAAATTTTGCCAGACTAAAGAGGTCATACCAGTTATGACCTCTGTTCCTATAACAAAAGTAAAGGTTAAAGCGCTATGCAGACTCAGATCAAAGTTCGTGGTTATCACCTCGATGTCTATCAGCATGTGAACAATGCCCGTTATCTGGAATTTCTGGAAGAAGCGCGTTGGGATGGACTGGAAAACAATGAAAACTTTAAGTGGATGACGACGAATAACATCGCGTTCGTGGTCGTCAACATCAATATCAACTACCGTCGTCCTGCCGTGCTGGGCGATCGCCTGACAGTGACCAGTCATGTTAAACAGATTAATGGACGAAGCGGCGTGCTTAGCCAGGTCGTGACGCTGGACCCGGGAGGCGAAGAGGTGGCTGACGCACTGGTGACCTTTGTGTGTATCGATCTTAAAACGCAAAAGGCGCTGGCGCTGGAAGGGGAGTTACGTAAAAGGCTGGAGGAGATGATCCGCGAAGAGGCGTGACAAAGGTAAAAGCAAAACGGCAACATGGTTGCCGTTTTAGTGTTTGCTTCCTCTTCCTGTGGATACGGGCTGCTGGTAGACCGGGTAAGCGCAGCGCATCCAGGAATTAAGACCAGCGCGTCAGAGCAGACCGATTTTCTTTTTCATGGTTGCCATGACTCCGGTCTTATCGGCCAGGTAGTGACGCAGACCATTCGCCCGCAGGTTACAGGCAGCACACTGTCCGCAGCCGTCGCCTTTGATGCCGTTATAGCAAGTGAGCGTCTCATTACGCACCAGGTCCAGTTTGCCCCAGTAATCGGCCAGCGCCCAGGTTTCGGCTTTGTCTATCCACATCAGTGGCGTTTCAAAGCGAATGTCTTTCGCCATACCCAGATTAACCGCATGGTTCAGGGCTTTGACAAATTCGTCGCGACAGTCCGGATAACCAGAAAAATCAGTTTCGCAAACGCCGGTAATCACCGCTTCGGCCTGTACCTGGTACGCATAAATGGCCGCCAGCGTTAAAAACAAAATATTGCGCCCGGGCACGAACGTATTCGGGATACCACTGGCATCAGGCTGATAATCCGGTACCGGGATGCTGTCGCGCGTCAGACTACTGACAGCCAGTTCATTCAGTAATGTCACATCAAGTACTTTATGCGCGCGGGCGCCTGACTGTAATGCCAGTTCACGCGCTACATCGATTTCCGCACGATGGCGCTGACCATAATCGAAGGTGACACAATGCACTTCATCGTATTGTTGCAACGCCTGAACCAGACAGGTAGTGGAGTCCTGCCCGCCACTAAACACGACTACGGCACGTTTCATAATTATTCCCGGTATTCATTCATAAAGGCGCTATGGTAGCGCGTGCGGATTGCCTCGACCAGCTTCTTCACCGCGCCGGGGCCGGCAGCCAGGCCTGGGTAAAATCAAACCAGCCACGCGTGTTCAGTCGAATACCTTCCACGCCTGGTGGCGCGCTAATGCGATACTGATAATTAAACAGCGGTGTCAGTATGGCCTCATCCATCAGACGACTGAATACTGCCCGCAGCGCCTCGCTACGTGTAGTTTCATCCGGCACGCTTTGCACGGCATCGAGCGTAGCCTGCAAATGAGAAAATTGGGCGCGGCTGAGTACATTTGGCCAGACCGGGTCGCAGCGCAACCACTGTTCCAGCGCATACTCCGGAGCTTCACCAATCAACCGGTCCCCCATCAGCAAATCTGCCTGTGCCATTGCACTGCAGCCATTCCAGGTTTTGGCATCATGAAATATAAGCGTGACATCGCAACCGAGTGTGGCCAGGTAACGTTTGAACTGTTGCGCCATGATGTGTAACTCCACTGGCAGATGGTAAAGCAGGGTTAACCTGGGCGGTAGCTCAACGCTCTCTTCCTGTGGCCACTCTGGAATCGTCCAGCCGGGGAGCAACTCTTTACTGGGCGCAATGAGGTTTTCATCGAGCGGCAGTGTGTCCAGCAAAGATGTCTGATGGATGATTTGCACAAGCCGCCGTGATTGTGCCGGAGTGAGATTTGCGCCAATACGCTGTGCCAGGTAACAAAACCCAAGGCTAACACTGTTACTCACCGGCTGCAGGTGAACGAGTTCATCGGGTTCGCCAATCGCAATCTGTACCGGATGACGACAACTGGTCCCGAGATTCTGCTCAAAAAGCTGCGGTGTAATCCAGAACTCTACCGCTTTCAATAAAGGATGGGTGAGGTGGTACTGCTCATGACTTTCCAGCCTTACCAGTTCGTTACTGAATAAGGCAAGACGGAACGGCCCGGTACCGATAAGCGGCATTTGTGGATGCGCCAGCGTGGTGGCATAGCTGGCAAGCCGATGCGCCAGCCAGAAATCCGGATGGTGCAACGTAAATGTCAGACAATGGGAATGGGTCGCCTCCACGCTTTTGACACTCGCGAAAAGTGTCCGTAAAGCGGGCAGTTCAAGAAGCAGCATAAAACGCGTTTGTAACTGCCGTATATCAACCCTATCGCCATTGTGCCAGTGCAGTGTCGTGCGAATATGAAACCGCCAGCTCAACTTGTCCTCGCTAATATCCCAGTGATGCGCCAAATCTCCCTGCGGTAAAGAGCTGTCGTCAACGAAACGCGTCAGGCCAGAGAAGATTTGCCCGGCAAGATGCTGTTCCGCCCGACCGGGTAAGAAACCCTGCCGTAGCGGCTCCAGGGGACGATAGTAAGGGATGCGTAACGTCGGAGTGTCGTTTTGCCAGAGGCCGCCGAGGAAGGGATTCAATAAGGTACGCAAATCTTCCGGTGCGAGTTGCGCCAGCGCCAGCGCATTTTGTTGCTGGCCCTCGTTGAGCGCCTGCTCCATCATCTCCTGGCGCAAGGATTCCGGCGTGCGCAAAAACTGTAACGCCGCACGTTTACCTCGACCGGAACGGGAGTCCCAGTTGAGCCAGCCCGCTTCCTGCATCTGGCGTAACAGCGTTCGCATATGGCGTTCGCTGCAAAAACAGCGTGCGGCAAGTTCTGCCACGCTGACCTGTTGCGCTTCTCCTGAAGAGGCCTTCCAGAGGCGCTGATATTGGTTGAGTCTGTTAAGAAGTCGCATAAACCCGGAACAATTATCTCGTTCTGCTCACTATTACTTCCGTATATATCAGGCAATACTTCTGTGCAATACAAGGCGATCACATCTGGAGATGAAATATGGCCCGGCTGGCTGCTTTTGATATGGACGGTACTTTGCTTATGCCCGATCACCGACTTGGTGAGCAAACTGTGGCAACGTTACGCCGTCTGCGTGAACGCGATATTACCCTCACTTTTGCGACCGGCAGACATGCGCTGGAGATGCGCAAACTCATCGAAATCCTCGGGCTGGATGCTTTTTTGATAACCGGTAACGGCACTCGCGTCCACTCCCTGGATGGGGAACTTTTACATCGCCAGGACCTTGATCCCGAAGTGGCTGAACTGATACTGCACAGCAAATGGGATACACAGGCCAGCATCCATGCGTTTAACGATAACGGCTGGATGACGGATAAACCCATCCCGGAAGCGTTGGACGAGCATATCTGCAGTGGATTCACTTACCAGTTGGTGGATCTAAAGCGCCTGCCTGCCCATGACGTGACCAAAATCTGTTTTGTGGGAGAACATGACGACCTGTGCCGCTTGCGGATCCAGATGAATGAGGTGTCAGGTGGTCGGGCTAATTTATGCTTTTCCGCCTCTTATTGCCTGGAGGTACTACCGCCTGGCTGCAACAAAGGGTCGGCGTTGACCATGCTCAGCTCGCAACTGGGCGTGCCGATGCAGGATTGTATGGCGTTTGGCGATGCCATGAACGACAGAGAGATGCTGGCAAGCGTAGGGCGCGGCATAATCATGGGAAATGCCATGCCCCAGCTGCGCGCCGCGCTTCCACACTTACCGGTTATCGGACACTGCCGCGATCAGGCCGTGTCGCACTTCTTAACGCATTGGCTGGATACACCTAATCTTCCTTATTCCCCCGAATGATGAGATTTTTTCCAGCAGCCAGGTGTGAATACCTGGCTTTTTTATTTCACCAGCGTGTTAATTTCTTCCCGCCACGGGCGGACATCGCCGATATTAGCTTCGACCCACTGCGGATTGTAGTAAGTATCGAGATAGCGTTCGCCACTGTCACACAGCAGGGTCACGATAGATCCACTACGCCCTTCGTCACGCATACGCGCCGCCAGCTGTAGTGCTCCCCACATATTCGTGCCGGTCGATGCGCCAACCCGACGACCTAATTGTGTTTCCAGCCATTGAGCGGTTGCCACGCTGGCGGCATCGGGGACTCTGAGCATCTCGTCCACGACATCAGGAATAAAGGACGGTTCGACGCGTGGTCGGCCAATCCCTTCAATTTTACTCCCCACCGCAGAGCGCAGCCCGGACTCGCGGGTACGCCAGAAATCGAGAAAAACCGAGTTTTCCGGGTCTGCCACCATCAGTTCAGTGTTATAACCCTGACAACGGATGTAGCGTCCGATAGTGGCCGATGTGCCGCCTGTCCCTGCACTCATGACGATATAGTCCGGCACCGGATGCGGCTCGTTTTTCATCTGGCGAAAAATGCTGTCTGCAATGTTGTTATTACCCCGCCAGTCGGTGGCGCGCTCGGCATAGGTAAACTGGTCCATGTAATGGCCGTTCAGTTCGCGAGCCAACATTTCTGAGGCCGCATATATCTCGCAGGCGCTCTCCACGAAGTGACAGCGACCACCGTAAAATTCAATCTGTTCGACTTTTCGTTTGGCCGTGCAATAGGGCATAACGGCAATAAACGGTAACCCCAGCAGACGGGCAAAATAAGCTTCTGAGACCGCCGTTGAACCGGATGACGCTTCAATAATGGTGGTGCCTTCTTTAATCCAGCCATTGCAAAGGCCATAGAGAAATAGCGAACGCGCCAGTCGATGTTTGAGGCTCCCGGTTGGGTGCGTACTCTCATCTTTCAGATAGAGCCGAATGCCGGGAAAAGCTGGCAGCGCGAGACGGATCAGGTGCGTGTCCGCAGAGCGCTGATAATCGGCATTGATTTCGTTAATGGCGTGCTTAACCCAGTCACTGTTCATACATCATTTCCATTTATCATTTTGTGCCCAGATTAGCGGAAAACGCAGGAAAAATTGTTGCCATTTAAACTTTGAAATAGACTATTAAGAGAAAAATTTTCTCCTGGAATGCGTAATGCTAGATAAAATAGATCGTAAGTTGCTTTCCTTGCTCCAGCAGGACTGCACGCTCTCTTTGCAGGCGCTGGCGGATGCCGTTAATCTGACCAGCACGCCATGCTGGAAACGACTAAAGCGGCTGGAGGAGGAAGGCATCCTTCTCGGGCGCGTGGCCGTGCTGGATGCGGAGAAACTTGGCCTGAGCCTGACCGCATTTGTGCTGATCAAAACCCAGCATCACAGCAGCGACTGGTACTGTCGCTTTACCGCCGTAGTCTCGGAAATGCCGGAAGTCCTGGGATTCTGGCGTATGGCGGGGGAGTATGATTACCTGTTACGCGTTCAGGTTGCGGATATGAAACGTTATGACGACTTCTACAAAAAACTGGTCAATAGTGTGCCTGGCTTATCCGATGTGACATCCAGTTTTGCGATGGAACAGATTAAATACACCACGGCTTTGCCCATTGAATAACCCTCCCGGCGGGAGCCGGAAAAATCACGTTCAGGATGTAACCGCGTGCGATTATTTGCTCAGTTAAGCTGGTACTTTCGCCGGGAGTGGCGACGCTATCTCGGTGCTGTAGGCCTGCTTATCATTATTGCGATTTTACAACTCGTCCCGCCTAAGGTGGTGGGGATCATTGTTGATGGCGTCACCCGCCAGCACTTTACCTCGTCGCAGATCATGATGTGGGTAGGCGCACTGGTGCTGATTGCTATCGTCATCTACCTGCTGCGCTATGTCTGGCGCGTCTGGTTGTTTGGCGCGTCGTATCAGCTCGCCGTCGAGCTACGCGAAGATTTTTACCGCCAGCTCAGTCGCCAGCATCCGGAATTTTATCTGCGCCACCGTACCGGCGATTTGATGGCGCGCGCCACGAATGACGTTGACCGGGTGGTGTTCGCCGCCGGGGAAGGTGTGCTCACACTGGTGGATTCACTGGTGATGGGCTGTGTGGTGCTGGTGGTGATGTCCACACAGATTAGCTGGCAGTTGACGCTGCTTTCTCTGTTGCCGATGCCGATTATGGCCATTTTTATTAAACGTTACGGCGACCAGTTGCATCAGCGCTTCAAGCTGGCACAGGCGGCGTTCTCCTCGCTTAACGATCGTACCCAGGAAAGCATGACCAGCATTCGCATGATCAAGGCGTTTGGTCTGGAAGACAGGCAATCGGCGCTGTTTGCCGCCGAGGCGGCTGATACCGGGGCGAAAAACATGCGTGTCGCCCGCGTCGATGCCCGTTTTGATCCGACAATTTATATTGCTATCGGTATGGCAAACCTGCTGGCGATTGGCGGCGGGAGCTGGATGGTGATTCAGGGATCGCTCACGCTGGGGCAGCTCACCAGCTTCACCATGTATCTTGGATTAATGATTTGGCCGATGCTGGCACTGGCCTGGATGTTCAATATCGTTGAGCGCGGCAGCGCCGCCTATAGTCGTATTCGCGACATGCTGGCGGAAGCGCCGGTCGTGACAGATGGCAGCGAACCGGTTCCGGAAGGGCGCGGTAGCCTGCAGATTGCGATTCGCGAGTTTACGTATCCACAAACGGCACATCCGATTTTGAATAATGTCAACGTCTCACTGTTACCTGGCCAGATGTTAGGGATTTGCGGGCCAACAGGGGCAGGTAAATCCACCTTGCTCTCTCTCATTCAGCGCCATTTTGATGTTGAGCAGGGGGACATCCGTTTCCACGGGGTGCCGCTGACGAAACTGAAACTGGATGGCTGGCGCAGCCGTCTGGCGGTGGTAAATCAGACGCCGTTCCTGTTTTCCGATACTGTCGCCAATAATATTGCGCTGGGAAAACCGGGGGCGACGCAGGAAGAGATTGAACATGTGGCGCGGCTGGCCAGCGTACATGAGGATATTTTGCGTCTGCCGCAGGGCTACGATACCGAAGTCGGCGAGCGCGGCGTGATGCTCTCCGGTGGGCAAAAGCAGCGCATCTCAATTGCGCGCGCGCTGTTGCTGAATGCAGAGATTCTGCTGTTGGATGACGCGCTCTCTGCTGTGGATGGCCGCACCGAACACCAGATTTTGCACAACCTGCGTCAATGGGGAGAGGGGCGTACGGTGATCATCAGCGCTCATCGCCTGTCGGCGCTCACGGAAGCCAGTGAGATTTTAGTGATGCAGCATGGACATATCGGGCAGCGCGGACAGCATGAACAGCTTGCGCGCCAGCCCGGCTGGTATCGCGATATGTATCGCTATCAGCAACTGGAAGCGGCACTGGATGACACCCCGGAGGAGGGGATTGATGCGTAAGCTTGTGCAACAGTGGCCCACCCTGAAACGTCTGCTGGTTTACGGCTCCCCCTGGCGTAAACCACTAACGAAAGCTGTCGTGATGCTGTGGGTCGCGGCGGCGGCGGAAGTGTCCGGCCCGGCGCTAATCAGCTACTTTATCGATAATATGGTGGCGAAGAGCTACCTGCCTGTTGGTCTGGTAACGGGAATGGTCGTCGCCTACATTGGCCTGCAGGTGCTGGCGGCCGGGCTGCATTATGCCCAGGCGCTACTGTTTAACCAGGCCGCCGTCGGCGTGGTACAGCGGTTGCGTACCGACGTGATGGATGCCGCTTTGCGACAGCCGCTGAGCGCGTTCGACACCCAGCCTGTCGGGCAGATCATTTCGCGAGTGACCAACGATACCGAAGTGATCCGCGATCTCTATGTGACGGTGGTAGCGACGGTATTGCGCAGTGCGGCGCTGATTGGCGCAATGCTGGTGGCGATGTTCAGCCTCGACTGGCGTATGGCGCTTGTTGCTATCTGCATCTTCCCGGCAGTTATCATCGTGATGTTGATTTATCAGCGTTACAGCACGCCGATTGTCCGCCGCATGCGGGCCTACCTGGCGGATATCAACAATGGTTTCAACGAAATCATCAATGGGATGAGCGTAATCCAGCAATTTCGCCAGCAGGCGCGTTTCGGCGAACGCATGGGGGCGGCAAGCCGTTCCCATTATCTGGCGCGGATGCAGACGTTACGCCTTGATGGCTTCCTGTTACGTCCCTTACTGAGCCTCTTTTCCGCGCTGGTGCTGTGTGGCCTGTTAATGCTGTTTGGTTTTAGCTCGGCTGGCACGATGGAAGTTGGGGTGCTGTATGCCTTTATCAGCTACCTTGGCCGCCTGAATGAACCGTTGATTGAGCTGACGACCCAGCAGTCAATGCTCCAGCAGGCGGTAGTGGCCGGGGAACGTGTCTTTGAGTTGATGGATTGTCCACGCCAGACTTATGGTTATGACGATGAGCCACTAAAAAGCGGAGCTATCGACATTAACGATGTCTCGTTTGCTTATCGAGATGACCGTCTGGTGTTGCAGGACATCAGTCTGCATGTGCCTCCCCGCAGTTTTGTGGCGCTGGTAGGGCATACCGGCAGCGGTAAAAGTACGCTGGCAAGCCTGCTCATGGGGTACTATCCGCTGACCAAAGGGGAAATCCGTCTGGATGGCCGACCGTTGTCCGCGCTGAGCCACAGCACCTTGCGTAAAGGGGTGGCGATGGTGCAACAAGACCCGGTGGTGATGGCGGACACCTTCTTTGCCAACGTCACGCTGGGGCGCGATATTTCGGAGGAGCAGGTCTGGCACGCGCTGGAGGTGGTGCAACTGGCCGGACTGGCGCGCGAAATGCCGGAGGGGATTTATACCCGCCTTGGCGAGCAGGGAAATAATCTCTCCGTCGGGCAGAAGCAATTGCTGGCGCTGGCGCGTGTACTGGTTGAAACGCCACAAATCCTGATTCTGGACGAAGCCACGGCGAACATTGATTCAGGCACTGAAAAAGCCATTCAGCAGGCGCTGGTGGCGGTCAGGCAGCACACAACGCTGGTTGTGATTGCACACCGACTGTCAACGATTGTCGAGGCGGAAACTATCCTGGTCCTTAATCGCGGCCAGGCCGTTGAACGTGGTACGCATCAGCAACTGCTTGAGGCAAAAGGGCGTTACTGGCAGATGTATCAACTGCAACTGGCAGGAGAAGAGCTCGCCGCCAGCGTACGAGAAGAATCGCTAATCGCCTGATGCACCAAAATTAAGCATGCTACTAACAGGATTCGCTGTTGGTGCAAAAAAGTAACGCACCACGCACTGTCGTGGTGCGTTTTTCTTTTCCAGGAACAATCTGAACCATTCCCATTTTCATCGCTGCGCTATGACATCCTTCTTACACGGCTTAACAACCTGAAATTTTCCCGTTTTTCATTTTTGGCACACCGCTTGCAATATTTATTGCGTGTTAGCTGCGGCCATTATCGATTTTCGACTGGAGGGGGATCTATGAAGCTGGTTACCGTGGTAATTAAGCCATTCAAACTGGAAGACGTTCGTGAAGCGCTGTCTTCAATTGGTATTCAAGGGTTAACCGTGACCGAAGTGAAAGGTTTCGGACGTCAGAAAGGACACGCTGAGTTGTACCGCGGTGCGGAGTACAGCGTTAACTTCCTGCCAAAAGTGAAGATTGATGTGGCGATTGCTGACGATCAGCTCGATGAAGTAATTGATGTCATTAGCAAAGCGGCCTACACCGGAAAAATTGGCGACGGCAAAATTTTCGTTGCCGAGCTGCAACGCGTCATTCGTATTCGTACCGGCGAAGCCGACGAAGCGGCACTGTAATACCTGGCACACAGTGAGGGGATGGGTAAAATGAAGAAAGCAATATTAAAAGCGGGTCTGGCCTCGCTGGCACTACTGCCATGTCTGGCCATGGCAGCCGATCCGGTTGTCGTCGATAAAGCCGACAATGCCTTTATGATGATTAGCACCGCGCTGGTGCTGTTTATGTCAATTCCGGGCATCGCCCTGTTCTACGGTGGTTTAATCCGCGGTAAAAACGTCCTTTCTATGCTGACACAGGTTGCGGTTACATTCGCACTGGTGTGCGTTCTGTGGGTGGTTTACGGCTACTCTCTGGCTTTTGGCACCGGCGGCAGCTTCTTCGGTAGCTTCGACTGGGTAATGCTGAAAAATATTGAACTGAAAGCACTGATGGGCACCATCTATCAGTACATTCACGTTGCGTTCCAGGGATCATTTGCCTGCATTACCGTCGGCCTGATTGTTGGTGCGCTGGCTGAGCGTATCCGTTTCTCTGCGGTACTGATTTTCGTCGTGGTATGGCTGACGCTGTCCTACGTGCCAATTGCACACATGGTTTGGGGCGGCGGTCTGCTGGCAACCCATGGCGCAATGGATTTTGCAGGTGGTACGGTAGTTCACATCAACGCCGCAGTTGCAGGCCTGGTGGGGGCGTATCTGATTGGCAAACGTGTTGGTTTCGGTAAAGAAGCGTTTAAACCGCACAATCTGCCGATGGTGTTTACCGGTACCGCTATCCTCTACTTTGGCTGGTTTGGTTTCAACGCCGGTTCTGCGAGCGCGGCGAATGAGATTGCGGGTCTGGCTTTCGTTAACACCGTCGTGGCAACAGCTGGCGCAATCCTCTCCTGGGTCTTCGGTGAGTGGGCGCTGCGTGGTAAACCGTCTCTGTTGGGTGCCTGTTCTGGTGCGATTGCCGGCCTCGTGGGTATCACCCCGGCTTGCGGTTACGTTGGTGTGGGCGGTGCGCTGATCGTCGGTATCGTTGCAGGTCTGGCGGGTCTGTGGGGCGTTACTGCGCTGAAACGCTGGCTGCGTGTTGACGATCCATGTGATGTCTTCGGCGTTCATGGCGTGTGTGGTATCGTGGGTTGTATCATGACTGGTATCTTCGCAGCCACATCACTGGGCGGCGTGGGTTATGCCGAAGGCGTGACCATGGGGCATCAGGTTCTGGTACAGCTGGAAAGTATCGCCATCACTATCGTATGGTCTGGTATCGTCGCCTTTATCGGTTACAAACTGGCTGATATGACGGTGGGGCTGCGTGTTCCGGAAGATCAGGAACGCGAAGGGCTGGACGTCAACAGCCACGGCGAGAACGCCTACAACGCCTGATTGAACTGAGTTATCTCCTGAGCAATAAAAGCCTCCCATCGGGAGGCTTTTGTTTTACTGAAAGGTCAGCCCGCAGTACTGCGGTTTCGCATTACCCCTTCCTGCACCGTCGAGGCGACCAGTACGCCATCCCGGTTATAAAACTCTCCGCGGACAAAACCGCGTGCGCTGGAGGCGGAGGTGCTTTCCACACTGTAAAGCAGCCAGTCATTCAGATCGAACGGGCGATGGAACCACATCGAGTGGTCGATGGTTGCGACCTGCATGCCTTTTTCGAGGAAACCAACGCCGTGTGGCTGGAGCGCAACCAGCAGGAAGTGGAAATCCGATGCGTAGCCGAGCAGATATTGCTGGACGCGTAAGTCCTGCGGTAGGGTGCCGTTGGCGCGCATCCAGACCTGGCGGGTGGGCTCGGCAACATGTCCTTTCAGCGGGTTGTGAAATTCCACGGGGCGGATTTCAATCGGTTTGTCGCCGAGAAATTTCTCTTTCACCAGCGGCGGTAAAAACGCGGACAACTCACGGGCAATTTCCGTTTCGGATTTCAAGGACTCCGGTTCTGGTGCATAAGGCATCGTCTTTTGATGCTCATATCCCGGTTCCGGCGCCTGGAATGATGCCGTCATATAAAAAATCGGTTTCCCGTTTTGAATGGCCGCTACGCGACGGGCGCTAAAGCTGTTACCGTCACGTAACACTTCGACATCGTAAATAATGGGTTTCTGGCTATCGCCCGGGCGCAGAAAATAGCTGTGAAAAGAGTGCACCAGCCGATCCGCCGGCACGGTTTCTTTTGCCGCATATAACGCCTGACCAACGACCTGACCACCGAACACCTGGCGCAGACCTAAGTCTTCGCTCTGCCCTCGAAACAGACCTTCCTCTATTTTTTCCAGATTCAACAATGACAGTAGATTTGTAAGCGCCTGACTCATAGGTGTCCTCAATAAAAATAAAACCGACGCAGCGGATTCCCTGTTCAGTATAACCTGGAAATAAAAGTGGTCCGATGGGTGCAATAATCTGAATAGATGGGGGTTTGCAGGCAAATATCAGTGACATGTGCCACACTTGAACACGTTACGATGGTCCAACCACACATTCTGGCAGAAAACATTCTTGCTGGTGCATAGAAGATAAGGAGAACTCATGAAACTCGTGCACATGTTAAGTGGTTTAGCAGTCGCTGTAGCGCTGACTGCCTGCGCAAAAAAAGCCGCAGACATTCCAACGCCTGCACCAAACCCGCAGGCACCTGCGGCGAGTACGGCGGCGATAACCCAACCTAACGTCTCTGGTACGGTATGGATCCGCCAGAAAGTGGCGTTGCCGCCAAATGCGGTCCTGACCGTCACTGTCTCTGACGCCTCCATGGCCGATGCGCCGTCTAAAGTGATTGCTCAAAAAGCGGTACGTACCGAAGGTAAACAGGCACCGTTTAGCTTTGTCTTGCCGTTTAATCCGGCAGACATCCAGCCTAACGCGCGTCTGCTGCTGAGTGCGGCTATCACAATTGATGACAAAATCGTCTTTGTGACCGATACGGTTAAACCGATCATTAACCAGGGCGGCACGAAAGCTGACCTGACGCTGGTTCCGGTACAGCAGACGGCTATTCCGTTGCAGCCAGGCAGCGGTTCGGCAACAACTGTACCTTCAACATCCCCTACCCAGGTGAGTCCTTCTACGGCTACGCCTGCTCCGACACAGATGTAATGTGCGCACCTCCTCTCCTGCGGGAGAGGAGGTTTCAGTAAATCCAGCGAAAGCGTTGTAAATCAATCTGCCCGCTACCGGATACCACCACGCCTTCTTCCATTAATGCCTGTCGCTGACGTTGTAAGTCTGGCCCGCTTAACGATATACAGCCGTGGCGATTAACCACCCGATGCCAGGGTAAAGTGCTGCCCTCCGGCAAACGCTTCAATACGCCACCGACCTGTCTGGCTGCAAGTGGCGAACCTGCCAGCCTGGCGACATCACCATAGGTTGTGACATATCCCTCTGGTATTGAGGCGACGATTTGCCATACCCGCTGTGGAAAAGAATCGTGATTATCCATACTGCCTTCCTGACTGACGAGAGGTCAGCATAAACAGCCCGGTCGTGACTGTGAAGGGGAGATTGCGCAAGAAATCGGCATCCGTCAGGGTGCGGCTTGCAATTGCGGCATGGGACATGGATAATGCGCCAGCGCGTTGGTTAACAACGCTCTCAATGGGGGCTCTGTTGGTTCTCCCGCAACGCTACTTTGTTTACCAGGTCAGGTCCGGAAGGAAGCAGCCAAGGCAAAGGACGTGTGTGCCGGGATGTAGCTGGCAGGGCCCCCACCCATTTCTGGTATCTTCTTTTTTATTGTCCTCTGTACGCTTTTTGCTTTATGGTCAGTTTACCGCCGTTTATGCAGAAAGGATTCCTGTGACCACACCGCAACTCATCACTGAACGTTTACTTCTTCAGCCGCTGGTTCCTGCTGATGCGGAACAAATTCAACGTGTTTTCCCTCGTTGGGAGATTGTGCGTTATCTGATAGGCACGATTCCCTGGCCTTATCCGGACGATGGCGCTGCGCAGTATGTTAATCATGTCGCCTTACCCGCATCCAGGGCGGGGAAGGGCTGGTACTGGACTATTCGGCGCAAAGCAGAGCCACAGCAGTTGATTGGCACGATTTGTCTGATGGACTTGCCTGATAACAATCGTGGATTCTGGCTGGTGCCGGAGTGGCAGGGGCAGGGCCTGATGTCCGAAGCCAGTGATGCGGTGACGCGCTTCTGGTTTGAAGAGTTAGATAAAGAGGTATTACGCGCGCCAAAAGCGGCGGCGAATACCCGTTCAGTCAATTTCTCGCAGCGTAGCGGCATGCGTAGGGTGCGTCGCGAAAAAGCGCACTATGTCGCGGGTGAGCTGGATTCTGAACTTTGGGAAATTACCCGTGAGGAGTGGCGGCGTTTAGCAGGCTAACTCAGAGGTCGTCACCGGTCACGGCGCTGCGCGACTTTTGAATTTCCATGATGTTTTCTGCCGAGTAAATCAGAGTCGCGCTGCTCTGCGCATCTTCATTGCTGGTCATGAGCAGCGAGATATGGTTGTTATCGAAATTAATAAACGCCGTTTTATTGGGGTAGAGATCCACATCCTGCATCTCTTTTTGCGAAGAGTGCGCGGCTACGCCATATTTTTTCTTCAGGATTTCAAGCGTCTTCACGACATCTTCGTCGGGAATCGCAATGGCGATACGGATAAATTTATCGTTAACAAAAAACAGGGTGGCCTCGGTTTTCTTGTCGGCAAAGGTAAAGTCTTCGCTGCTGTACATTTTACCGACAGGCGCCTCTTCCGGTTCTTCCATCGTACAATTCGCCTGCGCGAGTACGGCGGCAGTCGAGGTGCCAAATTTCATATCGCGGTAGCCGTCCGTTGCGCAGGCCGCTGTAGAAAAGGCCGCGATGCCCAGAAGTAACGACAATTTGTTTTTAAAACGCATTTTAATCTGCCTTAATAGAATGATTGCTGAAAGTGATAATTAGCGGTTAAGGTTCTTCTTAGTCTTATCAGCGCGTTATAGTAATGCTGGTAAGGGGCAAGTAAAGCAATTTGCTGACTCGTTACACCACCGCCGCCCACAAAAAAACGCTCATTGTCACTCTTTCCAGGCGCTGCCGTTATCCATTCCTGACTATCAATAATGTATTGTCATATATTTGAAATATAAGATTCACCTTAGTGTCATAAAACCTGGTTAAAATATTTGTGGGAATTTTTAATTTGTCATAAGCTTTTAATATAACTCTGGATCAGTATGTTAACTTCGTGTATTAATACTTTGCTAACTTCACACGGGAAGGGATAATCATGACCAGTGCGGTATTGAACGTCAAAATTGATCAGGCGTTGAAAGAGAAGCTCCGTCATTACGCAGAAGAAAATAATGAGAACCTCAGTACGGCGACTGAAAAACTGTTGCTGCTGGCGTTTCAGTCAGTTGAACAGGGCGGAGTATCGGAAGAGGATATTGATAATCAACACCTTGAAGAAGAATGTACTGCTCCTTTAAATCCAAAAGAAATCAAAGCATTACGCAAACTTCTGAAGAAGAAAAAATGAACCAACAACTGCTCTCAACGGCCAGCAATTATTGCGAGGCCTGTGACCTGTTACGATCAGGTTTTGTAAAACATGTCCGTTTAAACTGGAATATTGGTAGTGATGAGTTCTTTCGCATCGCAACCGACTGGTGTGATGCTGGCGCAAAAATAAAAAAAGAAGGCGATAGTTTTGTTATTTCTATAAAAGGTTTTCCTATTCCGCGTCAGCAGTAATTTCATTGTCATGAAACTGTCATTTAAATTGCATTGAGTTTTGTGATGATGATTGAAAATATAAATATGTTGTAACCATCTCATCATCATCACGGACGATGCTTACGACGGGCCAGTCTGGCTCGTCGTTATTTCTTTTACCCACCTTGTTTCCCTGACGCGTTTTGACAGCCTTGCTGGCATTTTTTTCACCTGCATAACAGTTGCTGGCGTAATCGGGTACACTGGCGCGAAATCCGTCGCCAGATGAGTGCCATGAAAACCATTACGCTCTATGATGTCGCCCGCCTTGCCGGGGTCTCTTACCAAACCGTTTCGCGCGTTATCAATCAGGGCGAGCATGTCTCGACGCGAACGCGGGACAAAGTGCTGGCGGCGATGGCGGAGCTGCACTACATCCCTAATCGCGGGGCGCAGCAACTGGCGGGTAAACGGACCAGAACGCTGGGGCTGCTGACTTCTGACCTGGCCCTGCATGCCCCCTCCCAAATAGCCTCGGCGGTGAAATCACGTGCCACCCAATCCGGCGTGAATGTGATCATTTCGATGCCGGAAGTGCAGGATGCCCGGGGATGTACAGCCGCAGTGCAGGATCTACTGGCTCAGCGGGTTGATGGATTGCTGGTTAACGTCCCGCTGGATGATGAACAGGCAGAGGCCGTATCGGCGCTGGCAGGTCCGGTTCCCGTTCTCTTTCTTGATGTCAGTGAAACGGCGGCCGTCAATAGTCTGATTTTTGATGCCGACCAGGGGTCGCGGCTTGGCGTTGCACACTTGCTGGAACAGGGGCATCTGCGTATTGCATTGCTTGGAGGACCGCAATCATCGGTCTCTGCAAGGGCACGAATGTCGGGATGGCTTGCGGCACTGGAAGAGTCGGGGTTATCGCCCTGTGGCTGTGAATATGGCGACTGGAGTGCGGCGTCCGGCTATGAAAAAGGTCATCTGCTTCTGGCGGCGGATACACCACCGCAGGCTATTCTGGTCGCCAATGATCAGATGGCTCTTGGTGTGATTCGTGTCTGTGCGGAGCGGGGCTTAACCGTACCGGGGCAGATTTCAGTTGTCGGTTATGATGATACGGCCGACAGCGCCTGGTATTCGCCGCCGCTCACGACCATTCATCAGGCGTTCAAAACCGCAGGCGAACGCAGCGTGGAATGGCTCCTTGCACGCCTTTCCGGTGACGATACGGCGGTGAGACAGACGCTGCTGCCCGTAACCCTGGTGGAGCGGGCCTCGACCTCGCCGGTATCATCCATTAACGTCAGCGGCGAGACGCTGGCCAGACGACTGAAAGAGCTGGCACAACTTGCCGCACTGCTCGATCGTCGCTAAATCTTTTGTGATCCTTTTCGCTTTGGCGCACGTAAATCCTTTACGCCAGCGCCGATTCGGTGCATTGTGCATAAAATTGTGAGCGCTTCGCAAAATGAGGTCGATATGTCTGTTTCCGCGTTAAGTTCGTTATTCTCTCGTCGGGACTGGGAAAACCCGGTCGTCACTCACTGGCACCGTTTACCGGCGCATGCGCCAGTGTCCAGCTGGCGGGATGTGGGCGAAGCGCTTCGTGATGAGGCGTCGGCAAGCCATCGTTTACTCAACGGTGACTGGCAGTTTAATTTCTTCTCATCGCCCGAGTCCGTTCCGGAAAGCTGGCTCACGGTCGATCTTGCCGATGCCGTGCCTATGCCCGTGCCATCGAACTGGCAGATGCAGGGTTTTGATACCCCCATTTACACTAACGTCACCTATCCTGTTGCGGTAAACCCGCCGTTTGTACCGCAGGAAAATCCGACCGGTTGTTACTCGCTCACATTTCATGTCGATGAACAGTGGCTGGCTGGCGGGCAGACGCGTATTGTCTTTGACGGGGTTAACTCCGCGTTTTATCTCTGGTGTAATGGCCAGTGGGTCGGCTATTCCCAGGATAGTCGCCTGCCCGCTGAATTTGATGTAAGTAACGTATTGGTACCCGGGGAAAACCGCCTGGCGGTCATGGTGTTACGCTGGTGCGATGGCAGTTATCTCGAAGACCAGGATATGTGGCGAATGAGCGGCATCTTCCGTGACGTCTCCCTGCAGCATAAACCCCACACCTGTATCGCCAATTATCACTACACCACTCAACTCAATGCGTCATTTACCCACGCACATTTGCACACGGAGATAGAACTCGCCGGGGAGTTTGCTGGCTGCGAGGTGATCGTTACGCTGTGGCGGGGGGAAGAGAAAATCGCTGAGGCCAGCCAGAAACCGGGTAGTGCAGTGGTTGATGAACGCGGAGCCTGGGCCGAACGCGTAAGCGTGACGATACCCGTTGATCGGCCGTTACTGTGGAGCGCGGAAACGCCTGAGTTATATCGTTTGACGATGGCACTCTATGACGAAGAGAACCATCTTCTGGAAGTGGAGGCATGCGATGTGGGCTTCCGTCATGTGGAGATCAGCGAAGGGTTGCTGAAACTGAACGGTCAGCCGCTGCTGATCCGTGGGGTCAACCGCCATGAACACCATCCGGAAAACGGTCAGGCGATCGATGAAGCCACGATGCGTCGTGATATTGAACTGATGAAGCAGCACAATTTCAATGCTGTACGCTGTTCGCACTACCCGAACCACCCGCTCTGGTATCGCCTGTGCGATCGATACGGTCTGTATGTAGTGGACGAAGCGAATATTGAAACGCACGGCATGGTGCCGATGAGTCGTCTGGCAGATGATCCGCAATGGCTATCGGCGATGAGCGAGCGTGTTACCCGCATGGTGCAGCGCGACCGTAATCATCCGTCGATAATCATCTGGTCACTGGGGAATGAATCCGGCCATGGCGCGACGCATGACGCGCTCTACCGTTGGGTGAAAACCACCGATCCCACACGTCCTGTACAGTATGAAGGCGGCGGCGCTAATACTGCGGCAACGGATATTGTCTGCCCGATGTACGCCCGCGTCGATCAGGATCAACCGTTCCCGGCGGTGCCGAAATGGTCAATCAAAAAGTGGGTCGGTATGCCGGATGAAACCCGTCCGCTGATCCTTTGTGAATACGCGCATGCCATGGGCAACAGCTTTGGCGGGTTTGCGAAATACTGGCAGGCTTTTCGCGCTTATCCTCGTCTGCAGGGCGGTTTTGTCTGGGACTGGGTTGACCAGGCGCTGACCAAAGTGGATGAACGAGGCGAGCCATTCTGGGCCTATGGTGGCGATTTTGGCGATACGCCGAATGACAGACAGTTCTGCATGAATGGGCTGGTCTTCCCCGACAGAACGCCGCATCCGGCGCTTTATGAAGCACAGCGCGCCCAACAGTTTTTCCAGTTTAAACAGGTCAGTACCTCACCGCTGGTGATCGAGGTCACGAGCGAGTATTTATTCCGCCCGACGGATAACGAAGTTCTGCGATGGTCTGTCACCCGTGATGGCGAAGTGCTGGCTCATGGGGAAGTGGCGCTGGCGATTGCCCCGCAGGGAACGCAACGTATTGAACTAAACTGCCCGCCTTTCGCTGCCCGCTCTGGTGCAGTCTGGCTGAATGTGGATATCTATCAGCGCGATGCGACAAGCTGGTCACCTGCACAACATCACTGCGCCTGGGATCAGTGGCAACTGCCGACAGCGGTTGCATTGCCAGCAGAAAAAAGCGTACAACCGCGGCCCGCATTACAGACTGACAATGAATATTTTGTGGTGGAGCAGGGGAGCCATCGCTGGCAGTTCTGCCGTGCGAGCGGCCATCTGTCGCAATGGTGGCGTGATGGGCAACCTACACTCCTTGCCCCGGTGCTGGATAACTTTACCCGTGCTCCGCTGGACAATGATATCGGCGTCAGCGAGGCCACGCGCATCGACCCCAACGCGTGGGTGGAGCGCTGGAAAATGGCGGGAATGTATGACCTGACGCCCGTACTGTTGCAGTGCGACGCGCTGGAAAATGTCCATGATGTTGTCATCGTCACGCGCCATGCCTGGCAGCACAACGGGAAGACGCTGTTTATCAGTGACAAAACCTGGCGCATGGCTGGCGATGGCGTGCTGCATGGCGACATTCAGGTACAACGCAATCTGGACGCGCCGCCGCCCGCGCGTATCGGCTTGCAGTGCCAGCTTGCCGGGATCGCAGATCAGGTCAGTTGGCTGGGGCTTGGGCCGCACGAAAACTACCCGGATCGCAAACTTGCCGCGCGGCAAGGACGCTGGACGTTGCCATTGTCCCAGTTGCATACGGACTATATTTTCCCGACCGAAAATGGTCTGCGTTGTGACACGCGAGAGGTGAATTATGGCGCTCATCGTCTGAACGGGCAGTTCCACTTTTCACTGAGTCGCTACAGCCAACAACAATTAAGGGAAACCTCCCACCGCCATTTACTGCGTGAAGAGGCCGGATGCTGGCTTCAGCTGGATGCGTTTCATATGGGGCTGGGGGGCGATGACTCCTGGAGTCCGAGTGTATCCCCGGAATTTATCCTCAGTGATGACGTCGTGCGTTACACCTTCTGTTGGTCCCAGAGCTAAACTTAATGAGCCAGACGCAGCGGGAATCGTCCCGCTGCGCGGTTCACTTCGGAGACTCACTCATGAAGTATGTCGACGGGTTCGTGGTGGCGGTTCCGGCAGATAAGAAGGACGCTTATTTGCAACTCGCGGCCAGGGCTGCTCCGCTATTTAAAGCGTTTGGCGCAACGCGGATTGTGGAGTGCTGGGCGGATGACGTCCCGGCGGGAAATTTCACCGACTTTCGTCGTGCGGTAAAAGCGGAAGATCATGAAGAGATAGTTTTTAGCTGGATTGAATATCCCTCTAAAGAGGTCCGTGATGCTGCCAATCAAAAAATGATGGCCGATCCACGCATGCGCGAGCTGGGAGACCAGATGCCTTTTGATAGCAAGCGCATGATTTATGGTGGCTTTGCCCCATTGCTGGACGAATAATCCTCAGGCATCAGGATAAACAACGCCTTGTGGCCGATAACGTCGCCATCAGCACGAAACAATCCCCTCCGGCGCCATGCAGGGTTTGCGGTTACGCCGGCTGGGGGCCAGTTAATGGCGTACCCCATGCAGCGGCCAGGTTGCATTTTCATTGCACAAACTCCTTAAGTAAAACTGTCAAAAGGGTGCAAACTCAGGGAGCATTGCGGTTGCTTTCTGCCCAGCACAAAAACGCCTCTTTGGGCAGCGCTTTGCTGTATAGCCAGCCCTGACCGTACTGCACGCCATGTTCGCTAAGCCATTTGAGCTGCCCTTCAGTCTCGATACCCTCGGCCACCATCGCCAGCTTTAAGGCTTTGGCCATTTCGATGATATGCGTGGTCATGTTTTTGTATTCCAGCGCATCCACAAAGGATTTGTCGATTTTAATAATATCGACATCCAGATTTTGCAGGTAACTGAGGCTGGAGTAACCCGTACCAAAATCATCGATATAGATGGCGTGTCCGGCTGCACGTAATGCTGTGATGGTGGGCACGCAGGTCGCAGGATCGGCAAAACCATGTTCGGTCACTTCCAGCGCGATTTGTGATGGCGAAATTTGCCAGTCATTGCACAGTTGCTGTAATTGCGTCGGAAGCGTCAGGGTTAACAGATCGGAGGGCTCAAGATTAATGGAGACATGCAGATCCGGGTTTTCCTGGAGCCAGGGTCCCATATCCTCAAATACTTTTTCGATGATCACTTTTGTCAGTTGCGGCATCAGCCCCGTTTGTTCAGCCAGGGGAATGAAGGTATCTGGCGCAAGGAAAGTGCCATCTGCCTGTGGCCAGCGGGCCAGCGCTTCCGCACCGACAATCTTCCCGTCAGCCAGCGTCACAATCGGCTGGTAGAACATCTCTATTTCTCGTGCGCGAATGGCATCCTGCATACGATGTTGCGGTGACTGCAGTCGACGCAGCATGCGTAATAAAAAGAAGGCCAGCACCACGCTCAGCAGCAGGCCAACAGGCACCCAGATGATCAATAATCGATGCCAGTTCTCCTTAAGTGGCGTCAGCGACGCCCAGGTGATAATGGTTACCCCCAGTTCTGGCTCCAGCAAAGTATTCCACGCTTCGCCACCGATAAGCTTTTGGGTGGGGGTGTGAAGATCAATCTGCTTTAGCATGTCCGGATCCAGCGTGCGACTGCTGGCAATTACCCGCCCGCTGCTTGTCCCGACAAGGGCAATGTTGATAGGCCATGGGCCATAGGAGAGTACATCAATAAAAGAGAGTGGGTCGGTGATAACGATATAGCGACGAGTGCCAAGGCCGACCATTGCACGCGTCAGGCCCAAATCGTTATGGCTGGTCAGCCAGGCGCGAAAACCATCTTTAGTGATCCTTTGCGGCGCGGGAAAGGGAGCGCTGCTGCTGTTTCTCTCCAGCGACGAACAAAGCGGGATTGTCCCTTCGAGGTAGATGACCTCCTGGACATAGCGAAACGTATAAGAGATACGTCGCATGGCCAGCAGGTGATCCTGGCTACACGAAATACCATCGTAGGTTTCCAGTTGGCGCAAGGCCGTTTTCCCCTGGCTAACCACACGGTCAGCACGCATTTTAACTAATGCGGAGAAGGTATTGAGTTCGTTCATAAACGACTCTTCAGCCTGGCGATGCGCCAGCCAGACGCTTAAAGCCACCGGCAAGAGAACGGCGAACAGCAGTACGCCTGTAATAAGGCTAACTAATCGTCGGTTTGTCATGACCAAAAATCCCTGTTTGATACTGAGAAACAAGCGTATTTGAGACCAGCAAGTGTTATAACACGCGTCAATGTTTGATTTCTTTCAGGAATTGCAGGGATGAAGAAAAAAGAATTTGTGACGCAGGATCTCTTAAGTAAAATTTATCAAAATAACGAATCCGGTCCGCGCAAACTTCCCCCTGAAAGGCAGTTAGCACAGGAGTATGGTGTCTCCCGTTTTACCATTCGCCAGGCGGTCGAAAAGCTGGCGAGTATTGGCGTCGTGCGGATCGTTCAAGGCTCCGGGATCTGGATTAACGAGCAGGCGCGCAACAACCCGCTGGTTTACAACTCCATTACTGAAAAGCGTTTCGATCAGATCCGTTTTCGTCTGATTAGCCTGCATAAGAAACGTCCTGACCGCGATGAACAGCAGATCTTTGGGCTGACAGATGAGAGCTTCATCTGGCAATTTTGTCGACTGCGCTTTGTGGATGAAGAGGCCGTACAAATTGAAATCTCGCGTATGCCTGCTGCTGATTTTGCCGATCTGAATCAACAGATCATTGAGAGTTCACTGCAACAGTACGTCCTGAGCAAAGGGTATCAGATCTCACATATGCTGACGACCTACCGTGCCGTTAATGTTAGTCGTGAACAGGCGGCGCTGCTGGGCTGCAAGAAAGGCAGCCCGGCTATGCACATCAGTAATCGCGGGATCCTGGAAGGCGGCAGGGTGTATGAAATCAGCGATATCATCGACATCAACTATACCTGCACTTATGTGATTCCGCATAACCGGGCAAACCTTGCTTTTCGCAAAGGCGACGGCTGATTTATGGCGTATGAATTGCGCCATCCGGAAGGCGGCTTTGCGTCCATTCATGCGGGCGGTAAACCACCGGGTAGCGTATGCCTTCCTCTTCGTTAAAGGTCACGCCGATGCCTGGCGTTTGCGGCGCATAGACAAAACCCTCTTTCACCACCGGAGCGCCGGGGAAGACATTGTCAGTTTGCGAAGTGCGCGGAATATACTCCTGAATGGCCGCGTTATGCAGATGAATATTGAGATGTGTATTCACCGCGACACCAATAGGGGACATATCGCCCGGACCATGCCAGGCAAGGCGCACGCCAAAAGCCTGGCACAGCACAGCCAGTTTTAACGCCGGGGTAATACCGCCGATTTGCGATATATGGCAGCGAATAAAATCAATACGACGGTTTACTATCACATCATGCCATTCGGCCGGATTATTAAAGAGTTCCCCCATCGCCAGCGGCACGCAGCTATGCTGGCGTACCTGTTCAAGCCAGGCGCTCTGTTGCGGCGGTAAAATATCCTCAATGAAATAGGGCTGATACGGCTCAAGCTGTTTCGCCAGTTGGATTGCCTGCTGGGGAAAAAGACGTTCATGTACGTCATGCAAAAGGTGCAGCCCGAAGCCGTATTTTTCCCTTAGCGCCCTGAACATAGCGACGGTGTTGTCCATGTACTCTTGCTGATCGAACCAGGCGCCTGGCGTTGGGTTTTCTGGCGTATGTAATTGCGCGGGCGTGCCGCCGTAAAAACCCAACTGACAACGAATATGGCGATAACCCTGTTCGCGCAGGCAGTCTACGCTGGCAAATAGCTCCTCCAGCGTTTCACCGCTGGCATGAGTGTAAGCGGCGATGGCATCCCGGGACTGGCCGCCCAGCAGTTGATAAAGCGGCATATCGGCAAGTTGACCTTTAATATCCCACAGCGCCATATCCACGCCGGATATGGCGTTATTCATTACGGGGCCATTTCGCCAGTAGGCATTGACGTTCATCATTTGCCAGAGATCTTCAATATTGTTGGCGTCACGGCCGATTAGAAGGGGTTTCAAATACTCATCGACCATGGTTTTCACGGCCAGCGGGCGTTGCTGAAAGGTGGCGCAGCCGTGGCCTGTGATGCCTTTATCGGTCGTCACCCGTACGGTAATCAGATTATGTCTGTCGGGGCGAGTGATAAAACATTCGATATCTTTAATTACGGTTGGCGTCACTGGGAAACTCCTTTACAGCGAAGTGATATACCGGAATGGGTATTATCATCCCCTTAATTTTGCGCTGAGGTAAACCGTTTTTTTTATAAATTTTTTGGTTAGTTATTTCTTTTTAATTTAATTAAAAACCGTACCAATTTTGCTTTTAATGTCATTTTCATTGCTTTGTTATGGTAATTTGTGATGTGTCTCATGTTTTATTGGTTTGTTTACTTTTCTCTCTTTCTCTAACCTTGGATACAGCTATTAAAACGACAATATTCCTGCAGGAGCATTTATGGGGACGCAAGAAGCCATCACTAATATTATTCGTCTGGTCGGTGGACAGGATAATATCAACAATGTCTGGCACTGCATGACGCGCTTACGCTTTGATCTGGTGGATGATAATAAAGTCGATCAGAGTGCCATTAAGGCATTGCCGGGGGTTCTGGGGGCGCAACTGCAAAGCGACCAGTTTCAGATTGTTATCGGGCCGAAGGTCAACAGCTGGTATGAGCAAATGCTAACGGCGCTGGGAAAAGCCCCACAAGGCGAGACGCATGTTAAAGGGCGTAAAAGCCTGGTCTCGATGTTTATGGATACTGTATCAGGCGTGTTTGGTCCTATCGTGCCTGCAATTGCCGGTGCCGGGATGATTAAAGGCCTGCTGGCCGGATTAATTGCCCTGAAAGTGGTTTCGGCGAAAAGCGATACCGTGGTGGTAATTGATTTGATCGCCAGTGGTGTCTTTTATTTCCTGCCGTTTTTCCTGGCGGTTTCGGCGGCAAAAATTTTCAAGACCAATGAATATCTGGCAGCAGCCGTTGCAGCCTGTTTAATGTATCCATCACTGATCGATGCCGCTAAAGCGCTGGCGGCGCATCAGGAAGGGGCGGTGAGTGCTTTCTGGTTACTCAATGCGCTACCGGTTTCGGTGTTTAACTACGCCTCAAGCGTGATTCCGGTCATCTTCTCTATTCTGGCGCTGAGCTATATCCACCGCTGGGTGGACAGGATAATGCCGGACGTATTAAAGACGGTCTTCACGCCTACGCTGACCTTATTTCTGGGGGCGCTGGCGGCACTGGTAATTATCGGACCGATTGGGATCTGGCTGGGGAAAGCGCTGGCTTTCTTTATTCAGGGGTTGTTTGGTATTTCGGCCAGTTTTGCCGGGCTGGTAGTGGGGGCGATTCGCCCGGTCGCGATTCTGACCGGCATGCATCACGCCATGACGCCTATCGCTCTGCAAAACTTTAGTGAGCATGGCTATGACATGCTGATGCCGATGATGTTTATGGCGAATATGGCGATTGCCGGCTCGACGTTCGCCATCTGGCGGATAAGTAAAAACCGTCAGGACAGAACGGTGACCCTGTCGGCCGCGATCTCCGCGCTGTTGGGTATAACGGAACCCGCCCTGTTTGGTGTCCTGACGCGTTACAAAAAGGCGTTCATTGCCGCCACGGTGGCCAGCGCCCTGGCCTCTGCGTTCATTGCCTTCTTTGGCGTGCGGCTGTATGGCTACATTTTGTCGAGCATCTTTAGTCTGCCTGCGTATATTGGCCCGTATTTCGTCTTTGCACTCTCGGGAGTGGCGATGGCGCTGGTGCTCTCCTTCCTGCTGACAACCTTGCTGGTCGGCAAAGACACAGCGGAGTAACCTACCGTCGGTGCGCCAGTCGGCGCACCAGACGATCGCCGGCCATCTGCACCCCTTGCACCATTAACAGTAAGATCACCACGGTACCCACCATCACCTGATCGTTAAAACGCTGATAGCCATAGCGAATAGCGAGATCGCCCAACCCACCACCACCAATAACGCCTGCCATGGATGAGAAGCCAATTAGCATCACAACCGTAAGTGTTATCCCCGCGAGCAGCGTTGGTAGCGCTTCGGGCAACAGGGCTTTTGTAATCACATGCCAGACGTTACCCCCCATGGACAAAATGGCTTCGATACGTCCGTAATCCACTTCATCGAGCGCGCTTTCGGTGAGTCGCGCAAAGAAAGGGAATGCGCCAATGGTGATAGGCACTATTGCGGCAGTGCTGCCAAGGGTGGTACCGATCAGCAGACGCGTGAAGGGAATAAGCGCTATCAGTAGCACGATGAAGGGTAACGAACGGCCAAAATTGACGATCGCCCCCAGCAGCGCATTGACGCGTGGCAGGGGAAACAGGCCATTACGGCGCGAAAGAAACAGAATGACGCCCAGCGGCAGACCGATCAGCACGGTAAACAGCGACGCCAGGGCCACCATATATAACGTCTCCAGCGTGCCGTTGAGCAGCAACGGCCAGAGATCTTCCCAACTCATGCTACCCCGCATAAAGGCCTCCCGTTAAAACCGTGGCGGGCAAGGAAATCCTGCTCAGCCTGGGGATCGTGTAATAGCGCATGGCGCAGTTTTGACCACGGGGCAGTGAGCAGATCAGCGATTTTCCCACTCTCCCTGACTTCGCCGTTTTCCAGCAGCGCAGCGTGATCGCACAGGGTTTTTACCACGTCCAGTTCGTGCGTAATCAGGACAATGGTTAAATTCAGCTTCTGGTTTATGTCAGCCAGCAGCGCCAGGACAGAAGCGGTGGTTTCCGGATCCAGCGCGCTGGTGGCTTCATCGCACAACAGCACATCCGGCCTTGCCGCCAGCGCCCGCGCGATACCAACACGCTGCTTCTGACCACCAGAAAGCTGTGAAGGGAAAGCATCGGCTTTATCGCTTAGACCCACCAGATGCAATAGCTCTTCCACGCGTGCATGACGCAGCGGTTTCGGCACGCCGGCTATTTCCAGCGGAACGGCGACGTTATCGGCCACCGTACGCGCGTGCAGCAAGTTGAAGTGCTGGAATATCATGCCCGTTCGCAGTCGGTGCTCACGCAGACCGGCTTTATCCAGTTGGGTAATGTCGCTGCCGTTGATGATGATGCGGCCCGTGGTGGGCCGCTCCAGCAGATTCAGGCAACGGATTAGGGTGCTTTTCCCCGCGCCGCTGCGGCCCAGGATGCCGTAAATGGCCCCCTTAGGCACATGTAGCGACACGTTGTTCAGCGCCGGTCGGCCTGTTCCGGCATAGGTTTTACTCAGCCCGTCAATTTCAATCATGACTGAGGAGCAACCGGGATCACCGAGCCGTTGTAGGTTTTACGAATGAACTCTGCCACCTGGGGGGAGGTGAGGTCTTTGGCCAGTTCTTTGATACGTGGATCGTTAGCCAGAGACGGGTTGGTCACCAGGATATTGGCGTACGGGTTATGTTCCGCGCTCTCCAGTCCCAGCGCGTCTTTAGCTGGCGACAAACCCGCCTCCAGCGCGTAGTTGCCATTGATCACCGCCAGGGCGACATCATCCAGTGAGCGCGGGATCTGCGGGGACTCCACTTCGAGGATCTTTAAGTGTTTCGGGTTCTCAACAATATCTTTTGGTGTCGCCAGTGTGCTGGCCGGATCGGTAAACTTCGCATCAAGTTTAATTAACCCCTGGCTTTGCAGCAGGAACAGCGCGCGGCTCAGGTTGGTGACGTTGTTAGGAACGGCGACGGTCGCGCCCTCTGGTACCGATTTAAAATCTTTATATTTGTGCGAATAGATGCCCAGTGGTTCGATGTGTACCGTGGCGGCGACGGCAAAGGTTTTACCCAGCGCTTTTTCCTGGCTTTTCAGGTAAGGCACATGCTGGAAATAGTTGGCATCCACATCGCCGCTCGCCAGCAATTCATTGGCATTTGCGCCACTGGTCAATTCAACGATTTTAATATCCAGTTTCGGATCCAGCTTTTTGACGTAATTAAGGATTTCCGCATGCGGAACCGGATCTGCTGCGATGCGCAGTGCTTCTGCCTGTGCAGTACCCCATGCCAGAGAAAGAGACAACGCTACCCCTGCCAGTTTAAAAGCGGCATATTTCATAATGTATTTTCCTGTGTTGTTATGGTGTCAAACGATCAATTGTTCACTGCGCTCACGCAGTACATCGCGGTAATAACGCTCGGCGACATCCGGGTGCGAACGTAAGCGGCCTTTCAGGTAGTTCCAGCCGACATCGCGTAAGAGAGGATTTTGCGGATCGCTCTCCGGCCCATGCGCTTCACGTGCCAGCGCTTCCGGCAGGGCGTAAATGGGGACCACGGCATCCAGCTGTGCGCCAAGGAAAAAGGCAATCGACAGGCGATCTTGCTCTGCGGGTGGTGAGACCACACGATGTACCGTGGCGCGCAGGTAACCATTGGTGGCCAGCTCCAGCAGCTCGCCAATATTGACGACAAAACTGCCTGGCAGCGGTGCCGCGTCGATCCAGCGATCGGGGGATACTTCAACCTGTAGCCCTTTTTGCTCGTCCTGGAGCAGGAAACTCAGAAACCCCGAATCCTTATGCGCTCCCACGCCCTGACTGCTTTGCGTGCTCTCCTGGCCGGGATAGCGAATCAGCTTGATATGTTCATTGGGTTTGTCGCCATACAGTGCGTCGAAAGCATCAGCAGGCAGACGCAGCGCTTCGGCAAAAGCACGCAGCAGCACAATGGCCATCCCGGTCATCGACTTTTGCCAGGCGAGTAGCGTGGTTTTCAGTTCCGGTTGCTCCTCTGGCCACAGATTGGGGCCCTGCAAGCGCCGCCAGCGCGGGTCGCTGTCACTCAACAGCAGTTCCGGTCGTTCTGCGCCGATATCGAACTGTTCACGCCAGTCTGGTTTGCCCCGGGTGATTTCCGATGCCGCACGGTTGTAGCCGCGAAAATGGGGGGAGTGAATCATCGCCACTTGCTGTTTTTGCGCATCACTGAGGGCAAAAAAGCGGCGGGCTTCGTGCTGAACGGCGCGCTGCAGGTCGTCATTCACACCATGATTAATAAGGTAAAAAAAGCCGATATCGCGTGCGCTTGTGCGCAGTTGCTCAAGAAAGGCACCCCGCTCAGCGGGATTGAAATAGTGGGCCAGATTGAGGATGGGTAATGTTGTCGCGTTCATTGTGTTCTCCGAATAGTCGTTCGCAGGTGATGATTTTTAGAGTCCGGGGTTGGGCACAACAGCAGCGCATCATGATGCTTTCCTCACAAGTGATTTATGTCCAGCTTGCCTTAAGGCAAAGAATTCAACCAATAACGTTCTTTTCTAATTTATGACCGTCAGGGGTTCGTTGCTTTTGCGAAAAATGCATTTAGCGCAGGAGTTGCTTAGGGAAAAGAATTTCGCTAGAATTTTGTTATGTTATAACAATACATGCGAGAGCAAAATGAAACCTGATATCCATCCGCACTACCGCACGGTGGTGTTTCATGACACCAGCGCAAACGAATATTTCAAAGTCGGTTCGACGATCAAAACCGATCGTGAGATTGAACTGGAAGGTGTGACATATCCTTACGTGACCATTGACGTCTCTTCTGTTTCCCATCCGTATTACACCGGTAAACAGAAAGTGGTGGGCAATGAGGGAAGCGCGGCGCGTTTTCAGCTGCGTTATGGGCGCTTTATTGGCACGAAAAGAGGCTAACTCATGCAGGTACTGAACTCTTTACGCAGTGCGAAACAACGCCACCCTGACTGCCAGATAGTCAAGCGCAAGGGGCGTTTGTATGTGATTTGCAAATCTAATCCGCGCTTTAAAGCGGTGCAGGGAAGAAAGAAAAAACGTTAACCGCGAAAGCTCTCAAGGGATTGCAGCTGTTTGCCGTCAGCAGTGAAATTGCCGACGGCAAGCCACTGTCGAAACGCGTTATCAAGGCGCGGCCATTCGCTATCAATAACAGAAAACCAGTCGGTATCGCGATTGCGTCCTTTCTGGACCAGCGCCTGACGAAATCGCCCTTCGTACTGAAAGCCCAAACGAAGTGCTGCGCGACGGGACGGTTCGTTCAGGCTATTACATTTCCATTCGTAGCGGCGATACCCCAGCGTCTCCAGGGCGTATTTCATCAATAGCCACTGCGCTTCGGTAGAGGCGCGGGTGCGCCTAAGCAGGGGAGAGAAATGCACACTTCCCACCTCAATGACGCCATTTGCAGCATCAATACGCATGAGTGAAAGTGTACCGACAGGCGACTGAGTACGGTTATCGATGACCGTGAAATGCACAGGATCCTTTAATTCACAGACGCTTGTTACCCATGCGGTGAATGCCTCAACATCGTTTTCCGGTTCACGCAGAAGCCAGGTCCAGCTACTGCCATCTCCGGCCAGACGATGGGCAGCAAACAGTGCCGGTGCGTGTTCGATCCTCAGAGGTTCCAGGCGACAGTATTGCCCCTCAAGCGTCACGCGTTGAGGAAAAGGGCGGGGCTGCCAGTCGGGAAGGGCATCGCCCACGGGTTGTCCGTATTGATTCAGTTGACTCATAGTGGCTCCTCTTTGCGATTCACCCAGCGTAAAATCTCACTGGTTCCATAAGAAGTGCCATCAGGTTATATTTTTATGGGTCCACTGAGGAGCGAGGCTATGAATATCCCCGATGACGCTTTACAGGCGCTGCTGCGTCCGGCGCTGGCAGAACGTGACGGATTGACGCGGCAGCGGGCGTTATATATGGCACTGCGGGATGCCATCCTCAATGGAACGTTAAAAGCTTATTCGCTGCTCCCGGGCTCACGTGTGCTGGCAAAAACACTCGCTGTTTCCCGAAACACTGTTAACGCCTCGCTGGAACAACTTGTCATTGAGGGCTTCGTTCAGCGTGAACGGCAGGGCACGCGGGTATCGAGGCTCGCCAGTGCGCCTGTTGCACGTGACACGCCTGTTGTGTCTCTTGCGCAACGGGTGCGGAATCTGCCGCAGGGAATGCCCCGAAACTCCCCGGCACTTGCCTTTACGCCAGGTCTGCCTGCTGTTAACTATTTTCCCATGACCACCTGGCGCAGGCTTAATGAGCGCGTCTGGCGTAATGAGGGCAGTGCGCTGCTGGGGTACGGAGAGTCAGGCGGAGAGCGAAGATTGCGAGCGGCTATCGCCCGACACCTTGCGCTGGCCAGAGGCATTCATTGTGAAGTCGAACAGATTGTGATTACCGAAGGTGCCCAGGATGCGCTGATGTTATGCATTCATCTTCTCTGCGATCCGGGAAATATTGCCTGGGTAGAGGAGCCGGGCTACAACGGTGCGAAAAGCGCCTTTCTGGCGGCTGGATTGCAGGTAAAGGGGATCCCTGTTGATGAAGAGGGAATGACGCTGGTGGAAACGGTGACGCCACCGCGCATTATCTATACCTCACCTTCGCATCAATACCCGCTGGGTTATGTAATGAGTGCTGCCAGACGTTTGCAGATTCTGGACGCAGCCACGCGTGGCGGAAGTTGGATCATCGAAGATGACTATGACAGCGAGTTTCGCTATCTCGGCGATCCGATACCTGCCATGCTGGGAATGACTTCCGACCCACCGGTGGTCTATCTGGGGACATTTAGCAAGACGCTGTTTCCGTCGTTACGTATTGGTTTTATGGTGATGCCCCCTGCGCTGGCGCACGCAGCGGCACCGGTTATCAACAGCCTGCTGCGTGGCGGGCATCGTAGCGAGCAACTGGCTCTGGCACATTTTATCGAGGATGGTCACTACGCACGACATCTTGCGGCCATGCGTCGACTCTATCGTAAACGACAGGCGCACTTACGCGAGGCCTTGCAGACTGGGCTCAGCATGGAACATCGGGTATTGGGTGGCGAAGGTGGGCTGCATTTGACGCTTTCGGTGCCGGGAATCAACGACCTGCATGTAGCGAGTGAGGCGCGAAGGTTTGGTCTTGCACCTCATGCATTAAGTCGTTTTTATTTACAGCCATCACCGACATCAAGTGGCCTGGTTCTCGGCTATGGTAATACTTCTGCCAGCCTGTTTTCCGGAAGTGTGCGCACGCTGGCGCGACTGATTACGCAGTCTCAGGGCGGGTGAGGGTAAAGACGTCGTAGAAAGAGAGTTCTCCCTTACGGGATAACATCTGCTGGAGCTGTGCTTTACGCGCAGTATCGACCGCAGGAGAGGTAAGGATGGCGCTGATAAGCTCTTGCGGGACAAAGCGTGTATTGTACCATTCGCCGTTATAACAGACGCGAAAATCGAGGACATCGATATCTTCGTAGTTATAGCGTGGATAGACATCGAAGAAAAAGAAGCCGTTTAACAGGACGAACAGCACCACCAGCAGCCACACGGAGTCCACCAGCGTTTCTGATTGCAACATGACGGCAAGCGTGGCGAGCCAGGCAATATACATGCCGACAAACAGACCTGGATGTTTGCGAATAAAGCTAATACTAAAGCGCGGACGGTTGTCTCGCTTTTCACGCTTATTAATGTCGTCGATTGTTTCGCTGAGCAGCCGCTGAATCTCTGTCATCTCACGCCTTCGTCTTTGGGGATATACCGAGTAGAGCGTATTTTAAGTTGCCATTTTGTGTGAAAAAAGTAACAGTTTATCGACAAAAAAAGATAACAGTTAAATTGCTTCACCCGGAATGGCTTTGATAATTCGTGCAGGGTTGCCGCCGACCACCACATTCGGCGGAACGTCTTTTACGACCACCGCGCCGGAGGCGATAACTGCGTTATCACCAATGGTCACGCCTGGATTGATAACTGCGCGTCCACCAATCCAGACGTTATGACCAATGCGAACCGGTTTGCCGTATTCGAGACCGCTGTTGCGCGCGTTGGCTTCCAGCGGATGTGTTGCCGTATAGATATGTACACCTGGCGCTAACATACAATTGTCGCCAATATGGATGGGGCAGACATCCAGCATGACGCAATCGAAATTGGCGTAAAATTCCTTACCCAGAAAAATATTGTAGCCATAGTCACAGCGAAAGTTTGGTTCAATATATGCACCGGAGCTTTGGCCGAGTAATGTGGCAAGAATGGCAGTGCGTTCTGCTTTTTCGTCAGGGGCGGAATGGTTATACCGATGAAGCAGCTCTCTTGCATGCATGCGGTCAGCCCGTAGCGTATCGTCCGCAGGCCGATACGGTAAGCCGGAAATCATTTTAAGTTTTTCTTCGCTCATGAAGATAACATGCGCCTGCTAATGCCGCTGGATAAAAAATTAAAACCGTAAATAAACCTCGGGAAGACTTAGCGTACAAATTTCCACACAGAAGGAGGGATTTTGTCATACAGTTTATTCATGGTTAGCTCAGCCAGACGATGATCGGCTGCTGAATAAAACACCGTAAGTTCATGGTCGGGCAGTTCGTATTTATTTTTTTCAATGACGCGTTCGAGTGTGTCAATTGTCTGACAACGTCGTAATCGCATCAAATAATCAATTTTGGTTAATGGTTTATCAGACATGATTTTACCTTTACTGGTTGAAATATTTAACAGGAGTGACTAACAGGGTTAGCCTTGCTCACATTGACGAAACAACGAAACAATCGGTTTCCCGATTTACGCCATTTCTGCAAGTCTTGTGTGTTGATACCATAACTACTGAACAGCATAAACGTATCATCAAGGTATTCGTCTATCTGCTCAATCAGTTTATTATCTTCATTATACTTAATTTTATAATTAAGTGCGAAGGTTGCTATATGTTCAATCAGCTCATTTAACTGCAAATTGAGTGCCGAAGTTGGATCGTTAACCCACCCATGATGGCTTTCTTCAAGATTCAGAAGGCAATCATGGTACAACGTTTCGCAGAGAAATTTAAGCTGCGCGATATCATGCCTTTTTGGCGAGTATTCGTCCATAACACATCCCCTTCTGAGTCGCTTTTTTTACTCACTGAACACTGCTCCGGGGTGGAAAAGTCTGATCTGACCAGCAGCATATGCCGCTTTTCCTCATTGATTTAACTATAAGCCAGTCTTAAAAAGATTTCATTGTGCTATTACGAAAAATTACAATTATCGCGTTTTGCTCGACGAAAATGGAGGAATTATGCCGTTTATTTTCATCTTTTATGCGAGGTTTTCTTGCGGGAAAATAGGAACTTTCCTTATTCTTCATTGAGTTAGTAGCCATTGCTGGATATTAAAGGCTATTTAAATATTCCAAAATGGCTAATTGCCAGGAATATTCTTACTTAAACTGATTGTACCAGATAATTAAGAATTTTACCTAAGTATATAAGTGGAGCTCCTAATGACGTATTAATTGTGTGCGCTATTACGGCTGCACAAAATAAACAAAGAGACAATACGGAGTTTTAATGATCAGAATAGTGAATATGAAAAAGGCCGCTTTCGCGGCCTTTTCTTTCATCACTATCAGTGTTGCTCAACCTTATGGCTGTGCTCAATATCCTCGTTTCTGCGACTAAAGCGGCGGCGTACCACCACAAAGAACACAGGAACGAAGAAGATCGCCAGTACCGTCGCGGTAATCATACCGCCCATTACACCGGTACCTACGGCGTTTTGCGCACCGGAACCGGCGCCGGTACTGATAACCAGCGGCAGAACCCCAAGGATAAACGCCAGCGATGTCATCAGGATAGGACGCAGACGCATACGTACTGCTTCCAGGGTCGCTTCAATAAGACCTTTGCCTTCTTTTTCCATCAAATCTTTGGCGAATTCGACGATAAGTATCGCGTTCTTCGCCGACAGACCAATGGTTGTCAGCAGGCCTACCTGGAAGTAAACGTCGTTGGTCAGACCGCGTAATGTCGCGGCCAGTAGCGCACCAACCACCCCGAGCGGGACCACCAGCATTACGGAGAACGGAATCGACCAGCTCTCGTACAGAGCAGCCAGGCACAGGAACACCACAATCAGAGAGATGGCGTACAGCGCGGGAGCCTGGTTACCTGACAGACGTTCCTGATACGACATGCCCGTCCAGTCATAGCCAATACCGGTCGGCAGTTTACCGGCCAGTTGTTCCATCATCGCCATTGCTTCACCAGTACTTTTACCCGGTGCAGACTGGCCGAGGATCTCCATGGATGGCAAGCCGTTATAGCGTTCCAGACGCGGAGAACCATACTCCCAGTGCGATGTCGCAAAGGCGGAGAAAGGCACCATCGAGCCGCTTGCACCGCGGACATACCAGTTATCGATATCGTTCGGCAGCATACGGTATTTGGCTTCGGACATAACGTACACTTTCTTCACACGACCACGGTCGATGAAGTCGTTGACGTAGCTACCGCCCCATGCCGCGCCAAGCGTAGTATTGATGTCAGTTAACGAGACACCCAACGCCTGTGCTTTTTCCTGGTCGATATTGATTTTGAACTGCGGCGTATCTTCCAGACCGTTCGGACGCACACCGACCAGCAGATCCGGATGCTGTGCAATCTCTCCGAACAACTGGTTACGCGCCTGCATCAGCTTGTCATGCCCCAGGTTTGCCTGGTCAATCAGCTGGAAGTCAAAGCCCGTAGCCGTACCCAGTTCAACAATCGCTGGCAAGTTAAAGGCGAACACCATCGCATCTTTAATTTGCGAGAAATGCGCGCTTGCACGACCTGCGATCGCCGGCACTTTGTTTTTCTCGCCCGGACGTTCATCCCAGTTTTTCAGCGACACGAACGCAATACCGGTGTTCTGACCACGCCCGGAGAAGCCAAAGCCGTTAACGGTAAACACAGAGTTCACGTTATCTTTTTCGTTTTCCAGGTAGTATTTCGTCACCTCATCCAGCACTTTCTGCGTACGCTCTTGCGTCGCTCCAGCCGGGAGCTGCGTCATGGTCAGGAACACACCCTGGTCTTCATCTGGCAGGAACGAACTTGGCAGACGAATGAACAGGATAGCCATGCCAATCACGATGAGAATGTAGAGCAGCAGATAACGACCCGTACTGCGCAGAATATTGCCTATGCTGTCGGTGTAGTGGTGCGTGCTCTTATCAAATACGCGGTTAAACCAGCCGAAGAAACCTTTCTTGCCTTCGCCGTGATCGCCTTTGGCAATCGGTTTGAGCATGGTCGCACAGAGCGCTGGCGTCAGGATTAACGCTACCAGCACAGAGAGCGCCATTGCTGAAACAATGGTGATAGAGAACTGACGGTAAATCGCACCAGTAGAACCACCGAAGAAGGCCATCGGAATAAATACCGCCGACAGAACCATCGCGATACCTACCAGTGCGCCCTGAATCTGGCCCATGGACTTACGCGTGGCTTCTTTTGGCGGCAAACCCTCTTCGGACATGACACGCTCAACGTTCTCTACCACGACGATGGCGTCATCCACCAACAAGCCTATCGCCAGCACCATACCAAACATGGTGAGGGTGTTTATTGAGTAACCAAATACCGACAATATGGCGAAGGTACCCAACAGTACGACTGGCACCGCGATGGTTGGAATCAACGTCGCACGGAAGTTCTGCAGGAACAGGTACATTACCAGGAATACCAGCACGATCGCTTCAACCAGGGTTTTTACCACTTCGTTAATGGAGATCTTAACGAATGGGGTGGTATCGTACGGATAAACCACTTTCAGCCCGTGCGGGAAGAACGGCTCCAGTTTGGCGATAGTGGCACGCACCGCATTCGCGGTATCCAGCGCGTTCGCGCCAGTTGCCAGCTTAATACCAAGACCTGATGCGGGTTGACCGTTGAAGCGGGCTACGACATCGTAGTTTTCGCCGCCCAGCTCAATTTTTGCCACGTCACGCAGACGAACCTGCGAACCATCCTGATTAACTTTCAACAGGATCTTACCGAACTCTTCCGTTGAGGTCAGACGCGTCTGCGCGATGATGGAGGCGTTCAACTGCTGGCCTTTCACCGGCGGCGTCCCCCCCAGCTGACCGGCTGCGACCTGGGCGTTCTGCGCTTTAATAGCCGTGATGACATCGACAGGGGTCAACTGGAAGTTATTCAGTTTGTTCGGGTCCATCCAGATACGCATTGCATATTGCGCACCGAACAGCTGTACGTCACCCACACCTTTCGTACGGCTGATGGGGTCTTTGACGGTAGCGCCAACGTAGTCGGCAATATCTTCCTGCGTCATGGAACCATCGGTACTGATCATACCGAGAACCATCAGGAAGCTACTGGATGACTTCTCAACGCTCACACCCTGCTGCTGAACTTCCTGCGGCAGTAATGGCATTGCCAGCTGCAGTTTGTTCTGCACCTGCACCTGGGCGATATCCGCGTCGGTACCAGAATCGAAGGTGATGGTGATCTGTACCGTACCAGAAGAGTCACTGGTGGAGGACATATACAGCAGACCATCGATACCGTTCATGTTCTGTTCGATAACCTGTGTAACGGTGTCCTGCACCGTTTTTGCATCAGCACCTGGATAGGACGCGCTGATCTGAATTGCCGGTGGCGCAATCGTAGGATATTGCGCAACTGGCAGCTTCAGGATCGCCAGTCCCCCCGCAAGCATGATGATTATGGCGATCACCCAGGCAAATATGGGGCGATCAATAAAGAAATTTGGCATGTCTTAACGGCTCCTGTTTAAGTTAAGACTTAGACTGCTGTGACTGCGCGCCGGCCGGGGCTTGCTCTTTATTCTCAGCGGTCACTTCCTGTGCTTTTACCTGCGCACCGGGTCTTACTTTTTGAAGGCCTGTCACAATCACGCGATCGCCTGCTTTCAGGCCATCTGTCACCAGCCATTTATCGCCAATGGCCTGTGTCGCGGTAATTTTACGGATTTCGACTTTATCGCCTTCACCCACGACCATTGCGGTAGCATCACCACGCGGGGTACGGGTCACGCCCTGTTGCGGAACCAGCAGTGCGTTCGGGTTGGTGCCTTCTTCAAGTTTCGCCCGTACGAACAGACCTGGCAGCAGCGTCATATCCGGGTTCGGGAAAATCGCGCGCAGTGTGATCGAACCGGTAGTTTGGTCAACGGTGACGTCAGAAAACTCCAGTGTACCAGTCTGCGGATATTTCGTGCCGTCGTTGGTCACCAGCTCGACTTTCGCTTTACCGTTTTCCTGTTTCAACGTGCCGTTCGCCAGCTCCTGTTTCAGTCGCAGGAAGTCGTTGCTGGACTGAGTGACATCGACGTAGATGGGGTCAAGCTGTTGAACTGTTGCCAGAGCGGTTGTCTGACCGGTTTGCACCAGCGCACCTTCGGTCACGGACGATTTACCGATTCGGCCGCTGATTGGAGAGGTCACTTTGGTGTAGGCAAGGTTGATACGCGCGGTTTCAACCGCAGCTTTTGCCGCAACGACGGCTGCATCTGCCTGCTGTGCATCAGCCTGAGCGGTATCATAATCCTGTTGACTGATGTATTTGGTACCCAACAATTTCTGATAACGAGCAACGGTCATGCGCGCAATGTTTGCCGCGGCCTGTGCTTTTGCCAGATCGCCTTTCGCGCTTTCATAAGAAGCCTGATAAGTAGCTGGATCAATCTGATAAAGCGAGACACCCGCTTCTACATCACTACCTTCTGTGAAGTTGCGTTTTAAAATAATGCCACTGACCTGAGGACGGACTTCCGCAACGCGAAAAGCACTGGTTCTGCCTGGAAGTTCGGTTGTGATCTGCAGAGGTTCTGTTTTTAGCGTGACGACGCCAACTTCTGGCACCTGGCCCGCAGCGCCCTGTTGAGCGGGTTTTTCATCACATCCTGTAAGCGCTAAGCTGCCTGAAAGCATCAGAACGACCGCCAGAGGCGTTAACCCTCTGTTTTTGTTCATATGTAAACCTCGAGTGTCCGATTTCAAATTGATCAATGGATCAAATGTCCCAAACCCATTGCTGCGTTTATATTATCGTCATGCTATGGTACAAACATTCATAAATGTATGTAAATCTGACTCCTGTCAATTCACCAACATATGGCACGAAAAACCAAACAGCAGGCACAAGAGACACGCCAGCACATCCTTGATGTGGCCTTGCGTTTGTTCTCCCGGCAGGGCGTATCAGCAACCTCACTGGCAGATATTGCACAGGCAGCGGGGGTGACCCGCGGTGCGATTTACTGGCACTTTAAAAATAAGTCGGATTTATTCAGTGAAATCTGGCAGCTGTCCGAAGCCAGCATCAGCGATCTCGAAACTGAGTATCGGGCAAAATTCCCCGACGATCCACTGTCAGTTTTAAGGGAAATTTTGGTTTATATTCTCGAAGCAACCGTGGTCGAAGAGCGTCGCCGACTCATGATGGAAATCATTTTTCACAAGTGTGAGTTTGTTGGCGAAATGGCGGTCCTGCAAGAGGCGCAGCGTAATTTGTGCCTGGAGAGTTACGACCGCATTGAGCACACTCTTAATGAGTGTATTAAAGCCAAATTACTCCCTGAGAGTTTACTCACCCGCCGGACGGCAATTTTGATGCGTGCCTATATTTCCGGTGTGATGGAAAATTGGCTTTTCTCCCCCCAATCTTTTGATTTAAAGAAAGAAGCCCGAGATTATGTAGCGATAGTACTGGAGATGTGCCAGTTTTGTCCAACGCTGCATAATAAAGCGTCAGGCTTGTCCGCTTAGTCAGAATTTACGGAAAAAGCGACTGCTAACATTACGTTACTAGGTTGTAACTTCACGGCGTGATATTCTTCGCACGTGGCTAGTTTCGGCCATCTTTCCTGTTCACAGATTAATCACGCAAATGATGCTGCAATTCACTCGCTCAAGAAGTGCGCTCCCGGTTCTGGCTGCCGCGCTGTTTTTTGTCTTTGCCTTCATTACTGGCAGTGCCTTAGCGGCCCCGACAAACAATGAATTACCTGCTCGCTCCGATATCCAAAGTCAGCTCGATGCCCTGAATAAGCAAAAAGATCCCACGGCTACGGACAAACTGGTCATCCAGGATTTAACAGAAATCCTCGATGTTCTGGATAAAATCGAACGGGTTAAGCAAGAAACTGCGCTCTTAAAGCAAAAAATAGCCCAGGCACCGGACAAAATGCGCCAGGCGACTGATGCTCTCAATGCGCTCAACGATAAAGATAACGACGATGAAACGCGTAAAACACTGGCAACGCTTTCTCTGCGTCAGCTTGAATCGCGCGTGGCACAGTTGCTGGATGATTTACAAGCGGCACAGAACGATTTATCTAACTATAACAGCCAGTTAGTATCGTTACAGACACAGCCGGAACGCGTGCAGAGTTCCATGTACACCGCTTCGCAGCAGCTGCAGCAAATCCGTAATCGTCTTAATGGCACTGCGGCAGGTGAGGGGGCACTGCGTCCGACGCAGCAGACACTTTTACTTGCTCAACAGGCATTGCTGAATGCGCAAATCGAACAACTGCGTAAGAGCCTCGAAGGCAATACCACCTTGCAGGATACTCTGCAAAAGCAGCGCGATTACACCACTGCGAACAGCAATCGCCTTGAACACCAGTTGCAACTGTTGCAGGAGGCCGTGAATAACAAGCGGCTGACGCTGACAGAAAAAACCGCCCAGGAAGCCGTAACGCCGGATGAAACTGCCCGTATCCAGGCGATGCCGTTAGTGAAGCAGGAACTGGACATTAACCACCAGCTTAGCCAGAAACTCATTACCGCGACGGAAAATGGCAACTCGCTGGTGCAGCAAAATATCAAAGTAAAAAACTGGCTTGATCGCGCGCTGCAATCTGAGCGTAACGTAAAAGAGCAGATTTCGGTGCTTAAAGGTAGTTTGCTGCTGTCGCGCATCCTTTATCAGCAACAACAAACGCTTCCTTCCGCTGATGAACTGGAAGACATGACCAACCGTATTGCGGATCTGCGCCTGGAACAGTTTGAGATCAATCAGCAGCGTGATGCCCTTTTCCAGAGCGATGCGTTCGTGGCGAAACTGGAAGAGGGGCATTCGAGTGAGGTCAACGATGAAGTGCATGACGCGCTGTTACAAGTCGTGGACATGCGTCGTGAGCTGCTCGATCAGTTAAATAAGCAGCTAGGTAATCAGCTGATGATGGCGATTAATCTGCAGGTTAACCAGCAACAGCTGATGAGCGTGTCGAAAAGCCTCCAGGAGATCCTGACGCAGCAAATTTTCTGGGTAAACAGCAACAAGCCGATGGACTGGGACTGGGTTAAATCTTTCCCACAGGCGCTGAAAGACCAGATAAGCAAAATGAAAATCACCGTGAACTGGGAGAAAGCCTGGCCTGCGGTGGCTATCGCTTTCCTCGCGGGCCTCCCGCTGTTGTTAATTGCCGGTTTAATTCGCTGGCGTCTTAGCTGGTTGCGTAGCTATCAGGCGCGTCTTGCGGCTCAGGTTGGTCAATTACGTAATGACAGCCAGTTACATACGCCGAAAGCGATTCTTATCGATCTCATTCGCGCGCTGCCTGTGTGCCTGCTCATTCTGGCCATTGGCCTCATTTTATTGACGATGCAGCTCAATATCAGCGAACTGCTGTGGTCGTTCAGTAAAAAACTGACAGTATTCTGGCTGGTATTCGGTTTGTGCTGGAAGGTGCTGGAAAAGGACGGCGTGGCGGTAAACCACTTCAACATGCCGGAACAGCTGACCAGCCACTGGCGTCGACAGATTGTGCGTATCAGCCTTGCGCTGTTACCGCTCCATTTTTGGTCCGTAGTCTCTGAGCTGTCGCCATTGCATCTGATGGATGATGTCCTTGGACAAACGGTAATTCTGCTTAACTTGCTGGTTATCACCGGGCTGGTGTGGCCGATGTTCCGTGAAAGCTGGCGGGATAAAGAGTCTCACAGTATTCGCCTTATCACGATCACCGTTCTGGCGATTGTGCCGGTCGCATTGATGGTGCTGACGGCCACCGGCTATTTCTATACAACGCTGCGCCTGGCCGGGCGCTGGATTGAAACTGTCTATCTGGTCATTCTCTGGAATCTGCTTTACCAGACCGTGTTGCGCGGCCTGAGCGTTGCCGCACGTCGTATCGCTTATCGCCGTGCGCTTGCTCGTCGCCAGAACCTGATTAAAGAGGGAGCAGAAGGCGCTGAGCCGCAGGAAGAGCCGGGCATTGCGCTGGAGCAGGTCAACCAGCAGACATTACGTATCACTATGTTGCTGATGATCGCCCTCTTTGGTGTCGTGTTCTGGGCGATTTGGTCGGATTTGATCACTGTTTTTGCCTACCTGGACAGCGTTGTTTTGTGGCACTACAACGGTACAGAGGCTGGCGTCGCTGCAGTAAAAAGCGTGACCATGGGAAATATACTGTTTGCATTGATTGCTACGGTGGTGGCCTGGGCGCTAATTCGAAACTTGCCGGGTTTGCTGGAGGTGATCGTTCTCTCGCGCCTGAACATGCGCCAGGGGGCATCCTACGCCATTACCACTATTTTGAACTATGTCATCATTGCCGTTGGCGCGATGACGGTGTTTGGGTCGTTGGGCGTCTCATGGGACAAACTGCAATGGCTGGCGGCAGCACTCTCGGTTGGTCTGGGTTTTGGCTTACAGGAGATATTCGGTAACTTTGTCTCTGGCCTTATCATCCTGTTCGAGCGCCCGGTGCGTATTGGCGATACCATCACCATCGGTACCTTCTCCGGGTCGGTAAGTAAGATCCGTATACGTGCCACCACAATCACCGATTTTGACCGCAAAGAGGTCATTATTCCCAACAAAGCATTCGTGACCGAGCGTCTGATCAACTGGTCGTTATCAGACACCATTACACGCGTGGTAATCCGTCTGGGGGTAGCGTACGGTTCCGATCTGGATAAGGTGAAAGAGGTCTTATTAAAAGCGGCGATGGAACATCCGAAGGTGATGCACGATCCGGAACCGTCGGTGTTCTTTACCACTTTTGGCCCAAGCACGCTGGATCACGAACTGCGTCTGTATGTACGTGAACTGCGCGATCGTAGCTATACGGTGGATGAACTGAACCGCACGATCGACAGACTTTGTCGCGAAAATAACATCAACATCGCCTTCAACCAGCTGGAAGTCCATTTACGCAATGCTGGCGGCGAAGAGCATACGGAAGTGAAACGCGAGCTGAAAGGCGACGATCCGACGCCTGCACAGGGCTGATTCATCCCCTTACTTCAAAGGCGCGGGGCTTGCCAGGATGGCGGCGCGCCTTACCTGGTCAACAAGCCCCTCCTGTTGTACCCCCGGTATGCGTTAGCGCCGCCGCGGATTATTCCTGCTGGCGACGTCGGCTTATCCGGACTAACGTTTTCTTCCTCGTCACGTGGAGAAGGGCATCAGGTCGCGCCCAGGCCTAATCCTGGCTCTCTCTCACTTTGCGTTCGAAATCCCTTTGTACAATTTCCAGCGCTTTAAGCACGGTTTCTGGCGCAATATTATGCTCTTCCAGCAACATAATCAGATCGACCGCCAGCTTGACGTCATCCGGTGCATTTTCCAGGGACATACTCTCTCCTCGGGTTAACGTGTCAGGCGCGCCAGCACCCGTTCAATATTATCCTGCGCCTCGCGGCAGCGGCGAAGCCGCCCTTCAAATGCGATGATTTCTTTGTGTAATTGCTGTTGTTCAACGAAAGTGTCGACATTTGCCAGACGCGCTTCACGCTCACGTTTCATTGCCATCAGACGTTGTTCGAATTGCTGATGTTGCAGACGCTTACGCTGCCATTTTTGAATACCGGGCGCGGGGCTATCCCACTCGCGCAGCGACCATGAGGCCGATTCGCGACTAAGGGCCGCAATTTGTGCGCCAAGGTGCTCTGCAAGCCAGGTTACCTGCTCAATTTGTTGTGCGTCGACAGCATGGCGAAGCGCGATCAGACTCTGCTGAGCTTCTTGCAGACAAGCCTCCATGGTGGTGCTGCGTGTGCGAAAGAGATGACGGTCAAAACGTGGGCTCACCGTAGCGTGTTTTGCCTGTGGAGCGATTTGTCGTGCCAGCTCGTCCAGCTTTTGTTCCAGAGCCTGTAAAAGCAATGCGCTTCTCACGATTCTCTCCCCTGTAAATGGCGACGACTATGCTACATTAGCCGCTCATCAATGATAATGATTCGCACTATGAAACGGACTATTTTACTCATCATTGGCTGGCTGGCGGTAGTGCTGGGTACTCTCGGCGTCGTTTTACCTTTACTGCCGACCACGCCTTTCATTCTGTTGGCCGCCTGGTGCTTTGCGCGCTCGTCGCCCCGTTTTCACCAGTGGTTATTGTACCGTTCCTGGTTTGGCGGCTATTTGCGTCACTGGCAAACCTATAAGGCAATGCCGCCGGGCGCTAAACCCCGGGCCATCGCTGTGATACTCATAACTTTCGCCATTTCGCTCTGGCTGGTGAAGATAATATGGGTGCGATGGTTACTGCTGGTTATTTTGTCTTGCCTGCTGATTTTTATGTGGCGCCTGCCCGTGATTGACGCAAAGCAACAAAAACCATAAAGCTCACCGATGGAAGTTGCAATTGTCTCGTTCTGCCAGTAAATTCGAGCGTTTTCGAGCACAGGCGCGACTGGTTAAATGTTAACCGCAGGTTACATGCGAAACCTCAGTGTGCGCCGTGAGTAACACCGTTTCTATCAGGCAAAAACCCATGACAGCGACTGCGCAGCAGCTTGAATTTCTCAAAAACAGCATCAAAAGCATTCAGGATTATCCGAAACCGGGCATCCTGTTCCGTGATGTCACCAGTTTGCTGGAAGACCCGAAAGCGTACGCTCTCAGCATTGAACTGCTGGTCGAACGCTACAAAGACGCCGGGATCACGAAAGTAGTAGGTACAGAAGCACGTGGCTTCCTGTTCGGCGCACCGGTTGCGTTGGGCCTGGGCGTTGGCTTTGTACCAGTACGTAAGCCGCGTAAATTGCCGCGTGAAACCATCGCGGAAAGCTATGAACTGGAATACGGTACCGATCAACTGGAGATTCATATTGATGCTATCCAGGCTGGCGATAAAGTCCTTGTCGTTGACGATCTGCTGGCGACGGGCGGCACTATCGAAGCGACGGTAAAACTGATCCGCCGTTTAGGTGGTGAAGTGACCGATGCAGCGTTCATCATTAACTTGTTTGATCTGGGCGGTGAGCAACGTCTGGAAAAACAGGGGTTGACCTGCTTTAGTCTTGTGCCATTCCCTGGGCATTAATTATCGGGCTGCCTTATTTGTCATTTTAGCGCCGGCCAGTGCTCGTAATCCTCACGTACTTCGCGTACGTTCCGGATATTGTGCGCTGTCCGTTACTAAACTGCCTGTAACGGCGACATCCGATTTATTGCCAAATGAGACAACCTCGCTGATTAAGTGAGGTTGTGATAGCATTCCCTCCTATTCATCCACCTCCAGCGTTTCAGAGCCTGCCAATGAGTTATCAGGTCTTAGCCCGTAAATGGCGACCCCAAACTTTTGCTGACGTCGTCGGCCAGGAGCATGTGCTGACCGCACTGGCGAACGGCTTATCCTCAGGACGCATCCATCATGCCTACCTGTTTTCCGGTACACGTGGCGTCGGTAAAACCTCTATTGCCCGACTACTGGCAAAAGGGCTGAATTGCGAGACGGGTGTCACCGCGACGCCTTGCGGCGTGTGCGATAGCTGTCGGGAAATCGAACAGGGGCGCTTTGTTGACTTAATCGAAATTGATGCGGCATCCCGCACCAAGGTCGAAGATACCCGTGACCTGCTGGACAACGTGCAGTACGCCCCCGCGCGCGGTCGTTTCAAGGTCTACCTTATTGACGAAGTGCATATGCTCTCGCGCCACAGCTTTAACGCGCTGTTGAAAACGCTTGAAGAGCCGCCTGAGCACGTCAAATTCCTGCTGGCGACGACCGATCCGCAAAAATTGCCGGTGACGATTCTGTCGCGTTGTCTGCAGTTTCATCTTAAAGCACTGGATGTTGATCAAATCCGCCATCAGCTTGAGCACATTCTTGACGCCGAAAACATTCCTCACGAATTGCGCGCGCTTCAGTTGCTGGCCCGCGCCGCAGACGGCAGCCTGCGTGATGCGCTGAGTCTTACCGATCAGGCGATTGCCAGCGGCGATGGCCAACTGACCGCGCAAGTTGTCAGTTCGATGCTCGGAACACTCAATGACGACCAGGCCCTGGCGTTGATTGAAGCAGTCGTGGCTGCCGATGGTGAACGGACGATGGCGCTCGTCAATGAGGCCGCCTCCCGTGGCGTGGAATGGGAAGCTTTGCTTGTGGAAATGCAAACGCTGATGCACCGTATCGCCATGATTCAGCTCAGCCCCGCAGCGCTGGGCAGCGATATGGCGCCCATTGAGCAACGCATGCGGGAACTGGCGCGCATAGTGCCACCTGGCGATGTGCAGCTTTATTACCAGACGCTGCTCATTGGCCGAAAAGAGTTACCGTATGCACCGGACAGACGCATGGGTATGGAGATGACTCTGCTGCGCGCGCTGGCGTTTCATCCGCGTGAGCCATTAACGGTGCCGGATGCACCCAGGGCTTCTTTCGCGCCAGCCGCGTCAGTGGCGGTGATGAATCCGACGCAGGTCCCGGTGCCGTCGGCGCCATCGCAACCGCAACAGCAACCACAACCGCAACCGCAACCGCAGCATGATGTCACTCTGCCTGATGCCACCAGCCAGGTGCTGGCGGCTCGTCGCCAACTGCAGCGCGCTCAGGGAGCGGACAAAACAAAAAAGAGTGAACCGGCAGCCGCAGCCCGCGCGCGGCCGGTAAACAATAGCGCGCTGGAAAGACTGGCATCGGTCACCGAGCGTGTGCAATCGCGTCCGGCACCTTCTGCGCATGAAGAGGTGATGGCAAAAAAAGAGGCCTACCGCTGGAAAGCGACAACCGTCACCGAAGAGGTGAAAGAGACGGTAGCCACGCCGAAGGCGCTAAAAAAAGCGCTGGAGCACGAAAAAACACCGGAGTTGTCGAAGAAACTGGCAGACGAATCGCTCGAACGTGATGCCTGGGCGGCGGAAATCAGCCGACTCACGTTACCTAAGCTGGTTGAACAGGTGGCGCTGAATGCCTGGAAAGAGCAGGATGAGAGCCGAATTTGTCTGCATCTGCGTTCTGCTCAGCGTCACCTGAATTCGCCCTCTGCGCAAAAAACGCTGGCGGACGCGCTTTCGGCATTACACGGCAATACGGTTGAATTGACTATCATTGAAGATGATAATCCGGCGGTGCGAACGCCGCTGGAATGGCGTCAGGCCATATATGAAGAGAAACTCGCGCAGGCGCGCGAGGCGATTATCACGGATAACAACATTCAGACCCTGCAGCGTTTCTTCGATGCGGATCTGGATGAAGAGAGTATTCGTCCCATTTGATGGTAAGCTCCCTTGCTGTCAACTAACTATGACTTACTGAGAGAAGAGCCTATGTTTGGTGGAAAAGGCGGTCTGGGTAACCTGATGAAACAGGCCCAGCAGATGCAAGAAAAAATGCAGCAGATGCAGGAAGAAATCGCAAAGCTGGAAGTGACCGGTGAGTCTGGTGCTGGCCTGGTGAAAGTGACCATCAACGGTGCGCATAACTGCCGCCGTGTTGAGATCGATCCGAGTCTGCTGGAAGACGATAAAGATATGCTGGAAGATTTGGTGGCAGCGGCATTCAACGACGCTGCGCGCCGCATTGAAGAAACCCAGAAAGAGAAAATGGCTTCTGTTTCCTCCGGTATGCAACTGCCGCCGGGCTTCAAGATGCCGTTCTGATGCAGACCAGTCCGCTGTTAACGCAGCTTATGGAGGCGTTGCGCTGCCTGCCGGGTGTTGGCCCGAAATCGGCGCAGCGCATGGCGTTTACGCTATTGCAACGTGACCGCAGCGGTGGAATGCGCCTGGCGCAGGCATTGACCCGCGCCATGTCGGAAATTGGCCACTGCGCCGATTGCCGCACCTTTACTGAACAGGATGTCTGCAATATTTGCAGCAATCCTCGCCGTCAGGAAAATGGTCAAATCTGCGTGGTGGAGAGTCCTGCGGACATCTATGCCATTGAACAGACCGGGCAATTTTCCGGACGCTACTTCGTGTTGATGGGCCACTTGTCGCCGCTCGATGGTATCGGGCCGGACGACATTGGCCTTGATCGGCTGGAGCAGCGTCTGCAGGCGGAATCGCTGCAAGAGGTGATTCTCGCCACTAATCCGACGGTGGAAGGTGAGGCAACCGCCAACTATATCGCCGAGCTTTGCGCGCAATATGGTGTGGAAGCCAGCCGTATTGCTCACGGCGTTCCCGTTGGCGGCGAGCTGGAAATGGTTGACGGTACAACGCTGTCCCATTCGCTTGCGGGTCGCCACAAGATTAAATTCTGACCAAACGGAGGCTGCGGCATGTGGCCTCCGCTTGAAAAAATCCCTCTGCATCCCCATCTCACCCTCATCATTTCAATAGCCTAAACATTCGCGGCGCGAAGAATCACGGCTATTACTTTTTTAATGGCATTGTTGAGGTCGACTTACATGAAAGGACAAGAAACCCGCGGTTTCCAGTCAGAAGTAAAACAGCTTCTGCACCTGATGATCCATTCCCTGTATTCCAATAAAGAAATCTTCCTGCGTGAGCTTATCTCCAACGCCTCGGATGCGGCGGACAAACTGCGTTTTCGCGCGTTGTCCAAACCGGATCTGTACGAAGGTGACGGCGAACTGCGTGTGCGCGTCTCATTTGATAAAGATAACCGCACACTGACCATTGCCGATAACGGTATCGGGATGAGCCGCGACGAGGTTATTGAGAACCTGGGGACGATTGCCAAGTCTGGCACCAAAGCGTTTCTGGAATCGATGGGCTCCGATCAGGCGAAAGACAGCCAGTTGATTGGCCAGTTCGGGGTGGGCTTCTACTCGGCGTTTATCGTTGCTGATAAAGTGACCGTGCGTACTCGTGCTGCTGGCGAAAGCGCTGAAAATGGCGTGTTCTGGGAGTCCGCGGGCGAAGGTGAATACACCGTTGCCGACATCAACAAAGCGGATCGTGGCACCGAAATCACGCTACATCTGCGCGAAGGCGAAGATGATTTCCTGAATGACTGGCGTGTGCGCTCGATCATCAGCAAATATTCCGACCATATTGCGTTGCCAGTTGAAATTGAGAAACAAGAAGAAGTCGACGGCGAAACCGTGGTCTCCTGGGAAAAAATCAACAAAGCGCAGGCGCTGTGGACCCGCAGCAAGTCGGAAATCAGCGACGACGAATATAAAGAGTTCTACAAACATATCGCCCATGACTTTACCGACCCGCTGGCCTGGAGCCATAACCGCGTGGAAGGCAAGCAAGAGTACACCAGCCTGCTGTTTATCCCTTCACAGGCTCCGTGGGATATGTGGAACCGCGATCATAAGCATGGACTGAAACTGTATGTACAGCGCGTCTTTATCATGGATGACGCCGAACAGTTTATGCCGAACTATCTGCGCTTCGTGCGCGGCCTGATAGATTCCAACGATCTGCCGCTGAACGTTTCCCGTGAAATTCTGCAGGACAGCACCGTCACCCGTAATCTGCGTAACGCGCTGACCAAACGCGCTCTGCAGATGCTCGATAAGCTGGCGAAAGATGACGCGGAAAAATACCAGAGCTTCTGGAAACAGTTCGGCCTGGCGCTGAAAGAGGGCCCGGCTGAAGATCACGCAAACCAGGAAGCCATCGCCAGACTGTTACGTTTTGCGTCTACTCACACGGACTCCTCTGAGCAGACTGTCTCACTGGAAGACTATCTCTCCCGCATGAAAGAAGGGCAGGAGAAAATCTACTTTATTACTGCCGACAGCTACGCGGCGGCGAAGAGCAGCCCGCATCTGGAGCTACTGCGTAAGAAAGGTATCGAAGTTCTGCTGCTCTCCGACCGTATCGACGAGTGGATGATGAGCTACCTGACCGAGTTCAGCGGTAAGCCGTTCCAGTCAGTATCTAAGGCTGACGAGTCGCTGGATAAACTGGCTGATGAAGTGGATGAAACCACCAAAGAAGCAGAAAAAGCGCTGGAGCCGTTCGTTGATCGCGTTAAAACTCTGTTGGGTGAACGAGTGAAAGAGGTGCGTCTGACGCATCGTCTGACCGATACACCGGCGATTGTCACCACCGATAACGACGAAATGAGTACGCAGATGGCGAAATTGTTTGCCGCTGCAGGCCAGAGCGTACCGGAAGTGAAGTACATCTTTGAACTGAATCCGGATCATCCGCTGGTGAAACGTACAGCCGATACCCAGGACGAAACGAAGTTTGGCGAGTGGGTTGAACTGCTGTTGGATCAGGCGCTGTTCGCGGAACGCGGTACGCTTGAAGATCCCAACTTGTTTATTAAGCGTTTAAATACCTTGTTAATGTCCTGATTTCACTTTCCCCTCTCCCCGGAGGGGGCAAGGCAATACAACATGTAACGTGCCCCTTTCCCCCCTTCCGGGAGAGAGGGGCTGCCACAATTTCAAACATTCTTTCTCACTAACCGTTTCAGCCCCGCTGCCTTCCTTGAGCCATACTCATTCTGGTGGTATCGTTTAGCGCTTTTTGAAAAATTGAATCGACATTTGAGGGGATTTCCGCAATGCGTATTATTCTGCTTGGCGCTCCGGGCGCGGGTAAAGGAACTCAGGCACAGTTCATTATGGAGAAATACGGTATTCCGCAAATCTCCACGGGCGATATGCTCCGCGCCGCTGTTAAATCTGGCAGCGAACTGGGCAAGCAAGCAAAAGACATCATGGATGCCGGTAAACTGGTGACTGACGAACTGGTTATCGCCCTGGTGAAAGAGCGTATTGCACAGGAAGATTGCCGTAACGGCTTCCTGCTCGATGGCTTCCCACGCACTATCCCGCAGGCTGATGCTATGAAAGAAGCGGGTATCAAGGTCGATTACGTCCTGGAATTTGACGTACCGGACGAACTGATCGTCGACCGTATCGTGGGTCGCCGCGTACATGCCGCTTCGGGCCGTGTTTACCACGTTAAATTCAATCCGCCGAAAGTGGAAGGTAAAGACGATGTGACCGGCGAAGAGCTGACCACCCGTAAAGATGACCAGGAAGAAACAGTCCGTAAGCGTCTGGTGGAATATCATCAGATGACTGCGCCGTTGATCGGTTACTACTCCAAAGAAGCGCAGGCAGGTAACACCAAATACGCGAAAGTTGACGGCACCAAAGCCGTGGCTGACGTGCGCGCAGAGCTGGAAAAAATTCTCGGCTAATCGCCTTTATCCCCGGTGTCCGCCGGGGATAATCTTCCAATCGCTGTGATTGGTTTCGTTTACGCGCTTTTCAGTTACAATCATTAACCAGTTCAATGGTTAAGAGGCGCGAATGAGTCAGACGAAAGCAGGTATTCTGCTGGCCAATCTTGGTACCCCCGAAGCACCCACTCCCCAAGCCGTTAAGCGCTATTTGCGGCAATTTTTAAGCGACCAGCGCGTCGTCGATACCTCTCGTTTACTTTGGTGGCCGTTGCTGCGCGGCGTCATTCTGCCTGTTCGCTCTCCGCGCGTCGCAAAGCTCTATCAGTCAGTGTGGATGGAAGAGGGCTCGCCGCTGATGGTCTACAGCCGTAGACAGCAAGCTGCGCTGGCTGCGCGTCTTCCTGATGTTCCCGTTGCGCTGGGCATGAGCTATGGTTCTCCATCGTTGGCGAGCGCGGTGGAGGAACTACAGTCACAAGGTGTTGAACATATCGTCGTGCTGCCACTCTATCCGCAATACTCCTGTTCAACGGTGGCGGCGGTATGGGACGAACTTGCGCGTATTCTTGCACCTAAACGTGATATTCCTGGCATCTCGTTTATTCGCGACTATGCGGATGACCCTGCTTATATCAACGCGCTGGCAAATAGCGTCCGTGCTTCGTTTGCTCGCCATGGCGAACCTGATTTACTGCTGCTCTCTTATCACGGCATTCCGCAACGCTATGCGGATGAAGGTGACGATTACCCACAGCGCTGCCGGGATACCACGCGTGAGCTGGTTTCAGCGCTGGAGTTGCCGCCAGAGAAAGTGATGATGACGTTCCAGTCTCGTTTTGGCCGGGAGCCCTGGCTGACGCCCTACACCGATGAGACCATGAAAATGCTTGGTGAGAAGGGGATAAAACATATTCAGGTGATGTCTCCTGGGTTTGCCGCTGATTGCCTTGAGACACTTGAAGAGATCGCCGTACAAAACCGGGAGTTTTTCCTCGAAGCGGGGGGTGAGAAATATGAATATATTCCAGCGCTTAATGATTCCCCGGATCATATCGAGATGATGGTTAGTCTGACGGAGAAATATCGCTAATCGCTTGCCGGGCGGGGAATGTGCTACCATTCTCCGCCCAATACTCACCCGTAACAATGACCATGAAATTTCCCGGTAAACGTAAATCCAAACACTATTTTCCCGTTAACGCTCGCGATCCGTTATTGCAGCAAATTCAGCCAGAGAATGAGGCAAGTGCCTCCTGGGTTGTTGGTATTGACCAGACGCTGGTGGATATCGAAGCGAAAGTGGATGATGCGTTTATCGCCCGTTACGGTCTGAGCGCGGGTCATTCGCTGGTAATTGCAGACGATGTGGCCGAGGCGCTTTATCAGGAGCTGGTGCGCGAAAACCTTATAACCCACCAGTTTGCGGGTGGCACCATCGGCAATACCATGCACAACTACTCGGTACTGGCGGATGACCGCTCGGTATTACTGGGCGTGATGTGCAGCAATATTGAGATTGGCAGCTATGCCTATCGTTACCTGTGCAATACTTCAAGCCGTACCGACCTGAACTATCTGCAAGGCGTTGAAGGCGCAATTGGCCGCTGCTTTACGCTGATCAGCGAGTCGGGTGAGCGCACGTTCGCCATTAGCCCTGGCCATATGAATCAACTACGCCCGGAAAGTATTCCAGAATCGGTCATTGCCGGAGCCTCCGCCCTGGTGCTGACCTCTTATCTGGTACGTTGCAATCCGGGTGAACCGATGCCGGAAGCTACCATGCAGGCCGTGGCTTACGCCAAAAAGCACAACGTGCCGGTGGTACTGACGCTCGGCACGAAATATGTAATTGCTGATAACCCGCAGTGGTGGCAGCACTTCCTGAAAGAGCACGTCTCTATTCTGGCAATGAATGAAGAAGAGGCGCAGGCGTTGACCGGCGAAAGCGATCCGCTGCTGGCCTCGGATAAGGCGCTGGACTGGGTTGATCTGGTGCTGTGCACCGCAGGTCCGGTGGGGCTGTATATGGCCGGATTTACCGAAGATGAAGCGAAACGCAAGACACAGCATCCTTTATTGCCAGGCGCTATCGCCGAATTTAATCAGTACGAATTTAGTCGTGCGATGCGCCATAAAGATTGCCGGCAGCCGCTGCGCATTTATTCGCATATCGCCCCGTACATGGGCGGCCCGGAAAAAATCATGAATACCAACGGGGCGGGAGATGGCGCGCTGGCGGCATTGTTGCATGATATCACCGCCAACAATTACCACCGTATCAATGTGCCAAACTCCAGTAAGCACAAGTTTACCTGGCTGACTTACTCGTCGCTGGCGCAGGTCTGCAAATATGCCAACCGTGTGAGCTATCAGGTATTGAACCAGCATGCGCCGCGTTTGTCCCGTGGGCTGCCGGAGCGTGAGGACAGTCTGGAAGAGTCGTACTGGTCACGGTAGTTCAGCCCAACGCTTTTCCGTAGTTTCCCGGATGGCGCTGGCGCTTATCCGGGCAACGGTTCAGAGGTGTGTGATACCTTTAGCCAGTCACCGACTCAACCACTGGCGGCTTCTCAAGCAACGTCAGCATGGTGTTCGCAATCTCCCGCTCACCCATCACCACCTGGTTTGCCCCACGTTCGATAATATATTCCACTTCGTCGTCATAATGGGCGCGGGCGATAATCTCAATGCTGGGACATTTCTCGCGCGCCGTTGCGACAATTTCACCCGCTTCATAGCCGTTCGGAATCGTCAGCAGCAACCAGCGGGCGCAATCCAGATGCGCGAGATTCATGATCTCCTCGTTGGCCGCATTTCCCAACACGGCACGAATACCACGCTCGCGCAGTTCATCCACGCGGGTGCGCGATGTCTCAATAACCACCAGCGGAATCCCCTGGGCCATTAGCTTCTCGCCTAACAGGCTGCCGACACGACCAAAGCCAACCAGCAGCGCGTGATTGCAGATGTCCACCGGGATCTGCTTCTCTTCCTCGATAGCCTCTTCCAGGGTTTGCTCTTCCAGCGTTTCGGTTTTATCGAGGTATTTTTCCAGTAATGTGAACAGTACCGGGTTCAGCATAATGGAGAGGATTGCCCCAGCCAGCACCAGGTTTTGCCCTGCCTGCGGCAGTAAATCCAGCGCCATGCCCAGTCCGGCGAGGATAAAAGCAAACTCACCGATTTGCGCCAGGCTGGCGGCGATTGTCAGAGCGGTACGCGGCGAGTGACCGAACAGGCGAACAAGGAAAAAAGCGGCAACCGATTTACCGAAAATGATAATTGCCAGCGTGGCCAGCACCGCCAGGGGTTGATTAAACAGCACCATGGGGTCAAACAGCATGCCGACGGAAACAAAGAAGAGCACCGCAAAGGCATCGCGCAGCGGCAGGGTATCGTGCGCGGCGCGGTGGCTCAGTTCTGACTCGTTCAATACCATCCCGGCGAAGAAAGCACCCAGCGCGAAGGAGACATCAAAGAGCTCAACCGCGCCAAAAGCGATACCGAGAGCCAGTGCCAGAACCGAAAGAGTAAAGAGTTCGCGAGATCCCGTTGCCGCGCTTCGCGCCATAATCCAGGGTACCAGACGGCGGCCCACCAGCATCATGATAGCGATAAAGGCGACCACTTTGCCGATGGTTATTCCCATATCGACAGCCAGCGTCGCCAGCCCCACGTCGCCTTTTTCTACCATCCCGGCAACGGCGGGCAGCAGGACCAGCGTCAGGACCATTACCAGATCCTCGACAATCAGCCAGCCGATGGCGATTTGCCCGCGCTGGCTATCAATGAGTTGCCGCTCCTCAAGCGCGCGCAGCAGCACCACGGTACTGGCGGTAGAGAGACACAGCCCAAACACAATGCCAGTCATGAGCGACCAGCCTAATGTTGCGGAGAGCGCCATACCCAGGAGCGTGGCGACGGCGATTTGCGCTATCGCTCCGGGAATGGCGATGGACTTTACCGCCATCAGGTCCTTTAAAGAGAAATGCAGCCCCACGCCAAACATCAGCAGGATCACGCCAAGTTCTGCCAGTTCCGGTGCCAGCTTAGTATCGGCGACGAAACCGGGTGTAAAAGGTCCGGCCAGCACACCCGCTAACAGATAACCCACCAGAGGAGAAATTCGAAGTTTATTGGCAAGCATGCCGAGGATAAAAGCGAGAACAAGCCCGCCGACAATGGTGGTGATAAGCGGTGTGGCGTGATGCATTCCGTCTCCTTTCGTTAATGCGTGGATCCATTTTGGTTTATTAACCAAAACCCAGGTTACAGTTTATGACAATTTTAAGCATTGTGTTTATGAATAATTGTTGAATTCTGAGGAAAATGGCACTTTGGGCGAAAATAAAGGGTAACCCGGCCATAGAAAGCAGAGATCCCGCTGTAGATGCATAGATATCTGAGAAGAAAGGGGCCAAAGCCAGACTTTGGCCCCAGAGAAATCACGCTTTATGGCGATTATCGGGCAGGAATATGGTCAATATCCCAAGTAAGGGCAGGTAAGCACAGATTTTATAGACCAGATCAATACTGGTATGGTCGGCAACAACCCCAAGCACAGCCGCTCCAAGGCCACCCATGCCAAAGGCAAAACCGAAAAACAGCCCGGAAACCATACCGATACGCCCTGGAAGCAGCTCCTGAGCGTACACCAGAATGGCAGAAAACGCAGATGCCAGCACAAAGCCAATGATCACCGTCAATACACCCGTCCAGAACAGGGTTGCGTAGGGTAAAAGCAGGGTAAAGGGCGCAACGCCGAGGATAGAGCCCCAAATTACATATTTTCGCCCGATCTTATCGCCGACAGGCCCGCCAATCACCGTGCCGGCCGCGACGGCGAACAGGAAAATAAAGAGGTGAATTTGCGCATTCTGGATGGATAAATCGAACTTATGCATCAGATAAAAGGTGAAATAGCTACTGATGCTCGCCATATAGAAATATTTTGAGAAAATCAGCACTAACAGGATGCAAACCGCCAGAATTACTTTACTGCGCGGCAGGGGGTTAATTACCGTCGCTGATGATTTCCCCTTGTTTACCCGGTGCTGCGCGGCATACCAGCGGCTGACCTGCGCCAGTACCACGATAGCCAGGAGCGCCGCGAGCACGAACCAGGCAACATTACCTTTGCCGTAAGGGGCTATGATAATAGCCGCCAGCAGAGGGCCCAGTGAGCTACCGAAATTCCCGCCTACCTGAAAGATAGACTGCGCCAGCCCATGACGGCCGCCCGAGGCCATACGCGCCACGCGAGAGGATTCAGGATGAAACACCGACGACCCCGTACCGACAAGCGCGGCGGCGATCAGCACCGTTTCAAAGCTTCCCGACAGCGCCAGCAATACCAGACCGCTGAGGGTAAAGCACATGCCGATGGGAAGTGACCAGGGCATCGGATGCTTATCCGTCCAGTATCCGACAATCGGCTGTAGCAGTGATGACGACAGCTGGAAGGTCAGGGTTATCATCCCAATCTGTAAAAAGGAGAGAGAAAACTCATTTTGCAGTAAAGGGTAAATCGCCAGAATCAGCGACTGGATCATATCGTTAAGCAGATGGGAAACGCTAATCGCACCAAGTATGCCAAAGGCGGTGCGAGCCTTAGGAACTGCCCCGGAAGATGGGGACAGTGGCTGCGGAGTTTCACTGATTGCCATAAATACTCTGTCAGGTTTAGCGATGAAAGAATTGTCAGAACTGAAATAGTTATCTGGCTAACATACCTGCGGATAAGGTTTGAAGGAAGTCGCAATTCTGAAAACTTATTTGTCTATTCTTTCCGGGCACAGTACTTTTGCGTTTGTTAATGAATCAGGGAGAGAAGCATGAAATTGTTAAAAAAGAGCATGGTGCTGGCGCTGCTGGCCGCCTTTACTCTGGCAAGTGGTTCGGCTCAGGCCTATGAGCAGGACAAAACGTATAAGATAACCATCCTTCATACCAATGATCATCATGGTCACTTCTGGCGCAACGACTACGGTGAATATGGCTTATCGGCACAGAAAACGCTGGTGGACGGTATTCGCAAAGAGGTGGCGGGCGAAGGCGGCAGCGTCCTCCTGCTTTCCGGCGGTGATATCAATACCGGCGTGCCGGAATCTGACCTGCAGGACGCGGAGCCTGACTTTCGTGGCATGAACCTGATTGGCTATGACGCCATGGCCGTGGGGAATCACGAATTTGACAATCCCATGAGCGTGCTGCGCCAGCAGGAAAAGTGGGCAAAATTCCCGTTCCTTTCCGCCAATATTTACCAGAAAAGCACCGGCGAGCGTCTGTTTAAACCGTGGATGATTTTTGACAGACAAGGGCTGAAAATTGCCGTGATTGGTTTAACCACCGATGACACGGCAAAAATCGGTAATCCCGAGTATTTCACCGATATCGAGTTCCGCAAACCGGCCGACGAAGCAAAGCTGGTGATTGAAGAACTGCAGCAAACCCAGAAGCCGGACATCATCCTTGCCACTACCCACATGGGGCACTATGACAATGGTGAGCATGGTTCCAATGCGCCGGGCGATGTGGAGATGGCGCGAAGCCTCCCGGCCGGATCGCTGGCGATGATTGTGGGTGGTCACTCACAAGACCCGGTGTGCATGGCGTCGGAGAATAAAAAGCAGGTGAATTACGTTCCGGGTACGCCCTGTGCGCCGGATCGGCAGAATGGTATCTGGATTGTCCAGGCTCATGAATGGGGCAAGTACGTAGGGCGTGCAGATTTTGAGTTTCGCAATGGTGAAATGAAGCTGGTGCGTTATCAACTGATTCCGGTGAACCTCAAGAAGAAGATCACTTACGATAACGGCAAGAGTGAGCGCGTACTCTATACCCCGGAAATCCAGGAAAACCAGCAAATGCTCTCCCTGCTGACGCCTTTCCAGAATAAAGGTAAAGCGCAGCTGGAAGTCAAAATCGGCAATACCAACGGCCACCTCGAAGGCGACCGCAGTAAAGTCCGCTTTGTACAGACTAACCTGGCGCGTCTGATTCTGGCCGGGCAGATGGCGCGCACCAATGCCGATCTGGCGGTGATGAGCGGCGGCGGTGTGCGTGATTCCATTGAAGAGGGTGATATTACCTACAAAGATGTGCTGAAAGTTCAGCCATTTGGCAACACCCTGGTCTATGCGGATATGAGCGGTAAAGAGTTGACGGACTATCTCACTGCGGTAGCGAAAATGAAACCGGATTCAGGGGCTTATCCGCAGTTTGCCAATGTCGGGTTTGTGGCGAAGAACGGTGTACTCAGCGACCTGAAAATTAAAGGTGAGCCCATTGACCCGGGTAAAACCTACCGTCTGGCAACGTTAAGTTTTAATGCCACCGGCGGCGATGGCTATCCGCGCATTGATAATAAACCGGGTTATGTTAATACCGGCTTTATTGATGCCGAAGTGCTCAAGCAATATATCGAGCAGAATTCGCCGCTGGATGCGGGGGTTTACGAGCCGAAAGGTGAGGTGAGCTGGCAATAACAGGGCTATTTTGTTTGTCATTTGAGCCAGGCAGTGCCTGGAACCCCCACGTACTCTGTGTACGCTCCGGTTCCTGCGCGCTGCCCGTATTCAAACTGCTTTCGACAGTAACGCCCCGACTGCACAGACGCTGTTAATCCCGGCGGGCGATATCGGCAAATTTCGCGTCCAGCATTTTTGCCAGATCGCTCGCCGCCAGTTCAATATCCAGCCCGCGTTTGCCACCGGAGACAAAAATAGTGGCGAATGTCTGTGAAGGGGCGTCAATCAGTGTCGGCAAACGTTTCTTTTGCCCCAGTGGGCTGATACCGCCCACCAGATAACCGGTTGTGCGTTGTGCCACCATCGGGTCGGCCATATCCACTTTCTTCGCGCCCAGTGCCTTAGCGACCTTTTTCAGATCCAGTTGCCCGGCAACCGGCGTCACCGCAACGGCCAAATGCTTCATATCGCCATTAACCGCGACCAGCAGTGTTTTGTAAACCTGATCGGCGTTCAGGCCGAGTTTTCGCACCACCTCGTCTCCAAAGTTTGTCTCGTTCGGATCGTGGTCATAGGTATGTATCTGGAAAGGAACCTTGTTTTTTTCTAATAACTTAACGGCGGGAGTCATAGCAATCCTTCAAACCACAGTAATTTCACGCCACCAGCTTACGCCCGTTTTATCACGCAAAAATAGTACTATCTTGCGCAATAGTATTGGCAGTGAAGAAAAGTTTGAGCGACAATCCGCTAGTCCGAAGCACGAGCTTCGGTATAACTATAAAAACTGAAATTCCTCTTTGACGGGCCAATAATCTTATTGGCCATTTTTTTGCGCTAACAGCGACGGCAAATTCCCTTCACCGTACAAATGCAGTGCGCCTGCGGCGACCACATAACGCCCCGGGGGCAACGCCAGCAGCCGTTCACACCAGGCGCGATTACGCTGATGCATCAGCACATCATGCAGCGACTGACTGAACGTTGATGGGAGCGACAGCGGCTCACTGGCAGGCGGTGATTCCAGCCACCAGCTCATCATGACCTGCAGCAGACGCGCATTTTCACGCCAGTGGGTCAGCGTGTCCTGTAACAGTTCAAGACCGCCATCCGCCAGCTGACGCAAAATAGCGACCTGATTTTCCGTACCTTCCAGTTCAATCACCGGCGTTGAAAACTGACGCGCCGCCTGCAGCAACTGATAATCGATGCCGTAGTCGGGGCGAAGGCCCAGCCGCTGTGCCTGCATGGCCTGTAACACCAGTGCGATATGCCAGGCGGGGCGCGTCTCGAATTCATCCTGCGACAGATCAAGGCCTTCGATAGTCTCTCTCAACTGGGTGAGTAGCGCAGGGCTAAGACGTTCTGACAGGGGCGGACTATCGGGAATATCGACAAAGGGTGAACCGCCGCTGGCGACATCGGCTTCGACAATCAGCGCATCGGCTTTGCGCAGTTTTTGCAGCAGTTGGGCGGGCAGGGGAGACATTCCCTGGGTACCCATATGGATGCTGCCAATCAGATGCAGATGACGATTGCCCGACAACGTAATATCTACAGCGGGCCACGGATAACGGCGCGTGCGAAAAAAGCTTTTTAACCAGTCAAACAGGCCCATACGCGCTTCCTGAAATGAAAACGTCATGCTAGCGCGTAGGGGAGAAAGGTGCAATTGCCCCGCCGGATGGCGGGGCGGCAGCGGTTACTCTTTTGGCGTAAAGCGCAGCAGGCGGTTTGCATTGCTCACCACGGTAATAGAAGAGAGCGCCATGGCGGCACCCGCCACAACCGGGTTAAGCAGAGTGCCCGTCAGAGGCCATAAGATCCCGGCTGCAATGGGAATGCCAAGTGAGTTATAGACAAACGCGCCAAGCAAGTTTTGCTTCATGTTGCGCAGTGTCGCCTTCGAGATAGCCAGCGCGTCCGCAACGCCCGTCAGGCTGTGGCGCATCAGGGTGATGGCGGCGGTTTCAATCGCGACATCACTCCCGCCGCCCATGGCGATACCCACATCCGCCCGGGCGAGCGCCGGGGCATCGTTAATACCGTCACCGATCATCGCCACCCGGCGACCTTCACGCTGTAATTTGGCAATAGCGTCAGCTTTACCATCCGGTAAAACCCCGGCAATCACCTCATCAATCCCGGCTTCTTTTGCAATGGCTTTAGCCGTTGTGGGGTTATCCCCGGTCAGCATCACCAGACGATACCCGGCACGATGCAGGCGCTGAAGAGCGCTGACGCTATCTTCCCGCAGCGGATCGCGAATGGCGAGCAGCGCGGCAACTTTTCCATCAACCGCCAGAAGAACGGGGGTCGCCCCTTGTGCGGCCTGTGATGCCATCTCGTCTTCCAGTTCGCGTACAGTGACCTGCTGTTGTAACAGCAGCGCCTGATTGCCAAGCAGTAAGTTGCAGCCTTCTGCTTCGCCGCTCACGCCAAGACCGCGCAACGTGCGGAAGTTCTGCACGGTCGGCAGCCCTTCATCGCCCGCTTTTTCGAGGATGGCATGCGCCAGCGGGTGGCTGGAGCCTTGTTCCAGCGCGGCGGCAAAGCGCAGCGCCTGACGTTCGGTAAAGCCATTCGCCGTTTTGATGGCCACCACCTGCGGTTTACCGCGGGTCAGGGTGCCGGTTTTATCAAACACCAGCGTGTCGAGGGAGCTTGCCCGTTGCAGTGCGTCGGCATCCCGCACCAGTACGCCAAATTCCGCCGCGCGACCTACGCCCGAGATAATCGACATCGGCGTTGCCAGCCCTAATGCACAGGGGCAGGCGATAATCAGAACCGTGGTGGTGATCACCAGCGTATAGACGATTTGCGGCGCCGGACCGAAGAAATACCAGATAGCGCCGCTCAGCAGGGCAATCGCCACCACGACGGGAACAAACACCGCCGAAATTTTATCCGCCAGTTGGCCGATTTCCGGTTTACTGCTTTGTGCCTGACGCACCATGCGAATAATACGCGACAGCGTTGTCTGGCTGCCCACCGCGCTGGCGGTAAACAGTACGCTTCCGTCCTGTACCACCGTTCCGGCGTGCACGGCATCGCCAGTGCTTTTTTCCTGGGGAATCGGTTCGCCCGTGAGCATGGCTTCATCAAACCATGCATCTCCCTGGCTGATTTCTCCATCGACTGGCACCCGATCGCCGGTGGTTAAGCGCAGCGTCATGCCGGGGTGAACCTCGGCGAGTGGCAGGATTTTCTCGCCCTCGTCGGTCACCACACGGGCGGTGGGAGGCGTCAGATCGAGTAATTTCTCCAGCGCTTTCGAGGATCGCTGGCGCGCCCGCGCTTCCAGCATATGGCCGAGGTTAATCAGACCGATGATCATCGCACTGGCTTCGTAATAGAGATGGCGTGCTTCCATCGGGAACCACTGTGGCCAGATGTTGACGCTCATTGAGTAAAGCCAGGCAGCACCGGTACCGAGCGCCACCAGGGTATCCATGGTGGCCGTGCCATTGGTCAGGCTTTTCCACGCGCTACGATAAAAATGGCCGCCTGCGACAATCATTACGCCCAGCGTCAACAGGCCAATAAACAGCCACAGGGAGCGGTTGGCATCGGTGACCATCATGTTGTCACCCATCATCCCCCAGACCATTACCGGCACGCCGACCAGCAAGGCGACAATGGCCTGCCAGCGAAAACGTTTCATGGTGGCAATAGCCGTTTCCTGCTGGCGCTCGCGGCGTTTAATGTCGTCTTCAATGGCTTCTGCGCCGTAACCTGCACCTTCGACGGCGCTGACTAAATCACGAGCGGAGGCGCTGCCCATCACCAGCGCAGTACGCTCCGCCAGATTGACCCGTGCCTGTGTGACCCCCGGAACCGCCTGCAAGGCTTTCTGTACGCGGGAGACACAGCTGGCGCAACTCATACCATTGATTAACAGCTGCTGGCTGTCATCAAGGCCATCCGTTGCCGGAAGCTCAGGGGTGGCCGCTGTCAGCGCTTCCGACGGGGTAGATGACTCTGCCAGCGGTTTAGCCTTTGGGTGGCTAACGCTCGCACCGTACCCGGCTTGTTTAATGGTATCGATGAGCGCAGCGGTATCGGCGCTGCCGGTAATTTGTGCATGGGTGAGGGTGACTTCTGCCTGCTCAACGTCAGCACGTTGTTCCAGGCTCTCTTTAACGCGTTTAACGCAGTGACCGCAGGACAGCCCGTCCAGCTCCAGCTCTGTAATGTGAGACATAATTAATTTCCTGTATGATAGGTCGTATAAACATTGACCTGATTAATCACGTGTACTGACTGTGTAACAGGTTAAACCTTCCATCAAGGGGAAGGTCAAGGGGGAAATGTGAATATCAGCATTGTGGCGAAAAAGACCGGATTAACCAGCAAAGCGATTCGCTTTTATGAAGATAAAGGGCTGGTGACGCCGCCGCTGCGGGGGGAAAACGGCTACCGCAGCTACACGCAGCAACACATCAATGAATTGACGCTGCTACGCCAGGCGCGGCAGGTGGGATTTAACCTCGAAGAGTGTGGCGAACTGGTGAATCTGTTTAACGATCCGGCCCGTCACAGCGCAGATGTCAAAGCCCGTACACTGCAAAAAGTGGCCGAAATCGAGCGCCATATCGTCGAGCTGGAAGCGATGCGTAAGCAGCTTATGTCGCTGGCGGAAGCCTGCCCTGGCGATGACAGCGCCGACTGCCCGATTATTGATAATCTCTCCGGCTGCTGCCATCACCGGGCACACGCTAAGGGTTAAGCATAAAGATCACCGTGCCGCGATACCATGGCGAGGCGGCAAGGCGCTGTTCCTCATGCGGATCCCAGACGCCGTTTTGCACGCGTCCTACTTTAAACGGAATGCGTAATCCGGCCAGCGCCGGAAGGTAAGCAGTGTAATCCTCTACGGTATTGCGGCCCTGATAACTTTGTACCACCAGTTCATCCACCGGAAGGGCGTTGAGCGTTTTCACACTACCGGTTTTCGCCCAGTCCAGCAGGCCCGTGACGCCCAGAGCGAACTGCGGCGAGAGGATTTCCCGTAACCGATGCAGAAACTGCGCGTAATGTTCAAGGCGGTGCGTAGCGGCATCAAAATCAATCTGCAGGCCCGCCACGTTATTGCCGGCGGCCTGCCAGCGCAGCAACAGACGGTTCAGGCGTGCCAGCATCTCATCAGAAACATCGAGTGTCGTCAGGCGCACCGTCAGCCAGATACGGGGAAACGTCAGGCGGCTAACCGGTAATCCCTTACGTTCAAATACGGCAGTACCTGAAAGGGTAATAACATCGCCCTGGTGCAGATAGACGGTGCGGGCGTCACGCAGCGCGTCACCGGTTTTAACACCCGACCATAACCAAAAATCTTGCCCGTCTGCGGCATTCGCCACAGACATAAACAAGGAACTGATGAAGGCGATTACCAGTAATACTTGAGGCTTTTCGCCCATACGCTTCCCGGATAATCGCGCTTGAGTTGCTGGAACCAGGCTTTACGCACGGCTTTATCAACATCTTCGCCACCGCAATCATTGTAGCCTGATGGCGAATAGCACATCACCGCGCGGTAAAGGGCATAGCTTTTATCTTCCGGTTCTGTTTTCGCATCGTTAATGACCTGCTGGTACCATGCCAGACGGTGTGGTTTCCCGGAAAAATCGTCCTGACGAGTGGCGATATCAAGCGCATCGTTGCCGCCACGGTCTTTCGCCAGGCTGACTTCGGTTTGTGTGGTGCGGAAAAATTCGCCCAGGCAGTTGAGGGCGTGTCCATCCTGCGGATTTTTACTCAGTACACCAACGGTCTCGTCCAGGGATGCGCAAACATAGGTTTTTTCCGGGTCTGTACCTGTCCATTTAAAGACGCTGACATCCACATCATCAAATGCTTCACCGGGAATGGCGGCGGTGATGGCCGTGAGCAGCGATTTATCCTGCAACCAGTCAGCATAGCGGCCTTGCGCCAGATCCTGCGTCAGCAAGGTATGCAGGGCAATAGTGCGTTCTTCATTATTTGGCCCCTTACTCGCCTGCTGACGTAACAGTTCAGGCGAGGCTTTGGTTTTCAGCACCAGTGAGCGGTAGCGCAGATTCGTTATCCGGCTGTCCGGGGCGAAAATCTTCTCCAGCGCATCGCTGTCGACCAGCGTGGCTGCCAGTTTTGCCTGGATCAGTTGTTGCTGTTCTGCATCTTTGCTGAGATCCAGCAGATGCAGCCAGTGATCGCGTGCGGCAGCCCATTGCTTCTGGCCCATCAGCGCATCGCCATACAGCGCCTGTTCGCTAAACGCGAGGATATTATGCTCGGGCAGGCTCTGTGCCGGGGTGATGTCTTTTACCACCGTAGCGTAATCTTGTTTGTTGTAAGCCAGCATCAGGCGCAAATAGTTCCACAGGTCTGCACGCTTGTTTTTCTCGAAATCGGCTTTGAGGCCGTCGAGATACGCCTGATCGACACAATGCTCGTGATTCTCGCACTGGTTATCGCGCATTAGCCTTAGCGTCTGGATAAAAGTCAGCAGCGATGCATCGGGCGCACTCAGAAAATAGCCGTCTCCCCAGGTGAGGTCCTTACTGAGCAGCTTGTTGTCGCTTTCGTTAATCAGGGCGCTCAGCGCATCGCTGTCGGCAGCCTGCGGCAGGATCTGTTCATAGAGCGTTGCCAGGGTGTTCCAGTCCTGCAAATACCAGTTGATACGGCGCAGCAACCCCTGCGTCGAGTCGGCGTATTTGCCCTGCGGCCATTTTTTGAGGTAGTTCTGCGCGCTGTCCCGCGCCTGTTGCGCCTGGGTTTTATCCACTTTGGTGACGTCGAAATCACCGTATTCGCCGTTGGCATTCTCACTGCTGGCGTTGAGCGCATTACGCATCAGCATGTAGCTGGCGGTTTCAGCGATCCACGACTGCGGGTTCGTGCTAAGGGCGGTAAACCCTTGTCCGGCGGCGGCGTAATTCCCGGCATAAAACTGATTGGCGGCCTGTAAATAGTCTCGGAACGCGGCGGCGGAGCCATCCGGTACGGTGAGCTTGTTGAGCGCATCCTGGGCATTGCTGCTGCCATCGACAAGCAGGCGCGTTTTCGCCAGCGTCTGGCGTTGTTCGGGAGTGAGTGTTGTATCAGCCAGCAATGCGGCAAAAAAATCTGACAGGGTATCGCTGTTGAGCGACACAAAGCGGTTTTCGTTTTCGTCCTGTAGCGCCGTCAGATGCGCGATGGCCTCGGCATCAAGGCCCAGGGTGGCGATTTGCTGACTAAGAGGGTCCGTGCCGGATGCCGTATCCGTGTCGTCATCCACCGGGGGATCGTAATCCAGCATATGCATGCCGAAATAGAAATCCCGGCTGCGGGTGATATCCGTCGGGACAGGCTGGCGCAGGGATGAAAAGCCTTTTTGCTCATCCAGCAGTCGTAGCAGGTTGTCGCGGGTGTCGTTTGCCACGCCAAGAACCGGCGGGCTGACCAGAAAACAACCCGGGCTCGCCCAGGCACAAGAATCCATATCCATAGACGCCAGCGCAGCGCTGCTGGCGGCAAATGAGAGGCACAGGCCCAGCGTGAGGTGGCTTTTTTTCACCATCGTTCCTTGCGTATTATGACGATTATTCGACCGTAGCTTTGATGTGCAGCGTAATGCCTTCGACGGCAATCACTTCCACTTTACTTCCTGCCGGTAAATCTGACCCGGCACTCACCGGCCAGGAGCTATCTCCCACCCGCATATGGCCGCGCCCATTGACCAGCGCATTATCCAGGATAAAACGACGACCAACCAGTTGCTGCCCACGTTGATTAAGCGACGCATCCGCCGGTTTCTGCTCGCGTACCCGTCTGGAAAGCCACAACCACCACAGCCAGGCGGCGATAAGCGTAAGTACCGCGAAGATCACCCCCTGTAATTCCCAGCCGAACGGAACCAGCCAGACCAGCAGGCCGGTGACTACCGCCGCCACGCCGCTCCACAGCAAATAGCCGTTGCCGCCGAGCATCTCAGCCGCCAGAAGCAGGCCGCCAAGAGTTAACCAGAAGATATAGGCATGTTCAAAGAGCAGGGCTATCATGGTTTTTTCCGTTCACTGGTACTCTCTTTTACCAGTTCTGCGATCCCGGCAATTGAGCCCATCAGGCTGCTGGCATCCAGCGGCATCATCACTACTTTACTGTTATTAGCCGAGCCAATTTGTTGCAGCGCTTCGGTGTATTTTTGTGCCACAAAGTAATTAATCGCCTGCACATCACCCGCAGCAATCGCCTCTGAGACCATTTTGGTCGCGCGCGCTTCCGCTTCCGCCGAACGTTCACGAGCCTCAGCTTCAAGGAATGCCGACTGGCGTTCACCTTCGGCTTTGAGGATTTTTGCCTGCTTTTCACCTTCCGCTTTGACAATTTCTGCCTGGCGAATCCCTTCGGCTTCCAGGATGTAAGCGCGTTTGGTACGTTCGGCTTTCATCTGGGCGTTCATGGAGGAGACCAACTCTGCCGGTGGGCGAACATCGCGAATTTCGATACGGGTGACCTTAATGCCCCACGGATTGGTGGCTTCGTCCACAATATGCAGCAGGCGAGTGTTGATGCTGTCTCGCTGAGAGAGCATTTCGTCGAGCTCCATTGAGCCGAGCACGGTACGGATGTTGGTCATGGTGAGGTTAATGATCGCCAGTTCCAGATTACTCACCTCATAGGCGGCTTTCGGGGCGTCGATAACCTGAATAAAGCACACCGCATCGATGGTGACGTTGGCATTATCTTTGGAAATGACTTCCTGGGAAGGGATATCGAGTACTTGCTCCATCATATTGATCTTACGACCAATACGGTCCATAAACGGTACGACCAGGCTCAGACCCGGCTGGAGCGAGCGGGTATAACGACCGAAGCGTTCTACCGTCCACTGATATCCTTGCGGAACGATTTTGACACCCGCGCCTACAATGACCAGCGCGACGAAGATAAGAACGGGGATGACGATGAGCATCAAATAAACCTCCTGTTTAATTTGATGTCATTCTAACCAAATTTGGGGATCTTAACAGGGCGACCCCCAAATTTAGCGGGCGGGACTAGTACAGCAGGGAATAGAGCTGGCGACGGTATTTAGAAGCCAGTGCATCGCCGGTACCCAGAGCGGCAAGAATTTCCTGCAACATTTTGCGCGCCTCGCCGTCCGCTGCGCCTAAATCTTTACGCAGGTGGCCGAACAGCAGTTCCAGCGCCTCCTCATTGCGACCAACCTGATGCAGTTGCAGCGCCAGCTGCGTTGCCAGTTGGGCATCCGCCGGGTTTTTCTCGACCTGCGCCAAAAGAAGCTGAATCTCCGGCGTATCGGCGGCTTTTTTCAGCAGCTCGATTTGTGCCACCAGCCCTTGATAGCGGGTGTCCTGATCCTGTAGTGGAATGGTCTTGAGTACGGCTTCGGCATCATCAGAGCGGTTGAGCGCAATTTGTGTTTCTGCCAGCAGCAGGCCGATTTCACTGTTCTGCTTCGATAACTGCCAGGCTTCTTTCAACAGTGGTAACGCTTCGGCATGTTTACCTTCTTCCATCAGCTGCATTGCCTGCTGCGCTTTTAACTCTTCTTCACGCGGCAGGACTTTATCCAGCAGGGCGCGGATGGCCTCTTCCGGCTGAGGTCCCTGGAAACCATCGACCGGCTGGCCGTTCTGGAAGAGGTAAACCGTTGGGATCGCGCGTAAACCAAACTGCGACGCAAGCATCTGCTCAGCATCGCAGTCCACCTTCGCCAGAATAAACTGCCCGTTATACTGCGCCGCCAGGCTTTCCAGCACCGGGGTCAACTGCTGGCAATGTTGGCTACGCTCTGACCAGAAATAGAACAGCACCGGCGTGGTCATTGACTGTTCAAGCGTCGGGTGAAGATTTGCTTCGTTAATGTTGACGATGTTCTGTACAGACATGAGTCATTCTCTGTTTAAGTGTTTATTCATACATGGGGACAGGCGCCGTGCCTTCAACTCACCCGTGTAAAATTTTATCCATTGCTCGTCCCGGCAGTATGCGTTTCAACAGGCTTACCACCCAGGTGACGACCGTGACCGGATAGCGCAGTTTGGGGGTCGGGCTTTCAAAAGCATGGCGCACTTTGGCAACTACCGCCTCCGGGCCAAGGGTAAAACGTGCGGCGATACCGGGATTTTCAACCGGTTTGTCATTTTGTGTCTGGTTGACGTTCTCGGTAAAACGGGTGCGGATAGGACCCGGCTCAATCAGGCTGACCTTGATGCCGCTGTGACGCAGTTCCATACGCAGCGCATCGGACCAGGCTTCCAGGGCGTACTTACTGGCTGCATAAGCGCCACGACCAGGGGTTGAAATCAGCCCCATTACCGAGGAGGTCATCACAATGCGGCCTTCGCCGTGCGGGATCATGGCGGGCAGCAGGCGCATGGTAAGCTGATGTGCGCCAAAAAAATTGGCGGAAAACTGCTGTTCCATCTGCTCGCGGCTGATGGTGGACAGTGGCCCATACAGGCCAAAGCCCGCATTATTAAAAATGCCATACAAACGGTTTTCCGTCAGGGCAATGACCTCGTCAGCGGCGCGTTCTACGCTTTCGGGGACGTCGAGATCCAGCAATATGCCGGTAAAGCCAGCCTGATTCATGCGCGCGACATCGTCGCTTTTTCGGCAGGCAGCCAGAACGCGAAAGCCCTGACGCTTGAGTTCATGGGCGCTTTCCAGACCAATACCGCTGGAACATCCTGTTATTAAGATCGTTTTTTGCATAACTTTACCTGAAAGCGTCCCTGATAAATCAGGAGTCGTGATTAACTAAAGGAGCCAACCGGGTCGCCATCCAGTCGGCAATAAAAGGCTGAGCGTCACGGTTCGGGTGAATCCCGTCATCCTGCATCCACTGGGGTTTGAGATAGACCTCTTCCATAAAAAATGGCAACAGAGGAATATCAAACTCTTTGGCGAGCTTAGGGTAAATGGCGCTGAATGACTCAGTATAACGGCGTCCATAGTTGGCGGGCAGCCGTATTTGCATCAGCAAGGGCCTGGCGTTTGCGGCTTTTACCGTCTGCAAAATAGTGCGCAGCGTTTGTTCTGTTTGTTGGGGCGCAAAGCCGCGCAGACCATCATTACCTCCCAGCTCCACCAGTACCCAGCGAGGCTGATGTTCTTTGAGCAACGCAGGTAAGCGTGCCAGCCCCTGTTGCGAGGTATCGCCACTAATACTGGCGTTGATGACAGGCGGTTTTTGTTGCCACTTCTCGTTGAGCAACGCAGGCCAGGCGGTATTGGCCGCCATGCGATAGCCCGCGCTCAGGCTGTCTCCCAGAACCAGTAACGTGTCCGCCGCGGCGGCACGCAGGCTAAACAGAAGCAGAAACAGGAAGGCCAAATGCCAGCGGAAAACATTGTTGAAGTTCATCATCTTAAGAAGTCCGTCGGTCAGGGGGAGCAGGAACTTTCCATCCTCACCGGAGTTGAGCTTGTTGTCAAACGGGCGCAGACCATTGCCCTGATTGGTGAATCCGGTTCAGGTAAGTCGACATTGCTGGCGATTCTTGCCGGGCTTGATGATGGCAGTAGTGGTGAAGTAAACCTGCTGGGTCAGCCGCTTCACGCGATGGACGAAGAGGCGCGGGCAAAGCTACGGGCAGATCATGTTGGTTTTGTTTTTCAATCTTTTATGCTCATCCCTACGCTAAATGCGCTGGAAAACGTCGAGCTTCCGGCGTTACTGCGTGGCGAGAATAGCGCGCAGAGTCGTGCCAGCGCCAAAGGGCTGCTGGAGGAGTTAGGGCTGGGCAAACGTCTCGATCACCTTCCGGCGCAGCTTTCCGGCGGCGAGCAACAGCGTGTGGCGCTGGCCCGTGCGTTTAATGGCCGCCCGGCGCTACTGTTTGCCGACGAGCCCACCGGCAACCTCGACAGGCAGACTGGCGATAAAATTGCCGATCTGCTCTTCTCGATGAATCAGCAATATGGCACCACGCTGATTCTGGTCACGCACGATCCGCAACTTGCAGCGCGTTGCGACAGACGCTTACGCCTGGTGAACGGCGAACTGCGGGAGGAAGCATGATCGCCCGCTGGTTCTGGCGCGAATGGCGCTCTCCTTCGCTGCTGATTGTCTGGCTGGCGCTAAGTCTGGCCGTGGCCTGTGTGCTGGCGCTGGGCAAGATCAGCGACCGGATGGAAAAAGGGTTAAGCCAGCAGAGCCGTGAGTTTATGGCGGGCGACAGGGCGCTACGCAGCTCACGTGAAATCCCGCAGGCCTGGCTGGAAGAGGCGCGAAAAGAGGGGCTTAAAGTTAGTGAGCAACTCTCCTTTGCCACTATGACCTTCGCCGGTGACACACCACAACTGGCAAACGTGAAAGCGGTAGATGACAGTTATCCGCTATATGGCGACCTGCAAACCTCGCCGCCTGCGGTCAAACCGCAGCCCGGAACGGTGCTGCTGGCTCCAAGGCTAATGGCGCTGTTAAACCTCAAAACCGGCGATTCGATTGATGTGGGGGACGCCACATTGCGTATCGCCGGGGAGGTGGTACAGGAGCCGGATTCCGGCTTTAACCCGTTCGAAATGGCGCCACGATTATTAATGAACACGGCGGATGTGGCGAAAACCGGAGCAGTACAGCCGGGAAGCCGTGTCACCTGGCGGGTAAAATTTGCCGGAACGCCCGCACAACTGGACGTATACGAAAAATGGTTATTGCCGCAGCTTAAGCCGGAAAACCGCTGGTATGGCCTTGAGCAGGATGACGGGGCGCTCGGTAAGTCATTACAGCGTTCCCAGCAGTTCTTACTGCTATCGGCGTTATTAACGCTGCTGCTGTCGGTGGCGGCGGTGGCTGTTGCGATGGGACACTATTGCCGCAGTCGCTACGACCTGGTGGCGATCCTCAAAACGCTGGGGGCGGGCAGAGCGCAACTGCGCAAACTGATCGTCGGCCAGTGGCTGATGATACTCGCACTGGCCTCTGTCACCGGTGGTGCGATGGGATTGCTGTTTGAAAAAATCCTGCTGATATTGCTTAAACCGGTTCTGCCGGCGGCACTGCCTGCTGCCAGCGGCTGGCCGTGGCTCTGGTCGATTGGCGCCATGCTGGTGATTTCCCTGCTGGTGGGGTTACGGCCCTGGCGTTTATTACTGGCAACGCAGCCTTTGCGTGTGTTACGCCGTGATGCTGTCGCCGATATCTGGCCGCTGAGATTTTATATTCCTGTTATCAGCATCGTGTCCGTCTTGTTGCTGGCCTGGCTGATGGGGGCCAGTATGCTGCTATGGTCAGTGCTGGCCGGGGCGGTGGTGCTGGCCTTGATCTGCGGTGTTGTTGGCTGGCTGCTGCTGCGGGTGATGAAAAAGCTTACCCTCAAAACATTGCCACTGCGTCTGGCGGTCAATCGCCTGTTGCGCCAGCCATGGTCAACGCTCAGTCAGTTATCGGCTTTCTCGCTCTCCTTCATGTTGCTGGCGATGTTGCTGGTGCTGCGTGGCGATCTGCTCGACCGGTGGCAGCAACAGCTTCCTCCGGAAAGCCCGAACTATTTCCTCATTAATATTGCTCCGGAGCAGGTCGAACCGGTGAAAGCGTTTCTCTCTGAGCATCATGTTGTGCCACAGGCATTCTGGCCTATTGTACGTGCCCGGCTGACGCAGATTAACGGCCAGAGCACGGAAGGCAATCCGGATGAGGCACTGAACCGCGAACTGAACCTGACATGGCAGAGGGATGAGGCAAACCACAACCCGATTACCGCGGGCACCTGGCCGCCCGGAGCCGGTGAGGTCTCAGTCGAAGAAGGGCTGGCAAAGCGCCTCGGGCTTAAACCCGGCGACAGCGTGACTTTTATGGGCGATACCCAGGATTTCACCGCTAAAGTAACCAGCCTGCGTAAAGTGGACTGGGAAAGCCTGCGCCCCAATTTTTTCTTTATCTTCCCGCAAGGTGCGCTGGAGGGGCAGCCGCAAAGCTGGCTGACCAGTTTCCGCTGGCAGAATGGCAACGGTATGTTGGCCCAGCTTAACCGCGAGTTTCCCACTATCAGCCTGCTGGATATTGGCGCGATCCTGAAACAGGTTGGCCAGGTGCTGGAGCAGGTGAGCCGGGCGCTGGAAGTGATGGTTGTGCTGGTTACGCTCTGCGGCGTGCTGCTGTTGCTGGCTCAGGTGCAGGTGGGGATGCGTCTGCGTCATCAGGAACTGGTGGTGTATCGCACGCTCGGCGCTGGCAAGCGGTTGTTGCGCACCACGCTGTGGTGTGAGTTTGCGCTGCTCGGGCTCGTCTCCGGACTTGTGGCGGCGATCGGTGCTGAAACGGCGCTGGCGGTGCTGCAAACGAAAGTCTTTGACTTCCCCTGGGAGCCGGACTGGCGGCTGTGGGTCACGTTACCTCTGTGCGGTGCTATCTTGCTGTCCGCATGCGGTGGCTGGCTGGGTACGCGTTTACTTAAAGGGAAAGCGTTGTTCCGCCAGTTCGACCAGTAAAAAGATGTCATTTTGATTACACGTCGGTTAAATAATCGGCGTGTATTTTTTTAAATGCACAAATTGCTAAATCACTGATTTTTAAGCGCACGAAGTACGAAAAACTCGACAACATGGCATGCTTAATCGGCGTTAATATTCAGCTGGCAACTATTTGGCTGCTTATTAACCAAGGAAACAGCATGGCACATAAAATAAAAGCGCTGGCGATAACGATCGGCGCGGCAGTGGCAATGACCTCATTTGCCACCCAGGCAGAGATCACGCTGCTTAAACAAGATCCGCAAGCGGGCGATCCGTTAAGCCGTCTCAATTTCACCGTGGGGGGAAGTATCCGTCCACAATTCAACATGATGACCGGTGATGGTGATAAAGGATCTTATAAACGTAACGGTTTTGACGGCGGCACGCGTTTCCGCTTCGCCAGTGATTACTATCTGTTTGATGACATCAGCTGGATTAATTACTACGAACTGGGCGTCAATATTCCGGCGGTCTTTGACTGGGATAACCACTATGCAAAAGGCGCCCACGACACCACGCGCCGTATGCTCTATACCGGACTGAAAAGCAAAACCTGGGGAACCTTAACCTACGGCCAGCAAAACAGCATTTACTATGACGTAGTAGGGGCGAAAACCGATATCTGGGATTACGACATGATCGGCCAGGCGCCGGGTAATGGCATTAACGGCGACTATGACGGCTCTTATCGTTCACGCAATATGCTGAAATATAAAAATACGTTCGGAGATGCGGATCTTTACGCCTCTTATCTGTTCGATGATAACGAATACCTGCCGGGCAATGGCCTGCGTTACAAACGTAAGGGGGGCGGCTCACTGGGTCTGGATTACCATCTGACTAACACCCTGACCTGGGGCGCTGCGTGGAACTATACCCGTGCTGAAATGCGCAATCCGGGCAATGACGACAGCAAAACGTATGACCAGAATATCCTTGGTACCGCGCTGAGCTGGACGCCGGACAACTGGACCTTCTCTGCTGGCGGCGGCTGGTATCAGAACTTCCTGCTGAGCAAGAAAAACACGGTTCACAATTATTTCGCCGGTGATGCGTGGGGCGTTGAGTATTTCGCCGGTTATAAGATCCCTGTTAATCAGTACGCTGTGAAATCTGTTCAGCCGTACTTTATGGGCGATCGCATCGAATACGTGAATGGACGTAACTATCAGCGTATTGATAACGGCGTCGGTATCAGCTTCCAGCTGGATTATGGCTTCCGCGTGGATTATGAACACGTGTTTACCTCCAGCACTGATGACCTGGGCGATATGAATTTGGTGCGTCTGCGCTACGACTTCTAACATTCCGGGCCATTGGCTATCTGACTTGCCAGCTTGAACCCGGGCAGTGCCCGAAATCCTCACGTACGCCGTGTACGTTTCGGTTTCTGTGCGCTGTCCGTGTTCAACCTGCCTGCGCCGATTAGGCCAACTGACCCGCAATCAAAGTCCTGCAATTCTGCTTAGTAAAGATCTGGCTTTGCTTATCTGTAAAATGCATAAAGAAAGGCGTCTCAATTTCGCTTTTCTTTATGCTTCATCGCCTTACCTTTGCAAAATCTCCCATCATTCAGTGACATACTTCACAGCAACATGAATTTTTTTCAATTACCGCTGCGTTATGTTTATGCCATCTTATCCCTGTAATGAATATGGAGCGCGCCGCATCGACGGTGCGCCACACAGCAGACACACTTCGTTAGGGAGAATGTATGGGACGTCGTCTCGGTTTACGCGCCACCTTTGGGGCGCTACTTCTGGCATGTGGTTTATCTTCCGCGCAGGCCAACAGTGATCCGCACACCATCGTCTTCGGCGTTGCGCCGGGGCCTTATGGCGATATGGTCAAACAGGCCATTGAGCCGTCACTGAAAGAAAAAGGCTACAAAGTCGTGGTGCGCGAATTCAGCGACTACGTGCAGCCAAATATGGCGCTGTCGAACGGCAGTATTGATGCCAACCTGTTCCAGCACTCGCTCTATTTCGATAAATTCACCGCTGATAAAGGGCTGAAGCTCACCAAATTAATCACGGTACCGACGGCGGGTATGGGTTTCTATTCCCATAAAATTAAGAGCCTCGATGAGCTGAAAAAAGGCGATATTGTCACGCTGTCCAACGATCCTACCAACCTGGCCCGTGGCCTGCGTTTCCTGAAATCGCTGGATCTGATTACCCTGAAAGACAACATCGATCCGACCAAAGCCTCTGAGCGCGATATTGCCGGCAACCCGAAAGGGCTGGTATTTAAGCCGCTGGAAGCCGCGCAGTTACCGCGTACGCTGGACAGTGCCACCGCCGCGCTGGTCAACGGTAATTTTGCTATTGCCGCAGGGCTGGATCTGTCCACCGCGATCAAGCAAGAACATCTGGATGAGAACCTCAAAAATATCATTGCCGTACGCAGTGAAGATGCGGATAAACCCTTCGCCAAAGATATTGTTGAGGTTGTGAAATCCCCGGCTTATCGTGCGGTGATTGACGATCCGAAAAATGTCTATGGCGCCTTCCAGAAACCGGACTGGATGACCGCCGCAGATAAGAAATAAGAGCGGAATCAGGTTAACAGGCAGGCTGCGGCCTGCCTTTTGCTATTTGAGGGACACATGATTGAGATAGATAAGGTGTGCGTGGATTTTCCCGCCGTGCGGGGAGCAAAACCCATGCGTGCCGTGGACAGCGTCAGCTTGCGTATTGCGCCCGGTGAGATTTTTGGCATTGTCGGCACCAGCGGCGCGGGAAAAAGCACCCTGTTACGCACATTGAATGCCCTGCAACGCCCGAGTGAAGGCTGCGTCAAAGTGAATGGCGTGGCGATTTCACAAATGGAAGGCCTGACGCTGCGTAAAGCACGCCAGCGTATCGGCATGATCTTTCAGCACTTCAACCTGATGCACACTCGCACCGTGGCGCAAAACGTAGCGTTCAGCCTGAAAGCGGCGGGGTGGGAGCGCAGCAAAATCTCCCCACGCGTCACGGAAATCCTGGAACTGGTGGGGCTGGGCGACAAAGCCAACCGCTACCCGGTACAGTTGAGTGGTGGACAAAAGCAGCGTGTCGGTATCGCCCGCGCTATCGCCAATCACCCGGATGTACTGCTGTGCGATGAGCCAACTTCCGCGCTGGATTTGGAAACCTCGGCCACCATTCTGGAACTGCTCAAGCAGATTAACGCGCAGCTCGGCATCACGATCGTGCTGATCACCCATGAGATGAACGTGATCAAATCTATTTGCGATCGCGTGGCGGTCATGTCCGGCGGTAAGGTGGTGGAAACGGGCGATGTGTTTGATATTTTTGCCCATCCGCAGCATGCCTTTACGCAACAACTGGTTTCACGCACGCTGAATCTGACGCTGCCGGACCGCCTGCGGGAGCATCTGCCCGGACAACTATTGAAAATCCTGTTTATTGGTGATTCTGCCGAGCAGCCTGTTCTTTCTGATGCGGCTATTAACTTTGGCGTGGCCGTCAATATTCTGCACGGGAAAATCGAGTATATCGGCGAGCGCGCGCTAGGCATTCTCGTGGTGCAGCTCACCGCAGAAGATCCGGCTGTTGTAGAACAGGCGGTGGACTACATTCGTAACCGTACCGCTCAGGTGGAGGTGATCCGTGGATAATTTACTGGCCGATTTGAGTCTGGCGTTTGGCGAAACTTTCCAGATGCTGAGCATCTCAACGGTGCTGGCGATTATCGGTGGGCTGCCGCTGGGTTTTCTGATCTTCGTGACTGACCGTAACCTGTTCTGGCAAAACCGTGCGGTCTATCTCATCAGTTCCGTACTGGTGAACGTTATCCGCTCAGTACCCTTTGTGATCCTGCTGGTCCTGCTGCTGCCGTTAACACAGTTTTTGCTCGGCAACACCATCGGGCCGATTGCTGCATCGGTGCCGCTGTCCGTGGCGGCAATTGCCTTCTATGCCCGTCTGGTGGATGGCGCGCTGCGTGAAGTCGATAAGGGCATTATTGAAGCGGCGGAAGCGTTTGGCGCAAGCCCCATGCGTATCATCTGCACGGTGCTACTGCCGGAAGCCAGCGCGGGTCTGCTGCGCGGATTAACCATAACGCTGGTGAGTTTGATCGGTTATTCGGCGATGGCGGGGATCGTGGGCGGCGGCGGCGTCGGTGACCTGGCTATCCGCTATGGCTACTATCGCTACGAAACTCAGGTGATGATTGTGACCGTGATAGCGCTGATTGTGCTGGTGCAGGTAGTACAGATGTTGGGCGACTGGCTGGCGCAACGAGCAGACAAACGCGACAGGCACTGATGATATCCCGGATCGCGGCGTAGCCTTCTGGTCCGGGATACAGGAACCGTAGCCCGGCAAGCGTAGCGCCGCCGGGTTCAGTTATCAGGCAAGCTTTGCCTGCGCCCAGGCAATACCGCTGGCATATTCCGGCGGTAGCAGAGGCACCAGCGCTTCCAGCGTCGCGCTCAGGCGGCTAGTGTCGCTGTCGTTCAGATTAAGGTGTCCCACCTTACGGCCTGGACGTACCTCTTTGTCGTACCAGTGCAGATGTATCAGCGGCAGTTTCAGCCAGTCATAATTCAAATCACTGCCGATCAGGTTCACCATCACCGACGGGCTGTTTACCACCGGCGGCGGCAGCGGTAAATCCACTACCGCACGCAGATGCAATTCAAACTGGCTGATCGAGGCCCCGTTCTGCGTCCAGTGGCCGCTGTTGTGCACGCGCGGTGCCAGTTCGTTAATCAGCAAGCCCGCGGGTGTCACAAAGCACTCCATCGCCATCACGCCCACATAATTCAGCTCGTGCATAATGGCAGAGAGCATACTTTCCGCCTGTTGTTGCTGGCGAACATCAGCCTGCGGGAAGACCACGCTGGTGCGCAGAATACCGTCCTGGTGCAGGTTGTGGGTTAGCGGATAGAACACTGTGCTGCCGTCATGGCCGCGCGCGCCCACCAGCGATACCTCACCGGAAAAATTGATGCCCTGCTCAACGATACATTCGCCATAACAGTCATCCGGCAACTGTTCGGTTTCGCCAGCACGCAGACGCCACTGACCACGGCCGTCGTAACCGCCTACACGGCGTTTTACAATCGCCAGTTCGCCCAGGGTATTAAAGACCGCAGGCCATTCGCTTTTGTCGGCCAGCAACTGCCACGGTGCGGTGGCAAGTTCGAGTCTGTCGAATAACTGCTTTTGCGTCAGACGGTCAGCAATAATCGGGAACACATCGCGGTTTACAAACGCCGGGTGACGCGCCAGTTCGCGGGTCAGGGCGGTTTCCGGCCAGCGTTCAATCTCAGCGGTAATCACGCTCTGGGCAAACGGCACGGCTTCCGGGTCCGCATCCAGCCCCACGGGCCACACGGCGATGCTCAGCGGTTCGCCTGCCTGGCGCAACATACGGCCAAGCTGACCGTTACCTAAAATGCAAACCTGTTTCATGCCGCACCCCGTGGGTCCGGGTTTTCCAGCACTTCGTCGGTTTGCGCACGACGGAACTCGGCCAGCCGCTGATGCAGTTCAGCGTCGTGCTGGGCCAGAATTTGCGCGGCAAGCAGGGCGGCATTCGCAGCCCCGGCTTTGCCAATGGCCAGCGTTCCGACCGGAATACCGCGCGGCATCTGGACGATAGAGTAGAGGCTATCCACACCGCTTAAGGCAGCGCTTTGTACCGGTACACCCAGCACAGGCACCAGTGTCTTCGCTGCAATCATCCCCGGCAGATGCGCCGCGCCGCCAGCACCCGCAATGATCACCTGAAAACCATTCTCTTCGGCGCTTTCGGCAAAGCTAAACAGTTTATCGGGGGTGCGGTGAGCGGAGACAACTTCAACGTGGTGCGGGACATTCAGGATATCGAGGATTTCGGTGGCGAACTGCATTGTTGCCCAATCGCTTTTCGATCCCATGACAATGGCGATACGCGCCGGTTGTTTAGCAGAAGACATGCGTTAAGAAAACTCCTGTGGGTGTGACTACGGACAGCTTTTGAGGGCACAAAGAATAGCATGGAAAACGGGCAAGGAAAACGGTTGCGTGGCGATGAATGCTGCAATCTGCTGTGGCGATGCGCGCTCATCCGGGGGGCAAATTCTCAAAACGGAAAAGGGATAAGCTCGATATCGCCTTTGGTGACTTTCACCATGGAACCGTGAGTGTGCCAGGCGCCGAGGACAACGCGCATGGCGGGTTTGCCGTTTGCGATAAGCTCATGTACGTCCGGGCGGTGGGTGTGACCGTGGATCAGGCACTGAACCTGCTGTCTTTCCATTGCGGCAACGACTGCCTGCGGATTGACGTCCATAATGGCCAGTGATTTGCTGCTATTGGCGGCTTTGCTGCTCGCCCGCATTTTTGCAGCGATACGTTGGCGAACAAAGAGCGGCAAGGTGAGAAAAAGTTTCTGGAGCCAGGGCTTGTGGACTTTAGCGCGAAACGCCTGGTAGCCTGCGTCGTCCGTACAGAGCGTATCGCCGTGCATAATCAGTACTTTGCGGCCATAGAGGTCGAGCACTTTCTCTTCCGGCAGAAGTTGCATGCCGCTTTCGCGCGCAAAGCGTTTGCCGAGCAGGAAGTCGCGATTGCCGTGGATGAAGTAGCAGGGAACGCCGCTGTCGACAAGCGCCTTGATGGCGGCGGCGATGTCGCGGTGCAGGGGAGTGGGATCGTCGTCGCCAATCCAGGCTTCGAACAGGTCGCCCAGTATATAGAGCGCGTCAGCCTGACGGGCTGTACCGGCTAAAAAACGCAGAAAACCGGCGGTGATCGCCGGTTCTTCTGTTTGCAGATGAAGGTCTGCGATAAAGAGTGTCGCCACGATTACTCGCTAACGGTCACGCTTTCAATCACGACGTCTTCTTTCGGTACGTCCTGATGCATACCGCTGCGGCCGGTTGGAACGGCTTTGATTTTGTCTACAACGTCCATGCCTTCAACCACTTCGGCAAATACGCAATAGCCCCAACCCTGCAGGCTTTCGCCAGAGAAGTTCAGGAAGTCGTTATCCACGACGTTGATAAAGAACTGTGCAGTTGCAGAGTGTGGCGCCTGAGTACGCGCCATGGCCAGCGTGCCACGGGTGTTTTTCAGGCCGTTGTTGGCTTCGTTTTTGATCTGGTCTTTGGTCGCTTTTTGATGCATGCCCGGCTCGAAGCCGCCGCCCTGGATCATAAAGCCATTAATGACACGGTGGAAAATGGTGTTGTTGTAAAAACCTTCACGGCAGTAGTCCAGGAAGTTTTTAACTGTTTCAGGCGCTTTATCATCAAAAGTTTTGATTACGATGTCGCCGTGATTAGTGTGGAAAGTAACCATTTTTGCATCCTGTTCCGGTAGAGTGGTGCGCAGACCCGACTGTGGGTCAGTGATAGTCGCCTGTTATAGCATAACCGGGAGGTTGGATCACCTTGCAAAGTGTGCTGCTTCGGGATTGAATTACAGGTAATATATGCGTTTTTCCGTTCCACACACGTCTACATGGAATCTTCGATGTTAAAAATCTTCAATACACTGACGCGCCAAAAAGAGGAATTCAAACCTATCCATGCCGGGGAAGTCGGCATGTACGTGTGTGGTATCACTGTTTACGATCTTTGTCATATCGGTCATGGCCGTACTTTTGTGGCGTTTGATGTGGTCGCCCGCTACTTGCGTTTTATTGGCTACAAGCTGAAATACGTGCGCAATATCACCGATATCGACGACAAAATTATTAAACGCGCCAATGAAAACGGCGAAAGCTTTGTGGCGCTGGTCGACAGAATGATCGCTGAAATGCACAAAGATTTTGATGCGCTCAATATTCTGCGACCGGACATGGAGCCGCGCGCGACGCATCATATCCATGAGATCATCGAAATCACTGAACAGTTGATCGCCCGGGGTCACGCCTATGTGGCGGAGAACGGCGATGTGATGTTCTCTGTGCCGACGGACCCCAATTATGGTCAACTGTCGCGCCAGGATCTTGATCAACTGCAGGCGGGAGCGCGTGTGGATGTCGTGGATGTGAAACGTAACCCGATGGACTTCGTGTTGTGGAAGATGTCAAAGCCTGGCGAGCCGAGCTGGACCTCTCCGTGGGGCGAAGGGCGTCCGGGCTGGCACATTGAATGTTCTGCGATGAACTGCAAACAATTGGGTAATCATTTTGATATTCACGGCGGTGGTTCGGACCTGATGTTCCCGCACCATGAAAACGAAATTGCCCAGTCCACCTGTGCCCATGATGGCGAATATGTGAATTACTGGATGCACTCCGGCATGGTGATGGTGGATCGCGAGAAGATGTCCAAATCGCTGGGTAACTTCTTTACCGTGCGTGATGTGCTCAAATATTACGACGCCGAGACCATTCGCTACTTCCTGATGTCTGGCCACTATCGCAGCCAGTTGAACTACAGCGAAGAGAACCTCAAGCAGGCACGTTCAGCGCTGGAGCGGCTGTATACCGCGCTGCGTGGGACCGATAAGTCTGTTGCTGCCGCTGGTGGCGAGGCGTTTGAAGCGCGCTTTGTTGAGGTGATGAACGATGACTTCAACACCCCGGAAGCGTATTCCGTGTTGTTTGATATGGCCCGTGAAGTGAACCGCCTGAAGTCAGAGGATATGGCGGCGGCGAATGCGCTGGCCTCTCATTTGCGTAAGCTCTCTTCTGTGCTGGGTCTGCTGGAGCAGGAACCTGATGCGTTCCTGCAAAGTGGTGCGCAGGCCGATGATAGCGAAGTGGCTGAGATTGAAGCGCTGATTCAGCAGCGTCTGGATGCGCGCAAAGCGAAGGACTGGGCGGCGGCAGATGCGGCACGCGACCGTCTCAATGAGATGGGTATCGTGCTGGAAGATGGCCCTCAGGGTACAACCTGGCGTCGTAAGTAATTTTCTAAAGTAACCAGGCCCGGATCAGGTGTTTTCGCCGCATCCGGGACAATTCCCCGGCGGCGCTGTCGTTGACCGGGGATACGCCGTACGAGTTATCGGGAACGCCAGTGCCACAACAGGCCCATCAAAATGACCCCCGGCACCCACACCCACAGCAATTCTGAAATAATCACCTGGTGTCCGTAAGGCGTCATATACCGTGACAGGGCAAATGGCGCGACCTTAATCACCTGCCAGGGGGCAAAAAACCGTTCGTCTGACCACGGCCAAAGCCAGCCGACCCCTTTGCCGCCAGTGGTAATCGAATCCAGCAAACTGTGCGACAGCAATGAGACGGTCAAAAAAGCCCAGCAGCGCATCATGCTCGCTTTAAACCAGCGTCGCCCCAGCCATGTCACCAGAATCGGCACCACAAAGGCAAACAATAGCGAATGGGTGAAGCCGCGATGACCAAATACGTTGCCATATGCCACGCCAAACTTGAATGCAAGCACATCGGCATCCGGTAACATCGCAAGGGCAATGCCCGCCACCAATAATCCTCTGGGGATCACTTTACTGCCCAGTCCCAATCCCAGGCAAAGCGGCACGGCGGCGTGAGTAATAACGGTTGGCATTGTCAGTCCTTGAACAAAAAGAAAAAAGTATAGACGAGGCGGCCGGACACATCGGATGCCTGTTTTCTGAAAACTCAGCGGATAAATAAAACATCATTCTTGCGATGCGGCACGATAATTAATATTACTACTCGCGCATATTTGCTCTGCTGCATACCTGTGAACGCGATTTTCAGGGTAATGCCGAAACCGAATGCCCGGTCAGATGCGCAAAGTGGGGGATCAGGCAGATAACGTCTTAGCGCCAGAAGAGATGATGAATGCAGCGGAGGTTGCCGCCGCGATACAGTGGGAGTGAGTGTCTGCACCCATAATGATAAAAAACGGGGCAATGGTCGTTTTTTATGCGGACTCCCGCACCACCAGTTGCCCGGAGAGGGTAATGGTCTGCGTTAACAAATCTGGTTCCTGCAGTTTACGTATTATCAGCCCCGCCGCCTGTTTGCCTGCCTCTTCGCTGGCAGACGAGACATAAGTGAATGAGGGGGAGGTGAGGTTCACATGGAGCATATCCTCGAAGCCAATCAGCGCCACCTGCTGTGTCAGGAAGACATCTTTACCGATGGTGCGTCCCACCTGATGAATACCGCTGATAGAGCCAATCACCGCGTTCGGTGAATGGCACAGCAGGGCGGTAATAGTATTGTTTTTCTCCAGCAGATGACGAGTCGCCAGGCTCGCTGATTCGGTCGATTCACTGCAGGCGGGCGTATATTCATCACGCAGCACCATGCCGTACTGCTTGAGTGCACTGTGTACGCCCAACAAACGCTGGTGGCGTACCAGGTCTTTTTCCATACCGCCGATATAGGCAATGTTGCGGTGTCCGCGTTCAATCAGATAGCGCGTAGCCAGGCTGGCGGCCTGGCGGCTGTCGCGCATCACCAGGTTACAACTCTCTTCGGGAAGCGATTGGGACACCACCACCATCGGCAGCGGGCACTGGCTGATTTTTTCCGGTAGGTGCGGATTAAGGGTATCCGAGGAGAGATAAATCACCCCTGCTACCCCCTGTTGCTTAAATGAGAGCAGGCAACGTTCAAGGTGCTCGTTGTCGTCCAGCGGTTGTCCCAGGAAGACCATATAGCCTTTACGCTCCAGCTCCTGAACAATGCTTGCCATTACCTTAATGGAAAAGCTGTCGCTGAAATCGCGTAAGATCAGGCCAATCAGGTTCGACGTGTTGGCGCGCAGGTTGGCGGCAGCGATGTTGTGCACGTATCCCAGCTCATTGATAGCCGACTGCACTCGCTCGATGGTGGCTTCGGAGATTTTCCCCTTTTGCCGCAGCACCAGAGAGACGGTTGAGACCGACACGCCCGCCAGTTTAGCGACATCAATGATGCTGACCTTTTTCAATCGTGCTCCCTGAAAGTACAGAATAATCAGCCAGAAATAGTAAAGCCTCCTGTATAAATACAGGAGACTTATTTTACCTTACCCGAACAAGGTTATTTTCCAAGCGATGTCGCCATGGACTGGGCGATAAACTGCGCCCGGGCACCGAATATCACCTGGACACCTTTATCACCGACAAAGACTACACCGCGCGCGCCGACGCCGTTCAATCCCTCTTTATCGACCTTGCTGCCATCCAGCACTTCAATACGAAGGCGGGTGATACAGGAACCAACGGAATCAATATTTTTCGCCCCACCCAGCAGGTCAACAATCTCGGTGACCAGCTCGTCGTCTGTTTTGTCTTTCGCATCCGCAGATACTTCGGTACGGCCCGGCGTTTTCACATCAAAGCGACGGATGACAAAACGGAAGGTGAAGTAGTAGATCAACGCCATCGGTATGCCAATAATCACCGCATTCAGATAGTTTGTCTCATAGCCATTAAACGACGGCAGAATACCAAACGAAATGTAGTCAATAAGACCGGCAGAGAACGACTTCGCGATATGCGCATGCATCAGGTACATGGTCATGTAGGACAGGCCTGCCATGATTGCATTAAACACATACAGAATCGGCGCGACGAAGATAAAGGTAAATTCAACCGGTTCTGTGATGCCCGTTAAGAAACAGGTCAGCGCGGCGGAGAAGAGAATACCGGCGGCGATTTTTTTATTTTTGGTATGAGCTTCGTGGTACATCGCCAGACATGCGGCTGGCAGTGCGAACAGCATCAGCGGGAATTCGCCCTGCATGAATTTACCGGCGTTCTGATAGGTATCGCTGCTAAATGACTTGGTGCCTTCTTCCAGCATTTTGAACCAGATTGTCTGGTCGCCGTGGATCACCTGGCCTGCCTGGGTGGTGTAGTCACCGAAGGAGTACCAGAACGACGGATACCAGATGTGGTGCAGGCCGAGCGGGATCAGCGCACGTTCTGTCAGGCCAAAGATAAAGGTTGAGGCCGCCTGGTTATCACCGTTGACGATAACGGAGAGCGCATCAATACCCGCCTGGATATGCTGCCAGACGTAGGGCAGCAGCAGGCCGAGGATAAACGACATAAACGCAGTGGCGATGGCGACAAAACGCTTACCAGAGAAGAAACCCAAAAACTCAGGTAACTGCATGGTGTGGAAGCGGTTATAGCACCAGGCGGCGAGGATACCGCAGATGAGTCCGCCGAAAACCCCCATCTGTAGCGACGGAATACCGACAACCATCGCATATTTCCCGCCCTGTGAAGCCATTTCCGGCGTAATCGACAGCACAGTGCTGATAGTAATGTTGGTGACGAACACCGACACGGCCGCAGAAAGGGCAGCAATCCCGGACTCAGATGCCAGACCGACAGCAGAGCCGATGGCGAACAGAAGAGGCAGGTTATCGAATATAACCCCACCGGCGTTCATCATCAGCGGTAAATGAAACTTATCGCCAAACGCCAGCAGCAAACCGGCGGCAGGCAGCAACGAAATAGGCAGCATTAACGCGCGCCCAATCATTGACAACTTTGAGAGTGACTTAATAAAACCCGTTAACACATTCATGCTGTGATTCCCCCGAATCCTGGCATTCGTTACGCGATGTACGCCCGATTATTGTCAGTAGAACGTTATAGTAAAACGTTCTACTTATCGTGTTAGAAGCGATTCGTCCGCGCAACTGAAATTTCAATTTCGGCCATAGCAAAATGTGATTATTTGAAGGCGATCAATTATTGACCGTATCAGGGCTAAGCAATATCTGAGAGGGGGCAGGCCCGACGCGTGGGCCTGCAGAGGGGTATCAGGCGACGACAGTGACGCTTTGTCCCTGAAATACAACGGTTTGTCCGGCAATGATTTTGCAACGTTTACGTGTTTCGACTTTGCCATCGACTTTGACCAGGCCTTCGTCGATGGCGATCTTCGCCTGCGCGCCGCTTTCGCTCCAGCCTTCCAGCTTCAGCAGATCGCAGAGTTCAACGTGCGGATGCTTGCCCAGTGAGAATGTCGCCATCTTATGCTTTCTCCACGTCGTGGTACTCTTCACACGCCTGTAGCGTGTTCTGAATCAGGGTTGCGACAGTCATCGGGCCTACGCCGCCCGGAACGGGAGTAATGTACGAAGCACGCGCGGCGGCGTCCTCGTAAACCACATCGCCTACCACTTTGCCGCTTTCCAGGCGGTTGATGCCAACATCAATTACAATGGCGCCTTCTTTGATCCATTCGCCCGGAATAAAGCCCGGTTTGCCTACCGCAACGACCAGCAGGTCGGCGTTTTCCACATGGTGGCGCAGGTTTTTAGTAAAGCGGTGGGTCACGGTGGTGGTACAACCAGCCAGCAGCAGTTCCATGCTCATCGGACGACCGACGATATTGGATGCGCCAATCACTACCGCGTTCAGACCGTAGGTATCGATGTTGTAACGCTCAAGCAGCGTTACGATACCACGCGGGGTGCATGGGCGCAGACGCGGCGCGCGCTGGCACAGGCGGCCAACGTTATACGGGTGGAAACCGTCAACGTCTTTATCCGGTGAAATGTGCTCCAGTACTTTGACATAATCGATACCGGCAGGCAGCGGAAGCTGCACCAGGATACCGTCAATTGCGGTATCGGCATTGAGCTTGTCGATAAGCGTCAGCAGTTCGGCTTCGGTGGTGGTTTCCGGCAAATCGTACGAGCGGGAGATGAATCCCACCTCTTCACACGCTTTGCGTTTGCTGCCGACATAAATCTGCGACGCAGGGTTGCTACCAACGAGGATAACGGCCAGACCAGGGGCGCGTTTTCCGGCTGCCAGGCGGGCTTTCACCTTTTCAGCAACCTCAGAGCGCACCTGCTGCGCAATCGTTTTACCATCTATAATCTTTGCTGCCATCAGAGAGAGGATTCCATCTGTAACTAAAAAGAAGTGGGGATGTTTATATTTTGTCAGAAGTGCGCGGCGCTGTCAGTTACCGTTTATGTTTCGTGCGTAAAGGCAGGGTGAAGAAAGTGGGGGATGGTGCTCACTTCGCGAGCATCTGACCGCAAAGCCATTGACTCGACAGGTGTTGACCGTATAATCCCGATCCGCAACTCTCCCGTAAGGGATATCAATGCGCCCTTAGCTCAGCTGGATAGAGCAACGGCCTTCTAAGCCGTAGGTCACAGGTTCGAACCCTGTAGGGCGTACCATTCCAGATTGATGATGTTCGACCACCATAGCCCGGTTGCCAGCGCGAACTTAATAACCTGTTTCAATGGCTCCGGAGACTTCAGGCGTTATTGAGCGACTTCTTCTCGGCCTTTTCTTCCAGCCAGCGCATACAGACATCATCAAACGTTACATCCGGGAAATCGCCCAGGCGGTCTACTCTCCACAATTCAGCTTCGCGCTTGTCATGTCGTTCAGTAGCGAGCCGCTTGTCGGCAGTGCCAGGACTTTCATTAATTCGCTTTCCGCCAGGCAGGAGCACGATGCGTATCCTGTTTCACCTCTGCGAAAGAGTGACATTGTTTTTCCTTTCTGATGTCATCACCCTCGCTCACCGTAGCTTGTGCTCAGGAGGCGATTTATAGTCGCCTGAGTCCCAGCTTATACGATACCACGTAGGCCTCCCTTCCTGCTCAATACTACCCTCAACACGTGGTATAGAGGTTGAGACAACTATCTTCGTCACCATTTAGATGATGCAGGTTTTTTAGCATGACGGAAATCAACAATATCCAGATTTGGTGGATAACAATTTTCGTGGCGCAGATCTGCTTTACGAACAAAACCAATAAAGTCCAAATCTGGACGATGCCAGTAACGCTAATTTGCGTCATGAAGAAAATCATGATGTTGCAAATTTGCAGAGTAAAAACCGTAATCCAGAACCGGCTTACGGGATGGTAGTAACCTAAAGTTACCCGGTTAACCGGCTATCTCTGAGCGAGTCGGACGGCTTACCCACCGAGAGTAGGGAACCTGAAATAAACCCTCTTTAAGAGGGGGATAGCTACGGAAGTTTTGTAGGTCGCAGAGCTAACCATTGTAGCCCTGTATCTGCCTCATGCGGTATTGGTACGGGAAGAACCGTAATTTGTGCGTTTCTCGATTCTGTGCGGATGTAATTGCCAGAACCACCAGCAGCAGCGATATCTGGCAATCAGATGGGCTTATTCGCAAACTATGTGTGTGTGTTCAGCGCTGCCCTCGAACCATGCTGAGCATTTTTTTGCGCTGGCCGGGATTTTTAAAGTAACCGTCTTATTTGTCCCTTTAAACTGACAAACGAGAAACATAGAAGTATTACGAGCTTTAGCCGCAGCCTGAGAATCACTTAATGTCCATACGGCAGAATCATCGGAATCAGGCATTAAAGATCCCATTTCGTTAGGCGGGCCCTCAAACACATCAAGATTATAAAGTGAATATTTCTTGTTATTTTCTGTCAAAGACTGAGGGCATTCGATTTTTTCAGCATACGTAAACCCATGATAAAAAAATAAAACAGAACTTAAAATTACTGTCTTGTTACTCCACAACATAATAATTCCCCCCTACATTTTCAGGGCGTGGCTTTGGTGTAAAATAGATTATCCTCTCACTAACATAGTGAGGTCTACGCGATTTAGTACCTGTTATCGGGTCAGTAAAAGATGTCATCCACTGATCGAGTACTTTAATGCCTGTAGAATCCTGTCCCAGATAAATAGCCGCATGAGATCTGCCATCGGTATGGTTCCCGTATCGACCATCTGCGTCAAAGGTTGCTATTACAGTGCCGGGGGCAATTGATGTATTTCCTTTAACCAGTACGCCGCGTCTCCATGCTGCCGTTCGGGGCATATTGGCTGCCTTTTGAGTTAATGCCACACACTGGCCGCTGCCAACAGATTGCCCGATGTAAGCCCGTGGCGTTGCTGCTATGTAAGCCATTTCCTTTATTCCTCAGTGGATTAGTGCGTCTATATTCTTTTAAATGCCAGATTCCACGCAAGAGGGGAATGAGGGGGATAATGTCTGATTGAGATTATTCCTGGTCGGCGTCGGTATTTATCCGCACGCATTTGCCAGGTAGAGCGTAGCGCACCACCGTGGCACTGGTTCACCGCCGCGCCTTACCTGACGCTTTTAGTACACTATTACTCGCTCCAGCAGCCCATCAGCAATCATACTTTCCAGCGTGCGCCGGGTAGATTCGAGCCGGTGGCGCTATCCGACCGACTCGATGCCGTGAAGCAGTTAAGCCACACTGGACGCGTCGAACGGAGGCGCACCAATCTAACGCCTTTTATTCAGATTGATTTGACACTGATAAATATAAGGCCAGTAATCATAGGTTTCTTCCCTGATTTGCGACCCAACGCCTAAACTGAAGGTCTTACGATACCCTTTCCACGAATTTTGCGAATCGAGGAAAAACTTACTTAAGACATCGCCAATGGTCAGTTGAGGAACCTACTTTTATAAACGGGACCAGTATTGCTTTCTTTTATTTGACTCACTGTTTTGGTAATTAATTCGCCCATGTTTTTATTGCAAAGGGCGTGTAAGCATTTAGAAGCTTTTCCTCGGTCAGCATTACTACGCCACTAATTATCAGTTTCTGGTCCAGCGAAAATATCTGATTTCTCAGTACTGTAAGATGAGGGAGCTAAAGCCATAAAAATAATCGGTAGCACTATTTTTTTCATTGTAAATACCTGATTATATACCTTGTAGACTCGTAATTCATAAGTGAAGAATCATTCCAGAATGAAGCTTATTAGCGTCGTTCTGCCCTCTATTCCCCGCAGGTTTCATAGAGACCAACGAATGCCGTCATATCCCTACTACATTTTCCGGTACCCTTAACGTCTCTCCCGGTTAGTTCCTGGTAACAGGTCTTACTGAGCATTTCCCGAAACCACAATACCTCCTCTGGCTTGTTATTGCCACAATCCCCTATTGTGGAATGAATCTGCATTATCCGAGAACCGTAGCTTTGTCGATTACCAATTTACATTCTCCTGTCCCTTTATGCGTCATAAAAATTTCCTTCTTTATGTAATTCAAAAGATGAATATATCATTAGGGAAGAATCTCACAAAAAATATCGTGAAATGTTACATTGTTCAAAAGGAATAGATAAGATATACGCACTTTTTTATGGACTGTCTGTGCCGCCTGTGTATATATTTAGGTGGTAGTTATGGTTTCAGAAGGTGTGGTTTTGTTAAACAGGTAGAGTAGGATAGCTGCCCGTTTAAGTAATTAGTTTGAAAGTATGGATTAGGGCAAGGTTGCTAAATGTCTTAGTCCGGTATCAAATTTTGGAGTTTTCAATTTTCTTATTTATCCACTCATCAATGTCTTCCAATACCTGATTTATACAACCAACTAATTTTAACCAGCTTCGGAAACGTTCCTTCTTGTTCTAAAAGGCCATCATGGAACATGTGGTTACCTCATCATTAGTTCCATTTCTTTAAAACATTACATTTCAGTGGGTTATGTTCGTTAGGATAATCGGAATGGCTGGAACATCTCATTTTCTGTGCATAAATGTACTTAATTTTGGGTATCAAATGATACCTGAGTTATTAAGTTTTATTATTGGGGTACATACGGGGTATCTATAACTAATGATTTTTAAACAAAAATCATTAGTTATTTTTCTTTATCGAAACCTGTAGGGCGCTAATATCTTTTATCCGCACAACGACTCGTTAAACCTGATTTGGTATGGTTTGTTTGCTGTCGTTTCTGCAAACGCCTTCCCGCACTCCTTACGTAACTCCAGCCGTGTATGAATGGCTTCTGCTGTGATAGTGCAACCTGTATTTTCTAACTCCATCACTATGTAGCCGATAGCTTTCGCCATCTCCTCTTTACTCTGTTCTGTCGCTCGCATAAAACCACCTCAAAGATAAGGAAATCCCGTATCTCTGACTTTTACACCTTCACGCACAGGGTTAACAGGCGGTTCTGTTTGTTCAAGGTGTTCCATGTGTATTTTTATTTACTAACTTACTGTATTAATTTGATTATATGATTTATGTATGGAACAAGGGTGATACCAGATAGCCCGGTTATGGAACAATAAAACGGAGGCCGGTTGCCAGAATTATAAGTTTCTCGGGCGCGAGTTATGCCATTTACCTGTTTCCTTTCCGCAGTGCGATTATTGGCGAGTAACTCCCCGGCTAACAAAAAAGCCGCCCGTTACGGGGCGGCCTGGGAAAGGACGATGCAACTTAGAATGACCAGCGGAGGTTGGCATTCACTGCGTTGACACGGGTGTCTGAGCCGATTTGTCCCTTGTAACCGACATTCAGTGTCGCTGAGTGCGGCAGCGTAAAGCTGACGCCCACATCACCCACCAGCATATCCTCATCAACCGGGTTACCTTCGCTCGTGAAGCCGTCGCTGCCAGCAAATGCCATGCGCGAAGAGGCTTTTTTATCACCGTAGGCGTGTTGCCAGCCTAACGAGCCATAAAGGCTGACGTTTTTCGGTAGTTCAGTCACCGCGCGCGCGCCAAGCGTCGAGAAGAACGTATCAACAGTGTCGTTACGCACGCTCAGCGCGGCAGCACCGCCATTCTCTTTGAAGTCATCTGTATTCAGACGGACATAGCTCAGGTTGACGAATGGTTCGATATTCTGTTCTGGCTGACCAAAACGGTAGCCTGCTTCGGTGAAGGCCAACAGCGAGTTAGCGTCGTAATTCGCACTCAGACGATCCGAGTAGCCGCTGAAATCAACCTTACGTCTGGCATCAATCTTATGCCATGTGTACCCCAGCGAGCCACGCAGAGAGAATGCATCCTGACGCGCCGCCGCATACAGGCCGAGATGGTAGTTATCGATATCCATTGAGGAACGACGGCTGTCGACGTCGTAATCTCCACGGCTGTAGCCGAAGAAACCGCCCACTCTGACGTTATGGCTGTCCAGTTTGCGATCGCCACCCAGCAGGAAGCCCGCGGTGTTGCCGTCCAGCTTACCGGTATTGGCGTCACCGTCGCTTCTCACCCAGGAACCAAATGTCTGGCCCCATACGCCATTGTTCTGTACAGGGGCAGACTGAGCAAATGACATAGCCAGCGGTGGAATTGGCAGCGCGTCATTATCGAACGAAGCCGTCATGCGCTGATTCAGCACGTTAAACACCTGGCTGCTGCTCGCGATAAGCGTGGACTGAACGGAAGGGTAAGCCTCGCCCGATAATTGGTTGAACGCTTCGCGCGCTTCCGGTGCGCTTAACATAAGCAGCGAATTATATAACGCCAGTGATGGGCCGCTTTGTGTGAGGGTAGAGAGCGCGCCCGCGGTATTCCACTGGTTGCTCGTCAGCGCCACTGTCTGGAAGATACCTGGCGTGCCTGTACCGGGGTTACCCGCGCCCGGGTTACCGGGATTCTCCCCGCCTGGATTACCGGGATTTTCACCGCCAGGGTTGCCCGGATTGCCAGGGTTTTCGCCACCCGGGTTACCGGGATTCTCCCCGCCTGGGTTGCCCGGATTCCCGGGATTTTCACCGCCGGGATTGCCCGGATTCTCACCACTCTCTTTCTGCGCGATGCTCAAATCTACAGCGTTAGCGCTGTAGTTCAGCGCGACGTCCAGGAAGGCCGATTTAGAGACCGCAGAGGCGAACTGACCGTCGATGCCGCCTGCCGAGTTGAGAATGCGGTAGACCTTGCCGTTCTGATAGCTGGTCTGCGGATCGAGGGCAGTGACCTGTACAGTGGCCTGATTGCTGATGGTGGTTTTACCCTCCACGTTCAGCAGATCGCTGCGACCATCGCCGGAAATATCGACGTCATAGAACGACTCGCCGATAAAGTTCAGGTAGCGTTTCAGCGTCAGGGTGCCGATATCACCGTCGCCGGGGGAAATATGGCCGCCGGAGAGGATTTCTGTCTGCCCGAGTGCGCCGTTGCCGCCAAGGGTGCCGCCAGCCTTGATAGACGCGGCACTGCTGTAGCCGAGACCGTTACTGACGTCGCTCCCGGCGGTAGCGTTAAGGATCAGTGTCCCACCGTTTTCCGCGCTCAGGGTCTGGATATCAAAAAGATCGGTTTCAGGCTGTGTGTTGATATCGCTGGCAATAATGATTTTACCGCCACGGGCGAGGACGTTCGCTTTAAGGCCGGTCAGATCGCCGCTGAGCGTCGTCTTTCCTGAGTTGTTGATGACATCACCTTCGCCACTCATGGTATTGGCGAACAGATAATTATCATCGGTGTGATTAAAATAGACGTAGCTGCCGAACAGCCCACCGCGCAAAACAATTGATGTCTGCGCGTCGACGGTGCCCGCGCCACCGGCTTCGCCCAGCGTTGGCTCGGTAAGACCGGTACCGGTATCCAGATTGCCGCGGCTACCGATGACCAGCGCTCCGCGGTTGGAACCCGATCCGGTATCGCCAAGTACGATCGCGTTACTGCCTGCGGAGATCACAGCCCCATCCACCGCCGACACGACGCCGTTACCGTAATCGCCCACGAGGATATTGCTACCGCTGGTGAAGCGGGAATTACTGCCCGCGACGTACAACTCGGCGGTTTTGCGCGTACCGGAAACGCCAGCGACCTCAATGTTGCCGACATTAACTTCGCCGCCGTTGAGTACGTCCAGATCGCCGTTAAGCGTCAGTAACTGGGTGACATTCCATCGGGAGTTTTCACCCGTCACCGTGGCTTTTGGATTCAGCTTGTCGGTCTCATCTGGATCATAGCCATCGCCTATGCGTGCCTGGAGATTCGTAGTAAGGAGTGCGCCATCCTCAATTGAAACGGTGGATCGCGAGGCTGCGGTAGTGCCGACGCTCAGGTAGTTGCTGGTAATGCGGGAGTTTGCGCCAGTGGCGATAAGGTGACTGTCATAGCCCCGGGTGGTGCCCACCACAATCTCTTTCGCGCTGGCCAGTGCGCCATTTTCGACCCGTAGCGTACCGAGGCCGAGGTCCAGACTACCGTGCAGCACAAACTGATCGTTCAGGGCGTTCAGTTCAGCATCCGGCCCGCTGACCGTCACCGTGCTTTCAAAAATCTGCCCGTTATAGAGCCTGCCGATATTGATGTTGTAAGCCGTGATTTTCCCGTTATCGATCAGTAAGTTGCTGCCCTGCGTACGGCCAACATAGATATCGTCGGTATAGACTAACGACTGCGTGACCCGGGTATCGCCGTCAAAAATCACATCAGCAGCCCGGGTGTCATCGGGTGTTAATAACATCAGCGGAGCAGAGAACAGAGCGAGGTAAAGTTTAGAAAGTGAGGTTTTCACTTTTAATTGGTGCGAGAAATTGTCATTCACGTGCTATCTCCAGATTGATTAACGTGATGTCGCGAAGGTCATTGTTTTATAGAGATTAAATTTACTGACCCGTATGAGGCTTTATTTCGCGAATTCAGGCGTGCAGGTAAATTATCCGGCGAAGCGAAAACCTGTAACTCCCTGGCTATTACGCTCCGTCGGGTGAAAATAGAGAACGGTAGTAACATTCACTGCGTCAGATTATTTATGGGTGACGACAGGTGTACAGGTTGGTGCACTAAGTGTTGGCGCGGAACCTAAAATTCCTGGCATCATCATGGATGAGCAATCAAAAATGCGGCCCTTTTCCGTGGTTGCGCGGTAGGTAAGTTTTTGCCCGCCCAGAGCATCAGGCTGAGCGCCATTAACCTGCGTAACGGTAATTTCATCGGATGATCCCAGCCCCAGCATTTTTGCTGTTTCCGCCTGAAGCAGCGGAATAGCCTGATCGGTTTTCAACGTTGAACAACCCGCTACCATTATTGTAACGGCAAGCGCGATGAGTGGTTTTTTCATAAATTATCCTTGTAATCAGTCCGTATCGATTGCGATGTGGCAATACGTTTCTCTTTTTTAAAAACTGAAATAAGATATTTCTCTTTTATGGAATAAAGAACCCTCCTAAAGTAGGGAGTGTTGTTGATTTAGAAATTGGCAGAATATCGCTTTTTCCAGTCACGATAAGGAGACACCTTTGGGAAAATATTATGCACTGGTTATTGATGATCACCCTTTGGTCGGCAGCGGAATTGCCAATTTTCTGACGTCCCACTTAGGGTTCCGGTCAGCCATGGTGGTGGCGGACGAGGAGAGTTGTTATCGACTTATTCGTGATAATGGTCCCCCGGATTTACTGATCATCGACTTCTGGCTTTCATCTTCTACCGCCCTGAAATTACTCAAAGAAATTAAGAACAGTTTTCCTAAAATGCGTTTGCTGGTCGTCAGCGGCGACGAAAATAATGATATCTGGATGAAAGTGCAAAATGCCGGAGGTCATGGTTTTGTACTGAAAAACGAGGCGCCGGAATTATTTGGTGAAGCAGTTCAGGCGCTTATGAATAATCAAACATGGTTTCCGGAATCTCGTGCTGATTTAGCTGTAAAAAACAGCACTATACTGCAAAAATTTAACTTAACGCCGCGTCAGGAAGAGGTTTTACAGATGATGATGCGTGGATTGCCAAATAAAAGGATCGCTTCACAACTCTCAATATCAGAGCCTACGGTTAAAGAGCACATTAGCAATATTTTAAAAAAAATGGGCGTTAATACCCGCGTGGAAGTCATTACCCTCCTTCATGGACAGCGGGAAGAGACATCATGAAATGGATAGCCGCTGTGGATAATGACGCCATCTCCTCGCGAGCACAGATCCGACTGCTCAATAATACCTTTATCCGTTTAGTGTTCAGCTTTACCGCAGTGCCTTTTGTCGGCATTCCATTTGCACTCTGGATATATTGGCTGGAGGGGGACACCGGACCAACTCTTGTCTGGATCGTTATTTACCTGCTTTGCGCAGGGTTAATCAGAATATGGCACCGACGCTATCAGCGGGAAGTAAAAGAGAATAACGAAGAGGAAGTTCTGCGCCGCTGGTTACCGAATCTTAATAAAGTCGCCTTCGCCCACGGGATGGGTATTTCGTCGCTTTACCTGATTACCCCGCAGAGCCAAAATTTTGATTTTTTCCTGCTGCTGAATATCAGTATTGCCGCAATTGTCGCGGCCAACGCGACGCATTTAACGCCGGTTATCAGTACCTTTAAACGGTTTTTTTTCGCTTCATGGGGATTGTTAAATGTCGGCATCCTCTGTCGTCTGGACAGCGTGATGTTGATCGTGCTGATGCTGAACCTGTTGTACGGTTTTGCGATCTACCGTCATGCGTTAACCTCACACGCATTTTTCATTCAGCAGGCCAGGCTTGAAGAAGAGAGCGCCCGTCTGGCAGAACAATTTCGTCAGGCAAAAGAGGAAGCAGAGCAGGCGCTGCGGGATAAAAATCAGTTTCTGACCACCGCCAGCCATGATCTGCGCCAGCCCGTGCACGCAATGGGTTTTCTTATTGAGGCGATTATCCATAAAAACAGCAACGACGCGCTGATGCCGCAGTTGCTGGATCTGCAACAAAGCGTGCGCTCCGTTCAATTGATGTTCAATTCATTGCTTGATCTGAGCAAGATCGAATCGGGCAATATGATGACCACCACCACTCATGTGGATATCGGTGCGCTGCTGGATTCTGTCATCACGCTGTTTCGCGAGGAGGCGAAAAGCCGACGACTGAAACTCCGTACATGGCGACCCGGTCGGCGCATCCATGTGATGGGCGATCCACTGCTGGTACGCCAGTCGTTAATCAATCTGATCCAGAATGCCCTGCGCTACACGCCAAAAGGGGGCGTGCTGGTGGCCATTCGCCCGCGCGGCGAAGAGTGTCTCCTCGAAGTGTGGGACACCGGGGTGGGCATCGCCGATGACGAAAAAAACAAAATCTTCTCCCCTTATTATCGCCCCGAACTGGCGTGGAAAATAGACAGCGCCGGGCACGGCCTCGGGCTTGCGGTGGTGGCGCGCTGTGCGAAACTGATGAACGTAACCTACGGCATGCAGTCTATTGAGGACAAAGGTTCCCGCTTCTGGATGCGCTTTAAGCAGCATAGTGTGGACGTTAAAACGGTTGATACTGCGCCTGTCGGCGAAGCCGTCGCGCCGGTCAGTCGCCGTGCATCGTTAAGGGGAAGTTGCCTCGTGGTTGATGATGATCCGCTGGTCACCTCCGCCTGGGAAAGTCTGATGAGCAGTTGGGGGATTGTCGTGCGATGCGCCGCTTCCGCCGAAGAGGCTTTTGCCATCGTCGATGGGGGATTTACTCCAGGCGTCGTGCTGTGCGATCAAAGGTTACGCTCGGGCGAAAGCGGTTTTGAGATCCTCAAGGCGTTGCTTGATCGCCTGCCAAAAGTTAGCGGGGCGATGGTCAGCGGGGAGTTTAACTCTCCGGTACTGCGCGATGCAGAAGAGGAGGGGTACCTGGTACTGCGCAAACCGCTGGAGCCTGCAACGCTCCATGCGCTGTTAACGCAGTGGTCGGCCCGCCAGTAAGTATCGCCCGATCAAAAATGGAGAGGAACAGTCTGCCGTGCCTATAAATAGTGCGTTCTGGCGACAAAAACGCCTGCGGCGATAAGTGCCAGAACAACCGCAAGGAACTTCATTTTACGGCTTTTCTCGAAAATGACGCTGATAAGCTGAATAACTATGATACCGATAAAGATCAACAGTGATGTCAGGTCACTGTTGCTGGTATCAGCAGTGACCGAACCCGCAGATATTGAGGGATCCATTTCACTCATCCATGAATATTTATCGACAGAGACCAGGCATAAAAGGATAAGACCCAGGCAATACATCAACAGTAACGCAATCCTTAATATGTTATTCATATTATCCCCAAATTAGTCTGCTGAATCGCTGCCAGTGATTGACAATAAAGTCGCCATAGGACGTATTTCTCTTAATTTCTTCCAGCGTCGGGATAAGTCCCCTGTTGTAACGTGCGCCGATAATCCTGACATCTTCCATGCTTAAAGCTGAGGGCAGTTTGTCATAATCCGCCAGTTGTCGCAGATGATGAGCAACCAGGTTGATGTTATAGACATCTTTTTCCAGGCAATTTGCCAGCGTTCGCAACTGGTTCATATCCATCTTTGCTACATCCAGGCCCAGCGTCCTGGCCGCCGTGCGTAACTGCATGCTGACAAAACCAAACGAGGTTTTTTCCGGCGGGTTAGTGATAGTGAAATTACGATCAACAAAAGCAGGGCCGCTCCAGTCAAATGCCCTGACTTCAAACGCGACCCTGTCGATGAAGTTCGGATCGCCACCCACTTCGATCCAGCACACCCCGGCCAGCAGTTCTACCGGCAAACTATAACGTTCAGCTGCGGTTCTGATGGCGTTTTTATTATGAATGACCCATGCATCTTTAAACTTCTGAATATATCCGATCCCCCCGCCAAACTTATCGGAAACGACTTTCCAGATGAATACATCTATCAAGCCCCAGCTCGGAGAGGATTCCATCGGTTGACACACAGAAAAATCGTTATCGCTCATACAAATTCCAGTTCAGAAATTTAAAGAATAACGTGACGGGATCTCATAATACTGAGGGAGGATATCTGCCGGCATAGCAGATAATTCTGATACTGGAATCTGCTCTGCGCGTTACAGGAGAGCGAATGGTTTTCTCATCGTCGCAGAGTGCCTGGCTTAACGACGGGACACTTCTGTGACCGCCTGGGGAAAGTTATCACCAGGAACCCGGTATACGGGTTCCCGGTGTGTCAGGGAGGCAGGTGTATTAACGGCCCGTATTAAAGAAGGCCACAGTCTGCGTCAGCCGTCGGGTCTGCGCTTCCAGGGCGCTGGCGGCAGCAACCGCATGTTGAACTAACTGGGAATTCTGATGCGTCACCGAGTCGATTTGTACGATCGATTCATTCACCTGGCTTATCCCGATACTCTGCTCATCCGTCGCCACCGAAATTTGCGACATGATGTCTGAAACGCGCTGTACGGCTTCGATCATCTCGTCAATATGGCTTCCGGCAATTTTGATCTGCGAAGAGCCGCTGTTTACTCGCGCTACCGACTCTTCAACCAGTACTTTTATCTCCTGTGCAGCCTGAGAGCTGCGCAATGAGAGGTTTCGAACTTCACTGGCCACCACAGCAAAGCCTTTTCCTTGCTCACCGGCACGTGCTGCCTCAACCGCTGCGTTCAAAGCGAGAATGTTAGTCTGAAAGGCGATGCTATTGACCACTTCAATAATATTGGCGATTTTTCCGGCGCTTTCAGAGATATCACCCATGGTGCCGTTCACATTCTGCATCATCACGCCGCTGCGCGACGCGATATCCACCGCGCCTCGCGCCAGTTCGCGCGCCTGCCCGGCATTTTCTGCATTTTGTTTTACGGCAGCGGTAATCTCTTCCATGCTGGAGGAGGTTTTTTCCAGTGACACAGCCTGCTGCTCAGAATGTTCAGCAATCTCCTGATTTCCGGCGACGATATCATGCGTGCTGGTGTTAATAACTTCCGCAACGCCCCTGATTTCTGCGATGACAGAGGTTAACTGTTCACGCATCACTCCCATTTCATGTACCAGACTCTCGTTATCGTTGGCTTTTTTATTCACCGCCTGCGACAGATCCCCTGAGGCGATGCGGGAGACAACTTCTGCGGCATAACGCGGTTCACCACCGAGTGTTTTCAGCGTGCTGCGATTGATGAAATAGACAAGAATCGAAAGCAGAATGCTGATGGCAACAAACTCAATAATGTTCTGGTAAAGTGAGCTCAAAAAAGCTTGTTGAATATCATCCACATATAGCCCGGTAGTGATAATCCAGCCCCATGGTGTCCACGGAATGCTGTAGGCAACTTTAGGCTGCGGCTCTGTTTCGCCAGGCCGGGGGAAAACATACTTAGTGAAACCCGCATTGTCGCCTTTGGTGACAGCCACCATATCCCGAAAAATATAAACCCCATTTGCATCGGAAATATCCGGCCCTTTGCCAATAAGCGCGGCATTTATCGGATGCATGATGACCTGAGCCTGGTTATTAAGAATGGTAAAATAACCGGTCTCACCATAACGCAAATCTTTAATGGTCTGAAGGGCGCGTTGCTGTGCCTCCTCTTGTGAAATTAGTCCCTTGTCGACGAGCGCGGCCTGCGTTTTCACAACATTAAGGGCGAGTTGTGAGACATGCATTAACTCTCGTTCTCGCAGCGTTAGCTGGTTTTCTTTAATTTTCAGAGAGCCGAAAAATAAAGTTCCGGCCAGACTTAACAGCGCGACGATGAGTGGAATCCACAATTTTTGGGCGAAGGATAATTTCATAGCATGCTAACCTATTGTTGTTTTATATGGTGGTGTAGCGTCGGCAACCCTGGTATCAGACCGCGCTATATCTTTTATCGGAATTTAAAAAAAAGAAATTAATCGATAAAAACGATATATATATTTCAGATGTTCTTTTTTTGTTATAAAGAAATTAACTGTTTGGTAAATAAAGGGTTATTTTTAACGGCTAAATTGACGGCTTTAATTTTATAAGCATAAACATGAGCGCGATCACAATAATATTTTTAATGGGGCTAAAGATATTAAATAAAAGGAAAAAATGGGTAGGAGTGGTGTGGCGGAGAGGCGGTAAGAAAAACCCTGAATGGAAGCATTCAGGGTTTTCAAAAAGTCATTAACGCCGAAGACGATTAACGGTTTTCTTCAATGTAACGTGCCAAATCTGCAGGGGTTTTCAGCACGGTAGCGACTTCAGTCGGCGGGATCATGCAGCCGTAAACGTCCTGCACTTCCAGCACCAGATCGACCGCCAGTATGGAGTCGAGAATATCTGACTCAATCAATTCATCGTGAAAACCCACTTTGCGGGATAACACTTTTTCAAACAGGGCGAGAATTTCTTGTTCCATAATAGTTTCCTGGCTAATTAATTCGTGCGGGCGTGGGTGTCCAGCAATTTACGATCGATTTTGCCGTTCGGATTCAGCGGCAATGCATCTTTAATAATAATTTGTGACGGCACCATGTAATGTGGAATGACTTTCGAAAGGGATGTTTTGATCACCTCAGGTGCCAGGTCCGTCACGCAGAAGGCGGCAATTCGCAGCACGCTTCCGCATGATTTCATCAGCGGCAGCACAACTGCTTCACTAATGCCGGACATCGCCAGCAGGCGATTTTCAATTTCGTTTATTTCAATACGGTAACCGTTCAGTTTAATCTGGCTATCGTTGCGGCCCTGACAATAAATGAGACCGTCTTCGTAACCCAGATCGCCGGTTTTGTAACCGCGATATTCTTCACCTTCGCGTCGCAACAGTTTTGCCGCGTTTTCCTGTGGCAGGCCGAGGTAACCGCGCATCACGTTTTTTCCCCAGATAATCAGCTCGCCATCGGCGGTAATCTCCATATGGGTATCCGGCATCATCACGCCAACGGGCAGCAGCGGGTTGTCGTTATTGAGAATTTCATCGGTAATTTCGACCACCGTGGTGGCGATGGTTGCTTCCGTCGGGCCATAGGAGTTAAGAATTTTGGCCTGCGGGAAACGACGGCGTAATTGTTTCACCAGCGCTTTATTTAATACTTCGCCAATGAAAATAAACACATTGAGTTCAGGCAGATAATCGCTATTAAACTGCGGCGAAAGCAGACGCTGATAAGCGAAAGAGGGCGTGGAAACCCAGACGGAAACAGCGTTTGCTTTCAGACGATCCAGCCAGTTTTCCGCCGCGATATCCTCTTTCGCGTTCAGCACAATGTGACCACCCGTGGCCAGATTCGCCAGCAGAGGGATCAGTGAGAGATCGAAGCTGAAAACAGCGTGGTTCATCAGCACCGGTTTTTCCGGCAAGGAAAAGTCCTGACTTACCCATTTCATGAAGTGCCATACACTTTCACGTCCAATCTGCACCCCTTTCGGTTTTCCGGTGCTGCCGGACGTGAACATGATGTAGGCGAGGTCCTGCTCGGCAAGCACCTGGCCCGTCACACCGGTTGAGATAAATTGTTTCGCGGCCACATCGTAATAGAAGGGGGCGTTGGCAAGCTGGCAAATCTCTTTGAGACGCTCCTGCGGATAGATGCAGTCTACCGGAATGTACGGAATGTTGTGCAACAGGCAGCTATAGAGCGCGACGGCAAATTCCGCCTGCTGGTGCCCGTATAACACCACCGGCGTACCGGCAGGCTGGTTGCATTGTTGATAACGTTGCGCCCAGTCAGTGACCGCGACGGACAGCTGTTGCCAGGTGATGGCTTCATCGCTACCGCTGATCGCCAGTTGCTGAGGGGACGCGGGATCACGTAATGCCGCACGCAAGAAGTCTTGCAGTTCCAGAAGCTCGGAGTCATTTTTCATAAGGGTGACATTCCACTAAAGATGTAAAGGGAGGCCGCGGCGCTTCCCAGCGTCAAGATTCGTCCCATAAACACAGAAACCGGATGTTGAAGCCCGTTGCTCAAAGCGGGATGGCGTTTGGCGAACCATTGCAGCATGTTGTGAACAACGGAAATGGCGCCAAACAGCGCGCCGCTAATGACGTAGTGTCGTTCGAGTCCATTCCATGCCCCCATACAAAACAGGGTGCAGAAGATGCCAATGTTTTGCGCCAGCGTTTTGTTCTGACGGAAAAAATTGTGCTTCATTAAATTCATATAAATCGGCATAAAGACCACGTCCCTCAGCCATTCAGAGAGGCTGATATGGAAGCGGCGCCAGAAGTCCTGCGGCGTTTTCGCCAGAATCGGCATATTGAAGTTTGCCGGAATGTTCAGGCCAAATAAGCGGCCAGCCCCGATAGCCATGTTGCTGTAACCAGCAAAGTCAAAGTAGAGATAGGCGCTATAGGCAATCGACATCACCACGCCCACTTTCAACGTAAATGCTTCATGGCTCCACGGTTGAACGACCAGAGTATCGACCAGCATAGCGAATAAGAATTTCTGGATGATCCCGGTAATAATTTGCTCTAAGGCCCCTAAAAACTGCTCACGCGTCAGCGTGAAAACCGGTTTATTGATATCCGTCATCCAGGTACGCCAGCGGTACATCGGGCCGGCCAGGATAATAAACGGCATAAACAGGTAGCAGAAGTAGTGCAGGAAGTTCCGACCATCTTTTTTACTGCGATAAAGCAGTACATCGATGGCGCGGAAGGTCATAAAAGAGAGCCCGATCATGCCCCAGTGGTTGTTCAGGTGTAATTTCACCAGGAACAGCGGCAGCAACGTTAATGTGACCGCCTGCCAGGTTTTTAACCAACCTTTCTCTTTTAATGTGACAAGAATATAAAAAATGAAAAATACTGCCGCCGGGACAATATAATCGCCTTCAAAGATATATCCCCAGCCTAATGCCGCCAGCACGGAAAAAGCGGATATATAGGTCAGTCGGTGATGCAATACACGATTAACCAGCGCAAACACCAGCGCTGATGAGAACAAATAGAAGAAAAACATGCCGGAGCTGTACATTATTTGTCCTCAGAACTTTTGATATTCAAAATGCAATTGCAAACTCATGCTGTCATCCACGGAGGTCCACGCGACAATCGTTATCGCCAGCAGGAGATAAAGGACAAACAGGCGAATGGCGGTTTTCATCATTTAAAATTCTCCGCGATAAAGCGAACCATAGGAACCCATGCAATTTCCGATGGGTGCAGACGATCCCAGTTCCAGCCGTTTTGATACGGCATCGCATACATATCTAAATAGGGCACCTGGTTTTCCGTCAGGATCGCCTGGATTTGCTTGTCAACAGGCTGAAAAGTATTGGTATTGGTCAGCGCCCATGGGTTAATCGGGTCGACAATCGCAATCACCTGTACATGACGCTCTTTCAGCAGTTTGATGGTCGCCCGGAAAACCTCGATTTGATTCGGTACAACAGGTGTGTCATCCCACTGTTCTGGCGTATCCCCGGCTTCATAAACCGACTTGTCCATCCACATAGTGGCTGCACTTTGCTTGCGCGCTTTGTTCAGCTCACGGGCATTAGCCAGCTCTTGATCCCAGTCGGGCATCGTAATGCTGTCAGGCTGTGCGGGCCAGGGTTGCGCGGCGGGCTGTGGCTCAATATTGAGCAGGTCCAGCCAGTCGTTTTTTATCATCGTGCAGAAGTTTGCAAACTGATAGCTCACTTCTTCCCAGATCAGGTCCGGATGCCAGCCATAAATGGCCATTTCACCAAAGCTCAAATGGCTGATATCGTCCGCTTCAATATGTTTTAAGTAATTGACCAGCAAAGGACGGGCCTGCTTGTCTTTCATTAATGGATCGAAAATTGAAGCCGGGAAATTATCCGCAAAAATTGCCGGCGGAAGCCCATTGGAATAAAAGCTATCCGGCGCAAGGAGTAACACTACTTTACTGTTTGCGTTAAGGTTGTCTTTAAAACGGGAGAACAGTAAAAATTGTGTGACGTCGTCGACATAACTATCGCCATATGCCACTAAGGGACTGTGCAATTGCTTATTGAAGTAATTATAGACAGCGTAATGTTCATTTTCAGAAGTGGATACTTCTGATGCCCCGATAAAGAAAATCGCATTCCCTTGTAATGCATGGGAAATTGTGGCTATTTTTTCTGCTTGCTCTTTTGGTGTGCCTTCCATCGATTTAATCAGCGGCTGGAATTTAAGCGGCGGATCAAAGCTCGTCACCACCGGGTGAGCGCTCAGGACCACGATGGCGAGGAGAGCCATCAGGATGTGTAGGCAGAAAGTATTTTTGATTTTCATTATCATTATAAAAAAGTAAGACTACATGACATTAACTTGTTTAAAATTTGTTGATTCTTAGCGTTACAACAAATAGACAACAATTGGGACAATGGGTAATTGGAATTAATTCCAATCTATCTTCTTTGACATTCTATACCAGGTGCATCTGAAAAGATGAGCATTGCTGTGTAACGGTATGTACAGCGTTAGCGCGTTAATAATAAGCGCGGCATTTATGAAGAAAGAGACGTGATGGAGCTGACCTCCTCAGGCTCACTGCGAGTGGTAATCAACAACGATGATGAGCAGACACACCGAACCGGCACTCATCAGTGGTGCAGTTTCGATAGATGCGATAAACGACCTTGTCCGCTCCCGGAGAGGAGCGGATGAAGCGGTCTGGTAATGGCTCACGAGTACAGGATATTGATCCCGATAAAAACGCGATTTTTATTAGCAGCAGAGGGAGCAGAGCACGTTCTGTGTACTGTCAGCAACCCGCCAATAGAGGAGGTGACAATGAACAGCCTGCGCCATCCGGTACGCCAGAGCGATAAACGTCAACAACACGAAAGCAGAGGCCTCACTCTCTCATTATCAGAGCAATCCGTTTGCTTTTAAGTATTCCCACCAGGGGAACCCAACGACAATATGAGTAATAAACGTCAATAACGCGACGATAGTGCCGGTTAGCCACCAGGATTTTATATCGTTATAGCCAGCGGCAAAAATAATTGGCCCTGCCGCGCCGCCATAATGGGTAATACAGCCACCGTATGAGTTGGAAAATAAAATGGCTAATGAAAGAATGACCGGATCGGCACCAGTGACCAGGCCTAGCGTTGCAAATACAGGGACCATAGCAGCAACATAAGCCCCACCGGAGGCAAATAAATAACGAATAACAATGCTGAGAAAAACGATAAAAATAATGACGCTACTTCCGACATGTATATGCGAAATGTTTTCTGAAAGAAACTTCGCCAGCCAGCTAAAAAAGCCAGCTTTACTCAGCACGCCACTCAGCCCGATTATCCCGCCATACCAGATGAGGGTATTCCATCCTCCCTTACTCTTTAATACATCGTCCCAGCTAATCACATTAAAGAGCAGTGCAGATGCCATAGCAATGATAGCCACAGAGCATTCATTAAGCCCCAGCTGCCGTGAGAAAATCCACCCCATTAAGGCCAGAATGAATATGGCTATCAACCCTTTTTCACGGCGATTCATACCACCTATTTCGTTCAAACCTTTTAATGCAATCTCTTTATTATTGATTTTCTTTAGCTCTGGCTTAGTCACTTTGTAGGTTATGTAAGGAATGACCGAAAGCATAATTAACCCAAGTGGCGCACCGGCAAGCGCCCATCCTGTCCAGCTAATATGTATATGAAAGACATCTGAAATTAACTGTAGCGCGAGCGCGTTGCCGGCAAATGCTGTTAAAAACATATAGCTGGTGGTCTTTGTAACCATATAGATGTTTACCATAAGATAGCGGCCTGCCTTGCAGGGACTTTCTTTCGGTGTTGAATTTAACGCCAGGGCAATACTGTTGATAATCGGGAATACAATGCCGCCGCCACGCGCTGTGTTAGAGGGGGTGGCGGGGGAAAGAATTAAATCCAGTAATACGGTGACATAACCCAGCCCAAGCGTTGTTCCACCAAACTGATATATAAACCAGTAAGCCAGGCGCTTCCCTAAGCCGGTTGATACAAAAGCCGCGCTGAGGGTAAATGCGCTGAATACCAGCCAGGTTGTCCCGGAAGAGTAACCATTTAAAACATCAAGTGGCTTAATTGCTGAGTCGCTAAAGTTAGTGATGGTGATACATGAGGCTGCAAGCGCTGCGATGAGTATAACCGGTTCAGGATAGGGTTTACTCACCAGGCCGATGATCGCCGCAAGATAAATGCTGGCTAGTATCCAGGCCTCTCTGGAAAGGCCATCAGGCGGCGGTGTAATTAATGAAAGGCATATAATGAAAATGAGAAATATTATTTTCAATAATTTTGAGTTCATTTTAATTAATCCGTGTTCCATTCTTTTGATAATGTCAGAGGTCTCATTTGAAAATGAGAATGCTGCCGGCTCAAAAAAATAAACAATTAATTAGAGGGCAAGAAACATGCCTGGGAATATAGCCAGGCATGTTTTTAAGGCTTATTAAATTGTTACAACGTCAATGCGACGTTTTTCCTGCACCTGATACTCAGCCAGCGTATGGAAATTTAAGTAACGATACGTATCTTCACGGGTGTCATTTATTTTATCCATATGCCAGTGATACTGTTCAACCGTCGGCATTTTTCCCAGCATAGCCGCAATCGCACTGAGTTCAGCCGACGCCAGGAAGACGTTCGCATCGGTTCCCAGGCGATGTGGGAAGTTGCGGGTTGATGTTGAGACAACGCTGCTCCCTTCTTTGACCCTGGCCTGGTTACCCATGCAAAGCGAGCAGCCAGCCGGTTCGATACGGGCGCCGGATCGGATGAACTTATTGAAATAGCCCTCGCCTGAGAGTTGCTGAGCATCCATTTTGGTGGGTGGGGCAATCCACAGGCGGGCAGGGATCTCTTTTGCATCAGCCAGCAATTTTCCGGCGGCCCGGAAGTGACCAATGTTTGTCATGCAGGAACCAATAAACACTTCCTGTACTGGCGTCCGCGCGACTTCGGACAGCAAACGGGCGTCGTCCGGGTCATTGGGCGCGCAAACAATCGGCTCCGTAATTTCAGTCAGATCGATTTCAATGATTGCGGCGTATTCAGCATTTTCATCTGCGCTGAGTAACGACGGATTGGCCAGCCATGCTTCGATCTCTGCAATGCGCTTTTCAAGGGTAGGGGCGTGCTCATAACCCTGGCTAATCATCCAGCGCAGTAAGGTGGCATTGGAACGCAAATATTCGGCAACGTTCTCTTCTTCAAGGCGCAGGACACAGGCAGCCGCTGAGCGCTCTGCGGATGCATCTGCCAGTTCAAAGGCTTGTTCAGCTTTCAGCATCTGTAAACCTTCGATTTCCAGAATGCGACCAGAAAATATATTGCGTTTGTTTTTCTTCTCGGTGGTCAGCAACCCTTGTTTAATGGCGTAGTAAGGGATCGCGTGCACCAAATCGCGAAGGGTGATTCCTTTTTGCATTTCACCCTTAAAGCGGACCAGAACCGATTCCGGCATATCGAGCGGCATAATTCCCGTCGCAGCGGCAAAAGCAACCAGCCCGGAACCGCCCGGAAATGAGATCCCTAAGGGGAAGCGCGTATGCGAATCTGCACCGGTACCCACTGTGTCAGGGATCAGCATGCGGTTAAGCCATGAGTGGATAATTCCATCGCCGGGTCTTAGCGCCACGCCTTTTCTGCTGGTAATAAACTGAGGCAGCGTCTCATGCAAATTCACGTCGACAGGTTTTGGATAGGCTGAGGTGTGGCAAAACGACTGCATAACCAGGTCGGCTGAAAACCCTAAGCACGCAAGGTCTGTCAGTTCATCGCGTGTCATCCCGCCGGTGGTATCCTGCGACCCCACGGTGGTGATTTTAGGTTCACAATACTGGCCAGGACGAATACCTTCGACGCCGCACGCTCTGCCCACCATCTTCTGCGCCAGCGTAAACCCGGCAGAAGATGGCGCAGGCTCTTTGGCTTTCCTGAAAACAGATGTTACCGGCAGGCCTAAAGATGCCCTGGCTCTGGCCGTTAAACTGCGACCAATGATCAACGGAATGCGACCGCCCGCCTGGGCTTCATCCAGCAAGACTTCTGTTTTCAGGCTGAATGAGGCAATGAGCGTCTGATCGTGATGGTTGCGGATCTCGCCCTTGTACGGATAGAGGTCAATCAGCATCCCTGTCGACAAACCGGAGACATCCACTTCAACAGGTAATGCACCGGAGTCCTCCAGGGTATTGAAAAAGATAGGCGCAATTTTTCCACCTAAGACAAAGCCCCCGCTGCGTTTATTGGGTACGAAGGGAATATCCTTCCCGATATGCCAGAGGATGGAGTTTGTCGCAGATTTTCGGGAAGAGCCGGTACCCACCACATCACCGACGTAAGCAAGAGGATACTGCCGGGCTTTTAACTCTTGTATTCGGGTGAGCGGACCATATTGCCCCGGTTGGTCTGGAGTCACGCCTTCTCTCGGTGAACTCAACATGGAGAGCGCATGCAGGGGAATATCCGGACGTGACCACGCCTCAGGGGCGGGTGAAAGGTCATCGGTATTGGTTTCGCCGGGCACTTTGAAGACCGTCAGCGTAATTTTTTCATCAAGCGTCGCGCGTTCGGTAAACCACTCGGCATTCGCCCATGAGGCAATAACCGCTTTTGCATGCGCATTCCCATGACGGGCTTTTTGCTCGATATCATTAAATTTCTCAAAGATAAGAATAGTGTGGCTGAGTTTATTAGCCGCTAACTGAGCCAGTTCAGTATCGTCCAGTGAGTCAATAAGAGGCTGAATATTGTAGCCGCCCTGCATGGTACCAAGAATAGCGATAGCATCCTCTGGCGTGATGCCGAATTCACTTGTTTTTGTTTTGATAATTTTATCAAGAAATTCCGCTTTCACTTTCGCCGCAGCATCTACGCCGGGAGAAACCTGGTTAATTAACAGATTGATTAAAGCTTCGCGGTCTTCGCACTGTTTATTTTCGAGGAGAGAAATTAATTCGCTGACCTGTTGCGTGGTTAATGGTTTTGCGGGTATTCCATTTTCTGCGCGCTCAGCGACATGCTTCTTATATTCTTCAAACATAAAAATATCCTGACCTTATGATAGGAAATTAAAAATGTGCTATGGTGGTTTTGTATCAAATAATCATGTTGCTATTTTTAGTAGCCTTTCTTCAAATTCAGCTATTCTCTCAAGACCATATTTCCATTCACCAAACCCTGATTCCGAATTAATATGGCCAGCCTCACCTGTATCGATAAGCTCACATCCCCAGCTGTCTGACCAGAATACCGCACGGTTGAATGACATTAGTGGGTCATTACGACTGGCAAAGACAATGCCAGGGACGTTCAGTTTTGACGCTGTGACGATCTCTTCAAGTTCAAAACAGGAGGGTTCAGCCGGCGCAACCATAACAATTCCGGCAATATTTGAAGCCTGGCGCTGAACCTGATACCAGGATGCAAGGGCGCCAAAGCTATGCCCAATTAAAATAACGGGTAACGTACAGCTGGTTAATTCCCTGCGGATAGCGGCGCACCAGTTTTCAATATCTGGCTGGATCCAGTTTCGTTGGCTTATTCTTTTCCAGCGAGGTAAATGGCGCCCCCAACAGGTTTGCCAGTGGTACTCGTCGCTATCCCTTAATCCAGGAACCAGAATAGTGGTGAAAGAATCATCCAGTGCTAACAGGCGCGATATTGTCATGGTAAATTCCATCAATCTTTCGTTTTCCGCCCTCAGGCCGGGAAACGGGAAAGGAGCCAGGTTACGGCCAGAAGATCTGCGCTTCCTCCCGGACTTAAATTTTGGGCGATGAACGCATTGTCCATATTAAAAAGGGCCTGCCTGAATCTGTTGCCGGTAAGATTTTTAATACCCAGGAGTCTGGTCGCATACCGCCTGGCATAGCTCAATCCACTGAGGCCGCCTCGCGAGAGGATATTGGTGTCAGGATTATGTGCAATTAATGAAAGCAAAACCCGTAGCAACGCCTCTTCTGGCGAATAACCCGACGTTATGGCTTTCTCCCATACGGGTAATCCATAGCGCCTGACTGTCACAAAACCGCTTTCAGCTTCGCCACGGGCACCCGTGAAGCCATAATCCCGAAACAGTTGTTCACCTTTGGTTTTCGCATCGCCACGTTGTTTCAACTCCCGGCTTACCATACCGGCACAGATCGCACTAATTTCAAGGCAGAGTGCGCTGCGATTGATCGTTTCGCCTTTGCCCTGCAGGCGCCCGGCGGCAGAACAAAGCAGACCAAGCGAAAATATTCCCCCTTTATGGGTGTTGATCCCCCCCGTTGCGCGAAACATGGCCTGCTCGCACGCAAGACCGATAGGGCGGATAGCCCGTAGTGTCTGTCCGGGTTCCTGGCTGGCCGTTTGCATCCCTTTGGAGACAAACAATGCAAACCACGGAGCAATGGCCGCGATACTGGACATAAAGAGCTTCATATTCATGTCCATATGCGAACCATTATTGTGACGGTCTACCAGCCCCGGTTTGGGGGTCAAAATAACTTCGCGGTACATCGCTTCCGCAGCGAGCTCAGCAATATTAAGCCCCTCAACCCACGGTTCATTTCTGATGGCAGAAATAGTCATTGATTCTGGCCTCCATGACAGTTTGCAGGGAAAGAAGCGAATGGCGCCGCATACGTGAACAGACATGTGCAGGTTCATCACAGATGAAGCAACGTCTTTTATTTTCGCCGACAGATTTGCGACTCAATAATCCGCTATCCGGGCAAAACACATCGATATCCCACAGCCTTCCCAGAGGATGGCTCTCCTCAAGGAGAATGGTTGCCTTTTTGACCTGCGAAGCTGGCCCATTAACGGACCAGAATGACTCTGGCCCGGTAACAAACTGGTGAGCTTCGTGCCGGCTGATTTCCCAGCCATTAGCGAGAATGAGCGCGGAGAGAGCCTCATTTGCCACCCCCATTACAGCCCTGGAGACAGGGGTATCTTTTACCTCACCCGGCCAGACCAGGGTCGTCGAGATAAGCGTTTGCCCCCAACGCGTTAACCAGCGCTGCTGTTGCTCTGCACGGGCCTCTCTGGACGCTAATAATTGCGTTAATGAGACAGGTGAGCACGATGCGTCTGCCATAGCGTTCATTACTCTTTTACCTGCCGGACGACATCAATGACGCTTCCATCGCGATAACGAACAATACCCACAATTTTGGATGTAAATTCAATGGCTTTTGGATGGCCGCAGATTTCCAGCGCCCGCTGATGCAACTCCTCAATACTCAGCACGGGTAAGCCTGCATCCACTAATCGTTGATGAATTTCAGGGCGAGAAGGGTTCACTGCAATACCGTGATCGGTAACCAGAACATCGATACTTTCGCCCGGTGTCACGCAGGTTGTCACCTTCTTCACAACCGTTGGAATTCGGCTACGGATAAGCGGGGCAACCACCACGGTCAGGTTTGCTGCGGCAGCAACATCACAGTGACCGCCGGAAGCACCACGCATCACGCCATCTGAGCCCGTCAGCACGTTAACGTTGAAATCCGTATCAATTTCCAGGGCGCTTAAAATCACAATATCGACCTGGTCGCAGCATGCCGCTTTGGATGCGGGATTCGCGTAGACGTTGGTTGAGATTTCAACATGGTTTGGGTTTCTGGCTAACGAGGCAGCGGCGGCGCCGTCAAAACTCTGGGTATCGAGCAGTTTTGCGATTAACCCTTTTTCATGAAGATCCACAATACTGCCGGTGATGCCGCCTAAGGCGAAACTTGCCGTGATGTTTTTCTTTTTCATGCGCGATTCTAAAAAGCGCGTACATGCCGTTGACGCAGCGCCAGAACCGGTCTGAATGGAGAAACCCTGTTTGAAGTAGCCGGAGTGCTCGACCACATCAGCAGCGGAGCGGGCGATCATCAATTCACGTGGGTTGCTGGTTACACGGGCTGCGCCGACGCTGATTTTTGCCGGGTCGCCAACACTGTCAATTTTTACGATGTAATCGACCTGGTCCTGAACAATGCTTGCGGGCATATAAGGGAAGGGCTCAATGGATTCAGTCAGCAGTACCACGCGTTTAGCGTACTGCGCATCCACCATCGCGTAGCCGAGCGAGCCACAAAGTGAATTACCGCCGCTACCACTCGCATTGCCGTACTCATCGGCACATGAGACGGCGAGGAAGGCGACATCAATATTAATTTCACCTTTCTGGATGAGATTAACGCGACCGCCGTGCGAGTGAATTTCAACCGGTTGCGCCATCAGACCATGCGAAATCGCATCGGCTAATTCTCCGCGCATGCCGGAGGTGTAAATCCTGGTAATGACACCGTTACGAATATGCTGAATTAATGGCGCGTTACAGGTCATTAATGAACTGGAGGCCAGGGTAATATTTTTCAGCCCCAGGGATGCGAGTTTATCGACGACAAGATTGATAACTTTATCGCCTTCACGAAAGGCATGATGAAATGAAATCGTCATGCCATCACGTAATTCGCAGCGGTCTACGATCTCATCCAGACTTTCACAAAGTTTACGCTGGTGCTTTTGCCCGAAATCTGCCAGGTAGGGTGTTGTTGCGTTGGCATGTGTAAAAGCCACATATTCTTTTTCATGCCCGACCTGTTCTTGTAAAGCTTCGATTAATTTGCTCATCTTTATTATCCTGTCGATTAGTGGCGAATGCCTGATGCTTTTCTTCTCTCAAGAACGACCCTGGCGTGATTGATTATTGGCGCATCGATCATTTTGCCATTCAGAGAAATTACACCCAGCCCGCTACGTTCACCTTCTTCGGCAGCAGCGATAACGCGTTCTGCATAATCAACCTCTTCCTGGGTTGGCGCATAGGCGTTATGAAGCAACTCAATTTGCCGTGGATTAATTAAAGATTTACCGTTGAAGCCCATGCGACGAATTAAATCCACCTCTTTTAAGAAGCCTTCTTCATCGTTCACATCGCCATAGACAACATCAAACGCATCGATACCTGCAGCGCGCGCCGCATGCAGAACAGCGCAACGCGCGTAGAACAGTTCTGTACCGTCCCCACGTTCTGTTTGCATATCCATGACATAGTCAAATGCGGCTAATGCAATGCCCATCAGGCGCTCTGAGGAGCGGGCAATCGCCACGGCATTGATGACACCAATCGCAGACTCAATCGCCGCCATCACCTGTGTGGAGCCAACCTCACGGCCACAGCTTTCCTCAATACGTACAATTTCACGTTCGAGCTGGTGGATATCTTCTGGCGTATCCGTTTTCGGCAAGCGAATAACATCGACTCCGGCGCGCACCGCCGCCTCAAGGTCTTTTAATCCGAAGGGTGTATTCAGCGGGTTAATACGCACTACCGTTTCGATATCTTTATACATGGGATGCTGGAGGGCATTGAAAACCAATATGCGTGCGCTGTCTTTCTCCCTTAAAGAAACCGCGTCTTCAAGATCAAACATGATCGAATCTGGTTTATAAATAAAAGCGGTCGATAACATGGAAGCGCTTGAGCCCGGTAAGAAAAGCATGCTGCGGCGTAATTTTTTCATTGTAATTTCTCCCAGTTAATTTCATCGCTACAGGTTCCTCGCATGATCGCGACTTGCATCCGGGAGCGAATAACACAATCAAGCGCACCTTTATCATCAACGATGATCTGCCCGTGCGTGACATTAAACGCGGCTAACGTTTCTTTGACCACCTGCGTAATCTGCTCGCCAAATTGCTTCATCACTTCGCTATTAATAACGATATCCAGCCCGCTGTCAGAAGGGCTGACTTTCACCATTAGGTCGCTCGATTCCAGCGTGCCCGCCAGCGCTGCCTGTATAATTTTCATGTTAGAGTCCTACGCTAATGCTCATAAGATTCCCTGCCAGATGTTGTTCCGGCAAGTCAGGTTGATTTGCTTTCAGCCAGTTGTATAAGTAAGGCATGGTACTGTCGGGCACCATATTTCTTGCAACTGACAGTTTGTTCTTATTTAAGAGAGAACGAACAGCTGATGCTGATATTGGATAATTATTCTCATCAGTTTTTCTGTCGATCTCATGCACTTTAATGGCAGTGGAGGGAATGGCTAATTCGTCTTCAAGCCAGTGGTGCATCGCCTGGTTATATTGGGCTGTAACTTTACAATATGGTTCAGTGCCAACGAAACGATGTGTAATTCCCAGTGAGGGCGCAATATAACGTCGAAACATAATCAAATCGATCGCGGAATAGACATCATTCACCACCTGTTTCTCCTTTAAGAAATAGCTGGGAAAGGTGCCGCGAGAAATAATATATCTGGAGCCAGGATGTACCGTTACGTTAGAAAGATGCCTGACCCCGTCACGTACCATAGCAATGCGTTCATGAAAGGAGAACTGAGATAAGTTTTCTTCTACAACGAACACATGAAGCCAGTCGCATGCGCGGGCGGCCTGTTCGATAAGAAACTGGTGCCCTAAAGTAAACGGGTTTGCATTCATGACGATACCGCCAGTATTGGCCGCCGGGATGAAAAAATCTGCGCGAAGTTTCTTGCAGTAGCGGTGGATCCCAACCGGGGTGTTTTCCATTAACGCGGCTTTGCCATCAAGGGTAGCTAAAGGAAAAAAGCCGCAGCCCCGAAAAGATTTAACATTATCAGGGCAGGTTAAAAGGAACAGATGATGATCGCCATTTTGATTTGCCAGGTTTTCCGCTTCACGAATCAGCTGTAATCCCAGCGATGTTCCACGCCATTCAATATGCACGGCAATACATTTTAATGTATTACCCGCAAGCCCGGCACAGGCAATTAATTCTTTGCCTGCACGGGCAATAACGAATTGCCCGACGTCATCATCTATTCCTAATCCATTACTTTTCAGAAAGCGGATAATCTCGTCTTTGAGAACACCGTTGCTAGTTTCAACAGTGTCGAATTCTAGCGTCTCTTCGGCATACATCTATATTTCTCCTGACCTGGTGTTCATCGATACTGAATAACGTATTATGACGAGCTAATTAAATGGCAAGTGAATTAGATGGCGACGTTGACTCGACAATGGTATTAGTCAGTCTGCCTAATTTTTCGATGGCGACTTCAACACAATCACCTTCGTGCATGAATAACGGGGGATTGCGTTTTTTACCGACGCCACCAGGTGAGCCCGTTATAATGACATCGCCAGGGCTAAGCATTGTGAATGTGCTGATATAAGAAATGAGATCGGCGACTTTATGAATCATACTGGCTGTTGAATCATTCTGAACCAGCATGCCATTCAGCCAGGTCTGAATAGATAGTGCGTGCGGGTCCGGGATTTCATCAACTGTCGTCATGTAAGGCCCGAAAGCACCGGTCTGACGCCAGTTTTTACCCGCAGTAAACCATGCGTGCTGCCAGTCGCGAACCGAACCATCCATATAACAGCTATAGCCTGCAACATGGCTTAAGGCATCGTTGCGATTAATATTCTCGCCCGCTTTTCCAATGATGACGGCCAGTTCTCCTTCGTAATCAAATTCCTCCGTAAGATTCGGTTTGATTACCGGTCGTGCGTGACCCGTCTGCGAATCCGGGAAGCGAATAAAGAGTGTTGGCGCATTGTTGGTTTCGGCAAACTCTTTTCTTTTTTCTGCATAGTTCATTCCTACGCAAAAAATTTTCCCGGGTTCCTCAATAACTGGTAAGAACGTAATATCTTTATCTGTAATGTCCGCCGGGTAGTCAATATATTGCTGTGCAACATCGAGAGCATCCCATTGCAACAGGTCTTTCAATGTTGGATATTGCTGTCCAATTTTTTGACCAAGATCGATAATACCTGCTTCGGTATAAATACCGTAACTTTTACGACCATGATGTATGTAACTTGCAAGTTTCATAATGACACCTAATTCTGGCTTGTAAACTTTATTCACTCACGCCAACGGATGACGTGAGTGGTAGAACGATTTGCGGTTATTTTGATGTTTCTGCTGGAACCAGATTTGCTTTCGTACCTGAGGCAAGATGTGTTGCGACAATCATGCCCAGTACCAGCAAAGCAATAATGAATGCTGTCATGCCTGCCCAGCCGGTTGAGTGGAAGACGAAACCATTCAGGAATCCAATAACTGAACCACCCATGTAGTAGAAGAATAAGTAGAGGGCGACGGCCTGCCCGCGAGCATGCGTGGCGTTTTTACTTACCCAGCTCAGACCAATGGAATGGCAACCGAAGAAGCATGCCGTGAAGATGACCGCACCCATGATGAAGGTGATAACGTTAGAGGTTAATGTCAGTAACATCCCCAGCGACATGATGGCGAACAATACGCGAAGCACATTCATGCTGCCATATTTAGCGGACAACCGACCCGCCTGTGGTGCCGTGAAAAAGCTTAACGCAAAGCTGAATGAGAGCAACCCAGCGTTGGCAGGGGAAATATGGAACGGCTCACCCTTAAGGAAAAATGCCAGGTAATTATAAAGAGAGGTAAAGGTGCCAAAAATGATAAAGCTAATAACAAATGCCAGCGCGAGTTTCTTATTCTGGAAATGCGAGGCTGCTCCTTTCACCACGCGAAATACATTCAGCGTTTCCGTCGGTTTGAAATTTTTAGAGGCGGGGAGAATAAAATAAACCAGTACGGCAACAACAATCAGACTTGCCGCAAAACCATAGAAAATGGTGTTTATAGAGATATGTTCGATCAACTGGCTGGCCACAATACGGCCCGACATTCCGCCCATTGAGTTGCCAAAAACAAAGTAGCCGGTTACTACGCCTGCAACGACAGGGGCCACTTCTTCGCTAATGTAAGCGGTTGCCGCAGCGGCAATGCCGCTCAGTGCCAGCCCAATAACGGCACGTAACGCTACCAGCATCGCCCATGACTGAACCAGCGGACAAAGAATGGTGAATAATCCACCCAGTAATAAGGAGACAATAATCAGGCGCTTACGGCCATAATGATCGGAAAGCGTACCCGTGAACAACAAACCAATGGCAAGCAGGGCCGTTTCTGCGGAAAGAATAATACTGACCTGACTGACGGGGACATCGTATTCAACCGCAAGAACAGGTAACAAAGGCTGGATGAAAAACAGAGAGGCTAATTCAGCCAGGCCTGACAGTGCTAAAGCAAATATTACTCGGATGTATTGACTCGCTGTTACATCGCCGGAACCACCTGAAATATTTTTAACGTTCGTTATAGCCATAATATCCTCGACATTATCTTTCTGGTACAGAGCTTCTTAGCCATTAGAGGCTAATGGTATTAATCGGTAAAGATTTTAAAAGGCTGGCTAATGTTCAGATGACTTCCGCTAAAGCGACTTCCGGAACATAAACACTGCCCTCAAACAATTTGCGCGTTGTTCTGATGACAGCAGCGCGGGTATTTTCTATTTTATTTCCGTCTTTTAATAATGAGACTGTAATTTTACCGCTGGGGTGTTCGATATTAACAATATTGGTAAAGGCATCTTTCGGTTGATCGCTAATGATTTTCTGAGCAACGGAGCCATCTATGATGGTGGCTGTTGAAATACCAATAGAGCCGGTAATAGCCAGTGCCTTATGGCAGTTATGCGGCATGAAATAGCGAACCTTAATTGTCCCGCCTGCCGTGGGTTTACTGAGAAGCACAGGTTTAGGAATAACTTTGTTGGTCACATCACCAAAACCCATGGCCTCGCCAGCCTTGAGACGAATTTTTTCCAGGCGTTGCATAAATGCCAGATCGGCTTCCAGTTCAGCCGGAGATTCGCCACCGGTTTTATCCATCTGATGGGCATCAATTAAGATCATCGGCATCGCCATATCGATGCAGGTAACTTCGACACCCTCAAAGCGATCCGTTGTGTTGCCCGTCGGCAGTAATTTACCGGTTTTACAGCCAGCAGAATTGAGGAATGTTAAGCCGACCGGTGCAGCAGAGCCTGGTACGCCATCAATTTGCGTATCGCCTTCATAGCAAACCTTGAAATCAGGCGTTTGCACTTCGGCGTCAACAAAGGTTCCGGTGTTGAGATTGCGGATACGTACCGTAGTCACAGGGTTTTTCGCCGCAACCAGACCCTTTTCAATGGCAAAAGGGCCAACCGCACACAACATATTTCCGCAGTTTGGCGTGGTATCAACACGACGCTCTTTCACCATGACCTGGGCAAACAGATAGTCAATATCAGCATCCGGGCTGTCTGAACGGCTCACAATTGCCACTTTACTGGTTTGCGGACTCCCGCCACCAATACCATCAATTTCCAGCTCATGGCCTGCTCCCATCAGAGACAACAGAACAGCGTCACGTTCCTGAGTGTCAGCGGGCAGGTCGCTTGCCAGAATAACGGGTCCCTTAGAAGTACCGCCGCGCATCAGTACGCAAGGTATGTTGAACATAGGTTTTCTCTTTCCACATGTTAAATGATGCAGTAAGCGTCCCACATGCTGATAAATAACTCTAATGTCAAAAAACGAAGGATTAATGCGTTTTACACATTAATAAGCTGTCGGTTAGGATGGTTTAATGACCGGGTAAATGTGGGGGGATAAACATGCAGCATGAATTACAGGGTATTCAAGCTTTTGTTAAGATTGCGGAAATTGGCTGTTTCACACGCGCATCACAATTTTTACACATCTCCCAGCCAGCTTTAACAAGGAGAATAAAAAAGCTGGAGGAGAGTTTGGGCACTACATTATTTGAGCGGTCGACCAGGCGCGTAAAACTGACTGCCGTCGGGCGAGATTTCCTGCCTAAAGCAAAGAATCTCATAGATTTTTATGAAAGCTCCATTCTCAGCATTAAAGAGATGGCAACGCATCAATCCGGTGTCATTACGCTCTCCTGTTTACCTACCGCCGCGTTCTATTTCTTGCCTTCCGTTATCCGTGATTACAATGAACATTACCCGAATATTCGCATCCGCATTCTTGAGCATAGTGCCAGCGACTGCCTCGAAGCTGTGCTTAATGGCGACGCAGATTTCGGTATAAATATGATAAACATCACACATCCAAATATAGAGTTTACCCCCCTGGTTAATGAGCCTTTTGTTCTGGCCTGCAAACGCGATCATGAACTCGCCAAAAAATCGCTGGTGATGTGGGAAGATCTTGCCGGACTTCGGCTAATCGGGGTCCGTAAATCGAGCGGCAACCGACTCCTGATCGACCAGGCTCTCGAAGGATTCGACTGGCAGCCAAACTGGTTTTATGAAGTGAGGCATCTCTCTACCTCTCTCGGCATGGTGGAAGCTGGCCTGGGTGTCGCGGTTGTCCCAAGCCTGGCAATGCCTACCGATGAGCATCATGTGCTGGTTAGCCGCCCTCTGATAGAGCCCGTTATCCGAAGAACACTCGGCCTGGTTTTAAGAAGGGGAGATTCGTTGAGCCCTGCGGCTGAGAAATTTCGCGAGATGTTGATGAAACTATGGTCGCAGGATAAAACCAGCCCCTGGATTGGCAAATTCAGTCATTAAACGCAAGGGGGCTGGCTGTTGGGCATGCGGGCAGAAAATGATTCTGCCTTACGCGTAACGGACACCACAGTGTTCTGCAACAGCAACTGAGGTGTCCGTTACGCTATTGACGATTAAGATCGTTCTTCTGCGTGGGTCTCGCTCATTATGCCCTGGCAGGTATGAGCTTCCTGGTAAAATCAACGCTGGCGCTATCCCGCCGTACGGTGGTGCCGGGGAGGGTGAAGTGACTGACTACTTCATTCAGGATTTCGGTTCTGGCGTTGAGATTATTGGCCGAAGTCGTAACCTGTTGGACAAGCCCGGCATTCTGCTGTGTTGCCCGGTCAAGCTCCGCAACCGCATGATTGAGCTGTGAAATCCCCTTACTTTGTTCATCGGAGGCCAGTGCTATCTCACCGATAAGCGTATTCACGCTGGCGACATTCACTTTTACCTCTGTCATGGCAGCACCCGCAGCATCCGTAATCTCTTTGCCCTCATGCACCGAAAGGATGGCTGATTTGATCAGGGATTCGATTTCACGTGCGGCCGTTGCGCTACGCTGAGCAAGGGAACGTACTTCCGTCGCCACGACAGCAAAACCACGCCCCTGTTCACCGGCTCGCGCTGCTTCAACCGCAGCGTTAAGCGCAAGGATATTGGTCTGGAACGCAATGCTATTGATGGTTGAGGTGAACTGGCGAATCTGTTCAGACCCTTGCGCGATACGGTTCATGGTGTTGGCAAGGTTCTCAACCAGTTCGCTGGCTTTTTCCGTTGTGTGTGCGGTCGTCACAGACAGGTCGCGAACTTGGCGGGCGTTATCCGCGTTATGACTTACGGTTGAAGTTAACTCTTCCATACTCGTCGCCGCCTGCTCCAGAGACGCCGCCTGTTGCGTGGTACGGTTTGCAAGGTCGCTGTTCCCCGCCGCAATCTCACTCGCTTCACGGTGAAGAGCGTCACTGTTCTCGCTGATAGCGGTAACCGTCTTGAGCAGGCTGTTCTGCATTTCCCTCACCAGAGGGATCATCTGACCGACGCAGTTACGTCCGATCTCTTTTGGCTCACGGGTAAGATCGCCCTGCGCAATGGTATGGAAGTAGGAACGAATTTCGCCAACCGGTTTTACCAGATGGATGACCAGATAACAGTCACAGAAGATCACCAGCCCACCGAGAGCAAGTAGCGCGATGAGCAGCACTACATTCAGTCGTTTACCGTCAGACGTATTCAGTGCCGTGTCGAAAACGGAATGCTGCATAAGGTCTTTAACACGCGCCGTGGCTTCTGTATCCCAGTTAACGGAGGTGTCCGACAACGCCTGGGACAGGGTTGCCCACTCCGGGCCTGCGGGGATTTCATTTTTGAGAGCCTGTTTTTCAGCGTCTGAGCCATGTTTTAAAACCAGCGTGGCGTGCGCGAGGAAAAGGGCCTGTTGTGTCTGCGCCGCACTCTGTTCGGCGTATTTGTTCATGTTGTGAGCGGTATAAGCGGCATAACCGCCAGTAACGGTGACAAGTGCAAATGCCGTGAGGAGGATGCATAGCACAACGCGGCGGATGGTGAAGTTTTTTAATGTGTTCATAGTCGCGCTCTGTTTTAGAGAGGTGGCTTAAAGCGTAAAAGGCACGCCATATAAATCGCTCGATATTTGATAGTGTGCGATTTATATGGAGTCTAACAGGAGTAGTGAGAAAGAAATACAGGGGGAGAAAGAAATAATTTTGCAAGGAAACTATATACATTTTGTTTGCAAAAACTGTGCGCAAAATAGTCTTTGTTTTTTATGGGAATAGGCGAAATGAACAAACTTTAATCGTTTATACATTACGCAACGATAGGCTTTACTGATGGGACGGGGGATGGGCTCTGGCGGCAGGAGATGATTTCTGATGGCGATGTCTGCCTCAGGGCCAGACATCGCCGGTGCGTTTACTGCTCCATTACCAACACCACTTTCCCGATATGCGCACTGGCGTCCAGCATTCTGTGTGCTTCACTCGCCTGCGTCAGAGGAAATGTTTTAAAGACTTGTGGTTTTACCGACCCGGTTTCAATTAATGGCAATACATTTTCGGTGAGCGCATTAATCAGCCCGGCTTTTTCCTCTGGCGTACGTGAACGCAGCGTTGAGCCCAGATGGGTGAGTCGTTTGCTGAGCATAGGGAACAAATTGACCTCTTTAGCCACGCCGCCAATCACGCCAATTTGCACAATGCGACCGTTCATCGCGGCGGCGGCATAATTACGGGCAACATAGTCGCCAGCCACGATGTCGAGAATAATATCCGCGCCGTGCCCGTTAGTCTCCCGATGAACGGCATCCACGAAGTCTTCCTCTTTATACAAGATGGCGACATCCGCCCCCAGTTTCAGGCTGGCCTGCCGATGCGCTTCTGAGCCGACAGTAGTGATGATTTTTGCGGCGCAAAAGGCCTTTGCCAGCATGGTCGCCGTCGTGCCAATACCAGATGCTCCGCCATGAATCAGGATAATATCGCCAGCTTTAAACTGACCGCGCTGGAACATATTGAGCCAGACTGTCATGAATGTTTCGGGTAAGGCAGCGGCTTCGATCAGGCTAAGTTCGGGCGGTAATGGCAGGACATTGATTTCATCTGCCACGCAGTATTGCGCATAGCCGCCGCCTGGGATCAGCGCCGCCACATGATCGCCCGGTTTGACGCGCTGGACTTTCGTACCCACGGCCACGATCACACCGGAGACCTCCAGACCGGGTATATCCGATGCGCCCGGCGGTGGTGCATATTGCCCTTTGCGTTGCATAACATCAGGTCCGTTAACGCCCGCTGCGGCAATTTGAATCAACACTTCATTCTCTTTAGGGCGCGGTACCGGGCGTGTTGTTGCCTGCAGAACCTCCGGGCCACCGGGCTCTGTAATCTCGATAGCAGTCATGGTCTCAGGAATCACGTTTTTTTGTTCAGACATATTTTCTCCTCTGTCCCTGCGTTTTTTAGCGAAGCGACGATTTTGATGTACTGATTAAAAGATGGGCGCACAGCGCCGTAAGTGCAAAGAGTGTCCCGGTCAGCGCCAGCCCGTGCCAGCCGAGTGAAGCCGAGGTGGTTGCCGCAACCGCCGTTCCCGTTGCGCCGCCAAGAAAATAGCTGGTCATAAACAGGGTATTAAGGCGGCTTCGCGCGGTAGCCGAAAGCGCAGTAATACGACTCTGATTCGCAACCAGGCCCGCGCGGTTACCTATATCGATCATCGCCATCGCGAGGATGAGTAACCACAGGTGTGAAGCACCGACGCCGACCAGAGCAAAGGCCGCCACTAACAGCAGTGCACCGGCGAAAAGCATCCTGCCGGAACCCACACGGTCAACCGTCCGGCCAATCAACGGGGAAGCCAGTAGACCGGCAATACCGACGAAGCCAAATGCCCCCACAGCGTCGGGACCAAATTCATACGGTGGACGCGCCATCAACATAGCGAGCGTAGACCATAATGCGGAGAAGGCGGCAAACATCAGAAATCCCGTAGCACAGGCGGCGCGAACGGTTGGTTCATCTTTAAACAGCGCCCATAATGACGACAGCAGGGCGCGATAGGGCAATGATGTGGCATGTTCGGTTGACGGAAAGCGGATGATAATTACCGCCATCACCCCTGAATCTATGGCGACGGCAATGAAAAACATCATACGCCAGCCCTCGCTGGCACCAACAAAGCCACTTAAGGTTCGGGCAAACAGTAAACCTGCCGAGAGGCCGCTCAACAGCGTTCCCACGACCCGCCCGCGTAAAGCGGGATCGGCCAGACCCGACATCGTAGGGATAATGATTTGCGCGCTCACGGCACTGGCGCCGACGGCGAAGCTGGCAAGTTTTAACAGGTTAAAGTTGGGCGAGATCCCCACCGCAAACAGACTGACCATATTGCATGCCAGCAGGGTGATGATGAGTCGTTTACGATCGACACGGTCGCCAAGTGGCACCAACAGGAACAGACCGCTGGCATAACCCAGTTGCGTCAACATAGCAATTTGACCTGCCTGAGCATCGGATCGCCCGAAGCTCGCCCCCATGCTGGCCAGTAGTGGCTGGTTGTAATAAAGCGTTGAAACTGCAAAGGCGCAGGCCAGGGCCATCAGAAAAACCGTGGTGGCAGAGAGCGGCGCAGAAGATGATGAAGAGCTAACCATGGTGGCATCAATCCCGTATCAAGTGTTGCCACCACTCTATACGGCACGATACTGAATGATAACGCCGTTTCAGACGTAACATCTTTGCGCATTATGCAAAGATGCGACTCAGGGTTCCCAGACAGGCGGTGTACCGATGGCCTGGCAAAGCGCCTCATTAAAAGCGCGCACCTTGGCGCCTGGCTGTGGCAGCGCGCGTAACAGGTGAATTCGCGACGGGGAGGCATTCCAGGGTTCGGCGTCGAGCGAAAGACGAGTCAGCATGCCCGCTTTTACATCCTGGCCGACCATCCAGGTGGGCAGGAAGGCGATACCCATCCCTGCCAGCGCCGCACCGCGCAAAGCTTCAAAATCATCGCAGCGAAAGAACACCCCGGCACGTTGCGCATCGCTGTGCGAAAAACCGGGGATCTCTTTCCATCCCAGCAGGTCGGTGCCGTGCAGTTTATCGAGCAGGCGGTGCGATGCCAGCTCGCTGGCATTTACCGGCTGGCCTGAGCGCGCAAGGTAAGCGGGGCTTGCCACCAGAAGGCGCGTCAGCGGCGCGAGCGTCGTGGCGATAAGCGTACTGTCCGGCAAATCACCCATGCGAATCATCACGTCCAGCCGCTCTGTGACCGGGTTATAAAGCCTTTCGGTGAGATCCAGTTCAACACGAAGCGCCGGGTGTTCAGCTTCCAGCGCAGCGATGACCGGCAAAACGTACCGCTTACCAAAAGAGGGCAGGCAGGCGATGCGCAGGATACCGGACACAGAAATATCAAATGCCGACACTTCCGCATGGACGTCAGCCAGCTCATCAAGCAGGCGCAGCGCCCGCTGGTACAGCTTGTGCCCTGAATCTGTCAGCGTCAGTGAGCGCGTTGAGCGAATGAATAACGCCACGCCCAGCTCATGCTCCAGAGCGTCAATTTGCCGCACCACGGCAGAGGGGGTCCGGGCACGCTTACGCGCGGCAGCAGAGAAGCTGCCGCTGCGGACGACGTCGGCAAAAACGGAAAGATACTCGGCAAAATTGGGCGTTATCATCTTTGCGTGTTTAGCAAAATTATTGACAATACGCACAACATATCACGCTATGTGCCGATCTGCTCATTGCATTAGCTTTCCTGGCGTGTTGCTACTCACAAACTTCTGCGTTTTTGCCCGCAGACCATGCCAGCCACATGGCTACGATCAGTAACAACAGCAGCAATGGAGTGAGACCCCGTATGCCCACCTGTTGTAATATCATGCCGCCCAGTATGCCGCCGCCTGCGATAGCCAGATTCCATACCGTTACCAGCATTGACTGCGCGATATCAGTCGCCTCTTTAGCGCGGGTAACCATTGCGGTCTGGAACAAAGTGGCGGCGCCGCCAAAGGCCAGCCCCCATAAGATTACCGCCGCCCGGACCGTTGGTGCACTGGTTGCATTCAGTTGCAGCAGCAGGGCAGCCAGCATAAACAGGCCAACGCTCAGAACGGTAAGTCCGTGCAGATAGCGGTCAATCAGTATCCCCGTTACAGCGATACTCACCAGCGAACACAGACCAAACAGCAGCAGCGCAGCATCTGTTCTTGTCGCCAACCCTGCCGGGGCCAGAAACGGAGAAATATAGGTATAGAGCAGGTTATGCGCCAGGACGAAACTGAGCACCAACAGCAGTACGCGACCTACGCCGGGTCGTTGTGCCACGCAGCGCAACGAGATGCGTCGCTGTTGCGCTGGCCCGGCATGATCCGGGGCGCTCAGGCGTAAAATGATCATCAATAGCAGCGACATCACGCTAAGTATTGCAAAGCAGAGCCGCCAGCCAATCAGATTGCCAACGAAGGTCCCGATGGGTACGCCGATGGAGAGCGCCAGCGGCGTGCCAGCCATGGCAATCGCGATCGCTTTTCCTCTTTGATGGGCGGGAGCCATCGAGGCGGCGAAACCTGCCAGCAGCGCCCACAGAATACCGGCCGCGATGCCAGCGATACTGCGCGCGGCGAGCAGCAATCCGTAATTGCTGGCAACGGCGGTGACGGTATTCGCCAGCGTAAACCCCGCGAGCGTTAACAATAGCAGTCGGCGGCGTCGCCATCCCTGCAGTAACGACATAAGTGGAATGGCTGCAATAAACGAGCCGACGGCATAAACCGTCACGCTTTGCCCGGCCGCCGCTGGTGTGATAGCGAGATCGCGCGCCATTAGCGTCAGCAACCCGGCAGGCAGCGTTTCGGTGACAATCGTGACAAATGCTGCCATCCCCAGCGCCAGCAGCGGCAAAACAGGCAGGCGTTCCGCGCGTGTCATGACGCCACCCGCAGGCCCTGGTAGACCGCATCGCGCAGATCGGTGACAAATTGCCCCGACATGCCTTCGTACAGCGTATTGCTAAAGGCCACTACGCTGAGCGCCTGCTCGCGGTCAACAAACCAGGCGTGGCCGTAGGCACCCCCCCAGCGCCAGGTACCGGGGGATTCCGGCGAGGCGGCCTTGAGTGGATCGCGAAGAACGGAAAAGCCCAGTCCAAAGCCTGTGCCTGGCGCATCCGCAAGCTCATATGGCGCAATCTGATCGCGGCCCATTTCCGCCACCCATTCGGGGGCCAGAAGAGAACCGCCACCGCTGCGCAATGTTTCAAGCAGACGCATTACATCAGCCACGGTGCCGACCATTCCTGCGCCTCCCGACGGATACGCCTGGCGGTTATAGACCCGTGACGGGCTGTAGCAAATACCCACGGTGTTCTCAAAGGGGGCGGCGAATTCGCCCTCTTGCAGGAGGTGTGGCTCTGGCTTATCGTTCACATAGGCGGTTGCCACCGCCTGATCCGGGGATAACGCGAAGCCGGTGCTGTCCATTGCCAGCGGCCCGGTGACCAGCGTTTTTACCGCAATATCCAGTGGTTGCCCCTCAACCTTCGCAATTATCGCGCCCAGCACATCAATCGCCAGCGAATAGCCCCAGGCGGTTCCCGGTGCATATAACAGGGGAACCGTTGCGATACGGCGGACGTTTTCCTCAAGCGTCACCCCGGAAGCATCCATGCCATCGGAAACACCCGCGCGGGCGTAGGGACCGTTCATATCTTCTTCAAGGAAGCGGTAGCCGAGACCGGCGCTGTGGCTCATTAACTGACGCAGCGTGATGGTGGCCTGGCCGCCATCCGGCAGTGGCGGTGTGAACTCAGGCAGGTAGCGGGTAACGGCATCATCAAGGTGCAATTTACCCTGCTGTACCAGCACCATGGCGGCGGTGGTAACGATGGGTTTACTCACCGACGCAAGACGAAAACGGGTATTGAGCGTCATCGGGCGCTGCGTCTCCCGGTCGGCATAGCCCGCAGCCTGGTGAAAAAGGGTTTGTCCGTGGCGTGCAACCATGACCTCAACGCCCACCAGACGGCGTTCGTGCAGTGCCTGACGAATAACAGGCTGAATAAAATCTTGCATTTGCTCTCTCCTCAGTTTTCAACGTATCCACTGTAGGAGCTTCACGATTGCGGAAAAAGAGGGGTATATTTCATGACACTATGGAAATAAATGTCCGTAATGGAGAGGGTAGATGGAAAGTCTCAACGGGTTTGTCGTGTTTGTGCAGGTGGCGGAAATGCGCAGTTTTGTGGCCGCCGGGCGTAATCTTGGCGTATCGGCCTCGGCGGTCGGCAAGAGCATAGCCCGGCTGGAAGATAAGCTTGGCGTACGGCTTTTTCACCGCAGCACGCGCAGCATTACGCTGACGGCAGAAGGGCATCTACTCCTGGAGCGCAGCCGACGCATTCTCGCGGAAATAGAGGCCGCACAGCAGGAACTCACCCAGGCGGCGGAGCACCCGACAGGACGTTTGCGGCTGAGCTTGCCGCTGGTGGGCTCGCTGGTACTACCCGTGCTGGGGGATTTTATGCGCCAGTACCCGCAGATCCAGCTGGATCTGGAATTTACCGACCGCATGGTGGATGTGATTGCCGAAGGCTATGACGCCGTGCTGCGCATCGGGCCGCCTGCTGACTCGCGACTCTCGGCCCGCAAACTGGGGCAGTTTCGTACTGTTGTCGTCGCATCGCCTGATTATCTGGCCCGCTATGGTGAACCGCAAAGCCCTGCGGATCTCTCCCATCATGCCTGTCTGCAGTACCGTTTTCCCTCCAGCGGCAAACTGGAGCGCTGGGTGATGCGCGGTAACGATGCGGAAAACGAACTCGTGCTTCCGAAAACCATGGTGTGCAACAACATTGAGACCCGTGTCTGCTTTGCGCTGCGCGGGCTGGGCATTGCCTGGTTGCCTGATTTTGCCATTCGTGAAGCGCTGGAAGAGGGGGCGTTGCGGGAAGTACTGACACGTTATGCCAGCCATACCGGCGTGGTACATCTTTTGTGGCCTGCCAGTAAATATCCCTCGCCAAAGCTGCGCGTGCTGATCGATTTTCTTAGCGCGCGGCTTTTTCCGCCGTCGAGCTAAATCGTCTTATCAGCCAGCCCGTGAAGATAGCAACCGCACACCCTGGCGGCGCTTTGCGGCAGGCGCATGGAAGTGCTGGTTGCTTACCTTGCGGGGTTGGCATCGCCGAACATCTGTCCAGGGATGCCATTAATCTGCAACAGATGCTGACGCAACTGCCATTTATCGACACGCCGCGCTAAATTTGCGCCGTCAGTCCGCTGGTATCAGGCTGCCAGCACTAAAATCTCGTCATTGCTGGCATTGATGAACTCCAGAATTTCCGGTTTCTCAATGGCCAGACGTAACAGGTTGCTCTGATATTCAATCGCCTCAATGCGCGTTTTACGGTAGCTGAGGAAAGAGAGCAGATTGTCTCCATCCTGTCGCGACAGTTGCTGCAGGGTGGCGGGAGAGTGGCTTATCCCGTCAACAATCGTTGTGTTTATCTCCAGCCAGTCAGCGTTGAGCTGCTCCAGCGATTCCAGCGCATAGCGGGGAGCGCCGATTTTTTGTTGGATAAAACTACGAAACAACCCCAGATACATAAAACGTTCCTGCAAAATGCTCAGTTCATGCAGTGAGGGATAAAATTCAGGGGAATTAACCGCGTTAGCCGTGTTCTTGAGCGCCAGACTGGTAAATTCATACTGGGCGTTAAGGTCGTGAACCAGCGTTTTCAACTGCGCAATATCGCCCATTTCCGCAAATTGTCGGGCGGTATTGAGCGCGGCATTAAAACTGGCAATATCCCGGAATGACTCGCGCTGACGCGCATCCAGCGCTAAATGCAGCAGCGTATCCAGCTTTTGCGATTGGCTGTGGAGCAGAGATTCAATGCGGTTGAGTTTGTGGCAGACAATCGCAAACCCGGCGACAGAAACGGCCAGATTGAGCCCGGAAAGCGCCAGATTTGCAGACTGGAGCATCTGCAGTGTATTGACTGAGCCTTGCAACGTCTCAATGCCGCTTTGTATCGTCCCCATTTGCGATGACAACACGTTTTTCAGGCTCTCAATGCCTTCTTGCGCTTTTTCTGCGTCGCTGGGGAACATCAAATGGGCGACGATGCTGCCAGCCTTTTCGTGCCCCTTCGTCACACGTATCACACCGCCGTAAATTTTATACAGCCCCGTTTTTAGCCCTTCGATGATATCCGGAGACTGTTTAATCGTGCGATATAAAACATCTGCGTCTATAGACATTGTTTAAGCTCCATACAGAATGTGTCCGCTTGCTGTTGGATATCGGCCTGACGAATACAGGCAATGCGAATAACTGCGGGTATGGTTACCCGGTAGGCGGGCCCGGTAAGATCGTAGGTCATCCAGGCGGCAGAAAGCACAGCAGCGATCGGATTGAGCAAGGTCGGAGCGCGGCCCGCAATAACTTTGCCAAGAGCAGGTAAACCTGCTTTCAATGCCAGATTGAGCGCCGGAAGCATGGCGGCATTCACCATCCTTGAGATGGCATAGGGCCCGCATGAGGCGATCAGCAATCTGAGCACGTCTTCGGCTTTCCCCTCATTAAGCAGCTGGCTAATTTGCGCATGATCTACCGTCAGTTGTTGCTCTTTAAATAAGGCTTTCAGTTCCTCTTTTTTGCCGCCTTTTAGCGCTTTGAGTAACGTTTTTTCGATGATGGCGCGTTCAATTTCCGCGACAGTGGCATTCTTATTGACCTTAGCGCCAATTCTTTTGGCCACATCCAGGGCTACGACGGCGTACGCTGGCGATTTTTTTTGCCGGAAAGCATTCGCGACCGTATTCCCGCCAAACGCGCAGATTTCTGTTGCCAGTACTGGCGCTATCGTGTGCAGGGTTTGTTGCCGCTTGTGCAACAGGATGCTTTTTTTCGTTTCCTCTTTAAGCGAAACCCGGCCACGCCCGTTGTCGGTAAGAGTATCTGCCAGCGCCGCGAGGTCAGCCGCCATGGCTTTGCGTAGCAGCGCATCTAACGGTTGCGCCTGATCGATAAGCAACGGCGAAGTAGTTTGCCTGTCCATAACGTCTCCAGTGGTTATTATCGACCTTTCTGAGGTATCAGGGAGACCTCAGAAAGTCTTGCCGATTAAATCTACTGCTGCCTTATCGCGAAAATTTATCGAGCACAACATCCACGCTGCGTTGAGCAAGGCGACTGATTTCTCTGTCTCGGGACAAATCACCCAGCTCTTCAATTGATTGATAGATAATATCACCAAGAATATTGTTGATAACCTCTTCCTGGGATGATGCATCCGATAAATGAGAGTCATTATGGAATTTATCAAGCAAGTTTTCTAATTCAAAATCAGCGCCGACAGTTTTTCCGTGCATGTTGCTGCTCAACAGTCTTATGTATAATGACATAGTCGCATCATCGAAGTTATCGCCTGATTCGTATGACAACCTGACCATATAGTTTATGATATTTTTGTCTCTGGATGCAGAGCCTGCAGACATGAATTCTTTCATCCCTTCCACCAGTACGAATTCAATGGCATTTTCATTTACGTATCTTTCTGCCATTTCAAGACGCAAGAGTGCAAGTGAATATATCAAAAGTTCCATTGTTGCGTTGTTGTTTTTCAATCCTACAATATTGTTTTTATCTATATAATTATTTCTGATGTGAACGATGTTTTTCTTCAGAAAACCGCTGATTTCTTTTCTGACGAATTCACTTGAGCTTCTGTTATCCCCACTTGAAAAGAAATCGAAAAAAGAATCCACGCCTTTATCGATTTTTATTTTTTGCATTAATCCATCATCAGGCAAAATTTGGTATATAGATTTATAACCCGCATTAAAATCTGGAGCTGGAGCTGGAGCTGGAGCTGGAGCTGGAGCTGGAGCTGGAGCTGGAGCTGGAGCTGGAGCTGGAGCTGGAACTGTAATTGAAGCCGGGGCTGATTCTGTAACTGAAACTGGGGCTGGTTCTGTAACTGGAACTGTGGGGGGCACCGCAGCCTCGGCATTCGTGTTAGAGTTAAAATTATTTTTTATAAAATCATTCAGCTTGTTAAACAGATAATCAATATGTTTATATGATGGCTGAGTTGTGTTTATCAATTCAATATTGTTAATATAGACCGAAACTGACATCATTTTTTTCTCAACAAAAAACAGAGTGTTTTCGCTAAATGAAAAAGATGCAGGTTTTTCTAACTGGCCTTTACAATAAATTTTGTCTTTGGTTATGACGAGCCCATTCTTACTGCTGCCGAAAACAGTATCATCTACAAGAACAAGAATATCATCATGAGAAATATCATAACAATATGCTGATATCGCATTGGATGTTTTAGAACGGGGAATGAGTGGGTGAATATATACTTTGTCAGCTTTGCTAAGACCATTCCCTATGAAATCCAAAATGCTCATTATTTTTATTCCTTCTCAGTGACTAGTTCTGTCTATATACAAGTGATTATACTGTTTTCATCATAAGTGACTTCTGACGCCACTTTTTTAAGCTACCCTGATCGGTATGGCGCCGTTGTAGTCATAATATTGCTGTCAGTACTGTTCTGGTGCATAACATTGCCTCTTCCATAATGCCATGTCGTCTTAACTGTTTAGTGTAATAACGGCATCCTTACTGAAAACTTAAGTACAATTCGTCGCTCCTGCTGAAAGTTGTAAGGCATGCTGGTGACAGGTGATGTCAGTTATCAAAATTTTCTGACAAATAATATTTCGTTTTATAATGATTTCTGTTGTTTATTATTTTGGCGGTTAAGATTTGCCGTCTGGACAGGCGAAGTTATCGATTCTTTATGGCATTACAGTGCTCTCTGCTTTTGTTTTGACCTATACCCGTAATAACGCCGTTGTTGCGTCGCCATGCTCGCATGGTGAATGTGCCTGCTTCTTTACAGCGCCATGCGTCTGTTTATTTGCTGGCTGCCTATAGCGCTTTTTCGCAATAGCTCATCCATTTAAATTCTTTGTTATTTCTGGCTTTTTCTCCCATCGTCGGCACGAGAGAAACGGCTGAATAAAGGGTGTGGAGTGGATGGCAAAAAGTAAGGCGGTTTACCTGCACGAGCAGCAGCGCGCGTTTATCGGGCGGCTGTCCGGGTCGTGGCTATGGCGAAGTGAATTTCCAACATGGGTACTCATCATCGTTATCTACGGCGGCTGGTTTGCCACGCTGGCCTTCCATAAAACACTGGGTTTATTTCTCTCTACGCTACTGCTTATCTGGTTTACTGCCTGGTATATGTCGTTACAACATGAACTGATTCATGGCCATCCTACACGTTACCCGTGGGTTAATCAGTTGCTGGGGCTTATGCCGCTGGCGGTCTGGTATCCGTATGGTTTGTACCGTGATTCTCACCTTGCGCATCATCGCGCACATTTGCTGACGTTGCCGGATGACGACCCGGAGTCTTACTATTTTTCCGCACATCACTGGCAGCGTTTACCCCGCTGGTATCGTCGCCTTATTCAATTGCGTAACACCTTTGCGGGGCGTTTGTTGCTGGGACCGTTGCTCGACATTGTGCAAATGCTTGCAGCAATGATCGCAGCGTTTCGCGCCCGCCAGCGCGATGCGATTGTGATGTGGGTGGTTCACGGGGTGTTGCTGGTAGTGACCTTTTCGTGGATTGCCCACTGCGGTTTCTCGCTCGTCTGGTTTGTGCTGGCAGTCAGTTATCCGGCGCTGGCGCTCACCAAGGTGCGCTCTTTCCTGGAACATCGGGCAGAAGAAGACCCGCTGGCCCGCTCGGTAATTAACGAAGCCGCGTTACCCTGGCGAGTGCTGTTCCTCAACCTGAACTATCATTCTGTACATCACGACTTACCGGGAGTGCCCTGGTACGGGTTGCGCACGGTCTACTTATACGATCGCGATGACTATCAGAGGCGCAATGGCGGATTTGTGGTGCGTGGTTATGGCGTATGGCTGCGGCGTTTCTTGTTCCGCCCTGTCGATGTGAATGCGCACCCAGGCTTTAACGCGGGCAATGATCATCATGCGCCATGAAATCGCTTTTCCGATGTATGACTTACACCGCCCGGACACCGTGGCGCTTATCCGCGCCCTGGCGGAACTGCTGGCGGCGCGGGGCATAGCTGTTAATGCGCTCTGGCCGCAGGAGGCGCTGCTTTCCCACTGGCGACATGACGCCCTGTTGCTGAGCCAGACCTGTGGTTTTCCGCTGGTCACGCAGTTGCCCGACGTGCAAACGGTCGGCTGCTTTCATTATTCCGCCCCCGGCTGTGACGGTTTTCATTATCGTAGTCTGCTGGTGGCTCGCGAGGAAAACGCGCTACAAACGCTGGCGGATTTCCGTGGCTGCGTGGTGGCCTGCAATGCTGAGGACTCGCAATCGGGTTATAACGCATTACGCAAAATGGTTGCGCCGCTGGCGCAGGGCGGGAGGTTTTTCTCGGCAGTGGTATTGAGCGGCAGCCACCGACAATCGCTGGCGGCGCTTGGGCAGCGAAGGGCGGATATCGCGGCCATCGACTGCGTGAGCTGGGCGCTGTTACAGCGCCATGAACCTGAACTGCTGGCCGGACTGACGGTGATTGGCTCCACTCCTCTGGCTCCAGGATTACCCCTCATTACCGCAAAACAGACGTCCGCATATACCCTGGCAAATCTCCAGGACGCATTGCATGAGCTGGTCAGCCATCCGCGTTATCAGGCGGTATGCGACGCGCTGTTGATTACCGGGTTTAGCCCGGTTACCAGGGAGGCTTACTCCCCCTTGCTGGCCTGGCGCGACGAAGCTGCGGCGCTGGGGGTAACGCATTTATAATGTGTCGGATAATACAGGGCGTTTTACGGCGAGACATTCAATGCTAACCTCGCCTTATTCCTTACTCTGCAGAAGGTTTCACCCTTGTCCATTGATACCGTTTTTGCTTTCCTGGCAGCAGCGTTGTTTCTGGCGTTTGTACCCGGCCCCGATAATCTGTTTGTCATGACACAGGCTGCTTTACGCGGACGCCGCGCCGGATTAACTATCACTCTTGGCCTGTGTACGGGGCTGATAGTCCATACCACCGCCGTGGCGCTGGGGGTGGCGGTGATTTTCCAGCAATCTGAACTGGCTTTTAGCCTGCTGAAATATGCCGGGGCTGCGTATCTTACCTGGCTTGCCTGGCTGGCGTTTCGCGCGAAGCCAACGGCTGCGAAGAGCAGTACCGGGCCGGCGCGTGAGGGAGCCCGGCTTTATCTGCGCGGCATTGTGATGAATATTACCAATCCGAAGGTCTCAATTTTCTTCCTCGCCTTCTTGCCGCAGTTTGTTGATAAACAAGCCGGGCATGTCACTTTGCAGATGTTTGCGCTGGGCGGGCTGTTTATTATCGCCACGCTGATTGCCTTTAGTCTGATGGCGCTCTTTGCCGCCAGCGCCGGTGCGCGGTTTGGTCAGTCGCCGGCAGCGCAAAAGGTGATGAATAAGATTGCTGGTGTGGTCTTTTTAGGGCTGGCGCTCAAGCTGGCGACGGCGGAGCGCTGACCTCCAGCCTCATCCGCTTAATAAAGTCTTCTGCAGGCAGTGGGCGGCAGAAGAAGTAACCTTGCATAAAATCGACATTTTTTGCGCGCAGGTAATCCACCTGCGCCTGAGTTTCCACCCCTTCGGCTATCACCTTAAGTCGCATTTTTTTCGCCAGATCAATGACGCTTTCCACCAGGCGAGTGTCGGTATTGTTGTCTATCTGGCTGACAAACATTTTGTCGATTTTGAGAAACTCAGGCTGCAATGCGCAAATGTAGGCGAGATTCGAATAACCTGTGCCAAAATCATCCAGCGCCACGGATATGTTGGCGCGGCGCAGGGCGGCAAGCCATTCATTCAACTGCGGCGTAACATGAAGCGGATGCCTTTCGGTCACTTCAACTACGATATGGCGTTTTTTCGCTTCCAGTTTGCGCATCATATCGTTGATATCCATTTCAAAATGCGGATCAAGGCAGTTCTGTGCGCTGATATTGATGCAAATATACAGTCCATCGGGAAAAAGATGGATCGCCTTCTGGAAATCGGTGGTGATTTGCTGCATCAGCAGTCGGGTTAATGGGCCAATCAGATTGTGTTGCTCGGCCAGTGGAATAAAAATATCAGGTGAAACATAACCATAAACAGGATGTTTCCATCGGGCAAGCACCTCAAACCCGGCGATTTTGCCCGTGTCGCCCTGAAAGAATGGCTGATAAAAAGGGTGTATCTGGCGTTGCGAAATCGCCTGCTGTAGTACCATAAGAGAGGATGTAAAATGGCCTGTCAGCCGCCAAAAAAGATAGCCGCACAATGTTGAAACCAACACTGCAAACGCGATTAATGAGCTGTTTTCCGCAATAAAGCGGTACCACGGTATCGACAAAGGGGATTGCCAGGCGACCGAAACCGGAAAGGTTGCCGATCTCAGGTGCATAAAGTGATCATCGTCTCCGGAAGCATAAATAATGCTGCCGTCACTCCAGACCTGTGCGCCGCCAATTTGCAAATACATATTTGGCAGAACGCCATCAAGATTAAAGGCGTTATTAATAAACGAGGTGCTGATATTGACCAATAACGTATTATTTTGAATGTTGGCAAGGTAATAAAGTGTTGGCATATCAAACAACAGTTTCTCAACAGAAGCCTCTTTTAAAGCGTTATCTGAAAGCAATGCCGGGGGGACTTTTTTCCTCTGTGCAACGGTTAATGAAGAACAACCGATCATATTCCCCTGCACAAAACTTATCGCCTGAATATGTGGATAATGATTCAGCAAAAATGCCTGATCATGAGCCATGCTGCCACTACATAAGACCTGTTGCGCCTGCAGGCTACTTTTGGCGGCATCGCTGGCTTCTGCCAGTAATTCCTCAGCATAGGAGAGGACGCTTTGTGCCGCGACGCGCGCATTCTCCCGTTCTGAATATAATTGATGCATGGCGATAAAACTGAGTCCAGATGCCAGCAAGACCAGTGATAAAAATACAGCGACCACAAATTTCACAGTGCCGGTCATGACGACGAAGCCAAAAAAAGTTTTCTGCTGTATTTGCGAAAACAATGTACTTGTTTTAATCAGGTTTGGCATAGTCCGGTATCGTGGTAGTAAGAAAGAGAGTAAAAGGAGAACGCAGTTGCTTATTTTTTCATCAGGCAATCAGGAGTGATGATTGCCTGATGAGGATTCAGAAAAACGGAAACTCAGAAATTAGCCCAGTCACCATTTTCGTGGTTACTGGTTTTTTTCTTTGGTAGCGCTGCCAGATTACTGCGTGCCAGCGTGCGTTTTTCACTCTGAATGGCGCTGTCTTTAGCCACCCGGAAAATTGAGACCACTTTTTCGAGCTGCACTGCCTGATCTTCCAGCGAGCTGGCGGCAGCGGAAGACTCTTCAACCAGTGCGGCATTTTGCTGTGTAGTGGTGTCCATTTCCGCCATTGCCTGGGCAATTTGCGAAATGCCCCGGCTTTGTTCATCAGTTGCGGCGGCTATCTCGCCCATGATGTCGCGAACCTGGGCTACAGAGTTCTCGATTTTAGACATAGCTTCTCCCGCGCTTTCGACCAGCGTAAAACCATTGTCGACGTAGACGACGGATTCCTGAATCAGGTTTTCAATCTCTTTTGCCGATTGCGCACTACGCTGGGCAAGGTTACGGACTTCGGCTGCGACAACGGCGAAGCCTTTCCCCTGATCGCCGGCGCGGGCGGCTTCAACCGCGGCATTGAGCGCCAGTATGTTGGTCTGGAACGCAATGCTATTGATAACCGTGGTAATTTCGGAAATGCGGTGCGAGCTGCTGCGCACATTCTTCATGGTGTCGATAACCTGCTGCGAGATTTGACTGCCATGGCTGGCATTTTGCGATGCTTCTTCTGAGAGCCGGCGCGCATGGTTGGCGTTTTCGGCATTCAGCGCCACGGTAGAAGTTAGCTGTTCCATACTGGCGGCTGTTTCCACGACGGCAGCGGACTGCTGTTCAGTACGAGATGATAAGTCCATATTGCCTGCGGCAATTTCCGAGGATGACCGGGCAACGCTCTCCACGCCATTACGTACGTCATAAATGATGTTTTTCAAATTTTCATTCATGGCGGCAACGGCCTGCATTAACAGACCTGGCTCATCGCGGCGGCTACTGGTCAGCGTACTGGTAAGATCGCCTTTCGCAATTTGTTCTGCCACATGCAGGGTCTCATTGAGTGGAGTGGTTATGGCACGCGTGATCCAGAACGCTAAGATGATACCGGACAGGATACCGATCAGCGCGACCGTACTCATTTGCCATTGCACATTGCTCACGACACTGGCGACAATTTGCTGCTGCAGATCAAACAGATCCTGAATTGCGTTCGTCAAAATTCCTGCTCTGTCAGTCAGTTGAGATGACAGGGTGGACTGTTCCGTCCAGACATTACGGTAATGTTCCAGTTCTGTAGCAATGTTCTGAAAATATTGCACATCATCGGCAAGCCAGCTTTGCTGGTCATCCGGCAAGTGCTGAAGAAGCTGTTCAGTTGTCGTTTTCCCGGCAGCAAGGCGAAGAAGAATCTCCTTTTGCAACTGTTCCGTCGGATGGTTTTTATAGAGAGTGACTTGCGAATCAATATCACTCATGAGAAAAGCGACTTGTTCCGCCAGAAGCGCCTGGGTTTGCGTGAGTGCACTGTTTTTGCTTGCTTTATCTGCCAGGGCAGAATCGTCATTGAACTCCTGTGTATCCAGTTTCTTTTCAATAAGTTTCTTCGTATTCAGCGCTTTGGTGAAAAGATTAAGCGTTTCGATATAGTCGCTAACCGCACTTGCTGTTTTATCCAGCGCGCTTTTACCCTCAACCGACCAGCTAAAACTATTAAGTTGTTTAATCGTGTCCTGCATACGACGAGCAGAACTATTTGTTTGCTCTAAATACTTCTGGTCAAGCGTATATTGAAAATTGGTTCGGCCAAGTCTTACGCTTGAAAGCGAATTAAAAAGATCGGTCGTAAGCTCATTCTTGCTGACCTTATCCTGAATGTTTTTTAAGCCGAAGATACCGGAGGTCAGAACCGCAATTGTGACAAACAATACGATTGAGAAACCTAACAGTAATTTCCTGCCAACTTTCAAATTTAAAAAAGGTTGTATCAGATTCATTTATTCTTCCAGTATCGGCATTATCGTCAGTGGACGGTTTCATATCATCAGCATTAAAAGGGGACGGTTACGCCCCATAATCGGATTGCAATATAAAAAAAAGCCCCTTGCACGGGTGTGCTCAGGGCGAACCCCTGGCTGACATCACTCTCTCAGGGTATCTGGCTTCTCCTCTTTTTTAATAGAGTGAGGCGGGAGTTCACTCACTCGATAATAAATTGGTGTAACATCCTCATAATTTACAGTATAGCCACGGCCTTTCTTATTAATTATAAAATCACGAGGCAGGCCGATAAGTGTGAGTTTTTTACTTAAGTTATTTAAAACCTGCCATAGCCTCTGCGAAGAAGGGCTCAGGTTGCTCACTTCCCAAATATTATGAAACAATTCCTCTTTACTGATGTTTTTATGACGACCATATTTTAATAAATAAAGAAACAGATTCATCATCGTATCGTTAAAAACGACAGAAGCGAATATAAGATTATTATCAGTGTGGCTGGTTGGCAGCCTGTACAATCGACGACTATTAATGTCGAAATGTATTTCTTTACCAATCATAAATCCATATAAGCGATAGCCCATTCTGTCATGCTCGCATTAAAATAGCTCGGCCTGATGCCGCAACACAGAGTGCTTCTCGATAACCATACATTTATAGGGTGGATTATATGGCTGATGCCGGGGCTTTCCAATCTCCGATCCACTGCACTATTTGCGGGCGGGTGGTAAACCATGCTTCAATCATAAAATCTTTTTTAAGTAAAATCTTAAGCTGTAAATTCTAAAAAACGAACCTGATATTCCTCTTTTTACTGCAAAAGATGTCGATATTAATCATCAAGGTTTATCACCATATTTTTTGTGGTAGCCAGTTATTAATGCTGGTTAAAGGTTTTTGGTTTCACCTCTAAGCCTGAAAGTACGCTGTCCGGCAGAGAACATACTGTGGCCCAATCACGGTGCCGGATGTCAGCTACTCTAGAGATTATGGAAAAAAAGTGGAGTGACGTTATATGATTTATAATGAATGGAAAGCGATTTAAAGACAGCAACTTGCAGGCTGACGCTTAAGGTAACTGAGATTAAGGTCTTGAAAGATAATAATAAAAGTCTGAATCAGATTTTTAGTCATGCCGACGTTTCAAGGGGATCTATAGTGTGTATTTCTCTGATGGTCACGCTATGAAAAGAGTCTGGCTGATTAACAATGTTGTTCTGTTTGAGCCCAATGAACGACGTCTTTGCGCCATACAAAACTATCCTGACCAGTGCATTATCCTCCACGGCCCGGTAAGTGAATGTTTATTGCAGCTTCTTTTACATAACGGAGAGGTGCTTTCGCAGCGTTTTTTATTTGATGCTGTATGGGGAAAACAGGGTGCGGTTGTTACGACTAACGCGTTATATCAGGCCATTGCGTCTGTCAGAAAGGCGTTGAAGTCGGCAGGACTGACCGATGAGGTGATTAAAACAATTCCAAAAGCTGGGTTTAAATCTGTCGCGCAAATTTGTACGGGAGAAGCTGGCGATTTTCTTCCCCGGGCGAAAGATGTGCCAGCGCCTGCTATCGTCGAGCCAATACCCACTGCGAATGACAATACAATAATCGACCAACAAGACTCAAAATTGGATTCGTTATTGCGCGCACCTGTCTCCTGGTTTTTTGCCGGTCTGCTTTTTTGTCTCTCATGCGCTGTGCTCTATGGCTCACTTAATAATGATAAATCTGTGTTTGCCGATTATCAGCAGATCGGAAAAATAGGTAATTGTGAGGTTTTCTCCTCCTGGTACGATATCGAGCAAAGCCGCAGTCAATTTAACGCCTTATCGGCGCGTTATCCTGTTAATTGCAAGGCCGGAGATAGGGCTTATATGACTATCAATCGCTTGCAACAGGGAATATCTATCTTCGTATGTGATAAAACACCTGACAGTGTTAACGCACGTTGCAGAACCCTTTTTTATCGGCAGAAATATCATGAAAACCAATAAACTTTATCTGCTCTGGGGGGGTGTCATAATCGCCATTGCTGCACCGTTACTTTGCGCCGGGTATCTCAACTACCAGCGTAACCATTTTACCTGTGGCGCACATGCGATCATTGTCGATGATGATGCCATACTGGATATCATTACCGATTATTCATTCGACAGCGGCAGTGGCAGTTATGAGTCGTCAGGTAAATATATAAAAGGGATGCAGCCTGCGCTGGCTGCCAGTAATAACGTCTCTTTTAATTACTGGTATGAGAATGGACAAATGATCATGGTGTCGAATGACACCAATGAACTGCCAAAACGGGCGGAACCCCTGCTGGACCATGTGCCTGATTTCTATCATCTGCGCGATCGGGGCATCAGCATTGATATCGTGCGTGCGAATGCGGAAAGCTACTATTTCGTCTATGGTCATACGCCGGTGTTTTACTGCACAAAAAGCCACCAGGATTGATAATTGTCGGACCGGAAAGGGCGGCAGGTCCGTCGCTGGACCGGACGGTCAAAAAATTTCATCAACGACGTTGCAGGCCATGAGATTGCTGTCTAATTTTATTCCTGGTTAGGTTCTTCTGACATCTTGCAGAGAGCCGTTGTCTACTTTTTTACAGGAATGAATATGCAGAGCACGACAACTGAGGAACAACTAAACGCCTTTTTTGGTCGCGATCCTCATGCTTTCGAGGCGGAAGAACAACTTATCGCAGAAATCACACAGAACCTTAGAGTTCGTAAGGCGGAAGTGACCAATAAAGACCTTATCTTTGCACTTATTCAACTGCTTGAAATTGAAAAAGATGTCGTCAAACTTGATATCTATCGCAACGCTCTTGAAATGGTGGTTCACAAAACACCTGACGACGTCTAATTCAAATTTTCTGATTTCCCTCTTATGACATGCTGCCTTCGCAATGTGAGCGAAGGCAGATGTCGATCATACTTGTCTCCGACACGCCAGAATAATGCCTGGTAGCCATTACAGCGGCTTTTTGCGCCGTTGCATCAGATATTGCCGGGTGGCTTCGAGAACGCTTCTCTGGCGGGAGCATGTTGCCATGACTTCCTGCGCGCGAAGCACCATGACGAGGTTATCTGCCTTTATGGGCAGGTGCGAATTCATAAGATAAGTGGCTGCCAGGCCAATCGCCTCATGGATTTCCTCTGGTTGAACTTGCTCATTTTCGTTCAATTACTCTCCCGTTGCTGAGATGAGGAACGTCTTCTAAGGCCGTCAGGCCGGTTCAAATTCACAATGAGCATTATGTAAGAACATGCTGAAGCAAGTCTGATTAGAAGCGGGGTGGGACTGCAAACCTGTTAACCGTACAGGTTAAACAGGGCGCGTAGACTTAGTGCTTGATTACTTTACTGATACTTAAAAAAGTGTCATTTCGGAGTCGATTTTTGCGCTGGGTCGTTTGCAAAGACCAGGCGCTTTTTTTACTGTTTTCGGGCTGCATACGGAAATGGTGCACGCCACTGATTGCGCTTCGCCAGGCTTCCTGCCTTTCACTGTCGGTCTCTGTTCTCAGGTTTTCCTGCAACTGCACAATTAAGGCATCGAAAGAAATATCATCCGCTGATTCCAGAAGCGTAAGAATCGCTTCTCCCATGACAGTATCTACAAGTTTGTCCTTATCATTTTTACTCATTTCGCCTCTCAATATTTACGACACTGTTTTACACAAGCCTTAACCATTATGCACATACAGGCCAAATCTGCCTCATTTTGCTGACCTTATTTGAAATGCCGTTGAGCTTTCACTTCTGACGTTTGGTAAAGATAAGCGTCATTAGAGCGCTGAGTTGCGCTTGCGTTACCGGGTTCTTCTCTGTTGCGATGCGGGCAGCTATTTTAAGGCAGATTGTGCGTTTGCTGATTGTTCGTTTCGCGTTCAACATCTCTATCACAAGCGCGCCCAACATCTCTTCACATGAGAGTATCTGTGTTAAGGAGCGCTCAATTGCACCATTATTACTATCACGGGTACCCTTCACGACGGCCTCATTCAGTCAGGTTCTGCAGCCAAAAAATTGGCGAACGTATGCGGCAGGCAAATAGATCCCTAAGAGTAATCGAAACTCAAAAAAAAGCAAAAAAGCCAATAGAGTGAATAATCAGCGTGGGGCGCTGCCATGAAAAGATGAGGGAAGTGCGAACTTACAAGGCATATCTGTAAAAACCCTGGCCGAAGTATGCCAGGGCGGGGGTTATTTCACATTGAATGTCAGATAGCCCATGATGCCATCGCTTGGGCCATCTTTGGGGTGATGGATGCCATCCATGACGGGAACCACTGGAAAATCAAAAGGAGAAACGCCTTCAATACAGGCGACGTTTACGCCAAATTGCTCTGGGTTGGAACGGCGCTGGTGAAAAGTATAAATCCCGCAGACGGAGCAAAAATAGTGGGCCGCAGCCTGGGTGTTAAAACGGTACTCGGTAAGTTTCTCTTTTCCCCGCGTCACTTCCAGCCCGGATAACTGGGCAGAAACGGCTACCGCACCGCGCATCCGGCAAAAAGAGCAGTTGCAGCGGCGTATGGTATTAAAGCCATCGGTGAGTTCAACCGTAAAAGCAACGGCGCCACAGTGGCATTGAGCGTGAAGCTTCTCTGACATAACAATCTCCGTAGTTACAGAAGAGGATGCAATGAGTGTAGCTGTCTGGTGTCTGAAAGCGGTTGAGTCATTGGGATCAAAACGGGGCAGGGGGAGTTAGCTTTGCTTTTTCTTCTTATATTCCGCAATCGCCTGATTGATGTTGTTAGTTTCGATGGAGTCGACCTTTTCGTTATCAGAGAAGACATCATACCGGCCTTCGTTGTAGCGAAAAAGAACAGTGACGCCCTGAAAGCGAACCCTTTTTTCCTTTACCGTAATGCCACGACTGCGCATGGCAATTTTTGCGATGATATCTATTTTTTTACTGTTCATGGTGCGTCAGCTTGCCTTTTATTATTAATTATAGTGTCCCTGCTGGCATCAGGGATGGAATGATATTAATTTTATAAACCTGCAAAAGAAAGGACGATACCAGAAAAGGAAGCTGAAAAAAGAGGGTAATTTTCCTGCATGTTAAGGTTTTCTTAATCTTTGGGTGTTCTATAAATTTTAGACGATATCTTTATTAAAATATTCAAAGTTTGGCAGTACTAAATAGTAAACTCAAATATTGATAATTATTTCGATTCTCATTCCGATACCTGTGCGTTTAAACTCCTGCCAGTTTGCTAACGCTTCGTTTATACACACATTTTATAAGGAATGATTATGAAAAATCGCTTTTCGGCCATGTGTTCGATAGCTTTGGTCATCTCTTCTGTTTTAGCGGGTTCTTCTGCTTTTGCAGCCGATAACGAAGACGGCATCGTCATTTATAATGCTCAACATGAAAATCTGGTTCAGTCGTGGGTGGATGGCTTCACGAAAGAGACCGGGATTAAAGTGACTCTGCGCAATGGCAGCGATACCGAACTGGGGAATCAGCTTGTCCAGGAAGGCAACGTTTCGCCTGCCGATGTTTTCCTGACGGAAAACTCCCCGGCAATGACGCTGGTTGATAATGCAAATCTGTTTGCCCCGCTGGATGCCGATACGCTGAAACAGGTGCCTGCCGCTTATCGTCCCGCGCATGGCCGCTGGATTGGCATTGCTGCACGCAGCACCGTATTTGTTTATAACCCGAGTAAAATCAGCCCGGCACAGTTGCCGACATCTCTTATGGATTTAGCAAAACCGGAATGGAAAGGGCGCTGGGCAGCCTCTCCGTCGGGCGCAGATTTCCAGGCGATTGTCAGCGCCATGCTGTCGTTAAAAGGTGAGTCAGCGACCCTCGACTGGCTAAAAGCGATGAAAACCAACTTTGTCGCTTACAAAGGTAACAGTACGGTCTTAAAAGCGGTAAATGCCGGGCAGATTGATGCTGGCGTTATCTACCATTACTACTATTTTGTCGATCAGGCAAAAACCGGTGAGAACAGCAAAAACACGCAACTTCACTATTTCAAACATCAGGATCCTGGCGCTTTTGTCAGTATTTCCGGTGGCGGCGTGCTGGCCTCCAGCAAACATAAAGCGCAGGCCCAGGCCTTTATTAAATGGATCACCGGCAAAACCGGACAGGATATTCTGCGCACGAATAACGCATTTGAATATGCGGTGGGCGTGAACGCGGCCTCAAATGAAAAACTGGTACCGCTGAATAAACTGGAGGCCCCGAAAGTTGAGCCATCTACGTTAAACAGCAAGAAAGTCACCGAACTGATGACCCAGGCGGGTATTCTTTAAAATAATAACAGTGAGCGCCTTATGTCTGGTTTGAGCATTCCGTTGGCTGAAAAACAGCAACGCCAAACGCATCAGCATCGCCCCGCGGGCGTGTTGGTGATATTAGCCATGCTGGTTTCCCTGTTGGCATTACTGCCCGTTGGGTTTGTGATTGCCACAGGTATTGATACGGGATGGGAGAGCGTTAAGGCGCTCGTTTTTCGCCCGCGCGTCGCGGAGTTGCTGGCGAACACGCTGCTACTGATACTTTTTTCTCTTCCTGTTTGCGTTTGCCTCGGCGTGGCGCTTGCGTGGCTGACGGAAAGAACGGCATTGCGGGGGCGTCGTTTCTGGTCATTGCTGGTGGTTGCGCCGCTGGCGATCCCGGCTTTTGTGCAAAGCTACGCCTGGGTGAGCGTTATCCCTTCTTTACATGGGCTGACAGCCGCCGTGTTTATCTCCGTGCTGGCTTATTATCCGTTTATTTATATGCCGGTTGCTGCGGTCCTGCGGCGGCTGGATCCGAACCTTGAGGATGTTGCCGCATCGCTGGGCATCGCCCCGTGGCTGGTTTTCTTTCGTGTGGTATTGCCGCAACTGAAACTGGCGATCTGGGGAGGTGCGCTACTGGTGGGCCTGCACCTGCTGGCGGAGTATGGCCTGTATGCGATGATCCGCTTCGATACCTTCACTACCGCCATTTACGATCAGTTCCAGTCTACCTTTAGCGGCCCGGCGGCCAATATGCTGGCGGGGGGGCTTGCGCTGTGCTGCCTGGGGCTACTGTTGCTGGAAGGGGGAACCCGCGGTAAAGCTCGCTACGCCCGCGTGGGGAGCGGGTCCGCCCGTCGCCAGAATATCCATGTACCCGCAATGACAGGTCAACTGCTGGGACAACTTCTGCTGGTCTGTGTGGTGATGCTGGCGCTGGGAACGCCTGTAGCGGTGCTGTGTCGCTGGCTCTGGGCGGGGGGGCTGGCGGTCTGGCAGAACGGTGATTTGTGGTTATCCCTGCAGCAAACGGTGATTCTTGCGTCGGCAGGGGCAGTGATTACCACCGGCTTTGCGATTCCGTGCGCGTGGCTGGCGGTTCGCCATCCACATCGCCTTTTTCGTCTGCTCGAAAGTATGAATTATGTGGCCAGCTCACTGCCGGGTATCGTGACGGCACTGGCGCTGGTGACGGTCACCATTCATTACGCGCGACCCATTTATCAGACCGAAGTGACCCTCTTTCTGGCGTATATGCTGATGTTTATTCCCCGGGCGCTTATCAACTTACGCGCCGGTATTGCTCAGGCGCCTGTCGAACTTGAGCATGTGGCGCAAAGCCTGGGCGTCTCGCCGGGATGGGCGTTGTGTCGTGTAACAATGCGTCTGGCGGCACCCGGTGCGGGCGCGGCTGCGGCACTGGTCTTTCTGGGGGTGAGCAACGAGCTGACAGCGACATTGCTGCTCTCTCCATTGGGGACACGCACGCTTGCCACCGGTTTCTGGGCGCTGACCAGCGAGATTGATTATGTTGCAGCAGCCCCCTATGGCCTGTGCATGATCCTGATTTCTCTCCCCCTGACGGGCCTGCTTTACAAGCAATCACAAAAACTATCGGGTCGTTAAGATGTTCGAGCTTATTAATGTGTCGAAAAAATTTGGCCACACTCAGGTGCTGGATAACATCTCTCTTTCGCTGTCACCCGGCAGTCGCACTGCAATAGTCGGGCCTTCAGGCTCTGGTAAAACCACCCTGTTACGCCTGATTGCCGGGTTTGAGATGCCCGACAGCGGCCTGATAACGATGCGCGGTACACCACTGTTTAGCCCGACAGTATCGGTCCCGGCGCATCAGCGAAAAATTGGCTTTGTCCCGCAGGAAGGGGCGCTTTTCCCGCATCTGACGGTAGAAGAAAATATTGGCTGGGGGATCCGCGCCTCGCGCCAGGAGCGGCGTAAGCAGGTTGAAGGTCTGATGGACAGGGTGTCTCTGGACAGACAACTGGCGCGTCACTGGCCGCATGAAATCTCCGGTGGCCAACAGCAGCGTGTGGCTCTGGCACGTGCGCTGGCGCAGCAACCGGAGATAATGCTGCTGGATGAACCCTTCTCGGCGCTCGATACCGGGCTTCGCGCCACAACCCGGAAAGCGACCGCCGATCTCCTCTCGCAGGCGGGAGTCGCTGCCGTGCTGGTTACTCACGATCAGAATGAAGCGCTCTCTTTTGCCGAGCAGATTGCCGTTATCCGCCACGGGCGGTTTGTCCAGTCAGGGACGCCACAGATGGTCTATTCACAGCCCATCGATGAAGAGACAGCGCTTTTCCTGGGGGATGCGTTAATCCTGACGGCGGAGGTCGCCAACGGTAAAGCCAGATGCCTGGTGGGTGATGTGCCGGTGGATGACAATACGCCAGAGGGCGTGCGGCGCATCATGCTGCGCCCGGAACAATTGCTGATTACGCCAGTGGCAGCAGGTGAAACTGCATTGCAGGCGACGGTGCTGGATATCGATTTTGCTGGTTATATCTCAACGCTGACGCTGGGATTTACGGATCGTGCGCAAACGCTCACCATTAATACCGTCACCCCGCAATTATTATTGCCAGGTACTACGGTTGCGCTCAAAATTACAGGCCATGCGCGGGTATTTGCTGCATAAACATAGCCTGCTGATTAGCAGCATATCCTGTTTTTTATCCATGCATGACTGAATATTGATGGTAATAATCAATGGGAGAGAGCATGTTTTCACTCAGCAACTGGTTTATCTGGGCACTGCTGTCCGCTTTTTTTGCCGCACTGACCGCCATTTTCGCTAAAGTCGGGATCCAGAATGTGGATTCCGATTTTGCCACGTTAATCCGCACCGGAATTATTATCGTTATTCTGGCTGCTTTTATTTACTTTACCGGTAAGTGGCAGAATCCCTTGCTGATTGGCAAACGCACCTGGCTTTTCCTTATCTTATCCGGTCTGGCGACCGGCGCATCCTGGGTGTGCTATTTCCGGGCATTAAAGATCGGCGAAGCATTTAAAGTCGTACCGGTAGATAAAATGAGCGTGGTGATGGTGGCAATTTTTGCTTTTATTTTTCTCGGCGAACGACCGGGATTGCGGGAAGCGGGAGGACTGTTACTGATTACCGCAGGCGTATTATTACTGGCGCTGCGAAGATAATCAGCCAGGCCGTTTATGTGCGGGCAGAAAAATAACCAGTACGCCCGCCATAATAATCAGCACGCCAGTCAGCGACTGAACGGAAAAAACACCGTGCATGCCGGGCAAAATAAACGATGCCGACCACACCAGAATATAGCTAAGGCTCAGCAGGGCATAGGCTTTGCTCAATGCCAGATGGTGTAAGGCCAGATACCAGAAAAACATCGAGGCCAGATAACCCGCGAGCCCGGTCAGCAGCAGCGTCGTTTCCAGATGGACGGGCCAGAGCGCGCCGACAAAAGCATAAAACTGCGACACTGGCGGAAGGGCCGCCATGGCATAACCCATCGCAAGCTGAGCCGCGCTGGTTAACAGCACGCTGACCAGCGTCAGAAAAAGACCTTTCATGCCGCACCGCCCAGAATCACAATTCCCCCTATAATCAACCCCACGCCAAGCCAGTGGCGCAGGTTAACCGGTTCATGCCAGATCCCCCAGGCGGCCAGCGTTACCCAGACAAAGTTGAGACTTAACATCGGGTAGGCGATGCCAACGGGAATGCTCTGTAATACCAGCAGCCAAAAAATCATCCCCAGGCCAAGGCAGGCCAGCGCCAGTGCGAGCCAGGTTAAAATATGACGACGGCGGCCCATCCTGAGGGCAGGCCGCGTCGCTTGCTTTTGGCACAACTGACCGGCAAAGCTCAGCAGGCTTGCCAGTATAAGCAGAAACCAGGTCATCGTAGCGGTGCATACTCAATAAGTGCGATTCGCCCCTGAACAAAGACACTTGACGGGGGAGGAACCGGCAGGCTATTCACACTTTCACCGCGTGAGAGCAGAACCACCAGTGTGACTTTGCCTTCCTGACGATGCTGTTCCAGCCAGTCGTTGAAATCTTTCTCAGCAATAAATTTATCTTTCGCATCCGGGTAGCTGAGGCCATATTGCAGCTCACCGGTCTGGCCAAACATAATAATATCGCTGCGTTTGAGTTCCCACGCCAGGCCTGCGGCGATACCGACATTATCGCTCAGGATATAGCGGCTGGATGCCAGTGACTCTTTTGCCATACCGATCGCGAATTGCGGCTGTTTTGATTCCATCACCCGGTTAGGAATGGCGAAACCGACCAGCAGCGCGAGCCCGGCCGGACACAAGGCCGAGAGCATCCAGCTTTTTTCGGTATTGCGCAGGGTGTACCAGCCCACCAGTGCCCAGACGAAAAAGGCCATGGCGGCACAAAACACTTTATAGCTTTCGAGCGTTGTCCATACCGGGTCTTTCAGCGGCCCCCAGGGAGAGGCAATAAACGCGGCGACCAGGCCAGACAGCCCAAAGCCAATGTTAAGCCAGGCATTGACGCGTAAAGCACGGTAGCCTCTTTCTGCGGCCTGCACCGAATAGCCGGCCATCAGGATCGCCAGCGGTGCGAAGCAGGGCAGGATATAGGTCAGCAATTTGCCTTTCGCGATACTGAAAAAGAGAAATGGCATCACTATCCAGCACAGCAGATAGAACGTCGCCCGATTGCTCTCACGGCTGAACCATGCGAGGCGAAGCGATCCGGGCAGCAGTCCCAGCCAGGGCAGACTTCCCAGAAAGATTACCGGCAGGTAGTACCAGAACGGAGCTTTATGCTGCGCATCCGCCATGGCGAAACGCTGGATATGTTCCACCCAGAAGAAGTAGTGCCAGAAATCCGGCTCATGCCGGGCAATGGCCAGCCCCCACGGCAGGACAAGGAGCACGCAACTGGCGATAGAAAACCAGCCCCAGATAAGCGCCTCTTTCCATTTTTTCTGCACGATTATCCAGGGTAAAACGCTCAGTACCGGCACGGCCAGCGCCAGGAACCCTTTGGTCATGACCCCCATGCCGCAGGTCAGGCCCAGCAGTACATAGCCCGCCGCTTTTACGGAGGTGGTTTTTGCCTGAGCGGCAATCCAGAACGTACACATCCCGGCAACCAGCCACAGGGCGATCATCGGGTCGAGCACCGCATACGTGCCGATGCCATAAACTTCCAGCATGGTGATGAAAATGACGGCGGCCATCATCGCCACACGTTTATCGCGCCAGAGCTGCCAGGCAAACCATGACACCATCCCGGCAACCAGCGCGGTTGAAAAGATAACCCCTGCGCGAACGGCAAAGTTGGTGTCACCGAACAGCCACTGGAATATTGAGTTCATCCAGTAACCGGCGATCGGTTTTTCGAAATAACGCAGGCCGAGAAAATGCGGCACGGTCCAGTTTCCACTGCTGAGCATTTCACGGCTGATCTCTGCATAACGCGTTTCATCAGGCTGCCAGAGTAAACGCCATTCGACAGGGATCAGGTAGTAGAGGACAAACAGGGCAAGTACCACCAGACCGTAGCGTGACGACTTCGTCATTCCGTTCTCTCCATTTGCTGACAACCCAGCCATCCTTCGCGGCCGGCAATTTCACCACGCACAACTTTACCCGTGGGCAGGGCGCGTAAATTGGCAGGTAACAGTTCGCCCAGCGGACAGAACTGAATATTTGCCTCGGCGGCGCGCTGGAGTAAATCTTCAAACTCAAGACGATGGGCAATCCCTTCGACCTCAGCGTGAATGGTATAGACCGGCACACCGGGATCATCCAGCATGCGGGTCAGGATGAAATCGTTGAAGTCGCTGGCACTCACTTCACCACCGACAACCTCATCCCAGGTTGGCAGCGTCACCGGAATCTGCACGGTGCCCGTCTGGCCGACGCCCGTTACAGGTAAAAAAGGAACGCTGCCCCGACAGTCACTGTTATAGCGAAAATCGAAGGCTTCTTTCGCCTTAATCACCCGCTGGTCGGCACGCCAGCCGGCCACGGCTGAACAGGTAATATCCGTACCGATTATCGATTCGAGCTCTTCTTTACCCAGCGCGATTTGGTGGAGCAACTCATCGCTGTCCCATACGCCGCACCAGGTCTGCCAGGCGTGGTGATCCCACGCATGTAGCCCCACTTCGTGGCTGGCGGCGGCGCTGCGGATAATCTCCGCGTTGGCCCGCCCGATATTCCTGCCGGGCCACGCAGTGCCCGCCAGTAAAATATCCCAGCCATACAGCGAGGCCGCTTTTGAGCGCAGCATCTTTAGTAAGAACTTCGGCTTAATTAGCCGCCAGAGATGCCGTCCCATATTGTCCGGCCCCACACTAAAGAAGAAGCTTGCGCGAACGCCGTAGCGGTTGAGCATGTCCAGCAGCGACGGCACCCCTTTACGGGTGCCGCGGAAGGTATCGACGTCTATGCGCAGGCCGACTTTTCTCATGGCTTCTGTTCCGTGACCTCAACGGTGCGTAAAAAGAAGTCCAGCGTCTCTTCAACGGTCTGGTGCATTTCTACCGTCGGCTGCCAGTCAAGGCAACGTCTGGCGTTGCGGATGCTCGGCTTACGGTGCTCAACATCCTGGTAGCCTTTACCGTAGTAATCGCTGCTTTCCACTTCGCGGAAGCCAGCAAACGGCGGGAAGCGGTCGCGCAGCGGGTGACGTTCGAAGCAGTCGAGCAGCATTTCCGCCAGCTCTTTGATGCTCGCTTCGTTATCCGGGTTACCGATGTTGATGATCTGCCCGTCGCAGCGGCCATCTTTGTTTTCGATAATGCGGAACAGGGCTTCAATACCATCGCTGATATCGGTAAAGCAGCGTTTCTGTTTGCCCCCTTCAATCAGCTTAATCGGCGAACCTTCAACGAGGTTGAGGATCAACTGGGTGATGGCACGGGAGCTACCGATACGTGCGGCATTCAGGTTATCCAGACGCGGCCCCATCCAGTTAAACGGACGGAAGAGGGTGAATTTGAGGCCGGTTTTGTCGCCGTAGGCCCAAATCACGCGGTCCAGCAACTGCTTGGACACCGAGTAGATCCAGCGCTGCTTATTAATCGGACCCACTACCAGATTGGAGGTGTCTTCGTCGAAGTTCGCATCGGTGCACATGCCGTACACTTCCGAGGTTGACGGGAAGATGATGCGTTTGTTGTACTTCACGCAGTCACGAATGATTTTCAGGTTCTCTTCAAAATCCAGCTCGAACACGCGCAGCGGATTACGGGTGTACTCGATCGGTGTCGCAATCGCCACCAGTGGCAGCACCACGTCGCATTTCTTAATGTGGTATTCAATCCATTCGGAGTGAATGCTGATATCGCCTTCCACAAAGTGGAAACGCGGGCAGTCCAGGAAACGGCTAATGGCATCAGAGCCGATATCCAGCCCGTAAATCTCGTAATTATCGTCCTGCAGCAGACGTTCGGTCAGGTGATTACCGATAAAACCGTTTACCCCCAGGATCAGTACACGGGTACGGCGTTTCACGGCGACAAACGGACGGCTGGAGAGCAGCGCCCCTGGCACCAGACCCATCGCAGGCGCAAGCTGGGTACCCTGCATATAAACGCCGTTTGCGCTCTGGCCGGTGACGATTTCCAGTGCGCCTTCACCACAGGCTACCACCAGCGGAGCGACGGACAGCACGGTGCCCGGCTTTGCTGCTGCGAGGTCTGTACGCACACGGGATTTCCAGACGATAAATTTGTTGGTGCCCACATAGCCAAACGCGCCCGGCCACGGATCGGAGACCGCACGCACGAGGTTATGCAGCTCCTGCGCCGGTTTTTCCCAGTTCAGCCGACCATCTTCCGGGGTACGACGGCCAACATAGGTGGCCAGAGCCTCGTCCTGCGCGCGCTCCTGCGTCTGACCGCTGCGGATTTTCGGCAGCGCGTCGCTCAGCAGGGTTTGCGAGGCCGAACACAGTTTTTGATGCAGGGACAGCGCCATGTCAGTGTCGGTAATCGTCACACTTTGTTGCGCCACAATATCGCCGGCATCGGCGCGTTGCGTCATGCGGTGCAGGGTAACGCCGGTCTCTTTCTCACCGTTAACCAGCACCCAGTTCAGCGGTGCACGGCCACGGTATTTCGGCAGCAGCGAACCGTGCAGGTTGAATGCGCCTTTTGTCGGCAGACTCAGAATGTCGTTGCACAGCAGGTTGCGGTAGTAGAAGGAGAAGATAACCTCCGGCGCGAGTGCGCGAATGCGCTCAACCCACAGGGGGTGATTCACATCATCCGGGGCATACACCGGAATTTCCTGTTCAGCCGCCAGGCGCGCCACGGATTTAAAAAAGTGGTTTTCGCCCGCATTGTCGGCGTGAGTAAAGATGGCGGCAATCTCGAAGCCTGCTTCCAGCAGTGCCTGTATGCCCGTGCACCCCATATCGTGATATGCAAAGACGACGGTTTTCATGACTCAATTTCCTCAATAGAATTTGGGGTTTCCTGACGGATAACACGCTGAATAAAGTAACGGGGGCGGGCACGGACATCGTTATAGATGCGGCCTATGTACTCGCCGAGTAAGCCCATGCCAACGAACTGCGCACCAATAAAGGTGAACAGGACGGCAAAAAGGGTGAACACCCCTTCGGCAGCCCACTGTGGCCCAAGAGCAAAACGCATAACGACTAAAACGACGGAGAGCGCAAAACCCACCAGCGCGATAACGCTGCCAAACACGCTCAACATGCGCAGCGGTGTGGTGGTCAGGCAAGTCACCAGGTCATACATCAGGTTAATCAAACGCATAAAGCTGTATTTCGAATCACCGAACTCGCGTTCCGCGTGATGCACAGGAATTTCCGTGGCCCGGCGGGCGAACATATTGGCGAGGATCGGAATAAAAGTGCTGCGTTCGTGGCAGTGCAACATCGCATCGACAATATGGCGACGATAGGCGCGCAGCATGCAGCCGTAATCACCCATCGCTTTACCGGTTGTGCGCTGAATCAGATGGTTGATCATGCGTGATGCCGTTTTGCGAAACAGGCTGTCCTGGCGGTTCTGACGAACCGTGCCGACCACGTCGTAACCTTCTTCGGCGGTTGCCACCAGACGAGGGATCTCTTCGGGTGGGTTCTGTAAATCGGCATCCAGAGTGATGATCAGATCGCCAGTGACATGGCTAAAACCGGCCATGATCGCGGAGTGTTGACCATAGTTGCGGTTAAGCAGTACTGCCACGATATGGCTGCCGTTGGCCTGTGCGGCATCCACCAGCATTTTGGCGGAGTCATCGCTACTGCCGTCATCAACCAGCAGAACTTCATAATCCTTACCCAGCAGATCGCAGGCGGCGGTAGTACGGCGAATCAGTTCCGGCAGGCTGTCCTGTTCATTAAAAACAGGGATCACAACGGATACTTTATTGATTGGGCTGGTTTCAAACATCGTTATTGCCCTGCCAGGTGACGTAGTGCGGCGATAACACGGCTGGTGTCGTCATCGGTCATATCCGGGAACAGCGGCAGCGAGCAGATACGCGCGCTATTCCACTCCGTATTGGGCAATGAGAGGTCAGGGAAATTCTCGCGGTAATATTTTTGCGTGTGGGCGGCGCGGAAATGCAGGCCCGTGCCGATGCCCTGTGCTTTCAGCGCTTCCATCAGGGCATCGCGGGTCAGGCCGCAGCGTGTTTCATCTACGCGAATAATAAACAGATGCCAGGCGTGAATGTGCGGCCAGGCTGGAATCGTCAGCGGCTGGAATGGTGTATCAGCCAGCTCGCGTAAATAGTGTCGGGCGATCTCGGTTCGACGTTTGTTGGCTTCATGGAGTTTGCCGAGTTGTACCAGTGCCAGTGCGGCATTGATATCCGCCAGGTTGTATTTGTAGCCGGGGGAGATGACTTCCGCCTGCGGCGCGCGACCGTGTGTCTGGCGATCATAAGCGTCTACGCCAAGACCGTGGAATTTCAGGCTGCGAATACGCTGGGCCAGTTTCTCATTATCCGTTACCACCAGGCCGCCTTCGGCACAGGTCATATTTTTGATGGCATGGAAGGAGAAAATCGCGGTTCCGCGACAACCGACATGCTGGCCTTTGTAATAGGTTCCGGCGGCATGTGCGGCATCTTCAATAACGGGAATATTGTATTTTTCACCCAATGCGCGAATCGCATCGATATCGGCAGGCGCGCCAGCATAATGAACGGGAACAATGGCCTTTGTTTTCGGTGTAATTGCGGCCTCAATGCTCTGCGCGGTAACCATCAATGTGTCACGGTCAACATCGATCATGACCGGGGTTGCGCCAAGTAGCACAACCATATTGAGGGTGGAAACCCAGGTCATGGAGGGGGTAATCACCTCATCGCCAGCGCCGATGCCCAGCGCCATTAAGGTTACATGCATACCGGCTGTTGCTGAACTCAGGGCGATGGCATGCTGATTGCCCGTTAACTGGCAAAATGCCTCTTCCAGCTGCTGGTTTTTGGGACCTGTTGTAATCCAGCCCGACTTCAGAACGTCCTGAATCGCTGTTAATTCCTCGTCGCCCATAGAGGGACGGGAGAAGGGTAAAAATTCACGCATTACTTTTCCTTACCGTTGCTGGCAATGAATTCGCACTGTAGCCAGTGAAGTAGCAGACTCATTTCGCTGAGAGTACTTACCCAGGATAGAGCTTATTTATTAACTCAACCTTAAGAGATTGCATATTTTCATTAATGTTCACTTAAGATCGTTTCTGTTTAGCTGGCGTTGAAGAAATAAATATTAAAAGGCGATGTTTTTTATTTTTGTTATAAAAATCATATGGTTGTATTTATTCTTCGCAAAGGAATAAAATACCGTAACGGCGGTGTGCGCAACCGTAAAGATTTTTTTGTCGTTATCTTTAGTTTGTTTAATTTATATTTATAGTCATCCTTTTGTCATTATGCTGTCACTAAATGCGGGGGCATTAATAATGAAAAGACGTATCTGTGTGAAAACCGAGAATAGTCATGTTTAGCTTTTTGTGCTGTAGCAATCCGTTGTAAAGATGATAGAGATCATGAAAACTGGCTGTTTTTCGCGCGGGCATGTTGAGAGTACGAACATTTCTGCAGAAAACCATTTCAAATCATTTAATTGCACGTGTTATTGAATTTCATTTTGTCGCGTTTGCAAAAAATTCTCTTTTTTTAGCAATATTTTTCTCGCTCATTCGTCTACCCGGATACAACGATATAAAGGAGAGACAACATGAGAAGATTTGCTAATCACAGACGCCACCCCGGCAAGTTTGGTGTGATGTTCCTTGTTTTTGCCGTCGTAATGACGCTGGTGGTAATGACCCTGTGGAATGCCATCATTCCAGGTCTGTTTGGCCTGAAAGCGATCGGCTTCTGGACTGCGCTTGGGCTGCTGGTGCTATGCCGGGTGCTGTTTGGTGGTATGGGAATGGGGCCGATGATGTTCAGAATGGCGCGCGATCATCGTCAATTGCATGAACGGTGGATGAATATGAGCGAAGAAGAGAGACAGGCTTTTTTCCAGAAACGCCACCGTTGGGGAGGGCGCGATGGCTGGCGCTGCGGCCCTGACGTGCCCGCAGAGAACGAACCACCAAAACCCTCGGATAATGCGTGAGCATAATGGATAACGCCGACAACGCCCGGACGGCGCGGCTCCTTGAAGCGCTCTCAGCGTGCCGGACAACGCTGAGAGCCTTTATCCGCCGTCGTATTCCGCGGCGAGAAGATGTGGACGATATTTTGCAGGATGTGACGCTGCAATTGATTAATGTGGAACAACCGGTTGAAAACGTCTCTGCCTGGCTGTTTCGTGCGGCGCGCAATGAAATGATTGACCGCGGACGGAAAAAGCGTGAGTGGTTATTTTCGGACGACGAGGAGGCTGATGATCAGCTTTATGACGTGCTGTTTGGCGATGTGCAGACACCGGAAGAGGCGCGCTTAAGAGAGATTTTCTGGGAGGAGCTGGAAAGCGCGCTGGCGGCACTTCCTGCAACCCAGCGCGAGGTATTTGAAAAAACCGAGCTGGAAAATTACAGCTTCAAAGCCCTTTCCGCACAGACGGGGCTGCCGGTTCAGACACTGCTGTCGCGCAAGCATAAAGCGGTACGCTATCTGCGAGAGCGTCTTTCCGCGCTCTATCACGACATCATGCTGCCGTAGGCCGAAACCGACAAAAAATCCCCGCCACACCGGACTGGAGTGGCGGGGATTATCATCGTGATTTCGACAAATCAGATAAAGCTGTCATCGTCGTTATTGCCGCCGAAATCGTAGTCATCATCCTGATCGAGGAAACGGCTATTGTCGTCGTTGCTCTGGTCAAAGAAACTGCGATCGGAGGCATTGGTGAAGCTGTCCTGATCCTGAAAATCGTTGGTGAAATTCTGATCGCCTGTCACATCAGAGACCTGTTCAACAGGCTGCTCGATAATGTTCACGATCTCCTGTGGCTGGGAGTGATGAAACATACTGGTCAGCATATCGGCCAGAACAACCCCACCAGCCACCCCGGCTGCGGTTTGCAGCGCCCCGGCCATAAAACCCCCGGCGCGTGATGCCGGTTGCGCATACGTGGGTGCCGCCTGCTGCTGTGGTGGCTGTTGCTGCGGCGCGTTGTTCCAGTTGTTGGCTGGCTGCTGCGGCTGGCTTTTTCCACCGCCAAACAGACTGCTCAGGAAGCTACCGTTACCGCTTTGCTGGCTGTTTTTCAGCGAAGCCACTTCATTCTGGAGATCCTGAATCTGTGCATGAAGGCGTTTGAGCGCAGCTTCCTGTATCAGGATCGACTGGGCCATATAGTAAGGCGCTGAGGGTTGCTGGCGCACAAACTCAGCGATCAGGCGATCGGCCTGTCCATCCCGTGTGCCGCTTTGCTGTTCCGCCTGTTTCAGACGCTGGAAAAGCCCCTCAATAAGCCGTTGTTCTTCATTTTGCATAGCAAAAACCTCAGGAGTGCATGGAGTTGTGCAATGGCGTGCGGACCTGTGCAGGTATCGGTTACGCACGCCTGGTAAGAGTCATTTTAGCCGATCAAAGTTATACGAAATGACAAGCAAACGCAGAATGATCGGAAAAGAAGAAGGGGAGAGGGCTTGAAAATAAAAATGGCCGGTGTATTTCCGGCCATTTTCCCGGCTTGCTGCCTGTGATTAGAAGGTCTGCCAGTTATCGTTGCTGGTGGTGGCTAACGGTACACGTACTGACTTCGCGCTGGTTTTTTTCGTACTGCGAGTGGGGGTGACCGCCCCGTCACCCAGATCAAAGCGATCAACGGTTTTGTTCAGCCGTTCCGCCTCGGATTCGAGTGAGACCGCATTGGCGGTGGCTTCCTGCACAAGAGTGGCGTTTTGTTGCGTCACGCCATCCATCTCGGTCATCGCCAGACCAATTTGTTCAATACCACGGCTTTGTTCATCCGAGGCAACAGAGATTTCACCCATCAGGCTATTTACCTGGGCGACAGACTGGATAATCACTGACATGGCGTCACCCGCTTCCTGTACCTGCTCAGCACCGGTTTTGACCCGGTTAACCGATTCGCTGATCAAGGCTTCAATCTCTTTTGCCGCCTGCGCGCTACGTTGTGCCAGCAGGCGTACTTCGCTGGCAACCACGGCGAAGCCACGGCCTTGTTCACCGGCGCGAGCGGCTTCCACGGCGGCGTTCAGCGCCAGCAGGTTGGTCTGGAATGAAATGCTGTTAATCACGCTGGTGATATCAGAAATTTTTTGCGAACTGTCGGTGATACCATGCATGGTTTGCACCACCGTTGAGGTGATTTCGCCGCCTCGTTTCGCCGTTTTTTGTGCTTCCTCAGTTAGTTTGAGTGCTTCGCGCACGTTCTGGGCGTTGTTTTTAACGGTGGAGGTCAGCTCCTCCATACTGGCTGCCGTTTGTTGCAGGGCAGCGGCCTGCTGTTCGGTGCGGCTCGACAGTTCTTCATTACCGCCCCGAATTTCACTGGTATTGGCAAAGATACTGGCGGAGCTGTCCTGGATGGTTTTTACCGTTGTCTGCAGGCTTTCCTGCATATTTTGTACATAGGGAATCAACTGTCCGGCGCAGTTACGGCCAAAACTTTCAAGCTGGCTACTCAGTTTCCCTGCGGTCAGCAACTCCAGGTGAGTTTTTAACATGCCAAGCGGTTTAACCAGATAATTTACTAAATAACGATCGGTCAATAAGAGCGTCACCAGGCCTGCCAGTAACGCGCTGATTAACACTATTTTGTTATAGGAAATCTGAGCGTTGGTTTGCACCAGAATGGCATCTGATTGAATCGCCTGGGTATACTTTTCAGCGGTGGCACCAAATTGCACACTTAAGGGCGGGTAGGTTTTACGAAATAACTCGCGGAACTTATCCGTCTGGTTATTTTTCGCTGCATCGTACATTGGCACAATGGCGTTAGTCAGCAAGCCGTCCCAGTCATTGATCATCGATTTGATGACGTCATCGCTCACACCAGGATGGCGGGCGTCACGAAACTGCGCAAGCATATTCTGGCTGGTTGCCAGCGCCTTACCCGCAGACTCCATTGTTTTTGCTGCGTTTTCCTCATCACCGGTCTGGCGATAATCCATTGCCCGTAACATGCGAGTCATGGTGCGAAAATATTGGTCATTACCTTTTACCAGCATGGCGTAGGCATTTTTCTGGGATGTATTTTGTGTGAGTAATTGATCAATAGTAGAAAAGTTATAAAAAGTTAGCAGGGTAGCCATTCCCCAAATAATACTGAAAAGAACCAGTATCAGTAATACCATTTTCCTGATGGTAATATCGCGTAATATTTGCATAGCTACCCCCGGTAACTCAATATAAAATATATTGTCAGATGAGCAGCCCAGTCGAACGGGCCTGGTGTTAAAGTTTTATGCAATAACGCATAAAATTAAATATTGCAGACTAATTGTTATCCTGTGAATTAATTATAGTGACACGGTAAGCCATCATGAGTGCTGGTTTGTTTCGTACTTATAAATAATGTTTCGGTAACGTTAACGATAGTAACATGAATTTTATATACGCTAAAGCTGTTATTACATCCTGGTGTGGGATCACAAATCTATGATTTAAAATTCTTCTTCCGGAATAGTTATTTTTTTATTTTTGAAATTTTGGTTAAGTTCGATTTTATCCAGTGTGGTCGGATGACTTATAAAATACCCTTGCGCAATATCACACTCAAACTCTTCAAGCTGCTGCAACTGAGATAACGTCTCTACCCCCTCGGCAGTGACCTCAAGGTTAAAGTCTTTACCGAGTCCGATTATCTTCTCGACAATATTTTTGGCGCTATCAGAGTCGTCCATTGCCATAATAAAAGACTTATCAAGTTTGATACCATCAAAAGGGAAGCTCCGTAGATAATTCAGTGAGGCATAGCCAGTACCAAAATCATCCATTAACAATTTGACGCCGAATGATTTTAATTGCTGCATGATTTTTAAGGTATTTTCTGGTTTGCTCAGAGTGGCGTTCTCAGTGACTTCCAGTTCGAGACGTGAAGGGTCAAAACCCGTGTCAGCCAGGATCGATTTTACGCGAAACACAATGTCGCTGGCCTTAAATTCCACTGGCGATATATTTACTGAAAGGGACAGGTCTGCTGATTTAGCCATTACCTCGCGACATGCGGTTGTCAGAACCCAGTCAGTTAGCGGGATAATTATTCCGGTCTCCTCAGCCAGAGGAATAAATTGGTCAGGCATAAAAAGTCCGTGAGTCGGATGCTGCCAGCGTACCAGCGCTTCGAGTGAGGTTATCTTCTGCAGACTTATATCGTAGCGAGGCTGGTATAAAAGAAATAATTGATTCTGTTTTATTGCCTCACGGAGTTCCTGTTCGAGTTCCCGGCGTTGAACAATTTGTTCAGCCATATCAGGCTCATAAAAAACCCAATGTGCATTCGGGTCATTTTTCGCTTTGTAGAGCGCGATATCAGAATAGCGCAGAAGATCGCTTGCGGTGAGTGCATCTTGTGGTGCCAGGGCAATACCCATACTGACGCCAATAAAAATCTCATTACCGCAGATTTCAAAAGGATGGTTCAATTCTTCCACTATACGTAAGCAAAAACGTTCAATATCTTCACGTCGGTTAAGATCGGTGGCAATGATGATAAATTCATCTCCCCCCTGACGTGTCACCAAATCTATGCTTCGCATGCAGCGGCGCAGGCGGTTAGAGGCTTCGCTCAGCACCAGGTCGCCTACTGTGTGGCCGTAGACATCGTTAATGGTTTTGAAATCATTTAAATCGACACTGATCATTGCCAGCGCATTTTTCGCTTCATTATCTGATTGCAGGCGGCCCTCAAGGAATTCTTTCATCCTGACGCGGTTAGGCAGGCCGGTTAATTCATCATGGTGTGACAAGTACTGAATACGTTCACTTGCCTCAACTTCAAGGGTGACATCTGTTGCGGTACCACGGAATCCCAGTGACCCATCAATCAGGGTGACGCGTTTCAGGGTTAAATTACAGTAGCGCTGATTACCCTGGGCGGAAAAATAACTGCAATGGTTAAGGGTGAGGAAATTACCCGCATAAGGAAGTTCTAACCATTTGGTCAGCGCCGGGTTCTCCTGTGACAAAAATGCCCGCAGTGAACGTCCTATCCAGTCATCAATACGATGACCGGTAATTGCCGGAAAGCGCACAGATATCCAGGTGAGTTGTAAGAGCTCATCGGCTTCCCAGATCCAGTCTGTCGTTGTTTCAACCACATCACGAAAACGGCGCTCGCTAATGGCGAACGCCCGACGGCTTTGCTCCAGCAGGAATGTCTTTTCATCATTCAACCTGGCTTTTAACAGCCCTTTTCGTACCAGAGAGATCGCCAGAAGGACCGATGTGAGCATCAGTAGCACAAGCAAGGGAAGAACCCACGTGAGCAGCGTGTCACCTGGATTTTTGTTATTCCATTCAAAGTAGACGTCCCCCCCTGATACAGGCCATAACATACCCGTTGTATGTGGTTGACGACGCACGGGTTTTGACGCGAGGATATGTAAATCCGCAATGGCGTACTCCTCGCCCATCGCGGCGAGTTTTTGAGGCGTCAGCTTATCAACAAAGATCATCATCGAATGATCCTGAGGCGCATTCGCAAGCGCAAGCTTATCCTCGGTAGTAATCCATGCCGCCGAAATCAGGACTAACTCATTATTGGTGAAAACGACACGCGAAATAGCCGTGCCATTGCTTATTTTCAGTGCCGTGCTTAATTCAGTATTAAGATTTTTTCCCAGCCAGTCCTCAAAAGGTACCAGGTTAAGGTTGCCGTCAACGACGCTGTAGCGGGTTTCTTCTTTTGACGAGAGAACAAACACGCCTTCGTAGCCGAATTTTGAAAACAACGACTTACCAAGGTTTTGTTCGTCCCAGGCCCAGCTAATGTCGACCTTGCGGTGGAGATTATCCCAGGCTTCGTTCCATGCGGCGTTATCGGCAAGGTGTAAACGAAGATTTTCCTGGCGATTGTCGAGCGCTTTCATCAGCAACTGCCGGGTTTGGTGGCGGGTGTTACGCGCCAGATCATTTTCAGTCTGAATGAGCGCAAATATTGTCGTTAGAAAAATGAAGCCCATCAGCATCAGTACCAGTGTCACCGTCTGCTTCATGATACGATGCGTATCAGTGGCAGGTGCAGATGCGTACTGGTCATCGAAAATGTTCATACTTCACCTTTTCTAAGTGTTGTAATAAGCAAAATATGTTTTTTTAGTCATCTGTATTAACGGCAAGAGATAATTAAACTTTAAATAAAAAACGCTATTTTGATAACAACAGTTAAGTTTGTGATGTACATCATTTTTTTATGCAAAAAGAAAAATGTCTTTTTTAATATTAAGATAACCTTAAGGTGCAAAAATTTAATACATTGCTGTGAAATAATTATTCTGCTGCTTTTATTTATGTGGCTAACTTTCTTGTTTAAGAATAAGTTACGAAGATAGCCTGAACATTAAGAGAACATTTTTACATTAACGCAGGGTGAGAGAACGATGGCGGTTTGCCAGAAAATGAGTACAGGCGAGCAGATTAAAGAACAGAAATAGCACTGATTTCAAAAGATAAGCCCTAAAGCCACTGAAAAATATATGAAAGCTCGTGCCTCGGTATTCAAGCCTTTAATTGTTAAGTGTGAAGAGGCAGCTTCGCCGGGAAAGACCTGATACCTGACGTTCAACAACAATCAGCAAGCTGTACAACCCAGAAAAGATGACTAAAACCAGGGACGAAGATGATCGCCCCTGATGTTTTCTTCGTGGAATTAGTGACTCGGAATGATTTTCTCTGCCTTTAAGGTATCAAACAGCGCAGTAAAAGAATCCAGTGTGGCCCGATAGCCCGTGAATCCGGCCTTGCGGCTTTTGCTCATGTCGGTGAAGGCTTCCATCGGGCGACCAAGATCGGCATCGGTATGCCACCAGGAGGCCAGTCGGTTGATATCCGGCTCGGCAAGCGAGTAGCGGGCTGCAATCTCCCGCCAGGCGGCGGCAGCCTCTTGCATCCGCCCTTCCAGCGGCATCATCGTCTGTGGGTTACCGCCAGACTCGATCCCAAAATAGGCAGCCAGGCGAGGCCATAGCCAGTTCCAGCGGAATACATCACCGTTAACCGCGTTAAAATCTTCATTTGCCGCATTCGGGCTTTGGGCTGCCCAGGTAAGCTGCTCAGCCAGCAGATTTGCGTCGGTAACATCGCAGACGCCATGCCACTGTTGCGGCGAGCCAGGGAAAATAAACGGCCAGCCTTTTTCACGGCACAGAGTAGCGTAGACCGCCAGCGTCAGCCCCATGTTCATTGCGTTGCCGACCGCGTAGCCGATGATGGTATGCGGACGGTGTACACTCCAGCCGTAACCGTATTTATCCGCTCCGGCAAAGATCTCATCTTCCTGGGCATAATAGAAATTATCCACGGGCTGACGACCCTGCTCCTCACGAAAAGGCGTAACCGGTACGGCACCTTTACCGTAGGCCTCAAACGGACCAAGATAATGTTTTAACCCGGTAACCAGTGCGACATGTGCGCCGCGCAGGTTGTCGCCCAGCGCCTCAATGACATTTCTGACCATTGCCCCGTTGACGCGGATGTTCTCTTGTTCGTTTGCCTGACGGGACCAGACGCTAAAAAAGAGCGCGTCTGGCTTCACACCTGCCAGTGCCATATTGACGGCCTGTGGGTCCGTCAAATCAGCGATCAGGCGGGTGCAACCTTCCGGCACCGCGCCGCGCCCGCGCGACAGACCGGAGACCTTCCAGCCTTCCTGCAGCAGCTTTTGCGCCAGCGCGCGGCCAATCACCCCGCTGATGCCGACAATGAGTGCCTCTTTTTGCATTTTATTCTCCTCATGCATAAACCTTATGAGTAGACTAATCGAGAATGTAGTTCTCATTTATGGCATTAATTCACATCATTCCTGACTTGAGTTCATGAATAAATGCACGACCAACGACTAAAAGACATTGTGCCCTTTGTTGCCAGTATAGAAGGGGGAAGTTTCGCCGCCGCAGCGGAGCGTTTGCATGTGACGGGCTCCGCCATCAGTAAAAGCGTGAGTCGGCTGGAGGCGCGGCTGGGTTCAACATTGCTGGAGCGAACGACCCGACGACTGAAATTGACAGATGCCGGACACGCCTATTACCAGACCTGTATTCGCATTATGGAGGAGCTGGCGGAGGCGGAATCAGTGCTGGCGGCGCAACGCAGTATTCCGTCCGGGCGGCTACGGCTGGCCGTGCCGAATACCTATGGCAGGCTGCGCGTCATGCCGCTACTGTTAACCTTTTGCCAGCAGCATCCGGATATTGATATCAGCATGACCTTCTCCGACCGTTTTGTTGATCTATTTGATGAAGGAATTGATGTTGCGGTGCGGATTGGCAAAACGGCGGAGATGCCTGCGTCGCTGGGGTACCGGCAACTGGGGCGAGAGAAGATGGTGTTCTGCGCTTCGCCCGCGTATCTGGCGCGCGAGGGGCACCCGGAAAGTGCCGAGGCGCTGTTGCAGCATCGGGCCATAGTGTACGAGCGTGTCGATGGCAGCAGTAAGCCGTGGCAGTTTGTCACCGAGGATGGATATCCGGACTGGCGTACCGTGCCCTACCATATGGCTCTGGGGGATGCGGATGCTCAGTTACAGGCTGTTCTTGGCGGGTTAGGGGTTGCCCAGATGCCGACATGGCTGGTTCGCGATGCGCTTGCGCGCGGCGAGCTGGAGAGGATTTTGCCGCATATGCAGCCGGAAGGACTGGCATTGACGCTGGTATGGCCGCGACGTAAGCAGCTATTGCCCAAGGTGGATGCTCTGCTCTGTGCATTGAGCGGGCTCGATATTGGCGAATGAACTCTCATCCTGGCTGGCGCTTCGCTAAGCCGGGTTACCGGTTATCTGTGGGCTACAGCGCCAGCCGGGGGAACAACCTACCCGCGATCATCCTTTGGTCCCAGGAACCAAAACGCGAAGGGCAGCGAGCCGATGATGGTAAACATCAGACTATAGATAAACACCCACGCGCCCTGAATCACAAACATTGATACCGACCACTCGTCCATCGGCAAATCATATTGATCCACCACGCCCTGGAACGCGGCTTCTGAGATAATCGACACGGCGGCCACAAAAATGATGGCAACGGCGATCAGGAATTTTTTACCCTCACGGGTACGTAGTTTTTCCAGCATGTAAATCTCCTTCTCATTATCTCCGGCCACGCAGGTGGTGGTTGATAAACTCCGACGCTGGTTGCTAACCAGATGCGATAATCCGGCGCTGCTTCGATCGCCATTTTTCACGCCAGATCGAGTGATTACCAGCGGTGTAAGCCATACGCCCGACTACTGCATGACATCACGGACGCTCAAAAAACAGCCAACATACGGATGTTGAAGCGTAAGTGTATCTTATTCTCATCTCTCTTGTTATCGCAGATTGACGCAAAGAAAGGCGAGCCATCGGCCAGGAGCCTGCATGCGCTGGTTAAATATTAATCGTATAAATTCGCAAATATGATGCAGTGCGCATTTTTTGAGCCTGGGCGGTAATAGCGTATCGGTAACTTCCAGGAGGGCACTATCATGAAAAGGTTATTAATATGTTGTCTGTTTGGTAATACAGCGGTGAAACTGGCAAAAAAAATGCAGGGCGTAGCAGACGCACATCGCTATCAAATTCAAATTAGTGGAACAGGAGCAGACGCATTTGCCAGTGTGGCACCTGCCTTTGATTGTTTCCTGGTCGCACCACATATTCAATATAAAAAAGAAGAGCTGAAAAAAGCGATTAAAGAAGGCCAGCATATTGAAGTTATTGCCGGCTATCCGTATGCCGCTATTGATGCAGAGAAAATATTAAAATTTGCCATTGATCGTATGGAGGAGTTGGTTGAGTAATCTGTTATTGAGACTTCTCCAGAGAGTTCATGAAAGGAATGGCTCAGGGATGAGCTGGCTGTGGCGTCATTATTTTTGATGATGTTATCGGTCGGTTGATTTATTGTATCTTTATGAAAAATAAGTTTTTACTATGTTGAGCGGCTTCGTTTTGGCTCACTACGATGTGTCATCATGTCTGCTCTGGTGCAACCTGTCTGTTTAGTCAAACCATCGCTATTTCATATTTTCCCCGGTTTTTTACGCTACGTATATTAACCCTGTGCGGTTACGCATTCTTGCGCCTGCAGTTGCTTTCTGCGGGGCTAATGCGGGGATATTTTCGCTGGTAAGCGGCTTCGTGATTCATTTATCGAGGGATATATGCGAGTAAAAAGACATTTCTCTCTGGGTGCCCTGTTGGGCACGGGTTTTGCCGCGATTATCGCTATTGGTCTGTTGGTGGCGATTTTTGGTCGGGCTGAATTGAATAACACCAGTAAACATATTGAGTTCTACGAAAAGTATCATCTGACAAATCTGCTGTCGATGCAGGCATTAAAAGACAACCTTAATAATGCCACTAAGGCCACGTTTATCATGGTGTTTCAGGATGATGAAAAGAGCCAGATAGAAGAGGAAAAGCTCACCGAACTGTCGATTAAACGTAACGACGAACTGGTGGCGCAGTTACAGGCGAATGTGCATGACGCTGATCTGCAAAACATGCTGAACAGTTTTAAAGCCACCCAGGTGGAGTATGTCAATGTTGTCCGCCAGACCGTGGGGCTGGCAAAAAATGGTCAGATGCTGGATGCCCAGTCGCTGGCGGTAGAGAAGATGCAGCCGTTACAGATTCGCCTGTTTGAGGAAATTTCCGCCATGATCCAGACCCAGCAGGCCAGTACGACCTCGGCGGCGGCGGCTTCCACCGCAAGCGCCCGTGCCTCTGGTGATGCCCTGCTGATAATTGCCGGGGTGGCTGCATTACTGGGGATAGCTATTGCCTGGCTTTTCACCCGCTACATCAAGCGACAACTGGGGGGCGAACCCTCCTATGCGCTACAGGTGGTTCATGAAATTGCTAAAGGGAATCTGGCCACCCGAATTACCCTTGCCCCAGATGACAGAACCAGTTTACTGGCGGGGATGGATGAGATGCGACAAAGCCTGAGCGGTATCGTCAATCAGGTGCGGGAGAGCAGTGAATCAATTTCAGCTGGGGCAAATGGTGTGGCGGAAGGAAGCACCGATCTCAGCCAGCGTACCGAGCAGCAGGCCGCCAGTTTGCAGCAGACGGCCGCCTCGATGGAACAAATCGGCCAGGCGATTCGCCAGAACGCGGATACGGTGCGGGTTACCAATCAGCAGGCGGCAACGGCCAGTGAAATTGCCGCGAAAGGGGGCGAGGCGATTGAGAACATCGTACGTACGATGGATGAGATTAGCCAAAGTTCACGCAAAATCAGCGAGATCATTGCGGTGATTGATGGTATCACCTTCCAGACCAATATCCTGGCGCTGAACGCAGCGGTAGAGGCCGCACGGGCAGGGGAGCAGGGGCGCGGTTTCGCGGTGGTGGCGGGTGAGGTACGTTCGCTGGCTCAGCGTTCGGCGTCTGCGGCAAAAGAAATTAAGGCGCTGATTATGGACAGTATCGAGCGTGTGGATAACGGCACGGCGCTGGTGAACCATGCGGGCGCGACCATTGGCGAGCTGGTACGGCAGTCGCACCATGTGGCCGGGATGATCGACGAGATTGGCGTGACGACGCGTGAGCAGGAGTCAGGCGTCGGGCAGGTGAATGAAGCTATTAACCAACTGGATAAGGTGACTCAGCAAAACGCGGCGCTGGTAGGAGCATCAAGTACTGCGGCGGAAGATCTGCGCGATCAGGCGCAGCATCTGGTAACGCTGATGAGCGTCTTCCGTACCGTCGCCGCATAGTCCCTGTGAGCGACGCGGACAATGCCCGGATGCGGTGTTTAACGCACCGTACCCGGGCTACGTGACGCCTGACATAGCGGCAGTGCGGCCTCGCCCCGTTGGAAAGAGGAGGTAGCATGGTCGAAGAAGCTACCCCTCATTCGACTGATGCTGTCGACGCCATGCGCCCGGCGGCATACTGTATTTTCGGGTAAACACCCGGGTAAAGGTTTGCTGGGAATCGAAGCCGTAGCGCGTCGAGATGGTGATAATCGACTCTTTTGTCGCACTCAGGTCGTGGGCGGCGCCTTCCAGTTTTTTATTGCGAATATAAACACCTAACGGAATATCGATAATCTGATGAAAGAGGCGCTGTAAATGCCATTTGGAATAACCTGCCCGATGGGCAACATCATTAATCCGTAAAGGTTTGTCAATATTATTATCAATCCATGTCTGAATATCGAGGATAACCGATTTTTGCATGGCCATAATATATGCCCCTCTTTGCTAAATATGAATGCGCTGTGTCTATTTTGGTGTGCCGAATAATGCGCAACATAATTGCCCGATGTATTACCACTGAAAGCGGAGTTTACGTCATCGTAGCTGTCGTTAGCGTGACGTGAAAATGACATTCCTGACAGGTTTGTGAACAAGGTGGCTGGCGGCGAGGTTAGACGGGCTGTTGATTAACTTGCTGAAATACTGGCTTATAATTTTTGTTTACTTCGTATTTGAAAGTTTGAGGAACAGGCTGGCTAATAAGAATATTTAAAGGATAAATTAAAATAAATGTATATTTTTGTTATCTGACACATCTGTTATTTATGCGTCAGCATAATGACAGCCAGGCTTTCTAAAATGATTCATGTCAGCGGATATTCCTGACTTTTCTCTTTATGAGGTAAATATATGAAGATGACGAAAGGCATTATAACCGCAATGATTGTTGGCCTGTTTTCTGCCGGTGCGCTGGCGGCGGTGCCCGTAGAATCCGGTAGCGGTCTGCAAAAAATGGGGTCGGTCTCGGCGTCGGGCGCGACCACGCTGTCAGATTTGCATGAAGAGCTGGCACAAAAAGCGGAGGAGGCGGGGGCTGGTGCCTACCGCATCGTAGCGGCCGGTGGCGAAAACCAGATGCACGGCGTGGCGGTAATCTACAAATAAACCGAAAAGCAGGAGGTTTAGCCTCCTGTTTTCTTTCTGTTCAGGCATTTTTGAATTGTGTCTGCTCATCGGTCGCCGATTGGTCACCCGCAGCAGTATGCTCATGTGCATCTGTTTTACCGATCGCCAGTGACAGACCAAATGTATTGATGCCGTTTTCACTACGAACAAACACATCTCCACGATGCATCAGCGCGACTGCGCGAACAATGGATAACCCCAGACCATGATGTGTATCGCTGCGCGTGCGTGACGAGTCGATACGGTAAAACCGCTCAAACAGGCGATCCAGATGCTCTGCGGCGATCGGCTCACCGACGTTGGCGACGGCAATGATCGCATGCTCATGCCGCTGGCGAATGGAAACGGTTATGGCGGTATTCGGCTTCGCATGGCGAGCCCCGTTTTCCAGAAGGTTTGCCAGAGAACGGTGGAAGAGTCGACGGTCGATACAGGCAATAACATCGCCTTGTACATTGACGGCGAGGTTTTTCCCGGCAAATGAGGGTTCGACATAATCGGCAGTCTTCCATGCCTCCTCACGTAGCGAGACTTCGGTAAGCTGGGTGGCATGTTCCCCGGCCTGTGCGTGGGACAGAAACAGCATGTCATTGACAATCGATGTCATACGCGCCAGCTCTTCCAGATTGGATTCCAGTAAATCTTCCAGCTCACTGATGGAGCGTTCGCGGGATAACCCCAACTGTGTCTGACCTATCAGGTTAGTCAACGGCGTGCGCAGCTCGTGGGCGACGTCAGCGTTGAAACTTTCCAGTTGCCGCCAGGCCACTTCTTGCCGTTCCAGCACGCCGTTGAAAGCTTCCGCCAGCGTTTGCAGCTCATCGGGAAGGGTTGTGGTATCGAGGCGCTGACCGTGATCGCCAGGGGCAAGTTTGTGCGCCTGTTCGCTCATGGTATTCACCGGACGCATACCAAACCTCGCAATCATAAAACCCAGCACGGCAACCAGCATCACCCCGAGGGCGGTAATCAGTAACAGCGTGCGGGTGAACTCCTCCAGCGTGCCCATATAAGGGGTGGAATCAATAGCAATCACATAGCGAATTGCCGGGCGTTCGCCGCTTGCCGGAATTAACTTAACGAGGATAAAGAGTGAACAGGACTCTTTTGTGGCCCCCGGCGCTTCGCTAAATCCGTCGGCAAGCGTCGACCAGTTGACCCCTTGCGGTGGCTCACCCCCCACCTGAAAGCGGGGATCATCACTGAGAACCCAGTATTTGACGCGCCCGCCTTCCGCAGTGGCCATGTCGGCGAGCTTAGTGGGTAACATTTGCCAGCTGTGCAGGGTGGTGCGGGAAAGTAGCCACGGCTCCATCAGGGACTCTCTGAACAGCAGCTCGTTGTACATCTGTTTTTGCAAGGATTCATGCAGGGTACTGCGCAGCAGAAAACCAATCGCTGAGACGATCAGTACTGAGGCGAGGGCAAACATTAATGCAAGGCGTCCTGAAATCGAACGTTTGAGCATAGACTGACTCTATTTAGCGGGGCTCTCGGGCCGAGTTTCAAGGACATATCCCATGCCCCGGACGGTATGCAGCAGTTTAACGGGGTAGGGGGCATCTACTTTGGCTCGCAGGCGTTTTATCGCCACCTCCACCACATTAGCATCACTATCAAAATTCATATCCCACACCTGTTCCGCAATCATCATTTTGGAGAGGATTTCACCTTTATGGCGGGCGAGCAGGCTCAGCAGGGCAAACTCTTTGGCCGTCAGTTCAAGGCGGTCTCCGGCGCGTGTAACGCGGCGGGCCAGCAGGTCGAGATGTAAGTCGTGGATCTGCAACTGCGTGGTGTCAGCACCATCGCTGGAGCGACGACGCAGCAATGCCTGAATGCGGGCGACCAGCTCAATGAGGGAAAACGGTTTGGGCAGATAATCATCCGCCCCCTGGCGTAGCCCTTTAACCCGTTCATCGACGGAACCACGGGCAGAAAGCATCAGCACCGGCGTATTTTTACTGGCGCGTAGCCCTTTTAATACGCTGTAACCGTCAAGGCCTGGCAACATGACGTCGAGGATGACGGCGTCATAGTCAAATTCAACCGCCAGATGCAATCCTTCGGTACCGCTGGCGGCGACGTCAACGGTAAAACCCAGTTCGCTGAGCGCACGATAAATATATGACGAGGTTTTTTCCTCATCTTCAACCAGCAGAAGTCGCATGGCAGCTCTTCCTTTGTCACGACGGACAAATGTGATGACGAAAGCGATTTTATCGTGTTCTTGCCAACAGCTGGCTGACATTTTACTGACATTTTTGTCAGCTTGCGCCAGAAGAGAGCGGCGAGAAGTGGCGACAAGGTCCATACCGACGAGGACGGACTGCGATAAATTGCAAAATATCAATCTACGGACAATCAGGAGGAAATTGAATTACCCGATGTCAGGTATTTTTGGTATAACAACTTTTCCATTCTTGTCAGACATCTCCCCGGCAGGAGATGTCATCTATGCTGAGGGCACGTTATGGCCTCCTCTGAGACAACCCGGACGCAAACGCCACGGGAAAACGTGAGCGGTTCCGGGCGAATTTCCGGGTTGGCGTTGCTGGTTGCCAGCGCGTTTTTTATGGAGTTTCTGGATGGCACGGTGATCGCGACTGCCCTGCCGGACATGGCGAAAGCCTTTGGCGTTTCTGCCATCGATTTGAATATCGGTATTAGTGCCTATTTGCTGACGCTGGCGATGCTGATTCCGGCCAGCGGCTGGGTCGCGGAACGTTTTGGCGCGCGGACGGTTTTTAGCCTGGCGTTGTTAATTTTCACCGTGGCGTCTCTGTTTTGCGGCCTGACAAATAATGTCACCGGATTTGTGCTGATGCGCGTCCTGCAAGGGGTGGGCGGCGCGATGATGGTGCCGGTGGGGCGTCTTGTCGTCTTGCGAACCACGCCAAAAGAACAATTGATTAAAGCCATCGCTACGTTGACCTGGCCCGCACTGGTCGCGCCAATTATTGGCCCGCCGCTGGGTGGCTTTATTACTACGTATGCGAGCTGGCACTGGATCTTTTTTCTCAATGTGCCGCTGGGCCTGGTGGCGATTGTTCTGGCCCTCAGGATGATGCCGGGGCTGTCCGCTGACGAAAAACGCCCGTTCGATGTGGTCGGTTTTATTGCAACCGGGCTTACCATGCTATGCCTGGTGGCAGGGCTTGAGATGTTGAGTCAGCAGCATGTGAGTATAGTCAGCGCCGCCGCGACGCTCGTCATTGGGCTGCTGGCGCTGGCGTGGAGTATTTATCATTTGCGTTGTGCTCGTGCGCCATTGATCGGCCTGAGTTCGCTGTCAGTGCCTTCCTTTCGCATTACTATGCGCGGCGGGTTTATTCTGCGCGCCACTATTAGCTCCGCGCCGTTTATGTTGCCCCTGATGTTTCAGGTAGGGTTTGGGATGAGCGCCTTTGAGTCCGGGTCGCTGGTGCTGGCGGTGTTTGCCGGTAATCTGGCGATGAAACCTGCTACGACGCCGCTGATTCGCCGTTTTGGTTTTAAAAAACTACTGATTGGCAACGGGATTGTCTGCGTACTGTCACTGTTTTTCTGCGCCTTTTTAGCGCCGAGTTCACCGCACATGCTTACCCTCACACTGTTATTTATCGGAGGACTGAGCCGCTCAATGCAGTTTACCGGAATCAGTTCGCTGGCATTTGCCGAGGTGCCACAGACAGAGATGAGCTCTGCGAATACGCTTTTTAGTACCTCGCTGCAACTGGCTAATGGCCTCGGGGTAACACTGGGCGCGCTAAGTATTCGTGCCGGCGCACTCATCACCGACCAGCTGGGATACGATGATATTCAGGGGATGGCCTTTAAGCTGGGGTTTGTGATTATTGCGCTTATCACGGCTGTCGGACTGTATGACATGACTCGCCTTGAGGCCGGGGCGGGGCGAAATGTCTCACAGAAGCCGAATAAATAAACCGGGGGGCGAATAGCCCCTCGCATGCGTATCAGGGGAAGTGAGTACTTAAGTTGTCCCCTCGGCCGCATCAACCTTTGTTGTCTCAGCGCCGTTATTTATCAGTGCGAGACTGCCATTCGGCGGGATAAGGAGCGGCAGTGAATGGACCGCCGAAGCCACGAGTTTGTCGCTCTCCAGATCGTATGGCCAGACATGGAGTATCAGTTCAGGTGAGAAGACAAAGGGCTTTAACGGGGCGGGGAAATCCCGTGTTTTAGGGTAAATCAGCACCATTTCCCCCTTGCCGTTGAGGTATTTATGCCCGTATGCCAGCATCTGATAGAAATCCTGCTGTGCAAGGTCATATTTATTGTCGCGTGCTCCGCCATCCAGACGCTTCCATTTGGTATCCAGCAGCCATTTCTCTCCATCGTGCTCAAGTAACAAGTCGGGTTTCAGCCTGAACATATCGTCGCCGTCATGGGTACAGAGGTATCTACTCGCCACCTGGGAACGCAGATGTGCGGTTGGGGGAAGTTGTTGTTTGAGCGAGCGCGCAACATGCTGTTCAAACAGTCGTTCCATTGGAAAGAGCAGGCTGATTCCCTTCGACCGCCCCTGAATCGCCAGCGGCATATGCTCGCCAAGTATCAGCTCGCACCACGGACGGACGGGCTGGTAATGGGCGAGCAGGCGGTCATTACGCCAGTTGCAGAAATCGAGTCGCACCTGTCGGCTGGGCGGAATCTCATGCATGATGACGCGCAGTTCATGCCCCAGCCGCCAGTTATCGGCTTCCCTGGCATGCTGGCACACTTTATCCAGTGCCAGACGCAGCAGACGGTTTTCCGGTCGGTCCGGTAAAAACAGGGCGTGGCGCTGATGAAAGCGGTGCTCACGTCCTGGAGGCTGTCGCATCTGTCTGGCCATATCCAGTTGGCCCCGCAGATACGGCTGTTCTTCCTCAACCATCTGGTAATCAAATCGCAATCCACGTTTGAGTAGCCGGTCAAGCGCAAGTAAAAACTGGCGCATGATCCACTCGGTGAGTGGAAAACGAAACAGTTGCAGATCTGCCGACCCGGTTTCCCGATAGGGCAGATCGAGCGCAGAGGCGATAAGCTTGCACAGCAGCGCCCGACTGCTTTGTGGTGAGTCTTCCTCGTTAAAATGCTTGGGCAAAATTTCAATATCCGTGCCACACGGGGTATGAATAATGCCGACATAGCCATCCAGCCGGAGCCAGCGGCGATCTTCCACTTCCACCAGTCTGGCGCCTTGCTTACTGACCCCGGCCTGCAATTGACACAGCCAGTCGAAGGCGCTGGCACTAATTTGCGCGCGATCGAGGGTGTCCTGCACATCCGAGGTGGTCAGGCGCGCATGCTCGCGAACCGTTATCCACTTTTGCTTCACTCGGCCTCCCGGAGAATCAGACGATAACTCTCCAGGCACATAAAGGCCGCATCGTTAAACTGCCAGCGTCTGTCAGTGAGCTCCGCGGCAACCTCTTTTCCAAACAGTTTTTCCAGTGACTGGCTGCCGGAAGGCGGGCAGATAAAGCGTGGCGTGATGTTGTCGGGATGATGACCGTTCAGCACCCAGTTAATGCGCTGCCAGTCTTCAAAAAAGTACTCCTGTAACAACGGAAGGACCTGGTTTTTGAAGATCGATGCCAGCATTGGTAAAGTGGGTGTGACCAACAGAGGCATAAAATACGCATGCCCCAGGCAGTGGTCACGATCCAGCAAGACTTCAATGCGCTGGTTGATGACGCGCAGCAGCTTGCCTGCGTGAATGTCTCCCTCTTCATGGTGAATAACAACCTCATCCAGTAGTTGCGGTTGCGGGAGCATTTCAATGAAGGTAAATCGGCGGCGCAGGGCAATATCCAGCCCGGACAGCGAACGGTCGGCGGTATTCATGGTGCCGATGATATACAGGTTGCCTGGCACGCTAAAACGTTTCTTCGAGTAGGGCAGAGTGACGCCTAACGCTTCGCTTTGTCCCTGACGTTTGGAGGGCTCAATCAGGGTGATGAGTTCACCAAAGATGCGGGAAATGTTTCCCCGGTTGATTTCATCGATAATCAGGACATGAGGTTGTGCAGGGAGCGTTTGCGCCCGGAGACAGGCCTTTTTAAAAATGCCATCCTCAATACGGTACTGCAATCCGGTGCCGTTACCTGCAATGTCCGCACGAATGCCTTCGACAAAATCTTCGTAGCTAAAACTTTGGTGAAAGGTGACAAAATCAATACTTCCCTCATTTGCCAGCTCATCAAAACGCGCTTTGAGCAGGTGGCGCTCGTCGCGATGGGCATCGAGAAACACAGGATCGAGAATCGCCAGTGCATGGTTCACCATGTTCCAGGTCTTACCGGTTCCCGGAGGGCCATAGAGGATCTGGTTTAATGCGGCGACGGGGCGGTCGATAACGCGCTCGCTCTCATCATCGGTAATATCATCCAGACTTTGCGGGCGGTCGTCATCCCTGTCCGTTTCACTCTCTTTCCACAGATCCAGACCGTATTGAATCAGCGGTTTGTTGCCTCGTTCAGCAAGCAGTTTGCGATAAGCGTCAGCGTGTGTAAGGTACCGGTTTCCGGGGAGTAAGCTCTGTAATGCCTGCAGTTTGTAAATTGACAATACGCAAGGATCGTCATGATTCTGATAGAGAAAAGCGAGCTTCCATTTTAAGGCAACTTCAAAATCCAGTTTTTCGATAGTTTCCGTGTCGCCCATCCTGGCTGCCTGAACGATGGTCAGTATGTGTGCTTTGATTGTCGAGAAGGCTTCTTGCGCCGTGTGGCCATACTTATTTTTCCAGGAATAGCGGTTATCAGATGAGATAAAGCCACGCTCGCCTTTGGCCTGAGCTTTGCGCTCGTATATGCCAAATTTCGAGGCATCACCGCCTTTAATAGAACCCAGAAAACGACCTTCACCAAACTCCAGCCAGTAGGCCAGAGTATTTTTATCACCAAGACAAATGTACTGTTCCAGCGTCAGGTCTTGCAGGGCGGAAAGGGGCCATTTGCTGTGAAAATCCGCCAGTATTTGTTCTCGTTGTTCTGCTGTAACAGTCATTGCATACTCCATCCAATGGGCAGTCAAAAATTTCATGCAGTTGAGCCATTATGCACAGGGCGCTGACAGGTTATGTCATTCTATTTTTTTAGCGAATGCTTTACATCAGTCTGAAGGAGGTCGAAGGGGGATATGATGAACGGGCGTATTTCAGCTTTTTCTGCGTTGTTATCGTTACAGTGAATTAGTAAAACGTTAACATTTACTGTATCAATAATAGATAATTCAGCGCTTCGCTGAAACGTGTAGTCAGGCGTCAACACCACTTTGCCTTTGCTGTCCGGGCGGTTTTGGGACATGCGGAAAACATTCATGAATGATAAAAAAAAGCCGTTGCCTCTCCAGGATGTGGATGTGCAGCATCTGTATGATTTATTAAATCAAAATTCGGATTGGGTATGGGAAGTGGATGCGCAAGGACGTTATACATGGGCCTCCGATGTGGTCACCAGCTTGCTCGGCTATCCGCCGGGTGAAGTGATTGGTAAAACGCCGTTCGATTTTATGCCTCCCGGCGAAGCTGAACGTGTTGGTCGTGCCTTTATGGAGATCGTGCAAGAGAAAAGGGCGTTTTCAGGTCTGGTGAATCGTAACAGGCGTGCCGACGGGCGCATTGTTGTACTGGAAACCAGCGGCGTTCCCCTTTTCGACGAACACGGCGAACTACGAGGCTACCGTGGTGTGGACCGCAACATTTCCACTCTCGGCGAACGTGTTCTGCAACTGGAAACGATCTATGACACCACCCCCGTGGCGTTGTGCATGATTGACCGTTCTGGCCGGCTCGTCATGTCAAATAAAGCAATGAACCACCTGCTCACCCATGATGGGCATGAGCTTACGGAGAGCTATCTTTCTCAGCATATGCCTGAATTCTGGCATCTCTTTGAAGAAGACTTTGCGCTGGCGGACATGGGGGAAGCCATCCCTCGTCGGGAAATGATTTGGCATGACCGCTGCTACGATGCGCAGTCTATTGCGGTGACGGATGCGAGCAGTAATGTTGTGGGGTTATCAATCACCTGGGTGGATATCACCGCACGTCGGCAGGCAGAACAAAAACTGGCCGGCGCGAACCAGGTTTTGCAACGTCATGCGCAACACGATCATCTGACCGGATTGTTTAATCGTCGATATATGGATGAGTGCCTGCTGACCGAGGTCACGCGTTCTTATCATGGCCATTTTCCGCTCTCTATCTGCCTGGTCGATATCGACTTTTTTAAACTTTATAACGATAGCCAGGGTCATCAGGCGGGGGATGAATGCCTGCAAATCGTCGCGAAGGCGTTGGTCACTTCGCTGGTTCACCCGGATGCTAATGTCAGCCGCTATGGTGGCGAAGAGTTTCTGGCGATATTACCGGATACCAATAAGTCGGCTGCGTTATCGATTGCTGAGCGTCTGCGCAAGCAAATCAATGCGCTGAAATTGCCGCATGCCGCAAGCCCGATGGGTTTCTTAACTATCAGCATTGGTGTGGCAACGCTTGATTGCGAGAACATCTTTTCAGAGGACAAGCCGCAACATATGATTGCCAGCGCGCTGATTGGTAAAGCTGATACTGCGCTCTATGCAGCGAAAAAACAGGGTCGTAACCGGGTGGTGGTTGCGGACATGAATGTCGCGTGATCCGATGGTCAGCACCGGTTCAAAAAATACCCCTTCTGAAGATAAATCCATGGCTTCAGAAGGGGAGACCATATGGCCATTCGTTACAAAAGCCTATTAAAAATAAATAGCGTGATTATAAAAGCCATATGTATAAATATTTTTCATGGATAATAGCTGAGAGGAGAAAAAGCTTATAAATATTGAGGAATTGTATCTGCGGCGGGAGAAGATTAAGAGAAAAAACCTCCACCCGCAGGCGGAGGAAACGAGACGCAGAGATTAGATATCATCCGGCGTGGCATGAACCACGCGTTCAAGCGTACTTCTGTACAAATCCAGTTTTGCAAGGTCCTTTTCAGTTTCCAGCTTTACCAGCAACTCCAGAATGATGTCCTTATTGGTTACCATCGATTTACGGGCCGACAACGCTGTGCGGATCCCGGCCAGAACCTGCTGCTCGCTAGTTTTAGCGTCCAGATGAGGGGCTACGGGGGATTCGGTATCGATATCCATTTCATGAACGCTCATCAACAAATGTACCTGTGAAAAAGAGGCTGATTACTTTCCCGCGAGTGTCGGGAGTGTTTTGTTTTGCCAGATAAAATTAGACAGGGAAGGAGTTCTTTACAAATAAGATTGCTATAAAAAATACAGTAAAATTTTACCTGTTTATATAGCTTGAGGTTATATAAATTAATGGGAGATTTGGGTGAGAAATAACTCTTTGTTTATAAATAAAAATGCATCCATTACTCAGCGCTTTGGATGCATTTCGGAAACTAATGTCAGGTTTTCAGCTAGTGCGTACTTGCCATTTCGGCTCGCGGACTACTACTTACAGGTCCCTGAACCGGCAGGCACGGACTTGTAAATTGCTGAATGTGGCTGGTCCGGCCGTCGTTCTTCCCTGGAGCCAGCATATAGTTCACTTTACAACTTGAACCTTTATCACTACCCCATTTAACCAACAGTGAACCTTTGTCTTCCCTCACGCGGGCGTAAATAGACCCGGCCTGGTTGACGATGCCTACTGATGCGTTGCTTTCATCAAGAACATCTGCGCCGAATGGCAAGTTCTCTCCGGCAAATGAAGAGGAAATCAGTACCGGTGAACCTTTGTTGGTATTGAACTTAACTTTTACAACCGCACCCGAACGTGGTGCAATTTTCTGAGCGGTGTTTTCAAACTCCACGTCCATTGAAGAACCTTCCGGGTTAATGGATACGCTGTTCATCTGATAAGGTGATAGCGATGGGAAAAGTGCGTAACCAAAGCTGTCGACCGACGTTCCCGCATAGCCAGAAATTTTTGCACCTTTGGCGTCTTTTGCCTCAACCAGCGCATAGGTATCGCTGTTATAAGGCGTGAACGTGACGCCGCCCGAATGCGCTACCAGTGCTCCGCTTAAGCCCAACGAGGTGCTATGGTAATTTTTACCTGTACTGTAGCCGCCATTGACTGTTGCGATGCTACTGGTCCAGCCCGCACCAATATTCGCAGAGGTGCCGCTATGTGAATCGTGGCTACCACTCAGGTTGTAGTTATACTGATTTTGCTCGCCCAGTGTTCCGGAGAGCATTGCCTGTTCACCTTTCCCACCGTTATTGTCCTGGTTGTAGCGAAGACTCATATAAGGCGCATGGGAATCCCATGCATCCCACAGCGGAAATGATAAGTTCAGATACCAGTTGGTTTGTTCATGACCATTCGAAGCCTGGCTGCGACTTACGTTCACACTGTAATTCATCCGTTTCCAGTTGTTGGAATAGCCCATCTGGTATTGCTTGTTATAGCCCTGCCCGCTGTTCCAGTAGTTTTCCAGGGTAGCACTGAGGTAAATACTACCCCATGATTCTGGCAATCCCTGGTTGATGCTAACGGTAAAGCGATTTTTCGAACGCCAGATATTGTTTGGATCATAGCCGTGTTGAGCAGCATCACGGGTTTGCAGTGCGGTCAGCAGATCCATATAACCCGCAGTCGAATAGCGATATGCCGCGAGGGTAATGTTACTGTTGGTTTCATCAATAAGTTTACTGTAGGTGATACGGTAACTCTGGCCGGATTTCGTTCCACCGGCTTTATTACCCAGCTTACTTGTCGACTGTGTTGCATCAATGGCAATTGCACCAAGCCGGCTACCGGTGCCGAGACCTAACTGGTAGGCCTGGTAATTTTCGCTGACCTGCACACCGCCATAGCCAGTGAAAATATTACTTAAGCCGCGCATATAAGTGGCTTCATAAATCATCGGCTCATCGGAAATACCGGTATTACGTATTTTACCTGCGGTCACGCTATAGCGCTGAGTATCCGGACGAAGTAAATTGGCAACGGATGCGTAAGCGATAGTATATTGCTGTGTTGTCCCATCGGCTTCCTGAATAATGACCTCCAGGTCGCCCCCATATCCTGCAGGGTAGAGATCGTTAATCAGAAAAGCGCCTGGCGGAACCGTGGTTTCATAAATGATATTGCCAAGCTGTTTGATCGTTACTTTAGCGTTGGTTTTGGCAATACCGCGAATATCTGGTGCATAACCACGTTGCGATTCGGGCAACATGCGCTCGTCGCTGGAAACCTGCGCCCCGACAAACGGTACCGAGTTAAACATCTGCCCCGAGGTATTGTATTCACCGAGGATAATCCGCCCAAGAATGGGGGCAATATCACGCTGTACATAAGTATTAGTGGTGTTGTATTCCCCACCGTTATCTTTTTGCCAGTTATAGGAACCGTTATGACGGAAATACCAGGCACCGATATTCAGTCCGGCATTCAGTGACGCATACAGTGAGCGAGAATCCCCGCCGCCGCTGTACTGTGAGTCATAGCCATTAACATAATAACCAAGCATTAATGCTGGTATGCCACTGTCCCATAAATCAGGCCGTACTGCTCCGCGCGCCGTGCGTTGCACGTAGATCTGTGGCACTTCGATATTCAGTTGCTGGTCACTGCTGTCGAATTCGAATTTGGCTTCCGGAATTATCGACACCAGGTTACTACAGGTAGCGGGTGTGCTTAATGCCTGTTTCACCTCGGAAGGGAGCTTATCTTCATTGAAGTTAATTAACTGAATCAGACGTGGCGTCAGGCAAGGGTAGACCAGGCGATTGTCACCCGCCTTGAATTCAACCTCTTGCTGGGCAACTTCTTCGCCGTTAACAAATACATTGACCCGGTATGTACCCGGAGAGGCGCTGGAGCCATAGCTGAACCGGCTAAGGTCAACTTTACTGCTGTCATCCAGACGCAATAAGTCAGATTCGAATTCCACTACATTTCGTGCGTACTCACGCGATTTATCGTCTGTTTCTTCCGCAGCTATGACTGGAAATACCATCATCACCATCAACGCGAGTGGCGATAATCGGCTTTTAAGCCCCGCACATTGATGATGAATTGTCGATCTTTCCATAATTACTCCTGAAAAGTGGTATCTTTCCCTGAAAAACAAAAGCCGTAATTGTTATCGTGTGAATGGCTTTTATTATTTGATAAGGTAATCTAACCTTAAGGTTTGGCTTTATATTGCACGTTGGCACCATAATCATTGACAGCGGAATAACTCAGGTCATTTATATTAGTTACGGCAATACCTTTGAACTGATAAAACTCCGTTGCGCCAGGGGCAATCATAAATCCTTTGGCATCATATTTTTTACCACCGGATTTATAAGTGACGTCAAAAAGCGAAACATAATATTTTGAAGAGTTCGTTACATTGACACCATTGCCTTTAATGGACCAATGAAGATTCTCCATTGCCTGTGTTGCTGTGCCAGGAAGATCATTTGGCCGGTAAAATAATTTAATTCGTGTACGAAAGGCGATATTCAGTTTGCTTTGGTCTTCGTTAACGTCTTTAGCTTTGGCCGGTACTTCCAGGATATTTAACCAGAATACAGATTCCCGGTCCTGCGGTAAGGCAGGGCTGCCAAGGTAGCTAATGCGCAAGGTTTGTCCTTTACCTGCATCCACTCGGTTGATGGGCGGCGTTAAGATAAATGGTACATTTTTACTGGCAGACTCCCTTTGAGCACTGTCTGTTTCAATCCAGTTCTGAATTAATACCGGGGCGCTGTTCTGATTGGTTAAATTAACCGTAACCTCTTTTTTACTGGCCTGGTAAATTACGCGCGTACTGTTAACAACCACGCTTCCCTGAGCAATGGTGCTGAATCCGGAGAAAATTATTGCCCCTATGGCAACCATTACTGTTTTGGCGTAATAAGACATACCCAGTTCCTTAAGAAAAAGGGAGGAGCGAAAATCGCTCCTCACATGCAGTGATTAATCGTATTGCAGTTCGTACTCAACCTGGCTTTTAACTGTACCTGAAGCCAGTGCATCGGTGCCTGTACCATTGTTACTGGTGATGTATTCAACGGTGAAAGGCATGGTTGCAGTATTGCCGCTCGTAATGGCGATAAACTCTGCGCTACCTGTTGCCAGCGCGTTGCTGTTTACATCAATGACGTTACCCGTATTGAAGTAACTTAAACGCAACTGAACATCTTTTGCCGTACCCGTTTTGTTAAGCAGAAAGCCGTTAGTGGTATCAACATTTGCAGCGGATGATTTAAAGAACGCCTGAACTTTTGTTTTACCTGAGGTGCCTAACACACAGTTTTTGGCATCAAGCGTAAACTTGGTTTGGCCCGCGGTTTTGGTTGTACCCGCAGCTGCAGAGAGCAAAGTTTTAGAGATGGTAGGCAGTGTTACTGTACCGTTGGCACTGGAGCCGCCATTCAGTACGACATCACAGGTGGCGTCAGTAATTTCACCATTAAAATCGATGGTGCCAGAGCTGTCTGCCAGTGCCACGTTAGACAGTGACAGCGCAGATGCAATAGATACGGCTAAAAGTATTTTTTTCATAAATATTCCCTTTGATATGAACTAAACAACATTGTTGTTGATAATTAGCAACCTGTTCCACAAGTGCTAATGATTTCCTGTTTCCTTATGGATATTCAGGAGGTATTTTTCCAATTGTAATCATCTTATGGTTACTGCCGCCCTGATTTACTTGGTCAGGAAGGTTGACTCCATAAATATTATTTGTCTGAATTATTGTTTTACTTTTTGTATTATTATGCTGAATATCATTTTTAGTTTATATATTCTTCTTTAAAAACTACACTCGTTCATTGCTGAGTTGCTTTTGTGTTTCATTATTTCGCATTATTTACAGAAAGTTGTTTGCGCTTACAATACAACTCCATCACCATCTCGCCAGCGATCATGTAACCTTTGCCGGTAACTCGTATGATGAAATTATCTGGCAAGCCGACAAGAGCCAGTTTGTTTTTCAGATTCTTCATCACTTGCCATAATCGCTGGCTGGAACAGCTCAGACCGTTATTTTCCCAGACTTGAATTTGCAGGGTTTTATCCGAGACAATTTCTCCGACAGCATGTGTCAGCAGGTATTCCAACAGGTTGGCCATGGTCGGCCTAAGGTATTCAACCGCTTTCCCCGGTGTTTCGGGAAGCAGTAAACATCTTTTGAACGGCAGGAACTCAACTTCGTTGCGTTCGCCAAGACGATATCCATACACTGTTAGTTTGACCATTGTCCTTAATCTTCCTTCTCGTCCTGGAAGGGCTGATTAAGACTGACTGGCGCTCCTGCCTGCTTAATCATAATTTTTCTCTGTATTGCTGATGGGGGGTATGTTATTGATTTTATCGTTCGTTAATCAACTTTATTTCATTAAATCATAGATGCAAGCTGAAATGCTATTTTTACGATAAGTTCTAGTTTAAAATTTTATTGATATTGCAACGAGTGAAATTTTGTATTGTCACACCAACTTAAAGCGTGTCTGAACTCACAGGAATTTCATTTTTTTAAACTAAAATATTTATACTGTTTTTTGGCTAATTAATGGATTTTAATTCGAATTGTTTTTTTTGTGTTAACGGTTAAGAGGGAGAGATAGATGTATTTTATATTATCTTGAAATATATTGATGTGAAAAATGTATTTCAAGAGATATTACAGAATAGCGATTCCTGTAATAATTAGAAAATAAAAACAGAGCGAATAGCATTTTTGAACCACTAGCGTGAGTGGTTCAGGCAGATTTTTCCTTTAATAAAATAAAAGCAAGCGTTGTGTGGTGGGAAGACGCGGGTTTGTAGAACGAGTCACAATGCGCGCCATTTACAAACCCGAAGGGATTTAGCTGGCAACGCCAGTTGGGATATCGTCTGCCCATTGTGTCGCCGTAGTGATCAATTCAGCCACCACGCTGCGGTTGAAGCCGAGCCGATGGCCCAGTGCGCTGACGTCTTCCCATTTGTGATTTTCATACAGCTGTGCCAGATGCAAATAAGGATAGAGCGGGCCGCGTTTCTCTCTGAGCGCCATCATCACATTGGTTGAGACGTCAATCTGACCAATCAAATCCGCCATTGGCATTTCGAAGATATCGTCCAGTTGTGAGAACAGGCCCACGATAAAGGCATCATCCGATGAATGGCGGCTTATGGAACGTGCGGCGGCCAGCTCGCAGAATTTTCCGCGGATCAGGCAACGGTGGTAAATTTCATCGGTTTTGCCGACATTTACCGAGGTTAAGCAGGCCACCAGGACGAAGCGGCGTAGCTCATTGGCGCCAAGATAAAAGATGATGTCTTTGAGCGACTGGCTGCGGAAGTTTTTAATGCCTCGCGCATTGAAGACGATGTTCTGTGCATAGCGCATCAGCTTAAAAGAGAGTGCAAGATCCTGTTTCAGTAGTGCTTCGATTCTGGCGAAATCCGGTGAGTCAGTGTTCACTTCCTTCATTAACTTTAAGGTTATCGACTGATTCTGGATAAGCTTGTTATTAGCATGAATGACCGGCTTACTGAAAAAATGCCCCTGAAAGAGGGTGCAGCCAAGGTTACGGTAGCACTCATATTCTTCCTGCGTTTCGACCTTTTCTGCCAGAAAAACCGTCCCTTTTAGCAGTTCAGCTTTGCTTTCAATGTACTCTTTGATCTCTTCTGGCGTGCTCATACGTACATCAAACTTAATGATGCTGACATAGGGCAAAAAGTCGTTCCATGTATTGCCAAGTTCGAAATCGTCCAGGGCAATACGAAAACCGTGCTGATAAAGCTGTTTTACGGTTTTAAGCAGCCGAGGGGTGGGTTCAGCCGTTTCGAGTATTTCCACAATCACGCGATCTTTTGGCAAGGTTTCTGCCATGCCCTGTACCAGCAGTTCATAGGGGAAGTTAACGAATATCGCGCTGTACTCCTTGAGGCGACCCAGCGGCGCACCAAGAAATTGTTCTACGATAATTTGGGCAGTGGCATATTCCGGAGTAACGTCGGGAAACCGGTTCGTCATGCTGTCTCTGAACAACAGCTCATAACCGACTGTGTTCATATTTTCGTCAAAAATCGCCTGGCGGGCGACAAAAGAAAACATTGGATACTCCATACAGATGCCTGTAGATATCAAAACCCGGTTAAACAGGTATGTAACCGGTTAATCCCCCAGCATTTTCTCTTACCGATGAAAGGAAAGCCTGGACGAAAATGGCAAAGACGCATATGGGTCTTACAGAAGGCAGTATCTTTTGTAAACTTCTTAGGGACTTAAGTCAAATCCCATCTACGTTTACAGGGTATTATTGAGCCGGTTTTCTGAAAAAATGTTCAGTTCGCTAAAAAAATAACCCGATTGCCTGCAATCGGGTTTTTGGTGAGGGAAACCCGATTATGACCGAGAGACAACTCCGGCTTTTTCCAGCATAGCGTGTAACAAGACATTTGCCCCGGCCGTGACCTGTTCCGGTGCTGAATATTCTATCTCATTGTGACTGATGCCATCTTTGCAGGGAATAAAAATCATTCCGGTAGGTGCGAGCATACTCATATAAACGGCATCATGTCCGGCACCCGAGACGATATCCATTGAAGAGTAGCCTAATTTTTGGGCTGCACGCCGTACGGCCTCTTTACAATCCGGATGGAAAGGCGCAGCAGGATAATGTGAGACCTGTTGCAGCGTTATGCTCAGTCCGGTTTTTTCAGCGATCTGCGCAATGTACGCTTTCAGTGCCGCATCCATTTTGTCCACATCGGCGTCGGTCATGTTGCGAAAATCAATGGAAAATTTGACACTGCCGGGCACGACGTTACGACTGTTGGGATGCACCTGCACCATGCCTACGGTCCCCCGTCCGTGAGGAGCAAACTGCCCGGCAATATTGACCACTTCCTGCATGATATGCGTGGCAACCTGCAGGGCATCTTTGCGCATCGCCATTGGCGTAGGTCCGGCGTGAGATTCCATCCCCGTAACGACACAGTCATACCAGCGAATGCCAAGCACAGCCTGCACAACCCCAATGGTAATGTCCTGGTCTTCCAGGATGGGGCCTTGTTCGATATGGGCTTCAAAGTAGGCGCCGATGGGGTGGTCACCCGGTACAACGTCGCCCGCATAACCAATTTTGAACAGTTCATCTTTCACCGATTTTCCTTCGGTGTCGGTTGCCGCGTAAGCCACTTCCAGCGGGAAAATACCAGCGAAAACGCCGGAACCCATCATGACTGGCACAAAACGCGAGCCCTCTTCGTTGGTCCAGAAAACCATCTCCACCGGCGCTTCGGTTTCAATACCACGTTCGTTGAGGGTGCGCATAACTTCCAGCGCCGAGAGCACGCCAAAGTTGCCGTCGAACTTACCCCCTGTTGGCTGGGTATCAATATGGCTTCCTGCAACAATCGGCAGCAGGGCGTTGTTACGGCCCGGGCGGCGCATAAAAACGTTACCAATTTGGTCTATTTCGACCGACAACCCGGCCGCTTTACCCCAACTGACGACCAAATCACGCCCCTGACGATCGAGGTCGGTCAGCGTTAAACGGCAGACACCGCCTTTGGGTGTGGCACCAATTTGCGCAAGATCCATTAACGATTGCCACAAACGCTCGCCATCAACCCGCAGGTCACTAATATCAATGCCGTTTGTGTCTGGTGAAACGACTTCACTGCTCATGATTATTTCCTCAATGTCAGGTGATTAGCGGGCAACGGCCTGCGGGGCGCGCTGACGCTCCCATGCTGCCGCTGCGCTGAAATCCGGGCCGAATGCCGGGCGTTTGATATAGCGCCCGGCTCCTTCACGGGCGCGCAACTCACCATCAGCCCATACCAGCTGGCCCTGGCTGATGGTGAAGGCCGGTACGCCGGTGACGGTACGGCCTTCGAAAATATTGAAATCATTACGCGAGTGGTGGGTGCTGGCGGATAGCGTTTTGCTGCCAGCCGGGTCCCAGAGTACCAGGTCTGCGTCAGCGCCCTGTGCTACACAACCTTTGCGCGGATAGATATTGAAAAGGCGGGCGGTATTGGCAGAGGTGATCGCCACGAATTCACCTGGCGTCAGGCGTCCACTGTTGACCCCGGCGTCCCAGATAACTGCCATGCGTTCTTCTACGCCGCCGCAGCCGTTAGGTATTTTGCTGAAATTGTCGCGGCCTGCTGCTTTCTGGCTGGCGCAAAAGGTGCAGTGGTCGGTTGCTGTGGTATGCAACTGGCCTGATTGCAGGCCATGCCACAGCGCAGACTGGTGGGATTTATCGCGAAACGGCGGGCTCATAACATGGGCTGCAGCGAAGCCAAAGTCTGGATGGCGATAGACGCTATCATCGATCACTAAATGCCCGGCGAGCACTTCGCCATAAACGCGCTGCCCGCGTCCACGCGCACGGGCAATGGCCTCAGCGGATTCGCGGCACGAGACGTGTACCACGTAAATCGGTACGCCCATGATGCTGGCGACCGTAATGGCGCGGTTAGCGGCTTCGCCTTCCACTTCCGGCGGACGAGAGAGGGGATGGGCTTCCGGACCGGTGATACCCTGTTTAAGCATCTCTTGTTGCAACAGGTAGACCATCTCTCCGTTTTCCGCGTGTACTGTAGGCATCGCCCCCAGTTCCAGACAACGGCGAAAGCTATTCATCAGGGTTTCGTCATCGCACATGATGGCGTTTTTATAGGCCATGAAATGTTTGAAGCTATTAACGCCTTCTTGTTGTACCAGCGTGCCCATATCCTGACGTACGCTTTCATCCCACCAGGTAATGGCGACGTGGAAGCTGTAATCGGCCGCCGCTTTTTCTGCCCAGCCGCGCCACTGGTGGTAAGCGTCCATCAGCGGTTGTTGTGGGTTGGGAATGACGAAATCGATAATGGTGGTCGTACCGCCTGCCAGCGCGGCAGCGGTGCCGCTGTAGAAATCATCAACCGTGGTAGTGCCCATAAACGGGAAATTCATATGGGTGTGTGGGTCGATGCCGCCGGGCATGACGTATAACCCGCCCGCGTCCACGGTTTCGGTTCCGGCGGGAATATCCCATTTGGATGCATCGCCGACGGCTGCGATGATGCCATCGACACAGAGCACATCGGCACGACGCTGATGGTCCGCGTTGACGACGGTACCGCCTTTGATCAACAGGTTACGCATTCGTTTTCTCCTGTAGTGCTTTGGTTAGTTATCTTCTTTTGCCCTCACCTTTGAGGGAGGGGGCGGGCCGCACCACCATCAACTAAGCTGGTTGCGCCATCGGGTTATTCGGGTGCGTTGTCCAGTTAGCGTACTGGTCCGTCACAACCTTGCCGGTACGCTTATCCACTTCCCCGGGTTGCAAACTACGCAGTGAAATGCAGTTCTCCACCGGGCAAATCGAGGCGCAGAGGTTGCAGCCGACGCAATCCTCTTCGCGTACCTCGAAACGTCGTTCATCCCCGGTGATGGCGGTAATCGCCTGGTGCGATGTGTCTTCACAGACCAGATGGCAGCGCCCGCACTTAATGCACGACGCCTGGTCGATTACCGCTTTATCCACGTGGTTAAGGTTGAGATAACGCCAGTCGGTGACGCTTGGCAGCGCCATGCCGCGGAAGTCTTCGATGGTCCGGAACCCTTTCTGGTCCATGTAGTTCTCCAGGCCGCTTATCATGTCGCGCACAATCTGGAAACCGTGGACCATCGCGGCGGTACAGACCTGCACCGTTGCGCACCCCAGTGCGATAAACTCCGCGGCATCGCGCCAGGTGGCGATGCCGCCAATGCCGGAAATCGGTAAACCACGGGTCTGGGCGTCGCGGCCAATTTCCGAGACCATATTCAGCGCAATCGGCTTCACTGCCGGGCCGCAATAGCCGCCGTGTGAACCCTGGCTGCCGGTGTGAGGTGACATCAACATCTGGTCGAGGTCCACGCCTATCACCGAATTAATGGTGTTGATCAGCGATACGGCATCTGCACCGCCTGCTTTCGCCGCCCTGGCCGGATAACGGATATCGGTGATATTCGGCGTCAGTTTGACAATCACCGGCAGGCTGCAATATTGCTTGCACCAGCGGGTGACCATTTCGATATACTCCGGCACCTGGCCCACCGCCGCACCCATTCCGCGTTCGCTCATCCCATGCGGGCAGCCGAAGTTAAGCTCAATACCATCAGCCCCGGTGGCTTCTACCTGCGGCAGAATGGTTTTCCAGGCCTCTTCTTCGCAGGGCACCATGATCGACACCACAACCGCCCGGTCAGGCCAGCGTTTTTTAACGCGGGTAATCTCTTCAAGGTTGATGGCCAGCGTACGATCGGTGATCAGCTCGATATTATTCAGCCCCAGAATACGTCGGTCGGTCCCGAGCAGGGTGCCGTAGCGCGGCCCGCTGACGTTAACCACGTGTGGATCCAGCCCGAGCGTTTTCCACACCACGCCACCCCAGCCCGCCTGAAAGGCACGCTCCACGTTGTACTCTTTGTCAGTGGGCGGCGCGGATGCCAGCCAGAATGGATTGGGACTTTTGATGCCAAGAAAATCGGTATGCAGATTAGCCATGGGAGTGCTCCTGAAATGAGGTGGCGTTTGCGGCGTCGGAGACAGTAAGGGCCAGCGCGATAGAGCGGGCGGCGAGTTTGCCCTGGCGTACGGCATCGACCGTCAGGTCAAGGCCGCCCGCACAGCAGTCTCCCCCGGCCCAGACGCCAGCCAGCGAGGTGCGACCGCACTCGTCGGTGACAATACGCCCGTGTTTGAGCGAAATGGTTTGTCCGACAGAGGTGCTGTCGAAGGTCTGGCCGATGGCTTTAAGCGCCATGTCAGCTTCAAGCGTGAAGATCTCATCACTGACTTCACCTTCACGCACCACGCTGAACGTTACGCCCGTCAGCTGATTGTTGTGTTGCTCGAAGCGTAAAGGGGCGGCCCACAGGCGTATCGTCACACCATTAAGCTGTGCCCACTGCCGCTCTTTTTCCGAGGCTTTCATCTGCGCTTCGCCACGGCGATACACCAGCGTCACCTCCTGAGCGCCGAGCTTTTTCGCCTGTACAGCGGCGTCGACGGCGGTCATCCCTCCGCCAATCACCACCACTTTGCGGCCAACGGGGAGTTGGCTGAGATCCGCGCACTGGCGCAAATCAGCAATAAAATCCACCGCTTCACAAACGCCTTCTGGTTCTGCATCCCCCGTTTCCAGTTGATTAACCCCTGCTAACCCCAGTCCGAGAAATACCGCGTCGTAGCTGGCTCGTAACTGAGCAAGGCTAAAATCTTTGCCGAGCGTTTTATCCGCATGCAGCGTAATGCCGCCTGCCGAAAGCAGCCAGGCCACTTCCCGCGCGGCGAAATCATCGGTCACCTTGTAGCGGGCGAGACCGTATTCATTAAGACCGCCTGCTTTGCTGCGGGCATCAAAGAGATCCACGTTGTGGCCTGCTATTGCCAGGTGGTGAGCGACAGTTAGCCCGGCGGGGCCGGCACCGACCACGGCAATGCGTCTGCCGGTTTCGGGCCCGCGGACAAACAGAGGTTTACCGGGGTTAGCAAAGAAATGGTCGGTGGCGTGGCGCTGGAGCAGACTGATATTGAGCGGACGACCATCCTGCGCGTTACGCACGCAGGCCTGCTCGCACAAGGTTTCGGTAGGGCAGACGCGGCTGCAGATCCCGCCCAGCACATTGGCGCGTAAAATAACCTCTGCCGCGCCGCGATCGTTGCTCTGGGCAATTCGCTGGATAAAGCTCGGCACATCAATATCAGCCGGGCAGGCCCGGGAGCAGGGGGCGTCAAAGCAATAATAACAACGTTCTGCTTCAATCACCGCCTGGGTGGTGGTTAACGGGGGGGCGCAGTCCGCAAACTCGCGGGCATACGCGTCGGGAGTCAGCCGTGCGGCCTGGATCCCCCGGGCGTGGCTACCTGAATAGTTGCTCATCATGCTTCTCCTGAATTGTCAGCGGGGTTATCTCTCCCCGTGTTATGAATCCTGACCAGATGGTTAAGTTTTCGCGTAATAACCATGCTAATTGCGTGCCATTTGCGACAACTTTGCCGAAGAGCGCGTAAATTCAGGAGGGCATAAGATCGTTAATACAATGACCTGACTTTTATTGCTGTTTTTTGGTGCATTTCGCACCCTGTTTGCTGCCAATTGCTGCATTTTGCAGCAAGGTTTATTCAAGACCGCAGATTCGCCAGACACAACGCAATACATGGTCTGTCGCCCGTTGCTGTGCCGTTTCGCTATGCGAGTCATCTCCCAGTACAGCGGCAATCTGGATATCAAAATCCGCATAGGTTTGGGTCATCGACCAGACGGTAAAAAAGAAGTGGGTGGTGTCCATCGCAGAGAGCTTGCCGAGCGCAATCCAGCCATCAAGAATGCGGGCTTTTTCCGCCACCAGTTGTCGAAGCTGCGTTTTTAACAGTGGATGAACCACCTGTGCCCCTTGCAGGATCTCATTGGCGAACAGGCGGGAGGCTTCCGGGCGGGCAAAACTAAAGCCGATCTTTTTACGGACATACTCTTCGAGCGCAGTTTTGGGATCGGCACTGGCGGAAATGCCTTCCAGCGGCGCCAGCCAGTCGTGGAGAATGCACTCCAGCACACGCAAATAAAGGGTTTGTTTACTGCCGAAGTAGTAATGCAGATTGGCTTTGGGCAGGTCAGCGGCATCGGCAATCTGCTGCATGGTGGCACCGCGAAATCCGTAACGGGCAAAGACCCGTTCTGCGGCGGGCATGATGATTGCCTCGTTATCCTGGCGAATACGCCCTTTTTCCAGCGCGACCTCGATACCACTTAGCAGGCTTTCATTCATGACAGGCTCCAGTGAAATCCGCCGTCCCTGGCGGGGAAGGGTTATTTCAGTTTTGCCGCGGCATCCCAGACGGTATGGGTCATTGCGCTGTCACCCGGATCTTTTTTGATAACCGGGGTATCACCACCACTGTGCAATAAAACATCAATCGTGCGGCGGTAGGCTGCCGGATCGAGATAGCCAATTTTCGGTGTGTTGGCGTTAGTAATCAGCTTCGCCACGTTTTCCATCTGGCGAGTCTGTACTTCTTCGGTAGCGGCGCCGGAAGCATCTTCCGCAACCACGATTTTTGCCGCCTCTTGCGGGTGTTTCACCGCGTAGTCCCAGCCTTTAAATGACGCTTTGAGGAACTTCGCCATTCTGGCGACGAACGCCGGATCTTTCAGGCTGGAGTCCAGCACATACAGGCCATCTTCCAGGGTGGAAACACCCTGATCCTCATACGGGAAGGTGATCAAATCCGCTTCTTTTAAACCTGCGTCGATCAACTGCCAGTATTCGTTGTAGTTCATGGTGGAGATGCAGGCTGCCTGATCCTGCAACAGCGGATCAACGTTAAAGCCTTGTTTGAGAATGGTAATATCGGTGCCAGGTTTCAGCCCGAGTTTGTTCATCCAGTTGAAGAAGGGATACTCATTGCCGCCATACCAGACGCCCAGTGTTTTACCTTTGAAATCGGCAGGCGTTTTAATGCCGCTTGATTTTTTACAGGTCAGCATCATCCCGGAGCGATCGTAAACCTGAGCAATGTTAACCAGCGGAACGCCCGCCTCGCGTGACGCCAGCGCATCCGGCAGCCAGTTGACGATGACATCCGCAGATTTTCCGGCAATCACCTGAACCGGGGAGATATCCGTACCGCCGGGTTTGATCGTGACATCCAGTCCTTCCTCTTTATAGAACCCTTTTTCCTGCGCCACGTAGTAGCCAGCGAATTGCGCCTGTGGCACCCATTTCAACTGCAGCGTCACTTTCTCTGCTGCGTGTGCTGAAAAGGTAAAAGCCACAGACATTGCCGCCAGCAACAACCCCCGGCGAAAAGCGGAACGTTTCTTCATGGGATAACTCCTCGGGTTAGTGTGCATCATCATGTTTTTATGTTGTTTTACTTTTCCGTTGCCATCCCGCGAATCGAGGGATGCCAGAAATTCACGCGGCGATCGAGCCGGACCAGCAAGGTGTAAATCAGCGAACCGGCCAGCGATGAGACCACAATCGCTGACCACACGATGGGCATATGCATTCGCGCTGACTCTGTGGAGATACGAAAGCCCAGCCCGGCGGTCGGCGAGCCAAAATACTCAGCGACAATGGCGGTAATGAGCGCCAGGGTGGCATTGACTTTCAGAGCGCTAAAAATAAACGGCATCGCAGCAGGCAGGCGCAGCATGCGCAACTGCTGGTGGGGCGTCGCGGCGTAGCAATACATCAGTTCTTGTTCGAGCTTGCCACTCGCTTTCAGCCCGGCAAGCGTGCTGACCAGCGCCGGGAAAAAGGTCACCAGAATGACCACGGCAGCTTTTGACGGCCAGTCGAAACCAAACCACATCACAGCGATAGGGGCGACGCCGACCAGCGGTACGGTACTGGTCAGGCTGGCGACAGGGAGCAGGCCGCGTTGCAGAAAGGGAAGTCTGTCGATAAGCAGCGCTACGCCAACGCCTGCGCCACAGCCCAGCAGATAACCCACCAGCACCGACTTGAGGACCGTTTGCACCAGGTCACCCGCCAGCAGAGAGACACCGTCGACGAGCGCAGTGAGAATATCCAGTGGCGCAGGCAGGATGACCTGAGGAACGGCAAACCCGGTGACCAGAATCTGCCAGAACCACAACAGCCAGATGCCGAGCAGTGCGGCGACAGCAGCCGCAGGAACCGATGCACTCGCCAGGCGCTGTACGCTGACGGCGGCAAGCAGCGCCAGCGCGAGGGTGCTCAGGCCATTAAACGGCAGCAGCGCAAGCCAGAGTGCGCTGCCAGCGAGCGCTACCGCGAACAACACGCTACGCAAAGCCGTTTGTGAACAGGCCAGCAGTGAACTGACAATCAGCAGGAGCGCATGAGAACGAAGTCCATTAGAGGTATCGCTCTCTCCGTTTAACTGAATCAGCGACAGCACGCTAACGATGAAGGCGGCGACCAGGAGCAGCGTGCCGGGAATGGGATTTTTTTTCATCATGCCCCCTTACGCTGGCGCATCACCAGACGTTCGGTCAGGGTTACCAGCCCGGTTAAGGCCAGGCCTAATAATGAGGCCATCACCAGCGCAGACCAGATCTGGATGGTATTGCCGTAATAGGAGCCGGTGAGAAGCCTGGCCCCCAGCCCGGCCTGTGCGCCAGTGGGCAGCTCCGCTACCATCGTGCCGACCAGACCACTGGCAATGGCGACGCGAAATGCCGGAAAGAGATACGGCAGAGAAGAGGGCAGACGCACCATCCAGAAGATATCGACACGTCGTGCGGCGTAGGTATGAACCAGTTCCATCTCCATTTTTTGCGGTGAACGCAGCCCCTGAACGGTGGCGATGGTGACCGGAAAAAAGCACAGATACATGGCAATGGTCGCTTTGGGAAGCATGCCCGTCACCCCCAGGCTACCAAGAATAATCAGCACGATGGGGGCAATCGCCAGTACAGGAATGGTCTGCGAAGCGACAATCCACGGCATCAGTGCTTTATCAAGCGTCCGTGAATGGACAATACACACCGCCAGCAGTACGCCCAGCACCACTCCCATGGCGAAACCGGTCAACGCGGCGCTCGCGGTAACCCAGGTATGCAGTAATAAGTTACGCGGCGAGGTGAGCGGCCACTGGGTGATGCTGTTCCAGATATCCATGATCAACTGATGCGGCGCAGGGAGCAGCGGACGGGTGGCATTCAGGGAGGCGGCAATCAGGTCACTGCTTGTCCAGGGACCGCGCGGAGTCAGTACACGGTCGATCACCCCGGAAGCATTCAGGGCGAAGGCCAGCACATACCAGAGGATCAACGCCACCAGTAACACACTGCTGACGGGCAGGACATGGCGTTGCAGACGCTGACTAATGGTCATGATGTCCCTCCACCAGCGCTTCACGCACGTCAGCGGCGAGCTGTAAAAAGGCCGGGGTATCGCGAATCGCCAGCGAGCGCTCGGCGGGAAGCGGCGAGTCAATGACCTTCACAATCCGTCCCGGGCGCGGTGACATCACCACAATTTTGGTCGACAGATAGACGGCCTCAGAAATGGAGTGTGTCACGAAGACCATCGTACGCTGTTCGTTAAACCACAGTTGCTGTAACTGCTGGTTGAGGTTGTCGCGCGTCAGTTCATCCAGTGCGCCAAAGGGCTCGTCCATCATCAGGATTTTGGGCTCAAAACCCAGAGCACGGGCAATCGAGACGCGCTGCTGCATGCCGCCGGAAAGCTGCCACGGATATTTTTTCTCGAAGCCTTTCAACCCAACGCGCGCAAGCTGCTCGCGAGCGATTTCATCGCAGCGCTCCGGCGGTACGCCCTGGATTTGCAGCGGCAGTTTGACGTTGGCCAGCACGGTACGCCATGGCAACAGGACAGGGGCCTGGAAGACATAGCCGTATGCCCCCGCCTGGCGCGCCTCCGAAGGCGTCATATCGTTAACCAGCACTTCGCCGGAGGTGATGGGTTCGAGATCGGCAATAGCGCGCAGCAATGTGGTTTTGCCACAGCCGGAGGGGCCGATGAACGAGACAAACTCCCCCTGGCGAATGGTCAGGTTAATGTCTTTGAGGGCATGAACCGGCTGGTCGGCAGCCGGATAAATCACGTTGGCCTGGTTTACCCTGATGGCAGGCCGTGCGCTGGCGGTTGCCGGTTTTAACGGTACGACCGCAGATTCCTCTGCATAGATCAACTGGCTCATTCCAGGCCTCTCCTGTTTTTTGACTAACTGGTTAAGTTTGTTTCTCTATGCCATTTTTGTGCCAGGCGTTAAAAGGCGTCATTTCGCGCTTTTTGACCGCAAGATAAGGTTTTTTGATGGCTAAATTGGTGCAAATGTCGGCAATGGTGCGTGGTCGTGGGGCAATAAGGAATGGGGAAGTCAGGCTGGTTTTGATGAAAAAAGAAGCGCTAGCATGCAGGTTACACTCCCCCTTCGCAAAGGGGGAGTGACAGTCCGGGCACAGCGGTGTGGCAGATGGCGTTACACTCCGTATAAGGCAGCGATCAGCCCGACAATTCCGCCTGCGGCCAGCAAAATCAGTGGCGAAAGACGGGTTTTCAAAAACAGGACAATACACACGGCGATCGTGGCGAATTGCAGAACATTGTGTATTACCGCACCGGCGACCAGCGCCCCGCCGGAGATTACCAGGCCAACCGTCAGTGGAACTAACGCATGGTTTAACACGCGTTTCATTTTCTCGTCGGTGTTCTTATTCCATAACGTCACGCCCGCCACCACTATCAGTGACGAGGGGATGAACTGGCAAACGGTTGACACCAGCAGCCCGGCGATCCCCGCAACGCGCCAGCCGACCAGTGAGGTAATCATCATATTGGGGCCGGGCGCGGCCTGGGCGAGAGCGAACAGTTCGCTGAATTCCCGGGAGGTCATCCAGTGATGAACATCGACGACCTGGCGTTGCAACTCAGGGATAATGGCATTACCGCCGCCGAGGGCTAAAAACGAAAGTTGTAAAAAGATGAAGGCGAGGGAGAACAACGTTGTCATGATCTGTGTTTCCGGTAGCTCAGCACAATACTCAGCGGTACGGCGACCAGTAAGACCGGAAGCAGAGGCAGGCGAAAAACGGCAATGGCAGCAATGATCCCGCCAAGGATGAGCCATGAAGTCAGCGCGCGCGGCATGGAGCGCAAAATTTTCAGGCCGGTGGCGATGATAAGCCCGGCCGCCGCGGCGGATATGCCTGCGAAGACCGAGGCGACCAGCGGATTGTCATGCCAGAGCAGCCAGATATTGCCGAGACAAACAATAACCAGTAAGGGAGCGGTCAGTAACCCCACCAGTGCGACAAATCCCCCTTTTATGCCATGAAATTCCACGCCGGTGGCGACGCATAAGTTCACTGCATTTCCGCCTGGCAGAAACTGGCACAGCCCCAGCAGTTCGGCAAAGCGTTGTTCTGATAGCCAGCGTTTTTTTTCCACCAGCGCCCGGTGCATTAACGGCAGCACCCCGCCAAATCCGGTCACTCCTAACATAAAGCAGGTCTGCCAGAGCTGCCACAATGTTGGTTTAGCGTCGGCAGACGCGAACATATTCTTATTTTCTTGCACAACGACCTACCTTTGATGGCCGGATCCCTGGCACCCGATAACCCATTTGTAATCGTGATGAAATTACAGGAATTTCATCGGCAGAAAAATGATCGCAACCGGGATCCGCAGTGACAGATACGGGAAGAGAGAAAGGATGTGCTGAATTTCATCTACGCTAAGGAGACAGATCAACATTCAGGAGGTGCTATGGCTGATATGAATCGTCGCTGTTTTATGAAGATGCTCTCTGGCGCTGCGCTGACGACCCCCTGGTTGCTTGAGGCGGCGGAAAAGGGGCATTCTGCAGCGGCTTCGGCTTCGGCTTCGGCTCCCGTGACCGGGGCTTTCTTGCTTTCACCAAAAGAGTGGGTACCTAATAATCCTGCGTTGCCAGTATTGCTCTATCGTCAGGTGATTCCAGGGCGGGCAACAGCCCAGGACGCGCAGCAGCTATTTGCGAAAAATGGCTGGCCGCCGCAATGGGTAGACGGGGTGTTTGATTACCACCACTACCACAGTACGGCGCATGAAGTGCTGGGTGTTGTCGGCGGCGAAGCCCGGTTGATGCTGGGTGGTCCGGGCGGTAAGGAATTGACCGTACGGACGGGTGACGTGGTGGTATTACCTGCCGGAACGGGGCACTGTAACCTTGGCAGTAGCGCTGATTTTTCCGTCGTCGGCGCTTATCCGCCAGGGCAGGATTTCGATCTCTGCCGCGATGCTCCTACTGCACAAAGGCTGGCAGCGATTGCCAGCGCAACATTTCCCCATAGCGACCCGGTTTTTGGTGCGCAGGGTTTGCTTTTAGATCAGTGGCTGTAATCCCTTGTCCAGGAATTTTCTTGTTTTGTGGCGGGGCTTACTGTGGGGTCTACGCTTAAAGCGCATCAGGAATGCGAAGCTCTCTGTGTATGTAATGATGGTCTTCTCTATTGAAAGGCATTGTTGAATAAAAGGTTTTGGACATGTTCGGCCAGCTCACGCGAGCTGGCTTTTTTTTGTTCATTTAATGCTATTTTTTGGAACTTTTGGGAAATCATGATCGCCGTCATAATTCTGAAAAACTGGCATGATCTGCTTATTGCCAGGAATTTTCTGATGGACTACTATGGCCTCACCCCCAGACAGAGCTAACGCCACAATAAATAGTGAGTGCCGGAGATAAGCGCCGGGAGGGTAAGTAAAATTGAAGTATTTGCTCGATTTAAAACACCAGGCCCTGGCATCTGCCAGGGCTTAATCGTTTTTAGCGCCGGTATTTTCTTCTTTCTGCCCGTTCCGTTATCTCCCTTCGATCGCCTGTGATCCTGTTTATCGTTGCGCTTTGCCATAACCTCTTCTATACACTGCATATTAACGTCGTTGCTCCTGCGCGACATCGGCACAGAACCACTGAGAACCCTTATGGATATTGAGAAAATCAAGCAACTGATCAAACTGGTCGAAGCATCAGGCATCTGCGAACTGGAGATTTCTGAGGGCGAAGGGTCGGTCCGTATCACTCGCGCCGTCGCTACTCCTGCGACACACCATTCTTATACACTTCCCGTAATGCCGCAGTCAGCACCGTCAAACGTGGCAGCGCCAGCCGTAGCGGCTGTGGCAGTGGAGCCTGCTGCTGCACAAGTCAGTGGTCATTTTGTGCGTTCCCCGATGGTCGGGACCTTCTACCGCACGCCGAGCCCGGATGCCAAAGCGTTCTGTGAAATCGGGCAGAAAGTCAATGTAGGCGATACCCTGTGTATCGTTGAAGCGATGAAAATGATGAACCAGATCGAAGCCGACAAAGCGGGCGTAGTGAAAGCGATTCTGGTTGAAAGTGGCCAGCCGGTTGAGTTTGACGAGCCGCTGGTCGTCATCGAATAACGCGACTGACGACCGGTATATTACGACGCTCTGCTACCCTGGTGGGCAAGTGCGCTGCCCGCCCGGGCCATGTGTACCTGGCGAAAAAAATCTTCATGCAGCGCAACCTGGTTACGCCCGCGCTTTTTCGCGGTATAGAGCGCGGCGTCGGCAGCGCTGTACAGGTTTTCAAAATCGCTGTTCTTCAGACCAAGGCTGACACCGAAACTGGCGGTCACCAGCTGTTGCGGTAAGACATCCAGCGGCGATGCATTAAGGGAAGAGTGAATGTAGCTGGCAATGATCATCGCATCTTCAATACGGGCTTCCGGCAGTAAAATCGTAAACTCCTCACCGCCGACACGGCCAATGGCCGCACTTTCCGGCAGGGCGCGGCGAATACGCGAAACCAGCGCGCAAATCACCCGGTCGCCCGTAGGGTGACCATATTCATCATTGATACGTTTGAAGTGATCAATGTCCAGCAGGATCAGGGCGACATTTGCCTGCGTCAGGGACTTATTAATGTGGTTAATGATGGCGCTGCGGTTAAATACGGCGGTGAGTGGATCGTGCGTGGCCTCATACTCCAGCTGCGCCGCCAGTTTTTGCAGTTGCTCATTCATGCGGTTAAGTTCGCGTTCCGCACGGTCGCTGCGGCTGATCACGCGGTAGGATTCGCGAATCAGGCGTTGATAGTGCTTCGCCACACTCCACAGTTTTTCACGGCAGGCGTCTGCGGGCAGCGCGGCGTCTGCCGCCGCCAGGCGAGCCTCTTCGAGTACGGAATATTCCTCCTTGAATAGCTCATTGATATCTAGCATGCGTCAAGGTCCGGAATAAGAAAGACAGCCAGGGAAGGGAAGTCGATACGTAACTCCTGACCGAATTCTTCGGAAATATCGTCTTCCTCGTCATAGTACCAGTGCAGCTCGCAGGCGATACCGCCTTTCGCAAAGCCGTTCAGACACTCGAAGAGTTCAAATAACAGCTTGGTGCTGGAACTGTTGAAATAACTCAGCGCAACATGCAGACGAACCGGTTCATCGGTGGCCGGTTTGTCCTGCAGCCAGTTCTCAATGGCCTGCAAAAGCGGGCGAAAGAACGCCGCGGCATTTTCAGGATAGGCTTCACCTTTAAGCACCAGACGATGTGCTGAAAAATCAAAATTCACTTCCGGTGTGGCCTGGGTTGCGGGCTGCTCGATGGAAGAGGTTAATGTCATATCAGTCATGGCAAAACGTTGCCTTTAGGTGAAAGGCGGACAACGAACTGGCCGCCAGTGGATGAATGCGATACTCCAGTGGCTCACTGGTATCCCGCGCCATGGTCAACAAACCTATGTTTGCACCTTTGCTCGTGGCAGGTGCTTCGCTGCGTAATCCCTGTTTCCAGGCATTGCGGATTTCCGCCTGGGTCATCGTGCGCAGGACTTCGAGGTTTGTCTTTAGCAAAGAGGATTCTTCCGGGCCAACAAGATTTGCGGTTTCAAGGTAATAATTCACCTGGTCGGTGTGAAAACAGAGTGAACCATAGCGCAATTCATCCTGGCCCGTGCACAGAAAGCGTTCATCCGATGAATAGCGAACGATGTTTTGTCCCATCTCGATAAAGACGGAGAATAATTTGCGACGTGTCGCAGAAGAGGCTTCATGTTTATCCAGCCACGTGCGCATCACGTCACCCATCGACACAATGTGCTGTTGGGAAAAATAGCCCGTGTAAAAAAGCTCGACAGCGCTTTGCCGCTGAAGAGTGAAAAGGGGGAGCAAAACGGCTTCTTTGACCTGCAGGTCGCTTATTTTCATTTAATTTTTCACCAACGGAAACCAAACCACGTCATGTCATCACGCGCAGATTGCTTGCCCTGCCAGGTCGTCAGCGCGCCGAGTAGCGCCCCGGAAACAGATGACATCGGCAGCGCACGTTGCTGCAATAACAGTGACTGAATACGCTTCTTACCAAACATTATTTCCCGTGGGCCGCCAATCTGATCCGTTACGCCATCGGTAACGATCAACAACTGATCGCCACGACGCAACGGACGTTGATGACGACGCCACTGGTAATCTGTGGCCGTATCTGAATAGCCAATACCTTTACGGTCGCCGTCAAGATTAACGACGTCTGCGTCGTCCGCACCGAGCATAAAGGCATGCATGCGCGCGTTAGACCAAATGAGTTGCTCATTTTGCGTATCGACAAACACGGCAATGGCGTCACAACCATCGTTGGACTGACCCATATCGGCGCTGGGATGGCTCTGGCTCAACGTCTGCTTTATATAATGGTTAATCGACGCGAGCAGGCGCTCTGGCTCGTGGGGCTGCGCCTGAGTTAGCGCCTTTTCGAGCGCCGACGAAAAAATAAAGGTCATAAAGGCGCCGGGAACGCCGTGCCCGGTACAGTCGGCCAGCACCAGTAGCCAGCCGTTTTCGCAGCGCTGAAAGGCGTAAATATCGCCGCCAACACAATCACGCGGGTGCCAGTACAGACACCAGTCATTCAGCGTTTGCTCAATATTTTGCCGCGAGCGACTGAGCATAGACTCCTGAATGATTCGCGCATATTCAATGCTTTGCATGATTTGCATATGCTGTTTAGCCTGCAAATCTGAAACCGTGCGAATGAGATCAAGACCCAGGCCAATGCCGATATATTGATTCTCTTCGGTGAGGATAAACCCTTCGGTTATCGCCTTATCGCCCGTTTCGATAACGCGCTCGGCCAGGTAGTCAAGACTGGCGTCAGCATCAACAATCAGCGGGGTTTTATCCATAAACGCGATGCAGCTTTTCTGGTCATAGAGTTCATGGAAAAACGGGCGGCTCATCTGCGAAAGAAAAATATGGCGGTTAATCATGCCAATGGGTCGATTTTGCTCAAGAACGGGTAAGCCAATCAGTGACTTATGCTCAGAGAACATCGACATGACCTGCACATTATTTGCTTCGGGGGTTACGTGCGGAACGGCAATACGTAGCACGCCCGCTGTAAGCTGCCGCGATGAAAGAGGTATATCCATGATCCTGCTGTCTTGCGTAATAAGAATAATCTGAGGATAAGGTCTGATTGTGACGATTTCATTGCAGCGGATGAGCGAGGATTATTACGATAGATTATTGTTCCCAAAGGCAAATCACAGCTGTTTCGCCAGAGGCAAAAAAAAGCCCGCACTTGACGAGCGGGCAAATAATACTGGAAGCAATGTGAGCAATGTCGTACTGAATACCTGAGCGATTCACTCAACTATTCAGTGATGAGAAAGATAATCTTTATCATCTTTGTTATCAACCCCAAATTTTGTGCAGCATTCAAAAAAGGAGGGGAACAGCCCAGGTGAGAGGGAAGCCTACAGTTCCAGCGCCTCAAACTGTTTCCAGCTCACCTCGTCAACGTAGATACCGTTCTCCAGCCGTTGTTGCCAGGCGCGGGCTTCTGGTTCGCCGGGGAGCAGAACATCGTGCCCCTGCTGGTCGTGCTGCATCCAGTCGAGTTGGGCAATCACCTCCCGGGCATAGTTTTCGCCCGCGCCCAGCCGGAGAGGATCGAAAATAATAGAAAGCATATTGTTGATGATGCCCTGGCGCGGCGGGATCTGGTGGCTCTCGGTTTCGCCGCCCGTGAGCGCAGCGCCCAGCAGACTGCAAATCAGCGACAGCCCTGCGCCTTTATGCCCACCGAAGGCCAGCAGTGCGCCACGCGGCTCCTCCATCAGCCAGCGCGGATCGGTGGTAGGATTACCCTGTGCGTCCACCGCACAGCCTGGCGGAATAGCTCGCCCCTCATTCCATGCGATACGCGCTTTGTTTCCGGCAATGGCGCTGGTGGCGAAGTCCAGAATCACCGGCGCGCGACCGCTGACCGGTACTCCCACGCAGAAGGGGTTGGTGCCAAGACGCGGGTGGCGCCCCTCAAACGGTAATACCGCAGACGGCGCGGCGACATTGGCAAAGTGGATCGACACCAGCCCTGCCGCGGCGACCTGCTCAGCCCAGGCCCCGATACGCCCCAGATGGTGTGAATCCGCCAGGCTTACCAGCGCGACGCCATATTGCTGCGCACGTTCAATACCTGCCGCCATCGCCTGCCTGCCCAGGACCTGACCAAAACCGTGTCCGCCATTAAAAGAGAGGAGTGGGCCTGCATCGCGAATCAACCGCAACTGTGCTGAGGGCTGTAAATCACCTGCCAGAATGGCGCTGATATAGCGTGGGAGCAGAGTAACGCCGTGCGAGTCGTGACCTTTCAATGATGCTTCGACGAGGTTATCGGCGACCTGGCGGGCAATCTCCTGAGGGGTATTCACACGCACAAGATGCTGTTCCAGCAGCGTGCGCAATTGCTGGTGGGTTAATACGGGCATAATTAATCTTACCGCAAACAGGGTTATTAAGAGTATTTTGACTATAGCGAGGATGTTTTTTTTACATAACCATCAAAATTAACTTTGCTTTGCCAGTTTTTAGCTATGCATTAGCAATAAAGACGAGCCACAGCGCTATTGTGAATTTTTAGATAAGCATTGCGAATAAAATCATTTCCTTTTTAATGCCGCGCCAGCCAATCATTTTCCGGATATGACTTAAGAAACCTCCGGGGAAAGGATATGAATAAAATGAAAATGATCGCCAGTGCAATGTTGGCCGTTGCGCTGAGCGGTATTTGCGCGTCGGCGCTGGCAGAAGGAAAAATCAGCATTGCCCAGCAGTTTGGTATTGGCTATTTGATTCTCGATGTGGTGCGTGACCAGCAGCTTATCGAAAAAGAAGGGAAAAAAGAGGGGCTTGATATAGAGGTCGACTGGCGCACTATTTCCGGAGCGACAGGAATGAATGAAGCGCTGCTTTCAGGCGCACTGGATGTGGCATCTGCCGGTGTTCCGCCTCTTCTGACCCTCTGGGATCGTACCAAAGACAAACAGAATGTGAAGGCGATTGCCTCATTAGGATCGATGCCTAACTACCTGCTGAGTAATAACCCGGCGGTGAAAACGGTTAAAGACCTCAGCGATAAAGACCGTATTGCGGTACCGGCGGCAGGGGTGGGTTTCCAGTCGCGGACCTTGCAGATTGAAACTGCCAAATTATATGGCAACGCAGATTATAAACGCTTCGATAATATTAGCGTCAGCCTGCCACACCCGGATGCCAGTGCTGCATTAATTGCTGGCGGTTCGGAAATTACGACCCATTTTTCCAGCCCTCCATTCCAGTATCAGGCGCTGGAACACAGCAACGTACATAAAATTCTCAGTTCTTATGATGTACTCGGCGGACAGGCGACATTTAACGTGTTGTACACCACGCAAAAATTTCATGATGAGAACCCAAAAACATATAAAGCGTTTTATCGTGCGCTGAATGAAGCGGCAAAAATTATCAATGCCGATAAAAATGCCGCCGCAGAAACTTATATTCGGGTTGAGAAATCTCGTCTGCCGCTGGCGCTGGTGCAAAAAATTGTTAACGACCCGGAAATCAGTTTTACCGTCTCGCCTGAACGTACGGGCGTATACGCTGAAAAACTCTATGAGCTGGGTGTGTTGAAAAACAAAGCCGACTCCTGGAAAGACTATTTCTTCAATGAAGCGTGGGAAAACCCAGGCAGTTAAGCCGCATGGCGGAGGCAATAATGGCACAGACAACATCCGATGGACCGCTGCTACAGGTCAGAAATGTGGATATTGAATACCGCACCCGCGAACGCCAGGTGCGGGCCACCCATGATGTCAGTTTTGATGTCTGGCCAGGCGATCGCTTTATTTTGCTCGGGCCATCCGGGTGCGGGAAATCGAGCCTGCTAAAGGCGGCAGGTGGCTTTCTCAGCCCGCGCGGCGGTGAGATGTTGCTGGAAGGGCAACGTATTTGCGCCCCGGGTCCGGAGCGGATGATGGTGTTTCAGGAATTTGACCAGTTACCGCCCTGGAAGACGGTTCTGGAGAACGTGATGTTCCCGTTGCTGGCAAGTCGCAAGGCTACCCGCGCGCAGGCCCGAGACACGGCGTTGCATTTTCTGGATAAAGTGGGGCTGGCAGACTTTGCCGATGTGATGCCGCATATGCTGTCAGGCGGCATGAAGCAGCGCGTGGCGATTGCCCGCGCCCTGGCGATGAAGCCGCGTATTCTGCTGATGGATGAGCCCTTTGCCGCACTGGATGCCCTGACGCGCCGCACCATGCAGGAAGAGTTGCTCGCCCTGTGGGAAGAAGAACGCTTTACGTTGCTGTTTGTCACGCACTCCATTGAGGAAGCGCTGGTGGTGGGAAGCCGTATTCTGGTGTTATCGCCGCATCCTGGCCGGGTGCGTGCTGAGCTGAATTGCCATCAATATTCCCTGAATGACTTCGGCAGCGAAGCGTTTCAACATGCCGCCCGTCATATTCACGATTTGTTATTCCCGACCACGGCTAGCGACCCGCGGCCCGAACAGAAACAGGAGCGCACGTATGTCGCAGCCACCTTACATTCGTCCTGAATTTGAGCGCGAGCTTGCGCCGCTGCGCGATCTTCCTGTTGAGACGCCGCTGCCGCTGGGCCAGCGATTATGGAATCAAACATGGCTACGCAAATCGCTAATTTTGCTACTGGTGCTGGCATTATGGGAGCTGGCGGCGCGGGTGACGCAAAACGATTTAATGCTACCCGGCGTGGTACAGACAATGCACGCGCTGGCAGAGGATATGCGTAATGGTGAGTTGCCCGAGAAGATCGTCAACTCTTTTAGCACCCTGTTAAAGGGCTATTTGATTGGCAGCGTACTGGCGCTACTGGCGAGTGCGCTGGCGGTGACCACCCAGTTTGGTCGCGATCTGCTGAGTACACTGACGGCGATGCTTAACCCATTACCCGCCATTGCGTTGTTACCGCTGGCACTGTTGTGGTTCGGCCTGGGGAATGTCAGCCTGGTGTTTGTGCTGGTGCATTCGGTGATGTGGCCGATTGCGCTCAATACCTGGTCAGGGTTCAGTGGTGTGCCGGAAACGCTGCGCATGGCCGGGCGCAACTATGGATTGAGTGGCCCACGCTATGTGCTGACCATTTTGATCCCGGCCTCGCTTCCGTCGATCCTCTCCGGGTTAAAGATTGGCTGGGCGTTTGCCTGGCGTACGTTGATTGCTGCTGAACTGGTGTTTGGCGCCTCAAGTGGGCAGGGTGGGCTGGGGTGGTATATTTTCCAGAACCGTAATGAGTTGTTTACTGACAGGGTATTCGCCGGGCTGGTGACAGTGATTGTGATTGGCTTGTTGGTAGAGGGCGTAGTGTTTGCTACTCTCGAGAAAATCACCATTAAGCGCTGGGGAATGCAGCGTTAGCGTTTTCCCCTCACTCCTGGCCTCTTCTCAAAGGGGAAGAGGGCGAGCCTGCGCTCTGTGCCAACCGTAAGAGGGAAGAATGATCCACATAGAAAAAGGTGATCCGTTTTCGGCGGACTCGCAGGCGCTTATTGAAAAACTTTCCATCGTGCTCGCACAGATCACCGGCAGCAGCGGTAAGCACTCATTTAATATTGATGACCTGCAATCCGCGCGGGCAGTGTGGGCGCTGGCCCGGAACGCGCAGGGTGTTGCAATAGGCTGCGGCGCCATTCGCCCGTTAACGCAGGAAACGGCGGAACTGAAAAGAATGTATTCCGCAGGTAGCGAAGCGGGTGTCGGCAGCGCAATTTTGCGTTTTCTGGAAGAGGCCGCAAGCGAGCTTGGCTATCGTGCAATCACTCTCGAAACGCGGCGAGTCAACCACAAGGCAGTGACGTTTTATCAAAAGCATGGCTACACCGTTACCGACAATTATGGTGCCTATATCGGCAGGGATGAAGCCGTGTGTTTTATCAAGACCCTGTAAGCTTCGGGCCAGGCGCTATGCGGCGGCAGTAACGCTTATTTGCGCAGCAGCTTTTGCAGTCGCTTTTTCTGCCACCCGGCAATCAGATTGCCAAAAACAAAAATACGCAGCCCACGCACCACCAGTAAGGCGCCCCAGATAGCGGCCACCCACAGCGACCAGATGTTCTCTGGCGAGGTAGTGCGATTAAGGATGTAGAGTAAAACGCAGACCACCACTGCGGTTAATACTGAGCGGTAAAGGCGGCTTTCTTCCTCCAGTTGATTTCTGGCTTGCGTGATGCGCTGATCCAGTGCGTCATCGCCTTCGCTTTGTATGTTGCCGGAAAGCTCGCTGACGCTCACCTCAAAAACGGCTGCCAGAGCGCTGAGCGTCTCCAGACTGGGCTGCTCCTGATTTTCAATGCGCTGTATGGTACGCACGCTTAATGCCGCCATTTCCGCGAGCTGTTCCTGAGACCAGGCACGGGCAAGGCGAAACTCTTTCACTCGATTGGTACTCATCATAATGTCTCCGTGGTAAGCAGGATGACAGCCTCGCCCAAAAGTGAAAATAGCGACACGACATGCACCCGACAGCAACCTGACAGCGGCATGACACGCCGCTTGCCGAGCCACTTTGCTCTTTGACGTTCCGATATTCAAGCACAATGCGTGATGCGTTTTTTCGTTTTTATTCCGCCGCAACAACCAGGCCAGGTGGGTCTTCCCATTCTGAATGTTATCTGCTCAGACGAGCAGCTAACCCAGGAAACAGCGCAACGGACAATGACACCGAAGGTCTGAGAAGGCTCCGGTTTTTGCCTGCAACAACGTTATGTTTACGCGTTCACCCTTTCTGCGAAATGTGGCAGCCCCGATAACCCTGCATGGCTAACCGGGAAGAGAGATGGCGAGACCGCCTGCGACTGACTTTCTGGTGGCCCTGACTTTCTTGCTACACCGTGCCGTAAATGTTAAAAGGTGCGGCTTCATGACAACGAGAAAAGGGGAAAGACGTGAAAAACGCGTCAAAGGTATCTGAGCACTCAGCGGATACCGCGTCGGAATCGGGGCCGACGCTGCAACGAGGACTGAAAAACCGCCATATCCAGTTAATCGCCCTCGGGGGCGCTATCGGTACCGGGCTGTTCCTGGGGATCGGTCCGGCAATCCAGATGGCGGGGCCGGCTGTGCTGCTGGGCTATGGCGTCGCGGGCATTATTGCTTTCTTAATTATGCGCCAGCTTGGTGAGATGGTGGTTGAGGAGCCGGTGTCCGGTTCATTTGCCCATTTTGCCTTCAAATATTGGGGGCCTTTTGCGGGCTTCTTATCCGGCTGGAACTACTGGGCGATGTTTGTGCTGGTGGGCATGGCGGAACTGACCGCCGCCGGCATCTATATGCAGTACTGGTTTCCCGATGTCCCTACCTGGATCTGGGCCGCCGCCTTCTTCATCATTATTAATGCTGTAAACCTGGTTAACGTGCGTCTGTACGGCGAAACCGAATTCTGGTTTGCGCTTATCAAAGTGCTGGCGATCATTGGCATGATCGGCTTTGGTCTGTGGATGCTGTTCGGTGGTCATGGAGGAGAGAATGCCAGCTTTGACAACCTTTGGTCTCACGGTGGTTTCTTCGCCACCGGCTGGAACGGCCTGATCCTCTCACTTGCGGTGATTATGTTTTCCTTTGGCGGTCTTGAGTTGATTGGGATCACGGCGGCAGAAGCCAGCGAGCCGCACACCACTATCCCGAAAGCGGTCAACCAAGTTGTCTATCGCATCCTGCTGTTTTATATCGGTTCCTTAGTCGTGCTTCTGGCGCTTTATCCCTGGGTCGATATCAAAGCTGACAGCAGTCCGTTTGTGATGATTTTCCACAATCTGAACAGCAATCTCGTGGCATCGGCACTGAATTTTGTCATCCTGGTGGCGTCGCTGTCGGTCTATAACAGCGGTGTCTATTCCAATAGCCGTATGCTGTTTGGTTTGTCGGTACAGGGGAATGCGCCCGCATTTCTGACCCGCGTCAGCCGTCGTGGCGTACCGGTGAACTCATTACTTCTCTCCGGGGCGATCACCTCGCTGGTGGTGCTGGTTAACTATATCCTGCCCAAAGAGGCTTTTGGGCTGTTGATGGCGCTGGTGGTGGCAACACTCCTGCTCAACTGGATCATGATTTCACTGGCGCACCTGAAATTCCGCGCCGCGATGCGCCGCAAAGGGCGCGATCCCCAGTTTAAGGCGCTGCTCTATCCTTTCGGCAACTACCTGTGTATCGCCTTTATGCTGATGATCCTCGTGCTGATGTGCACCATGGACGGGATGCGACTGTCTGCTATTCTGCTGCCGGTGTGGATCCTCGTCCTGTTTGCTGCTTTCCGCCTGCTACGTCGTCCTGCAAAACGCGCGTAACTCTCTGCTCCGCCGGATCCGGCGGGGCATTTTCTCTTGCGTAAATTTATCGTGATAAAACTCCCACAATTGCGTCATCGTGCAAGCTAAATAAATTGTAATCGATTACTTTTCTACTTGATGCTTTTTGTAATCGATTACTTTTAAAAGGTGAGGCAGAAAAATGGTGTCAACAACCGAAAGTAGTGGAAATCTCGTTCAGCATCGACTGCTGGTTCCGCGGCTGTCGCTGATGATGTTTTTACAGTTTTTTATCTGGGGGAGCTGGTCAGTCACGCTCGGTCTGGTAATGACCCGGCACAATATGTCGCTGCTGATTGGCGACGCATTTTCCGCCGGGCCTATCGCCTCCATTCTGTCACCGTTCGTACTTGGCATGCTGGTGGACCGATTCTTCGCCTCGCAGAAAGTGATGGCGGTGATGCACCTGGCCGGGGCCGCGATTTTGATGTTTGTGCCGCAGGCTCTGGTGGCGGAAAACGGCGCCATGCTAATTGCCCTGCTATTTGGCTATACGCTGTGCTATATGCCTACGCTTGCGCTGACCAACAATATTGCGTTCCACAGTCTGAGCAATATCGATAAGACCTTCCCGGTGGTACGTGTATTCGGCACCATTGGCTGGATTGTGGCGGGGATCTTTATCGGCGTGACAGGCATTTCCTCCAGCGTGACCATTTTCCAGGTGGCGGCAATCTGCTCCGTGGCGCTGGCGCTCTATAGCCTGACGTTGCCGCATACGCCGGCGCCGGCTAAAGGGCTGCCCGTTGCCATGCGCGATCTATTCTGCGCGGACGCGTTTGCTCTGCTGAAAACCCGCCACTTCTTCGTCTTCTCGCTCTGCGCCATGCTGATTTCCGTTCCGCTCGGTACTTATTACGCTTATACCGCCTCTTATCTGGCGGATGCGGGTGTGGCGGATGTGAGTACCGCCATGTCCTTCGGCCAGATGTCTGAAATCTTCTTTATGCTGGTGATCCCGCTGCTGTTTCGCCGTCTTGGCGTGAAGTACATGCTGCTTATCGGCATGTGCGCCTGGTTTGTGCGTTATGCTTTCTTTGCTCTCGGTGTAAGTGAGGAGGGGCGGTTCCTGCTCTATCTCGGCATTTTGTTACACGGAGTCTGTTACGACTTCTTCTTTGTCGTCGGCTTTATCTATACCGACCGCGTAGCGGGCGAGAAGGTAAAAGGCCAGGCGCAGAGCATGATTGTGATGTTTACCTATGGCATTGGCATGCTGCTGGGCTCGCAAATTTCCGGCGCGCTGTACAACCGCCTTGTCGCCGGTCAGACGTTGCCGCAGGCGTGGGTGAGCTTTTGGTGGATCCCGGCAATTGCCGCAGCCGTTATCGCGCTGATTTTCCTTCTTTCTTTTAAATACAACGACCAGGAGCACGCATAAGCTGTGGGAGGTGCTATGAAAACCATTCAGGGGCCGGGGATTTTTCTGGCGCAATTCATTGGGGAGCAGTCGCCGTTTAATACGCTGGAAGGGCTGGCTGACTGGGCGGCAGCGCTGGGCTACAAGGCGCTGCAAATTCCCTGTAACCACCCGACGATTTTTGATGTGGGACAGGCGGCGCAAAGCCAGAGTTATTGTGATGATGTGCGCGGCGTGCTGGCGGAGCGCGGCCTGGTGATTAGCGAGCTTTCTACCCATCTTGAAGGGCAACTCGTTGCGGTGCATCCGGCCTATGACGCGGCGTTTGACGGCTTCGCTCCCGCATCGCTGCGTGGAAATCCGTTGGCGCGTCAGGCCTGGGCGACAGAAACGTTATATCAGGCGGCGCGGGCCTCAAATAACCTCGGGTTACGCGCCCATGCGACCTTTTCCGGCGCGCTGGCCTGGCCTTATCTCTACCCGTGGCCGCCCCACAATGCCCTGTTGTTTAAAGAGGCATTTGCTGAACTGGCCCGCCGCTGGCGGCCCGTGCTGGACTGCTTTGATGAGCAGGGTGTGGACCTGTGCTATGAAATACACCCCGGTGAAGACCTGCATGATGGCGTCACCTTTGAACGTTTTCTTGATGGCGTAGACAACCACCCGCGCTGCAATATTCTTTATGATCCAAGCCATCTTCATCTTCAACAGATTGATTATCTGGCCTTTATCGATATTTACCATGAGCGGATTAAGGCATTCCATGTCAAGGATGCGGAGTACCGGAAGGAGGGCCGCAGTGGCGTGTATGGCGGCTATCAAAGCTGGGTCGACAGGCCTGGCCGTTTTCGTTCGCCGGGCGACGGACAAATCGATTTTGGCGCGGTGTTCAGCAAGCTCACGCAGTACGGTTATGACGGCTGGGCGGTGCTGGAGTGGGAGTGCTGCCTGAAAGCGGGGGAGGCTGGCGCGCGGGAAGGAAGTGAGTTCATTCGCCGTCACATTATTCCTGTGTCGGAACATGCGTTTGATGATTTTGCCGCCGGGCAAGAAGACCGGCGCAGCGTGCGCAATATGTTAGGGCTGGGGAGTGTGGAATGATTCAGGTCGGGATTATCGGCAGCGGGTTTATCGGCCCGGCGCATATTGAAGCTATTCGGCGGCTGGGCTTTGTTGAGGTGGTGGCGCTGTGTGATGCGAAGCTGGCGGACGCCCAGCAAAAGGCGCGGCAGCTCGGCGTACCGCATGCGTATAACAATGTGGAGGCGCTGCTGGCGCATCCGGGGTTACAGGTGGTGCATAACTGCACGCCCAACCATTTACATGCGGATATAAACCGCCAGGTTTTGCGGGCCGGAAAGCATCTGTTTTCAGAAAAACCGCTGTGCATGACGGCCGAAGAGGCGCGAGAACTGGTGGCGCTGGCAGAGCAGGCAAAGGTGGTACACGGCGTCAGTTTTGTCTATCGCCAGTTTGCGATGGTTCAGCAGGCGGCGAGTTTGCGTCAGTCCGGGCGTCTGGGGCGGCTCTTTTCCGTCTACGGCAGCTATCTGCAGGACTGGATGCTGCTGGAAACGGACTATAACTGGCGTGTGGACGCGGCATCCGGCGGCCCATCGCGGGCGGTAGCCGATATCGGCTCGCACTGGTGCGATACCCTGCAGTTTGTGACCGGGCGGCGCATTACTCAGGTGATGGCAGATCTCTCTATTGTCTGGCCGACACGTAAAGCCAGCCGCGAGGCCGCAACCTTTACCTATGGGCAGCCGGGGGCAGAGCTGGAAGATAAACCTGTCACCACCGAGGATGCCGGATCGGTGCTGGTACGTTTTGATGACGGCAGTAAGGGCTGCTTTAGCGTGTCGCAGGTGAGTGCGGGGCGGAAAAATCGCCTGAGTTTTGAAGTAAACGGTAGTGAGTGCTCACTGGGTTGGGACCAGGAAGTGCCACAGCAACTGTGGATTGGCCATCGCCAGCAGCCTAACCAGATACTGACTGATGACCCAGGGCTGATGTCGCCGGATGTCGCCGCCAGCGCCCATTTCCCGGGGGGGCATATCGAAGGCTGGCCGGATGCGTTTAAAAATATGATGCTGAATTTCTATCGTGCGGTACAGGACGGGAAAATGCCTGCGCGTGACGAGGCGCGATTTGCCTCGTTTTACGACGGGGCCAACGTGATGTTTATTATCGATGCCATTTTACAAAGCCATCAGCAGCAAAAGTGGGTGACTGTCGCCTATTGATACGGGTTGCCCTGGCGGGTGGCGCTTTGTTTACCCGACCAGGGCAGTGCGTAGCCCGGATAAGGCGTAGCCGCATCCAGGACAAACCTGGCGCCCCATACGCCTTCCGGGGTTGCCTGCGGCGCCCGGTGTGCGTCGTGCATGCCATCCGACGTTGTGGTAGCCTGCTAGCCAGACGCTAACCGCAGGAAATATCGACGTTATGTCCATTCAAAAAATCGCCAGGCTGGCTGGCGTTTCCGTCGCGACCGTTTCGCGCGTGCTCAATAACAGTGAATCCGTTAAAGCTAAAAACCGCGAGCGCGTGCTCAAAGCTATTGCCGAAAGCAACTATCAGCCGAACCTGCTGGCGCGCCAGCTTCGTACCGCCCGCAGCTCAATGATTCTGGTGCTGGTTTCCAATATCGCCAACCCGTTTTGTGCCGAGGTGGTGAAAGGGATTGAAGAGGAAGCGGAGAAAAACGGTTTTCGTATTCTGCTGTGCAATACCGGTTCGGACATGGAGCGCTCCCGCTCGGCGCTGAACCTGCTTTCCGGGAAAATTGTCGACGGCATTATTACGATGGACGCCTCCTCAAGATTGCCGGAGCTGGCGACGCTTATTGGTAGCGCCCCCTGGGTGCAGTGCGCGGAATATGCCGATGACGGCGATGTCTCCTGTGTGGGCATTAACGATGTTGGTGCGGCGCAATGTGTGATTGACCAGTTACTGGCGCGCGGCTGTCAGCGTATTGCGCTGATTAACCACGATCTCAGCTATAAATATGCCCGCTCGCGTGAAGAGGGCTACCACAGCGGACTTAACGCACACCAGTGCGATTATGCGGTTGTTGAGTACGCGAGCGACCTGAGTTTTAGCGCCGGGAAAGCCGCCATGCAGGCTTTGCTGCGCCACAGTGAACGTCCCGATGCGGTATTTGCCGTGTCGGATACTCTCGCGGCGGGGGCCGTACTGGCTATCCATGAAGCCGGACTGAAAATGCCACAGGACATTGCAGTGGTCGGGTTTGATGGCACAGAGCTGGCAGAAATGGTTACGCCACCGCTGACGACCGTCTATCAACCGTCAAAAGAGATTGGCCGCAAAGCCGTGGGGTTACTGCTCAATAAAATAGATAACCCCGAGGCCCCGGCAGAGCGGATTATGATGGACTGGCAGTATATTTCCCGGGCCAGCGCCTGATTAGAGTGATGTGATTTTTTTGCCAGCCTTTTCGCTGGCTTTTTATATGTTGGGAGCTTTGCCAATGAACCGGCAACGTCAAGCTGAACTGTTCCTGGTCATCACCACCATGATTGCGGCCTGTGGCTGGATCTTTTCCCGCGAGGCCATATCCGGCATGCCGGTCTTTGCCTTTTTGGGGCTGCGTTTTTTAGGTGCGGCACTGGTGTTGCTACCGTTTTGTCGGGGGCAGCGTATAGCGCTGGCAAAACTGCGGCAGGTGTTGATCAGCGGCCTGTGGATGGCGCTCAACCTGTGCCTGTGGATTTGGTCAGTATCGACAACACCATCGCTGGGCGAAGGGGCGTTTATCATGAGCCTCTCGATGCTGTTTGTGCCGCTGGTCGCCTGGGGCATGATGGGGGTGCGTCCGGCTCGTGCGTACTGGGAATGCCTGCCGCTTGCCTTTATTGGCCTGGCATTACTCAGTCTGCATACGCCGATTGTCTTCCATCCCAGCCAGGGCTGGTTCCTGTTGACCGCTTTTGTGCAATCCATTTCGTTTTGCTACACCAGCCGCATTGCCGGCGACGTCCCGCTCCTCCCGCTCACTGCGGTTCAACTGGCGGTGACGGGGCTGGCGGGGGTGTTGATCTCACTTTTCTTCGAACACTGGACGCAGCCGTTTACTGCCACCACTGCACTGTGGCTGGTGGCCAGTATTCTCATTGCCACCAGTCTGCGCTTTGGTCTGCAACTGCAAGGGCAGAAATATGCCGCCGTTGCCAGCGCCGCCATCATTATGGTACTTGAACCGCTATTGACGGTGATCGTTGCCGCGATCTGGTACAGCGAACGCCTGCCGCTGCAAAAAATCATCGGCGGCGTGCTGATTCTGGTCGCGCAACTCTGGTTTCGCTGGCGACTGGTGGCACGCCTGCCGTCAAAAAGGTGATCGCCTTAGTTTGCCGGGCAGCGTGGCGCGAGCTGCTGACGCGCGCCAATCGCGGCGACGGCAAGCAGCAGCATCATCACGATTTCTGCCACTAAAAACCCGCCCAGCGCTTCGTTGTAATTGCCCCGGGTGAGGTTGAGCAGATGCAAAAACAGCCCGCCGAGCACTGCCGGGCCAAGTCCCAGGGTGGCCTGTTGCAGGGTGCTGAGAATCGCACTGCCTGCCCCTGCGTCCTGGGTGGCGATATCACGCATCCCGATACGGTAAAAACTGTTCACGATCAGCGCCTGGCCGTAACCAATAAGCGCGGTGGACGGTGCAAGGTTTATGGCGTTGAGATGGCCGTGAGTCAACCCGATCGTGGCAAACAGAGCTACCAGGCCGCTTATTTGCACCGCAATGCCGCTGAGCAGAATGGTTCGCAGGCTGTGACGGGCGATCAGTTTCGGTGCATAACAGGCCGAGGCGAAGTAGGCCAATCCTAATACCACGAAGCTGTTGCCGGATTGCCACGGCGCCATTCCGACACCTGCCTGTAAGGTGAGCGCCATGCAGAACATAAAGCCGGACCAGGCGCAGAAAAACAGCAACGCAATCAACAGGCCGAAACGAATGCTGGGTAGTTTGAGTAAGCGCGGGGGCATCAGCGGATGTAATCCTTGTCGTTCCTGACGCAGTGCGCCAGCGCGCATCCAGAGCGTTAGCGGAATTATCGCCAGTAATGCCGCCTGGCTTTGCCACGGCCAGCCTAAATCCGGGCTGAGAGAGAGCGGGAAGAGCAGGCAACATAAGATGAGCGCCAGCGCGAATGTGCCCTGCCAGTCAATGCGCGTGGGGGTTTCATTACGGGTTTCCGGGACATAACGATGGCTTAATGCCAGCACCAGCAGGCTGATGGGCACGTTAATAAAAAAGGCGTTTCGCCAGCCGAGTCCGGCAATATTTGCCGACACCAGCCAGCCGCCCCCCATCTGTCCGATAATAAACGCCACGCCACCAATACCACCGTACAGGCTGATAGCGCGGGCATGGGCCGGGCCTTTGAGGGTCACATGCAGCGTTGCGAGAATTTGCGGCATGATCAGCGCCGCGCTCATGCCTTGCAGGGTACGCGCCGCGAGCAGGGCAGTGATGGAATTTGCAACACCGCACAGCAGAGAGGCGATACCGAACAGCGCTACACCCCACAAAAACATTTTACGGCGGCCAAAGTTATCGCCCAGTTTGCTGCCCATCGCCAGGCAGACGGCAAACGCAACGCCATACAGCGCCACAATCAGGGAGAGTTGCGTCGTATTGGTATGCAGCGATAACGTGATGGAATCGAGGGCGACGTTGGTGATCGAAGTATCGATCATCGGCAGCATCTGCCCGGTCAACAGTAACAACAAGCCCGCACGACCGGGTGAAACAACTGACGTATTCATGGTAACTCCATTGCGTCATTCATCGGATAGACGTAGCATCGCTGATACTTAAAACGGGTACCAGTTCTTGCTTATACTGGTACTGGCACTACCATGCTGGAGGTTTTATGAGCCTGATGTCGGAACGAGCCCCTCTGTTGAGCGTACAGGATGAGAACCGAAAACAGCTCGGCGCTTTTTTACGCTCCCGCCGGGAAAGCCTTGATCCGCAGCGTCTTGGCCTGCCGCGCAGCGGGCGGCGTCGTACACCAGGCTTACGGCGTGAAGAGGTGGCGTTACTCGCGGATGTTGGCGTGACCTGGTATACCTGGCTGGAGCAGGGGAGGGACGTGAATCCGTCTGCCAGCGTGATGCAGGCGATCGCCAGTGCGCTGGAGTGTTCAGCAACTGAAACCCGTCATCTTTTTTTGCTGGCGGGACTGACGCCTGCGGAGACGCCCTCCGTGCCGCAGTGTGAAGGTATCAGCGTCGGGGCGCGTAAAATGCTCGATAGCCTGTTGCCACAACCGGCCAGTATTCAAAAGCCCAATTTTGATATTGTGGCGTGGAATGAAGCGTTTTCGCGGATGATGGGCGTAGATTTTCACCAATTACCTGACGATGAGCGCAATTGTATCTATCTCTATCTGACGAATCCGACGTGGCGCAGCCGTATCGGGCGTAAAGAGAGCGTGCTGCCGACATTTGTTGCCTATTTCCGCGCGGCAATGGCGGAGCACCGGGGCGATCCGCTGTGGGAAGCGAAGCTGGCGCGCTTTTGCGCGGTATCGGAAGAGTTTGCCTCGCTATGGCATAAGCACTATGACGTGCGAGGCGTAGAGAATCAGTTGAAAACCTTTACTCATCCCGAGTTGGGCGAATTTTCTTTGCAGCAGATGTACTGGTTTTCAGCGCCGCGTAACGGTTCGCGACTGCTGGTCTATTTACCGATAGATGAGCAGGGTGAGAAGGCGCTGGCATGGCTGGCGGAGCACGGCTAACGGTTTTTCAAAGATAGAGCGTGCCAGCCAGAACCGTATGCGACTGGCCTGCCAGCGCTACCCTGCCTTCTGAGGTAAGCGCAATGTGCAATTCGCCGCCACGCGGCGAGGCCTGCCATGCACAGAGGCTACGTTTATCCAGACGTACTCCCCAGTATGCTGCCAGCGCGCAATGTGCGGAGCCGGTCACGGGATCTTCATTCACTCCCACCCACGGCGCGAAGTAGCGAGAGATAAAATCATATTTACCAGAACCCGGAGCGGTAATAGCCACGCCCCGCCCGGGCAGCGCGCCAAGCGCCTGAAACCTGGGTTTGAGTTGTTCAACTACCTGCGCGTCATCCACCACCATCATCACTTTGGGGCCAAACTTTCCGCAGGCAGAGACATGGCTCGCGTCGAGACCCAGCGCATCCAGCAAGGCGTCGTCCGGGGTAAAGCGCATATCCGGCACTAAGAGCGGGAAATCCAGTTCGATAGTGTCAGGGCTGGCGGTGGCTTTAAGCGGCCCGGAGAGGGTAGTGAAGACAACACTTTCACCAACGGCAAGCTGCCCGGTCTGGCGAAGAATATGGGCTGTGGCGAGCGTGCCATGACCGCATAAGTCGACCTCTGCCCTGGGGGTAAACCAGCGCAGGCGGTAGTTATCAAGTGCCAGAAATGCGGTCTCGGATACAGCCATCTCCGCCGCTATCTGCTGCATGACGGTGGTTTCAAGACCCTGGGGAGTAATGCACACGCCCGCCGGATTACCGGAAAAAGGGCGAGTACTGAAAGCATCAACCTGGTAAATCTCAAGCTCCACTGTGCGTACTCCTGTCAGAAAAGCAAAACGCTACGGTAGCGCGTTTTACGTTTTCCGAACAGTCAGCGTGGACGCAGGCGTTGCTGATCTTTTTTCGCCAGCGTATTGACCACAAGATCCCGCGAGTCGTTAATCAGATCGACGAGCAGATCTTCGGTGATATCATCGCCGGCAAAAATCGAGATCCAGTGCTTTTTATTCATGTGATAACCGGGCGTAATGCTGCGATAAATCTGTTGATTAAGCAGGGATTTTTGCGGATCTGATTTCAGGGTCACCATGGGCCGGCCATGGGCGGTGGTGGTCATCATGAAAATTTTGCCGCCAACTTTGAATATGTCGTGTTCCGGGCCAAACGGCCAGCAAAGTTCAGTGAACGGCAGCTCCAGCGCAATACGACGTGCGGTCTCCTGCAGCGTTTTACTGTCCATCACTGCTATCCACGGTGAGCGCGCGCCACATCGCTTCAAAGCCCAGCCGTTTGGTCTCTTTTGCTTTTTGCGGATCGCGGCTGGCGAACTCCATCGTGGTTTCCGCCAGCGTCAGAAAAATGGCATCGCCAAACGGTGAGAGCGCTTCGGAGAGAAATTCAGGCCTCACCGAGCGGTGGCAGATTTCATGCAGCTCAGGGAACATATCCATAACCTGCTGGCGCGTTTCGGGGGTGATTTTTTCGCTCACCGAAATCTGGCGAATCGCGTTATGTGCAGAGGGATGACGGATGCCCCAGTCGATATAGCTGTTCCAGATGGACTGGGTGTGTATTTTGGGATCGCTGACTGAACGGTCGAGGCTGTCGATCATGGTCTGGCAAAGATCAGATTTGAGATGCAGGTAGAGAGCATTAAGCAGATCGTCTTTGGTGGCGAAATAACGAAACAGGGTGCCCTCCGCTACGCCCGCGTTACGGGCAATCACCGCGGTCGAGGCGGCAATGCCGGTTTGCGCGATAGCGACAGCCGCCGCATCCAGTAATGCCATTTTCTTATCTTCACTCTTCGGACGAGCCACTACACTTTCCCTCTCTCATTAAGAAAAACCACGATTGAACCATGCCCTCTGTGACGCTGCAACGCTGAACATCAAAGATTGAAAATCATCTTGACGACTTTCTATTCATTTCTATAATGAGTGCTTACTCACTCATAATCAAGTCCAGCCTACTTTCAATTGTCAATGTCCCAGCGGAAGGGACATTTTCTCGGATCAGGGTATGAATCGTCTCTTACTAAGCGTGGTTCTTATTATGCTCATTGTGTCTGCTGCCAGTTTGCCTTTTGTTTTAAATGCCGGATTTGGTCAGCGCCCACAGGGCGAGCAACTGACCAGGGTTGAGCAGTCTCCGCAATACCGGGACGGTGAATTCCATAACCAGTTACCTACGCCCAGCTACACCGGGCAGAAAAGCATGCTGGCGGCAATATGGGAGTTTTTAACCACCCGCCGGGAAAATGCGCGCCCGCAGCGACCCTTACCGATGATAAAGACCGACCTGGCAAGCCTGCCGCTGGAGCAGGACACGGTGATATGGCTGGGTCACTCCTCCTGGTATCTGCAACTGGCCGGGAAACGCATTCTTATCGATCCGGTGCTGAGCAATTACGCCGCGCCGTTTTCATTTCTGAATAAAGCCTTTGACGGCGACTATCCGTGGACGGCGGAGGCCATGCCGGAGATCGATCTGCTGATCATTTCCCATGACCACTACGACCACCTGGATTACGCCACCATCAGGGGGCTGATGCCAAAAATCAAACGGGTGATCACCCCGCTGGGCGTGGGATCGCACCTGCGCTACTGGGGCATGAACCCGGACATCATCCAGGAAGCGGACTGGCAGCAGAAAATCACATTTAGCAGTGAGCTGGATGTGTATGTGTTGCCAGCGCGCCACTTTTCAGGGCGCGGTCTTAAACGCAACCAGACGTTGTGGGCGAGTTTTATGTTCGTCACCCCGGATCGCACGCTCTATTACAGCGGTGATACCGGCTATGGGCCGCACTTTAAGGCCATCGGCGAGCAATTTGGTTCGGTGGATCTGGCGATCCTTGAAAACGGTCAGTACGACCAGGACTGGAAGTACATTCACATGATGCCGGAGGAAACGGCGCAAGCAGCGGAGGAGTTAAATGCGCGGGCGGTACTGCCGGGCCACGCCGGACGATTCGTGCTGGCAAAACATACCTGGGACGATCCTTATAAACGTCTGGCGGCAGCAAGCCTCGGCAAAGGGTATCGATTGTTAACGCCCACACTCGGCGAGGCGGTTCATGCGGCGGATAACGCCCAGAGCTTCCACGCCTGGTGGGAATAACGGTTTATTTCGAAGAGCAGAGAGGAGGAGCGCTGTATGACTATTTCCGCTCAGGTTATCGACACTATCGTCGAGTGGATCGACGACAATTTACACCAACCATTGCGTATTGATGACATCGCGCGCCATGCCGGGTACTCAAAATGGCATCTGCAACGGCTGTTTTTGCATTACAAAGGTGAAAGTCTGGGGCGCTATATTCGCGAACGCAAACTGTCACTGGCGGCGCGGGATTTACTCAATACCAATGACAAGGTCTACGATATTTGCCTGAAATATGGCTTTGATTCGCAACAGACATTTACCCGGATCTTTACCCGTACCTTCAATCAGCCGCCGGGTGTCTGGCGCAAAGAGAATCATCCACGAGCGCATTGACGTGTAACCCCGGATGGCGCTGCGCTTATCCGGGCTAACAGGCAGGTCAGGTAAGCGAAGCGCCGCCTGACGGAGATGCCCCGCACGGCGGCGCAAACGCCTGCTCCAGGTTATGGATGCCCGGGCGGGCAAGCAAACCTGGCCTGCGGGATTTCATCGGCTTAAGCCAGTGAAAACCAGCGGCGCCAGATAAAGCGCAAAACAAAGAACTCGATAATGCCAAGTAGCAGAAACCACAGACAAAACAGCACGGTATAGAGCTGATTCAGGTCCTGGAAATGGAAGGTATCCATCAGTTTTTGCGCCAGTACCAGCCCCAGGGAAGGGGCGGGTAGCAGCAAGACCGAGATGAAGGCCATCAGCAGAATACCTGCCGCGGTGGTTAATGTTTCCAGTGGGTGCTTCATAACAGTTAATCGGTTGTTAAAAGCGATATTGTCCGGGAAAGTGCGTAAGGGTGCAATCTCCCGGTACTGTTCTAGCCCGCCGCCCAAATCTCGGTATGTTTTTGCACCAGCCCAATCAGCGAACCGCCGTCGGCAACAAAGTCGCGCATCAGTTGCGATTCGCTTTTCCCTCGTTTGACGAAATTCATCAATTCAGCGATAGCGCTGCCCGCATTGAGCTTATCCGCCCACGGCGCAACTTTTTCCAGCATCCGTTCAATATCGTCGGCTATCTTACGCTGCTCGCCAGTATGAACATCGGTGATGATCCCCTCAAGACCAAAACGACAGGCCTGAAAACGGTTGAATTTATAGAGCAGGTAATCACGTTCCTGATGTTTGAACGGGCGCTCTGCCAGCAGCCAGTGGGCAATAGCCTGAATAAAACCGGTGACATTAATCGCATGCGATAAGGTCAATGGTGTATCCATTACCCGCACCTCGACGGTGCCAAAATGGGGACTCGGGCGAATATCCCAGTGCAAATCCTTAATGCTTTCAATCATGCTGGTATAGCTGAGGCGACGGAATAATCCTTCAAACTCTTGCCAGTTACTGACCCAGGGCATGGGGCCATTGTCCGGAAAAGAGGAGAAAATATTCAGTCGCGATGAGGCGAAACGGGTATCGGTTCGCTGCACATAGGGGGACGCGGCGCCAAGCGCGATAAAATGCGGTACAAAGCGTGATAACCCATGGAGAAGGTAAATGGCGTCATCGCCACTCGGACACCCTACATGCACATGCTGGCCGAAAACTGTCGCTTGCTGCATCAGGTAGCCGAACATTTCCAGCGTCCGGTGATAACGCTCATCGTTGCTGATCTCCTGACGCTGCCATTTCTGAAAAGGGTGCGTACCACCGCCGCAAATCTGTACATGATGCTCGTTTGCCGCCTGCAAAATGATCTGCTGCATGGCAGAAAACTGGTGTGACGCCTGGTTGATGTCGCGGCAGACCCCGGTCGCAATTTCCAGCATGCTTTGCGTGATGTCATGCTTGACCTCACCGGCTTTGAGCTGCGCTTTTACCGCATCGATCAGTCGTGAGGAGTCCTGACTCAGGTCGTATCCTGGCGGGTTAACGACCTGCAACTCAAGTTCAATACCCAGGGTAAAAGGGGTGGAAACGTGAAAATCGGGTAGAGGCATATTGTCTTATCCTTTCCTTGTGAGGTTTTGGATAAGTATAGGCATGCCCTCCAAACCCGCTTTTACGCGAACTATCCGATTTGTTCCAGTTGTCCACGCAGCACTTCCACGCCGGGCACAATGGCATCCGGGTTAATGGCATGAAAACCCATACGGAAATAGTTATCTGGTGGCGCGTCATCAAGAAAATGCCGTGCCCCCGGTTCAATCAATACCCCCGCATGGGCCGCGCGCCAGGTGAGCTGTTGGGTGCTGATATGCTTTGGTGTACTCAGCCAGAAGGCGTTGGCATGCTCGCTGCCGCCGAATGTTTTGCATTCGGGTAAAAAGGTTTGCAGCGCATTATGCAGGGTATCCCAGCGGCGCGCGGAGTCTTCGTGGTAGCGGCGCAGGTGGGTCTCGTAATGGCCCTGAGCCAGAAAATGGGCCATCTGATATTGAATGTTGGTTGGCGGATGGCGATAGACCAGGCGACGCAACGCACGGGCTTCGTCAATGATTTCCGGGGCGGCCACCATAAACCCCAGCCGCAGGCCAGGTGAGAGCGCTTTTGACAGGCTGCTGACATAGATAACGCGCCCGCTTCGATCGCTGGCTTTCAGCGCCGGTAAAGGGTTTTGCGTAAAGTTACTCTCCGAGTCGTAGTCATCTTCAATGATCACCGCGTCATGCCGGGTCGCGTATTCGAGCAGCTGTACCCGGCGTGCTTTACTCATGGTAACGCCCGTCGGCACCTGATGGCCCGGCGTCACGTAGTAGTAATCGCAGGGCGTTTCACCCAGCACAATACCCTCTTCATCAACCGGGTGGGGAACGATATGGGTATCGTTAAGCAGGAACGTATTGATCGCTTCACGAAATCCCGGGTTTTCGACCGCCACGCGCGTCTGTCGTGACATCAACAGACGGGTCAGCAAATAGAGGGCGTTTTGTGAACCCAGCGTGATGAGAATTTCGTCCGGTGCGGCCACGATACCGCGTTTGGGCAGCACCCTCGTGCGGATCTGCTCAACCAGCATGGGAACATCCTGATCGATATGATCGATAACCCAGGACGGGTCACGTACGCCGCCGTGCAGCCAGTTTGCCGCAGCGCGCCAGAAGGCGAGGGGGAACTGTTGCGTATCTGGCTGGCCGTAAATAAACGGGTAACGATAGTGCATCCAGCCAGCGGGTTTGAGAATAGATTCCTGCTGGCTGGGCGTGATTTGCAGGCGGTTGCTCCATCGTGGTGCAGCGCTTTCGCATTCAGGTGCACTCTGCGACACGTTTTGACCGGCATGGTAGTAATCCGGGTGCAGGTAGTACCCGCTGCGTGGGCGGCTGACCAGATACCCTTCGTTAACCAGACTTTCAAATACCAGCGCCGTGGTATTGCGAGAAACATTAAGCTGACCAGCGAGTTGGCGACATGAGGGAAGAGGGGTGTCTGCCGGAAAAATACCGCTCAGGATGGCGTTTATCAGCGATTCACGCACCTGTTCCTGTAAACCACGCTGACCATCAAAATTGACATGCAAAAGGTGACGAATCATGACGCACTCCGCTGGAAAAGACCTGAATATATTTGAGCAAATTCCATACCAGCTTCCCGTTATCTGACACATTCATTTGCCGAAACTGGCTCTATTCAGAAAGCAAAAAGGCTCCCTATTGTAAAAACGCAGTCACAAAAGAGCGGTCAAGAAACGCAGTCGGCATATTTATTGCAATGGTTCCAGCATGTCTGGGATGAACCTTTCTGGCATATTTAATTAAGGGTAGAGAAATGAAAAAAGTATTCGGCAAATATTGTCTTGCAGCCATGTTCACTTTGGCTTTTTCTTTACACGCAGTCGCAGCTGATTTACCGGAAATCGAAAAGTCTGGCACATTGAAAGTGGCGACCGAAGATGACTATGCACCGTTTAACTTTATGAAAGATGGTAAATCGGAAGGGTTTAACAAGGATATGCTCGACGAGTTGCGTAAATACGCAAAATTCAATATCAACCAAAGTATTTTACCCTGGACAGGCCTGCTCGCTGCCGTGTCTACCGGGCAATACGATATGGCCTTAACCGGCGCGGTGATTACCGATGAACGTCTTAATGTTTTTAATTTCACGCCGCCGTGGGCCTCTGCACAACATTATTTTGTGAAACGCGCGGATGACAAAACATTAAATACCATTGCTGATTTGAGCGGTAAAAAAGTAGGCGTTCAGGCGGGTAGCGCATTGCTGGCACGTCTGCCAGAACTGAAAGCGATGCTGGAGAAAGTCGGCGGTAAACTTGGCCCGGTTGTGGAATATCAATCTTACCCGGAAGCCTATGCTGACCTCGCCAACAAACGCGTCGATTACGTGATTAACGTGGTTATCTCCGTCAACGACCTGGTGAAAGCGAAGCCAAAAGTCTTTGCCAAGGGGCTGCCGGTCTCTGGCCCTGGCTATATGGCATGGCCAATCTCCAAAAGCTCCCCGGAATTACTGGCATTCATGACCAAATTTATGAATCACATGACCGAAACTGGCAAGCTGGCTGAGCTGCAGAAAAAATGGTTCGGCGAAACCTACGATCTGCCGAAAGAGCCGATCACCAGTGCCGATCAGTTTCACAAGTTAGCAGGCTTATAAGTTCATTGCGGCGGGCAACCGCCGCCAGTTAAAGAAGGGGGGCACCATGGATTCAATGGCATGGCAGTTATTAATTGAAGGCGCATGGACGACCCTCTGGATTTCGGGCGTGGCTATCGCGTTCGGGGTGGTTATCGGTCTGGTGATCGCCTTTATTCGTATGATGAAAATCCCGGTCGTCGACCAGGCGCTGGTGGTCTATATCAGTCTGGCGCGCGCTACACCGTTGGTGACGCTGGTACTGTTCCTGTTCTTATCGCTGCCGACGCTTGGGATAAACCTGGATAAAACAGCGGCGGCGATTGTGGCATTAACGCTTAATACCTCCGCATTTAATGCCGAAATCTGGCGTAACGCATTTCGTAACTTCCCTCGCGAACAGCGTGAGGCCGCCGAATCTGTCGGTATGCGGCGCTGGACCTATTTTCGTTACATCATGCTGCCGCAAATGTGGATTGAAAGCCTGCCTGCGCTGGTCAATGAGATGTCGTTTCTGATCAAAGGCAGCCCGGCGATAGCGATAATTGGCGTGGTCGATCTGACCCGTGTCACCAACCGCATCTCTTCGGTGACCTATGAACCCCTGTCTCCCATTCTGGCGGCGGGATTGCTCTACGTCATCATTATCGGCTTGTTGCTGAAATTGCAGGGCATGGCGGAACGTAAAGCGAAGCGCCTGGCGCGATAAAAGCAGGAGGGTATATGAGTCAGTGGAGTATTGTCTGGTCAGCACGCGAGAGTTTTTTCAATGGCCTGCTTTCAACGCTTGAGTTGTTTATTATTGCAGCAGTTGTCGGTTTATTTATCGGCATAGTGCTGTGCTACATTATGGAATACCAAAATCGCGTTATTGACAGAATAATTATTGCGTTTGTCAGCCTGATGCGCGCTGTTCCCTTTTTGATTCTGGCCTATTTACTTTATTACGGTCTGCCGCAGTTGGGTATTAGTATGGAAGCCTGGACTGCCGGCCTTCTGGCGCTGGTAATTTATCATGGTGCCTATTTCTTTGAAATATTACGCAGCCAGCGTCGTATATTTTCTGCGGGTTATATCGAAGCCGCTGTGTCGCAGGGTTTTTCTCGCTATAAAATTTTTCAGCGTATCATCCTGCCCAATATTTTCTCCTCTGCGCTGCCGCTTATGGGCAACCAGTTAATTATCTGTCTGAAAGACACGGCTTTCCTGTGCATTATTACCGTACAGGAGATCACCGCCGCCGCGAATAGCGTGCAGTCAACGTATTTTATTCCGTTTAATGCCTTTATCGTCGCCATAGCGCTGTACTGGGGCATCAGTATTTTACTTGAATTGCTGATTAAACGACTAAGCCAATATGGAAATAAGAGAGGAATGACCCATGCCTGAACAAAGTGCGGTTAGCGTTAAGAACCTGTCCAAGCAGTTTGATAACATTGAAGTATTACGTGATATCAACCTGACGGTGGAGAAGGGCACGGTGGTCAGTATTCTCGGTTCTTCCGGTTCGGGAAAATCGACCTTGTTGCGCTGTATGAACTGGCTGGAGCAGCCCGATCGCGGCGAAGTCCGTATCAGTGGTCAGCGGCTTGGCGTGGATGACGCCTCGGGCAAGCCGATGTCGCACAAAGATCTGTCAAAAATCCGCGAACGCGTAGGGATGGTGTTCCAGAGTTTTAATTTGTGGCCACATCTGACGGTACTGCAAAACGTGACCGAAGCGCTGATCCACGTAAAAGGCATGAAGCGGGACGCGGCCGATGAAATTGGTCGCCGCCAGTTAGAGAAGGTCGGGATGAGCCATAAAACGGATGTCTATCCGATTACCCTCTCCGGTGGGCAGAAACAGCGTGTGGCGATTGCCCGTTCGCTGGCGATGTCGCCGGAGGTGATTTTGTTCGATGAACCGACCTCGGCGCTGGATCCTGAACTGGTCAATGAGGTTCTGGGGGTAATGAAAAACCTCGCCGCCGAAGGTTATACGATGGTGGTGGTGACGCACGAGATGGACTTTGCCCGCCAGGTGTCAGATGAGGTGGTGTTTTTGGAGAAAGGCTTACTGATTGAGAAGGCATCACCAGAGAAATTCTTTACTAATCCGGATTCGGATCGGGTACGTAAGTTCTTGCAATCCAGCCGCTAATTTTCCTCCCTGTCGTTACCCCGGTAAACATAGCGTCACCGGGGAACGCAAATCCCGGATACGGTGCTTAACGCACCTTATCCGGGTTACTCATGGCCCCGTGACCGATTAATCTCTGTCAATGGCAAACGGCTGCCAGGCCTGGCGCACCGGCATCACTTCCACCCGGTTAATATTCATATGGTCCGGCAGCGTAGCGATGTAGAACATCTGTTCGGCGATATCCTGTGCGCTGAGCGGCGTGGTGCCACGGTATAAGTTATCGGATGCCGCCTGATCCCCTTTGGTGCGAACCAGCGTGAATTCCGTTTCCGCAATACCCGGCGCGAGGTCGGTCACCCGCACGCCCGTACCCAGTAAATCGCAGCGCAGGTTATAGCTAAACTGCTTCACAAAGGCTTTGGTTGCACCATAAACGTGGCTGCCCGGATAGGGCCACTGCCCGGCGATCGAACCAATATTGATGATACTTGCCCCTGCGCCATGCTGAATCAGCGTGGGCAGCAGCGCGTGGGTCACATTGACCAGCCCGGTAACATTGGTATCAATCATGGTCTGCCAGTCTTGCAGCTCAACGTTTTGTGCGGGCTGGGGTGACAGTGCCAGCCCGGCGTTATTGATAAGCGTGGTGATATCGGCGAACGCGGGTGGAAGCGCGGCAACGGCCTGCTTCACGGCATCTTTATCGCGTACGTCCAGCTCAATAATGTGCACGGGGACATCTGCCGAAAGCGAATCCTGCAACGCCTCAAGACGTGCCAGGCGGCGTCCGCTCAATACCAGCGACCAACCTGCTTTGGCAAAGACCCGTGCGGCGGCTTCGCCGAACCCGGATGTCGCGCCAGTAATAAAGACCACTTTCTTTGCTGTTGTCATCTCTCTCTCCTGTGCTGGTTTCTTTCGCCACTATAAAAAACGCGCGCGCAGGAGAGACAGAGCCAGTTGGTGAGTAAATATGTGACACGTGTGTCACATGCCGCTAACAAGACTGGCTCTACCTGACTGTGGGTGGCGCGCCGCATGATGGAATCAACAACAACGGTATGAAAGGAGCAGGGTATGAAACTGGCACTTCAGAGCGAGATGGCGATAACCAACGATGATGTACGTCAGCTGGACCGTTCGTATGTGTTCCATTCATGGTCGATGCAAGGCAGCCTCAATCCGCTGGTGATCGCCGGTGCCAAAGGGTGCGAATTGTGGGATTACGATGGCAACACGTATCTGGATTTCAGCAGCCAACTGGTAAACGTCAATATCGGTTATCAACATCCGCGCGTTCTGGCGGCAATGAAGGCACAACTGGAAGAGCTGACCACTATCGCGCCGGCGACGGCAAACCTCGCGCGCGGTGAAGCGGCAAAACGCATCGTAGACCTGGCACCCGAAGGCTTTAGCAAGGTGTTCTTTACTAACGCCGGTGCCGACGCCAACGAGAACGCCATGCGTATGGCGCGTATGTACACCGGGCGCGACAAGATTTTTTCTGCATACCGTTCCTACCACGGGAATACCGGCAGCGCTATTGTGGCAACGGGCGACTCCCGCCGTATCCCGAACGAATATGCCCGTGGGCACGTTCACTTCTTTAACCCGTACCTGTATCGCAGCGAATTTAACGCCACGACCGAGGAAGAAGAGTGCCAGCGCGCACTGGCGCATCTGCGCCGGATGATTGAGTGTGAAGGGCCGAATTCTGTTGCTGCCATCCTGCTGGAGTCCGTACCGGGCACCGCCGGGATTCTGGTGCCGCCAAAAGGCTATATGCAAGGCGTGCGTGCACTGGCCGATGAGTTTGGCATTGTACTGATTGTCGATGAAGTGATGGCCGGTTTTGGCCGCACCGGGAGCTGGTTTGCCTTCGAGCAGGATGGCATTGTTCCTGATCTCATCACCTTTGCAAAAGGCGTCAATGCGGGTTACGTACCGGCGGGCGGCGTCATTATCTCCGGGAAAATTTCGCACTATTTTGACGACCACTTCTTTGCAGGCGGCCTGACCTATTCCGGTCATCCGCTGGCGATGTCGGCGATTGTTGCCACCCTCGATGCGATGAAAGAGGAAAAAGTGGTAGAAAACGCGGCGACGGTAGGGGACGGCGTGCTGCGCGCAGGCCTGACGTCACTGGCGCAGAAACATGCGTTGATCGGCGATGTGCGTGGGCGTGGAATGTTCCAGGCGCTGGAACTGGTCACCGACCGCGTGGCGAAAACGCCAGTAGCCGCGGCCGATATGGCGGCGATCAAAGGTGCGTTGCTCCAGGCGGGTATTTTGCCTTTCATCGCCGAAAACCGTATTCACGTGGTACCGCCGTGCACCATGAGTGCTGCAGAAGTGCAAAAAGGGCTGGCGATTTTTGATGCCGTGCTCGGGCAGTTTGGCAGCCTGGCGAAGTCATAGCGTCACGCCTGAACCTATTCTGAAAAGTGAAGTTAACTGGATATAAATACAGCTTTTCTTTCGTGCAAAGGAAATGAAGAGGTTAGGATGTTCGCGGGTGCCTGAGGCTTTCTGAGCCAGGCATTTGCAGGGTTCAGAAAGGTGAAAGCCCCAGGAGATAGTGTTATCAACCTGAGGCTTACATCCCAACCCTGAACAAGTTGGATGTTAGTCTCTTTTTTGCACGGAGGCAACGACATGCTGACAAAGTACGCCCTGGTGGCGATCGTGGTGCTGTGTATGGCGGCACTGGGTTTCACGCTGTTGGTACGGGACTCGCTTTGCGAGATGACGTTCAAACAACGGGATACGGAGTTTAAGGCTGTTCTCGCTTACGAACCGAAGAAGTAGCTAATCTGAATTGCGGGGAGCAATCCCCGCAATTCCGCTTATCAGGTAGGATCCTCACGCACCCAAACCCATTTCATTTACCCCATACGGTGTTCGCCACGAGCCAGCGCATCCCGGTCAAAAAAGCGTTCGATTTTGCCGTTCGCCATCAAGGCGGCCCGGTCAGACATATGCGCAATGACGTCCGCATCGTGGCTAACCAACAAATAGCTCATTTTGTGCTGGGCTTTCAGGCGGTTCAGTAAGTTGAGGATCTCTGCCTGGATTGACATATCCAGCGCCGATGTCGGCTCATCAAGCAGAAGAATTTGCGGGCGCAACAATAGCGCCCGGGCGATCGCTACGCGCTGACGCTGTCCACCAGAAAGTTGATGCGGGTAGCGTCTGGCCGCATCCGCAGGAAGCCCCACCTCTTCCAGTGCTGTGCGGACCCGCTGCTCTGGCGCTTTCTCGCGGTGGATCTGTAGCGGTTCCGCGAGAGTGCGGTACAGCGTGTGGTTGGGGTGCAGTGAAGCATACGGATCCTGAAAAACCATTTGTACGTTGCGTCGCAATGCTCCCTGGTAACGTACGCCCGCTTTTATCTCTGAACCGAACAGTGACATTTCGCCTCGCCATTCGCGCTGCAGCCCAGCCAGTACCCGCATCAGCGTTGATTTGCCACAGCCTGATGCGCCAATCAGACTAAACGTCTCGCCCTGTTCGAGGGTAAAACTGGCATCGCGGACGACAGTTTTTTCCCCGAAGCTTACCTCCAGATGGCGAATTTCAGCGATGGCCATGATCTGACTCCGTAAAAATTTGGCTGCGGTCAAGCGTCGGGAGCATTTGACCATAGGTTTGCGCCTGCGGACGGCAGGTCCACAACGTGCGCGTGTAAGGATGCGTGGCATTAGGGAGTTCGCTGGCGGGCATTTCATCCACCTTTTGCCCCTGGTACATAACCAGTACGCGATGGCAATGCTGCGCGACCAGCGGCAAATCGTGGCTGATAAGCAGCATGGCCATTTTCCGCTGTTCACATTGCGCCACCAGCAGTTCAAGGATTTGATTGCGCAGGCGCGCGTCAAGGGCTGAGGTGGGTTCATCCGCAACCAGCACCTGGGGATCGTTAACCAGCGCGATAGCGATCATCACGCGCTGGCCCATACCACCGGAAAGCTCTCCGGGATAGCGTTGCAATACCGCAGGTTCCAGCTCCACAGCGCGCAATGCTTCGTTTATTTTTTCCAGCCGCTGTTTACGGTTCAGACGCTGGTGGAGCGTCAGAGCTTCGTCCAGTTGTGCAAACACAGTTTGTACTGGATTGAGCGCATAGCGTGGGTCTTGTAATACCATCGCAATGCCATTGCCGCGCAGTGCGCGCCATGCTTTATTTTCAAGGGTCAGTAAATTGTGCCCGGATACGCTCAGTTCACTGGCGCTGACTATGCCGGGTTTACGTACCAGCCCCATCAGTGCGCGGGCGGTCATTGATTTACCGGAGCCAGATTCGCCCACCAGCGCGAGGCGCTCATTTCCCAGGGTAAAGTTCAGGTTATTAACCACGCGGGCGCCGGGATAATCGACATTAAGCCCCGATACGACAATCCGTTTTTCAGTCATGCTGTGGCTCCAGTACATCGCGCAGGCCATCGCCCAACAGGTTAAATGCAAGACTTGCCAGTAAAATGACCGCACCGGGAGCGGCGGCAATCCACCACTGATCGAAGATAACCTGCATGCCATCGGCGATCATGGCTCCCCATTCCGCCATCGGTGGGCGTGCCCCCAGGCCTAAAAATCCCAGCCCGGCGGCGGCGAGGATGATGCCCGCCAGATCCAGGGCCAGACGTACAATCGCTGACGGCAGGCAGAGCGGCAGAATATGCCCCAGCAATAACCGCCAGCCGCGGATCCCCATCATCTCTGCCGCTGCCAGATAATCGCTGTGGCGAAGACGCTGGATCTCGCTGCGTGCCTGCCGCGCATAGGCAGGCCATGTGGTCAGCGCGAGTGCGAGTGCGCCATTGACGAGGCCCGGGCCAAGCATGGCGACAAATGCGAACGCGAGGATAAGACGCGGCATTGACATGACCACATCGGTAAAGCGCATCAGCACACGTTCCAGCCAGCCACCGTAATAACCAGAGAGAATGCCGACCAGCAAACCGGCAGGCAGCGTAATAATAGTGACCAGGGCTACCAGCCCCAGCGCCGGACGCGTGCCGTAAATAAGTCGTGACAGCAAGTCACGACCATAGCTGTCGGTTCCAAGCCAATGGGCGGCCGAGGGGGGCTGTAAGCGCGATGCGGCATCCTGCCAGTTGGGGTCTTGCGGCGCCAGCCAGGGTGCCAGTACGGCAACCAGCAGGAGTAATCCCACGATAATCAATCCGCTAAAACCCGCGGGCGAATGGCGCAGACGGCGTAAAAAGAGAGTCGTCGGCATTAGCGAATCCTCGGATCAGTGAGCCGTACCAGCAGGTCGGCGAGATTGTTTATCAGGACAAAGCAGACACCGATAACCAGCGTACCGCCCATGATTGCGGTGGTGTCGCCAGCAAACAGCGCGGTCGTAAGATAGCGGCCAATCCCCGGCCAGGAAAAGACGGTTTCGGTCAGCACCGCGCCTTCCAGCATGCTGGTATACGACAGCGCGACCACGGTCAGGAGTGTGCCCCGAATATTCGGTAGGATATGGCGCAGCATGATTGTCATCTCGCCAGCCCCCTTTGCGCGCGCCAGCAAGATGTACTCTTTATTCAACTCGCCCAGGCAGGCCGAGCGGGTCAGGCGGGTAATGCTGGCCAGAGCATAATAGGCGAGCAGGGTGACCGGAAGCACCATATGACTCAGGGCATTTCTGAATGCCTGGCTGTCGCCGGAAAGCCAGGTATCAATCAGTACAAAGCCGGTCTGCGCAGTGACAGTGTACTGATAAATATCATCCAGCCTGCCGGGACCTGCGCTCCACTGCAGGTTAGCGTAGAACAGCGCCAGCATTAACAGACCGAGCCAGAAGATGGGGACTGAGTTACCGAGTAGGGTAAAGGTGCGCACCGCCAGATCCAGCGGGGAACCGGCAAAACGAGCGCATAACACGCCTGCGAAAATACCCAGCGCTGTGCCGATAATCAATGCGAGGGTGGCCAGCTCCAGCGTGGCAGGAAACGCGGAGAGTAAATCCTGTAAGACTGGTTGCCCTGTAGCGCTGGCGGTGCCTAAATCACCGTGAGACAGGCTCAGCAAATAGTGCCAGAACTGCACGGGAAGCGGTTGATCCAGCCCGAGCTGGTGACGGACCTGATCGTAGGTCGACTGGCTGGCGTGGTCGCCGACAATTTGCAGCACACGGTCAACGGGCGAGAGTGCCGAGAGTGAAAAGGTAACCAGTAACAGACCAAACAACGTCAGGACGAGGATTATCAGGGTCTGGATAACCCGTAACAGCCTGGGTGAGATGTGAGACATGACTAACTCTTAATAACATCATTCTTAAATGATAACCCTCCCCCGTAATGAGAGAGGGTCACGGGCGCAATCATTCACTTACTTGGTTACGCGGTCATACCACACCATATCCGCATTTAACCCTTGCTGATAACCTTTCACATTATCACGCACCACGATTTGCGTTTTCCCCTGATCAACAAAGACATAAGGAGATTTGTGCTGCAACTCTTGCTGCATTGTTTTGTACAGTTCCAGACGTTTAGCAGCATCCGGCTCGGCGACCGCCGCGAGCGTTGCTTTGTTCAATTCGGGGATCTGCCAGCCATTTAACCCGGCAACCGTACTGGATTTACCGTCATTGTAGGCGAAGGCGCTGGCATTGGAGTGGGCGTCAAAGTAATCCGGGATCCACAAACGAATTGCCGCCTGATGCTGTTTGGCACGCACGCGCGCATAGACCTGGCTACCCGCAGCGGGTAACAGATCCACTTTCACACCGCCCTGGGCAAAACTGGCCTGCATGGACTGGGCGATAGTGATGAAAGGCGGTTTGTTTTCAACGTCCAGCGTGAAGTGCGCATCTTTAATCCCCGCTTTTGCGAGGATCTCTTTTGCTTTCGCCGGATCGAATTTAAACGGGTTATCTTCCAGCGCGCCAGGCAGGCCGACCGGCAGGAAACTCTGGTGGACAAAATATTGCCCTTTCAGCAAATCTTTGGTGATGCCGTCGTAATCGACCAGCCAGCGCGCCGCTTCCCAGAATGCCGGGTTGTTGAGTAACGGGTTCGCGCTGTTGCCGGTGTTAAAGACCAGATAGTTCTGCTCAGCAGACGGAATACTCAGCACCTTAATGCCTTTTTTATCTGTTAACGCGCTGATCTGATCGGCGCCGAGATCGCGCGCCACATCGGCATCGCCTTGTTGAATTAACAGACGACGGGAGGCCGGATCCGGCACGTTTTTAATAATGATATTTTTCAGTTTTGGCGCGCCGCCCGGTGAGGTGGCATTGGCGTCCAGTACGATAGCCTGATGCGGTTGATAAACGCGCATTTTGTATGCTCCGCTACCCGCAGAGTGCAGCTTAAGCCAGGCATTACCAAAATCATTATCTTTGATGTTCGCGCTCACCAGCTTCTCATCCACTATTGAGGCAATAGGGGTAGAGAGAATATTCAGTGCTACCGCCGGGCTGACATCCGCCGTCCAGCGCAACTGAATCGTATGATCATCGATTTTCTTTAACTGGCTGGCGATATTGTCCGGTTCCCAGCCCAGGACGTTCAGAATAAAGGCCGGGGATTTATTCATGGTGACCGCGCGGGTGTAGGAGAAAATCACGTCTTCCGGGCGCAGCGGGTTGCCGGAGGCAAACTTCGCATCACTCTTTAGTTTGATAGTCAGGGTTTTGGCTGCCGCATCAGGCTGCCAGCTTTCTGCCAACACCGGGTTAATTTTTTCCGGATTCTCACGGTCAGGCTGAACCAGGCGCTGATAGAGACTGGGTACGGTCTGGATACTGGAAAGCTCATTGGCCTCTGCCGGGTCCAGGCTGACAATATCGTCCAGCCCTTGTGCAACAACCAGGGTATCCGGTGGCGTCGCAGCATAGCTGGTGGCAGAAAGCAGTGTCATGATGACGAGGGGGAGCAGTTTTTTGGCCATATGAGATCCCTGTAAAGTTAATTAAGTGTGATTATTTTGTATCGTTAAATTAGGCTGCTTCCGATTTTTCTTAAAGTTTAAATTCGTCTTTATTTATGCGCTTAGGGAATAAACCAGATTATTTGGCTATGAAAATGAAGCCGAAAAAGCGGTCCGGGTTTTAGCGTTTTTTATCTTTTCTGAAAAAGAGAAATTAGCTGGATAGAAATACAGCTTTATTCGTCTGCAGGGAAGTAAACGGGTAGCATTCTCGCGGGTGCCTGAGGCTTTCTGAGCCAGGCATTTGCAGGGTTCAGAAAGGTGAAAGCCCCAGGAGATAGTGTTATCAACCTGAGGCTTACATCCGAACCCTGGACAGGTTGGATGTTAGTCTCTTTATTGCACGCAGGCAATGACATGCTGACAAAGTACGCCCTGGTGGCGATCGTGGTGCTGTGTATAACGGCACTGGGTTTCACGCTGTTAGTACGCGACTCGCTTTGCGAGATGAGCTACAGGCAACGTGGTATTGAGTTTAAAGCTAGTCTCGCTTACGAACCGAAGAAGTCGCTAATCTGAACTGCGGGGAGCAATCCCCGCAACCCATCTTGTCAGGTTTAAACCTCATGCACCCAAACTCTTAACCTGCCTGCGTTTTCTGTCTGCGGGCAAGCTGCACGGCGCTTTGCCAGTCATGCCAGCGATTTTGCAATCTACCGTGGCGCAGGTCGTCCGGTGTAAAGGTCACATGCTCAGGAAGATACTGGCGAAGCTGTTCGCTATCGACCTGCAATAGTGCTTTACGTGCCAGAAGTGCGGCCCCCATTGCCGATAACTCCGGGACGTCGCTGCGCATCACCGGGCAACCCAGCAGGTCCGCCTGATACTGCATCAGCCAGTCGTTTTTAGTGGGACCACCATCGACCATCAGTGCTTTTAAAGCAAAATCGCCGTGCTGGCGCATGGCAACCACTACGTCGGCAATTTGATAGGCGATGGATTCCAGCGCCGCACGCACCAGATGCGCGCGCTTGACCCCACGACTCAGACCATGGATCAGACCACGCGCATCTTCGTCCCACCACGGCGCGCCCAGCCCCGTCAGTGCCGGAACAAAATAGACGCCAAGCGTTGACTCCACCGAGGCAGGCAGTGAATTCAGGGCTTGCGCCAGTTCCGCTTGCGGCAATTCGCTTAAGCCGGTGCTTTCCGTCATCCATGCCACGGCGTCGCCAGTATGGGGAATGTTGCCCTCCAGCCCATACACCAGCCGCTCGCCATCGTGCCAGGCCACGGTGGTCGCCAGCGATTTCACGTCACACTGCGCGGATGCCACCGGAGCCATCACCGATGAACCGGTACCGTACGTTGCTTTCACACACCCGGCGGCGCCAAGGCTGTGGGCGAATAATGCCGCGTGCGAATCGCCAATCATCGCCATCACCGGGATACCATCCGGAATTGCACCCAGCCCTTTCGTATAACCAAATAACCCGCTGGAGGGGCGAATTGCGGGTAATGCCTGACGGGGGAGCCGAAAGAGCGCCAGCATCTCCGCGTCCCAGTCGGCGGTGTTGAGATTCAGTAGTTGTGTGCGCGAAGCGTTAGAGTAGTCGCAGCAAAACGCCTCGCCCGCCGTCAGGTGCCAGAGCAGCCAACTGTCTATCGTCCCCAGGCAAATTTCGCCTTGCTCTGCCAGCGCCTGACCATTGGGCACCGAATTGAGCAGCCAGCACATTTTGGACGCAGAAAACAGCGGGGCGACGGGCAGACCCGTCACCGCTTTAATTTTCGCTTCCTGACCTTGCTCACGCAGGGCATGACAAAAATCTGCCGTGCGCGAGCATTGCCAGGAGATGGCCGGACCTAATGGCACCCCGCTTGCGCGATACCAGCCAATGGCCGTTTCCCGCTGATTGCTGACCGCCAGCGCGGCTACGCGTTCGGCGCCAACCTGCGCAATGACCTCGCCTGTTACCGCCAGCGATGCCTGCAACAGCAGTTCGCCGGACTGCTCTACCCAGCCCTCGCGTGGTGTCTGGATCGACAACGAGCGCGAACTTTTCGCCACCACGTTGCCCTGTTCATCCAGCGCGACAGCTTTTGCGTTGGTCGTCCCTTCATCAAGCGCAATGACAATATCTTTCGACACGGTATTTCTCCATCATGCCCATGTGCACACGTTACTGGTGCAGGTAAGTATCAACACCGAGATAGCGCGTAAAGGCTTCATGCAGGATGGCGCCGCTGGCCGCATGGTTCATCGCCACGTGGTGTTCAAAACCGTTACGGCAGATGTAGGTCAGTAACTCTTCCAGATGCGGAACCTGTATAACCGCGCGGCAGCCGACGGTATCCAGCGGATCGTCGACGGATTTGCCTTCGCCCACATAGGCTTTGATTTCCCCGGTCAAATCGTCGGTGCTCAGACGAAAATAGGTGAGGGGGCCGGATTTCAGTCGACCATGTACTGCGCCACAGGTGTTCTCTTTACCCACGGTGGTACCGATAATATCGGCGGTGCCCATATGTGGAGTTTCCAGGCTGGCAGCAGCAAAGTTACCGCAGTGAAAGAGCACACATTTGTCGCGATCATCGCCAAAATTGTTATTCCAGTCGGCAATCGAGGCCGGACTCATGTTGGCGCTTGCCAGCGCGTACATAGAAAGCGCACCCATCACGTCGACTTCACAGGCTGATGGCATCAATTGACCGGACATCACACTCATGATGGAGCAGACGTTAATGCCCAGGTTTTCCTGCAATGAGGTCCAGCACTGAATGGCCGTGGTGTCGATATCGTTGGCGATAACCCATTCGCTGATTACCACAAACAGTTTCGCCATGGTGAGCAGTTTGTCAGCGGCGATACCGCTGGCGTCGGCGTTATCGAGCAACAGTCGGCGTTTCTCATCAACGCGGATATCGTCATCGCGCAGTAATTTGATACGGGTGAAGACTTCGGACAGATCCAGGGTTTCCACTGCAATGCCCAGGCGCTCAAGCAATTTTTCGCTGTAACGAACGGTATTAAAACCGGCCGGACGTGCGCCGATGGCCCCCACTCGAACGCCACGCATGCTGCTCACCACGCGGCAGATTTGCTCAAAACGCCTCAGATCCTGTTCAAAAACCTCACCGCTCAGGGCGCAAACGTGCTGTGTGGTCAGGGTGAACGGGATGCCGTACTGGCGCAGATTGTTGCACAAGGAGATCTTGCCGCAGAAGCTGTCGCGGCGCGTCGCCAGCCCCATCTTATCCAGATTATCTTCTTCTGCCTGTACCAGTACCGGGACGTTCAGACCCGACAGGCGAAGGGTTTCCGCCACCGCTTTTTCATCGCCGAAGTTTGGCAGAAGCACAACCACGCCATGAATCTCATCACGGTGGGCGCGGAACAGTTCGGCACAGGTTTTGGCATCCTGGCGGGTTTCAACGCCGCCGAGTTCGGTCTGGGTCTCGTCGAGCATAATGGTTTTGATGCCAAGACGGCCAAACAGGGCAACCGCCTGTTCACGGGCCTCTGCCACCAGGTAACTCGGGAAAAATCCACGGTTACCAATGATAACCGCCATGGTCAGTTGTTGGGGAATTCGGGACATTGCTCTCTCCAGTAAGTTGCTCTTTATTATTTTTATTACCGTGCCAGCAGTTCACGGGCGTTTTTCACCACGCCTGCGGCGTCAATCTCATGGCGTGCGCGGGTGGAGGCCCGATCGGCGGCGATAGCATATTGACCATCAGGGATGCCGAGGCGGCAAAGCGGGATGCCGTATCCGGCTTCTGCCAGCACTTCGGCGACCAGGCTGCCCACGCCACCGTTGACGTTGTGCTCTTCAACGCTGACGACAGCTTTACAGGTTTTCAGTGCGGCCAGTAACTGCGAGGTATTGCATGGACGAATAGACGGTACACTGATAACACTGGCCTCAATACCGGCTTCTGCCAGTTGTGTGGCGGCGGCGACAATTTCATGGACTGTTGATCCCATCGCCACCAGCGCAACGTCTTTCCCTTCGCGCAGCACATCAATCTCGCCAGGCCTGAACTGGTAGCCTTCATCGTGCAGTTCCGGCAGCGCTTTGCCGTCCAGACGGATATAGACCGGGCCGACGTGATCCAGCGCATAGTCGATTATCTGACGGCATTCAACGGGGCAGGAGGGGGCGTAAATTTCGATGTTGCCAAAACCGCGTAGCACGGAAATATCGTCAATACTGTGGTGCGTACTGGCCAGCGGGCCATAACTGGCACCGGCGTTCAGGCCAAACAGTTTGACGTTGGTATTGTTGTAGCAAACGTCCACTTTGATCTGTTCATTGGCCCGCGAGATCAAAAATGGCGCGGCATTACAGGTCACCGCGACTTTTCCGCCAATGGCAAGCCCTGCGGCGGCACCCACCAGCGTTTGCTCGGCGATACCCACGTTCACCAGGCGACCCGGAAACCTCTTCATAAAAGGTGAAATCTTGGCCGTGGAGGTGGAATCTGCCACCACCGGCACCAGGTCTACGCCACGGTCAACGGCATCGATAAACGCATTTACCATCACCGTTGCGAGATGTTCGCTATTACTCATCTTTCAGTTCCTCCAGAGCCAGTTCAACTTCTTCCCCTTTCGGCACCCGGTGGTGCCACTCCGGACGCCCCTGAATAAAGGAGATGCCAGCGCCTTTGGTGGTATAAGCAATCACAACGTGCGGTTTCCCGGCAGGCTGCAATCCTTCCAGCGTCGCCACCACATCAGCCATATCGTTACCATTACACTCGGTTACCTGCATGCCGAAGGCGCGCCATTTTTCGTCCAGCGGATCGGTGTTCATGATCTCTTTGGTCGGGCCGGCCAGCTGAAGGCTATTCTTGTCGTTAATAATGACCAGATTGTCGAGCTGGTAATGGGCGGCGACCAGCGCGGCTTCCCAGTTGCTGCCCTCAGCCAGTTCACCATCGCCGGTCACGACAAACACCCGGCGTTTGCTGTTGCTGCGTTTGGCCGCCAGAGCTATACCGACGGCAACTGGCAGGCCGTGGCCCAGTGCGCCGGTATTGAGTTCAATACCCGGCGTTTTATGTTTTACCGGATGGCCCGGCAGATGCGAATCGGGATGCTGATAGGTTGAAAGCCAGTCAACAGGGATAAATCCGGCTTCCGCCAGGATGCAGTAATAACCGCCCACCGCGTGACCTTTTGACTGGATGTAAATGTCGCGTTCATCGCTGTCTTTCAGCTCTGGCGAACAGTTCAGAATACGGAAGTAGAGCGCAGTCAGCAGCTCAACCTGGGATAGGTCTGCACCCGTGTGCCCGCCTGCCGGGCTTTCGGCATTCAGCACGATGATGCGACGGCGTACGGCGCGTGCTTTTTTTTCAAGCTCCGCTACAGAGAGCGAAAACGGATTCATAGTCCACCTCATGAATTTATAATCTATTTTGAATAAATATTCAGTCAGGGTGAAAAAGCGCACCTGCGCACCATTTTGCGGTCGATTTCGCAAAGTCAAACGTCAGGTTGTTAATGCTTTGAATATATATTCACTACTGATTTATTATTCATAGATAAAGATATGCCTTGTCCTGGGGTTTGTCTACGCCTTGTGCGAGCAATATGGAAGAAAGGAGAATACGATCACATTTGGATCATCCCATCCGGCATTGTGCGGCTTGTTATCTATTCGGGTATGAATAAAAATGACAGGAGAAGATTCAAGGGGAAACCAATGTCAAAGCAGGATGAGCAGCGTTTGCTGGTGAAAATCGCCACGCTTTACTACAACGAGAATAAAAAGCAGTCAGAGATTGCCTCGTTGCTGAACTTGTCACAGTCATTTGTCTCACGCGCGCTGACGCGTTGTCAAAAAGAAGGGCTGGTGAAAATCACCGTGGTACAGCCCACCAATATTTTCGTGTCGCTGGAGAAGGCCATTGAGCAGCAGTATGGCATTCGTCAGGCCATTGTCGTGGATGTGGGTGAAGAGGCCAGCAATGCACAAATAAAACATGCCATCGGCAGTGCGGCGGCACACTATATGGAAACGCGCGTCCGTCCGGAAGACCTGGTGGGGATCTCCGCCTGGAGTAGCACCATTCGCTGCATGGTCGATGAAATGCATCCGCAGAATATTCGCGCTCAGGGGGTTATCCAACTGCTGGGCGGTGTTGGGCCAAACGGTAATGTGCAGGCGACTATTTTGACTCAACAACTGGCGGAATATTTAGGCTGCCCGGCCTGGCTGCTGCCTTCGCAGAGTATTGAGCACTCCGTTGAAGAGCGCGCACGTCTGGTCAATAGCCCGGACGTGGCGGCGGTTGTGGCAAAATTTGCCGAGGTCGATGTGGCGATTGTCGGAATTGGCGAGCTGGAACCATCACAGTTACTCAAAAACTCCGGCAACTATTACAACGAAGATATGTTGCATCTGCTGTCCGAACGCGGCGCGGTGGGGGATATCTGTCTGCATTACTACGATCGGGAGGGCAAACCGGTCCTTAGCCAGGAAGAAGACCCGGTTATTGGCATGGAGCTGGAACAAATCCGCGCCTGTAAGCAGGTTATCGGTCTCGCGGGCGGGCCGGAAAAGCACAATGCTGTTCGCGGCGCGCTGCAGGGAAATTACCTTGATGTCCTGATCACGGATTACGCCACGGCGCGTAGCCTGGTGAGCAATGGCTGACCTGGGTTACGCCGCCTCCGGGAGTCCCGGGTGCGCTGCGCTTACCCGGACTACGACCGGTTTTCTCCCTCTCCCCCGGGGAGAGGGCTGGGGTGAGGGGAATCGGGTCTGCATCTCACCGATTTCAGCGTGGATTCAAACCCCTCGCTGCACGCTCTGCGCCAGGGGGCACACAGATGTCGCTGTGGTGGTCATGCGGGAAAACGAATCAGCCGTGGCTAAAAAGGTTGAAGACGTTCACAGTATCTACGCCGTTCCATCCACTCTGGTGGTTTTATCGGTTATCTGAGGCCTGAGAAACCCAGGCCAAACCGATAAAACTACTTACTTTCTATCACTGCTTTTTGCGCAACTACCGCCGCTTTTTGCTGCATACGGTTCTGCATCTGATCGATGATGACTGCAACGATAATTACGATACCTTTAATCACCATCTGCCAGAATTCGCTCACGCCCATCATCACCAGACCGTCGGCGAGGAAACCGATAACAAAGGCACCGATCAGTGTCCCCAGCACGGTGCCGCGACCGCCTGCCAGTGAGGTCCCGCCAAGGACCACGGCGGCGATGGCATTCATTTCAAAGGCTGTACCGTTCGCCGGGTGGCTCGCCAGCAACTGTGCTGAGACCACAATCCCGGCCAGCGCCGCGCAGAGCCCGGAGATGGTATAGACCCAGATTTTTACCTGCTTCACTTTCACGCCGGAAAGCTCTGCCGCACGCTCGTTGTCGCCGATGGCATAAACGTGGCGGCCAAAGGGCAGGCGACGCGCGACATAGGCAATCACCACCGCCAGTACGATCATCAGCCAGATAGCCCACGGAATGCCAAACAGCGTACCGGCGCCAATCTCATCAAACCCGGTATTGCCCAGCAGCGGATTGCCGGACAGCCCCGGGAAGGTTTGCCCGTCGGAAGTGAGCATCGCGGCGCCACGCAGAACATACATCGTACCGAGCGTGCAGATAAACGGCGCGACATTATAGCGGGTGATTATCCAGCCATTCACCGCCCCAATTAAGCCGCCAGTCAGCAACACCAGCGGCACAATCACCCAGACGCTGGGGAAGATGGCGATGCCAAACATCGGCAGAACGATGCCTTTAGTGATCATCCAGCCGGCGATCATCCCGCACAGGCCCAGCGTTGCGCCGATGGACAAATCGATCCCGGCGGTGATGATGACAAACGTAATGCCCAGCGCCAGGAAGGCGTTAATGGCGATATGTTTAATCATGATGACCAGGCTGCCCGTTGAGAGGAAGCCGGGCACCGTGGCGGTAAAGAAGCCAACAATCAGGAACAGCGCGATAAAAGTACGCAGCTTTAACAAGAGAAGCAGAATGCTTTCGCGTGACAGCGATGCGCTTGCGCGCGGTGCCACTGCCACAGACTGTGTTGTTTTCATATCAGAACCCCTGAGCACTTGCCGTTACCAGTGCCGATTCTTCGGCCCGATCGCGCACGATATCGGCGGTGAGTTTGCCGCCGGACATCACCAGAATGCGGTCAGATACCGCCATGATTTCTTTCAGATCGGAGGTGGAAAAGACCACTGCGATCCCCTGTTCGGAGAGTTGCACCATCATGCGAAAGACGTCGGCTTTTGCCCCTACGTCAATCCCGCGCGTCGGTTCGTCCAGAAACAGGACTTTCGGGTTGGTTAACAGCGAGCGTCCAATAACCACTTTTTGCTGGTTACCGCCGCTCAGCGCCTGGATTTCAACCTCCGGCGTTGAGACCTTAATCGACAGATTGCCAATCGTACTGGCCACCACCGCCTGCTCATCTTTTTGCGAAATGGTGATTCCACGCTGCAATCGCCGCCACAGGCTGGCGATAGTCAGGTTGGTCGCCACCGACGATATCGGGAAGATTCCGGTACGTTTGCGGTCTTCCGGTACCAGGCTCATCCCCATACGGATACGATCCGCCGTTGCCAGTCGCTGCGGCACGGGTTTGCTGTCGAGCCACAGTTTGCCCAGGTAGTTGCGTTCGGTCCCGAGCATGCATTCGAACAGCTCCGTGCGCCCCGCGCCCATCAGGCCGTAAATACCGACAATTTCACCGCTGTGCACTTTAAAGGTGACATCGTCCACCACCGTATTACCCGCGCTGTTAACGCAGGTGATATGCTCCGCTTCCAGCACCGGTGCGCCAAAAGTACGGCCCGGCGCCAGAAAATTGCTCACCGGATCGCTGCCGAGCATTTCACGCACGATCCACGGCACGTCGATGTCGCACACTTTCGCTTCGGCCTGAAACTTGCCATCGCGCAGAATGGTGATGACATCGCCAATGGCCATTAGCTCTTCCAGACGGTGTGAAATATAGATAATCGACACCCCCTGGCGGGTCAGCTCGCGGATCACGCGAAAGAGGATCTCCACTTCCGTTTTGCTCAGCGCTGACGTGGGCTCATCCAGGATCAGAATGTCCGCGTCTTCCGCCAGCGCCCTGGCGATTTCCACTAACTGCTGCTGGCCTACTTTCAGGTTACCAACCAGCTCTTTCGGCGAAATGGGCTGGTCGAGACGTTTTAATAGCTCTGCGGTCCGCTTTTCCTGTTCGGCCTCGTTGATGGGGGCAATCCCTTTTTGTAACTCGCGCCCCAGGAAAATGTTCTCGGCAACATTGAGGTTTTCAAACAGATTCAGCTCCTGGTGCACCATGCCGATACCCAGCGCAGCAGCGGCGCGGGTGCTGGAAATCTCTACCGGTTTGCCATTCAGTTCGATATCACCCAGGCTCGGTTGCTGTACACCCGCGAGGATTTTCATCAGGGTAGATTTCCCTGCGCCATTCTCACCGATGATCACATTCACTTTGCCGCGCCAGACGTTGTAGTCCACGTTGTCCAGCGCGACGGTGCCAGGAAAGAGCATCGATATGCCGCGCGTACGCAGAATAATGTCATCCACAGGTACATCGCTCATTACTGTGCCTCCTGTTTCAACTCCAGTGCCGCAGCATCTGTTGCCTTACCGCCCTTAATGGTGACGGCCATCAGCACAGTGGCCTGTTTGCCCGCCCAACTGTCATCAACTTTGGGTAAGTGCTTAATGGTTTCGCGGTTGTAAGCCCGTGATAACTGCGCAAACTGAACCTGGTTGGTAAAGTCTTCAAATTTAAAGCCTGTGGCATCGCGAATGGCGTTGCCCTGAATAACCGGTCCAGTCTGTACTTCCAGCGGCTGGCCGTTGAAAGTGATAACCAGTTTCTGTTCGCGTTCATTACTGACATCGACACGTTCAACCTTACTCGTCAGGCGAACAAACACGCTTTGAGGTTTATCGCTTGTTGCCTTCAGTTGTGTAGTCAGTGCGGTGGCGTCCAGTGCATGCTTGTGGGCGGCGTCGATGACGCGTTCTTGCCATGTTTGTTGCGCGATCTGCTGTGGTGTCATGTTATCGAAGCTGGCTTTCGCATTCGGATCGGCAGGCATTATCGGCTTGCCATTATCATCCAGATCCACCACCGTGCAGGCCGTCAGCAACAGGGTGGTGCACCCTACGAATGCAGCACCCCATTGTTTTAACGACATAACATCTCCGCCCTTACTTGCTCAGGTTGAACATTTTCAGTTTGCTGGCGTTGCTTTCGTCGATCAGCATGCAGTCCATCAACTGTTTCTCTTCTTTCTGGGCTTTGCCGTTTTTCAGGAAGTGATCGGCTTGTTCGACCGCCATTTGTGCCTGCTGCCAGCCTGGTTGCAGGACGGTGGCTTTGATGTTGCCTTTATTGATAATGGAGTCACGAACGTAGTCACTGCCGTCAAAGCCAACCACAATAACGTTGTTTTTCCCGGCGGCTTTCAGTGCCGCCTCTGCGCCAAGCGCCATGGTGTCATTACCGGAGATCACGCCCACGATATCCGGGTTGGTTTGCAAAATGGCTTCCATACGGGTGAAGGCTTCGGTCTGGCTCCAGTTCGCAGTCTGCTGCGCCACCATTTTCATCTCCGGAAAATCGTCCAGTACATCGTGGTAGCCCTGGGAGCGGACGCTGGCATTGGTATCAGACTGACGGCCCAACAGTTCGACATATTTGCCTTTGCCGTCGAGTAATTTGGCGAATTTTTGCGCGCCAAGCTGTGCGCCCTGATAGTTGTTAGAGACGATTTGCGCGACGGCAACGCCGGTTTTGTTGATCTCCCTGTCAATCAGGAAGGCCGGAACGCCTGCGGCTTTGGCTTTTTCCAGCGGACCGACGGTGGCATCCGCCCCGGCGTTATCAAGGATGATCGCTTTCGCTTTACGGGCAATGGCTGTTTCGATCAACTGGTTTTGTTTGTTGACGTCATCGTCATGGGAAGCCACAAGGGTGGTGTAGCCAAGCTCTTTGGCTTTTGCCGCCGCACCGTCCGCTTCCGCTTTAAAGAATGGGTTGTCGTGTGAGGGGGTGATAATGGCGATCAGCCCGTTATCCGCTGCAAACAGCGAGCCGGAAGCGGCGATCAGGGAAGCGAGTACAGCCGATTTCAGTAGGGTCGTTTTCATCTTTTTCTCCACATTGAATATTTATTCAATAATGATTTATTATTCAAGTTAACGATAAAACGGCAATGGCGAACTGTCTACGGTTTGCGCAGCAAATTTCTTAAAAGGAGAAAAGGATCACGATCCTGCAGGGAGACCCGATGCCAGCGTGATGACCATGGTTTCATGCGCAATCCATGCAATATCAACGCACATGCCTGCATGATGATAGCTAAATTTCCCGGTTATGCGCAGGGTGAGCGACCGGTCATTCAGTGCGATAAGCTGCGCGCTGTGAAAGCCGGGGAAGGGAAGGGTGATGGCGGAAAAGGCTTTGAAAAGACTCTCTTTTGCTGAAAAAGTTAGCGATAACGCCAGCGTAAAGGGAAGTGGGGTTTGTTGCAACAACGTGTATTCTTCGGCATTCACGATGCTCTCAACAATCTCTGCACTCACTTGGGCAGTGAACACCTTCTCCACATCCAGGCCGACACAGGCAGATGAAACAACAGCGGCGGCGGTCTGCCCGGTATGGCTGATGCTGCCGTAAAGTCCGGCGGGCCAGAGCGGTTCACCGCCTGAGCCGATACCGGGTACTGCCTGATGACCATATTTGCGCAAGGCATGTACGGCGGCAATGCGCCCGGCCAGGTGTTCACTTTTCCGTTTGCGCCCGGCGTGGGTTAAGCGGTCATGATGGGGTAGCCATAAAAGGTCGCGATCCGCAAAGGTGGAGGGGTCGAAGGTGACGAGGTGGACCTGGTGGGAATGGAGGGGCAGCGTGGAGTGAACGGTGTGCATATGTCGCCTCACGCCCGCCCTCTCCCCGAAGGGAGAGGGAAGGTTGGTGCTTAAAAGTGGGTGTTGATACCCATATACCAGGTGCGGCCGGATTCGTTATAGGTGTACGCACCCGCGCCACGCATATAAGAAACATCGGTTGTGCTACCGGTGGTCTGTGCATTGCCTTCACGCCATAAACGCTTGTCGAAGATGTTGTCTATGCCCGCTGTCAGACTGACGTTTTTCGTCACATCCCAGGTCGCGCTCAGGCCGACGATGCTGTAAGGGTTGATGGATTGCTTATCCGAGCCGGTAACCGGTTTGCCCTGATAATTGTATTTCTTCGGCTCTTGCTTGCCGTACCAGGTAAAGGTGGACTGCACGGAAACATCCTGCACAACCTGCCAGCTCAGCGTTGAGTTCAGCGTGTATTCCGGAATGATTGACAGACGTTCACCCGTCTCTTTGTTTTTACTTTGCAGCATGTAAGTGATGTTGTTCGTCCAGTTAATGGTCTCGCTAACCGGGACGTTCAACGTGCCTTCCAGGCCTTCCACCACTGCTTTAGGGACGTTTTCCCACTGATAGATATCGGTGTAAGTTGTTTTCCCTTTATTGCTGATGGAGGTCCGGCCAAAGGGTTCAGTGCCTGCTTCAATTTTGTTGCGGTAATCATTGCGGAACCAGGTCACCCCCGCCAGCCAGCCTTCATGCTTGAACTCCAGCCCCACTTCTTTATTGATGCTGGTTTCCGCTTTCAGATCATCGTTACCCATCATATAGCAGCCGATGCCGGTGGCGGCGCCGGTGGCGTAGCAGCCCTGACCTTTACTGTACAGAATGTAGTTCGGGTTGGTCTGGTACAGGCTTGGCGCTTTATATGCACGGGCGATACCCATTTTCAGCGTAAAGTCATCGCCGAGCCCCTGAGACAGGTTGAGTGATGGACTCCAGTTGTCGCCGACAATGGTGTGATGATCGAAACGCAATGCGGGGGTCAGCATGGTGGTATCGGTCAGCTCCATATTGTCCTCAGCAAACAGGGAGAAAATCTCTGCTTGCGAGTAGGGGCTGCGGCCAGTGCTGCTGGAACCAGGAATATTGCCGCCCAGGAAGGTCTGAGAGTTGGAGAGCATATCCTTCATGCGCTGTTGGCTCCACTCTGTGCCCAGGGTCAGAGTCTGGTTAACCAACAAATCCAGTGGAAGATTCACTTCACTGTGTAACGTGACATCACTCAGATCGGCATCAACATACTTCTGCGTGGCGGTAGTATCGAAGATCCCCTCAGTACCGCCCGCCAGGCCTTCTGGCGTACGGGAGTTACGCGTATGTTCATATTGCGCCCAGTTGCTGGTGGTCACGCCATTATCCCAGCCACCGTTCCAGGTCAATGAGTAGGTCTGGCGATAGAGACGGTTTGTCTCTTTGCCGTAATTATCTTTTACCAGCTGGTTGGTATTGGTGTTCTGCGTATCCCCGGCGTAAAGGTTGCCCTGGCGGCTGTAGCCTGCTTCCAGTTCTAAAGACTGTGAGGGCGCGAAGTCCCAGCGAACGACGCCGTTGATATCTTTATTAATGACGCCCTCTCGCCCGGCCGGGAGGGTGTTGGCATAAGTCCCTGTACGCTGCGACTGGTGGCCCTGGTTGATATCCCAGGCATCGGCCTGGGTCTTATCAAGATTGCCGTAGAGACGGAAACTGACACTGTCGCCCAGCGGGCCGGTCAGGCTAAAATCCGTACGTCTGGTCGAACCTTCCTCTTTGTGCTCAGGCGCATTGAAATAGCTGTTCCACGAGCCGTGCCATGCCTGATCGGTCGATTTTTTAGTGATGATATTCACCACGCCGCCCGCCGCACCGTTGCCATAACGGGCTGCAGCCGGGCCACGAAGAACCTCAATGCGCTCGATCATCTCTGGCGGAACCCAACTGGTATCGCCACGGGTATCACGCTCGCCGCGCCAGCCAAGGCGAACAGAGTTGCGGCTGGTTACCGGCTTACCGTCGATCAGGATAAGCGTATTTTCCGGCCCCATACCGCGGATATCGATCTGGCGATTATTGCCACGTTGACCGCTGGTAGAGTTACCCGTCAGGTTTACACCGGGCATCGTACGGATGATTTCGGAAACATCGCGGGCCGGTGGGTTTTTGCGGATCTGATCCGCGGTGATGGTGGATACCCCTGGCGCCTGCAGATTTTGCTGCGCAGCGGTAACAACAACGGTGTCATCATTACTGGCTGTTTCGTCGGTGTTCGTCTCCGCTGCGAATGCGGGTAAAGCAACGCCGTATATTCCCAGATTGACCAACAGGGTCAGGGAACGCATTTTGTTTTTCATTGTTTTTTTCCTGCTTTTCTTGCCGCATTCCCACGCGATCCATCCCCAGAAGGGTAAGAAATACGGCATGCCATTGCCATTCAGTTGCGAAGGGGCTCATCCTGAGAAAATCCGCAAAAGAGGGCATTGTGAATATGAAAGACGCGCTCGCGAAAGCGCGGCAATACGCTATTGCAAATGAAAATAGTTATCAATAATATTATCAATATTTCTTGATCTGCAAGCAAAAGTTTCCACAGAAAAAATGAGGTTATAGCGTTGACGTCGATAGCGGGAAGCGAGGCCTGGTGGAAGGCAAAAGAGGGGCCGGAGTGGCGTCCCGAAAGCGAGGGACATTATCAGGTTACCTTCTGGTGGCGTGACCCGGCAGGAACAGAAACCACCTCCAGTATTAAGCATGTCTGGATCTACATCACTGGCGTAACTGACCACCATCAGCAGACGATGCCACAGTCGCTGACGCGCATGCCCGGCACGGATATCTGGTGCTGGCAAACGCGACTGGAAGCAGGCTGGCGCGGAAGCTATTGCCTGATCCCCTCTGACCGGACGGACGACTTTTCACCCCAGGTTTTTGCCCGGATACCACCGGACCGTGCGGCACTGCGCGAAGGCTGGCGCAAGCTACTGCCGCGCGCCATTGCCGATCCGCTTAACCCCCATTCCTGGCGTGGCGGGAGAGGCCATCCCGTGTCGCCACTGGCGATGCCCGGCGCGCCACATCAGCCGGGGTGGGATCTGCCCGCTACGGCATACACCCCGGCGACAGTATTGACATGGCAAAGCCAGCGCCTGAATAACCGTCGCCGCGTATGGGTGTACACCACTGGTGATGACCACAGCGCCGAACGCCCGATGGCGATACTGCTCGACGGTCAGTTCTGGGCCGAAAGCATGCCTGTCTGGCCCGCGCTGGCAGCGCTCACCGCGCAGGGATTACTGCCGCCTGCGGTCTATGTGCTAATCGATGTGATCGATATGGCCCACCGCAGCAAGGAGCTGCCGTGCAACCCTGATTTCTGGCTGGCGGTTCAGCAGGAGCTGTTACCGCAAGTGCGGGCGACAACCCCCTTTAGCGATGATGCGGGTCGCACGGTCGTGGCCGGACAGAGTTTTGGCGGTTTGTCATCGTTGTATGCCGCCCTGAACTGGCCGCACCGTTTTGGCTGCGTGCTAAGTCAGTCTGGCTCCTACTGGTGGCCGGATCGAGGCGGGCAACAAGATGGCCTGCTTATCGAACAACTTAAACGCGGCGAGTTGTCGGCGCAGGGGTTGCGGATAGTGCTGGAGGCAGGCGTGCGCGAGCCGATTATTTTTCGGGCCAATCTGGCCCTTTATGCCCAGTTGCAACACACACAGCGGACGGTTTTCTGGCGTCAGGTTGACGGCGGACATGATGCGCTTTGCTGGCGCGGTGGATTGACCGCAGGGCTCATGACCCTCTGGCAGCCTCTGACGCGCGCGGCGCAATAAGCGCAATTACGACAGGAGCCTGGTATGGAATTCAGCAACCCCTTCGATAACCAGCAGGGGCAATTTTTTATTCTGCAAAACGCGCAGCAGCAGTTCAGCCTGTGGCCACAACAGTGTGCGTTACCGCATGGATGGCACGTCGTGTGTCAGCCCGCCTCGCAGGAGGTGTGTAACGCCTGGCTTAAGGCCCACTGGCAGAGTTTAACCCCGGCGCACCACGCCTGTTAAGGAGACGCGAATGACCACACGTTTACCCCTCGTGGCCGCGCAGCCGGGGATCTGGATGGCCGAAAAACTCTCTACGTTACCCAACGCCTGGAGCGTGGCCCACTATGTCGGGCTGGATGGCGAACTGGATGCGCCGTTGCTGGCGCAGGCCATTGTCGAAGGGCTGTCGCAGGCCGACACGCTGCGTATGCGCTTTGTGGAAGAGAATGGCGACGTCTGGCAGCAACCGGACGATAACGTGGTATTTGCCCGGCCGCAGTTGATGGATGTTCGACATCACGCCGACCCGCACGCGGCCGCGTTGGCTTTAATGCAGGCTGATCTTGCGCAGGATCTTCGCGCGGACAGCGGTAAATCGCTTTTCTGTCATCTGCTTATTCAGGTCGATACCTGTCGCTGGTACTGGTATCAGCGTTATCACCATTTACTGGTGGATGGCTTTAGTTTCCCTGCCATTACCCGCCAGATCGCCGCCATTTATCGCGCCCTTCGTGCGGGTGATGCCATCCCGCCGACGCCATTTACGCCATTTTCTGCGGTGGTGGAGGAGTACCAGCGCTACCGGGAAAGCGAGGCATGGCAGCGAGACAAGGCCTTCTGGGCGGAGCAACAACGCACCCTGCCTGAACCGGTTTCCCTGTCGCCAGCGCCTCTGGCGGGTCGTGCGGTGACGACCGATATTCTGCGCCTGCAATGTCGCCTTGATACCGCCGCTTTCCGTCGCCTGACCCAGGCGGCGAGCCAGTGTCAGCCGGCCGATCTGGCGTTAGCGCTGGTTGCGCTGTGGCTAGGGCGACTTTGTGGGCGGCTGGATTATGCCGCCGGGTTTATTTTTATGCGGCGCATGGGTTCGGCGGCGCTGACCGCAACCGGGCCGGTGCTCAATGTACTGCCGCTGGGCGTACACATTGACGAGACGCAAACCCTGGCAGAACTGGCCAGTGCGCTTGCCGGGCAACTGAAAAAGATGCGCCGCCATCAGCGCTATGATGCCGAGCAGATCTTGCGTGACGCGGGACGTGCTACCGGCGATGAGCCGCTTTTTGGCCCGGTTTTTAATGTCAAAATGTTTGATTACCTGCTGGATGTTGACGGCATTGCCGGGCAAACCCACACCCTGGCAACAGGGCCGGTTAACGATCTGGAGATTGCGCTCTTCCCGGACGAAGAGGGCGGCCTGACGCTGGAAGTGCTGGCTAACCGCAGCCGCTACGAGCAAAGCGTGCTCAATTGCCATGTGGCCCGTTTGCACGACCTGCTGAACCAGTTTGCTGCGGAGCCGACGCTTCGCTGCGGTGAGGCCCGGCTGATCTCCACCGACGAGTGGCAGCGAATCGAAAAGATTAACGATACCGGCATGATGTTGCCCTCCACAACGCTAAGCCAACTGGTGGCAGAACAGGCGGCAAAAACGCCGGATGCCCCGGCGCTGACCGATGCGCACTGGCAGTTTAGCTACCGGGAAATGCGTGAGCAGGTGGTGGCGCTGGCCCGCCTTCTGCGTGAGCGTGGCGTTAAGCCTGGTGACAGCGTTGCCGTCGCGCTACCGCGCTCCGTGTTCCTGACGCTGGCACTGCATGGCATTGTTGAAGCCGGGGCCGCCTGGCTGCCGCTTGATACGGGTTATCCGGATGAGCGGCTGCACATGATGCTGGAAGATGCCCGGCCGCGTCTGCTTATCACCTCTGATGACCAGCTTGCGCGTTTTAACAATCTGCCAGGACTCGCTCACCTTAGCTACACCGCGCCGCTGGCGACGACGGGGGGAGAACCTCTGGCGCTGTCCCGCCCGGAACACACCGCCTATATTATTTTTACCTCGGGCTCTACCGGGCGGCCAAAAGGGGTGATGGTCGGACAGACCGCTATCGTGAACCGTCTGTTGTGGATGCAAAACCACTATCCGCTCAACGCACAGGATGTGGTGGCGCAAAAGACGCCGTGCAGTTTTGATGTCTCCGTGTGGGAGTTCTGGTGGCCGTTTATAGCGGGTGCTCAACTGGTGATGGCCGAACCCGAGGCACACCGTGACCCGCAGGCTTTGCAACGCTTTTTTGCCCGTTTTGGTGTAACCACCACGCACTTCGTACCCTCCATGCTGGCCGCGTTTGTTACGTCACTGACGCCAGAAACGGCGCAGGAAAGCTGTCGTACCCTGAACAAGGTATTTTGCAGCGGCGAAGCGCTTCCGGCGGCCCTGTGCCGCGAGTGGGAACAGCTGACCGGCGCCCCTTTGCACAACCTCTACGGGCCTACTGAGGCTGCCGTCGACGTGAGCTGGTATCCGGCCTTCGGCGATGAACTGGCGGCAGTGAAGGGTAACAGCGTGCCGATTGGTTACCCGGTCTGGAATACCGGTCTGCGGATTCTGGACAGTATGATGCAGCCGGTGCCGCCGGGTGTGGCGGGGGATTTGTATCTGACCGGTATCCAACTGGCGCAAGGCTATCTGAGACGACCGGATTTGACCGCCAGCCGCTTTATTGCTGACCCGTTTGCCCCCGGCGAGCGGATGTACCGCACCGGTGACGTGGCACAATGGCTGGATAACGGCGCGGTGGAATATCTGGGACGCAGCGATGACCAGCTCAAAATTCGCGGGCAGCGTATTGAGCTCGGTGAGATCGATAAAGCGTTACAGACGCTGGCGGATGTCGCGCAGGGCGTCGCCCATGCCTGCGTACTGAATCAGGCGGCGGCTGGCAATGGCGATGCGCGCCAGTTGGTGGGCTATGTGGTCTCAGAGAGCGGCCTGCCGCTTAATCTCACTGCGCTACGCGAGCAACTTAGTACGCAGCTACCACCGCATATGGTACCGGTGGTGCTGTTGCAATTAAGCGAACTTCCGCTGAGCGCCAACGGTAAGCTCGACAGAAAAGCGCTGCCTCTGCCTGAGCCCGCGCGTGAGCAGGTCGGCCGGGCGCTGCAGGCGGGGGTGGAAACCCGGATCGCACAAGCTTTTTACTCGCTGCTCGGTTGCGAAGTTCACCATGCGCAGGCCGATTTTTTTGCTCTTGGCGGCCACTCTTTACTGGCGATGCGCCTGGCCGCACAGCTGAGCCAGACGTTTGATCGCCCGGTGACGGCTGGACAAATTATGGTTGCATCAACTGTTGAGAAACTGGCGGCCCTGCTGACGCAGGCACAGGCCGACAGTCAACTCGGACTGGAAACTCTTTTGCCCCTGCGTGACGGTGATGGCCCCGTCTTGTTCTGTTTCCATCCGGCTTCCGGCTTTGCCTGGCAGTTCAGCGTGCTGGCGCGCTACCTCTCGCCGCGCTGGGGGATTACAGGCATCCAGTCACCGCGTCCTGAGGGGCCGATGCAGCAGGCCGCCACGCTGGATGAGGTGTGCGAACATCATCTTGCGACACTGCTGGCGCGACAGCCACGTGGGCCATATTACCTCTTCGGCTACTCGCTGGGCGGAACGCTGGCGCAGGGGGTTGCTGCCCGCTTGCATGCGCGTGGGGAAACAGTGGCCTTTTTAGGGCTTCTGGATACCTGGCCGCCGGAGACGCAGAACTGGGCGGAGAAAGAGGCCAACGGGCTGGACCCGGACGTGCTGGCGGAAATCGAGCGCGAGCGGCAGGCCTTCCTGGCGGCGCAAAAAGGGCAAGCCTCGACGGAACTCTTTGCCGCCATTGAAGGCAACTATGGCGATGCGGTACGTCTGCTGACCACGGCGCATAGCGTGAAGTTTGACGGTAAAGCGACATTGTTCGTCGCTGAACGCACGCTGACACCTGGGATGAGTCCACAAAAGGCCTGGGCGCCGTGGGTGGGTGAACTGGATGTCTACCGCCAGGATTGCGCCCACGTGGATATCATTTCACCGCAGGCGTTTGAAGCCATCGGCCCGGTAGTACGGGAGTTGTTAGGGTAATTGTCAGGAGAATGTCCCCGGTAGCGCGGGCGCTTACCGGGGCTACAAATCAGCCGTAGCCCGGATAAGGCGACGCCGCATCCGGGACAATATCAAAGCGACCGTCGGCCAAGTGGCACCACCAGCGGCGTACCGGCAATCGGATCTTCAATAATCATACAGCGCAAACCGTATACCGCTTCAATAAGCTCCGCTGTGACAATCTCTTTCGGCGCGCCTTGCGCCACAATTTTGCCGTCCCGCAGGGCAATCAAATGGGTGGCATAGCGACAGGCCTGGTTCAAATCATGCAGCACCGCCGCCAGCGTATAGCCCTGCTCACGGTTTAACTCACTGAGCAACTCCAGCAGATCTATCTGGTAGCTGATATCAAGCCATGTGGTTGGCTCATCAAGCAGCATGATGGAGGTCTCTTGTGCCAGCACCATCGCTATCCACGCGCGCTGCCGCTGCCCGCCTGACAGTGTGTCCACACTCTGCGACGCCAGCGTATCGACTCCCGTAGCACGCATAGCGCGGGTGACAGCCAGTTCATCTTCCCGACGCCAGCGGGTAAACAGCGGCTGGTGCGGATAACGGCCACGGGCGACCAGTTCCTGAACGGTAATATCCCCTGGCGTGGTGGCATTTTGCGCCAGTAGCCCGACCCGGCGCGCCACTTCTTTGCTGGCAAAACGCTGGATCTGTTCGCCGTCGAGATAAACATGGCCTTTTTCTGGCGTCATCAGTCGGCTCAGGGTGCGCAGCAGCGTTGATTTTCCGCAGCCGTTCGGCCCAATAATCGCCGTAAAATGGCCGTCGGGAATCGAGACACTCAAGTCTCTGGCGACAATTTTCTTACCGTAGCCCAGGGTTAACTGTTCGCCTCGCAAACGGGCCTGAGTATCGATCATTTCTTGCGGGACTCCTGAATTAACAAGGCGATAAGGTAGATACCGCCAATGCTGACGGTGACAACGCCCACCGGCAACTGATAAGGGATAAACAGCCGCTGTGCGCAGATGTCCGCAGCCAGCAGAAGCAGGGCACCGCAGAGGGCCGATTGTGTCAGGCCCCAGCGCGCGGTGGCGCTGATGCGCCGGGCAATGTGCGGCGCGACGAGCGCGACAAACGAAATAGGGCCGGCAAGCGCTGTGGCAGAGGCGGTCAGGACGACGGCCACCAGCATCAGCAGCAGGCGTGAGCGCTCAACACTTACCCCAAGAGCACAGGCGCTGTCATCCCCCATCTCCAGTAGTCGCATACGGCGGGAAAGCAATGCCGCGCCAATAAACATCAGCAGAATAAAGGGGGCAGACGGGAAAGTTTTCGCCCAGGTCAAACCGTTGAGCGATCCCGCGTTCCACAGCCCGGCAGTAAGCGAGGTTTCCAGCGAGGCCTGTAAAATCAGCCAGGTATTAAAGGCCATCAGCATCGCCCGCACGCCAATACCGACGATAATCAAGCGGAAGGTTTCAATGCCGTTTCGCCACGCCAGAGCCCAGACGATAAACGAGGTCAGAATGCCGCCCGCCATGGCGGCGAGCGTAATCGCCGTCAGATGCTGCCCAAAAAGCACCATCGCCACCAGCACGCCACTCCACGCCCCGGTGTTAAAGCCCATCACATCCGGGCTGCCTAACGGGTTTCGCATCAGTGACTGAAAGATAGCGCCGCTGACGCCCAGCGCGGCACCAATCAGCAGCGCCATCAGTACGCGGGGCAATCGCCACTCAATGACGACAAGCTGCATGGCGCGCGGCGCACTCCCCGTAAGCGCATCAATGACCTGGCGGCTATCCAGCATAACCGCGCCACTGCGCAGACCCCAGAGGGTAAAGAGCAGGCCTGCCAGCAGCATCAGCAGACAACTGATTATCAGACGACGGGACGGGGCGATCACAGACCACCTCCGCGTACGCGACGAACCAGAATAATCAGGACCGGTGCGCCAATAAAGGCGCTCACAACCGACACGCGCAGCTCACCTGGCACCAGCAGACGGCCAACAATATCGGCAAACAGCAGCAAAGCCGGGGTGGCAATAAGGGTGACCGGCAGCGACCAGCGGTGATCGGCCCCCACCAGCCAGCGTGAAAGGTGCGGCATCATCAGCCCGATAAAAGCGATGGGGCCGACTACTGCCGTTGCACTGGCGCAAAGTACGGTAATAGCCAGCAGACCAGAAAGCTGTGTGTGCGCCACTTTGCTGCCAAGCGCGGTGGCGGTATCGTTGCCCAGATTCAGGCTGTTCAGCGCCCGGCTGGACAGCAGCGCAACAGTCGCGGCCAGCAACACCGGCAGCAGGACAATTTTCAACGTTTGCAGGGTACGAATATCCAGCGAGCCGGCCTGCCAGAAGCGTAACTGATCGTAGACATCGGCATTGAGTAGCGAAATCCCGCTGGAAAGCCCTTCCAGCACGGCGGCCAGTGCCACGCCCGCCAGCGTCAGGCGTACCGGGCTGAGTTGTCCACCCCCCTGGCTGCCGGTGAAGGCGACAATCAGCGAGGCCACCAGCGCACCACAAAAGGCCAGCGCCAGTTGTTCGACGGGGGAGGCGGCGCCAAAAAGAGCGGCGCCGAGGACAATCGCAAAACTGGCTCCGGCGTTTACGCCCAGCAGGCCTGGATCGGCCAGCGGGTTGCGGGTGAGGGTTTGCATCAGCGCACCCGCCAGACCGAGCGCGCCGCCCGCGAGTAACCCGGCCAGCGTTCTTGGCAAGCGTGCGTCGCGAATGATGGTGCAGTCTGCGCTCTGGCAGGTGCCTGTCAGCGCATCCAGGATCACGCTGGCGGGCATCGCTTTTGCACCGACCAGCATACTGAGCGCCATTGCCACAATAAGCAGAATCACCAACCCGAGGAGCGTGACGATACGCCTCGGGGAACGAGGAAACGACATAGAACATTCCTGACTTGATAATGATAGTAATTATCGTTATCGATCTTGTTTGTCTATGTTACCATGCACGCCATGGAATGAATAAAAAAAGATTGCCTTAAGGCGTTGTAATGAACCAACAATCCCGGCTGCTGAATGTAAGCCTTTTGAAGACGCATCCGGCCTTTCGTGCCGTATTTCTCGCCCGTTTTATCTCTATCTTATCGCTGGGTTTGCTGGGTGTTGCCGTACCAGTACAGATTCAGGCGATGACCGGTTCAAGCTGGCAAGTGGGTCTCTCCGTTACCCTGACCGGCGGCGCGATGTTCGTGGGGCTGATGGCCGGGGGCGTGCTTGCCGACCGCTATGAGCGTAAGAAATTGATCCTGCTGGCGCGCGGTACCTGCGGTATTGGCTTCATTGGCCTGTGGCTTAATGCGCTACTGCCGGAACCGTCTCTGCTGGCGATTTATTTACTTGGCTTATGGGATGGTTTTTTCGCGTCACTGGGAGTGACCGCGCTGCTGGCGGCGACGCCAGCGCTGGTCGGGCGTGAAAATTTGATGCAGGCCGGGGCGATCACTATGTTGACGGTACGCCTGGGTTCGGTGATTTCCCCGATGTGCGGTGGTCTGTTGCTGGCAACAGGCGGGGTGGCCTGGAACTACGGGCTGGCGGCTGCAGGGACGTTTATCACCCTGTTGCCGTTGCTGAGCTTGCCTGTGTTGCCACCACCACCACAACCGCGTGAACATCCATTGTCTTCGCTGGTGGCGGGGATTCGCTTTTTATTTAACAGCCCACTGATCGGCGGTATTGCCCTGCTGGGAGCCCTGTTGACCATGGCCAGCGCTGTGCGCGTGCTTTATCCCGCACTGGCCGTTGAGTGGCATATCTCGGCGGCGCAAATTGGCGTGCTGTATGCGGCAATCCCGCTTGGCGCGGCGACCGGGGCATTAACCAGTGGGCGGCTGGCGCAACATCCGCGTCCGGGCCTGTTGATGCTGTGTAGCAGCGTGGGGGCCTTCGTCGCCATTGGCTTATTCAGCCTGATGCCGTACTGGGTATTAGGTGCGGCGTTTCTGGCCCTGTTTGGCTGGCTGAGCGCGATCAGTTCCCTGTTGCAGTACACGCTGATTCAGACGCAAACGCCGGAAGCGATGCTGGGACGTATCAATGGGCTGTGGACGGCGCAAAACGTGACGGGCGATGCGACTGGCGCGGCGGTGCTGGGCGGGCTTGGCGTCGTTATGACGCCAGCGGCGTCGGCCAGTAGCAGTGGTTTTGTACTGGCAATAGTGGGCGTGGTGCTGGTGTTGATATTACGCAAATTGCGTCAGTTCCGTCAGATTCCGGTAGCGTCCCCGGATGGCGGCGCTAGCGCCTGACCCGGGCGACGGGTGTGGGCTTCGCCCGGCGAAGCGTAGCGCCAGCCGGAAGGTCTTAGCCAAACAGTGCGGACAGCCGCGCTAATGCCCGCGTCGCACTGTAGTAATCGAGACGGAACGTTTCGGCGCCAAGCGCATAAACACGTTTGTTCCGCACAGCGCTTAAATGGGCAAGCAACGGGTTGGCATTCAGCGCGTCAGCCTCTTTCTGATCGCTGGCGAACAGGAAGAGCGCTTCGCCGTTCAGACCGGCCGCCAGGTTCTCGCCGCCCAGTTGCACGATGTCGTGACGTTTACCCTGGCTTTGCAGCGTCTGTAACCCTTCCGGTAGCGTGGCGAGGGTGAACCCCAGTTCCTGCATCAGCTTGCCCTGGGCGGAATCGGTGGTCCACAGGTTCGCGCTGTGCGCCGCCGGGTTATAAACCAGCGCGTTAACCGGCTGCGGCGGCAGTTTTATGCGTGCTTTTACATCGGCCATCTGCTTATCAAACTCAGCAATACGGGCTGCGGCCTGTTTTTCCTGGCCGGTGATTTCGCCCAGTTGGGTGAGCAGGGCTTGCCAGCTTTTATCGTCGTAATTGATAACCAGGGTCGGGGCAATCGTTGAGAGCTGATCGTAAAGAGATAACGCTGAGTCACCCCCGGTAGCGCTGATGAGGATCAGATCCGGCATCAGGGCTGCAACGGCTTCGGCGTTAGGCTCGCCAATATAAATACGTGCGACATTGCGCGATTTGGCCACCTCGCCCCACTGGCGCAAAAAGCCCTGATCGTCGGCGAATCGGTTGTTCGGTGAGGTGGCGCCGCTGGCGATAACCGGGGCATCGATAGCCAGCAGTGAACCTGTCAGCGTCACGCTGGTGGAGACAATGCGCAGAGGTTTATGGTCGAGCGTATGGCTGCCTTTGCTGTCATTCACCTGACGCGGCCAGTCGGCGGCGGTGGCTGCGGAAAGTCCGAAAACAAAAATACCCAATATGATAAGGGCCTTACGGCATAGCAAAGGGAGTCTCACGAGGTCACGTCCTGTTTTTGTTGAAGTTAATGCTTCTCATTTTCATCATTGTGCATGATGGATGCAAGCGTTAGTCGCAAGAGAGGCGGGTGCGCTGGTTGACATGCCGGGTCTTTCGCTTTAGCTTACTAAACCAAAATTCAAATGATAATCATTCGTAATATATTTATCATTTCCTGGAGGATGATATGGATACGTCATTGGCTGAGGAAGTTCAACAGGCGGCAAAAACCCTGGCATCGGACCAGTTCTTCTTTATGTCGCCCTTTCGTAGTTTCACCACATCGGGTTGTTTTGCCCGTATCAGTGAACCGGCGGTGGATGGGGATAGCCCGGACAGCAGGTTCCAGCAAAAACTGAAACAGGCTTTTGCCGGGGCTAAAGCGCGGGGCATCGCCAATCCAGTCGTGGTGGGGGCCATCCCTTTTGATACCACCCGGCCGTCTGAACTCTTTATTCCCGCGTCCTGGCAGACCTTTTCGCGTCCGTCTAAGCAGCGTTCCTCCCGTTACTTCTCCGGGCACGATACCCCCGGCGTCACAAGGCGTACGGAGATCCCGCAGCAGGATGTCTTTATGGATATGGTTTCCCGGGGAGCTGCGCTGACCGCCACGCCAGAGCTGGACAAAATTGTCCTCTCGCGCCTGATTGATATTACCACCGATGCGCCTCTCGACAGCGGTGTGCTGCTGGAGCGCCTGATTGCCCAGAACCCGGCGAGCTTTAACTTCCATGTTCCGCTGTCGCGAGGGGCGGTGTTACTGGGAGCAAGCCCGGAACTGTTACTGCGTAAAGAGGGCGAACAATTCAGCTCTCTGCCGCTTGCCGGGTCGGCGCGACGTCAGCCGGATGACATGCTGGACCGCGAAGCGGGTATCAGACTGCTGGCATCGGAAAAAGATCGTCATGAGCATGAACTGGTCACCCAGGCGATGAAAGCCATGCTGGCGCCGCGCAGCCGTGCGCTGAGTATGCCGGATACCCCACAACTGGTGACTACTCCGACGCTGTGGCACCTGGCTACGCCCATTGAAGGCACAGCGCTAGCGGATGAGAACGCCCTGAGCCTCGCCTGTCTGTTGCACCCCACGCCAGCGCTGAGCGGTTTCCCTCACCAGGCGGCGAAAAAGCTGATTGCCGGGCTGGAGCCGTTTGAGCGCGAGTTGTTTGGCGGCATTGTCGGCTGGTGCGACGCCGAAGGCAATGGTGAGTGGGTCGTCACTATCCGCTGTGCGCACATTCACGAAAACCGCGTTCGATTATTTGCCGGTGCGGGCATTGTGCCGGCGTCATCACCAGCGGCGGAGTGGCGCGAAACCGGCGTCAAACTGTCCACCATGCTCAATGTTTTTGGCCTGCATTAAGGAGCGATGATGACCATTCCCTTTACCCGCTGGCCGGATGAATTCGCCACGCGCTACCGCGAAAAAGGTTACTGGCTGGATTTGCCGATGACCGACATCTTAAGTCGCCACGCGCAAAGCGATGCGGTAGCAGTGATTGATGGCGAACGCACGTTTACTTATCAGCAACTGCATCAGGCTTCTGACAACCTGGCAAACAGGCTGCAGGCGCAGGGCATTCAGCGCGGCGAAACGGCGCTGGTACAACTCGGCAATGTGGCGGAGTTTTACATCACCTTTTTTGCGCTGCTCAAAATCGGCGTCGCGCCGGTAAATGCGCTGTTCAGCCACCAGCGCACTGAACTTAACGCCTATGCCTTGCAGATCAAACCGGCATTGCTGATTGCTGACCGTGCGCATGCGCTCTTTGCTACCGATCTCTTCTGGCAGGAGTTTATTGCTGAACATGCTTCGGTACGCGTATCGCTATTTCTCAACGACAGCGGTGATAAATCGTTAGCGGCCGCGATCCAGTGCCCGGCAGATAATTTTATCGCCACGCCGACACCTGCCGATGAAGTGGCTTTCTTTCAGCTTTCTGGCGGCAGTACCGGCACGCCGAAGCTCATTCCACGTACCCACAATGACTATTACTACAGTATCCGTCGCAGCAATGAAATCTGCGCGATTACGGCGGATACCCGTTACCTCAACGCGCTGCCTGCCGCCCACAACTATGCGATGAGCTCCCCAGGTTCATTGGGTGTGTTGCTGGCGGGTGGCCGTGTGGTGCTGGCACATGATCCCAGCGCAACGCTCTGTTTTCCGCTGATTGAGCAGCATCGCATCAACGTCACCTCTCTGGTGCCGCCTGCGGTCAGCCTGTGGTTACAGGCGATTGCCGACGGGGCAGACAAGAGGCAACTGGCCTCGCTTACGCTATTGCAGGTAGGCGGGGCACGCCTGTCTGCCACCCTGGCAGCACGTATTCCTGAGGAGATTGGCTGCCAGTTACAGCAGGTCTTTGGTATGGCGGAAGGGCTGGTGAACTACACCGCGCTGGATGACACACCGGAGCGCATTTTCAACACCCAGGGCCGCCCGATGTGCCCGGATGATGAAGTCTGGGTGGCGGATGAAAAGGGTCATCCACTGCCGCGTGGCCAGGTGGGCCGCCTGATGACGCGTGGGCCGTATACCTTTCGGGGCTATTTTAACAGCCCGGAACATAACGCCAGCGCCTTTGACGCCAATGGCTTCTACTGCTCCGGCGATCTGATTTCCATTGACGACGCGGGTTATATCACAGTGCAGGGGCGCGAGAAAGATCAAATCAACCGGGGCGGCGAGAAGATTGCCGCCGAAGAGATTGAGAATTTACTGCTGCGCCATGAGGCGGTGATCCACGCTGCGCTGGTCAGTATGGAAGACAGTCTGTTGGGGGAAAAAAGCTGCGCATATCTGGTGGTGAAACAGCCGATACGGGCAGTGGAGATTCGACGTTTCCTGCGTGAGCAAGGCGTGGCTGATTTTAAACTGCCCGATCGCGTTGAGTCTCTGGAGGCCCTGCCGCTGACTCCGGTAGGCAAAGTGGATAAGAAACAATTACGCCAGTGGCTGGCAGAACGCGCCCGGGCGTAACGAGGAGAAAAGATGGCAATTCCCAAACTGAACGGCTACGCACTGCCGACTGCGAATGATATTCCGGATAACAAAGTGCAATGGGCATTTGAACCTGAACGCGCCGCCTTGCTGATTCATGATATGCAGGAGTATTTCCTCAATTTCTGGGGCGAAAACTGCCCGATGATGGAAAAGGTGGTTGCCAATATTGCCGCGCTGCGCCAGTTCTGTAAGCAGCACAATATTCCGGTTTATTACACGGCACAGCCAAAAGAGCAGAGTGAGGACGATCGTGCGCTGCTCAACGACATGTGGGGGCCGGGTCTGACCCGCTCGCCTGAACAGCAGCAAATTGTGGCGGCGCTGACCCCGGACGAAGCCGATACGGTGCTGGTGAAGTGGCGTTACAGTGCCTTCCACCGTTCGCCGCTGGAGCAGATGCTCAAAGAGACCGGCCGCAACCAGCTCATCATCACCGGTGTGTACGCACATATCGGTTGCATGACGACCGCGACTGACGCCTTTATGCGCGATATCAAGCCCTTTATGGTGGCCGATGCGCTGGCGGATTTCAGCCGGGAAGAGCATCTGATGTCACTGAAATATGTGGCAGGCCGTTCCGGGCGCGTGGTAATGACCGAAGCGTTGTTGCCGGTGCCTGCCAGCAAGGCGGCGTTACGTGCGCAGATTTTGCCGCTGCTGGATGAATCCGACGAGCCTTACGATGATGAAAACCTGATTGATTACGGGCTGGATTCCGTGCGCATGATGGCGCTGGCAGCGCGCTGGCGCAAAGTACATGGTGATATCGATTTTGTCATGCTGGCGAAAAACCCGACCATCGATGCCTGGTGGACGCTGCTGTCCCGCGAGGTCAATTAATGGATTTTTCAGGAAAAACTGTCTGGGTGACCGGGGCCGGAAAGGGTATCGGTTATGCCACCGCCATCGCCTTCACCGGGGCAGGCGCCAGGGTCATCGGTTTTGATCGCGCTTTTGCGGGGGAGCATTACCCTTTCGCCACCGAGGTACTGGATATTGCCGACGCAGAGCAGGTTTCGCGAGTTTGCCCTCGGGTGCTGGCGCAGAACGTGCGGCTGGATGTGCTGGTCAACGCGGCGGGCATTTTGCGCATGGGGGCAACGGATGCACTTTCGCAGGAGGAGTGGCAGGAGACGTTTGCTGTCAATGTTGGCGGTGCGTTTAATCTGTTTCAGGCGACCATGGCGCAGTTTCGCCAGCAGCGGGGCGGGGCGATTGTCACCGTGGCGTCTGATGCCGCGCACACGCCGCGTATCGGTATGAGCGCTTATGGCGCGTCGAAAGCGGCGCTGAAAAGTCTGGCGCTGACGGTGGGGCTTGAGCTGGCCGCCAGCGGCGTGCGGGCGAATGTGGTGTCACCTGGCTCCACCGATACCGATATGCAGCGAACGCTGTGGACCAGCAGCGATGCGGAACAGAAGCGCATTGCCGGTTTTGGCGAGCAGTTCAAGCTTGGCATCCCGCTGGGTAAGATTGCCCGCCCGGAAGAGATAGCCAGTACCATATTGTTCCTGGCGTCTGACTATGCCAGCCACATCACGTTGCAGGATATTGTGGTGGATGGCGGTTCAACGCTGGGGGCATAAATGATCTGGAAGCGTCGTTTAACGCTTGATGAACTCAATGCCACCAGTGCCCGTACCCTGGTCGACCATTTAGGGATTGTCTACACCCGTCTGGGTGATGATGTGCTGGAAGCCGAAATGCCGGTGGATGCCCGCACATATCAACCTTTTGGTTTGCTGCATGGCGGAGCTTCCGCCGCGCTGGCGGAAACGCTTGGGTCAATGGCCGGATACATGATGACTGTCGATGGTCAGTGTGTGGTGGGAACTGAACTGAATGCCACCCATCACCGTGCGGTGTCACAGGGTAAAGTGCGTGCCGTCTGCCAGCCACTGCATCTGGGGCGTCTGAACCAGAGCTGGGAGATTGTGGTGTTTGATGAGCAGGGACGGCGCTGCTGTACCTGCCGGTTGAGTACAGCGGTGATGGGGTAGTGGAACTGCTCCTCGTCCCTCCGGGGAGAGGGGCAGGGTGAGGGGGGGAACATGCGGCTCTGAGGGGCATTCCGTTCACCTTATGTTCCTTGCTTTTCTGTAACACCAGAACCTGTGAACGTGCCAGGGCGGTTCACCGCCACCGCCCTGGCGACCCGGGCTCCCGGCCAGGAAAATCGCCGCTGGCGCGGTGCATTCGACTTATGTCGTCTGACTTTCGGGTCGGGGACCAGCCTACATCCTTGCAGGCTATCCCCTCCGCCCGCTTTCCTGCGGGCGGCCCCGGTCAGCCGTCAACGTCTCATCGATTTTCAGCCGGACCCTGTGATCGCGGTGACGGTATTATTCTTATTGCGCTGCGTTATCGCTGTAAAATGTCATATTCCTGGGGATTCCTCAGCCTGGGGGAGAGGGAAAGGGTGAGGGGAACAGGCCGCACCCTTCCCCAAAATCCAAACCCGCTTCCCCCTCTCATTCTTCCCCCCCATTCTCACTCATATACCTCGCATAAGTGATCCGCGTAGCACACTGAAATAAATGCCCGGCGCGATAACGAAATTCCAATGTTTCAATGTTGTTAAAACTGGCGATTTGTTCTAGAAACAAAATGTAACATCTCCTTTTACGCACACGGATAATCGCTATGAATAACTCAGGGAAATACCTTATTTGGGCATTACTCTCCGTTGTCGGGGCGTTTGCTCTTGGCTACATCGCACTTAATCGCGGTGAGCAGATCAACGCCTTGTGGATAGTCGTTGCCGCAGTTTGTATCTATCTGATTGCCTATCGTTTTTATGGTTTATACATCGCCAAAAACGTACTGGCCGTCGATCCCGGCCGTATAACGCCTGCTGTGAAATACAACGACGGGCTGGATTACGTGCCAACGGATAAAAAAGTGCTGTTCGGTCACCATTTTGCGGCCATTGCCGGGGCAGGGCCGCTGGTGGGGCCAGTGCTGGCGGCGCAGATGGGCTATCTGCCGGGCATGATCTGGATCCTCGCCGGGGTGGTGCTCGCCGGGGCGGTACAGGACTTTATGGTGCTGTTCGTCTCTACCCGCCGTGACGGGCGTTCTCTGGGCGAACTGGTCAAAGAGGAGATGGGGCCAACGGCTGGGGTTATCGCGCTGGTGGCGACGTTTATGATCATGGTGATCATCCTGGCGGTGCTGGCGATGATCGTCGTAAAAGCCCTGACCCACAGTCCGTGGGGAACTTATACCGTTGCCTTTACTATTCCGCTGGCGATTTTCATGGGGATCTACATCCGCTACCTGCGTCCAGGACGCATTGGTGAAGTCTCCGTGATTGGTCTGTTTTTCCTGATTTTTGCGATTATTTCCGGTGGATGGGTGGCGGAAAGCCCGACCTGGGCTCCGTTCTTTGATTTCACCGGTGTGCAGTTGACCTGGATGCTGGTGGGTTATGGTTTTGTGGCCGCCGTACTGCCGGTCTGGCTGTTGCTGGCGCCGCGTGACTACCTTTCCACCTTCCTGAAAATCGGCACCATCATTGGACTGGCGATTGGTATTCTGATTATGCGCCCGACACTGACCATGCCCGCGCTGACGAAATTCGTCGATGGCACCGGGCCGGTCTGGACGGGGAACCTGTTTCCGTTCCTGTTTATTACCATTGCCTGCGGCGCGGTGTCGGGTTTCCATGCGCTAATCTCCTCTGGCACCACGCCGAAAATGCTGGCGAACGAAGGCCAGGCCTGCTTTATCGGTTATGGCGGTATGCTGATGGAGTCGTTCGTCGCCATCATGGCGCTGGTGTCGGCCTGTATCATCGACCCGGGCGTCTACTTTGCGATGAATAGCCCGATGGCGGTGCTGGCACCTGCCGGGACGACCGATGTGGTGGCATCAGCGGCACAGGTGGTCAGCGGCTGGGGCTTTAGCATTACCCCGGACACGTTAAAACAGATCGCCACAGAAGTAGGCGAGCAGTCGATTATCTCCCGTGCGGGCGGTGCGCCAACGCTGGCGGTGGGGATGGCGTATATCCTGCACGGCGCGCTGGGCGGCATGATGGATGTGTCGTTCTGGTATCACTTCGCGATTCTGTTTGAAGCGTTGTTCATTCTGACGGCGGTGGATGCCGGTACGCGTGCCGCACGCTTTATGCTACAGGACTTGCTGGGGGTGATTTCACCGAATCTGAAACGGACCGACTCCTTACCGGCAAACCTGATTGCGACAGCGCTCTGCGTCCTCGCCTGGGGCTACTTCCTCCATCAGGGCGTGGTCGATCCGTTAGGCGGGATTAACACACTGTGGCCGCTGTTCGGTATTGCTAACCAGATGCTGGCGGGAATGGCGCTGATGCTCTGCGCGGTCGTACTGTTCAAGATGAAACGTCAGCGTTACGCCTGGGTGGCTCTGTTGCCCACGGCCTGGCTGCTGATTTGTACCCTGACCGCAGGCTGGCAGAAAGCGTTCAGCCCGGATAACAAAGTCGGTTTCCTGGCGATTGCCAATAAGTTCCAGGCGATGATCGACAGTGGTAAGATTCCGGCACAGTACACCCAGTCACAGCTTTCCCAGTTGGTATTTAACAACCGCCTGGATGCCGGGCTGACCATTTTCTTTATGGTGGTGGTTGTGGTGCTGGCGTTTTACTCGGTGAAAACGGCGATGGCGTCACTGAAAATCGACAAGCCAACGTCACAAGAGCGTCCTTATGAGCCAATGCCATCAAACCTTGATGAGATTGTCACTCAGGCGAAAAGCGCACATTAATTAACCGTTGCCGGTAGGCGTTGATGCTTGCCCGGCCAGATGCACTTCTCCTTCCTCTCCCCTCGGGGAGAGGACTGGAGTAAGGCGCAGTGAGAGAAGAACTATGTTCGACACCCTTTCAAAAGCAGGCAAATACTTAGGCCAGGCCGCCAAAATGATGATTGGCGTGCCGGACTATGACAACTACGTTGAGCATATGCGCATCACCCATCCCGATCAGACGCCGATGACTTATGAAGAGTTTTTCCGCGAACGGCAAGAGGCACGTTACGGCGGCAAAGGCGGGGCGAAGTGCTGTTAGCCCTCTTTGGGCAGACAGCGCTCATTTAGTCCTGCCCGGCGTCATAAACGGCGGTTCGTTCTTCAAAAGGCGCGTTTGCTATCGCGTTACCTCTGCCGGGCGGCAGAGGCATACCTGCCAGCCTCAGGCGTTGAGGCCACCATCTACATCAATTCCGGTCCCGGTGATATGTTTTGCTGCCGGGCTTGCCAGGAAGGTTACCGCATCGGCGATATCTTCTGCCTTACCGTAATGCCCAAGGGCAATCAGCTGACGCTGGGTTTCTGCACCTTCACCATCTGCCGGGTTCATGTCACTGTCGGTGGGGCCCGGATGCACCAGATTGACGGTAATCCCTCGTGGGCCAAGATCCCGCGCCAGACCGCGCGTTAATGAGTTGAGTGCGGATTTGGTCATTGCATAGACCGCAATTCCTTGCAGTGGGACATGGCTGGCGAGGCAACTGCCGATGTTGATAATGCGCCCGCCCTCCGGCAGATGGGCAATCGCCGCCTGGGTCGCGATAACCACACCGCGAATATTCACGTTGATTAGCGCATCGATATCCTCATCAGACATCTCTTCCAGCGGCCCGCCCCGGGCGATTCCCGCGTTATTGACCAGAATATCCAGCCCGCCCAGTTTCTCGACCGCGTGGGTTACCGCCTGGCGAATCGCCTGTGGACTCGCGCTGTCGGCCTGAATGGCCACACCGTTGTGGCCCAGGGCGCGGATTTCATCGGCTACGGCCTGCGCTTTTTCGACAGACTTTTCAAATGTTATCGCCACGTCTGCCCCGGCGCGGGCTAATGACAGAGCGATGGCTTTACCTAAACCGCGACTTGCGCCCGTAACCAGCGCGCGTTTACCAGCAAGTGAAGATGACATGGTGACTCCTGAATTAATTATGTGTCGATTGATACACAATTAAAGTAAACGCACTTCCCTGTGCCCGTCAATGGTATTAATATGTCGATCAGCACAAAATGTTGGAGGCCACCATGAGCCGGGGAAGACCACGCGAGTTTGACCGTACCGAAGCCCTGAACCAGGCGATGAAAATCTTCTGGCAGAAGGGCTATACCGCTACGTCCATGAATGATTTATACGAGGCGATGGGCATTAAATCCCCCAGTCTGTATGCGGCATTTGGTAGCAAAGAAGAGTTATACGAAGAGGTATTGCTCCATTACGAGCAGTCCGTTGCACCCGTTATCTGGGGGCATATGACTACCGAACCGTCGCCACGTCAGGCGGTGTGGCTGTGGCTGGAGCGTTCTGCTGACATGCTGACAAAAACCGATATGCCGCACGGCTGTATGGTCACGCTGTCGGCGGTGGGCAGTGAAGGTAATGACAGGCTGGGGGAAGTGGTGCGCCGCATGCGTGCCGCGGGTCTTTCTCTGTTAAAAACGCGGCTGGAACAGGCGCAAAAACAGGGGGACTTGCCCGGTTCGGTAGACGTCGAAGCACTGACACGCCTTTATGTCAGTATTCAGCAGGGGATGTCTATTCAGGCCCGCGATGGCGCGAGCCGTGAAAACTTGCTGAGTATTGCCCGCTCAGCCATGGCCTTATGGCCTGCCTGAATTAGCGGGTGAAATGCTCGACTTTTTCGAATGCGGCGCGCAGCCTGGCCGGGCTCAACTCGCCTGGCAGATAGTGAATGGACTCTACCGGACGCAGGGTATGGGCAATCACACGGTCCAGCTCTGCATGGTTGTTGATGTCCACATCAAGAGCGGCCAGCGTGGTGGGCAGGTTGAAACGCTTATAGGCGTTCACTAACTGCGCCAGTACCTCATCCTGGCCGAGCAGGGCACTTTGCACCAGAATGCCGTAGGCCACTTTAGTACCGTGCAGGAATTTCTCTGTTTGTGGCAACACCGTCAGACCGTTATGCACCGCATGGGCTGCGGCTACACGGGTATAGCGCTCGCCGAGCCCCCCCACCATGCCGCCACCGGCGATAATCGCATCCACCACGTCACGAAATACCTGCGTTACTTCGCCACGCGCCTGATCTGCCAGCGCCTCTTCGCTACTGGCCAGCAGCACATCGCGAATCGCCAGCGCGTTGTTAATCCCCAGACGTACCGTCAGCGGCAGGTTTTCCGGTGCGGGCGCCAGCACGACTGCTTCATACCATTTCGCGAGCGTATCGCCGATCCCCGCCAGCAGATATTGCGCAGGGGCATTAAGAATGATCTGCGGTTCGACCAGCACCAGGAAATTGGCGTCGTCAAAAATTTCAAAATGCAGCGCCTGACCGGCGTTGTTGTACCAGACGGAGAGCGGTGTCCAGGCCGCGCAGGTGGCCGCAATGGTCGGGATGGCAACGACAGGTAAAGCAAGACGACGCGCCACCGCTTTGGCCGTATCGAGCAGAGCACCGCCGCCCACACCAATCACTACCGCACGATCGTCACCGGATAACTGCGCCAGTTCCGCCACGTCATGTTCGCTGCAATGACCTTTGAACAACAGATGCTTCGCGCCAGGTGCGTTAAAGCCCTCCGGCAGGAACGGACGAGCCCCTTCAATGGCGCGCTCACCGTAAATCCACACCGCACGGGAAAGCTGCTCAGCCGTATAAAAATCATGGAGATGCGCAAGGCTTCCTGCGTGAGAGAAGTAGTTAGCCGGGCCAGTGACGACGCGAATATTCGTATTGCTCATTTGTTGTGTCCTTATGTACTATCGCTAACCCGATGTTATGTCTGGACATCCGGATGGCTAATATTATTTTGCTTTATCTTATGCCTTTTCTGTCGTTGCCAGTCAAGGCGGCCTGTGAAAAATTCGTCAAATAAACTTATTTATCAGGAACTCGCGTCGGATGAGCACTAACCACCTCGAAATGCGCACTATCAGCCTCGCGTTTGGCGGGTTCAGCGCATTGTCGCACGTCGATTTCACTCTGCGCGGCGGTTCCGTGCATGCGCTCACGGGTGCGAACGGCGCAGGAAAATCGACCCTGATGGCGGTCTTGTGCGGCACTCACGATCACTACGAAGGCGAGATTGTTATTAATCGTCAGCCGGTTGCCATCCGTAGCCCGCGTGACGCCAAACAGCTAGGCATTCATCTGGTACAACAGGAAGTGGATGTGGCGCTGATCCCCGGCTTGTCGATTGCGGAAAACATCATGCTCGACAGACTGGCGGAGGCGGGGCATGCCTGGCGCTGGGGAGAAATGCGCAAGCTCGCGCAGGAGGCCCTGGCGCAACTGGACGTGTCGCTGGATGTGCGTCGCTCTATCGATACCTGCACGCTGGCGGAGAAGCAGCAAATTCTACTGGCACGCGCGTTGTCTCATCACTGCCGCTTTTTGATTCTCGATGAACCCACCGCGCCCCTCGATCAACACGAGAGCGAGCGCCTGTTTACCGTGGTACGACGCCTGCAACAACAGGGTATCGGCGTGGTGTTTATCTCTCACCGCATTCATGAGCTAAAAGCGATTTGTGACACCCTGACCGTTTTGCGTGACGGCAAGCTGATTGAGTCTGGCCCGATGGCGGAACTCAGCGGCGAGCAAATCGTCGAGAAGATGCTCGGTCATGAACTGAGCGATATCTATCCGCCGCGCCGGCCACCGCATAGCGATGAAGTCCTGTTGAGCATCGATGGCCTGCATGACGAGCAACTGCTAAAAGATATCTCTCTGCGCCTGCGCAAAGGGGAAATTTTGGGCATCGCGGGTCTTGCCGGAGCAGGAAAGACCGAACTGTGCAAGGCGCTCTTTGGCGCGAGCAAAAGTAAAGTGACACGCGGCGAACTTAACAGCCAGCCGTGGCGACCACGTGACCCGGCGGATTCCGTGATTCGCGGTCTGGCGCTGGTGCCGGAAGAGCGGCGCAAAGAGGGTATCTTCATTGAAGAGCCTATTGCCATGAATCTTTCGGTCAGCGCGGATAACTCGTTCTCCCGCTGGAGTCTGTTCGGCCATCGCAAGGCCTGGCGTTGGGCGCAGGAGGTGATTGCCCGCGTCGGCGTGCGCGCTACCGGGCCGGGGCAAACCTTGCGTCGCCTTTCCGGCGGTAACCAGCAAAAAGTGGCGATTGGTAAATGGCTGCGCGGCAATGCCAACGTCGTTATTTTTGACGAGCCGACCAAAGGGGTTGACGTAAAAGCCAAAACCGACCTGTTCCAGCTGATTGACGGGCTGGCGCGGGAAGGAAAAGGCGTGATTTATGCCTCCGGGGAGTTTTCCGAACTGGTGGGCCTGTGCGACCGCATTTGTGTGCTCTGGGACGGGCGCATTGTCGCAGAAGTGAAGGGCGAGGAGGCCCGCGAAGAGACTTTACTTTATTTTTCCACCGGAGGAACGGCAGCGTGAGCAAAGCCCTTTCAGTTAAGGCTGCGGTGTCAACCCGTCAGCAGTTTTTCGATTTTCTTTATAAATGGGGCATGCTGCTGACGGTTGTCGCGCTGGTGGTCATCTTTGGTCTGGCATCGGATAACTTCCTCGACCCGTTCAACATCATCAACATTTTACGTTCCATTGCCATCGTCACGGTAATTGGGGTTGGGGTATCCATTTCGCTGACCATCGGCGGTTTTGATCTCTCCGTCGGTTCAACCGCTTCACTGGCGAACGCGCTGGTGATCTCTCTGTTTGTCTGGCATGGCTTCGGCACCACCGAAGCGATTCTGGTAACGCTGGCGCTGTGTACGCTGGTGGGCCTGTTTAACGCCTTCCTGATTGTGGTGCTGCGTATTCCGGACATGCTGGCAACCCTCGGCAGCCTGTTTGTGATTCAGGGGGTGGCGATGACCTACAGCTACGGCGGCTCGATCACCGAAAACATGGTGCTGCCGAACGGTGATATGGCCGAAGGGACCATTCCTGCCGCCTTCAGCCTGCTGGGCCAGGTGCCAACTATCGTCATTATTATGCTGGTGGTCACTGTCGTGGCACAGCTTGGTCTGTCGCTGACCACCCATGGTCGCCGCATGTATGCCATTGGCGGTAACCCGGAAGCGGCGCGCTTATCCGGTATTCGCACCACTCGCTACAAAGTGGCGGCCTATGTCATTGCCTCCCTGCTGGCGGGGTTAGGCGGCATTTTGCTGGCTTCGCGCATCGGCTCTTCGCAGGTGAACGCCGGTGGCGGCTACCTGATGGATGCGGTCGCGGCGGCATGGATTGGTTTCTCGCTGGCAGGCTCCGGCAAGCCGAATGCGCTCGGCACGCTGGTGGGGGCAGTGATTCTCGGCGTGCTTTCCAACGGACTGGTGATGCTCTCCGTTCCGTATTACGCCATGGACATTATTAAGGGGCTGGTGCTGGCTGGTGCCCTTGCGTTGACTTACTTCCAGCGTCGTTAATTATTCAGGGGATAACAGATGAAAAAGATAGCACTCTCTTTACTGACGCTGGGATTACTGAGCGCGCTGCCGGGTTATGCGGCTACGCCTGCACCGGTTCCGGACGCCATTGCTAACCACAGCGGGCCGATTCGCATTGCGCTGATTCGTAACCTCGGTTCCGATGACAACACCACTCAGTTTGTTTCCGGCGCGTTGCAGGAAGGCAAAAAACTCGGGTTTAAAATTAGTACCTTCCTGAGTAATGGCGATGACGCTAAATTCCAGGACTTTGTGAACCAGGCTATTACCCAAAAATATGATGGCATTATCCTCTCTCAGGGCCGTGATCCGTACTCCACCGCGCTGATTAAAAAAGCGGTTGATGCCGGGATCAAAGTGTCGGTCTTTGATACCGCTGTTAATGGTGAAATCCCGGGCGTAACCGTCACTCAACAGGATGACGCCTCCCTGACCAGACTCTCCTTCGGCGCGCTGGCTAAAGATTTCAACGGGAAAGCCAACATCATTAAACTGTGGGTGGCCGGTTTCCCGCCAATGGAACGCCGTCAGGCAGCCTATGCTGAGCTGCTCAAAGAGTATCCGGGCATTAAAGAGCTGGAATCCATCGGCGCGGTCTCCTCCGACGTGCAGGGCGATACCGCCAACAAAGTGGGCGCGGTGCTGGCGAAATACCCGAAAGGGCAGATTGACGCAATCTGGGGCACCTGGGATGCCTTTAGCCAGGGGGCATATAAAGCGCTGAAAGAGAACGGGCGTACTGAGATCAAACTCTACAGCATTGACGTCTCTAACCAGGATTTGCAACTGATGCGCGAATCCAACAGCCCGTGGAAAGTGAGTGTGGCGGTGGATCCTAAACTGATTGGCGCCACTAACGTGCGCCTGGTTGCCAATAAGATTGCCGGTGAACAGACACCTGCGACCTATGACTTTAAAGCGGCCGCCATTCCGCAGGCGCTGCTGGCGGCTCAACCAGGTGCGGTGAACGTGGCGTCCCTGGCGAAAATCATTCCGGGCTGGGGCCAGACCGAAGATTTTATCGCCCCCTGGTTTGCGACGCTGGAAGCCAAAAACAAGTAACGGACATTGCCCCGGATGACGGCGTAAACGCCTGATCCGGGAGATAGTCAGGGGAGGGCATCAGGCCGTGCCCCGTTTACAAGGAACAACAATGGCAACTGAACTTCCACGCCCGGAATACAGCCGTAATATGCGGCTGATTGGCCATAGTGACCAGGGCGGTCGCCCTGACGGCGTACAGCTGATGGTGCACCGTGGCTTTGCCTGGATCGGCCACATGGTCTCTCAGGGCTTCTCTATCGTTGACGTGCGCGACCCCAAAAATCCGAAACCTGCAGGCTATGTTGCGGCACCTCCCGGTACGTGGAACGTGCATTTGCAGGCACATGACGATCTCCTGCTGGTAATCAACGCCCGCGACCTTTTTGCCGATGCCCGCTTTGCCGATGAAAAAGTCTATTACACCCGCTCAGTGGGTGAGACGGTGAGTGACGTACAGGATAAAGGCTGGAGCGCGGGGCTGCGCATTTTTGATATCTCCACGCCGGACAAACCGCGCGAAATGAGTTTTCTGTCACTGAGCGGTATCGGTATTCACCGTATCTGGTACGTAGGTGGCCGCTGGGCTTATGTCTCCGCGCTGATTGACGGTTTTAGCGATTACATTTTCCTGACTATCGATCTGGCCGATCCGCGTAAACCGGAAGTCGCAGGACGCTGGTGGCTGCCGGGGATGAACCAGGCGGCAGGGGAAACGCCGGACTGGGAAGCGGGGAAACGCTATGCGCTGCATCATGCAATTATTGCGGGTGATACCGCCTACGGTAGCTGGCGCGATGGTGGTTTGACACTGCTGGATGTGAAAGATCGTACCCAACCGAAGCTCATTAGTCACCGCAACTGGAGTCCGCCGTTTGGCGGCGGCACCCACACCGCGCTGCCGTTGCCGGATCGGGATCTGCTGGTGGTGCTGGATGAGGCGGTGCTGGATAACCAGGAAGATGGTGAAAAGCTGATTTGGCTCTTCGACATTCGCGAGCCGTCAAACCCGGTCAGTATCTCCACATTCCCGCAGCCGGATGAGATTGACTACGTGGCGAAAGGGGCGCACTTCGGGCCGCATAACCTGCACGAAAACCGTCCGGGGAGTTTTATCAGCTCGACGCTGATTTTTGCCACTTATCAGAACGCCGGTGTCCGCGCGTATGACATTTCTAATCCGTATCGTCCGGTAGAGACCGGGGCGCTGGTGCCTGCCGCACCGGCGAAAATGATGGATACGCGTCCGGGCCGCCCGCAGGTGATTCAGTCCTGTGACGTGTTTGTGGATGCGCAGGGGATAATTTACAGCACGGATTACAACGGCGGATTGTCGGTGATTGAGTATCTGGGTTAAGCAGGAAGAGGGTGAAAAACATGGCCCGGATAAGGCGTTTGCGCCGTTATCCGGGATAGAGCACTCAACTATACTGACGCACCCGGGCAATCAGCTCATCGACGCTATCTATGCGCGAAGCGATCACAATCAGCACCTTGCCGAGCGCAATGGCATGGCGCAGGCATTCGTGGCGCATCTCTTCATCGGCGATGGTGTCGATATCCGCAACATGCGACAGGCCCACGCTACGACGAATCAGCTCAGTGCCGCAGAAACCGACCGCATCTGTCCACACTTTCTTGAGAAACTCAGAGGCATAGCCCGGTACGCTCAGGGCGGCATCGCGGGTCTTTTCACGGGCCAGCGTCTGGAAACGTCCGGCAAACGTTGACCATAGCTCCTGAATATCAATCAGACGCTGCTCACGCGCCGCTGCTGCGTCGCGAATGCCAAGATGACCTGGCAGGCCGCAGTAGTTAAGCAGCAGGTTACCCATGGCAGTACCGATGTCAAAGCCCATCGGGCCAAAGTAGCCGAACTCGGCGTCAATGGCTTTCAGGCTGCCTTCGGCGACGAAAATCGACCCGCTGTGAATATCGCCGTGCAGCAGCGCTTCGGCATGAGAGAAGAAGCTGTGCTTAAGAGAGGCGACGGCAAGCTTTAACTGGCTGTTCTGACGCAGGGCATCAACGTCGGATTCCAGCGCAGCCGGGTAATTGTTACGTTCATGAACCTGATAGGGATCGTTAAAGAAGAGGTCTTCGGTGATTTCGCACATTTCCGGGTTAATAAACTGCGCAACCTGGGCTTTTTTCACGTGCGGGTGCAGGTAAAAATCGCTGGTATGGAACAGCGTCTGCGCCAGATATTCACCCAACTGGCGTGCTGCCTGCGGGTAGTAACGGTTTTTAATCAGTTCGCTGCGCCAGATACGGTGGTCAGAGAGATCTTCCATGACCATCACCGCCAGGTCCGGGTCGTAATGCAGAATGTTAACTGTGTGCTGCGGAGCGTATTTATAGTGCTCCACCAGGGTTTGTGCTTCCAGACGTGCGCGATCGAGGGTCAGCGGCCAGGACTCCCCGACGCAACGTACATAGGGCAGCGCCTGTTTGACGATAATGCGGCTGACGCCCTGGGTATCAAAAACTTTAAACACCAGGTTCAGGTTACCGTCGCCGACCTCCTGCGCTTCAACCAGTTCGGACGGCGTCTCCAGACCACCAAATTGTTGTGCATACGCCACAGCATCCTGGGCGTTGAAGGTACGGTATTGCGACATTGCCAGTTCCTCATGTTCTTATGCTAATAAAGCCATTCAGACGTCTATACATCTGGATTTCATCCTGACACAATACGCTACAACAACGCAACAGGGATTTAACGCTATGCAGACCTTACAGACCACCAGCCTGCGGGTTGTTGATAATCAACTCTTTATTCTTGATCAGCAGGCGCTGCCACAGGAAAAGCGCTGGCTGCCAGCGGATTCGGTGCCTTTGCTGGTGGAGCATATTCATGCGTTACGCGTGCGAGGCGCGCCGCTGATCGGTCTTTCCGCCAGTCTGCTGCTGGCATTGCTGGCGGAAAACGGCGCAGACCGCAAGACGCTGGCTCAGTCGCTGGAGACGCTGCGCGCCTCGCGCCCGACGGCGGTCAACCTGATGAATAACCTTGACCGAATGAAACTGGCGCTGGCACAAGAGGATTTCGTACCGGCGCTGGTGGCAGAGGCGCAGCGCCTGATCGAAGAAGACAAAGCGCTGTGCGACAGTATCGCGCAGGCAGGCAACACATTGGTCAAACCGGCCAGCCGCTTGCTGACGCATTGCAACACTGGCGGGCTGGCGACAGCCGGTGTCGGCACCGCGCTGGGGGTAATTGCGCTGGCCCATCAGCAGGGCAAGGTGACGAATGTCTGGGTGGATGAGACGCGTCCGTTGTTGCAGGGGGGACGCCTGACGGCCTGGGAACTGGGCGAACTGGGCGTGCCTTATCAATTGATTACCGATTCCATGGCCGCCAGCCTGATGGCCAAAGGGCAGGTGGATGCTATCTGGGTGGGCGCGGATCGCATTGCGGCGAATGGCGATGTGGCGAACAAAATCGGTACTTACTCCCTGGCGGTACTGGCGAAATTCCACGGCATTCCGTTTTATGTTGCGGCGCCGCAAACCACGCTCGACCCGAGCTGCCCGAACGGAGAGGCGATTCCTATTGAGCAGCGTGCCGCTGCGGAGGTGACGGGCGTTGCCGGAAGCTTCGGAGCCGTGCAGTGGGCGCCGGAGAATGCACAGGTCTATAACCCGGCTTTTGACGTGACCCCTGCATCGCTTATCAGCGGCTGGGTACTTGATAGCGGCGTGGTTACACCTGAACAGGTAACAGCCGGTTTTTTTGCCCGCTAAGCGGTAGGCCTCGCTCCGAAGAGGTAAGTGACCCGAAATGAAAGCCCGGATGGCGGCGCAAACGCCGTATCCGGGCTACCGTCTAATTTCACTTTTCCCCTGGCGTCGTTACCATTTCATCTCGTCGGTATTTACCTTTGCGCTCAGCTCAAGTGAACCTTCATCCGCAAGCCCTGGATACGCTGCTTTCATCGCTCCGATCACCGCTGCGGAACCCTTTTGGCTGGCAAGCGCTTGCTCAAATGTTTTCAGGTAGTTACGGGTGAAGGTAATCGCACCATCACCTGCCGGGCGTTTCCCCAGATAGTGACCCGGAATGACCTGCTGCGGTTTCAGCGCCTGCATTTCGCTTAATACGTTTATCCAGCCCTGGCGAATTGCCGGCGTCTGTGTATCTGCTGTCCAGACATGAATCCCTGATGCAATGCCGGTGCCGCCTAATATGGCCTTGTTCGCCGGGATCCAGACATAGGCGGCATAATCGCCCGCGTGTTTTAATTCCAGCGGTTCCCCGTCCACGGTAAAACGCGTGGCGGTGGTTATCTGTGGCACGATAAGTTTCGTCGGCGCGCCCTCTTTCATCTGTGGCCCCCAGAAGGCCAGCTTCGCCTCTTTCGTGGCGTTGATATGGTCAACTACCGCTTTGGTGGCCACCACTTTTGCCTGCGGGAAGGCTTTTACCAACGGTTCGAGACCAAAATAAAAATCCGGGTCGCCAGAGGTGATCACAATCTCTTTTAACGTTTTGCCGCGTGCTTTGATGAGCTTCACCAGCTCCTCGCCATCTTTTACGCTGAACTGCGCATCAAAGAGCACCGCTTCTTTCGGCCCTGAGACCAGCGTTGAAGAGACCGGGAAAATACCTTTCTCCTGCGGGTTGTAGACATCCAGTTGCAGCGGTGCGGCAAACGCGGGTACGGCAACCAGCGACAGTAACAGAGTGGCAGTTTTTGCGTTCATGGTATTCCTTAACCGTTAAGTGAAGAGAGAAGGGGACTAACCAGCGTTAAAAAGGCCTCTGGTTGCCCGTAATAGCGCGAGACAGGCAAGAGTGTGTACTGCCCGTCTTTATCGATGAATACGGCGGTGGGGAAGCCCTGACCGCCTGTTTGTGCCATCAACATTCGCCCATGTTGAATGGCATCCAGCGCCTCATTGTCCTGAATTTGTCCCAGCAAAATGGCTGGCTCGACGGATTTGCTGAGCACATCGTTGACCACATCGGCGCGGGTAATGTCCTGCCCCTGTTCATACCAGGCACGCTGGACCGCACGCAGAAACAGAAGATCGCTGCCGGGAGCCGCAAAGCGTTGTGCAGCCAAAAGTCCACGGCTGGCAGGAAGGGAGTCCAGCACAATCTCGCTGTTGGTCAGTAACTGTGTGCGGTAATCGCTGCCGAAGGTCATGCCGGTTAAGGCGGCGATACGCGTATCATGTTCATGAACATGCGAGAGCCAGTCGGCGTCGAGTTTTCTGCGCCGGGAGCCGATGAATAATCCACCGGGTAAAATATGCTGTTGCGCGAAGTCCTGTGCCACGCGGTTGAGTAAGGGCAGTGCACCATAGCTCCAGCCGCAAAGCGGATCGATTATCCAGTAAAGGCCGGGTTGAAATCCCATCATGCAGTTCTCCAGAGAGTCAATGATGCCCATTTTACGGATTACAGCTTCTGCTACTATTCCTGAAATAATTCATACTGTGTTTCATAAAACGATCAGATGGAGAGGAAATGGACAGGATCATGGCGGCAGTGACCTACAACCGGATTTGCGAACTGGGCAGTCTGAGCGCGGCGGCACGTTCGCTGGGTATCTCACGGCCGATGGTCAGCCGTTATCTGGATGAAATGGAAAAATGGGCCGGAGCACGCCTGATTCACCGCTCGACACGGCGACTCACATTGACTCCTGCCGGGGAGAAAATCCTCGGGAAAACGCGGCAACTGGCTTCTCTGTCGCAAGATATTACAGATGACGCCACGCGCCTTACGCCGTCGGGCACGTTGCGTATTGCCTGCGCCCACTTTACGGCGACCCACCTGCTTGGGCCGATTATTCCGGCATTTCTGGCTCGCTATCCGGCGCTGCGTATCGAAGTGGACATCAACAACCAGCCGGTAAGCCTGGTGGGCGAGCGCATTGACCTGGCGATACGTATTACCAACTCCCCCGAACCTGGGGTGATCGCCCGTGCGCTGGGTGAGTGCCGCTCGGTATTGTGTGCCTCGCCAGGCTACCTTGCGAAAGCCGGACGCCCGGAAACTCCGGACGATCTCGCCCAACACAATTGCCTGCATTACAGCCATTTTTCAGGACAATCATGGTCGTTTCGCGATCCGGAAAAGGGCGTTATCGCCATCGCGGTTAATGGTAATTTCAGCGCCGGGATATCGTCTCTGCTTTGTGATATGGCGATGGCGGATGTGGGGGTGGCACTGGTGCCGGAAATGGAGGCGCGCGCCGGGCTGGAAAGTGGACGGCTGGTCAGCGTGCTGCCGCAACTGGAGCCGCAGCCACTGGGAATTTATGGGCTATATCAATCCCGCGATCATCAACATGCGGCGCTCGGCCTGTTTCTCGATACGATTAAACAGCATCTCGCCGCTTAAGCCTGGGTCAGTTCCGCCATCCACTGATTATGTTCTCTGTCCAGCTCCCGGGTGGTGAGTTCGAGGAATGTATTGACTGCCGCCGGTCGGTGTTTGCTTCCCGGCACCTGAATCTGCAGCGTGCGCTGGCTTAGCGACGAGTTATTGATCGCTTTAAGCGTCATGCCATCCTGCTTTGCGCGCCACAGCACGCTGAAATGGCTGCACACGGTCACGGCATCGGGTGTATGGCGGGTAAAACCGTACAGCGCAGCAAAATTATTGCTGCTGAAGGCCGGTTCCAGAAAGGTGCCCGCCATGCGACAGGAGAGATCAAAAAGCTGGCGCAGCGTGGTGCCTGCCTCCGGGAGAACCAGCGGATAGCGGTGCAAATCTTCCATCGCCACACCAGGCTGTGACACCAGTGCATGCTCGTCCGCCAGCAGCAACAGCACCGGCGCGGGCCAGGCGGCGATAATTTCCACGTCCCGTTCAGGCGCGAGGCTGAACTGGAACGCGACATCACAGTCACTGCGCCGGACCCACTCCGCCACCTGCATCGCCGTGCCGACCTGCAAATCAAAACTCACCGCCGGGTGTTGCTGGCGAAAACGCGCCAGTATGCCAGGCAACAGATCAAACGCCATGCCCTCGGTACAGGCTATGCGCACCAGCGCTTTGCGTACCGCTTTCAGTCCCTGAATTTCGGCCATCGCAAATTCCATGTCGCGCATGCTCTTGCGTACATGGTTAGCCAGAATCTGTCCGGCATCGGTCAGCACCATACCGCGAGAATGACGTTCAAAGAGCGTGACGCCCAGCCGGGTTTCCAGCTTGTGAATTTGTCGGCTGATGGCGGAACCTGCCACATAAAGCTGCTCGCTGGCCGTGCTGAGAGAGCCAGTGGTGGCCACCGCAAAAAAGTAGCGTAATTCATTGCTCAACATAGACGAATCCTCTGCGACGCCCTGAGATTGTGCAGTGTACCCTTATCAAAAAGGCAATGCCAAATTGCAATTATTATTATTGTGGCAAGGCTCTGTTCTGGTTTAGAACAAAAAGACAACAACATCTCTTTGCGCCACCGGCAGCAAATGCATCCTGAAAAGTTCGCGTTGCAGCCACGCAACTGCGGCTCGAACTATGACGGGACAGACAGGGCAAACAATATGACAACACAACAGATCGTCGACCAGGCGCTGGCATGGTTCGACAGCGGCCATTTTAAAACCATCCTTGCCAGCCGGGTGGCTATCCCCAGCGAAAGCCAGCGTAACGACAGGGATGACGCGCTCAGGCGTTATTACAACGACGTATTCATTCCCGCTTTTAAGGAGATGGGTTTTAAGACCGAGGTGATTGCTAACCCGGTCAATGCGGCCCGACCGTTTTTACTCGCCAGCCGGGAAGAAGATTCAAACCTGCCCACCGTGATGTGCTACGGACATGGCGATGTGGTCTTCGGTGATGATGCGCGCTGGACCGAAGGGTTATCACCGTGGACGCTGGTCGAGCGTGATGGCAACTGGTACGGGCGCGGTACGGCCGATAACAAAGGTCAGCACTCGGTTAACCTCGCCGCACTGGAGCAGGTCTATCACACACGCAATGGCCGGCTGGGGTTTAACTGCGTCTGGCTGTGCGAAATGGGCGAAGAGGTGAGTTCGCCGGGGCTTGCCGCAGTTTGCGAACAGCTTAAAGCACGCATCAATGCGGATCTGTTTATCGCCTCTGATGGACCACGCCTGAGCGCAGAACGCCCGACGTTATTCCTCGGTTCACGTGGGTGCGTCAACTTCCGCCTGACCATTAACGCCCGCGCCAAAGATTATCACTCCGGCAACTGGGGCGGGCTGCTGAGCAACCCCGGTACGCAACTGGCGAACGCCATCGCGAGCCTGGTGGATGGCAAAGGCGAAATCCAGATTGCGGCGCTCAAACCGCCTGCGTTAACGCCTGAACTGAAAACCATCCTGGCGGATATCACTCCGGCACGTGGCGAAAACGATCCCACAACCGATCCGAACTGGGGCGAACCTGGTTTATCGGCGGCAGAAAAGCTCTTTGGCTGGAATACCCTGGAAGTGCTCTCTTTCCTGACGGGGAATCCGGCGCAACCCATGAACGCGATCCCCGGGCAGGCGACGGCGGTCTGCCAGTTGCGTTTCGTGGTTGGTACCGACCACGAGCATCTGGAGCAGGCGATTCGCGCCCATCTGGACGCACACGGCTTTTCCATGGTGACCATCAGCGAGGTGCGCGGCACCCCCGCGACGCGCTTTGACCCGACCGATCCGCTGGTAAACTGGACGCTTGAGGCGATGGCGGAGACGACCGGCAAGAAACCGGCCCTGTTGCCAAATCTCGGCGGCTCGCTGCCTAATGATGTGTTTGCCGGGATTCTGGGCCTGCCAACGCTGTGGGTTCCCCATTCGTACCCGGCTTGCGGCCAACATGCACCGGACGAGCATCTGCCGATTGCCATTGCCCGGGAGGGGCTGGCTATCATGACCCGCCTGTTCTGGGATTTGGGCGAGCGGGGATCTGCACTGCTTGCCAGCCACCTGGCTCACCGGAACGGAGGTGCAAAATGACCACTCTCGCCCGTGAAACAGAGCAGGGGAATGTACGCCCGAGCCTGGCGAAAACACTTTTTGCCACCTGTATTGGTAATGCCCTGGAGTGGTTTGATATTGCGGTGTACGGCTTCTTTGCCAGCTATATCGCCCAGGTTTTTTTCCCGACCACTAATCCTACGGTCTCGCTGCTGCTCGCCTTCGGCAGCTTTGGTATCGCCTTTTTGATTCGCCCGCTGGGGGCGGTGGTGCTCGGTGCTTATGCCGATAAACACGGTCGCAAGGCCTCGCTGCTGCTCTCTATCAACCTGATGATGCTCGGCGGGGCGATGATCACCTTTATGCCCGGTTATGCCACTCTCGGTCTGGCGGCGCCGCTACTGATTTTGTTGGCGCGTCTGATTCAGGGCTTCTCCGCAGGCGGAGAGTTTGGAAGTTCCACGGCATTCCTGGTGGAACACTTCCCGGAGCGCAAGACCTTTATCGCCAGCTGGCAGTTTGCCACGCAAGGGGCCAGTACGCTGATGGCATCCGCATTTGGTCTGGGTCTGGCGCACTGGCTTACACCGGAGGAGTTGCTGGACTGGGGATGGCGCGTGCCGTTCGCTTTCGGTCTGTTGATTGGCCCGGTCGGGCTGTGGATCCGTCGCCATGTGCATGAGCCTGAGGCGTATGTTGAGACAGAGAAACCGCGTCATCCGGTGAAACAGTTGTTAGGTTCGCAAAAACGCCTGCTGGCGCTGGCGATTGGCCTGATGGTTGTCTCCACAGCGATTAACTACATGCTCAACTATGTGCCGACATGGGCGACCAAAAGTCTTGGTTTGCCCGCCTCATCAGCCTATAGCGCGACGTTATTGGCCGGGGTGATTCTTACCGTCGTGACGCCGATAGGGGGCCTACTGGCAGAGCGTGTCGGGCGTGAGCGTCTGTTGTGGACCGCGTTGGGGCTGCTCGCGTTTACGTTGTTACCTGCATTCTGGCTCACCAGCCTGAATGTGACCCCTTTGTCGCTTTCACTGCTGGTGGGTTGGATGGCGCTGCTGAAATCCCTCTACTTCTCAACCATCCCGTCGGTGATGGCAGATATTTTCCCGGTATCGACCCGGGCCAGTGGGATGTCCATCAGTTACAACATCGCAGTCACGGTTTTTGGCGGTTTTGCACCGTTCATTTGTACGCTGCTTATCAGCGCCACCGGCAGCCATTTCGCACCAGGTTTTTACCTGATGGTCACCGTGTTCCTGAGCGTTGCCGCGCTGTGGTATACGCAAAAACAACTTCGTTAATCTACTGATCCCTCTGCATGCGCAGAGGGGTTAGCCCTGTGCTCCGGGTCCGGGCAAAATCACCTGAGAATTATCAATGTCACCGTCTGGTATCCGGGGCGTATTTTTTTTGCTGCTAACGATATTGTTTTCATAGCGTGGCGGGGTGATGACCGGATAGACGTAGCTTTCCTGTTCTGTACATTGCACGGGATCGCTCGAACCCGCATAAAACAGATAGTACTGGTGGGTATTGGGGAAATAGGCCAGATCGTCGCCATTGCCAAAGGTGGTGGTCCAGAACGGTACTCCGGCTTTGGTGTGGCTTTGTAATTTTCCTGAGGCGACCTGGAAGTGATCGCCCCATTTCATGGTGATGAGATAGTAATTAAAAAAAGAGACGGTAATGGCGCCACGTGGCGGGCAGTTAAGTTTGACAGCGTCATCCGCACGAGCCGCCAGTGCAGGTAAGGTCAGTAAAAATAAAAACAGGGAAGATTTCACGCATCCATTCTCAAGGCCGTAACGTCAGGAAGAGGATCCTACGGGTTTGGGCCGTGGCATGACTATCAGCAAGCTGTTACATCTCCCCCTAAAGTTAATCAAAATATGACGTTAGTCTTATTCGTCCGTTAATTTTCCTCTACCATTCATCATGACGGTGAATATCTCTTTTCGGGGATATATGCGTTCAAAGGGAGAGTCGCTGATGGATATGAATTTTATCTGGCTGAGTATCACCAGTCTGATATTAATGGCTATTGCCATTCCGCTGCTATTGCAGAAGGTGAAACCGAACCGCTGGTATGGGATAAGAACCGCGCGAACGTTCAATGATGACGGGCTGTGGTATCGGGCCAATCGTCTGTATGGTATCGCGATGCTGACGGCGGGCGTGGCATTTTTTGTGCTCTCGGCCATCCTCGGAAACTGGCGTCCGGGTGAGGATAACCAAAAGATAAGCCTGGTGTTGTTTATGCTTGAAGTGCTGGTGCCTGTGTTCTTTACCCAGGCGAGAGCGAGAATCCTGGCACGGAAATAATGTCTCTGGCGTTTCCCCGGCTGGCGCTGCGCTTAGCCTGGCTACGAACAACCCCGCTCCAGCGAACGGTACCCGGATAAGGTGATTACGCCGCCATCCGGGGCAATCCTTCGAAGACATGGCCCATTCAACCACTCAGCACCATTATCAATGGCATCAAGGCAACTTTCTTCATTCTTCCCTGTAAGTCGCCTTCGCAAAAAGAGTAAGTTCAGGCCGGGTTTAGCAGGGGAGAAGATGGGCTACGGGAATGGTCAGAGGTATAAAAAGCCCTGCATGGATGCAGGGCCAGAACCGCAGGCGTGAATTCACGCCAGCCGTGGATAGTTGTCTGCAATCGCGTCACCGGTAAACTTCGCAATCCAGCCTTCCGGGTTGTCGAAAATACGGATGGCGGTGAAGTTCGGCTCGGAACCCATATCAAACCAGTGGGGGGTGCCAGCGGGCACGGAGATCAGGTCGTTCTTTTCGCACAGCACCTGATAGACTTCGTCACCAATATGCAGGCAGAACAGCCCGGCACCTTCCACGAAGAAGCGCACTTCATCTTCGCCGTGAGTGTGTTCGTTCAGGAATTTGGCGCGCAGCGCCTCTTTTTGCGGGTTGTCGGCGCGCAGGCTGATCACATCCCAGCTCTGGTAGCCCTTCTCGGCAACCAGTTTGTCGATAGCATGCTGGTAGGCGACGATCACCGTTTCCGGTGACGGGTCTGCGCCCAGGTCACGGTCAGCTTCCCAGCGTTCAAAGCGGACGCCTTTGGCATTCAGCTTTTGCTGGATCCCGGCGACGTCAGTACCTTGCCAGACAGGCTTGCTGGCGTCTTTGTCAGAATAAATCGTCAGTGCGCTCATGAGGGAATCTGCTCCGGCTTAATGTGGTCGAAAGAGGAAACCTGATGATGATGGCTTGCGGCGTCATCATCGCCACGAATCAATTGTACAGTGCGCAAACCTGCCTGTTCGGCGGCGTCCAGCTCCTGATGGATATCAGAGAGAAACAGGATCTGCACCGGCGGCACGCCCAGTTGTTCAGCAATGTTGCGATAGGATTGCACCTCGCGCTTCGCCCCTACCAGAGTGTCAAAGTAGCCGCTGAACAGATGAGTAATATCACCTTCGTCGCTGTAGCCAAATAACAGTTTTTGCGCCGCCACCGAGCCAGAGGAATAAACATAGAGATCAATGCCTTCGGCTTTCCATTTTTCCAGTGCGGGCAGCACGTCGGGGTAGAGATGACCTGTAAAGTCGCCATTGACGTAGCCATCGCGCCAGATAATGCCCTGCAGGGCTTTTAGCGGCGTGGATTTGCGATCCTCATCGATAAATTGCAGCAGGGTGTCGAGCAGATCGGCGGTGGTGGCGTCAGGTTGTCCTGTCTCCTCACGCAGATTATCGAGGATGGTTTTTACCGGCTCGATATACTGCTGTGCGTTGAGAAAAGCCGGCAGACGTTCGCGGGCATAGGGAAATAACACATTGTGCACAAAGCGAATATCGCTGGTGGTACCTTCTATGTCGGTAACTATCGCGCGGATCATTATTTCTCCAGCAGACGGCGCTGCATTTCGCATTCAAATAAAAATTCCAGCCCTTCCAGATGGCGACGTGCTTCTGCCACGTCGCGTCCCCAACAGGTCAGACCGTGACCACGCAGCAAAAAGCCATAGTTAAGAGGGCGTTCTTGCGCATAATGTTCAATATGGCGGGCGAGGGCATCAATATCCTGAGAGTTATCGAAAATTGCAATCGGCACGGTATCAAGATGCGTGGTTTGTCCGCGCAGAGATTTTTGCATTTCGAAGCCGCTAATCAGCAGTTCAGGCCCGCGCTCAACGCGTGACAGTACGGTGGCATTCACGGTATGCACATGCAGCACCGCATTCGCTTGCGGGAAGAGGCGATAAATCAGCGTGTGCAGGCCCGTTTCCGCTGACGGCTTACGCCCGGACGGCGCATGATTATCGGCGATTGAGACTTGCAGGAAATCTTCTGCAGTCAGGCTGCCTTTGTCTTTGCCGGATTCGCTCAGCCAGCACCAGTGCGCATCTTCACGCACCGACATATTGCCGCCGGTGGCAGGTGACCAGCCTTTCTGGCCTATCCAGTGACAGGCGTTAACGAGTTCATGGAGTTGCAGGTTGTTTGTCATCGTTTTCCTGAGTTGCGCGTCGGCAGGAATATTCTTATGGTTTAGACGTCTAAGCGTCTTGATTGCCAAATACTAACATCGTGTTATAGTGGCAGCAACATCAGTATTACAGGCAGGCACGCAACCATGAGCGATAACGCACTGATTCCACAAAGTAAACTTCCCGCTTTAGGCACCACAATTTTCACGCAGATGAGTGCGCTGGCGCAGCAGTATAAAGCCATTAACCTGTCTCAGGGGTTCCCGGATTTTGATGGCCCACGCTACTTACAAGAGCGCCTGGCTTACCACGTGGCGCAAGGGGCGAATCAGTATGCTCCCATGACCGGGGTGCAGGCACTGCGTGAGGCGATTGCCGATAAAACCGAAGCGCTGTATGGCTACAAACCGGATGCGGGCAGTGATATCACAGTGACGGCGGGGGCGACCGAGGCCCTGTATGCCGCGATCACTGCGCTGGTGCGTAAGGGTGATGAAGTCATCTGCTTTGATCCAAGCTATGACAGCTACGCCCCGGCGGTGGAGTTGTCTGGAGGTGTGTTAAAACGCATTGCCCTGCAACCGCCACATTTTCGCGTGGACTGGCAGGCATTTGCTGCACGGCTGAGTGATAAAACCCGGCTGGTTATCCTTAATACGCCGCATAATCCGTCCGCAACGGTGTGGCGCAAAGAGGATTTCGCGGCTTTATGGCAGGCCATTGGCGAAAAAGAGATCTATGTGCTAAGCGATGAAGTTTACGAGCACATCTCTTTTGCGTCGGAAGGGCATGCCAGCGTGCTGGCGCACCCGCAGTTGCGTCAGCGGGCGATTGCCGTTTCCTCGTTTGGTAAAACTTTCCATATGACTGGCTGGAAGGTGGGGTACTGCGTGGCACCGGCTGCCATCAGCGCTGAACTGCGTAAAGTGCATCAATACCTGACCTTCTCGGTCAATACACCTGCACAACTGGCACTGGCGGATATGCTGCGAACCGAGCCGGAACATTATCGCCAGTTGCCTGCATTTTATCAGGCGCGTCGCGATGTGCTGGTCAATGCGCTCAGCAGCAGTCGGCTGGAGATCCTGCCGTGCGAAGGAACTTACTTCCTGCTGGCCGATTACAGCGCCATTTCCGGGCTTGATGATGTCAATTTTTGCCAGTGGCTGACGAAAGAAGTTGGAGTGGCGGCTATTCCGCTGTCGGTTTTCTGCGCCGACCCCTTCCCGCATAAGCTGATTCGTCTGTGTTTTGCAAAGCAGGAATCAACGCTGCTGGCAGCAGCTGAACGGTTATGCAAACTATAACTGACGCTATTTAACCGTCCACGCGCGAGAGAAACGACGGCCTGCAAAGAGCTCTGTCAGGCCGTTAATCTGTTTCAGGCGCAATACTTCATCACTGTCCATCCCCAGTTCCTGGCCAATCTGTTCTTCTGTCCAGCCCATCCGTGAGAGTTCACGAACAATTTCTGACATCTCAATGATCTGATGACGGCCACGCGCCCGATTATGCCGAATGGTTGCCGCCATACGGTCGGATTTGCTGGCTCTGTCGCTGTTCAGGCAAGTAATCGGGAGATAGCCTTTAAGTTTGGCCTTTAGCGCCCCCCGATTTTTGCCCAGTTCGTGGCGGTGAAAGCCATCGACAATTTCGAAGTGATGGGGGTTGTCTTCCTGCACCACAATGGGCTGGGTGAAACCGTCGGCCTCCAGCGATTTCAGTAACAGCCTTTTCTCCGGCGGTGCAACATTGTTGGGGTTGTAGTCATTCGGCGAAATGCGGTCGTTCTTCACCCATAAAACGCAATCGACAGGCTGATCGCGAAACGGACTTAGTGCATGGAGAATCCGACGAAAATCATTGATAGCTTCAATTCGTTCTTCCTCAGGTAATGCGCCAAGAAATGCCTTAATCTCGCTAATTAATCGTTGTTGCATAGAATTCCCCACTCCTTGCGTTTCTTTTTGATTCGTTCCTGATAGCGTTTGTAATTGCTTGTTTTGGTAGGGCTAAAAGAGAGCGCTCTGCACCAGTAATCGTTATTAAGCAGCACTTTGCAGATGCGGCGCCAGGAGGGTATATCCTTTGCGCCCACGTCTCCGGGTTGGCTATCGGGAATGCGTTGCATGCCCTTTTTTTCAAACCAGCGTAAATAGACGGCGATTTTGTTGCGATAATGCTCCGCAGATTGTTCCGGCATGCTGTCGAGCAAGAAAAGGGCATAGTCCCGCCAGCTCAAATGCGCAGGTTTAGTGAGCTTTCGGTGACCGTAAAAAAGGTTGTCCTGGCCAGCATAAATCCCGCCGCTGCTGGCGCCGCTGACCCGTTCGCACATATGGGCCCAGCGTTCAGGTTCTATAACGTGATAAAGCCACAGTCCCTGGCGCTGCTCCGGGCCGAAAGGTTCGCAAATACGCATATAGCGCGTGGGAACGCCTGCCTGATACATCAAATCATATAAGGGGTTATAGGGGGTGCCGGTTTTACCAAACCAGGTCCAGATATCGGCTGTTTTCCAGTCATAAATCGGGTAAATGTACCAGGCATGCCCGCGCGGCGCTGCGGTAGTCCAGGGTTTATCGTCGGCGAAACGCATTTTACGTGCCGACGCGATAGCCAGAAAACGGTTGTAAGATTCATCAGCCCGAATGCCTATCATCATTGCTGCCGGGCGATGGTTGGCGAACCAGTCGGCAAATTCACTGACAAAGGCTTCAAACGTCATCCCCTGTTCATAAAAGGGAAGTTCGGCAGGGTTTGTAATGGCATGTTCAGGGGGCTGGCGTACCCACTCCACACCGGGTTGCCAGCATTGCCAGGTGGGGGAAAATTGCGATAAGCCATTTTGCGTGGTTAGTGGCAACGCAATCCAGAAGAAGCGTTCTGTGATATCGCTGTATTCGGCACGCATGCGTTCAACATGCTCGATGGTATGGCTAAACTGGGCTTCCCAGTCGATAAATAAGATGCTGATTTTCTTTTTTAACTGACGTGCGAGCTGCGCCGTCAGATTGAGCATGATACTGGAATCTTTTCCGCCAGAAAAAGAGACACATACTTTCTGGAAGTTTTCTAATGTCCATTTAATCCTTTCCATGCCAGCTTCCAGAACATCCTGTTCAAGAATCTCCTTGTCAATTTTCATCGCAGTTAATCCCTGGCAATTGCATAGTCAGACTGGAAATAATAATAAAAATAAACAAAGAGTTAATCTTTAATTTGTTATAGATTTCAATGATATAATTATATTGAAAATTTGAATTGTTTATATTTACTGGCTGTGTGATTTATTTCTTCGTAATGAGGGAATGAGAAATTATTATTGGTGATAAAAAACGGAGAAATAATCATAATTTTCAGTGATATATTTCTCCGGCTTTCATTTTGCCATTATTGCGCTTTTTATCTTTACTCGCCAAAAATCAGCTTCATTTTTTCCTCGTCGGGGAGTCCAACCTCCTGCTGCAACACATTATCTTTATTCATGTAGTAAATAGCAGGGGTCGCGTTGGCACCCAATTCGTCCATTAATGTTTGATTATCTTTCAGAATTTTTATGATCTTCGGGGGGAGGGTTTTGGGTAGATTCAGCGTCATTTTCCCGAGAGATTGCTCGTAGTCATGCCATTTTTTGGCCGGGTCGCTATCGCTTAAAATAGCCGCCGCAGCAGCAGGACTTTCGGGTTTGATGACCCCAACCAATAACGTACGGATTTGCACTTTGCCGGCTTCAACCCATGGACGTGACTGTTGCCAGAAGCGGCTGCAATACGGACAGAACGGATCGGCAAAAACATAGATTATGCGCGGCGCGTCCTTTTTACCATCAAGGATCCAGGTTGATTTTTCCATCTGTTGCCAGAGCGCGCGACCCGCCGGAGAGTAGATCTCATCCTGAATCATTTTCTCACTCAGGTTAGTTCCCGCGGTATCGTACATGTAGCCAGAAATTGCCTGTTTGCCGTCCGGGGTTACATAGATAGTGACGCCCATATCCTGATATTTCCCCAGATAGCCTTTCATGCCACCTGGCGCATCAAAAGACTTAATGATGGTGATACCTTGTTTTTCAATGGCTTGTACAGGGGCAGGGAGCTCTTCCGCCTGAACGTAAAAAGAAAGTAGCGAAAGGGCAAGTAGACGCTTAAGCATAAAAAACCTTATATAACAATTAGATAATATTTATGACGGTAAAACCTATCGCAACCATAGACAGTATCTACATCCCGTGCATTGTTATGTGGCAGCGAGAGTGTTGTAATCCACACCGTCTGTGCGTCAACTTTTCCTTGTCGCACAACGTGATGCCAGCACGACTGGCGCTGAAGCACCCGCGGGTATTTCAGGTCTAAAGCCACCCGTGAGGTGGCTTTTTTGTTTTTACCGATGGGATGCCCGTCAACTTTACGCACGTTCATGTACGGTACATTAAACAGTTTTGCGCGAGTTGTTAGCTAACGCTTATTGATTTGATAATGCAAACGCATTAGCCGAATCGCAAAAAAATCGTTAACTTACACCTCAACGAAAACACGGAGGAAGTATAGATGTCTTTAATTAACACCAAAATCAAACCTTTTAAAAACCAGGCGTTCAAAAACGGTGAGTTCGTAGAAGTTACTGAGAAAGATACCGAAGGCCGCTGGAGCGTCTTCTTCTTCTACCCGGCTGACTTCACTTTCGTATGCCCGACTGAACTGGGTGACGTTGCTGACCATTATGAAGAACTGCAGAAACTGGGCGTAGATGTTTACTCTGTTTCTACTGACACTCACTTTACGCATAAAGCATGGCACAGCAGCTCTGACACCATCGCTAAAATCAAATATGCGATGATCGGCGACCCGACTGGCGCCCTGACCCGTAACTTTGAAATCATGCGTGAAGACGAAGGTCTGGCTGACCGTGGCACCTTCATCGTTGACCCGCAGGGCATCATCCAGGCTATCGAAGTTACCGCTGAAGGTATCGGCCGCGACGCATCTGATCTGCTGCGTAAAATCAAAGCAGCACAGTATGTTGCTTCACACCCAGGCGAAGTGTGCCCGGCTAAATGGAAAGAAGGTGACGCGACGCTGGCTCCTTCCCTCGACCTGGTCGGCAAAATCTAATTTTTCTTCGGCTTTCGCGTCATAGCTGCGTTGGCTTCACGCTCGCGCCCCGGTCACTTACTTTAGTAAGCTCCCGGGGACTTGAGCGCTCGCCGCCTTGCTCTGAAGCGAAAATCCTTTGAAAAATAGATGCTTTATATCGGGTGCAGTTTTGCACCCGATTTTTATCCAGCACCATGATTCAAGTTGCATCAAAGGCACCGTTATCAGGCAGCTTGCATGATGATGTTTTAAGCCCAGGAGATTAAAAATGCTCGACACAAACATGAAAACGCAGCTCAAGGCCTACCTTGAGAAACTGACTAAACCTGTTGAGCTGATTGCCACGCTGGATGACAGCGCCAGATCGGCAGAAATCAAGGAACTGTTGGCTGAGATTGCTGAACTGTCAGACAAAGTCTCTTTCAAAGAAGACAACACGCTGGCAGTGCGCAAGCCGTCATTTCTGATTACCAACCCAGGTTCAAACCAGGGGCCGCGCTTTGCAGGTTCGCCGTTGGGCCACGAATTCACCTCTCTGGTGCTGGCACTGCTGTGGACCGGTGGACACCCGTCAAAAGAAGCGCAGTCTCTCCTCGAGCAGATCCGCGATATTGACGGTGATTTTGAGTTTGAAACTTATTACTCGCTGACCTGCCATAACTGCCCGGACGTGGTGCAGGCGCTTAACCTGATGGCGGTGCTTAACCCGCGTATCAAACATACGGCTATTGATGGCGGCACGTACCAGAATGAAATCACTGACCGTAATGTGATGGGCGTTCCGGCAGTCTTCGTCAATGGTAAAGAGTTCGGTCAGGGGCGTATGACGCTTGCTGAAATCGTGGCGAAAATTGATACCGGCGCAGAAAAACGTGCAGCGCAAGAGCTTAATAAGCGTGATGCGTATGATGTGCTGATAGTCGGTTCCGGCCCGTCCGGTGCGGCGGCTGCGGTTTACTCCGCACGTAAAGGTATCCGTACCGGTTTGATGGGTGAGCGTTTTGGTGGTCAGGTGCTGGATACCGTAGACATCGAAAACTATATCTCTGTGCCGAAGACCGAAGGCCAAAAACTGGCGGGTGCACTGAAAGCGCATGTTTCGGAATACGATGTTGATGTGATTGATTCGCAAAGCGCGACCAAACTGACTCCGGCTGCGGTGGAAGGTGGTCTGCATCAGATTGAAACCGCATCGGGTGCCGTGTTGAAAGCTCGCAGCATCATCATTGCGACCGGGGCAAAATGGCGCAACATGAACGTGCCGGGCGAAGAACAGTATCGTACTAAAGGGGTGACCTACTGCCCGCACTGCGATGGTCCGCTGTTTAAAGGTAAGCGTGTGGCGGTCATCGGCGGCGGTAACTCCGGCGTGGAAGCAGCCATCGATCTGGCCGGTATTGTTGAACATGTCACCCTGCTGGAATTTGCGCCTGAGATGAAAGCAGACCAGGTGCTACAGGATAAAGTGCGTAGCCTCAGTAATGTCGACATCATTTTGAATGCGCAAACCACAGAAGTTAAAGGCGATGGCAGCAAACTGACGGGTATTGAGTACCGCGATCGCGTGAGCGGCGATGTGCATCATATCGCGCTGGCCGGTATCTTCGTGCAGATTGGTTTACTGCCGAATACCACCTGGCTGGAAGGTGCCATTGAGCGCAACCGTATGGGTGAGATCATCATTGATGCTAAATGTGAAACCAGCGTCAAAGGTGTTTTCGCAGCGGGTGACTGCACTACGGTGCCGTACAAGCAAATTATTATCGCCACTGGTGAAGGTGCGAAAGCCTCTTTGAGCGCATTCGACTACCTGATCCGTACCAGGCGTGCATAAGAAGAAAGTAAGACCAGCCCAAATAATTGGGGTTGCATGAAGCTAACGCACAGGCAATCCGAAGAATGAAAGGGGCTACACCTGCAATAATAAAGAGGCTGCCTGAGGCAGCCTCTTTTTTTTTACCGTACAACCAGCACTGGAATGTGCGCATGACGTACTACGCTTGAAGCATTTGACCCCAGCAAATGGGTAGTAATCGAGGGGTTACGTGAACCAATCACCACCATATCCGCATGTAACTCTTCTGCTAACTCATTGACCACATCGCGTACGCTCCCCAGACGAACGTGGGTACGGATACGTTCAGGGCTAATTGAAAAGTGACTTACCATCGTGGTCAGACGGGTTTGCGCTTCATGCTGCAAATGTTCTTCAAAACGACGAATGTCGGCAGCGAATCGGTGCAGACTGAGGCTGGATGAAGCAGGCAGAACGTGCAGTAAATGGATGACACCCGTCTCCTGAGCAAGGAACTCGGCGTGGCGCACGGCTTTGTCGCTTAACTCCATTTCAAAAACATCTACCGGCATAATGATTGTCTGATACATAAACGTGTCTCCCTGTAGATTATGTCTCTGGTATTTCAGCAGGAATGACTGCGTGATTCTGCTACATCACTGGCAATTATTTAGTTGCCCTGGTGTTTTAGGGGAGACAGAAGACTCCCCGGACCGGCTGTTACCAGCGCCGTTCGAGATAAAGCACGGCTGCGACAATAATCACCGCCACGATCAAATAGATAAGAGTAAGGATCCATGTTTCGCTCATATGCGAACCCAGGGCAAAAAACTCTTACCACAATAAAAGCCTGGAGGGGGCAAAGATATGCGACATTCGGGTGAGGTGATGCAGGAAAGGAAAAGAGGATGTGGTATGCATCCTCTTAACAGCGTATGGCGTGCTTAGCGCAGATATTCGCCAGCGGCTTCCGGCTGGTAGATTAACTCCAGCACTTCGAGATCGGTTGTCGCACCACCCGGCAGTTCCCAGTGGATACTGTCGCCGACCCTTAAGCCCAGTAATGCAGCACCGACCGGGGCCATAACGGACAGTTGCGTCGCGCTATCGGTCATTTGCGCCGGGTAGACGAGGGTTCGTGTGCGGATCTCGCCACTTTTCAACTCACGGAATTTTACCGTGCTGTTCATGGTTACCACGTTGGCTGGCATCGCTTCGGGCGCACACATCTGCGCGCGATCCAGTTCGTCATTCAGCACTTTCGCGACCGGCAGACTGGCATGAGCGGGTTGCTCCAGCAGACGGTCAATGCGCTCAGCGTCAAGTTCATTGATGATAATTGCAGGTCTGGACATCTATTACTCCATGTCATGAGGCGAAATCCCGCCAGATTAATCCAAAGAAAAACCCTCGCCGTCTGGCAGCGAGGGTTTAACTCTTCGGATAATACTGAGACTGCACACAACTTTGAAGTGACTTAGCTCACATTTGCCGGGTTTATATCCTTAACCCGAAAAGGACGGTATTAATAACCGACGCTGTCGATAATAAAGTCATTCCCGCAGTTTCCCGGATGAGGTTGCGCCAGCAGCGATTTCGCGGAAAGCGGCTCGTTGATTGCCCGCGCGTCAATGGCAATTTGCATTTCGGTAAGATACGCCGGGTTACCGTTACAGTTCAGTTTTACAGCCTTAACACTGTTAACTCCCCAGGCCTTAGCAACGGCGGCGTCAAAATCACTACGGCTTACGTGTTTACCATAGTTGCTTGCCAGAAAAAGCCCCGGCGCACTGCGTTTCACTTCCTGGTTCAGACGCACCATCGTTGCAAATAAGGCGTCCGGATCGAAACCGAAGCAAACGCCGTGTTTGGCGTATTCGTAACGCTCAAGGCAAGATGAGCCGCCAGCGCCTGGCATAACTGAGTTGAGCTTATTCGCCACTTCCAGGGACATCCCGGTTTCAGCGGCAGAACATTTTTGGCTGACTTTCGCCTCAGGCATATTGGGGACAGGGCGCGTGGCGCAGCCATATCGCATCCAGCGCTTCTCATCCACGCCGCGTGCCGCAATAGATTTCGGCAGGCCGGGCCACAGGCCGTGAACGGTCAAAAAGTCGACTTTTTGCGGCAATTCTTTTTGCAGTCGGCACTCCTGCGGATCGCGCCCACCGCGGTCATGCTGGCTTTGGCAAAAACCGGTTTGCCACGAAAGTGCAAGCACATAGCGGTCAAAATCACCGTACTGTTTGGGCTCGAGCGGGGCAGCGTGAACGGGGGTGAGCGACAGCATCGCCATAGCGACACCCAGACTGGCGACGAGTCCCTTTCTGAACATTTCTAATCCTAATGAATGTGTTTAGATAATTTCCGTAAGTTATTAAAGCACAAAAAGCGCCGGACGGGCGCTTTTTGCGTTATGGCTGAACAGACCGTTAATGCACGGCAGCGCCTGGAACCAGGATCTCTGTCGCCACGATCACTACAATCAAACCCACTATGACCGGCACGGATGTCCGTTTTACCACTTCAAACGGAGAAATATTGGCCATACCTGCAACGGCCACCACCACGCCGGACACTGGTGAAATGGTGCGTCCAAGGTTAGAAGCCTGCAACATCGGTATAGAGAGATAAGCCGGGTTGATGCCTGATTCGTGCGCCAGCTTGGGGATCATTTCCACAAATGCATAGAACGGCGCATTACCGGATCCCGTCGTCATCGCCGCCAGCATGGTGAGAATGACCAGCACCAGCATCAGAATGATACTTGCGGAACCAAACGAGGTGGCAATAGAGATCAGACTCTGGATAAAGCCTATCGTGCTGAGCCCCTGAGCAAAGACGCCGGCTGCAACTAACAGCATTACTACGCCAGCAAACGCATCTGCCATGCCGCGATAGGCTACTTCCAGGCCGGAAAAGACATTCTGCGTATTGAAACCGCGAAAAAACTCCAGTACTGCGGCGAGCAGCATGCAGATCACCAGGATAGTGATGATATGCAGCTCAGGTCCCCATTTCCCGTCGAAAATCAGCACGCCGATGATCGGCGTAAACGGCAGAATGGCGTAGAACGACGGCGCAGTGGTGGTAATGTCTTTTACATCCAGCATCTCTGCAGTGATGTTCTCTTTTTTATCCAGATAGCGCTGCCAGAAATAGTGGGCGATGGCCATAAAAATAATGGCAGCGATGGAGATCGGCAGCGTCGTTTTGAACGCGAAGTCGATGAGCGGCATTTCTGCGGCTTTCGCGGCTAAAACCACATCCCCGGAGGTAGGAGATAAAATAATAGCGGCCGGAGAGGCGCAAATAGCAGCGGCGGCCCCACGGCTTATTCCCACGTTCACCATCACGGGGAAGAGCGTTGCCATTAATAACACGCCAAGCCCGGTAGCTGAGGAGACCGCCAGGGACATCAGGCAAGCGACAAAATAGGCGGCAATCATTAATAAATAAGGCGAGTTAATAAAACGCAGCGGACGGGAAGCGAGCTTAACGACCATATCGTTGGCACCGATATGGGTCATATAGGCGGCAAACCCACACAGCATCATGATCATCATGCCCAGGTCGCCGCCCCGGCTCATCAGCAAGATTTTGATGTATTCAACGATGTCTGTTGCGGTGTAACCCGTGCTGGTAGCGCTGCCCGGCAGGACTTTATGCCCCATCAGCGCACTGACGATTAACAACGTCAGCCCGCCGACGAACAGCACGCCAGTGGCAGAGTAACCTTTGATGATATAGCGTGCGACACCCACGATTACCACGACGCCAATCAGAAGTTCAATAAACGTTAACATAATGTTCTGGATCCCAGCGTAAAGAACAGGAAAAATGACTACCGGAAAAGGAAGAAACGCAATGTGCCGAATAACCGTTAATGAGTAGATGATTAAAATCAAGGAAGGATCGTTTTGCGTATATTATCGCGCATTTTTGCTTATTTTCCGCAAAATCACAAAAATGCAGTTGCGCAACTTCGCAGAAAATCATGGGCCAGGGAAGATCTTAAAAGATGATAAAAAGTTAATAAATTTAATGGCTTTAGTTGCTCATGCATAAGCCACGTACAGTAATCAAAAAAGCTTTAAAAAGAGTAAGAACACTCCCGGTCCCCATTTTTAGCGACTGGCAATCAGGCGCACAGGCTGGGTAAGTCGTTAATATGTAATGAGGCAGAACCTTGCGATGTTGCTGGTCGCGTTCGGATCAATTGTTTTCTTATTCGCCTCCATGCGTTATTGCCGGACCGGGTGCTGAGTTACTGCTTGCCACGTTTTGACCGCTCAGCCGCCTGGGCAGGGAACTTATGCCTGCGTCAAATGAAAAGTCTGACCTCAATGCCGTCGACGCTGCCGGGAATTTCTCCCCACGAAGGTGCGAGGCTTTAACAGCAGATGGAAGACTGATAAAGACTGTCCCGCAAGTGGAAAGCGTATTCAGAAAAGCGCGCAGAGCTTTGAAGCGGTGCTCATGATCGGCGGCGGGCGCCATGCCGTTATTATCGATGTTTATTATCCCGGCGGTATACGAATTGCTTCCCCTTTGTCGCTAATCTTCGGGTAAAATGCGGCGTCTCGTTTTCGGGAGGTAGCATTTTTGAGGTGGTTACTTCTTGACCATTGATGCGGATCCCAAATAAACAGCAGCTTTGAAAAAACTTAGCGACATTTATCACTTTTTGATGAATAACGACTGGACAAAAGTCTTCACAATTGTTGTACTGTAACCCGACACAGCATTTGTGTCGTTTTTCATGTAAAGGTAATATTGATGTCTAAGATTAAAGGTAACGTTAAGTGGTTTAATGAATCCAAAGGATTCGGTTTCATTACTCCGGAAGATGGCAGCAAAGACGTGTTCGTACACTTCTCTGCAATCCAGAGCAATGGTTTCAAAACTCTGGCTGAAGGTCAGCGTGTAGAGTTCGAAATCACTAACGGTGCCAAAGGTCCTTCTGCTGCTAACGTAATGGCTATCTAAGTTAGCAATAAGACAGAATTTCAAAACCCGCCTCTAAGGCGGGTTTTTTTTGTCCTTAATTTGCATTAACGCTGGAAAACAACCAGAAGGCGAGCGCCGTCATCGCAAATGATCCGAGCAGGTTAACCGCCACGTTAAGCAAAGCCCAGCTAAAACGACCTTCCTGCAATAAAAAAACCACTTCCGCCGAAAACGTTGAAAACGTTGTCAGACCACCGCAAAAGCCTGTGGTCAGTAACACTTTCCACATTGGATCAATATGGGTCATACGGTTAAACCAGGCCAGTCCCATGCCAATGATAAACGCACCGGCTAAATTCGCTGTGAGTGTCCCCAGCGGAATAGCATGATGGGCAGGGTTAAATTTCATGCTGAGCGCCCAGCGTGCCACGCTACCGGTCCCGCCACCAATAAATACAGCTAAAAGAAGTTGTAACACGGGGAAATCCTGCTATTTGATTTGTTAGAGTGATGAGTGTAACGCCGAAGCGGAAGACTGGCTATGGCGACAGAAGCAGGAGAAAACGATGATCGTTGCAGCAGGGCAGTTTGTTGTTACCCCGGACTGGCAAATGAATGCCCATACGTGTGTCAAACTGATGGCACAAGCGGCACGCCAGCAGGCGTCGCTGTTGGTACTTCCAGAGGCGTTACTGGCGCGAGATGACAACGACCCTCATATGTCTGTGAAATCGGCTCAGATGCTTGATGGCGGCTTTTTAAGCCTGTTACTGGAGGAGAGCCGCAAAAACATGCTGACCACCATTCTGACCATTCATGTGCCATCCTCGTCCGGAAGGGCGGTAAATACGCTGGTGGCGTTGCGCGAAGGGCATATTATTGCCCATTACGCCAAACTCCATCTCTACGACGCGTTTAACATGCAAGAGTCCGCTCGTGTGGATGCGGGGCATGAAATCGCACCGTTAATTGACGTAGACGGGATGAAGGTCGGGTTAATGACCTGCTATGATCTGCGCTTCCCTGAGCTGGCGTTATCATTGGCGCTAAAAGGGGCAGACATCCTGGCACTTCCCGCTGCGTGGGTACGGGGTCCGCTCAAAGAGAAGCACTGGGCGACGTTACTGGCGGCGCGAGCGCTGGATACGACCTGTTATATCGTGGCATCAGGTGAATGTGGCAATAAAAATATTGGCCAGAGTCAGGTGGTCGACCCTCAGGGTGTGGTTGTTGCTGCGGCGGGGGAAGCCCCGCAACTCATCATAGCGGAGGTTACGCAGCAGCGTTTATCGCAGACGCGGGAGAAATTACCGGTACTGCGAAATCGCCGTTTCGCTCCACCGCAACTGATGTGATGTTTTTTTAAACAATGCTTGATTCATCTCGTTACAGATTGCTATTGTGTGCGCGCGTCGAATGACCGTTAATGACATCAGGTTATAATGGTGCTTTACGCAGTCCGTTTTATGAAAGAAGGTATCTATGGGTGAGATTAGTATTACCAAATTGCTGGTCGTGGCCGCACTGGTCGTTCTGCTGTTTGGTACCAAAAAACTTCGTACGCTGGGTGGTGATCTGGGTACAGCGATCAAGGGCTTTAAAAAAGCCATGAACGACGATGACACCACGGCGAAGAAAACTGCGCAAGACGACGTTCCGGCCGAAAAGCTTTCTCATAAAGAGTAAGCCTGTTCGTGCAGCATAAAAAAACCGGCACTACGCCGGTTTTTTTATTGCAAGTGTAATCAGATATTACTGCATTATTTTACTTCAACACCTTTAGCTTGCAGGTCGGCGTGGTAGGACGAACGCACGAATGGACCGCATGCGGCATGGGTGAAGCCCATCGCCAGCGCTTCCGCTTTCATTTCATCAAACTCTTCCGGGCTGACATAACGCTGTACAGGCAGGTGGTGGCGGCTTGGTTGCAGATACTGGCCAAGCGTCAACATAGTAACGCCATGACGGCGCAGGTCGCGCATGACATCAATAATTTCAGCATTGGTTTCGCCAAGTCCCACCATCAAACCAGATTTGGTGGGGATTTCAGGATGCGCTTCTTTAAACCGTTCCAGCAGTTTTAGTGACCAGTTATAGTCTGCTCCCGGACGAACCTGGCGGTAAATGCGCGGTACGTTCTCCAGATTGTGGTTAAACACATCCGGCGGGGTAGCCGTCAAAATGTCCAGCGCGCGGTCCATACGACCACGGAAGTCTGGCACCAGCGTCTCAATCTTGATAGCGGGATTTTTCTCGCGAATTGCGCTGATACAGTCAGCGAAGTGTTGAGCGCCGCCATCACGCAGATCGTCACGGTCTACCGAAGTAATAACGACGTAACGCAGCGCCATATCAGAAATAGTCTGTGCCAGTTTTTTCGGTTCGTTAGCGTCCGGTGCAACAGGACGACCATGCGCCACATCGCAGAACGGACAGCGGCGCGTACAGATTGCGCCAAGAATCATGAAGGTTGCCGTGCCGTGATTGAAACACTCTGCCAGGTTCGGGCAGGACGCTTCTTCGCAAACCGAGTGTAACCCATTTTTGCGCATGGCCGCCTTGATGCCCTGAATACGGGACGAGTCAGCCGGAAGTTTGATTTTCATCCATTCCGGTTTTCTTAACAGGGCTTCGCGCTCTGTTGCCACGTTTTTAACCGGGATAAGGGCCATTTTATCGGCATCGCGGTACTTAACACCGCGTTCCATCACAATGGGTTTACTCATAGCGTGCGTGTTCCAGTTGCGGATAACGAAGTAAGTGTTTCAATTCAAGGGAATGTTGTATTTATCAACTATTTTTGAATTAATGACGTGCAGTATAGCATTGATAGGGGACAGAAAGCAGCCTGGCAACTGGGCAAAATGTAAAATAGTTGTTGTTTTGTACTCTTTGCCCAATGGAGATTAGCCGTTTTGCCAGGCTGATACGGACATCAGAATGCACGGCGAATAACGTTGATCACGTTTTCCAGTACTGGGTCACGCAGGCTTAATTTATTGTAATACAAAGAAACGTCGAGTCTTTCGTTACTGACTGGCGGAAAATCAATTTCCACCAGCGGCCAGCACGCGCTAAAAAGCTTAAACAGACGGGTCGGCATCAGCCCCAACATATCACTGTTGCCAATCAGTGCTGCGATAGTGAACATATTGTAACTGCTAAAGCTGACCTGACGTTCAGGGAACAGATCCTGAACACGCTGACGCAACGCACTCAGGTTTTGTCCCTCTAGCATCAATAAGGTGTGTTCGTAGTGTTGCAGGACATCTTCATTGATAGTCGCGCGCAGGCAGGGGTGTCCTTCGCGACAAACCAGCATCAACCGATCCGTATACAGTGCATGATGGCTCAGGGTGCGGGCTGACGGGATATTGGTGTCAATGATGAGATCGGTCTGGAACTGACTGAGCTGGTTTTCGGCATCATGAATAGGAATGTTGCGCATCACCAGATGTGGTGCGCTCTCTTTGATCGCCTGCCAGATAACGGGAATGACAATCGCGCCCAGAGAAGGGGGAGTACCGATGGTGATAGTTCGCTGTTTATCATAACTACCGGTGAGATCGAGTGCCCCGAGAATGGACTCCAGACCCTGGCTAATATACTCATGTAAATGCGAAGCATAGGCTGTTGGCGTCACGCCCTGACCTTTGCGAATAAAAAGCGGATCGGGAAATATCGTTCGTAGTTTTTGAATGGATTGACTAATTGCAGATGGCGTCAGGTTAAGCACTCGTGCGGCATTCACAATCCCTTTGTGTACATATACTGCCTCAAAGATGGTCAATAAATTGAGGTCAATATTGCGTAACGTTCTGAAGATTTGCGGTTTATCATCTTCGGGTCGCTCGGCTATTTTCTGTTCCGACTGGTTATTATAATCCACGCTTGTACTCCGTAATCATTCGCAATATGAATGATAGTTGAATTTATTATTTATGGTGATGTGTAATTTAAGCTGTTTTTTTCTTCACATATCATCATTATGGATGATTTTCAGCATGATGCAGGACATTAAGCTTAAATTTAATCCGGCTATTCGCAATTCGACGTAGCTGCAAATGTGTCACGCGTTACGAATTAACCCGATCAGGCAGGTATTTTGAAAATAGAGAAGAGTACTGCGGTTGTAAAGTATAACTGGGGGAAATAAATAACGACTTGCTTAAAAAGCAAGCCGTTATACATCATATATTAAGTACTGGTATATATGTGTGACGGATTGTTTAGCTGTGCTAAAAGATGGCTAATAAGCACAGGTCTTATTTTGTCCATATTGGCATCAGGCACAAAATGTTTAACCTGCGTCATTTCCATTCCGGCATACCCACAAGGATTGATGCGTAAAAAAGGGGTTAGATCCATCGCAATATTCAGCGCCAGGCCATGAAATGAGCAACCTTTACGAATGCGCAGCCCCAGCGAACAGATCTTTTTATCCTGCACATAAACGCCTGGCGCATCGGCGCGCGCACGAGCCTCAATTCCCAGTTCCGCCAGCGTATCGATGACAGTTTGCTCCATCACGGTGACGAGTTCACGGACACCAAGTTTACGACGCTTGAGGTTTATTAATATGTACATGACCTGCTGACCAGGCCCGTGATAGGTGACCTGACCTCCACGATCGCTTTGTATGACCGGAATATCTCCCGGGGAGAGTACATGTTCAGCTTTACCTGCCTGGCCCTGTGTAAAGACCGGGTTATGTTCAACCAGCCAGATTTCGTCAGGCGTGCTCTCGGTGCGGGTTTCCGTGAATTCATGCATTGCCTCAGACACAGGGTCATAGGGCTGCAGGCCAAGGTTACGGATTAGGATTGTATCCTGAGACAAAACAGCATCTCCGGGAGTAGAAAAGGTGAGGGGAGTATACCACAGAGAGGGTGTTACCCGACCAGAGGCCCGGTAACACCTTGCTTAATTACAGCACCATACGAACAATTTCAATATTGCCCAATTCTTCGTACAGCGTCTCAACTTGCTCAATATGCGTGGCGGTGATGGTGATGGATACCGAGTGGTAATTGCCTTTGCTGCTCGGTTTTACCTGCGGAGAGTAATCACCGGGCGCATGGCGCTGTACCACTTCAACCACCAGATCAACCAGCTCTGGTTTCGCCAGTCCCATCACTTTGTAAGTAAAGGGAGTCGGGAATTCAAGCAGTTCTTTGAGATTGGTTTTCATGTCAGCTCCGGCGTAAAAATAATAACTCCTGCCGAAAGGGCAGGAGTTTTTGAGATGCTTAGTATATGGGGACGGAAATCACACTTTCAAGTGTTCGTTTTTTAGCCGAACCAGTGGTGGAACATCAGCTTGATATAGTCGATGATTTTGCCGAAGAAATTTCCTTCCTGGATTTCCTGCAGCACGACCAGAGGGCGTTGTTCGATAGTTTTGCCGTCCAGCTGGAAGTTAATCGTGCCGACCACCTGGTTTTTCTGCAACGGCGCGTGCAGTTCACTGGTGGTTAACACATAACTCGCCTTAAGATCTTTCATGCGGCCACGTGGGATAGTCAGATAGACGTCTTTATCAACACCCAGCGAAGCGCGATCGTTATCACCGAACCAGGCTGGCTCTGAGGCGAACTCTTTGCCTGCTTTCAGCGGACTAACGGTTTCGAAGAAACGGAAACCCCAGGTCAGCAGTTTTTTACTTTCGGCTTCACGCCCTTTGAACGTTCTGCCACCCATGACAGCGGAGATCAGGCGCATCTGGCCTTCGGTTGCAGAGGCCACCAGGTTGTAACCCGCTTTGTCCGTATGACCGGTTTTGATGCCGTCGACATTCAGGCTGTTATCCCACAGCAGACCGTTACGGTTGGTCTGGCGGATACCGTTAAAGGTGAACTCTTTCTCTTTGTAGATAGAGTATTCGTTTGGCACATCACGGATCAGCGCCTGGCCAATCAGAGCCATGTCGCGCGCGGAGCTGTACTGCCCCTCAGCATCCAGACCATGAACAGTCTGGAAGTGGGAATTCTGCAGACCAAGCGCGTTAACGTAGTTATTCATCAGACCGACAAACGCGTCCTGGCTACCTGCAACGTAATCGGCCATCGCCACACAGGCGTCGTTACCAGACTGTAAGTTGATACCACGGATGAGTTGCGAAACCGGAACTTGCATACCCGGTTTCAGGAACATCAGAGAAGAGCCACGGAACACCGGGTTGCCGGTCGCCCATGCGTCATTGCCGATAGTGACCAGATCGCTATCTTTGAATTTACCCGCTTTCATTGCCTGGCCGATGACGTAGCTGGTCATCATTTTTGTCAGGCTGGCCGGATCGCGGCGCGAGTCGGCGTTCTGTTCTGTCAACACCTTACCGGAGTTGTAATCGATGAGGATCCAGGATTCGGCATCAATCTGTGGCGCGCCAGGAATCATGGTCTTGATATTGAGGTCATCAGCATGGGCTGTGCCGAGAGTGGCGGCAGTCAGTGCCGTGGTGAGCGCCAGGCGCTGTACGAAACGAACGGAGAGAGTGGTCTTCATGGTCTGAACAACGACATCCGTGATGGAGTTAAAAAAAGTGCCCTACTATAGCAAAAGCTATTCTGACAGGCATCCGACTTTCCGCATGACTTTGTTAATGCTATTTACACTGGTTGACAAAGTCAGATGCCAAATCTGTTATTGCGCGTTGGTCACAAAAGACTGTAACTGCGCTTCATTTTGCAGACGCTGTTGTAATGCACTGGCGTCCGACTTATTGGTAAAAGGCCCGAGCTGAATACGCCACACTGCGCCGTTTTGTACCACCCGGCCCGGCACAGCAAACTGCTGGGCCAGGCGCTGTTGATACTGTTGCGCGCGGGTTTGATCGCTTACTGCTCCAACCTGCACCATATAACTTCCGCTGGCAGCTACCGGTGCCGCGGATGTCGCAACGTGGCCCTGCACGGAACCTGGCGCGGTAACGGGCGCCGCCACGGGGGCGGTGCGCGTTACCGGCGCGCTCGCTACGGGTGCAGTCGGGACAGAGGGCGTGGTCTGGGTTGTAACGGCCGGCGCCGGGGCTTCTGTGCCTTCAAGTACGCCTGCATGTAGCGGTGTCGGCGCCCCAAGGAAACCGCCGCTACTTACCGGCTTTGTATTTTCGTCCCCTTTCAGCGTTGAATTGCTGATGATACGTACGTTATCGGGGGCTGGCTCTGGTTGCGACGCGCCATTGCCGCTCAAATCCGGGAGTGCCGGCAGAGCATAGGTCTGTTTTGCGATAGTGGTACAGACGGTGCCCGGGCCGGACATTGAACCGTCCTGTGCCACAATGATCGGGTCGATACGCACTTTGGTGTTGTTCGACGTGTTCAGGCGATCGGCTGCCGCACGCGACAATGAGATCACGCGATCATTCCCATAAGGGCCACGATCGTTAATGCGTACCACCACCATGCGACCATTGGCCAGGTTAGTGATACGGGCATAGCTCGGAACAGGCAGCGTCGGGTGAGCGGCAGTCAGTTGTAACGGATCGAACGTTTCTCCCGTCGCGGTTAAATTACTACCCGGTTCCGCATCATAAATGGCAGCAAATCCTGCCTGGCTGAACTGCGAAGGATTCTGCACAATTTTGTAGCTTTTGCCGTCGCGCTCGTAATCCTGGTTTACCGAAGGATTCGGCGTCTCAAAACGAGGTTCCGCGCCGCTGATTTCAACGACCGGACCGTTGCACACCGGAGCAGGCGGCGCAACCATCGTCTTTTGCTGACCATCATCACTTGAACATGACGCCAGCAATACTGCTGCTATACAGACACCTGGCCATTGCTTACGCATTGCGCACCCCTTATACGCTTTTTGATAACATCTTCCTGTGGGTATGAATCGACATCACGATACCAAACCCCGCCATCAGTACAATCAGGGCTGAGCCCCCGTAACTCACCAGCGGCAACGGTACGCCCACCACCGGCAAGATACCACTCACCATACCAATATTTACGAATACATAAACGAATAAAATCAACATCAAACCACCAGCCATGACCCGACCAAAGGTGGTTTGCGCGCGCGCGGCAATCCATAAGCCGCGCATGATCAGCAGTACATAAAGCCCGAGCAGAATCAAAATACCAATCAGCCCTAACTCTTCGGCAAGTACGGCAAAGATAAAGTCGGTGTGGCGTTCTGGCAAAAACTCCAGCTGTGACTGCGTCCCGTGCAGCCAGCCTTTCCCCTGTAACCCACCGGAGCCGATGGCGATTTTGGACTGAATAATATGATAGCCCGCGCCGAGCGGATCGGTTTCCGGATCGAGCAACATCATGACGCGCTGGCGCTGATAATCGTGCATCAGGAAGAACCATAATATGGGAATAAATGCTGCTATCAGGAGGACGGCCACTAAAATAAGGCGCCAGCTCAGGCCGGATAAAAACAGCACGAAAAGACCGGACATGGCGATAAGAATAGCGGTACCGAGGTCGGGCTGGGCGGCCACCAGCAGCGTTGGCATAAATATCAGCACCAGCGCAATGGCGGTGTTTTTTAACGATGGCGGACAAACATCGCGGTTGATAAAACGCGCCACCATTAGCGGTACGGCGATTTTCGCAATTTCAGATGGCTGGAAACGGACGATGCCTAAATCAAGCCAGCGCTGAGCACCTTTGGAGATCGCCCCGAAAGCATCAACGGCGACCAGCAGGATGACGCAAAAAACGTAAAGGTAGGGTGCCCAGCCTTCATAAACACGAGGTGGAACCTGCGCCAGCACAACCATCACGATTAGGCCCATAGTGATTTGACCGACTTTGCGCTCCGTCATGCCGATATCCTGGCCGCTGGCGCTCCAGATAACCATCGCGCTATAGAACAACAGCGCCAGCACAATCAGCAAGAAGGCGGGATCGATATGGATTTTATCCCAGAACGATTTTTTGTTCGGATTATCCGTCATGATTATTGGTCCTCTGCCGCTGTTGATGCCGGGTTTTCCGACGGCAAATCAGTATTGTTATCGCCAAGCATTATATGGTCGAGGATTTGGCGCATGATTGTACCAACCGCAGGACCGGCACCGCCGTTTTCCAGAATCATTGCAACCGCAACCTGGGGATTATCATAGGGCGCGAATGCCGTCATCAGCTTATGGTCACGCAGACGTTCGGCGATGCGATGCGCGTTATAGGTTTCGTTAGCTTTTAGTCCGAAGACCTGGGCTGTACCTGATTTCGCCGCGACTTTGTAAGGTGAACCGGCGAAGTATTTATGCCCGGTACCATTCGGGCGGTTTGCCACGCCATACATCCCATCTTTAGCGATTTCCCAGAAGCCGGAGTGCACATCGCCAACCTGTTTTTGCGGCGGCTGTTGCCATGGAACCTGTTTACCGTCTTCCATCGTGCTCATTAATAAGTGCGGCACTTTGACAACGCCATCGTTAATCAGCGTCATCATCGCTTTGTTCATTTGTACGGGCGTTGCAGTCCAGTAACCCTGGCCAATCCCGACGGGAATCGTATCGCCCTGGTACCAGGGTTTCTTAAAGCGTTTAAGCTTCCATTCGCGCGTTGGCATATTACCCGAGCGCTCTTCTGCCAGGTCGATACCGGTATACTGACCGTAACCAAATTTGGTCAGCCACTCGGCAAGACGGTCAATACCCATGTCGTAGGCGACCTGATAGAAGAAGGTATCCGCTGATTCTTCCAGCGACTTGGTGACATTCAGGCGACCATGCCCCCATTTTTTCCAGTCGCGATAGCGTTTTTCTGAGCCGGGCAGTTGCCACCAGCCAGGGTCGAAAAGGGTGGTATTACGGGTAATTACCCCGGCGCTCAGCGCCGAAACGGCAACATAGGGTTTCACCGTTGATGCCGGCGGATAAACCCCTTGCGTGGCGCGGTTAACAAGAGGCGTGTTCGGATCGTTGAGAAGCGCGCTGTAATCCTTGCTGGAGATACCGTCGACAAAAAGGTTCGGGTCATAGCTTGGCGTAGAGACGAGCGCGAGAATGGCACCATTGCGCGGGTCGGTTACCACGACCGCAGCACGACTACCCTGCAGCAGAGTTTCGATATATTGCTGCAGTTTTAAATCCAGCGTCAGGTAAATGTCATGCCCCGCTTGCGGCGGCACCTCTTTTAACTGGCGAATAACGCGTCCGCGGTTGTTAACTTCAACCTCTTCGTAACCGGTCTGTCCGTGCAGCACATCTTCGTAATAGCGTTCGATGCCGAGCTTGCCAATATCATGCGTGGCCGCGTAGTTTGCCAGCTTGCCTTCTTTATCCAGTCGTTCGACGTCTTTATCGTTGATTTTGGATACGTAGCCGATGACATGTGTCAATGCCGAGCCGAACGGATAGTAACGGCGCTTATAGCCTTTTACTTCCACGCCGGGGAATCGATACTGATTAACCGCGAAGCGCGCCACCTGAACTTCATTCAGGTTAGCTTTGACCGGAATCGAGGTGAAGCGGTGGGAGCGGGAGCGCTCCTTTTTGAAGTTGGCAATGTCCTCATCGGTCAGATCCACCACGTCACGCAGCGCATTGAGTGTTTGCTCAACGTTGTCGACCTTTTCCGGCATCATCTCAATCTGATAAATTGTGCGGTTCAGCGCCAGTGGCGTGCCGTTGCGATCATAGATAATGCCGCGGCTTGGCGGAATAGGTACCAGTTTAATGCGGTTCTCATTAGAACGCGTCTGGTAGTCAGCATGACGGACAATTTGCAGATTATAAAGGTTGGCGATGAGTACGCCGGTGAGCAGCAAAATCCCTGCAAAAGCGACAAGGGCCCGGCGCACAAACAGCGCAGACTCAGCCGAATAGTCGCGAAAAGAATTCTGTAATTTCATCCGCTGCTTAGTTTACCTGGTGGTCATTACTCACGATGATAAGGATGGTTGGTCGTGATGCTCCATGCGCGATACAAACTTTCCGCTACCAGCACACGCACCAGCGGGTGAGGAAGCGTTAGCGCAGAGAGTGACCAGCTTTGTTCTGCCGCAGCTTTACAGGCGGGGGATAACCCTTCCGGGCCGCCGATGAGCAGGCTGACGTCACGTCCATCCTGTTTCCAGCGTTCCAGCTCATTTGCCAGCTGCGGTGTATCCCAGGGTTTACCGGGGATATCAAGGGTGACGATCCGATTTTTACCTGCCGCAGCAAGCATCAGTTCACCCTCTTTGTCGAGAATACGCTTAATATCTGCGTTTTTGCCGCGCTTGCCCGCCGGGATTTCCACCAGCTCAAAAGGCATATCTTTCGGGAAACGACGCAGATATTCAGTAAACCCGGTTTGTACCCAGTCAGGCATTTTTGTGCCGACGGCTACCAGTTGCAACTTCACGCATTAACCCCAGAGCTTTTCCAGTTCATACAGGCGGCGACTCTCTTCCTGCATCACATGAACAATGACATCCCCCAGGTCTACGACGATCCAGTCGGCAGCATTTTCACCTTCCACGCCCAGTGGAAGCATACCGGCAGCACGGGACTCCTGAACCACATGATCCGCGATGGACGTAACGTGGCGGGTGGATGTGCCGGTGCAGATTATCATACAGTCGGTGATACTGGATTTGCCGTGAACGTCTAGTGCGACGATGTCCTGACCTTTCAGGTCATCAATTTTGTCGATTACAAAATCCTGGAGTGCTTTACCCTGCAAGTGTTCCCCCTGGGGTGTACGTGAAAGTGGTGTAAATAAATGGCCTGACATTATACCTGAACTGCGACCATTGTCGGGACAAATGTCCGACCCTGCTTTTAAAAAGTGGGCTATCATCCCACCCCATGAATGAGATTGCATCGCCATTTTTGTAAAACAATTTGCAAGGCCGCAGATGGCGGTGCGGAGAATAGCAGCCTGTCCGTGCGTGTCAATGACCAGACTTCCGTGACAGGCGTGCCGGGTGAAAAAAGGGGCGTTAATCCTCTGCTTGCCACACCGCGCGGCTGTTGAGTACGCGTAATGTGCAAAAATCGTCGTGAACATCAACTGCGCTCCAGGTCCCCTGATCTACGCGAAAATGCCACAACGACGCCGCTGGCATTTTAAGTAAACTGGCGATAAGCAGGCTCAATACACCCTGATGGCTAACTATCAGCAGATTTTCTGCCGGACCCCAGTGGGGGATCTGGCGGATAAAATCTTTTACACGCGCGGAAAACGCCTGAAAACCCTCGCCATTGGTCGGAATGGCATTTTGCCAGTCGGCGCACCATGCGGCATAGCTCTGCGGATCTTCTCGGGTCAGGTCCCGGTGGTGACGCATCTCCCAGTCGCCAAAAAACATCTCATTGAGCAACGGCGTTGAGTGTTGAACAATATTGCGATCGTTGAGGACCAGTCTTGCGGTGTGCTGTGCACGTTCGAGTTCGCTACAGATCACCCGGTCAAAAGGCACTTCCCGTAGCAGGTGATGCAGCGTTTGCGCCTGTGCAATCCCCTTTGCAGTTAACGGGGTTGGTGAGTGACCGCTGTAGAGTCCGGCAACGTTTGCTTCGGTTTCGCCATGTCGAATCAACCAGAGTCGCATTGTTTTCTCCCGTGCGGTTTTCTGCACGAAGTTTATCATTACACCCTTATTCCTGGTGGCTTTTCGTTTAAAATAGCGTTTTTGCCCGGAGCAGAAGATGGCTTTATTTCACAGCGCGCACGGTGGAAATATCCGTGAGGCCGCTGCTATGGTGGGTGTTTCAGCCGAGGATTTGTTGGATTTCAGTGCGAATATTAACCCGGCAGGTATGCCCGCGTTATTGAAACATGCACTACTGAATAATTTTGCTGTGGCTGAGCGCTACCCGGATCCTGAGTATCAGCAATTACATCAGGCGCTTGCCGCACATCATCAGGTTCCCGTCGAGTGGGTCCTCGCGGGCAACGGTGAGACCGAATCGATATTTACGCTGGTAAAAGGTCTTCTGCCGCGCCGGGTGATGCTCGTCACCCCCGGGTTTGCTGAATATCGTCGCGCTCTGCAGCTTTCAGGATGTGATATCGTCGATTATGCGCTGCGTGAAGAAGATGGCTGGCAGCTAACTGAGGCCATTCTTGATGCGCTAACGGGCGGCGTTGACTGCCTGTTCCTCTGCACACCCAACAATCCCACAGGCCTGTTGCCGGATGCTTCACTGATGCATGACATTGCCGCGCGCTGCAGGCAGCTCGGTATTACACTTGTGCTGGATGAAGCCTTTATGGATTTCCTGAGCGATCGCGATGGATTTGTCCCCCATCTGGCTGAAAACCCACATATTTGGGTGCTGCGTTCTCTGACCAAGTTTTATGCTATTCCCGGGCTGCGACTGGGATATTTGCTCAGCAGTAACACACTGGCTGTCGCCCGTATGCGCCAGCAGCAGATGCCCTGGTCTATTAATGCTTTTGCGGCGCTGGCGGGGGAGGTGGTCTTAAACGATAGCGCGTATCGAAAAGAAACATGGGAATGGCTCAACACGGAACGCCCGCGTTTGCGTCAGGCGCTGGAAAATATGCCCGGGTTGTCCGTCTGGCCGGGAGTGGCGAATTATCTGTTCTTGCGTTGTGATGCCGGTATTGACCTGCAGCAGGCACTGCTCCGGCAGCACATTTTAATTCGTAGTTGTGCAAATTATCCTGGGCTTGATGCGCGATACTACCGTGTGGCGGTGCGCAGCGCGTCAGAAAACAATCGGCTGACTGGCGCGCTGGATAACATCCTCAGCGATAGAGGCCGTGCTGATTAATATAATTGAGCACCGTGGCGGGGAGCAGGTCATCGCAATTCTCGCCTTTTTCCAGCCGTTCGCGAATAAGCGTGGCGGAAATGTTGAACCACGGCGTTTCCGCCAGATAGATTTTCCCGGCAGGCAGAGTATGTAAATCATCTGCATTGTGTGTCAGATGGTCTTCCAGCCACTGCTGATCGGCCTCATTTTCCATAGCTAACGGGTAGCCAGGACGGCGACAGACAATCAAATGGCTGTTGTTCAGAATGGTTTCATAATGATGCCATGTGGGAAACGTTAGCAACGAATCCTGACCAATAATGAAGGCCAGCGAGCGCGTCGGCCCTTGCTCTTCTCGCCACGCCTGTAAAGTTTGCGCCGTGTAAGAAGGACTCTCGCGCCGCAGTTCACGCTCATCAAGGGCAAAAAGCGGTTTGTCGCTGATAGCCAGTTCCACCATGGCTTTACGCTGTTCGCTCGTCGCCTCAGGTTGTGGGCGATGGGGAGGTACGTTATTGGGCATAATAATGACGCGTGACAGCCCAATCTGGTTTGCCAGCGCTTCGACCGGTTTCAGGTGCCCGTAGTGAACAGGATCAAATGTACCGCCAAAAAGTGCCTGCAACTGATTCATATCAACCATCAATAAAAACGTCTGCCAGTGCCTTATGACAGAGTAGCAGAGAAAGTCCCTCCAGCTCTGCCCACACCGACTGACCAAAATCCTGTTTCACAATTAATTCAATACGCGTAAGCAAGTGTACGGCCTGGCGCAGTTGCTCACTGCTCAGTCGTTGTAGCGCTTCACCGATAATGCCACGCCGATTTTGCCAGACCCGATGTTTATCAAACAGCGAACGCAGCGGCGTATGTGCAGACTGTCGTTTTAGCGTCACCAGTAACATGAGTTCACGCTGGATAGTACGCAGCAGGATGACGGGTTCACTGGCTTCAAGTTTAAGTTGATGCAATATATGAAGCGCACGCTTACTTTTGCCGGCAAGCAGCGCGTCTACCCAGTGAAAGGGGGTAAAGTGAGCGGCATCGTTAACGGCCTGCTCGACACGCGGCAGCGTCAGCTTACCGTCCGGGAACAGCAGTGCCAGTCTTTCCAGAGCCTGCGAGGCGGCCAGCAAATTACCTTCATAGCAATAACAAAGCAGTTGACTGGCGGCATCATCCAGTTGCAGGTTGTTCTGCTTCGCGCGTGCGGCAATCCAGCGAGGTAGATTGGCCTGCTCCGGGGTCTGACAACTGACCGAAACGCTGCGATTAGCCAGAGCAGTATACCAGGCGGCGTTTTCCTGCGCCCGGGTCAGCTTATTTCCACGCACAATCAATATCAGGTCGTCATGAAGCAGGCTCACCAGCATGGCGAGGCGTTCATTTAGCGCGGCGTTAGGCCCATTTTCCGGCAACTGTAATGACAGTATCTGACGGCTGGCAAACAAGCTCAGCGCCTGACAAATAGCGTAGATTGCATCCCAGTCCGTGCTGGCATCAAGGGTGAAGGCGTGATGTTCGGTGAAGTCTTGTGCGAAGGCAGCCTGCCGGACGGCATCGTGGCTTTCCTGCAATAAAAGAGGGTCATTTCCCAGCAGTAAATATGCCGCGCGCAGCCCTTCATTGAGCTGCGCGCGGAGTTGTTCCGGATACAGCTTGAGCATCAGCTACCCGGTTTCGCTGCGGGACGCGAGGAAGGCGGATTTTTCTCGTTATCTGCCGCCTGAATGCTGGGCAGTTTACGAATCAACTGTTCCGCAGCCTTGTCGTACATTTCCTCAAGGATTATGTCCTGTTCGGCATCTTTCGCCAGCGCCGTCTGCGGGTTATCAAAGAATGAACGATACACCCTGGTGTTGATCGGGTAGATGTCATGCCCCGGAATCAGCACGGTGGCGTCAACTGTCATCACTAATTGATACTCAGCAGTACGTCCGTCCTGGAAAATAGACGCGGTATCACGTGCGAGAGACATAGTTCCAAGGCGCAGGGAAGGGACATCCTTACGCAATGAGCCTTTCTCCAGCAGTTGCACACCATTCAGACGCAGCTGATTACGTACAGCACGACTAAGAGGACCGTTCGGATCTGCGGAATCGAAAATCATTGTGTTCATATTGCCTGGCACCTGCGACGTATTGCGCAAGTGCCAGCCGCATCCGGCGGTGAGAAGCACCGCCAGAGATAACAACCATGTTGCCAGATATCGCACGCTTCCTCCCGCGCTTAGCCAACGACCAGATTAAGCAGTTTACCTGGTACGTAAATCACTTTACGCACGGTAACGCCATCAAGATATTTTGCGACCAGCGGTTCCTGGCCTGCACGCTCACGAACCTGTTCTTCGGTCGCGTCAACGGCAACGGTGATTTTACCGCGTACTTTACCGTTAACCTGCACAACAACCAGCGTGGTGTTCTCAACCATCGCCGCGTCGTCTGCAACTGGCCACGGCGCGTTGTCGATATCGCCTTCACCACCCAGCTCTTTCCACAGGGTAAAGCTTGCATGCGGAGTGAACGGGTTAAGCATACGGACAACCGCCAGCAGCGCTTCCTGCAGCAGAGCACGATCCTGCTCGCCCTCAGTCGGTGCTTTCGCCAGTTTGTTCATCAGTTCCATAATCGCCGCAATCGCAGTATTGAAGGTCTGGCGACGACCAATATCATCGGTGACTTTAGCGATAGTTTTGTGAACGTCGCGGCGCAGCGCCTGCTGGTCTTCGCTCAGTGCGCGAGTATCCAGCGCCACAACCGGGCCGAGGGCTTTATGTTCATAAGCCAGTTTCCAGACACGTTTCAGGAAGCGGTTTGCCCCTTCCACACCGGACTCCTGCCATTCCAGCGTCATATCCGCAGGCGAGGCGAACATCATAAACAGACGTACGGTATCTGCGCCGTAACGTTCCACCATTTCCTGGGGGTCGATGCCGTTATTTTTCGACTTGGACATTTTGCTCATGCCGGTATACACCAGCTCATGGCCCGCCGCGTCTTTTGCCTTAATAATACGGCCTTTCTCGTCGCGCTCAACGATAGCGTCTTTCGGTGAAACCCAGTTACGTTCGCCGCTCTCACCAACATAATAGAAGGCATCTGCCAGCACCATACCCTGACAGAGCAGCTGTTTTGCTGGTTCGTCAGAGTTAACCATACCCGCATCGCGCATCAGCTTATGGAAGAAGCGGAAGTAGAGCAGGTGCATGATGGCGTGTTCTATACCGCCAATGTAGATATCCACCGGCAGCCAGTAGTTAGCGGCTTTCGGGTCCAGCATACCTTCGTCGTATTGTGGGCAGGTGTAACGCGCGTAGTACCAGGAGGACTCCATAAAGGTGTCGAAAGTATCGGTCTCTCGCAGCGCAGGCTGGCCGTTGACGGTGGTTTTCGCCCACTGCGGATCGGCTTTGATAGGGCTGGTGATGCCGTCCATGACCACATCTTCCGGCAGAATCACCGGGATCTGATCTTCTGGTGTCGGGATCACGGTACCGTCTTCCAGCGTCACCATCGGGATCGGTGCGCCCCAGTAACGTTGACGGGAAACGCCCCAGTCACGCAGACGATAGTTGACTTTGCGCTCACCAACACCCAGAGCCGCCAGTTTGTCGGCAATAGCGTTGAAGCCATCTTCAAAGCTCAGGCCACTGAATTCGCCAGAGTTAAACAGAGTACCTTTTTCGGTCAACGCCTGTTCTGACAGATCGGGTTCAGAACCATCTGCTGCAAGGATGACCGCTTTGATCGGCAGATTATATTTGCTGGCAAATTCATAGTCGCGCTGGTCGTGTCCCGGAACGGCCATTACGGCACCAGTACCGTACTCCATCAGCACGAAGTTCGCAGCCCAGACCGGAATCTCTTCGCCGGTTAATGGGTGAACCGCTCTAAAGCCGGTATCAACGCCTTTTTTCTCCATGGTCGCCATATCTGCTTCGGCCACTTTGGTATTACGGCATTCGTCGATAAAGGCTGCCAGTTCAGTATTCGTTGCCGCCGCTTTCTGCGCCAGCGGGTGACCCGCGGCAACCGCCAGATAAGTGGCACCCATAAAGGTGTCCGGGCGGGTGGTGTACACGGTCAGCGTTTTGTCATCGCCATTAACATTGAAGGTGATTTCCACGCCTTCAGAACGGCCAATCCAGTTGCGCTGCATGGTTTTCACCGTATCAGGCCACTGATCCATATGATCCAAGTCGTTGAGCAGTTCTTCGGCATAGGCGGTGATTTTGATAAACCACTGCGGAATCTCTTTACGCTCAACTTTGGTGTCGCAGCGCCAGCAGCAGCCATCGATAACCTGTTCATTCGCGAGAACGGTCTGGTCATTCGGGCACCAGTTCACCGCAGAGGTTTTCTTATATACCAGGCCTTTTTTATACAGCTCAGTGAAGAACTTCTGTTCCCAGCGGTAGTATTCCGGGGTACAGGTCGCCAGCTCGCGGCTCCAGTCATAGCCGAAGCCCAGCATTTTGAGCTGGTTTTTCATGTAGGCGATATTGTCGTACGTCCACGGTGCCGGGGCCGTCTTATTTTTCACCGCCGCACCTTCTGCTGGCAGACCGAACGCATCCCAGCCAATTGGCTGCAGCACGTTCTTGCCCAGCATGCGCTGATAACGGGAAATCACGTCACCGATGGTGTAGTTACGCACGTGGCCCATGTGTAGTCGGCCAGAAGGATAGGGAAGCATCGACAGGCAGTAATACTTTTCTTTGCTCTCGTCTTCAGTTACTTCGAAGGTACGCTTCTCTTCCCAGTGAAGCTGGACTTTGGATTCTATCTCTTCCGGGCGGTATTGCTCTTGCATGGCAGCCAGTGGTCCTGTATTTGCGATACAGCTACAAATGTAGCGTTTTACGTGGTTTTTCAGATCCGCATAGCATAGCCCAAACGACTTCGTCACAACAGCCTTTCGCACATTTAGCCTGCGAAAAGCCCCCGACGAGAATTTACCAACTCTGTGGGGTAATTGACAAAGCCCGCGGGAAATAACGTCTATTATTAGAACAGGTTAACTGCCCGGGAGAGGAAAACAATGAACAAGGTTGCTCAATATTATCGCGAACTGGTTGCGTCATTGACCGAGCGGCTACGTAATGGCGAAAGGGATGTTGACGCGTTGGTAGCCCAGGCGCGTCAACGCGTAAGCCAGACCGGGGAGCTAACGCGTACTGAAATTGAAGAGTTAACGCGCGCGGTGCGCCGCGATCTGGAAGAGTTCGCTCGCAGTTATGAGGAAAGTCAGGACGATGTCATCGACAGCGTGTTTATGCGAGTCATAAAAGAGAGTTTATGGCAGGAGCTGGCGGATATCACCGATAAAACGCAACTGGAGTGGCGTGAGGTTTTCCAGGATCTTAATCATCACGGGGTTTACCACAGCGGCGAAGTGGTGGGACTGGGTAACCTTGTGTGCGAGAAATGTCATTTCCATCTGGCTATTTATACGCCGGATGTGCTGCCGCTGTGTCCGAAATGCGGTCATGACCAGTTCCAGAGAAGGCCCTTTGAGCCGTAGATAAACCTAAAACGGTAACCCTCGGGTTACCGTTTTTGTTTGCTTTCTCTTGGGAGGGAGAAAGCATCAGGCCGCGCTATAGAAGGTCAGGCGTTCCGCCAGTAAATCCACAAACCCTTCGCGATCCACATCGATCATTACGGTGGCATTCGGTTTATTTCCCGTCAGGAAATAGTAATCGACCACCGTCATTCCCTGGGTATATTTGCCCTGGGTTTCTACCCCCACCCAGCGTTCCACTGTGGTGAAGAGGTCCGGTTTCAGCAGCCAGGCGATAGTACAGGGGTCATGTAATGGCGCGCCAGCAAACCCCCATTTTTCCTGTTTGTGATACTCCATAAAAAAGTCGAGCAGTTCAGCCACAATGCCAGAAACAGGGTTGCCGATGGCACGTAAGCGCTCAATGTCATTCGCGTGGATTTGCGCCCGATGAGTGACATCCAGGCCAGCCATTACCACCGGAACGCCCGACTGGAAGACAATTTCGGCGGCTTCCGGGTCGACATAGATATTAAATTCCGCTGCGGGTGTCCAGTTCCCGAGCGACATCGCGCCGCCCATAATCACAATACGACTGATTTTGCTGTGCAGTTCCGGATGGCTGTTCAGCAGCAGGGCTACGTTGGTCTGTGGGCCGGTCGAAACGAGGGTGACAGGAACCGGGCTGTCACGTAGCACAGTCGCCATCAGATCTACAGCGGTACACGCCTGTGGTGTGAAAGAGGGCTCCGGTAGCGTCGGGCCATCCAGGCCGCTTTCTCCATGCACGTTATCGGCGATAATAAGTTCGCGCATTAAAGGCTTAACCGCTCCGCCCGCCACCGGGATATCGCTACGGTTAAGTAGAGTGAGCATGCGCAGCACATTATGCAGGGTTTTCTCCGGTGTCTGGTTGCCTGCTGATGAGGTGATGGCTTTTACATCGAGTTCGGGTGAGGCGAGAGCAAGAACAATTGCGATTGCGTCATCATGACCAGGATCGCAATCAAGAATGATGGGCTGAACCATGGCAACTCCTTGTTAACATAACTGTGCGGCAAGGTTAAAACGTTGCTGTAAATCAGACGAGAAGCTAAACCACAAAGCGTGATGAGACGCGCATTCTGAGGAATGCGCGTCGGATCGATTAATGCAGGATTTTAGCGAGGAAGTCTTTCGCGCGTTCAGATTTTGGATTGGCGAAAAACTCTTCTTTCGCCGAGTCTTCGACGATTTTCCCTTCATCCATAAAAATAACCCGATGCGCCACTTTACGGGCAAAGCCCATTTCGTGGGTGACCACCATCATGGTCATGCCCTCGTTGGCCAGCTCAACCATAACATCCAGCACCTCGTTGATCATTTCCGGGTCAAGGGCGGATGTCGGTTCATCAAACAGCATTGCAACCGGATCCATACACAGTGCGCGGGCAATCGCCACACGCTGCTGCTGGCCACCGGAAAGTTGCGCCGGAAATTTATTGGCATGGGCAGACAAGCCAACGCGCTCCAGTAGTTTCAGCCCTTTCTCGCGCGCAGCGCTTTTATCGCGCTTAAGCACTTTGACCTGCGCCAGCGTCAGGTTCTCAATAATCGACAGATGCGGAAACAGTTCGAAATGCTGGAACACCATCCCGACATGAGAGCGTAGTTTTGCCAGATTGGTTTTTTTATCGTTAACGGTGGTGCCGTTGACGATAATTTCCCCTTTCTGCACTGGTTCAAGGCCATTGACCGTTTTGATCAGGGTCGATTTGCCTGAACCAGATGGACCGCATACGACCACCACTTCGCCTTTTTTCACTTCCGTGGAGCAGTCGGTCAGCACCTGAAAGTGACCATACCATTTAGAAACATTTTTCAGGGTAATCATTAAACTGTCCTTTTCTTCAAATAGCTGACCAACAACGATGCACTCAAGCTAATAGCAAAATAGACGGCGCCGGCAAACAGGATCATCTCAACTTGTGTCCCGTCGCGTTCGCCAATGGTGGAAGCGGTTCGGAAAAAGTCCGCGAGGCTCAATACATAGACCAGTGAGGTATCCTGGAACAGGACAATCCCCTGGGTCAGGAGCAGCGGGACCATCGCCCGGAATGCCTGAGGCAGAATGATCAATTTCATTGATTGCCAGTGGGTCATCCCCAGCGCCAGCGCCGCGCTTGACTGTCCACGCGAAATACTCTGAATACCGGCACGGATAATCTCAGAATAGTAGGCGGCCTCGAACATAGAAAACGCCACCATTGCCGATATCAGACGAATATCCGATTTTGGCGACAGGCCCAGCACATTCTGCAGCAGTCCCGGCACAATCAAATAGAACCACAGCAGCACCATCACCAGGGGAATGGAACGGAATACGTTCACATAGGCCTTTGCAAACCAGGCAATAGGGGTAAAGCTGGACAAGCGCATTACCGCCAGCAGAGTCCCCCAGACAATCCCGACGATAATGGCCGTTACGGTAATCTTTAATGTTATAACCAGCCCTGCCAGCAGATAAGGAATGGAAGGGATGATTGAACTCCAGTCAAACTCGTACATTATTTGCCCCCCATATTGCCCGGCAGGCGAATTTTGCGTTCTACCAGATTCATCACCAACATAATGAAGGCGTTAATTAATACATACGCGACGGTAATGGCGGTAAACGACTCCCAGGCGTGTGCTGAGTAGTCCAGCAGCTTACCGGCCTGCGCCGCCATATCCACCAACCCGATAGTGGATGCGATGGCGGAGTTTTTTACGAGGTTCATCATCTCCGAGGTCATCGGAGGGACGATGACGCGATATGCATTTGGCAACAGGACATACCGGTACGTTTGCGGCAGCGTCAGCCCCATGGCGAGTCCCGCGTTTTTCTGCCCGCGAGGTAACGACTGAATTGCCGCACGAACCTGCTCGCAGACGCGTGCTGCGGTGAATAAGCCAAGGCAGACCATCGAAGAGACAAAGAACTGAATGTTGGGATCCAGCTCGGATTTGAACCACATGCCGATATTTTCCGGCAGCAGTTCCGGTACCACCAGATACCAGGTAAAGAATTGCACGATCAGCGGGACGTTACGGAACAGCTCTACGTAGCAAGTGCCGATACCGGACAGGATACGATTGGGAACGGTCCGCAGAATACCAAACAGGGAGCCAACCAGGAAAGCGATGATCCAGGCAGTGATCGACAGCGCGATCGTGACCTGAAAACCGCTCCACAGCCAGCCAAGATAGGTTGTGTTGCCGAACGGGGCTTGTTGCAGGAAAATTCCCCAGTTCCAGTCTATGGACATAAATCTACTCCGGAAAAAAAAGGGTAGCAGCGCTACCCTCGAAGATTGTGCGAAGAGCTTGTGTTCGCGTCGAATGGGGAACGACCATTCAACGTATAGTCTGTCCGTGCTACTTCAACAATCGAGAGGGCTGGATATCCCGCCCCTGACTACACTTTATCCACAATGCCGCTTTGCGTGGGCTGCTTTGACGTACCCCGACCCTGATATTCTGGCGCCTTTGGGGAAACGCTGAGTCGCAGCCTGGAGACAACATAAATGGATGCGTGTATTCTTTTTGTTAATTAGTTCAGAGCCTTATCATTCGGTTCTTTGAACAGTGCTTTCATCTCGTCAGAGAGAGCGAAATTGAGGTTCAGGTTTTTCGGCGGAATAGGGTTTTTGAACCATTTATCAAACCATTTTTCTGCCTGACCCGAGGTTTGCGCCTGCGCGATGGTGTCATCCATCAACTTTTTGAACTCAGTATCGCCTTTGCGCAGCATGCAGCCGTAAGCTTCCTGTGATTGCGGTTTGCCCACGATATCCCAGTTATCCGCTTTCTTCGCTTTCGCACGTTCACCTGCCAGCAGGGCGTCATCCATCATAAAGGCCACTGCACGGCCGCTTTCCAGAGTACGGAAAGAGTCGCCATGGTCTTTCGCACTGATGATGCGCATGTCCATTTTCTGTTCGTCATTCAGTTTGTGCAGCAGGATCTCAGAGGTGGTACCGGAGGTCACGACCACCGCTTTGCCTTTCAGATCCGGGAAGTCTTTAATATCCCCACCTTTTTTGACCAACAGACGCGTACCTACTACAAAGATAGTGTCAGAGAAAGCGGCCTGCTTCTGACGTTCCAGGTTGTTGGTGGTCGAACCGCATTCAAAATCGAAGGTGCCGTTTTGCAGCAGCGGAATACGGTTTTGTGAGGTAATTGGAATCAATTTGACTTGCAGGTCAGGCTTATTGAGTTTTTTCTTCACTGCTTCAACGATAGCGTTGGAGTAGTCCTGCGAGTAACCCACAACTTTTTGTTCGTTGTCGTAATAGGAGAACGGTACGGAAGATTCACGGTGTCCGACCACGATCACGCCGTTTTTGGCAATTTTTTCCAGCGTGGGCTGTTGTGCCTCTGCCGGGGCTGCTGCCGCGTCGGCAGGTTTAGCCTCATCGGCGGCATGCGCCAGACCAGCAGACATTCCCATAACCAGCATTGCTGTGGCCAGTTTACGTAATTGCATATCCAACTCCTTTATCGTCGCGCCAGTGACGCATTGATACCCATGGTGAGTGTTGTGTTTGTTATATCCTGCTGCAAATGCGTGCAGTTTTGTATGCGTTTGTTAGCATTTAGTTTGGCTTAATGTAAAGATTTTGCTGCGGTATTGTTTGTTTTTGCGAAGTGTACCGCACCGTTTGAAGGCAAAAATCTCCCATTGCACCAATTTGGTGCTATATGCGATCCATCATAGTGCGCACTATTCGCACAGCGGGGAAAATCGCCGTTACCTGAGTTTGTTTTGCAATTGATGTGCCAGAAATGGCATTTGAGGGAAAGATGACGAAAGCGCCCTCTCTCATGCGAAAGAGGGCTCAGGAAGTATTACTACTTACGGCGTTCCCTTAGGCTCATGATCAGCGCGCCAAAACCGAGCAGCGCACTCAGAACCCACAGAGGCCAGTTACCCATGCGGGCATAAGGCGTAAGCCCGGAGGTCGGGGTGACTTTGGCGGTCAGTACTTGTCGGGTGAATTGCGGGATCATTGCCTGGATCTCGCCGGTTGGCCCAATCACCGCCGTAATGCCGTTGTTGGTGCTGCGCAGCAGCGGGCGCGCCAGTTCCAGCGAACGCATCCGCGCCATCTGGAAATGTTGCCACGGGCCGATCGATTTGCCAAACCAGGCATCATTCGAGATGGTCAGCAGGAAATCCGTGTCCGGACGGAAGTTATCGCGCACCTGCTCGCCGAGGATGATTTCGTAACAGATAGCCGGCGTCAGTCTGTAACCGTGTGCAGACAGCGGAGGCTGAATATATGGCCCGCGACTGAATGAAGACATCGGCAGGTCAAAGAACGGAGCCAACGGACGCAGGATAGATTCCAGCGGGACAAACTCACCAAATGGCACCAGATGATTTTTGTTGTAGCGGTCGACAGAACTGTAGCTATAGGCGCTGTCTTTTCCAAGAGTGATGATGGTGTTGTAGGTGTCGTAACGATTCTGCTGATTTAGACGCGCATCCACAATCCCGGTGATAAGCGTACTGTCATTCTTGCGCATCAAATCATCCATCATGCCCAGGAAGGGTTGCTGGTTGATTTCGAGGTCGGAAATGGCAGATTCCGGCCAAATGATGAGCTGTGATTTGCCTAACTCTGGCTGGCTGGCATTGAGGTAGATTTTCAGCGTATCCAGTAACTGGCCTTCATCCCACTTGAGCGCCTGCGGGATATTGCCTTGTACCAGCGAAACCTGCGTCGTTCTTTCCGGCAGCAACTGATACCACTGGATATAGCGCAGCGGGAAGGGGAGAGCAAAGAGCACCAGCGCCACGATGCAAGGACGCCAACAGCGTTTCACCGCCGCGAGGACCAGCAAACCGCTTACCGACATTAACATGAAAGTAATGGCATCAACGCCTAATATGGGCGCCAGCCCTTTTAGCGGCCCGTCAATCTGGCTGTAACCAAACTGCAACCATGGAAAACCTGTCAGTACCCAGCCGCGCAAAAATTCACTCAGTTGCCAGATAACCGGTGCCGCAACTGCCACGCGTAGCCAGGTCGTTTTGGGCCACAGCCGGGAAAGCACTCCGGCGAACAGCCCGGTATAGAGCGAAAGATAGGCCGCAAGCAGAACCACAAGGAAAACGTTGACCGGGCCGGGCATCCCACCGAATTGTGCGATGCTGACATACACCCAGTGAATGCCGGAGCCAAACAGACCGAGTCCCCAGAAGTAACCTATCCAGGCGGCTTGCACAGGGCGCCGGTTGAGCGTAAGCGCCTGCAGCCCTATAAGGGAGACAATCGCGGCAGGCCAGATATCATAAGGAGAAAAAGCCAGCGTTCCGCTGGCTCCGAAGAGTAGCGCCAGCAGTAGACGTACGCGCTGGCGTTCAAACAGTGGGGCAAATGCCATTTAAATTACTCATCCAATTTCGGAACGGGGGAATCGTCCGGCATTCTTACATGAACCTGAATAATACGTCGACTGTCCGCCATGGCGACTTTAAATTGGTAACCATCAATATCAATGGATTCCCCACGCGCAGGCAGGTGCCCGAAGGCCTGCATAACCAGTCCGCCAATCGTATCGACTTCGTCATCGCTAAAATGAGTGCCGAAGGTTTCGTTGAAATCTTCGATAGACGCAAGGGCGCGCACGGTCCATGTATGACGACTGAGCTGGCGGAAATCGATATCTTCTTCGTCGTCATATTCATCTTCGATTTCGCCGACGATCAGTTCGAGAATATCTTCGATAGTAACGAGACCCGAGACGCCGCCAAATTCGTCAATCACGATAGCCATGTGGTATCGCTGGGAGCGAAACTCTTTGAGCATCCGGTCAACCCGTTTGCTTTCCGGAACCACTACAGCCTGGCGTAGCACTTTTTCCATACTGAAGGCTTCGGCATCGCTGCGCATAAACGGCAGCAGGTCTTTGGCCATCAAAATCCCTTCAATGTGATCCTTATCTTCGCTGATCACCGGAAAACGCGAGTGTGCGGACTCAATGATAACGTCAAGACATTCATCAAGGCTTTGGTTGCGTTTGAGGGTAATCATTTGCGAACGGGGGATCATGATATCGCGAACGCGCTGGTCGGCGATGTCCATAACCCCTTCGAGCATTTCGCGCGTATCCTGATCGATAAGCTCGTTCTGCCCGGAATCACGGATCAGCTCCAGTAACTCATCACGGTTTTTGGGTTCGCCGTGAAAAAGTTGGCTGAGTAAAAGGGAGAAGAATCCCTTCTTGTTGTTAATGTCGCTACTGTGTGAATTGTCGTCGCTCATGGCGTCGTATGGGTTCTCATGTTAGTGGTTCTGTCGCCAGGACGCGCAAACTCAGCGCCTGGCAGCATTTTCTGTCAGCACGGCAATAGGTTGCCGCACAGACTACTCCTTCTCGGAAATGTACGGATCCTCATAACCCAGAGCAAGCATTATCTCTGTTTCGAGTCCTTCCATTTCTTCGGCTTCGTCATCTTCAATATGGTCGTAGCCCAGCAGATGCAAACTGCCGTGAATCACCATATGCGCCCAGTGCGCATCAAGCGGTTTGCCCTGTTCTTTGGCTTCCTGTTCAACCACCTGGCGGCAAATGATCAGATCGCCCAGCAGCGGCATTTCGATGCCCGGCGGTGCTTCAAACGGGAAAGAGAGTACATTCGTGGGCTTATCTTTCCCGCGGTAGGTCAGGTTTAACTCATGACTTTCCGCCTCATCCACCAGACGGATGGTCACTTCCGCTTCTTCCTGGAACTGCGGAATGACCGCGTCCAGCCAGCGCTGAAACTGCGTCTCTTCCGGCAAATCGCCGTTCTCTTCACATGCCAGCTGTAAATCGAGGATCACCTGACTCATTTTTGCTCCTGCTCCTGGGCCTCGCGTTTGCGCTCGGCTGCCTGTTCCGCACGGCGTTTTTGATCCGCCTCTTCCCAGGCTTCGTAAGCATTCACGATGCGTGCGACAACAGGATGACGGACAACGTCTTCGCTATGGAAAAAGTTAAAACTGATTTCTTCGACTTCCGCCAGTACTTCAATGGCATGGCGAAGGCCGGATTTAACGTTGCGTGGCAGGTCAATCTGCGTCACGTCGCCAGTGATGACCGCTTTGGAATTAAAGCCAATACGGGTCAGGAACATCTTCATCTGTTCGATAGTGGTGTTCTGGCTTTCATCAAGAATGATAAAAGCATCATTCAGCGTACGACCGCGCATATAGGCCAGCGGTGCGACTTCAATAACATTACGCTCAATCAGCTTCTCAACTTTTTCAAAGCCGAGCATCTCAAACAGCGCGTCATAGAGCGGACGCAGGTAGGGATCCACTTTCTGGCTTAAATCTCCCGGCAGGAAGCCCAGTTTCTCCCCGGCTTCCACGGCAGGGCGGGTCAAAAGAATACGACGAACGTCCTGACGTTCCAGTGCGTCCACCGCTGCGGCAACCGCCAGATAAGTTTTACCAGTACCCGCCGGACCAACGCCAAAGGTGATGTCATGATCAAGGATATTGGCGATGTACTGCGCCTGATTTGGCGTGCGAGGCTTGATTACGCCGCGTTTGGTTTTGATATTGACCGCTTTTCCATACTCCGGCACGCTCTCCGCGCTCTGTTCAAGCACGCGAGCTTCTTTGATAGCCAGATGGATCTGTTCCGGTTCGATATCCTGAGTCTGCCCACGCATGGGGGCCGTATCAACATAAAGGCTGAGTAAAATATCTGCAGCAGCATTTACGCAAAGGGTACGTCCGGTGAGTTTGAAGTGATTATCGCGACGGTTAATCTCGATGCCCAGTCGCCGTTCTAACTGTTTGATATTGTCATCAAACGGTCCACACAGGCTAAGCAGGCGAGCATTGTCTGCGGGTGTCAGGGTTATTTCACGGGTATCTATGTTCAAACTGTTCCTCTTATTCATATAGTGCCGAATGGAGCCTGGCTAATATAGCTGGGGCCGTCGGCCTTACAGAGAATTATTCACGCCATAGAATAAAGGCGCAAGCATTGCGATGGATATGAGGGCGGGAAGGGGAAATGCAAGGGTTGATCGGTCCTACTTCACGCCGCAGATTCGTTGATGTTGCGCGCGCCGCGGTCGCATGTCATCTATGCGACCGGGCGTCTGCTTGCTGTCTTTGCGCGACGTGAACAGATAGAGCCGGGCTGATTAAGGCTGGTAGATACCTACGCCGATCTCATTCTCTTTACGGGTACGGGCGATAACTGACTCTGGCGACTCCGCAATGCGCAGCCCCATTTCGTCTTCAGTACGCACCACTTTCCCGCGCAGAGAGTTTGTCCAGACGTCGGTGATTTCCACGTCGACGAATTTCCCGATCATCTCTGGCCTGCCTTCGAAGTTCACCACGCGGTTGTTTTCGGTACGGCCTGACAGCTCCATGATGCTCTTACGGGAAGTCCCCTCCACCAGAATGCGCTGAGTCGTGCCGATCATCCGGCGGCTCCAGGCCATTGCCTGCTGGTTGATACGTTCCTGCAGAATATACAGACGCTGTTTTTTATCCTCTTCCGGTACGTCATCTACCATATCGGCCGCAGGCGTTCCTGGACGGGCGGAGAAAATAAAGCTGTAACTCATATCGAAATTCACATCAGCAATCAGCTTCATGGTCTGCTCGAAGTCCTGAGTCGTTTCGCCAGGGAAGCCAACGATGAAATCAGAGCTGATTTGAATATCCGGACGTGCGGCACGCAGTTTGCGGATGATCGCTTTATATTCCAGCGCGGTATGAGTACGGCCCATCAGGTTCAGTACGCGGTCAGAACCACTTTGCACCGGCAGATGCAGGAAGCTGACCAGCTCCGGCGTATCACGGTAGACATCAATGATATCGTCGGTGAATTCGATCGGGTGGCTGGTGGTAAAACGAATACGGTCGATACCGTCAATTGCCGCTACCAGACGCAAAAGATCCGCGAAGGAACCCGTGCTTCCGTCGTAATTCTCTCCGCGCCAGGCGTTTACGTTTTGGCCCAGCAAATTAACTTCACGTACGCCTTGCGCCGCCAGTTGCGCAATTTCAAACAGGATATCGTCGCATGGACGACTGACCTCTTCACCACGAGTGTAGGGCACGACGCAGTATGTGCAGTATTTATTGCAGCCTTCCATGATGGAGACGAACGCGGTCGGGCCTTCGGCTTTCGGTTCCGGCAGACGGTCGAATTTCTCGATCTCCGGGAAGCTGATATCCACGACCGGGCTACGGTTGCCTCGCACGGAGTTGATCATCTCCGGCAGACGGTGCAGCGTTTGCGGTCCAAAAATAATGTCAACATAGTGGGCACGCTGGCGAATATGATCGCCTTCCTGAGATGCGACGCAACCGCCGACACCAATGATCAGGTCTGGATTTTTTTCCTTTAATAATTTCCAGCGTCCCAACTGGTGGAAGACTTTCTCTTGCGCCTTCTCGCGGATTGAGCAGGTGTTAAGCAGCAGCACATCTGCTTCTTCGGCCACTTCGGTGAGTTGATACCCGTGAGTGGCATCCAGCAGATCGGCCATCTTCGATGAATCGTATTCATTCATCTGACAGCCCCAGGTTTTAATGTGGAGTTTTTTTGTCATCGACTTGCTCATGCTTTGTTTAAGGCCCCAATGCAGGGCGCGTATTGTAATGCTTTGGTCGCGTGCTGACCAGTATGACGCTTGTCAGACTCAAGGTGTAAAAAATCCGGTAAACTTAGGAGATTCTCGTTTAAGGATAATGGACCATGATAAATCAATCTACTGAGGTCGCGGTTGTCGGCGGCGGAATGGTCGGTGGGGCGCTGGCGCTGGGGTTAGCCCGGCAGGGTTTTAGTGTCACGGTCATTGAACAAAAGGCGCCGCCCGCCTTTGATGCGACAGCACAGCCGGATGTGCGTATTTCGGCCATTAGTACTTCCTCGGTAACATTGCTTCGGGAACTGGGCGTCTGGGATGCGGTTCTGGCGATGCGTTGTCATCCGTGGGAGCGGCTGGAGACCTGGGAGTGGGAAAACGCGCATGTCATCTTCGACGCGCAGGAATTGAAGCTGCCGCAGCTTGGCTATATGGTGGAAAACAATGTCCTGCAGCGTGCGCTTTGGGAAGCGCTGGAGCGTCACCCTCAGGTAACGCTGCGTGTACCTGCTGCGCTCAGTACAATGCACCTGAATGATGATTGCCATGAACTGACATTTGAAGATGGCGAAACGCTTTCGGCGAAGCTGGTGGTTGGTGCTGATGGGGGAAATTCCCGGGTACGTCAATGTGCCGGTATCGGTATTCACGCCTGGCAATATCAGCAATCCTGCATGCTGATCACCGTAGAGTGTGAGCGTGCGCCAGGAGAGAGCACCTGGCAGCATTTTACCCCCAATGGCCCGCATGCTTTCCTGCCGTTATTTGATTACTGGGCATCGCTGGTCTGGTACGACACGCCTGCCCGTATTCGTCAGTTGCAATCGTTAAATATGGTGCAGTTACAGAAAGAAATCGCGACACATTTTCCGTCCCGACTGGGGCATGTTATGCCGGTTGCTGCCGGGGTATTCCCCCTTGCGCGTCGCCACGCATTGCAATACGTACGTCCAGGACTTGCGCTGGTAGGCGATGCGGCGCATACCATCCATCCGCTGGCGGGGCAGGGGGTGAACCTCGGCTATCGTGATGTGGACTGTCTGCTGGATGTGCTGACAAGGGCGCGCAGCCACAGGGAAGACTGGGCCAGCCTTTCGGTGCTCAAGCGCTATCAGACACGTCGTATGGCAGATAATTTTATTATGCAAAGTGGAATGGATTTGTTCCATGCCGGGTTCAGTAACGATTTGGGCCCGGTACGCGTGCTGCGTAATATCGGTTTGATGGCGGCGGAGCGGGCAGGGGTACTCAAACGCCAGGCGCTGAAATATGCGTTAGGACTGTAAAACGGCGGCGGGAAACCGCCGTTTGCGATTTTAGCAGTAACCAGAAAAGCAAAAAGCCCGCCTAAGCGAGCTTTTTGCTTTTCTATGTGGCTGGGGTACAAGGATTCGAACCTCGGATGGCGGAATCAGAATCCGCTGCCTTACCGCTTGGCGATACCCCAATAGGTGTGAAATTTTACGCGTTAATCATAAAACTTCAACCACTGCGTCTACCCGAAAGCAAACGACTTTTGAAATTGGCTGGGGTACGAGGATTCGAACCTCGGAATGGTGGAATCAGAATCCACTGCCTTACCGCTTGGCGATACCCCAACAATTTTTTACTCAGGTTAATGTCCTTATGAACACCAGCCTTTGAATATGGTGGCTACTACGGGAATCGAACCTGTGACCCCAGCATTATGAGTGCTGTGCTCTAACCAGCTGAGCTAAGTAGCCAAATTTTACTGCAAACCAGTCACCGACTGGCTGGGGTACCTGGATTCGAACCAGGGAATGCCGGTATCAAAAACCGGTGCCTTACCGCTTGGCGATACCCCAATACCGTCGCGGTGAACCGCAAACATCAAAAATATGGCTGGGGTACCTGGATTCGAACCAGGGAATGCCGGTATCAAAAACCGGTGCCTTACCGCTTGGCGATACCCCAACAAATTTTCTGAACAGAGAACTTCAGACTATCTTGCTGCTAGCCTCAATGGCTATCTTACAGCCTGGAGATACCCCATTCGTGCAACGCTTACTGGTGAATGGTGCGGGAGGCGAGACTTGAACTCGCACACCTTGCGGCGCCAGAACCTAAATCTGGTGCGTCTACCAATTTCGCCACTCCCGCAAAAAAGATGGTGGCTACTACGGGAATCGAACCTGTGACCCCAGCATTATGAGTGCTGTGCTCTAACCAGCTGAGCTAAGTAGCCATCTTTTTTCGCGTTACCTTATCGGCGTTGCGGGGCGCATTATGCGTATTGGGCCTGACAGCGTCAATACCTTTTTCATCGAAAATTGCCGGAATGTGACTGTTTGGTTAGGTTGCGAACAGCGTGACGCATAATTCGGCAATTATTGGTTATTTATCGATTTTGTATAGCAAAAGACAGGCAGAAATAAAAAAGGCCCCGGAGGGCCTTTAATGATAACAATCGCTTATTTGTAAGCAGCCTGGTGTACGCCAACCGCGCGACCTGATGGATCGTTCATGGATTTGAATGATTCATCCCACTCAATCGCTTTTGCAGACGAGCACGCCACGGATGGACCGCCAGGAACACACTCAGCGGCGCTTGGAACCGGGAACAATTCTTCAAAAATTTCACGGTACAGATAGGCTTCTTTCGATCCCGGCGTGTTGTACGGGAAACGGTAACTGGCTGTCGCCAGTTGCTGGTCGCTTATCTGCTGCGCCGCCACTTCTTTTAGCGTATCAATCCAGCTGTAGCCTACGCCGTCAGAGAACTGCTCTTTCTGACGCCATGCAACGCTTGCCGGCAGATAGGATTCGAAACACTCGCGCAGGATATGTTTTTCCATTTTGCCGTTGCCGCACATTTTGTCCTGCGGGTTGATACGCATCGCAACATCGAGGAATTTCTTATCCAGGAACGGTACACGGGCTTCTACGCCCCAGGCGGACATAGCTTTGTTAGCACGCGCGCAGTCGAACATGTGCAGTGCCTGCAATTTACGTACAGTCTCTTCATGCAGCTCTTTGGCATTCGGCGCTTTATGGAAATAGAGGTAGCCGCCAAACACTTCGTCAGAACCTTCACCGGACAACACCATCTTGATACCCATTGCTTTGATTTTACGGGACATCAGATACATTGGTGTAGAGGCACGAATAGTGGTCACATCGTAGGTTTCGATGTGATAAATCACGTCGCGAATCGCGTCCAGACCTTCCTGCACGGTAAAGTGGATTTCGTGGTGAACCGTACCCAGATGGTTTGCCACTTCCTGCGCGGCTTTCAGGTCCGGTGCACCTTTCAGACCCACGGCGAAGGAGTGTAACTGCGGCCACCAGGCCTCAGAGCGCTCCTGATCTTCCACACGACGTGCGGCGAATTTTTTGGTGATAGCGGAAATAACAGAGGAGTCCAGACCGCCAGAGAGCAGTACGCCATACGGCACATCTGACATCAGATGGCTTTTCACGGACTCTTCCAGCGCCTGACGCAGTTCGTTTTTGTCAGTGACGTTGTCTTTCACTGCGTCATAGTCGAACCAGTCACGCTGATAGTAAGAACGGATTTCACCGTCTTTGCTCCACAGGTAGCTGCCCGCCGGGAACTCTTTGATGGTACGGCATACGGGAACCAGCGCTTTCATTTCGGAAGCGACATAAAAGTTACCGTGCTCATCGTGGCCCATATACAGCGGGATAATGCCGATATGGTCACGACCGATCAGATACGCGTCTTTTTCGCTGTCATACAGGGCAAATGCAAACATACCTTGCAGATCGTCCAGGAATTCTGGCCCTTTTTCCTGATACAGCGCGAGGATAACCTCGCAGTCCGAGCCGGTCTGGAACTGGTAGCGATCACCATATTCTGCACGCAGCGCCTGGTGGTTGTAGATTTCGCCATTGACGGCCAGCGCATGTGTTTTTTTCTCGTTGTACAGCGGCTGGGCACCCGCATTGACGTCGACAATAGACAGACGTTCATGGGCAAGAATCGCTTTATCGCTGGCATAAACGCCAGACCAGTCCGGGCCGCGGTGGCGCATCAGGCGGGATAATTCGAGCGCTTTTTTACGCAGCTCAACCGCGTCAGTTTTAATATCCAGTACGCCAAAAATAGAACACATAGACTTCTCCGTTACTTTAAGGCAATGCAGTGTTGTGTGAGTGCAGACGCCGCGTCATCGCGTTGTCTTATTGCTTGTTTAAGAAAATGCCGCAAAGGTGTGATGTGCGCAAGCGTTTTACCGCCTCGAAAGTAAAAAGCGCAATGACGATTATCGAATGCTGAAAAAAGCACATGAATTGAGCTGTGTTATTGTTGAATTTTCAATTTTTAGGGGGTTTTATTAATTGGTCTGTTTTTTGTTAGTGCGGAAAATGAAAAACCACGTCCTGGGACGTGGTTTAGTTTAAAAAATGTCGATTTCAGCCACCGAAGGGTAAATCCATGAAGGACGGAATGGCATACTGTCAATATCATCCAGCGTAGATACGCCAGAGAGTACCAGAATCGTCTCCAGACCCGCCTGAAAGCCTGCAAGGATATCGGTACGCAAATTGTCGCCGACAATCACCGTCTGCTCGGAGTGCGCCTGCATAGTATTGAGCGCGGCACGGATAATCCACGGGCTCGGTTTGCCGACATAGAACGGCTCTCGACCAGAGATTTTTTCAATACCGGCGCACAGCGCGCCGCAACCAGGATAGTAGCCGCGTCCGTGCGTGTCCGGATTGGTGGCAATGAAACGTGCACCGTTGGCGACAAAAAAAGCCGCCTTATGCATCATTTCCCAGTTGTACGAGCGCGTTTCGCCCACGATAACGAAATCCGGGTTGATATCCGTAATGGTAAACCCGGCTTTATAGAGTTCGTGAATCAATGCACCTTCACCGACAACATAGGCTTTTTTCCCTTCCTGGCGTTTAAGGAAGTCTGCTGTCGCCATCGCAGAGGTATAAAAAACGCTGGCTGGTGCATCTATACCGGCTGAGGCAAAGCGGTTAGCCAAATCCTGCCCTGTCTGGGAAGGGTAGTTGGTGAGCAGCACCAGCGGCATCCCCTTTTCCAGGATTCGGTTAATAAACTCTGCAGCACCTGGCACGGCGACGTTATCGTGCATCAACACGCCGTCAATATCACAGATTACGTTCTGAATGGTCATGGACTTCCCGGTTAAAAAGAGAATCAGTAACTATACCCATCATACTTCAAATTGCATATGCATTGGCTGTGTTTGCTTTCGCGGGTCACTTATCGCGGTAAGCTGCTGGAGGGCGTTTGAGGGACATCTGTGCCCCTCAGCGAAGATTGCCTTAAGCTGTTCAAATTCGTTCATGACAAGTTTGTCAGGTGCCTGCCGTATGGTTCGGCCTGCGACCTCACCCCTTCGGACCAGCGCAAGAGCTGTTCAAAACGGTCAACCGTTTTGTCCTGCAATGCGAATTATTTAGAGTATCTAAACCCTGTCAGCTTTCCAGCAAACGTTGCAGCAACATGCCGTTCAGCATAGCGCGTTTCACCAGTGCGAAAGCGCCAATCGCTGAGCGATGATCAAGGGTGGAACGCACCACCGGAAGATTTTTGCGGAATGCTTTGAGCGACTGGGTGTTAATGCAGCCTTCAATGGCAGGCAGCAACACTTTTTCCGCTTCAACAATCTCCCCGGCGATGACTATTTTCTGTGGATTGAATAGGTTAATGGCGATGGCGATGGTTTTGCCCAGATGGCGACCAACATACTCAACCACTTCGCATGCCAGCGCGTCGCCTTTATTTGCGGCTTTACAGATATTTTTGATCGTGCAGTCATCCAGCGTTACGCGGCTTTGGTAGCCCTGTTCCAGCAGATGACGTACGCGTTGTTCAATGGCGGCATTGGCGGCGATGGTTTCCAGGCAGCCAAAGTTACCGCAATGACATCGCTCGCCGAGCGGCTCTACCTGAATGTGGCCAATTTCACCCACGTTACCGTTGCGGCCTATGAAAATTCGCCCGTTAGAGATGATTCCTGCCCCGGTTCCACGATGAACGCGCACCAGAATGGAGTCCTCACAGTCCTGACTTGCCCCAAAGTAGTGCTCAGCAAGGGCCAGACTGCGGATATCATGACCGACAAAACAGGTTAATTTGAAACGTTTTTCCAGCGCGTCAACCAGCCCCCAGTTTTCCACCTGGATATGTGGCATGTAGCGAATAACGCCGCTTTCCGGGTCGACAAGACCCGGCAAAATGACCGAAATGGCGATCAGTTCGCGAATCTTACGCTGAGTATTTTCGATAAAGGCGCTGATAGTGTTCAGCAATGCGTGTTCCAGGGTTTCCTGCGTCCGCTCCGGGAGAGGATAATGCTCTTCTGCCAGCACCTTGCTGCTCAGATCATAAAGGGTGAGGGTGGTGTCGGAACGTCCCAGACGCACACCAATGGCCTGAAAATTACGGGTTTCGGTAATGATAGAGATAGCGCGGCGGCCCCCGGTGGAGGCCTGCTGATCGACTTCTTTGATCAGACCGCGTTCAATAAGCTGACGCGTGATTTTTGTCACGCTGGCGGGCGCAAGCTGGCTCTGCTCGGCAATTTGAATACGCGAAATAGGGCCAAGTTGATCAATCAGGCGGTAAACCGCCGCACTGTTAAGTTGTTTAACGAGATCAACGTTACCAATCTGAGCTTGTCCGCCTGCTGTCATACCTTTTATTTACTCGGTGACGACCTCGTTACCATTAACGATGGTCTTGATTATTTTATAATCGTGCGTGAAGGCGGTCAGGTTAGCGACCTTACCCGGGGCAATGCTGCCGAGCTGCCCGTCGACGCCTATCGCGCGAGCCGGGTACAATGTTGCCATGCGCAGTACTTCATCCAGTGCAATACCCACATGCTCAACCAGGTTCCGAACCCCTTCAATCATTGTCAGGGAGGAGCCGCTCAACGTACCGTTTTCATCCACACACAGTCCATTACGGTAGTATATTGTTTTACCAGCAAAAATGAACTGGTCAATATCTGCCCCTGCTGGCGCCGTTGCATCGGTTACTAAACAGAGTTTGTCGCCTTTCAGGCGTTTTGCGTTACGGACATTAACGTAATCGACATGCAGCCCATCTGCAATGATCCCGCAATAGATATCCGCATCATCCAGAACCGCGCCCGCCAGCCCCGGTTCACGTCCGGTGATGTATGGCATCGCATTATATAAATGCGTCGCGAACGTAATACCTGCGCGGAAACCGGACTTCGCTTCTTTTAATGTCGCGTTTGAGTGGCCTGCGGAAACCACAATTCCCGCATCAGCCAGCTTACTGATAACCTCAGCTCCGGCCATTTCAGGCGCCAGCGTCACTTTGCTGATGACGTCTGCATTGGCGCAGAGGTAATCGACCAGTTCGGCATCCGGTTTGCGCACAAATTTCGGATTGTGCGTACCTTTTTTAACGATATTCAGCCACGGACCTTCGAGGTGAAGACCAAGCGCCTGATGAGAATATTTTGCCAGGTAATCACGCATCACCTGAATGCCCTGTTTCATCAGGTCATCGCTGCTGGTGATAAGCGTTGGCAGGAAGCTTGTACAGCCTGATTTCTCATTGGCACGCTGCATGATTTCCAGCGTTTCAACGCTCACGGCTTCAGGGGTGTCGTTGAACTGCACACCGCCGCAACCATTGAGTTGTACGTCAATAAAGCCGGGGGCCAGCGTTGCGCCATTGAGATCACGCTGTTCGATAGTGGGTGGCAACTCAGCCAGTGGGCAGAGACGGTCAATCAGGCCATCCGCGACAATCAGCGCGTGGTCATCCAGAATTTCATGGCCGGTGAAAATCCGGCAATGGGTTAAAGCATACATAACGACCCCCGGTTAACAAATGGGTGTCGTTCCGCAGGGTATGCGGAACGAGACACAATTACAGACCTTTAATATTTTCCGCTTCTAGTTCATTGAAATATTTCAATGTTTTTACTTTCAGTTCCATGGTGGACGGCTCGTCGCATACCATTACTGCTTTCGGGTGCAACTGCAGACAGCTAATGGTCCACATATGGTTTACGTTACCTTCTACAGCCGCCTGCAGAGCCTGCGCTTTTTGGCTTCCCAGCACCAGAATCATCACTTCTTCCGCATCCAGTAGCGTACCCACGCCTACGGTCAGCGCATATTTCGGCACCTGATTAACGTCACCGTCGAAGAAACGGGAATTGGCCACGCGGGTGTCATGGGTCAGCGTTTTAATACGGGTACGAGAAGCCAGCGAAGACGCGGGTTCGTTGAATGCGATGTGACCATCGTTGCCAACGCCGCCCATAAACAGGTGAATTTTGCCATAGGAACGGATTTTTTCTTCGTATTGACGGCATTCTGCGTCAATATCCGGTGCATTGCCATCCAACAGGTTAATATTTTCCGCCGGAATATCAACGTGATCGAAAAAGTTACGGTGCATGAAGCTATGATAGCTTTCCGGGTGCTCCTTCGGCAGGCCGACATATTCATCCATATTGAAAGTGACAACATGTTTAAAACTAACCTGGCCCGCTTTGTGCATTTCAACTAATGCTTTATAGGCGGTGAGAGGCGTGCCACCGGTTGGCAGGCCAAGCAGGAACGGACGATCCGCTGTAGGTTTAAATGCATTGATGCGATTAACGATATGGCGGGCCGCCCATTTACCGACTTGTTCAGCTGTTGCCAGAGGAATCAGTCTCATTGTTCACCTCTAAAGTTGATTAAAGTTAGCGGATTGCGTCCAGTGCAGTGTAAAGCGTAACTCAGTTTCGCTCCCTATGGGGGCAATCCGTCTTGATTTTTTGAATGATAAAATAAGTTTTGCTGGTTAGCCAGCAAAGAGGAGGTCAAATAACGATATTTGGTGATTAAAATCACAAAAAAGGTGCTTTTAATTTGCGAGACGAATTAATTTTCAACACACTCTCAATGTAATGAAAAATGGCCGTGTTTTCAGGGTTAGTCAGACAATAAAAAGACTGTTTCTAAGGGCTCCGGTGGGGTTCAAAGGGGGAATAACGTGAATCTTTTAGGTTACTTACAAAAGGTTGGCCGCGCGCTCATGGTGCCGGTTGCCACGCTGCCTGCCGCAGCGATTCTGATGGGGGTCGGCTACTGGATCGACCCGGTAGGCTGGGGGGGATCTAACGCGCTGGCGGCGTTCTTCATTCAATCTGGTTCTGCCATCATTGATAACATGGGCGTGCTGTTTGCTGTGGGTGTCGCTTATGGTATGTCCAAAGACAAAGACGGCGCTGCTGCGCTGGCTGGCTTTGTGGGTTTCCTTGTACTGACGACGCTGTGCTCACCAGCCGCTGTCGCCATGATCCAGAAAATCCCTGCCGATCAAGTGCCTGCCGCATTCGGTAAGATCAAAAACCAGTTTGTTGGGATCATGGTCGGTATCATTGCTGCGGAATTGTATAACCGCTTTAGCAGCGTCGAGTTGCCGAAGGCGCTCTCCTTCTTTAGCGGACGTCGTCTGGTGCCGATCCTGACCTCTTTTGTCATGATCGCTGTCGCGTTCATCATGATGTTTATCTGGCCGGTGGTCTTCAGCGGTCTGGTAGGTTTTGGTGAGCACATTCAGAAACTGGGTTCTGTCGGTGCGGGCGTCTACGCCTTCTTTAACCGTCTGCTGATCCCGATCGGTCTGCACCATGCGTTGAACTCCGTTTTCTGGTTTGACGTTGCCGGTATTAACGATATTCCTAACTTCCTGGGTGGCGCGCAGTCTATTGAAGCGGGCAAAGCGGTTGTTGGGGTTACTGGTCGTTACCAGGCTGGCTTCTTCCCGATCATGATGTTTGGTCTGCCTGGCGCAGCACTGGCGATTTACCACTGCGCGCGTCCGGAAAATAAAGCCAAAGTCCTCGGTATTATGATGGCAGGTGCTTTTGCTGCCTTCTTTACGGGTATCACTGAACCGCTGGAATTCTCCTTCATGTTCGTGGCACCGGTGTTGTACTTCATTCACGCTGTTCTGACCGGGATTTCTGTCTTCATCGCCGCGACTATGCAGTGGATTGCCGGTTTCGGCTTCAGTGCCGGTCTGGTGGATATGGTGTTGTCATCCAAGAACCCGCTGGCCGTACACTGGTACATGCTGATTCTGCAAGGCCTGGTGTTCTTCGTTATCTATTACGTGGTGTTCCGTTTCACTATCCTGAAATTCAACCTGTTGACCCCGGGTCGTGAACTGGCGGTTGCCGGTGACGAAGCGGATGGTCAGGATGTGAATGTCAGCACTGCTTCCGAGCAGGATGTGACCGGGCTTGCGCGTCAGTATATTGCCGCTGTCGGGGGTTCTGCTAACCTGACCGGTATCGATGCCTGCATTACGCGTCTGCGTCTGAGCGTAAAAGACTCTTCTCTGGTTAACGAAGCGCTGGCTAAACGTCTGGGTGCAAGCGGGGTTATTCGTTTGAATAAAACCGGTGTGCAAGTCATTGTTGGTTTTGCAGCAGAAAAAATTGCTAATGCCATGAAAACGGCGGGCGATGTTCCGGCGGCAGGTGCTGCGACTCCGGCTCCGGCAGCCGCCAGCACAGTTAAGCCGCAGGCAGTGCCGAATGTCAGCGCTGCGGTGATTGCTGAGCTGGTCTCTCCGGTGACCGGGCAGGTAGTTTCTCTGGATGAAGTACCGGATGAAGCGTTTGCCAGCAAAGCCGTTGGCGATGGTGTAGCGATAAAACCGACAGAAAAAACGGTTGTTGCTCCGGCAGCGGGCACCATTGTGAAAATTTTCAATACCAACCACGCCTTCTGCCTTGAAACTGAAAAAGGCGCTGAGATCGTTGTCCATATGGGGATCGACACCGTTGCACTGGGTGGTCAGGGCTTCACGCGTCTGGTCGATGAGGGAGCAACCGTTGTGGCAGGTCAGCCAATCCTGGAAATGGATCTGGAATACCTGAACGCGACTGCTCGTTCAATGATTAGTCCGGTGGTGTGCAGCAATATCGATGATTTCTCTGGTCTGATTATTAAAGCACAAGGTTCCGTTGTCGCAGGGCAAACGCCTCTGTACGACATCAAAGGCTAATGATGTAATCTGAAGCAGAAATGGCTATAAGCGGCAGGGGAACTTCCTCTGCCGCTTTTTTTTGCATGAATTAAAGTATTCCGTTTTGTATCTAATTTCCGTAACTAAAGGTTGTCTCTGAGGGCCGCTTATAAGATCATGTGCCGTTATATGTTGTTTACGCCTTGAGGAATCTACGATGAGTGAGGCAGAAGCCCGCCCGACTAACTTTATTCGTCAGATCATTGATGAAGATCTGGCTACTGGAAAGCACTCTACTGTTTGCACCCGTTTTCCGCCTGAGCCGAATGGTTATTTGCATATCGGTCATGCGAAATCCATCTGCCTGAACTTTGGTATCGCGCAAGATTACCAGGGGAAGTGCAACCTGCGTTTTGATGATACCAACCCGGTAAAAGAAGATATTGAGTACGTTGAGTCCATCAAAAACGACGTGCAGTGGTTAGGTTTCCACTGGTCAGGCGATGTGCGCTACTCCTCTGATTATTTTGATCAGTTGCACAACTATGCCGTTGAGTTGATCAGCAAAGGTCTGGCCTACGTTGACGAACTGTCCGCTGACGAAATCCGTGAATATCGCGGCACGCTGACGGCCCCGGGTAAAAACAGTCCGTACCGCGATCGTACGGTTGAAGAGAACCTCGCACTGTTTGAAAAAATGCGAGCGGGTGGCTTCGAAGAAGGTAAGGCGTGTCTGCGTGCGAAGATAGATATGGCCTCGCCGTTTATCGTGATGCGCGATCCGGTGCTCTATCGCATTAAATTTGCTGAACATCATCAGACAGGCAACAAGTGGTGCATCTACCCGATGTATGACTTTACCCATTGCATCAGCGACGCGCTGGAGGGGATCACCCACTCGCTTTGTACGCTGGAATTCCAGGACAACCGTCGTCTGTATGACTGGGTGCTGGACAACATCACTATTCCGGTTCACCCGCGTCAGTACGAATTCTCCCGTCTGAACCTGGAATACACCGTCATGTCCAAGCGTAAGCTGAACCTGCTGGTGACCGACAAGCACGTTGAAGGCTGGGATGACCCGCGTATGCCGACTATTTCGGGTCTGCGTCGTCGTGGTTACACTTCCGCATCCATCCGTGAGTTCTGCAAACGTATTGGTATCACCAAACAGGACAACACCATTGAGATGGCTTCGCTGGAATCGTGCATCCGTGAAGATCTGAATGAAAACGCGCCGCGCGCTATGGCGGTTATCGATCCGGTCAGGCTGGTTATCGAAAACTATCCTCAGGGGGCCAGTGAGCTGGTTTCGATGCCGAATCATCCTAATAAACCGGAAATGGGCAGTCGTGATGTTCCATTTAGCGGTGAAATTTGGATCGATCGCGCAGATTTCCGTGAAGAAGCTAACAAGCAGTACAAACGTCTGGTACTGGGTAAAGAAGTTCGTCTGCGTAACGCATATGTGATTAAAGCTGAGCGTGTAGAGAAAGATGCGGAAGGTAATATCACCACTATTTTCTGTACCTTTGATGCCGATACGCTGAGCAAAGACCCGGCAGATGGCCGTAAAGTGAAAGGCGTTATTCACTGGGTAAGCGCGTCTCATGCGTTGCCGGTTGAAATTCGCCTTTACGACCGCCTGTTCAGCGTGCCAAACCCGGGTGCAGCAGAAGACTTCCTGAGCGCAATGAACCCGGAATCGCTGGTCATTAAGCAGGGCTTCGCTGAGCCGAGTCTCAAGGCTGCTGAGGTGGGGAAAGCGTACCAGTTTGAGCGTGAAGGCTACTTCTGTCTCGACAGCCGCCATGCTACTGCGGATAAACTGGTATTCAACCGCACTGTAGGTCTTCGCGATACCTGGGCTAAAATCGGCGAGTAATCCCGTCTGACTTACGTGTAAAAAAACGCTGCCTCGTGCAGCGTTTTTTATTTCTCGATTAGAAATAAGTCTTTGCCAGTCTTTTACCTTTCTAAAATTTCGTTTTAATTTTATTCAATTATCTTTTCAGCTATTTCTTGATAATTTTAGTTAAGTTTCTCCGGGAAGGCATGCTATGCAAGCCGCCAACCCACAAACAACAAATCTGTGTGGTTCGTCATAATCCCCATAATTCCCTCATGTAAAGACTTGATAATTCGCGTCGCGAAAAATATGCTTACAAACGACAGTTATAGAAATATTTTCTATAACTGTCAGTAATATTTAATTTTTTTCTTTGTTGCTGTTTGCATTTGCGCAGCACTTTTTATGTTTTCGTCAAAGAGGAACACTCATGAACGCGTTTAACGCTAAACGTAATGCGTTAGCGTTAGCTATTGCCTGCGCCACCGCATTACCAGGTTTAACTTTTGCTCCCTCCGCCAGCGCCACTGGCTTTGTCGACGACGCTACGCTCACCGGTGGGATTTACTACTGGCAGCGCCAGCGTGACCGTAAAGATGTCACCGATGGGGATAAATACAAAACCAACCTGTCGCACTCCACCTGGAATACGAACCTCGATTTCCAGTCTGGTTATGCTGCTGATATGTTCGGTATGGATGTTGCGGTCTTCGCGGCGATTGAGATGTCTGAATCTTCTGAAAGCGCGCATCCGAATGAAATCGCATTTTCTAATCGCCACAAAGTCTATGACGAAGACTGGACAGGCGATCGCAGCGGCGCGAGCCTCTATACAGCTGCCGCGAAATTCAAATATGGTCCTGTATGGGCGAGGGCAGGTTATATCCAGCCGACCGGGCAAACGCTACTGGCGTCAAACTGGAGCTTTATGCCGGGCACCTATCAGGGGGCAGAAGCTGGTGCAAAACTGGATTACGGTGATTCCGGCGCGCTGAGCTTCTCGTACATGTGGGCCAATGAATACAAAGCGCCGTGGTATAACGAAACGGATAATTTCTACCAGAACGATGGCATAAGTAAAATTGATTACGTCCACTCTCTGGGGGCATCGTACGACTTCAAAAACGACCTGCTCCTCGAAGCCGCGTTTGGTCAGGCGCAGGGCTACGTTGATCAATATTTTGCCAAAGCCAGCTATAAGTTTGACGTCGCAGGGAACCCACTCTCCACCAGTTATCAATTTTATGGCTCGCGCGACAAGGCTGATAACAACACCATTAACGATATTTACGACGGCACCGCATGGCTACAGGCGCTCACCTTTGGTTATACGGTCGGTCCGGTGGATTTACGCCTTGAGGGTACCTGGGTCAGGGCTGATGGTCGCCAGGGCTATTTCAATTCACGTATGACGCCACTGTATGGCTCTTCTAATGGTCGTCTGGATATCTGGTGGGACAACCGTTCTGACTTCAACGCCCATAACGAGAAATCCGTCTTTGTCGGTGCCATGTATGACCTGAAAGGCTGGAATATGCCTGGTTGGGCGGTTGGTGCATCGTATGTGTATGGCTGGGATGCCAAACCGTCCAATGTCTCCTCTGGCGATAAATACTACGATGCGGGCAACACCATTAAAGAGTCAGCGTATAGTCTCGACCTGCTTTACACCGTGCAGGAAGGGATGGCAAAAGGCACGTTGTTCAAGCTGCACTTCACCCAATATGATAACCATTCCAGTATCCCGAGCTGGGGTGGCGGGTATAACAACATCTTCCAGGACGAACGTGACGTGAAGTTTATCGTCATTGCGCCGCTGAATATTTTCTAATGACAGGGAGTGCCATGATGATGAAACCAATATTACTTGCCCTGCTGACGCTGGGGCTTGCCGCCTGTGTGCAACAGCCTCAGGCGCCGAGGGAAGATGTACGATTAAAAGAGGCTTACAGCGCCTGTATTAATACGGCGGAAGGATCACCGGAGAAAACCGCGGCGTGCAGAAGCGTACTGGATGTTCTGCGCAAAGAGAAAGCGCACCAGCAATTTGCGGAGGAAGAGAGTGTGCGCACGCTGGATTATCAGCGGTGCCTTGAAGCGACGCATACCGGAAACGGGCAGGCGGTGAAGACTCGCTGTGACCAGATCTGGCAGGAGATTCATAGCCATAACACGATGAATTAACCGTGTGAAAAAGCCCGCTTCGGCGGGCCTTTTGATGTTATGAACGCAGAAATAAAAAAGCCAACCCGAAGGTTGGCTATATAACGAAGTCGATTATTATTTCTCAACCGCTTCGTGCGCGTTTTCGTCAGTACGGCAGTCGCCTTCGGCGCAGTGGCCATACAGATACAGACTGTGGTTAGTCAGACGAATACCATGCCTTGACGCAATCTCACGCTGACGCGCTTCGATAGAGTCATCACTAAACTCGATCACTTTGCCGCAATCCAGGCAAATCAGGTGGTCGTGGTGATGCTGCTGGGTCAGTTCAAAGACGGACTTACCGCCTTCAAAATTATGGCGGGTCACGATCCCGGCATCGTCGAACTGGTTAAGTACACGGTATACCGTCGCCAGCCCAATCTCTTCGCCCATGTCGATCAGGCGCTTATATAAATCTTCCGCACTGACATGATGGTTCTCCGGCTCCTGAAGCACTTCCAGGATTTTTAACCGAGGAAGCGTGACTTTCAGGCCGGCCTTCTTTAATGCGGTATTGTTGTCAGTCATGCGGAATCTGTCCTGTTGCTAAACGATTCACTTCCCGTCGGGAAGCTACAAGGAATGCACCTGGGATAATGCGTCTCATTATAGAACTGCCATGCCTGAATGAAAACTGCAAGTCCTCAAGTAAAGTAAGCTTATAAAACGTGGTAGCGTCTACAAAGTCCTTTGTGATACCCGTTTTAATCAGGGGCCATTGTACAGCGCTGGAGAAAAAAGTTAAAAAATTGTAGCAATTATTTCCATCGCTTTTATCTATTAATCAGGCGCAACCAGCAGGTTGCGCCAAACATCATCAGGCATTGATGATGTCATTCAGATGAAGTTCTTCGGAAATCTGTTTCACCCATTTATCAACACGGCCAGCGGTCAGTTCAGGCTGACGGTCTTCGTCAATGGCAAGGCCAACGAAGTGGTCATCGTCTGCCAGACCTTTGGACGCTTCAAAATGGTAACCCTCGGTAGGCCAGTGGCCTACGATAGTCGCGCCGCGCGGTTCAATGATGTCACGGATAGTGCCCAATGCATCACAGAAATACTCTGCATAGTCTTCCTGATCGCCACAACCAAAAAGGGCAACCAGTTTGCCGTTAAAATCGATATCTTCCAGCGTCGGGAAAAAGTCATCCCAGTCACACTGTGCTTCACCATAATACCAGGTCGGGATGCCAAGCAGCAGGATGTCGTAACCTTCCAGATCCTCTTTGCTGCTTTTAGCAATGTCATGCACATCGGCAACATCTTTACCAAGTTGAGCCTGGATCATCTTTGCGATGTTTTCGGTATTACCGGTATCGCTGCCGAAAAAAATGCCTGTGATTGCCATGAGTAAAATAACCTCTTGAAACTTAATGATATGGTGGTGGCGATTGGCCCACGGATAAGGGCAATCATAGCAGATCAGAGAAGCACGCGGAAACTGCAATCACGCAAGACTGCACTCTGTGCAACATGAAAGTGGATTTTTGCGATAATTCAGAGGATTTCCTGGCCGTTCAGCGCGTTAAGCTGAGCCAGCAACATCTCTTCAATCAATTCGCTCCGACTCATTTCACGCGCGTCCGCCAGCGCGTTTAATGCGTCGACAGCCTCGGCGTTGAGTTTTAATTCGACGCGTTTAAGCCCACGAACCTTATCGCGTTTAAGCTGATTGCGCTTATTTACGCGCAATTGCTCGTCGCGAGAGAGCGGATTGGTTTTAGGACGTCCCGGGCGACGTTCATTCGCGAACAGATCTAATGTCGTGCGGTCCGTTTGTTCTTTAGCCATGATTTAAGAATACTACGGGAAGTACAAGCAATCGGGTCATAGCCCGGGCTGATTAGCGCGCCATCATACATCAGGGATGCGGACACGCCAACGACCGGGCGCTTTCCGACAATCGGTCGCCGGGTTTTTAATCAGTTTGTCTTTTCAGCGAGATAACGCCGGATGGCGCGCAGCACCGCTTCCGGTTTTTCTGCATGTACCCAATGCCCTGCACCGGCAATCACATGCGCGCGTGCCTGCGGGAACTGTTGCAGCAGTTCGCTGCGATACTGTTCGCTGACATATGGCGAGTTACCGCCGGGGATAAAGAGTGCTGGGTGATCCCAGGCAGGCACTGTTTCCCAGCCCACAATATGAGGATACTGCTCCCACAACACGGGTACATTGAAGCGCCACTTACCATCGACAAACGACTTGAGCAGGAACTGAATGACCCCTTCTTCATTTATATGCTCACGCATGATGACGGCGGCCTGCTGGCGCGTAGAGGCACCAGTATCGGTTACCGCATTGATGGCGGCAAAGATCTCGTCATGACGGCGCACATGGTAATTGACCGGGGCAATGTCGATAGCGACGAGCTTGTCGATGCGTTCAGGCGCCAGCGCGGTAAATGCCATCACCGCTTTCCCCCCCATGGAGTGACCAACGAAGGTCGCGCGTTCTATGCCATGAGCATCAAGGGTATCAAGTAAGTCCTGCGCCATCGCCGGATAATTCATTTCGGGTGACTGTTCGGAAAGACCATGATTTCGCATATCAACCTGAATAATATCATGGTCATTGACAAGGTCGCGGGCGAGTACGCCAAGGTTGTCCAGGCTACCAAACAGACCGTGAACCAGCACGATGGGGGAATTGTTGTGCGATTGTTGTGCAGATTGCGCTCGGGTATTCAATTTCATGGCAAAGTTCTTTTTTTCGCTCTTTCGGATTAAGGTATTATGTTGAACATTCTGCCGTCCGGCTGCAAGGTTTTGACACATTCTGACTTTGCCGCCATCCTGGTTTGACGCTATCCGCTGTTGGGATTTGACTTTATAATCTCAATAACTTGTATTCAGATTAGACACTGCACTGGATTAAGATGAAAACGATCGAAGTTGATGATGAGCTCTACAGTTATATTGCCAGCCATACAAAGCACATTGGCGAGAGCGCATCCGACATTTTACGGCGCATGTTGAAGTTTTCCGCCGCTCCGCAGCCAGCTGCCGCTGTTCCACTCGCGAAAGAACCCCTCGCACCTGTTACGGTTGAAGAAGTAAAACCGGCTAATACGGCGAAAGACAAAGTCCGCGCGGTGCGTGAACTGCTGCTTTCTGACGAGTATGCAGAGCAGAAAAAGGCCGTTAATCGCTTTATGCTGGTGCTGTCTACACTTTACTCATTAGATAAAAAGGCTTTTGCAGAATCCACTGAGTCCCTGCATGGCCGCACCCGCGTATACTTTGCGGCTGACGAACATACCCTGTTGCAAAACGGCAATCAGACGAAGCCAAAACAGGTGCCTGATACCCCGTACTGGGTTATCACTAACACGAATACGGGTCGTAAATGCAGCATGGTGGAGCACATCATGCAATCAATGCAATTCCCGGCGGAATTGATTGAAAAGGTTTGCGGCACAATTTAATCCTTGCATAAAAAGGACCAGGCAATGGCTAACCACGAACGTGCGGGGCAACCTGCGCAACAGAGCGATTTAATTAACGTCGCCCAGCTTACCGCGCAGTACTATGTGCTGAAACCGGAAATCGGCAATGCTGAGCACGCGGTAAAATTTGGTACGTCAGGTCACCGCGGCAGCGCGGGGCGCCACAGTTTCAACGAACAACACATTCTGGCAATTGCTCAGGCTATCGCTGAAGAGCGTGCCAAAAACGGTATCACCGGTCCGTGCTATGTCGGAAAAGATACTCACGCCCTGTCCGAACCAGCGTTCATCTCAGTACTGGAAGTGCTGGCGGCAAACGGCGTTGACGTGATTGTGCAGGAAAACAATGGCTTCACGCCGACCCCTGCGGTTTCCAATGCTATCCTGGTACACAATAAAAAAGGTGGCGCGCAGGCTGACGGTATCGTCATTACCCCATCGCATAACCCACCGGAAGACGGCGGTATCAAATACAATCCGCCAAACGGTGGCCCGGCTGATACCAATGTGACCAAAGTGGTGGAAGATCGCGCTAATGCGCTGCTGGCTGATGGCCTGAAAGGCGTGAAACGCATCACCCTGGATGCCGCACTGGCGTCTGGCCACGTGAAAGAGCAGGACCTGGTCCAGCCGTTTATCGAAGGGCTGGCCGATATCGTCGATATGGCGGCGATTCAGAAAGCGGGCCTGAAACTGGGCGTGGATCCGCTTGGAGGTTCCGGCATTGAATACTGGAAGCGCATTGCTGATTTTTACAAGCTTGACCTGACCATCGTTAACGATCAGGTTGATCAAACCTTCCGCTTTATGCATCTCGATAAAGACGGTGTGATCCGCATGGATTGCTCCTCTGAGTGCGCCATGGCGGGTCTGCTGGCGCTGCGTGACAAGTTCGACCTGGCCTTCGCCAACGATCCTGACTATGACCGTCACGGTATCGTTACGCCAGCGGGTCTGATGAATCCGAACCACTACCTTGCGGTTGCTATTAACTATCTGTTCCAGCATCGTCCGCAGTGGGGTAAAGATGTCGCTGTGGGTAAAACTCTCGTGTCGTCTGCGATGATTGACCGTGTGGTTAATGACCTGGGACGCAAGCTGGTGGAAGTGCCAGTGGGCTTTAAATGGTTTGTTGACGGCCTGTTTGACGGCAGCTTCGGCTTTGGCGGCGAAGAGAGTGCAGGGGCATCCTTCCTGCGTTTCGATGGCACGCCGTGGTCGACCGATAAAGACGGTATCATCATGTGCCTGCTGGCGGCGGAGATTACCGCAGTCACCGGGAAAAACCCACAACAGCACTATGACGAGCTGGCCGCCCGTTTCGGCGCGCCGAGCTACAACCGTCTGGGTGCCAGCGCGACCTCCGCACAGAAAGCGGCATTGTCCAAACTTTCTCCGGAAATGGTCAGTGCCAGCACGCTGGCAGGTGACCCCATCACCGCGCGTCTGACGGCAGCACCGGGTAACGGTGCGTCTATCGGTGGTCTGAAAGTGATGACCGACAACGGCTGGTTTGCCGCGCGTCCGTCAGGGACAGAAGACGCCTACAAAATTTACTGCGAAAGCTTCCTCGGTGAAGAACACCGTAAGCTGATCGAGAAAGAAGCGGTAGAAATTGTGAGTGAAGTACTGAAAAACGCGTAACCATCATCAGGCCCTGTTCAGGGCCTGATTCTTTTCTACAGCATAAATCGATAGCCAATGCCGGTTTCTGTCAATAAGTGGCGGGGACGCGCAGGATCGGCTTCCAGTTTCTGACGAAGATGGCCCATATAGATGCGTAAATAGTGGCTGTGCTCAACGGCATTCGGTCCCCATACCTGGCTTAGTAACTGGCGTTGGGTCAACACCTTGCCGTGGTTATTGAGTAATACGGCCAACAGACGAAACTCGATAGGGGTGAGGTGCAGCTCTTCGCCCGCGCGTACAATGCGACGGTTGGCGAGATCGACCTGAATATCTGAAAAACTCACTAACGGATCGCTTTGCTGCATACCCGCGTTGCGACGCAGCGCTACCCGAAGACGAGCCTGCAACTCGCCGATACCAAAAGGTTTACTCAGATAATCGTCAGCCCCGGCATCCAGCGCGGCAATTTTGTCGCTCTCTTCGGTTCGCGCGGATAATACGATAACCGGAATCTGGCTCCACTGACGTAGATCCCGGATAAAATCAATGCCATCACCGTCCGGCAAGCCTAAGTCGAGGATCACCAGGTCTGGTTTGCGTGTCGCTGCTTCGATAAGGCCGCGCTGTAGTGTTTCGGCTTCCCAGGCGCGTAACCCTTCGGCTTCCAGCGCAGCACGCAGAAAACGTCGTATGGCCTGTTCATCTTCAACGATGAGAACGTTAATCACAAATCCTCGGCTAATTCATCCAGTTGCGGTGGTGGTTCCAGTGGCAGTGTAACATAAAAACTGGCACCGCCTTCCGGGCGGTTGGCGGCGGAAATTGTCCCGCCATGCACCTCGACTATCGCCTCGCAGATGGCCAGCCCCAGGCCCACGCCGGGAATAGCCGACTCCTTGCTGCCGCGCGCAAACTTAGCAAAAATCGCCTCTTCCTGCCCGACGGGAATACCCGGCCCGTTATCCCACACTTCGAGTGTCAGCCGGGAATCATCATGTCGGGCATCGATACCGATGTTCGCATTGTGCCCCGCATATTTGACGGCATTTTCCAGAAGATTAATCAGCACGCGTTCAAACAGCGGCCCATCGACATGCACCAGCATTAGCGGGTCGGGGAGGCTCAGCGCAATATGGCGTTCTCCGAGGCCGGGTTCGAGTGTTTTCAGCGCACTCCCTACCACTTCTTCCAGCGTCAGCCACTCTTTTTTAAGATTAAAACCGCCGGACTGAATCCGCGCCATGTCCAGCAAATTATTCACAAGCCGGGTGGTATTGAGCACATGCTGACGAATTTCGCTGGCCTGAGGCGCGTGTTTTGACCCTTCACTGGCCAGATCCAGCGTCAGGATTTCCGCCTGGCCAAACAGTACGGTTAGCGGTGTGCGCAAATCGTGTGAGAGTGCCGCCAGCAACGAGTTACGTATGCTTTCCCGTTCACTGGCAAGACGTGCCTGCTCTTCGCTGGTAGCCAGCGCCTGGCGTTCCAGCGCGCTGGCTACCAGCAAGGTAAAGGTTTCCAGAAGGCGCTGCTGCTCAGGGATCATCAGCAGGCGTAAGTTTGCCGGTTCCACAATCAGCAAACCGTGTGTTTTCTGCGCGCTTTTGAGTGGCAATATCTGGTAGGGCACACCAGGGAGGGTATCGGTACCGGCCCCCGCAGGCTGCCCCTTATCAAAGCTCCAGCGGGCGATGGCATCATCCCACGGACTGATGCTCTGGTTCTGGGTTGCGGCGACCAGTTTTCCCGAAGGGTCGGGAAGCAATACCTGGCTTCGGGCATCAAACGTTGAGCGAATAAATGCCTCGCTGGTTGTGGCGATATCGGCTTCACTACGTCCGGTTGCCAGCGCTTTCGACATTTCATACAGATGGCGGGTACGCTGTTCGCGGTAGCGAGCCACGCGCGCCTGATAGCGCACACCGGCGGTAAGGTTACCGATCACCAGACCAACCGTCAGCATCACGCCAAACGTAAGCAGGTATTGCACATCGGAAACGGCCAGCGTACCGCGTGGCGCAATAAAAAAGAGATCAAAGCTGACGACATTTATCACTGTGGCAAAGGCCGAGGGCCAGCGACCATACAGTAGCGCGATCACCACCACGCCAAGCAGATAAACCATCACCAGGTTGGCGGCGTCAAACGCTATCAGCCACTGCATTGCAATAAGTGTAATGGCGGCGCACAGGGCGACAGCGACCAGACAGCCTTTTAACTGGACGCGCCATTTTTCCATAAATGGACGGCTGTCCCCGGGACGAGAGGGGAGCGTAACGGGGGCATCATCCGGCGCAATGATCACCAGATCGAGATCCGGCGCGCGGCGCGCCAGTCGGTCTGCAAAGGATTCAGCGCCAAACCAGCGTCGTTTATTGCGCCTGCCGATGAGAATTTTGCCGAGGTTATGCTCGCGGGCGTAGCGCAAGATGGCTTTATCCTCTGCCGGGTCGGAGAGGGTTGCCGTCTCCGCGCCCAGCTCTTGCGCCAGGTGTAGTGAGGCGAGTATCGCCCGACGTTGTTGTTCGGGTAAACGGTGCAGGGCAGGGGTCTCAACATAGACCGCGTGCCAGACGCTACCCAGTTTTGCCGCCAGACGGGCGGCGGTGCGGATCAGTTTCTCATTCCCCGTACCATGACCGACGCAGAGCAGGATGGCGTCGCGCGTATGCCAGACTTTTTCGTCCCCAAGGCGGTCGCGCCAGGCTCGCATCTGGTCATCAACGCGGTCGGCTGTTCGGCGCAGGGCCAGTTCACGTAAGGCAATAAGGTTGCCTTTACGAAAGAAATGCTCGATAGCGCGTTCGGCCTGGCCGCCGATATAAACTTTGCCTTCGTGCAGGCGCTGGCGTAAATCGTCTGGCGGAAGGTCGACCAGCACAATTTCATCCGCAGCATCAAAAAAGGGGTCTGGCACCGTTTCGCGCACCTGTACACCGGTTACGCCGCTGACGACATCGTTCAGGCTTTCCAGGTGCTGCACATTAACGGTGGTCAGAACATCGATGCCTGCTTCGAGCAACTCTTCTACATCCTGCCAGCGTTTCGGATGACGGGAGCCGGGCGCGTTGCTGTGCGCCAGTTCATCCATGAGTATCAACGCCGGACGCCGCGCAAGGGCGGCGTCAAGGTCAAATTCCTGAATCAGGCGAGCGCGATGGGCGATACGTCTCGGCGGCAGTACCGCCAGCCCATTGAGCAGGGCGGCGGTCTCCTTACGTCCGTGGGTTTCCACCACGCCTACCAGAATATCCAGCCCCTGCGCCCGTAGCCGCTGTGCCTCCTGCAGCATGGCAAACGTCTTCCCGACGCCGGCACAGGCGCCGAAGAAGATTTTCAGTTTACCGCGATGATCCGTCGCCGCATGTTCCAGCAGCCTGTCGGGGTCCGGGCGCAAAGGCTCGTCTGTCATGACTTATTTATCCTTGAGCGCATCCAGCGCCAGATTCAGTTCAACGATATTCACCACCGGCTGACCAATAAAATCAAAAAGCGGGTGAGTGGTATTTTCTTCTACTAACCGGGCAATAGTTGCGGCGGGTAGATTACGTGCCTGGGCCACACGCGGGATCTGCCAGGCCACGGCCTGCGGCGTCAGATTGTTATCCAGGCCACTGGCCGATGTTGTTATCAATTCCACCGGCACATGGGCATCGGCCTGTGGGTTTTCCTGTCGTAACTGGGCGACTCGCGCGCTCACTTCTTTATCCAGCTCGGAGTTGCTGGCTGCCAGATTACTACCACCGGATGCCATCGGATTATAGGGCGCATCGGCGGTAGCGGAAGGGCGTCCGTGAAAATATCCGGCAGCCGTGAAATTCTGCCCAATCAGACGGGAGCCGCGAACCACATCGTCTCCTTCACGAATAAGCGAGCCGTTAGCCTGCGTCTGGAACAACCACTGCCCCAGCGCCGTGGTAACCAACGGGTAGAGCCCGCCGGTAATCAACGTCAGTACAATTAAGAGTAAAAATGCAGGACGAATCAAAGCCATTTTTTTATCCCTCTTACACCAGGCCAAACAGAGTCAGCAACAGGTCAATAATCTTGATGCCGATGAACGGCACTACCAGTCCGCCCAGACCATAGACCCACAGGTTGCGGCGCAGCATGGCGGAGGCCGTCAATGGCTTGTAGCTCACCCCTTTCAACGCCAGCGGAATTAAAAAGACGATGATCAGGGCGTTGAAGATGACCGCACTCAGAATGGCCGAGGCCGGGGAGTGCAGGTGCATCACGTTCAGCGCATTGAGTTGCGGGTAGGTGGCGGCAAATGCTGCCGGGATGATGGCAAAATATTTCGCCACGTCGTTGGCAATACTGAATGTGGTCAGCGAACCACGGGTCATCAGCATCTGTTTGCCGATATGCACAACCTCAATCAGCTTGGTGGGGTTGGAGTCCAGATCCACCATATTACCGGCCTCTTTCGCGGCCTGGGTCCCGGAATTCATGGCCACCGCAACATCTGCCTGCGCCAGCGCCGGGGCGTCGTTAGTGCCGTCGCCAGTCATCGCCACCAGGCGGCCTTCTGACTGATACTGGCGAATCAGCGCCAGTTTTGCTTCCGGGGTCGCTTCGGCCAGGAAATCATCCACCCCGGCTTCGGCGGCGATAGCGGCGGCAGTAAGACGGTTATCGCCGGTGATCATGACTGTCTTGATCCCCATTTTCCGCAGTTGAGCAAAACGCTCTTTGATGCCGCCTTTTACGATATCTTTAAGTGCAATTACTCCCAGTACGCGCGCCCCTTCCGCCACGACCAGCGGTGTAGCCCCAAGACGCGCTACCTGCTCCACTCGCTGCTCGACATCGGCCGGGAACTGACCGTTGTTAGCCTCAATATGACGACGAATGGCATCCACTGAGCCTTTGCGGATCATCCGCCCCTGTACGTTAATGCCGCTCATACGGGTCTGCGCGGTAAAGGGGACAAACGTCGCCTGCAGGCTTTGTACATCCCGCTCACGCAGGTTAAAACGCTGTTTGGCCAGCACCACAATGCTGCGGCCTTCCGGCGTTTCATCCGCCAGCGAAGAGAGCTGTGCGGCATCAGCCAGGGTTTTTTCGTCCACGCCATTGGCAGGCAGGAACTCGGAGGCCTGTCGGTTGCCAAGTGTGATGGTGCCGGTTTTGTCCAGCAGCAGTACATCGACATCACCTGCCGCTTCCACGGCGCGTCCGCTGGTGGCAATCACATTGGCGCCGAGCATACGGCTCATCCCGGCGACGCCGATGGCTGACAGCAGACCGCCGATGGTGGTCGGGATCAGACAAACCAGCAGGGCCACAAGGACGGTTACGCTGACCGGGGTGCCGCCGTAGACCGAGAATGGCCACAGGGTAGCGGTCGCCAGCAGGAAGACAATAGTCAGAGCGACCAGCAGAATGGTCAGCGCGATCTCATTCGGGGTCTTACGACGCTGGGCGCCTTCCACCATGGCAATCATCCGATCAAGGAAGGTTTCGCCAGGGTTAACGCTACACTGAATCACCAGCCAGTCAGACAGAATGCGCGTGCCGCCGGTGACGGAGGCGAAATCGCCGCCGGATTCGCGGATGACCGGCGCGGACTCCCCGGTAATGGCGCTTTCATCCACCGATGCGCCACCCTCAATGACTTCACCGTCGCAGGGGATAATATCGCCTGCTTCCACCAGCACCACATCGCCTTTACGCAAATCAGCCGCGGGAATGTGGTCGATTTGTGCATCATGCTGCGGCGCACGTAATTTGCGGGCGAAGGCTGTTTTCTTCACTCCTTTGAGGCTGTTGGCCTGCGCTTTGCTGCGACCTTCCGCCAGCGCTTCGGCGAAGTTGGCGAACAGGACGGTAAACCACAGCCACAGACTGACCGCGCCGGTAAACCAGGCGCTGCCGTCGAGATATCCGCTTGCCATCGCAATCGCCAGCAGCGTGGTCAGCACGCTGCCAATCCAGACGATAAACATAACCGGGTTACGCCACTGAACATGCGGACTCAGTTTGGTAATAGAATCAATCAGCGCCTGACGCACCAGTGTCGGTTCGAGCAGGGCCATTTGTTTGCGACTCATGACAAATACTCCGCAAATCAGCGTAAAGAGAGGTATTCCGCCACCGGACCCAGGGCCAGTGCAGGAATAAAGGTCAGGGCACCAACAAGCAACACGGTACCGATCAACAGGCCGATAAACAGCGCGCCGTGCGTGGGCAGCGTCCCGGTGCTGGCGGGCTGGATTTTCTTGTTAACCAGCGACCCGGCAATCGCCATGACCGGCACAATGATGCCGAAGCGACCAATGAACATGCAAAACGCCAGCAGACAGTTCCAGAACGGCGTATTTGCGCTCAGGCCAGCAAAGGCGCTGCCGTTATTATTCGCAGCAGAGGAGACCGCATACAGCACTTCGCTAAAACCGTGAATACCCGGATTGAGCATGCCGCTGCGCCCCGCTTCGGTCATCATTGCCAGCGCGGTGCCGATCAGCACAAGGGCCGGTGTGACGAGGATCGCCAGCGCGGTCATTTTCATTTCACGCACATCGATCTTTTTGCCGAGGTATTCCGGGGTGCGCCCAATCATCAGCCCGGCGATAAACACTGCCAGTAATACAAACAGCAACATGCCATATAAGCCGGAACCCACGCCGCCAAATACCACTTCGCCGATTTGCATCAGCCACATTGGCACCATCCCGCCCAGCGCGGTAAAGGAGTCATGCATGGCGTTAACGGCGCCACAGGAGGCCGATGTGGTGATGACTGCAAACAGGCTGCTGGCAAGAATGCCAAAGCGACTCTCTTTCCCTTCCATATTGATGGCACTGTCGCCACCCAGCGTCAGGAAGTGCGGATTACCCTGCCACTCGGCCCACATAACCACAGCGACGCAAATGACGAAGATGACCGACATGGCCCACAGAATGGCATGTCCCTGGCGGCGATCGCTGACCGCATCACCAAAGGCGAAACACAGCGCTGCCGGGATTAAAAAGATCGCCAGCATCTGCACGAAGTTGGTTAATGCTGTAGGGTTTTCAAAGGGGTGCGAGGAGTTGGCATTAAAGAAACCGCCGCCGTTGGTCCCCAGCATTTTAATGGCTTCCTGCGAGGCAACGGGCCCCATCGGCAGCAGCTGTTTTGCCCCTTCAAGAGAGGTAAAAGGCTGGTACGGCAGGACGTTTTGCAATGCGCCTTGTTGAATAAAGATCAGTGCAATAACCAGCGACAGGGGCAACAGCACCCACAGCGTAATGCGGGTTAAATCTACCCATGCATTACCGAGCGTTGTTACGCTATGACGGGTAAAAGCGCGGATCAGAGCGAAAATGACCGCAATACCGGTGGCGGCAGAGAGGAAGTTTTGTACCGTCAACCCCACCATCTGACTGAAATAGCTCAGGGTGGTTTCACCTGAATAGGATTGCCAGTTGGTGTTCGTCACGAAACTCACGGCGGTGTTCAGCGCCAGATGCCAGGACAATCCAGGAAACTGTTGCGGGTTAAAAGGTAATATACCCTGCAATATCAGCATGACGAAAAGCAGCACCAGACCGAAAATATTAAGCCACAGTATCGCCATCAGATACTGGAGCCAGCCCATTTCCCGGGAATCAATTCCCATCATGCGCCACAGGCTGTTCTCGAACGTTGACACGCCGGGAAGGGGAGCGCCGACGATAATCTTCGCCAGAAGCGTCCCTAAGGGGCGAGCAAGAATAAACAGGACCAGTAAAAAGCTGGCAATCAGTAAAAACGCCTGGGCTGCCATCAGAAAGCCTCCGCGTTAATCAGGGCATAGACCAGATAGCCCAACAACAGGAAAACCAGCACGATACCGGTTACGACGCCTGCACTCACAATCCACCTCCAGGTGTTTTAGGGATTGCAGTGAGCGTAGGATTTTGCGTGCAAAGATTTCGCAAAAATCAGACGGGTGGGTGTAAAAAAAATATAAAAATGGAGAAGACCATATTTTAACTAATGTTTAGTATTAATTTAACTTTTATGTAACTTAATTACGGGCTGAATGTAAATAACGCCAAAATTGACAAAAAATAGTGGTCGGATGAGTAGTAAAATTACAAACAAAACGGTACTATTTTAACCAGATTCAGATGCGCCCCACAGGATCCATAAACGATCTCTGTTATGGGGAAACATTTTTCCGGTGAATGTTACCGGCCAACAAAGGGGAGAGAATTATGACCGTATATAAAACATTTCCAGTTCATATCGTCCTGATGCGTCGCATTTTCGCCGTGCTGGCTGGCGTACTGGCATTGCCGGTAATGATGTTCTGGAAAGACCGCGCACGTTTTTATAGCTATCTGCATCGCGTCTGGGCGAAAACCAGCGATAAACCGGTATGGATGGCTCAGGCCGAAAAAGTGACCTGCGATTTTTATTGATCAATTGATTACACTCAGCAATAAAAAAACCGCTACGTTTTGACGTAGCGGTTTTTTTTTACCTTCAGAATCTACAGTCCGTTGGGGAAGTCATAAACCCTGTTCAGGGCAATGCATTTTTATATGTCACGTTATGCTTGCCATCCAGACGCTACACTTAACCCACGCTGTTGTTTCAGGAAGTAACCTCTGCTTGCACTCGCAACCTTCCTTTAACACACTAAGGACATTTTCTGACGGATATCTGTGACCTGGAGAGTTATGACCACCCATCTGGTCTGGTTTCGCGCGGATTTGCGCGTACATGATAATTATGCCCTCGCGGCCGCCTGCAATGATCGCGAAGCCTGTGTCAAAGCCCTGTTTATCGCCACCCCTGGGCAGTGGAAAAAACATGCGATGGCCCCGCGGCAGGCCGCGTTTCTTGCCGCCCACCTCAATGCCCTCCAGCAGGCGCTGGCGCAGAGAGGCATTCCATTAATCTACAGGGAAGTCGATGATTTTGCCGCCAGCGTTGACACCGTGGCGGCGATTTGCGCCCAGGAAAAGGTCAGCCATCTTTTTTATAACTACCAGTACGAAGTGAACGAACGCCTGCGCGATGCGGCGGTAGAGAAAGCGCTGCCCGACGTCGCATGCCAGGGATTCGATGACAGCGTGATGCTGGCACCAGGTAGCGTCGTGACCGGCAATCATGAAATGTATAAAGTCTTCACGCCGTTTAAAAACGCCTTTTTGCGGCGGCTGAAAGACGAGCTACCTGTATGTGTGAGCGCACCAGATGTTCGTGCAGGAGGCGCATTAAATGGGGCGCTTGCGACGCTGGCGTTTGATTATCCTCAAGAAGAATTTGATTCAATTCTGTTTGCGGCGGATGAGAAAACGGCAATTCAGCGCCTGCGATCTTTTTGCCAGCAACACGCCGCCGCTTACGAGCAACAGCGGGATTTCCCGGCAATTGAAGGCACCAGCCGCCTTTCTGCCTGCCTGGCGTTAGGCGTTCTTTCGCCGCGACAATGTTTGCATCGTCTGTTGGCCGGGCAGCCTGAGGCGTTGAATGGCGGTGCCGGGGCCGTATGGTTAAATGAGCTGATCTGGCGGGAGTTTTATCGCCATTTACTGACTTATCATCCTGATTTATGTAAGCACCGTCCTTTCATTCCATGGACCGATAATGTGAAATGGAATAACCATCCTGAGCAGCTTCGCGCCTGGGAGGAGGGGAGAACGGGTTATCCGATTGTGGATGCGGCCATGCGTCAGTTAAATAGTACAGGCTGGATGCATAATCGCTTGCGGATGATCGTTGCCAGTTTTCTGGTAAAAGATCTCTTGATCGACTGGCGTTTGGGCGAGCGTTATTTTATGACGCAGTTGATTGATGGCTGCCTGGCTGCGAATAATGGGGGCTGGCAGTGGGCGGCGTCGACGGGAACAGATGCCGCACCCTATTTCCGTATCTTTAACCCCACGACCCAGGGGGAACGGTTTGATACCGATGGCAAATTTATCCGGCAGTGGATCCCCGAACTTGCTGCTGTGCCAGGTAAAGCTATTCACGATCCTTGGGCATGGGCGGATAAAAGGGGAATGTCTCTGAATTATCCGCGACCGATAGTGGATCATAAACAGGCTCGTACTGCCACACTTGCGGCCTATGAAGCCGCCCGTAAATCGTAAAGAGAGTGATGATGAAAAATACCGAACTGGAAAAACTGATCAACGAAAAACTCAACAGTGCGGCGTTCAGCGATTACGGCCCGAATGGCCTGCAGGTTGAGGGACGCGAAACCGTCAAAAAAATTATCACTGGGGTGACGGCAAGCCAGGCATTGCTTGATGAAGCGGTACGCCAGGAGGCCGATGCGGTGATAGTGCACCATGGCTATTTCTGGAAGAACGAACCGGCCATCATTCGCGGTATGAAGCGTAATCGCCTGAAAACACTGCTGGCGAATGATATTAACCTCTACGGCTGGCACCTGCCGCTGGATGCACACCCTGAGCTGGGCAATAACGTACAGCTGGCCTCGCTTTTGGGGATCACGGTGATGGGTACCGTTGACGGTGATGCGCTGCTGCCATGGGGCGAACTGGCGATGCCGGTACCCGGTCTGGAACTGGCATCCTGGATTGAAGCCCGTCTGGGGCGCAGGCCATTGTGGAGTGGTGATACCGGGCCCGAACTGATTAAGCGTGTCGCCTGGTGTACCGGTGGTGGACAAGGCTTTATCGACAATGCGGCCCGTTTTGGCGTTGACGCGTTTATTACCGGAGAGGTCTCCGAGCAAACTATTCACTCTGCGCGTGAGCAGAATCTGCATTTCTTCGCGGCAGGTCATCATGCCACCGAGCGTGGCGGTATTCGTGCGCTGAGTGAATGGCTGAACGAAAATACAGAGTTGGACGTCACGTTTATTGATATTCCGAATCCGGCATAAATAACATTGCGCGATCCTCGCAAGGGGGTCGCGTACACGCACTTTTGATATTACTTCTGATGAGTTGTTTCTTAATCACTGAATTTTTATCGTGATTATGTATTAGCAGCTCCACTGGGTCCTGAAAAGAGGTGTAATTAATTTCTTAAACGTAAAAAGCCGTTCGGCTGATGATCTCCATTTTAAGGAGAAAAAAGTCCTTATTACCTTTCCCGAACAACCGGGTGCTTAAAATTTCTATTCTGAGAGAGTGCTGTATTAAATAATTGTGCCGGACACCAAAAATACAACACAAGGTCATGTTATGGATGAACAGCACAGATTCATTATCACTTTTGTTTTAGTCATTATGAGCTTTACTGCACATGCAGGAATCGTTATCGATAGTACCCGCGTTATTTACTCCGCAGATAAAAAAGAAGTGACGGTGAACCTGAGAAATACCGGAACGCATCCCTCACTGGTACAAAGCTGGATAGACACGGGTGATCCGCTGGTAACTCCGGGGAAAAACACGGTGCCGTTCGTTATTATGCCGCCGATCACCCGTATTGACGGTGGAAAAGGACAGACACTGCGCCTGATCTATACCGGGAAACCCCTGCCCGAAGATCGTGAATCCATTTTCTGGCTGAATGTGCTGGCTGTGCCGCCTAAAAAATCTGACAGCAGACATCATTTACTTAATGTGGCTTACCAGACGCGTATCAAACTCTTTTTCCGACCCTCAGCGTTAAATTTTAAAGCTGAGGACGCTGCGCAAAAACTGCAATGGAAAAACGAATCCGGCGCATTAAGCGTCTTTAACCCCACGCCCTATAATATTTCGCTGCTCAACGTGGAGTGGATGGCAGCGGGGAAAACCGTGTCGGTTGCGGGAGAAATGGTTTCTCCCTTTGGCCAGGCCAGGCTGGCGACAGCGGAAATACCGGCCGGGGTCTCCGGTGTGGATTACACCATTATCGATGATTTGGGCAGAGAGCAAAGATTATCGTCAGCGCTGAAATAACAGCGATGAAGCAACCATAGGGAAAAGAAAATGCGCAATTATTTATTACTATGCTTATTGGTATTAATGGTAGTGAGTAAACCAATATATGCAGCGGCGTGGGGCACGGATTGCAGCTATAATACCGACCAGGCAACGATAACGCTGCCTTCGAACGTTAATATCTCTATCGACCCCGGCGCTCCAGTCGGACAGGTACTATACCGCTATACGATTAATAGAGGTCCAACATCTGCTATTGTCTGTAATACGGCAGGAAATTACAGTCGTGCAGTAACCTATTTTTATGAAAGTGGTGGCGATGCGGTTACGCTGAGTGGTAAGCGTATTTATAAAACGGATGTTCCGGGTATTGGACTCATTGCCTGGTGGGCCGGAAAGACTTTTCCATATACCAAGAGCGTAGAAAACTATAGTAACGATAAGCTTAACGTGTACTTTACAAGTATAACGTTTGATGTTGAGTTAATTAAATATGACAATATTCCGGACGGTACCCGGGTGGTTAATATCAGTGCGCTTACTATACCGAATATTGCCATTGGGATTAAAATTTCCAACAGCAGTGATACCACCAGATTACCTAATGGCGACGTGTCGCTTATACGTTTTAGCTTTGCCAGTGCCGCCTTTAATGTGCTGAATGCCACCTGCGACACACCGGATGTTTCGGTTAACCTTGGCAACCACCATACCAATGACGCAAATTACCGGGAAGGCGGAAAGTTTGCCAGCCCATGGACGGATGCCAGTATTCGTCTCATTAACTGCCCGATTTTTTATGGTACCGGGAAAACCAGTACGCCGGGCAGAACAACCAATAACATTATGACTGTGACGCTGATGCCCGGTAATGCCACCACCAGCAGTCAGGGGATCATGCCCGTTGACGCAGGCAGCAACGCGGCGACCGGGGTGGGGATCCAGCTTGCTTACGGCACTTCAGCTTCCCCGCAGCTTGTTGACTTTTCATCGGGTAAAGGCTCCAAAAATTACACGATGTCCCCTGTCCAGGGGGCAACCTATACCATCCCGCTGGTGGCGCGCTATATGCAGACGGCACCAGGCATCAGTGATATTCGTGCCGGGAAGGCCAACGGGAAAGTGACCTACCTGATTAATTATTATTAGTCTTCTTTTCCTTTCCCGGAGGCGGGACGGTTATTCATCAGAGATATGCCTGTCGACGGAACCTACTGTGCACGTTATCTTAATTCTTGTATCGGTAACGTACCTGTGGAGAAAGGAGCGGGAAAGTGCAGCGAGCACGTTGTTATCTGTTAGGTGAGACTGCCGTCGTGCTGGAGCTGGAGCCTCCGGTTACGCTGGCCACGCAAAAACGTATCTGGCGCTTAACGCAGCGTCTGGCAGAGGTATCCGATGTGGTGGAAGCTATTCCGGGGATGAATAACATCACCGTGGTGCTGCGCGAGCCACAAACCCTGGCGCTGGATGCCATTGAGCGTTTACAGCGCTGGTGGGAGGAGAGTGAAGCGCTGGAGCCAGAATCACGGCAGATCGACATTCCGGTTATCTACGGTGGCGATGCCGGACCTGACCTTCCTGATGTGGCGCGCCACACCGGGCTTACGCAAAAGCAGGTCGTCGATCTGCATGCTTCCATTGATTATGTGGTGTGGTTTTTAGGTTTTCAGCCGGGTTTCCCCTATCTGGGTGGCATGCCAGAAAACCTCGCCACGCCGCGTCGCGCCGAACCTCGTGTGCGTGTGCCTGCCGGTTCTGTTGCCATCGGCGGTGCGCAAACGGGGATCTATCCGCTGGAAACGCCGGGTGGCTGGAACCTGATTGGCCGCACGGAACTACCGCTGTTTAGCCCTTCTCTTGCAGAACCTGTCTTACTTCGCCCCGGCGACACGCTGCGCTTTATTCCGCGTAAGGAGGGCATATGCTGAAAATTCTTCGTGCGGGCATCTATACCACAATCCAGGCAGGTAAACGCCTGGGACTGCGGCAATCCGGCGTGAGCTACTGTGGCGCGCTGGATGGCCCGGCACTGCACATTGCCAATGCGCTGGTTGGTAACGATGGCGATGCGCCAGGCCTTGAGATAACGCTCGGTCAGTGTGAGGTGCAGTTCAGCGAACCGACGTGGTTTGCGCTGACAGGTGCGGGGTGTGAAGCCAAACTCGATGGAAAAGCGGTCTGGACAGGCTGGCGCTACCCGGTCCAGGCGGGGCAAAAACTGGTACTTAAACGACCACAGCACGGCATGCGCAGCTATCTGGCGGTGGCTGGTGGTCTGGATGTGCCGGAAGTGCTGGGTTCCTGCAGTACTGATTTAAAAACCGGGTTAGGTGGTCTGGAAGGCCGCTTGCTTCGGGATGGTGATGAAATTCCGCTACGGTCTGTTACGCAAAACTTTAAAGGGCCGCAAGGGGTGAAGCAGCTGTTATGGGGTAATCGCATCCGCGCACTGCCGGGGCCGGAGTACCGGGAGTTTGATCAGCATTCGCAAGAAGCCTTCTGGCGCGTGCCCTGGCATCTCGATCCGCAAAGCAACCGTATGGGATACCGTTTGCAGGGCCATAAATTAATCCGCTCAACCGATCGCGAACTGGTTTCCCATGGGCTTTTACCCGGTGTGGTGCAGGTGCCGCCAAATGGGCAGCCTATTGTTCTGATGAATGATGCCCAGACAACGGGCGGCTATCCACGGATTGCCTGCATCATCGAAGCCGATATGTATCATCTGGCGCAGATCCCTCTTGGCCATCCTATCCATTTTGTCCCCTGTACGCTGGAGGAGGCGCTGGCGGCACGACAAGACCAGCAGCGTTACCTGGCACAGCTATCATGGCGGTTGCGTAATGAAAATTGATTTAAACGCCGATCTGGGGGAGGGGTGCGGCAACGATGCCGCACTTCTGCAACTGGTCTCATCGGCCAATATCGCCTGTGGTTTCCATGCGGGCGACGCGCAAACCATGCGCGAATGTGTACGCGAAGCATTAAAAAATGGGGTCGCGGTGGGGGCGCATCCAGGCTTTCCTGACCGGGAGAATTTTGGTCGCACAGCGATGCAGTTACCCCCGGAAACCGTCTACGCGCAGACGCTTTACCAGTGCGGCGCGCTGGCGGCGATTGTGCGCGCGCAAGGGGGGCGCATGGTCCACGTCAAGCCGCACGGTATGCTTTATAACCAGGCCGCCGTCGACCCACAACTGGCAGAGGCTATCGCCCGTGCGGTTCGCGACTGTGACCCGGCGTTAATTCTGGTCGGCCTTGCCGGCAGCGAGCTTATTCGCGCCGCAAAACGCATTCACCTTACCACGCGCGAGGAAGTGTTTGCCGATCGCGGTTATCAGGATGATGGCACGCTGGTGCCACGTTCACAGCCGGGGGCGTTAATTAACGATGACGAAACAGCACTGACGCAAACGCTGGGGATGGTGTTATCCGGCAAGGTAAAAAGCGTCAACGGGCATGATGTTCCGTTACGGGCGCAAACCGTCTGCCTGCATGGCGATGGCGAGCATGCGCTGGCGTTTGCCCGCCGCCTGCGTGAGGCGTTCGATCAGTGCGGTATTGTTGTGAGTGCAGAAAGTTAAAAGGAAGCTGTTATGCCAGAAGGCCCGGAAATTCGCCGCGCAGCAGACAGTCTTGAAGCGGCCATAAAAGGTAAACCGCTCACGGATGTCTGGTTTGCTTTTCCCCATCTTCAGACTTTCGCGCCGACGCTCATCGGCGAGTGTGTTGAACGTATTGAAACACGTGGAAAAGCGCTGTTGACCCACTTTTCCAGTGGCATGACGATGTACAGCCATAATCAGCTGTATGGCGTCTGGCGGGTGGCCGATGCAGGCGAGGTGACAGAAACCAATCGCGTGTTGCGTGTACGGCTGGCGGCAAAAGACAAAGTCATTTTGCTTTACAGCGCATCCGACATTGAGATGCTGACCGCCGACGAGCTGGCGGTTCACCCTTTCTTACAGCGCGTAGGCCCGGATGTGCTGGATATGTCGCTGACCGTAGAGCAGGTCAAATCGCGATTATTATCTCCCCGCTTTTGTCGCCGTCAGTTTTCCGGTTTGCTGCTTGACCAGGCGTTTCTCGCCGGATTGGGAAATTATTTGCGCGTTGAAATTCTGTGGCATGCCGCGCTTGCGCCTCAGCATAAAGCGATCGATCTCAATGAGGCTCAACTGGACAGACTGGCACGGGCGCTGCTTGATATTCCCCGTCTTTCCTACCAGACGCGCGGCAGGGTGGATGAAAATCACCACCACGGGGTGCTATTTCGCTTTAACGTTTTTCACCGGGACGGTGAGGCCTGCGGGCGCTGTGGCACTATGATTGAAAAAACTACTCTCTCCTCGCGCCCTTTTTATGGCTGCCCGGGGTGCCAGAAATAATCCTGTTTAGCAGAGCAGATGTGCCATTGTCGGCAGATGACGACCAATAAAAAACCCGCCGTAGCGGGTTTTTTATCATCAGCAGTTTAGTGCTTTTCGAGATCGGTTTTGAAATCGCGTTTTTCATAACCGGTGTACAGCTGACGTGGACGGGCAATTTTAATGCCGTCGTCGTGCATTTCGTTCCAGTGCGCAATCCAGCCCACGGTACGTGCCATCGCGAAGATAACGGTAAACATGGAAGAGGGAATGCCCATCGCTTTAAGGATGATGCCAGAGTAAAAGTCCACGTTCGGGTAAAGCTTACGTTCGATGAAGTAGGGGTCGTTGAGCGCAATATGCTCAAGTTCCATCGCCACTTCCAGCAGATCATCTTTAGTACCCAGTTCACGTAATACTTCGTGGCAGGTCTCACGCATTACGGTTGCACGCGGGTCATAGTTTTTGTAGACACGGTGACCGAAGCCCATCAGACGGAACGAATCGTTCTTGTCTTTGGCGCGACGCAGGAATTCCGGAATGTGTTTAACGGTGCTGATCTCTTCGAGCATTTTCAGCGCAGCTTCGTTTGCGCCGCCGTGCGCCGGTCCCCACAGGGAGGCAATACCCGCAGCGATACATGCAAACGGGTTAGCGCCCGAGGAGCCTGCGGTACGGACGGTGGAGGTGGAAGCGTTCTGTTCATGGTCAGCGTGCAGGATCAGGATACGGTCCATTGCGCGTTCCAGCACCGGGTTAACTTCATATTTTTCACACGGCGTGGAGAACATCATGTTCAGGAAGTTGCCCGCGTAGGAAAGATCGTTGCGCGGATAAACGAAAGGTTGACCGATAGAGTATTTGTAACACATCGCTGCCACGGTCGGCATCTTGGACAGCAGACGGAAGGCCGCGATCTCACGGTGACGCGGATTGTTCACGTCCAGAGAGTCGTGGTAGAACGCCGCCAGCGCACCGGTAACGCCACACAGGACCGCCATCGGGTGGGAGTCACGACGGAAGCCATGGAACAGACGGGTAATCTGTTCGTGAATCATCGTGTGGCGGGTAACGGTAAGTTTGAACTCATCGTATTGTTCTTGCGTCGGTTTTTCGCCGTACAGCAGGATATAGCATACTTCCAGATAGTTGGAATCGGTAGCCAGTTGGTCGATAGGGAAACCACGATGCAACAGGATACCTTCGTCGCCATCAATGAAGGTGATTTTGGATTCGCATGATGCGGTAGAGGTGAAACCTGGGTCAAAAGTGAATACACCTTTTGAACCGAGACTACGGATATCAATAACATCCTGACCGAGCGTGCCCTTTAGCACATCCAGTTCAATAGCAGCGTCACCATTGTAGGTGATGTTTGCTTTTTTATCAGCCATTTACGGTCTCCTTAGCGCCTTATTGCTTAAGACTACCTGTTACCGGATTTGCATTCAAACTGCCTTTTAACGCTACCAGATTATTATTTGGCTCGCTGCTCTGATGAGAGGAAAAACCAGGGTACAGAGCGATGGGCGCTAGCAGGTACACATTGAAAGTACAGTCAAAACAGCAACAAATCAGGTTCTTAGCAGTCGGATTTTGTCAAACCTGCTATCACTAATAACTGTCCTGATAAATTCGGTCAACTTCATCTCACTGTTGCATAACTTATTTGCAGGTGAAAGATAGACCCCATAACTTTTGCGAATTATATCTCTCTTCTGATGAAGTTTGTAACAAGAATGTTTAACTTTTGTCAAATCAGATGATTAAATTTTAAAATAATGTTGTTATCGTGACCATGATCACTGTTCAGCATAAAACCCGACAAACTATATGTAGGATAATTGTAATGATTTTGTGAACGACCTATACTGCCGCCAGGTCTCCGGAATACCCTGCAATCCCGAGCCACCCAGCGTTGTAACCTGTCGTTTCGCATCTGGAAGCTGAGTTTTTGCATTACGCGCAGTTATAGAAAAGGACGCTGTCTGACCCGCAAGCAGACCGGAGGAAGGAAACTATAAGAACAGCATGTGGGCGTTATTCATGATAAAAAATGTGAAAAAACAAAGACCTGTTAATCTGGATCTTACAACGATCCGGTTTCCTGTTACGGCAATAGCGTCCATTCTTCACCGCGTTTCCGGCGTCATCACTTTTGTGGCGGTCGGTATCCTGCTGTGGTTGCTGGGCCTGTCGCTGTCATCCGAAGAAGGTTTCCAGTCCGCCTCCGCTATTATGAGTGGTTTTTTTGTTAAATTCATTTTGTGGGGCATTCTGACTGCGCTGGCTTATCATGCAGTTGGCGGTATTCGCCACATGCTGATGGATTTTGGCTGGCTGGAAGAAACTTTTGAGGCAGGAAAACGTTCCGCCAACGTGTCATTTGCAATTACTGTCGTGCTTTCACTTCTCGCAGGAGTCCTCGTATGGTAAGCAACGCCTCCGCATTAGGACGCAACGGCGTACATGACTTCATTCTCGTCCGCGCTACCGCAATTGTCCTGACGCTCTATATCATCTATATGGTCGGTTTTTTCGCTATCACTGGCGATATTACCTGGCAAGTCTGGACAGGCTTCTTCTCATCCGCATTCACAAAAGTCTTCACCCTGCTGGCATTGTTCTCCATTTTGATTCATGCCTGGATTGGCATGTGGCAGGTGTTGACCGACTACGTTAAACCGCTGGCTGTGCGCCTGATTCTGCAACTGGCTATCGTCGTTGCACTCGCGGCTTACGTTATTTATGGATTCGTTGTGGTGTGGGGTGTGTGATGAAACTGCCAGTCAGAGAATTTGATGCTGTCGTTATTGGCGCAGGCGGCGCAGGTATGCGCGCGGCGTTACAAATTTCCCAAAGCGGCCAGACCTGCGCGCTGCTTTCTAAAGTTTTTCCAACCCGTTCTCACACCGTATCCGCGCAGGGTGGCATTACGGTAGCGCTGGGTAATACCCACGAAGATAACTGGGAATGGCACATGTACGATACGGTAAAAGGTTCCGATTACATCGGCGACCAGGATGCCATCGAATATATGTGTAAAACCGGTCCGGAAGCCATTCTGGAACTGGAACATATGGGCCTGCCGTTTTCGCGTCTCGATGATGGCCGTATCTACCAGCGTCCGTTCGGCGGCCAGTCGAAAAATTTCGGCGGCGAGCAGGCTGCGCGTACCGCAGCGGCGGCTGACCGTACCGGGCACGCGTTATTACATACGCTTTATCAGCAAAACCTTAAAAACCACACTACTATTTTTTCCGAGTGGTATGCGCTGGATCTGGTGAAAAACCAGGATGGTGCAGTTGTCGGTTGTACCGCACTCTGCATTGAAACCGGTGAAGTGGTTTACTTCAAAGCCCGGGCGACCGTGCTGGCAACGGGCGGCGCGGGTCGTATTTACCAGTCCACCACTAACGCGCATATCAATACCGGCGACGGTGTCGGGATGGCGCTGCGTGCCGGTGTACCGGTGCAGGATATGGAAATGTGGCAGTTCCACCCAACCGGTATCGCCGGGGCAGGGGTGCTGGTCACCGAAGGTTGCCGCGGTGAAGGCGGCTATCTGTTAAATAAACATGGTGAGCGTTTCATGGAGCGCTATGCGCCGAACGCAAAAGACCTGGCGGGCCGTGATGTGGTGGCACGTTCCATTATGATCGAAATCCGCGAAGGTCGTGGCTGTGATGGTCCGTGGGGGCCACATGCCAAACTGAAACTCGATCACCTCGGCAAAGAGGTGCTGGAGTCGCGTTTGCCTGGCATTCTGGAGCTGTCCCGTACTTTTGCGCACGTCGATCCTGTAAAAGAGCCGATCCCGGTGATCCCAACCTGCCACTATATGATGGGCGGGATCCCGACCAAAGTAACCGGTCAGGCGCTGACGGTGAACGCGCAGGGCGAAGATGTGGTGATTCCTGGGCTGTTTGCGGTGGGCGAAATCGCCTGCGTATCGGTGCACGGTGCCAACCGTCTGGGCGGCAACTCTCTGCTTGACCTTGTGGTCTTTGGTCGTGCGGCAGGTCTGCATCTGCAAGAGTCTATCGCTGAGCAGGGCGTTCTGCGTGATGCCAGTGAATCGGATATCGAAGGTTCGCTGGAACGTCTCAATCGCTGGAACAACAACCGCACCGGTGAAGATCCGGTGACCATCCGTAAAGCGTTGCAGGAATGTATGCAGCATAACTTCTCGGTCTTCCGTGAAGGTGACGCGATGGCGAAAGGTCTTGAACAACTGAAAGTGATTCGCGAACGTCTGAAAAATGCCCGTCTTGATGACACCTCCAGTGAATTTAACACCCAGCGTGTTGAGTGTCTGGAGCTGGATAACCTGATGGAAACCGCGTACGCGACGGCGGTATCTGCCAACTTCCGTACCGAGAGCCGTGGCGCGCATAGCCGCTTCGACTTCCCGGAGCGTGATGATGAAAACTGGCTGTGCCATTCCCTGTATCTGCCAGAGACGGAATCCATGACGCGCCGTAGCGTCAATATGGAACCGAAACTGCGCCCGGCTTTCCCGCCGAAGATTCGTACTTACTAATGCGGAGACAGGAAAATGAAATTCGAGTTTTCAATTTATCGCTATAACCCGGATGTCGACGACGCTCCGCGCATGCAGGATTACACGCTGGAAGGGGAAGAAGGTCGTGACATGATGCTGCTCGATGCCTTGATGCAGCTGAAAGAAAAAGACCCGAGCCTCTCTTTTCGTCGCTCCTGCCGCGAAGGGGTATGCGGTTCAGACGGTCTGAACATGAACGGTAAAAACGGTCTGGCGTGTATTACGCCGCTGTCGGCGCTGGGCAACGGTAAGCAGAAGATTGTGATTCGCCCGCTGCCGGGGCTGCCGGTAATCCGTGATTTGGTTGTGGACATGGGGCAATTCTATGCCCAATATGAGAAGATTAAGCCTTACTTATTGAATAATGGGCAAAATCCACCTGCACGTGAGCATCTGCAGATGCCAGAGCAGCGTGAAAAACTCGATGGACTGTACGAATGTATCCTTTGTGCATGCTGCTCCACGTCCTGTCCGTCGTTCTGGTGGAACCCGGATAAGTTTATCGGTCCAGCCGGCCTGCTGGCTGCATATCGCTTCCTGATTGACAGTCGTGATACCGAGACCGATAACCGCCTTGAGGGGTTAAGTGATGCTTTCAGCGTATTCCGCTGCCATAGCATTATGAACTGCGTCAGTGTCTGTCCGAAGGGACTGAACCCGACGCGCGCCATCGGCCATATCAAGTCGATGTTGTTGCAGCGTAGTGCGTAATAAAAGTGAGGGGAGTGCTGTTCCCCTTATCCTGACCCTCTCCCCGCAAGGGAGAGGGGAACATGCAGGAAACCTTTAAAAACCGCTGTAAGCAGTTGAAGAAATCGAAGCGTTCGTGGCAAGACAACATCATCGCAGCCTGAACGATGAAGATTAGGGCAGTTTTTAAAGGTTCCTTCGCGGGCCAACAAAGAGAAGAGCTCGCAAGTGAACCCCGGGACGTGTGCGCCCTGCCGCGCGCGTTGTAGTTATCCACGGCGAAGTAAGCATAACAATGCTTAAGGGATCACGATGCAGAACAGCGCTTTGAAAGCCTGGCTGGACTCTTCTTACCTCTCTGGCTCGAACCAGAGCTGGATAGAACAGCTCTATGAAGACTTCTTAACCGATCCTGACTCGGTAGATGCGACATGGCGTTCCATGTTTGAAGAGTTACCGGGCACCGGAGTGAAACCGGATCAATTCCATTCAAAAACACGTGATTATTTTCGTCGTCTGGCGAAGGATGCCTCACGTTACTCTTCCTCAATTTCTGACCCTGACACCAATGCGAAGCAGGTAAAAGTCCTGCAGCTCATTAACGCCTATCGTTTCCGCGGTCACCAGCAGGCCAATCTTGATCCGCTGGGACTGTGGCAGCAAGAGCGCGTTGCAGACCTCGACCCGTCATTCCATGACTTGACCGAGGCAGATTTCCAGGAGACGTTTAACGTCGGCTCTTTTGCCATCGGCAAAGACACGATGCAGCTTGGCGATTTGATCGCGGCGCTGAAACAGACCTACTGTGGCTCTATTGGTGCCGAATACATGCACATTACCAGCACCGAAGAGAAACGCTGGATCCAACAGCGTATTGAATCGGTTGCTGGTAAAGCCTCGTTTACCGCTGATGAGAAAAAACGTTTTCTCAGCGAACTGACGGCAGCAGAAGGGATGGAGCGTTATCTGGGCGCGAAATTCCCCGGTGCGAAACGCTTCTCGCTGGAAGGCGGTGATGCGCTGGTGCCGATGCTCAAAGAGATGATTCGCCATGCCGGTAAAAGCGGCACGCGCGAAGTGGTGTTGGGTATGGCGCACCGCGGTCGTCTGAACGTGCTGATTAACGTGCTGGGTAAAAAACCTCAGGACCTGTTTGACGAATTTGCCGGTAAGCATAAAGAGCACCTCGGTACGGGTGACGTGAAATACCACATGGGTTTCTCGTCCGATATCGAAACCGAAGGGGGACTTGTGCACCTGGCGCTGGCGTTTAACCCGTCGCACCTCGAAATCGTCAGTCCGGTGGTGATGGGCTCTGTACGCGCACGTCTGGACCGTCTGGATGAGCCGAGCAGCAATAAAGTCCTTCCTATCACTATTCACGGTGACGCGGCAGTTACCGGTCAGGGCGTGGTTCAGGAAACGCTGAACATGTCCAAAGCGCGGGGTTATGAAGTGGGCGGTACCGTCCGCATCGTTATTAACAACCAGGTCGGCTTCACCACCTCTAACCCGCTGGATGCTCGCTCCACGCCATACTGTACCGATATCGGTAAAATGGTGCAGGCGCCGATTTTCCACGTTAACGCCGATGACCCGGAAGCCGTGGCTTTCGTTACCCGCGTGGCGCTGGATTTCCGCAACACCTTCAAACGCGATGTGTTCATCGACCTGGTCTGCTACCGCCGTCACGGCCATAACGAAGCCGACGAGCCGAGTGCAACCCAGCCGCTGATGTACCAGAAAATCAAAAAGCATCCGACCCCGCGCAAAATCTATGCTGACAAGCTGGAGCATGACGGCGTTGCGACGCTGGAAGATGCCACCGAGATGGTGAACCTCTACCGTGACGCGCTGGATGCCGGTGAGTGTGTGGTGAAAGAGTGGCGTCCGATGAACATGCACTCCTTCACCTGGTCGCCATACCTCAACCACGAATGGGATGAGAGCTACCCGAACAAGGTAGAAATGAAACGCTTGCAGGAACTGGCGAAGCGCATCAGTACGGTGCCGGAGTCTATTGAAATGCAGGCTCGCGTGGCAAAAATTTACAATGACCGTCAGGCGATGGCCGCGGGCGAAAAATTGTTCGACTGGGGCGGTGCGGAAAACCTGGCCTATGCGACGCTGGTTGACGAAGGTATCTCCGTGCGTCTGTCCGGCGAAGACTCGGGTCGCGGTACGTTCTTCCATCGTCACGCGGTAATCCATAACCAGTCTAATGGCTCGACTTACACACCGTTGCACCACGTTCATAATGCGCAGGGGCCGTTCAAAGTCTGGGACTCTGTTCTGTCCGAGGAAGCGGTTCTGGCGTTTGAATACGGTTATGCCACCGCAGAGCCGCGCACCCTGACTATCTGGGAAGCGCAGTTCGGTGACTTTGCCAATGGCGCCCAGGTGGTTATCGACCAGTTCATTAGCTCCGGTGAGCAGAAATGGGGCCGTATGTGTGGTCTGGTGATGCTGCTGCCGCATGGTTACGAAGGCCAGGGACCGGAGCACTCCTCCGCGCGTCTGGAGCGTTATCTGCAGCTGTGTGCTGAACAAAACATGCAGGTCTGCGTACCGTCGACCCCGGCACAGGTTTACCACATGCTGCGTCGTCAGGCGCTGCGCGGTATGCGCCGTCCGCTGGTTGTCATGTCGCCAAAATCCCTGCTGCGTCACCCACTGGCAGTCTCCAGCCTCGATGAACTGGCGAACGGCACCTTTATGCCCGCGATCGGTGAGATTGACGCCCTTGATCCGAAAGGGGTTAAGCGTGTAGTTCTGTGTTCTGGTAAGGTTTATTACGACCTGCTTGAACAGCGTCGTAAGAACGATCAGAAAGACGTCGCCATTGTCAGGATTGAGCAGTTGTATCCATTCCCGCACCAGTCGGTGCAGGAAGCGCTGAAACCTTATGCGCATGTACAGGATTTTGTCTGGTGCCAGGAAGAGCCGCTCAACCAGGGCGCATGGTACTGCAGCCAGCATCATCTGCGAGAAGTGATTCCGTTTGGGGCTGCACTGCAATATGCAGGCCGCCCGGCCTCCGCTTCGCCAGCGGTAGGATATCTGTCCGTTCACCAGAAACAGCAACAAGCTCTGGTCAATGACGCGCTGAACGTCGATTAATTAAAGGATAAATAATGAGTAGCGTAGATATTCTTGTACCCGACCTGCCTGAGTCCGTTGCTGACGCGACCGTTGCGACCTGGCACAAAAAACCGGGCGATACCGTCCAACGCGATGAAGTGTTGGTAGAAATCGAAACTGACAAAGTGGTACTGGAAGTACCGGCATCGGCAGACGGCATTCTGGACGCAGTGCTGGAGGATGAAGGCACTACCGTAACGTCCCGCCAGATTCTGGGCCGTCTGCGCGAAGGTAACAGCGCAGGCAAAGAGAGCAGCGCGAAATCTGACGCCAAAGAGTCGACTCCGGCTCAGCGCCAGCAGGCGTCTCTCGAAGAGCAAAACAATGACGCGCTCAGCCCGGCGATCCGTCGCCTGCTGGCCGAACATAACCTGGAAGCCAGCGCCATTAAAGGCACCGGTGTGGGTGGTCGTCTGACTCGCGAAGATATTGAAAAACATCTGGCGAAAGCACCGACGAATAAAGAAGAAAGTAAACCTGCTGCACCGGCTGCCGCACCGGCTGCGCCGCAGCTGGCGGGCCGTTCTGAAAAACGCGTGCCGATGACCCGTCTGCGTAAACGTGTGGCAGAGCGTCTGCTGGAAGCGAAAAACTCCACCGCCATGCTCACGACCTTCAACGAAGTGAACATGAAGCCGATTATGGATCTGCGTAAGCAGTACGGCGATGCCTTTGAAAAACGTCATGGCATCCGTCTGGGCTTTATGTCCTTCTACGTGAAAGCTGTGGTTGAAGCGCTGAAACGCTACCCGGAAGTGAACGCTTCTATCGATGGCGATGATGTGGTGTACCACAACTATTTTGATGTCAGCATGGCGGTCTCTACGCCGCGTGGCCTGGTGACACCGGTTCTGCGCGATGTGGATACTCTGGGCATGGCCGATATCGAAAAACGCATTAAAGATCTGGCAGTAAAAGGTCGTGACGGCAAGCTGACCGTTGAAGACCTGACCGGTGGTAACTTCACCATTACCAACGGCGGCGTGTTTGGTTCGCTGATGTCTACGCCAATTATCAACCCACCCCAGAGCGCAATTCTGGGTATGCATGCCATTAAAGACCGCCCGATGGCTGTTGATGGCAAAGTTGAAATTCTGCCCATGATGTATCTGGCGCTCTCTTACGATCACCGCCTGATTGACGGTCGTGAATCCGTTGGCTTCCTGGTGGCGATTAAAGAGCTGCTGGAAGATCCGACGCGTCTGCTGCTGGACGTGTAGTGTCCTTTGCCCGGCGGTGTCATGCTGCCGGGTTACAAAAACGAACACCTGCATTGTAGGCCGGATACGTGTAGCGCGGTCCGGCGTAACAAGATTAATGAAGGATGGATAGAACACATGAACTTACATGAATATCAGGCAAAACAGCTTTTTGCCCGTTACGGTTTGCCTGCTCCTGTAGGCTATGCGTGCACGACGCCGCGTGAAGCGGAAGAGGCTGCGTCCAAAATCGGCGCGGGTCCGTGGGTAGTGAAGTGCCAGGTACACGCGGGTGGACGTGGTAAAGCGGGCGGTGTAAAAGTTGTTAACAGCAAAGAAGATATTCGCGCGTTCGCGGAAAACTGGCTCGGTAAACGTCTGGTGACTTATCAAACAGACGCGAATGGCCAGCCGGTTAACCAGATTCTGGTTGAAGCAGCGACTGACATCGGCAAAGAGCTCTATCTGGGCGCTGTTGTTGATCGTAGCTCCCGTCGCGTTGTGTTCATGGCGTCTACCGAAGGTGGCGTAGAAATCGAGAAAGTGGCGGAAGAGACCCCACACCTTATCCACAAAATCGCTCTTGACCCGCTGGCCGGCCCAATGCCGTACCAGGGGCGCGAACTGGCGTTTAAACTGGGCCTGGAAGGTAAGCAGGTTCAGCAGTTCACCAAAATCTTTATGGGCCTGGCGACCATTTTCCTTGAGCGCGACCTGGCACTGATCGAGATTAACCCGCTGGTTATCACTAAACAGGGCGACCTGATCTGCCTCGATGGCAAACTGGGCGCTGACGGTAACGCGCTCTTCCGTCAATCCGAGCTGCGCGAAATGCGCGATCAGTCGCAGGAAGACCCGCGCGAAGCCCAGGCGGCACACTGGGAACTGAACTATGTTGCGCTGGAAGGCAATATTGGTTGTATGGTTAACGGCGCAGGCCTGGCGATGGGTACTATGGACATCGTTAAACTGCACGGCGGCGAACCGGCAAACTTCCTTGACGTGGGCGGTGGCGCAACCAAAGAGCGCGTGACCGAAGCGTTCAAAATCATTCTTTCCGACGAAAACGTGAAAGCCGTTCTGGTTAACATCTTCGGCGGTATCGTTCGCTGCGACCTGATTGCCGACGGCATCATCGGTGCGGTGGAAGAAGTGGGTGTTAACGTACCGGTTGTTGTTCGTCTGGAAGGTAACAACGCGGAGCTGGGTGCTAAGCGTCTGGCTGACAGCGGCCTGAATATTATTGCAGCGAAAAGTCTGACGGATGCAGCTCAGCAGGTTGTTGCCGCAGTGGAGGGGAAATAATGTCCGTTTTAATTAATAAAGATACCAAAGTTATCTGCCAGGGTTTCACCGGTAGCCAGGGTACTTTCCACTCCGAACAAGCGATTGCTTACGGTACGCAAATGGTCGGCGGCGTCACGCCGGGCAAAGGCGGCTCCACGCATCTGGGCCTGCCGGTGTTCAACACCGTGCGTGAAGCGGTAGAAGCGACCGGTGCGACTGCCTCCGTTATTTACGTTCCGGCGCCATTCTGCAAAGACTCTATTCTGGAAGCGATCGACGCGGGCATTAAACTGATTATTACCATCACCGAAGGTATCCCGACGCTGGATATGCTGACCGTGAAAGTGAAGCTGGACGAAGCAGGCGTGCGCATGATTGGCCCGAACTGCCCGGGCGTTATTACCCCAGGCGAATGTAAAATCGGCATCATGCCGGGCCACATTCACCAGCCGGGTAAAGTGGGCATCGTTTCTCGTTCAGGTACCCTGACTTATGAAGCGGTTAAGCAGACCACCGACTACGGTTTCGGCCAGTCCACCTGCGTGGGTATCGGTGGCGACCCGATCCCGGGTTCAAACTTTATCGACATCCTGAAACTGTTCCAGGAAGATCCACAAACCGAAGCGATTGTGATGATCGGCGAGATCGGCGGTAGCGCGGAAGAAGAAGCGGCTGCTTACATCAAAGATCATGTGACCAAACCGGTTGTCGGCTATATCGCCGGTGTGACCGCGCCGAAAGGCAAACGTATGGGCCACGCAGGCGCAATCATCGCTGGTGGTAAAGGGACTGCGGATGAGAAGTTCGCTGCTCTCGAAGCGGCGGGCGTGAAAACCGTTCGCAGCCTGGCGGATATCGGCGAAGCGCTGAAAGCGATTATCAAATAAGACTCAATGCCCCTCGTTAAAAGGGGCTGTAATATGTTCGACATGGTTGGCCACTCTGAAAGGAGTGGCCTTTTTTATGCGCCGATTTTACGCACGCGGGTGTTTTCTCCGGTTAGCGTATGGCCGTCACGCCCCTGCGGGACCATCGGAGGTATGGCCTCACCAGTGCGTGTATCGACCAGCAGCGAATGCGGTTCACCCGGCGCAAACAGATTGCCTTCACCCCACTGTCGCAGCGCGACGATAACCGGGAAGAGTGACTGTCCTTTTGGTGTGAGCACATATTCCTGATACGCCGTGCCATCGGAAGCGGGCCGGGTGGTGAAGATACCCGCGTCAACCAGCTTACGCAGACGATCGGTGAGAATATTGCGTGCCATGCCCAGCCCACGCTGAAAATCGCCAAAACGCCGTACGCCGTCGAACGCGTCGCGGACGATAAGCAGCGCCCAGCGATCGCCGATAATATCGACCGAACGGGCAACCGGGCAGGGGTGGTGTGAGAATAGCGGTGCAGGAGACATAGTCGGGCCTTATGAAAAACATTCAGGTTGCATTTTAAAACTGGTTTATTTACCCTTCAACTAGTTTTCTTTTGCAACCAGGTGAAGCGATGAAGGAAGAGATGTGCAATATGCCTGTTGGCGCCGCATGCAGTGTCGCCCTGAGACCGACAGCGATGCCGCGCAGTCTGGTCGCGTTGTTTGCTATCGCCAGCGGCCTGAGCGTTGCCAATGTCTACTATGCACAACCGCTGCTCGATATGCTGGCGCAGGATTTCGCCATCAGTCAGGCAGCCGTGGGCGGTGTGGTAACCGCAACGCAGATAGGCTGTGCACTGGCATTACTGGTGCTGGTGCCGCTCGGAGATGTTGTGGAGCGACGGCGTTTGATGCTATTGCAACTGCTGGCACTGATCGCTGCGCTCTGTATCGTGGTGCTGGCGCAATCAACAGTGGTGTTGCTGGTGGGTATGCTGGCGACAGGGTTGCTCGGCACGGCAATGACGCAGGGGCTGATTGCCTGTGCGGCCAGTGCCGCTGATATCCGGGAGCGTGGCCGGGTGGTCGGGGCGGCACAGGGCGGTGTTTTTATCGGTTTGCTACTGGCGCGGGTTTTTGCAGGTCTGGTAAGCGATCTCGCGGGATGGCGCGCGGTATATGGCGCTTCTGCGCTAATGATGCTGGTACTGGTGCCATTGCTCTGGCGACAACTGCCGCGCTTTAACGTAAGCCCCGAATCGGTCAGTGCAAGACAACTGTTGCTCTCGATGTTGACGTTACTCTGCACCGATCGCGTATTGCAAATTCGCGGCGTGCTGGCGCTGTTAATGTTTGCCGCATTTACAATTTTCTGGAGTGCAATGGTGCTGCCGTTAAGTGCGCCTCCTTATAGTTTTTCACATACTGTGATTGGGCTATTTGCACTCGCCGGTGTTGCCGGAGCCCTTGCTGCGACCAGAGCCGGACGCGATGCCGATCGCGGACATGGGCAGCGCACCAGTTTTTATGCACTCGTGCTGCTATCACTGGCATGGTGGCCCCTGTCGCAGCTTGAGCATTCACTGGCGCTGTTATTACTGGGAATTGTACTACTGGATCTGGGTGGACAGGCGCTGCATGTCACCAGTCAGAGCATGATTTTACGTTCATCGGCGGCGCATGGGCGGCTGATTGCGCTCTATATGCTGTTTTACGCCACGGGAAGTGGGGCTGGGGCTATTGCGACCACTGCGATATTTGCTCGCCATGGCTGGCACGGTGTCTGTTTATTCGGAGCAGCTGTCAGTCTACTGGCGCTAATGATATGGGCGTTAACGCGGCATCTGATGCCAGACGTGAATTAATACAACAGGGGTGGTGATATGAGTGAACGGGAGCTACTGGCCGAGGCTGATGCACGCGGTTTACGTTATCTGGAAGGAATAAGCACGCGACGCGTCTTTCCTGATGCTGACGCTATCGCGGCGCTTAGCGCTTTTGATGAACCGCTGCCGCAGGCAGGGGAGTCCGCCGAACAGACGCTGGCGCTACTGGATGATATTGGTTCGCCTGCGACCACGGCGTCAAACGGACCGGGGTATTTTGGCTTCGTGGTAGGGGCGACATTGCCTGCCGCCTCTGCGGCTGAGCGGCTGATGGTCGCCTGGGATCAGTGTGCGTCGTCGTTTCTGAACTCACCGGTGGCTGACAAAGTGGAGCGTGTCGCGGGCCGCTGGGTCCTTGAAGCACTGGATTTGCCGCGTGAAAGCGCCGTTGGATTTGGCACCAGCGCAACGGCTTGTACCCTGGCGGCCCTCGCGGCAGCGCGCCGCGCATTGCTGGCGCGCGAAGGCTGGGATATCGACAACGACGGGCTGTCCGGCGCGCCGGAAATCAAAGTGGTGGTCTCAGAACTGGTTCACATTACGGTGAAAAAGGCGCTGCGTATTCTGGGGTTTGGCATGTCACGACTGATTGTTGCGCCAGTAGACGCTTTCGGGCGTGTTGACGCACAACAACTGCCGCCGCTTGATGCCCGCACCATACTTTGCCTGCAGGCAGGGGAGGTGAATACAGGCGAGTTTGATCCTTTTGCGCATATTATCCCGCAAGCCCATGCCGCAGGGGCGTGGGTCCATGTTGACGGCGCCTTTGGCCTTTGGGCGCGAGCATCATCGCACCTGGCGTTGACGGAAGGGATTGATCTGGCGGACAGCTGGACCACGGATGCCCATAAATGGCTGAATACGCCTTATGATTGCGCGATGGTGATTTGCCGTGACCCTCAGGTGCTGGCTGGAGCGATGAACAGTGACGCGGTCTATATGAGTGCCAGCGCCGATGCGCAGAAGAACCTGACGCTGGAGTTTTCACGTCGCCCGCGTGGTATCCCGGTATGGGCCGCGCTACGTGTGCTGGGTCGTCAGGGCGTACGAGAGATGGTCGACAGACATTGCATGCTGGCGCGTGTTATCAGCGAGGGGCTGACCCGGCATGGATTTGACGTGTTGAACCGGGTGGTGATTAATCAGGTGTTGTTCCGTTGCGGGAGTGACGCGCAAACGGAGGCGGTACTGGCTGCGGCACAAGCCTCTGGCAAAGCCTGGTTTGGCAGTACCCGCTGGCAGGGAAGACCAGCACTCCGTATCAGCGTTTCTTCCTGGCGCACACAGCGGCAGGATGTAGATGCTCTGTTGGCATTACTGGCGAAAATTAGCGCAGAAAGCCAATAGTCATAACCCTGAGGAATGTTAATAAAACGTTCCAGTAAAATTTTTACTTAGGGCTGTGCAACATTGCACGGCCTTTTTTATTGAATAATTACCTTGTGGTGTTAAATATTTTTTCCTGTAGGTGAAATTATTGTGAAATTATTGAGATAAATAAAGCCAGCCATTTCACATAATGGAGGAGGGTGTTTATGCCAGTTACGATGTGCTTTAGGGATTAAACGTTAAATAAGCGCGTAATTATTTATCTTCCGCGCCCGTTTGATAACTGTTGCTTGCGTTAAGATATACATATCGTTAACACGATCTTTACTAAAGAAGCGCCGTCTCTACAAAATTAACAAAAAATAATGAAATTGATTTAAATCAATATTTAAAAGCTTGGAAATGGCGCTAAAAATAGTTAAATTGTCGCCGATCAAATTGGTTTAAAACTGCTAAATTCGGTATAAATTGATCACTGTCGAAAAACGTAAAACAAACCCAATAAAAACCTTTTTATTGTAAGGGGTTTGCGGAGTAATATATTCGAGAGATCAATTTGGGTTTTTTATTAACGTGGTTGTAACTTTTTTGAATCAGCATCAACGTTATTGCTGATGGTGATTTAAAAGTGCAACAACTTTGTATTGGGGCATGCGTGTAAACCTTCGCTGACGAGGTTTACTCTCGGAGTCTTCATGCGATGAGCAAGGAGTCATGATGTTAGATATAGTCGAACTGTCACGTTTGCAGTTTGCCTTGACCGCGATGTACCACTTCCTTTTTGTGCCACTGACGCTCGGTATGGCGTTCTTGCTGGCCATTATGGAAACGGTCTACGTCCTCTCCGGCAAACAGATTTATAAAGATATGACCAAGTTCTGGGGCAAGTTGTTTGGTATCAACTTCGCACTGGGCGTGGCCACCGGTTTGACCATGGAGTTCCAGTTCGGGACAAACTGGTCTTACTATTCTCACTACGTTGGGGACATTTTCGGTGCGCCACTGGCCATTGAAGGTTTGATGGCCTTCTTCCTCGAGTCCACTTTTGTAGGTCTGTTTTTCTTCGGCTGGGATCGTCTGGGCAAAGTACAGCATATGGCAGTGACCTGGCTGGTCGCGCTGGGCTCCAACTTGTCCGCGTTGTGGATCCTTGTAGCAAACGGCTGGATGCAAAACCCGGTTGCTGCAGATTTCAACTTCGAAACCATGCGTATGGAAATGGTCAGCTTCGCCGAACTGGTACTGAACCCGGTTGCTCAGGTGAAATTTGTCCATACCGTGGCCTCTGGCTATACCTGCGGTGCCATCTTCATCCTTGGCATCAGCTCTTACTATCTGCTGCGCGGTCGCGATATCGCGTTCGCCAAACGTTCCTTCGCTATCGCAGCGAGCTTCGGTATGGCTGCTGTGCTATCCGTTATCGTACTGGGTGATGAATCCGGCTATGAAATGGGTGACGTACAGAAAACCAAACTGGCGGCTATCGAAGCAGAGTGGGAAACCCAACCTGCGCCTGCAGCGTTCACCCTGTTTGGTATTCCGGATCAGGATGCGCAGAAAAACCATATGTCCATCCAGATCCCTTACGCGCTGGGCATCATTGCTACCCGCTCTGTTGACACGCCGGTTATCGGCCTGAAAGACCTGATGGTGCAGCATGAAGAGCGTATCCGTAACGGTATGAAGGCGTATCACCTGCTTGAACAACTGCGTTCTGGTTCGAAAGACCCATCCGTACGCGATGAGTTCAACAACGTGAAGAAAGACCTCGGTTACGGTTTACTGCTCAAACGCTATACGCCGAATGTGGCGGATGCGACAGAAGCGCAGATTAAACAGGCTACGCAGGACTCCATTCCTCGTGTGGCGCCGCTGTACTTCGCTTTCCGTATTATGGTGGCGTGTGGCGTGCTGATGTTACTCATCATCGCCGTGTCGTTCTGGACCGTCTGCCGTAACCGTATTGGCGAGAAAAAATGGCTGCTGCGTGCCGCACTGTATGGCATACCGCTGCCGTGGATTGCTATCGAATCCGGCTGGTTTGTAGCGGAGTACGGTCGTCAACCGTGGGCTATCGGTGAAATGCTGCCGACCGCCGTGGCGAACTCGACCCTGACCGCAGGCGATCTGCTGTTCTCAATGATCCTGATTTGCGGTCTGTATACCCTGTTCCTGGTGGCTGAAATGTTCTTGATGTTCAAGTTCGCACGCCTGGGCCCAAGCAGCCTGAAAACTGGCCGCTATCATTACGAGCAGTCCACTGTGGCTTCTCAGCCGGCACGCTAAGACAGGAGTCGTCAAATGATCGATTATGAAGTATTACGTTTTATCTGGTGGCTGCTGGTTGGCATTCTGCTGATCGGTTTCGCCGTCACCGACGGCTTCGACATGGGGGTGGGCATGCTCACCCGTTTCCTGGGTCGTAGCGATACCGAACGTCGCGTGATGATTAACTCTATCGCACCCCACTGGGACGGTAATCAGGTATGGCTGATCACAGCGGGCGGCGCACTATTCGCCGCCTGGCCAATGGTCTATGCCGCTGCATTCTCTGGTTTCTATGTGGCGATGATTCTGGTGCTGGCGTCCCTGTTCTTCCGTCCGGTAGGTTTTGATTACCGTTCTAAGATCGAAGAGAGCCGCTGGCGCAATATGTGGGACTGGGGCATTTTCATTGGTAGCTTTGTGCCGCCGCTGGTCATTGGTGTCGCTTTCGGTAACCTGCTGCAGGGCGTACCGTTCAGCGTGGATGAATATCTGCGTCTGACCTATACCGGGAACTTCTTCCAGTTGCTGAACCCGTTTGGTCTGCTGGCGGGTGTGGTAAGCGTAGCGATGATCATCACCCAGGGCGCAACCTATCTGCAAATGCGTACGGTGGGTGAACTGCATCTGCGTGCGCGAACAACGTCGCAGGTTGCCGCGCTGATTACCGCGGTCTGCTTCGTGCTGGCCGGGGTGTGGGTGGTATACGGTATTGATGGTTACGTCGTGACTTCCGCGATGGACCACCATGCTGCTTCCAACCCGCTGACCAAAGAAGTAACGCGTCAGGCAGGAGCCTGGCTGGCGAACTTTAATAATATCCCGGCTCTGTGGGCGATCCCTGCGCTTGGCGTGGTGCTGCCGCTGCTGACCGTGCTGACTTCGCGTGCGGAAAAAGGCGCGCTGGCGTTCGTGTTCTCTTCACTGACGCTGGCCTGCATCATCCTGACTGCCGGTGTCGCGATGTTCCCGTTCATTATGCCGTCGAGCATTATGATGAACGCCAGTCTGACTATGTGGGACGCTACCTCCAGTCAGATGACCCTGAACCTGATGACTTTTGTGGCACTGGTCTTCGTACCGATCGTCCTGATCTACACCGCCTGGTGTTACTGGAAAATGTTCGGTCGTATTACGAAAGAAGACATCGAAAGCAACACCCACTCTCTGTACTAAGTAAGGAGCTGATAATGTGGTATTTCGCATGGATTTTAGGAACGCTTCTTGCCTGTGCTTTTGGAGTGATTACGGCGCTGGCATTTGAACATGTGGAAGCGTTGAAAGCCGGTAAGCAAGAAGAGCATTGATGAACGAGATTATCGCGAAACTTTATGCGGTAATGGACAAGCGCCCGTTAAGGGCGCTTTCCTTAATTATGGCATTAGTGCTGGCAGGTTGTATCTTTTGGGATCCCGCACGCTTTGCTGCAAAGACCAGTGACCTGGAGGTCTGGCATGGCTTTCTGCTGATGTGGGCCGTCTGCGCTGGTGTGATTCATGGGGTGGGATTTCGTCCCCGCGCGGTTCACTGGCAAGGCATTTTTTGTCCGCTGATCGCAGACCTGGTTATGCTGGCTGGTTTGATTTTCTTCTTCTTTTGAATAAGAAATCTCCGCTTATGATATGGGCTTGCAAAAGCCCATATATTTTTACTCTCCGTTTACTTCTACCCATTCCAAACCATCTCCCCCGCGCGTATAGTAGCGAAGTTTAAAAGCTCTAACTTTTTTTGCATTACCGGGATGTAAAGTGAATACAACGCTGTTTCGATGGCCGGTTCGTGTCTATTACGAAGATACTGACGCCGGTGGTGTGGTTTACCACGCCAGCTACGTGGCTTTTTATGAACGAGCACGCACTGAGATGCTGCGCCACCATCACTTTAGTCAGCAAGTTTTGCTGGCCGAGCGCGTCGCATTCGTGGTACGCAAACTTACGCTGGAGTATTTTGCGCCCGCCAGACTCGACGATATGCTCGAAGTCCAAACGGAAATTACATCAATGCGCGGGACCTCTCTGGTCTTCACGCAGCGGATCGTCAACGCAGAGAACAAAGTCCTGAACGAAGCTGAGGTACTGATTGTCTGTGTTGATCCACTCTTAATGAAGCCTCGTGCGCTTCCCAAGTCTATTGTCGCGGAGTTTAAGCAGTGACTGACATGAACATCCTTGATTTGTTCCTGAAGGCTAGCCTTCTGGTCAAACTTATCATGTTGATTTTGATTGGTTTTTCAATCGCATCCTGGGCCATCATCATCCAGCGAACGCGCATTCTCAACGCAGCCGGTCGTGAAGCGGAAGCCTTTGAAGACAAGTTCTGGTCTGGCATTGAACTGTCGCGTCTGTACCAGGAAAGCCAGGGGCGCCGTGATAATCTGACGGGCTCGGAACAAATCTTCTATAGCGGGTTCAAAGAGTTTGCGCGTTTACACCGCGCCAATAGCCATGCGCCGGAAGCGATTGTCGAAGGGGCATCCAGGGCGATGCGTATTTCGATGAACCGCGAGCTGGAGAACCTGGAAACGCATATTCCTTTCCTCGGTACTGTCGGTTCCATCAGCCCTTATATCGGTCTGTTTGGTACGGTGTGGGGGATCATGCATGCCTTTATCGCGCTGGGTGCGGTGAAACAGGCAACCCTACAGATGGTTGCGCCGGGTATCGCCGAAGCGTTGATCGCTACCGCAATCGGTCTGTTCGCAGCGATTCCTGCGGTAATGGCCTACAACCGCCTGAACCAGCGTGTGAACAAACTGGAACTGAACTACGACAACTTTATGGAAGAGTTCACGGCTATTCTGCATCGTCAGGCGTTTACCAGCACCGAGAGCAACAAGGGGTAAACCATGGCCAGAACGCGTGGACGGGGCAGCCGTAACAGTCGCGGCCTCAAATCCGAAATCAATATTGTTCCGCTGCTGGACGTGCTACTGGTGCTGTTGCTGATCTTTATGGCAACCGCACCGATCATCACCCAGAGCGTGGAGGTTGACCTGCCGGATGCGACAGAGTCGAAAACCGTCAGCACCAATGACGATCCTCCGGTCATTATTGAGGTTTCCGGTGTCGGACAGTACAGCGTGGTGGTAGAAAAAGATCGCATGGATCAGCTACCGCCAGAGCAAGTGATTGCAGAAGCGCAGCGTCGCCTGCAATCGAATCCGAAAACCGTTTTCTTGATCGGTGGCGCAAAAGAAGTGCCTTACGATGAAATCATTAAAGCGCTAAACCTGTTACACAGCGCGGGTGTTAAATCGGTTGGCTTGATGACGCAGCCTATCTGATCACCGGCTTAACAGGCGGCAGTTTTTGGGAACCGAGAGTGTCAAAGGCAACCGAACAAAACGACAAACTTAAACGAGCGATAATTATTTCGGCGGTGCTGCATGTGATTCTGGTTGCACTGCTGATCTGGAGTTCGTTTGATGAACATATTGATGCTTCTGCGGGTGGCGGCGGCGGTTCTTCTATTGATGCGGTAATGGTCGATCCTGGTGCCGTTGTCCAGAATTACAACCGTCAGCAGCAGCAACAGGCCAGCGCAAAGCGTGCGCAAGAGCAGCGTGAAAAGCAGGCTCAGCAACAGGCAGAAGAACTGCGTGAAAAACAGGCTGCCGAACAGGAACGCTTAAAACAGCTTGAGCAGGAACGTTTACAGGCGCAGGAAGCTGCCCGTGAGCAGGCCGCAGAACAGAAGAAAGCAGAAGAAGCCGCTAAGAAAGCGCAGGAAGCGCAAAAACAGGCGGAAGAAGCTGCAGCAAAAGCCGCTGCTGATGCAAAAGCGAAAGCGGATGCACAGGCAAAAGAAGCTGCGGAAGCGGCGAAGAAAGCTGCGGCAGACGCACAGAAAAAAGCAGAAGCAGATGCAGCGAAAGCAGCTGCGGATGCGAAGAAAAAAGCAGAAGCAGAAGCGGCTAAAGCTGCAGCCGATGCTCAGAAGAAAGCAGAAGCCGAAGCCGCGAAGAAAGCTCAGCAGGATGCTGAGAAGAAAGCGGCTGCAGAGGCCGCTAAAAAAGCGGCAGCAGAGAAGGCCGCCGCTGAAAAAGCCGCGGCTGCCGAGAAGGCTGCGGCAGAAAAAGCCGCCGCTGAAAAAGCGGCTGCTGCTGAGAAGGCTGCTGCAGATAAGAAAGCCGCTGCTGAAAAGGCCGCTGCCGACAAGAAAGCCGCAGCAGAGAAGGCTGCTGCAGCCAAGAAAGCCGCTGCTGAAAAAGCAGCTGCTGCATCAGGCGTCGATGATCTGCTGGGCGACCTGAGTTCAGGTAAGAATGCACCGAAAGGTCATGCCAGTGGTACCACAGGTGGCGATTCACCTGCTAAAGGAAGTAAGGCAGGCCAGGGTGGTGCGTCTCAGGCTGATATCAGTGCGTATATGTCTCAAGTGCAGGCGGCGATTAAGGGGCATCTGTATGACTGGGACACTTATGCGGGCAAAACCTGTACGTTGCGTGTGAAAATTGCAGAAGACGGTACTTTGCTCTCAGTGGCTCAGGAAGGTGGCGACCCTGCCTTTTGTCAGGCGATGTTAGCCGCGACAAATCGCATGTCGAAGTTCCCTAAACCGCCAACGGCTGAGGTCTATAAGGTCTTTAAAAACGTACCGCTGGACTTTAAACCTTAGTTACGAATTCTTCTGCACAGGCGGGGAAAACAGACTAAGTTAGTCCTGGTGTTTTGGTAGTTTTGTATAATTGAGTTTGTTAACATTCTGCTAAATTATCGCGGGTTTTCCGCCCGGATAAGGGAGATAAGATGAAGCAGGCATTACGTGTAGCGTTTGGTTTTCTGATGCTGTGGGCAGCGGTGCTGCACGCAGAAGTACGTATCGAGATCACCCAGGGGGTGGACTCGGCACGCCCAATCGGTGTTGTGCCCTTCCAGTGGGCGGGGCCTGGCGGTGCGCCAGAGGATATCGGCAATATCGTGGCGTCGGATCTGCGTAACAGCGGTAAATTCAATCCTCTGGATCGTTCTCGTCTGCCTCAGCAGCCGGCGACAGCCCAGGAAGTTCAGCCGGCGGCCTGGTCTGCGCTGGGTATTGATGCCGTCGTTGTAGGGCAAGTTAGCCCGAACCCGGATGGCACCTATAAAGTGGCTTACCAGCTGGTCGACACTGGTGGTGCGCCGGGTACCGTACTGGCGCAGAACTCCTTCAACGTCAGCAAACAGTGGCTACGCTATGGCGCGCACACTGCCAGCGACGATGTGTTCCAGAAACTGACTGGCATTAAAGGTGCATTCCGTACCCGTATCGCATATGTCGTGCAGAGCAATGGCGGCCAGTTCCCGTATGAACTGCGCGTTTCTGACTATGATGGTTTCAACACGGCTGTTGTACACCGCTCTTCGCAGCCGCTGATGTCTCCGGCATGGTCGCCAGATGCCTCTAAACTCGCATACGTAACCTTCGAAAGTGGTCGTTCTGCGCTGGTAATTCAGGATCTTTCCAGCACTGCAATTCGCCAGGTCGCCTCTTTCCCGCGTCACAACGGTGCGCCAGCATTCTCTCCCGATGGTTCTAAGATTGCCTTTGCGCTGTCAAAAACCGGTAGCCTGAACATCTATGTAATGGATCTGGCGTCGGGTCAAATCCGTCAGGTGACAGATGGTCGCAGTAACAACACTGAACCAACCTGGTTCCCGGATAGCCAGAATCTGGCATTTACCTCCGACCAGGCGGGTCGTCCGCAGGTTTATAAAATTAACGTTAATGGCGGTGCTGCACAGCGTATCACCTGGCAGGGTTCACAAAACCAGGATGCTGACGTAAGCGCTGACGGCAAGTTTATGGTAATGGTGAGCTCCGATGGCGGTCAGCAACACATTGCCAAGCAGGATCTGGTAGCGGGTGGCGTGCAGGTTTTATCGTCAACGTTCCTGGATGAATCGCCGAGTCTGGCACCTAACGGCACGATGGTAATCTACAGCTCTTCTCAGGGGATGGGATCCGTGCTGAATCTGGTTTCTACAGATGGGCGTTTCAAAGCGCGTATTCCGGCGTCTGATGGACAGGTAAAATCCCCTGCCTGGTCGCCGTATCTGTCTAAATAATAATTGGTAATTAAAGGAATTAACGAAATGCAACTGAACAAAGTGCTGAAAGGCCTGATGCTGGTTCTGCCGATCATGGCAATCGCGGCCTGTTCTTCTAAAAAAGCAACCAACGACCAGAATGGCGAAGGTATGCTGGGTGCGGGCACTGGTATGAACGGCAACGGTAACATGTCTTCTGAAGAGCAAGCTCGTCTGCAGATGCAGCAGCTGCAGCAGAACAACATCGTCTACTTCGATCTGGACAAGTATGACATCCGTTCCGATTTCGCTGCGATGCTGGACGCGCACGCTAACTTCCTGCGTAGCAACCCGTCTTACAAAGTCACCGTAGAAGGTCATGCGGACGAACGTGGTACTCCGGAATACAACATCTCCCTGGGCGAACGTCGTGCTAACGCCGTTAAAATGTACCTGCAGGGTAAAGGTGTTACCGCTGACCAGATCTCCATCGTTTCTTACGGTAAAGAAAAACCTGCAGTACTGGGTCATGACGAAGCGGCTTACGCTAAAAACCGTCGTGCCGTACTGGTTTACTAAGAGAATTGCATGAGCAGTAACCTCAGACATCATCTATTGAGTCTGTCGTTACTGGTTGGCATAGCGGCCCCCTGGGCCGCTAATGCTCAAGCGCCAATCAGTAGTGTCGGCTCAGGCTCGGTCGAAGACCGTGTCACTCAACTCGAGCGTATTTCTAATGCTCACAGCCAGCTTTTAACTCAACTCCAGCAACAACTCGCTGATAACCAGGCGGATATTGACACCCTGCGCGGCCAAATTCAGGAAAGTCAGTACCAATTAAATCAGGTTGTTGAACGTCAGCAGCAAATTCAGCAGCAGATCGGTAGTCTGAGCAATGGCGGTGCGGCAGGGCAAACGCAGCAGGCTTCGGGCGATCAGGGCGGGGCAGCAGCGCAGGCAGCGCCTGACGAAGCGGCAGCCTCTGGCGCGCCGGTCCAAAGCGGTGATGCCAATACCGATTACAATGCCGCAATTGCGCTGGTGCAGGATAAATCTCGCCAGGATGACGCCATTGTCGCATTCCAGAACTTTGTGAAGAAATACCCTGATTCAACCTATGTTCCGAATGCCAACTACTGGCTGGGACAGTTGAATTACAACAAGGGCAAAAAGGATGATGCGGCGTTTTATTTTGCCTCCGTGGTGAAAAATTACCCGAAATCACCGAAAGCGCCAGATGCGATGTTCAAAGTCGGCGTGATCATGCAAGACAAAGGTGACACGGCGAAGGCGAAAGCCGTTTATCAGCAGGTGGTCGCGAAGTACCCGGGTACTGAAGGTGCAAAACAGGCGCAGAAACGTCTCGGTTCTATGTGATGAATAGCACATGACCAGAAATCGCTTTTTTTCTGGTCTTGTCGCGTGAATCATAAGCAGTCAGGTGATCTTCCTCGAAATTCTTGTTGCGCTGCGTTCTTAAATCAGTAATATATGCCGCCGTTGCCACGGGATATCAAACAAACCCAGGTCAACGCAAAAGTGGGTCGTTAGCTCAGTTGGTAGAGCAGTTGACTTTTAATCAATTGGTCGCAGGTTCGAATCCTGCACGACCCACCAATCGTTACGGTGGAAAGCGATAGTTAAACGTAAAGGATAACGTTGCGTTAGCAACGGCCCAAAGGGCGAGGCAAAGCCGAGTCATCCTGCACGACCCACCACTAACATCAGTTAGTAAGATGTATCCAGCGTAGTATCGGGTGATTAGCTCAGCTGGGAGAGCACCTCCCTTACAAGGAGGGGGTCGGCGGTTCGATCCCGTCATCACCCACCACTTTCTCGCCAGCTGGATTTCTTACAATATGTGAAGTACCGAAGTGGGTGATTAGCTCAGCTGGGAGAGCACCTCCCTTACAAGGAGGGGGTCGGCGGTTCGATCCCGTCATCACCCACCACTCGGGTCGTTAGCTCAGTTGGTAGAGCAGTTGACTTTTAATCAATTGGTCGCAGGTTCGAATCCTGCACGACCCACCAATTTAACGCTTTACTCCAGTGTTAAACGTGTAGGATAACGTTGCCTCAGCAATGTTCTGAAAGGCAAGGCGAAGCCGAGTCATCCTGCACGACCAATCACTTTCTTTAGTGGTTCCGAGTAAGAATCTTTCAGATGACACCGTATGGGTCGTTAGCTCAGTTGGTAGAGCAGTTGACTTTTAATCAATTGGTCGCAGGTTCGAATCCTGCACGACCCACCAATTATAAGGTAGTCACTGGTTGAGAAGTGTAGGATAACGTTGCGTTAGCAACGGCCCGGAGGGTGAGGCGAAGCCGAATCATCCTGCACGACCCACCACCTCTGAATGATCAAAGCAGTAAAATCCCGCAAGGGGTCGTTAGCTCAGTTGGTAGAGCAGTTGACTTTTAATCAATTGGTCGCAGGTTCGAATCCTGCACGACCCACCAGTGTAAAAAAGCGCCCTAAAGGCGCTTTTTTGCTGTCTGCGATTTCAAAGATTCGAACCTGCTGCAGGTTCGGGCAGAACGAAGAGAAGCGCCGGAGTCGCCTGCGGCGCTTTTTGCTATTTGCAAAGTGTACATTTCCTCAGTTTTCCCTTGCACTGCGTCACTCGTCAGTTCATTTCTTGTGACTTTTACCCTGCAATCCGCTATCTTGTTTAGTATATAAAACACATTCGCCTTACCTTTGCCGCGCTGTCGAAAAAGAAAGGCATTTTGTTAAGCCAGTAAAACGAGTAAGCATGATGAGCGTAATGTTCGATCCGGAAGCCGCAATCTATCCTTTTCCACCTAAGCCTCTCCCGCTGAGCCGTGATGAAAAAGAATTTTATCGGGAAAAAATCAAACGCCTGTTAAAAGAGCGTGATGCCGTGATGGTTGCGCATTACTACACGGACCCGGAAATTCAGCAACTGGCGGAAGAGACGGGCGGATGTATTTCTGATTCACTTGAAATGGCGCGCTTTGGAGCGAAACATCCGGCCTCAACGTTACTGGTCGCGGGTGTGCGCTTCATGGGGGAAACGGCTAAAATCCTCAGCCCCGAAAAAACCATCCTGATGCCGACACTCAATGCCGAGTGCTCGCTGGATTTGGGCTGCCCCATTGAGGAGTTCAACGCTTTTTGCGATGCGCATCCGGACCGTACCGTTGTGGTGTACGCCAACACCTCGGCGGCAGTAAAAGCGCGAGCTGACTGGGTCGTGACATCCAGTATTGCCGTTGAATTGATTGAACATCTCGATAGCCTCGGCGAAAAAATCATCTGGGCGCCTGACCGCCATCTTGGTAGCTATGTGCAGAAACAAACCGGGGCGGATGTACTATGCTGGCAGGGGGCTTGTATCGTACATGACGAATTTAAAACGCAGGCGCTGATTCGTATGAAGGCGCTTTACCCGGATGCTGCTATCCTGGTACACCCGGAATCACCGCATTCCGTGGTTAAACTGGCTGATGCGGTTGGTTCCACCAGCCAGTTGATCCATGCCGCAAAAACACTTGCGCATAAGCAACTGATTGTCGCCACTGACCGCGGTATCTTTTATAAAATGCAGCAGGCGGTGCCGGAGAAAGAGCTACTCGAAGCACCGACAGCAGGGGAGGGGGCAACCTGCCGTAGCTGTGCTCACTGCCCGTGGATGGCAATGAATGGTCTGAAAGCTATTGCAGAAGGGCTGGAGAACGGTGGGGAAGCTCACGAGATCCATGTCGATGCTGAACTGCGTGAAGGGGCATTGTTGCCACTGAACCGTATGTTGGATTTTGCGGCTACACTACGTTCTTAATGAGGAATAATGCGTAGGAATACGCTCTGGGGAGAAGATGGATTTTTTTAGCACGCATAATATTCTGGTACATATCCCGATCGGCGCCGGAGGCTACGATCTTTCATGGATTGAAGCAGTAGGGACAGTGGCGGGCCTGTTATGCATCTGGCTCGCCAGCCTGGAAAAAATCAGCAATTACGCATTTGGCTTAATCAACGTAACGCTGTTTGCCATTATCTTCTTCCAGATCCAGCTTTACGCCAGTCTGCTGCTCCAGCTGTTTTTCTTTGCCGCCAATATCTACGGCTGGTATGCCTGGTCACGACAGACGACCTCAAACGAGGCCGTTCTGCAAATCCGCTGGTTACCTTTACCAAAAGCCCTGGCCTGGCTTGTGGTATGTGCGTTTGCTATTGGTTTTATGACCTTCTTTATCGATCCGGTATTTGCGCTGCTCACCCGCATAGCAGTCTCGCTGATGCAGATGCTGGGATTAAATGTGGTAATGCCCGAACTGCAGCCGGACGCTTTCCCGTTCTGGGATTCCTGCATGATGGTGCTTTCGATTGTCGCCATGATTTTGATGACGCGCAAATATGTCGAAAACTGGCTACTGTGGGTCATTATCAATGTTATCAGCGTAGTGATTTTTGCCCTGCAAGGCGTCTGGGCCATGTCGCTGGAATATATGATTCTGACCTTTATCGCACTTAACGGTAGCCGGATGTGGATAAATAGCGCCCGTGAACGCGGCTCTCACGCGTTCTCTCACTAATGATGGTGTGAATGGTCATGGTCTGGCTGCGTCTCGCTGAGATGGCAGTCAGGCCCGCTACAGGGCTGGTACTCCATCTGAATCGTTACATGCTCAATCTGATAGTGATGCACCAGGAAATGTTCAATTTGGCGCAGTAGCCCGTCGTGATCGTGCGGTGGAATCACCTGGACATGTAATGTCATCAGTACTTTCTCTCCTACCAGCCATGCATGCACATGATGTACATCGCGCACTTCGGTAATGGCTCGCCGCAGATGCCGTTTAAGCGCGTTAATGTCCAGCGACACAGGCGCTCCCTCCAGCAATTCATTGACGCTCTCACGCAATAATGCCCACGCGCTACGTAATACCAACACCGAGACCAGGATGGAGAGTATCGGGTCGGCAGGCGTCCAGCCGGTAAACATAATGATCAGCGCAGCGACAATGGCGCCTACGGAACCCAGCAGATCGCCAAGAACATGTAAGGCTGCCGCCCGGACATTCAGGTTTCGTTCTTCATTACCCCGATGCAGCAACCAGAATGCCACTATATTCGCCAGTAACCCCATTATGGCAATCACCATCATTGTCATACCTGCCACAGGTTGCGGATGGTAAAAGCGCTGGATGGCTTCCCAGACGATAAAAAAAGTAATCAATACCAGCGCAATAGCATTAATAAAGGCGGCGAGGGTGGTCAGACGAAGCCAGCCAAAGGTGCGCCGTGGCCCGGAAGGGCGCCGGGCGAAATGTACTGCCAGCAGGGCAAAAAAGAGCGCGGCGGCATCCGTCAGCATATGCCCGGCATCGGCCAGTAATGCCAGTGAGCCGGAAATCAGTCCCCCAATCACCTCCACCAGCATGAACAAAGCGGTAACGCTAAAAGCCAGAAGCAGACGTCGCGCATTGGCGTCAGCAGGGAGGTGAGAGTGAGAGTGAGAATGTGAATGCGCCATAATGAGCCGTCCCGTGTAATTGGCGTTAGCAGCGTCCTACATCATTGCAGATCTTTTGCTGTTCAGCAGAAAAAAATGAGGAGAGCCGAAGCTCTCCCCTTTTATTCGCAGGCTACTTTTACTGCGTGGTGCCGTCGGTCTTGGTATTCGTATCGTTATTAATACCATTACCGGTCTGAACTTTCTTGTTTATATCAGGGCACTTACCGTCTTTACACTGGGAATTTTTATGGATCTCATCCTTAGTCATGTGTTTTGTACCGACATGGGAGTTCGTGTGTTCCTCAGTGTTAAGCTTCATTCCTGATGAATCTGAACCATTTGTCGAGGTATTGGGCGCAAGGTTCGCTTTCGCATCCGGTGCCGTTTGCCCCGCACTGGCGGCAGCGTTTGCCTGACCATTATTGGATTGAGAAGGGGAATCTTCAGCGAATGCCGCACCGCTTGCCAGGGTCAGAGTTGTCGTCAAGAAAAGTGTCGCTAATTTATTCATTTTCATCATGATGCTCCTGTTCTGGTCATTATGTACCGATGCGAATCATCGGCCTGACATGCGCGAACGAACTATCACGCTCAGTAGTGAAACATGTTAAACATTGCCGATTATGGCAGCACATAATATTGAAAAACAAAATAAACTAAGTATTTACACTTAAAAAGTGTAGCGTCGTTATCGCTATTCGCTACTTTCTGGACCTTTTTAAGGGCATTCCAGGAATTTTCTGCCCGAAGTGTAAATTCGCGTTTACACTCCCTGACTGACAAGTTAGATTGGAGAGATTGCATTCATTAAAATAAGTATGGCTACGCTGGAATGATCATGAATTATCAGAACGACGATTTACGCATTAAAGAGATCAACGAGTTATTACCCCCTGTCGCACTCCTTGAGAAGTTTCCTGCTACCGAAACCGCGGCGAAAACTGTCTCCCATGCCCGCAAAGCAATTCACAAAATTTTGAAAGGCAATGACGATCGCCTGCTGGTCGTGATTGGCCCATGCTCTATTCACGATCCGGCTGCAGCCAAAGAGTATGCCGCACGTCTGCTGACGCTGCGTGAAGAACTTCAGGGCGAACTGGAAATCGTGATGCGCGTTTACTTTGAAAAACCGCGCACTACCGTGGGCTGGAAAGGGCTGATCAACGATCCGCATATGGATAACAGCTTCCAGATCAATGACGGTCTGCGCATTGCGCGCAAGCTTTTGCTGGATATCAATGACAGCGGATTACCGGCTGCGGGTGAATTTCTCGACATGATCACCCCGCAGTATGTTGCCGATCTGATGAGCTGGGGCGCTATCGGCGCACGTACAACGGAATCGCAGGTTCACCGTGAGCTGGCCTCTGGTCTTTCTTGCCCGGTTGGCTTCAAAAACGGTACTGACGGCACCATCAAAGTGGCCATTGACGCCATCAATGCAGCGGGTGCGCCCCACTGCTTCCTGTCCGTGACCAAATGGGGCCACTCTGCGATTGTTAACACCAGCGGGAATGGCGACTGCCATATCATTCTGCGCGGTGGTAAAGAGCCGAACTACAGTGCAAAACATGTCGCGGAAGTGAAAGTTGGCCTGGAAAAAGCCGGCCTGCCCGCACAGGTAATGATCGATTTCAGCCATGCGAACTCCAGCAAGCAATTTAAAAAGCAGATGGACGTTGGTGCTGATGTCTGTGCGCAAATTGCCGGCGGTGAAAAAGCGATTATCGGTGTGATGATTGAAAGCCATCTGGTGGAAGGCAATCAGAGTCTGGAAGGCGGCGAACCGCTGGTTTATGGCAAGAGTGTGACCGATGCCTGCATTGGCTGGGAAGATACCGATACTGTCCTGCGTCAGCTGGCAAATGCGGTAAAAGCGCGTCGCGGTTAATTCTGACGGCTCAAATAAAAAAGCGCGGGCTGCTCCGCGCTTTTTTTATGGTCGGCGAAAATTACTTCGCTTTACCCTGGTTAGCAACGGCAGCCGCTTTTGCAGCGATTTCGTCGGCATTACCCAGGTAGTAGTGTTTGACAGGCTTGAAGTTTTCGTCGAACTCGTACACCAGCGGTACGCCGGTTGGGATGTTCAGTTCAAGAATTTCGTCTTCACCCATGTTGTCCAGGTATTTCACCAGTGCGCGCAGAGAGTTACCGTGAGCCGCGATGATGACGCGCTCACCGCTTTTCAGACGCGGCAGAATGGTTTCGTTCCAGTAAGGCACAACACGCTCGATAGTCAGCGCCAGGCTTTCGGTAGTCGGCAGCTCTTTCTCGGTCAGTTTTGCATAGCGCGGATCGTGGCCCGGGAAACGCTCATCATCTTTTGTCAGCTCCGGCGGGGTGACAGCAAAGCCACGACGCCACTGTTTAACCTGCTCGTCGCCGTATTTTTCAGCGGTTTCTGCTTTGTTCAGACCCTGCAGCGCGCCGTAATGACGTTCATTCAGTTTCCAGGATTTTTCTACCGGCAGCCAGGCCTGATCCAGTTCGTCCAGTATATTCCACAGAGTATGGATGGCACGTTTCAGCACAGAGGTATACGCGAAGTCGAAGGTGAAGCCTTCATCCTTGAGCAGTTTACCTGCTGCTTTTGCTTCACTAACGCCTTTCTCGGAGAGATCAACGTCGTACCAGCCGGTGAAGCGGTTTTCATTGTTCCACTGGCTTTCGCCGTGACGAACCAGAACCAGTTTAGTAACAGCCATACACTTACTCCTTCATAAGCCTGATTGAATGATAACAATTCTCATTATATTGCCCTGTAATGACCAGCAGCAACGATTACCCTTAACCATAGCGAAAATAGTGGCCCAGTGTAAGGTGCTTGTGAATCAGGGGTTACCATTTTGTCGATGACTGGCCGATATTTCAGCGAAATGGATAAAAAAAACCCTCCGTGTGGAGGGTTGGTTATCAGGCGGGAATAAAGTGATATTCCGTCAGGCTCACATACTCATCGCCGGGTTGCAGAATACAGCTGTCGTGAGGATAGTCCGGACGGTTCGGGCTGTCGGGTAAAAATTCGCTTTCCAGCGCCAGACCCTGCCACGCGCTGTAGGCCGTATTGCCGCGAGCGGGTGTCCCTTCAAGGAAATTCCCGGAGTAAAACTGTAGCGCCGGGGCCGAAGTATAGACGGACATTTGCAGCTTATTATCCGCCGACCAGACGTGTGCCGCAGGCTGGCTGGCATCACCTTTAGCCTGTAGCAAAAACGCGTGATCGTAACCTTTCACCACGCGCTGATCGTCATCGCTCAGGAAATCCTGGGCCAGCGTTTTCGGCTGACGGAAGTCAAAGCTGGTCTGCGCCACGTTTTTCAGTCCACCCACCGGGATACCCATGCTGTCGACCGGCAGGTATGAGTCCGCAAGCAATTGCAGCCTGTGGCTACGCACATCGCTCTGTTCGCCGTTGAGGTTGAAGTAGGCGTGATTGGTCAGGTTAACCGGGCAAGGCTTATCGGTGGTCGCGCGATACTCGATAGCCAGGCGGTTATCTTCGCCGAGCCGATACAGCACGCTGGCGTTCACTTTGCCCGGAAAACCCTGATCGCCATCAGGAGAGGTTAATGAGAGCAGCGCTTCGCTGTCATTTTGTCGCTCAATGAGCCAGCGGCGCTTATCAAACCCTTCCGGGCCGCCATGCAGCTGATTTTCACCCTGGCTTGGCACGAGCGTGCAGGTTTCCCCGTCGAGGACAAACTGGCTTTTAGCGATACGATTCGCATAGCGCCCAATTGATGCGCCCAGAAATGCGTTCTGGTGGATATAGTGTTCAGGGGTGGCGCAACCAAGTAGCGTTTCACGCACCGAACCATCGGAAAGCGGCACCCGTGCTGACAGCAACGTTGCGCCCCAGTCCATGACGGTTACCACCATCCCTGCGCTGTTGCGCAGGGTAATCAGACGAAAGGGCAGTCCATCTGGCGCTGCTCCGGAAGATTCATTTAGCACTGTCCCGCTCCCTGTGAAGGTTTACACACGTAAAACGTCTCTTTAATCCCGGTTCTGGCTTCGTACTGTGCCGCAACGGCCTCTTTCACCGCAGGCACCAGCGCTTCCGGCACCAGCGCGACCACGCAGCCGCCGAATCCGCCGCCCGTCATGCGCACGCCGCCTTTCTCGCCGATGGTGGCTTTCACAATCTCCACCAGCGTGTCGATTTGCGGCACGGTGATTTCGAAATCGTCACGCATGGAGGCATGCGACTCCGCCATCAGCACCCCCATACGCTGCAGGTCGCCTTTTGCCAGCGCGTCTGCGGCCTCCACGGTACGGGCATTTTCGGTCAGCACGTGGCGAACG
>FONB01000003.1 GCA_900112785.1 Phytobacter palmae | reverse complement strand
CACCGACTGGCGTCAGATGGGTCACACGCTCTCCCTGCAGTCGGTGGATATTCCGCTGGCGGACCCGCACTTCTGGACCATGCAGGGCTCCGTGCGTGTGGCGCAGATGTGCCATGAGTTCGGCCTGACGTGGGGTTCCCACTCCAACAACCACTTCGACATCTCGCTGGCGATGTTCACCCACGTGGCGGCCGCCGCGCCGGGCAACATCACCGCCATCGACACCCACTGGATCTGGCAGGAGGGCAACCAGCGCCTGACCAGAGAACCGTTTGAAATCAAAGGCGGCAGGGTGCAGGTGCCGGCGACGCCGGGTCTGGGGGTGGAGCTGGATATGGAGCAGGTGATGAAGGCGCACGAGCTGTACCAGAAACACGGTCTGGGCGCGCGCGACGATGCAGCGGGGATGCAGTACCTTATCCCCGACTGGACGTTCGACAACAAACGTCCCTGCATGGTGCGTTAACCCGTTGTGATTCATACAAGGCCCGCAGGCGCAAACCTGCGGGCTTTTTTACAGCATGTTGATGACCAGGAAACCCAGTGCGGTCATCAGCAATGAGCCAAATACATGCACTATCACCGACGTGATGGCCCAGAGATAATTGCCCACCTGTAGCTGCGAAAAAATTTCCAGCGAAAACGTCGAGAACGTGGTCATTCCCCCGCACAGCCCAGTTGTAATCAGTAATCGCCAGGCAGGATCCAGATGCGGCTGCCGTGTGAAGAACGCCAGCGCTCCGCCAATAATAAACCCGCCAGTCAGGTTCACCATGAGCGTACCAGGCGGCAGATTCGGGAAGAGTACATTCAGGCGCACAGAGAGCAGCCAGCGGATTACACATCCTGCCGAGCCACCGACAACGATGGCAATGAAAGATTTCAGCATGTTTTCCTCAGCAACAATAACGATAAGGGTGGCAGAGGCATGCAGGATGAAAAAAGATAAGCGCCCGACATGCCTCCATTAAAAGAGTCATACCAGGCGTCATCAGCTTCTCAGGGAAGCGGTCAAGGAAAGGTGGAACGCCATCACCTTGCCGGACATTGTTCAACTTTTTTTGCCGGGAGGCAAGAATGGAACATTCATTGTCAAAATACATCCACATAAACGCAGCGGCACGATACACCGAACTGTCATGACATCAACGCAACGCAACGCAACGCCTTCATTCTGCAACGATAAAATCAAACATAGCCAGTGCAATAAAACATAGCAAATACTATATATTATTGATTTAAAAGATATTTTTGCATTCACCCCATTTACATGGCAGCATGACACTCACTGCTGTTTGATTCATTTAACCCGTTTACCCACAGGCGGGTATTGAAAGGTACACACATGAGCTTCTATGCACTTCTCATTCTGGCATTTGGGATGTCTATGGATGCCTTCGCGGCATCGATCGGTAAAGGGGCGGCTCTTTATCGTCCGCCGCTGAAAGAAGCGCTGCGCACTGGCATCATCTTTGGCATGGTCGAAGCCACCACCCCGGTGATTGGCTGGGGGATTGGCCTGGCCGCCAGTCAGTACGTTATGCGCTGGGATCACTGGATTGCCTTTACCCTACTGATGCTACTCGGAATACGTATGGTATTTGAGGGGATGAAAAAAGAGGGGCTGGAACCGATGAATGCGCCCAGGCGGCACGGCTTCTGGTTGCTGGTCACCACCGCTATCGCCACCAGCCTGGATGCCATGGCAGTTGGTGTGGGCCTCGCATTTCTGGATGTGAATATTGTCACCACCGCCCTGCTGATCGGCCTTGCGACCACCTTTATGGCCACGACGGGAATGTTGTTAGGTCGCTTCCTGGGGGCAGTGATTGGCAAATGGGCCGAAGTGATGGGTGGCGTGGTGCTGATCGGTATCGGCTGCTCTATTCTGCTGGAACACCTGGCAGTCTTTGCCTGATCTTTATTTCCTTTGCCCTGCGCCGAATGATAACTGTGTCAACAGGTTGTGTCGGCGCTTCAATACTTCTTAACTGTATTGAATAAAGATCAATTGCCATTCCCGATTATCATCCCCGGTTCTCTTTCCGCATCTTTTATTTCGGTATTTTCGAACAAAAAATTGAGTTAGGGAAAATGAAATTATGCCTCTTAGTTTTACGCCCAATTTAAAGATGCCATAGCGCGTGTAATATCTCTGTTTACGCTTTATACACATCTCAGTAACAGACTAAAAATACTTTATTTTTCTGAAACCGTTGCCTGAAGCGCTATGAACTGCAAAACAGTTTGTTTAGAATATGAAAAGAATTGTAGCTTTTGTAAGTTCATGTATCTGGCATTATTTCGCTAAAACCTGATAGTTATCCAGAATATGAATTAGGAATCACACTAATTTAATAGCTTATTTTGAATGGAGTTCTTATGAAGAAAGTGGGTAAGTGGTTTACCGCATTGGTAGTTGTGGGTGCCCTGGCTGGCTGCGCGCGTACCGCACCGATTGAAAACGTCCGCACAACTGTCGGTACTGGCCATACTGCTGAGCAAGTAAAAAGCGCAATCTTTAAAGCAGGCGTACAGCGCCAATGGATTATGAATGAAGCGGGTCCGGGGGTTATTAAAGCGCGCCAGCAGAACCGCGATCACGTTGCAGAAGTTCGCATTAACTACACTGCAACAGGCTATACCATCAATTATGACAGCAGCCTCAATTTGCAAGCCGCAAACGGTAAAATCCACAAAAACTACAATCGCTGGGTGAATAATCTGGATAAAGACATTCAGGTTAATCTTTCCGCAATATCTGCACATTAAGAAGACATTCAATTGGGCCAGACCACTGGTCCAATTGTCCTATTTTCACCCTGGACAGGTAAGTGATGTATACAAAGGACACTCTCAGCGCATTGGATGCCATCACAGAGGCGCAGCGTATTGCTTTTGCGCCAATGTTGTTTCAAACCGCACGTTGTTTACGTAATGCCAACGTGCTGACTTACCTTGATAAACAGGGAAAAGCGGGGGCGACAATCGAAGAAATAACAACCCATGTCAGCCTCAGCAAATATGCCATTAGTGTGTTACTGGATATGGGACTGAGTGGACGAATTGTCACTTGCAAAGAGGGACGTTATTACCTGTCGAAAGTGGGTCATTATCTTCTTCATGATTCAATGACTCGTGTGAATATGGATTTTACTCAGGACGTATGTTATCAGGGCTTATTCTTTTTAGATCAGTCTTTAAAAGAAACGAAACCCGCAGGACTTAAAGTGTTTAGCGACGCGGAAACCATCTACCCGGTGCTTTCGCAATTACCATCGCCAGTCCGTAAAAGCTGGTTTGCTTTCGATCACTATTATTCCGACGGCGCCTTCAATGCCGCGCTACCGTATGTTTTCGCACATCATCCTGCAATACTTTATGATGTCGGCGGCAACACTGGAAAATGGGCGTTACGTTGCTGCGAATATGATGATGATATCACAGTCACCATTCTTGATTTACCGCAGCAGATTGCATTGGCTCGCCAGAATATTGAAAACGCAGATTTATCGCATCGTATCCACTTCCACGAGGTTGATATGCTCAGCGAGGCATCGCTGCCTGCCGAGGCTGACATCTGGTGGATGAGTCAGTTCCTGGATTGTTTCTCCCCTGAGCAAATCATTGACATACTGGGGCGAATCTCAGCCGTTATGAAGCCAGGAGCACAACTTTACATCCTTGAGCTTTTCTGGGATGCACAGCGATTTGAAGCCGCGTCGTTTAGCCTGAACGCAACATCGCTTTACTTTACCTGTATGGCGAACGGTAATAGCCGCTTCTATAGCGTTGAAAAATTTAACTATTTCCTTGAAATGGCAGGTTTTAAGTTGGCGCAACGCGTGGATAATCTCGGCGCTGGGCACACCTTATTGATCTGCGAAAAATGTTAATTTGCCTTGCCTGGCGGCCGTGAATCGCGGCGCCAGGCCTATCGTTTTATCGCGGAAGCGCGTTGATGAAATTAGCCCTGAATCTGATCGACTGGCAGGCCCGAGCGCCTGGATTAAGTGAAGTAGCCGAGTGGCAACAATGGTCACGGCAGCCCCACGCCATAAACCCTGACGCGCCACAGGCCAAACTGACAGAACTGCCAATGATGACGGCAAGACGATTAAGTTCAGGCAGTAAGCTCGCCGTAGAATGTGGCTTGTCTATGTTACGTCGCCACAGCATTGATGCGGTACTCTACACCAGTCGTCACGGTGAACTTGAACGTAACTATCGCATTCTGGAAGCCCTGGCCAATAAGCAGGATGTTTCGCCAACCGATTTTGCGATGTCGGTGCATAACTCTTCCGTGGGTAATCTGACTATCGCGGCGAAACAACCCATTGTCTCGTCCTCTTTATCTGCTGGAATGGACACCTTTCAACAGGGGCTTTGCGAGATTACCGCACTCCTGCAGGCAGGGTTCAAACGGGTGCTGATGGTGGATTTCGATGGGCATCTGCCGATCTTTTATCACCCGCATCTGCCCGAGAAAATGCCAACCTGGGCTTACGCTGTCTCGCTGGTCTTTGAGGCTGGCGACGAACTGCAATGTGCCACACAAAGCGGAAGCGATGGCGAAGAGAACCCGTTACCCCAGAGCATGCAATTTTTGCAGCACTACCTGTGCGACGTCCCTGCCTTTACCATTAGCGGAGAGAAAGTCCAGTGGCAATGGAGCCGTCTATGACACACCTCGGCGCCATATTAAACCGCCTGTGGCGGATACCAATGACCGGCTTTTGTTTCGCTCTGTTCGGTCTTGGGGGCGTATTGCTCTCCGTTATCTGGTTCAATCTTTTATCGCTGGTCATTCGAGACAAACAGACCCGGCGTCGCTACGCCCGCCGCAGCATTTCAGCCTGCTTTCGCTTTTTCCTGGCCGTTGTCAGATTCGTGGGAGTCCTCGATTACCGGATTGAAGGTGAAGAAATCCTACAACAGGAAAGCGGCTGTCTTGTGGTCGCCAACCATCCGTCGCTTATCGACTATGTCATGATCGCGTCGGTGATGCCGGAAATGGACTGCCTGGTAAAAAGCGCCTTGCTGAAAAACCCGTTTGTGAGCGGTCCCATACGCGCGGCCGACTACCTAATTAACAGCCAGTCAGAGACTCTGCTATCGCAGAGTCAACAGCGTCTCGAGCGTGGCGATACTATTTTGATTTTCCCGGAAGGGACACGTACTCGTCCAGGTGAAGAGATGACGTTACAGCGCGGTGCGGCCAATATCGCCGTCCGTTGCGCCAAAGATTTGCGTATCGTTACCATTCATTGCACCGAACATTTTCTGAGTAAGCAGAGCAAATGGTACGACGCCCCACCGTCCAGGCCGCTGTTTACCATAAAAGTTGGCGAACGCGTCCGTATTGATCGTTTTTATGAAGCTGAAACACAAGAACCGGCTCTGGCGGCAAGGCAGCTAAACCGACATCTTTTACAGCAATTACAATCAGTTGAAATATCTATAGCAGGGCTTAATGATGCAAGCGCTTTATCTCGAAATTAAAAATCTTATTATCAACACGTTAAATCTTGATGAGTTGACGGCAGAAGATATCAACACCGATGCAGCATTATTCGGGGATGGGTTAGGTCTGGATTCTATTGACGCGCTTGAGCTTGGTCTGGCGGTGAAAAATCAATATGGCATAGTGCTTTCAGCCGAGAGTGAAGAAATGCGACAGCATTTCTACTCCGTGGCAACGCTGGCCTCTTTCATTCATTCACAACGTGCCTGAGAACGAGTCCTCTATGACAGAACAACGTGTTATCTATCAGGAAGTCTCCGCGCTTCTGACCAAACTGTTCGAAATCGATCCTGACGACATCAAACCTGAGGCCCGCCTGTACGAAGATCTTGAGCTGGACAGCATTGATGCCGTCGACATGATCGTGCAATTACAGAAAAAAACCGGCAAAAAAATCAAACCGGAAGAGTTCAAAGCGGTTCGCACGGTGCAGGATGTTGTCGAAGCGGTAGAACGTCTATTGAAAGAAGCCTGATTCACGGTGCGCGGTTTCAAAGCATTACCGGGAATAGGTGCAACGACTGGAGTGTTACTGCTGGCCTGGCCATTTATTATTTGGTTTGGCCTGAGGTATAACAGCCTGCAGTGGTTGCTACCATTGATGGCGGTTATGCTGGTGTTACGCTTACGTCAGGTACGGCAAAAAACCGGGCCGATGCGCTTTATTATGCAAAGCGTGGCGTTGGCGGGTATCGTGCTGTGTATCGCCAGCATCCTGCTTAAAACCCACCAGCTTCTGCTGTTTTACCCGGTCGCCGTAAATATCGTGATGCTCACTGTCTTTGGCGGATCGCTGTGGACGGCAATGCCGCTGGTCGAACGTCTGGCTCGTCTGCACGATCCCCACCTTCCTCCCGAAGGCATACAGTATACCCGCCGCGTTACCAGGGTATGGTGCCTGTTTTTCATCATCAACGGCGGGATCGCCCTGTTTACAGCAATATATGGCGATATGTCGCTGTGGGCTGCATGGAACGGCATGATTTCCTATTTGCTGATCGGTGCGCTAATGGGGGGGGAGTGGTTGGTACGTAGCCGGTTAATGAAACGAGAAAAACCATGAATCAGACCCTTCCCCTCGCGCAGTGGCTTAGCACGACTCGTCCGGACGATACACCCGTGGCCTGGCTTGGTGAGCATACCTGGACACTGGGGCAGCTTCGTTATGATGTCTCGCGGGTGGTCAATGCGCTGCAACAACAGGATGGCGAGCGCTGGGCGCTATGCTTTGAAAATAGCTATCTGTTTATCGTCGCGCTACTGGCAACGCTGAGCGCAGGAAAAACACCGGTTGTGCCTGGTCACTGCCGTGTCTCATTGCTGGAAGAACAGCGCGCCCTCTTCAACGGGGTATTAAGCGATAAGACACTGGGTTGGCAAGGCACGCTTCTGGTGGTCAATTCGGCAAAAATGGTGCTGCCACTGACCGCAACATTACCCGCTATCAATGACTGCCAGGCTATCGAGCTCTTTACCTCCGGTTCTACCGGCCAGCCAAAGCGAGTGGTAAAAAGTATTGCCTCGCTCGATCAGGAAGCACGACTTCTTGCCACACGCTTTGCCAAACGGCTGGAGGGTTGTAGAGTCGTTGCCTCCGTTCTCCCACAACATCTGTACGGTTTAACGTTTCGCATTTTCCTGCCAATGTCGTTAGGCCTGACGCTACATGCGGCAATGATTTTTTACGCGGAACAACTCAGCGCGGTGTCCTCTCAGCATACTTATCTTTTCGTCAGCAGTCCGGCGTTTCTAAAGCGCCTGGATCGCCAGTTGGCGCCACCTCCCGTCACCATGGTCCTCTCAGCAGGCGGTATGCTGCCATGGAAGGAAGTGATGGATGTACAAAGCTGGTTTGGCCTCTGGCCCGATGAAATCTATGGCAGTACGGAAACGGGGGTTCTCGCCTGGCGCCGTCGGTTACAGGATGACACCCCCTGGCTGCCATTTCCTGATGTGAGCATTACTGCAGAAGGCGATGCGTTTCGTGTCATATCGCCCATGATTGACGAAAAATCCGGGTTATTGATTGATGATATTTTGCATTTTGAAGGAAACGGGCAGTTTCACCTACGTGGACGTCGTGGCCGGGTAGTGAAAATCGAAGAAAAACGTATTTCATTAAGTGAGATTGAACGTCGTCTGATGGCGCTGGACGGCATTGTTGATGCCGCAGCGCTCCCTGTATCGCGTGGGGGCCGACAGAGTATTGGCGTGTTGCTGGTGCTAAATGATGCCCTGCACCAGACCTGGCGAAACAACAATGGTGAGGCGCTGGAACTGTCGTGGCGACGTGCACTCATTCCCTGGCTTGAGCCTGTCGCGATACCTCGCTACTGGCGTGTTATTGATGAAATCCCGGTCAACACTATGAACAAGCGTGTCTATGCGCAATTACAGGAGTTATTTTATGAAACCCCATGAAATTGAACGTCATCAGACATCGCCAGAGCAGATCAGTGTTGTTCTGTATCTTGATCCAACACAGTTCTGGTTTCAGGGTCATTTCAACGTTCAGCCGCTACTGCCTGGCGTCGCACAACTCGACTGGGTGATGCACTACGCCAGCGAGCTACTTGCGCCGGGTTTTCATTTTCACAGCATCCAGAACGTTAAGTTTCAGTCGCCGCTGGTTCCGGGAAACACGCTGACGCTGACACTGACCTGGCAGGAAGAAAAACAGACGCTGACTTTCTGCTATCAACTTCATGATGGCGAGGCGCGCCATACCGCAAGCAGTGGGAAGATCCGTTTATGTCGCTAACCTACTCCCCCTGCGTGGTCATCCCTTGTTACAACCACGGGGTGATGATGGCGCGCGTACTTGCTCGTCTTGCGCCGTTTCAACTGCCGTGCATTGTTGTTGACGATGGTAGTGATGACGATACCCGCCGGATCCTTGATGATCTCACCGCCAGTCATCCTACGTTAACCTTGATCCGCCTCACACGGAACGCAGGAAAAGGTGTTGCCGTCATTCGCGGTCTGGAAGCGGCGGAACAGGCGGGCTTTACCCATGCGGTACAGGTTGATGCCGACGGGCAGCATGCCATTGAAGATATTCCGGCACTGCTGACGCTGTCAAAACAGCGCCCGGACGCGCTGATATCTGGTCAGCCCATCTATGACAACTCAATTCCGCGTTCACGTCTGTATGGCCGTTGGGTTACTCATATCTGGGTGTGGATCGAAACGCTCTCACTGCAACTCAAAGACAGCATGTGCGGGTTTCGCGTCTATCCCGTCGCACCGACCCTGCAGTTGGCAAAACGCGCCAGACTCGGCCAGCGAATGGATTTTGATACCGAAGTGATGGTGCGTCTCTACTGGCAGGGCAATACCAGTTACTTTGTGCCGACACGCGTGACCTACCCGCTGGATGGCCTGTCACACTTTGACGCCCTGAAAGACAATATTCGTATTTCACTGATGCATACGCGTCTGTTTTTCGGCATGTTGCCGCGTATCCCTTCGCTGTTATTTCGCCGCCGCCACTCGCACTGGGCAAAGCAGCAGGAAGTGAAAGGGCTATGGGGAATGCGGATCATGCTGACCGTCTGGCGAGTGCTTGGACGCCGCGCATTTTCACTGTTGCTCAGACCGGTGGTGGCGATTTACTGGCTAACGGCCACATCCGCACGCCACGCTTCGCAAGGGTGGATTGGCCGCGTTAAAGCGCAGCTTGCAAGTCGCGGTCTGCCAGAGCCTTCGCACCTCAATAGCTATCAGCATTTCCTGCGCTTTGGCAATGCCATGCTCGATAAAGTGGCGAGCTGGCGCGGTGAACTTCGTCTGGATCGCGATGTGGTCTTTGCCGAGGGCGCAAAAGCAGCGCTGGGGGTTGGATCGCCACAAGGGAAACTGCTGTTGGCATCCCATCTGGGCGATGTTGAAGCGTGCCGCGCCCTGGCGCAACTGGATGGCACTAAAACCATTAATGCGCTGGTCTTTAGTGAAAATGCACAGCGCTTTAAGCAAATCATGCAAGAGATGGCGCCTCAGGCGGGACTCAATCTGTTGCCTGTGAACGATATTGGGCCAGACACCGCGATAGTGCTCAAAGAGAAGCTGGATCGTGGAGAGTGGGTGGCGATTGTCGGCGACCGCATTGCCGTGAAGCGCCAGCGGGGTAGCGACTGGCGAGTGGTCTGGAGCCTGTTTATGGGTCAACTCGCCCCTTTCCCGCAGGGTCCGTTTATCCTGGCATCCATTTTGCGCTGCCCCGTAGTGCTTATTTTCGCCATTCAGCAACAGAAGAAACTGCATATACACTGCGAACCCTTTGCCGATCCGCTGCTACTGCCTCGTCCGGAACGCCAGGCAGCACTGCAAGACGCGGTCAACCGCTATGCCGCCCGGCTTGAACACTACGCGCTGCTCGCGCCACTGGATTGGTTCAACTTTTTCGATTTCTGGCAATTGCCAGATGCAGTCACCAATAAGGAGTAAAGGTGCTTAACGATCCCCGTTTTACAGCCGAAGTAGAGCTAACCATTGCGTTTCATGACGTCGATATGATGGGCGTGGTGTGGCACGGCAACTACTTCCGCTATTTTGAGATTGCCCGCGAAGCCCTCCTGAACCAGTTCAATTACGGCTATCGTCAGATGAAAGAATCAGGCTATGTCTGGCCGGTGGTTGACACCCGGGTGAAATATCGCGATGTGTTGACCTTCGAACAGCGTATCCGCGTTCGGGCAACGCTTGAAGAGTATGAAAACCGCCTGCGGATCGCCTATCAAATTTTTGATGCGGCAACAGGTAAACGCACTACCACTGGCTACACCATCCAGGTTGCCGTCGAGGAGAAAAGCCGCGAGCTGTGCTTTATCAGTCCGCCGGTTCTGTTTGCATGCATAGGAGTTACGCCATGAAGTACTGGCCCCTGCTTATGTTATTGCTCAGCCCATGGGTAAACGCCGTCACGCTCGATGAACTCCAGCAACGTTTCACCGAACAGCCGGTCATCCGCGCCCATTTTGCCCAGACGCGAGTAATAAAAGATCTACCGCAGCCGCTACGCTCTCAGGGTGAAATGCTGATTGCCCGCGATAAAGGTCTGCTTTGGGATCAAAAAGCTCCGTTTCCGATGATGCTTATGCTGGATGACTCCCGCATGGTGCAGGTCGTCAATAATCAGCCTGCGCAGGTGGTTACCGCCGAAAATAATCCGCAAATGTTCCAGTTTAATCACCTGTTGCGCGCGCTGTTTCAGGCCGATCGTCACGTACTGGAGCAAAACTTCCGTATTGAGTTTCATGACAAGGGCGAAGAGCGCTGGACGCTTAGCCTGACGCCTGTCACTACGCCGCTGGATAAGATCTTCACGTCGATCGACCTCGCCGGACAGACCTATCTTGAGTCGATCCAGCTTAACGATAAACAGGGCGATCGTACCGATATAGTCCTTTCCCAACACCGACTGATGCCAGCTACGCTTACCGATGACGAACGCAAACGCTTTGCCGCACACTAACGCCCGTCGTGCGATGCTGCTGTGGGTCTGCGCCTGCCTTGCGATGCTGGGTATCCTGCTCATGCTCATCCCACAGGCCAGAATGAATAGCAGCGTGCTGGCAATGCTGCCCAAACAGGCGATGGGTGCCATTCCGCCGGCGCTCAACGATGGCTTTATGCAGCGCCTGGACAGGCAGCTTGTCTGGCTGGTCAGCCCCGGCAAAACCGCCAACCCGGCAGTGGCTCAGGCGTGGTATGCACAACTCAGTAAAACGCCGGAACTCGTTGACGTAAAAGGGCCAATGGACGCCGTCAGTCAGCAGGCATGGGGCGCTTTTTTCTGGCAGCATCGCAACGCACTGATCGATAGCGTCACACGTGAACGCCTGCAAAACGGCGGAGAAAAACAGGCGCAATGGATCCTGTCACAGCTTTACTCAGGGTTTTCCGGTGTCAGTGGTAAGGAGTTGCAAAACGATCCGCTGATGCTGATGCGCGGACAGCAAATGGCGATGGCGCAAAATAGCCAACGCTTGCGATTAATGGACGGCTGGCTGGTCACCCAGGACGATGACGGCAATTACTGGTATTTGCTGCACGGCGAACTGGCGGGCAACTCTTTTGATATGCAGCAAACCCATCAGTTGGTTAACCGCCTCGCCGCGCTGGAACAAACGCTCATGGCGCAGTATCCGCAGGCCCGCCTGCTATCGCGCGGGACGATGTTCTATAGCGATTACGCCAGCCAACAGGCAAAGCGCGATATCTCAACGCTCGGCGTGGCGACAATCCTGGGGGTGATTCTGCTGATTGTCGCTACCTTCCGCTCAGTGCTGCCGCTTTTCCTGTGCCTTGTTTCTATAGCCGTCGGCGCACTTGCCGGGACAGTCGCCACCTTGCTGATTTTCGGCGAACTTCATCTGATGACGCTGGTCATGAGCATGAGCATTATCGGTATCTCTGCAGATTACACGCTCTACTATCTGACAGAGCGGATGGTACACGGCGAGCACGCCACCCCGTGGCAAAGCCTGACAAAGGTACGCAAAACGCTGCTGCTTGCACTGCTCACCACGGTGGCTGCTTACCTTATCATGATGCTTGCCCCCTTCCCCGGCATTCGCCAGATGACCGTATTCGCCGCCTGCGGCCTTAGTGCCGCCTGCCTGACGGTTATCTTCTGGCACCCGTGGCTCTGTCGTGGGCTGCCGGTACGTCCCGTACCGGCAATGGCACTTATGTTGCGCTGGCTGGCGGCCTGGCGACGCAACAAGGCCCTCCGCATTGGACTCCCCACGGCACTCGCGCTTTTCTCGCTGGCAGGGCTTTCCCGTCTGCATGTTGATGACGATATCGCACAGCTACAAGCGCTACCGCAGTCTATTCTGGCGCAGGAAAAAGCCATCACTCGCCTGACCGGACAAAGCGTCGATCAAAAGTGGTTTGTGGTGTATGGCGATACTCCGGAAGAGACACTGACCCGCATGGAGAATTTTATCCCGGCCCTTGAACAATCACGCCGCGAAGGGAAGATCGGCGGCTGGCGCACGGTTCCACTCAATTCGGTGGCCCGCCAGCAGCAAGACCTTTTGCTCTTACAGCAGGCAGTACCGACAGTGAAGAAGACCCTGCAGAGCGCCGGACTAACCAACATCGATCCCGATCTGAGCCCAATGACCGTCTCCGTGGACGCATGGCTTGCCAGCCCGGCCAGTGAAGGCTGGCGTCTGATGTGGCTGACGATGCCCGACGGCGCAAGCGGTGTGCTGATTCCTGTTAGCGACGTCAAAGAAAGTGCTGCGCTGAGTGCGCTGGCCCAAAAACAATCGGGCGTAGCCTGGGTGGACCGAAAACAGACGTTCGATTCACTCTTTGCGCTGTATCGCGGTGTTCTGACCAGCCTCCTGGCGGTGGCGCTGGCGGTGATTGCTTGCGGTGCGATGGCACGACTGGGCTGGCGTAAGGGGCTTATCAGCATGGTACCCTCGGTGTTATCACTGAGCTGCGGGCTGGCGGTGCTCTCCTTGAGCGGTCATTCGGTGAATTTGTTCTCACTACTGGCGCTGGTGTTAGTACTGGGAATCGGCATCAATTACACGCTGTTTTTCAGCAACCCACAGGGGACACCCCTGACGTCGCTGCTGGCTATCACGCTTGCGATGCTCACCACCCTGATGACACTGGGCATGTTGGTCTTTAGCGCCACCCAGGCAATCAGCAGCTTCGGCATTGTCCTTATCAGCGGTATTTTTACCGCGTACCTGCTTTCCCCGCTGGCGATGCCCAATAAAAAAAGAGAAAAAAGATGACGATACGAAATTTCTGGCAGGCCTGTGCCCTTGGCGCAATACTCCTGCTGGCAGGCTGTAGCCACTCAACGAAACAGGATGAAAGCGGTCGCCCTCAGGCATGGCTGGAACCCGGCGCTCGCGTCACACTTCCCGCCCCCGGCATTACACCCGCGGTGAGTTCACAGCAATTGCTAACCGGTACCTTTAACGGGCAAACACAGTCGCTGATGGTGATGCTCAACGCGGATGAGAAAAAAATCACCTTAGCCGGGCTGTCATCTGTCGGTATCCGCCTGTTCCTGGCCACCTATGACGACAAAGGGCTGCATACCGAACAGTCGATCATCGTGCCGCAGCTCCCGCCCGCCAGCCAGGTGCTGGCAGATGTGATGCTCAGCCACTGGCCGCTTTCAGCCTGGCAGCCACAGTTGCCGAAGGGATGGACGCTGCGCGATATCGGCAACAAGCGCGAGCTACGCAATGCACGTGGCAAGCTGGTCACTGAAATCATCTATTTGCAGCGCAAAGGCAAACGCGAGCCGATTAGCATTGAGCAGCATGTCTTCAAATACCACATCACCATTCAATATTTGGGTGACTGATATGATTTATATTTCTGCCGTTGGCATCATTAATGCGATCGGAAAAACGTCGGCCGAAGTTGCAGACAATCTGGTACGCGGCGTTTCTCCAGGGATGCGCCCACGCAAGGACTGGCTAGTGAACCAGCCGGATGCCGTACTGGCAGGTGTGGATGGCGAGTTGCCCGCAATACCCGATGCTTTTTCTGCCCACCGTACGCGCAATAATCAGCTTTTATTGGCCGCGCTGGCGCAAATCCAACCGAAGGTGGAAGACGCCATCGCCCAATATGGACGAGAACGCGTTGGGGTGGTGTTGGGTACCAGCACCTCCGGGCTGAATGAAGGGGACGAGCATGTTAATTTATGTCTTAACAACGAACCCAGCCTGCATTGGCAATATCCGCAGCAGGAGCTTGGGGACCCCTCGCGTTTTCTCAGCCGATGGCTGGCACTGGAAGGCCCGGCGTATACGTTGTCTACCGCCTGCTCTTCCAGCGCCCGTGCCATTATCAGCGGTCGCCGCCTGATCGAGGCCGGTCTGGCAGATGCCGTTATCGTCGGTGGTTCAGATACGCTGAGCCGCATGCCGGTCAACGGTTTCAATAGTCTGGAGGCGTTATCGCCCACACGTTGTCTTCCTTTCGCGCGCGACCGCAGCGGCATTACCATCGGTGAAGGCGCGGCGCTGATGCTGCTCACCCGAGAACCACAGCCTGTCGCGCTGCTTGGCGTTGGCGAGTCGAGCGACGCCTGGCATATCTCCGCGCCGCATCCTGAAGGTGAAGGGGCTATCCGCGCCATTAAGCAGGCGTTGGCAGATGCCGGAATAAAACCTGACGAGGTCGGCTACATCAATTTGCACGGTACGGCGACCACACTCAACGATCAGATAGAGTCAAAAGTTATTCACGATCTATTTGGCGAAAGCGTACCTTGCAGCTCCACAAAACATTTAACCGGGCATACGCTGGGGGCAGCAGGCATTATCGAAGCCGCCATCAGCATGCTTATCCTGCAGTTGAACCTTCCGCTGCCTCCGCAGGATTTTTCCCTCTCGCCTATTGATCCGGCGCTGCCCGCCTGTGGCATTTTAAGCCAGCCTCAACCGCTGACGCGCCCGGTGATTTTGTCAAATTCGTTCGCCTTTGGCGGTAATAACGCCAGTATTCTGCTGGGGAGGATCGTATGAGCCGTTATCTTCCCCCTTCAGAGTACCTGCCACACGATGCGCCGATGATGCTGCTCGAAGAGGTTATCGATGTCACCGACAGTTCGACACATTGCCGGGTGAGCGTTACAGATGACAGCGTACTGGCCCCCTTTATTGATGCGCAGGGTAATCTGCCAGGCTGGTTCGCACTGGAACTGATGGCGCAAACTATTGGCGTCTGGTCTGGCTGGCATCGTCGGCAGAATGGTCAGCATGCCATCACGCTGGGAATGATGCTGGGCGCCCGCGAATTTATCTGCGCCAGGGGGATGCTTCCCGCCGGAGCGACACTGGACATTGATGTTAAGTTGCTGATGCAGGACGAACGTTTCGCCAGTTTTGATTGTGCCATTTTCGTAGGTGATGAGCGCGTGGCCACCGGTCGCGTCAATACCTTCCAGCCTACGCCAGAAGAATTAACTTCGCTTTTTAATCAGGGAGATAAACCATGATTCGTTCCGTTCTGGTTACTGGAGCCAGTAAAGGTATTGGACGAGCGATTGCCTGCCAGCTTGCCGCTGATGGTTTTGTTATCGGCGTGCACTATCACCGGGATGAGACGGGAGCAAAAGAGACACTGGCAGCGATTGAAAACGCGGGCGGACAAGGACGCTTGCTCTGTTTTGACGTCGGCGATCGCCAGCAATCCAGAGACATTATTGAAGACGATATTGCCCGTCATGGCGCTTGGTATGGCATTGTCAGCAACGCGGGTATCGCCCGTGATGGGGCATTTCCGGCTCTAAGCGAAGAAGACTGGGACAGTGTTATCCGCACTAACCTCGACAGTTTTTATAACGTCATTCACCCCTGCATTATGCCGATGATTGGCCTACGCAAAGGGGGGCGAATTCTTACTCTGTCGTCGGTTTCTGGCGTGATGGGCAATCGGGGACAGGTGAATTACAGCGCCGCAAAGGCAGGTATTATCGGGGCGACAAAAGCTCTGGCCATTGAGCTGGCAAAGCGAAAAATCACCGTGAACTGTATCGCGCCTGGGCTGATCGATACCGGCATGATTGAAATGGAAGAAGCGGCGCTGAACGAAGCGATGGCTATGATCCCCATGAAACGGATGGGCCAGGCGGCAGAAGTTGCCGGACTGGCCAGCTATTTGATGTCAGATATTGCGGGATATGTGACCCGCCAGGTTATTTCCATCAATGGAGGAATGTTATGACACGTCGCGTCGTGATTACGGGCATGGGCGGCGTGACCGCCTTCGGGGAGAACTGGGAGAGTGTTTCAAAACGTCTGCTGACCTATGAAAATGCCGTGCGCAAAATGCCAGAATGGCAAGTTTACGACGGGCTGCATACCCTACTAGGCGCGCCGATTGATGACTTTACGCTACCGGATCACTATACGCGCAAGCGTATCCGCGCCATGGGGCGCGTCTCGCAATTTTCCACCCGAGCCTCAGAGCTGGCGCTGGAGCAGGCGGGATTGATTGATGATCCGGTGCTGACCAACGGTCAGACAGGCATTGCCTACGGGTCGTCAACCGGCAGTACGGGGCCAGTAAGTGAATTCGCCACCATGCTGACGGAAAAACACACCAACAACATCACTGGCACCACCTATGTACAGATGATGCCGCACACCACCGCTGTTAATACGGGCCTGTTTTTTGGTCTGCGTGGTCGCGTCATTCCCACCTCCAGCGCCTGCACCTCTGGCAGCCAGGCCATTGGTTATGCCTGGGAAGCCATTCGCCATGGTTATCAGACGGTGATGGTGGCTGGTGGTGCAGAAGAACTCTGCCCTTCCGAAGCGGCTGTCTTTGATACGTTATTTGCCACCAGCCAACGCAACGACGCGCCAAAAACCACACCATCGCCCTTTGACCAACAGCGCGACGGACTGGTGATCGGTGAAGGCGCGGGTACCCTGATCCTGGAAGAACTTGAACACGCCAAAGCCCGTGGCGCCACGATTTACGGTGAAATAGTGGGCTTTGCCACGAACTGCGATGCGGCGCATATCACGCAGCCCCAGAAAGAAACCATGCAAATTTGCATGGAGCAGGCGCTGAATATTGCCGGGTTAAGCCCGCTGGATATGGGATATATTTCCGCGCACGGCACCGCCACAGACAGGGGCGATGTTGCTGAAAGCCAGGCAACCGCGGCCATTTTCGGCGAAAAGGTCCCTATTTCTTCGTTAAAAAGCTATTTTGGACATACTCTGGGTGCCTGTGGCGCACTGGAAGCCTGGATGAGTTTGCGGATGATGCGGGAAGGCTGGTTTGCTCCCACTATTAACCTGCAACAGCCGGATGAGCGCTGTGGTGCGCTGGATTACATTATGGGCGAAGCACGCCGCATCGACTGTGAATATCTGCAAAGCAACAACTTTGCATTCGGTGGGATTAACACATCCATCATCATCAAGCGCTGGGCCTGATAATGCTGCGCGTGGGCATGGGGAAAGTATCGGTGCTTAGTGAAATGGCGCCTCCGGCACTGCGTCAACAGATGCCGGAGAGGTCTCACCGTGCCTCCTGGCTTGCAGGGCGCGTACTGCTTAGCACCCTGCTCTCCCCGGACTGCGTCACAGCTATCGTTTATGGACCAAATGGCAAGCCGTACTTCGAAGAAAGCATTCCGCTATGGTTTAACATCAGCCATAGCGGAAATGATATTGCGATAGTGGTCAGCGATGAGGGGGAAGTCGGCTGCGACCTTGAAGTCATACGTCCCAGAAATAACGTGCAGCGGATTGTCCATGCGATGTTCACTGACGCGGAACAGCAGCAGCTTGCCTCTGCGGATGAAGCGCAGCAGTCCTGCATATTCTGGCGTATCTGGACGCGCAAAGAAGCCATCTTAAAACAGTGTGGCAGCAGCGTCTGGCAAATGAATACTCTGGACAGCCATGAAGGGCTTTTTATTAGCCAGTTTTGTCTGGCAGATTCACTTATTCTGGCCGTTTGCACCGCCCACCCGCACCAGCTCACCCCCCGCGATTTCTCCTTTCCGGTCTGTGACGCGCTTCTTCCGACAGATAAGATCATCCGTCTCCAGTAATTGCTGGGTCTTCAACATTTATTACGTGGACGGGGCGACAGAACGCTCAGCGGCCCGTTCGTTACGCTGAGTCCGACAGATGAATGCCAGTTTTGACCATGCGTTTAAAGGCCCTGCCTTACCTGGCGGGGCTGGATTGCGGTAATTAGCGGAATACGGAGATGGCTTCTGCCAGACGAGTGACCTGATTATTCAACCGACCTGATGCTTCCGCGCCTTCCTGAACACGGTCGGCATTTTGATGGGTGAGTTTATCGAGCTCTTCTACCGCCAGACTCATTTGGCTTATTGCCGACGCCTGTTCAGCCGTCGCCTGGCTAATATGTTCTATCAACTGGGTGACATGTTTAACCTTACCGACAATCTCCTGCATTGCTTTCCCGGCATCGTCGGCCAACTGACTGCCGGAGCGAACCTGCGCCACGCTGGACTCTATCAGCGCTTTTATTTCGCTGGCTGCGCTGGCGCTACGCTGGGCAAGGGTACGAACTTCACCAGCCACCACGGCAAAACCTTTCCCCTGCTCGCCCGCTCGTGCAGCTTCTACAGCGGCATTCAGTGCGAGAATGTTGGTCTGGAAGGCAATGCTGTCAATAATGCTGGTAATACTGGCGATTTGATCGGAGCTGGAACCAATATTACCCATCATCTCTATCATGCCGCTCATCACTTTACCGCCCTGCTCAGCCGCTTCACGCGCTCCTTGTGATAAAGCACTGGCTTCGGCGGCGGTAAGGGTATTGCTTTTGACGGTGGCCGCCAGCTCATTCATTGTTGCCGCTGTTTGCTGCACATTTGCTGCCGCCTGATCCGTCTGACGGCTCAGACTATCGTTTCCTTTACATAAGGCATCTGCGGCATTCAGTACGGTCACAGCCTGACTACTGACATCATTGATCAGCCATCGGAACATCAGCCCGAGCTGGCCGATTGCCCGCAGGGTGACGCCGACTTCATCTATGCGTGTAGGTTGTTCCACCTGCTGCGTCTCTCCCGTTGCCACCTGCAGGGCCTGATGACACAAACGCTCGACGGGACGCACAATTTGCATTTCCAGCCATGCCATCAACGCAAAAAGCAGTATTGCCATTGCCCCCGAAAATATTCCCATCTGCCCGGGCGTCAACTGGCACAGCGCGCCAACGAGTAAACTCAACAAAAAGGTCGTTATTAATGCCGATCGTAGCCGCCAGCGTAATGGCATAGTGACAAACCATGAACGCCAGCGCATAAACCCTTTACGAATGATCAACCCTTTAAAAAGGCGTTTGCCGTTTGCACTCCCCTCACGAAATTGCTGATACAGTGCTTCAGCCCTGGCGACTTCGTCATCATCAGGCTTAGTGCGTACCGACATATATCCTTTCACATCACCTTTGCGGATGATCGGGATTGCGTTAGCGCGAACCCAGTAATGATCGCCATCTTTGCAACGGTTTTTTACCAGGCCGCTCCACGGCTCTCCCTGCTTAAGGGTAAACCACATATCTGCGAATGCGTGCGGCGGCATATCAGGATGACGAACCAGATTATGCGGTTGCCCCTCAAGTTCACTGAGCGAAAAACCAGACACCTGAATAAAGGCATCATTAGCGTAATTAATATAACTCTCAGGATCGGTTGTAGACATTAACGTCGCATCATTATCAAAAACGCGTTCTTGCTGTGTTACAGGGTGATTCTCACGCATAGAATGTATTCCCCATAAAGCTTAAGAGAGTTTAATTTATATTAAAGGTCTGTCGTTATGTTGGAAGAAACAAGATAAACGCAATGAAATTATGCTATTGAAATAAAAAAACCGTTTATCTCAGCATAGCTCACAAACAGATTTTATCACCATAAAATGCCACTTCTATAATCTACGACAATTATTTCCACTTTAAAAAAACTAAGCTTGCTTATCATTCTCTTCGTCAGTGAATGCCGTTTACCAGACGTAAAGAAAATAAAAATTTAGCCTTAAAGTAAATTATTAATGCTATTTAAAAAGGATATTTCAGAGGCGCTGAATTGTATTTTAAGTACACTTCAATTAATGATGAGTTATTTTGGTTAAGTAAGCGGGGCTACGCCCCTTACTTATAAGGCAGGCGGCAAAGCAAGCTATTTTTGCCCGGCACGACCCTCCTCAAGGGAATCGCTATTTGCTTGATTTATAATGGCTTTAGCCATCCATTGTACGTTATCGATGACCTGCTGATTGTCCATACCCCAGATATCTTTCATCACCAGAAAGACTTCTGAACCGTACAATAACGAAAAGGCAGCAATGACCTTGCGATACATCTCGGGCGAATATTTTTCCTTGACCGGCTCCATCACTCGAGCAAGTGTCGCTTTACGATTACCACGGACCAGCTTTTTTTCCATTTTATCCGGGGAGTGGCGCTCAAGCGCCCACTGCTGCAACGAAACAAGCAGCGCGGCGCGCAGAGCACCTTCATGGCGGAACATTTCCGGGAATGCGAAATCGAATAATTCGGCGATACGCTCACCGACTTTATCTTCGCTTTTGGGTTTCCATTCCCGAATAGTTTCCAGGCTTGCACCAACGGCAGCAGCAATAAGATCGCTTTGAGTGGGGAAATAACGATAAGCCGTCGCCCGTGAAACACCCGCTTCCGTGGCTAACCTTGAAATGGAGGGGATCTCCCCCTGCTCAAACAAAACTAACGCCTTATTCATCAATAAATCATACGTTTTCTTGCGCGTTACAGATGGCACCAAAGCTTCCTCTCCATACATCCAGACTTTCCCAACCACACCCGTTGTAACACAAACATAGCAAATCAACACTCGCCCATCCAGGTGGCGCAAATGCAAATTTTTAAACGACCAGGAAATTAATTACCTTAAAAAACATATGGTTAATTTTAACATTAAAAAATAATTGAGACAACCGTCTCATTTATGCTAGCTTTTTTGAGACGACCGTCTCAATCGCTGCTACATTTTTTGAGACGGCAGTCTCAATCGTTGCCAAAAATGCATTTCACTCTTCCGACTTTGAAATACTCGTTACAAAAGTGAGTTTAGTTAAGGAGAACACGTGAGCAAAGACAATGGCTACATATACGTCGTAACAACTCTTGACACGAAAAGCACGGAAGCTTTTTACGTTAAGTCGCTAATTAAAAAAACAGGCGCCGATGCGCTCATCGTTGACCTGACGACAGTCGCTGATAGTTCCGCAAGGGGTGCGGATATTACAGCAACAACCGTGGCCCGCTTTCATCCTGAGGGAGAAAGTGCTGTCTTTTGTGGTGACAGAGGAAAAGCTATCACCGCGATGTCTCTCGCCTTTGAGTTATTCTTAAAAAGTCGTGAAGATGTGCTGGGCATTATCGGATTAGGGGGATCTGGCAATACCGCATTAATTACGCCAGCCATGCAGGCCCTGCCGATTGGCATTCCTAAACTGATGGTGTCAACGATGGCATCCGGAGACGTATCCGGTTATATCGGTGCCAGCGATATCGCCATAATGAACTCTGTCACCGATATTTCAGGCTTAAACCGAATTTCCCGCAAAGTTTTAAAAAGCGCAGCTAACCAGATTGCCGGTGCAGTGGTGTTCTGTCAGAACGACAGCGAAGCCGTCACAGATAAACCCGCCATTGGCCTCACTATGTTCGGTGTCACGACACCCTGCGTGCAGCAATTAACACAAAAATTAGAAAACGATTATGACTGTCTGGTTTTCCATGCCACCGGTAGCGGAGGTAAGGCAATGGAAAAACTGGCAGATAGCCACTTATTACACAGCGTACTGGATATCAGCACGACCGAAGTATGCGACTACCTGTTTGGCGGCGTTCTGGCCTGTAGTGATGACCGCTTCGGCGCGATCGCCCGCACTAAAATCCCGTATATCGGCTCTTGCGGGGCACTTGATATGGTTAATTTTGGGTCCCGGCCTTCGGTACCCGAGCACTATCGGGGTCGTCGGCTTTATCAGCACAACCCACAAGTAACATTGATGCGCACAACACCAGAGGAAAACGGCAAAATGGGGACGTGGATTGCCGAGCGTTTAAATCGATGTGAGGGAGAAGTCAGATTTGCTATCCCCATGGGCGGTTTTTCTGCCCTGGACAACATTGGCGGGGATTTCTGGGATCCAGAAGCAGATCAGGCTTTTCTCGATGCGTTTAAGGCTGCATTTATCGAAACGCCGCATCGTAAACTGATCGTCAGCCCACATCACATCAATTCTGCCGAATTTAATCAGCTACTTATAAATTTACACAAAGAATTAATTCACTAAAGATGGAATTAAAGCCATGAAACATACGCGTGAAGGATTATTGCAAAAATTTCATCAGATGATTGCCCGGGGGGAACCCATCATCGGCGGCGGAGCGGGCACAGGTTTGTCGGCAAAATGCGAAGAAGCCGGTGGTATTGATCTGATTGTCATTTATAACTCAGGTCGTTATCGCATGGCAGGTCGTGGTTCATTAGCCGGGCTGCTGGCCTACGGCAATGCCAATGAAATCGTTATGGATATGGCAAAAGAAGTGCTGCCGGTTACCAAAAAAACGCCTGTCCTGGCGGGCGTGAACGGCACTGATCCTTTCTGCCAGTTTGATAAGTTTCTGGATGATATTAAAGCGATTGGCTTTGCTGGCGTACAGAACTTCCCGACCGTGGGGCTGATCGACGGTAATTTCAGGGCTAACCTCGAAGAGACCGGAATGGGATATGCGTTAGAAGTGGATATGATTCGTCTGGCGCATGAAAAAGGCCTCTTCACGACGCCTTATGTCTTCAGCCGCGAAGATGCCATTGCGATGACCGAAGCCGGTGCAGATATTATCGTGCCACATATGGGGTTAACCACCGGCGGGAATATCGGCGCGGAAACTGCTCTCACTCTGAAAGACTGCGTACCATTAATTAACGATTGGGCGAAAGCGGCAAAAGCAGTGCGTCCGGATGTTATCGTCCTGTGCCATGGTGGCCCCATTGCGACGCCAGAAGATGCAAAATTCATTTTAGAGAACTGCCCGGAATGTAACGGCTTCTATGGCGCAAGCTCTATGGAGCGCCTGCCAACCGAAATAGCATTAACTGAGACCACAAGGCAATTTAAAGCAATAAGAAACTGATCAGGAGCAGGTGTAGCCTGATAATCGATCCACCTTTTACCGGGGTTTGTATATGCACCCCGGTTTTTTATTGCCTGTTATTTTCATGGCCCGACATCATGCTACTTTCAACTGACCGTTTTTTACGCACCAGGACAGCAGACTTGCCACCTTCAGGTCGCGAAGTTTATCCGCATCCGGCCCCGTAATTGCCCGTTGCCATGTCATTGCAACGAACAACCGTAATTGCATTTCAGTCCGTGGTGTGACTCATTTGCTTAAATAGCACGCTTATTATATAAAAGTTTTGGCTTTCCAGAGCGACTATGGTTAATCCTTCAATATTTCCATATCCGATCGCCTCCTGTATACTTCACAATCAAGTAAAACACGTGTGCTCGTTATAATTTGATTATTTTCATTGGCTACCAGGTAAAATAATGAATAACACAACTCTTTTCCTTAAAAACATTCATTTGCTAGCACAAAAACTCAGTTGGATTGAAAGTGATTCTGTCATTGATGAATTGAAAGATTTATTTATTACAAATAGTAGCCTTTTACATGATGATGAGAGCACCACATCTTTTATCAATAAACTTATTTATTGTGCTGAAAAAAACGTTACACCAGAGGATGTTGAAGAATTAATATCACATCTAAATTCTTTTTTTATATATTATCTTTCAACACAATCGTTTCACGTCATATTTGTTGGTGAGGACTGGGATTCATATCAACGCAACGCTCTTTTCCTTCCATTCAATATGGAAAGGATCACTTCATTTAATGTTAATCTGGAAACAGATCCAGAAGACATACGCCTGGATCTGGATAACGAGACACTGGTCCCAATACTTGTCACCGATTACTTCGGATTTAACTTCCTCAAAAAGAACAACATACAATTTCCTGATATACTGACGGCGCTTCAATTCCCGGAAAAGAACACAAGCCGTTTTCATACAGATATTGGCTATATCCCGCTTCTCAACTCCCGTTATGAAAAGCTCATCAATGAACCAGATATTAAGAGTGTAATATTAGGTTCATCATATGCATACCAGGGGTTCCCTCAGGAACTCTTAGAAAACTCAGTAAACCTGTCATTATTTTCTGGTGATTTTACTTTATCATATAGTCTGATTAAAAAAATAACCGAAATAACAAGCACAAGAAACTTTATTATATGCATTGGCCTTTATGATGTTTTTTTCGAGTTTTCAATGGGCGAAGCAACAACATTTCCAGTGTCTCGCTATTTCTGCAAAAGCCATAATATTGAATATAATTTCAGAAGCAAAGTTGAAAAACCGAAAAGTGAAACAGACAATCACTCTCTCCTGGGGCCTCTGGATTTACTGGTTCAGCAGATCTGTAAAAAAAACCACCCTCATTATTTTAATGATGAAGAGTTATCAAGATTAAATAGTTTACTGCTTGATGAAGCGATCGTGCAGGAATCAGTCGATTTTATTAATGCAAGAAATAATTCTACCGACTTTTCATATTCATCCGTTGATATCCTTAAGCGCGTAAAAGCACTGGCAAAAAACTGCCAAAGAAAACATAGCTTTGAAAATAATAAAAAAATCCTTTCCTCTTTACTATCATTAATTGATGAAACAAATTCAAACCTTCATTTTATAGTTATGCCGTTCACTCAGTTTTACGTTGAAAACTTCGATAAAACCCTTAAAAATGAAACGCTGACGTATATTAAAAGCATTGTTAATGACAATAATGTTTTCATGACGGACTTGTCCACACATAAAGCATTTACTCCAGAAGATTTTTATGATTCGGACCATTTAAATGTTAATGGTGCAAAAAAACTCTGTAACCTTGTTAAGGAATTAGGGTTCGATATTTAACATACGAAAATTAAACACCAAAAAGAGTGCTTTTCTTTATGATTTAACGCCAGGAAAGCAGCTCTGCGGCCTCTGCCCTGGCGATCTTCCGTCGGGGCGGAGGTCAGGATTTGCCATCATCTCTCTTTTCAGCAGCGCTCTGCGAAAAGATGCATCGCCACGGAAAATCAAGACACTTCCGAATCCTTGATAATACTGGTTTTCATATTCTGCTGGTGACATCTGATCGCCAGAACCATGGCGACGCTTACTGTCATAAATCATTTCGATGTAATCAAAAATATCGCTGCAGGCTTCTTCCCGCGTTCCGTAGATCTTTTTCTTTTATCCGCTCACGCTTCAGCGGCTTGAAAAAGCTTTCTGCAACTGCGTTGTCGTGACAGTTCCCACGACAACTAATACTGCCCTCCAGGCCGAGTGATTTCATGAACGACTGCCACTTCTGACTGCCCTGATTCGAGTAAACCAGCACCTGTTTTTGGGGATTACACCGCCATACAGCCATCAATAGTGCGTTGAGGAAAATATCTTTTGTCTCCGGGGTTGCATCGACCAGCCGATAACTTTTCGCGAGAACAGGTCAACAACCACGGCCAGACATCTCGCTACACTGAACTAACTTTGTTAAACGCATCAGCGGTAGCAAACTTGCCAGAATAAACGACGGGTAATATCAACGTCAGGAAGCGGGAGGTGTAAGAGGCTGAATCTCCTTACTGTTAACCCAGCCGCGAATCGTTTTTCCTGTTCCACTAATAAACTCAATTTGCGTCCAGCCCGCTTGCGTCTGTAAAACCCCCACTACATCATCCTTAACAATCCATGCCTTACGTCGGGTACCGACATCTGCAGTTGAGCTCAGATAAACACGCTCAGCATTCGCCTGTGCCAACGTTTGCCAGTGCGTCTCTTGTGTTTTTTCCAGTTCAAGGCCCGTATTAATTTCAGGCATTAGTACGTTCATACACCCGGCATGCGTTTGGCCGTCTGGGATCGTCAGTTTTATGCCGTCCGTGCTGACGCTAATTTGACCTGGTAATACTGATGTGGACCATGAGGTAATTGAATTCGTTTCCTGTGCGGAAACCTGCCCTGATAAAGAAAATGAACAGGTGCGTTTCACGCCACCCTCAGCAGATTCTGCATAATAACCGGTAATATGCCCGGCAGGTGATATAGCTAACATTAAACCTTCATACACTCCCGAATGGAGGCTGCTGGCATGAGAAGAAACGGCTACCATTAATAGTGGAAAAGCTAAGGTCGTTCGTATTACTCGATTGTTTATCACTGTTTCTTCTCCAGTCCATTATATGTTCTACGGATTTTAATATCGTAATCGCCGAAATCACTTCCGTTATAGTTGAATGCCATATTATAAAAATCTTTATTCATCATTGCCGATAACAATGCGCTATTCTTATTACACAAATGTAGAAAGGCACTTAACTGTTTACCTGCATTTGATTTCATATCTTTCAAAAAAGAACCAAAAAAGAAAAAAGACGGGGCTATCATTAGCCTGCCTGGGTATTGTGTTAATAAAAAATGTTAACAATGCTGTAGTTGTCGAGAAAAGTTTTTTGTTTACAAGGCTTAACGGTATAACAATGGAAACATACCGAAATCAGTAAACGGCAAAACGCGCCATAATGCAGAGAGATTCAAGGTATAATGGCGATGGAATAAAGCTGAAAATGCAACTTATGGAGCGGGTGAAGGGAATCGAACCCTCGTATAGAGCTTGGGAAGCTCTCGTTCTACCATTGAACTACACCCGCCTTGTGGTGTGACAGGCATTATAAACCTTAAACACCGACTGGCAAGACGCTAAACGACTAACTGACCATAAATTAATCGCTTAGCGCTAATCTTAACACTTCGGCGGGTTACCCTGTGGTGGCAGATAACGCAACGGATCGATAGCCGTTGCCTTATAGCGGATCTGGAAGTGCAACTGCACTCCGTCTGCATCAGTGCTGCCCATCGTGGCAATTTTTTGCCCAATCTTCACACTCTGCCCGTTGTTAACAAGGATAGTGTCGTTGTGCGCATAAGCCGTGATGTACTCATCGCTGTGCTTAATCATGATCAGGTTGCCATAACCGCGCAGCTGGTTCCCGGCATAGACCACCTTCCCTGCTCCGGCTGCGTAAACCGCCTGCCCGCGAGAACCTGCAATATCAATCCCTTTATTCCCGCCTTCGGATGTGGAATAGGGTCTGATCACCTTGCCAGTGGTCGGCCAACGCCAGCAGCGCTGCCCAACGGGGGGCCAGGAAGAGAGCGGCACAGCCGATGAAGGCACGACTTTAGCCGTTTGGGTGCCGCCTTTTGCAGAGGACGATTTCGACGAGCCGTTCAGTTTCAGACGTTGACCGACCTCAATGGTGTACGGCGGGGAAATCCCGTTAAGCCGGGCAAGGTCATTCACGCTGGTGCCAGTCTGGCGCGAAATTTTATATAGTGTGTCCCCACGTTTTACTGTGTAAACATTGCCGCTCTCAGACGATTTGCTGCCAGCACACCCCGCCAGCAATAACGCCACGGCCAGGCAAATAACAATGTGAAGTGGGTTTCTTGTCAGGCTTCCTGCACGCAAAACAGATCCTCTGAAAAAATGAATGACCCCTTATTCTAGGCAGCCAACACCGGGATGCCAACCACTTACCGCTCACTGACGATAAAGGGGTAGCCGTGAGCAATAATTTCTCTGGTTTCAGGTAGTCACTTTATGGTCACAGGATTGCGTATCTGCAATATAAAACCGTTTCCGGTTGCCAATATGCTACCCGGCCTTTTGCTGGTAATGCCCTTTTCCGCCCTCTGGGCCAAACTGTTTGCCTGAGAACGGGTATAATGTTTAACCGTTGGCGCGACGCCACCGGTCCGGCTACGGAGTTGCGCCGTAGTCACACTGCCGTCGCGTCATACGGTTTTATGTCGATCCGGAGATATCATAAGCATGCAAGAACATGTCATTTTACTGGATGAGCACGGCTCACCCATCGGCATGGAAGAAAAATATACCGCTCATCACCATAACACCCCGCTACATCTCGCCTTCTCTTCCTGGCTTTTCAATTCACGCGGTGAATGTCTGGTCACCCGTCGGGCCATGAGCAAAAAAGCCTGGCCGGGCGTGTGGACCAACTCCGTCTGTGGACACCCACAGCAGGGAGAAACGCTTGAACAGGCCATGGTTCGCCGCTGCCGCTATGAAGTGGGTGTGGATATTATCGATATTACCTCTATTGCGCCGGGTTTCCGTTATCGCGAGACCGATCCGTCCGGGATTGTCGAAAACGAAATTTGCCCCGTGTTTGCTGCACAAATCATTACGCCATTGCGAATCAATACCGATGAGGTTATGGATTATCATTGGGTTAAACTTGATGCCCTCTTCCTCTCTCTGGTTGCAACCCCCTGGGCATTTAGTCCGTGGATGGTGCTGGAAGCAGATAACGCCAACGAGCAACTCAGAGAGTTTGCCGCCAGCGTCAGGCAATAAAAAAGCCCCGTGTTTGCACACCGGGGCTTTTTTCATGTCTTAACGACTTATTTAACCGGACGCATCGCCGGGAACAGAATCACGTCGCGGATGGTGTGGCTATTAGTAAACAGCATAACCATACGGTCGATACCAATACCCAGACCCGCAGTCGGCGGCAAACCATGCTCCAGCGCGGTCACATAGTCTTCGTCATAGAACATCGCTTCGTCATCGCCCGCATCCTTCGCGTTAACCTGATCCTGGAAGCGTTGTGCCTGATCTTCAGCATCGTTCAGTTCACTAAAGCCGTTACCGATTTCACGTCCACCGATAAAGAACTCGAAGCGATCGGTGATTTCCGGGTTCACATCGTTACGACGCGCCAGCGGAGACACCTCAGCCGGATATTCGGTGATGAAGGTAGGCTGAATCAGGTGTGCTTCGGCCACTTCTTCGAAGATCTCGGTCACAATACGGCCCAGGCCCCAGCTTTTCTCAACTTTAATGCCAATGCTTTCTGCAATAGCTTTCGCTGAGTCGAAGTTGTCCAGGTCCGCCATATTCGTCTCCGGACGGTATTTCTGAATCGCTTCGCGCATGGTCAGTTTTTCGAACGGTTTACCGAAATCGAACACTTCGTCGCCGTAAGGCACTTCGGTTTTACCCAGAATATCCTGCGCCAGAGTACGGAACAGGGATTCGGTCAGTTCGATCAGATCTTTGTAATCTGCGTATGCCATGTAGAGTTCCATCATGGTGAACTCAGGGTTGTGGCGAACGGAGATACCTTCGTTACGGAAGTTACGGTTGATTTCGAACACGCGATCGAAGCCGCCAACCACCAGACGTTTCAGATACAGTTCCGGCGCGATACGCAGGTACATGTCCAGATCCAGTGCGTTGTGGTGGGTGATAAAGGGACGCGCAGACGCACCACCAGGAATCACCTGCATCATCGGGGTTTCCACTTCCATAAAGTCGCGATTCACCATGAACTGGCGAATACCGGCCATGATTTTGGAACGCACTTTAAATGTGTTGCGGGAATCTTCGTTAGAGATCAGATCCAGATAGCGCTGACGATAGCGCGCTTCCTGATCCTGCAGGCCGTGGAATTTGTCCGGCAGCGGGCGCAGGGCTTTGGTCAACAGACGCAGTTCAGTACAGTGAATGGACAGCTCGCCGGTTTTGGTTTTGAACAGCTTGCCTTTCGCGCCCAGGATATCGCCCAGGTCCCATTTTTTAAACTGTTCGTTGTAAACACCTTCCGGCAGATCATCACGAGCAACGTACAACTGAATACGACCACCAACATCCTGGAGGGTGACGAAAGACGCTTTACCCATGATGCGACGGGTCATCATACGACCCGCAACGGCCACTTCAATGTTCAGTGCTTCCAGCTCTTCGTTTTCTTTTGCATCGAAGTCAGCGTGCAGATGGTCTGAGGTGTGGTCGCGACGAAAATCGTTCGGGAACGGCACGCCTTGCTCACGCAGCAATGCCAGCTTTTCGCGGCGAGTTTTCAGTTCATTATTAAGATCGACTGCCGCGTCAGCGCCCTGTGCTTGTTGTTCAGACATGTTGGTTCCTCATAACCCTGCTTTCAAACTTGCTTCGATAAATTGATCCAGGCTGCCATCCAGCACCGCCTGCGTGTTACGGGTTTCAACCCCGGTGCGCAGGTCTTTAATGCGGGAGTCATCAAGGACGTAAGAACGAATCTGGCTACCCCAGCCGATGTCGGATTTGTTGTCTTCCATCGCCTGTTTTTCGGCATTCTTCTTCTGCATTTCCAGCTCATAAAGCTTCGCTTTCATCTGCTTCATGGCCTGGTCTTTGTTCTTGTGCTGGGAGCGGTCGTTCTGGCACTGCGTCACCAGCCCGGTTGGAATGTGGGTAATACGCACCGCGGATTCCGTACGGTTAACGTGCTGACCGCCCGCGCCAGATGCGCGATACACATCGATACGCAGATCCGCCGGGTTGATTTCGATATCAATATCGTCATCCACTTCCGGGTAAACGAACGCCGAACTGAATGACGTGTGGCGACGGCCGCCGGAATCGAACGGGCTCTTACGCACCAGGCGGTGAACGCCGGTTTCGGTACGCAGCCAGCCATAGGCGTAATCACCGGAAATCTTGATCGTAACGGATTTGATACCCGCCACTTCACCTTCGGATTCTTCGATGATTTCAGTCTTAAAGCCACGCGCTTCTGCCCAGCGCAGATACATGCGCTCCAGCATACTCGCCCAGTCCTGTGCCTCGGTGCCGCCGGAACCGGCCTGAATATCCAGGTAGCAGTCGGCGTTGTCGTATTCACCAGAGAACATACGGCGGAATTCGAGCTGTGCCAGTTTTTCTTCCAGAGCATCGAGTTCAGCAACGGCTTCGTTGAAGGTTTCTTCGTCGTCAGCTTCGACAGCCAGTTCCAGCAGACCGGAAACATCTTCCAGCCCCTGACTCATTTGGTCGAGTGTATCAACAATGGCTTCGAGGGAGGAACGCTCTTTACCCAGCGCTTGTGCGCGTTCAGGTTCGTTCCAGACATCCGGCTGTTCCAGCTCGGCGTTTACTTCTTCCAGACGCTCTTTCTTAGCGTCATAGTCAAAGATACCCCCTAAGAACGTCGGAGCGCTCCGTGAGGTCCTGAATGCGATTTTTTACCGGGTTAATTTCAAACATGGTCTGATTTCTTTAGATGGACTTGTCAAAATGCGGTCATAAGGGCGGAATTTTACCGGATTTCAGCCCTTATTAGTAGAGAATACTGGCGTTAAATTGGCCACAGGTGATCAATGATTAATTGCACGCTGCGATTGCCGCGATACTCATTCACATCCAGTTTATAAGCGATATTGACGACGCGCACGCCGTTATCGGGCCAGCAGGTGGTATCAACATTAAAGGCAATACCGTCAAGCAGGGGGCCTCCGCCGACCGGTTCGACCATCACTTTGAGATGGCGCTCCCCTACCAGCCGTTGTTGCAAAAGGCGAAATTCGCCATCAAACAGCGGTTCCGGGAACATCTGCCCCCAGGGCCCGGCATCGCGCAACATTTCAGCTGTATCAAGGGTCATTTCATCCGGTTTTAACAGGCCATCAGAGACGATTTCACCTTGCAACAGTGCCGGATCCAGCCACTCGGTGACCAGTTCGCCAAAGTAGCGCTGGAACTCCTCAAACCGCGCCTCCTCCAGCGACAGCCCCGCCGCCATCGCATGACCACCGAACTTGATCATCAGCCCAGGGTGAAGCGTATCCAGACGCTCCAGTGCATCGCGCATGTGAAGCCCCTGGATTGAACGTCCTGAGCCTTTTAAAGTGCCATCTCCGGCAGGCGCAAAAGCGATAACCGGACGGTGGAAGCGTTCTTTAATGCGCGACGCCAGAATACCGACTACTCCCTGGTGCCATTCGGGATGGTACATAGCCAGACCGCCCGGTAGCGTATCCCGGCTACGTTCCAGTTTTTCGCACAGCGTCAACGCTTCTGCCTGCATACCCTGCTCAATCTCTTTGCGCGTCTGGTTTAGCGCATCAAGTTCGCTGGCCAGCACACGTGCTTCGCCGAGATTGTCACTGAGCAACAGCGCCACGCCAACTGACATATCATCCAGACGCCCAGCGGCATTCAGACGTGGGCCAAGCGCAAAGCCTAAGTCGCTGGCCGCCAGTTTCTGCGCATCGCGATTAGCAACTTCGAGTAGCGCTTTGATGCCAGGACGGCATTTCCCGGCACGAATGCGGCTTAAGCCCTGCCAGGTCAGAATGCGGTTGTTGGCATCCAACGGCACGACATCCGCAACGGTGCCTAAGGCCACTAAATCAAGCAGTTCCGCCAGGTTAGGGATCGCCAGCCCACGCTCATCGAACCAGCCTTTGTCACGTAAAAAAGTTCGCAATGCCAGCATCAGATAGAAGGCCACGCCCACTCCCGCAAGCGACTTCGAGGGAAAATCGCACTCGCGCAGGTTCGGGTTAATGATGGCTTCGGCATTGGGCAGGGTTTCGCCGGGAAGATGGTGGTCGGTTACCACCACCGGAATACCCAGCGCATGAGCCCGTTCAACTCCGGCATGTGACGAGATACCGTTGTCCACGGTCAGGATCAGTTGCGCGCCGCGCGCGTGCGCCTGATCGACGACCTCGGGACTTAACCCATAACCGTCTTCAAAACGGTTCGGCACCAGATAGGCGATGTTATTGCCGCCCAGTGCGCGTAAGGCCAGAACGCTCAGCGCGGTACTGGTTGCACCATCGGCGTCAAAATCACCGACAACCACAATGCGCAACCCTTCGCGCAAGGCGTTATAGAGAATCTCTACCGCTTTATCAATACCATGCAGCCGCTGCCAGGGCAGCATGCCTTTCACCCCGCGCTCCAGATCCGCCGCGCTGCAAACACCGCGACTGGCATAAAGACGACGCAGAAGTGGGGGAAGATCGGCAGGTAAATCCGCCGCGTCGTTTACTTCGCGGCGGCGAAGTCGAATTTCGGCTTTCACGTGAATTACTTACCGCCAGTCTGTTTTTGATGTTGATCGAGGAAAGCTTTCATCTCTTTCGGCCCCTGATATCCTGGTACAACGGAACCATCGTTTAACACAATGGCTGGCGTACCGTTCACACCAAACTGCACGCCAAGTGCATAGTGATCGGCGATATCAAGATCGCAACTGGCTGGCTTAACACCCTTGCCGCCCATCGCGTCATCAAAGGCTTTGTTACGGTCTTTTGCGCACCAGATGGCTTTCATATCCTGCCCGGCCTGACTCTGCAGCCCCTGGCGCGGGAAAGCCAGGTAACGCACGGTGATACCCAGCGCGTTATAGTCTGCCATCTCTTCATGCAGTTTGTGGCAGTAGCCGCAGGTGATGTCCGTGAATACGGTGATCACATGCTTTTCCTGTGGCGCTTTATAGACAATCATCTCTTTTTCCAGAGCATTGAGATGCGTCATCAGTAACTGGTTGGTGACATTTACCGGCTGGGCGCCGCTCACGTCGTACATGGGCCCCTGAATGATATGTTTGCCGTCATCAGTGACATACAGCACGCCGCTATTGGTCAGCACTGTTTTCATTCCGGCAACAGGCGCAGGCTGAATATCGGAACTCTGTACACCCAATTTTGCCAGCGATTGCTTGATAGCGGCATCGTCGGCACGTGCCGTGCCAGTCAGCGCCGCCGCCAGCAGGGTGAACATGATAAAACCTTTTTTCATAACGTATCCTTTAAAAAACAACTATCACGCCCGCGGGTGATGTTGCTGATGAAGCTGTCGCAGCCGCTCCGTCGCGACATGCGTATAAATCTGGGTTGTGGAGAGATCGCTGTGGCCAAGCAACATCTGAACCACACGTAAGTCTGCACCGTGATTCAGTAAATGGGTAGCAAACGCATGACGCAAAACGTGCGGCGAGAGTTTTTCGCTGTCGATGCCAGCCAGTTGCGCATAATGCTTGATGCGATGCCAGAATGTTTGCCGTGTCATCTGTTGAGCACGCTGGCTCGGAAACAGTACGTCAATCGATACGCCATTCAACAGCCAGGGGCGCCCATGTTCCAGATAGTTTTCCACCCAGTACACCGCTTCTTCTCCCAGCGGAACAAGACGTTCTTTATTACCTTTACCGATGACACGCACAACGCCCTGGCGCAAGCTAATGTCGCTCATCGTCAGCCCAACCAGTTCTGAGACACGAAGCCCGGTAGCATAAAGCACTTCCAGCATCGCTTTATCGCGTAACTCCAGCGGCTGGTCAATGCACGGCGATGCTAATAGCCGCTCAACCTGCGCTTCACTGAGATCTTTCGGAAGGCGCTGCGGCAGTTTCGGCGAAGCGAGTAATGCACTGGGATCGTCCTGACGAAACTTCTCCCTGTAGAGATGCTGAAAAAAACGACGCATGGCGCTGAGCAATCGTGCTGAACTCGTTGCTTTATAGCCACCGTCCATTCTTTGCGCCAGAAGGTTTTGCAAATCATCTGCCTGCGCGCTTTCCAGCGACAGCCCCTGATGATGTAGCCATTCCACAAGGCCCTGCAAATCACGGCGATACGCACTAAGGGTGTTTTCCGCCAGGTTTCGCTCAAGCCAGAGGGCATCAAGAAATTGTTCGATACGTGCGAAATCTTGTTCCACCTGTGCTCCTCCTTGCCTCGAATCCTTGCATTATGCCTGATTGCGGTATGATTCTGGTACACTGCTCGCAAAGACACATCCGGAATTGAGACGTTTACGTTATGAACATCGGCCTGTTTTATGGTTCCAGTACCTGCTACACCGAAATGGCGGCAGAAAAAATCCGCGATATTATCGGCCCGGAACTGGTGACGTTACACAACCTGAAAGACGACGCTCCCGCGTTAATGGAGCAGTACGACGCTCTGATTCTTGGCATTCCCACCTGGGACTTTGGCGAATTGCAGGAAGACTGGGAAGCCATCTGGGATCAGCTCGACACACTCAATCTCGACGGAAAAATTGTCGCACTGTACGGTATGGGCGACCAGCTCGGCTACGGCGAGTGGTTCCTCGACGCGCTCGGAATGCTTCACGATAAGCTGGCCCCGCGCGGAGTAAAATTCATTGGTTACTGGCCAACAGAAGGCTACGAATTCACCAGCACCAAACCGATCACTGCTGATGGTCAGCTGTTTGTAGGTCTCGCGCTGGATGAAACCAACCAATATGACCTGAGCGATGAACGTATTCAGAACTGGTGCGAACAGATTCTGGTAGAAATGGCCGGACAGTTCGCCTGAGCTTAGTGCTGGCGTTGCGCCGATTGTTGCGAAATCAGTCGGCGTAAATCACGCCACTCTTGCGCATCCATGCTGTCTGCCGCCAGCCACAAATGCTGTCGGCGACCATCTTTTTCCCGACGCAAACGCAGAACCATACCAATATTCAGCATCCATGGTGTTCCGACGATTTCCCATTCTACGCCTTGCCAGCGCAAACGCGCATCCATCAGCAGTTTGATCTCCCCCTGACAGGCATTAATGCGGCGCTGACTCCTTACGCTGTCGAACACCACCAGTGACAAAAGCATTAGCCAAAGCGGCGTATAGCTCAACGGCCAGGGCAACAGCAATACAAATGCCGCCATCAAGCCATGGAGTAAAAGTGAGAGCCATTGTGAGCGCCAGGAGACGCGTATATCAGATTGCCACAGGACCACGTTCCCGATTCCGTGTCTGAATTAACTGGATCATTCGCTGCAACTCCTCATCCTGAGGCTTGCCGTGATTCATCAGCCAGTTAAATAAATCCGGGTCATCGCTCTGCAGAAGACGCACAAACACGCGTTTGTCATCATCACTCAGCGAATCATATTCATGTTCAAAGAAAGGCATGATGGAAATATCCAGCTCACGCATTCCACGTCGACATGCCCAATGAATACGGGCTTTGTTGTTAATATCCATGTTCTGAAACCTGCATAGCCACGATGGGCTGCCATTGTAACGTGTTTTTAATCATCCATCGGCGGAATATTTATATTTACGAGGAGACTTCCAGAATAAATCCCATCAATTGCAACTATTACGGCCATTTTGCGTGGCTTTACCCATACTCGTTATAAGGCACAAATCGCCTGTTTTTATCGCTTGCATTGGGCAACGGCTCTTTTACCATTAGGTGATAAAACGCATCAGGCTAATCAGGACAATACTATGGCTTTTACTCCGTTTCCTCCGCGTCAGCCGACCGCGTCAGCGCGTTTGCCGCTGACGCTTATGACTCTCGATGACTGGTCACTGGCAACTATCAAGGGCGCAGACAGTGAGAAATACCTGCAAGGCCAGGTGACAGCCGATGTGGCGAAACTGACTGACGACCAGCATCTGCTGGCTGCGCATTGCGATGCGAAAGGCAAAATGTGGAGCAATCTGCGTCTGTTCCGTACCGCCGAGGGTTTTAGCTGGATTTTACGCCGCAGCGTTGCAGACGCACAGCTTAAAGAATTGAAAAAGTATGCTGTCTTCTCCAAAGTTACTATCGAAGCAGACAATGAACATGTGCTGCTTGGTATTGCCGGGTTCCAGGCCCGCGCCGCGCTTGCAAATCTGTTTTCAGCCCTGCCGGACGCAGATAAACAGCTGGTGCGTGATGGTGAAACCACGCTTCTCTGGTTTGCCCATCCGGCGGAACGTTTTTTACTGGTGACCGATGTCGCCACCGCAGAAAAAGTAACAGAAGCCCTGCGTGGCGAAGCACAACTGAACAACAGCCAGCAGTGGCTGGCGCTCAATATCGAAGCGGGCCTCCCTGTCATTGACGCCGTCAATAGCGCGCAATTTATTCCCCAGGCCACAAACATTCAGGCGCTGGGCGGCATCAGTTTCAAGAAAGGGTGCTACACCGGGCAGGAGATGGTCGCCCGTGCGAAATTCCGTGGTGCGAACAAGCGTGCACTGTGGTATCTGGCGGGGAAAGCCAGCCGGGTGCCGGAAGCTGGTGAAGATCTGGAACTTAAGATGGGTGAAAACTGGCGTCGCACCGGCACGGTATTGGCTGCGGTGCAACTGGATGACGGCAAACTGCTGGTTCAGACGGTGATGAACAACGATATGGAGCCAGATAGCGTATTTCGCGTGCGCGATGATGCGAATACTCTGGCAATTGAGCCACTGCCCTATTCGCTGGAAGAGAGCTAAGTTACCGTTTCCGGGCTGGAGCGCTGACGCGCTTCCCCGGGGCGATGCTACGTTTTGTCCGGGCTAGCGAACCACAGACAGCCTGGTTTAGAGCCGCTATGTGGCATAACCCCGACAAGCGTAGCGCCGCCGGGGCGTTTTCCTCTAACATGTCAGCGTTTAAATCTGCCCAACGTACAGATAAATCGCCAGAAAGTGGCACACACTGCCACCCAGCACAAAGCCGTGCCAGATGGCGTGGTTATAGGGAATACGCTTACAGACGTAAAATATCACGCCCAGTGAGTAAACCACCCCACCTGCCGCCAGTAATGTTACTCCGCCAACCGCCAGCTTGATCGCCAGTTGATAAACCACAATCAGTGAAAGCCAGCCCATGGTCAGATAGGTCACCAGCGATAGCACTTTGAAACGGTGAGCAATGGTCAACTTGAACAGGATGCCCAGCAGTGCAAGGCCCCAGATAACAATCATCAATCCCCTTGCCAGCGGCGAATCCAGCCCCACCAGCAGAAAAGGCGTATAGGTTCCGGCAATCAGTAGATAGATTGCGCAATGGTCAAATTTCTTAAGCCACACTTTTGCCCGCTGATGCGGTATAGCGTGATAAAGCGTGGAGGCGAGAAACAGCAAAATCATGCTGCCGCCGTAGAGACTATAACTGGTGATCGCCAGCGTGCTGGCATTACTGTCGACGGCCTGCACCAGCAGAAGCACCAGTCCTACAATACCAAACACCAGCCCGATGCCATGGCTGATGCTGTTGGCTATTTCCTCAGCCAGCGTGTATCCCTGTTTGATGAATGGTTTATCCACCATAGTTAACTCCGGGTACTGAAAATAAAACGTCGCGACTATAGAGTAACTGAGAATGATTCCAGTGCACACCTGTTCGCTTAAATAAATCATGATATTTATATGAATATATAAATATCAATAAGTTAAAATTAATTTTTAACTAACAGGTGTTACTGTTTTTCTACAGGACCCTGAAATCAATCACATAAAACTGATTCTGTCCGGGATAGATAGCGGCAATAACAGCTTTGAGTTCAGCCAGGGACATGTTTTCCTGCTGCGCATGTTCTTCTGTCAGGCCGTCAAGGGTGGTCGCTGACGTACCAATCACCTCTATGGTGCAAAAATAACCATCATCTTCGTAACGTCCCACGCGCAAGATATCCCCGGCGCGAAAGTGCGATTCACTTTCATTACGGATAGTAATTGTTTTGCGACCCGCCAGAATGTCATCCTGAAAGCGCTGAAAAAAAGTGATGTCGTTCGGCTGCATGTTATTATTCCCTGATGATAAATCTGATAAGTGAGTCGTTGACACTGTGAGTATGTTCTCCCACGCCGCTATCGCCAGTCTCAACAATCTTGAGATGATGGTCTACAACTATGTCGTCAAAAATCGTGACAAAGTGATGTATATGACCATCCGCGAACTGGCCGACGGAGCTGGGGTGTCAACCACCACGGTGCTGCGTTTCTGCCGCAAGCTGCAATGTGAAGGCTATTCAGAATTTCGCGTCCGCTTTAAATTATATTTAGAACAAAACGAGCCCCAGCAGGCTAATTTTGGCGCCAGTGAAATTATCAGCTTTTTTAAAAGTGTGAATAACGATGAGTTTGACACTTTATTAGATAAAGCGGTCGACATTATATTATCGTCAGAGCGTATTATATTTGTTGGCGCGGGGACATCCGGCGCTCTGGCAAAATATGGCGCACGCTTCTTTTCCAACGTCGGGAAATTCAGTAATCATATTGACGATCCTTATTTTCCGGTCACCAATGACATGGCAAGAAATGCGCTGGCTATTGTATTGTCTGTCTCCGGAGAAACCGAGGAGATTCTGCGTTTTGCCAGCCAGTTCAGCCTCCATCACTGCAAAGTCCTGACCATCACCAGCCATGAGCATTCGCGACTGGCAAAACTGGCGGATTTTAATCTTTCCTGGCATGTACCCCAAACACGCATTGCCGGCGTTTACGATATTACGACACAAATTCCGGTGATCTATATTCTGGAATCACTAGGCCGGAAACTGGCGAAGAAAATAGCATAAAAAAACATATTGTTTTATTGAAGTAACAAATCACCAGGAGGGTAATTTGTTATATCGTGACATTTTTATTCCCTTTGCTAGACTCGAGCGCAGATTTTATTACCAGGGCGAGAGTAATGACGATGAAAAAATTGACCTTACCGAAAGACTTTTTATGGGGCGGCGCCGTTGCTGCACATCAGGTTGAAGGGGGCTGGAATCAGGGTGGAAAAGGCCCAAGCATTTGTGATGTACTCACCGGTGGCGCGCACGGCGTTCCACGCGAAATCACCCGCCAGGTCATCGAAGGAAAATACTACCCGAACCATGAAGCGGTCGATTTTTACGGTCACTACAAAGAAGACATTAAACTCTTCGCTGAAATGGGCTTCAAATGCTTCCGTACCTCTATCGCCTGGACACGCATCTTTCCGAAAGGCGACGAACTGCAGCCTAACGAAGAAGGCCTGAAATTCTATGATGATATGTTTGACGAGCTGCTCAAATATAACATCGAACCTGTCATCACCCTGTCCCACTTCGAAATGCCGCTGCACCTGGTGCAGGAATACGGCGGCTGGACCAACCGTAAGGTCGTGGATTTCTTTGTTCGCTTCGCCGAAGTGGTGTTTGAACGCTACAAAGCGAAGGTGAAATACTGGATGACCTTCAACGAAATCAATAACCAGCGTAACTGGCGTGCGCCGCTGTTTGGCTACTGCTGTTCCGGTGTGGTCTATACCGATCATGAAAACCCGGAAGAGACCATGTACCAGGTACTGCACCATCAGTTCGTGGCCAGCGCGCTGTCGGTGAAAATCGGTCACCGCATCAATCCAGAAATGAAAATCGGCTGCATGCTGGCCATGGTGCCACTGTACCCGTTCTCCTGTAAGCCAGAAGATGTGATGTTTGCGCAGGAATCCATGCGTGAGCGCTATGTCTTTACCGACGTCCAGTTGCGTGGTTACTACCCGTCTTATGTGTTAAACGAATGGGAACGCCGCGGTTTCAACATCAAAATGGAAGCGGGCGACGAGCAGGCTCTGCGTGAAGGAACCTGTGACTATCTCGGCTTTAGCTACTACATGACCAATGCGGTAAAAGCCGAAGGCGGCACCGGTGATGCCATTTCCGGCTTCCAGGGCAGCGTACCGAACCCGCACGTAAAAGCGTCCGACTGGGGCTGGCAGATTGATCCGGTAGGCCTACGTTATGCGCTGTGCGAACTGTATGAACGTTATCAGAAGCCGCTGTTTATTGTTGAAAACGGCTTTGGTGCATATGACAAAGTAGAGGAAGACGGCAGCATTATTGACGATTATCGTATCGATTATCTGCGTGCTCACGTAAAAGAGATGGTTGAAGCGGTGACGTATGATGGCGTTGACCTGATGGGTTACACCCCGTGGGGCTGTATCGACTGTGTCTCTTTTACCACCGGCCAGTACAGCAAACGCTACGGCTTTATCTACGTGAATAAACATGATGACGGCACCGGCGATATGTCCCGTTCCCGTAAGAAGAGTTTTAACTGGTATAAAGAAGTGATCGCCAGCAACGGCGAGAATATCTAAGTTGAGTTCCCCTCGCCCCTACGGGGTGAGGGGATAAACCGGCACTACTTCCCGCCCGCCAGCTCGATAAAACTTCCGGTTACATAAGACGCCTTATCGCTCAGCAGCCAGACAATCGCCTGAGCCACCTCTTCTGGCTGACCGCCACGCTGCATCGGCAGTGCGGACTTCACCCGATCGACCCGCCCGGGTTCACCGCCAGAGGCATGCATTTCCGTATAGATAAACCCCGGCCGAACGCTGTTAACCCGAATCCCTTGCGCCGCGACTTCCACCGATAAGCCCGTGGTAAGCGTATCCATTGCCCCCTTCGAGGCCGCATAATCAACATACTCGCCAGGCGAACCGAGCCGTGCCCCCGCTGAAGAGACATTAACTATAGCCCCGCCTTTTCCACCATCAGGCAGCGCCATACGCTTGATAGCCTCCCGGCAGCAGAGAAAGGTGCCCGTTACGTTAGTCCGCAGAACCTGATTAATGCGCTCCGCCGTCATCGCTTCCACACGACTCTGGGTAAACAAGATTCCGGCGTTATTTACCAGCGCAGTCAGCGGTTCACCCGCCTCATCAATACGTGCAAACATCGCCACGACCTGTGCTTCTTCACCGATATCTGCCTGTATCGCGAACGCTTTCCCGCCCGCCGCAATAATAGTCTCCACCACAGACTGCGCGGCCTGCACATTGTGCTGATAATTGACCGCGACCGTATACCCTTCTGCGCCCAGCAACAACGCTGTCGCCTTCCCTATTCCCCGGCTACCGCCAGTGACAAGTGCAATTGCCAATCTGCATTCCCCCTAATAAAAAGGCCGGGCAACGCGAACGTCACCCGGCCTGTAAAAGCGTAGCGCTAATTACTGATATTCGCTCATCGGTACGCAGGAGCAGAACAGGTTACGGTCGCCGTAAACATCATCAAGACGTTTCACCGTTGGCCAGTACTTGTTCGCTACACCCGCCGGGAAGACAGCCTGCTCCCGGGTATAACCGTGATGCCACTCGGCTACCAGCTCGTTCTGCGTATGCGGTGCATTCACCAGAGGGTTATCGGTAAGCGGCCATTCGCCCGCTTTTACGCGGTTGATTTCGCCACGTATGGCCAGCATAGCGTCAATAAAGCGATCCAGTTCGGCTTTGCTTTCAGACTCGGTCGGCTCAACCATCAGCGTACCCGCGACCGGGAAGGACATGGTCGGCGCATGGAAACCGTAATCAATCAGGCGCTTCGCAATATCCAGTTCGCTAATACCGGTCTCTTCTTTCAGCGGACGAATGTCGAGAATACATTCATGCGCCACCCGACCATCACGACCAGTATAAAGAACCGGGAATGCCTCTTTCAGGCGGCTGGCAATGTAGTTAGCATTCAGAATTGCCACCTGGCTTGCCTGTTTCAGCCCTTCGGCCCCCATCATACGGATGTACATCCAGCTGATTGGCAAAATCGACGCGCTGCCAAACGGAGCGGCGGATACCGCGCCCTGTCGGGTCAGCATGCCTTCAATCTGTACCACGCTGTGACCGGGTACAAACGGCGCCAGATGCGCTTTCACACCAATCGGCCCCATACCAGGACCGCCGCCGCCGTGCGGAATACAGAAGGTTTTATGCAGGTTGAGATGCGACACATCAGCGCCGATAAAGCCCGGTGAGGTAACTCCCACCTGTGCGTTCATATTCGCGCCGTCAAGGTAAACCTGCCCGCCAAATTGGTGCACAATTTCGCATACTTCACGGATAGTCTCTTCGTAAACACCGTGAGTGGATGGGTAGGTCACCATGATGCAAGAGAGGTTTGCCGCATGTTGTTCCGCTTTCGCGCGCAGATCGGCCAGATCGATGTTGCCGTTCTTATCACAGGCAACAACCACCACCTGCATACCTGCCATCTGTGCAGACGCCGGGTTGGTCCCGTGCGCAGACGCCGGGATCAGGCAGATATCACGATGGCCTTCATTACGGCTCTCATGATAGTGACGAATCGCCAGCAGGCCTGCATATTCCCCCTGCGCGCCAGAGTTCGGCTGCATACAAAGGGCATCGTAACCCGTCAGTTTCACCAGCCAGTCGGAAAGCTGAGCGATCATATGATGGTAGCCTTCGGCTTGCTCTGGCGGACAGAACGGATGTAGTTCTGCGAATTCAGGCCAGGTGATTGGGATCATTTCCGCTGCGGCGTTCAGCTTCATGGTACAGGAGCCCAATGGGATCATCGCCTGGTTGAGCGCCAGATCTTTGCGCTCCAGAGAGTGCATGTAGCGCATCATCTCAGTTTCGCTGTGATAGCGATTAAAGACCGGGTGGCTCAGGATAGCATCATCACGCAACATCGCGGCAGGCACAGAACGGCTGTCGAGCGCCACCTCTTTATCCAGTGCGTCGATATCCAGTCCGTGCGCATCACCCAGCACCACGGCAAAGAGTTTCTGCACATCATCACGGGTAGTGGTTTCATCAAGCGTGATACCCACGGCATTCAGAATATCGCTGCGCAGGTTAATTTCCGCGACTTGCGCGCGTGCCAGCACGGCGGCTTTATCGGCCACTTCAACGCACAGGGTATCGAAGTAGTGGGCGTGACGCAGTTTCAACCCTTTTTGTTGCAGGCCGGTAGCCAGAATGTCGGCCAGACGGTGGATTCGATTCGCGATGCGTTTCAGACCAACCGGCCCGTGATAAACGGCATACAGGCTGGCTATATTGGCCAGTAACACCTGTGAGGTACAAATGTTGGAGTTCGCTTTCTCGCGGCGAATATGCTGCTCGCGGGTCTGCATCGCCATGCGCAGCGCGGTATTGCCCGCCGCATCTTTTGAAACGCCGATAATACGGCCAGGCATGGAGCGTTTGAATTCATCTTTGGCGGCAAAGAATGCCGCATGCGGGCCGCCGTATCCCATCGGCACGCCGAAACGCTGCGCAGAACCGAAGACAATATCAGCCCCTTGTTTGCCCGGCGCGGTCAGCAGCACCAGCGCCATAAAATCGGCGGCGACGCTGACCACAATTTTCCGGGCTTTCAGTTCGGCGATCAGCGCACTGTAGTCGTGTACTTCGCCAGTCGTGCCTACCTGCTGCAACAGCACGCCAAACACATCCTGATGATCCAGCACTTTGCTGGCATCATCCACGATGACGTCAAAACCAAAGGTTTCGGCACGGGTGCGCACCACATCCAGCGTTTGCGGATGTATGTCGGCGGCAACAAAGAAACGGTTGGCATTTTTCAGTTTGCTGACGCGCTTTGCCATCGCCATCGCTTCGGCAGCGGCAGTAGCTTCATCCAGCAGAGAAGCAGAGGCAATGTCGAGGCCGGTCAGATCCAGTGTTACCTGCTGGAAGTTCAGCAGTGCTTCCAGACGGCCCTGGGAGACTTCTGGCTGATACGGGGTGTAGGCGGTGTACCAGCCCGGGTTTTCCAGCATATTGCGCAGGATCACCGGCGGCAACTGCACGTTGGTATAGCCCATGCCAATGTAAGACTTAAAGCGCTTGTTACGTCCGGCAATTGCTTTTAGCTCCGCCAGCGCGGCATATTCAGTCGTGGCTTCACCCACCTGCGGCGGCGTGGCAAGCTGGATATCTTTTGGCACGATCTGCGAAATCAGTGCATTTAACGAATCCGCGCCAACCGTTTTCAGCATCTCTTGCTGTTGCTGAGCATCCGGCCCAATGTGACGTTCAATGAAAGCGCCACGGTTTTCAAGCTGGCTTAAAGTCTGTGTCATGAGCGATGGTTCCTGAAACGTGCGGTGAATCAATTTGGAAATCGTGATTTCTTGCCTGAATACGCTAAATCATTCGCGTTGCAGGAAGCGGCGAGGCAGTGAATCCCCAGGAACGTACAAAAGTAAGTGGCTGGGGTTAAGCGGCGAAGCCAACGAGCCTGCAACGTGAAGGATGACGCGTATTTACTCGTCTTCTAACAGTGCTTCGTATTCTGTTGCACTCAACAGCGCATCAACTTCCGATTCATCGCTGGCTTTAATTTTGAAAATCCAGCCTTCGCCATAGGGCTCGCTGTTAACCTGCTCCGGCGCATCGCCCAGAGCCTCGTTAACAGCAACGATTTCACCGCTGATCGGGGCATAAATATCGGAAGCCGCTTTTACTGATTCAGCGACGGCACAATCATCGCCTGCGGCAACAGTTGCGCCCACTTCTGGCAGGTCAACAAACACCATGTCGCCCAATAATTCCTGCGCATGTTCAGTGATACCGATGGTGTACGTGCCATCCGCTTCTTTACGCAGCCACTCGTGTTCTTTGCTGTATTTCAGTTCTGCAGGTACGTTGCTCATCACTAAATCTCCAAATAAGAATGAATCACGCGACGGCTTTGCCAGCGCGTACAAAAATAGGTTTCGTCACTTTCACCGGCATTTCACGATTACGGATCTGGACGATCGCCGTGTCGCCAATGCCCGCAGGCACACGCGCCAGTGCGATACTGTAGCCCAGCGTCGGAGAGAAAGTTCCACTGGTGATCACGCCTTCACACGCGTTACCCTGGGCATCAGTAAACCGCACCGGCAATTCGTTACGCAGCACGCCTTTCTCGGTCATGATCAGACCGACCAGTTGTTCGGTACCTTTCTCGCGCTGTAATTCGAGCGCTTCGCGACCGATAAAATCACGGTCCGCCGGTTCCCAGGCAATGGTCCAGCCCATATTGGCTGCGAGCGGCGAAACGCCCTCGTCCATTTCCTGACCGTACAAGTTCATGCCCGCTTCAAGGCGCAGCGTATCGCGCGCGCCCAGGCCACATGGCTTAACACCTGCCTGTACCAGCTTCTGCCAGAAATCCGCTGCCTGTTCATTCGGCAGTGCGATTTCATAACCCGCCTCCCCCGTATAGCCAGTGGTCGCGATAAACAGATCACCTGACTCAACGCCAAAGAATGGCTTCATGCCTTCTACTGCCTGACGCTGTTGGTCAGTAAACAGGGTCGCGGCTTTGGCCTGCGCATTTGGCCCCTGGACGGCAATCAGCGACAGATCGTCACGGACAGTGATGTCAATGGCATAAGGTTCAGCGTGTTGGGTAATCCAGGAGAGGTCTTTTTCGCGGGTGGCGGAGTTTACAACGAGGCGGAAGAAATCTTCGGTAAAATAGTAAACGATGAGGTCATCAATGACTCCGCCCGATGCATTTAGCATTCCGGAGTATAGCGCCTTGCCGGGCCTGGTGAGCTTCGCTACGTCATTTGCCAGCAAGTAGCGCAAGAATTCCCGGGTACAGTTGCCGCGTAAATCGACAATCGTCATATGCGACACATCGAACATGCCCGCATCGGTACGCACCGCGTGATGCTCATCAATTTGCGATCCGTAATGCAGCGGCATCATCCAGCCATGGAAATCCACCATGCGTGCGCCGCATAGCGTGTGTTGTTCATACAAAGGAGTCTGCTGGGCCATCTTTTCCTCGTCGAATAAGCGGGGCTTTCACGTTGTCAGCGGTTAAAAAATCATCGCACGACAAGACGTCGACACCGATCCCGGTCGCCGACGCAAACGTTCTCTTTCGCCTGAACTTATCACCGAAAGCGACGCTTAACCATAAGAGAAAATGGGTCATCACATTAGCTTATGACCATTTTTCGCAAAGAGCGCCACAGAATATTCAGCCACGTTCAAGCGCCAAATGGCGCATAAAGAATTACTCTCCCCCGGTAACTATCGCAATCAGCCATATTTACCACCACAAAAGAGATAATTTTCCCGACAGTGAAAAAATGAGAGATGAGAAAAACTAATCTGAAAAATGGCGTGAAATTAGAATTTTTCAAATGAGGAAAGGTTTCCCTTCCCGCCAGGGGGAAGGGAAAGTGTGACGCAGTTAACGCAACCACTGAGGGAGGTCATTCAGCCCCATCGCCTGACGCAGCAGTTGGGGTTTTACCCCTGGTAATGTATCCGCCAGTTTCAGGCCAATGTCCCGGAACAGCTTTTTCGCAGGGTTGGTACCGGAAAACAATTCACGGAAGCCCTGCATCCCGGCCAGCATCAGTGCAGCACTGTGTTTACGGCTGCGTTCGTAGCGACGCAGATACATATGCTGACCAATATCTTTGCCCTGCGCGTTCAGGCGCTTGAGTTCACTGACCAGTTCTGCCGCATCCATAAAGCCCAGGTTAACGCCCTGTCCGGCAAGAGGATGGATGGTATGCGCCGCATCGCCCATCAATGCCAGACGATGTCCGGCAAAATGACGCGCGTAGCGTCCGGTCAGCGGATAGACCTGTCGCTCGCTTTCTACACGGCACAGCCCAAGTCGATTATCAAACGCGACACACAGCGCCTGATTGAAGTCCTCTTCGCTTGCCTGCTGCATTTGCGCTGCCCGTTCAGGCGGCAGCGACCAGACGATTGAACATAAGTGCGGGTCGGCCAGTGGCAGAAACGCGAGAATGCTTTCATCGTGGAAAACCTGCCGCGCGATAGCCTGATGAGGCTCATCGGTACGGATGGTCGCCACCAGCGCATGATGGTTATAGTCCCAGAATGTCAGCGGAATATCGGCTTTGTTGCGCAACCATGAGTTGGCTCCATCAGCCCCGACGACCAGCCGGGCGGTTAACATATTGCCATCTTTGAGAGTAAGAAATGCTTCGTTCTCGCCCCAGGCAACTTGCTGCAGTTCTGCTGGCGCCAGGATTGACACATCCGAACATTGATGAGCTTTGTTCCACAACGCCTGATGAATGACGCTGTTTTCAATAATATGACCGAGATGGCTGTAGCCCATACTTTGATCGTCAAAGGCAATCCGGCCAAAGCTGTCTTTATCCCACACTTCCATACCGTGATAACAGCTGGCGCGATGGGCAGTAATCGATGACCAGACGCCCAGGCGCGTCAGCAGTTTTTCACTGGCGGCGTTGATAGCCGAGACACGCAGCTGTGCAGGGTCATCCTCTTTCACGGGGACGGGCGCATGCTGCTCCAGCACCGCCACTCGCAGGCCACTGCCCTGTAATCCACAGGCCAGCGCCAGTCCCACCATGCCGCCGCCTACAATTGCCACATCAACATTTTGCACAAATAACTCCTGTAGACCTTAACGCGCCACCCAGCCCAGAGTACGCTGCGCCAGCGCATCACGCGCCGGGGTAAATAATTCCATGGCCATCAAACCGACGTTACGCCCGACAACCAACGGCGCCCAGCGATTTGCAAAAAGATGTACTAACCCATCTGTCACGCCAATCGTAGCGCACTTATCATCATGGCGGCGATCGCGATAGCGTGTCAGCACGCCATAACCGCCAACATCCTGCTGCTGCGCCCAGGCATCAGCCAGCGTTTCGGCCAGGCTCATCACGTCGCGCATTCCCAGGTTAAAGCCCTGCCCGGCAATCGGGTGAAGGGTCTGCGCGGCATTTCCAACCAGTACCGTGCGATGTGAAATGGGTGAAGAGGCAGTGGAGAGAGAAAGAGGATAAGCGTTACGCGTTCCTGCATGCACAATTCGACCCAGTCGCCAGCCAAAGGCTTTTTGCAACTCATGGCAGAACGTCTCATCACTCCAGCTCAGGATGTGTTCCTGCTTTTCGAGCGGATGACACCATACCAGCGAACAACGTCCGTGTGACATCGGCAGCATTGCCAGCGGGCCATGAGCGGTAAAACGCTCAAACGCGCGCCCCTGATGTGCTACTGAGGTTGTAACGTTAGCAATTACCGCAACCTGTTGATAGGGTTCCTGTTGCCAACTGATACCACATTGCGCGCCCAGCGCAGAGCGGGAGCCATCAGCGGCGACCAGCAGGGTGCCGTTAATCGTCTCACCGCTTTCCAGTGCGACCGCCACGCGGTCTTCATCTCTGGAGAAGAAGCTCACCCGAGCCGGACAATGGAGCGTCACGCCTGGCGCTTTTTTCAGAAGACTAAAAAGACGGGTACCTACATCGTGTAGTTCCACAACCTGGCCGAGAGCCTCAATGCGATAATCATCAGCATCAAGCGTCACGAAACCGGCATGGCCGCGATCGCTGACATGCACGGTCGTAATCGGCGTGGCTTTCTCAACGATATGAGACCAGATCCCTACTCGCGCAAGTTGCTGGCATGTTCCCGCCGCCAGCGCGATAGCGCGCGCGTCAAAGCCAGGATGGTCCTGAGAACTCGGTTCGGTCGCTTCGATAAGATGAACAGGCAGGCGACCACCGGTTAAATGCGAAATCGACAGTGCGAGCGTCGCGCCCGCCATACCGCCACCAACAATAATCACACTCATGAGCGACGTGCCGCTGCCATCAGCGCCTCGATGTCGTCAGCTTTTTTGACGACGCTGGCAGTGAGGTTCTCATTACCGTTTTCGGTGATCACAATGTCATCTTCCACGCGGATACCTATGCCCCGATAGGCTTCCGGTACGTCAGCATCAGGGGAAATATAGAGACCCGGCTCGACAGTTAATACCATTCCGGGTTCAAGAACACGCGAGCGATCCTGGCCATAAACGCCAACATCATGGACATCGAGCCCCAGCCAGTGACTCAGGCCATGCATAAAGAAGGGGCGATGTGCATTCTCGGCAACCAACGCGTCAACCTCGCCCTTAAGAATGCCCAGTTTCACAAGCCCGGTAACCATGATGCGCACCACTTCACCGTTCACTTCCTGAATCGAGGTGCCGGGGCGAAACAGGCGCAGGGCCGTCTCCAGTGACTCCAGCACAATGTCATAAACTTCACGCTGTGCCGGGCTGAATTTGCCGTTTACCGGAAAGGTTCGGGTAATATCGCCGGCATAACCCATATATTCGCAACCTGCATCAATCAGCACCAGATCACCATCACGCATCACGCTCTCATTTTCGGTGTAATGCAAAATACAGCCGTTCTCCCCGGCACCGACGATAGTGTTATAGGACGGAAAACGGGCGCCGTGACGGTTGAACTCGTGGTGGATTTCGCCTTCAAGCTGGTATTCAAACATCCCGGGTTTACAGGTTTGCATGGCGCGGGTATGCGCCAGCGCAGAAATCTCCCCGGCGCGACGCATCACATCGATTTCTTCGGCAGACTTGAACAGACGCATTTCATGCACGATGGGTCGCCAGTCGGTCACGCTGGCCGGCGCGGTGAGATTCTGGCGTGAACCTTTACGCAGTTTGTCCAGAGCGGCAAAGACAATCTCATCGGCATAGGCGTATTCGCCCTGGGCGTGATAAACCGCGTCCAGACCATTGAGCAATTGATAAAGATGCTTGCCTATTTCCGGAAACGCCAGCGCTCTGTCCACCCCCAGTTTTTCTGGCGCAGCCTCCTGCCCGAGTCGGCGGCCAAACCAGATTTCCGCCGTTTTATCACGTATCCGGTTAAACAGGACGCTGTGGTTATGGGTATCATCACTTTTAATCAGCACCAGTACCGCTTCCGGTTCATTAAAACCGGTGAAATACCAAAAATCGCTGTTCTGACGATACGGGTATTCACTGTCGGCACTGCGGGTCGCTTCCGGCGCCGCGAAAATAAGCGCCGCGCTGGCTGGCGCCATTTGCGCCAGCAACGCCTGACGGCGTCGGAGAAACTCAAGCTGTGTCATGACACCTCCTCTGAGCGGAAAAAATTAATGCAGGGTTGGTTTACGCACTTCTGGCGCTGTTGGCTGCGGGCGAGTGAATGTGTCATGGCACAGCAGCGCCGCAACGCGCACATATTCGATGATCTCTTCGAGCGACATCTCCAGCTCTTCCTGATCTTCGTCTTCGTCATAACCGAGCAAGGCGATATTACGCAGATCGTCAATCGCTTCACCGGTTTCGCCGGTTACTTTGTCGAGTTTTGTCTGCGTGACGCCAAGCCCCAGCAGAAAGTGGTTAACCCAGCCTGCCAGCGCATCGGCACGGTCAAACACGCTAACGTCGTCGCCAGTTGGCAGATAAAGCTGGAACAAGAAACCGTCATCTTCCAGTGAGTCGCTGGTGGCGGCATGCATGCTGCGCAACGCCTGTGCGAGCTCATGGCCAAATGCCAGCCCTTCGTTGGTCAGATCATGCAACAGCGGCTGCCAGGAGCTGTCGTTGTTGCCGCCACAAAGCATCCCCGCGATAAGCCCGTGCATTTCCGCAGGAATCAGTCCCACACCTTGTTGATTGAGCAACTGGCCGACTTCGTTGTAACCAGGTATTTCGTTCTGTATAGACATGCGCATTCATCGTCGTTGGGGAGAATATTCATGGTATGCTACCACTTTGGACCCTGGTGATATACCCGTCATGCTTCACGTTACATGCCTTTGCATGCACTATGAGTGAATTAAGGTATAGCAAAGAGCTTGAATCCTCTCACCAGGGTGGCTATAGTGACGCCCCTTCGCAGCCAGGACTCGGGTGTGAAGGCAGAGCGCAGTCAAACAGCAGGAAGGTGGCATGTCTGCACAACCCGTCGATATCCAAATTTTTGGCCGTTCACTGCGAGTGAATTGCCCGCCTGAACAGAGAGATGCTCTGAATCAGGCCGCGGAGGATCTGAATCAGCGGTTGCAAGATCTGAAAGTTCGCACTAGAGTCACAAATACTGAGCAGTTAGTCTTTATCGCAGCGCTGAATATCAGCTATGAACTGACTCAGGAAAAGGCAAAAACCCGTGACTACGCATCCAGCATGGAACAGCGTATTCGGATGTTACAACAGACCATCGAACAGGCATTGCTTGATCAGGGTCGCATATCCGAAAGACCGGGGCCGAAGTTTGAATAACACTTCAAGGTTAACTATGGTAGAGTGACCGTGAAGAAAAAATTTCTCTGAGATGTTCGCAAGCGGGCCAGTCCCCTGAGCCGATATTTCATACCACAAGAATGTGGCGCTCCATGGTTGGTGAGCATGCTCGGTCCGTCCGAGAAGCCTTAAAACTATGACGACACATTCACCTTGAACCAAGGGTTCAAGGGTTACAGCCTGCGGCGGCATCTCGGAGATTCCCTTCTTTCTACCTGATACAATGACACAACTTTCCGATCTTTCCCCATCACGCCAGGAAATCCGTAAAATCATACGGCAGCGTCGTCGCGCCCTTACTGCTGAGCAACAGGAACATTTCTCGGTTGCAGCGGCAGCGCGCATGATGGCTTATCCGCCGGTCGTGATGGCGCATACCGTCGCCCTTTTTCTCTCCTTCGATGGCGAACTGGACACCCAGCCACTTATCGAACAGCTCTGGCGTAGCGGCAAACGCGTTTATCTGCCGGTTCTGCATCCGTTCAGCCCTGGCAATCTGCTGTTTTCGCAATACCATCCGCACAGCGAGCTGGTTCTCAACCGCCTGAAAATTCAGGAGCCAAAACTGGACGTGCGCGATGTCTTACCGCTTGCTCAGTTAGATGTCCTGATAACACCGCTGGTTGCCTTTGACAGCCAGGGACAACGGCTGGGTATGGGTGGCGGCTTTTACGACAGAACGTTGCAAAACTGGCAGCAGTATGGGTTACAGCCTGTGGGTTATGCGCATGATTGCCAGCATGTTGATATGCTTCCAGTGCAAGAGTGGGATATTCCGCTACCTGCGGTAGTGACGCCATCAACGCTATGGAGCTGGTGAATTAAAGGACTGCGGCCTGATACTCTCTCCCGAAGGGCGAGGGAAAACACAAAAGAAACGGCACCCCTCAGGTTGCCGTTTTGCATTTATCTCACCTTCCGACACAACACCGCAGAATCAGTACAGCAGACGAGCGCGAATCGTCCCCGGGATCGCCTTCATACTCTGCAGCGCTTGTTGCGCCACATCTTCTTCGGCTTCAATATCGATGACCACGTAGCCCATATACGGTGTCGTTTGCAGATACTGAGCGGCAATATTTATGCCGTCACCAGCAAAGATCTGGTTGATTGCAGTCAGCACGCCAGGACGGTTTTCGTGGATATGCAGCAGACGACGACCACCGTGCAGCGGCAGCGACACTTCCGGGAAGTTAACGGCAGAGAGTGTAGAGCCGTTATCAGAGTACTTAATCAGTTTACCCGCAACTTCCAGGCCGATGTTTTCCTGCGCTTCCTGAGTGGACCCGCCAATATGCGGCGTCAAAATTACGTTGTCGAATTCGCAAAGCGGTGAATTAAACGGATCGCTGTTGGTTGCAGGCTCAGTCGGGAACACGTCAATTGCCGCACCCGCCAGATGTTTACGCTTAAGCGCATCGCATAACGCCGGAATATCAACAACCGTACCACGTGCAGCGTTGATCAGCAGTGCGCCTGGCTTCATCAACGCCAGCTCTTCCGCGCCCATCATGTTTTTGGTAGAAGCATTTTCCGGCACGTGCAGGCTGACAACATCGCTCATGTTGAGCAGATCGGACAGATGCTGAATCTGGGTGGCGTTGCCCAGCGGCAGTTTGCTTTCAATATCGTAGAAATAAACGTGCATGCCGAGTGACTCGGCCAGAATGCCAAGCTGGGTACCGATGTGGCCATAGCCGATGATGCCCAGTTTTTTACCGCGCGCTTCGTAAGAACCCACGGCAAGTTTGTTCCAGATACCGCGGTGCGCTTTGGCGTTTGCTTCCGGAATACCGCGCATCAACAGTAACAGTTCGCCAATCACCAGTTCCGCTACGGAACGAGTGTTAGAGAACGGGGCGTTAAAAACCGGGATACCGCGTTGTGCCGCCGCATCCAGATTGACCTGGTTGGTACCGATACAGAAACAACCAATCGCTACCAGTTTCTCGGCTGCGGCAATAACATCTTCGGTCAGGTTAGTACGGGATCGAATGCCAATGAAGTGGGCATCACGGATAGACTCTTTGAGCTGCTCACTGTCGAGCGCGCCTTTGTGATACTCAATGTTGGTGTAACCTGCCGCACGAAGGCTATCGAGTGCTTTCTGATGCACCCCTTCGACGAGCAGAAATTTAATCTTGTCTTTCTCCAGTGATACCTTTGCCATTTACCCGACCCTGTTTTTGTCATAACTGATGTTGTGTGGATATTCATCCGCTGTAGTCAACATATCAAAAAAAACTATTGCAGCAATATGAACGTTTGCGTCGGCACTGTGAAGGAATGTCATACAGCGAGAAATGGCAGATGAATATGCTAAAAATAGCTATAGGGGCGGGAGGATTATCAGGGTGGAGCCAGAAGCGTGACAGATGTCACCAAATTTGCTCATTGAGATTTTTTTAATGGGGGAACGTGTCCCCCATACAGATCATTTTGTGATGGTTTTGACGCCATCCGCGCTGCCGATCAAAGCCACATCCGCACCGCGGTTGGCGAACAAGCCCACGGTCACCACGCCCGGAATGCCGTTAATCGTGTTTTCCAGCGCAACAGGATCGATAATTTCCAGACCAAAGACGTCGAGGATGACGTTGCCGTTATCGGTAACCACGTTCTGACGATATTCAGGACGTCCGCCCAGCTTCACCAGTTCACGCGCCACTGCGCTTCGTGCCATCGGAATCACTTCCACCGGCAGAGGGAATTTACCCAGGATATCGACCTGTTTTGACGCATCTGCAATACAGATAAATTTATCGGCTACCGAGGCAATGATTTTTTCACGCGTTAACGCTGCACCGCCGCCTTTGATCATCTGCATCTGACCGTTGATTTCATCTGCGCCATCTACATAAATTCCCAGACGATCGACTTCATTCAGATCGAATACGGTGATACCCAGGCCTTTCAGTTTCTCTGTCGAGGCGTCGGAACTGGAAACCGCCCCTTCAATCTGACCTTTCATGGTGCCGAGCGCGTCAATAAAGTGCGCAGCGGTGGAGCCGGTACCAACGCCTACGATAGTACCCGGTTCAACATATTTGAGCGCTGCCCAACCCACTGCTTTTTTTAATTCGTCCTGCGTCATCGTCGTTCGCCTGTGGTGAGAATGGTGTGGAATTCGAAGCGCATTATAGAACATGGAAGGGGGAAAAGTCCCTGTGAGCTGTGTCACATTACCAGCAGGTACATTTTCGTCTGTAAGTCACAAAAAATTATGTCATAGTGCTGAGTAATTATTTTCCAGGAGTATGTCAGTCAGATGAAACGTCCGGACTACAGAACGTTACAGGCGCTTGATGCGGTCATTCGGGAACGTGGGTTTGAGCGCGCCGCGCAAAAGCTGTGTATCACTCAGTCCGCCGTATCACAGCGTATTAAACAGCTCGAAAATATGTTTGGCCAGCCCCTGCTGGTGCGTACCGTCCCACCGCGTCCAACGGAACAAGGGCAAAAGTTGCTGGCCTTGCTGCGCCAGGTAGAACTGCTTGAAGAAGAGTGGCTGGGTGATGAGCAAACCGGCTCCACTCCACTCCTGCTGTCGCTGGCGGTGAACGCCGACAGCCTGGCAACATGGTTGCTGCCAGCGCTGGCGCCAGTGCTGGCTGATTCGCCAATTCGCCTGAATTTACAGGTTGAAGATGAAACCCGCACTCAGGAGCGTCTGCGTCGCGGTGAAGTGGTCGGTGCGGTAAGTATTCAACCGCAGGCTCTGCCAAGCTGCCTCGTTGACCAACTTGGCGCGCTTGATTACCTGTTTGTCGGTTCGAAAGCTTTTGCGGAACGTTACTTCCCGAATGGTGTAACACGTTCGGCTTTACTTAAAGCGCCTGCCGTGGCGTTTGACCATCTCGACGATATGCACCAGGCCTTCTTGCAGCAAAATTTCGATCTGCCGCCGGGCAGCGTGCCCTGTCATATCGTTAACTCGTCGGAAGCGTTTGTGCAACTGGCCAGGCAGGGAACAACCTGTTGTATGATCCCGCACCTGCAAATCGAAAGAGAGTTGAACGCCGGAGAATTGATCGACCTCACGCCAGGCCTCTTTCAACGCCGGATGCTGTACTGGCATCGGTTTGCGCCAGAAAGCCGCATGATGCGCAACGTCACCGATGCACTGCTGGCTTACGGCCACAAGGTGTTAAGACAAGACTGAAATTCACGAAGACGAAGTTGCCTTACCGGGACTACAAACACACGCAGCCCCGGTAGGCGTAGCGCATCAGGTCATTTCCAAATGCGGCCACATGTCGCGCAAGAGTGAAATTACTGCGCTTTGTCCGTTGTTGCAGGCTGCTGAGTCTGACTCTGCGTTGGCTCAAGCTGGAATACAACGTCCACCTGATCGGCAAACTGAATAGTCGGCTGTTCGTACGTTTCCTGTGCGGATACGGGTGCCGCATCGGCTTTCATCATGCGAACCATCGGGCTCGGCTGATAATTGGATACGTGGTAACGCACGCTATAGACCGGGCCAAGCTTAGCATTGAAACCTGCTGCCAGCTGTTCGGCCTGATGAACGGCATCATCAATGGCCGCTTTACGCGCCTTATCCTTGTAAGAATCCGGTTGCGCAACGCCCAGCGAAACGGAACGGATTTCATTCAAACCGGCTTTGAGCGCACCATCAAGCAGGGAATTGAGCTTCTCCAGATCGCGCAGCGTCACTTCCACCGTACGTACGGCACGCCAGCCTTTCAGCACGCTTTTACCGTTTTGGTAATCGTAATCCGGCTGGGTGCGCAAGTTAGCGGAATTGATGTCTTTCTTCCCTACACCATTCTTGTCGAGGAATGAGAGATACTCGGCAACGCGATCGTCTGCCTGTTTCTTCGCCGTCGCGGCATCTTTCGCCTGGATATTCACTTCAATCGCCAGGGTAGCAATATCAGGCACCGCGTCCACGCTCGACGTACCTGAGGTAACAATGTGCGGACCATCAGGCAGTTCACTTGCCTGTACCGACATGACGCTCAGTCCCACTAATGCCGCCAGGGCCATCACTTTGAATTTCACGGTTGCTCCTCCATGTTGCTTATTACGTCCGTAGGAAAACGGCACGCCAGGCAGAAGCTTAGCGGATACCGTTGGTTTGTCCATCAGACCAGACTTAGTTTAACAATGCCTGCACATGGGCCACCCCATCTTTCGCCAGTTGTGCGGCGATAACCCACATTACCGCCCCGACGATGAGGTTGATAATGCGTTGAGCTTTTGCCGTACGCAGACGCGGAGCAAACCAGGCGGCCAGCATCGCCAGGCCAAAAAACCAGATAATGGACGCACTGATCGTCCCCATCGCAAACCAGCGCTTCGGCTCCGCGTCCAGCTGCCCGCCCAGGCTGCCAAGCACCACAAAGGTGTCGAGATAAACATGAGGATTAAGCCAGGTTACCGCCAGCATGGTCGCGATAATCTTCCAGCGTCCTTGCTTCATCACTTCGGCGCTGGCGAGCTCAATCTCACTGCCAAGCGCGGTTTTCAGCGCGCCATAGCCATACCACAGCAGAAAGGCGACACCGCCCCAGGTTACCAGCCCCAGCAGCCATGGAGATTGCATCAACAAGGCACTGCCACCAAATACTCCGGCACAAATCAACAGTAAGTCACTCAGTGTGCACAGAAAAGCCGTCATGATGTGATACTGGCGACGGATCCCCTGGTTCATAACGAAGGCATTCTGCGGGCCAAGAGGTAAAATCAATGCCGCACCTAGTATAAGGCCTTGAAAATAATAGGTTATCACAATAGATTCTCACTTATCTTTATCTGGACGCAGACTATAACGCGCGAGAATCATTAGAGGAAATTGAATATTTTAATGACTAATTAGTATGGCTAATGTGAGAAAATAGTAAAAAGGCCGGCGATGCCGACCTGATTATTTACTCTTCGACAGGCTCTTTCACCCGTTTGAAATTCACATCCATTTGCGGGTAAGGGAAACTGATACCGTGCTCATCAAAGCTGCGTTTCACTTTTTCCAGAACATCCCAGTAGACGTTTTGCAGGTCACCACTATTACTCCAGACGCGCACCACAAAGTTGATGGAAGATGCCCCGAGTTCATTCAGACGCACCGTCATCTCCCGGTCTTTCAGAATACGGTCGTCGGCCTGGATGATATCAGTCAGCAGCTTCGTAACCAGATCGATATCTGAATCGTACGCTACGCCAATGATAAATTCGTTACGGCGGACCGGTTCCCGGGAAAAGTTAATAATGTTCCCGGCAATAATTTTACCGTTGGGAACCACAATAATGCGGCCATCAGCGCTGCGCAGTGTGGTGGAGAAAATCTGTACCTGTAGCACAGTACCGGCCACGCCCCCCAGGTCGACGTATTCTCCGGAACGAAACGGACGAAATGTCACCAGTAAAACGCCGGCTGCCAGATTCGAGAGTGACCCTTGTAATGCCAGACCGATTGCCAGACCTGCGGCACCGAGTACCGCAATAACCGATGCGGTTTGCACTCCCACACGCCCCAGTGCGGCTATCAGGGTAAAGGCAATGACGCCGTAGCGGACCAGCGCGGAGAGAAAGTCAGCAACGGTGGCATCAATGTGCCGTGCCCGCATCAGTTTGTTGACCGTGTTTGAAATCATGCGGGCAATGATCATACCCACAATGATGATGGCAATGGCGGCAACGATGTTAACAGCGTAACTCAACAGCAGAGCCTGATTGGTCACCAGCCAGGATCCTGCGTTATTGATGCTGTCGACGACGTGAAGATCTTCCATTCTTTGTTCCTTATGTTGATCCGTGCGGGAAAATTCCTTCCCGACGGTGGCGGACAGACACCTAAAGGGTAAACAATAAGGGACGATTTTGCCAAATGGATCACATTTAATGGCGCGTGCAGGCTATTGAATCGGAAATAAAAAAGGCCCGCATAAGCGGGCCTGAATCAGGAAACAAGGCAAAAATTACAGAACGTCAACCGCGTTCAGTTCTTTGAAAGCCTGTTCCAGACGGGTGATCATAGAGGTCTGAGCTGCACGCAGCCATACGCGCGGATCGTAGTATTTCTTGTTCGGCTGGTCTTCGCCTTTCGGGTTGCCCAACTGACCTTGCAGATACGCTTCGTTAGCTTTGTAGTAGTTCAGGATACCTTCCCAGGTCGCCCATTGGGTATCGGTATCGATGTTCATTTTGATAACGCCGTAGCTTACGGAGTCTTTGATTTCCTGAGCAGTAGAACCGGAACCGCCATGGAACACGAAGTTCAGGGCGTTATGCGGCAGGTTATGTTTTTTGGAAACATATTCCTGAGAGTCGCGCAGAATAGTCGGGGTCAGTTTCACGTTACCCGGTTTGTATACGCCATGCACGTTACCGAAGGAAGCAGCAATGGTGAAACGCGGGCTGATTGCGTTCAGTTTGGTGTATGCGTAATCAACGTCTTCCGGCTGAGTGTACAGCGCAGAAGCGTCCATGTGGCTGTTGTCTACGCCATCTTCTTCGCCGCCGGTGCAGCCCAGTTCGATTTCCAGGGTCATGCCAATTTTGGACATGCGCGCCAGATATTTGGAGCAGATCTCGATGTTTTCTTCGAGGGACTCTTCAGACAGGTCGATCATGTGAGAAGAGAACAGCGGTTTGCCGGTAGCAGCAAAGTGTTTTTCACCAGCGTCCAGCAGGCCGTCGATCCACGGCAGCAATTTCTTCGCGCAGTGGTCAGTGTGCAGAATTACCGGAACACCGTAGTGTTCTGCCATCTGGTGTACGTGATGCGCACCAGAGATAGCGCCCAGGATAGCAGCACCCTGAGGAATATCGGTTTTCACACCTTTACCCGCGATGAATGCAGCACCACCGTTGGAGAACTGAACGATAACCGGCGCTTTCACTTTCGCAGCGGTTTCCAGAACGGCGTTAATGGAATCGGTGCCCACGCAGTTAACTGCTGGCAGCGCAAAGTTGTTTTCTTTCGCTACCTGGAACACTTTCTGAACGTCATCACCGGTGATAACACCCGGTTTTACGAAATCAAAAATTTTAGACATGTTTTCGAGTCCTGTATCTGTATCTTCGACCGTTGGAAAAAAGTTCGCGAGCATTACGCGCGCTGAAAATTGGGCAGGTTTCCCTGCCCTTTGAATACTTACTTCTTAGCGCGCTCTTCGAGCATTGCGACTGCCGGCAGCACTTTGCCTTCCACGAACTCGAGGAACGCACCGCCACCAGTGGAGATGTAGGAAATTTTGTCAGCGATACCGAACAGGTCGATAGCCGCCAGAGTATCGCCGCCGCCTGCGATAGAGAACGCTTCGCTGTCTGCGATGGCATTAGCAACGATTTCGGTGCCTTTACGGAAGTTCGGGAATTCGAAAACGCCAACCGGGCCGTTCCACAGAATGGTTTTCGCGTTTTTCAGGATTTCAGCCAGTTTCTGTGCAGAAGCATCGCCCAGGTCCAGAATCTGCTCTCCATCTTTGATATCAGAAACAGATTTCAGGGTTGCGGTAGCGGTTTCGGAGAACTCGGTAGCAACACGAACATCTGTCGGGACAGGAATATCACAGGTACCCAGCAGGCGTTTTGCTTCGTCAACCAGGTCTGCTTCGTAAAGGGATTTACCGACATTGTGGCCCTGAGCGGCAACGAAGGTGTTGGCGATACCGCCACCCACGATCAGCTGATCAGCGATTTTAGACAGAGAGTCCAGAACGGTCAGTTTAGTGGAAACTTTAGAACCACCAACGATAGCAACCATCGGGCGAGCAGGTTCTTTCAGCGCTTTACCCAGCGCCTCCAGTTCGTCAGCCAGCAGCGGGCCTGCGCACGCAACGTCAGCGAATTTACCGATACCGTGGGTTGACGCCTGTGCACGGTGAGCAGTACCGAAAGCGTCCATTACGAATACGTCGCACAGTGCGGCATATTTTTTGGACAGTGTTTCGTCGTCTTTCTTCTCGCCTTTGTTGAAGCGAACGTTTTCCAGAACTACCAGTTCACCTGCGGCAACTTCAACGCCATCCAGGTAATCTTTAACCAGACGTACCGGGTTAGACAGTTTGTCTTTCAGGTAATTAACAACCGGCAGCAGAGAGAACTCTTCGTTGTACTCGCCTTCGGTCGGACGACCCAGATGGGAGGTAACCATCACTTTCGCGCCTTGTTTCAGCGCCAGCTCGATGGTCGGCAGAGAAGCACGGATACGCGCATCGCTGGTCACTTTGCCATCTTTAACCGGTACGTTCAGATCCGCACGGATGAAAACGCGTTTACCTGCCAAATCCAGATCGGTCATCTTAATTACAGACATGGTGAATCCTCTCAATGATTCATAAAGTTTTGCGAACGCAATGTGCGCCCTACCTGAAACCTTTTGCGGCCATTTCTAACGTCGTGTCGAGCATTCGGTTAGCAAAGCCCCATTCGTTATCGCACCATACCAGGGTTTTAATAAGGTGCGCGCCACTGACCCGTGTTTGCGTACCATCAACGATGGCACTGTGCGGATCATGGTTAAAATCTGTCGAGACCAACGGTAATTCCGTATAGTCAACTATACCATGAAATGTTCCCTGTGCTGCTTTTTGCAGCAAGGCATTGACTTCACAAGCTTTAACCGGGTTTTTCACCGTCACGCTCAGATCAATTGCCGTCACATTTATGGTCGGTACACGTACCGCAATCGCCTCAAACCGGTCGTGAAATTGCGGGAAAATACGGGTGATACCCGCCGCCAGTTTCGTGTCCACAGGAATAATAGACTGGCTGGCTGCACGCGTACGGCGTAAATCAGGATGATAGGCGTCAATCACCTGCTGATCGTGCATCGCGGAGTGGATCGTGGTAACTGTACCCGATTCAATCCCCCACGCGTCATCAAGCAGCTTAATAATCGGAATAATGCAGTTCGTGGTGCAGGAAGCGTTAGAGACGATATGATCGTCAGGCTTTAAAGCATCCTGATTGACGCCAAAAACGACTGTTGCGTCGAGATCGTTACTGCCAGGATGCGAGAACAGCACTTTCTTTGCTCCCGCCGCCAGATGCGCTTCGCCATCGGCGCGGCTGCCAAAAACACCAGTACAATCAAGCACCACATCAACACCCAGCTCGCGCCATGGCAGCGCTGCGATATCGCGCTGATGAAGAATGCGAATCGCATCATCACCGACAAACAGTTGCTCGCGCTCCTGATGTACGTCCCACGCGAAACGTCCGTGGCTGGTGTCATATTTCAATAAATGGGCCATGCCTGCCGCATCTGCCAGTTCATTGATTGCCACCACGGTGACTTCCGCCCGACGCCCGGATTCATACAAAGCACGAACCACGTTGCGTCCGATACGACCGAAGCCATTAATCGCTATGCGTACGCTCATAGATCTCCTGCGAGGTTACCCAATTTGAGGTGGCTCACAGAGTAATGCAGCAACCTTTACAGGGAAACCTCGCCTGTCACAAACTGCGTTTGATTGATTATTTGTCGAACATTTAAGCGACTGAAACGCTTCAGCTAGAATAAGCGAAACGCAGAATAAAAGGAATCCATGTCCAGCCCTGGCGACCATTTATCTGACTTGCGTCACATTTTTGCAGGAATAACTCGCGGTCAACGCAAAACGGTAACCAGACGGTTACCGTTTTAGTATTTACACCCTCTCCCGCCGGGAGAGGCTATGCTGAGGGTGCCAGTCCGCACCCGACCACAATCAGAGCAGCGCTTTCGCTTTTGCGACCACGTTGTCGACAGTAAAGCCGAACTCTTCAAACAGCAGCTCTGCCGGTGCAGACTCACCGAAGGTAGTCATACCGACGATTGCGCCGTTCAGGCCCACGTATTTGAACCAGTAGTCGGCGATACCCGCTTCGATTGCCACGCGTGCGGAAACAGCTTTTGGCAGTACGGATTCACGGTAAGCCGCATCCTGTTTGTCGAACGCATCAGTAGACGGCATGGAAACCACGCGAGCCTTCACGCCTTCGGTAGTCAGTTTTTCCCATGCGGCAACTGCCAGCTCAACTTCTGAACCGGTGGCAATGAAAATCAGCTCCGGCTGGCCATTGCTGTCTTTCAACACGTAACCACCACGGGCCACATTTGCCAGTTGCTCAGCGGTACGCTCCTGCTGCGCCAGGTTCTGACGGGACAGAATCAGCGCAGTCGGGCCGTCGGCACGCTCAACGCCGTACTTCCATGCCACGGCAGATTCCACCTGGTCACACGGACGCCATGTGCTCATATTCGGGGTCACGCGCAGAGATGCCACCTGCTCTACCGGCTGGTGAGTCGGGCCATCTTCGCCCAGACCGATGGAGTCATGGGTATAGACCATCACCTGGCGCTGTTTCATCAGTGCCGCCATACGCACCGCGTTACGGGCATATTCCACAAACATCAGGAAGGTAGAGGTGTAAGGCAGGAAACCGCCGTGCAGAGAGATACCGTTGGCAATAGCGGTCATACCGAACTCGCGCACGCCGTAGTGAATGTAGTTACCGGCAGTATCTTCGTTAATTGCTTTCGAACCAGACCACAGCGTCAGGTTAGACGGTGCCAGGTCAGCGGAGCCGCCGAGGAATTCCGGAAGCAGCGGGCCGAAGGCTTCAATCGCATTCTGAGACGCTTTACGGCTGGCGATTTTGGACGGGTTCGCCTGCAGCTTCGCGATGAATTCGTTCGCTTTCGCGTCGAAATCAGAAGGCAGCTCACCGCTCATACGGCGGGTAAATTCAGCCGCTTCCTGCGGGAAAGCTTTGGCATAAGCCGCGAATTTCTCATTCCAGGCAGACTCTTTCGCCTGACCAGCTTCTTTCGCATCCCACTGGGCATAAATTTCAGACGGGATTTCAAACGCCGGATGTTTCCAGCCAAGCGCTTCACGGGTCAGTGCGATTTCCGCATCGCCCAGCGGTGCGCCGTGGGAGTCATGGGTACCTGCTTTGTTCGGTGAACCGAAACCGATGATGGTTTTACACATCAGCAGAGACGGTTTGTCAGTGACTGCGCGCGCTTCTTCTACTGCACGTTTGATGGAGTCAGCGTTATGACCGTCAACGCCACGTACTACGTGCCAGCCGTAGGCTTCGAAACGGGCTGCGGTATCATCGGTGAACCAGCCTTCCACGTGGCCATCAATGGAGATGCCGTTGTCGTCGTAGAACGCGACCAGTTTGCCCAGTTTCAGGGTGCCGGCCAGGGAGCATACCTCGTGAGAGATACCTTCCATCATGCAGCCATCGCCCATGAACGCGTAAGTGAAGTGGTTAACAATGTCATGGCCCGGACGGTTGAACTGCGCCGCCAGCGTTTTCTCCGCAATAGCCATACCGACCGCATTCGCAATACCCTGACCCAGCGGGCCGGTAGTGGTTTCCACGCCTGCGGTGTAGCCCACTTCCGGGTGCCCCGGGGTTTTTGAGTGCAGTTGACGGAAGTTTTTCAGCTCGTCAATCGGCAGGTCGTAACCGGTGAGGTGCAGCAGGCTGTAAATCAGCATTGAACCGTGACCGTTGGACAGCACGAAACGGTCGCGGTCAGCCCATGCCGGGTTCTGCGGGTTATGGTTCAGGAAATCACGCCACAGGACTTCGGCGATGTCAGCCATACCCATCGGGGCACCCGGGTGACCGGATTTGGCTTTCTGTACCGCGTCCATGCTCAGCGCACGAATGGCATTGGCAAGCTCTTTACGTGAGGACATTTTGACTCCAGATCGGACTGTTAAAGGCCATGCCCGGAACGACTTGACTACAGCGCGTTATGGGCTACGCCGGAAAAAAGTGCCAACAATGTAACCCAAGCGGGAAGTCATGTACATGGAGCATCCTTTTGAGGATTAAGAAATCTCTGGAAGCTGCTTGCGCGTTGCGCAATAGACTCGCCCGGTAATCGTTCTATTCTTTATACTTGTGCAACTGCACCGGCTCGTTTGTGCGCGGCGCATTATCAGAATTATGAATTAACTTGCGTGGAAGATAAGAGATGAAAATTCGCCCGGCTTTGCTTGCTCTGACGACAGCGACCCTGTTGGCAGGCTGCCAGAATATGGACTCTAATGGTTTTTTGACCTCCGGAGCAGAAGCTTTTCAGGCCTACACGCTAAGCGATGCGCAGGTTAAAAGCCTGAGCGACGAAGCCTGTAAGCAGATGGACAGTAAAGCAACGATAGCCCCGGCGGGCAGCCAGTATAATCAGCGCCTTAGCAAGATTGCCGCCGCGCTTGGCGATAACATCAACGGCCAGCCGGTGAACTACAAGGTTTACGTAGCAAAAGACGTTAATGCCTTCGCCATGGCCAATGGCTGTATTCGCGTGTACAGCGGTCTGATGGACATGATGAATGACAACGAAGTCGAGGCGGTGATTGGCCATGAAATGGGCCACGTTGCGCTCGGTCACGTGAAGAAAGGCATGCAGGTGGCGCTTGGCACCAATGCCGTCCGTGCAGCTGCCGCATCAGCGGGGGGCGTGGTGGGCAATTTGTCGCAATCTCAGTTGGGCGCCCTGGGTGAAAAACTGGTGAATTCGCAGTTCTCACAGCGTCAGGAGTCCGAAGCGGACGATTATTCCTATGATCTTTTGCGCAAACGTGGAATTAGCCCGATTGGGCTGGCTACCAGCTTCGAAAAATTAGCAAAACTCGAAGAGGGTCGCCAGAGTTCTATGTTTGACGATCACCCGGCCTCGGCTGAACGTGCGCAACATGTCCGTGACCGCCTGGCGGCGGACGGCATTAAGTAATTTTACTCATGATGTCCCCGGTGGTGCTTCGCTTACCGGGGCCATATTCGCTGCGTTACGCTCCTTTCTTCGCTGCCTGGATATAGAGCATCTCCAGTGCTAACGTTGCCGCTGCCAGTGCGGTGATCTCGGCCCGATCATAAGCCGGAGCGACTTCGACCAGATCCATCCCTACGATATTCAGATCTTTGAGTCCCCGCACCAGTTTAAGCGCGCGATCGGATGTCAGCCCACCGATCACGGGTGTCCCGGTGCCCGGGGCAAATGCAGGATCGAGACAATCGATATCAAATGTCAGATAGACCGGCAGGTCACCTACCGTTGTTTTTATTTCCGCCAGAATATCTTCCACGCTGCGGTCATTCACCTGGCAGGCATCCAGCACTGTAAAACCGTCATGCTGGTTGAACTCGGTACGAATGCCAATCTGAACGGAGTGCGCCGGGTCAATCAGTCCTTCTTTCGGCGCCGTGTAGAACATGGTGCCATGGTCAAATTCACAGCCATTGGCATAGGTGTCGGTATGGGCATCAAAGTGCACCAGCGCCATTTTGCCAAAATGTTTACCGTAGGCGCGCAGCAACGGCAGCGTCACGTAATGGTCACCACCAAATGACAGTAGTCGTTTTCCCGCTGACAGCAATCTTTCGCCATGGGCCTGTAGCTTTTCACTCATTTCGCGGGCATCGCCAAAGGCATACACCAGATCGCCACAGTCCACGACGCGCAGGCGCTCGCGCATATCGAAATGCCACGGAAAGCGATGGTGTTCCCAGGCCAGATGCGTGGAAATCTGTCGGATAGCACCGGGCCCCAGGCGACTGCCGGGACGCCCCGAGGTTGCCATATCAAAAGGAATGCCGGTAATCACCCACTCTGCGTCGCTATCCCATGGCTGAAAATGTAAAGGCAGGCGTAAGAAACCGAAGGCGTTGGAGATAAGAGAATTATCATACTGATGTCCCAGAGTGCTCATAAAGCGACCTCCTGATATCGTCGTGATAATGTTCCCGCTATAGCATTGCTTATTGCCTTACAGGAACATTAGATAAGAAAAAATTATCGACATAAATCAGAGGTCTTTCCAGCAAGGAAATTATTTCCGGCAAGGGGCTGGCGCAAATTCATTACCGTCGCCGGGAAAAGCACTGGCAGCGCAGGGCTTGTCGTTTTTGCCTTTAAGAACAAACGTCGCAAAACCAATCAGCCCGGCATGTCGTACATCACCGTAAGCAGAATGGGCGTTATATGAGTCTTCTAACGGGGAGAAAATAAATGCAGATTCAGTACTGTTATTCTTCCTGAACCCCTTAATAATTAAAGAGTCACCTGCTCTTACAATATACCCGGCATTCCTGATTGAGCCGGGCTTACCGTTCAGGACATCCAGTCCATCGACAGTAGCAATAACTTCATAATCTGTGTCATAACTATAATTGCGTACATACAGTTGATAAGGGGTATTTATTTTCGCCCGGAGTTGATACTGCCACTTACCAACCGAATGATTATATATTCGGGTAATGGGAAGCGAGTTAAAATTAACATCCCGTACCGCATACTCTAATTCGCCGGTACGAATACTATAGATGCTGTCGTAACCGGGTTCTGTTCGCGTAGTGTAATTGATGACTATGGTGTCTATCGGTTCTGGTTGAGCGCGCTCAGCGCTAACAGCGTTGACCGTCGAATGAATATCCTGCCCCCACGCGGTTCCCACTGCCGGTGAAGATGAACGTTGGTATTGCTGTGTACTGGAGCAGCCGCTTAATAACAAAAAAACGCCTGCGAGGATGCAACTGATTTTAGAGGTTGTCATAGCCCGTCCCTGGTGAATTGATTATCAACGAGGGAAGCTTACTTAACAAAAAATAAAGTGGAATCCGGGGTCACTCTTTCCAGGATTCTATCAATAAAAACCTGACCGATTTAAATGATTAAATCGGTCAGTTAAAGGTGAATTACTCGTCTTCGAGGTAAGTATACCCGTACAGCCCTGCTTCAAACTCTTCGAGGAACTGCTGTTGCAGCACATCGTCCAGATCGGTCTGTTTCACCTGATCGCGGAACTGAATCAGCAAGGTTTTCGGATCGAGTTGCACATATTGCAGCATATCCGCCACGGTATCGCCCTCATCCGACAGTTCCACTTCCACACTGCCATCAGGGAAGACAAATACGTCCACCGCTTCGGTATCGCCAAACAGGTTATGCATGTTGCCAAGAATTTCCTGGTACGCGCCAACCATAAAGAAGCCCAGCATCGGCGGGTTTTCCGGGTCGTACTCCGGCATCGGCATGGTGGTAGCAATACCATCGCCATCCACATAGTGATCAATGGCGCCATCGGAATCGCAGGTGATATCCAGCAACACCGCACGACGTTCCGGCGCGTGATTCAGACCTTCCAGCGGCAGTACCGGGAAAAGTTGATCAATACCCCAGGCATCCGGCATTGACTGGAACAGGGAGAAGTTGACGTAAATCTTATCCGCCATACGCTCCTGTAGTTCGTCAATAATCGGACGATGCGCGCGATTGCTCGGATCGAGCTGCTTCTGCACTTCATGGCACATGTTCAGATAAAGTTGCTCTGCCCAGGCACGTTCCTGAAGATTGAAGGTGCCGGAAGAGTAACCGATATGAATATCGTGCAAATCCATCTGGCTGTCGTGCAGCCATTCGCGCAGAGAGCGACGGTTGCCGGTTTCATGCATCTCCAGCCACGTTTCCCACATGCTTTGCAGCGGGCGGGCGGCATCTTCAGGCGGAGGTGTCGCGTCAGTATATTCGTTACGCTCTACGCCAATGATGTTTGATACCAGCACAGTATGGTGCGCCGTCACCGCGCGGCCTGATTCAGTAATCACTGTCGGATGCGGCAGCCCATTCTCTTCACAGGCATCACCAATCGCCCAGATAATGTTATTGGCATATTCATTCAGACCATAGTTCACCGAGCAGTCTGACTGGGAACGCGTACCTTCATAATCCACGCCCAAACCACCGCCCACGTCGAAACACTGAATGTTGACACCCAGCTTGTGCAGTTCAACGTAAAAACGAGCGGATTCACGCACGCCAGTAGCGATATCGCGGATATTGGCCATCTGCGAGCCGAGATGGAAATGCAGCAGTTGTAGACTGTCCAGACGTCCGGCATCACGCAGAATATCCACCAGTTGCAATACCTGTGTTGCCGCGAGGCCAAATTTGGATTTCTCACCGCCGGAGGATTGCCATTTACCGGATCCCTGCGACGCCAGACGCGCACGAACACCCAGGCGCGGCACCACATTCAGGCGCTCGGCTTCTTCCAGCACGATAGCGATTTCCGACATCTTTTCGATGACCAGATAGACCTTGTGGCCCATCTTCTCGCCGATAAGGGCCAGACGGATGTATTCACGGTCTTTATAGCCGTTACAAACGATCACCGAACGGGTCATGCCCGCGTGCGCCAGAACCGCCATCAGCTCGGCTTTCGAACCCGCTTCAAGACCCAGCGGCTCGCCGGAATGGATCAGCGACTCAATAACGCGACGATGCTGGTTTACTTTAATGGGGTAAACCAGGAAGTAGTCACCGTTATAACCATAGGATTCACGCGCGCGTTTAAAGGCGGCGTTGATGGAGCGCAGACGGTGTTGCAGGATCTGCGGGAAGCAGAACAGCGCAGGTAAACGCTGGCCTTGCGCCTCACGGGCTTTTACCAGTTGAGCGAGGTCAACACGGGCTTCCGGGACGTCAGGGTCCGGGCATACGCTGATATGGCCCAGTTCGTTGACGTCATAATAATTATTACCCCACCAGGCAATATTGTAAGTACGAAGCATCTTGCTGGCTTCCTGGGAGCTCATCGCAACCTCCTGCATGGAACGTAGTACACCGTGTTCGCCTGCTGACGAAGGCGAAAATGAAGACATGTCGTCAGACATAGCGAACCTCAACTCTTTGTATTAAGTGTAAAACAGTTAACTACTATCACAACGTTACGTTGCGATAACAACCCATAAACAGTCTGGCTATGCAGCATAAGATGCTGAAATACCGACTGTGCGACCGGTTTCTTGTTCATAACATTGTAAAACACGTGACCGAACGAAATATGACGGTTCGGCGAAACCACGAGAAAACTCCTGAATCAGCAGGAGAGCCCTTGTTCAGTCATCACAGTGCCATACCGGCCCGGGAGTCCTGAGAAGCGCCGAAATGGGTATAACATCGGCAGGTTTGCAGATTTGAAATGCAGGTTGTGGGGAATAAACGCGCGTCAGAACGACGCAACGGATTCTGCTGAAAGCAACGGTTCATTATCTCGTATCACCTCCACACACGTCTTACGACCTGCGACAAGCCAAAGCCATAAATTGCTTAACCCGGCTGGAAGTGGCAACACGAGGAGTCCCGTGCGCTTTTAATATGAGCCGCGCGCGGCGTTTTATACCGATAACGGGGTAAAAATGCAAAATAAAAAATTACGTTCGCGCCATGCATAGGGAAATTTTCTGTAACCAATTCAGACAGAACGTGCGTGACCTCAAAAAACGCTGGCAATAGGGTTAAGAATTAACCTAGAATAGCCATCCAGATGTTAATCCATCTATACTGATTAACACTTAGACAGTCCGTGTCGCTACCTGCACGTCCTCGCGGAACAACCGTGAAGGCATCCTGACACAGTGTCTAAGCCAACCGTTTTATTCCAGGGTGAAAACACAATATGGCAAAACACCTTTTTACGTCCGAGTCCGTCTCAGAAGGGCATCCTGACAAAATTGCTGACCAAATCTCCGACGCCGTGCTTGATGCGATCCTCGAACAGGATCCGAAAGCACGTGTTGCCTGTGAAACCTATGTAAAAACCGGCATGGTGCTGGTCGGTGGTGAAATCACTACCAGCGCATGGGTCGATATCGAAGAGATCACCCGTAACACCGTTCGTGAAATTGGTTATATCCATTCTGATATGGGCTTTGATGCCAACTCTTGCGCCGTACTGAGCGCGATTGGTAAACAGTCTCCGGATATTAACCAGGGCGTTGACCGTGCAGATCCGCTGGAGCAGGGTGCAGGCGACCAGGGGCTGATGTTTGGTTATGCAACCAACGAAACCGACGTGCTGATGCCAGCGCCGATCACCTACGCACACCGTCTGGTTGAGCGTCAGGCCGAAGTGCGTAAAAACGGCACTCTGCCGTGGCTGCGTCCGGACGCGAAAAGCCAGGTCACTTTCCAGTATGACGATGGAAAAATCGTTGGCATTGACGCGGTAGTTCTCTCTACCCAGCACGCCGAAGATATCGACCAGAAATCGCTGCAGGAAGCGGTAATGGAAGAGATCATCAAACCGGTCCTGCCGACCGCGTGGCTGAACGAATCCACCAAATTCTTTATCAACCCGACGGGCCGTTTCGTTATCGGTGGCCCGATGGGCGACTGCGGCCTGACCGGTCGTAAAATCATCGTTGATACCTACGGCGGCATGGCTCGTCATGGTGGTGGCGCGTTCTCTGGTAAGGATCCGTCTAAAGTTGACCGCTCCGCAGCCTACGCAGCCCGTTATGTGGCAAAAAACATCGTCGCGGCTGGTCTGGCTGACCGTTGTGAAATCCAGGTCTCCTACGCTATCGGCGTGGCGGAACCGACCTCCATCATGGTGGAAACGTTCGGTACAGAGAAAGTGCCTGCTGAGCAGCTGATCCTGTTGGTGCGCGAGTTCTTCGACCTGCGTCCTTATGGTCTGATTCAGATGCTGGACCTGCTGCATCCGATCTACAAGCAAACGGCTGCTTATGGTCACTTTGGTCGCGAAACCTTCCCGTGGGAAAAAACCGACAAAGCCGCTCAGCTGCGTGAAGCTGCCGGTCTGAAATAACAGCGCTACCGGGGAGATTTCCCGGATACGGCGTAAACGCTTTAGCGTTTTGTAACAGGCCAGCCTCGTGCTGGCCTTTTGTTTATCAGTGCACTCCCCTCCTGCGCTTTTACAAAAACCGACTAAACTTTTAAAGCATTTTCAATATCTTAATGAGAACGATTACATCTGTGTTTTGCCGTTATTCACGCGGCTTATAACCCAACATTTACCAGGCACAGAATCGCTGTTACATCCCCTTTCGGTTTAGTCTGAAACTCGCGTCACGCGCCCCCGCCGCTTTATCTTATATCTATAATATTTATCAGTTTTATTTATCTGGCTGTTTTCGGGAGAATGTAACCGATTACACTTGCGTGACATTCATCACAAAAAACAGCCCGACATTGGCCTACGTTTACCATCGCAAAAACTGATATAACGATATGGAGGGCATCATGCCTGACAATAAAAAACAGGGACATTCAAACAAGGCGATGACCTTTTTTGTCTGCTTCCTTGCCGCACTGGCAGGACTTCTTTTTGGCCTGGATATTGGTGTTATCGCCGGGGCGCTGCCCTTTATCACCAATGATTTTAAAATTGACTCTCATGTACAGGAGTGGGTGGTCAGTTCAATGATGTTTGGTGCCGCAGTCGGTGCCGTAGGCAGCGGATGGATGTCGTGGAAACTCGGGCGTAAGAAAAGCCTGATGATCGGCGCCATTCTCTTTGTTATTGGTTCTCTGTGCTCAGCTGTAGCCCCTAACGTCGAAGTCCTGATTATTTCCCGCGTTATTCTGGGTCTTGCTGTGGGGATAGCTTCTTATACCGCCCCGCTCTATCTGTCCGAAATAGCACCGGAAAAAATCCGTGGCAGTATGATTTCGATGTACCAGCTGATGATTACCATCGGTATCCTCGGAGCCTATCTGTCAGATACGGCATTCAGCTACAGTGGCGCGTGGCGCTGGATGCTCGGCGTGATTGTTATTCCGGCGATCCTGCTGCTTATCGGCGTCTTCTTCCTGCCGGATAGCCCGCGCTGGTATGCCGCCAAACGCCGTTTCCACGATGCTGAACGCGTACTGTTACGCCTGCGTGATACCAGCGCCGAAGCCAAAAACGAGCTGGATGAAATTCGTGAAAGTCTGCAGGTGAAACAGACCGGCTGGGCACTGTTTAAAGAGAATAACAATTTCCGTCGCGCGGTCTTCCTTGGCGTGCTGTTACAGGTGATGCAGCAGTTCACCGGGATGAACGTAATCATGTATTACGCACCGAAAATCTTCGAACTGGCAGGCTACAGTAATACCACCCAGCAAATGTGGGGGACGGTAATTGTCGGTCTGACCAACGTCCTGGCTACCTTTATCGCGATTGGTGTTGTTGACCGCTGGGGCCGCAAACCCACACTGGTGCTTGGTTTCCTGGTGATGGCCGTCGGGATGGGGGTTCTGGGGACCATGCTGCATCTGGGCATTCACTCACCGGGTGCGCAATACTTTGCTGTCGCCATGCTGCTGATGTTTATCGTCGGGTTTGCCATGAGTGCCGGTCCGGTCATCTGGGTACTGTGTTCAGAAATTCAGCCGCTGAAAGGGCGTGATTTCGGTATCACCTGCTCCACAGCAACCAACTGGATAGCGAACATGATTGTCGGTGCCACGTTCCTCACTATGCTGGACTCCCTTGGCAACGCCAACACCTTCTGGGTCTATGGTGGCCTCAACGTCCTGTTTATTATCCTGACGCTGTGGCTGGTTCCGGAAACCAAACATATTTCGCTGGAGCATATCGAGCGTAACCTGATGAAAGGCCGCCCGCTGCGCGAAATCGGTTCCCATAATTAAGTTGATGGCGTGCCTTTGTCCCACAGGCACGACCATTCACAGGTGATACTGCAGGCCAGCCCTCTTCTGAGTGCTGGCCTGTTCGCTTCCTGACAGAATAATCTGAATTTTTCCCTCCACCGCTGTTTTATGCATAAGGGTAAAGAGATCGAAGGCTCCGCGATTTCTGTTTCCTGCCGCCAACACGCTGTTTTTCATCTGCTAACACACGCCAGGAATGAAACGTCGGTTATTACGCCATGCATTTTTATTATTTTCATTTGAAACATGATAATGATAATTATTGTGTTAACATTCAGTTATCCTTTAGTAAAAAACTATGTATGTCACTGTAATGTAAGAAACATAACGGGCGTCTCTTCACGTCAGTATCTTTCTTGCACAGACATATCCCTAATAACCAGGAACACGCATGGATCACATTGTTTACGTTGTGGACGATGATAATTCCGTCAGGCAGGCGCTGGTTAGTCTGCTGCGCGCGGAGGATTATCGGGTGGCCGACTTCTCCTCAGCGCAAGCGTTTCTGTCTCACCCTTTTACTCCACAGCCAGGCTGTCTGATTCTGGATATGAATATGCCCGGTGCCAGCGGTTTCGATGTCACCGACGCCCTTTCCCGGCTTGGACATGTGATTCCGGTCATTTTCCTGACTGGTTTTGGCACCATTCCGCTGTCGGTCAAAGCGATGAAAGCAGGGGCGTATGAGTTTATGACCAAACCCGCCGTCCCAGGCTTACTGCTGCAGGCGGTGGCCGACGCCCTGAAACTGGCGGAGAAAACTCTCGACGAAACTCAAGAGATACAGGCATTGACCACCCGTTATGACTCACTGACGCCGCGCGAAAAAGAGGTGTTTCAACTGGCTATTGGTGGACTGCTCAATAAGCAGATCGCCACCGAAATGGGGGTCAGCGAAATTACTGCCAAAGTACATAAAAAGCGGGTGATGGAGAAAATGCAGGTCCGCTCCCTGACCGATCTGGTCAGGGCTGCAGACCGTCTGAATATTCAAAAAACCCTGGGACGATAGCGGCCTGGTTTACGCTTGCGCCGGGTGGGTCGGCAACGTAAAAGTAAAGATGCTGCCGCAGGGTTGGCGAGGCTCCGCCGTCAATTTACCGCCGTGCTTTTCAATAATGCCGTAGCTGATACTCAACCCCATTCCCATGCCATGCTCCTTAGTGGTGTAGAAGGAGTCGAACAGACGCTTCTGTACCTCAGGCGTAAGGCCTACGCCGGTATCGGCAATGGCCAGGCGAATTTTATCGGGTTGCGGATTTGCTGAACTTACAGTCAGCATCAGCGGGCGATCCTCTATTCCCGCCATTGCATCAATCGCATTGACGATCAGATTTAACAGCACCTGCTGTATTTGTACGCTGTCGCCAAAAATCGCGGCATTCTGCGCCTCCAGTTGGTAATGCAGCGCGATCTCCTGGCGTTCCAGCTCGCTGCGCGAGAGCGCCACAATATGATAGACAAGGTGATGCAGATTAATCTGCGTGCAGCCTGAGGTCTGGTTTCGCGTCAGCGCCTGCAGACCACGGATAATATTACCCGCACGCTCTCCTTCGCTGATGATCTCCTCCAGGCTTGCGCGTGCATTACTCAGCATCGCAGGCTCGCGGCTCAGCCAGCGCAGGCTGGCGCCCGCATTGGCGACAATCGACATCAGCGGCTGGTTAATCTCATGGGCGATAGAGGCCGTCAACTGACCAACGGTTGTCGCGCGGGAAACACGGGCGAGATCGGCCTGCGCCACGCGAACCGCATCCTCAGACTGGCGACGCGCCGTGATATCGGTGATAACGCCGAAATACTCCGCGACGTTAGCCTCATATTCCACCGGATTGCCCACGCCCAGAATATAGCGGCATTCACCATCCGGGCGGAAAATACGAAACTCCGCCCGCATTGAGACACTATTACGCACGCTATCGTTAACCAGAGCGTTGATACGCGGAAAATCCTCCGGATGCACCAGCGTCATAAAGTCGGCCATTGATAACGTCCGCTGATGATCGGGCAGACCGAGGATGCGCGCATACTCATCGGAAACAAACATCACATCCTGCTCCAGCTCCCAACGCCATGTTCCGGTATTGCTGATTTTCTCCCCGAGCATCAGCGAGGTCTGGCTGGCGCGTAGCTCTTTTTCCGCCCGGCGACGCTGTACGTTCTCTTCGACCCGCTCGGCATAAAGGCGTGCCGTCTCCAGCGAAACCGCCGCCTGCGCCGCCAGCATTCTGACGATACGTGAATGCCCGGCGGTGAAAATTTCCGGCATCACCCGATTTTCCAGATAGAGCACCCCCACCAGTCTTCCCTGCTTATGCATCGGTACACACATGATGCCCGCACCGGAAGTCACCAGATACGGATCCTGACTGAACGGGCCGAACAACTCAGACTTGCTGATACGAATCTCCTGCCCGGTACGCATCACCGCCGCCAGTACCGACAGCGGCATATCGGTAGCAGAGGGGCGCTCTCTGACAATCTGTACTTTCACCCCTTCAGAGGATGTCTCCGCCCACGCCTGGGTTTCGGGAATGGTATTATCAAGGATACGAATCAAAAGCCCACGCTGCGCCCCTGCCCGCTCCAGTAACATCGTCATCAACGTGTGGACAAGGCGGTCGAGGTTAATCTCTTCGGTCATGGCACGGACCGCCCGCAGGACACTTTCCAGATCGTGCATCATTTCGTTTTGCGCGAAAGTGATGGTGTCGTAAGGCGAGCGTTGTCCTGAGGAGGCCAGATGGGGGTACTGGCGTTCAAGCTGACGCAGTTTTGCCACCGCCCCCCAGCGCCGCCATGCGGAAAAGGCGTTTCTGAAATAGCCATCTGCAGCCACATGCCAGCCCATCGCTTTGGCAAAACCCCCGGCCAGTTCGCAAGCCAGGCCATTCACCGGATGACACTCAACCTCAGCAGAAAGGGCGATGGCGTTTTCGTACCGGGCGATGGCGACATCGTTCGCCTGCTCCAGCCTCGCCAGTTCCGCGTGCACCAGCGCGGCCTTATCGGCAAAGGTCGCCGGGTTATGATCCGCCCAGCGTGCGATAACGTCATAATGTGCAACAAGGATTTCCCGCTGCGCGGGCGTCACCGTTTCCGGTGTTAATCTCAGGCTCAGCGAGAGAGCGCTATAAAAGTGATAATCCAGCAGATGCAGATAGCCCGGCACCATATCGGCTACCGGGGCCGCCTTTTCCAGACAGCGGGAAGCATCGTCATACTCGCCTGCCATAAAATGGGCCATGCCCTGATAGAGCCAGAACCAGAAAATGGTCAGGGGTATCGGCTGTCTCTCGTGTTTGTTGGTTGAGTTGAGCAAGGCCGCAGAATAGAGGTTATGACCACTTAACTTGCCCGATCCAGCGTTACGCAAATGATTAACGTACAGGCGCTGGATAAGCAGCATGACCTCAACATCCGGGAAACGTAGCTTGCGGATAAAACTCAGTCCGCCTTCAATGGTCGTCAATACCCCGTCGAGGTGGTCGCCACGAATCAGGAAATTCATCGTCTGATGGCGGATAATAAAACAGGCTGCGGTTAAATCGCCGTGCTCAACCGCCGCTGTAAAGCACGCTTTAGCGTGATCCACCGCAACGCCCAGCGGCTTCACCCAGGCGCTGCACAAATCCACCGCCAGAAAGGTACGCCCCATAAAGGGGTTTAGCGGCTGCTCCTTCACTAAATCGCGCCCCAGCAGCGTGTACATATACCCCTTTTCATACGCATGGTAGCGACAACCAATCAAGACACCGTACCAGGCAATCGCCGTGGTAAACGCGCCATTTAAGCCATGCTCCAGGGTCATCAATATGATTCGGCAAAGTAACAGAAAATGCAGGCGTGGAGCGGTAAATGCGGCAAACATACTGGCGCTGAGCATCAGGTTGATGACGGCTTCTGCTTCGGGGTTTTCAATCCGCGCAAGCTGGCGAAAATGGCTCGCCGGATAATCCCCAATACGCGCTTCAATCATTTGCCAGGCATCATCGCACTCCGCATCTGTCGGCGCACGGCTCAGATGAATGCCGAACACCGCAAGCCAGGCCAGGGCGGTCTCGAGTGCAAGGCTCATATCCGACTGTCGCATTTGCACTTCCGCCATCATGCCTGCGGTAACCGCCTTTTGTTGCAGGCTACCCGGCGCACGCAGTAGCTGTTGACACAGCGTCAGCGCAGAGGGCAGATTACCCTGCAAAAACTCACACTCCGCCTCTTCAAAAGCGAGAGCGAAATCCTCATCAGGTGCGGTAATCAGGGCATCCTCTTTCAATAACCGCGCGGTACGCAGATAGCGCACCGCCGAGGCATAATCCCCCGTCAACCTGGCGCGCTGCGCAGCAAGACGGCAGATCGCACGATAATTATCGCGTTGGGGTGAAACGCGAACACAGTCGATGGATGAGCTTATGTGGTGGACCGCCAGAAACAGATTTTCATTGCTGTCGTTTTGAGACACCGCGTCGGTAAAGAACCGCGCGGCAGCAAAATTGAGATGACAGATATCATCAGCTTCGAGCAGTGCCTGCGCAGCCTTCTGCACCCGATCATGGGTAAAGGCATATTGATCACCGCTGCGGCTAATCAGCCGGGCGGCAACAGCAGGCAGCAGATGGTCATGTAGCAGCTCCGGCCCTGTCTCCTGCATTGCGCTAAGCAGTGCGGGATTACCGTTTCCCCCTACACAGGCCAGACAGCCCAGCAGTCTGCGCGTCATGGGGGGCATCTCTGCCAGTTGCAGCACCACCAGGCTTGCCACATTTTCCGTGTAGTTACGTGAACGGATCGCGTGTGAATCGTAGTGCAATTTGCCCTGCTGTTTGTGATGAGTAATCAGCCCGTCTTTGACGATGCGCTGAATAAACTCATGGGTAAAGAGGGGGTTACCGCCGGTTTTTTCGTGGATCAGCGTTGCCAGTTCACCGAGGCAGGAGGCCCGCGCCTGCAACAGGTCCGCCAGCCATCGGGATACCGCTTTGACGCTCAACGGTTCAGGCCGCAGTTCAACGGTATAGCGGGCGCCGACGCGCAGAGTCGACAACTGCGCCTCTTCGCTGACATCCGCAAACACGCCGGTGTCAGCGCAGGAAACCACCAGCAGCAGCGGCAGCGACTCGCTGCTGCTGACAAGATGCTCCAGCAGATGCAGGCTTGCCTGATCTATCCAGTCAATATCATCAATCACCAGCACCAGCGGGCGGTCAGGAGTGGCAAACGCCTCAACAAGCCGATGCGCCATCAGGTTGAAACGCATTCGGCTATCCGCCGACTGGGTATTCACAACGGTCAACGGTGGATTTTCAAGCAGTAAACCTAACTCCGGCACCAGATTGACCGCCAGCGCGGCATGGACGCCAAGCGCCCGTGTTAAACGCATTTTCCAGCGGGCCACCTCTTCCGCGCCCTGGCCGAGCAGCCAGAGCGTCAGCGAGCGAAACGCAGAAGCAATGACCGTATAAGGCAGAACCGGGGAATACTGGTCGGCCTTACTCACGGCGAGTAACGCCTGCCGCTGTTGCAACTTTCTGAGCGCCGAGGCAATGAGCGAAGATTTACCGCAGCCCGGCGGTCCACTGATGGTTACCAGGGCATGCGTGCCACTCTCCGCCACCCGGTCAAACACCGCCAGCAGTTGATGGTGCTGCGGGTGGTCGAGAAAAAGCGGGTCCGGCTGCAGACGCGCCGCAACCCGATCCTGCAAACCGGGAATAAACGGCGTAATTTCACCGTTTTTGGCCAGCGAAGCCTCGCAGCGGCGCAGGTCGGCAATCAATCCGTCAACCGTCTGGTAACGGTTATCCGGGGATTTCTCCAGCAGCCGCAAAATCATGTCCGAGAGCGTTGGGGGAACCGATGTACGTACCTGCCGGGGTGGCCTGGGGGCAGAGGCAATATGGTGATGGGCCCATTCAGCCTGCCCGCCATCGCTGAGATCGAAGGGCAACTCACCGGTCAGCAGTTCGTAGAGCACAATGCCAAGACTATAGAGATCGCTGCGGCTGTCGACCCTGTCCGGCGTACGGGAGGTGTGCTCCGGCGACATATACGCCAGCGTCCCGCCAGGCTCCGTCAGGCGAGACGGGTCGAAGGCATTCGTTCCTTCGCTGGCAAGGCCAAATCCCCCCAGGCGGTAAGCGCCGCCGGGGTCGATAAAAAAGTGGCCTGGTTTGATATCGCTGTGCATCAACCCCTGCGCATGCATCTGGCGTAGCGGGGCACAGAGGCCAATAGCAACCGAAAGAAAATCGGCAATGCTACGCGCTCGCTGCCGGGGCAGTTGTGCAAGGGTGCGGAAAGGAAATGGCGCATAGACCAGTGCGTAATGGCCATGGTAACTGGTACTGCTGAACGGCTTTATCGCCCATACACCAGAGAGTCGTCTGCGCAGAGCAAATTCATTTTTTAAGCGTTGGGTGGTATGGAATGCGGCTTCATCACCCGTGACGGCCGCGCAGGCAAGAATAAAACTGCTGCCGGAATGTAGCGGCTGACACAGCGTCCAGGCGATACCTCCTTCCTGCGTCAGCGGAGTGAAAATAATGTCATCGGTTAAGGTGACAACCTCACCATCCATCATTTTACCGGCAGCAGAAAGTTTCTCGCTCATTAGCGCTCCTCACACAGAGAGTTCGCGGCGGATCTGTTCCAGCAGCGTTTCGATTTTAATGGGCTTACGCAGCAGCGTAACGCCCCCGAACTCAGGAGCATAACGCGACAGGTTTTCATCTTCATGTCCGGAGATAAAAATCACCGGCGGCGGAGCGCAACGCTGAGCCACCCGGCGATACAGGTCCAGGCCACTCATACCTTTTAGCTTGATATCAATAATAAGCAGAGATGCGTCAGACAGCGCGGATTCATTATGAAGAAATGCCTCCGCAGAGTCGAAGGCGTCAGAGTCGTACCCCTCCGACTGGAGCAGGTTGCTTAATCCACTACGGACGGAACGTTCATCATCAATGATGACAATGCGCGGTGACAGCCTCATGCCGTACTCCTCTGTCTGCCCTCAGGCTAAGGGGCGCTTTTGTCGTCAGGAGGTGGCGTGCCACTAATTTTGGGCACACATTCATGACGAAACCACGCCATTGTCACCGGCTCGCGGCGCAGAAGCCGACGGGCAAGCGGAATCAGTTGTTCGCCAATCAGCATACCAAAAAGGCCCAGCAGGGCGATGATGGGTGGTGCGGGTGAGTGCACCTGCATTGCGCCATAGATAACGCCCACTAACAGGCCCGTCGCCAGGGAAATTAGATACGATTTCAACATAGTTAACCCGCCCCTGTCTGACGGCCTGAAGAAAGGCTCGCGTTGTCCGCCATTTGCGCTGCGGCCTGCGGCTGACTTATGGCGGCCTGGGGTTGATGGTGCGAGCGCAGCGCGGAGATCGCCTGCTCGCCCGCCAGCATGCCGAGCAGTCCCACCAGAGCTATCGCTGGCGGGGCCGGGGAACGGACGTTTAACAAGGCATAGACCAGCCCAATAAACACACCTGCGCCAAGGGAAATGAGAGCTGTACTCATGGTCATTCTCCCCTTATCGGGTTCAGAACCGGGCGACGCTGACGCGCCGCCCCTGCAAATTATTTATTGGCCGGAACCGGAGCTAAAGTGCGGTGCGCCCCTTTGGCACGTGCCGGTGCTTTGTGCACCATGGTATAGGCGTAATCAACGCCCATCCCGTAGGCGCCGGAGTGCTCCTTCACGATATCCATCACCGCGTTGTAGGTCTCTTTGTGCGCCCAGTCGCGCTGCCACTCCAGCAAAACCTGCTGCCAGGTCACCGGGATCACCCCTGCCTGAATCATGCGCTGCATCGCGTAATCATGCGCTTCTTTCGAAGTACCGCCGGAAGCATCAGCCACCATATAGATTTCATATCCCCCTTCCAGCATGGCGCACAGGGCGAACGTGTTGTTGCACACTTCCGTCCACAGGCCGGATACCACCACTTTTTTCTGACCATTTTTCGCCAGCGCATCACGCACTTTCTGGTCATCCCAGGAGTTCATGGAGGTGCGCTCAAGAAGGTCATGCTCGGGGAATACGTCCAGCAGTTCAGGGAAGGTATTTCCGGAGAAGCTTTCCGTCTCAACGGTGGTGATAGTGGTCGGAATGTTGAAAACTTTTGCCGCTTTCGCCAGGCCCACGACATTGTTTTTCAGCACCTGGCGGTCAATAGACTGCACGCCAAACGCCATCTGCGGCTGCTGATCGATAAAAATAATCTGGCAATTCTGGGGAGTCAGTACTTCAAGCTTAGAGTTGGTCATAAGAATACCCGTTGTCGTTAAGTAGCAGTTTCCCGTGAAAGGGGAGCGGAGATTTTTCTGACAGTGACCGGGTATTCTCGCGCTGCCTGAACAGGCGAAATGCGTTTCGTCCCGGACGCTGCTGTCGGGACGGATAGTAAGAGTTGTCAGAAATGAGAACTATTATCTCTGTGTATAACTATACGTTCGTATAGGTATACCTTCGTATAACTAGACGCCGTTTTCGCCAGCTCACCATAATCCCTCCCACTTCCACGCTCTGTTCTGACGGAGCATCGCATCTTATCGTCCGGCGGCGTTTTGCCTGCTTCGGATGGCTCAGACAGGAGGATTTATGGTCTCGCTCGGCAAAGCTGAACTGATATTAATCAACGGCAAATTTCATACGGTGGACAGGGAAAACCCGGTCGCAGAAGCGGTCGCCATCCGTGATGGCAAATTCCTGGCGGTAGGCACGCAGGCCGAAGTGATGGAATATCACAGCGACGGCAGCAAGGTGGTGGACCTCAAAGGCAGTACCGCCATTCCAGGCCTTAACGACTCACACCTGCATCTGATTCGCGGCGGTCTCAACTACAACCTTGAACTGCGCTGGGAAGGTGTACCATCGTTGGCTGACGCCCTGCGGATGCTGAAAGAACAGGCGCTGCGTACCCCCTCACCGCAATGGGTGCGCGTGGTGGGCGGCTGGAGTGAATTCCAGTTTGCCGAGCGTCGGATGCCGACGCTTGAGGAGATCAACGAGGCCGCGCCGGATACCCCGGTTTTTATCCTCCATCTTTATGACCGCGCCCTGCTCAACCGCGCCGCCCTGCGCGTTGTCGGCTACACCAAAGATACGCCGAACCCGCCGGGGGGAGAGATCCAGCGCGACAGCAACGGCAACCCCACCGGCATGCTCATTGCGCGGCCAAACGCCATGATCCTCTATGCCACACTGGCCAAAGGGCCGAAGCTGCCGCTGGAGCAGCAGGTTAACTCCACCCGCCAGTTTATGCGCGAGCTAAACCGCCTGGGGCTGACCAGCGCTATCGACGCGGGCGGCGGCTTCCAGAACTACCCCGAAGATTATGAAGTGATAAGCGAACTGCACGCCAAAGAGCAGATGACCATCCGTATCGCCTACAACCTCTTCACCCAGCGCCCCGGCCATGAGCTGGAAGATTTCGAGAAATGGACCGATATGCTGACACCGGGCCAGGGTAGCGATTTCTTCCGTCACAACGGCGCAGGTGAAATGCTGGTGTTCTCTGCCGCGGATTTTGAAGATTTCCTTGAACCGCGCCCTGACCTCGCGCCTGGCATGGAGGATGAGCTGGAGCGCGTGGTGCGCCACCTGGTGGAGCACCGCTGGCCGTTCCGCCTGCACGCTACCTATAACGAATCGATCAGCCGCATGCTTGACGTGTTCGAGCGTGTCAACCGCGATATTCCGTTCAACGGCCTGCACTGGTTCTTCGACCATGCGGAAACCGTCACCCAGGCCAACATTGACCGCATCAAAGCGCTGGGCGGCGGTATCGCCGTGCAGCACCGTATGGCGTTTCAGGGGGAATACTTCGCGGAACGTTATGGCATGGACGCAGTGCGCCACACCCCGCCGGTGACAAAAATGCTCGAAACCGGCGTACCGGTCGGGCTGGGAACCGACGCAACCCGCGTGGCCAGCTACAACCCGTGGACCGCATTGTACTGGCTGGTCTCCGGGCGCACCGTCGGCGGTATGCAGATGTACGACGTCAATGCCAGGCTCGACCGCGACACCGCGCTGATGCTCTGGACACAGGGCAGCGCCTGGTTCTCGAGCGAACAGGGCAAAAAAGGTCAGATTAAGGTGGGCCAACTGGCTGACCTCGCAGTGCTGAGCAAAGACTATTTCCGCGTACCGGAAGACGAAATCAAAGGCATTGAGTCGGTACTGACCGTGGTCAATGGCAACATTGTCTATGCCGCAGGCGGTTTCAGCTCAGAAGCCCCGCCTGCGATTCCGGTGTTGCCGGAGTGGTCGCCGGTGGTCAACGTGCCGGGTCACTACCGCAGCGCGCCGCCACAGCAGACACGCGTCGGGATGATGCCCGCCGTACATCACTGCAGCGGACCCTGTGGCGTGCATCATCACCAGCACGATGTGGCGCGCGGATCTTCCATTCCGGTTTCAGACGATAACGCCTTCTGGGGCGCGCTCGGCTGCAGCTGCTTCGCGTTCTGATGCCTATGAAAAATACAACGCTGATGTCGCCCCGTATTGATGCGGGGCTCTTCTTCCTGCGCCTGACCGGCAGCCTGTTACTTCTCTATGTGCATGGTCTGCCGAAGGTGCTGAACTTTCACGAAGAACTTAGCCGAATTGAGGACCCGTTCGGTTTTGGCCCCTGGTTCAGCCTGCTGCCCGCCATTCTGGCAGAGGTGGTATGCCCGATATTCATTATTACCGGCATTGGCACGCGGCTGGCTTGCCTGCCGATTATTGGCGTGCTGCTGGTTGCCATGCTGGTTGTACACCCGCAATGGAGTATCGCGGAAGGGCAATTTGGCTGGCTGCTGCTCATCATCTTCACCACGCTGGCGTTAACCGGCCCGGGTAAATGGCGGGTGAGTATGCCGGGCAAACAGGAGTTCAGGCATGGCGCAAGTCAATGATGTTCATGCGGCGACGGTACAAACTCCGTCAGCCGCTTCCGCTGGTGCGTCCTCCTGGCAGCCGCTACGCCAGCCGGTATTCCGGATGCTGTGGATTGCCACGGTGGTCTCTAACATCGGTTCATGGATGAACGATGTGGGGGTGAACTGGACCATGCTGACGTTAAGCGCCGATCCGCTTTCCGTGGCCCTGGTCCAGGCAGCGAGCAGTCTGCCGATGTTTCTTTTCGCCCTCCCCTCCGGCGTGATGGCAGATATTGTCGACCGGCGAAAATATCTGCTGTTTTCCCAGCTGTGGGTGTTTATTGCTGCCGCCGGGCTAACCCTGCTCTCTTTTGCCGGGCTGGTGACACCGACGGTGCTGCTGGTTGCGGCTTTCTTATTAAGCACTGGCGCAGCCATGAGCTCTCCACCATTTCAGGCCATTGTGCCGGACCTGGTGGAAAAACATGAGCTGGCTGCGGCCATCGCGCTGAACTCGCTCGGCATCAACATCAGCCGCGCCATCGGACCGGCGCTGGGCGGGCTGATCCTCTCTTTTGCCGGCCCCTGGGTGGTATTCGCCCTCAATGCGACGTCGGTGCTGGGTGTCGCCTGGGTCCTGTGGCGCTGGAAAGCAGAACCGTTGATTCAGCGCCTGCCGCCGGAACACTTCTTTTCCGCCGTACGGGCCGGGCTGCGCTATGTCCATGCCGCTCCGGTACTGCGTAACGTGCTGGTGCGGACCGTGGCATTCTTCACCTTTGCCAGCGCCGGCTGGGCGCTTCTGCCGCTGGTGGCTCGCCGCGAGCTGGGCCTTGGACCTGGCGGTTACGGCATCATGCTGGCCTGTATCGGCCTGGGGGCGATTTGCGGTGCGATAGTGCTGCCGCGTTTACGCAAACGCTTTAACCCGGACAGGCTGATGGTACTTAACAGCGTCATTTTCGCTATCAGCATGCTGGCGCTGGCGTTTATCCGCCATTTCTGGCTGCTCAACGCTTTTGAATTTTTGACCGGCTTCGCCTGGATTGCGGTGCTCTCCACCCTCAATGTCGGAGCACAACGTAGCGCCGCCAAATGGGTGAAAGCCCGGGCGCTGGCCGTCTATCTGACCGTCTTTTTTGGTTCGATGACGCTCGGTAGCGCCATCTGGGGCCAGTTGGCATCGCACTTTAGTATTCCCACCTCCTTGTGCGTGGCAACAGTCGGCATGCTGCTGGCGAGTCTGACTGTACTGCGCTGGCAACTGAATAAAGACCCCGATCTCAACCTGGACATTCGCGATATCGACAGTAATGCCCAGGCACTTGATGTTTCACATGAACGTGGTCCGGTAATGGTGATGTATGAATATCTGATCGATCCCGAGGATGTCTCCCGCTTTGTCGTCTGTATCCAGGAGATTCGCCGGGTGCGAGTGCGCGGCGGCGCGTTGAGCTGGTCTGTGTATGAGGATATCCAGCGCCCCGGCGTCTTTGTGGAATCGTTCGTGGTCGGCACATGGATCGAGCATCTGCGCCAGCTGGAGCGCCATACGGTGAATGACCTGCTGATTCAAAGCAAAGTACAGGCATTCCATCGCGGCGGGCATCTTCCCGAAGCACGTTATCTGATAGCACCCATAATGTAACAGCAACCCATATCAACCCAAGCAATAGCGACAGTGAGGATTTACGTATGAGCACAATCAAAACGCAGGACGGTACGCAGATTTATTACAAAGACTGGGGCGCGGGAAAACCGGTATTGTTCAGTCACGGCTGGCCGCTGGATGGCGATATGTGGGACAGCCAGTTAAATTTTCTGGCAGAGCGCGGCTATCGCGTCATCGCCTTTGACCGCCGTGGTTTTGGTCGTTCCGATCAGCCGTGGGAAGGTTACAACTACGACACCTTCGCATCTGACATTAACGATCTTATCACCACGCTTGATTTGCAGGATGTGACGCTGGTGGGCTTCTCCATGGGCGGCGGCGATGTGTCTCGCTATATTGGTCGCTACGGCACGGCGCGTGTCAAAGCGCTGGTACTGCTGGGTGCGGTGACGCCAATTTTCGGCAAAACGGCAGACTACCCGCAGGGTGTCGATTCAAGCGTTTTCGAAGGCATTCGCGACGGACTGCGTAAAGACAGGGCGCAGTTTATCAGCGATTTCGCCACGCCGTTTTATGGCATTAACGCCGGGCAGACGGTTTCTCAGGGGGTTCTGACCCAGACGCTGAACATTGCGCTACTGGCCTCACTTAAAGGGACCATTGATTGCGTTACCGCCTTCGGCGAGACCGATTTCCGTTCGGATATCGCCAAAGTTAACGTGCCGACGCTGGTGATTCATGGCAGCAACGACCAGGTCGTACCGTTCGAATCAACCGGTAAAGTGGCCGCAGAGATGATCCCAGGCGCGCAATTAAAAGTGTATGACAATGGACCGCACGGTTTTGCGGTGACTCATCAGGATCAACTGAACAACGATTTACTCTCCTTCCTGCAATCGCTGTAAGTCAGAATGAAGCCTCGCTCCCTGTCCGGAGGAGGCTTTTTCTTGCACTCCCCCGCTCATCGCCCTATTCTCTGCGCTTATGAAAACCTCCCGTCTCCCCATCGCTATACAGCAGGCCGTCATGCGCAGCCTGCGGGAAAAACTTGCCCTGGCCAATCAGAAACTTGAGCGTAATTATCCGGAACCCAAACTGGTTTATCAGCAACGGGGGACAGCGGCAGGCACGGCCTGGCTCAATACGTATGAAATCCGCCTCAACCCGGTGTTGCTGATGGAAAACCAACAGGCGTTTATAGACGAAGTGGTGCCGCACGAACTGGCGCACTTATTGGTCTGGAAACATTTTGGCCGCGTTTCGCCACACGGCAAAGAGTGGAAATGGATGATGGAAAGCGTGCTTGGCGTCCCCGCGCGCCGTACTCATCAGTTTGAACTTGAATCGGTGCGGCCTGATACCTTTCCCTACCGCTGCAAGTGCCAGCAGCATCAGTTGACCGTGCGGCGGCACAATCGCGTGGTACGCGGTGAGACCACCTATCGCTGCGTACACTGCGGCGAAACGCTGGTGCCTGAGCGCTAATTACATGAACCATTAAGAATGTTTTCCGCGCCTACTGATTGCATCTGACAATCGCTTCCGCTACGTTGCGCACTCCAGTTGACAGGGAGTTCTCAATGTTACGCGTTATCTCATCTTTACTGCTTATTCTCAGCGCGCCGGTACTGGCGGACGGCATCAATAGCTTCGCGCAGGCCAAAGCCGCCGGGGTTAAAGTCAACGCCGACGTACCGGGCGATTTTTATTGCGGCTGTAAAATTCAGTGGCAGGGGAAAAAAGGGGTGGTCGATCTGGCCTCTTGCGGCTATAAGGTGCGCAAAAATGAAAATCGCGCCAGCCGTATTGAATGGGAGCATGTTGTCCCGGCCTGGCAATTCGGTCATCAGCGTCAGTGCTGGCAGGATGGCGGACGGAAAAACTGCGCCAAAGATCCTGTTTATCGCAAGATGGAAAGCGACATGCATAACCTGCAACCCGCTGTGGGTGAAGTGAACGCCGATCGCGGCAACTTTATGTATGGCCAGTGGAACGGTGGCGAAGGCCAGTATGGTCGCTGCGAAATGAAAGTCGACTTCAGAGCCAAACTGGCCGAACCGCCTGCCAGCGCCCGTGGCGTGATTGCCCGCACTTACTTCTATATGCGCGATCAATATCAGCTCACCCTGTCGCGCCAGCAGACACAGCTTTTTACTGCCTGGGATAAACTCTACCCGGTGACCGACTGGGAATGTACGCGTGATGCGCGCATCGCTCAGGTACAGGGGAATCATAACCCGTATGTGCAACGCGCTTGCATGGCGCGAAAGAGCTAACCTACACTAGCGGCAATTGTAAATTTTGCAGGTGCATTGCCCTTCACTCTGGCCCTCCCCGAAAGGGAGAGGGCGCAAATCGTCCCCTTTGAAGGTGAAGGGGAAATGCGCCACCTTTCACACGGAAATCTGAACTATGCGCGTCCCACGCATCCACCACCCTGAACTCATCCAGACTGGCACTGAAATCGCACTCGCCGATGATGCGGCAAACCATGTTGGCCGCGTATTACGTATGGTCCAGGGCCAGACTATTCAGCTCTTTGACGGTTCAAACCAGGTGTTTGACGCTGAAATCACTCGCGCCGATAAAAAGAGCGTTATCGTTAAAGTGATTCAGGGTGTGGTGGACGATCGGGAGTCGCCGCTGCACATTCATCTGGGCCAGGTGATGTCTCGCGGCGAGAAAATGGAATTTACTATCCAGAAATCGATCGAACTGGGTGTAAGCCTCATTACGCCACTTTTTTCTGAGCGCTGCGGCGTTAAACTGGATGCCGACCGCCTGAATAAAAAGATTCAGCAGTGGCAGAAGATCGCCATCGCCGCCTGTGAACAGTGTGGTCGTAACCGTATTCCTGAAATTCGCCCGGCGATGGATCTCGAAAAGTGGTGTGCAGAAGAAGAGAACGGCCTTAAGCTCAATCTTCATCCTCGCGCCAGCCAGAGCATTAATACCCTGCCGTTGCCGGTGGAACGTGTACGATTACTGATTGGCCCGGAAGGCGGATTGACGGCAGACGAAATCGCCATGACCTCGCGCTACCAGTTTACTGATATTCTGTTGGGACCCCGCGTATTGCGCACAGAGACAACTGCCCTTACTGCCATTACCGCGCTGCAGGTGCGGTTTGGCGATCTGGGTTAAACGGAGAAGCCTATGATTAAGCTCGGCATCGTGATGGATCCCATCGCGCAGATTAATATCAAAAAAGACACCAGCTTCGCCATGCTGCTCGAAGCGCAGCGTCGCGGCTATGAACTGCACTACATGGAAATGGCGGATCTTTACCTGATCAACGGCGAAGCCCGTGCGCGTACCCGTCTGCTTTCCGTCGAGCAAAACTACGACAAATGGTACGAGTTTGGCAGCGAGCAGGATATCGAACTCGCCTCGCTGGATGTGGTGCTGATGCGTAAGGATCCGCCGTTTGATACGGAATTTATCTACGCCACGTATATTCTTGAGCGTGCCGAAGAAAAAGGCACCTTGATCGTTAATAAGCCGCAGAGCCTGCGCGATTGTAACGAGAAGCTGTTTACCGCCTGGTTCCCGGAACTGACGCCGGAAACGCTGGTGACGCGTAATAAAGCACAGCTTAAAGCGTTCTGGCAAAAGCACACCGATATCATCCTCAAGCCGCTGGACGGCATGGGTGGCACCTCGATTTTCCGCGTTAAAGAGGGCGATCCGAATCTGGGTGTTATTACCGAAACCCTGACTGAGTTGGGCAACCGCTACTGCATGGCGCAGAACTATCTGCCGGCTATCAAAGATGGCGACAAACGTGTGCTGGTGGTGGATGGCGAGCCGGTGCCCTACTGCCTGGCGCGTATCCCGCAGGGGGGCGAAACGCGTGGTAATCTGGCAGCTGGTGGGCGTGGCGAACCGCGTCCGCTGACCGAAAGCGACTGGGCTATTGCCCGCCGCGTCGGTCCGACGCTGAAAGCCAAAGGGCTGATTTTCGTCGGGCTGGATATCATTGGCGACCGTCTGACCGAAATTAACGTTACCAGTCCAACCTGCGTGCGCGAAATCGAGGCAGAGTTCCCGATCTCTATTACCGGCATGCTGATGGACGCTATCGAAAAACGCATGGCGAAATAAGAAATATATCAACGCTGACTCATTCGGGTTGCGCAACGGTGCCAACGCACAGGCAACGCGAAGTAGGTCAGGTAAAGGGATGGCGGGAGGGAACCCGCTCATAAACTCCAAAGTCTGGCTAGTGACAGTGTGTAGCTTTCCCCTCATACTACCAGGCTGCTGCTTTTTTGAACCAGGAAACAGAACCTCTGACAATGAATTTACAGCATCACTTTCTTATTGCCATGCCTGCTCTCCAGGATCCCCTTTTTCGGCGATCTGTGGTTTATATTTGCGAATACAACGAAGACGGCGCTATGGGTCTTATCATCAACAAGCCCCTGGAAAACCTGAAAGTTGATAGCGTTCTGGAGAAGCTGAAAATTAACCCGGAAGCACGCGATCCGGCCATTCGTCTGGATAAACCAGTGCTGCTTGGCGGCCCGCTGGCGGAAGATCGCGGGTTTATTCTGCATACGCCACCCGCCAGCTTCTCTTCCAGCATTCGCGTCTCGGATAACACCGTGATCACTACCTCGCGTGATGTCCTGGAAACCCTGGGCACGGCCGATCAACCCAGGGAAGTGCTGGTCGCGCTGGGCTATTCCTCCTGGGAAAAAGGCCAGCTTGAGCAGGAGATACTGGATAACGCCTGGCTTACCGCTCCTGCGGATCAAAATATCCTGTTTAAAACGCCTATCGCCGATCGCTGGCGGGAAGCGGCGAAGCTTATCGGCATTGATATCTCGACCATGCCGGGCGTGGCGGGACATGCCTGATGAGTGGAACCCTGCTGGCCTTTGATTTTGGTACCAAAAGTATTGGCGTCGCCATCGGACAACGTGTGACCGGTACGGCACGCCCGCTCAATGCCCTGAAAGCCCAGGACGGGACGCCGGACTGGAAGCTTATCGAGAAATTGTTAAAAGAGTGGCAACCGGAAGCCGTTATCGTTGGCCTGCCGCTGAATATGGATGGCACAGAGCAACCACTGACCGCACGCGCACGCAACTTCGCCAATAAAATCCATGGCCGCTTCGGCGCAAAAATAATTCTCCATGATGAGCGGCTTAGTACGGTGGAAGCACGTGCGGGTCTGTTTGAACGCGGCGGTTTTCGCGCATTGAATAAAGGCAGTGTTGATTCAGCCTCTGCGGTTATCATCCTCGAAAGCTACTTCGAACAAAATCTGTAATTCTCGGGCTGAGCATCGCTCAGCCTTCATTTCCCTTTCCCAAAGACGCAATCCATCGATCGCTCTCACACTTCAGAGAGGCGCTTTTTGCATTTCCGCCAATGTTTCTATAAAAGAAACATTGGCAGGCAATAAAATGCGTCAGGGTTTTTGCGTCAGCCGCCGCGCCAGGGTGTGAAGTTCGCTTAAGCGTTCATCAATGACAGCGTCGTCGGCCTGCCACATCCCGGCAAACGCCAGCGCGGCAGAGTGTGCGCCAAGAGGCTTCGCCATGGATACTTCGCCGTCATCGTGATGCCAGACCACACGTCCAGACTCACGTTGCTGGGCAACATGCGGCGCAAGTTGCTGCCACTGTTCGTCGACAAAACGTTTTTGCAGTTCTTCATCGCTTTCTGCCGCCAGAAGCGACATGCCGATGACCGACTGCCATGCGGGAAGCATATGAAAACCGGCCAGCGCCTGGCTCATCCGGCTACCGGGCTCAGAGTGATAGATATAAATCACCTGATCCTCCCAGAGCACCCCCATTGCCACCACGATGTCTTTGGGCGCATAGCTTTCCAGCAGGGGGAGCGCCTGGGAAAAGAGTGCCGAGCCGCGTATCGCCTGCGCCGCAAGAGCATGAATACCGGGGCCGGGAAGGTAACGACGATGGTCGTCCTGCATCGTCAGACCAATGGATGCCATCGTCATCAGCAACCGGTTTACGCGGGTGGTATTGATCCCCATCAGACGCGCCAGTTCGCGACAGCCAATCGCGCGACCGCTGGAGACCAGGTACTGCAGGCAGCGAATGCCATCAATCAGACTTTGGTTCGGTTGTGAGGACATAACAGGCTTTATCTCTCAGGTGGCAGGAATTTCGATTTTACCGTCAGTTCAGTAAAGAAGGATACAAGGTATGAACATCTATCCGCAAACTGCGTCCAGAACCTTTCCCTCTGAACACTTGCATGCCGATCTGCTGGTGGCAGGTGGTGGCCTCGCGGGTCTTTGCGCCGCGCTCGCCGCCGCCAGAGACGGGTTACAGGTCGTATTGGTCCAGGACCGACCGGTACTTGGCGGCAATGCCTCCAGCGAAGTTCGCCTGTGGGCCAATGGTGCGACATCGCATATGGGAAACAATAACCGCTGGGCGCGTGAAGGCGGAATCATGGGGGAAATCCTCGAAGAAAACCTCTGGCGCAACAAAGAGGGTAACCCGGTGATGTTCGACCTGGTGCTGCTGGATATGGCCAAAAGCCAGCCGGGGCTGACATTGCTGCTCAATACTACTATTTATGCGCTGGAGAAAAATCAGCAAACCCTCACCCAGGTGAGCGCCTTTAACGCCATTAACGAGACGTTTTATACCATCACCGCCGACCAGTTTTGCGACGCAACGGGGGATGGCGTACTGGGCTTTCTGGCTGGCGCAGAATACCGTGAAGGCGCAGAAGAGGTTGACGAACTGGGGGAAAAAATGGCGCCCGGCGATAACTTCGGCCACAAGCTTGGGCACTCAATCTATTTCTACACCAAACAGACGACCGGGCCGGTGAACTTCGTCCCCCCTTCGTTCGCGTTAAAAGATATTACCGCTATTCCCCGCTACAAACGTCTGACGTCCACCCTCAATGGTTGCGACCTGTGGTGGCTGGAGTGGGGCGGACGGCTGGATACCGTTCACCAGAGTGAAGAGATCAAATGGGAGCTGTGGAAAATCGTCTGGGGGGTGTGGGATTACATAAAAAACTCCGGCGAGTTCCCGGAGGCGGCCAACATGACCATCGAATGGGTTGGCGTCATTCCCGGTAAGCGCGAAAGCCGTCGCTTTATGGGCGATCATTTGCTTTGCCAGCAGGACATCATTGAACAGCGCGACCACTACGACGCCGTGGCCTACGGCGGCTGGTCTATCGATCTGCATCCGGCTGATGGGGTCTACAGTAGCCATGATGGCTGTCGCCAGTTTCACAGTAAAGGCACCTATACCATTCCGCTGCGAAGCCTTTATAGCCGCTCGCTGGACAACCTTTTCCTGACCGGGCGGCTCATTTCTGCCTCCCACGTTGCCTTTGGTAGCGCACGGGTGATGTGTACCTGCGGCCTGCTGGGTGAGGTGGTCGGCCGTGCTGCCGCGCTGTGTAAAGCGAATAACCTCTCCCCCGCAGATCTTGCACAGAGGGAAAACGTCGGTCTGCTGCAACAGCGGTTGCAGGCCAGTGGCTGCTACATCCCCCGCCAGTGGTTACAGGACCCGGCCCTGGGTGCTTCGGTCACAGCCAGCAGTGAATATTCCCTCAGTGCGCTTGCCCCTTGCGGTCACTGGCATTCGCTTGGCGAAAGAATGGCGCTACTGCTGCCTGTCAAAGCCGGGGAATCGCTGCCCGACATCATATTTAACCTGCGTTCAGCGTCGCGGCAGACACTTGAGGTGTCGCTTCTGGGCAGCGCGCGTAGCGGTAACTTCACGCCCGACTATCAGTACGCCAGTACAACGCTAAACGTCGCGGGTGAACAGGAACAGACGGTACATTTTCCGTGGCAAAGCGAGCGCGATGAGTATGTCTTTATCGCCTTTGAGGCGAATGAGCAGGTAGAAATTGCCCTCACTGATACACACCTGCCCGGAATCATGACAGTTTTCAATAGTCTGAATGCCCGCGTCGCCAAACATACCCGCCAGGTGGTGGACGGTGACTATGGCGTCGATGAGTTTGACTTCTGGCTGCCGCGCCGTCGTCCACATCAGGTAATGCCTGCATTACGTTTTAACCGGCCGTTAAACTGCTATCGCGCCGACAACGTGCTTAACGGTCGCCTGCGCCCCGAGCAACAGGCCAATGCCTGGGTGCCCGCCGCCGATGACATCAAACCGGTATTACGCTGGCACTGGGATGTACCGCAAACCTTTACCAGCCTGACGCTGGTACAGGACAACGATTTCGATAACGCTATGGAAACCGTGCAGATGGGCCATTTCCTGCCTGTAACGCCACACTGCATCATCCATTATCGCCTTTGGGCCGATGATATCCTGCTGGCCGAGGAAACAAATAACCACCACTCCGTGCGTGAACACCGGTTATCCACCCCCGTCACCGCGCAAAATGTGCGCCTGGAGATCATAGCCACCGCAGGCGCGTTACCGGCGGTTTACGCACTGAACATCCGCTAAAGTCGCCCCTGCGCCTGCCGCTGGCGGCGGCTTTGGTCGAAGGTCTGCATTCCCGCCTGCTGCCCGGTCTGTAACACGCCGGGCAACTGGTGGGTTTTCCCTTCACGGATAAGATTGGCTACCGCAGGTGTATTGATAAGCAGTTCAAACAGCGCCACACGCCCGCCCTGCCTGTCTTCCTCCAGCCGCTGTGACAAGACGGCCTGCAGGCTTCCGGCAAGCTGGCTGCGCACCGGGTCTTTCTCCTGAGCGGGAAAACTGTCCACCAGCCGTTCAATAGCCTGCGGCGCGCCGCGTGTATGCAATGTTGCCAGTACCAGATGCCCGGTTTCGGCGGCGGTCAACGCCAGGCGGATAGTTTCGCTGTCGCGCAGTTCGCCCAGCAAAATGACATCCGGGTCTTCGCGTAATGCCGCGCGTAATCCCGCCGCAAATGAGGGACAGTGTGGGCCGATCTCCCGCTGTTGGATCAGGCAACGTTTGCTCGTATGGATAAACTCCACCGGATCTTCCAGGGTCAGGATATGCCCGTCGAGAAAGTGATTAAGATTATCCACCATCGCCGCAAGCGTCGTGGATTTCCCGCTCCCCGTCGCCCCGGTAACCAGGATAATACCGTTGTCGCGCTTGAGTAATTCCGGGATGGCGGCGGGCACGTCCAGCATGTCCAGCGTCGGACAGGTGTCAGGCAACAGACGCAGAGCAAGCGACACCCCGTCGTGGTGTAAAAACGCGCTGGCGCGAAGGCGTTGAAGCCCCCGGATAGTGAGGGCAAAATCAATCTGTCCACACGCCTGCCACTGCTGTTGCTGCTTCGTGTTTAAACTTTCAGCAAGCAGTGCGTGAATATCCACAGCGGCGAACGGTGCGGCTTCCAGCCGTCCTTGCCTTCGCCAGCGCGGTGGACGGCAATCGCACAGGTGTAGATCCGAGACATTATGCTTTACACTAAGCTCCACTATTTTTTCCATATTCATAAAGCCACCCGGGAACATGAACGATATTGCGCATAACCTGGCACAGGTCAGGGACAAAATCTCAGCCGCTGCAACATCCTGCGGCCGTGCTCCAGAAGAAGTCACACTGCTTGCAGTGAGCAAAACAAAACCTGCGAGCGCCATCGAAGAAGCTTACGCGGCGGGTCAGCGTGGTTTTGGTGAAAACTACGTGCAGGAAGGTGTGGATAAGATTCGCCATTTTAAAGATTCGGGCATCGCGGATATCCAGTGGCACTTTATCGGCCCATTACAGTCCAACAAAAGCCGTCTCGTGGCTGAGCATTTTGACTGGTGCCACACCGTGGACCGCCTCAAAATCGCCAGCCGCCTGAGCGAGCAGCGACCGGAGTCTCTGCCGCCGCTGAACGTGCTGATTCAGGTTAATATCAGTGACGAGCAGAGCAAGTCCGGCATCGCCCTTGCGGAACTGGACGCGCTGGCGGCGCAGGTGGTGGAATTACCCGGTCTTTGCCTGCGTGGACTGATGGCGATCCCCGCTCCCGAGGCTGATTATGAACGGCAGTTTGCCGTGGCCCGCCAAATGGCTGTCGCATTTGACGCGCTTAAGGTACGTTATCCGGGCGTGGATACCCTTTCGCTGGGAATGTCTGACGATATGCAGGCCGCGATTGCGGCAGGTAGCACCATGGTGCGCATCGGAACCGCCATTTTTGGCGCGCGCGATTACACAAAAAACTAAGGAAAACTGAGGAACGCCATGAATACGTTGTCCACTCTCCTGTCACTGATTATCCAGGCTTACACGATGGTGCTGTTGCTGCGTATCTGGATGCAGTGGGCGCGCTGTGATTTTTATAACCCGTTTTCCCAGTTTATCGTGAAAATCACCCAGCCGATTGTTGGCCCGCTGCGTCGCATCATTCCGGCGATGGGGCCAATTGACAGCGCATCATTGCTTATTGCGCTACTACTGTGTGTGGTGAAAGCCTTCCTGAACCCGTATGTATCCATGGACGGCGTGCTCATCGTGCTGGCGGCGGTGCTGATTGTTATCAAAACCCTTGGCTCGCTGATCTTTTGGGTGCTGCTGTTAATGGCAATCATGAGCTGGGTCAGCCAGGGCCGTAGCCCGGTGGAATATGTACTGCTGCAGCTTACCGAACCCTTGTTGCGCCCGATTCGTCGCCTGCTGCCGTCAATGGGCGGTCTTGATTTCTCGCCGATGATTCTGGTGCTGCTGATGTATGTCATCAATATGGGCGTGATGGAGTTTCTGGCTAACACCGTCGTACCGTTAGCCTATATCTGGAACTGGGCATGAGTGCTGTCACCTCCTGTGACGACGGGCTGGTGTTGCGGCTGTATATTCAGCCAAAGGCCAGCCGGGACAGCATTATTGGGTTGCATGGCGATGAGCTAAAAGTCGCCATTACCGCCCCACCGGTTGATGGGCAGGCCAATGCCCATCTGGTGAAATTTCTCGCCAAACAGTTTCGGGTGGCCAAAAATCAGGTGCTGATTGAAAAAGGCGAACTGGGCCGCCATAAACAAATCAAAATTACCCATCCGCAACAGATACCTTCGGCCATCACGGCCCTGATGAATTAGGATCTATTATGCAAAAAGTTGTTCTCGCAACCGGTAATGCCGGCAAAGTGCGCGAGCTTGCCTCGCTACTGAGTGATTTCGGTCTGGATATCGTGGCGCAAACCGAGCTGGGCGTGGAGTCTGCCGAGGAGACCGGCCTGACCTTTATTGAAAACGCCATTCTGAAAGCGCGCCATGCTGCTCAGGTGACCGGTCTGCCCGCGATCGCTGACGACTCCGGTCTGGCCGTCGATGCACTGGGTGGCGCACCGGGGATCTACTCCGCGCGTTACTCTGGTGCGGATGCCACTGACGAAGCCAATCTGCAAAAACTACTGACTACCTTGCAGGATGTCCCGGACGACAAGCGTCAGGCTCAGTTCCACTGCGTGCTGGTCTATCTGCGCCACGCCGAAGACCCGACGCCGCTGGTGTGCCACGGTAGCTGGCCTGGTGTGATTACCCGTGCGCCTGCCGGTCAGGGCGGGTTTGGTTACGATCCGATTTTCTTCGTCCCGACGGAAGGTAAAACCGCCGCCGAACTGACCCGCGAAGAAAAAAGCGCCATCTCCCACCGTGGACAGGCGTTGAAACAGTTACTGGAAGCATTACGTAATGGCTAATTTGCCACCCCTGAGCCTTTATATTCACATTCCCTGGTGTGTGCAGAAATGCCCGTACTGCGATTTCAATTCCCACGCATTGAAAGGCGAAGTGCCTCACGATGATTATGTGCAGCACCTGCTCGCCGATCTTGAGGCTGATGTGCCTTATGCGCAGGGGCGTGAAGTAAAGACCATCTTTATTGGTGGCGGTACGCCGAGCCTGCTCTCCGGCCCGGCGATGCAGACGTTGCTGGACGGCGTGCGTGCGCGCCTGAATCTGGCGGCGGATGCGGAAATCACAATGGAAGCCAACCCCGGAACGGTTGAGGCGGACCGCTTTGTTGATTATCAACGTGCCGGGGTGAACCGTATTTCGATTGGCGTCCAGAGCTTTAGCGAGCCGAAATTGCAGCGACTGGGGCGTATCCACGGCCCGGAAGAGGCCAAACGCGCCGCGCGACTGGCAAACAGCCTAGGGTTGCGCAGTTTTAACCTCGATTTGATGCACGGCCTGCCCGATCAGACGCTGGAAGAGGCGCTGGATGATTTGCGCCAGGCCATTGAACTGAACCCGCCGCATCTCTCCTGGTATCAGTTGACCATCGAACCGAACACCCTGTTCGGCTCGCGTCCGCCGGTGCTGCCGGATGACGATGCGCTATGGGATATTTTTGAGCGTGGTCATCAGTTACTGACCGCCGCAGGTTATCAGCAATACGAAACCTCGGCCTACGCGAAACCGGGCTACCAGTGTCAGCACAACCTCAATTACTGGCGCTTTGGTGATTACCTGGGTATCGGCTGTGGTGCGCATGGCAAAGTGACGTTCCCCGACGGGCGCATTCTACGCACCGCAAAAACGCGCCACCCGCGTGGGTATATGCAGGGACGTTATCTGGAACGCCAGCATGATGTGGAAGCCGCAGATAAGCCGTTCGAGTTCTTTATGAACCGCTTTCGTTTGCTTGAAGCGGCGCCACGTACGGAGTTCACGCTCTTCACCGGGCTGGATGAAAGCGTGATTCGCCCGCAAATCGACGAGGCGTTAGCACAGGGCTACATCACCGAAAGCGAGCAGTACTGGCAAATCACCGGGCACGGTAAGCTGTTCCTCAACTCCCTGCTGGAGCTGTTCCTCGCCGAAGAGTGAGCTGTATCCAGTCCGGCATTGTCATACTGAACGCACTTACACCTCGCCGACAAACCTGCGCCTCTCACGCCGTGCGATAAGTCCCCTCGCCCTTTTGGGAGGGGGCAGCATGAGGGAAACAGACAGAACAGAGCCTTACTTAAGCCCGCTTACCAGCGCTTTGCGGTTAGCTTCCAGCGACACCACCCGGCTACAGACATCTTTACCGAACTGCTGGAAATCCGCTTCCTGGTTTTTCCACTCATTCTGGATGGCAGTCTGTAAACCGCCGAGGCTACCGAGCACACCCTGCAATGGGTTGCCGCCGCCTTTCAGCACCGCTTTGGCGCCCATCTCGTTAATACTGTCCTGCAGAATACCGCCCATCGCCTGGTTCACCAGTTGTTGGCCGTTAGCCTGCACGTCATCAACTGCTTTATAGTGGAACGCCAGACCGTCACTGCGATGCTCAATAATTTTGTTCATCTGCTCTTTAAGCTGGGCATCCAGCTTTGTCAGACGACCACGCATGTTGCTGCTCTCGCCCACTTCCTTGACGATGATTCGATCCAGCGCCACGCGACTTTTCTCGACCCGTGTACGAGCGCCTTCGTCAATCCATGGTAACGCGCTGCGCAATTCAGCCTGGTAGTCCTTCGCCTGCTCGCGCTGTGCGGCACTTAACGAATATTGTTTACCGTTGAAGGTCACATTACCTTCCGGCGTTAAGATCAGATTACCGTTCTCGCCTTTCACCTGGACGGTTTGCGGGCTCAGAATCACATCATCACGCGGGTTCACGCTACATTTGTAATCCGCATTCGCGGCAAAAGCCGTTGCCGTCAGTACTACCGCCAGTAGCGTCTTGCGCATCATAACCACTCCTGTAGAGACAAAATGGGCCGGCATTTGCCGACCCTTTCATTCTTAGTCCCACCAAATATCGAAAAGTTCGCTGACGCTGACCTCTTCGAATTTGTGCTCCTCAAGCCATTTACGAACCAGCGCCTGGTCTTCTTCGGTACAATGACCAATGTTCGGTTTGCAGACCAGACCTTCCCATGCCAGGAAGCCGCTACCGCCGAAGATCAGACCATTAGCTTCAACGGCTTCGCTGATAAACTTATCAACCAGCTGATCGATCTGTTCTTCAGTGGTGCCTTCCGGAAAACGCCATTTGACGGAAAAACCGATCTCCTGAAATTCGTCAATGTGCATCTTTTTACGCAGACGACGACTACGGTTCTTTGCCATTATTTTACCCTCTCGAACATTAAGTCCCATACGCCGTGGCCAAGACGATGACCACGTTGTTCAAATTTGGTTACCGGGCGTGAATCCGGGCGCGGCACATAATCTTTCGTCGACGACAGATTCTGATAACCATCCAGAGATGACATCACTTCCAGCATGTGCTCTGCGTAGGCTTCCCAGTCTGTCGCCATATGAAATACGCCGCCCAGTTTCAGCTTGCTCTTCACCAGTTCAGCAAACGGCACCTGAACGATACGGCGCTTATTATGACGTGCTTTATGCCACGGGTCAGGGAAAAAGAGCTGAACCATGTTTAATGAGTTGTCAGGAATCATTTTGTGCAGCACTTCAACGGCATCATGGCACATCACACGCAGGTTCCCGACGCCCTCTTCATGGGCGGAAGAGAGGCAGGCGCCCACACCCGGTGAATGTACTTCAATACCTAAAAAGTTCTGCTCCGGACGGGTTTTCGCCATTTCCACCAGCGATGCCCCCATGCCAAAGCCAATTTCCAGCGTCACCGGCCCGTTATTGCCAAACAGGGCGGCAAAATCGAGCGGCTGTTCAGCAAACTCAACACCCATCACCGGCCAGTAATTATCAAGCGCGTGCTGTTGCCCTTTGGTCAGGCGCCCCTGGCGGCGGACAAAGCTGCGGATACGGCGCAGCGGGCGGCCGTTTTCATCAAATTCTGGTGAGATGACGTCGTTATTCATAAATGAGTCTGCTTGTGAGAGTGTTCAGGAAACGGGCATTATCCAAAGTTCGATACAGTATGCAAGATGAAAGCACCGGAAAGTTCCGGTTTACACGTTCATGCCGCTGTGCTGCAATCACCCACCCTGTTAACGCAATGTTGGTGACCATGCAAGCGTCTCAATTTTCAGCCCAGGTTCTGGACTGGTACGACAAATACGGGCGCAAAACCCTGCCCTGGCAAATTGAAAAAACGCCTTACAAAGTATGGCTGTCCGAAGTGATGTTGCAACAGACGCAGGTCGCAACCGTCATCCCTTATTTTGAACGTTTTATGGCGCGGTTCCCTACCGTCAGCGATCTGGCGAATGCACCACTTGATGAAGTGCTGCATTTATGGACGGGGCTCGGCTATTACGCCCGTGCGCGCAATCTGCATAAGGCGGCAAAACAGGTGGCCGAGGTTCATGGGGGCGTCTTCCCGCAAACCTTTGACGAAGTTGCCGCCCTGCCAGGCGTTGGACGATCGACTGCCGGTGCCATTCTTTCCTTATCGCTGGGCAAACACTTTGCGATCCTCGACGGTAACGTAAAACGTGTCCTTGCACGCTGCTACGCGGTTGCTGGCTGGCCTGGTAAGAAAGAGGTCGAGAAACGGCTGTGGGATCTGGCCGAACAGGTGACCCCAGCCAAAGGCGTGGAACGTTTTAACCAGGCGATGATGGATTTAGGCGCCATGGTCTGTACACGCTCAAAGCCTAAATGTACGCTTTGCCCGCTACAAACAGGTTGTATTGCCTACGCAAATCACTCATGGGCCGAGTATCCTGGCAAAAAACCAAAGCAAACGCTGCCGGAACGCACCGCCTACTTCTTACTGATGCAACAAGGCGATCAGGTCTTCCTGCAACAGCGTCCGCCGGTTGGGTTATGGGGCGGCTTGTTCTGTTTTCCGCAGTTCGAAGATGAAGAGTCATTACGTGACTGGCTGGCGCAACGTCAGATTAAGGCCGATAATCTCAGCCAACTGATTGCGTTTCGCCACACATTCAGCCATTTCCATCTGGATATTGTGCCTGTGTGGCTTACCGTGTCCTCGTTCAGTTCTTGCATGGATGAAGGTACAGGTCTTTGGTATAACTTAGCGCAGCCGCCGTCAGTGGGTCTGGCAGCCCCCGTGGAGCGCCTGTTACAACAATTACGTATCGGCGTGGCGATGTAAGGCCGCGCCGAGTAAAGAGGACAATTTATGAGCCGCACTATTTTCTGTACCTTCCTGCAACGCGATGCAGAGGGGCAAGACTTCCAGCTCTATCCGGGCGAGCTGGGTAAGCGTATTTACAACGAAATTTCCAAAGAAGCCTGGTCCCAGTGGCAGAAAAAGCAGACGATGCTGATCAACGAGAAGAAACTTAACATGATGAACGTTGAGCATCGTAAATTGCTTGAGCAGGAAATGGTGAGTTACCTGTTCGAAGGGAAAGATGTGCATATTGAAGGCTATACGCCGGAAGATAAAAAATAGTGTCATGGCCGCAGTGATGGATACCCCTCTGCGGCCTGATTCAGGGTCATTTATCCAACCAACAATACTTCCGGAATGATGAGAAAATTTTTAGCGCTAGCGATCATTGCGCCGTTGCTTATTTCTTGTTCCAGCTCAGATAAAAATGGCGAGACCTATAACGAAGCCTGGGTTAAAGATACCAACGGTTTTGACATTTTAATGGGGCAGTTCGCCCACAATATTGAGAATTTATGGGGGTTTAGCGAAGTACTGATTGCCGGTCCAAAAGATTACGTCAAATACACCGATCAGTACCAAACCCGAAGCCACATTAACTTCGACGAAGGCACCATCACCGTCGAGACCATCTCCGGCACCGATCCTACGGCACATTTGCGCCAGGCCATTATCAAAACCCTGCTGATGGGTGATGATCCCGGCTCTATCGATCTCTATTCCGACGCTGATGATATCCAGATTTCCAGAGAACCGTTCCTGTATGGCCAGGTAGTGGATAACACGGGCCAGCCTATTCGCTGGATCGGACGCGCAACCAGCTTCGCGGATTACCTGCTGACAACGCGGCTGCAAAAACGCAGCGTCGGGCTAAAAATCATCTACAGCGTGACGTTTAATCTGGTGCCAAACCACCTGGATAAACGTGCGCATAAATATATCGGTATGGTACATCAGGCCGCTCGTCGCTATGGCGTTGACGAGTCGCTGATTCTGGCAATTATGCAGACCGAATCGTCATTTAACCCCTATGCGGTCAGCCGCTCCGACGCGCTGGGGCTGATGCAGGTAGTGCAGCATAGTGCCGGTCGGGATGTATTCCGCGCACAGGGCAAATCCGGCACTCCGAGCCGCAGTTATCTTTTCGATCCGGAAAGCAATATCGATACCGGCACGGCTTACCTGGCAATGTTGAATAATGTCTATCTTTCCGGGATAACCAACCCCACTTCACGCCGTTATGCCGTCATCACGGCTTACAATGGCGGTGCGGGTAGCGTTTTGCGTGTCTTCTCCAGCGACAAAGTGCAGGCCGCGAATATCATCAACACGATGGCGCCGGGCGATGTCTATTCCACCCTGACCACACGCCACCCTTCTGCGGAGTCGCGCAACTATCTTTATAAAGTGAATACTGCGCAAAAAAGCTATCGTCGCACGAAGTAAGAGGTGATTTATCCCCTTCCGTTTTAGCGGGAGGGGATAAGTATTCCCTTTGAATCCCGGTATCCCCCGCACACAAATGTGACGAACGTCACTATATTCGACTGCAACCATATCAAGTTTGCATTTATATGTCGGATGTAACAATCTCGCCCCGGCTTCAATGATAGAATCGCCCCACATAACAACAGTAATTGTCTTAATTCCAACATCTATCAGACTCCTTCGGTGAGGAAACTAACATGAATCTTAAGCTGCAGCTTAAAGTGATTATCTTCCTGCAGTTCTGCCTGTGGGGGAGCTGGCTGACTACGCTCGGCTCTTATATGTTCGTCACCCTGAAATTCCAGGGTGCGGAAATTGGCGCGGTCTATAGCTCCCTGGGTATTGCATCGGTCTTTATGCCTGCGTTGCTGGGTATCGTGGCCGATAAATGGCTGAGCGCGAAATGGGTTTACGCCATCTGCCACCTGGTGGGTGCTATTACCCTGTTTATCGCCGCGGGTGTGACCACACCGGGTGCGATGTTTGCGGTTATCCTGCTCAACTCGCTGGCGTATATGCCAACTCTGGGCCTGGTAAACACCATCTCTTACGCACGTCTGCAAAATGCCGGTTATGACATCGTTACGGACTTCCCACCGATTCGTATCTGGGGCACCATCGGCTTTATTCTGGCGATGTGGGCGGTGAGCTTCTCTGGCTTCGAGCTGAGCCATATGCAGCTCTATATCGGTGCTGTGCTCTCCCTGCTGCTGAGCCTGTTCTCCCTGACCCTGCCGCATATGCCGGTAAGCAACACTCAGAAAAACCAGACCTGGGTGGAAATGCTGGGGCTGAACGCTTTCGCGCTGTTCAAAAACAAACGCATGGCCATTTTCTTTATCTTCTCCATGCTGCTGGGCGCAGAACTGCAGATTACCAATATGTTTGGTAACACCTTCCTGCACAGCTTCGACTCAAATCCGCTGTTCGCAAATAGCTTCATCGTGACGCACGCCTCTGTGCTGATGTCCATTTCGCAGATTTCAGAAACCATCTTTATCCTGGCTATTCCGTTCTTCCTGGGCCGTTACGGCATTAAGAACGTCATGCTGATGAGTATCGTTGCCTGGATGCTGCGTTTCGGCCTGTTCGCTTACGGCGATCCGACCCCGTTCGGCACCGTCCTGCTGGTCCTCTCCATGATCGTTTACGGTTGTGCGTTCGACTTCTTCAATATCTCTGGTTCTGTATTTGTAGAGAAAGAAGTGAACCCGGCTATCCGTGCCAGTGCGCAGGGTATGCTGCTGATGATGACTAACGGCTTCGGCTGTATTCTCGGCGGCATGGCGAGCGGTAAAGTGGTTGAAATGTACACCGTTGCGGGCGCAACCGACTGGAAAACCGTGTGGCTGATTTTCGCCGGCTACTCCGTGGTTCTGGCCTTTGCGTTTATGGCAATGTTCAAATACAAACATGTTCCGCAAGCGGCTGGCGTAGCGCAGAAAGCGTAAGCCTGATTGATTTAATGCCTGCCCGGTGCGCGTTATGCCACCGGGCTTTTTTATGACTGGAGGTTAACCTCCACAGCTAACCCAGCGTCGCCAGCACATACGAGGCCGCCAGCAGATCGGCGCTGCCGCCGGGGCTGAGGTTACGGCTGATTAAGGCTCTGTCCATCTCCTGCAGGCGCGCCATGTTCCAGCCATTTTTTAACAGCGTCTGCGCATATTCCTGAACATAACACAGCCCGTCGATACCGCCGCGGGAGACCAGATTGCTGTCGGGATTTACCGCCATTAAACGCAGCAATGCATGGTGAAAACGCCGTTCACCCGCCTCCTGATACCAGTACGGCAGCACATGTTGCCGTACCGTGGGAAAGCCCAGTTCCGCCTCACCGCGCGCGCCGGTCAGGCCAAACTGTTGATACTGTTTTTCACCGGCTGTTATTGCATGCGTGCGGGAAGCCAGCTCCCGCGCTACCAGCCCTTTGCAGATTGCGGCTACCTGCTGGCAGACAGACTCCGCGCAGACCAGGCGATTCTGCCCACGTAAACGCCCTGCCGCAAAGCAGATCAGGCCGAGGGAAAAGATGCCGCCTTTATGAGTGTTAACGCCGTCAGTCGCCTCGAACATCGCCTGCTCGCAGGCCATTCCTGCCGGGCGCAATAAGCGCAACTGCTCGCTGGCGGGTTTTAAAGCATGTTCGAAACCGGCTTTTTCAAAGACGCGAAACCAGGGGGTGATGGCGTCGATGCTGCGTAAAAACAGCGCATGGTCCATATCGCTGTGCGAACCGTTGTTCGCCATGTCCACCAGCCCCGGTTTGGGGGTGAGATTAACTTCCAGACGCAGTGCCGTGGCGGCCAGCGCCCAGACATCAAAACGGGCGAGTTTAGTCGCGAGCGAACCAGCCATCGATCAGGGTCTCCACGCGTGACACGACCTCTTCCATGGGATGACGGCGCGAACGGGCGCAACCGTGGGCAGGCTCATCGCAGACCAGACAGCGTCGGGTAGTGAGATCCAGAGACTGACGTCCCACCTGGCCGTTTTTCGGGCAAATCACATCAAAATCCCACAGTCTGCCAAGCGGATGTGTCTGCTCCAGCTCAATACACTGGGCTTTAATTTCTGCCGCAGCATGGTCAACACACCACAGAGCTTCCGCCCCGGTCGGCAACCACAGCACCTGGCGATCGAGCACTGGCCAGTGGTTCTGCCATAACAGTTGATCGCACGCCTGTAGCGCCACGCCCATGGTATTACGGTAACGGATACTGTCTTTCTGCGCGCCGGGGGTAACCAGCGTCAGGGAGATAACCGGATGGTGATAATGAGTGAGCCAGTCAGCCTGACGCGCTGCGCGGTTTTCTTTTGCCGTCAGCAGCGCTTCAAGGCTGACGCCCGCTCTTACGGGCGTCAGTAATGTCATGAGATGTTACTCCTTTACCTGACGCACAACGTCAATCACGCTGCCGTCACGATAGCGAATCACCCCGACGATACGGTCAGTGAATTCAATGGGTTTCGGTGCCCCGGTCAGCGAGATCGCACGCGCGTACAGTGCCTCGATATCCACCACTTTCAGCCCTGCATTCACCAGGCGCTCGCGAATTTCCGGGCGTGCCGGGTTAACGGCAATCCCGTGGTCGGTAACCAGCACATCAATGCTTTCGCCCGGCGTCAGCAGCGTGGTGACGCGTTTTACCACGGTCGGGATACGGCTGCGCAGAAGCGGTGCCACGACGATGGTCAAGTTTGCTGCCGCAGCGACGTCGCAGTGGCCGCCGGATGCGCCGCGCATCACGCCATCGGAGCCGGTGATGACGTTGACGTTGAAGTCAACGTCGATTTCCAGCGCACTGAGGATAACGATGTCCAGTTGGTCACAGCAGGCCGCTTTACTGCCTGGGTTGGCGTAAACGTTGGTAGAGATTTCCACGTGGTTCGGGTTACGCGCCAGCGACGCTGCCGCCTCACTGTCAAAGCACTGCGTATCCAGCAGTTTTGCTACCAGACCTTTTTCATGCAGAGACACCAGACCACCGGTGATACCGCCCAGCGCAAAGCTTGCTTTCACGCCGTGACGTTCCATTTTCTCTTCCATAAAACGTGTACAGGCCGTCGAAGCGGCGCCGGAACCCGTCTGCATAGAGAAGCCATTTTTGAAATAGCCGGAATGTTCAATCACGTCTGCCGCATAACGGGCAATCATCAGTTCGCGCGGGTTACTGGTCACGCGAGCCGCGCCAACGCTGATTTTCGCCGGGTCGCCTACGCTCTCGACCTGTACGATGTAATCCACCTGATCCTGTACCAGGCTGGCGGGCATGTTCGGGAACGGCACCAGTTCTTCGGTCAGCAACACCACTTTTTTCGCGAATTGCGCATCGACCATGGCATAACCCAGCGAACCGCAGCAGGATTTACCCTGTGTGCCGTTAGCATTACCAAACTCGTCGCTGCACGGTACGCCGAGGAAGGCGACATCAATATTCAGCTCGCCATCCTGCAGCAGCTTCACGCGACCGCCGTGCGAGTGGATTTGCACCGGTTCCGCCATCAAGCCATGAGAGATCGCGTCTGCCAGCTTGCCGCGCATGCCGGAGGTGTAGATGCGGGTGATAACGCCGTTTTTGATATGTTCAATCAGGCTTTCGTTACAGGTCATCAGCGAGCTGGAGGCCAGCGTCAGATCTTTAAAGCCCAGTCTCGCCAGGATTTCCACCACATTGTTGATCACCCGATCGCCTTCGCGAAACGCATGGTGGAACGAAATGGTCATACCGTCTTTCAGGCCACTGCGGGCAATGGCATCTTCAAGGGTGGCGCACAATTTGCGGTTATGTTTGCTGTCGAGATCGGCAAGCCACGGCGTGCTGGCATGGGCGCTATCGAACGGTTTTAAATCGCGCAGATGCGGAAAGTTAACGTGGAGAAGCTCTGTCTGATTCATTGTTCTGTCCTTACCGACGCACGCCGGACGCGGCGGCACGTTCCAGCACCATTCGCGCATGATTAATAATGGGGCCGTCGATCATCTTACCGTTCAGCGACACCACGCCCAGCCCGTTGCGTTCGCCCTCTTCTGCCGCTTCGATCACTAACTTCGCGTGATCCACTTCGTGCTGCGTTGGCGCATAAGCGTTGTGCAGCAGATCGATCTGACGCGGGTTGATCAGCGACTTACCGTTAAAGCCCATTTTGCGGATCAGATCGACTTCGCGCAGGAAACCGGCTTCGTCATTAACGTCCGACCACACCACGTCAAAGGCATCGATCCCGGCGGCACGCGCGGCATGCAGTACTGCGCAGCGGGCATAGAACAGCTCGGTGCCGTCACCGCGCTCGGTTTGCATGTCCATCACATAGTCAAACGCCGCCAGCGCAATGCCGATCAGGCGCTGAGAGCTGCGCGCGATCGCCACCGCATTAATAACGCCGATCGCGGATTCGATCGCCGCCATAACCTTCGTGGATCCGATTTCACGCCCGCAGGCCATTTCGATGCGTTCAAGATGGCGTTCGAGTTCGTAAATATCTTCCGGCGTGTCGGTCTTGGGCAGACGTACGACATCCACCCCGGCGCGAACCACGGCTTCCAGATCTTTCAGGCCAAACGGGGTATTGAGCGGGTTGATACGAACGACAGTTTCGATGTCTTCGTACATCGGGTGTTGCAGCGCATGAAAGACCAGCAGACGTGCGGTGTCTTTTTCACGCAGCGCCACGGCATCTTCCAGGTCAAACATGATGGAGTCCGGGCGGTAAATAAACGAGTTGGAGAGCATGGCGGCGTTGGCGCCCGGGAGAAACAGCATGCTACGACGAAGCTTTTTCATTGCAGTTTCTCCCAGTCAATATTGTCACTGTCACTGGCGCGTAATACCGCGCTCTGTAGGCGGGCGCGGATCACACAGTCCAGCGCGCCTTTATCTTCGATAATGATCAGTCCCTGGTGGACTTCCATGGTGCGCAGCGTGGTGGTGACCACATGACGAATTTGATCGCCAAACTGCTTAATCACTTCACTGTGGATGACGATGTCCAGCTCGCCATCAGCGGGGGCTATTTTCACCATCAGGTCGCTGGACTCCATAGTCCCGGCCAGCGCCTCCCTAACAATTTTCATAATTTATTTCCTGAGTTTTTTAAGCGACTTCCGCGCTGTAGTGCGTTTCGAGATGCACGAAAGTGGTATCCGGTACTATTTCCCGAATACGGGAAAACTGGTGCGTCTTGAGCAGACGGCGAACTTCCGAGGCAGAGATGGCATTGCCCGTGGCTTTGATGCGCGGGATCTCCACCACCTCTACCGCGCCTGTCAGCAGGCGGTGCATAGTCTGGTTGTACTGGCGCGTAATATCGCAAAACGGCTCTGAGCCGATGAATCGATGGGTAATACCCAGCGCAGGAGCGATGTGGTCGCGAAAAATCAACAGATCAATTTCGCTCCACGCCTGCTGTACCTTGCCGGTCTCTTTGAGGAAATAGGCCGGAAATGTCGCCCGCGAAATGATGTATTCCGATCCTTTATGAACGGTCACGTTCGGCAGATGAGCGACCCCTGCCCGTACCATGTCCAGACGGTCCGTGAAGGGGAAAAAGGACGCATCTTCCTGAACCACAAACAGATGTATGTGATCGCAGGAGTGCGCCGCCTGTTCCACCAGATGGCGGTGCCCAAGGGTGAACGGGTTGGCGTTCATCACGATAGCCCCAATGCGCTTTCCTTCCACGCGATAAGGCTGCAAGGAGCGGCAATAACGGCTGATGCCAAAGGGCGTATTTTCCATTAACACCGCGTTGTTGCCGCTCTGCGCAATTGGCCAGAATCCGCTGTGCGCAAAGCGCTCCTTATTACAGGGGCGCGTACACAGAAACAGGTGAAAATGGCCCCGTGAAAGCGCGAGGTGTTCAACCTCAGCCAGTAAACGAGCGCTGAGATTCTCTCCGCGCAGGTTTTCATCTACCGCCACACATTTGATGACATTGGCGGCCAGGCCCGCACAACCCACCAGCCGGAGTCCCGACCAGGCTTCAACGAAAGTGGTGATATCGTTGTCCATGCCTAAGCCGCTGTCCGCGAGCAGATTACGAATCTGCGTAAAGCGCTGCGTACCGCTCGTGACATCCGCAATGCGAAAATCAATGGGGGGCTGTGCTTGCATAAATCCGCCGCTTTCCTTAGTGCATGGGCGACAGCGATAAGGCTGGCGCGTCCATAATCACATTGCTGAGATGACCGATATTCTCGATCTCCACTTCGATGCGATCGCCTGCGTTCATAAACAGCGGTGGGTTACGTTTTTTACCCACGCCGCCCGGCGAACCGGTGATGATCACATCGCCAGCATTCAGGCGCGTGAAGGTACTGATGTACTCGATAAGCTCAGCCACTTTGTGGATCATGCTGGCGGTGTTGTCTTCCTGCACCATGCGGCCATTCAGCCAGGTGCGGATCGCCAGACTGTGCGGATCGGGAATCTCATCTGCCGTGGTCATCCACGGACCGAACGCACCGGTCTGACGCCAGTTTTTACCGGCAGTGAACCAGGTGTGCTGCCAGTCGCGTGCAGAACCGTCCATATAACAGCTATAACCGGCAACGTGGCTCAATGCCTCTTCACGGGAGATGTTCTCACCGCTTTTGCCGATGATCACCGCCAGTTCGCCTTCGTAATCAAACTCGCTGGAGTGGCGCGGTTTGAGTACCGGGGTCTGGTGGCCGGTTTGCGAATCAGCAAAACGGACGAACAGTGTCGGTGCCGGATTGTGCTGATCGAACTCTTTACGTTTGTCGGCGTAGTTCATGCCGACGCAAAGAATTTTTCCTGGATTATCAATCACTGGCAGAAATTCCAGCGCATCGAAGCTCAGATCCGGCGTTTCGCCAGACAGCTGTTGCGCTTCATTTAACGCGTTGGCGGCGAGCAACGATTTCAAATCGCTGTAACGATCGCCCAGACGGCGTCCCAGATTGATCACACCATCCGCCTTCACGATCCCGTAACTGCGGATCCCCTGATGGACAAAGCTTGCGAGTTTCATATCAGTTCCTGTAACACATGAATCAGACGAGGAAGTTGCCGAGAATCAGCAGTGATACCGAGACGTTGATCGCGCCGCCGATACGGGTAGCGATCTGTGCGAACGGCATCAGGCTCATACGGTTACCTGCAGTGAGGATGGCAACATCCCCGGTGCCACCCTGCCCGCTCTGACAGCAGGAGACGATGGCGACATCAATCGGATGCATACCGATTTTTTTACCTACAAAGAAGCCCGTGGCGACCAGCGCGGACACGGTGCTGACAATCACCAGCAGGTTAGTGATGGTGAATGCGTGTACCAGCTCCTGCCACGGGGTGATAGCCACGCCCACAGCGAAGAGGATTGGGTAAGTCACAGAGGTCTGGAAGAATTTGTAAACCACCTGAGAACCTTCGAGGATCTTCGGTGATACGCCGTGAACCAGTTTGACCAGCACCGCCATAAACAGCATGCCAACCGGCGCTGGCAGGCCAATCAGTTTGTGGCCCAGCATACCCAGCATGTACAGCAGCACAGCCAGCAGCGCACCGGATGCGATAGTGGTGACGTCAGCTTTACCGCTGAACGCAGGCGCAGCAGGAGCTTTCTCATCGGAGTTATCACGATTAGGCATCAACTGGCCTTCACCGGTCAGGTGCGGGAATCGTTTACCCAGTTGGTTCAGACAGCCGGAGATAATGATGGCTGTCAGGCCGCCAAGCATGACCATCGGCAATACGCGACCCAGCGCAACACCTTGATCCATATGCAGAATAGTGGCGTAACCGATAGAAAGCGGAATGGCGCCTTCACCCACACCACCCGCCATGATTGGCAGAATGATAAAGAAGAAGATCTGGAACGGTTCAAGACCGAGCAGCAGCCCTACGCCCATCCCTACCAGCATGCCGACGATTTCGCCGCAAAGCATCGGGAAGAAAATACGCAGGAAGCCCTGAATCAGCGTGGTGCGATTCATGCTCATAATACTGCCGACAATAATGCAGCAAATGTAGAGGTAGAGAATATTGGTGGATTTGTAGAACTTGGTGGTGGATTCAACAACCACGTCTGGCAGCAGGCCATAATAGACCATTGCGGAAGGGATAAAGGTAGCGCAAATCGCCGCCGCACCCAGTTTACCGATAATCGGCAGACGTTTACCGAACTCACCACAGGCGAAGCCGAAAAACGCCAGCGTTGCGACCATTACCACGATGTCGCTGGGTAATTTACCACCCAGACAATCAATGGCGATTAATACACCAGCCAGTAAAAACAACGGCAATGGAATAATCCCGACTTTCCAGGTATCCATAATGTGCCACCATCTGTCTTTCAATGATGGTTTTTGAATCGATAGCGACTCAGAGGTAATAGAAAAAGAATCGTCAGTTGTGCTCATAATTAAGCCCCTTGGTTATTTTGCATTTTTAGCTTAAAGGGCCAGGTTTTTACGTTATGTGAGGCACAGCATAATAAAACCGAAGTTTTAATGGCACCTATGGTTTTTATGGTTTCTTTTATTTAGTGTGATTAATGCCGTAATTATTTCTGTGGTTTTTATGGTTTTTTTAAATAAAAAAACAAGTTAATAACATTTCCAGAAAATCTTTGTTTCTTTCACATCGCCAGTCAGCGTCTGGTGTGCAAGGGATCACAAGTTTCCAGTAAACTCGCCACTGTCAACAGGAAAGATGTTACATTACTGTTTTGTTGCTCTGTGTGTACCACACCATGAAAGTTTCTTTCCAGATTAAGCTCTTTATATCGCTGGTGCTGTTTTTCTCCGGTTTGTTCATCTTACTGGGTGGTTATTATTATATCGATATCGGTCGCCAGCTTTATCAGGAAATGAGTACACGAGCAAAAATACAAGCTGAAGAAATAGCGATAATTCCGAATTTACGCAAGTCGGTTGCTGAAAAAGATATTCCCGCGATTGCACAATTTATGCAACAAGTGGTCGACCGTAGCGATGCCAGCTTTATTGTTATTGGCGATAATAAAGGTATTCATCTGTTCCATTCTGTTTATGATGACCGGGTGGGGACCACCCTGGTCGGAGGCGATAACCAGGAAGTGTTGCAGGGTAAAAGCCTGACCACTATTCGTCAGGGCGGCCTGGGTATTTCCTTACGCAGTAAAGCACCGATATTCAATGATGCGGGTCAGGTGATCGGTATTGTTTCCGTGGGTTATCTGACCAGCTATCTCGATACCATCACGCTGGGCAAGGCAATCAATATCTTTATCGCTGCCGTACTGCTGTTAGCGGCGCTATTTGTCTTCTCATGGTTCTTTACCCGCAGTATCAAAAAGCAGATCTTTTCACTGGAGCCACGGGAAATTGGTCTGCTGGTTCGCCAGCAAAAAGCGATGATGGAGTCGATTTACGAAGGGGTGATCGCCATCGACAGCAATCTGCGCATCGAGGTGATAAACCAGGCCGCGAGAACGTTGCTCAATCTGAGCCAGCCCACGCGCGAACTGCGAGGGCAACTGATTACCGAAGTGATTCCGGCCGTCCCCTTTTTCTCCCGGAACGCAATGCTGGCAAAAGATACACACGATGAGATCTGCCGTTTTAATCACGCGACGGTCATTGCCAGTCGTGTGCGCATCATGCTGGAAGATAAGCTACAAGGCTGGGTCATTACCTTTCGCGATCGCAATGAAATCGACAGCCTCAGCGCCCAGTTAAGCCAGGTGAAGCGTTATGTCGATAACCTGCGCATCATGCGCCACGAGCAGCTTAACCGGATGACGACGCTTTCCGGTCTGCTGCATATGGAACGCTACGACGAGGCAATACGCTATCTTCAGGCCCAGTCGGAACATGCGCAGGAGTTGCTCGACTTTATTTCGTCACGTTTTAGCTCCCCAACGTTATGCGGCTTGCTGCTGGGCAAAGCGGCCCGCGCCAGAGAAAAAGGGGTGGAGCTGGTTTTTGACCCAGGCTGCCAGATGCCGCGCCCCGCGCACCTGCTGGTGGAAGCCGAACTGATATCGATTATTGGTAACCTGCTGGATAACGCCATTGAAGCAACGCAACGTGCCGATTTGCCGCACGAGCCGGTCGAGGTCCTGATCCTGCAAAATGAACGCGAGCTGATTATTGAAGTGGCAGATCGCGGCGTCGGGATCGATCCCTCCATTCGGGATCGCATTTTTGACCGAGGGATGACGACAAAATGCAACGGCGATCATGGCATTGGCCTGTATCTGATCTCCAGCTATGTCACGCAGGTGGGTGGCACCATCGAAGTTACTGATAACGCGCCGCGCGGAACGATTTTCTCATTATTTATTCCGGAAACGGGTCATATACAACGCCCTGCTCCGACTCTGGAAGATCAGAATTATGCGACATGAACAGATAGATGTGCTGATAGTAGAAGATGAAAATGAGCTGGCGCAGCTCCATGCGGAACTTATTGGTAAGCATCCGCGATTGCGGCTGGTGGGCATCGCCACATCCCTGGCAGAAGCGAAGGCACAGCTCGCCAGTAAACAACCGCAGCTGGTATTGCTCGATAATTATCTGCCGGACGGTAAAGGGATTACGCTTATCAGCGACCCGATGATCATTCGTGCCAACTGCTCGGTTATCTTCATTACTGCCGCCAGCGACATGGATACCTGTAGCCAGGCTATTCGCAACGGCGCGTTTGACTACATTCTCAAACCAGTGTCATGGAAGCGTCTGAGCCAGTCACTGGAACGTTTTGTCCAGTTCACCGAACAGCAACGGGTTTGGAAGATTGTCGATCAGCAGAACGTGGATTCGCTTTATCAGTTGCAGGCGAAGAACTACAAGCTGGATAACGGCAGTAAAGGGATTGAGGAAAATACGCTGTCCCGCGTGCAGACACTGTTTGCTGATGCAGGTGAGCGCTGTTTTTCCGTGGATGAAGTGGTGACAGAGACGGGGCTAAGTAAGACCACCGCCCGCCGCTACCTGGAGCATGGCGTGGAGTCCGGCTTTTTATCGGTAGAGATGCAATATGGCAAGATAGGGCATCCACGCAGGATGTATCGCCGGTCGGGCGACGAGGTATAGGTTTCGCGGTTTTCACCTCACCAGAACGTAGATACTGTGAACGCCTTCAACCTTTTAACCATGGCTGACTCGTTTTCCCGCATGACAACCACAGCGACATCTTTGTGCCCCCTGGCGCAGAGCGTGCAGCGAGGGGGTTGAGTCCCCGCTGAAATCGGTGAGACGAAGACCCGATGACAAGGGCAGGCCGCCAGGGATGGCGGACTGAGGTTTGTCGGGACAGGACAAAATCGTCCGGAACGATTTTGAACAACGCAACGCGTTGGCCCCAAGGGCGAACCCCAGGGAGGGGGCGAGTAATGCGAGTCAAACCGACCGCAGGCAGCGGGGCGGGAGGCGAACGCAGTGCGAAGCACCGATTTCTTTGCGGAGCCGCGGGGATTGTAAAGGGGAACGCGGTGTTCCTTTTTACCCTTTCACGTGTTCGGGAGATCCATTTCGCCATGAAGATACGGTGAACGGAACCCTCCTCCTGAGCCGCATATTCCCTCACCCCAACCCTCCCGGGAGAAAACCGGTCGTATCCCGGATTAGCAAAGCGCCATCCGGGATTTCTGCCATTCATAAGCCTTCCCTCTCCTGTGCGAGAGGGCCAGGCTGAGGGCATCAGATAGCAGAGGGCTGTTTCAACACATTGCCGTATAAGCGCTTAATCCCGTCTGCATCCGTCTCGGAATAGACTCCCTGTAGCTCCGGCGAGAAGCCTGGCAGCAAGTTCACGCCCTCTTCCAGCGCCAGGAAGTAACGTTGCACTGCCCCACCCCATACTTCCCCTGGCACCACGCACAGTACGCCCGGCGGGTATGGCAGCGCCCCTTCCGCCGCAATCCGTCCTTCCGCCTCGCTGATACGCACCAGCTCAACGTTGCCGCGAATATACTCCTGATGAGCGTCTTGCGGATTGACGGCAAACGCCGGGAAACTCGCCTTACGGAACATCTCTTTTTGCAAATCCTTCACATCGAAACTGACGTAAAGGTCATGCATCTCCTGGCATAGCTGGCGGATCGTATAATCGCGATAACGCACCGGGTACTTGTTATAGATAGTGGGCAGTACATCCGCCAGCGGCGTATCGTCTTCTATGTGACGCTCAAACTGCGACAGCATAGCCACCAGGTGGGCCATCTTCGCGCTGCTTTCTGCTGGCGTCAGCAGAAACAGAATGGAGTTGAGATCGCATTTTTCCGGGACAATACCGTTTTCACGCAGATAATTTGCGAGGATCGTCGCCGGGATACCAAACTCGGTGTATTCACCCGTTTGAGCGTCAATACCCGGCGTGGTGAGCAGCAGCTTACAAGGATCAACAAAGTACTGATCCTGCGCGTAGCCTTCAAAACCGTGCCAGCTTGCTCCGGGCTCAAAGCTAAAGAAGCGACGCTCACGAGCGATGATCTCTGTCGGATGATCCTGCCACGGACGCCCGGCAATAACCGGCGGTACGAACGGCTGGATCATTTTGCAGTTAGCGATAATCGATTTGCGTGCCTCGATCCCCACCTCCACACACTCGGCCCACAGGCGCCGGCCACTTTCACCCTGATGGATTTTGGCGTTCACATCGAGTGCCGCAAACAGCGGGTAGAAGGGGCTGGTCGAGGCGTGCAGCATAAAGGCGTTGTTCAGGCGCTTATGTGGGCAGAAACGTGCCTGCCCGCGCAGGTGGTTATCCTTTTTATGGATCTGCGAGGTTTGCGAAAACCCGGCCTGCTGTTTGTGCACGGATTGCGTGACGAATATCCCTGGATCGTTTTCATTCAGTTCCAGCAGCAGCGGTGAGGTGTCCGCCATCATCGGAATGAACTGTTCATAGCCCACCCACGCCGAATCAAACAAAATGTAGTCGCACAGAGTGCCGATTTTGTCGATCACCTGACGGGCGTTATAGATCGTGCCGTCATAGGTGCCAAGCTGGATTACTGCCAGGCGAAACGGGCGCGGCTGGCTGGCTTTTTCCGGTGCCACTTCGCGGATCAATTCGCGCAGGTATTGCTCATCAAAACAGTGCTCGTCAATGCCACCGATAAAGCCGAACGGGTTGCGTGAGGCTTCCAGATAGACCGGCGTCGCACCAGCCTGTATCAGCGCGCCATGATGGTTGGATTTGTGGTTATTACGGTCAAACAACACCAGATCGCCACGGGTAAGTAATGCGTTGGTCACTACTTTGTTAGCCGCAGAAGTGCCATTAAGAACAAAGTAGGTTTTATCGGCATTGAAGACTTTGGCCGCGAACTTCTGCGCATGTTTAGCCGAACCCTCGTGAATCAACAGATCGCCCAGCTTCACGTCGGCGTTGCACATGTCGGCACGAAAAACATTTTCACCGAAAAAATCGTAGAACTGTCGGCCGGCCGGATGCTTTTTAAAGAACTCTCCGTGCTGATGACCGGGGCAGGCGAAGGTGTCGTTTTTCATCTCGACATACTGGCGTAACGTATCGAAAAACGGCGGCAGCAGATTATCTTCATAATCGCAGGCGGCGGTTTCCAGCTCCAGCCAGTCCTGTTCTTTGCCATTAATCACCGCCGTGACGCCATCCGGCGTTTCATCCGACGCCTGGTCAAATAAGAATACCGGCACATTGAAGCCCGTCCGTTTGAGCAAGGCCAGAATGCCGCTACGACTTTCCGCCAGCGTAATGACGACTGCCGCCACATCCGTAAAATCGGTACTGTCCAGCGTCACCATCTGGCGGTGGGTAGACAGAGTGGAGATCAGCTCGTGGCTGACGGCAATTTTCATTGTTTTCATAAGCACAGATACCCGTTTCAGGGGAAGAAAAGGCCCCGGGCAAAGCTGGAGCCTTACCCAACGAACGTGTCTGACTGGAACCAGCTCCGACCGCCAGACATCAGTAAAAACAGAGATGTTCTGGTTTTACTGTTGTCCTACAGTGAGCGTGCGTTACCCTCACCGCATGGTGAGTGAAGTATGGGATAAAATTGAACGGGTGCACGTTCGCAGCGTGGCGCGGCATCTCTGTATGAGCGATAAAAACTGCGTCATTTCAGGTGTCCCCGTGAGGTTGAGAAGAAAATTCGCGCAATCATGTCATCATTTTTTCGCAGGTGCAACCAACGAAGCGAAGGCGAAATGCAACATAATGCAATTACGTTTTTAGTAATTTACATAAGTGATTATATTTAAAAGCCAAATGCAATTATTGCTCGCATTAATCAGGCATAATAATGTGATTCATTGCGACATAATATGCAGTTGTATTCGCAAAATCTCTGGAGAAAAGACGTGTTAACAGGTCCTTATATCAACGCCGCCGCCGTTTTGCTGGGGGGGACGATTGGTGCACTGCTCAGCCACCGTTTACCGGAGCGGGTTCGCTCCTCGATGCCCTCAATCTTTGGTCTTGCCTCGCTGGGCATCGGTATTCTGCTGGTGATTAAATGCGTCAATCTGCCCGTTATGGTGCTTGCAACCCTGGTCGGCACGTTGATAGGTGAACTGTGTTATGTGGAGCGCGGTATCAGTGGCGCGGTGAACGGTTTACGTAAATTAGCGCAAAAACGTCGCTCAGCAAGCCATGCGCTGGATGCCCACGAATCTTTTATCCAAAGCCTGGTGGCCATCATTATTCTGTTTTGCGCCAGTGGAACCGGGATATTCGGTGCCATGCGCGAGGGGATGACCGGTGACCCGAGTCTGTTGATTGCCAAAGCCTTTCTCGATTTCTTTACGGCGGTTATATTTGCTACTTCCTTAGGTTTTGCCGTAGCGTTGATCTCCATACCGATGCTTATTATCCAACTGACGCTCGCCACCTGCGCCACACTTATTTTACCGTTGACCACGCCCGCAATGATGGGGGATTTCACCGCCGTTGGCGGCGTACTGTTGCTGGCAACAGGCCTAAGGATTTGTGGAATCAAGATGTTTGCGGTGGCAAATATGCTGCCAGCGCTGGTACTTGCGATGCCGCTTTCTGCCCTGTGGACCGCTTTTTTTGCCTGAGTTCGCGTGCATCATCAGCAAAGTGGTGATAGATTGTGCAGTCTGCAACGATTTGAAGAAATTTCGTTGACGAGGCGAGATGGATCGGGTTTAATGCGCCCCGTTGCCCGGATAGCTCAGTCGGTAGAGCAGGGGATTGAAAATCCCCGTGTCCTTGGTTCGATTCCGAGTCCGGGCACCACTTATTCAGAGAACCCAGCCTGTGGCTGGGTTTTTGCTTTTCCGCGTCCGGACTCTTCATCGAACGTCGTTCGATTATTCGCCGCGAGCGGCTCACCCCTTCGGGGCCAGCGCGACAAGCGCGCTGTTCAACGCCTTCGGCGTTAGTCCGAGTCCGGGCACCACTTATTCAGAGAACCCAGCCTATGGCTGGGTTTTTGCTTTTCTGCGTCCTGACTCTCCATCGAACGCCGTTCGATTATTCGCCGCAAGCGGCTCACCCCTACGGGGCCAGCGCGACAAGCGCGCTGTTCAACGCCTTCGGCGTTAGTCCGAGTCCGGGCACCACTTATTCAGAGAACCCAGCCTATGGCTGGGTTTTTGCTTTTCTGCGTCCTGACTCTCCATCGAACGCCGTTCGATTATTCGCCGCAAGCGGCTCACCCCTACGGGGCCAGCGCGACAAGCGCGCTGTTCAACGCCTTCGGCGTTAGTCCGGGTTCGGACACCACTACTCTAAATAACCCACATCAATATGAGGGGGAGCATTCAGCCCCGCTTTCCCGGATGCGGCTACGTCTAAACCGGGCTCCTGCTCCAGGGAAGTCTTTATATAACTGCAAAAATAAAAGTCAGAGAATTCCTGATGCATATGACATGATCAAAACGGTTAACATGCATCGATAACTGTTTGCAGAGTTTAATTCAAAGAAGCTGAAACAGTTTCAGTTGTGGTTGAACCACAGCTACATTCCGCGCATAAAACTGAACGGGTTATAGCAAGAGCAAAGCCCTATTACTTACGCGATGAGGGATTATGTATGACGTGGGTGTATGAGCAGAGTACAGGAAACTTAAGCCACAATGGCAGCTATGTAGCAAAAGGATACGCAGGAAAAGGGGCTGGGAAAAATAATGCCCAGATGGAAGGAACGCCTGACACAGGTCCTCTTCCGCGGGGAAAATATTCAATAACAGGCCATCCGTTTCACCATCCGCATACCGGAGCATATTCACTCCGACTGCACCCCAGCCCGGAAAATACCATGTATGGACGTTCAGGATTCCTGATCCACGGGGATAGTGTAAAGCACCCTGGCACAGCGTCTAATGGCTGTATCATCTTACCGCTGTTTATTCGCCAGAAAATATGGAGTAGCGGAGATAAGTCACTTGAGGTTATAAAATGAAAAAATACATCATCGGGCTGCTGGCTATTATGCCGCTCTCAGTACTGGCATCATCTCCGGACTGCCATTCATGGCCAATGAACATGGCGGAAGCATGGATGAAGAATGCTGGCATAGTTGACCTCGCTAACCTGGACGAATCAAAAACAGAAATAAAACAGTTGGCATCAGAGAAGAAGGGTAAGGATCTTTACACCCAAATTTATCACTTTGTCTTTCATGATAAATCAGGCGGTCAGTACGAAGTTATTACTCAAAGCGATGCTTCCAGTACTGAATGTTCAATCAGTGAAGTAAACAGTTTTTTGGTTACCAAAAAGGATTTAACTCACTAGCCTCAATAGAACCAGCAACATTTTCCATTACCGCTCCTTTCACCAGAGAGGAACGCAGGTGATTGGCTCCTTATCCCCCTCTCCCCCGGCCGGAAAATCGGTATGAGGGGGAGCATTCAGCCCCGCTTTCCCGGATGCGGCTACGTCTAATCCGGGCTACTGCTCCCCTATTTTAACTCTACAGACTCACCAAACATCCCATTCCCTCATCAATAAACCATATAAAAATCATGCCATTGTGGAAATATTTTTTAACATAAACTGTTTACATGGTAACGATAATTCATATCATCTTGATAATCACTATCACCGCTGAGGTGATGCGTTTGCGGCACAGGAGAATCAACGCCGCCGTACCTTTGATTAATCAGGATTATCACAATAATGAAACCTCGTAATTTTTGGACATTAAGTCCTTGTTTACTGATGATATTAAACGCTCATGCCGCAGCTGAAGGTCAAAAAGAAGAGACACTGGTGGTGGCCGCCAGCCGTGCGAATCACAGCATTACCGACATGGCGCAGACCACCTGGGTCATTGAACAAGCTGAAATTGAACAGCAGGTTCAGGGCGGGAAAGAGTTCAAAGAGGTACTGGCGCAATTGATTCCCGGTATGGATGTCAGCAGCCAGGGGCGCACCAATTACGGCATGAACATGCGTGGCCGCTCAATGATGGTCATGGTCGATGGCGTACGTTTAAACTCCTCACGCAGCGACAGCCGCCAGCTTGATTCGATCGATCCATTTAATATCGCCCGCATTGAAGTTATCTCCGGCGCCACCTCTCTCTATGGTGGCGGCAGTACCGGTGGTTTGATCAATATCGTGACCAAAAAAGGCCAGCCGGAAACAGAAGTCGAATTTCAGACTGGCATGAAGACGGGCTTTAACAGCCATAACGATAATGACGAGAATATCGCGGCGGCGGTCAGCGGCGGCAACGACAATGCCTCCGGTCGCCTGTCGGTGGCGTATCAGCGCTTTGGCGGCTGGTATGACGGCAAAGGCAACGAGGTCAATATCGATAACACCCAGACCGGTCTGCAGTACTCAGACCGTCTGGATGTCATGGGCACCGGCACGCTGAATATCGACGATCATCAGCAGTTGCAGCTCACCACCCAGTATTACAAGAGCCAGTCCGACGGCAAGCACGGTCTGTTCCTGGGCGAGAATTTCTCGGCAGTGACCGGTTCCGGCAATGCCTACAACAAAAATAATCTCGACTCCGACCGCATTCCGGGCACCGAGCGCCACCTGATCAATCTGCAATATTCCAACACTGATTTCTGGGGGCAGGACCTGCTCGCTCAGATTTACTACCGCGATGAAAGCCTGACGTTCTACCCCTTCCCCACCCTCTCTGGCGGCCGTGTTACCAGTATTGGCGCATCGCAGCAAAAGACCGATTTCTACGGCGGCAAGCTGACCATCAACAGCAAGCCACTGGAGGATTTGACGCTGACATGGGGTGTGGATGCCGAGCATGAAACCTTCGACGCCAACCAGCAATTTTTCGACCTCAACAAAGCGGCTGCCAGCGGTGGCATGAAGCTGGACAACGCTTATAACGTCGGGCGCTACCCGGGTTACAGCATCACCAACCTCGCCCCCTTCCTGCAAACCAGCTACGACATCTCCGCTATCACTCTGAGCGGTGGCGTACGTTATCAGTACACGGAAAACCGGGTCGATGACTTTATTGGTTACGCGCAACAACAGGCCATTGCCACAGGCAGAGCTACCTCGGCAGATGCGGTGCCTGGCGGGAAAACCGATTACAACAATCTGTTGTTTAACGCAGGTATCCTCGGTCATCTGACGGATCGCCAGCAACTGTGGTTTAACTTCTCACAAGGCTTTGAGATCCCGGATCTGGCGAAATACTACGGCTCCGGTACCTACCAGTTGAGCAATGGGCACTATCGCCTGGTCAATAGCGTGAACGTCAACGACTCAAAACTCGACGGTATCAAAGTCGATGCGTATGAGCTGGGCTGGCGCTACACCGGAGATAACCTGCGCACCCAGATTGCCGGTTACTACTCGCTTTCTGACAAAACCATCAACATCAATAAAACCGACATGACCATCAATATCGAAGATGACCAGCGTCGTATCTACGGTGTGGAAGGTCAGGTGGATTATTTCTTTACCGACAGCGAGTGGAGCACCGGCGCGAACTTTAATGCTATCAAATCGCAAACCCGCGTCGACGGCAAATGGGAAAAACTGACGGTCGATAGCGCCAGCCCGTCGAAAATGAGCGCCTGGGTCACCTGGGCACCGGGCGACTGGATGCTACGTCTGCAAAGTACCCAGACCTTTGATCTCTCTGACGAAGCGGGTAAACACATCGATGGTTATAACACCGTTGACCTGTTAGGCAGTTATCTTCTGCCCGTGGGTAAGCTGAGCTTTAGCGTCGAAAACCTGCTGGATGAAGATTACACCACCGCCTGGGGACAGCGCGCGCCGGGCCTTTACAGCCCAACCTACGGCGCTGAGAATCTCTATACTTACAAAGGCCGCGGTCGTACTTTCGGTCTGAATTACTCGGTCGTATTCTGATAGTCACTGCCGCCTGCACTGCGGGCGGCAGTGGTTGCGTATATGATCTTAAACCCCCGCCGTGCAGCCGGACAGGCGCTGAGTCTTTCGCAGAGCGCCATTTTCAGTCTGGCATGCACTGAGCATTGAGTGCCTCTTTGCACACCCAGCTTTTCAGCTATCTCCCTTACTCAAACACCTTATTACCCAGCGTCAGCGCCTTATCCAGATACGCCTTCCCGCTTCCCAGTTCCGGTAGTAGCAGTAGCTCAGACGCTTTCACCTGTGCGCCGCAGTAATCAAAAATACCGTGGGCGATTTGTGCGTTAAAGGCTGCAGTAAAACCATGCCGGTCATAAGCACCCTGGCTTGCGGCACCAAGACCAATAATATGTACCGGCAGGTGCCCCAACTTTTTCACTATTTCCCCTTCGGCGGTCTCTTCATAGGCCCAGCCGTTGGTAAACACGCGATCAATCCAGCCCTTGAGCAGCGCGGGCATCGACCACCAATAGACAGGGAATACCAGTACCAGCGCGTCGGCCTTATCAATTCGCGCTTGCTCTGCGACAATATCCGCAGGGACGGGCGCGGTAAGCCTGAACGCGGCAAAATCTTGCGCGTTGAAGGTCGGGTTAAAACCTTCGGCGTGCAGGTCGACAATCTCTACAGTGTGTTGTGATTGAGCAGTGATCCCTTTCGCCACGGCGGCTGCGACGCTGTGGGTCAGAGAATGGGTATCCGGGTGAGAAACGACGATTAAAGCATGCATCTGGCGACTCCTGGTTGCGGGATAGCGTAAGGAAACGTACTCTTATATACCAAAGGTAACCTACTTGTAGTAAGTTACCTTTGGTATATAAGCATGTCAACGGAGAATTTCTACGATGAGCAGTCAGAGCACGCGCCAGCGTTTATCAAGGCAGGAACGTTATACCCAGCTGATTGAGGTGGCCTGGCAAATCATCCGGGAAGAAGGTACAGAAGCCCTGACGCTCGGCCACCTCGCAGAACGCGCCGGGATCACAAAGCCAGTGGTTTACGATCATTTCACCACTCGTTCAGGCCTGTTTGCCGCAATTTATCGGGAATATGATCTGCGTTCGACGGCGCGGATGGATGAAAAAATTAGCCAGACGGAGCCAGTACTGGAGAAAATCGCGGCGGTAATTGCCGATGCCTGGATTGAGTGCGTGTTGTTGTCCGGTCGCGAAATGCCGAGCGTTATTGCCGCGCTGAGCGGCACGCCGGAACTCGAACAACTACGCCAGGAGTACGCCACAGCGTTTATCGAAAAATGCCGGACGCTGTTTAGCCCTTTCTGTCAGGGCCATACGCTACAGACCCCGGCACTATGGGCGATGCTCGGTGCGGCTGAGGGGTTATCGTGGGCGGTGGTAATAGGAAAAATCAGCGCGCAACAAGCGAAGGATGAACTGGTTCAGGGGATCGTTTGCATGGTCAACGGGACTAAAGCGCGCGATTAACAGCAATCAGGCACTCATCATCCCCCTCACTATTAACAGCGAGGGGGAGGGTTTATCAGTCGTAGCTGGCAACCACTTCTATTGAGGCGTCTGCACGACCCGCCTGAACGGCGCCGGTAGTACGAATATAGCGGGCGGCCATGTTTATTAATTGAGACGTCGTTTGACCTGTATTACCGTAATTCGTGGTATTCACAATATTTGGTTGATTTAAGAGGACTTTACTTGTCGGATCACCTGTTGTTGGCTGTACCGACGCTGTGCCCCAGGCAAGTTGAATACCGTAACCTTCTGCGCCACCAGCCCGTAAACCAATAATGCCACGGCTGGAGTCAATAATTCCGGTACGTGGATATACCGTAATAATTAACCCAGAATTCGCTGTATTTGCGACTCGACTTATAACGGCATTAGGATTGGCAACATTCAAATTATCATAATAGGCGACGTTGGTTGTGCCCGACCCTCCATATCCCCACGTTGGAGGGCAATTTATTGTGAAACTGACGTCTTTCCAGGGCGAAGAATTCGGTATATCTGCGGCGTTAAACTTACCCAACTCCACTGTCTTATTAGCAAGGTCACACGTTCCAGGGTAAATAGTAAAACCACCACTTAAAGAAACTGAATTCGTGGTCCAGCTGTTTGCCAAAGGAGCTTCACCGTGGTTAGGCAGACCACTGGCCCAGGTATCCCCGGCGGTAAGAATTTGCAGAGCCTGAACCACCTTAATATCATCGAACTCAAGCATACCGCCGCCGTTAAGCTGGGCGGAATTGAATTTCCCTGGAATCTTCCACAGTTTTACCTTAACCGTAAAGAAGGCGCTCCAGGTAAAATTGCTTGTCGATAATGTCCAGGTGCTTCGATTCAGTGCGCCTTCAGCATAGCCACCGAATGATTTTTGGGTAATATTAGTATCAATAAAGGAGATGCCTAAGCCATCGATTTTCGTAGGGAAAATATATTCATTACCGTATTTAATTGGTGTTTTCCCGGTAGTGCTATAGGCATATTCCATCCACCCCAGTTGCACACCGTTTGCACTGGCCCGGCAAGTCGTCCCGGAAACTCCCCACGCAAAATAATTGTAAGTATAAAGTTCCCGATACGTTGTCGTATCTCCAGAAAGGCCTGCGGTTATTTTATCCGATGCCGATGCGGGCAAAGTAAAGGATATGGGATTGACACCACCTGTACATGTCACCACGCGAGCATAAGCAATATTAGTTAAAAACAGAAAAAATAAAACCAACAAACCTGTTCTGCGCATAATCGTCACCCTGACAATATTTTTCCCTCGGAATATATTAACTAAAAAACGCCTGTTGTCAAAAAAACATCCGTTTATTATAAAAACATTCATACAAATTATGAAAGCTTGATAATCAGCTCACCGAAATGATAAACAGAACAAATGAAAAAATAATCACCACCTTGATAAATATACATATTTTCCATCTTGCATGAAAGAAAGATAAAATACACCTCACATAGATATATAATAAAAAGACATATTACATTATTAATGCAACATGTATAAAATACATCAATTAAAACAAGTTAAATCATCACCTAATATATAGAATCATTTACTCATCCATTTGAAACATATTTTCTGAAATATGAAGAAGAGAGATGTCTCATTTCATGATTATCGATGTGATAAATTATGAAGACATTGATAGTGGAATGAATAAACGTGAGAAAAAACGTCAGTAAGAGCGTACGCTCTAACCGAAAAAATATAACCACGTGAAAGAACCAGGTTGTTCCTTTACGTGGTTGCGGTGAAGAAAACTGCTGAATCAGCCAGACGGTGTGGGGTCGATGTTTTTATTACGCAGGCGCAGAGTGGCCGGCAAAATTCGCTGCTGTTCGGTAGGTTCATTGCCCTCAATCAGTTGCGTGATGAGGTCAAAACAGTCGTATGCCAGGCGCGGGATATTCTGCTCGACGGTATCAATACTCAACGAAAGCGAGTCGTAGAGATAGTGATCGTCGAAGCTGGCGATGTGAATATCGCTTTGCAGTAAATGGTGCTGGCTCATATAACGCAGCACACCCTCAAGCAGCCCGCATGCCGCAGTAAACAAGGCTTTGGGTGGACGACCCAGTTTTGCACAGAGGGCGGCAAACATTTCGTAGCCGCTGCTGGGGTGATAGTTGCCATGAATAATCCACTCGGGGCGTAACGTCACCCCCGCTCTCTCCAGCCCTTGCGTGAAACCTGCCAGACGGTCTTTGGTTGGCGACAATCGCGGTTGCCCACCTAAAAAGTAGATTTCATCAGGATTCGCACGGGCCAGACGTTCAACCAGATCGGCGGTGGGTGTCACCGCATCGGTAATCACCAGCGGCAAAGGTGTGCTGTTCATGTGGCGGTCAAACAGTACTACGGGCAGTTGCTCGCTGAGTTTCAGGTAATCGGCGTCATTGAGCATGCTCGAGGCAACAATCAGCCCGTCCACCTGGCGGGAGACCAGATTGTTGACCACCACCGACTCCTGGCTGGCGTTTTCATCGGTGCAGGAGATAAGAAGCTGTAACCCCGCCTCGCGGCACAAGTTTTCCAGCTCATGAGAAAAAGCAGCAAAACCGTGGTTGGTTATCTCAGGAACCACCAGCCCCAGCGTGTGGCTGCGATCCTCGCGCAACAGCCGGGCATGAATGCTCGGCTGATAATGGTGCTGCTGAGCAAGGGAAAGCACACGTTGACGGGTTTCCTGCGCCACGCGTAACTCTTTACCTCGTCCATTGAGTACCAGACTGGCGGTGGCTTTTGAGACACCCGCCAGCGCGGCAATATCAGTGATGGTAACGCGTTTTGTTTTTCTCACGACAATGCATCGGTTAATGAAACAAGCCGCTATTCTACCATGCAAGGGCGTAACGACCAGTATTGCACCCGCAGTTCGCCACTTCCGCTAAAGGTTATTTGCGCAGGATGTGACGGGAAGTAGCGGCTGCTCATTACGCCAGCTCCCTCATTAATGAAGATCTCAACGCTGGAGCTGTCGCATAAAATCTGCAGCACATTTGCCTCTCCGTCCCAGTAACGGGAGAGCCATTCGCCATTTTCCAGGCTACGGCGGTCAAGGCGCAGCTGGTTTTTTTGCCAGTGCAGAATAAGCGTATCGCCAAAATTCAGCTTCAGCTCGCCTTTACTCTCGACCAGTAGTTCCAGGCTCCGGGCGTCAATCCCCGGCGCGTCATCCGCACGTCCTGCAAAACACTGCTCATCTTCGCGCAACGCCTGCAATTCCCTGATCGGCTGTTGATACAATTTACCGTTATGGGTGGAAAGCTCACGCACGCAGGTCATTTGATGGATCCAGCCCTGCGCTACCGTAGGCTGGCGCATCTCCTCGCCATCCGGCACCCCCATCCACCCCACCAGCAGACGTCGACCATCAGCGCTTAACGTGGTCTGCGGAGCGTAAAATTCAAATCCGGCGTCAAGTTCATGCAGCGCGCCATGTTTAAACGTTGCCTGTTCAGGGGAGAATGTCCCGCTCAGGTACGCGCTCGGGTGTGTATTGAGGAAACGGTGCGCGTCACGGGCAACCCCTTGCGGGCAACAGATGAGGAAGGTGTCTGCCCCCAGCGTGAACAGGTCCGGGCACTCCCACATGTACCCTGCCTCGCCTAAACCACCGAGGCCGCTCCCGGCGAGCTCACCGAGCAATTGCCAGTGATGCAGATCGTCGGAACGTAGTAGCAGCACTTTACCGCGCTGCGCCAGATCCTGCGCGCCGAGCACCATGTACCACTGGTTTTCGTGCCGCCAGACTTTCGGGTCCCTGACGTGCCCGGTGTACCCCTCCGGCAACGGAATGACTGGCCCGAGCTTATCAAACCCGCCTTCGGCGTTCTGTACCGCCAGACACTGCCAGGCCGTGCGTCCGCCTTCGGCGAATTTCACATTACCGGTATAACACAACGTCAGTTCGCCCTGGTTGTCTACCGCGCTGCCGGAATAGCAACCGCTGCGGTCATATTCTTCTTCCGGCATAAGCGCTACCGGCTCATGCTGCCAGTGCAGTAGATCCGCTGAACTCCAGTGTCCCCAGCATTTGTGATTATGCTGACAGCCGAGCGGGTTCCATTGATAGAACAGATGAAACCGCCCCTGAAAATGGATAAAGCCGTTAGGGTCATTCAACAGCCCCGTCGCCGGGGCCAGATGCCAGGCCGGATAGTGACTGTCCTGCAGTGCTTTCGGTTGGCCTTTCAGTACTGACAGTAAAATCTTCGGCAACAGGGTTGATGACGTCATTATTCTGAGTCCGTTTTGTATTTAAGCAGGTAAGAGATAACGAAGGCGACGCTGAACGCGATCACCATCCCGACAGCATAATTCAGTAACGAGCTGGCCTGCACAATCGCCATGCCCGGAATGCCTGTCAGCCCGACAGCGGTCATATAGACATGGACCGAAACCACCCAGGCACCGCCAGCCGCACCACCAATCAATGCCGCAATAAAAGGTTTTACAAAACGCAGGTTGATACCAAAAATCGCGGCTTCGGTAATGCCGAGGACCGCAGAAAATGCCGACGGTAAGGTAATGGCTTTGATTTTGGCATCTTTGGTTTTAAACCACACCGCCAGGCAAGCGCCACCCTGCGCGACGTTGGCCATCGCCCAGATGGGCAACAGGAAGTTCACACCAATAGACGGATTGCCCAATAACCCGGCTTCAATCGCATGGAAACTGTGGTGCACGCCGGTAATAACAATCACCGAATAGAGACCACCGAACAGCAGCCCTGCCAGCCATCCGGCATGGGTGATGAGAGTGCTCAGCACAAAGGAGATACCGTCACCCAGCGCCCGACCCGCCGGGCCGATGACCAGCAGCGCGACAAAACCAGTGATAATAACTGTCAAAAACGGCGTCAGAATCAGATCCAGCGCGTCCGGAATAACCCGGCGCAGCTGCTTTTCCAGGATGCTCATAAACCAGACGGCAAGCAGCACCGGAAAGACCGTACCCTGATAACCAATCATCGCCACTTCGATACCAAAAAAGTTCATGGTATGGAACCCGGCGGCCACGCCCCAGGCGTTGGTCAGGGCCGGATGCGTCAGAATGCCGCCCAACGTCGCGCCCAGGAAGGGGTTACCGCCAAATTCACGCGCTGCGGTGAAGCCAATCAGGATAGGCAGGATAATGAACGCCGCCGAGCTGAACATGTCCAGCATGATGTAGAGTGCATTTTCCGGGTTCACCCAGCCGTAGGTTTTCACCATGCCCAGCAGGCCCATCAACAACCCTGAGGCCACGATGGCGGGGATTATCGGGACGAAAATATTCGACAACAAACGGGCCACGCGCTGGAACGGATTCAGTTTGCGGGCAGCAATGGCGGCAGCATCAGACTTACTCGTTTCGCCAATGCCCGCCTCTTTGATAAACGCCGCATATACTTTATTCACCACACCAGTGCCGAAGATAACCTGCAACTGTCCGGCATTGCGGAAGCAGCCTTTCACCCCCTCCACTTTGCCTATTGCCGTGGTGTCTGCTTTTGCATCTTCCGCCAGCACCAGCCGCAGGCGCGTGGCACAATGCGCAGCACTGACGATATTGTCCTTGCCGCCTAGCAGCGGTAAAAGCGACCGGGAAATCTGTTCAAAGTCCATATAAGCCCCTGTTTTATGGAAATTTGTAGTAATTAGCGCGTTATGAAGCCCCGTTGCGGGGCTTCATTATCAGAACCAGGTTTCCATCTGCACGCCGAAGGTCCATTCGCCGCCAGACTTAAAGCCGTTGCTACCCAGAGCATCGTCGCTGGCATAGTTGTCCAGCTTGTGATCCCAGTCCATCCAGGAGGCGAAAAGACGCAGCTCCGGACGTTTCAGGAACTCACCCACATCACCCGCTTTCAATGTTGGCGCAACGGTGAGTTTGTAGAAGCTGCCGTTGACCGCGTTGCGGCTGTTGTAGCCCTCTGGTTTGAGATCCATGTACTGATAGCTGCCTTCATACTGCATCTCGAAATTCTGGGTCAGTGCCTGAATCAACCGCATGTTAACAGTCGCCCACTCGTAGCTGTCGCCTTTGACGTAACGGTCTTTGCTGCTTTGCGCCAGTACCGCAGGGGCAATGTGCCAGCCACCGCCCAGCGGCGTCATACCATAGGTCGCCAGACGCCAGGTATCCGCCTGGGGTAACAGCGCGCCATCAGCCCCTACCGTTTTCACCTCGGCCCCCAGCCCATGACCGTAAAGCAGTGCCGTTTTCGACATCCCCTCACGCAGGCCATAGAAACTCTCGTTGTGCAGCCCTAACAGCGCATGGACACCGGTGTTAGCCGCATCGCTTTTCACTTTGTTGCCATCAAGATCGAGGCGGTCGTTGTTGTCTTTTGCACGCATACCGCTGACCATTGCCTGTACCGGGCCAAAGTAGTTGTTCAGCGTCAGGATGTAGTTTTGGGCATTATTTTCACTGTTTTCGATATCGCCAAAAGTGCGGCCATAAAGTGAGAAGTTACTGCGCGCGTTATCGCTCCACTTCATGTCATAGATACCGGCCCCGGTTCCGGCGAGGAAAATTACGTCAGAATCGAGCCAGTGAATGTCGAAGTTATCGCGGTCAAAGCGTTTCCCGGCCCAGACGGTGGAATCTTTAAACGCACCGGTGAAGGTAGGCAGATGGCCCAGTTCGGTAAAGGCCTGACGCAGGTTAAGGTCGCTGCTGGATGCCGTCCAGTCGTTATAGCTACGCTGCCCGTCCGCCAGCATCACTTTAAAACGCGTGGTGGCACCGTTAGCCAGCGTCTGTTTATGTTCAAGATTCATCTCGACGTAAGTATCCGGTTCGTTACCCAGACGCCCTACATGTCCACCCGTTTCACCGGCTGGCGTCATCCCTGGGCCACCCTGGGTTTTCGCTGCGGAGTCGCTCATCAGCAGTCCCGAACGGGCATAGCCATGGAACTCAAACCCACCTTCCTGTGAGGATTTCTGCTCCAGTTGCGTGGTGCGCTGCGCCACCTCTGCCGTAGTGGTTTGCGTCTTTTGCTGCTCAGTAGCCAGATTTTTTGCTTGTAACTCAGCGGCTTCTGCTCGTTTTTCAGCGTCCGAGGCCCGTTGTTCTGCGGCTTGCAGACGTTGTTCCAGCGCGGCAAGACGCGCCTCGATGCTACCGGTTCCCGCATCTGCCGCAAGGGCAGAACCCGCCCCCATTAATAAACCGAGCGTGACCGCGAGTGTGCTTTTTCTCATTGTATTTGCGTCCCTAAGAAAGAGGTAAGAAGACTGAATATTTTGCTAAACCGGTTTAGTCGCGAATCATAATAGTGGTTAATTTCAACCTGCAAACAAAATAGCTAAACCGGTTTAGTGAATGTGAGGAGGGTCGCAAATCGTTCGGAAAATCAGTCCTGAGGAGCCATCAAAGCCGCCAGTCGGGGTAACGCGGTCATTGCCCCTTTCGCCGTGGTCGCCAGCGCACCGCATCGCTGCGCATACCTCAGGCCCGATGCCAGCTCCACTTCACTTTGAGGTAAACCTGTTTGCGCCAGTTGCCACAATAGCCCGGCCACAAAGGCATCACCCGCGCCGGTGGTATCCACGCTTGCCACGGGCACGCTGGGGTAATGGAAAATGTCGCCCTGCAATAGCGCCAGCACGCCGGCTTTACCCTGGGTAACAAGCAACAGTTTGATAGCAAAACGTTCTGCCAGTGTTTTCATAGCGATGCGTAAATCCGTGGAGGCCATCATAAAAGCCAGCTCTTCTTCCGAGAGTTTGACCACATCAGCCAGCGCGAATGCATGTTCCAGACACTGTTGCAGCATCTGCGGATCCTGCCAGAGATCGGTACGAATATTAGGATCAAAACAGACGAAGCCACCTGCTTCGCGTATACGCTGCATGGCGAGTAATGTAGTGGTCCGCGAAGGCTCAGCGGAGAGCGCAATAGAACAGCAATGTAACCACTCCCCCTGACGGAAGGCCGGCAAATCATCGGCCCGCAAGAAAAGGTCGGCGCTGGGGCGCACCATGAATGTGAAGGAACGCTCGCCTTCGTCATCAAGGGCAACGACAACGGTTGATGTACGCTGTGATTCGTCAAAGGTCATAAAATCTGTGTTCACCTTTTCCCGGCACAGCGTGTTGTACATAAATTTGCCAAAAGGATCCTGCCCCACCCGGCCGATAAAACCGCTTTTCCCTTCCAGTCTTGCAATGCCCACGGCGACATTAGCCGGGGCTCCGCCCGCGCACTGCATTAATCGCCCTTCACCCTCAGGCAATAGATCAACAACGGCATCACCCAGACACCAGACTTGAGCTGACATGACTTTCTCCCAGTAGAATGTATGGCTAAAATTTAATTAAACCGGTTTAGCAAAGCAAATCTATTCTATTGCCAATGCAAAATGAGTGCGCTACAGCAACAGCAAGGTCCCGGCTGGCGGTCTGTTTTGAAATTGGCTTTTTGGGCGGTTTAGCCGCTACCCCTGCCAAATTCATCAATTCCAGTGCCTCACGAAATCACATCCTGATATTCTCTTCTGTCATCGCAACCTTCACATCTGCCACAACATCGTGCTAACCATCAGGAGTCAACATGAGCCAACCGTTACATGCAAAGCCGCTGGTCTGGGGGCACGGCCCACGGACTTTCGAAGTATTCCTGGAACCCACCTGCCCGTTCTCCGTGCGCGCGTTTAATAAGCTGGATGCGCTGCTAAAAGAGGTGGGTGAAGACAAGGTGACGGTAAAAATTCGCCTGCAGTCGCAGCCATGGCATTTATTCTCAGGCGTCATTGTGCGCTGCATTCTTGCCGCCTCCACGCTGCCCAATGGACGCGATGCCGCGCATAAGGTGATGCAGGCGGTTGCCGATCATCGGGAAGAGTTTGAGTTTACCGACCACTGTAGCGGCCCGAATATGGATGCCACACCGCAGCAGATCATTGAACGTATTGAAAATTATAGCGGCGTGACGTTAAGCGAAGCCTTTGCGCGCCCGGAATTGCAGACGGAAATTAAATGGCACTGTAAGTATGCGCGCCAGAACGGTATCCATGTCTCCCCCACTTTTATGGTCAACGGACTGGTACAGGCAGATCTCGGCAGCGGTGATGATATCAGCGCCTGGGCGGCGCGTATCCTGGCCTGATAAGGACGGGGAAAACACGCCCCCATCCGACGGCTGCTACACTGCTTCAACACCTTAACGAAAAGGCAGGTCAACATGTCAGAAAACAACTATCAGCCCCCTAAAGTCTGGACGTGGGATAAGTCCGGCGGCGGCGCATTCGCCAATATCAACCGTCCGATTTCCGGCGCGACCCATGACAAAGAGTTACCCGTCGGTAAGCATCCGCTTCAGCTTTATTCGCTGGGTACGCCAAACGGACAGAAAGTGACAATCATGCTGGAAGAGTTACTGGCGAAGGGCGTAAAAGAGGCGGAATATGACGCCTGGCTCATCCGCATTGGTGAAGGCGATCAGTTCTCCAGCGGCTTCGTGGACGTGAACCCGAACTCCAAAATTCCGGCGCTGCGTGACCACTCAACCACCCCGCCAACGCGCGTGTTTGAGTCCGGTGCCATTCTTCTCTATCTCGCGGAGAAGTTTGGTCACTTCCTGCCCAAAGACCCCGCCGGGCGTACTGAAACACTGAACTGGCTGTTCTGGCTGCAAGGCTCTGCGCCGTTCCTCGGCGGCGGCTTTGGCCACTTCTACAATTATGCGCCGGTGAAAATCGAGTACGCCATCAACCGTTTTACAATGGAAGCCAAGCGCCAGTTAGATGTGCTCGACAAACAGCTCGCTAAACACAAATTCGTGGCGGGTGACGAATACACTATTGCCGATATGGCCATCTGGCCGTGGTATGGCAACGTGGTGCTGGGCAGCGTTTACAACGCCGCCGAGTTCCTTGAAGCCAGTGGCTACCAGAATGTTGTGCGCTGGGCCAAAGAAGTTGCCGGGCGTCCTGCCGTAAAACGTGGACGCATGGTTAACCGTACCTTTGGCGAACCAGGTGAACAGTTGCATGAACGCCACGACGCCAGCGACTTCGATACCAATACCGAAGATAAACGCAACGGCTGAACCCGCTTCCCGGACGTCAAACGTCCGGGAATTTTCCCTTCCAATCCGGCCTTACACTGTTTTTCTCACTTCATATTTACATCCCCGCAGATAACCAGTAAGAATGCCTTTTATTTATCCAAGTCACGCCAAATGTCTGAAAATGCGCTAAAACAGCAAATCCAGAATCTGAAAAAGCATAACGCCCGTCTGGTGCGTATGGCGCGTGATGCCCGTAATAAGCTCAGCGCGGCGCTGGATGGCACCGGACTCTGTTTATGGCAACTTGATGTGCCAAGCGGAAAACTGATTATCTACAACCGTCGCTGGGGATCGATGCTTGGCTATCAGCCAAAGGAGCTTAGCGCCCACTTTGATGTCTGGAAAGAGCACTTGCATGAAGACGACCGCCAGCGCGTTCTGGATGCGTTTTACGATCACCTGCATGGCAAAACCCCGTTCTATGAAGCACTGCACCGTATGCAGCATAAAAACGGCACCGTCACCTGGGTGCTGGACCGCGGACGTGTCACTGACCGGGACAGCGACGGCAAGCCGTTAAAGGTCACCGGCACCCATATCGACATGACCAAAGAGAAGCAGTACGAAGAGCAGCTTGCAGCCCTGGCTAACCACGACCCGCTGACCGGACTGGCGAACCGTCACGCACTCATCAACCACTTCGATATCCTCAAAACCGCAGGCCCGCTGTGTGTGGCGTTTATCGATCTGGACGATTTTAAAGTCGTTAACGATACCTTTGGTCACCGCAGCGGTGATGAATTGCTGATACAGTTAAGCCAGCGCCTGCGCGAGGCCTGCCCGGAAGGATCGGTGGTAGGGCGTCTGGGGGGCGATGAGTTTGTTCTGCTGCTGCCGTTCGCGCTCAACAGCCTGCTTACTAACAGCACTGCGCATAATTGCCTGCGCGCCGCGCTCACCCCGTTCGAACTGGACAATGGCGATGCCCGGGTAGGAGCCTCCATCGGCATTGATGAAGTGCAACGCGACGACGATTTTGTGAACGCGCTGCGGCGCGCTGATCAGTCGATGTACCAGATTAAGCATACCGGTAAAAATGGCGCAGCCATTGGCCACACGCTGCTATCCCTCTCGTACCGGCAGGCGGAGCCAACATGAAAATTACACGCCAGGCATCGTTAATTCAGCTACTGGCAGAACATGTGACATTGACCACCGACGCACTGGCAGACCGGCTTGGCGTCAGCAAAGAGACTATTCGTCGGGATCTTAAGGCTCTGCAGACTCAGGGGAAAATTGTCCGTCGCCACGGCCGGGCGCGCTTACTTCATACGCCGCAACAGAATGATGGCGAGCCGTTTTACACCCGCCGCAAAAGCCACTATGCCGATAAAGCCGATATAGCCCGCCACGCCCTGAACTGGATTGAGAAAGGGATGACGCTGGCACTGGATGCCAGTTCGACCTGTTTTCATCTGGCGCGTCAGTTACCGGATATCCCGCTGACGGTATTTACCAACAGCCTGCCCGTTTGCCAGGAGATGGCGCGCCGCCAGCATATTAATCTGATTTGCTCCGGCGGACGGCTGGAGCGGCAGAATCGCTGCTACGTGAACCCGGCTCTGGTCGCGATGCTGAAATCGCTTGAGGTCGACCTGTTTATTTTTTCCTGCGAAGGGGTGGATGCCAGCGGGGAGATGTGGGATTCCACGAAATATAACGCCACCTATAAAGCGCACCTTCTGCGCCGGGCGAATCAGTCTTTATTGCTGATTGATAAGAGTAAATTTTACCGGGCCAGCGAGGCGAAAATCGGTAATCTGGCGCTGGTCACGCAGATGATTACCGATGCCAAACCCGGTATGGTTCATCTTTGAGGTTCGGTGAAGTCCATATCCAGTTCGCGCAGGGCTTCCAGCGTTGCCAGAGCCTCTTCCTCATCAATCACACTCATGGCAAACCCCACATGCACCAGCACCCACTGACCAAGCAGCGCGGCAGGTTCGCTTTCACACACCAGCATAATATTCACGTCACGGCGAACGCCGCAGACATCGACCTGCGCCAGATGATGAACGCTTTCACCGACGCTAACCACCTGGCCGGGCACACCAATACACATAGTTACTCCTGATCGACTTCGATACTTTTGATTTGCATGCCGCTGTCGTTTTCCCGCTGTAAACCGGGACTTTGGCAACGCGGGCAGACCTCTTCCCCGCTCACCTCAACGCTTTCATTACAGTTCCAGCACCAGGCCAGCGAAGGACGGTGTGACAGGTGCAACTGACACCCTTCTGCCACCGTTCCCCGACAGGTTATCTCAAAGCCAAAACGCAGCGCGCTCTCCTCGATACAGGCAAACGCCCCCAGCTCCAGCCAGACGCCCGTTACCCGCTTTGCCCCATGCTGCTGAGCCTGTTGTTCAAGAATCTCAACCAGGTTCTGGCACAGGGAAAGCTCATGCATACTCGCCGCCTTTAAGGCCGGCAAACAGGGCACGGCGGCTGAGTTGCGGGTCACGCACCGGCAGTGAAAGCACCATCCGCAGGCAGTCCTGGGCCAGTGCTTTTCCCTGTCCGACGGTGAGATCATGCGCCAGCGGCGACATCAACGAACAGGCGCAGTACTGGGATACCCCGTCCAGTTCACCGACGGTAAACATCATCTCACCAAAGGGAAGTTGCAGGCCCAGCTTCTCCCCCACTTTTCGCGCCGGCCAGGACTGTTCCGGGCCGGGAAAGATAGCAAGGCTCAACATCCAGGGCGTCAATACGCAGCCGATCCATTGCCCTTCAAACAGCGTAAAGCCGGGGACAAAAACCGGCATAGTCGGATGCAAAAAGGGCAAATCCTGCATCTCTTCTGCGGCAATACGCGAAAACGCAGCTTCCACCAGGCTATGCGGGGATTGTTGAAAACCGGAGAAATCACACATACGCACTCTCCCGCAATGCCGGGGTAACACCGGATTCGTGTAACGCCGCAAGCACCGCCTGTACCGCGGGCTCCAGACTTGCCTCAACGGTCGGGGTAAGTCCGATGTTGGGTTCCAGCGAGTGGGGAATGACCCCCACCAGCGTAATTTTGTCCGGGAATTCGCCCGTAAAGCGCAGGGCGGAAAGGACATCAGAAAGCCCCAATTGATGGGGCGAAATTTTATTGTTGAACAGCACGGGCACCTCTTCATCACGCAGGATAAGCAGCGCGCCAGGCTCGCTTTTGCGTGACACGATCGCATCAACGATGATCAGATGGGTGCGATTCGCCATAGCCTCCAGCAACTCCATGCCAGCAGTGCCGCCATCCAGCACCTCTACGCCTTCTGGCATAACATAACGCTGTTCCAGTGCTTCAATAACGCGAACGCCAATGCCTTCATCGCTCAGTAAAATGTTACCGACACCCAATACCAAAATACGCATCACAACACCTTCACCGAGACAACATCGTTGCCATCCGCATCGACTACATGTACCGCGCAGGCCATACAAGGGTCAAACGAGTGGATGGTACGCACGACTTCCAGCGGTTTGTTTGCATCCGCAATCGGGGTGCCAATCAGCGACTGCTCGTACGGCCCGACATCGCCATTCGCATTACGCGGACCGGCATTCCAGGTTGATGGCACTACCGCCTGGTAGTTGCTGATTTTCCCGTCTTTGATAACCATCCAGTGCGACAACATACCGCGCGGTGCTTCCAGGAACCCCACCCCTTTAAACTCTCCCGTTGCGGGAATGTCCGGCTTCACAAAGGTCACGTGGTCGCCTTTACCGATATTGGCAATCAGCGCGTTGTACTGGTGCTGCAGAATATGCTGTAGCTCGCAGGCGTGAACGGTGCGTCCAATTACCCGCCCCAGGGTGGAGTGCAGTTGTTCCACACCAAGCGTTTTCCCGGTGAGTTTCTGGTAAATAGCGATGATATCGTTAAGTTTTTCCCAGGTTGCTTCCCGTTTCGCGGCCAATTTATTGAGCATATTCGCCAGCGGGCCGACTTCCACCGTTTTGCCATAGAAGGTGGGAGATTTTACCCAGCTGTATTTGCCTTCGTCCTGCCAGCCCGTATAGGCAGGCACGGTCGTCCCTTCCCACGGCGCCTGCGGCTCCTCATCTTTATACCAGGCGTGTTTCGCGCTCTCCTGAATCCCCTTGATCAAGTATTCATCACTGTGGGAGGTGATTTCACGGCGGGTAGACAGGTCACCGTTAGCAATGTAGCCGCCGGGGAAAAGGAAGCTGCCATTGCGGGCATCGGTGGGGAATTCCGGCGCGCTCAGATAGTTAACCGCGCCTTTGCCCATCGTCAGCCATTCCGGGTAGAACGCCGCGATCACCGCCGTATCGACCTTGTAAACCTGCTCGACAAAATCCTCAAGGCGGTCAATGAAAGTTTTGATGTACATCAGGCGCTCAAGATTGAGTACGCCCAGTCCATCGAGATTAATCGGGTTAGCCACGCCGCCAACAGCCAGGTTCTGGATATGCGGGCTTTTGCCACCGAGCAACGCCACCACGCGGTTGGCATCACGTTGACACTCCAGCGCCTGCAGATAGTGCGCCACGGCAATCAGGTTAATTTCCGGCGGCAGTTTCATCGCCGGATGTCCCCAATAACCGTTGGCGAAAATACCTAACTGCCCGCTGGCTACCAGCGTTTTGATTTTCTGCTGCACTTTGGCGAACTCTTCGGCGCTATTAAGCGACCAGCTCGAGATGCCTTTCAGCAATGCCGAGGCTTTTTGCGGATCGGCCTGCAGAGCAGAGGTGATGTCTACCCAGTCGAGTGCGGAAAGCTGGTAGAAGTGCACGATGTGGTCGTGGGTAGTATGCGCCGCCAGAATAATATTTCGAATGTACTGAGCGTTCAGCGGCACATTGATTTTCAGTGCGCTTTCTGCCGCACGTACCGAGGAAATCGCATGGGTGGTGGTGCAAACGCCGCAAATGCGCTGCACGATCATCCACGCATCTCGCGGATCTCGCCCTTTCACAATCTCTTCCATTCCGCGCCACATGGTTCCCGATGCCCAGGCTCGGGAAACCACGCCGTTTTCAATTTCGCAATCAATGCGTAAATGACCCTCAATACGGGTCACCGGATCGATGGTGATACGTTGACTCATGCTTTACTCGCCTCATGGCTTTTTGATTGTTTTAACGGGGGAATTATGGGTAACAGGCGGATAAGTAGGATGTACGCGCAAATCTCCGTTGCCACAAAACCAATGGAAATGATCAGCTCTTCAGCCGTTGGGAAGTAGTGGTAGCCATCGCCGGGGTTGAATGCCAGCAACGAGTAGGACAACCGCCACAGCGCACAACCCAGCAGCATGCTCACGGCACCGGTAAACAGGAACCGGGCGTCGCTGCGCAGGCGTGGAACACGAAACACCACCAGCGGGAAAGTCAGCAGCAGTATTTCGGCCCAGAACATCAGGCTGTAACCATCCCCGGCAAACGCGAGTGACAGTTTGTTACGCCAGATAAGCTCGCCAAAGCGCGCCACCAGAAACAGTACCAGCAGCACGCTCAATGTACCGGTGAGTTTCGAGAACAGATGCCGTTCATCAGGCCCGTTGCCTTTCAACCCGGCCTGGAGCAGAGAGCCTTCAAAAATGAGGATTGAGAAACCCATAATAAACGCCGTCAGCAATGAGAAAAGCGGCAGCATTTCATAGCTTTGCCACAGCGGATGCACTTTATGCCCGGCGGCAATCATCAGCGATCCCATAGAAGACTGATGCATGGTGGGCAGCAACGCTCCCAGCGCAATAACGAAAAACATCACTTTATTGAGCCGTTTTAGCGACACCTTCCAGCCCAGGCGCTCCAGCAACGCGGGGGCAAATTCCAGCGCCATCACGCCGATATAAATCGTCATGCACACTGCCGTCTCGAACAGCACCGAATTGACGTTAAAATGGCCCGGAATGTAGAAATATGGCAGGTTCCAGTAGCGACCAACGTCGACAGTAATGGACAGCCCCCCCAGCGAATAACCGAACAGGCTCGCCAGCAGCGCCGGACGCACCAGCGGGTGGTATTCGCCACGATTAAAGGCATAGACCATCCAGGCGAGCGCCCAGCCGCCGCAGGCGAAACCGGTGCCGATCAGCAAGTCGAAAGCAATCCAGATCCCCCATGGATAACCGCCATTCAGATCGGACACAGATCCCAGGCCGAAAACCAGACGTTTGAGAATAAACAGCCCGCATAAAACGATTAGCGGCCCAAACATGTAAATCGGCTTACTGAGTAACTTTCCGCCAAGCGGCTGCGGATCATGATGCATCGTCATCCCCTCCCTTGTGGTCATCGCTTCGGGTATGGAGGTACACCAGCGTGGTCAAGCCCGCAAGCACGGCCAGCGGCAACATCATGCCCTTATACACCGTATGCTGAATGTTTTCTGAACGCGCACCGGTCGAAACATCATCCAGCTCCGGCAAACCCAGACAGGTATAAGGTACGCCCGTCAGTACCATAACCTGCGTCCCACCGCCTTCATGTTCACCATAAAGATGGGGGTGGTATTTTGGGACTTCGCGAACGTTAGGATCGTTGGTATTCAGTGTCTGGCGCGGGTATGAATATTCACTGCCGGGTTGCAGTTTCAGGCGCTTTTGCGCCTCGGCCATTAACGCTTCACGCGTACCGAAAATCACCGCGCCAGTCGGACAGACTTCGACACATCCCGGCAGCCCCCCTTTGTTGAGCCGCTCCACGCCCACCTGATTACAGAGTTCACATTTATGCAGCGCGCCAAAGGGATTGTCGTAGTCGTACTTGGGTACGTTGTAGGGGCAGGCAACCATGCAATAGCGACAACCGGTACAGACGCTGGCGTCGTAATGCACAATGCCGGTTTTGGGATCTTTTTTCAGGGCCGAAACCGGGCAGACAGAAACACAGTTAGGATCGACGCAGTGCATACACTGTTTTTTGATGTAGGCATAACCGTCTGTCGGCTGATCTTTATGCTGCGCCGTACCACTACGCCATACCTGGATAATATTGTTGGTATAGGGAGTTAGTTTGGCGTTATTAGACCAGGTCTGTTCGCCCTGCGGGTTACGCGCCGGGAAGTTGATGTCCTGACAGCGGGTGACGCACGCCTGGCAACCGACGCAGAGGGTGGAGTCGTACAACATTCCCCACGCGCCCGGTATTGCCGGACGGTTATGCACGGCGGCGGAAACGGGCAATGCTCCCCCCGCCAGTAGCGCTCCGCCTGAGGCCACCTTCAGAAAGTTACGTCTGTTCACGGTCACTCTCCCTGTGAGTCAGCGTTGTTTTTCTTTTGCTGGCGGCCCAGCTCGCGCACCGTCATTACCCCGACGCCTGCCAGTAATCCCACCACACCACCAAGCAGACCGACAGCGGAAGCCGACATCACGCCGCCTTCTTTACTGTTGACCTGTGGTTTATCAACACGAGGTGTTGTGTTCTCAACGTGCGCCAGTTGGTGGATGCCTTTGTGGAAGCCCACACCCTCTTCGTTGCAGCCATAGCAAGGGTGGCCAATGGAAACCGGCCAGACGCCGCCCACATCGCAGAATTGCAGTGTTGAACAGTTACCCCAGGTTTCCGGACCTTTACAGCCTAAATGGTAGAGACACCAGCCTTCACGATGACCGTCATCGCCAAACTCTTTGGCGAAGCGTCCGGCGTCGAAATGAGGACGTCGTTCGCAATGTTCGTGAATCAGGCGGCCATAGGCAAAGAGCGGCCGATTTTTCGCATCGAGCTTCGGCGGCTTGCCAAAGGTGATAATGTGCGCCACGGTAGCGAGGAAATTGTGTGGGTTCGGCGGGCAGCCTGGAATATTAATCACCGTTTTACCCGGCAGTACTTCTTGCAGGCCCACCGCTCCGGTTGGATTGACCCCAGCTGCGGCAACCCCACCCCATGCAGAACAGGAACCTATTGCGATAATCGCCGCAGCATTTTCCGCCGCTTTACGGATATGGTCGATAATCGGTTCGCCCGCCACCATACAGTAAACACCGTTGTCTTTGAGCGGAATCGACCCATCTACTACCAGAACGTACTGCCCTTTATAGGTTTCCAGAGCGTGGTGTTTGTTCTCTTCAACCTGGTGACCAAACGCAGCGCTCAGAACCTCGTGGTACTCCAGCGAGATGGTTTCCAGCACCAGGTTTTCAACGGTGGGATGCGTTGCGCGCAACAGTGATTCAGTACATCCAGTACACTCCTGTGCGCCAATCCAGACCACGGGCGGGCGCTTGCTCTGGGTAACTGCCTGCGCCATCTTCGCGGCGGCATTGCTGCTAAGCCCCATCGTGGCCGCCAGAGCGGTACAAAGCTTCATAAAATCGCGACGATTAATACCGCAGGAGGTAAAAGAGGTCAGTTGAGGAATATCTTCAGCCATGCATTGTCATTCCTTTGCCAAAAATTAACCCTGCTTTTACCCTGGTTTTAGCCAATCGGTGTGCGCGTGCGATCAAGTAATCATACAAAAAGTGTGTCTTTTCAGACAAAACATTCAATATCAGCGCGGTATGTCACAAAGAGGGGATGTTTTCACAACGGATAAAAACGCAGAAAGCCACGCAGAAGAGTGGCTTTCAAAAGCGGAAGAACAGGTGAGATATGCTTAGCGTTTGGCCCGGTAGCCAGCCTCCCGGGCGCTTAACTGCCTGTCGCCGGTTTTTTCGAACATACGATGCGAAAAACCGGGCACAAAACCGCGTTTATAGTCAGAACAAAAATGCGCGACGCGGCTGACTTCATCTGCCTGTGTTGCCTTAAGCCCTGCCATCAAGCCTTTGCCAACATGGTTTTCCATTCTTACTGCCCTCAACCGATATATAAGTAAATAGATAGCGGTGTTTTGAGCAGTAATAGTGTTATTTAAAACGCGACCCATTCATCTGCCGAAGAAGCGGCTTTCTTGGTTGTACCGCGCAGTGTCGGTGTTTTCACTGGTGTCGGCGCGGCGACGTTAACCTGCTCATCAGCAGACAAACGGAACTGTTGAACAGAGCGCTGCAACTCTTCTGTTTGACGCTCAAGCGCAGAAGCAGCAGCAGAAACTTGTTCTACCAGCGAGGCGTTCTGCTGGGTGACGCTATCCATCTGGGTGATGGCGACGCCCACCTGAGAAATGCCCTTACTCTGCTCAGCGGATGCGGCAGCAATCTGTTTCATAATAGTGGTGACTTCGGTAACCGCACGCAGAATACCTTCCATCGTCGTGCCGGTATCATTGACCAGTTTGGCTCCTTTCTCAACGCGGCTTACGGAGTCCGCAATCAGCGATTCAATCTCTTTCGCCGCGCCCGCACTTCTACTGGCCAGGTTACGCACTTCACCTGCTACCACCGCAAAGCCGCGCCCCTGCTCGCCAGCACGAGCCGCTTCAACGGCGGCGTTAAGCGCCAGAATGTTGGTCTGGAAAGCGATACTGTTAATGACAGTGGTAATTTCCGCAATTTTCTTCGAGCTTTGAGAGATGCCATCCATCGTGCTGATAACTTCATCTACCAGCGCCCCACCTTTGCTCGCCGTTGAGGAGGCGACATCGGCCAGCTCACTTGCCTGGCTGGCGTTATCGGCGTTCAGTTTTACCGTTGCCGTTAGTTGTTCCATGCTGGCCGCCGTCTGTTCCAGCGCTGCCGCCTGTTCTTCTGTACGGGAAGAGAGGTCATTGTTACCGCTGGAAATCTCGGTCGCACCACGCCAGATATTTTCACTGCCGTTACGAATAGAGCTGACCGCATCACGCAGACTATCCTGAGTCGCACGCAGTAAGGGGACAACCTGGCCCACGCAGTTACGCCCAAAATCTTCGATTGGCTGGCTCAAATCACCTGCGGCCATTTTGCGGAAATGTTCGCGAATGGCGGCCAGCGGTTTAACCAACATGTTCACAAGGTAGCGGTCAGTGAATAACAGAATCAGTAACCCCAACACCATTGCGACGATAATGATCACACGGGTGATGTGGGTCTGGCTGTCAACCATCACGCGAGTTGCATCAAGACTGGCGCCTGCCGCTTTATTAAAGCTGTCAGTAGTTGCGCCAAATGCCCGGCTCAACGCTGGTGTCACGTTGTTTGCCTGCTGGCGATAGGCTTCAACCGCCCCTTGTTGGGCCGCCTGCATCTGCGGTGTAATGCCCTGATCAAGCAGTGCCTGCCAGGCAGCAATCACCTGCTCTGATACCTTCGGATCCATAGGCCCAGGAGAGATAGCTTTAAACTCGGTGAGTTTTTTCGCCATGCTTTCAAGAGACTGCTGTGCAGGGGCAAAATCGACGGCACCGCCTGCGTTTTTTGTCTCCATCGCACGACTAAGGCGCGTAACGAAACGGAAGTATTGGTCATTGCCCTGGCTAAGTAATGTCATTTGTGCCACAAGCTGGCGATCAACTTCATTGCCATCGGCTACTTTTGAAAGAGAGAAAACGCTATACAAACCGACACCGGACCACAGAAGGCCAAAAAGGCCCAGGATCACCAGCATGACGATTCGAATAGTAAAGTTTTGAAGCATACGCATAATTATTTCCTTGCTGTGAAGGTACATGCTTACTCGAAAGTGAGAGTTAATTCCTTTATCGGCACCCTTCAGGAAATATGTATGGTTCAAAGTAAAAAATTGATCACAAAATGCGCAATAATTGTCCATATGAAATGATGGCTTCTCACCGCTCATGAATGTTATTTTTTGAAAAGAAGGGATGATTTATCATTCAGTTTTTAAGGTTAGCAACCTAACTAAACCACAGGTAACTGCTTTATATCATGAGAGAAATTTATTAATCACTCATCAATCCTGCAACTTAAATTAAATTATCACAATCCTCAAAAATAAATCACGAGCAAACAAAGAATCTACAGATAATATAAAAAAACACAACAACCGGCAGAAAATAGAGGGAAACAAAAGCTCCCCAATCGGATTAAAAATCAAAAATAAAAACTATAGTAAAATATTAAATATCGCATTAATCATGCCGTTAAAAATAATAATCAAGGGGCAGCACCGCCCATTATCAGTCCTGTAGAGGTGTATTTTTGTTACCCGTAATGGTGACAAAAGATGGTAACCACCGCGACGAGCAAGGAAAAGGTTAACCAGATGATTAACAAAGAATAAATTACATAACAGCCGCTTTAAAAGTGACACAGGCCTGACAGCATGGGGATGAACGTGGGAATCTAAACGTTATTTTAGACATCTTCGATAAATATAATTTATCGTTTTTCAGTCTAACGGCTACAACGTTTCCCGAATGGCATAGCCTAAGAATTTTCTCAGAAAAGTTGCGCATCTTCTGGAAAAGCCCATCCGCCGCATCGCCGTCAGCGCTCGCAATATGAAGCATTTGCGCAAGTCTATTTTGCCTTACCGTGACGCTTTAGGTGCAATATTGCCGCAAAGAGCTAAGGCTTCTCGCCGGGTTAAGTTTCGGCAATCCATTTCCATACCTTATAATTTCCCAACGAAACCATTATCAGAAGAGAGGCTAACGACGATCCGTTTCCAACCAGCCGGGCTTTCATTAACCGGCCAGGCGTAGTTTTGGCCCGTGACGGGAAAATTGACGGAAAAACCATGACCGCCATCATCGGACTCCTTAACCAGGCAAAGCACACCATCGGGCCCTGCCCAAAAATCCTCCGCATTAAAAACGCAAAGTCTTGTTGTGACATGATGAGGATATAGAATAAAAACACTGTTTCGACCCTACACCTACAAGAAAGGAGACATCATGCCCTGGTTTGCCAACCCTGCTCGCTATGAGCAGATGCAGTATCGTTACTGCGGTAAAAGCGGCCTGCGCCTGCCCGCATTGTCGCTGGGTTTGTGGCACAGCTTCGGCCATGTTCACGCCCTTGACTCCCAACGAGCCCTGTTACGTAAAGCCTTTGATTTAGGCATCACCCATTTTGACTTAGCCAATAACTACGGGCCGCCTCCGGGTAGCGCAGAAGAGAACTTTGGTCGTTTGCTACGTGAAGATTTCGCGGCTTATCGCGATGAGCTGGTGATATCCACCAAAGCGGGTTACGACATGTGGCCCGGCCCATACGGTTCTGGCGGCTCACGTAAGTATTTACTCGCCAGCCTCGATCAGAGCCTGAAACGCCTGGGGCTGGACTATGTCGATATCTTCTATTCGCACCGTGTAGATGAAAATACGCCGATGGAAGAGACCGCCGCCGCGCTGGCCCAGGCCGTACAGAGCGGTAAAGCTCTCTATGTCGGTATCTCCTCTTATTCAACGCCGCGAACCCGGACAATGGTAGCGTTGCTACGCGAGTGGAAGATTCCCCTGTTGATTCATCAGCCTTCTTACAACTTGCTTAACCGCTGGGTTGATAAAACGGGCTTGCTGGATACGCTCGAAGCCAGTGGCGTTGGTTGCATCGCCTTTACCCCGCTGGCTCAGGGATTGCTGACCGGAAAATACCTTAACGGTATCCCGGAAGGGTCGCGGATGCAGAAAGAAGGGAAGAAGGTACGCGGCCTGTCGGAAAAAATGTTGACCGAAGCTAACCTGAGTAGTCTGCGGTTGCTCAACGAGATGGCCAACGCGCGTGGTCAGTCCATGGCGCAGATGGCACTGAGCTGGCTGCTAAAGGATAACCGTGTCACCTCGGTATTGATCGGCGCAAGCCGCCCGGAGCAACTGGAAGAAAACGTGCTGGCGTTAAATAACCTGACGTTCAGTGAACAAGAACTGGCGCAGATAGATAAGCATGTTGCCGACGGTGAACTCAACCTCTGGCAAGCTTCCTCCGATAAGTAAAAAAGAGGGGAGCACAGCTCCCTTCTTTATTACCGTTCAGGTGGTTTATCGGCAATTAATAGAAAAATTCGCAATATTTACCCCGGCGTTAGCGCACTTTCAGAGGGTAACTCCCGTTATCCCGCTTTTTATCCCCGCTAATCACCGCATTGGCAACTGGTTATTTATAGCATCATAAGTCATATCGACTGTATAACCAGAGGCACTCAGTATGTCGTTAACGTCAGAGCCGGAAGCTCAATCGTTGCCATTCCTGGGAATGGCGCCGTTTTTACGTATGAGCATCGCAGGTGTTGACTTCTCCTCTATGGCACAAGAAATGATCGCACTTGCGCAGAAAGCGCCGGAAGATGCGACCCTGTGGATGAACCTTGCCATAGCAATGATGAGCCTAAAGCATGAAGAGTTAGGGCTGCAAATTCAAAACCAGGCACTGCAAATGCAACGTGTCTACCACTGGCATGCGCGTCAGCCGACGAAACTGCGTGTACTGATGCTGATGGTGCCGGGCAATCTTTCGGCTAATATTCCGCTCGACTGCCTGCTTGAAGACAGCGACATCGATCTTATCAATTACTATGTTGATCCCGACGCGCCGCACCCGTTGACATCCCCCGTACCGGAACACGATCTGGTGATGGTCGCTATTGGTGCGAGCGATGAACAAGCTGCCGTTTTACAGCGCCTGGAGAACGTGCTCCGCGACTGGCCAAAGCCGGTTCTGAACTCGCCACAAAATGTCCCCCACTCTGAACGCCACAACGCCAGTATCCTCCTGCAAAATGTGCCCGGTCTGGTGATTTGTCCTGCACTGCATATCAGCCGCCAGTCCCTGCAGTCTGTGGCAGCGGGAGAGAAGTCCATATCTGATATCGCCGACGATCACGCATTTCCGATTATCCTGCGCCCGGTTGGCAGCCACGGCGGCCACGGTCTGCAAAAAGTGGATGACCGTGAGGCCGTCGCTTCCTATCTGCAGCACAACGAAGGCGATACATTTTTTCTGTCGCGTTTCGTTGACTACAGCGATGACGACGGGCTATTTCGCAAAATGCGCCTGGTGCTGATCGATGGCAAAGCGTATGCCTGCCATATGGGCGTGTCGTCCAACTGGATGATCCATTATGTCAATGCCGGTATGTATGAAGACGAGAACAAACGCGCCCAGGAAGCTCGCTTCCTGAACGAATTCGCTGATTTTGCCGCACGCCACCATGATGCACTGGACGCAATTAGCCAGCGCACAGGCCTTGAGTACATCGGTATCGACTGTGCCGAGACGCAGAACGGCGAACTACTGATTTTTGAAATCGATCCGGCGATGGTCGTACACGCCATGGACGACGAAGTGATGTTTCCCAATAAGCAGATTCATATGCATAAAGTCAAAACTGCGATGCGGGAAATGTTGTTACAACGAGCCGGTAAAACGCTCTAACCCATTTATGCTACTCAGGTATGAACATGTCATTGAATCCGAATAACGCACTGAATTTCTCCGGCGGCCCGGGCGCGCTGCCCGAGGTGGTATTAAACCAGGTCCAGCAGGCGATCATTAATGTCCCTGAAGCGGGACTGTCCATTCTTGGTATCAGCCACCGTTCAGACTGGTTTGAAAATGTAGTGCGCGAAACCGAAAACAATATTCGCACGCTGTTGGGCCTGCCTGCCGACTATCACATCCTGTTCCTGCAGGGGGGTGCGACACAGCAGTTCTCTATGGTCCCGATGACCATGCTGCGGGGGAAAAAACACCCGGCAGAATATTTTGATACCGGCTACTGGAGCCGTAAAGTTGTGACCGAAGCCATGCGTGAAGGCCCGGTTCGCGTCATCTGGAGTGGCGAACAACATGGTTATCGCCGTTTGCCAACCGATGATGAGTTAGATTTTTCGCCGGACGCGCCATACATTCACTATGTTTCGAATGAGACGGTAGAAGGTTTGCAGTTCAATCGTATTCTGGGCCGCGACGATGTGCCGCGCGTCTGTGATATGTCTTCTGACTTTTTGTCAAAGCCGTGTGAAGCCGATAAATTCTCTCTGATTTACGCCCATGCGCAGAAAAACATTGGTCCGGCAGGCGTTACCATCGTACTGGTTCGCGACAGCGTGGTACAAAACGCCCCGGATAACCTGCCATCATTCCTGGATTACCGCCGCCAGGTTGAGTCTCACTCGAACTTCAACACCCCGCCGGTCTTCGCCATTTATGTTGTACTGCTGGTCACCCGCTGGCTTCTCAATGAGGTAGGCGGGCTGGAAAACATGGCACAAATCAACCAGCAAAAAGCGAAATTACTCTATGGACTGATTGACGGTAGTAATGAATTCTACCGCCCGTGGGGTGAGGCGGCCTTCCGCTCAGATATGAACGTTGCGTTCAACTTGCCGACGAAAGATCTGGAAGCATTGTTCCTTAATGAAGCAACGGCCGCTGGTTTCTCCGGCCTGGGTGGTCACCGCGCAATTGGCGGCGTACGCGCCTCAATTTATAACGCGCTGACGCTCGGTGCGGTAGAGAAACTGACCGGCTTTATGGAAGATTTCCGCTTTAAGCACCACGCGAAATATTGATCCCCCTTCTCCACTGCTGCTCCGGCGGCAGTGGAGTATCACGACGAATTACACCTCTGCCGGGTCAATCTCCGGGCGCTTATATTCTGGCCATACCAACACGACCAGCTCCGGGTAGGCTTCCATGCTGAATTCGCGAAAACACTGACGCAGGTTCAATACGTCAAGGTCGGAGTACATCACTTTTTCGCCGTTTAAACAGCGCTTTTTAATATTGTCATAATACTTATACACAGCGGAATTGAGATCGCTGCAACGGCGCTGTGCCTCAAATAACCCCGGCACGCTATTAAGCTCCGCCATGTTCATGCGTTTAATCGTCGCATGAAGAAAATCGATATATTCGTGATTTACGCGCCAGTACCACACCGGGGTAATGGCATTCATCAGCATTGCGAAATGGTCTTCGCCCTCCTCTTTGGACAAAGGCTTAGCTTGTTGGGCCAACGTTTCAGTTTCATCTACGGACGGCTTTTTATTGTTTTCGCGCATCAATAAAAGTACGCCGCCTGTTAACAGCAATAAAATGACAACAGAATAAAAAATACTGTTCATATGCAGGCTCCATTTTTTTTGATTTTAAAAGTGCGTCATGATATTGTCAACGAACCTCACGCCAAAACTTCGCCTACCTTATTGATATTAAAGGATATTAGAAATGCTCCCCGAGAATCTTGTCCCGGCTCGATTTCACATTTCCGTTACGGAAACAGAACCGGGAGAAGCAGAAAAAGACACTAATTTAACTCAGGGAAAAAGAACGCTCTCTGATTATGCCAGCGATATATTAGCGAATGCCAATCGTACCGGGCAGTCGCGGAATATGTTGCTTGAAGAGCGCGATCGTCATATAAAAGACCGATTATATCGTGTGGTAAAAATCGAAACTTTTGCCCGCCTGCTGAACGATTTGCAAGCCGAAGGCGAGATTGATGCCCAGGCATTAAGCCAAATAATTTCAGAAAAGACCAAACAAATTAATGAAGCCGGAAATGAAATTTGGCTTAATCTCATTACCCGTGAAAAAGATACGCCTTTGTTTTATAAACTAGGGGATGAATGACGTGGAGAAAATAGATAATAACGACGTTTATTTGACTTTAGACAATCAACCCAGCGACGAATTTATCTTAAAGCAAAATATTGATGCACTCATTCAAAGTAAGAATGCCACCATTCAGCGCATTGCCCATGAACTCATCTCCATCCCTGCGGCCCTTGTACGACTAAAGTGGCAGAATCGCCGGGAAATCTATGCTTTTCAGGTGAAAGAAGAGATCTATGGTGCGACCATCAACGCTATCGTGCAGGAACGCCCTGACCTGCTGGAAAAAGTAATGGCCAGACTGGAAGCCAATTACCAGTATATTCTTGCCAGAGAGACGGCAACCCTGCGTATCAGCCGCAAACTTGCTGATGCAGAATACCGTACCGCGGTTGTGACGACCGTCGCGCCTGAGGAAAAAGCCACTCCGGAAGAGGCTGTAACTCCCCCCGCCTCAGAGCCTGCGCAAGCGCCGAAATAACCTTATAATCCCTCCATTTATTATCAATAATTATTCACCATATTTGATTATTCACTGAATAATCCCCCACTTTTAATGCGTTAAGCACTCTTAAGTGAAAATTAAACCATCCTGAAATAACGCGCTATGTCATTAGCTGAGCGGAATGTTGAAAAGAAAAAGGCTGGCCCACAGGCCAGCCTTAATAAACAAACACGAGAATTACTTAGCGGCTGCGGTCTCTTCTCCGACCAGGCCAATTTTGAGATATCCCGCGCGATGCAGGGTATCCATCACTTTCATAATGGTTTCGTAGTCAACCGTCTTATCCGCACGGAAGAAGACCGTTGTGTCCTTCTTCCCTTCGGTGACGGCATTGAGCTGAGTAACTATCGTTTCGTCGGTCACCGGTTCATTACCAATGAACATGGTATTGTCCGCTTTTACGGACAGATAAATCGGTTTTTCCGGACGCGGCTGCGGCTGGCTGGTAGAAGCCGGTAGATTAACTTTTACATCTACCGTTGCAAGCGGCGCGGCCACCATGAAGATAATCAGCAGAACCAGCATAACGTCGATAAACGGCGTTACGTTGATTTCGTGCATTTCGCCGTTATCGTCGAGGTTTTCGTTAAGACGCATTGCCATGGGGCATCAACCTACTCGTAGTTTCTGGGCGGCGTGGACAGGTTTTGCAGAGGCGCTGGCAGCAAGGTCCAGGTCGCGGCTTTGCAGCAGCAGAACCTGTGCGGCAACATCACCCAGTGTCGCTTTATAACCGCCGATCATGCGGGCGAAGATGTTATAGATAACCACCGCAGGAATCGCTGCCACCAGACCGATCGCGGTCGCCAGCAGGGCTTCCGCGATACCCGGCGCGACCACGGCAAGGTTAGTGGTCTGCGTCTGGGCAATACCGATAAAGCTGTTCATGATGCCCCATACGGTACCAAACAGACCCACAAACGGGGAAATAGCGCCAATAGTCGCAAGGTAACCATTACCACGGCCCATGTAACGCCCCGTAGCAGCAACGCGACGTTCAAGACGGAACCCTGTGCGCTCTTTAATACCTTCGTTATCTTCGCTACCTGCCGACAACTCCAGTTCATTTTGGGCTTCGTTAATTAACTGCGCGCTCAGACTTCTGGCATGGAAAGAAGAGGCAATTTCACTGGCCTGATCCAGCGAACGGGCATCAGCCAACAGTTGCTGTTCACGTTTAAGACGGCGTTTATGCGCAATCATTTCAGCACTTTTACTAAAAAAGATTGCCCAGGTGATCACTGATGCCAGAATCAACCCGATCATCACAATCTTTACTACGATGTCGGCATGTTGATACATACCCCAAACGGAAAGATCCGCCTGCATCAAATTATTCCCCACTGTGTATCTCCACGACGCATATCACAAAATCTGAGCATAATAATATCAAAACATCGTCGAATTGATAGTAGTTCTCATTAGTATTTACATACTGCCGCAACATCCCCGTTTTTTCTTTGCTCTCACGCAGTAAAACCGTCTGGCAGGCGAATTTTCATAAAATTTTATGCTTTATCAGAACGGGCATCGATGCATCACCTGGCATTCATGGTAGTCTGGACATCCAGACGTATAAAAACAGGTTAAGCGAACATGACGGCGAAGCATATCGATACCGCTCTGGTCAACGCGGGGCGCAGCAAGAAATACACGCAGGGTTCGGTGAATAGTGTCATTCAACGGGCTTCTTCCCTGGTTTTCGACACGGTCGAGGCGAAAAAGCAGGCCACGCGTAATCGCGCGAAGGGCGAGCTTTTTTATGGCCGTCGCGGCACGCTAACCCATTTCTCGTTACAGGAAGCCATGTGTGAGCTGGAAGGCGGCGCGGGTTGTGCCCTTTTCCCCTGCGGCGCAGCGGCGGTGGCAAATACCATTCTGGCGTTTGTCGAACAGGGCGACCATATCCTGATGACCAACAGCGCCTATGAACCAAGCCAGGATTTTTGTACCAGGATCCTCGCTAAACTGGGAGTAACCACCAGTTGGTTTGACCCGATGATCGGCTCCAGCATTGTGCGTCTGATTCAGCCCAATACAAAAATCGTGTTCCTCGAATCACCAGGCTCGATCACCATGGAAGTACATGACGTACCGGCCATCGTGCAGGCCGTCAGAAGCGTTGCGCCAGAGGCGATCATTATGATCGACAATACCTGGGCGGCAGGCATTCTCTTCAAAGCGCTTGAATTCGATATTGATATTTCTATCCAGGCAGCCACCAAATACCTGATCGGTCACTCTGATGGCATGATTGGTACGGCAGTTTCCAACGCCCGCTGTTGGGATCAACTGCGTGAGAACGCCTATCTTATGGGGCAAATGGTCGATGCTGATACGGCGTATATGACCAGCCGCGGCCTGCGTACCCTTGGCGTACGTCTGCGCCAGCATCATGAAAGCAGCCTGAAAATCGCTGAGTGGCTGTCTTCGCATCCGCAAGTCGCGCAAGTTAACCACCCGGCACTGCCAGGTAGCAAAGGGCATGAGTTCTGGAAGCGCGATTTTAACGGCAGCAGCGGTCTGTTTTCTTTCATTCTGAATAAACGCCTGAACAATGAAGAGATGGCGGCCTATCTCGATAATTTCTCGCTGTTCAGCATGGCCTACTCCTGGGGCGGGTATGAATCATTAATTCTGGCAAATCAACCAGAACAGATCGCGGCTATCCGTCCTGATGGCGGCGTGGACTTTAGCGGTACTCTGATTCGTCTCCATGTCGGTCTGGAAGATGTTAATGATTTAATTGAAGATTTAGCTGCAGGTTTCCAGCGCATCGTTTAAATTGTTATCTGCTGGTTGAAAATTCTGATTACGCCAGCAGAATACTCTGTATTAATTGCGCCTGGGATCAAGGTGTTTCGGGCGATAAGCGGGTACAATAGTCTTCTCTAAGCGGTACCACAGGAAAGTCCATGGCTGTAATTCAAGACATTATCGCTGCGCTCTGGCACCACGACTTTGCAGCGCTGGCGAATCCACATATTGTTGGCGTCGTCTATTTAGTGATGTTTGCCACTCTCTTTTTAGAAAACGGATTGCTTCCAGCCTCGTTTTTACCTGGGGACAGTTTGCTTTTATTGGCCGGCGCGCTGGTGGCGCGTGGTTGCATGGACTACCTGTCGACACTTGTAATCCTGACTTCTGCCGCCAGTCTGGGCTGCTGGTTGAGCTACCTGCAGGGACGCTGGCTGGGAAACACCCGCGTGGTGAAGAGCTGGCTGGCGCAGTTGCCGGAGAAATATCACCAGCGGGCAACCTGCATGTTTGACCGTCACGGTTTGTTGGCGTTGCTGGCCGGGCGTTTTCTGGCGTTCGTCCGCACCCTGCTGCCAACCATGGCCGGAATTTCCGGCTTATCCAGCCGCCGTTTTCAGCTTTTCAACTGGCTCAGCGGCCTGCTTTGGGTCGGCATGATTACCACGCTGGGTTATGCCATCAGCATGATCCCTTTTGTAAAACACCACGAAGATCAGGTAATGACCTTCCTGATGATTCTGCCGCTTTTCCTGCTGGTCGCCGGACTGGTTGGTACGCTGGCCGTCGTGATCAAGAAAAAATACTGCAGCGCCTGATACTTTTCCTCTTTTCCTTCTCCCAAAAGGAGAAGGAAATCAGCCTCCTTGCATCATGCGAATTCTCGCCGCATCTTCCCCCGGCGTGACGCCAAAATAGCGTTTAAACTCGCGGCTGAATTGCGACGGGCTCTCATAACCCACGCGAATGGCCGCAGCGCTGGCCTTCATACCATCATGGATCATCATCATTCGCGCTTTGTGCAAACGGTAGCTTTTGAGGTACTGCAATGGCGAGGTACTGGTCACCGACTTAAAGTTATGGTGAAACGCAGAGACGCTCATATTCGCCTCAGCCGCCAGTTCGTCGACGCTCAGGTTTTCCGTGTATTGACTCTCAATGCGTTTAAGCACCCGGCTAATTAAGCTGAAATGGGTCTGACGGCTGACCAGCGCCAGCAATGCCCCGCCACGCGGCCCCGTGAGCACATGATAGAGCAGTTCGCGAATAATTTGTTTACCCAGAATACGGGCGTCCAGCGGGCGTTCCATCACGTCGAGTAAACGTTCCGCGGCACACAGAATTTCTTCGGACAGGGTGGCGGAGTTGATGCCGCTTGCCGCCATCGCGGGCTGGAAAGATTCATCTTCGCCAATATCCATCAACAGTTCCTGCAACTGCAGAATATCGACGTTAAGGCGTATCCCCGCCAGCGGAATCTCGGGCGTTGCATACGTTTCGCACTCAAACGGCAAAGGTACGGTAAGGAGTAAATATTCATTGGTATCGTAGCGAAACACACGCTCGTTGATATAACCAATTTTATGGCCGGAGAAGAGAAAAACGATCCCCGGTTGATACATTACCGGGGTACGGGTTCCCGGCTCAGTACCGTAAAGCAAACGGATATCAGGAAGCAGTGTGCTGAGATAATTTTCATTATTTTTCAGTAGCTTTATTTTTTGTGTTAGTACCTGGCAAATCTCGTCACGATTCATAGCACACCGCTCCTTCACTGTTTTTCGACCGCTACAGTGTGCAAGTTTTTGTGCGGTTTCTCCAGCAACCTGGAGAAACAGGCAAGACATCGGCAGAAATGTGCATTGAGAGGCAAGTCCACCACGGCCACAATTAATGCCATCGGGCAGCATCCTGCCTGCTCTTTTATCACCCACATAAAGGGAACGAGCAATGAACAACTTTAATCTCCATACCCCTACCCGCATCCTGTTTGGTAAAGGCGCGATTGCTGATTTGCGTGAACAAATCCCGGCTGACGCGCGCGTACTGATCACCTACGGCGGCGGTAGTGTGAAGAAAAACGGTGTGCTTGATCAGGTATATAGCGCACTGGAAGGTCTGGATGTGCGGGAATTCAGCGGTATCGAACCCAACCCGTCTTACGAAACGCTGATGAAAGCCGTCAAAATCGCGCAGGATGAAAAAATCACTTTCCTGCTGGCGGTCGGCGGTGGCTCTGTGCTGGATGGCACCAAATTTATCGCCGCAGCGGCCCATTACGCCGATGGCGTGGACCCGTGGGAAATTCTGCAAACCTACGGCAGCAAAATCACCAGCGCGATCCCGATGGGCTCCGTGCTGACACTGCCTGCGACCGGTTCCGAATCCAACAAAGGCGCGGTTATCTCCCGTAAAACCACCGGTGATAAACAAGCCTTTATGTCTGAATATGTTCAGCCGATTTTTGCTGTGCTGGATCCGGTATACACCTATACCCTGCCACCGCGCCAGGTCGCTAACGGTGTTGTTGATGCCTTCGTGCATACCGTTGAGCAATATGTCACTTACCCGGTGAACGGCAAAATTCAGGATCGCTTTGCCGAAGGTATTCTGCTGACGCTTATCGAAGAAGGTCCGAAAGCGCTGAAAGAGCCGGAAAATTATGATGTCCGTGCTAACGTCATGTGGGCGGCTACCCAGGCGCTGAATGGCCTGATTGGTGCCGGCGTGCCGCAAGACTGGGCAACCCATATGCTTGGCCATGAACTGACGGCAATGCATGGTCTTGATCATGCCCAGACGCTGGCGATAGTGCTCCCTGCGCTGTGGAATGAAAAACGTGACACCAAGCGTGCCAAATTGCTGCAATACGCAGAACGCGTCTGGAATATTACCGAAGGTTCCGAAGAGAGCCGTATTGATGCCGCTATCGAAGCGACGCGCGGTTTCTTTGAGCAGATGGGTGTACCGACTCGCCTCTCCGGTTACGGTCTGGATGGCAGTTCCATCCCGGCGCTACTGGCAAAACTGGAAGAACATGGCATGACAAAACTTGGCGAACATCAGGACATTACCCTTGATGTCAGCCGTCGCATTTACGAAGCGGCACGCTAAGCTTTTTACTCCGCAGCCTTTCGTTTTTGGACTTTTCGTCCAGACTTAATGCACACAACCTTACCGGGACTTGTCCCGGTAAGCTCATACAGGAGGAATGCATGACACATCCAACCGTGATTAAGCTTTCGGACGGCAACCTGATGCCGCAGCTGGGTCTTGGCGTGTGGAAAGCGGGCAATGAGGAAGTGGTTTCCGCCATTCACAAAGCGCTGGAAGTTGGCTATCGCTCTATCGATACCGCTGCCGCGTATAAAAATGAAGACGGCGTTGGCACGGCATTAAAAAGTGCAGGCGTTGCGCGTGATGACCTGTTTATTACCACAAAACTGTGGAATGACGATCAGAAACGCCCACAAGAAGCATTGCAAGAAAGCCTCGACAAACTCCAGCTTGATTATGTTGATCTCTACCTGATGCACTGGCCGGTCCCGGCTATCGATCATTATGTAGAGGCCTGGAAAGGAATGATCAAACTGCAGGAACAGGGTCTGGTGAAGAGTATTGGGGTGTGTAATTTCCAGATTCATCATCTGCAGAAGCTGATTGATGAGACGAACGTGACCCCGGTTATCAACCAGATTGAGCTGCATCCTCTTTTGCAGCAGCGTCAGTTGCATGCCTGGAATGCCACACACAAAATCCAGACCGAATCCTGGAGCCCGCTGGCACAGGGCGGTGAAGGGGTATTTGATCAGAAAATTATCCGCGAACTGGCAGATAAATACGGCAAAACCCCGGCACAGATTGTGATTCGCTGGCATCTCGACTGCGGCCTGGTCGTTATCCCGAAATCCGTTACCCCGGCACGCATTGCCGAGAACTTTGATGTCTGGGATTTCCGTCTCGATAAAGACGAACTGGGTGAAATCGCTAAACTCGATCAGGGTAAACGTCTTGGTCCTGACCCGGATCAGTTCGGCGGCTAATTCCTCTCCTCTCTCCTCCAGCCCGGCGCCCGCGTCGGGCTTTTTTTTGTTCTGAAATCAGAAACATCAGGAAACAATTTAACCTTATTTTCAGTGTGTATTTGTTCACATTTGTAGCGCAGCATAATTTATGCTGCAACAACATAATCACGCACATTGATTATTCTTCTGCGATATTTTTTTTACATCATGTATAGGGATGACTTTATGGCCGAAAAAAACACGTCAGGAGTCCGATGGCTCCCTTTAATTATTATCGTTGTTATCGCCACCGGCCTCTGGCAGGTGGCTCCCCCGGAAGGACTCAGCGCCCAGGCCTGGCACTCCGCCATTGTCTTTGTCGCGACCATTGCCTCGATTGTCGCTAAGGTGCTGCCCATAGGCGCTGTCGGCATCATCGGCATTACCTTGTTCGCCCTCACGTACGCCGCCGGTGATAAAACCGCCAATGGCGCTATCCTCACAGCATTGAGTGAGCTAAACAGTTCACTTATCTGGCTTATCGTCGTCGCCTTTATGATCGCCCGCGGTTTTATCAAAACCGGCCTTGGACGGCGCATCGCATTACAAATGATCCGCCTGCTCGGTAAGCGCACGCTGGGGCTGGCTTATGGCCTGGCGTTTGCCGACCTGATCCTCTCTCCCGCCATGCCAAGCAATACGGCGCGCTGTGGTGGGGTTATCTACCCGATTGCCGACTCACTGGCTCGCAGCTTTGACTCCCGCCCAGAAGATGAATCGCGCAGCAAAATCGGTACATTTCTCATTACCTGCATCGGCAACGTTAACGATGTCACCGCCGCGCTGTTCATGACCGGATATACCGGCAACCTGCTGGCAGTGAAACTGGCGGCAAACGCCGGCGTCACGTTGACCTGGGGCGGCTGGTTTATCGCCGCGCTGGCCCCTTGCCTTGTCTCATTGCTGATTGTGCCGGTACTGGTTTACTGGATAACGCGTCCTGAAATCAAACACACCCCGGATGCGCCCGTTCTGGCCCAGCGTGAGCTGGCATTGATGGGGAAAATGAGCCGGGGCGAATGGCTGATGCTCGGCACCGTCCTGCTGCTGCTGGTACTGTGGATCTTCGGTGATGCTCTGGGTGTGGACCCGACAACCGCCTCCTTCGTCGGCCTGTCGGTGCTGTTACTTTCTGGCGTACTGAACTGGGAAGATGTAAAAAGCGAGAAAGGGGCCTGGGATACGTTGATCTGGTTTGCGGCGCTGCTGATGATGGCGAACCAGCTCAAAAAACTGGGCTTTACCACGTGGTTTGGCGGCGTGATTGGTGAAAGTATCGGTAACGCTATGGGCGGCACCAGTTGGGTGGTTGTGTTGTTGCTGTTGAATGCCGCCTATTTCTATACCCACTACTTTTTTGCCAGCGGTAATGCGCAAATCGCCGCACTGTACGCCGTCTTCCTCGGCGTGGGTATTCATCTGAATATTCCCGCCGCGCCGATGGCGCTGATGCTGGCGTTTACCAGTAGTCTCTATTGCTCTCTGACGCAGTACACCCACGCACGCGGTCCCATTTTGTTTGGTGCCGGTTACGTGCCAACCGGTATCTGGTGGCGAACGGGGTTTTTAATCAGCCTGTTCAATCAGGCTGTATTTATGGTTATCGGCCTTGCCTGGTGGAAAATGCTGGGGCTGTACTGATTAGCCCTTTACGCCCGGCTTCACCGCCGGGCTGATTTCCGCAGTCTTACTCTGCCATGCGGGATTCCTCTATTTTTTTATAGGGCACATGCTTACAGATATCCGGCGTTGTGCCCTCTTTCGGTGTTGGCAGTTGCGCCTGAGGTAGCGTACACAACACGCCTGTTTCCGACGGGCCAGAGCCGTAGGGTCCACTAATCCCATACGAGAGCAACACATCATATTGCTGGCCCTGCGCGTTGATAAGTAATCGGGAAAGGTTGATCTTATCGATTGGCCCAATGGGCAAAAAGAACGACCATTCGTGCTCGCCTGCGAAAGCGAAGAAACCCTTGCTATCGGTCACGGTGCTGGTCCCTGGATCGTGGCTTTTCAACGTAATAGTGGCCGCAGGTATGGGTTTTCCTGAGCTATCCAACAGGCGGCCTTCCAGTGCGGGTTGAGACTGGGTGTATGCAACACACCCGCTTTGTAATAGCGCTAAAAGCGCGACACCCGGCCAGAATCGTTTTGCCATCACTCGCTCCTTGAATTCAGATGAACATCTCTTCGCAGATGAAGACTTACGCCTGCACAAAGGCAATGCTACTCTGAGTGCAGTGCCCCACAAGAAGAATCAACTATGCGAAAACTATTGGTATTGCTTTTTATTTGCAGCTTTTCCGCGTTTGGTGAGTCACCTCAGCGTAGCGTGGAATTGCTCTATCAGCATTATAAGGATAATCAAGCCGGTGTGATTTTTGATGCTTCCGGCAAAGATCAGGTAATTTCCAGTCGACTCATGAAAGAAGTCGCAGAGGATCAGAGGCTGACGGCTGAGGGGGATGTGGGCTATCTGAATTATGACCCAATCTGCAATTGCCAGGATTATGACAATCTGGTGCTGGAGCAGGTCGATATCGTACCCCATGATGGCCAGCACGTTGACGCCATCGTCCGCTTCCGCCCATTCAGCGACGGGCCGGAAACCGTTACGCAGACGCTCTCGCTGGTAGATGAAAATGGCCGCTGGCTGATTGACGACATCGTCAATGAAACCCAGAGCTTATATCAGGGGATTAAAGATTATAACCGTGAGCGACAACAGGAAGCGCTGAGCGATAAAGGGGATGATAAACATGTCACCAGCTCACCTTCTTCCCAGCCCTCCCCCTGACGGAGTGGCATATACATTAGCGAATTCCCGGATGGGGTGCTAAATGCTTTATCCGGGTTACCGCCCCCCTGCCGACGGGCAAAGGGGCTGAATAACCGCTAGCTCGCCTTACGCTTCACCGCTTTTTTCGCGTTATCGTTTTTCATTACGTTGCTTTTCACCGTACCACTCTTCACCGTTTCACTTTTCACTGCGCCATTTTTCGCAACACCGCGCTTTGCAGTTTCGCTGCGTGTGGAGCCGTTTTGACGCTGATGAACAATCGGTGAGTGCCTGGTCAGCGCCGGACGACTATTACGATTCTGGCGACGCGCTTCACGCATTTCATCCAGCGTCGGGGCGGGAACCAGGCAATCACGACGTGAACCAATCAGGTGCTTTTTACCCATCTCTTCCAGCGCCTGGCGGATCATCGGCCAGTTCGCCGGATCGTGGTAACGCAACAGAGCTTTATGCAGACGACGCTGTTTGTCACCCTTCGGCACCACTACATCTTCACTCTTATAGCCAATCTTGCCGAGCGGGTTTTTCCCGGTGTAATACATGGTCGTTGAGTTGGCGAGCGGTGAGGGGTAGAAATTCTGCACCTGGTCGAGACGAAAACGGTGACGTTTGAGCCACAGCGCCAGGTTGACCATATCTTCATCACGCGTACCCGGGTGCGCAGAGATAAAGTAAGGGATCAAATACTGCTCTTTACCGGCCTGCTTCGAGAAGGTATCAAATAGCTCTTTGAAACGGTCATAGCTGCCCATGCCCGGCTTCATCATCTTCGACAGCGGACCTTCTTCGGTATGTTCCGGGGCAATCTTCAGATAGCCGCCCACGTGGTGTGTCGCCAGCTCTTTGATATAACGCGGATCTTCAACGGCGATGTCGTAACGCACCCCGGATGCGATCAGGATCTTTTTGATGCCTTTCAGATCACGCGCGCGGCGGTACAAATTGATCGTCGGCTCATGGTTGGTATCCATGTGCTGACAGATATCCGGGTAAACACACGACAAGCGACGACAAGTTTGTTCCGCACGCGGGGACTTACAGCGCAGCATGTACATGTTGGCCGTTGGGCCACCCAAATCGGAGATAACGCCGGTAAAGCCCGGAACCGTGTCGCGAATCGCTTCGATCTCGTTAATGATCGAATCTTCCGAACGACTCTGAATAATGCGCCCTTCATGCTCAGTGATCGAACAGAAGGAGCAGCCACCAAAGCAGCCACGCATAATATTGATTGAGAAACGGATCATCTCGTATGCCGGAATACGACTGTTACCGTAGGCCGGATGCGGGACACGCTTGTACGGCAGGGCAAAAACACTGTCCATCTCTTCGGTAGAAAGCGGGATCGCTGGCGGGTTAATCCAGATGTAGCGATCGCCATGTTTTTGCATCAGTGCACGAGCACAGCCGGGGTTGGTTTCATGATGCAAAATACGCGAAGCGTGGGCATACAGTACTTTGTCGCTTTTGACCTTCTCAAAGGAGGGCAGCAGCACGTAGGTTTTTTCCCACGGTTTCGGACGCGGCGGCTGCACAACGACAGCTTTCGCTTCGGCTTTCTTCGGCTCGACCGGTTTATTATCCGCGCACGGTAAATCTTCACCGTATGGATGCGGAATCGGGTCGATTTTACCCGGCATATCAATAATCCGTGAATCCACCCCACTCCAGCCCGGCAGCGCCTCTTTCACCATAATCGCGGTATTACGCACATCGCGAATCTCTGAGACAGGCTCACCCTGTGCCAGACGGTGCGCCACTTCCACCAGCGGACGCTCGCCGTTACCAAATATCAGCATGTCGGCTTTGGAATCCACCAGTACTGAACGACGCACGGTATCGGACCAGTAATCGTAATGGGCGGTACGGCGCAGACTCGCTTCAATCCCACCGAGAATAACCGGCACATCTTTCCAGGCTTCTTTGCAGCGCTGGGTATAGGCGAGCGTCGCACGGTCCGGGCGTTTACCCGCCACGTTATCCGGGGTGTAAGCATCATCATGGCGCAGTTTACGATCCGCCGTGTAACGGTTGATCATCGAGTCCATGTTGCCTGCAGTCACGCCGAAGAACAGGTTGGGTTTGCCCAGACGCATAAAGTCATCTTTGCTGTTCCAGTCCGGCTGGGCAATGATGCCAACACGGAAGCCCTGGGCTTCAAGCATACGACCGCAAATCGCCATACCGAAGCTCGGGTGATCGACGTATGCATCGCCGGTAACCAGAATGATGTCGCAGCTATCCCAGCCAAGTTGATCCATTTCATCGCGGGACATAGGTAAAAACGGAGCCGGACCAAAGCAGGCCGCCCAATACTGGGGCCATGAAAAAAGGTCGCGATCCGGCTGGATCAGGGATATTGCGCTCATCTTGCTTCCAAAAAAGTGGCAAAAAAATAAACAAAGGGCGTGGATTATACGCTGGATCAATACATGAAATGAAGGAATATGTGTGGGGGTTTCCTCCTCACCCCGACCATCTTCTCAAAGGGGAGAGGGCCAGGGTGAGCGGTATTATGCCGCCGGATTCACCAGCAACTGACCAATCGACCCTCGATCCGCCATCTCCAGCGTCTGACTGCCATACTGGAACGGGAAATGCGGCCATGATGGTTGCCCGTAATAGACCAGCAATTCCACCTGACCATCAACCCACACGGTATCTTTCCAGCCACGATCTTCCGGGAACGGCATGGCGCCATTGACATTACGCACCTGGAACTGTACGCCTTCCATATGGAACGATTGCGGCATGTCAGCACGCACTGTCCAGCGCTCCCATGAACCCTGCAGGGCGGTAATGTCGATACGCTGTGGATCCCACAGCTGGCCGTTTATCCCCGGATCGCTGCCCAGGGTAATATCGCGGCTGCGCACAGGCGTACCGGTCATGATGTCCGATGGTAAAAGCCGCATCGGTAACGTATCAGTGACCAGTGGAAGCAGTCCGGTAGGACGCAGCGTCAGCACAAGGGTGGAAATTAAAATACTGGAGGGCTCAAAAAAGCCGCGCAGACGATCCATGATGCCAGCAGCTTCACCGCAGGTGACCGAAACCTCATCACCGTTGGTCATATCAACCAGGACTTCGCGCCGTTCACCCGGCGCCAGCGCCAGTTGCTTGATCGACACCGGAACAGGCAGAAACCCCTGATCGCCGGAGATCACATGCAGGGGACGCCCGTCGCTCATCTGCAACTGATAACGACGCGAATTTGAGGCATTCAACAGACGTAAACGCACCCAGCCGCGGGACACCTCGACAAACGGACTTTGCGCGCCGTTGACCATCAGGGTATCGCCCACGAAACCGCCGCTCCCAGGCTCGCTGTATTCCGGCGTACCAAAATTATCCAGTCGTTTATCCTGGATAATGATCGGAAAATCATCCACACCGTAGTGGTTCGGGATGGGCAGGGATTTACTCACATCATCTTCCACCAGCCACATCCCCGCCAGGCCATTGTAAACCTGCTGCGCGGTACGATTCGGCGTGTTGGCGTGATACCAAAGCGTAGCGGCACTTTGCCGAATCGGCAGCACTGGCGCCCAGTCGTTATTCGCGGTCATCATCCGCGCAGCGCCGCCAATCAACGGCCCAGGCACCTGAAGCCCGCTCACCGTCATTGAGACATTTTCTGCGAGGCGGTTGCTGTAAATCATTTTGACGTCATCACCGCTCCAAACCCGGATAGTCGGCCCAAGATAACGCCCGTTTACCCCCCAGACCTGAGCGCGCGTTCCGGTGGCAAATGACCAGTGCGCACGCTGGAGTGTCAGGAAAAGGGGCTGCCCGCGACGGGATTCAATTAACGGAGGTATCGGCAGCGGCGGTTGCTGCCCGGCGGCGTTCGCCCTCAGCGGTATCGCACCTGCACAGAGTGCAGCTCCGGATACCTGGATAAATTGACGCCGACTGAGTGACATAGTTGCTCCGTGTAAAAACTGAATAAACCGCGCGGGAAATCATTTCCCGGCATCAATATAGCAAAAGGATTAGACCCGTCCCGTGGCCTCACGCTCGGCCACTTCTTTGTCCAGCTCATCAATTTTCGTTTTCATCAGCTCATGGCAATGCGCGGCCAGTTCACGAATCTGATCTTTACCGTAGCCGGTAGTATCGATTGGTGGCAGCATTTCGACAATCACCAGCCCGTTTTTCAGGCGGTTAAGGTTGATTTTATTCGACGTACCAGACACACAAACCGGGATAATCGGCACACCAGCGGCGATGGCCGCGTGGAATGCCCCCGTTTTGAAGGGTAGCAAACCACGCCCACGGCTTCGGGTCCCTTCGGGGAACATCCAGACAGAAATATTGCGTTTCTGAATATGCTTCACCACCTGAGCGATAGTCCCATGCGCTTTCGCACGGTTATTACGATCAATCAACAGATTACCTGTCAGCCAATAGAGCTGACCAAAAAACGGGATCCACAGCAGACTCTTTTTGCCGACGGTGACGGTGGGTGGTTGCACGATGTTAGACGCGGTGACCATATCGTAGTTGTTCTGGTGATTCGCGATATAGATAGCCTTGCCATGCTGCTCGTAACCCTGCGGGAAACGCTTTTCAACCTTTAAGCCAAATATTGGTGCCAGCCGGCCAAACATATGCCCGAAGGTAGCAACATGCTTCGGATTACGCGGGCTGAACAGGCAGTAAAGAGAACCAAAGACACACACCAGAATGGAATAAATAACAACGATGATTAAGCGAACAATAAATAGCATAGCTACCTCGAAAACCCATCCCTATGTGCATAAACACTAGCCTGCAACACTCAGGCCTGGTTAGATGCGGGGTCGTAAAAACGTATTGTTAATCGCAACTCTGGAATAAACAACGCTTTTACGGGAAAAATTAGTCATTCCCCCACCATGAGTGGGGGATGAATGCAGAACATTTACTCTTCGCTGTTTCCGACGCTGGGGCGGGACGGCGAATCAATCTCAACGCGGTCGATACGCTGTAGCCCGCGCATCAATGTCCCACGACGACCACGCTCCCCCTGTACTTTCTGAAGTTCTTCCGGACGCAGTTTGATTTTACGTTTACCCACATGAATCGTCAGCGTACTCTGCGGAGGCAGCAGGTAAAGATGCGCAAGACCGTCTTCGCCTTTAGCGGCTTCCGCCGATGGAATACCGATGATCTTGTTGCCTTTGCCTTTCGACAACTGAGGCAGATCGCCCACCGGGAACATCAGCATGCGGCCTGCAGTGGTGATCGCAAGCAGCATATCCGCGTCGTTTTCAATTTCCAGCGGCGGCATCACACGGGCGTTGTCCGGCAGACTGATCAGCGTCTTACCCGCACGGTTGCGTGCCACCAGGTCATTGAAAGTGCAGACAAAACCATAACCGGCATCGCTCGCCATCAACAGTTTCTGATCTTCACTGGTCATGACCATATGTTCAACAACGGCCCCCGGCGGCAGGGTCAGCTTACCGGTTAACGGCTCCCCTTGCCCACGCGCAGAAGGTAGCGTAATGGGGTCAATGGCATAGCTGCGCCCGGTCGAGTCGATGAAGACTACGGGCTGATTGCTCTTACCCTTCACTGACGCCTTCCAGCTATCGCCCGCTTTGTAGCTTAAGCCCTGAGCATCGATGTCATGGCCTTTGGCGCTACGTACCCAACCCATTTGCGAAAGCACGATAGTCACTGGCTCAGACGGCTGCATATCATGTTCGTTCATCGCCTTCGCTTCTTCGCGCTCATGCAGCGGTGAACGGCGATCGTCGCCAAAGGCATCAGAATCAGCCTGCAGCTCTTTTTTGAGCAGGTTATTCATCTTGCGCTCAGAGGCGAGGATAGCCTGCAGTTGATCGCGCTCTTTTGCCAGATCGTCCTGCTCACCGCGAATTTTCATCTCTTCGAGTTTGGCGAGGTGGCGTAATTTCAGTTCGAGGATGGCTTCGGCCTGGGTCTCACTGATGCCAAACCGCGACATCAGAACCGACTTCGGCTCATCTTCGGTGCGAATGATATGAATCACTTCGTCAATATTGAGGAATGCCACCAGCAGACCTTCAAGGATATGCAGGCGCTTGAGCACTTTCTCCAGACGGTAATTCAGGCGACGACGTACCGTATCGCGACGGAATGCCAGCCATTCGGTGAGGATTTCCAGCAAGTTTTTCACCGCCGGACGACCATCCAGACCGATCATGTTCAGGTTAATACGGTAACTTTTTTCCAGATCGGTGGTGGCAAACAGGTGGTTCATGACCTGCTCCATATCCACGCGGTTGGAGCGCGGCACTATCACCAGACGGGTCGGGTTTTCGTGGTCGGACTCATCACGCAGGTCATCCACCATCGGCAGCTTTTTGTTGCGCATCTGGGCGGCGATCTGTTCGAGCACGCGCGCGCCGGAAACCTGATGCGGCAGCGCGGTAATCACCACTGCGCCGTCTTCTTTTTTCCACACTGCGCGCATACGCACGGAGCCACGCCCGTTCTCGTAAATTTTACGGATCTCGGTTCGCGACGTGATGATCTCCGCTTCGGTCGGGTAATCCGGCCCCTGGACGATATCCAGCAACTGGTCGAGGGTGGTTTTCGGCTGCTCAATCAGGGCAATAGCCGCTTTTGCCACCTCGCGCAGGTTGTGCGGCGGAATATCGGTCGCCATCCCCACCGCAATGCCGGTGGTGCCATTGAGCAGAATGTTCGGCAGGCGCGCAGGGAGCATCTTTGGCTCCTGCAACGTACCGTCAAAGTTCGGTACCCAATCCGCCGTGCCCTGCCCCAGCTCGCCCAGCAGCACTTCCGCGTATTTCGACAGGCGGGATTCGGTATAACGCATTGCGGCGAAGGATTTTGGATCGTCCGGCGCCCCCCAGTTCCCCTGCCCGTCAACCAGCGGATAACGATAAGAGAACGGCTGCGCCATCAAGACCATGGCTTCGTAACAGGCGCTGTCGCCATGCGGGTGATATTTACCCAATACGTCACCCACGGTACGGGCGGATTTTTTGAATTTGGCGCTGGCGCTCAGCCCCAATTCAGACATAGCGTAAACAATGCGACGCTGAACAGGTTTCAGGCCATCACCGATAAACGGCAACGCACGGTCCATGATGACGTACATGGAATAGTTCAGATACGCGTTTTCCGTAAATTCATGTAGCGCAAGGCGCTCTGCCATATCGCTCATTAAGTGTGATTCCTCAACATGTGCGTCCGCCTTTTCGGCGGCAATATTGCCGCAGATACTACCCTATCTGTGACGTTAAGGCATAGTGATGCGCGTACAAAACCGATCGCGACGGGAGACTTTCACCTGGTCAGGAATTATTTAACCCTTTATCAAAATGGCAGCGGCCGCCAAAGGCTGGCGACCGCGTGATGCTTATGCGAGGGGAAGGTAAATATCGGTCTTAAGTTCGTGCTCAGGCACCTGATGCACAAAATTCAGATAGTGGAAAAAAACCGGGAAGTCACGTACGGTTTCTCCACTTTCCGGCAACCAGTGCCGATAGAGGTAATACACGCTCTCTCCTACGGAATCGAGAGAGCCATGGTGACGGATGACCGCGCAACGCCCGCCGGGTATCTCGCCATTTTCCACGCCAAATGTATTAGCCGGTACGGCCTGCTCTACGGCTGCACAAATATCAAAACGGAATGCGTCGGCAGGCACTGACGCGGGATCGTCCCATGCAATACCGTAGGTCGGATAACGCTCAACCGGTGAGAGTCCGCTGCTTCGCCGCCACTCAATAAATGTCGCCGCGCTGGCATTGACCCGCGCCGGGTCGCCCCGGTGTTTTAGCATCGCGACTGGCGTGGTCGGGAAGATAACTATGTTGATCTCTTTCATCGTTCGCTCCTGTGAAACGTTTTTCGGTACGCGTCGGTGCCAGTTAACCCAGTCCGGTTCAAGACGGAACTGACGGGGACTGGCGCCTAACGCCGTTTTGAAGGCGCGACTGAACGACTCCGGATTTTGAAAACCGGCATCCAGGGCGATGTCGATAATTTTATCCTGCGGATTAAACGCCAGCCGCCATGAGGCGTGACGCAGCCGCAGCCACTGGATATAGCGATAAAGCGGTAGCCCGCTCCAGGCCGTAAACATCCGGTGAAAGTGGAAAGGCGAGCAGTGGGCAATCGCACTCAATGCCTCCAGTGATAAAGGCTCATCCAGATGACGTTCAATGTAGTGACAAACCCTTCTGAAACGTTCTGAATAAACCGCCTTACGCGTGTCGTTCATCGCATCCTCCTGAGGCTCTACTTTGGCGATTCGACAGAGGTTAATCCTGACCGATCTTGCGTAATACGCACAGTCGTTTCAGCACGACGCCTGAGAGCGATTATTGCTATAAACGCAAAAGTCTTTGCACGCTTTGCCAGTTTTGTCACCGACGCATGCGGGATAAAATGACCGGCATTAACGTTTCGCTAAGGACAAAAAATGAGCAATATCCTGATCATCAACGGCGCAAAAAAATTCGCCCACTCCAAAGGTCAACTCAATGACACTCTTACCTCTGTCGCAGAAAGCTTCCTGCGCGATAACGGGCACGCTGTAAAAAGCGTACGTACCGACGGAGAATATGATGTTAAAGCGGAAGTGCAGAATTTTCTCTGGGCCGATGTGGTTATCTGGCAGATGCCAGGCTGGTGGATGGGCGCCCCGTGGACGGTGAAAAAGTACATGGACGATGTATTTACCGAAGGCCACGGCTCGCTATACGCCAGTGATGGTCGTACCCGTTCTGACGGCGCGAAAAAGTACGGCTCCGGTGGTCTGATTCAGGGCAAAAAATATATGCTTTCTCTGACCTGGAACGCCCCGCTTGACGCATTTACCGATAAAGAGCAGTTTTTCCATGGTGTCGGCGTTGATGGTGTTTATCTGCCGTTCCATAAAGCGAATCAGTTCCTCGGGATGGAGCCCCTGCCGAGCTTTATCGCGAATGACGTGATCAAAATGCCAGATGTGCCGCGTTATATTGAGGAATATCGCAAGCATCTTGCGGAGATTTTTGCTTAACTGTGAAGCTGGACTTAGAAGGAGTTAACCATGTTGACAGTGATTGCTGAAATTCGTACCCGTCCTGGACAGCACCATCGCCAGGCGGTCCTTGATCAATTCGCAAAAATTATCCCGACAGTGTTGCAGGAAGAGGGTTGCCATGGCTATGCGCCGTGGGTGGACCATGCCGCAGGCGTCAGTTTCCAGACGAGCGCCCCGGACTCTATCATCATGGTAGAAAGCTGGGAGAGCGTGGCTCACTTAGAAGCCCATCTGCAAACGCCACATATGAAAGCCTGGAGCGAAGCCGTGAAAGGCGATGTTCTGGAAACGCATATCCGCATTCTGGAAAAAGGGGTTTAATCCTCTCGTTGTAACCCGATCTTGTCTCAGGGTTTCCCGGATGCGGCGTAAACGCCTTATCCGGGCTACACAAGGGATCGGCCAGAAGCCTTTACAATAGCGCCAAAGCCGCGTGCCCTGCCTTGCAATTACCCATGTCAAACGAAAGGTTGGAGTTTTTCATTCCACATGGGTTCGCATGGGTAAATCACGATGGCGGTATTAGACATGCGACATCAGAACCAACTTACCATCCGCAGACGTTGGTCTCTTCGTCTGACTCATAGCCACGCACAATATTGATCAAATCTTTGACCGCATCCGCTGCCACGGTGGCGTCCTGCAGCTCCGCCAGCGCAGAGAAATCTTTATCCACTGACACGCCGTTATTGTTATTGGTCACCGTCAGGATAAAACCCTTCTCGCTGGTATGCTTGTCTGACAATTTTTCAACCAGCTCTGTTACCGCCGCGACAGCGATATCCGGCACATAGAGCGCCATCGGTTTCAGATACACTTTCTCTGCTGTTGTTTTACTACCGCGGTTTGTGACGGCGAGAGAATAGCCTTTGTTTTCTGTTGTCATGACACCCACCTCAACCTTCAATCAGCACTTTTGGATCGACCCAAAAATCGACGTTGAATACCGTATCGTCTGATAGCGCTTCAATGCGATGCCATTTTTCTGCCGGAAATACACCAAACTGACCGGCTTCGATGGTCAGCGTTTCCACTGGCTGCGGGCTGGTTTCATCGGTATAGCCGTAATAGCGAATCGCTCCCTGCATAACGCACAAACGCGGATTTACCCCCTGGCGCGTACCGGCATCCAGATGGCGTTGCCAGATAGAGGTGGGCGCGGTCTCTTTAGTCCATAACGGAGTTGATCGCACGTGCACATAATGTGTCGGTATAACAATACGTTGCATGTTTCATCCTTAATAAAGTGGACATTGGTTGAAACGATATATTGCAAGTAAAATACACCTTTAATAAGAGAATAAAAGCGTTGAAGAGCCGTTGTACATCATGAGGGGTAGAGGGGAGTAGACCGGGTAAGGTAGCGCACCCGGCACGCCTGGATATGCCGCTAAACACCCTATCCAGGCGCCCCTGCTTTCGGCACTGCAGAGTTATGGCAACCGCAACTGGCGATGCAGTATCGCCAGTTCCAGAACATTACGCAGACTGTTTTTGCAACGCTTCCCACAGGCCCATCAGATAAGTGACACCCAACGCGCGATCATATAATCCGTAGCCCGGACGCCCGGTCTCCCCCCAGATAAAACGACCATGATCCGGGCGAATATAACCATCGAAACCATTGTCATGCAGCGCTTTCATCACTTTGTACATATCCAGAGATCCGTACTGCGATGGATGCGCACACTCATAAAAATCTTTATCTTTTAAAAGCTTAATATTACGAACATGGGCGAAATGAATACGCTTGCGTCGGGTAAATTCAGCCAGAATCTCGTAGACATTGTTTTCAGGGTCTTCTGCGATCGACCCCGTACAAAGAGTGATGCCATTGGCTTCTGAATTCACAGCGTTGCAGAGCCAATCCAAATCCTGACGATTTTTAACAACGCGCGGCAGACCAAAAATAGAGTACGGCGGATCATCCGGATGAATAGCCATTTTGACGCCCACATCTTCACAAACCGGAATTACTGCCTTAAGAAAATAAACCAAATTTTCACGTAGTTTTTCATCGTCGACATCTTTGTAACTGGCGAATAATTTCTGTACCTGCGCCAGTCGTTCCGGTTCCCACCCAGGCAGTGCAAAGCCGTTTGAATTACTGAGCACTTCACTAACTACCTCTTCCAGGCTTTTATCAATATCCTTCTTCTCAAATGCCATGGTCAGGGAGCCGTCTGGTAAAACATAGTTCATGTCAGTCTTCATCCAGTCAAAAACAGGCATGAAGTTGTAACAAATGACTTTCACACCAAATCGCGCCAGATTGCGAATGGTTTGCTGGTAATTTTCGATGTAACGATCGCGGCTCGGCAGACCAATTTTAATGTCATCATGAATATTAACGCTTTCGATAACCTCCATTTTTAGCCCGGCGGCACTGGCCTGGCCGACCAACGCTTCAATCTTATCTTCGGGCCAGGTTTCACCCACCGGGATGTCGTACAACGCACCGACAACCCCTTCGACGCCCGGAACCTGGCGAATATATTCCAGAGAAACTTTGTCCTCTTTTGCCCCAAACCACCGCATTGTCATCTGCATAAAACAACCTCGACCCGAATGAATAAAAATATCTACCATACTAGTAGCTGATGAGCAGTACAGTAAAACGATGAGCTTTAATAATCAATAGATTTTGTAAAGCAAAAAGCGAGGTTAAATAGATTGAACAGTATGTTAAGCATCCGTTAATAGCTAAAGGGAAAATGCAGTTAAAACATCATTTCAAACTTTGACCCTCTTCACATAATTAAAAACTAATCTGGTATGGTAGTAGACTGATGGTTTTTTAGGTATACCGTAAATACAGCTCAGTTAATGCATTTATAAAACTTCCGCAGGTGAAAATTTCAGGAGCAAGTCGATCATGACGTTGATTAACGACGATTTTATGATTAACAGCAAGGCAGGAAAAACGCTATATACGCGCTATGCGAAGAAGCAACCGATACTGGATTATCATTGTCATCTTGAAGCCAGAGATATTTTCGAGAACAAACCATTTCGCGATATCACCCAACTCTGGCTTGAAGGTGACCATTACAAATGGCGAGCCATGCGCGCCAATGGTGTTAAGGAAAGATATATTACAGGCAATGCTTCTGCTGAGGAGAAGTTTGAGGCCTGGGCTAAAACAGTTGCATCCAGCTTTGGCAACCCATTATATCACTGGACACATCTTGAATTAGCCACCTATTTTGACATTCACACCCCGCTGAATCATAGCAACTGGCGCGAAGTGATGAATGAATGCAACAATAAAATAAAAAACAGCGACTTCTCCCCTCGCACACTTATTATGCGGTCAAATGTTGAGATTATTTGCACGACAGATAAACCTCTTGATGATCTGAAATATCACCAACTTCTTAAAAATGAAAAAGGGTTCGCTACACGCGTCCTGCCGACATTTCGCCCCGATGAATTATTCGAAGCGGATCCTGTCCGGTTTAGCCAGTTTGTCGCCCAACTCAGTGAAATAAGCTCAGTCAGTATTACACATTTTTCATCGTTTATTACTGCGATTACCGGGCGGATTGATTTCTTTCACGAGGTTGGCTGTCGTATTTCCGATCATGGTCCGCTGGAAGTGAGCTACCAGTGCGTCAGCGATGCGCAGGCAGAGGCGCTTTTTGCAGCCAGAATGGCGCAACAAACGCTTTCTACCGAAGGGATGCAGGCATGGAACAGCATTGTATTTGTGAAACTCGCCGCCCTCTATAAACAAAAAAAATGGGCAATGCAGATTCATTTCGGTGCTATCCGAAATAACAATATGCCGCAATATCACGCTATCGGCATTAATAGTGGTTTTGATTCAATTGCTGACCAACAAAATCTGGCCGCTAATTTAAATGCCCTTCTTAATGCAATGGCAGAAAATAACGGCTTACCCAAAACCATTCTGTATAATTTAAATGCTGGTTACAACGACATTGTAGCCTCGGCATTGGCTAATTTTCAGAGTGGCGAAGACGAAATTAAATCACCAATGCAATTCGGATCTGGATGGTGGTTTAACGATACCCAACGCGGCATGCTCAATCAATTAATGACGTTAGCCGATCAAGGATTACTTGCCAACTTTATTGGCATGCTTACTGATTCCCGTAGTTTTGTTTCTTATACCCGCCATGATTATTTCAGACGTATTCTTTGCAATCTTATAGGCGGTTGGGTGGACCGGGGCGAAGTACCAGAGGATATGGATATATTATCCAGCATGATCAAAGGGATTTGCGCTGATAACGCCCGTTCTTATTTCAATTTCTGATTTTATAATCGAGATAAAACATGAAGAACTCAGAAAGAAAAATTACCATACCGGTTAGTATCGGTTATGGTCTTACCGATATCATGGGTGGTGGTGCATTTACCGTCATTGGCGCATGGTTATTATTTTATTACACAACTTTTGTTGGCCTCTCACCATTACAAGCTGCATCCATCGTGGCAATAGCGCGAATTGTCGATGCTATTATTAGCTTGTTCATGGGATCATTCACCGACCATTTTTATAAAAATGCGCTCGGTAAGAAATTTGGTCGCCGTCGGTTTTTCCTGCTGATTGGTTCACCGTTGATGCTGGTTTATGCCCTTCTTTGGCTTAATGGCATGAACTACTGGTTCTATCTCAGCGTTTATCTCGCCTTTGAAATTATTGCTGCCATGGTGCTTATCCCGTGGGAGACGCTCCCGTCTGAAATGACCAAAGATTTCAACGCCAGAACAAAACTTTCTACAGGGCGTATGTTTCTTTCTGCAACGGGAACTTTTCTCGCCACATTTATTCCGGGGCTGCTGATTGGTTACCTTGGCGAGAAGAGCGCAGAAGCCTATCTGATAAACGGTATCGTTTTTGCCGTTGCTTTTATGGTTTGCGTATTTATCTCATGGAAAGTGACCTGGGAACGCGAATTAACACCGGAAATGCTTGCCGAACTGGAAAACGATCGCTCAGCTTCGCGGGTGAATATTCTGGGTCTTTTCAAAGACTACATATCAACGCTGAAAGTTAGAGCTTTCCGTAAACATCTGGCTATCTATCTGCTCTCGTTTACCGCCAAAGATATCTATAACACCGTTTTCGTATTTTTCTGCGTCTATTGCCTGCAAGTTTCCTCCGCCTTTGCGGGAAGCCTGCTGTCGATGAGTATTATCGGTCTGCCCGTTACGCTGGTAGCCGGTTTCGCCATCATCAAATTTGGCCCGTCAAAACTGTATGTTTTTGCCTATAGCCTGATGATGCTTTGCCTTGGCGGCATTCTGCTGATTTATCTCTTCCCGACGGAGCAAAAAGCCCTGTTACTGGTTATTCTTGCCGGTTTGTATCAGGTCGGCCGCTGTGTCCTGGAATTCACCCCATGGAATGTCTTCCCGTTTATTCCGGACATTGATGAGATGATTACGCGTCAGCGCCGTGAAGGTCTGTTTGCTGCGGTGATGACTTTCTCTCGCAAGACCACCGTCGCTATCGCGACCTTTATTGTCGGTTTTATTCTGCAGGAAGGCGGTTTTGTAAAAGGCAGCCAGGTTCAGCCAGAACAAGCAGTACATACCATTGCCATGACGCTGTTTATCGGTACCGCAGGCTTGCTGGTTCTCGCCTTATGGCAGGCATTAACCTTCCATTTGAATAAACAGACCCACAAAGTGTTTGTCGATGAAGTAGAAAGACTGAAAAAGAACGGTTCACGTGCAGCCGTAACTGCTGAAACACGCACTATTGTGGAAGATCTGACGGGGGTAAAATATGAAAAACTCTGGCCGGATATTGCCCCTGAAACACAACGCCTTTCACCAAAACAGAAAGCGATACTGGATTAATTGAGGCAAACACTCTTCAGGCCAACCGGCCTGAAGAGTCTCAGTGGCTTAAACTTCAATATCCGCCATATCGCCTTTTTCCTGCAACCAGTTGCGGCGATCTTCCGAACGTTTCTTGGCCAGCAGCATATCCATCATCGCATTCGTGCGCTGATCGTCGTCATCGCTGATAACGAGCTGCACCAGGCGGCGAGTATTCGGATCGAGCGTTGTTTCGCGCAACTGCATCGGGTTCATTTCACCCAGGCCTTTAAAGCGCTGCACGTTCGGCTTGCCTTTCTTACGCTTGAGTTGCTCAAGCACACCGGTTTTCTCTTCTTCGGTCAGGGCATAGTAAACCTCTTTGCCCAGATCGATACGATATAACGGCGGCAGCGCAACATAAACGTGACCGTTCTTCACCAGCGTCCGGAAATGTTTCACAAACAACGCGCACAGCAGCGTCGCGATGTGCAGACCATCCGAGTCAGCATCCGCCAGGATACAGATCTTGCCGTAACGCAGCTGGCTCAGATCATCACTGTCAGGATCGATACCGATCGCCACAGAGATATCATGCACTTCCTGTGAGGCCAGCACTTCATCGGAGGAGACTTCCCAGGTATTCAGGATCTTACCTTTCAGCGGCATGATCGCCTGATATTCACGATCGCGAGCCTGCTTGGCTGAGCCGCCCGCAGAATCCCCTTCCACCAGGAACAGCTCGGTCCGGTTAAGATCCTGAGCGGTACAGTCAGCGAGTTTACCCGGCAGCGCCGGGCCACTGGTGAGCTTTTTACGCACCACTTTCTTCGCTGCACGCAGGCGGCGCTGGGCACTGGAAATGGCCATCTCCGCCAGCATTTCTGCGGCCTGAACGTTCTGGTTCAGCCACAGGCTAAAGGCATCTTTCACCACGCCGGAAACAAAGGCCGCACACTGGCGCGATGACAAACGCTCTTTGGTCTGTCCTGCAAACTGCGGATCCTGCATCTTCACCGACAGCACATATGCACAGCGTTCCCAGATATCTTCCGCCGAGAGCTTCACGCCACGCGGTAAAATATTGCGGTATTCGCAAAATTCACGCATCGCGTCGAGCAGTCCCTGACGCAAACCGTTTACATGGGTACCGCCCTGCATGGTCGGGATCAGGTTAACGTAGCTTTCCGTCAGCAGTTCACCGCCTTCCGGCAGCCAGAGCAGCGCCCAGTCCACCGCTTCGGTTTCAGCAGCAAAGTTGCCAATAAACGGTTTTTCCGGCAGCGTCGGCAGGCCGTTCACCGCTTCAGCAAGATAGTCGTTCAGGCCGTCCTGATAGCACCAGCGCTGCTCAGCGTTGTTCACCTCATCTTTAAAGGTGATTTCCACCCCAGGGCACAGTACAGCTTTTGCTTTCAGCAGATGGGTCAGGCGAGAGACGGAAAAACGCGGGCTGTCAAAGAACTTCTCGTCCGGCCAGAAGTGGACACTGGTGCCGGTCGCGCGTTTCGCACAGGTACCGACAACCTTGAGGTCGCTGACCTTCTCGCCATTTTCGAAAGCAATATTGTAAATCTGGCCGTCACGCTTCACGTTCACTTCCACGCGGCGAGAGAGGGCGTTGACCACAGAAATCCCTACGCCGTGCAAGCCACCGGAGAACTGATAGTTCTTATTGGAAAACTTACCGCCGGCGTGCAGACGACAAAGAATCAGCTCGACCGCAGGTACTCCCTCTTCCGGGTGGATATCCACCGGCATACCGCGACCATCATCAATGACTTCGAGAGATTGATCGGCGTGCAGAATGACATCCACACGCTTCGCATGGCCTGCCAGCGCTTCGTCCACGCTGTTATCAATAACTTCCTGACCAAGATGGTTGGGACGGGTGGTATCGGTATACATCCCCGGACGGCGGCGAACCGGCTCAAGCCCGGTGAGTACCTCTATGGCATCAGCATTATAGGATTGCGTCATGGTGTGTTCGTAGATAATGACCGCTTCGTTTCCCAACTGGCTCAATGGAGCCCAAGGAAATCGACAATCTGTGTGAAATGATTCTCAAAGCCCACAAATGCATGGTTACCGCCCTCTTCAACCGTCTGACGACATGCGTCGTAATACGCCACGGCCTGGCGGTAATCCAGCACTTCGTCCCCTGTCTGTTGTAGCAACCAGATTAAATCCGGCGCATCCAGCGGATCGACCTGCATCACTTTGAGCTCGTAAATATGGCGAGACTCTAGCACATATTGCTCGCCGGTGTAGGGGTTCTCGTTGTTACCGAGGAACTCCGCCAGCAATTCAAACGGGCGAACGGCAGGGTTTACCACCACCGCTGGCAGCGTAAAACACTGAGAGAGCCAGGTGGCGTAATAGCCACCAAGGGACGAACCGACGATACCCAGCGGCTGCCCGCCATTTTGCATCACCAACGATTCAAGCAGTTCCGCAGCCTGAGCCGGATAAGCAGGCAACTGGGGAACAACAACGTTTATATCAGGGTAATGTTCAGCCAGCCAATGGCGCAACTGCGTCGCTTTCGCAGAACGTGGCGAGCTATTAAAACCATGCAAATAAAGGAGCGTGGCCATCAGTATCCTTCTGACGCAGTATCTGGATTAAACCGCGTGCTTTGCAAACGACAGACCTCAGTTTGCAGGCTTCCGTCCGGGTACAGATCCAGCCAGCGCCAGCCAGGCGCGATTGTGTCGAGAGTGAAGTTGGCACAATGCGGTTTAAACTGCACGCAGGTCGATGGCGTCGCTAACAGGCGACGGCCATTCCAGTCGAGGTCCAGCTCCTGGTGAATATGTCCGCATAACAGGTAGCGAACATGAGGAAAACGCGCCAGCACGTTATCCAGCTCTGCGGCATTACGCAGGCTGTGTTGATCCAACCAGCTACATCCCGAAGGCAGCGGGTGATGATGTAACAATAGCAGCGTATGACGTTCAGGGCTGGCACTCAGTTTTTTTTCCAGCCAGTCGAGCTGAAATTCACTCAGCTCACCATGTGGAACGCCAAATACCTGGCTATCAAGCAGGAGGATTTGCCAGTTATCGCCAGTGATTACCCGTTTGGAGGAGGAAATTCCTGCTTCCTGCAGTGCGGTATACATCGCCGGTTGAAAATCATGATTGCCTGGCAGCCAGACACAAGGCGCGCCAAATCTTGCGATGCCCTCAGCAAAATGCTGATAAGCCGCAGCGGTCTGATCCTGCGCCAGGTCGCCCGTGGCGACAATCAAATCACACTCACGCTGCTGGGCCTGAATGGCGTCCAGTACGGCCTGATAGCTTTCCCAGGTATTCACACCTAACAGCGTTTCATGTTTTTCGGCAAACAGGTGAGTGTCAGTAATTTGTAATATCCTGACTCTGGCCCCACCAGCCAGAGGAAGGTTTAACAGGCTTTCCAAATGGTGTCCTTAGGTTTCACTACGCTAACAAACCGGAATCGCCATTGCTCCATGTGCTAAACAGTAACGTAGCCAGTCGGCCAGAAACTGATTAATTTGATGCTTTTCGTCGCGTTGATGCAACTTTTTATTCGGGTAATCATACCGCGCTTTAAAACGAAAGATCTGCTGACTCGAACACACTTCGGCTACCATCGCGTCGTGGTACAGGCGCACTGTCATTGACGGCAGGCTCCAGTAACTCACAGCGGGCAGGGTCTGTTCGATTTCCACAAGCGTAGTGTAGCGGGTGGATTCGACGATCGTTAACCGGTATTGCGCATTGGCCACCTGATAGCTCACTGTTTCGCCTGCCTCGTCGTTACGCGGCAACAGACGGCGGAGCTGCGCGAAATTGGTCTCGCACAGGCGCATCATTTCAGGGAAGTCAGGTGTATAACGCTTCATTTTTTCCACTCGTTTCGTAAGCTCTCATAATGCAGTTGCAGCCATTGCAGGGCGATGACAGACGCTGCGTTGTCGATTTTCCCCTCTTCTACCAACTGATAAGCCTGCTCCCGGCTCACCACATGAACACGAATATCTTCGTTTTCATCCACCAGACCGTGAATACCTTCGGCCTGCGTGGCATCCACTTCGCCAACCAACAAGGATAAGCGCTCGCTGGTGCCCCCAGGGCTTGCCAGATAGCTCAACATATTCTTCACGCGGCCCACGTTCAGCCCGGCTTCCTCTACCGCCTCGCGTCGAACAACATCTTCAACAGACTCGCCCTCTTCGATCATGCCAGCGACCATCTCCAGTAACCACGGACTTTCGCTGGTATCAAACGCAGCAATGCGAATCTGTTCGACCAACACCACTTCATCCCTTACTGGGTCAAAGGGTAGCAAGACTGCAGCATGGCCGCGTTCAAAAATTTCACGCCGCACCTCACCGCTCATCTCACCGTTGAACAAACGGTGACGAAAACGGTAGAGATCGAGCGAAAAAAAACCGCGATAGAGAGTTTCCCGTGCAATAATTTCTACATCGTTTTTTGTGAAAGTCACAGCAGAGGTTTCTGGCTTACTCATGCGGATATCCCGTTATTAATTAATGTTGATTTTGTGGTTTTCAAGCCTGTTTGACTGCCGTTTCAAGCGCCATGTGATAGATTGGGGCAAATTTACGTCGGATGGCACTTTACGCCAACCTTCAGCGGTGGCGCTCTCTGTTAGAATCGGCGAATATTTCTGAATTTAGATCAGCGCTATTCATGCTTCACAACAAGGAATGCAAATGAAGAAATTGCTCCCCATTCTTATCGGCCTGAGCCTGACAGGTTTCAGCGCTATGAGCCAGGCAGAAAACCTGTTGCAGGTTTATCAGCAGGCGCGTTTAAGCAACCCCGATCTGCGTAAATCCGCCGCCGATCGTGATGCAGCTTTCGAGAAAATTAACGAAGCGCGCAGCCCGTTACTGCCACAACTGGGTTTGGGTGCGGATTACACCTACAGCAATGGCTACCGCGACAGCAATGGTGTGAACTCCAACGCCACCAGCGGCTCCCTGCAGCTTACGCAAACCTTGTTTGATATGTCTAAGTGGCGTGCGTTGACGTTACAGGAAAAATCCGCAGGCATCCAGGATGTGACGTACCAGACCGACCAGCAAACGCTCATTTTGAATACTGCCACCGCTTATTTTAACGTATTGAGCGCGATTGACTCGCTCTCTTATACCGAAGCGCAGAAACAGGCTATCTACCGCCAGTTGGACCAAACTACACAGCGTTTCAATGTGGGTCTGGTTGCGATTACTGATGTACAGAACGCCCGTTCACAGTATGACACCGTACTGGCTAACGAAGTGACCGCCCGTAACAATCTCGACAACGCCGTTGAGTCACTGCGTCAGGTCACCGGTAATTACTATCCGCAGCTGGCATCACTGAACGTTGATGGCTTCAAAACAGACAAACCACAGTCGGTGAACGCACTGCTGAAAGATGCAGAAAGTCGCAACCTGACGTTACTGCAGGCACGTCTGAGCCAGGATCTGGCGCGTGAACAGATTCGTCAGGCGCAAGATGGTCACCTGCCGACACTGGATTTGACCGCTTCTACCGCAGTATCTAATACGTCCTATAGTGGCTCCCGCACAAACAGCGCCCAGTATGACGACAGCAAAATTGGCCAGAATAAAGTTGGGCTGAGCTTCTCCCTGCCGCTGTATCAGGGCGGGATGGTGAATTCGCAGGTGAAACAGGCGCAGTACAACTTTGTTGGCGCAAGCGAGCAACTGGAAAGTGCCCACCGCAGCGTAGTGCAGACCGTTCGTTCCTCCTTTAATAACGTGAATGCCTCCATCAGTAGCATCAACGCTTATAAACAAGCCGTTGTTTCTGCACAAAGCTCTCTGGATGCGATGGAAGCAGGTTACTCCGTGGGTACACGTACCATTGTGGACGTACTGGACGCAACCACCACGCTCTATAACGCTAAGCAGCAGCTCTCCAGCGCACGTTATAACTACCTGATTAACCAGTTAAATATCAAATCAGCTCTCGGCACCCTGAATGAACAGGATCTGCTGGCGCTGAACAATACACTGGGTAAACCTGTCTCAACCGCGCCGGAAAGTGTGGCCCCGGAAAACCCGGAGCAAGAAGCTCGCGTTGAGAAGATGGCAAGTGGACAAGCGCCTCAGGCACAGCCAGCCAGCGTACATAAAACGACGCGTTAATTTATTCTCCAGCATTATCATTACGGGGGCACTTAGCCCCCGTTTTTACGTAAGGCAACGTAAAGATCCCCCCTGCTGACCCGCATCCTGCTTCATTTTCACCCACTCATCCACTATCCTGACCTTTTATTAATACCTGTGGGTCTCGGAAGACAAATATGAAACGGACAAAGAATATTAATCATGCGATGTTTCGCAAAAGCTGGGGCGCTCGTCACCTGACGCCCGTGGCGCTGGCCGTGACTGCCGTCTTTATGTTGGCAGGGTGCGAGCAAAACGATGAAACGGTTAAAATGTATCAGAATGCCGATGACTGCTCTTCGGCAAACCCGGGCAAAAGCGCTGAATGCAAAACCACCTATGACAATGCGCTAAAAGAAGCAGCACGTACCGCGCCGAAATATGCATCGCGGGAAGATTGCGTAGCTGAGTTTGGCGAAGGCCAGTGTCAGCAAGCTCCTGCTCAGGCAGGTGTGGCGACGGAAAACCAGGCACAGGCACAACAGTCTGGTGGCAGTTTCTGGATGCCGCTGATGGCAGGTTACATGATGGGCCGCCTGATGGGTGGCGGCGCGGGTTATGCACAACAACCGCTTTTCAGCTCCAAAAACCCGGCCAGCCCGGCCTATGGTCAATACACCGATGCCAGCGGCAAAAGCTATGGCGCGGCCCAGCCAGGGCGTAGCGCAACGGTTTCGAAAACTGCGATGGCGCCAAAACCGGCAACGACCTCCACTATCACGCGTGGCGGCTTTGGCGAGTCCGTGGCCAAACAGACTTCCATGCAGCGCAGCGCCAGCGGCAGCAGCACCTCAACCCGTTCAATGGGCGGCTGATGACCATGGAAAGAATTAATATTGCCGAACGGCCCGACTGGCGCGATAAAGCCACCGAGTATGGTTTCAACTTTCACACCATGTATGGCGAACCATACTGGTGTGAAGACGCTTACTACAAACTGACGCTCGCCCAGGTCGAGAAACTGGAAGAGGTTACCGCCGAACTCCATCAGATGTGTCTGCAGGTTGTGGACAAGGTTATCGCCAGTGACGAATTGCTGGCGAAATTCCGCATTCCAAAGCACACATGGGGCTTTGTGCGCCAGTCCTGGAAAACCGGACAACCATCGCTTTATTCCCGCCTGGATCTGGCCTGGGATGGTACCGGCGAACCTAAGCTGCTGGAAAATAATGCCGATACGCCAACGTCATTGTATGAAGCGGCATTTTTTCAATGGATTTGGCTGGAAGATCAGATAGCTGCGGGCAAACTGCCGGAAAGCTGCGATCAATTCAACAGCCTGCAGGAAAAATTGATTGAGCGTTTTGTCGCGCTGCGCGAGCAGTATGGCTTTAACCTGCTGCATTTCGCTTGCTGTCGCGATACGGTCGAAGATCGCGGTACCGTGCAATACCTGCAAGACTGCGCCGCCGAAGCGGATGTAGCCAGCGAGTTTCTCTATATCGAAGATATTGGCCTCGGGGAAAGAGGACAGTTTACCGATCTGCAGGATCAGGTGATCAGTAATCTGTTTAAGCTGTACCCGTGGGAGTATATGCTGCGCGAAGTTTTCTCAACCAAGCTGGAAGATGCGGGCGTGCGCTGGCTGGAACCAGCATGGAAGAGCATCATTTCCAACAAAGCGCTCCTGCCAATGCTGTGGGAGATGTTCCCGAACCATCCGAACCTGTTGCCCGCCTGGTTTGCTGAAGATGATCATCCGAAAATGGATAAATACGTGGTTAAGCCTCTCTTCTCTCGCGAAGGGGCGAACGTCTCCATTATCGAAAATGGCAAAACGGTCGAAGAAGTCGAAGGCCCATACGGTGAAGAAGGGATGATCGTCCAGCAGTTCTGCCAGCTACCCAGGTATGGCGACAGTTACACGCTGATTGGCAGTTGGCTTATTAACGATCAACCCGCAGGTATTGGCATTCGTGAAGACCGTGCATTGATCACACAGGATCTGTCACGTTTCTATCCGCATATTTTTGTGGAGTAGCGTGCGGTCGGGCGTCCGCTCCAGTAAAAAGAGCCCCGGGTGCGCATACGTTTACCCGGGACTCTGTTGTCTTAACCCACCTGCACCGACAACATACTGAGGCTGCCCATTTCCATACCCTCTACCGGGATCGAGATGCTCTCTACACCATCCCACGCGCCCAGAACATAGAGCAGCGGCAGGAAATGGTCTGGTGTCGGGTTAGAAAGCGAGCCGCCTTCATGTTCCATATAATTCACCAGTGGATGCTGCGCGATTGGCCCCTGCCATGTCAGGTTGTCTTTCACGAACTCATTGAAAGAGTTCGCCCATGGGTAAGGCGAGCTATCGCCATGCCAGCGTGCCGTGCGCAGGTTATGCACCACATTACCACTCGCCACCAGCATGATGCCTTCATCGCGCAGTGCGGCCAGCTTGCGTCCCATTTCCATATGCCACGACGCCGGTTTGGTACTGTCGATACTCAACTGCACCATCGGGATATCGGCATTCGGGTACATTTTTATCAATACCCCCCAGGAGCCGTGATCAAAACCCCAGGCTTCTTTATCCAGAATGACCGGCACTGGCGACAGGAGTTCAACCAGGTGCTGAGCCAGCGCAGGTGAACCCGGTGCCGGGTAATGGGTGTCATACAACGCCTGAGGAAAACCACCAAAGTCATGGATTGTCTGCGGCGCTTCCATCGCCGTTACCCCGGTACCACGCGTATACCAGTGCGCTGAGACAACGACAATAGCCTCAGGGCGCGGCAGTGTTTCGCCAAGCTGAGCCCAGGCGCGAGTATAAACGTTATCTTCCAGAACATTCATCGGGCTGCCGTGGCCCAAAAACAGTGCTGGCATACGAGGTGCAGACATGATGATATCCTTACTGAGTGTGTCATATTTAATGAACACACATTACGCTTATTCATCGGGCGATGAACTCTGATAAGCATGATGAAGATATTCAGAATTTTTGAATGTAAGAATTACGTAAAGGTGATGCGGCGGCCTCGCTTTGGGATCCATTAATATTTAACATTAATGAGAAGCATTATCATAAGGAGTAATACATGTCAGCACCACTGATTCTGACGTTACTTGCCGGCGCTGCTACCTTTATCGGCGCCTTTCTGGGGGTTCTTGGCCAGAAACCGTCAAACCGTGTACTGGCATTCTCGCTGGGATTTGCCGCCGGCATTATGCTGCTTATTTCCCTTATGGAGATGTTGCCAGCCGCGCTGGCTACCGAGGGCATGTCCCCCATGCTCGGCTACGGCATGTTCGTCATCGGCCTGTTGGGCTACTTTGCTCTTGACCGTATGCTCCCCCATGCGCATCCGCAGGATTTAATGCAGGGTTCGTGTTCACAGCACCCGGTCCCCCGTAAAATTCAGCGTACGGCTATCTTATTGACGCTGGGCATCAGTCTGCATAACTTTCCGGAAGGCATCGCCACCTTTGTGACGGCCAGTAACGATCTTGAACTTGGTTTCGGCATTGCCCTGGCGGTAGCCCTGCACAATATTCCGGAAGGCCTTGCGGTTGCCGGCCCGGTTTATGCGGCAACCGGTTCAAAACGCACGGCAATTTTTTGGGCAGGGATTTCCGGGTTTGCGGAGATTCTCGGTGGGGTTCTGGCCTGGCTGATTCTGGGAAGCCTGGTCTCTCCTGTCGTGATGGCTGCGGTCATGGCGGCGGTTGCCGGAATTATGGTCGCGCTCTCTGTCGATGAACTGATGCCCCTGGCAAAAGAGATCGACCCCAACAACAACCCAAGCTATGGCGTGCTTTGTGGGATGTCAGTCATGGGTCTTAGTCTGGTCGCGTTGCAAACGATGGGATTTGGTTAATACACTCAGGCGTTGCTCGCGCTTATTGAGCAGCGCCGCTTGCGGAGGCGGTTTCAGATTTCGCCTGCTCTTGTTCTTTTGCTTGCATGGACTGGATGATTTTTAACGCGCGCTGGTAGCCTTCCTGCTGTGCGTCGCGATCCTGGCGAAATGCTCTGCAATTACGTCGCAGGCACATGATATGTGCGAACATCACGAGCACAACAACAAAAAAACCGCACCAGTAAATCAGCATATCCCTTCCTCATCCCGCGCCACATGTGGTTATGCGAGCCATCACGTCATGGTTACCACTTTATAAGTAGCAAACCGATGTCGCCATTAGCGAGATCAATAAAGCGGATGAATACCCTACTTTCAGCAAGAGACTAACGGGAAATAAAAAATCCGAAGTCGGCGGTCCGGCTTCGGATTCTTTTTAAAGCGTTACTATCGCTTAGCTGGCTTTACGCTCATGCTCCAGACGATAAGCCACCAGGTCTTCAATGGTGACAACAGCCATGTTGTGCTCGCGTGCAAACTTGATACACTCCGGCGCGCGCGCCATGGTGCCATCGTCGTTCGTCAGTTCACACAGCACACCGGCCGGCTTGAACCCTGCCAGGGACACCAGATCAATCGTCGCTTCGGTATGACCACCGCGAGTCAATACACCACCCTGCTGTGCACGCAGTGGGAAAACGTGGCCAGGGCGATTCAGGTCCGAAGGTTTAGCACCATCGGCAATTGCAGCACGCACGGTGGTAACGCGATCAGCCGCAGAAACACCGGTAGAAACGCCCGTTGCCGCTTCGATGGTAACGGTAAAACCGGTACCGTAAGCGCTGGTGTTGTTTTCAACCATCATCGGCAGGTCAAGTTGTTTACGACGATCTTCGGTGATGCACAGACAAACAATACCGCTACCGTGACGGATGGTCAGCGCCATCTGCTCAACGGTCATGGTCTCAGCAGCAAAGATCATGTCACCTTCGTTCTCGCGATCTTCATCGTCAAGAACCATCACACCGCGACCTTCGCGCAGTGCAGTTAAAGCATTTTCAATACGTTCGAATGGCGTGCCAAAAGAAGAAAGCAGCGTCTGATTCATGGTAAAAGACCTCATTAAAGTTATGGTTACCAGAATCAGGGCAGTCTTAGGAGTATAAAAAAATAACGCGAGCGAGCCTCCAGGCCCAACTGAATCGTTACTCTCTCCCATCCGGACTTTAACCGTCGGCCCCGGAATCACACCGGATCTGCTGACCTTCCGGTTTTCACCAGAAGCGCTCGCGGGCTTTCAGCGCAGGCTGATTTACCGCCGGTGGGGAATTTCGCCCCGCCCTGAGAATAAGCGGGATAACTATAACGCTATTGATTACCTTCGGCAACGCGTAACCTTCAAACAAATCTGGTTTATCGTTATGGCATATCACACTACAATAATTGTCAGAACCTATCCGAACAGGGAACTTACAAATGATTGACCCGAAAAAAATTGAACAGATTGCGCGTCAGGTCCACGAATCAATGCCAAAAGGGATTCGTGAGTTCGGGGAAGATGTTGAGAAAAAAATCCGCCAGTCCCTGCAGGCGCAACTGACACGCCTTGACCTGGTCAGCCGCGAAGAGTTTGACGTTCAGACACAGGTACTGCTGCGTACGCGTGAAAAGCTGGCATTGCTTGAGCAACGTCTTAATGAACTGGAAAATCGTAATGCCTCAGCAGAGGTGAAACCGGCTCCGGCAATCCCTCCGGTTGATTCGCCGGACACGGGTGCATAAGGCCACGCTGGCATCCCCTTCATCTCCAGCCACAGAGGGGGTAATCAATAACGTTAACTTTGATTACCCCTACAATATTCCGGTAGTCCATCTGCCTTTTTGTTAGTGTCTCATTCATGATATTATTGCCTCCGCTACTCAAGGAGTTATTTGCCTTTTAAAAAATAATAACCCAAGGAGAATATATGGATATTTTTCCTGAATACTACTCACCTTACTTTTTCGCCCTCGCACTGGTGGCGCTTATAGGTATCGTAGAAATTGTTTCGCTGTTTTTTGGGAATGTTATTTCTGGCGTCATTGATTCACATTTGTTTGATTATGACGGGGTCGCTTCCGGCCATTTGAATCAGTTTTTCCACTACCTTAATTTCGGTCGCGTTCCCGCACTGGTTGTCCTTTGCCTTATCGCTGGTTGCTTCGGACTGTGTGGCATTTTTTTACAGCATCTGAGCGTTACCCTACTGCAAACCCCACTTCCCAACGTCATTCTTACCCCATTTTGTCTTATATTTTCAGGCGTTATTACCCACTACACTGGTAAAATGTTGGGGCGATGGCTTCCGGGAGATGAGACCAGCGCGATAACAGAAGATGATTTTATTGGCGCCATGGCCATTATCACTGGCCACAGCGCAGCACCTCAACGCCCTTGTGAAGGTAAATTCAAAGATAAATTTGGACAGGTGCATTATTTACTTCTGGAACCCGAAGAGGGAAAAAGCTTTAAACGCGGCGATAAGGTTCTCATTATTTGTCGGTTGTCCGCCAGCCGTTATTTGGCGGAGTTGAATCCCTGGCCAAATGAATTGTAAAAACAAAAGGAAGTATTATGGAAAATCTATTGAATCAATTTCCCTCATGGATGAGTTATGCTCTGGCAGTTGTTTTTATCCTGTTGGTCATTGGGATTATTTTTGCCCGATTATATCGTCGGGCCTCGGCTGAGCAGGCGTTTGTACGAACGGGTTTAGGTGGGCAGAAAGTGGTAATGAGCGGCGGCGCGATTGTGATGCCCATATTCCACGAAATTATTCCGATTAACATGAATACCCTTAAACTCGAAGTGAGCCGTTCTGCGGTTGACAGCCTGATCACTAAAGACCGTATGCGCGTGGATGTCGTTGTTGCCTTTTTCGTTCGCGTAAAACCCTCGATTGAAGGGATAGCCACTGCCGCGCAGACGTTGGGTCAGCGTACATTGTCGCCAGAGGATCTCCGGGTGTTGATTGAAGATAAATTCGTTGATGCCCTGCGTGCTACTGCCTCCCAGATGACCATGCATGAGTTACAGGACACCCGCGAAAACTTCGTTCAGGGCGTACAAAATACCGTTGCGGAAGATCTTTCAAAAAACGGGCTGGAACTGGAGAGTGTCTCGTTAACCAACTTCAACCAGACGGAAAAAGTGCATTTCAATCCGAATAATGCCTTTGACGCCGAAGGTCTCACCAAGCTGACGCAGGAAACTGAGCGCCGTCGTCGTGAACGTAACGAAGTCGAGCAGGATGTGGAAGTGGCGGTACGCGAAAAGAACCGCGATGCCTTAGCCCGCAAACTTGAGATTGAGCAGCAAGAAGCGTTTATGACGCTTGAGCAGGAGCAACAGGTGAAAACCCGCACCGCCGAGCAGAATGCCAAAATTGCTGCCTTCGAAGCAGAACGTCATCGTGAAGCAGAGCAAACACGTATCCTTGCGGAACGGCAAATTCAGGAAAGTGAAATCGAACGCGAACAGGCGGTGCGTTCCAGAAAAGTTGAAGCCGAGCGTGAAGTTCGCATTAAAGAGATCGAACAACAGCAGGTGACGGAGATTGCCAACCAGACAAAATCCATCGCCATTGCGGCTAAGTCAGAGCAACAGTCCCAGGCGGAAGCAAAAGCCAACGACGCGCTGGCGCAAGCCGTTCGTGCTCAGCAAAACGTAGAAACCACACGCCAGACTGCCGAAGCCGATCGTGCAAAACAGGTTGCGTTGATCGCCGCAGCTCAGGATGCGGAAACCAAAGCGGTTGAGTTGACGGTACGCGCCAAAGCTGAGAAAGAAGCAGCCGAATTGCAGGCCGCAGCCATCGTGGAGCTGGCGGAAGCAACGCGGAAAAAAGGCCTTGCAGAAGCCGAAGCGCAGCGCGCGCTGAACGATGCGATCAACGTCCTTTCCAACGAACAAACCAGTCTCAAATTCAAACTGGCGCTTCTGCAAGCGCTGCCTGCGGTTATCGAAAAATCCGTTGAGCCGATGAAGTCTATCGACGGCATCAAGATCATTCAGGTGGATGGGCTGAATCGTGGTGGAGCAGCAGGCGAAGTTACCGCAGGAACGGCCAGTGGCGGGAACCTGGCGGAGCAGGCGCTCTCTGCCGCCCTTGCCTACCGAACCCAGGCACCACTGATTGATTCGCTGCTTAATGAGATTGGGATTTCTGGCGGATCGCTGGCAGCCATAGCTGAACCGCTAAAGCAGGTTGAGGCAAATGAAGAAACGGTGGTAACAGCGGCAAAAGAAGAGTAGTCGTTTCCTGCCCTGCATCCCATCATCCCCGACGTATAAAGTCGGGGATGATGCCCTTGTACCTGCTGAGGTATATACCAATAATCGCTTTGACAGCAAGGGGTTAAAACAGGAACGCGCCTCCAGAGGAGGGGCTTTAACAGGGAAAAGGGTTATGAGGGAACATCATCATACGGGTTATTCTGTTAATGATAAGTTTCGCAGCTTACTCACCGTCAGTCAGAAGGGGAGAGACCCCTCCTCACTTATCCTTTAATCCAGGTCGAAAATCAGCAGCGTTAACAGCGAGGAGAGACATAACCAGATGTTCAGTGCCTCTCCCGTATTCCCTATTTCTCGCTGTCTTTCTGGATTTTCCTGATGATATTGGTGGTCGAACAGCCATCTTCAAAGTTGAGCACCAGCACTTCACCGCCGTTAGCCCATACTTCTTCACTTCCGGCGATCTCTTCCGGCTTGTAGTCCCCCCCTTTCACCAGCTTATCCGGCAGAACAGAGGCTATCAGACGCTGCGGCGTATCTTCTTCAAACGGCACCACCCAGTCCACGGCTTCCAGCGCACTCAGAACAATCATACGTTGCTCAAGCGGGTTTACCGGGCGTGAATCTCCTTTCAGACGTTTCGTGGATGCATCGCTATTCACCGCGACAATCAGACGATCGCCGAGCTTACGGGCATTCGCCAGATACGACACATGGCCCGCATGCAGGATGTCGAACACGCCATTGGTCATCACCACTTTTTCGCCACGTTTGCGTGCCGCAGCGACAGCATCGCGCAGTTCTTCTTCGGTCATCACACCAAAACCCGTCTCTGAGCGTCCGCGCACCGCGTTTTCCAGCTCGATAGGTGAAACGGTAGAGGTTCCGAGTTTACCCACCACTACGCCTGCAGCAGCGTTCGCGAAGAAACATGCTTCCTCCAGCGAATTACCCGCGGCAAGGGTAGCGGCCAGCACACCAATTACCGTGTCACCGGCACCGGTAACGTCATACACTTCCTGCGCCTGCGTTGGCATATGCAGTGGCGCTTTTCCCGGCTGTAACAGCGTCATTCCCTGCTCAGAACGGGTAACCAACAATGCGGTCAGGTCGAAATCCGCAATCAACTTCATACCACGTTCGACAATCTCGTCTTCGTTTTTGCATTTGCCGACCACGGCTTCAAATTCAGAGAGATTTGGCGTCAACAGGGTCGCACCACGGTAGCGTTCAAAGTCGGTCCCTTTCGGGTCGATCAGTACAGGCACACCTGCGCCACGCGCCAGCGTAATCATCTGCCGAATGCTCGTCAGCGCCCCTTTGGCGTAATCGGAGAGCACCAGCGCACCGATGCTGCTCAGCGCCTGATTGATACGCTCATGCAATGGTTCAGGATCCACACCATCAAAGCCTTCTTCGAAGTCGAGACGAATCAGTTGTTGATTACGCGACAGTACGCGCAGCTTGGTAATGGTGGGATGAGTTGGAACAGAAACGAAGTCGCATTTCACGTTGACGTCCGCCAGCGCCTTGCTCAGAGCACGCGCCGCATCGTCAATACCGGTTAAGCCAACCAGACGCGCGCCAGCCCCCAGAGACGCGATGTTCATCGCCACGTTCGCCGCACCGCCCGGACGCTCTTCAATGGTCTCGACCTTCACCACTGGCACCGGCGCTTCCGGTGAAATACGGCTGGTTGGACCGTACCAGTAGCGATCCAGCATCACATCGCCTACGACCAGCACTCCCGCTTGATTAAACTCTGGCAGCGTTACTTTCATTCCTGTCTCCTGAGAGATACAAAATTTGCGCGCGATAATAGCACACTTACGCGTCCTCGCACGGCTCCACCAACCACTTGTTCCAGCAGGCTCGCACCATTGCGCGCTCAGCGACAAAACATGCGTCCGGCACATGGCCCGGCAACTCCTGTAATGCCAGGTGGTGCAGCTCATCACGCAACGTTGTATAGGCGGTGGTAAGCGCCTGCGCTTCCTGCTCTTCCATAATGCCGTTTTGCGCCAGCCCTTCCAGAATGCGGACATTGTCCGACCAGCGCGTCAGTTTCGGTTTTGCATGGGCATAACGCAGCACCAGATACTGGGTGATAAATTCGATATCGGTGATACCCCCCTCATCGGCTTTGATATCAAAGCGATCTTTGTGCTTGTTGCTCAAGTGGGCGCGCATTTTTTCGCGCATTTCGCGCACCTCGGTTTGTAACATCGCACCGTCACGCACGGTCATGGTGATATCACGACGGATGGCATCAAATTGGGCATTTAATTGCGGATCGCCATACACCACGCGGGCGCGTACCAGCGCCTGGTGTTCCCACGTCCAGGCCTCAGTACGCTGATAGTCGGCAAATGATTCGGTTGAGGTCACCAGCATTCCCGCCGCACCAGACGGGCGCAGACGCGCGTCCACTTCATACAGAATGCCGGACGAGGTGCGCGTACTGAACAGATGCATCACGCGCTGAGCAAGGCGCAGGTAGAACTGGCGACCATCGATTTCGCGCTCGCCGTCAGTCATCACATCCACCGGGCAGTCATGAAGGAAAATCAGATCCAGATCGGAGCTATACCCCAGTTCCCAGCCGCCCAGTTTGCCATAACCGACCACCGCAAACCCACGTCCGTCACGATCGCGCAAATGTTTCGGTTGCCCGTAACGCGAAACCATCAGATTCCATGCCTGCTGCACCACGGCTTCAATGATGGCTTCGGCAAGCCAGGTTAAGTGATCGCTCACTTTCATCACGGGGAGTGTGCCAGCAAGATCTGCCGCCGCCACACGCAACAATTGCGCCTGTTTAAACTGGCGCAGCGCTTCCAGTTGTTGTTCTTCATCATCATCCGGAACACGCAGCAAATACTGACGCAGCTCATCCCGGTAGGCATTCATCGCCGTGGGCTGATAAAGCGTATTCGGGTCGAGCAGTTCATCCAGCAAGAGCGGATAGCGCGCCAGCTTACTTGCCACCATTGGCGAGGCGGCACAGAGGGAAATCAGATGCTTACGCGCACCAGGAAATTCACTGAGCAGCTCGAGGTACGTGGTGCGCGTGACAATTCCCGTCAACAGCGGCGTCACACGAGACAGCGGCACAGGGGCGTCCTCACGGGAGCACACATCACTCAACAGATGCGGCATCAGGTGGTCGAGCACCTGGCGGCCGCGCGGACCAATCGTGCGCTTATCCAGCTCTTTACGAAAATCAGCAATCATCGCCACCACGCGGCGGCGATCGTCGTCAGAAAGATGCGCCAGCACTGGCGTACTGTCATCTTCCTGGAACGCATCCTGCCACAACTCTCCCCATTGCCCGGAGAGCGCATCTCCCTGCTCTTCGGCTTCATCATCGCCAATGAGAGTGTTGAATATGCCTCGTACGGCCGACATCTGCTTTTCCAGCTCAGAGGTCAGCGCTTCCCAGTCGGGCACACGCATGCCCCAGGCCAGACGCGCCCGATTGAGTTCATCTGATGGCAGCGTCTGGGTTTGCTCGTCATTAATACTTTGCAGCAGGTTTTCCAGGCGACGCAGATACAAATAGGCCTGGCGCAGCACTGGTGCGTCGCCAGGCGGCAACAACCCCAGTTTATCGATAGCCTCCAGCGTCGGTAACAGCGAGCGGGACTGCAGCGACGGTTCACGCCCGCCCCGAATCAACTGAAATACCTGGACAATAAACTCAATCTCACGGATGCCGCCCGCTCCCAGCTTAATGTTATCTTTCAGACCACGGCGACGAACTTCACGGGCAATCATTCCTTTCATATTGCGCAGGGACTGAATAACGCTGAAATCGATATAGCGACGGAAAACGAACGGCCTCAGCATCGCCCGCAACTCACCGGCGTAAATATCGTCCTTATCGCCCATAATGCGCGCTTTCACCATTGCATAACGTTCCCAGTCGCGCCCCTGCTCCTGATAATAATCTTCCAGCGCGGCAAAACTCAGCACCAGCGGACCGCTATCGCCAAACGGGCGCAGGCGCATATCCACGCGATACACAAAGCCATCCTGCGTGGGCTGGTCGAGCACTTTTATCAGGCGCTGCCCCAGGCGGGTAAAAAACTGGGCGTTATCGAGTTCTCGACGCCCGCCGCGCGTTGTACCGTTTTCCGGCCAGGCAAAAATCAGATCGATATCGGACGAAAAGTTGAGTTCGCCGCCGCCCAGCTTGCCCATGCCGAGGATCAGCAGCGGTTGCGGTTCCCCCTGCTGATTGCACGGCGTTCCCCACTCGCGACAGCAGGCATCATAGAGCCAGTCACGTGCAGCGACGATGAGGATCTCCGCCAGTACGCTCAGCTGTTGCAACGTATCCTCTTCGGCCACCAGTTCAAGCGACTGTGCCCACGCAATACGCACCATCATATGGCGACGGAACAGGCGCAGCGCGCGCATTAATGATGCCTCATCTGCCACGCCGTCCAGAGACTCGCGAAGGGTTTGTGCATACAGCTTCCACTCGTCCGCCTGCGGCGGCGAACTTTCCAGCCCGGCCAGCCAGTCAGGATGCGCGACAAGGCTATCCTGCACGAAATCACTGAAAGTAAGCACTAACTGCGCTTGTTCACTAAGCGGTTTCCCGCTGAACGACTCAGGCAATCGGGCCTGTACAGTTTGCCAGTGCTGCTGTAGCTGTGGGGAGTGCGGCATCATCGGGGGTATCCTTGACCGGGTTAGCGTTGTCCACTGTGCAGCCAGAAGGGCTGCTGACAGATCGCTTCGTTACGGAAATGTTCGATTTCAATACGCTGGCGCGTCTCAATGGCGTGAAGCAATCCTTGCCAGTTTTCCAGCCAGGCATTTGCCTGTACCGCATCGTAATAACCGGCGAGCAGCAACACACTATCTATCTCCCGCGCCAGGCGCGGGAGCTGGTCGCGATAACTGTCTCCCAGAGGATGCGCGAACGTACTTTTAAGTTCAGCGGCACTGCGCGACAAATGAATATCGGCAAAACGCTTGAAGGAGTCGGCAAATTTCGCACGCGCTTTGTCATCCAGAAAGGTGCGCCAGCCCTGGGAAACCAGCCATTCTGTCAGTAGCAATTTCGCCGTTGCCGCCTCGGCGCTCCACGCCGCCGTCGCGGCGGAGACATCTGACGTCAGCGTCGCTTCCGCCTGGGTCAGCAAATCACGCAGACGTGCGCTTGCTTTGCGCGGCACGATGCCGCCGAACAACATAAGGGTATGACGAATGAGCGCAATCGCAGACTGGACATCCGCTTTTGCCCGATTATCGCCGCGAACCCACAGTTCTTCGTGGTACTGCCACTGCGAAAGCCCCAGCTCCAGCGCGGCGGTAAAGGCCTGCTCTGTCGTGGCTTTCGGTTGAACTTTAAGTACTGGCGTCGGGCGACGATGACGTTCGGCATTACCCTGGGCCAGATGATAGCCGCGCGCAGCCTTACTCAGGCTTCCCTGACGCAGTCCGGAAAGCGTCACGAGCTGACGGGCCAGTTTGAGGATATCTGCCGGGTCGCCGCTTAGTAGTTCAAGCTCAAGCTCACAGAGCGGCTCAACCAGCTCTCCGGCTTTAACTTCGCCCAGGTCCAGACCAATTTCAATACGGCTTTCCCCCACATTCACCAGCCATTTTTCCCGGTAGAAATCGGTGCTGAATAGCGGCTGTGCCTGTGTCTGGAGGGCGTCAGGCAGCACGCCGTCAGGCCAGACCTCCTGCGGGAAGCGAGCCAGATCCAACTCCGGCTTATCCAGCGCAATATTATATTCTGGACGTTGATGTAACCCACCGACCACGCGTCCGGCGATTTTCATCGTCATTTCATACTGACCGTCGAAGCCGCGTATACGCAAACCCATATCATGACGTCGCAGCCAGTTATCTGCCGTTTCGTAATAGATGTTGAGTAACTGGGTGGGCGCTACGCGATCATCGGTGAGCGAATGAAGATGGTTACGGAGCGTTTCAACGCTGTCGGGATGTACGTAAAACTTTAATTCGATTTCCTGAGCCATGGCTTTGCACTTATGGTTATGTCACATCAGTGAAAATTTCGGCGAACTAACGCGCCCGATGTTTGTCAGTAGATAGTATTTTGTGTCAGATTGCCATGCAATGCGCGATCTCATGGGTGTAAAAGTTCACTTATGCGCTTTGTTCGACCCGGATGATTCCGATTGATGCCGCCTGCCAGCTATCGTCAGACTGTTGGCACTGTTTTTATTCACGCTTAAAGATAATAACGACGCCTGATGCTTAAATTACGCCTGATTGGAATAACCTTATTTGCGCTTAGCGTTGCCACATTGGCCCACGCCGAAGAAAAACGTTACGTCTCTGATGAATTGAACACCTGGGTTCGCAGTGGCCCGGGAGATAACTATCGCCTCGTGGGTACCGTTAACGCTGGCGAGGAAGTGGAACTGTTGCAAACAAATGAAGCGTCTAACTACGCTCAGGTTCGCGACAGCAGTGGCCGTACGGCCTGGATCCCTCTTAAAGAGCTCAATACTCAGCCCAGCCTGCGCACACGCGTGCCAGAACTGGAAAACCAGGTGAAAACCCTCACCGATAAGCTCAACAATATCGATAACACCTGGAACCAGCGCACGGCGGATATGCAGCAAAAAGTGGCCGGTAGCGATGGGGTTATTAACAGCCTGAAAGAAGAAAACCAGAAGCTTAAAAACGAGCTGATCGTGGCGCAGAAGAAAGTGAATGCCGCTAACCTCCAGCTCGACGACAAACAGCGCACTATCATCATGCAGTGGTTTATGTATGGCGGTGGCGTATTGGGTGCAGGTCTGTTCCTCGGTCTGGTACTGCCGCACTTAATCCCGCGTCGTAAAAGCAAAGATCGCTGGATGAACTAAGCTGATTAGCCATCTTCTCTACACTTACGTATTATCTGTCGGCAAAAATACAAACCTGTCTCCATTTCAATAAGTCAGGTTTATGAAAAGTCACAGATGTGAGGAGTCAGGCGGCGTGAAGAGTTATCTGGTCGGTGGTGCAGTTCGCGATGCGTTGCTGGGCCTGTCGGTCAAAGACAAAGATTGGGTGGTGGTTGGCGCCACGCCAGCAGAGATGCTCGACGCGGGCTACCAGCAGGTAGGCCGCGATTTTCCCGTGTTTCTCCATCCGCAAAGTCACGAAGAGTACGCGCTTGCCCGTACCGAACGAAAATCAGGTTTCGGTTATACCGGATTTTCCTGCTATGCCGCACCGGATGTAACGCTTGAGCAAGATCTGCTGCGCCGTGACTTGACCATCAATGCGCTTGCGCAAGATGATAATGGCAACATTATCGATCCCTACGGTGGTCAGAACGATCTGCACCACCGCCTGCTGCGTCATGTTTCTCCCGCGTTTGCCGAAGATCCTTTGCGCGTTCTGCGCGTGGCGCGTTTCGCCGCCCGCTATGCGCATTTGAGTTTTCGCATTGCCGACGAAACCATGGCGCTCATGCGCGATATGACTGCCGCCGGTGAGCTGACCCATCTGCCCCCTGAACGCGTCTGGAAAGAGACGGAGAATGCTCTCACCAGCCGTAATCCGCAGGTCTTTTTCCAGGTTTTGCGTGACTGCGGAGCGCTAAAAGTGTTGTTCCCGGAAGTGGACGCGCTGTTTGGTGTTCCCGCGCCGGCAAAATGGCATCCTGAAATTGATACCGGCCTCCATACCCTGATGACCGTGACCATGGCCGCCATGCTCAGCCCTGAGGTAGATGTGCGTTTTGCCACCCTGTGCCACGACCTGGGTAAAGGGTTAACGCCGCCAGAACTGTGGCCACGCCATCATGGACATGGTCCGGCAGGCGTCAGGCTGGTCGAAGGCGTCTGTCAGCGTTTGCGCGTACCGAATGATATCCGCGATCTGGCAAAGCTGGTGGCAGAATTTCATGACCTGATCCATACCTTCCCGATCCTGCAACCAAAGACCATTATTAAATTGTTTGATTCAATTGACGCCTGGCGCAAGCCGCAGCGGGTCGAGCAAATCGCCCTGACCAGCGAAGCCGACGTGCGCGGACGTGCGGGGTTTGAGGCGTGCGATTACCCGCAGGGACGTTTACTGCGTGAGGCCTGGGGTGTCGCAAAAGCGGTCTCCAGTAAAGCGGTCGTTGAGGCAGGTTTCAAAGGCATTGAAGTTCGTGAAGAGTTAACCCGGCGTCGCATTCAGGCCGTGGCCGACTGGAAAGAACAGCGCTGCCCTCAGCCAAAAGACTGAGGGCATGGATATACGTCAGATAAAGATGAAGTAGACCGCGGCGGCGACAATAAAGCGATAGATAGCGAAAGGGATAAACGAGATACGTTTGATCAACTCCAGGAAGGTTTTGATCGCGATAAGGGCGACGATAAAGGCCATCACGAAGCCGACGGCAAACAGTGGAATGTCGCCCACGTTCAAAAATTTCAGGCTCTTATACAAATCCAGTACTGTCGCTCCCATCATCATTGGCACTGCCAACAGGAACGAGAACTCAGAAGCCGCATAACGGCTTACGCCCATGAGCATGCCACCTGAAATTGTCGCGCCGGAACGGGAGAACCCCGGCCAGAGCGCAAGGCACTGGAAACAGCCAATCATAAACGCCTGACGCAAGGTGATATCGTCCACCCCCTCAGCGCGCGGCACTTTCGGTTTGAGGCATTCAGCCGCAATCAGCAACACCCCTCCTACCACCAGCGCATACATCACGTTAATGGGATTAAAGAGAGATTTAATAGCATCGTGAAAAACCAGCCCCAGAACAACGGCAGGAACCATGCCCAGCAGTATATGAATGAGCGTCAGGCGACCCGTGCCTGTGCCTTCGTGCGGGGTACGGCCAAAGTGAATCCCAATCAAGCCAAACAGGCGACGCCAGAACATCACCACTACAGCCAAAATCGACCCTAGCTGAATCACTACTTCAAAGGTTTTTGCGGTATCTCCCTCAAAACCCAGCAAATGCCCCACAATAATCATGTGGCCTGTACTGGAAACCGGTAAAAACTCCGTCAGTCCTTCGACAACACCCAATATTGCTGCCACCAGCAGCGAGTGCATATCGCTCATCAAATAAACCCCTAAACAGACATAAAAAACGGCTTACCACTGGGGAAGCCGCGTATGGCCATGATGTATGACCAGAAGACTAGCGTCTGGTTTAATATTTATGAATTTAAATAATTTTTTTCAGATTATTGCCACGCTCAATGATTACGCCGACATTGGCAGCCCGGGCGACAGCGCCTGGCTTGCTCAGTTTGATACGCACCCACGGAGAGTTAAAACGAGCCAGTAGTAAATCTGCGACCTCTTCGGCGACTCGTTCTACCAGGGCAAAACGACTACCTTCAACATGTGTAATGACAGTTTCTGCAACGTCCGCATAGCTCAGACAATCATTAACATCGTCACTCTTTGCCGCCTGGCGGTTATCCCATGCCATTTCGATATCGAACACCAGCTTTTGTTCAATCGTCTGCTCCCAGTCGTACACACCGATGGTGGTGATTACCGAAAGTTGCTCTATAAATACAATGTCCATCACGCCCCACCTGCTTTTTGGCTAACCTGGATACCACTTTCCATAATTTATGCGTATTATCCACTGATGCAGATAATAAAACGACATTTTCACAATGGAACAGCGTTATGAGTGCAATCGCGCCTGGAATGATCATCCTCGCGTATCTTTGCGGCTCAATATCCAGCGCCATTCTGGTCTGCCGCATCGCTGGTCTGCCTGACCCACGTGAAAGTGGCTCTGGCAACCCAGGGGCGACCAACGTATTACGAATTGGCGGCAAAGGAGCAGCCGTAACGGTACTGATTTTTGATGTGCTAAAAGGCATGCTGCCTGTATGGGGAGCCTATGCGCTTGGCGTAACCCCTTTCTGGCTTGGTCTTATTGCCATCGCCGCCTGCCTCGGGCATATCTGGCCTGTTTTTTTCCATTTCCAGGGCGGCAAGGGCGTTGCGACTGCCTTTGGTGCGATTGCGCCCATTGGCTGGGATTTAACCGGCGTGATGGCGGGAACCTGGCTATTGACCGTCCTGCTTAGCGGCTACTCTTCGCTGGGTGCGATTGTCAGCGCCCTGATTGCGCCATTCTATGTCTGGTGGTTTAAACCTCAGTTTACCTTTCCGGTTGCCATGCTCTCCTGCCTGATTCTGATACGTCACCACGACAATATTCAGCGGTTGTGGCGTCGTCAGGAGACAAAAATCTGGCACAAGCTAAAGAAAAAAAAGTAGACGTAATCCGCCCGGGTAAAAAGTAGCGTATCCGGGAAAACGACCTGCTCATCCCCTCCATTGCCTGAATGGCCTGAATTTTACCGTTACGCCTGTATATCACCAGGCGTAACGCCGCACTGCGCCTCGTCCTGCGGCTATCCCCCATACCCTGATGATGTCGTCTATCCTTAACGCTCAATTTACTTTTTGAGCCAGGGGGCAACACAGTGACAAAAATGACCAGTGATTTTTTCATTGAGAGCCTGAAAGCATGGGGCGTCAGTCGAATTTACGGCTATCCCGGCGATGGCATCAACGGAGTGCTCGGCGCGTTGCAACGCGCGAACAAAGCGGGCAATGGCATTGAGTTTATCCAGGTTCGCCATGAGGAAATGGCAGCGTTTATGGCGGCAGGGCATGCAAAGTTCACTGGCGAGCTGGGCGTGTGTCTCTCAACCGGTGGCCCGGGGGCTACCCATCTGCTGACCGGCCTGTATGACGCTAAAATGGACCATGCCCCGGTGCTGGCCATCGCCGGCCAGGCAGAAGCCACCGCACGCGGGGCCAGCTATCAGCAAGAGTTAAACCTCGACCGTGTTTTCGCTGATGTAGCAAACTTTGTACAGGAGGCCGCCACCCCCAGCCAGGTGCGCCATCTTGTCGATCGTGGGGTTCGCATCGCAGTGGCGCAAAATGGTGTGACGGTTTTGATATTGCCGAAGGATATCCAGGATGAGCCCTGGCAAGCGCCGCCGCATACCCATGGTTTCACCCACTCGGGAGCGGGATATCAGCGTCCGAAAATTGTGCCATACGAGGCAGACCTGCAACGTGCAGCAGATATTCTTAATAGCGGAAAGAAAGTGGCTATCCTGACAGGCGCTGGAGCACGCGGCGCAGCGCTGGAAGTGGTGCAACTGGCCAATGTGCTCGGCGCCGGTGTGGCTAAGGCGCTACTCGGCAAAGATGTGTTACCGGATGATGCCCCTTTTGTTACTGGCGCGATTGGTCTGCTGGGTACGAAACCTTCCTATGACATGATGATGAAGTGCGACACATTGCTGATGATCGGCACAGGTTTTCCGTGGACGGAATTCCTGCCGAAAGAGGGGCAGGCGCGCGCTGTGCAGATCGATATCGATCCGGCAATGCTGGGGCTCCGCTACCCGGTCGAAGTCAATCTTCATGGTGACGCAGCGGAAACCCTGCGCGCACTGCTGCCACTGTTAACGCATAAAACTGACCGCAGCTGGCAAGAGGAAATTGCCAGAGGTGTCCAGGCGTGGTGGCAGACCCTTGAAGAACGGGCGATGGCTGACGCCAAACCGGTAAACCCGCAACGGGTTGTATGGGAAATGTCACCGCTACTGCCGGATGATGCCATCGTCACGTCCGATTCTGGCTCTTGCGCCAACTGGTTTGCCCGCGATTATAAAGTGAAGCAGGGTCAGCGCGCCTCTCTGTCTGGCGGTCTTGCCTGTATGGGCGCGGCAGTACCTTACGCCATCGCCGCAAAATTTGCCTACCCGCAGAAAGTGGTGGTCGCGCTGGTAGGAGATGGTGCCATGCAAATGAACAATATGGCAGAGCTGATCACCATTCAGAAATACTGGCAAGGCTGGAGCGATCCGCGCCTGATCATTTGTGTCTTCAACAATCAGGATCTTAACCAGGTCACCTGGGAGCAGCGCGTGATGGAAGGCAATCCACGGTTCGAAGCTACGCAGGACATTCCTGATGTGGGTTATGCCCGCTTCGCACAATCGCTGGGGCTCAAAGGTATTTTCGTTGATGATCCACAGCAGTTACCCATTGCCTGGCAGCAAGCATTGTCGGCAGAACGCCCCGTAGTTCTGGAAGTTAAAACCGATCCGGAGGTGGCGCCGCTACCGCCGCATATCACGCTAAAACAGGCAAAAGCCTTTATGGCGTCAATGGCCAAAGGGGACCGATCCGCCGGACGAATTTTCGCCGACACCGCAAATCAGTTGATGAGTGAAATATTGCCGGGCAAGAAATCGTAGTGCCAGAAAACAGGCCGGGCATGACAAGAGCCCGGCCTGCCTGACGGTTAGTGCGAAGGCAGCAATTCTGTTTTGATCCACCCTGCTTCACGCTTATCAAAATGTTGATACGCAGATACCACATCCGACAAGGGTTCCACCTGAGTCAATACCAGAGTGGGGTCGATAGCTCCCATGCGCACCAGTTCCAGTAAATACGGAATAATCGCGTGGTGATTACAGTTGCCCATTTTCATGGTCAGATTCTTGTTCATCGCCATCCCAATGGGAAAGGTTTGCGCGGCGGGAGGATAAACGCCGATAATGCTCAGCGTCCCCGCTTTTTTCAGCCCCTGAATCGCCCACTCCAGCGCCTGACTCGGCGCGTCGCCCGGAACCCAGTTCCCTTCCTGGACATGTTGATGATCCGCATTGTCCGGCGCCACCTGTTCTACTTCCTGGCGGTATTGCTCTGCTTTCTGCCCGGCTTGTTGAGCCGCCGGGCCATGATGAGCGTGCTCACTGTCAACACCAACGGCGTCAATAGCAATATCAACACCCAGTCCACCGGTGAGTAACGCAATGGCCTCCAGCGGATCTTCTTTCTCAAAATTGATGCTAAAGGCACCCTGCCGGCGCGCCATTGCCAGCCTGTCATCATGCGAATCGATCGCGATGACGCGTCCGGCGCCCATTAACAATGCACTGGCAATAGTAAACTGACCAACCGGACCGCAGCCAAACACCGCCACCGTATCACCGCGCGTGATACCTGCTATCTCTGCGCCGAACCAGCCCGTCGGAAAAATATCGCTGACCAGAATCGCCTGCTCATCACTGACCTCCTCCGGGACTTTTACCAGCGTATTTGAGGCAAAGGGAATACGCGCCTTTTCCGCCTGCAAGCCGTTAACGGGGCCGGTCGTTTGCGGGCCGCCGAAGAAGCAGGTACCGGCTTGCGGGCCGTTCGGATTGGCATTATCGCACTGCGCTGTGTTACCACTTCGGCAGGGAGGGCAGTAGCCGCAAGAGACCGTGGAACAAACAACGACCCGATCGCCAACATCAAAATTCCGCACCTGATCGCCCAGTTGCTCAATAATGCCGACCCCTTCATGGCCGAGTATGGTGCCAGCTTTCATGTTGCTAAAGGTGCCCCGGATAAAATGCAGATCGGTACCACAAATGGCCGAGGCTGTAAGACGAATAACCGCATCAGTGGGTTGTTCAATCTGTGGTTCGGCGACGTCATCAAGACGAATATCGCCAGTAGCGTGCCAGACGAGAGCTTTCATAATGTCTCCTCTTTCGGTGATGTAGAAGAGGCGTCATAACTGAACATCCCTGCCGGCTATGGCAGCCGATTTTGACTCACAAAGGGGAAAGTATAGTCAGCTCTCAGTCAAGCTGCGGACGACAGCGGCAAAGAAATGAGGAAGTAAAATGAGGGAAACCAAACCACACCCCCGGTAAACGTAACGCCACCGGGGGAATACATTACGCCGCCGGTAATTCCGCAAGCGGCCAGCGCGGGCGCACAGTCACGCCAAGTCCGGCAACGCCACCGGCTTTCAGGCGCACCATCCCGGCATAGGCAATCATTGCACCGTTATCGGTACAAAATTCCGGGCGTGCATAGAACACTTCACCACGGCGCTTTTTCATCATCTCAGCCAGTTTTGCGCGAAGTGTACGGTTTGCGCTAACGCCTCCCGCCATGACCAGACGGGTAAATCCGGTTTGGTCCAGCGCACGTTTACATTTGATCATCAGCGTATCGACTACCGCGTCTTCAAATGCACGGGCGATATCGGCGCGAGTTTGCTCATCCGGTTCATTTTCACGAATGGTATTCGCCGCGAAGGTTTTCAGGCCAGAGAAGCTGAAATCAAGACCGGGTCTGTCAGTCATAGGCCGCGGGAATACGAAACGCCCTTCCGTACCCTGTGACGCCAGTTTTGACAACATAGGGCCCCCCGGATAATCAAGACCGAGTAATTTGGCCGTTTTGTCAAACGCCTCGCCGGCTGCGTCATCAATAGATTCGCCGAGCAACTGGTACTCGCCAATCCCCGTCACGCTAATCAATTGCGTGTGACCGCCGGATACCAGCAGCGCCACAAACGGGTATTGCGGTGGGTTATCTTCCAGCATTGGTGCCAGCAGGTGACCTTCCATATGGTGAACCGGAATGGCCGGAACATCCCATGCAAATGCCAGCGCCCGACCAACCGTTGCACCGACCAGCAGCGCGCCGACAAGACCAGGGCCTGCGGTATAGGCAACCGCATCGATATCTTTTGCCGCCAGTCCCGCCTCTTTCAGTGCCGCCTGAATCAACGGTACGGTTTTACGTACATGATCGCGGGAGGCCAGTTCAGGCACGACGCCGCCATAGTCGGCATGCAGTTTTACCTGACTATACAATTGGTTGGCTAAAAGGCCGTTCTTATCGTCATAAATAGCGATGCCGGTTTCATCGCAGGATGTTTCAATTCCCAGTACACGCATGGCTGTTTTTTACCTCGCTTCAATGCCGCGCAGTGTAGGATCAATGCCCCTTGTTGTAAACTTTACTCACCCCCTTGAAGGACTTCGTGTATACTCCCCACCCTTACAAAAGTCCCTTTCAAAAAAGGCAGCGGTGCTTTACAAAGCAGCAACTGTTGAAGTAAAATTCCGCACCATTTTGAAATAAGCTGGCGTTGACGCCAGCGGCAAACCGAATTTATCAAAGGTGAGAGGCACATGCCGGTAATTAAAGTACGTGAAAACGAGCCGTTCGACGTAGCACTGCGTCGCTTCAAGCGTTCCTGCGAAAAAGCAGGTGTTCTGGCGGAAGTTCGTCGTCGTGAGTTCTATGAAAAACCGACTACCGAACGTAAGCGCGCTAAAGCTTCTGCTGTGAAACGTCACGCGAAGAAACTGGCTCGCGAAAACGCACGCCGCACTCGTCTGTACTAATCTTTTGAGAGTTTAGCTCTCAATTTCAGACCGAGTTGTAGTTGTAAGGCCGTGCTTCCGAAAGGAATGCGCGGCTTATTTTCGTTTATGAATTGCTAAAAATGAATGGGGCATATGGCTGGACGAATCCCACGTGTTTTTATCAATGACCTGCTGGCTCGCACCGATATCATCGATCTGATCGATGCGCGGGTGAAACTGAAAAAGCAGGGCAAGAACTGGCACGCATGCTGTCCATTCCATAACGAAAAAAGTCCTTCCTTCACCGTAAACGGTGAAAAACAGTTTTATCACTGCTTCGGCTGTGGGGCGCACGGCAACGCGATCGACTTTCTTATGAACTACGACAAACTCGAGTTCGTGGAAACCGTCGAAGAACTGGCCGCCATGCATAACCTGGAAGTGCCCTATGAAGCAGGCAACGGGCCAAGTCAGATAGAGCGCCACCAGCGGCAAAGTCTCTATCAATTGATGGATGGCCTGAATGCGTTTTATCAGCAATCCCTGACACAACCAGCGGCTGAACCGGCACGCCAGTATCTGGAAAGACGCGGTTTAAGCAGCGATGTCATCGCCCGTTTTGCGATTGGTTACGCCCCTCCCGGCTGGGACAACGTTTTAAAGCGTTTTGGTGCAAACCAGGAAAATCGTCAATCACTGATTGATGCGGGCATGCTGGTCACTAACGATCAGGGACGCAGTTACGATCGTTTTCGCGAACGGGTTATGTTCCCTATCCGCGACAAGCGTGGTCGGGTCATGGGATTTGGTGGCCGGGTATTGGGCAATGATACGCCCAAGTACCTAAACTCCCCGGAGACCGATATTTTTCATAAAGGCCGCCAGTTATACGGGCTTTATGAAGCGCAGCAGGACAACGATGAACCGCAGCGGCTGTTAGTCGTGGAAGGTTATATGGATGTGGTTGCGCTGGCGCAATATGGCATTAACTACGCCGTTGCGTCACTCGGAACCTCGACCACAGCAGACCATATTCAGATGCTGTTTCGGGTAACGAAAAACGTCATTTGCTGTTATGACGGCGACCGTGCAGGCCGCGATGCCGCATGGCGCGCGCTGGAAACCGCATTGCCGTACATGAGCGACGGACGTCAGCTACGCTTTATGTTCCTGCCGGACGGTGAAGACCCGGATACGCTGGTACGCAAGGAAGGCAAAGAAGCGTTTGAAGCGCGGATGGAGCAGGCGATGCCGCTCTCCACGTTTTTGTTTAACAGCTTACTGCCGCAGGCAGACTTAACCACCCCGGATGGAACAACGCAACTTGCCGCGCTGGCGCTGCCGTTGATTTCGCAGGTGCCGGGTGAAACGCTACGAATTCAGCTCAGGCAGTTACTGGGCAACAAAATTGGCATCTTCGACGACGCGCAACTTGATCGTTTAATGCCAAAACAGGCGGAAAGTGCCACGGCCCGCCCGGCGCCTCAGCTAAAACGCACAACCATGCGTATACTGATAGGATTGCTGGTCCAGAGCCCGGAACTCGCGCCGTTAGTGCCTCCGCTGGAGGGGCTGGACAAATCCAGAATGGCTGGACTTGGCTTATTTACAGAACTGGTCAACACTTGTTTGTCACAGCCTGGATTAACCACAGGGCAGCTTCTGGAACAGTATCGCGGAACAAAAGAAGCCGCAACCCTTGAAAAACTGGCGATGTGGGACGATATAGCAGATAAAGACATTGCAGAAAAAACGTTCAACGACGCGCTCAATCATATGTTTGATTCGATGCTTGTACAGCGGCAAGAAGAGTTGATAGCTCGCGACCGCACACATGGTTTAAGCAGCGAAGAACGCCGGGAGCTCTGGCAACTAAACCAGGAACTGGCGAAGAAATAAAGAGACAAAATCATTCAGGTTGTATCAAGGCGGCAAGAGAACGCAGCTAGCACAGATACAACGTGAAAGATAAAGCATTCAACGGCTTAAGTGCCGATAATCGTTCGGGAAGCACCCGACAGCCGCATTGAGGGGCAGCGGCAAAAATATAAGTAAGCCCTCGTTAGACCAAGTTGGCGGTTTTTAATTTCGCTAACCGACACCAACCCTCTTGAATTAAGTGTGGATACCGTCTTATGGAGCAAAACCCGCAGTCACAGCTGAAACTTCTTGTCACCCGTGGTAAGGAGCAAGGCTATCTGACCTATGCCGAGGTCAATGACCATCTGCCGGAAGATATCGTCGACTCCGATCAGATCGAAGACATCATCCAAATGATCAACGACATGGGCATTCAGGTGATGGAAGAAGCACCGGATGCTGATGATCTGATGCTTGCTGAAAACACCGCGGACGAAGATGCTGCCGAAGCCGCCGCGCAGGTGCTTTCCAGCGTGGAATCTGAAATCGGTCGTACGACCGACCCGGTGCGCATGTACATGCGTGAAATGGGCACCGTTGAGCTGTTAACCCGTGAAGGCGAAATCGACATCGCCAAACGTATTGAAGATGGTATCAACCAGGTACAGTGCTCCGTTGCTGAGTACCCGGAAGCCATCACCTATTTACTGGAACAATACGATCGTGTTGAAGCGGAACAGGCTCGCCTGTCCGATCTGATTACCGGTTTCGTCGATCCGAACGCAGAAGAAGATCTGGCGCCTACAGCGACCCACGTCGGTTCTGAGCTCTCTCAGGAAGATCTGGACGATGACGACGATGAAGATGAAGACGAAGATGGCGATGACAGCAGCGACGATGACAATAGCATCGACCCTGAGCTGGCGCGTGAAAAATTTGCTGAGTTGCGTACTCAGTATGAAATAACACGTGACACCATTAAGGCAAAAGGCCGCAGTCATGCAGCAGCGCAGGAAGAGATCTTAAAGCTGTCCGAAGTCTTCAAACAGTTCCGTCTGGTGCCGAAACAGTTCGATTACCTGGTAAACAGCATGCGCACCATGATGGACCGCGTACGCACCCAGGAACGCATTATCATGAAGCTGTGCGTTGAACAGTGCAAAATGCCGAAGAAAAACTTCATCACGCTGTTCACTGGCAACGAGACCAACGAAACCTGGTTCAACGCAGCCCTGGCGATGAACAAACCGTGGTCTGAAAAACTGCATGAAGTGTCTGAAGACGTCCAGCGCGGCCTGCAAAAACTGCAGCAGATTGAAGAAGAGACTGGCCTGACTATCGAGCAGGTGAAAGACATCAACCGTCGTATGTCCATCGGTGAAGCGAAAGCGCGCCGTGCGAAAAAAGAGATGGTTGAAGCGAACCTGCGTCTGGTTATCTCTATCGCCAAAAAATATACCAACCGTGGTCTGCAATTCCTCGATCTGATTCAGGAAGGCAACATCGGTCTGATGAAAGCGGTTGATAAGTTTGAATACCGTCGCGGTTACAAGTTCTCCACCTATGCAACCTGGTGGATCCGTCAGGCAATCACCCGCTCTATCGCGGATCAGGCGCGCACCATCCGTATTCCGGTGCATATGATTGAGACCATCAACAAGCTCAATCGTATCTCCCGCCAGATGCTGCAAGAGATGGGTCGTGAACCAACGCCGGAAGAGCTGGCTGAGCGTATGCTGATGCCAGAAGACAAGATCCGTAAGGTGCTGAAAATCGCCAAAGAGCCAATCTCCATGGAAACACCAATCGGTGATGATGAAGATTCGCATCTGGGTGATTTCATCGAGGATACCACCCTTGAGCTACCGCTGGACTCTGCCACCACCGAGAGCCTGCGAGCTGCGACGCACGACGTTCTGGCTGGCCTGACCGCCCGTGAAGCAAAAGTTCTGCGTATGCGCTTCGGTATCGACATGAACACCGACCATACGCTGGAAGAAGTGGGTAAACAGTTCGATGTAACCCGCGAACGTATCCGCCAGATCGAAGCGAAAGCGCTGCGTAAACTGCGCCACCCGAGTCGCTCTGAGGTTCTGCGTAGCTTCCTGGACGATTAATTCGCTCGCATTTTACGTTTTATCTGACGCCACCCTTTGGGGTGGCGTTTTTTTATCCCCGCTAATGGAGAAAATGAAACCAGATCTCAACGCCAGACCACTTCACATCAACGTTAATAGCTAAACAACCTCCCTGAAAATCCGCCAGAGAGCCCGACCGATAAATTATTTTATATCTGGCATATCACAAACTTAAAATCTGCAATCTCCATATCACCATTTGTTTTACTTTTCAAAAAATCATATTTAAAAAGCAAATTATTAGTGGCATTTTCCTTTGCCCTCCGATTAATGACCGTCTGTCCAGACTAAAACACATCCCATTTAACATTAAAAATAAAGTAAGTGTTTATTTTAAATGCCGTCAATAAATTCATTAACCAGCTATTTTCAGCGAGCGAATAAATGAGAGTAGCAGCATGGCTTAAACTCATTAATTATAATGTTAGTCAGGAATTGTTTAGCTTTATCATGGCTCAACAATCACGCAGCAGGCAGCTCATGTAAAATCAGCAGCATCGTCTCGTATGTTTTTTATCTCGCCCGCCGAAGTTTTGAGCCCCGGACTTGCGTTACTCAAGGATAATGTTGTCGTCTCCCGGAGGCTACACAAGAGATTCAGTGCAAACTTTCCAGGCCGATATTGCCATTTGCCGGAATTCATTGTTCAGAGGACAACACACAGCCCCGGTACGCGTTTATTGAGCGCATCACCTTCACCGCTGCTGGATGCAGAACGCGAAACTTTAGTATAAAGGATTGATAATGCGTTGTTTATAAAACAGGCAGATGGAAGGTTGATGCTGGATCACCTGAACAAGTTACTTTATAATTGCCCGCCACGGCCCCTTAGCTCAGTGGTTAGAGCAGGCGACTCATAATCGCTTGGTCGTTGGTTCAAACCCAACAGGGGCCACCAAATAAAACAAGGAGTTAGCTGAGAAATCGTCTGGCTCCTTTTTCGTTTTATTGGAATCGGGTCAGGTAATGGGTCAGGTAAGGAATTGCCTCCCTACCCTCTTCATCTCGCTGCCAGCATCCCTGGATAGTGCTTCGCCACGATATCATTCATCTTTTCTGTAAGATCGCACCGCTTAAAAGTGATGTGCGCTGTTCCTTTCTGAAAGTAACGGATACTGAAGAAATCATCTTCGTAAACATCCTTCGAAGGGTTGTCACGAATATGCTCCATCAATCGAGTAGTAACATCGCCACGGTTATCTGGTATCGGTTTACCATCCAGCAGAAATAACATTCGTTCCAGGTCCGCTAATTGATCCCGCCGCCAGCCCCAGTTTAAGCTAAAGCCCCAGCGGCTATGCGTCACCAGATTGTTGACGATGATCTTTTTACCAAAGTTGCAGGGACTATTGGTTTTGTAATCCCATGACAGACCTTTGAACACGTTGATGATCCCGCGCTCAAAGACATCTATTTTGTTCAAATGTAACTGCTCAAAAGTACTGAGAATATTCGCCTCATTGATCGCAGGAAGATCGCCCTCCTCCAGATTCTTATGCCACTGGTCTCGAGCCTGAGCATCCATCAAGGCCATCATGCCGGACTTCAGCATCAAATCGCGCCAGATACTGCGATCTATATTGCGGGTGACGGCAGACATTGCTTTATCAGCCTTTTCAGTCAGCCAGCTATCGTAGCGGTGCCCGGACTTCATCGCCCAGTCTTGCGCTGTACCACCGCCAATTTCTGAGGTCAGCCGTGAAATGGCATCAAGCTGCTGAATGAGTTGTTCGATCTGTTTTAGTGCTGTATCACGGCCTGTCACTATGCGTTCAATGCTGGTAGAGCAAATTAGCTCGCTATGATCGGTTAATACTTCAGCTTCTGTTTGCATGATAGTTTGTCCGTAAAAAGCAAACGCGCCCACCAGGTAATGGCAGGCGCATTATGCAATAAGTAAACAAGGGAGAAAGATCAGGAATGTAATTCGGGAAGGTTGTACGCAATATTTACCGTACTGCATTGTTACGGCTTTGTCGCAATAAGCCAGTTGCCTGCCGCGCTCGCAAAATATCTACCGCCCGAAGATGAGGCGATTGTTCCTGCCAGCTAAACCCTCTGCGATCGATACGAACTAGTTCGTACTTATCTACCAAGAAGTTGACTGCATCGGCCAGGGTAATCCCGGCATCAATGTGTTCTTGAATCACAGTTTCATCACTGAACGGCGTGTCGTTCAGTGCCAGACCATAGTGTTGCTTCAGCAGGCGTGTCAGTAACATTTGCCAGACAGCTACGGGTGACAGGCAGGGTTTTACCACCCGCGAAGTTGTTGCAGGTTGAGGTTTCATGTTTACTCTCGTGAAATTAGTTATCGTTGAGTGGGATAGACGGCGATGTATACATAGCCGCAACTGCCAAGGGTGTCGGCTTCGCAGGTGAAACCATTGTGGTACAGGGTGACGCAGTGGGCATGATGGGGATTCAGTTCATCGGTGGTCAGCATCAACTCTATCTGGCTTATAAAATGTGGAAATACCACATCCAGCTTAAGACATTCGTCGTCACTAAACTTACCGGTGATACTGGCCCGGTCAGCCAGATAGTGCAGCCGGTTGCTCTCCTGCACCAGACGTGCTCCCAGGCGCGGCGTGATATCCTGCTGCAGTCCCCATGTGACATTATTGCTCATCGGGCTTCTCCTTTATTGTCAGTTCAGGGTGATACTCATCAGACAGGCATAAGGTCCATTGCGGTCCTGGTGGCGTTCGGCGTATACCGCCAGCAGCCGGGAATGCCAGGAACCACCTGACCGGTGTAATGACAGACACTGCCGTGCCACTGGTATCTGTCGGTGCAGTAGCGAAAAATGCGGGAGGCCGGATGCTGACGGTAAATCTTCATCGCCCGGCGTTTACTGATAATTTTCATGTAATGCCTCAAAGCAGACCGTGTTCAGCGAACGACAATATCTGCGTGCCACCGACGATGAGATGGTCAGGCACACGGATATCAACGAGCAGAAGCGCCCGCACCAGACGCTGCGTTATGGTCTTATCTGCCTGACTGGGGGTGGTGTCGCCAGAGGGATGGTTATGCGCCAGTATCACTGCGGCTGCATTAAAATACAGGGCGCGCTTGACCACCTCACGGGGTTGTACCTCGGTGCTGCTGATGGAACCGGCAAATAGAGTTTCGTGGGCAATCAATTGATTCTGTTGATTCAGATACATCACCATAAACTCTTCACGTTCCAGTCCCGCCATTTTCAGTTTCAGCCAGTCACGGGCGGCTTGAGTAGAGGTGAATGCTACGCCTGTTTCGCGCAGATGTCGGTCAAGCAGGTTAAGAGCTCGTTTTACTGTCCTCTGCGTGTTCAGGGACAGCGAGCCATGCTCCGGATGAAGAGATGTATCCATTTTCTGTTTTCCGTTAAGTAAGGAATATTGATGAGGGAAGTATTACTTCAAAAGGCCCGCGGTCTTACCATACAGTTTCAGGGCCACACTAAAGGTTGGATCGATGGCTTCAAACCATGCCCAGATGGTCGTGATGCCAGTTCCAGCTGGAAAATGTAAGAAAGGCTCGCTTATAACCACTTCGTCATCCTCCTCTGTTACCGGCGCGTGTTTTAGCAACTCCCACAAGGCATCAGACCGGGACAGTTCTTCACTATTCATTACGATCACTCAGTCAGTAATGCGAATAATTGCGTTAGATTCAGGGTGCTGCAGAGCGTAATCCCGCAGTCGGTAATAGTGTTCAGTCATGGCGTAGCATTCGGTGCGACAGGCGTGATGGCTGTATTCAATCAGGCAGACAGCGATACCTGCGGCTTCCGCGCTCATTTCCGCACCATTACCGTTCATGCTGTTGTACAGATGCCATTTATTATCACCGTCTGCATCAGGAACCATAAACGCGCCGCCATTGCTGAGCGTGTAAAAGGACCAGATACCACCGCTGTACTCATCGCAGAAGCGGTCCATCCAGGCGAAAATACGGGGTTCCAGCGTTATCCACTGCGGGATAGCGCCAAAATACAGCGACCAGAAATTGAGACGCTGTTCGTCAGGTACTGGTGTTGCAGTGAGGTCAGATTGAGATTCGTTAGCGGACATGAATTCGCATTGCGTTTGTGTCGTCATGGATATTCTCCGTCAATAAAAACGCCAGCGACGTTAGCTGGCATATGGGAAATAAAGGACATGCAGGGATGATGAATGAGTGTGGTCAGGGGGAGGATACTCTGAGGATGTCATACTGCCGGATATAGCGGTTAAGTCCTTCACCGGCATCCGATTGCAAAGTTCCACGCCCGCCAGACCATTCGACCTTCAGAGTCACGAACCACCAGGCGGAAGTAACTGCGCTGGTCATCTTCAATGGCGATGTTTTGATACCGGCTGGTAATAGTGTCGGCCTGCTGTCGGGTGAAAGATCCCGGTGGTAACCATTGAGGTTCAGACATGCGGTGTACCTTAAAAGCAAAATCCCCTGTCGCAAAAGCGACAGGGGACTGAAAGAGAGGAAAGGAAAATAGGATATTTTTCGTGTCGTAACGATAACACTACTGCTTAGCTGCCTGTTTTGCTTTTTCCCATGATGGTCGGTTTCGGCCAGTGAACTCTTTCACATCTGACCAGTACCCAATCGGATATTGTATTACCGTTTCGTTGCCAACGCCGATGTCAACAGACAGATATTGACCACCTTTAATGGACCCTTTACGCACCCAAGCATTTGGACTGCAGGTTCCGGTATCACGCTGTTGCCAGGATCGGTCATCTCTGTCGATGATGTAAAAATCACCTAATGCACATCCACTGGCAGACTTGTGATTTAACACTGCGACCACGTGCTTGGTATTACCGACAATCACACAACTATTCTGTTTTCCTCCACATGTGCTCCACAAAGTGTCACCATTACCACCAGTAAATTCCCAGATGGTATTTGGTGGTGGGGTATCGTTGGATATTGCAGTAGAGGCTGGAGTTTGTTCTGGAACCACAGTCCCATTTACCAATGCACGTAATACTTTCAATTCACTATCGCTAGGGGTATTAACCCATTGTCCATCTTTACCATTATTGTAGAAGCCTACAAAGTTCTGAAGGTCAGGTTGGTATAAGAACGTAAGATTGTGGTTACCGCAATTCCCCTCCTCACACATAAAACCTTTCAAGTAGACCTTACCATCAATTTTTAGTGGTTCCATCGGACCCGCAGGACCATTCATCTGTTCGAGCATAGTCGGTAAACCATTTAGTTTCATGGTCTCATCAAACGACTTTTTATACGCAGGATCTGTCTTGTACAGGTTGAAAGGATAAGGGCAGGTATTGTTTTCTGATTGACAGTTCTTGGCTTCTACCGCCGTTTCGATTGATGCCTGGACTGCAGTCGGGGCCATCAGTGCTACAGATAGTGCCAACCAACTCCATTTAACCCTTGGAGAATAAGGTTTTCTTTTCATAGTGAAACTCCTGATAAAGCCCCATGACGCTTCAGGGGCTGGGGGCTTATGCTGGTGTATAGCGCTCTGGAATTGTACCGGAGCTAGTGGAGTGGCAAAGACCGGTTGCCGCTCCGTTATTGCATATCTCCACACCTGAATTGCAGCAATCAGTTTACTGTGAACAATCGGGCTGGTGATTTGGTCTTCGGTTGAGTTATCGTGATGTACTCCATTTTTTCATAACGCCATGTTATTGTTTTTACTTGCTAGAAAAGGTCATCAAACCGAAGCTCATCCTGACTCCCCCTTATCGGCAACCTGAGACAAAACTTCACGGATATAGCCAAAGTGCGGAAGAGCCCGGATAAAGCCCACCTGTGTGGTTAACTGGCTGAGACGTTTTCGCGGGGTAAAAGTGGTGTGCAGGACTGTTACCGCATGGATGGTCACCAGAGGATGCACGGTGATATGCCCGTTAAGTTCACCGGTGAGGTACCAGCAGCCGTCGAGTGATATCAGGCGGTACGGGGCCAGTCCGTCACAACGTTCACCGTCGGCCAGCAGCAGTACCCGCTGGCAGGCGGTAATGGCAGTGACGAGACGGTAAAACACCAGTGAGCTGGCCGGGGACACAGACTGTGGCGGCTGCCATACCAGACACGGCATCCCTCCTGCAGTGAGCAGCATGCCCGCCAGACGCCGGTCCAGCCCCGGAAAAATATCGGCCAGTCCGGCCCGGTGAGCAAAGGTCAGCGCATCCAGCTCGCCCTGCACGCCCCCACCGGTACTGCGCAGACGGCATTGCCCCCGTCGATACTCAAGGTCCAGATACATCAGCCGTTCGCGAAAATCCCGTCGCAGGGTACGGACTGACACACCAAACTCTGCAGCCAGCCGCGCCATGTTCAGCGTTTCACCGGCAACCAGGCGGCTGATTATCAGTGACAGCCTGACAGCCAGCCGGTCATGACGGCGCTCTGCCTGTGTCATCTTGAATCTCCGTAATAGTTAACTGACTGAATATGAAATGATTCTAAAGAGGGGGGCGGACAGGGTATGGACATGGAATGAACTATTTTTTATCTGCCTCCGGAAGCAGGCCCAACACGGCACACCGTGAAATGCGGTGATAAAACACTCAATCCAATGAGGGGGAAACGGACAGGGAGTGTCCTTTGTTAACATGGCGATAACACTCTCAGGACTGAAACCCACTCAGCATAGCTTCCGCCATCACCCAGAGAGCCCTGCTGAGCTTCATATCTCCGTCGATACCACGCACGGCGCGGGTATGTGTTCGCCCGCCTTTTGCACCCCGACCACAGAGCCCGCCCTTAATCAGGTTCACGACGGATAAGATTTGCTGCGCCAAAGCGTGAAGCCAGACGGGCCATAAGCAGACTCCTAATTATGGAAAAATAAAGACAAAAAAGCCCTGTCGCATATTCGCGGCAGGGCTCAGTAAATAACTGGTGAATTTGGTAAGAATTCAGAAGAAGAAATCCCAGACGGCGCGGGCAACAGATACTACGGTGTCACGTACAGCCTGGATAATTGTCCGAACCGGGGCTGGTATCAGGGGCATGCTGCTTACCGTGTCCAACACCGAACCAACCGTTTCACCAAAATCGTCACAGGCTTTTTTATTTACGGCATCGGTACGAAGCGGCGCGTTGAGCTGAGATACCACCGGGCTGCTGGCCTCACGTGGCAGACAACGAATCATCCGTTCAGCCATCACCCGCAGCCCCCACTGCAAACGTACCGACACCGCACAGACAGGGTTTACAGGTTGGAAGAGTTGATGCAACTGGCAGATTTTGCGGCTGATATTTTGTTTCTGCTCTGTAGACAGCTTTTCACCACCGCATGTCGGTTCAACCTTGTCGGACTGACTGATAACAAACAACACCTTATGCCGGTATGCTTCACCAATCACCTCCCGGTAAAAATGTTCATCCACCGCCAGAGCCCGGTCATCGGCCTTAATAAGCCACAGCACTAAGTCTAAGCGAGGGAGCTGTTGACGGTACAGCGCAACATACTCGGTATCACGAGCTCTGCTTTCACCCACGCCGGGCAGGTCGACGATGGTCATAAAGTGCTCGCCAACCTGCTGGCGAAATCGCAAAGGTTCACGGGTACAGGCTGATATGTCGCTGACCGGCGATACCTCGCCGGCAAACAGGGCATTGCAAAATGAGGACTTACCCGCTCCAGTTTTGCCCATAATGCCGATCATTGGCTCGTAATTTGTCAGTTGACGAATTTGCTGCATGATCCGCTCTGAGGCCCATGCTGGTAAGCTAGCAAGTGAGTTCCGTAAGGACTGCAGACTTTCCTGATTTTTCATAACATCTCCTGAGTTAAAGAATACATAAACGGCGAACCCTTATGGAGTCGCCTTAATGATGTTGCGTTCAGAGAGATGATATATGTCTGAAATTATTTCTAATGCTTATACACGGGACTCTTTCCAGGCTTTCTGAATTTCTATTCCTATTAGTAGGCTAATTCGTTACTCCTTATAGCCGAAAAGGAGACAACATTGACATTTGAATAAAAAGCACCGGTAGTTAGCCTGTGCTTTTTATGCTGCGATTACTTCTTCATTGGTGGGATTTTAGGACCGCTTGCTGGAGCAAAAGCACTCTGAGATGTCGTTTGAGTAGAGGTCTGGCGTCCATAGCCAGGAAGTTGATTACCTTGCTGTGGCCGCGCAACCATCTGAATTCCCCTAGATTCAACTTGAGCACCATTTATCGCCATCTGTAGCCCCGCCTGTGCTCTTAACTCTCTGCCGTCAAAGGTCGGCATGCTGATTTTTTTCGGCGTCTGATTCTTTGTCATGTGGAACCTCAATGTAATTTTCAAATACGACCATTTTACCGTATTCTTTTGAAAGATAGATAAATCCCGTCGTCCAGAGAACTGAACCTGTTTCCGAACTGAGTACAGTAGCATTTAGGAGCCCCAGCTCCTGCGTTTTCTCATTTTCGTTATACAGATAGACTGTTCCATGAATAAGCATGTTATTTTCATGCAGCAGTACGTAGCATTGCCCTGTATTTCTGTGCATGATCTCAACTGACCGTATAAAGGCATTATCATCACCGTATTTATTTGAAATGCCCTTACGCAGTAACAGTTCATGAAATGTCCGTTTGGTCGCAAGATAGACAGCGATCAGTCCTAAAGGGATAGCACAAAGCCCGCCCAGTAAGATCTCCAGTGGGTTAATCGCTATCTTTTCCTCATTGGGAATAGACCAGACTGACAGTAATCTCCAGTTAATCGATTTGGTATCACCGATCCCAGCAATCAGTTGAAATAAACTCACTGCTGCCTGCATTGCCAGATAAGTAACGATACCAAATACAACCGACATCAGAACATATCGAAATGAATCCCAAGATTTATGTTGAGTGTAAGTATCATAAATTAATGCCATAATAACGCCAGGGATCATTATTGTTACCAGAGATACTGTCAGTGTGTTCATTTACATTCCTGATAATTTTATCTTGAGAATAAACACTTAATAAAAACATCAATTTATGACGTTAATCTCAGTAACCTTAAAACTATCAGGCTTAACAGAAAAACTATTATAAGGAGCCTGTACTTTCCAGCTCTGTCCGGACTCAAGATTCTCTACCATAGCGATGGTTTGCCCCACTACGGTATTATTTTGAAGAAGGTTAATTTTCACAAAAACATGCTTGAGTGTCTGACTGGTAGTATTAATACCATTACCTTCAATTTGCTGCATTCCATTTGGTGTCGTGGCAAAATGAAGATCAGAAAGTGCAACCTTCTGGCTACTATCTGCTGCGAATGCTGAACCAGAAACCACAGCTGTAGTAAGAATGATATTACGAAGAATTTTTTTCATTGCATTACCCTTAAAATAGAAGTTGAGCTATGTATAGCAATTAAAGGCAGGCCACATTGACCTGCTTAGCACTGGTTGAACTATTTAGTCTTACGACAAGCCGTACAATGAGGAATGACAAGGACTTTACCCTTTTTCGGCAAAATTACCTTACCCGTCTTTTCATGAATGGCTTTTGTAGCAAAAGTGATTTCACAATCCTGTTTACAGCGTGGGCAGTAGCCCATTCGTGGTGTGGTCATATACCACTCCTTGTGTTACAAGGAGTGTCATTTCACTGGAGGCAGGCTTGTCGGCTACGCTATAATTAACGTATACTCAACATTCTGATCAGCAAGACTCAGTGGTGAATGACGCTCCGCAGAGTTTTTGTTTTTCTGGTGAGGGACTGTTTGCAGACAGTCCCTCACCCCCCTCAGTGCTAATCCAACCAGACCAACATCTTGACCTGAATGAACCTTCCTGAGCTATCATGTCGATTTGATTACTTTCTCGACTGAGGTAATCCTATCTCATTGCGTAAAGCAGTGCAACATGTGATAATGAACAGTATATTTAATAGATCATAAATCGGAGCGTATCGATGCCAATGTTTCATGATGTTCATCTGGAACTGCTGGTCGACGCCTATTCACTTCCCCAGGCAGAACGACTTGCGTACATAGATCTCTGTATTCGCTATCTTGGCAGCATCTCCAGAGCTGAAATTATGGCTGAGTTCAAGGTTGCTCAGGCTGCAGCATCTAAGGATCTTGCTCTCTATCGGGAGCTAAAACCGGATAACTGCAGCATTGATACTGCAACTAAAAGAACTGTTATTCTTGCAGACAGCTATACCCCACTAATTAGGATTGGTGTTCACACGGCCCTTAACCTTATTCAGTATGGGTTTACACGCTCCGAATTAATGCAAAAGCGGCCAATGCTACCCATTGATGAAGTGGACCCGCTCTATCAACCGGAACGTCTCAAAGAAGAACAGGTAGCGGCAGTAACAAGGGCAATAAAAGGACAATGTGCCATTAGATGTTCCTACGGTTCAAAAAGTGGTGATCACAGCGAAAGGATACTGTTTCCATCAGCATTGTTTGTTGACCGTAAGAACTGGTATTTCCGAGCTTATGACCGAAATGAGGAACAACCACAGCGCAGTGGTTTTAAGAACTTCAAACTATCCAGGCTTTTTGATGCTCATTTGGAAGCATCCATTTCACCGACTCTTGCTGAGAAGACGGATAGAGAGTGGGACGAAGAAATCACTTTTATCATTGAATTTAAAAAGAATTTACCAAAAGAAACAATTAATGAGATATCGCGCGAGTTCTCTATCAATGGTAACGTCCATTCCGTCACCTGCCGGGCAGCGTTGGCCTGTTATGTGAAGACCAATTGGAAAATTGACCTGACCAATGATGAGAATAATAAGTGGTTATACTTTGACGTACTGAATGCAGAGGCTTTACAAGAAGTTCAGTGTTTAGCACCATTGTTTGAAGAAAAAAATCGGTAAGCATGACAAGCCATTCTATCCGGCCTTCAGGGTCGCTAGCAACCATGCGGGAGTTGCTGCCCTTGCCATCTTCAACGGAGATACTGTGGTACTCGCAAATAAGCATTCTGCCTCTCAGCCTACTACTGCAGAGTGAAAAGACTCTGGCAACATTATAAAACAAAAGCCCCCGATGCAAGCGCGTCAGGGGCTGTAAACCAGCCTGTACCGGTTAGCCCCCAATGCCGATAACTGGCTCGTAGTTTGTGAGCTGGCGAATCTGCTGCATGACCCGTTCTGAGGCCCATTCCGATAAGCCCATAAGTGAACCGCATACCTTCCTGATTACTCATCATATCTACTGAAACAAAGAAAACAAAAACGGCGAATCCTTATGAATTCGCCGTAATGATGTTGCGTTCAGGGAAATGATATATGTCTGAAAAACTTTAGATAACAGAAATTCAACAAATAAAATCAGCAATATAATAAGAAGTAAAAATAATATTCTCGCTAATTATTGGCTGGATATAATTCAAGCTAACTTAGATCATGCTGCCCTAGAATTGCCGATGCTGGGAATAAATTTTGCTCAACGATTGCCGCTTGAGCGACGGCAACATCTGGAACAAAGATGACAACAGCCAAGTCTTTCAGTGCACGGGAGCAACATACATAAAAAAGGCGACGGGTACGGTCGATTACTGACTCTTTACCCTCTTCAAGATTGGCCAGATCATTGTCGGATAGGGGAATGTATTGAAAATATTTCCCATACGAATATTGGTTGAAGCGAGCCTCTTCATCATCAATAACCACCAATACACGCTCGAACTGTGCACCTTTTACACCATGGTGAGTGGCAAAAGGTGACTCCTCTGTAAGGTAGCGTCTGTACGCCCAAAGTTCATGGGCGTTGCATCTTAGAAAGTTCTGAACATTTTCGAAGTCATCATTACCATCATTCACAGGTTCATCACGTAAATGATTATCAAAACGATCATCAAGACGTAACAGTTCACAGTCTCTAACGTGTAACAGTATATCCCGAACCGTTGCTTGCGATCCTTCTTCCAACAGTGCAAACAGGCCATTGATGCCTTGTTGTAGTTCATTTAAAACTACCACTACAGCGTGGCCATGCAGTTGTGACTGCTCCAACTTTGGGCACTCGTTACGCATAATCGACATAATCTGAAATTGATCGTTTGCTTGAGCCGCAGCAAAAATTGGAAGGATATGCTGGACAAATGGGCGCAGCGGCCACGCTGTCCCATCGTTCACCCCTTCACTCAAGCTCATCGGTGCTTTATCAGTGAGAGCGGCAAATAAATTAGGAAATCCCAGCCGATTAGCTGCCATGCGATGTACCAAAACCAGAAGACGAACATCACCTTCCCGCGTATCACTTAACCATTGTTCATCGCTAGTTTCATTTGCAAGGTAACGTCTGACAGATGTGAGACAGGCACTTCGTTCAACATTTGAAGGCAAGATGAAAAGATTCACTGTGCCTGATACACTTTGTTCAACACCATCTACGATGGTTGTTCGACCACGAATTTGTTGGAGACCATCCCCAGAAGCACGAATCGAATTGATAACATCCAGTACAGACGTCGGACATCTGAAATTCTCTGGTTTTGTAATTTCAGACCACCCATCACTTAACGGAATGGCACCAGCTCCGCTCATATAAATTTTCTGCATCGGATCACCAAAAAATCCTATGCATATGTCAGGATTGTCATCAGCAATAGTTCGAAGCGCAGAGATCACATCAGGCTCGGTATCCTGACTTTCATCGACAAAAACAAATGGAAAGCGCTTGGCTACAATCTTTCTCAAAAGTGGATGAGCCTCAACACAAGCGGGTACGAGTTTAAGAATATCATCGTGCCCTAAAATACCCTTAGCATAGTTACTTCCTGTCCCGTAGATAAATTTATCAATATCATCAATGCACTCAAGTTGAGCAGAGAGATAGGCAATTTCATCTTCAAGACGAGATTTTGTTTTAGCTTGTGTTCTGGGCTTATCATAATGGGCTTGCTTTTCAGCTATTTTTTCATGTATTCGCGCTACGACCCACTTTGCGATATCTAAATGAAAAGGTCGGATGATCGACCAAAGAAAGCTATGAATGGTTGAAATATGAAATAACTGTGAGTTACCAACGTCAGCAGCAATCTCACCAACAGCTACTTCTGTATACGTTATACAGGATATTTTTTGCCCGGCACGACGTAAAGCAGAACCACGGGTATCAGCCAAATGTGCCAGGGCTTTAATAAGAGATGTTGTTTTACCTGAACCAGCACCAGCCACCATGACAAATGAACGTGGTGGCGAGCTATCCAGACAAATACGAACATCAATATCTGCCTGTGTATCAGGGCTACCAATGCGACTGGTCATGCAACCCTCTCACCATCTGTTTCAGCCAGAGCGACGGACATATCCTCAACATTATCTTCCTGACCTTCTGCAACTTCTAGTTCCGGCGGGGCTATTTCAGCTTCGAGCCATTTTAATCCTTCAGCAATGTATGTTGGGACAGACCATTCATCCGGTTTTTTAAGAAGTAAATTCAGAGCAAAATCAGTTTTACTAAAGCTTTTTGATTGCACGCGCTTGTGAATGCGCTGGGCCAGTTGCAGTAGATCCATACTTACAGCTCTAGCAATACGTAGCTTGAGTGGCTTACAGCCAACATCCTGACACCAGGACAGATTTTCAAGTGCAAACGCTTCCTCTAAAGTACGGCCAGCAAGTGCCAGTGTTTCCTCTTTCCATGTAACATTTGTCTGGCACTGGTAAGCAACACGAACCAAAGCGTCACACTCAGCTGTGCGGCTTTGTATTTTCATTTCCTCAGTTGCTTCCCATAAAGCGGCAACGGTGTCACATTTCGGTAACCACTGCCGAAGTGTTTGATTAGAGGTCATAGCTCCAGGATGACTGGCAATACAAGCCTTTCCTGGTGTTTCTGTGTTGGCCTGTTCTTCCTCATCATCAGGTTCCTCGCCATCATCATTTGCAGCCGGATTTTCTGCAAGACCATCTAACTCATCTGCCCGAGCTTCTGTTGCATCTTGTACCGGAGGGGTACAGTACACACTATCCAGATCAGTAATAATGAGTGTGGTAAGTCCAAGATATTCAATTAGTTTTTGGAATCGATAGCCAAAAGCACCTCCAATCTCAAGGACTGTTAGGTAAGAGGATTTTAATCTAGGTGCGGCGGTAGCAATCATTTGCGGGAGCAGTAGCCGCTCAACATTGCCTTCTACAAGTACAGCCCCGTCGGCAAAAAACAAATCACAATGGGTCAGCTTCAAGTAACGCTCAAGAAAATCTCGAATTTCAGGATCAGTATTATCATAAAAAACAGAGAGATTGAGCACATCTGTTGCCGACATATTTGATGAACGCTTCCGCCGAAAGTAACGGATCGGTCGAAAACCACGTTCGTAAAGAATATGAGTTGAATGAGAAGTCACCACCACTTGAGTGGTGTAGTGCATAAGCTCCTGACTCTCCATGGCAAGAAGGTCCATTATCTTGCGTATAAAAGCCTGCTGTAACTGTGCGTGGAGATGAGCTTCTGGCTCTTCAATAAAAATCAGGTGAACCGGTGGTCGATTCTCTTCTATTGCTAACCATTGGTTGTGGATGTCGAGTAATTCAACAACCATAAAGATCAGATTCTTAAATCCAAGCCCGTTATAACTATCGGGTAGTGTTGGTGGGGTAGGATTACCGTCATCCTCCCCCAGCGCGTAATGTATTACGGCCCCATTTTGGTTGTTCATGATCTGCGCCGGGTCTAAGGCCGAACGAATCATCATGCGTGGGTTTGAAAGTCCAGGGTATCCGAGTTTCGCCAGACTTTTCAGCGTAGGTGCAAAAACACGTTCAAGATGCTGATTGAAAGCTGATTCAGACGCAGCTAAAGCAATTAATGCTTCGTAATCTTCACCTTTTTGTTCAAGATTTCGTCCGTAAAAACGGCTGAGAACACGAGAAAGATCCTCCGAACGGGAACCTCCGGAACCATCTGAAAGATGACGCTGGGCATTCAAAAAGTTGATTTGGATAAGGCTGTTCAGTATTTCGCGACCACTTCGATCACGCCCTGTGAGCGGAGTAGTCTCATAGCCTTCCTCGGATATCATTTCCGCATTGAAACGTGCGGGATCAAGAACAAAATAGCGGAGTTCATATTCGTCATTGAGTCTATCGCGAAGATATTTCCAAAGATTACGAGGTGAAGGATCGTATTTGGGAGTTCCATTTTCATCTTTAGGTGTGGCATCGATAGCAAGCTGACGTACTGCGAGGAAACGCGAACGGATTTCTTCAGGATTGATGGGGGAAAAAGCAACGCGCATTCCAACCAGAGAACCTGACCACGATAGGCTAGGGAGAAGATCGACTACACGATGAACATCATTCGGTGTTACTTCAAACCAAATATCAAGTTCCAGTGAAGGTAGCGACGCAGCATCCGCCTCTTCTCCAAATGTGACAATGTCAGTCCAACATTCTGCATTGAAGTCATGAATATTGAACCGGCCTTTACCGGTGAATAGTTGAAGTGCATGACCGACTGAAGTCTTACCGCTGTTATTCGCCCCTACAAAAATTGAAATGTCTGACGCAAGATCGATGACAACATCGTGTAACCTTCTGAAGTTACGGACTGCCAGCTTTCTCAAATGCATTCTCATTATCCTTTAATGAAAGACTGCTTTGCCAATAAAAAATCATTAATTTCAATAACATTAACATTTAGCATCAGCAAGCCATTTAGGGTTCTCATGCTTTAAAACTTGAAGTTATGAATGATTTTTTGAGTGTTCACCTGATATCTGAGCACTATATAACGCTATTCTTACCAGAAAAAATTTGATCATGAGCAACTGTAATAAATTTAAATTACTTGATTTAACTTATTCAGCACGAGTATGCTACACCGCACAAAGTATATGTAATTTATCTTTATTCGGAGTTTGAATGCTGCTCACCTACAAGGAAATAGCTACGTTTACGGCAGGCTCGCACATCAGCCGTATCCAGCAAAGTGCAGATGGGCCCGCATTTCGTTTCTATGCGACCGAACAGTTTCTTGTCGATGACTGGCTGTCAGCTTTTGTGTCAGCAGAGAAAGAACAGTGGGTGAAAACGCATCAGGATGTTGTGCTTACGCAGAAAGGAGATGTCGTAATCAGCCTGATCCATGGTAAGGCGGCTCGCGTGAGCATCGACAATGCCGGGCGTATTTTAGGTAATAACTACGTCAAAGTGGATGTCGATGCCAGCCAGATTGATACTGCGTGGTTTCTCTGGCATTTCAATGAAAGCCCTGAAGGGCGACGCCAGCGGATCCAAGCCACCCAGGGTTCTACCGTCGTACAGCGTATCGCGGTTAATGAACTAAAAAATTTTACCGTCACCCTCCCGTCACTCGCACAGCAAAAAGCGATGGGGGGACTCTATCTGGCGGCGCGGGAAAAATGCTTTTATCAGCAGCGGATTGCCGCCCTGAGCGAACAACAGATCCTGAGCCTGCTCAGTGGTATGATTTGACTTATTACGTCACCCCTTTGTGACGAAGAAAAACAACAGGAAGAACTATGTCTCCCCAGATTGAAGCGCAAAATTTAAGTGAACTGCAAGGCCGCCTGTGGAATATCGCCGATACATTGCGTGGTAAGATGAATGCCGATGAATTCCGCGACTACTGCTTAGGCTTTATTTTCTACAAATATCTTTCTGAAAAATTCGTTGCTTACGCGAACAAAATTCTGGCGGAAGATGGCATTCAGTATAACGAGCTGACTGCGGAGCATCCGGCATATCAGGACATCGTTGATGCGGTAAAAGAAGACAGTATCAAGACCTTAGGCTATTTCCTACCGCCAACGGATTTGTTCCACACCATGGCGGAACGTGTGGCTAAAGACCCGAAAGGCACAGGCACCGGCTTTATTCTGGAAGACCTCGCTACTACCCTGCGCAGTATTGAACAGAGCACGCTGGGCACTGATTCTGCGGATGACTTCAGCAACCTTTTTGAAGATCTCGATTTAGGTTCCAGCAAGCTTGGCAACACTGCGAAAGCGAAAAATGAGTTGATCGGCAAAGTCGTCACGGAACTCGATAAACTGAGCTTTAACCTGAGTGAAGCGAGTTCCGACATTCTGGGTGATGCCTACGAGTACCTGATCGGCCAGTTCGCCTCAGGCGCAGGTAAGAAAGCCGGTGAATTTTATACCCCGCAGCCGGTTTCCACCCTGTTGGCTAAAATCGTCACCACCCACAAGTTGAAGCTGAAAAACGTCTATGACCCGACCTGTGGCTCTGGCTCTTTGTTATTGCGCGTGAAGCGTGAAGCCTCGTCGGTGGGTAAAATCTACGGACAGGAGATGAACCGTACCACCTACAACCTGGCGCGTATGAACATGATCCTGCACGGGGTTCACTATGCGGATTTTGAAATCATTCAGGAAGATACGCTAGAGCATCCGCAGCACACGCATCTGAAATTTGACGCCATCGTTGCTAACCCACCGTTCTCCGCCAAGTGGAGCGCCAGCCCGCTGTTTATGAACGATGACCGCTTTGCCCAGTACGGCAAACTGGCTCCGTCCAGCAAAGCAGACATGGCGTTTTTACAGCATATGTTTCATCACCTGGAAGATGACGGCACTATGGCAGTGGTTCTGCCTCATGGGGTTTTATTCCGTGGCGCAGCGGAAGGCCATATTCGTCAGTTTATGATTGAGAAGCTGAACTGCATTGATGCAGTAATCGGCCTACCTGCCAACATTTTCTACGGTACCAGCATTCCGACCTGCGTACTGGTACTGCGCAAGTGCCGTAAGCACAATGACAGTATTCTGTTTATCGATGCCAGCAATGACTTTGAAAAGGTGAAAACTCAGAACCGCCTGTTGCCGGAACATATCGACAAGATTGCCGATACCTATAACGACTGGAAAGCGCTCGAGAAATACAGTCATATTGCGACTCTGAAAGAGATCCGCAACAACGATTACAACCTCAATATCCCGCGCTATGTCGATACTTTCGAAGCGGAAGAAGAGATTGACCTCAATGCCGTGGCGCAGGAAATCCGCGAGCTGGAAGGGAAAGTGGCGGAGATTGATAAGACCATTGCTGGGTTCTGTAAGGAGCTGGGGATTGAAGCACCGTTTACAGTGGTGGAGGACGTTAAGTGATGGTGCCGAAATTAAGATTTACGGGGTTCAACGATCCATGGAGTGAGACTTCGCTAGGTAAAATATCATCATTTATTACCAGTGGTTCTCGTGATTGGGCACAGTACTATTCTGACTGCGGAGATAAATTTATTCGCATGACAAATCTCGTAAGAGATGGAATTACATTGAACTTGTCAGATTTAAAATTTGTCCGCTTGCCTGAAAATTCGAATGAAGGTAAACGAACAGCCTTGCAGCATCATGATATTTTGATTTCTATTACCGCGGAACTGGGTAAACTGGGATGGGTTCCAGATGATTTGGGAACTGCATATATTAATCAACATACTGCTTTAGTTAGACCTGATTTATCTATAGTCTCATCCAAGTTCATCGCAAATCTTTTATCTACGAAAAAATACAATAATATATTAAATCAGCAGAATGATGCTGGCGCTAAGTCTGGACTCAATTTAAGCACAATTAAAAATTTTGGATTTTACGTACCTAATAAAATAGAACAAACAAAGATCGCCGATTTTTTGACCTCTGTTGACGAAAAAATCACGTTACTGAACAAGCAGTACAACTTGCTGTCCCTGTACAAAAAAGGCATGATGCAGAAGATTTTTAGTCAGGGAGTGCGGTTTAAGGATGAGAATGGGGAGGAGTTTCCTGAGTGGAATTCTTGCCAATTAAAAGACGTAGCAACTCGTGTAACAAGAAAAAATAAAGAAAACAACCAAACAATTCTAACCATATCTGGTCGAGATGGATTAGTTGATCAAATGTCTTATTTTAATAAGCAAATAGCTTCTAAAAATGTGATTGGTTATTATTTGATCAATAATGGTGAGTTTGCGTATAATAAGAGCTATTCACAAGGTTACCCAATGGGTGCGATAAAAATGTTGACTAACTATGATAGAGGTGTAGTGTCAACTTTATATATTTGTTTCAAATTAAATACTAATCAATCTAACAGTTTCTACCAGCATTACTTCGAGAGTGGTCTTCAAAATAGATCTATAGAAAAAATTGCCCAAGAAGGGGCTAGAAATCATGGCTTGTTAAATATTGGGGTAAATGATTTTTTTGATATAGAACTGCAAATACCGAGCCTAAAAGAACAAATAAAAATTTCGGATTATCTTTCTGCTCTAGACGATAAAATCGCTGCAAAAAAAACAGAGCTGGACAAGTTAAAAGCCTGGAAGCAGGGCCTGCTCCAGCAAATGTTTATATAATAATTATCCGGCCCGACCAACTCCGGGCCTGCAAAATAAAAAAAGGCACTACACACTGATGGCAACGCAAAGCGAATACGAGTTAGAAGCGCAGCTGGTGGAACAGCTGGTTGGCATGCACTATGAACGGATAAATGTCACTGATGAAGCCAGTATGAAAGCCAACCTGCGAAAGCAGATTGAAATCCATAACCGACTGGAATCCTCACCGCTAACGGATAGCGAATTTAACCGTATTTTCTTGCACCTGACAAAAGGCAATGAGGTCATCGATCGCGCAAAGATCCTGCGCGATCGCTACCAGTTATTGCGTGATGATGGCACCGAGAAGTGGCTCAGCTTTATCAATAAAGAGGAATGGTGCCAGAACGAATTTCAGGTGACGAGCCAGGTGAAGCAGTTCAATGCCGAGCAAAATACGCGCAAAACCCGCTTCGATGTCACGCTGCTGATCAACGGCCTGCCGCTGGTGCAGATCGAGCTGAAGCGTCGCGGCCTGGGGCTGAAAGAGGCCTTCAACCAGATCGATCGTTACCATCGGGATGCGTTCTGGGTCGGTAGTGGCCTGTTCCAGTATGTGCAGATCTTTATTATTAGCAACGGCGTGGATACCAAATATTACGCCAACAACCGCGCCAACCATTTTGAGCAGACCTTCTTCTGGACCGATGAAAAGAATAACCCGCTCAAAGCACTGGAGAAATTCACAGACGCATTTCTGAAAGTCTGTCACATCGCCAAAATGATCACTCACTACACGGTGCTGAACGAAACCCGTAAGTGCCTGATGGTGATGCGCCCTTATCAGTTTTACGCCTGTGAGGCGATGATCCACCATGTGAAGGACAATCTCCACAAGCAGGGACGGCCGGAGAACGGCTATATCTGGCACACCACCGGCTCCGGTAAAACGCTGACCTCGTTCAAAGCCAGTCAGGTGATCATGGAAATGCCAGAAGTGGATCGGGTCATTTTTGTGGTCGATCGCCGAGATCTGGATTATCAGACGGCGAAAGAGTTCAACGGCTTTGCGAAAGACAGCGTAGACACCACCAACAACACCGGTACGCTGATAAAACATCTCAAGCAAAGCAGCACCAAACTGACCCTGACCACCATTCAGAAGCTGAATAACGCCATCACCCATGAAGGGTATAAAGCGCAGCTCGCACAACTGCGCAAAGAGCGCATTGTCTTTATCTTTGATGAATGCCACCGCAGTCAGTTCGGTGATACGCATAAAGCGATCGTGAATTTCTTCGAGAATGCTCAGCTGTTTGGTTTTACCGGGACGCCAATCTTTGCCGATAACGTCAATATCACCAATGGGGTCAAACAGACCACCGAGCTGTTGTTCGATAAATGCCTGCATAAATACGTGATTGTCGACGCCATCCGCGATGAAAACGTTCTGCGCTTTGCCGTGGAATATGTCGGCACTTACAAACGCAAAGAGAGCAGCAATGAGATCGATATCGATGTGGAAGATATCGACACCAAAGAGGTGATGGAAAGCGATATCCGGTTAGGCAAAGTCACCGACTATATCCTTGCCCATCATAACGCCAAGACTCGCAATCGCGAGTTCACCGCGATGTTCTGCGTCGGGTCAGTCGATATGCTGATCACCTACTACAAACTCTTTAAAGAAAAGCAGGCCGTACTGCAGGCGGCGGATGCCAACTACAAGCCATTAAAAATTGCCACCATCTTCACTTATGCCGCCAATGAAGCGGACAAAAGTGATAAAGAGGCGGTAAACGGTCTGCTGGATGAAGAGGATATTAGCCTGCCGCAGGGCTCGAAAGTTGATACCTCGAGTCGCGATCATCTGGATAGTTTTATCAAGGATTATAACGAGCTGTATGGCACCAGCTACTCAGCCAATGATTCAAAGAGCTTCTACGACTACTACAAAAATATTGCTCAGCGTACCAAAGAGAAAGGCATCGATATTCTTCTGGTGGTGAATATGTTCCTCACCGGCTTCGACAGCCCGGCGCTGAACACACTGTACGTCGATAAAAACCTGCGTTTTCACGGCTTGGTGCAGGCGTTTTCCCGCACTAACCGCATTCTCAACGAGAAGAAAAGCCACGGGAATATCGTCTGCTTCCGTAATCTGAAGAAAGCCACCGACGATGCTATTGCCTTGTTCTCAAATAAAGATGCCTCTTCTACCGTGCTAGTCAAACCCTTTGACGAGTACTTCGGGGATTATCAGGACGCTGTCGATCGCTTGTTAACGCTGACGCCAACGGTGGAAAGCGTGGACGATTTACCGGATGAAGAAGCGCAACTGGCATTCGTAACGGCGTTTCGTGATGTGATGCGTTTAAAAAACATCCTCGAAAGCTTTGCCGATTTTGAAGATGCGGCGAAACCGCTTTCGGACCAGACACTTGCGGATTTCACCAGTAAATACCTCGATATTCACGACAAGGTGAAAAAGCACTCCAGCAAGGAGAAAGTCTCGATTCTTGAAGACGTGGATTTTGAAGTCTCGTTGATTCATCGCGACGAAATTAACGTCGGCTACATTTTGCGTCTATTGGCTGGCATTCAGGCGATGCCGCCAAAAGAACAGCAGGAGCAGAAGAAAAAGATCATGGATATTGTCGACAGCGACGTCACGCTGCGCAGTAAACGTGAGCTTATCGATAACTTTATTGAAAAAAGCCTGCTGCATGCCTCGCATGACGAAGATATCACTCAGGTGTTTGAAGCCTATGTCGAACAGGAAAAAGGTAAGGCGCTGGCAGCCTTGTGCAGCGAAGAGCGACTTGATTCCATCAAACTAACCGGCTTACTGGACAACTACCTCTTTACCGACGTGATGCCGCGAGAGGATGAAGTGGCGGAAACGCTTACCTGGACGCCAAAGATTCTGGAACGCAAGAACGTGCGGGCACGTGTCTACGACCGTGTGCGTGATGTGATTGAAACATTTATCAATGGGATGCGCGGGTTTTAATAGATTTTGGTGATGAATATGGCAGAGGTATTTTCATGAGTGAGATAGATATCCAGGGTGATGAAGCGCTGGTTCAACTGCTGTTGAACGCAGATAAAGGCGATATAGATCTGCTGATCGATTACGTCACTAACACCGGTAAGTTTGGTTTTTCCATGTCAGACAGCGTAAAGGCCGTATTACAGGACGCCAAACACCAGGATATACCTGATGAAGAAACTCTGCGCCTGCTTGTACGGGAGTTACAGCATTTCGGTGGTAATACGTTCGTGAATCTGTTTCGTCGCAATGGCGTCAGCTACAGCGAAATTGTAGATGACGTTGCCAGCCATCTGAAGATGAAGGTTCAGGCCGCTGCATCGGTAGAAGAAAAAGAAGCGCTGATTATTGACTGTGTCTTTACCTCATCATGGAAAAAAATGTCGGATGATGAGCGCCGCCAGATTCTGCGTGGTATGGGCATTAGCGCCTCTGTCAGTCTGGACATCCCCGTCTGGCAGAAAGCGGCATTAGTTGCCAATGGCCTTGCTCAAACGACAGCAGGCAAAGTGCTACCTTTAATTGCAGGGCTTGGCATCGGGCGTGTGTTGGGTGTATTAACAGGGCCAGTTGGCCTAGCTATTACCGGCTTGTATACGGCCTATGATATCTCAAACCCCGCGTTTCGAGTGACACTGCCTTGCGTGGTGCAAATTGCCTGGATTCGCTTAAAAAACTCCCGCCAGTTCCGGCTTGCCACCCAGCCATCACCCGCCACGGTGCCTGCTCTCACATACGATCAACGCTGGGGTTTTGGGCATGATATTCACCAACCTGCGCTTACGGTTGCAACAATTCCACCTTCGGAGAGTATCAACACGGGGGCGATGCAGGAGCAGGATATTACAGGTATTTCACGTCTGAGCCCGCTGTTGCAAACCTTGCCCTCACTGGCTACCTCTGCACATGTTGCCAGCCATCAATATATGGAAGTCATTATTAATGGTCCTCTGGCGAGTGTAAAAGATGGCCCAGGTTTTCGGGGATTTAGCTTGGGAGAAAAAGGGATTAAAGAACACGCCGTTCTGCTGAATCCTGACAAACTCAATCAGCTTGTTAACGCCGGAATGTTGTTGAATATTGCTTCTGCCGTGCTAGCGCAAAAGCACCTGGCTGATATCAGTAAAAAATTGACGGAAATTGTTGAGGCGGTGCGTGAAGTTTCTGCATTCCAGAATAACGCGCGCAAGTCAGAGATCATTGGGGCCATACAGTATTTGCAGCAAATTACTCCCGTGGTTATTGAGGAGCAATGTTCGCCAGCAATACGCCAAAAACTGGAGGATATTGAAGTCCAGTTCTCCGCCCTGCAGGCACACTTACTGACTGATATTACTGCTGCTGGTGACAAAGTGGCTGCACTTAAAGACCGTGGGCTCTTTGGCAGTACGGAGATTACGAATAAGATCCAAACCCAACAAAAGATCCTCGATGAGCGAATCCATGAATGGGACCTGGCAATGAAGGTTCGTGCGCAAGCGTTACATCTTTTGACTCATGCCGAAGGTAACACAACACTCGTCAGGCACCGCCATAAAACCATCGCAGATACCTATCAGGAGTTCGACAGTGTGATTGAAAACGTTGAACGTCAATTACAGCAAAGGATACAAAGCATTAGTGCATTGGCGGAACAGAGTAATACGACAAACGCCAACAAAGTGTTGCTGCGGAAATGGGCGACAACGACTCTAATGCAGCAAAAGATGGCTATTGAAGAAGCCCATTTATCGTTCGGGCAATTCCAACAGGGATTGTTGGCAGAGCAACCGCAATCTGCACGGTTATTGGTAGAAATGCAGAATGGGAAACCGATGAAGTGTTTTGAATTGCCGCTAATATGAACAATTCGTCTTTTTTGAGCTGGCATCTAATGGAACATGACAATTCTTCACTGGTTGAGTTGCTACCGGAATTTTTTCACCAATGGCCAAAAAAATTGGAGTGGGCCAGAGAAAAAGATAAAAAAAATATTGATGCATCTCAGCTAACCGAGTTCTTCAGCCTGATCTCTGAAGCACTGAAAGTTGTTCAGCATCGATCTTTATCTTTTGATCCCTGGGAAGTAGCAGGCCTTGGGCGTAAAGAAGTTCGTAACACAGCTGTTCTTGCCTGGCTTCTTGATCCCGAGGGGACTCATGGTTTCGGGAGACTACCTTTACAGGCATTCCTGCAGGCAATACGACACAGCAGAAATGATATCCCTGAAGATTACCTTCACTATTGTCGGGTGCGGGTTGAAACTAATCCTACTGCCGATAATACCAATCGTGTTGATGTAGAAATCAATGCGGATAATTTTTTCCTGCTTATAGAGGTGAAAATTGATGCGTATGAACAGCCAGAACAAGTCGCCCGATACTGTTCTGATGCAAAATTACGTGCATTGTCACGTCCTTGGGCCGTAATATTTTTAACGCCTCGTGGCGGAAAACCGCTAACCTGTGGCTTAGATTTCAAACCAGAGGATGTTCCCTGTATTTCCTGGCGACATCTCGCCACAGCTTTAGAGTCTTCGTTGCAACCGCATTACAAACAATTCATTTCTGATAATGATAACTCCCCTTCACGCCAAATGGCGGCCCATGCCGCATTTTGCTTTCTTAATCGAGTTCGTACATTTTAATTTAAGGGATTAGACATGAATCCACACAGCGATGCAGAACGTCAGGCCGGTATACTGATTCTTTCGCAACTAAAGATGTTTAACGAAGCTGTTGTTTATTTTGAACAGCATTTAAGCCCTGCCTTCTGGAAAAGCTTTGATCAGTGTGTTGAACGATTTATGAAAGACAACAGCTGGGTAGGTAAAGCAAATTACGAACATCAGGATTATTGTTGGCTGGCCCATCCAGCCTGGGTCATTGAAGGCGTTAACTGCAAATATTGGTTTGAAAACAGTTCGACTGTTACTGAAGGAAATGATTATATTTTAGCCGTCCTGACGGGTACGGGAACCGAGCAGGGACAGTTTGGTTTTGAGTTTAAATTGAATGCTGGGTATTTTGGTGGAGTCAAAAAGATTGCTAGCTATGCGAGTAATGTTCAGCAATCCTACCGTGAGCAACTGCAGACACTAGGGCTATTGGAACAAGGGAAAGGTAACTATTTCCTACCTGTCACGATTGAACTTAATTTACTCACTGAGTGCTGGAAAGAGCATGGTGAGTTTCCAGTGGAACATGAAGTATTTTTTCCATTGCAAACAGCTCTTGAGAAGCTATTGCAATCTACAAAAATTTTGGATGCTATATTTTTGACCAAAGCGCAGATTGCAGTAAGTGAATAAGTTAAATAATTAACGTTATCTGGTTTAATTTGGCCTTTCTCGCATAAGAAAGGCCATTGCAGTAAAAATTATCCCCGACTACATCCGAAACTCCTATCTCCCACACCAAATACCTTCGTATCGAGCTTGGTCAAGTAATCCAGTCGGTCAAGTAACTCATTGTATATGATGTCAAAATCAGGAGCATTTACGTTAAGCACATACCGGCAATTGTTCGGAAAATGTACAACCCCACGACAATCTTCAAGTTCCAGGGCGAGAGCACTATACCAAGCTCTGACTATCATGTTGCTAAGTGTACCACTGTGCTGAATATGTCCCAGATGGTAGTAAGCATCCTTGTTAAAAAATAAGCAGATATGGAAATGGCATTTTCCACTCTTCGAGTATTCTCTTGCCCAGACATTGCGTACAACATTTTTGTTAACTCTGATTCCTGCAAACTTTCTGCGATGCTCATGCGCTTCCAGAATCGCTTTAAGCGAATCCAGAAAACGAGATATTGCACCTGGTTCAAGATTAGGAAAGCAGCATACCGTATCACCATTATCCAAAATAGGTGGGTAATGAAGATCAACTCTTATTGCCATAGTCCGTGGAAACTGCTTAATAGCGTTACTAACTGTCTGAGCAATTCTTTCTCGGTAGGCGAGGATGTGATCGCCATGAGAGCCTTGGTATAATTTCATAATACATCCCTAGATTAACTATCCCTGTGATGTCACAGGGATATATTAGTAGCTATTTATTGAAAGTTGTTTACACGTTAGTTCTAATCAGCTATATATTACCTTTCCTACATGTAAATTTAAGCAAAGGGCAGCCATAGCCTTTAATGACTGATAAAAACAACTCTGCAATTAGTAAGAGTGAATAAATAACTTATTAGACTTCGCTAGCAAAGCGCCGTTTTAAATAACACCCCAATACTTTCTGGTTGGATAAAAAGAGTTTTACCTTTTTTATAGGTGCTTATTTTACCTTGTGAGTAAAGTGTGCTTAGTAATTCATTCGTTCTATTACGATCCCTAAACCGATTGGGTCCATATTGCAGTATTGTATTTTTCCTAATGTAAGGTACAAAATTTTTATTACAGTACTCTTTTATCCACCAATAAAGCTCATTTGCATCTGTATTAACCACATACAGCTCCTGCTGTTTGGAAAATAATTTTATATACTCATCTGCGTACCATGCGCTGATCTCTATAGCAGCTTCTGCAGCGGTTAGAGATATGTCTCCTTCATCACCATTAAAATAGTGTAATAATGCCGCAACCCTTGCCATATTTTCAGCGATTTTAGATGCATAATCTTTAAAGTCTGAAAGAAATCCAATTAACCGCATTTCTGTTTCAACTTGATTATAAAATGCAATCCATCGCTCAGCAGCTTCTGATGAGAAATGCAAGCAGATACGTTCATCTTTTTTTATAATACCCTCGTTGACGATCTCCATTAATCGCTCATGGAACAGAGGTAAATGTTCACTTGAGATAACAGGGTTAGTTATTTGTCTATATCCTTGTGTTGAAAAGGGACGACTAATAAGCGTACGAGCAAAAAAGCCTATCCCTTTTGCTACATCCCCTTTTCTTTCAATATATCTATTAATAACTACAGGTTGAACCTGCAGTGATAATGTCAATCTAGCATTTCTTATTAACCTCTCAGGCGCGTTTTTCCTTTCGACTGAATACGTTGCGCCATCCCACATTTTGTTGACAAAAGGTAATTCATTTAATGCATAGCCATTAAATATGGACCCAGCCTCATCTGATAAAATGCCAACTGATCGCCAGTCACCACAGAGATACTCTTTTATCGCCGATGGGGTGGTGTCATTAAACATCAACTTGCATCTGACCGGTTCAACAGGATAACTATCTTGCAGCATACTCAGACTTTCATGTGTTATGGTTGGATCTTTGCCACCACGGATCTCTGACTTCATTTTTGACATCAAGGCTTTCTCCTCTGCCTTGAAAATCTTTACTTTATACTGCCATTTAATAAGATCCTTTTTATATTGCTCGAATAAACGTTCTTCCAGCTGGTAAATCGGTTTCATTAACAACTTACTTACCGTGCTTTTCCTTTCCCCTGACTCCGCAATTGTCACAATAAAAAGTGATGTCGGGCTACGTAGATTATTCAACCTACAAACATCAATTCGGTTCTGACAAGCAAGAGAAATAACGCCAAGCATTTCTGCGGCAACCATGGCAAGTGGTGCCTGAGTATGTTGCACTACTTCATAAATTGCATTTCTCACGCTTGTGGGGAACACATGTATAGGGAACTTTCGATCTCCAGACATAAAACCTCATCATCATTTAATGTCAAAAGTACCTTCGGTTGAGTTGCTATTCCGCTATTAATAGTGGAAATAGCAAGATGCACTCCCAACCATTGGGGAAAAAATACTAAAAGATTAAGATCATCCTCGTACATTAATCCAGTAAAGAAGATCGCTAAGTAACCAGCCACACGACTTAGCCCCAAGTGCCTTACGTTGAGGAAACTTCCCAGCCTTTTCGAGCTTCCAAGCTGTCGAGCGAGAAATCGAAGTGATATACTGGCGCTCTTTTTCCCGTACCAGACGGTCACCTTTCTCACCGTAGATATGCAAAATCTGTAGCCGTTGTTCAGGGGTTGGAATGATAGACGTTGTACTCATACTGCCTCCTTTGTTTCATTGAAAGCAGCATGTCGCAGATGGGTAAGTGAATGAAAGCGGTTAATCCCTTATTAAGGTGTCAGCGCTTATTGCGGGGCTTAATGCGGTTGCTGTGGATGGCTATTCAACTGGCTTTAGCGCGTGTAGACTATTGTCTCATCTTTAAAATGGACTTATAGCCATTCTGGCTGATTTGCCATCAGTGGGATGTTGGCTAATGAATTTTTATAATCTTTTACCTTCAAAACGTTTTATCCAGTCCGCAATAGTATCATCACTGAATGAGTCACTGAATCCATATTTTTTGGATGCCACAGTAAGCATCTCCGCCATTTTTGAAAAATTGACCTCACCATTGCCATCAAGATAATGCTCTTTCAGCATGACATATAGGGCTATTCTTTCTGGCCTAGAAATGCGGGTTTGTTTTTCTTTTTTCACGCCGGGCATGCTTTCTACACTTTGTGGTGACAATTCATTTGCATCAAAAAACAGTTCTGATTTATCTCGAAAAATTTTACTTGGAAATATCAAATAATCTCTATCATCTTTACCATATACCGTAATCGCACCTGCAATATTATTATTTTCTCTGACAGTATCCATATCCGTTAGCACGTAATGGTCTTCAGCAAAACGAGTCACTGGCGTAGCCTTTACCCGCCAGTAACCATGTGCATGCCCATTGTAGGAATAACGACATATCCCCAAGTCACCTTCCAGAAGTCGAGATTCAATTTCTGCATTTTTCTCCGGGTAAAAATGCCTTATTTTAAACTCTGGCATTTTTTCATGCTGATAATAATCCATGCCTGATTTAATTTTCCTCTCCCAATCTTTAAGAAGAAATTGGCCTCCACCAAGGTACCTGACGATCTGGCATGGCAAAGCATCCAACCGAATGTAGAGTGGAACTTTATGATCAAGCCAATCATTCAGTAAATTTTCAGACATGATATGGCACTTTTCAGATGCCATTGACAGAGGGTAAAAATCGGGCCGCTTTAATGTCATTCGACTTGTCGTCCTGTGTGACGCTTGGCTGCTTGCGCTATATGTGCTTTATATATTGATTTATATAACTGAAAAGTGGCATTCAGTCTATGCCTTGCAAGCAGCCCCGTTACCCTCTAAAATTTCCAGATTAACTTAAGAGAACACAGCATCATGAAGAAAACACCTGTAACAAAAGCCCAAATCTATCGCGCCGTTGCCAGCTCAACCGCGATCGAAACCGGTGTTTCTGTGCAAAAGATTGAGCAGCAACTCAAAAAAAATCAGGCACAAGCGAAAGCCGTCGGCCTTGCCCGTTAATCTGGTAAGATATCATTCACCAGTTGCATCATAGGGCTGTAGTTCCCTGATACGCCTGCCTGTATTGCCTTGAAGTAAAACGCCTTGTGCTCATCCCAAAGACTGTAGTCCAGTAAGCCCTTCCCCGCCAGAACCGACAGTACATCACAAAGCAGTCGCGACAGACGCCCGTTACCTTCTCTGAATGGATGGATCAAAATAAACTCCACATGGCATTCAGCCAGATAACTTACCAGCTCCGGACGAGCCATGGATTTCAGTTCACCAGACCGAGCGAGAAACTGCTTCTCGAAACCATCAAGAAGAAGCGGAATCCTGTCGGCAGCAGCAAACTGGAAACCATCCTTAGCCAAGTTGGCATTACGTAACCTCCCAGCCCAGTCATACACATTCCCCAGCCATTGGCGATGCCACCCACTGATGTGCTCAAAAGCCAGCACCGCTGGCGGCTGGCCTTCGATAAATAGCTGTTCATAAAGCATCAGCAGCAAGCCTGATTCCAGCGCCTCCATTTCCTCTTCATCAATGATTCCCAGCTTATTAGCCAGCACTAAATCTCCAGAGCCCGGCTGATAACGCTCTTCTGCTGAATTTAGCTCATATTTTGCCAAGCTCTTACCTCCGCCCAAACAAGTTCACAACGTTGTTTTCCTGCTGTCGCTGATAGTTGTTAACCCGCTCTTCCCAGATCTCAAGCGCCCTACGCTTTTCAGGCAAGTAATCATAACGATCATAGTGTTTCGAGCTGACGTCATTCAAAGCGTGATTCTGGATTCGGTCGCGGATCTCTTTGCTGATCCCCGCCTCCCCCATCAGCGTTTTGCAGGTGCGACGTAAATCTCGTGCTGTAAAAACTTTAAACTCGGGATTAAAGGCCCGAAAATACATAATGGAACGTGCAAGGCTGTCGGTACGTACTGGACGCTCGGCATTGGTCGAGAGTGGAAAGATGTAGGGACTGTTACTCTCCTTAGTCAGCTCTTTCACTGAGGCTAATTCCTGTAGTGCCGATTCAGTCAGCGGGATCAGGTGCTCACGCTTGTTTTTCGATACATCGGCTATGACCAATAGCGTCTTTTGCTGCCAGTCAATCGCGCTCCATTGGCTGGCAATCATTTCAAACGGGCGCTGCCCGCCAGCATAAACACAGAAGCGGATTAGGTGCTGCATCAGCGGCCCAACGTTAGTTGCCTGAGCGAACTGTTCCATGACAAAACGAAGCTCTTCCAGAGTTAACCATGTATCACCCACTTTCTCCGCCGAGGACTGCTTCGGTATGGCCGATACTGGATTAACCTCAAGCCCGAACGTAATGCCCACGCGGGTATTCATCGGATCGTTATCGGCTTTAAGCCCGTAGTTGAATGCCGCCATCAGATAGGAACGAATTCGATTTGCATGTACCACCGCATCACGCTGGATAATGCCTGACAAGATCGTTTTGATCTGTAAGGGCGTGACATCTTTCGCTTTGGTCTCGCAAGGAATGACTGAATAGCACTCTTTTTCAAGACGCTTCAGTACATCGGCCCAGGTCCGCTTATTGTCGAGCTTCATCTTATTAACGTAACCATGCACCAATTCTTTAAACGATCCCTGCGAGCGATGAAGCTGCATGATGTGCTGCTCGGCCAGGCGTTGTTGCTCAAGTTCTTGCTGGGGTTCTTTTCCTTCAACAAGCCAGGCTCCGTACTTTTTCGCCAGCTCGTTGGCCGTCACCAGTTTCATCTCAGGCCAGATGCCTAACTGAATGAATTTTTCTTTCTTCCCTTTCTCAACGTAGTAACGGAAATAAAAAACCTTGCTGCCTGAAGGCTGAACCTTAACGCCAAGCCTGCCGGTACCACGCTGAGCGCTGTTGCTCCACACGTAGTACGACGTGCTTTTTGTCTTCAATCCACGTATAGCAGTCTCGGTAAGATTAGCGGCCATGAGGTTACCTTTCTAAGGATAAGCGTTACCTGACCCGATGCCCATTTTGGGTCAGGTAATGGGTCAGGTAACGATAGTACAATGGGGAGACGAGACAACCAATCAGAAACAAAAACAACATCATAAACGATTGATTATAGACAATTAAAAATACAAGAAGCGTCAATGACGAACGATTAGAAACATGTCGATTTTATGACTCATAATCGCTTGGTCGCTGGTTCAAACCCAGCAGGGGCCACCAAATTTTAGCATTAAAATCATATCGTTAAGCCACTTTCTAAAGTGGCTTTTTTATTTTCCGATTACCAGGCGGCAATCAAATGGCGCTAGTGTAAACAGCCCCTTGAGTTCATGCATTTTTTTGAGTTCCCGGCCAGATTGACCCTTTGCTCATCAACAGCCAGATAGTAGCGTCACCGTCTCGCTAACAAATAACCGCCCCAGAGCGCAGCCCTATCCCCGCCGCGAAGAACGATTTTAATGCAGTTGCATCAGGTCACAGGAGCCTTGCCAGCACTGACCTCGGTGCCGATTAAAAAATTACCGGACGCATACAAAATAATGCGTTTAAGGCATGCACAGAAAAAGAGCCGCACGGTAATACGTCGATTAGCTTCTGGAGCGTATCAGATGCCGATAAATTTTTTTCGAAACGCAGATGGCCAGCACCCCCAGCAAAATAGAAACCAGACCGAGAAAAATCATGACAGAAAAAAGGTGGCTGAACAAACCCCCCAGGCTTGTCAAATCACTTAATCGCGCAAATTGTTCAGGAGTGAGTACGCGAATTACTATTTCCGGAAAAAACAGGAAGCAAACAACCACTACCAAAAAATAAATAATCTTATTGCCGCCCTTTTTCATTATCTTCCTTACTCCCTCTGCCGATGTTGCTCGATGATTAACAGGTTAATCGTACTACAACGAGACTCGCAAGAGCAGCAGACAGCTACGCAAAGATGAAGTTGCAGTCAGAGATGAAATTAGCAGTGGCGCTAACAAGAGCATTATGAAAAATACATGTTTCCAATATGGGAACGATTAAAAGTATGAAGACCGACGCTCACATTGAGCTGTAGCAGAAAATATATCATCGAAATAATATCGCGATTGATATGGCAGGAACCTATTTCAGGAAAGCCCTTAAACAAACTGGAGAAAAAAAAGTTCGACTCTTGCAGAACTGCTCAAAAAAACAGGTGATAAAGCCTATGAGTATGCGGAGAAGTCCAGCAGACGGGCGCTATCCATGTCTATCGCAAATCTGCCACTCAGTAGCGCTGTGCTTTTCGAATCACACAAAAAGTTGGTTAACTGTATGTCATCGATGTATGCAAATGGCATACTTTTATATTCAAGGCCACAAGTAGCATCACTTGTGGCTAACAAACTCAAATTTCAGGATGCAGCGTAGTATCAGGATACTGTATCAAAAAACCCTGAAATGCTTTAGTTCCTTGTTAAACCACAAATGATTAAGATAATTTATATAGTATAATCAATCGGTAACAATGAAAAGACAACGGGTGATACCTTGTATAAGTTATTAAAAAGATGAAGAAAATTCTAATATTTCTGTGGGAAGCCCACTCTCACTTAGTACCCGTCGCACTTATTCTCGCGGGGGCTTTTTTGTTTATTCGATTCATTCCTGACTATTCAGGCAGACTTACATTTTTATGGTTTCTCATCGTTTCATATTTTTATATTAAATATAACCGCTGGTATTAGTGAAGCGGATACTTGCTGAGACCCTGACTGGCGTCGCTCCTCTGCTGATATCAGATGTTCAGCAACTCGTGCGGGGGTTCACGGTTATATTCTGGTAGCCTTTCCGTGATAACCCACACTTTATCTTATGTGCCCTTCATTGCCCTTACGTGCTCACATAAATGCCGTGTCATGCTCCCGGCTGTAAGCATCCTGCACGAACTCAACCCATGATGAATCTGCCGTTGGCTTGCACAATGCCTTCCAGAATACATCGTCAAAACAGCCTGTCAGGAAAAGATAGCGACAAACATTCATTAACTCATCCGGACGCCAGTCACACGCACTGCCAATGCCCATCAGGTCGGACTCCAGTCTGCTGTAGGTTAAATTATCCTCCTCATCTGCCCATGCCCGATTAAGACGTTCATAAATGGATGCGCCCTTCTGTGCAGTGACCTCAAAATAGTCACCGTATAACTCATGGGGAAGATACTGATGCTCACCACCTAAATCGTGCAAAAACGGATACACGCCGGACTCCCACGCAAAAATGTATGCATCGGTATATTCCTTATGATGCTTACCTAAATGCATAATCTGAATTCGCTGCTGCGTGAACATGGCTTTCATTATGTGTTGATTAGACATTGAACCTGGCTCCTTTTCGAATGCGAGAGTAATTTTCGGCTCCAGGGTAATGCACAACGCGCCAGGCCGCCAGCGGTGTAAACGTGGAGACATTACTATTTTATCTGTTTTGAGAATTAGCACCCAATCCCGGTAGCGATTCAGCCAGAATATACTTACTACCCGACTGAATTTACAGTTATGTTAATGTCGCTAAAAAAGAGTTTTCCGCTGCTAAATATATTTCTGCAACGTAATTACATCGTGTAATTATTCACATCAAAAATATCTCATCTCATCCTGGCGAAGGAGAAAAGCCCATTTTTTGGCGGGGTGAAGTTTGCCTGTTCGCTGTCTAAAATAAGGAAACTTTACCGTTTCCTTTGCCTTTCGTCAGTAATCGCGGCAAGAGAAAACACAGACAAAACAAATTAAATCAAAAAGTTAGCGAAAATAAATCTATTTTCATGCGCTCCAGACAGTAAATGATACTGGGCAAGTATCTCCGTCTGGTCTGAATATTGTGTGGCGAAACAGGTCCGCACACAGGGGAAAAACCCTCATTTGTTAACCCTGGGAGTCCAGGAATAATCCTGGATTAATACTTCTGTACTCATCATTACAAGGAATGAAAAATGACGCTGCCCGGACTCAACCCCGAAGCAAATATGCCTGGTTATGATTTTGCCCGCTTTAGCGGTAAAGGTGCGACAGATTTCAATTTCGATGCACTTGGTGCCGCGATGGACTGTACGCGTGATTTTGCGCAGGCCGGCATTATTTACGCCGATGGCCCGGAGCGCTATCTGGTACGCCCCAGTAAACGTCACCCGAACGGACAAAGCGGCATCGTAACGCATGTGGTTGTGACAAAGCCTCCCGCACAAGGGTCAAAAACCACTGTGGGTAAGTCATTGACCGACGCCGTCTCCGCAACGTCTCTCGGCCCGGAAATCGCCTCCACCGTCCTCTCCTGCGGTGCGATGATCGTTACCGCCGGTGTCATGGCCACTGCGGGGGCTGCCGTCCCGCTCACTGCCGGCGCCAGCGGCGCACTGGTGGCACTGGGTTATGCCGGTGCGGCGGCTACAGGCCTGCAATGTATTAATGGGCTCTACCGGTTGTATGATCTTGTGGAGAATGGCGGTGAGGATGTAGCCTGGCTGGATTCGCAAGGCTGGTATAACGCCACGTCTACTGCACTCGATCTTATCTCTCTGGCAAGCGCAGGCGGCGCGCTCAAAGAGATCGTCGGTACATGGCGTTCAATGAAATCCATCTCGTCGTTAAGAGCCTCGCAGTGGCTGAAAGAGTATCCTCGCCAGGATCGTAAACGCCTGACTGAGCTTATCATCAAGCTGCAAAACCCGGGCATCAGTAATAAAGAAGTAAAGGCCCTTATCCGGGCAGGCATCTATCCCAAACGCTTCCCGGTGGAACCCGTGCAGGTGGAACTTACCCGGCAACTGAGCAACCTGGTAACCAGTGCGGCAGCGCTGGCAGGAAGCGCGGTGAGCGGCGTCGTTGCCTCGCCGGGCAATATTCCCAAAACCGGGCGATATATTGCGGATGGGATACCCAAAGCAGGCCGCTATATTGTGGGCACCATCCAGTCGCTGGCGGTACTGTAATGCGCCTGGCTACGCTAATTTCTGGTTGGTTTTTTTGCGATCTACTGGCGCATGGCAGGGAGATGGAGCAGGTGATCGCCCGTGGTGATAACAGCCTGCTGCAACATTCAACGCCCGAACTGGAGCGCTGGTTTGATAAACCGCCGTCTGAACTGCCGCGCCAGAACGGATTTCCGCTGGCGTTTGTGCTGTTGTTTTTTCTGGTAGCCTTCGCCTGTAATCTACTGACACTGATGTCGATGCTACCCAGGCAGACACCACCAGCCAGGGCGCTGCTCTTCTTCCTGCCCGCAGTCCTGTTTATTTTCAGCAACCTGACCGCCACTTATCTTATCGCGCGCGGTAAAACATCCGGACTGGCATGGTATGGCCTGGTACATGGCGCCCTTACCGTGCTGAGCGCGGTGTTTCTGGCGCTCACCGTGCTGGATGGGCAGACGCATCATGCGATCATCATGCTGGTAGCATTGCTCATCATGCTGGCCTGCCGTTATGTGCTTAATGGACGAGGGTTTATTTTATTCGTGCTCTACAGTCGTACGCAGCGTATCGCAACATTATCTCGCGGTATGCGCATACAATCGCGTCAGTAAGGGCAAAAAAGCCGCCAGCGCGTAACGGCATGGCGGCTTTTTAATGTTGATGGCGATAACCGGTGCTAAAGGTAATCCGTCCGGGCGCATGGGTTATCGCAATCGCCCAGTTTTTCTTTTCACTCCGTAAACCATACGTCATCTGCCACACCATGCGCTCTTGCGTACAACATCACGCTTCGCTTTTGACGTGTACATGTTCACTTCGCGTCAACGCGTCGGGCAACTGACTCACGGCTCACCAGGGTTCCCTGATGGGAAAACACAGCCTTTTCGTCAGGATGCAATAATATTTCGACTGCATCGCGGATCATTTCGTCCATCGGAACGTGGATCGTTGTCAAAGCAGGCGTGTAGTACTTGCCAATCACCGAATCATCGAATCCGGCCAGCGAGATCTCCCCCGGCACTGTTTTCCCCGCATCCTGAAACGCTTTCGCCAGGCCAATGGCCATATCGTCATTGGCTGCCAGCACGCAGGTGAACGGGATATTGAGCGCCAGCAACTGGCGTCCCGCTTCGTAACCGCTTTCGGTACTCCAGGCCCCCCGCACTACCAGTTGTGGATCCGGGCTGATACCCGCTTTTCGCAACGCATCACGATAGCCGCGTAAACGGCGCTCACCGGTCGGCGAACCACATACGCCAGCCACGAATGCAATCCGGGTATGCCCCTGAGCCAGCAAATGTTCCACCATCTCCTCGCTGCTACGTCGATGATCGGTAAACACGCAGCGATTTCGGTTTCTGATAAGTTCACGATTAATGACCACTATCGGAGTCTGGTTGCTGTCAATGATGTCATCGAGCTCACTGACCGACAGGTATTTGGGGTAGATCATGATGGCTTCACAGCGAAGCTCGAGGAGCAAATCAATGGCATCGCGCTCGTCCTGAGCGCTGTGTTTTCCGTCTGCAAGCACCAGTTGTCGGCTATGGCCTTCGCTGCGGGTCGCCGCGTGATAAACCATGCCTGAGAAGAAGGGGCCGTTGTATAACCCGTTGGTGATAACCAGCCCAATTGAATTGGTTTTGTTATTAGCAAGATTGCGAGCAAGCTGGTTTGGTCGATAACCGGTGTCAGCAACGGCCTGTAAAATTCTGGCTTTCACCTCTTCCCGGACAAACACCTTACCGCTTAACGCGCGCGATACCGTCGCCTTTGACACGCCTGCCATTCTGGCGACGTCCAGTATCGTTACCATAAGAAAACCTCAATCAATGGGTGGCTCACACCGGGCCGGGGATACCCGACTCAGAAACATGCTGTAAACGAGTACGACTCACGAAGCCCGACGGGTTACGCCTGGCTCCGTTGACACCATGTTCGTGCGCCCGTGCCTCCTTATGCGAGAGACATCAACGGCGCCCCTCTGCCAATCGCGCCATCAAGCTGATGCTTTGTCAGCGTGAAGTCTTCACTGTTAACCACCAGAACCGGGGTTGTCAGGTCATAGCCTTCACGTTCGATGCTGGCTTTATCGAATTCAAGAAGAGGCGTACCCGCTTTGACCACATCCCCCTCTTTCACCAACGGACGGAAATGTTGCCCCTGCAGGTTGACGGTATTTAACCCAACATGGATCAATAACTCCGCACCATTATCGCACAATAACCCAATAGCATGATGTGACTCGATCACGGTCGCCACCGTCGCGTCGCACGGGGCCACCACTTTTCCTTCTTCCGGCTTGATGGCAATACCATCGCCAAGAGCTTTTCCGGCAAACGCATCATCTGCCACGCTCTCCAGCGCGACCACTTCGCCTTTCAGCGGGCTAAGCATCTCTATCGCGCTTACCGCAGCGGCATCAGGCGTCGCCTGCGCTTTAACCGACTCCACAGGTTTGCCCTCTTCTTCGTTCGCCGGATCTTCGAAGCCCACGAACTGCACCATTACAATTGTCAGCACGATACAGGTTCCAGCCCCCACCAGTTCTCCGATAAACGACATCGGCGCATCAGGACTGATGGCGTTAACCAGGGTAAACAGGCCAGGCAACGCAGCATAGGCGTAGTACAGGCTACCGAAGAGACTGGCGACTACCGCACCAATCGCCCCACCGATACAACCGCAGATAAATGGCTTTTTAAAACGCAGCGTCACGCCGTAAATTGCCGGTTCGGTGATACCAAAAATGGCCGTGATCCCGGCAGACATAGAGGTCGCTTTTAACTGGGTATTGCGGGTTTTCAGGAACACGCCAAACACCGCTGCCATCTGGCCGATAACTGCAATGGTCTGGTAAGCCTGGAAGGAGTCGTAACCCTGGGTGTCGAAATTCGCCATGATTACCGGCGTAATGCCCCAGTGCACTCCGAAGATAACAATAATCTGCCACACACCGCCAATAACCGCCGCTGCAAGCGCCGGCGCCGCATGGAACAGCGCGTTATAGCCATTTGCCACCCCCATTGCCGCCCAGGTGGTAATGGGACCAATGACAATCAATGTCAGCGGCACAATGACGACAAAACAGATCAGCGGCGTAAAGAGCGGGCTGACGACTTCCGGGATCCACTTTTCTACCCGGCGTTCGAACCAGGAGAGTGCCCACACCAGAAACAGCGGCGGCAAAACAGAGGAGGTATAAACCGTTTTCGAAAGCGGAAAGAAGAGGAAGTTAATACTCTCCCCACCGGCAATACGCCCTGCCAGCGCCGCCCAGTCCGGGCTAATCAGCGCACAACAGCAGAGAACAGCGATAAACGGATTACATTTGAAATGGCGCGCCGCCGTGATGGCGATAAATACCGGCAGGAAGGCAAATGGCGTCCAGGACATAAAGTTGAGCACAGCGAAAGTGCCGGTGGTTTTGATATCGGCATCCATCAGGGTGACAACAATCAGCAGCCCCTGCAAAATGCCTGCCGCCGCCAGAATATAGACAATCGGCGCGAATACGGCAGACATGGTGGCAATCACCGCGTCGAGCTTACGTGTTTTTTTCACGGTGCCGCTCATGGAAGCCGTCTCTTTTACCAGCCCCGACATCGCATTGAATACGTCTGCCACGTGGGTGCCGATAACCACCTGAAACTGCCCGCCGCTCTCCACTACCGCAATGACTCCTGGCAGACTTTGCACCCGACGTTTCGCATCAGCGGGCGTGTCGTTGAGGACCAGACGTAAACGCGTGGCGCAACGGGTAAAGCTATTGATGTTCTCTTCCCCTCCGACTTCCCGGAGGATATCACTTGCTAACTTATTGTAATCCCGAATAACAGCCATCTTTTTTCTACCTTTTATTTTCGGTAACTGAGTCATGCAATGAATGAAACCGGTTTCATGCTAACCTGGTCCATCAACCATGCAACCGGTTTCATGAAAATATGAGAGCTAAATCACTTCATAAGATGCAGATGAAACAGCCAGAAAGTGGGGAAAAAACGTACCGGGGAAGTATTTCTTTCAGGAATACTAACGCCTGTAACTTGTCACCTGTATTATGATTTCAGCCATACCTGCTTAGCTGAACTGGTGCTAATCTTTCAGGGTTGGACGCAGCGGCTGCGGTTACGACAATGAGCTTATTTCGTGTTTGATCATTAACAACTACCATTAACTCAATCTTTAAGCGCCTTAGCGAAACACCATGAACAAACCCATAAAACGGCTTGAGATCATTAAATACGCCATTGAACTGGAAGATGAAGGCATTATTCAGAGCCAGCTTCCCTTTCTAAAAAATGAGGTCACCGACAGTGAACTGGCGTTCATCGTATGGGCGCTTGAAGAGAAAAACTATTCCGATGCGTTGCGCACCATCAATGCCTGGCTGCAGAGCCAGCGTTCAGTGGTGCAATGGCAGGATCCGCAGGTTGCCGCAAGCAAGCTGGAGCTGAAAGCGCTGGAAGAGCAGTTGCGTGAGTTGATCGATAAACGTAACACACGCATTCAGTTGCTGGATGATTTCAACGATCTGTACCTCACCCGTCTTGGGCCGTTAATGTCACAGATCCTGCGTCTGCGTAAGATCCTCGCCGAAGCAGCCGTGCGTCGCCAGGAGGCCGAAGCGCATCGTCGTGAGGCTGATTATCTTCGCTGCCAGAAATATCTGTCGCAGGCAGTGGAAGTGCTGGTCACCCTTACCCGCCGCTGGCAAAGTTTCCCGCCACAGTCTCCGCAGGCTGCAGAAGCGCGTAAACATCTGCAGCAGCAGAATGCGCTGATCGCGTCTTTACTGGCCGAAGCGCAGGAGCTGGAGCAAGGCTTAACGCGTGAAGATGAACCGGCACGTCAGGCACGTGATGAAGCGCGCCAGGAGTATGAGGATTACCAGGAACAACAGCACGATGCCGAGCAGCGTTTTGGCTTCGAACAGAAGATGTCACCGGATGAGCGTGTTGAACTGAAACGTTTGTGGCGTCAGGCCAGTAAACTTTGTCACCCGGATTTGGTAGACGACGCCTTCAAAGAGGAGGCGCATGCCATGATGGTTCAGTTGAATCAGGCCAGGCAGCGCGGCGATCTTGGGGCGATTCGCCTGTTATTAACCCGCCTGCAAAAAGGGCTGGAGCCGTTAATGGCCAGCGATCGTCTTAACGATCTTGCCCGCCTGCGCCAGCGCATTCATGAGGTGAAGCAGCATATTGCCAGTCTGATCGATGAGCTGAATGCGCTGGAAAAAGAGGAGTCATGGCAACTGGTATCGTCACTGACCGATCAGGAAGGGTATTTCCGCCAGCAAGAGAAAGCGCTGGCTGAGATTCGTCAATCCCTGGAGCAGCAGGTGAGCGAAGCCGAATACGACGAAGTGGCGTAACCACGTAGCCTCCCGGATGCGGCGTAAATGCCTTATCCGGGCTACCCACCGCACAACCGTAGCCCCGGTAAGCGAAGCGCCACCGGGGAGTGGCATAAGTGCACGACTCCCCTTCTGGGTGAGGGGAAGCGCAGCGAACTACTTCTTATGCCAGTAAGCCTGACCGCGAACCAGTTGCTGGTCGATATCCCCGGTCGCATAGTTTTCCAGCAGCGATTTTACTACCGCCCCCTCGCCCGTAAGCCAGATAAAATAGTCTGCCGGCGGGATGGCAACCGACGCCAGTTTATCCTGCACCGTCTGCCCGTCATGACCCACCACCCACTCAATGTTGAAATCAGGTAAATGAGCAAAATAATCTTTGTACGATGCCTCCCCAATGGTGACCACTGCTTTCACCTCTGGTCGCACCGCCAGGCGGCTTAACCCTTCCAGGCGACGGCGCAACGCCGGCATCCCGGATTCATCACACACATACAACTGCCAGGCATAATCTTCGGGCACCACCAGCGATCCACGCGGGCCGCCGATCGTCAGCTTGTCACCCGCCCGGGCCTGCATTGCCCAGGCGCTCGCCACGCCCCCTTCATGAATAAAGAAATCGATCGCCAGTTCATGCCGGCTCTCATCATACAGCGGTGTGTAATCACGCGATGCGGGGCGCGGCCCATCAGCCCAGACGATACCCTCATCGGTTACCTGCGGGGGAGTAAACTTGCTGCCAGGCTGCGGAAAAAAGACTTTGGTATGGTCGTCGAACCCGCGAGAGGTAAACCCCTCCAGCGCTTCACCGCCCAGCACAATGCGCTGGAATCCGGCTCCCACACGTTCGACGCGTACTACGGTCAACTCGCGAAAACGCAAATCATTGCGCACACGCTGCGGATAACGTTGTTGTTTGATTGTCATAATCGGCCTTTGCAAAAATGAATACGATATATCTAAATTGATTTTAAATGATAATGATTGCTGTTTGATGAGATGACAAGCATTTTTTAGATACACAAAAAATTAAAAGCACGACCTGTTAAAAATCAAATTAAAATTTATATAAATCAACAAACTAAAAAAATAACAAAAATCAAACTTGTCTGTTTTTCAATTTTAGATATAAATTAGATATATCAAATTTACCGAGGAACAATACATGCGACATCATCACAATGCATTCGATGAAGAGTGCCAGCATAGTCACGACGGCGAGTGTCACACCGGGTCTCGTGGGGAACATCATCGCGGCCACCACGGCGAAGCCCATCACGGGCGCGGTGGCGGCCGTCGTCAACGCTTTTTTGGCCATGGGGAATTACGTCTGGTTATCCTGGATATCCTTACCCGTAATGCCAGCCATGGATATGAACTGATTAAGGAGATCGAAACCCTGACGCAGGGAAATTACACACCCAGTCCAGGGGTGATTTACCCGACGCTGGATCTTTTGCAGGATCAGCAGCTTATTATCATTAACGAAGAAGACGGTGGACGTAAAAAGATAGCGATTACCCCGGAAGGCCGGGCGTGGCTTGCAGAAAACAGCGAACATCTGCAGCACATTCAGGCACGCATCAAGGCGAGAAGCGTGGGTTATCAGTTACGAAAAGATCCGCAGATGAAGCGCGCGCTGGAAAACTTCAAGGCGGTACTGGATCTGAAAGTAAACCAGTCAGAGGTCAGCGCCGCCCAGTTGAAACAGATTATCGGCATTATCGACCGGGCGGCGCTGGATATCTCGCAGCTCGATTAGGCCATTACCCCATCTTCACGCAGGCGGAAGACTTGCACCAGTTCACGCAGATGCGTCGCCTGTTCGTTAAGCGCCGCCGCCGCTGCAACGGACTCTTCCACGAGGCTTGAATTCTGTTGCGTAGTGGAGTCAATCAGGCCGATAGCGCTATTGATTTGCGAAATACCGTCGGTCTGTTCGCGGCTTGCCTGGCCAATTTCACGCAGGATCACATCCATCTCCTGAACATTGCTCACCATGCCGTTGATCAAACTACTGGCTTTTTCCACCAGCGCCATGCCCTCACGGGTCTGGCTGGTGGAATTTTCAATAAGCTGGCGGATTTCATTGGCAGAGGCGGCGCTTTTTTGTGCCAGTTGGCGCACTTCACCAGCCACAACCGCAAACCCGCGACCATGTTCGCCCGCGCGTGCTGCTTCGACTGCCGCGTTTAGCGCCAGGATATTGGTCTGGAAGGCGATGGCATCAATCAGGTTAATGATGTCAGACATGCGGTTGGATGTCTCATTGATCACACGCATCTTCTCGGTGACCTGTTTCATCATCTCACCGTTGTTTTTAACCACACTGGCCGCATCCGCCGACAGGCTGGTGGCTTCGGTCGTGTGATCGGCGGTGTTCTTCACGGTAGCGGTAATCTGCTCCATGGACGATGCGGTCTGTTCGACAGAACTGGCCTGCTCCTCTGTGCGGGCTGCCAGATCCTGGTTTCCGGCCACAATTTGCGCCGCTGCGCTCGAAATACTTGCCGAGCCAAACTGTACTTCCTGAACAATGTCGACCAGGCGAGTTTTCATCTCCATCAGTGCACGCAGCAGCACACCCGTCTCATCACGATAATCAGAGTGGATAGTACGGGTTAAATCACCGCTGGCAATCGCCTCAGCAAACGTCACCGCTTCACGCAGCGGGCGAGTAATGGCACGCACTATCACCCATCCCAAAAGCGCCCCCACACCGATACTGATAATCGCCAGGGCAATCAGCAATAAGCGGTTGGTCGTGAAATCACTCTGGACCTGCTCGCTACCATGACGCATCTGCGCATCCTGGATGGCGATCAGGGCCATCACTTTCTGTTTATAAGCTCTCTGAATCGGCACCATTTTGGTCATCATTTCGGTGATAGCTGCCGAATGGTCCTGATTCTTCACGGCTTCCAGAATACGGAAACGCGAGTCCAAAAATTGCTGGCGGATATCTTTAATCTCGGCGAGGATTTTTTGCGATTCACTGTCATGGAGGTTTTTTGTCAGATCGTCCAGAAGAACCGTTACGCGGGAGCTAATTTCGCCGAGCTGCTTCTGGGTCTCTTCCTGCCATTTTCCATCCGAGTCCAGCAACATTAGTTGCTGCGTACTGACAAAGCTCTGGAAGTTATCTATGAGTTGATTGGCTTTTACTGTAGTCGGATAATCATTGTGAATAATATCCTGCATTCCATTATTAGCGCGATTCAGACTGAACAGTGAAAGAGCGGAGCTGGCTACCATCAGGACAATAAAAAAACCGAACGCGAAAAATAATTTCGCACCAATTTTTACATCATGTAAAAACATATAATCCCCCATGCACATGATTGTAATTCTGATAAAAACTCTTTCTAACAAAGAGTTAGATGTGTTGCGTTAAAAGAGACGCCAGAAATAATATCTCCACTGCAAGTTATCGGTAACCGCAGCGCTAACTTTATGAGATTGATCGTTTTTTTATTTTGATCGTGCTTGTTCTGATAGTTCTCAGCTATTAATTCAGATCTATTGATCGTTATATGTTCTGAGGGAAGAAGTTGCGCAACGTATATTAACCGTGCTTAATTATCTTTTAATAAGAATAACAAGTTAAATTTAATGAAATATAATTGATCAAAAAAGAAACCATATTTAATATTAATTTAACATTTTATAAATATAAAAAAAACAAATTAAACCGCACAATACAACCATATAAAAAACAAGGTTAAATAAATAGAAAGTGAAAATTCCCTCTCTGTGTGTAGAGAGGGAGAGGAATTAATGAAGTACGGAAACGGCGTCCTGCAAACGACTGGCGCGGTGTTTTACCATGGAAGAAACATTGGCGTTTTCGGCTACCAGTCCGGCATTTTTTTGCGCGATGGTATCAAGCTCGGCAACGGCATGTGTCAGTTCTGACAGCCCTTGCGCCTGTTCAGAAGTCGACTGGCTAATCTGTCCAATCAGGGAGGTTACGCTCTGGACCTGAGCGACGATATTGTCCATCGTCCTGCCTGCCGCATGGACCTGTTCATAGCCCGATTGCACTTTGCTGGCGCTGGCATCAATCAACTTGCGAATATCATTTGCCGCGCTGGCGCTACGGCTGGCAAGGTGGCGAACTTCGCCAGCAACCACCGCGAAACCTTTGCCCTGCTCACCGGCACGGGCGGCTTCCACCGCGGCATTCAGTGCCAGGATGTTCGTCTGAAAAGCGATGTCATTAATCAATGCGGTGATTGAACCAATACGCTGCGTACTGTCGGCGATTTCATCCATCGTCTTCACTACCGTTTCCATTGCTTTGCCACCATGCGCCGCCGCATTACTGGCGGAGCTGGAGAGCTTGTCTGCTTCTGTCGCGGTATGGGAATTATTCTGCACCGAGGCGGCCATCTGGCTCATCGTGGCAACCGTCTGCTGCACATTGACGACCGTCTGACGCGTACGTTCGTTCAGATCCTCGTTACCTTTTGCCAGCGTTTCGCTACCGTTACGCACACTACTCACCTGACCGGCAACATCGTGAATCAGCCAGCGACACATTAACCCCAACTGCCCCACGGCACGCAAAGTAAGGCCCAGTTCGTCGCTACGTTTCAGATGCGTCACGCTATTACGTTCGCCGGTTGCCACGCTGAGAGCCTGACGGGCAACCTCTTCAACCGGACGCACGATTTGCCATTCAAGGCAGGCACAGCTCAACAGAAAAATGCCGGCACTGAACAAAATCGTCGCCGGGCCATTCCCGAAAAGCCACAGGCCGGTCGCCAGCATCATCCATAGTAGCGCCATCATCCCGCGCGTCCGCCAGCGTAATGGCAGAGAGGGCAGTTTCCCCAGCCAGCCCCGGCTAACCACCAGCCCTTTATGGATACGCTTTTTAGCTCGCCCTTCCTGGATTGCCTTATATAAAGGTGTAACAGCGTCAATCTCTTCCTGGGTGGCGCGGGTGCGAATGGACATATAGCCTGTCACTTTTCCGTTACGCACCATTGGCGCAGCGTTAGCCCGTACCCAGTAATGGTCGCCATTCTTACGGCGGTTTTTAACGATACCACTCCAGGGTTCGCCCTGTTTTAAGGTGTACCACATGTCCGCAAAGGCGGCTTTCGGCATATCCGGGTGGCGTACCAGGTTGTGCGGCTGGCCGATCAGGTCGTCCAGATCAAAGCCGCTTACCTGCGAGAAGGTGTCATTGGCGTGGGTGATATAGCTTTGCAAATCGGTAGTCGACATCAGAGTGGTGTCAGCATCAAGGGTATATTCCCGTTGCGTGACAAACGGCGGAGCGGACATGATTAGCATCCTTTGCAAGTTATTCGGCTGTTAAAAATTTTATCGAATGTTATTTCGGCGATAATGAATTTATCTTTAGTTGTTAAAATTGATTTAGATCGCAATTTGCGATTAAACCGCACTATTTGTATGTTATTAACTTGCTGATTTATATAGTAACTAGCCGCAACTACTAAGTTTCACTCATTTATCCTGCGCAATAATGAGGCAGAAAACGCACTATAACGGTGCGTGTTGTTGAAATAACGCTCGTGTTATGTCTGCTTTTCCTCCATTTCAGAACGTAACAAAGGGTAAGATGCGGGATCTAATCTCGTACAAGTGCGTTTTCCCCTGGTGTTTATCCCGATTTTCGTTTGCGGCTTCGATGTGGCGCAATCCCTGCAATACTTAAATCAGTATCATGTGATACGCGAGCCCCGGGAGCACATTTTGAACAGATTACCTTCCAGCGCATCGGCCCTGGCCTGCAGCGCACACGCACTGAACCTCATTGAGAAACGAAAGCTTGATCATGAGGAGATGAAAGAATTAAACCGAGAGGTACGAGAATACTTTAAAGAGCATGTAAATCCGGGGTTTTTAGAGTATCGAAAATCTGTTACTGCCGGCGGGGATTACGGAGCCGTAGAATGGCAAGCGGGAAGTCTCAATACGCTTGTCGACACCCAGGGACAGGAGTTTTTAGATTGTCTGGGTGGGTTTGGTATCTTCAATGTGGGGCACCGTAATCCAGTAGTGGTTTCCGCCGTACAGAATCAACTTGCAAAACAACCTCTGCATAGCCAGGAGCTTCTCGACCCACTGCGGGCGATGCTGGCAAAAACGCTGGCGGCATTAGCGCCTGGCAAACTCAAATACAGCTTCTTTAGCAACAGCGGCACGGAATCCGTCGAAGCGGCGTTAAAGCTCGCCAAAGCGTACCAGTCGCCACGTGGCAAATTCACGTTCGTCGCGACCAGCGGCGCGTTCCACGGTAAATCCCTGGGTGCGTTGTCTGCGACGGCGAAATCGACCTTCCGTAAGCCATTTATGCCGTTGCTGCCGGGCTTCCGTCATGTGCCGTTTGGCGATATCGAGGCCATGCGTACCCTGCTTAGCGAATGTCATAAAACGGGCGATGATGTTGCTGCGGTGATCCTTGAGCCCATTCAGGGTGAAGGCGGCGTGATCCTGCCTCCGCAGGGTTATCTGCCAGCCGTGCGTAAGCTGTGTGATGAGTTTGGCGCGCTGCTTATCTTTGATGAAGTGCAGACCGGGATGGGGCGTACGGGCAAAATGTTCGCCTGTGAGCATGAGAACGTCCAGCCGGACATTTTGTGTCTGGCGAAAGCCCTGGGCGGCGGTGTGATGCCGATTGGTGCGACTATCGCCACCGAAGAGGTTTTCTCCGTCCTGTTCGATAATCCTTTCCTGCACACCACCACATTTGGCGGTAACCCGCTGGCCTGTGCGGCCGCGCTGGCGACCATCAATGTGCTGCTGGAAGAGAACTTACCGGCACAGGCTGAGCAAAAAGGTGACATGTTGCTGGACGGCTTCCGCCTGCTGGCGCGGGAATACCCGGATCTGGTGCAGGATGCACGCGGCAGAGGAATGCTGATGGCTATTGAGTTTGTGGATAACGAAACTGGCTACACGTTTGCGAGCGAAATGTTCCGCCAGCGTGTACTGGTTGCGGGAACACTCAACAACTCGAAAACCATTCGTATTGAGCCGCCACTGACGCTGACGATTGAGCAGTGTGAGCAGGTGCTTAAAGCCGCTCGTACCGCGCTGTCAGCGATGCGCGTTGCAGTGGAAGAAGCGTAAATAGTTACCCTCTCCCTTTCAGGGAGAGGGTAACTGCGCCTGTAGCCCGCCCCCTGCCATCATCTCTACGCTGGCATTAGCCCTACAAACGTCCGTTTCTTACGCGGCTCCGACATTAACTCTTCCAGCTTCGCCACGCAGGCCAGGTAGTGCGGCGTCTCCTTGTGCGCCAGCACAGCGGCTTCATCCTTGTACGCCTCGTAGATAAAAAACCGCGTCTTCACTTTCGGATCCTGCAAGACATCAAAACGCAGATTTCCCGGCTCCTTCACTGCCCCCTCGTGATTGGCGCGAAACACGTCAAGAAACTCATCAATCTTGTCCGGCTTGATGTTAATCTCCACCAGCGTCACATTCATTGCTGTTCTCCCTGTTTTTCTTCCTGCCAGAACTGATACGCCTCACGGGCGCTCATATTCTCGTGTACCACTTTTTTTACCGCTTTGAGCATGGCGAGCGGCGCGCTGGACTGGAAGATATTGCGCCCCATGTCCACACCGGACGCCCCCTGGTCGATGGCGCGAAAACACATCTCTAATGCCTCCAGTTCTGGCAACTTCTTGCCCCCGGCAATCACAATCGGCACCGGGCAACTGGCGGTCACTTTCTCAAATCCCTCTTCGACAAAGTAGGTTTTGACGAACTGCGCCCCCATCTCGGCGGCGATACGGCTGGCCAGTGAAAAATAGCGGGCATCCCGCGCCATCTCTTTGCCGACGCCGGTGACCGCAAGCGTCGGCACACCGTAACGGTTCCCGGCATCCACCAGCTTAATAATATTATTGATCGACTGATGTTCATGCTCGCTACCGATATAGACCTGGGCTGCCACCGCACAGACATTCAGCCGCAGGGCATCCTCCATCGCTACCGCCACGCACTCGTTTGACAGCTCGGTCAGAATGGAGTTACCGCCTGACGCCCGGAGCACCACCGGTTTATTGGTGGCGGGCGGCACCTGGCTTCGAAGCACCCCACGTGTACACATCAGCACATCCGTTTCGCCAAACAGCGGGGCGATGGATAAATCAATACGCTCAAGCCCGGTGGTCGGCCCCTGAAAATAACCGTGGTCAAATGCCAGCATCACCGTGCGGTTGCTTTGGGGGCTAAAAATCCGTGAAAGCCGCGACTGCATCCCCCAGTCCAGCGCCCCGCAGCCTTTGAGCGTAAACGGCACATTCTTTTGCGGCCGGTCGAGACCAAAATCTTTGCCATCTTTGATGTCATCTAAATCCGCCATCGCTTCCTCCCGTCAGAAGTCGTATTTACCAATGTTCTCTTTGGTGAACACCACGCGTTCCGGCAGCAGCACAATCCCGTTGCCTTTCGCTTCATACTGATAGCCCTGCACGCTGTTTGGCTCGACTTTAAGCGTGCCGATATCTTTCACCTCGACGCTGTCGCCAACGTTAAGATCGCCTTTTTTCAGCAGCTGTTCGGCGACATTCACCGAAATTTTCCCCTGTTGCACCACATCCCACAGGCCAAAGGCTTTCACCGTACCGCGCTCAACATAAGGACGCATGACATTTGGCGTACTAAAGCCCACAATCGCCACCCCTTCCCGTTTCAGGTTTTCCGCCGCCTGAGCTGCCGCGGGCAGGGCATTGGCATCCGGTGCGATGATTGCATCCAGATCCGGATACGCTTTTAAGATCCCCTCTGCGGTTTGCAGGGATTTGGTTGCATCGTTATAGCCAAACTGGGTGGTGACGATTTGCCACTGGGGATGATCTTTCTCGATTTTTGCTTTCGCCTCTTTTACCCACTGGTTCTGGTCGGTCACCGTCGGGCTTGAGTAGAAGAAAGCGACTTTGGCGTTCGGCTTGCTGACCTGTTTTGAAGCCATATCTACCAGCAGGCCGCCCAGTTGCTCCGGCGTCCCCTGATTGATATAGATGCTGCGACATTCAGGCCTGGTATCGGAGTCCCAGGTCAGTACTTTCACGCCGCGCTGCATCGCGCGTTTCAGCGCCGGACACAACCCATCCGGCGAAACGGCGGAGACAATAATGGCCTTGTAGCCCTGGTTGACGAAGTTATTGATAAGCTGAACCTGACCGGATACGCTCGGTTCCGTCGGGCCGTCATAGGTCACATCCACACCCAGGTCTTTGCCCGCCTCTTTCGCGCCGTTGCCGCCGCTGGTGAAGAAGCCCACCCCAACCAGCTTGGGAATAAACGCGATACGGTCAGCCGCCTGTGCGGCCATGACACTCCCCGCCAGCGCCAGCGCGCTCAGTTGCACTATCAGTTTTGTCTTCATCTCATGCTCCAAAAGATTAACGCGAGAGAACCCGACGCCAGGTCATACGCACCCATTCCCGGTGCAGACTCAGCGAACGCCCCATCACCACCACCACCAACAGCGCCCCTGACAACGCGCTCGACACCTGGTTGGGGATGCCGACCATTTGTAACCCCTGCTGTAAATACCCCACCAGCAACGCTGCCAGCGCAGTACCCAGCACCGAACCTGAACCGCCATAAATATTGGCGCCGCCCAGTACTGCGGCGGTAAGCGCAGGCATCAGTAAATCGCGCCCCAAATCGGAACGCGCTGAACCGAAATAAGAGACCAGCACTACGGCGGCGATGGCCGATGCCACCCCAACCAGCCCGTAAAGGGCATACGGCATTCCGTTCACCGACAGCGCCGCATACCTTGCCGCGCGAGCGTTCTGCCCGAGTAAAAAGAGATGGCGACCAAAACGCGCCCGGTGCGTGAGCAGCCAGAAAAACAGCGTGATCACCGCAAACAGCACCAGCGGAACGGGCAGGCCCAGCAACGTGAGATTGGCAAAGGCGGTAAAGCTATCCGGAAAACCGCTGATGCCTTCATACCCGGTCGCACCTGCCATACCGGAGAGCAGCAGCGCGCCCCCGCCATACAGGTAAAGCGTGCCGAGTGTAATGACCAACGGGCTGATGCCGGTGTAGTGAATCAGCGCCGCGTTGAGCAGTCCGCACAGCAGCCCCAGCAGCAGAGTCAGTACAATCGCGATACTCATCGGCCAGCCCGCCTGCATCATCACACCCAATGCAATGGCGCACAGTCCGATGGTCGAGCCGAGCGAGATATCGATGCCGCCGCTGATGATCACCAGGGTCAACGGCAGCGCCACAATGCCGATACAGATAAAGTCGCTGGTGCTGAACAGCAACATATTGACGTCCAGCATCCGCGGGTTTAGCGCGCCAAAAAGCAGGATCTCCAGCACCAGTAACAACAGCAGCGCAAATTCCCAGTTGAGCTTCATTTACGCCACCTCTTTGTTTTTACGTTTGGGAAAAGGGGCCACGTTTTTGCCTCCCTTATTACCGGGCATAAAGCGGCTGTATTTCAGTTGCCGTTGATGGCGAGTCAGCGCCTGACGTAAGCGCCCATCCAGTACCAGCACGCCGAGCAACACCAGACCGGCGATAAAGTCATTCCACCAGGCCGGGAGCTTAAAGAGCACCAGCACGGTGTCGATTTGAGTGAGGAAAAAGGCGCCGAGAAATGCGCCAATCAGCGTTCCCGTCCCGCCAAGCAGCGAGATACCACCGAGCACACAGGCGGCGATGGCTTTCATCTCCAGCCCGCTGCCGGTCTGGTTCGGTACAAAGCCAATCTGCGAGGCAAAGACAATCCCGGCGCAGGCCGCCAGCACGCCATTCAGGGTAAAGGCCAGCATCCGCGTCCGGTTCACCGCCACACCGAGCTGGCGCGCGGCGGCAAGATTATCCCCCACCGCATAAAAGTCGCGGCCAAACGCCGTGCGCGCCAGCACCCAGGTTCCAGCGCCAAGTACCAGCAGCACCAGCCAGCCTATGGGTGAAACCCCGGCCGTCCCCGCCACAGAGAGGGATTTCAGGCTGGCGGGCAGCCCTTCAATCCACTTGCCGCCCGTCCACAGCAACATCGCTCCGCGATACAGCCCGAGCGTCCCCAGGGTCGCCACAATCGCCGGAATTTTCAGCCCTACCACAAGCAGGCCGTTAAAGGCGCCGGCCAGTGCGCCAATCGCCAGGGAAAACAGCATGGCAACCGGCAGACTGTAGCCACTGTTCAGCGACACCCCGACGGCAATGGCGCACAGCCCCACCGTTGAGCCAACCGACACATCAATATTACGGGTCAACATCACCAGGGTTGCACCAAGTGCCAGTAGCATCAGGATCTGGCTGCTGGCGAAAATCATGCCCACCGTTTGCAGGCTGAAAAAGGAAGGGTTCAGCGCCACCAGCACCACAAACAGCGCCAGGATAGCCAGAAAAGCGCTGAGCTCACGGTTTTTCAGTAACGTTTTCATGGCTGTCCCCCGCCGAAAGCCAGTGTCATCATGCGATCCACACTCACCGCGTGGCGCGGCAGTTCTCCGCTAAGTCGCCCCTGGTGCATCACCAGCACCCTGTCCGCCAGCCCCGGAAACTCATCCAGATCGCTTGAGATCATCAGCACCGCCACGTTTTGCGCCGCCACGCTTTTGATTAACTGATAGATATCCGCCCGCGCCGCCACATCCACGCCGCGCGTCGGCTCATCGACAATCAGCAACAGCGGGTTAGCTTCCATACAGCGCGCCAGCAATACCTTTTGCTGATTACCGCCTGAGAGGGTGCGGACAATCTGATCCGCATGATTCAGCTTGATACCCAGTGCCCGGTGGTAACGCTCCACCACTGCCGCTTCACGTTTGCGCTGCTGCCAGAGCGAGGGTTCATTCAGGGCAATCGTGTTCCAGCGTACCGGGGCATCCAGGAACAGCCCCGACACCTGGCGGTCCTCCGGCAGATAAACCAGCCCACGCGCCAGGCGCGCGCGGGTGGAATCGCCGTTGATTTCACGATTCTCCAGCCAGATGCGTCCGGCGCGTACCGGACGCAGGCCGTAGAGGGTTTCGGCAAATTCGGTACGCCCGGAACCCACCAGTCCTGCCAGACCGACGATCTCCCCGGCGTGGATCTCAAGACTGAGATCGATAAACCCCTCCCCCGTCAGCGCATCTACCCGCAGCACCGGGAAATCCTGCGGCTGAGTACGACGGTTACCCGGCAGCGCGAGCCACAATTTTTGCGTATCGCTTAAGTTTTTTTCACGGCTCGCGGGCGTCATGGCGGTAATCAGGGCGTTGTCATCGAGACTGGCGATTTCGCCGCTCAGCACCACCGCCCCGTCGCGCATTACCGAAACATGGCTTGCCAGCGCGCGGATTTCCGGCAATTTATGGGAGATAAAAACAACACCAACACCCAGCGCTTGCAGGGCGCGGATCTGGCGAAACAACCGATCGGTTTCGCCAGGAGTAAGAGAGGCGGTGGGTTCGTCGAGGATCAGGATCTTCGCGTCACGCATCAGGCCGCGTAAGATCTCCACCATTTGTTGGTCGGCCACTTCCAGCGTACTGGCGGCAGCCTGCAGGTTAAGCTGGCAGTTAAGTTGTTGCAGTTTCTCTGTCAGCAGCGCGTCATGATGTGCGCTGCGCGGCAGACGAAACAGAATGTTTTCCCGCACGCTCAGGTTGGGAAACAGCATCGGTTCCTGCGGGACCAGATAGATACCAAGTTGATGCGCCTGATTCGGCTTAAGGCGCGCAAACGCCTTGCCGCAAACGAAAAGTTCACCGCTATCCGGGGTTTCCACCCCGGCGATAATTTTCATCAGCGTCGATTTTCCCGCGCCGTTACCGCCCATCAACGCATGGACCTGGCCTGAATACAGCGTGAAATCAATGCCTTTCAGGACGGTTACACCTGAAAATTGCTTATTGATGCCTCGCGCTTCAATCAGTGGATTCATTGCAGCCCCGCTATTGAACAAATGATTTTTTATTTCAATAATGTTCAAAAGCGTAGACGGTGAACTATATTTACAACCGTGCAGTGATCACAATTTTATCTATTTGGATCTCTCTATTCCAACAGCGACATCAAAAGATCTGTTTTGCCAGGCGGCTCACACTTTCACCCCAGGCAAGCACGAACATATGATCTAAATTTTTATAAGAGTTCAGATATGAGCGAAAAAAGAACATCAGAAGAGGGACGCTTTGCAGGTCTGGCGCTGGCAGAAGAAGAGCTGGTGGCCCGTGTGGCCTGGTGTTACTACCACGACGGCCTGACGCAAAACGATATCGGCGAGCGCCTGGGTTTACCGCGCCTCAAAATTTCCCGCCTGCTGGAGAAGGGGCGCCAGTCAGGGGTTATCCGGGTACAGATTAACTCCCGCTATGAAGGGTGTCTGGCGCTGGAAACCGAGTTGCAACGCCAGTTTGGCTTACGCCTGACCCGCGTATTGCCTGCGCTGAATACCCCGCCAATGAGCGTACGACTCGGGATTGGCGCAGCGCAGTCGTTGATGGGGGTACTGGAGCCAGGCCAGCTTCTGGCGGTGGGATTTGGCGAAACCACCATGAGTTGTCTGCAGCATCTGAGCGGGTTTATCAGTTCGCAGCAAATTCGCCTGGTGACGTTATCCGGCGGCGTCGGCCCCTATATGACCGGGATTGGTCAACTCGATGCTGCCTGTAGCGTCAGCATGATCCCCGCTCCGCTGCGCGTATCCTCGCCGGAGGTGGCGGAGATCCTGAAACGGGAATCAAGCGTGCGGGATGTGATCCTCGCCGCCACCGCCGCCGATGTCGCCGTGGTGGGTATCGGGTCAGTGAACCAGAAACGCGATGCCACGATCCTGCGTTCGGGCTACATCAGTGAAGGTGAACAATTGATGTTTGCGCGCAAAGGGGCCGTCGGCGATATCCTGGGCTTCTTTTTGCAGGCCGATGGCGAGAGGGTCGAAGGGCTGGAGATTCATCGGGAATTACTTGGCGTCACCCTGGATGAGCTGGCGCAATTGCCGACCATCATCGGTGCCGCCGGGGGTGTTGAAAAGGCAGACGCGATTTATGCCGCACTTAAGGGCCGCCGTATCAACGGCCTGGTGACGGAAGAAACAACAGCACGCGCGGTCCTGGCGCTGGCGCAATAACGCGCCGCTTGCCGCGCTGCGCTGATAACAGCGAGGCAAGCCCATGAGTTACCTTTTAGCGTTAGATGCAGGGACCGGCAGCATACGTGCAGTGATCTTCGATTTAACCGGGAGACAGATTGCCGTCGGCCAGGCGGAATGGAAACACCTGAGCGTGGAAAATGTCCCGGGCTCAATGGAGTTCGATCTCGCAACCAACTGGCAACTGGCATGCCAGTGCATTCGCCAGGCGCTGGTGAGCGCGGGCCTCTCCGGTGCAGATATCAAATCCATCGCCTGCTGTTCCATGCGCGAAGGCATCGTCCTGTACGACCAGTACGGTGACGCCATCTGGGCCTGCGCCAATGTCGATGCCCGCGCCAGCCGGGAAGTCGCTGAACTAAAAGAGATCCACAACGATCGGTTTGAATCCGAAGTCTATGACGTCTCCGGGCAGACGCTGGCTCTGAGTGCCATGCCACGCCTGCTATGGCTGGCGCACCATCGCCCGGATATCTATCGCAACGCGGCCACCATCACCATGATCAGCGACTGGCTGGCGGCGCGCCTCTCCGGCTGGCTGGCGGTCGATCCCTCCAACGCCGGTACAACCGGCATGCTCGATCTGTTTACCCGTGACTGGCGGCCGTCTCTGCTGGATATGGCCGGACTGCGCGCCGATATTCTCTCGCCGGTAAAAGAGACCGGGACCGTGCTGGGCGAAGTGACCAAAGAGGCGGCGCAGGAGAGCGGTCTGCGTGAAGGCACCCCTGTAATCATGGGCGGCGGCGACGTGCAACTGGGTTGTCTTGGGCTTGGGGTGGTCCGACCCGGGCAGACGGCTGTCCTGGGCGGGACATTCTGGCAACAGGTGGTCAACTTGCCGCAGGTGCGAACCGACCCGGAGATGAATATTCGCGTGAATCCGCATGTCATTCCAGGCATGGCACAGGCAGAGTCGATCAGCTTCTTTACCGGCTTAACCATGCGCTGGTTCCGAGACGCCTTCTGTGCAGAAGAGAAATTGATTGCCGGGCGGATGGGAATGGACACGTATAGCCTGCTGGAAGAAATGGCGGCTCGCGTCCCGGCGGGCTCCCACGGCGTGATGCCTATCTTTTCCGATGCGATGCATTTCAAGCAGTGGTACCACGCGGCGCCGTCGTTTATTAACCTCTCTATCGACCCGGAGAAATGCAATAAGGCGACGTTGTTCCGCGCGCTGGAAGAGAATGCCGCTATCGTCTCAGCCTGTAATCTGGCACAGATTTCCCGCTTTTCCGGGGTGAAGTTCGACAGCCTGGTGTTTGCCGGCGGTGGTTCAAAAGGAGCACTGTGGAGCCAGATCTTAAGCGATGTCACTGGTTTACCCGTGCGTGTACCGGAGGTTAAAGAGGCGACTGCGTTAGGTTGCGCCATTGCCGCAGGCGTCGGGGCGGGTCTGTACGACGATATGGCGGCGACCGGCGAGCGGCTGGTGAAATGGAGCCGGGAGTTCACGCCGAACCCGCAGCATCGCGAGTTATATGACGAGATGATGCAGAAGTGGCAGGCAGTGTATGCCGATCAGCTCGGCCTGGTGGATAGCGGGCTGACAACCTCCATGTGGCAGGCGCCGGGGCTGGTGCGCGCATCATCACCACGGCCTTCTGCCTGATCCACTTCTCTCGTCAGCGATCCCGGATATGGCCTGAGCGCCTTATTCGGGCTACGGGTGGGGCAGAACATCATTGCCCCGCCCCACACCATTCTTTGAATCCCATCACAATCACCACATTCCCCTTTTCCCTTTTCTCCGGCAAACGCTAAATTACAACTCATCCGACCACATAACAAAAAATTAACACTGGAAGCGATATGAGCCATTACCCGTCGTTATTTGCCCCACTGGATCTGGGTTTTACTACGTTAAAGAACCGCGTCTTAATGGGGTCAATGCATACCGGACTGGCAGAGCGCCCCGATGGCGCGGCCCGGCTGGCGGCCTTTTATGCCGAACGAGCACGCCACGGCGTGGCGCTGATTGTCACCGGCGGTGTGGCTCCGGCGCTTTCGGGGGTAACGATGCAGGGTGGCGCGGTGCTTAACGATGAGAGTCAGCTTCCTCATCACCGCCTGATAACCGATGCCGTGCATCAGGAGGGGGGCAAAATCGCCCTGCAAATTTTGCACACCGGGCGGTACAGCTATCAGCCGAATCTGGTGGCGCCATCTGCCATTCAGGCACCCATTAACCGCTTTACCCCGCATGCCCTGAGCCATGATGAAATTCTCGCGCTGATTGATGACTTTGCCCGCTGCGCGCATCTGGCACAGCAGGCAGGTTATGACGGTGTCGAAGTGATGGGCTCAGAAGGTTATCTGATTAATGAGTTTCTCGCCGCGCGTACTAATCAGCGGGAAGACGAATGGGGCGGCGATTACGCCCGGCGGATGCGCTTCGCCGTGGAAGTGGTCAGGGCGGTACGTGAACGGGTTGGCCGGGAGTTTATTATTATTTACCGTCTGTCGATGCTCGATCTCGTGGAAGGCGGTGGCGTTTTCGCGGAAACCGTTCAACTGGCGAAGGCCATTGAAGCGGCGGGCGCAACTATCATCAATACCGGTATCGGCTGGCACGAAGCCCGTGTCCCGACCATTGCTACCCCTGTCCCGCGCGCGGCATTCAGTTGGGTCACCCGCAAGCTAAAAGGCAAAGTCGGCATCCCGCTGGTTACCACCAACCGCATTAACGATCCGCAGGTAGCAGACGATATTCTCTCCCGTGGCGATGCGGATATGGTATCGATGGCACGTCCGTTTCTCGCCGATGCCGAGATCCTCTCCAAAGCGCAAAGCGGCCGGGCCGATGAGATCAATACCTGCATCGGCTGTAATCAGGCCTGTCTCGATCAGATTTTCGTTGGCAAAGTGACCTCTTGCCTGGTCAATCCCCGTGCCTGCCACGAAACAAAAATGCCCCTCACGCCAGCCCTGCGCCCAAAAATGCTGGCCGTAATTGGCGCTGGTCCCGCCGGACTAGCCTTTGCCGTCAATGCCGCAGCCCGTGGTCATAGCGTGACGCTGTTTGATGCGGCAGCTGAGATTGGCGGGCAGTTCAATATCGCCAAACAGATCCCCGGCAAAGAGGAGTTTTACGAAACCCTGCGCTACTACCGCCGAATGATCGACATCACCGGCGTTACGCTGCGGCTCAATCAGTTTGTGTTGCCCACCATGCTGGAGAATTTTGATGAGGTGATCCTCGCCAGCGGTATTGTGCCGCGCACGCCGGAGATCGAGGGGATCAGCCATGCCAGCGTACTGAGTTATCTGGATGTTTTGCGCGATAAAGTGCCGGTCGGTGAGAAGGTGGCAATTATCGGCTGCGGGGGAATTGGTTTTGATACCGCGATGTATCTCAGCCAGCCGGGCGAGCCCACCAGCCAGAATATCGCAGAATTTTGCGTGGAATGGGGTATCGATACCAGTCTCAACCAGGTGGGCGGCCTACGCCCGGAAGGGCCACAGTTGCCAAAAAGTCCGCGTAAGATCGTGATGCTCCAGCGTAAAGCCAGCAAACCGGGTGAGGGGCTGGGCAAAACCACCGGCTGGATCCACCGGGCCACCCTGCTGTCGCGCGGGGTGAAAATGATCCCGTCAGTCAGTTATCAGAAGATCGACGATGAAGGCTTACATGTGTTGATCGGCGGGGAACCGCAACTGCTGGCGGTGGACAATGTGATCCTGTGTGCAGGTCAGGAGCCGCGACGCGAGCTGGCGGAGCCGCTACGTGCTGCTGGTAAAACGGTGCATTTGATTGGCGGCTGCGATGTGGCGATGGAGCTTGATGCCCGCCGGGCGATTGCCCAGGGAACGACGCTGGCGCTGACAATCTGATGTTTTATGGAGACCCGGATGCGCTGCGCATCCGGGAGCGATTTTGTAGCCCCGGTAAGCGCAACGCCACCGGAGGGAAATCAACGCTGCCTGCGCAATTTCACCGCTTTTAGCACCACAAACTTACCGTTAGACGCCACGTTGCTGCAGTTACTAAAAATCTTCTTAAGCTTACGGAAGTAATCGAGATGACGGTTGCCGACCACAATTAATTCACCACCGTATTTCAGGCTACGGCGGGCATCGTGGAACATCTGCCAGGCAATATGATCGGTGATGGCGCTTTGCTGATGAAATGGCGGGTTGCACAGCACTACATCAAAACGATCCGGCTCAATACCCGATAGCCCGTTATTGACCATAAACTCGCTGCGCTCCAGCGCATCCGGCATATTGCGTTCCACATTCAGACGGCTGGAGGCCACGGCCATGTGGGACTCGTCGGTAAACAGCACACGCGCCTGCGGGTTCTGCGCCAGCAGTTGCAGACCAATCACGCCGTTACCACAGCCGAGATCGACCATCTCCCCTTCCACGTTTTCCGGCAAATGTTTGAGGAAAAGACGCGCGCCAATGTCCAGCCCGCTGCGTGAAAACACATTCGCATGGTTATGGATGGTCCAGTCCGTTCCCTCTAATTGCCAGTCATAGGTCAGCGGCGCATCGGCCACTGTCGGGGCAGTAAAGGTACAGTAGATCAGGCGTGCTTTTTTCCACGCCAGCGACGTTGTGGTCGGCCCGAGGTATTTTTCAAACAACGCCATGGTGGAGTTGTGAATGTCGCGTGCTTTGGCTCCGGCGATAATCTGCGTTTGCGGGGTCACGACACGACGCAGCGCACATAGCTGTTGCTCCAGCAGCGCCAGCTGTTTGGGGACTTTAATCAACACGCGGGCAGGGGCAGCCGGCAATTCGCTCAGGCTGTCCAGGAAAGTCACGGCGTCTTCGTCCATCCCGTTCAGACGCAGGTTATGTCGCGTAGCCTGCTCCGCGATAAACGAGTCATTCACGCTGACAGGACGATACTCCGCCAGGGCACAGGCCAACGCGCCGAAGCTATCGTTAAAGATTAGCGTCGTGCCTTCGCTATCATTTACCTGATTTAGCAGATATTCATCTGCCGCATCCCACGCCTGTAACGACGCTTCTTCGGCATTGGGTGGGAAACGCTCTAATGCAAATGACTGTCCAATTAACTCAACCTGGCCCATCGACCCTCCGGGGTGCTAGAATTCGCGCGTTTTATCGCTTAATTATCCGGAGTTGTAAACCCCTTAAACATGACAACACTCACTTATTTACAGGGCTACCCCGAATCCCTGCTGGCGCAGGTACAAACGCTGATTACACAAAACCGGCTGGGCGAGGTTTTGCGTAAGCGCTATCCCGATACCCACGACATCACGACCGATAAAGCGCTCTATCTTTATACGCAGGATTTTAAAAATCAGTATTTGCGTAATGCCCCGCAAATCAACAAAGTCGCTTATGACAGCAAAATCCACGTTCTCAAAAACGCATTAGGGCTGCATACCGCCGTGTCGCGTGTTCAGGGCGGTAAGCTTAAAGCAAAGGCGGAAATCCGCGTCGCCACCGTTTTTCGCCAGGCACCGGAAGCCTTTCTGCGAATGATCGTGGTGCATGAACTGGCGCACCTGAAAGAGAAAGAGCACAACAAAGCGTTTTATCAATTATGTTGCCATATGGAGCCCCAGTACCATCAACTGGAGTTTGATATGCGATTGTGGCTTTTATGTAAAGACGAAGGATGGCTTTGAGATGAAATTAAATAAAGCGTCAACAACCCACAAATAATTAAAGTCATTTATTCTGCATTCATTAATATGCGATCCCAGTCACTAATAGCGCAACGGTTTTATCTTTAAAGACTCACATAAACATCAAAATAACTCACTGTAATGTCAGTAATTCCTTCAAAATAGCCGCATTTTAACCGTCAGAATGCATTCGAACAAATATCCATATTGTTATTTATTTTGTTTTTGAATCATATGATTCAACATTTGAATTTGACGCAGAGGCACAATAAAATCATTATGTAGAAATACTTTTACAGCTTGTTGTAGAAGTATTCTCGAAGCATTTAGATGATTGGTTTTAATACCTGTTCGCACTCCGGCATATTAATCATTTGTCAGCGAATATGTATACAGACCCTTTACTCACCATGTATCCCTTGTGGGATACATGGTTTTTTTAGTTCCGAACTTACTCGAGAGAAGCTTTGAGGCGGGCGACGGCTTTTCTGAGATTTTCATCCGCCACGGATACATAAGACATACGCAGCGTCGACGCATCCGGGTTATTCGCATAGAAGAATTCGCCCGGTACATAGACCACACCGTTCGCCAGGGTCTTTTTCAGCCAGTCAGTGGTGTTCTTTTCATACTTAAATTTGGCCCACAGGAACATCCCTCCCTGCGGACGGTGGAAAGTCAGATGATCGCCCAATTCGCGTTCAATCTCTTCGCATAACACCTGACATTTATCTTTATAAGAGGCGCGGATAATTTTTAACTGATCTGGCAGGCGCCCCGTCTGTAAATAGTGATAAGCCAGCGACTGCGACAATGAGCTGGTATGCAAATCCGTGGCCTGTTTCAGGGTCACAATCTGTTTTTTAATCCACTCCGGGGCAACGACCCAGCCCACGCGCGCGCCCGGCGCCAGGATTTTAGAGAACGTCGAGGTGTAAATAACGTTCTCGCTGTTGTCGATCTCTTTCGCCCATGCGGTTAATGGCTTGAACAGTTTGTCGGTGAAATTAATTTCGCTATAGGGATCATCTTCGATAATGACAAAGTTATAGCGTTTGGACAGCGCCACCAGCTTTTTACGGCGCTCATCAGAGAGCGTTACTCCGCCAGGGTTGCCAAAAGTTGGCACAATATAAACGGCTTTGATAGTGGTGGTTTTGACCAGCTCTTCAAGCTCATCAACCTTCATCCCTTCCCCGTCTGTACCAACAGAGGCAAGCTGCGCTTCCGCCAGATGGAAGACCTGCAACGCTGCCAGGTAGGTGGGGCTTTCCACAACAATCACATCACCCGGGTTAATCAGTACGCGGGCGAGCATATCCAGAGACTGTTGAGAACCAGAGGTAATCACGACTTCATCAGGATTGCAGGTAATAAGGCGCTGTTCCAGAAGCTGGCAAATCGCCTCACGCAAATCCGGGCTGCCTTCGCTCAGGCCGTATTGAAAAGCGTCTTTCCAGGAAACAGATAAGACTTTATCCATCGCCATCTGCAGCCCTTCACGATCGAAGAGATCAGGATTAGGAATGCCTCCGCCAAGAGAGATAACTCCTTCCATTTTGCTGTGTTTTAATAATTCGCGGATGGCCGATGACTGCACATTTTTGACTTTATCGGAGATTCTCTCGTCTGACATTACCTTAACCTTACCCTTTGTTTTGCCGTTGGTTCTTATTATGCTGCGATAGTTTCCATGCTAAGCAATTCCGTTATACAGCAATAAAAACAGGCCGTAAACGGAGCCGCTTAACCACTGCCTTTATTTATACCATGCCAATATTTTTATGTTTCCTGGTTTAATGTTCCATATAAGTGGATAAATTTTAATTAAAAAGATATCTGTGACCGGAGAAGTCCGTAATTTGTTCCGATCATCGTGCGGTCATTTTGACGCAATGCAAAAGGCTCATCTGCAATGAATCATCCCGTCACCATTCTCATTTGAGTTGCGTCCCGTCTCTTATGATGGCTGAATAACTGCGTTTATATACAGTTAATGGACACACCAGGTCGAGCCAAATGAAAAGAGAGAGATACTGCCTTTCTGTTGCGGTTTTTATCCTGCTCAGGAAAGGCAATCAGATATGTATGTTCAAACGCACGGGCACAGGGTGGATGGATGGTTTTTACAGCTTGCCTGCAGGCGGGCTTGAGGAAGGTGAAACACTGACGGCTGCCGCAGCGCGGGAGGCCAACGAGGAGTTGGGGGTCAGTATTGCGCCGGAAAACCTCGAATTATCCCACACCCTGCATGTCCGGACAGAAGAGAGATCGTGGGTGGGCCATTTTTTTTCCTGCACCCACTGGCAGGGAGAGCCTTACCTCGCTGAACCGGAAAAACACAGCGCGTTAGGCTGGGAAGAGATGGATGTACTGCCACAAAACACCATTCCTTATGTCCGGCAAGCTATAGACAACATCCTCATCTCACGCGTTTATTCCGAATACGGCTGGTAACTTCCCTCACCCGTTTTTCGCCTCATTGCCGGAGCAGCGCTCCGGCGTTATGGTTTAGCCCTGATTCGCTTCCGCCACCAGAACAGCGGCGGCGCGTTTTTTCCTGAACACATAACCTGCACCAAGCACCAGTAACCATGCCGGGATCAGGCACACGGAGATACGGATCCCCGGCGTCATAAACATCACCACCAGGATCGCCGCCAGAAACAGCAGGCAAATAACGTTAGTCAGCGGATAACCGAGGCTTTGAAAGGCGGTGGTTTTCCCGGCTTTCTGCATGGCGAGACGGAATTTGAGATGAGTAATGCAAATCATCGCCCAGTTGATCACCAGCGCGGCCACCACTAATGCCATCAGCAATTCGAAAGCCTTACCCGGCATTACATAGTTGATCAGCACACACAGCGCCGTTGCCACAGCCGAGACGCCGAGCGCGGCCAGCGGGATCCCCCGGCGGTTCACCTTAAGCAGCGAACGCGGCGCATTCCCCTGCTGCGCCAGACCAAACAGCATACGGCTATTGCAGTAAACACAACTGTTATAAACCGACAGCGCGGCGGAGAGCACCACCAGATTGAGGGCGTTTGCGACAATGTTGCTGTCCAGCGCATGGAATATCAGGACGAACGGGCTGCCGCCTTCCACCACGTTTTTCCACGGATAGAGCGACAGCAAAACGGCCAGCGAACCCACATAAAACAGCAGAATACGGTAGATAACCTGATTGGTAGCTTTGGGAATGCTTTTTTGCGGATCGTCCGCCTCTGCCGCAGTGATCCCCACCAGCTCAAGCCCCCCAAAGGAGAACATAATCACCGCCATCGCCATGACCAGACCACTGATGCCATTCGGGAAGAAGCCGCCATCCTGCCATAAATTCGCCACCGATGCGTCCGGGCCGCCATTACCGCTAAACAGCAGATAACCCCCAAAAACAATCATGCTGATGATGGCTGCGACTTTGATAATGGAGAACCAGAACTCCATCTCGCCGTACACTTTGACATTCGTCAGGTTGATGGCGTTAATCGCCACAAAGAAAATGGCCGCAGATACCCACGTTGGCACCTCCGGCCACCAGTACTGAATATAAATCCCGACCGCCGTCAATTCCGCCATGCTCACCAGCACATACAGTACCCAGTAATTCCAGCCGGACATAAACCCGGCAAAAGGTCCCCAGTAGCGGTTGGCAAAATGGCTGAAAGACCCTGCCACGGGCTCTTCAACCACCATTTCGCCAAGCTGACGCATGATAAAAAAGGCAATCAGTCCGGCAATCGCATACCCCAGGAGTACGGACGGCCCGGCCATGCGAATGGTCTGTGCAATGCCCAAAAACAGCCCGGTGCCTACGGCCCCACCGAGCGCAATCAACTGGATATGGCGGTTTTTTAACCCGCGTTTTAATTCGTTATCGTGTTGTGCTGCCATCTCTGACCTCTCCCCGGTCTGTAAAAGTCACCTCCGGCCAGAGCAACTTTCAGGCCAGCCACGGGAGAGAAAACGACAATACCAGCATAACCTACTGAATAAATTAGTAATATAAATTTTAAACCAGACTCATACCCTGTGGGTGGCGGTTGAAGTGCCAGCAATTTTGCGCAAAAGAAGCGTTTTATTCGCACGGTTTATGAGAAAACGGGGCTTCGCATGCATGAAAATGAACTGTTTTGGTGCGACGGGAAAAAGCGCAACACCGTCAGGCTTCCCGCCATAAAAAAAGCTGTTAGTCTGGTAGCCACTCTTTTGTCCCGGTATTGGCGCACATGTATAACATCGACGACTTTGATCTGAAAATCCTCACCCTGTTGCAGGCCAACGGCCGCTTAACCAATCAGGAGCTGAGCGATCTCATCGGCCTTTCCGCTTCCCAGTGTTCACGGCGTCGTATCGCGCTGGAACAGGCGCAACTGATTCTGGGTTACCATGCGCGGCTCGCACCGGACGCCGCCGGGCGCGAAATGCTGGGGCTAATTGAAGTGCGCCTTTTAAATCACACGCAGGAGTATGTGGAAAGTTTCCACCAGATGATAAGCGAAGTGGACGCTATTCTTGATGCATGGAAAACCACCGGCGATGCCGATTACCTGCTGCGGGTTGCCGTGCCGGATTTGCCAGGCCTGAGCCATTTAATCAGCCATATTCTGGCGCAAAACAAAGGGGTCGCGCATTTGAAAACCTCAGTGGTCCTTAACCGCCTGAAAGAAAACGGCCAGTTAATGCCCGACAGCGGTTTACTGCCCTGATACAGGGCGGTGCGCCTTATTTTGGTGCAACAGGCTGGTTGATAAATGTATAAAGCGAGATAAAAACACACGTATCACCCGCATAAAAGCCATAAAACGCACAAAACACGCAACCCTCTCTTTTCGCCATATCAATATGTTAGGGAAAGAACCGTCTGTTTTTCCCCCGTACAGTCGTGCCGGGAAGCGGATTTGGTGCGGTTTTTGCAAGATATTGCTTATCTTTAGCAATTGTTGAATCGTACTTTCTTATGGATAACGTCCTGACTCCCAATAAACTCGCTCATACCTGGCTGGAAGATGCGCTGGCGCTGCTGTTCGGTACGCTGATGATCTCTTTTGGCGTGATTATGTTTCGCCAGGCGGGAGCGCTCACCGGCGGTACGGCGGGCATCGCCTTTCTGATCCACTACGCGACCCATCTGCCGTTCGGCGTGGCATTTTTTCTGATCAACCTGCCTTTTTACTGGCTTTCTGTTCGCCGGATGGGGATGCAGTTTACGCTTAAAACATTTTGCGCCGTGGCGCTGGTGTCGTTGTTCTCTGATCTGCACGGGCGCTTTATCCATTTCGATCAGCTTAATCCCTACTACGCCACCCTGTTTGGCAACATGATGGTCGGCATCGGTTTTGTGGTGCTGTTCCGTCATAAAGCGAGCCTCGGCGGCGTGAATATTCTGGCGCTCTATCTGCAGGATAAAAGCGGCATCCGCGCCGGTAAATTCCAGATGGTGGTGGATGCCTGCATCGTGACCGCATCGCTGTTCTTCGTGAGCCTGCCAATGCTGGCGGCCTCTATTGTAGGCGCCGTGATTCTGAATTCCATTATTGCCATGAACCACCGCCCGGGACGCTATGCGGTGTAATGGACTGACCTCTGACTGTAATTTCAGGAGTAGTGACTGTGTTCCAGAATGTTGACGCCTACGCGGGCGACCCTATCCTGTCGTTGATGGAGACTTTCCATCAGGACAACCGCACTGACAAAGTGAATCTCAGCATCGGGCTGTATTACGATGAGCAGGCGGTCATTCCCTGCCTTAAGGCAGTACAAGAGGCTGAGACCCGCCTGCGGAGCCAGCCGCAAAAAGCCAGCCTCTATTTGCCGATGGAAGGTTTTGCCCCTTATCGCAGCGCCATTCAGACGTTGCTGTTTGGCAAAAACCATCCGGCATTGAACGCAGGGCGTATCGCCACTATCCAGACACTGGGCGGCTCCGGTGCGCTGAAAGTGGGTGCCGATTTTCTCAAACGCTACTTCCCGGACTCCGATGTGTGGGTCAGCGATCCGACCTGGGAAAACCATATCGCTATTTTTGCCGGCGCCGGGTTTAACGTACACACCTACCCGTACTTCGATAACGCCACGCGCGGTGTCGATTTCAGCGGCATGCTCAACACATTAAAAGAGTTACCGCCGCGCAGTATCGTGCTGCTGCACCCGTGCTGCCATAACCCGACGGGCGCGGACCTGACGAATGCGCAGTGGGATGAAGTGATTGAAGTGCTGATTTCCCGCGATCTGATCCCGTTCCTCGACATCGCCTATCAGGGCTTTGGCGCAGGTCTGGAAGATGATGCCTACGCCATTCGCGCTATCGCCAGCACCGGTTTGCCTGCACTGGTCAGCAACTCATTTTCCAAAATATTCTCCCTGTACGGCGAGCGCGTGGGCGGGCTGTCCGTGGTGTGTGAAGATGCCGATGCCGCCGGACGCGTGCTGGGCCAGTTAAAAGCCACCGTACGTCGCAACTACTCCAGCCCGCCGAACTTTGGTGCGCAGGTGGTCTCCACGGTGCTCAATGACCCGGAATTAAACGCCCTGTGGCGTGCCGAAGTGGACGCCATGCGCACCCGCATCAGCGAAATGCGCCAGGCGCTGGTGGATGTCCTTAAAGATGCCCTGCCAGCACACGACTTTACCTACCTGCTCACCCAGCGCGGAATGTTCAGTTACACAGGGTTCAGCGTTGAACAGGTAGAGAAATTGCGTGAAGCCTACGGGGTTTACCTGATTGCCAGTGGCCGTGTCTGCGTGGCGGGCCTTAATCACGGCAATATTGCGCGCGTAGCCTCGGCCTTTGCCGCCGTGCAATAACGCATCACCCCTGTTTTTGTTGCGTGAGCGTGACAAAAACAGGCGGTTCCCAGGCCGTTACCTCGGGTAATGGCCCCTCAAACCTCTCCAGTTCCACCCGGCAACTCTGTGCGGTACACCCTTGTCCCAGACGTGAACTACCGCGATCTTCGGTTAACACATTGGGATTACCGTGTTTGTCCAGTGGCTGCTCCTCTTCTGTATTCACCGGGTCATACCAGGCGCCGGTGGACATCTGCACTACGCCGGGCCGGATGGCCTCACTGAGTTTCACCCCGGCCAGTAGCGCACCTCGAGTATTGAACACTTTCACGATGTCGCCGTCGTGAATACCGCGCGCGGCGGCATCGTGCGGATGCATCCACAGCGGCTCACGTCCGGCAATTTTGGTCTCCCGGCTTACGCTACCGTGATCGTACTGGCTGTGCAGACGGGTACGCGGCTGACTGGAGAGCAAATGCAGCGGCCATTCACAGGCGATGGAGTGCTGATATTGCGCCTCCGGTTCGTGCCAGTACGGATGCCCCGGACACTCTTCGTAGCCAAAATCGGCAATCGTCTGCGAAAAAAGCTCTATTTTGCCGGAAGGGGTAGCAAGAGGGGCCTTGCGCGGGTCGTCACGGAATGCCTTAAGCAGGATCTGTGGCTCGTCGGGGCGCGGGAACTCCAGAATGCCCTGCTGCCAGAAATCATCGAACGCCGGAAGTGCGATCCCTTCTGCCTCAGCGCGGGGGCGCGACTGCTCATAGATAAGCTGCAACCAGGCTCTGACATCCCGTCCTTCGGTGTAGGCCTCACCAAACCCGAGACGGTCAGCCAGAGCGCTGAAAATAGCATAGTCGTCACGCGCATCGGCAAACGGCGGAATATGCTGACGCATGGCAATCATAAAGCCATCATTACTGGCGCTGCCGATGTCCTCACGCTCAAGCGAGGTGGTGGCCGGCAAGACGATATCGGCGAATTTCGCCTGCGCCGTCCAGTACTGTTCGTGGACCACAATGGTTTGGGGACGCCGCCAGGCGCGCACCAGCTTGTTCAGATCCTGATGATGATGAAAGACATTGCCGCCCGCCCAGTAGACAAAGCGAATGTCCGGGTAAAAATGGGTCTGTCCGTCAAATTCATAGGGTTCGCCGGGGTGCAACAGCATGTCGGAAAAACGGGCGACAGGGATTTTTCCCTCAACCGGATTACGCCCCTGGGGCAAACGTGGGCCGGAGAAGAGGCGCCGGTCAGCTCCCGCAAGGTTGGTTGAGGCGTAGCCAAAGCCCAGCCCACCGCCGGGTGTGCCAATCTGCCCCAGCAGCGCGGTTAACGCCACCGTCGCCCAGAAGGTCTGTTCTCCCTGTCGGGCACGCTGAACAGACCAGGCAATGTTGATCATCGTGCGGTGCCGTGCCATCTCATGGGCCAGATGGCGGATCACCCCGGCGGCAAGTCCGGTTCTGGGCTCTGCCCATTCCGGGCTTTTCACCACACCATCACCCCGGCCAAAAAGATAATCACGGAAAGGGGCGAACCCGACCGTGTGGCTGTCGACAAATGCCTGGTCATATAGCCCATCAGCAATCAGCACCTGACTTAGCGCCAGCAGCAGTGCGGTATCACTGCCGGGTTTCACGGCCAGCCAGTTGGCGTCCGGTACAGCCGAGAGATCGTTTTGTACCGGGCTGATATTGATAAAACGGGTGCCGTTAGCGCGCAGCGTCGTCAGCCAGTGTTGCAGAGCATGATCGTTGGCCCCGCCGCCGTTAACCTGTGCATTACGCAGTGGCAACCCGCCGATGGCGACAAACAGCTCACAGTGTTCCGCCAGTACCCGCCAGTGGGTGTGCTGGCGCTGCAAGGTATCGAGATCGCCGAGTATATGCGGCAAAATGCGCTCCCCGGCGGCAATACTGTACGTATTGGTGCTGCCCGTATAGCCGCCAAAGAAATTGAGAAAGCGGTGAAGCTGACTCTGCGCATGATGAAAACGTCCGGCGCTGGACCAGCCATAAGAGCCGCCGTAAATTGCCTCATTGCCTCGCTCGCTTTTCACCCTGGCGAGTTCATCGGCCACCAGCGTCAACGCCTGCTCCCAGCTTACTTCGACAAAAGGCTCACGCCCGCGCCCATCCCGCGAGGCGGCGCCCCCTTTCAGAAAGCCTTCCCGCACCGCCGGACGGCGTACGCGTGAGGTTCCCTGCACCGCGCCCGGCAGCGACTGCCCGATACGCGACGGATTGCTGTCCCACGCCACCGGGCTGACAGCAGTCAGTTTGCCGTTATTGGTGGTGACCCGGTAGGTTCCCCAGTGCATTACCGCAAGTTGCTCGGGTTTCATAGTGATACCTCAGAAATGAAACCTGCCCGGCAGGCGCTATTGTTGCAGGTAGTCTGGACACGGACAGCGCGCAACAACCGGAACGTACACGTAGTCCGTGAGGCTTATGAGCGCTGCCCTGATCCAAAATGGCAAAAAATAGCCTGTCAGGCAGGTTTTTAGTGCATCGTCATCCCACCGGTCACATTAATCGACTGCCCGGTCATATAGGCCGCCAGCGGGCTGGCCAGAAACGCCACCACACCTGCCACATCTTCTGGCTGCGCCGTACGTCCCAGCAGCACCTGTGAACAATCTTCGGCATAGATCTCTTCCGGCGTCATACCGCGTAACTCTGCGCCTTCCCGGCGCTCGCGCCATTTCATCTCTGTCTCGACAATGCCAGGACACACCGCGTTCACCAGAATATTGTCACGGGCGAGTTCGATGGCCATCACTTTGGTCAGGCCGAGGACCGCATGTTTAGACGCCACATACTGCCCCATCAACCGGTAGCCATTTTTGCCCGCTTGCGAGGCGATATTGATGATGCGTCCCGCCTGTCTGGCCCGCATCAGCGGAATGGCCGCCTCGGAAAGCCAGCCAATGGCTTTGACGTTCACATCCAGAATGCGCTGCCAGTCAGCCTCGCTCATGGCATCGACGGCGCTCATCGCCGATACGCCGCAGCTATTGACCAGGATATCCACGCCGCCGAAGGTCTCCACGGCGGCATCAATGAGCTGATGGGCCTGTTCGCGAGAGGAAACATCAGAACGCAGCACTAGCTGGCGCAGGCTCTGCTCCCGCGCCCTGGCGGCGATATCACCGACCACCACGTTTGCCCCGCCCCGATGCAACAGCGCCGCAATGGCTTTGCCAATCCCCTGTAAACCGCCCGTCACCACTGCGGTCTGGCCGCTAAAATCGAGGGCAATCATCGCTTATTCCCGAAACGGGTCGTCGCTGATACCGGCATCCAGTACCAGCTTTGCGTACTCCTGGGCCGAGAACAGCGAGTGATCGCGATAGTTGCCGCAGGCAAGCGGCGTAACCGCAGGCACATCTGTTGCGCTAAGCACGCGCTGCAAGACCCGCGTCAGCGCCGCCGCGATCTGTTTCGGGTCGTGCTCATCCCACAGGATCAGATAGAAACCGGTACGGCAGCCCATTGGTGAAATATCGATTACCCCTTCCAGCTCTTCACGCAGACCAAACGCCAGCAGATGTTCCAGGGTGTGCAGCGCAGCGGTAGGAATGGCATCAACATTGGGTTGCAGGAAACGTAAATCAAACTTCTGCACCACGCTGCCAAGCCGGTGGCGTTCATACCCCGCAACGCGGACATACGGGGCTTTGACTTTGGTATGGTCGAGGGTAAAGCTCTCTACAACTGGCATGTTGCTCTCCTGAATAGATGAAATAGCAGCCTCACTCGCGGCGAATACGGCGAGCAAAGCGGGTTCCGAGGGTCTGGATTAGCTGAACAATGACAATCAGCACCAGCGCGGTGACCAGGGTGGCAAAGGCATCAAAACGCTGATAACCGTAGGTAATGGCTAAATCGCCGATACCGCCGCCGCCCACGGTTCCGGCCATGGCGGTCGCGCCCAGCAGGCCAATGGTGGCGGTAGTAAGAGCCAGAATCAGAGATGATGCCGCTTCCGGCAGCATAAAGTGCCAGATGGTCTGTAAGGCGGTGGCGCCCATGGCATCGGCGGCCTCAAGGATCCCCTCGTCCACCTCCAGCAGCGAGCTTTCAACCAGCCGGGAAATATAGGGCGCAATAAAGACAATCAGCGGCACGATCGCACCTGCCGTACCGATAGTGGTGCCCACCACCAGACGGGTAAAGGGCAGAATAGTGATCAGCAAAATGATAAACGGCAGCGAGCGAACAACGTTAATCGTCGGGTTCAGCACCTGGTGCACAAACTGGTTTGGCAGAATCCCGCCAGGGCGGCAAACCACCAGCACAATGCCCAGCGGGATGCCGAGCAGGGAACCGAAACCCAGCGAAACGGCAATCATCACCAGGGTGTCGTGCAATGCCAGCAGGAATTGATCGCCGGTGACGGCAGTGTCAATAAATTCAAACATGGGTGATTTTCACTCCTGCATCGCGAAGGTGGGCGATGGCGCTGTCGGTTTGCTCTGGCTCACCAAGAATCTGCACGATCATGAACCCCAGAATCCGCCCCTGGACTTCGGACATACTGGCAAAGAGGATATTCACTTCGATGGCATAGTCCTTGATGATGCGGTTGATGATGGGCTGCTGCGCCGTTTCGCCAACAAACTCGAGACGCAGAGCCTGCGCGCCGTTGTCCCGTTGCAGCACAGCGGAAACCCGCTCCGGCAGCTTGTCGTGAATCACCGACTGCACGAAGCTGGCGGTGACCGAATGCTGCGGCTGGGCAAACAGACTAAAGACCTCTCCCTGTTCCACAATGCTGCCGTTTTGCATCACCGCGACCTTGTTACAGATCTTCTGAATAACCGACATTTCATGCGTGATGAGCACAATGGTGATGCCATAGCGGCGGTTGATCTCCTGCAATAGCAGTAAGATCTGCACGGTAGTATGAGGATCCAGCGCCGATGTCGCTTCATCACACAATAAAACGGATGGGTTGGTCGCCAACGCACGGGCAATACCGACACGTTGTTTTTGCCCACCCGATAATTCGTTCGGGAAGCTGTGCATTTTGTCGCTGAGATTGACGAATTCCAGCAACTCCGTCACGCGTGCCTGAATAAACGCCTTATCACGTCCCTGTAAAATGAGCGGAATGGCTACGTTATGGAAAACCGTTTTTGAATTCAGCAAATTAAAGTTCTGAAAGATCATGCCAATGTCTTTCTTGACGGCACGCAGACGTTTACCGCTAAATTCCTGCAATACTTCGCCATTAATCACCACCTCTCCCTGGCCTGGCGATTCGAGACGATTGATTAAACGTAGCAAGGTACTTTTTCCTGCACCGCTATAACCAATAATCCCGAAAATATCGCCCTTAGCAATACTAAGGTTAATGTCCTTTAATGCCAGAACCGGGTTTCCATTTCTGGAGAATGTCTTACTGACATGGCGAAACTCAATCATTGCATTGTTCATTTCAAATAATCAGGCTGCAAATAACCGTTATATTGCTCGTGCGTCAAAATATAATTTTTGAAATCGGCTGAGTGGTACCCGGCAACAATATCTTTAGCAAACTGTGCGTCTTTATTTTTCCCGGCAATAGTAACGACGTTAATAAACTGGCTTACCGGTGTTTCAAGCTGCAGCGCCGAATTGAGTTTCAGGCCGCTGGAGACAGCAAAGTTGCCCTGAATCAAACCGTAATCCACATCCGGCAGCGCACGTACCTGTTGCGCGTTATCCATCTCTTTGAGGACAATTTTGTACGGGTTTTCAAGGATATTACGCTGTGAGAAAGTGGCCGGATCGCTGTCTGGCTTGAGTTTTACCCAACCCAGGCTTTGCAGCACCAGCAAGGCACGGTATTCATTAGGTGGCTGATTAGGTACAGAAATCACTGTGCCTGCCGCCGGGGTTTTCAGCGCTTTGATTTTACCGCCATACAGTCCCATTGGCGGCGTCGGCACCTGCACGATACCAATATTGTCGATGCCCAGACGTTCATTCACTGATTTCAAGTATACCGGGTGTTGCATGATATTGGCTTCAATGTTGCCACGGGCAACCGCATCGTTTACCTGAATACCATCGCTAAAGTCTTTATATTCGACTTTATAGCCTTTTTTGATCAGAAATGGTGCGACACCCTTTTCGAATTGTTCTTTATAAGGCCCGGGATTAAAACCGACACGGATAATATTATCCTGCGCCGCAGCCAGAAATGAAGATGATGACAATAAAGCAAAGACAAAACCTAATACAACTGGCTTGTTCATAACGCATTTTCCCTGTTGGTGTGCAATGAAAATCGATTAAATCACAGCCGACAGTGCGTTGTAAGTCACATTACCGGATTTCATTTTGCTTTTTTCTCATAAATATAATCAGGAAATTTATATCCAAAAACCAGGAATCAATAGCTGATTTTGTTGCTTAGACAATACTGAAAAATAAATTAAAGATGGGAATATATTGATAAAGAAATCCGAGAAACCCATGCCTGATTTTAACGCCTCACCGCTGGTCGATGCGCTGGAAGAGAATTTATTCAGTGTACTGGAAAAACTGGCAGCCCAGGTGAACACTCCCGATTTACCGCTGATCGATCTCTCGAGCGGCAGCCCGGATCAACCTACGCCGCCGGAAGTGGTTGCCTCAGTGCAGGCAGCAACTCAGCGAAGCGAAAACCATGGTTACCCCTCATTCTGGGGCAAACCACAGGTACGCCAGGCGATTGCCGACTTTTATCAGCGCCATTATGGCGTGGCGCTCGATCCCGACAGTGAAGTGGCGATATTCCAGGGATCGCATATCGGCGTGGGCGGGATCCCTCGCGCAGTCCTCAGCCCAGGGCAATATCTCATTTCTACCGATCCCTGCTACCCCATATACCGCTCAGCGGCATTGCAGTCGCAGGCACATTTCTACGGCCTGCCGCTTAGCGCAGAGAATCAGTTCCTGCCTGATTTCAATGACGTACCGGATAACGTTGCCGACAACGCCGGGCTGGTTGTACTCAACTATCCCCATAACCCGACGGGGGCGCTGGCCACACCGGAACTGTTCGCCGATGCGCTGCACTTTGCACAACGTTATCATGTGCCCATCCTGCATGATTTTGCCTATGCCGCTATTGGCAGCAATACCGCAGACGCTCCGCTGAGCCTCTTCTCACAACCCGACGCGAAAGCGTGGGGAGTGGAGACTTATACCTTCTCGAAAACCTTTAATATGGCAGGCTGGCGCTTTGGCTTTGCGGTTGGTAACGCCTCGATCATCAGGGCATTTAAAAAATTGCACACTCACAGTTACAGTACTGTGTTTGGCGCGATCCAGGATGCGGCTGTCACGGCACTCGCCCTTCCCTCTGAGCGTTTAGCGCAACTGGTATCGGTCTACCATCAACGTCGCGAACGCGTGTTACAACGCCTGGCGGCGCTGCGCTGGCCGGTACGCGAAACGCAAGGCACGTTTTTCCTCTGGCTTGCAGTACCTCCCGCATTTAATTCACAGCAATTTGCCCGCTTGCTGTTACAAGAGGCGCATGTGCTGGTCGCGCCTGGCACAGGCTTTGGGCAAGGAGGAGAAGGGTTTATTCGCATTAGCCTGACGGCGGGGGATGATGCGTTGCAAAGCGCGCTGGATCGCATTGCCAGGCTGAATCTTTTTTAACAAAAAGAGTAACGTGCGAGACGTCTTCCATTACCGGGAGATGAACCTTTTTTCATCTTCGCGCATCATGTTACATTGCCAGACAGTGCTCAGTTAAAGGAACTCGCTTAATGATACGTTTTGCTGTCATTGGCACAAACTGGATCACCCGCCAGTTTGTCGATGCCGCCCATGAAACGGGCAAATATAAACTCACAGCGGTGTACTCCCGTAGCCTTGAACAGGCGCAGGATTTCTCCCGGGATTATCCTGTCGAACATCTTTTTACCTCGCTGGAGGCCATGGCGCAAAGCGATGAGATTGATGCAGTTTATATTGCCAGTCCCAACTCGCTGCATTTTCCGCAAACCCGGCTCTTTCTCAGCCATAAAAAGCATGTCATTTGCGAAAAGCCGCTGGCGTCGAACCTGCACGAAGTGGAAGAGGCGATTGCCTGCGCCAGAGAGAACCAGGTGGTACTGTTCGAGGCATTTAAAACCGCCAGCCTGCCCAATTTTGTATTGCTGAAACAGTCGCTGGCGAAAGCGGGCAAACTGCGCAAAGCGTTTCTCAACTACTGCCAGTACTCCTCGCGCTACCAGCGTTACCTGGATGGCGAAAACCCGAACACCTTTAACCCGGCCTTCTCTAACGGCTCGATTATGGATATCGGTTTTTATGTCCTGGCCGCTTCTGTTGCGCTCTGGGGAGAACCGAAGGCCGTGCAGGCCACCGCCAGCTTGCTGGAAAGCGGTGTAGATGCTCACGGCGTGGTCGTGCTCGACTACGGTGATTTTAGCGTCACGTTGCACCATTCCAAAGTGAGCGACTCGGTACTGCCAAGCGAAATTCAGGGTGAAGCTGGTTCGCTTGTCATCGAAAAGATTTCCGAATGCCAGAAACTCTCTTTCGTGCCGCGTGGCGGTAAAGCGCAGGAGCTGACGCAGCCGCAACATATCAACACCATGCTGTACGAGGCGGAAACCTTCGCCAGTCTTGTCGAGCAAAACGAAGTCAATCATGCGGGTCTGGCGGTCAGTCGTATTACCGCGCAATTGTTGACGGAAATCCGCCGTCAAACAGGGGTAGTATTCCCGGCAGATGATGTAAGCGTGGAGCTGCCAGCGTAAAGGTATGTAAAACAGATGTTACAGATCATTGACGAGGAGAATGGTCTGTCATATTTTGTTACGAGCAAAGGGGAGTAACTTCGTTGCCGGTGGGTCGTCATTACGATGCGTCTACCCTAAAAATTTCGTGTTGCAGGAAAATGGCAAGTAAGAGAGCCACGAAGAACTTACATAAGTGGGTGATTCGGGTGAACGAATGTAGCCAACGCGCCTGCGGTTCGAAATATGACGGGTATAAGCATCCGGTCACCGGGCGTCATTAACGTGACGTAAGTGAGACCTTGCCGAAAGGCGAGGATCCAATTGCACCTAAGCATGCGGCTGACGTCTTTCGACGTTAGCCGTTTTTGTTTATACCCGTCATCATCAAAGTTGACGGGCAAGGTGCTGAGGAACCTCACATGAATACAGTCGGAACACCGCTACTCTGGGGCGGCTTCGCCGTTGTTGTCGTTATCATGCTGGCTATCGACCTCCTGCTTCAGGGGCGACGTGGCGCACACACGATGTCCATGAAACAGGCGGCCGTCTGGTCTCTGGTCTGGGTTAGTCTTTCTCTCTTGTTCAACGCCGCTTTCTGGTGGTACCTGGTGCAAAACGAGGGCCGCGCTGTTGCCGACACCCAGGCGCTGGCGTTCCTGACCGGTTATCTGATTGAAAAAGCGCTGGCTGTGGATAACGTCTTTGTCTGGCTGATGCTGTTCAGCTACTTCTCGGTTCCCGCTGCGCTACAACGCCGCGTGCTGATCTACGGCGTGCTCGGTGCGATCGTTCTGCGTACCATCATGATCTTCGCTGGCAGCTGGCTTATCTCCCAGTTCGAATGGCTATTGTATGTCTTTGGCGCATTCCTGTTGTTTACCGGCGTGAAAATGGCGCTGGCAAAAGAGGATGAAGGCGGTATTGGCGACAAACCCCTGGTCCGCTGGTTACGCAGCCATCTGCGTATGACGGACAAGATCGAAAACGAGCACTTCTTTGTGCGCAAGAATGGCCTGCTGTTTGCCACGCCGCTGCTGCTGGTGCTAATTCTGGTTGAACTAAGCGATGTGATATTTGCGGTCGACAGCATTCCGGCGATTTTTGCGGTCACTACCGACCCGTTTATCGTGCTGACGTCTAACCTGTTTGCGATCCTGGGCCTGCGTGCGATGTACTTCCTGCTGGCGGGTGTGGCAGAACGCTTCTCCATGCTGAAATATGGTCTGTCGGTGATACTGGTGTTTATCGGTATCAAAATGCTGATTGTTGATTTCTTCCATATCCCGATTGCCATCTCGCTTGGCGTCGTAGGCGGCATTCTGGTGGTAACGCTGTTGATTAACACGTGGGTTAACCACCGCAACGACAAACATAAGCTCTCTGAATAAAGTATTTAAGAGGGCAGTTAACGCTCCCCTGCTCCGCCCTCTCTGAAGAGAGGGCGTTTTTCTGAATTTTCTCCTGCCAGTGCCTGAAACCGCCCTCTGCACCGCGAATTCTTTATACTCGACCGTTACACCTTTTGGTGCAACACCGATGGAACGCCAAAAAAACAAGGAGAACAGATGCAAACACAACCTAATACGACATGGTTGCAACGCATGATGCGCGGCAATATCGTCAAACAAATTCTCGCCGGACTGGTGCTGGGCATATTGTTGAGCTGGCTTTCGCCTGATACCGCTCTCGCCACTGGCATGCTGGGCACACTGTTTGTCGGTGCGCTAAAGGCCGTGGCCCCGGTTCTGGTATTGTTTCTGGTGATGGCCTCGGTGGCTAACCACCGACAGGGGCAAAAAATCAGCATTCGCCCTATTCTGCTGCTCTACTTAATCGGCACCTTCTCAGCAGCGGTGACCGCGGTGATTATCAGTTTTCTGTTCCCTTCCACCCTGCATCTGGTAGCAGGCGCGACCGATGTTGTCGCGCCTTCCGGTATTATTGGCGTACTGGAAGAACTGCTGAGGAATATCGTCGCAAACCCGTTTGATGCGCTGATTAAAGGGAATTATATCGGGATCCTGGTTTGGGCCGTTGGCCTCGGCTTCGCCCTGCGCCACAGTAGCGATACCAGCAAAAACCTGCTTAACGATCTGTCCAGTGCGGTGGCGTTTATGGTTACGTTAGTTATCCGCTTTGCGCCGCTGGGTATTTTTGGTCTTGTGGCATCAACACTGGCGGCAACGGGCTTTGGCGCGCTCTGGAACTACGCACAACTGTTGATTGTCCTGGTCGGTTGTATGTTACTGGTAGCGCTGGTGATCAACCCGTTACTGGTATGGGTGAAGATTCGCCGTAATCCCTACCCACTTGTTTTTATCTGCTTGCGTGAAAGCGGCGTGACCGCTTTTTTTACCCGTAGCTCGGCGGCAAATATCCCGGTAAATATGGCGTTGTGCGAAAAACTCGGGCTTGATAAAGACACCTATTCCGTATCGATCCCCCTGGGGGCGACGGTCAATATGGCAGGCGCGGCGATCACCATTACCGTGCTCTCGCTGGCAGCAGTACATACACTGGGCGTGACCGTGGATATACCCACGGCGGTGCTCTTAAGCATAGTGGCTTCGCTCTGTGCCTGCGGTGCATCCGGGGTGGCGGGCGGCTCGCTGCTGCTTATTCCACTGGCCTGTAACTTATTTGGCATTTCAGCCGATGTTGCCATGCAGGTCGTCGCGGTCGGCTTTATTATTGGCGTCGTGCAGGACTCCTGCGAGACCGCCATCAACTCCTCAACCGATGTGCTATTTACCGCGGCTGCCTGTCAGACACCGAGCGCGCGTCGTTAATGCCTCTGCGCGATTAACGCGGAGAAGTACTCTCTTTTTGCAACGCGGTTTCGACTTTAAACGGGTCGATGCCGCGTTTTTGCATCCGCCAGAAACGGATAATATTCAGGCCATTCACCACGAGGAAGCTGCCTTCTATCAGAGTGCCGCCAATCGATCCCAGCCACAGATTATGCGTGACCCAGCAGGCGGTTGAACACCACATGACGCAGCGCACAGAAAGCCCTTTGCAGCGAAACAACGCCCAGGTGCTGGCAACCGTACCAATGATCGGCAGCAGTTCAACCGGGTGGTGTAATTTGATCAAACCAAAAAAAAGCGTCAGCGCAATAAAGACGGCCATAACCCACAGTTTGCGGGTATACATAGAGATAACGGTACGTATGGCATTAAGTTCTGCACTCATGCCAGCAGGCAGTGCGCCCATCAGAAAAAAATGCGCGCCGATCGTGGCGCTATAGAGAGAAAGCTGGAGTTTGAAACGTTTTTCGTCGCGGTTAATAAACGTGGTAATACCGATAAGAAAAGCAAGTACACCAACGCCCTGGGCTAACCAATACGCGCTCATGGAAGATCCTTGTTAATGACACAAAAAGAAACGACGCTTCACAATGTGAAACGTCGTTTTATATTAACAAAATGTCAAATCTTTTGCTTTATAAAGTTACGCCGCTCTTGAAGATAGCCAGCTCGCGGAACTCGTTACGTTCATTGCAGGTCTGCTTACCGTTGGCAAAATCCACGATCGCATCCACGAACTCGCTCAGCAGTTGCGGCATGGTTTTCCCGTGAATAAGCTGGCCCGCATCGAAATCGATCCAGTGTTTCTTCTTCGCCGCCAGTTCGCTGTTGGTCGCGATTTTTACTGTCGGAACAAAACCGCCATAAGGAGTACCACGACCGGTACTGAACAGCACCATGTGGCAACCCGCTCCCGCCAGTGCGCTGGTTGCAACAGCATCGTTACCCGGCGCACTCAACAGGTTGAGCCCGTGGGTTTTCAGGCGTTCGCCGTAACGCAGCACGTCCACCACCTGGCTGGCACCCGCCTTTTGTGTACAGCCAAGCGATTTTTCTTCCAGCGTCGTGATTCCACCAGCTTTGTTACCCGGCGATGGGTTTTCGTAGATCGGCTGGTTATGCGCGATAAAGTACTGTTTGAAATCGTTCACCATGGTGACCGTCTTCTCGAAAGTCTCTTCGTCGCGGCAATGACTCATCAGAATCTGTTCTGCACCGAACATTTCCGGCACTTCGGTTAATACAGTGGTACCGCCGTTACCGATAATGTAATCAGAAAAACGTCCCAGCATCGGGTTCGCAGTGATCCCGGAAAGTCCGTCAGACCCCCCACACTCCAGACCAAACTTGAGCTCGCCCAGTTTGCCTGGCTCACGCTTGTCGTGGCGCATCGCTTCGTACAATTCGTACAGATGTTCAATGCCCGCTTCCACTTCGTCGTCCTGGTGTTGGCAGATCATAAAGTGGACGCGGGATGGATCGTATTCGCCCAGCGTTTCGCGAAACGCATCAACCTGGTTGTTTTCGCAACCCAGACCAATGACCAGCACCGCCCCCGCATTCGGGTGACGTACCATATTTTGCAGCATGGTACGGGTGTTGATATGGTCATCGCCCAGTTGTGAGCAACCATAGGTGTGGCTAAACAGGTGCACGCCGTCGATATCTTCGGCATTGTGCGTCTCTTTCAGAAAACGGGTCTGGATTTGGCGGGCGATGCCGTTAACACAGCCTACCGTCGGCAGGATCCACAATTCGTTGCGAACCCCGACCTCTCCGTTTGCACGGCGGTAGATCTGCACATCACGATCGGCCGCCGGTGCATTTTCATCAATAAGATCAGGTTGATAGCTATACTCATCCAAATCGCTAAGGTTGGTACGCACGTTGTGAGAATGGATATGTTCGCCTGCGGCGATATCCGTTGTGGCATGGCCGATAGGAAGGCCATACTTAATAACATTCTCACCCGTCGGGATGGGCTGCAGAGCAAATTTATGTCCGCGTACCACCGCCTGACGAAGCAGAATCTCATGACCTTCAACAACAACTTCTGTGCCTTCGGCGAGATCCGCCAGCGCTACCGCGACATTATCCAGCGAGTGGATCTTGATGTATTGCATATCAACCTCAAACGGCCTTAGTTCAGTTCAATCGCGAAGTAGTCACGCGCATTGTTAAAGCAGATATTTTTCACCATCTCGCCCAGCAACTGGATATCAGCCGGAGCTTCACCCGCGTGCACCCAGCGGCCAATCATCTGGCACAGAATGCGACGGAAATATTCGTGACGGGTATAAGACAGGAAGCTACGGCTGTCGGTCAGCATGCCCACAAAGCGGCTCAGCAGACCGAGCTGTGCCAGTTGGGTCATCTGACGTTCCATACCGTCTTTCTGATCGTTGAACCACCAGCCGGAACCAAACTGCATCTTGCCTGGCATACCTTCGCCCTGGAAGTTGCCGATCATGGTGCCCAGCACTTCGTTATCACGCGGGTTCAGGCAGTACAGGATGGTTTTCGGCAGCAGGTTTTCTTCGTTCTGCTTGCTGAGTAATTTCGACAACTCTTCCGCCAGCGGACGGTCGTTGATGGAGTCGAAGCCCACGTCTGGCCCCAATAACTTGAACTGACGCAGGTTATTATTACGCAATGCACCAATGTGATACTGCTGTACCCAGCCACGACGGGCATATTCCGCGCCGAGGAATACCAGAACGGCAGTTTTGAACTGCGCGACTTCATGCTGGCTCAATGCCTCACCGGACAGACGACGTGCGAGGATGCTGTCCAGTTCCGCGTCGCTTGCTTCGGCGAAGAGCACAACGTCAAGCGCGTGATCCGACACTTTACAACCATGTGCTTCAAAGTGATCCAGGCGTTTAGTCAGCGCCGTTTGCAGATCGGCAAAGCGACGGATGTCGGTGTCAGAAACTTCACCCAGCTTGCTCATGTAGTCGTTAAACGTGGCCAGTTCAATGTTGAAGGCTTTATCCGGACGCCAGCTTGGCAGCACTTTGATGGTGAAGGTAGTGTCTTTGGCAACCGCAGCGTGATGCTCCAGAGAGTCGATCGGATCGTCAGTGGTACCAACCATCTTCACATTCATCTGCTGCATGATACCGCGGGCAGTAAATTTATCCTGCGCCAGCAATTCATTGCCCAGATTCCAGATTTCATCCGCTGTGGACGGAGAAAGCAGCTTACCTGTAATACCAAATGGGCGACGAAGCTCTAAATGGGTCCAGTGGTATAACGGGTTGCCAATAGTATGCGGTACGGTTGCGGCCCAGGCGTCAAACTTCTCACGATCACTTGCATCACCGGTACACAGGCGCTCCGGTACACCATTGGTGCGCATTGCGCGCCATTTGTAGTGATCGCCTTTTAACCAGATGTCATACAGGTTTTTGAAGCGGTAGTTATCCGCGATCTGCTGCGGCGGCAAGTGGCAATGAAAGTCAAAAATCGGCTGATCTTTCGCGTAGTCATGGTACAGGCGGCGTGCAAATTCGGTATCTAACAGAAAATCTTCGGTCATAAACGGGGTCATTATCGTCTTCCTCTAAACGAGTGCGTCTGATGCTTACCTTAATGCTGACAAAGTTATCACACCAATTTCCAGTGGCCGAAGACTTTTTCGTGAGTTAGATCAATAAACGATGACAAATATTTACAAGATTGCGCATCAAAATCACCGCCAGACCGCGCCAGTACTGGTCTGGTGCCGCAAAGTTAAAAACCACACAAAGAAAAACACTTTTGTGATGTCACTCACCTTTTGAAGTTGTATGACAAGTTATCTTTCTGCCGTCGAATACATCAGCCGACGGAATGCATTGCCGGTGATTAAGTCATCGGTCTTTACGGTACGGATACCGAATTGAGCACGTTGAATAGCAAGGTTCGGGTCGTTCCGGTTTTTACCGGTTACGCCCTCCGTTTCCACCTCCCGACCGCAACCGGCAGGTGACCGCGCTGGCGGAATTAACATAACGATGAGGTTTACATGCGTAAAATTAAAGGGTTACGTTGGTACATGATAGCTCTGGTGACGATTGGCACCGTGCTGGGTTACTTGACGCGTAACACGATTGCTGCGGCAGCGCCTACGCTGATGCAAGAGCTGAATATCTCCACACAGCAATACTCCTATATTATTGCGGCTTACTCGGCTGCTTATACCATCATGCAGCCGGTCGCAGGTTATATCCTGGACATCCTGGGTACCAAGGTCGGCTACGCAGTTTTCGCCGTGACCTGGGCTATCTTCTGTGGCGCAACGGCGCTGGCAGGCAGCTGGGGTGGCCTGGCGCTGGCGCGCGGTGCTGTTGGTGCGGCAGAGGCTGCAATGATTCCGGCAGGCCTGAAAGCGGCTTCTGAATGGTTCCCGGCGAAAGAACGTTCTATCGCAGTAGGCTACTTCAACGTTGGTTCTTCTATTGGCGCTATGATTGCGCCGCCGCTGGTAGTGTGGGCAATCGTCATGCATAGCTGGCAGTTGGCGTTCATTATCTCTGGTGTATTGAGTTTCGCCTGGGCAATGGCATGGTTGGTGTTCTACAAACACCCGCGCGACCAGAAAAAACTGACTGAAGAAGAACGCGAATACATCATTGGCGGTCAGGAAGCGCAACACCAGACCTTTAATGGCAAAAAAATGTCCGTCCTGCAGATTCTGGGCACCCGTCAGTTCTGGGGTATCGCGCTGCCGCGTTTCCTGGCAGAACCAGCATGGGGTACGTTCAACGCCTGGATCCCACTGTTCATGTTCAAAGTCTACGGCTTTAACCTGAAAGAAATCGCGATGTTCGCCTGGATGCCAATGCTGTTCGCTGACCTGGGTTGTATCGTCGGTGGTTACCTGCCGCCGCTGTTCCAGCGCTGGTTCGGTGTGAACCTGATTGTTTCCCGTAAAATGGTTGTGACCATGGGGGCGCTGTTAATGATCGGCCCGGGTATGATCGGTCTGTTCACCAGCCCGTATGTAGCAATCGGCCTGCTGTGTATTGGTGGTTTTGCTCACCAGTCTCTGTCTGGCGCGCTGATTACGCTCTCTTCTGACGTGTTCGGTCGTAATGAAGTGGCAACCGCAAACGGTCTGACCGGTATGGCGGCGTGGACAGCAAGTACCTTGTTTGCTCTGGTGGTAGGCGCGTTGGCTGACACCATCGGCTTTAGCCCGCTGTTCGCCGTGCTGGCACTGTTCGACCTGCTCGGTGCGGTGGTTATCTGGACGGTGCTGAAAAGTAAATCCGCCAGTGAATTAGAGCAGGAAAATGCGGTCGGCGGTACCGCAACACAAAGCTAGTATACGTCTTATCTGTACTGCTGTTTCTCAAAAGCCGCCCGCCGTTTCGGGCGGCTTTTTCTTGCCGGATTGTGGTGAGAATGACGTAAAAGTGGTATAACAAATCTACTAATGCCTTATCTTACCTGGAGCGCATATGGAAATCACTGAATCACGTCGTTTGTACCAGCAACTTGCCGCCGAGCTGAAAAGCCGGATCGAGCAGGGTGTCTATCTTGTGGGTGACAAACTTCCCGCCGAGCGCTTTATTGCAGACGAAAAAAGCGTCAGCCGGACCGTGGTTCGTGAAGCAATCATCATGCTGGAAGTCGAAGGCTATGTTGAGGTCCGTAAAGGGTCAGGCATCCATGTTATTTCTAATCAGCCTCGTCATACCCAGGCCCCTGACGAATCGCTGGAATTTGCCAACTACGGCCCGTTCGAGCTTCTGCAGGCGCGTCAGCTGATTGAAAGCAATATTGCTGAATTTGCCGCAACCCAGGTAACCAAGCAAGACATCATGAAGCTGATGGAAATCCAGGAAAACGCGCGTAAAGAGAAGTGCTTCCGCGATTCTGAATGGGATTTACAATTTCATGTGCAGGTCGCCCTGGCGACACAGAACAGCGCGCTAGCGGCAATTGTCGAAAAAATGTGGACCCAGCGTGTTCACAACCCGTACTGGAAAAAACTGCACGACCATATCGACCTGCGCACCGTGGATAACTGGTGTGACGATCATGACCAAATTCTGAAGGCGTTGATTCGCAAGGACCCACATGCGGCTAAAGTCGCAATGTGGCAGCATCTGGAAAATACGAAACAGATGTTGTTTAACGAAACCAGCGATGATTTCGAGTTCAATGCAGACCGCTATCTGTTTGCGGAAAACCCCGTTGTTCACCTTGATACCGTAGCAAGTGGCGTAAAATAATGCTTTTCTCTGTCAGGCGCACAGCAGTCATGCGCCTGGCCACTTAAGGGTCAGTAAAAAGTATAGAGTGTCAGCCTTTGTAAATACCCTCGCCACCCCTCCTTTCGACAAGCAAAATCATTTTCTGACAAAGCGTAATTTCTCTGCCGCAGAACTATGGCATTTGTTACAATTGGACGCACTTTGCCACTGCGTGAGTTAGCGCTTGCTCACAGCGTTGTTACCAGAATAGTCAGGCTGCTGAATGCGCCACGAGCGACCATAATGTCACTATCAATAATGTCGCCGTGCTGTTTTACAGGTAATCGACGTGCCGTAAACCGATGTACCAGGAACATTGAATGGAACTTTTAAGCCAACTACTGCACGCCCTCTGGAGCCAGGATTTTGAAACGCTGGCAAATCCATCCATGATCGGCATGCTCTACTTTGTGTTGTTTGTCATCTTATTTCTTGAGAATGGCCTGCTTCCGGCCGCTTTTCTCCCTGGCGACAGTCTGTTGGTGCTGGTCGGTGTTTTGATTGCAAAAGGGGCTATGGGCTATCCGCAGACCATTTTGTTATTAACGGCGGCCGCCAGTCTGGGCTGTTGGCTTAGCTATATTCAGGGCCGATGGCTGGGAAATACGCGAACCGTACAAAATTGGTTGTCGCATCTTCCGGCACATTATCATCAGCGTGCGCATCATCTTTTCCATAAACATGGTCTCTCAGCGTTGCTGATTGGGCGTTTTATTGCATTTGTTCGCACCCTGTTACCAACTATTGCCGGAATTTCGGGTCTTAGTAGCGCTCGCTTCCAGTTTTTCAACTGGATGAGCGGCTTACTGTGGGTGCTGATTCTGACGACACTGGGTTATTTATTGGGTATAACGCCGGTGTTTCGTAAATATGAAGACGCATTGATGTCTTGTTTGATGCTGCTTCCCGTTGTTCTGCTGGTGGTTGGCCTGGTAGGCACACTGGTGGTGCTGTGGAAGAAAAAATACGGTAATCGGGGTCAATAATGGAATCGCAACGTCCCTTCCTGCGCTGGTTGTTTATGGGCATCGCCGCGACGGTGCTGTTCAGCGTACTCTTTTTCGGTTGGGTGACACTGCAGAACCGCGAATCTACGCTGGCAATACGCCCAATAGCGCAAAATACAAGTGTGCCGGATGGTTTTTCCATTTGGCATCATCTGGACGCAAATGGCATCCATTTCAAGAGCATTACGCCGCTAAACGACACGCTATTAATCAAATTTGAGTCCAGCGCTCAGAGCGCTGCAGCAAAGGAAGTGCTGGACAGAACACTACCCCACGGCTACATCGTCGCGTTGCAGGATGACGACAACCAGACCTCTGCCTGGCTTTCGCGTTTACGCGATACCAGCCATCGATTCGGCTGATCCTCCAGGATTCTGAATCTTTTCACCTACTTTGGTGCTTTAGCCGTTAACGTTCTATGCTTGAGTTAATGGAACCAAAGTCCACGTTATGTCACTGGATGCTGACGAGCGTTGTTTCGCCAGCCAACAATGGAAGGTTTCGACTATGAAATACCGCATCGCACTGGCGCTAGCCCTACTATCTGTAAGCGCGATGTCTCAGGCCGCCTCCCCTTGTCAGGAGAAGGAGCAGGAGATTGCGCGTGAAATCAGCTATGCCGAAAAGCACAACAATCAGAGTCGGGTTGACGGGCTAAACAAGGCACTGCACGAGGTTCGCACCACCTGTTCCGACAGTAAATTGCGTGCGGAGCATCAGCGCAAAATTGCCAGACAGAAAGACGAGGTTGCCGAACGTCGCGACGATCTCGCCAAAGCGAAACAAAAAGGCGATGCGGACAAAATAAGTAAACGCGAGCACAAGCTGAAAGAGGCCGAGACAGAACTTAAGGCGCTTGAAGCGCGTGACTACTGATTTTGATGGAAGTTAACACTCACTCACCTGGAGAGAATTATGTCTAAAGAGGCAAATACAGAACATCTGCGCGCTGAGTTGAAATCCCTGGCGGATACCCTTGAGGAAGTACTGAGCACCTCCGGGGACAAATCAAAAGAAGAGTTGAGCAAACTGCGCAGCAAAGCCGAAAAAGCCTTGCAGGAGAGCCGCTATCGCCTGGGCGAAACGGGTGATGCAATTGCCCGTCAGACCCGGGAAGCCGCTGCAAGAACCGACGAGTATGTACGTGAAAACCCATGGGCCAGCGTGGGCATTGGCGCGGCGATCGGCGTCGTGCTGGGCGTGCTCCTGACGCGTCGCTGATTATGGCGGATTCACGACACGCGCAAGGACCGGGCAAAAGCGTCCTGGGTATCGGGCAGCGCATTGTTTCCATTATGGTTGAAATGGTGGAAACGCGGCTCCGCCTGGCGGTGGTCGAACTGGAAGAGGAAAAAGCAAACCTTTTCCAGTTGCTCCTGATGGTAGGACTGACCATGCTATTCGCCGCATTCGGCCTGATGAGTCTGATGGTGCTGATTATCTGGGCCATCGACCCGCAATACCGGCTCAACGCCATGATCGCCACAACGGTGGTGTTACTGGTACTGGCGTTGATTGGCGGTATCTGGACCCTACGTAAAGCCCGCGAATCCACAATCTTGCGCCACACGCGCCAGGAACTGGCTAATGACCGCCAGTTGCTGGAAGAGGACAAACCATGAGTCACAAGGCCGAGCGTCTCAAGCGTAAAGCCCTGCTGCTCAGTCAAATTCAGCAGCAACGGCTGGATTTGACCGCTGCTCGCCGTGACTGGCTGGAAGCCACCGGTGCTTATGATCGCGGCTGGAATACCTTTCTGAGCCTGCGGTCCTGGGCGCTGGTTGGCAGCAGCTTCATGGCGGTGTGGTCGGTGCGCCACCCGAATATACTGATGCGCTGGGCGAAGCGCGGACTGGGTCTGTGGAGCGTCTGGCGGCTGGTAAAATCCACGCTTGATCAACAACGGTAATTCCTTCCCCGGCGGCACCGTGCTGTCCGGGGTAGCGACCTTTTTCACGCTAACTCCTTCAGTATCTTTGAAAAATTTCGACAGTTTTCCTTGCTAACAATCTTTTCCCGCCCCGTTTAATATCCTCTCCATCGACAGCAACCATGCGGCCAGCGCCCGTGATTGCCGAACTTTTCCCTTAAAAAGACATTGTGGTTCCCTGGAGAGAAAGATGAAAAAATTAGAAGATGTTGGTGTACTGGTAGCGCGTATCCTGATGCCAATCCTGTTCATTACCGCAGGCTGGGGCAAAATCACCGGTTATGCTGGCACTCAGCAGTATATGGAAGCCATGGGTGTCCCGGGCTTTATGCTGCCGCTGGTTATCCTGCTTGAGTTCGGCGGCGGTCTGGCTATTCTGTTCGGTTTTCTGACTCGCACCACTGCGCTGTTTACCGCAGGCTTCACCCTGCTGACCGCGTTTATCTTCCACAGCAATTTTGCGGAAGGCATGAACTCCCTGATGTTTATGAAAAACCTGAGCATCGCTGGTGGCTTCCTGCTGCTGGCTATTACCGGTCCGGGCGCATTCAGCATTGACCGCGTACTGAATAAAAAGTGGTAAGCGCTCTATACTGATAAAGAGACATGAAGCGAGGAGACATCTCCTCGCTTTTGCCATCTAAGGAGAATGCATCATGGGACAACTTATTGACGGCGTCTGGCATGACACCTGGTATGATACCAAATCAACCGGTGGTCGATTCCAGCGCTCAGTATCAGCATTTCGTAACTGGCTCACTGCCGATGGCGCACCGGGTCCGTCTGGCGAAGGCGGCTTTGCGGCGGAAAAAGAGAGATACCACCTGTATGTCTCTCTCGCCTGTCCCTGGGCGCACCGCACGCTCATCATGCGCACGCTAAAAGGCCTTGAGGATTTCTTACCGGTTTCCGTAGTGAACCCGCTGATGCTGGAAAACGGCTGGACCTTTGACGACACTTTTCCGGCGGCGACAGGCGACTCGCTCTATCAGCATGAATTTCTCTATCAGCTTTACCTTCATGCCGATCCGCATTACACCGGACGCGTAACCGTCCCGGTGCTGTGGGACAAAAAAAATCACACCATTGTCAGTAATGAATCGGCTGAAATCATTCGCATGTTCAATACAGCGTTTGATGCGCAGGGTGCGCGTGCCGGTGACTACTACCCGCCAGCATTGCGGGCGCAGATTGACGAGCTGAATAGCTGGATCTATGACAACGTCAATAACGGCGTCTATAAGGCCGGTTTCGCCACCAGCCAGGAGGCGTACGATGAGGCTGTCAACAAGCTCTTCGAATCTCTTGCCCGGCTGGAACAAATCCTTGGGCAGCATCGCTACCTGACAGGCGATCAGCTAACCGAAGCGGACATCCGCCTGTGGACAACGCTTATCCGTTTCGATCCGGTATACGTGACCCACTTTAAATGCGATAAGCATCGCATCAGCGACTATCTCAATCTCTATGGCTTCCTGCGGGATATCTATCAGATGCCAGGCATAGCGGAAACGGTCAATTTTGACCACATCCGTACCCACTACTACCGCAGCCACAAAACCATCAATCCGACTGGAATTATCTCCATCGGCCCGTGGCAGGATCTTAACGAACCTCACGGTCGGGACGTCCGTTTCGCTTAATATTCTCGGGTGCAGCCGCTGCGCCCGAAAATATTTTACGCATCCTTTTTTCCCCGTCTATTCTTACATTGATCACTGAGAAAACAATGTATTGTGCGTCTTTCGAGGTAGAGAATGGACTGGTATTTCAACGTGCTGACCCGCTATGTCCACTTTCGTGGCCGCGCGCATCGCCGGGAGTTCTGGATGTTTATGTTGGTCAACATCATTCTCTATGGCGTGCTTGCGGTGGTGGATAATATTTCAGGCTGGCGTGCTGGTAGCATTGGCCTGTTAAGCCTGATCTACGCTCTGCTGGTTTTCCTGCCATCCCTTGCCGTTCAGTCGCGTCGATTGCACGATACCAATCGCACCGCCAAATGGCTGTGGTTGTGGTGCTTACCCGTGCTGGGTTGGTTGATGCTGTTGGCTTTCTGGAGCCAGCACGGCACCCCCGAAGAAAACCGCTTCGGCCCGGAGCCAAAAGCGTTTCCTTAAGGGACTGCCAGGGAATTATTTACTGGAGAAGAGTTTCGGGATTTCGCGCAGACACCAGGCTTTTGCTTCACCCATGCTGTCACGCCGCCATGCCATGATAATGTCGACTTCGCTGGTATATTCCGGGCTGACAACGCGCAAACGCCCTTCTGCAATATCCTGCTCAACCAGCGGATAAGGCATTGTCGCTACACCCAGTCCCGCCAGTAATGCCTGACGCTTATCTTCAATCGTACTGACCGTCAGACGCGGCTGTTTGTCCAGTAACTGCACCGTCAGGACCGGACGCTCACGCGCGGTATCCGCAACCGCCACACCGCGATATTTCACTCGTGTCACCTCAGACAGCGGTTCCGGTTCGTGGTGAATCGGATGGTCTGGTGCTGCGACATAGACGTTCAGAACCTTATACAGCTTGCGAGAGTTAATTTCCGACGAAGAGCGGAAATGCATATCCGGCGCAATCACAATGTCCGCTCGCCCCTGCTCCAGCCGCTCCCAGGCACCGGCAAGCACTTCGGTAATGATCGAGAGCTGCGTGTTGGCTTTCGCCGCCAGTTTATCAACAAGCGGGAAAAGCTCGGGGGTCGGCACCAGTGCTTCGGTGACCAGGGTCAAATGCGTTTCCCAGCCGCGTGCCAGCGCTTCGGCATCGGTAGTCAGTTTGTCAGCCGCTTCGAGCAAAACACGACCGCGTTCGAGCAGCATGCGGCCAACATTAGTAAACTTCGTTCTGTGACCAGAGCGGTCAAACAGAACAACGTCCAGCTCTTCTTCCAGTTTCTGCATCGTGTAACTGAGTGCGGAAGGTACCCGCCCCAGTTCATCTGCTGCGGCGGCAAAGCTACCGCGACGGTCAATTGCGTCCATGACGCGTAACGCTTCCAGCGTAAGTGCCCTATCTTTCGCCATTTTTGTTCTCATTCAGGAAATTTGAACATACCGGGCAGAATATCTGGCTAACAATGCAGCGTCCATACCTTTACCATTGTTTTAGTGTAAAGAGAGGTCAAGAATTATGATTACTACCAGAACAGCCAAACAATGTGGACAAGCGGACTTCGGCTGGCTGCAGGCCCGCTACACCTTTTCCTTTGGACATTACTTTGACCCGAAACTTTTGGGCTACGCCTCCCTGCGCGTACTGAACCAGGAAGTACTGGCACCCGGTGCATCATTCCAGCCGCGTACCTATCCAAAAGTAGATATTCTGAACCTGATTCTGGAAGGCGAAGCCGAGTATCGCGACAGCGAAGGTAACCATATTCAGGCCAAAACGGGCGAAGCATTGCTCATTGCGACTCAGCCAGGCATTAGCTATAGCGAACATAATCTGAGTAAAGATAAGCCGCTGACACGTATGCAATTGTGGCTTGATGCCTGCCCGGAACGTGAAAATCCGACGGTGCAAAAAGTGACGATTGCCGATCAGGCTCGCCAGTTGCTGGCCTCGCCGGACGGTAGCCAGGACAGTCTGCAATTACGTCAGCAGGTGTGGTTACACCATATCGAGCTGGAAAAAGGTGAAGAGCTTACGTTTCAACTGCATGGGCCACGCGCCTACCTGCAGTCGATTCACGGTACGGTACACGCAGTCACCCCGTGCGAATCGCGGGAAGCGCTCACCTGCGGTGACGGCGCTTTTATTCGTGATGAGGCTAACATAACGTTAGTCGCCGATACGCCGTTGCGCGCTTTACTGATAGATTTACCCGTGTAAGCGCGTGAGTTTTTACGGAGTACGACGGTGAAGAAAAAGAGTGTTCAATACAGAACGTCAAAGCATATACCCACACAGCAAACTACCCCGGCAGAATCGCCGCAATCTTTTGATTACGACGACATGCTGACAGAACTGGAAGCTATCGTCGCCGATGCGGAGCAACGGCTGGCGCAAGAAGACGAAGCAGCGTAACAGAAGCCCTGGTATAAAATCCGGGGCTTTTTTTGAGGCGCTTCCGGTAAAATTAGCCTGATGGTAAGTCGTTATCCAGTAAATCGGTGCCGTAAGAATTATCGATCGTGCATAACCATCCCTGCGACACGGTGTAGCGAAAAACATATGTCGCGCGACGGGTTGTCTCGACTGTGCCCCCTTTGCCGTCCGGATAACGCAGCAGGGTTTCCATGATGACCAGCGCGTTATCGGCACCTTCAATGACCTGCACCTCCCCCTGTTCTACCACCAGGCTCCCCTGGAAATAGTCAGCAATGGCCATGAAAGCTTTACGAATGTTCTCTTTTCCTTTGGCAATCATTCCTGGCTTGATGACCAGCGCGGCATCGTCCGCGTAAAACGTCATCAGGGTATCGTAATCTTTCGCTGAAATCGCCCTGTCGCAGGCTTCGATGATTGTCCGAACGGGATGTGAACTCATGTTCGATGCGTCCTGTGAATATGTTCCAGGAGTCAGTAGAGCATTGTCAGCGGAAGTTGCAATAGCGAGGCACAGGTAGCTACCGGAAATGGGAGTGTGCAGGAGTGTGAAGTCACAGAAAAGCAAAAACCCGCCGAAGCGGGTTTTTACCTGAAAAGATCGAAACTGACCGATAAGCCGGGTTCTGTCGTGGACAGTCATTCATCTAGGCCAGCAATCGCTCACTGGCTCAAGCAGCCTACCCGGGTTCAGTACGGGCCGTACCTTATGAACCCCTATTTGGCCTTGCTCCGGGTGGAGTTTACCGTGCCGCGAACTGTTACCAGCCGCGCGGTGCGCTCTTACCGCACCCTTTCACCCTTACCTGATCCCACTTACGTGGGCCATCGGCGGTTTGCTCTCTGTTGCACTGGTCGTAGGCTGTTACACCCCCCAGGCGTTACCTGGCACCCTGCCCTATGGAGCCCGGACTTTCCTCCCCTCCGTCTGTCTCCCCCGAAGGAGGACAACGACGAAGCGGCGACTGTCTGGTCAGCTTCGGCGCGCAGTATAGAGGGTTTGCGCGACGATGTCACCCCTCAGCAGACATGCCAACCTGTAAGGTGGCCGCAATGTTACGGGATGCGCGATAAATATTGTCAAACGCACCACGGAACGCCTCTTCCAGCGTACCAATACTGGTCAGAACACTGAACACCGCATCAATACCATACTGATGCACAATACCAACATCCCGCGTCAGACTTCCGGCAATACCGATAACCGGCTTATGGTATTTTTTTGCCACATGGGCCACGCCCACAGGCACTTTACCGTGAATACTCTGGCTGTCGATACGGCCTTCACCGGTAACTACCAGGGTACAGTCATGGATATGTTCTTCCAGATTCAACGCCTGGGTTACGATTTCGATGCCGCTACGCAGTTCCGCCCCCAGGAATGCCATTAACGCTGCGCCCATACCGCCCGCCGCACCGGCTCCCGGCACATTTTTCACATCAATATGCAGCGATTTTTTAATCACCCCGGCGTAATGGGCAAGGTTACGGTCCAGCTCGACAATCAACTCTTCCGTCGCGCCTTTTTGTGGTCCAAAGATACGCGATGCGCCCTTTTCGCCCGTCAGCGGATTAGTTACATCGCAGGCAACACGAATAGTGCAGCCAGCAAGACGCGGATCGAGCCTGGAGACATCAATAGCGTTCAGGCTTATCAGGCTGCCGCCACCGTTGCCAATTTCGGTACCATTGGCATCGCACAGTCTCACGCCAAGCGCCTGTACCATACCCGCACCGCCGTCATTCGTTGCGCTACCGCCGATGCCGATAATGATATTTTTTGCCCCATGATCCAGCGCGTGCAAAATAAGTTCCCCGGTGCCGCGTGAAGTGGTGATCAGAGGGTTTCGTAATTCAGGGGGGACAAGTGCCAGACCGCTGGCAGCAGCCATTTCGATAAAGGCTGTTTTACCGTCGCCGGACATCCCCCAACGCGCATTAACGTTTTCGCCTAAAGGACCAGTCACGCGCGCCGTGTGCACAGAACCTTTTGTAGCGGCAATCATGGCTTCAACCGTTCCCTCACCGCCATCTGCGACCGGAACTGAAACGTATTGAGCATCCGGGAAAATTTCCCGAAATCCTTTTTCTATCGCCTGCGCTACTTCGGTAGCAGAAAGGCTTTCTTTATAAGAGTCTGGGGCGATTACGATTTTCATAGTTGATTAGCCTGACATTGCCGCGCAAGGCATTGATTGCACCTCACAGGTCGTACCCGTCGTGGTTTTCGACCTGCAAGATGTTGATGCTTAAGAAATTCAGGCGCGCTCCCGCACCCTTCTTATTAGCGAGAGATTTCTACTTTCGCCAGTTTTTCGTAGTAGCACGCGAGAGCGCTGTGGTCGTCATTACCGTGACCATCAGCACGCAGTGCCTGCATCATTTCCATTACTGCGGCAGTCAGCGGCAACTGCGCACCTACGCCATGAGAGGTATCCAGGGCGTTGGACAGGTCTTTGATATGCAGATCGATACGGAAACCAGGTTTAAAATTGCGGTTCAGAACCATCGGTGCTTTTGCTTCCAGCACGGTGCTGCCAGCCAGACCGCCGCGGATTGCCTGAAATACCAGTTCTGGATTAACGCCCGCTTTCGTTGCCAGCGTCAGCGCTTCGGACATTGCCGCAATGTTCAGCGCCACGATGACCTGGTTAGCCAGTTTGGTCACATTACCCGCGCCGATATCGCCAGTGTGAACAACAGAACCCGCCATGGCTTTCAGCAGATCGTAGTATTTGTCGAACAGCGCTTTGTCGCCGCCAACCATTACGGACAGGGTGCCGTCGATAGCTTTCGGTTCACCGCCACTTACCGGCGCGTCCAGCATTTCGATACCTTTTGCTTTCAGACCTTCGCTGATTTCACGGCTGGCCAGCGGAGCAATCGAGCTCATATCGATCAGAACAGTACCCGGTTTTGCGCCTTCAATGATGCCACCTTCGCCCAGCGCAACTTCTTTCACGTGCGGGGAGTTCGGCAGCATGGTGATGATCACATCACACTGTTCTGCAATAGCTTTTGCGCTGGTGGCGGCTTCTGCACCAGCGGCGATCAGTTCAGCGACCACATCTGCATTGCGGTCGGAGACCACCAGTGAGTAACCTGCTTTAATGAGGTTTTTACTCATTGGTTTACCCATGATGCCAAGGCCAATGAAACCAACTTTCATCGTCATAATTGCGTCTCTCTCTTTATCCAGTGGTGGTTTGATTATTTTTTAAAGGTATCAGCCAGCTTCTGCGTACCCGCACGGAACACGCCCAGATCGCTGCCAACAGCAACGATGGTCGCTCCCCATTCCAGATAGCGACGGGCATCTGCTTCAACAGGCGCCAGGATACCGCTCGGTTTGCCGTGCGCTTTTGCACGCGCAAAAATATGTTCGATGGTGCGCTGTACTTCCGGGTGCCCGGCGTTGCCGATATAACCCAGAGTTGCCGCAAGGTCGCTTGGACCAACGAATACGCCGTCAACGCCGTCGGTTTTGAGGATAGCGTCGAGGTTATCCACGCCCTCCTGGCTTTCGATCTGCACGATGATGGTGATGTTTTTGTTCGACTGTGCGAAGTAATCCGGTACGGTGCCGAACATATTGGCGCGGTGAGACACGGACACGCCGCGGATCCCTTCTGGCGGGTAACGGGTTGCCGCAACGGCGTTTGCTGCTTCTTCTGCCGTTTCAACGAACGGGACGAGGAAATTGTAGAAACCGATATCCAGCAGACGCTTGATCACAACCGGATCGTTCGTCGGGATACGTACCACCGGTGCGCTGGCGCTACCTTTCAGTGCCATCAACTGCGGTACAAAAGAGAGCACGTCATTCGGGGCGTGTTCACCGTCCAACAGCAGCCAGTCAAAACCTGCCAGGCCCAGAACCTCAGTGCTGATATGACTACCCAGCGCCGACCAACAACCGATCTGAACCTGATTTGCCGCCAGAGCAGCTTTAAATTTGTTCGGGAAGATATCGTTACTCATCTTTTGCACCTTAATTTTTAAGCCGTTGCTTACTTTTTCAATTCCATACGTTTGATGTCGCCCACCACAAACAGGTAGCAAACCATCATCATCAGGGCCGAGCAGCCGACAAAAATCAGCGCCCCGTTGAACGAATGCAACTCTTTGACCATGTACCCAATCACCAGCGGGGTCACAATCGATGCCACATTTCCGAACACGTTAAACACGCCGCCGCACAGACCGACAATTTCTTTCGGTGCGATATCGGAGATAACCGGCCAGCCTAACGCGCCAAAACCTTTACCGAAGAATGCCAGGGCCATCAATGCGATAACCAGTACGGTGTTGTCGGTGTAGTTACACAGAATGATGCTGGAAGCCAACAACATCCCAACAACGATGGGGAATTTACGCGCCATGGTCAAAGTGCAACCACGCTTAATCAGGTAGTCCGAGAAAAGACCGCCCAGCACTCCACCACCAAAGCCACACAGGGCGGGAATGGACGCGACAAAACCCACTTTCAAAATTGACATGCCCTTATCCTGCACCAGGTAAATCGGAAACCAGGTCAGGAAAAACCATGTGATGGTGTTCAGGAAATATTGACCAAAGAACACGCCAAGCATCATACGGCTGGATAACAGTTGCCTGATGTAATCCAGTTTCGGGCCGGATTGCTTATCGCTGTCGGTTTTTTTGTGGTCCATATCGACCACCGCACCGTTAGCAGAAATATAATCCAGCTCTTCGCGGGTCATACGCGGATGGTCGGTTGGGTTATGAATGTACTTAACCCAGGCTGCCGTCAGCACAAAACCAATCACGCCCATAACAGTGAAGACATGTTCCCAGCCCCATGCGAAGGTCAGCCAACCCAGTAGTGGGGAGAACAGTGCGAGCGAAAAATACTGCGCCGCGTTAAAAATCGCCGAAGCGGTACCGCGCTCTTTTGCCGGGAACCAGGCCGCCACAATACGGGCGTTTGCCGGGAAAGAAGGTGCTTCGGAGAAGCCCAGCATAAAGCGCATGATAAACATCGAGACCCCAGCCCATGCGAGCGGGAACACGTCGACAAAACCTTGCAAGAAGGTAAAAAGCGACCAAAAGAACAGGCTCCAGGTATACACCTTTTTCGAGCCATAGCGGTCAAGTAACCAGCCGCCTGGGATCTGCATCAGCAGGTACGCCCAGCCAAACGCAGAAAAAATGTAACCCATCGATACCGAGTCAAGATGCAACTCTTTCGCGACATCGGTCCCCGCAATGGAGAGCGTGGCGCGGTCCGCGTAGTTAACTGCTGTGACAATAAATATAATGAGCAGAATTAAATAGCGAGTTGGTATTCCCCTTTTTACCTCAATTGAACTTTGCACAGACATATCATTTCCTCGGGTGCTGCTTAGATTTTAAAATATATTTTTCTTGATATGTAATTTACCCGACATATAAAAAGAAACTCTCGAAGAATAATATCGGGCAATAGCATGTTTATATTTTATTACCGCACAGTATAATCACCGCCAATCGGTCGCGCACTGGCGGTTTGCTCAATTTTAACGTGGGCCAGTAAGATTATTTTGAGCATATGCACACATAGCTGGGCGCTGATGCACAGATCTGGTAATTCGAATCCTTACAGCGCACCTAACCACGAAGATAAGTGATTTAGATCACATTTTGATCTTGAAACTCCTGACATTCTTATTCCATCAAATGATTTTTGTATTTCTGATAATTAAAGAACATCCCCTCTTTATTTTTTTGAGTAATGCATCGTATCGTTAGCTGGAGATTACTTGATAATGGCCGACATTGAAATTAGACAGCAGTCGCCTACGGCGTTTTATATTAAAGTACACGACACCGATAATGTCGCTATCATCGTTAATGACAATGGATTAAAAGCGGGCACCCGTTTTCCGGATGGTCTCGAATTAATTGAGCATATCCCGCAAGGCCATAAAGTTGCGCTGGTAGATATTCCTCATCACGGGGAAATCATCCGGTACGGTGAAGTTATCGGTTATGCAGTACGTGATATTGCGCGCGGCAGCTGGATTGACGAATCCACCGTCGAATTACCGAAAGCGCCGCCATTGAATACACTGCCCCTGGCGACGAAAGTGCCAGAACCATTGCCGCCGCTGGAAGGTTATACCTTCGAAGGTTATCGCAACGCCGATGGCAGCGTCGGTACCAAAAATCTCCTCGGCATCACCACCAGCGTGCATTGTGTGGCGGGGGTGGTCGACTATGTGGTGAAAATTATTGAACGCGACCTGCTACCGAAGTACCCGAATGTGGATGGCGTGGTCGGCCTGAACCATCTGTACGGCTGTGGCGTCGCCATTAACGCACCGGCAGCCGTTGTGCCTATCCGTACCATTCACAACATCGCGCTGAACCCCAACTTTGGCGGTGAAGTGATGGTGATCGGTCTGGGCTGTGAAAAACTGCAACCTGAGCGCCTGCTCCAGGGTACAGAAGATGTGAAATCGATTCCGGTAGACGATGCCAGTATTGTCCGTCTGCAGGATGAACATCATGTCGGTTTCAAATCTATGGTTGACGATATTTTGCAGGTTGCAGTTCGTCATCTGGAAAAATTGAACCAACGCCAGCGCGAAACCTGCCCGGCTTCTGAACTGGTTGTCGGCATGCAGTGTGGTGGTAGCGACGCCTTCTCCGGTGTGACCGCAAATCCGGCAGTTGGTTATGCCTCTGACCTGCTTATACGTTGCGGTGGCACGGTCATGTTCTCCGAAGTGACCGAAGTGCGTGATGCCATTCACCTCCTTACGCCGCGTGCCATCAATGAAGAGGTGGGCAAGCGCCTGCTGGAAGAGATGGCCTGGTATGACAACTACCTGGATATGGGGCAAACGGACCGTAGTGCTAACCCATCTCCGGGGAATAAAAAGGGCGGTCTGGCAAACGTAGTGGAAAAAGCGCTGGGCTCGATTGCGAAATCGGGTAAGAGCGCCATTTCCGAAGTGCTTTCGCCCGGTCAACGCCCGACCAAACGTGGTCTGATTTATGCGGCAACGCCAGCCAGTGACTTTGTCTGCGGCACGCAACAGGTGGCTTCCGGCATCACCGTTCAGGTATTCACCACCGGACGTGGTACGCCGTACGGCCTGATGGCGGTGCCAGTCATCAAAATGGCGACCCGTACTGAACTGGCAAACCGTTGGTATGATTTGATGGATATCAACGCAGGGACTATCGCAACGGGCGAAGAGACTATCGAGGAGGTGGGCTGGAAGCTGTTCCACTTTATCCTTGATGTCGCAAGCGGCCGCAAGAAAACCTTTTCTGATCAATGGGGTTTGCACAACCAACTGGCTGTGTTTAACCCGGCTCCGGTGACCTGATTCATCAATATACCTCAACGTTTAGCATGGCTTCGGCCATGCTTTTTTTTATTGTTTTTTCGTCTCCATAAACTTTCGAAAACCTCTTTTCTGAGAAAACAAACGAAAGGTTTCAGAGACAGAAAGTACATTATGTCGACGACAGGGGGACTTAACAAAGCGCAGCAAAAAGGCCACGCCACCCTGACATTCAAGATCCACAATTTTGAAATGTCACAGGTGGTGGTAGATACCGCAGCGGAATCGCGTTCCCCTCTTATTGTTGCGGACACGCCGGGAAGTATCTGTAGTTGCAGAGCATCAGTGCCGATCTGATGTTTGTGGGCCGGATGGCACTGATACTACCAACGGCATTACCAATTCGATTAGCGGCGTGATGGCGGTACCGCACGCCTGCAAGTTCAGTCACTACAGGGTTTAATCAGGTGTTGCCGATGAAGATAGCGAGAAGGGTAAAGCAGTGCTGAATAAGTTGGGTAAGAAAGTTGTGATTGTTTAGCGCGCCCGCTGCGCTAACCGTAACGAAAACAGCCATGGTATGAATAACATGGCTGCCTCGGTGGAAAGATCGGGGTACGTCAAAAGAAAATCGCCCGAATATAACCCTGCTATGCCCAGGCAGAAAAGCTACGCCTCGCCCTGCTGCTCCAGCGCGTATTTATAAAGCGCGTTTTTCTTCACGCCGTGGATTTCCGCAGCCAGCGCAGCGGCTTTTTTCAGGGGAAGTTCAGCCTGCAGCAATGCCAGCGTGCGCAGCGCATCGGCGGGTAAGGCATCTTCCTGTGCCTTGTGGCCTTCAACGATCAGCACCATCTCGCCCTTGCGGCGGTTTTCGTCCTCTTTCACCCATGCCAGCAACTCCCCTACCGGCGCGCCATAAATCGACTCCCAGGTTTTGGTCAGCTCGCGGGCCAGCACCACGTAACGTGATTCGCCCAGCACAGTGACGATATCCTCCAGGCTTTCCAGCAGGCGATGCGTTGATTCATAAAAAATGAGCGTGCGCGGTTCTGTCTCCAGCGATTTTAAGGTGTCGCGACGCCCTTTCGATTTCGCCGGCAGAAACCCCTCGTAACAAAAACGATCGGACGGTAACCCCGCCGCACTTAATGCTGCTATTGCGGCACACGGACCCGGTAGTGGAACCACACGGATGCCCGCTTCACGGCAGGTGCGTACAAGGTGGTAGCCAGGGTCGTTAATCAGCGGCGTGCCGGCATCGGAGACCAGCGCGATGTTTTGCCCCTCTTTTAGCTTCGCCACCAGCGTGTCGGCCTTTTGTTGCTCATTATGGTCGTGCAGGGCAAACAGACGGGCATTAATGGCAAAATGGGAAAGCAGCAGCCCGGTGTGGCGCGTATCCTCGGCAGCGATAAGATCGACATCCTGCAATACGGTGAGCGCACGCTGGGTAATATCACCCAAATTGCCGATGGGCGTTGGGACAATGTAGAGCTGGCCCTGATAATTGTCCGCAGATTCGTGTTGTTTCATTGTTTGATCCGTATTGCCGATTTAATATTGAGCATTGCGTAAAAAATATCACTGGATACAGTATGCTACCGTCAACATTTCTACGTTCGAAAGCCATGCGCTGCCTGCCTGTCGTGCTGGCCGCTCTGCTGTTCGCAGGCTGCGGCACACACTCGGCCGATCAAAGCGCCGCGCACCTGGAAGGCAACGCTCAGGCTGATTCGGGTTTCTATCTGCACCAGATGCAGCAAAGCTCAGATGATAGCAAGACCAACTGGCAATTACTCGCCATTCGTGCACTGCTGAAAGAGGGCAGGACCCAGCAGGCCAGTGAATTGTTGGCTCAATTACCCCATGAGTTAAATGACGAGCAGCGCGCTGAACAGACCTTGCTGAGCGCAGAACTCAAACTAACGCAACAAGACTACGCAGGGGCGCAGGCACTGCTGACCGATGTCGATCCGAAAGGATTTAGTCAGAATCAGCAGGCGCGTTACTGGCAGGATGTGATCACCGCAAACCAGAATAAACCATCCCCGACACTGCTACGTGCCCTTATTGCACAGCAACCGCTGCTGACTGCGGCACCGGACAAACAAAAGAATATCGATGCGACCTGGCAGGCGCTCTCTTCCCTGACGCCCGATCAGGCCAAAGCCGTTCAGCCGGGTCAGGATGAAACGGTGCTGCAAGGATGGCTTGATTTACAACGCGTATGGTCCGATAACCGCAACGATCCGAACATGCTGAAAGCGGGTATTGCCGACTGGCAGAAACGCTTCCCGCAGAATCCAGGCGCCGTTCTGTTACCGAGCCAACTGGCGAATGTGCAAAACTTCCGCCCGGCATCTGTCAATCAAATCGCCCTGCTACTGCCGTTAAATGGCCAGGCTGCTGTCTTTAGTCGCGCTATCCAGCAGGGTTTTGAGGCAGCGAAAAACGGCATTACCCCTGTTTCTGGCCCGGCAGTGCCTGTCCAGGTGGCACAGGCAGCGACGATGGCGACCACAGCGGATGTTGTCAGCCCTGCACAAACCAATGTTAGCGATCTGACCACGCCGCAGCCAGCGCCAGCGGCTGGCGCACCGGTAACGGCTCCGGCTCCAGCACAGGCTCCGGCACAGGCACAGGCACAGGCAGACCAGACGCAACAGACTTCACCTGCAGAGCAACCCACCCAGACGCCCGCAGAGCAAACCGATCCGGCCGCCCCGGCAGGACAACCGGTAAATACCCCTGCCGTTGCCAGCACCCCGGCAAATCCGAACGCTGTGCTGAAAGTGTATGACACCAGTTCACTGCCACTTGACCAGGTGTTGAGCCAGGTTCAGAAAGAGGGTGCGAGCATTGTTGTCGGGCCGCTCCTGAAAAATCACGTCGAAGAACTGATGCGTAGCCAGACGCCTCTGAACGTGCTGGCGTTGAATCAGCCAGAGAAAGTCGAAAACCGTCCGAATATCTGTTACTTCGCCCTCTCCCCGGAAGATGAAGCCCGCGATGCGGCGCGTCATATTTATCAGCAAGGCCGTCATGCACCGCTGCTTCTGCTACCGCGCAGCTCACTTGGCGACCGCGTCGCCAATGCTTTCGCCCAGGAGTGGCAAAAATTGGGCGGCGGTATTGTGCTGCAGCAAAAATTCGGCTCGACGACAGAGCTACGCATGGGAATAAACAGCGGTTCCGGTATTGCGATGACGGGCAGTCCTGTCGCGGCCAGCCTGCCGCAGCAGCAGGGTGTGACCATCGGCGGGTTGAATATTCCGGCTCCGCCAACCGAAGCGCAGATCACTGGCGGCGGCAATATCGATGCGGTCTATATCGTCGCGACACAGGATGAAATCGCCCTTATCAAGCCGATGATCGCTATGCGTACCGGCAGCCAGAGCGGTATCGTGCTCTATGCCAGCTCTCGTAGCGCTCAGGGTGGTTCGGGCCCGGACTTCCGTCTGGAGATGGAAGGCTTGCAGTTCAGCGAAATCCCGATGCTCGCAGGCAGCAATCCGGCACTGATGCAACAGGCTTTGATGCACACCAATAATGACTACTCACTGGCGCGCCTGTATGCAATGGGCGCAGATGCCTGGACGCTGGCAAACCACTTCTCGCAAATGCGTCAGGTGCCAGGATTTGAAATTAATGGTAACACTGGCGATTTGACCGCCACTCAGGAATGCGTGATTAACAGGAAGTTGTCATGGCTCAAATACCAGCAGGGGCAAATCGTCCCCGCCAGTTGACCCGTAAGCAGACCGGTGATGCCTGGGAGCTTCAGGCGCGCCGCTGGCTTGAGCGCAAGGGAATGCGCTTTCTTGCCGCTAATGTGCGCGAGCGTGGCGGTGAGATAGACTTGATTATGCAGGACAAGTCGACAACGGTGTTTGTGGAGGTGCGCTATCGCAAATCGTCATTTTTCGGCGGTGCTGCGGCCAGTGTCACCGCCAGCAAGCAACGTAAATTACTGCATGCCGCCCGTTTGTGGCTGGCCCGGCACAATGGGAGTTTTGATACTGTGGATTGCCGGTTCGATGTGGTAGCCTTCACCGAAAATGAGGTTGAGTGGATACAAAATGCCTTTAACGACCACTCATAATGACTGAATGATAGGGATTACCCGTGCTTGATAGAATTAAAGTTTGCTTTACAGAAAGCATTCAGACGCAGATTGCGGCGGCAGAAGCGCTGCCAGACGCAATTTCACGCGCCGCCATGACCATGGTCCATTCCCTGCTTAATGGCAACAAAATCCTCTGTTGTGGCAATGGGACTTCCGCCGCCAATGCACAGCATTTTGCTGCCAGTATGATTAATCGTTTTGAAACGGAACGTCCAAGTTTACCTGCCATTGCACTTAATACCGATAATGTGGTCTTAACAGCCATCGCAAACGATCGTTTGCATGACGAAATTTATGCCAAGCAGGTCCGGGCTCTTGGACATGCAGGCGATATATTGCTGGCGATCTCCACCCGTGGGAACAGCCGCGATATTGTCAAAGCCGTTGAAGCCGCAGTAACGCGTGACATGAGTATCGTAGCGCTTACCGGGTATGACGGTGGCGAACTGGCCGGTTTGTTGGGGCCGCAGGATGTCGAAATACGTATTCCTTCCCACCGCAGCGCACGCATACAGGAGATGCATATGCTGACGGTAAATTGTTTGTGCGACCTGATTGATAACACGCTTTTCCCTCACCAGGATGATTAAGGAGTACATATGAAGGCATTTACGCCCCTCGCAGTCCTTATTTCCGCACTGCTGCTACAAGGCTGTGTAGGCGCAGTGGTGGTCGGTTCAGCTGCTGTCGGCACCAAAGCAGCAACCGATCCACGTACGGTCGGCACTCAGGTGGATGACGGTACTCTGGAACTACGCGTTAATAGCGCGCTGTCTAAAGACGAACAAATTAAAAAGCAGGCTCGCATAAACGTCACCGCTTATCAGGGGAAAGTGCTGCTGGTGGGTCAGGCCCCCACCACCGAACTCGCATCACGAGCTAAGCAAATCGCAATGGGCGTAGACGGTGCCACGGAGGTCTATAACGAAATTCGCCAGGGTCAGCCAATTGGGATGGGCACGGCGGCCAGTGATACCTGGATCACCTCCAAAGTACGTACGCAGTTGCTCAGTAGCGACCAGGTGAAATCGTCCAATGTGAAAGTCACCACGGAGAATGGCGAAGTGTTCTTGCTGGGTCTGGTGACCGACCGTGAAGGCAGAGCCGCTGCGGATATTGCCAGCCGCGTCAGCGGTGTGAAACATGTCACCACCGCGTTTACAATGATTAAATAGCGTTGATGAACCTCCCCGGCAGGTGTACGCCGGGGAGAGTCGGTTTACGCTGTGCCTAAATTAAAACAGTGCCAGTATGCCGGTAATCACCCCACCGAATGCCACCAGCCCCCCTGTTAGCCACAACGCTTTCGCCGGAAAAGATTTCCGCAGCATAATCAGCGACGGCAGACTGACCGCAGGAAGCGTCATCAGTAGCGCCATTGCCGGCGCTGCCCCCATACCCGCCAGCATCATTGTTTGCACAATCGGAATCTCGGCCGCCGTTGGGATCACGAACAGGCAACCGGCTATCGCCATTGCTACTACCCACATCAGCGAATTATCAATCGCACCATCTGCATGCGGAAACAGCCAGACACGCGCCGCGCCAAGTACCAGCACCGCCAGAATATAAACCGGGATTGTGCTCCAGAATAACGCCCACAGCGCCTTTCCCCAACGGGCAAAAAAGTGCCCTTCCGGCTCAGGTAACGAAAGATCGACCGGTGCCGTCTGCTGGACATCGTCTTTGACCAGATACTGCACCAGCGTCGCCACGCCAATCACTATCACTAACCCGGCAATCAGTCGCATCGCGACAAAATGCCAGCCCAGCACAAAACCCATAAAAACCAGGGTTGCCGGGTTAAGCAGTGGGTTGCCCATCCAGAACGCCAGCGCGCCGCCCATAGAGACCTGCTGACGACGCATTCCCGCCGCAACGGGCGCAGCACAACATGAGCACATCATGCCGGGCAGGGAAAACAGCGTACCAAACAGTGTCCCGCTCAATCGCTGTTGCCCCAGGGTACGAATGAGCCAGTTTCGCGGAATAAGCACCTGAATTAACGAACCCAGCAAAACACCCAGCACCGCCGCTTTCCAGACGGCCAGGAAGTAGACCAGGGCATAGTCGAGAGCCGCCTGAAATGGGCTGGCATCGGCCTGAGCGAGAATAGATTTACCAATACTGTGTGTCTGTGCGGCGGTGAAAGCTTTTCCGTAATAGGGTTGCCACTTCACATACCAGAGACCAATGATCACGACGAGAAAAAAGAGAGCGGGTTTCCACCATTGCACAGGTGTCGCCGCCCGAGATGAAGACTGACCAGTCATACCATTCTCCGGGGGATAAATGCAGAATTAATTACCCCGCGAATAGTACTCCTGGGCTATTTATTTGAAAATGATTAATCACTTGCCATTGCGCGCAGCCGGGCAGAGGAGAGGATCTCCACCCGCTCCGGGGAAGGGGAAAAGGCTGCTTTCAGCATCGCGCTGGCCACATCCTGCGCATCAATGGATTTCCAGTTTCCCGGCATGATGCGAAACAGCGGGGCCAACAGTGATTCGTTAACACGACGTTTTTCACGGTCTCCCACCAGCATTGACGGACGGACAATGGTCAATCGCTCCCATTCTTGCTTCATCAGCGCATTTTCCATCTCACCTTTCACCCGATTATAGAAAAAAGGCGAACGCGCACTGGCACCCAGCGAACTCACCACCAACATATGCCGCGCCCCCAGACGTAACCCTGTTAACGCCGTATCGACCACCAGCGTGAAATCAGCGTGTACAAAAGCTTCTTTACTGCCCGCTTCCCGCCGTGTCGTTCCCAGGCAGCAAAAAACGATATCAACGGGCTCCGTCACCATGGAGAGCGCATCACTTAACTGCGGATCATGAGGATTGAACACGCCAGAGATCGGTTCTAATGGCCGACGCGTGGGGGCTGCAATGGCACTAACGCGGGCGTCATTCACCAGCATCCGTAGTAAGATCCCGCCAACCAACCCGGTCGCACCCGTTATCAATACCCGACTCATACCCTCTCCTTTTGCAGAATAGTCTGTCTTGCAATGTCATCGCCCTGAACCAGGCTTAGTAGTCCTGATAGTCATTATTGTTGAAAATGACCAGCCTGAGCTGAATAACGGAGGATACATGAGCAAGAAAATTGCAGTCTTGATCACCGACGAGTTTGAAGATTCAGAATTTACGTCTCCGGCCGAGGAGTTTCGTAAAGCAGGCCACGAAGTGGTCACGATAGAGAAGCAGGCAGGTAAGACAGTGAAAGGTAAGCAAGGTGAGGCCAGCGTTACCATCGACAAAGCGATTGATGATGTCCGGCCCGCCGATTTTGATGCCCTGCTTCTGCCAGGCGGACATTCGCCAGACTCTCTGCGCGGCGACAACCGTTTCGTCACCTTTACCCGCGATTTTATCAATAGCGGTAAACCTGTGTTTGCAATCTGCCACGGGCCGCAGCTGTTAATCAGCGCCGATGCTCTGCGCGGCAGAAAGTTAACGGCAGTGAAACCAATCGTGATAGATGTGAAAAACGCGGGGGGCGAATTCTACGACCAGGAAGTGGTGGTTGATAATAACCAACTGGTCACCAGTCGAACTCCGGATGATCTTCCCGCGTTTAACCGCGAAGCGCTACGGCTTTTGGGTGCCTGAGTCACGTATCCAGTGAAGCTTTTTACCAAAGCCCAGTGTGTTATCGGTGAATTTCAGTTCGGTGAGGCGAATTTCCCACATCGGCGCCGATAAGACACGGGCAACAGGAAAGCGTCGGTTGTACTGCGCACGCGGACCGGCGCTTTCCGCCTCCTCAAGACGCCGTATCTCCCCGGTAAATTGTACGCCGCGAATAAGTGCGACCGTCTTCGGTTGCCCATTCACAGTTCCGGCAACGTTTGCCTGCAAACCGGTCATTTGCGAATGGCGCGTATGATCCTCACTCAGCAGATAAAATGCGACCTTCTGCGGATCATAGATATAAAAGGCATTCGCACACCACAGTTCCCCCCTGTTGGCCACACACCAGGTCACAACATGCTGCTTCGCCAGCCAGCGACTAATGGCCGCAAGAGTTTCCATTTCTCTTCATCCTCGTGTTATTTTTCTTTCACATTAGCACAATGAATGACGTTATGACGCTCTGGTCTCTTTATCTCATCCGCACTGCGGACAACAGTCTTTATACCGGTATTACCACCGATGTGGCGCGTCGTTTTATGCAGCATCAGAACGGCAAAGGGGCAAAAGCACTACGGGGAAGAGGCGAACTTACGCTGGCATTTTCCGCGCCAGTAGGAGAGCGCTCGCTGGCGCTGCGTATGGAATATCGCATTAAACAACTGACAAAACGCCAGAAGGAGCGCCTCGTTGCCGGAGATGGCACCTTTGAAGCGCTGTTAGAAAACCTGGTACCGCAGCCGATTAAAAGCGATTAAAGTGTTCGTGGTATTCCACCAGCCCTTTCACGCGGCTTAACGCGTCGTCTGCCAGCGGATGGAGCTGAAAAGCATTTTCGCTATCTGGCCAACGACAATGCAGACCGAACTTCGCCGCAGGCTCAAAGCCTAAACGACCGAAGAAGTCAGGATCACCCAGTGTCACCACGGCGGCATAGCCAAACTCATTCAGTGAGTCCAGCCCTTCGTATACCAGCTGGCGCGCAAGACCCTGGCTGCGATACGCTTCATCGACGGCCAACGGCGCAAGGCCGACCCACTGTAAATCCTCGCCCTGCACGGCAACCGGACTGAATGCGACATAACCGATGACCTGACCTTCATCATCCGTTGCGACAAGCCCAAGCGTAATTAAGCCGTCTTCGCGCAGATCGTGTACCAGAGTTGCTTCGCGCTCATCCGCAAAAGTGCGGCGCAAAAGCGCGTCGATTCCCGGTGCATCAATCCCAATTTCTACTCGAATCAGCATGGTTCACCTACAGAAGATTGTGGCGTTGAGGTCGGCGTTTGCAGCCCGGCTTCAACAAAATCCGCCAGTTGCAGCAGCATGACGCGAAGTGCTTTTGGCATCTGCTCCAGCTCAATGGCGTCCATCAGGTTTTTCACATACAACCCAAGTTCCGTGTCGCCTTCAATGACCAGTCTGCGTTGAAAGAACAGCGTATCCGGATCCTGTTTACGTGCAGCAATCATCAGCAGATCGCTGGCATCCGCGCTGAAACTGACATCAGCTACGGCAGACTCTCGCACGATCAATCGTGAATTTTCAACCGAGGTATACCACGTCAGGCCAATATCGCGTACCTGAATACTTAACCAGCGGCCTTCAAGAAACTCTAGCTCCCCGTCCGCCAGCGCCTGCTGGAACTGCCAACACAAGACCTGTTCCAGAACCTGCCGTTTAATGGCGAAAGGCGTCAGCTTAATCGGCACGCTCAACAAAGACGGGCCTGAGTGCACAAGACGTGAGCGCAGTTTTTCCAACACGAGCATTACTCCCTGAAAAGAAAATTCCTTCTATTTTGCCATATCAGATAAACGACATGGCGGCGTAAATCAACAATTACGTAAGAAGAATGCCTCGATTATTGATGTCACCAATACACAATTAACTGCCTCAAATCAAAAATTGTCGCTACCAGGTTAACTAAAATCCCAGTTCGTTAACAATTTAGCGCCCCTCGTGGGTTGCCAGGGCCAATACAGCCCCTGATTTCAGGATAAATTATGGAGTTGCTCTGCCCTGCCGGAAATCTTCCGGCACTCAAAGCGGCCATCGAAAACGGTGCCGATGCCGTCTATATCGGCCTGAAAGATGATACCAACGCCCGCCACTTTGCCGGCCTCAATTTTACGGAAAAGAAACTGCAGGAAGCGGTCAGCTTTGTGCATCAGCACCGACGCAAATTGCATATCGCCATTAATACTTTCGCGCATCCGGATGGCTACCAACGCTGGGAGCGCGCTGTAGATATGGCGGCGCAAATCGGTGCGGATGCGTTGATTCTCGCCGACCTGGCCATGCTGGAATATGCGGCAGTTCGTTATCCCCATATTGAACGCCACGTTTCTGTTCAGGCGTCGGCAACTAATGAAGAGGCCATTCGCTTCTATCATCGCCATTTTGATGTAGCCCGCGTTGTCCTGCCCCGCGTCTTATCGATTCATCAGGTTAAACAATTAGCCCGCACCACGCCTGTGCCGCTGGAAGTGTTTGCCTTTGGCAGCCTGTGCATCATGGCCGAAGGGCGTTGCTATCTCTCTTCTTACCTGACGGGTGAGTCGCCAAATACCGTGGGCGCCTGCTCTCCGGCACGTTTTGTGCGCTGGCAGCAAACCCCGCAGGGGCTGGAATCACGCCTCAATGAAGTCCTGATCGACCGTTACCAGGACGGTGAAAACGCGGGTTACCCGACGCTGTGTAAAGGCCGCTATATGGTCGATGGCGAGCGCTACCACGCGCTGGAAGAACCCACCAGCCTGAACACGCTGGAATTATTGCCTGAACTACTGGCGGCCAATATTGCCTCGGTGAAAATTGAGGGGCGTCAGCGCAGCCCGGCCTATGTGAGCCAGGTAGCCAAAGTCTGGCGGCAAGCCATTGACCGTTGTATTGCCGATCCACAGAACTTCGTACCGCAACCCGCCTGGATGAACACGCTGGGCGCGATGTCAGAAGGTACGCAGACCACACTTGGCGCTTACCATCGCAAATGGCAGTAGGAAACACGATGAAATATTCACTTGGACCGGTGCTCTGGTACTGGTCAAAAGAGACGTTAGAGGCGTTTTACCAGCAGGCCGCAACCAACAGTGCGGATGTGATTTACCTTGGTGAAGCGGTATGCAGCAAGCGTCGCGCCACCAAAGCAGGCGACTGGCTGGATATGGCGAAACAACTTGCCGATAGCGGTAAACAGGTTGTGCTCTCGACTCTCGCGCTGGTGCAAGCCTCGTCTGAGCTTAACGAACTCAAACGCTATGTTGATAATGGTAATTTCCTGCTGGAGGCCAGCGATCTCGGCGTAGTAAACCTGTGTGCCGAGCGCAAACTGCCCTTCGTCGCGGGACACGCGTTGAACTGCTACAACGCAGTTACGCTGCGTCTGTTACTTAAACAGGGGATGATACGCTGGTGCATGCCGGTAGAACTCTCCCGCGACTGGCTCATCAACTTGCTCGATCAGTGCGAAACGCTGGGTATTCGCAACCAGTTTGAGGTAGAAGTGCTGAGTTACGGGCATCTGCCGTTGGCCTATTCTGCGCGCTGCTTTACCGCACGTTCGGAAGACAGGCCGAAAGATGAGTGCGAAACCTGCTGCATTAAGTATCCCAATGGACGCCGCATGCTGTCGCAGGAAAATCAGCAGGTGTTTGTGCTTAATGGCATCCAGACCATGAGTGGTTACGTTTACAACCTGGGCAATGAACTCAAGTCGATGGCAGGTATCGTGGACATGGTACGTTTATCTCCCATGGGTGAGGATACTTTCGCCATGCTCGACGCCTTTCGCGCCAATGAAAATGGGCAAGCGCCATTGCCGCTGAGCGCAAACAGCGACTGCAACGGTTACTGGAGACGCCTGCCAGGTCTGGAGCTACAGGCCTGAGAAACCGCTCACTTTGTTAACAACAGTCATCAGATTTTAATGCACTATTAAAGGTGCAGCTTTTCTGGCCGACGCGTCCCGAATGCGCCAGGCTGGAAGAAGACCTTCAATCTGATGACAATGCTGTAGCAAAGTGAGCCGTTATGACTGACAAAACGATTGCCTTCTCGGTGCTGGATCTTGCACCGATCCCACAGGGCGCTTCTGCCAAAGAGGCCTTCGCCCATTCCCTTGATCTTGCCAGGCTTGCTGAGAAGCGTGGATATCACCGCTTCTGGCTGGCTGAGCACCACAATATGGTGGGTATCGCCAGTGCGGCGACGTCCGTCTTGATTGGTTATCTGGCGGCCAATACCACCTCTCTGCATCTGGGGTCCGGCGGTGTCATGCTGCCAAACCATGCTCCGCTGGTGATTGCTGAACAATTCGGCACACTAAATACGCTCTATCCGGGCCGTATTGATCTGGGGATCGGGCGTGCGCCAGGTAGCGATCAACCGACGATGCGGGCACTGCGTCGCCATATGAGCGGCGATGTGGATAATTTTCCGCGCGATGTCGCTGAACTGGTGGACTGGTTTGATGCCAATGACCCAAATCCGCACGTTCGCCCGGTTCCGGGTTATGGCGAGAAAATTCCGGTATGGCTACTTGGTTCCAGTCTTTATAGTGCCCAACTGGCGGCACAGCTTGGCCTGCCGTTTGCGTTTGCCTCCCACTTTGCACCAGACATGTTATTCCAGGCGTTGCATCTGTATCGCACCCAATTCAGGCCTTCCGCGCGACTGGAAAAACCGTATGCCATGGTGTGTATCAATATTGTTGCAGCAGACAGTAACCGCGATGCGGAATTCCTGTTTACCTCCATGCAGCAGGCATTCGTGAAATTGCGTCGTGGGGAAACCGGCCAGTTGCCCCCGCCAATTCAAAATATGGATCAGTTCTGGTCGCCGTCAGAGCAATACGGTGTACAGCAGGCGCTGGGGATGTCACTGGTAGGCGATAAGGCGAAAGTGCGTCACGGACTGGAGTCTGTACTGCGTGAAACCCAGGCCGATGAGATCATGGTTAACGGGCAAATCTTCGATCATCAGGCGCGATTGTATTCGTTTGATTTAGCGATGCAGGTGAAAGAGGAACTGTTGGGCTAGATTTTCCCGGATGCAGTACGGTTTTGCGCTTTACCCGGGCTATCTATCATGTAGCCCGGCTAAGCAGAGTGCCAGCCGGGACAGGAGCATTAGCGATAAACCGGCAACATATCAAAGCTCGACAGCATATGCACCAGCGCATTGCCCACGCCAAACACGAGAATCAACGCAATCATTGGCTTGCCGCCCCAGACGCGAAAACGTGGGCTGCCAAAACGTTTACGCGATGCGCTGGCCAGCAAAGCTGGCACTATTGCCGCCCAGATCGTCGCAGCCAGCCCCGCATAGCCAATCGCATAAAGAAAGCCATTGGGCCATAACAACCCCCCGGCAATCGGTGGCAGAAATGTCAGCAGCGCCGTCTTAAAACGCCCCTGCGCCGAATCATCAAAGCCGAACAGATCTGCCAGATAATCAAACAGACCCAGAGTCACACCAAGGAAAGAACTCGCCACCGCAAAATTGGAGAAGACCACCAGCAACAGATCCAGGCTACGGCTGTTCAGCACGCCGCTTAAGGCCTGTACCAGCACATCAATATTGCCCCCCTTCTGCGCGATACCGATAAACTCGGGTCGTGGGATATTTCCCATGGTGCCCAACAGCCATACCATATACAGAGCCAGCGCCAGCAGCGTGCCATATACCAGGCAACGCGCGATAGTGCGCGGATCTTTACCATAGAACTTCATCAGGCTTGGTACGTTGCCATGGTAGCCAAATGACGCCAGACAAAAAGGCAGGGTCATCAGCAAATACGGCGTATAAGATGCGTTGCTTTCCGCCACGTTGAACAAGGTCGCAGGCTGAACATGTCCCAGCAAACTGCCGAAGGTCAGGAAGAAAGTGATGACTTTCGCCCCCAGCACAATCGCCGTCATCCGGCTTACTGCGCGCGTAGAGAGCCAGACGATAAACGCAACCAGCAGCGCAAATCCAAGACCTGCCAGGCGAGGAGGGACATTTAACGACAGCTCAGCAAAGGTATGGTGCAGAATGGAACCGCTCGCTGAAATATAAGCATAGGTCAGGATATAGAGTACAAAAGCGATGGAGAGACCGTTAATCACATTCCAGCCGTTGCCCAGCAAATCTTTGGTAATGGTATCGAAGCTGGCACCAATGCGGTAATTGAGGTTCGCTTCCAGAATCATTAGCCCGGAATGCAACATACAAAACCAGGTGAACACCAGCGCCGCTATCGACCAAAAGAACCACGCACCTGACATGACAACTGGCAGTGAGAACATTCCTGCGCCAATAACCGTACCGCCAATAATCACCACACCAGCAAGCAACGAAGGAGTCGCTTGTGTGGTTGTCAGTGTTGCCATGTTTCTTCTCCAGTAAGGTAAAATACCGATGCATTGTACCAGTACAAGAGTACATAACAGATAAAAGAAACCCCGATGTTTTGCATCGGGGTTGTATCAATTACTTTACGAAGTGTAAAGCTGACTTACTGGGCGATTATGCGTCACCGAAACGACGACGGCTGCTGGTGCCTTCTTCGCGGTCACGACGCGGAGCGCGACGTTCACCACTGAAGTTACGGCCTTCACCACGACCGCCTTCACGACGTTCGCCACCGAAGCTGCGACCACCTTCACGACGTTCGCCACCACCGAAGCTGCGGCCACCTTCGCGACGCTCACCGTTACCACGGCGCTCACCACGTTCAGGACGAGGCTGAGCATCGCCCAGCAGCTGCATGTTCATCGGCTTGTTCAGAATGCGGGTGCGAGTAAAGTGCTGCAGAACTTCGCCCGGCATGCCTTTTGGCAGCTCGATGGTAGAGTGGGATGCGAACAGCTTGATGTTACCGATGTAACGGCTGCTGATATCGCCTTCGTTAGCGATCGCGCCAACGATGTGACGAACTTCAACGCCATCATCACGACCCACTTCAATGCGGTACAGCTCCATGTCACCCGCGTCGCGACGTTCACGACGTGGACGATCTTCACCGTTACGGTCGCCACGCGGAGCACGATCGTTGCGGTCGCCACGGCGCTCAAAGCGATCATCACGGTCGCGGAATTCACGACGCGGACGACGTTCGATAACCGGATCCGGCGGCAGAATCAGCGGACGTTCGCCCTGTGCCATTTTCAGCAGTGCTGCGGCCAGTGTTTCGATATCCAGCTCTTCTTCCGGCTGCATTTTAGCCAGCAGAGCGCGGTACTGATCCAGATCGCTGCTTTCCAGTTGCTGCTGTACTTTCGCGGCGAATTTTTCCAGACGGCGTTTACCCAGCAACTCAGCATTCGGCAGTTCAACTTCCGGAATGGTCAGTTTCATGGTGCGTTCGATGTTACGCAGCAGACGACGTTCGCGGTTCTCAACGAACAGCAATGCACGACCAGCACGACCAGCACGACCGGTACGGCCGATACGGTGAACGTAAGACTCGGAATCCATCGGGATGTCATAGTTCACAACCAGGCTGATACGCTCAACATCCAGCCCACGTGCTGCCACGTCGGTTGCAATCAGGATATCCAGACGACCGTCTTTCAGACGCTCCAGAGTCTGCTCACGCAGGGCCTGGTTCATGTCGCCGTTCAGCGCAGCGCTGTTATAACCGCTACGCTCCAGCGCTTCTGCCACTTCCAGGGTCGCATTCTTGGTGCGAACGAAAATGATCGCCGCATCAAAATCTTCTGCTTCCAGGAAACGTACCAGCGCTTCGTTTTTACGCATGCCGTACACCGTCCAGTAGCTCTGGCTGATGTCCGGGCGCGTGGTCACGCTGGACTGAATGCGCACTTCCTGCGGCTCTTTCATAAAGCGGCGGGTGATGCGGCGAATCGCTTCCGGCATGGTTGCAGAGAACAGTGCGGTCTGATGACCGTCCGGGATCTCTGCCATGATGGTTTCAACGTCTTCGATGAAGCCCATACGCAGCATTTCATCGGCTTCGTCCAGTACCAGACCGCTCAGTTTAGAGAGATCCAGCGTACCGCGTTTCAGGTGGTCAAGCAGACGACCCGGGGTACCCACAACAATCTGTGGCCCCTGGCGCAGTGCGCGTAACTGCACGTCATAACGCTGGCCGCCATAAAGAGCAACCACGTTCACGCCGCGCATATGTTTAGAGAAATCCGTCATGGCTTCGGCAACCTGAACCGCCAGTTCGCGGGTCGGCGCCAGCACCAGAATTTGCGGTGCTTTCAGCTCAGGATCAAGATTGTTCAGCAGCGGTAATGAAAACGCTGCGGTTTTGCCGCTACCCGTCTGGGCCATACCCAGAACGTCGCGACCGCCCAGCAGATGCGGAATGCACTCTGCCTGAATTGGAGATGGTTTTTCGTAACCCAGATCGTTAAGGGCTTCAAGGATAGGAGCCTTCAGGCCCAGATCTGCAAAAGTGGTTTCGAATTCAGCCATGTAGTACGTGTGCCTCGATATTAATGGCGGCCAGTCTACATAACTTATCGTGAAAATTTTCGGTAATTTTCATTAAAAGTGTGAACCGGCTCAAAGTAGGTGTATTAACGAACAACAACGCCCTCACCCGCGAAGGTGATGGCAATCAAGATAATGATTACGGGCTGATGTGTACGTCAGCTATTGCTGGTCCGATTCTGCCAGGTCATCTTGCTCCTGGCCCAAGAGCGCTAATTCCAACAATGCATAACGGTGCTCAACAAAATTATGAACGTTGTTAGCCACCGCTAATTTGAACAGAGCCGCAGCGCTGTCCTTTTCCCCCAGACTTAGGTAGTACTTACCTAAATAGAAGTTGGTTTCACTGAGATGCTCAGCGAGCGAGGTGTTATCCGTTGCGTCTGCCTTCAGGCGGTTCATTAGCTCTTGTTCGCTAATATCGCCAAGGTAGAACTCGACAATGTTCCATCCCCATTGCTCTTTGCCCGATTTTTCGAAGCGTTGTTTCAGCGCTTCTTTAGCCTGCTTCTCATCGAGCTTCCGCTCAACGATGTAAAGCCACAGACTCCGGAAAGGGTCATTGGGATCGTCTTGATAAAACGCCAGCAGATCATCTTGCGCTAACTTATCGCGACCGCCGTAATATAATGCGATACCGCGATTCAAGTGCGCGTAGTTGTAAGTTGGATCAAGCTCAAGTACAGAATCAAACGCTTCATAGGCAGCATCAAAATTGCCTGCCTGCGTTAAATAAATGCCTAAGTAATTGAATACTTCGGGCATATCAGGTCGGATAGCCAGCGCTTGTGAAAAATCATTTCGCGCCAGTGCTCTCAAACCAAGACTATCATACAATACTCCGCGCTCATATAAAAGCTGTGCGCGTTCATCATCGGATAAAGCCCGACTGGCAAGAATTTGTTCCATGCGCGCCAGAATCACTTCTTGCTGCAAAGTCGGTTGCAATGGCACCGCGAGGACTTCGCTCTTACGCCAGGCAGAGTTGCTGCATCCTGCCAGCGTTAAAGCTGTCGCAACGAAACACCAGCGCAAAAAAGGCTTCATTTCCCACTCCCGAAGACAACAATTGGATGAACGTCCTGTCCCCCGGCTGCAAACACGGCGTCCTGCCAGATAAATAACCCTCCGCTTACGCGGAGGGCAAACACCATTTTACTCGCCCTGCTCTGCTTGCGGCGCTTCCGGCGCTGCTTCAGGCTGAGTTTGTTCAGTGGCTTCTTTAATACTCAGACGAATACGGCCCTGGCGATCAACTTCCAGAACTTTCACCGGAATTTCCTGACCCATCTGCAGGTAGTCGGTCACTTTCTCAACACGCTTGTCAGCGATCTGAGAGATGTGAACCAGACCTTCTTTCCCGCCGCCAATGGCAACAAACGCGCCAAAGTCGACAATGCGAGTTACTTTACCGTTATAGACACGGCCGACTTCGATTTCCGCAGTGATCTCTTCGATACGACGAATAGCATGTTTTGCTTTATCGCCATCGGTCGCGGCAATTTTAACGGTACCGTCATCTTCGATTTCGATGGTAGTGCCGGTCTCTTCGGTCAACGCACGGATAACAGAGCCACCTTTACCGATGACGTCTTTGATTTTGTCCGGATTGATCTTAATGGTGTGGATACGCGGTGCGAATTCAGAGATGTCGCCGCGCGGCGCGTTGATCGCCTGTTCCATTACGCTCAGGATGTGCAGACGAGCACCTTTCGCCTGATTCAGCGCAACCTGCATGATCTCTTTGGTGATGCCTTCAATTTTGATATCCATCTGCAGTGCAGAGATACCATCGCGGGAACCCGCAACTTTGAAGTCCATATCGCCCAGGTGATCTTCATCGCCCAGAATGTCAGAAAGAACAACGAAGTTGTCGCCTTCTTTCACCAGACCCATCGCGATACCCGCAACGGCCGCTTTGATCGGCACGCCAGCGTCCATCAGCGCCAGAGAAGCACCGCACACGGAAGCCATGGAAGAAGAACCGTTGGATTCGGTGATTTCAGATACCACGCGAACGGTATACGGGAATTTTTCCATTTCAGGCATAACAGCCAGCACGCCGCGTTTCGCCAGACGACCGTGACCAATTTCACGACGTTTCGGCGAGCCGACCATACCGGTTTCCCCTACAGAATACGGAGGGAAGTTATAGTGGAACAGGAAGGTATCAGTGCGCTCACCCATCAGTTCATCAATGATCTGGGCATCGCGGGCAGTACCGAGCGTTGCAGTAACCAGAGCCTGAGTTTCACCACGGGTAAACAGCGCGGAACCGTGAGTACGCGGCAATACGCCAGTACGCACATCCAGACCACGGATCATGTCTTTTTCGCGACCATCGATACGCGGTTCGCCAGCCAGTACGCGGCTACGAACAACATTTTTCTCGATAGCATGCAGAATGTCGCCCAGCTCGTTAGCGTCCAGGGTTTCATCTTCTGCAACCAGCGCAGCAATAACGTCAGATTTAATGACATCAACCTGAGCATAACGCTCTTGTTTGTCAGTGATACGGTAAGCATCGCTCAGACGCGCTTCTGCCAGAGCAGCAACGCGCGCGTTCAGCGCTTCGTTGACGGCTTCCGGCTGCCAGTCCCAACGCGGTTTGCCCGCTTCTTTTACCAGATCATTGATGGCCTGGATAACAACCTGCTGCTGTTCGTGGCCAAATACGACCGCGCCCAGCATCTGGTCTTCGCTCAGCAATTCAGCTTCGGACTCAACCATCAGTACCGCACCTTCGGTACCTGCTACAACCAGATCCAGCTTACTGGATTTCAGTTCTTCCTGAGTCGGGTTAAGTACGTATTGATCGTTAATGTAACCCACGCGCGCTGCGCCAATCGGGCCATTGAACGGAATACCTGACAGAGACAGTGCCGCGGAAGCACCAATCATAGAAACGATATCCGGGTTAACCTGCGGGTTAACGGAAACCACGGTTGCAATAACCTGAACTTCGTTAACGAAGCCTTCGGGGAACAGAGGACGAACCGGGCGGTCAATCAGACGCGCGATCAGGGTTTCGCCTTCGCTTGGACGGCCTTCACGACGGAAGAAGCCACCCGGAATTTTACCAGCAGCGTAGGTACGCTCTTGATAGTTAACCGTTAACGGGAAGAAATCCTGGCCCGGTTTAGCTTTTTTAGCACCCACAACGGTAACAAATACCGCAGTGTCATCCATGCTAACCATAACAGCCGCTGTCGCCTGACGCGCCATCATGCCGGTTTCCAGCGTAACGGTATGTTGGCCGTACTGGAACTTACGAACGATCGGATTAAGCAAAATATTATCCTTTCTTAATCTTGATGAATGACAGCAAACCACAGGAATGCTGTCGTTTAAACCCGATCTTCCTGCATCCTCGCGACTAATGACAACCCTAACCCCGCTCTTGTGGGTAAAGCCTCTCATTAGCCGCGCGAACCTCTGCAACGAAGATCATTTATAACAACAATACATTATTGTACTGTCAATTACTGCCGTCTGGTTGAAAAAAGGGGCCTTACGGCCCCTTTCTTGAAACTCGCAAGAATTAGCGACGCAGACCCAGACGCTCGATCAGCGCGGTGTAGCGTGCAACATCTTTACGTTTCAGGTAGTCGAGCAGTTTACGACGCTGAGAAACCATACGCAGCAGACCACGACGGCTGTGGTGATCTTTTTTGTGCTCTGCAAAGTGGCCCTGCAGGTGGTTGATCTGTGCAGTCAGCAGTGCAACCTGAACTTCGGTAGAACCGCTGTCGTTTTCGCCACGACCAAACTCAGAAACGATTTTTGCTTTAGCTTCAACGCTTAGAGACATTTTGTACTCCAGTGATAAAAAAATGAAAGGGTGCCGATCTCTAATTCAGCAACCCCGGAATTAATACCAGATATTGTTAAACAATTGACCCGGCATTAAGCGCCAATATTCTACTCTCAGTGGCTGGTTATCGCAAGATGAGGCTTAGGCTGGCGGGTACTCAACCACCAGTCGACGCGGAGCAACACGCCCTTCGTCATCCATTTCACCCATACCGATAAATTTGGCCTCTTCACCTTCGGTAACACGCACCAGCCCCTCATGGGGCGTACCGGTGGTTCGCACAGGATTACCGTTGCGAAAGTACACTGATGAGGCCAGCGGAAGGTTAACAACCGGATAATCAGCTGCCGGGCTATCCATAGGCATTAACAACGGATCAAGTAATTGGGCCGCAGGAATATCACGCTGCCCGGCTTGCGCAACCAGGTCATGTAGTTGTTCCAGCGTGACCATTCGCTCGGCAGGATATTTACTGACCGCCAGGCGACGCAGATATATCACATGTGCGCCGCAGCCCAGTTTCTCGCCCAGATCATCAATAATTGTGCGAATGTAAGTGCCTTTCGAGCAGTGAACTTCCAGTTCCAGTTCATCGCCTTCGTGACGTATGAACAACAGTTCATACACCGTAATTGGCCGCGCTTCTCGCGGGACCTCAATACCCTGGCGCGCGTACTCATACAGCTTTTTGCCCTGATATTTCAGTGCAGAGTACATCGAGGGTATCTGTTCGGTATTGCCACGGAAGGTATCCAACGCTGCGGCCAGTTGCTCAGCATTAAAATTGATCGGACGTTCTTCGACAATTTGGCCATCAGCATCGGACGTATCTGTGCGCAGGCCCAGCTTCGCAATTACGCGGTAACGTTTGTCTGAATCCAGCAGATACTGAGAGAACTTTGTCGCCTCTCCCAAACAAATCGGTAACATGCCCGTGGCCAGAGGATCCAATGCGCCGGTGTGCCCGGCGCGATTGGCATTAAAAAGACGTTTAACTTTTTGCAGTACATCATTGCTGGAGGCGCCTTGCGGTTTATCCAGCAACAGCACGCCATGCACATCGCGACCGCGACGACGAGGACGACTCATCAGTCCTCCTTGCTGTCGTCCGGGTTTACACGACGCTCTTCGTCATGTTTCACCACGCTGGTAACGAGGTTGGACATGCGCATCCCTTCTACCAGTGAGTTGTCGTAGAAGAAGGTCAGTTCCGGCACGATACGCAGGCGCATAGCTTTGCCGAGCAGCGTACGGATGAAACCGGATGCTTCCTGAAGCGCTTTGATGCCCGCTTTAACAGCGGCTTCATCTTTGTCGTTCAGGAAAGTAACGAACACTTTGGCATAGGCCAGATCGCGAGAGACTTCAACGCCCGATACGGTGGTCATCATACCAACGCGAGGGTCTTTAATTTCGCGCTGCAGGATGATGGCGATTTCTTTCTGCATCTCCTGGGCTACGCGTTGTGGGCGACCAAATTCTTTCGCCATAATAAATTCTCCAGACAAAAAAGGGGCTAAAGCCCCTTTTTAAAATTATTGCCGGGTGGCGCGAGGCGATCCCGGCCTACTTATGGACTTATCCCAACGGGATTAGTCGATGCTGCGTTGGATCTCGATAATTTCGAACACTTCGATCATATCGCCAACGCGAACGTCGTTGTAGTTCTTCACGCCGATACCACACTCCATGCCGTTACGGACTTCGTTAACATCATCTTTGAAGCGGCGCAGAGATTCCAGCTCGCCTTCATAGATAACCACGTTGTCACGCAGAACGCGGATTGGGTTATGACGTTTAATCGTACCTTCCGTAACCATACAGCCCGCAATCGCACCGAATTTCGGTGATTTGAACACATCGCGAACTTCTGCCAGACCAATGATCTGCTGTTTCAGCTCCGGAGACAGCATGCCGCTCATTGCTGCTTTCACTTCGTCGATCAGGTTATAGATGACGGAGTAGTAACGCAGATCCAGTCCTTCGGCTTCGATCACACGGCGCGCAGAGGCGTCAGCACGAACGTTAAAGCCAACCAGGATGGCGTTCGAAGCCGTGGCCAGCGTAGCATCGGTTTCGGTGATACCACCGACACCAGAACCTACAATCTTCACTTTCACTTCGTCGGTAGACAGTTTCAGCAGAGAATCGGTGATTGCTTCCACAGAGCCCTGAACATCCGCTTTCAGAACGACGTTCACTTCGTGAACTTCGCCTTCGGTCATGTTGGCGAACATATTTTCCAGTTTGGATTTCTGCTGACGCGCCAGTTTGACTTCGCGGAATTTACCCTGACGATACAGAGCAACTTCACGAGCTTTCTTCTCGTCACGAACAACAGTCGCCTCATCACCCGCTGCCGGAACACCAGACAGGCCGAGGATTTCAACCGGAATAGACGGACCCGCTTCGGTAACTTCACGACCGAGCTCATCACGCATCGCACGTACGCGGCCATATTCAAAGCCACACAGAACGATATCGCCTTTATGCAGAGTACCTTCGCGTACCAGCACCGAAGCAACCGGGCCACGACCTTTATCCAGGAAGGATTCGATCACAACACCGCTCGCCATACCAGTACGGATAGCTTTCAGCTCAAGAACCTCTGCCTGAAGCAGGATGGCATCAAGCAGTTCGTCGATACCGGTACCCGCTTTTGCTGATACATGAACGAACTGGCTTTCGCCGCCCCACTCTTCCGGCATAACACCGTACTGGGACAATTCATTCTTAACGCGATCCGGATCCGCTTCTGGCTTATCGATCTTGTTAACTGCAACAACAACCGGTACCTGCGCCGCTTTAGCGTGCTGGATAGCTTCGATTGTTTGCGGCATCACGCCATCGTCAGCCGCTACAACCAGAACCACGATATCCGTTGCCTGCGCACCACGTGCACGCATTGCGGTAAACGCGGCGTGGCCAGGGGTATCCAGGAAGGTGATCATGCCGTTTTCGGTTTCAACGTGGTATGCACCGATGTGCTGGGTGATACCACCCGCTTCGCCTGATGCTACTTTCGTTGAACGAATGTAATCCAGCAGAGAGGTTTTACCGTGGTCAACATGCCCCATGATGGTCACGACTGGCGCACGCGGCTCAGCCGCAGCACCCGTATCACGGTCACTCATTACCGCTTCTTCCAGTTCGTTTTCACGACGGAGGATAACTTTGTGGCCCATCTCTTCGGCTACAAGCTGCGCGGTTTCCTGGTCGATGACCTGGTTGATGGTGGCCATTGCACCCAGTTTCATCATCGCTTTGATGACCTGAGAACCTTTCACCGCCATTTTGTTAGCCAGCTCGCCAACAGTCAGCGTTTCACCAATCACAACGTCACGGTTAACCGCCTGCACAGGCTTCTGGAAGCTCTGTTGCAGCGCAGAACCTTTACGCTGTTTGCCGCCTTTACCGCCGCGAATGGCAGCACGGGCTTCTTCACGATCGGCTTTGCTTTCGGCATGCTTGTTGCCTTTTTTCGCTGGGCGTGCCGCTTTCGCATTACGACCACGACCACGACCACCTTCAACTTCGCGGTCGCTATCGTCCTCAGCCTGGCGTGCATGGCGAGAAGTGGTTACATGATAGTCGCTGCTTTCTTCTTCTTTATCGCTGCTGGCATTCCAACGGGATTCGTTTTCCTCAGCCATGCGACGAGCTTCTTCCGCTACGCGACGCGCATTTTCTTCCAGCTTACGACGAGCCTCCTCTTCCGCTTTGCGCTTAAGTTCTTGCGCTTCAGCTTCACGGCGGGCTTTTTCACCCTGGGCTGTCCTGGTCATTTCGTCAGATTGTTGGTTGCTCACTTTGCTATTTTCCGCAGCTTCACGTTTTGCTTTATCAGCAGATTCGCGTTTGGCTTTTTCATCCGCTTCACGCTTCGCTCTTTCTTCGGCATCACGTTTGGCTTGTTCCTCGGCTTCGCGCTTAGCAGCTTCCTCTGCTTCACGACGGGCCTTCTCCTCCGCTTCACGCTTCGCCTCTTCTTCCGCTGCGAGACGTTCTGCCTCTTGTGGATCGCGTTTTACAAAGGTGCGCTTTTTACGGACTTCGATCTGCACCGATTTACTTTTCCCACCGGTGCCCTGAATACTTAATGTGCTGCGCGTCTTGCGCTGCAACGTCAGCTTGTCAGGACCTGAGCCATGTTCACGGTTCAGATGCGCTAACAGCGTCTGCTTTTCTTGTGCCGTCACTGAGTCTTCAGCGGACTTGCGGATCCCTGCATCAGCAAATTGCTGTACCAGGCGGTCCACAGAGGTCTGAATCTCAGCGGCCAGCGTTTTTACGGTTACATCTGTCATGCTGTTCCTTCCTGCTACAGTTTATTACGCTTCGCCACCAAACCAGCAAATATTACGTGCGGCCATGATGAGCTCCCCGGCTTTCTCGTCGGTCAAACCGTCGATATCGCTCAGGTCGTCTACGCCCTGATCGGCGAGATCTTCCAGCGTACAAACACCGCGGGCTGCCAGTTTAAACGCCAATGCACGATCCAAACCTTCCAGGTTCAGCAGGTCTTCAGCCGGTTCTTTATTACCGATGCTTTCTTCCTGCGCCAGGGCCAGAGTGGTCAGGGCATTTTTCGCGCGTTCACGCAGGGCTTCAACGGTATCTTCATCCAGACCGTCGATTTCCAGCAGCTCTTTCATTGGCACATATGCCAGTTCTTCCAGCGTAGAGAAACCTTCTTCAACCAGAACAGTGGCGAAGTCTTCGTCAATGTCGAGGTGGCGAGTGAAGGTGTCGATCGCCGCATGGGCTTCTGCCTGATGCTTCGCCTGCAGGTCTTCAACGGTCATCACGTTGAGTTCCCAGCCGCTCAGCTGCGAAGCCAGACGAACGTTCTGGCCATTACGGCCAATTGCCTGAGCCAGGTTACCGGCTTCAACGGCGATATCCATGGTGTGCTTGTCTTCATCAACAACGATAGAAGCAACATCAGCAGGTGCCATGGCGTTAATAACGAACTGCGCCGGGTTATCATCCCACAGGACAATATCGATTCGCTCACCGCCCAGTTCGGTTGATACAGCCTGAACACGCGCGCCACGCATCCCTACGCACGCACCGACCGGATCGATACGTTTGTCGTTGGTTTTTACCGCGATTTTCGCACGGGAACCTGGATCGCGAGCAGCCGCTTTGATTTCAATGACTTCTTCGCCAATTTCCGGTACTTCGATGCGGAACAGTTCGATCAGCATCTCAGGTTTGGAACGCGTCACGAACAGCTGTGCACCACGCGCTTCGGGACGTACAGCGTAGAGCACACCGCGAATACGGTCGCCGGGACGGAAGTTTTCACGCGGCAGCATATCTTCGCGCAAAATTACGGCTTCGGCATTGCTACCCAGATCAAGCGTGATGTTATCGCGGTTCACTTTCTTCACCACACCAGTGATGATTTCGCCTTCATGCTCACGAAACTGGTCAACAACCATCGCACGTTCAGCTTCGCGCACTTTCTGCACGATAACCTGTTTTGCCGTCTGGGTGGTAATACGGTCAAAGGTGACAGATTCAATCTGGTCTTCAACAAAATCACCCACATTCATGCTTTCGTCTTCGAAGCGAGCCGCTTCCAGCGTGATTTCTCGCGTCGGCTGGGTAACTTCTTCGACCACAACCCAACGGCGGAACGTATCGAAATCACCGCTCTTACGATCGATCTCTACGCGAACATCAATTTCTTGCTCGTATTTTTTCTTGGTTGCTGTAGCCAGAGCACTTTCCAGCGCTTCGAAGATTTTTTCACGCGGCAGCGCTTTTTCGTTAGAAACAGCTTCAACAACAGCCAAAATTTCTTTATTCATCGGGGGCCTTTCACCTCAATCCAGACTGTTAAAAGTGGGGGACCAGGTTCGCTTTCTGAATGTTGCTCAATGCGAACACTTCATCTTTACCTTCGACCGTAACGGTGATCATCTCGCCATCGACACCTTTGATAACGCCTTGCCATTTACGACGGTTCTGTACCGCCATACGCAAGACCAGCGACACCTCTTCACCCGTAAAACGCGCATAGTGTTCCGCTGTAAATAAGGGACGATCAAGGCCTGGTGAGGACACTTCCAGGTTATAAGCGACGGTAATAGGATCTTCAACATCCATCACCGCGCTGACCTGATGGCTGACATCGGCACAATCATCAACATTGATGCCATCTTCACTATCAATATAGATGCGCAGTGTAGATGTGCGACCACGCACAAATTCAATACCAACCAGCTCGTAGCCCAGTGCTTCAACCGGTGCTGTGATCATCTCTGTTAATTTTTGCTCTAATGTGGACAAGCCCACCCCCAAGACATAAAAAAAGGGCGTAAAGCCCAGTTATTCCGTAGTCAGATAACAAAAAACCCCGATAAATCGGGGCTTTAAATAACTGAACCCTATAGCCGCAACTGCGGCCTGGAGAACCTTCCGGGAGTATTTTTTTCAAATCCAGCGACGAAGGCGTTAAGTCTTCATAGTATATTTGAAAAAGAACACTTAGGGAAAGTGGTTGCGGGGGCCGGATTTGAACCGACGACCTTCGGGTTATGAGCCCGACGAGCTACCAGGCTGCTCCACCCCGCGCCTGAAACGTGGCAAATTCTACTCGGTTAGCAGAAGATTTGCAAATGATGCTGGGATTTGGTACCGAAGACGGGACGTATAATCTGCATTCATTATATTGATAAACATAACTATCTGTCAACCCTGACAAGTTTGCATTTTATGCGCCTGGACTTGTATTATCATTCGCAATGGCGGATGCGTTTTCAGAGGGCATTCACGGTCATTATTGCGATGAAAATTGCACTCTTCTCTTCCTGTCATCGCCAAAAGATGTTTAAATGAAAACTCATTTATTTTGCATAACCATTCACTCCCGAAACAACAGAGAATGGTATTAAACATCATGGCGTGGCTGTTAAGTCTCTCACCATAGGTATATAAAGCAGGGATTTATTTTATGACGACGATTCTCAAGCATCTTCCGGTTGGTCAACGTATTGGTATCGCCTTCTCCGGGGGCCTGGATACCAGCGCGGCATTGCTGTGGATGCGCAAAAAAGGGGCCGTTCCTTACGCATACACTGCGAATCTGGGTCAACCGGACGAGGACGACTATGACGCAATTCCTCGTCGTGCGAAGGAATATGGCGCGGAGAATGCCCGCCTGATCGACTGTCGCAAGCAGCTGGTTGCCGAAGGCATTGCCGCTATTCAGTGCGGCGCGTTTCATAATACAACGGGTGGACTGACCTACTTTAACACTACGCCGCTTGGTCGCGCAGTGACCGGTACGATGCTCGTTGCAGCAATGAAAGAAGATGGTGTTAACATCTGGGGCGATGGCAGTACCTATAAAGGTAATGATATTGAGCGCTTCTATCGTTATGGCCTGTTAACCAATGCCGAACTGAAAATTTATAAACCCTGGCTGGACACCGACTTTATTGATGAGCTGGGCGGTCGTCAGGAAATGTCCGAATTCATGATCGCCTGTGGTTTCGATTACAAAATGTCTGTGGAAAAAGCGTACTCCACTGACTCGAACATGCTCGGCGCAACGCATGAAGCGAAAGATCTCGAATTCCTGAACTCCAGCGTGAAAATCGTTAACCCGATCATGGGTGTGAAGTTCTGGGATGAAAATGTAAAAATCCCGGCGGAAGAAGTGACCGTACGTTTTGAACAAGGCCATCCGGTTGCTCTTAACGGTAAAACATTTAGCGATGATGTTGAGCTAATGATGGAAGCCAACCGGATCGGTGGTCGTCACGGTCTGGGAATGAGCGATCAGATTGAAAACCGTATTATTGAAGCGAAAAGCCGCGGTATCTATGAAGCACCGGGGATGGCACTCCTGCATATTGCGTATGAGCGCCTGCTGACCGGTATTCACAACGAAGATACTATCGAGCAATATCATGCACATGGGCGTCAGTTGGGACGTTTGCTCTATCAGGGTCGCTGGTTCGATTCTCAGGCCTTGATGCTGCGTGATGGTCTGCAACGTTGGGTAGCAAGCCAAATCACCGGTGAAGTCACGCTGGAACTGCGTCGTGGCAACGATTACTCCATCCTGAACACCGTGTCTGACAACCTGACTTATAAACCAGAGCGTCTGACCATGGAGAAAGGTGATTCTGTCTTCTCTCCGGATGATCGTATTGGCCAGTTGACCATGCGTAATCTGGACATCACCGATACACGTGAAAAACTGTTTGGTTATGCACAGTCTGGCCTGCTTTCCGCCTCCTCTGCGACGGGTCTGCCGCAGGTTGAGAATCTGGAAAACAAAGCTAAATAAGCGCTGACAGAAAAGGAAATGAGAAAAGCCGCGAAAGCGGCTTTTTTATGCAATAACATTTATGCAAGAACATCAGCCGCAGCGAAGTTCCACCCAGGCTGTGCCACGTACTGGCTTGAGAACTGCCTTTTCTACAGACGAAAAAAAAGACGCCTTTGGCGTCTTTTTTCGGAAAATTGGTACCGAGGATGGGACTCGAACCCACAAGCCCGTTAGGGCACTACCACCTCAAGGTAGCGTGTCTACCAATTCCACCACCTCGGTACGACGACTTCTTATTTCGGGATATCGCTGCTCGGCTGCGCCGGAGCTGCTGGCTGAGTCTGCTCAGTATGAGCTGGGGCACTCAGTCTTTCCCATTCACTTCCTTTATTGGTTTTGTTGGTATTGATGTTACCGAGCACCAGACTGATGATGAAGAACAGTGTCGCTAACACAGCAGTCATACGGGTCATGAAGTTACCAGAACCACTTGAACCGAACAACGTTGCAGAAGCGCCTGCGCCAAATGAGGCTCCCATATCAGCGCCTTTACCTTGCTGCAGCATGATTAAACCAACAAGGCCAATTGCCACAATAAGGAAAACAACTAAAAGAGCTTCGTACATAATCAACCTGTTCCTTGCGGGGTTGCCGCATGCCAATGCTTCAAACCAATAAAAGTGGGGTTGCTAATGTTTCCCACTGAAGCGGGTGTGAATACTAACCAAAGCGAATCACCTTCGCAAGGGCATTTTAAGCGCATTTTATCAAGTGAGGAAAAAAACAGCAAAAACGGAGACGTCGTGCATTAAAAAGGCAGCAAACGCCGCCTTTTTAGACACTTAATGACTGTTACACAGCTTTAACCGCATCTGCGATACGGTTAGCAAACGCAATAACGTGCTCTTCAACCTCGCCTTCCACCATGACGCGAATCAACGGTTCAGTTCCGGATTTACGCAACAGTACGCGGCCACGATTGCCCAACGCCGCTTCAACCTCAGCGGTCACGCTTTTAACCTGCTCATCTTCAAGCGGATCAATATCGCTGGAGGTATAGCGCACATTCACCAGTATCTGAGGGAACATGGTCATCCCGCTGCACAAATCATGCAAGCTCATGTGATTACGCACCATGGCTGCCACAACCTGCAGGCCCGCTACAATGCCATCGCCGGTCGTCGTTTTATCCAGCAAAATGACGTGGCCAGAGTTCTCTGCGCCAAGGCGCCAGCCCTTTTCCTGCAATTTTTCGAGGACGTAGCGGTCACCCACTTTCGCGCGCGCAAACGGAATACCGAGCTGTTTTAATGCCAGTTCCAGCCCCATGTTACTCATCAGCGTCCCTACCGCGCCGCCGCGTAATTGCCCCTGACGCAAGGCTTCGCGCGCAATGATGTAGAGAATTTGGTCGCCATCGACTTTGTTGCCTTCATGGTCAACCATGATCACACGATCACCGTCACCATCAAAAGCAATACCTAAATCCGCTTTTTCACTCAAAACACGTTGCTGCAATGCCCGGACATCCGTTGCACCACAGTTTTCATTGATGTTGACACCATCAGGCTCGCAGCCCATCGCGATCACTTTCGCACCCAGTTCACGGAAAACACTCGGGGCAATGTGGTAGGTTGCGCCATTCGCGCAGTCAACGACGATTTTAAGCGTGTTCAGGCTGAGCTCGTTGGGGAATGTCGCTTTGCAAAATTCGATATAACGACCTGCGGCATCCACGATACGGCTGGCTTTACCCAGCTCAGCTGAATCCACGCAGGTCAGTTCTTTTTCCATCTCAGCTTCAATGGCTTCTTCTACCGCGTCTGGCAGCTTTGTACCGTCAATAGAAAAGAACTTGATACCGTTGTCATAGAAAGGATTATGCGATGCTGAGATTACAATTCCCGCTTCTGCACGAAACGTACGGGTAAGGTATGCCACTGCGGGAGTAGGCATCGGCCCGGTAAAAGAGGCAGATAAACCCGCAGCGGCGAGACCAGCTTCGAGTGCAGACTCCAGCATATAGCCGGAAATGCGGGTATCTTTGCCAATAATAATTTTGCGTGAGCCATGGCGGGCCAGCACCTTACCAGCCGCCCAGCCTAGTTTAAGAACAAAGTCTGGGGTAATTGGCGCATCACCAACGCGACCACGGATGCCATCGGTGCCAAAATATTTACGATTACTCATAGCGTTTGTTTTCCTTCGCTGACGCTGACAGTGTGGCTTCCACCACCCGCATGGCTTCAACCGTTTCTTTTACATCGTGGACACGAATAATGTGTGCGCCTTGCATGGCGGCAATTACCGCACATGCCAGGCTACCACTCAATCTTTCGTTGGGGCCAACATTCAGTAACTGGCCAACCATCGATTTACGCGACATTCCTACCAACAGAGGCAGGTTAAAATGATGAAACTCCGCCAGGCGGGCGAGGAGCGCGTAGTTGTGCGTGAGATTCTTACCGAAACCAAATCCGGGGTCGAGTAACAATTTCTCTTTTGGGATACCAGCGCGTTCGCAGCGCGCAATATGATTTATAAAGAAGCTATTCACATCCGTAAATACGTCATCATACTTAGGCGCTTCCTGCATCGTTTTTGGCTGGCCCTGCATATGCATCAGGCAAACAGGCAAACCTGTTTCTGCCGCGGCTTCAAGCGCGCCAGGTTCAGTCAGCGAGCGGATGTCATTGATGATATGAGCCCCCACCCGGGCCGATTCACGGATTACTTCGGGCTTAGAGGTGTCGACAGAAATCCATACTTCAAAGCGCTGTGCTATAGCTTCCACAACTGGAATAACACGGTCCAGTTCTTCCTCAACGCTGACCTCTGCGGCACCAGGGCGAGTAGATTCACCACCGACATCCACTATCGTTGCGCCGGCATTAATCATCAGATTGGCATGTCTGACCGCCTCGACCAACGTATTATGCGTTCCGCCATCTGAAAAAGAATCCGGCGTCACATTGAGAATCCCCATCACATGCGGATGAGAAAGATCGAGGATGGTACCCTGAGCATGCAATTTCATGACGTAAAACCTTTTGAATATTTGATTGTGCAAAAAAGAAAAACCCCGGAGCAAGCCCCAGGGTTTCAGCAAAAGAACACATCATCGACAATAGAAAACTTACTTATCGCCCAACTGTTCAGACATCGTGTTACCCGGGTTCGGCGTACGCGGTTCGTCTACCGGACGCGGCGCACGAGGAGTACCATTGCTGTCAGAATTGTTAGTACCAGGATCTTCCCAGCCAGCTGGCGGACGCACATCACGGCGAGCCATCAGGTCATCGATTTGCGGCGCATCAATAGTTTCATATTTCATCAACGCGTCTTTCATCGCATGCAGGATATCCATGTTTTCGTTCAGGATCTGACGTGCACGATTGTAGTTACGCTCAATCAATGCTTTCACTTCCTGATCGATAATCCGTGCGGTTTCATCAGACATGTGTTTCGCTTTTGCTACGCTACGGCCAAGGAATACTTCGCCCTCTTCTTCTGCGTACAGCAATGGACCAAGTTTGTCTGAATAACCCCACTGGGTCACCATGTTACGCGCCAGGTTTGTTGCCACTTTGATGTCGTTCGACGCACCAGTAGAAACCTGCTCAGCACCGTAAATGATCTCTTCTGCGAGGCGGCCACCATACAGGGTGGAGATCTGGCTTTCCAGCTTCTGACGGCTGGCGCTGATCGCGTCACCTTCCGGCAGGAAGAACGTCACGCCAAGTGCACGACCACGCGGAATAATGGTGACTTTATGTACCGGATCGTGTGCTGGTACCAGACGACCAATAATCGCATGACCTGCTTCATGATAAGCGGTAGATTCTTTCTGCGCTTCCGTCATCACCATGGAGCGACGTTCCGCACCCATCATGATTTTATCTTTCGCTTTCTCGAACTCTACCATCGAGACGACGCGCTTGTTGCCGCGTGCAGCAAACAGCGCCGCTTCGTTCACCAGGTTCGCCAGATCAGCACCGGAGAAGCCGGGCGTACCACGCGCGATAATTGCCGCATCAATATCCGGAGAGAGCGGTACGCGACGCATATGCACTTTCAGGATTTGCTCACGACCGCGAACATCCGGCAGACCAACCACGACCTGACGGTCAAAGCGGCCCGGACGCAACAGCGCAGGATCAAGAACGTCCGGACGGTTCGTCGCAGCAATAACGATGATACCTTCATTACCTTCGAAACCATCCATCTCAACCAGCATCTGGTTCAGCGTCTGTTCGCGTTCATCATGACCGCCACCCAGGCCCGCCCCACGCTGGCGACCGACTGCGTCGATTTCATCAATAAAGATAATGCACGGTGCCGCTTTTTTGGCTTGTTCAAACATGTCGCGCACACGGGATGCGCCGACACCAACGAACATTTCCACAAAGTCAGAACCGGAAATTGTAAAGAATGGGACTTTCGCTTCACCCGCGATAGCTTTCGCAAGCAGCGTTTTACCGGTACCCGGAGGGCCTACCATCAGAACGCCTTTGGGGATTTTCCCCCCCAGCTTCTGGAAGCGGCTCGGTTCGCGCAGGTATTCAACCAGTTCACCCACCTCTTCTTTTGCTTCGTCGCAACCCGCAACATCCGCAAAAGTCGTTTTAATCTGATCTTCGGTGAGCATACGCGCCTTGCTCTTGCCAAACGACATGGCACCTTTGCCACCGCCGCCCTGCATCTGGCGCATAAAGAATATCCAGACCCCAATCAGCAACAGCATCGGGAACCAGGAAATAAAGATCGAAGCCAGCAGGCTAGGTTCTTCCGGCGGCTCGCCAACCACTTTGACATTTTTAGTCAGCAGGTTATCAAGCAGTTTCGGATCGTTCACCGGGATGTAAGTCGTGTAACGGTTACTATCTTTCTTGGTAACGTTGATCTCACGTCCGTTGATACGCGCTTCGCGAACCTGGTCCTGGTTGACCTCCTGCAGGAAGGTAGAATAATCCACCTTACGGCCATTAGACTCGCTGGGCCCAAAGCTCTGGAATACTGACATCAGCACAACGGCAATGACCAGCCAGAGTATTAGGTTTTTCGCCATGTCACTCAAGGGATTAACCTCATATTACAACTGTGTTAAAAACAGCGTCAGGTTACTATAGTTTTCGCCCGGTCGCTACAATGTACACTTCTCGTGAACGGGCACGGGAAGAGTCCGGCTTACGAACTTTCACTTTCGTAAACAGAGAGCGAATTTCCCTAAGGTACTCATCGAAACCTTCGCCCTGAAAGACTTTCACAACAAAACCACCACCAGGCGCTAACACATCCCGGCACATCTGCAGCGCCAGTTCCACCAGGTACATGGAGCGGGGAATATCAACTGCTGGGGTTCCGCTCATGTTTGGTGCCATATCTGACATGACAACCTGTACTTTACTGTCCCCGACTCGATCCAGTAATGCTTTCAGAACTAATTCATCACGAAAGTCACCCTGAAGAAAGTCCACACCAACGATTGGATCCATAGGTAAAAGATCACACGCGATGATACGGCCTGTGCCCCCGATCTGCGTGACCGCATATTGCGACCAGCCACCGGGAGCGGCGCCGAGATCGACAACCGTCATTCCCGGCTTAAAAAGTTTGTCACTTTGCTGTATTTCATCAAGTTTAAACCAGGCACGGGAACGCAACCCTTTTTTCTGCGCCTGTTGAACATATTTATCGCTAAAGTGTTCCTGAAGCCAGCGACTCGAGCTGGCAGAACGCTTCTTACCTGTCATTTCACATTCCGTCTGGGTTCATCGTATTCAGCAACGTAAAATTACACGCGGCGATTTGGTGATATATGGGAGATGGCGGTAGAATGACCCGTTTTCAATCCCAACGTAAGCAAAATATACGATGAATCTGAGTACTAAACAAAAACAGCACCTGAAAGGTCTGGCACATCCGCTCAAGCCGGTAGTTATGCTTGGCAATAATGGTTTGACCGAAGGGGTACTGGCCGAGATCGAACAAGCGTTAGAGCACCATGAACTTATCAAGGTTAAAATCGCTACCGAAGACCGCGAAACTAAGTCCTTGATCGTGGAAGCTATTGTACGCGAAACCGGCGCCTGTAACGTACAGGTCATCGGTAAAACGCTGGTGCTTTATCGTCCTGCTAAAGAGCGCAAAATCTCGCTGCCGCGCTAAGAATATCCTTAATTGAACACAAAATCTGTGTAAAACGAGGGGTTTTCGCTAACAGACGAGCAAAATGCCATGCTCATTGAGTTGTTAAAAGGCCGCAGTGCGGCCTTTTTCTTTTCTTTACAATACGTCAACAAGTGCGGTTAACGAAACTATTCAGAGATATTCCACTTTGATAATTTCGAATTCGACATCACCGCCAGGAGTACGAATCACTACGACATCGTCTTGTTCTTTACCGATCAAACCACGCGCTATCGGTGAATTTACGGAGATCAGATTTTGCTTAAAGTCAGCTTCGTCGTCACCCACAATGCGGTAGGTTTGCTCTTCTTCGGTATCCAGATTAAGAACACTAACCGTACTACCAAAAATCACACGCCCATTATTCGGCATTTTAGAGATATCGATAACCTGTGCATTAGACAGTTTTGCTTCGATATCTTTGATGCGGCCTTCACAAAAGCCTTGCTGTTCGCGGGCTGCATGGTATTCCGCATTTTCTTTCAGGTCACCATGCTCACGCGCTTCTGCAATCGCGGCGATAATTTCAGGACGGCGCACTGATTTCAAAAAATCCAGCTCTTCGCGCAGTTTTTCGGCACCACGTAAGGTCATCGGAATAGCTTGCATTTGTTATACCTCTTAAACTTTCCTGTAAGGAGCAGTCTCCCGCCCCGGCTGCTATGTCTGCCCGGATTCAGGCGCATAACCCCCGACCAGAAGCAAAAGAAAACTGACCCGGAGACAAAGCCCCAGGTCAGCAACAATTTTTCAATTTGATACGTATTTTACCCGGAAGTTCACTATGGGTCATCGTTTACTTTCCGGGTCGATGCGCCGTAGTATGACGGCTTGTTTCCAGGTTGTTAGCGCGAGATTATGCGATTTCCCAGATTTATCATCGGATTGACTACAAGTATAGCCCTGAATGTTCAGGCCGCGAATGTCGATGAGTACATAAACCAGTTACCGGACGGCGCAAACCTCGCCCTCATGGTGCAAAAGGTGGGTGCACAGGAACCGGACATCGATTATCACGGCAAGCAAATGGCTTTACCGGCGAGTACGCAAAAAGTCATTACTGCGCTGGCGGCTTTATTACAGCTTGGTCCTGATTTCCGCTTCACCACGACGCTGGAGAGTAAAGGTACGGTTGCCGATGGCGTATTGAAAGGCGACTTAGTGGCAAGATTTGGCGGAGATCCGACGCTAAAACGTCAAAATATCCGCAATATGGTCGCGATCCTGAAAAAATCTGGGGTGCAAAAAATCGAGGGTAATATTCTTATCGATACCTCGATTTTTGCCAGCCATGACAAAGCCCCCGGTTGGCCATGGAACGACATGACCCAATGCTTTAGCGCCCCGCCAGCAGCAGCGATTATCGATCGCAACTGCTTCTCTGTTTCGCTATACAGTGCGCAGAAACCCGGAGATCTTGCCTACATACGCGTCGCATCGTACTACCCCGTGACTATGTTCAGTCAGGTCCGTACGCTGGCGCGCGGCTCATCCGAAGGGCAATACTGCGAGCTGGATGTTGTCCCTGGCGATTTAAACCGTTTCACGCTAACCGGCTGCCTGCCACAACGCACAGATCCGCTACCGCTGGCTTTTGCCATTCAGGACGGAGCCAGCTATGCCGGGGCCATAATCAAGGCAGAACTCAAAGATGCAGGCATTACCTATACCGGGACCCTGCTACGCCAGACACAAGTCAACGAACCTGGCACGGTTATCGCCAGTACGCAATCGGCCCCTTTACACGATTTGCTAAAAACCATGCTGAAAAAATCGGACAACATGATTGCCGATACTGTTTTCCGTATGATCGGCCATGCCCGCTTTGGCGTACCGGGAACCTGGCGCGCCGGTTCTGATGCAGTTCGACAAATTCTGCGTCAGCAAGCCGATGTCGATATCGGAAACACGATTATTGCGGATGGCTCCGGTCTGTCACGCCATAATCTGATCGCTCCTGCCACCATGATGCAGGTACTCCAGTATATTGCCCAGCACGACAACGAGCTCAACTACATCTCTATGTTGCCGCTTGCAGGCTATGATGGCTCATTACAATATCGCGCGGGTTTGCATGAGGCAGGTGTGGACGGCAAGGTGTCCGCCAAAACAGGTTCATTGCAAGGCGTTTACAACCTGGCCGGCTTTATCACTACCGCGAGCGGGCAGCGAATGGCCTTCGTACAATATTTGTCGGGTTATGCGGTAGAACCCGCCGATCAGCGTAACCGTCGTATTCCACTGGTTCGCTTTGAAAGCCGCCTGTACAAAGATATCTACCAGAACAATTAATAAAAAAAAGCCGGGCAGCGTTAACGCTTTCCCGGCTCAGTGTGCCTGCTATCCCCTCAGATGATCGTCTGCAGGGGAGTCGCAGAATCAGTGCTTATAGATGAACTCAACGCCTTCTTCGTCATCTTCGTCCCAGTCGTCATCGTCCAGGTCGTCGTCTTCAGCCTCTTCGAGTTGCTGACGGTGGTAATCGTCCCACATAAACTCGACTTTCTCTGGCTGCTTCTCTTCTTGCGCCGGCGTGATCGGGTTTTCAATGATAAAGGTCATCACATCCCAGCAAAGATCCTTAACACCTTGCTGGCTGGCCGCGGAGATAAGGTAATACTTATCGTCCCAGCCCAATGCTTCAGCGATCTCTTTGGCTTTGGCTTCCGCTGTAGCTTTGTCCATCAGGTCAATCTTATTGAAGACCAGCCAGCGCGGTTTAGCCGCCAGTTTTTCACTGTATTTTTCCAGCTCGCCAATGATGATCCGCGCATTATCGACCGGATCAGATCCGTCAATTGGATCGATATCGATCAGGTGCAGCAGTACGCGACAGCGCTCAAGGTGTTTGAGGAAACGAATACCGAGGCCTGCGCCTTCGGATGCCCCTTCGATCAGCCCGGGGATGTCTGCTACCACAAAGCTCTTTTCGTTATCCATACGCACGACGCCGAGGCTTGGAACCAGCGTGGTAAACGGATAGTCAGCCACTTTAGGTTTTGCTGCAGAGACAGCACGGATGAAAGTAGATTTGCCCGCATTCGGCATACCCAGCATCCCTACATCCGCCAGCAGCATCAGCTCCAGCATGAGGTCGCGTTTATCACCCGGCGTACCCATCGTCTTCTGACGCGGTGTACGGTTAACGGATGATTTGAAACGGGTATTACCCAGACCGTGCCAGCCACCTTTCGCCACCATCAGACGCTGGCCGTGTTTGGTCATATCGCCCATGGTTTCGCCAGTGCCCTGGTCAATCACGCGCGTACCCACCGGCACTTTCACCGTCACATCTTTACCGCGCTTACCGGTGCAGTCACGGCTTTGACCATTCTGCCCACGTTCAGCGCGGAATGATTTTTCAAAGCGGTAGTCAATCAGGGTGTTCAGGTTCTCGTCTGCTTCCAGCCAGACGTCGCCACCGTCACCACCGTCGCCGCCATCGGGGCCACCATTGGGAATGTATTTTTCGCGACGGAAGCTTACGCAACCGTTACCACCGTCACCCGCTACGACCAGGATGACCGCTTCATCAACAAACTTCATTTTACTCTCCGTAACTCATTCGCCTGAGCGGGGCAAAGTGACAATCACTTCACGCTTGCGCCAGCGTCCCCAAAGACGATGGCCAATGGCGGAATACATTGCTCCCGCAACCACGACAAACGCACCGAGATAACCGATAAGGTTTAACATCGGTCTGGCGAAAACATCGGGCCAGGCCATTGATAATAAATCTGAAAACAACAGCGTAAACAGCGGCGTCAGGGTGATGAGCGCGCTGACTTGCGCGGCCTGCCAGCGCGCCATTGCTTCAGCCAGTGCGCCATAGCCAACCAGCGTATTCAGTCCACAGAAAAACAGGCACGCAAGTTGCCAGTTGCTGAGCTGGAAAATCACTCCAGGCCTGGCCAGCGGCAGTAACGCTATCGTACATAAAGTGTACAGCAAAAAGAGGATCTGTTGTGAAGCCAGACGCCTCAATAATACTTTTTGTGCGACACCATAACTGACCCAAACTGTTGCCGCGCCGACACCGAAAATCACACCCCAGGTGTAATCCGTTAGCCGGGTAAAAATCTCAACCAGACTGGTGTTGAAGAACATCACCAGACCGCAGAGCAGCATGCCCGCGCCGACAATCTGTGTACCACGCATTTTCTCCTTGAGGATGAATACGCTGGCAACCATCATACCGACCGGTGAAAGCTGACCAATCACCTGCGACGCCGTGGGGCTAAGGTATTGCAGGGAAGAACTGAACAGGATGAAGTTACCGAACAGGCCGCCCGTCGCGATAGCCAGCAGTATCAGCCAGCGTGGCTTACGAAAAATGCGCAGCGGTGGAAGCTTGCCTTTGACGGCCAGGATGGCCCCCAGACCGATACTCGCCATCAAAAAGCGATAAAACACCACCGTCGGGGGTTCCATCACCGTCAGCACCTGCTTCATTGCAATTGGCAGTGCTCCCCAACACATTGCTGTGGTAAGCGCCAAAAGAATACCAATGCCAGCCTGCTGCTTCATGCCCGTTTTCCCTACAGAAAGTTTTCCGGACTTCTAATGTAAAAAGCCCCGCAACAGGGTGCGGGGCTTTTATCCGTTACCGGACCACGAAAAACTTACTCAGCAACGATGCTGATGTATTTACGGTTGTTCGGGCCTTTAACTTCAAATTTCACTTTACCGTCTGCTTTAGCAAACAGAGTGTGGTCACGACCGCAACCTACGTTAGTACCAGCGTGGAATTTGGTGCCACGTTGACGAACGATGATGCTACCCGCCAGAACGGATTCGCCACCGAAACGCTTAACGCCCAGGCGTTTAGCTTCTGAGTCGCGACCGTTACGAGTTGAGCCGCCAGCCTTTTTATGTGCCATTTAAATCTACTCCTCAGGTCTTAGGCGCTGATGCCAGTGATTTTCACATCAGTGAACCACTGACGATGGCCCTGTTGCTTACGATAGTGTTTACGACGACGAAACTTAACGATTTTAACTTTCTCGCCACGACCGTGAGCAACAACTTCAGCTTTGATTACGCCGCCATCAACGAAAGGAACGCCGATTTTGACTTCTTCACCGTTTGCGATCATCAGAACTTCAGCGAATTCAACAGATTCGCCAGTTGCGATGTCCAGCTTTTCCAGGCGAACGGTCTGACCTTCGCTTACTCGGTGTTGTTTACCACCACTTTGGAAAACCGCGTACATAAAAAACTCCGCTTCCGCGCACATCATCGTGTGATTCAGAGTGCGCTATAAATATTCACAATAGGGCGCGAATATTACGCAAAACGCGAGCCTTTGACAAGTGCGATCGTCATTCCATGCAGAAAAAAAACACAATGCGTAGGGTAACGTTTATCTGGCGCGTTTTTTCAGTACAATCAACAATACTATTCTAACCCGTAACCCTTCGTTATCCCATTTTGATATGTGGTAAACAGGACTGAAAGCCCGGCTTTTGCGATGAATTTAGAAAAAATCAATGAGTTAACCGCGCAAGATATGGCGGGTGTTAATGCGACAATCCTGCAACAGCTCAACTCTGATGTTCAGCTAATCAACCAGTTGGGTTATTACATTGTTAGCGGCGGCGGTAAACGTATCCGTCCAATGATTGCCGTACTGGCAGCGCGTGCCGTTGGCTACGAAGGCAACGCGCATGTCACCATCGCTGCATTAATCGAATTTATCCACACTGCGACGCTGCTCCACGACGATGTTGTGGATGAATCAGATATGCGCCGCGGTAAAGCCACCGCTAACGCCGCCTTTGGTAACGCGGCCAGCGTGCTGGTCGGTGATTTTATTTACACCCGCGCCTTTCAGATGATGACCAGTCTTGGCTCGCTGAAAGTACTGGAAGTCATGTCCGAAGCGGTGAATGTAATAGCCGAAGGTGAAGTTCTGCAGTTGATGAACGTCAATGACCCGAACATCACCGAAGAGAACTATATGCGCGTGATTTACAGCAAGACTGCGCGCCTGTTTGAAGCGGCTGCGCAGTGCTCTGGCTTGCTGGCAGGTTGCAGCGATGCGCAAGAAAAAGGTTTGCAGGATTATGGCCGCTACCTGGGCACTGCCTTCCAGCTGATTGACGATTTGCTGGACTACAGTGCGGATGGCGAAACGCTGGGCAAAAATACCGGTGATGACCTCAACGAAGGTAAACCGACTCTCCCCTTACTGCATGCGATGCACAATGGCACCGCAGAGCAGGCGCAGATGATTCGAGAAGCCATTGAGCAGGGCAACGGACGGCATCTTCTGGAACCTGTTCTGGAAGCTATGGCAGCTTGTGGTTCGCTGGAATGGACGCGTCGTCGCGCAGAGGAAGAGGCGGATAAAGCTATTGCTGCTCTGCAGGTTCTTCCTGATTCCCCGTGGCGTGAAGCGCTCATCGGTCTCGCCCATATTGCGGTCCAGCGCGATCACTAACTCATTCACTTTCCCGTCAAGCACGGGAAAGTGCCAATAAGTTCTTATAATAATCACAAATTTTACCACCGTCCTTGATTTACTTCCCTGGCAAATTCTTAAATGCTTTCATTTTACATGAACTTTTTAGAGCAAAAGCTCTTACATGCGTATAGTAAGCATTCTTTATATTGCCATAGTGTTTTAATGGTTTTCACCAGGGAGGAAGTATGGAAAACAAATTTATCGACTGGCACCCGGCAGATATCATTGCCGGATTGCATAAAAAAGGGACGTCACTGGCCGCAGAATCGCGTAAGTGCGGTTTAAGCTCATCTACGCTTGCAAATGCGCTGACACGCTCATGGCCGAAAGGAGAACTTATCATTGCTCGCGCGCTCGATACCGATCCCTGGGTGATATGGCCATCACGTTATCATGATCCCATAACCCATGAATTTATCGACAGAACCAGCATGATGCGGCAAAGGAAGCCAAAATAAGCATGATGACCCCCTTCCCGCAGGCGAGTTGGGGGTTTTCAGGTAAAGGAGAGATTATTCGCCTTTTACGCGTTCAATATGAGCGCCCAGCGCACTCAGCTTGTCTTCAATGCGTTCATAACCACGATCGATGTGGTAAATTCGATCCACGATTGTAGTTCCTTCCGCGATACAACCTGCCAGCACAAGGCTTGCAGATGCACGCAGGTCGGTCGCCATCACTTGTGCGCCAGAGAGTTTTTCGACACCGTGGCAAATCGCGGTATTGCTTTCAATTTCCGCATGCGCACCCATACGAATCAATTCAGGAATATGCATAAAACGGTTTTCGAAGATCGTCTCGGTGATCACACCCGTGCCTTCTGCAACGAGGTTAAGCAGCGTGAATTGCGCCTGCATATCTGTCGGAAAAGCCGGATGCGGCGCTGTGCGCACATTAACAGCTTTCGGACGTTTTCCATGCATGTCCAGGCTTACCCAGTCGTCACCCACTTCGATTTCCGCACCAGCTTCACGCAGCTTGGCCAGCACGGCGTCCAGCGTATCGGGTTTCGCGTTACGGCATACAATTTTGCCGCCTGAGATTGCAGCAGCCACGAGGAAGGTGCCAGTTTCAATACGGTCCGGCAGTACACGATAAACGCCGCCACCGAGACGCTCTACGCCTTCAATGGTGACACGGTCGGTACCCTGGCCGCTAATTTTCGCACCCAGCGTATTGAGGAAGTTTGCAGTATCAACGATTTCCGGCTCACGCGCGGCGTTTTCAATAATGGTGGTGCCTTCTGCCAGCGTTGCCGCCGTCATGATGGTTACTGTCGCGCCTACGCTGACTTTATCCATTACGATATGCGCGCCTTTCAGACGACCATTAACGCTCGCTTTGACATAACCCTCTTCCAGCTTAATTTCCGCGCCAAGCTGTTCCAGACCAGTAATGTGCAGATCCACCGGACGCGCGCCAATTGCGCAGCCACCCGGTAAGGAAACCTGCCCCTGGCCAAAACGCGCGACCAGCGGTCCCAGCGCCCAAATAGAGGCACGCATGGTTTTGACCAGATCGTAAGGTGCGCAGAAAACGTTAACCTTGCTGGCATCGATCCAGACTGACCCGTTGCGTTCAACACTGGTACCCAACTGGCTCAGCAGCTTCATGGTGGTATCAATGTCTTTCAGCTTCGGAACGTTGCGGATCTCTACCGGTTCTTCTGCCAGCAGTGCGGCAAAAAGGATGGGTAACGCGGCGTTTTTAGCACCTGAAATTGTGACTTCGCCCTGGAGCCGGGTTGGCCCCTGTACACGAAACTTATCCATTCATCTGATCTCTGTTAAGAATTCACACGCGCTGCGGGCGTAATACCCGTAGCTCAAAAACCGTTTAGTTTGCGATCGCGTGCCCACTCTTGCGGGGTATACGCTTTGATCGAGAGAGCGTGAATGCGGTTGTCCGCTATATATTCCGCTAATGGGCCATACACGGCCTGTTGTTTTTTGACCCGGCTCATGCCGTCAAAAACCTCACCCACAGCAATAACCTGAAAGTGACTGCCGTCGCCAGTGACGTGGGCTTCCTGGAGAGAGAGTGCGTTCATCAGCACTGCCTGAATTTCATGATTTTCCATGGGTGTTAATTTCATCTGATTGTGAAAACAGCCCCACATCTTAGAGGAAAGTGAGGCGGTCTTAAATAAGCAAAAAGCCTCGTTGGTATACCAAACGAGGCTTTAAAGAGTAACGTACTGAAAAATTTAGCGAGGCAATACGTCCGCAGGTAAATTATATAATGCTGCAAGCGTCTGCAGATTCTCGCTGATCCCTTCAAGTGAAACCTGGTGCCCCTGACTTTTCCCGTGAGCAATCAGGTGAATTAATAAGGCCACGCCTGCGGTGTCAACGCGCGATACGGCGCGCAGATCGATAAGGGTTGTCCCTTTCATTGCGTCCTGCCGGGCGTTCCACAGAGGATTGAGCACATCCTGATCGAGCTCGCCCTGCAGTATCAGCCGTTCACCTTCACGCACCCAACTTAATTGCGGTGTCATTATTTCTTCTCATCCAGAGTAATTTTCTGGTGAGAAATGGACTGCAACTGTGCAGTCAGGCCATCGATACCTTTGGTACGCAGCAGATCGCTCCACTCATTTTGTTTAGTGGTGATCATGCTCACCCCTTCGGCAATCATGTCATATGCCTGCCAGTTACCGGACTGCGTGTTTTTGCGCCACTGAAAATCCAGACGCACGGGCGGGCGGCCGTTTGGATCGATAATGGTCACACGGATCGGTACGATCGTGGCATCACCCAGCGGCTGCTCCGGGGCAATCTCGTATGTCTGGCCGTGGTACAATGCCAGCGCCTGGCCATAGGCCTGTTTCAGGTATTCACGGAAGGCAGCGAAGTAGGCTTCGCGCTGCGCTGGCGTTGCGTCTTTATAGTAACGCCCCAGCACCAGAGCACCGGCATATTTAACCTGGACGTATGGCAGTAATTCTTGATCAACCACATCACGCAAGTAATCAGGATTCGCGCGAATCTTCGGCTGCTCGTTTTTGAGGCGATCAAACGTTTTCTTTGCTGCTTCCTGCATTGCTTTGTACGGATTGGTTTGTTCCGCCGCGTTGGCCAGTCCAAGTGGCGCAATAACCAGCATGGCAACCATTAATAGACGTTTAAACATGCGTCAACTCTCCTCGTTAATTCGTCTTACCAGCAGACGGTGCGCTGGAAGTATCATCCTGCGGTTTTGACTGCGCATCGCCAGAATTCTTATTGTCACTGCCTTTACTGTTGTAAAGGAATTGTCCGATCAGGTCCTCAAGAACCATAGCGGATTTAGTATCCTGGATTGTGCTGCCTTCTTTAAGCATAGAAGTTCCCAGTTCAGGATCCTCAAAACCCACATTCAAAGCCAAATATTGCTCCCCCAGCAAACCTGACGTACGAATGGCCAGTGAGCTTGTATCAGGAATCTGGTTATAACGCTCTTCGATATCCAGCGCGACGCGCGGCAGATAAGTTTTCGGATCGAGTTCGATATCCGCAACACGGCCGACCACCACGCCACCAATACGAACTGGCGAGCGAGCTTTCAGGCCGCCAATGTTGTCGAAGGTTGCGTACACGCGATACGTCGGCTCGGTACGCATAGAGGCGACATCGGCCGCTTTCAGGCAGATAAACAGCCCCGCCAGCAGCGCCAGTAACAGAAAAATGCCTACCCAAATTTCACTTTTTTTCGTTTGCATGAACTCAATTCCCAAACATCAATGCGGTGAGCACAAAATCCAGACCAAGAACGGCCAGCGAAGAGTGCACAACGGTACGCGTCGTCGCCCGACTGATCCCGGCGGAAGTCGGGATTGCGTCATAGCCATTAAATAAAGCAATCCAGGTTACGGTGATGGCAAAGACAACGCTCTTAATCAGACAGTTCACAAGATCCAGTCGCCAGTCGACAGCGTTTTGCATCGCCGACCAGAAGAACCCTGAGTCGATTCCTTTCCAGTTCACCCCCACCAGCGAGCCGCCCCAGATACCTACCGCAACGAAGATAATCGTCAGCAATGGTAAGGAGATCACTCCCGCCCAAAAGCGAGGCGAAATTACGCGCCGTAGTGGGTCAACAGCCATCATTTCAAGACTTGAAAGTTGTTCAGTCGCGCGCATCAGGCCAATTTCCGCAGTCAGTGCAGAACCCGCACGCCCTGCATAAAGCAGCGCAGCGACAACGGGCCCCAGTTCACGCAACAAGGAGAGCGCCACCAGCATTCCCAGGCTGGTTTCCGCGCTATAGGTCGTAAGCACCAGATAGCCCTGCAAGCCAAGCACCATGCCGATAAAAACGCCGGACACGATAATAATGAGCATCGACAGGACACCCACATTATAGAGTTGACGCACCAGCAACGGCGCATGTTTGCCAAATTCCGGCTTACCGACCAGCGCGTTGAAGAGCATTAAACCAGCGCGGCCAAACGTCGCGATCGTCTTGATCCCGCGATGTCCAAGCGACGCCAGTGCATGTAACAACATGAGTGGCTTAACTCCCTGTCTCAAATAAATCGGATTGATATTGACCTGCGGGATAGCGGAACGGAACGGGGCCGTCAGCAATGCCGTCGAGGAACTGACGGACACGAGGGTCGGCGTTTTCTTGCAAGCCTTGCGCGCTGCCCTGCGCCACAATCTTACGGTCTGCAACAATATACGCATAGTCGGCGATGCTCAGCACTTCCGGCACATCATGGGAGACGACGACACAGGTCACGCCCAGTGCACTATTCAGTTCAGAGATAAGCTTCACCAGCACACCCATGGTGATAGGATCCTGGCCGACAAAAGGTTCGTCGAACATGATTAAATCAGGTTCCAGCGCGATAGCCCTTGCCAGCGCCGCGCGGCGCGCCATCCCGCCAGAGAGTTCAGAAGGCATGAGTTTTGCCGCACCACGCAGCCCTACCGCCTCCAGTTTCATCATGACCGTACTTTTCAGCAACGCGGCCGGTAAGTTCGTATGTTCGCGCAACGGATAGGCCACATTATCGAACACAGTCATGTCAGTAAATAATGCGCCGGACTGGAACAACATGCTCATGCGTTTGCGAACGGTAAACAGCCGGGAGCGACTCATCCCGGGGATATTCTCACCGTCGAAGAGGATTTCACCCGCGTCCGGCGGTATCTGTCCACCAATAAGACGCAGCAATGTTGTTTTACCAATCCCGGACGGCCCCATAATGGCGGTGATTTTACCGCGTGGCACTGTCAGCGAGATATTGTCGAAAATACGCCGATTTCCACGGGAGAAACTCACACCACGGATATCGACCAGATTCGCCACAGTCTGGCTCATTCATTCTTCCTTATAAGCCTTGATAGGGTCTAAGCATGACGCCGGATAACAGCAAGAACCCACCATTTTTACAGAATATTACCCGTATGAGTTAGCGAAAGCTGGCATTTGTTTTACTTTTGAGCCGCATAAAGTCAAAATTAAGAATTCTCTACGCCGCTTGAAATTCCCGGTTTTCCCCGGCAATCGCAGCCTGCGGACCGGCAGATTATACCTCAAGAAAGGACTTTAGATGCTTTTAGCGACGGCGCTATTAATTATTGGTTTACTGTTAGTGGTATACAGCGCTGACCGATTGGTATTCGCCGCCTCGATTTTATGTCGCAGTTTGGGTGTTCCACCGTTGCTCATTGGGATGACAGTGGTGAGTATCGGCGCCTCTCTTCCGGAGATGATTGTCTCTGTTGCGGCCTCCATGCACGGCCAGATTGATCTGGCCATTGGTACGGCCCTCGGCTCTAACATCACCAATATTTTGTTGATCCTTGGACTCGCTGCGCTTCTGCATCCATTTACCGTCCATTCCGATATCCTGCGCCGTGAATTGCCGCTAATGTTAATAACCAGTTTGCTGGCAGGGTTGGTACTGTTTGACGGGCAACTGACCTGGCTGGATGGCCTGTTTTTACTTCTGCTGGCAGTGCTATGGCTGGTATACATTGTTAAAATCGCCCGTCTGGCTGAGCTGCAAGGTAGTGATACGCTAACACGTGAGCAAGTTGCAGAGTTGCCGCGTGGCGGTAGCCTGTCAGTGGCATTCTTGTGGCTCGGGGTAGCACTCATCGTTATGCCGATGTCAACGCGCATGGTAGTAGACAACGCAACGGTGGTTGCAAACCATTTCGCGATGAGTGAATTAACAATCGGCCTGACGATGATTGCCATCGTAACGGGCCTGCCGGAGCTGGCAACTGCCATTGCCGGGGCACGTAAAGGAGAAGACGATATTGCGATCGGTAATATCATCGGCTCGAATATTTTCAACATCACGCTGGTGCTGGGTTTACCCGCGCTGATCGCGCCAGGTCATTTTAATAGTCTGGCTTTTACGCGAGATTACGGCGTGATGTTACTGGTCAGCGTCATTTTTGCCCTCACCTGCTGGCGGCGTAAGCAGCAGACAGGCAGAGGAACTGGCGCATTACTATTAGGCGGTTTTATCACCTGGTTAGTACTACTGTACTGGGTTACGCCGCGTCTGACAGGATAATTGGACACACATTTATGTCGCATATCGATCTGCAACCGGGCTTCGACTTTCAGCAGGCTGGCCGGGACGTTTTGCAAATTGAACGTGAAGGCCTTGCCCAGCTTGATCAATATATTAATCAGGACTTTGCACAGGCCTGCGAAAAGATTTTCTACTGCAGCGGCAAAGTCGTCGTCATGGGGATGGGGAAATCGGGTCATATTGGTCGAAAAATGGCCGCAACATTCGCCAGTACCGGCACCTCTTCTTTCTTTGTTCATCCTGGAGAGGCGGCACATGGCGATCTGGGCATGGTCGGTTCGCAGGACGTGGTTATTGCACTGTCGAACTCAGGTGAATCGAATGAGATCCTGGCATTGATCCCGGTGCTCAAGCGACTAAAAGTATTCCTGATCTGTATGACAAGCCGTCCTGATAGCAGTATGGGTCGTGCGGCTGATATTCATCTGTGCGTGAAAGTACCGCAGGAGGCCTGTCCATTAGGATTAGCACCGACCTCAAGCACTACTGCCGCATTGGTAATGGGAGATGCGCTGGCAGTCGCGCTGTTGAAAGCACGGGGTTTTACAGCAGAGGATTTTGCACTTTCGCACCCTGGTGGCGCACTTGGGCGTAAGCTCCTGCTGCGGGTCAATGACATCATGCATACCGGCGATGAAATTCCGCATGTGAGTAAAGACGCCACGCTGCGCGACGCTCTGCTAGAAATCACGCGCAAGAATTTAGGCCTGACGGTTATTTGCGACGATCTGATGAAGATCGAGGGCATTTTTACCGATGGCGATTTGCGCCGCGTATTCGATATGGGCGCAGATGTACGTAGTTTAGGCATTGCTGAGGTAATGACGCCTGGAGGCATCCGCGTGCGTCCCGGCACACTGGCGGTGGACGCGCTTAATCTGATGCAGTCCCGCCACATCACCTCTGTTTTGGTTGCCGATGGCGACCAGTTGCTGGGTGTGGTACATATGCATGATTTGCTGCGCGCGGGCGTGGTGTGAAAAAGGATCGAAGAATGAGTAATGTTGGAGCGTCGCTTGCGACATGCTACGGACCCGTCAGTACGCAGGTAATGGCAAAGGCAGAAGAGATTAAGCTGTTAATACTTGATGTAGATGGTGTTTTATCCGATGGATCTATCTACATGGGTAATAATGGTGAAGAGTTGAAAGCGTTCAACGTCCGCGATGGTTACGGTATTCGCTGCGCATTAACATCCGATATTGAGGTTGCCATTATTACGGGCCGAAAAGCTAAACTGATGGAAGACCGCTGCGAAACGCTGGGCATCACGCACCTCTATCAGGGGCAATCAGATAAGTTGTTAGCCTATCGCGATTTATTGACCAGGCTTTCGCTGGTGCCGGAACAAGTTGCGTATGTCGGAGACGATCTCATCGACTGGCCTGTGATGGCAGAAATTGGTTTAAGCGTGGCGGTGGCCGATGCGCATCCGTTGCTCATTCCCCGGGCGGATTATGTCACCCGTACTGCAGGTGGGCGTGGCGCAGTGCGTGAAGTGTGTGATTTATTATTGCTGGCGCAAGGCAAGCTTGATGAGGCCAAAGGGCAATCAATATGAGTAAAACCAGACGTTGGGTCATCATTGTGCTGTCACTGGTCGCACTGATACTGATTGGGGTGAACCTGGCCGATCGCGAACAGAGTGATCAAGTTACCGTTAATAATACTGACCCAACGTATAAAAGCGAGCATACCGATACGGTAGTCTACAGTCCGGAAGGTGCGTTGAACTATCGGCTGATAGCACAGCATGTTGAATATTATTCTGCCGACGCTATCACCTGGTTTACCCAACCAGTGCTGACGACTTTCGACAAAGATAAAATTCCTGAATGGTCCATCAAAGCGGATAAAGCGAAGCTGACCAATGACCGAATGCTTTATCTTTATGGGCATGTTGAGGTAAACGCCCTGACTGCGGACGCTCAGTTGCGAAAAATTACAACGGATAACGCCCAGATAAACCTGATCACGCAGGATGTCGCCTCTGATGATCAAGTCACGTTATACGGAACAACATTTAATTCCACCGGCCTGAAAATGCGCGGCAATTTACGCAGCAAAAACGCCGAGCTTATTGAAAAGGTTAGAAGCTCCTATGAAATTCAGAACAAACAAACTCAGCCTTAATTTCGCCCTGGCCAGTGTTCTTTTTGCCGCCAGTCTTCCGGCACTTGCGGTAACCGGCGATACCGAGCAACCTATCCATATCGACTCCGATCAACAGTCGCTGGATATGCAAGGGAATGTGGTGACCTTCACTGGCAATGTTGTCGTAACGCAGGGCACCATCAAAATCAATGCCGACAAAGTAGTGGTCACTCGTCCAGGCGGCCAGCAAGGTAAAGAGATCATTGATGGCTACGGTAATCCTGCCACCTTTTATCAGATGCAGGATAACGGCAAACCAGTAAAAGGCCACGCTTCCCAGATGCACTATGAACTGGAAAAAGATTTCGTGGTCCTGACTGGCAACGCCTACCTTGAACAGCTTGATAGCAACATCACGGGCGACAAAATTACCTATCTGGTGAAAGAGCAGAAAATGCAGGCTTTCAGTGATAAAGGCAAACGCGTGACGACGGTTCTGGTGCCGTCCCAGTTGCAGGATAAGAGCAACAATCAAACCCCGGCTCCGGCGCAAAAAAAGAGTAACTAATTCGTTATGGCAACATTAACTGCAAAGAATCTCGCCAAGGCCTACAAAGGCCGCCGTGTGGTAGAAGATGTCAGTCTGACAGTCAATTCAGGCGAAATTGTCGGGCTGCTCGGTCCTAACGGTGCAGGTAAAACCACAACGTTCTACATGGTCGTCGGTATCGTGTCGCGTGATGCGGGCAATATCATCATCGACGATGAAGATATCAGTCTGCTGCCGCTGCATGCCCGGGCACGTCGCGGTATCGGCTATTTGCCGCAGGAAGCCTCTATTTTCAGGCGCCTGAGCGTATTTGATAATCTCATGGCGGTCTTGCAAATTCGCGATGATCTCACATCCGAACAGCGTGTGGATCGGGCGAACGAGTTGATGGAAGAGTTCCATATTGAACACCTGCGCGACAATATGGGGCAGGCGCTTTCTGGCGGTGAACGCCGTCGTGTCGAAATCGCTCGCGCGCTGGCGGCAAACCCTAAATTCATCCTGCTGGATGAACCTTTTGCCGGCGTTGACCCAATATCGGTAATTGATATCAAACGCATCATTGAACACCTGCGTGATAGCGGACTTGGCGTGTTGATTACCGATCACAACGTTCGCGAAACCCTGGCGGTGTGTGAACGTGCTTATATTGTCAGCCAGGGGCATTTGATCGCGCACGGTACGCCTCAGCAAATCCTTGAAGACGAACATGTTAAGCGCGTATATCTTGGGGAAGACTTCAGACTCTGATAGGGTAGGGTTTATTGACGTGTTTAGTCGGAGAGTACTGCTCTGAATATGAAGCAAGGTTTGCAATTAAGGCTCAGCCAACAGCTAGCCATGACGCCACAGTTGCAACAGGCTATCCGCCTGCTGCAACTGTCCACGTTGGAACTTCAGCAAGAACTCCAGCAAGCTCTGGAAAGTAACCCATTGCTTGAGCAAACCGATCTTCACGAAGAAGTGGACGCGCAACAGTCCCAGGATAACGAAGGCCTGGATACCGTCGACGCGCTCGAGCAAAAAGAGATGCCCGAAGAGTTGCCCCTGGACGCCAGTTGGGATGAAATCTATACCGCTGGCACCCCTTCCGGCAGCAGCACCGATTATCTTGACGATGAACTGCCCATTTATCAGGGGGAGACCACCCAGTCGTTACAGGATTACCTGATGTGGCAGGTGGAACTCACCCCCTTCTCAGACACCGATCGCGCCATTGCGACCTCTATTGTCGATGCTGTTGATGACACGGGTTATCTCACCGTTCCGCTGGAAGACATTCTGGAGAGCATGGGCGATGAAGAGATCGGTCTGGATGAAGTTGAAGCGGTACTGAAACGTATTCAGCGTTTCGATCCGGTCGGCGTCGCGGCCAGAGATCTGCGCGATTGCCTGTTGATCCAGCTCTCTCAGTTTGCCAAAGAGACGCCCTGGTGTGAGGAGGCGCGTTTAATCATCAGCGATCATCTGGATCTGCTCGCAAATCATGACTTCCGTACGCTGATGCGCGTAACTCGTCTGAAAGAAGAGGTGTTGAAAGAGGCGGTCAATTTGATCCAGTCTCTTGACCCACGTCCGGGCCAGTCAATCCAGACCGGTGAGCCCGAATATGTCATCCCTGACGTCCTGGTGCGTAAGCACAATGGGCGCTGGACGGTCGAGCTCAACTCCGACAGCATCCCTCGTTTGCAAATCAACCAGCACTACGCCGCAATGTGCGGTGGTGCACGTAACGATGCAGACAGCCAGTTTATCCGTAGCAATCTGCAGGAAGCGAAATGGCTGATCAAAAGCCTTGAGAGTCGCAATGACACCCTGTTAAGGGTGAGCCGCTGTATTGTTGAACAGCAGCAGGCGTTTTTCGAGCAAGGCGAAGAATTTATGAAACCGATGGTGCTGGCCGATATCGCTCAGGCCGTCGAGATGCATGAATCCACGATTTCCCGTGTCACGACCCAAAAATATCTGCACAGTCCGCGTGGCATCTTTGAGCTTAAATATTTCTTCTCCAGTCATGTGAATACCGAAGGCGGCGGCGAAGCCTCGTCGACGGCTATTCGCGCACTGGTGAAGAAATTAATTGCCGCAGAGAATCCTGCGAAGCCGTTGAGTGACAGTAAGCTGACTACCATGCTCTCTGATCAGGGTATTATGGTAGCGCGGCGAACCGTTGCGAAGTATCGAGAGTCTTTATCCATTCCGCCGTCTAATCAGCGTAAACAGCTGGTGTGACCTAACCGATAAGGAAGACACTATGCAGCTTAACATCACAGGACATAACGTCGAGATAACCGAGGCCCTGCGCGAATTCGTCACCGCGAAATTTGCCAAACTCGAACAGTATTTCGAAAGGATCAATCAGGTCTATGTTGTGTTGAAAGTGGAGAAAGTGACTCATATCTCGGACGCAACCCTGCATGTAAACGGGGGAGAGATTCATGCCAGTGCGGAAGGACAAGACATGTATGCTGCCATCGACGGTTTAATTGATAAACTGGCGCGGCAACTTACGAAACATAAAGATAAACTGAAACAACACTAATTGTCCGGGCACTCGTCTGGCGCGTATCACCCTGCCGCAACCCGGCAGGGTGTCTGCACTGGCGACGCTTAGGTGAAATTATGATGAATAACGATTCCGCTCTTCAATTGAGCAATGTCCTTAACCAGGAATGTACCCGTAGTGGTGTTCACTGCCAGAGCAAGAAACGTGCACTGGAAATAATCAGTGAACTGGCTGCAAAGCAGTTGAGCCTGCCACCACAAGTGGTCTTCGAAGCGATCCTGACGCGTGAGAAAATGGGCAGTACCGGCATTGGTAACGGTATCGCCATCCCTCACGGAAAACTCGAAGAAGATACCCTTCGTGCCGTTGGTGTTTTTGTGCAACTGGAAACACCCATCGCCTTTGATGCCATTGATAACCAGCCAGTCGATCTGCTCTTCGCGCTTCTGGTTCCTGCCGATCAGACCAAAACCCACCTGCATACGCTTTCACTGGTGGCCAAGCGTCTGGCGGATAAAACCATCTGTCGCCGCCTGCGCTCAGCACAAAGCGATGAGGAGTTGTACCAGATCATCACGCTGACAGAAGGCGAAAATGACGATGCGTAACGCAACAGACTCCCTTTTGTCACTGGTTCTGAGGAGAATTGGCCCATGGTCCTGATGATCGTTAGTGGTCGTTCGGGCTCAGGTAAGTCAGTGGCCCTGCGCGCCCTGGAAGATATGGGATTTTACTGCGTCGATAACCTGCCGGTCGTCCTGTTACCGGAGCTGGCAAGGACACTGGCTGACCGCCAGACCTCTGCCGCCGTCAGTATCGATGTACGTAATATGCCGGAATCGCCGGAAATTTTTGAGCAGGCAATGAGCAGCCTGCCGGATTATTTCTCACCGCAACTGCTGTTCCTGGATGCCGATCGCAACACGTTGATCCGCCGCTACAGCGACACGCGTCGTCTGCACCCCCTTTCCAGCAAAAACCTGTCGCTGGAAAGCGCCATTGATGAAGAGAGCAATCTGCTGGAGCCACTGCGCTCACGCGCCGACCTGATCGTCGATACATCAGAAATGTCCGTTCATGAACTCGCCGAGATGCTCCGCACCCGACTGTTGGGTAAACGCGAGCGTGAACTGACGATGGTCTTCGAATCCTTTGGCTTTAAGCATGGTATCCCTATTGATGCCGATTACGTGTTTGACGTTCGCTTCTTGCCTAACCCGCACTGGGATCCGAAATTACGCCCGATGACCGGGCTGGACAAACCGGTTGCCGCCTTCCTTGACAGACATACGGAAGTGCACAATTTTATTTACCAGACCCGCAGTTATCTCGAACTGTGGTTACCGATGCTGGAAACCAATAATCGTAGCTATTTAACGGTAGCGATTGGGTGTACCGGCGGTAAACACCGCTCCGTCTATGTTGCTGAACAACTTGCGGACTATTTCCGCTCGCGCGGTAAAAATGTTCAGTCTCGTCATCGTACGCTGGAAAAACGGAAAACATGACCGTAAAACAAACTGTTGAAATCACCAATAAGCTGGGTATGCACGCGCGCCCGGCGATGAAACTGTTTGAACTGGTTCAGGGCTTTGATGCTGAGGTACTGCTTCGTAACGATGAAGGCACCGAAGCCGAGGCCAATAGCGTGATTGCGCTACTTATGCTGGACTCCGCCAAGGGCCGGCAAATTGAGATAGAAGCGACAGGCCCACAGGAAGAAGAAGCGCTGGCGGCTGTCATTGCGCTCTTTATCGCCGGGTTTGACGAAGACTGACAGCGCGCGTTTTCCCTCTCCTGATCCTGACGGAGAGGGAGCATCAATGCAGTTTATTGCGCTCCAGGAATTCCTCTCCTCCAAGCTGACGCATCTGGCGCATAATCCATGCCTGTCGGCTGCGCACATACCCTGACGGCGCATCAGCGCGAAAGCGTAGCGGATTTGGTAAGACTGCTGCCAGCAGTGCCGCCTCAGCCATCGTCAACTTACTGGCGGGTTTATGAAAATAACGCTGCGAAGCCGCTTCTACACCAAATATACCATCGCCAAATTCAGCAATATTCAGATAAACGGTCAGAATACGTCGCTTGGTCCAGATCGCCTCCGTTACCAGCGTTAAACCAGCTTCGAAACCTTTACGTACCCAATTTTTGCCGTCCCAGAGCAGTAGGTTTTTAATGGTCTGCTGGGAAATGGTCGATGCACCACGAATACGATTCTCGTGCTGCTCATTGTGCGATAAGGCTTTTTCAATCGCACCAAAATCAAGTCCCCAGTGGTCAGGGAAACGCTGATCTTCAGCGGCAATCACCGCCAGCGCCGCCCAGGGTGAAATCTCGTCCATACCCACCCAGTCCGAATGAGCAACATAGCCGAAATCCCCTGTCAGCCAGGCTCCCACCTGGCGTTCGACCATCACTGCTGAAAACGGCACCGGCATAAAACTGAACAGAAGAATACCGCCGCCCCAGAAAATCCCCAGCGCCAGAACCAAACGGAGCAATAGCTTTTTGATTTTCGCCATTAACGGGCGACGCAACCCTCTCATTCAGCCAGCACCAGCACGCGAGAGACCAGTTTTTCGATCCCTGTAGCCGCCTGCGCAATATTCTGCGCCAGCATGTACGCCGGTGTAGTCACCACCTTGTTATCCTCATCGACCACAATATCGTCGACGGGACAAGGCACATGTTCAGCCCCCATATCTTCAAGGGCTTCCGCCGTATCGATATCCGTTCCAATCGTCAGACGCAGCGGGAAATCAAAGATTTTTGGCAGCATCGCAGGCGCAATACACATAAAGCCGAGCGGTTTCCCCGCCTGATGCATCTCCAGGACCAGTCGTTTCAGATCCGGGTCGACCAGACATTCACTACCGAGACCTGCAAAGCTGCTCAAATTTTTCGCTGCGCCAAATCCGCCAGGCACAATCAGCGCATCCAGATCGTTTATTGATGCCTGCGCGATCGGAAGGATCGCGCCGCGTGCAATGCGGGCCGCTTCGATCAGCACGTTTCTACTTTCACTCATCGGCTCACCCGTGAGATGATTAATGACATCGGTCTGGCGCTTATCCGGCGCAAAGCATACTGCCTCAGCGCCTTCGCGGGCGATCGCCAGCAGGGTAATCACCGCTTCGTGGATTTCCGATCCGTCATAAACGCCTGATCCGCTGAGAACAACACCGATTTTTTTCATTTTGCTCATCCTTTATGCAACGTACTCGGGATAATTAAATATTTTGATAAGGGCGTTATGCTTCACACATTTCACTGATTGATGTAACAAATACTTTAAGATTTGCTATCTTATGTGCGTGCAGTTCAAATTTTCCCGACTGCGCCCTTGATAAAAATATAATTTTACGGCGCAGCCACGATTTCCCTGGTGTTGGCGCAGTATTCGCGCACCCCGGTTAATCCGGGGTCATTTTTTTCCAGCGGTTGCCACCCACGCTTTTAATACATCGACATCGTGCTGCCACTCTTGCTTCATCTCTTCAACCCATTCGCCGACGTTATCCCACCAGGCAGGCAGATCGGGTGACTGAATTTGTTGACCAAGCTGTTGCAGATGACGAAGGCCGACCGATCCCGCAGCGCCCTTGATCTTATGCCCCTCTTCGACGATCCCTTTTTGATCCCGTGCGGTAAGGTTAGATTCCAGAACGCTCAGATAGCCCGGCATCATTTTCTCAAACACCGCCAGCCCATCGGTAATAAGCTTCGGCCCGACCAGATCGATATACTGCTCAAGCATCGGGATATCCAGCAGGTTCTGTGATTTTTGACCATCGGTATGAGACATTGCATCTTGCTCCTCTTCTTCGCCCGCATCCCAAAATTTCTTAATCATGGCAGTCAATGCCGGGACCGCCAGCGGCTTGCTTAAGACATCGTCCATCCCTGCATCCAGATACTCTTGTTTATCTTTGAGCACGTTGGCAGTAAGCGCCACCAGCGGCGGTAAATCATCGCGGGCAAACTGGCTGGTGAGAATGCGCGAGATGTCCAGCCCGGTCATATCCGGCAACTGAATATCAAGCAGTACCAGATCGTATTCGCCGGGTTTAAACATCTCCAGCGCGGCTTTGCCGGTCATCGCAACATCCACGCTACTGCCCAGTTTTTCCAGTACGGAACGGGCAACAATCACGTTAAGCTCAATATCTTCCACCAAAAGCACATGCAGCGCTGGCAGCGGCATATCATCGTCTTCAAACGCATCTTCCACTTCCTCCGCTACCGCAGGCGCGTGTACGGTCAGGGTGAAGAGCGAACCTTTGCCAGGCTGGCTGGTAACGACAATGTCACCGCCCATGTTTTTCGCCAGACGACGTGATACGGCGAGACCAATCCCCGTACCGGTAGCAGGCTTGCCGCCATGGCTGTCTTTCACCTGGTAATACATGGCGAAAATTTTATCCAGCTCTTCGCGAGGAATGCCAATTCCGGAATCTTCGACCTCAAAGTGCAGCATATCGCCTTCGTCATAGCGCACACGGACGGTGACTTGTCCCTCACGGGTAAATTTGACGGCGTTGCTGATAAGGTTCCAGAGAATCTGCCGCAACCGTGTGCCGTCAGTGACCACCTTATGCGGTAACGGCAACGTAGGTTCCATGACGAAACGCAAACCTTTCTGGTGCGCCTGCAGGCCGGAAAGGTTTTCAAGGTCAGCAAGGAAGCTGGTGAAATCCACCGGCTGATTGTCGAGCTGGACTTTACGACGTTCCATTTTATCCATGTCGATAATATCGTTGAAGATATTACCCAGAGTGACAGCAGAGACATGGATGGTTTTCAGGTATTTTTCCTGCTCGGCCGTTAAGTCGGTGTCCAGCAGAATACGGCTCAGCCCGACGATGCCATTAAGCGGGGTACGCAGTTCGTGGCTGATAGTTGAGATAAAGGTGGTTTTATCGCGACTGGCACGCTCCAGAGCATCCTGATAGCGCTTACGCTCGGTAATATCACGCCCGAACCCCATCAAACCGTGGCGCTTTCCTACACGGTCATAGTAGGGCACCTTACGGATTTCAAAACAGGCTTTGCGTCCATCCGGATAATCCAGCCACTGCTCATAGGTCAGCGAAACATTGTGACGAAAAACTTTCTCATCGGTCTCGATGACCTTCTCCGCCGCTTCCGGCGCGTAGACATCCTGTGGTTTGAGGTTAATCAACTGCTTCTCGCTTTTGCCCGTCAGCAGTTCCATCGCCCGGTTACAGCCGGAAAATTCTTTATCTTCATTGCGATAGAAAACGAGGTCCGGCGAGGCATCGAGGAAAGAGCGTAAAAATGTGGATTGCTGTTCCAGTTGAATCTGCGTCTGCTCGCGCTCCTGCATCTCCACTTTAAGCTGCTCAAACGTCGCCTGACGTTCAGCTTCAGCTTTCTCGCGATCCGCCATCTCCTGGTTAAGCCGGGTGATATTGTCTTTAAGCTGAATATTAAGTTTGAGGTCGCGCTCACGCATCTCTTCCAGCTTGTCCACCAGCCGCGAAAGCCGCTGACGTGACTCTTCAAGCTGCTCGACGACCACCGATAAGAAATAGACCGCCCAGGGGGTAATCAACAAGCCAAAAAAGATAGAGCGAATGACGTCGATGCTCGCCACCTGCCCCTGCAATACCATTGTTACCGCCATTTGCACGACGATAGCCAGCACCACCAGAGCCAGGGCAAGTAACAGGGAGAAACGAACCAGCCCGAGCTTCATCATCAGGTCGACGTAATACTGCGCCAGTAAACGGATTTGCTTCATAGCGATTTCCTTAAACAATTCCGCTCAATAATACCCAATTCTGAGCAACACGTTGAAGGTTGTGCGAAAAATGCGGTCCAGGCAACCGTTACGGCTGGCTCCACGGGCGAGCCAATGCGGAACCTTGCACACCATGAGCAGTAAGATAGCGATCCAGTTCAACCATTCCCGTCCAGCGATTTTCGCACCACAACGGCGCCAGAAGCGTCGGGCGGCGTGCGCTGGCGGAAATGCGATGGTAAATCACCTCCGGTGGTGTTGCGCGAATCATCTCCCCGGCGGTGACAGTATAGTCTTCCAGTTCAATTCCTTGCAGACGCCCCGCCTGCCAGGCTTTTGCCATAATGCTGCCCTTCACAATATGCAGAGGATGCAGCTTGATACCGTCTACGCCTGTCTCTACCACGCGATGGAGCGTTTGCAGACATTCTGACTGCCCTTCCCCCGGCAGGCCAACGATAAGGTGACTACATACTTTCAACCCGCGTTCGCGGGCCTGGCGGGTGGTTTGCTGATAACAGGCGAAATCGTGCCCACGGTTAATACGGCGCAGTGTTTTATCGTGTGCGGTTTGCAATCCCAGTTCGAGCCAGACCTCATACCCTTGATCTTTATACTCGCTCAGTAAATCCAGCACCGCCTCGGGTACGCAATCCGGGCGCGTGCCGACGCACAGGCCAACAATACTGGCCTGGCTTATTGCCTGTTGATACATGGAACGCAGCACCTGTACTTCGGCCCAGGTGCTGGTATAAGCCTGAAAATAGGCGAGATAACGTTTCGCACGATTCACCAGATTAGCCTGATGCGCCAGCTGTTCGGCAATAGAGTGGTGCTGCTGCGCCTCATCAGCGAAGGAGGCAACATTACAGAATGTGCAGCCGCCCCGGCCAATAGTGCCATCGCGGTTCGGGCAGCTAAAACCGCCGTGGAGCGTTAATTTATGAACCTTTTGCCCATAACGACGGGCAAGATCCCCACCAAACATATTGACTAATTTTTGTAACTGCATAATCTGACAGGCCGTGCCTTTGAAAAGGGCCAAGCCTGCCATTTTTAGCTTTCGACGGCGATGATGTGGATCAATCGCCCGGCAAGGCTTTTATTCATTGCATAAACAGTCAAGATTACCGCCGTTTCATTCACTTCTCCGGCAATTACTTTTCCTTATGTTCAGGCGATATTTTGCAGAAATACTGTCATAAGTGAAAAACAGTGTGTTCCTGCGCCTGTAGGTACATTACTAGAATAATATTCTGAAATTCATATTGGATTTAGTAGGGTAGCGCATTAACAACGCTTCCCTATAGTGAGTCAGATCACATTACTCTGCCGCTCAGCGCTGGGCTTATTGATTGTAAATAAGGTTAAATTCATTTAATTATCAATATATTAAATAAGCTTTAGCACATTATTAGATAAATAAGCCTGGCATTTGACCTGTGTACGGATTCCCGATAAGTTGGGAATCCGCTGGAAGCTTTCTGGATGAGTGGTCTGCTCATCATATTTATGCAGTTATTGAGATTCCCTCTTAAGCAAGTCCTCAACACTTGTGTACCGATGCGAAAAGGAAATTAAAGAGGGCGACATGCGAGGCTTTATTAGCCCCGTCGCCATGCTCTTGCTGTGCCCGCGCGCAATCGGTATCGGATGGGAATCCCGCAGAGCCTGGGGAGGTTCACTGATATGTTGTACGATAAATCCCTTGAGAGGGATAACTGTGGTTTCGGCCTGATCGCCCACATAGAAGGCGAACCTAGCCACAAGGTAGTGCGTACCGCTATTCACGCACTGGCCCGTATGCAGCACCGTGGCGCAATCCTCGCTGATGGTAAAACCGGCGACGGCTGCGGCTTACTGTTGCAAAAACCCGATCGTTTCTTCCGTATCGTTGCGGAAGAGCGCGGCTGGCGTTTAGCCAAAAACTATGCCGTTGGTATGCTGTTCCTGAATAAGGATCCTGAGAAAGCCAGCGCATCGCGCCGTATTGTAGAAGAAGAACTTCAACGTGAAACCCTGTCTATTGTCGGCTGGCGCGATGTGCCAACCAACGAAGGGGTGCTCGGTGAAATCGCCCTCTCCTCGCTGCCACGTATTGAGCAAATTTTTGTTAACGCCCCGGCTGGCTGGCGCCCGCGTGATATGGAGCGCCGTCTGTTTATTGCCCGCCGTCGCATTGAAAAGCGTCTGCAGGAAGATAAAGAGTTCTACGTTTGTAGCCTCTCTAACCTGGTGAACATCTATAAAGGTCTGTGTATGCCGGCTGACCTGCCGCGCTTCTACCTGGACCTGGCGGACCTGCGTCTGGAATCGGCCATTTGCCTTTTCCACCAGCGCTTCTCCACCAATACCGTACCGCGCTGGCCACTGGCACAGCCGTTCCGCTATCTGGCGCATAACGGTGAAATCAACACCATCACCGGTAACCGTCAGTGGGCGCGTGCGCGTACCTATAAATTCCAGACCCCTCTAATCCCGGATCTGCATGATGCCGCGCCGTTCGTCAACGAAACCGGTTCTGACTCCAGCTCCATGGATAACATGCTCGAACTGCTGCTGGCAGGCGGGATGGATATCGTGCGTGCCATGCGCCTGCTGGTACCGCCAGCCTGGCAGAACAATCCGGATATGGACCCGGACCTGCGCGCATTCTTCGACTTTAACTCCATGCATATGGAACCATGGGATGGCCCGGCGGGTATCGTAATGTCCGATGGTCGTTTCGCGGCCTGTAACCTCGACCGTAACGGCCTGCGTCCGGCACGCTATGTCATTACCAAAGACAAGCTGATCACCTGTGCCTCAGAAGTCGGTATCTGGGATTATCAACCTGACGAAGTGGTCGAAAAAGGCCGCGTCGGTCCAGGTGAACTGATGGTTATCGATACCCGTGGCGGTCGCATTTTGCACTCTGCAGAGACCGATGACGATCTGAAAAGCCGCCACCCCTATAAAGAGTGGATGGAGAAAAACGTCCGCCGTCTGGTGCCCTTTGAAGATCTGTCAGATGATCAGGTTGGCACCCGTGAAATGGACGACGACCTGCTGGCAAGCTATCAGAAGCAGTTTAACTACAGCTTCGAAGAGTTGGACACGGTTATCCGTGTACTCGGTGAAAACGGTCAGGAAGCGGTCGGCTCTATGGGGGATGATACCCCGTTTGCCGTGCTCTCCAGCCAGCCGCGTATCATTTACGATTACTTCCGCCAGCAGTTCGCGCAGGTGACGAACCCGCCAATCGATCCGTTGCGTGAAGCACATGTGATGTCGCTGGCCACCAGTATCGGTCGTGAAATGAATGTCTTTTGTGAAGCGGAAGGCCAGGCGCACCGCCTGAGTTTCAAATCACCGATTCTGCTGTACTCCGATTTCACTCAGCTCACCACCATGAAAGAGGAGCACTATCGCGCGGATGTGCTGGATATCACCTTCGATGTGACCGAAACCTCACTGGAAGAGACGGTGCGAGCGCTGTGCGACAAAGCAGAACAGATGGTGCGTAACGGCACCGTGTTGCTGGTGCTGTCTGACCGTAACATCGCCAAAAACCGCCTGCCGGTTCCGGCGCCGATGGCAGTCGGGGCTGTCCAGACCCGTCTGGTTGAGAAAAGCCTGCGCTGCGATGCCAACATCATCGTAGAAACCGCCAGCGCCCGCGACCCGCACCACTTCGCAGTGCTGCTGGGCTTCGGCGCCACCGCCATTTATCCGTACCTGGCCTACGAAACGCTGGCGAAACTGGTCGACACCAAAGCCATTGAGAAGAATTACCGCACAGTGATGCTGAACTACCGCAACGGCATCAACAAAGGGCTGTACAAGATTATGTCCAAAATGGGCATTTCGACGATTGCCTCTTACCGTTGCTCAAAACTGTTCGAAGCTGTCGGTCTGCATGAAGAGGTCTCCGAACTCTGCTTCCAGGGCGTAGTCAGCCGTATCAGCGGCGCAGGTTTTGCTGACTTCCAGCAGGATCTGCTGAACCTCTCCAAACGTGCCTGGCTGGCGCGTAAACCGCTTGAGGCGGGTGGTCTGCTGAAATACGTGCATGGCGGTGAATATCACGCCTATAACCCGGACGTGGTGCGTACATTGCAACAAGCCGTTCAGAGCGGGGAATACAAAGACTACCAGGAGTACGCGAAGCTGGTAAATGAGCGCCCGGCGGCCACCCTGCGTGACCTGCTGGCCATCACGCCGAACGGCGAAACAGTCAGCATCAACGACGTCGAACCCGCAAGCGAACTGTTTAAACGCTTTGATACTGCGGCAATGTCCATCGGTGCGCTGAGTCCGGAAGCACATGAAGCGCTGGCAGAAGCCATGAACAGCCTCGGTGGCTTCTCCAACTCCGGTGAAGGCGGCGAAGACCCGGCACGCTACGGCACCAACAAAGTGTCGCGCATCAAACAGGTCGCTTCCGGTCGCTTCGGCGTCACCCCGGCGTATCTGGTCAATGCTGATGTGATTCAGATTAAAGTCGCTCAGGGTGCGAAACCAGGTGAAGGCGGTCAGTTACCGGGAGATAAAGTCACCCCGTACATCGCTAAACTGCGCTATTCCGTACCAGGCGTGACGCTGATTTCCCCGCCGCCGCACCACGATATCTACTCTATCGAGGATCTGGCGCAACTGATTTTCGACCTGAAACAGGTCAACCCAAAAGCGATGATCTCCGTGAAGCTGGTTTCCGAACCGGGCGTCGGCACCATCGCGACCGGTGTGGCAAAAGCCTATGCGGATCTCATCACCATCGCCGGTTACGACGGCGGTACCGGCGCAAGCCCGCTGTCATCGGTAAAATACGCGGGTTGTCCGTGGGAACTGGGCCTGGTGGAAACCCAACAGGCGCTGGTGGCCAACGGTCTGCGCCACAAAATTCGTTTACAGACAGATGGTGGTCTGAAAACGGGCCAGGACATCATCAAAGCGGCAATCCTCGGCGCCGAGAGCTTCGGCTTTGGTACTGGCCCGATGGTGGCGCTGGGCTGTAAATACCTGCGTATTTGCCACCTGAACAACTGCGCAACCGGCGTAGCAACTCAGGATGAAAAACTGCGTAAAAACCACTACCACGGTCTGCCGTTCAAAGTGACCAATTACTTTGAATTTATCGCCCGCGAAACCCGCGAGCTGATGGCGCAACTGGGCGTTAAACGCCTGGTGGACTTGATTGGCCGTACCGACTTGCTCAAAGAGCTGGACGGATTTACCGCCAAACAACAGAAGCTGGATCTGTCGAAACTGCTGGAAACCGCCGAGCCGCATCCAGGCAAAGCGCTGTACTGCACGGAAAACAATCCGCCATTCGACAACGGCGTACTGAATGCGCAGTTGTTGCAACAGGCAAAGCCGTTTGTTGACGAACGCCAGAGCAAAACTTTCTGGTTTGATATTCGCAACACGGACCGTTCTGTCGGTGCATCTCTGTCTGGCTACATTGCGCAGACGCATGGCGATCAGGGTCTGGCGGCAGACCCGATTACAGTCCATTTTAGCGGCACAGCAGGCCAGAGTTTTGGCGTCTGGAACGCTGGTGGCGTTGAGCTGTACCTGACTGGCGATGCCAACGACTATGTAGGCAAGGGCATGGCAGGCGGCTTAGTCGCGGTACGTCCGCCGGTAGGCTCTGCCTATCGTAGCCACGAAGCCAGCATTATCGGTAACACCTGCCTGTATGGCGCAACCGGTGGTCGTCTGTATGCCGCAGGCCGTGCGGGTGAACGTTTCGGCGTGCGTAACTCCGGCGCGATTACTGTCGTGGAAGGCATCGGTGATAACGGTTGTGAATACATGACCGGTGGTATCGTCTGTATCCTCGGTAAAACAGGCGTAAACTTTGGCGCCGGGATGACAGGCGGTTTTGCCTATGTCCTGGATGAAGACGGTGAGTTCCGCAAACGTGTGAACCCGGAACTGGTGGAAGTGTTGAGCGTCGATGACCTCGCCATCCATGAAGAGCATCTGCGCGGTCTGATTACCGAGCATGTGCATCATACCGGTTCTTCTCGCGGTGAAGAGATTCTGGCTAACTGGCCAGCCTTCTCAGCGAAATTCGCGCTGGTTAAACCGAAGTCCAGTGATGTGAAAGCACTGTTAGGTCATCGTAGTCGTAGCGCAGCAGAGCTGCGTGTGCAGGCGCAGTAAGGGGCAGCAATGAGTCAGAACGTATACCAGTTTATCGACTTACAGCGCGTGGATCCGCCAAAGAAACCGCTGAAGATCCGTAAGATTGAATTTATTGAAATCTACGAGCCATTTTCGGAAGGCCAGGCCAAGGCGCAGGCAGATCGCTGTCTCTCCTGTGGCAACCCGTACTGCGAATGGAAATGTCCGGTCCATAACTACATCCCGAACTGGCTGAAACTGGCCAACGAAGGGCGTATTTTTGAGGCCGCTGAGCTGTCTCACCAGACCAACACCTTGCCGGAAGTCTGCGGGCGCGTTTGCCCGCAGGACCGCCTGTGTGAAGGTTCCTGTACGCTGAATGATGAGTTCGGCGCGGTCACCATCGGTAACATCGAGCGCTACATCAACGATAAAGCGTTCGAGATGGGCTGGCGTCCGGATATGACTGGCGTGAAGCAGACAGACAAACGTGTGGCAATTATCGGTGCAGGTCCGGCAGGCCTGGCATGTGCCGACGTGCTGACCCGCAATGGCGTCAAAGCCGTGGTGTTTGACCGTCATCCGGAAATCGGCGGTCTGCTGACCTTCGGCATCCCGGCCTTTAAGCTGGAAAAAGAGGTGATGACTCGCCGTCGCGAAATCTTCACCGGCATGGGCATTGAGTTCAGGTTGAATACCGAAGTCGGTCGGGACGTACAACTTGATGACCTGCTCCAGGATTATGATGCGGTGTTCCTTGGCGTGGGGACTTATCAATCCATGCGTGGCGGTCTGGAAAACGAAGATGCTAATGGCGTGTTCGATGCCCTGCCGTTCCTTATCGCGAATACCAAACAACTGATGGGCTTTGGTGAATCGGCTGATGAACCTTTCATCAGTATGGAAGGCAAACGCGTTGTTGTGCTGGGCGGTGGCGATACCGCGATGGACTGCGTACGCACATCTGTACGTCAGGGCGCCACCAGCGTGATTTGTGCTTACCGCCGTGATGAAGAAAACATGCCGGGTTCAAAACGCGAAGTGAAAAACGCGCGCGAAGAGGGTGTGGAATTCCAGTTCAACGTGCAACCATTGGGTGTCGAAGTGAACGCCAACGGTAAAGTCTGCGGCGTGAAGATGGCGCGTACCGAAATGGGTGCGCCAGATGCCAAAGGTCGTCGTCGTGCGGAAATCGTTGCGGGCTCCGAACATGTGGTGCCAGCCGATGCCGTCGTGATGGCGTTTGGTTTCCGTCCGCACAGTATGGAATGGCTGGCGAAACACAGCGTCGAGCTGGATTCGCAGGGACGCATCATCGCGCCGGAAGGTAGCGAGAATGCATTCCAGACCAGCAACCCGAAAATCTTTGCCGGTGGCGATATTGTTCGCGGTTCCGACCTGGTAGTCACAGCCATCGCCGAAGGCCGTAAAGCAGCAGACGGCATCCTTAACTGGCTTGAAGTATAAGGAATTTCCCGGGTAGCGTTTCGCTTGCCCGGGCTCCCGTAATAATATTGCCCGGATCAGGCGTGACGCCGCATCCGGGCAACGTTTTTACAGACAAATACTAACGTCGGTAGATCCCATCCGTCAGATAATCCGGCCAGTTCTTTTCAAAGAAGAGAGTCGAGAGATCATCAAGCGTGCGTAATGGCCGCTGTTCGACAACAAACCCGCCGTTGCGCCATGTCACCTGGATTTGTTCCTGCCGGTGCTCCGCCTTTTCAGAGATGAAACGATACTCAGACAATACGCCTTCGCGCGTTTGCGGAGCGACGTCTCCCTGCGCCGAGCACAACATCCGTGCACCTCGACTTCCGCCGCCGCGGGCAATATAACTTTCCAGCGCCACCAGTAACGCCTCTGATGCCAGAGCCATCTGGCGCCACTGGAGGCTAAACGCAGTCTGGTTAGGATGAGTTATTGCCACCCCATTTTGCGCAATACGTTGGTTGAGTCGCCGGGCCGCCTGAACGGCGGCAGGTATCTGCGCGGCATCGCAAATAAATCCGGCGCGCTCACTCATGCGCTGCTGGATTTCGTCGCGAATATCGTCAATCCGCAACGCCTGAGGATGGCTGCTGTCACGCTGGATCTGCTGCAGGAGTTCAGCCGTTTCGCTGGCAAAAAGAGAGTGCGGGGCGGCACGCGGCGTCGCCGCGATATGCTTCGCGCAGCGCAGCCCAAAGACCTGACCGGCATTGAGCGCAGCACCACCGGGGCGCGTCACCCCGTGGGTGCCCGCCGCTTCGCCAATCGCATAGCAGCCACTTAACGACGAATGGCCCCATATATCCACCGCAATCCCGCCATTCATATGCTGATGGTTAACATTAAACGGCAGCGGCTGTGTTGTCAGGTCATGACCATGATGCTTATAAAGCTCAATGGCCAGTGGATTCATCCGCTGCAGACGCGCAACAGGCAGCTCCAGACAGGCATCGTTATTGTGCAGATAGCGGTAAACATCCTCATCCAGATTGCCAGTGGCGAATGGTTCATCGCCCGGCACCGGCAATGGATTGCGATTAAAATCCATGTAGATTGTGCGTCCTGCCTGCGACTCACGGTAGATCGCCAAATCCACCAGGCTGGAGCCAAAATCCAGCATCCGCGTGGCGTGAATCGGCCACTGATAGCCTTTACGGAAGATATTTGAGGCCAGTTCTCGCGTGGTGCGATAGTAACGGGCAAGGAAGTTATGCTCCTGGCCTTGCTCATCCACCGAATAGATATAGGGCATGCTTTGCACATAGGTGCCAGAAAGATTCCAGGGGAACTCATCGCGCCGCGTACCGATACCAAACTGATGCTCCGTCAGGTTTACCGTCGCGATCCCCGCTTCCAGCGCCAGCCCCAGCGAGCCAAAGCACCGTTTCGGATAGACGCTGTCGCGGAACAGTTCACCCGGTCCTCCGGCCGCCAGAACCACCGTCGAGCTACGCATCAGGCATAGCCCCCACGGATTATCCTCCTGCCGCGCGCCTTTCACGATAGCCAATACACCAGCAACACGGCGCGTCTCCCCTTCGCCTTCGGTAAGCAGGCGCACTGCCGTCGCATGATCGACAAACGGTACTCCCAGCAGCACCGCCTCTTCCGCCAGCACTTTGACCATCAGGCGGGAGGTACGTGGTCCACAGCTGGTGGCGCGGCCCACTTCATCGTGATCGGTCTGATAGCGCAATACAGCGCCATAACGGTCCTCCGGCAAGGGAAGCCCCATACTTTTCAGGCCGATAAAGGCTTCCACCGAACCGACCGCTTCTACATACGCAGTGTCAGCATCCATCGCGCCACCCGCGCCGATAGCACTGGCGAGGGAGATAAAATTATCGCCCCGGAAACTGGTCGAAGCGGTATGCAGGGTCTGTTTATCAGAGCCAGAACAGGCCGATGTTCCCCAAAACAGGGTTTGTGTCGCCACCAGAACATCCACTTTGCGCCGACGCAACTCCACCGCAGCCCGCAGTCCGGCTGCACCACTCCCAATCACTAACGCCTCGCTGTGGTAGACCGGTATACGATACCCCTCCACCTCCAGCGTCTGTTGCGGTTGCGCCATCCTGACGTGACGCGGCATGGACACATTCGTAAGCGCTTCCAGGATCGATTGCGGGATCGCTGTGGTCATGTTTTACCTCGTTAAACGCGTGATGAAAGCCCGGACATTTCTATCTCTTTCACTGCCCTGGGCGCTTTACGCACTCCCAACAGTAGTACCGAACTGACGACCATCACGCAGGCTGCGACGAACCAGACGGCAGACATGGAATATTTATCCGCGAAATAGCCCGCCAGGACAGGTGAGATCCCACCGGCCGTCATGCCAATATTCATCACAAAGCCAATGGCGGAGCCGCGAAGCTGCGGCGGCACCAGTTCGGCGGTAAATGAGAGGACCAGCGGAGTGATCGGATAACCCAGCAGCCCCAGGAACAGCACCAGGATCACCACGGCGAAGACCGGCAGTTGCAGCACCATCGCCGCCATCAACAGGCTGCTGGCCAGAGTAATACCAATCAACACAGCACGTTTACGCGAGAAGTCGCCCCGGTCACACAGGCGCCCAAGCAGGAAACCGCCCAGCGCGCCGGTCAGCCCCAGCAGGCTGGCAATCGTCCCTGCGGTACTGATTGGCAACTGTTTCACATTCATCAGGAAGGTCGGCGCCCACAGCAGCACAATCCACCAGCCGCTCAACAGCAGGAAATAATAGAATGCCATCAGCATTACGGACTGGTTGCGGAACAGCTGTTTTAACGGCACTTTTTCTTTTGTTGTGGCAACAACAACTTTTTTCGGCTCGTTTTTCACCATGACGGCGTAAGCCAGCGCAACCAGCAGGCCAAGCGCCCCGGCCACGTAGAACACGACACGCCAACCATATACCGGGCCGAGCATCGCACCGAGCCAGGTACCGAAGAAGCCGCCAATCGGATATCCCATCCAGTAAAGTGACATCACCGTCGTGCGCTGTTTTTCGGTGGTAACGTTGGCCACTTCCAGCGATGCGGCGGGCCAGAAGACCCCCTCGCCGATACCGGTCATTACGCGGTAAAAGATCAGTGACGTCAGACTACCCGCCACCCCCGTCAGGATCGTGGCAAGGGAGAACATCACTAAGCCAAGAATGAGTACCGGTTTGCCGCTGAGTTTGTCGGCAATGATCCCGGAAATAAACAAGAAGCCAATGAAACCATAAAAGAAAGAACTCATCAGGATCCCGGACTGGGCTCTACCGAGCCCAAAATCCGTCGCGATAAGTCCAATGGCGGAGGAGACGGTCATCCGGTCGACGGAGTACATCATGTAGCCCAGGCCACACAGCACCGACACCAGTATCATCTTTTTTGTATCTGTATTCATAATTTCCTCGACTAACCTGGTAAGACTGACGAGACATCAGATACAGCCAAAATCTGATTAACAATGCGTCAAATGACGCGCTTTGCAGGTAGCGAGCACCGTATCCGGGTCACGTTGCCACCAGTTGTGTTCAGAGAAAATCTCCACTTCATGCGCCCCCTGGTACCCCAGAGCCTCCACCGCCTGACGAGCTGCGCGAATGTCGATCACGCCATCTCCCATCATGCCGCGATCCAGCAGCAGATGCTGTGTCGGCACCAGCCAGTCGCAGATATGGAAACCCAGGATACGTTTCCGTCCGGCACGTTCGATCTGCTGAAAGAACTTCGGATCCCACCAGGTGTGATAGAGATCGACGGCCATCCCTAATCCGTCATCGCCCAGCTCATCACACAGGTCATTGGCCTGTTCCAGCGTATTGACGCAGGCACGGTCCGCTGCATACATCGGGTGCAGCGGCTCAATCGCCAGTGGCATGCCTGCCTTACGCGAATACTCAAGCAGGCGTCCCAGACCATCCCGCACCTGACTGCGAGCGCCGGCGATATCTTTCGAATCACCCGGCAAGCCACCTACCACCAGCACCAGACAGGCGGCATTCACAGCCAGTGCTTCATCCACCGCCCGGCGGTTATCGTCATCCGCCGCACGGCGTGCCGCCTCATCAATACCGGGGAACATCCCGCCCCGGCAATAGCCGCTGACGGTCAGTTCGTTACTGCGAATCAACTGCGCGGTGCGTTCCAGGCCCAGCGCCTGAACCTGATCGCGCCATGGCGAGATACCGCGAATTTCATGGCGGGCGCAGCCATCAATGATCTTATCCAGCGTCCACTGCTTACGGACGGTGGCGGTATTCAGCGATAAACGCCGTGGATCGGGCTGTTGCATACGGCCTCCTTAGCGCGCCAGTGACGGAACATCGACCCAGCGGCGCTCTTTCCAGCTTTGTAGCGCCAGTTCAACCAGTTGCACTCCTTTTGCCCCTTCCAGCAGATTCCAGCGGAAGTCGATTTCACCATGAACGTGGCGCAAAAAGAGTTCCCACTGCACTTTGAAGGCGTTGTCATAGATGGTGGTATCGGGTACTGGCGCCCAGTCTTCGAAAAAGTCATGTGTCTGGCGAACATCCGGGTTCCAGATCGGTTTCGGGGTGTTCACGCGTGATTGCGTCAGGCAGTCGGTCAGGCCGGCTACCGCAGAACCGTTAACGCCGTCCACCTGGAAAGTCACCAGATCATCACGGCGCACACGGACGCACCAGGAGCTGTTGATCTGCACGATGGTGCCATTATGCAGCTCGAAGGTGGCGTAGGCGGCATCATCAGCGGTGGCTTTATAGGCGTTCCCCTGCTCATCAAAACGTTCAGGTATATGGGTCGCGCCCAGGCAACTGATACTTTTGATTTCGCCAAACAGGTTGTCGACGACATAACGCCAGTGGCAGATCATATCGAGGATAATGCCGCCGCCATCTTCCTGCCGATAGTTCCAGGACGGGCGCTGGGTCGGCTGCAGGTCGCCTTCAAACACCCAGTAGCCAAACTCACCGCGTACCGATAAGACCTGACCAAAGAAGCCTGCCTGGTTGAGCATCTGTAGTTTGCGCAGCCCCGGCAACCACAGTTTGTCCTGTACGACGCCGTGGCAAACGCCCTGCTGCTCTGCGTAGTGATAAAGTTCGACGGCCTCAGACAGGCTGACTGCTACCGGTTTTTCGCAGTAAATGTGTTTACCAGCGGCGATGGCTTTTTTCAGTAATCCCGGGCGCGCCTGCGTCGTGGCGGCATCAAAAAAGATGGTATCGTTCGGGTTAGCCAGCGCCGCATCCAAATCCGTCCCCCAACGACTGATACCGGTTTGTTTCGCCAGTGCGGCGATTTTTTCTTCATTGCGGCCAATCAGGATTGGGTCAGGCATTAGTCTGTCGCCGTTCGCCAGCTCAACGCCGCCTTGTTCACGAATTGCCACGATGGAGCGGATCAGATGCTGATTTTTACCCATCCGCCCGGTTACGCCATGCATGATGATGCCAACGGAAATTGTTGCCATTGCTGTGCCTCGTAATTAAAAGTGGGATTTGTTCAGGCCGCCGTCGACATCAATAATCTGACCGACAGTGAAAGGTAAGTTGCCGTTTGCCAGCGCATCGACGACCACGGCAATGTCCGTCGGCTGACCCCAGCGTTTCATCGGCACCAGACCGCCGCCGATCAACTGGTCATATTTCGGTTTCACACCGCTGGTCATGTCAGTTTCGATGATACCAGGGCGAATTTCATAAACACCGATGCCTTCTTCCGCCAGGCGCAGTGCAAAGAGTTGCGTCACCATGCTGGCGGCTGCTTTTGATACGCAATATTCGCCACGGGAAATCGACAGGCTGTGGGCGCTGCAAGAAGTAATATTGATGATTGAGCGATGCTGGTCGCTTAATTCGCCCTGCCGGAGCATGACGCGCGCAGCTTTCTGGCAAAAAAAGAACATTGCCCGGGTATTAATGTCCTGGCAGAACTGGTAATTTTCCGGCGTAACCTCCAGCAGATCACCGCGCTGTTTTGCCGCCGTCCCGGCGTTGTTGACGACGCAATCCAGCCGCCCCCAGCGTTGTAAAATGGTGTCCAGCATCCCTTGCTGAACATTTAAATCTGAAACATCCCCAGGTAACGCCAGAGCTTCGATGCCAAATTGTTCTAATTCCGCTACCATGGCTTGTTGTCGGGTGCGACCTTCTTCGTTATCGCGTCCGTTAATTGCGACGTGAAATCCGGCTCTGGCAAGCGCCAACGCGCATGCTTTACCAATTCCCCGAGTCGAGCCTGTCACTAATGCTACCGGACGTTGCGAATGGATCATGAGCATACTCCCTGATAAGTGCTAAAGATTTCAACTAATCAGTTGAAACTATGAAAGCAGTATAGAAAGAGAGAAAAATTAAATTCATGATCGACTTCTCAAAATCAACCAACTGGTTGATTTATTTAAAACTACAATTAAAACAATAAATTGAATGGAGGATCTATGAAAGGGGAAGCCAGAATAAAGCGCAGGCATGATCCAGATCTCACAAAAAGCCTGATCCTTGATGCGGCTAAAAAGGAGTTCGCTGAGAAGGGTTTTGACGGGGCGAGGATTGATCAGATCGCCGCGACGGCAAACGTGAACAAGCAGTTGATTTACTATTACTTCGAGAACAAGGATACGCTGTTTACCCATGTGTTGCAGGTCGCATACCAGGATATCCGTACCAAAGAGGCAGCACTGGAGCTGGATCATCTGCCTGCCCGCGACGCGGTACTTGAACTGATGGATTTTACCTGGCGCTACTACCTTGAGAACCCGGAGTTTATCCAGTTGCTCAACAGTGAAAACCAGCTCAAGGCACGCCACCTTAAGGAAGTGGATACGATTGTCCCCATCAACAGCAGCTGGCTTTCAATAACTCAGCGCATTCTGGAACGCGGTCAGCAGGATGGGACGATCCGCCCAGGTATTGATGCGATGCAGCTAAATATCACAATGTCAGCGCTGGGATTTTTCTATCTGATTAACCAGTCGACGTTGTCGATCATCTATCAGCAGGATCTTAAGCGTCCGGAAGCGCTGGCCACAAGGCGGAAGGTCATGCGCGAAACGATCGCCTGTTGGCTGGCGCCGGGGTTGCTATCATAAAAAAAGCAGGGTCGATTGACCCTGCTTTTATGTTACTTCACAACACGCAGCGATGGACGTCCGCCGCGTGGTGGGGGATCATCATCCGGATCGTTATCGTCCGTATGATCGGGTTTGTCGCCATCAATAACCGACATCACCGTCTCACTGTCCGGCTGAGAGGTTTCGTCGTCGTCATTCACCGTGGTTACGTCTTCATCATAAGCCGTTTCAGGCTCAAACATCGTACCCGCGCCATTTTCACGGGCGTAGATGGCAAGAACGGCGGCCAGCGGCACAGCCACCTGACGCGGAACGCCGCCAAAGCGCGCGTTAAAACGCACTTCATCATTCGCCAGTTCAAGATTACCCACGGCTCGCGGCGCAATGTTCAACACGATTTGCCCGTCACGCGCATACTCCATGGGCACGCGCACACCCGGCAACGTTACGTCCACGACCAGATGCGGGGTGAGTTGGTTATCGAGCAACCACTCATAGAAGGCCCGCAACAGGTAAGGACGGCGCGGTGTCAGTTGCGACAAGTCCATTCGATTAACCCCGGCCCAGGCGCATTTCGCGCTCGGCTTCTGTCAGAGACGCGAGGAATGAATCGCGCTCGAAAACACGGGTCATGTAGCCTTTCAGCTCTTTCGAGCCAGCGCCGCTGAGTTCAATACCCAGAATCGGCAAACGCCACAGCAACGGTGCCAGGTAGCAATCCACCAGGCTGAATTCATCACTCAGGAAGTACGGCTTCTGACCGAATACCGGAGCAATCTGCATCAGCTCTTCACGCAGCTGACGGCGGGCGTTATCGGCCTGCGCCCCGCTGCTGGACATGATCACTTCCATCAGCGAGTACCAGTCTTTCTCAATGCGATGCATGTAAAGACGGCTTTCACCACGCGCAACCGGATAAACCGGCATCAGCGGCGGATGAGGGAAACGCTCATCCAGGTATTCCATGATAATGCGTGATTCCCACAGAGTGAGTTCACGATCGACAAGGGTCGGTACGCTTTGATTCGGGTTGAGGTCAATCAGATCCTGAGGAGGATTATCCTTTTCCACGTGCTCAATTTCGAAGCTGACACCCTTTTCTGCCAGCACGATACGGACCTGATGGCTATAGATGTCAACAGGACCAGAAAACAGCGTCATTACCGAACGTTTGTTGGCAGCGACAGCCATGAAAACCTCCAGGTATATTCAGTATTTTTACTGCTACCAGTCTTACTTTGACCGGCGAGATGTTAGTAAGCCACCCACGCGCACAGTCACTCTCGTTTAAAAATCAAACAAAAAATGAACAATCCCAGGCATTTGGGCAGAAAATTGGATGATAGTTTACCAGATTTTGCGGGCTTTGTGGTGAGGGGATTCTGGAAATGCTGAAAAAGAAGAGAGAATCAACCCATTGCTGTGGATAACGTGATTTTTATCCATAAAAAAACCCGGTAGAAACCGGGTTTTTCGCCAATCGTTCTGCTTTCGCAGAAAGCAATTAACGTTTGGAGTACTGCGGACGGCGACGTGCTTTACGCAGGCCGACTTTCTTACGTTCAACCTGACGAGCGTCACGAGTGACGAAGCCAGCTTTACGCAGTTCAGAACGCAGGGACTCGTCGTACTCCATCAGAGCGCGGGTGATACCGTGACGGATCGCACCAGCCTGACCAGAGATACCACCACCTTTAACAGTGATGTACAGATCCAGTTTCTCAACCATGTCGACCAGTTCCAGCGGCTGACGAACTACCATGCGGGCAGTTTCACGACCGAAGTACTGTTCCAGAGAACGCTGGTTGATTACGATTTTACCGTTGCCCGGTTTGATGAACACGCGAGCGGCGGAGCTTTTGCGGCGACCAGTGCCGTAGTATTGATTTTCAGCCATTGCCTATAATCCCGATTAGATGTCAAGAACTTGCGGTTGCTGTGCCGCGTGGTTGTGCTCGTTGCCAGCGTAAACTTTCAGTTTACGGTACATAGCACGACCCAGCGGGCCTTTTGGCAGCATGCCTTTAACCGCGATTTCAATCACACGCTCAGGACGGCGGGCAATCATCTCTTCAAAGGTCGCTTCTTTGATACCACCGATGTGGCCGGTGTGGTGGTAGTACATTTTGTCTTCGCGCTTGTTGCCAGTTACAGCAACTTTTTCTGCGTTCAGAACGATGATGTAGTCACCAGTATCAACGTGCGGAGTGTATTCCGCTTTATGCTTACCGCGCAGGCGACGTGCCAGTTCAGTAGCCAGACGGCCCAGAGTTTTACCTGTCGCGTCAACAACATACCAGTCGCGTTGTACGGTTTCTGGTTTAGCTGTAAAAGTTTTCATTAAAAGCTTACCCAAATAATAAGTTACACGTTGGTGAACACCCAAACGTTTAGTCAGTTGAGGTTCACACGACATTGTCCAGCAAACCTACCCCTTCGAATAGCCTATGCCGGCGCAGAGAAAGTTTTGGGAAAAAAACCTTCTTGTAACGTGGGGTCGCAGGATTATAGAGAAGTCGGGGTCAAAGATCGACCCCTATTTGTGATTTGGATAGGGGTTTTTCAGGGTTTGGGAATATGCGCTCTAATGCCCTCGCCCCCTCTGCCAGGGGGAGAGTGACATTTATGGCATATGCTGACGCTTGAGGTACTCTTCGCTCTGCATCTCCTGCAGACGCGACAGGCAGCGCTGGAACTCGAACTTCAGCCGCTCGCCCTGGTAAATCTCGAACAGCGGAACCGCCGCGCTCACCACCAGCTTCACATGCCGCTCGTAGAATTCATCCACCAGCGCGATAAAACGCCGCGCTTCATTCTCCATCAGCGTTGTCATGACGGGGACTTCAAACAGCATTACGGTGTGATACAGACGAGAGAGCGCAATATAGTCGTGTTGACTACGGGCATCCACACACAGCGTGGCGAACGACACCGCCAGCGTCTGATTTTCCACCCCCAGCGTCACCAGCGGACGGTGATTGACTTCTAATACCGGAGAATGAGTACGTTTTGCCCCTGCCAGCGCTTGCCAGAGTTTATCCATCTGCTGCTGCGTCTCTTCATTTAAGGGCGAAAGCCACAGGTGTGCCTGGGTCAGGGTGCGCAGACGATAATCCACACCTGCATCGACATTCATCACATCGCAGTGCTGCTTGATGGCATCAATGGCCGGCAAAAAGCGCGACCGTTGCAACCCGTTACGATAAAGTTCGTCCGGTGGAATATTCGAGGTGGCGACCAGCGTAATCCCTCTGGCGAAGAGTGCCTTCATTAACCCGCCGAGCAACATGGCGTCGGTGATATCCGACACGAAAAATTCATCAAAACAGAGCACATCGGTTTCAGCTTTGAAACGGTCGGCGACAATCTCCAGCGGGTCACTATGCCCCTGTAGTTGGGTTAACTCCTCATGCACACGCAGCATAAAACGGTGGAAGTGCAGACGCTGTTTCCGCTCCCCCGGCAGGCTTTGATAAAAGAGATCCATCAGCCAGGTTTTACCGCGCCCGACGCCCCCCCACATATAAAGGCCGCGGATGGGAGTCTGCGTGGCGGGCTCACGCTTGCCCAACAATTTGCCAAATTTCGCCATCAATCCACCGCTTTGCGGGGCGGATTGTTCTTTGGTCACAATCTGCTGGTAAATGAGATCAAGACGGCTAACAGCTTCTTTTTGCACATCATCCGGTTGATGGCTACCCTCGTTGAGGGCATTGAGGTAACGCGATGTCGGGGTAAGGCTCTGCATGGTGTTATCGTTATTCCTTGAAAATCGATCCTGCCCACAGGGTTGGCGAAAAAAAGGTCGTTCTACCCTACGCGATGCCGCGTCGGGATTCCACTTCTGCGCGAATAGCGGTTATAGTGGCATAATCAGGCGCAGGCAAGGAGCTTGCAGCTATTACCCTACGGAACCATAAGACAATGGGAGAAGTACATGACCTGGGAATACGCGCTAATTGGGTTAGTCGTCGGCGTCATCATTGGTGCTGTGGCCATGCGTTTTGGAAACCGGAAATTACGCCAGCAACAGGCAATGCAGTACGAGCTGGAAAAAAATAAAGCAGAACTTGAAGAGTACCGTGAAGAGCTGGTCAATCACTTCGCTCGCAGCGCAGAACTTCTCGATAATATGGCGCATGATTACCGCCAGCTTTATCAGCACATGGCAAAAAGCTCCAGCAGCTTACTGCCGGAAATGTCTGCTGAGGAGAACCCTTTCCGTAACCGTCTGGCGGAGTCCGAAGCGGGCAACGATCAGGCGCCGGTGCAGATTCCTCGCGATTATTCCGAAGGTGCCTCCGGCCTGCTGCGCGCCAATGCAAACCGCAAATAATCACTATATTTCCGCATTTTTAACGGGCGCACAGGTTGCGCCCGTCTTGTCTATATAATCACAGCTATTATTTAGTTATTAACCTCATTGTTACCCGATTGAAATTTCAATAACATCAAACTGTTTTGCATCGTTTTCCCTTTCACTTTAGGTTGCGAGAGCCAGCATCAATGAAGAAACAAACCCAGCTGTTGAGTGCGTTAGCGTTAAGTGTCGGGTTATCTCTCTCGGCACCCATCCAGACTATGGCTGCGATGCCATCACAGGTTCCAGGCCAGGGAGCGGTTCCCAGCCTCGCGCCAGTGCTGGAAAAAGTTTTACCTGCCGTGGTGAGCGTGCAGGTGGAAGGTACAGCGGTACAAGGACAAAAAGTCCCTGATGAACTGAAAAAATATTTTGGCGACGAGCTGCCCGAACAGCAGCAGGCTCAGCCTTTTGAGGGGTTGGGTTCCGGGGTCATTATCGATGCAGCAAAAGGTTACGTGCTGACGAATAACCACGTCATTAACCAGGCGCAAAAAATCAATGTCCAGCTCAATGATGGTCGCGAGTTTGAGGCCAAACTGATTGGCGGCGACGATCAAAGCGACATTGCGCTGTTGCAGCTACAAAACCCCAGTAACCTGACGCAAATCACTATCGCCGATTCCGATAAATTAAGGGTGGGTGACTTTGTCGTGGCAGTCGGAAACCCATTCGGACTGGGGCAAACAGCGACATCCGGGATTGTTTCTGCGCTGGGTCGAAGCGGACTTAATCTCGAAGGGCTGGAAAACTTTATCCAGACAGATGCCTCTATAAATCGTGGTAACTCCGGCGGCGCACTGCTGAACCTGAACGGTGAGCTTATTGGTATCAACACCGCAATCCTTGCACCGAGCGGCGGCAGCGTCGGTATCGGTTTTGCCATACCCAGTAATATGGCACAAACTCTCTCTCGCCAGTTGATTCAGTTCGGCGAAATCAAACGCGGTCTGCTGGGTATTAAAGGTACGGAGATGAGTGCTGATATCGCCAAAGCTTTTAACCTGAATGTGCAACGCGGCGCCTTTGTCAGCGAGGTATTACCAAACTCAGGCTCAGCGAAAGCAGGCATTAAATCTGGCGACGTGATTGTCAGCCTTAATGACAAGCCGCTGAATAGCTTTGCCGAGCTGCGTTCCCGCATTGCAACGACGGAACCGGGCGCAAAAGTGAAGTTAGGCATCCTGCGTGATGGCAAACCGCAGGATGTTGAAGTGACGCTGGATAAAAGCACTTCATCTTCCGCCAGCGCGGAACTGATCTCCCCGGCACTGCAGGGCGCCTCGTTGAGTGATGGTCAACTCAAAGACGGGACAAAAGGTATCAACATTGAGAACGTCGAAAAAGGCAGCGCGGCCGCTCAGGCAGGCCTGCGTAAGGATGATGTCATTATTGGCATTAACCGTACACAGGTACAGTCCATTGCCGAGCTGCGCAAGATCCTTGAAACTAAACCGTCAGTAATTGCCCTGCAAATCATCCGTGGCAATGAAACACTCTATTTATTACTACGTTAAGCAAATGCGATCCCGGACATCACCGCTGCATGTGATGTCCGGAAAACTCGTGCTATGCTGCTGCGACTCCCTAATGACGACGCCCGCATCATGTTTTTGAAGCTCCTACGCTCGGTGGCAATTGGTTTGATGGTTGGTGGCATTATCCTCGCCGCCCTGCCTTCGCTACGCCAGCATAACCCGCTAACCACAACGCAATTTGACAGTACCGATGAAACGCCCGCGAGCTATAACCCGGCGGTTCGCCGCGCTGCGCCCGCAGTGGTCTATGTCTATAACCGCAGTATGAATACGTCATCGCATAATCGCCTGGAAATCCGTACCCTCGGTTCCGGTGTGATCATGGACCAACGCGGCTATATCGTTACGAATAAACATGTTATCAACGATGCGGATCAGATTATCGTTGCCTTGCAGGATGGCCGCGTTTTTGAAGCGCTGCTGGTAGGTTCAGACTCCCTTACTGATCTGGCAGTACTGAAAATTAACGCCACAGGCGGACTGCCGGTCATTCCGATCAATCCACATCGTGTACCGCACATTGGTGATGTGGTATTGGCGATTGGTAACCCATATAACCTGGGGCAAACCATTACCCAGGGGATCATCAGCGCCACCGGGCGAATTGGGCTGAACCCTACCGGCCGACAAAATTTTCTGCAAACAGACGCCTCTATCAACCACGGTAACTCCGGCGGTGCGCTGGTGAACTCGCTGGGGGAGTTAATGGGGATCAACACACTCTCCTTCGACAAGAGCAATGATGGCGAGACGCCGGAAGGCATTGGCTTCGCTATCCCCTTCCAGCTCGCGACGAAAATAATGGATAAGTTGATTCGCGATGGTCGGGTGATCCGTGGCTATATCGGCATCGGCGGGAGAGAAATTGCCCCCATGCATACCCAGAGCGGCGGTATCGATCAGATTCAGGGAATTGTGGTCAATGAAGTCTCGCCTGATGGTCCGGCAGCCCGGGCAGGTATTCAGGTAAATGATGTTATTGTCAGCGTAAATGGTAAGCCTGCGGTCTCTGCTCTGGAAACCATGGACCAGGTCGCGGAAATCCGTCCTGGCTCAGAAATCCCGGTAGAGGTGATGCGTGATGATAAGAAACTGAAATTGCAGGTCACAATCCAGGAATATCCTGCGACCAACTAACAGCAATAAAAAACCGGAGTCCAATGAACTCCGGTTTTTTTGCGTATCTCTGGAGGCAAACGGCGCACCAGACGACGGCGGCTATTTACTTGTTAACGAAATCTTCGCCGAGTTGAATATCTTTTTTCAGAGTTTCCAGCATCCCTTCCAGCGCCTGCTGTTCAAAGGCGCTTAATTTTCCAATCGCCTGGCGTTCTTCAATACCATTTTTACCTAACAGCAGCGGTTGAGAGAAGAAGCGGGCATATTGGCCATCACCTTCAACATAGGCGCATTCGACCACGCCTTTTTCGCCCTGCAACGCACGCACCAGTGACAGGCCAAAGCGTGCGGCAGCCTGACCCATAGAGAGTGTTGCAGACCCGCCACCCGCTTTCGCTTCGACCACCTCAGTGCCCGCGTTCTGAATACGTTTTGTCAGATCGGCAATTTCCTGCTCAGAGAAGCTGACACCCGGGATTTGCGACAGCAATGGCAGAATAGTAACGCCCGAATGTCCGCCCACGACCGGCACTTCAACCTCGCCCGGCTGCTTACCTTTCAGCTCAGCCACGAAGGTATTAGAACGAATGATATCCAGTGTCGTTACACCGAACAGTTTATTTTTGTCATACACACCGGCTTTTTTCAGCACCTCTGCCGCAATCGCCACCGTAGTGTTAACCGGGTTAGTGATTACGCCAATACAAGCTTTAGGGCAGGTTTTTGCAATTTGCGCGACCAGGTTTTTCACAATGCCGGCATTCACATTAAAGAGATCGGAGCGGTCCATACCCGGTTTACGCGCGACGCCAGCGGAAATCAGAACCACATCCGCACCGTGCAGAGCGGGCGTTGCGTCTTCTCCAGAAAAGCCTTTAATTTTTACATCTGTAGGAATATGGCTGAGGTCAACAGCAACCCCAGGGGTTACAGGAGCGATGTCATAGAGAGAGAGTTCTGAACCTGAAGGCAGTTGTGTTTTAAGTAGTAGAGCTAACGCCTGGCCGATGCCGCCAGCTGCGCCGAGGACTGCAACTTTCATCATAAACTCCTTATTATGGTTAGCTAAATATTTTGTTACTCCATTGCGGCGACCTTAATTCACCCTGATAATTATGGCAACGAACCAGCCAAAATTCTGCGGCATGGCACGCTTTTAAAATATTATAATGGGCATTTGTGACCGTCAGACCGGCAAACCAAGCAACTAACATTGAGAGTTTACAATATAGCGCTGATATCCATCTAAACAATATCATTTCAGTAACATTTATTTTACTTTTGCTTGAATTTGCGACACATGACACAGTGGGTTCCCATAACGTAATTTGATAAAATTCTCGCAAACAATAAGAAAATTTGAGTTATTTCCATAGCAGATTATTTGCATAAAAATTCATCCATGTGCATAATAATGTAGTTTTCACGGCCTTAATACGGGTGACTTATGCGAAGCTCGGCAAAACAAGAAGAATTAGTTAAAGCGTTTAAAGCGCTGCTTAAAGAAGAGAAATTTAGTTCTCAGGGAGAGATTGTCCTGGCCTTACAAGAACAGGGCTTTGACAATATCAATCAGTCTAAAGTGTCCCGTATGCTGACTAAATTCGGTGCTGTGCGTACGCGCAACGCCAAAATGGAGATGGTTTACTGTTTGCCTGTCGAAATGGGCGTCCCAACCACCTCCAGCCCGCTCAAAAATCTGGTTCTTGATATCGATTACAACGATGCCGTCGTTGTGATTCATACCAGCCCAGGCGCTGCGCAGTTGATTGCACGCTTACTGGACTCGCTGGGCAAAGCAGAAGGTATTCTGGGCACCATTGCCGGTGACGATACCATTTTCACTACCCCGGCAAGCGGCTTCACGGTCAAAGAGCTTTACGAAGCTATCCTTGTACTTTTCGAACAAGAGCTTTAATTCATTCCCCCCGGTTTCGTGCCGGGGAAGAACGTCTCTGTCGGGCTCCTCTCTCTTCCTCCCTTGTTTTTAACACAATGTGCGAATTTCCTTCGCATTCCATTCACGCAATGAATGTTTTCGCACAAAAAATCAAAATCACGCATTTCATTGATTTTCATAGATAAAAAAATCAAAGAAGATTATGAACCCCCGTTTTTTATGCCTTTTTGACTATAAAAAAAGGTTTCTTTACCACTTACTTACAATGGCAATAATTAGCTCAGTATTAATTTTACACGTTATTAGTGTATACTTGATTTTGTGATGAGGGTCACGAAACAAAGCCCTCAGGAATTACGATTCGACGAGGTAAACATTATGAAAATCAAATCAACTGTAGCAACTCTCAGCATCCTTTCTGTTCTGTCATTTGGCGCATTTGCGGCGAGCTCTATTGATGCTGACCAGGCGCAAAACCGCCAGTCATTAGGCACCGTCTCAGTCGGCGGCGTTGCATCATCCCCCATGGATATGCGTGCAGAACTGAACAAAAAAGCGGATGAGCAGGGTGCGTCTTCTTATCGCATCATCGAAGCACGTACAGGCGATAGCTGGCACGCCACTGCTGAGCTGTATAAATAATTAACCGACTACCCTATGTCATCATCGCTCAACGGCACCAGGAATAAAAATAGCGGTATAAACCTTCTCGCCGTTGAGTATTGAGGAGAAAGACAATGAAACGTAACGTAATCATCGCAGCCCTTGGTTTAGCTTCACTGATCTCATTTGGCGCCAGCGCAGCTACCCAACTGTCCGATAATCAAACGCAAAATATGCAGGCCATGGGCTCCATTTCGGTTTCCCAGACCGCAAGCTCTCCAATGAGCATCCGTGATGAACTGTCTGCGAAGGCGGATGCGGCTGGTGCGAAAGCCTATCGCGTGACCGAGCTCCAGGAAGGTGATACCTGGCACGCAACGGCGGAACTCTACAAATAAACCCTCGTCGTCTACTCCGACGACTTGCCCCCGCCTGTCGGGGGCTTTTTTATGGGCTGCATTAACGCACGTTAAAACGCAACTGGCCTTCCAGCTCTTCCTCTGCTTCATCAAACAATAGAATTAGCGCGCCGAAACGACGCCGCTGCGTTTCGTTAAGATGAATGAACTCAATTTCAACCGGCAATGGCAACTTTTCCGTGACCACTATCCATAATGAATCCAGATCGGTAATGCTGACTCCTTCGAGAGCAAACCGGCGGGAAAATTCACGATAGAACGTATTTTGAGTGTCTATTTCAGCAAAATCGAAGGTAGAGATATTCATTATCCGCCATCCAGACCTGTCGGGTGGCTTACGCCACCCGTTGCATTACAAGCCCCCAAGATGCAGGGTTTTGACTTCCATAAACTCTTCAAGCCCCAGAACGGAGCCTTCCCGCCCGAGGCCGGACTCTTTTACGCCGCCAAATGGGCCAAGTTCAGTGGATACCGCACATTCATTAATACCAATCATCCCACTTTCAATTGCCTGGGAGACGCGAAATACGCGGGATAAGTTTTGGGTGTAAAAATAGGCTGCCAGGCCAAATGGCGTTGCGTTAGCGCGCTGGATGACTTCATCTTCGGTCGTAAAGCGAAAACAGGCGGCAACCGGGCCAAAAGTCTCTTCATTCGCCAGCTTCATGCCATCGCTGCAATCACCCAGCACAGTGGGTTGCCAGAAATTTCCCCCCAGCATGTGCGCTTTACCCCCTGCCAGAATCTTCGCCCCCTTAGCGACGGCATCTTCTACGTGTTCACGCACTTTCTCCACCGCAGACGCTTCAATAAGTGGGCCGACGACTACGCCGTCGTCAAGACCGTTCCCGACCTTGAGGGCATTAACCGCCTCTGCCAGTTTCTGGGTGAAGGTGTCATATACCGATTCATGAATATAGAAACGGTTTACGCTCACACATACTTGCCCGGCATTACGGAATTTGTTGGCAATTGCTCCTTTGACCGCCGCATCAATATCAGCGTCTTCAAAGACGATATAAGGCGCGTTACCCCCGAGTTCCATCGAGACTTTCTTCATGGTTTCCGCCGCGTTACGCATCAACGTTTTGCCCACGGCGGTAGATCCGGTAAAGGAAATTTTGCGCACATCATGGCTCGCCATGATCGCGTCGCTGATTTCCGATGTATTCCCGGCAACCGCATTTAGCACACCGTCGGGTACACCCGCTTTTTTTGCCAGCGCCAGGAGCGCAAAAGCACTCAACGGCGTGTTATTGGCAGGTTTAATCACCCCCGTACATCCTGCGGCTAACGCAGGTCCCAGCTTACGGGTCAACATTGCCATCGGGAAGTTCCAGGGGGTTATCGCTGCCACCACGCCTATCGGTTCGCGGGTGGCAAAAATACGCGATCCGGGTTTTATCGGCGGAATAATTTCGCCATTAGCACGTTTCGCTTGCTCGGCGAACCATTGGATAAAGCTTGCAGCATATTCCACCTCACCTTCGGCTTCTTTTAACGGCTTGCCCTGTTCGGTGGTCATAAGCCTTCCCAGCCAGCTTTTGTTTTCAATAATCAATTCGTACCAGCGATAAAGGATGGCAGAACGCTCTTTTGCAGTTTTCGCACGCCAGGCAGGAAAAGCCCTCGTCGCTGCGGCGATAGCGGCTTCGGTCTCTTTTTTGCCGGCTTTCGCTACTTTTACAATAACCTCGCCAGTTGCCGGGTTCAGTACGTCAAATGTCGTGTCCAACGATTTCCAGACACCATCGACAAGATAGCCAGTCTGGAACAGTTCGCTGTCCTGCAATGCCTGCGTTGTCATTTGTCCTCCTGATCTGTGATTAACAAAAGCTCCTGTAAAGTATAGCCATAAAAAAACCGACGCTTCTGGCGTCGGTTTCGGCTCTAGCTGCTGGTTAGCGCATGCTGATATTTGTGTAGCATCCCGGTAAGTCGTTTTACCGGTTCTGTCACCTGTGGCGGCGCATCCCAGTGGTGTAACTTCTCCTGATAGACCTCCAGCTCCTCCAGCAACTGCGAGAAATAACGCCGTCGTTTACTGTCCGAACCAGCAGATATGACACTATCTGCCGTACGGCGAAGCTGTCGATGGAATGCAGAGAGATCATCATTCACCGGCACAGGCGCATCACGTAAACGCTGATGAGCGATGATTAATGTCAGCGCCAGGCGGAATTTCGCCACATCGCCAGGAAATTTATTCAACAATAAAAATAGCTGCTGGTAGAGCGCAGGCAGATGGTTCTCTTTCCGTCGCGCGCTGTTGGTTGTCATCGCCGAGACGGCCGCCGAGACAAACTGGTTGAGCAACATACGTCCGGTTCGTGCCTGCGAATTATCCCGCACCAGCAAAATGACGATCAGCGCCAGCCCACAGCCGATAATTTGCCCAAGCGCATTATCAAGAAATTGACTGAATTTAAAGGTCATCGGGTTATCAAGCACAATGATGTTGATGGTACTTGCCAGCGCCCCCAACGATCCCAGCCGCCGTTTCTGCACCTCGACACCGGCAAAAAAAGCCAGCACAGCCAGGCTGATACAGAGCAACAGCATGCTCTGCTGCGTCGAGGGAATAATAAACAGAAAATAGAGCGCACCGACCGGCAGGGCGACCAACGTACCTATCAGAAAATCCATGGCCACCATTTTCGGATTTGGCAGACGCATTGCCAGCGACGTCACCACAGCGATCATCACCATGGTTCCACTACCGGAAGTCCAGCCACTCCACAACCAGAACAAAGTTCCTAACCCGCAGGATAAGGTGGTACGCCAGAAGTTGACCATCGCATGATGGCGCTCCGCCGACGCCGGTTTGATGACCACTTCACCACGGAGAACCTCTTCTTCCGTCGCGCTGATTTTGGTGTTGCTCACCACGCCGCGTTTGAGCAGTAGATACCGCGTTGCCGCACCGACCCAGCTGTAAATGGTGACAGGTGTTTCTCGTTCACCGGTCCAGGCAATCACCCGGCGCATCCGCTTCATTTGCCTGTGAACATCCTGGACGGTTTCTACAGGTTCATCAAAAAGCTCACGAAACGTGTCGGTAATCAGCTCGGGGCGCGTATTCTGGATCAGATACGTTTCACACGCCTGGGTAATCAGCGTCAGCGACAAGGTATTGATCGCTGTCAGACGACGGTTGGCACGCCCCCAGCGCGAGGACTCAATTTTAAGATTGCTGCGCATACCTTCAAGGGCAGTCGTGCGACGCACCAGCGCTCCCCATGCTTTATCCACACTTTCGGGATCGCCATGTTTAATGCACATCTGCATTAACTGGTATTGGGCCACCAGCAGGCTATCCAGCTCGCGGTCAATCTCGCGTTTGATCGAACGGGGAGAAAACAGCAAATCTGCCGCGATGGCGCAGACGATACCGATTACGATTTCACTGCAACGCTCAACGGCAAACTGGGGTGCCAGTAGCGGCTCGCTCTGGATCGTTACAACAATGATCAGCGCCGTATAGCCCGCCAGTCCCCAGGCATAAGAGTTCACCACCCGGACGAGCGAAGAAAGCCAGGTACAAAAACCCGCCCAGATACAACACACCGTCAGCATTAAGAATGGAGCGCGGATCATGGCGATAATGATGGTCAGAGCGGCGATACTACCAATAAAGGTACCGATAATACGCAGCATACCGCGATAACGAATTGCGCCCGACCAGGGTTCTCCCCCGGCAGCAAAAGCCGGTCCCGCCGCCACAATCGCTGCAGTCAACACCGCCCAGCGCGGTGTTTCCAGTTGAAAATGAAAGCCGACGAAAAGTGCCAGTACGATAGCGCACGCGAGTTTTAGCGCGAAGCGAACGTGGTAGCTGGCGATGGAAAACATAGCCATAGTAATTAACCAAACTCACGCAGGCGATGAGCCAGTTTGCGGAAGAAAGAGTCGTGGCTCTCATCGCGATCGGTTTGACCCGTTACCACAACCGTGGCCGTCGTGCCTGCAGGCCAAAGATTTCCCTGCTGCTCATCCAGGCGAATACGTACCGGCACGCGTTGCGCCAGACGTACCCATTCAAGGTTCGAGTCAATCGTCGCCATACCTTTACTGTCATTGCTGCTGCTGGCGTTGGTCACACCGGCGGCCACACTCTCCACCGTGCCTTTCAGAACGCGGTTGCTGCCCAGCGGGGTAATTTCAGCGCGGAAGCCCGGATGAACGCCTTCGAGCTTGGTCTCTTCCATATAGGCCTGAACATAGAAGGAGTTCTGTTTGACCAACGCGACGGCAGTTGAACCACGGGTAATGAACTCACCGGCATAAACATTCAGATTGGTAATCCAGCCATCGGCCGGGGCGCGAATCACGGTACGTTCCAGATCCAGTTTTGCCAGATCACGAGTGGCCTGCGCTTTTGCCAACTGATGTAATACTGTCTGCAGAACGTTGTTGGCCTGATCTATTTCTTCGCGGGACATCGCCTGAACGCCAAGCTGGTTACGGCGGCCCGCCTCACGGCGCTTTTCGCTTTCCAGCGCCTGATAGTAAGCGACATCGGCTTCGGCCTCTTCCAGCGCTTTCTGATAACGCGGCTGATCGATGGTAAACAGCACCTGGTCTTTTTTTACCAGTTGGTTATCGTGGACGCTGACTTCGGTAATTAACCCGGCAACGTCAGGAGCGATAGCGACCACATCGGCACTAAAGCGCGCATCGCGTGTCCAGGGGGATTCGGTGTAGTACACCCATGCACGGAAAATAGCGATAAAAGCCAGGATAACCAGCGCCAGGGTGATGGCGGTACGAAAGAGATTTCTTGTTAGTGTTTTCACTTCTACCTCAAACAAACAGACGCGACAGCAGGTAAAACAAGCAGCAGTAGAGCGCGGTATTGAACAACGCCGGATGCCAGACAAAATCATAGATCCCGGTCGGGATCAGCATGCGGCGCACCAGCCAGAAGATCGCCAGTGACAAAAGCAATTCAAAAAAAATCGGTGGGAACGACAGACCGAACACCACGATAACGGGAAACAGACTCATGTTGACCTTGATTAGAGAGAATGCAGGCGACAATATTTCTTATACGCACCGCAGCGGAGCAGGAAGCAAGGCGAGATCGGCACGTTAATTATTCAGCAAATAGTATATTAACGTAACTGTTATGCTGTTATCTATATTATGTGATCTAAATCACTTTTAAGCCAGAGTGAATAATGGAACGACTGAAACGCATGTCGGTATTCGCCAAAGTGGTGGAACAAGGTTCATTTACTGCCGCGGCACGGCAATTACAAATGAGCGTGTCATCCATCAGTCAAACGGTGGCGAAGCTGGAAGATGAACTACAGGTAAAGCTGTTAAACCGCAGTACACGAAGCCTTGGGCTTACCGAAGCCGGGAAAATTTACTATCAGGGTTGCCGACGCATGCTGCACGAAGTGCAGGATGTGCATGAACAGCTTTATGCCTTTAATAACACGCCCATTGGTACATTGCGCATTGGTTGTTCTTCAACCATGGCGCAGAATGTTCTCGCACAGATGACCGCCGCGATGCTGAAAGAGTACCCCGGTTTATCGGTCAATCTGGTGACAGGCATCCCTGCGCCGGACCTCATTGCCGACGGGTTGGATGTGGTCATCCGGGTGGGCGCATTGCAGGATTCGAGCCTGTTTTCGCGGCGCCTGGGGGCTATGCCGATGGTCGTCTGCGCGGCCAAAAGTTATCTGGCGCAATATGGTATTCCGGAAAAACCCACGGATCTGGTGAACCATTCATGGCTGGAATACAGCGTCAGGCCCGATAATGAATTTGAACTGATAGCTCCGGAAGGTATTTCCACTCGCCTTATCCCCCAGGGCCGCTTTGTCACCAATGATCCAATGACCATGACGCGCTGGCTTACCGCCGGGGCCGGGATCGCCTATGTACCATTGATGTGGGCGATCAATGAGATCAATAACGGGACGCTGGAGATCTTGTTTAGCCGCTATCAGTCCGATCCACGTCCGGTCTGGGCGCTCTATACGGAAAAAGACAAACTGCCGCTAAAGGTGCAGGTCTGTATTAACTATCTGACGGATTATTTTACCGAGGTCGCAAAGCTGTATCAGGGGATGCAGGGGCGGGGGTTGTGAACCCGGTTGCGGCATAAATGCCTTAACCGGGCTACATGGACATAGCCCGGTTAAGCGCTGACGCTCCCGGGCCACTCATAATAATTATGCCGTACCGCCGACGGTCAGGTTGTCCACTTTCAGCGTCGGTTGACCAACGCCCACCGGCAGGCTCTGGCCTTCTTTACCGCAGACACCCACGCCGTTATCCAGTTTCAGGTCATTACCCACCATGGAAATCTGCTGCATGGCTTCAATGCCCGAACCAATCAGGGTCGCCCCTTTCACCGGCTTCGTGACCTTCCCTTTCTCAATCAGGTAGGCCTCAGAGGTAGAGAACACGAACTTACCCGAGGTGATATCTACCTGGCCGCCGCCAAAGTTCGGCGCATAAATACCAAACTCGACCGATTCAATGATCTCCTGGGGCGTCGATTTCCCTGCCAGCATATAGGTGTTGGTCATACGCGGCATCGGCAGATGCGCGTAAGACTCGCGGCGTCCGTTACCGGTTGGCGCAACGCCCATCAGACGGGCATTTAACTTATCCTGCATGTAGCCTTTCAGCACACCGTTTTCAATCAGCACATTGTACTGACCCGGTGTACCTTCATCGTCGATAGAGACGGAACCACGGCGATCGGCAATGGTGCCATCATCCACAACAGTACAAAGTTCCGATGCTACCAGCTCGCCCATGTGGCCACTGAATACTGACGTGCCACGGCGGTTAAAGTCGCCTTCCAGGCCGTGTCCGACCGCTTCATGCAGCAATACGCCCGGCCAGCCTGCTCCCAGTACCACGGGCAGTGTTCCGGCAGGCGCCGCAACGGCAGAAAGATTCACCAACGCCATGCGCACCGCTTCTTTTGCCCAGGCATCGGCACGTACATCACCGTCGACATCCTTGAGGAACCAGTCATAGCCAAAACGACCACCGCCACCGCTGGAACCGCGCTCACGTTTGCCGTCATCTTCTACCTGCACACTCACCGAGAGGCGAACCAGCGGGCGAACATCCGCCGCCAGCGTACCGTCCGTCGCGGCAACCAGAATCAATTCATACACGCCCGTCAGACTGGCGGAGACTTCCTGCACGCGTTTATCCGCCGCACGGGCCACTTTGTCCACACGGCGCAAAATATCCAGCTTCTCTTCGCGGCTCATACTTTGCAATGGATCAATGCTGGCATAGAGTCCCTGATGCTCAACGGCGCCGAGCGTTTGCACACGGCCATCGCCCGCCTCACGCACGATGGTGCGGGCCGCCTGCGCACTCTGCTCAAGTGCCAGCAGACTGATTTGGTCAGCGTAGGCAAACCCGGTTTTTTCGCCGCTTACCGCCCGTACACCAACTCCCTGGTCGATATTGTATGATCCGTCTTTGATGATACTGTCTTCCAGCACCCAGGATTCGTGATAGCTCGACTGAAAATAGAGATCACCGTAGTCGAGTCGGCGCTCGGTCAATTGACCAAGGATGGAAAATAGATCCTGATGATTCAGGCCATTTGCTGCCAGCAATTGTTCACTTACCAGGTTCAGACTCATCGTTTGCTACTCGTCGTTGCCGCCACATCGGGCAATAATAAAGTGTGATATAAGGAGCTTGAGGCAATTCGCCGACGCCGTCAAATCATTGCTTTTTATCTGTACGCGGCTGGCGTAAGACTTCATTGATTTGTGGTTTGTCTACCGGACCGGTGATGCGATAACGCAAAATGGAGACTTTATTCCACAACGGCCCCAAAACTTTACTGGCGGCAAACACCGCCGCACCGACAATCGGATTGACGGCAAAGGCTGCCGCAACACCTACCGTTGCTGAAATTTCCGGGGCGACAACCGCCTCGACATCTAATTGACGCTGTACCAGATCCACCGACCCTTTCATCGCAATATCAGCTTCCAGGCCGTCCACCAGCGTATCGTCAGTATGCAAAACACCATCTTTGATCCATGCCGCACTGCGGATAGAGTCAAAATAGAACCCTTCACTGCTGAACGTGTCGCTGAAATCGAAACGAAGCTTGCGCAGCAACGCGTCGACACTAAACAGGCGCAGCAGTTGCCCTGCGTGCCCGGTGCTGATATCGGTAATATCACCTTTGCCGAGACGGGTACGCAGAATACCGTTAAGCGACTCTTCCTGCGGCTGCCATGGCGCGCTACGCCAGTGTAAATCATAGTTCACATCAAACGGCGCATTGCGCAGTGGTGTTGAAATCCCAAAGAAATTCATCGCCGAATCGATTTTGTCGCCGTGAAGGGTGCCTTTGAGTGAGGTCCGTTCACCGCCGGTTTTATTGACCCACTCGCCATCGGCAGTGAGACGGGCAAAACCACTGTCTATCAGACCATTAGCCAGCGACAGGGTATCTCCGTTGATTGCGAAATCACCCTCGATACGGCCATATTTTTGGCCCCACAGCCAGCACTCTGCACAACGCAGTTGCAGATCCGGCCAGCCGGTGAAATCCACCTGCATCTTGCCGCGCAGCAACGTTGACGGCGAAGAGATATCGTTGTCATCCGATGCCGTCGCAGACGGGTTGTAGTAAAGGTAGCGAATCGCAGCCTGCCACGGTGCGTTATCCTGCAACGTAAACGTCCCGTTGATTTCACGTCCTTGCGCTTCGACAACTGACCCTGAGGCCTGTGGCTGCGAGACAATACTCAGGTTGTTCCATTGCTGGCCTGCCAGGGTAAGTGCCGGAGTACGCAGCGTAACACTGGCCGGGAAGGCCGTTGTATTGCTGACATTGTTGGCAACCCCCTGACGCAACAGACCCAGCCACTGCGCGCCATTCATTGGCGGTAGATTCAGCTCAAGGCCGGCCTGTTCAGGCAGTGGTGGCATTGTGCGGCTATCTGAGGTCCAGATTGCCCTGTCGAGGGTGAGTTTCTGGTTGAGTAACCAGCGACTGTTGAAATGGTTGTTATTGCCCGCGCTGCCAGTCAGATCGAAACTGCGCAGATTACCTTCAACATTCACCTTCACCGGCAACGCCTTCCCCGCAGGCTTATCAAGCGGCGGCGGCAGACGACTGGCGATACCCGTCAAGTCACCATCAATACTAACGTTATATTTCGCCCCGGCGCTGTGCGGCAGTTCGATGTCCACTTTGCCTTTCCAGCCCATACTGCCGCTCACCGCATCACTGACTTGCTGCGGCATTACACCCGTTTTCGCCGGTTGCCAGTTGCCATTGAGATTCACCGCCACCTGATAAGCTTTCGTCCCTTCGGTGGTAGTAAAATCAATATTCACAGGCTGGTTAAACCACATAGCCTGCAGTGGCTCGCTTTTGAGATTGCCGTTAACAAAGCTGAACCCGCCCCGCAGATCTTTCACCGTACTGTTAAGCGGTTTGATGAACAGGTTATTGTGGTTGAGAACAACATCGCCTTTTGCGGTTGTCATCTCGCCGTCGAGCGGTATATCAAGATGTAAGCGAGCACTCACATCACCATCCAACTGGAGTTCATCAAGAGCTGTAGAAAGCGTATCTTTCAGTGGCGTATCTTTAAAATAGGGGCCAACCGCTTTCCCCGGCCCGTTGATATCGGCATCAATCAGCAATTTCTCTTTGAGGTAATCCGGAATGACAGCCGTCAGATTTGTGGCTTTGACACCGCCTAATGCCACTTCATCTGTCTTCATCCACAGTCCGTCATTGATGAAATCGAGTTGAATATCGAAATTTTTCAGCGCCGGCCAGTCTGGCTGAAAGGCAAAGGTGGCATTACGTAACGGCACCAGCACCTCGAACTGCCCTTCATTGTGCTTATATGGAAATAGCCGCGGGTTACCGCCATAGACCAGCGTTGCGTTGTCAGCCTGTCCGCCCTGAATGGCCGCGCTAAGGTAATCCACTAGCGCTTTGCCCATCAGATTTTCCGGGAAGTAACGCCATGCCTGGCCGCCATCGGTAACATTAATACCCGCCAGAATACCCAGCCACGGCTCGTCGCCTGCCGGCTGAAGGTAGCGGAAATTCCCCCTGGCGTGTATTGCATTGGCCTGCACGTCGATATCATGCCCATCGATCTGCAGACCGCGTTCATCGTTTTGCCAGGCAAGGGTCGCTACCCCTTTTTCTATTTCCAGCGGCGCACGGAAAACCGTGGCATAAGGCATTTTCGCCTTTGCCATTTCGACAGTAACGCGCCCATTTTCAACACTGCCGGATAACGTACCGGAAAGGTTCTCAACGCCCGGCAGCAGTTCCCACTGCTTCCAGGAGATGTCTTTCCATCTTGCCTGAAAGCGCGTTTTTTCCGTCGCCTGTAGCGGAATATCCAGCGCCAGGTTTTCCAGCAACCCTTCCGGCGCCATAATCCGCCAAACTTTCCCCAGCTCTGGAGAAATTTTTTCGGCAATCGGCAGCATACCGTCAAGAGCATTCAGATCGAGACGACTGGCCCGGACGCGTAATTCATCACTGCGCTGACCGGTTGCCTCTCCCGTTTCCCGGGCAGGCACCCACGCAAAGGAGAGCGAGCCTTGCGGCCACGGGTTGTCATCCATAGTGATGCGTGTTGCAGGAATATCAAACTGCCAGCCCTGTTGCTGACGCGAGACGTGCGCGGTCAGGTTATCGACCAGGAGATGATGCGTGTCGTTGTCGCCCTGCCAGCTGGCGCCGCCCTTTTTAAGCCAGACATCACCACTTTCCACAACACCTTTATTCAGGGTCATCCAGCCTTCAAGACTAAAACGTGCGCTATCCAGCGCAACGTTGTCCTGCATCCATTTGTTAAGCCAGGGCTTAACGTCGATGTCGTCTGCCTGTAGCCACAGCCGCCCATTATTGAGGATGCCCCTGTCATCGCGCAGATCCATTCTTACCTGCATAACGCCGTGTTGCCCGGTCAGGCTGGACAGACTCACCTGGCCTTCTGCGCGGTGCCGGTCATTACTGTTAAGCCAGGTCAATTGCGGGATTGCAAGTTCGGCGCGCTGGCCGGAGAGAGTCAAAAAGCTCAGTCGACTGTCGCGCAGATCGAAGTGATCGAACTGGCGAAGGAACAGGTCGCTGATGCGATCTGTTTCGATCGCATTATCATCATCATTGCGCTGCAACGGGGTATTTGTGCGCACAGCTAACTGATAAAACGTGAGATCGCGGAACTGCCAGCGCATTTGTAGCAGGCTTTGCCACACGTCCAGCGCCAGGGTGACGCGTTTAACGGACAGATCGCCGCCATCTTTGAGGGTGGCTTTAACATCACGAACGTCGAGGATAGGGCCGAAATTTTCCCAACTGGCGTTCAGATGACTCGCATCAACCGCAATCCCTGTTTGTGCCTGAATTTTCGCCAGGATTTCCGGGCGCCAGCTATCCAGATGGGGCAGGACAAGGCGCAGCCCACTTACCAGCAGCGCCACTATCACTACCAGCGTCGCCCCTGTAAGCAGCAATATCCCCGGCAATCGCCTCACGCACCTCTCCTTGTCAACAAACGTCTGGACGTAATCGTCTTTTACATCATCACCACATCAAACTGCTCCTGATTATAGAGCGGCTCAATTTGCACTTTAACTTGCTTACCGACAAAGATTTCGACCTCAGCCAGCGCATGGGACTCTTCCCCTTTCAGGGTTTCCGCCACAGCAGGAGAAGCATAGACCAGGAAACGATCCGAGTCGTAAGCATGGTGTACGCGAACAATCTCGCGCATGATTTCGTAGCAGACGGTTTCCACCGTTTTTACTGTGCCTCTTCCATGGCAGGTGGGGCATTCATTACAGAGAACATGCTCCACACTTTCACGCGTGCGTTTACGGGTCATCTCAACCAGACCGAGTTGAGAGAAACCATTTATGCTGGTCTTCACACGGTCCTTACTCAACGCTTGTTCCAGTGAGTGCAGGACGCGGCGGCGGTGGTCATCATTATTCATGTCAATGAAATCAATAATGATAATGCCGCCGAGATTACGTAAACGCAGCTGGCGAGCAATAGCCTGTGTGGCCTCAATATTGGTATTGAAAATGGTGTCATCAAGGTTACGGTGGCCAACAAACGCCCCGGTGTTGATATCCACCGTCGTCATCGCTTCGGTCTGGTCGATAACCAGATAGCCGCCGGATTTCAGTTCCACTTTTCTTTCCAGCGCGCGCTGAATTTCATTCTCAACGTCATAGAGATCAAATATCGGCTGGCGACCACTGTAGTGTTCAATCATGCTGGTCATTTCCGGCATGTATTCCGCAGTGAACTCCAGCAACATCTCATAGGTCAGACGTGAGTCAACGCGGATCCGGTCGAGTTGAGCATCGGCAAAGTCACGCAGGACACGCTGCGCCAGAGCCAGTTCGCCGTAGAGCTTGCACCGGGTCTGCTGACGCTTTTTGCGCTCCATTACCTTCGTCCACACCCGCTTGAGGTAGGCAGCGTCAGCGGCGAGATCTTCATTGCATACCCCTTCTGCCGCCGTGCGAATAATGAAGCCGCCCTGCTCATCACAATACTCAGAAACAACCTGCTTGAGTCGCTCGCGTTCAGCCTCGCTTTCGATACGCTGAGAAACCCCGACGTGTGACGCGCCTGGCATGAAGACCAGATAGCGAGAAGGTAAGGTGATGTCTGTGGTCAGGCGAGCGCCTTTGGTTCCCAGCGGATCCTTCACCACCTGAACCATCAGATCTTGCCCCTGACGTACCAGTTCAGAGATATCACGAACGGTGAAATTCTTCTGCTCTTCCCCCGCCACACATTCGGTGTGAGGCATAATGTCCGAGGCGTGAAGAAACGCGGCCTTATCCAGACCAATATCTACAAAAGCCGCCTGCATACCAGGCAGTACGCGACTGACCCGACCCTTGTAGATATTGCCTACAATCCCGCGTCGCGCTTCACGTTCGATGTGAATCTCTTGCAGGATACCGCCATCGATGTAGGCCACGCGTGTTTCCGATGGCGTAATGTTGACTAACAATTCAGCCGTCATGATTGTCTCTTCCCTCGCGCAATGCGTTAAAGTTGCTCAACAGTTCCCAGGTCTCTACCAGCGGTAAACCCACCACAGCGTGATAACTCCCGTTTATTTTCCTGACAAAACAGCCGCCCAGCCCCTGAATTCCATACGCGCCTGCTTTGTCCATCGGCTCACCGCTGGCAACATAGGTAGCAATATCATCATCAGAAAGGGCCCGGAATGTCACCTCGGTTGTCACCAGACAATCCAGCAGGTGTTGGCTATCCGCCAGCGCGACGGCCGTCATCACCTGATGGGTCTGACCAGAGAGCTGTCGCAGCATTTTAGCAGCATGCGAGGAGTCTTTCGGTTTTTCAAGCACTTCACCATTAAATATGACAATGGTGTCTGCCCCCAGCACCGGTAAATCGCGGGAAACCATCGCTACGCCTGCGAGCGCCTTTTCCCTTGCCAGTCGAACAACATAATGTTGGGCGCTTTCTTGCGCCCGACGTTGCTCTTCAATACCGGGAATAATTCGCTCGAAGGTGACGCCCAGTTGAGTGAGCAATTCCTGACGGCGCGGAGAACCAGAGGCAAGCCAAATCGATGTCATAGAAACCTTTATTGCACGGCAAACTGCTGGCGAATTTTACGCATAAGCAGGAAAAGCCACGGCCAAAGCACGCCATTAACGAAGCTACTCCAGAAAATCTCTGGTTTGAAGGAGACATTAATGACCAAAAACTCAGCCCAGAAGACGATGACTTCTGTTGCCAGCGACAAGACCATCACCACCAGCGCCTGTTGCCACAGCGCCAGGTTGCGGAACAGTTGAAATTTAAGCGCAACCAGATAAGCGATAATGCTCAGAGACAACGCACGTACGCCCAGCGTGGATCCGCTAATGAGATCCAGTATGGCACCCATAACGAAACCTGTGCCGACATTTACGCGATGCGGTAGCGCCAGAATCCAGTAAAGCAGGATAAGCAATACCCAGTTTGGCCGGTAGACAAGAATGTCATCCGGCCAGGGCATAATTTGAAGCAACAATGCGATAAGAAACGAGAGCCAGATAACCCAGCGCCCCTGGCTACGGTAACTTGCCACTATTGGCCTCCCCGGGTACCCTGAGAAGGTGATGGTGGCCCGGCAATACCGGTTGCAGGTGCAGGAATAGGCGCAGGTGGCCCCATCGCATCTGGTGCAGGCAACACTTGCGGCATCATCTGCATCAGGCGTTCGTTAGCCACGCGGTGTACTTCTTCCGGCGTCATTGGATTCGTACCGTTACGATCGGCACCCCACAGCAATAGTAAATAGCGCAGACGCTGCAAGCCTGCGGTAGGACGCGCCTGAATAACGGTGTACGCCCGCTGCGTGTCGAGTTTTACGGAGGAGACTACCCCAACAGGATAACCTTCAGGGAAACGCCCACCCAGACCGGAAGTTACCAGCACATCGCCTACCCGAATATCGGTATTTGCTGGCAAATGCTCCAGTTGCAGATCGTCAGTACAGCCATTGCCTGCGGCAATAACACGAATATCGTTACGCAGTACCTGAATCGGCAGCGCATGAGTCGCATCACAAATCAACAGCACCCGGCTGGTCAATTTGGCCACCGCGACAACCTGACCTACCACGCCTTTATCGCTGATTACCGGCTGGCCTTCATAAACACCGTTTACGCTGCCCTTGTCGATAACAACCTGATCGCTATACGGATCGTTGACCGTTGAGATAACCTGAGTGACCATTTTCTGTTCGTCCTGACGCAGCGGCGAACCCAGCAGCTCACGCAGTCGCGCGTTCTCCTGTTTATATTGCCCTAACATCAGCAGCTCGCTGTTTTTCAGCAGCAGCTCCTGACGCAATGCCCGGTTTTCAAGCTCAAGTTGATCGCGCGACGAGATCGTTTGTGAAACGCTATCTAATAATTCGCGAGGACCATTGGAAATAAAATAGAAAGGACTGACGGCAGTATCCATGTACGTTCGAATTTGACTGAACGTACCGAGGCGGCTGTCGGCAATAATGACTCCGAGCGCCACTACCACCGCCAGGAAAAGGCGAATCTGTAGCGACGGGCCACGGCTAAAAATTGGCTTCATAGGCTTTGCGTATTCTCAGGCCAGACAAATACGGGGCGATATCTTCGCCCCGAATCTGAATCAGACTATTCTTCGCTGAACAAATCGCCGCCGTGCATATCGATCATTTCCAGCGCCTTGCCGCCGCCACGCGCTACGCAAGTCAGTGGATCTTCTGCAACTACGACAGGAATACCTGTCTCTTCCATTAACAGGCGGTCAAGGTTGCGCAGCAACGCGCCACCACCGGTCAGAACCATACCGCGCTCAGAAATATCGGACGCCAGTTCTGGCGGGCACTGTTCCAGCGCAACCATCACCGCGCTCACGATACCGGTCAACGGTTCCTGCAGCGCTTCCAGAATCTCGTTAGAGTTCAGGGTGAAGCCGCGAGGAACACCTTCCGCCAGATTACGACCGCGCACTTCGATTTCGCGCACTTCGTCACCCGGGTAGGCAGAACCGATTTCGTGTTTAATACGTTCAGCGGTCGCTTCACCGATCAGAGAGCCGTAGTTACGACGCACGTAGTTAATAATCGCTTCATCGAAACGGTCGCCACCGATGCGTACAGAGGAGGAGTACACGACGCCGTTCAGAGAGATAACGGCAACTTCTGTAGTACCGCCACCGATATCCACCACCATTGAACCGGTTGCTTCGGACACCGGCAGACCCGCACCAATTGCAGCGGCCATCGGCTCTTCGATCAGGAACACTTCACGCGCACCTGCGCCCTGCGCGGATTCACGAATAGCACGGCGCTCAACCTGGGTCGCACCAACCGGTACACACACCAGCACGCGTGGGCTTGGGCGCATAAAGCTGTTGCTGTGCACTTGTTTGATGAAGTGCTGGAGCATTTTTTCAGTCACGAAGAAGTCAGCGATAACACCGTCTTTCATTGGACGAATCGCAGCAATATTGCCCGGCGTACGGCCCAGCATCTGCTTCGCATCATGACCTACCGCGGCCACGCTTTTCGGTGAACCAGCACGATCCTGACGAATGGCCACAACGGAAGGCTCATTCAATACGATGCCTTGTCCTTTTACATAAATGAGGGTATTCGCGGTACCCAGGTCAATGGACAAGTCATTGGAAAACATGCCACGAAATTTTTTCAACATACTAAGGGATAATCCTGAAAGCTGGGGCGGAAAACAAAATCCGCTTACTTTACCAACCACACGCAGCAGCGACAAGGCGCAAAAATCATCTGCTACGGTGAAAATTAGTGCAGTTTGTTTCCTTTGTTACAAACAACCTGACTCCTTCAGGAGTGAACAATGGCGGGAGCAATCCTTACCCTGCGTTTGCAACCTGTCAAAGGTTAAAACTAGCGTTCGCGCTGTGGCAATCTGGCGGGCAGGCAAGCACACCCCCATACGTACGATACAGCGCGCGTTATTCTACGTGAAAACGGCTTAAACGGCAGTTCAAACCGAGTATCTTTGCGAATATTTTTTCACATTGGTGTCAAGCGGCAGGGAGGAAGCAAAAAAATCTCCCTGACCACCTGAAACGCCACGTTCAATCAGCGTCTGCCACTCACCACGCGAACGAACGCCAGTGGCGAAAACGCGCGTATGCGTACCTTTGCAGGCCTCCACAAGGCTTTGCACCAGTAGCTGATTTTCCGTGCGTTTCTCAATGTTCCGGACAATCCCAGGATGAAGTTTTAGCAATTCAACGTCCAGCGCTTTAATCCAGCTGGTACTGACCAGAGTGAGACCCGCCTGCGTGACAGCAACTCGCGAGCCTAACGCATTAATTAACCGCACCACCGGTTGTAACCGGCTGATATGTTGACAAACATCAGCCTCGGCAAGTTCAAAAATAATCCGTCGACGCTGCGATTTTTCACATTGCATTAAGGTATCGCGCAGCCAACGCTGAAAACGTGGCCGAATCAGCGACTCCACCGTCACCTGCATGGCGAGGTTTTCCTCCGGCCAGTAACGTAAATAAGGAATGAGACGTCCAATTTGCAGCCGGTCATACTCCTCAGACAGGCCAAACTGCAGCACCATAGGCATATATTCCGCAGAAATAACCTCCTGGTCGCCATCATATATGCGGCACATCAGTTCGCGATGGTGAACAATCCCTTCGCGATTCACTGCAGGCTTCTGGTAGACCCGTGGGCCGCCACGACTAAGCATTTGCTCAATTAGCGTGCGCCAGCGAACGTTGCCGCGCCCCTGCTCAGGCAGCGTATCGTCGTAAACTGACCAGCTATTCCCCCCTTGCAGTACCGCATTACGGGTCGCCGCTTCGGCATGTTCCATGACTTGCTCCGTCGACTGGCCGCTGCGCCAGGCGCAAATACCAATATGCATCATATCTTCACGATCGAGCATCTTGCTGGGTTGCAGGCCGTCTACCGCTTTGAGAATCTGTCCGGCGATACTTTCCGCTTCTTTCAAGGTGCGGTGTGGTAACAGCACGGTAAAATCACTGCGGTGGTAGCGCGCAAGCAGCGCACCGGGATAACGCATAATAAATGTCGATAACAGGTTAATGAGCATAAACAGATGCTCTTCGACTGCGGGACGCCCCCAGCTATCGCGCAATAATTCAAAATCAGGTAGCCGGATCATCATTACAACGCCGTGCGCACCTACTTTCTCCTGATCCTCAAGCAGCGTAGCCAGTTGATTATCAAAGAACAGACGGTTATTGAGACCGGTTTTGGTATCCTGCGCGGCATAGGAGCGAATCAGCGTGTCAATATGGCTGCGTTGGTCACTGGCAAACTGGATTTCTGAAAGCAACACATCCAGCGCGCTGCTGGCGCGGGATGGCCATTCATAAACAGAACCACGCGCCTGCGCTCCGCGCTCCCCATTAAGAATACGGGTAGAGCGAAGTTCGAGTAACTCCTGACCAGAGAGTTGTCGGCGCAGCCAGCGTACGGAGAGGAAAATAATCAGGACCATAAAGCCGATCGCCAGTGTCAACGGCACGGTGGTCATAAGCGAACGGAAATAGTTAGCCATCGGGTCCTGGTAGACCAGCGTCATGGTCATGCCAGGGTTTTTAAGGGAGTTAATCTCTAATTCACGATACTGGTAATTACTGCCGGCCGGACGATAACTGCTTTTGCGGGTGTGCTGCAGAACAGTTTTTTTTCCCTGACGGACCTCAATACCTACAATGTCCACTGGCACCATCAATTCATCAAGATGAGATGAGATGGCAGAGGGGGACATAAAAATCAAACGGGTATCAACCACCGCCGCAACCGCTTCTACGCGGTTCGCCACCTTAGACTGAATGGCGTTATAAAAACTCAGCGAGCAGCCAACCAGGGTAACAAATATTGCCAGCCCGGTTAGTAGCGTCACAAAAGCTGAGAATTTCGTCGTTAATCGCATCCTTGTGTTAACTCCGTAGTGTAAAAGAACGAGACGCGGCAAACCCGGAAAAAAACAAAGTAAGCGCTAACCAGAAAATGAGCCTGGCATACTAGCAGGCCTGACGCCGCTGGCAATCAGTATTGCATACAACTATGCGAGTATAGTCCTCAGAATTTTTTTGCCAATCGTCCAGGGAAGCAAAGGCTACCCACGGTAAGTAAACCACCAGATTTCAATTTTTCGTGATAATCCCCCGACCGCATATTCGCCGTGCTACAAGTATTGAAAAGGGGGAAGATTATGCAAAAGAAAAAACTTACTGAATCCGATGTCACCGCCGAATCCGTATTTATGCTGCGACGTCGCCAGATCCTGAAAACGCTGGGCATCAGTGCCGCTGCACTGAGTCTGTCTCCCACTGCGCGCGCCGATCTACTTGACTGGTTTAAAGGAAACGATCGGCCTAAAGCAACTTCTGGCAAACCCTTGCAGTTTAGCAAACCAGAGCAGTGGCAAAACGCGCTGACGCTGACTCCGGAAGATAAAGTAACGGGCTATAACAATTTCTATGAGTTTGGACTGGATAAAGCCGATCCCGCAGCCAACGCGGGAAGCATGAAAACCAATCCATGGACTCTAAAAATTGACGGCGAAGTTGCCAAACCCCTTACGCTCGATTATGACGCGCTTACCACACGTTTCCCGCTGGAGGAGCGAATCTATCGCATGCGCTGTGTTGAGGCCTGGTCGATGGTGATTCCATGGACGGGCTTCCCACTGCATAAACTGCTGTCCCTGGTCGAACCTACCAGCAACGCAAAATATGTGGCATTTCAAACGCTTTATGCACCTGACGAGATGCCAGGTCAGAAGGATCGCTTCATTGGCGGCGGCCTGGAATATCCCTACGTAGAAGGGTTACGTATAGATGAAGCCATGCATCCCCTCACGCTATTGTCAGTTGGCGTTTATGGTAAAGCGTTACCCCCCCAAAATGGGGCACCGATCCGCCTGACCGTTCCGTGGAAATACGGCTTTAAGGGAATTAAATCGATAGTCAGCATCAAGCTAACGAAAGAACGTCCCCCTACTACCTGGAATCTTGCTGCGCCAAATGAGTATGGTTTTTTTGCTAACGTGAATCCGCATGTCGATCATCCTCGCTGGTCCCAAGCGACCGAACGCTTTATCGGCTCCGGCGGTGTGCTGGATGTAAAACGCCAGCCTACGCTTCTCTTTAATGGCTATGCGGACGAAGTGGCGTCCCTTTATCGTGGTTTGGATCTGCGGGAGAACTTTTGAGTGCGTTTAACAGCAAAACAGGTGGTCTGGCTTAAAGTATTACTGCACCTGGCAGGTTTTTTGCCGTTTGTCTGGTTGTTTTGGGCATCGTCGCAGGGGTATTTTAGTGCCGACCCGGCAAAAGATATTCAACATTTTACCGGCAGAATGGCGCTGAAATTTTTACTGGCAGGCTTGCTGGTTGCGCCACTGGCGCGCTACGCTAAACAACCGTTGCTTATTCGCACCCGTCGTTTACTTGGACTATGGTGTTTTGCGTGGGCAACATTGCACCTGACCAGTTACGCACTGCTGGAGCTGGGCATCAACAATCTGGCGCTGCTTGGCCAGGAGCTGATAACGCGCCCGTATTTAATGTTAGGAATTGTGAGCTGGTTTATCCTGTTGGCACTGGCAGCCACATCTACCCAATGGGCGCAGCGAAAAATGGGCAAAAGATGGCAACTATTGCATAATTTCGTCTATCTGGTCGCGATCCTGGCCCCCATCCATTATCTGTGGTCCGTGAAGATTTTATCGCCATTACCCCTCCTTTATGCAGTTGCTGCATTCGTGCTTTTAGCGTGGCGATACAAGAAGTTCCGCCAGTGGTGGCGCTAAAGTTTCGATATGTGCAGTCCTCCGCAATTCCATTATCAATCGCAGGGTTAAAAACCAAATGCGGTTGATAATCTTCCCTGATAAGACCAGTATTTAGCTGCTAAATGCTACGAAATAGTTATAATGTGCGACTTTGGTTTTGCCCGGCGGGCTTTTTAAGGTCCAAAAAGGTGACAACCACGCAATGAAGGTATATTTTGTTTTTTACCGGAAAATTGCAGGAGATAGCAGCACGATGGCTGGTAAGTTGCGCATTTTGCTTTTAAACGGCCCCAATCTTAACATGCCGGGAGCACGCAAGTCGGAAACCTATGGCACCCTTCGACTTTACTGAGTTCACTCAGGGCAATACGCATGCGCACGAACCATCTCGCCATCATTCCTGGCTCTCCGAAATCGCTACTGGCGTGGTCTTCGGACCTGATGCTGGCAGTTGTACATACGCTTTACAGACGGCGGTAAAACGCCTGTCACAATCAAACTAAACAAGAGTACGGAACCCACTCATGGATATTCGTAAGATTAAAAAACTGATCGAACTGGTTGAAGAATCAGGCATCGCTGAACTGGAAATTTCTGAAGGCGAAGAGTCTGTACGCATCAGCCGCGCACCGGTGAACACGGGCTTCCCGGTGATGCAGCAAGCTTATGCGGCTCCGGTTATGCAGCAGCCAGCCCCTGCGCTTTCTGGCGCAGTCGCTCCCGCAGCTCCGGCTACGGCAGCAGAACCTGCGGCTGCGCAAATCAGTGGTCACATCGTACGTTCCCCGATGGTCGGGACCTTCTACCGCACGCCGAGCCCGGACGCAAAAGCGTTCTGTGAAGTCGGCCAGAAAGTCAATGTAGGCGATACCCTGTGCATCGTTGAAGCCATGAAAATGATGAACCAGATCGAAGCCGACAAAGCGGGCGTAGTGAAAGCCATTCTGGTTGAAAGTGGCCAGCCGGTAGAGTTTGACGAGCCGCTGGTCGTCATCGAATAACGAGGCGCACATGCTGGATAAAATTGTCATCGCTAACCGCGGCGAGATTGCACTGCGTATTCTTCGTGCCTGTAAAGAACTGGGCATCAAGACCGTCGCTGTGCATTCGACTGCGGATCGCGATTTAAAACACGTACTCCTGGCGGATGAGACGGTCTGTATCGGACCGGCGCCGTCCGTAAAAAGCTATCTGAACATCCCGGCTATCATCAGCGCGGCGGAGATCACCGGCGCGGTGGCGATTCACCCCGGTTATGGTTTCCTCTCAGAGAACGCCAACTTTGCCGAGCAGGTTGAGCAGTCCGGCTTTATCTTCATCGGACCGAAAGCAGACACCATTCGCCTGATGGGCGACAAAGTGTCGGCGATTACTGCCATGAAGAAAGCGGGCGTACCGACCGTACCGGGCTCCGACGGCCCGCTGGGCGACGATATGGACGTAAACCGCGCGCATGCCAAACGCATTGGCTACCCGGTTATCATCAAGGCGTCCGGCGGCGGCGGCGGTCGCGGTATGCGCGTGGTTCGCGGTGACGCTGAACTCGCGCAGTCCATTGCCATGACCAAAGCTGAAGCCAAAGCGGCGTTCAACAATGACATGGTGTACATGGAAAAATACCTGGAAAATCCTCGTCACATCGAGATCCAGGTACTGGCAGACGGCCAGGGCAACGCCATTTATCTGGCCGAACGCGACTGCTCCATGCAGCGTCGTCACCAGAAAGTTGTCGAAGAGGCGCCGGCTCCGGGCATCACCCCGGAACTGCGCCGCTATATCGGCGAGCGTTGCGCCAAAGCCTGTGTGGATATCGGCTACCGTGGGGCAGGTACGTTTGAGTTCCTGTTCGAAAACGGTGAGTTCTATTTCATCGAAATGAACACCCGTATCCAGGTGGAACATCCGGTGACCGAAATGATCACTGGCGTGGATCTGATCAAAGAGCAGTTGCGTATCGCTGCCGGTCAGCCACTGTCCATCAAACAGGAAGAAGTTGTGGTGAAAGGCCATGCGGTGGAATGCCGTATCAACGCCGAAGATCCGAATACCTTCCTGCCGAGTCCGGGTAAAATCACCCGTTTCCACGCGCCAGGCGGTTTTGGCGTGCGCTGGGAATCGCACATTTACGCCGGTTACACTGTGCCGCCGTACTATGACTCAATGATCGGCAAGTTGATTTGCTTTGGTGAGAACCGTGATGTGGCAATTGCGCGTATGAAAAATGCGTTGCAGGAGCTGATCATTGACGGCATCAAAACCAACGTAGATCTGCAGATGCGCATCATGAGTGATGAGAAATTCCAGCAGGGTGGCACTAATATCCACTATCTGGAAAAGAAACTCGGTCTGAACGAAAAGTAAGACCTGATGATGTATCTATGCAAAAGGCCGGATTTCCGGCCTTTTTTATTTCAGAGGATCATAGGGTATCCATAAGGTACAATCCCCGCTTTCTTTATCCACATGGGACACAAAATGGACAAGCGTTTTGTTCAGGCCCACAAAGAAGCGCGCTGGGCGCTGTGGCTGACCCTCCTCTACCTCACCGCATGGTTAGTAACTGCTTACTTACCAGATTCAATGATGGGGTTTACCGGCTTACCACACTGGTTTGAAATGGCCTGCCTGTTAACGCCGCTGGTGTTTATTCTGCTGTGCTGGGCGATGGTACGCTTTATCTTCCGCGATATCTCACTGGAGGATAACGATGCGGCTTGAAGTCATTATTCCTCTGATTGCCTATATGCTGATTGTCTTAGGTTTGTCGGTCTACGCTATGCGTCAACGTACATCCGGAACCTTTCTGACCGAGTATTTTCTTGGCAGTCGTTCGATGGGAGGGCTGGTGCTGGCGATGACGCTCACCACCTCCTATATCAGCGCCAGCTCTTTTATTGGCGGCCCGGGAGCAGCCTATAAATACGGCTTGGGTTGGGTGCTGCTGGCCATGATTCAGGTACCTACCATCTGGCTATCACTGGGCATACTCGGTAAAAAATTTGCGATTCTCGCCCGCCGCTACAACGCCATCACGCTTAACGATATGCTGCTGGCGCGCTATCAAAGCCGCACCGTAGTGTGGATCGCCAGTATCAGCCTGCTGGTCGCGTTTGTGGGGGCCATTGCCGTGCAATTTATCGGCGGTGCTCGCCTGCTGGAAACCGCCGCCGGTATTGAGTATGAATCCGGGCTGCTGATATTCGGGATCAGTATCGCGCTCTACACAGCATTTGGCGGTTTTCGTGCCAGTGTACTGAATGACACCATGCAAGGAATGGTGATGCTGGTCGGCACTATTGTCTTACTGGTCGGCGTGGTCCATGCCGCAGGGGGCTTACACAGTGCCGTAGATAAGTTACAGCATATCGATCCGAAGCTGGTCACGCCGCAGGGGGGCGATGACATTCTTTCCCCCGCGTTTATGGCGTCGTTCTGGGTGTTAGTCTGTTTCGGCGTAATTGGCCTTCCCCACACCGCTGTTCGCTGCATCTCCTATAAAGACAGCAAAGCCGTACATCGGGGCATTATCATCGGTACCATTGTGGTGACCCTTCTGATGCTGGGCATGCATCTGGCCGGAGCCCTGGGACGCGCGGTGCTGCCTGATTTGAAAGTACCTGACCTGGTTATCCCAACGCTGATGGTTGAAGTGCTGCCGCCGTTTGCCGCCGGGTTATTCCTGGCCGCGCCAATGGCGGCAATTATGTCGAACGTTAACGCCCATCTTTTGCAGGCGTCCGCTACGATCATTAAAGATCTCTGGCTGAACACGCGCCCGGAACAACTACGTAATGAGCAGCGTCTGAAACGCATCTCCATGATCATCACCCTGGTGCTCGGTATTTTAATGATGCTTGCCGCATGGCGACCACCAGAGATGATCATCTGGCTGAACCTGCTGGCGTTTGGTGGGCTGGAAGCCGTGTTCCTGTGGCCACTGGTGCTGGGGCTTTACTGGGAACGAGCAAACGCGGCAGGCGCGCTAAGCGCCATGATCGTCGGCGGCGTGCTTTATGCCGTACTTGCAACGTTTAAGATTCAGTACCTGGGCTTCCATCCGATTGTGCCTTCGTTGCTGTTAAGTTTACTGGCGTTTGTGGTCGGGAACCGTTTCGGTCAACCCGTCTCACAGGTCGCTACGATTTCTCCTGATAAATAAAGAGTTTTGCCATGCCGTGGATCCAACTAAAACTGAATACAACCGGCGCTAACGCCGAAGATCTGAGCGATGCGCTGATGGAAGCCGGTTCGGTCTCCATCACCTTTCAGGACACGCATGACACGCCGGTCTTCGAACCGCTGCCGGGTGAGACGCGCCTGTGGGGTGATACCGATGTTATTGGCCTGTTCGATGCCGAAACCGACATGAATGAGGTAGTGGCGATCCTTGAGCAACATCCGCTGCTGGGTGCAGGTTTCGCACACAAAATTGAACAGCTCGAAGATAAAGACTGGGAGCGTGAATGGATGGATAACTTCCACCCGATGCGCTTTGGTGAACGCCTCTGGATCTGCCCGAGCTGGCGCGATGTGCCGGACAAAAACGCGGTAAACGTGATGCTCGATCCGGGCCTGGCGTTCGGTACGGGCACGCATCCGACCACTTCATTGTGTCTGCAGTGGCTTGATGGTCTGGATTTAGCGGGTAAAACCGTGATCGACTTCGGCTGCGGTTCCGGCATTCTGGCGATTGCCGCGCTGAAACTGGGGGCGGAGAAAGCGATCGGTATTGATATCGACCCGCAGGCTATTCAGGCGAGCCGTGACAACGCAGAGCGCAACGGCGTCTCTGAGCGTCTGGAACTGTATCTCCCACATGAGCAACCAGACGCAATGCAGGCGGACGTGGTGGTCGCCAATATTCTGGCAGGCCCTTTGCGCGAACTTGCCCCGCTTATCAGCGTACTGCCGGTCTCAGGAGGCCTGCTCGGCCTTTCCGGCATCCTCGCCAGCCAGGCCGAAAGCGTATGTGAAGCCTATCGTGATACCTTCACACTCGATGACGTAGTGGAAAAAGAAGAATGGTGCCGCATTACCGGGCAGAAAAAGTAAGCCGATTGCATGGCAATGAGACCGTGAAGCATTCAGCAACATAATGCTCCATAGGGTGAAAATGGGAGTCTGATCTCATTTTCACTCTCTTTTTTGACGATTAAAACAGCAAAATATGCCGATGAATCAGGGTTCTCATGAAGAAAAACAGAGAAGTTTGACGAATTTATATTTGCTCACAAATTCACCATAAGTATATAACCCAATGATTTTAAATCATTAATATTTTCAACAGTCGCCTTACGCTGTGATTCATTGATCTGCGACAGTGGATTGGTCAAAGTTTGGCCTTTCATCTCGTGCGAAAAATGCGTAATATACGCCGCCTTGCAGTCACAGTATGGTCATTTCTTAACTCATGCGCATCGGACACTACCAGCTCAGAAATCGACTGATCGCAGCGCCAATGGCTGGCATTACTGACAGACCATTTCGGACGTTGTGCTACGAGATGGGGGCCGGATTAACGGTATCCGAGATGATGTCCTCCAACCCGCAGGTTTGGGAGAGTGACAAATCAAGACTGCGGATGGTGCATATTGATGAGCCCGGTATTCGTACCGTGCAAATTGCCGGTAGTGACCCGGAAGAAATGGCGGAAGCCGCACGTATCAATGTAGAAAGCGGCGCCCAGATTATTGATATCAATATGGGCTGCCCGGCAAAGAAAGTGAATCGCAAGCTTGCGGGCTCTGCCCTGCTGCAATACCCGGACCTGGTGAAGTCTATCCTGAGCGCGGTAGTGGAAGCAGTGGAAGTGCCTGTCACGCTTAAGATTCGCACTGGCTGGGCTCCGGAACACCGTAACTGCGTAGAAATTGCCCAACTGGCTGAAGACTGTGGCATTCAGGCTCTGACCATACATGGACGCACCCGCGCCTGTTTGTTCAACGGAGACGCTGAGTACGACAGCATTCGGGCAGTTAAGCAGAAGGTTTCCATTCCGATTATCGCGAATGGTGACATCACTGACCCGCTTAAAGCCAGAGCTGTACTCGACTATACGGGGGCTGATGCCCTGATGATAGGCCGTGCAGCTCAGGGAAGACCCTGGATCTTTCGGGAAATCCAGCATTATCTGGACACTGGGGAGCTGCTCGCCCCACTGCCTTTGGCAGAGGTTAAGCGCTTGCTTTGCGCGCATGTTCGGGAATTGCATGACTTTTATGGTCAGGCAAAAGGGTACCGAATTGCACGTAAACACGTCTCCTGGTATCTCCAGGAGCACGCTCCAAATGACCAGTTTCGGCGCACATTCAACGCCATAGAGGATGCCAGCGAACAGCTGGAGGCGTTGGAGGCATACTTCGAAAATCTTGCGTAATGAAATAAAGAGCTGACAGAACTATGTTCGAACAACGCGTAAATTCTGACGTACTGACCGTTTCTACCGTTAACTCTCAGGATCAGGTAACTCAAAAGCCCCTGCGTGACTCGGTTAAACAGGCACTGAAGAACTATTTTGCTCAACTGAACGGTCAGGATGTTAATGACCTGTATGAGCTGGTACTGGCTGAGGTTGAACAGCCACTGTTGGACATGGTGATGCAATACACCCGCGGCAACCAAACCCGCGCTGCCCTGATGATGGGTATCAACCGTGGTACGCTGCGTAAGAAACTGAAAAAATACGGCATGAACTGATAATTATCAGCTAAGTGACTGTTTAAAAAGGCGCTACTCGGCATGGGATAGCGCCTTTTTTATTGAACTGACTACACCACTGATTACATATAACTACACCGAACGATAACGTGAGATATCTACGGGCTGTACAGGGATGGGTGCCAACGGCGCAGTGAGTTGCGAATTAGCAATGCGGTTAACTATGCGCGTTAGCCCTCTGGCCGCGAACGGCAGCATGGCGACGCGGCGTACTGGTTAAAGGAAATACATCGATTACCCCGGGCAAGATGCAAATGGGATTCAGGTTCTGGCTCAGTGGATGGGACACAGTACCGATAAGCGAGGCGAAAAAGTAATAACACCTCACCCTGTCAGTCAGCGAACAATCCGCTTCACTCAGCAACCGCGCCCCGAAAACGTCGGAGGGAATTACTATGTTGTGGAGTAAAACAGTAATTTTAGGTAGCGTGGCATTACTTTTTTCCAGTTCTGTTTTTGCCGAAAAAGTAAACTGCCCGCCTGTTTTAAAAGAAGGCAACAAAAAACACCGAATGAATTTAGTTGATGTTTTCGTCGGGCCGCCAGAAGAAAGGGCTTCATTATTGCCGGATACGGATGAAGAACTGGTATGGACACTTAAGGACTCACAGGATTATGCGAAGGAGCATAACACGTCCGTATTTCTTGTATGCCAATATAAGGGAACACATAAAACTGCCACTGTAAAGGTACCCGCAACAGCACAGAAATGCTCTGCGTGGTATGGATACAGCAAAGAAGAGTTTTACGCCTCCTGCGAATAACCCCATCTTATTGCCAGATAGTGCCCTGCCGGTGTTTCTGGCAAGTCCTTTCCTACAGAAACGATAAATGCGTAAATTACAGGGCCACCAGCACCGCCATGAAGAAGGATTATCTCCGTGCGTCATCGATATTCCGGAGCGGCCATGCGCTGGCGGTGACGCGCCTTTGCGGCAAGCGTTCCGGCCACACGGCAACGTATAAAATTTTCAGCAGGGCTTTCCCTGCCCAACATTTTTCTTAGTGACGTATCGCTCAGTTTGTTCGTACCACCAGCGATAAAAACCTCAGTTCATTCATAACGCTGACTACCCCATTGACCACTCATCTCAATGTTACCCCCATGACCGACAATGTACACAGGTGAGCAATAAAAGGTAATTAATCGTTTTATTTCATGAAGATGAATATCAGTAAACTGGCACGAACCATAAAAACGTAGGTTCTGAAAATACGGCATGAACTGATAGCCATCAGAAACTGCTGATTAAAAGGCGCGGACCGGCATGGGGACGCGCTTTTTTTCGCCGGGATTCCGCCAAAAAACTTATCTTTCCTCAACTCCTGCCGATAACATTTTCGTGTATATTCCCAATGAATGGTTGCACGAAAAGGATATGCGGGATGATTCGAAAGTATTTTTGGCTGGTTATTTTTGCCCTTTCTGTCCTGTTGCTGGATGCATTGATCATGCAGTGGATCGAATTCCTGACAACAGAGGTAGATAAATGCCGAAACATGGATTCCGTCAATCCTCTCAAGCTGGTGAACTGTGCTGATTTAAATTAGCTGTTTTCCCATCCGGCCTCTTGCTTCGTGCAAGCAGAGAAACCGTTTTGAGTCGTCCATTTGCAATGATAATGTCACCACCTTTTTTGTCTTCTCAAGTGTAGTTACGCATAAGACCTTTTGTGAATGAGTTGATGACATCATGCTGGTTAGCCAATACGACCAAATCCTTGTTGCTGTTTCTTTTATTGTCGCCATTCTGGCTTCCTATACTGCGCTAAATATGGCAGGTCGAGTGTCCACCAGCTCAGGATCTTCATCATGGGTGTGGTTGACCGGCGGCGGTGTAGCAATGGGCATCGGTATCTGGGCCATGCATTTTATCGGCATGCTGGCGATGGATATCTCAATGCACCTGAGCTATGACCCATTATTGACGGCGCTCTCCATGCTCATCGCCATCGGCGCCTCATGGTTCGCACTCTGGTTAGTCAGCGGCAATGAACTGACGATGCTGCATCTTCTGCCCGGTTCCTTTGTGATGGGTATGGGGATCGTTGCTATGCACTATACGGGCATGGCAGCACTGAAAGTAGAACCCGCTATTATCTGGGATATGTTCTGGGTCGCCGTCTCGGTCATCATTGCGTTAACCGCCTCTTTTGCCGCGCTCTGGCTAACTTTCCGTCTTCGCCATGAAGCCGCTCAGGTAGCATTAATGCGCTTTGGTGCGGCTATTTTGATGGGGCTCGCCATTGCCGGTATGCATTACAGTGGCATGATGGCTGCGCAATTCCCTGACCAGGAACCAATGATTCACCATGGTGTTAATGGTAGTTGGCTGGCCGTACTGGTCAGTGTCGTGGCATTTTCCATCCTCGGCATCACCCTCCTCGTTTCCATGCTGGATGCACGCCTGCAGGCGCGAACATCTCAACTGGCTTCTTCACTGGCAGAAGCGAACCGTGAACTTGCCCAACTGGCGCTACACGATACCCTAACGCGCCTGCCTAACCGCGTACTGCTGGAAGACCGTCTGGATCAGGCGATAAATAAAGCCAGACGTGAAGGGTCTTTCTTCGCTCTGATGTTTATGGACCTGGACGGCTTTAAAACCGTTAACGACGCCTATGGGCACGATGTGGGCGATAAATTGCTGGTTGCCGTAACTGAACGCCTCAGACAGCAGCTCAACGGACAATATACGCTGGCTCGTATGGGCGGAGACGAATTCGTCCTGTTAACAGAAGTATGCGCCCCTGATGAAGCAGCGGCGCTTGCAGGCTCGCTGGTACGCGTTATCGACAAACCGTTTAATATCGATCCCTATGACATGATGGTCACCCTGAGCGTTGGCATCGCCCTCTATCCGCACGATGGTAAAAATGAGCGTGAACTGATGTTTAACGCGGACGCTGCGATGTATCACACCAAACATATGGGGCGAAACGGCTATCACTTCTTCCAGCCCTCCATGAACACCCTTGCGCAGACGCAGTTACAGCTGATGAACGACCTGTGGCTGGCAACAGAACGTAAAGAGTTCCGCCTGGTTTATCAGCCCAAATTCCAGGCACCAGCAGGACCAATCATCGGCTTTGAAGCCCTGCTCCGCTGGCAGCATCCAAAACGCGGGATGCTCTCTCCGGATATCTTTTTACCGTTGGCAGAAAAGACCGGCCTGATTGTCCCACTTGGAAACTGGGTCATTGATGAAGCGTGTCGCCAGTTAAGCGAATGGCGCGAACAGGGTAATATCGACTGGTCGGTAGCGGTCAACTTATCAACACTGCAATTTGAACAGCCATCGCTGGTTCAGACCATCATGGATAGTCTGCAAAAGCATGGGGTGCCACCTGACACACTAATTCTGGAAGTTACCGAAACCACGGCGATGACCAACCCTGACGAGAGCGTTCGTGTCTTGACGGAGCTTACCGATGCAGGCGTGCAGGCGTCTATTGACGACTTTGGTACCGGCTATTCCAGCTTGCTCTATCTCAAGCGGCTTCCCGCATGTGAACTAAAAATTGATCGCGCTTTTGTCAGAGAACTCAGCAGCGATGGCGACGATGCGACTATCGTCTCGGCTATCATCGCGCTGGCGAAAACGTTAAATTTGAAGGTGGTGGCGGAAGGGGTTGAAACCGCAGAACAGCAAGCCTTTTTGACTGAGTTGGGGTGCAATACCTTACAAGGTTATCTTCTGGGTCGCCCGGTCACGCCTGAAATTATCAGTTCTCAGGGAAATACCTTGTGCCAACAGGAACCTGTTTTTTAAATATGAATAGAATAGATAAGTAAGGGTGTTGAATTTCACACCCTCTTATAAAAATGCCTGTCAGTATTTTTAATCTTTTCTGTTATTGCTATTTACATAATCTTCATTAAAATCATTGGCTCATCGCAGATAACAAACCTGAAACTTTTCTATTCTGTTATCAAAACTTTCGCAGCCTCTTTTGCACTTCCTTTTTTTCTGCATAATTCGGTGGAATATCGTTATTCTCTCCATGATGTTTACACTACTCATACTTTGAGATTATTGAACGAAGCATTCTTAATATTCGCGATGTTAAAATAGCGTATCGATTCTGCACTGGTATCGTTATTTGATACCGGGGATCGGAACTATTTAGAGGTAACATCATGAAAAGATTAATTTCCGTTGTTCTGCTTACCGCTACCCTGGCAGGCTGTGCGCATGACTCTCCTTGCGTCCCTGTGTATGACGACCAGGGCCGTCTGGTCCATACCAATACCTGCGTAAAAGGAACAACTCAGGATAACTGGGAAACCGCAGGTGCGATTGCCGGAGGGGCTGCAGCACTGGCAGGCTTAACGCTGGGTATCGTCGCGTTAACTAAATAATGGGTCCAAAGCGCGGCTATGCCGCGCTTTGCTTTATTACAGTGCATCTCTTTTTATCGGCGTAAATTTTTAGCATCAAAAATGAGCAAACTATTTAAATAATTCTGCAGTTCCGCATGATTTCCCACCACATTTTTGATTATTTCATCCCTGCTCGTGACATGTTTCACAAAGTAATACGTTTAACTTCCTTGCTTATATTAACCCAGGAAACTTATTTGTTAGCAGAATTGGCTAAGTGAAAGTTTTTTGCTCTGTTTTGTGGCGCAGGTTGGAATTTTGCACCATAGCAGGGCGTTGCGGTTATTTTTTCCTGTCTACACTCTCCATATTGCGCTCGCGGCTCGCATTTTTCCGCGTTCGCAAAAACTGGCACTACCTTTGCTTTAAAGAGTATGGCCAAAGCCACAGACAGGTTTTAGGCGTTTCCCGGACGCCTTCATATAACGATAATTTTTCGCCACACAGGATGCATTATGAAAAAGATGATGATTGCCAGCCTGGCAGCTGCCGGCGTGCTGTTTGCCGTTGCTAATCAAGCCCATGCTGGCACAACTCTGGATGCCGTTAAGAAGAAAGGTTTTGTACAGTGCGGTATCAGTGACGGTCTCCCTGGCTTCTCTTACGCAGATGCAAACGGTAAATTTACCGGTATCGATGTAGATGTATGCCGTGGCGTTGCTGCGGCCGTATTTGGCGATGACACGAAAGTAAAATACACCCCGCTGACCGCTAAAGAGCGTTTCACTGCGCTGCAATCCGGCGAGGTAGATATTCTTTCCCGTAACACAACCTGGACCTCTTCACGCGATGCAGGCATGGGTATGTCATTTACTGGCGTAACCTATTACGACGGTATCGGCTTCCTGACCCACAACAAAGCAGGCCTGAAAAGCGCCAAAGAGCTGGATGGCGCAACCGTATGTATTCAGGCGGGTACCGATACCGAGCTTAACGTGGCGGATTACTTTAAATCCAACAATATGAAATACACGCCGGTAACCTTTGACCGTTCTGATGAATCCGCAAAAGCGCTGGAATCAGGTCGTTGCGATACACTGGCATCTGACCAGTCCCAGCTGTACGCGCTGCGCATTAAGCTGAGCAACCCGGCTGAATGGATCGTTCTGCCAGAAGTTATCTCCAAAGAGCCGCTGGGCCCGGTCGTTCGTCGCGGTGATGAAGATTGGTTCTCCATCGTTCGCTGGACGCTGTTTGCCATGCTGAACGCAGAAGAAATGGGCATTAACTCGAAAAACGTTGACGAGAAAGCAGCTAAACCGGCAACGCCAGACATGGCGCATCTGTTGGGCACCGAAGGTGATTTTGGTAAAGACCTGAAGCTCGACAACAAATGGGCCTACAACATCATCAAGAAAGTGGGCAACTACTCTGAAATCTTTGAACGTAACGTCGGTGCTGACAGCGCGCTGAAAATCAAACGTGGCCAGAACAATCTCTGGAACAACGGCGGCATCCAGTACGCTCCGCCAGTACGTTAAGACGTAAGCGCTGTAACGGGCGCTGCACATGCGGCGCCCACTCCAGAGTCATGGTTACCGAGGTTTTCTTATGTCCCAACGCCGCCCAACCGTTAAAGGATCGCTCTCCTTTTCAAACCCTGCGGTTCGTGCCTGGCTGTTTCAAATTATCGCTATTCTTGCTGTTATCAGCATCGCGATCTATTTGATACACAATACTATTACCAACCTGAACAGTCGTGGCATTACCTCTGGTTTTGCTTTTCTCGACCGCGCTGCCGGATTTGGCATTGTTCAGCACCTTATCGACTACGAACAGGGTGACACTTATGGCCGGGTTTTCTTTGTAGGCCTGCTCAACACTTTACTGGTATCTGCGCTGTGCATTGTTTTTGCGTCGTTTATCGGCTTCTTCCTTGGGCTCTGCCGTCTTTCAGAAAACTGGCTGCTGCGTAAACTTTCTACGATTTATATCGAGACGTTCCGAAATATTCCCCCACTGCTGCAAATCTTCTTCTGGTATTTCGCCGTACTGCGTAATTTACCTGGCCCACGTCAGGCTATTGGCGCTATGGATTTGCTTTTTCTCAGTAACAGGGGGCTCTATATCCCATCACCTCAACTGGGCGAAGGACTATGGGCATTTATCGGCACGATTGTTCTCGCACTGGCTATCAGCATCGGTCTGTATCGCTTCAACAAAGCACATCAGATTAAAACCGGCCAGCTACGTCGCACATGGCCAACGGCACTGGGGTTGATCATTGGGCTCCCGTTGCTGGCACATTGGGTATTTGGTGCGGCGCTTCACTGGGAAATCCCGCATTTGCGTGGTTTCAACTTCCAGGGTGGCATGGTGTTAATTCCGGAACTGGCCGCACTGACAATTGCCCTGTCAGTTTACACCTCAGCATTTATTGCCGAGATTATACGCGCAGGCATTCAGTCTGTTCCCCACGGCCAACATGAGGCGGCACGTTCGCTTGGTTTGCCCAATCCGGTGACATTGCGTCAGGTCATCATTCCTCAGGCGCTGCGTGTCATTATTCCACCGCTGACCAGCCAGTATTTGAACATTGCAAAAAACTCGTCTCTGGCAGCCGCAATTGGTTATCCGGATATGGTGTCGTTGTTCGCCGGTACGGTACTCAACCAAACAGGCCAGGCCATCGAAACTATAGCGATAACTATGTCGGTTTATCTGATTATCAGCCTGTCGATTTCGTTGCTTATGAATATCTATAATCGCCGTATTGCATTAATTGAGCGCTAAGGACATCTGATGACAAAAGCTATTCTGTCTCAATCTACGCGCCAGACCCGTGCAGGAAGCAGCGGTATTGTGCTGTGGATAAAGAAAAACTTATTTTCAAGCTGGCTGAACGCGCTGCTGACGCTCTTCTGTCTGTGGCTGATGTGGGAATTGATTCCGCCGCTGCTGAACTGGGCCCTTTTTCAGGCTAACTGGATAGGATCGACACGCGCGGACTGTACCAAAGCGGGTGCGTGCTGGGTGTTTATTCATGAGCGTTTTGGTCAGTTCATGTATGGCCTCTATCCGCATGAGCAACGCTGGCGCATTAACCTCGCCTTGATTGTCGGACTCCTTTCTATCGTACCGATGTTCTGGAAAAAGCTACCGAGTCGGGGTCGCTATATCGCTTGCTGGGCCGTAGCCTATCCTCTTGTGGTGTGGTGGCTGATGTACGGTGGTTTTTTGGGACTCGATCGCGTGGAAACGCGCCAGTGGGGCGGGTTAACGCTGACGTTGATCATCGCCTCTGTGGGTATCGCTGGCGCTTTACCTCTGGGCATATTGCTGGCGCTCGGGCGTCGCTCAAAAATGCCGGTGGTGCGGGTATTGTCAGTGATTTTTATCGAGTTCTGGCGTGGCGTACCGTTGATCACCGTACTGTTCATGTCCTCAGTCATGCTGCCGCTGTTTATGGCGGAAGGCACAAATATCGATAAGTTGATTCGCGCACTGGTCGGGGTGATTCTGTTTCAGTCCGCCTACGTCGCCGAAGTCGTGCGTGGCGGTTTACAGGCTCTGCCAAAAGGGCAATACGAAGCTGCCGAGTCACTGGCGCTGGGATACTGGAAAACACAAGGGCTGGTGATTTTACCGCAGGCCTTAAAATTGGTTATTCCGGGTCTGGTAAATACCATCATCGCGCTGTTTAAAGATACCAGCCTCGTGATCATTATCGGTCTGTTTGATCTTTTCAGTAGCGTCCAGCAGGCAACGGTTGACCCAGCCTGGCTCGGTATGTCGACCGAGGGTTATGTGTTTGCCGCGTTAGTTTACTGGATTTTCTGTTTTAGCATGTCGCGCTATAGCCAACATCTGGAGAAGCGCTTCAATACCGGGCGTTCAGCGCATTGAGGAAATTATGAGTCAAATTACTATGCAACCTGCCGATGCGATGATTACGCTCGAAGATGTGAATAAGTGGTACGGGCAATTTCACGTACTTAAAGATATTAACCTTAAGGTTAAACAAGGGGAACGTATCGTTCTGTGCGGACCTTCCGGCTCAGGAAAATCCACCACCATTCGCTGTATTAATCATCTGGAAGAACATCAGCAGGGCCGTATCGTGGTAGATGGTATCGAGTTAAACGAAGATATCCGTAATATAGAAAAGGTTCGCCAGGAAGTCGGTATGGTATTTCAGCACTTCAATCTTTTCCCGCATCTGACGGTACTGCAGAACTGTACGCTGGCACCAATCTGGGTGAGGAAGATGCCGAAGAAGGAAGCCGAAGCGCTGGCAATGCACTATCTGGAGCGTGTTCGCATCGCTGAGCACGCCCATAAATTCCCGGGGCAAATTTCTGGTGGTCAGCAGCAGCGTGTTGCTATCGCCCGCTCACTCTGTATGAAACCGAAAATTATGCTCTTCGATGAACCGACCTCGGCGCTTGACCCCGAAATGGTGAAAGAAGTACTGGATACCATGATTGGTCTGGCAGAATCAGGCATGACAATGCTGTGCGTAACACATGAAATGGGTTTTGCGCGTACCGTTGCGGACCGGGTGATCTTTATGGATCGTGGTGAAATCGTCGAGCAGGCACCGCCGCAGGAGTTTTTCGCGAATCCTAAGTCTGAGCGCACCCGTGCTTTTCTGTCGCAGGTTATCCACTGACATTAATCATAGAAATGCAAAAGGCCATCCTTGCGGATGGCCTTTTTTATTGATGCAGTTTCAGAAGCCTGGAGTGAAGAAGCGCTGCATATTCACAATAAATCTATGCCATAAACAAAAGGCCCAGTCTTTCGACTGAGCCTTTTGTTTTAATTGATGTCTGGCAGTTCCCTACTCTCACATGGGGAGACCCCACACTACCATCGGCGCTACGGCGTTTCACTTCTGAGTTCGGCATGGGGTCAGGTGGGACCACCGCGCTAAAGCCGCCAGACAAATTCTTTCTAAGCGCCGAACTTTAACCTTAAAACTGGTGCTGATACCCAGAGTCGAACTGGGGACCTCACCCTTACCAAGGGTGCGCTCTACCAACTGAGCCATATCAGCACGCTAAATTTGATGCCTGGCAGTTCCCTACTCTCGCATGGGGAGACCCCACACTACCATCGGCGCTACGGCGTTTCACTTCTGAGTTCGGCATGGGGTCAGGTGGGACCACCGCGCTAAAGCCGCCAGGCAAATTCTTTGTGCTCTGTCCTGTGTCTTTCGCACTGATACTGCGTTGGCTGCTCTCGTAAAGTCAGTCACATACCTCAGTATGCTCCTTCCTTTTCTTCGTTTGCCGCCTTGTCTCAGCGCAAAATCCTTCGGACTCTGAATCTGAGCTGAAAATCGTCTCTCACGCCAAAACATCTTCGGCGTTGTAAGGTTAAGCCTCACGGTTCATTAGTACCGGTTAGCTCAACGCATCGCTGCGCTTACACACCCGGCCTATCAACGTCGTCGTCTTCAACGTTCCTTCAGGACTCTTAAAGAGTCAGGGAGAACTCATCTCGGGGCAAGTTTCGTGCTTAGATGCTTTCAGCACTTATCTCTTCCGCATGTAGCTACCGGGCAGTGCCATTGGCATGACAACCCGAACACCAGTGATGCGTCCACTCCGGTCCTCTCGTACTAGGAGCAGCCCCCCTCAATTCTCCAGCGCCCACGGCAGATAGGGACCG
>FONB01000033.1 GCA_900112785.1 Phytobacter palmae | reverse complement strand
TCTGCGGAACTCACGGGCAAGTTTAAGGGCGAATTTCAGGGCTGCGGCGTGGGCTTTTCCGGGGAGTGGGGTTCCGTGTCTGCGTTTGATTCTGCATCAGGTGCAACGGGCAACATTCCGGACAGGTTACGTACAATGAAATCCGCTTCTGAAATGGCAGGCAAAGGCCAGCCAGAAAGAACTTCCTGATGAAGTTCTTCAACGGATGGCCCCTTTAATCCTGCTTTCTGCCACAGTGACATGGCGACGATCCGCGCGCCAATCTTCACATTAATGGCCGTCACAATCCCCGCGAGCGTTTCCTCGCTCATTTCAGTGGTGTCAGCAGGCACTCCCTTGTTCAGCTCAGCAATGTAGCCGATGAATTCAATGCGCTGCAGCGCTGATAATTCATAAAGCGTGACGGTTTCGCCGTTGTATTCCAGCGGCTCAGTTTTCAGAAACATGCATGACTCCGATCAGGATACGGTGATTTTGCTGACAGCCGCGAACGAGCCGTCATTCGTAATCGCGAGGATTTCGGCAATTCCGGCTGCAACACCCGTGACGGTGACAACACTACCGGCCACGCTGACTGTCGCTTTCGACGGGTCGGATGACGCCAGGCGGAATGATTTATCGGTCGCACTGGCAGGCAGAACGGACAGGTTTAGTGTCGTGGTTGCTCCTACAGCCACAGCCGCTGTCGATTTATCAAAAGACGCGCCCGAAACAGCAATGACCGGGGTGGTGGTGTCTTCTGCCAGTGAGGGTTTGCCGCTGTTAGTGACTTTGACCGTGCGGGTGATGTTTTCCTTGTTCGTCACGGCCTTACCCAGGCTGCTGACCCAGCCAGAAAACACATCCACCGTGCCGTTAGGGTATTTGATGCGGTATGTGCGGTTTGAGCCATCTTCAAACCACTGCACCAGCGCAATTTGTCCCTGTTCGCCGGGTTTCCAGGCCAGAGTGAACGACGTGTCACCCGCAGATTTCTGCCCCTGCCCGGTAGCAGTCCAGTCGGCATTTGCATCATCAATATACGTGTCGTCAAATGAATCTGCCGTCAGTTCGCCCGGTGTCAGTTCCTTGACCTGAGCCAGCCGCGTCCAGTCGGTATCGACCAGCGGATTCGCTGTGCCTGAACCGGTATACAACCAGAGTGTTGTCCCGGCACCTTTAACGGGTGCCAGTGGGTTTGGTGTTGCCATAGTTGCCTCACATAATATAGGTGATTGAATACTGCATATCTGCCGATCCCCATGTCGCCATTTCGTCATCGCGCTGATAGTCATAGCCGAGTGGGGCCATCAGTTCGATGAGGTCGGACAGACCTGGAATGTCTGAAAGGACGGGATAAATCCGTGATTCCATCCATTCATCCAGCGCCGCATCAGGCAGATCGGCCTTAAGAAAGACTTCGATATGCAGCGTTGCTGACCACTGGTCCTCATCCACCATTGCGCCAGTAAATTGCGCATCGGTCAGGTAGACGGCGACGGCAGGCAGATCCTGAACCTCCAGAAATGCCGGACGGCCATCAAACCAGGTAACAGAATCAGTGATGTTGTCTTTAAGCGCATCCAGAACAGCAGCGCGTATTTGAGGGTGTTTCATCGGATTAATACCAGTCGCAGTTGGTTTTTAAGCGCAGCAGACAACTCTTTAGGCATATCGGACTGCATCAGCTTGTTTGTCTCCGCTTTAAACGCCTCGGTTAACGGGGCCGCCAGAGGAATGCTCACAACCTCCACGGGATAGCGGCTTTTCGTTGTTCGCCGCAGGACATGCCAGCGACCGTTTTTCAGTTGCTGGATAAAACCACCGGGGAAAGAAAACGGACCAATCCGCAGGACACTGTTAGCGCCCTGTTTGTCGCGTTTTCGCCGTGAAAGTCTCACACTCGCCACACCGAGCTTTATCGCGGGCAGATTTCCCCGGTTAACCCGGATAGTGGCCCTGGGTTTGCTGACCGTGGCTTTTTTCAGCTTCGCTCGCTGATTCACCAGCTTACGTGGCACCTTCGTGTCCGTTGCGACAGTGCGGACGCTTCGGCTGACGGCGCGCCCCGCGACCCGGTTAACAGCCTGAGCAGAAGCACGGGGAACCGCCGTTTTACTGATGCTGTTGAGGTTTGCGATTGCCTGCTCAAGCCCGTTAATAGCGGACATGACAACCTCCTATTCAATCCAGATTTGTGGCTTACCGTTAAAAAACTGGCTGCGCGTAACCTTGTACTCCGTGCCTTTCCATACCAGTTCATCATTACGGCGCGGCTGGTAGTTTTCACTGAACACCACCAGCGAAATGCCATCACCGACCACCGGCCCCATTTCAGGCACAAAATGACTTTCTACCGCGATAAAGTCGTTGCCATTGATAGTGACCGGGTTTCCCATGCGCCGGATGGTGGCGGCATCCATGCGCGCCACCATTTGTTCGAAGGGATTAGACATTAATGCAGACCAGCACTGTCGTGCTGCTGGCTCCGGCAGCTTCCCAGGCTTTTCCTGCCGGAATTGCGTCAGTAGCTGTTAACTGGATTTTTCCGTCTTTGAGATAGACCGATTTTCCCTGCGCAATGTTATCAGCAGCCAGCTTCGGCAACTCCATGACACCCCGTGCACAGCCATCCCCCGTAAAGCCGGGTTTAATGTCAGTAATAGCGACTGCCACAATGTCACCAATCGCGACTGGCGAACCACTAAGAATGGGTTCCGTTCCGGTGTTGGTGATCGCGATGGTGTGTCCATCCTGAATATGATTTTTCATAAAAGCTCTCCACGGCTCCGGCTGGAGCCGTATTGCAGACATAAAAAAAGCCCTTACGGGCGACTAAGTTGGCTGAGAATTACTTACCGGAGGATTTCACGAGACCGCGATAATCAAGCGGTGCGACCCCGGCATCGATACGCACTTTATTGACAATGCCGTCAGACGTGAATCCCTCCATTTGATCAAGATACGGCGTATCGACGCCATTGAGATAGGCTACCTCAATAGTATCGGAACCCTGCGCGGCGGCGAGATACCAGGCAAATTTATCCGCATCATCAAGACGGGCCTCGCCGATGATCTCTGCAAAGTTTTGCAGCGGGTTATTTACCCCGGAATTAGCATCCGCACCTTTAACACTTGCTGAACGAATGGTCTGGCTCGCCAGCGTTTCCAGTGCTCTGGGCACCAGCAGGAATGCCGGACGAATGTTAAGTGAATGCTCCGACTCCTTATCTTTTTGCGTTAGCATCAACTGACGGGCCTTATCGAGGCTGGAAATGTCGATCGCGCCAGTGCTGAGGTTGCTGTGGTCAGTGTGAAACAGTGGGGTCTTGTCAGACATTGACGGATTCGAAGTCAGTACTTTGTAGACCAGATCACCAATAGTCGCTTTTGCTGCGCGCCCCATTTTTGCCGGAATCCCGGTCAACTGATTCAGGTCATCGTTGATGATGGCCTGTCGGGTGATCGAAAACAACTTACCATAGGTTGCCAGTGCAATAGGTTCCCCGCGATCACTGGTTGTGCCATAGGTATATTCGGCGCCCTCCCGCACCACGGGAAGTGCCGAAATATCATTCATACCCACTCGGTGAGAGACTTTGAAATCAGACAGATCACCTTTTTTGGTCCAGAGCGGGAATGTCTCTTCGGCACTGTCCCACCCCTGCAGGAGTGATTTGTGTGCAACATCGAGCAGAATATTGCCGAAATCAGACGTGCTGTGTGTGAATGCCATCCCTACCATTTGCATCGGGTTTAGCGTAGAAACGCCAATGCCACGCTCCGTCAGTGACATTCTCGCAAATTCACGCAGTGTCATCCCATTGTAAACGTTATCGTTTTCACGATTAGCGTAGCCTGCGCGGAACATCAGCGCCTGACGGATACCATCACCAACAATATTCCCGTTGCCCGCATAAATGTGGGGCTGGTTGTTTTTATTGGAAGGAGTAGCGTCTTTACCCAGTTCGGCCAGCAGCTTATCTTTCGCCATGGCCACAGAACATTCGACATCGCTGATGCAGGCGGCCTGCAGTTCCAGGTGTTTACCACCGAACATGGCAAACACATCCTGAATGCCGCTTACACGGGCTTTCTGTTCAGCCACAACCCGCGCGACAATGGCATTTTCGTCCAGAACTGGAGCGGCGGGTTGCTGCTGCGGGGTTGCAGGTTCACGCGCCGTGGTGTTGCGCGGAGGTGTGATCATATTACGGATGGCGTTAGGCATCTTTTCAAATTCCTCAATACGTTTTGACTGAATGCAGGCCATCGCCTGCAGTGATGGTGTGGTCTGGTCTGCAAATCCCTGGGCAACACATTCACTGCCGTTCATCCAGGTTTCGTCTTCCAGCATGGCCGCGATTTCTTCTGCCGATTTCCCTGTTTTTTCTGCGTAGGCGGGGATCAGAACAGCTTCCATTTTGTCCAGAAGATCGGCGTAATCCCGCATATCGTTCGCGTCACCGCCTGCAAATCCCCACGGTTTGTGGATCATCATCATGGTATTTTCCGGCATGATGACCGGGTTGCCGACCATAGCGATAACGGATGCCATCGACGCGGCAATACCGTCGATATGCACGGTAATGGCCGCGCCGTGGAATTTGAGGGCATTAAAAATGGCGATACCTTCAAAGACATCGCCACCGGGAGAATTGATATGCAGGTTAATGTGGCTGACATCGCCCAGCGCCTGCAGGTCACTGACAAACTGTCTTGCGGTCACCCCCCAGAAGCCGATTTCGTCATAAATATAAATTTCCGCTTCATCAGCCGCGCTGGCCTTCATGCGAAACCAGGAGTTATTTTTTACGCTGGCTTTCGGGCGGCGGCTCACCCGGTTTCGTTGCTGCTTCGGCACTGGTGCCTCCTTTGTCATTGGCGGGGTCGGTGTCATACACCAGTCCCAGTTCGCGATTTTCATCAATCTCCGCTTTTCGGCGG
>FONB01000004.1:124487-388340 GCA_900112785.1 Phytobacter palmae | reverse complement strand
CTCAACTTCTTCACCCACTTTGATGATACCGCGCTCTACACGACCGGTAACAACGGTACCACGACCGGAGATGGAGAATACGTCTTCGATCGGCAGCAGGAACGGCTTGTCAATCGCACGCTCTGGTTCCGGGATATAGGTATCCAGGTGGCCAGCCAGTTCGATGATTTTCGCTTCCCACTCTGCTTCGCCTTCCAGCGCTTTCAGAGCAGAACCACGAACGATCGGAGTGTCGTCGCCCGGGAAATCGTACTGAGACAGAAGTTCACGAACTTCCATTTCAACCAGTTCCAGCAGCTCTTCGTCATCAACCATGTCGCATTTGTTCAGGAACACGATGATGTACGGAACGCCTACCTGACGACCCAGCAGGATGTGCTCACGGGTCTGCGGCATCGGGCCGTCAGTCGCAGCAACAACCAGGATCGCGCCGTCCATCTGCGCAGCACCGGTGATCATGTTTTTAACATAGTCGGCGTGGCCCGGGCAGTCTACGTGTGCGTAGTGACGGATCGCAGTATCGTATTCAACGTGAGAGGTGTTGATGGTGATACCACGTGCTTTTTCTTCCGGCGCGTTATCGATCTGGTCGAATGCGCGAGCCTGGCCACCGTAAGTTTTGGACAGAACGGTAGTGATTGCAGCAGTCAGAGTAGTTTTACCGTGGTCAACGTGGCCGATGGTGCCGACGTTAACGTGCGGTTTTGTACGTTCAAATTTTTCTTTAGACACGGCTATATTCCTTACTATAGTGCTCCCCCCTTATGGAGAGAGCACGGGACTTTGGTTTTAACCCTGCGGCTTATTTACCACGGGCTTCGATTACGGCCTGAGCAACGTTGTTCGGGGCATCATCATACTTCAGGAATTCCATAGTGTACGATGCGCGACCTTTGGTCAGAGAACGCAGCTGAGTTGCATATCCGAACATTTCAGACAGCGGTACTTCAGCGTGGATCTTAACGCCAGTCACTTCGGATTCCTGACCGCGCAGCATACCGCGACGACGGCTCAAGTCACCAATTACGTCGCCAGTGTTCTCTTCCGGAGTCTCTACTTCAACCTTCATGATCGGCTCAAGCAGAACTGGTTTTGCTTTCTTAAAGCCTTCTTTAAAGGCAATAGACGCAGCCAGTTTAAACGCCAGTTCAGAGGAGTCAACGTCGTGGTAAGAACCGAAGTGCAGACGCACGCCCATATCAACTACCGGGTAACCTGCCAGCGGACCAGATTTCAGCTGCTCCTGGATGCCTTTATCAACGGCCGGGATGTATTCGCCAGGAATCACACCACCTTTAATGTCGTTGATGAACTCGTAACCTTTCGGATTTGAGCCCGGCTCCAGCGGGTACATGTCGATAACAACATGACCATACTGACCACGACCACCAGACTGTTTCGCGTGTTTACCTTCAACATCGGTAACTTTCTGACGAATCGCTTCACGATAAGCAACCTGAGGTTTACCTACGTTCGCTTCAACGTTGAATTCACGCTTCATACGGTCAACGATGATATCGAGGTGCAGTTCACCCATACCAGCGATGATGGTCTGGTTAGATTCTTCGTCAGTCCATACGCGGAAAGACGGGTCTTCTTTAGCCAGACGGCCCAGAGCCAGACCCATTTTTTCCTGGTCAGCTTTGGTTTTCGGTTCAACCGCGATGGAGATTACCGGTTCCGGGAATTCCATACGTTCCAGAATGATCGGGTGATCCGGGTCACACAGGGTGTCACCAGTGGTCACGTCTTTCAGACCGATAGCTGCAGCGATATCGCCCGCGCGAACTTCTTTGATCTCTTCACGTTTGTTCGCATGCATCTGTACGATACGACCAAAACGTTCACGAGCCGCTTTAACGGAGTTCAGTACGGTATCACCAGAGTTAACCACGCCAGAGTACACGCGGAAGAACGTCAGGTTACCTACGAACGGGTCGGTAGCGATTTTGAATGCCAGCGCAGAGAACGGCTCTTCATCACTTGCGTGACGTTCAGCCGGTGTATCTTTACCGTCGTCCAGAATACCGTTGATTGCCGGTACGTCAGTCGGTGCAGGCAGGTAATCAATTACCGCATCCAGCATCGCCTGAACACCTTTGTTCTTAAATGCAGAACCACAGGTTACCAGGATGATTTCGTTGTTCAGAACACGCTGACGCAGCGCTTTCTTGATCTCTTCCTCGGTCAGCTCTTCGCCGCCCAGGTATTTTTCCATCAGCTCTTCAGATGCTTCAGCTGCGGATTCGATCAGGTTCTGGTGCCATTCGTCAGCCAGGTCCTGCATGTCAGCCGGGATATCTTCGTAAACGAAGGTAACGCCCTGGTCTGCATCGTTCCAGTTGATGGCTTTCATTTTCACCAGGTCAACAACACCGGTGAAACCTTCTTCAGCACCAATCGCCAGTTGCAGCGGAACAGGGTTCGCGCCCAGACGGGTTTTGATCTGACCAACAACTTTCAGGAAGTTCGCGCCCATACGGTCCATTTTGTTAACGAACGCGATACGCGGAACTTTATATTTGTTTGCCTGACGCCATACGGTTTCAGACTGCGGCTGAACACCACCAACTGCGCAGTAAACCATTACCGCGCCATCAAGAACACGCATGGAACGTTCTACTTCAATAGTGAAGTCAACGTGCCCTGGGGTATCGATGATGTTTACGCGATGCGGTTCATACTGTTTGGCCATACCAGACCAGAATGCAGTAGTTGCAGCGGAAGTGATGGTGATACCACGTTCCTGCTCCTGCTCCATCCAGTCCATGGTAGCGGCGCCGTCGTGAACTTCACCGATTTTGTGGTTTACACCGGTGTAGAACAGAATACGTTCGGTAGTCGTGGTTTTACCGGCGTCGATGTGCGCACTGATACCGATGTTACGGTAGCGTGCGATGGGTGTTGTACGAGCCATTTGATTCCTCGTTTATTGCTTTAGACGTTCAGATTAAGTGAGCCAGAGCGGGCACCGAAGCGCCCGCCTGGTGACTAAACCGAAGGGATTACCAACGGTAGTGTGCGAACGCCTTGTTGGCTTCTGCCATACGGTGAACGTCTTCACGTTTCTTAACTGCAGTACCTTTGTTGTCTGCAGCATCAGAAAGTTCGTTCGCCAGGCGCAGAGCCATGGATTTATCACCGCGTTTACGAGCAGCTTCAACGATCCAACGCATTGCCAGAGCATTGCGACGAACCGGACGGACTTCAACTGGAACCTGATAAGTAGAACCACCAACGCGGCGAGACTTAACTTCTACAGTCGGGCGCACGTTTTCGAGAGCTACTTCGAATGCTTCCAGTTCGTTTTTACCAGAACGCTGAGCCAGGGTCTCAAGCGCGCTGTATACGATAGATTCGGCAGTAGATTTTTTACCATCTACCATCAGGATATTTACAAATTTAGCCAGCAGTTCTGATCCGAACTTCGGATCCGGCAGAATTTTACGCTGACCAATGACGCGACGACGTGGCATGGAAATACTCCGTTGTTAATTCAGGATTGTCCAAAACTCAAAGAGTTTAGTTTGACATTAATTTAAAACGTTTGGCCTTACTTAACGGAGAACCATTAAGCCTTAGGACGTTTCACGCCATACTTGGAGCGTGCTTGCTTACGGTCTTTAACGCCGGAGCAGTCAAGCGCACCACGAACGGTGTGGTAACGAACACCCGGGAGGTCTTTTACACGACCGCCACGGATCAGGATCACGGAGTGTTCCTGCAGGTTGTGACCTTCACCACCGATGTAGGAAGTCACTTCAAAACCGTTAGTCAGACGAACACGACATACTTTACGCAGTGCGGAGTTCGGTTTTTTAGGAGTGGTAGTATATACACGAGTACATACGCCACGTTTTTGCGGGCATGCTTCCAGCGCAGGCACGTTGCTTTTCGCAACTTTGCGTGCACGTGGTTTGCGTACCAGCTGGTTAACTGTTGCCATTAAATAGCTCCTGGTTTTAGCTTTTGCTTCGTAAACACGTAATAAATCGACCTCATATAATATGAGGACGCAGAATTTTATGGCTGTGCTGAAAAGGTGTCAAGAAATATACAACGATCCCGTATCACCAACGCATCTGAGTCTCGTGTTTTACCGCCAGGCTAACGAAATCATTATAGCTAACCCTGGCGACACTGCTCGAAATTTGACCAGACAGACCCCGCGCATCAATGTCTTCATTCAGCACATGCACCGTTATGGGGGCATTTAGCAGTAACTCAAGGTATTGCCCGCCTTCCAGAGCAGCTATCACGCCGTCAGAAATCAATAAAAGATCGTCTCCGCTGCGCACAGTGCGCAGTAACGTTGCCATATCACATTGCCAGGGAGAATGAGCCAAAGTGTGCAACATAAATGCCTCAAAACGTCATAACAACATCGTACCCATCTAATTGGTCGCGAAGCGCATCCGGCTCCAGCAACTGCGCGGGCAATACAAATTGTGTCGCATTACTCAGGCCACGCTCACGTAGCGATGCCTGACAAACCCAAAAGGTTTCGATGTCATAAAGAGGAAGAACTTTAAAGGTCGCGATGTAATCTCGCGCCAGGATAGCGTTCGGCTGCTGATTCGCCAGCAACTGTAAGACGCCGTCACCAATAAAAAACACGCCGATATCATCGGTAAAAGCGGACGCGGCCATTAGGGCATCAAGGCCTTCACGTCCGGCAGCAGATCCATGTGGCGCAGAGGTAAAGATAAAAGCGATACGTTTCATTAAAATTGCACCACACGATCGCACGTTAATGCCGCTTCGGCCAATGTTCCCAGGCCCGAGAGAGTGAAACCTGACTGGAGATTAGCGCATGGCAAGCCCTGTTGATCGGCCTCTGTTTCATCAACGACCCCCCGACGCAGCGCCGCCGCAACGCAGATATGCAATGCAACCTGATGCTGATCATGCAGGCGTTGCCATGCGCGAACGAGGTCAAACTCGTCCGAGGCGGGAGAAGTCAACAGATTCGCGTTGCTGACCCCTTCCTGGTAAAAAAAGACGCATCCCAGCTCGTGCCCACTGGCCAGCAACGCGCAGGCGAACTGATATGCGCTGCTCGCCTGTTGGGAACCATAGGCTGGTCCGGTGACCATCAAGGCAAAACGCATTAACGGTCCTGCCCGGAGAAATCACCGCTTTTAAACTGGCGGATATACAGATAGACGGTGTGCTTGGAGATATTCAAACGATCCGCCACCTGGTTGATGGCATCTTTAATATCGAAAATACCTTTTTCGTAGAGGTTCAAAACGATTTGTCGATTCTTGGCGTTATTGGAAACGTTACGATCGGCATTCACTTCTTCAATCGTGAACTCGAGGGTCTGGGTCACCAGGTCCTCTACCGAAGAAGCAAAATTGACTGAAGAACCTGCATCCGGCGTTTCTGGTGGGATGAAGGTGTTCATGATTTGCGAGAACGGCACGTCAAGGTTCATGTTGATACACAACAGACCAATGACCCGATGATCGCGATTACGAATAGCAATAGTCACCGATTTCATTAAAACGCCGCTTTTCGCGCGCGTGAAGTAGCATTTAGAGACGCTACTGTCCGCACCGGTCATATCATGCAGCATGCGCAATGCAAGGTCAGTAATCGGCGAACCGATTTTACGCCCGGTGTGCTCGCCGTTAGCGATACGAATGGCGGAACATTTCAGATCCTGCAGGGAGTGCAAAACAATTTCGCAGTGAGAACCAATGAGCATCGCTAACCCGTCCACAACTGCTTCGTATGACTTAAGAATATCGAAGTCAGTTTGATCGAAAGGACGTTGATCCAGTAAATCGAGTTCACTGGTTTCGTTGGTTAAGAGCGACCTGGACATGAAAAAAAGCACTCCTTTTCAGGAGCCTGTCGTTATGTTTTCAGGGCAGGCTCGACATTTACACAGAGGATTAAATTAATACAGCGTGGGTAACGCTTTCCAGAATTATATACACTTTATGCAACAGGCTGCTTCTTTGTTGACGGCATCAGCGCTGTCTGGTCACAGATTTGGGTATGTCAGGGAAATGCCGGTCTCTTCCGCGCCGAAGCATTATGAATGGTTTGTATCTCTGTGCTGCACTAAAAAAACCGCCGCTCAAAAGGCGGCGGCGTTTACATCATTATTTTTTGGTTGCGTCAGCGGCTTTATCGCCCGCTGCTGCAGCTGCATCAGGCGCAGCAGATGCGTCTGCTTTCGGTGCTGGTTTGATATCCAGCAATTCTACGTTGAAGACCAGCGTAGAGTTCGCCGGAATCCCCGGAACGCCATTTTTGCCGTAAGCCAGTTCTGGTGGGATCACGAGTTTGATTTTGCCGCCTTTCTTGATGTTTTTCAGGCCTTCGGTCCAGCCCGGGATAACACCATCAAGACGGAAAGAGAGCGGCTCGCCACGGGTATAAGAGTTATCAAACTCTTTACCGTCAATTAGGGTGCCTTTGTAGTTAACCACCACGGTATCGCTGTCTTTCGGCGCATCACCTGTACCTTCTTTCTCTACCTGATAGAGCAGGCCAGTAGAAGAGGTTTTAACGCCTTTCTCTTTAGCAAACGCGTCACGGAAAGCTTTGCCCTTGGTTTCGTTTTCCTGAGCGTCTTTTTCCATTTTTTCCTGCGCGGCAGTCTTCACGCGGGTTTCAAACGCCTGCAGAGTCTGTTCGATCTCCTGGTCGGTCAGTTTGCTCTTATCAGCAAATGCATCTTGAACACCTGCGATCAGTTGATCTTTATCCAGTTTGATGCCCAGTTTTTCTTGCTCTTTCAGGGAGTTTTCCATGTAGCGGCCCAGTGACGCACCCAGCGCATAGGCGGATTTCTGGTCGTCATTTTTAAATGCCGCTTTGCTGTCAGCTGCTGCAGCTGCATCTTTCGTTGCGGTTTCAGCAGCGAAGGTGAGCGGTGCATTCAGTGCAACGGCCATCGTGGTCGCCAGCAGCGTGACTTTAAACAGTGATTTCATCCATATCTCCAGGGCCGGGGCATCTCACCCCAGGGTTAAACGTAAATGAGAAACGTACTATAAAACGTTGTGGGCGAAATCAACATAAGGTCTTCCCCTGAAATCGCCTGTTTTCAGACTATTTTTGTTTAAATTAGTTTCGCGCCGCCAGGTGGATGCTGCAGACGGGGTGAAAGTTCAGTAAAATCCTTCATCCTGGTAATAACCGTGCAGGACATTGAATGAGGTAGACCATGAACGATTTAACAATGGAAGCGCGGATGGCAGAACTGGAAAGCAAACTGGCCTTCCAGGAAATGACCATTGAAGAACTCAACCAGACAGTCATTGCTCATGAACTGGAAATGACAAAGCTGCGCGAACATATGCGCTTAATGGCAGAAAAACTCAAAGCCAGCCAGCCCTCACACATCGCTTCACAGTCCGAAGAGACGCCGCCACCCCACTACTGAGACATAAAAAAAGCGGGCAAAGCCCGCTTTTTTTACCGTGACGACGGTTATTAGTGGCAGCCGCAGCCACCGTGACCGCCGCAACCACCTTTGCCATGCTCATGACCGTGGTCATGATCGTGGCCGTGGCCGCCGCAGCAACCATCGTGGCCATGGTCGTGATCGTGATCATGACCGTGCGCACCGTGAACGTGACCATGAGCCAGTTCTTCTTCGGTTGCTTCGCGAATAGCAACAACTTCAACGTTGAATTTCAGGTTCTGACCAGCCAGCATGTGGTTACCGTCAACCACTACATGGTCGTCTTCCACTTCGGTAATTTCTACCGGTACCGGGCCCTGGTCTGTTTCAGCCAGGAAACGCATACCAACCTGCAGCTCGTCAACGCCCATAAAGACGTCTTTAGGAACGCGCTGTACCAGGTTTTCGTCGTATTGACCGTAAGCGTCGTTTGCGCCTACAGCAACATCAAATTTGTCGCCGACATCGTGACCTTCCAGCGCTGTTTCCAGGCCAGAGATCAGGGAACCATGACCATGCAGGTAGTCCAGCGGCGCACTCACCGGAGACTCATCAACCAATACACCGTCTTCTGTACGTACCTGATAGGCCAGGCTGACCACCAGGTCTTTTGCTACTTTCATGATATCTCCTGAGCGTGGGAAAATTGCTGGCGCAGATTGTAACGGAAATCCGCCCCTGTGTACCCTTTAGCTTAAAAAAACTCTGGGTATATCGCTAGTCCGGATGAAAGATCCCGATAACTTGCTCATCTTTGCGGACATGTTCACGGGCTTCTTTATCCGCCTCACGCATCTGATGACCGCACTTAACACATTCAACAATATCGACATTATTCTCGCGCCACATTGCCATCGAATCCTGCGCCTGGCAGGACGGGCATACGGCCCCGGCAATAAAACGTTTACGTACTGCCATGGGTTCCCCCTTATTCAAACTCGTCCCAGCCATCCAGTTGGCGACGTTCTTGCTGCATTTCACGCTGAAAAATCTCTTCCAGCTCTCGTCTCGCTTCCCGCACACGGGAAATTTGCATCATATCGGTATGCACCGGCATCAGCTCACGCAGCATTCGCATATCAAGACGCTTAAAGTGCAACTGCGCACGATGGGCCTGATGCGGGTGCATTCCCACCGAGATAAGTGTCTTACGGCCTAATTCAAGCGCACTGGAAAACGTCTCACGGGAAAATTGTGTCACGCCCACCTGCAAGAGTTCATGTGCTTCCACACGGCCCCGCGCACGCGCCATGATCTTAAGCTGCGGGAAATGTTGCTGACACAACTCCACCAGTTTCATCGTATCTTCCGGATCGTTACAGGTGATGACGATGGACTGGGCCTCTTCCGCCCCCGCAGAACGCAACAATTCAAGCTGCGTGGCATCACCGTAATACACCTTATAGCCATATTTACGCATCAGGTTAACGGCGCTGATATCCCGCTCCAGTACCGTTATACGCATTTTGTTTGCCATCAGCAGACGGCCAATCACCTGACCGAAACGCCCGAATCCCACCACAATTACCTGCGGTTTGTCATCTTCCACCCAGGGCATTTCATCTTCATCTTCTGGCTGATTAAACCGACGGGACAGCAGTTTATCGATGAGCTTCATTAGTGCTGGCGTGGTCATCATCGATAAAGTGACCGTCACCAGCAGCAGCGCCATTTGATCATTGTGAAACAAACGTTGTGAGGATGCCGATGAAAAAAGCACAAAAGCGAATTCTCCCCCCTGGCTCAATACCCCGGCAAATTGCATTCGTTCGGAACTGCGCATGCCATTTATCCGCGCCAGCGAATAAAGTACCGCCGTTTTCACTGCCACCAGCACGGCAACGCTTGCCAGTACCCAGGGCAGATGGGTATAGAGCACTCCCAGGTTGAGCGCCATGCCGACGGAAATAAAAAACAACCCTAACAGCAGTCCTTTAAACGGATCGATGGCAATTTCCAGCTCATGACGGTATTCACTTTCCGCCAGCAACACGCCCGCAAGAAAGGTACCCAGCGCCATCGACAGCCCCAGAGCATCCATAAACAGCGCCGATCCGAGGACCAGTAACAGTGTTGCGGCGGTAAAGACTTCGCGGACGCCGGATGCGGCAATAAAGCGGAACACCGGGCGCAACAGGTAACGTCCGCCAACCAGCACACCCGCAAATACCAGCACCTTAATACCTATTTTTACCCAGTCAGGATGGTCGTCGCCGTTACCCGCCAGCAGCGGTACCAGCGCCAGCGCCGGGATCACCGCCAGGTCCTGAAACAACAGGACGGAGAAGCCCAGTTGCCCCGACTCGCTGCGATTCATCCCTTTTTCACGCATCAGCTGTAGGGCCATAGCGGTGGATGACATCGCCAGACCAATCCCGCCAATGACCGCCGCCTGCCAGGAGAATTGCGTCAGCATCAGTAATCCGGCAAGGATAGCCGCGCTAATCAGCACCTGTGCGGCACCGACGCCGAAGATGGAACGACGCAGCGCCCACAGTTTCGACGGATTCAGCTCCAGCCCAATAATGAACATCAGGAAGACGACGCCGAGTTCCGAAAAGTGCAGGATCTCATCGACATCGCTGATGAAACCCAACCCCCAGGGGCCGATGGCAATCCCCGCCAGCAGGTAACCGAGTACCGCGCCAATTCCTAACCTGGCAGCAAGCGGGACCGCCACCACCGCAGCGAAGAGAAACAGGACGCCAGCCAGCAATAAATCCGAGCCTTCCATTATCGGCCTCCCGTCATGATCGGCGAGGCCAGCCAGTCACCGTAGGCTTTCGCATGATTTGCCAGCGCTTCTGGCGGCTGTCTACGCGCCCAATAAACAATAATGGGATCCATCCAGTGCATGCGACACATGGCCGCCGTTAACTCAAAAGGGCGCAGAATATCGCTCACAGGATAACGGTTGAGTCCGTCATGGCGATAGGCCGCCTCCGGCTCACCGGTGGTGATAACACTACGCCAGTACTTTCCCGCGAGCTGACTCCCCGCCGGACCGCTGGCGAATTCACGCGTAAGCACGCGGTCAAACCACTCCTTTAGCAGCGCCGGGCAGCTGTAGGTATAAAGAGGATGCTGGAAAACAACGACATCATGCTCGCGCAGCAGTGCCTGTTCCCGGGGAATATCAATAAAAAAATCTGGATAGTGTGCATAGAGGTCATGCACGGTGACATTGTGCAGTTGCTTTGCCGGCTTGAGCAAAACTCGATTTGCCACCGAGTCCTGTGATTCCGGATGGGCATACAGCAGCAGTACTTTCGCTGTCTGGGACATCATCCCCCTCCCGGGTGTAAAACCTGTCATTTTTATTACCGCATTCAGCGGCCAGAATGATTTTGTCTAAATTCTTTGTTTTGGGCTACCATTGCGGGCCTGGTGAGGCGAAACCGCCCACTACTTACATTATCATAATGACAAATTAACATAGTCTGAACATACGGCGCCTTATGATTGTTTTCTCCTCGTTACAAATTCGTCGCGGCGTGCGTGTCCTGCTGGATAACGCCACAGCTACCATCAACCCGGGTCAGAAAGTCGGCCTGGTGGGCAAAAACGGCTGCGGCAAATCTACGTTGCTGGCGCTTTTGAAAAACGAGCTCAGCGCTGATGGCGGTAGTTTTACCTTTCCCAATAACTGGCAACTGGCGTGGGTGAATCAGGAAACCCCCGCCCTGCCGATGCCTGCACTCGACTATGTGATTGATGGCGATCGTGAATACCGCAGGCTCGAAGCTGAGCTGAATGCGGCCAACGAACGCAACGACGGTCACGCCATCGCGACCGTCCACGGCAAGCTCGATGCTATCGACGCCTGGACCATCCGTTCACGCGCCTCCAGTTTGCTACACGGCCTGGGCTTTTCTAACGAACAGCTCGAACGGCCGGTCAGTGATTTCTCCGGCGGCTGGCGGATGCGCCTTAACCTCGCCCAGGCGCTGATCTGCCGCTCCGATCTGTTACTGCTCGATGAGCCGACCAACCACCTCGATCTCGACGCAGTGATCTGGCTGGAAAAGTGGCTGAAAAGCTATCAGGGCACTCTGATTCTGATCTCCCATGATCGTGATTTCCTCGATCCGGTTGTCGATAAAATTATTCATATCGAACAGCAAACAATGTTCGAGTACACCGGCAACTACAGCTCCTTTGAGCGTCAGCGCGCAACCCGCCTGGCACAGCAGCAGGCTATGTACGAAAGCCAGCAGGAGCGCGTGGCGCATCTGCAAAGTTTTATCGATCGTTTCAAAGCCAAAGCCAGCAAAGCCAAGCAGGCGCAAAGCCGCATCAAAATGCTGGAACGGATGGAGCTTATTGCTCCGGCGCATGTAGATAACCCATTCCACTTTAGTTTCCGTGCGCCAGAAAGCCTGCCCAACCCGCTGCTGAAAATGGAAAAAATCAGTGCCGGCTATGGCGACCGCGTCATCCTCGACTCTATCAAGCTCAACCTGGTCCCAGGGTCGCGTATCGGATTATTGGGCCGCAATGGTGCGGGTAAATCGACGCTGATCAAATTGCTGGCAGGTGAACTGACGCCGTTTAGCGGCGATATCGGCCTGGCGAAAGGCATTAAACTTGGCTATTTCGCCCAGCATCAGCTGGAGTTTTTGCGTGCCGACGAGTCGCCGTTACAACATCTGGCGCGTATGGCCCCGCAGGAGCTGGAACAAAAGCTGCGTGATTATCTCGGCGGTTTTGGTTTTCAGGGCGACAAAGTCAGCGAAGAGACCCGCCGCTTCTCCGGGGGCGAAAAAGCACGCCTGGTGCTGGCGCTGATCGTCTGGCAACGCCCGAATCTGTTGTTGCTTGATGAACCCACTAACCACCTTGATCTCGACATGCGTCAGGCGCTGACAGAAGCGTTAATCGAATTTGAAGGCGCACTGGTGGTGGTGTCGCATGACCGTCACCTGCTGCGCTCCACCACGGACGATTTATATCTGGTGCACGACGGAAAAGTCGAACCGTTCGATGGCGATCTGGAAGATTATCAGCAGTGGCTGAGCGACATTCAGAAACAGGAAAGCCAGCCTGCCGATGCACCGAAAGAGAACGCCAACAGCGCGCAGGCACGTAAAGACCAGAAACGTCGTGAAGCCGAACTGCGAACCCAGACGCAACCACTGCGCAAAGAGATAATCCGTCTCGAAAAAGAGATGGAAAAGCTCAATGCTCAGTTAGCCCAGGCGGAAGAGAAACTCGGAGACAGCGGCCTTTACGACCAAAGCCGTAAAGCAGAGCTTACCGAGTGTCTGCAACAACAGGCGAAGGCAAAAGCCGGTCTTGAAGAGTGTGAAATGGCGTGGCTGGAGGCGCACGAGCAGCTTGAGGCAATGCTGCAAACCGATTAACCACGCAGGCGGCGCAGATGAATCCCGACATCACCAGTGACCTCACCTTTCGCAAGCTGGCCATTTTTATGGCCTTCATGGAGAAAGGCAATATCGCCCGAACCGCCGAGGCGCTGAACCTCAGCGGTGTGAGTGTGCATCGCGCGTTGCATACGCTGGAGGAGAACGTACGCTGCCCGCTGTTTATCCATAAGGGGCGTAACTTATTGCCCCTTCCTGCAGCCTGGACATTGCTGGAATACTGCCAGGAAGCCACGCAAACCATGGAAAGAGGCCTGGCAGAAGCACGCAAGATGGCGGGTATCGGCCAGAATCGTTTGCGTGTTGGCACACTCTATTCACTCACCCTTGAAACCGTCCCCCAGTTGATTATGGGAATGAAGCTGCGCCGCCCGGAGCTGGAGATGGATTTGACGATGGGGTCAAACGAGGCTCTGTTGCAGAAACTTGAAGAAGGGTCGCTGGACGCAATCTTGATCTCCATTTCTGAGTCGGAACTTGATTCTGCCAACCTCGAAATGCTGCCGCTTTTCCACGATGAAATCTTTCTGGCCGCACCGGCGGCTGCAAAACTGAACATCTCCGTCCCCGCTGATTTACGCGACTATCGCCAGCAAAAATTCGTCTCTCTCGCCGAAGGGTTTGCCACCTACGCCGGGTTTCAGGAAGCCTTCCACATCGCCGGCTTTGAGCCCGAGATCGTCACCCGCGTGAACGACATTTTTTCTATGCTGAGTCTGGTGCAGGCGGGCGTGGGCTTCACATTGATGCCGGGGCGAATGAAGAAGGTATATGAAAACTCGGTGCAGCTACTCAAACTCGCACAGCCCTACCAGATGCAACAACAGATCGCCATTGTCTTTGCCCGCAATCGCGAGCATGACCCGAACCTACTGGCCCTGGCAGCGGAAGGCCGTATGTACGCCAGAAACCGGCAGGAAAACGCCTGAACCGAACGGGCTTATTCCTGCGCTCTGAGCCGTTTTGCCAGGTGTTCCGCAACCGAAATACCACTGCGTTCTAATGAAATTGCCTCTCCCGTCCAGGCAGCCTGACGAGTTAAGCAGGTCAGTATGCCGCCAGGCGGCATCTCAATCGCCAGCCGTGCTTCACGTTCATTTGCCGCAATCATCGCCTCCTGCCAGCGTACGGTACGCGCCATATTCATTGCCAGATCGTCAGCAATCTTATCGGCCTGCCACAGTACACGTCCGGTGCTACCGCTAAGGTAAGCGCAGTGCGGGCGAGCAAGGGTCACGTGGCGAAATGCCTCCGCCAGTCTTTGCGCGGGCTCAGCCAGCAGCGCACAGTGCGACGGTACGCTGACATCAAGGCGTCGAACTTTATTCGCGCCTTTGGCGAGCGCTTTCTGCCCCACATTCGCCATCGCCGCGTCGCTACCGGCAATCACAATCTGGGTCTCGGCATTCAGATTGGCAATATATGCCCCGCTCCCTTCCATGAGTGTTTCCACCTGTTGCAGCGTCAGGCCCATAATCGCCGTCAGACCATAACCGTGAGGCCAGGCCTGCTCCATCAAATCGCCGCGCAAAGCAACAAGCCGCAGGGCATCTGCGTAATCCAGCGCCCCGGCGATGACCGCTGCCGGATAGGCGCCAATCGAAAGCCCGCTGACGATATCGGGCGAAACGTCACGGCGCATGAGTTCACGCCCCCAGGCAACCCCGGCTATCAACAAGCAAAGCTGAACGGCGCGCGTATGCTGCAAGGCGCTGGCAGTATCCAGCGTATCGATTTCTGCGCCCAGCACCTCACGTGCCTGCGCCAGTTCGGTTCCAGGAAGCGCGCGCAGCATACCCGGATGCTGCGTCCCCTGCCCCGGAAAGGTAAACAGAATTTTCATTTAATTCCCCTCAAACCAGGGATCGCTGACCAACTGCGGCCCGCGATTCGTTTTCAGGAGCACCCTGCCGTCACGCAGCCACTCCGCCAGCGCAAAGCCACCCTGCGGAACATTGATCTGCGTATCAACCCGGCATAAGGCACCTGAAATCTGTTGCTGCCAGCGAAGTAACGCCTCTCGAGCCAGCGGTTGCGGCGCGCGGATCAGCAGGTCAAGGTCGCTGGCCGCATGCAAAACCGGAATCCCCGTCGCCAGGCTATAACCGCTACTGCCCGTAATTCCCCAGACCCAGGGCCAGCGCTGCTGAGCCAGCTGGAACGCGACCTGCAAGGGTGGTTGGGTGATAAATGGCGAACGTACCAGCGTCTGCGTATCAGCGAGCTCTTCCGGAGAGACGACGCGGACAACGTGCTCAGGAGCAACCCAGGCCGCCGCGCGCTGTTCACGTTTGAGACCGCGTATCCCGACGGGTACGCGTCCATTAGGATTCACATCACGCCGCACCACCACCGGTAAACCAGGGTGCCATATCTCTTCAACCCAGGCTTCGGTCACGCCTTCCAGGGCGCTACGGTCAGCCAGCCAGACAAGATCGTGCGGTCGTAATGTTTTCATGGTTTAGATTCCTGAGGTCAGCGAAATAAACAGCGGCAACGACAGAATACATAGTACTGAGCTTAACAGCAGCACGGCTTCTGCATCCGGCGATTGCACACCAAAGCGATTACCGAATACCACGCCGAAGAAACCGGCAGACAGCGCAATCATCAGGATGGCGGTGATCGCCACTGCACCGTGCAGGCCAAAAATCAGCACGATACCCCAGGCGATAAAGGGCTGAATCAGCAGTTTGGCGATGGTTGAGGTGATGACCATCGTGTTTATCTGCAGTTTGCGGGCAGAGAGGATCACCCCGGTCAGGAATAACGCCGCTGCGGTTGCAGACAGGCCCAGCGGTTTAATCGCCGCCAGCAGCAGCTCCGGCATTTTGATGCCAATCGCCGAGAGGATCACACCCAGCAGCGGCCCCATCACAATCGGTTTTTTCAGCGAGCGCCACATCAATACCGGCAGCATGGCCAGCGTGGAGCCGGAGTGATCACCTTGCGCACGGGCTTTTTCGCGTTCCAGAATCAGCAGGCAGAACGGAGTCATCAAAACTGAACCACAGGCAATCGACACCGCGACGGAAAGCGACGTAGAAGAACCTTCACCCAGCACGCTGCCAAGAATAGGCAGCCCCAGCGCCGCATAGTTTGGCAGCGCGACGGTCAGGGTCAGCACGGCGGCGTCCTGCGGTGATTTTTTAAAGACGCGTGTCGCCAGGAAGTAGATGACCGCATAAGTAACCCACATCGCCAGTGTCAGGACCAGGATCAACGGTGACTGGGCGACGATCCCGGTCCAGGGTGTTTGTACCGTGGCACTGAATAGCGCAGCAGGGAGTGCAAAATCCATCACGAAAATATTGAGCAGGGAAACATTCTTGTTATCCACCATCCTGGCCTTGCCCGCCCAGAAGCCCAGTAACATGATGATGAAAATCGGTGCAAGGGCATGAACAATTACATAAGTCATAAATCACCTGTAATAAATAAAGAAACGTTTAGCACTGGTGCGATGATTATTATTTTCAGGATGCACCTTCCCGCGCGGGCACAGCGACTGCGCCCACGGAGATGATGCATCTGGCAGGTCTCTTTGTACTTACCAGCTCGCTTTCATGCGTTCACGCACAAGCGCAGAGCTGCGGCGATTGTCAGCACCCAGACGGTTTTTCAGGGTGGCGTCCTGACGAGCGGCGTTGATAGCTTCTTGCAGCGCGGTTTTCACCAGCGCCAGATCGGTCGATGATGGCGAATCCGGATTGCTGATATCCAGCAGATTCTCCAGTAGCCCCAGGGTGGCGTAGTTACTGATGTCGTAAGCCATCGGCGGAATAGTGGCCGCCAGTTTTTCCAGCGCCTCTACGCTGCGCAGGGTGATCCGCGCGGCAGACTCTTTCCCCATGGCGTGGATGAGCACACCTTTATCGTTAAAAGCAATCAGGCGGTTGGCCTGGTAACCATGCGCCAGAAACGCGCCGGACATGGCTTTACCGACAATCAGACCAATCACTGGATGCCCCGCCAGACGGGCGTTGGCATAAGCCGCAGCGGCACCGGCCAGCGCCTGATGAATACCAAATGCCTCCTCGCGACGGCCATAGGCCTGGCTTGGGACGTCGATTACCGCCACAATCGGACGTTTCACGGCGCTGTTAGCATCGGTCGCTACGGTTTCGCTGACCACTTTCGCCAGTGTCCAGCCCTCCAGCAGCCCCACTTCGCCTTTGGCGGCGCGCGGGAAATGGTTATTCACATCCGGCACAACGGCGATAAAGCGCACCGCTTCTCCGTTCAGTTGACCATCGGCTACCTGCACGGACGGGCATAAACCTGCCAGACGCGGTGCATGTGGGGCCAGTGTTTCCAGCCAGAGTTCGCCACGGCTTATTGCATTACTCATCATTTCACCTCCCGGGCAAAGAGCGCGTGAATCTGTTCGGTATCGGCCTGTTTGCGGGTGTCGAAGTGGGACAGACGGTCGAGATACCAGTCGTAATTATCGGTACGGTGTTTTGCGGGCACACCTTTCGCCAGCGCGTCGTTCATTGCCGCTTTCACCGCATTCACGCCATCACCCACCAGCGCATCCACCAGACCGCTTTGATAACGCACTTCACCGCCGGTCATGCTCCAGATAAATGGACGATCGCGGGAGTCGTACTCTTCTATGCCCGCTTCCTGTTCGATAACCTGCGGGCCGTTCAGCCCCAGACGCGCTTCACGGGTGACAATCAGATAACTGCACAGGGCCGCTGCAATAGACATACCGCCAAAGCAACCCACTGTTCCGGCCACAATCCCGACGACCGGGGTGTAGCGACGCAGGTCAACAATCGCCGCATGAATATCCGCAATCGCCGCCAGGCCGAGGTTGGCCTCCTGCAGACGTACGCCACCGGTTTCCAGGCTCAAAACCGCCTGAGTCGGAATACCGTTACGGTTATCTTCCGCCGCCAGTTCCAGCGCCGCCGCCATTTTGGCACCGGAAACTTCGCCCATACTGCCGCCCTGAAAGGCGCCCTCAATGGCGACAACAATGGCGGGTTTACCGTTGATGGTCCCTTTCGCCACCACCATGCCATCATCGGCCTGCGGCACAATGCCCTGCGCGCCCAGCCACGGAGAGACAATCCCTTCAAACGGGTCGAGCAGTTCGCGGTAGCTGCCCTCATCCAACAGCGCTTGCGCGCGCTGGCGTGCTTTTAGTTCGATAAAACTGCGATCATCACGCATAGCTCACCTCTTCAAAAACCTGCTCGATACGAATGCGCGCAACGCCAGGCGTGGCACCGAAATCGTGGATGGTCAGTTTGCCCGCAGGGAGGCTGCTGACGGTCTGCAGGCGGTTGAATAAGGCTTCCCAGCGGCCACGGCTGTTATCGACGGAAGTCGTGATATCAATTGTGAGTGTCTGGCTCTGGTCGGCGGTGAATAACACCTCCATATCCCCTGAACCAACTACCCCTGCCAGCGCTTTGCCGTTTAAGGTACGGCTGGCGGGCACGGTTAATGTGATTTTTTCCATAACATCCTCTTAATGCTTGAAATAGGGCGTCCCGATACGGTCAAGAAACAGGGTGGCAGCCAGTAAGTCTGCGGCGCCGCCCGGTGAGGCGTTAAGCGCCAGCATCTGGCGATCCAGGATGCCTAGCGCCTGCTGTCCCTTCGGGGTCGCACTGCCCCCGGCGCTTAAGACGGCGCGCGCGCCGCGCTGCATAGTCTTAAGCCCTTCCATCCCGGCGCGGGAGAGCACGCAGGTGTCGGTAAGCGAAGTCATGATGGCCATCAGGGCGTCAATCCGGGCGTGAGATTCACTGCCACCGTTCCTCCGGCTCAAGCGCAACTGCGGCAACGCATACTGCAAAACATGCGGGAAGGCTTGTTGCGCCTCTTCTCTGGCGCCTGGCACACGGTAGCGATGCGTGGCGCGAAGCCCTTTACTAAAGACTTTAGGCGCGGCGTCATCCGGCAGTTTCGCCAGTGCGGCGGCAGTCGCTGCAACAGCAGGCGCGGTCGCCTCACCACCGAGCATCGCCACCGCGCTCACCAGCAGCCCCAGCGCCCAGATAGCCCCACGATGAGTGTTCACGCCGCCTGTTGCCGCCATCATGGCCTGTTCGCCTTCGCGACCGAGTCGTCCGATGGTTTGTCGCAGCGCAATATCTGCCGGACGCAGCCAGCTTTGTAACGCCAGCGCCTGAAATGTCGGGGTCAGGCTATGGGCAGACTGCTCCATTAACGCAAGCGTTAAATCGTGGTGCGCGCCGTTCCCGCGACTGTCCACCAGACCGGGTTTCGGGCTTAATCGTGCTTCGTCAATCAGACACTGCGTGGCGGTTCGCGCCAGCCATTCGGCACCACCTTCAACCTGAATCTGTGGCAGAAGTTTCATTACCAGCTCCGGAATTTCGCAGGCGGGTTATAAAGACCACCGGACCATTCCACCAGGTCGGCCACGCTGCTGGCTGCCAGTAACGAGCGGGTGGCCTCTGTGCGGCGAATGCCCATATCTTCCGGGTAAACCACTTTGCCGCTGCGGCGCAGCCCGGCAACACGTTTGGCGTCCACGCCCAGGCCGATATCGGTGATACCTGCCACGGCGGCGACCATCGCACGGCGCTCTTCAATGCTCTCAGCGCGATAGAGGTAAGCGATGCCTTCTTCGGTCAGGACATGGGTGACGTCATCGCCATAAATCATGACCGGTGCTAACGGCATACCTGACGTTTTGGCCACCTCTACTGCATCAAGCGTTTCCACAAAGGTCGGTTTTGCACCCGCCTGGAACGTTTCAACCATCTGTACCACCAGCTTTTTACCCCGCTGCATGGGATCAGGTTCGGTGATCATATTCAGCCACGCCGGCGTCGCATGACGACGACCATGTGGGTCATGCCCCATATTTGGCGCGCCGCCAAAACCAGCCAGACGTCCGCGGGTTACCGTCGACGAGTTTGCCAGGCCATCTACCTGCAGAGTCGAACCGATAAACATATCCACCGCGTACTGACCTGCCAGTTGGCAGAAAGCGCGGTTAGAACGCATGGAGCCGTCAGCGCCGGTAAAGAAGATATCCGGACGGGCGCGGATGTACTCTTCCATTCCCAGCTCACCACCGAAGCAGTGCACACTCTCCACCCAACCGCTTTCAATCGCCGGAATCAGTGTCGGATGCGGGTTCAGCGTCCAGTGCTTGCAGATTTTGCCTTTCAGGCCAAGCTGTTCGCCGTAAGTCGGTAGCAGCAGCTCAATCGCAGCGGTATTGAAGCCGATGCCGTGGTTTAACGACTGCACCTGATGTTCGGCGTAGATGCCTTTGATGGCCATCATCGCCATCAGGATATGTTCCTGTTTGATGAGACGCGGGTCGCGGGTGAACAGCGGCTCGATAAAAAACGGTTTATCAGCCACGACCACGTAGTCAATCCACGAACCAGGGATGTCCACGCGCGGTAAATCGCATTCGTCATCCACCAGTTCATTGACCTGGGCGATGACAATGCCGTCGCGAAAGGCAGCAGCTTCCACCAGCGCCGGGGTATCTTCGGTACTCGGGCCGGTGTAGAGGTTTCCCTTACGGTCTGCTTTATAACCGGCAATCAGCGCCACGTTTGGCGACAGATCCACATACAGGCGGGAGTAGAGCTCGATGTAGGTATGAATCGCGCCGATTTCCAGCAGCCCATCTTCCAGCAACTGCGAGATACGCAGGCTTTGTGTACCGGAGAAGGAAAAGTCCAGCTTGCGGGCGATACCTTTTTCGAAGATATCCAGGTGCTCACTGCGCCCGACGCTTGGCATGATCATATGCAGGTCATGGACTTTTTGCGGATTGACCGACGCCAGCGCGCGGGAGAGAAAATCAGCCTGTTTTTGGTTATTCCCTTCCAGCACCACTTTGTCGCCCGGAGCGATCAATTTTTCCAGCATGGCGACCAGATCGTCGGTCGGCAGCACCTTACCCGGTACGGGGACGGATGCCAGGCGACGCTGTTTTTCCGTGCGTCGCGTGTTCCAGACCCGTTCTGGCGTTTGTCCAGATAACATTATTAACCTCCTGATTCAGCGAATCATTTTGATTTGCTTAACACTGAGTAAAGTGTGCGCGCTGGTGAGAAAGGCATCAATTAAGGATAAAAGACGATTGTTAGCCTGAGAGTAATAATCAAAGTGATGATTTGTGACGAGGATCATTTTAAGGAGGGAAAATCTGTAGCATGCCAGGGGCACGATGCGCCCCCGGAATGAAGTAGAATAGTCAGCGCTGCGCGGCCAGGCGCTGGCGAATCTGCTCAAAATGGTCAACGTTGTACAATTTGCCATCCAGGAAACGTGTTTTCAGTTCACCGGTTTTTTCCTGTTCCCAGGTTTGTTCGTCATGCAGTTGCAGTTCACCCTGCGCATCTCTTTCTACCCGTAACAGCCCGCGCGCCGAACGTTTCAGACCGCTGTCGGTTTTCGGCTCTTTGAAGATCATCCGCCCTTTACCGTTGACCGCGCCCCAGGTCGCTTTCATAGCAAAACCGAATGTGTCGCGCGTGTTGTACTGATAGGTAAATGATCCCACGCCGAAGACGACATTTGAGCTGGCAAAACCTTTGGCTTCCAGGCGGCGCAGAATTTCATCTGCACGCGCAAGGGTAATGGAATCGCCATAAATCAGGCCGACATGCGGGTCGAGTACTTTGTAACCTTTCTCATTCACGGTGCCGCCGAAGATCTCCCATAACACTTCCACCGACCCTTTCTCTTCCGGGCTGCGATCGCCACGCGTATCATCATCTGCCCCGGTGCCACACAGGATCTCAACCGGGTCACCGCTGTCCGGGCGGAACACTACGCGCCCTTCACGATTAAGGATTATCTGTTTCAGTTCACGGGTGTATTCCGTCATCACCCGCCAGTAATCCCAGGTATCCGAGACGATTGAGACAAATCCCTGCGGATAGAGATCGACTATCAAGCGGCGGAAGGTTTCAATCTCTTGTTCCTTCTCGCCCATGCACATTACGCTGTGCTCGGTGGCCGGAATGCTCGCGCCGATAAAATAGTCTTCACCTGCGGTGTAGTAGTCACGGGCATAGAGCAGAGAGGGAATACTGTCGGTGCCTTTAAAGCTCAACAGATGCCCGGCACCGGCCTGCATAGTGTCCTGGAGACCCGCCATGCCACGGAAAGAAAAGTCATGGCACTGGAAATCGAGGTGCGACATATCGCTGCAGGTTTTTTCCGCCCACTGTTCGCAGACCTTACGGTAGTGGTGCGCGATAGTGGCATTAGTAGAGGCTTTCCATAATTCAGCGGAGAGCACGGTCTCAAGGTAATTCACCAGCCAGAAGAACTCATCACGGGTATTCGTGATGGTCAGTACCGGGACTTTCATTGGCACTGTGCTGCCCTCATCAAGGGATTTAATGTGCAGAGGCAGATAGCCCAAATTGTGCAGCGCACGGATGTGGTCCACTGGCACGGCGTCCTGGCCGAGATAGCTGTCCATCACCGCTTTGTATTCATTCACCACATCTTCTTGTGGGCGGGCAAAAAAGGCATCGTTGAACAAATCGACCATAAACCACTGCAAAAAGCCCTGCAGCCCGAAGAACACCAGCTTGCCGTCCGCCACGGGAGAAGAGAAAAAGCGATCGCTGCGCGGCGTAAAGTTGGAGTAGACCTGCGTCGTCCCTTGTGGGTACTGCGCCCGGTGGGAAACTTTGTAACCGTCGATAGCCAGAATGGGGTTCATTTTCATGGTGTTATCTCCCTTAAGCGCAAAAAATAGTATCGATGTCGATAAGCTCTACGCGAGGTTCGCGAAGCTCAGAAGAAGCAAACGAAGTAGTGGTATAAATGGCGTCAATGCCATTGTTCAGCAGGTTTTCCACCCCTTTGGAAAAGACGCCGTGGGTCACGTAAAGGCTCACGCTGCGCGCACCGGCATCGCGTAACACCTGAGCGGAGCCGATAAAAGTACCGCCCGCATCGCAAAGGTCATCCACAATCAGCACATCTTTGCCTGCCACATCGCCAGAAACCAGCGCAAAGCCAGTCAGGTTGCCTGTTGCAACATCACGCTCTTTAGTGAGGATGGCGTAATCCCTCGCCCCGCTGGCTTTTGCCACGTTATGAATCTTCTTTAGTGCCCCGGCATCGGGTGCCACCAGCGTCAATTTGCCTGTACTTATTGCCTGACGCAGGGTTTCACTTTTCATCAGGCAGGTTTCCTGAGCAATCACCACGCTGTTGTTGATGGCCGCTGCGGCTGCGTCACTGTGCGGATCCAACAGGAAAACTTTATCGAAATTCAGTACGTTCAACTGGTTAGCGAATACCTTGAGCGCAAAGCTGTCGCCATTGACCATATGGCGGTCCTGACGCGCCCAGGGCAACCAGGCCAGTTCAAGGTGGCTTACGGTAATGTCAGTAGCATGACGCACGGCATCAGTTAATTGGGCTAACAGCATGAAATCATTCATATCACGCATGGCGGCAACGCGAATCCGCATAACCTGAGCAAAACGAGGCAGTTTACTCATCACTCTCAGCCATACTGCGCCGTCAGGAAAGACACCACGTTCGATTTCAACAGGCTGATTATCAAGCGTTAACTCAATTTTGCTGGTCATGATTCACCTCACCATTAGTTAATGTCCCTAAGACACTTATAATATTGTCCATGAGACATTTATTGGCAAGGTTTTTTTTCACTTTCCGGCAAACACATAATTAACTCGTTGATATTTAATAAAATAAAAGTTAACTTGCCCCCCTTTGATGGACTGATAAACTTGTGGCGTGTTTAATAAGGCGAATAAGCGATGATAAGCGAAGCAGAGTATCTGGATTCTTATGATGCCAGCCGGTTCCCTTCACCTCTGGTGACGGTAGACAGTGTGCTGTTCACGCTGCATGAGCAGGCGCTTCGCGTTTTGCTGGTGAAACGAGCCAGTCACCCTCAACAGGGGCGCTGGGGTCTGCCTGGCGGATTTATCGATATGGAACAAGATGAGTCCACGCGCGCCACGGCATTACGTAAGCTGACAGAGAAAACCGGCGTCTCCCCTTCCTGGCTGGAACAACTGGATACCTTTTCCGGGGCAAAACGCGATCCCCGTGGCTGGAGTCTGACCATCGCCTGGTATGCGTTAATCTCCTGGGTCGCCTGTGCACCACATATTGCAAGCGTGAGCGATGCCAAATGGATGCCGGTAACCGGGCTGGATGATATCGACCTGGCCTTTGATCATCGGGACATAATTCAGGCTGCGCTGCAACGATTACGGCAGAAAACAATGTACTCTTTACTACCAGTTTATTGTCTGCCTGATATGTTTACCCAGACGCAATTGCAGGAGGCGACGGAGATTATTCTCGGTCAGCCTATCCAGCGAAAAAGCCTGATTCGTCGATTTGAGGCCTCTGGTATGTTTGAAGAGACAGGCGAGAGCGTAGCGACTGGTGCGCGAAAAGCGCGCTTGTGGCGGCGTAAACCGGGTGTCGATATTCATCTCTTTTCCCGAAATTTACTGACGGATTAGTATAGTCTGCGCGATGTCCCGCGAAATGAAAAAACGGCGCAACATCGTGCAGCTATAGTTGTCCCATTCTGATTCTATTATTCTGTACTATGGCTGAAATTACACCTTCACGACTCTCGGAAATGGCGGATGATTCTTCCACCTTCCGCCCACTGCGCGGCGGAAGCAATCCGCATTTCCAGACTATGCTGCCGCGCCTGATCCGCCGGAAACTGGGCTTTACCCCGACCTGGCAGCGCCTTGAACTGCCCGATGGCGATTTCGTGGATCTCGCCTGGAGCGAAGACCCGACACAGGCAAAACATAAACCCCGTCTGGTGGTCTTTCATGGGCTGGAAGGCAGCCTGCATAGCCCTTATGCTCACGGCCTGATAGAAGCGGCAAAAGCTCGCGGCTGGCTGGGCGTGGTGATGCATTTTCGTGGCTGTAGCGGTGAACCTAATCGCCTTAACCGTATTTACCACTCCGGCGAAACCGAAGACGGTACCTGGTTTTTGCACTGGTTGCAGCGGGAGTTTGGCCAGGTGCCCACCGCTGCGGTGGGCTATTCGCTGGGCGGCAATATGCTGGCCTGTCTGCTGGCAAAAGAGGAAAATCGCGTCCCCCTGGATGCCGCAGTGATTGTCTCTGCCCCCTTTGTGCTGGAAGCATGCAGCGCCCATATCGAAACCGGCTTTTCGCGGGTATATCAACACTATTTGCTCAACCTGCTGAAAGCCAACGCGTCACGAAAATTAAAAGCCTATCCCGGCTCATTACCCATTGATTTACGACAGCTGAAACGTCTGCGTCGTCTGCGCGATTTTGATGATGCGATCACGGCGCGCATCCATGGCTTTGCCGATGCGATTGACTATTACCGCCAGTGCAGTGCCATGCCGCTGCTGAATAAAATCAGCAAACCGACGCTGATCATCCATGCGAAAGACGACCCCTTTATGGATCAAAATGTGATACCCGATACGCAGACGCTGCCGCCGTCAGTAGAATATCAACTCACCGAACATGGTGGTCACGTGGGGTTTGTGGGCGGCACGTTACTACACCCGGAAATGTGGCTGGAAAAGCGCATCCCCGACTGGCTGCAAACTTATCTGGAAACCTGAATGATTATTCCCTGGCAGGATCTGGCGCCTGAGACACTCGACAACCTGATTGAAAGCTTTGTCTTGCGTGAAGGCACCGATTATGGTGAACATGAGCGCTCACTCGAACAAAAGGTCGCCGATGTAAGACGGCAATTGAAAAACGGCGAAGCCGTGCTGGTGTGGTCAGAACTGCACGAAACCGTCAATATTATGCCGCGCTCGCAGTTTCGCGAGTAACGCCCGGGCGGCTGGCTTCGTCTACAACAATGGTTTACTCAGGGAGCTGCTATGTCCGCTAAACATCCGGTTATTGCCGTAACAGGTTCCAGCGGTGCGGGAACCACTACCACCAGCCTCGCGTTTCGCAAAATCTTTGCTCAACTGAATTTGCATGCCGCCGAGGTCGAGGGTGACAGCTTTCATCGCTATACCCGCCCGGAGATGGACATGGCAATCCGTAAAGCCCGGGATTTAGGTCGACATATCAGCTACTTTGGCCCGGAGGCGAATGATTTCGGCCTGCTGGAACAGACGTTTATCGAATACGGACAAACCGGCAAAGGTCAGGCACGAAAATATCTGCATACCTACGATGAAGCCGTTCCCTGGAATCAGGTTCCCGGCACGTTCACCCCCTGGCAGCCCTTACCAGAGCCAACAGATGTACTGTTTTATGAAGGGTTACACGGCGGTGTGGTAACGCCACAGCATGATGTCGCCTGCCATGTCGATCTGCTGGTGGGCGTGGTTCCGATAGTTAACCTTGAATGGATTCAAAAGCTGGTGCGTGATACCGGTGAGCGTGGACATTCCCGTGAAGCGGTGATGGACTCGGTGGTACGCTCGATGGAAGACTACATTAACTTCATTACCCCCCAGTTCTCCCGAACCCATATTAACTTCCAGCGCGTGCCGACCGTTGATACTTCCAATCCGTTCGCGGCGAAGGTCATCCCCTCGCTGGATGAAAGTCTGGTCGTCATTCATTTCCGTAACCTTGAAGGGATCGACTATCCCTGGCTGCTGGCGATGCTGCAGGGTTCGTTCATTTCGCACATGAATACGCTTGTGGTGCCGGGTGGGAAAATGGGACTGGCGATGGAGCTCATCATGACCCCGCTGGTACAGCGGTTGATGGAAGGGAAGAAAATTCAGTAGCCTTGCGGCGGACACAATATCTTCCCCCGCCAGGTGTAGCCCCGGAAAGCGTAGCGCCACCGGGGAAAAGGTCGAATGCGCTACGCTTATCCGACTTACCTGCTTAGCCTTTGAAAGCGGTTCTCAGGCCTCAATCACTTCATACGAATGCGTGATTTTCACCGCCTTCTCCAGCATTAACGCGACGGAGCAATATTTCTCGGCAGAGAGATCCACCGCACGCGATACCGCCGCCTCTTTCAGCTCTTTGCCGGTCACGATGAAGTGCAAATTGATATGCGTAAACAGACGCGGAGCCTCTTCACGACGCTCTGAGGTCAGCTTCACTTCGCAATCTTTCACATCGTGGCGGCCTTTTTGCAGAATAGATACAACATCGATAGCGCTGCATCCTCCTGCTGCCATCAGCACCATTTCCATCGGGCTTGGGGCTTTGTCGCCTGAGTTACCATCCATCAGGATCTGGTGCCCGGACGCAGACTCGCCAAGGAACGTTAAACCTTCTACCCATTTCACTCGAGCTTGCATTTTTAATTCACTCCGGAGTTACAGTTTTCTTTACAGATTACGCGTACATAAGAAAACTCGCAACGGAAGGCGACCTGCGTCAAGCTGAAGCGAGACACCAGGAGACAGGCGACAAAAGCTATGCTAAAACAATCGGGATGCTACAGTGATACATTGATGTTATGTATGTATGCAGAGGACATCACATATTACAGGCCGCAGGCATGTCTGACGGTCCACTTCCCAGGTATGGGGAAGATAGATTGCAACCCCGGACGCGATATGTGAATCCAGCGTCTGGAGCCAGCTTATAACAGAGGATAACCGCGCATGGTGCTTGGCAAACCGCAAACAGACCCGACTCTCGAATGGTTCTTGTCTCATTGCCACATTCATAAGTACCCATCGAAGAGCACGCTGATTCACCAGGGTGAAAAAGCGGAAACGTTGTATTACATCGTCAAAGGCTCAGTGGCTGTGCTAATCAAGGATGAAGAAGGTAAAGAGATGATCCTCTCTTACCTTAACCAGGGAGATTTTATCGGTGAACTGGGTCTGTTCGAAGAGGGTCAGGAGCGCAGTGCATGGGTACGCGCCAAAACCGCTTGTGAAGTGGCCGAAATCTCCTATAAAAAATTCCGTCAATTAATTCAGGTGAACCCGGATATCCTGATGCGTTTGTCTTCTCAGATGGCGCGTCGTCTGCAGGTCACCTCAGAAAAAGTCGGCAACCTCGCCTTCCTTGATGTGACAGGCCGTATCGCACAGACGCTGCTGAATCTGGCGAAACAGCCGGATGCAATGACCCACCCGGACGGTATGCAAATTAAAATTACCCGTCAGGAAATTGGTCAGATCGTTGGCTGCTCCCGCGAAACTGTCGGTCGTATCCTGAAAATGCTGGAAGATCAAAACCTGATCTCCGCGCACGGTAAAACCATCGTCGTGTACGGTACACGTTAATTCTCAAGCGGCGCGTCGCCCTTAACGATGCGCCGTTTTTGTCTCTCTTTTCCATGTGGCGCAGGCTGATTTATCACCCCGAAATCAACTATGCACTGCGACAAACGCTGGTGTTATGCCTCCCTGTGACCGTGGGTCTCATTGCGGGCCGTCTCGATCTCGGTTTGTTGTTTTCCCTTGTTCCTGCCTGCTGCAATATTGCCGGTCTGGATACGCTGCATAAACGTTTCTTCAAACGTGTCTTCATCGGCGGCACTCTCTTCGCTGGCAGTAGCCTCACGGTACAGTTATTACTGACGCAAAATGTTCCGCTACCGCTGATCCTGACCGGATTAACGCTGGTCCTCGGCGTCACGGCAGAAATCAGCGCATTGCACGGACGCCTGCTCCCCGCCTCGATCATTGCCGCCATCTTTACGCTCAGCCTCGCCGGTAGCATGCCCATCTGGGAACCGTTACTGATTTATGGTCTGGGGACACTGTGGTACGGCGCGTTTAACGCCTTCTGGTTCTGGCTGTGGCGGGAGCAACCGCTACGTGAATCATTGAGCCTGCTGTATCGCCAGCTGGCGGACTATTGCGAAGCAAAATACAGTTTGCTGACGCAGCATGTCGATCCCGAAAAAGCCCTTCCGCCACTACTGGCGCGCCAGCAAAAAGCGGTGGATATGATCAGCCAGTGTTACCAACAGCTGCATATGCTGGCGGCGAATAATAACAACGACTACAAACGGTTACGCCGCGTTTTCCAGGTAGCTCTCGACTTACAGGAACATATTGCCGTTAGTCTGCACCAACCGCAGGAAGTACAGGAGCTGGTTGAACGCAGCCATGCCGAAGAGGTTATCCGCTGGAATGCGCAAACCGTGGCCGCGCGGTTACGTGTGATCGCCGATGATATTCTTTATCACCGCTATCCCAAACGCTTCAATATGGATAAACAGATTGGCGCACTCGAGAAACTTGCCCGCCAGCACCCGGATAATCCGGTCGGCCATTTTTGCGCCTGGCATTTCAGCCAGATAGCCCGAGTTCTGCGTACCCAGCGTCCACTGTATGTGCGAGACCTGATGGAAGAGAAGCAGCGTCGCTTGCCCCTGCTCCCGGCACTCAAAAGCTATCTGTCGTTGAAATCCTCAGCCTTACGTAATGCGGCACGAATTAGCGTCATGCTCAGTATTGCCAGCCTGATGGGCAGTGCGCTGCATCTTCCAAAACCCTACTGGATAATGATGACGGTGATGTTTGTTACGCAAAACGGTTATGGCGCAACGCGCGTACGCATTCTGCACCGGGCGGCAGGCACCATGACCGGATTGATCATTGCCGGCGCGACGCTGCACTACCACGTACCGGAAGGCTTCACGCTGACCGCGATGCTGATCGTGACGCTGGTGAGTTATCTGATTATCCGCAAAAGCTACGGCTGGGCGATGGTGGGCTTTACCCTTACCGCGGTATACACGCTCCAGTTACTCACACTCAATGGTGACCAGTTTATTGTTGCCCGTCTTATCGACACGTTGATCGGCTGCCTGATTGCTTTTGGCGGCATGGTTTGGCTATGGCCTCAATGGCAGAGCGGGCTGCTGCGAAAAAATGCCCACGACGCGCTGGAAACTTACCAGGATGCCATTCGGCTGATCCTGAGCGATGATCCGCAGGTTACTCCGTTGGCCTGGCAGCGCATGCGGGTAAACCAGGCGCACAATGCGCTGTTTAACTCGCTCAATCAGGCCATGCAGGAGCCTGGCTTTGATACGCGTTATCTGGCAGAAATGAAGCTGTGGGTCACGCACAGCCAGTTTATTGTCGAACATATTAATGCAATGACGACGCTGGCGCGGGAACATACCATGCTCACCCCGGAACTGGCACAGCGATACCTGCAATCATGCGAAATTGCCCTGCAGCGCTGTCAACAGCGGCTGGAGTATGATAGTCCGGGAAGTTCAGGGGATGTGAATATTCTGGAAGCGCCGGAGAGTATGACGTATGGCCCAATGAGTACGCTGGAACAACATCTGCAGCGGATCCTGGGGCATCTGAACACCATGCACACCATCTCGTCGGTGGCATGGCGTCAGCGTCCACATCACGGCATATGGTTAAATCGCCGCTTGCGGTCTTAAGCGTTAATGACTTTGGCTACTGCTTTCGCGAAGCGCAGCATCCCTTCTTCGATATCGTTTTCTTCAATGATAAGCGACGGCGCAAAACGCATCACATCAGGACCGGCGTTGAGTACCATTAGCCCTTCATCCGCCGAAGCGTAGAGGAAATCACGCGCACGGCCTTTGTACTGCGGTTTCAGCTCCGCACCGATCAACAGCCCCATGCCGCGAATTTCGCTGAACAGATCATACTTCGCGTTGATGTCTTGCAGGTGTTTAACGAACAGTTCGCGTTTCTCATTTACGCCATTTAATACTTCTGGCGTATTAATAATGTCGAATGCCACACCGGCAACGGCACAGGCCAGCGGGTTACCGCCATAGGTTGAGCCGTGGGAGCCAGGATGAAACGCGCTGGCGATCTCCTGGGTGGTGAGCATGGCGCTTACCGGGAAACCACCGCCGAGCGCTTTGGCGCTGGTCAGGATATCCGGGGTAACACCATAGTGCATATATGCGAACAAATCGCCGCTGCGTCCCATCCCACACTGCACTTCATCAAATACCAGCAGCGCGTTGTGTTCATCACACAGGTCACGCAATCCCTGTAAAAATTCAGGCGTTGCCGCCGTCACTCCGCCTTCGCCCTGAATCGGTTCAACCACTACCGCGCAGGTATGATCGTCCATGACCGCTTTCACCGCATGCAGGTCGTTATAGGGCACGTGAACGATATCCGCTGGTTTCGGACCAAAGCCGTCGGAATATTTCGGCTGACCGCCGACGGTCACAGTGAACAACGAACGGCCATGAAACGCATTGTGGAAAGCGATGATTTTGGTTTTATTGGGACTATGGCGGGTAGATGCATAATAACGCGCCAGCTTGAATGCTGTTTCGTTGGCTTCGGTGCCGGAGTTCATAAACACCACACGCTCGGCAAAGGTGGCGTCGATCAACTTACGCGCCAGGCGCAGTGCGGGTTCATTGGTAAACACATTGCTGATATGCCACAGTGTTTCGCCCTGCGTTTTTAACGCCTCCACCAGCGCCGGATGGCAATGCCCCAGCGCGGTAACTGCGATACCACCTGCAAAATCAACGTACTCTTTTCCCTGCTGATCCCACACGCGGCTGCCTTTTCCTTTCACCGGAATAAATTCGGCCGGTGCGAAAATTGGTAGAATGACTTCGTCAAATGTTGCGCGCGTGATTGCACCCTGCTGAGTTGCCATGTAACCCCACCCTTTTTAAACAAGAAGTAGAAGTGAAAATATAATCACGAAATATGCATAAAAAATCACTCAATGGCAACTAAAAATCGGCGCGTTGCAAAAAGTTATTCAGTAACGCATGTCCTTGCTCGCTAAGAATACTTTCCGGGTGAAACTGCACCCCTTCCAGATCCCACTGACGATGACGAATCCCCATGATCTCTTGCTTCTCGCTCCATGCGGTCACCTCAAAGCACTCCGGTAACGAAGGCGGATCGATCAACAGAGAATGGTAGCGCGTCACGGTTAACGGGTTATTCAGGCCACGAAAAACCCCCTGCCCGTTATGGGTTACCGGAGAAGTTTTGCCATGCATAACCTGTTGTGCCCGGACAATGCGGGCGCCAAAGACCTGGGCGATAGCCTGGTGACCGAGGCAGACGCCGAGGATCGGCAGCCTGCCTGCATAGTGGCGAATAACCTCCAGCGAAATACCCGACTCATCAGGCGTACAGGGGCCCGGGGAGATCACGATTTTTCGCGGGGCCATAACCGCAATATCCGCCAGTGTGATGTCATCATTACGCCTGACCTCGACCTGGGCGCCCAGCTCGCAAAAGTACTGATACAGGTTCCAGGTAAAAGAGTCGTAATTATCAATAAGCAGGATCATGGCGGCCTCATCATTTTAAGCCGCCCTATTCTACTCAGTTTCGACGGCTTCGCTTACCACTTTGCCGAAGATCTCGCGCAGCGGTTGTAACTCCCCCATCGCCCCGGTCTGGTTCGCTTTACTCCAGCTTTCCGGATCAACGCCACGCCAGTCCAGTCGGTATCCTGCATGTAGCGCAAGCTGCTCGAAGAAAATCCGCTGGGCAATGCCATTGCCAATACGAAATGGATGCAGCACGTTGATTTCACAGTAGTAATGGGCCAGCCGCTCGATAAATTCTTCTTTCCCGAGCCCCTGTAGCCACTCTTCGTCTTCAAGCGACTGCATTAACGCATTGCCTTCTTTTTCGATGTATTCGAAATGGCAAAAGCGGGTATCTCCCTGATAAATATCCACTTCGCGCACCTGCCCGGCCCAGTCGAAGACATCCTGGTAAATGTGGCGGTGAATAGCGCACAGATGCGGCAGCCCGCGGGCCAACGGCCCCAGTTCCAGCGTGGCGGCACGTAACGCCGTGAGTTCCCATGCCGCCTGTTCCAGACGCTGCGCCTCGCGAATACCCAGCCTGTTGCGCATCACATTGAGGCCAGGGAAGAGATAAGGATCGCGGCCGTCGCCGAATTTATCGCTCATAGTGCCTCCTTAACTCTTCAATACGCGTCATCGCCTCATCGGGGGTGAGCGTTACCAGCGGGCTTTCAATGCCTTCAAGACGCCTGCTGGCCTGAAAATTGACATTACGGTCTCGCTCCCAGAGACGGGATTTTTGTCGGTCGGTGAGTTTTTTGGTCATAACGCCTCCCTGATGTCTCGCTCATGTGCCACAAGTATAAGCAGCAATTTCGCGTCACGCAGGGAGGGGAACGCGCACAGGCCGAACGGCCCGTGCGAAAAAAAGCTTATGGCAGGACTTTGGCAGAGAGGATGACAACCGGTTTTGACGGCACATTCTGATAGGGGCCGACATCGTGAGTTGGAACCTGAGAAATCTTATCAGCGACATCCATCCCTTTGACAACTTTACCAAATACCGCGTAGCCAAAATCACGTTGGCCGTGATCCAGGAAAGCGTTATCAGCGACGTTAATAAAGAATTGACTGGTGGCGCTGTCTTTATCTGCCGTACGGGCCATGGAGATAGTACCGCGCGTATTGCGTAAACCATTATCCGCTTCGTTTTTAATGGGCGGGTTAGGCTGTTTTTGCTGCATTTGTTCTGTAAATCCACCACCCTGGACCATAAAACCCGGGATCACGCGGTGAAAAGTGGTGTTGTTATAAAAACCGCTATTTACATAATCCACAAAGTTTTTCACCGACACGGGGGCTTTCTGACTGTTCAGCTCCAGTTCGATGTTGCCAGCTGATGTGGTGAGCAGAACATGAGGATCGCCTTTTGCCGCCAGCGCGGAAGAGGAGATTGCAGAAAGGGCACACACAGCCGCAATTGCCGCCAGAGTCGATTTAACCATGAGGTTTCCTTAACGAAATACAGGTAAGAAAGCGAGTGGCTTGATTCTAAAGAGCACTCCGCCACCAGGCCAGCCTTTTACTTAATTTTACGCAATTGAAACATATGTTACGCTGGCTGACCACGCATTGTGTGGTCATTCTGCTATCACCTTCACTCGCTCTTGCGATAAAACGCCACTTCTTCACCACCACTGTCCGTCTGAATCCAGCTTTGCGCCGGTTGCGTGGTGGCAATCACTCGCCCCTGGCGAATGGACCAGCGCACCGGTGACTGACATCGCACCGCGTCAAAACCGCTTTCAACCGGTAAAATGATCATATTTGCCGGATTACCTGGCACAATACCGTAGTCCTTAAGACCAAAGGTTCTGGCGCTATTGTCGGTAATCAGCCGCAGGCCATCATCAATTTGCTGATACCCCATCAACTGGCAAACATGCAGACCCATATGCAGTACCTGCAACATATTGCCGGTGCCGAGTGGGTACCAGGGATCAAAGACATCATCATGGCCAAAGCAAACATTAATCCCGGCAGCCAGCATCTCCTTCACGCGGGTGATCCCGCGCCGCTTCGGATAATCATCAAAACGCCCCTGCAGATGGATATTCACCAGCGGATTAGCGACAAAGTTAATACCGGAGAGTTTCAATAAGCGGAAAAGGCGAGATGTATAGGCGCCATTATAGGAGTGCATCGCCGTGGTGTGGCTGGCGGTAACGCGCGCGCCCATCTCCATTTTCAACGCCAGCGCGGCAACCGTTTCGACAAACCTCGACTGTTCGTCGTCTATCTCATCACAATGGATATCCAGTGGTCGGTCATATTTCTTCGCCAGCTCAAAGGCGATATGCAGGGACTCCACCCCATACTCGCGGGTAAATTCAAAATGGGGAATTGCCCCTACCACGTCAGCGCCAAGCTGTAAGGCTTCTTCCAGCAAGGCTGCGCCGTTGGGATAAGACAAGATCCCCTCTTGCGGGAAGGCAACGATTTGCAGGTCTATCCAGGGCGCAACTTCCTGCTTCACTTCCAGCATTGCTTTTAGCGCTGTCAGGGTCGGGTCGGAGACATCAACATGGGTGCGAACATGCTGGATACCATTCGCCATTTGCCATTTCAGCGTCTGCCAGGCTCGCTTTTTCACATCATCATGGCTGAGTAAGGCTTTACGTTCTGCCCAACGCTCAATTCCCTCAAACAGGGTTCCCGACTGATTCCAGTTTGGTTCCCCTGCGGTTTGGGTGGTATCAAGATGTATGTGTGGTTCGATAAAGGGTGGCAGCGCCAGCCCGCCCCTGGCATTTAAGACTTCGTAACTTTCATGCTGCGGGGCGCTCATTGGGGTGATATCACCAAAGTGGCCCTTCTCAATCGCGATTTGCCATAGCCCTTTTCGCCCAGGTAAATGAACGTTCTGAACCAGCCAAAGTGGTGTTGCCGTCATACCTCTACCCCCTGGTTATCACTGAAACGTTGTTTCAGGCAATTGCCTTAAATTCACTTCTTTTTTGTACACAATTTCCACAATCCTGAAAAGCCTGACAGATCCGCGACTTATAAAAAACCATCAAAATCAATTATCTACCCATTAAGTAGTAGGTGAAGATGTATTTGACCTGCATCAATAAGTACCAGGGCTGAATCGTTAAGGTAGGCAGTAATAGAAAAGAAATCGAGGCAAAAATGAGCAAAGTCAAACTCGCTATAATCGGTAACGGCATGGTCGGTCACCGCTTTATTGAGGATCTCCTTGATAAAGCAGATGCCAGCCAGTTCGAGATTACCGTTTTTTGTGAAGAACCCCGTAAAGCCTACGATCGCGTTCACCTGTCTTCCTACTTTTCGCATCATACTGCGGAAGAACTGTCGCTGGTACGTGAAGGTTACTACGAAAAGCATGGCGTTAACGTTCTCGTTGGCGAACGGGCAATTACCATCAATCGCCAGGAGAAAGTGATCCACTCCAGCGCCGGTCGTACTGTCTATTATGACAAACTGATCATGGCGACAGGCTCTTATCCGTGGATCCCGCCCATTAAAGGCTCCGAAACGCAGGATTGCTTTGTTTACCGCACCATTGAAGACCTTAATGCCATCGAAGCCTGCGCTCGTCGCAGCAAACGTGGTGCGGTGGTCGGTGGTGGTCTGCTCGGGCTGGAAGCAGCCGGCGCCCTGAAAAACCTCGGTATTGAAACGCACGTTATCGAATTTGCCCCCATGCTGATGGCTGAACAGCTCGATCAGATGGGCGGTGAACAGCTTAAACGCAAAATCGAAAGCATGGGCGTGCGTGTGCACACCAGCAAAAACACCAAAGAGATTGTCCAGGAGGGCATAAGCGCACGCAAAACCATGCGCTTTGCCGATGGTACCGATCTGGAAGTCGACTTTATCGTCTTCTCAACCGGTATTCGCCCGCGCGACAAACTGGCAACCCAATGCGGGCTGGATGTAGCCCAGCGTGGCGGGATCGTGATTAACGACGCCTGCCAGACCTCCGACCCGGATATCTACGCGATTGGTGAATGCGCCAGCTGGAATAGCCACGTCTACGGTCTGGTCGCACCGGGCTACAAAATGGCGCAGGTCGCTGTAGACCATATCCTTGGCAATGCGAACGCCTTTGCCGGTGCGGACATGAGCGCCAAGCTGAAACTGCTGGGCGTGGACGTTGGCGGGATCGGCGATGCCCATGGCCGCACGCCGGGCGCACGCAGCTACGTTTACCTCGACGAAAGCAAAGAAGTCTACAAACGCCTTATCGTTAGCCCTGACAACAAAACCCTGCTTGGTGCAGTACTGGTGGGCGATACCAGCGACTTCGGCAACTTGTTGCAGCTGGTATTGAATGCGATTGAGCTACCGGAAAACCCGGATGCCTTAATCCTGCCGGCACATGCCAGCAGCGGCAAACCGTCCATCGGCGTCGATAAACTGCCAGACAGCGCACAGATCTGCTCCTGCTTCGACGTCACCAAAGGCATGCTGATCTCTGCCATCAACAAGGGCTGCCATACCGTTGCGGCTTTGAAAGCGGAAACCAAAGCCGGGACCGGCTGCGGCGGTTGTATTCCACTGGTCACTCAGGTGCTGAACGCCGAGCTTGCGAAACAGGGCATCGAAGTGAACAACAACCTGTGCGAGCACTTCGCTTATTCTCGCCAGGAGCTGTATCACCTGATCCGCGTCGAAGGCATCAAATCCTACGATGAACTGCTGGCCAAACACGGCCAGGGTTACGGTTGTGAAGTGTGTAAACCGACGGTCGGCTCTCTGCTGGCCTCCTGCTGGAATGAGTATGTGCTCAAGCCGCAGCATACGCCACTGCAGGACACCAACGACAACTTCCTGGCGAACATTCAGAAAGACGGCACCTACTCCGTTATCCCGCGCTCTGCGGGTGGCGAAATCACCCCGGAAGGGCTGATGGAAGTGGGCCGTATCGCCCGCGAATTTAATCTCTATACCAAAATTACGGGCTCCCAGCGTATTGGTCTGTTTGGCGCGCAGAAAGACGATCTGCCGGAAATCTGGCGTCAGCTGATTGACGCAGGTTTCGAAACTGGTCACGCCTATGCCAAAGCGTTGCGCATGGCGAAAACCTGTGTCGGTTCCACCTGGTGCCGCTACGGCGTGGGCGACAGCGTGGGCTTCGGCGTGGAGCTGGAAAACCGCTACAAAGGCATCCGTACCCCGCACAAAATGAAGTTTGGCGTCTCCGGCTGCACCCGCGAATGTGCGGAAGCGCAGGGTAAAGACGTGGGCATTATTGCCACCGAGAAAGGCTGGAACCTGTATGTGTGCGGCAACGGCGGGATGAAACCGCGCCATGCGGACCTGCTGGCGGCGGATCTCGATCGCGACACGCTGATTCAGTATCTCGACCGCTTCATGATGTTCTACATCCGTACCGCCGATAAGCTGACCCGTACCGCCTCATGGCTCGATAACCTCGAAGGCGGCATCGACTACCTCAAAAGCGTCATCATCGATAACAAACTGGGCCTGAACGACCAGCTTGAAGCCGAAATGGCCCGTCTGCGCGACGCCGTTATCTGCGAATGGACCGAAACCGTTAACAACCCGCAGGCACAGGTACGCTTCAGACACTTTATCAATAGCGACAAACGCGACCCGAACGTTCAGGTTGTGGCAGAACGCGAGCAACACCGCCCGGCAACGCCATATGAACGCATCCCGGTAAAAATGGTGGAGGAAACCGTATGAGCCAGTGGAACACTATCTGCAAAATTGACGATATCATCCCGGCGACGGGTGTATGCGCTCTGCTGAATGGCGAACAGGTGGCCATTTTCCGCCCGCGTCGCGATGAACAGGTTTTCGCGATCAGCAATATCGACCCGTTCTTTGAAGCCAGTGTGCTCTCTCGTGGCCTGATTGCCGAGCACAATGGAGAATTGTGGGTCGCCAGCCCGTTGAAAAAACAGCGTTTCCGCCTGCGTGATGGGTTATGTATGGAGGACGAAAGCCGTTCTGTGGCCCACTTCGACGCGCGTGTTAAAGACGGCGTAGTGCAACTTAAAGCCTGAGGAAATGGGAGGCGCAATGCCTCCCTCTTTTTTGATTCATCAAAAGCGTAATCGCTTATTGAGCCAGTTTTTTAATTTTAACTTTTCGTTATTTACACAAAATCATTGGTGCTGCGTCGTGATGGCAACTGAACGACTTCCGGCGCAAAGATGACGTGTTAAAGGATAATCAATATGTTCACCGACACTATCAATAAGTGTGCGGCTAACGCTGCGCGCATTTCACGCCTCTCTGCTAATAATCCTGTAGGTTTCTGGATCAGTTCTGCTATGGCGGGTGCCTATGTAGGTTTAGGGATTATTTTAATTTTTACCCTCGGCAACTTGCTAGACCCGTCAGTGCGCCCGTTGGTGATGGGCGCAACGTTCGGTATCGCGTTAACACTGGTGATCATTGCCGGTTCTGAACTCTTTACCGGCCATACCATGTTCCTGACACTCGGAGTGAAAGCAGGCACCATTACCCAGGGTCAGATGTGGACTATTCTGCCGCAAACCTGGCTGGGTAATCTGTTAGGCTCCGTGCTGGTTGCGTTGCTGTATAACTGGGGTGGCGGTAGCTTACTGCCGCTGGATACCAGCCTTGTGCATACCGTTGCACTGGCCAAAACCAACGCACCGGCAGGCGTTCTGTTCTTTAAAGGCGCACTGTGTAACTGGTTGGTTTGTCTGGCAATCTGGATGGCGATTCGTACCGAAGGCGCCGCAAAATTCCTCGCCATCTGGTGGTGTCTGCTGGCTTTTATCGCCTCTGGCTACGAACACTCCGTTGCCAACATGACGCTGTTTGCCCTCTCGTGGTTTGGTCACCACAGCGAAGCGTATACCCTCTCCGGAATCGGCCATAACCTGTTGTGGGTAACCCTGGGCAATACTTTCTCCGGTGCCGTGTTTATGGGTCTGGGTTACTGGTATGCTACGCCGAAAGCGGAGCGCCCGTCTGCAACCCAGACAGCAAAGAGCCAACCAATTACAACCAATTAATAAAAACACGAACAATTCGAGCTGCAGGCAGCAGGCAACACAGCGAATCCCGAGGAGCTTACTGGTGTAAGCGACTGGATGAGCGAAGCAGCCAACGCACCTGCGGCGCGAAGAATGAAGTGTATTTGAGGTGATGTCGTGGACCATTTACCCATTTTTTGTCAATTACGCGACCGCGCCTGCCTGCTGGTAGGCGGAGGCGATGTCGCAGAACGTAAAGCCCGACTTTTAATGGACGCTGGTGCACGGCTGACCGTTAACTCACTCACCTTCGCTCCCCAGTTTCATGTGTGGGCGAATGAAGGGATGCTAAAGCTGGTGCAAGGCGGTTTCGACGAAAGCCTGCTCGATCCATGCTGGCTGGTCATTGCCGCAACGGATGATGAAGCCGTCAACCAGCAGGTCAGCGATGCAGCCGAATCGCGCCGTATCTTCTGTAACGTGGTGGACGCGCCGAAACAGGCGAGCTTTATCATGCCATCGATCATCGACCGTTCTCCGCTGATGGTCGCCGTCTCTTCCGGCGGCACCTCGCCGGTACTGGCGCGCCTGCTACGGGAAAAGCTTGAATCGCTACTCCCCCAGCATCTCGGACATGTTGCCCGCTACGCAGGCAAACTGCGGCGCCGCGTAAAAGACCACTTTGCCAGCGTCGCCGAGCGCCGCCGCTTCTGGGAAAAACTGTTTGTAAATGACCGTCTCGCCCAGTCGCTGGCGAATCAGGATGCTCCGGCTGTCGAAGCCATCACCGGGCAACTGCTTGCCGAACCGCTGGATCATCGTGGCGAAGTGGTGCTGGTAGGTGCAGGTCCGGGCGACGCCGGTTTGTTGACGCTCAAAGGGCTGCAACAGATCCAGCAGGCCGATGTGGTGGTCTATGATCGCCTGGTCTCGGATGAAATCATGAACCTGGTACGCCGCGATGCCGACCGCGTGTTTGTTGGCAAGCGTGCGGGATATCACTGTGTACCGCAGGAAGAGATTAACCAGATCCTGTTACAGGAAGCGCAACGGGGCAAACGGGTGGTGCGCCTGAAAGGGGGCGATCCGTTTATCTTCGGACGCGGCGGTGAAGAACTGGAAACCCTTTGCCACGCGGGCATTCCCTTTTCGGTGGTACCAGGCATTACCGCCGCCTCAGGTTGTTCTGCATATTCCGGCATTCCATTAACCCACCGGGATTATGCCCAGAGCGTACGCCTGATAACGGGCCATTTAAAAACCGGCGGCGAGCTGGACTGGGCAAACCTGGCAGCAGAAAAACAGACGCTGGTCTTTTACATGGGGCTAAACCAGGCGGCGACCATCCAGGAAAAATTGATTGAGCACGGTATGCAGGCTGATATGCCTGTCGCGCTGGTAGAAAACGGCACCTCAGTGAAACAGCGCGTCGTCAGCGGCATCCTGACTGATCTGGGGGAACTGGCCCGGCAGGTCGAAAGCCCGGCGCTCATCATTGTAGGCCGTGTCGTCGGCCTGCGCGATAAACTTAAGTGGTTTTAGCCTTTACTTCATCAGGTCAGTCATTTCACCGACGCTACCCTGGATAAGGCGTTTACGCTGCATCCGGGATTCCCGGGTGCGCTTACCCGGGCTACGCTGTTTCATAAGCCCCGGGTCGCCGGGATAATTCTTTCTTTTTTATTCAAAAGGTTAACCATTCCACTGGCATGAAATCGCCATCACGTGGCGATTTTGTGATCTCTCTCCACAATACAATTCATTATGTGTTGTTATATTGGTTATGTGTCGTCATATGTTGAAATCTACCGTTGGCTGTCGGCGGATTTCAGGCAACACCCTTTTGACCCTACATACAACATTCTAAGAAAGGTATTGATATGAAAAGCCAGGAACTTCAACGCAAGCTCGGCTTCTGGGCCGTGCTCGCTATCGCCGTCGGGACAACCGTCGGCTCCGGTATTTTCGTTTCAGTGGGAGAAGTGGCGAAAGCCGCAGGATCGCCGTGGCTAACCGTGCTCGCTTTCGTCATTGGCGGTCTGATCGTTATTCCACAGATGTGCGTCTACGCCGAGCTTTCTACCGCATACCCTGAAAACGGCGCGGATTATATTTATCTGAAAAATGCGGGCAGCCGTCCGCTGGCCTTTCTCTCCGGCTGGGCCAGCTTCTGGGCCAACGATGCCCCCTCGTTGTCGATTATGGCGCTGGCGGTGGTCAGCAACTTCAACTTTTTGATGCCGCTCGATCCACTCACCGGCAAGCTGGTGGCGACGGCGCTTATCGTCATGTTTATGCTGCTGCATCTGCGCTCTGTCGAGGGCGGCGCCGCCTTCCAGACGCTGATCACCATCGCGAAAATTATCCCCTTCACTATCGTTATCGGCGTTGGCATTTTCTGGTTCAAAACCGACAACTTCGCTGCGCCAGAGGCTAGCGCCACCGTTACGGCGACATCTGGCATTATGGCCCTGCTGGCGGGGGTGTCGGCCACCAGTTGGTCTTATACCGGGATGGCCTCCATCTGCTATATGACCGGTGAAATCAAAAACCCCGGCAAGACCATGCCGCGGGCGTTGATTGGCTCCTGTCTGCTGGTTTTAGTGCTCTACTCTCTGCTGGCGCTGGTTATTTCCGGTCTGATGCCTTTTGAAAAACTATCGGCCTCGGAAACCCCCATCTCCGACGCACTGACCTATATTCCGGCGCTGGGTAGCATGGCGGGCATTTTTGTGGCGATCACCGCGATGATTGTTATTCTCGGTTCGCTTTCCAGTTGCGTGATGTACCAGCCGCGTCTGGAGTATGCGATGGCGAAGGACAAGCTCTTTTTCAAATGCTTCGCCCATGTTCACCCGAAATACAACACCCCGGATGTCTCGATCATCTTGCAGGGAGCGCTCGGGATCTTCTTCATCTTTGTCTCCGATCTGACCAGCCTGCTCGGTTACTTCACCCTGGTGATGTGCTTCAAAAACACCCTCACCTTCGGCTCAATTATCTGGTGTCGCAAACGCGACGACTATAAACCGCTCTGGCGTACACCTCTGTTTGGCCTGATGACGTTCCTCGCCATCTGCTCAAGCCTGATCCTCGTCGCCTCTACTTTTGTCTGGGCGCCCATTCCTGGTCTTATCTGCGCCCTGATCGTTATCGCCACCGGCCTGCCTGCTTATGCCTTCTGGGAAAAGCGCAACCGTCGACTGGCCGCACTTTCGTAAACCCGTCTGGAGAAACGTTACATGTTGGATATTGATAAAAGCACTGTGGATTTCCTGGTTACCGAAAATATGGTGTCGGAAGTGGAGAAAGTTCTGCAGCAGGATGTTCCCCGCGTCCATAGCATCGTTGATGAAATGGTTCGTCGCGGCGTTGACCGGATCTATTTCGTGGCCTGCGGATCGCCGCTCAATGCTGCGCAAACGGCGAAGCATCTTGCGGATCGTTATTCAGATTTACAGGTTTATGCGATTTCCGGCTGGGAGTTTTGCGATAACACCCCGCACCGCCTGGACAGCCGTTGCGCAGTGATAGGGGTTTCGGATTACGGCAAAACCGAAGAGGTGATTAAAGCACTGGAATTGGGCCGTGCCTGCGGCGCGCTCACCGCCGCCTTCACTAAAAAACCGGACAGCCCGATCACCGTCCCGGTGGAGTACGTCGTGGATTACCAGGCCGACTGCATCTGGGAAATCCATCTGCTGCTCTGCTACAGCGTGGTGCTGGAGATGGTGACCCGCCTCGCGCCACATGCGGAAATCGGCAAAATCAAAACCGATCTGCAAAAACTGCCGCAGGCGCTGGGCTATCTGGTACGGAACTGGGAAGAGAAAGGTCGCCAGCTTGGCGAGCAGGCAAGCTCATGGCCGATGATCTACACCGTTTCCGCCGGCCCGCTGCGCCCACTGGGCTATAAAGAAGGCATTGTCACTCTGATGGAGTTTACCTGGACGCACGGCTCGGTTATTGAGAGCGGGGAATTCCGCCATGGACCGCTTGAAGTGGTGGAGCCCGGCGTCCCCTTCCTGTTCCTGCTGGGTAATGACGAAAGCCGCCACACGACCGAGCGCGCCATCCGCTTTGTGAAAGCGCGTACTGATAACGTCATTGTCATCGATTACGCCGACATCGCTCAGGGTCTGCACCCGTGGCTGGCGCCGTTTTTGATGTTCGTGCCGATGGAGTGGCTCTGCTACTACCTGTCGATTTACAAAGATCACAATCCGGACGAACGTCGCTATTACGGCGGCCTTGTGGAGTATTGATTTCGCTATCCGGCCCGTCCGGGCCGGTTTTCCTTAAAAGGAGCAGAGCAATGAAAACAGGCATGTTTACTTGCGGACATCAGCGTTTACCCGTTGAAGAGGCATTTCGTGATGCCCATGAGCTGGGCTATGACGGTATCGAACTGTGGGGTGGGCGTCCCCACGCTTTCGCCCCTGATTTGAAAGCGGGCGGTATCAAAAAGATCAGAGAGCTTGCCCGTAGCTGGCAGTTACCCATTATCGGCTACACGCCAGAAACCAACGGCTACCCGTGGAATATGATGCTGGGGGACGAGCGGATGCGCCGCGAAAGCCTGGATATGATCAAGCTGGCGATGGATATGGCCAAAGAGATGAACGCCGGATTCACGCTCATCTCCGCCGCCCACGCAGGTTACCTGACCCCACCGGATGTTATCTGGCAGCGCCTGGCCGATAATCTGCATGAGCTGTGCGAGTATGCGCAGGACATTGAGATGGATCTGGTGCTCGAACCACTTACGCCTTATGAGTCCAACGTTATCTGTAATGCCAATGATGTGCTGCGCGCCTTTTCCCTGGTCCCGTCGCCGCGCCTGTACAGCATGATTGATATCTGTGCCCCCTGGGTGCAGGGCGAGCCGGTGATGAGCTACTTCAACAAACTGGGTGATAAACTTCGCCATCTGCATATTGTCGACAGCGACGGTGCGAGCGACAGCCACTATATCCCCGGTGAAGGCAAAATGCCGCTGCGTGAACTGATGTGCGATGTTATCGCCAGCGGTTACAACGGTTATTGCACAATTGAACTGGTGACAATGTACATGAACGAGCCGCGGCTATTTGCCCGTCAGGCGCTGGAGCGCTTTCGCGCGTTGCTGCCGGAGGAGAGCGCATGAAACGGCTGGCGACCATCGGCGATAACTGCGTCGACATCTATCCACACCTCGGCAAAGCCTTTTCCGGTGGCAATGCGGTAAACGTGGCGGTTTACAGTACCCGTTACGGCATGGCACCAGGCTGCGTGACCTGGGTTGGCGAGGACGAATACGGTCGGATGTTAAAGGACGATCTGGCCCGGATGGGCGTCGATACCAGCCATGTGCATGTCAAATGCGGCGTCACCGCGCAAACTCAGGTGGAGCTGAAGGGTAATGACCGGGTACTGGGTGACTATACCGAAGGGGTGATGGCCGATTTTGCACTGGATGAGCAGGATTTCGCCTGGCTTGATGACTATGACATGATTCACTCCGCTATCTGGGGCCACGCTGAAAGCGCCTTTCCCCGGCTGCATGCGACGGGCAAACTGACAGCGTTTGATTTTGCAGATAAGTGGGAGAGCCCGCTCTGGCAAACCCTGCCGCCGCATCTCGATTTTGCCTTTGCCTCGGCGCAGCAGGAGGACGACATACTGAGAGAGCGTATGCAGACGATAGTCGCGTGCGGCGCAGGCATCGCTATCATCACGCTGGGTGAAAATGGCAGTATCGCCTGGGATGGCGAACATTTTTATCGCCAGCCCGCTGCTTGCGTTGATGTCATCGATACCATGGGAGCGGGGGACTCTTTTATCGCCGGTTTCCTTTGCGCTATGGCCTGCGGCAGGTCGCTCACTGTGGCGATGGAACAGGGTACACTCAGCGCGGCGCGCACTATTCAATATCACGGTGCATGGTAATCCTGTGCTGGCATGAGCCGCATCATGCCAGCGCTCTGTTACTCGCTGATAAACAACCCTATAATTCCTCTATTCCATTCTTTTCAGGGTTGAGCCATGCCAGCTACGGACCGCTATTCTCACCAACTGCTTTACGCCACGGTTCGCCAGCGCCTGCTGGATGATATTGCCCAGGGCGTCTACAAAGCCGGACAACAGATCCCCACCGAGAGTGAGCTTTGTGCGCAGTACAATGTAAGCAGAATCACAATTCGCAAAGCGATAAGCGATCTGGTGTCGGACGGCGTGCTGATCCGCTGGCAGGGAAAAGGAACCTTTGTACAAAGCCAGAAAGTGGAAAATGCCTTGCTGACCGTCAGCGGGTTTACCGATTTTGGCGTCTCACAGGGTAAGCCGACGAAAGAGAAAGTCATTGAACAGGCGCGTATCTCTGCGGCGCCGTTTTGTGAAAAGCTGAACATTCCGGGTAACAGTGAAGTTTTCCACTTAAGCCGGGTGATGTATCTGGACAAGGAGCCGCTCTTTATCGACAGCTCATGGATCCCGCTGTCGCGCTACCCGCAATTTGATGCGTATTACAGCGAGGGAGAATCAACCTATCAGCTTTTCCAGAAGCATTTTGATACGCGGGTCGTGAGCGACAAAAAGACGATCGATATTTTCGCTGCCACCCGTTCACAGATGCAGTGGCTTAAATGCGAACTGGGCGAGCCTCTGTTTCGCATCAGCAAAATCGCCTTCGATCAGAACAGTAAACCGGTACATGTTTCCGAGCTTTTCTGCCGGGCCAACCGTATTACGCTAACGATTGATAACCAGCACGCGTAGCCTGAACATCCCGGATGCGGCGTAAGCGCCTTCTCCGGGCTACTTTTTAGAAAACTGCAATTCCGGATCGCATAATCGATGCCCTCCCCCCTTTGGGAGAGGGCCAGAGTGAGGGGAATATCCCCCCGGCGGACTTACGGCTTCGCCACGAAGCCAATAGCCTCGTAGACTTTCTTCAGCGTTTCAGACGCACGGGCACTGGCTTTTTCCGCACCCTCTTTCATGATCTTCTGCAAATACGCTTCGTCATCGCGATAGCGGTGATAACGCGCCTGCAGCTCTGTCAGCATACCGGAAACGGCATCTGCTACTTCGCCTTTCAGATGGCCGTACATTTTGCCTTCGAAGTGCTGTTCCAGTTCCGGAATACTCTGGCCGGTCACGGCAGAGAGAATATCCAGCAGGTTAGAAACACCCGCTTTATTCTGGATGTCATAACGCACTACCGGTGGCTCGTCACCGTCGGTCATTGCACGTTTGATTTTCTTCACCACCGATTTCGGGTCTTCCAGCAGGCCGATAACGTTGTTGCGGTTATCGTCAGACTTGGACATTTTCTTCGTCGGCTCCAGCAGCGACATCACGCGTGCGCCGGATTTCGGAATGAACGGCTCCGGCACTTTGAAGACGTCGCCATAGATAGCGTTAAAACGCTGGGCGATATCGCGACTCAGTTCCAGGTGCTGTTTCTGGTCTTCGCCGACCGGAACCTGATTGGTCTGGTAGAGCAAAATATCCGCCGCCATCAGTACCGGATAATCGAACAGACCGGCGTTAATGTTTTCGGAATAACGCGCTGATTTATCTTTGAACTGGGTCATACGGCTCAGTTCGCCGAAATAGGTGTAGCAGTTCAGTGCCCAACCCAGTTGTGCATGCTCCGGCACATGGGACTGAACGAAAATGGTGCTTTTCTCAGGATCGATACCACATGCCAGATAGAGCGCCAGCGTGTCCAGGGTCGCTTTGCGCAGTTTTTCAGGATCCTGACGCGCGGTGATGGCATGCAGGTCAACGATGCAATAGATGCAATGATAGTCATCCTGCATGTTTACCCACTGACGCAACGCACCCATGTAGTTACCAATGGTCAGTTCACCTGAAGGCTGTGCGCCACTAAATACGATGGGTTTAGTCATGTTTCACGTCCTGATTTTCACTGTGCGGGAGCCCGAGTGCGGGCAGTAGTTCGTTGAAGCGGTCGTACACGTAGTCCGGCTCACTCAATGTAATGGCTTCGCCGTAATTGTAACCATAGGTCATGCCGACAGAGCAACAGCCAGCAGCCTGAGCGGCGAGAATATCATTACGAGAATCGCCGACGAACAGCAATTCGTTCGGTGCCAGACCCAGCTTCTCCGCTACCAGTAGCAGCGGTTCCGGGTGAGGCTTTTTGTTTTTCACGTCGTCACCACCGATGACCACGCGGAAATAGTGAGCAATACCCAGCGTTTCAAGGAGCGGGGCAACAAATGGCGTAGGCTTGTTGGTTACCAGCGCCATCGGGAAACCTTTTTCGTGCAGTGCGGCCAGCGTATGGGCCACGTCAGGGAACAGAAAACTGCCCTCTTCCACTGACTCAGCGTAGTAGCGGTCAAACAGCCTACGCAGCATCATTGCCTGCTCTTCCTGTGGAATATCCGCATGGTTAATCGCCGGTTTACCGGACGCAGCACGCTGCGCGTTGCGCTCCTGCAGCGACCAGCTCAGTGCCCGTGACATCAGCACATCCGCGCCATTACCAATCCAGGTGATGACACGATCTTCACCCGCCTGGGGCAGTTCCAGCGCATATAATGCGTTATCTACTGCTGCCGTCAGCCCCGGCGCGCTGTCCACCAGCGTACCGTCAAGGTCAAAAGCTATCCCACGAATTGCCTGCATTTTATCCATGACTTACCTTTGCCAGTTCATTGCGCATTTCATCAATGACTTTTTTGTAATCCGGCTGGTCAAAAATCGCCGAACCAGCAACAAACATATCTGCACCTGCCGCAGCGATTTCAGCGATATTGCTGACCTTTACACCGCCATCCACTTCCAGACGAATATCAAAACCAGATTCATCAATCCGACGACGTACTTCGCGCAATTTATCAAGCGTATGTGGAATGAAGGATTGCCCGCCGAAACCCGGGTTAACCGACATCAGCAGAATCACATCCAGCTTATCCATAACATAATCCAGATAGCTCAGCGGGGTGGCAGGGTTAAATACCAGTCCTGCTTTACAGCCGTGCTCTTTGATCAATTGCAGCGTACGATCAACATGCTCAGAAGCTTCCGGATGGAACGTAATAATGGTTGCCCCGGCGGCGGCAAAGTCCGGCACCAGACGATCAACAGGCTTCACCATCAGATGGACATCAATCGGCGCCGTAATGCCGTACTTACGCAGCGATTTCAGTACCATCGGTCCAATGGTCAGGTTAGGCACATAGTGGTTGTCCATGACATCGAAGTGAACCACATCTGCACCGGCAGCCAGCGCACTGGCAGTATCTTCACCCAGGCGGGCAAAGTCAGCCGACAGAATCGAGGGGGCAATCAAATACTGAGTCATCCGCATCTCCTTGAGAAGAATATAAATTCATTTTACAGGGTGTAGACAAACGCATTCATTCCTGACGGCGAAGCCGCTCTGGCTCAGACAGTTGCCGGGCGATAGAGCGCCAGCAGTTCATCCACCTTTTTACGCGTCCCACCGTTGCTGCTGATACTGCGTCGTACTTTCACAACGTGCAGTTTCGCCTGGCTATACCACTCACGCGTCAGCGCTGTGTCGTGGTTGGAAATCAGAACCGGGATCCGATTATGTACCAGGCTCTCGGCAATGGCAGCCAGATGAGCCTGTTGCTCCAGAGTAAAGCTATTCGTATGGTACGCCGTAAAATTCGCCGTGGCTGAGAGCGGTGCGTAGGGCGGATCGCAATAGACCACCGAATTCGCATCCGCACGCGCCATGCTTTCAGCATAGGATTCGCAATAAAAAAAGGCATTCTGCGCCTTTTCAGCGAAATGATACAACTCAGCTTCCGGGAAGTATGGTTTTTTGTAGCGGCCAAACGGTACGTTAAATTCGCCGCGCAGATTATAACGACACAGGCCGTTATAGCCGTGGCGGTTAAGGTACAAGAATAACAGCGCACGCCGGAAAAGATCCTGGCTCTGGTTAAACTCTGTGCGCAACTGATAATAGGTTTCAGACTGGTTCGTCGCGGGCGTAAAGAGCTCCCGTGCGCCCTGAACATACTCATCGGCGCGTTCTTTGACGATGTTATAAAGGCCAATCAGATCGCTGTTGATATCCGCAAGAATGTAACGGGAAAATGAAGTATTAAGAAATACCGAGCCAGCACCAACGAAGGGTTCGATCAGGCATTCGCCTTTTGGCAAATGTCGTTCAATATCGGCAAGCAGAGGGTACTTCCCCCCTGCCCATTTCAGAAAAGCGCGATTTTTTTTCATGCTGGATGATTGATTACACTCTCTCCGGCTGTGGAGACAGCTCCGACAGCATCCTGCGCTTTATACACGTTATCATTCAGGCAAAGCCTGGGTGGCCTGCCTGAATGATGTTGTGACGTGAAATTATTTCAGGTCGGCCTGAACCTGATGAATAGGCTTGGCCCACGGGTTTTTAGCCTGAACATCTGATGGCAGTGCAGCAACAGCGCGTTTTGCATCATCCTTAGAGGCATACACACCGCTGACCAGTACATACCACGGCTGGCCATTACGTGTCGTCTGATAAACCACAAAGTTTTTCAGATTTTCTTTTTTGGCCCAGGCATTCAGGTTGTTGTAATTCGATGAACTGCTTAACTGCAGCGTGTAATGGTCGGCGGGCGCAGATTTCAGCGAGCCCACATTACCCGTTGCCACATTCGTGCTGGCTGCAGGCGCCGCAGTAGCTGCTGGTGCCGCAGGTGCAGTAGTGCTGGCCGTCGCTTTCGGCGTCGTCGCAGCCACGGTCGGCGCTTTGACTGGCTCTGAGGCAGCCACTTTCGGTTGTGCTGCAGGTGCCTGAACAACAGCTTTCGGCTCTGCCTTAATCACTGGCGGTTTGACCTGCTGCTGTGGTTTCGGTTCGCTAACCGCTTGTTTGTGTTCCGGGCGAGTCGTTGCCGTATGGTTTTCTGCGGTAGCTGCGCTATGAGCAGCATTTCCGCCGCCGTTACGGACTGGCGCAACGGTTGCTGGTTCTGTCGGCAGCGTGCTGTTTGCCACCGCGTTGTTGATCTGCGCCTGGTTTTGCGGCGAAGTCAGCGCGGTGTTCAAATCGCCTTGCACTTCAAGACGCTGCTGAGTACCTGTGTTTGCAGGTGCCTGGCTTTGAGAAGGCGTAGAAGAGATTGGCGGCAGAGAAATATCCTGCGATGTATTGCCCGTCGTTGGCTGTGCAGCGCCCGCAGTTTGTTCTGCAGAAGTGGTGCCTGGCGCAGGCTGAGTGGCATTAGCCTGATCGGCTGCACCACCGCTCCCCGAAAGGTCGATGTTTTTGCTGCCAGAAGTGCTCTGTTGAGCCGTACTGTTGCTGGAAGGGGCTTTCAATGCGGAACCGATACCGACAATCAACAGCAGCAGTACCAGAACACCGACCCCCATCATCACATACTGACGTGAAGCAGGTTTTGCGGCGGCGGCTTTTTTACGCTTACGTGGGCGACGCTCTGCGCGCTCCTCGTCCAGTGAGTTTTCTTCCGCTTCATAATCTTCTTCTGCGTATTCTTCGCGATCATCGCGCGTCTTACGTGTTCTCGAAGGGCGACGCTCGTCAGCATCAAGTTCAACATCATCAAAATTGATCTGCGGCTCATCAACACGTTCAGAAGATTGACGAGAACGACCAGTACGACGATCGCTGGGATCGGGTTTCAGCTCGTCTTCTGGTTTGAATTCATCCATTTAACACCCCACTCAAAGGCTCATACTAACAACAATTGCATTCGCCCGAAGTTAAACGCTACGCACGCGCAGCAAGACCTTTCTAATAAATTACGCCTGCTGACAATCAGCAATAGCGCCAAGTACAACGTCTTGTGACACTCCGCCACGAACTTCGCTTTTCCCTATTGCCCGCGGAAGCACTAAACGCAGCTCGCCGGCCAGAACTTTCTTGTCACGCAGCATGTGCGGGATATAGGCCTGTGCGGTCATTTCCTTCGGTCCGTGAACCGGCAGACCTGCACGATCAAGCAGGTTAATGATGCGCTGGGTATCATCTTTACTGAACTGCCCAAGACGTTCGGAAGCACGCGCTGCCATCACCATTCCGGCAGCAACAGCTTCACCATGCAACCAATTGCCGTACCCCATTTCGGCCTCAATAGCATGACCGAAGGTATGCCCCAAATTCAGTAAAGCACGTAAGCCTGTTTCCCGCTCGTCAGCCGCTACAACTTCGGCTTTCAGCTCACAACAACGGCGAATACAGTACGCCATTGCCGGGCCGTCCAGACGCAACAGCGCGTCCAGATTTTGCTCGAGCCAGTCAAAAAATGCGCCATCAAGGATGATGCCGTATTTGATAACTTCGGCGAGACCAGAGGAAAGTTCGCGCGCGGGCAGCGTCTTCAGACAGTCGAGATCCACCACCACCGAGGCTGGCTGGTAGAACGCGCCAATCATGTTTTTGCCAAGAGGATGGTTTACCGCCGTTTTGCCGCCAACAGAAGAGTCGACCTGCGAAAGTAACGTCGTAGGAACCTGAATAAAACGCACGCCGCGCTGATAGCTGGCTGCGGCAAAACCGGTCAGATCGCCTACTACTCCGCCACCCAGCGCGACAAGTGTTGTGTCCCGGCCGTGAGGTTTTTGCAAAAGCGCAGTGAAGACCGAGTCCAGCACCGTCAGGCTTTTATACTGCTCGCCATCGGGTAAAACCACGCTATCGACTTTGATACCAGCCGTTTCAAGCACATGGCGAATCTTGTCGAGGTAGAGCGGAGCCAGCGTTTCATTAGTGACCAGCATGACCTGGTCACCGGATTTCAGGGGCGAGAAGGAAGCTGGATCGTCAAACAAACCAGCCGCGATGGTGATAGGGTAACTACGATCCCCAAGAGTGACTGTGATCCTCTCCATGACGCGACATCCACCTTATTTGCTTAAACCCGCAGGCCTGTGTATTACGCCAGAATTAGTTGCTTTCCAGCATGTGAATAATCTGGTTTGCGACGACTTTCGCGCTCTGATCGTCAGTGCGAATGGTAACGTCGGCAATCTCTTCATACAGCGGATTGCGTTCATCAGCCAGCGCTTCCAGCACTTCACGCGGCGGCGTTTCCACCTGTAAAAGCGGACGTTTTTTGTCACGTTGAGTACGAGCCAGCTGCTTCTCGATAGTGGTTTCCAGATAAACCACTACGCCACGGGCGGAGAGACGATTACGGGTTTCGCGAGACTTCACAGAGCCACCACCGGTTGCCAGTACAATTCCCTGTTTTTCCGTTAGCTCGTTGATGATTTTTTCTTCGCGATCGCGGAAACCTTCTTCACCTTCTACATCGAAGACCCAGCCCACATCAGCTCCGGTTCGTTTCTCAATCTCTTGATCAGAATCGTAAAATTCCATATTGAGTTGTTGAGCTAACTGACGCCCAATAGTGCTTTTGCCGGCACCCATAGGCCCAACCAGAAAGATATTGCGTTTCTCTGCCATTTTTTCGGTACTACTAAGACTATTCGTTGATGATAAATCCGCTCCGTTGACACCGTGCGAAGCCGGACATGAACTGAAACCTCATATGCGATAGTGCGAGAGTCAGACCAAAAATTATCTCAGTACTGAGACTGGTTTGGCAACTGAATAAATCGCCGACCAGACGTTAACACTACTTATGGTAAGACGGAGATTGCTGACGCTCAAATCGGTACTCCTTGTAAGCTAAATCATCTCTCACGTCAAACACCTGTAGCGAGTTCGGCAGAAAAAGCGCTACAGAATATGTATCGATCACCGTACCGGGACGAGCCGGGGTGTAATAAAGACTACCAGTTCACGGCGCTCATTATCTTTGCCATCATGACGAAACAGTCGGCCAAACCAGGGGATTCCCCCTAAAATTGGTACGCTGTCAGAACCGAGCTTATGCTTTTGCGAGAAAATGCCCCCGAGCGCCAGGGTGTCACCGCTTTTTATTTCGACCTGTGTTTCAATTTCTTGTTTATCAATCGCCAGTACCTCGCCATCTGCCTGCTGGAGCACCTGACCCGGCATGTTCTGGGTAATACGCAACTTAAGACGTACACGATCATCAGGTAGCACAGTCGGCGTCACCTCCATACCCAGCACCGCCTCTTTAAATTCCACCGACGTTGCGCCGCTTTCGCCGCTGGATACCTGATAAGGGATTTCACTACCTTGTTTAATGCTGGCAGGTTGCATGTGGGACGCCAGTAATCGCGGGCTGGCGATGATCTCCAGTTGCTGTTTTTGTTCCAGTGCGGACAATTCAATATCCAGTAAGCGCCCGTTAATACTGCCTATATTAAAACCGCCCCGGATACTGGCGCTTTCTACTGACAGATCGCTGGATAGTGACGATACCTGGCCACGTTTACCAGGCTTTGTCGCCTCCCCCAGTCCCCATTTCACTCCGAGCTCGCGCAAACTCTTTTCATTGATGGTAACGATATGCGCCGCGAGCTCAATCTGTTCGACAGGCAAATCCATCTGTGCAACCCACTTTTCCAGCGCATCAAGCGAGGCCTTATGATCGCGGAGCACCAGCCGATTAAGGCGATTGTCCACCGTGATCGTTCCTTTCGGCCCAAGAAGTTTTTCTCCAGCCTTCGCCAATTCACTGGCCTGCGCATAACGCAGCGTCACGCTACGCTCTTCCAGTGGCAGACTCTGTTTTTGCTTTTCCAGTTCCGCCTCACGCAACTCATATTGTTGTTGCTGCCAGTTTGCAGAATGCACATATAAGATGTTGCCTTCTCTGCGTAGTGTTAGCCCGGCGCTGGAAATCACCGTGTTGAATGCCTGCTTCCAGGGAACATCGACAAGATGCAAGGAGAGCGTTCCGCTGACATCTGGCGAGACCACCAGATTATGTTTCTCCTGCTCGGCAAGCGCCTGTAAGACCTGAGTGACGGGAACATCATCCACCATTAATGTCACGGGGGCAGGTGTTGCCGCGCTCGCCGCTACGCTACTGAGAAAAAGCGCTACTAATGCTGTTCTTTTCATTTTGAGATCCTTCTCGTTTCCAGTGCCAGCGCGCGGGTTCACAATCCTCCCCTGTCGCGATGCGCATCTCTTCTTTATCAAATTCCATCACGTGCCAGCCCCCCGGAAGCGTTTCTCCCTTATGTACGCGTCGCCACCTCCCGGCGGGATCGCGCACTATTCCTGTCGCTGTCTGAGCCATTACCACTACCCCCTGGTAATGCCAAAGTTCAGGCTGGCCGGCCAAACAGCGCTCAGGAGGCGGCTGGAAAGGATCACGCATGCCCGCCAGCATCAGCACCAGCAAACATGCCGCTGCGATACGTTCAGCCACCATCATCGCTCTCCAGCTGGAGTACAAAACGCAGCGCATTTTCCCCTACGGTGATCGAAAAAGCGGATGTGAGCATCTGCCGTTCAGCAAGCCAGTAAAAGGTCCGGGGAATCGCTACCCACTGCGCCTCCAGCACCATCTCGCCACCCCGTTCAACAGGACGCCAGCGAATCAGTTGGGCATCATGAGTATGGAAATCCAGAGGTGAAAAGGCCTTTGGAATCTCCGCCTGAGAATGCGGTATCTCCGGTGGTTTAAGGGCCAGAATATCCCGCCAGCTGGCCTGTAGCGCCGCCTGTTGCACAAGACGTTGTTGCTCCCGTGCCGTTTGTTCACGCGTTATGGGTTTAATCTGCCACCACCACACCACAAGCAGGAGAAAAACCATCAGAAACAATCCATACACCGCCCGGGCTCCGGGCGAGAGGGCGTACCAGAGATCAAGGCTGCGCGGCATGTTCATCTTCCTTATTAAGCTGATAGTGAAACTGCCAGCGCCCCTGCGCATCCCGCTCAGTCGAACCGGCCTGGCGAAGAAGAAAACCGTCTGTCGTTTCCAGCGCCTGCTCCAGTTCACTTAATGACTGAAAAGTTCTGGCAAGCCCCGACACGCTCAGTTGCCCTTGTTGAAAATGCATTTCCGTAAACCAGGCGTTGTCGGGCATTTTGTCTGCCAGTTCAGCCAGCCGCTGCTGCCACCGGCGGGTATGGCTATGACGATGCATTCTGGCCTTCTGGTTTAACCACGACTGACGTAGCGCCTGGAAATGCGGCTGTTTTGCCTTCAGCGCTGACAACATCTGCGTGTCGGATTGCAGCCACAGCGTAGCGATCCGCTTGTTCTGAGCCGTTTTTGTATGAAACAGCACGATGATTAGCGCCATCATGCCCGCAACGGACACCAGCAGTTGCCCCCAGAAACGCTGACATGCCTGCCGCCGCTGCTCTCGCCAGGGTAGCAGGTTGATCATGTGTTCCATTAGCGTACCGCTCCCAGTGCCAGGCCAATCGCCACCGCGAAACGCAAACCATTTGTCGGCAGAGGCGGTTGCCGCTGCACAATCGCGCACCATGGATCAAAATCAGGCGTTGCTGCTGTGCATAACGCAATGTCGACGATGTCCAGCCCGAGACTCGCGCTTAGCTGGTTTACGGTGGGATGATCTTCATGTGATCGACGCCCCCAACCGGTGCGTGTTGCCCATAGCCATTGCGCGTCGCATTCCCAAATAAGGCAACGTGCCGGAGGCGGTAAAAAAGGGACGAGATGCTGCAATGCGCAGGCATCAGGCGTCAGGGAAACCAGATTCAGATGCAGGGATGCCGCCAGTTCCAGCATTTCAGCCACTTCTTTATGCTGCGCCGCCGTCACGCTATAGGCCTGCGCCATTGAATCTTCGGTATAGTCGAAACGTAAATCTGCCGCTGCCATTTCAAGTTCACGCGCCATAGCATGAGAAACCCAGCTTGCCAGTTCATTTTCGCGCAAGGCCATTGCCGGTCGAGGGAGCTTACGCTGCAAAGTGCGCGCTGCCGGGAATGCCAGTCGTACCCGGTGGCGCTGCGGTAATGATTTTCGCCACGGTAAAAGCGCGGTCAACAACTGTTGTGGCGCCTTAAGCTGCCCGTTTTCAACTGTGCCCAATGGTAACGGGATGTGCCACCAACGGCGTAACGCCCACCCGGCTCTGCCCGGGGTTAATGCAACGCTGAAAACGCTATCTTGCTGAATATGCAGTCCAATCTGCCAGTGCCCGAATGCCATAAATCGCGACCTCCTTATCGCCAGGAAAGATAACGGCTATATCAATGCATCAGGCTTGCATTTATACTACCGCGCGGTTGTTTATAAACTGCCCAAATGAAACTAAATGGGAATCCTCCGGTGAAGTTCGTAAAGTATTTATTGATCCTTGCAGTGTGTTGCATTCTGCTGGGAGCAGGCTCGATTTATGGGTTGTACAAATTCATTGAGCCGCAGCTACCTGACGTCGCCACGCTGAAAGACGTGCGACTACAAATCCCGATGCAGGTCTATAGTGCCGACGGCGAGTTGATTGCGCAGTACGGCGAAAAACGCCGCATTCCGCTGACCTTAAGTCAGATACCGCCAGAGATGGTCAAAGCGTTTGTTGCCACAGAAGACAGCCGCTTCTATGAACACCATGGTGTTGATCCGGTGGGGATTTTCCGCGCGGCCAGCGTGGCGCTTTTCTCTGGTCACGCCTCACAGGGCGCCAGTACCATTACTCAACAGCTCGCGCGTAACTTCTTCCTGAGTCCGGAACGCACGCTGATGCGTAAAATCAAGGAAGTGTTCCTGGCTATTCGTATCGAGCAGTTGCTGAATAAAGACGAGATTCTTGAGCTTTACCTCAATAAAATTTACCTCGGTTATCGTGCTTATGGTGTGGGTGCGGCGGCACAGGTCTACTTTGGCAAACCCGTCGACCAGCTCACTCTGAGTGAAATGGCCGTCATTGCCGGGCTGCCAAAAGCGCCGTCCACCTTTAACCCGCTCTATTCGCTTGATCGCGCAACAGCTCGCCGTAATGTGGTCCTGGCCCGTATGCTGAGCGAGGGCTACATCAGCCAGACGCAGTATGACCAGGCGCGTGGCGAAGCCATTGACGCCGATTACCATGCACCGGAGATTGCCTTCTCGGCGCCCTACCTCTCAGAAATGGTGCGTCAGGAGATGGTGAATCGCTACGGCGATAAAGCCTACGAAGATGGTTATCGTGTTTACACCACCATCACCCGTAAAGTGCAACTGGCCGCGCAGGACGCCGTGCGCAATAACGTGATGGATTACGATATGCGTCATGGTTATCGCGGCCCGTCCAATGTGCTGTGGAAACCGGGCGAAAGCGCCTGGGATAGCAAAAAAATCACCGATACCCTGAAAGCATTGCCGACCTATGGACCGCTGGAACCTGCTGTCGTCACAGCCGCCAATGCGCAAGAAGCCACCGCGATGCTGGGAGACGGGACCTCTGTATCATTGCATATGGACGGTATGCGCTGGGCGCGCCCTTATCGTTCCGACACCGCGCAAGGCCCAACTCCGCGCAAAGTGACCGATGTCGTACTGGCCGGGCAACAGATTTGGGTTCGCATGGTAAACGAAGGCTGGTGGCTGGCACAGGTGCCGGATGTTAACTCTGCACTGGTCTCCATTAATCCGCACGACGGCGCGGTACTGGCGCTGGTTGGCGGCTTCGATTTCAATCAGAGCAAATTTAACCGCGCGACCCAGGCGCTGCGTCAGGTTGGCTCTAATATCAAACCATTCCTTTATACCGCAGCGATGGACAAAGGCCTGACGCTGGCCAGTATCCTGAACGATGTGCCTATCTCCCGCTGGGATGCCGGGGCAGGCTCCGACTGGCGTCCGAAAAACTCACCCGATGAGTATGCCGGGCCAATTCGTCTGCGCCAGGGGCTTGGTCAGTCGAAGAACGTGGTGATGGTACGCGCCATGCGTGCAATGGGGGTCGACTACGCCGCTGAGTATTTACAGCGATTCGGTTTCCCGGCACAAAACATCGTGCATACGGAGTCACTGGCGCTTGGCTCCGCGTCATTCACCCCAATGCAGGTAGCCCGCGGCTACTCGGTCATGGCGAACGGCGGATTCCTCATTGATCCGTACTTCATCACCAAAATTGAAAACGATCAGGGAAATGTTCTGTTCGAAGCCCGGCCAAAAGTAGCCTGCGCGGAGTGTAATATCCCGGTAATTTACGGAGATACGCCGAAGTCAGACGTGCTGGAAAACAAAGATATGGAAAACGTGGCTATCTCTCAGGAGCAGCAGAATCCTTCCATACCGATGCCGCAACTGGAGCAGGCCAATCAGGATCTGGTAGTGAAGAGTGGCGGTCAGGAGTATGCACCGCATGTCATCAGTACGCCGCTTTCGTTTTTAATTAAGAGCGCGCTTAACAGTAATATCTTCGGTGAACCAGGCTGGCAAGGCACAGGCTGGCGGGCGGGCCGGGATCTCAAGCGTAATGATATCGGTGGTAAAACCGGGACCACAAACAGCTCGAAAGATGCCTGGTTCTCCGGTTATGGTCCGGGCGTAGTGACATCGGTCTGGATCGGTTTTGATGATCATCGTCGCGATCTGGGTCGCACCTCCGCATCGGGCGCCATCAAAGATCAGATCTCGGGTTACGAAGGCGGGGCGAAAAGCGCGCAGCCAGCATGGGATGCTTACATGCAGGTTGTTCTCAATGGCGTACCGGAACAACCACTCACGCCACCACCAGGAATTGTGACGGTAAATATCGATCGCAGTACAGGGCAACTGGCGAATGGAGGCAGCAGCCGTCAGGAGTACTTTATTGACGGGACGCAGCCGACACAGCAGGCCGTGCATGAAGTTGGAACCACTATTATTGATAATGGCGAGACGCACGAATTGTTCTGATAAAAGGTGTCCCGGATACGGCGCATAAACGTCTTATCCGGGCCACCTGCTGTTCTGACAGATATAAAAAAAGCGCTTACGCGCTTTTTTTATAATCGGCCCTGCCCTTTCAGCCACTCTCTTAACAAGAACAGCGCGCTTACATTGCGGGCTTCATTAAAATCAGGCTCTTCCAGCAGATCCATCAAATGGGCCAGCGGCCAGCGCACCTGCGGTAACGGCTCAGGCTCGTCACCAGGCAGCGACTCGGGGTATAAATCCTCAGCAACCATGATATTCATTTTGCTGGAGAAATAAGACGGAGCCATGCTGAGTTTTTTCAGAAACGTTAATTCCTTCGCGCCGAAACCCACCTCTTCTTTAAGCTCGCGGTTGGCCGCCTCATACATATTTTCGCCAGGATCGATTAACCCTTTGGAAAATCCAAGCTCATACGATTCGGTACCCACAGCATATTCGCGAATGAGAATGATATGATCGTCTACAATAGGCACGATCATCACCGCTTCACGCGACGAGGGACGCATACGCTCATAGACACGACGTACGCCGTTGCTGAATTCCAGGTCCACACTTTCTACGTTAAAAAGTCGTGAAGACGCGACGGTTTCAACGTTAAGAATGGTGGGTTTTTGCAATGATTCGCTCATTATTATCGGTCTTTCCAGAGATTACTGGCATTATTGTGCGACATGCGACGCTGTTTCGGCAATGTTCTTCGCGCCTCATTTACATTCCTGTAACTTAGCAGAAGCTATTTCCCAAATAAACCTAAAAGTCAAGAGGTTGAAATAAAACTAAGAATTTGCTGATATTCGCTCTATTGCGGCTTTGCTACTATTTTGCATGTTGTCAGGCGTTCACCTATTAGACTAACGATTTGCCCGATAACGCTCCAGCCATATTCATTGAATTTACGGGAAAGGGTGCAACTGACTACACCTGCTAGTAAAAGTAAGATGGGGAAAGCATGAGCACCATTTTGATTTATTTCGCTGCTATGCTGGCCTGCGTATGCCTTGTTGGGTGGTTTTACAGAGCGCGATCGCAAAGGCGATACCGTCTGCCACATCTGCAAGCTTTCGCTGGCGCGACAACCCGCAAATTAACTCCTGATGAGCGCAGCGCTGTTGAAAGCTATCTGGAATCGCTCTCCCGTACCCGTCAGGTACCAGGTCCGACCGGCGCGACGGCAGCGCCAGTCTCCCTCACGCTCAACGCACAAAGTAATACGGTCATCAGCGTCACCCGTGCGATTACCCGCTACGGCATTACGACCGATGCCCCAAACAAATGGCGCTACTACCTTGATTCTGTGGAAGTACATCTGCCGCCGTTCTGGGAACAGTATATCAACGACGAAAACAGCGTTGAGCTTATCCGAACCGACACCCTGCCGCTGGTCATTTCGCTCAATGGCCACGCCCTGAATGAATTTCGCCCGGAAGAACACAGCCTGGTGCCAGAGCAGGTTCCATCGTCGCATTCAGCTATCCGCGGCGAAGAGACGGAGCAAATCGAGCTACTTAATATTCGCCATGAAACGGTGGAAGAGTATGCACTGAGCCGCCCGGATGGCATGCGCGAGGCATTGTTAATTTCAACATCGTTTTTACTGTTCTTTTTCTGCCTGGTCACCCCGGACGTGTTTGTTCCCTGGCTCGCCGTAGCCGGCATCATGCTGCTTGCGGCCGGGCTCTGGGGCATCTTTGCACCGCCTGCGCAGAATGCGCTGCGCGAAATCCATTGCCTGCGCGGCACCCCCAAACGCTGGGGCCTTTTTGGCGAGAACAATCAGGAACAGATCAATAACATCTCCTTAGGAATTATTGATCTTATCTATCCGCGCCACTGGCAGCCTTTTATCGCCCAGGATCTGGGGCAACAAAGCGATATTGATATCTATCTCGATCGTCACGTTGTTCGTCAGGGGCGATTTTTATCGCTGCATGATGAGGTTAAGAACTTCCCTCTCCAGCATTGGGTACGCAGCGCCGTGATTTCAGCCGGGGCGATGCTGGTCCTGATTATGCTGCTGATGTGGGTTCCGCTGGATATGCCCATCAAATTTACCCTTTCATGGTTCAAAGGGGCGCAGACCATCGAAGCGACGAAAGTTAGCCAGCTTGAAGAAGCGGGGCTTCGTATCGGTGACTCGCTAAAGATTCATGGTACCGGCATGTGTAGCATCCATTCGTCAGGCAACTGGACCTCACGCCAAAACTCGCCGTTTGCGCCGTTCGACTGTTCGCAAATTATCTGGAACGATGCGCCACCGCTGCCATTGCCGGAATCAGAAACCGTCACCAAAGCGACAGCGCTGATGGAAGCCGTCAATCGCCAGTTGCATCCGAAACAGGATGACGACTCTCGCGTTAGTCCGGCTCTGCGTACTGCCATTCAAAAATCAGGCATGGTCTTACTGGATGATTTTTCTGAGATTGTGCTGAAAACACAGGATCTTTGTTCGGCACAGGACGACTGCCTGCGGCTTAAAAACGCACTGGTCAACCTTGGGAACAGTAAAGACTGGGATACGCTGACGGCACGCGCCAGCACGGGTAAACTCACCGGCGTGAATGTGTTACTGCGCCCGGTCAGCGCAGAATCGCTGGATAATCTGGTCACCACCTCCACCGCTCCCTTTATTTTACGCGAAACAACCCGCGCGGCGCAGGCGCTTAACAGTCCGGCGCCTGGCGGTTTTCTGATTATTAGTGAAGAAGGGAGTGAACTGGTAGATCAGCCCTATCCTGGCGTCGCGTTATATGACTATCCGGCAGCCGAACAGTGGGCAGAGTTCCAGCGTCTGGCAGGAATGCTGATGCAAACTCCGTTCACCGCAGAAGGCATCATTACCAATATTTCGACTGACGCCAATGGTACGCGTCATGTCAGCCTGCACCGTATGCCAGATAGCGCAACAGGGCTCTGGCGTTACGTCAGTACCGCGCTTCTGCTTCTGGCAATGATAGTCTGCTGCGTTTATAACGGTGTTCAGGCGCTGCGCCGTTACCATCGAAACCGCACGCGTCTGGCTGAAATTCAGCAATACTACGAAAATTGCCTCAACCCCGGGCTTATCCCCGCGCCCGATAGCCTGACCTGATAACTGTCATCGGCGACAGGTATGTTAACCTGTCGCGCATCGTTATTTCTGGCTGGAGCTTCTTATGCATTTTGATATCGACTGGCAGAACGTGGATACCGTTCTGCTGGACATGGACGGTACACTGCTCGATCTCGCCTTTGATAATTATTTCTGGCAAAAACTGGTGCCGGAGACGTTTGGTGCAAAGCAAGGCATTACGCCCGCAGAAGCTCAGGCTATCCTTCATCAGGAATATCATGCCGTGCAGCATACGCTAAACTGGTATTGTCTGGATTACTGGAGCGAACGCTTAGGACTGGATATCTGCGCGATGACAACGCAGCAGGGGCCGCGTGCTGTGCTGCGTGAAGATACCGTTCCTTTTCTTGATGCGCTGCAAAAAAGTGGCAAGCGACGCATCCTGCTGACCAATGCTCATCCGCATAATCTCGCGGTGAAACTTGAGCATACCGGTCTGGCATCGCACCTTGATTTATTACTTTCCACCCACACATTTGGTTATCCGAAAGAGGATCAGCGTTTGTGGCAAGCCGTGGCGCAAGAGACGGGCTTAAACGCCGAAAGAACGCTGTTCATCGATGACAGCGAACCCATTCTGGATGCCGCCGCAAAATTTGGCATTCGTTACTGCCTGGGCGTAACCAACCCGGATTCAGGTCTGGCGGAGAAAAGTTATCTACGTCATCCCGGCATGAATGATTATCGCCATCTGATTCCCTCACTTAACGTGAAGGAGGGGTAATGAAAGAACAATCAGCACCCGATGTTCGCCTCGATAAATGGCTATGGGCTGCGCGTTTTTATAAAACACGCGCATTAGCCCGCGAGATGATCGAAGGCGGCAAAGTGCATTACAACGGTCAGCGCAGCAAGCCGAGTAAAATCGTCGAACTGAACGCCACGTTAACGCTCAGGCAAGGTAATGATGAACGTACGGTGATTGTTAAAGCGATTACCGAACAACGCCGCCCCGCCGCAGAAGCCGTCGAAATGTACGAAGAGACAGCGGAAAGCGTAACGAAGCGCGAAAAAATGGCGCTGGCCAGGAAGATGAATGCGCTTACAATGCCGCATCCCGATCGCCGTCCGGATAAAAAAGAACGCCGCGACCTGATGAAATTTAAATACGGTGACAGCGAGTAACGCGCACCCGCAAGAGAGAAAACTATGGCTCAACATGACCAATTACACCGCTACCTGTTCGAGAACTATGCCGTGCGTGGCGAACTGGTAACCGTCTCCGAAACCTGGAAGCAGATCCTGGAAAACCATAGCTATCCGCAGCCAGTAAAAACCATTCTTGGTGAACTGCTGGTCGCGACCAGCCTGCTGACTGCCACCCTGAAATTTGCGGGTGACATCACCGTTCAGCTACAGGGCGATGGCCCAATGAGCCTGGCCGTCATCAATGGTAACAACCGCCAACAGATGCGTGGTGTAGCTCGCGTACAGGGCGATATTGCTGACGATGCAGATCTGAAAACGCTGGTCGGCAATGGCTATCTGGTCATCACCATTACGCCGGAAGAAGGTGAGCGTTATCAGGGTGTCGTCGGTCTTGAAGGTGATACGCTGGCAGCGTGCCTGGAAGATTACTTCCTGCGTTCTGAACAGCTACCTACCCGTTTATTCATCCGTACGGGTGATGTGGATGGCGCGCCGGCCGCTGGCGGTATGTTGCTGCAGGTTTTACCTGCTCAGGATACGCAGGCTGTAGATTTCGAACACCTGGCGACGCTGACTGAAACGATCAAAGCAGAAGAGTTGCTTACGCTCCCCGCGCAGGATGTTCTGTGGCGTTTGTACCATGAAGAAGAAGTTACCCTGTATGACCCGCAGGATGTGGAATTCAAGTGTACTTGTTCCCGCGAGCGCTGTGCTGGTGCGTTAAAAACCCTGCCAGATGAAGAAGTTGACAGCATTATTGCCGAAGAGGGCGAAATCGACATGCATTGCGATTACTGTGGTAATCATTATCTGTTCAATGCCATGGACATTGCTGAAATCCGTAACAACGCCTCGCCTGCCGATCCCAAGGTACATTAAGACCTTCCTTAATCGTTAGTAAAAGCGCCACCTTATCGGTGGCGCTTTTGCATAGCGCGTCACGTTTCCGCTAAAATGTTTTCTGAAAGCCTTACGTAATTTACTTTCATGAAAGCGATTACAGTCACAAAGCTGCCGTTAAAAATATCGCTTTCCGTCACTTTAGTGACATTTTCTCGATTATTCTGGCTATTATTGCCAGCAACTATGTCGCCACGTGACCCATGTCACAGCGTTTTCCGCGATCCAGGAGGCATCGAGATACGTAAATCTATGAGCCCCGTCGCGGTCAGGGAATGAGCAACGACCCTACAATTTCAGGCAGTACATATTGGCTAAGGAGTAGTGACATGCGCGTTAACGAATTAACCCCGCAAGATCTCAAGGCTTATGGTATCAACGATGTTCAGGATATCGTCTATAACCCCGACTACGATACGCTGTATCAGGAAGAGCTCCGTCCAGACCTGGAAGGATACGAGCGCGGAGTTTTGACGAATTCTGGTGCTGTTGCCGTCGACACCGGTATTTTCACCGGCCGTTCGCCGAAAGATAAATATATTGTCCGTGATGACACCACCCGTGACACTGTCTGGTGGTCTGATAAAGGCAAAGGCAAGAACGACAACAAACCGCTCTCGCCCGAAGTCTGGCAACATCTGAAAGGGCTGGTCACGCAACAACTCTCCGGAAAACGACTTTTTATTATCGATGCGTTCTGTGGCGCAAATCCGGATACCCGTCTTTCCGTTCGCTTCGTCACGGAAGTCGCCTGGCAGGCGCACTTTGTGAAGAACATGTTTATCCGTCCGACAAACGAAGAGCTCGCTGAGTTTAAACCTGATTTTATTGTTATGAACGGGGCAAAATGCACGAACCCGTTATGGAAAGAACAGGGAATGAATTCAGAGAACTTCGTTGCGTTCAACCTGACCGAACGCATTCAGCTGATTGGCGGTACCTGGTACGGCGGCGAAATGAAAAAAGGGATGTTCTCAATGATGAACTACCTGCTGCCGCTGAAAGGCATCGCATCAATGCACTGCTCGGCAAACGTCGGGGAGAAAGGTGACGTCGCCGTTTTCTTTGGGTTATCTGGTACCGGGAAAACAACCCTGTCCACCGACCCGAAACGCCGCCTGATTGGCGATGACGAACATGGCTGGGACGATGATGGTGTCTTCAACTTCGAAGGTGGATGCTACGCCAAAACCATCAGACTTTCAGAGGAAGCGGAACCGGATATTTTCCACGCCATTCGCCGGGACGCTCTGCTGGAAAACGTTAGCGTACGCGCCGACGGCAGCATCGATTATGACGATGCCTCGAAAACAGAAAATACCCGAGTGTCCTATCCGATTTATCACATCGACAACATCGTTAAGCCTGTATCGAAAGCCGGGCATGCAACAAAAGTCATCTTCCTGACCGCAGACGCATTTGGCGTGTTGCCGCCTGTTTCCCGGCTTACCGCAGACCAGACGCAGTATCACTTCTTGTCCGGGTTTACGGCAAAACTGGCTGGCACGGAACGTGGAGTTACAGAGCCTACGCCAACTTTCTCTGCCTGCTTTGGCGCAGCATTCCTGTCGCTGCACCCCACGCAGTATGCAGAAGTGCTGGTGAAACGTATGCAGGCCGTCGGTGCGCAGGCATATCTGGTAAACACGGGGTGGAACGGTACCGGCAAACGCATCTCCATTAAAGATACGCGCGCAATAATCGATGCGATTCTGAATGGTGAACTGGATAACGCCGAAACCTTCACCCTGCCGATGTTTAATCTGGCAATCCCCACATCATTGCCCGGCGTGGAGACAAAAATCCTCGACCCGCGTAATACCTACGCATCACCGGAACAGTGGCAGGAGAAAGCAACGCAGTTGGCCAAACTGTTCATCAGTAACTTTGAGAAGTACACGGATACCCCTGCGGGGGCCGCACTGGTGAGCGCCGGGCCGAAGCTGTAATTTTCCAACACAGACCAAACAAAACCCGCCGGAAGGCGGGTTTTTTGTTAGCTATCTTTGCCCTGCGTATTCAGGCGGGTAACGGGAATTGGCAGCCAGGCGCGGATCGACAAGCCGCCCCGCTCACTGGTACCAAGCTCCAGTAAACCATTGTGGTTATCGACAATACGCTGAACAATCGCCAGCCCAAGGCCGGTACCACTGGTGCTACGCGCACTGTCGCCACGAACGAATGGCTGGAACAGATGTTTACGCTGTTCCGGCTTGATGCCAGGACCATCATCCTCCACCTGGAACCAGGCACGATTAGGTTCCGTACCGCTACTGACCTTGATCCAGCCATTACCGTAACGGGCAGCATTCACCACCATATTGGCAACAGCGCGCTTAATTGAAAGCGGGTGCATACGAACCAGAATTTCGCTGTCATTAAGCGCCGTCTCGATTTCACGCTCATAGCCACTCTCGGCAGCCACCACTTCGCCCAGTACCGCGTTTAATTCGGCGATTTCCATCGGCATCTCCTGCCCGGTGCGCAGGTAGTCGATAAACTGTTCGATGATGGCATTGCACTCTTCGATATCTTTATTGATCGACTCAGCCAGGTAACCATCTTCTTCGGCCATCATCTCTGTGGCCAGACGAATGCGCGTCAACGGCGTACGCAGATCATGACTCACTCCGGCCATCAGTAAGGTGCGATCATCCGCCAGTTGCTTGACTCCTGACGCCATCTGGTTAAAAGCGCGGGTTACAGAACGCACTTCGGAGGCCCCGTATTCACGTAGCGGCGGAGGAATATGACCTTTCCCCACTTTTAGCGCGGCATGTTCAAGGTCGACCAGCGGTCGGTTCTGTATTCGGATAAAGAGCCACGCGCCCCCTATCGCCAGGAGCATAATAGCCAGCGTGTAGCGGAACAGCGGAGAAAAATCGCCCTGATGAATTTCCGTCAACGGCACGCGTACCCAGATATTGGGCGACAGCCAGGTTTTCAACCAGACAACCGGCGAGCTTTTGTTAACCTCAACGCGTACTTCCGTCGGGCCACCCAATTGCTGCGCCATTTGCTGGCTTAAAAATTCATAATGCTGTGCCCAACGCAGACCCGCGTCTTCTGCGGCTTCATTGGAATAGAGCGAGATGCCAAGTTCGCGATAAATTTCACGGCGAAACGCCGGAGGCACCACCAACTGTGTGCCGTCCTCCAGTTGCAGTTTATCGGTCATCAACATACGAACTTCGTAGGCGAGAACCTTATTAAACTGCTGGAGGCTTGGCAAAATCGCGAAATTCAGCACCACAAGATAGGTCGTCACAAGGCTGACGAACAGCAGTGTGACGATCAACAACAGCGTGCGGGCAAAAGAACTGCGCGGTGAGAAGCGCATTCGCCTCATGCTTTAGAACCGTCCGGCACAAAGACGTAGCCCAGACCCCAAACGGTCTGAATGTAACGTGGGTGAGCCGGGTCCTCTTCCACCATGCGACGCAGTCGGGAGATTTGCACGTCGATAGAACGCTCCATCGCGGAATATTCACGGCCACGCGCCAGGTTCATAAGCTTATCGCGCGACAGCGGCTCACGCGGATGGCTCACCAGCGCTTTCAGCACGGCGAACTCACCGCTGGTCAGCGGCATAGGCTCATCTTCGCGGAACATCTCGCGGGTACCGAGGTTAAGTTTAAATTTGCCGAATGCGATGACCGCTTCTTCCTGCGAAGGGGCACCAGGCAATTCATTTGCCTGACGACGCAGCACCGCACGAATACGCGCCAGCAGTTCACGCGGGTTGAACGGTTTTGGAATGTAGTCATCAGCACCGATTTCGAGGCCAACGATACGGTCAACTTCTTCCCCTTTCGCCGTCACCATAATGATCGGCATTGGGTTACTCTGGCTACGCAGGCGGCGGCAGATGGAGAGGCCATCTTCGCCCGGCAACATTAAGTCGAGAACCATCAAGTGGAACGATTCGCGGGTCAGCAGGCGATCCATTTGCTCCGCGTTAGCGACGCTACGAACCTGGAAGCCCTGCTCGGTAAGATAACGCTCGAGCAGCGCGCGCAGGCGCATATCGTCATCCACTACCAGAATCTTATAATTCTCTTGCATTGTTTTTACTCCCAAAGGTTCCGACAATTATGAGTGCGTATTCTAAAAAAGTGCACGTAGAGGACCAGCTAAATCTGGTATAAATTCTAGTCGAAATTGTTACAAAGCATATTTAACAGCAGCTTATATGCATATTGCATCACAGAAATGATGATTAATCCGCGCCTTAAAGGGCGGTGATTTGTAAAGAAATCAGAGAAAAAATAAGGCCACGAAATGAAAACGCCCCTGATCACCCGAGAAGGCTACGACAAGCTGAAACAGGAACTGGATTTTCTCTGGCGTCAGGAGCGCCCGGAAGTCACTAAAAAAGTCACCTGGGCGGCAAGCCTCGGCGATCGCAGTGAAAATGCCGACTACCAGTACAATAAAAAGCGTCTGCGCGAAATAGACCGGCGCGTTCGCTATCTGACAAAATGCCTGGAAAACCTGAAAATTGTCGATTACTCCCCCCAGCAGGAAGGCAAAGTCTTCTTCGGCGCCTGGGTAGAGATCGAAAACGACGATGGCAATACATTACGTTTTCGCATCGTAGGTTACGACGAGATTTTTGGCCGCAAAGACTATATCTCCATCGACTCCCCAATGGCGCGCGCGCTGCTGAAAAAAGAGGTCGGTGATGTCGCTCTGGTGCAGACGCCCGGCGGAGAAGCCACCTGGTACGTTAATGAAATCGAATATGTAAAATAGCGCACCAGGAACTATCCGGTAGCCCCCGGCGCGACTGGCATTTTTCTGTCTCAATCCGTATAACTATCCCCTGATTTTGTTCAGAAGATGATATTGAAATGATGAATGATTCGCTCTGCCGCATTATTGCGGGTGAACTTCAGGCCAGAGCCGAACAGGTAGAAGCTGCCGTTCGCTTGCTTGATGAAGGGAACACCGTGCCGTTTATCGCGCGTTATCGCAAAGAAGTCACCGGCGGTCTGGATGACACGCAGCTGCGTAATCTGGAAACCCGCCTGGGTTATTTGCGTGAGCTGGAAGAACGCCGCCAGGCCATCCTGAAGTCGATTGGCGAGCAGGGTAAGCTCACCGATGAACTGAGTAAAGCCATCAACGGTACGCTCAGTAAAACCGAACTCGAAGATTTATATTTACCGTACAAACCTAAGCGCCGCACCCGTGGACAAATCGCCATTGAAGCAGGCCTGGAGCCACTGGCAGATTTGTTGTGGAACGATCCTTCACACGACCCGGAAAGCGAAGCCGTAAAATACATCGATGCCGACAAAGGCGTTGCCGATGCCAAAGCAGCACTTGATGGCGCACGCTATATCCTCATGGAGCGCTTTGCCGAAGATGCGCAGTTGCTGGCAAAGGTACGTGATTATTTGTGGAAAAACGCCCATCTGGTCGCCACGGTAGTCAGTGGTAAGGAAGAGGAAGGCGCGAAGTTCCGCGACTATTTCGATCACCATGAACCCATCTCCACCGTACCGTCGCACCGCGCGCTGGCCATGTTCCGTGGCCGCAACGAAGGGGTACTGCAACTCTCTCTGAATGCCGATCCGCAGTTCGATGAGCCGCCAAAAGAGAGCCATTGCGAACAAATTATTCAGGATCATCTCGGCCTGCGCCTGAACAACGCCCCGGCAGACAGCTGGCGCAAAGGTGTTGTCAGCTGGACCTGGCGTATTAAAGTGCTGATGCACCTGGAAACCGAACTGATGGGCACCGTGCGTGAACGTGCGGAAGACGAAGCGATCAATGTCTTCGCCCGCAATCTCCATGACCTGCTGATGGCCGCCCCGGCAGGTCTGCGCGCCACCATGGGTCTCGATCCGGGTCTGCGTACTGGCGTGAAAGTCGCCGTTGTCGATGGTACTGGCAAGCTGGTCGCCACTGACACCATCTATCCGCATACCGGTCAGGCAGCGAAAGCCGCTGTGGTGGTCGCCGCGCTGTGTGAAAAACACAACGTTGAGCTGGTCGCCATTGGTAACGGAACGGCATCGCGTGAAACCGAACGTTTCTTCCTTGACGTACAGAAGCAGTTCCCGAAAGTCACCGCCCAGAAAGTGATCGTCAGCGAAGCAGGGGCATCGGTCTATTCTGCCTCCGAACTGGCGGCGCAGGAGTTTCCGGACCTCGATGTTTCCCTGCGCGGCGCGGTCTCTATCGCCCGTCGTTTACAGGATCCGCTGGCAGAGCTGGTTAAAATCGATCCGAAATCCATTGGCGTGGGCCAGTATCAGCATGATGTCAGCCAGACTCAACTGGCGCGTAAGCTGGACGCGGTAGTAGAAGACTGTGTGAACGCCGTTGGCGTGGACCTGAACACCGCTTCTGTTCCCCTGCTGACTCGCGTTGCTGGTTTAACCCGTATGATGGCGCAAAATATCGTCGCCTGGCGCGATGAAAACGGGCAGTTCCAGAATCGTCAGCAGCTGTTAAAAGTCAGCCGACTGGGACCAAAAGCCTTTGAGCAGTGCGCGGGCTTCCTGCGTATCAATCATGGTGATAATCCGCTGGATGCCTCTACCGTGCACCCGGAAGCCTACCCGGTTGTCGAACGTATTCTGGCGGCAACGGAGCAGTCCCTGCGCGATCTGATGGGCAACAGTAGCGGGCTTAAATCACTGAAAGCGTCAGACTTTACCGACGAACGTTTTGGGGTACCAACCGTCACTGACATCATCAAAGAGCTGGAAAAACCGGGCCGTGACCCGCGTCCGGAGTTCAAAACCGCGCAGTTTGCTGACGGTGTTGAAACGATGAATGATCTGCTTCCGGGTATGGTACTCGAGGGTGCGGTGACCAACGTCACCAACTTCGGTGCGTTTGTTGATATTGGTGTGCATCAGGATGGTCTGGTACACATCTCTTCGCTTGCCGATAAATTTGTTGAAGATCCGCATACTGTGGTGAAAGCGGGGGATATCGTCAAAGTTAAAGTGCTGGAAGTGGACCTGCAGCGTAAACGTATTGCACTGACCATGCGCCTTGATGAGCAGCCGGGAGAGAGCAATTCACGGCGTGGTAGCGGTAGCGCTCGCGAGGCAGGCAACCGTCCTGCTGCCCGTCCGGCTAAGCCTCGTGGACGCGATGCGCAACCTGCTGGCAACAGTGCGATGATGGATGCACTGGCTGCCGCCATGGGGAAAAAACGTTAACCCCTTCGCCCTCTCCCCCGGGAGAGGGCGCACTCTTTTCCTGATGTTCAAATCCGAACAAACAGATGCATTGCATTATTTCTTTTCCAGCAGTATCTCTTTGAATAATCGCAATATTAATTTTCAAAATTATTAACCAATTTTTCTTTGGTTATATTTTAGTTAACAGGATGATCAATAATTAATTTATTATTAATTTAACCTTAAGCAGGTGGAATAAATTAAATAACCTTTCACTGTTTCTTATTTCTTATTGCAAACGAGAAATGCAAAACAACATAAATATTGAGCCACATCAACAATGGCTCGGATTATGATTCCGCTTTGTGTAATAACGCGGTTTAATAGTGATGATAAAAACTATTCTCATTATCATTGTATGAGTGGAGTAACACTCATTGCTGTGCTGGCTAACTAACTGGTTTCATGCGCTTTCCTGGCGCATGGTGGGAATTTTGTTTGCGATATATATAAGTAGGTTCTATGCAATTCTCTCCTGACAGTGCGTGGAAAATAACGGGGTTCTCTCGCGAAATCAGCCCGGCGTGGCGCCAGAAACTCCTCTCATTAGGCATGCTGCCCGGCTCATCATTTAATGTCGTGCGCGTAGCTCCCCTTGGTGATCCTATTCACATTGAAACCCGGCGCGTTAATCTGGTCTTGCGTAAGAAAGATCTCGCGTTTCTGGAACTGGAAGCCGTTTCCCGCTAATGGCCCGGCCATGAAAGAGAGAAAAGCACAATGAAAAAGTTGACCGTGGGATTAATTGGTAATCCTAATTCAGGCAAGACCACGTTATTCAATCAGTTAACTGGCGCACGCCAGCGCGTGGGGAACTGGGCGGGGGTAACGGTAGAGCGCAAAGAGGGGCAATTCTCTACCACCGACCATCAGGTTACGCTGGTCGATTTGCCCGGCACGTACTCGCTGACCACTATCTCGTCACAGACCTCACTGGATGAGCAAATTGCCTGTCACTACATTCTGAGTGGCGATGCGGACATTCTGATTAATGTCGTGGATGCCTCTAACCTTGAGCGTAACCTCTATCTCACGTTGCAGTTGCTGGAACTGGGCATTCCCTGTGTAGTAGCGCTGAATATGCTGGATATTGCCGAGAAGCAAAAAGTCCGCATTGATATCGACGCCCTCTCCGCTCGCCTTGGCTGCCCGGTCATTCCGCTGGTATCGACGCGTGGTCGCGGCATTGACGCGTTAAAAATCGCACTGGATCGTCATCAGAAAAACAGACAAATCGAGCTGGTGCACTATGCCCGGCCGCTATCGCGTGAAGCGGATGTGCTGGCACAAAGCATGGCTGCGGATATGCCCGTGCAACAACGCCGCTGGCTTGGTCTGCAAATGCTGGAAGGCGATATCTACAGCCGCGCTTACGCCGGTGACGCCGCCCTTAAACTGGATATTTCACTGGCACGTCTGCAGGATGAAATCGACGATCCCGCGTTGCATATCGCCGATGCCCGTTATCAAACCATTGCCGCGATTTGCGAGGCGGTCAGTAACACCCTGACGGCGGAATCCAGCCAGTTTACGGCCGCCGTTGACCGCATCATTCTGAACCGCTTCCTCGGTTTACCGATTTTCCTGTTTGTGATGTACCTGATGTTCCTGCTCGCGATTAACATTGGCGGTGCGTTACAGCCGATTTTTGATGCAGGTTCAGTAGCGATTTTCGTCCACGGTATCCAGTGGCTGGGTTATACGTTGCATTTTCCGGAATGGCTGACCGTTTTCCTCGCCCAGGGGCTGGGCGGTGGTATCAACACGGTGCTGCCGCTGGTACCGCAAATCGGCATGATGTACCTGTTTCTCTCGTTCCTCGAGGACTCCGGTTATATGGCACGTGCGGCCTTCGTGATGGATCGTCTGATGCAGGCGTTAGGGCTGCCGGGTAAATCCTTCGTGCCGCTGATTGTCGGTTTTGGCTGCAATGTTCCCTCGGTGATGGGGGCCAGAACCCTGGATGCGCCACGCGAACGCCTGATGACTATGATGATGGCTCCGTTTATGTCCTGCGGTGCGCGTCTGGCCATCTTCGCTGTCTTCGCGGCAGCCTTCTTCGGTCAGCAGGGGGCGTTACTGGTCTTTTCTCTGTATGTGCTGGGAATAGTGATGGCGATCCTCACCGGGCTGATGCTTAAGCACACCATCATGCGCGGCGAAGCATCACCGTTCATTATGGAACTGCCGGTCTACCACGTGCCGCACCTGAAAAGTCTGGTGTTGCAGACGTGGCAGCGTCTGAAAGGATTTGTGCTCCGTGCCGGTAAAGTTATTGTGGTCGTGAGCATTTTCCTCAGCGCTCTCAATAGCTTCTCTTTGAGCGGTAAAACGGTCGATAACATTAACGATTCCGCGCTGGCATCAATCAGCCGCGTCTTTACCCCCATGCTGGAACCGATTGGCGTGCATGGCGATCACTGGCAGGCGACCGTTGGTCTGGTAACGGGGGCCATGGCGAAAGAAGTGGTGGTCGGGACACTTAACTCACTCTATACCGCCGAACATATTCAGAAAGCGGATTTCAATCCAGCAGAATACAGTCTCAGCGATGAACTGGTCGCCGCGCTCAACGAGACCTGGAGCAGTCTGAAAAACACCTTCAGCCTGAGCGTGCTGGCAAATCCCATCGAAGCCAGCAAAGGCGACGGTGAGATGGCAGAAGGTACCATGGGTGTCATGAGTGAGAAATTCGGCAGCGCCGCTGCGGCCTACAGCTACCTGATTTTCGTTCTGCTCTACACCCCATGTATTTCCGTCATGGGTGCCATCGCCCGTGAATCGAGCCGTGGCTGGATGGGATTCTCCGTGTTGTGGGGACTGAATATCGCATATTCACTGGCCACTCTGTTCTATCAGGTCGTGAGCTTTAATGAACATCCGGTTTACAGCCTCACCTGTATTCTCGCGGTAATATTGTTCAATGTCGTGGTGACTGGCGGTCTTCGCCGCGCCAGAAGTCGCGTGGATGTCAATCTACTGGCCAGCCGTAAAACCGTGGCCAGTTGCTGCGAAAGCCCGGCGGGCGACTGCCACTGAGGATAGAAAACATGGCATCGTTAATTGAGGTTCGCGATATGCTTGCTTTGCAGGGCCGGATGGAAATCAGCCAGCTCTGTAACGCGCTGCGTCTCTCCCGACCAATGGCCGATGCCATGCTGACGCGCATGGAAGCCATGGGCAAAGCGGTACGTTTTCAGGAAGAGGCGGATGGCTGTCTTAGCGGCGAGTGTAAACAATGCCCGGAAGGAAAATCGGCCTGTCAGCGTGAATGGTGGTCACTGACAGGATGCTGATAGCGGGTCAGGCGACCCGCTCATAATATTACTTATAGACATCCGCCGTGGCATGGATGTCTTTTTCATTCTTCTCGCCACTGGTCACAACGAAATATTTGCCGCCCAGCTCATCCGCTTTTTTCGACAGCTCTTTTTTCGCGTCCATTGGTGCCGAGGTATCTGACGTGGTAATCGTACCCACTTTTGTCAGATTCATACCCGCAACTTTATCTTTTTCGAGTTCCTCTGCCGCCATCACACCAAACGACAGGGAGCCAATCACCAGAGATGCAACAATACCTGTAACAAGTTTCATATACTTGATTCTCCTCGGTTTTTTAGATTTTGATGCTGCGGTAAAAAAAAGATAAGCCAACCGCAACAACGCTCTGAGTATTGTTGTGAAACGGCATTTTTTCCATAATTACATTCTGAAATTATTAAACTCCTTCAGAGCAATGCAGAAATCGTCCGGGTGAGAAATAAAAGGCGCATGGGCAGCTTTTGGAAATATCAGCGACTGACTTTGTGGCCAGCACGCATCCAGCGTGGCAACAATTTTGCGCGGAACCAGCCCATCTAACCGTCCATAAAGCCGCAAGAAAGGTGTCGCCAGCCCGGTCAGCGCTTCGCGCAGATCTTCTGTTTTCAGGATCTCCAGCCCACCGTTGAGCACCTCTGCTGAGGGCATTGGTAACGACAATACCGCCTGCTTAAGCTGACGCGCATCCTGACGGGCCGTCTCCGTACCCATCGTTTGCAGGGCCAAAAAGCGCTCGACTGTACGTTGAAAATCCTCGCTGAGCTGTCGCTGGAAACCGGCCAGCACATCCGGTTTGATGCCAGGCCATTCATCCTGTGCACTAAAACAAGGGGATGATGCGACCGTCACCAGACTGCTGACGCGCTCAGGGGCAAGAAGCGCAATCTTGCTGGCGACAAGCCCGCCGAGACTCCAGCCCACCCAGACTGCACGCTGCGGCGCCTGTGCCAACACGCGCTCGGCCATCTCCTGTAATGTCATTGCCGAAAATCCGCTACTGCGCCCGTAGCCCGGCAGGTCCACCAGATGCAATGTAAATTGCGAGCTTAGCTGCGGCACAATGCAATCCCAAACCTGCGCGTTCAGCCCCCATCCGTGCAGCAGCACAAGATGACAATTTCCTTCGCCTTTAGTTTCCCACCAGATGTTGTTCATCAGTTATCGTTCTCTTGCTTAAGACAGGGAGGGTGAACATGCTAACAGTGCCGGGCTTGTGCTGGCTATGTCGAATGCCGCTGGCGTTAACGCACTGGGGATTGTGCTCCTGCTGCACCAGGGCGGTGGTTGCTCCCCTCTCCGTTTGCCCATGCTGCGGTTTGCCTGCGGCGAGCCAGACGCTGCCTTGCGGCAGATGCCTGCAAAAACCGCCACCGTGGCAGCGTCTGGTGGCGGTCAGCGATTATGCACTGCCGTTGAGTATGCTGGTGCATCAGTTCAAATTCGTGCGGCGTCCCGAAATGGCAAATGCCCTGGCCCGGCTGCTTGTACTGGCGGTCATCAACGCGCGCAGAGCCACAATGTGGCAGAAGCCCGACATGATTATTAGCGTACCGCTCTCCCGGCATCGCCAGTGGCGCAGAGGATATAACCAAAGCGATCTGCTCTGTCGTGCCCTTAACCACTGGCTCGGTTGTCGTTATGAACAGAGCGCCATTGTCCGCATTCGTGCAACGTCCATACAACATCACCTCAGCGCACGGCTACGTAAGCGTAACCTGAAAAATGCTTTTCGCCTTGAATTGCCCATACAGGGACTCCATATGGTTATCGTGGATGATGTCGTCACGACCGGCAGCACCGTCGCGGAAATAAGCCGGTTGCTTCTGCGCAACGGCGCGGCGTCTGTTCAGGTATGGTGCCTTTGTCGAACCTTGTAGACCCTCGATGATGGGCGTATTATAACCAACTAAAATAGTCAACTATTAGGCCATTGCTATGATCCGTATCTCTGATGCTGCGCAAGCGCATTTTGCTAAACTGCTGGCAAATCAGGAAGAAGGGACGCAAATCCGCGTATTTGTGATTAACCCAGGCACGCCAAATGCTGAATGCGGCGTCTCTTATTGCCCGCCAGATGCAGTGGAAGCAACTGACACCGCCCTGAAATTTGAACAACTCACCGCCTATGTCGATGAGTTAAGTGCACCGTACCTGGAAGATGCGGAAATTGATTTTGTCACTGACCAGTTGGGCTCCCAGCTTACCCTGAAAGCACCAAACGCGAAGATGCGTAAAGTGTCCGAAGACGCGCCGCTGATGGAACGTGTTGAATATCTGCTGCAATCGCAGATCAACCCGCAGCTGGCAGGTCACGGTGGCCGTGTCACGCTGATGGAAATTACTGAGGAAGGTTACGCCATCCTCCAGTTTGGCGGTGGTTGTAACGGCTGTTCAATGGTGGATGTGACGCTGAAAGAAGGGATCGAGAAGCAGCTGCTTAACGAATTCCCGGAGCTGAAAGGCGTACGCGATCTCACCGAGCACCAGCGCGGCGAGCACTCCTACTACTAAGCCACCTTCTTACCTTATGCTCTCCCGACAAGGGAGAGCATGTTACCTGTATCTTTCCACGCACAAACGCCTCTCTTTTTTGCATTCATTTCCTGCCTGGAGTATGACCGGCGTCTCACTTCGCAAATTTTGACCCGCCGGGTGATTCTCTTTTGATGAATGTTACCCGTATCATCTGTGTCAGTACCCAAAATATAAAAACATCCGGCTATCCTTTTAAAAAGGGGATGTAAGGCATATCGGTACTCCAGCGCTTCGTATTTACAGGGCTAAAACCTGCAATTACCGCTGAAAAACTGACGTTACCCATAACAAATTAAGGCCAGGTAAATCATGCCATTAGTCATCGTTGCTATCGGTGTAGTCTTGTTGTTGTTATTAATGATCCGTTTCAAATTGAACGGATTTATCGCCCTGATCCTGGTGGCACTCGCCGTCGGTATGATGCAGGGCATGCCTCTGGATGCAGTTATCAAATCCATCAAAGCCGGTGTGGGCGGAACGCTGGGCAGCCTGGCGCTGATCATGGGCTTCGGTGCCATGCTGGGTAAACTGCTGGCAGACTGCGGTGGTGCGCAACGCATCGCCACAACGCTGATTGCGAAATTTGGCGAAAAACACATTCAGTGGGCCGTTGTACTGACCGGCTTCACCGTGGGGTTTGCGCTGTTCTACGAAGTGGGCTTTGTACTGTTACTGCCGCTGGTTTTCACTATCGCAGCAGCAGCCCGTATCCCGCTGCTGTATGTTGGTGTCCCGATGGCGGCCGCGCTTTCCGTAACCCACGGTTTCCTGCCTCCACATCCTGGCCCGACCGCTATCGCCACCATTTTCCATGCGGATATGGGCAAAACCCTGCTTTACGGTACGCTGCTCGGTATCCCGACAGTTATTCTGGCAGGCCCGGTCTATGCCCGTTTTCTGAAAGGCATCGACAAGCCGATTCCGGAAGGCCTGTACAATAAGAAAACGTTTAGCGAAGAAGAAATGCCGGGCTTTGGCGTCAGCGTCTGGACCTCTCTGGTGCCAGTAGTGCTGATGGCCCTGCGTGCAGTTGCAGAGATGTTGTTACCGAAGGGCCATGCGATTCTGCCTTACGCTGAATTCTTCGGCGATCCGGTGATGGCGACCCTCATTGCGGTGCTGATTGCCGTATTCACCTTCGGCCTGAACCGTGGTCGTTCTATGGACGACATCAACGAGACCCTGACCAGCTCAATCAAAATCATTGCCATGATGTTGCTGATCATCGGTGGCGGCGGTGCATTCAAACAGGTTCTGGTAGATAGCGGCGTGGATAAATATATCGCTTCGCTGATGCATGAAACCAATATCTCGCCAATCTTTATGGCGTGGTCAATTGCCGCTGTTCTGCGTATCGCACTGGGTTCTGCAACCGTTGCAGCCATTACTGCAGGCGGGATAGTCGCACCGCTGATTGCCACTACCGGCGTAAGCCCTGAACTGATGGTTATTGCTGTCGGTTCTGGCAGCGTGATTTTCTCTCACGTGAACGATCCTGGTTTCTGGCTGTTCAAGGAGTACTTCAACCTGACCATCGGTGAAACCATGAAATCATGGTCCGCACTCGAGACCATTATCTCCGTCTGCGGTCTGGTCGGCTGTCTGCTGCTGGGAACGGTGGTCTAAGTTTGACCGTTTAAGTGGCTGTTAAAAAGAGAACCCGCCGAATGGCGGGTTCTTTGTATTTACTTCTTCCCGGCCGCTTTCCGGCGTTTATCCAGGTCTTTAATCAACTTGTTGACGTTCTCATCGGCAAACATTTTTTCCAGCGACACAGCGAGCTTACGCCGCCAGTTTTTGTACTGGTAGCTGGTACCCGGAATGTTCACCGGCCCGGCCATATCCAGCCAGTCTTCCGGCTGTAGCCCAAGCAACGCACTATTACTGTCAGCAATATAACGCTGCATCCCACGATTAAGCACCGCACTCATCGGCATACGAGAAGCTTTATGCCCCACCCGCTTTGGCAAACAGCCATGAGCGTGAAGCGCATCCAGCAGCCCCTGTTTTGCCAGTTCGCGATCAAGATATAGCCCACGCAACACCACTTCATCCGGGTAAAGTCCCAGGGTCTTACCCAGCGTCAGGTCGCCACTTTCCCAGTATCCCCGCAACGTTGGCAAATCATGAGTGGTCGCCACCGCCATTGACTGGGCCGGATAGGCTTTGGGGGCACGGTAGCGCTTCTCGTGGTCATTTTCAAAATAGAGGACTTTGTAGGAGTAAACGCCGCTGTCGCGCAGCTTACTGACGATCTCCACCGGAACGGTCCCCAAATCTTCGCCAATGACCATACACTGATGACGTTGACTTTCCAGCGCGAGGATCGACAACAGATCGTCCACCGGGTACTGCACATACGCCCCATGATCCGCCGTTTCACCATACGGAATCCACCACAGGCGCAGCATGGACATCACATGATCGATACGCAGTGCGCCACAGCTTTTCATATTGGCGCGCAGCAATTCGATAAACGGTTCGTATGCCCGTGCGGCGATAATATGCGGGTCCATTGGCGGCAATCCCCAGTTTTGCCCCAGCGGACCGAGAATATCCGGCGGTGCCCCCACAGACGCTTTCAGGCAGTACAGCTCACGATCGCACCAGGTTTCCGAACCACCTTCGGCAACGCCCACGGCGAGATCCCGGTACAGCCCAATTGGCATATTATGACCCTGGCTTTCCTGCCAGCATTCGGCAAATTGCGTATATGCCAGCCACTGTAACCACAGGTAGAAATTCACTTCATCGGCATGACTATCGCAAAAAGCTTTGACCTCCGGGCTATCGGTTGACTGAAAACCTTCCGGCCAGGCAGGCCAGCCCCAGCGTAGCGGATCCTCTTTCACCTGGTTGGCATGTAGCGCATCAAACGCCGCCTGCCAGTACAGGCTATCCCCCTCTTCCTTCACGAAGGCATGAAACGCAGCACGTAAATCGTCATCGTCTTTACGCTGTGAAAACTGCTGCCAGGCCAGGCGTAACGCCGCCAGCTTGAGGGCAGTCACGCCAGCGTAGTCGACAAACTCCGCGTCGCGGGCGGCATCCAGTGCCTTGCGCGTCGTAGGGAGTTTCCACCACGCCTGCGCCTCTTTGCTCAACTGAAAATCTTCTACCGCGTTAACATCGATATAAATGATATTCAGCCAGCGGCGAGAGGAGGGACTGTATGGACTGGCGCTTTCCGGGTTGGCCGGATAGAGCGCGTGAATGGGGTTCAGGCCGATAAACGCGCCACCGCGCTGCCCCACCTCGCCCAGCATAACTTTCAGATCGCCAAAATCGCCGATCCCCCAGTTACGTTCAGATCGCAAGGTATAAAGCTGTACGCAAGCCCCCCAGAGTTTTTTCCCTTCCAGCAGGGGCTGCGGCTCATAACAACGCTTTGGGGCGACAATTAAGCGACAATGCCAGCTCTGCTCATTCTGACGCAGCGTCAGCGTGTGATATCCCTGTGGCAATTTCGTCGGCAGGGTGAGATTTTTCCCCGCGTCGATCTGGCCCTTATGCTGCTGCCCATCTTCGGTGGTGATTATCCAGTTGAAAGTTCCGTTTCCCTCAATCGGTAATGACTTCTTCTTTCCCTGGGTATGAACCAGCACATTCGGGACCGGGGTTACCGCGACGGGTGTCGCGGTAACAGCGTGCATGGCGTCAAGCAAACGTCGTTTGGTTTCCGCACCAATAGACTGTGGTTTGCCATGCGCATTGATGTAATCCGGGCTAATTCCCGCCGCCAGCGCGGCATTATCAAGACGTTTGCTCACTATGGCGTTTCCTTAGCGTTTTGCCTGCCAGATACGGGTTTGGTAATCACGGATCGAACGATCCGAACTGAACATACCGCAACGTGCGGTATTCAATATTGTAGCCCTGGTCCAGGCTTCTTCATCACGATAGAGCGCGTCTACGCGTTTTTGCGCTTCAACGTAGGCAGCGAAATCCGCCAGAACCAGGTAGGGATCGCCACCCTGCTTACCAATGCTGTGCAGCATCTGGTCGAACGCATGCTTGTCGCCCTCACTGTATTTGCCGCTCTCCAGTTCTTTGAGCACCGCATCCAACAGTTTATCTTTCTTACGCCATTTCACCGGATCATAGCCTTTGGCTTTCAATGCTTTCACCTCTTCAACGGTATGACCGAAGATGAAGATGTTTTCATCGCCAACCTGTTCAGCAATTTCCACATTTGCCCCGTCAAGGGTACCGACGGTAAGCGCACCATTCAGCGCCAGCTTCATGTTGCCGGTACCAGAGGCTTCTTTGCCCGCGGTAGAAATCTGTTCAGATACATCTGCCGCCGGGATAAGACGTTCCGCCGCCGAGACGCAATAATCCGGCAGGAAAACCACTTTCAGCTTATCGCCCACCGTTTTATCGTTATTGATTACTGCGGCCACTTTATTGATGGCGTAAATGATATTTTTCGCCAGGTAATAGCCCGGCGCGGCTTTCGCACCGAAGAGGAATACGCGTGGTACGCGGTCTGCCTGCGGATTCTCACGAATCTCTTTATAGAGCGCCACAATATGCAGCAGATTCAGATGCTGGCGTTTGTATTCATGCAGACGTTTGATTTGGATATCAAACAGCGCATGCGGATTGATCTCAATGCCCGTACGCGCTTTAACAAAGGCCGCAAGCTGCACCTTATTTTCCTGCTTGATAGCGCGATATTGCGCGCGGAATTTCGCGTCGTCGGCAAATTTCTCCAGATTAATCAGTTGGTCGAGATCATTTGCCCATTCATTTTTTAACGACTTATCCAGTAATGCCGCCAGCGCCGGGTTGCACTGTTTAATCCAGCGACGCGGTGTAATACCGTTAGTAACATTGTGGAATTTCGTCGGCCACAGTTGGTGATATTCCGGGAAGAGATCTTTGACGACCAAATCGGAGTGCAGTGCAGCAACGCCATTCACTGCGAAGCCGCTGACAACGCACATATTGGCCATACGAACCTGCTTGTTATGCACCACCGCCAGTTTCGCCCACACGTCCTCATCGCCAGGCCAGGTTTGCTCAACCAGCACCTTAAAGCGATCGTTAATCTGTTTGATGATTTGCATGTGACGCGGCAGTAACGCTTTTACCAGTTTTTCATCCCAGCACTCCAGCGCTTCCGGCATCAGCGTATGGTTGGTGTAGGCGAAGGTTTTACTGGTAATAGCCCAGGCGTCGTCCCAGCTCAGTTGATGCTCATCAATCAGCACGCGCAGCATTTCCGGGATCGCAATGGTCGGATGCGTATCGTTAAGCTGAATAACTTCAAAATCCGGTAACTGGGCGATTTTACGTCCGGCCAGATGGTGACGACGCAGAATATCCGCTACGGAACAGGCACACTGGAAATATTGCTGCATCAGACGCAGCTTCTTGCCCGCCTGGTGGTTGTCATTCGGGTAGAGTACTTTGGTCAGTTTTTCGGCATCGATGCCCTGCTGCTCGGCACGCAGGAAATCACCGTCGTTGAATTTGGTCAGATCGAACGGGTGCGCATGGGTCGCTTGCCACAATCGCAGCGGCTGTGCCACGCCGTTACGGTAACCCAGTACCGGTAAATCCCAGGCTTCGCCAACAATCGTAAAGTCCGGCGTCCAGTGCCCGTCTTTGCTCACTTTGCCGCCAATTCCCACCTGCACATTCAACTGCGTATTATGGCTGAACCATGGATAGCTGCGACGGTTCCAGTCATCTGGCGCCTCTTTCTGCTGACCATCGTCAAAAGACTGACGGAACAAGCCGTACTGATAGTTCAGACCATACCCGGTAGCAGACTGGCCTACCGTTGCCATGGAGTCCAGGAAGCAAGCCGCCAGGCGACCTAAGCCACCGTTACCCAGCGCCGGGTCAGTCTCTTCTTCCAGCAGATCGCTCAGATTAATACCGCTTTCCTGCAAAACGTCGCTTACCTCCTGATACCAGCCAAGGTTAAGCAAGTTGTTACCTGTCAGGCGACCAATCAAGAATTCCATTGAAATGTAGTTTACGTGGCGCTGGTTTTTCACTGGCTTAGCCAGCGGTTGTGCTACCAGTAATTCTGCCAGTGCGCCGCTCACAGCCTGCCACCACTGGTGAGATGTCATCTCCTGAGCAGCGTGCAAACCAAAATGTTGCCACTGACGCGTCAGGGCCGCCTCAAATTGCGCTTTATTAAACGTGGGCTTTGACATAGAGAATTCGGATCCTGTAATTGAAAAAACAACGTTAGCGCTAGTGTGCCAGGCTCATGAAATGACTTCCTCATCCTGCCAGGGATTCAACAGGGAGGAGTAGCAGGGATGAGCGAAAAGTGTGATCTCTGCCACCTAAAGTTAGCTGTTTTTTTAAGCACTTTTCAAGCGTTTGCTTTTTTACGGGACAAGGAAAAATACGCTGGTGCGTCTTTCGCGCGCAGTGGGGATAACGAGGGAGAATGCCGAAAAGATGAAATATTGTTTCAGGGAAATTATCACACCCGGCATCAACATAATTTGAGTAAATAATATTTTCTTAAATGATAATTTCGCCTTTTGCTATTTGTGCGATTGCAACGCCGTTTTGGGAAATATTCAAGCAAAGCCCCTGAAAGATGCAAAACTATTTCGCCTTTTTTTGACTCGTTTTACTGCAAATCGGGCTGCATGCCCTTTCGCCACAGGTGCTGTCTCTTTATTCACAACTCAAATGGAAATGTGACCTGGTGCAAATTCACAATCGTCAGATCCGGACATAACTTGCAATAATTCGGAATTTATCCGACCTTGTTTATATTAATTACGAAGCGCAAAAAAAATCGTTTTTCCCCTATGTCCTCACAGTGAAGTGATAACTATGTTGATCCCGTCTAAATTAAGTCGCCCGGTACGCCTCGACCATACTGTCGTTCGTGAGCGTCTGCTGGCTAAACTTTCCGGCGCGAACAATTTTCGGCTTGCGCTGATCACTAGCCCTGCAGGGTACGGAAAAACAACGCTCATTTCTCAATGGGCTTCCGGTAAAAATGACGTCGGCTGGTTTTCGCTGGATGAAGGCGATAACCAACAGGAGCGTTTTGCCAGCTATTTCATTGCTGCCATTCAGCAGGCCACCGGTGGGCATTGCGTCAGCAGTGAGGTGATGGCGCAAAAACGCCAGTATGCCAGTCTCTCCTCCCTCTTTGCCCAGTTGTTTATTGAGCTGGCAGAGTGGCAACGCGCGCTCTATCTGGTCATTGATGACTACCACCTCATCACCAACCCGGTGATTCATGAAGCCATGCGCTTCTTCTTGCGCCATCAGCCGGAAAACCTGACGCTGATTGTGCTGTCGCGCAATTTACCGCAGTTAGGCATTGCCAACCTGCGCGTGCGTGAACAATTGCTGGAGATCGGCAGTCACCAGTTGGCCTTTAATCATCAGGAAGCGAAGCAATTTTTCGATTGCCGCCTGACCTCGCCCATCGAAGCGGCCGAGAGCAGCCGCCTGTGTGATGACGTTGCCGGCTGGGCCACCGCATTACAACTCATTGCCCTTTCCGTACGCCAGAATCACAGTGCCGCACAGCAATCCGCTCGCCGTCTGGCGGGGATCAACGCCAGCCACTTGTCCGATTATCTGGTAGATGAAGTACTGGATAATGTCGATGCCAGCACGCGCCTTTTCTTACTGAAAAGCTCGCTATTACGCTCCATGAACGATGCGCTGATTGTCCGCGTCACCGGCGAAGAAAATGGTCAGATGCGGCTGGAAGAAATTGAGCGCCAGGGGTTATTCCTGCAGCGCATGGATGACTCCGGCGAATGGTTCAGCTACCACCCGCTGTTCGGCAATTTCCTGCGCCAGCGCTGCCAGTGGGAACTGGCGACCGAATTACCGGAAATTCATCGCGCGGCGGCAGAAAGCTGGATGGCACAGGGATTCCCCAGCGAAGCCATCCACCATGCGCTGGCCGCGGGCGACGGTATCATGTTACGGGACATTCTGCTGCATCACGCCTGGGGTTTGTTCAATCACAGCGAACTCAGCCTGCTGGAAGCATCGCTGAAAGCACTGCCGTGGGAGAGCCTGCTGGAGAACCCACGCCTGGTACTGCTACAGGCCTGGTTGATGCAAAGCCAGCATCGCTACAGTGAAGTGAATACCTTACTGGCACGAGCCGAGCAGGAGATGACCACCCGAATGGATGTCTCCCTGCACGGCGATTTCAACGCGTTGCGCGCGCAGGTCGCGATCAATGATGGTGACGCCGTTGAAGCGGAACGTCTGGCTATGGTTGCCCTCGACGAACTGCCGCTCGCCAATTACTACAGCCGTATTGTCGCCACATCCGTACACGGTGAAGTGCTGCACTGCAAAGGGCAACTGACCAACTCCCTGGCATTAATGCAGCAAACCGAACAGATGGCGCGTCGCCATGACGTATGGCACTACGCCTTATGGAGTCTGATTCAGCAGAGCGAAATTCTGTTTGCGCAAGGCTTTCTGCAGGCCGCCTGGGAGACCCAGGAAAAAGGGTTTGTGCTTGTTCGCGAACAGCATCTTGAACAACTGCCAATGCACGAGTTCCTGCTACGCATTCGTTCACAATTGCTCTGGGCCTGGGCACGCCTTGACGAATCTGAGGCCGCCGCACGTCAGGGGATGGAGGTTCTCGCCTCCTTCCAGCCGCAGCAGCAGTTACAGTGTCTGGCGCTGGTGATTCAAAACTCGCTGGCAAGAGGCGATTTGGATAACGCTCGCGCACATTTGCACCGTCTGGAGAACTTACTGGGTAACGGTCAATATCACAGCGACTGGGTCTCGAACGCCGATAAAGTCCGGGTGATTTACTGGAACATGACAGGGGATCGCAAATCAGCAGCGCAGTGGCTTCGCCAGACGCCTAAACCGGAGTTCGCTAATAACCATTTCCTGCAAGGACAGTGGCGTAATATCGCCAGAGCGCAAATTCTGCTCGGTGATTTCGATCCGGCTGAAATGGTCCTCGAAGAACTTAACGAAAACGCCCGCAGCCTGCGTTTGATGAGTGATTTGAACCGCAACCTGCTGTTGCTTAATCAGCTGTACTGGCAGTCCGGGCGCAAAAACGACGCACAGCGCGTGCTGCTTGAGGCACTGCAGCTTGCCAACCGCACCGGGTTTATCAGCCACTTTGTCATAGAGGGCGAGGCGATGGCGCAGCAACTGCGTCAGCTTATTCAACTCAACACATTGCCGGAGCTGGACCAGCACCGCGCACAGCGCATTCTGCGCGACATCAACCAACATCACCGGCATAAGTTTGCCCATTTTGACGAGAACTTCGTTGAACGTTTACTGAACCATCCGGAAGTGCCGGAGCTAATCCGCACCAGTCCGCTAACCCAGCGAGAGTGGCAGGTGCTGGGGCTTATCTATTCAGGCTACAGCAATGAGCAGATCGCCGGTGAGCTCGCCGTGGCGGCGACCACCATTAAAACGCATATCCGTAATTTGTATCAGAAGCTGGGGGTTGCGCATCGTCAGGATGCCGTACTGCATGCCCAGCGGTTGCTGAAAATGATGGGCTATGGTGTCTGAGTTCAGGTCGGGCTGGCGCAACGCAGCCCGACATTATCCCTTAGCACAACTCTAACTGGATGTTATTACTGGTGATGACCTGCATAACGCCTGCAGGTGGCATGGTATCGGTGTACACTGCATTCACCATGCTGATACTGCCCATATTAACCATCGCGTTGCGTCCAAACTTCGAGTGATCCACTACCAACATCGCATGGCGAGAGTTTTCAATGATCGCCCGTTTGGTGCGCACTTCGTGATAGTCAAACTCCAGCAGCGAACCATCAGCGTCAATGCCACTGATACCAAGAATGCCAAAGTCCAGACGGAACTGAGAAATAAAGTCCAGCGTGGCTTCGCCTACAATGCCACCGTCACGGCTACGCAATTCGCCGCCAGCGAGGATGACGCGGAAATCTTCTTTTTTCAGCAGCGTATTCGCCACATTCAGGTTGTTAGTCACCACGCGTAAATCGCTGTGATCGAGTAGCGCGTGCGCCACGGCTTCCGGGGTAGTACCAATATCAATAAACAATGTTGCACCGTTCGGGATCTGGCTGGCCACTTTACGGGCAATCCGTTCTTTCTCCGCCGTTTGCGTCGCCTTACGGTCATGCCAGGAGGTATTGACTGAGCTGGAAGGAAGCGCAGCGCCACCGTGGTGGCGGAGGATTTTATTTTGATCAGCCAGATCGTTCAGATCGCGGCGAATAGTCTGTGGACTTACCGAGAATTGCTCTACCAGTTCTTCCGTGCTGACATATCCCTGCTGTTTAACCAGTTCAATGATCGCGTCATGACGTTGTGTTTGTTTCATGAAATGTCTCTGGATAATTATGTTCGTTTTCGCGCATTCAATGTATCTACCAGCGCCATTGCAAGGCCAATCACCAGCCCGCCGGTGTGGGCGCCGATAGCCGTATCCACTGCTGAGATGCCAAACCAGTCAGCAACCAGTAACACGACCGTAAAAATAACCAGTCCACGAGGCAGCCAGACCGGGCGTGCCGGGTCTCGCTCACCGCGTAGCCACACATAACCAATCAGTGCATAGACCACACCTGACAGACCACCAAACCACGGTCCCGCCAGTTTGTACTGTAAAAAGCCGCTCAGTAATGCGCTTATAAGCGTGATTACCACCAGCTTGCCGCTTCCCAGACGTTTTTCAACTGCTCCGCCAAGATACCACCACCAGAACAGGTTAAAGATGATATGAACCAGCGAAAAGTGCATTAGCGCATGGCTAAAGTAGCGCCAGGCTTCAAATTGCACCGAGGCATCGTAGGGCCAGGCAAGCCAGACCATAATGGCCTGATCGCCATACATACTCATCAGGATATAAACCAGCACGCAAGCGGCGAAGACAGAGACGGTAATCGGCCCCCCGCGTTCACTCAGCGCCGCGCGCAGAGGAAATCCACGGTACCGTAAACCGCTGCCTGTTTCTCCGGATTGCCAGCTTGCGGCGAGATAACGCGGATCGGTAGGATTTTCCAGGAAACGCGCCAGTTCAGCTTTCACACGCTCAGCCTGGCTCTCGTCTGCCAGCCAGATATCGCTATGCGAGTGATGTTGAATGGTAAGAATGACGCCCTGGGTTTGCATGTAATCGACAAACGCCTGGGCGACGCGCGGGTTGGTAAATGATGTAATCATCAACATGGCTGGCGGTCGCTTTGTCTCTGGAAAAGAGCACAGTATAGCGGCAGATTCATCCCTCTCTAAAGGGATCCCTGCTCGACTTCCGCTGGAAAGTGACGGTGCCAGGCATCAAAGCCACCATCGACGCTGAATACCGCATCATAACCTTGCTGGAGCAGGTATTGCGCCGCACCTTTACTGCTATTGCCGTGGTAGCACATCACCATCACCGGGGTATCGAAGTCGGTTTCGCGCATAAACGCACCGAGCGTGTCGTTAGTTAAATGAAAAGCGCCCGGCGTGTGGCCAATCGCATAGCTTTGTGGGTCACGAATATCGACCAGAACCGCCTGCTTAAGCTGCAGTTTCTGGTGGGCCTCTTCAACATTAATACAGACAAAATGATCCATTCTGATCTCTTTTCTTTTATGTATGGCAGGTGGTACGCCTGCTTCCTTTCACACCCGACAGGGCGATAAAAGCAGGCAGCATAAGTTTACCGCTTAGTGTACGTCCTCCAGGTGGAGAAACACCATTATGTTATGTATATCACTCTAAATTGTTTTTCTGATGTTACCAAAAGCGCGATCTTTTGCTATTATGAGCGATATCGAACATTTTTGAGCTTTAACGAAAGCGCGTGAGGGGAGCATGGAAACCAAAGATCTGATCGTTATTGGCGGGGGCATCAACGGTGCCGGTATCGCGGCAGACGCCGCCGGGCGAGGTTTATCCGTGCTGATGCTTGAAGCACAGGACTTAGCTTGCGCAACCTCCAGCGCCAGCTCAAAATTGATTCATGGTGGCCTGCGCTACCTTGAACACTATGAATTTCGTCTGGTTAGCGAGGCGCTTGCCGAACGTGAAGTACTATTGAAAATGGCGCCGCACATTGCCTTCCCGATGCGCTTCCGCCTGCCGCATCGGCCCCACTTACGTCCGGCATGGATGATCCGTATCGGTCTTTTTATGTACGATAATCTGGGGAAACGCACCAGTTTACCCGGATCGCAAAGTTTGCGTTTTGGCTCAGAATCGGTCCTCAAACCTGAAATCGTGCGCGGTTTCGAATATTCTGACTGCTGGGTCGATGATGCGCGTCTGGTACTGGCGAATGCACAGATGGTTGTCAAAAAAGGCGGCGAAGTGCGCACCCGCACCCGAGCCATCTCAGCAAAACGTGAAAACGGTCTGTGGATTGTTGAAGCAGAAGATATCGACACCGGGGAAAAATTTAGCTGGCAAGCACGCGGTCTGGTCAATGCAACCGGCCCATGGGTTAAACAGTTCTTTGATGACGGAATGCATTTGCCTTCTCCGTACGGTATTCGCCTGATCAAAGGCAGCCATATCGTGGTGCCGCGCGTGCATTCGCAAAAGCAGGCTTATATTCTGCAAAACGAAGATAAGCGTATCGTTTTTGTGATTCCGTGGATGGATGAATTTTCTATCATCGGCACCACCGACGTGGAATATAAAGGCGACCCGAAAAACGTCGAAATTGAAGAGAGTGAAGTGAATTACCTGTTGAAGGTATATAACGCGCACTTTAAAAAGCAGTTGACGCGCAATGATATTGTCTGGACTTACTCCGGTGTGCGTCCGTTGTGCGACGATGAGTCAGATTCTCCACAGGCCATCACCCGCGACTACACGCTGGATATTCACGATCAGGACGGTAAAGCGCCGCTGCTTTCCGTATTTGGCGGCAAGCTCACAACCTACCGCAAGCTGGCTGAACATGCGATGGAAAAACTGGCCTCCTACTATGAAGGTATCGGCCCGGCATGGACCAAAAACTGTGTATTACCCGGCGGTGAACTGGCGGGCGATCGCGATGATTACGCCGCGAAACTGCGTCGCCGTTACCCGTTCATTACCGAATCGCTGGCTCGCCATTACGCCCGAACCTATGGCAGCAATAGTGAGCTGATTCTGGGTCAGGCAGGCTCAATTGAAGACCTGGGCGAACACTTCGGCCATGAACTTTATGAAGCCGAACTGCGTTACCTGGTTGAACATGAGTGGGTGCGCCGTCTGGACGATGCTATCTGGCGTCGAACCAAACTGGGCATGTGGCTCAGTGCCGACGAGCAGTCCCGCGTGGCCCAGTGGCTGACACGCCACAGCAAAGCGGAACTGTCGCTGGCTTCTTAATGATGAAAAACCCGCTGACGCATGCGCAGCGGGTTTTTTATGGTGCTATTTTGCCGGCCTTTGCAGCTACAGCATGGGTTCACGACGAAATAGTACTAAACCTGATTTAAACCATCTTCACCACTACCCGCCTCTGGCTCAGCCTTATTTATCGACCCATTACAGAGTGGCCCGTCTCTTTTTATATACTGAAAAAACGGAGCCCTGAGGCTCCGTGAGGTTTTGGTGTTGAAAACCATGATGACTTACAGGCGTACCGGATCGATATGCCAGATCTGCTCTGCGTATTCCTGAATCGTTCTGTCAGATGAGAAGTAGCCCATATTGGCAATGTTGTGCATCGCCTTCGTGGTCCACTCTTCCGGGGTACGATAGAGCTCGTCTACCTTGTCCTGGCAATCAACGTAGCTGCGATAATCGGCCAGCACCTGATAATGGTCGCCAAAGTTAATCAGCGAGTCCACGAGGTCACGATAGCGTCCCGGCTCATTCGGGCTGAACAGGCCAGTCGCGATTTGCGTCAGTACCTGATGCAGCTCCTCATCTTGTTCGTAGTATTCGCGCGGTGAATAACCTTTACGACGCAACGCCTCCACCTCTTCGGCAGTATTGCCAAAAATGAAAATGTTATCCGCCCCGACATGCTCAAGCATTTCTACGTTTGCACCATCCAGTGTGCCGATGGTCAACGCGCCATTGAGGGCAAACTTCATGTTACTGGTGCCGGACGCTTCCGTCCCTGCCAGGGAGATCTGCTCAGAGAGATCTGCCGCCGGGATGATCACCTGCGCGAGACTAACGCTGTAGTTGGGGATAAAAACGACTTTCAGCTTATCGCCAATCTGTGGATCGTTGTTGATCACCGCAGCCACATCGTTGATAAGGTGGATGATGTGCTTCGCCATGTAGTACGCCGATGCCGCTTTACCCGCGAAGATATTGACGCGCGGCACCCACTCCGCTGTCGGATCCGCTTTGATACGGTTGTAGCGAGTGATCACATGCAGCACATTCATCAGCTGCCGCTTGTATTCGTGGATACGTTTGATTTGCACATCGAAGAGCGCTTTCGGGTTGACCACCACATTAAGCTGCTGGCCTATTACTGCCGCCAGGCGCTTTTTGTTCTCCAGCTTGGCATGACGAATCGCCTGATTTACCGTCGGGTAGTCGATATGCTGTTCCAGCTCACTAAGCTGGCTCAAATCGGTACGCCAGGTGCGGCCAATGTTTTGATCCAGCACGCCAGACAACGGCGGGTTCGCCAATGCCAGCCAGCGGCGCGGTGTGACACCGTTGGTCACGTTAGTAAAGCGCATGGGGAAAATGTTGGCGAAATCAGCAAACAGGGACTGTACCATCAGGTTAGAGTGCAATTCAGACACGCCATTCACTTTATGGCTCACCACCACAGCCAGCCATGCCATGCGCACGCGACGTCCGTTCGACTCATCGATAATCGACACACGACTCAGCAGGTCGATATCATTAGGGTACTGTTCCTGAATGGTTTTCAGGAAGTAGTCATTAATTTCAAAGATGATCTGCAGATGGCGCGGCAGGATCTTACCGAGCATATCAATCGGCCAGGTTTCCAGCGCTTCACTCATCAGCGTATGGTTGGTGTATGAGAACACCTGACAGGTCACCTCGAACGCCTCATCCCATGAGAATTTATGCTCATCAATCAGCAGACGCATTAATTCGGGGATCGACAACACCGGATGGGTATCATTCAGGTGAATCGCCGTTTTCTCCGCCAGATTGCTATACGTTTTGTGTAGCTGATAGTGGCGGCTCAAAATATCCTGCACAGTTGCCGATACCAGGAAATACTCCTGACGAAGGCGTAATTCCCGGCCTGAATAGGTCGAGTCGTCCGGGTAAAGTACGCGAGATACGTTTTCGGAATGGTTTTTATCTTCCACCGCCGCAAAATAATCACCCTGGTTAAATTTACCCAGATTGATTTCGCTACTCGCCTGCGCATTCCACAAACGCAGGGTGTTCGTCGCGTCAGTATCGTAGCCTGGAATAATTTGGTCGTAGGCCACAGCCAGAATCTCTTCGGTTTCCAGCCAATGGGACTTTTTACCTTCCTGCTGCACACGCCCGCCAAAGCGCACTTTGTAGCGCGTGTTATGGCGTTTGAATTCCCATGGGTTACCGTATTCCAGCCAGTAATCCGGGGACTCTTTTTGCCGTCCATCGACAATGTTCTGCTTGAACATGCCGTAGTCATAGCGAATACCGTAGCCCCGGCCCGGTAAGCCGAGGGTCGCCAGCGAGTCGAGGAAACAGGCCGCCAGACGCCCCAGCCCGCCATTGCCGAGGCCAGGGTCATTTTCTTCGTCGATCAGCTCTTCCAGATCCAGCCCCATCTCTTCCAGAGCGTTTTTGACATCGTCATAAATACCTAATGACAACAATGCATTGGAAAGGGTACGGCCAATCAGAAACTCCATCGACAGGTAGTAAACCTGGCGCATTTCCTGAGAGAGCTGCGCACGGTTGGAGCGTAACCAGCGTTCTACCAGGCGATCACGCACCGCAAACAGTGTGGCGTTCAGCCACTCATGTTTGTTGGCGATGACAGGATCTTTACCAATGGTAAACATCAGCTTGTAGGCGATCGAATGTTTTAACGCTTCGATGCTCAATGTGGGTGATGCATATGTAAAAGGTGCATTCATACAAGTGATTCCTGGAAAACTATTTCAACCGATAGTAAAGATCGCGATAGGATTGCGCAGCGACCTGCCAGCTAAAATCCATGCCCATCGCCTGACGCTGAACAAAGCGCCAGAGGGAGGGACGGGACCACAACACGAAAGCACGCCGAATCGCGCGAAGCAGCGACCAGGCATTACTGTCTTCAAATACAAAACCACTGGCGATTCCATCTGCCAAATTCTCCAATGAGCTATCGGTCACCGTATCCGCCAGCCCGCCCGTACGACGGACTAGTGGCAACGTGCCGTACTTCAATCCATAAAGTTGCGTTAACCCACAGGGTTCAAAACGGCTCGGGACCAGAATGACATCTGCCCCGCCCATAATGCGATGTGAAAACGCCTCGTGATATCCAATTTGCACGCCGACTTGCCCTGGATGTTCCGCCGCCGCAGCAAGGAAGCCCTCCTGCAGAACCGGATCGCCCGCGCCAAGTAGCGCCAGTTGCCCGCCCTGCTCCAGCAAACCGGGTAATGCCTCCAGCACCAAATCCAACCCTTTCTGGCTGGTTAAGCGACTGACCACCGCAAAAAGCGGCGCCTTGTCGTTTACTTTCAGCCCCATAGCGATTTGTAGCTGACGTTTGTTTTCCGCCTTTTCCTCCAGCGTATCCCGCGTATAACGCGAAGAGAGCAGCAGGTCTGTTGCCGGATCCCAAATTTTTTCATCAACGCCGTTCAGAATACCGGACAAACGCCCTTCAACTTGCCGCTGACGCAGCAGCCCCTCCATGCCATAGGCAAACTGCGGCTCGGTTATTTCGCGCGCATACGTCGGGCTGACCGCCGTAATATGGTCCGCGTAATAGAGCCCCGCTTTCAGGAAAGAGATCTGTCCGTTAAATTCCAGCCCATGCATATTAAAAAACGACGATGGCAACTGTATTTCACTCATATGTTGCGCGTAATACATCCCCTGATAAGCCAGGTTATGTACCGTGAACACTGACTTCGCCGGTCGCCCTTTTGCCGCCAGATAGGCGGGTGCCAACCCTGCATGCCAGTCGTGGGCATGAACCACATCGGGTCGCCAGAACGGGTCAAGCCCGCTGGCCATCTCAGCGCCAACCCAGCCCAGCAAAGCAAAACGCAGGACGTTGTCGGTATAGGCAAAAAGATTAGTATCGTGGTACGGGCTCCCGGGACGATCGTAAAGATGCGGTGCATCAATTAAGTAGATCCCCACCCCGTTGAAATGTCCGAACAGCAATGAAATACGACCAGCAAATGTATCCCGCCGCGTGACCACTTGAGCATCAGTTACGCCGCGACGAACATCCGGGAATGCAGGCAGCAAAACGCGCGTATCAACGCCATCGGCAATTTGTGCCGCAGGTAATGCACCAATAACATCAGCCAGACCACCGGTCTTTAGCAACGGAAACATCTCAGAACATACATGTAAAACCTGCATTATCGCTCCTGTCAAAACCGCTAACATTTAGCGGACGTTAGCGGGAAAAACAGCGCGCGGACCCCTTCCGCGCAAGGTTATCTCGATGCTGTTACTCTTGTTGCAACTTGCGCAGCATTTCGCGCGTCACCAGTACGATGCCCTCTTCGGAGCGGTAGAACCGGCGAGCATCCTCTTCTGCGTTTTCACCAATGATCGTCCCTTCCGGGATGACACAGGCCCGGTCAATAACGCAACGCCGCAAGCGACAGGAGCGTCCGACCCAGACCTCCGGTAAAAGAACAGCAGAGTCGATATTGCAGAACGAATTCACACGCACCCGTGAGAACAATACCGATTGCACCACTACCGATCCGGATATTACACATCCACCGGAAACCAGTGAATTCAGGGTCATACCGTGACTTCCCGATCTGTCCTGAACAAATTTCGCCGGTGGTAAAGATTCATTATAGGTACGTATTGGCCAGTTACGGTCATACATGTCCAGTTCAGGCACAACTGATGCGAGATCGAGGTTTGCTTTCCAGTACGCTTCAAGGGTTCCTACGTCACGCCAGTAGGGTTCTGATTCAGGGTCCGAATGCACACAGGACAGTGGGAAGGGATGTGCATAAGCCATGCCAGACTTGGTTATCAGCGGGATGATATCTTTGCCGAAATCGTGACTGGAATTTTCATTCTTGTCGTCTTCTTCGAGCAACTCATAAAGGTACTCAGCATCGAAAACATAAATCCCCATACTGGCGAGCGATTTTGTGCTGTCATTCGGCATTGAAGGCGGGTTGGCGGGTTTTTCGACAAACTCGATAACTTTGTCGTTTTCATCCACAGCCATTACGCCAAACGCACTTGCCTCTTCAATGGGCACCGGCAGACAAGCCACGGTGCAACGCGCACCTTTTTCGACATGATCTATAAGCATGCGTGAATAGTCCTGCTTATAGATATGGTCACCGGCCAGAATGACGATGTACTCCGCGCCATAGCGGCGAATGATGTCGAGGTTCTGCGTAACCGCATCAGCGGTGCCGCGATACCAGCTCTCGCCATGCACACGCTGCTGAGCAGGCAGGAGATCAACAAATTCGTTCATCTCTTCGTTGAAGAAGGACCAGCCACGCTGAATATGCTGCACCAGCGTGTGGGATTGATACTGCGTAATCACACCAATACGACGAATACCGGAGTTAATGCAGTTGGATAATGCGAAATCGATAATACGGAACTTACCGCCGAAGTGAACCGCGGGTTTGGCGCGTTTTTTTGTCAAATCTTTAAGGCGGGTCCCGCGCCCTCCCGCAAGTATCAGGGCTACAGATTTTAATGGCAGCTGGCGCGCTAACATTAAGGGATCGTTCTTATCTAATCTAACCATGACTAACTCCTTTTTTATGACCTTTCAAAGACGCACACTCCGTGCGCGGGCCCATGCCAGACAGCCATCACTACCGGATTATCCTCACCGGCAAACGGAGGAATAGCACGCCATTCCCCTTCTGGTAGCGCAATCTCTGCGACTTCATGTGTGCCGTTAATCGTCAGTAGTACACGATCGGACAGTAGAATTTGCAGGCGGCGGACACCGCTTTGCCACTCCGCAACACTCAGTGGCTGCGCTTCCGTATTAAGCCAACGCACGTTGCCATCGCCCTCTTCCCACCATATATCCCGGGTTAATGCGGGAATACGCTGGCGAAGGTGAATCAACGCGGCGGTAAATTCCATTAGCCCACTGTTAGCGTGTTGCCAGTCAAGCCAGGTCAACGCGTTGTCCTGACAGTAAGCGTTGTTATTACCGTGCTGGCTATGACCATGCTCATCACCGGCCAGCAGCATTGGTGTTCCCTGGGACAGTAGCAGTGTTGTTAACAGGGCATGGACGCTTGTTCGCCTCCTTTCTGTCACATCAAGACTGCTACTTAACCCTTCTATACCATGATTATTACTATGGTTATTGTTAGTACCGTCGCGATTTTCCTCGCCATTCGCTTCGTTATGCTTATGGTTAAAACTCACACAATCGCGCAATGTGAACCCGTCATGCGCCGTCACCAGATTGACCGACGCATGGGGCAGACGCCCTTCACGACGGAATATATCGCTGGATGCGGCAAAGCGCCCGGCAAATTCCCCGGGAGAGAGTGACTGCTCCAGCCAGAAGCGGCGGGCAGCGTCACGAAAATGATCATTCCATTCGGCAAACAATGGCGGGAAATTACCCACCTGGTAACCGCCTTCGCCAATGTCCCACGGCTCTGCAATAAGCTTCACCTGTGAGAGTAGCGGACAGTTTTTAATTGCCTCGAATAAGGGCGCCTGTTGGCTGAACCCCGGCGTGCGCCCCATAATCGTTGCCAAATCAAAGCGAAAACCGTCGATATGGAACGTTTCCACCCAATATTTAAGGCAAGCATATGCATACGCCACACCGCTCGGGTTGCTCAAATTCAGCGTGTTTCCACACCCGGTCCAGTTTTCATAATCACCGTCGCCCCTGATCCAATAATAGCTACGGTTATCGATTCCGCGCAGGGAGAGCGTCGGACCATGCAGGTCACTTTCAGCACTGTGGTTCAGCACGATATCGAGAATGACCTCAATACCGTTTTGATGCAGGGACTTAACCGCATCACGAAACTCATTGATGGCTAATTCAGGAGAGGTGGCATAACGCGGCTCAAGTGCAAACAGCGCCAGCGGGTTATAGCCCCAGTAGTTACTTAAACCCAGACGTTGCAGACGCGGCTCGCTGATAAAATGAGCCACTGGCATTAGCTCCAGCGCGGTGATACCCAGTGTTTTGAAGTAGTTGATCATCACCGGATGACCAAGGGCTTTATAAGTCCCGCGAATCTCTTCTGGTAAATCCGGGTGCTGCCAGGTCAGCCCTTTGACATGGGCTTCATAGATGACCGTATTGCCCCATGGCGTGCGTGGCGAGGCATCATTTCCCCAGTCAAAGGTGTCATCCACGACCACGCTTTTCGGCGCAATTGCCGCGCTGTCATGCGGATCAGGAGCGTCATAGCCCCCGTGCAACAGTGGGCTGTCTTTAACGTCACCTTCGACACGGCGCGCACAGGGATCGAGAAGTAACTTCGCCGGGTTAAAGCGATGCCCCTGCCCCGGTTCCCACGGACCGTGTACACGATAGCCATAACGCGTACCAGGCAGCGCATCCGCCAGGAAACCATGCCAGACATCGCCGCTACGGGCGGGTAAGTCAAAACGTTGTTCGTTGCCTTCGTCATCAAAAATGCACAGTTCCACTCGCTCCGCATGTGCCGAAAATAACGTGAAATTCACGCCATTTTTCTGCACATGGGCGCCAGGTGGCGTCGCGTTGCCTGCTGTCAGCCTGGTCATCACCCCTCCCGCACAAACCAGACGGTTGCCAGCGGCGGGATCGTCACAGAGAGAGATTGTGGCCTGCCGTTCATCGGGATTTCATCACTGTGCACGCCACCGCCATTGCCGGTATTGCTGCCGTGATAGTGCATAGAATCCGTATTCAGCTCTTCACGCCAGCGTCCCGGCTGGTTGATACCAAAGCGGTAGTTATGGCGCGGTACTGGGGTGAAATTGCTGACAACAATGATTTCATTCCCGGCTTTATCGCGACGGACAAAGACAAACACCGAGTTTTCATGGTCATCCACCACCAGCCATTCAAAGCCATACGGGTCAAAGTCCAGTTCATGCAACGCTTTGTGATGACGATAGACGTGGTTCATATCCCGTACCAGACGCTGTACGCCATGGTGCCAGTTATCGCCCCCTTCAAGCAGATGCCAGTCGAGGCTGCTGTCATGGTTCCACTCGCGCCCCTGCGCAAACTCGTTACCCATAAACAGCAGTTTTTTACCGGGGAAAGCCCACATCCAGGCGTAGTAAGCACGCAGGTTGGCAAACTTCTGCCACGCATCGCCGGGCATACGATCAAGAATGGATTTCTTGCCATGCACCACTTCGTCATGGGACAGCGGCAACACGAAATTTTCCGTGTAGTTGTAGAGCATGCCAAAGGTAAGTTTGTCGTGGTGGTGTTTGCGATAGATCGGATCGAGCTTCATGTAATCCAGCGTGTCGTGCATCCAGCCGAGATTCCACTTGTACCAGAAGCCCAGGCCGCCCAGCGATGGCGGACGCGAGACGCCGGCAAAGTCAGTGGACTCTTCCGCCATACTCACCGCGCCAGGAACCTGCTCGCCGAGGATACGGTTGGTGCTGCGCAAAAATTCGATGGCTTCGAGGTTTTCCCGACCACCAAATTCATTGGGGATCCATTCACCTTGTTTACGGCTGTAATCGCGGTAAATCATGGAGGCAACCGCGTCCACGCGCAGTGCATCAATACCAAAACGCTCAACCCAGTAGAGCGCATTACCCACCAGATAGTTGCTGACTTCGCGGCGACCATAGTTATAAATCAGGGTATTCCAGTCCTGATGGTAACCTTCACGCGGATCGCTGTGTTCATAGAGCGCGGTCCCGTCAAATTCGGCCAGACCAAAGTCATCGGACGGAAAATGGCCAGGCACCCAGTCCAGAATGACATTCAACCCGGCAGCATGAGCCGCTTTGATAAAATAGATAAAGTCATCACGGGTGCCAAAACGGCGCGTCGGGGCATAAAGGCCCGTCGGCTGATAGCCCCAGCTTCCATCAAACGGATGCTCATTAATGGGCAGCAGCTCCAGATGGGTGAACCCCATCCATTTTGCATACGGCACAAGTTGGTCCGCCAGCTCACGGTAGCTGAGCCAGAAATTATTGTCCGTGTGGCGACGCCATGAACCCAGATGTACTTCGTAAATAGAGACAGGCGCATCAAATTCGTTGGCCTTTTTACGCTCTTGCGTCTGCTCTATCTTTTCCGGCAGGTCGCAAATCATTGATGCCGTTTCCGGGCGCATCTGCGCTTCAAAAGCGTAAGGATCAGATTTGATCCGCAGCTTACCGTTCGCATCAATCATCTCAAACTTATAGAGCTGGCCGTTGTGCGCACCCGGAATGAAAAGTTCCCATATACCGCTTTCACGGCGCAGGCGCATCGGATGGCGACGGCCATCCCAGTAGTTAAATTGCCCGACCACGGACACACGGCGGGCATTTGGCGCCCAGACAGAGAAACGGGTCCCGGTCACACCGTCCATAGTATCTGCATGCGCGCCCAGCGTTTCGTAAGGCCTCAGGTGGGTGCCTTCGGAAAGCAGCCATGCGTCCATGTCCTGAATCAATGGACCAAAGCGGTAAGGATCGTCGATAAGGTTCTGCTGCCCATGCCAGATAACGGCTAACTGGTAGCGAAAGGGGTTTTTGCGTCGTGGCAGCACGCCACTAAAGAAACCACGTGAATCAAGGCAATCCAGATTGCCTACTTTTCGCCCGGTTTTGGGTTCAATGACCCAGACCTCGGTCGCGTCAGGTAATAATGCGCGGACTTCCAGCCCGGCTTCCGTCTGGTGCATGCCGAGTACGGAAAAGGGGTCTGCGAAATGGCCTTCAATTAGCGCATTAATCACGTCTCTATCTACAAAAACAGACATGGTATAATCCTTGTTATCTATGTCACACCTTTCCCGGCAAGGTTATACGCCCAGCTGTGACATTTTTTTTGACCTGAACGGCGCAACACATAATGTGCATCCTCTCTGCTCCGTCCCACCTTCAGGCAGAATGCGTGAACACCCCACTTAAAGCATAGCCAACGCTTTATCTTACCCCCGAGAAAAATATCGCCATCTGCGTACACTCCGTTAATACGCACAAAAAAGGGGTGACAAGCACCCCTTTTTAAACAAATTCAGCTTATGCAAGCTGGCGTAATATGCGACGTAGCGGCTCCGCTGCGCCCCACAGGAGCTGGTCCCCTACGGTAAATGCAGAGAGGAAATCCGATCCCATATTCAGCTTACGCAGACGCCCTACAGGGGTGGTCAGCGTGCCTGTTACGGCAGCCGGCGTCAGTTCGCGCATGGTGATTTCACGATCGTTTGGCACCACTTTCGCCCATGGGTTATGAGCCGCCAGCAGCTCTTCGATGGTCGGGATAGACACATCTTTTTTCAATTTAATGGTAAATGCCTGACTGTGGCAGCGCAGTGCGCCAACGCGAACACACAAACCATCAACAGGAATAGTGGTGCTAGTGCCGAGAATTTTGTTGGTTTCAGCCTGGCCTTTCCACTCTTCACGGCTTTGGCCGTTATCCAGCTGTTTGTCGATCCATGGAATCAGACTGCCAGCCAGCGGCACACCGAAGTTGTCGACAGGCAGTTCGCCGCTACGGGAAAGATGGGTGACTTTGCGTTCAATATCGAGGATGGCAGATGCCGGATCTGCGAGCTCAGCAGCCACGTGGCCATGAAGTTGTCCCATTTGCGTCAGCAGTTCACGCATATGACGCGCACCACCGCCAGAAGCCGCCTGATAAGTAGCCACAGAGACCCATTCCACCAGATCGTTGGCAAACAGACCCCCCAGGGACATCAGCATCAGGCTGACAGTACAGTTACCGCCAACAAAGGTTTTAATGCCTTTGTTCAGGCCGTCGGTAATGACCGCCTGGTTGACCGGGTCAAGAATGATGATGGCGTCATCTTTCATACGCAGGGAAGAGGCAGCATCGATCCAGTAACCCTGCCAGCCGCTTTCACGAAGCTTTGGATAAATTTCGTTGGTATAATCGCCGCCCTGGCAGGTGACAATGATGTCGAGGGCCTTCAGTGCTTCCAGATCGAATGCATCCTGCAACGTGCCGGTAGACTTACCGCCGAACGTCGGGGCTGTCTGACCAAGCTGGGAAGTAGAAAAGAAGACCGGGCGAATGGCGTCGAAGTCGCGCTCTTCTACCATGCGTTGCATGAGTACGGAGCCGACCATTCCGCGCCAACCGATAAAACCAACATTTTTCATAGCGTATTTCCTGCGAAGGTGTGTGCTGTTAGTGCGAGCCAGTATCCAACTGGCGCTAATAGTCCACCTTACAAAATGCACGCAAAGTCGCAAGTGAAATTAATCAATGATGGGCAAGCCATCAGAAATACCGCTTATCAGCGGCAATATGGGTAATTGATAATGAGCGAAATCATTTCGGTGGCAGTGTTGTTGATCCTGATTATGGACCCTCTCGGGAACCTGCCGATTTTTATGTCAGTGCTCCGGCACACTGAGCCGAAGCGCCGCCGGAAAATCATGATTCGCGAGCTGCTCATCGCACTGGTGCTGATGTTGGTTTTCCTCTTCGCGGGCGAAAATATTCTGGCATTTCTCAACCTGCGAGCCGAAACCGTGTCGATTTCGGGCGGCATCATCCTGTTCCTGATTGCCATTAAGATGATTTTCCCGAGCGAGTCCGGCAGCAGTATGGGTCTGCCCGCAGGTGAAGAACCTTTTATTGTGCCGCTTGCCGTTCCGTTGGTAGCCGGACCGACACTGCTTGCCACCCTGATGCTGCTTTCACACCAGTACCCGAATCAAATGGGCCATCTGGTGATTGCGCTGTTGATTGCCTGGGGCGGTACCGTGGCGATATTGCTGCAATCATCGCTGTTCCTGCGCCTGCTCGGGGAAAAAGGGGTGAACGCGCTTGAGCGTTTAATGGGGCTGGTACTGGTAATGCTCGCAACCCAGATGTTCCTGGACGGCATCCGCTTGTGGATGAAGGGTTAACAACGTAAAAGCAAAAAGGCAACGTAAGTTGCCTTTTTTAGTGTTTGCTCCCTCCCCTGTGGGAGAGGGTCAGGGTCAGAGTATCAGACCGCACCGCATCCGGGAGTAACCGGTGAAAACCATCAGCTCAGCAGCGTAAAGGCAATCATCCCGACAATCGCCCCCGTGGTGCCCAGAATCGTTTCCATTAAGGTCCAGGTTTTCAGCGTCTGCGCTTCGGTGGCACCGGTAAACTTACCGAACAACCAGAATCCAGCATCGTTCACATGACTGACCACAATAGAACCCCCTGCGATACAAATCGACAGGGCCGCCAGCTGCGCGCCGGAAAAATGCAGTTGCTCAATTACGGGCATCACCAGCCCCACCGCCGTCAGACAGGCAACGGTCGCAGAGCCCTGAATAATACGCACGGCAGCCGCCAGCACAAAACAGGTCACGGCAATCGGCAGGCCCATACCGGTCAACGCTTCACCCAATGCCGGGCCAACACCCGAATCCACCAGCACCTGCTTGAATACACCGCCAGCCCCAATCACCAGCAGGATGATACCCGCCGGCTGCAATGCCTGACCGCAGATCTCCATGACCCGGTCTTTCGCCATGCCCTGACGAATAGCCAGACCATAAATCGCCACCAGGCATGCCACCAGAATCGCGGTGAACGGGTGACCGATAAACTCAAGCCAGTTGTAGAGATCCGAACCCTCTGCCACAAAACGTGCAGCGATCGTTTTCAGCCCCACCAGCACCAGCGGCAGCAGAATCAACGACAGGCTAAAGCCGAATGAGGGCATTTTACCTTCGCCCAGATGCGGCTCAGTGATGTCGTCGGGGATATGCAGCTCGACATAGCGGCTGATAAAGTTGCCCCACAGCGGCCCGGCGATCAGCATTCCAGGAACAGCCGCACTCAGCCCAATCAGGATCATCCAGCCAAAGTCAGCGTGCATCTGGGAAGCCAACAGCATCGGCGCAGGCCCAGGCAGCAGAAACGCTGCGGCCGCCGCCACGCCCGCAAACAGCGGGATCACCAGCTTCACAAGGTTCGTACCGGTATGACGCGCCATAGAGAAGGCAACGCTGATCAGCAGAACGACCGCCACTTCGAAGAACAGAGGCAGCGCGCAAATCAACCCGGCCAGGCCAATCGCGAAATGCGCGCGGTTGTGACCAAAAGATTTGAGCATCTTCACGGCAATCTGATCGACGGCGCCGGTCTCATGCAGAATTTTGCCGAACATCGCCCCCAAAGCCACCACGATGGCGAGGAAACCCAGCGTCCCGCCCATCCCTTTTTCCATCGTCGCCGCAATCTTGATCAACGGCATACCAGAAAAAAGCCCTGCACCAATAGAAACCACCATCAAAGCAACGAAAGCATGCATACGCGCTTTCATTACTAAAAACAGCAGCAGCAACACAGAGCCAACTGCTGTTAAAACAAGCGTCAATGTACTCACAACGAACTGCCTTTATTTGTTAATCACTTCAATTGTGCTGGCGACAACACCTTCCAGGGGCTGGTCAATATCAACGATCAACACGTCGCGCTCATCCGCACCCGGCTCTTCCAGGGCTTCAAACTGGGTCACCAGCATTTGCGTTTTAAAGAAGTGGCCTTTACGCGCTTTCAGGCGGCTTTCGATAACATCGAAGTCCCCTTTCAGGTAGATAAAGGAGAGGTTAGGGTTACCGTCACGGAGCAGGTCGCGGTAACGCTTTTTCAGCGCCGAACAGACAATCAGCGACACTTTGTTGGTGCGCTGCATTGCAAAGGCCGCATCGTTGAGCGCCTGCAACCAGGGTTTACGGTCATCATCATTCAACGGCTCGCCTGCGGCCATTTTCATGATGTTGGCGCGTGGATGAAGGAAGTCGCCGTCAAGAAACGCGGCATGGATTTGATGCGCCACTTCACTGGCGACGGCGGATTTACCACTGCCAGATACGCCCATCAGGACATAGACGTGGTGATCATGGTTAGTCGTGCTCAAAGCGTAGCTCCCACAGGTACAAAGTGAATTGTTACAGGTAACAGTTATCGGTAACATTGTCCTGCCGGGGTAATGGATAAGCAATAACCATTCGTGCCAGAAGTGAATAAGTGTGAGCTACTTCAAATTTGTCAGACTAAATAGATCCACCTGGTGACAATGTGAAACCTAAATCTAACAATTTTGGCGTAACAGATTCACCACGAATGCGCGCCAGCAGGCGTTCTGCGCCAATACGCCCCATACGTTCACGCGGCGTAAGCACGCTCGCCAGACGCGGCTCCATTACCTGGCCAATGTCGTGACCGTGGAACCCGGCGATCGCCATATCATCAGGAATTTTGAGCCCCAAACGCTGGCATTCGAACGCCGCGCCAACTGCAAGGTCATCATTGGTACAAAAAATTCCGTCCAGTTGCGAGTATTCGCGACGAGCCTGCCGCATAAGCTCAATGCCCGCGGTATAGGAGGAGGACTGTTCTACCATCACGCTGTATGGCGTCAGACCCGCATCCAGCATCGCCTGCTCATACCCCTTCTGTTTGATGATAGTACGTTCGTCCAGACGTGCGCCCAGGTAGGCCACCCGGCGATGTCCCCGTTCAATAATGGCTGCTGTCATCTGCCGGGCAGCTTCAAAGTTGTCGAAGCCAACGGCGATGTCCAGACAAGGCGATTTGCTGTCCATCAGTTCAACAACAGGGATACCGGCCACTTCAATCATTTTCAGCGTGCGAGGAGTATGCGTACGTTCAGTAAGGATAAGGCCGTCGATATTCCACGACAGCATAGATTCAAGCCGCTCTTCTTCCAGTTCAGGCTTATAGCCAAAGTGTGCCAGCATGGTCTGATAGCCAAACGCATCCGTCACGCTTTCAATACCGCGCAGAACCTCTGCGAACACCTGGTTGGTTAATGAGGGAAGCAGCACGCCAACCGCACGGCTGGTGGCATTGGAGAGAATATCCGGAGCCCGATTCGGAATGTAGCCCAGTTCATCAAGTGCAGCCGCTATTTTTGACCGAAGCGCCACAGAGACTTGCTCCGGGTTGCGTAAAAATCGGCTGACCGTCATTTTGGTCACGCCAACGCGATCGGCCACATCCTGAAGTACGGGTCTTTTCTTTTTCATCGTCCTGAATTGATAAACGGGGAAACATCAGGCCAGTTTATCACGGACAAAGCGTAACCTTCTGGTGTTAACCAGAAGGTTACGTCATTTATTTAAGCCCGATCAAACTGGCGGCAGGTCGAAGAGTAAAATTTCGCTGTCGCTATCAGCATGAATGGACAGGGCCTGCTCGTCCCAGATGGCCAGGCCATCGCTGGTGGTTGCTTTCGTTCCATTAATGGATACGTCACCTTTCACCACCTGAATCCAGACTTTGCGGTCTGCAGAAATTTGATATACAGACTGCTCATCTTTTAACAGCGCCCAGCGATAAAGTTCCATGTCCTGATGCACTTTCAGCGAACCATCGCGAGCATCCGGCGAGAGCACCAGTTGGCGGCCCTGCGCTGCATCAAAGCGACGTTGTTCGTAACGCGGCGTGATGCCATTTTCTTGCGGAATAATCCAGATCTGGTACAGACGCAGCGGCTCAGTGGCGCTCGGGTTGTACTCTGAATGCCGCACGCCGGTGCCTGCGCTCATAATCTGAAATTCACCTGCCGGGACCTGTTCTTTATTGCCCATGCTGTCCTGATGTTCAACCGCGCCTTGCAGTACATACGTCAGGATTTCCATATCTTTATGGGGATGAGTACCAAACCCCTGCCCGGCATCGATTACGTCGTCATTAATCACGCGCAGTGCAGAAAAACCCATAAAGTTTGCATCGTAGTAGTTGGCAAACGAAAAGGTATGCCAGGAGTCCAGCCAGCCATGATTTGCATGGCCACGGTCGTTTGCTTTGCGTAAGTAAATCATGTTTTCACCCTCATGTTCGTTTCGATGGGGTAAGTGTGGACCCGATCGCTGACCAATCATAGAGGGTGAAAATTGACTCCTCTGTTCAAAAAAAGTGAATGACTTTTGCTACCGCAAGACCACTTATTTTGCGAGGGTTACCGTGGATGGAGAGGCCTGTTCGAAGGCGCGTTCCAGGATCTCCAGGTTGGTCAGAACATCAGATTCCTTGACGTAATTATCCGCCCCGGTTGTGAGCGTGGCATAGAGCGCATCATAGACCCGTCCATAGTCACCGATTTCCGGTTTCAGTTCCTCACGCACCGTTTCACCCGCATCATTCACATACTCCAGCACGCCGACACTGTCATCTGCCGCAAACCCCGCTTCGCCGGGCATAATATTGGCTTTCAGGCTGGTCTCCTGCTGGTCGATGCCGTACTTGATGAATGACCCTTTGCTACCGTGGACAATAAACTTCGGATAGTCGATTTTAACCAGGTAGCTGGTTTTAACGATAGCTTTCAGGTCGCCGTAAAAGAGCTGCGCTTCAAAGGTATCATCCGGGTTAGCCTTATTGCGCAGGCTACGAATGTCATAAGACACATGGTCCGGACGACCAAACAGTGAAATAATTTGATCCATCGTATGCACGCCAAGCCCATAGAACGACCCGTCCTGCGGCAGGCCAGGTTTCGTTTCTGCGACCGGGCGAAAGTAATCAAAGTGGCTCTCTACTTCTACGATTTCACCTAGCTTTCCGCTTTCAATGGCTTTTTTGGCTGTCAAAAAACAGGAGTCAAAGCGGCGATTCTGATACGGCGTGACGGTCAGACCTTTACTTTTCGCCAGTTCAAAGAGTGTGACTGCTTCGGCAATCGTCGGGGTGAATGGCTTCTCAACCAGCACGTTTTTCCCGGCTTCCAGCGCCCGCTTCGCATACTCAAAATGGCTGTCCGCATGGGTACAAACGATGACCAGACTGACCTGCGGATCATTTAGAACCTCATCAAGATCGCTGGTGAAGTGAATATGCTGATACTGCGGCTGCTGTTCTTCCGGTTTCGCATGGCGGCGAAAGATATGCGCCACATGCCAGGTATCTTTGCGATTGAGAACGTAAGGGAGGTGGTAGCGAGTGGTGCTTTTACCAAAGCCGATAAATGCGCAATGCAGAGTCATAATGCTGTCCTTGTTTAGCGTCGCAGTCTTAAACCTTAGCGCAAGACGCCCACTGATAAAAACCTCCACCATCAATGAACAAGATATTCAGCCAGAGAATTCCAACCTTACGACTTATATCCTTGAATTATAAAACCTGAATAAACAGCCACTTCCATTCTTAAAATTCCTAGCCACATCTTGATCTCTTCGTCCAGATTGCTGATAAGAGTGCCGCGAAAAGCAGGATGTTTCTCGCAATAACAGGTCAGCCGCACATCACGCTGACTGCAATGGAAAGCGACCCAGGGAAGTATGCATGGACAGAAAATATCTCCTGCTAAACATCACCCTTCTGGTCTGGTTGTTTGCGCTCCTGGCATGGTGCGCTGGCGCATCAACGCTGGCGCAAGGCGCAGGGCTGCTGGCCTTTGCCTCCTTTAGCGCGTTTATCCTGAGAGGATTAATAACAGGTATGTTCAAAAAACATAAAAACAGCGAAAACCCGGGTGCGATAGTCGCCACGCCCTCCCCCGATAACCAACATCTGACTGAAATAGAGACTCGTACGGTGATCGCCAGCGATGTTCATCTTGAAGGCAATATCACCTCATCGAGCCCGGTTTATGTTTACGGCAGCGTACGGGGGGATATCGACGTAAAAGAGAGTCTGGTCAACGTCCTGCGTGAAGGACGGGTCGATGGAAATATTAACTGTCAGGAACTGATTATCGACGGCACAGTGACAGGTCAGTGTACAGGCGATGCGGTAAATATTGCCGAAAACGGTACGTTAACCGGCACGCTCGCGTATCGATCGCTGAGCGTAAAGCAGGGTGGCACCTTTACAGGCCAGGCGGAACTACGTGCCCCGCGACATGAAAAGACTAACGTTGTAGGTCTGGTACCCGACACCGACACGGATAGTGCCAACAAAAAGTCGGGGGAGAAACGCAGGTAAAAAAAAAGCCAGCACCCGGCTGGCTAAGAAATACTGGAAGCAATGTGAGCAATGTCGTGCTTTCAGGATTACCGCGAAGGTTTCCCTGAACGCACGGCAATAATAATCATTATCATTCGCACTTGTCTACTCCTTTTTGCAAAAAAAGGCAGTTGACGCATTTTGCAAAGTCCGTGATGTTGAAGAGGCTACTTCACCAACAGAGGAAAAAAGGAATGAATGACATTGTGATACGCCATATCGAAGCCAGCGATGCAGAAGCATTACGCCACATCAATTCACATCCTGGGGTGTATCACGACACGCTACAAATTCCTCATCCCTCCATGGCAATGTGGCAGGAAAGAGCTGCCGTCAAACCCGGCCGACGCCACCTCGTCGCCTGTATTGAAGAAGAGGTCGTCGGGCACCTGGCCCTGGACATTATGGAAAACCCACGGCGTGGCCACGTTGCTACCTTTGGTATTGGCGTTTCAGCCGAAAAGCATGGACGTGGCGTCGGTAGCGCGTTGATGCGCGAAATGGTCAATCTTTGCGACAACTGGCTGCGAATAGAGCGCATTGAACTGACCGTCTTCGTTGATAATGCCCCGGCGCTGACACTGTACCGGAAGTTCGGTTTTGAAATTGAAGGCACCGGAAAGCATTTCGCTCTGCGTAACGGCGAATATGTCGATGCCTATTTTATGGCGCGGATAAAACAGTAAGCCTCCACGATTCACCCGCCGTTTAAATCCCCTCTCCCTTTCAGGAAGAGGGGAAATAAAGCTTAATATCCCGCCGTTAAATCATCCACCGTTCGCGGGTCAGACGCGCCGTACAGTGTGCCATCCGGGCCAACCATAATGCTCTGCGTACTGCCCATTGCCTCTTTCACAGCAACCTTTTGTCCTTTCTGCTCAAGCAGCTTGATGGTATCCGGGCTAAAGCCTTTTTCGACGCGCAGCTCATCCGGCAACCACTGATGATGGAAACGCGGGGCGTTAGTCGCCTCGGCGACATTCATCCCAAAATCAATGCTGTTCACCACGATTTGCAGCACAGTTGTAATGATACGACTACCACCAGGGCTCCCGGTGACCAGCCACGTTTTCCCATCTTTCACTACGATAGTCGGTGACATAGAAGAGAGCGGACGTTTGCCCGGCCCTACCGCATTCGCATCCCCCCCAACCAGACCATACACATTCGGAACACCAGGTTTGGCCGAGAAATCATCCATTTCGTTATTCATCAGGATGCCGGTATTTCCCGCTACAATCCCGCTACCAAAGGTTGTGTTAAGGGTGTAAGTCACCGCAACGGCATTGCCGTCTTTATCCACCACCGAATAGTGTGTCGTCTGGTTACTCTCATAGGGTTCAAGCTTACCCGGACGAATCTGGCTCGATGGCTTCGCTTTGTTGACGTCGATCTGCTGGGCCAGCGATTTTGCATAATCTTTATTGGTCAATGCCTGCCAGGGCACCTTCACAAAATCCGGATCGCCCAGGTACTCAGACCTGTCGGCATAGGCGTACTTTTCCGCCTCCGCCATCACCTGCAACGTATCGGCGCTGCCGAAGCCATATTTTGCGAGGTCAAAGTTCTCAAGAATATTGAGGATCTGCACAATATGGATCCCCCCGGAAGAGGGCGGCGGCATGGAAAAAATCTGATAGCCGCGATAATCACCGCTGATCGGTATGCGCTCGACGGCTTTATAATTGGCCAGATCTTCTTTCGTGATCAGCCCGCTGTTTTTGCTCATCTCCTGGGCAATCTGATCGGCAATCGCCCCTTTGTAGAATGCGTCCGGCCCTTTTTCGGCAATCATCTCCAGACTCTTTGCCAGATTAGCCTGAACCAGTTTGTCGCCTTTTTTCAGGGGTTCGCCATCTTTCCAGAAAATAGCTTTGCTGTTTTCATGATTTGGCAGCACTTCGCTACCATAGGTTTTGAGATCGTCAGCCAGGGCGTCATTTACCAAAAAGCCCTGCTTCGCCAGCTTAATAGCGGGTTGTACGACTTTATTCAGAGGCAATGTGCCATATTTTTCCAGCGCCAGCGAAAACCCCGCCACCGTGCCCGGCGTACCAGAAGCTAAGTGTGATGTGAGGGATTTTTTGCTGTCCGGGTTGCCCTGGTCGTCAAGAAACATATCGCGCGTTGCTGCTGCCGGGGCCATTTCACGAAAATCAATCGCTGTCGTTTTGCCGTCTTTAGTACGGATCATCATAAACCCGCCGCCGCCGAGATTACCGGCCTGCGGATGAGTCACGGCCAGCGCATAGCCAACCGCCACGGCCGCATCCACGGCGTTGCCCCCCTGTTTGAGGATATCGACGCCAACGCGGGTTGCGGTTTCGTCAACAGACGCCACCATCCCCTGCTTCGCACGAACCGGATGAAAGACATCCGCCTCAACGCCATATGACACCGGAGCCGGGGCCGCAACGGGCGGAGGTGCCGCCGCAACGCTAAAACATCCTCCCGCCATCAGAGCGGCTATCGCCACCCAACGCGCAAACTTCTGTTTCATCATCGTCGTTCTCCTGAAAAGGGGCAACAGTCCCCGCTTAAGCCTGGTTCAGAACTCCTAAAAGATCATCGTAATGCGTGAAACGGAGTAAACTTAAAGGAAACCTCAGCAGGAGGAGATGATGATGAAACGACTATTTATTCTGGCCGCGTTCTTGCCGTTGGCCGCTTTCGCACAGCCACTCAACACTACCAACAACCCGAATCAGCCGGGTTATCAGATACCGAGTCAGCAGCGAATGCAGACGCAAATGCTTAATCAGCAACAGCAGCAAAAAGGGATGTTAAATCAGAATTTGCAGACGCAGACCCGTCTGCAACAGCAGAATCTGGAAGCGCAAATTAATAATAATTCCCAGCGGGTAAGGCAGGCTCAGCCGGGGGAGCTCGATCCAGGTACCCAGCAGATGCTCCCCAATACAAACGGCAGCATGTTGAACCAAAGCGGTAACAACGAGGCGACACTGAGCCAGCAGCAACATATGCTGCCCGCCAACCAGACAGGCAGCAGCATGCTGAATCAAAGTCATGTCAGCACGCCGCAAGCTAATATCCCGCTAAAAACCGTTACGCCTTAAGGCTGAAAATCTGGCCCGATGACTGCAATATTATCGGTACAGATGCAATCAACGCCCCAGCGTAGCAGCTGAGATGCGCGCTGCGGGCGGTTGACGGTATAAACCAGAATGCGTAATCCGGCGTCCCGCAGCATATCTACACGTTCTTCATCAAGAAGCGTGTGATTAAGATGGATGGAGACACATTCCAGACGGGTAGTCAGCTCCTGCCAGTCATCGCGCCATTCATCGAGCAGCAACCCACGCGGTAATTCCGGCGCTGCCGCCATTGCCGCTTCCAGCGCATCAATCTCAAATGACGATAGCAACGGCGTCGGCATACCCGCCCAGAGTTCGCGAGCCGCCAGCGCCACCACTTTGCCTGTCAGCGGACCGGTGCCAGTTGTCGGTTTAATTTCGATGTTGGCCATCATGCCGTACTGGCGGCATCGTTCGGCAACCTGCGACAGCAGCGGCAACGGTTCGCCTTTGAACTCGCCGCTAAACCAGCCACCTGCGTCCACTTTCAGCAGATCGCTCCATTCCAGCTCTCCGGCAACGCCCCAGCCGTTGCTGGTGCGTTCAAGATTATCGTCATGTAGCAAAAAGATATGCCCGTCTTTCGATAACTTCGCATCGAACTCGATCATCGTGTGACCATGGCGGGCACCCACATCAATTGCCGCCAGGGTGTTTTCCGGGGCTAGTTTACCACCGCCACGATGGGCGGCGACGTGGGGGTAAGGCCAGTTACTCATACACGTTGTCCTGTTTCACCGTCAAAAAGGTGCAGGTGATTCTCCGGCAAGTGCAGCCACAACGTGCTGCCCTGCTGCGGCCTGTCTTGATGAGCAAGGCGCACCACCAGTTTATGATCGCCCCAGCGACCGTGAGCCAGGTTGTCGGCGCCAAGCATTTCAAGCGTATCCATCACCAGCGGTACGCCACCTGCGGACTGAGAGCTTAACGCAATATGTTCCGGGCGGATACCCAGAGTCATTTTACGCCCGGCATAACCCCGGTAATACCAGTTAATAGGTAGGGCCATACCGCTATCCAGTTCAAAATGGGTGCCCGTGTTACTGATCCGCCCGTCCAGCAGGTTCATGGCCGGACTGCCGATGAAACTCGCCACAAAGCGGCTGGCCGGTTTTTCATATACCTCAACAGGCGTGCCGATCTGTTCCGCCACGCCTTTATTCATCACCATAACGCGCTGCGCCAGCGTCATTGCCTCTACCTGATCGTGGGTCACGTAGAGCGAGGTCGTTTTCAGGCGACGATGTAAATGCTGCAATTCGAGCCGCATCTGGACACGCAGCTTCGCATCGAGGTTTGATAAGGGTTCATCAAACAGGAACACCGCCGGATCGCGCACAATGGCGCGCCCCATTGCCACACGCTGACGCTGACCGCCGGATAACTCACGTGGGCGGCGCTTTAACAGACCGTCCAGTTCCAGAATACGGGCCGCCTCTTTCACGCGTTCGGCAATGTGCTCTTTACCCATGCCGCGAATTTTCAGCCCCCAGGCCATGTTCTCTTCCACGCTCATATGCGGATACAGCGCATAGTTTTGAAACACCATCGCAATACCGCGATCTTTCGGTTCTGTTTCTGTTACGCGCTGGCTGTCAATCCAGATATCGCCCGTACTGACGCGCTCAAGGCCGGCGACCATTCGAAGCAGCGTGGATTTTCCACAACCGGATGGCCCAACCATCACAATAAATTCGCCGTCTGCCACATCCAGCGTCAGTGGTTGAATAACCTGTGTTTTGCCGTTATCCCAGCTCTTGGTTACGGCCTGTAATTTTAATCCTGCCATCTTATTTCTCACTGTCGACCAGGCCACGCACAAACGCACGCTGCATGGCAAAAACGATAATGACCGGGGGAATCAGCGTGAGTAGCATTGCCGCCATCACCTGATTCCACTGTGTCGTCCCCTCACCTAAGGAAATCATGCCCTTAATGCCTGCGACAGCCGTGCCCAGATTGACGTCGCTGATGATAAGCAGGGGCCATAAATACTGGTTCCAGCCGTAGATAAAGGTGATGACAAACAGTGCCGCCAGATTGGTTTTTGACAGCGGCAGCACGATGTCCCGGAAAAAGCGCATCGGTGATGCGCCATCAATACGCGCCGCTTCCATCAGCTCATCCGGCAGCGTCATAAAGAACTGGCGAAAGAGAAATGTCGCCGTAGCCGAAGCCATCAGCGGTAGCGTTAATCCGGTGTAGCTGTCGAGCATTTTCAGATTCGCAATCACTTCTACCGTCGGAAAGATACGCACTTCGACTGGCAGCATCAGTGTGATAAAAATCATCCAGAAGAAGAGGTTACGCAGCGGAAAACGGAACCAGACGATGGCAAAGGCGGAGAGCATCGAGACGGCAATTTTCCCCACAGTGATAGAGAACGCCATGATGAAACTGTTAAGCATCATCAGCCAGAACGGCGCACTGTTAACGCCGACGCCATTCATCCAAATCGCTTTCATGTTTTCCAGCAGGTGTGTGCCAGGGATCAGGGTCATTGGCGTTTCAAAAACGGCGTTGTTATCCAGCGTTGCCGCCACAAAGGCGACATACAGGGGAAACAGGATCGTGATAATGCCCAGAATAAGCAGAAGGTGGCTGAAAAAAGTCAGCCCGGGACGATTCTCAATCATTGGTAGCGCACCTTGCTTTCAACATAACGGAACTGAACGACCGTCAGCACGATCACCAGAAACATCAGTACCACGGACTGTGCAGCGGACGCGGACAGATCCAGACCGGCAAAACCTTCACGGTAAATCTTATAAATCAGCGTGGTCGTTGCCTGTACCGGTCCACCCGCCGTCGCGGCATCAATCACCGGGAAGGTATCGAAGAAGGCATACACCAGGTTGACCACCAGCAGGAAGAAACTCACCGGGGCAATCAGCGGCAACGAGAGCCTGAAAAAGCGTCTAATCGGCCCTGCTCCGTCAATCGCCGCAGCTTCCACCAGGGAACGGGGGATCGATTGCAGCGCGGCGAAGAAGAATAAAAAGTTGTAACTAATCTGCTTCCAGATAGAAGCAAAAACCACCAGGAACATGGCCTGTCCACTGTTTTGCGCGTGGTTCCAGCTATAGCCAAATTGTTCAAGAAAGTGGGTTATCAAACCACGACCAGGATTGAAGAGAAATATCCACAACACAGCGGCGACTGCCGGGGCGACGGCATACGGGAGCAGCATCAATGTCTGGTATACACGGCTGCCGCGCACAACGTTGTCGACCAGCGCGGCAAAGAACAGGGACGATAACAGACCAAAAAAGGTGACCAGCGCGCTAAAACGCATCGTTGTCCAGAAGGACTCAAGGTAATAGCTGTCATGGAACAGGGCCACAAAGTTATTCAGGCCAACAAACTGGCTCGACAGGCCGAACGGATCAACGCTTTGTACCGAATACCACAGCGCTTCGCCCGCAGGCCAGATAAAGAAAATAATGGTGATAACCAGTTGAGGCGCGACCAGCAGGTAAGGCAGCCAGCGCGAACGAAACACCGGACGGGATGAGGGCATGAGGTTACTCTTCGGCTAAACGGTGCTGAATGAATCCCCGGATGGCGGCGCAAGCACCTTATCCGTACTTCTTAATGATGTAGCCCCGGTAAGCGCAGCGCCACCGGGGAACATCCAGCATCTTTACATTAAGACTTAGTCGACTGCTCGAAGCGACGCAACAGTTGATTACCACGCTCTACAGCCGAATCCAGCGCCTGCTGCGGAGTTTTCTTGCCGGTCCAGACGCTTTCCAGTTCTTCATCCACAATGGTACGAATCTGTGGCATGTTGCCCAGACGCAGACCTTTGGTGAACGGCAACGGCGGCTTATTCAGCATCTGACGCGTTGCGATGTCCGCACCAGGGTTTTTGTCATAAAAACCTTCTTTACGGGTGAGCTCATACGCAGCGGTGGTAATCGGCAGGTAGCCGGTTTTCTGGTGCCATTCGGCAGCAATTTCCGGTTTAGTCAGGAACTCAAGGAACTGCGCGACACCGGTATAGGTAGGTTTGTCTTTGCCCTGCATAACCCACAGGCTGGCCCCGCCGATGATGGCGTTCTGCGGCGCGCCTTTCACATCAGCGTCGTAAGGCATCATACCTACGCCGTAGTTAAATTTGGCGTAATGACGGATATCCGCCAGCGAGCCAGAGGACGCAGTGGTAATCGCGCAGTCACCGTTATAGAACTTCTCAGTCGACTCATCTTTGCGACCGAAATAGCTGAAATCACCCTTCTTGTTCAGTTCTTCGAGCATGGCGATGTGTTTCACCTGCTCCGGTTTGTTGAACTCCAGCACCGCATCCGTACCGTCGAAACCATTGTTTTTGGTCGCAAACGGCAGGCCGTGCCAGGCACTAAAGTTTTCAAGCTGAATCCAGCCCTGCCAGCCGCTGGCGTAACCGCATTTCATCCCTGCGGCTTTCAGTTTGCCCGTGTATGCTGCCAAATCCTGCCAGGTTTTAGGCGGTTGTTCTGGATCTAAGCCCGCTTTTTTGAAGGCATCTTTGTTGTAGTACAACACAGGCGTAGAACTGTTGAACGGCTGGGATAGTAGGTGACCCGTTTTCGAATCGGTGTAGTAACCGGCCACGGTCGGCACAAACTGAGATTCATCAAAGTTGATACCCGCGTCTTTGAACACTTCGTAGACAGGCTTAATGGCTTTCGATGCCATCATGGTCGCCGTACCCACTTCGTAAACCTGCAACATAGCAGGTGCATTACCGCTACGGAACGCGGCGATACCGGCACTCAGACTCTGCTCGTAGTTGCCTTTGTACACCGGCACAATTTTGTAATCCGGGTGGGTTTCGTTAAAACGTTGCGCCAGGGAGTCAACTTCTTTGCCTAACTCCCCTTCCATGGAGTGCCAGAATGGGATTGTCGTGACAGCCATTGCGTTGCCTGCAAAGATCAACCCAAGAGCCAGTCCTAAAGCTGTGTGTCGTAACGGTGTCATTCGGTTTTCTCTCTTGTTGTGCCGGATGCGCGATTTCACGCGTTTTATGCTCGCGAGGTAACATGACACGCGCGTATGACAGAAAAATAACTGTTCAGTTACAACACGATGAAGGCGGGGAGTCAGCAGGATGATAGAACGATGACGCTCAGATGGCAGTTGCCGGACGGGAAAACACACCCGGAAGCGGGATTACTCCCGCCATTTTCCAGTTTCAACTCTTTTATACCAGCGGTTTTTTTCCCGCCGCTCCTGCTCTTTTTGCAGGTCGGTTTTCTTGTCATCGTAGCCCGGGCAGGCAGATGGCTGTAATACTTCGCAGGGGTCTGGGTTTTCGCGATCGGTCGTTTTTTTCTCCTGCCAGATTTCAGGATTACTGAGGTCTGGCCTGGCGTCAGCGAGAACGGGAAAGGTGATACACGCGAGGATCAATAAAGGCTTAACGTTCAGGGGCCGTAACATGCTGCTCTCCTTGTCAGCGGGAAAATAGGCCCAGCAACAATAGCAAAACGGCAAAAAAAAAGGAGCCCGCAGGCTCCTGATTCAGAAAAGCACTCTTATCCACCGAGATAGGCGCTACGTACCGCTTCGTTAGCCAGCAGCGCATCACCGGTATCTTCCAGCACCACGTGTCCGTTTTCCAGCACATAACCACGGTCGGCGAGTTTCAGAGCCTGGTTGGCGTTCTGTTCAACGAGGAAGATGGTCATCCCTTCTTTACGCAACTGTTCGATGGTATCGAAAATCTGTTGAATGATGATCGGCGCAAGACCCAGAGAGGGTTCATCCAGCAACAGCAGGCGCGGCTGGCTCATCAACGCCCGGCCAATCGCCAGCATCTGCTGTTCACCGCCTGACATGGTGCCCGCACGCTGAATGCGGCGTTCATGCAGGCGTGGGAACAGCTCGTAGACCCATTTAATGCGGTCCTGGAACTGATCACGGTCGGCAAAGAAGCCGCCCATCGCCAGGTTCTCTTCCACGGTCATACGCGAAAAGACGCGACGCCCTTCCGGCACAATCGCCACCGCTTCACGCATGATTTTCGCCGTCTGCCAGTCGGTGATGTCTTTACCATCAAATACAATACGACCGCTGGTTGCACGCGGATCGCCGCACAAGGTGCCCAGCAGTGTGGTTTTACCCGCGCCATTGGCACCGATCAGGGTGACAATCTCACCCTGATTGATATGCAGGCTGACATCATGCAGCGCCTGGATTTTGCCGTAGTGAGCGCTAACTTTGTCAAAGGACAACATGACTTTTTCCATCTTATGGCTCGCCCCCATTATGCTTCACCTAAATAGGCACGGATTACATCCGGATTGTTACGAATTTCTTCCGGCGTACCGTTAGCCAGCGGCGTGCCCTGGTTGACGACATAAATACGGTCGGAGATCCCCATCACCAGCTTCATATCATGCTCGATGAGCAGGATAGTGGTGTTGTGGTTGTTACGCAGCTCAACGATTAACTCGTCCAGCTCTTTGGTCTCTTTCGGGTTCAAACCTGCCGCCGGTTCGTCCAGCATCAGGATTTCCGGCTGGGTCACCATGCAACGGGCAATCTCCAGACGTCGCTGGTCACCATAAGCGAGGTTACTTGCCTGGCGGTTGGCATGCTCAAGCAGACCAATACGCTCAAGCCAGGTGGCGGCCCGATCCAGCGCTTCGCTCTGCGCGCGGCGGAAAGATGGCGTTTTCAACAGGCCGGAGAATACACCGGTCTTTAGTTGCTGGTGTTGTGCTACCAACAGGTTTTCTATCACCGTCATTTCACGAAACAGACGCACGTGCTGGAAAGTTCGTACCACACCCATGCGTGCGATTTGTTGACCTGGTAGTCCTTCCAGGTGCTGATCGCGCAGCATAATGGTGCCGCCCGTCGGTTTGTAGAAACCGGTCAGGCAGTTAAAGACGGTCGTTTTTCCCGCACCGTTAGGGCCAATCAGCGAGACTATCTCCTGCGGATGTAAATCCAGCGCCACGTTGTTGACGGCCAGCAGGCCGCCAAAGCGCATCATCAGGCCGTTTACGGATAACAATGGCTGACTCATGCCTGCTCTCCCTTTGCCTGACCGTTTTTCAGTTTCAGTTGCGGACGGGTCATCGGCAGCAAGCCTTGAGGACGCCAAATCATCATCAGTACCATCAATCCACCCAGCATCAACATGCTGTATTCATTGAAATCGCGCATCAACTCGCGGGAAACCACCAGCAAAATCGCCGCCAGGATAACCGCGAACTGCGAACCCATACCGCCCAGAACCACAATTGCCAGCACAAATGCGGACTCCGCAAAGGTGAAGGACTCCGGGCTGACAAACCCCTGACGTGCAGCAAACAGCGTACCGGCAAAACCAGCAAACGCGGCGCTGATAGTAAATGCAGTCAGTTTGATGCGGGTCGGGTTGAGGCCCAGAGAGCGACAGGCAATTTCATCTTCACGCAGCGCTTCCCAGGCACGACCGAGCGGCATACGCAGCAGACGGTTGATCACAAACAGGGTGACTACCACCAGCAGCAGCGCAACCATATAGAGGAAGACGACACGGTCGCTGGGGTCATAAGAGACACCAAAAAAGTTGCTGAACGTATCCCAGCCCCCCTCGCGCGCGGTGCGGCTAAACTCCAGACCGAACAACGTCGGTTTTGGAATCTGGCTGATCCCGTTCGGGCCGCCGGTAATTTCAGTGTTGTTAAGCAGCAGGATACGGACGATTTCGCCGAAACCGAGGGTGACAATCGCCAGGTAATCTCCGCGCAGACGCAGTACCGGGAAGCCAAGCAGGAAGCCCGCAGCTGCCGATACCAGGCCCGCCAGCGGCAGACATGTCCAGAACCCGAGGCCGTAATAATGGTTCAGCAGCGCGAAGGTGTAAGCACCAATAGCGTAGAAACCGCCATAACCCAACACCAGCAGACCGGACAGCCCCACCACTACGTTCAGCCCGAGGCCGAGGATGATATAAATCATGGTCATAGTGGCGATATCCACCGTACCGCGCGAAACCACAAACGGCCATGCCACGGCAGCCACCAGCAGTGCCACCAGGAACAACTTCTGTTTAACGGTCGAACCGTCGATGGCTGGCAGAATGAATTTCGGCCCTGAGACGTTTTTCAGGGTTTTCTGGTAAACAGGGCGCAGCAACTGGAAGAAAAAGACCACGGCCGTGCCAATGAACACCCACTCCCAGCGAATGCTCGCTGCGGTGTTAACCACCAGCTTCGTGCCTGCCAGTTCCAATTGCACGCCCATAAAGACGGACGCCAGCACAAAAAACATGGCGGCTGAGAGCAACGCCATCGCAAAATGCATCGGTTTCATACTTTTTCAACCTCCGGGCGACCCAGGATACCGGTCGGCATCACCAGCAGCACGACGATCAACAGGGCAAACGCCACTACGTCTTTATATTCCGTACTCAGGTACGCCGAGGAGAGTGCTTCGGTGATACCCAGAATCAGGCCGCCGATCATTGCACCCGGAATGCTACCAATTCCGCCCAGCACCGCTGCGGTAAAGGCCTTCATCCCCGCCATAAAGCCGATATAGGGGTTGATTACGCCATAGAACTGGCCGAGCAACACGCCCGCCACTGCCGCCATCGCTGCGCCGATCACAAAGGTCAGGGCAATCACGCGGTCAGTGTTGATGCCAAGCAGGCTCGCCATTTTCAGGTCTTCTGAACAGGCGCGGCAGGCGCGCCCCATGCGGGAATAACGGATAAACACCGTCAGCGCCAGCATGGAAACAAAGGTCACGATCCAGATAACCAGCTGCATAGTGGTGATGGTGGCAGCGAAATTGTCACTGCTGCCGACCGTCCACTGGCCGTTAAACAGGCTCGGCAAAGCCACATCGCGTGAACCTTCGGTCAGACTGACGTAGTTTTGCAGGAAGATTGACATCCCGATGGCGGAGATCAGTGCAATCAGGCGTTTGGAATTGCGCACCGGCCGGTAGGCCACGCGCTCAATACTCCAGCCATAAGCGCTGGCAATGACAATAGCGCCGACAAAGCCTGCGGCGATCAACAACCAACTGGCGTCGATCCCCATCATCATCAAAGCGGCGATAATCATAAAGGAGACATAACTGCCGATCATATAGACCTCGCCATGGGCGAAGTTGATCATGCCGATAATGCCATACACCATGGTGTAACCAATGGCGATCAATGCATAAGTGCTTCCCAGCGTCACGCCGTTAAACATCTGCTGCAAGAAATAGAGAAACTGCTCGGACATAACGTAACCTTTCTAAACCCGCCCGTATTGCACGGGCGGCGGGATAATTATTTGGCTACCGTGGACGAACCATCGGCGTGCCACTGGAAGACTCCGAAATCAAATCCTTTCAAATCGCCTTTCTCATCCCAGTTCAGCGGCCCAATCACGGTTTTAGCTCCGTTAGCTTTTAAATCTTTCACCAGCGCGAGCGGTTCATTGCTGCCAGAACGCTCCATTGCCTGCGCCAGAGACTGTACTGCGGCATAGGTGATCCAGACATACGGACCACTCGGATCTTTCTTCTCGGCTTTTAACGCGTCAACGATAGCCTGGTTAGCCGGATCCTGATCGTAACGCTTCGGCATCGTCACCAGCATGCCTTCCGCCGCATCGCCCGCAATGTTGGAAAGAGATGCGTTACCTACGCCTTCAGGCCCCATAAACCGGGTCTGCAGGCCATTCGCACGCGCCTGACGCAGAATCTGCCCCATCTCCGGGTAATAACCACCGTAGTAGACAAAATCGATATTTTCTTTCTTCAGGCGAGCAATCAGCGCGGAGAAGTCTTTCTCACCGGCGGTGATACCGTCAAAGAATACGATGTTTGCGCCGCCAGCTTTCAGCCCTTCCTGAACGGAACGCGCCAGACCTTCACCGTACTGCTGCTTGTCGTGAATAATGGCAATACGCTGCGGCTTAACCGTGCCAAGGATATATTTCGCGGCGGTCGGCCCCTGAGATGAGTCCAGGCCCGCAGTACGCATGATGTGCTGATAGCCGCGCTGGGTCAGTTCCGGGTTGGTCGCGCCAGGGGAGATCATCAGAATGCCTTCGTCTTCGTAGATGTCAGACGCAGGCTGCGTTGACGATGAGCAGAGATGTCCAATAACGTATTTGATACCGTCGTTAACGACTTTATTCGCCACCGCAACGGCTTGTTTCGGGTCACAGGCGTCGTCATATTCCACAGCGACCAGTTTGTCGCCCTTAACGCCGCCTTTAGCGTTGATATCTTTGATAGCCTGGCGCGCACCGTTGAACTCCATATCGCCCCATTGAGCAATCGGACCGGACATCGCCCCCACAACCGCAACTTTTATATCCTTCGCCATGGTCGCGTGAGACATCGCAAGTGCAACCATCCCCGCGATTAATGTCTTCGCGTTCCTTCTCATTCTGCAATCCTCGTTCGTGATGTCGTGTGTAAATATATTGTTTTTTTATGGTTAAAAAGCATTCTGTACTTTTTATAGACAACGCTATTTTTACCAGCGCCATGAATGGTTTAGCGCAGTTTTTTGGCAAAAACCAGACTAAATACTCTATTTTTCAGGCGATTAAGCAGAGATAATATTCTGAATTACGCTGGAGATAAACCAAAAAAGTTCAGTTTACAGCATAAAATAATGGCACAATGAGCGGAATAAAACGCTACCTTTCAGGGGAAAATGCTGCCTGTTTTTCGATCCCTAATGTTTAAATCTGCCGCAACGCCTGGCTCAAAAGTAATCGCCTGCAAACCGAAAAATAAAAAAGTAACAGCCTGCGTCAGAGGAAATTGTTTACACTGCAGTTATCTTTTGAGACATGGACAAGCTGTGAATGAAATTGACCATTATCCATCTGGTAAGTTTTACCGAGCAGGATCATATTGATTTAGCTAAAGTCTGGCCTGAGTACTCCCCTGCATCGCTGGAGGTTGACGAAACGCATCGCATTTATGCGGCGCGTTTTAACGACCGGCTATTAGGCGCTGTTCGCGTGACCCTGAGTGGCACCCAGGCAGCTCTGGACTCCCTGCGCGTGCGTGATGTCACCCGTCGCCGTGGCGTTGGCCAATATTTGCTCGAAGAAGTGATCCGCGATAATCCGAATATCACCACCTGGTGGATTACCGAAGCCGGCGTGGAAGATCGCAGCGTAATGGCCGCATTCGCTCAGGCGATGGGGTTTACCGCGCAGAAAGATGGCTGGGTGAAGCATATAGAAGCGTAACCCGGAGAAATGCAGCGCATCCGGGAAACCCCAACGATGTAAAAACGGCAACCCACAGGGTTGCCGTTTACATTTATCGCTGTGCAGCCTGATGTCCTTCCCCCACTCCTCTCCCGCAGGGAGATGAGTAAGTGACCGGGGTTAAGGGATGTAGCCAACGCACTTGCGGTGCGAAAGGCGACGGTCAGGTTGCCGTTTACTGTTTATTTTGCGTCTGTCGCGGTGCCATTCGCGTGCCAGGTAAACACGCCAAACTCAAAGCCTTTCAGGTCACCCTTCTCGTCCCAGGACAACGGCCCCATAACGGTCTCAACAGAGTTGCCTTTCAGCCAGGTCGCAATAGCCGCCGGGTCGGAAGACTGGTTCAGACCAGCAGCCAGAGACTGCAACGCAGCGTAGGTAGTCCATACAAATGCGCCGCTCGGATCCTGTTTCTTCGCTTTGATCGCCTCTACGATAGGTTTGTTCGCCGGAACCTGATCGTAGTTCTTCGGTTTGGTCACTAACATGCCTTCGGCAGAGTCGCCCGCAATGTTAGACAGGGAAACGTTCGCTACGCCTTCCGGCCCCATGAATTTGGTTTGCAGACCGGCAGCACGAGCCTGACGCAGGATCTGGCCCATTTCCGGGTGGTAGCCACCGTAGTAAACGAAGTCGATGTTTTCTTTTTTCAGACGCGCAACCAGCGTCGAGAAGTCTTTCTCGCCAGCAGTGATACCGTCAAAGAACACCACATTCGCACCGCCTTTTTTTAGGCCATCCTGTACGGCACGAGCCAGACCTTCGCCATACTGCTGTTTATCATGGATAACAGCAATACGTTGCGGTTTAACGTGTTCCAGAATGTATTTTGCCGCAGTCGGGCCCTGATCAGAGTCCAGACCGGTGGTACGCAGAGTCAGTTTATAACCGCGAGCAGTCAGCTCCGGTGCGGTCGCTGCTGGCGTAATCATCAGAATACCTTCGTCTTCATAAATATCAGACGCAGGCTGGGTGGAAGAGGAGCACAGGTGACCAATAACATATTTGATGCCGTCGTTAACCACTTTGTTCGCTACTGCAACAGCTTGTTTCGGGTCGCAGGCATCATCATATTTCGTGATAACCAGCTTGTCGCCTTTGATACCGCCTTTGGCGTTGATATCAGCAACAGCCTGCTCAGCGCCAGTAAACTCCTGATCACCGTATTGCGCAACCGGGCCAGACATCGCACCCACGACAGCAACTTTAATATCTTTCGCGAATGCCATGTTGCTCATCGCTAACGCGACACATCCTGCCAGTAACGCTTTACCCGTCATTTTCATCCTGAGATTCCCCATTGTTTATGGTGATTGCATTTGTTGTGATGTTGTTGTTTGACACATTATTTTGCTGGCGGTCATAAGCAAAGAATATGATAGTAGCCAGCAAGCATGCCGCCCGTGTCCTGGCAGCATTCTCTGCTAAAACATACCCCATTTTCTGAAATTTGAAACAACAATTTTGAAGGTTATATAACAGTCGGATGACAGTGAGTAAGAAAGCCGCCAGAGGGCGGCTTTCATTGAGCAGATAAATTAATGGGTCAGCGACTGGTAGAGAATATCCAGCGCTTTACGGAACTGAACTTCCGGAATAGTCAGCGGATAGAGGAAGCGAATCACGTTGCCGTAGACGCCGCAACTCAACAGCAGCAGCCCGGCGGCCAGTGCTTTATCCTGTACCTGTTTAGTGAATTCCGCCGAGGGTTCCCCGCTTTGCGGATCGTTAAATTCCACGGCCACCATAGAACCCTGGGCGCGAATATCCGCGATGTACGGACAGTCCGCTTTCGCTTTAGTCAGCACTTCAACCAAATGTTTACCCAGGTGGTTAGCGCGTTCACACAGGTTCTCTTCGTCAATCACATCCATTACGGCGTGTGCGGCGGCAACGGCCAAAGGGTTACCGGCATAAGTACCGCCCAAACCGCCCGGCGCTGGTGCGTCCATGACCTCCGCACGCCCCGCCACCGCAGACAGCGGCAGGCCACCTGCCAGGCTTTTCGCCATGGTGATCAAGTCCGGTTTGACACTGTAATGTTCCACCGCGAAGAGTTTACCGGTACGCGCAAAACCGGACTGCACCTCATCGGTAATCAGCAAAATACCGTGGGTATCACACAGTTTACGCAGCGCCTGCATAAAGTCGTCAGGGGCGATATTAAAGCCACCTTCGCCCTGTACCGGTTCCAGTAAAATGGCAGCAACCTGATCGGGGGCGATATCCGCTTTAAAAATACGATCCAGACTTTTTAGCGCATCAGCCGTACTTACTCCATGCAACGCATTCGGGAATTGCGCATGGAAAATCGATCCCGGGAACGGACCGAAACCGATTTTGTACGGCGCCACTTTGCCGGTCAGCGCCATGGTCATATAGGTACGTCCGTGGAAACCGCCGCCGAAGGTAATGACACCCGGTCGTTTGGTATAGGCGCGGGCAATTTTCACCGCGTTTTCCAGCGCTTCAGCCCCGGTCGAGAAAAAAGCCGTTTTCGCCGGGCCGTCTACCGGTACACGTTCATTAATGCGCTCTGCCAGCGAGACGTAGCTTTCGTAAGGGACAATCTGATATGCCGTATGGGTAAATGCCTGTAACTGTTTTTCCACTGCTGCGACAATTTTAGGATGGCGATGCCCGGTATTGAGGACCGCAATCCCGGCGGCGAAATCGATGACTTCGTTGCCTTCCACATCCCACAGTGTGGCGTTTTCTGCTTTCTCAGCATAGAAGCCGCACATCACGCCAATACCACGCGGTGTCGCCTGTAAACGGCGTTGATGTAATTCGTTATTCTTCACCTTAAACTCCCCCCGTCATTGATTCATTTCGCAGCAACCCTCTTTTGCAACAATGACACAAGCGGTCCTATAATCGAGTACCAGTTTTGAATAATTAAGGGATCCAATTTGCGTTCGCTCGTGTGTGATTTACTGCAGTTGCGTCTGGACGAACAAACCGAAGGCAAACTGCATAAGAAATTATATAACGCGATTCGCCTGTCGATCCTCGAAGGGAGCCTGGCCCCGCAAAGCCGCCTGCCGCCGAGCCGGGATTTAGCCGCAGAGCTCCGCCTCTCGCGCAACACGGTGCTGACGGTTTACGAACAGCTTGTGGCGGAAGGATATGTCGTTTCCCGTGCCGGAAGCGGTACCTTTGTGGCACAAACGGTGCCTGATAGTCTGCTCTCGGCGCCCCTGTCGCCTGCCGGACGCGCCGCGGGCGATCTCCCCTCTCATCTTTCCTCACGGGGGCAGGCGTTACTGCAAAAAAGCAGCGCCAGCCCGCGTCAGTGGGGGGCATTTTTACCCGGCGTGCCTGATGTCAGTGCTTTTCCACACGCTCTGTTTCGAAAAATCCAGGCACGTATCAGCCGCAAACCTCAGGCCAGCCAACTCTCATACAGCAATGCAGGCGGTAGCCAGGCGTTGCAACAGGCGCTGGTGGAATATCTGCGCGTCACCCGCTCCGTGCGCTGTAGCGCCGGGCAAATTCTGATAACCGAGGGCATACACCAGGCCATCGATCTGGTGTCGCGTATGTTGTGTAATCCCGGCGATAGCGCATGGATTGAAGAGCCAGCCTACTGGGGCATACGTAACGTATTGGCGATGAATGGCGTCGAACTCCAGGCTATTGATGTCGATCATTCCGGCATGCAACCACCGGAGGTCGGGTACACGCCGCCCAGACTGATTTTTGTGACCCCTTCTCATCAGTATCCGCTGGGCTGTGTAATGAGCCTGGAGCGACGACAGCGCCTGCTGGCGCTGGCGCGGCAAACGGGAAGCTGGATTGTTGAGGATGATTACGACAGCGAGTTTCGCTTTTCCGGCCAGCCGATCCCCGCGCTACAGGGGCTGGTTGATGACGCGCCGGTTATCTACACCGGGACATTCAGCAAAACACTCTACCCAGGACTGCGTCTGGGTTATCTGGTATTGCCGCAACCATTGATGCAGGCGCTAAAGACGGCGCATGCAGAGCTGTATCGCGGCGGCCGATTGCTGGACCAGGAGGCGCTCGCACAGTTTATTACCGAAGGACATTACACGGCACATATCCGGCGGATGCGTCTGCTCTACGCCCGTCGCCGCGCCCGACTGGCGGGCCTGATTATCGATGCGCTGGGTAAAGAGGCGCTAAGCGAATATAACGACAATGCTGGTCTGCACCTGGTACTTTCACTGCCTGCTGAGTGTGATGACGTTGCGCTTGCCAGACGTGCGAATGAGCGGGGGATTCTGGTGCGAGCGTTGTCACGGTACTACTCCGGCGATAAACCATTAAAAGGTCTGCTGATGGGGTTTGCCGCCATGGAGGAAGAGGAGATGGAATCGGCGTTTAAGGTATTGCTGGACTGTCTGCCCCAGGATGTGGCGCCGCCTTATCCGGACCACATACCTCCGGCTCCAGCTCTGAAAACAAAAAACTGAACGCCAGAAAACAAAAAGCCGGGTAGCTCTCGCTGACCCGGCCCATTTTTTAACGCGCAGCGTTACGCTTCGATCGCGGCACGCAGTTTTTTCATCGCGTTCTTTTCCAGCTGACGCACACGTTCGGCGGAAACGCCGTAACGATCTGCCAGTTCCTGCAGCGTTGTTTTGTTCTCTTCATCCAGCCAGCGTGCGCGAATAATCGCCTGGCTACGCTCGTCGAGACCTTGCATCGCATCCGTCAGCTTATTAGCAGCCTGCTCTTCCCAGTTATCGTCTTCAATACCATCGGCAAAGTTCGACGATTTGTCCTGCAGATAGAGAACCGGTGCCATAGGCTGGCTATCGGAAGATTCATCATCTGGCGACATATCGAAAGTCATGTCCTGCGCCGCCATACGTGATTCCATTTCACGCACGTCTTTGCTGGTCACGCCCAGTTCACGGGCCACCATTTCCACTTCGTCCTGGTTAAACCAGCCCAGACGCTGCTTGGTTTTACGCAGGTTAAAGAACAACTTACGCTGTGCTTTCGTGGTCGCGACTTTCACAATACGCCAGTTACGCAGCACGTATTCGTGAATCTCAGCTTTAATCCAGTGCACGGCGAAAGAGACGAGGCGCACACCCACTTCGGGATTGAAGCGACGTACGGCTTTCATCAGGCCGATATTGCCTTCCTGGATCAGATCCGCCTGCGGCAGACCATAGCCCGAATAGTTACGAGCAATATGAACAACAAAGCGCAGGTGTGACAGGATCAGCTTCTTAGCTGCTTCCAGATCGCCCTGGTAATGCAGCTTTTCAGCCAGTGCCCTTTCTTCATCAGCCGTCAACATCGGCCATGCGTTAGCGGCCCGGATATAAGACTCCAGGTTACCAACAGGGGCTAAAGCTAAAGTTTGCATTTCTTTGGTCATTCAAATCCTCTCAAATTACATTCGACTGGCGGCGGTCTGTCCCCATCAGGCAACAAACATGCCAGCGTTAATGAGCAACGAGAATATCATCCACTCTTGTATCAGACAGTGATTTTATCCACAAGTTCCAGGCTGGATTGTGAATAAATTAGGCACAAAATGTGACATAAGAATGAAAAACCGCGGCAAAGGAAAGGAGATATACGCTATACGCTTTCCCTGCGACGGGAATACTGCATTGCAGGGAAAGAGTATATCAGACTTTTTTTACTGCGGAGTAAAGTGACGTAAATGTTGCACAGTTGCAAGCCAGGCAGCGACCCAGCCAATCATTGAGCACACCAGCAGCAACAGCAGACATTCATCAAACGACAGGCCGTCCAGATCGAACTTCGTTCCGAATACCTGCGCCACTTCGCTCACCGCAGAGGAGAGTCGCAGCACCAGAATCTCAGAAAGAATCAGAGATAAAAACGCGCCACTAAACCCCAACAGCGCCCCGCCATACAGGAAAGGACGCAGAATAAATCCGTCCGTTGCGCCAATCAATTTTTGTACGTTAATCGTGTCGCGTCGGGCAAAGATGCTCAGACGGACACTGTTGCCGATAACGAGGAACACCGCCGCGACCATCAGTACGCCAATCATTGCCGATACCCGGCCAACCAGCCCGGTTAGCGCCGCAAGGCGGGCAAACCAGCTGTCGTCCATCCGCACTTCATCAATACCGTGCAGTTTCGAAATACGATCGCGCAGGGTTTTTAGCGATTCTGTGCTCTGGAAATCGAGTTTGGGAATCACCACCGCCACCGCAGGCAGCGGGTTCTCTTCAAGCATATCCAGCGCACCGCCAAAACCAGACCAGTTGCGGAATTCACCGAGCGCATCCTCACGGGAAAGGTAGTTTACCTTCTCCACCCCCTGCTCAGCCTGGAGCTGACCCACCACCTGTGCCGCTGCGTCGTCATCCAGCGCCTTATCGAAATAGACCGTAATTTGCGGGGATGGATAATACTGCGAAGCTGCCTGGTTAACATTTTTGTACACCATATAGCAGACACTTGGCAGCGTCAGGGAAATGGCAATCACCATTACCGTCAGGAACGTGGCAAAAGGTTTGCTTTTCAGGTCCTGTAACGCACCGTGGAAGGCATAACGCACCTGTTCGTTAAAGACGTTGGTCTTACGCGAACTGACTTTCGGCGCACCTTTACCACGTCGCGGCGCGTTACGGCCTGCATCACCGGCACCGCTTGCCGATTTACGAAAACGGTCAAGTTTGCTGCCAAATTGCCGCATTTGATTCAATGCATCACGCTTATTCACCCGCCAGGCCTCCATGCAAATGGCCATCGCTTAAAGTCAGCATGCGGTACGAACGCCGGGAAATCAGCCCCAGATCGTGCGTCGCCATCAACACAGTGACCCCAACACGATTGAACTCCTCAAACAGACGTAAAATCCCTTCTGAAAGGGCCTCGTCCAGGTTACCGGTCGGTTCGTCCGCCAGCAGCACCGCAGGTTTGTTCACTACCGCGCGGGCAATACCCACGCGCTGTTGTTCACCACCGGAAAGCTGAATCGGAAAACTCTTCGCTTTGTCGAGCAGCCCCACCTTATCCAGCGCCGCAGAAACACGACGACGGATGTCATCACCGCTGGCCCCGGCAATGATCAACGGAATAGCCACGTTGTCATAGACCGTCCTGTCCATCAGCAAATGGTGATCCTGGAAAATCATGCCGATCTGCCGACGCAGAAACGGCACTTCACGGTTTTTCAGGCGCGTAATGTCGTGCCCGCCAAACACAATTTTCCCGGCGCTTGGCCGCTCAATGCCACAGATAAGCTTGAGCAGGGTACTTTTCCCTGCGCCGGAGTGGCCGGTCAGAAAGGCCATCTCGCCCGGTTGCAGATGGAATGTCACCCCCTGCAACGCTTGTCTCCCACCGAGATAGGCTTTGCTGACGTGTTCAAAGCGAATCATTGTTAATCCTCTCGGGCAAAAAGTGCCTCTATAAAATCGCCCGCGTTAAACGGACGTAGATCCTCAATTCGTTCGCCGACCCCAATGTAGCGGATAGGAATACCAAACTGGTCCGCTACCGAGAAAATCACACCGCCCTTCGCCGTACCGTCCAGCTTGGTGAGGGTGATACCTGTCAGGCCAACGGCTTCATGGAACAGTTTGGCCTGGCTTACTGCATTCTGCCCGGTGCTGGCATCAATGGTCAGCATCACTTCATGCGGTGCGTCTTCGTCCAGCTTTTTCATCACACGAACGATTTTTTTCAACTCTTCCATCAGGTGCGCTTTATTCTGCAAGCGCCCGGCGGTGTCGGCGATGAGCACATCCACATGACGCGCTTTCGCGGCCTGGATAGCGTCGAAAATCACCGAGGCTGAGTCGGCCCCCGTATGCTGGGCGATAACCGGAATATTGTTACGCTGCCCCCATACCTGCAACTGCTCGACAGCCGCAGCACGGAAGGTATCCCCGGCCGCCAGCATCACCGATTTGCCCTGTTGCTCGAACTGACGCGCCAGTTTACCAATGGTGGTCGTTTTACCCACCCCGTTGACGCCAACCATCAGAATAACAAACGGTGTTTTGCCTTCAACATTCAGCGGTTCATCAACTTTGGCAAGGATGTCACCCATCTCTTCTTTGAGCAAACCATACAGTGCCTCGGCATCACGCAGTTGTTTGCGCGACGCGCCTTCCGTCAGACTCGTAATGATTTTACGCGTGGTTTCCACACCGACGTCGGCAATCAGTAACTGCTCTTCCAGTTCTTCGAAGAGATCATCGTCGATTTTTTTACCACGGAACAGACTGATAAATCCGGAACCGAGATTCTCTTTCGTTTTCAGCAGGCTGCGTTTGAGGCGTGCAAAGAAACCCTCTTTAGTCGGTTTCTCCTGTTCAATAACGGCCTCATCAGCAATCTCCTGGTCTGGCTCTTCGGCTTCGTCAAGCGGCACCACCACCAGCGCTTCCTCGGCGGCCTCGGCAGCCAGCGCCTGAGCTTCCAGCTCTTCATCGCTGATCGCTGCGTCTTCGTCGACCGGCTCTTGCTCCGGTTGCCACTCTTGCGCGGCACTTTCCGGTTCGCTCACCTCTTCGGGAAGCGGCAGTTCTTCGCGCGCAACGATCTCAGGCTGTGTAACCTCTTCTACTGGCTGCGGCTTTTCGCTTTCAACCAGCTTTTCAGTAACCTCAACGACCTCTTCTGCAAAGGTTTCGCTCTCTTCCTGGGTATGCGGCGGCTGCGTTTCGGCTGCCTGCTCCGCTTCTTTTTCTTTTACCTGATCTTTTTGCCCAAAGCCCAGCCAGGAAAAAAAGCCACGTTTCTTCTCATCTGCCATTTGCGACTACACTCCTCGCGGTTTATTCATGGCGCAGCCCGTACTGGCGCAACAGGGCTGAAAATTAGGGTTAATTAGAGAGATAGTCTATCACTTTCCTTAACTCGCATCACCGCCTGCGGATTAAGGTTTCGCGCCGCGCCGGGCATCGCTAGAATAGCAGGCCGAAATGATGAGCTAAGCGATAACCATGAAGAAACCCAATCGGGCCGCCACCGGCCAGATACGTATTATTGGTGGGCAATGGCGGGGACGCAAACTCCCGGTGCCGGATAGCCCTGGCCTGCGCCCGACAACTGACCGCGTGCGCGAAACCCTGTTTAACTGGCTGGCGCCGTCCATGGTCGACGCGCGTTGTCTCGACTGCTTCGCCGGAAGCGGCGCGCTGGGCTTAGAGGCCTTGTCGCGCTACGCCGCCAGTGCCACGCTACTTGAAATGGAACGCGGCGTCGCACATCAGTTGCAGCAAAACCTGGCAACATTAAAAGCCGCCAACGGCAAAGTGATCACCGGGAACACACTGGCGTATCTCGCCCAAACCGGTACCCCGCACAATATAGTGTTTGTCGACCCGCCGTTTCGCAAAGGGATGCTCGAAGAGACATTAACCCTGCTGGAAAACAACGGTTGGCTGGCAAATGGCGCACTAATCTATGTTGAAAGCGAAGTAGAAAATGGCCTGCCACCGGTCCCGGCAAGCTGGAGTTTGCACCGGGAGAAAGTCGCGGGACAGGTCGCCTATCGCTTATATCAGCGTGAATCACAAGGAGAGGAAGATGAGCATACTGATTAATCTGGGACGACTATTAATGCTCTTTATCTGGGCTTTTTTACTGCTGAATCTGTTTTCCCCGTTTCCTAAACCGCTCAATATTTTCGTCAACGTGGCGCTGTTTTTCACCATCTTTATGCACGCCATACAGGCGACGATGATGAAAAAAACGCTGCCGAAAGATGGCCCGCAAATGACGCGGTTCGAAGAGTTTCGCATCTTTGTTTTTGGCGTTTTTGAGCTGCTGATCTGGCTGAAAAAGCTGAAAGCGAAAAAATAAAAGGCACCATTTTAAGATTCCCCTGTTTTCCGTAACATTGTCATTCACCAGTTACGACCACTAAACTCATAAATAGAGCCGTGGGCATGGTGCTCGCGATACAATAACGGATTCAGGGACTTAATATGCTTTGGTCATTTATTGCTGTCTGTTTTTCCGCCTGGCTGTATGTGGATGCTTCCTATCGTGGGCCTGTCTGGCAGCGTTGGGTCTTCAAACCTGTCACGCTGCTGCTATTACTCTTACTGGCCTGGCAAGCCCCGATGTTTGATGCCATCAGCTACCTTGTACTCGCCGGGTTGTGCGCCTCGTTGATTGGCGATGCGCTAACCTTACTGCCGCGCCAGCAACTGCTTTACGCCATTGGCGCTTTCTTCCTTGCCCATCTGCTTTACACCATCTATTTCGCAACACAGATGTCGCTCTCCTTCTTCTGGCCGCTGCCGGTTGTGCTGCTGGTTGTTGGCGCCCTGCTGATTGCGGTGATTTGGTCGCGTCTGGAAGAGCTGCGTTTACCCGTTTGTACATTTATCGCCATGACGCTGGTGATGGTCTGGCTGGCGGGTGAACTGTGGTTTTTCCGTCCTACCAGTCCGGCACTCTCTGCGTTTGTTGGGGCGGCGCTGCTGCTGCTAAGCAACGTTATCTGGCTGGGTAGCCACTATCGTCGCCGCTTTCGTGCCGATAACGCGATCTCCGCTGCCTGTTACTTTGCCGGGCACTTCCTGATCGTCCGTTCGTTGTACATTTAAAACGCTTGACTCTGGAGTCGACTCCAGAGTGTATCCTCCGGTTAATGAGAAAATTATCATTCACCGGAGGATGCCATGACACCCCTCGATAATAAAAAACCCCCGCAGTTTGCGGCTATGAAACTTCGCCCATTGCCGGAGAAAACTGCGTCATGTGCATGCGATACCCCCTGTGAAACGCCCGCCGCGCCTGTCGAAAGTGTCAGCGGCGAACGTTACAGCTGGCTGGTGACAGGGATGGACTGCGCAGCCTGCGCCCGTAAGGTTGAAAATGCCGTTCGCCAGATAGCCGGGGTCACTCAGGTCCAGGTCGCCTTCGCTACCGAAAAACTTACGGTCATTGCCGATAACGATATTCGCCGGCAGGTGGAAAAAGCCGTTCAGCAGGCCGGGTACGCTGTCCATGATGAAAATGCCCCCGGGGCGTCCGCCCCGTCGCGCTGGCAGGAGAATATGCCGCTTCTGGTACTGATGGTGCTGATGGGTGTCAGTTGGCTGCTGGAGCAATTTAACCATCCGCTGGGCCAGACGGCTTTTATCGTGACCACGCTGGTGGGGCTCTATCCCATTGCGCGTCAGGCACTGCGCCTGATGCGTAGCGGTAGCTGGTTTGCTATCGAAACATTGATGAGCGTTGCAGCCATCGGTGCGCTGTTTATCGGTGCGACGGCAGAAGCCGCCATGGTGCTGCTGCTGTTCCTGGTGGGCGAGCGGCTTGAAGGCTGGGCAGCCAGCCGCGCCAGAAAAGGGGTGAGCGCGCTGATGGCGCTAAAACCCGACACCGCCACACGCATCCTCGAGGGCGAGCGGCAAACCATTAGCGCACAGGAACTGCGCCCCGGCGATGTTATTGAAGTCCCGGCAGGTGGGCGTTTACCGGCGGATGGCAAGCTTTTGACGTCGTTCGCCAGCTTTGATGAGAGCGCATTGACTGGTGAATCCCTGCCCGTCGAGCACAGCAAGGGCGACAGTATTCCTGCGGGGGCAACCAGCGTTGACAGACTGGTGACGCTGGAAGTGGTTTCCCGCCCCGGCGAGAGCGCCATTGACCGTATCCTCAAACTGATAGAAGAAGCCGAGGAGCGCCGCGCGCCCATTGAACGCTTTATCGATCGCTTTAGCCGAATTTACACCCCGGTGATTATGGTCATCGCCCTGCTGGTCGCCGTGTTGCCGCCGTTACTGTTCTCAGCAAGCTGGCTGGCATGGATCTACAAAGGGCTGACGTTGCTGTTGATTGGTTGCCCGTGCGCACTGGTTATCTCAACACCTGCCGCCATCACATCAGGGCTGGCAGCGGCGGCACGTCGTGGCGCGCTGATTAAAGGCGGCGCGGCGCTGGAACAGCTCGGCCGCATTCAGCATGTGGCGTTTGATAAAACCGGCACATTGACCATCGGTAAACCTCAGGTTGTTGGCGTATATCCACTGGCCGGGAGTAACGATGAAACCCTGCTGACATTGAGCGCTGCCGTAGAGCAGGGTTCGACCCACCCGCTGGCGCAGGCTATTGTGCAGGAAGCACTGGCGCGCAAACTGGCGCCGCCTCCGGCTACTGAACAACGCACGCTGACGGGGAAAGGTATTGAAGCCCGGGTTGAGGGCGAGCACATCCGCCTGAGCGCCCCGGATAAACTGCCGCCAGAGGTGCTGGATGCCACGCTGCTGGCTGATATCAATGCCCGCGAAAGCCAGGGGGAAACGGTGATCGTCGCTCTGCGTGATGGCGTTGTTATTGGTTACCTGTCGCTGCGCGATACCCTGCGAGAAGATGCGCGGGAAGCCATAGCCGCACTCCGTAACCTGGGCGTGGAAGGTGTGATGTTGACCGGCGATAACCCGCGTGCCGCTGCCGCCATTGCCGGAGAGTTGCAGATGGACTTCCGCGCCGGTCTCTTGCCAGAAGACAAGGTGAGCGCAGTGACTATGCTGAACAAGGATGCTCCGCTGGCGATGATTGGCGACGGTATCAACGATGCCCCGGCGATGAAAGCCGCGACGATAGGCATTGCGATGGGCAGCGGGACGGACGTGGCGCTGGAAACCGCCGATGCAGCGTTAACCCATAACCGGCTGAGTGGGCTGGCGCAGATGATTCACCTTGCCCGCGCCACGCAGGCCAACATCCGGCAGAACATCGCTATCGCTCTGGGGCTGAAAGCGATTTTCCTGGTGACAACACTGCTCGGGATAACGGGCCTGTGGCTGGCGGTACTGGCAGATACCGGCGCCACGGTGCTGGTAACCGCCAACGCGCTTCGTTTATTACGCAGATAAAAAACCCGGATGTCACTTCGCCAGTCCGGGCTACATTTTTAAAAATGCACGATAGCGCTCTCCCCGGAGGGGGGAGCGCGAGGGTAAGGAGAATATGCGGCTCAGGAGGTGGCCCCCTTTCACCTTTTGTTCATGGCGAAATGGAACCTCCGAATATATGAACGGGTCAGCGTGACTAAACGTTCACCGCATCTACGGTCAAAGAGTCGCCCGGGTAAGGCCTTGCCGCACCCGGGACGTTCTCATTGCATTCCCAGCATCCCTGGCAGCCAGAGAGAAATCGCCGGAATATAGGTCACCATTCCCAGCACAACCAACAGCATCGCGTAAAACGGCAGCATCGCCTTCACCACCGTTTCAATCTTCTGCTTACTCACCGCACTGGCGACGAACAATACCGATCCCACCGGCGGGGTAATTAAGCCGATCCCGAGATTAACCATCATGATCATGCCAAAATGAACCGGATCGATACCCAGTGCATTCGTAACCGGTAACAGCACTGGCGTCAGGATCAAGATGATCGGCGCCATATCCATCAAGGTGCCAATCAGCAGCAGCATGACATTCAGGTACATCAAAATGACGTACTTGTTATCCGACAGCGAAGTAAAGAATTCGGTGATACGCACCGGAAGCTGCATATAGGTCATCACCGCGCCGAAAGCGGCGGCAAAACCAATTAAAATCATCACAATGGTTACGGTCTTAACCGTGCGACACATTAATTTTGGCAGCTCATTCCATTTGTAATCACGGTAAATGAACATGGTGACGAAGAAGGCCCACAGGCAGGCAACAGCGGCAGATTCAGTGGCGGTAAAAATCCCGGAGAGAATGCCGCCGAGAATAATCACGACCGTCATCAGCCCCCATAGCGCATCAACGAACATCCGGATCGCCTGCTTAAACGGAATCCGCTCCCCTTTCGGGTAACCGCGTTTGTGGGCAAAACCCAGACACAAAATCATCAGGCACAAACCCAACAGTAAACCCGGCAGGACACCTGCGATAAACAGCGTCGCAATAGATACCGTGCCCCCTGCCGCCAGCGAGTAAATGACCGAGTTATGGCTGGGCGGGATCAAAATCGCCTGTACCGAGCCGCTGGCTGTCACCGCCGCCGCGTATTCGCGCGGATATCCTTTCTTTTCCATTTCCGGGATCATCACGCTGCCGATTGACGCCGTATCGGCGACCGACGAGCCAGAAATCGCGCCAAAAAAGGTCGATGCGACAATGTTCACCAGCGACAGCCCGCCGCGGATAAAGCCAACAAACAAGTAGGCGAAGTTGACCAGCCGCCGGGCTATCCCCCCTTCCGCCATGATCGCCCCCGCCAGAATAAAAAACGGAATTGCCAGCAGCGTGAATTTGTTCACCCCGCTGGTTATCTGGATCATCAGCGCCTCCAAAGGCAGATCAATCCACAGCGCCCCGGCTACTGCGCTCAAACCAACCGCAAAAGCGACCGGCATCCCCAGCGCCAGCAAAATGGCGAGGGTGAACAACAAGACAAATGCATCCATTTTTCACCCCTTACCCATGATTACCAATCAGCACGACCGGGCGGTTCTCCTGCGAACCGAACAACAATCGTTCAAGCACAAACAGGATCAGAATGGCCGATCCTACCGGCAACGGCAGATAACTTTCGCCTGAGGTCAGTAAAGGAAATTCCGCGACAGGTTGTTCCCACAGTTCCACGCACAGCCAGTAGCTGTACCAGCACATTATCAGAGAGATGAGCAGCATCAGCAGATCGACAAGCCGCGCGCATACGGTCTTTAGCATGTCAGGCAGACGATCCGTGAGCATATTGACCGCAATGTGGGAACCGGCGCGGTAACCCACCGCCGCGCCAATGAAGGTAAAAGTGACCATGCAGATGATGGCAATGGGCTCCGGCCATGACTCTCCGCGATTCAATACGTAACGCGAGAAAATGCCAATCGGAATGACGATCGTCATCACCAGTAATGATATTCCGGCTACCGTCATGGCAAACAGGTACAGACGATCCATCCACTTTAAGTAGAGTTCTGACATAGGTTCTCCGCAGAAAGTGGGGGTTATTTGACGTCAGCGATAGCTTTCATTAGATCCTGGTGCTTGTCGCCATACTGGGCTCGCACCGGCTCTGTCGCTTTAATAAACACCGATTTATCGATGTCATGAAATTGCACGCCGCCTGCTTTCATTTTATCCAGCGCCTGCTGGGTATAGGCTTCCCAAAGCTTGCGCTGTTCAAACTGGGCTTCACGTGCCAGGGCGAGGATTTTTTTCTGATCATCCGCACTGAGTTTGTCCCATTTCACTTTCGAGTAGAGCAGCATTTCGGGGGTAATAAAGTGGCCGCTGAGGGTATAGTTTTTGGCGACCGGCATATAGTTATGGGCAATAAACGTCGGCGGATTGTTTTCCGCGCCATCAATTACGCCCGTTTGCATGCCGCTGTACACCTCACTCACCCCCATCGCCACCGAGTTAGCCCCCATCTGCTTTAACGTCGCCAGTGCGACGGGGCTGCCCTGAACGCGAATTTTCATTCCGTTCAAATCCTCAGGCTTCACAACCGGTTTTTTAGTGATGAGATTGCGCGTACCAGAGTCCATCCAGCCAAGAAATACCAGCCTCGATTTTGGATTGGCGGTCAGCTTATCGCCGATCTCTTTACCGATATCGCCATCAATGACTTTATGCATATGGTCTTCATCACGAAACACATACGGCAGGGTGAACACCTCAATATCCGGGAGAATGGCGGCAACGGGTGCCATTGAGACGCGAATCATATCGATTGCGCCCATTTGCGCCTGCTCGATCATCTGTTTTTCATCGCCCAGGACGCCGCCAGGAAAGACTTTAATCTCCAGCTTGCCGTCTGTTTGTTGTTTGAGTTTTTCCCCCATGTTCTGCACAGCAACAATATTGGGATAGCCTTCCGGATGCACATCGGCAGCTTTAATCGTCTGTGCATTAACAGCGGATACAGATAACAGTGACACGGTGGACAGGCACAACGCGGCCAGCAACGGCTTGAAAGTCGTTTTCATCGGGTCTTCTCCAGGGCAGTGAAAGGTAAATGTTAAAACAATGTTTTATTTTTACGCTTAAAAACTAGACTACCGCTGAAAAAGGGAGGGTGAAGCGCCTCACAAAAAGCGCTAAAAAATGAAACAACGGTTTAGAATGGTGGCAAGGATCGCAAACGGCGTAAAAACGCGGCCTGTCATGGGGGAGTTATTGTCCTTTACGCACCAGATAGCGATACGGCAGCGATTGTGTTTCATGGGCCACCAGTTCATGTTCCATAAAACGGCAGAAACCGGGAATGTCGCGGGTGGTCGCCGGATCGTCGGCAATCACCAGCAGGGTTTCACCCGGCTGCATGTTGCGTACGGTTTTGCGCACCATCATCACCGGCTCAGGGCAACGCAGGCCCAGCGCGTCAAGAGTATGGTCGGCGGTAATAAACAGGTCGGTCATTTTCATCTCACACGGGGGAAAAACGGCATTAGTTTACGCTGCCCATTTTATGACGCAAGCCAGGTTAACGATTGCGTTAAAAATAACCATTGCATCGCCAAAATGTTGCAGTATCATTCTGCGGCTTTGCACAGTATCAACACGCATTATTAGCGCAGCCCGTTTGATTGAGGCCAGCACGCCGGCATCGTTACGTACACGGAGTACGTGAAGATGACCAGTGCTTCCCGATATGAAAAGGGCAGCGAATATAAGGCGTTACATGTTTATTGGGTTCCCTCACCCCAAACACTAAAAAGGTCACAATATGACGCAGTTTTCGCAAACTCAGCGCATGAAAGCGCTGTTCTGGCTATCCCTTTTTCACCTGCTGGTGATCACCTCCAGCAACTATCTGGTACAGCTACCGGTCAGTATTTTCGGCTTCCACACCACCTGGGGCGCATTCAGTTTCCCGTTTATTTTCCTTGCGACAGATTTGACCGTGCGTATTTTTGGCGCGCCGCTCGCCCGACGGATTATTTTCGCTGTGATGGTGCCTGCGCTGGTTATCTCCTACGGCATATCTTCACTGTTTTATATGGGAAGCTGGCAGGGCTTTGAAGCATTGACCCATTTCAACCTGTTCGTTGCCCGTATCGCCACCGCCAGCTTTATGGCTTACGCGTTGGGGCAGATCCTTGACGTGCATGTGTTTAACCGCCTGCGTCAGAACAAACGCTGGTGGATGGCACCTGCGGCCTCCACGGTGTTCGGTAACGCCAGCGACACCCTCGCCTTTTTCTTCATCGCCTTCTGGCACAGCCCGGACCCGTTTATGGCTGAACACTGGATGGAAATCGCGCTGGTGGATTACGCCTTTAAGGTCATTATCAGCATCGCCTTCTTCCTGCCGATGTATGGCGTGTTGTTGAATATGCTGTTGAAAAGACTGGCAGACAAATCTGAAATATCAGCGTTACAGGCCAGTTAAGAGTACGCGTTGCCAGTTGTGGTAAGATGGCCCGCATGAGCCGTTATGGCTGTTTATCGAAAGGAAGAAGGCAATGCGCAATCTGGTTAAATATGTCGGTATTGGCCTGCTGGTGATGGGTCTGGCGGCCTGCGACAACAGCGACAGCAAAAAAACGCCCGCACAAGGGGCTTCCGCAGAAAGCAACGCGACCGGGCAACCGGTGACGCTGCTTGATGGCAAACTCAGCTTCTCGCTGCCCGCAGACATGACCGACCAAAGCGGCAAACTGGGTACGCAGTCTAATAATATGCACGTTTACTCTGACTCAACCGGTCAGAAAGCGGTGATTGTAATTGTGGGCGACGACACTCAGGAAGGGCTGGATACGCTGGCAAAACGCCTGGAAGACCAGCAGCGCAACCGCGACCCGCAGCTGCAGGTCGTGACCAACAAGTCTATCGAACTGAAAGGCCAGAAGATGCAGCAGCTCGACAGCATCATCTCCGCCAAAGGTCAAACGGCCTGGTCTACCGTGGTGCTGGGTAAAGTGGACAACAAACTGCTGACGTTGCAGGTAACGCTGCCGGCCGATAACCAGCAGCAGGCGCAGACCGCAGCGGAAAACATTGTTAACACCCTGGTCATCAAGTAATCAGGAAACGGCCTCCAGCGGAGGCCGTTTTTTTAGCCGCCACGTCAGCAATAACGCCCCCGCCACCAGCACCGCCGTCAGCAGATAAACCATCGATACTCCTGACCATGCCATCAACAGCCCGGCAAGCGGCCCGGTTATCCCCAGCGACAGATCCATAAACACCGTATATGTGCCCAACGCCGCGCCCTGATTGTGCTGCGGCACGGCTTTGACCGCCACCACCCCCAGCGCCGGGAAGACCAGAGAGAAACCGGCCCCGGTCAGGAAAACCCCTATTTTCGCCACCAGCGGGGCATCGGCGATCCCCACCAGAATAAGGCCGACCACTTCCACAGCAAGGCTTATCATCGCCACATTCAGGCCACCCAGGCGGTTAATACTGTTCGGGAAAACCAGCCGTGAGCCCACAAACGCCAGGCTAAACAGCGTCAGGGCGAAGGCGGCGCCATCCCACCCTTTAGCGTCATAAAAGAAGGTAATAAAGGTGGCAATAACGCCAAATCCGGCCGTACCCAGCGCCAGCCCCATCCCATAGATCCAGACAAACCCGAGCACCGCACGAAACGGCAGTGGCTTACCTTTGCTGGCTTTTACCGCCGCACGCGGCAACGCACAGGCAATGGCAACAAACGCCACCGCCATAATGAAGCCACCCAGGCCGCTCAGTCCGGCGTAGTTGTAGCAAATCACGCCAAGTGGTGCCCCCAGCGCCATTGCGCCATAGGTTGCAATACCGTTCCAGGAAATAACGCGGGCAATATGCAGTGAACCGACCACCCCTACGCCCCATAGCATCGACCCGGTCCCGGCAAAACTTTGCCCGATACCGAGAATGATGCGCCCTGTACAGAGCAGCACCAGGCTCACCAGCGGCGAGGCGCTTTGCAGATCCGCCAGCAGGTAACTCAACCCGCAAATGAACGCGCCACAGAGGCCAAACACCACCACCTTTTTCGGGCCGAGCATATCGGCGTAGCGTCCGGCATGTGGACGACTCATAAGGGTGGCGAAGTATTGCAGGCTGATAACCAGCCCTGCCCAAAAGGCGCTATACCCCAGCGTTTCATGGACATAGCCTGGCAAAACCGCCAGTGGCAAACCTATCGTGAGGTAACTTGCGAAGTTGAAGATAACGACGGAGAGAATCCGCAGATTAAGACGTAATCCGCTTAGCGCCGGTTCAGCGGCTTGTTCGGGCATGGGGTTCACCAGATTTTCACAACGATGTTTCACTATTACCACGTCATGGACTGGAAATCAGCATGCAGATTAAGAATATCTGCCTCGGGCGAAGCGCCCGCCAGTGGCTACACTTATCGGGCGGTATAGAAAAAGGAATTGCCCATGACACAGCCCCAACCCGATCGTGCGGGTTTACATATTCTTCTCAAACTGGCCTCACTGGTCATTATTCTGGCCGGTATTCATGCCGCCGCCGATATCATTGTTCAATTATTACTGGCGCTCTTTTTCGCCATCGTGCTTAACCCGCTGGTGACCTGGTTTCTTCGCCGGGGTGTGAAACGACCTGTCGCCATCGCTATTGTGGTACTGGTGATGCTGATCTTCCTGACCGCGCTGGTTGGTGTGCTGGCCGCCTCAGTGAATGAATTCATGACGATGCTGCCGAAATACAATCGGGAGTTCACGCGTAAATTTCTCCAGATTCAGGATGCGCTCCCCTTTCTGCACCTGCATATATCGCCAGAACGAATGCTGCAACGAATGGATTCTGAGCGGGTGATGAGTTTTGCCACGACGATGATGACGCAACTGTCTAACGCGATGGCGAGTATCGTTTTACTGGTAATGACCACGGTATTCATGCTCTTCGAAGTGCGTCACGTGCCCTATAAAATGCGTTTCGCCCTGAATAATCCACAGATTCATATCGCCGGTTTACACCGCGCGCTTAAGGGCGTCTCTCACTATCTGGCGCTAAAAACGCTGCTCAGTCTGTGGACGGGAGTGATCGTCTGGGCGGGGCTGGCCATTATGGACATTCAGTTTGCGCTCATGTGGGGGGTTCTGGCATTTCTGCTTAATTACGTGCCGAATATCGGATCGGTGCTTTCTGCGATCCCACCGATGATTCAGGCTTTGCTCTTTAATGGCCCATATGAGTGGCTTCTGGTCGGCGCCCTGTTTCTCATCGTGCATATGGTTATTGGCAATATTCTGGAGCCACGCATGATGGGTCACAGACTCGGTATGTCGACACTGGTGGTTTTTCTTTCGCTACTGATTTGGGGCTGGTTGCTCGGTCCGGTGGGGATGCTACTTTCTGTGCCACTTACCAGCGTCTGTAAAATATGGATGGAAACCACCACTGGCGGAAGCAAACTGGCCATTATGCTTGGCCCGGGCAGGCCGAAAAATCGCCTGCCCGGCTAGCCTGCGTTAGCGCAGGTTGTTCGGGAAATCCGCCGGAAGTTCACTGGCTGCGCAGGCGATGACGCTGTCATTGTCTGCGCCACAGTCGCGCACAAATGTAATAGTCGCAAATTCATCAATCACTTCGGTCGGATAGGCCGGCCCAGCCTCACGATAGGATTCCATCAGCGGAATATGATCGTTCTGGAAACAGACGGTTTTTTCCGGATTGTTGATCACCCAACGTGGGAAGAAGATCGTGCCATGAAACAGGCGATCGCCGAGGTTTACGATCAAACTCACGTCAGTGCCTGTCGGCTCGGTCCAGGAGATTTTATAAATGCTCTCGCCAACACGTACAATGTAAGCCTGCTGATTTTTCACCCAACGATTCGCCACGATACCGCTATGAATACGGTAGTCCAGGGTAGTCTCGTTTTTGACATAAATCTCGTAGTTCCAGCCGTTATCGTAGGTATAAACCAGATGTTTGCCGACAAAACCGCTCAGATCATGTTTATCAAAGCTGCTCATAATTGTGCTCCTCTTAGTTGATAAGAAGATCGTACCGCTTCAAAAAATGAATGAATAACGCTATGTTTGAATTAAATTCATTCATTTTTTAGATGAGTTATGCATAAAACCACCCTTGAACAATGGTCGCTACTGCAAAAAGTAGTAGAGCTGGGCAGTTTTGCGAAGGCCGCCGAAGAGACTCACCGTAGCCAGTCATCCGTCAGCTACAACCTGGCGCTATTACAGGAGCGTCTGGGTGTGGCATTGCTGATACAGGAAGGCCGCCGTGCGGTACTTACTCCTGCTGGCGAGCTGTTGCTTAATCAGGTTAAACCGTTACTTAAAGCGTTCGACTACGTTGAAACCCGGGCGGTCACACTACGCAACGGGCAACGGACCCGGCTCGACCTGGTCGTCGACAGCATCTTTCCCCGCTCACGGTTGTTTGCCATTTTGCGCCAGTTTCAGCAGCGCTATCCGCAAACGCAGGTGCATCTGACCGAAGTGCTTGAAAACGCCTCTGTGGAGCGCCCCGCCCACGCCGAAGCCGATGTGCTGGTGCTGACCCGTCGCCAGGACATGACCGGGCGCGGTGAATGGCTGATGAATATTGATTTTGTCGCGGTCGCCCACCGGGACCATCCCCTTTGCGCCGAAACCACGATTACTGAGGATATTCTCGCCGCCTGGCCATTGATTCGTATAGCAGACCGTGAAAATCGCCTTCCCCTGGAGAGCGGCGAGTCATGGACTTTTTCTACCATCGATGCTGCCGTAGAAGCAGTGCAATATCAGGTGGGCTACGGCTGGCTGCCCGAGGAGCGCATCCAGTCTCTGCTCTCCAGCGGGGTGCTGAAAATCCTGCCGCTCAGCCACGGTTCGCGTCGCGCCACGCCGCTGCATTTGATTGTCAAAAAAGATCTGATGCCGCCCGATGAGCAGGTAGACACGCTGCTGCAACTGTTAAAGGGGCAGTAGTTAAAGATAGGAGTTTACTGTCGGCGGAAGGGTTCCGCTGACCACTCCCCTTCGTTCGTTTCACGATTTCCACAATCTTCTCATGCCTTTTTTGATCCCGCGCACCGCATTCGTATGATGAATCCATAAAATCGTCATACTCCTTTTGTGGCAGACTTTCAGGGAAAACCATGTCGTCCTTTCGCTCTCTTAGTGCGTTACTACTGGCCTGTACTACGTTTTTTGCCCAGGCTTCATCCCCGCAGGAGTTGACCACCGCATGGCCGGTCAACGCAGGACCGCTTAATCCGCATCTCTATACGCCGAACCAAATGTTCGCCCAAAGCATGGTTTACGAGCCGCTGGTTAAGTATCAGGCCGACGGCACGGTAAAACCCTGGCTGGCCAAAAGCTGGACCTCGTCTGAGGATGGAAAAACCTGGGTCTTCACGCTGCGTACTGATGTGACGTTCTCCAACGGCGAGCCGTTTAACGCACAGGCAGCGGCGGAAAACTTCCGTGCGGTGCTTGATAACCGCCAGCGTCATGCCTGGCTTGAGCTTGCCAACCAGATAACCGACGTGAAAGCACTCAGCGACAGCGAACTGCAAATTACCCTGAAAAGCGCCTACTACCCGTTCCTGCAGGAGCTTTCCCTGCCCCGGCCGTTTCGTTTTATCGCCCCCTCCCAGTTTAAAAATCACGAAACAATGAACGGTATCGTTGCTCCCATTGGTACCGGGCCGTGGGTATTGCAGGAGTCGCGCCTGAATCAATACGACGTGATGGTGCGTAACGAACACTACTGGGGCGAAAAACCGGCGCTGAGCAAAATCACCATCAAAGTGATCCCGGACCCTACCAGTCGCGCGGTGGCGTTTGAAACCGGCGATCTCGACCTGCTGTATGGCAATGAAGGGCTGTTGCCGCTTGATACCTTCTCCCGTTTCAGTCAGAACCCGGCGTTACACACGCAGCTTTCCGCCCCGGTCGAAACGGTGATGCTGGCGCTGAACTCCGCGAAAGCGCCCACCAATGAACAGGCCGTTCGCGAAGCGCTCAATTACGCGGTCGATAAAAAGACGCTGATTGATAGCGCGCTGTACGGCACCCAGAAGGTAGCCGATACGCTCTTTGCCCCCACCGTGCCCTACGCTGATATTGGTCTGAAAGCGCGTGAATATTCCCCGGCAAAAGCTCGTGCGCTGCTGGACGCCGACGGCTGGAAACTGCCGGACGGCAAAACTACCCGTGAAAAAGCAGGGCAGCCCCTGCATGTCGAACTGGCGTTTATCGGCACCGACGCGATGAGTAAATCAATGGCCGAAATTATTCAGGCCAATTTACGCGACATCGGCGTGGACACGGCACTTGTGGGCGAGGAAGAGAGCAGTATTTATGCCCGCCAGCGCGACGGTCGTTTTGGCATGATTTTCAACCGCACCTGGGGGGCGCCTTATGACCCGCACGCCTTCTTAAGCTCCATGCGTGTACCGTCTCATGCGGATTATCAGGCACAACTTGGCCTGCCGGACAAAGCGCAGATCGATAAAGAGATTGGCGAGGTGCTGACGACACGCGATGAGACAGAGCGCCAGGCGCTTTATCGCGACATTCTGACCCGTCTGCACGACGAGGCGGTCTATCTGCCCATCAGCTATGTCTCAACGCTGGTGGTGGCGAAGCCTGAACTGGGCGTGATTCCTTTCGCCCCTATCGCCAGTGATATTCCTTTTGAACACATTACCCCGGTGAAACCCTGATGCTGCGCTATGTCATTCGCCGTTTGTTACTGCTTATTCCGATGATTTTCGCCGCCTCGGTGGTCATCTTCCTGCTGCTGCGCATGGGAGCCGGCGACCCGGCGCTGGATTATCTGCGCCTGTCGAATCTGCCTCCTACGCAGGAGATGGTCGCCTCGACGCGCACCATGCTGGGGCTGGATAAACCACTGCCACAGCAGTATCTGCACTGGTTATGGCAGGCGCTGCATCTCGATTTCGGTATCTCATATGCGACCCAGCGCCCGGTACTGGAAGATGTTCTGCACTTCCTGCCAGCCACATTGCAACTGGCGGGCGTCGCGCTGATCCTGATTCTGCTTACCTCCGTACCGCTGGGTATCTGGGCCGCGCGCCACCGCAATAGCCTGCCGGACTATATCGTGCGTCTGATTGCCTTTCTTGGCGTCTCAATGCCGAACTTCTGGCTGGCCTTTCTGCTGGTGATGTTCTTCTCGGTTTACCTGCAATGGCTACCGGCAATGGGCTACGGCGGCTGGCGGCATATCCTGCTGCCCGCCGTGTCGATTGCCTTTATGTCGCTCGCCATCAATGCTCGCCTGTTACGCGCCAGTATGCTGGAGGCCGCCGGACAACGGCATGTTACCTGGGCGCGGCTACGCGGCCTGAGTGAAAAACAGACCGAGCGTCAGCATATTTTGCGTAACGCGTCATTGCCAGTCATCACCGCGCTCGGCATGCACGTGGGTGAGCTGATTGGCGGTACGATGATTATCGAAAGCATTTTTGCCTGGCCGGGTATAGGCCGTTATGCCGTGTCGGCGATCTTCAACCGCGACTACCCGGTGATCCAGTGTTTTACGCTGGTGATGGTCATCGTATTCGCCCTGTGTAACCTGCTGGTAGATGTAATCAGCGCCGCGCTGGACCCGCGAATTCGTCATCATGAAGGAGCGCATGCATGAGTTTTCTGCGTTCTGCCCGCTGGTCGGTACGCTTTGCCGTGCTGATACTGGCGCTGCTGCTGGTTATCGCCCTGACCTGTCAGTGGTGGCTCCCCTACGACCCGCAGGCAATTAACCTGCCTGCCCGCCTGTTACCACCAGGTAGCGAACACTGGCTGGGCACCGACCATCTTGGGCGGGATATTTTTGCCCGCCTGATGAGCGCCACCCGCGTCTCCTTAGGCTCGGTCATGGCCTGTCTTCTGCTGGTGCTGGTACTTGGACTGACGCTCGGCGGTTGTGCCGGGTTGGCGGGAGGGCGCACCGACCAGGCAATTATGCGCGTGGCGGATGTCTTTATGACCTTCCCCACCTCGATCCTGTCGTTCTTTATGGTCGGCGTGCTGGGAACCGGGCTGACGAATGTGATTATCGCCATCGCGCTCTCTCACTGGGCCTGGTACGCACGCATGGTACGCAGCCTGGTGATTTCTCTGCGCAGCCGTGAGTACATTCTGGCGGCCCGCCTGAGCGGGGCGAGCTATACGCAGGTATTTATCGACCATCTGGCGGGCGCCGTGGTGCCCTCGCTGCTGGTACTGGCGACGCTCGATATCGGCCATATGATGCTGCACGTGGCGGGAATGTCGTTTCTGGGGCTGGGCGTCAGCGCCCCCACCGCCGAATGGGGGGTGATGATTAACGATGCCCGCCAGTATATCTGGACGCAACCACTGCAAATGTTATGGCCGGGGCTGGCGCTATTTATCAGCGTGATGGCCTTTAACATGGTGGGCGATGCCCTGCGCGATCGCCTCGATCCTCATCTGGAAACGGAGCATGCCCACTGATGCCTGCGCAACTTGAACTGCGAAATTTCACCCTTGAGGCGCAGCGTCCCCTCACCTGCGACGTCTCACTCACCCTTAAACGCGGGCGCGTGCTGGCGCTGGTGGGTGGAAGCGGCAGCGGGAAATCGCTGACCTGCGCCGCCGCGCTCGGCGTATTGCCTGCGGGTGTGCGGCAAACGGCGGGCACGCTGCTGGCGGATGGTCACCCGATCTCGCCACAGGCGCTGCGCGGACTTAAGGTGGCGACCATTATGCAAAACCCACGCAGCGCCTTTAACCCACTGCGGACCATGGCGGCGCACGCGCGGGAAACCTGCCTGGCGCTGGGTAAACCGGCAGATGACGCCACGCTTGTTGCCGCCCTGACCGACGTTGGGCTGGATGCGCCGGAACGGGTGCTGACGCTCTATCCTTTTGAGATGAGTGGCGGCATGTTGCAGCGCATGATGATCGCCATGGCGCTGCTTAGCGACGCGGCGTTTATTGTTGCCGACGAGCCCACCACCGACCTGGACGCCGTGGCACAGGCCAGAATTCTCGATCTGCTCGAACGTCTCTTGCAGACCCGACATTGCGGCATATTACTGGTCACCCATGATATGGGCGTGGTGGCGCGACTCGCCGATGACGTGGCGGTGATGGAGGCGGGGCGTATTGTCGAGCAGGGCAGTGTCGATGTGCTATTTAGCGCGCCGCAGCATCCTGTGACACGCAACCTGCTGGCGGCACACCTTGCGCTGTACGGTATGGAGCTGGGTTAATGAATTTACTCACGATGTCTGATGTCTCCCACCGCTATCATACTCACCCGGTGCTGGAGAATATCTCCCTTGCGATCAATAGCGGGGAAAGTCTCGCGTTATTAGGACGCAGCGGCTGCGGCAAAAGCACGCTGGCGCGTCTGCTGGTTGGGCTGGAAAAGCCCGTCAGCGGCGATATCATCTGGCAGGGTACATCACTTGCCAGAATGACCGGGGCGATGAAAAAAGATTTCCGCCGGGATATTCAACTGGTCTTTCAGGACGCCATCAGCGCGGCCAACCCACGTAAAACGGTGCGCGAAATCCTCGCTGAACCGCTGCGCCATCTTATTACCTTAAGCAAAACGGAGCAGTGCGCCCGTATCGAACAGTTGATGCGCGATGTGGAACTGGAAAGCAGCCTGCTGGACCAGCGCCCGCCTCAACTGAGCGGTGGGCAGTTACAGCGCGTCTGCCTGGCCCGCGCGCTGGCGACTCGCCCGACGCTGCTTATCCTTGATGAGGCCGTGTCCAGCCTTGATCTGGTATTGCAGGCAGGCATCATTCGTCTGCTGAAAAAACTGCAACAGCACTCGGGCATCGCCTGCCTGTTTATCACCCACGATTTGCGTCTGGTGGAGCGTTTTTGCCAGCGCGTGGTGGTGATGGAGAACGGCCATATCACCGAAGATATTGCCGTCACTCACCCATTACGTTTTACCTCCCTGGCCGGACAGGCGCTGCAACAGGCCGTCCTGCCCGCCTTTCCCAAAACCCGAACTCCAGGAACGCTGCCATGCAACGCGTAACCGTTACTCTTGATGATGACCTGCTTGTCACCCTTGACGATCTCAGCCAGCGCCGTGGCTATCACAATCGCTCCGAAGCGTTGCGGGATATTTTACGCGATGCACTCACCCAGCAAGCGGCCTGCGAGCAGGACACACGGGGCTATGCGGTGCTGTCATATGTGTATGAACATGAAAAGCGCGATCTGGCGAGCCGCATTGTCGCCACGCAGCACCACCATCATGACCTCTCCGTCGCCACGTTACATGTGCATATCAACCATGACGACTGCCTGGAGATCGCCGTCCTGAAAGGAAAAATGGGCGATGTTCAGCAGTTTGCCGATAGCGTCATCGCCCAGCGCGGTGTGCGTCACGGCCATCTTCAGCGCGTTACGGATGAGACTACCCCGCCAGATCACGGGCATACGCACGGGTTGAAACATATTGTTCTGTAAGACGCAGCGCCTGCTCAATACGCGTGGGTTCGAGTGTGAACGGTAAATGCTCCAGAGCATCACGCGGGAAGGGAATACTGCGCGCCACCGCCTGGATGACCGCCAGGCGGATCTCTTTGAGCGGTGCCAGGGTTAGCGGCATCTCATACTGACGCAGTAGCGCCAGTAATACCGGGTCGGGCTGGTTGTTGTCATTTTCCAGAATGGATTGCACCAGCAGGCTGAATCCCACACGTTCACCATGCAGCCACTGGCGCAAAGCCGGCTCGTGGGTGAGCCGGTTATGAATCGCATGCGCCACGCCAGGTGTGGGGATTTCGCCGCGCACGCTGTTTGCCATACCGGCCACCGCAATATTGGCCTCAATCACATTGATCAGCGCATCCGACACCACCTGGGCTTTATTATCACGAATAGCCTGTTGACCGTGTTTTTCATAAATTTCGACGGCCAGACGCGCATTTTGCACTTTTAATTGCAGCCCAAGATTATCGGGGTTTTTCTGCAAATAGGGACGAAATTCATACCATTTTGCCAGCGCATCGACGATACCTGCTTTTAAATATCGCACGTCGCTACGGGCAATGACTTCGCTATCCACCAGCACCAGGCGCGGCAGCGTGCGTAAAGCCTGGCTACTGATCTGCGCGCCTTCATCCGTATAGAAAACCGCCAGAGGAGACCAGGCCGCACAGGTCGCTGCCAGTGTGGGAATAGTGATGGATTCACCGCCCTCAAGGGTATCGGCGACAGCTTTGGCGGTATCCAAAACGCGACCACCACCGACGCCGACAATAAACTGCACCCCCAGTTTTTTTGCCCGCTGCACATAGCGGGCAACGCTATCTTCGGTACAGTAACCGGTCATGATCTCCGTCTGCCAGCGGATGCCGCTGGCGCGTAAGCTCTCTTCAAGCCCTGGGTTAACCTGCGCCCATGCCTTTACGCTGGTAATAATTAAAATATGTTGGGTAAGCGGCGCAATATATTTTCCTGCGTCATGACGAATACCAGACTGGTGAAACCAGGTCTGCGGAGTTTTTATCGCAAGCATTGGCATGTCCATGTGTGCGCGAATTATTTCGCTTTATCTCACCATGCTACAAAAATAAAAATTAAAAACAATAATCTCTATTTCTTCTATTTTCATATCGATATCAAAATATCAGCTAAGCGGTACCAGTGTTATTTGCGAACATATTCTTTTATACAAACCTGGGATGACCATCCAGACATCGCGATTCAGGCAAAGTGCTACGCTTATTCCACTGCATTCACATAAAGGTACAGGAGCAGAGGATGAAAATTGATCTGAGTGGGAAAGTCGCACTGGTCACCGCCTCGACCGGTGGCATTGGTTTCGCCATAGCCACGGGGCTTGCCGAAAGCGGTGCGGAAGTGATCCTCAACGGACGTAGCGAGGCGTCAGTGAATAAAGCGCTCCAGGCGCTGAATGAGCGTGTACCGGGCGCAAAAGTGCGTACCGCCATTGCTGACCTGAGTTCGGCGGAGGGTGTTGAAGCCTTATTAAGCGCGGCAACGGATGCCGATATCCTGGTCAATAATGCCGGGATTTACGGGCCGCAGGATTTTTATGCCACCGACGATGCGACCTGGGAAAATTACTGGCAAACCAATGTGATGTCGGGCGTGCGTCTTTCCCGTGCGTTGCTGCCAGCGATGGTGAAAAAAGGCTGGGGCCGCGTGGTCTTTATCTCCTCGGAATCGGCGCGCAACATTCCTGCCGATATGATTCATTACGGCGTGACCAAAACGGCCCAGCTCTCGCTGGCGCGCGGGCTGGCAAAATTTGTCGCCGGTAGTGGCGTGACGGTCAACAGCGTGTTACCCGGCCCAACCCTTTCCGATGGTTTTGCCGCCATGATGCAGGACGAAGTGGCAAGGACTGGCAAGTCACTGGAAACGCTGGCGAAAGAGTTCGTGATGGCCAATCGTCCCAGCTCCGTTATTCAGCGCGCGGCAACGGTTGAAGAAGTGGCGAACATGGTGGTCTACGTATGCTCAACTCAGGCATCGGCGACCTCAGGCGCGGCGCTGCGCGTTGACGGCGGCGTGGTGGATGACATTATTTAGTGCGTTTCTGGCAGGGCACGCGGTGTGCCCTGCCGGGAGAATTTACGGCCATGCCGGATAGAAGCGGCTCATCAGGATCATCAGCACTGGCGTAGTCAGGGTAGAAAGCAGAGTGGAAATCAACATGCTGGTTGCCGTCGCCCCTTGCAGCGCCTTGAATTTCTGCGCCATCAGATAGACGTTTATCCCCACCGCCATTGACCCCAGTAAAACCACCACCTGGCTCTCCTGCTGCGGCAGATGCAGTGCGTAAGCGAGCGCCCAAATCAGCGCTGGCATCAACACCAGTTTAATCAGGCAGATAGCCGCGCTTTCCCGCAGCCCCTGGCTGATATTGTAGTGCGAGAGGCTCATGCCCAGCGTTACCAGAGTTAACGGCGCGGCAATCTGCCCAAGCATACTGACGGGGCCATCAACAAATTGCGGCAGAGGATGGTGAGTTGCGCTCCATGCAAAGCCAGAAAAAATGCCGATAATCAGCGGATTACGCAGCACGTTGACCAGGGTTTTGCCGATGCCTTTCCAGGAAAAACTGCCGCTCTGCGCCCACTCCACCGAGACGGTGACCAGCGTCCACAGAATCAGGCTGTTAAACACCAGTACCAGCGCGACCGAGGCGAGGCTGGCCTGCCCCAGAAGAATTACCGCCACCGGGATCCCGAGCATCACGTTGTTGGAAAAAATACCCCCGAGGCCAAATACCGATGCCGAAACAGCGTCGAGGTCAAACACGCGTTTTGCAACAATGCGCCCAACGATATATACCAACAGGCAACTGCCGAAATAGGCTATCAGCAAACGCATATCAACCGGTGGGCTTTGGTAGAACTTACTCATTACCTTAAATAACATGCAGGGTAAGGCAATCGAAAAACAAAAGCGGTTAAATACTCCACTGGCGGCTTCCGGCCAGCCAGCAAAACGTCCCAGACAATAACCTAATGCAATTAATGAAAATAAAGGCGCAGACAATATCATCTGCTGCGTAAGCTGCCCCAGAAAAGTCACCGTCTCCATCCCTCACCCTGCCTGTATCAGCGTAAAAATGAATGATTTTTATCTTTTTTTGGCAGTATAGGGGTTTTGCCTTTCAGAGTCAGTCAGGCTGAAACGGTGTTTGTGGATCATCACAATATTTATAACCACCAGTTCAGCAATTGCACATACTGACGTCGAATCACGCCAGTATGTTTTCACTCCTTCCGAAGGGGTGTTTTAATATTCTCCACCTCATACAGCACGGCCATAATCTTCGGTGATAAGGCATAAAACTGCTGCCCTTTTTCGGTTAACGTTACCGACCGAATATTCCGTCCACGTTGAATAAGGGTAAATCCGACATTATTTTCGAGCATTTGCAGACGTTCAGATAAACAGTTCTGACTTACACCTAAAAAGCCTGCTGCGGCTGGAAGACTTCCACTGCGCACTGCAGAAAGGAATGCATTCATTAATTCAACAGTCATCATTTATTCCTACTATTGCGAGCTCAAGCAGAGAACCCGAATGCAAAGTATAATTATCAAACAAATAGATGTTGTCAATTTTTTAAGCCTTTTAAAACGGTCATGAATATAGTGTGACAGTGTTAAAAATCACAATTTAAAAGTGAAATTCACTCATTTCAAAATGAAATGAATGTGTTTGAGACCAGATCTGGTTTTGTGATTTCTGTCACCACAAAAAAATATCACACAAAAATAACATAAAATAAAAAATGCAATAATATCAAAAACTTATTATTTTATTGTATTCGTCATTTACGCTCCTGGCACGCCACCTGCAATTATCAGTGCAAAACAACCATGGAGAGCGTCAGATGACTTATAAAATTTTACTTCCACAAGAAATCATGCAGGAAGGGAGAGAATATCTTGAAAGCCGGGGATATGAGCTTATTACAGGTTCCGGTATGGAAGAAGAAGATATCATCCGCGACATTCCGGATTGCGACGGTATTATTGTGCGCCTTTCAAAAATGTCCGATCGCGTATTTGAAGCCGCGAAAAAACTGAAAGTTGTTGCTCGCCATGGGGCTGGTTACGACACCGTCGATTTAGACTCCGCGAAACGTCACGGCGTGACAGTATTAAATGCACCGATTGCTAACAGCATGTCTGTTGCCGAGCTGGCCATTTTTTACATGCTGCACTGTTCACGTAATTTCAGGCTGGTCGAAGAAAAAATGCTTGAAGATTACTACTGGGCAAAACTGCGCACCCCAAAAGTGGAGCTGGACGGTAAAACCGTAGGCCTGGTAGGGGTGGGCAACATCGGTTCCCGCGTCGCCATCAAAGCCCTGCACGGCTTTAACATGAAAGTCATTGCGTATGACCCGTACAAAACTCAGGACCAGGTGCCGGAAGGGGTTGAGTTAACCAATGACTTTGACCGGATCTTTAAAGAGAGCGATTTTGTCTCCCTGCACTGCCCTACCACGGCCGAAACGACCGACTTTGTTGGCGAAAAACAGTTCTCGCTGATGAAACCGACCGCGTATTTCATTAATACCGCACGCGGCAAACTGGTCGATGAAAAAGCGCTCTACCATGCGCTATCAACACACACCATTGCCGGTGCAGGTGTTGATGTTCTGAAAAAAGAGCCGTTTGACCCCGCAGATCCCATTTTCGCCCTCAGCAATATCGTCATTGGCCCGCATATTGGCGCTGCCACAAAAGAAGCGACCGATCGCGCGTCTTTGCACTCCGCTATTGGTATCGACGAAGTGTTATCAGGTAAAAAACCGTCCTGGCCGGTGCCGGGTTTTTAAGGAGAAAATCATGTCTATTGGTAACCGTATTTTCACCCGGCGTCCGGCGTTCGACGTTGAGTTATTAAAACATTACGAGAAACTGCCCGCAGCGAATATCGCCGACACCATGAATCGTATTGCGGTCCTCGGCAATGGCATTAAACGTATTTCGTCACCGAAGAAACCTATTATGGCGGGCTATGCCATTACGGTGAAAGCGCGCGCGGGTGACAACCTGATGCTGCATGCCGCACTGGATATGGCAACGGAAAATGATGTCATCGTGGTCTCTAACGAAGGCGATCGTTCCCGGGCGCTGATGGGCGAAATCATGGTGGCTTACGCCCACTGCACCAAAAAAATCGCCGGTATCGTGCTGGATGGACCGATTCGCGATATTGATGCCCTTTCCGTTCTGGACTTCCCTATCTTCGCCACCGGTTCGAACCCGGCTGGCCCATTTAAAGAAGGTCCGGGCGAAGTGAATACGCCAATCGCCGTAGGCGGCGTGGCGGTCTGCCCGGGCGATCTGATTGTGGGTGATGCTGACGGAGTTATCGTCATACCGCTGAACGATGCAGCAGACCTGCTCGACAAAGCGACAGACTACTCCAGATTTGATGCGGGCAAAGTGGAAGCAGCGAAAAACGGCACCGCCAACCGCGCATGGGTAAGAAAATCACTAGACGAAAAAGGCGTTGAGTTTATTGACGACGTCTACCGCTAATCAGTGCCAATAATGAAATGCTGCACGTCGCGTGACGGCGTGCGGCTATTAAATACAGGTAATGTAAAATGCTTTATCTTAAACTCTTACCCATTATCTTTTTTCCCGTTCTGTTCTGGGTCATCCCTCACCCGGAAGGCGTTTCTGCCCAGACCTGGGAAATGGTCGGTATCTATCTGGCGATGCTGTGCGGGCTGGTCCTGCGCCCGTTTACCGACGCCGTCATCATGCTCATCATCCTCGGTTTCGCCTCGCTGGTGATTGAACCAGGTCCGCTGTTCGCCGGATTCGGTAGCCCGATGGTGTGGTTTATCATCAGCGCTTTTATTATCTGTAAGGCTTTCGTGATCACGGGATTAGGCAAACGTATCGCCTATCTGCTGCTTCAGCGCTATGGCAAAAATACCCTGACGCTGGGCTACCTGATGATGGTGACAGACACCGTGCTCGCGCCGGCAACTGGCTCGAACATGTCGCGTTCCGGCGGTATCACCTACCCCATTTTCCGTAATATCGCCGAAGCGCTGAGTTCAAAGCCGGATGATGGCAGCCGCAAGATTGGTGCCTATCTCACGATCCTGATGTACGTGGTATCGATGGGGACCTCCAGCCTGTTTCTGACCGGGATGGCAACCAACTCCATTACGGTCTCGCTCGCCAACGAGATAATGCACGTCAATCTCGAGTGGATGGTGTGGTTCAAAGCCGCCATCGTACCGGCAGGCATTGTGCTGTTAGCCGCGCCCTGGATCCTCTATAAGCTCTATGCGCCTGAGCTGAAAACCATCACCAATGTTAACGAAATTGCGGCCAAAGGGTTGCAGGAACTCGGCCCGGTAAAGCGTGAAGAGAAATTACTGATCGTCTTTTTCTTGCTGGGGATTATCGGCTGGATGACCGGCTCCCTTACCGGTATTGAGTTTATTCCGGTCGGTCTCGCCTTCCTTGCCTGCCTGTTATTGTTCGGCGTATTGAGCTGGAACGATGTGGTCAGCGAAAAATCGGCCTGGCAGACGTTCGTCTGGTATGGGGCGTTTTACGGGTGTGCGGTCGCGCTCTCCAAAGGCGGTTTCTATGTCTACCTGGTGGATGTGATCAAGGGCTACCTCGACCTGTCGCAACTGAGTGAAATAAGCGCCCTGGGTGTACTGGTGTTTATCAGCCTCGCGGTGCGTTACTTCTTCGTCTCCAACAGCGCCTTCGTGGTGTCGTTCTACCCGGTACTCTTTACCCTTGGGATGACCACCCAGGCACATCCGATGTATGTCGCGCTGTCACTGGCCTTCTCTGCGGGTTATGGGGCGCTGCTTACCCACTACGGCAACGGAGCAGGGGTCTTCACCTTTTCCAGCGGCTATGTTCCGCAAAAAACCTTCTGGCTGCTCGGCACCATCATGGTGCTGGTTAACGTCCTGGTCTTTTTCCTGATTGGTATTCCTTACTGGAAAATGATCGGTATCTGATTAAGGAGAGCACAAAATGAAGCTGGATATTCTGATTAAAAATGGTCTGGTGGCCGACCTTAATAGCGGTAGCTACATCAACCAGAACATCGGTATTGTTGGCAATCGTATCGTGGATTTGCATACCGCCGACAGCCAGGCGGAAACCGTCATTGATGCGGCAGGCTGCATTGTTCTTCCAGGATTGATTGATTTTCATGCCCATGTCTTTCACGGCGGCACCGCCATCAGCGTCAATCCGGATGTGCTCTGCCTGCCCAACGGCGTGACCAGTGTGGTGGACGCCGGGAGCAGCGGCTGGGTTAACTATAAACTGTTTCGCAACAGTGTGATCAATACGGCGCAGACACGCATCAAAAGCTATCTGAACGTGGTAAACGTGGGGCTCTCGACGCTGGGCGGGGGGCCGACGGGGTATCTGGAAAATACCAATCCGGCAAACTACAACGTGGAGAAAATCAGCCAGACGCTCAATGAGAACCGCGACAACATTCTCGGGCTAAAACTGCGTTACAGCCAGGATATCGCAACCGGGCGCAATTTTAGTAGCGATCCGTTTTATGCCACCGTGGCGCTGGCAAGAGAGCTCAAAACAACTCTCTGCGTTCATGTAACCGACTCCCGGTTACCCGCAGATGAGCTGATCGGCCATTTCCAGAGCGATGATATTTATGCCCACTGTTTCCACGGCACGGGTAACGCCATTATCAGGGAAAGCGGTGAAGTGTTCCCGGCCATCAAGGAAGCCAAAGCACGAGGCGTGATTTTCGACTGCTCTAACGGCGTGGCCCATTTTGATTTCACGGTAGCCCGTAACGCAATGGAGCAGGGCTTTAACCCGGATATCATCAGTACCGACCTCACCCTGCGTAATAGCCTGCGCACGGATAAGGTCTTTAGCCTGCTGTTTATTATGTCGAAATACCTGAACATGGGGATGTCGTTCTTTGACGTGGTTCGCGCGGTGACCCGCACACCCGCACGCCTGATGAAAATGGAGGGGCAGATCGGTACGCTCGCGCCTGGGGCATTTGCCGATATCGCCATCGTCAAATTGCGCAAAGAAAAGATCGTGTTTGAAGATACCAAAGGCGCACAACTGGCAGGTGACCGTTATATCGATAACTGCGCCACCATCAGTAATGGGCAAATTGTCTATCGCCGCCAGCGTTTTTAAAAGAAAAGGCAGTGCGTCTCTCTTTTTGCCTGCGCACCGCGAATGCGCAGGCTTTTTCGTTTTACCAGGCGGCGCTTTGCCGCATGTAGAGCGTGAGGATATGATGACTCCCGTATACATCGATAACTCTGGATAACCCATGAAGAACAACGAAATTGCGATTTTCTCGGTGTCAAAAACAATCACCCAGCGCATATCCAACGTGCTTATCGAAAGAAAGATCGACATCCCTGTTTACGAGTTTCACTATTTCGACGTGGTGGAAAAAGCCCAGCAGTTAGTTGCCAGCGGCACCAAAATCATTATTAGCCGTGGCGGCACGGCAGCGCTATTACGCAAAAGTCTTACTATTCCCGTCATTGACATCGCCCACGACTTGCACGGTATTTATCGCATTCTGCAGGAGGCGAGAAAAAAATCGCAGAAGATTGCTGCCGTAGGATTTCCACAATTCTGTAATGTCCTGCGTCATTATCAAAATATGACCAACGAAGATTTTAAAATCTGTCAGGTTTATAACCACTACGATATCGATAACGTTGTAAAAAACCTGGCAGATAACGATTACCAGTTGGTGATTGGCGGCCTGACCGTCGCAGAGATGGCAAAGAAATATGATTTAAATGTCATCATGGGCGATACCGATAATATCTCTATTGAACAGGCGCTGGATGTCGCTGAAAGCCTGTTGAAATACATTAATAATGAAAACATGAAATTAACCATGTCCTGGTCTGCGCTTAATCAGTCGCACGAGGGCATCATGTGCCTGGACCAGTCAGGGGAAATTATCCATATCAATGCCTGTGGCTTTGCGTTATTTCAGTGCAATATTGGCGATAAGATATTTAAAAAAGAGGCCTTCAAAAGTATTTACGGCAGCATTATCAATGAAATAGATATCAAAGAACAGGCTATCGAGATAGATGGCGAGACGGTTAATATTGCGGCGAAACACTTTTCTAATAAGCACGGCTTTTATACCGTTATCACCGGTAGCAGACAGGAGCATAACGGCTGGTCGGCTTCCCGTTCCAGCAAGAAGAGCGACCACAAAGGCTTTACCACCACGTATTCGTTTGCCGACATTATCGGGCAGTCCCCGGTGATGCAAACCACGATCGAACGGGCCAAAATCTACGCGGCTCACGACCTTCCCGTCACTATTCTGGGTGAGACCGGCACCGGCAAAGAGTTGTTTGCCCAGAGTATTCATCACGCCAGTACCCGTAGTGCTGAACCTTTTATTGCCATCAACTGTGCCGCCATTCCGGAGAGTCTGTTGGAAAGCGAGCTGTTTGGCTATGCCGATGGCGCCTTCACCAATGCGCGTCGGGGCGGCAAGCCCGGTATTTTCGAGATGGCGATGAACGGCACTGTATTTATTGATGAAATCAGCGAAGCGCCACTCTCAGTACAAATCAAACTGCTGCGCATTTTGCAGGAAAAGCGGTTCAGCCGGGTTGGCGGTGATTCACTCATTAGTGCCAGGTTTCGCTTAATCACCGCCAGTAATAAAGAGCTGGGCGCACAGGTGGCGGCCGGTGAATTTCGCCAGGATCTCTGGTATCGCATTAATGTACTCGCGCTACAGTTGCCTGCGCTCCGGGAGCGAACCGGCGATGTGATGCTGATTATTGAGGACCTGCTGGCAAAGCATAATAAAGTCCTGAGCTTTACTGATGAAGCCGTGAATTTTCTCAGCAGCTACTCGTGGCCTGGCAATATTCGGGAGTTACAGGCGGTGATTTTACGGCTGATTGTATTGTTTGATATGCACGTTGTGGATGTCGATGCGTTGCAGTCACTGTGCCATATGTCTGTGTCTGATGATGAAGAAGATATCATGCCGCAGCCCGGCGACGTGGATTTGCTGAAAAAGCAGGAACAGAAGCTGATCGGCGCGGTAATGAAACGCACCGGAGGCGATAAGTCACAAGCCGCGGTGATGCTGGGGATCAGCCCGACAACGCTGTGGCGTAAGATGAAGGAATATGGAGTGGAGGGGGTTTAACGCGCCCACAGTCCGTAGCCCCGGTAAGCGAAGCGCCACCGGGGGACGAACGATCAGCCTGCTAATTAGCGCAAATAGCTCTGCCGCGCATCAGAGAAAAACGCCAGCGTCTCCTCGAGACTTTTCGCCTGTTCCTCCAGCGACATGGCCGCCGCAGAGATCTGCTGCACCAGTGACGCGTTCTGCTGGGTGGCGCTATCCATCTGATTGACCGCCTCGCTCACCTGACTCACGCCTTTCGTTTGCTCATCCAGCGCCTGCACAATCTCGGCAATCACCAGATGCACACTGGAAACCGATGCGATGATTTGCTTCATCATCGCCCCCGTCTCATTGACCAGCGTAACCCCCTTACTGACGCGCCCGGAGGACTCCTCAATCAGCGCCGAAATCTCCTTCGCCGCACTGGCGCTGCGCTGGGCAAGGTTACGCACTTCACCGGCCACGACCGCAAAGCCTCTGCCCTGCTCACCGGCGCGGGCCGCTTCGACTGCCGCGTTTAGTGCCAGAATATTGGTCTGAAAAGCAATGCTGTCGATGATGCTGTTAATATCGCCAATCTTGCCCGCGCTCTCATCAATCTTGCCGATGATATCAACCACTTCTGCCACCAGCGATTCGCCCTGCCCGGCAATCTGCGCCGCGTTCTGCGTCAGTGATGTTGCTTTGTGCGCGTTCTCGGCGTTGTTTTTCACGGTTACGGAAATCTGCTCCATGCTTGCAGCCGTCTGCACAATTGCCGCAGCCTGCTCTTCGGTTCGGGAGGCCAGATCAAGGTTGCCCGCCGCGATTTCACTGCTTCCCGCACGTACAGAATGGCTGGCATCGTTAATACTGCCAACGATACGCCGGAGCTGGGTTTGCATGGTATGCAGGGCATAAAAGATGCTGCTGTTATCGCCGTTACGCACAGAAATCTGATGACTCAAATCCCCTTGTGCCACGGAGAGCGCGATCTCTGAGGCCTCCGTCGGCTCGCCGCCTACCGGACGCGCAACTTTGCGGGTGAACACCATCGCCACCACCACGCTGACAATGATAATGCTGAGGATCATCAAAAGGATGGCGTTACGCAGGTAGTGCCACGCTTCGGCCATTACTACGCTGACCGGGGTGACAATCGCCAGCTTCCACGGCGTCTGGCTGTTACCAATGTCGATGGTGCGCCAGGTGATAAATGCAGGTTCTTTTAACAGGGCATCGTCGGTGCGTATCACCGCTTCTCCGCCGATTGTCCCTGTCCAGGATTTTCCCGTTGTCGCCTTGTCAGGGCTGGAAACGACTTTGTTATCTGCCGAGAGCAACAGCGCATAGCCCGTACCTTCCCACGGCTTGATTGCGCCAATCATTTTTTGCAGTGTTTCCAGCGAGAAATCCGAGGTCACCGACCCCTGAAACTTACCGTCGCGGACAATCGGTGCCGCGATGGAGGTCAGCATCACATCAACACCGTTATAGGGATAGATGTAAGGCTCAATAATCACCTCTTTCTGGCGCTGACGCGGCAAAAGGTAGTAGTCGCCGCTGCCCGGCGTTTCATAATCCACCAGGTTGTGCAGCGCCGGGTTACCGCTGTTATCACGGTCAGCATAGCGCGCGTAGCGGCCTGCCGGATCCTGATCCGCTTTACCTGCAAACTCCGCATCTTTACCGTCAAAGGCATTGGCTTCAAAGGCCAGTGACATCGACAGGAAATCAGGATGCTGGTGCAGATAATCGGTCAGTAACTGGTCCAGGCCACGCCGTTCTGTCAGCCCGGCCTGGTGTAATGCCCAGGCGCTGTTGCCCAAATCGCGCGCGGCATTCAGCGCCGAGTCCAGTTGTTGCTGAACACGTAATGATTCAGTGAGCGCAATTTGCTGGAGATGTCTTTTGGCGACCGCTTCCTGCTGGCCCATAGACTGCCAGAGCAAAAGGCCAATGGTGACCAGAAACCCGATGGTGATGGTGACAAAAATAGACGCCAGCATGAGTGTTCTGGCTGTGAGTTTTTTACGTGTGCTCATGTTTCCCCGCTCGGGCAATCGCCCTGTGGCAAATAACCCAATTAACTCATGCTTCATATATCGGTAAAAACCGCTTAACACTTCACAACAATTTGGATGAATTTTTTTTATACGGAGGGGGAGTCATGGCGGATGGTGCGGGAGTCAGAGGGTTTTTCCCTGGTAGATTTGATAACCCAAATCGACAGTGTTGTGATTGAGCGCGTCATTTTTTAGCTTATTCAATAACATCTGCGCCGCCATTCTTCCGATGTCAAAACGCGGCGTGATCACACTCGCCAGGCTTGGAATCATCTGTTTGCCCATTTCCAGGCCATGAAAACCGGCGATGGAAATGCGCTCCGGAACAGCAAGATCGTGTTCGCGACAGTAAAACAGCGCGCCCATCGCGATATCGTCATTTGTACAAAAAACCCCATCAAGATCCGGGTGGGATTTAAAGGCCTCGGCCATCAGCTGCGACCCAAGATAGATGGATGAACTCGCGCGGGGATTAATACGGTAAGCCTCCAGTTGATGCTGATGCATGGCATCGCAATAACCACAAAAACGCTGCTCATCGCGCATATCGTCTTTCGACCCCAGATAGATAATCTTGCGCCGCTGACGCTTAGCCAGCATGGTGCTCACCATATCGAAGGCGGCCTGGCGATTATCAAATCCCACCTCCATATCCATCCTGGCGCCCTGCACATCCATCAGCTCAACAATGGGTATTTTGGCGGAGCGCAGAAATTTTACCGTGCGAACGGTATGGTGCTTTTCGGAGAGGATAATGCCGTCGATATTGTAAGAAAGCAGATTAATCACCGACTCTTCTTCGGACTCTTTGTTGTAATTGTAGTTAGCGATAAGCGTCTGATAATTATGGTCAGATGTCACAGACTCAATGCCCGCGAGAATGTCAGCAAACAGCTGATTCTGGAAAGAGGGGATCAGCACACCCAGCGTATAGCTTTGCGCATTGAGCAACATGCCAGGCGCACGATTAGGGACATAGTTGATCTCTTCCATGATCATCGCGATGCGCTCGCCGGTTGCCTTCGCGACGGTTTTAGGCGAGCGGATATACCTGCTGACGGTCATTTTGGTGACCCCAGCCAGTGTGGCGATATCCTGCAGTGAAATTCTGTGATTTCTCATCGTCTCTCCCTCCCGGGAAAAGCGGTTTAACCACTTTTCCCGGGAATGCCGTCATTGCGGAAAATGAAGTTAATGGAGGATGGCGTTAAGCGTCAGCACACCCAGTAAGCCCATAAACGAAATCAGCGTTTCCATTACCGTCCAGGTACGCAGTGTCTCACCAACGCTGAGATTAAAGTAGCCTTTGAACAGCCAGAATCCAGGATCGTTGACGTGTGACGCAATTACGCTGCCTGCCCCGGTAGCCAGCACCATCAGCGCCGGATCGGCATGGGTGACATTGATTATCGGCAGCACAACACCCGCGGTCGTGATGGCCGCTACGGTGGCCGACCCCAGCGCGATACGTAATACGGCGGCAACGGTCCAGCACATCAGCAGCGGCGAAAGGGTGGTGCCGGTCATTAATTGTGAAATATATTTACCTACCCCGCTATCGACCAGGACCTGTTTGAACGCCCCACCGCCCGCAATAATGAAAACAATCATCGCGATAGCACCGATGGAGGCGCCCACCATCTCCATCACATTTTCGAGATTACGGCCATTGCGCAATCCGAGAGTGAAAATGGCGATCACAATAGCAATAAACAGGGCCACCGCCGGGTTACCGACAAACTCAAAGAAAACACGTGCGCCATTGCCTTTTGGCAGAGTAATTTCACAGACTGCCGCAATCGCCATCAGGATCACGGGCATCACCGCCGCGAAAATACTGTTCCAGAAACCCGGCATCTCATGATCGGCAAAGATATGCGGATTGAATAACCCCTCTGGCGGCGCTTTTTCAAAACGCGTCAGCAGTTTCGAAAACAGCGGTCCGGCGACAATAACCGTCGGAATAGTAATGATCATGCCATACAGCAGGGTCGTGCCCAGATTGGCTTCAAAAATGGTGGCGATAGCGGTCGGCCCCGGATGCGGCGGCAGAAAACAGTGGGTCACGGAGAGCGCAGTTACCATCGGTACACCGACATAGAGCAGCGGCAGACCAGACGAAGCCACCACGGTAAATACCAGCGGCAACAGCAGAACAAAGCCCACTTCAAAGAACATCGCCAGCCCCACGACCAGCCCGGTAATGACCAGCGCCCACTGCACCCGCTCTTTACCGAATGTCGAAATCAGCGTAGTGGCAATTCGCTGGGCGGCCCCGGTGTCGGAAATCAGCTTCCCCAGCATGGCGCCAAAGCCGAGAATCATCGCCAGGCCGCCTAAGGTTCCGCCAATGCCTCCCTGAATGGAGTGCAACACGGCCTGCGCATCCATACCTTCGGCAAATCCTACGACGGCGGCAACCAGCACCAGGGCGATGAACCCGTTAACTTTAAAACCAATCATTAAGACCAGCAGCAGCGCTACACCTGCCGCGATAATCAGTAATGGCATAATCTTGTCTCTTGTTATGTGCCGAACCAGCAGCGCCGAAGCGCTGCGTCTTAGTGCTAACGAGTCACACAGCGACCAGCATGCCGCCGTCAACGAACAGAAGATGACCGTTAACAAAATCAGAGGCTTTAGAGGAGAGGAACACCGCTGCGCCAATCAGCTCTTCCGGGTTGCCCCAGCGTGCCGCAGGAGTACGTTTGCAAAGCCAGCTGGTGAACGCTTCATCTTCGACCAGCGCTTTGGTCATCTCCGTTTTGAAATAACCCGGAGCAATGCCATTCACCTGAATGTTGTGGCGTGCCAGTTCAACGCACATACCACGGGTCAGCATTTTGACCGCACCTTTAGAAGCGGCGTAGGGGGTGATGGTGTCGCGTCCCAGTTCGCTCTGCATGGAACAGATGTTGATCACTTTCCCGGCCTGACGCTCAACCATGCGACGGGTCACCGCTTGTGATACCAGGAAAACCGCCGTCTGGTTAACCGCGATCACGTCATTCCACTCTTGTTCCGGGAAGTCATTAAACGGATGGCGGCGCTGGATACCGGCATTATTGACCAGAACGTCAATCGGCCCGGTTTGCTCCTCAATACGCGCGATTGCGGCATCAATTTCTGCTTTTTTGGTCACATTAAACGGCGCGGCCACGGCGCGAATATCTGCTGCGCGCAGCTTCTCGACGGCAGCATCAGCACGCTCCTGATTGATATCGTTAACGATAATTTGTGCGCCGTATTTCCCAAGGCCCGTTGCTAATAAATAACCAATACCCTGTGCAGAACCGGTAATCAGGACATTTTTGCCCGCCAGTGAAAAAAGGTCGTTCATGGTCTTATTCCTTATCACGATGCATTAAAAAACGAGTTGAACTTTGGCGGCCTGGGTTTTATCGCCCGCAAATTTCAGAGCCTGCTCCAGCTCGGTGAAGGGGTATTCGCCGCTCAATAACGGCAGCGGATCCACCACGCCATTCGCCAGCCAGGAGACAGCGGTATTGAACTCAGTGGTGAAACGGAAGGAGCCTTTCAGCGCTATTTCTTTGGCAATTAACATCATCATCGGGAAATCCGCCACCGGGCCGCCCATCCCTACCTGAACCATCGCCCCTTTGGCGCGTGTCACTTCCAGGCAGGTGGTAATGGATGTCGGATTGCCTGACACTTCGAAGCTGACATCGAAATAACCTTTTTCCGCTTTCCACGGTGTCAGGTCAGCGCTACGCGGGTCAAGTAGCGTGTCGGCCCCCATTTTTTTCGCCAGTTCAAGCGAGCGAGGGCTGATATCCGCACACACAATTTCTGCTGCGCCCAGGGTTTTCACCGCGCTGACAATCAGGCAGCCAATAGGTCCAACACCCGAGATAAAGACGCGTTTACCTTGTAAGTCACCAGCCTGATGGGCTGCGTGAATAGCGACCGCCAGCGGTTCGGCAAAGGCCATGGTTTTGGCATCAGCATTACCGGAAAAAGGAATACATTGCGCAGTATCCACCACTTTAAAACGGGTAAACCCGCCATCAACATGGGGAAAATACATCGCGCTGCCAAAGAAACGCATTTCCGTACACTGGTTTTCTTCTTTCGCCAGACAATATTTACAATGACCACAAGGCTTTGATGGATTTACCGCAACAGTTTGTCCTTCATGTAATTTCTCTGAATCTGAATGGACAACTTTACCAATAACTTCATGGCCTAATACCATCGGTGCTTTAACAGAAAAATTACCGACTTTGCCTTCCTGATAATAATGTAAATCGGATCCACAAACCCCCCCACGGGTTATTTGTACCAATGTACCTTTATTATTCCATTCAATTTCCTGGTCGGTAACGTCAACAGTTTGCTTTCCCGCTACAACGCAGGATTGAGTTTTAATCTTCATGTTTCCTCTCTGGTCAGGACGTGGCCTGGTGGGCATTTAAACGGTTTTATCTGGCCTGAATTGTGATGAAAGTCACGCTCAAAAATTGTTACACTGCAATGTTACGCATAACGTGACGCGCTTTATAATTCTGCTTTGCAACTACAGAAAAACATAAACGCATCGCTATTTGCAGGGTAATATCCGCGTCATCAAAATGAGACGGGAGTAATTAAATGCGCGGTGAGAGTTATATTTTGATGGGGGTATCGGGAAGCGGAAAATCATTGATTGGAGCCAAAGCCGCCGCCATACTTGGTGCGAAATTTATTGATGGGGACGATCTCCATCCGGCAAAGAATATCGATAAAATGTCTGCCAGCATTCCCTTAACCGATGAAGACAGATTGCCATGGCTGGAACGATTAAATGACGCCTCTTACAGCCTCTATAAAAAGAATGAAACAGGTTTAATTGTTTGTTCAGCCTTAAAAAAACGCTACCGGGATATTCTGCGCAAAGGCAGTCCGAATGTATATTTTCTGTGGCTGGACGGCGATTATGAGACCATTCTGGCGAGAATGGCGAAACGGCAGGGACATTTTATGCCGGTAGAATTACTTAAAAGTCAGTTTGCTGCGCTGGAACGCCCGGAACAGGCAGAGGATGACGTCATGCGTATCTACATCAACCATGAGGTTGATAACGTAGTTGAGCAGTGCGTGCAGGCGGTTGCTGCGCTGCGGGCAAAAAAGGGATAACAACACAGCGTTATCAATAGTGATAACGGCAAGCCGCCGCCAGGAGTGCATCGTTGGTAACAGAACAGGCCAGACGATGCTCCTCGTTTATCCGTCGGGACCAAAACCGGCCTCCTGGCGAATATCATCAGCCGGAACAGCCGCCATCACGCGACTGTCTCGCTTTCAACGCGCCGTGGGGGTTGCCGGGTGCAGAATAAGCTCGGTGATTTCAGAAGGACGGCCAAGGCGCAGCGGAAACCCGTTCCACAGCCCGGCACCGTTGCTGACATACAGCGTCATCGGGCCGACCGGATAGCGACCTGATATGTAGCCGTTATTGAGGGGCTTCACCAGTTGATCCAGACCCAGCACCATCCCGCCGTGGGTATGGCCGGAGAGCTGCAACTTCACGCCTGCTGCGGCGTTATCATCGGCGGTACCAGGCCTGTGATCGAGCAGGATCACGGTATCATCGGGGCGCGTACCTGCCAGTGCGCGTTTCAGATCCGGCCCTTCGAAACCGTAATTTCTCGCCGCTATATCCGGTATACCTGCCAGCACAAGTGAGTCGTCGCCGCGCGCAATACGCACATGCTGATTAGTCAAAAAGGGAATACCCAGCTTCTGCCAGACTGGCAGCCAGCTTGCGTAGTCAAAATAGTATTCGTGGTTACCGGTGATCGCATAGACGCCGTCTGCCGCCCGCAGTTGCGTCAGCGGTTCGACATCCGGCAGGCGATCCTCAACGGAGCCATCTGACATATCGCCGGTCAGAGCAATGAGATCCGGCTGCAGGGCGTTGGTTTTGGCGACAATCTGCTGCACCCATTTGCGGGGCAACAGGCGCGTGGCATGAATATCAGCCAGTTGCATCAGCCGGTAGCCATCAAACGCAGGCGGTAGCCCGGAGATATCAACGTGGACAGTGCGAACATGGGGTATACGCGTCGCCTGCCAGACGCCGATCCCCGCCAGCACCACAGACAGTGCGAGTAGCGGTAGCGTGATGGGCAAACCGGGTAGCGTTTTACGGGTCAGCAGCCCGACCAGTAAAGCGAGAATATCGCGAAGCAGCAGGAAACTGGCGAACAGCACCACGGCGCCAAACAATCCGCCAGCCAGCATCACCAGCGGGCGCGGCCACTCAGGGGAAAAGGAACTCCCCCACAGCCAGCGGCTAAGAAAACGGAACTCACAAATGCCCACCAGCACAAAAAACAGGCCAATCCGGACCACAGGGGACAGTGGAAGCCACCAGATAAAACGAGAACCAATATAGAGTGCCGGCATCAGCATCCAGATAAAAAACATCGCTATCTCCATACCTGCGTTTGCAACATAAACCGCGCGTGAGTGAACCGTTTTAAAATTAGCATGTTGTCGCGATACGTCAGTTGCTGTTTTCTCAGGCGCAAAGGTGGAGCAACCATTCCCGGCGCTACGGCGATGTTTATGTTCGCTTATCGGGAATGTCCGGGGCAAAAAAAAAGCGTATGTCGCCATACGCTTTTGTTCCTGTCATCCTGAATATCAGGCGCCGTAATAGGCGCTTGAATAGAGCGTTTTCACATCCTGTACCGTTGGTTGATTGGGATTGGTCAGGGTGCACGGATCATCTACCGCGTTATGACTCATTCGATCGAGCACCTGCATAAATGCAGCCTCTTTAATTTCAACCTCGCCACATTGTCCAAGGGTTTCAGGAATATTCAGACGCTTGTTCAGGTCCTTAATGGCGGTAATCAGATTGCCAATGCCCAGCGCTTTTTCCAGCTTCTGGTATTTATTGGTGTAGATAGAATTATATTGAATGATATACGGCAACATAATGGCGTTCGCCAGACCATGCGTAATACCAAACTCGCCGCCAATCTTATGCGCCATGGAATGCACCAGTCCCAGAGACGCATTAGTAAACGCAATGCCCGCCAGCGCAGAGGCATTATGCATGTGCATACGCGCATTCAGGTCATTCGGCGAAAGATATGCGATTTCCAGATATTCAAACACCAGACGAATAGCTTCTACGGCGTAGGGATCGGTAAAAGAGTTGGCCGCAGTGGAGACATACGCCTCAAGCGCGTGCGTCAGCACATCCATCCCGGTATGTACGGTAACATGCGGCGGCATTTTTGCCGGAATAGTCGGGTCCAGAATGGCAATATCCGGCACCAGGTCTGCCGCCACAATCGGGTATTTGATGTGATGAGCCGTATCGGTGATGACCGAGAACGCGGTGATTTCAGAGGCGCTGCCACTGGTGGACGGAATGGCGACGAAACGGGCTTTATTACGTAATGCGGGCATTGAGCCAACGGGAATAATATCTTCAAACGTCAGGTGTGGGTGCTCGTAGAAGCACCACATCACTTTTGCCGCATCGAGCGCGGAACCACCGCCGAGTGCCACAATCCAGTCTGGCTCAAACTCCAGCATGGCCTTAGCGCCACGCCAGACCGTTTCGACCGATGGGTTGGGTTCAACATTATCAATAACGGTACACTCCATACCGGCTTTATTCAGCTCGCTGATGGCCCTGTCCAAAAAACCAAAGCGTTTCATTGAACTGCCGCCCGTTACCAGCGCGGCTTTTTTCCCTTTAAGGGTTGCCAGATGTTCTAATGCGTTTTCGCCATAAATAATACTGCGCGGAATAGAGAAGGAAAGTGTCATAGAAGACTCCATAAATTTAAGATAAAAGATTGAGTTTTATTTTGCGCGCATGCAGAAAACGGCAGTCGAAATAAGATGTGCGCAGAGTAAAAGCAAATCTTTGACAGGACACCCGGCGATTGTCGCAGCAATACCCGAAGGAATTTGTGATGAAAGCAGAGGAATTAAACCGTGCCGTCAGAGGCGTTTTATACGCGACAGCCAGAGTACAGAGAGGTGACCATGCAGGCGGGTCAAAGCGTGTCTGACCCGCTGAAACAAGAAGAGGAGAATTAAAGCCCTGGATACTCGGGTGAAGGGTCCGGCCAGGGTGTTAGCAAATCGAAACCGGTATCAGTGACCGCTACCATATGTTCCCACTGCGCCGAGAGCGAACGGTCTTTGGTAACTACCGTCCAGCCATCGGACAGCACGCTCGTGGCGGCTTTACCGGCGTTAATCATCGGCTCAATGGTAAAAATCATCCCTTTTTTCAGTACCAGCCCGGTACCCGGACGTCCATAGTGCAGGATCTGCGGTTCTGCGTGATATTCCTGCCCCACGCCATGACCGCAATACTCTTTCACTACCGAAAAACCGGCAGACTCCGCCACCTGCTGAATAGCTGCGCCGATATCGCCAAGTGTAGCGCCAGGGCGCACGGCGTTTATCCCGGCGACCATCGATTCATAGGTGATGTTGGTCAGTCTTCTGGCACGTACTGAGGGTTCACCAACAAAATACATACGGCTGGTATCGCCGTACCATCCATCTTTGATGATCGCCACGTCAATATTGATGATGTCCCCATCCTTAAGGCGTTTCTCCGATGGAATGCCGTGACACACGACATGGTTGACCGACGTACAGACGGTACGGGTATAGCCGTTATAACCAATATTCGCCGGAATTACCTTTAACTCATGGCGAATGAAATCGTGGCACAGCTTGTCGATCTCATCGGTGGTCACGCCCGCGCGAACGTGGGGCTTGATCATTTCCAGTACTTTGGCCGCAGCGTGGCCCGCTGCACGGGCCATTTCAATCTCTTCCTGAGAGTGGAGTTTGATATTCGTCACCTGGCTTCATGCTCCATTTGTAATGACAGCGGTTCATCGTCAACCAGCGTATTGATATCCACACCGCCCTTAAGCTCAGACCGAACCAGCAGGCGGGTAAGCTCCTGGTGCGTTAAATGCGGATACAGCTCTGAAAGCATGCCGATTTTCAGCCAGTGTTCTGCCTGCGAATTGATCGAACGGCTCAACGCATTACTGGCAAGACGCAGATTTTCGTGCATCAGGTCCGAAATTTTAACAATGCCCATGTTTCACCTTATACGAATCATATACGAAACGTATAATATACCCTCTAAATCTGAAGGGGAATTAATTAATTTGCACGCTAAAGGCAGAAAATGCTTCTGTGGCTATGCAATTTGCCAAAAGAAGCCTAAATTTTCAGAGCAAGAGGATTTTTCTGATTTACCACCGATACAGCAAAAAGGAAAAGAGTTCCTATGACCCTTCACCCGGTAACACAGTTTCTTAACCCGTCACAGACCATTCGGCTGCCGGTTTTCAGCGCCGAGCTTGCTTTTATAAAAACCGTTGAAGAGAAGCTGGCTTCGTTAAATTTGCCAGTCAGTAACAAAGCGGTGATTCTGGCGATCATTCGCCACATTGAAGAAGAGAGCGACCCCGAAAAAACAAGTATGTACCGTAGTGCTCTGGAAATGGTTGTCAGTAGAACGCCGGACGATCTTTGAAAAAATGGCATTGAAACTCTCTCTTCGAAAAGAGAAACGCATCTCGCCTGCCCGGACATTTTTATCGGTGAAAGTCGGGGTTCAGTGGAAGCAGAGAAAACGCATAATCTTTTAATACTTAATGTTTTTTATCACCAACGTCTTGTGAAGCAATATTCATTTGCAGCAACTTGCTTTTTTTTACGGCTTGTTGATTCCAGCGGGTCCCTTTTTCTCCGGTACGATCAATAAGTTTGATACTTTCCTGTACCTCATTAATGGCAGCCAGAATAGCTTCCCGCCGTGATTCCCGCTGTTCCTGTTCAAGATTGCGTACGAGTTGTGCGATGAGTGCCTCATGGGAAACGGGGGCATCAGCTTCAAGAAGCTCAAGAATGGCATCTCCCATGACCAGTTCAACCAGACTCTCTTTAACATTTTTAATCATGCTGACTCCAGCGTGCATTTCATGCGAATTAGCGATGACGGTAGCCGCAGATAATTACTCAGCCTCACGGCTGAGTAATACTCGCAAGATATCAGCATAATGCGCTTCAAGCTCGGGGCGAGTATTTTTTTCTATGCATTCAGCGACGGCAATGCAGATGCTATGGCGAGTAATATACCGCCCTTCACGTAACATTTGGATAACGATAGCGCCTAATGTCTGCTCCAGACCCAGCTTCCCATTACCCGAGGCGCCCTCCGTCTTCTGTGGGCCGTCACTGTGTGAGTTATTCATATTTCACCTTACTTATGCATTCAGGAAAATACCTTACGGCCAGTAACCAATTAACACAGCTAAACAATAAGCATGGCGGGCATTGTGGCATTAGCAGCACATAATTGGAAGGATATCTGATCGTGTTAGTAAAAATCACAGCCCGGAGTGTGAGATTAAAGGCATGATACGTTAAAAATTGTGTATCCCATAATGTTATCAACTTAAGATTTTCCTTAACCCAATAATATTAAAAACGAATAACCTCCTGAAATAACATGAATAAAAAACCGAAGGTGATTATTCACCTTCGGGTCGGGTTAATGAATCTGATAGCTAATGTGGTAAATTCCACTGTGCTGTTGGGGCAAAAAATGCTGGTGCGTCCGCACCTCATCAATCGCCCGGGAATAGCTCATTCGCAGATTCCGATCAGTTACATTTCCCCTTTTATCATCCAGAGTGTGAATTAGTGTGTCATGCGTTATTTCCGCGCCACACTCAAGTAATTGAACCAACGCCTCACTAATAAGAATTTCTGTGGCTTTGTCGGCTGTTTTTACTGTCATCATCTCCTCCTCATGATTGGTATATCAGGCTGCGGATATTATTACACGCAGCCTGTTACATTCATTTACTGCATTTTACGCAAAACCATTTTCCTGGCTTCCTGATAAATTACCTTACGTTCCGCAATATCCGTTCTCTCCTCTTCCATCAGGAGTGTCTGACTTAATCCGCGGGTGGTCACAGGTAAATTATTTTTAATTAAATATGCTGCCGCAAAGCCTATCGCTTCACGAATCAGTTCATCCCGGGTTAAATTTACATTACCGGATTGTTCAGTCATAGAGTGGTAAAATCCTCCTGTTAATTACAGATATAAACTTTTGAATGAATAAGATAAAAGCGCTAATACACTGTTTTCTTACTGCTAATTTTCATTTACATTTTTGCCGCCGACCATTCGTAATGAATCAGGATGTTCCCCAAGAATCATCAACCGACTAAATAAAGTCATAACTCCTCCTCTCCATGCCGTTCACGAAGCAGAGTGCGGTATATAAATCAAATCCCGATGCGGGCTGTTGCCCTGTTAAAATCGTGAAATACGATCATTAAATGGGTGCATAGCCTGTTATCAGAGTTGCCTGAAAGCCGATTTAAGCGGCCCTGGTACGTTACTGAGGATTAATTTTCAGTAAGTAGAGTGACTATGGCTGGCATTCTTAAGTATCGAGTGGCCCAGCCAAATTCGCGATAATTGGTATTCATTCGTCACCTCCTCAGCATGTTGCGTTAACATCAGCATTAGTGACTCACGTGATATTTTCTTATTACTGGCAATATGTGCCAGTACTGCTTCACCGATCGCAATATAACCTAATTCATGTTTATCAACGGGTTTAACCAAATCCACCTCCTTTAATTTCAGGCATAAATAATGTCCTGCACTTTTATTATAGCCATTACGTTTTCAGTCAAATAATATTCAGGGGATTCTTAACATGGTAATAGAAGGGATGAAATATGAGAGGGGCCGTAGCCCGAGGAAATTCAGGTCTGAAGAATGAATAAGGTATGAGGAGAGAATATGTCCAAAAGATTATCACTCAGCGATCACTGAGTAAGGACAGACAATCACGGGAAGGTGGAACTGCGCTTCTCACCTTCTGCAAAGTACACAGAAGAGAGTGCGCGTTATATTTTAGCCTATGCTCCATGCAGGGCGATGGCAAAGCCCTGTTCCCGCCAGTGGGTAAATTGTTCTTGTTGATGGCGTGATAATGCTTTCCCTGTCCATACGAAAATATGCAAACCAGGAAAAAGCTCCGGACGAACTGTTTCCAGTGGCTCAGCGAGGACATCAATATTCCAGTCGTGCTGTGACAAACGCCAGGCTTCCAGCCACATCCGGGTACGATCGTCGCTGCCCCAACTAATAAACAGCGCGTCTTTTCCCATCTTCTTACGAGCACGAGTAAGGCATAAGACGGCGTAATCAATTAATACGCCATCTAATAAACTGCACATGGCGCGAGCGGTGCTTTGATCGAGAGAAAGCCGTTGGCGTACTGGTACAAATACATGATCAATAAGCACATCGGCGGTATGTTCCCGCCCCAGGCTCATAATCAAGGCACGCAGTTTCGCAGGACGGACCTGCCGTAACACGGACATCACCTCTTCCTGAAGCGACTCCCATCCATCATGGGAATCTACTTTTTTCTCTTCCAGCAGCGCTTTGACTTTACCGACCGGAACCCCACTTTCAATCCATCGTTTAATTTCCTCAATCCGCTGGATATCTTCTTCATCAAATTGTCGATGACCCCCTTCACTACGCTGAGGTTTCAACAATCCATAGCGGCGCTGCCAGGCGCGCAGCGTGACAGGATTTATTCCACATCGTTCAGCGACATCGCCAATACTGTAAAAGGTCATTGCTTCCCTCAACTCAAACCCAATACGTTACTGTTCAAAATTCAGGCTTCTGTACTGGTTGTACAACTTTCATAACTTGTACAATCCAGAAAGCGCTTATGAGCAAGCATAACCGGAAACGGGCTATGTGCAAAAATGGATTTTATTTCACCGGTGCTCGCGCGCCTGGAGAGAGAAAGCAAGCTCTCCCCTACCGCCGGCATATGTATTGCGGTAAGGGAAAGTTAACAAATCACGACAGGAGGAATTTACAGGCCGCCCTTCTTTTCCGGCCATGCAACGGCAGGGATGGCACCAGGCGCCGGAGGGGCAAAGAGATATCCCTGAAATTGAGAGATACCTGCCGATTCGAGCCACATCCACTCTTCCGGCTTCTCCACCCCCACGGCCGAAACCATGATTTCCAGAGAAACACAGCATTTGATAATGGCCTGAATAATGGCCTGTCGGGGGCCGCTTTTATGGACATCTTTTATCAGGTCGCGGTTAATTTTGATCCTCTCTGGCTGAAATTGAGCCAGTAAAAGCAGACCTGCGAATCCGGCGCCAAAGTGATCGATGGCCACACGAAATCCTGCTGCTTTCAATAACCTGACGGCATTCGTGAACTCATCCAGACGGGAAATAACTTCATTTTCCGTAAACTCGACAATGATCTGCTCAGGCACCAGATTATTGGCTTTAATGGCATCTAAAAGGAAATTAACCGCGCCGGGAACATTCACCAGCGTCATTGGCAGCAGGTTCACAGAGAGTGTCTGCACCCCCAGATTTAATGCGGCCGCCATGGCAAACGCCACCTTTTTACTTTTCAGATCGGCCTTATAGATTTCATCACTGTTATGCCCCTCAAACCAGGCTTGCGGTGCATGGCCTTCAGGGGTACGAATCAGGGCTTCCACTGAAACGACTTGCCGGGCGAAAGGATCGATAATGGGCTGAAACGCGAAGTAGCAGCCAGCCTCACGGTCAGGGGGCAGCGTTTGTGAAATAGCATCGCTTTCATCAGTCACAAATTCCCAGGCATCCCCTGGCGGAATCTCAAAATAGTTCTCTTTTTCCAGATCCTCAACGAACGTGCGAAAGAACTGAAGTGCGCGATCTTCATAGGTCAGTTGATATTTCGATGTGCCTTTATCAAGCACATGTTGCAGGACTTCCTCTCTGTCATATTCACGTAAATCAAAGAGTTCCATGCCTGACTTACCAAATCGCCGCAGAGGAGCATAGTCACGTAACAACTCCACCAGGTTGTAGTGCCTTTTATCATTACAAATATGCTGGTAGATAGCAGAAACACTTTCCTCAGGGCCTTCAAGTAATTGGAAAAAGTGGGTGCCGTTGAACAGTAAAATCCCGGTGATATCTGCCTCACCATTTTTTATGTTCGCCGCAGCGACCATCTCTTCCAGCACGCTAAAGGAAACGTTATCGCAGATATGGCTGCGGTAAATAAGAGTTGTGAGCATGAACTATCCCAGAGAAAGAGCGTTGTAATTGCCACAATGACAGCTGTTTACGTAGGGTAACCAGTAAACAACCATGACCAACGGCGGGTATACAACAGATGAATGTGGAGACGACAATCCCAACATCCATGTGGTTTTTTTGATGTCATCGCAGATAAACGCATCCCAAAATTGTAGCCTGGAATGGTGAAAGGTTCTGTTTTTTTGCCATCCATCTTATTGAAAAAAAAGAAATAGCACTAATTGTTTAAAAAACTCGTTAAATTTGTACAATTTTTATGTACAGGTTTTCTATAGTTGTATAGCTTAACGACTTCAATAATTAATTACGGGTTATACAGGAGTGATATATGCACCAGAACGGATACCTTCCGGATACAGCGAATGCCATCGCTCGCTATTTCAGCGCAGCAGATCTGCCGTCTCAACAAGAGACGTTAGGTGAGATTGTGGTGGATATCCTCCGGGATGGTCGCCATCTGAACCGTAAATCGCTTTGTACTAAATTACTTAGCCGTCTTGAGCAGGCCTCAACGCCAGAAGAGGAACGCCATTATCAGGGGCTTATAAGTCTGCTTTTTGGTAATGACTAAGCCAAATGCAGTAAGTAAAAGTATCCTGATAAATTAAGTCACTCCTGTGAGTTATGGTGTCAGCCTGCTTCCTTTACAGAGATGACTTCATGCCGCGTTTCATTCATGAGCAGAGCGGCAAGCAGAGATACAGTTATGAATAGTAGTGATAATCAGCAACTAGCAGATGAATTGATTGGAGAGGCCCTGCTTTTTCTTCTTAAAGAAAATGGCCCGATAAACACCCTGGCTCTCATTGCCCGACTGCAACAGATGGAGAGCAGTGAGCAGGATAACCAGAGACGAGCGCTGCTTGTGCGTCTGATCGATGAAATCAGTAGTAATAAAATTGCCTCATCCCGTGTTCAGAATGGGGATGAGCAAGATGAGAACACCAGAGATGCCGGAGATAATGTCTATCCATTATTCGGCAATCGCCAACGACAGGGCCGCAGCAGGAAGCAATGATACCTGATGGCCCCATTACGGAAAATTATATTAAGGCGTGAAAATGAACCAGGTGATGCTTGAAAAATCAGAGCTTTATAAGAATTTGCCCAACAAGACATTGTCTGACTATTTTCGTAACGCTGGCGATTTATTGGCCGAAGAGGCCATTATTCTCGGGGGCGTGATCCGCAGTATTCTGGCTTATGATGGTCAAGTCACAAACAAAGCCATCATTCTGCGCCTGATTAACCTGATGGAAAATTCAGAAGATGTCGTCAGAAAGGACGTCCTTCGCAAAACCCTGGAGATCGTGGTCGATCATACGATGGACGATATCTGACTTTTGCATACTGGAAGGCGACATATGCCGGCCCGCCAGGACCTCTTATTATTCTGCTAACGCCTGAGCGCATGCCCAGGCGCTTGCCCATGCCCACTGGAAGTTATAGCCGCCCAGCCAGCCGGTAACATCCATGACCTCGCCAATAAAATAGAGTCCGGGTACTTTGCGGGCCTCCATCGTACGTGAAGAGAGCTCATTAGTGTCGACGCCCCCCAGCGTCACTTCTGCGGTACGATAGCCTTCGGTTCCGTTAGGCTGCACGCGCCAGTTCGTCAGCGTGTCGATCAACGTTTCCTGCTCACGGCTATTGAGCTGCTTGAGTGTGACATCCGGAATTTGCCCCAGTTGTTGCAGGCACTCCACCAGCCGTTTTGGCAGGTGCATCGCAAGCGTATTTTTCAGACTTTGATTCGGGTGCGCCTGGCGCTGTTCATTCAGAAGAGTGTCGGGATCGCACTCAGGCAGCAGGTTAATCGTAACGAACTCCCCTGCCTGCCAGTAGCTGGAAATTTGCAGTACCGCTGGCCCGGAGAGACCCCGATGGGTAAAAAGCAGGTTCTCTTTAAACACCGTGCCATCCTCTGCCGTAATCACAGAAGGCACCGAGACGCCGGAGAGCACCTGGAATTGTTCCAGCAGCGGTTTGTGCAACGTGAATGGCACCAGACCGGCACGCGTCGGCAAAACTTTCAGGCCAAACTGTTCGGCGAGCTTATAGCCAAACGGCGATGCCCCGAGGCCTGGCATGGAAAGTCCACCGGAAGCGACCACCAGTTTTTTCGCCGCCACCGTTTCACCATTCAGTTGCAGTGTATAGCCATCGTCATCACGGGCAACACTCAGGACTTCACTACGCAAACGCAGGGTCACCTTGCCTTTTTCACACTCCGCTACCAACATGTCGACAATCTGCTCAGCAGAGTCATCACAGAAGAGCTGGCCAAGCGTCTTTTCATGCCAGGCGATACCATATTTGCCCACCAGATCGATAAAGTCCCACTGGGTATAACGGGCAAGTGCAGATTTGCAGAAATGAGGGTTCTGACTGAGATAAGCCGCAGGCTCGACATAAAGGTTAGTGAAGTTACAGCGACCACCACCGGACATGAGGATCTTGCGGCCTGGCTTCTTGCCATTATCCAGTAATAGCACGCGTAACCCCGCCTGCCCTGCCTGAGCTGCACAAAACATTCCCGCCGCACCGGCACCGATAACAATGGCATCAAACCGTTCCACACTAAAATCCTCTTCATAATGTCGCGGCGGATTGTAAATAGTTCAGAGTGGTCACACCAGCCCGAATACGCAGAGCAATATCCATTTTATTGAAAATTATAAGAATATGCTTAAAACCGTGGAGGCTCAGCAGAAAGAAAGTCAAAAAAAGTCCATATTTCACTTTGCCGATGCCGCCAAACTCCCTGATAATGCGCCGCGTTCATGTCCTCAAAATGGCGTAACGTCCTATGCTACATTTATTTGCCGGTCTGGATCTCCACACCGGGCTGTTACTTTTGCTTGCTCTGGGTTTTGTTCTGTTCTACGAAGCGATTAATGGCTTCCACGACACGGCGAACGCAGTGGCAACGGTTATCTATACCCGAGCCATGCGCTCACAGCTGGCTGTTGTTATGGCGGCGGTATTCAACTTCCTCGGCGTATTGCTGGGGGGGTTAAGCGTGGCCTATGCGATTGTGCATATGCTACCGACCGATTTACTGCTTAACGTCAGTTCAGCACATGGCCTTGCCATGGTCTTCTCTATGTTGCTGGCCGCGATCATCTGGAACCTGGGTACCTGGTATCTTGGCTTGCCTGCATCCAGCTCTCACACCCTGATTGGCGCGATTATCGGTATTGGTTTAACCAACGCGCTGATGACGGGCACGTCGGTCGTGGATGCGCTTAACATTCCAAAAGTGCTGAACATCTTTGCCTCCCTGATTGTCTCGCCAATTGTCGGCCTGATTTTCGCGGGTGGGCTGGTGTTCCTGCTGCGCCGGTTCTGGAGCGGTAGTAAAAAACGCGCGCGTATTCACCTGACGCCAGCAGAGCGTGAAAAGCAAGACGGCAAAAGAAAGCCGCCTTTCTGGACGCGTATCGCCCTGATTCTTTCTGCTATTGGCGTGAGCTTCTCTCACGGTGCGAACGATGGTCAGAAAGGTATCGGTCTGATCATGCTGGTACTGATTGGCGTCGCACCTGCTGGCTTCGTGGTTAACATGAATGCCTCAGGTTATGACATCACCCGTACCCGTGACGCCGTGAACAACGTTGAAGTTTACTTCCAGCAGCATCCGGAACTTCTGCAGAAGGCAACGGGCGTAGAGCAACAACCGCTGACGCCTGCGGAAACAATAGCCACGCCGTCACAATTCCACTGCCATCCGAGCCGCGCCATTATCGCGCTGGATCGTGCAAAAGAGATGCTGACCGGGATTGAAAGCTACGACAAACTCGGCGTGGAGCAGCGCAGCCAGCTGCGTCGCATCATGCTTTGTCTGTCAGATATCACCGACCAGGTCGCGAAACAGCCTGACGTCAATACTGATGACCAGCGTCTGCTTAAGAAGCTGAAAAGCGACATGCTGAGCACCATCGAATACGCGCCTGTCTGGATTATCATGGCCGTCGCGCTGGCGTTAGGTGTGGGTACGATGATTGGCTGGCGTCGTGTGGCGACCACCATCGGCGAAAAAATCGGTAAGAAAGGCATGACTTACGCGCAGGGGATGTCTGCACAGATGACTGCGGCGGTCTCTATCGGTCTGGCAAGCTATACCGGCATGCCCGTATCCACCACGCACGTACTGTCATCCTCAGTCGCGGGGACGATGATCGTCGATGGCGGCGGTCTGCAACGTAAAACCGTCACCAGCATTTTGATGGCCTGGGTCTTTACCCTGCCAGCGTCCATCGTCCTTTCGGGCGTGCTTTACTGGATAGCCCTCAAGCTGATTTAACAACAAAACGGGTCAGGAAACTGGCCCGTTTTTTTGCTCAGTGCCAAATCATCAGAGCAATCAGGCTCACCAGAATCAGCCCACAGAGCGCGCTGGTTAAGATGAACTGCCCCCGGACTCGCTCACAGCGGCGAATAAACTCTTCATCATGATGGTCGCGATAGCGCTGGCCATAAATGTACCAGACTAAACGCATCTGCTTGCTGGGTTGTCCATGGGAGGTAAAAAAGCCTCCGCCATCAACATACTGGTAAAGCAAGGGGTCACAACCACGAAGTACCACTAACAATGCGCGCAGTGACGAAAAATAACGCGCCATGTTAACCACACAAACGATGCACAAAGCCCAGAATAGCGCGACGGTGCTGATCATATCTCCTCCCCCGGCGAACCGCCCACGGAAACGTGATCCGGGATTACCGCTCCCAGATAATCAACCAAGTCATTCAGTGAAGAGTATTACCAATAGCCGATCAAGATCACAAACTGAAATCCAAACGGCTCATTAAATAGTGTAGGAGATCTGTATATTTTTTTGCCACAACGTTAAACAATCTTGTGCATCTGGTTGTAAATATTGGTTAAGTGAATCGTGATCCAGGCAGATTGACGATAAGTGAACAGAGTTATAAGGTAGAAATATTCCCCATACTCCGGGTAATTCGAGTGACAGGAAGGCGGCAAGAGAATGAATCCCCTGAACATAGATGACGATGTGATGGGATGAACGAACGTAGCCAACGCATCTGCGGCTTGAAGTACGAAGAGTATAAAATGAATCCTTAAGGCCGGGCGCTACCCGTGCAGGTGGTACGCAGGACGCGGGAAACAGTGCTGTGTCAGGGGTGTATAACCCTATGGTCATCGACAACTTATGGAAGGAGTAACACTATGGCTTACAAACACATTCTCATCGCAGTCGATCTTTCTCCTGAAAGCAAATTGCTGGTTGATAAAGCAGTATCCATGGCGCGGCCTTATAACGCGAAGGTGTCACTGATTCATGTCGATGTAAATTATTCTGATCTCTACACGGGTCTTATCGACGTTAACCTCGGCGATATGCAAAAACGTATCTCTGATGAAACACATCATGCGTTGACCGAACTTTCTACCAACGCGGGCTATCCGATCACGGAAACTTTGAGCGGTAGCGGCGATTTGGGGCAGGTACTGGTGGATGCCATTAAGAAATACGATATGGACCTGGTGGTCTGCGGGCATCATCAGGACTTCTGGAGCAAACTGATGTCCTCAGCGCGTCAGCTCATCAATACTGTCCATGTGGACATGCTGATTGTTCCGCTGAAAGATGAAGACGAAGAATAACCGCTTCGCATCTTTTGCCTGCTAACGCCCGCGACTGCGGGCGTTTTGTTTTCCGGCCATCCCATCCGTTGGCACTGTCTGTTTAGCTCGTATTGCCGGACGGCGGCTGGCGCCCTGCACGGGCTACAAACGCCCGGCCGTACAGCCCTTATTCATTCACTCCGGTGTTCCGGGATAAATATCAAACCGGTGCCCCTTCGTCACTACCGCATTAGCGGTCGCCACATCCGCCAGCGGCGGCGCATAATCCGGGCGCTTTACCACCACGCGTTTCGTCGCCAGCTTACGCGCCGGCTCCAGAAGCCCATCGGCGTCCAGATCCGGCCCCACCAGCGACTGAAAAACCCGCATCTCTTTTTTTACCAGCGCACTTTTTTGCTTATGCGGGAACATGGGATCGAGATAGACCACCTGCGGACGTGGGGTAATATCTACAAGTCCGGTCAGGCTGGAAGTATGAATCAGCTGTAAACGCGCCTGCAGCCACGCGCCGATTTCCGGGTCCGCGTAGCCACGCGCCAGGCCGTCATCCAGCAGCGCTGCCACCACCGGGTTACGCTCCAGCATCCGCACCCGGCAGCCCACTGACGCCAGCACAAAGGCATCACGCCCCAGTCCCGCTGTCGCATCCACCACGTCCGGCAAATAATCGCCCTTGATGCCAACGGCCTTTGCAACCGCCTCGCCGCGCCCGCCGCCAAATTTACGCCGATGGGCCATCGCCCCACCCACGAAATCGACAAAAATACCACCGAGCTTCGGCTCATCACGCTTACGCAGCTCCAGATGAGACGTCGTAAGCACCAGCGCCATGAGGTTATTTTCGTCATGCTCCAGCCCCCAACGGGACGCAAGAACAGATAAGGCGCCGTCTCCGGCGCCTGTTTCATCCATTAAGCAGATTTTCACTACGTCTACCCAAAATAATTCGAGTTGCCTCAAGACAACAAAGGAACGAACCCTGAAAGCGTACCAGAGTACGTGACCAGGGTTCGTGAGTACAGTTGCCGCAGAGGCAGCCTGACGTATGAAGGAGATTAGCCTTCGATACCGTAATGCTCCAGCATCGCGTCCAACTGAGGTTCGCGGCCGCGGAAACGCTTAAACAGTTCCATTGGCTCTTCTGAACCACCACGGGTCAGAATATTGTCGAGGAAAGACTGCCCGGTTTCGCGATTGAAAATACCCTCTTCTTCAAAGCGTGAGTAGGCATCTGCCGCCAGCACATCCGCCCACAGGTAGCTGTAATACCCGGCTGCGTAGCCCCCCGCAAAGATATGGCTAAAGGCGTGAGGGAAACGGCCCCAGGTCGGGCTTGGCACCACGGCGACCTGTTTTTTAATTTCAAACAGCGTATCGAGGATTTTGGCCCCCTGCTCAGGGCTAAACTCGGCGTGCAGGCGGAAATCGAACAGACCAAACTCCAGCTGACGCAGGATAAACAGCGCTGCCTGATAATTTTTCGCGGCCAGCATTTTATCCAGCAGGTCCTGCGGCAACGGTTCGCCCGTTTCGTAGTGACCCGAGATAAATGCCAGCGCTTCTGGCTCCCAGCACCAGTTTTCCATAAACTGGCTCGGCAGCTCCACCGCATCCCATGGCACACCGCTAATACCTGCCACCCCCGGGGTTTCGATACGGGTCAGCATATGATGCAGACCATGACCAAATTCGTGGAACAGGGTGATCACTTCATCATGGGTGAATAACGCGGGTTTACCGCTGACCGGGCGGTTGAAGTTACAGGTAAGGTAGGCCACCGGCTTCTGCAAAGAGCCATCCGCCATGCGCATCTGCCCTACGCAATCATCCATCCACGCGCCGCCACGTTTGTGCTCGCGGGCGTAAAGGTCGAGATAGAAACTGCCACGCAGTTCATTGCTTTCATCATACAGCTCAAAGAAACGCACATCCGGATGCCAGACATCGACATCGTGACGCTCTTTCGCGGTAATACCGTAAATACGTTTCACCACTTCAAACAGGCCGCTCACCGCTTTATTTTCCGGGAAATAAGGGCGCAGCTGTTCGTCGCTAATGCTGTACAGATGCTGTTTCTGTTTCTCGCTGTAGTAACTGATGTCCCAGGGTTGCAGCTCATCCACGCCAAACTCTGCTTTGGCGAACGCACGCAATTGCGCAAGCTCTCTTTCCCCTTGCGGACGGGCGCGTTTAGCAAGATCGGTCAGGAAGTCCAGAACCTGCGCCGGGTTTTCCGCCATCTTGGTCGCCAGCGATTTATAGGCGTAGCTTTCAAAACCGAGCAGTTGAGCCAGCTCGTGACGCAGGGCGAGGATTTCGGCCATCACCGGGCTGTTATCCCATTTTCCTGCGTTTGGCCCCTGGTCAGAGGCGCGAGTGCTGTAAGCGCGGTACATCTCTTCGCGCAACGGCTGGTTGTCACAATAGGTCATCACTGGCAGATAGCTTGGGATATCCAGCGTCAGCAGGTAACCCTCTTGCTCTTTGGCTTCGGCCTGGGCTTTTGCGGCGGCCAGCGCACTTTCCGGCATACCGGCCAACTCTGCTTCGTCGGTCACCAGCTTTGTCCAGCCCATAGTCGCATCAAGTACGTTGTTGCTGTACTGATTGCCCAGTTCGGACAGACGTGCGGCGATTTCGCCGTAGCGTTTTTGTTTCTCTTTTTCGAGGCCAATACCGGACAGCTCGAAATCACGCAGGGCGTTATCGACCGATTTCTTCTGGGCAACGCTCAGGGTGGCGTAGTGATCGCCATTGCGTAAATCGCGGTAGGCGTTGTACAGCCCTTCATGTTGCCCGACCCAGGTGCTGTATTCCGACAGTAACGGCAGGGTCTGCTCATAGGCTTCACGCAGTTCCGGGCTGTTTTTCACGGAATTCAGATGGCTCACCGGGGAGAACAGACGCCCCAGCACATCGTCCACTTCCGCCAGCGGCTGGCAGAGATTTTCCCAGGTGTACGGCGCACCGTGGGCTACCACGCTTTCCACCGCGGTACGGCAATCGTCCAGCGCTTTCGTCACGGCAGGCACGACGTGTTCAGGCAGGATTTTTGAAAACGGCGGTAATTCGAAACGCGTGAGTAATGGATTGGTCATAAGCGCAGTCCTGTCCTGTTAAAGAGAGTGAGTGAAGCGCACGATCCGGCGCTCTGCATAACGTTGTAGCATGGGGTTAAGTGTAGAGGATTTCAATGGCAGGCGTTGCGCTGAACTGCTTATCGCTGCAATACCCATTTGCACAGACGGTGCCGTTTCTACTATGGAATCAAAGTTCTAAGAAGACTCGGACTGCGCGTATACTCATCACAACGGCGACAAGGAGACCGCATGTTGAATTTCATTCAGGCAATACTGCCGCTACTTATGCTTATCGGGCTGGTGCTCATCTTGCCAAAATGGCGACGTCGAAAAAACAGCGCGGCAGAGTCCATGGGATTGCGCAAGATATCGCTAACTACCAAAACCTTTCGGCCCGGCAAAGGGGGCCAGCTGTTACCCACTGATTACTATTTCGATGAAGAGCATTTCTATGAAATTCAGCTTGATGTAAAAAAATCTGTTCCACTGAGTGCGATAACCAAAGTCGAGCGCGACATTATCAAGGTGAATAACCGTTCCTTCTGGATAGTGACTTATATAATTGACGGACAGACAAAACAGGCGCGTTTTCGCCACAACTATACCCTGTTCAATACGGCGTTTGCCGATTTCCTGGAGGCGGTTAAACGCGCCAATCCTGATGCCAGCGTACGTGAGCTGAGCACGTGGAACCTGTGAGCATCACGATGCCGGCAACGCCAGCACCGTTGTAACGCTTACTTCGCTTTATGCGCCGTCGCATACGCCGCTGAGAGGTTCAGGCGTTGCCAGAAGTTCTGATCGGCAGTTTCGCCAGAGAGCGGGTAACCGTCTGGCAGTGCGGTTTTCACCATCAATTCACGCCGCGCTGCCGCCGACAGGTTTGGCAGCGCCGCTTCCAGAAGCACTTCCGCCCCTTCCGGTACTTTCACCGGCTGCGCTTTGCCTTTTTGCTGCGGCAGGTCGTAGGACATGGTGAAGCGGTAAAATTCTTTCATCGCCGGATCGCGGTACGGATCGTCTTTGCCCACCGTTTTCGCGCACTCCGCAAGCGACGTGCCGCACTCTTTTTCCAGCGCTACGCGCAGCTGATCGCGCGCTTCATTAAACAGCGCACGATAGCGCGGATCGTTGAGGTAATGCGCCACGTTACGCTGGGCTACCATTCTTGACCCCATCACATCCAGCGGATAGTGCACGCCAAGCACAATGCGCGAGTAGCCATAGCGGGCACCGCGTTCCACCAGCGAATCAAAGCGTTCCGGGATCATCTCTGCCATCAACAGCGCATCGGTATAGCCGGTATTAGTATGGCCGCTCGGGAAAGAACCACCCTCAGCGGAATATGGTTTGTTGTCTTTCACCACCACATCATCAGGGACCTGGTGGATGGTGTTGCCCTGAATGAGAAACGGACGCTTGTAGTCGAAGTGTTTCTTCGCCGCGCCGGTGCTGACTTCACTGGCTTTAATTAGCGCAGCCGCTTTACCTAACTCACCTTTGTCATAGGCGGTGATAAACGCTTTACCCAGGCGAGGGCCAAGCGCGTCGGACAGGAAGTACAGGTAGCTGATACCTTCTGCATCCGCCAGCGCCTGATGGCGCAGCCCCTGGGTGGCGTCGAGGTTAATTTTCTCAACGGTGTTCAGGTTGGCTTCCAGTTCGGAGGCAGGCAGCTTATTGAATGAGGAGAGCAATTCAATGCCTGCCTGCTGGTTATCTTTTACTTTGAAATCATAGCCGCTGGCTTTCAGCCAGGCGGTGTCGGCCTGTTTTGCACTTTGCGACGCTTTTTCCAGGCGCTCGCGCTCCACCTTTGCGCCGTCGCCTTTGAGCGCAGCACGCAGCGCGGCCAGCGACTGGTTTTCCAGCGCATCAAACGCCTGACTTTCCGAAGCTGGCGTGGTGGTATTGGCAATATCGCGCGCCGTACTGAGTGACACATCTTTCGCCATCGCCTGGTGAGCAAGCAGCAGGGAGGCGGTTAATAGTGTTAGACGGATTTTCATTTTTTATCCTTTTATTCAAGTGATTACCTTGCCTGCGCTCGACGCTAGCCCTACAAGTTGACGCTTTTGTGACAGGGATAAATTTTGAAACGTTTTACGACCGCCTGAAACAACCGCAGGGTTCAACGGCATTCCCGCGCAATCTACGGTAAACTGTCGCTAATCTCGTTCATATTCTGGAATTTCTATCTCCATGCTCAGTTATCGCCACAGCTTCCACGCCGGCAACCATGCCGACGTTCTCAAACACACCGTTCAGAGCCTGATCATTGAAGCGCTCAAGGAAAAAGAGAAACCGTTTCTCTATCTCGATACTCATGCAGGTGCGGGCCGCTATCAACTCTCCGGTGAACATGCCGAACGTACCGGGGAGTATCTGGAAGGGATTGGGCGCATCTGGCAACAGGATGATCTTCCGGCTGAACTTGAGCCCTATATGAATGTGATTCGCCATTTCAACCGTAGCGAGAGCCTGCGCTACTATCCCGGTTCACCGCTGATTGCCCGTCAGTTGCTGCGCGAGCAGGACAGTCTGTTCCTGACCGAGCTGCATCCGAGCGACTATCCGCTGCTGCGCCAGGAGTTTCAGAAAGACGAGCGAGCCCGCGTTGAGCGTGCCGATGGCTACCAGCAGTTGAAATCTAAACTGCCGCCGGTTTCCCGTCGCGGCCTGGTGCTGATCGACCCGCCGTATGAAATCAAAAGCGACTATCAGGCCGTGGTATCCGGCATTAGCGAAGGTTACAAGCGCTTTGCCACCGGTACCTATGCCCTGTGGTACCCGGTGGTACTACGCCAGCAAATCAAACGTATGGTGCATGACCTGGAAGCAACCGGCATTCGTAAAATCCTGCAGATTGAGCTGGCGGTTCGCCCGGACAGTGACCAGCGCGGGATGACGGCCTCCGGCATGATCGTGATTAACCCACCGTGGAAATTAGAAGCACAGATGAATAACGTGCTGCCGTGGCTGCACAGTAAACTGGTGCCAGCCGGGACAGGCCATACGCTCATCAACTGGATTGTTCCCGAGTAATCGCAGCAATCGAAGGATCTTTGCAGACAGCGCGTTACAATCGCGACACTTTCGACCTCGTTCAGGATTAAGCGCCTGCCCGGTAGGCGTACAGTGTTGCAGCGAGTCTGGACACGGACAGCGCGGAACAACCGCAGCGTACACGCAGTACGTGAGGAGTGTGAGCACTGCCAGGTCCAGGGTGGCAAATAAAATAGCCTAATTGGATAGGCTCTAAGGAATTAACCATGAGCAAACATTACGACTATATCGCCATTGGCGGTGGCAGCGGTGGCATTGCCTCAATTAACCGCGCCGCCATGTACGGCCAGAAGTGCGCGCTGATTGAAGCCAAAGAGCTGGGCGGCACCTGCGTGAATGTGGGTTGTGTTCCGAAAAAAGTGATGTGGCACGCGGCGCAAATCCGTGAGGCTATTGATCTGTACGGGCCGGACTACGGTTTCGACACCACCGTCAATCATTTCGACTGGAACAAACTGGTCGCCAGCCGCACGGCCTACATTGACCGTATCCACACCTCTTATGACAACGTGCTGGGTAAAAACAATGTCGATGTGATTCGCGGTTTCGCCCGTTTTGTCGATGCGAAGACTATCGAGGTTAATGGCGAGACGATCACTGCCGATCACATCTTGATCGCCACCGGTGGTCGCCCAAGTCATCCGAAGATTCCGGGTGCGGAATACGGTATCGACTCAGACGGTTTCTTCGCCCTGCCCGCGTTGCCGAAACGCGTGGCGGTGGTAGGCGCAGGCTATATTGCCGTTGAACTGGCCGGAGTGATTAACGGGCTGGGTGCAGAAGCACATCTGTTCGTGCGCAAGCACTCGCCGCTGCGTAGCTTCGACCCGATAATCAGCGAAACGCTGGTTGAAGTGATGGCGGCCGAAGGCCCGACGCTGCATACCCAGGCTGTACCGAGAGCGGTGGTGAAAAACGCCGATGGCAGCCTGACGCTGGAGCTGGACGATGGACGCAGCCAGACAGTGGACTGCCTGATTTGGGCGATTGGCCGTGAACCGGCGAATGACACTTTCAATCTGGAAGTCACAGGGGTGAAAACCGACGAGAAAGGTTTCATCGTGGTGGATAAATTCCAGAATACCTCCGTGCCGGGTATTTACGCCGTGGGTGACAATACAGGAGCGGTTGAGCTGACCCCTGTCGCCGTGGCCGCAGGCCGTCGCCTCTCTGAACGCCTGTTCAATAACAAGCCGGACGAACATCTGGATTACAGCAACATACCTACCGTAGTGTTCAGCCATCCGCCGATCGGCACCGTCGGTTTAACCGAGCCGCAGGCGCGCGAGCAGTATGGCGATAGCGAAGTTAAAGTGTATAAATCATCGTTTACTGCGATGTATACCGCCGTGACCTCTCACCGTCAGCCGTGCCGCATGAAATTAGTCTGCGTTGGCCCGGAAGAGAAAATTGTCGGTATCCACGGCATCGGTTTCGGGATGGATGAAATTCTGCAAGGCTTCGCGGTCGCGCTGAAAATGGGCGCTACCAAAAAGGATTTCGATAATACCGTGGCGATTCACCCGACAGCGGCAGAAGAATTTGTCACCATGCGGTAACCTCCTCCCCTGGTGAATCCCTGTCCGGGCTACCGCGTGTAGCCCGGACAGGTGCGCAGCACCGCCTCCGGGAATAATATCTTCCTCCTCGATCTCTCCTGACACTATGCTGTCAGGAGGGGGGTGTCATTATCTCGTTGTCGAAAACACAACGAGGACGAGAAAATGAGCAACATTATCAACTGGTTTGAGATTCCGGTTCAGGACCTGCAACGGGCAACGGCATTTTATGAACATTGCATCAACGCGCAATTTCGTCAGGAGCATGTCGCCGGTATGTCGATGGCGGTCTTTCATTATCAGGAGCCGTCGACTGGCGGGGCGCTGGTAAAATCAGAGACGTTACAGCCTTCAACGGACGGCACCGTGGTCTATCTCTATACCGCAGATATCGCCGCTTCCCTCCAGAAAGTGGCGGAAAAAGGTGGCTCCTGCTGCTTCGGGCCAGAAATTTTACCGGATGATATTGGCACCATCGCGCTTATCATTGACAGTGAAGGGAATAAAGTCGGGCTTCATCAACCAGCCTGATAATGCTTATTGGATGCTGACAGGAAACTTGCCATGAGCCGCCGTGCCGATCGTCTGTTCCAGATAGTCCAGATACTGCGTACGCGCCGTCGGGTCACGGCCGCTCTGCTGGCCGAGAGGCTGGAGGTGTCGGAGCGTACCGTCTATCGGGATATTCGCGATTTGTCGCTTTCCGGCGTGCCCATTCAGGGTGAGGCAGGGAGTGGGTATCGCCTGATGCCGGGTTTTGATATCCCACCGTTGATGTTCACCGCGATGGAAGTAGAAGCGCTGATCGCGGCGATCGGCATGCTGCAAACCTGGAGCGGCGACGCACTGGCTAACGCGGCGGGTTCGGCACAGGAAAAGCTGCTGGCGGTGCTGCCGACAGACAGACGCATCCTGGCCGAACGAAACCGCATTCTGACCCCGGACTTTGGCAAGCACCCACAGACGCGGCGCTGGTTTGATATATTCCATCAGGCCATGCGCCAGCGTGATGAGGTCTGGATTGGTTATGAGAACGAGCTGGGTGAAGGCTCAGAGCGGGTGATTCATCCGCTCGGCCTCTCTTTCTGGGGAGAGGTGTGGGTAGTGGTAGCCTGGTGCGAGTTGCGTCAGGATTATCGCTGCTTCCGCCTCGATCGCTGCCTGGCCGTGACCTTAACCGGAAACCAGTTTGTCGAACGGCCCGACAGGTCCCTTGAGGATTTTATCCGCCAGCAAAAAGCGAGAGCTAAGCGAGACGGTGAAAAGCAGTACTGACCGTCAGCAACCGCCAGGCATGACACGCTCAATCTGCCCTCTACCTGCATTACTGCGCCGGGACGTTACCCTATTTTCCCGGCCCTGATGTTAATCGGCCAGCTAAAGGGGCGCGTGCGGGCCGGGTCGCCCCAGAGGTTGCGCACATCATCGTAAAAACGAATTAGCAGGCCTTCCTGTCCGGCGTCACGCGCGCGCTTCACCGCAGACCAGGTGGAGAGATACCCCATCAAGGCGTCAAGATCCCACTGCAAACGAATCTCCATTTCCGGCACGGCCATTTCCGTAAACGGGAAAGCGATGCCCGCATACCCGTTGTCCACCAGTTGCCGTTCCGGAGGCCAGTAGGGGCCAATCTCGTCGTAGTAGAACTGGCGAAAGCGCGTCCAAATGGTCTCGTCAGGATTGAGAACGCCGTAGCTGATAATCGCGATCACCGCGTCTGGCGCCGCAATCCGCTGAACTTCACGGTAAAAGGCCGGTAAATCAAACCAGTGGGCTGCCTGGGCGATGGTAATCAGATTGATATCGCGCAGCGTCTGAGGAAGCTGTTCCGCCGGGCCTGTCAGATACTCAATGCGGGCATGCGGCGTGGCGTTGTCGATTTGCGTCTGGCTGGGATCAATGCCCGTCACCTTGTTGAAAGCTGAGGCCAGTAAAAGGGTTAACTGGCCCGTACCGCAACCGACATCCAGCGCATGGCGACGCTCCGGCGTCACCGAAAGCAGGTAGTCCAGCAAGGCTGTGGGGTATTCCGGGCGATAGCGGGCGTAATCAGCGCCGCCGCTTGCAAACCAGTTCAGCATGGGGATTCCTCTGTTTAGTAAAAATACAGTAGTGCGAATGAATTTTTACGACAAGGGGAATGAAATGGAAATTGACGGGAAGGATAAGTGGCGGACGCCGGAAATAAGAAAGCCGACTCCGCAGAGTCGGCCAGGTTGTCTGTCAGAGCTTAAAGCTACCAACGACGTTTTCGAGTTGTACGGTTTGTTCTTCCATGGACTGCGCGGCCGCCGCAACTTCTTCGACCAGCGCCGCATTCTGCTGCGTCGCGCTATCGAGCTGGTTAATGGCGATGTTGATCTGGGCAATCCCACGACTTTGTTCATCGCTGGAAGAGCTGATTTCTGAGATCAGTACGCCCACGCCTTCAACTTTTTCCATCAGGCCGTCCATCGTCGTACCCGCCTGACGGACCAGTCCGCTGCCCTGTTCAATGCTGCTCACCGACTCTTCAATCAATTTCTTGATCTCCTGAGCCGAACGGGCACTGCGTTGCGCCAGTGAACGAACTTCCCCGGCGACCACGGCGAAGCCACGCCCGTGTTCACCCGCCCTTGCCGCCTCCACCGCAGCGTTAAGCGCAAGGATGTTGGTCTGGAAGGCGATGCCGTCAATCACACTGATGATTTCCACCACCTTAGAGGAGGACTCATTGATGTTATTCATCGTGGAGACGACTTTGTTAACCACATTGGCCCCTTGTTTCGCCGCCGCTGAGGCCTCTTCCGCCAGCTTATTCGCCTGCAATGCATTCTCTGCATTAAGGCGCACGGTACTGGTTAACTCTTCCATGGAAGCCGCCGTTTCCACAATCGAGGCCGATTGATCTTCGGTACGCGAGGAGAGATTCAGGTTGCCGCTGGCAATCTGGCGCGAAGCCGAAGAGATCGCCATTGAGCTATTCCCTACCTGCTGCATCAGTTCATTAAGGAATGAAATAAACTTATTGAAGTTATTGATAATGGCGTTAAATTCCGGACTCTTACTTTGCGCAAGACGCTGCGTTAAATCCGCACCACCGCTCGACAGCGCTTCAATATTACGATTGAGCAGCGTCACATTATGGAAAATATTGCGCACAATGATCATCATGATAAAGACGATAAGTATTCCAATAATCGCCTGCACGATGGTCAGTTTGGTCATAATAGCGTCAGACAGGCTTACCAGGTGGCTGCTCGGAATGTCGACCGCCATAAACCACGGGCTGCCGCTGATTGGCAGAACGAACAGGGAATGCGCCCCGTCTTCACCGTCATAGCTACCACGCACTTCTTTTGTTTTACCCTGGCCTAACAGGCTCATTAACGGTGCCGCCGCCGGAATGCCCAGATCGCGAACGTTTGACAGCGCCGGTTTATCCTGTACGGAGGAACCGTTGCCGACGATTTTGCCGTCCGCTTCGACAATCAGTACGCTGCCGTTTACCGCTTTGCCCATGTCGACTGCAAGCTGGTTAAAGAAGCCCAGCGTCACGTCAATGGTCGCCACGCCCCAGGCTTTACCGTCTTTCCAGATCGCCATTGCACAGTTAGTCCTCGGCTGCGGGCTGGCTGCGTCCTGATAGGCTTTCGCCCATGCACATTCGCCTTTTGGCGCATTCATGCCGTCTTTATACCAGGGTTGTTCCCAGTATTTTGCCGATTCCGGCTGGTTCCATACGGTATTGACCTGCAGATTGCCGCCTCCGTCACGGGCATAGAAGGTACTGAATTTGTCCCGTGCCGGATCACGCTGACCAGGCAAAGGCCAAATCCCGCCGCCGAATACGTTTAAATCGCCATATTGGTTAACCAGACGCGGTAATAATTCATCGATTTGCTCACTTTGCAGCCCGACAACCAATTCTGTGATTGAGCGTTGCTGAGCCTTAACGCGGTTCATCTGTTCTTTAATCGCGTTACTTTGTAATTCAACCGTCGCCTGAATATTTTTGGTCTCAGTTTCAATAATCTGCGGAGAAACGAATTGCTTGATAACAATATAGGTAACAATCAATAAGATAACGAAAAAGCTTATAAGCAACAGGCCAATTCGGCCCTGGGTATTTTTCCATGTCATAATGGCAGCACTCAATCTGGTTGAACTAGGTGTAATAACGACATTTATTTGAAATTCTTTAATCTAAATCGTGCTACGGTTTCATATAAAAACGCATTCAAAGGACAAAATGATGTTTTAGAAAAAAACGCTCTGCCGTTCACATTTTTAAGTGCCATGCCCTGTTTCTATAAAAGATAATATCGGCGTAATGAATTATTTCCTGTGGATGAGCATACATCGATGATATCAATAATATTTTTATCAATATGCGAACATTCTCATGAAACCAGATATGAAAGCATTTTAATCGCTATGAGTAACCTTATATTTCGTAGGCAATATCCCTAAGCTAAATATGTGCAACGCGATCCGAAACGAATACCATTCCCATTAAAATAAGCGTCTTCCTGTTAAAATGTCAGCCATGAGACAATATTTACAGGTAATCAGATGAAGTATTTCCGGGTGATACATTGCGGACAACAATTCGGAAAACGGCCGCCAGGTTGAAAACGCGTACATCATAAACGTCTGCACACCGTGAGGGACAATTCATCAATCACTCTCAATATTTACGCTACACGAGTCTCATACGCGTTTGCGCGTAAACTGCTGTTCCCGCATCTTGCTGCCCCACTGTTCCCCCTGCCACTCTTTTGCCAGCAGAAAACCAAAGGATTCATAAAGCCGCCGCGCCGCATCAAGTCCGCTAAAGGTCCACAGTTGCACCGCTGTGAAATTCTGACTGTCGCAGAAATCCATCGCTTCGCTGAGTAACCGACGGCCCACGCCGCTGCCACGGCAATCATCATCAAGAATGAACCAGCGAAGATGCGCCTCGTTATTACCCAGATCCTGCCCATCAATCGCGAGCGAACCCACAATCCGCCCATGATGAACGGCAAGCCAGATACGATTGCACGCCACATCCAGGCGCCCGGCAAAGTCAGCCAGCCCTGCCGCCACTTTGCTTTCAAAAAAACACCCGAAGCCATAATGGCGGGAGTAATAGCTGGCATGCATTTCGCTAATTCGGCCAATCATGCCAGGACGATAGCCTGAGACGATCTCAATCTCGCGTTGTTGCAATGGTGCTTCACCGTTCCGGCAGGCTGCCAGCGCATGTGCATAAGCTGAAAGGCCAGCGGCAACAGCGTGTTGCAGGCAAGGGGTGAGATGCTCAAGCGCTTCAATTACCTGCATGCTGCCGTACTGGTTGATGCGCGCGACGCTCTCCTTTCCCTGAGCGGTGAGTTGCAGCTGTTTAAAACGCGCATCGACTCTGGACGGCACTTCATGAATTTCGCCCGCACGAACGAGCTTACAGAGCATACGGCTTACGCTGGATTTCTCCAGCCCCAACATCTGGACCAGTTGAGCTGCGGTCATAGCCCCCTGGTTGTCAATTTCTAACAGGGTATGCACCGCTGAGGGGGAATAGTCTGTGGCAGCAAGGGTGGCATGCATAAACCCCAGCTCGCGGACCATAAGACGGGAGGCAACACGGATCTCATTAACCAGACTGGCGTTTTGCATACCTGTAGCTCTTCAAAGAGATAGTTGAGTGATACAACCATCTGGTGGCATATCTGTCAACAGTCGCTCATGCGATCGTCTGCGCGAGCGTAAAAAAGCTAAAAATAGTCAAAAAAAGCATAAGCCTTACCGTGATTATTTTTTCACCACTAAAACAACCAAATAGCCACAGAACAGGCCTGCAAAGCGCGCCGTTTGCCGCTTCGCCTTTACAATCCTCTTCGCGCTAAACCCTTCACAGGCCGTATTTTTCGGCGCATAGTTGAGCAAATGTTCAGCAGAGGAAGAGAGTGGTTGTAATGGCAGACCGTCCGTTAATTATCCTGCAAGTAGGTTTCCCCTCAGAGTCTATTCGTGAAGCTCATGGCGATATCCCCGCCTGGTTTTGTCGTGCCATTCAGCATCCTCTGGAGAAAACAGAAGTGGTCAGAGTGTTTGAAGGCGAAGCGCTTCCGCCGCCGGATGCCAGCCGCGTGGCGGTGATTACCGGCTCATGGGCAATGGTCACAGACCGCCTCCCCTGGAGCGAAGCTGCCGCCGCGTGGATACGCGAAGCCATATCAACAGGTATGTCGCTGTTTGGCGTCTGTTATGGTCATCAGTTAATGGCGCATGCATTAGGTGGGGAAGTGGAATGGCATCCGCAGGGGCGTGAGGTTGGCAGCCAGGCGATTCAGCTTCATCCTCACGCCAGTAATGATGTGCTGCTCAGCACCCTGCCGCGTGAATTTCCGGCGCATTTGACCCATATGCAGACCGTCTCCCGCCTGCCGGAAGGGGCGCTGGCGCTGGCGTCATCCGCTCATGATCGGCACCAGATTGTTCGCTACGGACCCAATGCCATGTCGACGCAATTTCACCCGGAATTCACTCCAGAAATCGCCTCTGACATGATTCGCCAGCGCGAGGCTGTGCTGATTGAAGAAGGGTTTGATCCGCAGGCGCTATTATCAGCTGTTCAGCCGTCGCCGGAAGCTACAGAATTGCTGCGCCGCTTTGTACATCAGGCGTTTAATCGTGTGGCACCCCAGCAGGATATGCTGGCGCAGAGTGCCTGATGAACCATTGGGGGCATGGTTATGCCCCTGAAAAGAAAAATTATTGGTAGGTAAAGGTGAATTCACTGTTAGCTTTGACGAGGCCGCTCTGTACTGCACCACCTTTATAGTAATAATAAGCGTTAAAGTTTAAATTTTCACTGTTAGCCGCCGCGCTCAGTACTTCAATATTGTCACCAATTTTTATCGCATTACTGTTATACATAAGTTGAACACCAATATTATCGTTGCCACTGAATGTGTTTACCAGAACATCTTCGCTGGCAATACCTGACATTTTGTCACCATTAAATTTGACACTGACTTTGGGTGAGTATTCGCAGGCGAGATTAATATGAAATTCTTTGGTCACACGGGTGTAGCGCCCGGAACCATGGCTCACTAAATCAGTACGATTAACCACGGGTAGGGTAACGTTGTTATCGAAGTTTTTGACATCACAGGTAGGAATAATGGGCGTGACAGATCCATTAAATTTAAAATAGAGATTAGCAAGCGATCCTATCCGTGATGATCCATATTGCCGTAATCCAATAGTCGCAATATTCGCACCATTCGGAATTGCAGCATAAGGATTACGGCTATTTCTCTTTAATCTAATTGACACCGGCTGGGTTGCCCTATTACTCACTGCCGTGGACGTTGAGCCATTCGTAGAGCAAATCCCATCCACCCAGACACATTTATTTATCGCCGTAGTACTGGACATCCAACTTGAATTGGCGATTTTAACTTCAATCGTAAATTCACGATCAATCAGTGCTGGGTCCAGTGTAACTGATTCAATCTTAACCAGATCTTTTGAAATAGGATTTGGCCAGCCATTCGCGGTGACCGACGCTGCTCCACTTGCTAAAGAAGTAATATCTCCCAATGTATTGGGGAAGCCTGAAGCATTCATATAGGCTGTTGCACTTGATTGATTAAAGTTAAAAGCCATAGCGCTTTTGGATAAGAACAATATGAACAGTGCACTTTTAAAGTTCAGTTTCCCTTGAATCATAACAATCTCGTCCTTGTAAATGAATTAATGTCACTGGCAACATAACCACCTTGAATTATTCAAAATAGTTATATTTATTCATTCTCAGGCATCCTCAGACGTCTGATGTGATTAATAAAATGTAATTTCCATAACTTATACCCCGCTATTCGGGTCGTCAAGTCAGCAGTCATTAAAAATCAGACATCATTTGATGATTTTATTAATAATTCATTGGATGAATCCTTGGTTATTTAAAATCGATTGCTTACGATGATAAATCTAAGGTTGTTGGTGAAGAATATTTGAAAAAATGGTTATACATCAAAACTAACCACCTTTAATTCACTGATCAGCCACTGCAATGCCGACTGATAATCAAATAAGCGATGTGTTAACAGGATTAAGTCATAAGACGGTGCGCCATCGGGTAAATCCATAATTCGCAGCGGCATCATCGCGGCAAGTTCTTTCGCAATGCGGTACGGTACGCACATCAGATAACCCGACGCCACCGCCACACGCCCACCCACCGCGTAACTCTGCACCACCGTTGTTAGCGGGCGGTAGAGGTGCTGCGTCAGTAGCCAGCTATCAATATGGTCCGCGCCGGAACTGACCGCCGGGAGATGAATTTGCGCTTCCGTGACCAGGTGTTTAAGAGTCAGTTGTTCAGGAAGATCGCGACGCTCCACCGAAGCAATCGCCACATAATGGTCGGAAATCAGTGGGTGTTTATTAAAATACTGGGGGATGTATTGCAGATTATCCACGCCGATAAAGGCATCCAGTTGCCCGCGTTCCACCCGTTCAAACTTAATGGTTTCCGAAAGAATATCGACGGACAGGCGAACATTAGGCGCAGAGTGTTTAAATTTCGCCGTCAGCGCAGGCATATACATAAATTCGAAGTAATCCACCGCGCCAATGTAGAAGGTGTGCGGATCTTTGCTCGGGTCGAAATTACCTTTTCCCCGTGTGGCCGCCTCCAGTTTGCTCAGGGCATTTTCAATGACCGGGATCATCGACGCCGCGTAAGGCGTCGGTTCCATGCCATTGCGGGTGCGGACGAACATCTCATCATTAAGCTGTTCCCGCAGGCGATTGAGCGCGTGGCTGAATGCCGACTGAGTAATATTGGCTTTGCGTGCCGCCCGGGTGACATTTTTTTCTTTGGCCAGAATAGGCACCAGGCGCAGCAAATTCAGATCCATCACCACTATGTCTCCCATTCATTATTTCATGAAAATAATACATTTTATGCATAACACTGGAGATTGCTATAGTCATCACAACGTAAAGTAAGCACGCCTGGTGTTTATAAACTGCACCCTTCAACATCTGCTTTTATGGAGACGCTCATGAGAAATGTAACGGTTGCCGCTACTCAAATGGCCTGCACCTGGGAACTGGAAAAAAACGTTGCCAACGCTGAGCGTCTGGTACGTGACGCGCACAGCAAAGGCGCGCAAGTTATCCTGATTCAGGAGCTGTTCGCGGCCCCCTACTTCTGTATCGATCAGAGCCCGGAGCACTATGCGCTGGCGCAGGAAGTAGCCACCAGCCCGTTGATCAAACATTTCTCCGCCCTGGCAAAAGAGCTGGAAGTTGTTCTGCCGTTAAGCCTGTTCGAAAAACACAATAATGCGTACTACAACTCGCTGGTGATGATCGATGCCGATGGCACCGTGATGGAAACCTACCGTAAAACGCATATTCCGAACGGCCCGGCCTATCAGGAAAAACAGTTCTTCATCCCAGGTGATACCGGCTTCAAAGTGTGGAATACCCGCTACGCGAAAATCGGCGTGGGCATCTGCTGGGATCAGTGGTTCCCTGAAACCGCACGCTGTCTGGCACTCAATGGCGCGGAAATCATCTTCTACCCGACGGCAATTGGTTCTGAACCAGCTTACCCGGATATCGACAGCCAGCCGCACTGGACGCGCGTTCAGCAGGGCCACGCTGCGGCAAATCTGGTGCCGGTTATCGCCTCTAACCGTATCGGTACCGAAGCGAGCAAATATATCGAAGGACTGGAAATGACCTTCTACGGTTCATCGTTTATCGCCGATCAGACCGGTGAGCTGGTCGCGCAAGCTAACAAAACCGACGAAGCGGTGCTGGTACACACCTTCGACCTGGACGCGATTGCCGCACAGCGCGCGTCATGGGGCCTCTTCCGCGACCGTCGTCCGAACATGTACGGCACCATCGCCACTTCTGACGGCAGCGAAAGGAGCAAATAATGTCCGCGCTGACAACTCCGCGTCAGGATGGCTTCGCTATGCCTGCAGAATGGGCGCCGCATCAGGCAGTCTGGATGTGCTGGCCTTATCGTACTGACAACTGGCGCGCCAATGGTGCGCCCGCACAGCAGGCGTTCGCCGCCGTGGCTGAGGCCATTTCCCGCACCACGCCGGTTATTATGGCGGTGCCCCGTGCTGAAATGGACAAAGCGCGCAGCACCATGCCAGCCAGCGTGACGCTGATTGAGATGGAAAGCGACGATGCCTGGATGCGCGACACCGGCCCAACCGTGGTCCGTAACCCGGCGGGAGAGATTCGCGCCGTGAGCTGGACGTTTAACGCCTGGGGTGGTTTGCAGGGCGGCCTGTATGAGAGCTGGGATAAAGACCAGCTCGTGGCAGGCCAGGTGGCGCAGTATCACCAGATGCCGTGCTATCACACTGACCTGATTCTGGAAGGCGGCTCTATTCACGTTGATGGCGAAGGTACACTCATGACCACCGCAGAGTGCCTGCTTAACCCGAACCGCAACTCACACCTGTCACAGGCGGAAATTGAGCAACAGTTGCGTGAGTATCTGGGCGTTGAGACCTTTATCTGGCTGCCGGAAGGGGTATTCAACGACGAAACCGATGGCCACATCGACAACATGTGCTGTTTTGTCCGCCCGGGTGAAGTAGCGTTGCACTGGACTGACGACGAGAACGACCCGCAGTATGCCCGCTCCGTTGCCGCACTCAACATCCTGGAAAACACCACGGATGCACGTGGTCGCAAGCTAAAAATCTGGAAAGTGCCGTCACCGCAGCCGCTGTATGCCAGCGCAGAAGAGACCTGTGACGTCGAAAAAGGGACAGCGATTGAGCGCACCGAAGGCAATCGTCTGGCGGGCTCTTACGTGAATTACCTGGTCAGTAACGACCACATTATTTACCCGCTGCTGGACCCACAAACCGATGCGCAGGCCGAAGTGCTGTTCCGTCAGATGTTCCCGGATTTTCTGATTACCGGCGTTCCGGCTCGGGAAATCCTGCTCGGCGGTGGCAATATTCATTGCATTACGCAGCAGATCCCGCGTTAATTGCGCAGCCCCCTCTCCTTAAAAGGGAGAGGGGCAAACACGTCATCAGCCCGCTCGATAAATCTCCCCGCCTCCTGTGAGGATTCACGGATGCGGCGCAAGCCCCTTAGCCGGACTACGATTTTATAGCCCCGGTAAGCAAAAGCGCCACCGGGGGATGCTCCTGACCCCGCGTCATTCGCACGTACTCGACGCCTTTTTTAAAAAACCTCTCGCCTTCGGCACGGAAACCAAACTTCTTATAGAAATTGACGGCCCCGATACGCGCATCAAGGCACACTTCCCGTACCCCGTCTGCCGTCATCTTTTCCAGTACCGACTGCAACAAAAAACCGCCAAAACCCTGCCCCTGATAGGTATCAAGAGTCGCGAATTTGCGAATCTGGCAAACCGACGCATCCAGCATAAAGACCGACAGGCAGCTTACCAGCTTACCGTTATGCAGCATGCCGAAATGCAACGCATCCTCGTCACCTTCCACCCGTGACGCATCACGGGGAAGTTGCGGCCATAACACCGGATGGCGAATATCAAGGCACTCATCAAGCGAAACCGTCGCGAATTCCATTATCGTCTCACGCAAATAGTGGGAAAACGCTGACGATAGCATGCAAAGGTGGCGGCAGGTCATTCGATAACCTGATGCACGGTTAATGCAGCGTTTCCCATAACAGCTTTATCAGCAGCGTGGCGGCCAGAATCAGGAACAGACGGCGGATCCACAGATTTCCGCCGCGCAGGGCAACACGTACGCCTACCAGCGAACCACAAATCGCGGAAACTCCTAACGGTATCGCCATTTCGTAATGAATCAGACCATTAGGAATTAAAAAGAATAGCGTGGAGAAATTGGTGCCGAAATTTACCACCTTCGCGCAGGCCGTGGCGCGTAAAAAATCAAAATGGAAAAAACGGATAAATAAAAAGAGCAGAAAACTGCCGGTCCCCGGGCCGATAAAGCCGTCATAAAAACCAATCGCAAAACCTGACAGTATCCCCTTAGCCAAATCGCCCCGGGTGGGTTCCCGGCTGGTATCGCTATGACCGAACTGCGGTTTAAACCACGTGTACGCCAGCATGATCGCCAGTACCACAATCACTATCGGACGCATCCAGTCTGATGGCATAAAATCAAGCAACCTTATGCCCGAGTATGCGCCAATAACCGCACTGATTGCGGTCGGCAAAATCAATGTCCATGGCAATCGCAGGCGCGCGGTAAATTGTTTAATAGACATCAGGTGCCCCATTACTGAGGAGCACTTATCGATTCCCATTATTTCGGCAGGTGTGAAATGCGGCAGAGTAGAATAAAACGTCGGCATGGTAATCAACCCACCTCCGCCTACCGCCGCATTGATAATTCCGGCAATAAATGCCACGGGTATTAATACCAATAATTCACTGCTCATCTGGTTTTCCTGGTTCAGCGTACAGGCCTGCCACCCGCACGCGTGGGGGAGCCTGTGAAAAGTGGAATCGCGTTTTATTTATAATCCGGCGGCTATAGTAAATTTGCGATTTATATCTGTCCAATATATAAATCTCTATATATTTATATATCCGGAAATATAAATGGAATTTCGTCACCTTCGCTATTTTCTGGCCGTGGCCGAGGAGCTTCACTTCACCCGCGCGGCAGAAAAGCTCAACATCGGTCAGCCGCCATTATCACAGCAGATCCAGGCGCTTGAGGAAGAACTGGGCGTTCTGTTGTTCAATCGCACCCGGCGCAAAGTCGCCCTCACAGAGGCGGGCGAGCATTTGGTGATTAAGGCGAAGGAGATGTTGCGACTCAGCAGCGACCTGCCCGCAGATCTACAGGCTATCGCGCAGGGAAAAAGCGGGGAGTTACGCATTGGGTTTACCACCACCGGGCTGCTGGTTGATGAACTCAGCGAACCGCTCAAAGCCTTCCGCCGTCAGTTCCCTGCGGTTCGGGTCACCCTCAGCGAGATGTACTCACAACAGCAATTCACCGCTCTGCTGAATGAAGATATCGATGTAGGATACATTCGCGTCACGCCAGGCACAGCCCGTGATGGCCTCAATATCCGGGTTATCAGACGTGACCAGCTCTGCGTCGTGCTGCCGGACGATCATCCCAAAGCCACCTGTGAAACTCTCACCATCACCGATGTGAAAGATGAGCCTTTTATCTTTTATCCCGACACAGCCGGTGCGTCGGTGCCGGATAAGGCCAGGCGCATGTGTCAAAAATCGGGCTTCACCCCATACGTAGTGCAGGAAGCGGCGGAAGTATTGACCCATATCGGGCTTGTCGGCGCCGGGGTTGGCGTCTCCGTCCTACCCAGACCTATCGATCAGCTCAAACCAAAGGGGGTGAAATTTATCCCTCTTACCGAAGATGATGCAGAGTTATGCATGGCGATTGTCACCCGGGAGAGTGAAAATAATCCGCGAACGCTGAATTTTTTGCAGTTGCTGCCTGGCATGAATAGAGGAAATTCACCAGGCTAAAGGGATTGCCCGGAATATTCATAACCTGTTGCATTTTGAATGTTCTGAATTCTGGCGCTGCGCTTGCTGACATGTAGTAATTAAGCGACTGAAATAATAAAGATAAATAGATTTCGCTCTGTTTTCACCAGCGATTAAGTGTGATCTAGCGCACGCTTTGCACCCCAAAGATCGAAGCGAATGTCTAAGCTTATATATATGCCGGGAAACACCCGTAATCTCTTACGACGACCTCCGGAGGCCAGTATTATTATGTTCAACCAGAAACTTCACAGCGCTGAATCCGTAGAATTTGGGATCACAGAAGAACCCCGCTACGAAATCGATCCCTGCGAGTTAAAACTGGCTGAAATGATCGACGCGGAGCCGGAACCGGAAATGATCGAGGGGCTGCCCGCTTCGGATGCCCTGACCCCTTCCGATCGTTACCTGGAACTGTTTGAACACGTTCAGTCATCGCGTATTTTTGCCGACAGCAAAACATTCCCGGACTGTGCGCCGAAAATGGATCCGCTCGATATCTTAATTCGCTATCGCAAAATTAAGCGCAAGCCCGATTTTGACCTGCGTCTGTTTGTACAGGCGCACTTCTGGATGCCGGAAACCTATGGCAGTGAATATGTTTCCGACCCGGAAAACTCTCTTAAAGAGCATATCGACCAGCTCTGGCCAGTGCTGACACGTGAGCCGCAGGATCATATCCCGTGGTCATCGCTGCTTGCCCTGCCACAGGCCTACATCGTCCCCGGTGGCCGATTTAGCGAAACCTACTATTGGGACTCCTATTTTACCATGCTGGGGCTGGCGGAAAGCGGTCGCCACGACATGCTGAAATGCATGGCGGATAACTTCGCCTGGATGATTGAACGCTACGGTCATATTCCGAACGGTAACCGTACCTATTATCTCAGCCGTTCGCAGCCGCCAGTGTTCGCCCTGATGGTAGAACTGTTCGAAGAGGATGGTGTGCGCGGTGCGCGGCGCTATCTGGACCATCTGCTGATGGAGTATGACTTCTGGATGGATGGGGCGGAATCGCTGCTGCCAAACCAGGCCTATCGTCACGCGGTACGTATGCCTGACGGCTCCCTGCTCAACCGTTACTGGGACGACAGGGACACGCCGCGAGATGAATCCTGGCTGGAGGATGTGGAAACAGCTAAGCACTCCTCTCGCCCTGCTAACGAGGTTTATCGCGACCTCCGCGCAGGTGCGGCTTCCGGCTGGGACTACTCGTCGCGCTGGCTGCGTGACGCCAATCGCCTGGCAAGTATTCGCACCACCCAGTTTATCCCAATCGACCTGAACGCCTTCCTGTTCAAACTGGAAAGCGCTATTGCCAATATTGCCGGTTTAAAAGGCGAACGGGAGCAGGAGGCGCAATTCCGTCAGAAAGCCAGCGACAGACGCGCGGCGGTCAATCGTTACTTGTGGGATGAGGAAAAGGGCTGTTATCGCGATTACGACTGGCGTCGTGGTGAAATGGCGCTCTTTTCAGCGGCCAGCCTGGTGCCTTTGTATGTCGGCATGGCCACCCATGAGCAGGCCGATAAGCTGGCAGAGGCCACGCGCACCCGCCTGATGACGCCTGGCGGCATTCTGGCAACAGAGTATGAAACCGGCGAGCAGTGGGATAAGCCCAACGGCTGGGCTCCTTTACAGTGGATGGCGATACAGGGCTTTAAATTATATGGCAATGACGCGCTGGGCGATGAGATTGCCCATAACTGGCTGCGTACCGTTAACCATTTCTACCAGCGCCACCACAAGCTTATTGAGAAATACCATATCGCCAGCAGTACGCCGCGCGAAGGGGGTGGGGGTGAATATCCGCTCCAGGATGGCTTTGGCTGGACAAACGGTGTGGTTAGACGCCTGATTGGCTTATACGGGGAGCCGTAGCTCCCCCGTTGACTCAGTCGATAACATCATAAATAGCCGACTGAATATCCGCCCATTTTTTCGTGTTATCGTCAGGCGCAGCCTTATAACGCAGTTGCGCCTGTTCCATTTCATAACGCTGACGTCTCACTACGGGTTCCGACGTACAGAATGCCTGCAAGTAGTTCTTACGCAGCGATGTCAGCTTCGTGCCAGAGGACATCTCATGCGTCATGTTCTCGATAAACCGACGACAAGGGCGGTTTTCATCCATCTGCAACCGATAACGCAGCAACATCTCCAGCACATCAGTGTAATCATTCGCCATTGCCTGTTCTGTCCATGACAATTTCCAGCTCATCCCCGTGCGCAGAAACAGCGAAACCACGCGGGTATCGTTGCGGTCGATAGCAGAACGGAAGTTGCCCTCATCACGGCTGATCCCCATTTTGGTCAGCTCCTCTTTTGGCGTCACTTTCTCTTTATCCTGAGAGATAGGAACCGTAATGCGCCCTTGATCCGCCAGCGGCACCGATACAGATGAGTCGCTGAACAACCAGAATGCTCCAGCCACGATGACCAGCACCGCAACACCGACTGCGCCCCACAGCGCTTTGGTAAGCATTTGTTCACGCTCCTCGCGGGTACGCGCGGCGCGTTTTTCCGGCCTTTCAATTCCATCGCGAATTTGCATAGCATCACCTCCCGCTGCACGATCTTTCTTGCGCGCCTGTTCCCAGAATCTCTCTAATTCATCTTCCGCCTCTTGCAGCAAGCTTGCGGGATTAATCTGTATGCGCCCGTCATCCCATGCTCGCTGCACTGGCCCGGTAATCTGCGGGTAATAGTTATCCAGCAGCATCAACTGGTTCGAGGTTAACGGTTGCCCCGCGACGACGGCACTGCGGATTTGCCGAATATCGTCCAGAAAAGTTTGCAGCGTTTTACGCGGCTCAAGAAACAGGCTCAATACCGGTGAATCATTAAAAAGCCGGGCATAATGCTGACTAAATTCTTTTTTATCAATTAATAAAAGTGCCAGCTCGCTAAATAACATACCGCTGAGTACGTCGTTGCGATCGCCGATTTTCAACCAGCGACGAACGCAATCGGCGCCAAAACGCGTTTTCAGATGGTTGCTAAGCCGCAGCGCATCCGGCCAGGCATTCGTAACCAGCGATTTGAGCATCAACTCCAGTGCGCGTAACTGTTTTAACCCCTGCTGTTGCCCTTCGCGGTCCGCATTAAGGGTTGTCGGATAGGTCAGCAACGGCTGCTTTGCCCGTAGATGTTCCAGCGTGCGCACAAAACGCAGAGCGACAATGAGCTGGTTCTCTGTAACGTTCTGCCCCTTTTCATAATAGGGTACCAGTTGTTGCAAATGGCGTAGCTGCAGAGTGAATTGCGTTAATTCCGCATCATTGAGCCTTAACCGTTTCGCGACAGCGCCCCAACCGCCCAGGCTCAGACGCGCAATATCGAGTTGTTCAAGAAACCAGCGAGGGTCCTTCCCTTCGTCAAAATGCACATTAAGCAGCATTAATATTTCTTTTGATGCCTGACGAATAATTCCTGTGCATTGCTCGAATTGTTCCCCCAGGTTCTGCGAGGATATATGGGTCATTCTTTTCCTTTAAGTACAACCGGCGAAATAATTAACTGGCAAAAAGAAACGTTAATTTTTCTTTATTTATGGATAGTTAAAACATAGACCAGTTAATGATTATTATCAGTGATTGCGGTTTTAACACGAAAAAAACAATGGAGCTATTTTTATGCCGACGCTGCAAACTCCCCGGCTCATCTGCACTCCGATAACGCCACAAGACTGGCCTTTTTTCCTCGCACTGCAGCAGGACCAGCAGGTCATGCGTTACGTTGCCGAAGATCGCCCGCCAGAGGTCATCCGCGAGGCATTTGATGCCCGTCTGCCCGCCTGGTCTCCCGGCAGTGAACACTGGCTATGTCTCGTCGTTCGCGATATCGCCACGAAGGCCCCGCTTGGGGTCACGGGTTATCGTCACCATGAAGCAGACTGCGCCGAAGTCGGTTTTCTCTTTGCCACCCAGGCGCAGGGTAAAGGTTACGGGCTGGAGTCGTTACAGGCACTCTGCCGCTATGCCTTTGCCGAAGGGGGAGTACGCCGACTTATCGCGACCGTGACGGCAGGAAACAACGCCTCAAAGCGTTTGCTGGAAAAGGTGGGTTTTGTGCAGGAAGGTGAACTGCGCGAGGCGTTCTGGCTGGCGGGTCGCTGGCATAACGACTGGCTATTTGGTCTGCTGCACCATGAATACCGCGAAAGCAGATAATTCACCTGTCATCTTCCTCTCTCTGTGCCAGGCTTAGGCAGTGTTTTGGCAATAAAGAGGAGTGCATATGAAGAAGATTCTGCTGATAACAGGTTTTACAGCATTATTCTCCATGGCGGCATTCGCGCAGGATGCGACTGGTTTAAAGACGGATAAAGCGCCGCCACCGCCGCATAAAATGGAAGATGGCTATCGTGGAATGGAAGATGCCCGTAGCATGACCATTCAACAGGCAAAAACCATGCATGACGGAGCTTCCGTTTCGCTCAAAGGGTACCTTGTGAAGAAAACGGGGGAAGATCTCTATCAGTTCCGCGACAAAACCGGGCAAATTGACGTGTATATCCCTATGGCCATCTTCGATGGCAAAAATGTCTCCCCGGATGAACTGGTGGGCATTAGCGGGTCGTTAGATGCTAAACAGAAGCCGGCGCGTATCAAAGTGAGCCACTTTCAGAAGCAATAATTATCTCACCGCCCGGGGGCATGACGCCGCCGGGCAAATGATAACGCATTTTACTGATATCAATAGAAAAACCACGCTAAGCTATCGGACTTCTACAGGAACATCCCGCCAGAGACTTCCACGCGCTGAGCATTCATCCATGCCAGATCATCACTCAGCAGTGCCGCCATCGCGCCACCAATATCATCCGGCTTACCAACGCGCCCCAGCGCCGTTTGCCCGGCAATATGTTTATTAATTTGCGGGTTATCACGGACTTCGCCACCGCGGAAATCGGTCTCAATTGCACCAGGGGCAATGATATTGACGGAAATCCCGCGAGCGCCCAACTCTTTGGCCTGATAGCGGGTCAGCACTTCCATCGCCCCTTTCATTGCGCCATAAGTTGCGTATCCCGGCAGCGCAAAACGCGCCAGTCCGCTGGAAACATTGAGGATGCGACCACCATCCGCCAGCAACGGCAACAGGCGCTGCGTCAGGAAGAAGGGACCTTTAAAATGAATGTTCATTAATTCATCAAATTGAGCTTCGCTGGCCTCAGCAAAGGGAACTGCAATGCCGACACCGGCATTGTTCAATAAATAATCAAACGTATCCCGATTCCACACGTTTTTAAGCTGCTGTTGTACATTCAGGGCGAAAGCTTCAAAGCTCGCTACATCGCCGACGTTTAACTGTAAAGCCACCGCTTTCACGCCTTTTCCCTCAATTTCCGCCACAACTTCATCAGCCGCCTGCTGGTTGCTGTTGTAGGTCAGGATAACGGCGGTTCCGCGTTCAGCCAGCTTCAGCGCTGCGTTTTTCCCCAGTCCACGGCTGCCGCCGGTTACTAATGCGATACGTTGTGTCATAAGAAACCTCGTTTTGTTTGCTGTTCACTGTGGAAAAAGCTTATTAGCTGGTGGTAAAACAATAAAGACGCTGAATTACGCTTCACTGTTTCATTTACAACAACAATGGATGCAGGCGATGGATAAAATTTATGCAATGCAACTGTTCATCCGCGTGGCAGAACTGGAGAGTTTTTCCCGCGCGGCAGACTCATTAGGCCTCCCCAAAGGCAGTGTTTCGCGCCAAATTCAGGCACTGGAAAATCACCTCGGTACACAGCTCTTACATCGCACAACACGACGGGTACAGCTCACCCAGGACGGTATGGTCTATTACGAGCGGGCCAAAGATTTGCTCGCCAATATGGACGAACTCGACGGCCTTTTTCTGCACGACCCTTCAAGCATCAGCGGGCGGTTGCGCGTTGATATGCCTGTGGCGGTAGCGAAAAACCTGGTTATTCCACGGCTACCCGCGTTTTTGCAGCACTATCCCGGCATTGAGCTGGAGCTGAGCAGCAGCGACCGGCTGGTGGATATTATTCGCGAAGGGTTTGATTGCGTGGTGCGCGTCGGCACGCTGAAAGATTCCGGCCTGATTGCCCGCCCGCTGGGTAAGCTTTCGATTATCAACTGCGCCAGCCCCGACTACCTGGCGCGCTTCGGCTATCCGGAGAGTCTGGAGGATCTCTCTTCGCATGCGGTCGTCCATTACGCCCTCAACCTCGGCGCACGTCCGCAAGGCTTTGAAGTTTGTCTTGATAAACAGACCACATGGGTGAAAACCGGCGGTATTTTGACGGTAAACAGTACCGAGACCTATCACGCCGCCTGCCTCGCAGGACTGGGGATTATCCAGGTGCCGCGCGTTGGTGTACGGGAGGCTCTGCGCGCAGGAAAGTTGGTGGAGATCCTGCCGCAATATCGTGCAGAACCCATGCCGGTATCACTTATTTATCCCCATCGCCGTAATCTGTCGCGCCGCGTACACCTGTTTATGGAGTGGCTGGCCGGGGTGATGAAAGATTATGTCGATTAGACGCAGTCTATAATTTTATTTACTGCGAGCTATAAAGAAGGAAAATTGCCCTGATGACGCCGGAAAACAGCGAAAAACGTCCGACCCAGGATCTGGATTACGAGCCAGTCAGAAAAATGGACACCTCGGGAATATCAACGAAAGACAACACTCCCAAATCTGATGACAACGCGGCGCGATCAACGCTGGAAACCGTCACTGACGTGGCGAAAAAAGTGCAGCGCCGCCCGATGATTGCGCATCTGATTCGCGCCACTGAGCGTTTTAATGACCGTATGGGAAACCAGTTCGGCGCGGCCATCACCTATTTCTCATTTTTGTCGATGATACCCATCCTGATGGTCTCTTTTGCCGCTGCCGGGTTTGTTCTGGCCTCACACCCCACGCTATTGCAGGATATTTTCAATAAAATCCTGAACAACGTGAGCGACCCGACGCTGGCGACAACCCTGAAAAACACCATCAATACCGCCGTGCAACAGCGAACGACGGTAGGTATTGTCGGGCTGGCCATTGCGCTCTACTCCGGCATTAACTGGATGGGCAACCTGCGCGAAGCGATACGCGCACAGTCGCGGGATGTCTGGGAGCGAAACCCTCAGGACCAGGAAAAAATCTGGGTGAAATATTTCCGTGATTTTATTTCGCTGATTGGTCTGCTGGTGGCGCTGATTGTCACCCTTTCCATCACCTCTGTTGCCGGTTCGGCGCAGCAGATGATTATCTCCGCACTCTATCTGGATAATATTGAGTGGCTTAAACCTGCATGGCGACTGATTGGTCTGGCGATCTCTGTATTTGCCAACTACTTGTTGTTCTTCTGGATTTTCTGGCGTTTACCGCGTCACCGTCCACGTAAAAAAGCATTGATTCGCGGTACGTTTATTGCGGCGATCGGCTTTGAGGTGATTAAAATCGTGATGACATATACATTGCCATCGCTGGTGCAATCGCCTTCTGGCGCCGCCTTCGGTTCGGTACTGGGCCTGATGGCATTCTTTTACTTTTTTGCCCGACTGACGCTGTTTTGCGCCGCATGGATTGCCACTGCGCACTACAAAGACGATCCACGCATGCCAGGCAGAACACACCGTTAAAACCCTAATTGGGCTGAATATTTCAGCCCAATTCATCATTTCAGCATTAATATCCAGGTTGTAACTTTTATTTAACCGAAAACCAGTTTTAAATTCTATTATTGAAAATATGTGAAGCATTTCATAGAAGATAAATCGTAAGTCTGAAAATTATCCGCTTTTTGCCTGGTTTTCGTACGTTTCCGCACTTTGTTACAGATTGAAATGTCGCTTTTGCTGTGGCTAATATGGTCGTTCGTTCGCCAAAAATAAGAAAATTTTATGCAAGCCACAGCCACAACCTTAGACAACGAGCAGGAAATCACGCCGGTAAACTCACGCAGTAAAGTCGTTATCGCTTCACTGATTGGTACCGCCATCGAGTTCTTCGATTTCTACATTTATGCCACTGCGGCAGTTATCGTTTTCCCGCATATCTTCTTCAAGCAGGGTGATCCGACCGCCGCAACGCTGCAGTCGCTCGCTACCTTTGCGATCGCTTTCGTTGCACGTCCAATCGGCTCCGCCGTGTTTGGTCATTTCGGCGACCGCGTAGGGCGTAAAGTCACCCTGGTGGCATCGTTGCTGACAATGGGGATCTCTACTGTATTAATTGGCCTGTTACCGGGCTATGAGACCATCGGCGTGATGGCGCCGCTGCTGCTGGCGCTGGCACGTTTTGGTCAGGGTCTGGGCCTGGGCGGCGAATGGGGCGGCGCGGCGCTTCTGGCGACAGAGAACGCACCGCCACGTAAACGTGCGCTGTATGGCTCCTTCCCACAACTGGGCGCACCGATTGGTTTCTTCTTTGCAAACGGCACCTTCCTGCTGCTCTCCTGGTTACTGACCGACGAGCAGTTTATGAGCTGGGGCTGGCGCATACCGTTCATCTTCTCTGCCGTGCTGGTGCTGATTGGCCTGTACGTGCGCGTTTCCCTGCATGAAACACCGGTTTTTGCGAAAATTGCCGCTGCGAAAAAACAGGTGAAAATCCCGCTGGGTACCCTGCTGACCAAACATGTCCGTGTAACCGTGCTGGGTACCTTCATTATGCTGGCCACTTACACGCTGTTCTACATCATGACCGTCTATTCCATGACGTTCAGCACCTCGCCGACCGGGCTGGGTATGCCGCGAAACGAAGTGCTGTGGATGCTGATGATGGCGGTAATTGGTTTTGGTGTGATGGTGCCGGTCGCCGGACTGCTGGCCGATAAATATGGCCGTCGTAAAAGTATGATCACAATTACAACACTGATCATTCTGTTTGCACTGTTCGTTTTCCCGCCGCTGTTAGGCTCCGGCAACCCGGCGCTGGTAATGGCTTATCTGCTGATCGGTCTGAGCCTGATGGGGCTGACTTTTGGCCCGATGGGTGCACTGCTGCCAGAACTGTTCCCGACCGAAGTGCGCTACACCGGTGCATCCTTCTCGTATAACGTGTCATCGATTCTGGGCGCGTCCGTTGCCCCGTATATCGCCACCTGGCTGCAGGCGAACTATGGCCTGACGTATGTGGGGATTTATCTGGCGGTAATGGCAGCCTTGACGCTGACCGCGTTGGTGCTGACTCACGAGACCAAACACCAGTCACTGTAATGGGCAGGGCCTGATGGCCTGCCCCTGACCTCTTTCCCGGGTGCGGCGTAAACGCCTTATCCGGGCCACGTTCTCGTCATCTGCTATCCACACCAGTACCTTTATACCCCGGCAAGCTTCGCACCGCCGGGGTTGTCTCTGCGTTTTTACATCTGCCACCTGACCGTCCCCTCTCCCCTGCAGGGATGGCGTCGCGATCACATTACTTTTTCATCTGTGCCAGAATCGTCCGGCACTGGTTTGCTTCGCCTTCCGATGGAGAAATTAATGCCAGTAGCGCAGCCGCAGGCGTCACCAGCGTTGCCAGCGCCGCGGCCACCGCACCACGGGCAATCAGCGGTCCGGGTTTTACCCCCGCCTGCGGATTTTTAAAAGTCCCGCGTACATACAACGGCGAACGCAGCGTAACGATACGGACTCCCTTACTTTCCGGGTTAATGGTCAGGTCCAGTTGCTCCGAGGCGAAACTCGCCGTACCCGTGACATTCACCAGTGCATTTTCGGTATCAAACGCGAAGATTTGCGGACGCGCCACGCCATTAACCAGATCGAGATTCGCCGCAGCGCAGTTCACTCGCACTTCATCGTCGCCAAAGATCGTACCAATAACGTAATTTCCCACGTTCAGCCCGGCAATCTCCATCAGGTTACGGCTGATAAGCCCGTCATTCATCAACAGCTTAAGGTTCCCGTTGCTGGTACCCAGCAACGCCGCCACGGAGTTCCCTGTACCCCGGATATCCGCATCGCCATTCATCTCCCCCAGCGTTTTCTGCATCAGTTCGACATTTGGCATCAGTTGTTTCAGTTTTAACCGTCGAGCCTGAATTTCCGCCCGCCCCTGCATCGGCTTTTTATCCCCTTCGAGACGAACATTGGACGAAATCGTCCCGCCCGCTAAGCCAAACTTCAACGGCTGCAGTTTCAGATCAGCATTCTGTAAAATGATATGAGTGGTGAGGTCGCTGATTGGCAGCGTGCTGCCATGTTCAATACGCTTACCTTTAAAACGTACGTCAGCATCCATGGTGTCCCATTTATCGGTTTCAAAACGATCGTACGGCAACACCTTCCCGGCAGGCTGAATATTTTTTTCACCCTTCTTCTGCTCTGCCTGTTTCGCTTTCTCTCCTCCTTTACCGGAATCCACGCCGATCAAGGGTCCAAGGTCGGCCAGGCGAAGCTGACGGGATTCCAGATCGCCTTCCAGTTTCGGACGCGGTTTACCGGTGGTGTAAGTTAGCGAACCATGGATATCGCTGTCGCCAATACGCCCGTTAAAATCGCGATAATCGTAGACACTGCTTTTTTCACTATCAATTTTCGCCACTAAATGACCATCCGTTTCAAACGGCGGGGTATCCGGCAGCAGCACACCCGTCAGTTCGTAGAGATCCCCCAGGGTATCGCCAGCGAATTTCAACTGCAGGTCGACGCCGCCCATTTTCATCGGGTCGTTAACTTTACCGACAAACGCGACACGGGTGTTCCCGGAACGGAAATCAGCCTGAACCGGGAAAGGTGTGCTCTCGCTGCGTAGCGCCAGCATGCCACCGATTTTTCCCGTGCCTGTGAGCGGTTGGCCGTTGTAACGTCCCTGCGCTTTCAGCCCGAAAACATAATCTGCCACGCGGGTCTTATCTTTACTGTCGCCAGTGACTTCATTGAAAGGGAGCGGTTTTCCTAACGGATCGACCAGGATCTCGATATCCGCTTTACTCACCTTGTCGTCGATTGCGATACGCCCCTGATCGAAGAGAATATTGTCCAGACGGAAGGACCAGCCAGAGGGCTGCGCATTGGGATCGTTATTTTCTGCACTGGCGAGATTAAAGGTCCAGTTGTTGTTCTTTTCAGACAGACGGATCAGGCGCGCATCCGGCTTTTGCAGTTTGATCCACGGCAGATAAACGGTTTTGGTTAATAGCGCCAGTGGTGCGAGAGTGGCTTCAACGCGCGGCAGGTGCACCATGGTGACTTCCGGGATCTCAGGCGGGTTACCCAGGATAATATCGTCGGCATGAATGTGCGGCCAGGGTATCCAGCTACGCCAGCCCGTTTCCTCTTTTTGTCGCTCCCATACCACCCCTAAATCGCCGCGAATAGCAAAGGGGCGATTAAGTTCGGTAGAGACTTTCTGATTAATGGTCGGTTTGAGGCGGTTCCAGTCAAAGGTGGCGATAATAATGATGGCCACCACAATCAATAAAACCAGTGTTCCAGTGACAGCAATAATCGCTTTGCTTGCTTTCGTCATGCGGGCGCCCTTTCTTTATTGCCTTGCCTGTCATAAAGATAGCCGAGGCTGGCAGAAAGGGGTTGCCTGCGATCAGAGCTCCAGCAATACGTTTTCCAGCGTATCCAGCGGAACCGGGCGTGAAAGAAAGTAGCCTTGTGCGGCAAAAGCAGGAGAATTCTGAACGTCGCGCCACTCGTCAAGGGTTTCAACACCTTCAACAATCACGCCCTGGCAATAACGATTCATCAGCTGAATGAGCAACGTGAACAGGTTGCGTCCTTCCGGCGTCTTGCGCAGCATAATAAACAGATCGCGCGATACTTTGATGTAGTCATAATGCACTTCGCTAAGCGCCGAGAAGTTAGCCATGCCGGTACCGAAATCATCCAGCCACAGCGGCCCCATTTCGCTGATCGTGGCGAAAGTGGAATCTTGCGGCAGGCGAATATGCTCTACCAGTTCAAAACGGATCCACGGTACGGTGTCGATAAGTGCTCTTAATGTTTTATTCGAGCGCATTGCAATTAGCGTGGGCCCGTCGACATTTACGGATGCCAGCACGCCGTGCTGCTCGAAAAAGTCTTTCTGTTTGGCCAGCAGAGCGATCTGTTCGTGTACTACATCCACACGCTGACGCACCGCGACCTCAGAAAAATAGCGGTCCGGCGGAATGCGCTGATCGGGCTGGCTCGGATGCGTCACAATGGTCAGCACTTCAACCGCCATCAGGCGACCATCGGTTTTGTAAATAGGCTGGTAAGTATAAGCACGCTCACACTGCAGCCAAAAACGACGTTCCTGTAGGCTTTCTATGCTCGCCTCGGAGTAGTTCAGCCGCTGGATAACCTGCTTTAACTTCATTTCTTCTTCCTGTTGAAAATGAGTAGCTCCGGAGCTCTCGTCATTGGGTTATCGGCCCGTGAGGAGAGAACTTTACCTCCAGGAGCCACGCAAAATGAAAAAGCACTTTGCGCAATCAGCAGAGAATACGTTCTGTGTCAAAAAAATAATGGAACGTCGTTTTAATATAGTTGACCGTGAAACGCGCACAACGCACACTACCGTTAACTTATCTGATTCAGGTTCCGGACTATGTCAAAGAAAATTGCCGTCATCGGCGAATGCATGATTGAACTGTCACAAAAAGGCGCGGAAGTGAATCGCGGTTTCGGTGGCGACACACTCAATACGTCGGTTTATATCGCCCGTCAGGTAGACGCCACGGCGTTATCCGTGCACTACGTTACTGCGCTGGGTACCGACAGTTTCAGCCAACAGATGCTGGAATCCTGGCAGGCAGAAAACGTCGATACCAGCCTGACACAACGTATGGAAAATCGGCTGCCGGGCCTGTATTACATTGAAACCGATGAGACCGGCGAGCGTACCTTTTATTACTGGCGTAACGAAGCTGCGGCAAAATTCTGGCTGGAAAGCGAGCAGTCTGCCGCCATTTGTGAAGAGCTGGCGACCTTTGATTATTTGTATCTCAGCGGCATCAGCCTGGCCATTTTAAGCCCGGCCAGCCGTCGCAAACTGCTTTCGCTGTTACAGGAATGCCGCGCAAACGGCGGTCAGGTGATTTTCGACAATAACTACCGTCCGCGTTTGTGGGCCAGCAAAGAAGAGACCCGCGAGGTCTATCAGCAGATGCTCGCCTGTACCGACATCGCGTTCCTGACGCTGGATGATGAAGACCTGCTGTGGGGCGCACAGCCGGTGAAAGATGTTATCGCACGCACTCAACAGGCTGGCGTAAAAGAGGTGGTAATTAAACGTGGCGCGGATTCCTGCCTGGTCGCAATCCAGGGTGAAGCCCTGAAAGAAGTGCCAGCGGTGAAATTGCCAAAAGAGAAAGTGGTGGATACTACCGCAGCGGGTGATTCCTTCAGCGCCGGCTATCTGGCGGTGCGCCTGACAGGTGGTGATGCCGAAGCCGCCGCCAGACGCGGCCACTTAACAGCCAGTACGGTGATTCAATACCGTGGCGCGATAATTCCGCGCAACGCTATGCCGAATTAAGGTTTTTCCTGCCTCCTGTCCGGGGCAGGTCTTTTTCCCCTCCCCCAAAAGGGAGAGGGGAAGTTCACAGATACCGTTATGCCGCATCCGGGAATGTCCCAAAAGATTACTGCTGTGGCGGAATATCCGACACATCCTGATGGGCATCATCTGTATTTGCTGGCGCGGCATTCTGCTCACCAGAAGACATCAACTCTTCCCAGCTCGCCTGCAGGTCCTTCATGTTGTATTCCGGCTCGCCTTTCGGCTGCAGCAATACCAATGCCATATCCTGCGAAAGCTGCTGACGTAAATCCTGATTCAACATCTCTTTCGTCAGGCTACTCAGGAAGTTCTGACGCAATTTTTGATACTGCTCGGGAGCGATATCCACCACCTGGTTTTGCAGCGAACGCATACGCTGGCTAATCAGGATGTCGGTATCGGTTCGGGCATAAGTGGCAAACAGCTTCTGGAGTTCAAGGTTTTTTTGCGCGACCAGCGCATCAAACTCTTCTTCCGGCAGACCGCGATCGCGCACTTTCGCCAGTTCGCGGGCCACGATATCCAGATTGCTGTTCAGTTTATCGTTTGGTGAATCAAGATTGATTGCGCATTGCGCGCGCTGGAATAACACCCGGCAGTCGAAGCTCAAACCAATGTCTTTTACGTTGGTTTTCGTCAGATACTGCTGAACATGCCAGAATAGCGCTTCGCGGGCTAAGTCTGCGCGCCAGTAACGTTGCAACGCCGCAGATTCACGAATCGGCTGCCAGGCGGTATCCCACATGATGGACAGGCGATCCTGACGCACTGAATCCGTCATGATACTCACTGGCTGACGCGGTAGCGGCGATAAGGTTGGTACTGGTGCGGGCGTTTCGCGCTTGCCTTTCAGATCGCCAAACGCCTTATTAATCTGTTCCGCAACCGCCCGACTGTCTACGTTACCCACCACAATCAGCGTCATCGCATCCGGGGTGTACCATTTCTGATGGAACGCCTGGAGCTGTTTTGCATCCAGCGGTTGTTTAAGAGTTTCGGCCGGATCATGGCCGAGCAACGACGAGCCTTTCAGGCGGTAGCGCCACCAGTTGTCTTTGGTGTTACCCGGCCAGGTCGCCACCATATCTTCGCTGGCCAGCGCATGATTAATCGTTTCCGGCGTAATGGCGAGTCGCCCGGTGCTGTCTGACAGCCAGACCAGTGCTTCTTTGAGCAAATCGTTGCGGTTATTCGGCAGGCTCAGGTTGAACATCGTGTATTCATACGAGACCAGCGCGGGGGGTAACGGACGCTTCGGGTCGATACCCTGCTGCCACAATGAACGGACCTGCGCGGGTTGCAGGCTGCCGCTGTGGGTCAGCGCAATACGTGGGAGAAAATGGCTAAAACCGCTCTGTTGCGTACTCTCGGTGAGCGAACCGGTATTAATAGACAGACGTACTTCGATGCGATCGCTGGGGCGTTGTGGTGTGGCCAGGACTTGCCATTGCAAACCATTTGCCAGTGTCCCCTGCTGCCAGGCCGGGTCGGGCTGGAGCGCATCTGCCTGCACATAACCGACAGCTGCCATCATGAGCAAACCGCCTGTTAGCAATCGAATTTTTGTGCCCTGCATGAGAACCCCTGATCAACGTTCCTGGTTAAAAAGTCAGCCCCGACATGTCTGGAGGCTAAAAGATACTTTAACACTTCGCTGTTAGACCTCGCGAATCGCAAAATGTCACACAGCGAAGTGAAATATCCCGAGCAATTCGTTATGAATTGTGACGGGCCAGGGATTAATTATGCGCAGGCACCCGCAGCCCGACAAGGACTACGGGGCTAAGTAGTGAAATTAAGAGGAGATTTCGCCGGTTTTGCTACTCGATACACGATTATTCAGCGTATCTGTCAGCTTTTTCTGATCGAGTTCTTTTACCCATTTCGCCACGACTACGGTCGCCACGCCATTACCGACAAGGTTGGTGAGCGCACGCGCTTCTGACATAAAGCGGTCGATACCCAGGATCAGCGCCAGGCCTGCCACCGGTAAATGCCCCACCGCAGAAATGGTCGCCGCCAGAACGATAAAGCCGCTCCCGGTCACTCCCGCGGCACCTTTTGATGAGAGCAACAGGACCACCAGCAGCGTTATCTGATGGAAAATATCCATATGGCTGTTGGTGGCCTGGGCGATAAAGACGGCTGCCATCGTCAGGTAAATAGAGGTTCCGTCGAGGTTAAAAGAGTAGCCGGTTGGGATAACCAGCCCTACAACGGATTTTCGGCAGCCGAGGCGCTCCATTTTCTCAAGCATACGTGGCAGCGCGGACTCTGAAGAGGAGGTCCCCAGTACAATCAGCAGCTCTTCGCGGATATAACGGATAAATTTGAAAATATTGAAACCCGTCGCGCGGGCAATCGAACCCAGCACCACCACCACGAACAGAATACAGGTGATATAAAAGCAGATAATAAGCTGCCCCAACTGGATCAGCGTGCCAACCCCATACTTACCGATGGTGAAGGCCATTGCGCCAAACGCACCAATTGGCGCAAGACGCATAATGAAGTTGATGATGCCGAAGATGACCTGCGAGAAACTTTCAATCACATTGAAAATCAGCTGGCCCTTGTTGCCCAGCCGGTGCAGCGCGAAACCAAACAGCACGGCAAACAGCAGCACCTGTAAAATATTGCCGCTGGCAAACGCGCCAATAACGCTGCCCGGGATAACGTCCATGAGGAAGGCGACGATACCCTGCTCTTTGGCCTGTTCCGCATACACCGCGACCGCTTTGGCATCCAGTGTTGACGGATCAACGTTCATCCCCGCGCCGGGCTGCACAACGTTGACGATAATCAGGCCGATAATCAGCGCCAGGGTACTGACCACTTCAAAATAGAGCAACGCCACCGCACCGGTGCGACCGACCGCCTTCATGCTTTCCATACCGGCGATACCTGTCACCACCGTACAGAAGATGACAGGGGCGATGATCATTTTAATCAGCTTAACGAAGGCATCACCAAGCGGTTTCATCTGCGCGCCCAGTTCAGGGTAGAAATGGCCGAGCAAAATACCGATAGCGATTGCCGTCAGTACCTGGAAATACAGACTTTTAAACAGAGAGGTTTTCATAGGGTGTCCTTGAGGTATAAACCACAGGCTTTTTAGGGGTTTCTCGCGCCTGCGGGTTAAAAATAACACCCAGAAAACATGACAGAAATATACTCACATCAAATTTGAAACAATGATGTTAAAAAATTAGAGCTGACTCGTACAAGCCAGCAACATTTCAACTATTTTCAGCATTGTCTGAGGTCGAGAAATAACGCGCTTCAAATGCTTCCGGCGTCATGGCGCGATCAAATAAAAACCCCTGTACGATTTCCACACCCGCCTTTTGCAGCCATTCGCGCTGGGCTTCGGTTTCTACCCCTTCTGCGATAATGCTTAAACCCAGGCTTCGCGCCATGTGGATAATCGACGCCACCATGCTGCTATCCTCGGGCAGGCCTTCAACGAAAATTTTGTCGATTTTAAGTACATCAACCGGCAATGACTTCATGTGGTGTAATTGACGTAACCCGGCGTACCCCATGCCGAAATCGTCCAGCGCGATGCGCACGCCCGCATTACGCAGCGGACGCAATATCGTCACCGCCGCCTGTGGGTCATCAATGCGGCGACTCTCAGTCACTTCAAGAATCAAGGTGTTGGGTTTAATTCGGTAGCGGTTGAGCAGTTCCAGCATGTCCGGCACCATATTGTGATGCATCAGCTGCAACGCCGAGAGATTCACCGACAGCGGCATCATCAGCCCGCGCTCTTGCCAGGCAGACAGCAGACGGCACGACTCTTCCAGCACCCAGTAACCCACGGTCACCATCAGCCCGCACGACTCTATACGTTCGATTAGCCCTTCCGGCAGTTCCCATCTGCCTTCCGGCTGCTCCATACGCAGCAATACTTCGGCGCTTACCACCGTATTCGTGGCGAGGTCTACCTGCGGCTGAAGCCAGATGGCGAATTTATGGTGGTCAAGCGCAGTCAGGATATTGCTCTCTTCCGTAAGCCGTTTTTGCGCTTCTTCCATCTGCTGCGGATCGAAGAACTGAATCTGATTTTTCCCTTTGCGTCGCGATGTGAACGCCGCCGAAACCGCACGTCGGTAAAGCTGTTCTGCCGTCTGATCGCCATGGAACATCGCCACACCGATGCTGGCGCTCGGGCGCAACTGAATACCGTGAATGGGCACGCGCTCATTGATAACAGTGAGTACTTGCTGACCTAATGTAATGGCGTGCCACGGCTCTTTCACCCCGTGAGCGATAATGGCGAAGTCATACGCGCTAACCTGGGCGAGCACCATCCGCGGCGAAATGACGGATTTCAGCTTCTCTACCAGGGTCAGCAGCAGCATCTCGCGCTGTGACTCTTTCAATACACCCGCCGTATCCTGCAATGTTTCACAGGCAATAAACATCAGCGCGGTGGTCTTCTGCCGTGCCACAACCTGATCCAGCAGCGCCATCAGGAAGGCTTTGTTTGGCAGCTCCGATACCGGGAAGAGAGTCGACTGGGTGTTCAGCTCATCATGCTGTCGCAACAGGTTTTGTTGATTACGGTTATAGCTGCGCACCAGGTTGCCGATTTCATCATCCTGGTGATGACGAGGCAACGCCAGCTGGTGCCCAATCTGGTCCTGCTGTGGCACATCGCTCAGCTCACGGGCGATTTTCCGCAACGGATGGACGATCAAGCGGTTGATACACCAGGTGATCGCCACGGTCATGATCAGCGTTAAAAGTAAGTAAGCAGTCACCAACGTTGAAAGCGTACTCATCACAAATTTATAGACGCGATAAGAATCCGCTTCGAGCACCAGATAGGCAATCGGCTGTGGGTTGGCCGGGCGCTGCAGGGAATAAATGGGCAAGGAAATCTGGATTGGCAGCTCGAATACCCGCGCGATCATCATCGGCACCGGGCGCTCGGGAATAAAACGCAGGCGCAACGCCTGAAACTGGTTTGGCAGCACCACATCCGCCCGGATAACCACCCCGGCAGGTTTAATTTGTTTAAGGACCGACTCTGCCTCAGGAAAATCAGCCTTTAGTATGGCTTCGGACAGCGGTTCACGTACCGAACGGGCAATACTCTCCAGTTGCGTAGCCGTGTTGTAGCGATTCTGCTGAACAAAATGAAACAGCAAAATGACGCAAAAAATGAAAATAAACACCATCGCCACGGAAAAAACCGCAGTCATCTGTTTAATCGTTAAAGAACGGCTGACACGCAAAATCACTCTCCAGAGATACACAAGCGCAGGGCAATAAAATATCACTCCGCCGCCAGAGTATACCCTATCGTAACAGTTTGAGATAAAGAGGCAGCAAGATTGCCTCAGCGACAACGCTGTGAGGGAAAAGCGTCAGCAATACGCAGAATAATAAGCATAATTTTCATGTGGCGGGCCTTATTACCCGCCACGCTTTCCCCAGGAATTATCCTCATTTTACCAGTCGGCGTAGGGTGTCAGAGTTTGCGGCGGCATATCCATATCGCCCTGCCATCCGGCGGCAGAATAACGGATAAAGAGCATTCCCTGGCTTGGCGTGTAATCTTTCGCCTGCTGAATATTCACCCCCAGGCCAACGGACCAGTTCGGGTTAATACGCCGTTCAATTAAAGCCTGTGCGGTATAACCCACGCCGCTGGATGAACTTCCCTCCTCCAGTGCGGTTCTGGCGTCGGTACGATAACCCGCCGGGATCAGATTCAGTAACGGATAGCTTCGCTCCGTTTTCTTACGCGAATGTGACCACGAGGCAGACCCGCCAAGCTCCCAGGACCAGTTTTCCGTACGCTGACGCCAGGTCACGGGCACAGAAAATGACAAATATTCTTGCGGGCTGTAATAGCCCCCTTGTCCCAGGGTGTAGTGGCTCAGGTCTTTGTCGTAGTGCCAAATCATATTATTCAGACCAATGGTCAAACGGCGGTTATTGTCGTTAATAAGCTTGTAGTAATACCCCGCCATCCAGCGCACTCGCCAGTTGTCAGCCACATTCTTCCCGGTCAACTGATCGGCGCCCAACGAGGCCCAGACACCGTGCGCCTCGCCACGGTCATAGCTCATGCTGGCGGTTGCGCCGTTCGCACGCACGCCGCCCCAGGTGGTACCGGGATGATCGCCATTGCCGTTATCTTTTTGACCGCCAAACGCCAGTAAGGAACTGGAGATGGGACGACGATGGACGTTCAGCGTGTAGCCAATCACACCGATATCATTGCTGTAGCTCAGGCCGCCGACGATATCCACCACGTTAAAGCCAATTGGTGTGGTGCCAATATCCATATCCCAGGTCTTGTTACGCCAGCCTACCGCAACGCTTACGCCATTAGCCGTCTGGCTACGATCCCCCCCCTCGCAGGCCACTTCATTACAGGTTCCCCAGTGCGGCGAATATGTTCCATCATCTTTAAGCGAGAATTTTCCGGCATCCATATTCACCATGTCGGTACGGAAGAACATCCTGCCGTCAGCCAGCGGCGCATCGGCCTGCAGCATAGTGGTATGGGCTTTCAAATCAGAGTAGCCGCCCGTACCGCTCGATCCCCAGTAGTTATGCTCCAGCGTGACATTAACATCCTGCTGGCGATACAGATCGGCGGCATCACTGCGCACGCCGCGTTTCAGCCAGTCATCATTCTCATTGTTCCGGGTTTTATAGGTGAATTCGTCATTGCTGGTGGGGCGGGTTGGCGTTATCCCGGATGCCACCATCGCGTCTTTATAGCTTTCCAGCGCGGCCTGCGGCTGCCCCTCCTGTACCTGGAAACGCGCAGCATCACGCAGCACCAGCGCGCTTTCCATGGAAGGCGGCAGCCCCTTCGCCTGCGGCACAATTTCGCTGAATGTTTCACGGGCAGCGTCATTATCCCCCGCCGCCGCCTGGACCATCGCTACCCGGCGTTGGGTATTGATCGTCCGTGGCGCAGTCGGGGTTGCAGCAGGTAATTTCGCCAGCTGTTCGCGGGAGGCCATGCGGTTGCCCTCGGCAGCATAAATTTCTGCCAGCCCCAGTACCGCATCTTCATTGTTCGGCTCGCGATGCAACACGCGCTGATACGTCGATATCGCCGTGGGGTTATCGCCCCGCTGCTGCGCCCAGTCGGCCAGCGTCAAATCAATACGCGTCGACGCAGGCTGTTGTTGAAGAAAAGCCATCGCCTCTGGTTCATGCCCCGCATCGCGCAACTGATTAGCCCGCGCCAGTAGCTGATTGGCCTCCAGCCTGTCGGAGAGTTCCTGAATATTGCTGTTCCACTTGTCGCGCGGCAGCGTGTTGAGGTGCGCCAGCGCCGCATTCTCCTGGTTATTACCGGAAAGATAGAGACCGTAAGCATAAACCTGCTCAGGATCAGCTGGTTTACTGCGCGCCAGTGCGCGCATCTGCGCGTCAGCTTCAATCTGTTGGCCGGCGGAGCGCAAATCGCTTGCCAGACGGTAAGTGACCCACACGCTCCCCGGGTCCAGTGCCAGACGTCGTTTTTGCAGCACGGCGGCCTGCGCCCAGTTGCCCTGGTTCTCCAGACGCTCCGCCTCTTGTGCAAGCCGATCGTTGGCCAGGCTGCGTTCAATATCATTAATGCTGCGACGCTGGCTGGCGTTAAGTGACTCAATAAAGGCATCGGCTTTTTCCGCTGACTGCGCACGGTAGATATTCGCCAGGCCACGTACCGCGTTGCTGTTGCCGCTGTCCATACGCAGCGCCTGGTAATAGAAACGCTCTGCGGCGGCGGTATCTTTGCGAGCCATGGCCGCATCACCCAGCCCCAGTACCGCATAGCTATCGGTATTATCAATTGCACGCGCTTGTTGGTAGAGGCGTTCCGCCTGGGCCGGATTTTTCGCCGCCAGTTGTGCATCGCCTTGTTGAATCAGCAGCCAGTAACGGTTCACCTTAAGCAGGCTGTCCCACTTGCTACGATTATCGCTGTTGGGATCGAGCGCAATGGCCCGCTCAAACTGCGCCACCGCCCGGGCGCGATCGCCCTTCTGGGAATAGGCCTGCCCCAGCGCCCCGATGGCTTCGCTGTCCTGATGATTTTTGCTTACGGCATCCTGCAACGCGCCAATCGCCGTACCGCCCTTTCCCGCTTCCACTGCAGCCAGCCCGCTGGCACGCTCCCGAAATGCCGGATCGGCCAACTGTTTCTGTTGTGCGTCAAGCTGCTGGCGCGCCGTGACAACCGTATCGCCTTCACTGAACACACTCAGGAAACGCTTGAGCGCCGCCACGCTTTTTTCGCTGACGGGCATACCTTGAATCTGCTGATACCAGAGGGTTGCTGCGGTATCGCGCCCGGTGTTGTTTTTCGCCATTTGCTCAAGAACGGTAAAGGCTTCTTCGTTGCGTCCGTCGGCGATCAACAACCGTGCCAGCGTACTTTGCAAATCTGCATTTCCCGGATTACTGGCATTAAGGGCTTTCAGTTGCGTGATGGCTTCGTTATGTCGCGCCGGTACTTTCGCCACCTGGACCCAGTATTCCGCCGCCAGATCGCCAACTGGCACACTGCCGTCAAATATCTTCTCATAGGCAGCAACGGCCTCCTGCGGATGCCCCGTGGCGGCCTGCAAGCGCGCTTCCTGTAAGGCCTGTCGTCCCTGGGGCGTTGAGAGCGCCATGGTGATACGCGACGCTTTGGTCGCGCTGGCGTTTGGTGCAAGAGAGTTCAGCCGCGCCATCTGCTTTTGCGCACCGGTATTATCTCCCTGACGCAGCAGATAGCGCAGGCGTGCAGCAATCACATCCGGGTCATCAGGGGCCATTAATTCAAGGCGATATAACGACTGGCGTACCAAATCTTCGCGTTGGGTGGTTTCGCCCAGGCGTACCTGTTCCAGCAGTTGTTGTTGCACGCCCGGCGCCGCCTGCGCGAAAGGCATCACTGAGATGCCGAGCGTGAAAGACAATAAACTTAATGTGAACTTGCGCATTGCTGGCCCCAGTCAGGTTGTAACTCACCACGAGGGGTGAAGCGAAAACGGTGCTCGTCCCAACCTTGTCCAAAAAGAGTCAGAACATAACTGTAATACGCGTCTTTGCCGGGAAAGTTATCCGCCACCCGCTGACGCTGCACCGCCTGGGCATCACGATCTTGTAAAAACGGCAACAGTACCGCCGAGAAACCCACAGGGCCATTACCCTGTCCCTTGCCGGTCGCCACGTTGATTTTTTCTGGCGGCACGCCCTGTTTCGCCGTCATTATTTCCATGGGTTTGAGGCGCGCCAGCATACGCGCCTTTTGCGGATCGCTGTCGTGCATCATGCCTGCCCATGCATAAACACGGATCGCATCATAACTGCCGGTAAGCGACTTATCGGATTTAAGCTGCCAGCCCTTATTTTTCTGATAACGTACCCAGTCAGGCGAGAACCCCTTCGGTGCGGTTTCCATAATTAAGCGCAGGTTGGTCTCCCGCAGCGTTATCCAGGGCGCGCCATAACGGGTGAAATACTGGGCCAGTTGAGGCGGCAGATAGCCGGGATTGAAGCGCCAGACATCGTTATCCGCAAAACCTACTTTGCCCGGAAGCAGCATGGAGCCGAGGCCGGGGACGGTGATAACCTCTTCTTTGGCAATGCGTGAGAGCAGTGCTTTTCCGAGCGCGGTATAATCAGGCATGTCCCACAGCCGCCCGGCTTCCAGCAGAGACCAGGCAATCCAGATATCGCCATCCGATGCGGAATTGGTATCCAGTACCGTCCATTCTGTTTCGTTTTTCCGCCCCCACAGCCATGCAGGCAGCCGTGCGCCTAAATCCCCCTGCGCCAGATTATTCTGCGTCCAGTTCAGCAGCGTTTTAAATGCATCGCGATCGTTCGCCGCAAGGGCAAAGAACAGGGCATAGCTTTGCCCCTCAGAGGTGGTTATCTGACGGGCATCACTCGGGTCGATGACCCGCCCGCCATCGCTAATATAGCTCTGTTTAAAGCGCTCCCATGCAGGCCAGCTACAGGCGGCGCTCACCTGCGCCGCCGCCAGCATAAGCGCCGCCATGATCGCCCAGCGTAGCGCTTTCATCACCGCTTACTCGTGATCCGGGTCGAGACGACGACGGCTGATAATACGCAGCAGACGCCACAGCACCCACGCCAGCAATACCACGCTCACCGCGGCCAGAATCGCCAGCAGCACCGGATGGTTCGCCAGCGCGTACCAGATACGTTCATACCAGGGTAAATGCCCCACGTAGTAAATATCACCGACACGCAGACCGCTCACCCCCGACTCACGAATCACCGACACGGAGCCGAAAATCGCGGCACGTTTACCGCTGTCATTCATCGCGCCATTTAACAACTCATAGCCGCGCGGGCTGTCTGCCAGCAGCGCAACCACACTGCGCTGATCGTTATAAGGCGACTGGAAGCCAATAATGGCTGCCATCGGGCCGCTGGACGATACCGAGGTCTGCGAATCGGCCTGACGATCGACATCATCTGGCGTAACGCCAGGGAACGGTGTCTGACGCATTGGCGTTTTCACCCAGCTTTGCGCCGCGTGAACCAGCAGATCGATACGTTTGTCGTCTTTCAGTTTTTCCGGGAGAGCGCCAATGATCATGATGTCGGCATCTTTACCCTGAATCTGCGTACCGTCATTGGTCAATGTCACGTTGATAGCCGGGAAGCCCGTTTGCGCGCCCACGGTAGCCAGAGAGTCCAGCAGCGAGTTCATTTGCCCTTCTGTGGGGTCTGGCGGCACCACAACAATGGTTTCAGACAGATCGGCCATTCGGGTAAACGGGAAGCCAGCATTAGCAAAGGCGCGCAGATCCGGCATCGCGAGGAAATGGTAATACTTCGAGAAGTCGATGGTGGAATCGTCGCCAATAACCACACGATTCTGCACCGGCTGGAACGTGACGCAGTTGTCGATAGTGCCACCCGGCACAGGATTCATATACTGGAAGTCAAAGCGCAGTTGGTTCACCGCCCCCAGTTTCAGCGCCGGAATAGAAACATCGGTTTTGCCATCCAGCAGCCCCTGTAATATCGGCAGGCGCAGCAGCAGTCGGTTGGTATCCTGATTGCTGATCAGACTGAAATATTGCAGAAACTGATTGTTCAGGCTGATATCCATGCGCGAACTGTCTTTGGTTGGCGGTGCGGTATAGCGATAGTTCAGGTGCATATCGATACCGTTGCTGCGCAACAGATAGAGATCCGGCGGCAGGTTCAACGCGACGCTGATCGACGCTGGCTGCAATCCCGTGGACTGCAACTGCTCTTCATAGGTTTTCAGTTCACCAAATGTTACCGCGCGATCGGTGCGTATCCAGTTCGGCGCGTCATAGGGTTTGCGCGCCAGCAGTGGTTTCACTTCATCAACAGTGACACTGCTGCCACGGAACAGCACGTTACCCTGGGCGATACCTTTTGCCGCCTGTAACAGGTCTTTGTCATCGCGCCCGAATACCACCAGCAGTTTTACATAAGGGTTGTTCGGGTGACTCATCATGGTGATGGTCGGGGCGTTCACAGGCGGTGCATCACGCAGAAAATCCGGACGCTTATCATTGGTCGCGAAAATAATCGCGTTACGATCCGGCAGACCGTTGTACATGACCGGGAAGTTATGCCCCCGCCAGCCAGAACGTGAACCAAACCAGGAGGCAATGACCGCCGCCGCCTGCTGTTCAACCAGATCCGGCGCACCGGCGAAGACCATCGGCAGCGTTAACGGACGGGTGTCACGTGGGTCGAAGAACGGGATCGGGAAGTGGGACAGATCGTTTTGTACGGCCAGCGTCTGGTAAGAAAGTTCCAGCGAACTACTGCGACCAATATCCATCCACAGCGTAGTGCTGGCCGGGTTTTCGCAGACATCGCGATAGTGGCCGACAAACTCCAGCCGCACGCGGTTGAAGTCGGTAATGTAAAGCGGGTCGATGGGCACCTGAGCAAACGTCTTTTTCCCCAGTTGTTCTTTAGTGACCGGCAGCACGCCCATCAGTTCGTCATTCAGGTAGACCTTCAGCTGCGACTGTACCGGCAGCAGTGAGGGGGACGGGGTATATTCGAGATTCAACAGCGCTTTCGACACCACTTCATCGCTGCGTGTACCGAACTCAATGCCATTGTTCGGGTTGATACCGCGCAGCACCATACTGCCTGGCGGCGGCGCAATCTCCGCAAATGTCAGCCTGACCTCACGCGACGGCGCATTTGCCAGCGCCACGCCCGGCGTTACCTGCCCCGTGGCCTGGCTTCCGGCCGGGTGGGCTGGTTGCGTTTGCCCCTCTGTTGGAGTAGTGGGTACCAGCGTTTCCGATTGTGCCGGCGCTGGCGTCACGACCGGCTGGGTTGCAGGCGCGACGGCAGGCACGGTGGGGGCAGCTTGCGCCGTCGGATTAGCGGGTGCCGCATACGTCATCAGGGAGGGAATAGCGCCCATCCCCACAGCCACTGCACAAATCCAGGAAAGTTTTCTTTTCATCGTGTTTTCATCATTGTTGAGCCAATCACGTCACGGGGTGCTGTATTACCGCTTCCCGTTCCGGGCGACGCGGTATAAACGACACAATCCAGGCAACCACTGCGGTTAGCGACCGGAAAATCATTTTCACAGACGGTGGAGCAAATTCCGCGAGATGGCGATAACCACGGAAGCCCAGTTTTAAAATGTCCATTAAGCTTTCCAGTGGCTTATCTTCCGGGAAGCTGTCCTGCCACAACGCCCATGTATCCGCACGGGCAAACGTACATTGCACAAAATCAATATGCTGTTTCGTGGACAACGGCATGAGTTGCAGCCCCACCTCACTTCCGGAAACGCGCACGACTACTGTCGGGAAGACATATTCTTGTTGGCCGCGTTTTAATAACAGGCTGACTTTTTGCCCTTCCAGTACCTGCGACTGGCCGTTGATTTTGATCCCCAGGCCACCGTCGGAGAAATCATGCACGGTACAGGAGAACAGGTGACCATCTTCGCGGGCGATAGCGGCAGGCATGGAGATTTCCACACGGTGCGCGCGACGAACCTGCTTGCTTTCCACCGATACCGCCACCGCGCCACCGAGGATAATCAGGTTGTAGAACACCCAGGCGATACTGACGAACACCGTCAGAATCTCGTTTTGCGGGCCATAGAAGTAACGCCAGATGCCCACCAGCACGCCGACAATGTTCAGCAAAACAAGGAAGATATAGGGTCTGGAGATAACCCAGTCGACATACTCTTCTTCGACCAGCCCCCCTTTTGCCGTGACGTTGAACTTGCCTTTATGCGGGTTAAATAACGCGACCAGCGTCGGCGGCGCGATGTACCACGCCAGCACGGTTTCGTAGATTTCGCTCCAGAACGAATGGCGGTATTTACCCTGAATTTTGGAGTTGGTCAGGCTGGCGTGAATCATGTGCGGCAGAACAAAGAGCGCAATCATGATAGCGGGCGCATAGATGATGTAGGCATGCAGCAACAGAAACGCCAGCGGCGCGGTGAGAAACACCAGCCGTGGGATACCAGAGAGGAAGTGCAGCATGGCATTGACGTAACACAGGCGTTGCGCCAGTTTCAGCCCTTTGCCGAATAGCGGATTATCGAGACGGAAAATCTGAATCATCCCACGCGCCCAGCGGATACGTTGACCGATGTGCGCCGACAGACTCTCCGTTGCCAGACCGGCTGCCTGGGGAATACGCATATAGGCAGAGGTATGCCCCCTGCGATGCAGGCGCAGCGAAGTATGGGCGTCCTCAGTGACCGTTTCCACCGCAATACCGCCAATCTCATCCAGTGGACCACGACGAATGACCGCACAAGAGCCGCAGAAGAAGGTGGCATCCCACATATCGTTGCCGTCCTGAACCAGCCCGTAGAACAAAGTGCCTTCGTTTGGCGTTTTACGGAAACGGCCCAGGTTGCGCTCAAATGGGTCCGGCGAGAAGAAGTGGTGCGGCGTCTGCATCATCGCCAGATCTTTCTCTTTGATAAACCAGCCCATGGTCATTTGCAGGAAAGAGCGCGTTGGCACGTGGTCGCAGTCAAAAATCGAGACAAATTCGCCTCTGGCATATTTCAACGCGTTGTTGATGTTCCCGGCTTTCGCGTGCTCATGGGTGGTACGGGCAATGTATTCCACCCCCACGGTCTGGGCAAACTGACGAAACTCTTCTCTGCCACCGTCATCGAGGATCCAGATTTTGAGTTTGTCTTTCGGCCAGTCGATACCCAACGCCGCATAGATGGTATTTTTCACCACATTCAAATCTTCGTTATAAGTAGGCACAAAGATATCGACCGACGGCCACAGGGCCATGTCTTTGGGTAGCGGTACTGGCTGGCGATTAAGCGGCCAGATAACCTGGAAGTAGCCGAGGATCAGCACAATCCACGCATAGGTTTCAGCGAACAGCAAGACGATGCCGCAGACCAGGCTTACGGGGTCATCCCAGTTCAGGGTCGAGGTATAGCGCCACCAGATGTAGCGGCAGGAGACGGTGAGCGAAAGCACTATCAGCATCAACGCCGAGAAACGCCCCGGAATGCGCCGCACCAGCAGGGCCACGCCCCATAGCAACACCAGGAAGATTAACTGCGACAACGGGTTAAACGGCTGGGTAATACAGACGAGGGCCAGAATCAACGAAAAGGTGATGATGATACCCAGAATGAAACGTCGCGCTCCCCGGCTGAGGTGTCCCAGCTCTTTATGGTTATCCAGATGGCTGGTCTGGTCAGAAACGCGGGTGGGGAGAGAATCCAGCCAGTTATGGTAACGTTCGCGCAGCTTATGCGCACGTCCTGGTTTCGCCGCCTTCGCAGCCACATGCCGGGGCAGTGTCGCCAGCAGCCAGAGAACCTGCAACAGGTAACGCGCCGGGTCAAGCGGACGCGGTTTGTCCGGATTAATATGTGGAAAGAGCGCCTGATGTTGCTCACGCACCCGCTGCCAGTGCTCATTTTCCAGGGGCAGAAACAGCCATGCCAGTGCCGCCCAGAAACAGCCGCATACCGCACTGAACCCCGACGCCTTATTCCGACGATAAAAGCGGTAACGCTCGCTTAAGCGGGCATATACCGGGGGGATCAGAAACCAGGCGGCCAGACGACTCATTCAGACACCCTCGCGTGTTGTTCCTCTGGCGTGGGCGCGCCCGAGCAGTGCAGCAAACACCAGTTCGCCAGCGTCAGGATCTCTTCCGCCGCCAGTGAGTCACTCCGGTATTCCCCTAACGGTTGCTTTGCTGCCAGACATTCCACCATCGCTTCATCGCGGTGGATGAGAACAGGCATCAGGTTGCGCTGGCTCTGAAGCCACACCTGATAAAGGTCATCCTGCAACTGGCTGCCAATACGTAAATCATTAATCAGGATATGCGCGCCTGTCGGCAGTCGCTGCTGATGCAGGCGCACGTGGCAGTTGGTATCCGGTTTCACCACCGCCAGCGTATGGTCGCAATATTCAAGAAACTGGCGCGCCAGCGGCGAATAGCCGTGCGGTAAATCAAGCAGCACCCATTGGTAGTGCTGCTGTGTTTTCAGCGCCTGTAATACTGTCGTTAACTGGCCCGGCGGCTCATACAAGAGGTGCAGCTTTTCCCATTCGGCATCCTTGAGGCGGCCAAAGGGCAGGATATCGATACTGGAGGTATAACGCAGGCCCGCATCGCGCCAGTCTTTGCCGTCCAGAATCGCGCGCGCCCAGCCGTCGGCGTGGTCGAAATCAACATTAAATGACAGACGCAGGAGATTATCGGGGCAGGCATCAATAACAAGTACCGATTCCCCTAAAAGTTGTAACGCCCAGCCGAGCGCCGCAGTAATTGATGTGGTGCCCACACCACCGCGAACCCCTTGTAACCCCAATACAGCCATCCACGGCTTCCTTATTGTTGACGAGCAAGCTCTGCCAGCAGAGGCCAACGTTTAATAGCCGCTGCCAACTGTTCTCGTTGGGAAATATCGGCATAATCTATTTCGGGCAGTGAAAATACCTTACTGAGTGCTAAAAAATCATTTTGAAACGTATAACCCAGGGTCGAATCCGTCTGAGTTGTAGGCTCATTGTTATGCATTCAGACACGGTCCTTATAAACAGGAAATGATTGCGTACATGCTTAGCAAGGTATTTGCGACGAAATTCGTTTACATGCTAAATCTGATGTTCTTTAATTTCAATGTTAGGTTTATTTCTATACTTTCGCTAGTAAACTGAGATACAGATAAATTACCTGTAGAGGGACACCGTGGACCCCATATTTTCTCTCGGCATCCAGTCGTTATGGGACGAATTGCGTCACATGCCTGCCGGCGGCGTCTGGTGGATTAACGCCGATCGCGAAGAAGATGCAATAAGTCTTGTTAATCAAACAATTGCATCGCAATCCGAAAATGCAAAAGTCGCGGTTGCGGGTATGGGATATGATTTGCGAAACATCCTTCAATTAGAACCCGATCACGGCCCCCAAAAAATATATCTTTTTTCCATGCCAAATCATGAAAAAGGTCTATACTTTTTCTCTCGCGATATACTTTGCACTATTGAACCCGAAAATTATTTACTCATTCTGCTGTGTGCAAATAACGCATGGAAAAATATCCCGGCGGCGAATTTGCACCGCTGGCTAATACGAAATCATGAGTGGACGAAATATCATAAGTGCACATTGCTGGTAATAAACCCTGCAAACAATAGCGACAGGCAATCATCAGTACTGATAGGGAAATACCGTTCATTGTTTGGTTTAGCGAGTTTACGTTATGCCAGTGGAACGCATCTTTATGATGTTGCCTGGTGGTGTAACGACAGAGGCGTGAGCGCCCAGCAACAACTTATTCTTGAGCAGCAAGATGGCCGCTGGCAGTTAGCGAAACAAGAAGAGGCCTCCGTCCAGCCGCGCAGTGATGAAAAACGGGTGCTCAGTAATGTCGATGTGCTGGAAGGGGCACCTGCGCTTTCGGAGCACTGGACACTTTTCGAAACCAACGAAGCAATGTTTAACGAGGCGCGAACCAGCCAGGCCGCGACCCTCATTTTCGCCCTGCGTCAGAATAACCAAATCGAAACCATTGCCCGACAGATTCATACCCTGCGCCGTCAGCGCGGTAGCGCTCTGAAAATCATCGTCCGTGAAACCAGAGCCAGCCTGCGCGCCACCGATGAACGTTTGCTGTTAAGGTGTGGCGCAAATATGGTCATCTCGTGGAACGCCCCGCTCTCCCGCTGCCTGACGCTTATCGAAAGCGTGCAGGGGCAACAGTTTAAACGCCTTGTGCCGGAAGATATCTCTACGCTGCTCTCCATGACCTTGCCGCTCAAACTGCGCGGATTCCAGACATGGAGCACGTTCTGCGAAGCCGTGGGCAACATGGTGAATAACACCCTGTTGCCCCCCGACGGCAAAGGCGTTCTGGTGGCGCTGCGCCCGGTGCCCGGTATTCGCGTAGAACAAGCGCTAACGCTCTGCCGTCCGAACCGTGTCGGGGATATTGTCACCATCGGCGATAACCGCCTGTTGATGTTTTTGTCGTTCTGTCGTGTGAACGATCTCGACACCGCCCTTAACCATATTTTCCCGTTACCCACAGCTGATATTTTCTCTAATCGCATGGTCTGGTTTGAAGACAACCAGATTGCGGCCGAGCTGGTGCTGTTGCGGGAAGTGGGGCCGGATAAATGGGGCGCTCCGCTGACCGGTACGAGTGATGAGAAGAAAATCATTAACGCCGAGCATGACGGACAGACCTGGCGACGTATCCCGGAACCACTGCGGCTGTTAAGTGAAGACAGGGGGAGCGCATCATGATGTCCATCGCCGATATTATTGAACTCGTTATACTTTGTGCGCTGATTTTCTTCCCGCTGGGCTATCTGGCGCGCCACTGGCAGTACCGTATTCGTCTTGTTGCAAGAATAATGTTTATTAAACCTCGCTACGTTAAACCGGCCGGAGTATTGCGTCGGGAATCGTTCGTCAAGGCAGACCGAAAACATGACTAATCAAACGCTGACGCCTTCCAGACCCTCGACGCTGTGGCAACACTGGCGCGGTTTATCCGGGTGGAATTTCTATTTTTTGGTGAAATTTGGTTTGCTGTGGGCAGGCTACCTTAATTTTCATCCGTTGCTTAACCTGGTGTTTATGGCCTTTCTGCTGATGCCCTTACCAGGTCTGGGCCTGCACCGTCTGCGCCACTGGATTGCTATCCCGATTGGTTTCGGCCTGTTCTGGCATGATACCTGGCTACCGGGTATCGATAGCATCATGAGTCAGGGCTCGCAGGTGGCGGGCTTTAGCGCTGATTACCTGCTCGATCTGGTGACGCGTTTTATTAACTGGCAGATGATTGGCGCCCTGTTCGTATTGCTGGTCGCCTGGCTGTTCCTGGCGCAGTGGGTTCGCGTAACGGTATTTGTCGTCGCCATAATGATCTGGCTGAATGCTATGACGCTCGTCGGACCGGCGTTCACCCTGTGGCCGCAAAACACCCACCAAAATACCATTGCCACAACAGGCGGAACGGTAGCGCCGACGGTGGCAAATACCGCGACAACGCCCGTGGTGGGCGATATTCCGGCACAAACCGCACCGCCAACCTCTGAGAACCTGAATGCCTGGCTTGCCAGTTTTTATGCTTCCGAAGAGAAACGTCAGACACCGTTCCCGACGCAACTGCCGGCAGATGCGCAGCCTTTTGATTTACTGGTGATCAACATCTGTTCACTCTCATGGTCCGATATTGACGCAGCGGGCCTGGCATCGCACCCACTGTGGTCGCATTTCGATATTGTTTTTAAACAGTTTAATTCGGCCACCGCATACAGCGGCCCGGCGGCCATTCGCCTGCTACGCGCAAGCTGCGGCCAGACCTCGCATAAAAATCTGTATCAGACAGCCGGAGCTCAGTGCTACCTGTTTGATAACCTGGCCAAACTGGGCTTCACCCAACAGTTGATGATGGATCACAACGGCGTGTTCGGTGATTTCCTCAAAGAGATCCGTGATAACGGCGGCGTACAGGTGCCATTAATGAATCAGGCAGGCCTGCCGCCGGTCCTGTTGTCATTTGATGGCTCCCCGGTCTATGACGATACCGCCGTGTTGAACCGCTGGATGGAGAACGAGGCGACCAATAATGGCCAGCGTACCGCGACCTTCTATAACCTGCTGCCGCTACACGACGGTAACCATTTCCCCGGCGTGCGCCAGACTGCGGATTATAAAATTCGCGCACAGAAACTGTTTGATGAGCTGGATACCTTCTTTACGCAACTGGAGAAATCCGGGCGTAAAGTGATGGTGGTGATGGTGCCGGAACATGGCGCCGCACTACAGGGCGATAAGATGCAGGTTTCCGGTCTGCGTGATATTCCAAGCCCATCGATTACCCACGTACCAACGGCAGTCAAGTTCTTTGGCATGAAGGCTCCGCATGAAGGGCCTGCAATTGAGATAAACCAGCCGAGTAGCTTCCTGGCAGTGTCAGAGCTGGTTACGCGCGTACTGGATGGCAAGATCTTCACCGAAGACCATGTGAACTGGGATCAGTTGACCAGTAGCCTGCCACAGACCGCGCCCGTTTCAGAAAATGCCAACGCCGTGGTGATCCAGTACCAGAACAAGCCGTATGTTCGTCTGAATGGCGGCGACTGGGTGCCTTATCCGCAGTAGGTTGTTTGTCCACTCGCCGAAGCAAGGGGGCAAGTCGTAGCCCGAATAAGTCGCCTGCGCCGCCATCCGGGAGGGGTGGCAATCAGCGACCAGCCGAGAGGGCTTGCACCCTCACCTCAGCCCTCTCCCTGAGAGCTGAGGAATCCCTGGTAATCTTACGTTTTACAGCGATAACGCCGCTTAAGAAGAATAAAACCGTGACAGCGATGACAGGGTCCGGCTGAAAATCGATGAGGCGTTGGCGGCTGACCGGGGCCGCCCGCAGGGAAGCGGGCGGAGGGGATAGCCTGCAAGGATGCAGGCTGGTCTCCGACCCGAAAGTCAGACGACATAAGACGAATGCACCGCGCCAGCGGCGATTTTCCTGGCCGGGAGCCCGGGTCGCCAGGGTGGTGGCGGTGAGCCACCCTGGCACGTTCACGGGCTCTGTCGCGACAGTAAAGCAAGGAACATAAGGTGAACGGAATGACCATCAGAGCCGCATTTTCCCCCTCACCCTGGCCCTCTCCCTCAGGGAGAGGGGACCGTTCGTGCTCGCATTTTTGTGGGGATTCCCCAGCCCTCAGGGAGAGGGAGTAAATCGTGCCCACCGACGCCAGGCGAGAGGGTTTTCACACTCACCCTCAAGGGAGAGGGTGAGGAGACATCACCAGGAAAAGCGGAAAATTACTGTTGCTGCTGCGCCAGCCAGACCAACATTTTCAGACTGGCAGAATAGTAATCATCCTGCGCGCTGATTTGCGGCTCGCCGGAGGTTTGGCCCATCGTCAAATCACGCACCGCCAGCAAACCGCCATTCATATTGTACGGGGCGGTATCGTTGGTTGTGACGTTCACCCAGGCAGGGGTGCGGCTACGATCATAACCCTGCCACCAGTTGCGCCACGGTGTCAGCAGCGAACTTTGCGGGTTCCACCATGAGATATACAACGGAATACGGATGGCGTCGAAACTCATGCGCGGGGGCCACTCTTTGGCGGGGCTCAGTTTGCCATCCGCTGACAGTGATACCCAGTCGGTAGGCAAATGTGACTGACCCCAGCCCATTTTGCCAAGCAGCGTCGTGCCATCACGAATCAGGTCATTCCAGACCACCAGATGACTGCGGTTGGCAAATGCTTTCCATGCCGGGAAGATAAAATAGGATGGATTCAGATTCACATAGCTGTTGAGATTGAACCCCTTCGCGCCCGGCAACATCACCCGATAACCCGCAAAGTTGATCACCGTATGTTTAATCATCGCCTGGGTAATGGCATCCGATGCGGTCGCATAGCTGTTATCATTCCAGCGCTGACTGGCTTTTAACAACGCCCATGCAATTAACGCATCGCCATCCGTTGCGTCGTTCTTATCAGCAATCGGATCCGGCTCAACCGGGTTAAAACGCCAGTAGAACAGGCCGTTGTCCTTGTTCCTTAGTGTCTTATCTGTCCATCCCCAGATGCGGTCAAACGCCGCCTTATCGTTACTGGCCACCGCCATCAGCATGGCGAACCCCTGGCCTTCCGTGTGAGAGACGTTTTTATTGCCGGTATCAACGATACGGCCATCCGTCATCAAAAAGCGCGCTTTGTACGTTTCCCAGGCCTGTCCCGCCTGTGAAAACGAAGAAAAGAGCACACTCATCATCATCACCATCATGGCGAAAACGCGTTTAAACATACTCAGACTCATTGTGGGTTAGCGTAGCGGAACACAACGTCCGATACGGAGTAAAGCCGTTCGCGGCTAAAAGCGAGATGCGATTTTCCGCCCTGTCCCTGCAACCAACGGGAATAAAGTCCTTCCAGTATGGCGCAAAATGCGTAACACCAACGCGTCTGGCTGTTCTCATCCCGGGAAATCGGTAGCCCCTGATGGCGGAACGACAATCCCTCTTCGCTGGCCTGAATATCAATATAGCCCCAATTAAACTCCGCAAGCAGCCTGTTGATGTTGGCTTCAAGCTCGCCGATGGTTTCCGAGGCTGGCAGGGGAAAACGTTCCGCCAGCGATTCTCCCATCTGGCGCAAGAAGGGCTGGCTTTCCGCCTCACCCACGTTTCTCACCATGCCATCAACCATTACCGACAGCAGGTCGAACCAACCGGCTGGCGTTTGCTGACGTTGAAAATAAGACAGCAGTAAAGGATTAGCCGTACTCGACGTCATTATTTATCTCCCAACATATAGCGGAACCAGATCCCGGCAGTACTTTCGTTGTAGTCGCCAAAGGTGTCGTAACCGACCCTGCCGCCGACGGTCATGCTCTTATTCAGGTTGTAATCAATCCCTGCCCGGAAGGTATAGCCAATCCCGTTTTGCGATTTGCTGCCGTACTGTGCTTCTTTGGTAAAGCCCAAATTAGCCAGTTGCTGCAGCATGCTCTGTGCTTCGGGATCGTTCGGAAAATAGTCGCTCTTATCCTGGGTGTAAGACTGGTAACCCACCGATCCGCCCAGGCTCAGCTTCCAGTTATCGATTTTTTGCGAGAAATCGACGGGTAACGATACGCTGACATAGTTCTGCGGGCTAAAGTAGCCCCCCTGCCCATAGGTAAAGTAGCTAAGGTTTTTCGAGAAATTCATCCAGCTAACGCTTAACCCCGTCTGCAACTGACGAAAATCATCATGCCACGGACGCAGATACACGCCGGCATCGGCGTTGGCGCTGGTGTTGCTCGCCACATTTTCGCCAATGTAGCTATAGCCACCGCCTCCCACGAAGAAGCCTGCGTCACCGTCGTCGTAGCTCAGTTGTACGCTACCGCCGTTTTTAGTCACCTGGCCCCAGGTTTTGCCTGAGTAGGCGTCTTTCAAACCAACATACGAGAGCAAACTATCAGTCACGGCGCGGCGCTCGCCGGTGAAGATCAATGAGAGGTAGTTAGATAACTTAGGTGACCATTTCACCCCACCGACCAGTGTATTCAGATCCTGGCCCAGCGGCGTGCTGCCAATATCCAGGCGATAGCTATCACCGCTAAGCGCCATATTAAGCTCAACGCCGTTCCCATTTTGCGAATCGGTGGAGCCCTGAATCGCATCATCCAGGTTGTGCATATATTGCGACTGGCTGAGTGCACGCAGTGTGCCGGAATTATACAAAGCCGCCAGTTGCGCTAATCCGCTGCTTTTAAAGGGCGTCAATGCAGCATTCAATTCACTAAGCGATACCGGGCTGATAGTTCCGGTTTCACCTTCATAGGCATCAATAACAGTACTGCTAATATTACTTACCGCATTCGCCAGTGGGTTCGTCCCATAACGGCGCCAGGCATCACCAGAAGCACTTCCGGCACTCAGGGTAATCGGCGTGGCGGTAAATTCGAAACGCGACTCACCAAACGGCGAACTTGACCAGGTCAGCGGCGTTTTGGCTTCAGTCAGTTTACTGGTGCCCGACTCGCCATCGCGGCCACGGATATCGACCTCACCCTGCAACCACATCCCTTTCTTCTCATCGATCTCCTGCATCATGTTATCAACCTGACGCAGGGTGCGGCTTTGCGCGGTCTCGACGGGCAAATCGGTACGGGTTGTGCCCGGCAAACTGGTTCCTGGCTCATGGGCCACTTGCGCGACCTGCCATGGCAGGATAGTGCCGTACAACGCCTGCGGCGAACTTGATTGCGGTACCGTTTTACTGGTGGTGGTAAACGGATTATCAGCCAACAGTACGCCGCCAATCGTCGGTGTCGCAGCACTGTTAGAAGACTCCAGCCCCACCAGTTTGCCGCGCGCGCTACGTAAGTAGGTCATCGCCTGCTGGTGGTTGCCTTTTGCCTCTTCCAGACGTGCCAGCAACAGCATACGTTCCGGTGAGCTATCGCTACGCAGACCGCTGGCAAGGGTGGTAGCCTTCTGCACGTTATTCTCAGCCAGCGCAACGTCGATAGCACCAACACGTGCCGCCTGATCCTCGGTATCACGGGTCATCAGGTAGTCGTACAGCACGCCCGCTTCTTTGTTCATTTTGCCTTTCTGGTACAGACGGCCCATGGCGAACATCAAATCGGTGTTCTGCGGGTCGCTTTGCAGCGCACGGATCAGCTTGTCATAAGCAGCGGCGTAATTGCCCTCTTCACGCAGTTTGTCCGCTTCGTTAATCACATAGCCATTGCGGATACCTGCAAGCTGAGCAGGCGTACTACGCGCCTGTAGCTCCGGATTCGACATCAGGGTTTGCGCTTCCTGAGTGAGCCCTGCCTGATTAAGTACCGCTATCTGATCGGCATAATCCCCGGCGTTGCCTTGTACGCCATCTTTCAGACTGTTGCGCACCAGCGATACGGCGGTGGTGATATCACCCGAACGGGCGAGCATCCGCGCCAGTTTCCCCGCATCGACCGGGCTTTTCGGCGGCTGGCTGGCCAGCGCTTTCAGGGTATTGGACGCCGCGGTCATATTCCCTTGCGCGAGGTAACGTTCTGCCGTCGCCATTTGCAGGTTGTAATTCACACTCTCCGCCAGATCGCGCATCTGGCTATTACGGCTGGACGGAGGAATACGCGCCAGCAGAGAGCTGGCCTGCTGCCAGGCACCGCTTTCACTGGCATATAGCGCAGCAGCGTACAGTGAGTTGCTGTTGGCGCCGTCGCGCCCGGCCGGGATCATTACCGTTGCCGCTTCACCTTCCTGTCCGGATTTTTGCAGCAGACGGGCAAGGTCAAGACGCAGCCACGGATCATCCGGCACGCGTGCAACCCCCTGACGCAGCACCGAAATCGCCTGGTCAGTGTTACCTGCCTGGACCAGCTGCTGCGCCTGACGACGAATCGGATCGCCAGGCGCGCCTGCCACCACGCGCGGCTGCAGTTTTTCCTGCAGGCTGGCGGGTAAAGTACGCAGCATCGCCTGAGCTTCCTCAGTTTTATTCTGGTCGCGTAGAACGTAATAGAGGTTTTCTCGCGCCGGGGCGTTCTGCGGCTGCTCATTGAGGATACCTCGCAGGGTCTGTTCAGCCTGCGCAAAATCTTTGTTCTGACGCAGTACGGCGGCACGGAACAGTTTCCCTGCCGTGCCACGCTCCCCGCTCTCTTGTGCCAGCGGAGATGAAAGCGCCAGCGCCTGGCTGATATTGCCCTCTTTCAGTGCCTGCTGTGCCTGGGCGAGCTGGCCGTAAAACGCCGCGTCCGCAGCCTGATTTTTACGCTCCTCAGAGGCATCGCCGCCCTGACTGGCTGCCCGGCTCAGGTACTGTGCCGCCGCTTTGTAATCACCGCTACGCTGGGCGATATAGCCCATCCCGGCGAGAGCGTCGGCATCATTGGGGTTGGTTTGCAGTACCTGCTCAAATTTACTTTTTGCCGCACTGTTATCGCCGCTGTTCAGCGCGGTATAGCCTTCACCTTTCGCCGCGCCGCCGACATTTTTACGGTAATAGTTCTGAACCTCCGTATCCTGCGGATGGCGCTGTAACCAGGTGTCGTAGAAGCGTTCATCGCCCGCCTGCGGGCCTAACCACAGCAACGCCTGACGCAACCCATCGTCGGCCTCTTTACTGCCGCTGGCCATCGGTTCGAGCAACAAAATGCCGTCGCGACGCGTCTCTTCACGCCAGGTCAGGATTTTGCCGAGGGCAATACGCGCAGCGGTATCCTGCGGGTTATGCATCACGAAATTTTTCAGTTGCGCTACGGCCTGCGGATAAAGAGCTTTGTCTCCCGCCATTGTCTGATAGTACTCAGGGGCAAGGCTGGGTGGCGGGGTATCGCCATTAAACATGCTGCGCCAGGTCGCCAGCGCCGCCGGTACGTTGCCGCTGCGCGCCTGCTGGCGGGCAAGGCTCAATTGCCCTTGCGGAACCTGCGTCAGCTGTTTGGCATTATCCAGCGCCTGCAACCCCGGATCATCAGGGGAAACCTGCGCCAGACGCGTACGCCACTGGGACGAAGTTTGCAGATCGCCATTTTGCTGCGCCCATAACGCCATCAGGTACATTGCCTGGGTGTTATTGGCATCCACCATCAACACTTTGCGCAGCGACTCCATCGCCAGGTCATCGTGGGACTTCTCATGCCAGTAATTCGCCTGATCAAACAAGGCTTTGAGCGCGGCATCATTCGCGGCAGCATGTGCCAGCCCTGGTATACCGAAAGTGAGAACGCTGGACAGGCACAGCGTCGTCAAACGGCGGGCGGTTTTTATCATCATTCTTGTCACCCTCTTATTTGCGGTTGTCCAGATCCAGACGTCGTTTCGCGCGATTTCTCAGCAGGACATAACTTGCTGAACCAACGATGCAGCCAAATAGCAGTCCCAAAATCGCCAGCAGCGCCGAGTGCTGATTCGCATACCAAATCACCCGCATCTGCACTGGCATCTCGCCACTCGGGAACTGCTCACCCACGCGGAAACTACGCACGCCGTTCTCATTAGTGATCACCGCTGCATCGCCGCGGATCCCGGCGTTAATCTTCGCCGAGGCGAGGTCGCCGTGCAGGCGTGAGAGCTGGTCGTCATTGCTGCCGATAGCCAGCACCACCAGACGGTCGTTATTCCACGGTGAAGGGAAGCTGACAAACCCTCGCCAGGCTTCGTTGGAGGAGAAGTAGCGGTCAGCTTCCAGTCCGTCTGATGCCCAGTCCCCCGTTATCCAGCGTTTGATACGCTCCCAGGTTGTCGGCTCGCGTACGCCCAACGTACTGTCATGCATCACGAACGGCGAGCTATTGAGGATCGCGCGGTTAAAGTCATGCTGATCCAGGCCCGTGACCGCCAGCACATCGCGGTCGTTCAGGAGTTCTGCCCCCGCCCCGCCAGTGGGTACGCCGAGCACCACCCGGTTGTGGCCCAGCGCTGTTCCCGTCGCGTTACCGGAACGGGCCGCCATATCCAAAAGGGTGGCAATCTGCGTTTCAGTCGGGTTTTGCGGTAGCATCAGCACCGTTTCCGAATAATCGGCAAGCCGGGTGAACGGGAAGGAAGCGCCCACAAAATAGGAGAGGTTCGGCAACAGCGCGAAGTGTCGCGTGTGGCTGAGATCAATCCACGAGTCATCTTCAATACGGCTCTTGATGTTATTGTTCAGCAGCACGCTACATGGCGCGTTCGCCTTTGGCTGAATGTTGAAGTACAGAGAGAGCTGGTTGTCACCGTAAATCATGTACGGCTCCAGCGGCATATCAAACTTCTCCTGGCGCGCATCGCCGCCAAGTTTATGCCACAACGTTTCCAGCGCCCCCTGCTTATTCACCGGCAGGTTATGCAGGAAGGTATCGTTCATGGTCATGCTGAGCCACGAACGGTCTTCATCAATCCAGCTTTCCGTCGGGAAACGGTAACCAATATGCAGAGGAATCGTTTCGCCATCCCACAGGAACAGATCGGGTGCTGCACGGAATGCCACGCGCAACGGATCGTGCCACAGACCCGTGGTGGTCAGGCTCTGATCCTTACGGATCAGTTCTGACAGTTTTACCGGACGATCGGTGGGGATCCAGCGCGGCGCATCATAAGGCTTACTCATCGGGATCGTTTGGCTGGTGACATCCACCGACGGCGTCTGAAAGGCGAAATTTCCCCGGGTCAAACGCCATGCCGCCGCGCGCAGGCTGGCATCATCTTTACCCACCACCAACAGCAGCTTATAAACCGGGTTAGCCGGGTTATCGACCACTTTCAGCAACGACTGCTCGGTATCTGGTAGCGTCAGGCCACCAATTTGCTCACCCGGATGACCAATCAGGATGCCGTTCTTTTCCGGCAAACGGTCATGATAGGCGGCAAACGACACGCCACGGTAGTCCGCCTGGATGCCCATCCATGATGAGATCAGCGCACTGGCGCTTAAGGCATCGGGGCTCAGTTTCGCCGGGAAGGCCATGGCGATCGCCGCCGGGGTCATTTGCATGCTGTCAAAGAACGGGCGCGGGAAGTGGCTTAAATCGGCGCCAATGTCCAGTTGCTGCCCTTCCAGCTCGAAATGGGAATCCGCCAGGATGGTGACGCGATATTTATCGCTCAGGTCGCGCTGGCACTGCATGGCATCGCCATCATTGATTTTAAAGCTCAGGTTGTTACTCGATACCATCAACGCCGACGGGATATCCAGCTGATAACGCGCGGTATCGCTGTCGGTCACCGTAAGCGGTACTGTCCCCAGCGGCTGACCATTGAGCATCAGTTGCATGGTGGCATTTCTCGCGACCATCGCGGGCGATATTTTAAGGTTCAGTTCAAGCCGCGCCGTCGTGATTACCTGGTCCACAGGGAGGGTAAAGGACGCGCCGCCCTGGAGCTGGCCCCCCGTCAGGGAAATCCCTTCCGGAAAACCCATCTGCGCGAGACTAATGCTGTTAACCACCGAGGGAATAAATACCGGTGCTCCGGGCGGTGGCACAGGCACGGGTGCCGTATCCGCCGGCTCGTTTAATTTCAGTAGCGACTCGATGGAGGTATCTTCGGCATGCAGCGGCATCATAAAGAGTGAGCCGACCAGCACAGCCAGTGTTGTCAGACGTTTCATGCGTTGCCCTCCTCCTGAGAAGCGGCCTGATCCTGTCCTGCGCGCAAACGGCGCTTTTCACGACGGTCTTTCCAGGTGAGCCAGAAGAGGTCGAACACACAACGCATAATGGTACCCAACGAACGGAACGGGTTGTCCTGAGGTTTCGGCGGGTGAATCCAGGCGTCCGCACGGGAGAGCACCACGCGCACCAGTTCGCGACGGCGGGCCAGCGGGATATCTTCAAACATCAGACGAATCGACTCTTCATCCGTGGCGATGGTTTTCACCGGAATGAGGATCGCGCCGGATTGCAGCAGCAATTCAATCTCTTCAATCTCATCATCCAGATGACGATCATCCGGCGCCACAATGCGGCAGCCGCCCATCGACAGGTCAGCGGTATGGCTGCGAGTCACCACGCCGCTGGCATGGTGGAGCAGCACCGGGATTTCAGCATCGATGCGAATGGTTTTACGTGTCTGCCGGGTTTCTCGCGCAACGGCAATCGCGGCCAACAAAAAGATCAGACTATACAATCCCCAACCGACGTTAAGGGCGATAACGCGCGGATCCACGCCGAAGTAGTCATGGGCACAGGCGCGAACGATACCGGCAATCACCCCGGCCGCCAGCAGCAGGGCGATAATCAGATGCGGGCGCACCACGCTAAAATCAAAGTACCCCACGTCCAGCAGCGCGCCTTTGTCGGTCACGTTGAACTTGCCGCGTTTCGGGAAAATCATCGTCACCACGGTCGGCAGTGCAATGTGGAAGGCCAGTACCAGGTCGTAGATCTCCCCCCAGAAGCTATAGCGATACCGCCCGTTCATACGCGAGTTAACGTAAATCGCGAGGAACAGATGCGGGAGCGCATAGGCGAAAACCAGACTCGCGGAGGAGTGAATGATATTGAGGTTAAACAGCAGATAGGCCAGCGGCGCGGTCACAAACGCAATACGCGGCAACGCGAACTGGTAGTAAAGCATGGCGCTCAGGTAGCACAGGCGCTGTTGGATGGTCAGGCCCCGACCTAAAAGCGGGTTATCCAGACGGAAAATCTGCGTCATACCACGCGCCCAGCGGGTACGCTGGATAACGTGCAGCACCAGACGCTCAGTCGCCAGACCAGCAGCCAGCGGGATATCCAGGAACGCAGATCCCCAGCCACGGCGCTGCAACTTGAGCGCGGTGTGGGCATCTTCGGTAACAGTCTCTACGGCAAAACCGCCAATCTCTTCCAGCGCGCTACGGCGAATCACCGCACAGGAGCCGCAAAAGAAGGTGGCGTTCCAGTTGTCGTTACCTTGCTGAATTGGCCCGTAGAACAGCGTCCCTTCGTTAGGGATGTTACGGCCAACGGAGAGGTTACGTTCGAACGGGTCCGGCGAATAAAAATAGTGGGGTGTCTGCACCAGCGCCAGTTTCGGATCTTTCAGGAAGCCGCCAACCGTCGCCTGCAGAAAGATGCGTGTGGCAACGTGGTCGCAGTCGAACACAGTAATCAACTCACCCTGCGTCAGTTTCATGGCGTGGTTGAGGTTACCGGCTTTGGCGTGATTATTGTCGTTACGCGTGATGTACCCAACACCAACATCTGCGGCAAACACCGCAAACTCGCGGCGCTTGCCGTCATCCAGCAGATAGATGTTCATTTTATCACGAGGATAATCAATGCATTGTGCCGCCAGCACTGTATCGCGCACCACATCCAGTGGCTCGTTATAGGTAGGAATATAGACGTCTACCGTCGGCCACTTGCTCATATCATCCGGCAGTGGAACGATCTCACGTTTTAACGGCCAGACCGTCTGCAGGTAGCTCAGCAACAGCATGATCCAGACGTAGACCTCTGCCAGAAACAGACCCATCCCAAGAATGGTTTCAATTTCGGAATTAAAATGCAGGGTTTGCGTCAGGCGGAAATACATATAACGCGTCGATAATAAAATCGACATAACCACCATAATGACCGACACGCTGCGTTTTTTGCTGAAACCCATCAAAAACAGCACACCGATGCTGAGCAGACCAAAAATATACTGTTTCTGGCTGTCCATAGGCGTAATGATGACCAGCAGCGCAACAGGTAGCATTGCCAGTACCAGCAAAACATAAAGGAACTTTTTCATAGGTTGCCCTGCGCGAATTAGAAGCCAGACATTTTCGGTTTACTGTGAACCGTGCCGTCTCCGATTTTTACGCCTAAGATTCCGGCGACTCTTTTTGCAATGAGTTCGATATCGAATGCAGCGGCGGATGCAGGACTAAAGTCGAAAACCGATTGCTGCGAGGCATTCGCTTCTATGACGCTCTCATCACGATGAATAACGCCCAGGAGCTGATTACCTAATTTCTGTTCCATAAATGCGGTGACATCCCGGCTGACCTGACGGCGGTTGTCGCTCTGGTTGAGCACAAAATAATGGCCCGCTTTTCGATTGAGGACATCCCCGGTCAGACGGTGATTTTCAACATGAGGCAACAGTGAGAGAGAGGCCGTATCCGCCTGCATGATGACCAGATGCAGGTCTGCCAGACGCGACATAGCTTTTAATGCAGCAGACGGGCCGGGAGGAAAATCGGCCACAATGATCAGGCCCGGATAATTCAGCAACGTGTTCAGGCCACGAATCAGAAAATGTTCGTCATTCGTCAGACGCTCTTCAAAAAACAGGCGTTGCTCTTCGCTGGCTTCACCATAAGGCAACACAAAGATATTCCCGCCTGCGGTCAAAACAAACTGGCTCCAGTCCGAGGATTCTGCCGCTTTGGCGACGAAACCGCGCTCGTCAGACAGAGGGACGCCAAAATGCAAGCGCAGCGCGTTCTGCACGTCAAAATCCAGCGCCAGGACCTTGCTGCCAGATCGCGCAAGGGCATAAGCCAGATTAGCCGTAAGCGTCGTTTTCCCAACACCACCCTTCGGTGAACAAACACAAATCAACGGCATGCAGCGATCCTTTCTAGCAAAGATTGTAAAGGTTGGTTTTTTTCTACGGTGGGTTTTGGTTCTGTCGCTTTCGTTGCAAACAGCCGGGAGTAATCAGTAGAGACTGTCGCAGACGAGGCTGGGGGGGTCGTTGCCGGGGGTAAAACCGGGTCAGGCGCCTGTCGGGCCACAGGCGCAACGGGTGCCTCCGATTGTGATGCAAGCTGTCCGGCAATATCACGGAAAATAGACGGTGCGGTCACCGCCGGTACTTCTGCGTCGGCAGGAGGAAGCACGCTTTCAATGCTGCTTTCGGTGCTGTCGGTACTTACGGCACTTTCGATATTTTCGGTGCTGTCGATACTTTCAGTGCGTTCGACGATCTCATGGCGCTCAGCGCTCGCAAAGACGTCCGGCGCAATAGCCTGCGGCTGCGGTAGCGAGACATGGCCACCCATCGCCAGTTTAGACGCCTCAGACGCAGGAGCGAGCTGATTCATGATCGCCCAACTTCCATGGTCAGGAGAGAGGTTCTGCGCCGAAAGATCCTTAAATTCGTATTTTTGGTTGCGGGTCTTATCCTTAAACCTCTGCAAATCATCATAATGATTCATGGCTATACTCATGATTTACAAAAAACTATATACCCACCACCTGCATAACCTGAGCGATCAGTTATTGGCAGATTCGTTTTATAATTAGGCTGTTCGCCTGTCATGTGGGTACGTAGGTGCTTTGGCTATTAACGATGCGCCTTATTATCGCGTGGTTAAATTACACCAGTGCTAACACGCTGTTTATTTCAAGCAAATATATAAAGTTCAGCTGTACACATGCTATCTTTTTTTTCTCTAAAAATCATTAAAGTAGTTAATAGCGACTCGCCGCATTGAACAACAATACAAGAATCATCCTAATGTGAATGACTAACACAAAAACCTAAATAATAGATATTATACAGGATTTTACGCCAGTATGAATAGTGATCAGTTTAATTATTAGTAACCTACAGAAATATTTAGAAATAAATATTTGATTTAGAACCAGGATAAAAAACGACAACTCACCAGTACTGTGAGAATTAGCGCAACAAGCCTGTTTTTAGCAGAGGCCGGATGAGCAAGCCGGTCTGGAGGCATGTAATGCGTTAAATAATAATAGCGCGCTATCCGGCAAGGGAGACGGCATGTTGATTAGTGCACAAGCATTGAATGTGATTATCACCATTGCACGCTGTGGTAGTTTCGCTGCAGCCGCAGAGGAACTGCATAAAGTACCGACAGCGCTCAGCTATACGGTTCATAAGCTGGAAAGCGAATTGGGACTTAAGTTATTCAAACGCCTCGGGAAACAGCTGGAATTAACAGAGGCTGGACATTATTTCATTAGTAAGGGGCAGATTATCCTGTCTCAACTGGACGATCTGCAGTTTGCCACCCAGCGTATTGCCGCCGGGGTAGAGACACGCCTCAATATCACCCTTAATAATATCGTCAGCCTGCGGCCGATTTACACGCTGGTGTCAGAAAGTGAATTGCTTTTCCCGCAAACCGAGATTCATATCGCGATTGATGTGCATGATGGTGTCTGGGATGCCTTACTGGAAAAACGGGCTGATATTGCTATTGCCGCGCCGAACCAGGTCGCATTACCCGGAGAAATATGCTGCCTGGAGATAGGCACGGCCGAATGGCTATTTGCCATCGCGCCCGATCATCCTCTTACCGCCATTCATCGTCCACTGCGTGCCGACGACCTGCGTCGTTATCCCGCAGTTTGCATCCCGGATACCTCGGTAAAACTTGAACCCAAAGTCGCCTGGCAACTACGGGGACAAAAAGCGGTGGTCGTGCCTGATTACCACGCAAAAATCACTATGCATCTCAAAGGGCTGGGCATTGGTTTTCTGCCGCGCCATATCTGCCAGCACTATATTGATGATGGTCGACTCGTACACCTGCAGGTTGAAGAGAGTAAGCAACCGACGCCGCTGTTTCTGGCCTGGCAAAGCAGGCCGCCGCGCCCCTGTTTTAACTGGTGGTTGCAGCAGTTAAAACAACCGGACGTGCAGAAAGCGTTATTTACGGCATTAAGCTAACGCATGCGCTGCCGTGAGAATACCGGCCAGCATATCGTGACCAGAAGAGTGCCCATAAGTGGCGACACGGACAATCGCCTGAGGCCATGTTTCGCTGGCGCCTGTCACCAGCGTCAGCAACAGGGCGCTGTAACGGCTATCACAGCCCTGCTCCAGCATGGCGCGACTGATATCGGTCGTACGGTCAAGTAAGGGGGGCAACGCCGCGTTTAATGCCGCTGCGTGCGCAAAGCGCCAGTGATTCAATACCAGTGACACACCCAGCAGGAAATCATCCCCGGCGGGGGTGAGCCCCTCCCCCCGGCCAATAAAGCGAATAAGCAGTGCATCCAGCTCCCCTTCACCGGTGCGCAGCCAGTGGACCAGAGATGCCTGTGCGTCTATTAACGTAGCGTCCGTTAGCAGCGCCTGGCGAATACCTTTTTTCGGCTGATAGCTAAAAAAGGCCGCGATCTCTGCCGCCAGACGCGCCAGCGTTTGTGCTTCGCCACAGGGGTCGAGCCGCGTGGAAACAGGCCTGGCTGAGCGCAGTTCGATACTCGCTTTTGTACCATACAGGCAGGTCTCATCGCGCCAGCGTAACCTTTCCCCCACGGTAAAAAGAGGGCGTAAATCAGCACAGTCAGTCACCATACCCGCCGGGGCTAAAGGCATGTCACGCGCCTGGACCACCCATAATCTCCCTTGCGGCGTTTGTATGTTACAGGCACGCTGAAAAACCGAATGCACCCGAAGCCAGGAAACCGCCGGGAACCATGGTAGTAACGCATCGCAAAGTTGTGTCGCCACAACGTCCCGTCCTGAGCTCATTATCACTCCAGTTAATAGGTGCGAGGTCACAAATCCGCTATCTTGTTTTGGGTCATTTTTTTATTCCAGTCCGACGCTTGTACGCCTAAAGCCTCGCCAGTACACGACTTACGCATTATGGCGTTTTCGCGTACAGATATGCCTCATATTTTTTGAGGTTCAGGCAGAAAACCTTTTTGCGCAAACGGCGTTATCACTCCGTACACTCCAGTTAAAGGCGAATCAACAAGGGGACGTTTATGCGCTCGATTAAAGCCCAACCTTTTGACTTTCAGTTCGATCCCGCCACCACCGCACTTGTGGTTATTGATATGCAGCGCGACTTTGTTGAACGCGGTGGTTTTGGCGAAGCCCTTGGCAATGACGTCTCCCTCGTTCGCCGTGCTATCGAACCCTGTGCCGCATTGCTGAAAAGCGCTCGCGAAGCGGGTCTGCTGATTATTCATACCCGGGAAGGGCACCGTGATGACCTCAGCGATTGCCTGCCCGCCAAACGCACCCGTGGTGGCAAAACCTTTATTGGCGAGCCAGGACCGATGGGCCGCATTCTGGTGCGGGGCCAGCCGGGCCACGACATTATTCCAGAACTCGCGCCACAGCCCGGCGAGCCGGTGATTGATAAACCGGGTAAAGGGGCGTTTTACGCCACTGACCTGCATCTGATTCTGCAATCTCAGCGCATCTCCTCTCTCATTATCTGCGGCGTCACCACCGAAGTGTGTGTGCAGAGTACCGCCCGTGAAGCCAACGATCGCGGCTATGAATTAGTGATACCAGAAGATTGCTGTGCCTCCTACTTTCCGGAATTTCATCAGGCGGCGCTGGCGATGATCAAAGCCCAGGGCGCCATTGTCGGCTGGGTGAGCCATTCAACGGAGGTCATTGCGGCACTGCGCCCATGATGCTCCGGTACACCGATACAACGTAGTAAGCAGCAAAGCGAGCACCGTTTTTGCCCGAGGATAAAAGATGACACTGCACTATCAATGTTTTCCGAACCTGTATAAGGACTCCGTTTCCCTTATGCAGATCTCCGCCAAACTCAACGCGCTGGATGGGGTAGAGCAGGCATCTGTCGCCATGGCGACCCCGGCTAACATTGAACGCATGCGTGATGCAGGCCTGGACATTGTCATCGACGCACGTCCTAACGATCTGTTAATTGCGCTGAACGCCAGCGAAGCCGCTGCGCAAGCGGCGCTGGAACTTGCGGCTTCATTACTGCGCCCGGCCGCAGTAGAACCCGTCTCCGGTACGACACAACGTATACCTGTCAGCATCGCAATGGGTCTGCATGATGCGCTGGAGGCCAATTTTGCCCTGATTTCTGTGCCAGGCCGCTATGCTGCTGCCGAAGCGCTTAAGGCGTTGAGTAACGGTCTGCACGTGATGATATTCAGCGATAACGTCCCGGAAGAGCAAGAAGCCGCTATCAAGCGTTACGCCAGTCAAAACCAGCTGTTAGTCATGGGACCCGATTGCGGCACGGCCATTATCAACGGTCTGCCGCTGGGCTTTGCCAATGTGGTACGCCGCGGCGCCATTGGCCTGGTGGCGGCATCCGGGACAGGATTACAAGAGGTCAGCTGCCATATTCACCATCTTGGCGCTGGCGTGTCGCAGGCCATCGGCACGGGCGGACGAGATCTGCACGAGGCAATCGGCGGTCTGAGCATGATTCAGGGAATAACCCTGTTAGCAGAAGACCCTGAAACACAACTTATTGTTCTCATTTCTAAACCACCAGCACCAGGGATTATGCAAAAAGTACTGGCCTGCGCACGCCAGTGTGAAAAACCCGTCGTCGTCCATTTCCTGGGCGCCGACGAGCACAGTTTGCAATATGAAGGCGTCCTGCCCGCACTCAGTCTGCGTCACGCAGCGGAGATTGCGGTAGCCACGTTAGAGGGCAAAAAGGCGCCCAAAGAGACCAACACCAGGGAATCTCTCCTTACCAAAGCCCGGGACAGCATCGGGGCAATGGCGGCACAACAAAAAGACATTCGCGGCGTTTTCGCCGGTGGCACATTCTGTTACGAAGCACAACTGGCCCTGCTGGCGGCGGGGCTGTCATGTGAATCCAACGTCCCTGTCCGTGGGGCCACGGAATTACGCAGCCGCCAGCAGGGTACCGGACATAGTCTGGTTGATATGGGGGATGATGAATTCACCCAGGGCCGACCGCATCCCATGATTGACCCCGAACTGCGCAATGCACGCCTGTTATCGGAAGGTCGCGATCCTGCCACGGCCGTCCTGCTGTTTGACATAGTACTGGGCTACGGCGCCAGCGCAGATCCTTGCGCCACATTGCTGCCCGTGCTCGACACTTTGCAGCAAGAAGCCGCACAAGCGCAGCGGCATCTTCTGCTGATTGCTCACGTTTGCGGGACCGAAGACGATCCTCAGAATCGTCAGCAGCAAATTGAACGTCTGGAACAGGCTGGCGTTCTGGTGGCAAACAGCAATATCGAGGCCGCGCGGCTGGCGGCTTTTGTAGCCCTTCAACGGAAATAGATTATGACGACGTTATTTCAACAACCGCTCAGCGTGCTCAACCTGGGCCTGGAGAGTTTCGCCAATAATCTGCGTGATGCAGGCGGGGACGTTTTGCATCTGCAATGGCAGCCCGCAGCATTCGGTGACGAAGAGGCTAACTGGATGCTGGCGAAATTAATGGCGGATACCCGCGTGGATGCGGCAAACGACATCGCGTTGCAGCGCTACCTGGATGCGCAACCGGTGCTGATCGGCATCAGTACAGCGCAGGAAGCGATTCCGGCGCTGGCAGCAGAACGCAAAATTCTGCATGCAGGCCCGCCCATCGCCTGGGCAGATATGTGTGGCCCCATGCAGGGGGCGATCGCCGGTGCGATTGTGCTCGAAGGCTGGGCCGACAACGTTGAGCAGGCCATGCTAATGGCGGCAAAGGGCGAGGTCGCGCTGGAACCCTGTCATCACCACCACGCCACCGGGCCAATGGCGGGGATTATCAGCCCCTCTATGCCTGTATGGATAGTAGAGAATAAAACGCATGGCAACCGGGCTTACTGTAATTTCAACGAAGGGCTGGGGAAAGTGCTGCGCTTTGGCGCCAACCACGAGGATGTCCTGACCCGCTTGCGCTGGATGGCCGATGTGCTGGCCCCTGTGCTCAAGCAGGCACTCGCCATGAGTGGCGATATAGAACTTAAGCCAATGATTGCCCAGGCGCTACATATGGGTGATGAATGCCATAACCGCAACGTCGCGGCCAGCGGGTTGTTCTTTCGCCGCCTTGCCTCCCATCTGGCGCGTCTTGAAAAGGGGCCGGAAGTGCTGGAGTTTATCGCGGCCAACGATCACTTTTTCCTGAATCTTTCCATGGCGGCCTGTAAATCGATGCTTGATGCTGCCAGTGATGTCCCGCACAGCTCAATGGTCACGGTGATGGCACGCAACGGCGTCAACTTCGGTATCCGTCTTTCCGGGACCGGCGATCGCTGGTTCCAGGCACCGGCAAACCCGGTTGATGGCCTGTTTTTTCCTGGTTTTGGCATTAACGATGCAGCAGCAGATCTGGGCGACTCCGCGATTACGGAAACCGCAGGCATTGGCGGCTTTGCCATGGCGGCGTCACCAGCCATCGTCAAATTTGTTGGCGGCAGCCCGGCTGATGCGGTGAGACACAGTCAGGCCATGCATGAAATTACCTTAACCACCCAGCCGGCATTTACCCTGCCAGCCCTCAATTTTGTCGGTAGTGGCTGCGGCATTGACGCGCGGCGCGTTGTTGACAGCAATATTCTGCCCATTATCAATACCGGTATCGCCCATAAACTGGCGGGCGTCGGACAAATTGGCGCGGGTATCACTACCGCACCGCTGGCGTGCTTCATTGCCGGGCTGAACGCATTGTCGGAGGGGAACGATCGTGTGTAGCGGTAAGATAGCTGTCGTCGCTGTCGGCGGCAACGCACTGATCCGCTCGCCGGGCGAAAATGCGCTTGAGCAGCAATATGAAGCAGTAAAAGAGACCGCCAGCCATGTTGTGGCGTTGATTGCCGCTGGCTGGCGAGTGGTATTAACACACGGCAACGGCCCACAGGTGGGGTTTATCCTGCGCCGCAGTGAAGTCGCTAAAGATGCAGCGCCCACCGTACCGCTGGAGTATGCGGTTGGCGATACACAGGGCGCGATTGGCTTTATGTTCCAGAACGCGTTGAGCAATGCCCTGGCGGCTCAGGGTTTTTCCGCTATTCGCGTTGTGGCGCTGGTGACGCAAACCCGTATTGACCCAAACGATCCGGCATTCTCAACGCCGGATAAACCTATCGGTGCCTGGATGGACCACGAAACGGCAACCCGTCTCGCAGAAACGCAAGGCTGGCATATTGCCGAAGATTCAGGACGCGGCTGGCGACGTGTCGTCCCCTCCCCGGCGCCGCTGGAAATTATCGAGACCCCCATCATCCGCGACCTGTTGGCACAGAACGTAGTGGTGATTGCCTGCGGTGGCGGTGGCATTCCGGTCTGGCGCGATAGTAACGGCATGCTGGTTGCGGCGCAGGCAGTGATTGATAAAGACCGCGCCTCGGCGCTATTAGCCTGTGAACTAAATGCTGGCATGCTGCTCATCCCGACGGGCGTCGAGCAAGTGGCCGTCAATTTTGGTTCACCGCAGCAGCGCTGGCTTAGCCAGCTTTCACTCGCCGAAGCAGAAGCGCTGCTGCAAAGCAGCGAATTTGGCGCGGGCAGCATGGCCCCGAAAATTGAGGCCATGTTGACTTACTTGCGCGCTCAACCGCAGGGGCTGGGCCTGATTACCACGCCGCAGGGCATTTCCCGCGCGCTAAGTGGCAATGGCGGTACTCGTTTTACCTGCTAATACTGATAAGCTTTCCAGAGCAAAAATTCATGATAAATAATAAGATTTTACTCGCCGTTAATGGCACATTAATGCGTGGCCTTGCGCTCAATCCTAATATGATTGCCGCACAGGCTGAGTTTGTTCGTGAAGACACTACCGCCGCCTGCTACCGTTGCTGGAGCATTAATGATAACCACCCAGGCATGATTCGCACACCCGGAGAGGGCGGGCGGATTGCGCTGGAAATTTGGGCCGTGCCCCCTGCCGGACTGGGGGACATTCTGCAAAAAGAACCGGCCGGGTTATGCGTTGGCAAAGTGGAGTTAAGTGACGGTAGTGAAGTACTGGGTGTGCTGGCCGAACCCTGGCTGGTGGAAGGACAAAAAGAAATTACCTCTTTGGGAGGCTGGAGAGCTTATACCGGCCACTATATGACAGCTTGATAACGTCAGGAGTAGGATCATGGCGCAAGGAAATCTCGCTCATCGGCCACAGCTCTGGGTCGCGGGCGATTTAAATGCTTTTTTTGGTCTGTTCACGAATGTGTTATTGAATGTGCTGGTGCTCTCAGGTCTGGCACTGTACGTCGCGCAAATCCCGGCAACAACGGTTTATGGTCGTATCCTGCCCGCTCTGGGCATTGCACTTCCCCTCGGAAATCTTTTCTACGCCTGGCTCGCCTGGAAATTAGCCCAGCGCGAAGGCCGCAATGATGTCACCGCCCTGCCTTACGGCCCCAGCGTACCGCATATGTTTATCGTGGTCTTTGTGGTGATGCTGCCTACATTACTGATTCATAAAGACTGGATGCTGGCGTGGAAGCTGGGCCTTATCTGGGCGATGATCGTCGGGGTTATCGTTCTGCTCGGCGTCGTCGTTGGCCCAACTATCCGGAAATACACCCCGCGTGCCGCCATGCTGGGGACGCTGGCCGGGATCGCGATCGCCTTTATCGCAATGCGCCCGGCTTATCAGATGTTTGATACCGCATGGATAGGCGTTATCTGCTTCGCCATTATCCTGCTCAACTGGGTCGGTAATGTCCGCCTGCCATTCGGTTTGCCGGGCGGGCTGGCAGTGGTTATCGTTGGCTGCGTACTGGGCTGGGGTGCAACGCTGCTGGGCCTGAGTAATATTATGAACCCGGCTGCAGTAAAAGAAGCCGCGGGCAATTTTGCATTACACCTGCCTTCCATTACTGGCGATGTGTTCAGTGTGCCGTCGGAAATGGTCTGGCCGCTGCTGGTGACGGCGATCCCCCTGGGTATCTTCAACTTCACCGAGATTCTGAATAATGTGGAGTCGGCGGCAGTGGGCGGCGACAGCTATAACTTGCGTGCGGTGCTGGCGGCAGATGGTGTGGGCGCGATTGTCGGGGCACTGCTCGGCTCGCCGTTCCCGCCTGCGGTCTATATCGGTCACCCCGGCTGGAAAGCGATGGGCGGACGCATAGGTTATTCGCTGGCGACAGGTATTGCGATGGCAATTGTCTGTTTCCTTGGGCTTACTGCGCTGCTGCTGTCGATTATTCCGCTGGTTGCGATTGTGCCGATTCTGCTGTTTATCGGGCTGGTGATTGGCGCGCAGGCATTCCAGGTGTCGCCGAAACGCCATGCGCCAGCCATTATTCTGGCGCTGGTACCCAATATCGCGGAATGGGCGAAAACGCAGGTCGACGGCGCACTGAATGCGGCAGGCGCCAATACGGTGAATCTGCCTGCTGAGGTGATGGCTAATATGGCCAACAACGGCGTGCTTTATAACGGCATGGCAACCACCGGTGGAGGAGCCGTACTGGCGGGATTGATGATGGGGGCGATTGCCGCGTTTATCATTGATCGTCGTTTTAACTGGGCGGCTGTTTATGCTGCTGCCGCCACGGTGCTCTCTTTCTTTGGGTTTATTCACGGACACCAGATGGCGGTTAACGCCTCGCCGACGGTGACCTTCGCCTATGCGGTGGTGACGGTGATGCTAACTTTCCTCGCCTGGCGTCAGGTGCGTGAGCAGGGCAAGCTCGACTGGTCGCCGATTGATAACGACAGTGAGCCGATGAACTGAATCCGGAGCAGGCAATCCCCCGATGCGCTGCGTTTATCGGGGCTCTGAAAATCGTAGCCGGATAAGCGTCAGCACATCCGGGAAGGTATAAAAAAACCGGAGCGCATAGCTCCGGTTTTTTTAGCGCGTTACGCCTGTGGCTTCTCGCCGTTTTCATCCTGATCGACCGCGAAGCAGGCAACCAGCTGACCACCGTAGTCTTTCAACTGCGGCTGCAGCTGGGTACAGGGACCGAAGCGGCGACGGCAGCGTGCGTTGAACGCACAACCCGGTGGCGGACTCAGCGGGCTGGGCAGTTCGCCGGTGAGCTTAATGCGCTCGCGGCGATCGTCCGGGTTCAGGCGCGGCGTCGCAGACAGTAGCGCCTGGGTGTACGGATGGCGCGGATTAGAGAAAATCTGGTCCTTGGTGCCTTTCTCCACGCAGCGCCCCAGGTACATCACCATCACTTCATCGGCAATATGTTCCACTACTGACAGGTCGTGAGAGATAAAGACGTAGGACAGCCCCAAATCCTGCTGTAAATCCATCATCAGATTCAGTACCTGCGCACGGACAGAAACGTCCAGCGCGGAGACCGGTTCATCGGCGATCACCACGTCCGGGTCCAGCATCAGGCCACGGGCAATAGCGATACGCTGGCGCTGACCGCCGGAGAACATGTGCGGATAGCGGTCGTAATGCTCGGTTTTCAGGCCAACTTTCGCCATCATCGCCAGCGCTTTCTCACGACGCTCTTCCTTGCTCAGCGAGGAGTTAATCAGCAGTGGTTCTTCCAGAATCTGTCCCACTTTCTTGCGTGGGTTCAGCGAACCGTACGGGTTCTGGAACACGATCTGGATTTTCTGCCGGCGCAGTTTCTGCGCATGCGGATCGTGTTTCAGCAGATCCTGCCCCTGGTAGTACAGCTCACCACCGGTCGGGGTTTCAATCATCGTCAGCAGACGGCCCAGCGTGGATTTACCACACCCGGATTCGCCCACCACCGCCAGCGTTTTGCCTCGTTCCAGGGTGAACGATACCCCGTCCAGCGCTTTTACCAGGCGTTCCGGAGCAAACAGCCCTTTCTTCACCGGGTAATGTTTTTTCAGGTCGATAGCCTGCAACAGCGGTTGCGTGGCGGCCTCGTGCGTACTCATAGTGTGGGCCTCCCGGCATCATCGAGTGGGTAGTGACATTTCGACTGGCGTCCGTCATCGACGGTATTCAGCGCAGGCTCTTCGGCACGGCATCGGTCCGTTGCATAGGGGCAACGCGGGTTCAGCAGACAGCCATTCGGGCGGTCATACTTACCGGGAACGACGCCCGGTAGCGACGCCAGACGGGCTTTATCCTGCGCAAACTCCGGCAGCGCGCGCAACAGTGCCTGGGTATATGGATGACGCGGCGCGCGGAAGATATCTTTCGCTGCGCCGGTTTCCACTACCTGTCCTGCATACATGACGATGATTTTATGTGCTGCTTCGGCCACCAGCGCCAGATCGTGGGTGATCAAAATCAGCGCCATATTCTCTTTCTGCTGCAGTTCAAGCAGCAGTTCGATGATTTGTGCCTGAATGGTCACATCCAGCGCGGTAGTTGGTTCATCGGCAATCAGCAGCTTCGGCTGACACGCGATGGCCATAGCAATCATGACACGCTGACTCATCCCACCGGAGAGCTGATGAGGATAAACGTCCAGCCTTGATGCCGGGTCAGGAATACCGACCTGGTTGAGCAGGTCAATCGCGCGCTGGCGGCGGGTATGTTTGTTGCCGCCCTGATGCACTTTGATCGCTTCCATAATCTGGAAACCAACGGTATAGCAGGGGTTCAGGCTGGTCATCGGGTCCTGGAATATCATCGCCACTTCGGAACCCACCAGACTGCGGCGCTCTTTTTCCGAAATGCGTTTCAGGTCCTGGCCGTTAAACTCCAGATGTTCCGCCATCACGCGGCCCGGGAAGTCAATCAACCCCATGATCGCCAGCGAGCTGACCGATTTACCAGAGCCAGACTCGCCCACGATGCCAACCACTTCACCCTGATTCACACTGTAGCTTACGCGATCTACTGCGCGAAACTCGCTGCCTTCGTCGCCGAAATGCACCGATAATTTATTAACATTTAATAACGCCATCTCGAACCTCTTACTGCTTCAGTTTGGGGTCGAGCGCATCACGCAGGCCGTCACCCATCAGGTTAAATGCCAGCACCGTCAGCAGGATCGCCAGACCGGGGAAGGTCACGACCCACCAGGCGCTTTGCGCGAACTGCAACACGTCAGAGAGCATAGTGCCCCACTCCGGTGTTGGCGGCTGCGCGCCCATGCCAAGGAAGCCGAGGGCGGCCATGTCGAGAATGGCGTTCGAGAAACCGAGCGACGCCTGAACAATCAGCGGCGCAAGGCAGTTAGGGAAAATATTGACGAACATCTGACGCATCGCGCCAGCACCCGCCACGCGGGAAGCCGTAACGTAATCGCGGTTAACTTCCACCAGCACCGCAGCACGGGTAAGACGTACATAGTGCGGTAAGGCTACGAAGGTGAGCGCTAACGATGCGTTGACTATCGAGGGGCCGAATATCGCCACCAGCACCAGCGCCAGCAGCAGGCTCGGCAGCGCCAGCATGATGTCGACAATACGCATGATGATGTTATCCACGACACCGCCAAAGTAGCCAGCCACCAGACCGAGGATAATCCCCATGATCAGGGACAGCACCACCACCAGACAGCCGACCAGCAGTGACAGGCGCGCACCAAACATCAGACGCGACAGGGTATCGCGACCTACGTCATCGGTACCCAGAATATGCGACCACGTGCCGCCATCCTGCCATACCGGCGGCGCCAGCAGCGCATCGCGGAACTGATCCGCCGGGTTATGCGGCGCCAGCACGTTCGCAAAAACGGCGATAAGCAGCATCAGTATCACGTAAACCAGACCAACAACCGCGCCTTTATTACGCTTGAAATAGTGCCAGAACTCCTGCAGCGGGGTCATCGGCACCGGTGCAGAGATAACTTTATTTTCAGTAACTTGTGACATGATGGCCCCTTACTTCTTGTGACGAATACGCGGGTTCACCACGCCGTAGAGCAGGTCGACCAACAGGTTGACGAGAATGATCATCGTCGCGACCAGCAATACCCCACCCTGCACAACCGGATAATCACGGCGTTGCAGCGCGTCAATTAACCAGCGGCCAAGGCCCGGCCAGGAGAAGATGGTTTCCGTCAGGATAGCCCCCGCCAGCAATGTTCCGACCTGCAGACCGATAACGGTCACCACCGGCAGCATCGCATTACGCAGCGCGTGGACGATGATAACGCGCATACGGGTTAACCCTTTGGCACGCGCGGTACGGATATAGTCTTCGCCCAGTACCTCCAGCATCGAGGAGCGGGTCATACGGACGATAACCGCCAGAGGGATAGTCCCCAGTACGATAGCAGGCAGAATCATATGCGCCAGGGCATCGATAAAGTTACCCTCTTCACCCCAGATAGCTGTGTCGATCAGCATAAAACCGGTAAGCGGGTTACTGTCATCAAGGAACACCATATCACTGACGCGCCCGGATACTGGCGTCAGGTTCCAGTGTACCGACACCAGCATGATCAACATCATGCCCCACCAGAAGATAGGCATGGAGTAACCGGTCAGCGCAAGGCTTACGGCGGTATGATCAAAAATGGAGCCACGCTTCACGGCAGCCATTACGCCCACCGGGATACCGACAGCCACAGCGAAAATCATGGCGCAGACGCCGAGTTCCAGCGTCGCTTTAAAACGCGGTACGAACTCGTCCCACACCGGAAGACGGCTCTTAAGAGAGATTCCTAAATCACCATGCAATACGCCCCACACATAGTTGACGTATTGCTGCCACAGCGGCTTGTTGAGACCAAGCTCTGCCAGCAGCTGGGCATGACGCTCAGGAGAGATACCACGCTCACCTGCCATGATCATCACCGGGTCACCGGGAATCATATGAACGAAGGCAAAGGTGAGAAGGGTGATACCGATAAACGTCGGGATAACTAGCCCCAGACGTCGGAGGATGAACTGCAACATAACCCGGATTCTCTGTAGTGACGCATGCACCTGGCGGTAGTGCGTCTGTATTGCTCACAAATATTTGGGTAAACGGGAAAATCCCCTCTACCCAGCCCTTTTCCCGGAGGAATAAGGAACAAAAACCCTCCTCCCGGAACGGGAGGAGGGACTCAGGCATCGTGCCTGTTATTCAATTGATACGTTTTCGAAGTGGTGTTTGCCCAGCGGATCAACCACGTAGCCTTTAACTTCTTTACGCACCGGCTCATACACGGTGGAGTGCGCGACGATCAGTGCCGGAGCCTGGTCATGCATCACTACCTGAGCCTGTTTGTACAGTTCGATACGCTTGTTGTGGTCGTCAGTTGCGCGAGCAGGCTGAATCAGATCTTCAAACGGCTTGTAGCACCAGCGAGAGTAGTTAGAACCGTCTTTCGCCGCAGCGCAGCTAAACAGGGTCGCGAAGAAGTTATCCGGATCCCCGTTGTCGCCGGTCCAGCCCATCATTACAGCCTGGTGCTCACCCGCTTTGGCGCGTTTCAGGTACTCACCCCACTCGTAGGTGACGATCTTGGCCTGAACACCGATCTTCGCCCAGTCAGCCTGAATCATCTCAGCCATACGGCGAGCGTTCGGGTTGTAGGGACGCTGTACCGGCATCGCCCACAGCTCAACGGTGAAGCCTTGCTCGTGGCCAGATTCTTTCAACAGCTGTTTCGCTTTCTCAACGTCGTAGGTGTAATCCTTAACGTCGTCGTTGTAGCCCCACATTGTTGGCGGAATCAGGTTCTTCGCGGCAACGCCTGCGCCCTGATAAACGGCTTTGATGATCGCTTCTTTATTTACCGCGTAAGTCAGCGCCTGACGCACTTTCACGTCATCAAACGGTTTCTTCTCGGTGTTGAAAGACATATAACCGACGTTCAGGCCAGCCTGCTCCATCAGGTTAATGTTTTTGTCTTGTTTCATACGAGCGATGTCAGCCGGGTTCGGGTACGGCATAACCTGGCACTCGTTTTTCTGCAATTTGGCATAACGTACGGAAGCGTCAGGCGTGATGGAGAAGACCAGGCGATCGATCTGCGGCTTGGTACCCCAATAACCTTCAAACGCTTTGTACAGAATGCGGGAATCTTTCTGATACTGTTGCAGCTGGAACGGACCAGTACCGATTGGGTCCAGGTCAACTTTGTCCGGCGTACCGGCTTTCAGCATATTATCGGCATATTCTTTGGACAGAATGGACGCGAAGTCCATTGCCAGGTCAGCCAGGAACGGCGATTCCGGACGGGTCAGCACGAATTGAACGGTGTTGTCGTCAACTTTCTTCACTTCGCTAATCAGGTCTGGCAAGCCCATACCTTCAAAGTATTCGTAGCTGCCGCCAGAAACTTTATGGTACGGGTTCTGGGCGTTTTTCTGACGATCAAAGGAGAACACGACGTCGTCCGCGTTGAATTCGCGCGTCGGTTTGAAATCTTTGTTGTCCTGCCACTTCACGCCTTTACGCAGGTGGAAAGTGTAGGTTTTGCCATCGGCGCTGATATCCCACTTCTCAGCAAGACCCGGAATGACCTCAGTAGTACCGGTTTTGAACTCAACCAGACGGTTATAAATCGGCACAGAGCTGGCGTCGTAAGTAGTACCAGAAGTGAAAAGCTGTGGGTTAAAGCCTTCAGGCGAGCCTTCTGAACAATAAACCAGGGTTTTTGCCTGCACGCTGGCCGCCACAGTCATAGCCACCAGGCTAAGACCAAGCTTCAGCATCCCTGACTTCTTCAAGGAAATACTCATTATTCTGCTCCAATGTGATATGTGTTGTTACCCTTGCGCTGGGTTATCCGACAGGCCGTTATTAGATTTTTGCCTGGACTTATCGGAAGTTATGAGAGACGGGAAATCCTTTCACAAGATTGACTGAGTTGCAGTGCAGATTCTCCATGAAATGCCCCTCATGCCCTACAATCTGTCAATAGAATGTCAAAACGTCAATACAGGTAACGGGGATTTACATCGTTGATGAGAATCAACAAACAAAGTTAAAAAAAAGTTCAAGCCGCTATTTTCAGCAGGTAAATTTGTGCTATGCCGTTATGAGCAGAATAATAAGCTTGAGAATCATCTCAGGTTGGTGTTTAACGTTTGAGCAGATTATGAAAAATTTCTTGCAGAATGCTGAATATCTGAGCGATTAATACCGTGAACGTTAAAACGCACAGCGTAAAATGCTAACCCTATCCATAAGCAACGCGAAAAAAGATCGAACTATATATAAAAAAATACAATGGATTATGTCACAAAACCGTGACATGACAGGGTGAAATAAGGTGAGATGGAAAACTCGCAGGTCGGATAAGCGAAACGCATTCGCCAGCCCGGATGCAGCGTAAAAAATGCTTTAGCCGGGCTACTCCTCCAGCTCGGGTCGAACCTCCCTGCCCCCGGAGGTTCTCATCCTCTTTAACGCAAATGCAAAAAAGCCTGCTCGCTGAGCAGGCTTTTCGAATTTGGTCGGTGATAGAGATTACTCGCCACTACGTGGCTCGCCCTGCGGGCCGTTGCTG
>FONB01000004.1:0-124252 GCA_900112785.1 Phytobacter palmae | reverse complement strand
ATGCAAAAAAGCCTGCTCGCTGAGCAGGCTTTTCGAATTTGGTCGGTGATAGAGGATTCGAACCTCCGACCCCTTCGTCCCGAACGAAGTGCGCTACCAGGCTGCGCCAATCACCGAATGCGGGGCGCATCTTACTGCCACACACATCGACCGTCAATCCCTTAATGTAAAAAAGCAAACTGACTGGCGAGAAAGCCGCCAGCCCCTCAATTTACCTTGTTGGAAGGAAGATGGCACCAGTTGTTATTTTCATTAATCCCGCCGTTTGGCGAGGTATATCCCAGGCAGCCCATAATGGTGTCGTAGAGTTCAACATGGCGGCGCGGAACCTTGATATCCGCCTGCTGTTTCAGCTGCGCAAACATCTTCGCCTTATCCGGATTTTGCAGATATTTGTCCGACATCCACACCATCATCGGTACGCGGAACTGCTCCGGTGGCGCCATCTTACGCGGCGTACCGTGCAGATGTTCCTTCTCGTTAATCGACTCGCCATGGTCCGCCGCATAGAAGATAATGGCTTTTTTATCGCGCAGTTTGTCGATCACGTTGTCGATAAAGTAGTCCACATAAGTGACAGAGTTATCGTACGAATTAATCAACTCTTCTTTGCTGCATTTATCGTCCACTCCCACACACTCCGGCGTCCACTGTGCAAAACTACGCGGATAGCGCTGGGTATAGTTGAAGTGTGAACCTTTGGTATGCAGGACAATGAGGTGCTTGCCCTGCTTGTTGTTATTGAGCGAGTGCTGTAACTCATCAATTAACAGCATATCGTCGACATTCTTACCCCGGTTGCGCGGCTCCGCACCAATCTGTTCGCGGTAGGCAATGTTGTCTGCCATCGTGTTGCTGTAAAACCACATTTCGCTTTGCATCGCATACAGGTCGGAAGAGAACCCCATCTGTTTGAGTACCGAGAAAACGTTCTGCTCTTTTATCGTACGCTGGGGATTATCCTCCGCCCCGCCTTCACGTACGAACATACAACGCAACGACAGTTTGGTGGCGGTATCACATGAGTACCCCCGGAAAGCGACCAGATTTTTCTCCTGGGCAAGCTTCGGTGTAGTGTTGCGGGAGTAACCAAGTAACCCCATATGATCCCAGCGCGTTGTTTCACCGATGATAAACACTACATAGGTGTCATTGATGTCATCCGGCGCGACATAACTGAATTTCGCCGCCGGGTTGAACAAGGAGTGATGATCCGAGGACTCGTCCACCTGCGCCCAGGCGTACAAACCCAGCGCAGAAAGCCAGTTGGAAGGCAGATAGGAGTTCGCAACCACGCCGCCATAGCTCGGCATGTCCACGCCCGAAGTCCGTTCTTCTTCCTTTTGCTGTAAATCCAGCAGACGAATTGGCCCCCATACCAGCAGTGCGGCCATCACCACCAGCGCCACACTCTGCACGCGGTGACCACGAGTACGTAACTGACGCAACAGGGTATAGCGGCAGCGGTTATTCCAGATAGAGAGCAACGGTATAACACTGACAATCGCCACCCAGGCAAAGAGCTGCCAGCCCACGACCTCTTTGGAGAGATCAATATCGGTGGTCATCACCGAAGCGATAATGCCATAGCCAATAACCACATTCAGGAAGGTCATGTAATAGCTGGCCGCGGCTGAAAACAGTACCACCAACGATGCCAGCACACGCCAGGCACGGCGTCCGAACAATGAGAGTACACGTAATAAAAAGAAGGTCGCCAGGACTGTGGCAACCAGTTCGACACCCGCAGAGAGTCCTTTCCAGACGGTGAACGCTTGCGCATAACCGTCAAACCGACGGTAGAAAACTGCGCTATTCATAAACAAGCCAATATACAACGCCAGCAGAAAACTCAATTTCTGCTGAGTCATCATTTTTATATAACTCATGCAAGCAACCCTGGAAAAAGGGAAAACAACAACATTCAGCGCACGTATCAGCGCCGATCAGGCATTAAACGCAAGGGAAGTTAATCGAGGAACTTCTTGAGCGTGGATAAGTAGACCACAAGGGCGGAGAAAAGTGTCTGCCCGAGTTGTGATCCGGTCATACATTTACAAAAATATATAACCGGAAACACGTGAATTACCGCATCAAACGTATTCAGGCGGTGATCACGTTCAGTTTAACGTCGATATTGCCGCGAGTAGCGTTGGAATAAGGGCAAACTATATGGGCTTTTTTCACCAGCTCCTGCGCTACCTGATGATCCATACCCGGCAGGTGGATATCCAGTTGTGCTTCAATACCAAATCCGGTCGGCAAAGGGCCAATGCCTACTGTACCTTCAATATAAGCCTCTTGCGGCAGGGGCTGTTTTTCTACCGACGCGACATGTTTTAGCGCCCCGAGAAAACAGGCGGAATACCCGGCGGCGAACAGTTGTTCCGGGTTCGTCACCTCCCCGCCGGCACCGCCCATCTCTTTTGGCACGCCCAGTTTCACATCCAGAACGCCATCTGACGAGATGGCTCTGCCATCACGGCCTCCGGTGGCTTTCGCTTTCGCCCGATAAACAACTTTTTCTAATGACATACGCGACTCCTCTGTTGGAAGACCTGCTATTAAGGATAGCCGTTGACAGAGAGCGTCCCGGGAAAGGAGCACATAAGGGTAATAAAAAAGCCGCCTGACGGCGGCTTTTTAGAATACAGGATGGAATCAGGCATGCGCCGGTTTATAAACACTGCGCTGCGGCTGGCGGATGGTCGTGGACAGCGCCAGTGAGACAATCAGCAACGCGAAGATGACGCAGAAGGTGACATAGAAGCCGCCAAACAGCGAAGCGATAATCGAACCACAAATACTGCCGATACCAAAGCCTAAGTAAATCACACCGTAGTTTTTCGCCAGGTTGTTCAGACCAAAGAATTCGCTGACCAGGGACGGGAATACGGTAATGGTACCGCCGAAGTTGAAGGCCACGCAGGCAATCGCCGCGAAAAAGGAAACCGCATTCAGTGGCGCAAACAGCAGGGCCGCCATCCCAACCAGTGAAATCACCTGGCCAATCGTAATAACACGGATGCGGGCGATTTTATCGGACAGAATGCCCAGCACCAGACGACCGCTCAGATTCGCAATAGAGATAACCGTTACCGCATTGGCAGCCGTTGCCACATCCAGATGCACCATGCCCTGCGCAATGTCTTTCGCCACCCCAATCACGTACAGGCCACTCATGCAGGCGGTCAGAAACATCACTGCCAGCATCCAGTATTGCGGTTTACGCATGGACTGCGCCAGCGTGAAGTCATTCTCCACCACGCCATTGACCGTAGCTGTTTTCTGCTGCGGGGCGTCAGTCATCAGCATCGCGCCACACACAATCATCACCAGCGCCATCGCTCCCCAGATCATGAAAGTCTGTTCCAGGCCAACGGTTGCCAGCAGGTGACTATCAATGAATTTAAAACCCAGACTGCCAAGGCCATAAGCACCGATGGCGAAGGCTGAAATCAGCCCCTTACGTTCCGGAAACCATTTCACACAGTTGGAAAGGGTGAGCAGGTATCCGGCACCATCTGCCAGACCCACAAGCACGCCCGCGCTCAGCCACAGCATGGTAAGACTGCTGGAGTGAGCGGTCAGGAAGAAGCCGATACCCAACAATACGCCAGAGGCTACGGTCACGCGTTTAACGCCAAAGCGTTCCTGCAGTTTCCCGGCCACAGAGGAGGATAACGCAAGCCCAAGGCTTAACAGGCCAAATGAAAAGGCAACCTGACTTACCGGCTCGCTCAGCTTATCTGCCAGCGCGCTATTAAACAGGCTCCAGGTATAAACAGATCCCAACGCAAATTGTGTGATGATAGTGCCAGCCAGCGTGAGCCAGCGAGTGCGATTCAAGGATGATGTATTCATGGCAGTTGTCCTGCAGCGGAAATTAAAGGAATTCACTGCTGACAACAATAACGAAGCGCATTTCATGCCAGGGCTAAAAAGGCATGAAATGCAGTAAGCGAGGAATGAAATGCATTCAGGCCGGAATGAATGACATAACGAAAAACGGATTCGCCACAATTTATGGAGTGAGTTAGTACATACTATCAATGCAGAGCGCGTGTTTATTGTTTCTCAATTGTGAACATCTTGTAGTAGATGTTTTTAAAAACGCGCGCTGACTCCCATGCTATAAAGGTAATTTGGCCCGGTTAGCCAGTTTTCTGACTGTGACATTGAAGCATAAGCAGCAAAATGTTGATTAAGCAGCATATCGGCGCCGACTGACACATCCAGCCAGTTGCCGTACTGATTCGCTGCTGTCAGACGGCTCAGCCCGGATTGTGATTTCCAGACATTTTCACCGAACTGTTGGTTATAACTAATTTGCGCCCATGGACGAAGGTCGCCAATATGGCTATCCACGCGCCACCCCAGCGAACTGACGGTGGCGTGCCAGAGCGGATCGCTATATTGCGGCGAGGTCGCACTGTCACCAAATTCATTGTAAATTGATGTCGTTGAACCATCGTAATGCCAGACTGCCACTGGCCCGGTCATCACAGTCGCTGATAATGGAATATTAAGGCCAATACTCATTGTACTGACGGCATCCATCGGCGTTTTATCCGGCAGATTGAAGGCAACGCCGGGCCCACTCTGCGCTGAGCGAATGCGTTCTTCCAGGATATCGTTATAACGCGGCTGGTGATCGCTATCCCATGTATAGCGTTGCGGCATATTATTTTGCGAATCGATCGCGATATATTCTTGTTGCCAGGCAAATGCCGAATGGCTGAAAAGCAGACAAGCAGGCACTACCGCTATCAAACGGCCACTGTATTTAATTTTCATCAATGCGACTCCACAAAAGAGCCAAATCGGCGTAATTGTTATCGTTTTTGTTGGGCAAAGGAGGGGTAAATATCCCTTACCTAACTATTGTCTTTTTCGCAGGCACGTCAAGCCTGCAACTTACATAATTTTGATCAACATCAGCAACGGAGAAGGATATGCAGCGTTGTGGTTGGGTGACTCAAGACCCGCTTTATCTGGCTTATCACGATGAAGAGTGGGGCGTCCCGCAAATGGATGGTAAGAAGCTATTTGAAATGATCTGCCTTGAAGGACAACAGGCGGGTTTATCATGGATTACGGTGCTTAAAAAACGTGAAAACTACCGTAATGCCTTTCATCAGTTCGATCCTGAAAAGGTGGCCGCTATGGGGCCAGATGATGTCGAGCGCCTGCTGCTGGATGCCGGGATTATTCGCCATCGCGGTAAAATTGAGGCAATTATCGGCAATGCCCGCGCCTGGCTTGCAATGGAACAAAATGGCGAACCTTTTGCCTCGTTTGTCTGGTCCTTTGTCGATAACGAACCGCAGGTTACCCGGGCCGCCATGCCAGGCGATATACCTACCTCAACACCTGCGTCCGACGCACTTTCAAAGGCGCTTAAGAAACGCGGCTTCAAATTTGTCGGCACCACCATTTGCTACTCTTTCATGCAAGCCTGCGGTCTGGTTAATGACCATATTACGGGCTGTTTCTGTCATCCCGGAGGTCGGCATGATCCGCGAGTGGCACAGTAAAGATTTTACTCCTCTGTTGCGCCTGTGGCTTGAAAGCACCACCTATGCGCACCCGTTTATTACGCCAGCGTACTGGCAAGAGAGCGAGATGTTGGTGCGCGAAGTTTACCTCCCGTCGGCCCGTACCTGGGTCTGGGAGGAAGACGATAAGCTGTACGGTTTTGTCAGTGTGATGGATGCACAGTATATCGGGGCGTTATTCGTCTGCCCTGACGCACTACGCAAAGGGATTGGCTCCGCGCTGCTTGATCACGTCAAGCAGCGCTTTGATACCTTGAGCCTGGAGGTGTATCAGAAAAACGAGCGGGCGGTGAAATTCTATCACGCACAGGACTTTCGCATAGAGGACAGCGCCTGGCAGGAAGAGACACAGCACCCGACCTGGATCATGAACTGGCAGGCGGATCAAACGCCGTCAGCGTAAGCGCCGGACCGCTGTATTTCTCCATCCATACCAGTGCGGTATTCCCCGCACAGCCATTCCCCAGCTTTGAGCTGGGGAGATCTTTTGTCAGCACGTTAACCGCGCCGTTTTTACAGATCCCCCCTTCGGCACGCTCAAGGTCCGGCCACGCGCCCTGGTGGATACAAATCACACCGGGTTTGATCCCTTCGCTAACCACCGCGCCAGCGAGTACCTGTCCGCGCTGGTTCCAGACACGAACCAGATCGCCATCAGCAATTCCACGCGCTTTCGCGTCGTGCGGATGCAACGTCACCGGTTCACGCCCCGCCACCGCATACTGCTCGCGAAGTGACGAATAGTTAAGCTGGCTGTGCAGACGATGCGCCGGATGAGCAGAAAGAAGCTGCAACTGCTCCGGTCGGGCGTTGCCATGCCATTCATCCGGTTCAAGCCACATCGGATGCGGCGGGCAGTCGGCATAACCAAAGCTGGCAATGCGCGCCGAATAGATTTCGATTTTGCCACTGTCAGTTTTAAGCGGATGCGCCAGGGGGTCACGGCGGAAATCAGCGAAGCGAACAAAGCGGGCATTCTCTTCGCTTTCCGGCATTTCAATCAAAGCATTCGCTTCCCAGAACTCAGCAAATGGCGGCAGCGTGACCTGCTGACTCGCACCGCGCTGTCGGGCGATGTCGTAGAAGGTTTCAAGCCACGCCAGATCGCTCTTCCCTTCTGTAAAGCGCTCACGTCCGCCCGGTTCCCAAAGCTCACTGAGATCGGCAAATACCTCAAAATCATCACGCGCCTCATCGCGCGGGGGAACCACACGCTTCATCGGCACCAGATGCTGGTTGCTGTAATCGCCCGTCATGGTCATATCGTTACGTTCAAACGATGTGGTGGCAGGCAGTACGATATCTGCGTGCTTTGCTGCTGCGGTCCAGAAACACTCGGAAATGACCACCAGCTCCGGCTTCTGCCAGGCGCGAATCAGCCGGTTAGTATCCTGATGGTGGGTAAAGTTGGCACCACCCGCCCACCAGATAAATTTAATATCCGGGAAGTGTCGGTCCATACCATTGTGCTGATAGAACGCTCCCGGTTTTTCCAGCGCTTCAATAATGCGCGCCACGGGGATTTTTTCGACCGCCTCAATACCGTCTTTAACGCAACCCTGCATCGATGCCAGTACCGCCGCCCGGCGCGTGGGGTTACCGCCATTGGCAAAATGGTACGACAGGCCAAAGCCGCCGCCAGGGGTGCCAATCTGGCCGAGCATCGCCGCCAGCGTCACCAGCATCCAGTGTTTCTGCTCGCCATACTGCTGACGCTGCATCCCCCAGCCGGACATCAACATTGTGGTGTTTTCGTGGAAAAGTTTCGCCAGTTCGCGAATTTTCTCCGCCGGAATACCGCAAATCTCCGCCGCCCACTCTGCCGTTTTTGCCACGCCGTCGCTTTTTCCGGTCAGGTATTCAGCAAAGATGCTATAGCCTTCCGTACAGCGGGCCAGAAATGCTTCATCCTGCCAGCCATTTTCCACCAGCGTATGGGCGATACCGAGCATCATCGCCACATCGGTCCCCATATGCGGCGCTAACCACTCCACGCTGTCGCCAAAGAAATCAACGGTCTCCGATCGCATCGGATCGATGCAGATCAGCCGTTTGCCACTTTTGCGTAAAGCATCAAAATAGCCGATACCCTGTTCATCCGAGGCATTCCACGCAATTTTCAGTGTGTTCAGTGGGTTAGCGCTCCACAGCACCACCACATCAGTGTGTCTGAGGACTAACGGCCAACTGGTTTGCTGCTGATACACCTCGTTGCCGCCGACCACGTAGGGCATGATGGCCTGCGCCGCACCGGTAGAGTAGTCACCCAGATGGCCGGTATAGCCACCGGCAAGGCTCATATAACGCTGCAACAGCGTCGCCGCTTTATGCAGCACACCGTTCGAACGCCAGCCATACGAGCCGGCGAAAATGGATGTCGGACCATACTCATCACGAATACGTTTGTGCTGCTGATGGATGAGGGCGAGCGCATCATCCCAGGAGACACGGACGAACTCATCTTCTCCGCGAACACCCTGCGGGCTGTCCGGCGATGCCAGGAAGCCTTTACGGACCATAGGAAAGCGGACGCGGGTTTTACTGTGAACCTGGTCGCGCACCACCGTTTGCAGCGAGTTAGGGTGGTTCGTGGGAAGCGCCCCGCGTGATGACAACACCGTTTCGCCGTCGGTTTCGACCAACATCGGCCCCCAGTGGGCTGCCGTAAGAACTGTTTTAACTGCAGAGTTTGCCAAAGCGCGCTCCTGATGCATGCAGGTGGCGACAGCGTAGTCTCGCTGCCTTGTGAAATAAGGAATGTCACGTTCTATCATCCACACGCACGGCAAATTGGCAAAGAATTAAACGGCATGATGGCCATGCAGAAGGCGATAAGCGGGATGTTCCCCCTTGCCAGTGCGGATTTTCGCGCTATCGTGTGGTCTCAAAACTACCGCGAGGGAAGCACTTATGGCAAAAACGACGCGCCCGACGATAAGCGATGTCGCGAAAGCGGCAAAAACGGGCAAAACCAGCATTTCACGCTACCTGAACGGTGAAAAACATCTCCTGTCGGATGCCTTGCTGGCGCGAATTGAACATGCCATTGCCGAACTCGATTACCGCCCAAGCCTGATGGCACGCAACCTCAAGCATGGTCGCACCCGCCTGATTGGTCTTATTATCGCCGATATCACCAACCCTTATTCCGTGCATGTGCTGAGCGGTATCGAAGCGGCCTGCCGGGAAAAGGGCTTCACCCCGCTGGTCTGTAATACCAACAATGAAGTCGATCAGGAATTGCATTACCTGGACCTGCTGCGTAGCTACCAGGTGGAGGGCATCGTGGTAAACGCGGTGGGAATGCGCGAAGAGGGGTTAAACCGCCTGCAGCAATCTTCCCTGCCAATGGTGTTGATTGACCGTAAAATCCCCGATTTCGCCTGTGACGTCGTGGGGTTAGATAACACCCAGGCCGCCACTACCGCCACGGAACATCTGATTGAACAGGGATTTGAAGCTTTGCTGTTCCTCAGCGAACCACTGGGCACGGTGAATACGCGCCGGGAACGGCTGGACGCCTTTCATACTACGCTCGCCCGCTACCCCGGCGTGGTGGCTGAAAACGCCGAAACACCGCTACACGAAGCCAGCCAGATCGATAACGCCCTGCGCCAGTTCCACTCCCGCCATCGCGGGATGCGCAAAGCGGTGATCTCTGCCAATGGCGCATTGACGCTACAGGTCGCCCGCTCAATGAAACGTATTGGTCTGCACTGGGGTAGCGATATCGGCCTGCTCGGCTTTGATGAACTGGAGTGGGCTGAACTGGCGGGTGTCGGCATCACCACGCTCAAGCAACCGACCTGGCAAATCGGTTATGCCGCGGTCGAACAAGTCGTGGAGCGTATCGAAGGCAATAGCGATACCGTCCGCGAGCGGGTCTTTTCCGGGGAGCTCATCGTGCGTGGTTCAACTGCGCGATAATTAACCTTCGTGATGACGATCATAAATTCGATGCACTGCGCTTTCCTTTGGAACCGGTTCCATCTAGCGTTACAGACAAGCAAATTGTCTTTAACTCCTGGGAAGCCGGAAGATGAAAAGAAAAATCATCGTTGTCACCGCCGCCTATGGCAGCGAACAAATTAACGCGATGGGCGGTCAGAAAGCCGTCCTTCCGCTGATTGCCAACGCAGGCGCAGACGGCGTGGAGATACGCCGCGAACTGTTAAGCGATCAGGAATTGAGCAGCCTCTCAACGCTTGCCGCCACCATTGAAGACCACCGGTTACTGGCCTGTTACTCCGCGCCCGAAGCGCTGTGCCTGCAAGATGGTTCTCTTAATCCCCATTTGCCTGCCCTGCTTGAAGAAGCACGCACGCTTAAGGCACTGTGGCTTAAAGTCTCCCTCGGCCATTATCAACATAAAAACGTACTGGAAACCTTACGCGGCTGGCTCACAGAGAGCGGCATGGCGCTGGTAGTGGAAAATGATCAGACCGAATGCGGCCAACTGGCGCCGATGCAACGCTTCAAAGCCGCCTGCAATGTACTGGCGCTGCCGGTGACGCTCACTTTCGACACCGGCAACTGGGTATGGGTAGGCGAGTCGCCGGAAGCGGCGGCGCATCTTCTGGCCCCCGCAGTGAGCTATATTCATGTGAAGGCTGCCATTCCACACCATGAGAATTTTCGCGCCGTGGCGCCAGACAAAGCCGATGAACGCTGGCTTGCCCTGTTAAACCAGCTGCCGCCCGATGCCCCGCGTGGTATTGAGTTTCCACTTGAAGGCGACGACCTGACCGCCGTCACCCGTCACTACGTCGATTTATTACGTGAGGAGTAACGCCATGCATAACTCGCTTGATGTCATCACGATTGGCGAAGCCATGGCCATGTTTGTCGCCACAGAAACCGGCGAACTTGCCGATGCAGAACATTTTGTGAAGCGCGTTGCGGGCGCCGAACTGAATGTTGCTACAGGCCTGGCGCGGCTGGGTATGAATGTCTGCTGGATCAGTCGCGTAGGCAATGACAGTTTTGGACATTTTGTCCTTAACTCACTGAAAAAAGAGAATATTGACACTCGCGGCGTCACCATTGATGGACGTTACGCAACGGGCTATCAGCTTAAGTCGAAAGCCGAAAATGGAACCGATCCCATTGTGGAGTATTTCCGCAAAGGATCGGCGGCCAGCCACCTTTCAACGGAGGATTTTCATGCCGCGGCATTCAACGAAGCGCGTCACTTGCATTTAAGCGGCGTGGCAGCCGCGCTCTCTTCAACATCGTATGAACTGCTGGAACACGCGGCTGCGGCAATGAAAGCACAGGGCAAGACCATTTCCTTCGACCCGAATCTGCGCCCGGTGCTGTGGAAAAGCGAAGCTGAGATGGTGGAGAAACTTAACCGCATCGCCTTCCAAGCCGACTGGGTGTTACCGGGGCTGAAAGAGGGCGTGATCCTGACCGGGCAGCAGTCGCCGGAGGGCATCGCGGATTTTTACCTGCAGCGCGGCGTAAAAGCGGTGGTGATTAAAACCGGCCCGGATGGCGCCTGGTATAAAACCGCCAGTGGCGAACAAGGCGCGGTCGCCCCGGTAAAAGTGGATAACGTGGTCGATACCGTCGGTGCAGGGGATGGCTTCGCCGTCGGTGTGATTAGCGCCCTGCTGGAAGGTAAGACAATGCAACAGGCCGTACGGCGTGGCAACAAGATTGGCTCGCTTGCCATCCAAGTGTTGGGTGACAGCGAGGGACTGCCAACCCGTGAACAGCTGGATGAATAACGAGTTTCCTCCCTCCTCCTGACTCTCTCGCTCCAGAGAGGAAATAGCGTCATTCTCGCCCCCTTTGGGGAGAGGACAGGGGTGAGGGTAATAGAGAACGTAACAAAGCCATCCTGGACCCTACAAACAGGCGGCGCAAACCTCAACCATAGAGGCAACATTATGAAAAGCTCGACAAATGCAGCAAAACGCTGGCTTTACATCATGCCGATTGTTTTCATCACTTACAGTCTGGCCTACCTTGACCGGGCGAACTTTAGCTTCGCCTCCGCCGCCGGGATCAATGACGACTTAGGTATTACCAAAGGGGTCTCTTCCCTTCTCGGGGCGCTGTTCTTTCTGGGTTATTTCTTCTTCCAGATCCCCGGCGCGATTTATGCGGAGCGCCGCAGCGTTCGCAAACTGATTTTTGTCTGCCTGATTCTGTGGGGTGGCTGTGCGTCACTGACCGGGATGGTCACCAATATCCCCATGCTCGCCGCCATTCGCTTTATTCTCGGCGTGGTAGAAGCTGCGGTAATGCCCGCCATGCTGATCTATATCAGCAGTTGGTTTACCAAATCGGAACGTTCACGTGCCAACACTTTCCTGATCCTCGGTAACCCGGTCACTGTGTTGTGGATGTCTGTGGTCTCAGGTTACCTGATCCAGGCGCTCGGCTGGCGCGAAATGTTCATCATCGAAGGGGTTCCCGCCATTATCTGGGCCTTCGCCTGGTGGATGCTGGTCCGTGACAAACCTGCGCAGGTTGGCTGGCTGTCAGAGAGCGAAAAGTCTGCCCTGCAAACACAGCTTGACCAGGAACAGCAAGGTATCAAAGCGGTACGCAATTACGGCGAAGCCTTCCGCTCTCGTAACGTTATTCTGCTTTGCATGCAATATTTTGCCTGGAGTATTGGTGTTTACGGTTTTGTTCTGTGGCTGCCTTCCATCATCCGTAACGGCGGAGCCAACCTCGGAATGGTCGAAGTGGGCTGGCTCTCCTCTGTTCCGTACCTCGCCGCGACCATTGCGATGATTCTGGCCTCCTGGGCGTCGGACAAGCTGCAAAATCGTAAGCTGTTTGTCTGGCCACTGTTGCTGATTGGCGGCTTTGCCTTTATCGGCTCATGGGCGGTCGGGGCAAACCACTTCTGGGCCTCTTACACCCTTCTGGTGATCGCAGGTGCAGCCATGTACGCCCCCTACGGCCCGTTCTTTGCCATCATTCCTGAGATGCTGCCGCGTAACGTTGCAGGCGGTGCCATGGCGCTTATCAATAGTATGGGTGCGCTCGGCTCTTTCTTTGGCTCCTGGTTCGTTGGTTACCTCAATGGCGCGACGGGCAGCCCGGCGGCATCGTACATTTTTATGGGGGTGGCACTTTTTGCATCTGTATGGCTTACTTTAATTGTTAAGCCTGCTAATGATAAAACAATTCCGACAGGCGCTCGTCACGCCTGAAATTCAACGAGGGAGAACTCATGAAGCCGTCCATCATCCTGTACAAAGCATTGCCTGATGATCTGAAACGTCGCCTGGAAGAGCATTTCACCGTCACGCAGGTGGCCAATCTGCGCCCTGAAACGGTGGAGCAACACGCCGACGCGTTCGCCAGTGCCGAAGGCCTGCTGGGTTCCAGTGAAAAGGTGGACGCCTCATTGCTGGCAAAGATGCCGAAACTGCGGGCCGCATCGACCATCTCCGTGGGTTACGACACCTTTGATGTGGACGCGCTGAATGCGAAAAATATTCTGCTGATGCACACCCCGACCGTGCTGACTGAAACCGTGGCCGATACCATCATGGCGCTGGTGCTGAGTTCCGCACGCCGGGTGGTGGAAGTGGCGGAACGCGTGAAGAAAGGCGAATGGACGAAGAGTATTGGCCCGGACTGGTTTGGCGTTGACGTACACCACAAAACGCTTGGCATCGTAGGGATGGGACGCATCGGCCTGGCGCTGGCGCAACGTGCCCATTTTGGTTTCGGTATGCCGATTCTCTATAACGCGCGCCGTCAACATCACGAAGCAGAGAACCGTTTCCAGGCCCGCTATTGCGATCTGGATACACTGCTTAAAGAGTCTGACTATGTGGTTCTCGTCCTGCCTTATACCCAGGAAACGCACCATCTGATCAACGCAGAGAAGTTCGCCATCATGAAATCATCAGCGATTTTTGTGAACGCGGGTCGCGGTCCGGTTGTCGATGAAGAAGCCCTCATTGCGGCGCTGAAAAATGGCGAGATTCATGCGGCCGGTCTGGATGTGTTTGAGAAGGAACCTTTGCCGGTGGACTCCCCTCTGCTGACGTTACCCAACGTAGTCGCACTGCCGCACATCGGTTCTGCCACTCATGAAACACGCTACGGTATGGCCGCCTGCGCGGTGGATAACCTCATCGATGCGCTCAATGGCAACGTTGAGAAAAACTGTGTTAACCCGCAGGTGATGAAGTAAATTCTCTTCGGCAAAAACAAAAAAAGAGGCGATTACATCGCCTCTTTTTTTATTCGAAATACCACGCTTACTGCGTCGCATTCACCGTAGCAGTCCAGGCCTGCGTAAACGCCTGATGCAGAGAGGCCAGCGGCCCAATCAGCGCATTATACTGGCTGGCCTGCTGTGAGGTCGGGAACTGGATGCCATTAGCAACGAAGCTCACCTGCGTCCCCTGCTGAGCGATAAAGTCGCCCACCTGCACCAGCTGTTGCGTGAAAATCTGTGCCGCCGGGATCAACGGTTGCAATGCGTTAGCCGGAGCGGTAACCACTTTCGAGTATACCTGCTCGAAGACCGGTTTCAGGTCATCCGCCTGTTTCAGGCTGGCATGAGCTGTATCGGCCTGCACTTTCGCATTCTGCAATTGTTGACTCAGTACGCCAAGAGAACCATTTGCCTGACGCAGCGGCTCACGCTGGGTCATATAATCCTGCGGTACGCGAATCGCGTTCACGCTATCCACCACCGGACGCAGACCGGAATCCATCGCCTGATTCACCTGCTGGGAATACCCATACAGAATGGCGTAATCAGAGACGAACGGGCCAAATTGTTTTTTCTGGTCGGCCGTCAGCGCGGGAAGACGTTCACTGCTACGCATCGCCGTATTTTGCAGGAAATCGATAAATGCCTTGCGCTGATCGCCTTCTTTATCAAAACACCCACTCAGGCCAACTACCATTAACAACGCCGCAAGAGGCGCAAACCAGCGAGAGCAGGACTTACCTGTCGCCATTTTAATACTCCTTTCACCCAAAAATGCGCACAACGAAACACGCGTGCCTGACGGCTTACAAGGATAGTCCAGGTCGGCGTCTCAGGATACCCTTTTCCATGCTTTCTTATTAACGCCGGGGTAAACCTCACGCCGTTTCGTCATGCGATTTTTTGCTAACGATTTACAAAAAAATACGTATTTATTCCTGGGCTTGCGTAATCAAGCAATTAACGTTTAGCGAAACGTTTGAATATGCATTTCAAAGGTATGAAAAGCGCTTTTATCCACGATATATCCTTGTTGCACCCCCACGTCAGCGGTTTTACCGACTATTCTTAATAGTGCTGTATCACTATCCGCTGTGTGTTTTTAGAGGAGTTCTCAATGGAATATAAAGATCCGATGTTTGAGCTGCTGAGCAGTCTGGAACAGATTGTCTTTAAAAAAGATGTAGCGCAGGCGGTTACCCTGACCCAAAAGCCTAATTCTTTTAATGAGTTTGAACAATTACGCCGTGGCACTGGGTTAAAGATCGATGATTTTGCACGCGCAATGGGTGTTAGTGTAGCAATGGTTCATGAATGGGAATCAAAACGTGTTCGCCCTTCAGCGACCGAAATGAAACTGATGCGCCTGATCCATTCAAATCCGATGCTCAGTAAACAGTTAATGGAATAAACATAACTGTTAAAACCCCCGCAACGACGGGGGTCAATACCCTCTTACTTCCTTTCACAATGCCATTTTTCTCCTCGCGACTCTATCTGGTGGGTTAAATTTAACGCCCGCAGAAAAACCTCATCATGTGAAACCACAACTATTGCGCCCGGAAAGGTCGACAGCGCCAGTTCAATCGCCTGCATCGAGGCCAAATCAAGGTGGTTCGTGGGTTCATCAAGTAAAAGCAATTGTGTCGCCTCACGGCGCCAGAGCACGCAGGCCAGCGCCGCTTTCAGGCGCTCTCCACCGCTTAATGCCGCCAGCGGCAATGTCACTTTATCTGCCCTCAGGTGCAGTTGTGCCAGACGAGTTCGCAGCACCCCCTCCTCCAGCGGCGTATCGCCGGCGTTAAGGTGTTCCAACACCGATAGGGAAAGATCCAGCTGTGACAAATGCTGGTCGAGATACGCCGTAGCGACCGATACCTGACACGCGCCAGCCAGGGGTTTTTCTTCTCCGGACATTACGCGTAGCAGGGTCGATTTTCCACAACCGTTTGGCCCGCGCAGGGCTACACGCATCGGTCCGTCCATTCGCCAGTTGAGAGGAGACGGCACACCATAGGGTAAGATCAGGTTATCCATGACCAGCACCTGTTTCCCCTCGGCCACCTGGCTGCCCGGCAGGGTAAACATGACTGGCGCCTCTTCTTCAACTCGCTCCCGGGCCTGTGCCACTGCGGTATTCAGCGCCTCGTTCTGTTCGCGGTGCTGACGACGCAACGTGCCTGTCCGCTCCTTCGCTGCCCCTTTGTATTTCACCCGCTCGAACGAGGCAATATTGAGCGTATCCACGGTACGCAAGGTCTGGGCTGAACGCCGCTGGCTGGCATCATGCTCCTTTTGCTGACGACTACGCACCCGACGACGCTCGGTGGCCGCATGCTCCAGCGCCGCGTGGGCGGCCTGCTGCTCGGCTTCGCGTTGCCGCTGATAATCAGCATAATGACCGCCATAGCTGCGTAACCCGGCGAGGGATAATTCAACGATGCGCGGCATCAATGCCAGCAGTTCACGATCGTGGCTTGCTACCAGCGTCCCACCCTGTCGAAGGGAAAGTCGCGCGTAAAGCCATTCACGCCCTTGCCTGTCAAGATGGTTGGTAGGTTCATCAAGCAGTAAGTAATCGGCGTCTGTCATCAACGCCGCGCACAGCAGTGCGCGTACACGCTCGCCGCCGCTCAGTTCTGCGGCGGGTCGCTCGGGGATAAATGGAAGCAGACTGGCATCCAGAAAAGCCGCTTTCAGGCGCTCTTCCAGATCCCAACAGCCCTCCATACGTTCAAGATCTTCTGGTAAGTAATCACCCGATTCGATACGTCGACGTGCAGCAAACACCGCGTCATAACCCAGCAATTCAGCCAGCGTTGTCGACGGAGAAATCACGTGTTGTTGGGCAACATAGGCTACAGAACCAAAACGTTCGATATGTCCGCAGGCAGGGCGATCCACCCCCGCCAGCAGACGCAGTAAACGTGTTTTACCACAGCCGTTGCGCCCGACCAGACCGCACAACGCGGGTTCGAGCGAAAGAGAAATCGGGCCAAAAAGCGTCACGCCCGTCGCAAACTGACAGGTGACCTGATGCAAAATAAATAAGGGGGATTGGGCGCACTGAGCCATAAGCACTCCTGAGTGAAATCAAAACATCCCCTGCTCGCCATAAGCGCGATGCAAGGATTCGAAGTCAGCAGGTGTGTTTATCCATTTTCAGTGGGCCTCAGTGAGACGAGAAGTTCGTCGGAACAAAGGATAGCCGTACAGCAGGCAGGATTTCAAGATTAAATTTTCATCATCCTGTACGGGATGATGAGTTTCCGCCACCCGCCAGCGTTCAAATGCAAATAGCATTATCACCGACGCTAACCGATTCTTAAATTAATCCAGCGGACTAAATATCAGCTTAAAAATATCCTTATATGAATATGATTACTTGTTCTCTTATTATTAATTCAGGCATAAAAAAACCCGCCCGCAGGCAGGTTTTTATTTATCGTCCACGCAATTACTGCAGCAGGGAAATATCCGCAACCTGCAGGAACAACTCGCGCAGTTTGGACAGCAGCGTCAGACGATTCAGACGCACGTCTTTATCTTCCGCATTCACCATCACGTTTTCGAAGAACTCATCTACCGGCTCACGCAGGGATGCCAGTTCAACCAGCGCTTCCTGGTAACGGCCTTCGGCAAAGTACGGCTGCAGCTTGTCGCGCAGAACGACCAGACTGCTCGTCAGTTTGATCTCTGCCGCTTCTTTCAGTACGGAAGCATGCACGATGTCGTTCAGCGTCTCGTCAGATTTCGCCAGAATATTAGACACACGCTTGTTGGCCGCAGCCAGCGCAGAGGCTTCTTCCAGCGTACGGAAGTGAGATACCGCTTTCATGCGCGCATCGAAATCCGCCGGACGAGTCGGACGACGTGCCAGCACGGCCTGGATGGTGTCAACGGTATAACCTTCGTCCTGATACCAGGCGCGGAAACGGCCCAGCATAAAGTCGATAACGTCATCCACTACTTTCGCGTTGGTCAGCTTGTCGCCATACAGACGCACCGCTTCCTCGGTCAGCGTTTGCAGATCGAGATTCAGGTTCTTCTCAACGATGATACGCAGCACGCCCAGCGCGGCACGACGCAGCGCAAACGGGTCTTTATCGCCTTTTGGATGCTGAGCGATACCGAAGATGCCCGCCAGGGTATCCATCTTGTCAGCAATCGCCAGCGCGCAGGCGACCGGGTTAGACGGCAGGTCATCGCCCGCAAAGCGCGGCTGATACTGCTCGTTCAGCGCCACGGCCACATCTTCCGCTTCGCCATCGTGACGCGCGTAGTGCATGCCCATCACGCCCTGAGTGTCGGTAAACTCGAAGACCATGTTGGTCATCAGGTCGCACTTGGACAGCAGGCCCGCGCGAGTGGCGTGATTCACATCAGCACCAATCTGCTCAGCAATCCAGCCCGCCAGAGCCTGAATACGATCGGTCTTGTCGCGCAGCGTACCCAGCTGTTGCTGGAACAGAACGGTTTGCAAACGCGGCAGGTTGTCTTCCAGACGTTTTTTACGGTCAGTGTTGAAGAAGAACTCGGCATCCGCCAGACGCGGACGCACTACCTTCTCGTTACCGGAGATAATCTGGGTCGGATCTTTCGATTCGATGTTGGCCACGAAGATAAAGTTTGGCAGCAGCTTGCCCGCATTGTCATAAACCGGGAAATATTTCTGGTCGCCCTTCATGGTGTAGACCAGCGCTTCGGCAGGTACCGCGAGGAATTTCTCTTCGAATTTCGCAGTCAGTACCACCGGCCATTCCACCAGCGAGGTCACTTCTTCCAGCAGACTGTCGCTCAGATCAGCTTTGCCACCAATCTTACGCGCCGCTTCTTCGGCATCGGCTTTGATTTTGGCTTTACGGGCTTCGTAATCCGCCACCACTTTGCCGCGCTCCAGCAGGAGTTGTGGATACTGATCGGCATTGTCGATAGTGAACTCCGGCTCGCCCATAAAACGATGGCCGCGAATCACGCGATCGGACGGGATACCCAGGATGGTGGCCGGAATAACTTTGTCACCCAACAGCAAAGTCACGGTGTGCACCGGACGCACGAAATGCACGTCAGACGCCCCCCAACGCATCAGTTTAGGAATCGGCAGTTTCGCCAGCGAGGTGGCGATCATGTCTGGCAGCAGCGCCTCGACGCTCTCACCCTTCACATGCGCGCGATAAAGCAGCCATTCACCTTTGTCAGTGGTCAGACGTTCGGCCTGGTCAACGGTGATACCGCAGCCGCGCGCCCAGCCTTCAGCAGCCTTGCTTGGATTGCCTAGCGCGTCAAACGCCTGGGCAATCGCCGGGCCACGTTTTTCGACTTCACGGTCTGGCTGAGACGCCGCCAGATTCGCCACTTTCAGCGCCAGACGACGCGGCGCGGCAAACCATTCGATTTTACCGTGCGCCAGGCCAGCGTTATCCAGCTCAGCGGTCACGTTCGCAGCAAAAGATTCAGCCAGGCTGCGCAGGGCTTTTGGTGGCAGCTCTTCGGTGCCAATTTCCACCAGGAAAGTTTTCTCAGACATGGCCGCCTCTTATTTATTCTTGTTGCACATCGGGAAGCCCAGGGCTTCACGGGAAGCGTAATAGGCCTCTGCTACCGCTTTGGTCAGCGTGCGAATGCGCAAAATGTAGCGCTGACGCTCGGTGACGGAGATAGCCTTACGCGCATCCAACAGGTTGAAGCTATGAGCGGCTTTCAGAATACGTTCATACGCAGGCAGCGGCAGCGGGTTTTCCAGCGCCAGCAACTGCTGGGCTTCTTTTTCATACTGCTCGAAGCAGGAGAACAGGAAGTCGACGTCTGCGTACTCGAAATTGTACGTGGACTGTTCCACTTCGTTCTGATGGAACACGTCGCCGTAAGTGGTTTTACCCAGCGGGCCGTCGCTCCAGACCAGGTCGTAAACGCTGTCTACGCCCTGAATGTACATGGCCAGACGTTCTAAGCCGTAAGTAATCTCACCGGTAACCGGCTTACACTCCAGACCACCGACCTGCTGGAAGTAGGTGAACTGCGTCACTTCCATGCCATTTAGCCACACTTCCCAACCCAGACCCCAGGCACCCAGCGTCGGGTTTTCCCAGTTGTCTTCCACGAAACGGATATCGTGGATAGTCGGATCCATACCCAGCTCTTTCAGAGACCCGAGGTACAGCTCCTGGATGTTGTCCGGAGACGGTTTAATCACGACCTGGAACTGATAGTAGTGCTGTAAACGGTTCGGGTTTTCGCCATAGCGGCCATCGGTTGGACGACGGGAAGGCTGCACGTAGGCAGTCGCCATCGGTTCTGGCCCCAATGCACGCAGGCAGGTCATTGGGTGAGATGTGCCGGCGCCAACTTCCATGTCCAGAGGTTGAACAATGGTGCAGCCCTGACGAGCCCAGTAATCCTGTAAGGTCAGGATCAGGCCCTGGAAGGTCCTGGTATCAAACTTTTGCATATGATTTCGTGCTGGATACGTGTGGATTTAAAGGAAGGGGCCAGTATACCCGCTGACCGGAAGATATACAGTATGAAACGGGTCTGTTTATGGAAAATTGAAGAACTAGCGCATCGAGAGATGCAAAAACTGGCCATCCGGGTCAAAAGAGCAGACAAAACCCTCCTTCCGGGGGGTAACACCACGCATTTCATAGCTACTCTGGAACTGTTCGAAGCTGGTCACTGCGATCTCTTGCGACTGGGTATTGTAGCGGTGCGCCGCAGATTGCTTGCAGAGCTGTTCCATTTCCAGGGAGTGCGCCGGGCTCACTTTTGCTTTTTGCGCGCGTTGGGCGGGCATTTCTTGCGGCGCGCTGCATCCGGCCACCAGCAGAAACAACAAGGCTGACGCCATACTTTTGATCATCATTTTTTTACCGCCAGGCTAAGCTGCTGTTATTTTTAGAAGGTGGGCGTGATAAGCAACGAATTTTGCAAATCTGCCGTAACATCACAAGTATGAGCAGGCAAACTCGGATTTATCCAGAAAGAAAGTGCGTTAAATCGTAAGTCAGAGGGTATTTAACGGGAAAATTGAGGAACAGATGTCGTCGAAAATTTACTGGATTGATAATCTGCGAGGGATCGCCTGTTTGATGGTGGTGATGATCCATACCACCACCTGGTACGTGACTAACGCAGCCAGCGTGAGTACCGTCGACTGGGATGTCGCCAACCTCCTCAATTCCGCTTCTCGCGTCAGCGTACCGCTCTTTTTTATGATTTCGGGCTATCTCTTTTTTGGCGAACGCAGCGCCCAACCGCGCCATTTCTTGCGCATCGGTTTATGCCTGCTGTTCTACAGTACGCTCGCTTTTCTCTATATTGTCTTTTTTACCTCGATTAACGGCGAGCTATCACTGCGAAACCTGCTACAAAAACCGGTGTTTTATCATCTGTGGTTTTTCTTTGCGATTATCGTTATTTATCTCGTCTCGCCACTTATCCAGGTAAAAGCGGTGAGCGGGAAGATGCTGCTGGCGCTGATGGTTGTCATTGGCATTCTTGCCAATCCCAATATGGTGACGCAAAAAATCGGTCATTTCGAATGGTTACCCGTCAATCTGTATATCAATGGCGACACGTTCTATTACGTGTTGTATGGCATGCTCGGCCGGGCATTAGGGATGATGGATACGCAGAAAAAATCGCTTACCGTGTTAAGCGCGATCGTTTTTGTCGTCGCCGCGTTTGCCATTTCTCGCGGTACCCTGCATGAGTTGAAATGGCGTGGAAATTTCGCCGACACCTGGTATGTATATTGCGGGCCGCTGGTGTTTATCTGCGCCATGTCGCTGTTCACTCTCGTCAAAAACACCCTTACCGCGCGGGCGCTACCGGGGCTGGCGATCATCTCCCGCCACTCGCTGGGAATCTATGGTTTTCATGCCCTGATCATTCATGCGCTACGCACCCGCGGCGTCGAAATCCAGGCCTGGCCAGTGCTCGATATCCTGTGGGTTTTTACCGCAACGCTGATTATCAGTCTGGGATTGTCGGTGCTATTACAGCGTATTGATACGCGGCGCTATGTGAGTTAAAGCAAGCAGCCCGGCCAGTAGCGCCGGGCAATGAGTTATTCCGGGATCTCAGGAGGCAGGACTTCCGGCTCAGTTTTATCCCAGCCATCGCGGACATTTTTTTGCACGGCGACAATGCCAAACAGGCTAAGAAAAAAGGCGAGACCGTAAAACCCTTTTTCACTGAGCAGCAGTGTCGCATTCCACAGTCCGACTAGCAGCAAGCCGATGGAAATAATGAATGTCATCAGGCACATAAAATAATAAATCTGCGTAGTGGGAATGCCTTCATAGCGGTCTCTTACCGTTTTTTGATAAGAGGCGGCGGCAAAAAGGCCCAGAAGCAGCACCGCGAAGTAATAACCCCGCTCGTTCAGTTGCATTTCGGCATTCCACAGGCCTACCAGATAGGAAGCCACGCCCGCCATCAGGGCAACCCACGACACGATATTGAACGCGGGAGAAACAGGTACTCTATTTTTTTCCATCAATTATACCCTCCGTTTTTTGGTAACCCATAGTAAAGGCACGGGGGCAAAGCGGGAGAGAGAGGACCGTCTTTCGGAAAACGCCAAGAGTGACCTTACCCGGCAGCGCGCTGACGCGCCCGGTGCAACTGGCGGGGTGAGGAAAATCCGGCTGCCATCGCGGCCTGCTCCATCCCCCGCCCCTGTAACAGCCACTGTTCGGCCACCGCCAGACGCAGTTGTTCCAGATAATCGCGCACACTAATGCCCAGATGTTGCTGAAACAGACGTGTTAAATGCCGTGGGCTCACATGCGCCTGCTCAGCAATATCCACCAGTTGCCAGGGTTTTTGCGGCTCGGCGGTAAGAACATCTTGTGCGCGGTGCACTGCCGGGTGAAGGTGGTTGCGATAGCGCAGCCACGGTGAGAGCTGCGGATCATCGCCGGAACGACGGAACCAGACCACCATCTCGCGAGCCACCGCCAGCGCCGTTTCCGGCCCACAAAGCCGATGAATAATGTGCAGCGTCAGATCAATACCGGAGGTAATACCCGCACTGGTCCAGATCCCCCGGTCTTCAATGAAAATCCGGTTCTCTTTGACCAGTGCGGCAGGTGCCGCCGCTTTCAGACGAGCAATCACATCATGGTGCGTGGTGCACTGAATCCCCGTCATCAGCCCTGCTTTTGCCGCCAGTAGCGAACCGGAACAGACACACATCAGCAGCACCTTCTGGCTGTGGATCAACGGTTGCATACGCATCAGCCAGTGGCGGACAGTCTCAGCCTGAGGCGTGGCAAAATAGTGTGCGGACTGATGAACGCCGGGCAATACCAGCAGACTGCCTTCCGGCAGGCTGTCCGGCAACGGCGCAATATTGCCCATCGTCAGGCCGATAGAGGTCGACACCTCAGCGTCCGGTCCAATGTAATGCAGGCGAAAGGCCTCACCCGCCAGAGAAAAGGTTTCTGCCGGGCCGGTCATATCCAGCGCCAGCACGCCCGGTAACATTACGAACCAGACATCGGTGGTCATAGAGATTCCAGTGTTTCACTGACAGTTTTCACGGTGGCGAAACGGCCTTCGAGCACCATTTCCGTACGATGACGCAACGCGTCGCAGTCCAGCGTAATACCTTTATGCGTCATCGGGAAGGTTAACGTCGCCTCACTGACAAAGGTCACTCTGTAGCCAAGATCAGACGCTACGCGGGCGGTGGTTTCACAGCACTGTTCGGTGCGCATTCCGCAGATAATCACATGATTAATATCTCGTTCACGCAGCCAGTGGTCCAGCCCGGTATCGGTAAAGGCATTATGCACGTGCTTATGGAAGGCCACCGCAGGCTGATGTTGCAAAAAGCCCATTGGCGCGACATAACCACTTGCCAGCGCAAACGGGCCGCCATCAGCGACGTGAAAAATGTCCACTACCGGGACATCCCGAGCAACACAACCGGCAATCAGGTTCAACATGGCGTCGCGAAAAGCGGGGAAATCGTCCTCCTGCCAGCTGTCGCGATGCAGGAAAGAGTTCTGAGTATCAATATTGATAAGGGCGGTACGTGACATTTTGGGACTCCTTGTGCAGTGGGTGTATGGCTATTCTGACAAGGAGCGAGCAAGGTGCTAAGACCAAAAAGGGACATCATCAGGGTGATTACAGACGAACGTCCTCCCCGCAAAGGCGAGGAGGACACGGACATTACGACATCAGCGGCAAAAGCTGCTGATAAATACGACGGAAGGTTTCACGACGCGGTTGATACAACGCATGGCGTGCGGCATCCGGCAGATGCTGCTGTTCAATCGGTAGCTGTGGCAACAGGCTGGTCGCCGGGACATTCGGGTTGGCAGCAATTTGCGCCAGACGAGCCGCACCTAAAGCCGGGCCGACATCTCCCCCCGTGCGGTAATCAAGCTGTTGTCCGCTGATGTCCGCCAGCATTTGTCGCCAGTAACTGCTGCGCGCTCCACCGCCAATAAGCGTGATGCTTTGCGGTTTCACGCCGCAGGCGTGCACCACATCCATCCCGTCGGCGAGCGCATAGCCCACCCCTTCCAGCACGGATTTTGCCAGTTCATTGGGGCCGTGCTGATGGGTCAGACCGAAGAATATCCCTTTAGCTTCCGGGTTGTTATGCGGCGTACGCTCACCGGAAAGATAGGGTAAGAACCAGAGATCGCCCGCGCTGTCATCCGCCTGTTCCGCCGCTGCAATCAGTGCCTGAACAGAACTCAAATTAGTCAACTTAGCGGCCCAGTCCAGACAAGAAGCGGCGCTCAGCATGACCGACATAAGATGCCAGCGTCCCGGTAATGCATGGCAGAAGCTGTGTACCGCGCTTTCGGGATTGCTAAGAAAACCTTCGCTGACCGCAAAATAGACGCCGGACGTTCCCAGGGAAAGCATTGCCTGCCCGGCGTCCGCCATGCCAACGCCGACGGCACCCGCCGCGTTATCGCCACCGCCCGCGACGACGGCAACCTGCCCCATCCCCCAGCGCTCCGCCACCTCTGGCAGTAAGGTTCCTGTGATATCGCTGCCTTCGAACAAGGCAGGCATATGATCGCGGGTCAGAGCGCAGGCAGCGAGCATCTCATCGCTCCAGTCGCGTTTGGCCACATCCAGCCACATCGTACCTGCGGAGTCCGACATATCGCTGGCGTACTGTCCGGTCATGTGCCAGCGCAGATAGTCTTTCGGCAGCAGGACCTTCGCCACGCGCGCAAACACGTCAGGTTCGTGACGCTTCACCCATAATAATTTTGGCGCGGTGAACCCCGGCATCATCAGGTTGCCGGTTATCGCCCGCGAGTTTTTTACCTGCGCTTCCAGCAATGCGCACTCTTCGGCGCAGCGTCCGTCATTCCAGAGAATAGCCGGACGAAGCACCTGATTTTCGCTATCGAGCAGCGTGGCGCCGTGCATCTGCCCGGCCAGGCCAATGGCCTTCACCTGCTGCAATGAATGCTGTTCGCCGAGGGCGCGAATCGCCCGGTCCGTGGCCTGCCACCAGTGCAGCGGGTCCTGCTCCGACCACAAAGGGCGCGGGCGCGACACCGTTAACTTTTCCGTTTGTGAGGCCAGTACGGTGCCCTGCTCACTGAGCAAAATTGCTTTTACCCCTGATGTGCCAAGATCAATCCCGATATACATAGATGGCTCCTTAAAAAACCCAGCCCGGTAACGCTATGCGTACCGGGCCTGGTCGGTGTGCAGGCCCGAATGCAGGCCAGCGCCGGTTACTTGTCGAACAGATAATGGTTAACCAGATTTTCCAGCAGTTCCTGATGCCCGCTCTGATGGCGTGGCGCCAGGTTTTGCTGTTCAGCGTACTTCGCCAGTTCAGCAAGCGTTAGCTGACCCTGCAGAATTTGCTGGCCAAGTTCACCATTCCAGCCGGCATAGCGTTTCGCGACGCGTTTATCCAGCTCACCGTCTTCACTCATCCGCGCGGCCACTTTCAGCGCCAGCGCCATGGTGTCCATTGCGCCAATATGACCATAGAACAGATCGTATTTGTCGGTGCTCTGACGACGCACTTTGGCGTCAAAGTTCAGACCGCCGGTAGTAAAGCCGCCCGCTTTGATGATTTCATACATCACCAGCGCGTTCTCTTCCACGCTGTTCGGGAACTGGTCAGTATCCCAGCCCAACTGCGCGTCGCCACGGTTTGCATCGACTGAACCGAAGATGCCCAGCGCGATAGCAGAGGCAATTTCATGGTGGAAAGAGTGGCCTGCCAGCGTGGCGTGGTTCGCCTCGATATTCACTTTAATCTCTTTTTCCAGGCCGAACTGTTTGAGGAAGCCGTACACCGTTGCCACATCGTAATCATATTGATGTTTAGTCGGTTCCTGCGGTTTTGGCTCAATCAGCAGCGTACCGCGGAAGCCGATCTTATGTTTATGTTCGACAACCATCTGCATGAAGCGGCCAATCTGCTCGCGCTCCTGGCGCAAATCGGTATTGAGCAGGGTTTCATAGCCTTCACGGCCACCCCACAGCACGTAGTTTTCGCCGCCCAACTTGTGAGTTGCGTTCATAGCGGTCACCACCTGGGTGGCAGCCCAGCTAAACACCTCTGGATCCGGGTTAGTGGCAGCACCAGCGCCATAGCGCGGGTTAGTAAAGCAGTTGGCCGTACCCCACAGCAGTTTCACGCCGCTCTGCTGCTGTTTTTGCGCCAGCACATCTACCATGTGAGCAAAGTTATTCAGGTACTCTTTCAGCGAAGCCCCTTCCGGCGAGACATCGACATCATGGAAGCAGTAATACGGCACATTCAATTTGTGGAAGAACTCAAACGCCACATCCGCTTTGCGCTCAGCCAGCGCCAGTGCGTCGCCCGGCTGTTGCCACGGTCTGTCGAATGAGCCCACACCAAACATATCCGCACCGTTCCAGCAGAATGTATGCCAGTAACAGGCGGCAAAGCGCAGGTGATCTTCCATTCGCTTACCCAGCACTAACTCGTCCGGGTTGTAATGACGAAACGCTAAGGGGTTGGTTGTTTTCGGGCCTTCATAACGGACACGTTCGAGCTGGTCGAAATAAGCATGCATAATGAGCTCCATAATCAGGTGGCGGCAAAGATTCATTTTCCAGGTAATACTGGATTCTCTCCTCGCCTTGCTCAATTACGTTATTTCACACTGATATTAAGAGAATACGCAAATGTGCGCCATCTCGCAAAATAAGCCACAGGCAGGCATTTTTCTTAATTTTTGCTACCTGCAAAACCGTTTCCGCTTATTTTAAAATCAGATCGCGGTCAAACTTCCACAAATAAACCAAAAAACATAACGCCGGGATAAAAACCAGCAATTGCCAGCCATCGTTTACGCGTTAAAAATTTGCAACGATCATCGCAGTGCATGTTTCTTTTATCTCGCTTCGTCACCCTACAAAAAGGTATTACTATTATGAAGATAAAGAACCTTTGCCTTACTTTGTGTGCTTCTTTGCTGCTCGCCAGCATGGCCGGTCACGCAAAAGAAGTAAAAATCGGTATGGCGATTGATGACTTACGCCTCGAACGTTGGCAGAAAGACCGTGATATTTTTGTAAAAAAAGCCGAATCACTGGGTGCTACAGTTTTTGTCCAGTCAGCTAACGGTAATGAAGAAACCCAGATGTCGCAAATTGAAAATATGATCAACCGCGGCGTCGATGTTCTGGTTATTATTCCCTACAACGGTCAGGTATTAAGTAATGTTGTAAAAGAGGCCAAACAAGAAGGGATTAAAGTGTTGGCATATGATCGTATGATCAATAATGCCGACATTGATTTTTATATTTCCTTCGATAATGAAAAGGTTGGTGAATTACAGGCTCAAAGTCTGGTCAGCAAAGTGCCCCAGGGCAATTACTTTTTAATGGGCGGCTCGCCCGTTGATAATAATGCTAAGTTGTTCCGCGCAGGCCAAATGAAAGTATTAAAACCGTACATTGATAGCGGCAAAATTAAAATTGTCGGCGATCAGTGGGTCGACGGCTGGCTGCCTGAAAATGCGCTGAAAATCATGGAAAACGCGCTCACGGCGAACAACAACAAAATCGACGCTGTCGTGGCGTCTAACGATGCTACCGCAGGCGGCGCAATTCAGGCACTGAGCGCCCAGGGCCTGGCTGGCAAAGTCGTCATTTCAGGCCAGGACGCCGACCTCGCCGGGATTAAACGCCTGATCAACGGCAGCCAGACCATGACGGTCTATAAACCCATCACTCAACTGGCTAACACTGCCGCAGAAATCGCCGTTGAGCTTGGTAATGGCAAACAACCGAAAGCGGACTCCTCCCTCAACAACGGTCTGAAAGACGTACCCGCTCGTCTTCTGACGCCGATTGAAGTCACCAAAGACAACATCGACGCCACGGTCATCAAAGACGGGTTCCATCAGAAAGATCAGCTCTAAGCCTCGCGGCGTGCCTCCCGACAGGAGACACGCCGGAACATGTCTTCAGGCACTGTGAATACCTCGAATTACGTGGAGCAGTTATGCCTTATTTACTTGAAATGAAGAACATCACCAAGGCCTTTGGCGCGGTCAAGGCCGTCGATAATGTCAGTCTGCGGCTCAATGCAGGCGAAGTATTATCTCTTTGCGGTGAAAACGGCTCCGGCAAATCCACGCTGATGAAAGTACTGTGCGGCATTTATCCCTGGGGCACCTATGACGGCGAAATTATCTTTGCTGGCGAAACCCTGCAGGCCGGCCATATCCGTGATACCGAGCGTAAAGGTATTGCGATAATTCATCAGGAACTGGCGCTGGTTAAGCATCTGACCGTACTGGAAAACATCTTTCTCGGTACCGAAATAACCCATCACGGCGTGATGGATTACGACACCATGACGCTACGCTGTGAAAAGCTGCTTGCCCAGGTCAGTCTGACGATTTCTCCCAATACCCGGGTCGGCGATCTCGGGCTTGGTCAACAGCAACTGGTGGAAATCGCCAAGGCGCTGAATAAACAGGTCCGTCTGCTCATTCTTGATGAACCGACCGCCTCACTCACCGAGCAGGAAACGGCCGTCTTGCTCGATATTATTCGCGATCTGCAAAACCACGGTATCGCCTGTATTTATATCTCGCACAAACTCAACGAGGTGAAAGCCATCTCTGACATCATCTGCGTGATCCGCGATGGTCAGCATATTGGCACACGCGATGCCACAGGGATGAGCGAGGACGACATCATCACTATGATGGTGGGCCGCGAGCTCACCGCACTCTACCCCAACGAACCGCACACCACTGGCGATGAGATCTTACGTGTCGAGCATTTAACCGCCTGGCATCCGGTCAACAAACACATCAAGCGGGTCAATGACGTCTCCTTCTCCCTTAAACGTGGCGAAATTTTAGGTATTGCCGGGCTGGTGGGGGCCGGGCGAACCGAGGCGGTGCAGTGTCTGTTTGGCGTCTGGCCGGGGCGCTGGGAAGGCAACATCTTCCTTGATGGTAAACAGGTGCACATCCATAACTGCCAGCAGGCAATTGCCAGTGGTATCGCGATGGTGCCAGAAGACCGCAAAAAAGATGGCATCGTCCCTGTAATGGCCGTCGGCAAAAACATCACCCTCGCGGCGCTGGATCAGTTTTCCGGCACCCTGAGCAGTCTGGACGATGCAGCAGAGCAGCACTGCATTTTGCAGTCGCTGCAACGTCTGAAAGTGAAAACCTCCTCCCCCGACCTGGCGATTGGCCGCCTGAGCGGTGGGAATCAGCAAAAAGCCATTCTTGCCCGCTGCCTGCTGCTCAACCCGCGCATTCTGATCCTCGACGAACCGACGCGTGGGATTGATATCGGCGCGAAGTACGAAATTTATAAACTAATCAATCAACTGGTACAGCAGGGGATTGCCGTTATTGTCATCTCTTCCGAATTGCCCGAAGTGCTGGGGCTCAGCGATCGGGTACTGGTGATGCATGAAGGCAAGCTAAAAGCCGACCTAATTAATCATCAACTGACCCAGGAGCAGGTCATGGAAGCGGCGCTGAGGAGCGAACATCATGTCGAAAAGCAACCCGTCTGAAATGAAACTATCCGCCCCGATACCGGGTGCCTTCGCAGGGTTGAAATCCCTGAATTTACAGGTCTTTGTTATGATTGCGGCCATCGCCGTGATCATGATGTTCTTTACGTGGATGACCGACGGCGCTTACCTGAGCGCGCGTAATGTCTCAAACCTGCTGCGCCAGACAGCCATCACCGGCATCCTGGCGGTGGGCATGGTGTTTGTCATTATTTCGGCGGAAATCGACCTCTCCGTAGGTTCGATGATGGGCCTGCTGGGCGGCGCGGCGGCTATTTTCGACGTCTGGCTGGGCTGGCCTTTACCGCTGACCATTGTGGTCACGCTGGTGCTGGGTTTACTGTTGGGCGCCTGGAATGGCTGGTGGGTCGCCTACCGTAAGGTGCCGTCGTTTATCGTCACCCTTGCGGGGATGCTGGCGTTTCGCGGCGTGTTGATTGGCATCACTAACGGCACGACCGTATCTCCCACCAGCGCTGCCATGTCGCAAATCGGGCAAAGCTATCTGCCTGATGGCGTAGGTTTCGGCGTAGGCGCGCTGGGGCTTGTTGCCTTCATTCTGTGGCAATGGCGTGGACGGCTGCGCCGCCAGGCGATGGGGCTGAACACCACCGCATCCACCTCCGTCGTAGGACGCCAGTCGCTCATCGCCGTGCTGGTGCTCGGTGCCATTTGGCTGCTCAATGATTATCGCGGTGTCCCGACGCCGGTATTGCTGCTCGTCTTCCTGCTTCTGGCGGGGATGTTTATGGCCACGCGCACCGCGTTTGGTCGTCGCATCTATGCTATCGGTGGTAACCTGGAGGCCGCACGCCTCTCCGGCATCAACGTGGAACGCACCAAGCTCGCGGTTTTCGCCATCAATGGCCTGATGGTAGCGATTGCCGGGCTGATTCTGAGCTCACGTCTGGGGGCAGGTTCACCCTCGGCGGGTAATATTGCCGAACTGGACGCCATCGCCGCCTGCGTTATTGGCGGCACCAGTCTCGCAGGCGGGATTGGTAGCGTGGCGGGCGCGGTGATGGGGGCATTTATCATGGCGTCACTGGATAACGGTATGAGCATGATGGATGTGCCCACGTTCTGGCAGTACATCGTTAAAGGGGCCATTTTGCTGTTGGCGGTGTGGATGGATTCCGCCACCAAACGTCGGGCGTGAAACCAGGAGCGATCACACTGCCGGAAGATTTTTCTCCGGCAGTGTGCCGAATATGATAATCAGAACTAATGATTAACCAACGACGGAACCGATATGTTCGAGAAACGCCACCGCATTACGTTGTTATTCAATGCCAACAAAGCCTATGACCGCCAGGTGGTTGAAGGAGTTGGCGAATATTTGCAGGCGTCACAATCTGAGTGGGATATTTTCATCGAAGAAGATTTCCGCACCCGCATCGAAAACATCAAAGAGTGGCTCGGCGATGGCGTCATCGCTGACTATGACGATCCTGAAATTGAGCGCCTGCTGGTCGATGTCGACGTGCCGATTGTCGGCGTCGGCGGCTCGTATCACGCGCCGGAAAATTACCCGCCGGTGCACTACATCGCTACCGATAACTTTGCCCTGGTCGAACAGGCCTTTCTGCATCTCAAAGAGAAAGGGGTGCACCGCTTTGCCTTTTATGGACTGCCCACCTCCAGCGGTAAACGTTGGGCCGTTGAGCGGGAGCATGCGTTTTGTCAGCTGGTCGCTCAGGAGAAATACCGCGGCGTGGTCTATCAGGGACTTACCACCGCGCCTGAGAACTGGCAGCACGCGCAAAACCGGCTGGCGGACTGGCTACAAACGCTGCCACCGCAGACGGGCATAATTGCCGTTACCGACGCCCGCGCCCGCCATGTGCTCCAGGTGTGTGACCATCTGCATATTCCGGTACCAGAGAAACTCTGCGTGATTGGTATCGACAACGAAGAGCTGACCCGCTACCTGTCACGCGTGGCGCTCTCGTCGGTTGCCCAGGGAACCCGACAGATGGGCTATCAGGCGGCGAAACTGCTGCATCGCCTGTTAGACAACGAGCCGATGCCGCTACAGCGCCTGCTGGTTCCGCCGGTACGCGTGGTGGCGCGACGCTCAACGGATTACCGCTCGCTGAATGACCCGGCGGTTATTCAGGCGATGCACTACATACGCAATCACGCCTGTAAGGGGATCAAGGTCGAGCAAGTGCTGGATGCCGTCGGGATTTCACGTTCGAATCTCGAAAAACGCTTTAAAGAGGAAGTGGGCGAAACCATCCATGCGGTGATCCACGCGGAAAAACTGGAAAAAGCACGCAGTCTGCTGGTTTCCACCTCCCTTTCCATCAACGAAATTTCGCAGATGTGCGGCTATCCATCCCTGCAATACTTCTATTCGGTGTTTCGCAAAGAGTACGACAGCACGCCGAAGGATTACCGTGAACGCTACGGTGAGGCACTGATTTAACGGGGTATGCAGGAAAGAAAAACGCCTTCCGACAGGAAGGCGTTTATGCAATTACATATGCGAGGCGATGAGCTGCTGGTTGTCCTGATACATGGCAAACAGATAGTTGTTGTAACTTTTGCCTTTGGTGGAGTAGCCCTTCAGCTTGTGGATCATGTTGCTGGCTGTCACCTCCTGGTCCGCTTTACGCAACTGCGCACGGGACTTACGGAAAGATGCATAAGCCGGGTGAGTGTTCAGATTCACCACATAGGCATCCACAGACTCTTTCACCGATTCAAAGTGCGAATAACCTTTCACTTTACCTGGGCCGTTTTTACAACTGCCCTTCCCGCACTTCATACCGAAGAGGTTGTTGTTGGTACGCGCCAGTTTTGAAGTACCCCAGCCGCTTTCTGCCGCTGCCATGGTCGCGACCATGCTGTCCGGGATAATATCCACGCGCTCCATCAACGCATTCCACGGAATACGGCGGGTATTGCCAGACCAGCTCACTTTGTAGCGTTTGGCAATATCCTTTAAACGTGCACGATCGGCCGTCGACCATTGTTGGCTATATTGACGTGCCATCAGCCAGTTACGGTCAGCGGTAATCGCTGCATTTTGACTGGTAATGTAAGGCATGACCGTCCGGAGAAACGCTTTCTTTCTTGGTGCTCCGGAAGGGTATTTTCGCAAGTCAGGAAGTGAACTGCTATTTACACTATTGCGAGAATACTCTTGTTTACTGATTGCCTGTTTTTTACCGGTCGTCTTTAAGACTGGGGCTTTGTGACTCGCTGTTTTGCTGTGCGTCTGCGCAAGCACCTCACCTGAAAATGCGACGGTGAGTAACATGAGTATCGTAGCCCCTATTCGTCGTAAGGGAGTCGATATCATTAAGTCTCCTGGTCGGATATAAACATTCCAACACCTTATTTTTTACACAATTTTGAGAGCTGAATCTCAAATCATATCAAAAATAGCGCTTCAGGGCACGTACAGAAATAATCCAATTCCGAAAGCCTGTCATCTCAAACCTGCTACGTAACGAAAGCAACAGCATAGATTTGTGGCGGTTATCGCAAATTCTGCGCAAAATTTGCGCACGATCACTCACCCGGCGATCTCCGCCCTGGCAATTACGCTCACGGGATGAGTTGCCCGCGCTGTGCTAATGACACAATGGTAAAAACGGATGCGACGGGAAGGATCAGATGAATTACAGTGCCCTTTTTCTCCTGCTTATACCGGCCTTCGCCAGCGCCAACTGGTCGGCTCCCGGTCTTTCTGCCTTTTCCGATGATGGCACCGGAGTCTGGCGCAGCGACAGCACATTACAGAAAGGTTCATACCCGCTGACGCTGCACCTTGATCAGCAATGCTGGCAGCCTGCCGCCGATATCAAACTCAACCAGATGCTCTCCCTCAAACCCTGTACAGGTGATGCCCCCCAGTGGCGCGTTTTCCGTGAAGGGAATTATCAGATTCAACTCGATACCCGCTCCGGCACGCCAACACTGATGCTGTCAGTGAAAAGCGAAGCCGCCGCCCAGGCCGTCAATGTCGTGCGTCAGTGCCCCACCTGGGACGGTAAGCCCCTGACGCTGGATGTCAGCAAGACATTCCCGGAAGGGAGCATGGTGCGCGATTTCTACAGCCAGAAAACAGCGATGGTGCAAAACGGCAAGATAACGCTTCAACCGGCTGAAGGCAGCGGCGGCCTGTTGTTACTCGAACGGGCTGAAACCACCACTCCAGCCCCTTTTAGCTGGCAAAACGCGACGGTCTATTTCGTGCTTACTGACCGCTTCGTCAATGGCGATCCGTCGAATGACAACAGCTACGGACGCCATAAAGATGGAATGCAGGAGATTGGCACGTTTCACGGCGGCGATCTGAAAGGGCTCACCAGCAAACTGGACTACCTGCACCAGCTTGGCGTCAACGCACTGTGGATTAGCTCACCGCTCGAGCAGATCCACGGCTGGGTGGGGGGTGGAACAAAAGGCGATTTTCCGCATTACGCCTATCATGGTTACTACACGCAGGACTGGACCCGCCTTGACGCCAATATGGGCAGCGAGGCAGATTTGCGTACTCTGGTAGATGAAGCCCATAAACGCGGTATCCGCATCCTCTTTGATGTGGTCATGAACCATACGGGCTATGCGACGCTGGCAGATATGCAGGAATATCAATTCGGCGCGTTGTACGTTCAGGGCGAAGAGCGCAAAAAAGTACTCGGCGAGCACTGGACAGACTGGCGGCCAGGACCAGGGCAAAGCTGGCACAGCTTTAACGACTTTATTAATTTCAGCGACAAAGCCGCCTGGGAGAACTGGTGGGGCAAAAAGTGGATCCGTACCGACATTGGCGACTACGACAACCCCGGCTTCGATGACCTGACCATGTCGCTGGCCTTCCTGCCGGATTTAAAAACCGAATCCACCACGCCGTCAGGATTACCTAACTTTTATCGCCATAAACCTGATACCGCCGCACGTGAAATCCCCGGTTACACGCCGCGGGATTACCTGACCCACTGGCTAAGTCAGTGGGTGCGTGATTACGGCATCGATGGTTTCAGGGTCGATACCGCTAAACATGTCGAACTTGCCGCCTGGCAGCAGCTGAAAACCCAGGCCACCGACGCGCTGGCCGAATGGAAAAAAGCGAACCCGCAGAAAAAGCTCGACGATGCGCCGTTCTGGATGACCGGAGAATCCTGGGGACACGGCGTCATGCGCAGCGATTATTACAACCATGGCTTTGATGCGATGATCAATTTTGATTATCAGGAACAGGCCGCAGGCGCGGTAAAATGCCTGGCGAATATGGATCTCGTCTGGCAGCAGATGGCGGAGAAGCTACAGGGGTTCAACGCGCTGAGCTACCTCTCATCTCATGACACCCGCCTGTTTCGCGAGGGTGGCCAGGAAGCGGCAGAGTTGCTGATGCTGGCGCCAGGGGCGGTACAGATTTTTTATGGCGATGAAACCAGCCGACCTTTTGGACCAACCGGCTCTGACCCGCTACAGGGAACGCGTTCGGACATGAACTGGCAGGATATTAACGGCAAGGCGGCGCCAACCCTGCAACACTGGCAAACGCTGGGGCAATTCCGTGCCCGTCACCCGGCCCTGGGTGCGGGTAAGCAAACAACGCTTAGCCTGCCGCAAGGATACGGCTTCGTTCGCGAGCATAACGGCGACAAGGTGATGGTGGTGTGGGCGGGGAATCGCTGAGCATAACCTATAACGTAACCCGGATAAGGCGTTACGCCGCATCCGGGTCATTCCCCGATGGCGCTGCGCTTACCGGGCGACAAACTTATATATCCTGCAATATAAAAACCCACCAAATCATAAATTCACAAAATAAAGCTTTACCGCACCCCATCTCATCCGATTTGCACAGCAGGGTATGTAGCGCTATGGTTAGCCATTTTTAAAATCGGCCCGACAGAACATCAGCTATGACATTTTCACTTTTCGGCGATAAATTTACCCGTCACGCAGGTATTACCCGCCTGATGGAAGACCTTAACGATGGCCTGCGCACACCCGGCGCCATCATGCTCGGCGGCGGTAATCCGGCGCAAATTCCGGCGATGACCGACTACTTCCATAACCTGCTGGCAGAAATGGTCGAAAACGGCAAAGCGACTGATGCGCTGTGTAACTACGATGGCCCGCAAGGGAAGACTGAGCTGCTGACGGCGCTGGCAAACATGCTGCGCGATGAGCTGGGCTGGGACATTGAGCCACAAAATATTGCACTGACAAACGGTAGCCAAAGCGCGTTTTTCTACTTATTCAATCTGTTTGCTGGCCGCCGTGCCGACGGAACGACCAGTAAGGTACTGTTTCCATTGGCTCCTGAGTATATCGGCTATGCCGATTCCGGGCTGGAAGAAGATCTGTTTGTCTCCGCGCGCCCGAACATTGAACTGCTGCCGGACGGCCAGTTCAAATACCATGTCGATTTCGAACACCTGCATATCGGTGAAGAGACCGGAATGATCTGCGTATCGCGTCCCACCAACCCAACCGGGAACGTCATTACCGATGAAGAACTGATCAAACTGGATGCGCTGGCCAATCAGCACGGCATTCCGCTGGTTATCGATAATGCCTATGGCGTCCCCTTCCCGGGCATCATTTTTAGCGAAGCGCGGCCTTTATGGAATCCGAATATTATCCTCTGCATGAGCCTCTCGAAGCTCGGTCTGCCGGGAAGCCGTTGCGGTATTATCATCGCCAACGACAAAGTGATATCCGCCATCCGTAATATGAACGGCATCATCAGTCTCGCGCCTGGCGGTATTGGCCCGGCGATGATGTGTGAAATGATTAAGCGCAACGATCTGCTGCGCCTGTCGGAAACCGTAATAAAGCCGTTTTACTACCAGCGCGTGCAGGAAACGATCGCGATTATTCGCCGCTACCTGCCGGAAGAGCGCTGCCTGATTCATAAGCCCGAAGGGGCGATATTCCTCTGGCTGTGGTTTAAAGACCTGCCGATCACCACCGAACTGCTGTATCAACGGCTGAAAAAGCGCGGCGTGTTAATGGTTCCCGGCGACTATTTCTTCCCGGGACTTGATAAGCCATGGCCGCATACGCATCAGTGTATGCGCATGAACTATGTGCCGGACCCGGAAAAAATCGAAGCCGGGGTGAAAATCCTTGCTGAGGAAATCGAAAACGCCTGGCGTGACCACGCGTAACAGGCAATGCGGCCCTCCTGATGAGGGCCTCATCATGGCTAATCTCTTAACCAGAAACGTCAATGCGTTACGCTAAATAACTGTTGAGGCGGTTTTGTCGCAACCTGATGGGATCAATGCAGGCTAATGCGCTGGTCGGGCAGGCTTCCACGCAGGCAGGACCGGCTTCGCGGTGCAGACACAAATCGCATTTTTGTGCCTCTACCCGCTCATTTTCCATTGTTACCTGCATGGCGCCGAACGGGCAGGCCAGCATGCAACTCTTACAGCCGATACATAAAGCCTGTTCCACATACACTGCACCATTGACCCGGCTGATGGCCCCGGACGGGCAAACATTAGCGCAAGGCGCGTCTTCGCAGTGACGACAGGTGACCGCCGTGGAAAAAGAGCCCGTTTTTATCACGCGAATACGTGCGCTGAAGGTTTTCGGGGAGATAGCTGCGCAGTCCTGATCCTGCTGGTGTGAGACCACACAGGCGACCTCGCAGGTACGACAGCCGATACATTTGGTCGAATCCGCAAGGATAAAACGGTTCATTCTCCACACCCCTGATACAGAAAAATTCCGTTCAGAGTGCCAGAGAACGAACCGTCTTCGCTTTGATCCCGATGGGGAAAGCGGATAAATCGTTCATTTGCCAGAGCACATCTGGCCTTCTGCCTACACGCGCAGCGTAAATCCCAGCTCGTTAGAGATAGCCTGCGCCGTCTCGCGTAGCGGTTTGAGCAGATTTTTCTCGCCAATCTGTTTGAGGCGTGATGTAGAAAGCGAAATAGAGATGGCATACGGCACGCGGTGGTGAATATCAAACACCGGTACGGCAATACAGGAGACGCCCAGCTCATTCTCTTCCCGGTCCATCGCCATACTGGTTTCACGGATCTGCGCCAGTTCATCATACATCGCGGGCAGGCCGGTAATGGTGTTACGCGTCAGCGGTTGGATCTGATCCTGATGCGTCTCCCAGTACTCTTTCACATAGTCGGGTTGCCCGAAGGCCATATAGATTTTCCCCATCGCCGAGCAGTACAGCGGCATATGCTGACCAATATAGGCCCGCGTACGCAACATGCCCGTCGTCGGTTCCAGTTTGTAAATCAGAATGGCGTGATCGTCTTCGCGGCTGGAGAAATTGATAGTTTCCCCGGTCGCCAGGTTCAGCGCTTCCAGATGCGGCGCGGCAACATGGATAATATTCAGCGACGTGAGCGCCTTTTGTCCGACAGCGATAAATTTTGTGGTTAAGCGGTAGCTTCCGGCGGCGGGCGCGGGGGTAACGTAGCCGCAAGATTGCAGCCCCTGCAGTAGCCGGTGCACGGTACTTTTATTCAGCCCCGCCAGTTCGGACAAATGCGCCAGCGGACAACCGTTCGGGTAGTTGCTCAGTATCTCTATCAACATCAAGCCGCGAAACAAGCTCTGGCTTCCTGCCGGCCTCTCTTTCTCCTGCGTGTTTTCACTCTCTTTCAGGTTCATCGCTTCCGCCTCCTTTTTGTGGCGACCTGATGGTAGCGCAAAGTGTGTTTCACTTCACGATCTGAACAGAAATTTTGTAATTTATTGATTTTATTACATTTCAAAAATATATCCAGCAATTGATTTGTCAAATCATGATCGCTATATTTGAAATCAGATTTCGCATAGTGAAATTTACAGGTTGCACAACGTTCTCTTTCCCTCACCGGGAGGTCATCTTAAATGGCAGAAGCAGCAGTGTTATCTCCTTTGTTATCCATGCGCCATATCGTTAAGCGCTTTGGGGGAAATGTGGCGGTCAATAACGTCAGCCTGGATATCTATCCGGGCAAGGTTGTGGCGCTGCTGGGAGAAAACGGTGCGGGCAAATCCACGCTGATCAAGGTGCTGGCTGGTGTCTATTCACGCGATGGTGGCGAAATCCTGTTTCGCGGTGAACCGGTGGATTCTGCCGCCGCACTGCGCCAGGGCAACGAACAACCTATCGCCTTTATCCATCAGGATTTAGGTCTGGTGGAGTGGATGACCGTTGCGGAAAACATGGCGCTGGTGATGGGTTTCCCCCGTCGCTTTGGGCTGATCGACTGGGCGGCAACACGCCGTCAGGCACAAAAAGCGCTGCAAGACATCGGTATTCAGCTTGATCCGGATGACCGCGTGTTCGACCTCTCCCGTACTGAAAAGTCCCTGCTGGCAATAGCCCGTGCGGTGGCAGTCGATGCCTCAGTACTGGTGCTCGATGAGCCGACGGCTTCCCTTCCTGCGGACGATGTTCGCCATCTGTTCCGGGTGATGAACATCCTGCGGGAAAAACAGGTCGGCATGATTTATATCACCCATCGTCTGGATGAGGTGATGGAGATGGCCGACTCCGTTTGTGCTATGCGCGACGGTTGCTATGCAGGCGGTGGTGATATCGACCACTACACCCTGCGTGGCCTGGTCGAGCTGATTGTTGGCGAAAGTCTGCGTGACGACCAGCGTCAGGCCTTACCCGGTAAGGACGCGCCGGTACTGTTAAAGATGGACAACGTCAAAGTGGGTGATACCGGCCCCGTCTCTTTCGAGCTGCGTGCCGGTGAGATGGTGGCGCTCGCCGGTCTGCGTGGTGCCGGGCAAGAAGAAATTGGACGTTTGCTGTTTGCCTGCCGTGCGCAGGAAAGCGGGCAAATCACATTAAATGGCGTGCCGTTTACGGCGACAACACCAGGGGAGGCGATGTCTGCAGGCGTCTCTTTTGTCGCAGGCGATCGCCTTCATGAAAGTCTGATTCCGGGCATGATGGTGCGTGAAAACTTGTTTATGAACCCGTGTAAACACGGTCACGCCCCGCTGTCCCGCTATAACGAAAAAAGCGAAGCGCCGATGAGCTGGGAGAAAATCCGCCAGTTCGATGTCCGGCCAGCGCAAATCAACATTGAAATCAGCGCGTTGTCAGGCGGTAACCAACAAAAGGTGGTGATGGCGCGTTGGCTTTCCCTGAATGCTCCACTGCTCATTCTGGAAGACCCGTCTGCGGGCGTCGATGTGGGCGCGCGTGCGGAAATCTATGACCTGCTCAATCAGGCGCTGCAAAACGGCGTTGCCATTCTGGTCATCTCCAATGACCTGGAAGAGGTGGCGCATATCTGCAACCGGGCGCTGGTGTTTAACCGTGGGCAGATTGTCGGCGAGCTTCTTAACCAGGATGTCACGTTCGCCAGATTGCTCGAACTGGCGTCCGGCAGCGGCACACTACATTAAGTCGGAGTGCGTTAGTTATGGCTAAAACATCAATGAAATCGACGGCCCTTGAATCACGCGTATCGCTTCATGAACACGGTGCCGCCGCATGGCTTGGGCAATTAACCACCCGTTACGGTCTGCCCGTGATCTGTGTGGTGCTGGTTATCGTTTTTTCGCTGACGACGCCTTCATTCGCTTCACTGCTGACCTTACAGGCCATTCTCGACAGTAAATCGAAAATCGCCCTGCTGGCGCTGGCGGCTACCATCCCGATGATCGTCGGGAAAATTGACCTTAACGTCGGCTTTGGCATTGTGCTCTGGCACATCCTTGCCATCACGTTGCAGGTGGAATATGGCTTTTCCTGGCCGGTGGCCGTGACAATCGTGCTGGCCCTCTCCGCGCTGTATGGCTTGCTGAACGGCATTCTGGTGGCGCTGGCGGATATCGACAGCTTCGTGGCTACGCTCGGTTCCGGTACTGTGCTTTATGCCATCGCGCTCTGGCACTCCGGCGGACGTCAGATCGTCGGTGACTTACCTGACGCCTTTATTGCCCTGCACCACTCAGACCTCTTTGGTATTCCGATCGTAGCCTTTTATGTCCTGTTCGCCGCCGTGGTGCTGTGGATCATCACCGAACATACCCCGATTGGCCGCTGCATGTATGCGGTGGGGGGTAATCCGGTCGCGGCTGCGCTCAACGGTATTGCCGTTAACCGTTACACCATCGGCGCGTTCATCGCCTCCAGCACCTTAACCGGGTTCACCGGAGTGATCATTGCCGCCGAGCAGGGGGTGGGCCAGGCCAGCGTCGGCATGGACTATCTGCTGCCTGCCCTTGTGGGGGCGTTCCTTGGCAGTACCACTATTCGTCCGGGCAGGGTGAACGTCTGGGGCACGGTGGTGGGTATTGCGGTACTGGCAATTGGTATCGCCGGTATTCAGCAGTTTGGCGGCGCATTCTGGGTCGAACCGCTGTTTAACGGTGCGACGTTGCTGTTGTCGATTACCCTGGCTGGTTATGCACAGCGCCGCCGGGCATTAAATAAAAAACTGGTGCAGCGTGCACAAACGACCGCACCGGGCTCCTCTGTTACCCAATGACTCTCGCGTAAGGAACTGAAAATGTATAACAAAATAGTTCAATGCTGTCTGGCTGCCGGGTTAGTAATGGCAAGCGGTTTCGCCCTGGCCGATGACGCCTGGGTTCAGCAGGCGCAGGCGGCAATCGCCAAAGCGACCGCGCCTGTTACCGTGTGGGATGGCCCAACACAGGGCCCGGCGTTGCAACCGAACAAAAAGATTATCTTCATCGCGTCAGACATGAAAAACGGCGGCGTGCTGGGGGTTAAAGAGGGTCTCGAAGAAGCGGCAAAAATCGCGGGCTGGCAACTCGATGTGCTGGACGGCGCGGGTTCGGTGAAAGACCAACTGGCGGCGCTGAATCAGGCAATTGCCCGCAAACCGGACGGGATTGTGATTGGTGGCTGGAACCCGAACGTCGCCAAAATCCCGCTGAAAAAAGCGGTAAAAGAGGGCATCGTGCTGACCGCATGGCACGCAGTTCCAGCACCGGGCCCGGTTCCGGCCTACAACATTTTCTACAACGTGACTTCGGATTCTAACGAAGTGTCACGCATGGCGGCGCTCTACGCCGTTGCGAAATCCAACGGCACGGCAAAGGTGCTGATTTTCACCGACTCGCTCTACCAAATCGCCCTGGATAAAGCCAACGCGATGAAGAAAGTGATAGAGCAATGCAGCGGCTGCCAGGTGGTGGAATTTATCGATACCCCGCTTGCCGACACCTCTAACCGCATGCCGGGCATGACCTACAGTCTGATGCAAAAATATGGCGATAAGTTCGAATACTCCCTGGCCATTAACGACCTGTACTTTGACTTTATGGCTCCGGCCCTGCAAACCGCAGGTAAAGGCATAGACGGCAAGCCGCCATACAACATCTCGGCAGGCGACGGTTCCGTCACCGCCTACCAGCGCGTACGCGACGGTAAAGCACAGGTCGCGACCGTACCTGAGCCGCTGAAACTGCATGGCTGGCAGTTACTGGATGAATTCAACCGCGCCTTCGCCGGAAAACAACCTTCTGGCTACGTCACCCCGGCGCACCTGGTAACCAAAGAGAACATCAGTGCCGATGGTGGTCAGAACAATGAATTCGACCCGGGCAACCAGTATCGCGATCACTACAAAGCTATCTGGGGAGTGAAGTGAGATGTTAGCCGTCGCGGGCAGTTTTGAACGCCTGTGTTCTCCGGCCATCTGGGCGGAAGGCCCGGTGTGGGTTGCAGACCAGCAGAGCGTGATTTTCAGCGATGTGAAGGGCAACAAGATGTACCGCTGGAATGCGCAAAGCGGCGTCAGCGTATTTCGCGCCGAGTCCCACTTTGCCAACGGCAACGCGCTGGATAACGAAGGACGCTTGTTGACCTGCGAACATGGTCGGCGTGGCATCAGCCGTACGGATAGACAGGGCAATCACACCCTGCTGGTGGACAAAATCGACGGGCTTCGCTTCAACTCGCCTAACGATATCGCAGTGCGCCAGGACGGGTCGATTTGGTTTACCGACCCACCTTACGGCATCGTTGGTGACGAAGAGGGTTATCGTGCGGCAAGCCAGGTGATCGGCTGCTATGTCTATCGTTTTGATGAAGCGGGCAAACGGACGACGATTGCCATCAGCGATACCCAGCGCCCTAACGGACTGGCCTTCTCGCCGGATGATAAATGGCTCTACGTGGCGGATATGTCGATTATCGATTTCCCAACGCAGGGCCGCCGGGAAATTCGCGCTTACCGTCTCGACGGCGATAACGCGCTATTTTCCCACGTGATCACCCAGGTTGCGCCGGGTATTCCGGACGGCTTTTGCGTCGATCCGGCGGGGAATATTTTTTGCAGTTGTGAGACCGGGGTTTTGATTTTCTCGCCGCAGGGTACGTTGCTGGACACCATTCCCGTCCCGGAGCGCGTCTCTAATTGCACGTTTGGCGGGCCCGACGGGAATACGCTGTTTATTACCGCGACCACATCGCTTTACCGGGTGACCATCGCCCCCTCCCGTATTCAGGGATAAACAGGATTAATACCGAAACGCACCGGTCCTGCCGGCGCGTTTTCACAACCCAACATAGTTTAGTGGAATCGCATTCCACTATGCAAAACGAAGATGTGATGGAGAAAGCGTATGTTATTGAGTTTTTCTGATCTTAAAAATGAGTTTAACCGTGTCCTGTTGGCACGCGGTGTGGCGGCAGAAACCGCCGATGCCTGTGCGGAGATGTTTGCCCGCACCACCGAATCAGGGGTCTATTCACACGGCGTAAACCGTTTCCCGCGCTTTATCCAGCAACTGGAAAACGGCGACATTATCCCGGATGCACTGCCAAAACGCATTACGTCACTGGGAGCGATTGAACAGTGGGATGCCCAGCGTTCCATCGGCAACCTGACCGCGAAAAAGATGATGGACCGCGCGATTGAGCTGGCCTCCGACCACGGTATCGGCCTGGTGGCGGTGCGTAACGCTAACCACTGGATGCGTGGCGGCAGCTACGGCTGGCAGGCCGCAGAGAAAGGCTATATCGGTATTTGCTGGACTAACTCCATCGCCGTTATGCCGCCGTGGGGTGCGAAAGAGTGCCGTATCGGGACCAACCCGCTGATTGTTGCCATTCCGTCGACACCTATCACCATGGTGGACATGTCCATGTCTATGTTCTCCTACGGCATGCTGGAAGTAAACCGTCTGGCGGGCCGCCAGTTGCCGGTTGAAGGCGGCTTTGACGACGAAGGCAACCTGACTAAAGACCCGGCGCCGATTGAGAAAAACCGCCGCATTCTGCCGATGGGCTACTGGAAAGGTTCGGGCCTCTCTATCGTGCTGGATATGATCGCCACCCTGCTGTCCGATGGCTCCTCTGTGGCCGCCGTCACCGAAGACAACAGCGATGAGTTCAACATTTCGCAGGTCTTTATCGCCATCGAAGTGGACAAACTGATCGATGGCGCCACCCGCGATGCCAAGCTGCAACGCATCATGGATTACATCACGACCGCCGAACGCGCCGATGAAAATGTTCCTGTACGTCTGCCGGGCCATGAATTTACGCGTCTGCTGGAAGAAAACCGCCGCAACGGTATCACCGTTGACGACAGCGTGTGGGCGAAAATCAAGGCGCTGTAAGGAGTTTCATCATGATTTATGGGCATATTTCTCAACCCAACGCCTGCCGGTATCCGGCAGCGATTGAAAAGGCACTGGAGTTCCTGCGTACAACGGATTTCAGCAAGCTGGAGCCGGGTGTGGTGGAAATCGAGGGGCGCACTATATACGCGCAGATCCTCGACCTGACGACCCGCCCTCACGATAAGCTGCGCCCGGAAGTGCATCGCCGATATCTGGATATTCAATATTTATATTCCGGCGAAGAACAAATTGGTGTCGCCATTGATACCGGCACTAACGTAGTGAGCGAAGAATTACTTGAGCAACGCGATATTATTTTCTATCAAGACAGTGAAAACGAATCATTGATTGAAATGGTGCCAGGTAATTACGCCATATTTTTTCCGCAGGATGTACATCGTCCTGCCTGTAATAAACACAGAGAAACAGCGATCAGAAAAATAGTCGTTAAAGTTGCGGTTTCCGCACTGAATTAATCCGTTGTTTATTTATCGATACCAGATAAATAAGAGGAGCGAAACATGAAAACGAATGACGCCGGTTATATTATCGGCGCATACCCCTGTGCGCCTTCGTTTCACCAAAAAAGCGAACAGGAAGAGAAGGAGTTCTGGCGTTTACTCGCGGATACACCACACATTCGCGGCCTGGAACAGCCATGCCACGAGAATCTGCATGCTTACGGCGATGAGTGGCTCTTGCGGCACACACCGGGCGAATGGCAGATGGTGGTCACCGCCATCCCGGAGACCATGCGTCGTCGCAGCGGCGGTAATCTGGCATTTGGTCTGGCCTCCAGCGATGAAGAGCAACGTCGGGCATGCGTCGAGTTCCATCGTCATTTGCTCAATAAAATCAATGCAGTAAACAAGCGTTTCGCCAGTAAAGTGATTTCACTTGAACTACAGGCTGCACCGCTGGGCGGTAACGCTGATGTGGCTCAGGCAACCGATGCGTTTGCCCGCTCCATCAAAGAAATCGCCCGTTGGGACTGGTCATGCGCACTCGTACTGGAACACTGCGATGCCATGAACAGACCCGCCCCGCGCAAAGGTTTCCTGCCGCTGGAAAACGTGCTGGAAACCCTTGCCGGTTACGACATTGATGTATGCATTAACTGGGCGCGTTCAGCAATTGAAGGGCGTAATACCACCCTGCCGCTGGAACATACTCAGGTGGTGAAAGCCGCCGGAAAACTGGGGGCGCTGATGTTCTCTGGCACCGCCACCGAAGGGCCGTATGGTGAATGGACTGACCTGCATACGCCTTTCGCCCCTTTCTGCCCGGAAAGCCTGCTCACGGTAGAAAGCGCTAAAGAATTATTTAATGTGGCTGACACAGCAAAATTACAGTTTGCCGGTATTAAGTTACTGGAAATTGATGCTAATGCTGATGCGAATCATCGCATAGCCATATTACGCGATGGCATTAACGCGCTAAACCAATCCAGACAATAAATATAAAGCGTCAATTTAATCGCAAGGCCAGTTACTTTTAACGAGAGATTAATATGAACACTTCCTCTTACGCTACATCTGCGGATATTCCGCGCCAACGTTGGTTAAGAATTATTCCCCCCATTCTTATCGCGTGTATTATTTCGTATATGGACCGCGTGAATATTGCCTTTGCAATGCCTGGCGGTATGGATAAGGAATTAGGTATTTCCGCTACGATGGCCGGTCTGGCTGGCGGTATTTTCTTCCTTGGTTATCTTTTCTTGCAGGTACCGGGCGGAAAAATCGCTGTGCACGGCAGCGGTAAAAAATTCATCGGCTGGTCACTGGTCGCCTGGGCGGTCATCTCTGTGCTTACCGGTATCGTCACCAACCAATATCAGTTGCTGGTGCTGCGTTTCCTGCTCGGTGTGGCGGAAGGCGGCATGCTGCCGGTGGTGCTCACCATGATCAGCAACTGGTTCCCGGATGCCGAACGTGGTCGCGCAAACGCCATCGTCATTATGTTCGTACCGATTGCCGGGATCATCACCGCCCCGCTCTCCGGCTGGATCATTACCGCCCTCGACTGGCGCTGGCTGTTCATCATCGAAGGTCTGCTGTCACTGGTTGTTCTGGTGCTGTGGGCGCTGACCGTGTATGACCGTCCGCAGGAAGCACGCTGGATTAGCGAAGCCGAGAAGAAATATCTGGTGGAAACCCTGGTCGCTGAACAGCGTGCCATTGCGGGTAAAACCGTCGTTAATGCCTCGCTGGGCGCAGTGTTGTCTGACCGTACCATGTGGCAGTTAATTGCCCTGAACTTCTTCTATCAGACCGGGATTTACGGTTACACCCTGTGGCTGCCCACCATCCTCAAAGAGTTGACCCACACCAGCATGGGCCAGGTCGGGATGCTTGCCATTCTGCCTTACGTCGGTGCTATCGCCGGGATGTTCCTGTTCTCTTCTCTGTCCGACCGTACCGGTAAACGCAAGATGTTCGTCTCCCTGCCGCTGATTGGCTTCGCTACCTGCATGTTCCTCTCCGTCACCCTGAAAGAGAGCATCTGGCTGTCGTATGCCGCACTGGTCGGCTGTGGCTTCTTCCTGCAATCCGCAGCCGGGGTGTTCTGGACCATTCCGGCACGTCTGTTCAGCGCGGAAATGGCCGGTGGCGCACGCGGCGTGATTAACGCCCTGGGCAACCTGGGTGGCTTCTGCGGTCCGTATGCCGTGGGTGTGTTGATCACCATGTACAGCAAGGATGCGGGCGTCTACTGCCTGGCGGTATCTCTGGCCATTGCCGCGCTGATGGCCCTGCTGCTGCCTGCGAAGTGTGATGCCAACAGCCCGAGCGTGGGCGCACCGAATACGGCCAAACGTGCGGTCTGATGCCCTTACCCCTGCCCTCTCCCACAGGGAGAGGGTGAAAACCAGGAAAAAAAGATGAGTGAAAAAGAGACCTTCTGGCTGGGTATCGATTGTGGCGGTACTTATCTGAAAGCGGGACTGTACAACAGCCAGGGTAAAGAATTTGCTATTGAACGCCAGTCCGTACGCACCCTTAGCCCGCATCCAGGCTGGGCGGAGCGCGACATGGCGGAGCTGTGGCAGCACTGTGCGGCAACCATCTCCCGCCTGTTGCAACGTACCGGCATTAGCGGAAAAAGCATTCAGGGAGTGGGTATTTCCGCTCAGGGCAAGGGGTTGTTTTTACTAGATAAAAATGACCAGCCGCTGGGCACGGCGATCCTCTCTTCCGACCGCCGCGCCATGGAAATCGTTAAGCGCTGGCAGCAGGACGGCATTCCACAAAAGCTCTACCCCTTAACGCGCCAGACCCTGTGGACCGGGCATCCGGCCTCACTACTGCGCTGGGTAAAAGAAAACGAGCCACAACGTTACGCACAGATTGGCTGCGTGATGATGGGCCACGACTACCTGCGCTGGTGTCTGACCGGCGTGAAAGGGTGTGAAGAGAGCAATATTTCCGAATCGAATCTCTACCATATGACCACCGGGCAGTATGACCCCTGCCTGACACAATGGCTGGGCATTAGCGAGGTAGACCCTGCGTTGCCGCCGATTGTGGGTTCAGCAGAAATCAGCGGGGAAATCACCGCTCAGGCAGCCGCCATTACCGGTCTCGCAGCGGGAACACCCGTTGTGGGCGGTCTGTTTGATGTGGTTTCCACCGCGATCTGCGCCGGACTGGAAGACGAATACACGCTCAATGCCGTGATGGGCACCTGGGCTGTTACCAGCGGTATTGCCAAAGGACTGCGCGATAACGAAGCGCATCCTTATGTGTATGGCCGCTACGTCAATGACGGGCAATTCATCGTGCACGAAGCTAGCCCCACCTCTTCCGGCAACCTGGAATGGCTGACCGCGCAATGGGGCGATATCAGTTTTGCCGATATTAACCAGCTCGTTGACGGCCTGCCGAAAGCGGGCAGCGAGGTCTTCTTCTTACCTTTCCTTTATGGCAGTAACGCCGGGCTCGACATGACCAGCGGCTTTTATGGCATGCAGGCGCTGCATACCCGCGCGCATTTGTTACAGGCGGTCTACGAAGGGGTGGTATTCAGCCATATGACCCACCTCAACCGCATGCGTGAGCGTTTTACCGAAGTGCGTGCCCTGCGTGTCACCGGTGGTCCGGCCCATTCCAGGGTGTGGATGCAGATGCTGGCGGATGTCAGCGGCCTGCCCGTTGAACTCCCGCAGGTAGAAGAGACCGGCTGCTTTGGCGCGGCCATCGCCGCACTGGTCGGCACTGGCGTCTATCAGAATTTTAGCGATGCCCGACAAACGCTCAACTACGAGATGCACGCCCTGACGCCGGACATGAACGCCCATGCCGCCTACCAGCGTAAATATCACCGTTACCAGATTTTAATAGAAGCACTTGAGGGCTTTCACGCCCGTATTAAGGAGCACTCTTTATGAGCCGACCATTACTGCAGCTGGCGCTCGACCACACCGATCTTGCCGCCGCCCAGCGCGACGTTGCGTTGCTAAAAGATCATGTAGACATCGTGGAAGCGGGCACCATCCTGTGCCTCAGTGAAGGGCTAAATGCCGTGCGCGCCCTACGCGCCCAGTGCCCGGAAAAACTGATCGTAGCCGACTGGAAAGTGGCCGATGCCGGTGAAACCCTGGCCCGACAGGCGCTGGAAGCGGGCGCAGACTGGATGACCATCATCTGTGCCGCACCGCTGGCCACCATCGAAAAAGGCCATGCCGTTGCCGCCGCACGCGGGGGAGAAATTCAGATTGAATTGTTTGGCAACTGGACCTTCGATGATGCCCGCGACTGGTACAACACCGGCGTACGTCAGGCAATTTATCACCGTGGTCGTGACGCGCAGGCGAGCGGCCAGCAGTGGGGTGAAGCGGACCTGGCGCGCATGAAAGCGCTATCCGATATTGGCCTCGAACTCTCCGTCACCGGCGGCATTACCCCTGCCGATTTGCCGTTGTTCAAAACGATCAATGTGAAGGCGTTTATTGCCGGACGCGCGCTCTCTGGCGCGGCGAATCCGCAGCAGGTCGCCGAAGAATTCCACGCCCGCATTCGCGACATCTGGGGAGCGTAAACATGCGCAACCATCCGTTAGGTATTTATGAAAAAGCGTTACCGAAAGACTTATCCTGGCCGGAGCGTCTGGTTCTGGCTAAAAGCTGCGGATTCGACTTCGTGGAAATGTCCGTCGACGAAACCGACGAACGCCTCTCGCGACTCGAATGGACCACTGCCCAGCGCGCCTCGTTAGTGGAGGCGATGCTCGAAACCAATGTGTCGATTCCGTCGATGTGCCTTTCCGCCCATCGCCGCTTCCCGTTCGGCAGCCGCGATGAAGCCGTGCGTGAGCGCGCCCGCGACATCATGACCAAAGCCATCAAACTGGCGCGCGATTTAGGTATCCGCACTATCCAGCTTGCGGGCTATGACGTCTATTACGAAGAGCATGATGCGGGCACCCGACAGCGCTTTGCCGAAGGGCTGGCGTGGGCCGTTGAGCAGGCCGCAGGGGCGCAGGTCATGCTGGCGGTGGAGATCATGGACACCGCGTTTATGAACTCCATTACCAAATGGAAAAAATGGGACGAGATGCTCGCCTCGCCGTGGTTCACCGTCTACCCGGATGTGGGCAACCTCAGCGCGTGGGGTAACGACGTACCGGCAGAGCTGGCGCTTGGCATCGACCGTATCGCCGCCATTCACCTGAAAGATACACAGCCCGTCACCGAAACCAGTCCCGGCCAGTTCCGCGACGTACCGTTTGGCGAAGGCTGTGTGGATTTCGTTAATGTATTCAGCACATTGCAGAATCTGAATTATCGCGGCGCATTTCTGATTGAGATGTGGACCGAAAAAGCCAAAGAACCGGTGCTTGAGATCATCCAGGCCCGTCGCTGGATTGAAGCCCGTATGCAGGAAGGAGGATTCATATGTTAGACCAACTGAAAGCCGAGGTGCTGGCGGCAAACCTGGCTCTGCCCGCCCACGGGCTTGTTACCTTTACCTGGGGTAATGTCAGCGCAGTCGATGAAACCCGCAAGCTGATGGTGATTAAACCCTCAGGCGTGGAGTACGACGTGATGAAAGCCGAGGATATGGTGGTGGTGGATATCGCCAGCGGCAAAGTGGTCGATGGCAGCAAAAAGCCCTCTTCTGATACGCCCACGCACCTGGCGCTGTATCGTCGCTTCCCGGAAATCGGCGGCATCGTGCATACTCATTCCCGCCACGCGACTATCTGGTCGCAGGCTGGTCTGGATCTGCCCGCCTGGGGCACCACGCACGCGGACTACTTCTACGGCACTATTCCATGCACACGACTGATGACGCCTGAGGAAATCAACGGCGAGTATGAGTACGAAACCGGCGAAGTGATCATCAAGACTTTTGAAGAACGTGACCTGAACCCGATGCAGGTTCCGGCAGTGCTGGTGCACTCCCACGGCCCGTTTGCATGGGGCAAAAATGCGGCAGATGCGGTGCACAACGCGGTGGTGCTTGAAGAGTGCGCCTATATGGGGCTGTTCTCCCGTCAACTGGCACCGCAGTTACCGGATATGCAGAATGAGTTGCTCGATAAACACTATCTGCGTAAGCACGGCGCAAACGCCTATTACGGACAGTGAGTACTCTGCGCTTTTCCCCCGTCCCGGTTCGATCAGTGCCCTCGTCCCTTTAAGGAAAAGGGCAGGATGCGGGGAGAGACCGCACCGACATTTACCCCGAATTAATATGCTCCTTACAATACCGCCGCTTCCATGCGGCGGGCGTCAGCCCGGTATGCTTGCGGAAAATCTGGCGAAAATAGCCCACGTCGTGAAATCCGCATTGCCCCGCCACCTCTTTTAACGACAACGAATCGCTGATCAGTAATTTTTCGGCCGCCCGCACCCGCTGGCGATGAATCGCTTCGGTCAGCGTCAGGCGAAAGGCGCGTCGGTACACCCGTCCCAGGTAGTCGGCGTTACAGTGCAGCTCTTTCGCCAGCGTCGAGGCCGAAATCGGCAGATGAAACTGCGTGCCTATCATCTGCCGGGCTTTCCAGGCAAGGGCCATTCCCGGATTATCCACGGCACGCTCACTGAGTGCAGAGGCCGATATTTGTTGCAGAATCAGCAGTAAAATACATTCCATCGCCACGCTGCGATGGACATTTTCCTGCTCATGTAAAAACTGGCGAAATAACGCTGTCATATATTGAGGATCATTTAATGCGGTATGTTGTGGCAACATAAGCACGCTGTTTTGTCCTGTTTTATGCGCCGCAGCCGTTAATTCAAAATGCAGCCAGTAGAATTTCAGATCTGCCGGAAATTCCCCTACGCCAACATGTCGTCGCTGCGGCCAGAGTAAAAGCGTTTCACCGGCATTAACCGTAAAGAGTTTCTCTTCTTCGCGGATCGTTAATGTCCCCTTTTCGACAAAAATCACCTCCCAGGAATGCAAAGTTCGTGATGGATGGCTCCCCACACCGCGAGAGATAAATAAGCCGCCATTTTGCACACGAAGCGGAAGCGCTATGGATAATTCAAGCATAAATATGTCAATTCTCGCTAACAGAGAGCAATAAAACTGCATTTTGTTTTTGATTATTAACGAAATATAAACCCTGTGCTGGATCAAAATCACACTTTACACATCAGGTCGGAATCGTCACCTTTTTGTACTTTTCCCTTCCCTTGTTGTGTGGTGAATTCAATGCACAATAAATAACGTACTTTGCAAACTACAAAACAAAATCTGCAAATAAGCGGGTTACTTTTGGAATATCCGTGAGGCGTTTTCCATGACTTCAACATTAATTTCCAATACCGATTCAGCGCAAAAGGCGCTGGACGATAAATTATCCGTACGTGAAAAAATAGGCTATGGGTTGGGCGATGCAGGCGGAACGGTAATAACCTGCTTAATCATGAATTTCCTGACCTTTTTTTATACCGATATTTTTGGCTTAACCCCGGCGTTGGTGGGCACACTATTTATGGCCTTACGTGTTTTTGACGCCATATCTGACCCGGTAATGGGGATCATCGCTGACCGCACCCAAAGTCGCTGGGGCCGTTTTCGCCCCTGGCAACTGTGGATTGCCCTGCCTATCGGCATTATCGGCGTACTGACCTTCACCGTCCCCGAAGCCAGTATGAACGTGAAAATTGCCTGGGCGTTTGGCACTTATCTTCTGCTTTCTGTGGGCTATACCGCCATTAATGTGCCCTACTGCGCCCTGATCAATACGATGACCACGCGTCACAGCGAAGTGATCTCCTGTCAGTCCTGGCGCTTTGTATTGTGCGGCGTGGCGGGCTTTCTGGTCTCGGTCGGCCTGCCATGGCTGGTCTCCACGCTGGGTAAAGGGAATGCCGCGCAGGGTTACCAGCTCGGTGTCGGCGTGCTGTGCGCTATCGCCGTGGTGATGTTCCTGTGCTGTTTCTTCTGGGTGCGCGAACGGGTGCCGCTGTCGACGATGGGCAAATTCACGCTGCGTGAACATATGGCGGGACTGCGCAAAAACGACCAGCTGTTGCTGATGCTGCTGATGTCATTCCTGCTGATCAATGTGTTCAACATTCGCGGCGGCGGCTACATGTACTTCATCACCTATGTCCTGCAAGGCAGCACCGGTTATACCTCGCTGTTTTTCACCATGGTGACCTTCGCCTCGATTCTTGGTTCGGTGCTGGTTAATCCGTTATCGAAGCGCTTCGACACGGTAAAATTCTATTATTACACCAACCTGGCGCTGGCCGCGCTGTCGGTGATGATGTGGTTCCTGCCCACCGGCCCGGCCTGGCAAACCCTGTGGCTGGCGGTAATTCTGGGCAACGGGGTCATCCTCGGCTTTACTCTGCCGCTGCACTTCTCATTGATGGCTTTCGCCGATGATTACGGCGAATGGAAAACCGGAGTACGTTCGTCCGGCATGAACTTCGCCTTCAACCTCTTCTGCATCAAGCTCGCGTGGGCGTCCAGCGCCGTCATTATCAGCCTGGTGTTTATTTTCGTCGCCTATCAACCCGGCGCAGGAAATCAGACACCCGCCTCGTTACAAGGCATCACCGCAATGGAGACACTGCTGCCCGCCCTGTTCCATCTGCTGCTGGCGTTCTCCATCCGCGTCTGCAAGCTCAATAATCCCATGATGGCGCGCATTGCCACCGATCTGCGCCAGCGTCATGTTCAGTCTTAAGGAGTCTGTAATGGAAGTCGATCTGCACAAACTGAAAGTCAGCGATGCGTTTCTCGGTCAGTATCAACAACTGGTACGCGAGGTTGTCATTCCCTACCAGTGGGACGCGCTCAATGACCGTATCGCCGAAGCCGACCCCAGCCATGCGATTGAAAACTTTCGTATCGCCGCCGGGCTGCAGGAGGGCGAGTTTTACGGCATGGTCTTTCAGGATAGCGACGTCGCCAAATGGCTGGAAGCGGTGGCATGGTCGCTGTGCCAGAAGCCGGATGAGGAGCTGGAGAAGACCGCCGACGAGGTGATCGAACTGGTCGCCGCGGCTCAGTGTGACGACGGCTATCTCAATACTTATTTCACGGTAAAAGCGCCGCAGGAGCGCTGGACCAACCTGGCCGAATGCCATGAGCTTTATTGCGCCGGGCATATGATTGAAGCGGGGGTGGCCTATTTTCAGGGCACCGGGAAACGCCGTCTGCTGGAGGTGGTCTGCCGCCTGGCAGATCATATCGATTCTGTCTTTGGCCCCGGAGAACAACAGCTGCACGGCTACCCGGGACACCCGGAAATCGAACTGGCGTTGATGCGTTTGTATGAAGTCACCCGGCAACCTCGTTATCTGGCGCTGGTGAATTACTTCGTTGAGCAGCGCGGCACGCAGCCTCATTTTTATGATGTCGAATATGAAAAACGTGGACGCACCTCTTACTGGCACACCTACGGCCCGGCCTGGATGGTGAAAGACAAAGCCTACAGCCAGGCACACCAGCCGCTGGCCGAACAGCAAACGGCTATCGGCCACGCGGTACGCTTCGTCTACCTCATGACCGGCGTGGCGCATCTGGCGCGCTTAAGCCAGGATGAAGGGAAGCGTCAGGATTGTCTTCGTCTGTGGAACAACATGGCGCAGCGCCAGTTATATATTACCGGCGGCATCGGCTCGCAGAGCAGCGGCGAGGCCTTCAGCAGCGACTACGATCTGCCCAACGATACGGTGTATGCCGAAAGCTGCGCCTCCATCGGGCTGATGATGTTCGCCCGACGAATGCTGGAGATGGAGGCCGACAGCCAGTACGCCGACGTTATGGAGCGTGCACTCTACAACACGGTGCTCGGCGGCATGGCGCTGGATGGTAAGCATTTCTTTTACGTTAACCCACTGGAAGTGCACCCAAAATCGCTGAAATTCAATCACATCTATGACCATGTGAAGCCCGTGCGTCAGCGCTGGTTTGGCTGTGCCTGCTGCCCGCCCAATATTGCCCGCGTGCTCACCTCGCTTGGCCATTATCTCTACACGCCGCGCGAAGAGGCGCTGTATATCAACCTCTACGTTGGCAACAGTGTGGAGATCCCGGTGGGTGACCAGGCGCTACGGCTGCGCATCAGCGGCAACTATCCGTGGCAGGAACAGGTCACTATTACCATCGAGTCCCCGCAGGCAATTGACCACACGCTGGCGCTGCGTCTGCCGGACTGGTGCGCCGATCCGCACGTAGCGCTCAACGGCACGGAGGTTGTCAGGGATATCCGCAAAGGCTATTTGCATATTCAGCGTCGCTGGCAGGAGGGCGATACACTGACGCTCACCCTGCCGATGCCGGTGCGCCGGGTGTATGGCAACCCGCTGCTGCGCCATGTGGCAGGCAAAGTGGCGATTCAGCGCGGGCCGCTGGTCTACTGCCTGGAGCAGGCAGATAACGGGGAAGAGCTGCATAACCTGTGGCTCTCACCGCAGGCAGCATTCACTGTTTTTGAGGGCAAGGGGATTTTTGCTCACAAAATGCTGATTCAGGCACCTGGCTATAAACAAACGGCGGCGGACGCGGGGCAGCAGGCGCTGTGGCGTTACGACAAAACACCTGGGGAACGCCAGGCGCAGACGCTGACCTTTATTCCGTGGTTCTCCTGGGCAAATCGCGGCGAAGGGGAGATGCGGATTTGGGTTAATGAGGAAAGGTAACCGGATGCCATAATCGCCGGCATGTCCCGGATGTGGCGTAATGCCCTGTCCGGGCCTCTCCCCCGGGGGAGGGTTGGGGTGAGGGGAATATGCGGCTCAGGAGGAGGGTTCCGTTCACGATATGTTCATGGCGAAATGGACCTCCTGAACAGGTGAACGGGTAAAGGGAAACACCGCGTTCTCCTTTACAATCCCCGCGGCCCCGCAAAGGAATCGGTGCTTCGCACTGTGTTCGCCTCCCGCCCTGCTGCCTGCTCTGCGCCAGGGAGGCACAAAGATGTCGCTGTGGTCGTCATGCGGGAAAATGAGTCAGCCGTGACTAACAGGGTTGAAGACGCTCACAGTATCTACCGTTCACCGTCTTACTTGAGCAGACGCACCCGGCAGGCTTTACCTTTGATTTTGCCCTGCTGGAGTTGCTTCCAGGCCTGTTTTGCCACGGACTGGCGCACGGCAACATAGGCATGCATCGGGTGCATATCAATCTTGCCGATATCCGCGCCGTCCAGACCAATGTCGCCGGTCAACGCCCCCAGAATATCGCCAGGGCGCATTTTGGCTTTCTTACCGCCGTCAATGCACAGGGTTACCATATCGGCTTCCAGCGGCTTGATGTTGTTGCTGATAACCGGGGATTGCCAGTCGAGAGAAATCGCCAGCATCTCACCGAGAATAGCCGCACGCTGAGCTTCTTCTGGTGCGCACAGACTCAGCGCCATGCCGCTCTGCCCGGCACGCGCGGTACGGCCAATACGGTGCACGTGGACTTCCGGGTCCCAGGACAACTCGTAGTTGATCACCATTTCCAGCGCTTTAATATCCAGCCCGCGCGCGGCGACGTCAGTAGCCACCAGCACACGGCTACTGCCGTTGGCAAAGCGCACCAGCGTCTGATCGCGATCACGCTGTTCCATGTCACCATGCAGCGCCAGCGCACTCTGGTTACGCTCATTCAGCGCATCGCACACTTCCTGGCAATCTTTTTTGGTGTTGCAAAACACCACGCAGGAGGCCGGCTGATGCTTGCTTAACAAACTCAGCAGCAACGGAATTTTTTCCCGGCGCGAGACTTCGTAGAAATGCTGTTCCACCGCAGGTAAAGCTTCGACCGAATCGATTTCGATGGTTTGCGGATCGCGCTGGAAGCGGGTGCTGATTGCCGCAATGGCCGCAGGCCAGGTGGCGGAAAACAACAGTGTCTGACGACGTTCTGGCGCGTGGCGCAGAATGGCGTCAATGGCGTCGCTAAAGCCCATATCGAGCATGCGATCGGCTTCGTCCAGCACCAGCGTTTTCAGGGCGTCCAGGGTGACGGTGGCTTTTTCCAGATGATCCAGCAGACGACCAGGCGTAGCGACGATGATATGCGGCGCATGCTGGAGCGAATCACGCTGTGCGCCGAACGGCACGCCACCGCATAAAGTCAGAATTTTAATATTGGGCAGATAACGCGCCAGACGACGAAGCTCTTTGGCGACCTGATCGGCCAGCTCGCGCGTTGGACATAGCACCAGAGACTGGGTCACAAACTGGCTGGCATCGATATGTTGCAGCAAGCCTAAGCCAAAGGCAGCGGTTTTGCCGCTGCCGGTTTGCGCCTGTACACGTACGTCTTTGCCTTCAAGGATCGCCGGCAATGCCGCCGCCTGTACCGGGGTCATGGAGTGATAACCCAGCTCATCAAGGTTGGCGAGGAGTTCAGCGGGCAAAGCATTTAAGGTTGAAAAGGCGGTCACGTTGTTATCTCTGAGTAGTTGCAGGCCGCTATGCTAGCAGACTCTGTGAGTCCGGTCATTGCGGCTACAAATGTTTGCCTTTAGCTCGCTTTGAAGGGGTCTTTCTGGTCGTCCTTGCTGTCATCGCGCTTACGGGGTATTTCACCCTGTTTGTTTGGCGCGTCTTTAACATCTTTGGTGCGTTGGTCATCGGACTGGTGATGTGTGGTCATACTTTTCTCCCGTGTTGTTTTATCGAGTATAGACAATCGGGATCGCGAGCCGGAGAAATGGCGAGTCTTCTTCATTCTTACCCTCTCCCTCAAGAGAGAGGGGATCGGTCAGGCACACTCTCTACCCCGATAAGCACAGCGCCAGCGGGAGCTTACTGTTTCGTAAACAACGCCTTATCACGCAGCACGTGGTCGTTGCCGCGACGGCGGGTAAAACCGATACGGTCAAAATACTCCAGGATCTGAATCGCCAGTTTGCGCCCGACGTTAAGGGTGTCGCGGAAATCCGCCGCGCTGGTAGAACCGTGAATCGGATCGCGGTCACGGATCATACTGGCGAAAGCGACAATCCGATCGTTGCGGTAATAACGATCTTTGACGATCGCCGTTATCAACCCTTGTTGTGCCGCCTGGCGCAACACACTGCGCATCACCTGCTCATCTGCGCCTGTCTCACGCGCTAAATCACGCACCCACCAGGGCTCGTCGCCAAACAGCGGCTCGGCACGTTGCCAGATGGCAGCCTGCTCGTCGGTAAAGCCCGCTTTGTGATCCGGCAGATGCAGCCAGCCGTGGTGACTGTGGATCTCGCCGCTGTCGCGCATCTGTTCAATCAGCGTCAGCACCAGCGCTTCATCTTCCATCGGTAACGCCATACGGCGTAAACGCTCACGGCCAGGCCCGGGTTCATCCGCATGCTGATCGTGATATTGCGCAAGTGTGGCGAGCAATTTACGCTGCCAGCCTGCGGCCACTGGCGCACTGAGCAGATTGTCTCCCGCACGGATAAAACCCGGCTCTTCCAGCAACGCCTCAAGCCCGGCCTCGTTCAACTGCCGCGCCCAGGCAAATGCCGGAAGGTTCACCGCCCCGCGTTGCAGATGCAGGGCCAGCGCCTGCGCATCGCTTTCTGTGGCCGCCAGTGCGCCAATCCACTGTTGATACTCCGGTTTGCGCTTGCCGCGACGCGGTGGATGCAATGCCACCACGCGGGCGCCCGCCAGCGTCTCACGTGCGGAGATATCCCGCAGCACCAGCCTGTCGTTATCTGCCAGCCATAACGGCGTATCAAGTACCAGCTCCGCCAGATTGTTATCCAGCAACGATACGCGCCCGGTGATATGGCTCGCAGCATGGTGAATATGCAACGGTTGCCACTGTGTCAACGCCGCATGGCTTTGCAGCGCAACAATGACACGCTCCGAAGGTTCGGGAGGCATGACGGAAAGCAGCCAGTCCCCACGAGTCAAATCGTCTTTTTCCGCATCGCCGGCGATATTCAGGGCGATGCGTTGCCCCGCATGCGCCCGCGCGGTCGGCTGATTTTGTGCATGCAGACCCCGCACACGCATCGGCTTATTTACCCCGGTCAACCATAGCGTATCGCCTACCTGCACTTCACCCGACAGCGCGGTTCCGGTGACCACCAGCCCCGCCCCTTTCACCGTAAACGCCCGGTCTAGCGCCAGACGAAAACGTTGATGCTGCGGATGTGCGCGCGCAGGCAGTTGCAGCAAATGTGCGCGCAATTCCTCAATGCCACGCGCTTCGGTTGCCGCGGTCACAAAGAGCGCCGCCTCTTCCCAGCCAAAGTCGTTTAACGTCGCCAGGACTTCCTGCCGCACCGCATCAATACGCGCCGCATCCACGCGATCGGCTTTGGTCAGCGCGACGGTCAGCGCCGGGTTGCCGGTCAGTTGCAAAATAGCCAGATGCTCACGGGTTTGTGCCATCACCCCATCGTCACAGGCCACCACCAGTAGCGCATGGTCGATACCGCCAACACCTGCGAGCATATTGGACAGAAATTTCTCGTGTCCCGGCACATCAATAAAGCCCGGCACGCTGCCATCCGGCTGCGGCCAGTAGGCATAGCCAAGATCAATGGTCATACCGCGCGCTTTCTCTTCCGGCAAACGGTCAGCGTTCACGCCGGTAATCGCCTGCAATAATGTCGTTTTGCCGTGGTCGACATGCCCGGCTGTGGCAATAATCATTTCAACAACATCTCCAGAAAACGGGGTTCATTCTCAAGACAACGTAAATCCAGCCATAAGCGGCCATCAGAGATCCGCCCCAGCACCGGCTCTGGCAGGTTACGCCATGTTGCAGCGAGAGCCTCCAGACGACACCCGCTGCCGTCACGCGGGGTGAAGGTCAGCGCGGCGCTGGGCAGCCTGTCCACCGGCAGGGAACCGCTGCCGATTTGCGATAAACAATCCTCTACACGCAGGTCAAACGCATCGTAATGTTCGGCCAGCACCCCGGCAAGCCGCAACGCTTGCTGGCGAATCTCGCCCGGATTGCGCGTGAGTAAACGCAGGGTCGGTAAATTGTCCCGTAGCTTCTCGGGGTGCAGATACAGACGCAGCGTCGCTTCCAGTGCCGCCAGGGTCATTTTATCTGCCCGTAACGCCCGCTTGAGCGGGTGGCGCTGCAACTGCGCGATCAGATCTTTTTTCCCCAGAATAATGCCGGCCTGCGGGCCGCCAAGCAGTTTATCGCCGGAAAAACTCACCAGACTCACCCCGGCGGCAATCAGTTCCTGCGGCATTGGCTCTTTTGGCAAACCATAGAGGCGTAAATCCACCAGCGAGCCGCTACCCAAATCCGCAATTACCGGAACATTCAACTCATCGCCCAGCGCCACCAGCTCAGTTTCGTCTATCGTTTTGGTAAAACCTTCAATGTGATAGTTGCTGGTGTGAACCTTCATCAGTAACGCGGTATTGTCGTTGACCGCCTCGCGATAATCTTTAGCGTGAGTGCGATTGGTGGTGCCGACCTCATGCAGATAACAGCCCGCCTGACGCATCACATCCGGAATACGAAACGCGCCGCCGATTTCCACCAGTTCGCCACGGGAAACCACCACTTCTTTGCCGCTGGCCGTTGCCGCCAGCATCAGAAGAACCGCCGCTGCATTGTTATTGACGATGCAGGCATCCTCCGCGCCTGTCAGGCGACACAGAATATCTGCCAGCGCCTGGTCGCGATGCCCGCGTCCGGCATCATCCAGCGAATACTCCAGCGTCACGGGAGAACGCATCGCCTGTGCGACCGCCTCTATCGCCGCTTCCGCCTGCAACGCACGCCCCAGGTTGGTGTGCAACACGGTGCCCGTCAGGTTGATAACCGAACGCAGCGCGCTGGCATTTTCCTCCAACAAGCGCTGATACGCTGCCTGCGCCCAGTCATTACACCAGGCGGGCACTGCCTGGTGCTGGCGGATGCTATCACGGGCTTCGTCCTGCAACTGGCGCAGCGTCTGCGCCACACGGTTGTGCCCAAATTCGGTCAGTAACAGAGTGAACGCCTCATCACGTAACAGGCGATCGGTTGAGGGGATCTGGCTGTAAAGCGAGTGATTTTCCGTTGTCATGAAATGGCCCGGCTGAGAGTGGCCCCCTCCCGATGGGAGAGGGATTCGACATGGAGGGATTGTACAGCGACTTGATTCAGCCTGACATAACGGGCGTCAATCCTTTGGCGGTTCTGTGCGCGCAAAGCTTTCACGCTGAAAGAGATTTTCCACCATTTTGACCAATTGCGGCCGCTCAACACACCAGCCGGGAGAGACACGGCGGAAGTTGAGATAGCTGATGGCGCAGGCAATGGCGATAGTGGCGAGGTTCATCTCATCAATGCGCAATGCCCCTTCGTTGATATAGCTTTCAAGGGTATCGAGGCCCCGATTGATTTTTTCGCGCTGGCGTAAGAGTTCCGTTTCCGATTGCTGGGCCACCGGGCGTGCCTGCTCGCGTACGGAAACCAGCGCCGCATCCATAATCCCGTCCGCCAGTGCTTCAATCTGACGAATTTTCAGCGCAGCTTTATGATCGGCAGGCAGCATCGCCGGAGCGATGCCCAACAGATCGATATATTCGGCAATGATCGGCGAGTCGTACCACACTTCACCTTCATCGGTTACCAGGGCCGGTACTTTTCCCAACGGATTGTAATGCGCCACGCCGTTAATCGCGTTGTAAGGCTGTTCATTTACAAACTCGAAGGTGATGCCCTTCTCCAGGAGGATGACCGATATTTTTCGTACAAAAGGGCTGGTATAGCTGCCGATAAGTTTCATTGCCTTCTCCGCTTCGCCAACAAAACATTAAGTATGTACTACCAGACCAAAGCGCGCGCTGACCATTTCATAAATGTGAAAACTGCTCTGACTATATTGCATTGCGCCTTGCCTTCGAAACAGCGCGGAAAGTGAAAGGGAATTACACAGGCGCGGGCCAGCAAAAACCACAGTTTGCGAGGGATCACACTCGGAAAACTCCTGGCAAAAATATCTTGTGATTTAGATCACAAACAAGAAACAAATCCGCCACTAATAATTGTGATTAACATCACATTAACAGGTGCACAGCGGTGAATTTTTAGCCTTTGTTCTTTTTTTACACATGATTTTTGTGATCATGATCACTTCATTGGATGGTATACCCCCTGCACTAACGTGATCTTAATCACACAAATTGGCACCGTCTGGACAGTTCATCGATTCGGTGCGAGATTTCGCAGCACAGATCATGGGTCCGGCTACCTCTGCCGCCACGTTAACAACAAAACCTCGGGCTTCCGGCCTGTGAGATAGCAAACATAAGAAGGGGTGTTTTATGTCATCCGATATCAAGATCAGAGTGCAAAGCTTTGGTCGCTTCCTCAGCAACATGGTAATGCCAAATATCGGCGCGTTTATCGCGTGGGGTATTATTACCGCATTGTTTATTCCTACAGGATGGTTACCAAACGAAACGCTGGCGAAGCTCGTCGGCCCAATGATTACTTTCCTGCTGCCGCTGTTGATCGGTTTTACCGGTGGTCGTCTGGTGGGTGGCGATCGTGGTGGTGTGGTAGGTGCTATCACCACAATGGGTGTTATCGTCGGTGCTGATATGCCGATGTTCCTTGGTGCAATGGTTGCCGGTCCTCTGGGCGGCCTGTGCATTAAGAAATTCGACGCAGCTGTAGATGGTAAGATCAAATCCGGTTTCGAAATGCTGGTGAATAACTTCTCCGCTGGCATCATCGGTATGATCCTGGCACTGCTGGCGTTTAAAGGTATCGGCCCTGCGGTTGAAGTCCTGTCCAAAGGCCTGGCTGCTGGCGTTAACTTCATGGTGGCGCACGACATGCTGCCGCTGGCGTCCATCTTTGTTGAACCGGCGAAAATCCTGTTCCTCAATAACGCTATCAACCACGGTATCTTCTCGCCGCTGGGTATTCAGCAGTCTCATGACCTCGGCAAGTCTATCTTCTTCCTGATCGAAGCAAACCCGGGTCCGGGGATGGGCGTTCTGATGGCGTACATGTTCTTCGGTCGTGGCAGTGCTCGTCAGTCTGCTGGCGGCGCAGCAATTATCCACTTCCTGGGCGGTATCCATGAAATTTACTTCCCGTATGTGCTGATGAACCCGCGTCTGCTGCTGGCTGTAATCCTCGGCGGTATGACTGGCGTGTTCACGCTGAGCGTGCTGAACGGTGGTCTGGTCTCTCCGGCTTCTCCGGGTTCTATCCTGGCCGTACTGGCAATGACGCCGAAAGGTACTTACTTCGCGAACCTCGCAGCTATTTTCGCCGCGCTGATCGTCTCCTTCGTTATCGCATCTATCCTGCTGAAAACCAGCAAAGTTAAAGAAGAAGATGAAGATATCGAAGCGGCTACCCGTCGTGTACAGGACATGAAAGCACAGTCTAAAGGCGCTACCCCGCTGGCCGCTGGCGACGTGACTAACGACCTGAGCCACGTTCGTAAAATCATCGTTGCGTGTGATGCCGGCATGGGTTCCAGCGCAATGGGCGCAGGTGTGCTGCGTAAAAAAGTTCAGGATGCCGGTCTGACCAACATCTCTGTAACCAACAGCGCTATCAACAGCCTGCCGTCTGATGTTGACCTGGTCATTACGCATCGTGACCTGACCGAGCGCGCTATGCGTCAGGCTCCACAGGCACAGCACATTTCGCTGACCAACTTCCTGGACAGCGGCCTGTATACCAATCTGACTGAACGCCTGGTTGCCGCACAGCGCCACGTGGACAACAGCGTAAAGGTTCAGGCCAGCTTGCAGGATAGCTTTGACGCTGGCGACAGCAACCTGTTCAAGCTGGGTGCAGAAAACGTATTTCTGGGCCGTACTGCAAGCAACAAAGAAGAAGCTATCCGTTTTGCCGGTGAGCAACTGGTCAAAGGCGGTTATGTTCAGCCGGAATACGTTGAGGCAATGCTGGAACGCGAAAAACTGACCCCGACTTACCTGGGCGAGTCCATCGCAGTACCGCACGGCACCGTTGAAGCGAAAGATCGCGTGCTGAAAACCGGCGTAGTATTCTGCCAGTATCCGCAAGGCGTCCGTTTCGGCGAAGAAGAGGACGATATTGCCCGTCTGGTTATCGGTATCGCCGCTCGTAACAATGAGCACGTTCAGGTGATTACCAGCCTGACCAACGCACTGGATGATGAATCCGTTATCGAACGTCTGGCAACGACCAGCAGCGTTGAAGAAGTACTGGCGCTGCTGAAAGCATAACCCTGGCCCCGGATGCGGCTCCGCCCTATCCGGGCAACCTTCCCTCTCCCTTTGGGGAGAGGGTTAGGGTGAGGAGAATTTTATGTGGTTCCTCACCCCAGCCCTCTCGGGTAAAAACATTGATTAAGGTTAATTCTATGAAAGCATTACATTTTGGCGCAGGTAATATCGGACGTGGCTTCATCGGCAAATTGCTGGCTGACGCGGGGATTACGCTGACATTCGCCGATGTTAATCAGGTGGTTCTCGACGCCCTTAATGCCCGTCATAGCTATCAGGTCCATGTCGTTGGTGAAAACGAGCAGGTTGATACCGTTTCCGGCGTCAACGCGGTGAGCAGCATTGGCGACGATGTGGTTGAGCTGATTGCCTCTGTTGATCTGGTGACAACTGCCGTTGGTCCGGTTGTTCTGGAGCGTATCGCTCCGGCCATCGCCAAAGGCCTGGCAAAACGTAAAGCGCAGGGCACAGAAGCACCGCTTAATATCATCGCCTGTGAGAACATGGTGCGCGGCACCTCTCAGTTAAAAGGCCATGTGTTCAACGCGGTGGCAGCAGAAGATAAAGCGTGGGTTGAAGCCCATGTCGGCTTCGTGGATTCCGCCGTAGACCGCATTGTTCCACCTTCTGCATCTGCCACAAACGATCCGCTGGAAGTGACCGTAGAAACCTTTAGCGAATGGATTGTCGACAAAACCCAGTTTGTTGGCGATCTGCCAACTATCCCGGGCATGGAATTAACCGACAATCTGATGGCGTTTGTTGAACGCAAGCTCTTCACGTTAAACACCGGGCATGCTATAACCGCGTACCTTGGACAACAGACCGGTCACCAGACCATTCGCGACGCCATTCTGGATGATAGCATCCGTGCAGTGGTGAAAGGCGCAATGGAAGAGAGTGGCGCGGTGCTGATCAAGCGCTACGGCTTCGATGCTGCCAAACACGCCGCGTATATCGAAAAAATCCTTGGTCGTTTTGAGAACCCATACCTGAAAGATGATGTTGAGCGCGTAGGCCGTCAGCCGCTGCGTAAATTGAGCGCCGGCGATCGCCTGATCAAGCCGCTGCTCGGCACGCTGGAGTATGGTTTGCCGCACGCGAACCTGGTAAAAGGTATCGCCGCTGCCATGCATTACCGCAGTGAACAAGATCCGCAGGCGCAGGAATTAGCGACCTTAATCGAAGAAAAAGGCCCACAGGCCGCGCTGGTACAGATCTCCGGTCTGGACGCAGCAAGCGACGTGGTAGCCGAAGCTGTTAACGCATACAACGCAAAGGCATGATGCCGAGTTTGGCGCGGGACATCCCGCGCCTGTTAACAAGATTGTCAGATATGCAGGCAATGATGGAACTAACACAGGCTTTCGAAAACCGTGTGCTCGAGCGTCTGAATGCTGGCAAAACCGTACGAAGCTTTTTGATTGCCGCCGTCGAGTTGTTGACTGAGGCGGTAAATATCCTGGTGCTTCAGGTCTTCCGCAAAGACGACTATGCAGTGAAATACGCTGTAGAGCCGTTGCTTGACGGAGATGGGCCGCTGGGCAATTTGTCCGTGCGCTTAAAGCTGATTTATGGCCTTGGCGTAATCAGTCGGCATGAGTATGAAGATGCGGAATTGTTGATGGCGTTACGTGAAGAACTGAATCACGACGGCACAGAATACGCTTTTACGGATGATGAAATCCTGGGGCCATTTGGCGAACTGCATTGCGTGGTGGCGCTGCCTGCAACGCCACCTTTTGATACCAGTGACCCCGACCTGTTCGCTATGCAAAAACAGCGTTACCAACAGGTCGTTCGTTCAACCATGGTGCTTTCCCTGACTGAGCTGATTTCCCGCATCAGCCTGAAAAAAGCATTTCAGAAATAAGCTCGCCGGGTTTAGCTGCCGGTTGATGTCTCTTCTTCATGAACACACGCAGGCCGGTAAAGCTGGCGATAATGTTCCAGCCGTTCACGGTACATATCGACTTTATCTGTGGGAATATCGTCAGGAACACGGTCTTGCTTACGCTGATGCGCCAGGTACTCACGGAACGCCTGGCTTGAAGCCATAAAATCGATCGCTTTATCGATGATCTGTGGGGTGTTGTCACCTAATTTAGCCATTTTCTCCTCTCCTTTTCGCCCAACCGTAAAACTAAGATGGACCTGCATGCGGGATACTTTTAGTGTTTCCGTGCTTTTCTGGGGTTGTTCGCCGCAATGCGGTATCCTTATATTTTAATCAGCAGAAACACATTCCTATGAAAGAAGTTGAAAAGAACGAAATTAAACGCCTGAGCGATCGTCTGGACGCTATCCGTCACCAGCAGGCCGGTTTGTCACTGGTAGAGTCCGCCGAGAAATACGCGGAGCTGGAGAAAGAAAAAGAGACTATCGAAACTGAAATCGAACGTCTGCGTGGCCAGTACAGCCAGAAACTCAGCAAAGAAGCCCAAAAACTGGTGAGCATGCCGTTCAAGCGCGCCATCACCAAAAAAGAGCAGGCCGATCTGGGTAAGCTGAAAAAAAGCGTGCGGGGCATTGTTGTCGTGCATCCCATGACCGCTCTGGGCCGCGAAATGGGCCTCAAAGAGATGACTGGCTTCGCGAAAAGCGAGTTTTGATCCCCTCCCCTCTGCCAACAGAGGGGCAATTATTTTGTTTTACGCCAAAGTGGTCCTACCACCTTACGCATTAATGCGTGCCATTTCACACCCTTCAAAATCACATAAAATTAACATTGCCATTACAAAGCAGCCAATTAACCTAGTCTGTAGGATCAAGCGCTGCCGCTGACTGGCAGTACCACTTTTACACAACATACAGGTGGCGAGGCACATCATGACCGCGATAGCTGAACGTCTTTCTGAAGATGTTGCACGGCGAATCCGAACACTTATCCGCGACAGAGGGCTGGAAGCCGGTATGCGATTACCGTCTGAGCGTCAGCTCGCGATACAGCTTGGTGTGTCACGTAATTGCCTGCGCGAAGCCATCGCCAGACTCATCAGTGAAGGCGTTTTGCTAAGCCGTCACGGCGGCGGCACGTTCGTGCGCTGGCAGCATGAGGCATGGTCGGAGCAGAACATCGTGCAGCCGTTAAAAGTGCTGCTCGAAGATGACCCGGATTACAGTTTCGATATCCTCGAAGCGCGTCACGCCATTGAGGGGAGTACCGCCTGGCACGCTGCGCTGCGCGCCACCCATGCCGATAAAGAAAAGATTCGTCTGTGTTTTGAGGCCACCCTGGCCGAGGACCCGGATCTTGCCTCTCAGGCGGACGTCCGTTTTCACCTGGCGATAGCCGAGGCGTCGCACAATATCGTACTGCTACAGACCATGCGCGGCTTTTTCGATTTGCTGCAAAGCTCGGTAAAACAGAGCCGTCAGCGAATGTACCAGGTTCCGCCAGTCTTTACGCAACTCACCGGACAGCACCGCGAAATTATGGACGCCATTTTCGCCGCAGACGCCGGGGGCGCCCGCAAAGCGATGATGGCGCACCTTGGTTTTGTTCACACCACGATTCGTCAATTTGATGAAGACCAGGCCCGCCGCGCACGCATCACCCGTTTGCCTGGCGAGCAACTGACTTTTGCCCAGGGAGATAAAGATGATCATTTCCGCAGCCAGTGACTACCGCGCGGCCGCACAACGCATTCTGCCCCCCTTTCTTTTCCACTACATCGACGGCGGCGCCTATGCGGAATATACGCTGCGTCGCAATGTGGAAGACCTGGGGCAGGTAGCTCTACGCCAGCGCGTACTGAAAAATATGTCAGCGCTGAGCACGGAGACCACCCTCTTTGGCGAAAAACTGACTATGCCGGTTGCGCTCGCCCCGGTGGGGTTATGTGGCATGTACGCGCGCCGGGGAGAAGTCCAGGCGGCAGGAGCGGCGGATGCGAAAGGCATTCCGTTTACCTTATCGACCGTATCCGTTTGTCCGATTGAAGAGGTAGCGCCGACCATCCGACGCCCAATGTGGTTCCAGTTGTATGTCCTGCGCGATCGCGGATTTATGCGCAACGCACTGGAGCGCGCCAAAGCGGCGGGTTGTTCCACGCTGGTCTTTACTGTCGATATGCCAACGCCAGGGGCGCGATACCGCGACGCACATTCCGGCATGAGTGGTCAAAACGCCGCATTGCGCCGGTACTGGCAGGCCGTGACGCATCCACAATGGGCCTGGGATGTGGGGCTCAACGGTCGTCCTCACGATCTGGGGAATATCTCCACTTATCTGGGTAAACCGACAGGACTGGAAGATTACATTGGCTGGCTGGCGAATAATTTTGATCCCTCCATCTCCTGGAAAGACCTTGAGTGGATCCGTGAGTTTTGGGATGGTCCGATGGTGATCAAGGGGATCCTCGATCCCGAAGATGCGCGGGACGCGGTGCGCTTTGGCGCAGACGGAATTGTGGTCTCTAACCACGGCGGACGCCAGCTTGATGGCGTGCTCTCTTCCGCCCGTGCCTTACCGGCCATTGCCGATGCGGTGAAAGGCGATATCGCGATTCTGGCTGACAGTGGCATTCGCAACGGGCTGGACGTCGTGCGAATGATTGCGCTGGGCGCAGACACGGTACTGCTGGGGCGTGCATATCTTTACGCCCTGGCGACGCATGGCCGCGCCGGTGTCGCTAATCTTCTGAACTTAATCGAAAAAGAGATGCGGGTAGCGATGACCCTGACCGGGGCGAAATCCATCAGTGAGATCAGTAAAGACTCGCTGGTGCAGGAGCTGACTAAAACTCCTGCGGCGCTGGCACCCTTGTCGCAGGGGGATGCAGCGTAAGTAAGTGCGACCTGGTCCCCTCCCCCCTTTCAGCGAGACGGCCGGGTGAGGGCCAGGAAAAATTCTGCTATCCTGCCCCCGCTATCAAGGGGGCAGCATGTTAAATATCGTTTTATTCGAACCAGAAATCCCGCCGAATACCGGGAACATCATCCGCTTATGCGCTAATACCGGCTTTCGCCTGCATATCATCGAACCCATGGGGTTTACCTGGGATGATAAACGCCTGCGTCGTGCCGGGCTGGATTACCATGAGTTTGCCGCCGTACAGCGCCATCATGATTACGCAGCCTTTATGGAGTCTGAACAGCCGGAACGTCTGTTTGCTCTTACCACCAAAGGGACACCAGCGCACAGCGCGGTGAACTATCAGGACGGGGATTTTCTGATGTTTGGCCCGGAAACGCGTGGATTACCGGCGTCAATCTTGGATGTATTACCGCCGCAGCAAAAAATCCGTATTCCGATGATGCCGGACAGCCGCAGCATGAACTTGTCCAATGCGGTGTCGGTGGTGGTGTATGAAGCCTGGCGCCAACTGGGATATCCTGGCGCGGTACTCAGAAGTTAACAGTTACTCTGGGGCGTTCCCGGCGCAGCCAGATTGAACCCGGACTGCGCGCAAACACTCGAGCCTACACGCAGTACATGAAGATGGTGAGCACAGCCCAGGTTCAAGGTGGCAATTGAGACAGCCCGAGAATCAGATCCCGTCGCCGTACTCAAACCCGTGATTAATCCCGTTGAAATGCTGATCCATATCCATCGCGGGTTTGTCTGATTCCGGCTTGCCGACAATGCGCGCCGGAACGCCTGCGGCAGTGGTGTGCGGCGGCACAGGCTGCAACACTACGGAACCTGCGCCGATTTTCGCGCCGCGACCCACTTCGATATTGCCGAGGATTTTCGCTCCGGCGCCAATCATTACCCCTTCACGGATTTTCGGGTGGCGGTCGCCGCTGGTTTTGCCAGTACCGCCCAGCGTCACCGACTGCAGAATCGACACATCGTCTTCAATCACTGCGGTTTCACCCACCACAATGCCTGTGGCATGGTCGAGCATGATGCCGCGTCCAATTTTGGCCGCCGGGTGGATATCCACCTGGAACGATACTGAAACCTGGTTTTGCAGGAAAATGGCCAGCGCGCGGCGCCCCTGGTTCCACAGCCAGTGGCCGATGCGGTACGCCTGTAGCGCGTGAAAGCCTTTCAGATACAAAAGCGGCGTGGAGTATTTATCCACCGCTGGATCGCGCGTACGCACCGCCTGAATATCGCAGGCCGCGGAGGCGATCATCTCCGGGTCAGCGGCGTAGGCTTCTTCTACCACTTCACGAATGGCGATGGCAGGCATAATGGGAGACGCCAGCTTGTTTGCCAGCATATAGCTCAGCGCGCTGCCCAGGTTTTCATGCTTGAGTAACGTTGCGTGGTAAAAACTGGCCAGCATCGGCTCACAGTCCGCCAGCGCCCGGGCTTCGGCTTTAATATTATTCCAGACGATATCCAGTTCTTCACACGGCATTGCTTACTCCAGACGTAATAAGTTCAGCCAGTCACTGCTTAACTGGCTGAGGACATAAACACAAAATCATTCTTGCTGCGTCGCGACGGCGAAGCTGTAACCCCCCGGAGATTACATAAGTAAGTGACCGGGGACGCAGCGGAAGCCAACAAACAGGCAACATGAAGGATGAAGTGCGTGCTAAATACTGCTGCGCTCGTCCTTGCGCGCACGACCTAATAAAGTCAATGCTGCCTCGCGCGCATTTTTTCCGCAATACAATACCTGATAAATTTCCTCGGTTATTGGCATTTCAACACCAAACCGATGCGCCAGAGCGCGAACTTCTTTGGTATTGCGGTAACCTTCAACGACCTGACCAATCTGGTCCTGTGCCGTTTGCACGTCCATCCCCTGCCCCAGCGCCATACCAAAACGACGGTTGCGCGACTGGTTATCGGTACAGGTCAGCACCAGGTCCCCTAAACCCGCCATGCCCATGAAAGTGGCAGGATCGGCGCCCAGCGCCGCGCCAAGACGCGACATTTCGGTCAAACCGCGGGTGATAAGCGCCGTTCGGGCGTTTGCGCCAAAACCGATGCCGTCCGACATCCCTGCACCAATGGCAATGACGTTTTTCACCGCGCCGCCAAGCTGCACGCCAACGAAATCCGGATTGCTATAGACGCGGAAGCTTTTACCACAATGCAGCAGTTGCTGGAGGTCATCGGCAAACACCGGGTCAGTCGACGCCAGAGAAATCGCCGTTGGCAGACCTGCCGCCAGCTCCTTCGCGAAGGTCGGTCCGGAGATAACCGCCAGAGGAATCGCATCGCCCAATACTTCACGCGCGACGTCCTGCAACAGGCGTCCCGTCTCGGCTTCAAGACCTTTAGTGGCCCAGACAATGCGCGCATCGCTGCGCATCAGCGGTTTAATCTGCTGTAAAACATTGCCAAAGACATGGCTTGGTACGACCACGAGAATGTTACGACTGGCCGCAAGAGCGGAAGCGAGATCGCTTTCCAGCGCGAGCGTATCAGGAAAAGGCACATCAGGAAGGAAAGCGGCGTTACAACGGTCATGCTGTAAGGTCGCAATATGTTTCGGGTCATGGCCCCAGAGAACAACCTGGTGGCCGTTTCTTGCCAGTGTGATGGCAAGAGCGGTGCCGTAAGAGCCGGCACCGATCACAGTCATTTCAGCATTGCGTGCGTTCATCAGGCATCCTGATGTTGTTCAGCACCTTCGCCAGCCTGCTGCTGCAGATAGTTCATGAACAGCGCATCAAAGTTCACCGGCGCAAGGTTCAGTTGCGGGAAAGTACCGCGGGAAACCAGGCTGGTGATGCACTCACGCGCGTAAGGGAACAGGATGTTCGGGCAATACGCACCGAGGCAATGCGCCAGCTGATTACCTTCGATACCGTCAATGGAGAAGATACCGCCTTGCTGTACTTCGCACAGAAAGCCCGTTTCTTCACCCAGGGAAGCGGTAACGGTAACACGCAGTACCACTTCATAAACGCCTTCAGCCAGCTGAGTGGATGCAGTATCCAGATCCAGTTTCACTTCCGGCTGCCAGTCCTTCTGAAACACATGCGGGGCATTCGGTGCTTCGAAAGAGATATCTTTAGTGTAGATGCGTTGAATCTGGAAAGTCATTTCCGTGTTGTTTTGTTCAGACATGTCTAAAACCCTTAAGTGTTGTCCTTAATACGCTTTATTCTTCAGGCTGCCTCTGTTTGTCGGCCTTGACGCAACGTGAATCACTTCGTCTATGCATTAACGCAACAGCGGATCGAGTCCACCGCGCGCGTCGAGCGCATATAAATCATCACAGCCGCCAATGTGCTGCGCATCAATAAAAATCTGCGGTACCGTCGTACGACCACTACGTTTAATCATCTCTTCGCGTTTAACCGCGTCGCCATCGATCGGCAGCTCTTCAAAAGAAACGCCTTTGCTGCTCAGCAGCGCTTTTGCGCGATGGCAAAACGGGCAGGTTGCTTTGGTGTAGATCTCAATATTGGCCATGACTGTTCCTCTGAATATTACTTACCGCGTACCAGCGGAAGATTCTCGCCGCTCCAGCCTGCGATGCCTTCTTTGAGCACGAAAACTTGCTCGAAACCGGCCTTGATCAGTGCGTTTGCAGGTTCCTGAGCCTGCATCCCGGAGCCGTCCACGACGATAACCGGTTTGCTTTTGTGTTTCTCAAGCTCACCTACATTATTGGCCTTGATTTCGGTTGGCAGCAAATTCACGGAGCCTGCGATATGACCTTTTCGGAAATCATCGCGCTGGCGCAAGTCTACGACAACAGCATCTTCTTTGTTGATCAGACGCGTTGCCTCACCACGGGTGATCACTTTCACTTTCGATGCGAGGCTTTTAAACGTCATGAACAGCACCGCCCCCAGTAATACAATCCAGGCGAGGCAAAGTACGGGGTGGCGACTAACAAATTGCATAATTTCTTGCATGGGGGGTAACAGCTCCCGAATCAATGAGTAAAAACCAGGAAAGGAGTATACCTGTGCGGTGTAGCAAATACAGCCAGCGAGCGTAATGGAATGCATTTTCTGCGGACTGTTACGAAAAAAAATCATCAACGCCGTAAAATCCTCACCTCCTGCGGCGGTATTCTTTGATCTTCTGCGGCTATTTTATCGATTCAGCTGTAGTAAAATTACGCAAATTTTTCGTCTTTGAGCATGAGGTTGTCGCAATGTCGGTTTCTAAAAAACCTATGGTACTGGTGATCCTGGATGGCTATGGCTACCGCGAAGAGCAGCAGGATAACGCAATTTACAGCGCAAAAACTCCCGTTATGGACGCCTTGTGGGCCAAACGTCCGCATACTCTGATTGACGCTTCTGGTCTGGAAGTCGGTCTGCCAGATCGCCAGATGGGTAACTCCGAAGTTGGGCACGTCAACCTGGGTGCAGGCCGCATCGTATATCAGGATTTGACCCGTCTGGATGTTGAAATTAAAGAGCGCACTTTTTTCAGCAATCCGGTGCTGGCGGGCGCGGTTGATAAAGCCGTTGCTGCGGGCAAAGCCGTTCACATCATGGGCCTGCTGTCTACCGGCGGCGTTCACAGCCATGAAGACCATATCCTGGCAATGGTCGAGCTGGCCGCTGAGCGCGGTGCGGAAAAAATCTACCTGCACGCATTCCTGGATGGCCGCGATACACCGCCGCGTAGCGCTGAATCGTCACTGAAACGTTTTGAAGACAAATTTGCCGCACTGGGTAAAGGCCGTGTGGCATCCATCATTGGTCGTTACTACGCAATGGACCGCGACAACCGCTGGGATCGCGTAGAACAAGCCTATGATTTGATGACGCTGGCAAAAGGTGAATTCCAGTTCGCGAGCGCCGTTGAAGGTCTGGCTGCGGCCTATGCCCGCGACGAAAACGACGAATTCGTGAAAGCCACCGTGATCCGCGCTGAAGGTCAGGCCGATGCCGCAATGGAAAACGGCGACGCGCTGATTTTCATGAACTTCCGTGCAGACCGCGCGCGCGAAATCACCCGCGCATTCGTGAACAGCGATTTCGATGGTTTCGCCCGTAAAAAAGTGGTCGACCTCGATTTTGTTATGTTGACCGAATATGCCGCTGACATCAGAACCGCCGTTGCATATCCGCCAGCCTCTCTGGCGAATACCTTCGGCGAATGGATGGCGAAGAAAGACAAAACGCAGTTGCGTATCTCTGAAACGGAAAAATATGCACACGTAACGTTCTTCTTCAACGGTGGCGTTGAAGAGCCGTTCCCGGGCGAAGATCGCATTTTGATTAACTCTCCGAAAGTGGCAACGTACGATCTGCAGCCGGAAATGAGCTCCGCAGAGCTGACAGAAAAACTGGTTAGCGCTATCACCAGCGGTAAGTACGACACCATTATTTGTAACTACCCGAACGGCGATATGGTCGGTCACACCGGTGTGATGGAAGCGGCAATCAAAGCAGTTGAAGCGCTGGATCACTGTATTGAGCAGGTAACCAAAGCGGTGGAATCCGTTGGGGGTCAGTTGCTGATCACCGCCGACCACGGTAACGCTGAGCAGATGCGCGACCCGGCAACCGGCCAGGCGCACACTGCCCATACCAACCTGCCAGTCCCGTTGATTTACGTTGGTGATAAAGCGCTGAAAGCTGTCGAAGGTGGCAAACTTTCCGATATCGCACCGACTATGTTGACTCTGATGGGCATGGAAATCCCGAAAGAGATGACTGGTAAGCCGCTGTTCATCGTGGAATAATCGCTCCCCATGAGGGGAAAGGCGATTTTTTCTGTCACATTGGCCGCAGTCAGGCCTTTGCTTTGCGCCAGCGCTTTTAGCGCTGGCGCATTGTTGTGCGCCTTTTCTGCCCACGCGGATGACCGCGACCAGCTAAAATCCATTCAGGCGGATATCGCCGCAAAAGAACGCGACGTACGCCAGCAGCAACAGCAACGTTCCGGCCTGCTTGCGCAACTCAAAGCGCAGGAAGTCGCCATCTCCGCAGCCACACGTCAACTGCGCGAAACACAGAACACCCTCGCCCAGCTCAATAAACAAATCGATGCCATGAACGCATCCATCGCCAAACTGGAAAAACAGAAGGCGACGCAAGAGCATAATCTGGCCGCCCAGTTGGATGCCGCGTTTCGCCAGGGCCAACATACGGGCGTTCAGTTGATTCTCAGTGGCGAGACCCAACGCGGGCAACGCCTGCAGGCCTACTTTGGCTATCTCAACCAGGCCCGGCAGGAGACCATTGCGCAACTCAAGCAAACGCGCGAAGAGGTTGCCACGCAGAAGGCGGAGCTGGAAGAGAAGCAGAGCCAGCAGCAAACGCTGATGTACGAACAAAAAGCTCAGCAGGCGAAGCTGGAACAAGCGCTCAACGAGCGTAAGAAAACGCTCGCCGGGCTGGAGTCATCTATTCAGGAAGGACAGCAGCAGTTAGGCGAACTGCGGGCCAACGAATCACGTTTGCGCGATCGTCTGGCCCGCGCCGAAGCCGCAGCCAAAGCGCGTGCCGAGCGTGAAGCTCGCGAAGCGCAGGCCGTGCGTGAAAAACAGCAGGATGCATCCCGTAAAGGCACCACCTACAAACCGACCGAAGGCGAACGTTCACTGATGTCCCGTACTGGTGGACTGGGCGCGCCATCCGGCCAGGCTTTCTGGCCTGTTCGCGGTCCGTTGCTACATCGCTATGGCGAACAGTTGCAGGGTGAGCTACGTTGGAAAGGGATTGTTATCGGTGCGTCTGAGGGTAGCGAAGTCAAAGCCGTAGCCGACGGGCGGGTGATCCTCGCCGACTGGCTGCAGGGATATGGCCTGGTGGTCGTGGTTGAACACGGCAAAGGCGATATGAGTTTGTACGGCTACAACCAGAGCGCGCTGGTGAGCGTAGGCGCGCAAGTCCGCGCCGGTCAGCCGATAGCCCTTGTCGGGAGCAGTGGCGGTCAGGGTAGACCTTCACTTTATTTCGAAATTCGCCGCCAGGGTCAGGCGGTCAATCCACAGCCGTGGTTGGGAAGATAAGTTTTGCTTCAATTTCGTCGCTTTGTTGTCGCTGCCAGCATGCTGGTCTTTTCCGTGCCAGCGTTTGCCGGCAAACTCTCCATTGTTATTGATGATTTCGGCTACCGCCCACAGACCGAAAATCAGGTTATTAGCATGCCTGCGGCAGTCACTGTTGCCGTGTTGCCAAACGCGCCCCACGCGAGGGAGATGGCCACCAAAGCCCATAACGCCGGGCATGAGGTGCTGATTCACCTGCCCATGGCCCCGCTCAGCAAACAGCCGCTGGAAAAAGATACCCTGCGCCCGGATATGAGCAGCGCGGAGATTGAGCGCATCATCAGCGACGCGGTCAGCAAAGTGCCGTATGCCACCGGGTTAAACAACCATATGGGCAGTGCCATGACCTCCAGCCTGTTTGGCATGCAGAAAGTGATGCAGGTTCTGGGGCACTACGATCTCTACTTTCTGGACAGCATGACCATCGGCAATAGCCAGGCGATGCGCGCCGCAAGCGGTACGGGCGTGAAAGTCATCAAACGCAAAGTATTTCTTGATGACACGCAAAACGAGAACGATATCCGCTATCAGTTTAACCGTGCTGTTGATCTGGCGCGCCGTAGCGGTTCAGCCATCGCTATCGGTCACCCGCATCCAACCACCGTGCGCGTGCTGCAGCAGATGCTTTACAACCTGCCTGCGGATATCACTCTTGTTCGCGCAGGAAGCCTGCTGAATGAACCGCAGACAGATAATTCAACGCCGGGCAAGGCGTCGCCACCTGCTCAGCCACCGCGTAACCCGTTCCGGGGCGTGAAGTTGTGCAAAGCGCCACATAAACCAGAGCCCGTCTATACCAGCCGTTTCTTTACGGTCGTGAAGGACAGCATCAGTGAGAGTACGCTGGTGAAATATTTCACGAATGAATGGCAAGGCTGGGGGAAAAAACACCCCTAAACCGTGCGGGTGTTTTTCTTTTCTTCTGCCACAACGTTTTTTTCATCGTTGTGGCCATTGTAGGCATACCATGCTTTGAAATATTTAAGAAAACTGTACAAGGTGGCATATAAACCCGTCACCGCGCCCACTTTGCCGTTACGCCACGCGCCGCTAAATAAATACCATTTAAAAAACGCACCGATGGCGCTGATAATTCCACGAGCAATCGATGGACGGATTTTCTGATATTTCACCAGTCGCGTGGTGTAGCTATTAAGTTTATTGAATACTTCATGCAGTGAATAAAACGTATCGTGGCGTACATGTCCCGGTATTTTTGTCGATGTCGAATAACCTTCAACCTGATCGTCAACGGCGCGATTGTTAAAACGCGCCGCCCGACGATTATATAAACGCACCGGGAAATCAGGTGAGGATATAGGATATATTGTGCGCGTTTGTTCGCCCAGCACGTACCAGTAACGCGGCAAACGCCACGCCTGATCGGCACTCGGTTCCTCGCCTGCTTTTAGCTGCAGGATAAAATTTACCGTCTGCTCGTCAAGGATTTCATCACTATCCATACAGAGCACCCAGTCATACGCAGCCAGGCTGGTTGCGTGGTTCATCTGCGCGCCATGCATGGCATATGGATGATAATGAACATGAAGATCATATTCCCGGCAAATATCCAGCGTCGCGTCTGTACTGCCGGAATCCAGAACCACAAAATCATCCGCAATTTTAAGCAGTGGCGGGAGCACATCCCGTAATAAGCGAGCTGAATTGCAGGTCAACAGACACACCGAAAGTTTGAACATAATTAGCCGCACTGAAAAGGTTAAACGGATCGTCAACGAACTTTACTTTCTAATGTAGAACACTGTTACGGAAATTGTGCCTTTTGTGCGATTTAAAGATGCAAACAGGAAAAAGAGAGGGAAAAGACGCCCGTAGGCGTCTTTATTTTTAATTCCAGCTAAGGATTACCTTACCTGACTGTCCAGAACGCATCGCATCAAATCCTTTCTGGAAGTCATCAATACCGAAACGGTGAGTGATAATAGGGGTCAAATCCAGTCCGGACTGAATTAATGCCGCCATTTTGTACCAGGTTTCAAACATTTCACGACCATAGATACCTTTAATAAAGAGACCCTTGAAGATCACTTTATTCCAGTCAATAGCCATATCAGACGGCGGAATACCCAACATCGCAATACGACCACCGTGGTTCATGGTATCGAGCATAGTACGGAAGGCTGGCGGCGCGCCGGACATTTCCAGCCCGACATCAAAACCTTCGGTCATTCCCAGCTCTGCCATCACATCGGACAGGTTCTCTTTCGCCACGTTGACCGCGCGAGTAACGCCCATTTTACGCGCCAGATCCAGACGGTATTCATTTACGTCAGTGATAACGACATGCCGCGCGCCAACATGTTTTGCCACCGCTGCCGCCATAATGCCAATTGGGCCAGCGCCGGAAACCAGCACATCTTCCCCAACCAGATCGAAGGAGAGCGCGGTGTGAACCGCATTGCCGAACGGATCGAAAATAGAGGCCAGATCGTCGGAAATGTTGTCCGGGATTTTGAAAGCGTTAAACGCCGGAATAACCAGAAATTCAGCAAAACAGCCCGGACGGTTGACGCCCACACCCACGGTGTTGCGGCACAGGTGCGTACGACCAGCGCGGCAGTTACGGCAATGACCGCAGGTAATGTGGCCTTCACCGGAAACACGGTCGCCAATTTTAAAACCTTTCACTTCCTGGCCGATGCCAACCACTTCACCAACGTACTCGTGCCCGACCACCATCGGTACCGGGATCGTTTTTTGCGACCATTCATCCCAGTTATAGATATGCACATCGGTACCACAAATAGCAGTTTTGCGGATTTTAATCAGCAGGTCGTTATGTCCGACTTCCGGGGCCGGAACATCGTTCATCCAGATGCCTTCTTCCGCTTTCAACTTAGATAGCGCTTTCATCTTACGTCCTCAGGCGATGACGCCCAGTTGTTTACCGATGCGGGTAAAGGCAGCCACCGCACGTTCAATTTGCTCAGGAGTATGAGCGGCTGACATTTGGGTACGAATACGTGCCTGGCCTTTTGGCACTACCGGGAAGAAAAAGCCGGTCACGTAAATCCCCTCTTTTTGCAGCTCGCGGGCAAAGTTCTGTGCCACAACCGCATCGCCCAGCATCACCGGGATGATGGCGTGATCGGCACCCGCCAGGGTAAAGCCTGCCGCACTCATTTTTTCACGGAACAGACGTGCGTTAGACCACAGACGGTCGCGCAGCTCGCTCCCCGCTTCCACCATCTCCAGCACTTTAATGGAAGCCGCGACAATCGCTGGCGCCAGCGAGTTGGAGAACAGATACGGACGTGAGCGCTGACGCAGCCACTCAACAACCTCTTTACGCGCTGCGGTATAACCACCAGATGCGCCGCCGAGCGCTTTACCCAGCGTACCGGTGATAATGTCCACACGCCCCATAACGTCGCAATACTCGTGCGAGCCACGGCCGTTATCGCCAACAAATCCCACCGCGTGGGAATCATCGACCATGACCAGCGCATCGTATTTGTCTGCCAGGTCGCAGACACCCTTCAGGTTGGCAATCACGCCGTCCATTGAGAAGACGCCATCGGTGGCGATCAGCACATGGCGAGCGCCAGCTTCGCGGGCCTCTTTCAGACGCGCTTCCAGCTCCTGCATGTCGTTATTGGCATAGCGAAAACGCTTCGCTTTACAAAGACGTACGCCGTCAATGATCGACGCGTGATTCAGCGCATCGGAAATAATGGCATCTTCCGCACCCAGCAGGGTTTCGAACAGACCGCCGTTGGCATCGAAGCAGGAGGAATAAAGGATCGCATCCTCCATACCGAGGAACTCAGCGAGTTTCTTTTCAAGCTGCTTGTGGCTGTCCTGCGTACCGCAGATAAAACGTACAGAAGCCATGCCGAACCCGTGGCTGTCCATCCCCGCTTTCGCGGCGGCAATCAATTCAGGATGGTTGGCCAGACCCAGGTAGTTATTGGCACAGAAGTTAATGACATGGCTTCCATTCGCCACGGTAATATCAGCTTGCTGGGCCGACGTGATAATGCGTTCTTCTTTAAACAACCCTTCCGCACGTGCGGTCTCCAGGTCGCTCGTTAACTGCTTGTAAAAATCCCCACGCATCGCAATTCTCCAGACTGGGCAAATTTCGGCACATATTACCCAAAGCTATACGTTGATACGAGATGACGCATCACCTGTTGCACATTTTGTAGCATAAATCACGTGTACGATTATGGCCTGTCCGTGAATGGCTGTCGGGCTGGCAATGAGATGGTATGATAAGAATCATTAGTGTCTGAGATAGTCTCGGAGCTCCACAATTCAAAGGTTATAGTTATGATTATCGTTACCGGCGGCGCGGGTTTTATCGGCAGCAATATCGTTAAGGCCCTGAATGATAAAGGCATCACCGACATTCTGGTGGTGGACAATCTGAAAGACGGCACCAAGTTTGTGAACCTGGTGGATCTTGATATTGCCGACTACATGGACAAAGAAGACTTCCTTATCCAGATTATGGCGGGTGAAGAATTCGGCGATATCGAGGCTATTTTCCACGAAGGCGCATGCTCATCCACCACCGAGTGGGATGGCAAGTACATGATGGATAACAACTATCAGTACTCCAAAGAGTTGCTGCATTACTGCCTGGAGCGTGAAATTCCGTTCCTGTACGCCTCTTCTGCGGCCACCTATGGCGGACGCACCAGCGACTTCATCGAGTCGCGTGAATATGAAAAACCGCTGAACGTCTACGGTTACTCTAAATTCTTGTTCGATGAATATGTTCGTCAGATCCTGCCGGAAGCCAACTCTCCGGTTGTCGGTTTCCGCTATTTCAATGTTTACGGGCCGCGCGAAGGTCACAAAGGCAGTATGGCGAGCGTGGCTTTCCACCTCAACACCCAGCTGAATAACGGCGAAAGCCCGAAACTGTTTGAAGGCAGCGACAGCTTCAAACGTGACTTCGTCTATGTAGGCGACGTGGCAGCAGTCAATCTGTGGTTCTGGGAAAACGGCGTATCCGGTATTTTCAACCTCGGCACGGGTCGTGCGGAATCTTTCCAGGCCGTGGCCGATGCCACGCTGGCGTTCCACAAAAAAGGCAGCATCGAATACATTCCGTTCCCGGATAAACTGAAAGGTCGCTATCAGGCATTTACCCAGGCTGATTTAACCAACCTGCGCGCTGCGGGCTACGATAAGCCGTTCAAGACCGTCGCCGAAGGCGTAACGGAATATATGGCCTGGCTGAACCGCGACGCGTAAGTATGAGAATTCTGGTGATCGGCCCGTCATGGGTGGGCGACATGATGATGTCGCAAAGTCTCTATCGCACGCTCAAAGCGCGCTATCCCCAGGCTTCAATAGATGTGATGGCACCCGCGTGGTGCCGTCCGCTGTTGTCGCGGATGCCGGAAGTCAACGAAGCGATACCGATGCCGCTCGGCCACGGTGCGCTGGAGCTTGGCGAGCGCCGTAAGCTGGGCCACAGTCTGCGGGAAAAACGCTATGACAGAGCATACGTCCTGCCCAATTCTTTTAAATCGGCGCTGGTGCCCTTCTTTGCCAACGTGCCTCGCCGTACCGGCTGGCGCGGCGAAATGCGCTATGGCTTACTGAACGATGTTCGCGTTTTAGACAAGCAGGCCTGGCCGCTGATGGTCGAACGCTATGTGGCGTTGGCCTACGATAAAGGCGTGATGGCGTCGGCGAAAGATTTGCCGCAGCCACTGCTGTGGCCGCAGTTACAGGTGACTGAGGGCGAAAAAGCCCAGACTTGCGCTGCCTTTAACCTCTCAGCCGAACGTCTACTGATCGGTTTTTGCCCCGGCGCTGAGTTTGGCCCGGCCAAACGCTGGCCACACTATCACTATGCAGAACTGGCAAAACAGCTGATCGACGAAGGCTTTCAGATTGTGCTGTTTGGTTCGGCGAAAGATCACGACGCAGGCAACCAAATTCTCGCGACGTTAAGCATTGAACAGCAGGCCTGGTGTCGCAATCTGGCCGGGGAAACCCAACTGGAACAGGCGGTTATTCTGCTCGCCTCCTGTAAAGCAGTCGTCAGCAATGACTCAGGACTGATGCATGTTGCCGCGGCACTTAATCGCCCGCTGGTCGCGCTTTATGGGCCCAGCAGCCCGGATTTCACTCCGCCGCTGTCGCACAAAGCGCGGGTGATTCGCCTGATTACCGGCTATCACAAAGTCCGTAAAGGCGATGCCGCCGAAGGCTATCACCAGAGTCTGATCGACATTACCCCGCAGCAGGTACTGAGCGAGCTAAATGCGCTGCTGCTGAACGAAGAAGGATAACGAATGCGGGTTCTTATCGTTAAAACCTCTTCGATGGGTGATGTGCTGCATACCCTGCCTGCGTTAACCGACGCGGTACAGGCCATTCCCGGTATTCACTTTGACTGGGTGGTGGAAGACAACTTTGCGCAAATCCCGTCGTGGCATGATGCGGTTGACAGGGTTATTCCCGTAGCGATTCGCCGCTGGCGTAAAGCGTGGTTTTCTGCGCCGGTGAAAGCAGAACGTCACGCATTTCGCCACGCCGTGCAGGCTGAGTACTACGACGCTATCATCGATGCTCAGGGGCTGGTAAAAAGCGCCGCGCTGGTAACACGTCTTGCTCATGGCATTAAACATGGTATGGACTGGCAAACCGCGCGTGAGCCGCTGGCGAGCTTGTTCTATAACCAGCGCCATCACGTTGCAAAGCAGCAGCATGCGGTGGAACGCACCCGTGAACTGTTCGCTAAAAGTCTGGGCTACAACAAACCACCAATTCAGGGCGATTACGCCATCGCCCGCCATTTTCCCAGCAGTAGCGGCCTAAAAACACCCTATGCTGTCTTTTTACATGCCACCACACGTGATGATAAGCACTGGCCTGAGAGCCACTGGCGTGAGCTGCTTGGCCTGCTGGCTGACAGCGGCTTGCGTATTAAGTTACCCTGGGGCGCGCCACATGAAGAGGCACGGGCAAAACGCCTTGCCGAGGGCTATGATTTCGTTGACGTCCTGCCACGCATGAGCCTGGAAAATGTCGCTCAGGTACTGGCCGGAGCGAGGTTTGTGGTTTCCGTCGATACCGGTCTGAGCCATTTGACGGCGGCACTGGATCGCCCGAATGTGACGCTCTACGGGCCAACGGATCCAGGGTTGATCGGGGGGTATGGTAAAAATCAGCATAGCCTGCGTCCGGAAACGGGAAACCGCACGGACGATATTTCAGCCGCACGCGTTTATGCATATCTTAAAAGCCAGGCGGGGGTGTGATGGGTTCATTCTTTAAGCAAGTTTACCGTTATACGCGCCCGCGAAGCTTCCGCCATAACGAAAATCTCTGGCCGTGGACCAAAATCCAGCGGGCGCAGAGCGGCGAGATTAGCGCACTGAATTATAAAGGCTCCCCGGTTCCTCTGGTGTCACTCAGCGAGCTGAAAGGGAGTGAGCAGGGAGAGGTTTTACTGACAGCCACCGGCCCATCAACCCGAAGCATTGATTTCAAAAAACTACCAAAAGATATCCCGGTGATGGGCGTTAACGGCGCCTATTCTCTGTCGCTGGAAGTGAGTTTTTCACTTTATGTCATTGTGGATATGGAGTTTTTTGACAAAAGAAGCGATATCATCCGCGCCATTATTGCCGATAGCCGTATCTTGCTGTTTACCACCATGCACGGTATCGCCAAAATTCTCGATCGCTACGCAGCAGAGCTTAAGTGCCGTTTAGCCCTGATTGAAGACGCCTGCTATAAAATTTATCAGCCAAAAGTTCCGCAGGACCAAAAATGGGAAGCCTATAACGGCAACTCGCCGATGCGGTTTTGCGAGAAGCGCAACGATATCTGTTTTAGTACCGATATCCGACTGGGTATTTTTGATGCAGGGACCGTCGTCTACTGGACATTGCAGATTTTAACCTTTATGGGATTTAACACGATTCTCATTAGTGGCCTGGATATGAATAACTTCCACCAGCCACGTTTTTATGAGACCGCAGAAAACAAGCTGCCATCCTATCTGGAAACAAAAGTCGACAACCTTGTTATGCCGTCTTTCGCTCATGCTGCACGCATAATGAAAGAGAATAAAAGCACAGTCGTGAACTTTTCTTTAGACAGCGCAGTACCTGATGCAGTTTTTACTAAGGTATCTTTTGATGATTACTTCAACAATCGCTAAGCATTCCAAAAACGCTTATCCGGTTTTCTTTTATTTATTTCTTTTTTTTAGTGCCATCTTTTGTATGTCAACACGCGCTAATAACCTTTTCCATATCACTTTAGCCTTGTTTGTATTGTCGTTATTAAGCCGTCAAAATCTGAGCATGCTGGTACAAAACTGTCGTGGTAAAGGGGTGATACTCTTTGCGATGATAGTTTTCATGATTTATTTTTCGCTGAGTAATTTCTGGGGAAGCGAACCGCCGCGCTTTAGTTCCACACTGACCCATGGCACCTATCTTTTTTTCTACGTGCTTATTCTGACCAGCCTGCTGGAAAATCCAAAAAGCCGACACATTGCGCTGTTAAGCGTGGTTGCAGGTATTACCGTTCTGTCAGTGTATACACTGATAACCGACTACTCGCTGGTACTCACGCTCCGCCAGGTCTCCCTGAGCAACCCCGGACCGACGAATGTTATTGATTTAGCAGGCTATTGCGGCGTAGGTATATTGCTCTCAGGTATCCTCATGCGGGAGCAGAAACAGCCGCTGTACTGGATTCCCATCGTCATTTTGCTATTTATGATGCTGCTGACACAAAGCCGTGGGCCAATTATTTCACTCTTCATCGCCTTTCTGTTCACATTGCATCTTCATTTACTGACGAAGCGCAATCTGGCTATCGGCGCAGCTCTTATTATCGTCTTTGCTGCCTTATTCTTCTTTACTCCGGCGGGCGATTTGCTGGTGGGGCGTTTCGAGGCACTCAGCACGCAGAGTGGGCTGCGCCTAAGTATATGGCACCATACGCTACAGGAAGTGGCCTCTAACTGGTGGCTTGGTCGTGGTTTTACATTCGACCTGGATTTTATAAATTACAGCGGCGAGCACATTACCACGACGCATAGTGTCTACCTTGGCACCTTGCTGAAAGGCGGAATTTTGGGTTTCTTCACTTTGCTGATGATCATCTTCTGTGGGCTGGCTTTTGCGATTGGCAAATATGTCAAAGACAAACGTTATGAGACCGCGTTGTTCATCTTTGCGCTGATATTTATGTCCTCACAGGGGATGTTTATTATCAGTAACCCAAGAGAATCCTGGATATTATTCTGGCTGCCGTTGGCGGTTGTCATTAGCCACAGCAAACCAAAAAATCTGTTTTATACCTTCTAAAAAATAAAGGCCCGCAATGCGGGCCTTTATTATTGATTACATCGCCGTTGCTACTGGACGGCTAATCTCATCCAGGCGGATATCAATAGTTCGCAATAACTCTGCCATCGGCATAGCCGAAATATTGTCTGTCGAACAAATGAGCTGCGTCGCCTTTTCATAGCCTGGTGCCCAGATTTTATACCCCGGCAACCCCGTATCTTTCAGCTTACGTTGGTTATAAACGGCAATGAGCGGTTTATCGAGCGCACGCGCAATATGCACAATTGAGGTATCCGGGGTGATCACCAGATCAACCCGACGCACGATTTCTACCGCAGAATTGATCGTACTGTCCCGAAGGAAAAGGGCATTATCTATATTGAGTTGACTGACTTTCGCGCTCTGACCAATTATTACCGCCCGGGTGAGATAAGGCAGCGCCTTAAGATGCTCAACAATGCTTGCGACCTGCTCGCGAGAAAAATCTTTATCCCCGGAACCCGTAAAAGGATTTATCGCCACAAAACAGGTTTGCGGTGGTTCGTTTGCCAGCAGTTGCGCCACCTTCTCACGCTCTTGTGCGTCTCCCGCAACATGGTAGGTGTAGTGGTCAACCGCAATACCGAATAAATTCAATAGCTGCTGATAACGGGCGGAAATATGCTTTGTGGCATCCAAGAAAGCAATGGAGTGATCAAAAAGCTTGTACTGCTCTTTGTTGTAGCCAATGACGCAACCTACATTCAGTTCAGACAACAATTTAAAACGCTCGTAGGTATTTACATCATCAAAATCAATCACGGCATCAAACCGCTCGGCCTGTAATGCCGCAAGCGACATGCGCGGCTTATAGAGGTGAACCTTTTCCAGATAGTCCGCCCCGGCCAGAATTTGCTTGCAGACGGGGCCCGTCAGCACCGAAACACGATATCCCTTTGCTGCCAGTGCCTGCGCGCATCCCGTTGTTACCACCATATCGCCAATCTTGTCATCGAGGCGAAGTAATAACAGATGTTTCACCGATTGCGGATTAAAGGGCGCACGCACAGCTTTATGGCGGTAGCGGCGATTGATCAACGCAAATTTAATGCTACGGAAAAACGCGTTCTTTTTGCGTGTGAATTGCTTAAGGGGACCCATCGTTACCAACTCAATTTATCTGTTTAGCGCTGTACAATTTTTTGCTGATAATAGTCCGCCAGGGTCATTCCCTGAACGCGCGGCTGCAGCCATGTAAAGAAGGACTCCAGGTCATCGTACAGGCGTTCGATATCCTGTTCATTCTTAAATGTCGGGCTCCCGCCCGGCATATATTCAGACGAGTGCAGCATGTACTCAACGTAATCGTTGCCCTGCGCCAGCGTCTGCTCGACAACACGCTGCATGGTATCAACGTTGCCGCCCATCGGGCGTAGCCAATGGACAGAAGGCGAACGCAATTTACCACGCAGTTTGTCATAGCCTTGTTTAATGCTGTTCATCAGCGCCGAATGTTTGAACTGAATGCTCATTGGCACCTCAAGCAACGGCGAGTTGCCGGGCTTACTGATGTCGTTCTCATCGAGAAAATAGGCCTGCAGCGGGAAATGACGATAATCCGTTCCCCCGCTCCCCTGCGGTGCCCCTTTGGCAGTTTTCCAGTTCACTTTAGGCGTGACGGAGCAGTCCACCTCGTAGCCATATTCGACCAGCAGACGCGCATAACGTTCATCAAAGGCCCAGCGACCGGCGCGATGGCTGCGCATTTTGGTCTGGAAGGTGTCCTGCAGGAGTTTGGTCATAAAATCGACCTTTTCCCGCATCAGCGCATCTGAATATTCAATAAGGTAGGGTTTATAGCGCCAGTCGTTATCAGTCAGCGGCGTCTCCGGCGGGCTATTCCAGGCATGTAAATGCATACCGATTTCTGCCGTGCCTCGGGCAATCACGTCCTGACCGAACTCAATAAAAAATGGATCGACGGCCATTTCGTAATTAGTAAGGTAGACCGGTTTGAAACCATATTTTTCACACACAGCCTGAAAACGCGGCAAATATTTCGCATTTTCCGTGGTGATACTGTCATTTTTTTGCCAGAGGTTGTCACCCTCTGTATCGATCGTGATAAGAAATGCCGGTTTCTGCACGTCTTTGTCCTCAGGCTTAGTTATCCGGCCATGGTAGAGCAATACAACGCTTCTCTCAATGCATCTGATAACCTAGAATCAGAGGCTTGTAATCGGATTAAGAAGACCGTATGACGCCAGAAACCCGCCCTTTCAACAGCAAAATGCCTGCGCGCATTTTAGTGATAAAGCTACGCCACCATGGCGATATGCTGCTGATTACGCCCGTTATTCAGACACTTCGCCAGCGCTATCCTGACGCCAAAATCGACGTTTTGCTGTATGAAGAGACGCGGGATATGCTCGCTGCCAACACCGATATCCATCGCATTTACGGCATTGACCGGAAATGGAAAAAACAGGGACAGCGACATCTGATCGCCATGGAGTGGGGGCTGCTACGGACCTTACGCAAGCAACACTACGATCTGGTACTTAATCTGGCCGATCAGTGGCGCAGCGCCATCGTCACTCGCTTTACCGGCGCACCTCGCCGTATCGGTTTTGATTTCCCGAAACGCCGCCACCCCTTTTGGCGTTTTTGCCATACGGACCTGGCCTCCACTCAGGCCCATAATAGCCTGCATACGGTCCAGCAAAATCTCTCTATTCTGGCGCCGCTGGGTATAGAGGTACAAACTGCCCCGGCAAAAATGGGCTATAGCGAAGCGGACTGGCAAACCTGCAAAGCGTTATTGCCAGAAGAGCTAACCGGTGGCTACATCGTGGTACAACCCACCTCACGCTGGTTCTTTAAATGCTGGCGAGAGGATCGCATGAGCGCGGTGATTAACGCACTCTCGGCTGACGGGTACACCGTCGTCCTCACCTCTGGCCCGGACGCCAAAGAGAAGCAGATGGTCGATACTATTATCGCAGGCTGCCAGGATGCGCGTCTGGTCTCGCTGGCAGGAAAACTAACGTTACGCCAGCTCGGTGCGCTGATTGACCATGCCCGCCTGTTTATTGGTGTCGATTCCGTACCGATGCATATGGCCGCCGCGCTGAATACGCCGCTGGTTGCCTTGTTTGGCCCCTCTAAACTGACTTTCTGGCGTCCCTGGCAGGCTCAGGGTGAAGTCATTTGGGCAGGGGACTATGGCCCGCTTCCCGATCCTGATGCGATTGATACCCGCACAGATGAACGCTACCTGGATTTAATTCCTGAGGAAGACGTTATCGCCGCGGCAAGAAGGGTTTTAGCATGAGTAAATTTCGCCTGGCGCTGGTAAGACAGAAATACCGCCCCGATGGCGGCGCGGAACGTTTTGTCTCCCGCGCGCTGGAAGCGCTTGATAGCAGCAATCTCGAACTGAATGTCATCACCCGTGAGTGGCAGGGACCGGTAAAGCCGGACTGGCACATTCATATCTGTAATCCCAGTAAATGGGGGCGCATCAGCCGCGAACGCGGATTCGCCAATGCCGCAAGAGCACTCTGGAAAAGCAAACAGTTTGACCTTGTGCAAAGCCATGAGCGCATCCCTGGCTGCGATTTGTATCGCGCTGGCGATGGCGTGCACCGCCGCTGGCTCGAGCAACGCGCGCGTATTCTTCCGGGCTGGAAACAAGCCTTGCTGTTCGCTGATCGCTATCACCGCTATGTCATGAATGCTGAACGCGAGATGTATCAGCATGACCATTTGCGCGGCGTCATTTGCAACGCTGAGATGATAAAACAGGAGATCATTGCGGATTTCGGCCTGCCGGCAGATAAAATCCACGTGATTTACAACGCCATCGATAATCAGCGTTTCATGCCGCCGGATGAAGAAACCTTAACGACTCTGCGCCAACAGCACGGGATTCCTCTACAGGCAACCTGCCTTGTTTATGTCGGTTCGGGCTTTGAGCGTAAGGGACTCGATGCCGCCATTCGCGCTATCGCCCCCACGGATCGCCACCTTTTCGTCGTGGGTAAGGATAAAGATCAGCGTCGCTACGAATCTCTGGCGGTATCGCTGAATTGTGCCAGCCAGGTGCATTTCTTCGGCATGCAAACAGAAACGCTACCGTTCTACCAAATGGCGGATGGCCTGCTACTGCCAACCCTTTACGATCCGTTCCCTAATGTCATTCTGGAAGCAATGGCCTGCGGTTTACCGGTTATCACTACGACCGGCTGCGGCGGCCAGGAGTTCATTGTGCAGGGGCAGAATGGCTACGTATGCGATGCGCTGGATATTCCCGCATTGCAGGATGCCGTTATGGCGCTCCCCGCACGCGCGTCAGGTTCCAGTGAAGGGCAGCATGCCCGGGAACGCATTTTGTCCTGCACCGCCGAGCGTCTGTCGACGCAATTACTTGCCCTTTACCAGAAGCTGGTGAAATGACCATGCGCATACTGTTTATCATTGATGGATTACCGGGCGGCGGCGCCGAGAAAGTCGTTTTGACGCTTGCAGAGACTTTTTTGCGTCAGGGCGATGAGGTATCACTCTTCTCACTGCGCGACGTCTGCGAATATCCTCTGCCTGAAGGGCTGGATTACCGGGTTATCGCCGATAAATGCCGTAAGCCCTGGCGTAAGCTGACGGAGATTTCTCGTCGTGCGCGCCAGCTTGACGATGCGGTCGTTGACGCCGAGCGGTCTGGCCGTTTCGATCTGGTGTTATCTAACCTGCATAAGACCGATCGCATTGTGTCGCGCAGTAAAACGCTGCGCTCGCACAACCTGTGGTTTTGTCTGCATGGTGTGTTTTCAACTTCTTATCTCGGCCACCGGACAGGCTTTGACCGCTGGCTGAAACAGCAGAAAATTAAACGCGTTTACCAGGGACGCAATATCGTCAGCGTCTCGAGCGCCGTCGGGCAGGACCTGGTCGAACAATTCGCCATCCAGCCTGCACAGTTGAAAACCATCTATAACCCATTTGATATTGCCGCGATCCGCGCAAGCGCCGAAGTCCCCTTCGAAATGGCCGGGCAGGATTACATTATTCACGTCGGGCGTCTGCATCCTGGAAAACGCCAGGACCGCCTGATTGAAGCCTATGCGCTCAGTAACATCACCGCACCGTTAGTGTTGCTCGGCCAGGGCAAACCAGAGCAGGAACAACGTTTACGCGCGCTGGCTGAAAAACTGGGCGTTGCCGACCGCGTACTGTTTAAAGGCTTTCAGAGCAACCCACATTCATGGATGAAACAGGCACGGATGCTGGTACTCAGCTCCGATAGCGAAGGGCTGGGCAATGTGGTCATTGAAGCGCTGATTCTGGGTACTCCCGTAGCCAGCACCCGCTGTCCTGGCGGCATCCCGGAGATCCTGACGGGCCCGCTGGCGCAAGGGCTTGCAGACCTCAATAGCCCTGCGCTGGCTCAGGCGATGCAAAGCATTTACACTAATCCACCGATTATTGAGCAGGCTGCGCTGGAAAAATTCAGCGTGGAGACAATCTGTCAGCAATATCGCCAGTTAGGCAAAGAATAACTGGCGCTTACCGATACCGGATCTTTTATGAGTCAAAACCCTTTACTGAGCATCGTGGTCGCGGTGTATAACGGCGGGAAATTTCTCGCGCAGTTTTTTGAATGCATTGAACAACAACAACTTGATAGCTATGAACTGATCCTGGTAAATGACGGTTCGACCGATGACAGCCTGGCCGTAATCGATGCCTGGCGCGACAGAATGCAAAACGTCACGCTGATTCAACAGGAAAACCAGGGCGTTTCCGTCGCGCGAAATTCCGGCCTTGCCATTGCGAAAGGCAAATACCTGGCCTTCCCCGACATTGACGATAAGCTCTATCCTGGAATGTTCCGCACACTGCTGGAGATGGCGGAAAAGGGCAATCTTGATGTTGCCACCTGTAATGGCCGCTATGTTTACGAAAAGAAACGTGAAAGCCACCCTATTTTCCCGCCTGAGCGCTTATCTTCCACACCGGTATTACCAGGCCATGTCTGGCTGAAAACCGCGCTCGACTCGCGCAAATTTCTCCATGTCACCTGGCTGAATATCTATCGTCGGGAATTTATTACCGAACATAATTTTCATTTCGAACCGGGGTTACGCCATCAGGATATTCCCTGGACCACGGAGGTTCTGCTGGCAGCGGAGCGGGTGCAGTACACCAGTGAATCCTTTTATGACTACTACATTCACTCCGAATCGGTGTCGCACAAGCCGGACAATGACGATACGCTGATGCGCTCAGCGCGCCATTACATGAAAATTCTGGAGATGCTGGACGCCATCAATAAGCGTTACCCGGACAAAGCGCGTAACATCTCCGCCTGCCGCTGGCAAATAGCCAAAGAGGGGCTTGGCATTATTCATACGTTTGATGAAATGAAAGATGAAGCGAAAAAACGTATTATCATCAGTGAGTTTTTCGATCGCGGAATCTGGCGGCTGATTTGGACCAATGCGAGTTCATTGCGTTTACGCTGGCGTCTGGGACGCCGTTATTTCCGGATTAAAAAATACCGCGATGTTGCATAGCGTATGCTGCATTCCCGCTATGACGCTGGTTCAGTATCAATGCGCCAAAGAGATAGCTTTAAGCGGGCTAAATGCTTAGAATTTGCCCGCCGAAACTCAAAAAACGGATAATCGCTTGGAATTGTTGTATACCATCCTGCTCTACTTAATTCAGCCTCTGGTGTGGCTGCGGCTTTTACTTCGCAGCCGCAAGGCCCCGGCTTACCGTAAACGCTGGGCTGAACGCTATGGTTTTTGCCGTAATAAAGTGAAGCCGGACGGTATTTTGCTGCATTCCGTCTCCGTTGGCGAAACGCTGGCGGCCATTCCGCTGGTACGCGCCTTGCGCCACCGCTATCCCACGCTCCCCATTACCGTCACCACCATGACGCCTACGGGCTCAGAGCGTGTAATGTCTGCCTTTGGCAAAGATGTCCATCACGTCTATCTGCCTTACGATCTGCCCTGCGCGATGGGTCGTTTTCTCGATACGGTCCGCCCGAAACTGGTGATCGTCATGGAAACCGAACTGTGGCCAAATATGATTGCCGCGCTGAACCGTCGCAAAATTCCGCTGGTGATCGCCAATGCGCGCCTGTCGGAGCGTTCGGCCAAAGGCTACGGCAAGCTGGGCCGATTTATGCGCCGTCTGCTCAGTAAAATCACCCTGATTGCTGCGCAAACTCAGGAAGATGGCGATCGTTTTTTGCAGTTAGGTCTGAAACGAGGCCAGCTTGCCGTCACCGGCAGCCTGAAATTTGATATTTCCGTCACCCCGGAATTAGCCGCCAGGGCCGTGACACTGCGACGCCAGTGGGCGCCTCGCCGTAAAGTGTGGATTGCTACCAGCACCCACGACGGCGAAGAGACAATTATTCTGCAGGCGCATCGTAAGTTGCTGGAGACCTTTCCTGATTTACTGCTGATCCTGGTGCCACGTCATCCTGAACGCTTCCCGGATGCGCGCGAGATGGTGCGCAAAGGCGGCTTTAGTTTCATCATGAGAAGCTCCGGTGAAATTCCCTCTGGCAGTACTCAGGTCGTCATTGGCGATACCATGGGCGAGTTAATGCTGCTTTACGGTATTGCTGATATGGCCTTTGTCGGCGGTAGTCTGGTTGAGCGCGGCGGTCACAACCCGCTGGAACCGGCGGCACATGCCATTCCTGTGCTTATGGGGCCACACACATTCAACTTCAAAGATATCTGCGCACGTCTGCAGGCGGCTGACGGCCTGATTACCGTTACCGATGCCGACTCGCTGGTTAAAGAGGTCTCGACCTTGCTGACCGATGAAGATTACCGGCTGTGGTGTGGTCGCCACGCCGTTGAAGTCCTGCATCAGAACCAGGGCGCGCTGACGCGTCTGCTGCAACTCCTGCAACCGTATTTGCCTCAGCGGAGCCATTAATGCCTCAACGCCTGTCGGTGGTCATGATCGCCAAAAACGCGGCAGATCTGCTGCCAGATTGCTTAGCATCAGTCGCATGGGCCGATGAAATTATCCTGCTGGATTCCGGTAGCCAGGATGCAACATCAGATGTAGCGCGTGCGGCGGGCGCAAAAGTCTTCACCGATACCGACTGGCAGGGCTATGGTATTCAGCGCCAGAAGGCACAGGGCTTTGCCAGCGGTGACTATATCTTGATGATTGACACCGATGAACGGGTCACACCGGAGCTGGCGCAATCTATTCGCGCGGTGCTTGATGCTCCGCAGCCGAATGCGGTTTACAGCATCGCCCGCCGTAACTTTTTCCTTGGACGTTTTATGCGTCACAGTGGCTGGTACCCTGACCGGGTGACGCGGCTCTATCCCCGGGAGCGCTACCAGTACAACGCCAGCCTCGTACATGAATCACTGGACAGCCATGGCGCAGCCGTTATCGAGCTAAAAGGCGACCTGCTACATTTGACCTGCCGTGATTTCGCCAGCTTTCAGCGCAAGCAACTGAATTACGCCACGGCCTGGGCGCAGGAACGTCATCAGAAGGGCAAAAAGGCTTCGCTGACGGGTATTTTCACCCATACTCTGGGGGCGTTTCTGAAAACGCTGCTGTTGCGCGGTGGCGTACTGGATGGCAAACAAGGCTGGCTGCTCGCGGTGGTCAATGCGCAGTATACTTTCAATAAATACACCGAACTGTGGGCGCTGAACCACGGTTACAGCGAGAAAGCGTAAGCGATGAGCACAAAAGCCATTTATCCCGGTACGTTTGATCCCATCACTAACGGGCATATTGATATCGTGACCCGTGCCGCCACCATGTTCGATCAGGTGGTACTGGCGATTGCCGCCAGCCCAAGTAAAAAACCGATGTTTACGCTCGATGAGCGCGTGGCACTGGCTCAGGAAGCAACCAGAGATATTCCTAACGTCACGGTGACAGGCTTTAGCGATCTGATGGCTAATTTTGCGCGTGCTCAACAGGCAAATATTTTGATTCGTGGCCTGCGTGCAGTGGCGGATTTTGAATATGAGATGCAACTGGCGCACATGAATCGCCATCTGATGCCTGACCTGGAAAGCGTGTTTCTGATGCCCTCAAAAGAGTGGTCGTTTATTTCGTCCACACTGGTAAAAGAGGTGGCGCGCCATGCCGGTGACGTCACTCATTTTCTGCCAGCCAATGTCCACCAGGCGCTGATGGACAAACTGAAATAGTCCTCTGGTAGCCCCGGATGACAGCAGAAATCTCATCCGGGCAACAAAAGAAAGCGGCTATTTCTGGCACTGACGACAATAAAAGGTCGCGCGCTGCGCATGCTTCGACGCGATAATCGGCGTACCACATACCCGACATGGTTCACCTTTACGTCCATAGACCTGCAACTCCTGCGCAAAATACCCGGGCTTGCCGTCGCTTTGCAGAAAGTCTTTCAGCGTGGTGCCGCCCTGCTCAATCGAACGCAGCAGTACCGCTTTTATCACCCGCACCAGTAGCTCACACTCCTCGTGTGACAGCGACGAGGCCAGCCTGTCAGGATGGATCCCGGCGGCAAACAACGACTCGCTGGCATAGATGTTTCCCACCCCTACCACCAGCTTGTTATCCATCAGCCATGGTTTGATGGCGGTTTTCTTTTTCGCGCATTTCTGTTGCAGGTAATCGGCGTTAAACGCCTCGCTTAGCGGTTCCGGCCCCAGATGCGCCAGAACATTGTGCCCTTCCAGCTCTTTCGTCCACAGCCAGGCCCCAAATCGTCGTGGATCGGTATAGCGCAGCACTTTACCGTTACTCATCACCAGGTCTACATGGTCGTGCTTTTCCGCCGGGAGCTCTTCGGTGAGGATACGCAGGCTGCCGGACATCCCCAGATGGATGATTATCCAGCCGTCCGGCAACTCCAGCAGCAGGTATTTGGCACGGCGCTGCACGCTGAGAACCGGTTTGTCACTCAGGCGATGAATTTCATCCGAGACAGGCCACCGAAGGCGTCCGTTACGGACAATGGCATGAAGAATTTTGGCGCCGACCAGATGCGGTTCAATGCCGCGGCGGCTGGTTTCTACCTCGGGTAATTCTGGCATGGCTATTTCTCCTTATTTCCCCAATGTAATTTGAGTCACAGGAAGGCGGCAAGAGATGAATCCCGGTTGCTTACCTGCGTAAGTGGCCAGGTTGAGCGCACGCAGCTGACGCGCCTGCGGCTAAACGACGAAGGGCAAAATGCAAAAAACCCCGCCGGAGCGAGGTTTTCGTACAAATAAAGCGCAAATTATTTAATTTTTGCTTCTTTGTAAAGAACGTGCTGACGGACAACTGGATCGAATTTTTTCAGTTCCAGTTTTTCCGGCTTAGTACGTTTGTTCTTCGTGGTGGTATAGAAGTGACCAGTACCAGCAGAAGAAACCAGCTTGATTTTCTCACGAATACCTTTAGCCATGATTTATTTCCTCTAAGTACTTAGTACTTTTCGCCACGGGCACGCAGTTCAGACAGAACTGTATCGATGCCTTTCTTATCGATTACACGCATACCTTTAGCAGATACGCGCAGGGTGACAAAACGCTTCTCGCTCTCAACCCAGAAACGGTGAGAGTGCAGGTTCGGCAGGAAACGGCGTTTAGTCGCGTTCAGTGCGTGGGAACGGTTGTTACCGGTCACCGGACGCTTGCCAGTAACTTGGCAGACTCGGGACATGTCTATTCTCCAAAAATCAAATTAGCTCGAGCTTCGTATGGGGTATTGGCGCCTCGTCAGGCTTTCACAGCCTGGTCTGACGGTTCTAAGCGAACTCGTGTAGCCAGGCCCAATTGCCAAACCCGAGATTCTCAAAGGTGGCGTAGTATACGCTGAGTCGGCGATGTGCTCAAGTCCCGAACAGACAAAGATCCCGATGGATCGCCCAAAGAGGTCTAAATCCAGCCCCGTTCAGCGAACGAAACGTACTCTCCACGGCCTATCACCAGATGATCGAGCACACGAATATCCATAAACTGACAGCACTTCACCACCTTTTCGGTGATGATTCTATCCGCTTTGCTGGGTTCAGCGCTACCCGAAGGATGATTATGCGCAAGGATCACAGCGGCGGCATTCACTTTAATCGCCTCTCGTACAATCTCGCGCGGATGCACTTCCACCTGATTAATAGTGCCTGAAAAAAGACGGCAATGCTTTAACACCCGATTTTGATTGTCGAGAAAGATCGCCATAAAGATCTCGCGCTCTTCGCCTGTCAGCTGGCTTTGCAGAAATTCCCGGGTTAGTTCCGGGCTTAGCAACGATGTTTCTTCCAGTAGCCGTACGCTGTAATAACGCCGCGCAAGTTCAGCAATGCCTTTTAATTGCGCATATTTCGCCAACCCAATACCGTTAACGGTGGCAAAATCTTTGTAATCTGCCGAGAGCAACCCGTAGAGTGAACCGAAGTGCTCAAGCAAGTCGCGGGAAAGCGTCATCACTGATTTCCCCTGCGTGCCGGTGCGTAAAAATAGCGCCAGTAGCTCGACATCCGTCAGCGACTCAATGCCCGAACTCATCATTTTTTCTCTGGGCAATGAGGGTAAAAAAACCATTTCCATATCAAATCCTCCCTTTTACGCACCATGCTGCCACAAGCGAAAAAGACCATCGACACGGGAACGCCACGCTTGCGTAATACCTCGCAAAGAGCACGACGGGCAAAAGCACGACAGCACCAGGATTGTGATAAAATGCCCGCCTTCTGGTGAAATCCAACAGGAAAGAGTCATGATGAGTCTGGCGGGTAAAAAAATCGTTCTCGGCATAAGCGGCGGCATCGCGGCTTATAAAGCGCCTGAACTGGTGCGTCGTCTGCGCGATCGCGGTGCCGATGTGCGCGTAGCGATGACCGAAGCGGCGAAAGCCTTTATTACGCCGCTGAGCCTGCAGGCGGTTTCCGGCTACCCGGTTTCCGATAGTCTGCTCGACCCGGCCGCTGAAGCCGCAATGGGCCATATTGAACTCGGAAAATGGGCGGACCTGGTGATTCTCGCCCCCGCCACCGCCGATTTAATCGCGCGCGTTGCCGCCGGTATGGCCAATGACCTGGTATCGACAATTTGCCTGGCCACACCTTCTCCGGTTGCGGTCGTGCCTGCCATGAACCAGCAGATGTATCGCGCCGCCGCCACGCAGCATAATTTAGAGGTGCTGGCCTCGCGCGGGCTGTTATTGTGGGGGCCCGATAGCGGCAGCCAGGCTTGCGGCGACATTGGGCCAGGCCGGATGCTGGATCCGCTGACCATCGTTGATCTCGCCGCCGCGCATTTCTCACCTGTCAACGATCTGCAACATCTGAACATCATGATTACCGCCGGTCCAACCCGCGAGCCGCTGGACCCGGTGCGCTATATTACAAACCACAGCTCCGGTAAGATGGGCTTTGCCATCGCTGCCGCAGCCGCCCGTCGTGGCGCTAACGTGACACTGGTATCAGGCCCGGTGTCGCTGGCAACACCAGCATGGGTAAAACGGATTGACGTGACCACCGCTCTGGAAATGGAGGCCGCCGTTCAGGGTCTCGCTCAGCAGCAGCATATTTTTATTGGCTGTGCCGCCGTCGCGGATTATCGCGCCGCCGCCATTGCCGGGGAAAAAATCAAAAAGCAAGGCGATGAATTAACAATAAAAATGGTTAAAAACCCGGATATCGTCGCTGGTGTCGCCGCATTGACCGGGCATCGCCCCTATGTCGTTGGGTTTGCCGCCGAAACGAATAATGTGGAAGAATATGCCCGGCAAAAACGTGCCCGCAAAAACCTCGACATGATCTGCGCCAACGATGTTTCGCAATCAAATCAAGGATTTAATAGCGACAATAACGCTTTGCATCTTTTCTGGCAGGATGGCGATAAACTTTTACCGCTAAAGAGCAAGGAACAGTTAGGTCACTTATTACTGGACGAGATCGTTACCCGTTATGATGAAAAAAATCGACGTTAAGATTCTGGACCCGCGTGTAGGTAAGCAGTTTCCCCTGCCCACTTACGCCACCGCCGGTTCTGCCGGCCTTGATCTGCGAGCCTGTCTCGATGACGCCGTAGAACTGGCGCCGGGCGCTACCACTCTGCTTCCGACCGGTCTGGCGATTCATATTGCCGATCCGTCACTTGCCGCAGTGATTCTGCCGCGTTCTGGCCTCGGCCATAAGCATGGTATTGTGCTGGGTAACCTGGTGGGACTTATTGACTCTGACTATCAGGGGCAATTAATGGTGTCCGTCTGGAATCGTGGTCAGGACAGCTTTACCATTGAACCCGGTGAGCGCATCGCGCAGATGGTGTTTGTTCCGGTCGTTCAGGCTGAATTTAATCTGGTTGAAGAGTTTGACGCCACAGATCGTGGTGAAGGTGGCTTCGGTCACTCCGGGCGTAAATAAGCAGCCCATTTAACGCATCCTGCGGCGAAATAACGCCATAACATTTCCGCAAACATCGGTTTGCGGCCGCCGCGTGGATGTTCGCCTGATAAGCGCTTATTTCAGGGGTATTTTGCAACATGGCAGAAAAACAAACTGCGAAAAGGAATCGTCGCGAAGAAATACTTCAGTCTCTGGCACTGATGCTTGAATCCAGCGATGGAAGTCAACGCATCACTACGGCGAAACTGGCGGCGTCTGTTGGCGTCTCCGAGGCCGCTTTGTACCGTCATTTCCCTAGCAAGACACGCATGTTCGATAGCCTCATTGAGTTTATCGAAGATAGCCTGATGACACGCATCAACCTGATCATGAAAGACGAAAAGGACACCACTGCGCGCCTGCGTCTGATAGTGCAACTGATTCTGGGGTTTGGTGAGCGTAATCCGGGGCTAACCCGCATTCTTACCGGTCATGCGCTGATGTTTGAACAGGATCGCTTACAGGGGCGTATCAATCAGCTTTTTGAGCGTATCGAATCCCAGATTCGTCAGGTACTGCGCGAAAAGAAGATGCGTGAAGGCGAAGGCTATGTCACTGACGAAACGCTGCTGGCAAGTCAGTTGCTGTCGTTTTGTGAAGGAATGTTGTCACGCTATGTGCGTAGCGAGTTTAAATACAGTCCGACCGATGAGTTTGAAGCACGCTGGCCATTGCTGGCGGCACAGTTACAGTAAACGATAAGTTATCCCGGATGACGGTTAACCGCCATCCGGGCAACGCAATCGATGTACCCCCGGCAAGCACAGCGCCACAGGGGATAATATTAAACGCCGAACTCTTCCCGATATGCCCGTACCGCAGCCAGATGGTCAGCCATCTCCGGCTTCTCTTCCAGATAAGCGATCAGCTCTTTCAGGGTGACGATTGAAATCACTTTGCAACCATAGTCGCGCTCAACTTCCTGGATCGCGGAAATATCCGCCCGTCCACGCTCCTGACGATCAAGAGAGATCAGCACGCCAGCCAGCGTCGCACCGTTCGCTTTGATGATCTCCATGGACTCGCGAATTGCCGTACCGGCAGTGATCACGTCGTCCACCAGCATGACGCGGCCCTGCAATGCGCTGCCCACCAGCGTACCGCCTTCCCCATGGTCTTTGGCCTCTTTGCGGTTAAAGCAATACGGCACGTCACGCTCATGGTGCTCAGCCAGTGCGACCGCCGTAGTGGTCGCGATAGGGATACCTTTGTAAGCCGGACCAAACAGCAGGTCGAAATCAATTTTCGAATCCACCAGCGCTTCGGCGTAAAAACGGCCCAGCAACGCCAGGTCACGCCCGGTATTAAACAGGCCGGCGTTAAAGAAATAGGGGCTTTTACGCCCGGATTTCAGGGTGAACTCGCCAAACTTGAGTACCTGTTTGTTAAGCGCAAACTCAATAAACTCACGCTGATACTGTTTCATGGATTCGCTCCTCATCTTAAAACCAGCCTCATCAGGCTTATCTTGCTTGTCAGTTTAAACCCGGGCAGTACTCAAAATCCTCACGTACAACATTTACGCTGCGGTTTTTCTGTGCTGTCCGCGTGCAGACTGTCTGCTTCGATTACGCCTGATGAGCAGGCTCTTTCTTTTTAATGGACAAAAAAAAGGCGACTTCTCAGTCGCCTTAAAAACTAGTTTTCCAACGCTGCTTTCTGCGTCGCGATAATCGATTCGATTCCCCCTCGGGCCAGGGCCAGCAAGGTAAGGAGTTCTTCATGGGTGAATGGCTCACCCTCGGCAGTACCCTGAACTTCAATGATGCGGCCATCTTCGGTCATCACCACGTTCATGTCGGTTTCCGCAGCGGAGTCTTCAACATATTCCAGATCGCAAACCGCTTCGCCATTAACGATACCGACAGAAACCGCCGCTACCAGTCCTTTCATCGGGTTCGTTTTCAGCTTGCCTGCGCTTACCAGTGCGTTTAGCGCATCGGCCAGCGCAACGCATGCACCGGTGATTGAGGCAGTACGGGTACCGCCATCGGCCTGAATTACATCGCAGTCCAGGGTGATGGTATATTCGCCCAGCGCGGTTAAGTCGACAGCCGCACGCAGCGCACGAGCGATAAGCCGTTGAATTTCCATGGTGCGCCCGCCCTGTTTGCCCTTTGCCGCTTCGCGCGCGTTACGGGTATGGGTGGAGCGTGGCAGCATGCCATATTCAGCGGTAATCCAGCCCTGGCCCTGACCTTTCAGAAACCGCGGTACACCTTCTTCAAGGGTGGCGGTGCACAGCACTTTGGTATCACCGAATTCAACCAGCACGGAGCCTTCTGCGTGTTTTGTATAGTGGCGAGTCAGGGTGACGGGACGCACCTCTGTGGTGCTACGGCCTGCTGGACGCATGATGATTTCTCCGGCTGTTACGAATGTGGCTGCGCATTATACTGGCTTACCGAGGTTATTCCTATCCTGATAAGCCCGTGAAAGCTATAATCCCCGCATCTCTCCTTAAAAAACGGGAACGTCTATGATCCGCAGTATGACCGCCTACGCCCGGCGTGAAATCAAGGGTAGCTGGGGCTCTGCCTCCTGGGAACTGCGCTCGGTAAACCAGCGTTATCTTGAAACTTACTTCCGTCTGCCGGAACAATTTCGTAGCCTGGAACCCGTGGTTCGCGAGCGCATCCGTACGCGTCTGACTCGCGGGAAAATCGAATGTAATTTACGTTTTGAACCTGACGCCAGCGCGCAAGGCGAATTGATTCTCAACGAAAAACTGGCAAAACAGCTGGTGAATGCCGCCAACTGGGTCAAAATGCAGAGCGATGAAGGCGAAATCAACCCGGTGGATATTCTGCGCTGGCCGGGCGTTATGGCTGCTCAGGAGCAGGATCTGGACGCGATTGGCGCAGAGATTCTGTCTGCCCTCGATGGCGCGCTGGACGATTTCATCCTCGCCCGCGAAACCGAAGGCCAGGCGCTGAAAGCATTAATTGAGCAGCGTCTGGAAGGCGTCAGCACCGAAGTGAAAAACGTGCGTGCGCAGATGCCGGAAATTCTGCAATGGCAGCGCGACCGCCTGGTAGCAAAACTGGAAGAAGCACAGGTACAGCTGGAAAATAACCGTCTCGAACAAGAGCTGGTACTGATGGCTCAGCGTATTGACGTTGCCGAAGAGCTTGACCGCCTGGAGGCGCACGTTAAAGAAACCTACAACATCCTCAAGAAGAAAGAGGCTGTGGGTCGCCGCCTCGACTTTATGATGCAGGAGTTCAACCGTGAGTCGAACACCCTGGCGTCTAAGTCCATTAATGCCGATGTCACCAATTCCGCCATCGAGCTGAAAGTGTTGATTGAGCAAATGCGCGAGCAGATTCAGAATATCGAGTAACCCTGCGCCAGCGTAGTGAAAGCCCGCCCGTTGCGGGCTTTTCTGTTTTTGACATCGGCCTCCCGGCACAGCTTTACAGTACGACATCGCCCCCGGTATGGTGATTGCCAGGTTTCCACCTGTCCGGGCTTTTTTATGTCTTTATCCTCGCGACCGCTTCATACCCGTACGTGCTATCTGACCGCTATCTTATTGATGCTAAGTGCCTTTGAGGTACAAGCCGGGGACATGCGTACCGTCACAGAGCCGGTCTCACCGCCGCCTTGTCAGACGCTCTATGCCAGTGGAACAGGTGACGCAACGCAGGCCATTCAGACGGCACTCAATACCTGCGCTCGCGGGAAAGTCTTACATCTGGCCGCATCAGAAAAAACAGACATCTTCTACAGCGGCCCTCTCAGCCTGCCATCGGGCGTAAGCCTGGCTATCGATAAAGGGGTTACGTTGATGGCTGTTGCCAATCCGGCCCGGTTCGACGCAGGGAAACAGACTTGCGGCACGCTGGATGATTCAGGGAAGGGTTGTAAGCCTTTTATCTGGATTAAAAATGCGGTCGGCAGCGGGATTTATGGCCAGGGAATGATTGATGGCCAGGGTGGCACCGTCATGGTCGGGCGAAATCAGACCTGGTGGCAACTGGCAAAAGAGGCGCAAAAAAGCGACAGCAAACAGAATGCGCCTCGATTAATTCAAATTGATAATTCCAGCGATATTACGCTGTACCAGATAACACTTAAAAACGCGCCAAATTTTCATATAGTGGGCAACCGCAGCAACGGGCTGACGCTATGGGGGATCACTATCGACACCCCCGCTTTTGCGCGCAATACGGATGGTTTTGACCCTATGGGTTCGACGAATGTGACGCTAACCCACAGCGTGATCGACACCGGGGATGACAACGTGGCCATTAAGGCCGGGAATGCCAGTACGTCCCATATCTCCATTGTGGATAACAAGTTTGGTTCCGGACATGGCATGTCCATTGGTAGCGAGGTCAATAAAGGCGTGAGTGACGTTGACGTCAACCTTCTCACGCTGAATGGCACAACCAATGGGCTGCGTATTAAAAGTGACCGCTCACGTGGTGGCCTGGTCACCGGAGTCACCTATCGCAATATCTGCATGGAAAACGTGAAAAATCCAATTGTTCTGGACACGCGCTATGAGTCAAAAGCACAGGGAGACAGCCTCCCCGTCTTTCGTGACATTACATTTGATCAGGTGAAAGTGCTTACGCCAGGTACGCTGATATTTCAGGGAGACAGCAACAGCAACCCGATTGTGACCACCCTGAAAAATGTGACGCTTGCCAGGAATTCGGAAATACACAAAAAATACGCCATTATTCATGGCACCATCGCGCAAGGTGCCACGGGATCATGCCCTTAAGGTAAATGCGCGGGAACTTTACGAGGCAAACGATGACTATCATTAACGCCACAAATATCCGCAACCATAACCTGTCCGAATGCCATGAGTTCATCATCAGGATAGTGGGTAAGTCCTGGCGACGGGGCACCTCTAACCTTACCAACTGCTCCGGCTACAACATCAACCAGCATATTTATGATGGGATGACCGTTAAGGCGTATCAGGATATGGTCACCCTTAAATTTGATAAGAATGATCCACAATTTTCATTAACCAAACATCTCAGGTACGACATTGAGAAGGGATTTATTGAGCTACACGGCCCGTCGGTTTAGGCCAGGCAACTCTTTCATTTCTGCTGTGCTTCAATACGATTACGCATGTCGCTCCTGAGGATGTAGAGCCTGGTCAGCTTTTGTAAGCGGGTTGATAGTCAAACATGTCGATTCATATGCTGACTGTTACGCAGAAGGATTCCTCCAAAGACACGGCGCTAAAAGCCGACAATCCCATGTTCACCCAGCCAGGCGACCAGTGTCTGAATCACCGGGTCCTGAATAAAAACCATGACCTGACGAGCTTTCTCTGTACCTATCCCTGGCAGGCTCTGCCATGCCTGGCTGCTTCGGCCCTGCATCTGCCGCCAGTGGGTATCTCCGGCGGCCTGAATTGCTGACTTTGTTAACGGCAGGCCAAGGGCATAAACCCAGCGCATAAATGGCCGATCCCGGGCAAGCTCGAAGCGATGCCAAAGTTGCAGCCCACGGGCAGGCGTTATTCCAGCAGTCTCCTGTAGCTGCGTTTTGGTCAGCGCCAGCCAGGAAAAGAGATGTTCAAACCGGTGCGCCTGATGCAACACACGCCAGCCCGCCTCACCCAGCCCGTCAATATTCAGCGCCTGCTTTGAACTCAGCCATATCAGCCGGGCCAGAAATTGCTCCTGACACTCCGGTGAGGCATAAAAACAGGTGAGCGGCGTGAAAACCGGGGCTGGCGGCTGCGGTTTATCGCGAACCTGCCCGCGCCAGACCACATCATCAATGCGCGGGATCCCTTGTCCTGCCAGACTTATCCGTACCTGATCGCCAGGCGCTATATCCAGTTCCCGCCAACGTCGCAGGGAACCAACATTGACCCGCTGCACACGTTTATCATCCAGCTGTATTGGTTCAAGCTGGGCCACCACGGCAATTTTGCCGGTACGTCCAACGGTAAAGCGGATGTTTTTCACTTCTGCGACATGTTCGACCGGCGGATACTTCCATGCCGCAACCCAGGCACCTTGCCCCGGAAGCCACTGTTTCCCTTCCGGTTCCTTAGCACTACGCACCACCACACCATCCGTCACAAAAGGCAGTGCGGTGGTTAACCAGCGCTCGCGGAGAGTCTCCACCTCACTGATATTGCGAACAGGCACACTGTAGCGTTCCACCCAGTCAAACCCGGCCTGGGTTAATATTTGCAGGCGCCGGGCTAAGGTCTGAGGCCCGTCCGGCCAGCTCCAGACAAAGACGTCAATCTCGTTTAACACATCCGATCCGCCTCGCCTCATCATGGCGCCCGCCACTTTAGCCCTGGCGTTCATACCGCCCATCTCTTTTTGGATGTGGCCCTCGCGCTTTAAAAACAGCTCGCCCTGTAAGACGCTGTTTGCCAGTGCGCCCGTAACGTTTTGCGGTAGTGCGGGAATACGGCGGGCATTATCCGTCCAGTCTTCCCCCACCAGCCCATTTCCCCGGCTGATAACCTGCTCAAGTATGCCGTGGCGATAGACCAGTGTGACCGCCACGCCATCCACTTTCGGTTGTGCCCAAAGCGCTGTTTTACCCGTCATCCACTTCTGTAGCGCTTCTTTGTTACGCAGTTTATCGACCCCCGTATGCGCGACCGGATGCCTCACTGTACCGTCGGACAGCGCTGGCGCATCATAAGGAACCTCCTGCCCAAAACAGCGCCGCCAGTTCGCAAGCTGAGCATTGAGATTATCGTAAACATCATCGCTTACGGCACTCGCGCCCTGTAACCAGTAATCCTCATTCCATTGCGCAATCTGTTTTTCCAGTTGAACTATCTCTTGCTCTGCCCGTGCTGATGTCCATACCGGGCAAGCCGCGTAACTACATGCGCTCCATGTCATCGCACTGATAACCATGAATGTCCTTATCCACATTTCGCTATCTCCTTAACTGAATGCCGTGGGTATATCGCGACAGATGCGCATTTTCGAGACAGTAATAAAGGGTTTGCGAGGCAGGTTCCGGGGTTTTTCACCGTTTGCAGAAAAAGGGTGGTAAATCAGGGAAAAGAAGCGCAAAACGTCATTATCAACAGTAAAAAGTGTGACGAGGGCTACGTCACGTTGCGCCGTTGTGTATAATAGGCACGTATGTAAGTTTCCTTTCGCAATTCACATACAAAAGACTCTCATGGCTCAAGGCACGCTTTATATTGTTTCCGCCCCCAGTGGCGCGGGTAAATCAAGCCTCATCCAGGCTTTATTAAAAACCCAACCGTTGTATGACACCCAGGTTTCTGTTTCACACACCACGCGCGCGCCGCGTCCGGGTGAAGTGCACGGAGAACACTATTTCTTCGTTAATCATGCCGAATTTAAAGCGATGATTGACGATGACGCTTTCCTTGAACACGCCGAGGTATTTGGCAATTATTACGGCACATCGCGCGCTACGATTGAGCAAGTTCTTAAAACGGGCGTAGATGTATTCCTGGATATTGACTGGCAGGGCGCGCAGCAAATCCGCATGAAAATGCCGCAGGCGCGCAGCATTTTTATTTTGCCGCCGTCAAAAATCGAGCTGGACAGACGTCTGCGCGGTCGCGGTCAGGACAGCGAAGACGTTATCGCAAAGCGCATGGCGCAAGCAGTTGCGGAAATGAGCCATTACGCAGAGTATGATTACCTTATTGTGAATGATGATTTCGATACCGCCCTGGGCGATCTCAAAACCATTATTCGCGCCGAACGTCTGCGTATGGGCCGCCAGATGCAGCGACATGACGCTTTAATCAGCAAACTGTTGGCAGACTGAACCCACATTCAGTATCATGCCCAGTCCATCACCATCTGTGGAGCATTTTAAATATGGCACGCGTAACTGTTCAGGACGCTGTAGAGAAAATTGGTAACCGTTTTGACCTGGTACTGGTCGCCGCGCGTCGCGCTCGTCAGATGCAGGTAGGCGGAAAGGATCCGCTGGTACCGGAAGAAAACGATAAAACCACCGTTATCGCGCTGCGCGAAATCGAAGAAGGTCTGATTAACAACCAGATCCTTGACGTACGTGAGCGCCAGGAACAGCAAGAGCAGGAAGCCGCTGAATTACAAGCCGTTACCGCTATTGCTGAAGGTCGTCGTTAATCAATAAGCGGGTCGCCCTTGTATCTGTTTGAAAGTCTGAATCAACTGATTCAAAACTACCTGCCGGAAGACCAGATTAAGCGTCTTCGGCAGGCGTATCTCGTTGCACGTGACGCTCACGAGGGCCAGACACGTTCAAGTGGTGAACCCTATATCACGCACCCGGTCGCCGTAGCCTGTATCCTGGCCGAGATGAAACTCGACCACGAAACGCTGATGGCCGCGCTGCTGCATGACGTGATTGAAGATACCCCCGCTACCTACCAGGACATGGAACAGCTGTTTGGCAAAAGCGTTGCCGAACTGGTGGAAGGGGTATCAAAGCTTGATAAGCTCAAGTTTCGCGATAAGAAAGAGGCGCAGGCCGAAAACTTCCGCAAAATGATTATGGCGATGGTGCAGGATATCCGCGTCATTCTCATTAAACTCGCCGACCGTACCCACAACATGCGCACGCTGGGCTCTCTTCGCCCGGATAAACGCCGCCGCATCGCCCGTGAAACCCTCGAAATTTACAGCCCCCTGGCGCACCGTTTAGGTATTCATCACATCAAAACCGAGCTTGAAGAGCTGGGCTTTGAAGCGTTGTACCCAAACCGTTATCGCGTCATTAAAGAAGTGGTGAAAGCCGCGCGCGGGAACCGTAAAGAGATGATTCAGAAGATCCTTTCTGAAATCGAAGGGCGGCTGCAGGAAGCGGGCATTCCGTGTCGCGTTAGCGGTCGCGAAAAGCACCTGTACTCCATCTACTGCAAGATGGTGCTCAAAGAGCAGCGTTTTCACTCAATTATGGATATCTACGCCTTCCGCGTCATCGTCCATGATTCTGACACCTGCTATCGCGTGCTGGGCCAGATGCACAGCCTCTACAAACCGCGTCCGGGTCGTGTTAAAGACTATATCGCCATTCCAAAAGCGAACGGCTATCAGTCTCTGCACACCTCAATGATCGGTCCTCATGGCGTTCCGGTTGAAGTGCAAATTCGCACCGAGGACATGGACCAGATGGCGGAGATGGGGGTTGCGGCGCACTGGGCCTATAAAGAGCATGGCGAAACCAGTACCACCGCGCAAATCCGCGCCCAACGCTGGATGCAAAGCCTGCTCGAACTGCAACAGAGCGCAGGCAGCTCTTTTGAATTTATTGAGAGCGTCAAATCTGATCTCTTTCCGGATGAGATTTATGTTTTCACCCCGGAAGGCCGTATCGTGGAATTGCCGGCAGGTGCGACCCCGGTCGACTTCGCCTATGCGGTACACACCGACATCGGCCACGCCTGTGTGGGCGCACGCGTTGACAGGCAGCCGTATCCTCTGTCGCAGTCGCTTTCCAGCGGACAAACCGTAGAAATCATTACCGCACCGGGCGCACGTCCGAATGCGGCATGGCTTAACTTTGTCGTGAGCTCGAAAGCTCGCGCCAAAATTCGTCAGTTGCTGAAAAACCTCAAGCGTGATGATTCGGTGAGTCTGGGCCGCCGTCTGCTCAATCACGCGCTGGGTGGAAGCCGTAAGCTGGCGGAAATTCCGCAAGAACATATTCAGCGCGAACTGGACCGCATGAAACTCGCCACGCTTGACGATCTGCTGGCGGAAATTGGTCTCGGTAACGCCATGAGCGTAGTGGTAGCGAAGAATCTGCAGCAGGGCGAAGCAGCGGCGACAACGCAAAGCACCAGTACTACCACGAGTGCCAGCGCCAGCGGCAGCCATTTGCCAATCAAAGGTGCGGACGGTGTGCTGATTACCTTCGCGAAGTGCTGTCGTCCGATTCCCGGCGACCCTATTGTGGCGCACGTCAGCCCCGGTAAAGGGTTGGTTATCCACCATGAATCTTGCCGTAACATCCGTGGCTACCAGAAAGAGCCAGAGAAGTTTATGGCCGTTGAGTGGGATAAGGACACCGCGCAGGAATTTATTACCGAAATCAAGGTGGATATGTTCAACCACCAGGGTGCACTGGCGAATCTGACAGCGGCAATCAACACCGCGTCTTCCAACATTCAGAGCCTGAACACGGAAGAAAAAGACGGCCGCGTTTATAGCGCCTTTATCCGCCTGACATCACGCGATCGCGTCCACCTGGCGAACATCATGCGCAAAATCCGCGTCATGCCGGATGTGATTAAAGTCACCCGTAACCGAAACTAGTATGTCCTACACAAAAGCATTCGAATTGCGTCGTGGCAGCAAGCGAATGACAAATCTGCCGGGAGCAAATTTGAACGCTGTTTGCAGCGGCCCAGGGATGAGCCGGGTAATCCGCAGCGACTAAAGGGGCAATTTGAAGGATGAAGTGTATATGAACGCACAACGTTATGCGCGAATCCGCGAAATGCTCGCCAGGCGTCAACCGGACCTGACCGTATGCATGGAACAGGTCCACAAACCGCATAACGTCTCCGCTATTATCCGCACTGCGGACGCCGTCGGCGTACATGAAGTTCACGCCGTCTGGCCCAGTCGTCGCATGCATACCATGCTGTCATCCGCTGCGGGTAGCAACAGCTGGGTGGAAGTGAAAACGCACCCGACCATCGGCGAAGCTGTTTCCCGGCTGAAAGCGGTGGGAATGCAGATTCTGGCAACACACCTCTCAGACAAAGCCGTTGATTTTCGCGAGATCGATTACACCCGTCCCACCTGTATTTTAATGGGCCAGGAGAAAACCGGGATCAGCCAGGAAGCATTAGATCTGGCGGATCAGGATATTATCATCCCGATGATCGGCATGGTGCAGTCACTGAACGTTTCCGTCGCCTCTGCGCTGATCCTCTACGAAGCCCAGCGCCAACGGCAAAACGCAGGCATGTACCTGCGCGAAAACAGCATGCTGCCCGATGAAGAACAACAGCGTCGGCTGTTTGAAGGCGGTTACCCGGTACTGGCGCGCGTTGCGAAACGCAAAGGTCTGCCTTATCCCCGCGTCAATGAACGCGGCGAAGTGGATGCCGACGAAGCCTGGTGGGCCACCATGCAGGCCGCGAGATAACGCCTATGCAAGGTCGCCTGTTGGATGCCGTCCCTCTCAATACCCTTACCGGCGTTGGCGCGGCGCAGGCCAGCAAACTTGCAAAAATCGGCCTGCATACGGTTCAGGATTTACTGCTGCATCTGCCTTTACGCTACGAAGATCGCACCCAACTCTACCCTATTGCCGACCTTCTGCCGGGCATTTACGCCACGGTGGAAGGAGAAGTGCTGAACTGCAATATCACCTTTGGCGGGCGTCGTATGATGACATGCCAGATAAGCGACGGTTCCGGCATTCTGACCATGCGTTTTTTCAACTTCAACGCGGCGATGAAAAACAGTCTCGCGACCGGGCGTCGCGTGTTGGCCTACGGCGAAGCGAAGCGTGGGAAATACGGCGCAGAGATGATCCATCCGGAATATCGCGTACAGGGTGATCTCAGCACCCCAGAATTACAGGAAACCTTAACGCCGGTTTATCCGACGACCGAGGGGGTAAAACAGGCGACATTGCGTAAGCTTACCGATCAGGCGCTGGATTTGCTTGCCACCTGCGCGATTGCTGAACTGCTGCCTCCAGAGTTGGCACAGGGGCTGATGACACTGCCGGAAGCCTTGCGTACCTTGCATCGTCCGCCGCCGACGTTGCAGCTCGCCGATCTGGAAACCGGGCAGCACCCGGCGCAAAGACGTTTAATTCTGGAAGAGTTACTGGCGCACAACCTCAGCATGCTGGCGTTACGTGCCGGGGCGCAGCGTTATCACGCAAAACCGCTGAATCCTCAGGATACGCTGAAAAATGCTCTGCTGGCCTCGCTGCCATTCAAACCTACCGGCGCACAGGCGCGCGTGGTGGCAGAAATTGAACGTGACATGGCGCTCGATGTGCCAATGATGCGCCTTGTGCAGGGCGATGTAGGCTCGGGGAAAACGCTGGTAGCAGCGCTGGCAGCATTGCGGGCGATTGCGAACGGCAACCAGGTGGCATTGATGGCGCCGACCGAGCTACTGGCTGAACAGCACGCCAACAATTTCCGCAACTGGTTCGAACCACTCGGCGTGGAAGTGGGCTGGCTGGCGGGTAAGCAGAAAGGCAAAGCACGCCAGGCACAGCAAGAGGCCATTGCCAGCGGTCAGGTACAAATGATTGTCGGTACACACGCCATCTTCCAGGAGCAGGTCCAGTTTAACGGCCTCGCGCTGGTGATTATCGACGAACAGCACAGGTTCGGCGTGCATCAGCGCCTGGCTCTGTGGGAAAAAGGCCAGCAACAGGGCTTCCATCCCCATCAGTTGATCATGACCGCAACGCCGATCCCGCGCACGCTGGCGATGACCGCCTATGCCGATCTCGACACCTCGGTTATTGACGAACTCCCGCCAGGCCGAACGCCTGTGACCACCGTCGCCATTCCGGATACCCGGCGCAGCGAAATTATCGACCGCGTACGCAACGCCTGTATAGGGGAAGGTCGCCAGGCCTACTGGGTCTGTACGTTGATTGAAGAGTCCGATCTGCTGGAGGCCCAGGCAGCGGAAGCCACGTGGGAAGAGTTAAAGCTGGCGCTACCGGAGTTGAATGTCGGCCTGGTTCACGGACGAATGAAACCTGCGGAAAAACAGGCGGTGATGCAGGCCTTCAAGCAAGGCGAAATGCATCTTCTGGTGGCCACCACCGTAATTGAAGTGGGCGTGGATGTGCCCAACGCCAGTCTGATGATTATCGAAAACCCGGAGCGTCTGGGTCTTGCGCAACTCCACCAGTTACGCGGTCGCGTCGGACGTGGCGCGGTGGCCTCGCACTGCGTACTGCTCTACAAATCACCGTTGTCGAAAACCGCGCAAAAACGTCTGCAGGTGCTGCGCGACAGTAACGACGGATTTGTGATTGCGCAAAAAGATCTGGAAATTCGCGGCCCCGGCGAGCTGCTCGGCACACGCCAGACCGGGAATGCCGAGTTCAAAGTGGCCGATTTGTTGCGCGACCAGGCGATGATCCCGGAAGTACAGCGCATCGCCCGTCATATTCATGAACGCTATCCCCGGCAGGCAGAAGCCCTTATTGAGCGCTGGATGCCGGAGACAGAGCGTTATTCAAACGCCTGATCACTGTTTGTGATAGACGTTGTCAAAACTGACGTTCATACCGCCGCAGTAGCCGCTATCATGGACGATTAATTTGCCATTAACCAGCTGCGCCGTCCCGCTGCAAGAGTACTCCTCTTTCGGGTTTCCCCAGTGCAGTGCATTCCCTTGTGGCGTTATGGTTTCATCGAGATCGCCGGTATGGACAACTTCATACCCTGCCGCATTTTTTCCGCCATACCAGGTCGCCTGGCCGTTGACGTTAAGCTGCCCTTTTCCCGCAGACGTAATATGAATTTCATTATCACCTATTTCGGCACGCCATTTACCCGTCCACTCGGCAAGCGTCGCGTTGTTAATCGGCTGCTTTTCTAAGGTCTTAGTTGGCATCCAGCCGACAAACTCATGTTTTTTCCCCGAGTACCAGACGCAGCTCCAGCCCGGCACTTCCTGAGCCACCAGTACCGTGTCACCCGCCACCAGATACGGTTTTGTTGCGCAGGTTTCACCCTGACCCGGGCAGCCGTCATCATCGCGATAAAAATGCACTTTTGCATCGCCATCCACTTTCACTTTCGCCTGGTTAAATACGCCTGGCCAGGTGGGGAAATAGCCGTTACGGCAGCTGTGCAGATCGTATTCATCAGCAAGACACCCGGCAGAGAAAAAGGCCAGAGCGAGCACTATTTTTCCTTTCATATCAATCCCTAATTTTTAATTATCATGCGCGATTGCCGATGATTTTAGCATTGCGCAAATTCGCTGGAGCGATAAATACGCGGACCACCCAAATTCAGTGGGGCTTAGAACCCAACTTGTCGCTCTCAACATTCTTTATAAAAGTACGTTTTATTGTTTAGCAACCGTTTGCTTTTACCAAACAGTCCGATAGAATCTCCGCTTTTCCATCAGGGGATTGTTTGCGATGTCTGTCAACACCATCGAGTCCGAAAATGCGCAAACGGTTGCGCATACCCAGCCCAGCGAGCTGATCTACCGCCTTGAAGACCGCCCACCGCTGGCGCAAACTATTTTTGCCGCGCTACAGCACCTGCTGGCGATGTTTGTTGGCGTCATCACCCCAGGCCTGCTGATTTGCCAGGCGCTGGGTTTACCGGCTCAGGATACGCAGCACATCATCAGTATGTCGTTGTTCGCATCCGGCGTCGCATCCATCATCCAGATTAAAGCCTGGGGTCCGGTTGGTTCCGGCCTGCTGTCTATTCAGGGCACCAGCTTTAACTTTGTCGCGCCGCTGATTATGGGGGGAACCGCACTGAAAACCGGCGGGGCCGATGTGCCAACAATGATGGCCGCCCTGTTCGGCTCCCTGATGCTGGCAAGCTGCACCGAGATGGTTATCTCCCGCATTCTGCCTTTTGCCCGCCGCATCATCACCCCGCTGGTCTCCGGTGTGGTAGTTATGATCATCGGCCTGTCGTTGATTCAGGTCGGCCTGACATCCGTGGGTGGTGGCTTTGGCGCGATGGCGAACCATACCTTCGGCGCGCCGAAAAACCTGCTGCTGGCAGGCATCGTCCTTGCCATCATCATCCTGCTGAACCGTCAGCGTAACCCGTACCTGCGTATTGCCTCCCTGGTGATTGCAATGGCGGTCGGCTATCTCGTCGCCATGATGATGGATATGCTTCCGGCGTATAACGCGCCATCCAGCGCCATTATGATCCCCACACCGCTGTATTACGGCCTGAGCATCGACTGGAGCCTGCTGCTGCCGCTGATGCTGGTATTTATGATCACCTCGCTGGAAACCATCGGTGATATCACCGCGACGTCAGACGTCTCTGAGCAGCCGGTTTCCGGCCCGGTCTATATGAATCGCCTGAAAGGCGGCGTACTGGCAAACGGTCTGAACTCCTTTGTTTCTGCAGTGTTTAATACCTTCCCGAACTCCTGTTTCGGCCAGAACAACGGCGTGATTCAGCTAACGGGCGTTGCCAGCCGGTATGTTGGTTTCTTCGTTGCCGTCATGCTGATGGTGATGGGTCTGTTCCCGGCCGTTGCCGCTTTCGTTCAGCAACTGCCTGAGCCGGTGCTCGGCGGTGCAACGCTGGTGATGTTCGGTACTATTGCCGCCTCTGGCGTACGTATCGTTTCCCGCGAGCCGCTGAACCGCCGCGCGATCATGATCATCGCCCTGTCACTGGCCGTTGGCCTGGGCGTCTCCCAGCAGCCGATGATTCTGCAATTCGCCCCTGACTGGCTGAAAAACCTGCTCTCTTCCGGCATCGCTGCGGGTGGCATCACCGCTATCGTGCTGAACCTGGTTTTCCCTGCCGATAAGCAGTAATCCCAACAGAGGCAGCGGCTGTTTTCCGTTGCCTCTGTAACGCTCTTTCACCATTCGTGCCTTGAGGAATGCGCATAAATCGTGCATAACTCCTGTACAGGCTTACGAGGGTGGAAGATCATGAAATTTATTGGAAAGCTGCTAATTTTCGTTATTGTCGTCCTGCTGCTGGCGATAGTAGCCTGTTATTTCCTGCTACAGACCCGCTGGGGCGCAACGCAGGTCAGTAACTGGGTAAACGAAAAGAGTCAATATCACCTCACCGTTGATGCTATTGACCACCAGCTCTCCTCCCCTTCCCATGTGCTGTTACGCAACGTCAATTTTGGCCGCAAAGGGCAACCCGCCACGCTGGTCGCTAAAGCCGTTGATATTGGTCTGAGTAGTCGCCAGTTCACCGATCCACTGCACACCGACACCATTTTGCTGCAGGACGGCACGCTGAATCTCTCCCCGGCTACCGCGCCGCTTCCCTTCCAGGCGGACCGTCTGCAACTGAGCGATATGGCCTTTAACAGCCCGGCGACTGGCTGGGATCTGAGTGCGCAACGCGTCACTGGCGCCGTGATCCCCTGGCAACCGGTCGAGGGCAATGTACTCGGTACGCAGGCGCAAATTCAGATGAGCGCTGGCTCGATGACCCTTAACGGCGTTCCTGCCAACAATGTGTTAATTCAGGGCAGCATTGACAAAGGCACGGTCACGCTGACTACCATCGGCGCAGATATGGCGCGTGGTTCGCTGACCGGTGATGCGCGACGCAACGCCGATGGTGGCTGGGTAGTGGATAACCTGCGGCTGACCGATATTCGCCTGCAGAGCGACAAATCGCTGAAAGATTTTTTTGCGCCGCTCACGACCCTGCCGTCATTACAAATCGGGCGACTGGATGTGACCGATGCGCGTCTGCAAGGGCCAGAATGGGCAATTGCCGATCTGGATCTTACGCTGCGCAACCTGACGCTGACCAAAGGCGACTGGCATACGGATGACGGCCAGTTATCAATGAATGCCAATGAATTTATCTACGGCTCACTGCATTTCTATGATCCGATTGTGAACGCCGAATTTACCCCGGCAGGCATCGCGATGCAGCAGTTCACCACCCGCTGGGAAAACGGAATGGTGCGCACATCCGGCTACTGGACACGCAACGGTAAAGCGCTGGTGCTGAACGATGCAGCCATCGTCGGGCTGGAATATACCCTGCCTGCCAACTGGAAACAGTTATGGATGGACACCCTGCCCGACTGGCTCAATAGCGTCACGCTGACCAGGTTCAGCGCCAGTCGCAACCTGGTGATTGATATCGACCCGGCCTTCCCGTGGCAGTTGACCTCGCTGGATGGCTACGGCACCAATGTGCAACTGGCACGCGACCACAAATGGGGCGTGTGGAACGGCGATGTGAAGCTCAATGCCGCTGCCGCAACCTTTAACCGGGTGGATATGCGCAGGCCATCGCTGGGGTTGAGCGCTAACGGCAGTTCGGTGAACGTTACCGAGCTGAGCGCCTTTGTTGAGAAAGGGATGCTGGAAGCCACCGCCGTGGTCGGGCAGACGCCGGACCGCACCGTGCGGGTCAGCCTGAACGGGCGTGGCGTGCCGATGAATGTCTTGCAACAGTGGGGATGGCCCGCGTTACCGATAGGTGGCGATGGTAATCTGCAATTGAGCGCCACGGGCCGCGTTCAGGCCGATGCGCCGTTAAAACCAACGGTTGATGGTGAGCTCTCTGCCGTGAATGCCCAGCAACAGCAGGTGAAACAGACGATGCGCGGCGGTGTGGTATCAGGTGGTGAGACGGCTGCGCCCACGTCGGCTCCGGCTCCGGCCACGACACAGCCCGCCCCGTAATCCATTTCCCCGCTGGCGTACCCCGGATAAGGCGTTTACGCCGCATCCGGGAAAATTATGTCACATTCAAACGTCCATACTCATGGCATAACAGCCATTTCACGGGAACATCCTCGTCGATGACCGGGAAACGCCCGCCGGGCTCGAGAAAATGGTTGTCCCGCTTATCGTCATTCACCATCGAAATCTCCCAGCCGAGCACTAACGCTTTCTCGGCCCAAAAACGATGATACAGACGCGGCGGCAGGCACACCCCCTGCCCCGGTTTTAACACCAGCGTCTCACCGGGCTTAAGCGTACGCCACCGCCCGTCCACACGCACCTCCACCCTGCGCTGCTCGTCAAACAGCGCATCATCTGTCGCCCAGCCGAGTTGCATACACAAATCGCCGCCGCCCCGGTTCAGAATGTCTTCCATTTTATGGGCATGGAAATGCCATGGCGTCTGCTGTTCCTGCTGGATTTGCAGCATCTTTTCGGCATACGGCTTCGGGTATGCCGCCGAATGCAGCACGCCGTTACGCAACGTCAGCAGCGTCAGGCCGGTTTTGCTGAAATCGCCGCGACCAAAATCGGTAATATCCCAGCCCAGTTGCAGATCCAACACTTCACTCCACTCCTCCAGCGGCTGCTCTCGCCAGGCCTCGGCAGTAAACAAGGCAAACTCCGGCAGGCACACCCGGAACGTCGCGGCGATGGCATGGGCCTTATCAATGGCATAGTTAATCTGTGAGCGTTTCATTCTGTTCTCCCGGTTCGAATGGCAAGCCAGGCAGCGCCGCGCATGCCGCTGCTGTCGCCGTGATGGGCTTTCACGATGGGGGTGGAGAAATGATCGGTAAAAACGAAAGGGGCGACATCGGCGCTAAGCTGTGCAATCAGCAACTCCGCATTCGACAACCCGCCGCCAATCACAATCACGCCGGGGTCGAGAAGATTGACCACCGTCGCCAGTGTGCGGGCAAGCTGCTGGCGAAACCGCGCCACCTGCCGCACAGCATCGGGTTCCCCCTGCTGCGCCAGCGCCACAATCGCATCGCTCGTCAGAAACTGCCCGTTAAGCAACTGATAGCGCTCGCTCAACCCCGTCCCGGAGACAAACGACTCCACGCAGTTATCTTTACCGCAATAACAACGCGCTGGCGGGCCATCATGCTGCTCGCTGTAGCCCGGTAGGGTTATGTGACCGCACTCGGCAGCATTGCCCCACGCCCCGACAAATGGCTGGCGGTGGATAGCTATCCCACCGCCGCAGCCGGTACCGAGCGTGATGCCAAACACTACTTCATACTGCTGCCCCGCGCCGTCACAAGCTTCCGACAGGGCGAAGCAGTTGCCGTCGTTCGCCATCACCACGGTCTGTCCCAGTAACTGCTGAAGATCCGCCTGCAACGCGCGGCCATTAATGACCTGAATATTCGAATTTTTAATCAGCCCGCTTAGCGGCGAAACGCTGCCCGGCAGGGCAATCCCCGTTATCATCGGCTGTTGTATGTCATGGCGAATCTGGTCGATAAAGGCGACCACCGATTCCACAAATTGCGCATAGCTCGCCTTTTGCGTCGGGCAGCGGTAGCGGGCTATTTCCTGGCCCTGCGCGTCCATCACCACTGCCGCGATTTTGCTGCCGCCGATATCCAGCCCCAGGTAGTACATATCCCTTTCCTTATTGCGAAAGAGGCGGGCGAACCCGCCTCCATGGCCTTAGTAGAGTGACGCTTTCCCGGTTGATCCAAACAGCTTCATTTTGTAGCGGATCACCTCCCGCGCGGCGTTGATCGCATCCGGGTAGATCACGTTCGGATCCCACCAGGTTTCACGGGCGAGGATCTCACGCACTTTCTGGAAGTAGGCGTATTTCATGTCACTGGAGATGTTGATTTTGCCCACCCCCAGGGTCACGGATTCAGCAATTTCCGCATCCGGGTTCGCCGAACCGCCATGCAGCACCAGCGGAATATCCACCCGCCCGGCAATGTCGCGCAGAATGTTCATTTGCAGCTTCGGCTGCATCCCTTTCGGGTAGATTCCGTGCGCCGTACCAATCGCCACCGCCAGGGTGTCTGCTCCGGTGCGGGCAATAAAATCCTCTGCCTGTGCCGGGTCAGTGTAGGTCACCTCCGACACGCCGCCTTCCACAGATGTGCCCGTCTGCCCGATAGTGCCCAGCTCCCCTTCCACCGAAACACCCACCGCGTGCGCCAGACGTACCACTTCTTTAGTCAGCGCCACGTTCTCTTCATAGGGCAGCAGCGAGCCGTCAATCATCACCGAGGTAAACCCGCACTGGATCGCCCGCAACACATGCTCGACCGATGCGCCGTGATCCAGATGCAGGGTGAAAGGCACCGGGCTGCGCATGGTGATATCGCGGACATAACTGAAAAAAGCATCCCCGACAAAATCGTGCTCGCTGGGGTGGATGGAGATAATCGCAGGCGTGTTGGTGGCTTCCGCTTCTTCCACCACCGCGCGGATAAAGCAGCTATCCGCCACGTTGAACGCACCAATGGCGAAACCGTGTTGGCGGGTGGGTTTCAGTAACTCTTTCATCGAAATTAACATGTTAATTCTCCAGTTTCAGGGTGTAGCAAGCCCTGCCGGTGCGTCGTTGCAGAGGCATAGAAGGCGTAACAGATAAGGATCAGGCTTTGCCGATAGCGCCGCTGGCCTGTAGATACGGGATAATGGCTTCCTCGCTGGCCTGCTCCATGGCAATCAGCACGTCCACCAGTTCGCGAGAGCTGTCATGACACAGGGTGTGCAGCAGCGCGGCTTTACCGGCTTCGAATACCGCCGCGCCGACGTTAATTTTGGCGACGCCAAAGGACGGGCAACGCTGCATCTGGTCAAACGGCGTGCCGCTGCCGCCGTGCAATGCCAGGGGAACCGTCGATTTGCGGGCAACCTCTTCCAGGCGCTGGAAATCGATGGCTGGCGTGATACCGGGGGCATACATGCCGTGCGCGGTGCCGACGGAAACCGCCAGCAGATCAATCCCGGTCTGCTCAATAAACGGTTCGACATCGGCGGCCTGTGTCATCAGATCCGCATTGGTGGCGTGGTCATAGCGCGGCGCATCGGCCAGATGGCCCAGCTCTCCTTCCACACACAGCCCGGCGCTGGCGGCCAGTTCAACCACCGCGCGGGTCTGGCGGACGTTCTCTTCCAGTGGGAAGGCGGAGGCATCAATCATCAGCCCGCTGAACCCCGCGCGAAACGCCTGGCGAATGCGCACCGGATCTTTCCCGTGGTCGAGGGCCAGCGTGACCGGCACCGTTGCCTCGTCGGCCAGCGCTTTCACCACCGCCACGGCAACCGGTGGCGGGAAGTGCGCCAGATGTCCCTGATACAGGTTCAGGATAATCGGCGCGCGGTGTTTCTCGGCAACCCGCACCGCCGCGCGGGCGCTTTCGAGGTTCATGCAGTTGATGGCCAGAAGCGCATAGTGTTCACGCCAGGCTTTGGTCACCATACTTTTCATATCGGCAAACATACGGTCTCCGTTTATTCCAGGGTGAAAGTGATCTCTTCGTCTTTCAGTTTTTTATCGCTGAGCTCGTCAAACTCTTCGTCACGTTCGGTCACCGGTTTCTTCCACAGCGACAACATCACGCCGCAGATAACCGTGCCGATCCCCAACGCCAGGCAGAACAGCAGCGGATGGGTAAACAGTGGAACCACGAACATGCCACCATGCGGGACCGGGCTTTCCACGCCCCACACCATGATCAGGCCACCCGCAATCGCCGAGGCCACCACACAGGAGCCCACCACACGCAGCAGGTCACGCGCCGCAATCGGGATAACCCCTTCGGTAATCATGCAGATCCCCATCGGGAAGGCGGCTTTCAGCGCTTCGCGTTCAGCGCGGGTATATTTATGACGCGTCAGCAGGAAAGAGAGGGTGATGCCGAACGGCGGAATTATGGAGCCGACAAATTTCACCGCTTCCGGCCCGTATACACCGCTAACCAGCAGGCCATCGGCAAACAGCGACATGGTTTTGTTCACCGGACCGCCGAAGTCGAACGTGGCCATCGCGCCAAGAATCGCCCCCATCAGAAAACGTGAACCGCCCTGCATAGACTCAAGCATATGGATCAGCGCTTCCTGCAACCAGGCGATAGGTTTGCCAATCAGGGTCATCATCAACAGGCCGCCGATAATGGTGCTCAGGACAGGCAGCACCATGATTGGCATCAGCCCCTGCATGGATTTCGGCAGGCGAATGTAGTGTTTAAGCAGCAAGACGGTGTAGCCCACCAGGAACCCACCCAGCATCCCGCCGATGAATCCGGTATGAATTTGCCCACAGACAAAGCCGACAATCAGGCCCGGTGCGAATCCGGGACGATCAGCAATGGAGTAAGCAATGGCGGCGCTGATCAGGGGGACAATCAACCCCATTCCCCAGCCGCCAATCTGATTGAGCATCCATGGGATGGTGCCCGTTTTTTCTCCAACGTTTGTGCCGCCGAGTACCTGGCCGAGGGCAATACAGATACCCGCTGCCACAATTAACGGAATCATCCACGAGATGCCCGTCAAAAGATGTTTTTTTATTTCCTGCGAAACAGGAATTTTATTTTCACTCATGTGACCTCCAGATAAGGATCACGCATTAGCTAATGATTTCTCGACCTTTTCAAGAAACTGAACGGGTGATTTAATGACAATTTCGGTTTTAACTCGCACGATGCGTTTATTAACGAAGCGTTCTTCTCCTTTTATTTTGACATCGACTGCAAGAATAACGACGTCGGCTGCGGAAATATCTTCCGCGAGTAACTCATTTTCAGTACCGATAGTGCCCTGAGTTTCGACTTTTATATTATGCCCAAGCGCTTTCGCGCCTTTAATTAGCTTCTCGCGGGCAATATACGTATGTGCAATTCCCGCCGTACAGGCAGCGACACAAACAATATTCATAACATGCTCCACTTTTTTATTTAGCAAACATCGGATTCGGCATATTGACTGAACAAGTCAATAATCTTTTGTGGACTACGTTCGACCAGTAATTGCTCGATGATCTCTTCATCCGCCAGTGCACCCGCCACCTGAGAAAGTAGACGGATATGCGTCGTGTTTTGATCTTCAAGCCGTACAGCAAATAAAATAATGCAGCGCACGTTACTGCCATCCAGAGTTTCCCAGGGAATATCGTGGCGTGTGCGTCCAATTGCCAGGGTAGTATTAACGACCGCCGAGGATTTACCATGGGGTATCGCGATATGATTTTCGAAGCCGGTCGACCCTTCTGATTCTCGTTGCCAGACATCTTTAATAAATGTTTCCCGGCAATTAATAGCGCCATCTTTTTGCAAAAGGTCGGTTAATTCCTCAATCGCCTCCGTTTTATTTGTAGCTTTCATATCTAAAATAACGCGATTTGTATTCAGGATTTTTGTTATGTCCATTAAACATACCTCATGGATTCAGATATTAATGTTCGACGACCAGAGACGTCGCACGATGCAATTTTTCCGTAATAACCGTTTCCGTCACGCGCTTAATATCAGCATCATTAAAAAAGGCGGTGACATATACCACTGGCAGAGCAATGGCCGGCAGATTGATCGTCGAAACAACCAGTTCAATATCATCCGTCAGTACCGACGGAAGGCTCCCCGCAGAGACCACGCCAACGATGGTCCAGTCCGGGAAGGCGCGCAGAATGCGGCTTTTTAACAAATGTGATGTACCGATACCCGTCGAACAGACCAGCAGTACGCGCTTGCGGGCAATCTGCCGCTCCATTGCCGCCTGGAAATGAACGGTCAGATAGCCGATTTCATCCTCCGACACCGCCTGTTCGCCCCAGCCGCTGAACACCCGGTTCACCGCGCATTGGGTCAGCCGCCAGACGTCCTGCAATTCACCTTTGATATCATCAAGCAACGGGTTACGAATGCGAATCTGGTAATTGAGACGGTTAATCAATGGCTTAATATGAATCAGCAGCCCGTCATAAAGTGCGATATCCTGGCTAAAGTCGCTGTCGACCATATCGGCGAAGGTCGCGATAAGCCGGTGGGTAATGAGCCGGGCTTCGTCGCTTGAGTGCATATGGCCAATTACGCTGACGTCGTTATGCTCTTCAATCACCACGCCAGAAGAGATAATGTACTGATAAATAAACCAGACTTCGTCTTCCGGCAGCGGGTGGGCGATGCGTTGTTCAATCCGCTGGATCATACGGCTGGCAACGGTAAAGATGTTTTCATCAAAGGTACTGGCGTTGTCATCTTTTTTGGGCAGCGCATTGCCACGGGTAATGCGGTACATCATGATTAAAATATGGGTGAAAATATTAACGTAATAGGGTTCACCCAGCGACCAGCAGAGATCGTTCTCCATCTCTTGTAATAATGACTGAACGAATAAAACGTCTTCTTCGCCAAAATAATGGACCAGCGCGTTATAACTGCCTGGATCGAGGCGAGAATAGATTACGCTACCCGGTTCGTTATGGTTAATAACGCCATTGATCAGCGAAGCCATTGCCTGACGCACGCTGCTTTCACTGCCTTCGATATGCGTTCCGCTCTGGCTGCGTATTAACGTTAATCCCAGCGGAGCAATCCAGGACTCAATCACCTTGAGGTCATTCACAATAGAGGCGCTACTGATAAAATAGCGTTCGGATAATTTGCTGATGGACGTTTCATGTGGCGTTTCGCTTAATAGTTGCGAAGCTATTTTCACGCGCCGGGAATTGTTCATCATGCCATCGGCATCATCACCTTCGGTGCCAAGCAACTGGTCGAGATGCAACAAGTCTGTGATATTGTCCGCGCTGAGCATCACCCCGGCACCGGCACGTTTATGAATGCCGATATTCCATTCTGCCAACCACGGTTCGAGGATGCGTAAATCCCGCTGAATAGTTTTTTCCGATACATTTAAGTATTCAGCAATTTTTAACAATGTAATAAATTCCCTTCGCGGGAGAAGGAATTTCAATAATCTGTTTTGTCGCGAGGTAATCATTTGCATCATTTACCCTTACACAGATTAAAAATAATGATGAAGCTCTAAAAAAGATAAGCTCCGTTTGCAATCCGTGATGATAAATATAAAAGGGCATTGGAATAACGACAATACTAAATCGTGTCCTGCCTTCCGGACAAAAAATAAGACAACAAGCGGGATCTCAGAGATATTTACAGCGCAGATCACACTTTTTGGACTAATTAACGTGATAGCGCTCGCAAATATGGCGAGGACAAAAATTTTAAATAAGGTGATTTTTTCGCAATGTCTGGAAAGACGTAGTGGGGCACGGGGAGAAATGCCAGTGATCGTGCTGCTCCCGCCCCGGATGCGGTGCACACATGGTTGTCATGTCCCGACAAACCTCAGTCCGCCATCCCTGGCGGCCTGCCCTTGTCATCGGGTCTTCGTCTCACCGATTTCAGCGGGAACTCAACCCCCCTCGCTACACGCTCTGCGCCAGAGGGGGGCAAAGATGTCGCTATGGTTGCTATGCGGGAAAATGGTTAGCCGTGGCTAAAAGAGGCTGAAAACGTTCACAGTCTCTACGGCTTATGCGTGGTGTGCACGAATTTAGCTACCGAATGGCGCTTGTTGTTTACTATGACGGCGATTGTGCCGTAAGAGAAATTTTAGTAACCACATGAATAAGTTAGTATTTAACTTAAACGTATGGAAAAGCGGACAGCAGACCGAGAAAAAAGTGTGATGGGGGATGTGGTAAATGGTTGAAAGTGGCTATAATGCGCCCCGCCTCCATGTAGCAATCGAGGCGCGGAAGATCGTCGTCTCCGGTGAGGCGGCTGGACTTCAAATCCAGATGGGGCCGCCAGCGGTCCCGGGCAGGTTCGACTCCTGTGATCTTCCGCCAAAGTTCCTCATAAATTTCCTGCCCTTATCTTACTTATCAAATAAAAAGACGGTATCTCATTTTATTTAAACTTACCGAATGATTTATCACCAGAATTAAAATCAAAATGTATTGATAAAGCATTTGAGTTGATGTCCCCCGGAACTCATCCTGACTTTTAAAATGCCCTCATCAGATCATTGCGACACCAGCACGCCAGGTTGACGCTTTCCAGCAAGGGACTCGTGAAGCGGGGTGCGACACCGGATGTCTGGTGAGTTCGTTGCCCTGGTAAGCGCAGCGCCACCGGGATTACAGTGTCTGCAAATACGCTCAAAACATGTTCTATTTTTTTGAACGTTATCGGCAAATAGTTTAGATTTTCATCACCCAATGGTCGGTCTATTATTTATCACATCAGGGCAACACGCCCTATCCCGAACAAATAACTTAAGGAATACGACCATGAAATCCATCAAAACTTTCGTTGCAGTTGCCGCTCTTTCCGTAATGTCTTTCGGCGCTTTCGCACAGAGCGTGACCGCAAGCTCCTCCACCATCGACGG
>FONB01000010.1 GCA_900112785.1 Phytobacter palmae | reverse complement strand
CGTTCGCCACGTGCTGACCGAAAATGCCCGTACCGTGGAGGCCGCAGACGCGCTGGCAAAAGGCGACCTGCAGCGTATGGGGGTGCTGATGGCGGAGTCGCATGCCTCCATGCGTGACGATTTCGAAATCACCGTGCCGCAAATCGACACGCTGGTGGAGATTGTGAAAGCCACCATCGGCGAGAAAGGCGGCGTGCGTATGACGGGCGGCGGATTCGGCGGCTGCGTGGTCGCGCTGGTGCCGGAAGCGCTGGTGCCTGCGGTGAAAGAGGCCGTTGCGGCACAGTACGAAGCCAGAACCGGGATTAAAGAGACCGTCTATGTCTGCAAGTCTTTTGCGGGAGCGGGACTGGCTTAAAAAAAAGCGGTGAAATACCTGGCAGCTTGTTTACCTACAAGCGTATGCCAGTAGATATGCGCCCACCAGCGTTGTCGAATAGCGACCGGAACAGGAGCAGCCCTTCGGGAAATGTTGCCGAAGGGCACTCCTCAGGTGACTGCGTCACGCGCAGAGTAGCCATTAATGCAGCCAGCTTTATTTTGAATTTCTCAGCCATTCATCCACGGTGAGCGAATACAGAAGACTCGGCGGCGCATCTTTAACATCATGAATTTCCTTGATATAGCGTAGCCCCGTTTTCATGAGCACCTTACGCGATGCCAGATGGTTTTCTCGTACAACAGCGGAAATCTCGCTAAATTCGATATTTTCAAATCCATATTTCAGCGCACATGTCGCAAATTCTGTGGCCAGCCCTTTTCCCCATGCCTCGGTAGAGAATCGATATCCAAGGTTATTAATCATAATGTCTTCATAACTACGAATGCTCAGCCCACCAAAACCAATGACTGTTTCAGGACTATCGAGCAGTGATATTGCCCAGTTTCCAAACCCGTGAGTTTGCCAGAGGTCGAGCCAGCGAATAAGCACCGTTTTGGCGTAGTCAATGTCCGGATATGGCCCGGCGGGGTTAAACGTGTTCGTCGCGGGATCGCCATAAATCCTGTACAGATCGGCGACGTCTGTTGCCAGTACGGGGCGAAGGGATAATCGGGATGTTTCAACGTGCAAATTAGGCTCCTGAGATGTCATTGGAAATACCATCCCTCAGGCTAAGGGATGTTTTCCGGTTTAAGCACATTTTTGTTTTGATATTACGCGTTGATACTGCAACTGGATATGTTCATTCCAGGCTCACTGAGCTGTCGGCTTAAGCACCCGCTTTTCGGGTGATTTCGTTCCATTCAAAGCCATGATCGGATAACTGCGATGACTGCTCATCGCCTGTCAGCAGATCAGTTGGCAGAAACCCGCCGCTACCTGAAATTTACGGCTGTGGTCCCTGAAACTCACGTTTCGCAAGTTGCAGGGTGAGCGTTTCGATACGCTCGGCCATTTGCCGGGTCAGCTCAGTCAGTTGAGTATTTTGTTTCAGTAATTCCAGTAGTTGTGCCGAGTGCTCCTCAGCTAATAACTGACGCCTGGTCATTGCGTCATCCAGATCTTCACGGTGTTGTGCATCCGCAAGTGCATGCGCCTGATCGCGCTCAGCCTGTCGGGTTTGTGCCAACAAGATCAACGGCGCTGCATAAGCCGCCTGAATACTGAACGCCAGATTGAGTAAAATAAAGGGATAGGGATCAAACTTCACGACACCTGCAACGTTCAGCGCAATCCACACGATCACCGCAATAGTCTGTCCAATCAGAAAGGTCGGCGTACCGAAAAAACGTGCAAAGGCTTCTGCTTTCAACGCAAACCACTCGTCACCGAAAGTATGCGTAATCCCTTTCAGGGGGCGATATAAACGAAATTTTTTATCTGCATGCATAGTAAAACTTCCTGTTGGGGTGTTACCGGAATCGCCAAAATTTGCGGCATCGTCAGTTGGAGCAGAAGCCTGACCGTACCAAAACATACGCTAAATATGTTATACGCTCGTTATACAGGAACGGACATCTTCAACATAATCATTACGCGTCGCCGCGTTTGCGTCCGTTACCGCCGCTGAACTGGTCAGCGCCAGACGCGGAAAGGGTCTGTTCCTGGCACACTCTCAAACAGTTTGCAGTGCAGCGTATTCATACTCCTCATGTAAAAATGGCACTCACGGAAAGATGTCACACCCGCTCCTCATGTATATCTGGATTCCCCCATAGTCATTAAGAAAAAGGATGCATGAAGATGTTGAGAGGAAAAAGAGCGGTTATTACTGGTGGAGGCGGAGGATTTGGTCAGGCGCTGTGCGTGTGGCTGGCACGAGAAGGCGTTGAGGTGGATTTTTGCGCGCGGCGGGCTGATGATATTCAAAAAACCTGCGGCATCATCACCGCTGAAAACGGCATTGCAAAAGGGTTTCTCTGCGATTTAACCCGGCCTGAATCTGTTTCTCAGTTTTCTTCACAGCTCTTACTTTCAGATAAGCCCATCGACATTCTCATCCTCAATGCTGCTCAGTGGTTGTCAGGGAGGTTAGACGATCAGCCTGATACAGAAATTATCAATACCATCAGTTCAGGGCTGACAGGTTCGATCCTGCTGACTCAGGCTCTGCTGCCCGGGTTAAGACGTTCAGACAGTGCTGATATCGTCTCAATGATATCTTCATGCGGGGTCCCGAATTTTACGGATTCAATTGCGCACCCCGCTTTTTTTGCGAGCAAACACGGGCTTAGTGGATTTACCACTAAACTGACACAGCAGTTGTCCGAAGAAAATATACGTGTTACCGGGTTGTACCCGCCGGATTTCGAACTTACAGGGTTAGATAGCTTTGTCGAGAGTCAATCCAGAATGGGGGAGCGTCTGCTGAATGGACGATCGATCTGGGAAACGATTCGTTTTGTGCTGACTCAACCGCGGAGTTGCCATATCAGTAGCATCTATTTTCGCGGCCCAACTCGCGAAGATCTGAATGCCGGGGGCTGAATCAGGTGACGTTGAGCGCCCGGTCAGCAGCGGACGTGGTTCACTTCATTCACTGTTAATCATCGGGGGTAGCGCACACACTCCCCCGATGATTAATTGGTTGAGCCGCCTGTTACGCGTCCTGCTCAGTCACCGTACCGGGCTGTTGCAGTAGTGAGCGTACCGTTTGATGTCGATGCCAGTACCAAGCGAGCACCTCCTTGAACCTACCAATCTCTTTCTTGAGGCCCGGCAGAGGAATTTTGCTGCGTTTTTTACCGTGGGCGTTCGGCTGCACATGTTGTACATGTAAAGTATCCCGGCCAAAATTTCTGAGAACGTTGATATTCTTAACGTTGTCCCAGTCCAGCAGTTCAGCCGTTTTCGGCACCACTATTCCCTGCCAGGTGATTTCGACCTGCGAACCATCTTTCAGCGTAAAGGGAACATTAGGGAAATACTTAAGAACCAGCGCGGTCTCTGCTTCTCCCGTGGGCTGATAGCGCCAGGCCAGACTCTCTTCATGGGTAGAAGAGAAATCCCGCTCATATTTCTGCCAAAGCTGCTGTTCGATGTTGTCGGCAACGGGTATTAAATCGACCCAACTCTCCATAGGGAGCTCTGCTGCCACCGAGGCATAGGCGGTTTCTTCAACGGAAAAACCAACGTTACGCATTCTCTCTGTCAGGGGTGGGTGTGAATCAAAGGGATGCGGCACATTCTGTTCACGCATGGCACTGATAAAACCAGGAGAATTCACATGCGCAGGCAAACCCGCGGCGATAGCTTTACGGATCCCGAGTTCACTCTCATGCAGCGCGTTGTTGGCAAAGAGATTTTTCTCAACCTCATAGCGATAACTTGCATAGGCTGAAACCTTGATCAGGGATTCGATGATCGCGGCAGGTGAAATGAGCGCAGAGGCATTGCGATCGGCCACGAACTCACGTTCACGGCTGTTGCGCCGCCATGCCAGCTCAAACAGCATGCGATACAAATAAAGGGGATAGTAGACAATGAGCGTGGCCACATTTTCACTCATCAGCGCGGTATAGAGATCGAAGCGGTGTAGTTTCGGCCCCAGTAAAGCGCCAGACGCCGTGTCGCCTTCATGCAGGTGAGTCAGTTCATGCACCATGACGCCATCTGCCTGTGCAAGAGTCAATTGGCGCAACAGCGGAATACTGACATAGAGTTTACGGCCTGTTAACAGATGGTCATTCACGCGCAGCGGTGCCTCTGTTACATAGAAATTGGTATCGATACCGGCAATAACATGATCCGGCGGAGTTGTTCCTACCCTGGCAGCCAGCGCATCAATTCTTGACCAGAGTTGTGGGGCGGCTTCGCGGCTTACCACTTCGCCTTCGATATTCTCCTCCGGCGGAAGCTTTCTGAAGATGCCTTTGATGATGTAGTAGATACCGGCTAACACCATCAACCCCACCAATATCACCAGTTTTGGATAGTAGGTTTGCGTGAAGAAGGCGGTTCCCCAGAAAGAGAGCCAGACCAGCATTACCCCCTGAACAATCACTTCAAGTGACCCCGCTAACATCAGGAACGGGCGGGCCAGCGTCAGGCTTAACAGCTGACTGCGGCGATTACTGAAGGCCAGCGCGCTGAATAACACAATCATCAGCAGCACAACGCCGCCGGCAATCAACGTCCAGAGTGCAACTTTGTCCATCATGTAGAACTGCCAGAGTTCAGAACCCGGTGCACAGACTGCTTTTTTATAGTTCAACAGCTCAGCAGCAACCGGACCGCAGACGCTTGAAGGCGGATTTTGTTGCAGGAACCCGGCGAGTTTATCCGCATCCTGATGTTGTTTTTGTGCATCCTCAATAAAGAATTGTGTGTATTCCTGATTGAGTGATTTGCTCCCGTATTCAGCAAAAACTAAGGTGATTGCTGGTATGAGAAACAGGGTTAACAGAAGCCAAACAATTACCTTTGTATAACCCATTTTCAATTCCGTTATGCTTTTCAACGTTATTAACTCATCCAATGTGTGTAATGGGAAAAACTACTTTCGCGGGATTCTCCCGAAGGAGTTTACGGTACAAGTTAAAGGGAAAGCGCCCTCTCACTAAGCTTACACTATTTTACAAATGGTGCATTGTGATTGTAAACCTACCTTAGTTAGTTATAGAAACAGGAGGCTACTTTCCGCAGTAATTTCCGTTTGAGACAGGCAAAACGCGGCCGTATTAAATTAAAACGTCAAAGATGTAGCAGGAAAATATCGGGGTGCGAATGGCTTTGTTGAGAAAGCACCATGGATAGTTCAACTACAAAACTATTTATTTGTTATACAAAACAATAACTAACCTATAATCACTCTCATTATCTTCACCTGTTTTATGTGCAATAGGATAATTCGCATTTTGTTTTTTTATTTTCCATTACGCATAAAAAAAAGGCCCACCCTTTACTCTCCCACCTGTAATTTGTGTGGTTTTTTGCCTGGGTTATCAGGCATAAAAAAACGTTATAAATGCCAGAGTGGAAGATGATTATCCCATCTTGCTGAGTCATTACTCAGGCTCCACGTTATTACGCCTGCATTTTCAAAAAAGTAATAACAATATAAGGGGTTCGCAATAAAGTTAAAGAATATAGCCACTATGTCAGCCGCAATATTCTTTACCGCAGCGCCGGATTACACAGTTGATATCGTCTCAGATGACGGAGCAACCAGCCACCACGACTGAATTAATCTCTCTTCTGGATGGAAAACAAGAATTCACATTGCGAAGCCACGAAGTTCAGCCTGTTCCCGGTGGCGCATCCGGAAAACAGAGGTCAATACGCAGGCTCAACGTGCATCCAGTTTTGATGAAGAAGAAATTCCGTTGGCTACCCGTGAAGATGATTTTCTTACTGCCCTCGAGTCCATTAAACATCAGCAGAAGCAACCTTCTCTTTAAGGTTATCCGTGAAAAGCGAAGGGCGTGGAGGGGCTGATGGAAGATCGTGCAAACTCATGAGCCTTAGCGCGTCGCCCGATATCTGTACAGGTAAACCGCTTGCCACCCCTTATGCTGCAACAAATATCTGCCAGCACACGTGGTCACCGCTGGCTTCTCTGCCGGAGCCGGGGTTCTGTTTACAGATGCACGCACATCGTTCCACCTTTCCTCCCCCAACTTTATCACTCACACTTAACCCAAAGACGTAGTCTGCAAGGACATTGTGCTTTACACTGCGCGCTGCAAAAATTGAGTAGATAAACGATTAATCAGGCGGTAAGGGCGATGAACGGAACAATCACAACATGGTTTAAAGATAAAGGTTTTGGATTTATCAAAGATGAAAACGGCGAAAACCGGTATTTTCATGTGATTAAGGTCGCCAACCCTGATCTGATCAAGAAAGATGCAGCAGTGACCTTCGAACCGACCACCAACAACAAGGGGTTGTCCGCCTATGCGGTTAAAGTGATCCCGGAAAGCAAATACATTTATATCGCAGGCGAGCGTCTGAAACTCGCTTCGATCAAGTCTTTCGTGGTATTCAGCGAAGAGGTGCCTGTGGAAACCGGCATCGATAAAGAGAATGCGGTGCTGTCGGTAGGGCTTTTGATGAACAACATCAAGCCAAAATCCGCCGCGAAACCTGGCGAAATGCGCTCGGTAAAAAAACTGGCGATCACCACCTTCCAGGGCACGACGTTAATCTTTTCGGAAGATGAAATTGACGTCGAAGCCACGGTAAAAATGCTCAAGGTCTGACATCATCAGGCTCACCCTGTGCCGACTGGCGTCCCATCCGTCGCCAGTTGGCACGGCACGACGTAGTGCCCCTTTAGACATCGCCGGGGTAATCCGGCAATTTTCGTTCGGGTGGAAAAATAAGACTGCTATTATCTAAGCCACATCGGCAGCATCAACTGGCTCAGGCCTTAGGGAACGACTATGAACAACGAAATACCGCTTAAATTTTATGACATCGTGGATGAGTATTCGACGGAAAGCGAGAAGCCGGTGAGCGAGTCAGAACGCGATCCCCTGGCACACTATTTCCAGTTACTGATCACCCGCTTAATGAACAACGAAGAGATCAGCGAAGAAGCGCAGCAAGAGATGGCCGGCGAAGCAGGCATTCATGAAGAGCGTATCGATGACGTCGCGAACTTCCTCAACCAATGGGGCAACGAATAGCGTCCCCTCTTCGTTTCGGGAAGGTGACAGCTTGTCGTATCTGTCCCCTTCTCGCTTATCGTCCACCTGGGGCGATAATATCAGCCTGCTGCAATTCATATATGTGTCATCTGACACAACAGTAACAGTATTCCCTCCAAACAGGATTGCCATAAAACATCCTGAATGACACAACGCCTTTTTATTCTCAGCCCTGAATTCAAAGCCGAACTTAGCAACGAGAAACATAATGTAGCGGTCAACAATCGCTGTCGGACTCATTAGCGTCATGTATACCAGATCGTTCCATTTTCCCTTTTTAAAAAGAAATACCAAATGAAAGTCAGGAAGAAAAATCATTCATTTTTACCTCTCAGGCTCCATGCTGAAAATGGCTGTTTTTCAATTATAAAATATTACATGGGATCGCATGCGTTTATTATTAAGTTCACCACTTGCTTTTGAATCTTACATTGAAAATTAAAATGAACAGTGATTAGCAATGAGGTTATCTTTACGCAAATTCGGCGCCATTCGATGAGTGCTTGTTATTTTTCGCAGCCTCTTGCTGATAATCATGAATAAGCGTGGCGGGAAATGGTGGCTTTGGCCGCTGTGCCTGACGAAAGCGTTTTATAAGGTAATTTTAGAAAAGAGAGGAAAAAGCACGAAACAGAGGTGCAATGCGCTATCAGATCGACTGCGATAATCAAGAATTGCTTATGTCCTGCTCGTTATCTCTTTATGCCTTTCGTCAGACACCCTCTCCTTACTATGTTCATCAATTTTTAAATTCCCTTATCAATTCGGCGGTTAAAAGCTAACTTCCTCCTTTTCAACACAGATTGCGAATAATAGCAAAAATCGTTCAAGAAATTTGTTGCATTAAATTTATGCAACATTCCATCGATCAATCGAATTAATTCCAATAGTCGCAAACTATCAATAATGTATTTTTTTTAGTTTTTAACGATCAATGGCTAAGCATAATTGGCTTTATGCCGATGTGTATTACATGCCCTCTGCAGGAGCAGAAGGGCATAACTTCAAATTTAACAAGGAAAGAAAAATGAAAAAAGTTAAGCTCAACAGTCAAACACAAGGTTTAAGTATCAAAAACAAAATATTGCTGGCATTTGGCGTTATATTACTTTTGATGGTCTTTATTTCTGCAAATTCTCTTTTCAGGCTTAATGAAGCCAAAGATAAAATATCCAAAATCGTAACGGAAGATTATCCAACAACCGCGCTTGGCAATAATGTTATCAGAGAAGTTAATGGTGCGACATTATTATTACTCGATGCCATTGTCGAGCCACAACCGGAGAAAAAAGAGCAGCTTTTGCAGGAGCTGAATGCTAAAAGCAAACAAGTAACCGCTCTATATGAACAGCTAAGGGAAAAAGCAGATGATGAACCCTCACAATTATTATTGAATAAAATATCCGAACTGCGTTCTGCTTACATTCAGTCACGCGCTTTAGTCATAAAAAACCTACAAACCGATCCTGATGCTGCTATTAGTGAGTACACCACTCATACCCGTGCGTATGAAAGCCAATACCTGGGGAAAATAACGGAATTTATCGATCTGCAGCGTAATGAAATGCAGACATCCTATTCTGATTTTCTTGGTGACTATGCATTGAGCAAAGCGACAATGATCGTTGTTTCAATGATCTGTTTAGCCCTCGGGATCATCATGGCGATGCTGATTTCACGTGCCATTGTGCGCCCTATCAATCATGCCGTCAGTGCGGCAACTCGTATTGCAGCAGGCGATCTCGGTACCGATATCATTATTACTTCTAAGGATGAAACGGGAATACTGACAGGGGCCATTGCCCATATGCAGCAAGAATTAAGGAAAATAGTGACCGAAATTCGCAGTGGTGCGGAAAATATCGCGACGGGTGCCTCTCAAATCATGGCCGGCACCCGGGATTTGTCGGCGAGAACGGAGGAGCAAGCCAGTTCGGTTGAACAAACCGCCGCATCGATGGAACAAATATCCGTAACGGTGAAAAACACCGGGAGTAATACGGCTAATGCATCTCTCCTCTCGGAAAACGCCAGCGTCACCGCCAAAGATAATGAAAAGTTGATGTCCTCTTTGACGCATGAGATCCACAATATCACCAACTCTGCGGACAAAATGTCTGACATCATTAGTCTTATCGACTCTATTGCTTTCCAGACAAATATACTGGCGCTTAATGCCGCGGTTGAAGCCGCCCGTGCAGGTGAACATGGAAAAGGATTTGCGGTCGTTGCTCAGGAAGTTCGCGTTCTCGCGCAAAAAACAGCAAATTCGTCAAAAGATATTCGCTCGTTGATTGAAAATTCCATGCAGCAAAGTTCCCGCGGTCTGGACATGGTGCGCCAGGTGAGCGGAAAAATGGAGGGTCTTGTTCAAAACGTGAATAGCGTTTCGAATATTCTTAAAGAGATCGAACAGGCGAGCCAGGAACAAAGCGAGGGGGTGCATCAGATAAATATCGCGATCGGTCAGATTGATACCACGACTCAACAAAACGCGGCACTGGTTGAAGAGTCTGTAGCGGCATCAGAAATGCTTAATGAGCAGGCCCGAGTGCTGAAAGATCTGGTCAGTGTATTTAAGGTCGCCTGAATGGCTTAATAACTACTGTTATTCGTAGCAAATGACAACACAATCCGGTAATACATATCGCGTTTACCGGATTGTTTTACTAGTTTGTTTATCGTATCGCGAAGAAAAGCGAACAGCGCTACGCCCGAAGCATTAACACATCCCAATGCCGTCGCCGCCCTCAGTCCCTCGCTTGCCACTCTTTTTTAAGCAGCGCGTAGACAAACGTCGAGTCATATCTCTCTTCACCCTCTTCGTCTGTAAACGAGACAAATTCCTTAAAGCAGCCTTCCTGTCGCATATGCAGACGAGCGCAGAGTTTTTGCGACGGCAGGTTATAGTCTTCTACATAGGCATAGAGACGCCGGGCTGCTTTCTGCGTAAACAGATACGTGAACAACGCGCTGACGGAGGCAGTGGCAAATCCCTGCCCTTCATAACGGGGGTTGAAGTGCCAGCCTACGCTCCAGGTATGCGGATCGTGTTCTGTGCTGTTATCAGCAAAAAGATGACCAACAAGCGTGTCACTTTCTTTAAGGCATACCGCGAACTGGGTCTCATCGCTGGCGCGTTTTGCCACTTCTTCTTCGGCTTCTGCCAGGGTGTTAACTTTCTCATCATAAAAACAGGGCACCCGTGGCGATGCCATATAAGCAAAAAACGCCGCCGCGTCTTTGCGGTGAAAACGCCGGATGATAAGCCCTGGCATAGTCGTAAAAATCATTTCACTCCCCTGTTGATTCCGTTTTTCCATTCCACGCCGCCTCAATAAGAGCGCCGCTCTTCCCGGGTACCATAAAAAAAGCGGCGCAGGCTCCAGATAAGGAGCGCCAGTAATGCGATAGCCCCCAGCACGGCGAAGGCGACACTGTAGGAGTATTTTGCCGCAATGGTACCCGCAAGGCCCGGACTGAATGCCGCACCGGCCCCTTGCAACAGCATCACAAAGCTCTGCCCGGCATTGGTATGCCCGCTGCCTTCCAGCAACTTGACGATGTAACCCGGAACCGCCACACCCAGAAGGCCTGCCGCCACGCCATCCATAATCTGCACCGGTATCATAAAGAGCGGGTCGGCTGAGGTGCAGGCCAGCGCCGCGCGCAGCGGCAACACTATTAATGCCGCCGCAATCAGTAGCGGGTAACCATATTTTTCCGCTCTGGCCGCCGCGAATAAGGCCACGGGGATCATCACCAGTTGGGAAATGACAACCGTCGCCGCCGCATATACGCCCGCGCTAATTTCCCCGCCCGGCGCCGATGCCACACGCATACTGAGCATCGGCAGCAGCGCGGCGTTAGCCAGATGAAAAAGCAGCAGCGTGACCCCGATAGTGATAACCGCTGGGTGCGTGATAATAACGGACAGCCTGGGAAGCGCAGCAGGATCCGCGCTGCCGCTTAATCCACGAGCGACGCGGTTATCGATATCATCATGGCGAATAGCAAACACCGCCATCGTGGCGCAAATCGCCATACCGGTCATCAAAATGAACACGGCATCTGTGCCAAAATACAGGACCAGTACACCCGCCAGTATTGCGGCGCTCATATTTCCGCCGTGGTTAAACGCCTCGTTCCGGCCCATTTGATGGTTAAAGCCGGATGAGCCGGTTAACCCAAGCGTGATGCCGGTAAGCAGAGGGGCAATAAACGCCGCAGACACGCCCGTAACAAGCTGAGAAAAGCCGACGATATAGAGCGTCGGGAATACCCATAGCAGCAGCGTCGCGGCGGTGATGAGCAGACCGCAGGTAATAAGAATTGCCCGCTTATGCCGTGACGCATCAGCAACCAGCCCGGAGGGCATCGTGGCAAGCAGCCCTGCCAGACCACCAAGCGTCATCATCCAGCCAATACTGTCGGTTTGCCAGTGATGTTCAGTGAGGAAGATCCCTAAAAAAGGGCCAAGACCGTCCCTGACATCCGCCATAAAAAAATTCACTAAACACAGTGCCTGTAGCGATCGTAAAGACATGAAACCTCTTCTTAAGTGGCTATCCAGCGATGGTTTCGCATTCACAAAACGGGAATATATGCCCTTTTTTACACGCTGACCCTTCATGCCTTCCATTTTAAAATCAGCGGGTTGAACGTCTGATAAGGGGTTTACTGTCCGCCAGAAAAGAGAGTAACGGGTTTTCAAGTCAGTAGCATGATACATAAATGTAACAATTGATTCCGCTACGCTCCTCTTTTATGCCAGCGTCGGGTTTATGGCGCGTAACATCACGGGCACGGCCACACCTGTTACATCCCCGACAATTACCGTTATAATCACGCAAATTCTTTACCAGGTTAGAAACGACGATGACAAAACTCACCTTACAAGAGCAGATGCTGAAAGCAGGTTTAGTAACCAGCAAGAAAATGGCCAAAGTCCAGAGAACGGCGAAGAAATCACGCGTTCAGGCTCGTGAGGCAAGAGAGGCGGTAGAAGAGAATAAAAAGGCGCAGCTTGAGCGCGATAAACAGCTGAGCGAGCAACAGAAGCAGGCGGCTTTATCGAAGGAGTATAAAGCGCAGGTGAAGCAGCTTATTGAGATGAACCGGATCGTGATTGCCAAAGGCAATATCGATTTTAACTTCACCGACAATAACCTCATTAAAAAAGTCGTGGTGGATAAGGCAACGCAGACACAACTGATCAATGGCCGTCTCGCCATTGCACGTCTGGTGACCAACAGCAACAGCGACAGCGAATACGCAATAATCCCTGCCATTGTCGCCGATAAAATTGCCCAGCGCGATGAGAGCTACATTGTGTTAAACAGCGCGCTGAGCGAGGAAGTACAGGACGAAGACGATCCGTACGCCGATTTCAAAATACCTGACGATTTGATGTGGTAATCAGCGACGGCTGATTACCCTTCCCTTCATCTCTTCCCGCCGCATCTTCCGGATGTTTCCTGATCAGAACGGACTGGCGTGGCGGGCGTTGATCGGTTGTGCGCTGATCGGATGTACAAAATGCAGTTCACTGGCGTGCAGCATAAGTCGCGGTGTTCGCGCCGTGCCAGCCCGCGTCAGACCGCCATACAGATCGCAGCCCAGAATCGGATGGCCCAGGTGCTGGCAGTGAATGCGCAACTGATGGGTGCGTCCGGTCTCCGGTGTGAGTATGACCCGTGTCAGTGGCAGTAACGTCCCCTCTTCCCCTTGCTGATAAAAACGTTCCACGACCCGGTAGCGGGAGCGTGCGGGTTTGCCGTGAACAGCGCAAATCGACATCATCGGAAACAGCGCCGGATCTTTGGCAATCGGCGCGTCGATAACCCCGGCGTCGTCAGCCAGATGCCCACAGAGCAACGCGGTGTAGACTTTGTTTACCGTGCGCTCGCTGAACTGCTGGCAGAGCGCTGCATTGACCGCCTTGTTGCGCGCCACCACCATCAGCCCGGAGGTGCCAAAATCCAGGCGATGAACCAGGGTGCAGCCGGGGAATATATTGACCAGCCGGTGATGCACAGAGTCGAGGTTTTGCGGGTTTTTCCCGGAGAGGCTGAGCAGCCCGGCGGGTTTATTGATGAGTAGCAGATGTTCATCCTGCCAGACGATTTCAATCTCGTCATGGCACGGCGGGGCAATAAAGGTATCGATAATCTCAGACATCAGGCTGCCCGGCGAAAAAGTGAGAACGGATAATAGCGGATTCTCCGTCGCCTGGCGAATCTGCTCCTCACTGCGTCTGCTCGCGCCACAGGGCTATCTCTTCATCAAGCCAGGCGATGAAAAGCGAGATTTCCCGCGCTTTCTCAGTCTGCGCAGAGGTCACCAGCCAGTAGTGCCAGGGATACGGCGCGGTAAATGAGGTTACCTGTACCAGTTCGCCCCGCGCGATAGCGTCACTGACCAGAGAGCGGCGCTCCAGCGCCAGGCCGTTCCCCAGACGTACGGCTTCAAGGACCAGGTTTGAATCGTTGATGCGCAGCCCCGCAGGCACAATCTCTTTTTCCAGCCCGGCATTCCGGCACCACTCTTTCCACGACTCCGTCGAAAAGATAATGTTACTCTTCGCCACCTCTTCCGGCGTGGCGGGTAAGTTGCCCTTGTTGTAGCCAGGTGCCGCAACGACAATCAGCTCATCAGAAAAAAGAAAGCGGCTGTTCATGCCATCCCAGTCGCCCTGCCCCATACGGATCGCAATATCAATGCCTTCCTGTTGCAGACTGGTAACCGTCAGACTGACCTGTAAACGTAACGAAATCAGCGGATATTTCTCGCGAAAGCGCATCAGGCGCGGCATTAACCAGTGATTGCCAAAAGAAGGCACCGTCGCCAGCGTCAGTTCCATCGTGCGTGGCTTAACCTTCACCAGCCGGGTGGCATCGGAAATGTGATTTAACGCCTCGCGTATCTGTAAGGCATAGAGCCGCCCCTCTTCGTTAATCTGCACCCCGCGCCCGTGACGGATAAACAGCTTTACGCCAACCAGCGCCTCCAGAATTTTGATTTGCTGGCTTATGGCAGAATGGGTCACATTCATCTCTTTTGCTGCCTGCGTCACGCTACCCAGGCGTGCAACCGCCTCAAAGCTTCGCAGACTGGCGACAGGGGGGAAATCCGACATAGTGCTTTCCTCAAACGCAAGGGGCCAATACGTTAACGTTACTACCAGAGAGCCTTTATTAACGTTGCCGCTGATCACCCGGAGTCAATACGCCAGGGGTCTTATGCCCGTTAATGCTAACGCCAATGACAAGATGCGCGATCATAGCGAAAGATGTTAGAAAAACTGACACATAAGGTAAGAAACCCATGATATTCGTCCATGGAGATTTACGGTAATGTTTCTTCATCTTCTACACCGGGGCATCTCGCTGACAGCTGTCACGGTCAATCAGTTAACGGCTATTGCTGTGTATGGGCAGGAATCACAATGAAACTCATTGGCATGATGGACTCGCCTTACGTCAGGCGTGTTGCGGTATCTCTGGAACTCTATGGCATCGACTTTGAAAGTATGCCGCTGTCGGTTTTTCGCTCATTTGAGGCTTTCGCCCGGATTAACCCGGTCGTCAAAGCGCCGACACTGCTGCTGGATAACGGCGTGCAGTTAATGGACTCATCTCTTATCTTGCATTATTTCGAGACACTGGCAGGCGCAGAGCAGAAACTATTACCTGCGCAGCCGGACACGCTGGCTCAGGATCTTCGTCTGCTGGGGGTGGCGCTCGCCGCCTGCGAAAAAGCGGTGCAAAACATTTATGAACACAATCTCAGACCGGAAGAGAAGCAGCATCAGCCATGGGTAGCACGCGTGACCCAGCAATTGTTAGCCGCCTGCCGGGAGTGGGATGCGCTACTGGCGGGCCGCCCGGCGCCGCAGCGCCCCGATCAGGTTGCCGTCACCAGCGCGGTGGTGTGGACATTTATTCAATCAATGATCCCAAATGTCGTACCGGCTGACGATTTTAAAAACATTGCGTCGCTTGCCCGCTCCTGCGAAGCCCTGCCTGCGTTTAAAAAATATCCCTTATGCTAAAAACGAAGCGGGTTAATAACCAATTGATTCATTAACCCGCATCCACACGTTAAAACGAAGGGATTTTTCTTCGTTTTTTTAACCTTTTATCTATACTCCACATACCCTGCTCTTATTCGTTAAGGTCTCTTGTGTTAGCAACTATCCTTATCGCGCTTGTCGCCATCATCCATGTCTACATTCTGATTCTCGAAATGTTTTTGTGGGATACCAGAACCGGTCGCAAGGCGTTTAACCTGAGCCCTGAGTTTTCCCGCGACACCCGCGTACTGGCCGCCAATCAGGGGCTGTATAACGGCTTTTTGGCCGCCGGTTTGCTGTGGGGGTTATGGCTGGGCGACGCCGGGTTTCACATCAAACTGTTTTTCCTGGCATGCGTGGCGATCGCCGGGGTGTTTGGCGCAGCAACCGCCAGCAAGAAAATCCTCTATGTTCAGGCGCTACCGGCGCTAATCGCGATGGTAGCGTTGCTGATGCGATAAATGGCGAACGATGGCGGAGATTAATCGTTCCGGGTCTTTTTGTGTTCCAGGGTTCGCGTTTCAAGAAAGCGGACAATCACGACGAAAAAGACGGGAACAAAGAAAACAGCGAGTAACGTTGCACTGATCATCCCGCCGAATACCCCTGTTCCAATGGCATGTTGCGTGCTGTCACTTGCCCCTTTGGCAAGCATCAGAGGAACCACGCCCAATGTGAACGCTAAAGAGGTCATGAGTATCGGGCGCAAACGCTGTCGGGAGGCGATGAGTGTCGCTTCGATGATATCTTTGCCCTGGTGCATTAATTGTCTCGCAAATTCAATAATCAGAATGGCGTTCTTGGCAGAAAGCCCAATCAGGGTTATCAGACCGACTTTAAAAAAGACATCGTTCGTCATATTCGCGACGATTACCGCCAGCACAGCGCCAAGCAGCCCCAGAGGAACAACCAGCATAACCGCGAAGGGGACAGACCAGCTTTCATAAAGCGCGGCGAGCACCATAAATACCACTAAGATCGACAGTACAATGAGCCCCGGAAGCTGCGATGCGGAGGCCTTTTCCTCTAATGAACTGCCTGTCCATTCGCCCGCAAAACCCGACGGTAAGTTTTTTGCAAGTTCCTCCATTGCCGCCATTGCGGTGCCTGTAGATTCGCCTGAGGATGCGCTTCCGGTAATTCGAATGGCAGGATAACCCTGGTAGCGATTCAGTTGCTGCGGCGCGACATGCCAGGCAAGCGTCACAAACGTGGACACTGGCAGCATCTCCCCCTGGCGGTTTTTAACCGATAAACGCAATAGCTGCTCCGGCTGCATACGGAACGGCGCATCAGCCTGAACAATGACCTGCTGAACCCGGCCATTATTGTTGTAATCATTGACATAGTTTGAGCCCGTTGCGACAGAAAGGGTTTGATTAATTTCATCAAACGAGACCCCCATGGCTTCGGCTTTTTCCCTGTCAATGTTAAGGGTAAGCGTTGATCCCTCCGGCAGACCATCAATATAGACATCGCTCAAATACGGGTTCTTATTAGCACGCTGGACAAGATCATCCGCTGCCTTTTTTAGCGCCTGATAGCCCTTCCCTCCCCGGTCTTGCACATAATAAGTGAACCCAGAGGAGGTTCCCATATCAGAAATAGCCGGAGGAAGCAGGCTCATGGTTACCGCATCGGACACACTCGCCATTCTTGATTGAATATGGTCAGCTTCATCCTGTGCGCTTGTTCCTTCGCGATATTTCCAGTCCTTTAAGGTAGTGAAAGCCATCGCCGAGTTCTGCCCGGAGCCCGAAAACCCAAATCCGAGGATCATGATGTTGCTTTCAATCGCCGGTTGGCTGGCGATTTCCTCTTCAAATTTTTGAACCACCTTAAGCGTACGCTGCATCGTCGCGTCCGAGGGAAGCTGGATTGACGACATGAAGTAGCCTTGATCTTCATCCGGTAAAAACGACGACGGCAATGAAGAGAGACCAAAAAAAAGAGCCATGCACAGCGCGACATACAGCAGCATCATCCGTCCGGTCCGTTTCAGAGCAAATCCGAGACCGGATGCGTAAAACGCAGTAAGCGTATGAAACCGACCGTTGAACCACGCAGAAAAAGAGCGGCCCTGGCGGGAGGCGTGATGATGGGGCTTTAATATCGTTGCGCAGAGTGCTGGCGTGAGCGTCAGGGCCAGAAAGGCGGACAGTAAAATAGACACCGCCATAGAGATGCAGAACTGCCGATAAATAATTCCGACAGACCCTCCGGCAAACGCCATTGGGATAAAGACCGCCGTAAGCACCAGGGTAATACCAATGATTGCGGGCGTGATTTCATGCATAGCTTGCCGTGTGGCTTCCTTCGGGGAGAGAGCCTTTTCTTCCATCAGGCGTTCGACGTTTTCGACCACGACAATGGCGTCATCAACGATAATGCCGATAGCCAGCACCATGCCAAACATGGTCAGAATGTTGATGGAATAACCGCTTAATAGCATCACCGTAAAGGTGCCCAGCAGCGCCACGGGTGCCACGATGGCAGGAATCAGCGTGCAGCGCATTTTATGCAGAAAAAGCAGCATAACAAGGAAGACCAGGACCATCGCTTCAACGAATGTCTCAACCACCTTCATTATTGAAAGTTTAACGAAAGGTGCCGTATCAAAAGGAACTGTAAATTCCATTCCATCAGGCAGCACACCTGACAACTCAGCCAGCCGCGCGCGGACACCGGATGCCGTGTTGATAGCATTTGCACCGGGCGAAAGCTGTATAGCGGCCGCCGTTGCGGGTACACCGTTTTCACGTATACCAAAGGCATAGCTTTGTAACCCGGATTCAACGCGGGCAATATCGGCCAGTGTCAGACGAGCACCGGAGACCGCCGATTTAAGAGTAATATTGCGAAACGCCTCAACCGAGGTAAGTTGCCCTCTGACGGTGATCGGATAGGTAACGGTCTGACCCGAGACCGCAGGCTCGTCTCCCGTTCTGCCAGGTGAAACAATCACATTTTGCTGACTCACGGCGGTTAGTACGTCCGTAACAGAGAGTCCATAACTGTGTAATTTCATGGGATCAAGCCAGATTCGCAGCGCTTTTTCACTGCCAAAGAGCTGGACTTTCCCCACGCCCGGCACACGTCGCAGTTCATCGGTCAAATTTCTGGCGAAATAGTCGCTTAAATCTCCTTCCTGATATTCGCTGGTGGGGGATTTTAAACCCACCATCATCAGAAACCCGGAATTAGCGGCCTCAACGTTGATACCATTTTGCCGCACAGCCTGTGGTAAACGCGGCTCCACAATCTTGATCTGGTTTTGCAGATCCATCTGGGCGAGTTTAATATCTGTACCTGGCCTGAACGTTACCGTGATCGAAGCCATTCCGGTGGTATCACTGGACGATTCAAAATAGAGTAAGTTATCCACCCCTGAGATTTCGCGCTCAATAAGCGAAACGACAGAGGTGTTCATGACATCCGGACTGGCACCGGGATAACTGAGCGAGATGATAATACCTGGCGATGCCACTGCCGGATATTGTGCGACGGGCAGTCGGGGTATTGACAATATGCCGGTCAGAACAATAAACAGCGCGACCACCCAGGCAAAAATGGGTCTTTCAATAAAAAAATGCGGCATCACAAATAATTCCAGTCAACTGACATAACGTTCATAAAAAAATAAAACGACTCACTAGCCTGCTCCACGCTACTCAGCGTCAAGTCATCTACGAAAAATAAATACCAATGATAAGAAGTTGATATTGACCACGTATTGCAGGTTTATGGAAAGAGTGTGGAGCCAGACATTTGTTCTACATGTATGTATCACTCCTTTGTTTCATTGTGAAAAAAGTCCAAATCATCCGAATCAACAAGTACACTGGCGAACCGAAGAAAAGTACGCTCAAAAAACACCCATAATAAAATATAAAATCATCCAGCCCCGGCATGGTAGTGAGAAGTAAATTGAACACCAGAATAGTATAAATAAAGACAACAATGACATAGAACGTTATGACGGCTAATTCTTTTAATGCCCCCGGTTTCTTTTGGATGATAAAAAAGAAAAAAGCGATGACGACACACGCAAGCGCCAGGGGCAATGAGATAAGCGCCACATCTGTTTTTTCTTCAATAGTGTGAGCTACAAATACCCACGGAAAGAGTAATGTGCATGGCACCAGAAAAAATAAAAGAGAGTCCCGAATTATTTTTTGAAAAATACATTCAATGTTTTTCATATTATTTTCCCTGACACAATTTAGCGTGCATAAATTACGCATAAAGCGCTGGATTTAGACGTTATAAATTTTGCAATAAATTACGAACGGCCTCTTGCCGGGTTTATCCCGTTGAAAATGATTGCATCAGATTGTTGATTGTTCATTTCGGTATTGTGTAGCCAGTATGGAGAAGCCCTCACATACTCTACGTCCTTCGGAAAAACACAGGAAAATGAAACTTTTTCGAATTTCGACTGTCAGATTGTTCTTAGTAGGGAGTAATATCAGGTATGCAAACTTTACGCATATTGTATTCAATAACCTTTAAACAATTACGACATAAGATCTCTTAAGATAGATTAATTTCTATCATCGGTACTGATGGAAGATAAAATGAACAAAGATAACCTGATCATTGTCGCTGAAGACGACGATGAAATTGCCGACATCCTGATAAGCTATTTGCAACGCGCGGGTATGAAAACCTTCCGGGCCAGGGATGGTGAGCAGGCAATAAATTTTACTCGTCTGCACAAGCCAGACCTCATCTTACTTGATATCCATCTACCTGTTTATGACGGATGGAATGTTCTTACAACCTTGCGCAAAGAGAGTAACGTACCGGTTATCATGGTGACGGCACTTGATCAGGATGTCGATAAACTGATGGGGTTGCGGCTCGGGGCTGACGATTATGTGATAAAACCGTTTAACCCTTCGGAGGTTATTGCAAGGGTTGAAGCTGTACTGCGCAGAACTCGAATGAATACAGAAGTTGCGAATACAAGACCAATAAGAACACCTTACCTGACCATTTATCCTGATGATTTTTATGTGGAGATAACCGTCACGGATGAGGTCGTCACGCCGACGTTGACGACGACTGAATTTAAACTTCTCACCTACCTGGCGCGAAATCCGCGAAAGGTATGCTCACGCGAAGAGTTACTTGATGCCTGCTTGCCAGAAGGTGATTCACTGGACAGAACCGTGGACAGCCACATGAGTAAGCTGCGCAAAAAGCTTGAGAATGCGGGGCTCAAAGGGAGCCCGGAGAGTATCAGAGGGCTGGGTTATCGCCTGGGTGAGAATAAATGAAAAAAGATCCTATTCTTAGTCGTCAAATATTGACCTATATGGTGTCGCTCACCTTCATTATTATTGCTATCGCCGTTCTGGGCTCTTATTTATTTTATAGTTTCTTAATTAACTATCTGCCGGGGAGTGCCCTGACAGGAAACGAAGATGAGATGACCCTGGTGGACTGGCTGTGGATCATGATTGCTTCACTGACCAGTCTGGTCGTTTCTCTCTTCTTTACGGTGAAACTGTCTTCAAGAATTTTGACGCCGCTAAATGCGGTAGCGTATAGCCTGAAACAGATTTCACAGGGCAATCTTGACGCAAGGGCAACCTGTACGAGCTCTCAGTTGGGAGAGATGAATAATCTGGTCAATGATTTCAACGAAATGGCAGAAAAACTGCAAACACTGGATATTCAGCGCAATTTATGGAATTCAGCCATCGCTCATGAACTTAGAACCCCGGTGACTATTCTGAGAGGACGGCTGCAAGGACTGGTTGACGGTGTGTTCGAGCCTGCGCCCGTACTGTTTCAAAACCTGCTTAAGCAAACCGAAGGTCTGGCGCATTTAATCGAAGATTTGCGGGTTGTAAGTTCTTACGGCGGAGCCGGATATACGCTAACCCTCAGTGAGACCGATCTTGAGGTAACGATTACCAGTGTGCTGGATAATTTCTTGCCGGAATTGCAGCGCGAACACTTTACTATCACAACCGAACTTGAGCACCAGCGGTGTTTCTGTGACCCTATGCGTATTATGCAATGCCTGACCGTGCTTTTTGATAATGCCTTAAAATACTCATCATCACGATCGCTACGGGTAAAAAATGGCATTGCCGGAAAAGAGAACGTCATCCTCGTTGAAGACAGCGGCCCTGGCATTCCTGAGGAACTCCACAGTCTCTTATTTCAGCCTTTTCAACGAGGAGAATATGCAAGAAAGAGTAACCCTGAGGGGTGCGGCTTAGGATTATCGGTGGTCAGAGCGATCATGCTCGCCCACGGAGGGAATGCAACTTACACCCTGACACCTGAAAATCACTCAATTTTTAAGCTGTCGTGGCCAGTTAGCCAGGACCAAAAATAATAACGCAGGCTCAATTGAGCCTGCTTTTACACAACGTCAGATCCCACATCTCCCCTAATTTTACGTTCCAGCTTGCAGGTGTGATCTTTAGCTTCCCGCGCATAGGGCTTAATGTTATTTCACTAAAATAAATTTCATTCCCTTGCAGCATCAAATCGACACGACCATAGTCAATCTCACCTGCCAGCTCCTGAGCCGCAATAATTGCGCTATAGAATAATGCTGGTTCCTCAATGGCATCTGGTGTGTTTGGGTATTCCATCTGAAAAGGTTGTAGCTTCCATGATCTGTCATAAACATTAATGTATTCGTTGCCGCTTTCATCAGTAAAATCGGCTTCAACGAAACAAGCCACACCATGAAAGCAGTGTATTCTTAACATTTCAGGCGTCTGTTTTTTTACCGCCCCAGAAAAAATATCGATATACTTTTCGCAGAGAATAACCGGCGTTATAGATTTGTACTGCCATTCTCTGGTGGTGTAATACATGTTTTTATTAAGCGCAAGCTTTAACTTATTTAATGCTTTCGCAGGCTCAAAGCTGTCTTTATCTGTACAAATTACCGTACTTCCACTGTCGTGATTACATTTTAACACAAAGCATTCCGGTAACATGCTAAAATCAATATCGTCAACTCTGTGGTAGATGCCAATCAAGGGGATGGTTTTAACCCGTTTGGTTCTGGCATGGACATATTCCCGGACGGCGAGCTTATCTGCTAATAATGTATAAAAAGGATTACGATCAAACACTAGCCGATGACATATTTTCTCACTCAATGTCACTGGCTGAATCAGGCTTGAAGGTCTTCCGTATATTTTGTTAAGCGCGGCTGTATGAAAGTAAAGATCCGTAGTAACAAATACCCTGCTTTTTCGGATTAAATATTCAGCGTATTTGAGAATGTAATTAAACTTATTCATGGTTCCTCCTGGGCACAATCGATATTGTGTCGGAGAATGATTGATTTATATTGTTCAGTTAATGGAGCGAGTGTGGAGCACGCGGCGATAAATAATGCTTGTCTATTTAAATGCCAAAGCCTGCGGCCAGAATTCAGGCCGGGCTTTTCGCAACTTAATACTGGTAAATATTGAGTTCGCTGAGCATATTTTTCTGCGAATTAACGTGTGTGCTAAAACAGTGTTTGTCCGGCAAGATGGCCGATTCCCATCGATAACACCATAGCCATGCTACTCCAGAACATAATTCTGATGATTGCCCTGACCGGATTCGCTTTGCTCACCACCGAAGAGATATAGCCAAGGACAGCCAGGGAAAAAAGGGTGGAAAGGATGATGAGTACAGAAATCAGCGGCGTGGGGGTAAGCCAGGCAACGATTACAGGTAGCACCGCGCCGGCAGAAAAGCTCCCTGCCGAGAAGAGGGCCGCCTGCAGAGGCTGCGCAGAATTCGTACCTGTCAGGCCAAGCTCTTCCCTTGCGTGGGCGTCAAGCGCATCTTTCATCATCAGCTGTTGTGCAACCTGCCTGGCAAGCGCTGGCTCCACTCCCCGTTGCATATACAGAGATGTCAGCTCCTGTACTTCCCCCTGGTAATCTGTTTCCAGTTCCTTTTTTTCCTGGGCGAGAGCAGCGTTTTCTGTATCAGACTGAGAGGAGACAGATACATATTCCCCTGTCGCCATCGACATCGCGCCCGCAACCAGTCCGGCGATCCCCGCCAGTAAAATAGCTGCAGGGTTAGGATTCGCCGACGCCACCCCGAGAACAAGGCTTGCAGTGGAAACAATGCCGTCGTTAGCCCCCAGTACGGCCGCTCTTAACCATCCCACGCTTTCAATGCTGTGTCGTTCAGGATGCATGTTTCTGTTTTCCAGGAAATGTGCAGGTTAAAACACCAGTATTGCTCATATAGCAAAATGCGCATTTTTTATTATGGGGGTTAAATCTTAAGAATGTATTAACGCTGAATAATGGCTAACCGTAAAAGTTTAAATAATATTACCCAGGCTTTTTTAGGTGAAATGATAATAGATATCATCGTTGTTCAGTAACGGCATAAAAAGCGCGTCTTTACCTGTGTTTTTATTTTACGCTTTTTGACTGGCTAATATTCTACGGTTCCAGGCATCTTTGCTGATAACCTTCACTTCCGTTCTTTTCGTGTTGTCCTCAGACTGGCTACGCCTGCTATGGTGTAAAAGCATCGGTCACGTTGGCCAGCCTGCTAATACCTGACTGCTTATGGCATCCAGCCTTTCCCGGCTAAAGCCTGCTTTGGCCTGAATGGCCATCCCATGCAGTACGGCACACACATAGGCGGCCAGCGCTTCGCAATCAGCACCCTGAGGCAGATCGCCCTGTGCTTTCGCCTGTTCAAACCGCTGGCGTAACTGAATTTCTCCGTTTTCACGCGCTTCAATCAATGCTTTTTGTACTGGCTTTGCATCGTCAGAACAAGCCAGCGCGCCGTTGATCCCCAGACATCCGGTGTGTTCCGGATAGCGGGTGTGCAGATCCGCTGCGGCGCGCAGGATAAAGGCCACCACCGCTTTTGCCGTTGGCTGCGCCAGCGCCGCCGGAAAGAAATCCAGGTAATGGTCGTAGTAACGTTCCAGGGCGCGCAGAAACAGCGCTTCTTTGTTTCCGAAAGCAGAGTAAAGCGCCGGGCGCTCCACGCCAGTAGCTTTAGTTAAATCAGAATATGACGCGCCTTCATATCCTTTACTCCAGAAAACCCCCAGCGCGGCATCAAGCGCCTTTCCCACATCAAATTCGCGACTACGTCCCATCACCTGACCTCATTTTTTCATAACGATCGATATTAAATCGCTTGACGCGATAAGTCTAATTCCATAACGTTCGTTACGTAACGATCATTACATAATTTTGCAAAATCGTCTTACTCCCCATACCGGGCAACGCAGTTTTTAAAGAAGGATTGTTGTTATGCAAAAATCGTTAGCGGGTAAAGTAGCGCTTGTGACTGGCGGATCTCGCGGGCTTGGCGCTGTCATCGCTGAGCAATTCGCCGAACAGGGCGCGGATGTGGCGATTACCTATGTTGCCTCTCGCGATAAAGCGGAGGCCGTGGCTGAAAAGCTGCGGTTAAAGGGCGTGCGGGCTATCGCCATCCAGAGCGATCAAGCGGACATGTCTGCCGCACAGCCGCTTATCCAGGAAGTGATTTCTCAGTTCGGCAAACTCAATATTCTGGTGAATAACGCGGCCATTGCGGTTCAGGGGAAAACGGTGGATGACCCGGAACTGGATACCCGTAATCTTGACCGTCAGTGGCAAACCAACGTAATGGGGCCAGTCAGTGTAACCCGCGCCGCAGCGCAGGTTCTCTCTGCGGACGGGCGAATTATCTTCATTGGTTCGCTGCTGGGGGGGCATGTTCCCTTCGCGGGCGTCGCCGATTATGCCGGAACGAAAGCGGCAATTGTCGGCTATGCAAAAGGCGTGGCGCGGGATCTGGGTGAAAAAAACATCACGGTGAACGTTATCCAGCCCGGCATTATGCCCACGGATATGCAGCGTGAGGCGTTAGGCGAATCGGTTCCTGAATCGCTGATAGCTCTCCATCCCATCCGTCGTATTGCCACGCTCGAAGAAGTTGCCGCCATGGTGACATATCTGGCAGGTCCGCAAGGGGGCTATATCACAGGCGGCGTTATTGATATCGCTGGTGGACTGAGCATTTAACGCTGTCCTTTAAGCCGGAGAGATCCGGCTTATGAGTGCAGGCCAGTTAAGGCAGGGTTACACTGTCGGAATAGTGCCACCATCTATCACATATTCAATACCGGTGATGGTGGCAGCATAAGAAGAGGCAAGGAAAACAATCAGATTCGCCACTTCAATGGGTTTTGATGGACGCCCCAGCGGGATCCCTCCCAGGGCATTCATGATGATCTGCTTGCCACCTTCGTAATCGGTTCCCGCCTGCTGCGCCAGTCGTTCCGCCATTGCCACTGAGGCTTCGGTTTCGATCCAGCCCGGCGCAACGCGAACCACACGAATGCCTTTCGGCGAGACCTCTTTCGACAGGCTTTTGCTGTATGCCGATAGCGCCGCTTTGGCCGCCGCATAGCCGGTTGTCGATTCTGGTAACGGCAGTTCGCGCTGGATAGAGGTAACATGGATGATCACCCCACTCCCCTGTGCCACCATCCCTGGCAACAGAGCGCGATCCAGGCGTACCGCGGGCAACAGATTAAGATTGAGTTCCTGCTGCCACTCCTCTTCGCCCAGCGCCGCAAAACCACCGCCGGGAGCCGTAGAACCGCCCGCCACATGAATGATGGCGTCGACACCGCCCAGGTGAGCCTGGACAGCCTGCGCTACGCTGGCACATCCTTCAACGGTGGTCAGATCCGCCGCTACAAACGCATCGGCAACGTTGTGCGCAGGAGCGTGGCGCGCGGTGGTTAACACGCGGGCACCCAACTCTTTTAATAGACCGACGACCGCTTTGCCAACGCCTTTGGTGCCCGCAGTAACCAGCACGCGTTTGCCCTGGAAATCAAGATTTAGCGCCATCATACGATCTCCAGCGTGTTGATCTTGCCATCAATCAGCCCGAAAGCATGGCTGAGCGTAACCGGGCTGCCGGGAAAATTACCGACAACCTTCGAAGTGACGGTTACCCGGTCACCTTCGGTGAACATATCAAGCGGTTCAACGCTGTAGTCAAATGCGGTTTGAGCGGCACGTTGCCATGCCGCGATCGCCGCATGTCCCTGATGGGTTTTACCTTCATCTTTTACAATAGCTCCGGCGGTAAAGCAGTGTTCAACGCTGGCGATATCGCTGCCATTGCTTATCGCAAAATAGGTCGAAATAGCGTGCGGTAATAATAAAGACATGGCTCCTGACTCCCGTTATTTACAGTACGGGTATATTCAACATAGACTGTGAAATTGACAAGTACGCACGAAAAAGTGAGCTACTGAATTATGAGTAAGTTATATAGCCCGGAATCTGCTGCAAGCGGCGTGGAACAGGTACTGCGTCTGCTCGAAGGCCGATGGAAATTAATTATTCTTTTTCATCTCTTCGATGGAAAAGTGCAGCGCTATTCCGATTTTGAAAAACTGATCCCGGCTATTTCGCAGAAGATGCTCGCCCAGCAATTGCGGCAGCTGGAATCCGATGGGATCGTGTCGCGCACGGTATATCCCCAGGTGCCACCGAAGGTGGAATATCGACTCACCGAGTGGGGTCAGGCGCTTTGCCCGGCACTGGATGCCATGCTCAAATGGGCCGAAAAACGCGAGGGTTAGCGCTCAGCCAGCCCCCTTTAATTACGAGAAAAACGCGATGGCCACGCCTTTGCGTTGATTCTCTTTTCGTTCTCTCAATGTATTACTCCTATGGAAGAAGAGCGCATTCAGAACGCGATCCTGCCCCTTACCGTTTATTTTACGGCGTTAACTGGCCTGCTCCTCGTTAATAAAGTCCGGCGGGTTGATACAACCGGGACATCATGAAAATGTCGCGCCATGGGCCCGTGCGAATCATGGCGCACAGGTGCAGAAAAACAGGGGAGATTTCCCACAGAGGATATATCTTCATAATGTGGAGTTTATACCTTCCATTTATCGCTCGAATATGTGTTAAAAGTAAATCATTCTCAGTAATACTTCGCAGCAAAACAATTAAGGTCTATTTAATGGATAATCAGGAATACATCTTTGCAGAGATTAAAAAGGCTCTGCGTGACGCCCCACCTCGTGCCAAATCGGCTGAAATGCATCTGCAACTTATTAAATATGCTGATGAGTTGAAGCATGTACCCAGCGACATTGTTTGTGACCGGATTGGGGTTAACCAGTCATTCAGAACAGTCGTCAGTAAGATGGTTAAAATCTTCAGTCGCCTGAAAGCCGCCGGGCTGGATGTTTCGAAAATTTGAGTGGCATTGACCGTGGCGTTGCTGCTCATGCCCGGCTAAATCTGCTTGTCATTATGCTGTAATCAAATCGTCTCTTTTCACCGTTAGCACTTATGCTGCGTGCACGTTTTCGTAGATGTACACGCTCTCTTCTCTCTCCTGGAACAGCGACTTTTCGCCCCTGTCGATGGGGCAGATATAAGGATATTCCCCGCGGCGACCTGTTGTTCACCGGACGCTGGCACTCATATTGCATTAATTTTTTACCCGTACGGAAACAACGAAGGCAGAAAAGATGATTGACTACCATGTCGCGATCCGCGGCGCACTGTTTGATATTGCCCAGGTCTGCGATAGCGCAGACGATATCGCCCTTAATGCACGTTTTATTGAAGACGGGCTGCTGTTTATTCGCGACGGACAGATACAGGCGCGAATGACCTGGCAGGAGGGAGAGCAGCATCTGGATGCGCAAAAAGGCTATACCGACAGGCGTGGCAAGCTGCTGCTGCCCGGTTTTATCGATGCCCATGTCCATTACCCGCAAACGGAGATGATCGGCGCGTTTGGCGAACAACTGCTGGAGTGGCTGACCACTTACACTTTCCCGGTAGAGAGCCAGTTTGCCGATGAAGCTTACGCGACAGAGATTGCCAGGTTCTTTATTGATCAACTGCTCAGCCACGGCACCACCACGGCAATGGTGTTCTGCACGCTGCATCCTGAGTCGGTCAACGCCCTGTTTAGCGAAGCATTACGCCTGAATATGCGCCTGATTGCCGGTAAAGTGATGATGGATCGTCATGCACCCGAGTATCTGAGTGAAACCGCCGAAGAGAGTTACTGGCAAACCCGTGAATTGATCCTGCGCTGGCAGGATCAGGGGCGGCTGGGCTACGCCCTTACACCACGCTTTGCGCCTACCTCAACACCCGAATTGCTTGATGCGGTGCGCCGTTTGCGCGAGGAGTTTCCGCAGACCTGGCTGCAGACGCATTTAAGTGAAAACCCCAATGAAGTGGCATGGGTTAATGATCTCTGGCCTGAGCATGAACGCTATCTCGATGTTTACCACCATTATGGGCTGACCGGCGAGGGGAGCGTCTTTGCGCATGGCATCCATCTGCATGATGAGGAGTGGCAGTGCCTGCATGATACCGGTTCCGCAGTGGCGTTCTGCCCGACCTCAAATCTGTTTCTCGGCAGCGGGCTGTTCCGCCTTCCCGCCAGTTGGCAGCACAAGGTTCGCATGGGCATTGGCACGGATGTGGGCGCAGGCACGACGTTCAGTATGTTACGTACATTGGGCGAGGCCTACAAAGTGGGACAGTTGCAAAGCTATCGTCTGCGCGCCAGCGAAGCGTTCTATCACGCCACGCTTGGCGGCGCACATGCCCTGCGTCTGGACGACAAAATTGGTAATTTCGCCGTCGGGAAAGAGGCTGACTTTGTGGTCATCGACCCGTCGGTTACCCCGTTACAGCGCCTGCGTAACGAGCGCTGCAAGGATATTTATGAGCAACTGTTTGTGCTGATGACACTCGGCGATGACCGCAATATCAGCGAGACGTGGATTAACGGTCAGCGCGCCTGGGGGAATGCGGCGAAGGAGTAACCTCTCTCCCGGGTGACGGCGCAAGCGCCTTACCCGGGTTACCCTCTTACAGACAGCGATATTACGTAGCCCCGGCAAGCGTCAGCGCCACCGGGGAGATCAGCTGCAAAAACTTACGCCCAAATTAGCTTCCGCGATAGGTTGACCAGCCGCCGGGGGCAATTAAAAACGGCAGATGGAAATGTTCTTCTGCCCCTTCTGCAATCACAAAGTCAATTTGCACACAGGGAAACAGTGTCGCCACATCGTGCTGTGCAAACCACTCCCCGGTCTGCGCTACCAGCCGGTAACGCCCCGGTGTCAGCGGCACGGAAAACGCACCAATCCGCCCATTGCTGTCGGTAATACTCTGTGCCAGCACGTGCTCATCGCGCGCCAGAAACACCGTTACGCCAGGTGCCGGTTTACCGGTAGAAATATCAAGAATATGTGTACTGAGGCTGCTCATTCGCCAATCGCTCCTGCCAGTCGTAATAAGGTAATTTCCCGTAACTGTTCCAGCGCCACCGCCATTTCTTCGGCGTCGCTGTTAGCCAGCCGCTGTTCGAGCGCATGCAGGATCTCTTCCCCGCTGCGGCCTTTAGCCCGAATTAAGAAGACCCGGCCAAAACGCGCTTCATAGCGTGCATTGCCTGCGCGCAACGCCCCGGCCAGCTGTGTGTCATCTGCATTTATCGCCGACTGCTCCTGGCGCGACAACGCGGCATGCGTCTGCTGACCTGCGGGTTTTTCGCCAATACGCGGATGTGCGCTCAGCGCCTGTTCCAGCTCGGCACTTCCCCAGGATTCAGCCAGCGTCTGCGCGGTGTGGTGCAGCGCGGCAAGAGTGGCAAACGGACGTGCAGCAACCAGCGCCGCTGTCCAGCCGGGGAGCGCAACGCAAGGTGCCAGCAGCGCCATCGCGGCATCAGCGTCCAGTTGATTAAAGTGATTCAGCGCGATCATCGTGACTCCTTGCATCAGCAACGATAGTCGGTTTTTCTTCCGGAATAATAAGATTCAGCACAATCGCCACTAAACCGCCGCAGGTGGCCGCTGAGCCAAACAGATTACCGATAATCGCCGGGAAATGGGCGAGAAAAGCCGGTACAGCTTCGACGCCCATACCGAAACCGAACGCCAGACCGACAATCAACATGTCGCGGCGGGTTAACGGATTCTGGGTAATGATGCGGATGCCAGCGGCCACAACGCAACCAAACATCACCATGGTCGCACCACCCAGTACCGGCAGTGGGATCTGGCGCAGCACTTCACCAAATGGCGGAAATAGCCCGAGTAAAATCAGGATCACGCCGATATAGCGCCCGACAAAGCGACTTGCCACGCCGGTCATCTGGATGACGCCATTGTTTTGCGCAAAGGTCGTATTCGGAAAAGCACAGAGCATCGCCGCAATCATGCAACTAATGCCGTCAGCGAGGATGCCGCCTTTCAGCCGTGAGCGAAAGGCGCTGTCATCAATCGACTGGTGGGAGATCAAACAGTTGGCGGTGAGATCGCCTACCGCCTCAAGAATACAGACCAGCGATACCAGCGCCACCGGCAGAAAAATGGCACCGTTGAACTGGAAACCAAACGGGAACAGCGCCGGCAAACGAAACCAGGTCTCGCCCAGACCATTGAAATGGAACTTACCGGCAAGCGCCGCCGCAATACAGCCAACAGCAATACCGACCACCACGGAAGAGAGGCGCAACCAGCGGTTCTTCGCGCAACTCAGCAACACAATCACCGCCAGCGTACCTGCGCCAGTGGCGATATTGCTCATGCTGCCAAAATCTTTTGCCTGCACACCGCCGCACCAGTTATTCACGCTGACTTTAATCAGGCTAATACCAATAAGGGCGATCACACTGCCAGTAATGATCGGCGTAAAGATGCGTTTAAGCGGCTCAATAAAACGGCTGACAATAACCGGTACCAGCGCGGCAACGACGTTCACGCCAAAGAGCATCGCCATAACATCCTGCGCGGTGCCCCCCTGACCTTTCACCCACATTCCACCCGCGATAGCCACGCCGAGAAAAGCAAAGCTGGTGCCCTGCATACAGATCATTCCGGCCCCAACGCCCCAAACGCGGTTGGATTGTAAAAATGTACCAATACCCGAAGCCAGCAACGACATGCTGATCAGGTACGGCATCCACTCGCCCAGCCCCAGCGTCGCGCCGATGATCAGCGGTGGCGTGATGATCCCGACTAACCCGGCCAGCACATGCTGTAACGCACTGAAAAAAGCGGGTAACGGTGGGATCCGCTGTTCCAGCCCGTACAATAAACCGTTGTTTTTTTCATCAGACATGGTCCTGCATCCTGTTATCAATGAGCGTCAACGGCCTGATGCACAAAGCAGGCCAGAGTCAACAACGCCTGTCATCGTGCTGAAACTTTAGGTTCCTTACTGCTTACCAAGAAATTTTTGATTCACAAAAAGGCAACACTAATGCAAATATGCACAACAATAGTGCAACACTACGGTGCACTGACTGACTTACCCTGCTCTTACGCCTGCCAGCATCCTGGTACGCAATTTGCTGAGCCTTTTATACGCAGATAAAAGGAGAGCAGAATGAAAGCACTGGTGATTGGCGCAGGAATTGGCGGACTGAGCGCTGCCGTCGCGTTAAAGAATGCAGGGATTGCGTGTGACGTCTTTGAGGCGGTAAAAGAGATTAAACCCGTCGGTGCGGCGATTTCCATCTGGCCCAACGGCGTGAAGTGCATGAACCATCTGGGCATGGGCGGGATAATAGAGACTTACGGCGGGCCGATGCGCTCTATGGCCTATAGAGATTACCGTCAGGGCGAAACCCTGACGCAATTTAGCCTTGCCCCCCTGGTCGAACGGGTTGGCGGTCGTCCGTGTCCGGTATCGCGCGCGGAGCTGCAGCGCGAAATGCTCAACTACTGGGGTCGCGATAATGTGCAGTTTGGCAAGCGGGTCAGCGGCGTGGAAGAGAACGCCGACGGCGTTACCGCGTGGTTTACCGATGGCAGTACAGCACACGGCGATTTTCTGATTGCTGCCGACGGCAGCCATTCGGCGCTGCGTCCCTACGTGCTGGGCTATACGCCGCAACGCCGCTACGCGGGTTACGTCAACTGGAATGGCCTGGTCCCTGTCGACGAAGCCATTGCCCCTGCCGAGCAGTGGACGACGTTTGTCGGCGAAGGCAAACGGGTGTCGCTGATGCCTGTCTCAGACGGACGTTTCTATTTTTTCTTCGATGTGCCGTTGCCTGCCGGGCTTGCCGAAGATCGCACCACGCTGCGTGACGATTTGACGCGCTATTTTAGCGGCTGGGCACCACCGGTTCAGCGGCTGATCGCCGCACTTGATCCACAGATCACCAACCGCATTGAGATCCATGATATCGAACCATTCGATAAACTGGTGCGTGGCAAAGTGGCACTGCTGGGCGATGCCGGGCACAGCACGACGCCGGATATTGGCCAGGGCGGCTGCGCGGCAATGGAAGATGCAGTAGTGCTTGGGGAGATTTTTCGCGAACAGACCCACATTGAAAGCGCGTTGCGTGAGTATGAGGCGCAGCGCTGTGACCGGGTGCGCGATCTGGTACTTAAGGCGCGCAAACGCTGCGATATCACGCATGGCAAAGATATGGCGCTGACGCAGGCCTGGTATCAGGAACTCAAAGAGGAGAGCGGCGAGCGCATTATCAACGGCCTGTGCGACACCATTCAGGGCGGGCCGTTGGGGTAATCATACCCCCGGCTGCGACGCGCCGTAGCCCCGGTAAGCATAGCGCCACCGGGGATCAGACCACTGGCGGGTGCAGAACCTGCATCTCCTCCATCACTGTCGTCAGCCTCTGGATGACCATCTGCGCCGGACGGGAAAGCTGGCGCGATGGCGCGGTGCACAGCGCCAGAGTCAGCGGACGCAGCAGTTTGTTACGCAACGGGACAAACGCCAGTTGCCCGCTCTTCACTTCGTCCAGCACATCCAGCAGGCTCAGCACCGTGACCCCACTGCCTTTTAACACCAGCGATTTGATAAGCCGGATATCGTTGCAATTGATGGTGTTCGCCGGGGCCAGATCGTAGTGCCGATAGAGCATGCCGACACGATCATGCACAATCAGGGGGGCGCCGGGCAGTATATGTCGCGCCTCGCTCAGCTCCCCCGGAGACAATGCCGGTGCCGTGGCCATTTCATTATCCGGGCGCATTACCACCCCCATCTCCAGCTCGGCAAAGGCCAGTACGTTCAGCCCTGCCTGTCCTTCCGGGTCGAGGATCAAACCAAAATCGAGATCGGCCTGGCGCACTTTCTGGCTGACGGTATGGCTGTCCGCCACCTGTAACACCAACTCCAGCCAGGGCTGCTCGCTGATAATATCGGCCAGCGCGCTGGCAAAATTCCCCTCGGCCAGCGCCTGCACCATCCCCACGCTGACCGAGCCACGTTTTAGCCCCTGGAGCTCATCAAATTTCTGCCGGGTAAGCTGAAACTCCTTTTGCCAGCGCAACAGGTTGTCGTAGAGCAATTCCCCCGCAGTGGTCATCCGCAGGCCTTCCGGAAGCCGTTCAAACAGCGGCGTTCCGAACTCCTCCTCTGCCTGCAGGATCTGCCGGTTAATGGCTGAGGGGGAGATATGCAATTTTTCTGCGGCACGGCGCAGGCTGCCGCTGCGGGCAACTTCGGCGAAATAGAGGGCGAAACGCGAAAATGGACTCATGCAGCACCTGTACACTTTTTTGCAACGGGGCAGTGAATTAATGGTGATGGATGTGCACACCCTAATATGACAACAATAAAGTTACAACAATTAAACAATTGCTTTTCCGTGAGCAGGAAGGATGACCATGAAAACAGCACTCCCCACCCCACCCGCCCATTGCACCTTCGAACCGGAGGACTGGCTGCGTCTGGCAAAATGTTGGCACCCGGTCGCCCGCGCCTGCGACATTGGTGCCGCGCCAGTAAAAGCCACCCTGCTTGATGAACAACTGGTGATTTACCGGGTAAAAGGTCAGGTGGTGGTCGCCCGCGATGTCTGCCCGCATCGCGGCGTGCCACTGACACTCGGTTTTCACGACGATGAAGGGATCGTCTGCCCCTACCACGGGCTGCGCTTCGGCGAGGATGGGCGCTGCAACCGCATTCCTTCCAGCCCCGGCCAGGCAGTCCCGGCAAAACTAAATCTGTTAACCTATGCGGTTGAAGAGCGCTACGGTCTGATCTGGACATGCCTGGCGTTTGATGCGCAAAACCCTCAGCCGCTGCCTGCTATGCCCCACTGGGATGACGCAGGTTTTCAGCAGATTAACTGCCCGGCTTTTGAAGTGAACGGTTTTGCCGGACGGCAAGTGGAAGGGTTTCTGGACGTTGCCCATTTCGCCTGGATCCACACGGCAACCTTTGCCGATGCCAGTAATCAGGTCGTCCCCGATTATAACCCGCAGGAAACCGAGTTTGGCTTTATCGCCGATTACTGGAGTTCGGTAGGCAATTATCCGGCAAGCTCAGAACATAAGGCGCCGGATGGCTTTCAGTGGCTGCGCCATTTTGAAATGCATCTGCCCTTTACCGCCACGCTGACGATCCATTTTCCCGGCGAGGCGCGGCTGGTGATCATGAATGCCGCATCGCCGGTTTCTTCGCGAGTAACCCGCATGTTCGCGCCTATTGCGCGTAATTTTGACCTGCATGTTCCCGTCGAGGATGTCCATGCCTTTAATCTGCGCGTATTTGAAGAAGATCGCCTGATGGTGGAAACCCAGCGCCCGGAAAGGCTGCCGCTGGATCTGACGCTGGAAGCCCATATTCCGGCAGACAGAAGTTCGATTGCCTATCGCCGGGGCCTGAAAAAAATGGGCTTTGGCGAGTTTTTCCTGGTATGAGGTGCACCATGAACGAGATGCTGAATGTGGTGGTTGACGGGTTGTGGTGTCAGGGTGACAGGAGTCTGGCCGTGCGGCTGGTTAGCGCCAGCGGCGAGGCGCTTCCCGACTGGGAACCGGGTGCCCATATTGATCTCCATCTGCCCTGCGGCCTGATCCGCCAGTATTCCCTGACCGGCGAAAACAGAGCGGACAGCTACCTTATTTGTGTGGCGCAGGAGAGCGCTTCGCGTGGCGGTTCACGCTATATCCACCAGACGCTACGCCCCGGTCAGAAGCTGTTGATTTCCGCGCCGCGCAACCTGTTTGCCCTGCGCGACGATGGTCCGGTTCTGCTGCTGGCGGCCGGGATAGGCATCACCCCCCTGTATGCGATGTTGCTGCAACGGGAGGCCACAGGTAGGCCATTTGTACTGCACTATTTCGTCAAACGGCGGGAAGAGGCCGCATTTTTGCGCGAACTCTCCCGGCCGCTCAGCCATGGCATTTGCGTGGTGCACTGTTCTGCTGAGGGGGATAGCCCGCGCCAGACGCTGGAGACTATTCTTTCCACTCCCGACGGTGAAGAGCGTATTTACACCTGCGGACCGGTGGGATTTATGACGGCAGTCAGGGACGCTGCCGTGAAGAAAGGGTGGCCGCAGACGCATATCCATAGCGAAGCCTTCGCGCCCGTTACTCCGACATCGACGCCACAGGATGAAGCGACATTTACCATTACCCTGGCGTCCAGCGGTGAGAAATGGCCCGTACCGGCCAACAAGAGCATTGCGCAGGTGCTGCAGGAAAATGGCGTGGCAGTACCGCTTTCCTGCGAAATGGGGATCTGCGGAGCCTGCCTGACGCCGGTCCTCGGTGGTGTCGTCGATCACCGGGATACCGTGCAATCGGCAGTAGAGAAATCCGCCGCCGCGCAACATGTCGCGCTGTGCTGCTCCCGTAGCCACTCCGGTGAACTGGTGATTGATTTATAATCACCCATGACGGCCTGATATCCGGTGAGCTGGCCTGCTCTGTGTCTCTGTGGTGTCTGACACGACTGGAGCATAACGGCAGGCCTGCTGTGGGAATAAATCGTTTATCAGCCGCTTATAAGTGGAACGCTTCAACTTCCCGTAAGAGCGTGCTGGCCTGCTGACTTAACGAGTTTGCTGCGGTGGCCATCTGTTCTACCATCGCCGCATTTTGCTGCAGGTTACCTTCCATCTGGCTTACGGCAATATTGACCTGTTCGATGCCATGGCTCTGCTCGCTGGAAGAATGATTGACCTGGTTAATGAGATGTGTCGTTTCGTCCACCATTCCCAGGGCGTTATTCATTTTGGTTGTGACGCTGGCTGCATATACGACGCCTTTGTTGATATTTTTCAGCGCCTCTTCAATTAAGTCGCGAATATCGCGGGCGGCCACGGAGGAACGCTGGGATAACGAACGCACTTCCCCTGCCACCACGGCGAACCCTTTGCCCTGCTCACCGGCACGAGCAGCCTCCACGGCCGCATTAAGCGCAAGAATATTGGTTTGAAAAGCGATGCCGTCAATGATGGATGTAATTTCTGCAATCTTGCTTGAAGATAAGGAAATATCGTCAATAGACCCTTTCAGAGCACCGAGTTCCTGGTGACTTTCATTCACCATCGACTGAACCTGTCCAATATATGCATTCGCCTGTTTGGCGTTATCCATATTATGATTTACGGTGACTGACAGCTCATTCATACTAGCCGCCGTCTGCTCAAGAGACGAAGCCTGAGATTCAGTTCGTGAAGAGAGATCGTCGTTACTTACCGCTATTTCATTCGCAGCGGTATCTACTTCTTTGCTGGCATCTTTGACGCTTGATAATACTCCCCTGATCTTCTCAACCAGCCCATTAAAACTTTTTGCCGTAACACCAAGCTCATCATTCTTATCAATATTTAATCGAAGGGTGAGATTTAGCGTATCGCTGATAGTTGCCATGCTTTCCTGAAGAGTACGTAGCCCTTTTCTCAGATATGTCAGGATTTGCCATGAGAAAAGAGCAATAACAACCACTGCAGAAATAATGATGATGCTCAGAAACCACACAGTATTATGATATTGATTGTGGTTCTCCTCAGCATAATTAACAGCTATTTTATAATTATACTCTAACATTTCCTGTATAGCCGCGCTAAGCGCCACAGAAGCAGTGGCCGTCGCTCCCCCGTCAGACACCATTAATCTGGCTGCATCGATCCCCTCTTGCTCGTAGACATTTTTCATGTCCATTACTTTTACTTTATATTCTTCAAACGTGCGGATGGTTTTTTTAATTAATTCACCATCATTGGGGTCGGAAACGAGTTTTGATTGATATTCATTCAGTATGCTACTGACTTTATTTAACTCGCTGGTTGCCGTAGCAATATGTTTTTCAAACACGACTTTATCATTTACCAGCAATGACATGAGAATCTGACGCCGCGCCTCTTCCCTGTGTAACAAAGCTTCACTGAGTTTACTGATACTCGGCATACTATTTGTTGTCACATATTCAAATCTGTCTTGTGCGTTATTGAGCGCTTTCAGGCTTAGCCCACCAAGAGTGATCATTATCACAATTGAAAAAACAAATATTAAAGTCAGTTTCTTAAGAATGGTCATGTTCAGCCTCATCAACGCATATACAGTGTTATTTTTATCGGCGCCGGTGTGCTTACCTTTATATCTGTAGCAACAAAAATTTTAGTTAAGTCACGCTTACTCTATTTTAAGCAACGTTAAATGCTTCTCCTGCGAATTAATTTTAAGAAGGGATTTCACAAATAAAACACGTTTTTATCGCCAGGATATAACATGCTATAAATTAAATTGCAGTAAGCGCTTTTTTAGTCGCAAGCACATAGCTGCAATATATTATATACAAACTGTTTGCATTATTACGCCGCGGGCGGAAAACCATCACCGTTTTTCATCCATGATGACGGCTATCTCAGATAATACGCAGTCCGGTTATTCAGGCAAGAGAACGCTTGATAGCATCACCTGATCCGGACTGCGTTTTTTAAACTTTCCACTGACGAGGGAGGTTATTTGCCCGAAAGTTCCCGACGGATGATTTCCGCACCTGCGCTTAACGCGTTGAGCTTACCATTAGCGACCCGGCGCGATAAAGGCGTCATGCCACAGTTGGTCGAAGGATAAAGCTTATCGGCATCAACAAACCGGAGGGCCTGGCGCAGCGTACTGGCGACCTCTTCTGGTGTCTCAATGGCCGATGTCGCCACGTCAATCGCCCCCACCATCACTTTTTTACCGCGAATCAGTTCCAGCAGTTCCATTGGAACTCGCGAGTTGTGGCATTCCAGCGAGATAATATCGATATTTGACGTCTGCAATTTCGGAAACGCCTCTTCGTATTGCCGCCACTCAGAGCCCAGCGTCTTTTTCCAGTCAGTGTTGGCTTTAATACCATAGCCGTAACAAATATGTACCGCCGTTTCACATTTCAGCCCTTCGATGGCCCTTTCTAAGGCGGCAACTCCCCAGTCGTTGACCTCGTCAAAGAATACATTAAAGGCAGGTTCATCAAACTGGATAATATCAACGCCCGCCGCCTCTAATTCTTTTGCTTCCTGATTGAGAATTTTGGCAAATTCCCAGGCAAGTTTTTCGCGGCTTTTGTAATGGGCATCATAAAGCGTATCGATCATCGTCATTGGTCCCGGCAGGGCCCATTTAATGGGTTGTTTAGTCAGTTGCCGTAAGAATCTGGCATCTTCAACAAAAACCGGTTGCTGACGCGCTACCTCACCCACTACGGTCGGCACGCTCGCATCATAGCGATTACGTATTCTGACAGTTTCACGTTTTTCAAAATCAACGCCGCTGAGGTGTTCAATAAACGTCGTGACAAAATGCTGGCGCGTTTGTTCGCCATCGCTGACGATATCTATCCCTGCCCGCAGTTGATCGTAGAGGGATAAACTCAGGGCATCTTTTTTCCCCTCAATTAACTCTTCATTTTGTAATTTCCAGGGTGACCACAGTTTTTCTGGTTCGGCAAGCCAGGACGGTTTCGGCAAACTGCCCGCTGTTGACGTGGGGAGCAATGTTTTCATAATAAACGACCTTTTAGTTTCGATTAATTAAAGAGCGAAGTTTGCGGACCATTGCTCAAGAATATTCTTGTAGGGTTTGATAAAGTGCTCTTCGGTAAATTTGCCCTGTTCGATTGCCAACTGACTGCGCTCTTCCCGGTCATATACGATTTTAGTTAATGAGTGATCCTGATGATTCAGGTCTGGCTGATAATAGTGACCAGCGACAGAGTTAGCATTGTAAATTTCTGGGCGATAGATCTTCTGGAACGTCTCCATCGTACTGATGGTGCTGATAAGCTCAAGGCTGGTGTAATCACTCAGCAAATCACCCGAAAAATAAAAGGCCAGCGGCGCAACGCTATTTTGCGGCATGAAATAGCGAACCTGCAGGCCCATTTTGTTGAAATACTGCTCCGTCAGCGACGTACCGTTGGGCTGGTATTCAATGCCCAGTACAGGGTGTAGATTGCCCGTGCGGTGATAGGTGTCTTTGCTTGACACGCTCAGGCATATTACCGGCGATTTTTTGAAATTTGCTTTGTAAGCACTGGAGTTAACGAAATGTTTAAAGATATTGCCATGCAAATCGCCAAAATTGTCAGGAAGGCTAAACTCAGTCTGGCCTTTATTATGTTCTAATAACAATACGCTAAAGTCATAATCTCGCACGTATGAAGAGAAATTATTTCCGACAATTCCTGCGATACGTTCGTTGGTTTTCTTATCAACAATATGCGTTTCCAATATTTCAATGGCCGGGAACGCGATATCATCTTCAGAGCCAATTGTCATCTCAGCAGAGATAATTTCCAGTTCGACCGAATATCGATCGCTTCCGGGATTATCCCAGTAAGCCAGAGCATTGAAGCGATTATCAATCATCACTAACGTATTTCGCAGATTTTCCTGACGGTTATCGCCTCTGGCCAGATTGGCAAAATTAGTCGTAATACGCGTATTTGCTGAGGGGTTATAATTTTCGTCGAATCGACTGCGCTTAATAGTAAATGTGAACTCTTTATTCATCGCGATTTTCCACCCTGATGTCTGACATGAAAAACCGTGTCTGTTCATTAAGTTACCAGGAACGCTGGTTTCTCATTCGTAGTTTTCATGTTATCAATAAGTTAATGTGGAATATTTATGCCAGAGCCAGCGGGTGAGTAAAAGCGACTTAATTTCATTACAACATGAGCCATCTTCATGATCGGCCTCGCCGCCGATGATGAGCAGGCGCCGGGCGTAAAAGCCCGGCCCCCTGAGCGCGTACTAGTCGGCGCCGATGAGCAGATTGAGGTTTTGCACGGCAGCGCCCGATGCCCCTTTACCCAGGTTATCGAAGACAGCTGTCAGCAATAGTTGTCCATTTTCAGGACTGGAAAACAGACCAAGCTCCATATCATTAGTTCCGTTCAGACGCTCCGGGTTGATGCGCTCTGCATCGTCTGCTGTTACCTGGGGCAGTACCCTGACATGTTGGCTATGGTAGTAATGCTCCGTAAGGCAGGCATGTATCGCAGAGGCACTGGCGTTTTTGGTCAGCAAACGTTGCTGTAACGGCACACTCAATACAATCCCCTGGCGATAGCCACCGTAAGCGGGCATAAAGAGGGGCGGAACAGAGAGGCCTGCGTAGCGCGCAATCTCCGGAACATGTTTGTGCCTGAGACCCAGACCATAGACCTGGAACGCGGGCGCCGCGTCGGCCTGTTCGCCTTCATACTGCTCTATCGCTACCCTTCCCCCGCCCGAATAGCCGGATACCGCATGAATCGACAGAGGGTAATCGGCGGGCAACAGTCCGGCATTCACCAATGGAAACAGAAGACCAATCGCCCCCGTTGGATAACAGCCGGGGTTCGTGATGCGCATCGACGCTCTGATACGATCGGGCTGGTCGGCACTTAACTCAGGAAAACCGTATGTCCAGCCGGGCGTAACCCGGTGGGCTGAACTGGCATCAATAATACGTACGCGGGGATTTTTCACCATCGCTGCCGCCTCCCGGGCAGCCTCATCGGGCAAGCACAGTATGGCGATATCGCAGCTGTTGAGCATCTCTGCGCGCAGCCGCCTGTCTTTGCGTTGTGACACAGGAAGCGCCATCAGAGTAATGTCTGAACGACCGCGCAGTCGGTCATGAATCTGTAAGCCTGTCGTGCCCTGCTCGCCATCAATAAAAACGTTCGTCATTGTCATACCTGCTCGCGGATAGAATTTATGACACTGATGTTGTGCCAGGTTTAAGTGCGGGTAAAGTTGAATTATCTTTACGTGAAATTCAGTTTTTCTGAGGTATGTTGATGCGTGAGATTAACCTTGATCAGTTACGCACACTGATAACGATTGCCGATACCCGTTCTTTCAATGAGGCAGCCGGACGGCTGCATTTGTCGCCCCCAACGGTCAGCCTGCATATTTCTGAACTGGAAAATCGGGTTGGGGCAACATTGCTTTCCCGAACCCGGGGCAACGTCAGGCCAACAGCGATTGGCGAAAAGCTGGTCACGCATGCGCGTCGGTTACTGGCTGATGCCGCTTATGTGCTTGACGATATTTCACGCCAGGCGCAGGGCCTGACCGGACAGGTCAGACTGGGCGCCTCTACGGGGGCTATCGCTAACCTTCTGCCCCAGGCAATTGAACAACTGGCGCAGCTCCATCCGAATATCGACGTTCAGATTACCGTACTCACTTCGCAACAGACCCTTGAGCAACTGAGATCCGGTTCACTTGATATCGGTATTGTTGCGCTCCCGCAGTTGCGGGGGAATGGCCTGGAGATTGATGCCTGGCGACGGGATCCGGTTGTCGCTTTTCTGCCTGCCAACTGGCAAATACCGGATGTGGTGTCGCCTCAATGGCTGATTGAAAAGCCGTTAATTCTGAATGGTTCTGGTACCCACTTATCACAACTGACAAACCATTGGTTTGCAAAAACGGGCCACCGTCCTGCGCCGCGAATTAAACTTGATTACAACGATGCGATAAAAAGTCTCGTGGGCGCAGGTTATGGCGCCACGCTGTTACCGCTTGAATCGGGTACGCCAGAATCCCGTGATGATCGCATCGCGGTTCGTCCACTCAAGCCAGCATTGTGGCGGGAGTTAGGGTTAGCGTGGCGAGAAGGGGAAAACGATATGTCGACACAACATTTGCTGACGGTGTTGCGGGATTTAAAACAGGAGTGAGGTGCGGAATGCTGTTTTCAGCCTGCCTTCGCCACAGAGCGGCGAGAAAAACGCAATGGCGCCGTTAATTTCCCTCTCCCCTAAAGGAGAGGGAATAACGCCAGGTTATCCGGCCCGGAGCAAGTTAGAACGTTTCCCAGTTGCCGTCGCTAACAGCAGGCGCGGCGACAACGGCCGTGCGCGGTGCGATGGTCGGTTTACCGGGTTTGCTTTGCATCAGCGTGCTGTGACCATTTACGCGAAAGACCGCGACGGCCTGACGCAGCTGTTCAGCTTGCTCTTCCAGTGCTGCCGAGGCCGCAGCGGACTCCTGCACCAGCGAGGCGTTCTGCTGGGTTACGCTGTCCATTTGCGATACCGCGAGGCTCACCTGCTCAATGCCTTTGCTCTGCTCGTCCGATGCGGAGGCGATTTCGCCCATGATATCGGTTACGCGCGTCACGGCATTGACGATCTCTTGCATGGTATTACCGGCTTCTGCCACCAGCGAGGTGCCGGAATTGACGCGGTTGACGGAGTTCTCTATCAGCGTTTTGATCTCTTTTGCAGCCTGCGCGCTGCGACTCGCCAGTGTGCGAACCTCCCCTGCGACCACCGCAAACCCACGCCCCTGCTCACCCGCACGAGCAGCTTCAACGGCGGCATTGAGCGCGAGGATATTGGTCTGGAAGGCAATGGCGTCAATCACGCTGGTTATCTGGGCAATCTGCTGAGAACTGCTGGAGATCTCGCTCATGGTTCGTACCACGTCGCTTACCACGCGACCGCCACGCGCCGCGGTGTCGGAGGCATTTTTCGCCAGGTTTGAAGCCTGGCGGGCGTTATCGGTGTTCTGTTTCACCGTCGCGGTCAATTGTTCCATACTGGCGGCAGTCTCTTCGAGCGATGCAGCCTGCTGTTCAGTACGGGAAGAGAGATCGTTATTACCGGTAGAGATTTCGCTCGCACCGGTATAAATCGAATCGGAACTGTTACGCACCGCGCTCACGGTTCTGACCAGCGAGGATTGCATCTCGTGCAGGCCACTGGCCAGTTGGCTCATCTCGTTACGGCCTTCGGCGGAGATCGGCTGTGTCAGGTCGCCATCGGCAATCGCGCGAATATGTCCCATCACGCTGTGCAGTGGTTTGAGCAGCAGATGTTGCAGCCCCAGCCAGATCACAGTCATGACCGCGATCACCACCAGCAGTATCACGCCAAGGGTCCATTGCATACTGGTAAAGCTGCTCTGGTTTTCCCGGGCGGCCGCCTGCAGGAAAGCGTTGTTTTCGGTGCGCCATTTCGCATAGCTGGCATCCATATCATCCTGCGCCTGTTGCGCATCCAGGTTGCCATAGGCTTCGTAATTATTTGCCCGCAGGAAGGTGATGGACTGCTGCAGCACGTCGTGCATTTTGGTGATGTTTTGCGAAACTTCATTGGCTAACGCGGCATCCTGACCTGCCACGGGAGGGGTATTTTTATAGTTGTTAAAGTATCCTTCGGCCTTGCTGAGGGATTCAGAGGCAGTCGTAAGAAGTTTATCGATACTGGCAAGCGATGCCGGATCGCGTTGATTTTTTAAAAAACGGATCGCCACGCGGGTAACAGTGACGCGTGTTTTAATCAGCGTATTGACGCTATCGCCAAGATTTTCCTGCTGTGCGCTAAGAATGCCCGTATTCTGAAAATTCACTCTGTCATTATTGACAGCGGAGTAGAAAAGTCCGCCGGTAACGAGCTGAAGCAGACAAAATACCGACAAGGCAATGATGATGCCGGTGATGACACGTATATTTTTGAGCATATTCTGGGTCCAGGGAAGAGGCAAAGTTGCTCAATATATATCGACACGGCAGGCATTAACTTTATGGTAGCGCAGGCCAGACCTGTTAATTATCGGAGTTGACAACGGGCACTGTATGGCCTGTTTCCCCTGCCCTTATCCGCCCTTTCACCCTGGCAGCTTCCTGTTGTGTATTGCTCTCTCCTGGGATGCGATCTGCGGTGCGACATCGTCATGCACATGTCCTGACTCCACGCTGGCACATAGTTTTCGTCACCATGCCGGTTATCCCGGTAAGCTGCATATCACAGGAGACGGGCTGAAAGATGGGATGGACATGTTGCACGTGGCCCTTTTATTGAAAGCGCCTGATGCCCTGGCGAATAACTCCCTTGATCATTTTACTGGCCGCAAGTACTGTATATAAAAACAGTATTTATATAAGAGGTCAGATCATTATGTTTGCCCTTGTTGACGTTAACTCGTTCTATACCAGTTGCGAAACCGTCTGGCGGCCTGATCTGAGTGGTAAACCAGTCGTGGTGCTTTCAAATAACGATGGCTGCATAGTGTCCCGCTCTGCCGAGGCCAAAGCGCTGGGCATTGGTATGGCGGAGCCTTATTTCAAACAAAAAGATCTGTTACAGCGCCATGGCGTAGCGGTATTCAGCAGCAACTACGCTCTCTATGGCGACATGAGCCATCGGGTAATGAGTACGCTGGAAGAAATTTGCCCGCGGGTGGATCAATACAGTATTGATGAAGCATTTGTGGATCTCTCAGGTATTCCTCACCTCAAACGCTTCGGCAAATATATTCGCGATACCATTTATCAACGCACCATGCTGACTGTGGGGGTTGGCATCGCACCGACGAAGACGCTGGCAAAACTGGCAAATTACGCGGCCAAGAGATGGCAGGCACAGAGCGGCGGCGTGGTGGATATCTCGACCCCTGCCAGTCAGCAACGGTTGATGGCAGCAGTCCCCGTAGAGGAGGTCTGGGGCATAGGTCGACGGCTGACAAAAAAGCTGAACACCATGAATATCACCACTGTGCTGGAACTGGCAAAATGTGATTTATGGTTTATTCGCAAAAACTTCAGCGTAGTACTGGAAAGAACCGTTCGCGAGCTGCGTGGCGAGCCCTGTCTCGGTTTTCAGGAATTCTCTGCGGCAAAACATGAAATTATCAGTTCGCGCTCTTTCGGTCAGCGAATTAGCGATTATTCCTCAGTACGTGAAGGGATCAGTACATGGGCGGCCAGAGCAGCAGAAAAATTACGTGCCCAGCATCAATATTGTCGCTATGTCGGCGCTTTTATAAAAAGCAGCCCACACGATCCAGATGAGCCTTATTACAGCAATAGCGCAGGAATTACGCTACTTACCCCCACACAGGACACCAGAGATATTATTGCTGCGGCAACGCGTAGCCTGGATATTATCTGGAAGCAAGGTCCGCGATATCAAAAAGCGGGTGTTATATTAGGAGACTTCTTTAGTCAAGGCGTTGCACAACTTAATTTATTCGATGAGTATGCCCCCCGTGCAAATAGTCAGGCATTGATGCACGTAATGGATCGAATGAACGAGAAAGGCAATAAAATGTGGTTTGCAGGCCAGGGCGTTACCCCGGCCTGGTCAATGAAACGCTACCTGCTCTCCCCGGCATGGACTACCCGGATAGAGGATGTGCCGCTGGTACAGTAGCCGCCGTTCAGCGGCTACGTTTGGCGTGACGCTCCCAGTTTTCCTGCTTCGCCTCTGCCGATTTTCGCAAAGACACATAGCATGCGCCGTTGCCACCATGCCGTGGTTGCGCGGCGCAAAATGCCTGAACATCATCAAATTCGGTCAACCAGCGGGCAAGATAACTGCGAACTATATTGGCGTGGGAGTTATCTTCCCGACCTTTCCCGTGGATTATCAGAAGATTACGTAATCCGTCCTGCCGCGCCTGGTACACAAAGCGGAATAACAGCTGTCGGCACTGCTCCACTGGCTGGCGTAACAGGCTGAGGCTGGCCTGCTGGGAATACTTGCCGGTGCGAAGTTTATCAATTACCCCGGTTTGCAACCCTTCGCGGCGGAATTCCAGCGGCGTATCAAGGGGCAAGACATCAAGGAATCCGGTGGTCAGGAAATTATCAAGCTGCAACGTGTCGATATGCCGGGGAGCACGCGTATTTCGGGCCGGATGCCAGTGCACATCGGCACAGCGCTTGAGTGGCTGGACATCCTCCATGGCGTCAAGAAACAGTGATTTGTCATCAGGGTTCATGGTTTAGTCCTCCCGCTACATCTGAGGGGCTTACTATAGCGGGCGCGACAGCATGCCACAATGCCTGAGATTCAATTAGCAGTGGGCAATTAGCGTGATATTTGAAGCAATTATTGGAATTAATTTCGCTCGCTATTTAATCTTACTTAACTAGAAGTTTACTGTCGTTAATATCCAAAATTTCAGTTAAATTATCGTGAAACTAATCACCATTTCAAACTGGAAATATCTGCCATCGGAACTATAACTATATTTACCGCGCAAGGATGAAGTTTAAAATAATTACCGAACGGACGCGTTGCTGTGTGTACTGTAGAGCCTGACGGATGTCGGCAGGCTCTATTTTTTTATTTTCACGATTACGGAGAATATATCATCTATTCAATAACCACGGATTCAGTAAGGCGTAAAATATTCACCATATGAATAATTGTTAACCTTTCCCGATTTTATTTGATTTATTGCGCCTCTAATGGGGTATAGAGACACTTTCTTGATCGTGCTAAATTGCGCAACTCTCCCTGTGCTATTGCGATGTTTGAGAAAGGACTATCGATGCTTACGCTACTTGAGGACAAAATTGCCACTCCGCTGGGACCACTGTGGGTGCTGTGCGATGAAACATTCCATCTGCGTGCGGTTGAGTGGGAAGAACATAGCGATCGCATGGTGGAATTGCTCAATATTCATTATCGCAAGGAAGGTTATACACGCCTTCCTGCCACCAACCCCGGTGGATTAAGCCGCAAACTTCTGGACTATTTCGAGGGCGACCTGGCGGTAATAAATACTCTGCCAACCGCCACGGCGGGCACCCCCTTTCAGCGTGAAGTCTGGAAAGCGTTACGCAACATCCCGTGCGGCCAGGTCATCCACTATGGTCAGTTAGCGGAGATGCTTGGTCGCGTTGGCGCCGCACGTGCGGTAGGTGCCGCGAACGGTTCAAATCCGGTCAGTATTGTAGTCCCCTGCCACCGGGTGATTGGCCGCAACGGCACCCTGACGGGATATGCAGGCGGCGTGCATCGTAAAGAGTGGCTATTGCGCCATGAAGGTTACTTGCTATTGTGAAAAAAAGGGGATCTTTGTGCTCTTTTTCACGGGATTCTGTGGTAAAAGCCTTACTGAAACGATGGAATATCAATAAGATGGTTTAGCCCGCCTTTTCATCGTTTCTCCTGCCTGTTTTAATTCTACTGAATTGACGTTTCGCCAGGCTTACGCGTTCAAGAAAAAGATGGTAAAATTGACTAAAATCAATTACGGCTTGAGCAGACCTATGATCCCGGAAAAGCGAATTATACGACGCATTCAGTCTGGCGGATGTGCAATCCATTGCCAGGATTGCAGTATTAGCCAGCTCTGCATCCCCTTCACACTCAATGAACATGAGCTCGATCAGCTCGACAATATCATTGAGCGCAAAAAGCCCATCCAGAAAGGTCAGACTCTGTTTAAAGCTGGGGATGAACTGAAATCGCTTTATGCTATTCGTTCCGGCACGATCAAGAGCTACACCATTACTGAGCAGGGCGACGAGCAAATTACTGGTTTCCATCTGGCAGGTGATCTGGTCGGCTTCGATGCCATCGGCACTGGCCACCACCCGAGCTTTGCCCAGGCGCTGGAAACCTCAATGGTTTGCGAAATTCCGTTCGAAACGCTCGATGACCTGTCAGGCAAAATGCCAAACCTGCGTCAGCAAATGATGCGCCTGATGAGCGGCGAGATCAAAGGCGATCAGGACATGATTCTGCTGCTGTCGAAAAAGAATGCTGAAGAGCGTCTGGCCGCGTTTATTTATAATCTGTCGCGTCGTTTCGCCCAGCGTGGCTTCTCACCACGTGAGTTTCGCCTGACCATGACTCGTGGCGATATCGGTAACTATTTAGGCCTGACCGTAGAAACAATCAGCCGTCTGCTGGGTCGTTTCCAGAAGAGTGGTATGCTGGCGGTGAAAGGCAAATATATCACCATCGAGAACAGCGATATCCTGGCACAGCTTGCCGGACATTCGCGTAACGTAGCCTGAGTTTACCCCCCTCCTTTTGACCTTTTGCCGGACGCCTGAATTTTTTGATTTATTGATCTGGCAAAAGGTTTTCCCTGTTTCATTCAGTACTTATAGGTTATCTTGTATTTACAGACTGTGGTGACAGATGTAAGGAGACCCTGTATGGCTAAGTATCAAAATATGCTGGTCGCCATCGATCCTAACCAGGACGATCAGCCCGCATTACGACGTGCCGTGTATTTACATCAACGGATTGGCGGCCGGATTAAAGCTTTCCTGCCGATCTATGATTTCTCTTACGAGATGACCACCCTTCTGTCCCCTGACGAACGCACAGCCATGAGACAAGGCGTGATCAGCCAGCGTACGGCCTGGATACGTGAACAGGCGAAGTATTATGTAGACGCTGGCGTCCCTATTGATATTAAAGTGGTGTGGCATAACCGTCCTTTCGAAGCCATCATTCAGGAAGTGATATCCGGCGGCCATGACTTGCTGCTGAAAATGGCCCACCAGCATGACAAACTTGAATCAGTTATCTTCACCCCCACCGACTGGCATCTGCTGCGTAAATGCCCTTGCCCGGTCTGGATGGTTAAAGATCAGCCCTGGCCTGAAGGCGGAAAAGCGCTGGTGGCGGTCAACCTTGCCAGCGAAGAACAATACCACAATGCGCTGAATGAAAAACTGGTGAAGGAGACGCTGCATCTGGCAGAACAGGTCAACCATACCGAAGTTCATCTGGTTGGCGCTTATCCGGTAACTCCGATTAACATTGCCATTGAACTGCCGGAATTTGACCCGAGCGTCTATAACGACGCGATTCGCGGTCAGCATCTGATTGCTATGAAAGCCTTACGGCAGAAATTCGGTATTGATGAAAAAGTAACCCATGTAAATAAAGGCCTGCCGGAAGAGGTCATTCCGGATCTGGCGGAACATTTGCAGGCGGGGATAGTCGTGCTGGGTACCGTCGGGCGTACCGGGCTCTCCGCAGCGTTCCTCGGTAATACCGCAGAACAGGTGATCGATCATCTGCGTTGCGATCTGCTGGTCATCAAACCTGACGACTATCAGAGCCCGATTGAACTGGATGACGAAGAAGACGATTAACCACAGCTCACCGCACAACGCCCGCCACTCGCGGGCGTTTTCTTTTTTATTGCTTACCTCGCCAGTGCTGCAAATAGTGCCGCAGCCAGCTCCCGGCAACGCCCGGCGGCTGTTTTTTATTCCACAACAGGTCGATAAGGATACTTTGCGGCCATCCCGGCACATCGACACGCGTCAACTTTTTCGCCCCGGAAAACTCATCCACCAGCGCGCAGGGTAATGCACACCAGCCAAACCCCTGCTCCGCCATACTGAGCAACAACAGATAGCTCGGCGCTGACCATACCGGGCCGCGCGCGGGCGTATTACGGTTTTCCAGATAGGTATTGAGCCGCAGCTCACGCCAGGTACGTAATTGCTCCTCAGAGACGTTCTCCTGCTGCGCCAACGGATGCCCGCGCGCCACGTAGATATCCATCCGACTCTGCATGGGCAGGCGCATTACGCCGATGTCCGTCGGATAGGCATCACGGGCTTCCGTTAAGCCTAGCTGTGCACGTCCCTTTTGCAGGAGATCGATGACGTCCTCGTTTTCGCCTATCAGACACTCAAATTCGGTATGCGGATAGCGCTTGTCGAACTCCCCCAACAAATCCGCCAGCGTATCCGGGTTCAGCGTATCGGAAAGTATGAACGTAAGCCGCGTTTCCGTTTCCCCCACCAGCCAGACTGCCAGCTCATCCAGTTTATCGCTGGCGGCGAGAATGGCCTGAACGTAGCTGAGCGCCCTTACCCCTTCCGGCGTCAGTACCGGATGACGTGATGAGCGGTCAAAGAGCGCCACGCCCAAGTCGGCTTCCAGATGAGCAATGGCGGTACTGATAGTGGACTGGCTTTTACGCAGTTTCCGCGCAGCGGCAGAAAAGGAGCCAGAGGCAACGGTTTCGACAAAAGCAGTCAGAGCTTCCGGAGAGTAGCGCATGATGTATCTATTTAATCGATGGTATCTATCTTTAACTTATCTCATAAAACGATAAAAATCCTCTCAGCAAACCCCGTCAAGCGACAAAAAGGAATCTGAATCATGCAACAACATGCCGTACAGCGCCGAAGCCTGGCCGAACGCATTTTTCACGCGGTGAGCTTCGAAGTGATTGCCACCGCCATTTGCGCCCCGGCCAGCGCCTGGATAATGCAGCGTCCGGTACTCGAGATGGGTGGACTGACATTGTTGCTGGCCACTGCGGCGATGATCTGGAATGTGATATATAACGCGCTGTTTGACAAACTGTGGCCTGTTCATCGCCTGGCCCGCACCGCGAAGGTTCGCGTCTGCCATGCGCTGGGGTTTGAAGGGGGATTTATCGTGATTGGCGTGACGATAGCCTCACTGACGCTTGGCATCGGGCTTGTAGAGGCTTTCCTGCTGGAAATCGGCTTTTTCCTCTTCTTTCTTCCCTACACCATGGCCTTTAACTGGATCTACGACATAGTGCGCGCCCGGATAGTCTACCGTCAGTCGGCGCGCATATGTCAGTAAGGTGCTTCGGATGACCGTGTTTTAACTGCGCGTGCCGGTCATCGTCTCCTGCTGGCTGTCGGCATCCGGCACGCCAGCGGGCCATGGTCCTTTCACGACAGTGGTAGGCAGAGCCAGCTGCACGTCGTTCGCCGCCAGTTGCTCCATAATGCGGATATTAATCTCCTGCTGGATATCCATATATTTATTGTAATCCGCCGTGTTGACGATATGCACGACTTCAAAGTTGAGTCGATCGGTGCCGAAGCCGAGGAAATGGGCGCGGTCAAATTTGGTCTCCCCGACGTCGTTGATGATATTTTTTATCATTTCGCCTATCTGACGGAGTTTATCCGGCGGCGTTGACAAGGCTACACCGAAAGTAAAAACGATACGTCGGGTTTGCATACGCTTATAGTTATGCAGCGTCTGCTGCAGAAGGATGGCGTTACCACAGACAATTTGCTCTCCGCTCAGGCTGCGTATGCGCGTGGTTTTGAGGCCGATATGCTCTACCGTCCCGGCGACATCATTAAATACAACGAAATCACCGATTTCAAAAGGCTTATCAAAACCAATCGACAGCGAAGCGAAGACATCACTGAGGATGGTTTGAACCGCCAGCGCGATGGCGATACCGCCGACGCCGAGACTGGCCACCAGCGCGGTAATGTTCACCCCGACATTCGCCAGTATCGACAGCAGCATAACGGTCCAGACCAGCATCCGTAGCAGCAATCCGGTAATGACCAGCGTCACCGGATTTTTGTGCATACCCGGTTCATAACGCAACTGATGCAGCCAGGAGATAATCCCCTGATCAAACCAGAGCGCCATTTGAATGGCGAGCACCAGAAACCAGGCATGACTGATTGTGGCAGAAAGATTCGCGGGGAGTTCAACAAAACGCAGACTAAACAGAAAGGCGGCGATAAAAAGCAACACCTTACTGGTTCTGATTAACATGTCATTAAGCACCAGACGCATTTTCTGCGTGCTGTGATGCTTATCGCCCCAGCTCTGAACCCCTTTACCGACGATACGCAGTAAACGGTTAAGCAACCAGTAGGCCAATATCGTAATGATGACGACCGTGAAGACAGCAATCCAGAACGATGGCGTCATCATTAAAGATATCAAATCAAAACGTGATAAAAATTCCATTCTTTCCCTCATCATAACCGTGAAGAGAAAAGTATAGACGCAGACAAAAAAAAACCGCTCCGAAGAGCGGTTGAGATAAGCGCGGATAATTACAGCGCTTTGAGGATCGCATCCACGCTGGCTTTGGCATCGCCAAACAGCATCTGGGTATTCTCTTTAAAGAACAGTGGATTCTGTACGCCTGCATAACCAGTATTCATGGAGCGTTTGAACACGATAACGTTCTGCGCTTTCCATACTTCCAGAACAGGCATACCTGCGATAGGACTCTTCGGATCGTCCTGCGCCGCCGGGTTAACGGTGTCATTGGCACCAATAACCAGTACGGTATCAGTATCGGCGAAGTCATCGTTGATTTCGTCCATTTCCAGCACGATGTCATACGGTACTTTTGCTTCCGCCAGCAGTACGTTCATGTGCCCTGGCAAGCGGCCCGCAACCGGGTGAATACCGAAGCGCACTTTCACGCCGCGCGCACGCAGTTTTTCGGTAATTTCCGCAACCGGATACTGCGCCTGCGCTACCGCCATACCGTAACCTGGGGTGATGATGACAGAGTGCGAATTTTTCAGCATCTCAGCCGTCTCTTCGGCAGTGATCTCACGATGTTCGCCCACTTCTTCATCGGCCCCCGTCGAGGATCCGTCGGTACCAAAGCCACCGGCGATAACGCTGATAAAGGAGCGGTTCATCGCCTTACACATGATGTAAGAGAGGATCGCCCCTGAAGAACCCACCAGCGCACCGGTGACGATCAGCAGGTCGTTGCTCAGCATAAAGCCAGCCGCCGCCGCCGCCCAACCGGAATAGGAGTTCAGCATAGAGACCACGACCGGCATGTCAGCACCGCCGATAGAGGCCACCAGATGCCAGCCGAATACCAACGCAATAACTGTCATCACCAGCAGCGCAAGAGACTGCAGGCCTACGCTTTCCGTACGTACAAAGATAACCAACAGTACGAAAGAGACCACCAGCGCCGCAAGGTTCAATTTGTGACGGTTAGGCAGCATCAGCGGTTTTGAGGAGATCTTGCCGCACAGTTTGCCGAACGCCACGATAGAACCGGTGAAGGTGACCGCACCGATGAAGATACCCAGGAACACTTCGGTCAGGTGAATATTGACCAGGATCGGTTCCATACCCGGTTCGTGGTAAAGGTAGCTGTTAAAGCCAACCAGCACCGCAGCCAGACCTACAAAGCTGTGCAGCACGGCAACCAGCTCAGGCATCTCGGTCATTTCGACTTTACGTGCCAGGCGAATACCGATAGCGCCACCGATAATCATCGCAACGATAATCCACGCCACGTTGCCGGTGTCCGGCCCGAAAATGGTGGCAATCAGCGCAATCGCCATCCCGGCAATGCCGAAACGGTTACCCTGCTGGGACGTTTCGTGTTTCGACAGCCCCGCTAGGCTGAAAATAAACAGGATCGCGGCAACAATGTATGCAGCTGTAACTAATCCTCCAGACATGTGCTACCCCTTAGTTCTTCCGGAACATTTTCAGCATGCGCTGAGTGACGGTGAAACCACCAAAAATATTAATGCTGGCAATCAGTACGGCAATAAAGCTAAAGAAGCTGACCCAGCCACCATGGCCGATTTGTAAAAGCGCGCCAACGACGATAATGCCCGAGATAGCGTTAGTGACCGACATTAGCGGGGTATGCAAGGCGTGAGAGACGTTCCACACGACGTAATAACCTACCACGCAGGCCAACGCAAAGACGGTGAAGTGGCCAAGAAACTCTTTTGGTGCAACGTCGGCCAGCCAGCCGAAGAGGATAATAACCAGCGCCATGATGCCGTATTTCAGCCATGGCGATGTGGGTTTAGCCTCTTCTTTCACGGCGGAAGGTGCCGCTTTTGTCGCAGCCTGCGGTTGTGCGGAGACCTGAATCGGCGGGGCCGGCCAGGTAACCTCGCCATCGCGAATCACGGTCACACCGCGCACGACAACGTCCTCGAAATCTACCGTCACATTGCCGTCTTTTTCCTTGCACAGCAGTTTCAGCAGGTTAACCAGGTTAGTGCCATAAAGCTGAGAAGACTGTGTCGGCAGACGGCCCGGCAGGTCGGTATAACCAATGATTTTAACGCCGTTCGGCGTGGTGACGACTTCGTTCGCCACGGTGTATTCACAGTTACCGCCGTTTTGCGCTGCCAGATCGACCACCACGCTGCCGGATTTCATGGAATCCACCATCTCGCGGGTGATCAGTTTCGGCGCCGGTTTGCCCGGAATCAACGCGGTGGTGACGATGATATCAACGTCTTTTGCCTGCGCGGCAAAGAGTTCCATTTCCGCTTTGATAAACGCCTCAGACATCACTTTCGCGTAGCCGTCACCGCTACCGGCTTCTTCTTTGAAATCCAGCTCCAGGAACTCAGCGCCCATACTCTGGACCTGTTCCTTCACTTCCGGACGGGTATCAAACGCGCGGACAATCGCCCCGAGGCTGTTCGCGGCCCCAATAGCCGCCAGACCGGCAACCCCTGCGCCAATGACCATCACTTTCGCGGGAGGGACTTTACCTGCGGCAGTGATCTGCCCGGTAAAGAAGCGACCAAATTCATGGGCGGCTTCCACAATAGCGCGGTAGCCAGCAATATTCGCCATGGAACTCAGTGCATCCAGCGCCTGGGCCCGGGAAATTCGCGGCACAGAATCCATTGCCATGACGGTAATATTGCGGGCAGCCAGTTTTTCCATAAGCGGCGCATTTTGCGCAGGCCAGATAAAGCTGACTAATGTCGTGCCCGGATTAAGCAAGGCTATTTCGTCATCCGTCGGTGCATTCACCTTGAGGATAACGTCAGAGTGCCAGACGTTATTTTCGTCCACCACGGTTGCGCCAGCCTGGGTAAACGCGTTGTCATCGAAGCTTGCCAGTTTGCCCGCGCCGCTTTCAATCGCGACGGTGAAACCCAATTTAAGCAATTGCTCTACCGTTTTCGGCGTCGCCGCAACGCGGGTTTCATTGGCCAACCGTTCTTTTGGTACACCAATACGCATAGTTTTCCCTTCCATCGATTTTAGATGATGGTTTGTCAGTGATGCCCGGGCATTACGTTGCCTGCCAGAGATAAATAAACAGACTGCGTCCCGGAAAATAAAACAGTAACAAACTTTCTATAACCTACTGAAAATAACGCCTGTGATCTACCGCCAGAAAACAGAAATTCTGTTTTTATCTGTGAAAAGCGGGCAGGCAGCGGGGCTGACAGGGTTATTTCCCTTTAATTCATTTAAACAAGCCGATATTCCGCTCAGGCGAAGCGGCAAAACACGATTAATCTCCAGCACACATCGCTATTTTAACAATGTATTAACTTATAAAACTCATATACTTTATGACTTTTACTGGTCAACAGGGTGTTTTTTCAACATATCATTAAACGTTATCGTAAAACGTCTGGCGCGTAGCACAGTCAGTGAAAAATGACGCAGACAGTCGTGTTGATTAAATGCAATAATCAGCGACGTTTTTTAGTTAACAACAACACCAGTATCTGGTTTGCGCAAGGCGAAGGATCATTTTTATGAAGCTTAAGTACACCCTCCTGGCGTCAGCACTTTTGTCCGTTACGGCACTGTCAGTCAACGCAGCGACAGAGTTAACGCCGGAGCAAGCGTCAGCATTGAAGCCCTACGATCGCGTTGTTATCACCGGTCGCTTTAACTCTATTGGCGATGCCGTTAAAGCCGCGTCAAACCGTGCTGATAAAGAAGGCGCGGCCTCGTTTTATGTTGTAGATACCTCTGATTATGGTGAGAGCGGCAACCAGCGTGTCACTACGGACCTTTATAAAGCCGATGCGCCGAAGGCCGATGCGCCAAAACTGCGCGTCATAAATGGCGTAACTGAGCTGCCAAAGACCCAGGCCATTGAGCTGGAACCGTTCGATACCGTTACGGTGCAGGGCTTTTATCGCTCCCAGCCGGAAGTAAACGATGCCATCACTAAAGCCGCGAAAGCGAAAGGGGCCGCCTCTTTCTATATCGTCCGCCAGGTCGATGCCAACGAAGGTGGCAACCAGTTAATTACGGCGTATATCTATAAAGCTGATGCCAAAAAACGCGTACTGCAGAGCCCGGATGCTATTCCACGTGATTCCGAAGCAGGCCGTGCGGCATTAGCGAAAGGCGGTGAAGAAGCCAAAAAAGTAGAAATTCCTGGCGTTGCCACTACCGCCGCCCCGAGCGCTGAGGTAGGTCGTTTCTTCGAAACACAATCATCGACCTCAAACCGTTACACTGTCACGCTGCCTGACGGCAAAAAAATCGAAGAAGTGAATAAAATCACAGCTGCGCAGATGATTCCCTTTGACAGCGTCACGTTCACCGGTAACTACGGCAACCTGACCGAGATCTCTTATCAGGTTGCTAAACGTGCCGCGGCGAAAGGCGCCAAGTACTACCACATCACCCGCCAGTGGCAGGAAAATGGTAGCAATATCACTATCAGCGCTGACTTGTACAAATAAGTCCACCTTCACCAAAAGGCGACCCTGGGTCGCCTTTTTTATTTTTTTCGCGAAATTAAGCCGACACGCATTGCATGCCATAACGACTCTCCGTAAAATCCCGCGCCTCAGTGATATCCACCATTTTTATGCGCATATGCAAAATAATTATTCTGGATTGAGTCCGTTCATAACAGGATACCCATGGAAAAAAAACTTGGCCTGAGCGCTTTAACTGCGCTGGTATTAAGCTCAATGCTCGGCGCAGGCGTTTTCAGCCTTCCGCAAAATATGGCGGAAATCGCCAGCCCAGCCGCATTATTGATGGGTTGGGCAATTACCGGCGCGGGGATATTACTGCTCGCCTTCGCCATGCTTATCCTGACGCGTCTTCGCCCGGACCTGGACGGCGGTATTTTTACTTACGCCCGGGAAGGTTTTGGCGAACTTATCGGTTTTTGTTCCGCCTGGGGCTACTGGCTATGCGCTGTTATCGCCAACGTCTCATATCTGGTGATTGTCTTCTCTGCGCTAAGTTTCTTTACCGATACGCCAGAGCTGCGCTTCTTTGGGGATGGTAATACCTGGCAGGCAATTGTCGGTGCCTCCCTGTTGCTGTGGTTTGTTCACGCCTTAGTGCTGCGCGGCGTACAGACGGCAGCCAGCATTAACCTCGCCGCGACGCTCGCCAAACTGGTACCGCTTGGCCTGTTTATTGTGCTGGCGGCAATGGCGTTCCATTACGATACGTTTAGCCTTGATTTCTCCGGTATCGCACTGGGGGTACCCGTATGGGAGCAGGTGAAAAATACCATGCTCATTACCCTTTGGGTGTTTATCGGGGTTGAAGGCGCAGTGGTCGTTTCCGCCCGCGCGCGCAACAAGCGCGATGTGGGACGCGCCACCCTGCTGGCAGTGCTGGCTGCCCTCGGCGTCTATTTGTTGGTGACATTGCTGTCGCTGGGGGTGATGCCGCGCCCGGAGCTGGCGGCAATGCGTAATCCATCAATGGCAGGCCTGATGGTCAGGCTGATGGGTTCCTGGGGCGATGTGGTCATTGCCGCCGGGTTGATTGTTTCGGTATGTGGCGCCTATCTGAGCTGGACGATCATGGCTGCGGAAGTGCCGCTACTGGCCGCTACCCATCAGGCATTTCCACGCATTTTTGCCCGACAAAACAGGAATAATGCGCCAGCGGCGTCACTGTGGTTAACCAATATCAGCGTGCAGGTCTCTCTGGTGCTGATCTGGCTCACAGGTTCTGATTACAATACGCTGTTGACCATTGCGTCCGAGATGATTCTGGTTCCTTATTTCCTTGTCGGGGCATTTTTACTGAAAATCTCTCGTCGTCCGTTGCACCGTACCGTCGCTATCGGCGCCAGCCTCTATGGCTTATGGTTACTGTATGCATCCGGTCCGATGCATTTGCTGTTGTCGGTTGTGCTCTATGCGCCGGGGCTGCTGGTCTTTATCTATGCACGCCGCACGCATGACATAGCCAGTCTGCTTAAACGCCGGGAAAGAGTGCTGATTGGTCTGCTACTGATCGCCGCCATTCCCGCCACGTGGATGTTGATGGGGTAAGCCGCATGCACCCCGTTGAGAAGGAGAACGCATTCGATGGGAAACACGAAGACACGCCCGATATTGATTACCGGAGGAGGCCGTCGCATCGGCCTCGCCCTCGCCCACCATTTTCTCAGCCAGCAGCAGCCCGTTATCATCAGTTACCGGACCCTTTATCCGGCGATTGAACAGTTAACCGCCGCGGGTGCTTTATGCATTCAGGCGGATTTCAGCAGTGATGAAGGTGTTCTGGCCTTCGCCGATCTAGTGAAAGAGAAAACCCAGGGGCTGCGGGCAATTATTCATAATGCAGGCGACTGGGTGGGTGAAAAACCCGGCGTTGCGTTGCCTGATGTCCTTTCCCGGATGCTGCAGATCCACGTCCATGCTCCCTACTTGCTTAACCACGCGCTGGAGAGGTTATTACGCGGATTCGGGCACGCTGCGAGCGACATTATTCACTTTACCGATTATGTCGTTGAGTGCGGGAGCGACAAACATATTGCCTATGCCGCCAGTAAAGCGGCGCTGGATAATATGACCCGCTCTTTTGCCAGGAAGCTGGCACCGGAAGTGAAAGTCAACGCCATTGCCCCGGCGCTGATTCTGTTTAATGACGACGACGATGCGGAATACCGTCAGCAGGCGCTCAATAAATCGCTGATGAAAATCGCCCCTGGCGAGAAAGAGATCATCGATCTGGTCGATTATCTACTGACCAGTTGCTACGTCACGGGACGTACGTTTGGCGTTGATGGCGGCCGCCCGCTGCGCTAGTGGAGACGGCTCCAGAGAAAAATTAACAGCCATGCGCTGAGGCACCAGCAGAGCACTGCGGCGCCCAGCGCGTAACCCACACGCATAAATCCGGTGAAATACCACAGTGACAGCAGGTAAAGGAAATAGGGAATAATGGACCACATCCCAAAAACGATAGTAGTACGTAACGCCTCAATGCCCCGCTCGGTTGCCACAATATAGTGGGCGATTAAGGCAAAAGTCGGAAATAACGGTATGAGTCCGGCGATATAGTAATTTTTCGTTTTTGACAGCAATCCAATTAATAACACCACCAGTGCGCCAATTGCCGCTTTTATCACCAGGGCCATCAGGTTCTCTTTCTCATCATGACAACAAAGGCCTACAGCATAGCGGATGGGGGGCTGGTTTAAAAAAGATTAATGGCAGGATCAATAAAGGCAGTGTATGTTCATCTTTTTGACTCATCACGATGATATATGAATAAGATCGTTTTTGTGGAAGACGACCCGGAAGTGGGCGCACTTATTGCGGCATATCTGGGCAAACACGATATGGATGTGATAGTTGAACCGCGTGGTGATCGAGCAGAAGAGGTCATCGCCCGTGAAAAGCCAGATCTGATTCTTCTGGATATCATGCTTCCAGGCAAAGATGGTATGACGCTGTGTCGCGATTTACGCCAGCAGTGGAGCGGTCCTATCGTCCTTCTCACCTCTCTTGATAGTGATATGAACCATATTCTGTCGCTGGAGATGGGCGCGAATGACTACATCCTCAAAACCACCCCTCCTGCGGTTTTACTGGCGCGTCTGCGATTGCACTTACGCCAGCAGGCTGGTACCACCCAACAAGAATCTGCCCCGGCATCGCTTAAGCAGCATAAGTCCCTGCAATTTGGCACACTGACCATCGACCCGGTAAACCGTCAGGTACTGCTGGCGGGCGAGCAGGTCGTCCTCTCGACCGCCGATTTCGATCTGCTGTGGGAACTGGCTACTCACGCCGGACAGATCATGGACCGCGATGCGTTACTGAAAAACCTGCGTGGCGTGACCTATGACGGAATGGACCGCAGCGTTGATGTGGCGATTTCACGTCTGCGCAAGAAATTGCTCGATAACGCTACCGAGCCTTTCCGTATTAAAACCGTGCGCAACAAAGGCTATCTTTTCGCCCCGCACGCCTGGGATAACTGAGTCCGGTCCTCTTCGCGGGTGTCGCCATGAAAAAACTTTTCGTCCAGTTTTATCTGTTACTGTTTGTCTGCTTTCTGGTGATGACCATGCTGGTCGGGCTGGTTTACAAATTCACCGCTGAGCGAGCAGGACGACAGTCGCTGGACGATTTGATGAAAAGTTCGCTGTACCTGATGCGCAGCGAACTTCGTGAAATCCCGCCGCACCAGTGGAACAAGACGCTCAAAGAGCTGGACCTGAACCTCTCTTTCAACATGCGCGTAGAGCCCATGAGTAAGTTCGCGCTCGAAGCCCCCGCGCAACAGCGTTTACAGGAAGGCGATATTGTCGCGCTGGATTCGCAGTACACCTTTATTCAGCGCATTCCACGCAGCCACTATGTCCTGGCAGTAGGCCCGGTCCCCTACCTCTTTTATCTGCATGAAATGCGTCTGCTCGATATGGCGCTGATGGCATTTATAGCGATCTCACTGGCCTTCCCGGTATTTATCTGGATGCGCCCCCACTGGCAGGAGATGCTACGGCTGGAATCTGCCGCCCAGCGCTTTGGTGAAGGCCATCTGGAAGAGCGTATCCATTTTGACAGCACGTCCAGCTTTGAACGACTGGGAATCGCCTTTAACCAGATGGCGGATAATATCAACGCCCTGATTGCCAGTAAGAAAATGTTGATTGACGGCGTGGCCCATGAATTGCGCACGCCGCTGGTCCGGCTACGTTACCGCCTTGAGATGAGCGACAACCTGAGCGATGGCGAACGTAGCGCACTGAATCGCGATATCGGGCAACTCGAAGGACTCATTCAGGAGTTGCTCACTTACGCACGCCTCGATCGCCCTCAGACAGAACTAAAACTGACCACACCCGACCTCAACGCGTGGCTGGACGGTTATATGCTGGATGCCCGCAACGTCAATCCGGACCACCAGCTGGAGCTCAATAATCAGCCCGGCGATTATGGTTCGCTGGACATGCGACTGATGGAGCGTGTGCTGGATAATCTCATCAACAATGCTCTGCGCTACTGCCAGAACACGGTAAAAGTGACATTACAGCTTGAAGGCTCGCAGGCAAGCCTGATTGTTGAAGACGACGGGCCGGGGATAGCCCCTGATGAGCGTAGCCGTGTGTTTGAGCCCTTTGTGCGCCTCGACCCCAGCAGAGATCGTGCGACTGGCGGTTGTGGTCTGGGACTTGCCATCGTGCATTCCATCGCCCAGGCGATGAGCGGTGAAGTAAAATGCGAAGAGAGCGATGCGGGCGGCGCCCGCTTTTGTTTCCGATGGCCGGTCTGGCACGACACCTCCCTCACCTGATAAGCGTGAACTGCACAGTGTTCAGGTGTGGATGGTTGTGCTATAAAATAAGTATGTTGTAACTAAAGAGATAATATCATGGCTGCGTATGACCTGATTGAACGCCTGAATACCACCTTTCGCCAGCTCGAACAGGAGCTGGCAGGCTTAAAAGGGCAGCTCTCCGATTGCCGTTTGCTGGCGGGTCGCGTTTTCACTCTGCCGGACGTTGTCAAAGGCGCGGAGCACGAACCTCTGCCAGCCATTGAGGTAAAACAACTGGTGGGCAAGCGTGCCGCCGACGCTGCCCTGCGCCACTATACCCATCTCTTTATCCAACAGCAGTCGGAAAAACGCAGCAGTAAAGCCGCCGTGCGTTTGCCTGGTGTCATTTGTTATCAGGTGGATGTGCCAACCCGCACCCGGCTTGAGCAGACGATTAATACCATTAATGCCCTGAAAATGACCTTTGAGCGAATTGTGACCGTCGATTCCGGACTGGCATCGGCTGCCCGCTTCGAGTGGGTGCATCGTCATCTACCCGGCCTGATTACGCTTAATGCCTACCGCACCTTAACCTCCCTTCGCGACCCTGCCACGCTGCGCTTTGGCTGGGCTAACAAGCATATCATCAAGAATTTTACCCGCGATGAGGTGCTCGCACTGCTTGATAAAAGCCGTAAATCGCCGCGCGCCGTCGCTCCGTGGAGCCGAGAGCAGTGGCAGGAGCGTCTTGAGCAGGAGTACGCCACCATCGCCTCTTTGCCACAGCAGGCGCGCCTGAAAATTAAACGTCCGGTAAAGGTGCAGCCGATTGCACGCGTCTGGTATGCGGATTCACAAAAGCAGGTGCAGTACGCCTGCCCGACGCCGCTTATTGCGCTGGTAAGTGAAGAACATGGCGGGAAAGTGCCGGACATCGGCGAACTGTTGAATTACCAGGAAGATAATATTCAGCACCGTTATAAACCACAGGCGCAGCCGTTAACGCTCATTATTCCCCGGCTGCACCTGTATCTTGCCAATTAAACGGGCTTCATACTGCCAACCATCGATTCCGGGCGTACCCAACTGTCAAACTCGGCTTCGGTCAGATAGCCGAGCGCCAGCGCCGAGGCCCTGAGCGTCAGCCCCTCTTTATGGGCTTTTTTGGCAATTTCTGCCGCTTTGTCATAGCCGATATGGGTATTGAGGGCGGTTACCAGCATCAGTGACTCATTGAGTAGCTGATCGATACGTTCACGGTTTGGCTCAATACCCACCGCACAATGCTCGTTGAAGCTTTCCATACCGTCAGCCAGCAGACGCACCGATTGCAGGAAGTTATGGATAACCATTGGCCGGAAGACGTTAAGCTCAAAGTTGCCGGATGCGCCCCCCATATTGACCGCCACGTCGTTGCCCAGCACCTGACAACAGAGCATAGTCATTGCTTCACATTGGGTGGGGTTAACTTTACCCGGCATGATGGAGCTTCCCGGTTCATTTTCCGGAATAGAAATTTCGCCAATTCCACAACGCGGACCGGAAGCCAGCCAGCGTACATCGTTAGCAATTTTCATCAGTGATGCCGCCAGCCCTTTCAGCGCACCGTGGGCATGAACCAGCGCATCGCAGGTTGCCAGCGCCTCAAATTTGTTCGGTGCGGTAACAAACGGCTGTCGGGTAAAGGTCGCCAGTTCTTCTGCCACCCGTCTGGCATATTCCGGATGGGTATTGAGCCCGGTCCCGACCGCCGTCCCGCCGAGCGCCAGTTCGCCCAGGTGCGGCAGGCTCAGTTCGATGTGTTTGAGGTTATGCTCAAGCATCGCCACCCAACCAGAAATCTCCTGGCCGAGCGTTAGCGGCGTGGCGTCCTGTAGGTGAGTACGACCAATTTTGACAATATCAGCAAAGGCAATCGCTTTTTCATTCAGCGTTTTTTTCAGCACCATAAGCTGAGGCAGGAGATGTTCACGCAGAGCAATCACCGCCGCCACGTGCATCGCCGTAGGGAAAACGTCATTCGAGCTTTGGCTTTTGTTAACGTCGTCGTTCGGGTGCACCTTACGCCCCATACCACGTTCGCCGCCAAGCAATTCGCTGGCACGGTTCGCCAGCACCTCGTTCATGTTCATGTTGCTCTGGGTACCGGAACCGGTTTGCCAGATAGCCAGCGGAAATTCATCCGGGTGTTTTCCGGCAAGCACCTCATCAGCCGCGTCGATAATGGCCTGTGCTTTTTCCGCTGTCAGCAGCCCTAAATCCTGATTAACCTTTGCCGCCGCACGTTTGGTCAGCGCCAGTGCGTGAATAAGCGAGACCGGCATTTTTTCCGTCGAGATGCGGAAATGCTCAAGTGACCGTTGGGTTTGCGCCCCCCACAGCTTGTCTGCCGGGACGTCAATCGCGCCCATCGAATCTTTCTCACTACGATGCGTTGTCATTACTTTCTCCCTGTTACGAAGTGATGTTGAGTACCGACATTGCTCACCTGCAAACAAAGCTTAAGTATTGATGCTTGTTATGACGACGTTTATTGCTTCGTGCGCTTCACCGGCGCAAAAAAACCGCCCCGAAGGGCGGTAGCTTTTATTTTACACAGCGTGCGCACTGGCCCGACTGGATTTGCTGGAAGAAATCATTACCTTTGTCATCCACCAGGATAAAGGCCGGGAAATCTTCAACATCGATTTTCCAGATAGCTTCCATCCCCAGTTCCGGGTAGGCTACGCATTCAAGGCTCTTGATACTGTTTTGCGCCAGAATAGCCGCCGGACCGCCGATGCTGCCCAGGTAAAAACCACCGTGTTTATGGCAGGCATCCGTCACCTGCTGGCTACGGTTGCCTTTTGCCAGCATAATCATGCTGCCGCCTTGCGACTGCAACTGATCAACGTAGGAGTCCATACGTCCGGCTGTGGTTGGGCCAAGTGAGCCAGAAGCATATCCCTCCGGCGTCTTCGCGGGCCCCGCATAGTAGATGGGGTGATCTTTCACATACTGCGGCAGCGGCTTACCTTCATCCATCAGCTCTTTAAGCTTCGCATGCGCAATATCACGCGCGACGATGATCGTCCCGGTCAGCGACAGGCGCGTAGAGACCGGGTACTGTTTTAGCTGACCGAGGATCTCCTCCATCGGGCGGTTAAGGTTGACTTTCACCGCTTCGCCCTCACCTGCCTGACGCAACGCTTCCGGAATGTACTTGCCGGGGTTCTGCTCCAGTTTTTCCAGCCAGATGCCTTCGCGGTTAATTTTGGCTTTGATGTTACGGTCCGCTGAGCAGGAAACACCCATCCCCACAGGACAAGAGGCACCGTGGCGCGGCAGACGAATCACGCGGATATCATGCGCGAAGTATTTGCCGCCAAACTGCGCGCCAAGGCCGAGCTGCTGAGCTTCAAGCAGCAGTTCTTTTTCCAGTTGCACATCGCGGAACGCCTGCCCGTGCTCATTGCCCTCGGTTGGCAGACCATCGTAATACTTCGTCGATGCCAGTTTGACCGTTTTGAGCGTGGCCTCCGCACTGGTTCCCCCAATCACAAAGGCGATGTGGTATGGCGGACAGGCTGCCGTGCCAAGGGTACGCATTTTCTCAACCAGATAGCCTTTCAGCTTCGCCGGGGTGATCAGTGCTTTCGTTTCCTGATAAAGATAGGTTTTATTCGCTGAACCGCCCCCTTTGGCGATGCAAAGGAATTTATACTCATCGCCGTCAACGCTATACAGATCGATCTGTGCCGGCAGGTTAGTCCCGGTATTGACCTCTTTGTACATATCCAGCGGGGCATTTTGCGAATAACGCAGGTTATCTTCGACAAACGTGTTGTAGACACCACGCGCTAAGGCCGCCTCATCGCCGCCGCCCGTCCATACGCGTTGCCCCTTTTTACCCATAATGATGGCCGTACCGGTATCCTGGCAGGTGGGCAAAATACCTTTTGCGGCAATCTCGGAGTTACGCAGGAATTGCAGCGCGACATATTTGTCGTTTTCGCTGGCTTGCGGATCGCTGAGGATATCGGCAACTTGTTGCTGATGCGCCGGGCGCAGAAGGAAGGAGGCATCGTGGAAAGCATGTTGCGCCAGGAGAGTCAGCGCCTGAGGATCGACTTTGAGGATTTCCTGACCATCAAATTCGGCGACAGAAACGTAATCGCTGCTGAGTAAATAATATTCGGTTTCGTCCTTTTTCAGCGGAAAAGGCTCTTGATAATAAAAGGGTTTATTCGACATTGTTCTCTCACTTACAGCACGAACTGGTTATTGTTTCGGCAGGACATCCATCTGCCACAAAAAAGCGAGTCCGCATATCCTACACAATTATTTAACAAAAACTGAGACTAGTACGACTTTTTATCTGCTCTGATTACTTCGAACAGATTTATTGCTTTAATACGTGCAATTACGTTGACCACGATGAAGGGCGGGATAATGCAAAAACTCATTAACTCAGTGCAACACTATGCCTGGGGAAGTAAAAACGCGTTAACAGAACTCTATGGCATCGCCAACCCTGACAACCAGCCAATGGCTGAGTTGTGGATGGGCGCTCATCCTAAGAGCAGCTCAAAAGTGCAGGATGCGCAAGGCAATCTTCTCTCGCTTCGCGAGATGATTGAGCAGGATAAAGCAGGTTTGCTGGGCAGTGCGGTGGCCGAACGTTTCGGTGAACTGCCCTTTTTGTTCAAAGTGTTGTGCGCCGCCCAGCCGTTGTCTATTCAGGTCCACCCGAACAAACACGCTTCCGAGATCGGTTTTGCGAAAGAGAACGCCGCAGGCATTCCACTCGATGCGGCCGAGCGTAACTACAAAGACCCGAACCACAAGCCGGAACTGGTCTTTGCACTGACGCCCTTCCTCGCGATGAATGCCTTCCGTCCGTTCTCCGAAATCGTCTCTCTGCTACAGCCGGTCGCGGGTGCTAATCAGGCTATCGCTCACTTTCTGCAAGAACCCGGCGCAGAACGCCTGAGCCAGCTGTTCGCCAGCCTGCTGAATCTGAAAGGTGAGGAAAAATCGCGGGCGCTGGCGGTACTGAAAGCGGCGCTTAATAGCCAGCAGGGTGAACCATGGCAAACCATTCGTGTGATTTCCGACTTCTATCCTGACGACAGCGGCCTGTTCTCCCCACTGTTGCTCAATGTCGTGAAACTCAATCCGGGTGAAGCGATGTTTCTGTTCGCCGAAACTCCGCATGCCTATCTGCAGGGGGTAGCGCTGGAGGTCATGGCCAACTCCGACAACGTACTGCGCGCGGGCCTTACGCCGAAATATATCGATATTCCGGAACTGGTGGCGAATGTGAAATTCACCCCCAAACCTGCCAGCGAATTACTGACGCAACCCGTGAAACAGGCCGCCGCCCTGGAGTTCCCAATCCCGGTTGATGATTTTGCTTTTTCACTACATGACCTTTCAACCACCGGTAGCGATCTGGCGCAACAGAGCGCGGCCATCCTGTTCTGCGTGGAAGGCGAAGCGGTACTGAGCAAGGGTGATGAAACTCTGGTGCTGAAACCCGGCGAATCGGCATTTATTAGCGCCAGCGAATCACCTGTGACGGTAAGCGGCGTGGGCAGACTGGCGCGGGTCTATAATAAGCTCAACTAGTTACTGAACTTTTTAGCAAGGATTGCTAAGCTCTACAGAGCCTTTTCACATACCCAGGCGGATGATCCCGCCTGGTTTTATTTTTAGGGATAATAACGATGAAAAAAACGCTGGTTGCTGCCGGAGTTGTTATTGCGCTGGGGATCATCTGGACAGGTGGTGCCTGGTATACGGGTAAACAGCTGGAAAGCCGTCTGGGTGAGATGATTAGCCAGGCGAATGAACAGATTAAACGCACTGCGCCAGAAGCCAGCGTGGAGCTATCCTCTCAAAATTACCATCGGGGTCTGTTCAGCAGCCAGATGGAACTGGTGGTCAAGCCGATCGAGGGTAAGGAAAATCCATGGTTTAAGCCGGGACAGACCATCGTACTGCACGAAAAGATTGACCACGGTCCTTTCCCGCTGGAGCAACTCAAGACACTGAATCTCATCCCGTCGATGGCATCGGTACATTCGACGCTCATCAATAATGAGATGACGAAGCCGCTATTCGATATTGCGAAAGGACAATCGCCATTTGTCGCTGAGACCCGCATCAGTTACAACGGCGACACGCGTACGGACCTCACCTTGCATCCGCTTAACTCCGAAAAAGAGGGTGAAAAAGTTGCCTTTAGCGGTGGTGAATTCCGCATCAGTTCCGATAAAGACGGCAATGTTATTACCGTCAGCGGCCAGGCACAGAGTGCACTGGTTGACACGGTTAACGAATACGGTCAGAAAATTCAGATCTCCCTCAATAACCTGAAAACGGAAGGGACGACCCAACTCGCCAGCTTTAACGAGCGTGTCGGCAGCCAGAAAGCGACCCTGGACAAGGTGGCGATCTCTGTTGAAAACAAAGAGATGGCTGTCATTGAAGGGATGAATCTGAACGGCAAATCCGAAGTCGCGAAAGATAACAAGACCATTAACAGTCAGTTCGACTACGCCATCCAGAGCCTGAAAGTCCAGAATCAGGAGATGGGCAGCGGCAACCTGACGCTGAAAATTGGCCAGATCGATGGTGAGGCCTGGCACCAGTTTAGTCAGCAATATAACGCCCAGACCCAGGCATTGATGGCGCAACCGGATGTCATGAAAGACCCGGCGCTGTATCAACAAAAAGCGACAGAAGCTTTCTTTAATGCTTTCCCGTTGCTGTTAAAAGGCGAGCCGGTTATTACTATTGCCCCGCTGAGCTGGAAGAACAGCAAAGGCGAAACGGCACTGAACCTCTCCCTGTTCCTCAAGAATCCGGCCGCCGATACGGCTGTTACCGCGCCGCAGACGCTGGCCCAGGAAGTGGATAAAAACGTCAAGTCGCTGGATAGCAAACTGACCATCCCGATGGATATGGCGGTGGAGTTTATGACTCAGGTTGCGAAACTGGAAGGCTACCAGCAGGATGAAGCAGCCAAACTGGCAAGTCAGCAGGTAAAAGGGCTGGCAGCAATGGGTCAGATGTTCCGTATTACTACTCTGGAAAACAATACTATTGGCACCAGCCTGCAGTATGCCAATGGCCAGGTGACACTGAACGGCGAGAAAATGTCGCTGGATGAATTTGTCGGCATGTTCGGCCTGCCGTCAATGCCACAGCAGGAAGATTCGCCGGAAACGCCGGACGATCCGACCGCACCTGTCGAACCTGCGGTGCCGCAACAGTAACCTTAAAGCCCCTCCCGAGGGGCTTTTTTTAGCTTTAAGCACACCTCAGAACTGCCGCTACGCAACGCCCCGCTACACTGGCAAAATTAAAACCACGCTACGACAAAAGTCGTAATTCCTGTTATTTACCGGGAACTGAAACCAATCACACACTTTTATTATGGCTAATGGCGTACTATTTAACCTGTATGAAATCATACAGGAGGTCTATATGTATCGCTCCATATTAGTACCCATCGATATTTCTGAAAGCGAACTGACCCGACAGGTCATCCCGTATGTTCAGGCGCATGCCGTTATCAATATTGCGAAAGTCCATTTTTTGACGGTTATCCCCTCTCATCCTTATTATTCAACGCTGGGACTGGCATATTCCGCCGCATTACCAAAATTAAAAGACCTGCAGGAAGAGGCGCTATCGCGACTGAATGAAATCGTCAAAGCGTTTAAAATTCCCATGGAAAAAGTTCAGACGCATGCTGTTACCGGGACGCCAAAGGATCAGATCCTAAAACTCGCAGACTCTGTACAAGCAGATCTCATTATCATCGCTTCACACCGACCGGATATGACCACCTATTTGTTAGGCTCAAATGCTGCTGCGGTGGTCCGGCACGCAAAATGCCCGGTACTGGTTGTTCGTTAAGCGTCTGAACGCAGGATAAAATGGCATCACTCCCCCTGTTACGTCGCAGGGGGAGATTAAAAAGCATCAGCAGCCCACCGAAAACTTCATTATAGATTCAATCTATTATCATTAATGCTAATGCGCAGTCGGCATGTGGTATAATGTATCGCACTTTACCTGAAATAAGAGTGCGACCATGATTGATACCAACCTGCCATTAACTGATATTCATCGCCACCTGGACGGCAACATTCGGGCACAAACCATTCTCGATCTTGGCCGTGAGTTTAATATTACCCTTCCCGCGCAATCCCTTGAAACACTGCTGCCGCACGTACAGGTCACTGCCAACGAACCCGATCTGGTGAGTTTCCTTGCGAAACTTGACTGGGGGGTAAAAGTGCTGGCCTCTCTCGATGCCTGTCGTCGCGTGGCTTATGAGAATATGGAAGATGCCTCACGTCAGGGTCTGCATTATGTTGAACTGCGTTTCTCCCCAGGCTACATGGCAATGACGCACAATCTGCCTGTTGCTGGCGTGGTCGAAGCGGTTATCGCTGGCGTGCGCGAAGGCAGCCAGGCGTTCGGCGTTGAAGCGCATCTGATCGGGATTATGAGCCGTACCTTTGGCGAAGCGGCCTGTTTGCAGGAGCTTGAAGCCCTACTGGCACATCGCGATAGCATCACAGCACTGGACCTGGCGGGTGATGAACTGGGCTTTCCTGGTAGTCTGTTCCTGCCTCATTTTAATCGTGCACGCGATGCGGGCTGGCATATCACCGTCCATGCGGGCGAGGCGGCCGGGCCTGAAAGCATCTGGCAGGCGATTCGCGAACTGGGCGCCGAGCGCATTGGTCATGGGGTGAAAGCGGTTGAAGATCCGGCGCTGCTGGCCTTTCTTGCCGAGCAGCGCATTGGTATCGAATCCTGTCTGACGTCCAATATTCAGACCAGTACCGTGCCGTCGCTGGCACGACATCCGCTGAAAACTTTCCTGGAGCATGGCGTGCTGGCTTCGATTAACACGGACGATCCGGCGGTACAGGGAGTGGATATTGGCCATGAGTATCAGACTGCCGCGCCGGCTGCCGGACTCAGTCGCGACCAGATCCGCCAGGCGCAGATAAATGGCCTGGAAATCGCGTTTCTCTCTGCGGCTGAAAAACAGGCGCTCAGAGAAAAAGTTTCGCAGGGGTAAAAAAATGCCGCTCACTTGAGCGGCATTTTTATTCAGGTCAGATTAAGCGTCGCGCGATGTTTTGCCGACTCAATCCCCAGTTCGATCAGTTCCATTATCTGGATTGCCTGACTTGCCGGAACCGGGTTCTCACCCGCACCGTTTAGCGCATCGCGAATGGCCGCATAGTAGGCGGGATAGTTGCCCGGCACCGTGAGCCAGGTTTCTTCAATGCGGGCATCGCCATTGACACGGGTTAGCACCCCGTCACGCATATCGTATCCCCAGTCTTCTTGCGGCAGTTTTGCACCCGATTTCAGGCGTTCTTCCTGCGGATCGAGGCCAAATTTCACATAGCTGCCACGGGTGCCGTGGACGATATAGCGCGCGGATTCCGCCGCGGCCAACATGGTGCCATGCAGAATGACCCTGCGCTGCGGGTAAGAGAGCACCGCATGGAAATAATCTGTCGCCTGCGCCCCGGGACGTAATTGCGCCAGGTCCACCGTCAGCGAAACAGGCAGGCCAAACAGGTTTACGGCTTGATCCAATAGATGCGGTGCCAGATCGTACCATATACCGCTTCCCGGCCCCGCCTGTTCACGCCAGCGGTTGCGAATTTCGGGGCGATAACGGTCGAAGTGTGATTCGAAAAAGGTCACCTCACCTAACGCACCATCTGCCAGCAAGGTTTTTAGCGTCAGGAAGTCACTATCCCAGCGCCGGTTATGAAACACGGACAACACGCGACCACAGCTTTTCGCCAGGGCGTCCAGTTCCCTTGCCTGTGACAACGTCACTGTAAAGGGCTTATCGACGACAACATGTTTGCCCGCTTCCAGTGCGGCTTTAGCCAACGGGAAATGGGTGTCGTTAGGCGTAGGGATAACAATTAAGTCAATCTTAGGATCATTAAATAAGTGTTTCGGTTCCGATACGACCGACACTGCCGGCCAGTCCGCCTTCACTTTCGACGCATCGCTACTGGAGATTGCCGCCAGCTCCATTCCCGGAGTGCCATCAATCAACGGTGCATGGAAGGTTTTACTGGCGTAGCCGTAACCAATTAGTCCGACACGGATATTGTCATTCATAAAGCGGCCTCTCATTATTGGAATATCTATTTCACACCATCTCTCTTTCAGCGACAACTGCGGCGTATGCACTAAAGAAATCTCTCCTGAGAAAGTGATTTCTCATGCCATCACGGTAATGATACGGAATTGTCTAAAAACAGGCGTCAGTCCCTTGTCGTGCGCTGTTTGCCCGGTTAACATCCCAGACCAGATCTAAGGGAGTTGTAGCGTTATGGCCACTATCATCAATCGGATTATTGAATTAACAGGCTGGGTTGTATTGGGTGTTTCGACCGTTCTGCTGGTGTTCGCCAGTCATATTGATAATTACCAGCCGCCGGAACAGAGTATCGTCGCGCAGAAAAAATAAAATACGACGCGAACGCGGACATACCTAAATATGGTACTGCGTTGCGTATTGCCAGGCGTAGCGAAGAGCGCTAATCTTCCTGTCGGATGCCGTTCTGGCATCCGCTTAACCTAAAGAAAATTCTTAAATTAATGGCAATACATTCAGAGACAATTTACGTCCTGATAAGCCCGACTATTATTCGAACGAATTACCCGCGAATGTATTAATGCCTTTTTATGATATGGATAACGCTTAAAATGACCGTTCAGGATTATTTATTAAAATTTCGCAAAATCAGTTCACTTGAAAGTCTGGAAAAATTGTTTGATCACCTTAACTACACTCTGACCGACAACGAAGAAATCATTAACATGTATCGCGCCGCCGATCATCGTCGCGCTGAGCTGGTATCGGGTGGCCGCTTGTTCGACATTGGCCGGGTGCCTAAGTCCGTATGGCATTACGTGCAATAACGCTACTGGCATCCGGCGCATAATGCTTTATACTCCCCGGCCGATAAATCAGTGACCGCCAACGAGGAATAAGCATGATAACGACACCTGCAGAGAGAATCGGAGGCTGGCTTCTTGCGCCTTTAGCCTGGTTGCTGGTCGCTTTGTTGGGCCAGACGTTACGGCTCCTGGATGTCGCTAAAACACAGGTTCCGCTGGTCATTGCCGCCATCGGCGTGCGGCCACTGGCGGAACTGTTGACGTGGTTTGTCTCGTTTGCCTTCGCCGCAGGCGTCTGGTATTACACGCTATGGCTGATTATCGCCTTTTTTAAACGCCGCCGTAGCGTCCTGAAACATATGATTATCTGGTTACTGATTAGCGTGCTGCTGGCGCTGAAAGCTTTTGCCTTCTCCCCCGTTTCTGACGATGTGGCAGTACGCGGACTTTTATCGGCGTTACTCGCAGCCGCGTTGATTGTGCCCTATTTCAAGCGATCGCAGCGGGTCAAAGCGACCTTTGTGAACCCGTAATAACCTTACAGTTACCCTGTTGTCGCCCGGTGCTGTTTGACCGATAATAGGCGGCTTTTTTTATTTCAGGCCAAATAATGACAGACTATCTGCTGCTATTTATCGGAACCGTTCTGGTCAATAATTTCGTACTGGTGAAATTTCTTGGCCTGTGCCCGTTTATGGGGGTTTCGAAAAAACTCGAAGCCGCAATGGGTATGGGTCTTGCGACAACCTTCGTTATCACGCTGGCGTCTATCTGCGCATGGATTATCGACACCTGGCTGCTCATTCCGCTGGATCTCATCTATCTGCGTACGCTGGCATTTATTCTGGTCATTGCCGTGGTGGTGCAGTTCACCGAAATGGTGGTGCGCAAAACCAGCCCGGCGCTGTATCGCCTGCTGGGGATTTTTCTGCCGCTTATCACCACCAATTGTGCGGTGCTGGGCGTGCCATTACTGAATATCAACCTCGGGCATAATTTCCTGCAATCCGCGCTGTACGGATTTTCCGCCGCCGTCGGATTTTCGCTGGTCATGGTGCTGTTTGCCGCCATCCGTGAGCGTCTTGTCGTCGCTGATGTGCCAGCACCGTTTCGCGGTAATGCCATTGCTCTCATTACCGCCGGTTTGATGTCTCTGGCCTTTATGGGCTTTAGTGGTCTGGTGAAGTTGTAATGAATGCAATCTGGATTGCCATCGCGGCCCTGAGCGTACTCGGGTTGTTGTTTGGTGTCGTACTGGGATATGCCTCGCGTCGTTTCGCGGTGGAAGACGATCCCGTCGTCGAGAAAATTGACGATCTCTTGCCGCAGAGCCAGTGTGGGCAGTGCGGCTATCCGGGGTGTCGCCCCTATGCTGAGGCCGTCGGCCTGCAGGGCGAGAAAATTAACCGCTGCGCACCCGGCGGAGAAGCGGTGATGCTGAAAATCGCCGAAATGTTAAATGTGGAGCCGCAGCCCATTGACGGTGATGTAGTCGTGTCGGAACCGGTACGCATGCTCGCCATTATTGATGAAGCGAACTGCATCGGCTGCACCAAATGTATTCAGGCCTGTCCTGTCGACGCCATTGTCGGCGCGACCCGCGCCATGCACACGGTAATGAGTGACCTTTGTACCGGCTGTAACCTCTGTGTGGATCCGTGCCCGACGCAGTGTATTGAACTGCGTCCGGTGGAAACGACCACCGCCAGCTGGAAATGGGACCTGCAGACCATTCCCGTGCGCAACATTTCCGTGGAACAACATGCTTAAGTTATTTTCTGCTTTTCGCAAAGACAAACTGTGGGATTTCCACGGCGGTATTCATCCGCCGGAGATGAAGACACAGTCCAATGGTACACCGTTGCGCCAGTTGCCCCTGGCGACGCGTTTTGTTATCCCTTTAAAACAGCATATCGGCGCTGAGGGTGAACTGTGCGTTAGCGTCGGTGATAGCGTGCTTCGTGGACAACCGCTGACTCGTGGCCGCGGGCGCATGTTGCCGGTTCACGCCCCCACCTCCGGAAAAATCATCGCCATTGCCCCCCACTCTACCGCGCACCCCTCTGCGCTGCCTGAACTGAGCGTCATTATTGAGGCGGATGGCGAGGATCGCTGGATTGAACGTGACGGCTGGAGCGATTACCGCTCGCGCGATCGCAACACACTTATTGAGCGTATTCACCAGTTTGGCGTTGCCGGGCTGGGCGGCGCAGGTTTCCCGACCGGCGCGAAGCTGAAAAGTGGCGGCGATCTTATCGAGACATTGATTATCAATGCCGCCGAGTGCGAACCCTATATCACCGCAGATGATCGTCTGATGCAGGATTGCGCCGCGCAGATAGTCGAAGGCGTGCGCATCCTGATGCATATTCTGCAGCCCCGTCAGGTGCTGATCGGTATTGAAGATAACAAACCGCAGGCCATCTCCATGCTGCGCGCGGTGCTGGCTGGTTCGCATGACATCAAGTTGCGCGTCATCCCGACCAAATACCCATCCGGCGGTGCAAAACAACTGACGCAAATTCTGACCGGCAAGCAGGTTCCCCACGGCGGTCGATCATCCGATATTGGTGTGCTGATGCAAAACGTCGGCACTGCTTATGCCATTAAGCGCGCCATCATTGATGGCGAACCGCTCACCGAACGGGTGGTGACATTGACCGGGGAAAGTGTCAGCAAGCCAGGAAACGTCTGGGCACGGCTGGGAACGCCGGTGCGTCATTTGCTCGAACATGCCGGCTTTTGCCCGTCCGCTGAACAACTGGTCATCATGGGTGGGCCATTGATGGGCTTCACCCTGCCCTGGCTTGATGTCCCGGTAGTTAAAATTACCAACTGTCTGTTGGCACCCTCGGCCAGCGAAATGGGCGAGCAGCAAGAAGAGAAAGGCTGTATTCGCTGTAGCGCCTGTGCTGATGCCTGCCCGGCGGATCTGTTGCCGCAGCAGCTGTACTGGTTCAGTAAAGGCCAGCAGCATGACAAAGCCACTGCGCACAACCTGTCCGACTGTATTGAGTGCGGCGCCTGTGCGTGGGTCTGTCCAAGTAATATTCCGCTGGTACAGTATTTCCGTCAGGAAAAAGCCGAGATTTACGCTATCGCGCAGGAAGAAAAGCGCAACGCCGAAGCTAAGGCGCGTTTTGAGGCTCGTCAGGCGCGTCTGGAGCGGGAAAAAGCCGCACGTGCTGAGCGTCATAAAAAAGCGGCCGTTCAACCCGCCGCAAAAGATCAGCAGGCAATTGACGCGGCCCTCGCCCGCGTACGGGAAAAACAGGCCACTGCGGCGCAGACTATCGTGGTGCAGGCAGGGAGCGTACCAGATAACAGTGATGTGATTGCCGCCCGCGAGGCGCGTAAAGCGCAGGCACGCGCACGTCAGGCAGAAAAAGCACAACAGCAAGATGTGCCGGAAAGCACAGTTGTTGTCGCTGGCGAAGCGGTCGATCCGCGTAAAGCGGCTGTTGAAGCAGCGATTGCGCGTGCTAAAGCGCGTAAAGCTGCGGCCGCAGACACCCAGGCGTCGCCCGTTAACGCCGAACCTGTCGACCCGCGCAAGGCAGCCGTCGAGGCCGCTATCGCCCGAGCTAAAGCGAAAAAATTACAGCAGCAGGGCGTCAGCGAAGTCGTTGTGCCGGTCGAGGCTCCGGTTACCGCCGAACCTGTTGATCCGCGCAAGGCAGCCGTCGAGGCCGCTATCGCCCGAGCTAAAGCGAAAAAATTACAGCAGCAGGGCGTCAGCGAAGTCGTTGTGCCGGTCGAGGCTCCGGTTACCGCCGAACCTGTCGACCCGCGCAAGGCAGCCGTCGAGGCCGCTATCGCCCGTGCAAAAGCGAAAAAATTACAGCAGCAGGCCACACCTGCCCCTGCCGCTAATGATGCCCCCCGAAAGGCGGCAGTAGCGGCAGCTATCGCCCGGGTTCAGGCAAAAAAAGCCGCTCAGCAAGCAGTTAACGAGGATTAAATGGTTTTCAGAATTGCCAGTTCCCCTTATACCCATAATCAGCGGCAGACATCGCGCATCATGCTACTGGTCGTGCTTGCGACTGTGCCCGGTATCGCAGCACAACTCTGGTTCTTCGGCTGGGGAACACTACTGCAGATTATCCTTGCCTGCACGAGTGCGCTGGCGGCGGAAGCCCTGGTATTGCGGTTGCGTAAACAGCATGTTGGGGCCATCCTCGCAGACAACTCCGCCCTGCTGACGGGGTTACTGCTGGCGGTCAGCATTCCGCCATTTACCCCCTGGTGGATGGTGGTTCTGGGGACGGTATTCGCGGTCATTATTGCCAAGCAACTCTACGGCGGTCTTGGGCATAACCCGTTTAACCCGGCAATGATCGGTTACGTAGTCCTGCTGATTTCCTTCCCGGTACAGATGACCAGTTGGTTACCGCCTTTTGAGATAGCCAAAACGGTTCCTGGCCTCATGGATGCCGTACAAATCATCTTCACCGGACATGCCGACACCGGACACACGATGGATAGCCTGCGGATGGGGATTGATGGCATCAGCCAGGCAACGCCGCTCGATACCTTCAAAACCTCGCTTGATGCCGGGCACCCGGTCAATGAGATCCTCAAATCGTCGATTTACAGTGGCGTGCTGGCGGGTGCAGGGTGGCAATGGGTTAATCTGGGTTATCTGCTGGGCGGTATCTTCCTGCTGTGGCAGAAAACTATTCGCTGGCATATCCCGGTAGCTTTTCTGGTTTCGCTGACGGTATGTTCAACCCTGGGCTGGATTTTCTCACCGCAAAGCCTGGCGTCGCCGCAACTGCATCTGTTCTCTGGTGCCACTATGTTAGGGGCGTTTTTTATTCTGACTGACCCGGTGACCGCCTCCACCACCAATAAAGGCCGTCTGATTTTCGGTGCCCTTGCGGGATTGCTGGTCTGGCTTATCCGTAGCTTTGGCGGTTATCCGGATGGCGTAGCGTTCGCCGTACTACTGGCAAATATTACCGTGCCATTAATTGATTACTTCACACGCCCACGCGTGTACGGCCATCGTTAAGGAGTCGCCATGCTAGATACCATGCGTAAATACGGCATGACGTTGACGCTGTTCGCGGCGGCCTCAACCGGAATGACGGCAGCCATTCACCTGTTGACTAAATCGACCATTGCCGATCAGGCGGTAGAGCAGCAAAAGGCATTATTTGGCCAGGTGTTGCCCGGCGACATCTATAATAACGCCTTGCAGGAAAGCTGTTACATCGTCGATGCACCGGCTCTGGGGAAAGGCAAACATAAAGTCTATATTGCCCGTAAGGACGATACGCCGGTCGCTGCGGTTATTGAAGCGACCGCACCCGACGGCTACTCCGGGGTAATTCAACTGCTGGTAGGCGCCGATTTTAACGGTACGATTCTCGGCACGCGCGTTACCGAACATCACGAAACCCCAGGACTGGGTGATAAAATAGAACTGCGTATTTCTGACTGGATCACCCATTTTGCAGGCAAGAAAATCGCAGGGGCCAGCGATCCACACTGGGCAGTTAAAAAAGACGGTGGCGACTTTGATCAGTTTACCGGTGCGACCATTACTCCACGAGCGGTGGTTAATGCAGTTAAGCGCGCCGGATTGTACGCATCAACGCTTCCCGGGCAACTTTCTGGTTTACCGGGCTGTGGAGAGTAAACATGAGCGAAATTAAAGACATTATTGTCCAGGGGCTGTGGAAGAATAACTCCGCATTGGTTCAGTTATTAGGCATGTGCCCACTGCTGGCCGTGACCTCCACGGCAACCAACGCGCTGGGCCTCGGCCTTGCTACTACGCTTGTGCTGACACTGACCAACTTTACGATTTCACTGGTACGCCACTGGACACCATCTGAAATCCGAATCCCTATTTACGTGATGATCATCGCCTCCGTCGTGAGCATCGTACAGATGCTGATTAATGCTTACGCCTACGGTTTGTATCAGTCACTCGGAATTTTCATTCCATTGATTGTCACCAACTGTATCGTGGTGGGACGTGCGGAAGCATTTGCAGCCAAAAAAAGCCCGGGATTGTCCGCCCTTGACGGTTTTTCCATCGGCATGGGGGCTACCTGCACCATGTTTACACTGGGGTCGATCCGTGAAATCCTCGGTAACGGAACCTTATTTGATGGCGCGGATGGCTTACTCGGTAACTGGGCGAAAGCCTTACGCATTGAAGTGTTCCATACCGACTCCTCTTTCCTGCTCGCGATGCTGCCGCCGGGGGCATTTATCGGCCTTGGCATGTTGCTGGCTATTAAGTATCTGATTGACGAGAGAACGAAGAAACGTCGCGCTGCGACCATTGCCGACGAAACTGCCAACACGGTGCCCGGGAAGGCCTGATGAACAAAACAAAGCGGCGGGAGATCCTCACCCGCCTGCGGGATGCAAACCCGCACCCGACGACAGAGCTAAACTTCAACTCACCCTTTGAATTGCTGATTGCGGTACTGCTCTCTGCGCAGGCAACAGATGTCAGCGTGAATAAGGCAACTGCCCTGCTCTATCCCGTTGCTAATACCCCACGCGCCATGCTGGAGCTGGGCGTTGAAGGCGTTAAATCCTACATTAAGACCATTGGCCTGTTTAATACCAAAGCGGAAAACGTCATTAAGACCTGCCGTATTCTGGTAGAAAAACACGGCGGCGAGGTGCCGGAAGATCGTGCGGCGCTGGAAGCGCTACCCGGTGTGGGGCGTAAAACGGCGAATGTGGTACTGAATACGGCGTTTGGCTGGCCGACCATCGCGGTTGATACGCATATTTTTCGCGTCTGTAACCGCACCCACTTCGCGCCGGGGAAAAACGTTGAGCAGGTTGAAGAGAAGCTGCTGAGCGTTGTCCCGGCGGAGTTTAAGGTCGATTGCCATCACTGGCTGATTTTGCATGGCCGCTATACCTGCATCGCCCGTAAGCCACGCTGCGGCTCCTGCATTATTGAAGATTTGTGCGAATTCGAGAGCAAAACTGAACTCTGAATTCGCCTTTATTCAGAACGGCCTAAAGATAACCAGCAAAATGATGAATGCCACGGCCACGATAACGAAGGTCGTGGCGCGTGGCACCATTCCCGACACTTTCGCGGTTTCACCGCCAGCAAGGCGACGTAAGGTTGCAGATAACATTCCATGAATGCCTGACAGTAACACCACCAGAACCAGTTTGAGAATCAGCCACAGATGCGGCATCTGGCCGTGCGCCAGTACCATCGCCAGCCCCATCACCCACAGCACAATCATCGCCGGCGTCGTGACCTTCCGGCTCCAGCTGCGCACAAACGCCGCCAGGGTGGTCGCCGCCGTTGCATTTTTTCCCACCGTCTGCGCGCACCAGGCCGCAGCCGTCGCCATCACAAAAATTCCACCAATCCAGATTACCGCTGCGATGATATGTAATGCGTTAAGCCACGAATGCACGTTCATGAAAGGACTCCAAAGAATTGCGATAAAAGAAGGTAGACAGTATCGCTTAACACTGCCATCGAATTGCTCATTTAAAGGAAAAAATCCGTGAAAACATTGATCTACTGCATTCTGATGAACATGGCAATAGGCGGGAGTAGTTGATGCTGCGGTTAACGCCCTATCATAAGTAAAAGGCATACCTGAATTGTTTTCCTGTTAACGCGCTTTATACCGTACAACTCGCTTTTTAATCATATTATCTTTCGCTTATTAGCTTTTAACCAGATGCATTGTTTTTTTATGCGAAAAAAATTCTACAGGAATGTGATTTTTATCACATTGATGCGAGAGTGTTAAAAAAGGGATCTCTGCCTTGAGAAAAACCCGGTCAGTGAAGGGAATGAAGAGATTAAACCAACACATAAGACCATTAATTATAATCAGACCAGGCTGATAAACTACCTTTACCGCTTTTCAGTAGAAGATATCACCTTTACATAAATCCATCCCGTACTCATCAGTGAAAAAAACTGCCAATCATTGACATGCAAAATTTAACTCTGAATAACATTTCAGCTGTTGGTTTATAATATCGCTAAAGATAAATGTAACAGATCATTACAAAAGCCTTGCCTCGAATCCCAGGATCAGGAACATTACCCGCCGTTTTCCCTCCTGCAATAATTATAAGCGCGATGAATACTGGGAATCGCGTCTCGAATCACCCCGTTAATATGGGATGTAAAAAAAGAGGTATATGTGTCAACTGCAAACAAACCAACCGAAAGCGTTAGTCTGAACGCTTTCAAACAACCTAAAGCGTTCTATTTGATCTTCTCCATTGAGCTGTGGGAGCGTTTCGGCTTCTATGGTCTGCAGGGGATCATGGCTGTTTACCTGGTAAAACAACTGGGTATGTCCGAAGCGGACTCGATTACACTGTTTTCATCTTTTAGCGCTCTGGTTTACGGTCTTGTCGCTATTGGCGGCTGGCTGGGTGATAAAATCCTGGGGACTAAGCGCGTTATCATGCTGGGTGCCATTGTACTGGCCATCGGTTATGCACTGGTTGCATGGTCTGGTCACGATGCAGGTATCGTGTATATGGGTATGGCGGTGATCGCAGTCGGTAATGGCCTGTTTAAAGCCAACCCGTCTTCACTGCTCTCCACCTGCTATGCAAAAGATGACCCGCGTCTCGACGGCGCATTCACCATGTACTACATGTCCATCAACGTCGGTTCTTTCTTCTCTATGCTGGCTACCCCATGGCTGGCCGCACAGTTTGGCTGGAGCACCGCATTTGCTCTGAGCGTCGTTGGTCTGCTGATCACCATCGTCAACTTCTCGTTCTGCAAACGTTGGGTTAAAAACTACGGCTCTAAGCCTGACTTCCAGCCGGTTCGTATGGGCTACCTGCTGGCAACCATCGTCGGCGTCGCTATCCTGATTACCATTGCCACCTGGCTGCTGCATAACCAGGGTATCGCGCGTATGGTTCTGGGTGTGGTTGCACTGTGCATCGTATGTATTTTCGCAAAAGAGACCTTTGCTCTGCAGGGTGCGGCACGCCGTAAAATGATTGTCGCCTTCATTCTGATGTTGCAGGCCATTGTCTTCTTCGTCCTGTACAGCCAGATGCCGACCTCCCTGAACTTCTTCGCTATTCGCAACGTTGAACATACCCTGCTGGGTATCACGTTCGAACCGGAACAGTTCCAGGCACTGAACCCGTTCTGGATCATCATTGGTAGCCCGATCCTGGCCGCTATCTACAACAAAATGGGCGATACTCTGCCGATGCCGTACAAATTTGCCATCGGTATGGTGCTGTGTTCCGGTGCGTTTCTGATCCTGCCGCTGGGCGCGAAGTTCGCCTCTGATGCCGGTATTGTCTCGGTAAGCTGGCTGGTTGCAAGCTACGGGCTGCAGAGCATCGGTGAGCTGATGATTTCTGGTCTGGGCCTCGCCATGGTGGCACAGCTCGTTCCACAGCGTCTGATGGGCTTTATCATGGGTAGCTGGTTCCTGACGACCGCTGGTGCGAACATTATCGCAGGCTACGTCGCTAATCAGATGGCTATCCCGGAAAACGTCACCGACCCGCTGATGTCACTTGATGTCTACGGTCACGTCTTCCTGCAAATCGGTATTGTGACCGCAGTTATCGCCGCGCTGATGATTCTCACTGCGCCGAAACTGATCCGCATGACCCAGAGTGGTGATAAAGACACGACAGTGTCGGAAACTGCGACAGCATAAGAGCGCGCAGAGTTTCAGCAGAAAGCCGTTAACGCACGTTAACGGCTTTTTTTTATACCTGCAGGTAATAACCTATGCCGGATTTCAACCAACGGAGTGAAGAATGAAACTGTTTTATAAACCCGGCGCCTGCTCACTGGCTTCCCATATTGTTCTGCGCGAAGCAGGTAAAGAGTTTGAACTGGCGCGCGTGGATTTAGCAAAAAAATGTCTGGAGAATGGCGACGACTTTTTGGCTATCAACCCGAAAGGCCAGATCCCGGCCCTGGCCATTGATGCCAACACCCTGTTAACCGAAGGTGTGGCTATTATGCAGTATGTAGCTGACAGCGTGCCCAAAAGCGACCTCCTACCGCCGGTGGGATTCCTGAGCCGTTACAAGACCCTGGAATGGCTGAATTTCGTGGCAACGGAGCTGCACAAAGGGTTCACTCCGTTGTTCCGCCCGGATACTCCGGAAGCGTTCAAACCGACCGCTCGCGCCCTGCTGGAAAAGAAACTGGAGTATGTTGACGCTGCGCTGGCAAATCAGCAGTGGATTAACGGTGAAAACTTCTCCATTGCCGATGCATACCTTTACACAGTGCTGCGTTGGGCAGTAGTGGTGAAACTGAACTTCCCGCAGGCCGGTAATATTGCCGCCTATATGCAACGCGTCGCTTCTCGCCCGGCGGTTGCCGCTGCGATGGCCGCAGAAGGAATTTAATTTCCCATTTTTTTGCCATAAAAAAAGGAGTGGTTTCCCACTCCCTTTTCGGTTTGCTTATCTGACTTATTTCCAGCACACCAGACAGTAGTTCTTCTTACCCCGGCGTAATAGCGTATAGCGACCGAAGAGAATGTCGGTTTCCTGGAAGAAATATTCCGGGTCAGACTGTTTCTCACCGTTGATGGTGACCGCGTTGGAGGCGATTGTTTTGCGCGCCTGACCACGGGACGGCTGCAACTCTGAATCCACCAGTGCCTGCATTAGATCGGCACCTTTCTCCATCTCGATCATCGGCACACCGTCCTGCGCCAGTTGCTCGAAATCAGCCTCGCTGAGATCGCTCAGATTGCCATTAAACAGGCTCTCGGTAATACGTTTTGCCGCTACCAGACCCTCTTCGCCGTGGACCAGTTTCGTTACCTGTTCGGCCAGCACATACTGGGCGCGCGGGGCTTTACCGCTGTTCTTGTCTTCCTCTTCCAGGGCATTTATCTCTTCAATGTCCATAAAGGTGAAGAATTTCAGGAAGCGATAAACGTCGGCATCCGCAGTGTTGATCCAGAACTGGTAGAATTTATATGGACTGGTTTTCTTCGGATCAAGCCATACCGCGCCGCCTTCGGTTTTACCGAATTTGGTACCGTCTGCTTTGGTGATCAGCGGAACCGTCAGACCAAATACCTGATTCTGATGCAGACGACGGGTCAGATCGATACCGGAGGTAATGTTGCCCCACTGGTCTGAACCACCAATCTGCAGGGAAACGCCGTGCAGTTTGTTCAGGCAGGCGAAGTCATAACCCTGCAGCAGGTTGTAGGAGAACTCGGTAAAAGAGATGCCCTGATCGTCGCGGTTCAGACGCTGCTTCACCGCCTCTTTGTTGATCATCTGGTTAACGGAGAAGTGCTTGCCGATATCGCGCAGGAAAGTCAGCACGTTCATGCTGCCGAACCAGTCGTAGTTGTTGGCCGCAATCGCCGAGTTTTCACCACAGTTGAAATCAAGGAACGGCGCCACCTGTTTGCGGATTTTATCTACCCACTCCTGCACCGTGTCTTCGGTATTGAGTTTACGTTCTGCGGCTTTGAAACTCGGGTCGCCAATCAGCCCCGTTGCGCCGCCCACCAGCGCGACAGGTTTATGCCCGGCCTGCTGGAAGCGTTTCAGGCATAACAATGGAACAAGATGCCCCAAATGCAAGCTGTCAGCGGTGGGATCGAAGCCGCAATAGAGCGCGATCGGGCCTTGCGCCAGTCGCTCTGCTAACGCTTCCTCGTCCGTCACCTGGGCTATCAGCCCGCGCTCTTGCAATTGTTTAATCAAGTTATTGCTTGCCATCAAATTCTCCATTTAAAACGACTGCACCTCTGCCGGTACACGACCTTTCGCCAGTTGCGAAAGTTACATAGAATAAAGCGCCGGATGCAGGAGCACCAGCGCTTAGCGCAACATTTTTCAGGGTTTACGGTGCGAGGCGATCAATTTTCCATGCGTCATTTTCACGCTGGTATAAAAAACGATCGTGGAGACGGTGTGCGCCTCCCTGCCAGAACTCCATCTGCTCAATGCTAACGCGATAGCCGCCCCAGAAGCTCGGTAACGGAACTTCGCCCTGCTGGAACTTCTGCTTGAGTTCGAGGAACTTACTTTCAAGAATGCCACGCGCGGAGATGCGGCTGGACTGCTGCGAGACCCACGCGCCAATCTGGCTGTCGCGTGGGCGACTGTGGAAATACTTCACCACTTCCAGGGTAGAAAGACGTTCGGCTTTACCCGTCACCATGACCTGGCGCTCCAGCATATGCCAGGGAAAGAGCAGACTGATGGCCGGGTTTTTCTCGATCTGGTGGGCTTTGCGGCTGCCCAGATTGGTGTAAAACACCAGACCTTTCTCGTCATAGTGCTTGAGCAACACAATGCGCTGATAAGGCTGACCGGTTTCATCAACAGTCGCAACGACCATCGCGGTCGGGTCGGCGAGTTTAGCTTCGCACGCCTGACCAAGCCAGCGCTCAAACAGCGGTAATGGTTCGGCAGGGAGATCGGCGCGGCGCAGGCCGCCTTTGGTGTATTCGCGGCGTAAGTGCGCGATTTGCTGCAATTGATCGTTATCAGACATGGCGTTAGCAAGATGAATTATCAGGTGGGGCTATTGTGCCCCCCCCTTGCGAAAATCTCAACGCCGCGGGTTCTGTAACTGGCAGTTATTCAGTACGATGCGGTCACGCTTGTAGACCGTAGCGCTGTCCCCCTTCGACCAGAAAACGTAAATACCGTCCGTGTACCGGGCCCCCGATGCCGACAGACCTTGCTTGAGGACGAGCGGCGTATTGTCATAAATAAAGCTCACTTCCTGGCGGGGATGGTTCAATTTCACCGTAAGCGGCTTTTCATCACACTGATAGTTAAGCGTATCCGTATGCATGCGCTCAACAAACTGGTTGTAGTAACTACACCCGGCGAGAAACGCGGGCAGGCAGGCGATTAACACTCTTTTCATTAGGTTTTCCCGAGACTGTCCTGGTCATGGGGGACGCCAATCACGTCCCCCCTAAACACCGGAGTCTAGCGGTACGCAGCCTGGGTGAAAGTCAGTTAACTCTGATTCTGTCGCGGATTAGCCGGATAGATAGCCCCCAGCACAGTGGCCTGCGATGCTCCTGTGACCGAGGGCAAGTTGCCCGGTAAACCCGCCAGCGTACGCCAGGCAAGCCAGGCAAAGGCCAGGGCTTCCATATCATCGCCGCTGATTCCCGCCTCATCCGTCGTGGATACCTCGGTACCCGGCAACAGCGCAGAGAGGCGCGCCATCAACAGCGGATTACGGCTTCCGCCGCCGCAAACCAGTAAACGTTCGCAGCCGCCGCACAGCAGCACCTGTTCGGAAATTGTCACCGCCGTCAGTTCAACCAACGTGGTTTCTACATCGCGCGGATCAAGCGCCGGGAAGGAGGTCAACTGGCGCTCAAGCCAGCCGTAGTTAAAGTATTCGCGTCCGGTACTTTTCGGCGCAGGTGAAGCAAAATAGGGATCGCTGAGCATATTTTGTAGCAGCGGCAGGACGACTTTACCCCCGCTCGCCCACTGAGCGTCTTTATCGTATGGCTTGCCAAGCTGACGCCATATCCAGGCATCCATCAGCATATTTCCCGGCCCGGTGTCATATCCACGAACCGGTTTATCCGGGAAAAGGAGAGAAATATTGGCGATGCCGCCGATGTTCAGTACTATCCGGCGCTCAGTGGGGTGTGCCAGCAACGCCTGATGAAACGCCGGGACCAACGGCGCCCCCTGCCCGCCAAGGGCAATATCGCGGCGGCGGAAATCGCCGACAACGGTTACACCGGTCAAAGCGGCGATTTGATTGTTATCACCGATTTGCAGCGTATGCGGCGCATCGCCGGTGGGCTCATGCCAGACGGTCTGACCATGGCAACCAATTGCCACAATATCTTTTGCACTGAGATGTTCTCGCTCCATCAACGCCAGGACGGCGTCGGCAAAGAGCTTACCCAGACGAGTATCCAGACGCCCCAGTTGCGACAGAGTGAGCGGCTGGCCCTGGCAGATGCTCAGAATATCCTCTTTCAGCGGTATGGGCATCGGCCAGGTGAGGCTGGCCTGCTGGGCTACCATCTTGTCATCAATAGCGGCAAGCACAACATCCACACCATCAAGGCTTGTTCCCGACATTACGCCAATATAGCGACCCGATTTCATACGCCTTCCTCGTTGTAGGGCTTTAGACGCTCACTCCACCATAAAGTGTTTTGTAAAGCTATCGATTACAAATACTTTTTAACAATCGAATGAGCGTCCACTGAATGAAAAAATGTGGCATACGCTTATAATCGGCTCGTTTAGGACCGGTTAAATCCATCACTGTTATTATTTTTGCTATGTTTTGGCAGAAGATGTGACCCGATGTGACTAAATGCCATATAATTTAACCATGACGGATGCTCAACAGAGCGTGTTTTGGTGAACAGGAGATTCATAGATGATGTTACGTGCACTGGCAGTTACGCTGGTTGGATTTACTCTGGCAGGTTGTGTTAATGACAATACTCTTTCCGGAGATGTCTATTCCGCCTCAGAAGCCAAGCAAGTACAAAATGTCACTTACGGCACCATTGTCAACGTTCGTCAGGTACAGATCCAGGGCGGCGATGAAAACAACGTTGTCGGCGCTTTGGGTGGCGCAGTACTGGGTGGCTTCCTGGGCAACACTGTGGGTGGTGGAGCCGGGCGTTCACTTGCAACAGCGGCGGGTGCTGTGGCGGGTGGCGTAGCCGGTCAGAGCGTGCAGGGCGCGATGAATAAATCACAGGGTGTGGAACTGGAAATTCGTAAAGACGATGGTAGCAGCATAATGGTTGTGCAGAAACAGGGGAACTCCCGTTTCGTCGCCGGTCAGCGTGTCGCACTGGCAAGCAATGGTCGTCAGGTTACCGTCTCTCCGCGTTAATTGCCTCTTCGCTTAAGCAGGCGGCGATAGAAACGCTGGGATAAAAAAAGCCTCGCATCTGCGAGGCTTTTTAATTACAGCTGAACGTTAGTCTTGCGACTGCAGTTCATTGATGTTCTGTTCCAGCCTGGCGATCAGGCCTATCAACAAATCCAGCTCTTCCGGTGAAATACCCGAAAGAATTTCGCCCCGGGTTTTCCTGATCACCGTTTCCATTTCTTCGATGATGGGGTCAGCTTTTTCTGTCAATTTGATCCGTTTTGCACGGCGATCGTTGGCACAGGTCTGGCGAGAAATAAGCCCTTTCTCTTCCAGTTGGTCCAACGTACGCACCAGCGAAGGCTGCTCGATGCCGATCGCTTTTGCCAGTTGAATTTGCGACTGATCGGGAGGCAGCTGATGAATGTTATGCAGCGTGACCCAATGCGTTTGCGTCAATTCCAGAGGTTTCAGGCGATGGTCAATCAGAGCACGCCAGATGCGCACTAAGCGTGCCAGATCAGAACCTAATGGCGATTCCAATTTCATCTCCTTATAATTAGCTTGCTAAGTTATTATACTCATTTTAGAATAGTGTGCAGCATTTATATTGCTAAAACAAATGCATTGCTGTATTTACCGCGTTCGCCCATGCTTAACACCTCCGTCTGGCGGTCTCTGCCCTCAAAATGAACCGGTGAACCTTTCTGTAAAGGACTAACGCTTGTGACGCTGACAATTCATTCCCCGGAATTACCCCTGCAGGATCTGATATTCGGCGCTTCGGTCTATTTTCCCCCTATCTTTAAAGCAGTACTGCTGGGATTTATGGTGTGGCTGGTTCTGCATCGCTTACTGCGTGACTGGATGTACGCAGGGGATATCTGGCATCCCATCCTGATGGATCTCTCACTGTTCGTGATCGCTATCAGTCTGTCCCTCGGCTTTTTGATCATGTGGTAACTATGCGCCTGAAATCACTTAAATTCTTTTCGACGTTACTGGTTCTGGCCGTGGCGCTCGCCGCTGGCTGGTGGTTATGGAATTTCTACATGCAGGCGCCATGGACGCGCGACGGGAAAGTCCGCGCCGAACAGGTCAGCATTACACCGCAGGTGTCAGGAAGCATTACTGAGCTCAATATTAAAGATAACCAGCTGGTGAAAGCGGGCGATATTTTGTTCCGTATCGACGAAACACCATACAAAATTGCTGTGCTAAATGCCCAGGCGCAGCTGGCGCGGGCGCAGACCGATCTGTCTAAAGCCAACAATGAAGCCAACCGTCGCCGTCACCTGTCGAAAAACTACATTTCGGCGGAAGATCTCGATACTGCCAATATCAACGTCAAGGCAATGCAGGCGAGCGTTAATGCAGCCGAAGCAGCCCTTGAACAAGCGCAGTGGCAACTATCGCAGACCCAGGTAAAAGCGCCCGTAGACGGCTGGATAACCAACCTTTCCACCCGCACCGGCAACTATGCCTCTGCCGGGCAACCGCTCTTTGCGCTGGTCGACAGCCACTCCTTTTATGTGGTGGGTTATTTCGAAGAGACCAAACTGCGCCATATTCGTGAAGGCGCTACGGCACAAATCGTTCTCTATAGCGGCAATATTACGTTACAGGGTCACGTTTCCAGTATCGGCCGGGCAATTTACGACCAGAGCGTGGAAACCGACAGCGGCCTGGTGGCAGATATCAAGCCGAATGTTCCCTGGGTGCGTCTGGCCCAGCGCGTACCTGTTCGTATCCAGTTCGATTCCATGCCTGAGGATGTGACACTGGTATCCGGCACCACCTGCACTGTTTCGATTGGCGGCGCGAAGTGAAACTCGCTTTTCCCCTGCCCTGGCTTACCGCGACGCGTCCTCAGTGGCGGTACGCCATGCGCAACAGTATAGCGATGTGTCTGGCCCTCACCGTCGCCTACTATCTCAATCTGGATGAGCCTTACTGGGCAATGACCTCTGCCGCCGTGGTGAGTTTTCCGACCGTAGGCGGGGTGATCAGTAAAAGTCTGGGTCGCGTCGCGGGCAGCCTGCTGGGCGCGACGGCGGCCATGATCATTGCCGGGCATACACTCAACGATCCATGGCTGTTCCTGTTCGCGATGGCCACGTGGACAGGTTTCTGTACCTGGGCCTGTGCGCACTTCAGTAACAACGTGGCTTACGCTTTCCAGCTTGCGGGATATACCGCCGCGATCATTGCCTTTCCGGTAGTCAACATTACGGACACGACCGAATTGTGGGATATCGCGCAGGCCCGCGTCTGTGAGGTGCTACTGGGGATCGGGTGTGGCGGCATGATGATGATGATCATGCCGAGTACCTCTGACGGTACCGCATTGCTTAGCGCGCTGAAAAAGATGCACGCGCGTCTGCTCGAACATGCCAGCCTGCTCTGGCAGCAGGAGATAACCGACGCCATTCGTACTGCTCATGAAAGTGTTATAGGGCAGATACTGACCCTGAATTTGCTACGCATTCAGGCCTTCTGGAGCCACTATCGTTTTCGGCGTCAGAACCGGCTTCTCAATCACTTGCTCCATCAGCAGTTACGTCTGACCAGTATTATCTCCAGCCTGCGCCGTCTGCTGCTGAACTGGCCGCAACAACCGGAGAATACGCGGGCAATACTCGACGCGTTGCTGGTGGAACTCGCCCGGCCCGGCGCACATTTTTATACCGTGGCGCGTATTATTGCCCCTCTCGCGCCAGTGAGTGATGACGACTACCGACATCGGGCTTTCTGGCACCGGCTACGTTATTTCTGTCGTCTGTACCTTGCCAGCAGCCGTTGGCTGGCGCGACTGGAAAATGCTACCCCGATAACTGAATTTACGCTGCCCAGAAGTCGTGCGCTGGCACGTTTTACAGATAATGCAGAGGCGCTATGGAGCGGGATGCGCACCTTCTGCGCCCTCAGTCTGGTGGGTGCATGGACCATCACAAGTCAGTGGGAGAGTGGTGATGCGGCGCTGACGCTTGCCGCCATCAGTTGTGTACTGTATTCGGTTTCCCCCGCCCCGTTTAATTCATTGGCGCTGCTTCTGCGCACCCTTGCGTTGCTTACACTGTTCAGTTTTGTCGTCAAGTTTGGCCTGATGGTACAGATAAGTGATTTATGGGTATTTTTACTATTTTTGTTGCCACTGTTGACCACCATGCAATTGCTCAAGCTACAAATGCCAAAGCTTGCGGGTCTGTGGGGGCAATTGATTGTTTTTATGGGATCGTTTATTTCCGTGACTAATCCCCCGGTCTATAATCTGGCGGATTTTTTAAATGACGACCTGGCGAAAATTCTCGGCGTGGGGCTGGCGTGGCTGGCATTTGCTATTTTGCGTCCCGGCTCTGATGCGCGTAAAAGCCGCCGTCATATTCGCGCGCTTCGGCGAGGCTTTATCGACCAGCTTAGCCGTATCCCGACCATGAGCGAGCATGAATTTGAGTCTGTGGTTTATCACCATATCAGTCAGTTGAGTAACAGCAAAGATGCGCTTGCCCGCCGCTGGTTGCTACGCTGGGGTGTGGTTTTGCTCAACTGCTCGCATGTAGTCTGGCAACTGCGCGACTGGGAGACACGCTCAGATCCGTTGTCGAAAGTGCGGGATCTCTGCCTGAGCCTGTTACGCGATGTGATGAGTGAACGTGGCGTACAACAACGCCCCCTGGCAGTAACGCTTGGTAAACTACAACGGATTTGTGATGCGCTGGCGCGCCATCATCAACCTGCCGCACGGGACCTGGCGTCGCTTATCTGGCGACTGTATTGCTCTTTATCGCAACTGGAGCAAGCCCCGGCAGCAGGAACACTGGCCGAGCCTAGCGGATAACCCCACAGGCATAACGCGCCCCGCCGCCGCCCAGTGGTTTCGGTGAATCAGACATGTTATCGCCGCCAACATGAACCATCAGGGCTTTGTCTTTCACTTCACTGAGTTTTTTCAGGCGCGGCGCGACCACCGCATCGGTCGCCTTACCATCGTTGTTGACCACCAGGACTGGCAAATCACCTAAATGCCCCATACCCTCCGGACCTTCGTGTTTACCGGTTTTATCAGGATCGAGATGGCCACCTGCCGCTTCGGCAGCAGAGGGTTTTCCCTCTTTCATCGCAGGCTCGCATGACCCTTTGGCATGAACATGAAAACCATGTTCACCGGGCGGGAGTCCTTTCAGATCGGGCGTAAATTTCAGCCCCTTATCAGTTTCGCTGATTTTCACCGTGCCGACAGACTGGCCTGTCCCCTCGGCAGTGACGAGGTTCATCTTCACTTCGGTACTGGCCGCCTGCGCACCAGCGCAGACGAACAGTGCTAACATTGCCAGACTAAAACGCTTCATATGACCTCCGATTTTGACTTTTACCCTGTAAGTTTAAACCAGGGTAAAAGATTTGGCGGAAAGTCACTCAGGCATTCATCAGGGAACGTCGTAACCCAGAGCAGCCTTACGGATGCGGAACCACTGCTGGCGCGTCATCTCAAGGCCTGCCGACTCCAGCGCCGAACGGACGCGTTCAATTTTTCCGGAACCGATAATCGGCAGCGGCTGCGATGGCAGACGCATCACCCAGGCATAGACCACCTGTTCAATACTGCGGGCATTCAACTCTTGCGCCACTTTCGCCAGTTCGTCACGCAGTGGCTGGAACGCTTCATCGTTGAACAGGCGCCCACCGCCAAGGCATGACCATGCCATCGGGCGAATCCGTAATTGCTGCAATTGATCCAGCGTACCGTCCAGTAAGAGCGGCTGATGAACCGGAGAAATTTCTACCTGGTTGGTCGCAAGCGTAAACGGCAGGCGCGACTGGAGAAGCGAGAACTGCGCCGGTGTGAAGTTCGACACGCCAAAATGACTGACTTTGCCACTCTGGTGCAGATGCAAAAAGGCCTCAGCCACTTCATCGGCGTCCATCAGCGGATCCGGGCGATGAATCAGCAGCAGATCCAGACGTTCGGTCGCCAGATTCACCAGCGATTGCTCAGCGCTGGCAATGATGTGATCGCGGCTGGTGATGTAGTGGCCCAGCGCATTCCCGGCACGTGCTGTGGTGGCAATACCACATTTTGAGACAATCTCCATGCGTTGACGCAGATGCGGAGCCAGCTTGAGAGCCTCGCCAAAAGCCGCCTCGCACTGGTAGCCGCCGTAGATATCCGCATGGTCGACGGTGGTGACGCCGAGATCCAGATGCTCCTCAATAAAACTCACCAACTGACGCGAGGACATATTCCAGTCCATCAGTCGCCAGTAACCCATGACAAAACGGGAGAACTCCGGTCCCTGCGGTGCAAGGGTAATTCTCTGAACCATAACCACTTCCTCAGCAATAATTTGCCATGAGTATACGCAATTATGGCGTCAAAACAGTGAAGGTTGCTCAGGTTCTTCAGGCGGGAGGGCTTTATTCGCCCGTAATTTGCGCACAAAGCGCTGACGACACAGGCGCAGGACATCCTGCTTTTGCGCATCGCTCATGGTTTGCCAGTTGAACCGTTCTTCGCGGCTACGCATACAGCCACGGCAAAATCCTCGCTCATCTGACTGGCATATTCCCCGGCACGGACTCTGGACGGGGAAAAACTCCAGTTGTTCTGGCACGCCTCGCCTCCTGTTGTGTTGGTCTCTCTTTATTGAAGACTGCGCGCGCGGAACCTGCAAGATCGAGAGCGCATGTATTGCTACTTGCAATAGACCAATTGGTCTAGTAGATTGTGCCCATGAGCAGAAATACTGAACACGATACCCGCGAACACCTGCTGGAAACTGGCGAGCGCTTATGCATGCATCGCGGTTTTACTGGCATGGGGTTGAGCGAATTACTGAAAACAGCAGAAGTGCCGAAGGGCTCTTTCTATCACTATTTTCGCTCAAAAGAGGCGTTCGGGGTCGCGATGCTCGAACGCCATTATGCAGGGTATCACCAGCGCCTTGCCGATCATTTTGCCAGAGGCGCGGGAAGCTATCGCGATCGCCTGTTGGCTTATTATCAGCACACGCTGATCCAGTTTTGTGAGCAGGGCATTATCAGCGGTTGCCTGACCGTCAAACTTTCTGCCGAGGTGTGTGATCTGTCAGAAACGATGCGTGAAACCATGGACAAGGGTGCCAGCGGCATTATCACCTTACTGGCACAGGCGCTGGAAAACGGCCGCCATGATCATTGTCTGACATTTGCTGGTGATGCGCTGACACAGGCGCAGGTGCTCTATTCCCTGTGGCTGGGCGCCAATCTACAGGCGAAGATTTCTCGCAGTGCCGTTCCGCTGGAAAGCGCGCTGGCCCATGCGAAAACGATTATTGCAGCGCCTCTTTAACAGGCGTTTTTATTTCTCATTTTACTAGTCGACCGGTCTATTCAGGAGAATGTATGTCCAGTAATTTGTTTACGCCGCTGAAAATTGGCGCGATTACCATCCCAAACCGCGTGCTGATGGCTCCGCTGACACGTCTGCGCAGCATTGAACCTGGCGATATCCCGACCCCGCTGATGGGCGAATACTACCGTCAGCGCGCCAGTTCCGGCCTTATCATCAGTGAAGCGACCCAAATCTCTGCACAGGCAAAAGGCTATGCAGGTGCACCGGGCCTTCACAGCCCGGAACAAATTGCCGCATGGAAAAAAATCACCGAGGGCGTACATGCTGAAAATGGCCATATGGCGGTCCAGTTATGGCACACCGGGCGTATTTCTCACACCAGTCTGCAGCCCGGCGGCCAGGCTCCCGTCGCCCCTTCGGCGATCAGCTCCGGTACCCGTACTTCCCTTCGTGACGCCAATGGCAACGCCACCCGTGAAGACACTTCGATGCCGCGTGCGCTGGAAACCAGCGAAATCCCGGGGATCGTTAATGACTTCCGTCAGGCAGTGGTCAATGCCCGTGAAGCGGGTTTTGATTTAGTCGAACTGCACTCTGCCCACGGCTATCTGTTGCACCAGTTCCTGTCACCGTCTGCCAACCAGCGTACCGACCAGTATGGCGGCAGCATCGAAAACCGCGCCCGCCTGGTGCTGGAAGTCGTCGATGCCGTCAGCGCCGCCTGGAGTGCGGATCGCATCGGTATTCGCGTCTCCCCTATCGGTTCCTTCCAGAACACCGATAATGGTCCGAATGAAGAAGAAGACGCGCTGTACTTTATTGAAGAGCTGGGTAAACGCGGCATTGCCTATCTGCACATGTCCGAGCCGGACTGGGCAGGCGGCCAGCCTTATACCGAAGAGTTCCGTCGCAAAGTACGTGAACGTTTCCACGGCCCCATTATCGGCGCCGGTGCGTATACGCCAGAAAAAGCAGAAGATCTGATTGTCAAAGGGTTGATTGATGCCGTGGCCTTTGGTCGTGCTTACATCGCAAACCCGGATCTGGTTGAGCGCCTGAAACGCAAAGCTGAACTGAACCCACAACGCCCGGAAAGCTTCTATGGCGGTGGCGCTGAAGGTTATACCGACTACCCTTCTTTATAATCACTTCGTTGATAGCGGCAGGGATCCGCCGCTATACTAAAACTCTGTTTCGAATAAAAATTCATTGACGCTTAAGAGGACATTATGCGCTTACTTCACACCATGCTGCGCGTTGGCGATCTGCAACGCTCCATCGATTTCTACACCAAAGTGCTGGGCATGCAACTGCTGCGTACCAGTGAAAACCCGGAATATAAATATTCACTGGCCTTTGTGGGTTATGGCCCGGAAACCGATACGGCCGTTATTGAACTGACCTATAACTGGGGCGTGGATAAATATGACCTGGGTAGCGCTTACGGTCATATTGCGCTGGAAGTGGATAATGCGGCGGAAGCCTGTGAGCGTATTCGTCAAAATGGCGGCAACGTGACGCGTGAAGCGGGCCCGGTAAAAGGTGGCACCACTGTTATCGCTTTTATTGAAGATCCTGACGGCTATAAAGTCGAACTGATTGAAGCCAAAGATGCGGGACGCGGTTTGGGCAATTAATGCTTTACGGGCGCCTCTGGCGCCCGCTGTTTTACATCCCTTCGCAAAATTTGCCATAATGCGCTGCCATTTTCCCTTAGCAAGAGACTCCGATGTCCGATAACGCCCAACTTACCGGTCTGTGCGACCGTTTTCGCGGTTTTTACCCTGTCGTGATTGATGTTGAAACCGCCGGGTTTAACGCCAAAACCGATGCACTGCTGGAGGTCGCTGCCATCACGCTGAAAATGGACGAGCAAGGCTGGATAATGCCTGACAGCACGCTGCATTTTCACGTTGAGCCGTTTGAAGGGGCGAACCTGCAGCCGGAAGCACTGGCGTTTAACGGTATCGACCCGAGCAACCCGCTACGGGGTGCCGTAAGTGAACACGACGCGCTACACGCCATTTTCAAAATGGTGCGTAAAGGTATTAAAGATCAGAACTGTAATCGCGCCATTATGGTGGCTCACAACGCCACCTTTGATCACAGCTTTATGATGGCTGCCGCTGAGCGCGCATCGCTTAAGCGTAATCCGTTCCATCCGTTCGTGACTTTTGATACCGCATCGTTGAGCGGACTGGCGCTGGGTCAAACAGTGCTCTCAAAAGCCTGTGCCGCTGCCGGCATCCATTTTGACGCAACTCAGGCCCACTCTGCGCTGTATGACACTGAGCAGACTGCGCTGCTTTTTTGCGAGATAGTTAACCGCTGGAAACGACTGGGCGGCTGGCCGCTGCCAGGCGCAGATAGCGAGGAGTAAAAAAAAGCGACCCAGAGGTCGCTTTTTTATTGCGGTGATTATTCCGCGTCCGGCTCTTCGGATTTGTATTTCGCCGCAGTCTCTTTGATCAGCTGCTGCAGTTCGCCGCGCTGGTACATTTCGATCACGATGTCACACCCGCCAACCAGTTCACCATCAACCCACAGCTGTGGGAAGGTCGGCCAGTTTGCATATTTCGGCAGCTCGGCGCGAATGTCCGGGTTTTGCAGAATATCAACGTAAGCAAAACGTTCACCACAGGCGGAAAGCGCCTGCACAGCCTGGGCGGAGAAGCCGCAGCTTGGCAGCTTCGGGGAGCCTTTCATATACAGGAGAATCGGGTTTTCAGCGATTTGGCGCTGGATTTTTTCAAGGGTAGAGCTCATTGTCTTGCTTCCTTCAACTTCTTTTCGGCAGATACTCATCATTGTAACGGTTAAGGCGCGTAACCGAAAATAACATTTTGTTCACCACTCATTATTTTATCGTCTGTGACGATAAGTTGCTTTCAAAATGTAACTTATCTTGCATTTCGCCGCCTGCAATAGTTCAACATTTGACCTTCTTCCAACGTAGATTGGTGATTTTTTTTGCGCTTGCTAACGAAACACAGTTTTAGATGCAAAAACCCTATTAACTTTTCGGCTTTTTTTAGATTAGAATCGACGCGGTTCTAAATCATACGCAAGCATTATTGAATGCCTGCACTTATCAGGGGATTGCTCAGTGGCGCGAATTCATACAGCTTCGATCACGCTCTGTGCTTTGTTGTTCACCACGTTGACTTTCACGCCATTAGCGAGTGCTTCCGAGCAAACGCGAGGTTCGGCCGTGCATAAGACAACGCATCTGGCGAAAGCATCCGAGAGTAAGAAAAAAACCACCACAGAAAAAACATCAAAGAAAAGCAGTCGCACCGAAACAAAAACAACGGCTAAAGCCGGAAATAAAAAAGCAGCAGTGACGAAAAAAACGTCGACCAGCAGCAACAAAACCACCAGTAAGAATTCCTCCCGTCACAGTAAAACCAGCACGAAACCCATCGCCGCTACCGCTATGACGGAAAAATGCACAAAGCGTAAAGGCCACAAGCCGCATTGTGTAAAAGTGAAAAGCAGCAAACCTGTTGCTATTTCCGAAGCACACAAAGTCCGTATCCAGAAAGTACAGAAAACTGCCATGTCCAAACTGATGAATCAGATTGGCAAGCCTTACCATTGGGGCGGCACCTCCCCGATGACCGGGTTTGATTGCAGTGGTCTGGTCTATTACGCCTATAAAGATCTGGTGAAATTCCGCATTCCCCGCACCGCGAACGAAATGTATCACCTGCGTGATGCTTCTCCGGTCAACGTTGCGGAACTGGAAAGCGGCGATCTGGTATTCTTCCGTACGCAGGGTCGTGGTACAGCCGACCACGTGGGTGTGTATGTCGGCAACGGCAAATTCATTCAGTCGCCACGCAGCGGCCAGGATATCCAGATAACCTCATTAAGCGAAGATTACTGGCAGCGTCATTATGTGGGTGCCCGCAGAATGGTTACGCCAAAAACCATCCGCTAATCTCTTACCTGCCGCTCAGGCGGCAGGTAACTCTCTCTTTTTTCTCCCCTTTCGATTTGCTACCCTATCCTTACACTCAATAAGGTTATTGAGTGCATTAAAACAATAAGGAGTGAAGCAATGTCGTTCGAATTACCTGCATTACCGTATGCAAAAGACGCCCTGGCACCGCACATTTCTGCGGAAACGCTGGAGTACCATCACGGCAAACACCATCAGGCTTATGTCACCAATCTGAATAACCTGATCAAAGGCAGCCCGCTTGAAGGCAAAACGCTCGAAGAGATTATTCGTAGCTCCGAAGGCGGCGTGTTTAACAATGCAGCCCAGGTCTGGAACCACACTTTCTACTGGCATTGTCTGGCCCCGAACGCAGGCGGTGAGCCTGCAGGCGCTGTGGCAGCTGCGATTAACAGCGCATTTGGCAGCTTTGCTGAGTTTAAAGCGAAATTCACGGATGCCGCAGTGAAGAACTTTGGTTCAGGCTGGACGTGGCTTGTGAAAAACGCCGATGGCAAACTGGCAATTGTTTCGACATCGAATGCCGGAACGCCGCTTACCACCGACGCCAGGCCGTTGCTGACTGTGGATGTGTGGGAACACGCTTACTACATTGACTATCGTAACGCCCGTCCAAACTATCTGGAGCATTTCTGGGCGCTGGTCAACTGGGAGTTTGTCGCGAAGAATCTCGCCGCATAATCATCAGGAGGGGAAACCCTCCTGTTTTTTTATTCCGCTGCTGTGCAGGTTCGCTCTGCATTAGCTCTGCCGGAAAGCAACACCAGCAATAGCGCCATTCCCGCAATAATCGCCCCGGTTACCGGCACGACGGTGTATCCCAGTCCACCCGAGATCACCGCGCCCCCTGCCGCTGCCCCCAGCGCATTGCCCAGGTTAAACGCACCAATATTTACGGATGATGACAGGCCCGGAGCCTCATGCGCCACGCGCATAACACGCATCTGCAACGGAGGCACTACCGCGAAGGTTGCCGCGCCCCAGACAACCATACTGATTGCTGCGCCGATTTCACTGCGCGCCAGCCAGGGAATTGCAACCATAATTACGATCAATAGCAACAAGAAGCCTTTCAGGGTCGCCGTGACCGAGCGGTCAGCCAGCTTGCCGCCAAGATAGTTACCGATGGAGAATCCAACGCCTACCAGCACCAGCATCGCGGTGATAAACGCAGGTGTGGCATCGGTAATACGGTGCAGTACGGGTGAAATGTAGGTATAGAGCGTGAACATCGCCCCGGCCCCCAGTACCGTCGTCAGCAACGCCGAAACCACCTGAGGACGCATTAATACTGCCAGTTCTTTACGCACATCAGGACGCTCACCGGCACTACCTTTCGGCAACGAAAAGTAGAGACTGACCATAGCGATGACACCCAGCCCCGCTGTGGCCAGGAACGACATGCGCCAGCCAATCGCCCCACCCAGCCAGGTTGCTGCGGGCACACCGCCGATATTAGCGATAGTCAGCCCCATAAACATGGTCGCTACCGCACTGGCCTGTTTTTCTTTTGCCACCACGCTTGCTGCCACCACAGAACCAAGCCCAAAGAACGCACCATGATTCAGACTGGTAATGATGCGGGAGAGCATCAATGTTGTGTAATCAGGTGAAAGTGCCGACAGCACATTGCCGAGGGTAAAAATCGCCATCAGGAATACCAGCGCATTACGTCGCGCCCGATGGGAAAGCAACAGCGTCATTAACGGTGCGCCAACCATGACGCCAATAGCATAAGCGCTAATAAGCATACCCGCTGCCGGGATCGAGACATTCACGCCCTGGGCGATAACGGGCAGTAACCCCATGGGTGAAAATTCGGTCGTACCGATGCCGAAAGCGCCAATCGCCAGGGCAAGCAGTGGGAAATTGATCTTCATAAATAGACTCCGGAATTGCCGTGTCGACGCGCGACACCGTCACAGAAGTCAAAAGTATGACATCAATCACAAAAAACAGAAGTTAGCGAAATGGGAAAAGACTATTGCTGATTTGATGACAATCGACAGGAGAGACGAGGGAGAGAGGGCTCTCCCCCGGGGTAAATCAATGCAGTGCGGCAGTGAGTCCGCCAGCAACAATCAGGGCGAGTACAATTACGGTAGTCACTAAAGAAAACTTCAGGTCGGTGCTCATCAATTTTTCTCCTTATTAATTTCCACACAAAAAGTGATGTAACGCATTTTTGCACAAATAAACGTAAAAATCTTGCAGGATTTAGAGTGATACACGTTTTAGCACTTCCCCTTTTGGTCAAGATCAGACAAAATTCGACGCTAAATTTATTAGCGTACCGGCCATTGACTCCCCTCCTGACGTCCAGTGTCTTTTTCCCGGCGTATTGCAATCCCTTCTATGGGTAAAGGGTGATGGAAGGCAAACGTTTACCTTATGTATTATCAGGAGTTTACGATATGGTCTGGAGTAAGATCTGATGGCAACGATTAAAGACGTAGCGAAGCGAGCAAACGTTTCCACCACAACCGTATCACATGTAATTAACAAGACGCGTTTCGTTGCAGAAGAGACGCGCAACGCGGTCTGGGCAGCGATTAAAGAATTACACTACTCTCCCAGCGCGGTTGCCCGCAGTTTGAAAGTCAATCACACAAAATCTATTGGCTTGCTGGCGACCAGTAGCGAAGCGGCTTATTTCGCCGAGATCATCGAAGCAGTTGAGAAAAATTGTTTCCAGAAAGGCTACACCCTTATTCTCGGTAACGCCTGGAATAACCTGGAAAAACAGCGCGCCTATCTGTCGATGATGGCGCAAAAACGTGTGGATGGTCTGCTGGTCATGTGTTCTGAATATCCGGAATCGTTACTCAGCATGCTGGAGGAATATCGCCATATTCCTATGGTGGTAATGGACTGGGGCGAAGCAAAAGCCGATTTTACCGATACGGTAATCGATAACGCCTTTGCCGGTGGCTATATGGCCGGCCGTTATCTGATTGAACGCGGCCATCGTGAAATTGGCGTTATCCCCGGGCCATTAGAGCGCAACACGGGAGCCGGCCGTCTTAGTGGCTTTATGAAAGCGATGCAAGAGGCCCACATCAATGTACCGGAAAACTGGATTGTGCAGGGCGACTTTGAGCCGGAGTCCGGCTATCGTGCGATGCAACAAATACTGACTCAGTCTTCTCGCCCGACTGCGGTGTTCTGCGGTGGCGACATTATGGCGATGGGCGCGTTGTGCGCGGCTGATGAAATGGGCCTGCGCGTGCCGCAGGATATTTCGGTGATCGGTTATGATAACGTGCGCAATTCACGTTTCTTTACCCCTTCACTGACAACCATCCACCAGCCGAAAGACTCGCTGGGTGAAACCGCGTTTAACATGCTACTGGACCGCATCGTGAACAAGCGTGAAGAGTCACAATCAATTGAAGTGCATCCGCGTCTGATTGAACGCCGCTCGGTTGCCGATGGTCCGTTCCGCGACTATCGCCGTTAATCCTGCCGGGAGCAGTTCATTCCTGCTCCCGCAGCCACTCTCTGTTCAGTGTTTCGCTGTCACCCAGGTAATCCAGTAACCAGCTCAGCGCCGGTGAAGCATCATTCTGCTGCCAGGTCAGACAACAGGCGGCGTCCGGGAAAGGATTTTCAAGTGCCAGCGCAACCCATTCACCGCGATCGATCCACGGACGGGCAAAATGCGCTGGCACCATCCCAATGCATAGCCCGGCAGACAAACAGGCAGCAGATGATTCCCAGTCAGGGGCGACAACCCGCTTCTGATTATCCAGAAGCCAGGTGATGCGTTTAGGCAGCGAACGGGAGGTATCTTCGCGCACCAGCGATGGCCAGTTCCGTAACGTATCATCACTGAGCGGCGACGCCATCGCCGCCAGCGGGTGATGACGGGCGACCACGCATTTCCAGCTCAACATGCCCATATCGCGAAAGGTATAGCGGCCCCCGACCGGAATTGCCTGAGTTGCGCCAATAGCCAGTTCAACACGTCCGTCGGCCAGCGCATCCCATACACCGTTAAATACCTCCTGGGAGACCAGCAGTTCGACATCGCTAAAATGGCGATAGAAATCGACAATCATCTGGCGCGTACGTTCCGGTTTAACGATGTTATCAACGGCGATAGATAACTGCCCACGCCAGCCGTTGGCAATTTGCTGACACTGTTGCCGGGTGATCTGCATTTTTTTGATAACAGAACGCCCCTCTTTCAAAAACCACACGCCAGCGGGCGTCAATTCAACATCCCGGTGACGGCGTTCAAACAACGGTACCGCCAGCCACTCTTCAAGTTGACGCACGGTATAGCTGACCGCAGAAGGCACACGATGTAGCTCCTGCGCTGCACCGCTAAAGCTGCCATTTCGGGCAACGGCATCAACCACTTCGAGAGAATATTCTGACCACATAATCTGCCTGCAAAAATTTTGAAACCACCGGACAAATATTAGCGTTTCACAAGCCGGGTTGCACTCCTTAGACTCTGGAGCCCTGATTACCTGTCATAAAAAGAGATCTGCCATGCAACCTGGAAAAGGATTTTTAGTCTGGCTCGCGGGCTTAAGCGTACTGGGCTTTCTGGCTACAGATATGTACCTGCCGGCGTTTGCCGATATTCAGCAAGATTTAAATACGTCTGCCGCAGCGGTCAGCGCGACGCTAAGCCTGTTTCTTGCAGGCTTTGCTGTTGCTCAACTGGTATGGGGGCCGCTGTCGGATCGCTATGGCAGGAAGCCTGTTTTGCTCGCGGGCCTGGCCATTTTCGCCGTCGGCTGCCTTGGTATGCTTTGGGTGCAGAACGCTGTCTGGTTGCTGGTGTTGCGTTTTGTCCAGGCCATCGGGGTCTGTGCGGCTGCCGTGACCTGGCAGGCGCTGGTGACGGATCATTATCCGGCGCAGCGGACAAACCGCATTTTTGCCACCATTATGCCGCTGGTGGGTTTATCTCCTGCCCTCGCGCCCCTGCTTGGCAGCTGGATTCTGGCCCACTTCTCCTGGCAGGCAATCTTCGCCACATTATTTATCATCACTGTAATATTGATGCTCCCGGCACTGCGTCTGCGCAGTGGCGCGCAGCACCCCGCACAAACGGTACAGGCGCTGACTTTCGCCGCGCTGTTGCGCGATAAGGGCTATCGTGGCAACGTGCTGATTTACGCCGCCTGCTCGGCCAGTTTTTTCGCCTGGCTTACCGGTTCACCGTTTATTCTTCATGAGATGGGATACGGCCCCGCAGTTATTGGTCTGAGTTATGTGCCGCAAACCATAGCCTTTCTGGTCGGGGGTTACGGCTGTCGCGCCGCATTGCAAAAATGGTCAGGTGCCCGTTTATTACCGTGGTTGCTGCTGGCCTTCGCATTGAGCGTCGCTGCAACCTGGGCTGTGGGGCTGATGCCTGGCGCCTCGCTGACCGCCCTGTTAATCCCCTTCTGTCTGATGGCGATGGCAAATGGAGCTATTTATCCGATCGTGGTAGCTCAGGCACTGCGCCCCTTCCCGCAGGCTACCGGCCGGGCGGCAGCCTTGCAGAATACACTGCAACTGGGGCTCTGTTTTGTTGCAAGCCTGGTGGTCTCGGGCCTGATTGCTCATCCTCTGCTTGCCACCACCAGCGTGATGCTGTCGACGGTCATTCTGGTCGCTTTTGGTTACCGTATGCAACGCCAGGAAAGTGAAAGTTATCATGCAGATGGAGCCAGTAAATCGTCTTCACATGCGTAGTTGCATGAGCGACTATGTTACAGTTTAGTGATTAGCTTGCTAACAGTTTTCTGTTGTATCACTGGATTTTGAGGCCTATACTCTTTTCCGGCTAGTTACAAATACGATAAATATTATGTATTAACGGGAGCCGGAGCGCTCCCGTTTGACCATGGAAGGCCTTTCTGGCAAGGGTCATCTCCCTTCCTCTGTTCTACGTCGGATATCAGCCTCACGGCGCAAACCGTGAGATTTCTCACATGCCTCAAAAAGCGTCTACGCTCTTTTAAGGTTCTAATCACTTGCTGGTGGTGGAGAAGTTATGAGTTCATCGTGTATAGAAGAGGTTAGCGTACGGGATGATAACTGGTTCCGTATCGCGAATGAGTTGCTGAGCCGCGCCGGTATCCAGGTAAATGGACCGTCGGCATCTGATATTCAGGTTAAAAACCCTGATTTTTTTAAACGCGTTTTGCAGGAGGGTTCGCTCGGGCTGGGAGAAAGTTATATGGACGGCTGGTGGGAGTGTGACCGGCTGGACATCTTTTTTACGAAAGTATTGCGTGCCGGGCTGGAAAAACAGCTTCCGCGTCATTTAAAAGATACGCTTCGTATCGCCGGGGCAAGATTATTTAATCTGCAATCCAAAAAACGAGCATGGATCGTCGGAAAAGAGCATTACGACCTGGGTAACGATCTTTTTACCCGCATGCTGGACCCCCAGATGCAATACTCTTGCGCCTACTGGAAAGAGGCGGAGAAACTTGAAGACGCGCAAATTGCCAAGTTACGCCTGATTTGCGAAAAACTTCAGCTCAAGCCTGGGATGCGCGTGCTGGATATTGGCTGCGGTTGGGGCGGTCTGGCGCAATTTATGGCGCAAAACTACGGTGTCAGCGTCGTGGGGGTCACGATCTCTGCCGAGCAACAAAAACTGGCGCAACAGCGGTGCATGGGGCTGGATGTCGATATTCGACTGCAGGATTATCGCGATCTGAACGACCAGTTTGACCGCATCGTCTCTGTCGGTATGTTTGAGCATGTCGGTCCCAAAAATTACGACACCTACTTCACCGTCGTTGACCGTAATCTTAAACCGGATGGTCTTTTCCTGCTGCATACTATTGGTTCACGGCGAACCGATCATAATGTGGATCCCTGGATTGACCGTTATATCTTCCCCAATGGCTGCCTTCCGTCAGTGCGGCAGATAGCGAATGCCAGTGAATCTCATTTCGTAATGGAAGACTGGCATAATTTCGGCGCAGATTACGATAAAACGTTGATGGCCTGGTATGAGCGCTTCCTCGCCAGCTGGCCAGAAATCGCCGATAACTATTCCGAACGGTTCAAACGTATGTTCAGTTACTACCTGAACGCCTGCGCAGGCGCTTTCCGTGCGCGGGATATTCAACTCTGGCAGGTGGTATTCAGCCGGGGTATTGAACACGGACTTCGCGTCGCACGCTAACCGCCAACCCCGCTTTCGCGGGGTTTTTTCTCTCTGGCAGGAAGCGCCGCGTTAACCCCTTTTACTCAACCTACGCTCCACCGTTTTCTGATGGCATGAAAAAAGGAGAATACTTTCATATTCTCCTTAGTAGCTTCCTATTTATACGATTTATTCGTCGTTACTGACCACGGCAGCCGCAGCCTCTTTTGCTGCCAGCACGCGTTCAACGGTATCAACAACCGCCTGCGTTTGCGGATCAATTTCGATGTTTACGCGGTGGCCCAATTTTTTACTGCCAAGCGTGGTGCGCTGTAACGTTTCCGGTATCAGATGCACGCAAAAACGGGTAGCCGTCACTTCGCCTACCGTCAGGCTGATACCATCGATACCAATAAATCCTTTATAAAGAATGTATTTCATCAACGCCGGATCCTGTACCTTGAACCAGATCTGACGATTATTCTCGGAAGTCAGGATCTTAACGATTTCTGCGGTGGTCATAATATGGCCCGACATTAAATGCCCGCCAATCTCATCACTGAATTTTGCCGCGCGTTCAACGTTGACAGCGTCGCCGACCGCCAGCTCACCCAGATTGGTGATGCGCAACGTCTCTTTCATCAAATCAAAACTGATATGGCTACCATTAATATCCGTGACCGTCAGACAGCAACCGTTATTTGCTACCGACGCACCCGTTTCAAGCCCTTCCAGCATATGATCCGGTAGCTCGACGACGTGAGTACGGAAATTGGGCTTATCATCGATGGACACCAGTTTTGCCGTGCCCTGTACAATACCAGTAAACATGCCTACCACTCCTGTATGTCATTTACGGCACCGCCGTTTTCTAAAACGCACAATAACAGGAGGAAAATCATGTTGCCAGCCTCGCAGGGCGGATGGTGGCGACTGAGGTATAAAACCACAGGATAATCTCAGTTCACCTTCTTACACAGCCAGATAGAGTGATAACCGCACTCCGGATCCTCAAACTGTACATCGACAACGGTAAACCCATGCTGCGCCAGAATCTCACGGTATTCCTCGGGTGCCAGACTCGCGTGAAAGAGCGGCTCGCCGGCAAATGTCCCCATCGCTGTGCCATTCGATGTGCCGCTGGTGAACATTAATGCACTTCCCGTGTGGCTAAGTGCGGCAAACAGGGGAAACATGGCGCGTTGATCGTCCTGTGTCAGATGAAAAAAGCTGTTCCAGGCTATCAGACCATCAAACGTCTCATCCATCGCCAGGTGTCGCATGTCCCGATGGATCCAGCGTTGCGCCGGGAAATGCGCTTGTGCACGCGCAATCATCGCCGCCGAGCCATCCACGCCCGTGAGCGCAAAGCCGCCAGCAATAAAATAATCTGCGATGGGTTTACCGTTCCCGCAGCCGATATCCAGAACATGTCCGCCCGGACGAAGTAGCTGTATGAACTTGTCCAGCCACTTTTTTTCGAACAGCTGACGGGAGCGCTGCCTGGCGAACTCATCGGCATGCCTTTCGTAAATTGAAAGAATGCGCTTCGCCGCGTGAAAATCCATGATGTTCAGCCTCTCTTTTTCGATGTCTGGCACAGAGGGTAAGCGAACTGATGCATAGCGCTCCCCTGCTAAAAACAGTGGGACTGATAATGATCGCTTATCGTTAACATGGCAAAAACGTACAACAACATGTAAGATTTGCCTGTAATCTCGATAGCAGAAAAAAGAAACAACCGCTTCGCGTTAACATCCCGGCATTGACGGGAAACGACGATACTTTTCGGGCCCCCGGTACCGTACCCCGACGCATTTTTTCGTGCTGGTTTTTCCCGGCGCCTTTCCTTTATTAACGACCGACCAGATGGGCCCATGATCGCCCGAATGGTTTACTCAAACTGAAAAGCAAAATGAACAAGGATTTGATCGCAATGCTTAACTCTATGCTGGATTTCTGACCATCCTCGCAGTGTCCCGGACCAGAAGACACATCTATATTCTTTTTTAATGAATTGAACATTCATCGCATATAACAACTATATAAAGGTGTTTTCAGTGCAGAAGTACTTTACAGAAGCGCGCCAGTTGCTGGCTCTGGCTATCCCGGTGATCCTCGCGCAGATCGCCCAAACCGCAATGGGTTTCGTTGATACGGTTATGGCTGGCGGTTACAGCGCCACCGATATGGCTGCTGTCGCCATTGGCACCTCTATCTGGCTTCCCGCTATCCTTTTTGGTCATGGCTTATTGCTGGCGTTGACCCCGACGATTGCGCAACTTAACGGGTCCGGGCGCCGCGAACGTATTGCGCATCAGGTACGCCAGGGCTTCTGGCTTGCGGCTGCGGTGTCGATCCTGATAATGATCGTACTGTGGAATGCCGGTTATATCATTCACGCCATGCATGACATCGATCCGCAACTGGCGGATAAAGCCGTGGGCTATTTACGCGCCCTGTTATGGGGTGCGCCGGGCTATCTGTTCTTTCAGGTCGCACGTAATCAGTGCGAGGGGCTGGCGAAAACCAAACCCGGTATGGTGATGGGATTCCTCGGCCTGCTGGTGAACATTCCCGTTAATTACATCTTTATTTACGGTCATTTCGGCATGCCGGAGCTGGGCGGTGTTGGTTGCGGTGTGGCAACGGCATCGGTCTACTGGGTGATGTTTATTGCCATGCTCTCGTACGTGAAACGTGCGGGCTCAATGCGCGATATCCGTGGTGAAACACATTCTGGCAAACCGGATTTGAACGTTCTGAAACGTCTGATACAGCTTGGCTTGCCTATCGCGCTCGCGCTCTTTTTCGAAGTGACTCTGTTTGCCGTCGTGGCCCTGCTGGTTTCGCCGCTGGGCATTGTGGATGTCGCCGGGCACCAGATCGCCCTTAATTTTAGTTCGCTGATGTTTGTGCTACCGATGTCGCTTGCCGCCGCCGTCACGATCCGCGTCGGCTTTCGCCTTGGGCAAGGTTCCACGCTGGACGCGCAAACTGCCGCACATACCGGTCTTGGCGTGGGCGTATGCATGGCTGTACTGACTGCTATCTTTACAGTTGCGCTGCGTGAACATATCGCGCTGCTTTATAACGATAATCCGCAGGTAGTGACACTGGCCTCGCAATTAATGTTGCTGGCAGGTTTGTACCAGATATCCGATTCCATCCAGGTTATCGGCAGCGGGATTCTGCGCGGTTATAAAGATACACGCTCTATCTTCTTTATTACTTTTACCGCCTATTGGGTGCTGGGATTACCTTCCGGGTATGTACTGGCGTTAACCGATCTGGTAGTTGACCGAATGGGCCCGGCAGGCTTCTGGATGGGCTTTATCATTGGGCTGACTTCGGCAGCTATTCTGATGATGCTCAGAATGCGTTTCCTGCAGCGCCAGCCGTCGTCTGTCATTTTGCAGCGCGCGGCGCGCTAATAGCAACGTAGCCGTCTTCTGGCGGCTACACTTCCTTGCCAGGTGACACAATTTATATCCTGTCTGATATGCAAACCATCCTGGTTAAATGAGAGACACAGCAAAAGGAGTGCCTGATGGCCGACATTGTTGCGTTAGTTTACTTTGTGGCAGGTTCTTTGGCTTTCACACGTAAAATCAAGTTGTTCACTATTGCATCCAGCCTGCTTCTGATTGCTGCGTTAAAGATTATTGCCGTCAGCCAGCCGCTCACCATTTTCTTTGTCGCGCTTCTGGTCATCGCCTTTGTCGTGTTGCTCGTCGTAAACACCGAACGGGACAACAAAAGTGTCTTCTATTTCTCGCTTCCCTGCTGGCTGCTTATCAGCGCAGTTCTGCTTGATCTGTTTTATCTCACCTGATTTTTTGTCACACAATCGTCTGGCGACAGCCCCAGCCGTCGCTTGCTTTTGTGCAGCATGAGGATCATTCTCAGGCTATATATCTCCCGCAGTTTACTGAATGGGTTAACCCTCCCCTTGAGTATACGAAGGCACCCTTATGGCGATCCCTTTACTTGTCACGATTGAACTTGCCCCCGGACACCTTTCCCGGCTTGCCGCTGCAGGCTTTGAAACACACTATGCCCCCACTGCGACGGATCGCGCACAGGCTGTAGAACACAACGGTGGGCGCATCCGCGCCGTCCTCACCAACGGCTCAAGGGGTCTCGACGCCAGCGTGATAGCGACACTCCCGAAACTTAACATCATCTGCGCGCTGGGTGCCGGGTATGAAAATATCGATGTAACGGCTGCGAAAGCACGAAATATCATCGTCACCCATGGACCGGGGACCAATGATACCTCCGTCGCCGATCATGCGATGGCCCTGTTGATGGCAATCGCGCGGGGAATTGTTCAATCTGATTCAGCGGTCAGGCGCGGTGAATGGGCAACGTCCCGGCAATTGCGACCAATGATCTCCGGCAAGAGATTGGGAATTTTAGGCCTGGGGAATATTGGTGAACAGATAGCACGGCGCGCTTCTGCCGGCTTTGGCATGTCGGTGGCCTATCACAGCCGCACACCGCGTGCCGATTCCGCCTGGCATTACCTGCCATCGCCTGTCGCGCTCGCGCAGTGGTCGGACTTTCTGGTGGTCGCCACTCCCGGCGGCGCGATGACCTGGCACCTCGTGGGCGATGCGGTGCTAAGTGCGCTCGGCCCGGATGGCTTTCTCATCAATATCGCCAGAGGCAGCGTTGTCGACACGGCTGCGCTAATTGATGCCCTGAAAAAGAGGCATATTGCCGGCGCCGCGCTGGACGTTGTGGAGGGCGAGCCGGACGTCCCGGCGGAGCTGATTGCACAAGAGAATGTGATTATCACTCCGCACATCGCCGGGCGCACACCCGAGGCGGCAGAGGCTACTATCCGGTTGGTTTTAGACAATCTGCAGGCCTGTTTTGCAGGTCAACCGGTGTTTACCCCTGTCCGTTAAGCGAAAATCTGGCGAACTGGCGGTTTTTGCGTCATAAAACTTAACGCCAAAGAAAAGACGCCAAACCACGTACTGTACCGAAAATCATCAAAACAATGCGCCAGAAAGGTACTCTGCTCAATCATTATCCTTTAACATCAGTGAAATATGCCGTTCATGTATAAAAGTTCCGCAGTCGGGTGCATTCAGGCAGAAAATAGCGATTTTCTTCTTGCCACATTACAAGGCTGCCGCTAATATTCGTCCCCGTTGTCAGGCACAACAATGCGTTCATAGCTCAGTTGGTTAGAGCACCACCTTGACATGGTGGGGGTCGTTGGTTCGAGTCCAATTGAACGCACCATCTCTTTAGTGCGTCCGTAGCTCAGTTGGTTAGAGCACCACCTTGACATGGTGGGGGTCGGTGGTTCGAGTCCACTCGGACGCACCATTCACGAGTTCATTCTGATTGTTTTCCTCTTGTATTTCGAAGCCTTCAAAAAGGCCCCGGTGTTAACCGAAGCCTTCGGTGAATTGCTTTTATTCTGCCAGCGTCTGCATATCGATCACGAAGCGGTATTTCACATCGCTTTTCAGTAAACGTTCAAAGGCATCATTGATCTGGTCCATACGAATCACTTCTGAGTCCGCCGTGATGTTGTGCTGACCGCAGAAATCGAGCATCTCCTGAGTTTCGGCAATGCCGCCGATACACGAACCTGATACGGAACGACGCCCCAGAATCATCGGCAATGTGCTGACCGTTGGTTCAATATCCCCCAGCAGGCCAACAAACACCAGCGTGCCGTCCAGCGTCAACGTTGGCATATAAGGATTGATATCGTGGGCATAAGGCACGGTGTCGATAATAAGCTCAAACTGCCCTTTCACTGCCTCCATCTGCTGCGGATCGGTCGACAGAACCACGTGTTGCGCCCCCAGTTGACGCGCATCTGCTTCTTTGCCTGGTGAACGGGTGAATAACGTAACTTCCGCACCCATCGCATGCGCCAGTTTCAGCGCCATATGTCCTAACCCGCCCAGGCCAATTACGGCAACCTTGCTGCCTGTTTTTACGCCCCAGCGGCGCAGCGGCGACCAGGTGGTAATGCCCGCGCAAAGTAACGGCGCAACGGCCTGTACATCAAGGTTTTCCGGGATGCGCAACACGAAATCTTCACTGCAAATAATTGTGCGCGAATAACCGCCGTAGGTCGGCATATGATCATGCCGGTCAATACCGTTGTAGGTCTGAATGTTGCCTTCTTCGCAATATTGTTCAAGCCCCTGCTTACAGGAGGCACACTCGCGGCAGGAATCTACCATGCAGCCGATTCCCACTAAATCTCCGGCCTTGAACTTACTCACATCTGTCCCTACACGGGTGACGCGGCCTACAATCTCATGCCCCGGCACCAGGGGATACTGGCTAAAACCCCAGTCGTTGCGCGCCTGATGTAAGTCAGAGTGACATACACCGCAATACAGAATATCGATAACCACATCATCCGCTCGGGGATCCCGACGCTCAAAATAGTGTGGAGCAAGAGGGGCTTTACTCGATTGTGCGGCATAGCCAAGTACTTTTATCGTCATCTTTATCACTCCAGGTTCTGAGATGATTGACCAGGGTTCATCCTGATAGGTTGCACACGTCCATAACGCCTGGCGCTTTGAGTATCTACTGCCTGTATATCCTGCGCTTTGCACTTTCTGTCATCGGTTAACCGTGGACCTTAAGTCTGCCGCTCGATTATGTCCACTTCCTCCAGGCCTGCTTCCTGATTTTCCTGGTTGCGCAACATGAACATGGTAATAATTTGAAGAATACGCAATAAAGATGCACAATCGAGCAATAACGAGCATGGAAGACTTACCGTAGTTTTATTGATGAGGACTCAATCATGAACCACGCTTTACCCGATATCGCTTTTTTGCATGAACTTGCCGATGCGGCAGACAAGCAGACATTGCCGCGTTTTCGTTCACGATTAAACCTGCATGTGGACACAAAACCGAAAGAGGGTTATCGCTTTGATCCTGTGACCGATGCGGACCGCGAAGCAGAGCGCGCCATTCGCGCCCTCATTGACGCCCGTTACCCTGACCATTCTATTATGGGCGAAGAATTCGGGATTACCGGAAGTGGGCCGTTGCAATGGGTCCTGGATCCAGTCGACGGTACCCGACCGTTTCTGTGTGGAATTCCGGTATGGGGAACGCTTATTGGCCTGACCGTTGAAGGTCGTGCTCATCTGGGCATGCTGAGCCAACCTTTTACCGGTGAACGCTTCTGGGCAGATGGCAGGCAGTCATGGCGCAGTGGCCCGCAGGGTAATGCTCCGCTCACCACCCGCAAGGGCCTCTCGCTGGACCAGGCGATATTGCATGTCACCTCGCCTGAACCCATCGCTCGTTTCCCGGAAGTTAATTTTGCTGCGCTGGACGATGCTGCGCTGATGACACGTTATGGCGGTGAGTGCTATGCCATGGCAATGCTGGCTGCCGGACAGATTGATCTTTGCCTGGAATACGCACTTCAACCATATGATATCGTTGCGTTAATTCCAATTATTGAGCAGGCGGGCGGTGTGGTAACCAGCTTAAGTGGTGGTCGCCCTGAGGCGGGAGGACATATTCTGGCGGCGGGTTGCCCTGAGGTTCATGCTCAGGCACTGCAGCGTCTTCATAGCTAAATCGGTTAAGCCCAACGTGTCTGACGCAAAGCGCACGGGTATTTGTTTCAGCTATGTTGCCATAAATCGATAACTGCCCTGTCAGCAAACTTTCCCAGACCTTTGCCTTTTTGCGGGCAAAGGTTTTACTTTGGCGTCAACGACGCAAATTCATTTTGGTGATAACTTAACACGTTGATAACACTTCGTTGTGAAACTGCCCAGATGATTTTTGAAACAGCGTTTTCATTTTCCTTTTGCCCCTTTTTCATCGTATAATGGCATCCTATTCACTCTTGAATGGTTTCAGCTCATTGAACTGTAAAACTCAACCATTACATTATGACTTACCCGGCTGGGCTGAAACACAGGCACACATTACTCTGCACGCTTTTTTGATGTCACCTATCCTTAGGCAGTGGCATCGCAACTTTCGCAACACAGGTTTGACTCCGAAGCTTCGCGCTAACCGGAGCGTGATTTCCATATCCTTCTCAACTTAAAGACTAAGACTGTCATGAAAAAGACCAAAATTGTTTGCACCATCGGTCCGAAAACCGAATCCGAAGAGATGTTAGCAAAAATGCTGGACGCAGGAATGAACGTAATGCGTCTGAACTTCTCTCACGGTGACTATGCTGAGCACGGTCAGCGCATCCAGAACCTGCGCAACGTGATGAGCAAAACCGGTAAAAAAGCGGCGATTCTGCTGGACACTAAAGGTCCGGAAATCCGCACAATCAAACTGGAAGGCGGTAACGATGTTTCGCTGAAAGCGGGCCAGACTTTCACCTTCACTACCGACAAAACAGTTATCGGCAACGCTGAAACCGTTGCAGTTACCTACGAAGGTTTCACCAGCGACCTGCAGGTTGGCAACACAGTACTGGTTGACGATGGCCTGATTGGCATGGAAGTCACTGCCATCGAAGGCAACAAAGTCATCTGTAAGGTACTGAACAACGGTGACCTGGGCGAAAACAAAGGCGTTAACCTGCCAGGCGTTTCTATCGCTCTGCCGGCACTGGCCGAAAAAGATAAACAGGATCTGATCTTCGGTTGCGAACAAGGCGTTGACTTTGTTGCGGCCTCTTTCATCCGCAAACGTTCTGATGTTGAAGAAATTCGTCAGCACCTGAAAGCGCACGGCGGCGAAAACATCCAGATCATCTCCAAAATTGAAAACCAGGAAGGCCTCAATAACTTCGACGAAATCCTCGAAGCGTCTGACGGCATCATGGTTGCTCGTGGTGACCTGGGCGTAGAAATTCCGGTTGAAGAAGTTATCTTCGCGCAGAAAATGATGATTGAGAAATGTATCCGCGCGCGCAAAGTGGTTATCACTGCGACCCAGATGCTGGACTCTATGATCAAGAACCCGCGTCCGACCCGTGCGGAAGCAGGCGACGTTGCAAACGCCATCCTTGACGGTACCGACGCCGTTATGCTGTCTGGTGAATCGGCAAAAGGGAAATACCCGCTGGAAGCTGTGACCATCATGGCGACCATCTGCGAACGTACCGATCGCGTCATGACCAGTCGTCTGGATTTCAACAACGACAGCCGTAAACTGCGTATCACTGAAGCGGTTTGCCGTGGCGCGGTTGAAACCGCTGAAAAACTGGATGCCCCGCTGATCGTGGTCGCTACCCAGGGCGGTAAATCTGCGCGCGCTGTACGTAAATACTTCCCGGATGCCACCATCCTGGCGCTGACCACCAACGAAACCACTGCGCGTCAGTTGGTACTGAGTAAAGGTGTTGTCGCGCAGCTGGTTGAAGAAATCGCCTCCACGGATGATTTCTACCGTCTGGGCAAAGAACTGGCCGTACAGAGCGGTCTGGCGCAGAAAGGCGATGTTGTTGTCATGGTTTCCGGCGCACTGGTCTCCAGCGGTACGACCAACACGGCATCTGTGCACGTCCTGTAATAATAACCGGACGAATATTCGTGTTTAAAAAAGCGCCTTCGGGCGCTTTTTTTATATATCAGAAATCGCCTCGAATAAAAAAGCAAATCGGATTTCACTATTTAAACTGCTTATTATCTAAGATGAATCCGATGGAAGCTTGCTGTTTTATCACACTTTTTTTAACGTTTTATTCAAAGTCGGTGTTTCTTTGAGCGAACGATCAAATTTAAGTGGATTCCCATCAAAAAAATATTCTCAACATAAAAAACTTTGTGTAATACTTGTAACGCTACATGGAGATTAACTCAATCTAGAGGGTATTTATAATGAATCGTACTAAACTGGTACTGGGCGCGGTAATCCTGGGTTCTACTCTGCTGGCTGGTTGCTCCAGCAACGCTAAAATCGATCAGCTGTCTTCTGACGTTCAGACTCTGAACGCTAAAGTTGACCAGCTGAGCAACGACGTGAACGCAATCCGTTCCGACGTTCAGGCTGCTAAAGACGACGCAGCTCGCGCTAACCAGCGTCTGGATAACCAGGCTCATTCTTACCGTAAGTAAGAGTACCTGTGATGAAATGGCGCACATTGTGCGCCATTTTTTTGTCTGCGATTTACCTTCTCTGTTGTTACTGCGTAACGGTCTTGCCGCTTTCATCCGAATTCACATCTGCTCCGGCATCACGATTCTGCACGGACACGACGCTTTCAGTTGTTACCTTCCCGCTTTTGTTTGCCGGAATCGTCACGGGATAACCCGCCCGTCGATATAACGCCTTGTCAATCATTGCTCTGTCACCACCGCCTTGCTCAATGGTACTCGCCAGGCTTGCGGAGAAAGCGATAGGCAGCGTCTGTGTGTTCTCTCCGACATTCTGCGACAGTGGACGGTGTACCTCAATATAGTGCCGTCCGTCAGGCTCTACGGCATATTTAACCGGCTCGTTAAGGATGGTTACCCGTGTACCGGTATTTACCTGCGAGAAGAGCGCCTGAATGTCTGCCGCGTTCATCCGCATGCACCCTGAACTCACGCGCAACCCTACGCTGTCAGGCGCGCTGGTACCATGAATGAGGTATTCGCCGTTTCCTATCCCCAGACGCAGCGCATAGCGCCCCAGAGGATTATTTGGCCCGGCGGGTACGACAGCGGGCAATTCAATGCCTTGCGCCAGAGAACGCGCGCGGATGCCTGCGGTAGGCGTCCAGGTAGGATTGGGGATCTTCTGGCTAATACGGGTGGTTGTTACCGGTGTTTCAAGCCCCTGCTGACCAATCCCCAGCGGGAAAACCTGAACGATATCTTTGCCGGGGGGATAATAGTAAAGTCGCAGCTCAGCAAGGTTGACCACAATCCCGTCTCGTGGCGTATCCGGTAGCAGCATTTGTGACGGAATGGTAACGACCGTACCCGCTCTGGGTATCGGTGCGATTGTGTTATTGGCTTCGATAATCAGCATTGCCGCGGTGTCAAAATGCCGGGCGATGGCCTGCAGGTTTTTATCACTCTCCTGAACAGTATAAGTCTGGTTTTGACCGATAAGACGACTTCCGGCCGGTGGCAGCGGATAATCCACAGCCCAGGCCATCTGGATAGCGCTAAAAGCGCCAATAAGAGACAATGTAATAGTAGACGCGCGTTTCATACTGGATGTCCTGTATCACGGCAGAGGCCGAAAGCTGAAAAACCAACGAGGCGCGGATGCACCTCGCGTAACAGGATGAAAGCTGTCTATTTAGTTTAGCTAATGTTGGCGGCTTTGGAGCGAATTGCACGAATCATCGCTTCCAGCCCCTGAGAACGAGAAGGCGTAAGGTGTTGAGTCAACGACATTTTTTCAAACCACGGACGCACATCGAACGCCACGATGTCCTGGGCAGTCATCTGCTGATAAAGAATAAATACGATGGCAATAAGGCCTTTGACGATGGCTGCATCGCTGTCGCCCGCCAGTTCTATCATGCCCTCGTCATTACGGCGCATCACAATCCAGACCTGACTCTGGCACCCCTGAATAATGTTTTCGGGATTGTGTGCCTCGTCGCTGAGCGCAGGCAACCGCTGCCCCAGCTCAATGATATACAGATACTTCTCTTCCCAGTTGGCACAGCGCCCAAAATTGCGCAGCAGCTTGTCTCTGTCGGGTAAAACGGCCATGTTTGCCTCTCTGTTAGCCCAGCAACTGATGAATACGTTTCAGGCCAGCCACCAGACGATCCACCTCTTCTTCTGTGTTGTACATCACCAGTGACGCACGGCACATTGCCGGTACATTATAAAACGCCATCAGCGGCATTGCGCAATGATGCCCGGTCCGCACGGCCACACCATAATTATCAAGGAAGCTTCCTACATCATAGGCGTGATGTTTACCCAAATTAAAGGCAATCACCCCCAGACGATCCTGCGGGCCATAGAGCGTTAAATCGGGCACATCCGCCAGTGCATTCAGGGCATAACGCATGAGCGTCTGCTCATACTGCGCAATCGCATCCAGCCCAAGTCCGCTCACATACTCGATAGCCGCGCCCAGACCGATAATCCCTCCGGTATTCGGGGTACCCGCTTCGAAACGCCACGGCGCTTTGGCATAGGTGGTCCCTTCCGTCAGGCTCACGGTGGCAATCATAGAGCCCCCACCTTCCCACGGCGGCATAGCTTGCAAGATCTCCTCTTTGACATACAGCACCCCAATCCCCGTCGGCCCGTAAAGCTTATGGCCGGAGAAGACATAGAAATCGCAATCCAGCGCCTGTACATCGACCGGGTGATGCATGATAGCCTGAGCGCCATCAATGAGAACTTTCGCGCCATGTTGATGGGCCAGCGCAATGATGTCCGCTACGGGATTTTCCGTTCCCAGCACATTAGAGACCTGAGTAATCGCCAGTAAGCGCGTACGGGCATCAAACAACCCAGGCAGCGCCTCCAGTTGTAATGTACCGTCGATATTGAGCGGTATGACCCGTAGCTCAGCACCGACGCGCTCACACAGCATCTGCCACGGCACGATATTCGCGTGATGCTCCATGGCGCTGATGATGATATTGTCCCCCGCCTGCACCTGACTGTTGCCCCAACTATTGGCGACAAGATTGATACCTTCGGTAGTACCACGCACGAAAACCAGCTCTTCCGGTAACCGGGCGTTCAGAAAACTTGCGACCTGGGTTCGAACTTGTTCCATACGCTGCGTGGCTTCAGCGCTCAGGGTATGGATCCCCCGGTGCACCGCTGCATAGCCGTGGCGAAAAAACTCTGCCTCGGCATCAATAACCTGATTCGGTTTTTGTGCGCTGGCTGCGCTGTCCAGATACGCCAGCGGCACCCCGTTAACTTCACGCGTCAGGACCGGAAAATCGGCGCGTACGCTGTGAACGGAAAAACTCATGCTAAGCCTCCCGCAAGGCGTTGGCCAATGCGCGCCAGCACCTGCTGTCTGAGCGCTTCGTCGCTGATAGCTTCGGTGAGCTCAGCGGCAAAGGCGTAAATAATCATTTTTTGCGCCGCCTGCTGGTCAATGCCGCGCGAACGCAGGTAAAACATCTGTTCGTCGTCAATACGCCCGACCGTTGCACCGTGGCTACATTTCACGTCATCAGCATAAATTTCCAGCTGCGGTTTGGTGTCCACTTCCGCCAGTCGTCCCAACAGCAAATTATTGTTGGTCATCTGTCCGTCGGTTTTGATGGCGTGTTGCGCAACGTTAATCAGCCCGTTGAACACCGCACGTCCTTTGTCGCTGACAATGGTTTTATGCAGCTGGCGGCTGTTGCAATAGCCTTTATTGTGTTCAAGCCAGGTGCGGGTATCACATACTTCTGATTTCACTGGCATCGCGAGGCTGTTCATGCGCAGCGTCGTATTTTCACCGTTGAGTTGAGTACTGGTATTGTGACGCAACACAGCGCCGCCCAGCAGGAAGCTATGGCTGTACGCCGCTGCATCTGCGCCAAGTCGAATGTCGTTGTGCGCAAAGTGGTAGCTTTCCGGGTTTTCAAACGCCAGTTTGACATGATGCAGTTGGGCATTTGCCGCCACGTCCATCGTCAGCCGCGCGCCGGTGAAATGGCGATGCGTGTTGAGACTGACAAAGTGCTCGTAGATTGTCGCTTCGGCCCCTTCGGCAAGCGAGATATGGTGGCGATAATGGGCCGTGTTCATCTCTGATCCGGCCAGCCCCTGGGTGATATGCATTAACAGAAGCGGTTTGGTCGCCCGCTGATTACGGCTGACGCTAATATGGGTGATGCTTTGCGCCAGACTTTCGGTTAAGTGTAAAAACACCTCCGGCTGCACCGGGGCCTGCAAAGCCTGACGGTCATCGTTAATGGTCACGGTGAAGCCAGAACCGGCAATGTCGTCGCTCAGCGCCGCGTTGTAATAACCATCCACAAACACCAGGCGTAGCGCATCGACCGGCAATGCAAGTGCATCACACTCTTGTGCGCTCAACACCCCCGCCGTGGTGACAAACTGGCTATTTAGTAAACCGTCGAGCGGCGTATATTTCCAGTTTTCGTGTTTGCGCGTCGGCAGGCCTAAGCGCAGCATTTGCTGCAGATGCTGTTGCGCCTGCTCAGAGCGCGCCCCGCCTTGTTGTTCAAACAGATGATGCCACTGTTGCAGCGCGTTACTGCTGTTCTGTAAGCCAGCCATAACCTTGCTCCTCCAGTTGCTTAACCAGTGTGAAATCACCGGATTTCACAATGCGCCCCTGATACAGTACGTGGACATAATCCGGCTTGATGTAATCCAGGATCCGCTGATAGTGCGTCACAATAATGAAAGAACGCTTATCATCGCGCAGCGCATTGACGCCATCGGCAACGATTTTGAGCGCGTCAATATCAAGCCCCGAATCGGTTTCATCGAGGATGCACAAATCAGGTTCCAGTACGGCCATTTGCAGGATGTCGTTACGCTTCTTCTCACCGCCTGAAAAACCAACGTTAACCGAGCGGGTCAATAGATCTTCCGGCATCTTCAGTAGTTTGATTTTTTCTTCCATCAGGTCCTGAAAATCAAAGCGGTCCAGCTCATCCTGCTCACGGTATTTGCGCACGGCGTTGAGTGCCGTTTGCAGGAAGAATTGATTACTGACGCCGGGAATTTCAACCGGATACTGGAAGGCCATAAACACGCCTTCTCCGGCGCGATCTTCCGGAGAAAGTTCCAGCAAATCTTTACCCTTGTACTCGACGCTGCCGCCGGTGACTTCATAATCTTCACGTCCTGCCAGCGTTGCAGATAGCGTACTTTTGCCGGAACCGTTGGGCCCCATAATGGCGTGCACTTCCCCCGGACGCACATCCAGGCTCAGGCCACGCAGAATCTCTTTATCTTCAACGCTTACCTGCAGGTCTTTAATACTTAACATGTTTATTCCTTAATTCTTAACCGACGCTGTGTTCGAGACTAATAGCCAGCAATTTTTGTGCTTCAACGGCAAACTCCAGCGGCAACTCGGAGAACACGTCTTTACAGAATCCATTAACGATCATTGAAATAGCATCATCTTCACTGATACCGCGCTGCAGGCAGTAGAACAGCTGATCTTCCCCGATGCGTGACGTGGTAGCTTCATGTTCCAGTTGCGCACTGTTATTGCGACACTCCACGTACGGGAAAGTATGCGCGCCACAATCCGGGCCTATCAGCATGGAGTCACACTGGGTAAAGTTACGTGCGTTAGTGGCGCTCGGCATGATTTTCACCAGCCCGCGATAGCTGTTCTGACTATGTCCGGCAGAGATCCCTTTCGAGATAATGGTCGACCTGGTGTTTTTGCCGATGTGAATCATCTTGGTACCAGTATCTGCCTGCTGGTGACCACTGGTCAGCGCCACGGAGAAGAACTCACCGATGGAGTTATCCCCACGCAGGATGCAGCTTGGGTATTTCCAGGTAATGGCTGAGCCGGTCTCCGACTGCGTCCATGACATTTTGCTATTCTCACCTTCACACAACGCACGCTTGGTCACGAAGTTGAGGATCCCGCCGGTGTTGTTATCGCCGGGGAACCAGTTCTGCACAGTTGAGTATTTCACTTCTGCATCTTTATGGATGATGACCTCCACCACTGCCGCATGAAGCTGGTAACTGTCGCGCACTGGCGCGGAACACCCTTCGATATAGCTAACGTAGCTGCCTTCGTCCGCGATCAGAATAGTGCGTTCGAACTGCCCGGTTTTTTCGGCATTGATGCGGAAATAGGTCGACAATTCCATCGGGCAACGTACCCCTTTCGGGATATAGATAAAGGTACCGTCAGAGGCGACCGCCGCATTCAGCGCCGCAAAGAAGTTGTCATTGGAGGGGACGACGGTACCCAGGTATTTTTTCACCAGTTCCGGATGGTCGTGAATGGCCTCGCCAAATGAGCAAAAAATAATCCCCTGTTCGGAGAGTTTTTCCCGGTAAGTGGTGGCAACGGATACGGAGTCAAAAATGGCGTCGACTGCCACTTCACGCCCTTCACGGACCGGCACGCCAAGTTGGTTGAATGCCGCTTCCACTTCGTCAGTCAGAAACGCATTCGCGCCAGTTTGCTGTACCGCTCCCGGTTGCGAGGCACAAGTGTCATCGCAGCTGCCACAGGATGGCGCTGAATAATAGCTATAGTCCTGATAATCAAGCTTCGCGTAATGGGCTTTCAGCCAGTGTGGCTCTTCCATCTCGAGCCAGGCGCGATATGCGCTCAGGCGAAACTCCAGCATCCATTCAGGTTCGTTTCGTTTGGCTGAAATTGCCCGCACGACATCTTCATTAATGCCTTTCGCCAGTTCGTCAGTGGTTAGCCGGGTAAAAAAGCCCTCTTTATAGTTGAGGTTCCCGGTCCAGGTTTTGACATCGTCTGTTGCTTCTGTGTTACGAGACATAGTACCGCCTATACCCCAAAGCTTTCGCCACAGCCACATTCGTTCTGGGCTTTCGGGTTATGAAATTTGAATAACTGGTTTAATCCTTCGCGCACATAGTCCACTTCGGTGCCATCAATAAATGGCATCGCCCCGAGCGGCACGTATAGTCGTGCACCGTCATTTTCAAAAAGCAGGTCGTCTTTATCAGGTTGCGTGACGGTATCGAGCACATAGCCAAAACCGGCGCAGCCAGTCTGTTTAATGCCCAGCCGGACACCCAACAGGTCGGGTTGCTTGCGGATTAATCCACGAATATGCTCTGCGGCGGCTGGTGTCATCGTTAGCCCGCGCCAGGCAAAGTCGGCCGGATCGAACGTTTCTGATTGCAATTCCATAGTTCTACCTCACGTCATAAATCATGAAGGACATAACACTATGTTAGTGATAATGATTATCACTTCAACCTCTATTCCGAAGGGTTATTCGTGTACTGCCCGTTTTTTAAGCACATGGTATAAGCATAGACTCTGTGCGAAGGCTTAACAGAGAAGTGAAAGATTGTTTAATGATTTGATAAATAATAGCTATTTTCGACAGCAAGTCTGGCGCGCCTGCGTCTGCAAAAGATGTATAGGTAATACCTATTTTTGAGATAGGGAGCTAAAAAAGGATTCTTAGAAAATTTTTCCTGATATCAGAAAGTTAACTGCGTCACAAAACCGATTATCAACAAGATAGATTGCATTTAATCCAGAGCAGAACAAACGCTCATGGCGTATGTCGGGAGAAAAGATGGGTCGCTACCCCCCATTTTTCTACCGTGAGTCCTTTTTCCGTGCAGGCGAGAACGGAATAGGCGCCATTTAAATGTGCATACCGCTCAAAATGTTCGGCATTATTACCCGAAAGCGTGCTGATAACCGATTGAATAACATGCCCGTGGGAAACAACGCATAGATTACCCTGACCAGACGACAAACCGGACAGGGCGCTAAGAACTCGCCGGGTGGCATCCTGTAGTGCCTCGCCATTTTGCGGCCCGATATCAGAACTGCCGGAAAGCATCGCCACAGCCTGAACCCGCTCTTTCTCAGTCAGTTCAGCGAGGCGTTTGCCTTCAAACTCGCCAAAATGACGTTCGACAAAGGCAGGCTCAAACTGCAACGGGCAATCTAACCACGACGCGATTTGCCCGGCAGCGATTACCGATCGGCCTAAAGGCGACGCGACAATAAGGGTAATGGATTTGTCTGCCAGATCCCGACACAGGGCAGAGATCTGCCTGATGCCTGCCTCCGTAACCGGGCTATCCAGATGCCCCTGAATCCTGTTTTCAACGTTCCAGACGGTTTCACCGTGCCGGACCAGATAAATTTTCATCACATACGCCGTATAAGAGTTAGGTGCAGGTCCGTTAAACACAGGCCTCTGCGCTGTTCAGGATTGCAGCGTTGCCAGTCGGGCGGCAAAACCGACGAAAATAAGACCAATTAAGGAGTTACCGAGCTTTGCGAGACGTTTTTTAGTTTTCACAAACTGTGTCACATAGGACCCGGAGATAATCAGAAAACTGAAATAACAGACGCTAATTAACTCCAGCGTACTGGCCAGAATAAAGAACGCCGTTCCCGTATTGGTATAATGAACGTCAATAAACTGCACGAAAAACGACACATAAAACAGAATCGCTTTCGGATTGGTTAAACTCAGTACCAGCGAACGTTTGAAAATATCGCCCCTGTGTTCCTCATGCTCATTCACGCTTTTGCCCCGACGAGAAAACGTACTGTAGAGCATTTTTACACCCAGCCAGAGCAGATAAAATGCGCCAAGATAGCGGACGAGGTTGAATAATACCGGCGTTGTTTTAATCAGCGTTGCCACACCCATATAGGCCAGGAACATCAATACGGCATCGCCGATAAATACCCCCGCCGCAGCGACATAGCCATTTTTCAGCCCACCCGCCACGCTGGTTTTAAGCACAAAGAATGTATTCGGGCCTGGTACCAGGATAATGAAAATCGCCCCAATGAAATAGGACCAGAAACTGATAACACCATATTCGGCAAACACTTTGCCTCCTGCAAATACCGTTAAAACCGCTGAGCGGCCTATGCTACAAGAGCCGACAGAGAAACTAAAGCGCAGGAAGACGCAAAAGGCCCGCCGAAGCGGGCCCTGATTTTCCGTTAGTGATGAAGCATCTCATTGACAACCTGATCTTTTTTGAGCTGATAAGGGTAATAGGTTGGCCAATTGTCCATCTCTGCCAGCAGCGCTTCCTGAGAAGTATTGCCCATAAAAATATGGAAATGCGCTGAAGTGCGCGGTGCAATAATGTGATCGCTAAACTGCACATACTTTGGCGCCTTACTGCTGGCATCTTTACATTCAAACAGGTAACGCACGCCCTTTTTACCGGAGGTATAAGTGAGGATTTTATGCCCGGCATAATCATATTTACAGGCACTCACCTTATCGCCCACATGAAATTCGATTACGCCATTTTCAATACCGATGGTATCAATGTCGGTGGCATATCCCTTTTGGTAGTACGCTTTAATTTCATCAAACGATTTGCTCTTATCTTTCTCCGCCTTTTTCCGCAATACCGGGTCCAGACTGCCGTCTTGCAGATAAGGATAAAGAGACTGCCACATACCGTCCCAGTCGTTCAGATTTCTGTCCCTGACGTCGCTGTCATTAAATTCGCCGTTCGCCGCTTTTTTCTCCATGTCGCTTAACGGTTTACCGTGCGAGTGATGGTCATGAGAAAATGCGCTCGCACTCATGAAAAGAGCACCCAGAACTATCGTTGTTTTTGCAAAATGGCTGGCCAAAATCCGTCCCTCGGTTTATGAAAAGAGGTAAATGTTATGATATAACATATCATAATTCAAGATGTAAAAATTACCTGTTAACGTTACGTGCTCCCTCCTGCTTCACGGATGGAAATTTCGCCATTGCCTGCTATAAAGCAATGGTCAGGTTTTAACCATTTCGCCATCATTTCTGAGGTTCTTTAATCATGTCGATAGCCAAAGCACACAGCTTAAAGCAAGTTTATCAAATGCTTAACTCAGGGAAGTATAGTGAAATCGAACTGGCGTTCGATGTTGACGCAGACGCGTTTTTTCAGCTCTCAACCGAATATTGCGATGAAGGCGCGAAAATTACCCGCCATGAAAATCACTTCGTGATTAAGCTTAAAGGGCTGGCGATCCCGGCGCTCGATTAATACGCCCTTAACGCGAAAAGTTGACGTTTGGTGAAGTTGCATTGCGCTACTGCATAAGCAATATCGACAGGTCTACAGGGCGTGGATACCGTTCGACATGGTCGCGTTAGTCAGGAGAAAAATCTGGCTGGCCCTGTTGCGGGCCAGTATCCGGTCGGCTGAACGCCGACCGGGACAGGAATTACAGGTACAATGATGCTTCTCCCGGCGGGCGGGTTTTGAAGCGACGATGGATCCACAGATACTGTTCCGGCGCGCGCAAAATCTCGCGCTCAATGACTTTATTGATATAACTGGCGGCCTCGTGTTCATCTTTCGCCGGATAATCGGTCATAGCCTTGCCGATATGCAGTGAATAACCTGAGCGATCCGCTTTGCGCACCATGGTAACCGTCAACATTGAAGCCCCGGAAAGGCGGGATAAAACATATGTGCCGTTGGTAGTTGCCGCATTTTCGACAGAGAAAAATGGCGCGAAGGTACTGCCTTTGCTGCCGTAATCCTGATCGGGTGCAAACCAGACGGCCTCGCCTTTTTTAAGCTCGCTCACAAGTCCTTTCAGATTGCGTCTGTCAATCATTGATTTATTGGAACGCATACGGCCTCGCGTCTGTACCCACTCCATCAATTCACTATTATGCGGACGGTATGTCGCCATCATCGGCTGGCACAGGCCCATCACGCGGCCACCAAGCTCCAGCGACATAAAATGGACACCGACAACCATCACGCCACGCTGGCTCGCCTGTGCGGCAACGAGGTTCTGATAGCCTTCAACGTCGAACCAGCGGCGCACACGGCTGTCAGGCCAGAACCAGGCCATACCGGTTTCAAATAGCGCCATGCCGAGCGACATGAAATTTTTCTCAATCATTGCCTCGCGAAGCTCGTCGCTCATCCTGGGAAAACAAAGCTCCAGATTGCGGCGAGCAATACGTTCGCGACGCTTAAGAAAAGGACGGGCTAATTTTCCGAGCATTTCCCCAAAGTGGGAGATAAGAGGATAAGGCAGTTGAACGAGCAACCAGAGCAGACCAAGACCAGCCCATGTGCCCCAGTTACGAGGGTGTAAAAAGGCCCTTTTAAACGATGAATGCATTGTTGTTACCTGTAAGCGTGTAGGGAGTAGCGCTTAAGGAAACAACGAATTACTTCATTAGGTCTTTATGCGTTACAGCGTCTGGCTTCGATGGACATCGAAGCGGTTTTGAAACCCGCCCAATATAGCACGAATGGACAAGTCTGGATGTGAAAATGAATGAAGAAAATATGAATTTTTGCGACAGGTTCCCCTGTCGCAAATTTATCTCAGATAACGGCAGTCGTGAGTCGCGAAGTGCAGCATAATTTATCCTGCTCATCGTAAATATCAATTTGCCATACCTGATGGCGACTACCGGTATGGAGAGCACGACACACGCCGCGCACACGCCCGCTGCGAGCGGAACGAATATGGTTGGCATTTACCTCAACACCAACCACTTTCTTCTCGCCTTCGGTACATAAATATCCGGCAACGGAACCCAGCGACTCCGCCAGCACCACAGAAGCGCCCCCATGCAACAAACCAAACGGCTGATATGTGCGGCTATCAACCGGCATGGTCGCTTCCAGCGAGTCTTCATTTATTGCAATAAAACGGATATCCAGCAGCCCCAGCATATTGCCCGCGCCCATTGCATTGAGCGCGTCAAGGGTTACCTCACGTTTCCAGATCATCCTATTATCTCCAGTAGCGCCTGCAACGGATGGCGCACGCCATTCCCTTCCACACGCTTCACCTGGCTACGGCAGGAGTAGCCTGTCGCCAGACAACGGCTACGCGGTAAACGTTGTAGCGCCTGATGCCAGGACAACTCGTAAATTCCCAACGAGTTGGCGTGGTTCTTGACTTCATGTCCATAGGTTCCTGCCATACCGCAGCAACCTACGCTGACATTTTCCAGCTTCGCGCCAAAACGGGCAAAAATGGAGGTCCATTGCGAAACAGAAGCAGGTAGCGCAGTCACCTCAGTACAGTGGCCAAACAGATACCAGGGCTCACCGCTAATAGTGCGATTCTCGCGCCCTTCCAGTGCGGAAGGCAGCCATTCATGTACTAACATGACATGAAAATCGCCGCGCTTCTCGCCAAGTGTCTGCTTGTATTCATCACGGTAGCAGAGCACCAGAGCCGGGTCGACACCCACCATTGGCATTCCCAGTTGCGCAACGCGGTTAAGGAAATCCGAAGTTTTCTGTGCGGTTTTCGCAAAACGTTGCAGGAACCCTTTGATATGCTGCGCTTTGCCGTTCGGTGAAAAGGGCAGGACAACGGGCTGGTAACCCAGCTTTTCCACCAGACGAACGAAATCGGCCACCACTTGCGCATCGTAGTAACTGGTGAACGGATCCTGCACCACCAGCACCGTGGTCGCTTTTTCCGCATCACTCAACGTTTCAAGCTGCTCCAGTGTCAGGTTCGCCGAACGGTGGCCGATCATCTGCCGTTGTAAAGAGGGAACAGACAACAACGGCAGGTCCACCATGCCAATATGTTTTTGCGAAAGGGAACGCACCCACGGCTGACTCATAAAGAAATTGAATGTCCTGGGCGCGCGTGCCATCAGCGGCGCATAGCTTTCCACCGTCGCGACCAGATGATCGCGTACAGGACGCAGGTAGCGCGTGTGGTAAAGCTGCAGGAAGCGAGAGCGGAACTCCGGCACATCAATTTTGATCGGGCACTGGGTCGAGCAGGCTTTACAGGCCAGACACCCCGACATAGCCTCTTTCACTTCATGCGAAAAATCATACTCGCCGTGACGCGCGTGCCAGCTATTGCGGGTACGTTCAATTAGCGAGCGCAGGCTGGCACGTTTTTCCGGCATCTCTTTTTCCAGCTTCACCGGGTCGATACCACGATCGGCCAGCAGACGCAGCCACTCACGGACCAGCGTGGCACGGCCTTTCGGCGAATGAATACGATCTGCGGAAATTTTCATCGACGGACACATGGGACTTTTGGCATCAAAGTTGAAGCACAAACCGTTGCCATTGCACTCCATCGCGCCGCGCCATGACGAACGCACGGCAAGCGGAATTTGACGATCAAAGCTGCCGCGTTTAACGTCATCTACCTGCTTCATCGGCGCGTCAATCCCCTCAGGCGGACAGATTTTACCTGGGTTGAGGCGGTTAGCCGGGTCAAACGCGGCTTTCACTTTACGCAGCTCTGCATACAGTTCCGCACCAAAGAATGCCGGGCTGTATTCGGCACGAAAACCTTTACCGTGCTCACCCCAGAGCAAGCCACCGTATTTTGCCGTCAACGCCACCACATCATCGGAGATTTTCTTCATCAAAACCTCCTGTTGCGGGTCGCACATATCTAACGCCGGGCGCACATGCAATACACCCGCATCCACATGACCGAACATGCCGTAGCTCAGCCCATGGCTGTCAAGCAATGCGCGAAACTCGGCGATATAGTCAGCAAGGTGTTCCGGTGGCACACAGGTATCTTCTGCGAACGGAATCGGTTTTGCCGCCCCTTTCGCATTACCCAGCAGGCCGACCGCTTTTTTACGCATCGCGTAGATACGCTCAATGCCCGCCAGCTCGTCGCAAATCTGCCAGCCAATCACCCCGCCAGCCCCTTCCGCCATCAGGGAATCCAGGCGAGAGCACAGAGAGGTAACCTGCTCATTAATTAGCGCTTCGTCATCACCGGCAAACTCGACAATATTCAGACCCAGCATGGTCTTATCCGGCACATCGGTGATCAGTTCATTTACGGAGTGCCAGATGATGTCTTCACGTGCCAGGTTGAGGACTTTTGAGTCCACCGTTTCAACCGACAGTGCTCGCGCTTCCACCATAAACGGAGCATTACGCAGCGCGGAGTCGAACGAATCGTATTTCACATTTACCAGGCGACGCACTTTCGGCAGACGGGTAATGTCCAGCCGCGCTTCGGTAATAAATGCCAGCGTTCCCTCTGAGCCGGTCAATACGCGTGTCAGGTCAAACTCGGTCATCTCATCATTGAAGACATGGCGCAGGTCGTAACCCGTGAGGAAACGGTTTAGTTTAGGGAATTTGTCGATAATCAGCTGACGGTTGTCCCGGCAACGCTCGAAAACAGTACGGTAGATGCGCCCTACAGCCGTATTCGCTTTACCCAGCGTCTGCGCCAGTTCCACTGGCACCGGTTGGGTGTCCAGAATATCGCCGCCAAGTAACACGGCGCGAACGCCCAGGACATGATCGGATGTTTTTCCGTAGACCAGTGACCCCTGACCGGAAGCATCGGTATTGATCATGCCGCCGAGTGTCGCACGGTTACTGGTGGAAAGCTCTGGCGCGAAGAAATAGCCGTAAGGTTTAAGGAACTGATTGAGTTGATCTTTGATGACACCCGCTTCAACCCGCACCCATCCCTCTTCAGGATTGATCTCTATAATGCGGTTCATATAGCGGGACATATCAACAATGATACCCTGATTCAGCGCCTGGCCATTTGTACCGGTGCCACCACCGCGCGGTGTGAACACCAGCGACTGAAAACGCGTTTCCGCCGCGATGCGTGAAATCAAGGCGACATCGGAAGTAGAACGGGGAAAGACAACCGCATCGGGTAGCAATTGGTAGATACTGTTGTCGGTCGCCATGGTCAGCCTGTCGGCATAACTTGTGGCGGTATCGCCGGTAAAACCTTGTTGCTCCAGTGCCTGTAAAAAATTCAGCACCAATTGAACGACACCTGGTGCCTGAGAAATCTGTGGGATCATTACTCTTGACCCTGCCTGACTGTTAGTAGTTGTGAATAGTTAATCGTTTGCTTGCAGCATCCATCGTTGTATCACATTTTTTTCTTATGCGCCCACCAGAATTACGGGCAGAATCAGACTGTCAAAAACCGCTGAAATCATTAATCATTATCTTTACTGATTTCGCATCCTCCCTTTAAAGGTGATTACGTTTTATGGCCTTTCAATCGCAGTCCAGGGATGTACCGCAGGTGATGCTGTCGGTACTGTTTTTAGCCCTTATGATCATCGCCTGTTTGTGGATCGTTCAGCCTTTTATTCTTGGTTTCGCCTGGGCTGGTACCGTGGTCATTGCCACCTGGCCGGTGCTCCTTCGCGTACAGCGCGCGTTGTTTGGCCGCCGTTCACTGGCGGTCATCGTGATGACGTTATTGTTAATCCTGCTATTTATTGTTCCGGTAGCGCTGCTGGTTAACAGCCTGGTGGACAATAGCGGTCCGGTCATTCAGGCCATTACATCGGGTGAAATGACGCCGCCGGCTCTGGAGTGGCTGAACAGTATTCCGCTGATCGGCGACAAACTGTATAGCGGCTGGCACAACCTGCTGGATATGGGCGGCAGTGCGATACTTGCCAAAGTTCGTCCTTATGTCGGCACCACCACCACATGGTTTGTCGGACAGGCTGCACATATCGGACGCTTTATGCTGCACTGCGCGTTAATGCTGCTATTTAGCGCCCTGCTGTACTGGCGCGGCGAGCAGGTTGCACTGGGGATTCGCCATTTTGCCTATCGTCTGGCGGCCAAACGCGGCGATGCCGCTGTTCTGCTGGCCGGTCAGGCTATTCGCGCTGTCGCGCTCGGCGTGGTCGTCACTGCGCTGGTGCAGGCGGTTCTGGGAGGAATTGGCCTGGCGATAGCGGGTGTGCCATATACCACGTTATTCACCGTCATTATGTTAATGACATGCCTTGTACAACTCGGTCCGCTGGTTGTGCTGGTGCCTGCAATTATCTGGCTCTACTGGAGTGGCGACTCGACATGGGGCACGGTGTTACTGGTCTGGAGTTGCGTGGTGGGCACGCTGGATAACTTTATCCGTCCAATGTTGATTCGTATGGGGGCCGACTTGCCGATGATCCTGATTCTTTCCGGTGTTATTGGCGGTCTGGTGGCTTTCGGGATGATCGGGTTGTTTATTGGTCCGGTATTACTGGCCGTTTCATGGCGACTCTTTTCCGCCTGGGTTAACGAAGCGCCCATGCCCGGCCCGGCGGAAAATGATGCGCTGGAAGATATACACCATCCAGATGATACCCATATCTGATACGCTCTTTAATCTGATTATGAAGCATTGCTAATCATTTATTTACTGCTCCTCCCGTGCGCAAGCCTCCCGACAGAAGGCTTGCGCCATTTTTCCCGCAAAATCTTAACCACCGTTTAACTAATGAGACGAATCTGATCGACGCTAAAATCCCGGATGGCCTACTATAAGGTCACGGTTATAAATCAACACCTTGATTTATAAGCATGGAAATCCCCTGAGTGAAACAACGAATTGCTGTGTGTAGTCTTTGCCCATCTCCCACGGTGGGCTTTTTTTTATCCAACAAACAGGCTGATGCAGGAAAAACAACTGCGATGCGGTTAACGTCCGGTTACCTCAACGGAGAAATCCTCAATAGCCCATACGGCGAATAATAAGAAATCGCAAATGATAAGCCACCTCATACATTACCTGTCATAACCGCAGCATCTACGGCAGGACTGGTGTGACCATTATCGCTAAGGCAAGCGTGCGCAAATTTTGTTTCAGCTGAGAATTAACTTTTTCATCCGTATTTTTGGCATAAAAAAACCCCACTTCCGCAGAAGTGAGGTTTTATCAGAATAACAATGTGACTTATTTGTTCAGTTCAGCCAGCGTCAGCCAGGTTTGAACCACAGTGTCCGGGTTCAGGGAGAGGCTATCGATCCCCTCTTCCATCAGCCAGGCGGCGAAGTCTTCATGGTCCGACGGGCCCTGACCACAGATACCGACATATTTGCCGTGTTTTTTGGCAGCGCGAATAGCCATCGACAACAGGGCTTTCACCGCGTCATTACGCTCATCGAACAGCTCTGAGACAACGCCGGAGTCGCGATCCAGCCCCAGCGCCAGCTGCGTCATGTCATTTGAGCCGATAGAGAAGCCGTCAAAGTGCTCCAGGAACTGATCAGCCAGCAGCGCATTCGAGGGGATCTCGCACATCATGATAATCTTGAGTCCGTTTTCGCCACGCTTGAGCCCCTGACGTGCCAGCTCTTCGACCACTGCTTTCGCCTGTTCAACGGTGCGAACAAACGGGACCATGATCTCCACATTGGTCAGCCCCATATCGTTGCGTACGCGTTTGACCGCCTCACATTCCAGCGCGAAACAGTCGCGGAAGCTGTCGGAGACATAGCGACCAGCACCACGGAAGCCGAGCATCGGGTTCTCTTCATCCGGTTCGTAACGTTCACCGCCGACGAGGTTTGCATACTCGTTGGATTTAAAGTCTGACAGACGCACAATCACCCGTTTTGGATAGAACGCCGCACCAAGTGTTGCAATGCCTTCGGTCAGACGCCCAACATAAAACTCTTTCGGCGAATCATAGCCTTTCATGATTTCGCGGATTTCGTTTTGCAGTTTTACGTCCTGGTCATCAAACTCCAGCAATGCGCGCGGGTGTACGCCGATCATGCGGTTGATGATAAATTCCAGGCGCGCCAGGCCAACCCCTTCATTTGGCAGACAGGCAAAATCAAACGCTCTGTCCGGGTTGCCGACGTTCATCATAATTTTGAGCGGCAGCGCAGGCATTTCATCAATGCTTGAGCTTTTCACGCTAAAGTCGAGCATCTCAGCGTAAACGTACCCCGTGTCACCTTCGGCGCAGGAGACGGTCACTTTATCGCCATCTTTCATGCGTTCCGTTGCGTCACCGCAACCGACGACAGCCGGGATCCCCAGCTCACGCGCAATAATGGCTGCATGGCAGGTACGGCCACCACGGTTGGTGACAATAGCGGCCGCTTTTTTCATGATTGGTTCCCAGTCCGGGTCAGTCATGTCGGTCACCAGCACATCGCCTGCTTCGATACGATTCATTTCACTGATGTCGTGAATCACTTTTACCGGGCCTGCTCCGATGCGCTGGCCAATCGCACGCCCTTCGGCAATGATTTTGCCCTGTGCGTGCAGCGTATAACGCTCCATCACTTTACCGCGAGAGCGCACAGTCTCCGGACGCGCCTGTACAATAAACAGTTTGCCAGTATGGCCGTCTTTCGCCCATTCAATGTCCATTGGTCGGCCATAGTGTTTTTCAATCTGCACAGCCTGTTTCGCCAGCTCCTGCACTTCCTCGTTGGTCAGCGAGAAGCGATCGCGGTTAGCCTGTTCAACGTCCTCAATACGCACCTGTTTGCCATGCTCCTGGGTCGGTGCATAGACCATGCGAATTTTCTTCGAACCCATGGTGCGGCGCACAATAGCCGGACGCCCTGCTGCCAGCGTTGGTTTGTGAACATAAAATTCATCCGGGTTAACTGCACCCTGTACCACCATCTCACCCAGGCCCCAGGCCGCGGTGACGAATACCACCTGATCAAAGCCGGATTCTGTGTCGATAGAGAACATGACACCGGAAGAACCAATGTCTGATCGCACCATCCGTTGCACCCCGGCAGAGAGCGCCACACCGCGGTGATCATAACCCTGATGCACGCGGTAGGAGATCGCACGGTCGTTGAACAGAGAAGCGAAGACGTGCTTCACCGCCACCAGCACAGCATCATACCCCTGTACGTTCAGGAAGGTTTCCTGCTGACCCGCAAAGGAAGCGTCTGGCATATCTTCTGCCGTTGCGGAAGAACGCACAGCAAAGGATGCCTGCTCGTCATCAGCAGACAGTCTGGCATATGCCTGATGGATTGCATCTTCAAACGCCGGCTGGAACGGGGTATCAACTATCCACTGGCGAATCTGCGCGCCAGCTTTCGCCAGCTCGGAAACGTCGTCAATGTCCGTTTTATCCAGCAGGTCATAGATGCGCTTATTCAGGCCACTTTGATCGAGAAACTGGTTAAACGCATCGGCAGTCGTTGCAAACCCATTGGGTACGCTTACGCCCATACCGGACAGATTAGTAATCATCTCACCAAGGGAGGCATTTTTGCCCCCAACTCTGTCTACATCATTCATGCCGAGTTGGTCATACCAAAGCACCAGCGGAGACGAGCCATTGTTGGACATCTAAACAATCCTTTTGTGATATTTGAATGGAGTAATAAAGCATTTACTACCTTTTCATCCTGGCATAATTATTCCGCCTGAAAAAACGGTGAATCGTTCAAGCAATTTAAATTTTTGTCTTTTCGGACACTTTCCCGGCAATGGTTAAGCGGCTGAGTAATCGGAAAATCCTCAAAATCATTCTTTTTTAAACTCATAATAAAAATGAACTGCGCTTTTCATTAAAAACAAAAATAGCGTTTCATTTTAAAAATTCAGAAAAGACGCTACGCAGATGCATGACTTTAATTTATGCTTTCAGATAATTACGCATGACAATCAGGAAGGGTAAAATGGACAGCGCTGTGGATCGCCAGGTTTTTTATATTTCCGATGGTACCGCTATCACTGCAGAGGTATTAGGCCATGCGGTGATGTCGCAATTCCCGGTTGCCATCAATAGCATCACGCTGCCATTCGTGGAGAATGAAAGCCGCGCCAGAGCAGTGAAAGACCAGATTGACGCTATCTATCAACAAACGGGCGTGCGTCCGTTAGTCTTTTATTCCATCGTATTACCAGAAATCCGCACCATTATTTTACAGAGTGAAGGATTCTGTCAGGACATTGTTCAGGCCCTGGTTGCACCATTACAGCAAGAATTAAAACTCGACCCGACACCCATTGCGCATCGTACTCATGGGTTAAATCCAGGCAACCTGACTAAATACGACGCGAGGATTGCCGCTATTGATTACACGCTGGCTCACGACGACGGTATTTCGTTGCGCAACCTGGATCAGGCCCAGGTGATTTTATTGGGTGTTTCTCGTTGCGGTAAAACGCCGACAAGCCTTTATCTGGCAATGCAATTCGGCATTCGTGCAGCTAATTATCCTTTTATTGCCGATGACATGGATAATCTCGTTCTGCCTGTTTCATTGAAACCGCTCCAGCATAAATTATTTGGTCTGACCATTAATCCGGAGCGCCTGGCAGCTATCCGTGAAGAGCGCCGGGAAAATAGCCGCTACGCTTCATTACGCCAGTGCCGCATGGAAGTGGCGGAGGTGGAAGCGCTTTACCGTAAAAATCAGATACCGTGGTTAAACAGTACCAACTACTCGGTAGAAGAGATCGCCACCAAAATTCTCGACATAATGGGTCTTAATCGTCGCATGTACTAATACACTAGTACGTGGATGACAATTTTGCTATCATGCTGGCCTTCAATGTGATGCGCATCACAACCTGCTATTGAATTAAGCAAGGATTGGTTTAAGGTGTGCGCATCGCCTCCGGCATTTGGCCGTTTGAGCACAAAATTTTGAGAATTCTGATGAACAAAACCGATGAACTTCGCACTGCGCGCATCGAGAGTCTGGTCACTCCGGCTGAGCTAGCGCAGCGGCATCCCGTTTCCCTTGCAGTTGCGGAACATGTCATACAATCCCGTCGCCGTATCGAGAAAATCCTCAACGGTGAAGATAAACGACTATTAGTGATTATTGGCCCCTGCTCCATCCACGACCTGGACGCGGCAATGGATTATGCCCGTCGCCTGCAGGGGCTAAGGCAAAAGCATAGTGCGCAACTGGAAATTGTAATGCGCACCTATTTTGAAAAGCCGCGAACCGTTGTGGGCTGGAAAGGGTTGATTTCCGATCCCGACCTGAACGGCAGCTACCGCGTTAATCACGGCATTGAACTGGCGCGCAAACTCCTGCTCGCAGTGAATGAACTGGGCGTACCGACGGCGACCGAATTCCTGGATATGGTGACAGGGCAATTTATTGCTGATCTGATCAGTTGGGGCGCAATTGGCGCGCGTACCACAGAAAGTCAGATCCACCGCGAGATGGCATCGGCGCTCTCCTGTCCGGTAGGCTTCAAAAACGGCACAGACGGTAACACCCGAATTGCAGTGGATGCGATTCGAGCTTCCAGAACCAGCCATATGTTCCTCTCACCGGATAAAACCGGACAGATGACGATTTACCAGACCAGCGGTAACCCTTACGGGCATATCATTATGCGTGGCGGAAAAAAACCTAACTTCTATGCCGAAGATATTGCCACCGCCTGCGCTACCCTGCGCGAGTTTGATCTGCCGGAGCAACTGGTCGTCGATTTCAGCCACGGCAATTGCCAGAAACAGCATCGTCGCCAGCTTGAGGTGTGCGATGACATCTGTGAACAGATTCGAAATGGCTCCACGGCCATTGCGGGGGTGATGGCTGAGAGTTTTCTGCAAGAAGGGACGCAAAAAATCGTCAAAGACAAGCCCCTGGTATACGGCCAGTCCATCACTGACCCTTGCCTGAGCTGGGAAGACAGCGAATTGTTGCTTGATAAACTTGCGGCGGCGGTTTCCTCACGGCTGTAATTTTTTTCCCGTCGGGTCTCCCGGCGGGACATATCCCCCCTACCCCAAATGACTGGTTTTCCAAATATTACTTGCAGCTCGCTTCGCGGGTATTAATAATAATTATCATTGTCATATCCATACAGTGACCGTGCAATGTCGAACAAGGATAAGCCGACCACTCCGGCAGAGAAACTGCCAGCCAGCCCAGCCACCATCCATCCTGGTGATCGCCGCATCAACAGCAAAACATTGTTGGGAGATTCGGCGCGCGTTGTCATTGAACATCAGGGACAAGAATATCTATTGCGACAGACGCACGCCGGGAAACTGATACTCACGAAATAGATGTTCAGCTTGAACAGCTGACTTCCAGCCGTTTCCCCCAGTCCGGTGGGCGACGGCTATAGTCATCGTTGCGCTCCGTATAAGGCTCCCGTAAGACGGCATGCAGACGCTCCAGCTCTTCGGTATTACCCTGCTCTGCCTGTTCAATCGCCCGCTGTGCGAGCCAGTTACGCAGCACAACCGCCGGATTTACGTTTTGCATCTGCTGCTGACGTTGCGCATCCGGAATCGTCTCCTGCGCCAGACGCGCACGGTAGCGACTAAACCAGCTGTCAAACGCCTCGCGATCGATAAACTCATCACGCAGCGCGCTGCTGGCGCTCATCTGTTCGGTACGGCTTAACATGCGGAAAGTGCGGGTATAATCGCTGCCTTCACGCTCCATCAGAGCGAAGAGCTCGCTTAACAGCACATTGTCATCCTTTTGCTGGCTAAAAAAGCCCAGTTTCTGGCGCATCAATATGCCGTATTCGCTCAGCAATACCGGCTGATAACTCTCCAGCGCCGTATTGAGCACATCGGCACTCATGAACGGCGACAGTGTTTGCGCCAGTCGTTGCAGATTCCACAGGGCAATGGTTGGCTGGTTATCAAAGCTGTAACGTCCTTGGTAGTCCGAGTGATTGCAGATAAAGCCGGGCTGGTAATCATCAAGAAAACCAAAGGGACCATAATCAATTGTCAGCCCCAGAATAGACATGTTATCCGTATTCATCACCCCATGCGCGAAACCAACCGCCTGCCAGCGCGCCATCAATGCGGCAGTACGGGCGATAACGTCCCGGAACCAGACTTCGTATTTGTTGACATCATCCTGCAGATGCGGCCAGTAATGACGAATCACAAAATCCGCCAGCTGGCGTACCTTTTCTGGTTCTCGCCGATAATAAAAATGCTCGAAGTGGCCAAAGCGGATATGACTTTGCGCAATGCGCATCATCATCGCCCCCTGCTCCACGCTTTCGCGGTAAACAGGCGTTTCGCTGGTGACAATTGAAAGGGCTCGTGTTGTCGCAATCCCCAGATAGTGCATTGCCTCAGAGGCGAGACTTTCACGGATGGTTGAGCGAAGTACCGCACGCCCATCACCCATGCGGGAATACGGCGTAAGCCCTGCGCCTTTCAGGTGCCAGTCCAGTGTTGTGCCATCAGGCAGTAGCTGTTCGCCGAGCAGGATACCCCGCCCGTCACCCAGTTGCCCCGCCCAGACGCCAAACTGGTGCCCACTGTAGACCTGCGAGAGTGGCGACATTCCGGGAAGCAGCATTTCTCCCCCCCACACACCTGCACCCTCGTCGGGCGTAAACAGTACGGGATCGATGCCCATACTTTTCGCCAGAGGCGCATTGTGCCAAAGCAACCGGGTATTACTCAGCGGTGTCGGGGAAAGGGCAGTATAAAAACCAGGCAGCTCATCGCGCCAGCGGGTAATAAAAGACAGGGCCATAGTACCTCCTGTCTTTATTGTAGTGTGTTTATATGATGTTAAACACGGGTTAAAGGCAAGGTTATCCCTGAACAAGACTGGTTATCTGCGCAGCAGGAACCGCTGGCCATAAATTCCCCCGCATAGCGCTGAACTGATACGGCTTCACCCGCTTTAAGGTTTTTTCATCATCAATACCGTCAATCATTACCGAACGGCAGTAAGGGGAGATTTGTGAGACGATCGCGCGCATGAAGGGTTCGAATGAGCGTGACGCCAGTCGCTGATGAATAAAATGCTTATCCAGGGTCACCCGCCTGAATAGACCATCAAATATAGCGCGCGTGGAAGGCGCCCCGGCACCAAAATTATTCAGGATTAAAGGATAACGTTCGCTAAACACCACGAGTGAATTATTTTCTTTCCCCTTTGTCAGGTTGGGATAATTCTCATTCACAGTAAATTCGAGGAAAGGGTATTTCGCTACCGTTTCGGCAAGTTCAGCATTAACCAGTAATGCATCAACAACAACCGGCGAAATATTTATCCAGGCGAGAAGTTGATGCTGAATAAAGAACAACTTACAGGATTCAAGCAATTCTAATTGCTCAGTAAAAAGCGTCAGCGTTTCGTCTGTGCTCAGGCGTGGCACTATCCGCTCTGCAGATGCCCGTACAGAACCCGCCCCAACGAAATTGACCACAATTTCAATCCCGACGAGGGTACCGTAGCCATTACGCGCAGGCTGTAGTAAAAACTCTGAGCGATAGGTGTCATCAAACGAGACGATCATGGCGCCAACCCCGCATTAAGGTTGATATCCTGCATCGAAAATCCAATGCGCACATGCTTCAACGTAGCTGAATTTAACAAAACTGACTTCATCATTTCCCATTATATTGTCGAAAATTCCTTATTTTCGTGCGCAAGCTTATCCTGGTTAAATTGCCCATACCAGCGCCTGCCACGATACTGACAGCCCTTTAAAGTAACGAATAGTTAAATGATAAATATTGAAGAAAAAATGAATGAACGGTGAGGAAAATGACAAAATTTGCGTTTAGTTCACAAAAGCAGCGAATTGGTTAGCCATTCGCTGCCTGTTGTCGGAAGGGGGGTTAGATACGACGCGCCTGCCAGAAATTCTTCCGCCAGTAGACATTGTTTAATGAAGAACGCACAACACCCTGACTGGTCGAAGCATGGATAAACGCATTATCAGTATCGTAGATGCCTACATGCAGACCGTTATCACCGGAGCCTGTTTTAAAAAACACCAGATCGCCTGGCAGCAGCTCATCTTTATCGATTTTCGTTCCCACTTCCGCCTGTTTACGCGTATCGCGGGGAAGGACGAGGTTAAATTTGTCGCGGAAGGTCATCATCACGAAAGCGGAACAATCAACGCCATTACGGCTCATACCGCCATAGCGGTAAGGGGTGCCACGCCAGTCACGCAGTTGATCATTCAGCCCGGCAATGACGGTGATGGAATCAGAAAGGCGTGCGTTAGGCGGCGGCGCACGATGACTACTGCACCCTGAAAGAATTAACACCGCCAGAAGAAACCAGATGCGCATCCAGCAAAACCTCTATTTTCGTTATGCTGGAATAATTTAGCGTGTGAATTGCAATCCTTGCAAGTTTCGTTTGCTGCTATATCTCGGGAATGAGCATCCTGTGACCAGCCAGATCGAGACGGCGAAATGGCATACCATATGCCGCAGCCAGATTTTGCGGCGTTAATACCTCATCACGCAGGCCACTGGCGATTAATTTGCCCTGACGGAGTAGCCACACCTGATGCGCGCGACGTAGCGAATGGTTGAGATCGTGGCTGCTCATCACAACGGTAACACCTGCCGCCACCAGCTCGCTTAAAATGCCATCCAGCGCAGCCTGCTGGGCAACATCAAGACTGTTCATCGGCTCATCTAATAACAGGAGTTGTCCATCCGCATTAGCAGCCGGATGAATTTGCGCAATCACCGCAGCCAGCCGCACTCGCTGCCATTCCCCGCCGGAGAGCTGACTGACAGCGCGTCCCAGCTTATCTCCCAGCCCAAGCTTACGCGTAATCTCATCAACCACGCTGTCGTTGATATGCTGATGCAACGAAAGATAATGCCATACAGGCATGGCGAAGGGGGGCATCTGCTGCTGGGCCAGATAAGCGCGATGGCGAGCCAGTTGCGGAGCATGCCATTGCTCAAGCGGAAGGCCATTTAACTGTACACTGCCCTTTCCCTGTCTTAGTCCGGCGATACGTGCCAGAAGCGTGCTTTTCCCGGCACCATTCGGCCCGACGAGATGCAGCATTTGCGCTTTGTCGACCAGGGCCGTAACAGGCCCCAGTCTTCCTGCATCCTCAAGGTCATGAAGCTGCAGCAATGCCATTATTTTGCCAGCGCCAGCTTAATCGCTTCCATCACGATAGGATCTTCGGGTGTCATATCCGGGGAGAAGCGCTGAACAACCTGGCCATCACGGCCAATCAGGAATTTTTCAAAGTTCCACAGGATATCATCCGGATAGAGCGGTGCGCGCCCTTTACTGGCCATGCGCTCATAAAAACCGCTGCCCTCCGGGGCGACAGCCTTCGGCGCAGCGGCAATCAGTTTGCGATACAAAGGATGACGGTTTTCACCGTTGACATCGACTTTGGCTGCCATGGGGAAAGTCACGCCATAGGTAGTACTGCAGAAGGTTTTGATCTCTTCTTCGCTGCCTGGCTCCTGCCCGGCAAACTGGTTGCACGGGAAGCCGAGCACGACAAAACCGTCTTTCTCCCAGGCTTTCTGGATATTCTCCAGCTGTTCATATTGCGGCGTCAGGCCACATTTTGATGCCACATTCACCACCAGAATAACCTTGCCCTGGTACTTTTCCAGCGTGATATGTTCGCCATCAATCGTTGTAATCTCGGTGTTTAAAATATCCTGGTGCATAGCATCCCCTCAGTCGGTTCATTCAGACGCCGGATCTCTCGCCCGGCCGGACATTAATAATAGCCAGATAATGCGCGATAATCCTTCTTCTGTCATTTAGCAAAAACAGATGTAAAACCAGTAAATCAGGCGAATTTTCTTTTTTTAACGTGTCGTTGTTACACACTTTTACCTTATTGTTGCCTGCCGGATATTTCGTCCGCCACCCTTAGCGTCTTGCCGTGAGCAAGAGCCAGATGAACACCGGCGCCCCCAGCGTTGCCGTCACGACACCGATAGGTAATTCCGCAGCGCTCAGCGCCATTCGGGCAACAATATCGGCAAACAGCAGTGCCGTCGCCCCCGCAAGCGCACAGGCGGGCAGAAGCGCACGATGATCGGTGAGGCCGCAAAGGCGAAGAATATGCGGGATAACCAGGCCAATAAAGCCAATCGAGCCTGCCAGCGCGACACTGACGCCCACCATCCAGCCAGTTGCCACCACCAGCACATTGCGCCAGAACCACAAGGGTAATCCGAGTTGACGTGCCGATGTCTCACCCAGTGCAAGTACGTTAAGCGGCTGCGACTGACAGCAGGTCCAGCCCATCACCGGTAACAGTGCAACCATCAGCCAGCTTTGTCGCCAGTCCACACCGCCAAAACCGCCCATCATCCAGTACATGAGCTGACGCAGGTCGAATGATGTGGAAAAGTAGATGGCCCAGGTCATCAGTGCGCTACAAATGATCCCCAACGCGACCCCCGCTAACAGCAGACGGCTGGTCGACAAATGCCGTCGGGCAAAGCGCAGCAGGATAAGCGTGATGATCAGCGCCCCGGCGATGGCGCATAACCCCAACGCCCAGCCCGGCAATACGCCTTTTCCAAGCAGCACGGCGGCTATCAACCCGACGCCCGCGCCATTAGATACCCCCAAAAGCCCGGGTTCAGCCAGTGGGTTCTCAAATAAGGCCTGCATGATAGCGCCGCTTAACGCCAGCGCCGCTCCCACCAGCAAAACCGCTAATGTACGGGGTAGACGGATTTGCCAGACAAAAAGTTGTCCACGAGCATCGAACCAGTTTGCAGGGCCAATCCACTGATCGCCTGCACATAAGCTAATAAACAGCGCGGCCAGCAAAAGCAGCGCAAGGCCGCAGAGCCACTGGCCATTACGACGCCGTTGGAGTTGTGCGTAATTCAGCATGCAGTTCAATTAATGCGTCATTGAATGGGTTGATTTTAAAGATGATATTCCGCGCTGAAAGAAAAAGGCCGCGATTGCGGCCTTTTTAATTAGTCCAGATTACTCTGCTTTGGGCGAAGCGTTTTCGACGCGGCTTTTTAACTTCTGGCCGGGTCTGAAGGTCACCACGCGCCGGGCTGTAATGGGAATATCTTCGCCCGTTTTCGGGTTACGTCCCGGACGTTGATTCTTATCACGCAGATCGAAATTGCCAAAGCCGGAGAGTTTCACCTGCTCACCGTTTTCCAGAGCACGACGGATCTCTTCGAAAAACAGCTCTACCAGCTCTTTAGCATCTCGCTTGCTAAGCCCAAGCTTATCAAACAGATATTCGGACATTTCAGCTTTTGTAAGCGCCATAGGTTCAATCCCTCAATGATGCCTGGAATCGCTCTTTTAATGCCTCTACACATTTGGCGACGGTAGCGGCAATCTCCTCTTCTTCGAGTGTACGGCTGGTATCCTGAAGGATCAGGCTAATGGCGAGGCTCTTATACCCCTCCGCAACACCCTTACCGCGGTACACGTCAAATAAGTTTACGCCAACTACCTGATTTACGCCAACTTTCTTACATTCGGCTAAAATATCTGCCGCAGCCACATTTTCAGCGACCACGACAGCGATGTCGCGACGGTTTGCCGGGAAGCGAGAAATCTCCTGCGCCTGAGGAACCACGCGGTCTGCGACCTTATTCCACTCCAGTTCAAACACCAGCGTACGACCATTCAGATCGAGCTTACGTTCCAGCTCCGGATGAACAACACCGATGAAACCAACATATTCATCTTTCAGATAAATCGCTGCGGACTGCCCAGGATGCAGTGCCGGATTTGCCTCTGCGCGAAACTCAATTGCGGACAATTTGCCGGTCAGGTCGAGTAAGGATTCCAGATCGCCTTTCAGATCGAAGAAATCAACGCTGCCTTTAGCCAGATCCCAGTGCTCTTCATAGCGGTTACCGCAGATGGCCCCCGCCAGCATCAGATCCTGACGAATACCTAAAGGAGCCTGTGTGTCCGGCACAAAGCGCAGACCGGTTTCGAAGATACGCACACGACTTTGCTGACGGTTCTGGTTATAGACAATAGTCCCGAGCAGCCCGGTCAGCAGTGACAGACGCATGGCCGACATTTCGCTGGAGATAGGACTTGGCAGAATCAGCGCTTCTTCGCCAGGATGGATCAATTGCTGTACTTTCGGATCAACGAAACTGTAGGTGATCACTTCCTGATAGCCTTTGTCATTCAGCAGCGTTTTCACGCGCTTGAGCGACAGGTTTGCTTCGCGGTGTGACCCCATTACCAGCCCGGCCTGTACCGGTGCATTCGGGATGTTGTTATAACCGTACAGGCGCGCAACCTCTTCCACCAGGTCTTCTTCGATCTCCATATCGAAACGCCAGCTCGGCGCAACGGCCAGCCACTCATCCTGACCTTCGGTGACTTCACACCCCAGGCGTTTAAGGATGTCGGTAACCAGTTCATCGGTAATGTGATGGCCAATCAGGCGATCCAGTTTGCTGCGGCGCAGGCGAATGGTCGCACGTTTTGGCAGCATGGCTTCATTGGTGATATCAACAACCGGGCCGGCTTCACCACCGCAGATATCAATCAGCAGACGGGTCGCACGCTCCATGGCTTTGTACTGCAGCGCCGGATCAACACCACGCTCATAGCGATGGGAAGCATCGGTATGCAGGCCATGACGACGCGCGCGTCCAGTAATGGATAGCGGGCTGAAGAACGCACATTCCAGCAGAACGTTTTGTGTCTCATTGTTCACGCCAGAATGTTCACCACCAAAGATACCGCCCATAGCCAGTGCTTTATTATGGTCTGCAATCACCAGCGTATCGGTAGCCAGTCTGGCTTCACTACCATCGAGCAGTACCAGTGTTTCGTTCTCTTTTGCCATACGGACGACGATACCACCGTCGATACGATCCAGATCGAAGGCATGCATCGGCTGACCCAATTCCAGCAGAACATAGTTGGTCACATCCACAACCGCATCGATAGAACGTACACCGCAGCGACGCAGCTTCTCTTTCATCCACAGCGGAGTCGGCGCTGTTACGTTGATACCTTTAACCACACGCCCCAGATAACGCGGGCACGCATCAGCGGCCTCCACAGTGATTGGCAGAGTATCGTTAATGGTGGCAGCAACCGGGGCGATTTCCGGCTCCACCAGCGGTGCTTTATTCAGCGCAGCGACATCGCGCGCAACACCGATGATCCCTAAGCAGTCAGCACGATTCGGCGTCACGCTGATTTCGATGGTATTGTCGTCGAGTTTGAGGTATTCGCGGATATCAGTGCCAATCGCTGCATCCAGCGGCAGTTCGATGATGCCGCTGTGGTCGTCGGAAATTCCCAGTTCAGAGAAAGAGCACAACATGCCTTCTGACGGTTCGCCGCGCAGTTTAGCCGCTTTAATTTTGAAGTCGCCCGGCAGTACTGCACCGATGGTGGCAACAGCAACTTTCAGCCCCTGGCGGCAGTTCGGCGCACCACAGACGATATCCAGCAGGCGTTCGCCGCCCACATTCACTTTGGTGACACGCAGTTTGTCGGCATTCGGGTGCTGACCGCACTCCACAACTTCACCCACAACCACGCCGTTAAATGCGCCAGCTACAGGCTCAACGCCATCAACTTCCAGACCAGCCATGGTGATTTGATCGGAAAGCGCTTCACTATCGACAGCCGGGTTAACCCATTCGCGTAACCACAGTTCACTGAATTTCATTATTTGTCCTGCCCTTATTTAAACTGTTTGAGGAAACGCAAATCGTTTTCGAAGAATGCTCGCAGATCGGTCACACCGTAACGCAGCATAGTCAGGCGCTCCATCCCCATCCCAAACGCGAAGCCAGAATAGACTTCCGGGTCAATGCCTACATTACGTAGTACGTTCGGATGCACCATGCCGCAACCCAGCACTTCCAGCCATTTGCCGTTTTTACCCATCACATCCACTTCCGCAGACGGTTCGGTGAATGGGAAGTAGGACGGGCGGAAACGGACCTGCAGATCTTCCTCAAAGAAGTTGTTCAGGAAATCGTGCAGCGTACCTTTCAGGTTGGTGAAACTGATGTTGGTATCAACAATCAGACCTTCCATCTGGTGGAACATCGGGGTATGCGTCTGGTCGTAGTCGTTACGGTACACGCGGCCCGGTGCGATAATGCGAATCGGCGGCTGCTGTTCTTTCATGGTGCGGATCTGCACGCCAGACGTCTGCGTACGCAGCAGGCGGGTGGCATCAAACCAGAAAGTGTCGTGGTCAGCGCGTGCCGGATGGTGACCAGGAATATTCAACGCATCGAAGTTATGATAATCATCTTCGATTTCCGGGCCAGTCGCCACGGTAAAGCCAAGCTCACCGAAGAAACTCTCAATGCGATCAATGGTACGAGTGACTGGATGCAGACCGCCGTTTTCAATACGGCGTCCTGGCAGGGATACGTCAATGGTTTCCGCAGCCAGACGCGCGTTCAGCGCAGCATTTTCCAGATCGAATTTACGCGCGTTCAGCGCCTGCTGGACCTGCTCTTTCGCTTCGTTAATCACCGCCCCAGCAGCCGGGCGCTCTTCTGGCGGCAGCTCACGCAGGGTGGTCATCTGAAGGGTCAGATGCCCTTTCTTACCCAGATATTCAACGCGTACGTTATCTAACGCGGCAACATCTGAGGCATCATTAATGGCTGCCCGTGCACTGGCAACCAGCTCTGCGAGATGTGACATAATTTTCCTCGTTATGTCCTTGTTGTTGGACTTTTTACTTAAAATTCAGACACAAAAAAAGCCTCCTGTTGGAGGCTTTTGGCGTTAATTTTCCGTTTCTTCTTTCACGCGCTAGCCTCCCGTAATCAGGTGCTAAAGTAAAAAAAGAAGCGGAAAATAGCAGCATTCATGCTTGCGTTACCTTGTGTGGTAAAATACGGATGACCTTATTGAAAGGGCTCACCGAAAAAAAGTCAATCTTCTGATGATGTTATACCCTAAATAATTCGCTTTGCAGAAAAAGCGGCGAGAGATTGAATTCTCAGAAGCTTACTTAAGTAAGTGACCGGGGAAACGACCTCAGTCTACGCGCATGCAACGTGAAAAATGACGGGTATAAACGAAAAGAGGGAGCATTGCCCCCTCTTCCACTGACTTATTAAGCCAGAGCTGCTTTCGCTTTTTCAACCAGAGCGGTGAACGCTACTTTGTCGAATACTGCGATATCAGCCAGGATCTTACGGTCGATTTCAACAGAGGCTTTTTTCAGGCCGTTGATGAATTTGCTGTAAGAAATACCGTTCTGACGTGCTGCTGCGTTGATACGCGCAATCCACAGTTGACGGAACTGACGCTTTTTCTGACGACGGTCACGATAAGCGTACTGACCTGCTTTGATAACAGCCTGGAAGGCAACGCGGTAAACGCGTGAACGCGCACCATAGTAACCTTTAGCTTGTTTCAAAATTTTCTTGTGACGTGCGCGTGCAATTACACCACGTTTTACGCGAGCCATATGTGCTCTCCTGTATCTATTCTAAGTTAAAAAAGTTAAACGTTAACGACTTATGCGTACGGCAGGCACGCGATTACCAGGCCCAGATCGCCTTTGGAAACCATGGCTTTCGGACGCAGGTGACGTTTACGCTTGGTAGCTTTTTTGGTCAGAATATGACGCAGGTTAGCGTGCTTGTGCTTAAAACCACCTTTACCGGTTTTTTTGAAGCGCTTAGCAGCACCGCGTACGGTCTTAATTTTTGGCATTTTAATAACTTCCACTTCGCATTGTTAATAAACGAAACCCAGGCGAGCAAAACCTGTGAAGCCCAAAGGCACCACAGGAATTGCTACTTGAAGGCCTTACTGTTTCTTCTTAGGAGCGAGCACCATGATCATCTGGCGGCCTTCGATCTTCGTAGGGAAGGATTCGACTACTGCCAGTTCACTCAGATCGTCACGGACGCGGTTAAGCACTTCCATACCGATCTGTTGGTGGGCCATCTCACGACCGCGGAAACGCAGTGTGATCTTAGCCTTATCGCCATCTTCCAGAAAGCGAACCAGGCTGCGGAGTTTTACCTGGTAGTCGCCATCATCTGTGCCAGGTCGGAATTTAATTTCCTTAACCTGAATAACTTTTTGCTTTTTCTTCTGTTCCTTAGAAGATTTACTCTTTTCATAAAGGAACTTGCCGTAGTCCATGATACGACAAACTGGCGGTTCGGCGTTAGGGCTGATCTCAACTAAATCTACTCCAGCTTCCTCAGCCTTTTCGATAGCTTCTCTCAGACTCACAATACCCAGCTGCTCACCTTCCAGACCAGTTAAGCGAACTTCCTGGGCGCGAATCTCGCCATTAATACGATTCGGACGTGCCGTTTGAACTCGTTTTCCGCCTTTAATACCTTATTCCTCCAGTTGTTGAAGACTGCGGCTGCGAATCTCTTGTTGCAGCTTCTCAATCACTTCACTTACGTCCAGGCTGCCCAGGTCTTTACCGCGGCGGGTGCGAACGGCCACTTTGCCAGCTTCCACCTCTTTATCACCACAGACCAACATATAAGGGACACGACGTAAAGTGTGCTCGCGGATTTTAAAGCCAATCTTCTCGTTTCTCAAGTCCGCTTTTACACGAATGCCCGCATTTTGCAATTTACGGGTCAATTCGTTGACGTATTCAGCTTGTGAATCAGTGATATTCATCACCACAACCTGAACAGGGGCCAGCCAGGTTGGGAAGAAGCCGGCGAATTCTTCGGTCAGGATGCCGATAAAGCGTTCCAGCGACCCCAGAATTGCGCGGTGAATCATCACCGGAACCTGACGCTCGTTATTTTCGCCAACATATGAGGCGCTTAAGCGAGCCGGTAACGAGAAGTCCAGCTGTACTGTACCGCACTGCCAGGCGCGATCGAGGCAGTCATATAATGTAAATTCAATTTTCGGACCGTAGAATGCGCCTTCACCCAGTTGATATTCAAACGGGATGTTGTTTTCTTCCAGCGCAACTGCCAGATCCGCCTCAGCACGATCCCACATCTCATCGCTACCGATACGTTTTTCCGGGCGAGTGGACAGTTTGACAACGATTTTCTCGAAGCCAAAGGTGCTATACATATCATAGACCAGTCGAATACAGGCGTTGACTTCATCACGTACCTGTTCTTCGGTACAGAAGATATGCGCGTCATCCTGTGTAAAACCGCGAACGCGCATCAGACCATGCAGCGCGCCTGAAGGCTCGTTGCGATGGCAGCTACCGAACTCCGCCATACGCAGCGGCAAATCGCGGTAGGATTTCAGCCCCTGGTTAAAGATCTGCACGTGGCCCGGGCAGTTCATTGGCTTGATGCAGTATTCACGGTTCTCAGAAGAGGTGGTGAACATCGCATCTTTATAGTTGTCCCAGTGGCCGGTTTTTTCCCACAGCACACGGTCCATCATGAACGGACCTTTCACTTCCTGATACTGGTACTCTTTTAGCTTGGAACGCACGAAGGTTTCCAGCTCACGGAAAATAGTCCAGCCGTCGTTATGCCAGAAGACCATGCCCGGTGCTTCTTCCTGCATGTGGTACAGGTCAAGCTGTTTACCGATTTTACGGTGATCGCGCTTCGCAGCCTCTTCCAGACGTTGCAGATAGGCATTCAGGGCTTTTTTGTCTGCCCACGCGGTACCATAAATACGCTGCAGCATCTTGTTGTTACTGTCGCCACGCCAGTAAGCACCGGCGATTTTCATCAGTTTGAAATGATGACAGAAACGCATGTTAGGCACGTGCGGTCCACGGCACATGTCGATGTATTCTTCGTGATGATACAGGCCAGGCTTGTCATCATGGGCAATGTTTTCATCAAGAATAGAGACTTTATAGCTCTCACCACGCTTCACGAAAGTTTCACGCGCTTCGTGCCAGCTGACTTTTTTCTTAATGACGTCATAGTTGGTTTCAGCGAGCTCGTGCATCCGTTTTTCGAGCGCGTCGATATCTTCCTGGGTCAGGGTATGGTCAAGGTCGACGTCGTAGTAGAAGCCGTTGTCAATAACCGGGCCAATCGCCATTTTAGTGTTCGGCCACAACTGCTTAATAGCATGACCTAACAGGTGCGCACAGGAGTGGCGGATGATTTCCAGACCGTCTTCGTCTTTGGCGGTGATGATAGACAGGGTTGCATCATTCTCAATCAGATCGGACGCATCAACCAGTTCACCGTTCACACGACCCGCTATAGTCGCTTTCGCAAGGCCCGGACCAATGTCCAGAGCCACATCCATTGGGCTAACAGCGTGGTCGTAATGGCGTTGACTACCATCAGGAAGAGTAATTACAGGCATTTCATATCCTTAATTCGCAGTGGTGACCCACACGAAAGATCACATACGAAGTAAATATTTGTTTAGTCGAGATAAATTACGCCGCCATCTAACCAACAATCGCTAAATTGGCGCGTAATCTGTTACGTCAATGAAAGCCATCATGGCTCACACTTTTCATTGCGTCAGAGGATGGTAACACTAAAAAAAGTGGGAATGTACTTCTTGTTTGATATTGGTTCCTTTGACTATTTTCTGTGTCCTTCGACTGGCTCACCAAAAAAGAACCTCAGGAAGCTTCAAAACCAAGCGCGCGGATGACTTCCGCCATGGCCTGTTTGGTTAATTCCTTACGCGGCACACGCTGATTCGCCAACATCGTTCGCACCATCCCGGCGATCACCACATGTTTTGGTTCCTGGCCAAGGTCTCGCATCTCAAGTACCACTTTCCCGACAACCCGGCACATTTCTTCGTACAATTCGGCATCTTTTGTCTTACCCATTCACTCCCCCATGAGGTGATCACGACTTTCGGTGGTTTGTTATTCTTTTGTTACTCATTAATAATACTGAATATCAACAGTAAGGTGATCATCACAATAAGGAAATGTCGATGTCTTTTACCTCACAAGAACGCGCTGCCCTGCTCGCCTGTAAAGGTGTTGGCCCGAAAGTTATCGAACGTCTGGAGCAAATGGGATTTAGTTCACTGGATCAACTTAGTAGCGCATCCGTTGACGATATCCTCGCCCAGGGTGCGGCACTTGTCGGATCAACCTGCTGGAAAAACAGTCCGCAGGCAAAATCGGCCATTAGCAATGCCATTGCGCTGGCAAACAAAGCATCTTTAGGAAAATAAAGGGCCGGAGAACCCGGCCCAGTTCGGTTACATTTTGTAGCCGAGGGAGACCGTGGTTCGGCGATCGGTATGCTCTGGCGCCGATGAAGGCGGCTGAGAGTTCCAGGTCACGTTGTATGCCACTTTCAGACCAAAGTGATCATTAATAGCAACATTTAACGCGGTCTCAGAGTTCAGTGTCGTGTCATCTGAACCAAACACAGAGACGCCCTGTGTGAATTTGGCGTTGTCCGTCATCTGCCAGCTATAGGTCCCAGAGGCATAGCCCAGACCTTGCGTTTTGGTGTCCCCGTCAGTGTATTCGTCGTAACGAACACCGGGACCAAATTCAAAGCGGAAACTGTGCACCGGACCATTGAGGAACTGACGACCGTAACCAGCGGTCAGAACATCACGCTCACGATAACCGTTGTAGCGATCGGTCAACCAGCTTGCCTGGCCAAACAGATAATCGTAATCCGTCATGTTGTAACGGCTACGTCCACCTACGGAATATTTCTCTGAGGAACGTTCATCATTTGATGAAGTGTTGCTCGCGGTTCCCCATAAAGACCATGCGGTGGTTGTACCATACCAGGTCAGGGTAGAGTCTGCGGTCAGAGAAGAACTTGTAGTATTACCAGACTGGGCCAGGTAACCACCGTTAACGCTACCTTCAAACGGTTTCTTGGCGGTGGAGGGGTCATCCATAACAGTAAAAACGGTGTCATCTGCGGCAGCATTCAACGACGCAAGCACGCCTCCCGCGAGAACAATCAGCACGGGTACTGTCTTAAAAAGCTTCATTTATAAGGAGTCCGAACAACTAAAAAAGAGACCGTAACGGTCCCGGAAACTTTCAGGTGGATCAACGACCAACGGTCCATTGAAAGGTAACAAATTATAAAAAGCCCCGTTTAACATAGCAATGAATTCTTATTTCATTTTTTGAATAAGACAGATCTCAAATAGACATTAAATGTATAAAAATTTGATCTCAACTTATCGAAAATTCATATTTTAAATCATCGCTTTATTTACATTGTCTTCTGAGTATCAGATGCCAGTATTAATATACTCACCGTAAAAGGAGATCATTATGGTATCGGTTTATACCCTGACTCTGGCCCCATCCCTTGATAGCGCGACGCTTACGCCGCACATTTATCCGGAAGGGAAACTTCGCTGTAGTGCGCCTGTCTTTGAACCCGGAGGCGGAGGAATTAATGTTGCGCGCGCCATCGCTCATCTTGGGGGAAAAGCCACGGCGATTTTCCCGGCAGGAGGTGCTACAGGCGAACATTTGACGGCGCTGCTTGCCGATGAAAATGTTCCCACGCAATGCGTCGAAACGCACGACTGGACCCGGCAAAATCTGCACGTGCATGTTGAGGCCAGTGGCGAGCAATACCGTTTTGTGATGCCTGGCGCCACCCTGACTGCTGATGAATTCCGCCTGCTGGAAGAGAAAGTGCTCGCCATTGAGAGCGGCGCGATCCTTGTGATTAGCGGTAGCCTGCCGCCGGGTATTGACGTGACAAAACTGACGCAACTGATTAAAGCGGCGCAACAAAAAGGTATCCGTTGCATTGTCGACAGTTCGGGCGATGCCCTTTCCGCTGCGCTCGATATTGGCAATATCGAACTGGTCAAGCCGAACCAGAAAGAGCTCAGCGCATTAGCAGGACGGGAATTGACGCAGCCCGATGACGTTCAGAATGCTGCAAAAGAGATTGTTCGTCAGGGCAAAGCGTTACGGGTCGTTGTTTCTCTCGGTCCACAGGGCGCGCTGGCTGTCGACGGTAGCCAGTGTGTCCAGGTTGTGCCGCCACCGATGAAAAGCCAGAGCACCGTAGGCGCAGGCGACAGTATGGTTGGCGCGATGACGCTGAAACTTGCCGAAGGCGCATCGCTTGAAGACATGGTGAAGTTCGGCGTCGCCGCCGGGAGTGCTGCGACAATCAATCAGGGGACCAAATTGTGTTCCCGCGCCGACACACAAAAAATCTACGATTACCTGCGCAATCTCTGAAAATGCGCCCTCGCCTTACTGCGAGGGCCTTCCTTCCCCTGCCGCAGTCGACAAATCCCCTTCGCCGACTATGCTAAAAAAATTCAGGATAACAACGAGGTGAATTATGAGCAGCGACGGTATTACCCGCTACGTGGTCACAGTGAAATTTCACGAGCAGAGCCTGGCTGAAATCAATGAACTGAATAACCAATTTACGCGCGCCGGGTTTCTGCTGACTCTCACGGACGAAGAAGGCAAGGTGCATGATCTTGGGACAAATACCTTTGGCCTTATCAGCCCGCTGAACGAACAAGAGGTCAGTGAGTTGGCCAGTGGCCTTGCAGATAGTGTTGTCAGCGCGAAGCCTGACATTAGCGTAACGACCTGGGAAGCATGGCAAAAAGAGACACAATAAGTGCCATTGTCCGTCCCAGGATGCGCAGGTGTGCGTTGGTTCGTATTTTTTCATAGCAGTAGTGCGCTAACCTTATGATCTGGCTGATAACATGGGGGACATATCATGTGGCAAGCAATTAGTCGTCTGTTAAGCGAACAACTCGGTGATGGTGAGATCGAACAGCGTGACGAGTTGCCAGGTGGAGAAATCCATGCTGCATGGCACCTGCGTTATGGTGGTCAGGATTTGTTTGTAAAATGCGATGAACGGGAATTACTGCCCATCTTCACCGCAGAAGCTGACCAGCTTGAACTGCTCTCCCGCAGTAACACGGTACGCGTACCCAAAGTACTCGCCGTCGGCAGTGACCGCGACTACAGCTTCCTGGTAATGGAATATCTCCCTGCCCGTCCTCTTGATGCCCACAGCGCTTTTTTACTCGGCCAGCAGCTGGCGCGGCTGCATGAGTGGAGCGACCAGCCGCAGTTCGGTCTTGATTTTGATAACGACCTGTCGACAACACCGCAACCCAATGCCTGGCAACGTCGCTGGTCAACGTTCTTTGCCGAACAACGTATCGGCTGGCAACTGGAGCTGGCAGCCGAAAAAGGGCTGGAGTTTGGCAATATCGACGCCATTGTCGAACATGTTCAGCAGCGCCTTGCTTCGCATCAGCCTCAGCCATCGTTGCTACATGGCGATCTGTGGTCAGCAAACTGTGCGCTCGGTCCGGACGGTCCGTTTATTTACGATCCGGCGTGTTACTGGGGAGACAGAGAATGTGACCTGGCGATGCTGCCGCTGCATCCGGATCAGCCACCACAAATTTATGATGGCTACCAGTCCGTATGCCCCTTACCCGGCGATTTCCTCGACCGTCAGCCCGTGTATCAGCTTTATACTCTCTTTAACCGGGCGATTCTGTTCGGTGGACAGCACCTGGTAACGGCGCAAAAAGCGCTGGAGCGGGTACTTGCCGCCTGATGCAACGATAAGGCCACGCTGAGGTGGCCTTTTCTGTCAAAGGAAGCCGAGCAGCGAGAAAAAGAAATAGCCTGCGACGATACAAATGACAGGCAGGACATAGAGCGGGAAAATCTGCAGGAAGATGGTGTGATGTGGCACCACGATACGCGCTTCGATCTCTTCTCGGGACAGCCCTTCGGCACCTTTTGCTTTTTCCAGAATCAGTTGATCCTCAAGGTTTTCACGCAGAAAACGCGTCTGGCGACTCATCCTTGCCCCGGAGGCCTGCAGCGCCAGCCCGACAAAAATCAGCACGAAAATAATCCAGAAACCGATATTAAGCTGATGATGAAAATCCGGCGTGGGTGAGTTGTACCAGAAAAAATTGAGGAATGGCGTGTTAAACCGCATCATCTCAATCATCACATGCGCGAAATCCAGCATAACGGCATTAATGCCCGGCTGTTTTTCACTGTGGTCATACATAAACTTAAGTACTGAAATAATTGTCGAAATCACTGCCGGGATAAAAATAACCCACCCCAGGACGCGTTTTAATATGGCAATGCGTCCAGCTTGTTGATACGTCATGGATTCCCCTTGTGAGACGTTCCGTTTTCCGCCTAAGTCTACCCTCTCATATTCATTTTCGCCCGATCTTTAAAGACGGTATGATGACCTTCTGACCATAAAAAGTGTTTCTCCCTGTGTTCTGACGCAAAAAAGAGAGGTGTGAATGTCTGCCCCGCGACAAATACTCGCTGCCATTTTCGATATGGATGGATTAATTATGGACTCAGAGCCACTCTGGGATCGCGCTGAACTGGATGTCATGGCAAGCCTTGGGGTTGATACCACCCGCCGCGATGAGCTACCGGATACCCTTGGTCTGCGCATTGATGTGGTTGTTGGCCTGTGGTTCGACCGCCAGCCATGGAGTGGTCCGGACTGCAATGAAGTTACGAATCGCATCATCAGTCGCGCCATTACCCTGGTGGAAGAGACGCGCCCGCTGCTTCCTGGCGCGCGCGAAGCGATTGTCTTATGCAAAGCCAGCGGTCTGAAAGTGGGGCTGGCTTCGGCATCACCGCTGCATATGCTGGAAAAAACGCTCTCTCTGTTTGGCCTGCGCGATAATTTCGATGCGCTGGCCTCCGCCGAAAAGCTGCCATACAGCAAACCCCATCCGCAGGTTTATCTGGACTGCGCCGCGAAGCTTGGCGTCGACCCGCTCACCTGTGTGGCGCTGGAAGATTCCGTCAATGGAATGATTGCCAGTAAAGCCGCACGGATGCGTTCTGTCGTGGTACCTGCGAAAGAGAACCGTGATGACCCACGTTATGCGCTGGCTGATGTGAAGTTATCCAGCCTTGAAGAGCTTACCGTGGCGCATCTTTGCGGCTAACCCCTGCCACCAGAGACGGTCTGAACTGTCTCTGGTTTATTTTTTAAAACATCGTTTCAATTTATTTGTAATTCTTCCTCTCTGCCCCTATCCTCATCTCAGGCAATATGACAATAACCAGGACCTGGGGGAATTATGATTCTTGATGCCTTTTCGCTTGCAAATAAAGTCGCTATCGTCACCGGCTGCGATACCGGTCTGGGACAAGGAATGGCGCTGGGGCTTGCCGAAGCAGGATGCCATATTGTCGGCGTTGGCCGTAAAAAACCACAGGAGACCGCCGAACGAGTCACTGCGCTGGGCCGCAAGTTCCTTGCTATCCAGGCCGATCTCGGCAAACAAGAGTGCCTTAATGACATTGTCAGCCAGACCGTTTCGCAGATGGGTCGCATTGATATTTTGCTCAATAACGCCGGGACCATCCGCCGCTGCGACGCACTCGAATTTAGCGAGAAAGACTGGGACGATGTGATGAATCTCAACGTTAAAACGGTCTTCTTTCTTTCTCAGGCTGTCGCCCGCCAGTTTATTGCTCAGGGTGGCGGTGGGAAAATCATCAATATTGCTTCTATGCTTTCGTTCCAGGGCGGTATCCGCGTACCGTCGTATACGGCATCCAAAAGCGGTGTTCTGGGATTGACCCGTCTGCTGGCCAATGAATGGGCATCACATAATATTAATGTTAATGCCATAGCCCCTGGCTACATGGCTACTAACAATACCCAGGCATTACGGGAAGACGCAGAGCGTAACCAGGAGATTGTTGATCGCATTCCGGCCGGTCGCTGGGGAAACCCGGATGATCTCAAAGGCCCGGCGGTCTTTCTTGCTTCTGCGGCCTCGGACTATATTAATGGTTTTACCCTTGCCGTGGATGGTGGCTGGCTGGCGCGTTAAATGTCATTCTTGTGACAAAGAGTTACACCGTCACCTCTTCCGCCTACTGTATAAAAACCCTATACTGTATGCATCGACAGTTTAGCGAGTTTTATCATGACGGCGGAAGGACACCTGCTTTTTTCTATTGCCTGCGCGGTGTTTGCCAAAAATGCCGAATTGACGCCTGTGCTGGCACACGGGGATTGGTGGCATATTGTTCCTTCAGCAATTTTGACCTGCCTTCTGCCCGATATTGATCACCCGAAGTCCTTTCTTGGGCAGCGGCTAAAATGGATCTCAAAGCCCGTGGCCCGCATGTTCGGTCATCGTGGTTTTACCCATAGTCTGCTGGCCGTTTTTATTGGGTTAACCCTGTTCTATCTCAAAGTGCCCGATAGCTGGATCATCCCGGCAGATGCCTTGCAGGGATTGGTTCTGGGTTATTTGAGCCATATTCTTGCCGATATGATAACCCCGGCGGGTGTACCTCTGCTCTGGCCCTGCCGCTGGCGATTCCGTCTGCCATTGCTCTCGCCGCAGCGTGGTAACCAACTTGAACGTGTGTTATGCATGGCCCTGTTCACCTGGGCGCTGTGGATGCCACAAACATTGCCCGATAATAGTGCAGTGCGCTGGTCATCACAGGTGATTAATTTGCTGCAAAATCAGTTCAATCGCTTTATACATCAACAGATCGACCATTAAACCGCCATTTTCTTCCCTTACGGCATAATTCATTCCATTTGGATATAAGGCTTGCAGACCTCTTCTGCTAACCTTCCGCCATTGGCTGACCTTTGGATGCCGGCCTTATAATGAGATCAGGAGAACGGGGATGAACTTTCCTTTAATCGCAAACGTTGTAGTGTTTGTCGCACTGCTGCTGTTGCTGGCGCAAACGCGTCACAAACAGTGGAGTCTGGCAAAAAAAGTGCTGGCCGGTTTAGGTCTGGGCGTAGTGTTTGGCCTTGCGTTGCAGGCCATTTATGGCGCAGATAACCCGGTACTGAAAAACTCAATTCAGTGGTTCAACGTGGTCGGTAATGGCTACGTGCAACTGCTACAGATGATTGTTATGCCGCTGGTTTTTGCTTCTATTCTGAGCGCCGTTGCCCGCCTGCACAACGCCTCTCAGTTGGGTAAAATCAGCTTCTTAACTATCGGCACCCTGCTGTTTACCACGCTGATTTCAGCCCTGGTTGGCGTCATGATGACCAACCTCTTCGGTCTGACCGCCGAAGGACTGGTTCAGGGTTCCGCCGAAACGGCACGTCTGACGGCTATTCAGACCAATTATGTGGGCAAAGTGGCCGATCTGAGCGTACCGCAGCTACTGTTGTCGTTTGTACCGAAGAACCCGTTTGCCGATCTGACTGGTGCAAACCCAACCTCCATTATCAGCGTCGTGATTTTCGCGGCATTCCTGGGTGTCGCCGCCCTGAAACTGCTCAAAGACGATGCGCCGAAAGGCGAACGTGTTCTTACCGCCATTGATACGCTGCAAAGCTGGGTAATGAAACTGGTGCGTCTGGTTATGCAACTCACGCCGTACGGCGTACTGGCACTCATGACCAAAGTTGTGGCCGGTTCTAACATCCAGGACATTATTAAACTCGGTAGCTTTGTTATCGCCTCCTATATTGGTCTTGGCATTATGTTTGTGGTGCATGGCCTGCTGCTGGGGGTAAATGGGATCAGCCCGCTGAAATACTTCCGTAAGGTATGGCCGGTACTGACGTTCGCGTTTACCAGCCGTTCCAGCGCCGCATCTATTCCACTGAATGTGGAAGCACAGACTCGCCGTCTGGGTGTACCTGAGTCTATCGCCAGCTTCTCCGCTTCGTTCGGAGCGACCATTGGTCAGAATGGCTGTGCAGGGCTCTACCCGGCAATGCTGGCCGTAATGGTTGCCCCGACAGTCGGCATCAACCCGCTGGATCCGATGTGGATTGCGACGCTGGTAGGTATTGTGACGGTCAGTTCTGCGGGTGTCGCCGGTGTGGGTGGGGGCGCGACTTTCGCCGCACTGATTGTGCTGCCGGCGATGGGCTTACCGGTAACGCTGGTTGCACTGCTGATTTCGGTGGAGCCACTGATCGACATGGGGCGTACGGCGCTTAATGTCAGCGGCTCAATGACCGCAGGTACGCTGACCAGCCAGTGGCTTAAACAGACGGACAAAACCATTCTGAACAGTGAAGAGGACGCCGAACTGGCACATCGCTAAGTTCGCGATATCTGAAACGAAAACCGCCTGACAAGTCATTGCAGGCGGTTTTTTTATTCGTCGATTTCACCTTCCTGGCGAATCTGTGTTGCCCAGCGTTGAGCGGATTCAGGCACATTGAAAACAGGTGAACGCGTAAAACGCTCGCCCTGCAACACGAAGGCCACATACTTTCCGCGCAATAACCAGACGTCACGAAACCCGTCAACCTTCACAGCATGTTCAGGTGGTGCAGGCTCGATACGGGGTACATAGCTGATAACACGACGGTTTTGATGGCGCAAAGGTTTCATAAGCGAAGAGTTCACAAAAACGAATTCCACTAACACGAAAGTCCTATCATAGCCGATCGTCACCCCGCACGTCGCCTTCGGGCTGATTTTCTGCGGATTTTTGCCGTTTTACCTGCCCGCCCGTTGCCGTTGCGCCTGAGCACTGTCCTGAGTTGTTCTATAGTTAGAAGGGTTTTGCCAAAGCAACGACCATTTTTCAGCAATGAAAACAGGAGATGTGCTCAATGTCGGATAAAGAACAAAGCCCTAAAAATCATCAATCACCTGTACATGATGCAAGTGAGTCAAAACCCGGTCTGGATTCTCTGGCGCCGGCAGATGGTTCCCATCAACCCACCCCCCGGCTCTCTGCGCCCGGTGAGCAACCAACCGCGCCAGGCAGTTTAAAGGCCCCCAATACCGCCAATGAGAAGCTCACTGCGCTGGAAGCCTTTCGTAAGGGGAGTGAGAATTTTCCACTGACGACGAATCAGGGTGTACGCATCGCAGACGATCAGAATTCACTGCGGGCAGGCACGCGTGGACCAACGCTGCTGGAAGACTTCATCCTGCGCGAAAAGATCACCCATTTCGACCATGAGCGCATCCCTGAGCGCATCGTCCACGCACGCGGCTCTGCCGCCCATGGCTATTTCCAGCCTTACGAAAGTTTATCAGCTATCACCAAAGCAGCGTTCCTCTCTGACCCGGAGAAAATCACCCCGGTATTTGTGCGCTTTTCAACGGTTCAGGGGGGCGCGGGCTCCGCCGATACCGTGCGGGATATTCGTGGATTCGCCACCAAGTTTTACACCGAGGAGGGTATCTTCGATTTGGTAGGCAATAACACGCCCGTCTTTTTTATTCAGGACGCACATAAATTCCCGGATTTTGTTCATGCGGTAAAACCAGAGCCTCACTGGGCAATTCCCCAGGGGCAGAGCGCCCATGACACCTTCTGGGATTATGTCTCGCTGCAGCCGGAGACATTACATAATGTTATGTGGGCCATGTCTGACCGGGGGATCCCACGCAGCTATCGCACAATGGAAGGCTTTGGTATTCATACCTTTCGCATGATTAATGCCGAAGGCCAGGCAACATTTGTGCGCTTTCACTGGAAACCGCTGGCAGGAAAAGCCTCCCTGGTGTGGGATGAATCGCAGAAACTGACCGGACGTGACCCCGATTTTCATCGCCGTGATCTGTGGGAAGCGATTGAAGCCGGTGATTACCCGGAATATGAGCTCGGATTACAGCTGATTCCTGAGGAAGACGAATTTAAATTTGATTTTGATCTCCTTGACCCGACGAAACTGATCCCGGAAGAGCTGGTGCCGGTAAAACGGGTGGGCAAAATGGTGCTCAACCGTAATCCGGATAATTTCTTTGCTGAAAACGAACAGGCCGCGTTTCACCCCGGTCATATTGTCCCGGGCCTCGATTTCTCTAATGATCCCCTGCTGCAGGGACGCCTGTTTTCTTATACGGATACGCAGATTAGCCGCCTTGGCGGGCCAAACTTTCATGAGATCCCGATAAACCGTCCTGCCTGCCCGTACCATAATTTCCAGCGCGACGGCATGCATCGAATGGATATCGATACTAACCCGGCAAATTATGAGCCCAACTCGATTAATGATAACTGGCCACGCGAGACGCCGCCTGGCCCCAAACGGGGCGGATTCGAGTCGTATCAGGAACGGGTCGAAGGCGGCAAAATTCGCGAACGCAGCCCCTCGTTTGCAGAATATTATGCGCATCCACGGCTGTTCTGGTTAAGCCAGACGCCATTCGAACAGCAGCATATTATCGATGCTTTCAGCTTCGAGCTCAGTAAAGTCGTGCGCGAATATATTCGTGAACGGGTGGTTGATCAACTGGCGCATATTGACGTTCATCTGGCGAATGCCGTCGCCGGGAACCTCGGCATTACGCTCAGTGAAGAACAACGCAACATCGCGCCGCCGAAAGATGTTAACGGCCTGAAAAAAGATCCCTCGCTCAGCCTCTATGCCATCCCGGAGGGTTCCATCAAAGGCCGTATCGTCGCCGTGTTATTGAATGATAAAACGCGTGCCGACGATGTGCTCAAGATCCTGCAACGTCTTAAGGCAGAAGGTGTGCACGCAAAATTGCTCTATTCCCGAATGGGCAATGTCGTTGCCGATGATGGCTCAGTATTACCTGTCGCGGGAACCTTTGCGGGCGCACCATCGCTGACGGTGGATGGTGTCATCGTGCCAGGTGGCGATCTCAGCCAGCTCGTGAATAATGGCGATGCGCTTTACTATCTGCTGGAAGCTTACAAACATTTAAAACCCATTACGCTGCTGGGAGATGCCCGTCAATTCAGCACCGTTTTACAGGTTGCTCCGCAGGGTGAAGAAGGTGTGGTACAGGCCGACGATGCCGCGGGCAGCAGCATGGATGATTTCCTGGGATTATTGCGCGCGCACCGTATTTGGTCACGCATGAGTAAAATCGCCAGTATTCCTGCCTGATAAACACGCACCGCGGCCTCTGCCGCGGTGCGTGACTTACAGATCCCGAAAGGTACCTGGCCTGAAGGCTCGTTCGGCAATCGCCTCTTTCAACGATGGCTGCGTCAGCACATCCAGCTCGTCTAAGCGTGGATAACAGTATTTGCTGGCCATAAGCGTCTTATCGACAAATGCCGGATGAGTCATGATTTCCAGCGAACTGTCACCACGCTGCAAGCCGGCATCAAGAATCGACATAAATAGCGACGTTGATATCGCATCGCCATAAAAGTCGCTGGAAAAACCGCTTGTGCTGCGTACCTCGTTGGCTTCAATTCCCTGGCGCCGCGCATCATCACGATCGACACGCAATGGGATGCCTTTTTCTCGTGCAAACGCCGCAACCAGCGGGAAAATGGCACCGATCATATGTACATGATGATGACTGTCGATATGTGACGGTGGCTCACCAAACAGCGCGATGAAGCGCGAGTACTGGCAGGCCAGCTCATCGGCAATCTCATCCAGCGGCAAAGAACCTTGCGCAGCCATATCCCAGACCCACTTTCCCAGTTGCCCCTCTCGCGTCAGTGATGGCGTATTTCCCACGGGTTTTCCCAGCGTCAGGGTAAAATGCAGCCCTACGGCCAGCTCCGGAACCTGAGTACGCAAAGCAACGGCATGTTCGACAGCGGCCCCATTCACCAGCGCAGTCGTGGATGTGACGACACCGTTGCGGCAGGCTTCGACAATGCCGTAGTTCTGCCCACGGCTTAAGCCAAAGTCATCCGCATTGACGATTAAGAGTCTTTGCATAACCCCCTCACTGGTTGAAGGATGCTATTGTTGCAGCAAAACGCGGTAACCATTGCTGATTGGCCAGCAGCATATCGCGGGCCAGTTTTTCCGCATCTTTATCGGAGTGAATCAAAGGGTTAAGATTGAGCGCCAGTAAAATATCATTCAATTCACCGCTCAGTGCCGCGTTGCTTGCAGCAATCTCAAAGCCCTTAATGGTATAAATCAGTCCAAGAACCTTGTCGTCAAAGTGTCTTATCCGTGGATGCGGCGTTGCTCCATCGCGCCCCAGCAGACAGGTCATTTCTACTGCCCACTGCGCAGGAATATTTTCCACGCTTCCCCGGTGCGGCACATTCACATAATGTTCCGTCTGCTTGTCATTAAAAATCGCATTGATCACTTCACAAGCGGCATCGGAATAATAAGCCCCGCCACGCATCTCCAGCGCTTTCGGCTTCACATTGAGTGTCGGATCTTTGTACATTTCAAAGAGGTTTTTTTCCACCTCCTGAACAACCTGAGCACGCGTCCCCCCCTTGTAGTATTCCCCCATTTCAATGCCCAGCATCTCTTTGGATTTGAAATAATATTGCAGATATGAACATGGCAGTAGATTGAGCGAACGCAGCAACCCCTCAGAGAAGGGTAAATCAAAGATATTCTTCACCGATGATTTCGCCAGCCGTCCGCAAGCCACCCCATCCATCAACTCGGCAAAACGCGACTCACCATTCACCAGCACATCTTTGATAAAGACCAGATGGTTTAGACCAAATAAATCGAGAGATAGCGTGTCAGTCGCGGCGAGTTGCAGAACATCACGGACAAACATTTTCATGCCGACGGGGACATTACATACGCCAATAAAGCGACGGAAGTTGGTATGGCGATACACCGCTTCTGTCACCATACCGGCCGGGTTGGTGAAATTAATCACCCATGCCTGGGGACAGAGTTCTTCCACATCACGAAGAATATCGAAAATAACCGGGATAGTGCGCAACCCTTTGAACAAGCCACCGGCGCCATTGGTCTCCTGACCAAGATAACCGTGACTTAAGGGAATGCGCTCATCAAGTTCCCGTGCTTTGAGCTGGCCGATACGAAATTGTGTGGTGACAAAATCCGCATCGCGCAGCGCTTCACGTCGATCAAGGGTTTTAAATATCTTTAAGGGAATTCCTGCTTTGTCCACCATGCGACAGCAAAGGTCATAAATGATATCCAGCTTATGTTTCCCCTCTTCCACATCTACCAGCCATAATTCACTGACAGGTAATTCGTGGTAGCGAAGAATAAATCCTTCCAGTAATTCCGGGGTATAACTGCTGCCACCGCCGATGGTGACAATTTTCAGTTTCGTCGTCATATTTTCTCCCTCTGGCCTGATGTTGAGACAAGCCGTGTCATTACCGCAGTGCGATAATTATAAATGATGATATTTGTTAACGGGGCAGAACCCCGCCAGTCAGGAAATATTTGTCAGTTGTTTACGGTAACTACCCGGTGTAAATGAGGTTAATCTTTTAAACGTTTTGATAAATAAGCTGGGGCTACTGTAGCCTGCCTCCCATGCAATATCATTAATAGAGAAATTCGAAATCTCAAGTTGCTTGCGGGCAAAATTAATCCGAATTTCATTAATAATTTGCAGCGGTGTTTTATGATAATAACGCTGCGTTGCCCTGGTTAAATATTCCTGAGATTTCCCGGACAGGGCGACCATATTTTCCAGCGCATGCTCACCAAAACGATGTTTGTCGTGCATCCCCTCAACGGTCATTTTCAACCATTGAGGAATGCAATCTTCCTCCTGCTGCTCACGGTAATGACGCAGGCGATTGATAACATGGAAGGTTACATTTTCAATAAACTCATCGAGTTCACTATCACGAAAATTGAGTGACGCAATGACTGATTCAATGTATGCCAGAAACGTGGCTTTGATGCGATAACTCTGCGAGGCAACGAAACAAAACGGCACCAGTGAAAGATAATGGGTTTCAAAAAACTGTTTGCTGATCCCCACATTAAGAATCCGCGTCGCACCAAATTCATAGAAGCTCTGGTGGGTCGAACCGACGGGGATAAAGACAAAATCGCCTCGTTCCAGCAACACCCGTTTCCCGTTGATCACCTGATAATAACGCCCGGTCAGAACAAGCGTAAATTCATAGTAATCATGCTGATGCAGCCCGCTGATACTCTCAACTTTGTTGTAGATAAACACGTGGAAAGGCCGGCCGTTAAAAAGCTGCTGCTCTCTGACAATTCTCGCGTCCGTCGCGTTTACCTCAGGCTGCATCGCGGGCTTCTCCTTATCGTCACATTTTTTCGTGCAGTTCAATCAGCTCGCTAATAAGCTCACGCGCCAGCATGGCTGTCATCAGATGATCCTGGGCGTGAACCAGCACGAGGCTCACTTTCATTTTACCCTGCCCCTCATCACTTTCAATGAGCTGCGTCTGGACGCGATGCGCCTCATGAAGGGCGGCATGGGATTGCGTCATCAGCGTTTTTGCCATCTCAAAATTGCCGAGTTTGGCTTGTTTTAACGCACTGTACGCCAGGCTTCGCGCCTGCCCCGCGTTGATAATAAGCCCCATGACGACCTCTTCCAGAGTATCGGTAGCGGCATCGGTTTCCGGCAGGTTATCTAAATCCAGCATGATGACTCCTCGTCTGTAGCCGCGGCGGTACACCGACCGCGGCGATTTTCCTTAAAATTTCAGCGCCTGAGCGATATCTTCCTCGCTCTCTTCGGCTTCAATAGTGTTCTGCGCTTTATTCGATATTACGACGAACGGCAGATAGAGCAGTGTCGCCACACCAAGGTTGAACAGCGCCAGCAACACGGCCGCGATACTGCCGTTGGTATTGAAGAAGGCACCCAGCCCTGTGGGCATAGTCCATGGTGCGATATTGGTGACAGGCGGGATGATCCCCATGTAGTAGGCTGTCATAGTAATGGCGGCCAGAACAGGTTGAACCAGGATAAACGGAATGAACATCACCGGGTTCATGATAATCGGCAGACCGAACATCATGGGTTCGTTAATCTGGAAAATCCCGGAAGGCAGCGCCAGCTTCGCCACCTGACGGTGATCGGCGCGGCGAGACGCAATAAAGATGGCAATAATTAACCCCAGCGTCGCCCCGGTGCCGCCCAGGAAGATGTAGGAATCGAGAACCGGTTTTGCCCATGCATGGAAGGTTTTCCCCGCGGCCAGCGCCGCATCAACGGAGCCATATTCGGTATAAAGCGCCACGTTTTCCAGCGCCCATGGCGTCATAATCCCGCTATCCAGCGCGGCCAGAGCCAGTGAACCATGGACGCCAAAGAACCACAGTAGCGAGGTAAAAATGACGTATGCCCAACCTACTACGCCGCCCATTGCCGCCAGCGGTCTGGAGATGGAGTCCATAATGATCTGGTGGAAGGTGGTTCCGACGCCCGCCAGTCCCCAGGCGATAATCCCCATGACCGAGAGGATCACAAAACCCGGAATCAGCGCCGAAAAAGAACGAGCAACCGAGGCGGGTACGCTATCAGGTAATTTGATCACCCAGTTACGCCGAACAACGAAGGCGAACATTTCCGCGACAATAAGCCCAATCAGCATGCCGGAAATGATGTTTGAGCCACCGAGCCAGTTAGCATCTACCGCATAGGCTTCTCCCACACTATATGGGGTTACCGTCATAAACGCCGCAACGGCCAACAACCCCGCAGCGAGGGGATCAACTTTGCGTTCCTCTGCCAGAGCCATACCAATAAAAAAAGGTGCCATCAGCGACATAATGCCCAACGTACCGTTATAGACATTACCGCCGATGGCTTTAAGGCCATTCAGGGAATCAATTGTTGACGCATCCAGTCGAATGCCAAGCGAGTAAAAAAAAGACCCTTCGCCAAAACTAAGAAAAACATTATTTATTAAAACAAACATGGCCCCTGCGAGCGTTAATGGCATTAATTTAATAAAACCATTTTTAATCGCGTTGACATGTGGTTGCTTGCCTATTTTCACCGCGAACGGTAGCAGTATCTTTTCCAGATAATTGATCGCTTTACTCATACAAATAAGCCCTTAAGTGCCGCAACATTGATTGCGGCATGAATGTGTGAAATTACTCTTTGACGGGAAAAATATAAAAATTAAAGCGCTGCTTTTTTAATGGCAGCAATAGCACTTTTAAGAACAGCTAAACCATCGACTTTGCCATAGAGCAGTGAATCAATAACTTCTACTGGCTTATCGGGTAAGACGCGCTGGATTTCGGGCAGCATATACGCAATTTGCGGACCTAACAGGACGACATCCGCCTGCGGACCTTTCTCTGCTGCCAGCGTTTCCGGAAAGGCATCGATAATCACTGGCACATTGTACTTTTCTGCCTGCGCACGCATTTTCGACACCAGCAACGAGGTGGACATGCCCGCAGAGCAGAACAAATAGATGACTTTCTTATCCATAAAACCTCCCTTGAGCGACGTTTATCATCGCAGGAACGCGTGATTACGCCGTATGGCGAGACGCCGTGTTATCTGTTTTGATGTTGTATTGAGTATACGTTGGTGTCTTATAAGGGGATAATTCACAACAAACCAAAATTGTCTCTCATTGACCAGGCATCATGATTCCCTTCACATTCCGGTCAAATAATTCGCTTCGTTAAAAAAGATCCAGACATAAAAAAACCGGCCATCAGGCCGGTTTTAGATCTGCTCAGGCAAAGGGAATTAAAGGTTACTGCTTAGGTGCTTGTGGATCGGTATCATACTCAGCACAAGTCTGGTAACCGGAGTTCATCACGTGACCCGTCTCATCCAGCGCGACGAAATAGGTTTCAGTTTTACCGTTACGTTGACCCAGGATATAGGTCTGGCAAGTGCCACGCGCATGGATCATGGTCACTTCGGAAGAGGGACGACCGGCAACCTGCATAACCTGCTGGCGCGTCATCCCTTTTTTCACATCTTTTACCACCGGCTGGCTCACCTGATCTTTAGCACGATCATAAGCTGTACACCCTGCCAGCATAGTCAGTACCGCCGCTGCACCCAGAATTCCTGCGATGTTCTTGTTCATATTCCATCCTCTTGTTTATCCGCTTGTGTATCAGCGTGTTATCTAAGCCTGGAATATAAAATTGCATTTTTCAACTATACAGAATGGCTGGGATAACTTTCGGAAAATTCTAATAAAACTACGAATGCCTGCAAAAACGGCGTATTTTACGACACTCAAATGCGTGATCCTTGTCGTTTTACCGTCAAAGGGTTAATTTGGCTTCATCACCTATTTGCTACCTGCATAGCAGGCCACATGACGGAGGGGTTAAATGACTCTGCAACAAGAAATTATTCAGGCGCTGGGCGTCAAGCCAACTATCAATGCCGAAGAAGAAGTTCGCCGTAGCGTAGATTTTCTTAAGTCCTATCTGCAAACCTATCCTTTTTTACGCTCTCTGATACTGGGGATAAGCGGCGGCCAGGATTCAACGCTCGCCGGGAAGCTTTGCCAGACCGCCATCTCCGAGCTACGTCAGGAAAGCGGGGATGCCAGTTACCAGTTTATCGCCGTACGCTTGCCCTATGGCATACAGGCAGATGAACAGGATTGCCAGGATGCCATTGATTTTATCAAACCGGATCGCGTGCTGACCGTTAATATCAAGGGAGCCGTGCTGGCCAGTGAACAGGCGCTGCGCGAGGCGGGAATTGAGCTGAGCGACTTTATTCGGGGCAATGAAAAGGCCCGTGAGCGCATGAAAGCTCAGTACAGCATCGCCGGGATGACAAAAGGCGTAGTGGTAGGGACTGACCATGCGGCAGAAGCCGTTACCGGTTTCTTCACCAAATACGGTGATGGCGGTACCGACATCAACCCAATTTTCCGTCTCAACAAGCGTCAGGGTAAACAGTTGCTGGCTTTCCTGGGCTGCCCGGAACACCTCTACAAGAAAGCGCCTACCGCAGATCTGGAAGACGATCGCCCTTCTCTGCCCGATGAAGCGGCACTCGGCGTTACCTACGAAAACATTGATGATTACCTGGAAGGCAAAACGCTGGACGCTGGTACAGCCCAGATTATCGAAGGCTGGTATCTGAAGACGGAGCATAAACGCCGTCCGCCGATTACCGTTTTCGACGATTTCTGGAAAAAGTAATAAATCTCAGAGGCGGCGTAAGTCGCCTCTTTTTTCACCCGCCGCAGCCTGCTACACTGGATATCCAGACAGTATCAGGAGTCAGCAGTGAACAGGCGTCAATCCGCCCCGCGTCTTGAATTTGAAGCGGCGGCTATTTATGAATATCCCGAACATTTACGTCCATGGCTTGAAGCTCTGCCAAAGCAGCCAGGCGTCTACTTTTTCCATGGCGACAGTGATGCGATGCCGCTGTACATCGGTAAAAGCGTGAATATCCGAAGCCGGGTTCTTTCCCATCTGCGTACACCCGACGAAGCCGCGATGCTCCGGCAATCACGGCGCATCACCTGGATATGTACCGCAGGTGAGCTCGGCGCCCTGTTGCTTGAAGCGCGCCTGATTAAAGAACAACAACCTCTTTTTAATAAACGCTTGCGCCGTAACCGTCAGCTTTGTTCGTTATCAGTCAAAGGCGATAAGCCACAGGTGGTGTACGCCCGCGAAGTGGATTTTTCCTCAGAAGGCGGATTGTACGGCCTGTTTGCCAATCGTCGCGCCGCACTACAAACATTGCAGTCCATCGCCGATGACGAAAAGCTCTGCTATGGCCTGCTTGGCCTGGAGTCTTTAACCCGCGGTCGCGGCTGTTTCCGTTCAGCGTTACGCCGGTGCGCAGGCGCCTGTTGCGGTAAAGAAACAGTTGCCGAACACGATGGTCGTTTTCTGGCTGCCATGGAACGTATGCGTCTGGTGTGTTGGCCCTGGAATGGGCCGATTAGTTTACAGGAGGTTGGGGAAACGATGACGCAATACCATATCATCCACAACTGGCTGTGGCTTGGGGCAGTCAACCATTTAGATGAGGCGGCAGAATTGCTCCGCACGCCCGCTGGGTTTGATCACGATGGCTATAAAATACTCTGCAAGCCATTGCTCTCAGGGGAGTATCTGATTAGCGAATTTCCTCAGTGACCCGCAAGCCAGGTGATTTCACTAAAGAGCAACTGACCTTCTGATTTTAACAAGCGCAATGTCTGGCGACCTTCACTCCAGAAGGCGCCCTGATCGGCGGTAAGCAGCTTATCGCCAAGTTGCCATGCGCCACTCAGCACAAAGATAACGCCCCCCCGGGTACCAAATGTGGTAAACGTCCGGTCTGCAATACGCACTTTTGCGCGGCAGTGATCGCGACGAGTCATGATATTGAAATCCATCGACATCTGACCATCATGAAGTTGAACTTTCACCGGTTGTTCTCCGGCAAAGGTAAAAGGCTGGAATTTTTTCAGCGTATGACAGAATTCATGACCGCCATCCAGGGTGACTTCACCGCCTTCAATAAGCGTAATGACACGATCAACCCCGGGAAATTGCGGAAACTCACCGTTACTGGCCAGCGAAGCGATGCTTGCCCGCCAACTGAAATCCCTCGTCGCCTCCGGAAAACAGCAAATTTCTCGGGTTTCACCTGCCCCATTACGCCAGAGATTTACCGGCATTTTGCGGATATCAAAGAATTCCATCATCACTCCTGAATGGCACAGCATGGAAATGCCGCGCCGCTGCTTCTAAAGGCAGCGTGTCATTATCATCCATCCTGCCATAAAAAGATTATCGGCAGCAAAGCAGGATGCCTTAGCGATGCTGTTGCCAGCATGTAAAAAATTAACGTAATGATACACGTAAATTTTCTGTCAAAAACAAGCAGGTTGAGGATACCCTGATACAGGCGGCAGACAAGGGGGCGGGAAAGAAAAACCGCCAGTCCTGCCCACAACGTAAACACGTGCTATGAGCAAGACCGGCGGTCTTGATAGGGGTTGCTGAATCAATTATTCAGCAGGTTGAGGCATTTTACCTTCTGGCGCCGGACGTTCTGTCAGACGCTTCTCAAAATTGGCATTAAACTGTTTTTTCTGCTCCGGGGTCAGAACATTGTAGATTTTGTTCTGCGTTTCCAGGTGTGCCAGCATATGCGCTTTACGCTGCTCGTCCATCTTCGCGATTTGCGCTTCCGCTTTCGCTTTGTCGAAGGTGTCACTGGCAATAATGCTGTGCATTTCGCGGCGTTCCTGCTGCATCTGCTCATACTCGCCTTTCCTGATATCACGGATCTGCTGTTTCTGCGCATCCGTCAGGTTCAGGCCTTTGAACATCATGTCATGATGAGGTCCGCGCGGGCCTTTATGGTGCATTACGGGGCTACCATCAGCCGGTGCAGTGGTGGTATCGGCAGCATGTGCCAGGTTAGCAGCGCCAAGAGCCAGGGTAGAGGCAACAAACAGAGCGGTGAGTTTACGCATAATATAATTCCTTACTATTCATGTTTTCTTGCGGCGGATGCCGTGTTGACGATATTCACTTTAGCCTTTTCTTCGTCAATAAATCAGAGCATCAGTAAAACAATGAAAGTGTAAAAAACATTTTTACATCAATTGTGGAGAAAATATGAATAAACGATGAAGAGTGGAAAAAGAAATATAATAGCAGGCAGTTTCGCAGGTAATGATGGAGATTATATAACGAGAGTAGAAAATAACAAGCCAATGCAACAAGAATAATCTGTGATTCGCTCTGTACCTTTCTTCACAAACCTGGAAATGAATTAACTGTTTTTGCAAAGACAGTGACGTGGCTTGACATGGCGTGAAATGGAAAATGCACTCTTTTGCTGATTTGGCATCTGCTCCATTTTTCAGCAAAAGAATGCGATTTTAACAACATCACTTTATAACGAGAGAATTAAGTCTAACCTGATTATAAATGTATAACTTCAAGGTTATTGCTATCCATGCCATAAGCAGAGATTTTTTCACTACTCAGACACAGTATGTCATACTGACCATAACGACAAATAATATAATCTTCGGAAATAAATTTAACTTTTTCATAAATTTCTTTGATGTCAGATTTCAAAATTTCAATTTGAATGACTGGCATCGATTTGCGGAATGTTTCAACAGCACCCTCAAGAACTTTATTCTCCATTCCTTCAACATCAATCTTTACAAAGCATACATTTTCAAAATTAAAATCATCAATACGAACTTGTTTAACGAATTCATTTGAAATACCACGTTGCTGCTGTAATTTTTCTTTCTGGTTGTTGCCAAACTCGATGCTACCAAAATTCATTTCTTTAGTATAATCAAAGCGAGGAATGGGAATCGGAGTATTATCATTACCAACACATGCATGATGTACAAACAGATTCTGATAGCCATTAAGTACTGCGGATCCACACAGCATATAGGAAATGATACGTTGCGCTTCAAAGGCATGTACTATGCCCTGCTTGGCTTGAAGGAAAGAGGCGCAGCTTAATGCATATGAACCAAAGTTAGAACCGATATCCAGCATGACGCTCTGTTCCGGAGCAAGATTGCAAATATGTTGCGCAATATCGATCTGCAGAATATCAGGCCCGCCACAGGTTTTGATCAACGAATTGGTTTGGTTGACATCATAGCGGTTAACCAACATTTGACCATGTACTGTGGGAATCGAAATCGTAAAAGGAATAGCCATCATGCCCTCTGTTGCTATTGATTTGCCGTGAGTTTTAGTATTCATACTTTGCTGCATTTTAACCCTATGCAAAGTGCGCAATGGGTCGAACATGACGAAAAAAGCATGTCTAATCGCCAGTTAATGACAATCTATGAATGTTACGATTCAAATTTCACAAGACTGATGGAAATAACTAGCTGTCACGGATGGCACATTAGAGGAATTGAAAGAATGATTTTCCATTTTTATATCGAAACAAGCCCATCAGCTTTTAGTATGCAAGCAAGCGAAATTTCGGAAAAAATCAAAAATACTGAAGAGCATGTGTTTATATTAAGACAAGCTTTAGATTACAAGGATGAATTTAAAGAAAAAAGCAATGTCACGATTATAAACGTCAGTTATAATAATATTTCTGATATAATGTCCGATATCCTCAAAAGTATACTTCGGACGATGCAACCATCTATATACATTCACTTTGGCGCCAGTCATGCTGAGGATATTTGTACCCTCCTCTCCAAAGTAAAATATCCTTGTGATAAAGTAAACTTAAGAATCTATGAAGATGACCCGCTTTCTATCATTACTCGTGAAACCCTACTAGCGCTTCCGGCAGATAAAAGAGAGAATGCGCTTAGTGTTTATGCACATAGTATTTATGATAAAATTTATACTCTTAATACTAATCTGATTTCTACTAATGGCTGGAACCCGGTTGCAACTTACAGTTTTAGTCATCTTTTTGATACTATTTACTACTCAATTGATGGTTCGACTTTTTCCGATAATAGACTTCATATTACCCTGCTGCCGGAAGGCCCCATCCCACCAAGTCTTTTGTTTACGTTTCCGGAAGTTGAGTTAGCACGAGGTTTTGTCGACCATAGCACATTGCTGATCGTTTTCAGAAATGATTATTCGGCCCATGACTACCAAACTAACATCGAAAATATTATAAATGAATTGAAAGCCAATTCGACTTACCAACATATTGAAAAAATAATAGTTTGGGGGGGGAGAAAAACAGATTCATATTATAACGGCTTCCAAATTTTACATCTTCCTAATTCTATTCCTCTATATTTTCTTAAGAGAGCGAATGTACTTCCCCGATACATTGCAGGTGAGATGTGCACCGAATTATTCTTAATGACCGGGCATGAAGTGATCATAACCTTGTTACCTATTAATGCAGCTCCTCAAGAGCAACTAACTGGCAAATTTGCTGCTTTCGCTAATAACAAAAACATTACTTTAATCGACAACGATGGTCTTTTATCGCCGAACAATGTGCGCATCTTCCGTTGTGCAGCTTCAATGGGGGATGTTGTCTTTGCATTAGGAGCATTAACTGCTCTCAAAAAACAAAGGCCAACGTCAGAAAAATTCATTCTTATTGCAAATCAATTATTTGAAGATCTGATCGATGCTTGTCCTGCCGTTGATTGCTATTGGCCACTTAATTTTGTTAGTGACTCAAAAAGCAAGTTAATTGAAGCTGTAGGTGACCTGAATAAAATCCACATTTTCGATCGATGGGAACAGATTATTGCGCCCAAACATATGTCTCTGGCTTTTTTGGACGAGTTTAACGAGGACTGGAATCAAAATGATTTACAGCCTCAGCTTGACCTGAGCAAGCTTGACAAGACACGTGTTGATGCATTTATTCAGGAACACAACCTTGTCAAAGGAAAAACGGTACTCCTCCATGCTATTGCTGGTTCTCCAAATCGTACCTGGACAGAAGAAGGATGGAATGCTGTTGCTGATCATATGGTAGCATCTGGATGGCAGGTAGTACTCATTGGGCATACCAAGAAAAACACCAGAAAACGCGATATGATCACGATTACTAATCCTGAAGTCATCTCCGCAGTGAATAGCTTTTCGATTCTCGAAAGTGTTTACCTTATGCAGCAATGCGCGCTGTTGATCGCGTGTGATTCAGGTCCGGTTGCGCTGGCCGGGATAACCTCAATCAGTATAGTAGCCATCTATTCCCAAATCGCTGCTTTGAACCGACTGCCATTCAGAAATGGCGAACAGGGGTGGAATGCACTGGGTATAGATGTTGGTTGCCCTACTTATGGCGCATGTGGACGATTTGTTGACCCTTCTCCAGGTGCGATCACAGGTAGCGACTTTGATGAGTGGTGTCCTGACGGTAAAACATACGCCTGTATGAAAGGTCTTTCTGGCCAGACTATAGTGCAATTGATCGACCATTTCCTGCAATCTGACGATTATATTCCGCAGGGTGCTAACGCCTGATCGCTCATCAAAAAGCGTGTTGCGCCATAAAAAACGCGCCCGGCGTTATCTCCGGGCGCGTTTTTGTTATTGATTACTGTTGCGCTAACTGATGCGTTCCAGCATCAGTCCCGCCCGTAACCCTACAGCGACTTTCGGGTTAGGAAAGAGCACATATTCCTGATCGCGCTGGACAACGTAACGCTCACCCCGATCTTCCGCCAGCAGCGTACCCGCTGCAAACGGAGTAAAATTGAGCGTCTCATCCGACATATAAAGCACAAAGTCTTCACTGCGTCGTGTTAACTGCTGCACCACGCGATAGCGCAACGGTACGGTTTCTGCTTCTGGTACCACATCACCAGCAAGCAACGCCGCCAGCGCCCAGCGGGTGCGCTCAAACTGACTCAGATCATTTTCACCAAACGGCAGCGCTTTACCGAGCTCCAGCGTACAGGAATGGGCCTGGAACTGTTCACAGGTGTAGTGGGTAAAGGTTCCCGCCGGCGATTGATGAAACACTAACGCTTCCAGTCCGGCATCGCCCAGCCACTTAAGGAAAATTTCATCCCAGGGTTCCGTACGAGCAGGCAGTACGCCAAAACGCACATGATATGAACCACGTATCGCCGTATGCAGGTCAAGGTGCCAGCGCTCTTCGTCGTCCTCAGCGTAAAAATGGGTGACAGCCCGTTCCAGTTGCGCAGCGCGGATCGTCTCATCACTGGCCGGAAAACCTTGCCAGCGAGCGCCAAACATGCGGTTCAGGTCGTCACGCAGAAAACGTTTGTTCTGCCCCAGCGCCTGGGGGTTACCGATGATGATCAGCAGGCGCCAGCTCAACGCGAGCGTCCCGTTTAATAACTGTTTTAACAATCCATCCAGCATCTCCACCGGTGCGGTTTCATTGCCGTGAATAGCGCACGATAGCACCAGAGAGCGCTTTACTGGCTTTGGGGGCAATAGCTCCAGTACGCCCTGCTCATGCCATAACCAGTGGATCGCACCAGCCTCCCCCGCCATCCTGCGGGGCATTTCACCTGACAGCGTCATTGCGAGAAAATTGTCCATACGGCCTCCTGTCACTGCTGGAAGGGATAAACGGAACCTAATCTCAACATTTGGGTCAACGTATCCAGTGCTTCCCGGCTCTCCCGTAAGAGCATCGGATCGGCCAGATCGGCCTGCGTTAACCTGTCACGATAATAACGCTCAATCCAGTCATTTAGTGCGCGGAACAGCACATCATTCATCATCACTGCCGGATTTACCGCACGCGCCTCATCATCGGTTAACACGACGCGCAGCCGCAAACACGCCGGACCGCCGCCGTTGGACATACTTTCGCGCAGGTCAAACACCTTGATTTCGCTGATGGGATTATCCTGCTCAAGCAACGTTGTCAGATAGCGCCAGACGCCCGGATGTTCGCGGGATTCCTGGGGCAGGATGAGCACCATGCTGCCGTCTTCGCGGCTCAACAACTGACTGTTGAACAGATAGGTTTCCACCGCATCGCTGACGGATACTTGGGCGTCCGGAACCTCCAGCGCCATAAACCTCGGCACCCGTGCACGAAGCTGGCTAAACAGCGCCTGTTGATGCAAAAACGCCTGCTCGTGACAAAAAAGCACCTGCCGGTTTGATACCGCGATAACATCATTATGGAACACGCCCTGATCGATTACCGCGGGATTTTGCTGGGCGAAGATAACCTGTCGCGGGCAGACCTGATTTAACCGCGCGACCGCCTGGCTGGCTTCCAGCGTCTGGCGGGCAGGATAGCGTCCGGGGGCTGTGTTACCGCCCTCTTCGCGACCATAAACAAACAACTGAATCCCCTGCTCGCCATACTCGCCACCAAGACGATTATGGTTAGCCGCCCCCTCATCGCCCAGCATGGCTACCTGCGGTAACGCCGGATGCACGGCAAACTTATGCTCATCACGGAAGATGGCTTTTAGCACAGCTTCGGTGGTCGGCGCTTCAATGGCACGGTGGAATTTATTATTCAGGTTCGCCACCGTCAGATGCACCCGCCCGTCGAGCGCATCGGCAGAGGGGCAGACCGTGGCCGCGTTCGCCACCCACATGGATGATGCCGAGCTGACCGCAGAAAGTAAGTGAGGCGAATGGGCCGCGGCTTTCTCAACCACCTGCTCATCACTTCCACTAAAGCCAAGCTGGCGCAGGACCTGCACATTTGGCCTCTCCTGCGGAGGGATCACTGCCTGCGGAAAACCGGCATCCGCAAGGGCTTTCATCTTTAACAGCCCCTGCTTTGCCGCCAGCTTCGGGTTAGAGACCCGGTGACGATGTTTCGTCGACGCCTCGTTACCGAACGACAGCCCGGCATAATGGTGAGTCAGGCCCACCAGCCCATCAAAATTCACTTCCCGCGCTTTCATCGTATCGTCTCCCGGGTGAAATCCAGCCCCGGACTGAGCGATTGTGGCAGGACCAGTTCTGCCGATTCGAGACTCGCCATAGGCCAGGCGCAATAATCGGCGGCATACCAGGCGCTCGGGCGATGGTTGCCTGAGGCACCCACACCGCCAAATGGCGCGGTACTCGCGGCTCCGGTGAGCGGTTTATTCCAGTTGACGATCCCGGCACGCGCTTGCAGAAGCAACTCGTCAAACTGTTCGCGATCCGGTGAAATCAAACCACAGGCCAGCCCGTAACGGGTGTTGTTGGCCAGCGCGATGGCTTCATCAAAGTTGTCATAACGCCAGACGCAGAGCAACGGACCAAAGACCTCTTCATCCGGTACATTCTGCGCATCTGACATCTCAATGATCCCGGGGGTCAGCAGCGATGTTCCGGCTTGCAGCAGGTGCGGTTCAAGCAAGGTTTGGCCGCCACGTTCAACGTGGTCCCGCCAGGCCTGCCAGACATGTTGTGCCGCCTGCTCTGAAATCAGGCCGCCGAAGAAAGGCTGCGGCTGCGCATCCCACGCCGCCGGCGTCAGACGCGAGGAGACCTCCACCAGACGACGCAGAAACGCATCTCCCGCCTCGCCCCGTTTCACCAGCAGACGACGCGCACAAGTACAACGCTGACCGGCGGTGATAAACGCCGACTGAATAGTCAGATGCACAGCGGCATCGAGATCCGCCGGGTCTTCCACAATCAGCGGATTGTTGCCGCCCATTTCGAGGGCAAGGATCTTCTCCGGCTGCCCGGCCAGCTGACGATGCAGTTGAAAACCGGTACTGGCGCTGCCGGTAAACAGCAGGCCATCAATCCCCCCAAGGGCACTTAGCGCCTGGCCGGTCTCCCGTCCGCCCTGAACCAGGTTCAGCACGCCAGGCGGCAGTCCCGCCTCCTCCCAGAGTTTAACTACTGCCTCGCCGGTCCACGGCGTCAGTTCACTGGGTTTGAAAATCAGCGTGTTGCCCGCCAGCAAGGCCGGGATAATATGCCCGTTGGGGAGATGTCCGGGGAAATTATAGGGGCCAAAGACCGCCAGTACGCCATGTGGACGGTGGCGCAATGTTGCAGCCCCGTCCGGCATCTCCGTGTGCTGCGTGCCGGTACGCGCGTGGTACGCTTTTACCGAAATGGCGGCTTTATTGATCATTGCCGTGATTTCAGTGGTCGCTTCCCAGCGCGGCTTACCCGTTTCACGTGCGATAATCTCAGCTAATGCGGTTTTGTTGGCTTCCAGCAGCGCGGCGAATTTTTCGACAACAACCTGACGCTGCGTCATTGTGAGCCTGGCCCACGCCGGAAACGCAGCCCGCGCGGCTTCACAGGCCAGCCCAACCTGAGAAGCATCGGCATCATTACCCTGCCAGAGGGTCTCGTTACTGACCGGATTCGTTTTGATGCGTCGGGCACCCAGACCCGCAATCCACTCACCATTAATCCATTGATTCATGATTTTTTATCCTCTGCGCACAGGCGTACCAGGCGCACTTTGTCGCCCGGATTACATTTGAGTGCATCAAGTTGTGCAGCGCTCAGTACCAGCCGCTCCGTTGCCGGGTCGGCATAGATAAGCATGGCTCTGAACTGATGATATTGCTCGTTGGCCACCATACAGGCAGGCCATTCTCCCGGCGCAGGCTGGCCTTCCGCCACATCCACCAGACGGCTTTTACGGATCGCGCGAACGCGGTCAATGTCGCACTCCAGCGTTGGCCCGCCGTCGAAAATATCGACGTAGTTACAGTAGCGAAAACCCTCTTTCTCCAGTACCGCGCGGGCTGGCGCTGTTTGCGGGTGCACCTGGCCAATCACCGCTTGTGCCTCGGGCGAGAGAAAATCGGTGTAGATGGGGTGCTTAGGCATCAGTTCGGCGATAAACGCCTTCTGCCCTGTGCCGCACAGGTAATCCGCACGGGCGAACTCCATTGAAAAGAAGCGCTTGCCAAGGCTCTCCCAGAACGGTGAATAACCGGTTTCGTCGATGACCCCACGCATCTCGGCCACCACTTTTTCGTTAAAGCGATCGCGGAAAGCGGCCATAAACATAAAACGCGATTTAGAAAGCAGATACCCGTTCCCCTCTTTGCGCCAGGCCGGATCGAGAAATAAGGTGCAAAGTTCACTGCTACCCGTATGGTCATTACTGAGGAACAGCGTGGGTAGCGCGTTATAAACGTTAAGCTCTTTTGAGGCATGCACCAGCGTGCCGACGCGGTAGTTATACCAGGGGTCATTGAGCCCCACGGCGACCTCAATGGCGCAGATCCCGGCCACTTCGCCGGTCTCTACCACTTCAAGGACAAACACGTACCCCTGCTCGCTTTTCGCCAGCTCCCCACGCCAGGTTTTCAGGGCTCGCTCGATACGCGCAGAGAGTGTGGCTTCGTCCGCAGGCAGCGAGGTCAACCCGCCGCCTGTTTTTCCTGCCAGCGCCATCAGCGCCGGAAGGTCGTCATGTTCAACAGGACGAATCACCATCATGATGGGCACCCCGCAATGAATTTGTCGCAGGCGATACCAAAGCGCGCCAGCCCGCGGGAGACTTCATCTTCGCTGATATTGAGCGCCGGAGCGAAACGCACCACGTTTGCCCCGGCAATCAACACCATGACGCCTTCTGTGGCTGCCAGTTGCGAAATCTGTTTCGCTTTCCCGGCGAACTCAGCTTTGAGTTCGCAGCCAATCAATAACCCCAGGCCACGAATTTCACGGAACAGGCCGCAGCGGGCATTAATGGCCTGCAGTTGTTCGTTAAACCACTGGTGGCGTTGTTTTACACCATCCAGCGTCTGGCGAGTGTTGACAATATCCAGCACCGCACCGGCGACCGCAGAGGCCAGCGGGTTACCGCCGTAGGTCGTACCGTGGGTGCCCACGGTCATGACGCGGGCATATTTCTCCCGCGCCAGCATCGCCGCTACCGGGAAACCGCCGCCAAGCGCTTTGGCGGTAGTCAGCACATCAGGCGTTACGCCATAGTGCATATAGGCATAAAGTTCGCCGGTACGCCCGACGCCCGTTTGCACCTCATCGAAAATCAGCAGCGCATTATGGCGATCGCACAGTTCACGCAACCCCTGTAAAAACGCGGTGCTGGCAGGCACCACGCCACCCTCCCCCTGCATTGGCTCGACAATCACCGCACAGGTATCGTCATTGATAAGCGCGCTGGCAGCCGCTAAATCGTTGTACGGAGCATGCGCGATATCCGGTGGCAGAGGGGCAAAATCCTGCGAATAGGCAGGCTGACCGCCGGCGCTTACGGTAAAGAGCGTGCGGCCATGGAAGGCGTTTTTGAACGCCACAATGCCCGTTTTCTTACCACCAAAGGTATCGTGGGCATATTTGCGCGCCAGTTTCAGCGCCGCTTCATTAGCTTCCGCCCCGGAGTTACAGAAGAAAACTTTTTCAGCAAAAGTAGCGTCGATCAAGCGTTTTGCCAGCCGTAATACCGGTTCATTGGTGTAGCCGTTTCCGGTATGCCAGAAGCGCGAAGCCTGCTCGCTTAACGCTTTGCATAACGCCGGGTGGGCGTGGCCCAGTGCGTTAACGGCAATGCCACCGGCAAAGTCGATGTACTCTTTATCGTTCTGATCCCAAAGGCGTGACCCCTCGCCCCGGACCGGAATGAAAGGCGCTGGCGCGTACACAGGCATCATCCATTCATCAAAGTTCTCACGTGTAATTGACTGCGACATAGCGACCTCATCCGGTAAATAATTGGTTGAATATATGTTAAAAAATATGAGTATTTACGCTGTAAATGTATATTGCACAGGGCGTGCCAGCCAGCCATCAAAATGCATAAACGCGGTCTGACAACGAAATATCAATAGGTTAAAACATGCCGCTATTCACTTAAATTGCATAAAAAGTGAATAATATTAGATGAAGTCTTGATGGCGGAGAGAAAATCAGAAAGATTATGCAGCGATAAAATATAATTCTGAATCTGTGATCGTCTGCGAAATTTATCGGTAAATCCTGCGACAATTTGGGGCATCGCGCACTGCTGTGGGGCAGAGCGCCTGTTCATAAGAACGAAAAAAGCTGGCATGGCCGCCAGCTTTTTGGGTGACAGGATGTATCTGGTGGTCGAATCAGACTAATGCCGCCATCGCTTCGACGCGGGCAATAGCCTGGTAGAGCGCATGTGTGGTGACCTTATCCGGCATATTTTCCATATCCGGCGCATGCACGGACATTTCCACAATCTGTTCGAGCTCGCTGGCATCCAGCGCGGCAATGTCGCTCAGGCGCAGCGGTAACGCACAGGCATGCGCCAGACGTAGCGCCTCAAGCAACTCCTCATCACTGCGCTTTTCCAGCGCCAGCAGGCACAGGTTGCCAAAGCCTACAAGTAACCCGTGACCGAATTCGCGGGTTTTATCACAGACCGTAAAGCCTTCATAAATCGCATGGGCGGCGGCGGCATGGGCACCGCTGCTCATCAGGGATGTCAGTCCGGCAAACATAAAGATGGCATCCAGCACCTGTTCCAGCGCGGCGTTGGGTTTTCCTGCCCGCACGGCGTCGCAGGCTGCAGGGCCGTGAACCTTGATCAGGTCATAACAGATACGGCTGTTGGCGCTGGACACCTGCGCGACGCCGCTGTGGTTCTGATGTTGCGTGCTGATAGCGCGAAACTCGTACCATTTTGCCAGCGTGTCGCCAAGACCCGCCGCAAGCCAGCGCAGCGGCGCGTTTGCCAGAATTTCGCTGTCGATAATGACCGCCGCAGGTGCCTGCGCTAAGGGGAAAAGGTCGCGAAAATGACCATTGGCATGATAGCGGATCGTCAATGGCGTCACGGCCGCACAGGTCGCTGCGATGGTGGGGATGGTAACAATCGGCACCTGCGTCTGTACCGCAACGGCTTTACTGGTATCGAGCGCTTTGCCACCGCCGACGCCTATCACCATATCCGCCCCTGTCGCCTCGACCTGCCGGGCCAGACGCTGAATATTCTCTTCGCTGCACACGCCGCCAAACCACTCAAGGCCCGCCAGTTCAACCCCCGTGATCGCCAGTTGATGGCGAATCTGCGCCTCCACCGCCGCCAGTCCGGCATGGCCGCCTATAACCAGCGCGCGTTTGCCCAGTGCGGCGCACACCCCGCCAAGGCGGTTGATAACGCCTGCGCCACGTAAAATTTGCGCCGGGAAGATGATATTCAGTGCCTGCATAAAAGACTCTCCGTGATGAACAAATCTGCCCTCTTCCCTGTCAGGATTGAGGACGCAGCAAATGTGGCCCTAACCGGGCAATAGACGTACATCCCAGTTGTGCCAGGGTGCGGTCAACTTCCTGCAAAATCAGCGCCAGCGCCTGCTTCGCCCCGGCCTCACCATCAGCGGCCACGCCATAGAGCATTGGCCGCCCGAGCAAAACGCCGTTCGCCCCCAATGCCAGCGCCTTCACCACGTCAGTGCCACGGCGAAAACCGCTGTCGATAAGAATCGTGGCCTGCGGCCCGCAGCGGTGACGGATCTCAGATAACACCTCCATGGCGCTCACAGAACCATCAAGTTGCCGCCCGCCGTGGTTCGAGAGCACAATGCCATCGGCTCCCGCCGCAAACACCCGCGTTGCGTCATCCGGCGCGAGAATCCCTTTAACCAGCATCGGCCCCGACCACTGACTGCGGATCCACGCCAGCGTCTCCCAGGTCAGACGCGTATCCATTTGCCCGGCAAAATAACTGGCTCCCCCGGCTCCCCGCTGCTTATCCGCCGGGACATATGGCGTTAAATTGCCAAATCCCGGGACGCCCGCAGGCCGAATGGTGCGCCATACCCAGGCGGGATGTAGCGCAATATCAAACAGACTGGAGAGTGAGAGCTTCATCGGACGGCGGTAGTTGCGCTTATCTTTTTCCCGATTGCCAAAGTGCACCGCATCAACGGAGACCACAAGCGTAGTGCACCCTGCCGCTTTTGCGCGTGCCAGCAGCCCTGAGGTGACCGTCCGATCTTTGAGCACATACAGCTGAAACCAGTGCTGGGGCAAATTTTCAGCCGCGATTTCCTCTATCGGTGCGGTCGAGACGGTACTCTGGATATAGCCAATCCCGGCATCTCTGGCGGCACGCGCTAACATCGCATCGGCACCATAACGCAACATGCCGTTATAACCAGTAGGTGCAATCAGCAGCGGCGCCGCCAGTTTCTGTCCGCAGAGGGTGACCGAGAGATCGCGTTCGCTCGCATCATTGAGTACCGGGGGAATAAAGCGCCAGCGGGCAAAGGCACTGCGGTTATCCCGCAACGTCTGCTCGTCATCCGCACCCCCTTCAAGATAACTAAACGCAAAACGCGGTAGCGCCCGTCTGGCCCGATGGCGTAGTTCTTCAATATTGAGTGGCGGCCGTTTCACACAGCCCCCTGCGTGAGGATCGCCTGCAGAGCGTCGATAAATTGTTGGTTATCCTGTTCGTTGCCAATCGATACCCGAATCCACTGCTCATAGCCAGGCTCCCGCCACGGCTTGATGATGACGCCATAGCGCAACAACTGCTGCGCCATCTCATTGCTGGGCCGTCCACAGTTAAAGAAGAGGAAATTGGCATGTGAGGGTGCCACGTAAAACCCCAGACGCCTGAGCGCTGCGGCCATACTCTCCCGCTGCGTGTTCACCAGGGCAACGCTCGCTTTCACATGCGCCTGATCGCCCAACGCCGCCACCGCTGCCGCCTGCGCTGCGCGGTTAATATTAAAGGGGGTACGCACGTGGTTGAGCAGATTGACCAGTTCAGGGTGACTGGCTAAGCCATAGCCCACACGCAGTCCCGCCAGCCCCCAGGCTTTTGAAAAGGTACGCAGCACAATCCACGGGCGCGGCTGCGCCGCCAGTACCGTCAGGCTGTCGGGATAATTCGGGTCATCCTGGCAATATTCGAAATAGGCTTCATCAATGACCAGCACGCACTCCTGCGGCGCGGCGGCAATGATGCGGGCAAAACCGTCTTTGTCGAGCATACACCCCACGGGGTTTGACGGATTGCTGAAAATGACCATTTTCGCGGGCGTGGAGAGCGCCTGCTCCCAGGCCGCAACGTCGAACTGTTGCTGTTGATCGACCCCGACAAGGGTCACGTCCGCGCCCATCATGCGCGGGAAAATCTCGTGCAGGCCAAACGAAGGGATCAGCGTGACAACGCGATCGCCAGGGTTAAGAAAGGCCAGCGCCAGCATATGCAGAATGTCTTCTGAACCATTGCCCGTGACAATATTTTCGGCGCTCACGCCGGTATGGTCCGCCAGCACATCGCGCAATTGCGTGCTGGCAGCATCGGAGTAGACGGCGCTGAGTGCGGCATCCGCCTGTAATGCTGAGACTACCTGCGGACTGGCGCCCGACGGGTTTTCATTACTGGCCAGTTTAGCGATATGCGTTACGCCATATTTCTGCCGTACCGCCTCTGCTGACAGGCCGGCGTTATACAGCCCCAGGGTGCGTGCCGTGGAGCGAGCGAGACTGATAAGTGTTTGTTGTTGCAAAGCAAATAGTGGGTCGGAAACTGCGACATCTGAGGCCATTACATCCCTCCGGGAACAGCCGGATAAGCGCGAAGCACCCATCCGGCATTCATCATCAGATCATGGGTAAATTCAGGTGATGACGCTGCGCGCAGGCTTTCGCCTGTTCATAGCCCGCATCCGCGTGGCGCATCACGCCAGTGGCCGGATCATTCCACAGCACCCGCGCCAGCCGTTCATCTGCCTCTTTGCTTCCGTCACAGACGATGACCATCCCGGCGTGCTGAGAAAAGCCCATCCCCACGCCGCCGCCATGGTGCAGGCTGACCCAGGTCGCGCCGCCGGCGGTATTGAGCAGCGCGTTGAGCAGCGGCCAGTCAGATACCGCGTCAGAACCGTCTTTCATCGCTTCCGTTTCGCGGTTAGGCGAAGCAACAGAGCCGGTATCAAGATGGTCGCGACCAATGACAATCGGCGCTTTTAGCTCGCCATTGCGCACCATCTCGTTAAAGGCCAGCCCGGCAAGATGGCGCTCCCCCAGGCCAAGCCAGCAGATGCGTGCTGGCAGCCCCTGGAACGCAATGCGCTCGCGTGCCATATCCAGCCAGTTGATAAGATTGGCGTTATTCGGGAATAACTCTTTCAGTTTGGCGTCGGTCTTGTAGATATCTTCAGGGTCCCCGGAAAGCGCAACCCAGCGGAAAGGCCCCTTGCCTTCGCAGAAGAGCGGACGAATATAAGCAGGAACGAATCCCGGGAAATCAAAGGCGTTGGTTACCCCCTCCTCTTTGGCAACCTGGCGAATATTGTTACCGTAATCGACGGTCGGGATCCCCATAGCGTGGAAATCGAGCATCGCCTGCACGTGTTTCGCCATGGAGGCGCGGGCCGCTTTCACTACCGCTTGCGGATCGGACTGGCGCGTCTGCTGCCATTTTTCCAGGCTCCAGCCCTCCGGCAGATAACCGTTGAGCGGATCGTGCGCCGAGGTCTGATCGGTGACAATGTCCGGGCGCAGACCGCCTGCTTTCGCCCGTGCCGCCAGTTGAGGCATCACCTCAGCGGCGTTACCCAGCAGGCCAACAGAGATGGCTTTTTTCTCGGCACAGGCTTTTTCAATCATCGTCAGTGCGTCGTCAAGGCTGTGGGTTTTGTAGTCGAGATAGCGCGTGCGCAGACGGAAATCGATGCGAGATTCCTGGCACTCAATCGCCAGCACGCTCGCGCCTGCCAGGACGCCTGCCAGCGGTTGCGCGCCGCCCATTCCGCCCAGCCCGGCGGTTAAAATCCACTTACCGCGCAGGTTGCCGTTGTAATGCTGGCGCCCGGCTTCGGCGAAGGTTTCGTAGGTGCCCTGCACAATGCCCTGTGCACCGATGTAAATCCATGAACCGGCCGTCATCTGGCCGTACATCATCAGACCGGCTTTATCCAGTTCATGGAAGTGTTCCCAGTGCGCCCAGTGGGGAACGATGTTGGAGTTAGCAATCAATACCCGTGGCGCGTTGGTGTGGGTGCGAAAAACACCGACCGGTTTCCCCGACTGTACCAGCAGGGTTTCGTCTTCCCGCAGCTTGCGTAAGCTCTCAAGAATTGCCTCAAAGGCTGGCCAGTTGCGGGCCGCTTTGCCGATACCACCATAAACCACCAGATCTTCCGGGCGTTCAGCGACATCCGGATCGAGGTTGTTCTGAATCATGCGGTAGGCCGCTTCAATCAACCAGTTCTGGCAGCTCAGTTCGCTCCCCTGGGGCGCACGGACAACGCGAGCTTCGGCATTTTTGTGTGACGCATTCATGTTCATTTCCTTCTCTAAATTTGAATTTTTTGCACAGCGTTATCAGGCGAAGCTCGGCAACAGCGCTTCGATTTCTGCGGGCCAGTGTTCGCGGGACGCCCACAGACGCATCATTTCGACATCCGGTGCCATCAGGCGGTCCTTTTCAAGGAACGCAACGTTCTGGCGAATCGCTTTCATTTCGTTTTCCAGCGTCGCTGAACTTTGCAGCGGGCGGTGGAAATCCACCCCTTGCGCGGCGGCCATCGCTTCAATGCCGACCACAACGCTGGTGTTGAAACACATATCACCCAGACGGCGTGCGGCGTAGGTCGCCATCGAGACATGGTCTTCCTGATTGGCAGAGGTGGGCAGGCTGTCAACACTTCCCGGATGAGCCAGCGATTTGTTTTCTGAGGCCAGCGCGGCGGCGGTGACCTGAGCAATCATAAAGCCGGAGTTCACCCCGCCGTCACGCACGAGGAATGGCGGCAAACCGGATAACCCCGTATCCAGCAACAGGGCCATACGGCGTTCAGATATTGCCCCAATCTCAGCGACCGCCAGCGCGATAATGTCGGCGGCGAAAGCCACCGGTTCGGCATGGAAATTGCCGCCGGAAATGACGTCGCCGTTTTCGGCAAAGACCAGTGGATTATCGGAAGCGGCATTGGCTTCTATACGCAGGATGCGGGCGGCATGGTGTAAGTTATCCAGACACGCGCCCATCACCTGTGGCACGCAGCGGATGGAATACGGGTCCTGCACGCGGCCACATGCCGCATGGGAGGTCACAATGTCGCTCCCGGCGAGGATTTTGCTCAGCGCTGCCGCCACGGCAATCTGACCTTGCTGTCCGCGGGCTTCATGAATACGCGGATCGAGCGGCTTAACGGAACCTTTAATGGCTTCCAGCGACAGGGCGCCGGCCACCAGCCCGGCGGCAAAGACACGCTCAGCCTCAAATAATCCCGACAGTGCGAGGGAGGTCGAAACCTGTGTGCCGTTAAGCAGCGCCAGCCCCTCTTTCGGCCCGAGTTCGAACGGGCGTATCCCCGCACTCGCCAGACCTTCCACCGCCGACATTGTGTTGCCCTGCGCCGTCACCGTACCTTCACCAATCAGCATCAGCGACAGGTGTGCCAGCGGGGCTAAATCGCCGGATGCCCCCACCGATCCTTTTTCCGGAATGCAGGGATAGACCCCGGCATTAAAGAGCGTTATCAGGGCATCAATCACTTCAATGCGAATGCCGGAATGACCACGCGACAGGCTGAGGATCTTCGTGGCCATCACCAGGCGCACGATGTTATCCGCCAGATATTTACCCGTCCCGACGCTGTGTGACAGCACCAGATTGCGCTGTAATTCCGCCAGACGCTCGGCCGGAATGCGGGTTTGCGCCAGTTTGCCGAACCCGGTATTGATGCCGTACACCACCTCCCCCGATGCCACAATGCGGGTGACCGTCTCCTGAGAGGCCAGCACATCGGCACGGGCCTCCTCCGCCAGCGCGAGATGAACATTACCCTGATAAATCTGGCGAAGCATGGGCAGGTCGACCTGACCGGGCTGCAGTCGGCAAAGAGTGAAACCGGTGGATGAAGGAGCCATAATCTATTCCTGTATATACAAGTAAAGCTGAAAATATACCCGGTAAGGACTCGGCCCACCGGGTGCTTACGCACAACCTGACAAAAAAGTGGCAACACGAAGCAAAAAACGGGCGATCAATGATCCATGGTCTGCATCGTTTCGGTACGGATCTCTTCCGTTATCCGCGCCTTGAGCGTCATAAACTCAGGCGACGTCTTTAAGGTGTAATCACGCGGATGCGGAAAGTTCACCGCCACTTCGGTTTTGATTCGTCCCGGACGGGCGCTGAAAATGGCCACTTTATTGGCCATAAAAATGGCTTCATCAATATCGTGGGTCACAAACAGTACCGTTTTGCGTGAGGACTCCCATATCGACAGCAGTAACTCCTGCATCATCACGCGCGTCTGATTATCAAGCGCACCAAAGGGTTCATCCATCAGCAAAATTTTCGGGTCATTGGCCAGCGCACGGGCAATCGCCGTGCGTTGCTGCATGCCGCCTGACAGTTGTCGTGGGAAGTGATGCTCAAAGCCACGCAAACCGACCTTATTAATAAAATAGTCGCTGCGCTCCTTTTGCGCCGCTTTACTCACGCCACGCTCCTGCAAACCAAAGCGGATATTTTGCTCAACGGTAAGCCAGGGAAAGAGCGTATAGCTCTGGAAGACCATGCCGCGATCCGCGCCGGGGCCGTCAACCAGCTCCCCATCCAGCCAGACTTCACCGCGAGTAGGCTGATCAAGCCCCGCGACAATACGCAACAGCGTTGATTTCCCGCAGCCGGAAGGGCCGAGGATGGTAATAAAATCGTTCTCATTGACCTGATAATCCACTGGCAACAGTGCCTGGGTTTTTTCACCTTTCGGGCCACTGAAGACACGCTCCACCTGGCGCACACTCAGCTTCGGATAGTTCATTACAGTGAGCTCCATACAAACAGACGGCGGTTAACCGCTTTAAACAACAGGTCGGAGAGCAATCCAATACAGCCAATAACGATAATGCCGAAGATCATCTGCCCGGTGTTAAGTAACGCCTGGCTGTTGACAATCATATGGCCTATCCCGCTGGATGAACCGATGAGCTCCGCCACAATCACATAGGTCCAGGCCCAGCCGAGCACCAGACGTAAGAGCTCGGCGATTTCTGGCGCCGCACCGGGAATAATGACCCGACGCACTACACTCTTATTTGTCGCCCCCAGGGTGTAGGCTGCCTCAACCAGATCGCGACGCGCAGCCCCCACGGCGACAGCGACCATCAGGGTTATCTGGAAGAAAGAGCCAATAAAAATCACCAGGATCTTCTGCATTTCACCGATACCGGCCCACAGGATCAGCAGAGGCACAAATGCGGAAGCAGGCAGGTAGCGGCAAAATGAGACAAACGGCTCGAAGAAAGCTTCGATAAGTTTGTACGAGCCCATCCAGATACCCAGAGGCACAGCGATAACACAGGCCAGGATAAACCCGCCCAAAACGCGCATTACCGTCATGCCGATATCGGTGGTGAAATCGAAATCGGTAAACAACAACACCCCTTCCTGCACCATACTGGCCGGGCTTGCGAGGAAAGTCGGAGCAACCAGACCGGTAAAGGTCACCAGCGCCCATAAGGCAAAAAACAGCACAAAAAAACAGAAGCCCAGAAACCAGCGGTGCCGGGGCGCAACGGGGCGTAATGGCACCATCAACGGGTTATGCCAGACCTTTTTGCTTGCCGGCAGAGGTGCCGGCTCGCGTAAGTCTGTCGTGGTCTTGCTGGCATAGTCCGCGGCCTGACTGACAGGACTGTTCATATCGTGGTCCTTCATGGCTGAGTAACGTACTTCGCGTCATACAACGTGTTGATATCCGGCGTTTTACGCAGAATTTTCATCTCCGTAAGCAAACGTGCCGCCTCATTGGTGAAGCTCACGATTTCGCCGCTAAAGAATTTTTTGTTCGCATCGCGATCCTGCCAGCGCAGATAACTGGACTCTTCGGCAAATTGTTTACCGGTCTCTTTCACCGCCGCGCCCATGATCTCATTGGCTTTATCCGGCTCGGCTTTGATCATATCCAGCGCCTCGAAGTAGCTGTTGACCAGCGCCTGGGCCGCTTTCGGGTTTTTATCCAGCCAGGATGGCGTGCAGCCAAGGGTATCCATCACCATCGGGTATTCGAGTGTGGTGGTCAGGATTTTGCCCTTATCCGGACTCTGGCGGATGTTGGAAAGATAGGGTTCGTAGGTCACGGCAGCGTCGTTCTGCCCGGCAATAAACGCATGCGCAGCGGCGTCCGGCCCTAAGGTCGCGAGTTTGACGTCTTTCATCGTCATGCCGTTTTTATCAAGGATCCACGCCAGCAGAAAATAAGATGAGGTTCCGGGAGCATCGACGCTAATCGTTTTGCCTTTGAGGTCAGCCACGCTGTTGATACCACTACGTACCGCGATCCCATCCGCGCCGTATGATTTATCCAGTTGCACGATTTGCTTAACAGGCACACCGCTGGCATTCCAGGTGAGATAGGTTTCTACCGTGGTCGCCGCGCATTGCAGCGAGCCGGAGGCAATCGCCAGATGTCGGGATTGCTGCGGGACCATTTTCAGGGTCACATCAAGACCATTCTTTTTGAAAATGCCCGCTTTGTCGGCGAGAGTCAGCGGTGCGAAGCCGGTCCAGCCGGAAATCCCAATCGCCACCGGCGTATCCGCCGCCAGCGCTGTGTTAGCCGCACCACCTAACGCGACTGCCAGCCCTAACAGAGATAACGAACGCTTTAGTACAGTCCTGGAAATCATGTTGCTCATCTGCCACTCCTGCCAAATTACCTGTCTCGGGGAATGCCTGCGCAGCAAATTGCCACCGGCGAATGATGCTTCTGTATATTCTTGTCTATACAATTAAGCCGAGAAAGATAAAGCAAGCTTTGTGCCAGTCCGCAAATACGCCCGTATCGTTGCTTTCGCCCACTGGCGGTGGGCCTGACGAATCAAAGTAGTGCGCCCGGCGCGCTATTTCAGTGCAACCTGCTCCGGGTTAGTCCGTGACCGCAGCCCACAACAACAGGCCATCGCCAGGTACTGACTGTGCAAGCGGCGAAATCAACCATTGCGCCTGTCTGTCGCTTATCGACCACCAGAAGCCATCGCCCTTGCCGAAACGGGTTCCGTCCGGCAGTTGCCAGTCGCCATGAATGGCATACAGCACGCCGCCTTGCCCGGCAGTGATTATCCCGCTCTCACGCAGAGCGACCACCCTGGAGGCGCAGACATTGCGGCGGGTCATCAGGTTGAAATCCATCGTCGTACCGCCCAGAAGATGCGCGCTGAGTGAGAGGTCGCCACTGAAAGCAAACGGTGCGCCGACAGTGCTCAGTCGGTGGCTAAGTTGTCCGCCATCGCAGAGATGCACCCCCTCTCCGCTCAGTAACGTTATCGAACGATCAATACCCGGGAAGGCGGAAAACGGGCCATCGGCGGCGATAGTGGCAATGCTGGCGCGCCAGTCAAATTGCGGCGAACCCGGAGGCCAACTGACGATCTCGCGGGTTTCTCCCCCGCCATTGCGCCAGCGGCTCACCGGCAACGCGCCCAGGGAAAACGGGTGCCAGTTGTTCATGCACTCTCCTGAGAAAGCTGTTGCAACAGATGCAGAAAATCAGACGCTGCGGCCTGTTGCTGAGGATGAATCCCGTCAATAACGCGCGCAACGCCGCCAACATAGACATCGCGGATCTGCCCGGCATGCCCTGCAAATAACCAGCGGTTAAGTAACTCGCTATCGTTGGCTACTGCCAGGTAAGGGTCCTGATTGTCGAGCACCAGCCAGTCGGCGCGATAACCGACCGAGAGTTGCCCCACCTTGACACCGCAGGCCTGCGCACCACCGGATAACGCCTGCGTATAAAGCACATCCCCTACCCGCGTTTGCCCCGAAGTGACCAGCCGGTTACGCCGCTGATCGCGCAGGCGCTGGCCATATTCCAGCCAGCGCAACTCTTCCACCACATTGAGCGAGACATGACTGTCTGAGCCAATGCCCCAGCGTCCTTCCTGCGTCAGATAATCAACTGCCGGGAAAATACCATCGCCAAGATTCGCTTCGGTGGTCGGGCACAGGCCGGCAACGGCACCGCTACGGGCAATTTTCGTCACTTCGTAGCCATCCGCATGGGTGGCGTGGATCAGGCACCAGCGGGCATCGATATCCAGATGATCATACAGCCAACTGATGGGGCGCTGACCGCTCCAGCTCAGGCAGTCGTTAACCTCTTTTTGCTGCTCGGCGATATGAATATGGACCGGGAGCTTCGGGTCGCTGGCGCATAATACCTGCTCCATTTGTTCAGGCGTCACCGCACGCAGGGAATGAAAACACAGCCCCTGGTTTTGCAGCCATTTTCCATTGATTTGCCGCCCAATGATCGCCTGCTGCTCTAAGTAGCTGTCGGCATCCTGAATAAAGCGTTTTTGCCCCGCCTGAGCAGGCTGCCCGCCAAACCCGGCATAACTGTAAAGCACCGGCAAGAGCGTCAGGCCAATCCCTGCGTCCCCGGCAGCGGCGCTCAACTGAGCGGTCATCTCACCACGATCGGCGTAGGGCTTACCGCTGATGTCATTGTGCAGATAATGGAATTCGGCGACCTGGGTGTAACCACCTTTGAGCATCTCGATATAGAGCTGGCGGGCGATCACGCCGACCTGTTCCGGGGTCAGCCGCTGCACCATGCGATACATCAGATCGCGCCAGGTCCAGAAGCTGTCCTGCGGGTCGCCCGCCACTTCCGCAAGCCCGGCCATTACGCGCTGAAAAGCATGAGAGTGCAGGTTCGGCATCCCTGGCACCACCGGACCGGAAAGCGGGATACAACCATCGGGAGAGGCTTGTGGCGTGATGTCGGTCAGTATGCCGACATCATCAACCTCCAGTCGGACATGGTGCGCCCAACCTCTGGCGAGCAAGACACGTGGAGCAAAATATGCAGGCATAGCAACCTTCCTGAGCAGGGAAAAGCAATGCCTGCATACCTTTATGCAGACCATTGCCAAACCTGTGACCAATTTGTCTATACATATACATATGCCTGAATTGGCTGTAAACTTGCAGCGTCTTTTTTTTACTATTTTTCGTTTTTCAGCAACTGGCGCTTATCCCCTGCGCGGTGAATATGGCCGGGCGTTGTGGAAACGTTCCTGATACCTGTGGATCTTTTGAGAGGTAAGAAAATGTCGGAGCCTTCACCTAACGGTGTAGCACAACACGGCGTGAACCGGCAGGCACTGTCTGAGCTTGCCGCCGCCATGAGTGATACCCCTGCCCCGATTTATCAGCGTGTGAAGCAGGCAATTATCGGCCAGATTCGCTCCGGCGCCTGGAAGCCCCACCAACGTATCCCATCGGAAAGTGAACTGGTCAATGAAATTGGCGTGAGCCGAATGACCATTAACCGTGCGCTGCGGGAACTGACCAGCGAAGGTTTTCTTATCCGCATGCAGGGCGTCGGTACCTTCGTGGCCGAAGCGAAAGCCTATACGCCGATGCTGGAAGTGCATAATATCGCCGATGAGATCGCCCAGCGCGGCCATCGCCACGACAGCAGGATTCTGGTATGCGAAGCCCGCGAGGCCGATGCCGATCAGGCCATGCAATTAGGTATCGCGCCCGGCGACACCCTGTTCTATTCGCAAATCGTCCATTACGAAAACAGCGTGCCGGTGCAAATTGAAGACCGTTACGTTAACCCGGCCGCCGCCCCGGATTATCTGCGCCAGGTGTTCAACAAACAGATGCCCTACACCTATTTGATGGAAATATCGCCGCTGACGGCGGGCGAACATCGGGTCGAAGCGGTCAGCGCCAGCGACGAGCAGCGCGAATTGCTGCAACTGGCAGAGCACGAACCCTGCCTGCTGATCCACCGTCGCACCTGGAGCGGAAGCCGCATCGTCACCTCCGCCCGCCTGGTTTACCCCGGCTCGCGCTACCAGCTGTTTGGCCGCTTCACCAGTCACGGCTAATCCCGCTTTGCCCATAGCGGCTTTTCTGGCCGCTATGTCTCCTGATATGTAAACCCGCCAGCAATAAGTAAAAACTCTTTCTGCTCGCCTTGCCGCGTTTCCGGTTATGCGTTAGGTTGACTTTAATTGTCTATACAAGATAAATCCAACCCGGAGTTTGTCATGCCGTTAGCCGAACCGTTGTCTTTTTCCGCGACATCGCCAGCCCGTTGCGATAGCGTCTGGCGTGGCGCCACGCTGGTAACGATGCAAAACGGGCACTACAGCCAGATAGAAAACGGCGCTATCGCCGTAGCCGACGGGAAAATTATCTGGCTCGGCCAGGCCGCCGATTGCCCGCCTTTCCCCGACGCCGAACAGCATGATTTTGCAGGCGGGCTCATAACGCCCGGTTTTGTCGATTGCCATACCCATCTGGTCTTTGGCGGCAATCGCAGCGGCGAGTTTGAGCAACGGCTGAACGGGGTAAGTTATGCGGAAATCGCCGCAGCTGGCGGTGGGATTATCTCCACGGTTAACGCCACCCGTGAGGCGACGGAAGAAGAGCTGATCGAATCGGCGTTATTCCGCCTGCGCCCGCTGTTAGCCGAAGGCGTCACCTGTGTTGAGATAAAATCGGGCTATGGGCTTTCCGTCGACAGTGAACTGAAAATGTTGCGGGTGATCCGCACCTTAGCGACACGGCTACCGATTGAAATTAAGTCCACTTGCCTTGCCGCCCATGCGCTTCCCCCCGAATATAAGAACCAGCCCGATGAGTATATCCGCCTGATTTGCGACACCCTGTTGCCGATTGTCGCCCGGGAAAAGCTGGCCGATGCGGTCGATGCATTTTGCGAACATCTGGCATTCTCCCCGGCTCAGGTTGAGCGGGTATTCGACACCGCGAAAGCACTGGGTTTGCCGGTAAAATTGCATGCGGAGCAGCTCTCCTCACTGCACGGCAGCGCACTTGCGGCAAGACATCACGCGCTGTCAGCCGATCACCTGGAATATGCCACCGGGGAAGATGCCATCGCCATGGCGGCCAGTGGGACCGTCGCCGTGTTATTGCCCGGCGCGTTCTATTTATTACGTGAAAAACAGCAGCCGCCGGTGGCCGCATTCCGCCAGCATAAGGTGCCAATGGCGCTGGCGAGCGACGCCAACCCCGGCACCTCCCCGGTGCTTTCGCTACGCCTGATGCTGAACATGGGTTGTACGCTGTTTGGCCTGACACCGGAAGAGGCGCTGGCCGGGGTCACCTGCCATGGCGCACGCGCGCTCGGGTTACAGGACTCTCACGGCACGCTGGCTGTGGGCAAAGTCGCCGATTTTATCCACTGGCCGCTCTCGCGACCGGCTGAGCTGGTCTACTGGCTGGGCGGAGAATTGCCCTGCACGGTGGTCTATCGCGGAAAAGTACGAGGAAACCATGACCTATGAGTTTTTCAGATATCACTGCACCCTATAGTTTCACGGCTGGCACATCGCCGTTACTGATCAGTATTCCCCACGCCGGAATACGCCTGACGCAAGAGGTTGCTGACGGCCTTAGCGAAGCGGCGCTGCCATTAGGCGATACAGACTGGCATATTCCACGCCTGTATGATTTTGCCCGCGCTCAGGGGGCCAGTATCCTGGTCGGGAATTATTCCCGTTTTGTTATTGACCTGAACCGCCCGTCTGACGACAAACCGCTCTACACCACGGCAACGACTGGCCTCTTTCCCGATACGCTGTTTGATGGCCGCGACACCTTTAAACCTGGTATGACCCCGGACGACGCCCGACGTCAGGCGTATCTGGATCAAATCTGGCATCCTTATCATGAGTGCCTCCGCTCAGAGCTTGCGCGGATTAAACAACAGTTTGGTTATGCGCTGTTGTTTGACGCTCACTCAATTGCATCGGTCATCCCACGGCTGTTTGACGGGAAATTACCCGATTTAAACCTCGGCACCAATAGCGGCGCCAGTTGCTCACCTGAGCTGAGCGGTGTGCTGACGAATATCTGCCAACAGCAGACGCAGTTCAGCCATGTGCTTAACGGACGTTTCAAAGGTGGATATATTACCCGTGCTTATGGCCAACCCGATGCCGATATCCATGCCGTGCAGCTTGAGCTGGCGCAAGTGAATTATATGGACGAAATGCCGCCTTATTGCTGGTCTGAAACACGGGCACCTGCCTTGCAGGCGTTATTACAGCAGTTGCTGGAAGGGATGCTGACATGGGGCCGTGCGCGGTATAGCGCTAAATAAACAAAAGGCTGACGCGCAGGTCAGCCTTCAATATTACTGGTATTCAAACGTAAAGGTGGTATTTGCTTTAACGGGGCCGCCGCTGATATCACCGCCCTTGTAGTAGTAATAGGCATTAAAGCTCAACAGCTCAGATGACTGCGCGCTGGCTGCCACGGTAATTTTTTCGGCCATTTTCACTGGCGTACTGTCGTTAAAAAGTAACTGGATGCCAACGTTATCATTGCCGCTCAGTCTGTTTTTTAACACCGAATCCGTTCCGGTTCCGCTTAAGGTATCGCCTTCAAAGGTCACCGATACTGAGGTTTGTTCATCGCAGGCAAGATTAAATTTAAATGTTTTTTTGGCATTGGGATAACGGCCCGTGCCGTGGCCGACAATATCGCTGCGTCTTATATTCGGCAGCGTCACGCTTTTATCGTATTGGGTGACAGAACAAGTATAGGCAGGGATAACCATATTATTTTTTAAAACGAAAGACCAATTAAATGTGGTGCCCCATGACATTGATCCAAGTCCATATCGGAATTGCGTTAACATATTTGCAATTTCCGTATTGGCATCAATAGTCGCGCCTGCTTTCCAGTTACCAGAATTTACAGCACGCTTGATACCAATTTTTACATTTAATAAGGTTGTTTTGTCAAACCCATTAATTATTGAGCAACTGCTGTCTGGCCAAAGGCATAAATTCGTTGGTGACAACACCATTGGGCCACCATTAGATATCACATAACCCTGATAACCAAGATTAGTCAAAGCTGTCGAGAGCGTTAACGCTCTGGTGCGAACGGCATCGGCATAATTAGGCTGTGCTTTACCGCCACAAGTTGCGTAGTTATTCATCGATGTCAGCAAAACATCAAGTTTATCTTTTGATAACTCAAGGGAATCGACCGGAACGATTATCGTCCGGCTTGCATTATAATAAGATGTCTGGCCATATGCTGTACAATTCAACTCAACGGCACTGACTGTCATGGGACAAACCAATAAAACACAACCGCCAATGAGAATATTTAGTTTTATTTTATATTTCCTTTGCATGTCACGCATCCTCCCTGACCATCATTAAATCCGGCATTCAATTCCACACGTTGTATTGCCAGACAGATTGCATGCATAGCAAGGCTAATAAATGACATTGCATCACTTAGCGAGGGCGAACAGAATTGATTGAATGGAATGCAAAGTCAAGGTGTAATCAATACTGCGTTTTTATTAGTATTAAAAGTAAGTCATGGTAATTAACAAAAACAAACTAACCTGTTTAATAATACAGAGCATTTAATAGATATTCCTGTAACTGCTCATGCTTAATTAAGAGAACGGATTGACTCTTAACGACGAGACCCATAGGCATCCGTTGTCATTTTCTGCTAACATCCCAGCCACATTTCCCACAGCAATCTGGCGGCGACTATGAAATTTGTCTCTTTTAATATCAACGGCCTGCGAGCCCGTCCCCATCAACTGGAAGCCATTGTTGAGCAGCACCAGCCCGATGTGATTGGCCTGCAGGAGACGAAAGTCCACGACGACATGTTCCCGCTCGAAGAGGTGGCGAAACTCGGCTACAACGTCTTTTATCATGGGCAGAAAGGGCACTATGGCGTGGCGCTACTGACCAAAGCGACACCTGTCTCCGTGCGTCGCGGTTTCCCGGACGACGGAGAAGAAGCCCAGCGCCGTATCATCATGGCGGAAATTCCCTCTCCGCTGGGTAACATCACTGTTATCAATGGTTATTTCCCGCAGGGAGAAAGTCGCGACCACCCTGTTAAATTCCCGGCCAAAGAGAAGTTTTACCAGGATCTGCAAAACTTCCTCGATAATGAGCTTAAAAAAGAGAATCCGGTTTTGATCATGGGGGATATGAATATCAGCCCGACCGATCTGGATATCGGTATCGGCGAAGAGAACCGCAAACGCTGGTTGCGGACCGGCAAATGCTCTTTTTTACCGGAAGAACGTGAATGGATGGGCCGCCTGGTCAACTGGGGGCTGGTGGATACCTGGCGTGCAGCAAACCCGGACAATAACGAGCGCTTCTCGTGGTTTGACTACCGCTCCAAAGGCTTTGATGACAACCGGGGTCTGCGTATAGACCTGCTGCTGGCCAGCTCACCGCTGGCGGAGCGCTGCATCGAAACTGGCATCGATTATGATATCCGCAGTATGGATAAACCCTCCGACCATGCCCCGGTATGGGCTACCTTCAGGGTCGAATAAGCGTCACTTTCCCATTGCGGCGGTCATGTTATGACCGCCCTCTTTGGCTCTGACACGCTATGACTAAAAACATCCCCCTTTGCCGATTCCGCCAGCACAATGGCGTGGTCATCGATACGCGCGACAGCGCATTGTATAACGGCTGGCCGGATGCGCTGCACGGGTCATCCGGCCATGTTCCAGGCGCGCGTAATCTTGCCGCATCCTGGCTTGAGGAGATGACGGACGCGCAGTTCGCCTCCTGGTCTGCCCTGCGCCCGGTAAGCGCTGAAACCTCTATCGCGCTCTATGGCGCACCGCAAGATAATGACGCGGTAGAGGTCTGGTTAAGCCAGAAGGGACTCCATGCTCCCTGGCGTATCAGCGACGCGTTCTCCTCTTCTTTTACACTCAAGCGTCTGCCCGGTTTTCATCACCTGGTTCCGGCAGGCTGGCTTAACGCGCTACTGACTCATCGCCAGGTCAGCGAACACCCCGTCGGGAAGTGGATATTGATAGAAGCAGGTTGGGGTGAACGTGATACGTTCCGGCGTGGACATATTCCCGGCGCGGACTATCTTGACACCGAGGAGCTGGAAAGCGAGCCTCTGTGGAATGTCGTCCCCCCTGAGACTCTGTGTGACGTGCTGACCACGCACGGCATATGCTGCGATACCACCGTCATCCTCTATAGCCGTACCCCTCTTGCCGCCGCGCGCGTGGCCCATATTTTGTTATATGCCGGGGTGCAGGATGTGCGTTTGCTGGACGGTGGCTGGCAAGCCTGGCTTCGCACTGGTTTTCCGGTTGTATCCGGCGATACGCTATCCATCACGCCCGCACGCGATTTTGGTGCTCCCATCCCCGCTCAACCGCAATTGATGCTCTCCCTGGCACAAACGCAGGCGCTGTTGAACCGCCAGGATGCCTCGGTCGTGAGTATCCGCTCCTGGGCTGAGTATTCCGGCGCGACCAGTGGTTATGCTTATATTGATGCCAGTGGCGACATCCCCGGTGCGCGCTGGGGACGCGGCGGAAGCGGTAAAGATGGCGTTGAGGATTTTCTTAACCCCGATGAGACCTTACGCTGCGCGGATTATATTACGGCCATGTGGGAAGCATGGAATATTACCGCAGATCAGCAAATCGCCTTTTACTGCGGAACCGGCTGGCGCGCCTCGCTGGCATTTATCTGCGCGCGCGCCATGGGCTGGAAGAATATCGGGGTATATGATGGCGGCTGGTATGAGTGGAGCTTGCATCACAACAATGGATAATCATGCTTAAAACGATAGAGGTTGTCGCCGCCATTATTGAGCGCGATGGTCAGATTTTGCTGGCCCAGCGTCCGGAGCAGGGCGATCAGGCAGGGCTGTGGGAATTTGCTGGCGGTAAGGTAGAAGCCGGAGAGAGTCAGTCGGAAGCATTAATACGTGAGCTTCGCGAAGAGCTTGGTATTGAAGCCGTGCCGACAACATATATCGCAAGCCACCAGCGCGAGGTCTCCGGGCGCATTATCAATTTGCATGCCTGGCATGTGCCGACCTTCACCGGCACACTTACCCGCTATCATCACGCAGCGCTTATCTGGTGTGCGCCGCAGGAAGCCTTTAGCTGGCCGCTTGCGCCTGCAGATATCCCTCTGCTGGAAGCCTTTATGGCTTCACGCGCCGCCAGACCAGCGGGTTTGTAGAAACCGTGCGTTCATCACGCTGGCACTGGAGCAGCACGCCTTCGGCTTTAATAACCGCCCCTTCGGTGTAATTCTGATTCTGATAAACGCAGCACTGGTTGCAGGGCTGCGAACTTTGCTGTCCACCAGAGGTAAACACTTCCGGCGGCACATTCACCTGTACATCCGGCGACAGGCGTCGATCCGCACTGGCCCCCGCAGAGACTACCATCAGCACACAACCCCATACCCACAGTGAACGCTTCATAGCATTTTCTTCCTGAATAGAACCTTTTATCACTATAACGTATCTCTATTAACGAACCGTAATTTCTTTCGTCATCGGTTTTTATTATGACAGGCCACCCATTATTAATTTGATACTGCCGAACTATTTTTACTTGCTTTACGTCATATTGCAGATGTTATAGTCGAAAAAACGCTGATTTTTTCTCGCACAACAACCATAAAATCCCATCATCAACATAAGAGGCTCTTATATCTATGGAACAGACATGCTCTCTTGAATCATTTCTTTCCCACGTTCAAAAGCGCGATCCGCATCAGCCTGAGTTTGCTCAGGCCGTACGTGAAGTAATGACCACACTGTGGCCTTTTCTCGAACAAAACCCCCGTTATCGTCAGTTATCCCTGCTGGAAAGACTGGTTGAACCGGAACGTGTTATTCAGTTCCGCGTGGTATGGGTCGACGATAAAAACCAGGTGCAGGTTAACCGCGCGTGGCGTGTGCAATTTAACTCTGCCATTGGCCCGTTTAAAGGCGGCATGCGCTTCCATCCCTCCGTCAACTTATCCATCCTCAAATTCCTTGGCTTCGAGCAGACCTTCAAAAATGCCCTCACTACCCTGCCGATGGGCGGTGGTAAAGGCGGTAGCGATTTCGATCCAAAAGGGAAGAGCGACGCGGAAGTGATGCGTTTCTGCCAGTCGCTAATGACCGAGCTGTATCGCCACCTGGGGCCGGATACTGATGTTCCGGCAGGTGATATCGGCGTAGGCGCGCGTGAAGTGGGCTTTATGACCGGGATGATGAAAAAACTCTCTAACAACAATGCCTGCGTGTTCACCGGCAAAGGGCTCTCATTCGGCGGCAGCTTAATTCGCCCGGAAGCCACCGGCTATGGACTCGTCTATTTCACCGAGGCGATGCTCAAACGTCATGGTATGGGTCTGGAAGGGCTGCGCGTTGCCGTTTCTGGCTCCGGTAACGTAGCGCAGTATGCTATTGAAAAAGCGATGGCCTTTGGCGCACGCGTGGTTACCGCATCTGACTCCAACGGCACGGTGGTCGATGAGGCTGGTTTCACCAGCGAAAAACTGGCGCGTCTGATTGAAATCAAAGAACAGCAGCATGGGCGTGTGGCGGATTACGCCCGCGAGTTTGGCCTGCAATACCTTGAAGGTCAGCAACCCTGGTCAGTACCAGTGGATGTTGCTCTGCCATGTGCCACCCAGAACGAACTGGACGTCGATGCCGCGCGTACGCTTATCGCCAACGGCGTGAAAGCAGTCGCGGAAGGCGCCAATATGCCAACCACAATTGCGGCAACCGATCTGTTCCTGGATGCAGGCGTACTGTTTGCTCCGGGTAAAGCGGCGAATGCCGGAGGAGTGGCAACGTCAGGGCTGGAAATGGCACAGAACGCGGCGCGTCTTGGCTGGAAAGCGGAAAAAGTGGATGCGCGTCTGCAACACATTATGCTGGATATTCACCACGCCTGTGTGGAGTATGGCGGCGACGCTAAGCAGACTCACTATGTGCGCGGCGCAAACATTGCGGGCTTCGTGAAAGTGGCGGATGCGATGATCGGTCAGGGTCTTATCTGAGTTATTCTGCCGGGCGGCACTGCGTCGACCCGGCTTTTATGTTCCATGCCCGGTAAGCGCAGAGCCGCCGGGCAATCTCATCAGGCGTTCAGTTGACCACCAGCGATGAGACAATTTCCCTGTGACGTTTAAGAATGATCGCGATTTGCTCATCCGCGGTGAGTTCGTTGAACATTTTGTCATTGCGATCGGATTGCGCGTTGCGCACAGTGGCGCGGATACGTACTTCGCTTTTCTCTACGGCTTTTTGCTCGCTCATTTTCCAGTCCTGCTACTCAATGGTCTGTGTTCGCGCGCATAATAATCCCGTTTAGCTGTGACAGGAAGACGACACCATCACGTCTTTTTACGAATTGTGCAAGTTAACGTCATCTTTGGGCAAAATCACGGTGATTCCCCCGTGACCGCCCCCCTTCTTATGCATTTGCTGATATGTGCCTCAGACAGCAGGCTGCGGCGATGTCGGGTCGTCTTTGCGCGGTTTGCGTGCTGTACGTTTACCCGATGTTTTTTTCTTTTCACCTGCCGGGGCGGTGATGCCCCGAAATCGCTGTACCGGCGTGTTGCGTGCCTGATGAATCAGCTCATGCAACGTGCCAACCAGCGGTTGCATAAAGTCCTGATAACGACACTGCTTCTCGCTTATTTGCGTTAGCACAGACTCCCAGTGCGCGGTCATATCCGGTCTGGCGGCCATCTCCGGCAAAGAGTGAATCAACGCGCGTCCGGCCTCTGTCGAAAGAATATAGCGCCCTTTCTTACTCAGAAATCCGCGCTTAAACAGCAGCTCGATAATGCCTGCGCGGGTGGCCTCGGTTCCCAGACCGTCCGTTGCTCGCAGGATTTTTTTTAGCTCTTTATCCTGCACAAAGCGGGCAATACCCGTCATCGCAGAAAGCAGCGTCGCATCCGTGAAATGGCGCGGCGGCTGTGTCTGACGCTCCACGACCTCACCCTTTTCACACAAAAGTTCGTCGCCTTTCGCCACGACCGGCAGCGGCGTTCCGTCGTTCTCTTCATCACGCTCTTTGGCCCCCAGCAGCGTACGCCAGCCCGCCTCGGCAAGAAAACGCGCTTTGGCGATAAATTTGCCGTTGGCAATATCAAGGTCGATTTGGCATTTACGGAACAGCGCATCGGGACAAAACTGCATCAGATACTGACGCGCAATCAGATTGTAAACGTTGGCTTCACCTTCGCTCAGGTTCACCTTTGTACTGCGCGCAGTAGGAATAATGGCATGGTGGGCATCCACTTTTTTGTCATCCCAGCAGCGATTACGCAAATCGGCGTTCACCACAGGCTGCGGCAGAAGATCCGGCGCATGGGCGCCAATCGCGTTCATCACTGCATGACGCCCGGCATAATGCTCTTCCGGCAAATAGCGACAGTCTGAACGCGGGTAGGTAATCAGCTTGTGGGTTTCATACAGTTTCTGGCAGATGTCGAGTACGTTCTGCGCGCTCAGTCCATAGCGTTTCGCCGCTTCAATTTGCAGCGCCGACAGCGAAAAAGGTAACGGTGCCGGTTCCGATTCCCGCTTGTCATTATAGGCGGTAACATTCGCCGGTTGCCCGGTAATACGCGCGACCACGTGTTCAGCCAGCGGACGGTGCAGCAAACGACCTTCTTCATCCTGATAAGGCTCACAGGCCTCACTCGGCTGCCACAGGGCAGTGAATCGCTCCCCGGCCGGGGTGATAATATGCGCCTTCACTTCGAAGAAATCTTTTGCCACGAAGTTCTCGATCTCTTCGTCGCGGCGCACCACCAGCCCAAGGACCGGTGTCTGTACCCGGCCAACGGAAAGCACCCCCTGATACCCGGCATTACGCCCAAGCAACGTGTATGCGCGGGTCATGTTGATGCCATACAGCCAGTCGGCACGTGCGCGGGCCAGTGCCGAAACGCACAAAGGAATAAATTCACTATTGGCGCGCAGGCGTGAAATCGCCCGCTCCACCGCCTGGGGGTTAAGATCGTTAATCAGGCAACGCTGGACCTGCTGACGCTTTTGCGACGGCAGTTCGAGGTAATCGAGCACCTCATCAACCAGTAACTGCCCTTCTCTGTCCGGGTCACCTGCGTGGACGACTTCCGTCGCCTCGGCGAGCAGACGCTTGATCACATTAATCTGTTTAGTTACGGAGGGACGCGGTTGCAGCCGCCATTTTTCGGGCACGATGGGCAGATCCGCAAGGTTCCAGCGCGCGTAACGGCTGTCATAAACATCCGGCTGCGCCTGCTCCAGCAGGTGACCGATACACCAGGTCACCACCTGCCCGTTGCCACATTCAATATAGCCGTCGCCTTTGCGATGTGGCCTGGGTAGCACATCCGCAATAGCGCGGCCCAGACTGGGTTTTTCGGCAATAAACAACCGCATTGGCTTAACGGATCTCAATCATCGGACGCCCTGCGCGTGCGCTAACCAGCTCGCCTATCGCCGCAAGGGTAATGCCATATTCTGCCGCCGTGGCGTAAACCTCGCCTTCGGCCTCGGCGCTCACCGCCAGTAACAGGCCACCAGAGGTTTGCGGGTCACAGAGCAAATCGCGCACCGCATCCGGCATCTCGCCCATTAAATGACCATAGCTGGCGAAGTTACGCTGGGTGCCACCCGGTACTGCGCCAAGCGCAATGTACTCTTCAACCCCCGGTAATTTCGGCACATCCTGATACCAGATTTGCGCCTGAACGCCTGCGCCCTGACACATTTCACTCAGGTGCCCAAGCAGGCCAAAACCGGTGACATCGGTCATCGCCTTCACGCCGTTAATTTCCGCAAAAGCAGCACCGACCAGGTTCATCTGGCACATCACCTCTGTTGCCAGCCCAACGTGTTCGGGTTTCAACAGCGATTTTTTCTCGGCGGTCGTCAGCACGCCAATACCGAGCGGTTTGGTAAGGAAGAGACGGCAACCCGCCTGCGCAGTACTGTTTTTCTTAATGCGCTCGGTCGGCACCACGCCCGTCACCGCCAGCCCGAAAATAGGCTCCGGTGCATCAATGGAGTGCCCACCCGCCAGCGCAATACCCGCCAGACGGCAGGCATGTCGGCCACCTTCCACCACTTCACGGGCAATTTCAGGCGCCAGCTTGTTGATCGGCCAGCCTAAAATCGCGATCGCCATGATCGGTTTACCGCCCATGGCGAAAATGTCGCTAATCGCGTTTGTCGCAGCGATACGGCCAAAATCAAAAGGATTGTCGACAATCGGCATAAAAAAGTCGGTCGTGCTGATAACGCTGGTGCCATTGCCGAGATCGTATACCGCCGCGTCATCGCGGGTTTCATTCCCCACAAGCAGGTTCGGGTCGATAAACTTCGCTTGCTCGCTATGCAGGATAGTATCGAGCACTTTGGGGGAAATTTTACAACCACAACCTGCTCCGTGGCTGTATTGCGTCAGACGAATACCTTGTTCGTTCATGGATAACTCCTGACTAGCTGAAAAACATACATGCGTCTAAATTGACTTAGTTTTTCCTGGCTAATGAGAATGAAAATGTGTATTTAGGAGAGGGATTTTAGCATGGCATCGGTAACTACTAAACAGCGGGTGAATCCTAAAGGAGCTGTAATCTATCAGGTTTAAGTACCTGGTAAGGCTAAAGCATGGGCTACCGAGCAAGAAACCTTACTGCAAGTGACGCTACGTTGATTCTGTAAGATAAACAGCATAAATAAACACTCAGCACACCATCGTGTCACTGATAAACAAATATATGCTAAGAACCCAGTAAAAAGCAGGCATTGAAAAGAATAGTAATGAAACGATCCTTAATCGCCTCCAAACTATATTCCCCGTTTTGGGAAGCAAAGATACTTTTTTATTCACTGAGACATACAGGTATTACAAATTATTCCCAAAAGCCAGGCATGATATTAGCTTTTCTTGCTCGTATCAGTGGATACAAAGATCTCCAGGTAGTGATGGACATTTACATGAAAACCGTAACAACGCTTATTTCCGGCCTGATGGATTAATAACAAAAAGGAGAACTACATCCCCTTTTTATACGTAATTAAATTGTTATTGGATACATATATTAATTAATATTTAAAGCCACCACCCCCGCCAGTGTGCCCTCCAAATGCATGATCATGGGCGTTATCAGCACCCGTACCCGTACCATGATCACTATGGCTGGAGGTAGTTTTACCATTACCGCCTTTCTTATCGACGAATGGGACGCTAACTACCGCAGTCGCTACGTTGACTACAGTAGCCGGAACCGCTTCAACCGGAGTCTTAACACCTATCGTTTCAACATGTTTAACTGCTGGTGTCAGTGTTTGCGCTGGAACAGTTGTAGGCGGCGTCACTGTAGTAGGCTTAATTGCCGGAGTCAGTGCAGAGAAAGGGACACTGACTTTCGCCGTTTCAGTGATTGTTACAGCAGGTTGTATGCTCATGTTGTAACGCGCAGCATGAGCAGCTTGCTCCTGAGCCTGAGCCACTGCGTTAGCATCAATATGCTCAATCGCAGTGCGCCTAATATTCATCTGAGTTAATTGAGCACCCTGCGCAGCGTCGGCAGTATCCGGCTTAGCTGTCGCAGTTTTATGTACTGGATTCAGATTAGCCTCAGCCACATGCTGAATCGCAGTGCGCTGACGATTAGATGCAGCCAGTGCATCGCCAATAGCTTTATTCTGAGCAGTAACAGCTTCGATAGCATGATTGGGCGCATCCAAATGAACGCTACGGTCGACACTGGGGGTAGCAGTGGCTGTAGCGTGAGGAATAGCCTGATGAGTACCATCCAGATGCGTAGCGGGTGCAATCTGGTGAGTCGGGTTGCCTGCCGGGTTTGACTCTTTCGTGATCCCAGGAGTCATTGACCATGCATTGTGAGGATTATCAAGGTGTTGGCTACGATCAATGGATGGCGTAGCAGTTGCTGATGGAGCATTCATGCGAGCCTCAGCACGACGATCATCAATTTCTTTCTGAATATCCGCTTTAGTTGCAGCTTCCATTTCAGATTCATGTTGCTGTACAGCAGCACGCTGATCGGCATAAGCCTGAGCACGACGCTGAGAAGCATTATTAAGGTCATGCTCTTCTACCGAACCCGCTACACCAGCGCCTTTCTGATATGCCGATGAATTGTAATTCGCCTGTGCCTGCGAGACCTCAGCCTCAGCGATAGCAACATTTCTATTAGCCTGATCAATAGTCATTGCATGAGCAGTAGATATTGAAGAAAAAATGATTAAAGAAAGAATTGTACGTTTCATTTAAATACCTAATCTATGAGTTTCAAATTAAATAGAGGGGTAATGACCAGCCCACCCTAAATATTTTCCAGGGTTAACTTGCAATGGTTTTATTAAGCAATCAATCTTTTTTCACATCGATAATTAACACTGTTTCTATAATAGATATAATGTTAGCTTTGCGTGCGATCGTTCACAAATGAAAATATTTCATAGAGAAATTGCTTTTAAGTTAATCAATATCATTTTATTTATAAATACTTATATTTTTCATGTGGTTACAAGAATTTTAGCTCAGGTTTCATTCGAAATGCCAGTATTTCAGAAAAACACTACTTGCTTGATTTTCCTGGATTATCCAGAATCTCAACAAAACGTGCTACTTATCAAAACTGTGTACAATGGAGACTTAATTTTCTTCATGAAATTGATGCAACGGGCGTGATATGCGAGGTTACGCATGCTGTGAAGTGTTTTGACACGCTTAGAGCAGAAAAGAGGCATCGGTAGGAGCGTTACGGCAAATCTTGTGCTTAATCTCCTTCTTCATTCACCAGAATTCACATGGAAAATTTCTATATAGTTACTGTATTTCAAAACCCTCCGTCAGAGCAGGCCGAATCAAATTATCAGCATCATTAATTAAATCTTCTGACCTGCCTCCGCTATTCGAGACAACTGTCAGTGAGTAATAACTGTTGTTGCCTGATGTTAGCTTTTTGATGTGGTTCTTTTAGACCGACAACGCTTGCCAGGATAATCCGGCTATGGCTACGCCCAAAACGTTGCATGATAAGCGTGACTGTCCGAATTGCGGCGATTCGCTCACAATCCAGACAGCTTTACCAGCCAGTATCAGAAATAACGAACGAAAGGCTCGGTATCCGGCGTGCTAATAGTCGTGGAGGCTTTTAGTTGCGGAGTGCCAAGGTATAAGAAACCGACTACCTTATCCTGCACGCGGCAGTCCAGTGCGTCGCGCACAACCGGACTGTCAGTCAATGGACCGGTGCGCCAGATCCCATTGAAGCCCTGAGCCAGGGCCGCCATCTGCATCGCCATCACGGCGCAGCCTGCCGAGAGCAGTTGCTCCCACTGCGGCACTTTCGGGCTCTCTTCACATTTCGCCACCACGGCGATAATCATCGGCGCACGCGATGGCGAAGTGCGTGCTTTTTCTACCGCTTTTTCGTCCAGCCCGGCGCTGCGAGCGCCCTGCTCAAGCACCCTGCCAAAGCGGGAAAGGCCCTCACCTTCAATAATGAAAAATTGCCACGGCTGTAGCGTGCCGTGGTCCGGCGCACGCATCCCCGCGCGAATAATATTGTCCAGTTGTTCGCCTGTCGGTGCCGGTTCAGCCAACCGGGAAGCGCTACGGCGGTTGACGAGCAGTTCAAGTGCATCCATTAGTTAAACTCCTGTATTGAAATTTGTTCCTAAAATTAACACGTGCGTAGATTTTGTTACAGCGCCGGCAGCGATTCCTGCTGACAACAGGAGCCAGGCTAATTAGGATAACCACACTTGCCGCGCAGGGCAGTGGCAAACGTTACTAACCAGGGAGAATACATGCGAACCCTTTGGCGTTTTATTGCCGTTTTTTTTAAGTGGACATGGCGATTGCTGAATTTCATCCGCAATCTGGTGCTCAATTTGTTCTTTATTTTATTGGTGCTGGTCGGCGTTGGCCTGTGGATGCAGTTTAGCGACAGCAAAGCAGAACATGCCAGCCGGGGTGCGTTATTGATGGATATTACCGGCGTGGTCGTGGATAAACCCTCCGCCAGCAACCGACTCGGCGCGCTGGGCCGCCAGTTTTTTGGCGCAAGCTCCGACCGCCTGCAGGAAAACTCGCTTTTCGATATCGTCGACACCATTCGTCAGGCGCAATCAGACCGGAATATCACCGGGATCGTGCTGGATTTGAAAAACTTTGCCGGGGCTGACCAGCCTTCTATGCAGTATATCGGTAAAGCACTGCGCGAGTTCCGCGACAGCGGTAAGCCGGTCTATGCAGTGGGTGATAACTACAGCCAGGGGCAGTATTACCTCGCAAGCTTTGCCAATAAGATTTGGCTCTCGCCGCAAGGGGTGGTAGATCTGCATGGCTTCGCGACCAACGGCTTGTATTACAAATCCCTCCTCGACAAGCTGAAAGTCAGCACCCATGTGTTCCGCGTAGGTACTTATAAATCCGCCGTTGAACCTTTCATCCGCGACGATATGTCTCCGGCCGCGCGCGATGCGGATAGCCGCTGGGTGGGCGAACTCTGGCAGAATTATCTCAACACCATTGCCGCAAACCGTCAGGTTACCGCGCAACAGATATTCCCTGGTGCGCAAGGCGTACTGGACGGGCTGCGTAAGGTCGATGGCGATACGGCGAAATACGCGCTGGATAACAAACTGGTGGATGAGCTGGGCTCAAGCGCCGATGCGGAAAAAGCACTTACCAAACAGTTTGGCTGGGATGACAAAGAGAAAAATTTCCGCGCCATCAGCTATTACGATTATCAGCTGAAAAAACCGAGCGATATTGGCGACGCCGTAGCCGTGGTCTTTGCGAACGGCGCGATCATGGATGGTGATGAAACCCCGGGGAACGTGGGTGGCGATACCACCGCTTCGCAGATCCGCGATGCGCGTCTTGATCCTAAAGTGAAAGCCATTGTTCTGCGCGTTAACAGTCCCGGCGGCAGCGTAAGCGCCTCGGAAGTGATTCGCTCTGAACTGGCCGCCGCCCGCGCGGCAGGCAAACCAGTCGTGGTATCCATGGGCGGTATGGCGGCATCCGGCGGTTACTGGATCTCAACGCCAGCGAACTACATCGTGGCGAATGCCAGCACACTGACCGGGTCGATTGGTATTTTCGGCGTCATCAATACGCTGGAGAACAGTCTGGACAGTATTGGCGTGCATACCGACGGCGTGGCAACGTCGCCGCTGGCGGATGTCAGCATGACCAAAGCACTGCCTCCGGAAGTTCAGCAGATGATGCAACTCAGCATCGAGAACGGCTACAAGCGCTTTATTACGCTGGTTGCACAGTCGCGTAACAGCACCCCGGAGCAGATTGATAAAATCGCACAAGGTCACGTCTGGACCGGTCAGGACGCAAAAGCCAACGGGCTGGTCGACGGGCTGGGTGATTTCGACGATGCGCTGAGCAAAGCGGCTGAGCTGGCGAAACTCAAACAGTGGCATGTGGACTGGTATCAGGATGAACCGTCATTTTTCGATCGCGTGATGGACAGCATGTCAGGTTCCGTACGCGCGATGTTGCCGCAGGCATTACAGGCTTATCTACCCGCGCCGCTGGCTAATGCGGCGGTTCAGGTCAAAGCTGAAACAGATAAACTGGCAGCGTTTAACGATCCACAAAATCGTTACGCATTTTGCCTGACCTGCGCCAACATTCGCTAACGAACTGGACGTTTTGTATTCAGGCGGAGATCAGCATCACGCTGGCTCCGCCTTTTCTTTGCGCTTTCGCTGCATCATTCATTCACTGCGTATATACTCCCCCCACTCTGTGACAACACATTTTCTATCATGCAAAAGAAATCGATTTATGTTGCCTACACTGGCGGTACCATTGGTATGCAACGTTCCGAACATGGCTATGTCCCCGTCTCAGGACATCTGCAACGTCAACTGGCGTTAATGCCTGAATTCCATCGCCCGGAAATGCCTGACTTCACCATCCACGAATATGATCCGTTGATGGACTCCTCCGATATGACACCTGAAGACTGGCAGCATATCGCTGACGATATCAAAGCCCATTACAACGATTACGATGGTTTTGTCATCCTGCACGGCACCGACACCATGGCATACACCGCCTCTGCACTGTCGTTTATGCTGGAAAACCTGAGTAAACCGGTTATCGTGACTGGCTCACAAATTCCGCTGGCTGAGCTTCGTTCCGACGGGCAGATCAACTTGCTCAATTCGCTGTACGTAGCGGCTAACTTCCCGATTAACGAAGTGACGTTGTTTTTTAACAACCGCCTCTATCGCGGTAACCGCACAACTAAAGCGCATGCTGACGGTTTTGACGCCTTTGCCTCGCCGAATCTGTCGCCGCTACTGGAAGCGGGAATTCATATTCGTCGCCTCAATACGCCGCCCGCGCCGCACGGTAACGGTGAGCTGGTTGTCCACCCGATCACCCCGCAGCCGATCGGTGTAGTGACGATTTATCCTGGCATCTCGGCAGACGTGGTAAGAAATTTCCTGCGCCAGCCCGTAAAAGCGCTGATCCTGCGCTCATACGGTGTTGGCAATGCGCCACAAAACGGTGAGTTTCTCAAAGAGTTAGAGGAAGCCAGTGCACGCGGCATTGTCGTGGTTAACCTGACGCAGTGTATGTCGGGCAAGGTCAATATGGGTGGTTACGCCACCGGTAATGCACTGGCACACGCAGGCGTGATTGGCGGTGCGGATATGACGGTAGAGGCTACGCTGACTAAACTGCATTATCTGTTGAGCCAGGATCTGGACGCCGCGGCGATTCGCAGCGCCATGACGCAGAACCTGCGCGGCGAGCTAACCGCTGACGAATAAGGAAAACCCGATGAAACAACGCGCTTTGCTGCTGGTCGACCTGCAAAATGATTTCTGTGCAGGTGGTGCCCTGGCTGTGGCGGAAGGCGACAGCACGGTAGATGTGGCGAATATGCTGATTGACTGGTGCCAGGCGCGCGGTGAGCCGGTGCTGGCGACGCAGGACTGGCATCCGGCTAACCACGGCAGTTTCGCCAGTCAGCATCAGGTTGAGCCCTTTTCGCAAGGTGTGCTTGATGGCCTGGCGCAAACCTTCTGGCCGGATCATTGCGTACAGCATAGTGAAGGGGCGGCATTGCATCCCCTGTTGAAAACCTCAGCAATCGATGCCGTGTTTCACAAAGGGCAAAATCCGGCTATCGACAGCTACAGCGCTTTTTTTGATAACGGGCATCGGCAGAAAACCGAACTCGATGACTGGTTGCGTCAGCATGAGATTGCTGAGCTAACCATCATGGGGCTCGCCACCGATTATTGCGTGAAATTTACCGTGCTGGATGCGCTGAAACTCGGCTATGGCGTCAACGTCATTACTGATGGCTGTCGCGGAGTGAATAGCAGTGCGCAGGACAGCGCCCACGCTTTTATGGAAATGGCTGCCGCAGGCGCAACACTCTATACGCTGGCTGACTGGCAGGAAACGCAGCGGTAATGCTTTTCCAGCTTTTCGACTTAACCCCGGCTATCGTGCGAACAATCGTGGCCGGGGCCTTGCGAATCACTGCACTTACTGAACTTTCAGCGTCGCAATCGACTTCGGCGCAATACCAAAGTCTTCTTTCAGTTGCTGCTTGCTCTTCATCACCATCTGACCCTGCGTATCAATGGTCATGTGTTGCGCGTCGGTGTTATGGCGTGCCTGCCATAACATGACCAGTTGCAGACTGTTCTCTTTTTGTTCCGCCGTCAGGGCAACACCATCGGGCCACTTGCCCAGTTCAACAGCGGTAACCAGACGCTGGTAGATGTCCGGTGTCATGCTGTTAATGACTTGTTCGAAATCCATGCTAAATTAACTCCAGTGGAATAATAGCTGAATCGATTCCTCAGCCCTGAGTTCGATCACCGTTTTCATCGTCGGTAAAACTCAAAGAGGCGGAATTCACGCAGTAACGTTCACCGGTCGGCTGTGGGCCATCAGGGAAAACATGTCCCAGATGCGCGTCACAATTACCGCAACGAATTTCAACGCGCTGCATGCCGTGTGAGTAATCGTTTAAATAACGAATGGACTCTTCGCTGACCGGCTCGAAAAAACTCGGCCAGCCGCACCCTGAATCATATTTGGTCTGCGAATGAAACAGAGGAGCGTCGCATACCAGACAGTGATAAACGCCTTCACGCTTGTTGTGTAAAAGACGGCCTGTAAAAGGCGGTTCGGTACCGTGATCCTGTGTCACGTAGAACTGCATCTCTGTCAGATTTTTTTTCAGGTCATCCTGGGATGATTTCGTCGTCATATGCTCACATCTCGCGGTAAGAATTCGTACAACTTCACTTCGATTCTAACAAAACATTAACAATGAAGTGATAACTTTTGATCTAAACTTACTTGCTGCGAATTCCCGGGCGGTTAATTGTGATCACTCTCACATTTTTATCCTGCATGACCTTTAAAATTCGGGGCGGCGTCCCCATAAGGGGAGCATGCTCATAGGAAGAGTGAGACGAGTCAGTCGAGCAAAGGTTATGCGGAGGATTGATTTGTCGCAATGATTGACACGATTCCGCTTGACGCTGCGTAAGGTTTTTGTAATTTTACAGCCAACCTTTTATTCACTAACAAATAGCTGGTGGAATATATGACTATCAAAGTAGGTATCAACGGTTTTGGCCGTATCGGTCGCATTGTTTTCCGTGCTGCTCAGGAACGTTCTGACATCGAAATCGTTGGTATCAACGATCTGTTAGACGCAGAATACATGGCTTACATGCTGAAATATGACTCTACTCACGGCCGTTTCAACGGTACCGTAGAAGTCAAAGACGGCCATCTGGTTGTTAACGGCAAAACCATCCGTGTTACTGCTGAAAAAGATCCGGCTAACCTGAAATGGAACGAAATCGGTGTTGACGTTGTAGCAGAAGCTACCGGTATCTTCCTGACCGACGAAACCGCTCGTAAACACATCACCGCGGGTGCGAAAAAAGTTGTTCTGACTGGTCCTTCCAAAGACAACACCCCGATGTTCGTTCGTGGCGCTAACTTCGAAACTTATGCTGGCCAGGACATCGTTTCTAACGCATCCTGCACCACCAACTGCCTGGCACCGCTGGCAAAAGTTATCAACGACAACTTCGGCATCATCGAAGGTCTGATGACTACTGTTCACGCAACTACCGCTACTCAGAAAACCGTTGATGGCCCGTCTCATAAAGACTGGCGCGGCGGCCGTGGCGCAGCACAGAACATCATCCCGTCCTCTACCGGTGCAGCTAAAGCTGTAGGTAAAGTACTGCCAGAACTGAATGGCAAACTGACTGGTATGGCGTTCCGCGTTCCGACTCCGAACGTATCTGTTGTTGACCTGACCGTTCGTCTGGAAAAAGCAGCGTCCTACGAAGAAATCAAGAAAGCAATCAAAGCGGCTTCTGAAGGCGCAATGAAAGGCGTTCTGGGTTACACCGAAGATGACGTTGTATCTACCGATTTCAACGGCGAAGTTTGCACTTCCGTGTTCGATGCTAAAGCTGGTATCGCACTGAACGACAACTTCGTGAAACTGGTATCCTGGTACGACAACGAAACCGGCTACTCTAACAAAGTTCTGGACCTGATCGCTCACATCTCCAAATAAGTTGGGATGAGTAATTGATCTATAAAGGCGACTTCGGTCGCCTTTTTTTATGTTTCGCGTCATCCTGAAAGTTGCTTCCTTACTGGCGCTGCTCACGGATACTGGCCACAGAAACTTCTGTGCTCCCGGCTCAAGACAGGCTTGCCGTCCTGATGCAGCTTTCATGATTTTGTGTTTCGCTAAACGAAGGATTGCACCATGATAAACAAAATTTTTGCTCTCCCGGTTGTTGAACAAATTACCTCCGCCCTCTCTCGCCGCCTGATGGACGAACTGGAGGTTATCGTTATCGATCATCCACAAGTGAAAGCCTCTTTTGCTTTACAGGGGGCACATCTGCTCTCCTGGAAACCCCAGGGTGAAGACGAAGCGCTGTGGCTGAGCGGCAATACTCCGTTCAAAAACGGCGTGGCGCTGCGCGGCGGCGTACCGATCTGCTGGCCATGGTTTGGTCCCGCAGCACAGCAGGGTCTGCCTGCTCACGGTTTCGCCCGTAACCTGCCATGGACACTGAAAGCGCATAATGAAGACGACAATGGCGTTGTGCTGACATTTGAGCTGCACAGCAGCGAAGCATCCCGTAAATACTGGCCGCATGATTTCACGCTCTTCGCTCGCTATAAATTGGGTAAAACGTGTGAAATTGAACTGGAAGCGCACGGAGATTTCGAAACCACCTCAGCACTGCATACCTATTTCAACGTTGGCGATATCCATGCGGTGAAAGTCAGCGGCCTGGGCGATCGTTTTATTGATAAAGTGAACAACGCGCAAGAAGATGCATTAACTGATGGTGTACAGACGTTCCCGGATCGTACCGATCGCGTCTATCTGAACCCGGAAGCCTGCAGCGTGATTCATGACAGTGCACTGAACCGCACCATTGAAGTGATCCACCACCATCATACTAACGTTGTCGCATGGAACCCGGGTCCGGCACTCTCCGCCAGCATGACCGATATGCCGGATGATGGTTATAAAACATTTGTCTGTGTAGAGTCTGCCTGCGCGACCGCACCGCAAAAAACGACCGAAGAAAAACCGTCCCGTCTGGCGCAGACGATTCGCGTGGTTAAACGCTGATTGTGATAGCCCGGGTAAGTAGCGTGCCCGGGCTACCGAATTTTCATCATTACACGATTTGTAACCCGGGCAACGTGCGGCGTGTTACACCACATCCAGGGGTGTTTTACGGCCTGGAGCCGGAAATGCATTATTCAGACGCATCAGGTCCTCTGCGCTCAGGGGGATGTTCAACGCAGCGGCATTTTCCTGCGCATGCGCCACAGTGGCTGCCTTTGGAATAGCCATCACCCCCTTGTGACTGATAACCCATGCCAGCAAAATTTGCGCCGCCGTCGCATTATGGGCATGCGCAATATCGGTCACCGCGCTGTTATTCAGTAACCCATCCCGCAGGCGCCCGGCCTGCGCCAGCGGGCAGTAAGCCATCACCGGCATCTGTTGTTGCTGGCACCAGGGCAGCAGATCATATTCGATACCACGCGAGCCCAGATGATAGAGCACCTGATCGGTCGCACAGGCTTTGCCCCCCTGCACCTGCCAGAGTTCCTGCATATCGGCATAATCAAGATTCGATACTCCCCAGCGGCGAATTTTGCCCTGCGCCATGAGAGTTTCCATCACCTCCACCGTTTCGGCCAGCGAGAAATTTCCGCGCCAGTGCAGCAGATAAAGATCCAGATAATCGGTTTTCAGACGGCGCAAACTCGCTTCACAGGCCGCAATGGCTTTTTCACCACCTGCATTCCACGGATACACTTTCGAAACCAGATAGATTTTGTCGCGCAATCCCCCGTGGAGTGCCGCGCCAACGACCTCTTCTGCCCCACCGTCTGCGTACATTTCCGCCGTATCGATGAGCCTGAGACCTGCATCAATGCCCGCCCGTAGTGCATCCACCTCTTTACTGCGCTTACGGTCATTCTCACCCATATACCAGGTGCCCTGACCAATAGCAGGCAGCGTCACTTCGCCCGCGAAGACTACATTTTTCTCAGCCATATCATCCTCCTGCGTCAAATGCACCACCATAAAGCAAAACAGGGCCAATGGCCCTGTTTTGATGCACGGATTGCACTATAAAAAAGCACAATTAAAAACGATACGTTACCCCTGTGGATAACAATCCAGACCAGGATTTATCCACCATCGGACTGTCTTTGATTTCATCAGACAGATGGGTGAAGCGCCCGGTGCCGTAAACGCTCCAGTTATCTGTCAGACGATAGCTGGCGGTAAGTTCAAGGTAAGGACTCCAGCCATTGTCCGGATCGTAACTATTAAGGCCGCTGCGACGTGATTCCGCGCGAGATACACCATAATAGTACTCGTTTTGATTGTCGCTGTTCCATTCAACACCGATACCCGGCGTCAGCGTCAGTCCACCATTGGTATAGCGATACAGCCAGGCCAGATCCCATGTCACACCATTACTGTTATCGAGCACATCACCTGCCAGAGACGTGCGCAGAAAACCATATTCGGTGTTATGAATATAAGAAAGCCCCGCCACTGCGGTTGACTTACGTTTATTCAGCTGGCGCAGTTGATTATTGTCACTGTCACCCGGCTTAAAGTGCCATGGCGAATAGGCGGCAAAGATGGAGAGTTGATCGGCCTGATCATTCCACAGGTAATAGCCACCGCCTAAACCACGAAACCAGAAGTCATCGCTTTCATAGGTGATAACCGGAATCGGATAGGTTTTATTGTCGTACTGTTTATACGGAGACTCTACCACGCCCACGCCTGCACCCAGGGAGAAGTTGCTTTCGGCACTGGCAGTAAATGTAGAAGAAGCGATCAGCACGCCCAGTGCCAGGAGTTTGAGTTTCATCACAGTCCATTAATTCCTGTAGTCAATAATCGGCGGAGTGAAGTTTAACCGTCCAGGACAGTCATCCCAAATTTTTTTACTTAATCATTACAAAACTAAACCCTATAGCCTGTGGTCTGTATATGACAGGGGGCTTACTGTTTTATGAAGCCGCTGTGATTTGATAGTGGAAGGCTTATCACAAAAGAAAGCATTTATGGATGAGTTATTGATATGTCATTGAAATTAGTTTCAGGCGGCATGCAAGTTTTGCAAATGCCATCTACGCTTAAATTAAGAAGATGATTTAACGAACCCGCATTTTGTTAATGACATGCAACCTGGCATGAGGGTTGCTGTATGACTCTTAGCGTCGTTCAGTTAACGCTTCCGGGAGCCTCTACTATTCATATGAACGGCTCTTTACCTGTGCTAAAAAACGAAAGGACGGCATGCCATGAATATATTCGATCACTACCGCCAGCGCTATGAAGCTGCCAAGGACGAAGAGTTCACACTGCAGGAATTTCTTACCATCTGTCGGCAAGACCGCAGTGCCTACGCTAACGCGGCAGAAAGGCTACTGATGGCCATTGGTGAGCCAGTGATGGTGGATACTGCCCAGGAGCCACGGCTTTCCCGTCTCTTTTCGAACCGGGTTATTGGACGTTACCCGGCCTTTGAAGAGTTCTATGGCATGGAAGAAGCAATCGAGCAAATTGTCTCTTATCTCAAACACGCCGCCCAGGGCCTGGAAGAGAAGAAACAGATCCTTTATTTGCTCGGCCCGGTCGGTGGCGGTAAGTCTTCGCTCGCCGAACGTCTGAAATCATTAATGCAGCGGGTACCGATCTACGTACTAAGCGCTAATGGCGAACGTAGCCCGGTAAACGACCATCCGCTGTGCCTGTTTAATCCGCAGGAAGACGCGCAGATTCTGGAAAAGGAATACAACGTTCCGCGTCGCTACCTCGGCACCATCATGTCGCCATGGGCGGCTAAACGCCTGCATGATTTCGGCGGTGACATTACGAAATTCCGCGTGGTCAAAGTCTGGCCATCCGTACTTGAACAAATCGCCATCGCTAAAACAGAACCGGGCGATGAGAACAACCAGGACATCTCTGCACTGGTAGGTAAAGTGGATATCCGTAAACTGGAAAACCACGCCCAGAACGATCCTGATGCTTATGGCTATTCCGGCGCACTGTGCCGTGCTAACCAGGGCATTATGGAATTCGTTGAGATGTTCAAAGCGCCCATTAAAGTACTGCACCCGCTGCTGACCGCTACACAGGAGGGTAACTACAACGGGACCGAGGGGATTTCTGCCCTGCCCTTTAATGGCATCATTCTTGCGCACTCAAACGAATCAGAGTGGGTTACGTTCCGTAATAACAAAAACAATGAGGCGTTCCTTGACCGCGTCTATATCGTCAAAGTGCCTTATTGCTTGCGGATCTCCGAAGAGATCAAAATTTACGAAAAACTGCTTAACCACAGTGAGCTGACCAGCGCACCCTGTGCTCCAGGTACGCTGGAAACGCTGGCCCGCTTCTCGATTTTGTCGCGCCTGAAAGAGCCGGAAAACTCCAGCATCTACTCAAAAATGCGTGTCTACGATGGTGAAAGCCTCAAAGATACGGACCCGAAAGCGAAGTCCTACCAGGAGTACCGTGATTACGCCGGGGTGGATGAAGGGATGAACGGTCTGTCGACACGTTTTGCGTTCAAGATCCTCTCCCGCGTGTTTAACTTCGACCATGCGGAAGTGGCGGCGAACCCGGTTCATCTGTTTTACGTACTGGAACAGCAGATTGAGCGCGAACAGTTCCCACAAGAACAGGCGGAGCGCTACCTGGAGTTCCTCAAAGGCTACCTGATCCCGAAATACGCCGAATTTATTGGCAAAGAGATCCAGACTGCCTACCTGGAATCCTACTCTGAATATGGACAGAACATTTTCGATCGTTATGTCACCTACGCAGATTTCTGGATTCAGGATCAGGAGTACCGCGATCCGGATACCGGTCAGCTGTTTGACCGTGAATCACTGAATGCAGAACTGGAAAAAATTGAAAAACCGGCCGGGATCAGTAACCCGAAAGATTTCCGTAACGAGATAGTCAACTTCGTGCTGCGTGCCCGTGCTAACAATAGTGGCCGTAACCCGAACTGGACCAGCTACGAAAAACTGCGCACGGTTATCGAGAAAAAAATGTTCTCGAATACCGAAGAGTTACTGCCTGTTATTTCGTTTAACGCCAAAACCTCAACCGACGAGCAGAAAAAACACGATGACTTTGTCGATCGTATGATGGAGAAAGGATATACCCGCAAACAGGTTCGCCTGCTGTGCGAATGGTATCTGCGTGTACGTAAATCATCATAATGCCAAAATGGCCCGGCAGCGCAGCGCTGACCGGGCCTGAACAATCTGTGCGTATTCTCGTTTTTCGTGGCGCAGGAAAGTGGCAAGCGAGCGACTCCCGGCAGGCTGACGTGGGTCAGTGCATCGGGTGAATGAAAGCAGTCAAAACCTGCGGCGCAAAGTACGAAGAATAGAGTTGGCAAATGCAGTACGGGAGGGACTTATGACCTGGTTCATAGACCGGCGTCTTAACGGTAAAAACAAGAGCACGGTTAACCGCCAGCGATTTTTACGCCGTTATAAAGCGCAAATAAAACAGTCGATCTCCGAGGCCATCAATAAACGCTCGGTCACCGACGTGGAGAATGGCGAATCCGTCTCCATCCCGAACGAGGACATCAGCGAACCGATGTTTCATCAGGGTCGCGGCGGCCTGCGCCATCGCGTGCATCCGGGTAACGATCATTTTGTGCAAAACGACCGCATCGAACGCCCTCAGGGTGGCGGTGGCGGTGGTGGCAGCGGTCAGGGCGAAGCCAGCGCTGACGGCGAAGGCCAGGATGAATTTGTTTTCCAGATTTCGAAAGATGAGTACCTCGATCTTCTGTTCGAGGATTTGGCGCTGCCAAATCTGAAAAAGAACCAACAGCGTCAGCTTAATGAATTTAAGACCCACCGTGCCGGTTACACGGCGAACGGTGTTCCCGCCAATATCAGTGTCGTGCGTTCACTACAGAACTCACTGGCACGTCGTACCGCGATGACAGCAGGCAAACGTCGTCAGCTTCGTGAACTGGAAAGCAGTCTGGACATTGTCGAGAGAAGCGAACCGGCCCAATTGCTTGAAGAAGAGCGTCTGCGCAAGGAAATTGCCGAACTGCGGGCGAAAATCGAACGTGTGCCTTTTATCGACACCTTCGATTTACGCTATAAAAATTATGAAAAACGCCCGGAGCCATCAAGCCAGGCGGTAATGTTCTGTCTGATGGACGTATCCGGTTCAATGGACCAGGCGACAAAAGATATGGCTAAACGCTTTTATATCCTGCTCTATCTGTTTCTGAGCAGAACCTATAAAAACGTAGAGGTCGTCTATATTCGTCATCACACTCAGGCGAAAGAGGTCGATGAACATGAATTTTTCTATTCGCAGGAGACTGGCGGTACGATTGTTTCCAGTGCGCTGAAACTGATGGATGAAGTGGTCAAAGAGCGTTATGACCCGGCACAGTGGAATATTTATGCGGCTCAGGCATCGGATGGCGATAACTGGGCCGATGACTCGCCGTTATGCCACGAAATTCTGGCGAAGAAAATTCTGCCAGTGGTGCGTTATTACAGCTATATCGAGATAACACGCCGCGCGCACCAGACATTATGGCGCGAATATGAACATCTGCAGACCATGTTTGATAACTTCGCCATTCAGCATATCCGCGATCAGGAAGATATCTACCCGGTATTCCGCGAGCTTTTTCATAAGCAGAATGCCACATCAGGCAGTTAGCAATATTGAAAGCCAGCGCTCCGCGCTGGCTTTTTTCTCCTCGCCGCAAACGGGCAAATTACGGTACAAAAATGCAGCTATTCGCCCTCTTGCATCGCGGCGAATATGGCATATTACTCACCAGACAAACTCGATTCTTACTTCGTTCCTTGCGAGCGTCGTTTTTTTAACAGTACACATAAAGCGTTACAGTCGTGCTTGTACTTCAGGCCGCCTTATACAGGCGGCCTTTTTTATTTTCATCTCTGCGTGGCTGGACTATTCTTGGCGGGTGCTTATCACCGTTAAGGAGGAACGATGTCCGAAATTGCCAGTCGAAATATCCACCACTATCTGCTTGAAATACTGGAGCAGCACCAGGCGCGTTATCGTCTGGTTGAACACGAAGCCTCCGGCAAATGTGAGGCAGTGAGCGAGATTCGTGGTACTGCGCTCGGTCAGGGGGCTAAAGCACTGGTATGTAAAATCAAAGGCAACGGCGTGAAGATGCATGTGCTGGCGATCCTCGCGGCCGATCAGCAGGCTGATTTGTCCCGGCTTGCGCAATACTTTGGCGGGAATAAGGCGTCGCTGGCGAGTCCGGTAGAGGTGGATGATTTGACAGCCTGCGTCTTCGGCGCTATTCCGCCGTTCAGTTTTCATCCATCGTTAAAATTAGTGGCAGATCCTCTTCTTTTTGACCGTTACGAAGAGATTGCCTTCAACGCAGGGCTACTTGAAAAGTCTGTCATTCTCAACACACAGGATTACTTACGTATCGCGCGTCCTGAGCTGGTTGAGTTCCGTCGCGAGAATTAACTGCCATGCGGGCTTCCTGCCCGTATGCTCAGGGCCAGCCCGCTTTTTCCAGCGCAAGAACGGAAACCACCAGCACCACCATAATGGCGAGAAATGACGATGCAATGATAACGCCATCTGTCAGCATAAAATCGTTCATGTGTAACCTGCCTTTTTATGCCCGGTTTCCTTATTCATAATGTTACCGGGTGACAATTCGATGACAGTTTTGGGTTATTCAGGTGAATTTCCCGGCGCTGAAACGATTCCTGCCGTTTGCTTAGCAACACGTTAAAAAGATAAGGTAAAAAAATCGTTTTTCATTGTCTGATCAATAAATTGTTACCGGTATCACGAAAAGCAGTTTCCGTAATTCCAATGACAAATCTCGCAATTGTTATAAATACGATATTACAACACCCTTATTCTGTAGCGCCCCCCTGAAATAACCTTACAAACCCAGGTGAATACAATGAATTTAACGATCACCCGTAAAGAGAAAATCAGTTATGGACTCGGTGATATGGCCAGTCATGTTGGGCTAGATAATGTCATTATATTTCTGACATTTTATTACACCGATGTTGTTGGTTTACCCGCCGCGTTTGTTGGCACAATGTTTTTATTGGCCCGTACCGCTGATGCCATTATTGACCCGGCGATGGGCTACCTTGCTGACCGTACAAATTCACGCTGGGGGAAATTCCGCCCATGGATGTTGTGGCTGGCATTACCTTTTGGGGTCAGCTGCCTGCTAACCTATGCCGTACCTGAATCTTTAACACTAACTGGTAAAATGGTGTTCGCGACGATCACCTATACCTTTATGATGTTGATGTATACCGCGATCAATATTCCTTATTGTTCAATGGGCGCGGTCATTACCCCTAATAACGAAGATCGTATTTCGCTACAGTCATATCGTTTCTTTTTAGCCACCCTTGGCGGTGCAATGTCGACATTTTTTATGATGCCGCTGGCGCAATATCTCGGCGGTGAGGATAAATTATCCGGCTATCGCTGGGCGATGGCGATAATGGCCAGCGCCGCCGTTATCATGTTCTGGATCTGCTTTGCCAATACGCGTGAGAGAATTAAAGCACCTGCCACCCATAACAATTACCTCAGCGAATTACGCGACTTGTTACGAAACGATCAGTGGCGCGTTGTCTCTGTGCTGGTGATTACCAATATTGGCTTTGGGGTTATTCGCCTTGGCGCAATGATGTATTTCGTCACCTATTATTTGGGCAGCGCCAGCTATTTTATGTGGATGCTTGGCGCACATATTCTGGGTAAAGCCGCTGGTAGCGCGCTGGCAAAACGTCTGACCCGCAATTTCAGCAAAGTACAAATGTTCGGTTACTGTGCCGTGCTTGCCGGAGTACTGAGTATTGCCCTCTTCTTCGCGCCAAAATCGATCTACGTTCTGGTGCCGCTGACCTTCGTGGTATCGACTCTCTACCAGGCCACTACCACGCTAATGTGGGTCATGATGGCAGACGTCGCCGACTATGGTGAATGGCTGCAGGGTAAACGCATGGATGGCGTGATTTTCTCAACCTTCCTTGCAGTCCTGAAACTCGGCATGGCCATCAGCGGCGCCATTGTCGGCTGGACGCTGGGGCTGAGCGGCTATGTCGCCAACGCCCCGCAGCAGACGTCGCTTGCCATGTACTGCATTGTTGCCCTCTTCACTGTCGTACCGGGTCTTCTGTCACTGGCCGCCTTCGCCACCCTGCGCTGGTACAAGCTCGATGATAACACGATGAAATCAATCAACCTTGCCCGTCACAGTCTCTCGTAAAAGGATGTCTTACCCATGAGTGAACTTATTCAACACACTGACAGCATTGAATGGCGTTTCGAGCGTCAGATCCTGCGCGTTGAGGCCTGGGGAGAGCACAGCCTGCGCGTGCGTGCCACCTGCGCCCCGGCATTTAGCGACAATCTGCACGCGCTGTTGCCGCCACAGGCCTGTGAGCCGCAGATAACCGCAGGCGCGGAACAGTTGACGCTGCGCAACGGTAATATCACCGCAGTGCTTAATCTGAAAGGCCAACTGGCGTTTTATAATCAACGCGGCGAATTACTGCTTGAAGAGATGTGGCGGCAACGCTCTACCGTCGGTATCGGTGCCAGTGAAAAAAGCCAGGATAAATACATCAGCGCCCTGAAACTTGATGGTCGCGAGTTTAAACCGCTACCAGGCGGCAAGTATCAGCTTACTGTCCGTTTTGAATCGCGCCCGGATGAACACATTTACGGCATGGGGCAATATCAACAGCCATGGCTGGATCTGAAAGGCTGTATGCTGGAACTCGCGCAGCGTAACTCGCAGGCCAGCGTCCCTTTTATGCAGTCAAGCCTCGGCTATGGCCTGTTATGGAACAACCCGGCGATTGGCGAAGCGAACTTCGCAAAAAACCAGACCACCTGGCTTGCCCGCGTTACTCAGGAGATGGATTACTGGATAACCGCAGCCGACAGTGTTCAGCATCTTACCCGTCAGTACGCTAAAGCGACCGGTACGCCGCCGCCTGCGCCGTCATTCACCAGCGGGTTATGGCAGTGCAAATTACGCTATCGCACCCAGCAGGAGGTACTGGAGGTCGCCCGTGAGTACCACCGTCGCCATCTGCCTGTCGCAGTGATGGTGATTGATTTCTTCCACTGGCCTAATCAGGGGACATGGTGTTTTGATCCTGTGGACTGGCCGGATCCGAAGGCGATGGTGGATGAGCTGAAATCAATGGGCATTGAGCTAATGGTCTCCGTCTGGCCAACCGTTGAGGCACGCAGCCCGCTCTTCCCGGTAATGAAAGCCAAAGGTTTACTGGTCACCAGCGATCGCGGCGTACAGGTTAATCTCGATTTTATGGGCAACACCACCTTCTTTGACGCCACCCATCCCCAGGCCCGTGAATTTGTCTGGGAGACGGTGAAGAAAAACTATTACGATCTGGGCATTAAGTTGTTCTGGCTTGATGAAGCCGAACCGGAGTACCGCGCCTACGATTTTGATAACTACCGCTATCATGCCGGGCCGGTGCTGGAGGTGGGAAATCAGTATCCACGCGATTTCGCCCAGGGCTTTTATGACGGCCTGCAGGCCTGCGGAGAGCGCGATATCGTTAACCTGGTGCGCTGCTCCTGGGCGGGCAGCCAGCGTTTTGGCGTACTGGCGTGGTCCGGCGATGTGCACTCTTCCTTCCATGCATTTCGCAATCAGCTGGCAGCCGGGTTAAATATGGGGCTGGCGGGAATACCCTGGTGGACAACAGATATTGGCGGTTTCCAGGGCGGGAATGTCAACGATCCGTCTTTCCATGAACTGCTGATCCGCTGGTTCCAGTGGGCGGTCTTTTGCCCGGTACTGCGTATGCACGGCTATCGTGAACCGCAAATCCAGCCCCCGGAAAGCTACCGTAACGGTATCCCGCAATGCAACAGCGGTTCTCCCAATGAGCTATGGAGCTACGGTGAAGAGAACTACGCTATCATGCAGCACTGGTTGTCCGTACGTGAAAAACTGCGCCCCTATGTGGATGCCCTGTTCGCTAATGCCCACCAGCATGGCGATCCGTTGATGCGTCCGCTGTTCTGGCATTACCCGGATGAGCCACAAAGCTGGCAGGTGGAAGACCAGTATCTGTTTGGCGAGGATATTCTGGTGGCGCCGATTCTGCACGCGGGGCAACGCCAACGTGAAGTCTGGTTGCCTGGCCATCATGGCTGGGTGGATCTGCAGGGTGAACGTTATCAGGGCCAGCAGCGCATTACCGTTAACGCGGGGCTGGAGACGATCCCGGTATTTATTCGCGAAGGGAGCAACACCACCGCGCTTTTATCCACTGTTTGATGTAAACGCCTGAAAACGCGTGTTTCGTTATAAAAAGCCTGCTTAACAATCCGCATCCGCGTAAGGTAATGTAAGCAGGCTTATTTTTTCACTGGCAAGGAACGAAACACTCTCCATGTTCGATACAACGCTTTTTATCCTTATTGGCCTTGTGGCGCTGAGCTTCTTTAGCCACAACACTACCGTCGCGGTTGCCGTTATGGTGTTGATCATTATTCGTATTACACCGCTCAATACTTACTTTCCGTGGGTCGAAAAACAGGGTTTAACCCTCGGCATTGTCATTCTGACCATTGGCGTCATGGCGCCCATCGCCAGCGGATCATTGCCGCCATCAACGCTGATTAGCTCTTTTCTGAACTGGAAATCATTGATAGCCATTGCGGTGGGCGTGTTTGTCTCCTGGCTGGGAGGGCGTGGGGTGACGCTGATGAGTGCGCAGCCGTCTCTGGTCGCCGGGCTTCTGGTGGGAACCGTATTGGGTGTGGCCCTGTTCCGGGGCGTACCGGTAGGGCCACTTATTGCGGCAGGTCTGGTTTCGCTGTTAATTGGTCGGCAGTAAATGCCTCCTCTGCCAGTATTTCACCCCAAGCTCCAGGAAAGTACAGAGCAGGTAATAGACCAGCCCGGTGAAGATAAACAGAGCCGCCGGGTAAACCTGCACCCGGTTATTCACCTGCCCGGCCACCGTGGTCAGTTCCGGCACATTGACGATAAACGCCAGTGAGGTGTCTTTCAGCAGGGCGATAAGCAAACCAATATAAGATGGAATGGCATTACGTAACGCCTGCGGCAGCAGCACCAGGCGCAGGATGTCCAGGCTGGCAAATCCGCTGCTTATCGCCGCCTCATATTGCCCCTTCGGTAACGCGTTAAGCGCCGCCAGCGTCGAGTACATCACCGATGCCGAGGTAAACCACGCCAGCGCCAGGGTAACGGTCACCGCCCCTGGCAAATCGGTTCCGGTCAGCCACGGCAGCAAAAACCACAGCCAGAAGATGACAAAAATTAGCGGGATCCCGCGAATCAACTCTGCCCACAGAAAGAGCAGCTTGCGCGGCCAGCCTGCAAAACGCCACGCACAACAGGCGAGCAATACACCGCCAGGAAAAGCCAGCACGGCGGCCCCCAGGGTCATCAACACCGACAACAGTACGCCGCCCGGTTCGCCCTGCGCGGCACGCCCTGACAGCAAATAGCCGAGGTTATCGGTAATTACGGTAATATTATCGATCACGGTGCGCCTCCTTGCGGGCCATCGCTCGCCATCCGCGCGGCAGGTTAAAAAGCAGACTCATCACCAGCCCCAACGCCAGATACAGCACGCTCCCCACCGTAAAGGCTTCCAGCGCATGGGCGTTAAAGCTTTCAATTTGCCGTGTCTGGTAGGTGAGTTCAGCAAAGCCAATACCTGTTGCCAGCGACGAGAGTTTCATCAGGTTCAGGTATTGTCCCACCACCGGCTGCCAGGCGTTCTCCAGCCCCTGAGGCAGAAGCACCCAACGAAACAGCGCCAGATCGCTAAACCCCTGCGATTTTGCCGCTTCGATTTGCCCGCGCGGAACCGCATGTAATCCGGCCTGGATCTCTTCGACCAGAAACGCTGCGGTGAATAACCCCAACGCCCAGGCCGAAGAGAGAAATTCCGGGGTAAACCACCAGACATCCCCAGGCAGAATGCTAAAGGCGTGATCATCATTGACGTATTGACGAAACGCCAGGGGCAGTACGTTCCATGCGGCGAAATACCAGAACAGGAGTTGCACCAGCAATGGCGTATTGCGAAAAAGCGAAACCCACCCCGCCACTACCGCTCGCCCCACTCTTCCGCCAGCCAGACGCAGGGCCAGCAGAAACACCGTCATGGCGGTCGCAAGGATAACCCCTGTCACCGTGACCCAGATGGTGGTAAGAAAACCCGACATGAGCCATTGTGCGGGTTGGCCGGTAAGGACGCCCGCCCAGTCAAGATGAATCCCCATCACAGCTCCTTGCCGTCAGCATGGAGCGGATTGAGCACTTTTTGCAGGAAGCGCCGGGCGCGCGGATGCTGCGGCGCGGTGAAAAACGCCTCTGGTGTGGCCTGCTCAAGGATTTCGCCCCCGTCGATAAAAATCACCCGATCTGCAATTTCACGGGCAAATTGCATCTCGTGGGTCACGACAATCAAGGTGATTCCGCTGTGAGCAAGCGATTTCATTACCTGCAACACTTCGCCAATCATCTCCGGATCGAGTGCTGACGTGGGCTCATCGAAGAGGATGATATGCGGCTCTGCCGCCAGCGTGCGGGCGATGGCCACCCGCTGCTGCTGACCGCCGGAAAGCTGTGCAGGGTAATGGTTGGCTTTGTCGCGTAGTCCGACACGCTCCAGCAGTTCCAGGGCGATTTTTTTCGCTTCTGCCGCCGACTTGCCATGGATACGGGTTAACGCCAGGGTGATATTTTCCAGCGCATTCAGGTGCGCATACAGGTTGAATTGCTGGAACACGAAACCGACCTGACGGCGCAGATTGCGCAATTCGCGCCCCTTAAGCTGGCTGGTCGGTTTTCCGTCCACCAGAATCTCGCCGCTGGTCAGCGTTTCCAGTTGATTAATAAGTCGGATCAGCGTCGATTTGCCAGAGCCGGAAGGCCCGCAGACGGCAATGACTTCCCCTGAGGCAACCTGCAAATCAATAGCGTTTAACACCCGGTGGTCGCCATAGCTTTTACTGGCCTTGCGAAACTCCACCGTTCCTTTTTGCACGGGAAAAGCCTCCGGGGCCTGCGCCACGGAGGTAGAAAAGAGACCTGCCAGCATATTACTTCGCTTCTATTTTAAAGCTGCGTGGAGCCGGGGCCTTGGTTTGCGGACCAAACCAGACGTCGTAGATTTTTGCCGCTTCGCCGCTCTGCTCCAGATTAACGAGCTCATCGTTAACCGCTTTCAGCAGCGCGGTTTCGCCTTTGGTCACGCCCACGCCAATCTCTTCTTTAGAAAGCAAGTCCGGCAGGATTTTAAATTTAGCTTTATCCGGCGCTTCCGCCAGCAGCCCCGCCAGGATGGTGCTGTCCTGGGTGATCGCCTGCACGTTGCCGTTACGCAGCGCGGTCAGCGCCAGGGGGATGTCGTCATAGGCCAGCACGCGGGCCTGCGGGAAGCGCTGATGCAGCGCCTGCTCGCCGGTGGTGCCTTTCACCGCACCGATACGCGCTTTGCTGTAACTATCCAGTTTATCGGATGCGCTGGCGGGCACCAGGAATTGCTGTCCGGTAACAAAATAGGGGGTCGAAAAATCAATAACCTGCGCACGTTCCGGGGTAATGGTGATATCTGCAACAATCAAATCCACTTTACCGGACTGCAACAGCGGAATACGGTTTGCCGGGTTAGTGGCGACCAGTTCAAGTTTTACGCCCAGGCTTTTTGCCAGCGCTTTAGCGAAATCAACATCATAACCAACGATTTCGTGGCTCTGCGGGTCGATGGCGCCAAACGGCGGGTTCGCATCAAAGGTTGCGACTTTCACTACGCCTGCGGCTTTAATGTCGGCCAGTTTGTCTGCATGAGCGGCAAATGAGAAAGTCGAAAGCAATGCCAGTGCGGTCAGCGCACCGATTTTTTTGGAAGATGTGGTTGCCATGCTAATCCTTACGCCCTGTTATTAGTAAAATTTCAGGGCTAAAGTCACATAACCGTAATCATCAGACAAATATCAAAAAGTGCATTTATTATCTAAAAAAGTTATTAAAAATACTTTCGCCATATGAATCACTTATCATTAATGTCTCGACAGAGAAAACACGCATAAACCATACAACCTAAAGGGAATTGACAGCAGAAAATAATCATATGTTCCCGGATGTTGCAAGGTAACGCCCCGGTGTCTGCCCTAACCCCTTCTTAAACATGGTAATAAAGGCTGTGGTCGAATCATAACCCAGCGCCTGTGCGACATTTTGTACCGACTCGCCGCTTATCAGTAAACGCAGGGAAAGAATCAACAGCATCTGATGCCGCCAGCGGCGAAAGCTCAGTCCCGTCTCCTTTACCACCAGCCGCGCCAGGTTGCGTTCACTCATCGCAAATTCCTGCGCCCATTGCCCCAGCGTCTGCCACCGGGCAGGAGCCTGCTCCATGGTTTCGACCATCTGACGAATTTTATGGTGCGGGGAAACGGGAAGTTGCAGCTGCATTTGTGGTTGACGGGGCAGTTCATCAAACAGAACCTGAACCAGCCGTTGGGTTGCCGGTTGCTGGCGTTCGCGATGGTTACGCGCAGCAAGCGTCAGAATCAGTTCGCGCACCAGTGGGGAGATTTTTAGCGTGCAACACTGTGTCGGCATTTCAACCCGATCGGGTTCAACAAACAAAAAGCACAACTTCGCCCCCGGCGTCGCGAGGTTACTGTGGGCAACCAGACCCGGCAGCCACACGGCGTGATGAGGTGGCACCATCCAACGGGCATTTTCCACTTCACTGGTAATTGCCCCGCTCAGGGCCAGAATTAACTGTCCTTTGCGGTGACGGTGCTGTGGGATCCGCTGCTCATCAGCCTCGACAGTGATACTAAACGCCAGAGCCGCCTCTTGTTGACTGTCAGGGTTAAAGCCATCGAGGCCGAGACCGTGCATAAAGTTGTCCGAATTTAGCGATAAAGTGTCATTTTAGCTTGATTCCATCAGGGCGAAAAAGGGGTATGGTGTGGTTCTGCTTTTTTTCCTGAGAATACAATGACCACTGCGATTTCTTCACGGGGCAAACAAGGGGTGCTGCTTATTGCGGGGATCCTGATGATTGCCACTACCCTGCGCGTCACCTTTACCGGGGCCGCACCACTGCTTGATTCCATTCGCACCGATTATGGCTTAACCACCGCGCAGACCGGGATGCTCACCACCCTGCCGCTGCTGGCTTTTGCACTTGTTTCCCCCCTGGCCGCAGGGATTGCCCGGCATCTGGGTATGGAGCGCAGCCTTTTTGCCGCAATGTTGCTGATATGCGCGGGTATCGCCATACGTTCTCTGCCCGCACCGGTACTGCTTTTTATTGGCACCGCCATTATTGGTTGCGGTATTGCACTGGGGAATGTGCTGTTACCTGGTATCATTAAACGCGATTACGCCGGTCAGATCGCTAAACTGACCGGCGCCTACTCTCTGACTATGGGGGCCGCAGCAGCGTTTGGTTCCGCACTGGTTGTTCCGCTCTCGCTGATGGGCGCAGGATGGCACGGCGCGCTGCTGATGCTCATGGTCTTCCCGCTTGTGGCAATGCTATTGTGGCTACCGCAGTTGCGTTTCGCAAAACCCGCCGACTTATCAGGCAGCCCGCTGGTACAAAGTCGGGGGATCTGGCGTTCACCACTGGCCTGGCAGGTAACGCTTTTTTTAGGCATTAACTCGCTGATTTACTATGTAGTGATTGGCTGGTTACCGGCCATTCTTCTCAGCCATGGCTATAGTGAGTCCGGTGCAGGTTCTTTGCACGGCCTGCTCCAGCTCGCCACGGCATCGCCCGGCATTCTGGTTCCGCTCATTGTGCACCGTCTGCGTGACCAGCGTGCGCTGGCCGTACTGTTTGCCCTGCTGTGCGCGGTGAGTGCCGCCGGTTTCTGGCTCTGGCCGAATCAGGCTGTTATCTGGACGCTGGTGTTTGGTTTTGGATCCGGCGGCACCATGATCCTCGGTCTGACCTTCATTGGCCTGCGCGCCCGCTCCGCACATCAGGCCGCTGCCCTGTCAGGAATGGCGCAATCTGTAGGTTATCTGCTGGCGGCCTGTGGCCCTCCATTGATGGGGAAAATCCACGATGCCAGCGGCTCCTGGCAAATCCCGCTTATCGCCTGCGCGATATTGTCGGTACTGATGGCGCTCTTTGGCGCCTGTGCCGGGCGCGATCGCGAGATGGCGGCTGAATAATAAAACAGGCCTGTGCGGCCTGTTTTTCTGTCCTCAATCTTTTGCGGCTTTCAACATCGCCTGTACCAGTGGTACAGGTCGTCCGGCAAGGGCATTACGCTCGTGCTGGAACAGGGTAGCGACAAAGAACGGATGGTTGGTCAGTTCGACTGCGCGAATTTCTCCCTCTTCATCCCAGCCGGTTATTCGCATATCGCTTTTCTCCAGCTCGGCTGCAAAATCAGGCGAGATCCCATAGTTACAGTGGTAGCCTTCGCTGATTTTCTCCTGTCCATAAGCGCGGGCGATCAGCGTATTCGGGCGTAATTCAATGTCCGCCACCTGCTCGACCAGCGAGCAACTTAGCGGAACAATCACCATCCGCCCGGCGCTGTCGGTTTCCTGATGAGCAGCATCACTTACGCCCATTACGTGGCGGGCATACTCAATAATGGCATGCTGGAAACCAGCGCAGGTGCCGAGAAACGGTATCGCATTTTCCCGCGCATACTGAATGGCAATAAAGGCCCCCTCAGGATTTTTATACGGACTTGCCGGAACAACCCAGATTGCATCATAGCCAACCAGGTCATCGCTACATTTGATCTCAGAGGTCGCCAGCCAGTCGTAATCTGCGGTAATCTCAAGAACGGCGGCGGCATCGTCGATCGCCAGTGGAATGGCCTGGTGCGCGACAACGTCGTGATTGTAATCACCCACAAGGGCAATTCGCAGGGTATCTTTAACGGGAATATGGGTCATGAAGGGGTCCCTATGTCAGAGCAATTAACGAATAACATAAGGAACCTCACATTAGCGATCTTTCGCCCACATCACAACACATTAAAAATGGCAGGGCACATTTTGCCGTATTCCGATGAAAACGGAGCTTAAGGCGACAGATGTGTCGAAGCTGCGGAAAAAATGGGCAGTAAAATTCTGGTCAGCGCCTGCCTGCCAGGGGGCGACGCTCGCAATAACGGCAGTAAAAAGACGTCATTGCAGCAAGTGCTGGCGCGCTGGCGGCACGTGCACCAGCACAAACAGGTGATGGAGAGAAAACCAGAGATGATTCAATGTAAACGCGTCTATGATGCGCCCTCCGGGCAGGATGGCTATCGGGTTCTGGTTGATCGCCTGTGGCCGCGCGGCGTTAAAAAAACCGACCTGAACTACGACGAGTGGTTTAAGGATTTAGCTCCATCGAGCGAATTACGTAAAGCATTTCACGCTGATGTGCTGGATTTTGCCGCGTTTCGGGAGGCCTACCTTGCTGAGCTTGCGGATAAGCGAGAGACAGGACTGCCGCTTAAAGCGAAGAGTAAAAGCGGTGTTCTCACCCTGCTCTATGCCGCCAAAGACACCAGGCAAAATCATGCGCTGGTGCTGGCACAATGGCTGGAATCGCTATCAATCAGCAAATAACCTGCCCGCGATGATGTTCGGGCAGACTGTCCGGGTCGAGTGGCATCAGGTGCTCGGCGCGAACAAAGGCAAAACCCTGTTGCCCGTCGAAAGCCCGTACATCACCGGTGACCAGCCACAACGCACGATGCGCATTTTGCGGCATGCGCGTCATCACGCCATTGACCGGATTCAGAAACACCTCACCAGGCTGGCAAAGCCCAAATAATTCTACTGATTTACCGATATTACAGCGCCCGGCAGGCGTTTGTGCGCCAATGACCATCGCCAGGCTACCCGGTCTTAACTGAAACATAATTCTCTCGCGTACACATGCATCATGGAAAATAAGATTATTCTTAACCAAGTTTACCCTGATGCAGGTAACGTGTCACGAGCGAGATTGAGGGTGATCGCGTCGCCACAGTTCCCATTCGTCCATGACTTCACCGCCAGGCAATTTACACTCTGTACGCACCCCCTGCGGACTTTGCACGGGCACGCGTTGCCCGCCCGTTTGCAGACAATACACCGCTGCCGGATTGGCTTTCCCCACAACAGGCGGACGAGACGTACCAGGTTTCGTGGAGCATGCCGTTAATGCACAAATAAGAAAGAAAAAAACATTACGCATCTAATTATCCATATTGAAATAATAAGCCATAAATTTAGCTTAATGCGTTACGTCGGACATCTCCATGATTTCTCCATTCTTACGCCATTCTTTGCAGATATATTTGGCTGGTTCTCACCCATGACCAGAGAACATCATTCCGTAATCAATGAGTTTTTGCCCCGTCTCATCAACGGGGCTTTTTTTTACGTCATCTTCTGACCGCCCGTTTAATGATGCCGATATATGAATTGTTTAAGCCATGCTTTAATATGGCGGCCTAAATTTTCAGCATCAGGTGCATACGGCGCGCAGTGCACAGGAGTTAAAGAGCGTAATGTCCGATTTCATTTTGGCCCGAGTTTCCGAAACACTCTATAAAGATCAATCCCTTGAAAGCCTGGTACGGCAACTCCTTGAAATGCTGGAGATGGTCACTGAAATGGAATCGACGTACCTCACCAAAATCGACGGCGACGGCCGTTTTCAGCATATCCAGTATGCGCGAAACAGCAAACAGCTTGATATTCCTGAGGGTTTTTCGCTGCCATGGGGCGACAGTCTGTGCAAGCGTGCGCTTGATGATGGCTGTTTCTTTAGCAATGACGTGGCAACCCATTGGGCAGATTGCGAAGCGGCGCAATCGCTAGGTATCACCAGTTATTTAAGCACACCTGTACATCTGGCGGATGGCTCGCTGTATGGCACGCTTTGCGCCGCCAGCACTGGCACCCGCGCCCTGAGCGTTCGCGGCGAACAAGTTTTACATCTGTTCGCCGGATTGATTGCGCGCTCCATCGAAAAAGACCAGCTTGTGGAACAACTGCAAGCCGCTAACGCGGCACTTATCGCTCATTCTTATACTGACCCATTGACCGGCCTGCCTAACCGTCGGGCTATCTTTGATAACCTGGCAACGCTGTTTTCGCTTGGCAGAAACCTTAATATTCAGATAATTATTGCCTTTATTGACCTCGACAACTTTAAGACAATAAATGATGAACTTGGCCATGAATCAGGCGATCAATTTCTTATTCAGATTGGTCATCGTCTTCTTAATGGTTGCGAGAAAGATGACGTTGTAGGACGTCTCGGCGGCGATGAATTTTTAATTGCCTGCCCTGGCGGGCCACGCGATCAAACTCAGTCCGAAAGATTATCTTCACTTAAGCAAAATTTGCATAAATGTCTCTCTGGAGAATATCGACTGGGTTCTGTACGTATATTTTACCCTGGCGCCAGTATCGGTGTCGTTGAAATTAATCCCGACAATGTTGATGCTGACAGTGCATTGCGCATCGCCGACCAGGCTATGTATCAGGATAAAAACGGAAAATACAAGAAGCCATTTTTACGTCTCAATTAATTCGCTTCTGTCCGCTTTTTTGCTTGAGAATTGTCTTATTTTCTTCTATTTAATTATTATCTGTATCGCTGGCAAATGATGCCAGCTCAGGAGCTAGTTCGTGAGAAAGTCAACAATCATTATGCTCATTGTGGCTGTTGTTGCCGTGGCTGGTACTCAACTCGGCTGGTGGTAAATGGTGGGCTAACCTTAAACAGTCATAATAGATGTCATCCTGACCAGTGATGTTGTCGATAGAGCATAACCTAACAGCCTCATTTATCTGAGCAGGAGCTCGCAATGTTCACCGGACTTAAAAAAAGCGAAAGCAAACGGCTGGCGGCGTTGGAATTATTGCGTAAAGAGGATAAAACCCGCGACGCAGCCCTGACAGAGTATGCCTGCCTTGCCTGCGAGGTGATGAATGTCGAAGGCTGCTTTATTACCGTATTTGATGATGACTACCAATATATCAAATATGTTAAAAATGTACCGCTGGAGCATTTCAAAGTTCCGATTGAAAAAACGATGTGCCAGTATTCGCGCGATAGCGGACAGACCATTGTCTGTCCTGACGCCCGGCTGGATAATCGCTTTTCTCATCAGCCGCTGGTGCAAAACGGCGATATTCTGTTTTATGCTTCTGCGCCGATGATGACGCAAGAAGGTATGGTTCTTGGCACGCTATGTGTCAGTAGTTCCAGTATCTTCACCCCGACGCAGCAACAGATAGAAAATTTTAATCGCATCGCAGAGCTTTCCGCAGCATACCTCGAAGCGCGATATTCTATTGGCCGCGTCGATACGCTCACGGGGCTTCCCAACCGTCAGTTTTTGCTGCGTGAAATGGAGCAGAAAACGCTGGTAAAAGATCCCGGCACCTACGGTCTGGTGATATTTGACTGTATTGATATGCCTCGCGCCTACGAGCTTATCCGCTATCTTGGATTGCATGCCGTGGATAATATGCTGCGCAGCTTTATTCCGCTGTTGCGTATGCGCCTGCGGTTAAAAGATAGTGTTCTTTTATATTCTTTCGCCCCCGCCCGTTTTGCGATACTGGTTGAATTAGAACAGGCATTGACGCTTGTTAAGCGTGCAGAAACACTGCCGGGAATGCAGGCGCAAATGGCGCAAAATATTGATATTACTCTTACTATTCATACCGGCTACGTCAAATTCTCGCCCCGGGAAGATGATGCCCATGAAATTGTCCGCCAGGCAATCAGCGCCCTGCATGAGTCTATCCGCCAGGATATTCCGGCCCTGCAATTTAATCCCATCCTTGATCATAAAAGAAATAAAGACTTTAAACTCTTGTATGACTTAAGTGAGGCGATTAAATCGGCCAGTCAACTGTACCTGGTTTTTCAACCGAAGGTATCGTTACGTTCTGGAAAAACGGAAGGAGTGGAGGCGTTGCTGCGCTGGCGACATCCACAGCTGGGGAATATTTCTCCGGCAACTATAGTTACGCTGGCGGAAAAAACCAGCCTGATGTCGAAAATTACCCAGTGGGTCATTAAAAAAGTCATCGCGCAGCTGATATCCTGGCGTAGCCAGGGTATTACCCTGCCGGTTTCCATTAACGTGACAGTCAGTGATTTTTCTCGTCCCGGCTTTGCAGATGAACTGGAAAGCAACGTACTGGATGCAGGCTTGTATCCGGCAGATATTCGCATTGAGTGTCTGGAGACTGAAAAAGTCCTGGAGAGTGAAGCCGCTCTTGAAGAGCTCGATCGCCTGAAATTGCTTGGCTTCCAGATCCTGTTAGACGACTTTGGCGCCGGTTATAGCAATATCAGTTATCTGCGCCGCATTCCCATAGATGTAATTAAACTGGATCGCTCACTGGTAAGCCAGATTACGACTGACAGCGGTAGTCGCATCATTGCCCGCAACGTCATCATGATGCTTAAAGAACTCCATTACGTAGTGCTGGCCGAAGGGGTTGAGGATCATGAGACCGCGCAAATGCTTACTGAGTTTGGCTGTGATGAGGCGCAAGGCTATTATTTTTCACGCCCCATCCCACCGGAAGATGTTATGTCCTGGCTTGCCGACTGTAAGCCCTATCGTGTGTTAGGACGGATTAACAACGACCAGCATCAATATGGCTCATGATTTACGCCCAGGCGCCCTTTCCTGCAAGGGCGCCCGTTAAACCCTAACCAATAAAGCCCGACATTAATAACCCGATCATCAATTTTCTCAATCCATAACTAGAAAAAAATGCATTGGTAAATTTCGCTTAGGAAAGTTATAAAGTAAACATGTGAAGGAAATACAATTTAACATTCTTTACCGCATTCACGGACAGTTTTGATGTCGAAACTGTCCTTTTTCTTTTTTATTTTTGCAAATCGGAAAAGTTGTTTTATTTTTTGATGCCTCATTATTACGAACCAACAAAAACAGCGAGTTACGCCTGTAAATCGCAGTTAACCCCCTCTCTTTTTTGATTAAGTATGCATTCTGATTTTACTTTTATTGATTTTCCCTGAAGCACAAAATACTTTTCACAGATTAAATAATCATTAGCAGGCTTCGTATTATCAAAAATGATTCTCTGCGTCGGTTAATTATTTTTTGGAAGCTCTCACAAAATTTCCGGGGGGCTGCCAGGTCTGACTGGCGGAGAGTGGATATATGTTAATACTGACTGTATGCATTCTTATCCTTAACACATTCGGATTCCTGGTCACCTAAATAGCGATTCGGGACAGCGATAACGATGACTCATTTTCTCATCTACCGGGAAAGATCATCCGCCCTGCCGTTAGCGCAGATTAACTCATCTGTGGGATGTTCTTATTTACATCTCTTATCATTAATACCCGGCATGGCTGACGTGACGGCTCTGCCTGAGGAAGTGCATCGCTGTCCCGTCAGCTAAATTGTTTTGCGGGCAAATCAGCCTCTCACCGCGCAATAACGCGTAACTCAGTGGGCTTTTTGAATCATCTGGATTGTTGCCTCTTCGGACAATCCATGCCCCTGAATTTGAACATCCAGAGAGACATCCTGGGTTTCATTATGAAAGGTTTGATCGCCCTCACCATGCAGGAACCCAATGATGATATCCCCTCTTTCGATATCGTTTCCTGTAAGCAGTTTTACGACAGTGTGATTGCCGAATTCATCGCGAATGATGACATAACCAATCCGGTGTTCATGATGAAGGACGACCCCGCGCTGATGCATCTGAATACTCCTTTAGGCTATTTGTTAGAGAAAGAATAGTCGAAAGTGGCAGGCTTTTACGTGAAGCAGCGCATTTTCGCGATAGATAACAGCGGCTAAAAGTCCGGAAGTAATGCGTGGTGATAAAAATCGGATGAGTACGTGAAATACTTGCAGGCTGGCGTATTCAAATCTGTTTTGACCACAAGCTCCTGACGACTTAAGCCAGCAGGAAAGATTAAAAGGCGTGTCGTTTCGGGTTAGTTTTATCGCCTCAGTAACAGGATCGTATGTCGCCTTCCGTTACTGCATTACTTTATGGCGTTGAGGATGTGTTGATAATTTATACGTCACACTAAGATAATATTACAGAGACATTAACCTGTTTGTGAAGGTGCACGGGATGGATAAAAATCATATTCGCTGGATAAGTATAGGGTTCATGACAATTTGTCTGGTCAACGGGATGATGGACCTCTTTTCGCACCACAGAAGATTTATTGCGATTTTCATGATTGTCGGCAGTCTCATCGCTATTGCATCAACATTGAGAATTATTTTTAACCAAAAATAAGTTATCCAGGCAGATAAAAGACTCCCAAAGAGCACCGGTTGTAATAAACATCAGGTTGCCCCATTTTTAGCTAATTTAATGGCGATGCCATGTGCTCCCTTCTTATCAATATATCCAGGGCGCTCTGAAAGATAACGGGGTATCGTTAAAGGGTTTTCGTTCTTTTACACCTCATCCAGAAAGGCGGGATCGTGTAGCGATACATATCTACGCAAGCCATTGAGCCGATAAAATCCTGTGATTTCGCATCAACTTACACAGGACTTTTCTGCTGCTTCGCTGAACTTTTTTAAAGGAAGGATGCCACCCCCGCCAGGCCAACAAAAAGCAGGCTGTCCGAATAATCTTTTAACTCTTTAAGGTATTCATCATCATTTTGTTTCATCATTGCAATAGCATCCTTAGCGCTTTCTGCTTCGACCTCAAAATGATGTTTTTTGTAACCCTTGCGTTTAAGAAGCTCTTTTGCCTCTTCATTTACGCTGCTTTTGGTAAAAACTCTTGCCCCAGATTCGTTGTAATAAAAAACATACACACTCACAGTAAACCTCCATGAATAGTAGAGTGATTTCCGTTACTAAATTAGCACCTTCACTTAGGCCAGGGAACTCATAGTAATAAATATAACGATGACTCTCCTGCGACCTGTTCACATTGTTTGCGCTAATTCACCTGGAGGAGTTATGCAAATCATGCAGAACTTATCACGGCGCAAGTCCAGAACTCCGCGCAAGTAAACGTAACGCAATTCATTCTTTCGCTGTTTTTTCTGCTGCTATGCTGATCCCTTGACAGAGATCTTCCTGTTTTGCAGAGCAAAAACACGACGCCTGATTCTGGAATTTTTCCAGATTGTTGGTATCACCCCGCCGGGCATGAGTATTATTTTTTATAGCGAACATTTATCGGTAGTGGCGGTTATGAAGCGACTGTGGTGGCTTGTTTTGCGCGCTACATGGGCCGCGCGTCGAGTATTTCGAGGCAATTCAAAGGGTCAATGGCGATGTGCTGGCCATTTTTATCACTGCGGCCAGGGAACGATTCTGGAAGAATTTTTCTGCGCCCATAAAAAACGGGAACCAATCGGCTCCCGTTCTTCGTAAACCCAGAAACTGGATTACATGTTCGCGATAATCGCGTCGCCAAACTCTGAACATTTCAGCAGTTTAGCGCCTTCCATCAGACGTTCGAAATCGTAGGTCACGGTTTTGGCTGCGATTGCGCCTTCCATGCCTTTAACGATCAGGTCTGCGGCTTCGAACCACTGCATGTGGCGCAGCAGTATTTATACCGAAGTTAACTTACCCATTGATAATGCAGTTATTTTAAAGGTTTTTTACGCTTTCAGGTGCGGTTTTAAAACTATTTCTAACGCTTTGATTTCTCGTGATTGTTTTTGAGTTTTGATAACCGCTTTTTCATGTTTTATGTTGTCCTCTATACAGAGTATTCACTTTGTTGCTTCCCTCTGATCGTTTCTACGCCCTTTCATCTCCTATACTTTTCGGAATAACTGGAGGTGCATATGTGCGGACGATTTGCCCAGGCGCAAACGCGTGAAGAATACCTTGCTTACCTTGCAGATGAAGCTGAACGCGATATCGCTTATGACCCAGAACCAATTGATCGCTACAACGTCGCTCCTGGAACAAAAGTTCTTTTGCTTAGCGAACGCGATGAACAACTACATCTTGATCCTGTGATCTGGGGTTACGCACCCGGGTGGTGGGATAAAGCACCATTGATTAATGCTCGCGTCGAGACAGCAGCCACCAGCAGAATGTTTAAGCCACTATGGCAGCATGGCCGTGCAATCTGTTTCGCTGACGGCTGGTTCGAATGGAAAAAGGAAGGTGACAAGAAACAGCCCTACTTTATTCATCGCGCCGACGACCAACCCATTTTCATGGCAGCAATCGGCAGCACTCCGTTCGAACGTGGCGACGAGGCTGAGGGGTTTCTCATTGTGACTTCCGCTGCTGATAAAGGCATGGTCGCTATTCACGACAGGAGACCGTTAGTGTTGACACCGGAAGCAGCCCGGGAATGGATGCGACAGGACAATGGCGGGAAGGAAGCGGGAGAAATTGCAGCCGATGGTGCAGTATCGGCTGATAACTTTGTCTGGCACGCTGTTACACGTGCCGTGGGGAATGTGAAAAATCAAGGATGGGAGTTAATCGACCCGATTCGTTAATACTTACAAGACATAACAAGCCGTCTGCTATGAGCGAACAGCAGACGTTTTTGAACTCTGCGTGAGTTAGTTGAACAAAATTCAGTGACAATTTGGCATTGCAATTCTTAATGCCAGGACAATATGAAAGGCATATTATGTCGTCATAGGCTTTAAATAAAAGCTCGATTTATTATAAAGAAAAAATAACAGTGGATATCTATAGCTTAGTCCATGAATTTGAAACCTTAAAATGATGTAGTCTGTAATTTATCATACAGATAATTTATATGGTTCATTTAACTATGCATAACAATACATATGAAACATTTCTGGAGGCGCCAGGCCCGCAAGGCTCCCTCAAAGGCACTCTACTTAGCCCATGCCCGAATCCAGAAAATGTCATTCTGATTATTCCGGGTTCCGGACCAACTGACCGGGACGGCAATAATCCGCTTGGCGTTAATGCTTCAACTTATCGACTTATTGCGGAAAATCTGGCGTTAAAAGGCATCGCAACGTTGCGAGTGGACAAGCGTGGAATGTTTGCCAGCTCAGCGGCGGTAACGGACGCAAACGCTGTGACAATCAATGATTATGTTGAAGATGTTCGCTCCTGGATAACGGTATTGAAACAACATCTGGAAAGCCCGTGTATCTGGCTTCTCGGTCACAGTGAGGGGGGCATCGTTGCATTGGCCGCGGCGGGGGAACCTGATGTATATGGTTTAATTCTGGTTGCAACACCATCGCGCCCTCTGGGGGAAGTGTTAAGATCTCAGTTTATGGCCAATCCGGGAAATGCAGTCCTGCTGGATGATGCACTCTTCGTTATCAATGAGTTAGAGCAGAATAGACGTACCAATGTTCAGGACATGCACCCCGCTTTGCAAAGGATATTTCATCCAGCAGTTCAAGGTTTTCTTATAGATATTTTTTCCTTTAACCCAAGCTATCTAATAGCCCGTATTACGAAACCTGTACTTATATTACAGGGGCAACGTGATCTCCAGGTAACAGAAAATGATGCCCGAAAGCTTAAGTCAGCGAATACGAAATCAACCCTTGTCCTTTTATCAGATGTAAACCACGTTCTTAAAGAAGTTAACTCGGACGACAGGTATGAGAATAATTCAGCTTATACAAATGCATCTCTACCACTGGCTCCAGGGGTAGTTGAAGCCATTACGCAATTTATGACTCATAACTGATTACACCATTAACTTTATTTAATGAGGCAGTTCCTTGCTTCCTGGACTTGAATGTATAGCATGAGCTTCCGCTTCTGGCACAAAGCGGACGTGTTTCCTTTTTTGTTTTGACTTGAGATATTCAACCAGCAGAAGCAGATCGCCTACTGTTTTACCTGACGACAGGCAAATCAGAAAAGCGCGTCGTGTACCTTGGGCTCAACATCTCACGTTTCATCTGCCACTGCTGCTGGATTCCTTGTCCAGCGAAATAAAGTGTGCCTTTTCCTTCTTTGGCGTTTAGCTGATCTAACAGTGTCATCAGTTGTTCGCTATCAGCACGTGGGGCGTTGTCGTCGAACAGATTCAACTGTGCTACGCCCTGACTGAAAAAATCGCCCAGCATAACTCCTGCTTTCTGGTACCGATGCCCATCACGCCAGATTTTGTCCAGACAACGTGTTGCCGCACCGATTATGTCCCTGCTGTCCTGCGTTGGAGTCAGCAGCTTCACTGAGGCACTGTTACCGTAATAGGGTTCGTTAAGCGCGAACGGGCTCGTTTTCACGAA
>FONB01000006.1 GCA_900112785.1 Phytobacter palmae | reverse complement strand
GCAGAACCTGCGTATGCAGGGGCAATACCTGGAACGTGAGAACGGGTTGCACTACAATTTATTTCGTCATTACGACGCGGATAGCGCCAGGTTTACCTAGCAAGACCCGATAGGGTTAAGGGGCGGGTTAAATACTTACGCTTACGTACCAAATCCACTTACTTGAATAGATCCACTCGGTCTTACTCCTTGTACGCTATCTGGTAGTACGATCAAACGTGCTGATGGTTCAGATCTCATCACTATTCCAAATAATGCGAGGGTTCGTAAATTAACTCCTCCGGCTGGTCATGTGGAGATTATGCTTATGAATATAAATGGACAAATGCAGGTGGAGGTACAACCACCGCTCGAATACATGATATAGATCTTGTAGCTCCTCCTGGTTCTGATTCTAGTCAAGGATGGGTCGTAAGAATTATGGATGGAAAGAAATGTATGGATGTTAATGGTAATTATCATCCCAGGGGAATCTTCAATGAAAATAGTTCATATTATAATCATTCAGTAATTCACGATGTTCACATTCCAATAAACAAACCAACAAGTTTTCCCGGAGTTAACTGATAATGTTAGATCTTGATGTTTTTTTGATGAAAAAAATACAAGAATTAGAAAGCGCATTGGATTCACAATGTTCTGATCTATATGAATTAATTGGTTCGGTCAGAGATTTGTTTTCATCACCCTACATTTCAAAACCGATCGTTAACTCTGATTTAGTCAAGGAGTTATGGAATGTGTTAACGAAAATTTTTATTTATAATAATGCTTACGATAATAAATTTGATGCAATATTGGCAATGAGTGATATTTATTTATATTCTAGGCGTCAAAATATTAATTTATGCTTAAACGAGTTAAAGGAATGGAGAGGGAAGCATAATGAAAATGATACGACACACGAAATTTTAGAATGTATTGATGATATATTATTTGAATAATAAAAAAAGCCAGGAAGGATATTAACTCTTCCCGGCTTTTTATTATTTAACCCTCGTTCAGCACACTAAACATCCCGTTTCGCATCCCCTTAACCATCTGTTTAACCTGATGATGTGCCCCTGACTTATGTTTATAGCGACGCGGAAAGTGATGAACCGCTGGCGCGTATTGATGGCGCAGAGGATCCGGACATCTTCTGGTTTCACTGTCAGTCGAACGGTACGCCAGAACGGATGACGGACCGTGAAGGACATATCCGCTGGGAAGGGCAGAACAGTGCGTGGGGTAAGCTGCTGCACGAGTCGATACCGCAGGAGACGGGCTATGCGCAGAACCTGCGTATGCAGGGGCAATACCTGGATCGTGAGACCGGGTTGCACTATAATTTGTTTCGTTATTACGACCCGGATAGCGCCAGGTTTACCCAGCAGGATCCGATAGGGCTGGCGGGGGGACTGAATACCTATGCGTATGCGCCGAATCCGTTAAACTGGATCGATCCGCTGGGCTTAACGGCCTGTGGTGCTGGAAGCGCTAAACAGTCCGCAAAAAATATGTCTTTTACGGACTGGATTAAGGCGAAAGCAAAAGGTGGGAATAATACCCATGTGTATTTGGGGTATAAAGACGGTAAACCCGTGTATGTGGGCATAAGTAAGGATGTGGATATTCGTGCTGGACAACATGGTGATAGATTCGATAAATTAGTTCGAATTACTGAAGAACCACTGAACCGTGGTCATGCTCGGAGTATAGAACAGGCAATTATTCATAATAATCCACACTTTGAAAATTCCATCAATAGTATTAGTCCGACGAGGAAATTATATTCAGATGCTGTTTCGTGGGGCGAAAATTGGCTTAATAAGAACGGGATTAACATAAAATGGCCGACAAGTTAACTGTAATGTCAGGAAATGAAAAGCAAAAAAAATGGCCAAAGGAAGGCGATGTTTTTTATTTTCAATTAAGTGATGGTCGTTTTGGTTACGGCATGGTCGCTTTAGGTAAAATAGATGTCGGCCCATTTAAGAATGCTATTGTCATATATATATACGAAAATTTTATGCTGTCACTTGACGAAAATATTGTATTGAATAAAGAAAGCCTGTTATTGCCGCCAATTATTACGGATGCTTCATGCTGGAAAAATGGATATTTTGTAACATTCAAAAATATGGATTCAAATAGTATGGATATCTATCCTGAACACTACTTCAAGAATCCGGTAAGAAATAAAGTGTATGATCATCATGGTACAGTACCTAACTTGCTAATTGATAATATACCTGTAGGTGAAGAGTCAATTCAATTCCATAAGAATATTATAAAGTCTATAGAGACTATATTAAATTAATATGAAATGCCGGGTAAGAAATTAATGCTTCCCGGCTTTTTTATTATTCAGTTTTGGTTCAGTCCACTAAACCAGCACCTCCTTCACTCCCTTAACTACCTGTTTAGCCTGATAGAGCTGTTCGCGCAGTTCCTGCATCTCGTTATTATCCGCCATCAGCACAATACACCCCTGCGAAATCTTCACGGTCACGCCGCGGCCGGTGTCAAATCCCGCTTCCTTTAACCAGTTGCCCTTCAGGTGCAGGCTGGGGCTTTGCGTGCGACGGGTGGGGATTTTGGTTTTACGGTTGGTGTGGCAGATGCCGACATAGCCGACCTTAAGACGGCGTTGTGTCTTGGAAATGACATTTTTGTATTTAACCTGCTGATTATAGAGTAAAATAATCTGCGTGCAGATAGCGTATCTTATCAGGGTATGGCGGTAGCGTATTAATTATGACGTGATGGTTTTGGAGAATTATATACGAAACTGACAGTACGATCCGGACTTCGGTTAGAGTGCGCGGCTTGACCCGATAGGGCTGGCGGGGCGGGTTAAACCTTTATCGATATGCGCCAAATCCTTTAAGTTATATTGACCCCTTCGGATTAAAACCATGCGCGCCTACTGGTGAATTTGACCGTATCACTACCGGGAAAGTCTATAGGGTCATTAGGCCCGATGAAGATCCTTTATCCGGGTTATTTTCCCTTAACCCAAATAATATAAAAACTGTTGCTGGGCATGTAACATCAGGCAGTCGCTCTCCATCTCAGTTTATATCAGCAACAAAAGATTTAAGTATTGCTGAAAAATGGGCTGCGAAATCAGGGAATCGTATTGTTGAAATAGACTTGAGTAAAGTTTCTGGTGGCGCAATTGACATATCATCCCCTAAAGGACTCGATCTCTTATGAAATCAATTTGCAAGGCGGCTAGCTAAAGGTTCTTCAGAAGTGTTGTTTGACGGCCCCATTCCAGCGGGTGCGATTAATTCTCTTTAACAGGTTGATTATGAAAGATAATAATTTTTATTTTAATAAAACTATTATTGATGTAGTGGAAATGATTAGACTAGCGGATGATTTAGATACAAATATAATTGATAGGCTATATATGTCACTTGATAAAGTAATGACTGATTATCAAAGTACTTCGTTTATCCCAAAATTACTTGCTTATGATCTTCTTGTTCTTCATGATAATTTGGAGGGTTCTTTAAAATTTTACTCTGGTAAAGATAGTGAATATATATCAGAAGTTAATTCAAAGGTTAGTGAATATATCGAAAAAATACTTTTAAGCTAAAATAAAAGCCGGGAGGAAAATTAAATCTTCCCGGCTTTTTATTATTTAATTATCGTTCAGTACACTAAACATCCCGTCCTGCATCCCCTTAACCACCTGTTTAACCTGATAAAGTTCCTTCCGCCGTTACTGTACCTCGTTGCATTCTGCAATCAGGATCAAACATCCCTCCGGGATCTTCACGGTAACGCCCGTGCCGATCTCAAATCCCGCTTCTCTCAGCCATTTGGCGCTGATTTTGATCACTGACGTGTCGCTGTGGTTGGGAAGATAGCCCACGGTACAGTGGCGCTGTGTTTTAGAAATGATATTTTTGTATTTAACCTGCTGATTAGATAGTAAAATAAACTTCGTGCAGACAGCTTACTTTATCAGGGTGTGGCGGTAGCGTATGAACTATGACGTGATGGTTTTAGTGATTTATATACGAAACTGACAGTACGATCCGGACGTAGAATAGATTGCGCGATTTGACCCGATAGGGCTAAATGGAGGTATCAACCTCTATGCTTACGCGCCGAATCCATTGAACTGGATCGATCCGCTGGGATTAAGAAAATGTTCATCATCACGTAAACCTGAAAAAGTAAAATCAAAATTCACAGGTAGAACGGGACCAACAAATAAAAATGAAGAATACGCTTTAGATCATGTGATGAAACATCATGAAAACGGTACGGTAATTATTAAAGCGGATCGAATCGGAGATCCCCTCTTTAAAGGTAAAGGATGGTTGAAAGTGGAACAAAAAATTAATAATGTAATTGTTCATAACATGGCGAAGTTTGATAAGAACGGAAGAATGACGCATGTTACTGACTATAAGATAAAGGATTGATTATGAAATTTATCTATAAAGAAAGTAAGCAAAAGGATTATCACTGGAAACAGTGTGAGAAATTGAATGCTCCTTTTATAGAAATTAGCCAAATCAATCGGGACTACAAGAATATATTTTATGATATAACTAATTCCCATGTTGATTTAGAAAAACTATCCTCTGATATTAAATGTATATATTTAAGTTATACTAAATTTTTTATGTGCGATCATTCAGCCATTGATGATTTATATGAGCAGCATTATTTTTTTAACTTAATAGTAAAAAGTGAACATGCTGAATTTATAGCTGAATCATTATTTGATTATCTATCTAGTAAAATAAATTATTAAAGGTTATCGACAGTTAGCAGATAATAATGTCTGCGTTTTTAAGAACTGTATTTTGACCATGATACGGGATTGCATTATAACCTGTTCAAGTGCTACGATCCGGAATCTGGAAGGGAGCTTTGATTTTTATGACTATACAAAAAGAAAAAATTTTATCTGATATTCATAAAGCATATGGTGACTTATGCAATCCGAATTTCAGTTTTGTAACGGAGTCATATAACTCATCGAAATATAAAAATATTTTGAACGATATTCACTCTTCATTCAAATTTAAGGATAATACTGATTTAAACTATGATGTTTGTATTTCATTAGAGTTTAAATATTTAAAGAAAACAATGTGCTTATATTTATCTTTAGTGTCACCATATGCCTTTTTATATTATGAAGGAAATGTCATTGATTGTAATAATGAAATCTATCAAGCACTTAATAGTCTGATTGATATGTTTCATTCGCATGGTTTTGCTTTGTTAAATAAAAATACTCTTTTGTATGAATTTGATATAGATGTATCACGCTTTGATGCCGAAGATAAAAAACCATCAATTCTTGGGTTATTATTCTCATTCGGTTTGTCAGTCAATTAATAAAAGCCGGGAAATCTTCCCGGCTTTTATTAATTAATGCCTGTTCAGCACACTAAACAACCGCGTCCTTAATTCCCTAAACCACCTGTTTAACCTGATAAAGCTCTTTCCGCAGCTCCTGTTCCTCGTTGCTGTTAGCAATGATGGTCAGGCAGCCCTCCGAAATCTTCACCACCACGCCCCCCAGGCCACTCTGTTCGCGTTTATCCCGATCTCCCTGATGAGGCGTCCAGACGCAGTGGGCGCGCAAATAATCGCTTTGCGTTTATGACGATGCGTTCAGCCGCAGGTCTGGGTCAACATAACCCTTGCCGCATTAGTTTCTACTCAACGAGCAGGCACGAATTGTGGGTTGTGCCTTTCGCCACTATTGTTCTGCGAAGTACCGTCCTCCCATTCATATATTGTCATTGACAAGTTTTTCACTCCTGTACAAGGTTGTTGCTCCTGTACGTCTTTTACTCAGTTAAAGGAGCCGTCATGAAGACAGCCGTTGTATTTCGTCATGTGCCTTTTGAAGATCTCGATTCTCTTGGCGAAACCTTACTGGCGAAGGGATTTCGCTGGCGCTATATCGACACCCCCGTGCAATCCCTTTCAACGCTTGACCCGCTGGCCGACGATTTACTTATCGTGCTGGGCGGACCGATTGGTGTTTACGAACAGTCTGTTTATCCTTTCCTCGAGACCGAGATGCGGATCATCCGTGAGCGTCTGACTCACGGTAGACCGGTTCTGGGTATCTGCCTGGGGGCTCAGTTGATGGCGGCGGCGCTGGGAGCGACGGTTGCGTCGATGGGCGTACAAGAAATTGGCTACTTCCCGATAACTGTCAGTGACGCTGCGCCTGCGTATTTTGCGCCGTTGCAGCAACTGCCGGTGCTGCACTGGCACGGTGACCGTTTTGAGATACCCGCAGGTGCCACGCACCTTGCCAGCAGTGCGGTGTGTGATAACCAGGCATTCAGCGTTGGCAACCATGGGCTGGGTTTTCAGTTTCACCTGGAAGTGACCGCTACCGGGCTGGAAGGGTGGCTGGTGGGGCATGCGTGTGAATTAAGCCATGCCGGAATTGATCCCCGCATGTTGCGTGAAGATGCCGCGCGTTATAGCGCCAGGCTTGTCAGCGCTGCCCGCCAGGTGACAGGCAACTGGCTTGATAATCTCCCCGTCTGATATTTTGTCCCGGCGAGTCGGGAGAGGGCGCGGACAGATAAGCGCATTTCAGGCTCTGCCGATGCTCTGGCGTTTTTCCAGTCGCCGGTAAAGGGTACTGCGTGAAATTCCCAGTTTTTTTGCCGCCAGGCTCATATTGCCCTGGGCCTCACGGATGGCGATTTGCTCATCGGCGGGGGCCGACAGCAGAACGGGCGCTGAGGCGGGCGTGGGATCGCCGGGCAAATCCGTCAGCCGGACCACTGAATGATCATCTGCCAGCGCCAGCAATACCCGCAACTGGCTTAACAACTGGCGCACATTGCCCGGCCAGGGGCGAGCGGCAAGGGCGTGAAGCGCCTCTTCGCTCAGGGTGATATCACGCGCGCTGGCGCCCAAATCCTGCCACAATTTCTGGATAAACTGCCGGGTATGGGGCCATTCGCGCAGAGGCGGGATGCGCAGATGAAATTCCTGAATACGGTACAGCAGGTCTTCGCGAAATGCCCCGGTGGCCACCTGCGCGGCAAGATCCTGATGGGTGGCGCAGATCAGCGCAAAATTGACGCTGTAGGCGGTATTCGAGCCGAGCGGCGTCACTTTTTTCTCCTGCAAGACGCGTAATAAACGGGTTTGCAGACCCGACGGCATATCGCCGATTTCATCAAGAAACAGAACGCCACCGTGGGCTTCACGGAATTTCCCGCTATAACCTTTCGGATTGGCTCCGGTAAACGCGCCAGGAGCATAGCCAAACAGCTCCGATTCGATCAGGTTCTCGGGCAGGGCCGCACAGTTAATGGCGACAAAGTTACCATCCCGCCACTGGCTGCGACTGTGTAACTCGCGGGCGCAATGTTCTTTACCGCACCCTGTCTCACCGGTGATACACAGGGCAATCCCGGCATTGATAATACGCAGCGCTTTCTCTTTTTCCGGGTCTGCCGCAGTCGGCGTGCGGGCGACGCCACGGCCAATATAACGACGCGCTGGCGTGGTCTGGCGGGCGTAATAACGCTGGCGATTGCTGGCTTCCAGGGTGGTTTCACCCGCATTAAGCGTGATGCCAGGAAACAGTGTCTCGATCGCTGTCGCACCAAAGTGTCCCGGTGTGAGACAGAACTCGTCTATCGCCAGTTTGTTCGCCCCCAGCAACGTGTTCTGCTCAAAAATCAGCAGCAGTTCCTGAGCGCTTCCCAGTACGCTGGCGTCACTGTGCAGGCTCAAAAGCCAGCGATCGGCACTGACGGCGCTGGCAGTCCAGGCGTGTTCAATCTGGCAGACTGCCCGGCGAATCAGCGCTGCCGCATCGTGTTTTGGCAGTTGTGCTGGTGTGGAGATGTCCAGCACGCCAGCGACGGTCCCGTCCGGGCGAAACACCGGTGAGGCAGAACAGAACAGTCCGGCATTGCGGTTAAGATAGTGTTCACCGCCGGAGACCTCGCAGTGACGCTGCATGGCAAGCGCAGTGCCAATGGCGTTGGTTCCACGTGCATGCTCACCCCACAGGTTACCCGGCGCCAGTGCATAACGCTGAGCTTTATGCAGGAAGTCGGCGTTGCCGTGGGTTTCCAGTACCAGACCGGTGGCATCGGACATCACCATGATGGACGGATGGCTGGATAATTCTGGTCCCAGCCTGGCAAGGAGCGGAGAAACCAACTGGCTTATCCATGCATTTTCCGCCCGCGCGTCTTTCAGCATCGACGTCGCTACCCACGGCTGGGTATCGTCGTCGCGATGAAGCCCGTAGTTGAGGCTACGCTGCCACGAGTCTTCCAGTTGGCAGGGAAGGCCTGTGGTCTGCGGGGCAAGAGTGAAAGACGGTACGCGATGCGGCATGGCACACTCCGGAGAACTGAGATGTTACAATTGTGTAGCATAAAAGTGTCCCGCGTGTAGCGATGGACGACACAGTTCGGGAAGAGCGACACGAATTTTTTTAGCCTTCGAGAGGATGACGATAAAAGTTTTTGCTAACTAATTTCTTGTTTTTAAAGAAAAAAAGAAGATTTTCTCTTTTCGGGACAGGTTTTGGCATAAGAGCTGCTTATGAAGATATGTCCGCATGGGGCGCGACGCCTCACCTGTACCCATAAAAATAGAGGAACATCTTATGAAATACATTCACCCTGGCCTGGCCGGCGCTAAAGTCTCCTTTAAAAAACGTTATGGCAACTACATTGGCGGTGAATTTGTCGATCCGGTAGAAGGGCGCTGGTTTACCAACACCACACCGGTGACCGGGGAAGTGATTGCTGAGTTCCCGCGTTCAGGTGCTGCGGACATCGAAAAGGCGCTCGACGCCGCCCATGCCGCCGCCGATGCGTGGGGCAAAACCAGTGCGCAGGAACGTTCGAACGTGCTGCTGGCGATCGCCGATCGCATTGAGCAGAATCTGGAGCTGCTGGCTCTGACGGAAACCTGGGATAATGGCAAACCCATCCGCGAAACGCTGAATGCCGACCTGCCGCTGGCGGTGGATCATTTCCGCTACTTCGCAGGCTGTATTCGCGCGCAGGAAGGGACGGCAGCAGAAATTGACAGCAACACCGTCGCCTATCACATTTATGAACCGCTGGGGGTGGTCGGGCAGATTATCCCGTGGAACTTCCCGCTGCTGATGGCGGCCTGGAAACTGGGTCCGGCGCTGGCGGCAGGTAACTGTATCGTACTGAAACCGGCAGAGCAGACCCCGCTCGGCATTTGTGTGCTGATGGAGCTTATCGGTGATTTACTGCCGAAAGGGGTGCTGAACGTGGTGCACGGCTACGGTACCGAAGCGGGCGAACCGCTGGCCCGCAGTAAACGTATTGAAAAAATCGCCTTTACCGGATCAACGCCGATTGGCCGCCATATCCTCTCTTGCGCTGCGGACAATATCATTCCGAGCACCGTTGAGCTGGGCGGTAAATCGCCGAACATCTACTTTGAAGATGTGCTCAATGGCGATGAAGAATATATCGATAAAGCCATCGAAGGGGTGGTGCTGGGCTTCTTTAATCAGGGCGAAGTCTGTACCTGTCCATCACGCGTGCTGGTACAAGAATCAATCTACCCGCAGTTCGTTGAAAAAGTCGTGGCGCGTATGGAAAACATCCGCAAAGGCGACCCCTTTGACACCGACACCATGATTGGCGCGCAGGCCTCCCGCGAGCAGTACGACAAGATCCTCTCTTATATCAACATCGCCAGAGAAGAAGGGGGCGAGATCATCACCGGCGGCGCACACGTTGCGCACGATAACCATCTGCAAAATGGTTTCTATATCCAGCCGACGTTGATCAAAGGTGAGAACCATATGCGCTGCTTCCAGGAGGAGATCTTTGGGCCGGTTATCGGCATTACTACCTTTAAAGATGAAGCGGAAGCGCTGCGTATCGCCAACGACACAGAATATGGACTGGGGGCCGGGCTGTGGACGCTGGATATCAATCGTGCATGGCGCATGGGACGCAACATTAAAGCCGGTCGCGTATGGACCAACTGCTACCATCTCTATCCGGCCCATGCGGCATTCGGTGGGTATAAAAACTCCGGCGTAGGGCGTGAAACCCATAAACTCGCACTGAGTCACTATCAACAGATTAAAAACCTGCTGGTGAGCTACAGCGGTAAGGCGATGGGTTTCTACTAAAAGCGCGGTAATTGCATCAAGACAGGGGGAAGCGGGGCAGTCATGCTCCGCTTTTTCTTTTTTTACGGCTCCACGCCATATGCCGCGCGCCACCATCCTGCATATAAGGTCTTCTTTTCAGCGCATTGCACCGTTTTTTTAACTCTAAGATGGCATTATGGTGAATAAAGCATCACTTAGCCGACTAAGCTACGCGCGAAGTGCAACTTCTTACAATCTGGCACTAATTAAATAGCCATTGCTGCCGATGAATAGTGTGACCTAAGGGAAATATTGCGCAACCAGGGTGAGAATAAGCGGTACTGCGTGCAAAGACCGACACAGCAAGTCGGGCGATTTTTATGCCAGTTGAATAAATAAAAGAGAAAGTAAAATTATGTCCAGACATATTCTCATCGTGGATGACAGCCGGTTGTCACGCATGATCTCAAAGCAGTATGTACTCAGCCAGCATCCTGAGTGGCAGATTGAAGAGGCGGCGACTGGCGAGCAGGCTATTGAGATGGCGGCCAGCAAAAAACCGTATCTGATCCTGCTGGATGTCAATATGCCAGGAATGGGCGGTCTTGCGGCGGCGGCAATCCTGCGTGAGACTTACCCGGATATGCATATCGTGCTGCTAACGGCTAACGTGCAGAACTCGGTGCAGGCGCAGGCCGACCAGCTTGGTCTGGGCTTTTTATCCAAACCGATTAAAGAACCGCAAATTCACGCCATGCTGCAAAACCTGGAGTCGAACTGATGATCGATTTGACGGATATGAGCGAAATCGAAGCGGATAGCCTGATGGAAATTTTCAATATCGGTGTGGGTCACGCGGCTGCCGCGATGAGTGACATCGTTAACGAAGAAGTCCGCATGTCTGTTCCGTCGGTGCGCATTACCACGCGTTCGGAAGCGGCCGAGGAGCTCGGGGCCGGTCTCTCATTGTGTGGTATCAGCCAGCAATATAAAGGGGCGTACGCCACCGAAGCTATCCTGATGTTCCCCGAGACCGCAAGCTTTGAAATCGTCCGCATGATGGTGGGGGATCTGATCCCTGCCCATGAACTGGGCGAGATGGAGCGCGAAGCGATGAGCGAAATCGGTAATATTGTGCTCAATGCCTGTGTGGGTACGCTGGCGAATATGTTTCAGAAAGAGTTACAGGGGTCATTGCCCGTGTTTCGTGTGGGGACCAGTGAGCAGATCCTGAACCCGTCGCACGACCCCAGCGACCCATCGGTGCTAATGTTGCGCATCGATTTTTCGCTGGAGCGTCAGGAAATTGAAGGGTATCTGGCTTTTATCCTGGACATGTCGGCGTTGCGTGATTTGCGCGAACAAATCAGCCTCTATATTGAACGCGTTGAATCTGGTTTTGCTTCCGACGGGCTCTGATAACCATGAATGACAAGCTGCTACTGGATGCATTTTCCGCCCTGAGTCTGGGCGTGATTGTTGTTGATGCGAACTACAAGGTAACCCTGTGGAACGCGTGGTTAGAAGCACATACAGGTCGTGCGGCAAGCGAAGCCAAAGGTCAGGATTTTTTCGCGCTTTTTCCGGATCTGCGTAACCACCGGGTTGGCGTAGCGATTAAACAAGCTATTTGTCACAACTTACCGGCGCTGCTATCGCAGTCACTGCATCGTTCACCGTTCCCGCTGTTTGCAGAACCCGCACAGCCAGGTGAACGTTTGAGTCAGGCGATCACTATCGTTCCGCTCGGCGATGTGGAACGCTACTGTCTCATTCAGATTGTAGATGTCAGTATGGCCGTTCGCCGGGAGTCGCTGTTACGCGAACAGGCGCATGTGCTGCTCTCACAGTCGTTATCCGATGGACTGACGGGCGTGGGCAACCGTCGCTATTTTGATCTGTGCATTGCGAAAGAGTGGCGTGCCAGTAAGCGCAATAACAAACCGCTGGCGCTGTTGTTGATTGATGTGGATTACTTCAAGCGCTACAACGATCGTTACGGTCATCAGCAGGGGGATCTCTGCCTGCAACAGATAGCAGCGGCCATGCGAGGTTCATTGCTGCGCCCTTATGACATGCTATTCCGTTACGGCGGGGAAGAGTTTTGTGCGCTATTGCCGGAAACGCGCTCGGCTGATGCGGTCGTCGTGGCGGAAAGATTGCGTGCGAGTGTTCAGGCGCTGGGGTTGCCGAATTCTGATTCGCCGGGTGACGTAGTGAGCGTCAGCGTCGGTGTTGCCAGCCTCAACCAACGTGTGCATACGGACTTTGCCTGCTTAATTCAGGCGGCGGATGACGCGTTGTACGAGGCCAAGCGTGCCGGGCGTAATATCGTTCGCGCCAGCACCGCAGCCTGGAGCGAGGCGTTAGTCCCCCCTAAATCGTCCCAGCCGGGTTGAGCGGGAACGTATGTTTGCCACCGGGGCCTGCGCAGGCCCCGGCTTACTGATCCAGCAATTTTACGCCGCCCCTCGCTGCGTAAAGCGACAAAACAGTGGCGGCTGGTAATGGAGCAGTGGCAGAGACATGGTCATCCCTTCTGTTCCCCCCATCCTTGATTGATTTTCTTTATTCAATGCCAGCGCCGCTGCTCCTGTTTTTCGCTTCATATCAGGCAGCTTCCACGACGGTTAAGTGTTTTTCTTTTCCACATGCCCGAGCTCTTTATCCGGGAAGCAGTAATCCCGCACACGGCGTTTCAACTCTGCCGCATCCGGAAAACCGCCATCCGTTTTACGGTCCCAGATAACTTGACCATCAATATCAATGATAAAAATACCGCCAGTGCCCGGCACCAGGGTAACGGAACCTAAGTCGGTATTAAAACTGTGGAGGAGTTCCTGCGCCATCCAGCAAGCGCGGAGCATCCAGTTGCACTGGGAGCAGTACTGTAAGGTGATAGCGGGTTTGGTCTGCATATTCATGTTAATCGGCAAGTGTAAACGTTGGCTTAGTGTAGACAAAAGAGTGCGCAAAGCGTGAAGGAATTGTGAAGTTGTTGCAACTGATAATTATTATCATTATTATTCACATTAAAATAAAGAGCGCATCAGTGTGTCTTGTGCTGACCTTATCCGCTCAATAATAAACTGGAAGCACGGTGGGCCTGATACTAATAAATTCTAAGGCTTGCAAATTATGGGTACATCGCAACTTTCCCGGGCACCGTTTCGCAAGAGCGCCCTGGTGACTTCACTGCTCGCAGCACTGTATCAGACCACGGCTATGGCGGCTGATACTCACGTCAAACAGACCATCGCGACCGATACCCGGCAGGATAATGCCGAGGAGATGGTTGTCAGCGCACCGGCGCCAGTTCTGAAAGAGGGCAGCAGCCATACGGTGAGCGCGGAGGAACTGCAAAACAAAGGCGCCAACGACTTTGGCTCAGTCATGCGCTATGAACCGCTTATTAGCGCAACCGGCGCAAGCGGCGGTTCCGGCAATGGCAAAAGCGGCTTCGACCGTGGCGGTTATACCGGATACAACATTCGCGGGCTGGAAAGCAACCGTGTCGGTATCGATGTTGACGGAATAGCGCAACCCGACGCCACCGGGCGTAGTTACGTCAGCCGTGCCGGTCTGAACACCTTTGGTATTGGCCGCGATTATATCGATCCGTATATGTACGGTGGGATTGATATCCAGTCTGGCGCCACCTCCACCGAAACCGCTAACACCTCTATCGGCGGCAACGTCTCGTTCCAGCCGAAATCAGCGGACAATTATCTGCATGCGGGTAAGCAGTCTTACTTTGGCTATCAGACGGACTATGATTCTGCCGATCGCAGCTGGCACAATGGCCTGACGGCGGCGGGCGGCGATGAAACCCTGCGCGGTATCTTTGTCTACAGCCGCCGCGACGGTCAGCAGACCCGCAACAACAGCGGCACCATTGACGCCTACCCGGCCAACTGGCACTCCGATGCGATGCTTACTTCCGGTATCTGGCAGCCGAATGATAAGCACAAATTTACCGGTACGTTCGATTACTACCACAAAACCAATCACATCCATTACGATGCGTGGAATAGCGCGGGCAGCTCCATTATTGGTAATGCCAGCCAGACCAGCCAGACGCGCCGCTGGGGGCTCAGCCTGAAAGATGACTGGACGCCGGAAAATGCGTGGCTGGACAGCATGTCCACCAAAATATACTACCAGCATACCGAAGCCCACGACTGGACGTACATGCCGGACAGCACCACGCTGTCGATGGAGACGGTCAATTCAAACTATGACACCGATACCTGGGGCATCACCAACGCACTGACGAAAGCCCTCGGACGCCATGATTTGAGCGCGGGTTTCAACGCCAGCGCCAGCAAAACGCAGCGTCCGTTCAGTCAGTCGCCAGTACCGGGTATATTCAGCGAAATCATGCAGCCGGAAGCGGATAGCCGTGGCTACACGCTGGGTGCATTCGCTCAGGATCAGATTAATTTCGATCTTGCCGACCGTAACTTTGCGATTATCCCTGGCGTACGCGTTGTGCATCAGTCGACGAAACCGGATAACCTCACCAGCCTGACCACCAACAGCCCGGTGCTGAATGAGTCCGACGTTGCCACGCTGTATGGCAAAAATGCGGATACCCAGTGGCTGCCGTCCCTGACCTTCCGCTACGATCTGACCCCGCGTCTGATGACCTATCTGCAATATAAACGCGGGGCGGAATTCCCCAACGCCAGCCAGCTCTACGGCTCCTGGAACCTGGGTTCAAACTATGCAGGGCGCGGGCAGTATGCACTGGTTGGTAATACCGACCTTAAAACCGAAACCAGCGATAACCTCGAATGGGGGATGAAGGGCGAGGTGGTGGAAGGGGTTACTCTGCGTACCGCGCTTTTCTACAACACTTATAAGAACTTTATCGCCTATACCCGTTACACCCGTGCCGGGAACCCGGACAAGTTCACCCGCATACCGTCCAATATTTACACCACGTATCAGGCAGAAAATCGCGATAAAGCCTGGATCTATGGCGGTGAAATCAGCGCCAGATTCAACATCGGCAGCTGGTTTGAAGAGGTCAACGGCCTGAGCGCAACGCTGGCATACGGCTACACGCAAGGCCAGTCGAAATCGAGTTACCTGGGCGATAAATATATAGACCTTGATAGCGTCGCGCCGATGAAAGCCATCGCTGGCCTGGCCTGGGATGACCCGGCAAAACGTTATGGCACCGCGCTGACCGCCACCTTCGTGAAAGGCAAACAGGCGACGGCCACCACCCGTGAATCCTACAGCAATAACGGCTCGTCCCTTGGCGAATCCACCACCGAATATATGCGCGTGCCGGGCTACGGTCTGCTGGACTGGACCGCCTACTGGCAGGTGGCGAAAAACGTCAAACTGCACGGCGGCGTCTACAACATCACCGATCGCAAATACTGGGATTATCTCAACAGCCGTACCCAGGAAGAGACCACCCGACAGGATGCTTATGACAAAGCGCTGGCCGTGATGCCCGGCCGTACATGGCAACTGGGCGTGAACGTCGATTTTTAATTTCTTTCACTTAACCTGCCCTCCGGCCTGTGCGCCGGAGGATTCACAGAACAAAGGAAGTAGATACATGACCCATTCATCGCACAATCACGCTGACCTCTGGCAGCAGTATCAGGCGCTCAAAATCGCGACACCGGGTAAATACGCGCGCGACATTGCCACTGAGATGGGGATGAGCGAAGCGGAACTCACGCTTGCCCGCACTGGGCATGACGCCACCGCGCTGACCCATGACGCACGCGAGATCCTGAGCGCACTGGAGCTGGTGGGGGAAACTAAGTGCATCTGCCGCAATGAATATGCGGTTCACGAACATCTGGGCAGTTTTACCAACCTGCATATCAGTGAGCGTGCCGGTCTGGTACTGAACCCACGGGCGCTGGATTTGCGCCTGTTTATCAGCCAGTGGGCCAGCGCCTTTTTTGTGCGTGAAGCGAGCGCACGCGGGGAGCGCCAGAGCATTCAGTTCTTTGACCATCAGGGCGATGCAGTGCTGAAAGTATATGCCACGGAACAGACCGATCGCGCCGCGTGGAATGACGTGGTCGCCCGTTTTCGCGCCCCGCACGCGCAGCCGTTAGCGCTGCAACCCGTAGACGTCCCCCATTACGCGCAGGATGCCGACGGCGCGGCGCTGGATAAAGCCTGGCGCGCCATGACCGATGTGCACCAGTTCTTTGGCCTGCTAAAACAACACAATATTTCACGCCAGCAGGCCTTCCGCCTGGTGGGGGATGATCTCGCCACACGCGTGGCGAACGATGCGCTGTCGCAACTGCTGGAAAACGTGCTGCAGGATGGCAACGAAATCATGATTTTCGTCGGTAATCGCGGCTGCGTGCAGATCTTCACCGGGACCCTGGAAAACGTGACGCCGATGAAAGGCTGGATCAATATTTTCAACCCTGCCTTCACACTGCATCTGCGCGAAGAGGCCATCGCCGAAAGCTGGATCACCCGTAAGCCAACCGCCGACGGGCATGTTACCAGTCTTGAGCTGTTTGCCGCCGATGGTACGCAAATTGCCCAGTTGTACGGTCAGCGCAGCGAAGGCCAGCCGGAACAGATCCAGTGGCGCTCGCAGGTTGACGCGCTGGCAGAGAAAGGAAAAGCGGCATGAAAAAACTTCTCTTTCTCCTGGCGGCGCTGCCGCTGATGGCCAGCGCCGCCGCTGAACGGATTATCACGCTTGGCGGTGATGTCACCGAAATTGCCTGGGCTTTGGGGGCAGGGCCGCAGATGGTTGCGCGTGACAGCACCAGCACCTGGCCTGACGAAGTACAACAACTTCCCGACGTGGGTTATGTGCGCCAGTTGAATGCCGAAGGCATCCTCTCGCTGCGCCCGACCCTCGTACTGGCAAGCTTCCAGGCGCAGCCCTCGCTGGTGCTGGACAAAGTGGCTGAGAACAAGGTGAAGCTGGTGAGCGTCCCGGGCGGTTATGACGTGGCGGCCATTAATAAGAAAGTGGATGTTGTCGCCGCTGCCATCGGGAAAACCGCCGAAGGGGCCGCCCTGCGTAACAAGCTGGATGGCGAAATCGCCGCGTTACCGACGCAGCCGCTTAACAAGCGCGTACTGTTTATTCTCAGCCACGGCGGGATGGGGTCAATGGTGGCAGGGCAGGAAACCGCCGCAGACGGGGCGATCCGCGCCGTGGGTCTCACCAATGCCATGCAGGGCTTTAGCCACTACCGCAACCTCTCGCAAGAGGGCGTTATCGCCAGCAAACCGGATCTGGTGGTGATTTCTGCCGATGGCGTTAAAAGCATGGGCGGGGAAGAGAACCTGTGGAAACTCCCCGGTCTTGTGCAAACGCCCGCCGGGCGAAATAAGCAACTGCTTATTGTGGATGATATCGCGCTGCTCGGCTTTGGCGTTCGCACCCCCCAGGCGCTGAAAGCGCTGCGTGAGAAAGCGGAGCAATTGCCGTAATGCGCCATGTGACCTGCTACCTGTGGGGGCTGATAGTACTACTGGCTGGGGTGACACTGATGGCAAGTACGGTAGGGGCGATGTCAATTCCGCTTGCCAGCCTCTGGCACAGTGGTGATGAAGCGCTGCGCCAGATCTGGCTGACGATCCGTTTGCCGCGTGTGCTGCTGGCGCTGGTGGTGGGCGCATCGCTGGCGCTTTCCGGCTGCGTGATGCAGGGGCTGTTTCGTAATCCGCTGGCGGACCCGGGTTTGCTCGGTGTCAGCAGCGGTGCGGCACTGGCGGTGGCCTGCTGGCTGGTGCTGCCGCTGACGGTTCCCGCGCTGGTGGCCCTCTATGCCCCGATGCTGGCAGCCTTTCTCGGCAGCTTCGGGGTGATGCTGGTGATTTTCATCCTCAGCAAAACCCGCGACAGTTCACTTTCACGATTGTTACTGGTGGGTATTGCCATTAACGCCCTCTGCGTTGCGCTGGTGGGAATGCTGTCGTGGTTAAGCAACGATGCCCAGTTGCGCCAGCTCTCCCTGTGGGGCATGGGGGGACTCGGGCAGGCGCAATGGCCAACGCTTGTTGTTGCCGCCACGCTGATGGTGCCGTCTGCTGCCGTGGTCTGGCGCGTGGCCGGACAGCTCAACCTGCTGCAACTGGGCGATGAAGAGGCGCATTACCTGGGCGTGAACGTGCCGATGTTACAGCGGTTGCTGCTGCTGTGCAGCGCGCTACTGGTGGCCGCCAGCGTCGCCGTCAGCGGCATAATCAGCTTTATTGGCCTGGTGGTGCCGCACCTGATGCGTCTGTGGCTGGGGGCCGACCATCGGGCGCTGGTCCCGGGTTCAGTGCTGGTTGGGGCCATACTTTTGCTGATTGCCGATACGATTGCCCGCACAGTGGTGGCGCCCGCAGAGATGCCGGTGGGGCTGCTCACCAGCATGCTCGGTGCGCCGTGGTTCCTGTGGCTTATCTTTCGGCAGGGGAGGGAGACCCATGGTTAAGCGTTTAACGGCAGAACACCTCAATCTCTGGGTGGGCGCGCGCCAGTTGATTAACGATGTCTCGGTCACCCTTGATGCAGGGGAACTGGTGGCGCTGATTGGCCCCAATGGCGCGGGTAAATCAACGCTGCTGCGCCTGCTTACCGGTTTTTTGCCTGCCAGAGAAGGGCAATGTCGTCTGGATGGACGCCCGTTACGGGAGTGGCCGCCCGAGGCGCTCTCCCGTCAACGGGCGGTAATGCTGCAACAAACGCGGATGCAGTTTGACTGGCCGGTTGAGGGGGTTATCGCCATGGGGCGAGCGCCCTGGGGGACGCACAACGAAAGTGAGATTGTGCACAGCGTGATGGTGCTGACTGGTTGTCGCGAACTGGCGGGCCGCCGCTACAGCACCCTGTCCGGCGGGGAGCAGCAGCGCGTTCAACTGGCACGTAGCCTGGCGCAGCTCTGGCAGGACGAGGGGCCGCAGGGATGGCTGTTTCTGGATGAGCCTACCTCAGCGCTGGATCTCTACCATCAGCAGCAGTTGTTGCGCCTGATGAAGAGCCTGACCCGCAGCGGAAAGCTGCACGTTTGCGCAGTGCTCCACGACCTGAATCTGGCGGCGCTGTGGGCAGACCGGATTTTGCTGCTGCATGAGGGAAAACTGGTGGCGCAGGGCGCTGCGCAGTCGGTGATTCAGAAAGCGATCATCGAAAAATGGTACCAGGCGGATGTGCGGGTGGAACAGCATCCGCAAAGTGAAAAACCGTATCTCTTTTTGAGCGAGTAAATACCCGGCGAGGGAGCTCGCCGGGTTGTCGGTTATAGCAGGTCGAAACGGTCCAGGTTCATCACTTTCGTCCATGCGGCGACGAAGTCAGCGACAAATTTCTCTTTTGCATCGTCGCTGGCGTACACCTCGGCAAGCGCCCGCAGAATCGAGTTAGAACCAAATATCAGATCGGCACGGGTGGCGGTGTATTTCACTTCGCCGCTCGCCCGATCGCGGCCTTCAAACAGCTCAGCTTTCTCGTCAACCGGTTTCCATACGGTACGCATATCCAGCAGATTAACGAAGAAATCGGTGCTGAGCACGCCAACGCGATCGGTGAAGACACCATGCTTACTGCCGTCGTAGTTGGCCCCCAGCGCGCGCAGGCCACCGACCAGAACGGTCATTTCCGGTGCGGTCAGCGTTAGCTGTTGCGCCTTATCAACCAGCAGCGTTTCGGTCGGCATCTCATCCGCCACGCGGCGGTAGTTGCGAAAACCATCGGCCAGCGGCTCCATCCATTTAAACGACTCAACGTCGGTCTGATCCTGGCGGGCGTCAACGCGGCCCGGTGTGAACGGCACGCTGATTTTCACGCCTGCATCGGCAGCCGCAAGCTCAATACCCACGCAGCCTGCCAGCACAATGATGTCGGCCAGTGATGCTTTACCGGACGCCTGCTGAATACCCTGCAGTACCGGCAGTACTTTGACCGCGATAGCGTTCACTTCCCAGTCTTTCTGCGGCGCTAATGCCAGACGCGCGCCGTTGGCGCCGCCGCGTTTGTCGCCGCCACGGAAGGTGGACGCTGACGCCCAGGCAACGGAAACCAGCTCACTCACCGACAGCCCCGATTCGGCAATCGCCGTTTTCAGGCTGGCAATATCCAGATCGCCCGGTTTATGGACGGCTGCAGGGAGCGGATCCTGCCAAATCAGGTCTTCGCTCGGTACCTCAGGACCAATGTAGCGAGATTTCGGCCCCATATCGCGGTGGGTCAGTTTGAACCAGGCGCGGGCGAAGGCTTCATTAAAGGCCTGTGGATCGTTGAGGAAGCGACGGGAGATTTTTTCGAATTCCGGATCAAAACGCAGCGTCAGGTCTGTCACCAGCATGGTGGGTTTACGTTTTTTCTCCGGATGGAACGGGTCAGGAATAATGTCCGGCGCATCTTTCGCTTCAAACTGAATTGCCCCGGCCGGACTGCGGGTCTGCACCCATTCATATTTGAACAGATTCTCGAAGAAATAGTTGCTCCACTGGGTCGGAGTTTGTGTCCACACCACTTCAAGGCCAGAGGTGATAGCGTCGGCGCCCGCACCGCTGCCATAGCTGCTTTGCCAGCCTAAGCCCTGAGATTCAATCGATGCCGCTTCCGGCTCGGCGCCCACATGGTCGGCGGAGGCTGCACCGTGGGTTTTACCCAGCGTATGACCGCCGGCAATCAGGGCGACAATCTCTTCATCGTTCATTCCCATATTGCCAAAGGTGGCGCGAATGGCAGCGCCGGCAGAGGTCGGCTCGCCGCTGGCGTTAGGGCCCTCCGGGTTAACGTAGATCAACCCCATTTCGGTGGCGCCGATAGCCTGTTGGGCCAGGCTTTCCGGGTGACGGTGCTCAAGCCAGTTCTTTTCATTACCCCAGTTTACGTCCAGGTCCGGTTCCCAGACATCTTCACGGCCTGCGCCGAAACCAAAGGTACGGAACCCGGCATTTTCCAGCGCCACGTTACCGGCAAGGATGATCAAATCACCCCAGGAGATCTTCTGCCCATATTTCTGTTTCACAGGCCACAGCAGGCGGCGCGCTTTGTCGAGACTCACGTTATCCGGCCAGGAGTTGAGCGGGGCGAAACGCTGTTGTCCACGTCCCGAACCGCCGCGCCCGTCAATGGTGCGATAGGTCCCGGCACTGTGCCAGGCCATACGAATGAACAGCCCGATATAGCTACCCCAGTCCGCAGGCCACCAGTCCTGAGAATCGGTCAGCACTTTTCTGATATCGGCTTTTAGCGCGGAATAGTCGAGTTTGTTGAACTCTTCGCGATAATTGAAGTTGTCGCCTAATGGATTGGAACGGTTGGAATGTTGATTAAGCAGGTCCACGCGCAATTGCTCTGGCCACCAGTCACGGTTGGTGGTGACGCTGCTTTTCTTCGCGGGTTTTGCGCCGCCTTCATGAAAAGGGCATTTGCCTGCGGAGGATTCCGGGGACGTATCTTCTGACATGCTCATATCTGGCTCCATTTGCACTAGTGAGTCTCGTTACGATATACACTGCTTGAAGTTAGAGGTATTTGAATGAATCTACAGATTTGATAGCCAATTCCTTTCTTATTAGTAGCACTGTTTGTAGGTATTTACAGTAAAAAACAGGCGTAACTGGCGCATCATTGATCAAGACCGGTACAGAGCAGTAATGCCCCGATCACAAGCGTGTGCATATTTTCGTAAAATCGCCATTTTTCAATGGCTGAAACGTGCGGCGCTCAACATCGGGGTGTCATAATTTTTTGTCAGTCTGTTGCGTCCTGATATGGACAAAAAAGGAAACCACAATGTCGCAACCGCTTTACGTATTCGATCTGGACAATACGCTGTTAGATGGCGATAGCAGCACGCTCCTTAGTCGTTTTCTGGTCCGCGAAGGTTATGTCAGCGACCCAAACTATTTGCCGCATGAAGAACAGCTGATGCTCGACTATGCGCGGGGGGAGATGGATCTTCAGGAATATGTTGCGCTGATCATGTCTCCGCTCACCGGGCTGAGCCGTGAGGTTGTTGATCAACAGGTGGCGCGCTGTGTACAGGCAGACATCCTCCCGCGTATTTACCCGCAGGCGCTTGCGCTTATCCGCACATTACAGGCACAACATCGCCCGATACTGATTATCTCAGCCTCCGTCAGCCTGCTGGTGAAGGCGATCGCGTCTGTGCTGGGTATTGAGCACGCCATTGGCATTGAGGTCAAAATGGATAACGACCGCTACACCGGCGTCATCGATGGTACCCCGAGCTATCAGGCGGGCAAAATTACCTGCCTTCGTCACTGGCTGGCGTCACACCCGCAATGCACTGGTCCGCTGACGTTTTACACCGATTCAATTAATGACCTGCCCCTGTGCCTGCATGCTGACGACGTCTTTCTGGTCAATCCGTGCCCCCAACTGGCCGCGCAGGGAGAACAGCACCGTTGGCCGGTTCTGAACTGGCGGCTCGGCTAAACCGCTATGGTGCTTTATAGACTGGAACCGGCTTCCCGGTGATATAGCGGCGTCGCAGCCAGGCGGACGCCGCATCCATTGCCATGACGACAGCCACCAGGATCAGGGTGATGAACATCACCACATCCCAGTTCCACAGGCGCATATTTTCCGCATAAATCAGGCCAATCCCGCCCGCGCCGACAAAGCCCAGCACCGCCGCCGACCGGGTATTGGATTCAATCTGATAAAGGCTGAGTGACAAAAAGGTCGGGAATGACTGGGTAAAGGTGCTAAAGCGGTGTTTTTGCAAACCATTGGCCCCCACAGCCGTCAGCCCGCGCCCGGGTGAGCGCTCCACCGCTTCGTGGTTTTCTGCATACAGACGCCCCAGCAATCCGGTGTCCTGCATGATGATCGCCAGTACACCGGCAAGCGGCCCAAGCCCCACCGCCCTGACAAAGATAAGCCCCCAGATAGCCATATCAATGCCCCGTAACAGATCGAACAGACGACGCATCAAAAATGCCACCATCCCGACGAAGCCGCCTTGCATAATATTCCGCGCGGCAAAGAAGGAGAGCAGCAGCGCAATAAAGGTTGCGGTCAGCGTACCGGCAAATACGATGGCGAGCGTAATGGCAATCTGGGTGAAGTAGTACCGAAACGGCCAGTGAATAAAGTCCTGCCAGACAAACATACGCAGGATGTAGTGGCAGATTTGCCCCATGCCGTCGAATGCCTGATCGACGGGGATGCCAAACCGGGCAAAAAACCAGACATAATAGAGCACTCCCGCCAGGACAATCAGACCAAGACGGCGCAGATAACGCCCTTGCGCCTGAAACAACGCCTTGTGTTGCTGGCGACTTAAGGCCACATCGGGTTCGTCCAGCCAGTGGCTCATTTTCCACCCTCCAGCACCCACTGGCGCAGACGGCCAGAAAGGGTATCCAGTACTGCGACCACGAAAATAATCAGCAGCAGCGTGATGCTGACCTGATCGTAGCGGTCGAGTTTGATATTGGTCATTAACTCCTGGCCGATGCCCCCTGCGCCCACCAGACCGAGAATGGTGGAGGAGCGGAAGTTGATCTCAAGGCGCATAAAGCCATAGGAGAGAAAAAGCGGTTTCACCTGCGGCCACAGGGCGAAGCGGACGCGCTGGAAATGGCTTGCGCCACAGGCGGCCAGACCACGCACGGGACGGTCATTAGCGCTCTCAATCGCTTCGTAGAACAGCTTGGTCAGACTCCCAACGGTATGCAGCGTGAGCGCCAGGAAGCCGGGGATCACGCCAATGCCAAAGGCCATCACAAAGATAACTGCCCACGCCAGCTCCGGCATAGTCCGTAAAAATGCCACCAGCGCACGGACAGCAAAACGCACCAGCGGCGGCGACCAGGTGTTTCCCGCCGCCAGAAATGCGAGTGCCGTTGCTGCGACAAACGATATCAGCGTAGCCGCCAGCGCCAGTTGCAGCGTTTCCTGAATAAGCGGGAGCTGGAAAGGCAGGCGATAGCCCCAGTAAGCCAGCGACCCTCTGGTATGACTGTCGGCAAAAAGTGTGGACAGATGCAACGTCGGCACGGTCTCCAGCATATAGTCGAAAAAATTTGGCAGCGAATGCCAGATGGTGTTGAGGTTAAATTCCGCGGCGTTTCCGGCGGCAAAATAGAGTACAAGCAGCACCAGCGACCAGGTGATTGTGTCGCGTTTCTGGCGCATTCTGATGTTCTGGTAATACTGCTCAAAGGAGGTATTCGATCTGTTCATGGCTAACCGGTTACAGGCGGATATAACAATCGAACAAAAGCCCCGGACGCTCAGCCAGGGGCTCTACTTTCAACGCAAGCTGGCGTGAATTAACGTGCATTCACCAGTTCACGTTTCATATCGATAATCTGTTTGAAATCTTCCACGCTGCCCGGGCCGATATGCTGGGTGCCGCCCATTGCCTTGACAAAGCAGGCGTGATTGTCGGTATCGAGTTTTTTGATAGCGGTAATCACTTTGGCCTTGAAGTCAACTGGCAGGCTGTTGCTGACCAGGATAGGGCCATTCGGGATTAGCGGTGATTTCCAGATAATGCGGATCTGCTTCATCAGATCAGGGTGATCCATACGAATCAGACGGTTAAATGCGCCCACGCTGTAGCCAGCGTTATAGTCACCGACCATCGATGTCCAGGTTACTGCGCCCGCGAACTGGTTATTCAGCACGCCCAGAATGTCCTGCTCGTGGCCGCCGGAGAAGGTGACGCTGGAGAAAAAGTTATTGTATTTATTATCAACATTACCGCCGAACTGCTGTTTGAACGTCTGGTTCGGGATCAGGAAACCTGAGGTGGAATCCGGGTCAGCGAAGCCGAACGCTTTGCCTTTCAGGTCTTCCAGTTTCTGATACGGGCTGTCTGCTTTGACGATAACCACAGAATAATAGCCGCGCGACTGATCTTTATCGTCCACGGCGATCCCCACAATATCCACCGCTTTCGGGTTGTTGATATAGACAGAGGCATAAGATGAAGGCGACATACTTAGCACCACGTCAACTTTCCCGCCCAATAGCCCCTGAATAACGCCAGAGTAGTCAGAGGAGTTACGCAATTTGGTGTCGACGCTCAGCTCCTTGTCCAGAAACTCCTTTACGCACTGGTTATCACCAATTTGCTGGGTGGCGTTCTGCCCGCCGAGGATACCCAGATTTAATTCCTTCGGTTGTTCAGCCGCGCCCACCTGCCACGCCAGCAGAAGACCTGTCATCAATGCCGATAAACGTAATGCGCCTGAAATTTGCTTTTTCATTGTCATTGCCTGTGTTGTCTCAATTGAAGGAAGAATTAATGCAACTGACTGATTTCATCGCCATAAAGAGTGTGCAAAACATCCTGCGTCAGCAGAGAAGGGGGGGCGTCAAAAACAATGCGTCCCTGTGAAACGCCGATAACGCGCGTGCAGTATTCCTTCACCAGCTCCACGGAATGCAGGTTTACCATCACGCTGATTCCCTGTTCACTCACTTCACGCAGCACGCGCATAATGCGCTGCGTATTTTTAGGGTCCAGCGAGGCGACGGGTTCATCCGCCAGTAGAATCGAAGGGTTCTGAATTAACGCCCGACAAATCGCCACGCGTTGCATCTGACCGCCGGAGAGTGTTTCCGCACGTTGCAGCGCGTGCGGCAGCATGTTGAGCCACTCCAGCAGCGCAATAGCTTTCGCACGGTCTTCGGCGGTGAAGACTTTGAACAAGGATTTAAAGGTTGAGGTCTGGCTGAGCCTGCCCAGGAGTACGTTAGTCAGCACGTCGAGACGCGGCACCAGGCAAAAGTCCTGAAAAATCATGCCGCACTGGCTGCGCCACTGACTCAACTCGCGGCCTTTAAGACGGGAAACGTCACGGGGTGTACCGGCATCTGGGAAACTCAGGATTTCACCGGATGTCGCGCTGTGTGTTCCGTTAAGCACATGCAGCAGGGTGGACTTCCCGGCCCCGGAGCGGCCAATCACGCCGACCATCTCACCGCTGTGCAGGTCAAAGCTGATGTCCTGCAACACCGTCTGATGGTTGTTATAGGCTTTGCTTAAATTTCTGACGCTTAACACCTTATGCAGCGGGGCACTGTGCAAGTGGTGTGACAATGGCGTCAGAGTTTCCGGGAGTTCTGCCAGTGCACTGTTCATGTCTCATCCAGATTTATCACAAGGATGCCCAACATTAAGGGTATGGCGTGTGATCGTTTTATGATGAAACAGAGAACAAATAATGAACGGGTGAAAAAATGTCCTGCGCGTAAGCGCATTGAAAAGGTATCAAAAAGGAGAATTCAGGGCTGTCGTTGGGCCGCTGTAACGTCTGGACATTGCCCCCCGGAACGGCGCAACTGTATCCGGCTATATGCGCAGCGACGCGAAACGCACTATTCAGAATGTATAGATTTGTGCTCTTTTCTTGACGCCACGTTGACAAACATTTGCCTGGTCAGTAATTTCGTTTGTAATTATTGACCAGGCAAATACTATGAAAGACGTTGCAGAAACACCTAACCCGAAACTCCACCTTGGCTTGCTGATTCATCTGGCAAACCAGTTTAAAGATCAGCTTATCAGCCACTATTTTGCTGACACTGATATCACCGCTGCGCAATTTAAAGTCCTGATCAGTATCTACAAAGGTTTCAACAGCCCCCTCGAAGTCAGCAAAAATTTGCTGATGGATGCCGGGGCCATGAGCCGGATGCTCGAGCGGATGGTGAAGCGGGATCTGATCCTGCGAAACCCGAATCCGGAAGACAAGCGTCAGGTCATTCTGGCGCTGACCGCGAAGGGGCAGGCTCTCTGCGATCGTTTTCAGAATGAGGCGCTGGCCTCGATTCTGAGTTCGCTCACTGCCCGTCTGACCCCGGAAGAGTCACGCCTGCTGGTACAGCTGCTGATCAAAATGCTGCCAGACGAGGCCACCAAACCCCATCGTTAAGCTGTCCTGTATAAGGTTACGATAAAGATGCAAAATTCATCTGCACAACCGGAACGCGCGCCCAGTAAACGTAAGCGCAACTTCGCCATACTGCTGGTTCTCCTGGTGCTTATTGCGGCAGGGTGTCTGGCATGGTACTTCCTCTATGCCCGTTATTACGAAACCACTGACGATGCCTATGTCAATGCCAACCTCGTAACCCTGACCCCGCAAATTGCCGGAACGGTTACCCAGGTCGCCGTTGATGAAGGGGATTACGTCACCAAAGGTCAGCCGCTGGTATTACTCGACCCAAGCGACACGCAAATAGCGCTGCAACAGGCGGAAGCCAACCTGGCAAGTACTGTGCGTCAGGTTCGTGGTCTGTATAGCACCGCCGATAACTACCGCGCTCAGGTGGCGGCGAAAAAAGTGGCCCTGCAAACCGCGCAGAACGACTTCGCGCGGCGACAGAAGATTTTTGCCACCGGGGCGATTGCGGCAGAAGATATGTCTCATTATCGCGATGCCGTGGCCACCGCCCAGAGTGATTTAGCGGCGGCGCAACAGGCATTGAGTACCAACCTGGCGATGGTTGATGACACGGTCATCGACAGCCATCCGGAAATCAAAAGCGCGGTGGCGACGCTGCGTCAGCGCTATCTGGATAATGCCCGCAGTACCATTGTGGCGCCGGTAAGCGGCTTTGTGGCGAAACGCGCGGTACAACTGGGGATGCGTGTCGATTCCGGCACGACGTTGATGTCAATCGTGCCGCTGGATCAGGTGTGGGTGGATGCCAACTTCAAAGAGAGCCAGATGGACACTATGCGTCTGGGGCAGAAGGTGGTGCTGACCGCAGACCTGTACGGCGATAAAGTGGAATACCAGGGCACGATTGAGAGCTTAGGTATTGGTACGGGCAGCGCGTTCTCGTTGCTGCCTGCGCAGAACGCCAGCGGCAACTGGATCAAAATCGTTCAGCGTCTGCCGGTACGTATTACCCTCGACCCGCATGATATGGAGAAACATCCACTGCGTGTGGGGCTTTCGATGTTTGCCAAAGTGGATATCCGCGACACCGAAGGCCATCTGCTGCCGCAAAAAACGGTCGACGCGCCGCGCTTTACCACCGATGTATACCAGAACGCGCTGGATAAGGCCGATCAGATGGTGGCAAAAATCCTTCATGACAACAGTCAGGCCGTAGCGGCAAACAGCCGCTAAGTGAGGCGTTATGCAAGATAAGGCGGCGTTTACGCCCCCCAGCCTGCTGCTCGCCACTATTGCGCTGTCGCTGGCGACCTTCATGCAGGTGCTCGATACCACCATCGCTAACGTGGCGTTGCCGACCATCGCCGGCAACCTCGGCGTGAGCTCGGACCAGGGCACCTGGGTTATCACCTCGTTTGCGGTCTGCAATGCCATCGCGCTGCCGCTGACCGGATGGTTTACCCGGCGCTTTGGGCAACTAAAGCTGTTTGTCGGATCGGTTACATTGTTTACTCTGACCTCGTTCCTCTGTGGCTTTGCCCACAGCATGACCGAGCTGATTATCTTCCGCGCCTTACAGGGGTTTTTCGCAGGACCCATGTTTCCGATGTGCCAGACGCTGCTATTGGTTATCTTCCCGACCACCAAACGCAGCATGGCGCTGGCGCTGTTATCGATGGTGACGGTGGTGGCGCCCATCGTCGGGCCGATTACCGGGGGGTGGATCACCGATAACTACTCCTGGCCGTGGATTTTCTATATCAACGTGCCGATCGGTATCTTTGCGGCCATCGTCGTATGGACGCAACTGCGTGAGCGTGAAGAGACCACCACGCACGCGCCCATTGATTACATCGGTATTATGCTGCTGGTGCTGGGCGTCGGCCTGCTGCAGGTTGTGCTGGATAAAGGCAACGATCTCGACTGGTTCTCGTCGACAGAGATCATTGTGATGTCGGTGATATCCGCTATCGCGCTGGTCTCCTTTGTGATTTGGGAACTGGGGGAGCGCCACCCGATTGTGAACCTGCGGTTGTTTGCCGATCGCAATTTCGCCATCGGCACCACCACGCTGATGCTCGGTTATGCGGCGTTCTTTGCCATCAACATCATTTTGCCGCAGTGGCTGCAAACCCAGATGGGTTACACCGCGATTTGGGCGGGGCTGGCGGCGGCGCCGATGGGCTTCCTGCCGCTGCTGCTCACCCCTATCGTTGGACGGTATGCCAACCGGGTCGATCTGCGTATTCTGGCATCGCTGTCGTTCCTGACCATGGGGGTGTCGTGCCTGCTTCGTGCGCAGTTCAACACCAGCGTTGATTTTCGTACTATCGCCGAAGTACAGATGTTTATGGGGATTGGGGTGGCGCTGTTCTTTATGCCCATCACCACTATCGTGCTGTCAAACCTGCACGGCAATGAAGTAGCCGAAGGCTCCGGTCTGGCGACCTTCTTTCGCGTGCTGGGGGGCTCTTTTGCCTCGTCACTGACCACCTGGCTGTGGTCGCGGCGTGAGGTGTTTCACCATGCGAATCTGACAGAGAGCGTGTCGGTGTATCACCCGCCCGCCATGAATTATCTCAACAAGATGGGCGGTGTCACACAGCAGCATCTGGCCGCGGTGGATAAAACCATCGAACAGCAGGCCTATATGATGTCGACCATCGACTATTTCTGGCTGTTGGGTTGGGGCTTTATGGCGCTGGTGGTGATTATCTGGTTTGCGAAACCGCCATTTATTCGCGCCGGGGCGCCGGGAGCATCGCCTGCGGCGGGCCATTAATGAGAGTGGGGAAGGACGTTATGTTAGTGAGAAGGAGCGGTTCCGTTCACTACACAGCATTTTGAACGCGCAACCGCGGGGAGTGTAAAGGGGGCGCGGTGGCCCCCTTTACCCGTTCAGGAAGGTGATCGTCACAGAGTTCGCCGGAGTTTTCGTGAACGGAGCCTGGGCCACTTAACTGACATAATTCTCTGCATATCCCAGGCGCCAGAGCATTCATTAAACGAGAACCAAAACCACCGCCGGGCAAACTTCACGCGCTGGCTTACCACTTTTACAGGATTTTCTATGGCACCACTGTTGTCCGGTAACGATGGCCGTTTATTGCAGCATCGATCATTTGTCTCTTTCTGGCTGGCACGCACCAGTTCAGGCTTCGGTTTTCAGATGCTTTCTATCATCGTTGGCTGGCAAATCTATTCGCAAACCCACAGTGCATTCTGGCTTGGCATGATAGGCCTGGTGCAGTTTTTTCCTTCCGTTATTCTCGCACTGCCCGCCGGGCATATCGCCGACCAGTTTGATCGCCGTCGGGTAGTGATGTTTGGTCAGGTGCTGGAGTGGTCAGCCATTGCGCTACTGGCCTGGCTGACCTGGAAGGGGGATGCCAGCGTGTGGGTGATCCTGTCGCTGATTTTTATTATCTCTTCGGCGAAAACGCTTGAATCACCGGCGATGATTTCGATGTTGCCCGCGCTGGTACCCACCTCGATTCTGCCACGCGCCACGGCCGCCAACGCGGTATCCGGCCAGGCGGCGCAGATAGTCGGGCCCGCGCTGGGCGGCTTTCTGTATGCGGCGGGGGCGGAGGTCGTTTATGCGGTGACCGCGGGGCTATATCTGCTCTCGCTGATGCTGGTGCTGACGTTACGCTATGAGCAGGCGCTGCCGCCACGCACCCCGCCGACGCTCGCCTCACTGTTTGCCGGCGTCGATTTTATCCGTAAGCGTCCGGATGTCTTAGGGGTTATCTCCCTCGATCTTTTCGCCGTCCTGCTGGGTGGGGCGACGGCGCTGTTGCCAATTTTTGCTCACGATGTGCTGCACACCGGTCCCATAGGTCTGGGCGTGTTGCGCAGTGCGCCTGCCGTGGGGGCGTTGCTGATGGGTTTCTGGTTAAGCCATCGTACGCTTAAGCGCAATGTCGGGATGATAATGTTTATGAGCGTGGCGGGATTCGGTGTCGCCACGCTGGTCTTCGCCCTCTCCAGCTGGATGTGGCTTTCTCTGCTGGCGCTTTTTGCGCTGGGCGGTTGTGATATGGTCAGCATGGTCATTCGCGGCTCGCTGGTACAACTCGACACGCCGGATGAGATGCGCGGTCGCGTAAACGCGGTGAACTCGATTTTTATCAACACTTCAAATCAACTGGGTGAGTTTGAATCCGGGATGCTCGCCGCCTGGCTTGGCGCCGTGCCTGCTGCGGCCATTGGCGGTATCGGTACGCTGGTGGTCGTAGCGATGTGGATGAAGTGGTTCCCCAATCTGCGTAAGCGCCAGCGGCTGGAAAGCGGGACGTAAGACAAGGCGGGGGCAACTTAGTGGCAGATTGCCCGCGCATGATGCGACGCCAGTTGCTATCTTTTCCTGACGGGAGAACCGATTACGCGGATTTGCAGACAGGAGAAGCTCATGCCAGATGAAACGTTACCCACCCTGCGTTTTGCCATCAATGCCGGTAATGCTGTGTTGGCTTCATTGACGCCTGACGGTCAGCCAGCAGGCATCACTGTCGAACTGGCAAAGAATATCGCCCGCCATCTGCATTGTCGTCCCCGGTTCATCACTTACCCTGCCGCCGGTAAAGTGGTTGAAGATGCAGGCAGGGACATCTGGGATATTGCGTTTCTGGCAATAGATCCAAAACGGGAGGATCTGCTGCGCTTTACGTCTCCCTACATCACCATTAAAGGCACCTTGATGGTGCGCGAACAGAGCGACTGGCAAAGCGTAAGCGAAATGGATAAGCCTGGCGTCGTCATTAATGTGGGTAAGAATGCGGCCTATGACCTCTGGCTTTCCCGTGAGTTACATTATGCAACGCTGAACCGTCTTTCCTCCTCTCAGGCGGCGATTGATGCTTTTTTAGCGGGGGAAGGTGAGATGGTCGCCGGGATTCGTCAGCCGCTGGAGGCTGCGGCCCACGCCACTCCGGGCTTTCGGGTGTTGCCTGATGATTTCACCGAGATTCAACAGGCTGTCTGCGTGGCAAAAGCCGATGATCGGTACTTTGACGCCATTACAGAATTGCTGGCCCGGTTGCGTGAAGACAACACCCTGTCAGACATCATTACCAGGCATCTGCGTCAGTAGTCTTAAGCCTGTAAAAAAACATCACATCTCTGGCAGTGATTGCGAAACCTCGCGAAGGGCACCTGGCGGGTGGCCGACAATGCGCTTAAAGGCCCGGCTGAATGCCGCGAGTGAACCATAACCAAGTCGCAGCGCCACGGTTTCGATGGGCTGATTTTCATGGCGGATGTACTGGATCGCCAGTCGCATACGCAGCTCGCTGAGATATTTTGCCGGGGTGCTGCCGGTGGCAGAGAGAAAGCGCTCGGCAAACACGGAGCGTGACGTTCCTGCCTCTTTTGCCAGATCCGCCACGCTCCAGTTAATGCCGGGTTGCTGATGCATGGCGTAAATCGCCCGGCTCAGCCGTGGGTCGCGCAGCACCTGCACCCAGCCGGTGGCTTTGCCGCAACCGGCTTCCACCCAACCGCGCACAATCAGCGCCGCCACCACATCCGCCAGACGCGCCAGGATACCCGCAAAGCCAACCTGGCGGGTCATCGATTCGCGCTCCATGGCGGCAAGCAGGGGGTGAATCTCCGGCCAGGTAGACATTAACTTACTGACCATCATCACTTCCGGCATCGCTTTAATCAGCGGCTGCATCCCGCCCAGCTCGAAATCCATACATCCGCTGAATATCACCACGTTCTCGCTCCCCTTACAGGGTTCGCAGGTAATCTGGCAGACCGAACTGCAAATGGCTTCGCCCTGAAAGGCGGCGAGCGGCGTCGCCGTCGCGTTGTCATCAGAGAGCAGGGCATGGGCGTTGCCGTTGGGGATAAACAGCGCATCGCCGCTATTGAGGGTAAAACGGGCGCCGCTCTCCATTCGCAGTACCGCCGGGCCGCGGCTAACAAAATGAAACTGCGCTTTACCGGGCGCGGCATCAAAGGCAAAACCGAACGGTGCGCTGGCCTCGAAGCGGCGGTATTTCACGCCAGACAGACGCATGCCCCGCAGTAACTCGCTGATGAGATCGGGTGTCTGAGTCGTCATCGCTACAACTCCGGACGAATTATCAATAATTGGAGATTATATGTCATAGATCGTCCGCAGGGAACTTCCTATGCTTTGCGACATTGGTCACATTTTTATGGCAGGAGAAAAACAGATGAACACAGATGTCGCGGCTGAGGTTACTGCGCCCGTAAAACCCGCCTGGCGAGCCGTCTATTCACTGGGGCTTGGGGTGTTTGGTTTGATTACCGCAGAGTTTTTACCTGCCAGTTTACTGACCCCCATGGCAGCGAGTCTGGGGGTCAGCGAAGGGATGGCCGGACAGGCGGTGACCGCCACGGCACTGGTGGCACTGTTGAGCGGATTGCTGATTGCTGCCGCTACCAAAAATATCGACCGTCGCTGGGTGCTGATCGCCTTCTCGTTGTTACAAATCGTCTCCAGTCTGCTGGTGGCTTTTGCCCCTTCGCTGCATGTCTTATTGCTGGGGCGTCTGCTGCTGGGGGTGGCGATTGGCGGTTTCTGGGCCATGTCGACGGCCACCGCGTTAAGGCTGGTGCCAACAGCGCAGGTGCCGAAGGCGCTGGCGATTATCTTTTCCAGCGTGTCGGTTGCAACGGTGGTCGCCGCACCGCTCGGGAGCTACCTGGGCAGCCTTATTGGCTGGCGTAATGTCTTTATTCTGTGTACCGCACCGAGCGCGCTGGCGCTGCTGTGGCAATTATGGGTACTGCCATCCATGAAGCCGGAAAACAGTGGCAGCCTGAGCGCACTGTTTCGCGTACTTCGTCGACCAGGCATGGTGGGCGGGATGCTGGCGACTATCCTGATTTTCAGCGGCCATTTCGCCTTCTTCACCTATCTGCGCCCTTTTCTGGAGACCGTCGGGCAGGTGAGCGTGGAGAGCATTTCGTTGATCCTGCTCGGATTTGGGCTGGCGAACTTTGTCGGCACGTCCATCGCCGGGTATCTGCTGTCGCGTAATCTGCATTTAACCCTGGCGCTGGTGCCGTTTGTGATGGGGTTGATGGCGGTTGCGATGGTGCTGTTTGGTCATCTGGCAGGTCTGGATGGACTGCTGGTCACCCTGTGGGGCTTTGCGTTTGGCATGGTGCCGGTCGGCTGGACCACCTGGCTTGCGACAACCGTACCGGATGAAGCGGAAAGCGCGGGCGGGCTGATGGTGGCATCCGTGCAGCTTGCCATTAGCGCGGGTGCGGCAGGCGGTGGGGCCGTGTTCGATGTCAGCGGGGCGGGTGGCGTCTTCATCGGCAGCGGGTTACTGCTGTTGACGGCGATGATCATTGTGTTTATCGGTGTACGGACAAAACCGGCTACCGCATAAAAATGGCGCAAAGCGCTTCGTGCCGGATGAGCAGCCCGAAGCGCTGAGCGAGGCATTGGCAGCCTGGTTCTGTTAAGCGTCAATGGACGCTATTCAGGACGCTGCTTCCTCAGGCACGTTGGTGCCCGTGCCTTCGGGCAGGAAGGGGGCGATTTCGGCCAGTTCGTCCTCGCTCAGTCTGAAGCGGGCAGCATCAAGGAGTCCGTCGACCTGGGCCGGGCGGCGCGCGCCGACAATCGCACCCGATATCGCCGGGTGTCTCAGTACCCAGGCAATCGCCACCGCTGCCGCTGCCAGCCCATGGCGTTCACCGATCCGACGGAAGGTCTCAACCAGTGCAAGGTTTCGGGTCAGTCGCGGCTCCCTGAAATCCGGACTGCGGGTTTTACGCCAGTCGTCATCGGGAAGGCGGGCGATGCGTTCACGCGTCATCGCGCCGCTCAGCAGACCCGATTGCAGGGTTGAATAGGCGATCACGCCGATACCCGCTTGCTCACAAAATGGCAGGATGTCGGACTCGACCTCGCGCATGAGCGCCGAGTAAGGCGGCTGGAGCGAGGCAATTTTCGTAACGGCAAGGGCGCGCCTGAGTTGTGCGACGCTAAAATTAGAGACGCCGATGGCGCGGATCTTGCCTTGCTGACGCGCCTTTTCCAGCACGGAGATCGCAGCTTCAATGCCGTCGTCCGGGCCGTCTGCCGGGAAAGCCGGCCAGTGGATCTGATACAGATCGATGGTGTCTGTCTGCAGGCGGCGAAGGCTTTCGTCAATCTCACGGGCCAATGAATCCGGTGCCAGGGAGTGCGAAATCTGCCGGGTTGTCGGGTCCCAGACCAGACTGCCTTTTGTGAATACCAGCGGACGGCTCGAAGCCGGCACACGGCGCAGGACTCTTCCGACAAGTTCCTCGGCGTGCCCAAGTCCATAAACGGCAGCGGTGTCGATCCAGTTCACGCCGCGTTCCACGGCATATTCCAGCGCGGCCAGACTTTCATTGTCATCCTGCGTTCCCCAGCCAAATTCCCAGCCCGCTCCCGCGATGGCCCAGGTTCCCAGACCGATGGGAGAAATAGTGAAATCGGCATTACCCAGTTTTTTCTGCTGCATGGTTTAACTCCTTGTTCAATCAGACGGCGCCAGTGTGGCACGCTGGATAGAAGGCGATAAGCCATGTTATGTTTGATGAACTACTGAATAATTCTCATCAATATGACTATCGATCTGCATGAACTAGACGCTTTTGAAGCCGTGGCGCGGCATCGGAGTTTCCGCAAAGCTGCTGCCGAGCGCGGTGTTTCCGCCTCAGCCCTGAGCCATGCCATGCGTGGGCTGGAAGAGCGGCTGGGGGTTCGTTTGCTCCACCGCACCACCCGCAGTGTTACGCCAACCGAGGCGGGGCAGCGCCTGCTGGCCCGCCTCGCCCCCGCTTTACGCGAGGTAGCGGATGCGCTTGTCGATCTGACGGCATTACAGGCGGTGCCCGCCGGTACGCTGCGTCTGAACGTGCCGCGCCCGGCTGCCTGGCTGGTGCTGGCCCCTGTACTGGCGGGTTTTGTGGCGAAGTATCCATCGGTGAAAGTCGATGTTGTGACTGACGACGGCCTGGTTGATATCGTGGACAGTGGCTTTGACGCGGGTATCCGTTTTGGCGAGAGCCTGGCCGGAGACATGATTGCTGTCCCTGTCGGTCCCTTCCAGCGTTTCGTATGTGTTGCTGCGCCGTCATACCTGAAACTGAGAGGCGTACCCAAATCGCCGGATGAACTGCTGGATCACGCCTGTATTGGCCGGCGTTTTCCAGGTGGTCGCCACTATCACTGGGAATTTCTGGTCGCAGGAAAACCGCTCGCCGTCGCTGTCTCCGGCCCTTTGGTGTTTGACGACGATATGCTAATGATTCAGGCTGCACGCGACGGCGCTGGCATTGCTTACCTCTACGAGGCGATGGTGAGCGAAGAGTTAGCCGCAGGTCGGTTGGTCTCTCTCCTGGATGGCTTTAGCGCGCCGCCGGGCCGTTTTTTCCTCTACTATTCCGGACGACGGAATCTGCCGACCGCGTTGCGGGCATTTGTCGATTTTATTCGCCAATAAACGCCATCGCTTTAAACACCGGAATACCAGAAAAATACCCACTGAGGGAGTGAGCTATGTCAACTGAGAATCTATCCCGTATGGGGGTAGCAAGAGTGGTGCTTCTTGTTGATGAAACGGGTCGTCAGATTATCGAAAAATCTCCCGTTGGTGAGGTGGAGTATCATTTTTATCATCAGGCTGCTGGCGAACTCAGCCGGGCAGGGGTGACTGTACCAAAACTGTTATTTGCCGATCCTGACCTTCGTAGTCTGAGACTGGAATATATCCCCTTTGAGGTTAGTCAGGACGAAGTGTCCGGCGATAAAATTCTCGCAACGCTGTGCTGCCTGCACCGTTATATCGCCAGCCCGCAGTGGGTTTACCATAACCATGGCTGGTCAGAGTATGCGCTTGAGCACTCTCTGCGGTTGCTGAAATTACCCGGGAAAAGCGCGCAACAGCTTCGGCGTTTTCAACAATATAGTGATGTTTTATTTGGTTATCAGAGCCTTGTTTCTGGTGATAGCAATGCAGGTAACTGGGGAAAAAGAGCGAATGGTGATGTTGTGCTTTTCGACTGGGAAAGGTTTGGAAGAGGAAGCCCGGCCATCGATCTGGCTCCTCTCATTAAAGGAATGGGAACGAAACCCGCGTTCTTTGACCTTGCCGAACGCTATTGCCAGTTATCGGGTCAGTGTAATTCCAATGCACTGGCGCGAGAAATTGCCATTGCAAAAGCATGGATCGTCACCGAAGTGATTACGCTGCTTTATGAGCGGAAAAAAACAACCTTGCCTTTGTATCTTAACTGGTACAAGGAACATCTTCCCGACTGGTTAGATAATGTCGGCAATATGCTTTGAATAAATACAGGCATTAAAAAGCCGTCTGCTGATGGCTCAGGTTCACTATTTTAGCTGTATTCAATAATAGTGAACCCTTCATCTGCAGTCGGTGCAGTGAAATGATACTAAACAGATTTTTATCATCAGATGAAGCTAGCTGGGGGAGGATGTTAAGTCAGCTGTTTTGAGAAAGGATCACTGAGGTCTCTTTGGGCCGGACCTTTCCGGGAATCATTTTTATATAATGAGCAGGTCTGAATTCGCGATATTAAGAGAATATCCTCATACGCAAGGCAACGAAGATGAAATCCGAAAGTGCGTTAGTTTTAGAAGAGCTCAGGTCCAAATTGCGCCCTGCATCGGTGGCTCAGGTAGGTGGTTTTCGCCCCAGTGCAGATCCTCTTACCTCCTGGTTTTTAAAAGGAGTATCGCTTGCAGGCGAAGGACTGCCTGTCTGGAGAGGGAAACCGATGTTTCCGCTTCTTCAGATTCGTATCGATGAGCTCCCTGTTATTCCTGAACAACTCGAGAATGTCGCTCTTCTGGTGCTCTTTCATAACATGGAAAGCCATCCTTTTGACCAACCCCATGGTGAAGGCTGGCTAATTCGTGAATATGCCACGCTTGAGGGGCTTGAGTTATTACCTGAACTGGTCACGCCGTATCGCGCGTTTCCTGTGCGATGGTTAAGTGTGAATGATGATACGCCGGGCTGGGAGGATGCGTGGGATATTCTTGATCTTTCTGCCGTAAACGATGATGAACCAGCCAGTGACAGTTTCTTTAAGGACTTTAGCCGCTACGGGGGAACCAAAGTTGGCGGATACCCTGCGGAAATACAACATGGTGTCGGGCTTGAGGATTTCGTCTTTCAGGTGGGATCTGAGGAAAAAGTTAACTGGATGTGGGCGGATAACGGCATTGGCTATTTTCACAAATCACCAGACGGCGTCTGGCGGTTTTCATGCCAGTTCTACTGATAAATTGACCTGGTATCCGTTGTTAAGGGGCGTCGGCGTCATTGGTTTTTAATCGCTTATGCAAACATGTGCGCATTTCTGCTTTTTCTTATCGCTGCCGTCATGCCTTCCCGCAGCCGAGCGCGCCGCGCCATAAGCGGAGATTACACGTAATATGCCGTTTCAAAATAGGGAGGAGGAAAGCAAAACGAGTCCCGGTGGCTTGCACCGGAACGCTTCAGGCCGGGTGTTGTTGGCTATCGTTGAGGCTACGCTTTTATTTCATAGTCCGGCAGAGGATATTGTCTGATAAATTCATTCAGCGTCTTACTATCCGGTAGGGCTGTCAGCGCGCCTTTCCGGGTTGTTGCCAGTGCGCCGCAGGCGCTGGCCTGCGTCATGGCGTCTTTGATTTGCTCAATGTCCTGCGGCATTCCAGCTTGAGCGATATAAGCAAGTAAACCCGCCAGGAACGCATCACCCGCTCCCGTTGTATCAATGCTGTTTACGGTGTAGCCATTAAAATGAATGATCATGTCGTTCTGCAGAATCATTGCGCCTTGGGCGCCATAAGTTACAACCTTCAGCCGTGCTGGTAGGGTTTTAAGAAAATCCAGCGCCTGGTTAAAATCATGCGTCTCTGCCAGCCAGTACCATTCTTCCTCAGATAATTTAAGTATGTCAGCCTGTAGGGCGAAATGGTGCACAGTGTCATGCATCTCCTGCCGATCGCTCCACATTTGCTCACGTAAATTCACATCAAAACTCAGCAAACCGCTACTCTGTTTTATTTTTTCGATAGCCGTAACTAACGTATTGCGACAGGTTTTAGCGACGAGCGCCAGAGAGCAGAAATGCAATATTCCTGTACTTAAATCGGGGAGAGCGTCTGGTGTTAAAAACTGATCTGCCGAAGGATTGGTAAGAAACGTAAATCCACGCTCACCGTGATTATTCAGGGAAACCAGTACGGTACTGGTTCTGTGATGAGGATCCATCTGCATACTCTGGACAGAGACTCCTGATGCGCAGAGGGTTTCCTTTAAAAAAGACCGAAATCGTCGTCACCGACCCGACCGATAAATCCACTCAGACAGTTCAAACGTGCAGTGCCTACCGCTACATTGAAGGGCGCGCCTCCGGCACAGGCCTGATACTGCATATCTGAAAGCGGTAAGAGATCGACTACCGCATCGCCAAGAGTCCAAATGTTCATGACATCACCTCAAAATTAATTATTCTTACCCTGGAATGACCAGCGGTATGGAAGCGGATATCCCGGCAGGGCGATATACGCTTCCTTTATTCCGCTGAAGTTATATAAAAATGATTTTAAAAATTGTAATCCAGCATGAGTTTGTAGTCGGTGGTAATCGCATCACCATGCGTTACCCAACTCCCACTCTGATTGATTAATGAACCTGTTATCTCTCCGGAGAGTGTAAATCGGGAAGTCAGCGGGTAATTAGCCGATACTTTTAGGAAGCGGTTTCTGGTATTCTGGAAGACTTCACCATCTTCGCGCTGGGCATTATTTTTCTTATAATGTCCATATCCCCCGCTGAATGTCGTTGATAATTTCCCCCAGTTGTGCCAAATACCCATTGAGGTCGTCCAGGTTTTATCATCGATATCACCCCACTGCGCTCTGTCTAACACAGAGGAGGCAAATTTCTGACGTAACCAAACACCGGTAGTGTTGTTGATAATATATTGAACCCCGGGCTCGGCCTGAAATGAACGGACGTCACGGTCATTTTGTGAACCTCCGCTACGACGATGATCAATCTGTTGGTAAAGATAATTGAAGACCGAAAAATTGTCTGTTACACGCAGATCGGTAAAGAATTTGACGCGTGCTTGCCAGCGATCCTCAATTGAGGCACTTCCTCCCATAACGTCCCAGCCATAGCGCAGACGTTTGTAGAAATATTCATGGCCGACAATGAGTTGTGTCCACTGGTTCTGGCTGAGATAGGTCTGGTTTTCCCATGTTCCATTATAATTTGTGGTTCTGCCTTCCGAAAATGCCAGATACCAACCGGGTAAAGCGTCATTACGCATAACTCCTTGAACGAAAGTGAGAGAATCATTCCCGCTGTGGAAATGTCTGTTTCGCCAGTTATTATCTTCGATTGCATATTTCATTTTAAGCTGACCATGAACGCGTCCGCCTGCAGGATTAGAGGAGCGTGTTGATGTCCACATGACGTCTTCATCAAGATAGGACCACGGATCAACGGCAATGACCTTTCCCGATAAATCCTTCATGATGCTCATGCTTGCATTTGCCAGCGTCGGGAGCATAAGTGAAAAAATAACAGTCAGGGCATGATGATATTTCATAATAATATCCCTTTAGATCATTTCTTTAAATTGCAATTGTGCGTGGAGACTATCGTGTTGAGGCACACTGATGCTCCATGGTTTGTCCGGCATGGCATACATTCGGGTGCTAAATGCCGCTTTGTCGTTAATATAAAAAACAGCAATTGAGTCCTGTATAAGCACGCGTAAATTAATTTTTTCACCGAGCGGAATATCAACCCAGGATTCAGCGTTACTCTGGTTAATCGATGCCAAAGGAGAATTAAAGAAATAGACTTTACCTTTACTTCTGTTGAACACAACATTCAGCGTCGCGTCACTCACGCGGTCATCTGTCAGCCCAAAGCTCATGACCATTCCCGAAGAGGGAATATCCACCGTTGCGGACAACTCTCCACGCCTGGGTAAAGACGGATAAATAGATGACTGTAAGGGACCAAATTGTGTTGACGTCTTGAGTGTTTTAATCGGTTTTATCATCTGAACCGGCCCACGGTTATCTTTTATCGCCTTCTGAAGCTCTTGTGGAATTATGCTGTTGAGCTGGCCTTTTATACCTGCGGTCAATTCATGGACGACGAGGTTTCCTGCCCAGTCGATATTGCCACTGTCACTGTTTCCTGCCTTTGTCGGGATCCATCCAAACACAAATAACCGTCCGTCCTTAATTGCCAATTTACCTGCATAAAAGCCTGAGCCATCCACAACATAATTATCCATCTTATGCCATGGACCTTCTGGATTGTCCGCAACCCGGTATTGTGTTAGTCGTAGTGGCCACTGATCGCTAAAGCTCAGATACCAACGCCCGTTAAAGAAGACAAGTGTCGGGCATTCAAGGTTTGAATTACTGGTGATGGTGTCGTTGTCAAAAAATACGCCACGATCTTTCCAGGTTTTTAAATCCGTTGAGCTATAACGCGCGATAATACCGCGACCCTTGCTGCGGGTCGTGATCAGCATCCAGTATTCTTTCCTTTCATCAACCCAGACAACATGCGGATCGCGGAAGTCATTGCCCCGATAGTTAGCACCCGGCAGGATGGTATCCTGTGGATGTTTGACCCAGTGAAAACGATCTTTACTGGTGGCATGCATGATTGACTCAACCGGGAATACGTTTTCATTGTGTGCGGTATACCATGCGTGCCAGGTATCGCCCACTTTGATAATGGAACCAGTCCCTAAAAGCAGCTCTGGATCATTGACATCATTAACGTAAGGAATAACCTCTGAATGGTTCTGATAATTATATAAGTTGGCGCTGGAGAGCAGGTGAATCGCATGTACGCCTAAATCGCTGCCGCCTCGCACATCATTGAGATAAAAAATATTAAACACACTTTCGTTATAGACAGGCATCGGATCGCCAATAAATGACCCTTCAATGCGCGGAAAAAAGTCATTAACCTGACTGACGCTTTTGTTCTGTAATGTTTCTTTAGACATCTGTGAATACGCGGGGATATTTCCAACAGAAAGCGCCAGCAGAGCGACGAACGTCGCCGTAATAAATGTTCTCATGTTATACCCTGAGTATCAAAAGTTATAAGTAACACCAACGACAGTGAAAGGATTCCAGGAGTGACCTGTGTATGTCCAGAGTCCTGTTTCTTTCGTGAATGACGCTTTGAATTCACCATAAAGGCGAACTTCACCAAAGATGGGATAGCTGATAGTGCCGCCAATAAATTTGTAGCGGCCATCGTAAAAGAGTTCTTTGGCATTACTGGCGTTCTCAATTTTGTCCTGTCCGAAGCCTATATACATTGACGTTAACAATGGATACCAGTTTCGCCAGAATCCGGCAGTCACTTTCCACTCCTGCTCAACAATATCGCCCCAGCTTTCACGCACCTGCCGGTTATAGTAATAGTAAGGGCGTAAATATAAACCGAGATCCGGATTCACTCGGTACTGGATTGCAGGTTCAGTCTCAAAAATATACTGCTCAAGGTCGCCATTGCCGGGTTGGTTACCCTGAGGTTGATATTCACCATAAGAATATCCGGCGATACTCCATTTATTCGATAAGCGCAAGTCCTGCCAGACTTTGAATCTGTTTTTCCAGCGCTTCGTTGCCGTCTCGGAACCAACCATCACTTCTGTGCCGATATTCCCGCGCCAGGTCTCGAAAATATGGCCGACAAAAAGCTCATTAATGGTGTTCGTTCCTTTGTAGTCCTGATTACTGAATTGTCCTTTATAGCTGTCTTCCCTGGCATTCCAGAAGCCAAAGTACCAGTTCGGTAATTCATCATGTCTCAAAAAAGCCTGAATAGTTGCAAGCTTGAATTTACCGCTATTTTTATTTTTATTATTCCAGCGGACATCATCAATTTCTATCTGGCTGCCGATGTTTCCATGCAGACCGCCAGCTTCCATATTGCGTCCGATATTATTCCAGTGAACCGGCGGGGCTTCCTGCCTCAAGCGTAATAGACTTACATCGTCAGAATTGTTTGCTGCAACAGTCTGATTATCTGTTAATGTCGTGCTGCTGGCCTCAGAAGGAAGTGCCGCAGGTACTGAAGGAGACGGCTGTACCGTTGCTGTTCCTTCCTTTACTGGGGAGGAAGAGATGCGCGTTGCTGAATGTTGAGCATCGGTTTTTGTTGTTGAATGACTGCGTCGAAGGCTGTCATCCTCATCGTGAAAATAGCTTTGATAGTTCCCGGTATAAGTATCCGATATCTCTGCATTGTTTTCGGCGAAGGCTGGAAAAGAAACAAAGGATAAAAATAGCGCCAGTGCTTTTTCCTTTGAAGATGGTTTTGTCCTGCTTTTAATTAGGGCTTTATGTTGTGCTAATTTCTCATCCATTTTTCTATCTCGTTATTTCAGACAATATAATGCCAGCCAGAGACTGGCACAAAAAATACACAATATGAAAAGTAATATGAGATCGAGCGTAATTATTTATCCAGTGACCAGTATCCTGCTTCTTTCAACACAGCGGTTCCGCTATTTGCAAATAATAATATATCGCGTTGCCCTGGCTGCGGATAAATTCGGCTGCTTAAACAGGCTTCGCCTTCATTAACAAAAAGTTCGACGGACGAACGGTCAATAAACATTCGCAGTGAAAGTATATTGCCCTCGGGCAGGGGAATGCTACGCGTTCCAGTCAGCGAGAAATCAGGATAATTGCGCTCTAACACCAGGCGCTGAGCCTGGTTATCAACGTAAGCGCGTAACCCATCTCCCAGCGTAACACCATACTGTTCCGCGGCAGACTCGTTACAGTTCCATTGCAGGATTAATTCTACTGATTCGGCATCTGCAGCGACAAATACCTGTTGATTATTCAGGCAATGGACTGGGACAGGAAAATAACTCCCTCGCATGGCTGACACTTCTTCGACGGGCTTCATAATCAGGCGATTATTATCGCCTAAGGTTAATTCGCGCGGCAGGGAGAGCATACCCGCCCAGCCATCCTGCTGCTCCGGCATTGGTGATTCCCACATATCCAGCCATCCTATGACGATTCGACGTCCGTCGGGACTAAGGAAACTTTGCGGGGCATAAAAATCGTGACCGCTGTCTATCTCAATGAATTGTCCGTCATGTGTAAACGGCTGACCTGGCTGCCATTCACCGAGCAAATATCCACTCTGGAAAAGGTTACGATTTTGATAACCTTTAGCCGCCATGCCCTGGGGAGAGAACATCAGCACACGCCTGCCGTTCAGGGTAAAGAAATCAGGGCATTCCCACATATAGCCCATACCTTGTTCAGCCTCGGCAAAAATGCCCTCGTCATACCATTTATGAAGATCGACTGAACGGTAAAGGCGTACCTGGCCGGTATCTCCAACGCGTGAGCCCACAACCATGTACCAGAATTCCCCTTCACGCCATACCTTCGGATCACGGAAATGATGCAGTCCTGGAGGTGTATCAATGACCATTCCGTGACGTTCGAAATGGATACCGTCACCACTGGTTGCCAGACATTGCACCTGATAGAGGTTATCATCCGTATCAGCCGGGCCGTGGAATTTATGTCCGGTGTAAATCAATGCCAGCGTATCGCCAACCACTACAGCGGAGCCGGAAAAACAGCCGTCTTTATCTGCCGGACCTTCCGGAGCAAGGGCAACAGGCAGGTGTTCCCAGTGAATTAAATCTTTACTGCGGGCATGCCCCCAGTGCATCGGTCCCCATTTTGTTGAATAGGGATGATGTTGATAGAATGCATGGTACCAACCGTCAAACCATACCAGCCCGTTAGGATCGTTCATCCAGCCAGCCCGTGCGGCGAGGTGATAACGTGGATACCAGCGGGGGTTAATTCCAGCATGTGCTTTTTCAAGCGTCTCTTCGGCCTTTTTTAATAAGGATGTCATTCTCATTTCTCCCGATAAATTACACAGCGCCTGGCTGTAAAAAGGATTGCTCAGTTGAGGGCTTATTTGGACGCAAAAGGAAGATGGAAATAAATGTGGTGCAGAACACCATAATGCCCATGATCAGATAAGACTGGGCAAAGCCAAATTTTTCGTAGCTGAAGCCCGCCAGTGGTGATAACACGGTGCCAATAACGGAGCTCGTGCAGGCAAATCCCACCAGATAAATGGTGGAAGATAAACGCTTATCGAAATTCAGGCTGTTATATTTAAAGATTGCAACCAACAATATCGGCAACTCAACGGCATGCAGCAGTTTTGTAATTGAAATGAGCAGTGGTCCTTCAACCAGGCCTGAGGCGATCATACGAAGCGCCATCACCATCCCAGCGAAAATAAGCCCATTTTTGGCGCCAATCCGGTTAACCAGCCACGGTGCACAGAACATCCCTGCCGCTTCCAGAAAAACCTGAAATGAATTTAAATAACCAAACATGGCATTTCCTTCCTTCAGGGTAGGAAACTGCGAAGAAAAATAGACCGGGAATTGCTGATCGTAAACGCCGTAAATACAGGTTCCGACCACGAAGAAAATAAGTGCCCAGAAACGAGGTAACATAAGAAGGCGCAAGGCATCATCAAAGGAGACTTTTTTAGCCCCAATTTCCAGTTTCTCCATGCTCGCCGGAGCGGCAACTTTTAACCGGGCCAGTAGACAGAAGAAGACCATGCCAGAACATGACGCCACTATAAAGTTAAGGTCAGGGTTAATATTAAACAGCAGCCCGGCAAAAAATGTTGCGACGGCCCAACCCAGAGAGCCCCACATGCGAGCCCGTCCAAATTCAAAATAGCTTTGACGTGCAACACGCTCGGTATATGACTCCAGCACGCCGATACCGCCGTTAAATGTCATGCCAATAAACAGACCACCAAAAATGCTGCCCAGTAAGATATTAAGCTTGAGCAAATAGCTAAAACAGAGATAAGCGGGGGCGGAGAGGATCAGTAGGGCCGTAATAAACCACAGCAGGTTTTTGCGCAGGCCAAGACGGTCCTGAATAAAACCGTAGAACACCTGAGCGACCAAGGCTGAGACCGATAAGACGGAAAAAATAATACCTGTTTCAGAGGCTTTTAATCCCACTTCCTGATGAAGCCATATTGAAAGAAGCGAGCTGGATGACGACCAGGTGACGAAGAAAAAGAACAACAGGGCGCTGAGCAGCAAATAGTTGCGAGAAGACCGTTTTTTCATCTGAGAAATCTCATAGCGGATTATATGTGTCGATGGTAACGTTAACATGTGCTACCCACACCGCTTTTTGGGTCGATATACGATGTTAATCACAAAAGTTAACGTTAACATTGATGTTTTGAGATCTGTGTCAAATTTTTGTTCCAAATTCCCAAAATCCCAGGCTCAATGCTTAGAATAATGAGTTCATTTTTATGGATAATCTTTATTGTGAAGCTTCGCTTACGCAACGAGGATTGAGGCGTGTTTATGCTAAACGGAAGGTTATGGCGTCTTTAAAAGATGTGGCCAAAATGGCTAATGTATCGTTAATGACCGTTTCTCGGGCACTGAATAACCCTGAACGAGTAAAGCCTGAGACGCTTGCGCGGGTTCAGGAGGCGATTCTGCATCTGAACTACGTACCCGATCTGTCAGCAAAACAGATCCGTAGTGTCGGAACGAAAAATAAAACGATTGGCGTCCTCGCACTGGATACGGTAACCACACCCTTTTCGGTAGAAATTACGCTGTCAATTGAGGAGACTGCCCGCGCACACGGCTGGAACAGCTTCGTGGTGAATATGTTCTCTGATGATAATCCAGACGATATTGTCGATCTTCTTCTCGCGCATCGACCCGGGGGTATCATTTTCACTACCATGGGGTTGCGCGAAGTGCGCGTCCCGCCAAAATTACTTACGCATCCCTGTGTGCTGGCAAACTGTCAGAATCAAGGGGATCCTGTTGCCTGTTATATCCCTGACGATGAACAGGGGCAATATACTGCAGTACAGGCGTTGCTGGATGCAGGGTACCGTCGGCCAATTTGTTTGCATCTGCCCGCCAATCACCTGGCAACTTCCCGTCGCAGAAAAGGGCTGGAGCGCGCCTGTCGCGAGGCAAGCATTGATCCCGACACGCTGGATCATTGTTATATGCAATTTGGCGATGAACATTATCGTGATATTCCTGACATTCTGTTAGCGCATATTCATGAGGGGAAACCCCAGTTTGATTCGGTTATTTGTGGTAACGACCGTATTGCATTTATGGTGTATCAGACCCTTTTGGCGAAAGGGATACGTATCCCGCAAGATATCGGCGTTATTGGCTACGATAACCTTGTAGGGATTGGCAACCTGTTTTTGCCTCCTTTATCAACGGTACAGTTACCGCACTATGAAATTGGTCGGCTGAGTACATTGCACATCATTAACGGTGATGACAGCAACGAAAGGGTACTGGTTGATAGTCCCTGGTTAGTTCGCGAGTCCTTTTGAGAAGTAATAAACAGGAAGATTCCTCATTCCTCATAAGCTGCTTGTTCGTCAGATAGGGCGTTGTAAGGGAATGAATATTGTGAGTTGAAGAGGGTAAGGCAACGCTATCCTCAATCAAGGGGGACGCGGTGCCTTTTATTTAGTTGTAACACGATTGTGTGCCTAAATCTCACTTACGGCTGCTTTTTATCTATTTATGTTCACCGTAAATATTTGCTTGCCTTAATATCCTTCATCATCATCTGATGGATTAAGAAATATAAGTCATAAATACAAAGGCGCTATCGGTTTTAGCGTTTCTACCTGCCAGTACATAACGGCAAAGCGGTATATCTCAGGTCAATTACGGATATCTTTCGATGTTCAGCCGTATTATCACTCACCCGGCATCTCTCTTTTTGTCATTGGTGGTGTCCACCATCAGTTTTCTGGGCGCACGGAATCTTTATTGGACACCGCTGAACATCAGCAAATTGACGGGATTATCAGGGAACCTCTGACGCTATCAGACACATTAAGCAATGTTCAGCCTGCCGTACTTATGCGTTTGTTACTCGGCCAGTCAGTAATAAGGCTTTACCGGTCGTGTTAATCACGAATGGAACGACAGGGACAGTTGGGTTCGGCTGCAGGACGCTTAACCCAAATCGGTATTCCTCAACAGCAATCGCGTTTGCACGCCACGGATATGCTGCTTCTTCTGGTTATGACTGATGCGCAGGAATGCGGGCAATCACCTTAATTTCAAAATCGAATCCTGCAAGCCAGTTGACGCCAACAGCAGTCCAGTTTGGATAAGGGGGATGCGGAAAAACAGACTGCTTAACCTGCATAATGGCGGGAAATTGATTCTCGGGATCGGTATGAAAGGTCGTGACATCAATCAAATCATCAAAGGTACATCCAGCAGCATCAAGAACCGCTTTCAGGTTATCGAAGGCAAGTCGGACCTGAGCGGCAAAATCGGGTTCCGGCGTGCCATCTGGCCGGCTTCCGACCTGACCAGAAACAAACAGCAAGTCGCCAGAACGGATCGCGGCGGAATAACCGTGTTCATTATAGAGAGCATGGCGATGAGCAGGAAAAACAGGCTCGCGTTGAATCATAGGGTTTCCTCTTTTCAAATAGATAGCGCAGATGAAGCAATACAGGACGGAATGATTTAACATACGCGATGTATGTGTAATAATTATCACATACATCACGTATGTCAAGTGAGATACGCGATGTATGTCAAAAAGGAGAGGGTATGGCTGTTAACCGCCGAATCGAGGCGATGGAAGAGAATCGCGCAAAAATGATTTCAGCCGCGCGTAAGGCCTTTGCAGAAAAAGGCTTTGCTAATGCATCAATGGATGAATTAACCGCAAGCGTGGGTCTGACACGCGGAGCGCTTTATCACACCTTTGGTGATAAAAAGGGGTTACTCGCCGCGGTCGTCACCCAGATAGATAGCGAAATGGCTCAGCGCGCAAAAGCCGCTGCCGCAACAGCCAGCGATGACTGGGAGAGATTGCTGGCCGAAGGTATTGCCTACATTCAGATGGCGCTGGACCCGGAAGTGAGGCGCATTGTCCTGCTTGACGGCCCGGCTTTCCTGGGCGATCCCGCTCAATGGCCCAGCCAGAATAGCTGCCTTGAATCCACCCGACAAACCCTGACAAGCATGATTGAACGCAAGGTCGTCAAAGAGATGGATGCAACGGCCGCTGCGCATCTGTTGAACGGAGCGGCGCTCAATGCTGCACTGTTGATAGCCGCGAGCGACGCTCCGCAAAAAAGACTGCCAGACGTTATTAAGGTATTTACGCTGCTTGCCAGCGGGTTACGTAATCATTCAGGCGAATCGCACTAAGATCGCTGCGGGATGCGGCTGGCCGGATCTGAGGGCAGACCAGAGGCGCGCCGGATAAGCCGGATACTTAACCCTGCGCCAGTGGCGAGGCATGCTGACATCGTCAGAAGCGCGACGATAAAGGCATGCGTGATATTTGCGCCGCTTTTATCGGTGCCCAGCATGCTATAAAAAATACCCCCGATTATGGCGACGCTCAGCGCAGTGCTGATTTGTAATCCCGAGCTGGTTACGCCGGCAATCATGCCTGAAAATTCCGGGGCAACGCGGCCCGTTACCATCCGTACCAGCGTAGGCATCGCCAGCCCCTGGCCAAGACCGGTAGTAAAAAGCAGTACTGCGAGTGGCAGCATGGCAGGGGAGCTGCCTGTCAGCGTACTGGTAATCAGCCATGCCAGGCCTGCTAACCCCAGGGTCTCGCATCCCATCCCGATTGCGCTCAGGTAATTTCCGATAAAGCGCCGCAGCCAGGGCGTCAGTAACGGTCCAATCAGAAAGCCGATGCCAAAGGGCAGAAAAAGCAGGCCCGCGGTCAGCGCGTTTAAATGCAACGCCCCTTGTAGATAAACAGAAAACAGAAGAAAGAAGGCGCCAATGGAATAGAACAGCAAAACGATCGCCAGTCCCTGTCCCACCCCGGGCGCGCGGAGTACGGCCGGATCAAGCAGTGGAGAACCGCCATTCTGACTAAGGCGATGTTCATAACGCCATAACAACGAGGCCAGCAGCGGGACAGCAAGAAGTGACAGCCACGTCCACCAGGGCCATCCCGCCTCACGGCCTTCAGTCAACGGCACAATCAGCATGCTCAGCGTGACGGTTGCCAGTAGCATGCCGATGGGGTCCAGCCGCTGTGCAGATTGCGCCCGCGTCTCTTTCAGTAACGGCAGGCCAAAGAGGATAACCAGCAGCGCCACCGGCAGGTTAACGAGAAAAATCGTCCGCCAGCCCAGGTGAAACAGGTCCGCTGAAATCAGAATACCGCCCAAAACCTGCCCGATAACCGAGGCCAGGCCAAACACAGCACCATAGATACTCAGCGCTAATGGTTTCTCCGCTTCCGGGAAGATGGCCTGTACGGAGGCCAGCGCCTGTGGTGCCATAATGGCGGCCGTCGCGCCCTGTAACATGCGCCCTGTAATCAGGACCCACGGTGACCAGGCTAAACCACAGAGCAGTGATGCAGCAGCGAAACCGATAAGCCCAATAAAAAACATCTTCCCGCGACCGTAAATATCACCCAGGCGGCCGCCCGTTATTAATGTTACCGCGTACACGGCAGCATAGGATGAAATGACCAGCTGTTCTGCGGAGGAAGAGGCGCCAAGCTCACCCTGAATGGCAGGCAGCGCAACATTAACGATAAAAAAATCGAGCGGTGGCAAAAATGCGCCGACCAGCAGGATGACAAACATTGCCCAGCGACGCGGCTCGGCTTGCGTGAGGGTATGTGTCGACATAGAACGCTCCGTATATAACGGTTTCGTCCCCGCTAAGAGACGTGTTGGGAAATTGTGGGGCAGGGCGCTGGATGGGGGTGTCAGCGCATGCCGCCAGAGGCCAGAATGATCTCGCCGGTGACCCACCCCGCGTCATCTGAGGCGAGAAATGAGACAATCGGCGCGACATCCTGCACCTGGCCGATACGGCCAAGTGGCGTCTGACTTTCATTCCATGTCTGGAAATCCGAGTTCATCGCGCCCGCACTATGGCTCCCTTGTGTTTCGATAAGGCCGGGGTTGACCGCGTTGACGCGGATTCCCCGCGGGCCGAGTTCCCGGGAGAGAACGCCGGTGATGGCGTCAATCGCGCCTTTAGTGCCGCTATAGATGGCGCTTTCGGGGATAAAGACGCGAGTGACGAATGAGCTGATGTTAATGATGCTGCTGCCTTTCGTCAGATGCGGCGCAGCGGCGCCAGCCATTAACAGCGGGCCCAGAACATTGATGTCGAACTGTTTGCGATAGAGCGCTTCGGTGCTCTCTTCAATCCTGGCGAACTGATAAATACCGGCGTTGTTTACCACAATGTCCAGCCGCCCGAAATGGTCGATGGCCGAGCCGACCAGCGCCTCGACCTCCGCCTGGCTGGTGACATCCGCCGCTACCGCCAGAGCCTGCCCACCGGCGGCTTCAATATCCGCGACCACCATATCGGCACTGCTTTTGTTCGCGGCGTAATTGACGATGACCTTCGCACCGTCAGCCGCCAGCTGGCGGGCAATGCCAGCCCCGATACCGCTGGAGCCACCGGTCACGATGGCAACCTTGTCTTTTAATTTGTTCATCTCTTGAGCTTCCTGAAATCGCCGCACGGGCGGTTTAGCTGAGGAGACTATGTTGATAGTTACATAATTGTTTTGGAACTGACACTTTTGTATATTCGATGTTCATTTTTGAACGGTGAGGCTATGACATGGAATGGGGCGACGTCCGGATATTTCTGGCAGTCATGCGTAAGGGCTCTTTCGGAGAGGCGGCTCGCAGTCTTGGCGTAAGTCACCCTACAGTGGGGCGCCGGATAAAAGCGCTTGAAGATGAGGCGCAGCAGGCGCTCTTTCGTCGGACAACTAACGGGCTGGTGCTAACGGACGCCGGCGACAGGGTTATGACGCTGGCAGAAGCGATGGAAAACTCAGCGCTGGCGATGGAACGGCGCCTGGCAGGGAATCACGAACGTCTTGAAGGAATATTGCGGATATCGTCGGCAGAGTGGTTTGCTAACTATGTTCTGGCGCCTGTTCTGGTCGAACTGACGCAGCAACATCCGGCCATTGTGCCGGAGATCATCGCAAGCTACCGCTTACTCAATCTTTCGCGCCGTGATGCCGACATCGCGTTTCGCATCGTGCCTTTTACCGAGCCGGATATCGTTCAGCGCCGCCTGATGCGCATTCCCTATGCCCTGTATGGAACACCTGAAATCGCCGGGCTCGCGCAAAGCGACCCGGCCGCAGTAGGGTTAATTCTTATGAATACCGCACAATCCCATTTTTCCGACGTCGCCTGGCTGCTGGAAAGGTTCCCGCAGTCACGACGAGTCTTCACCAGTACCAGCCGGGCCGTACAGGCACAGATGTGCCAGCGAGGGATGGGGATTGCCGTGCTGCCGCGACCGATTGGTGATGCCACCACCGGATTGCAGCCTGTCAGTATGCCGGAGCCACCGCCGTCCAAAGATATCTGGGTGGGGTATCACTCTGACCTCCGGCATATGGATCGCCTGCGGGTCTTACTGGATCTCGCCGATGCGATGCTCGCCGATCCCGTGACGGCAGCCACGTAAGTCTACGGTTTACGGATGCCAGTCATACTGCTGAAAACGCCGTCGCGCAGGACGAATGCATGCAGCAGCGCAGCGGCAAGATGCAGCAGTACCGTTGCGAATAACGCCAGGGCAACCCAGGTATGAAGCGGCCGCAGTAGCGCATACCAGTCATTATTCACGTGCATAATGGGGGGCAGAACTATGCCATTCCCCAGAGTGACGGGATACCCGGCTGCCGAGAGCATCGCCCAGCCTGTCAGCGGCTGGGCCAGCATCATCAGATAGAGCGCCCAGTGCGAAAGATGGGCCATTGTGCGCTGCCATGCAGGAATGGAGGCGGGCAAAGAGGGGGTAGCCGTAGTAAATCGCAACCACAAACGAACGATGACCAGAAGTAATATCATCACCCCCAGAGGCTTGTGGATCGACACCAGCAAGCTGTGCAGGGAGGATACGGTCGAGACCATCGCCACACCGATAAACAACATAATGAGAATCGCTGCGGCCATCAGCCAGTGCAGGACGCGCAATGCCGGATGAAAATAAGCGACCTTTTTCATAAGTTTTCTCCTGCCTGTTGTGCCTGTTCATGGGTACGCAGATTGTAGGATTTGGCATAAGCCGAGGAGCGCGCGTTAAGTATCGGATCATCAGATGCTGCTATGCCGTCAGGCAAAATCAAAGGATCGTAGTTGATGTCATTACAGGGCCCCTGCTGTTGAGGGATAGCCTTATTTAAGACCAGCGTACCGGCATTAATCGTTTTCCGGTCGGCGGGCCATGCTTTCGTGGAATCGTTACCTTTGTCGCCCGCCTGAGCCAGCGTGAACACTAAATCCCATTCCAGCGTCCCCTGTTCCAGACGATGTACAAGATCCTGTTGCAGAAAATCGGTGTTCTGTTTATCAGCATCACTTATGGGGGCGAACCCGGTATGCGGCACCATACTCCAGCGCACCAGTTGTTCATTGCCTGCCTTATCAATCAGGCGGAAAGCATTCAGGCTGTTAAAACGATCGCTGGCCCAGCTTGAAGAGGGAATGTATTGCTTTGCCCAGGCAAAAAACGGTTTTATTTCCGGATGCTGCATAACAAAAGCACTCAATTTTTCCGGATTCGGTTTTCCGGTTGCAGCATCCGGCAGGGTCGCCGTTTGAAGTTCATAGAAGCCTTCAACGGAACTGACGGGGAAAAATGGCATGGCATTCATCCCGGTGCGCCACTGCTCACCATTACTCTGTTGGAAGGAGAGCGCCATACTTCGGACGGGCACGGCATAATCCGGTGCGCCAGGATTTCCACCTGCAATGGCAAAACGCCCTGTTACAGCAGTTTCACCTTTGCCAAATAGTATGGCCCGTGACAGCGTGCTGGCATTCCCGTTTGAGATAAATTTTCCCAGTACGCACATGCCTTTCGCATGATTACGGCGATAGCCTTCATGAACGCCACCTGACTGTTGCAATACAGTGACCAGCTTGTCGGACGTCAGACGTTCAGGCGTAAGCCAGCCGCCAGCCCACAGAAATAATCCAAAAAGGATCAACGGAATAATGCCAACCAGCGCCAGACGCACGAAAGTTTGTCTGTTTACCTGTGATTTAATATTCATCGGATTAACTCATTTTGTTCGCAATATTTTTAAAAAAGAGCAGTGCATTTAGCCTGGTTGTTTCGCTTCTCTTTTTTGTCGAACGGTTAACGACACGGCTGATATACAAAAATAGAAGGCGCCAAACGCAGCATAACCCGCAATATTGTCTATAGACGGTGGCTCTGGCGTCCGGGCCTGAAAGATAAAAAATGCGCCTGCCAAAGCAGACTGAGCGCCACTTAACATCATGCTCCATTGCGCACCATAATTTTTCCAGCGCTGAACCGCCGCACCGAGTTGCAGCAGGCCTGATAATATTGCCCAGCAACCGAAGATACGAATCACATCATTTATGCTGCTGATGCTCACTATTACTGCCAGCGTTGTGAGGGCACTGACGATAATATTGACGGTCTGCATCCGGCTACGACCAAATCCACCGCTTTTAACTGCATCAATATAATTAGCCATCGCATCCCAGGCGGGATAGAGAATTAACAAAAGCGATGCCCAAAAAGGCGAAGAATGGCCAATGGTAAAAACGGCAATAACCCATAAAACTGAGAAAAGCGTACGGGAAAAATAATACTGTTTGAGCCAGTTTTGCTGAATCTCGTGATGAATACTATCGGACATTTCAACCCTCTCAACCTGGCATGTTGAACAAATGGAGCATCAGAATGAGCTTCCTCTCGTCAGTAAACCTACTAGTAGGTAGGTAAAAGGTCAACATGTTTTGCTGCAACCAGGTTACGTCATAACAGGAGCATTGAGAGGCGAGAGGTAAGGGGAGGTTTTGCAACAAGTGTTACCCGGTTAAAAGACCGGGCAACTGTCAGGCTACTTTTACAACTTTGTTGATCAGTGGATAAGCAATCTGATCAAACACCTGCGGATTATTGAATGCTCGTGCTGCCAGCATGGCGCCGTGTATGCCTGCCATCAGCGCTCTGGCTTCGGCTTGCGCGGTTTCATTTAACTGGAAAATACCCAGGGCTTCACCCGCGCGGAGTAATGATGTCAGCCAGTCAGAGAGATCGCTGAAATGGCCGGTGACCTCAGCGGCAATCTCCACCGGTAATGTTGGCAGCTCAACGGCAAGCATCACGCAGATACAAAATGGTGAAGAGCCATCTTTGATACAAGCCGACCAGAAATCGGCATAACCTCTCACTTTGACGAGGGGATCGTTTATTTGCTGATCCATGGCCGCCATTCCGGCCTGAGCTTCGGCACGATACTCCTGTACAACCGCCTTCACTAAATCTTCTTTGCCCGGAAAATGGTGATGGATACTGGCTTTACGAATACCGACCCGCTCAGCAAGATCGGCATAGCTAAAACTTTTATACCCTCCGGCGGTGAGCAGTTGTCGCGTATTAGCCATAATTTCACGCGCTTTCGGTGAACGTTCGATCATTTCACTCTCCAGTAATCAATCCAGGTAAAAAATTCTTGAGATCAGTATCTTGTGCAGGATTCAGTCTGGACAACCTACTGGCAGGAAGAGAAATTGTCAAACCGCCAGACCCGGCATCGGCTGAGCCTGAACATCTCTTCACGCATTTCTTTTGTGAAAAGCTGAAGCTTATCTGTACAACATTGACACTATACCATCCTACTACTAGGATGGTTTTAGTTCAAAACATCCCGGTGGAGAGACTTTATGACGGTTATCCGTTTCCCTGACAGGCGCAAGTTAGCCGCAGCAGAAGGCCCGTTCCGTTCATTTTCCGGTTTAAGTGCAACGAATAAGGGGCTATCGCAGCGGAGTGAATTATTACAACGGAGCCAGCACATGCGCTGTAACGGTGATAATGAAGCCGTTCGCCATTTTGCCTTGATGATAGCCGATAAACTGTTAAGCGATCCGGAACTCAACCATGCTGCGCCCTTTATGGTGGACAAAATAATCAGGATGTTGGTGAATGAATCTCGTGATATTCAGTAGCAGCCTAATGCGAAGAGACAAATACTGACGCTTGTTGCGCCGGTGGAACAGCAAAGTTACGCTGCATGCGTTTTATCTCCTCAGCCGGTGGCAGACCAAACAGGCGCTTAAACTCGCGATTGAATTGCGACGGACTTTCATAGCCGACCGCATAGCTCGCGGCGGCGGCGGTAATAGACTGACGCACCATCAACATTCGCGCCTGGTGCAGGCGTACTGATTTCACATACTGCATTGGCGGCACGCGGGTTATCGCTTTGAAATGGCTATGAAATGTAGGCACACTCATTCCGGCTTCCATCGCCAGTTGCGTCAGCGTTAACGGTTCAGCGTAGGTGGCATGGATGCGATGTAGCACTTTGCCGATTTTGCCAAACTGCCCCTGCAAAGCCAGCGCCGCACGCATTGCGTTCCCCTGTGCACCCGTCAACACGCGGAAATAGAGCTCACGTACCCGGCCGGGGCCGAGGATGGCCGCCTCAAACGGATTGTTCAACACTTCAAGCAGGCGCAGTACAGCCGCTTTTACCGCATCGTCCATCGGGCTCGACATCATGCTTTGCGGCGCGGCGGGAGGATGCGGGTTGCCATGCTGTTCGATCTGCAACATGAGTTCAGCGGCAAGCTGAAAATCCAGATGCATATAAATCGCCAGTAACGGATGTTCTGGCGAAGCGTCGGTTTCCATCACAAAGGGCACGGGCACCGAAACGGCCAGGTAGTGTTGCTCATCATATAAATAGGTCTGCTGACCGAAAAAACCGCGTTTACTGCCCTGGCAGACAATCACAATCCCCGGATCGTAAAGCACAGGCGTTCTGGAAAGCGGGCGATCGGCGCGTAAAATTCGCACATCAGACAACGCAGTCAGGTTGTAACCCTCCTGCGCCGCAAGGGTTTTCATTAAGGTGAGCATCAGAGACATTTTCGCTCCTCATAAAATCAGGCAAGAAAAAGAGAAGATATGGCCTGAAAATCCAGCAGTTCAGAGAATACCATGCAAACTCTACTGTTCATGGAGCGCTTTTTATGACATTTACAAAAACCATTTTAATCACTGGCGTCAGCAGCGGCTTCGGTCGGGCACTGGCGCAGGAAGCTCTCGCCGCAGGCCATCGGGTTATCGGGACTGTGCGCAACCGCGAAGCGCAGCAGGCCTTCGAAGCCCTTGATACTTCGCGGGCGTTCGGTCGCCTTCTTGATGTCACGGACGTTGCGCGCATTGATGGGGTGGTTGCAGAAACCGAAGCGACAGTTGGCCCGGTTGATATCCTTGTCAACAACGCGGGCTACGGCCATGAAGGGATAATGGAAGAATCCTCGCTTGAAGAGATGCGCCGGCAGTTTGATGTGAATGTGTTCGGCGCAGTGGCAATGATCAAAGCGGTCCTGCCCGGCATGCGCCAGCGACGCCGCGGTCATATCATTAATATCACTTCGATGGGCAGTTTCATTACCATGCCTGGTATCAGCTATTACTGCGGCAGCAAATTTGCACTGGAAGGTATATCAGAGACGTTAAGCAAAGAGCTTGCCCCGTTCAACATACACGTAACGGCCGTGGCGCCGGGGTCATTTCGGACCGACTGGGCTGGCCGCTCAATGGTCCGCAGTGCCCGCAGCATTGCGGACTATGATGCTTTATTCGATCCCATCCGTCAGGCTCGTCAGGAAAAAAGCGGTAAGCAACCCGGCGATCCTGTGAAAGCCGCACGTGCCATTCTGGCAATAACGCAGAGCGAAACCCCGCCCACGCATTTGTTGTTAGGCAGTGACGCATTAAGTTTAGTGCGAGAAAAACTCGCGGCATTGGGTAAGGAAATAGAACAATGGGAAAAAATAACGCGCTCAACCGATGGCTGATTAATTTCTGCTACAGAGCACATTAGCGGGACAAGGATGGCCGGTTATATAACCGGCCATTTCGCACGGGCAGGGGGTTTTTATACTTGTTTTCTTCATAACCACAACGGTGAGAACGCAATTACCCTAAAGATTGTTCATGGTTAGCCGTTAATTAAGCCGGGAATGAAGCAAGTTCGTTATGAACGAAGAGACAAAAAAGTAAGGACTGCGCCCCCTTTCAAATGGACGTGCTTAAACTGTGATATGTCGATTGCGCAACATCTTGAATAGTGTGCTGAATATGAAGAAAAACGCTAAAGAAAAATTAGCGGTTTGTTGTTCCTGCCACTCCTCAATATATTACTAATGGTCTGTGATTATTTCATTTCGTTGGTAATGACCTTAAAGCTGGGTATGAATACGCTGAGTCGTATTCCTGTTTATCAGACCTCCTGGCTTTTTATTGCCGCAGGAATTAACCTGATTTTACTGCTCCTGGTTATTTATGTTGCCTCTCTTTTTTTGCGTAAAAAGAGCGAGTTACCGCCGGCATATATCCTGTTACGCACCAACAGTATCGCGGTCATGCTGATTAACCGGGCTATCACTTTATACTTATTTGCACCTCTTGCGCTGAACTTTGCCATTATTATGCCTGTTGTCAGGTATCTAATTTATGCTTGCATCTGGATACCTTACTTTCATTGTTCTGTTCGGGTTAAAAAGACGTTCGTTGGGTCGCATCATATATCCTTAACATCTGGAGACATAGAGGGCACATAAAATGAACGTTTCGTGCTTCAAATACCTCAGGCCAGCCATTGAATAGTTGTGGCCTGTATCGGTAGCGCTATATGCTCTTTATGAGGTTCGGGCTGGCTGGATAAAGGAGTCAGTTCGCTCTGGATGAAGTTTGTGGCGCACGGTGGAAACTCTTTTTTACGCGTCAGGTCACTCGTTGATTGCTTCAAAAAAATAACGGTATTTGTTATATTATTGCTCATTGATTACTCACCTCTGCGGTGCCAAAAAGAAAAAGATTCACCGCAACCCAGGATACTGAAATGTTAGATTACCGCTTCCCGACAGCTTTGCAGATGGTTCTCAGCGTAGCGATGGCGGAGCAATCCGGTGAACGTTCGACGAGTGCGATTCTGGCCTATGGCCTGGAAGCGAATCCGAGCTTCATCCGCAAATTGATGGTGCCCCTCACTCGTGACGGCATTATCGTCTCAACACTTGGCCGCAACGGCTCTATTCATCTTGGCCGACCGCCCGAAGAGATCACCCTGCGCGATATCTACCTGTCCGTCATAGAAGACAAAAAGCTTTGGGCGTCGCGACCCGATGTACCGGCGCGCTGCGTGGTCAGCGCCAATGCGTGCTGGTACTTTAAATCTATCGCTGATGAAGCAGAACAGGCGTCGTTAGAGGTATTAGCTCGTCATACCGTGGCAAGCGCGCTGGAAAAGGTCAAAAAAGCCGATACCAGCGGCTGTGACCCGGTGCCTGAAATTGATACCCGGTATAAAAAAGCGCTTTAATAATTCTCTTTTTGCGAAAAAAAACCGCCTCACTGTGAAGGCGGTTTTTTGTTATCTGCGATGTCCCTATGCAGGCAGAACCTCTCTTTCCACTTTGCCGCGCGTGACGAATTTACGCAGCGTCACGTAAAAGACCGGTGTCAGGAACAGACCAAACAGCGTCACGCCCAACATACCGGAGAACACTGTGATCCCGGTAACGCCGCGCACTTCTGCGCCCGCGCCGTGGCCGAGGATCAGCGGAATGGTCCCGGCAATAAAGGCGATGGAGGTCATCACAATCGGACGTAAACGCAGGCGGCACGCCTCCAGCGCCGCTTCCATGATCCCTTTACCCTGGATTTCCAGCTCGCGGGCAAACTCGACGATAAGAATCGCGTTTTTACACGCCAGCCCCATGAGAACCACCAGACCCACCTGCACGAACACGTTGTTATCGCCGCCGGTCAGCCAGACGCCAAACAGCGCGGAGAGCATCGTCATCGGCACGATAAGGATCACCGCCAGCGGCAGCGTCCAGCTTTCATACAGAGCGGCCAGTACCAGGAACGCCAGCAGCACCGCAACCGGGAAGACAATCAGCGCCGTATTGCCCTGAGTGGCCTGCTGGAAGCTCAGATCCGTCCATTCAATATTCATTCCGTTCGGCAGGATCTGCTTAGACATCGCGTCCAGCTGCGTCATCGCCTGTGCGGATGAAAGCACGCGCGGGTCGGCATCGCCAATCAAATCCGCCGCCGGATAACCATTGTAACGAATCACCGGGTCCGGACCGTAGGTAGTACTGATATTCACCATACTGCCGATTGGCACCATTTCGCCCTGATTATTACGGGTGCGCAAATTGGCAATATCCTCCACGCTTTCACGGTATGGTCCATCGGCCTGCGCCATCACGCGCCAGGTACGCCCGAACTGGTTGAAATCGTTCACATACGACGATCCCAGATAGGTTTGCAGCGTACCGAACAGATCGGTCAGCGACACCCCCTGCGCTTTGGCCTTATCACGGTCAACCTGCACATCCAGTTGCGGAACGTTCGCCTGGTAGGTTGAGATCGGGAAATGCATCCCCGGCGTCTGCATAATCGCGCCGGACATCGTATTTACCGCGTTTTGCAGCGCGCCATAGCCCAGACCAGCGCGATCCTGGATGTAGAGCGAATAGCCCGAACCCTGACCCAGCCCTAAAATTGGCGGCGGCAAAATGGAGAAGCCGAAGCCCTGCTGGATTTGGGCGATTTTCGCGTTGATCTCAGCGTTTATTTCCGCAGCGGTATGTTTACGCTGGTCAAACGGTTTCAGACCAAAGAAGACCGTCCCGGTATTCGGCGTGTTGGTGAACTGCAACGCATTCAGACCCGGAAAGGCGACCGCATAATCCACGCCTTCGGTATTCATCCCGATTTCGCTCATTTTGCGGATCACCGCATCGGTGCGCTCCAGCGAAGAGCCTTCCGGCATCTTCACGCCGCCAATTAAATAGAGCTTATCCTGAGTCGGAATAAACCCGCCGGGTACGGCTTTAAACATCACCCCGGCGGCACAGAGCAACAGCACATAGACCACAAACACTGCGCCACGGCGTCCGAGCGTTTTGCCCACCAGCCCCTGATAGCCGTCCGAGCTGCGGTGGAAAAAGCGGTTAAACGGACGGAAAAGCCAGCCGAACAGACGGTCGATAAGCCGGGTAGGGTAATCTTTCGGCGCGCCGTGCGGCTTTAACAGCAGGGCAGCCAGAGCAGGGGAGAGCGTCAGCGAGTTGATGGCGGAGATCACCGTTGAAATCGCAATCGTCACCGCAAACTGTTTGTAGAACTGACCGGTAACCCCGGAGAGAAACGCCATCGGCACGAACACGGCGCACAGCACCAGCGCGATGGCGATAATCGGCCCGGACACTTCGCGCATCGCCTGATGCGCCGCCGCAAGCGGAGCAAGCCCCTCTTCGATGTTTCGCTCGACGTTTTCCACCACCACGATGGCATCGTCCACCACGATACCGATAGCCAGCACCAGTCCGAACAAACTCAGGGTGTTAAGCGAGAAGCCAAGTAGATAGAGAATGCTGAACGTACCCACTACCGATACCGGCACCGCGATCAGCGGAATAATCGACGCGCGCCAGGTTTGCAGGAACAGGATCACCACCAGAACTACCAGTACCACAGCTTCGAGCAGCGTTTGCACCACTGCGCGAATGGAGTCGCGAACGAAAACCGTCGGATCGTAAGGCGCCGCCCATTTCATATCTTCCGGGAAACGCCTGGACAGTTCGTCCATTTTTGCGCGCACCGCGTTAGACAGATCAATGGCATTGGCTCCCGGCGACTGGAAAATACCAATCCCGACCGCGTCTTTATTGTTCAACTGGGAACGCAGCGCATAGCTACCGGAGCCCATTTCGATACGCGCCACGTCGCGCAGACGTACCAGCGAGCCGTCTTGCGCCGTTTTCAGAATAATATTGCCAAACTCTTCTTCCGTATGCAGGCGACCCTGAGCGTTAATTGAGATCAGGAAATCGCTCTCTTTCGGCAGTGGTTCGGCGCCAAGCTGACCCGCGGAGACCTGTACGTTCTGCTCCTGCATCGCCGTGACCACATCCGAGGCGGTCAATCCGCGCGCCGCCACCTTATTGGGGTCCAGCCAGATACGCATCGCGTATTCGCCCGAGCCAAAAATCTGGATTTGGCCGACGCCAGGCAGACGCGCCAGCTCATCCTTCACTTTGAGCGTGGCGTAGTTACGCATATAGAGTGAATCGTATTTACCGCCGGGGGAGAACAGGTGCACTACCAGCGTCAGCGTCGGCGACTGTTTCTGGGTGGTAATACCCAGACGGCGCACATCTTCCGGCAGACGCGCTTCGGCCTGTGATACGCGGTTTTGCACCTGAACCTGCGCCTGATCCGGATCGGTTCCCGGACGGAAGGTGACGGTGGTCACCAGTACGCCGTCGGAGCCGGCAACAGATTTCATGTACATCATGTTTTCAACGCCGTTGATCGCTTCTTCCAGCGGCGTCGCCACGGTCTCGGCAATCACTTTCGGGTTGGCGCCGGGATACTCCGCGCGTACCTGCACGCTCGGCGGGACCACGTCAGGGTATTCGCTGACCGGCAACAGCGGGATGGCGATTAACCCTGTGATGAAAATCAGAATCGACAGTACTGCGGCAAAAATCGGCCTGTCGATGAAAAAACGGGAAAAGTCCATGTGTCAGATTCTCAGGTAAGGGATCAGTTGAGGGCGGTGCTGGTGGTCATGGCAACGGTTTTCGCGTTAACCGGCATCCCCGGCATAAACACCTTTTGTAAACCGTCAACAATGACTTTATCGCCAGGTTTCAGCCCCTGCTGCACGATGCGTAAACCCTCTGCCAGACGGCCTGGCGTAATATCGCGACGCTGCGCTTTACCTTCTTTATCAACGATATAAACATATTTGCGATCCTGATCGGTCAGCACTGCTTTGTCGTCGATAAGCGTGGCTTTAAATTCAGCGCTACCCGGCAGGCGAACACGGGCAAAGAGACCCGGCGTGAACTGACGCTGGGTGTTATCCAGCAGCGCGCGCATGCGGATCGTCCCGGTACTTGGCGTTAACTGATTATCAAGAAAATCCACTTTACCCTGATGGGGATAGCCATCCTCACCAGTAAGGCCAATCTCAACCGGCAGCGCCAGATGATTACTGGACGCGCCTTGCCCGCTGCGGGCGAGATTTTGATAGTGGAGGTAGGTCGACTCATCGACATCAAAGTAGACGTAAACTGTCTTCTGCGAGACCAGCGTTGTGAGTACGCTGGCGCTGTCGCCCGCAGTGACCAGATTTCCGCTGGTGATCAACGCCCGACTGGCGCGGCCGTCGATTGGCGCGGTCACCTTGGTGAAATCGAGATTAAGTTGCGCGGCGTCAACCGCCGCCTGGGCTGCGCGAATGTCGGCCTGCGCCTGGGCGGCGGCCGAACGACGCTGCTCCCATTCTTCGCGGGAAACGAGGTTGGTACTGATTAATTTATCTGTACGGTTAGCCTCACTTTGCGCCAGACTGGCCTGCGTTTTGGCTCTTGTTAGCGTCGCCTGCGCCTGTTCCAGCGCGGCGCGATAGGTTCTGTCATCGATGGTGAACAGCACGTCACCCTTTTTCACTTCCTGGCCATCGGTGTAATTCACCTTATCGATGTAGCCGGAAACGCGGGGGCGTAGCTGAACGCTTTCCACCGCTTCAATCCGACCGTTAAAGCTATCCCACTGGCTAATGGATTTCACCACCACATCCGCAGCGCTGACGGCGGGCGCCTGTGGCGCCGCGTTTTGCGCGACACTGTCATCGCAGCCGACGATCAGTACGGAGAGCATCATCACGCCCAGCGCGCTCAGATGAAAGTTACCCCAATGTTTTTGCAGGCTCATTATTTTTATTCCGGTAATTGTAGCCGCCGGGCAAGACGCAGCGGGAGACGCCGCGCCACTTCCTTTGTCCGGGCAGGCTTAAGGCCATTTGTGTCGTTCATCGCCACAAAACTGTAACAGTTGCGAATACACTATCGCGGCGATTGTAGGGAGGTGCTTAATTAAGTGCAAGAATAATTGTTGCACTTTATGTGCTATTCCTGACACTTCAAAATGGCCTGTTTCCGCCAGGGATTTAAATGCAACAATAAAACTTGCAATTAATTCAAAAACGCGCCACCTTTAAATGCAACAGACAAAGATGCTTTTTTCAGTAAGCGGCATGGGGGGAAAGAGGATGGACAACGGGGCATTTATTCACGATTTACTCGACTGGATCGACAACAACATTGAAAGCCGTCTCGACATTAACACTGTTTCCAGACGCGCCGGCTATTCGAAGTGGCACCTGCAGCGGATCTTCAAAGAACATACGGGATATCGTCTTGCCGAGTATATTCGCGCGCAAAAGCTGCAAAAGTCGGTCGAGCGCCTGGCCCACAGCGACGAACCGATTTTGAACGTGGCGATGGCGCTGGGTTTTGACTCCCAGCAGTCCTTTAACCGCAGTTTTAAGCGTCATTATGGGCAGGCGCCCGGCGCATGGCGCCGCAGTATTGGCCGTCCTGAAATGCAGCAATTACGCCAGCAATCTACCTCGTGATGTATTGTGGTTTTCACCGCGCCCCGTTCAGGGTGAGATTGTCGGCCTGCATTCAGACAACCTGCCGCTCTTATTTATCGCATATGGATAGCGGATACTTGCGTCAGGCAAGACGGAAAAGAGCGGCGAGTTTCCCGACGGCCTCTTCCATTTCTTTCTCTGTGTAAGCCGCAAATCCCATCAAAAAACCGGCGGCTGCTGGTTGGCTGGCATACAGCCCTGTCAGCCTGAGCATATCAATACCTGCGCGGCGAGCGGCAGTGGCGATGGCAGCTTCTGACAGGCCATCTTTGAGATGACAGGGCATCTGCATTCCACCCGATGGCGTTATGCCCACGACAAAATCAGCAAGGTACTGTTCTATCAGGCTGGCCAGTTTATCGCGGCGCGCGACATAAACACCGCGCATCATCCGGACATAGGAATTAAAATGGCCGCCCTCAAGAAATTTGGCCACAGTGAGCTGGGTGATGGAGGCGGTATGACCATCCATTAATGTCCTTGCCATTGTAAGCGGCTCTGCAAGTTCTTCGGGAACGATCATATACGCAATACGCAGGCCCGGAAAAAGAGACTTGGTAAAGGTCCCGATATAAATTGTCCGGTTAAAGGCGTCCAGACCCTGCACACAGGCCATTGGTTTGCCTTCATAGTGAAACTCGCTGTCATAATCATCCTCAATGATCCAGGCCTGGTGCTGGTTTGCCCAGTTGATGACAGCCAGCCGTCGGTCGAGGGAGAGTGTGACGCCGGTAGGATACTGATGGGAAGGGGTGAGATAGATAGCTTTCGCCGGCTCTGTCAGAGCATTAAGCGACTCAATACTCAGCCCTTTCTCATCAAGAGGAACCGCAAGGGTGTTCAGCCCGGCAGCCTTAAACGCTTTTTGCGCCCCCTGATAGGTAGGATCTTCAACCACGATGGCGTCCCCGCTGTCCATCAGGACATGCGAACAGAGGGCGAGCGCCTGCTGGGAACTGGTCAAAATAATGATACGTTCTGGCGTGGCATGCGCACCGCGCTCCAGATTGACATATTCAGCGATTGCCCGCCGTAAACGCTCAGTCCCCTGCGGAGGGCTTTGCTCCAGCGCATGGTGGCGATATTCCTTTAGCACCTGTCGCTCGAGCCGCTCCCAGGTGTGAACCGGGAACAGACGTGTCTCGGGGATCCCCGGTGCCAGCGGGCGGGGCAGTGAAAACTCGCGTATCCCCCCGCTTTTATAAATCACATTTCCCCGTTCGCTGAGCGTTGGTTCACGTACCTCTGCGGCTGACTGCCGTTGCCGGGAATGTGATTTCAGAAATCGGGCGCTGGCAGAGACGAAGCTACCCTTACCCGTGTGCCTCTCAATAAACCCCTCCGCGTGCAGACGCGTATAGGCGGCTTCAATGGTATCCCGGGAAACATTGAGTGACGCGGCTAACGCGCGTGAGGCGGGAAGGGGTTTGCCGTGAGATAATACCCCCTCCAGTATCAGTGAGCGTAGCGCTCTCTGGATCCTTTCATGAAGTGGCAGTGAGCCGTTTGCGGGATCAATCATCCATGCCTTTACCGTTTCAAGCTGTGCATGCTTAAACATCCTTTTCTCCATCCTGACGCACCTTATCACCCAGTCTATAACAGTTTTGCCTGCTGGCAGAACAAAATTGGTCTGCGCTATTTTGCAAAATTGGTGGGGCTAAACCTGCCATTTAAACCTTATTATTGCTCCCGGAGAAACAGATAACGGATAGGGGGTTATTCACCTGGCTGCAATAAGCGCAACCGCAGGGGCATACCATTTCGCTACAGCGGCGTAGCAAAAAAAGATCTGTCTGGGCAGCTCGCTTTAAATCGCGAACGTTGTTCTTGCGGCTATCGGTGTATTAATGGCAGCACCCTCTGCGCTTTCGCGTTTTAAAAAAGCGGGAAGTCAGTAAATCCGCCAGCGTTCTTTGATTATTTACTTACCCCAATACAACCAATAAAGAGGTTATTATGAATACAGTGGCTATTACAATTGAAGCTGCCAGTGAAATGGATTATGAAAACTGGTTGCCATTGTGGAAAAACTATCAAATTTTTTATAACGCCGATATTTCCGACGCTGTCACAAAGCGGACCTGGGAACGTTTTGCCAGCCCGATTGAACCCATATTTTGTGCCGTCGCAAAAAATAATGGTGAGGTCGTCGGCTTCGCACATTATCTTTTTCACCGTTCAACCTGGGCTGAGAACGATTACTGCTATCTTGAGGATTTATATGTCAGTGAAAATATTCGCGGCAAACACATTGGCAAACAGTTAATTGAATATGTTCAGAAAGAGGCCAGAAAACGTCATGCCAGCCATCTTTACTGGCATACCCATGAAGCAAACTATCGTGGACAAAGATTATATGACTGGATTGCCAAAAAAAGCGGCATGATTGAATACCGGATGCAGATAAGATAATTCGCTTTTAACTGACTATCGCCCCCTTAAACAGACACGGTATCGGATGCTTTATTTGAGGGGGATGGATGCTCAAAAAACAGGGCAGTACTTATTTACAGAACGCGTGTTTAAAACGGGCTTTGCATTAGTGAGGCGACTCCAGGGAGAGACCATGGGATTTCTGGCGTCGAAATACCCCCGGCGGCATACCGACATATTTCGTGAAGGCAACGCTGAATGCACTCGCTGACTTATATCCCATTCGAAATGCGATCTGTTCGATTTTATCCGTACTACTTAAGAGTGCTTTTCTGGCCAACGACATTCGCCAGAAGAGCAGATATTGCATTGGCGCCATACCGACCGTCTCGTTGAAGATGGCAAAAAAAGAGGAACGGGACATAGCGCAGTGGCGAGCCAGGTGCGCTATTTGCCAGTCAATGTCGGGTTTTTCATGAATGAGATGCAGCGCGATGGCGATCTTTTCGTGTTGTAACCCTTGCAGGATACCTGCCGTTTTCGACAGATCATGGTGACTGCGTAAAGACTCAACCAGTAATAGCTGCAAAAGACGCATCAATACGATTTCACGTCCTGGCCGCCGGGCCTGGCTTTCATCCAACAGGAGCTCAAGCAGCGTGACAAACCTGCGTTGTCCTTTGATCAGAATCTCACCGGGAAGGAGAGCAACAATCAGTTGTTTGTCCGGCGTGTCGAATTCACAGTGTCCCACATTCATCAGAAATTCAGCCGGCCCCGCTGTTGAGCCAATTCTTACATGCCCGTCGCCAATAATGGTCGGCGCGGTAATATCAGTTGGTGTTGACGCGCCCGCATTGGTGTTTTCAAAGCTATAGGCTGCGGGTATCAGCACGAAATCGCCGGAAACGAGCAATTTTGGCGCTTTGCCGTTGATACTGATCATGCATTCGCCCTGTAATACCGCGCAGTAAAAAGCCTCTCCGCAAGATTCCCGGACAATACGCCACTGGCCGGCCCCTTCGACGAGTTTGGTATGGGTTGGCCTGGGATTGAGCAGGGTAACAATATCGGTTAACGGATCTGACATTGGACGCTCTCTAAATTTTACTGGATTTTTGATTATATATTGTCCAGACAGCGGCGACTATGATCGTTGCTCTTGCCAACAGAGAGGATTAACCATGTCGACTGCACTGATTACCGGATGCTCATCAGGTTTTGGGCTTGCAACAGCAAAACTCTTTTTAGACAAAGGCTGGAATGTGATTGCCACCATGAGAACGCCAGATCCGAGGCTGTTACCTGAAAGTGACAAACTGACCATTCTGCCGCTGGATATCACGTCCGCGGATAGCATTGAGAATGTGGTGAAAAAGGCAGGGGCGATTGACCTGCTGGTGAACAATGCCGGGGTTGGTGCCCCAGTGCCCGTTGAACTCACGCCCCTGGCAACCGCACAGCAATTAATGAATACGAATGTGCTGGGAACACTGGCATTAACCCAGGCGTTTCTCCCGCTGATGAGAGAGAAAAAATCAGGGATTATCATCAATGTTTCATCGTCAGTGACAACCAAAGCGATGCCGCTGATTGGGCTTTACCGTGCCAGTAAAGCGGCGCTAAATGCCTGGAGCGAGTCATTAGCTATCGAAGCCAGGCCCTTTGGTATTCGCGTTCATGTGGTCTTGCCGGGGCGTTCGCCTGAGACAAAGTTTGGCGAAAATGCACGGGCATATTTTGGCGGGCAAGACGATCCGGCGTATGGGGATATGGTGAATGCGTTTATTCAGATGGCGCGCGATACCGACTCGCCGGTGACGCACGCCGGGGATGTCGCGACGGCTATTTTTGCCGTTGCGGACGATCAAAACGCGCCGCTATATACCGCTGCTGGTGAAGATGCCACCCATTTTTTAAAAGAGGCACAGCATCGTTCTCCCTTTTCTTACTGATCTGCGGGGACGAAAACGTTAATAAATCTACGAGGAGATCATTGTGGCGGGGAGTATAAAACAAGAGAAGCTGTTACTCTTTCTCGCTATTAAGGATGGCTGAGTGGCCATATTCCTGCTTATTGCCAACAGGTAACAAATGATGATTAAACTCGTAGATTCTTCACCTGCCGTCACTGCTGATGAGCTTAGCGATATTGAAGCCGCCCTGGGCATCACTTTTCCTGATGTTCTGAAATCGTTATGGCTCGTCAGTAACGGTGGCATGCTGGAGGAGGGGCGACGCGTTTATCAAAGTGAGCAATACGAGAACGATATAAAATACTTCCTGCCAGTTTTGCGTGCTAAAAAGCCAGGTTTGTTAACAGCCGATGATTATTACAGAACGCTGGTTCTCGAAAAGAAGATTCTGTCAGCAAATCTTCTTCCCTTTGCCATTGATGGCGGCGGGTTCCCCTTTTGTATGAGGATGGAAGACGGGGCGGTCTATTTTGCCAGTCTGGAAAGCCAGAAGAATATTTTCCTGGAACAGGACCTTCATAGTTTCATCAGCAATGTTATAACCGAAGAGGAAGCCTGGGGATGATGAAACAACCTGCGAGAAATTCGCTTCCCTCGTTTACCTCCATCCATTTTGTTAGAGAACAGGGCTGGCGGGTACGAATTAACCGAAGACAGTAAAACAATCACTCTCCTGAGGTCCCGATAAAAGGAAAGAAAAAGATGTCCACTGAACTGGAATTCTATACCGATGACGAAGGCGCTGCGGTTGAGTTGGTTTTACCGGCATTCGGCTCGAAACCCATCCAGTGCATAAATCTGGAGGCGTATTCGGCGGATGACAAAATGAGAACCGATATTCAGTTTCTTATGGAAAAGCAGAACGATTTCTTGCAGAAAATCGCAGCCGAAACAGAGGCATACTGCAAACGCGTGTACGGCGCTGAGGCGACAGATCTTGTTCTGGTAAAAATTTATCTTTCACCTGATGAAAAAGATAAATTCGGATTTATGTTTGCAACCGATTTAGACAGTGAACATGCAATAGGGCTTAAATTTGTGGGCCTTGAGCTGAAAAAAGTGGGGAGCAGCGAAACCGATTTTTTATAAAACGCGACCTGCCGGCAAGGGTAACCTTTGCGCGCTGGCATTGTGAGCTTACAGGGAAAGTTAGTCAGCGCCGGGTAGATAGCGTGAATGGCTGACCAGATTTACCGGGCTTGCCAGCCATTCAGGATATGCGCTTTCAGATAATAAATAACGGGTGATGATCCCGGTTTTGGCGGTTTATTTATAAGCCATATGCGCTGAGATCCGGTCCTTTCGGGACAATCCTGTTCGGGTTGAGCGCCTTGATGGAATAGTAACCCTGCTTGATATGGTCAATATTGACCGTTTCGCGAATGCCCGGAACAGCCAGCATTGTGCGCAGATAGCGGTCCAGGTTCGGGTACTGCGCAAGCTTACGCAGATTGCATTTGAATATGCCATGGTAGGCGGCATCAAAACGCACCAGGGTCACAAACAGGCGAATATCGGCTTCGGTTAACTGCCCGCCGCAGAGAAACTCCCGCGTTGCCAGACGCGCTTCCAGCGTATCAAGCATAGCGAACACATCGCTGACGGCCTCTTCATAACTCACCTGGGTGGTGGCAAAACCGGCCCGATACACACCGTTATTCAGCGTCGGATAGATCGCGGCGTTGAGCTGATCAATCTCTTCACGCAGATCGGCAGGGTAAAGATCAATGTTGCCGCGCGCCAGTTCACCAAAGCCGCTGTTGAACATGCGCACGATATCAGCCGACTCATTATTGACGATGGTGTGGGTTTTCTTATCCCACAGCACCGGGACTGTAGCGCGGCCGGTAAACGTCGGGTCCGCGCGGGTATAAAGCTGATGCAACCACTCGGCGTTATTTACCGTGTCTTTGTCAGCTCCGGGGTAATCGCCAAAATGCCAGCCTTCTTCCAGCAGCCAGGGTTCAACCACGCTGACAGTAATAACCTCTTCCAGCCCCTTTAGCTTACGGGCAATCAGGGTACGGGAGGCCCACGGGCAAATCAGTGCGACATACAGATGGTAGCGACCCGGTTCGGCGATAAAACCGCCTTCGCCCGTGACGCCGGGCGCCCCGTCAGGGGTCACCCAGTGGCGAAAACTGGATGTCTGGCGCACAAATCCGCCTTTTTCATCGGTGGCCTGCACCGGATGCCAGTCCGCCGTCCATTTTCCGTCAATCAGCATGTGTACTCCTTTAACCTTTGAAAGGGGTCGGTTTGAGCGCGTATTTTCCGTCACCGGTCAGCGCCAGAGCCAGCAGGCCAACTATCCAGAATGCCGGGAATTCCCAGCCGCCGTTCGGATTAGTGAAGAAAAACCCAGCCGGACCGTGAACGGTGAAGATGGCACCCAGAAGAATCGGAATCAGCACGATGGCAACAATACGGCTATAGATACCGAGGATCAGCGCAATCGCCCCCACCAGTTCAACCGCCATGGTGAGATACGCCAGCCCGCCGGGCAAACCGAGGGAGGCAAAAAACTTCGCTGTACCTGCCGGAGTAAAAACAAAAAATTTCAGGCTAAAGTGCGCCAGAAACAGAATGCCCAGCGTCAGGCGCAGCAACAGAGATGCATAGGGAGCAGTGCGTGAATCAGTCATGATGATGTCCTCTCAAATAAGTTGATGAGAGGACTATAGAGTGTTTCCAGTGCAATGATTATTGGGTCGAAAAGAGGATGTTTATTTCCATAATGGAAACAATATTCCTCAGGAAAGTGAGGCGTAGGTGGCCGCCAGAAAATCAATTAACACTCGCGATTTCTGCGCCAGGTAGCGGGCAGGGGGATAGACTGCGTATAGCGCCAGCGGCGGCGCTTCAAAGGCGGCAAGAACGGGCACCACGCGCTGTGCATTCAGGGCTTTTTCAGCGATAAACATCGGTACTCTGGCGATCCCAAGTCCGGCGCAGGCGGCTTCAATGCAGGCTTCCGCGTTGGAAAATTTGATTCGCCCGCGAACTGGCTGCAAATGCATCTGCTGCCCGGCGTCGCGAAACGGCCAGTGCCAGGGATCGCGAAAATTGGTATCGACAATCAGGGCGTGTTGTTCCAGCTCTGACCAGTGTGCGGGTTCGCCGTGGCGTTCGAGATAGCGTTGCGCGGCGACGACCACGTTGCGAATCGGGCATAAACGGCGGGCAATAAGGCTGCTGTCAGTCAGGCTGCCGATACGCAGGGCCAGATCAAAACCTTCATCCACAACATTGACCAGTCTGTCGGAGAAGCTGACATCCAGTTCGATATCCGGGTAGCGGCGGGCAAATTCCACCAGGTGTGGCGCCAGTTGAGAGACGCCAAATGTAACCGGCGCTGAGATACGCAGCAGCCCGGACGGGGCGTTGGCGCTATTGCGCACTGAATCATTAAGCGCATCGTATTCGGCCAGTAGCTGACGGATACGTTCGTAGTAGGCCAGTCCCACCTCGGTGGGGGTCAGTGACCGGGTGCTACGGCGCAGCAGGTTAACGCCCAGTTCGCTTTCCAGCCGGGAGATCAATTTCGATGCCTGACCGTGGCTGGTACCACAGCGTTGTGCCGCCGCCGTAAAACTTCCCGTTTCCATCACCGCGACAAACATACGGTCACAATCCAGCCGCTCCATTCGTCCTACCCGCTTCTCATCAGCAAAAAAACACCATAACAAAACCCGGGGGCTACCGCTTACGTTTTCAGTCTGTCACTGTGCAGGTTGAGTGTCTTTTTGTGACAACGTCACGTCATTGAAAGCCTGAAGAAGCCACTGTCTGAACTGTTGCACATCGCGGCGGGTAGCTTTTTCTGCGCTGGTGACAAAATAGTAATTGCCGCCGGGTAGCGCGCCCGGCAGGGCAATCTGTAGCAGCCCCTGTGCCAGCGGATACTGGATAAGCAGCTCGCTCGCCAGCAAAACCCCTTGTCCGGCAATCGCCGCCTGAATCGCATGTGTCTCATCATCAAAACGAATACCTGCCTGCACGGCTAAATCTGCCGGGCCAAAGGCCTCCTTCCAGTGCAGCCAGTCCGGTTCGGGTGTCGGCACATGGCGATTTTCGATATGAAAAAGCGTGAGTCCGGCCAGGTCCTGCGGGCTTTGAAGCCGCAGAGCAGGGCTGGCAACCAGTACAAAACGGTCACGCCAGAGCAACGTGCTTTCCAGCGACTCGTCCGCCTGCATGCTGTAGCGAATGGCACAGTCGGCCATCGCGCCGCGCACATCCACCAGGCTGGTGCTGCTGTGAAAGCGCAGCTCTAAGTCCGGGAGCTGGCGGTGCAAAAGAGGCAGGCGCGGCACCAGCCAGTTAGTCAGGAAGTTCGAGGTGGTGCTGAGCGTCAGCGCATCGGGCGGGGCAGCGGCCTCGATAAGCGTTACTGCCTCACGCAGAGTGGCGAACATATTCTCCGACGCGCGAAAGAGGATCTCTCCACTTGCTGTCAGCGTCACCGCCCGGGCGGAACGAATGAACAGGCGCTGGCCGAGGGTCTCTTCCAGTTGACGAATCTGGTGGCTGATAGCCGTGGAGGTGACGCCAATTTCTTCGGCGGCCAGTTTAAAACTGGCGTGGCGGGCGACGGCATCAAAAGCGCGGATAGCGCCAAGCGGTGGCAGACGGCGTAATTTCATGGATGAATTTAACTCATCTTTGGCTGAAAACTATGACTTTGATTGCGTCATTCAATGAGGCGTAGCCTGTATGAAGAGCAAGTAATCCGTGAGGATTATTCATCATTACTCAACGAACAGGAAGCCTGATGACGCACATTAATCTGACAACAACGCCACTCTCTTCGCGTTCTCGTCCTCTGCTGGTGCCGGGTATTGCACAAGCGCTGATTGCGCTGGACTACGCCATTGTTTATGTGGCGCTGCCCACGCTGGCGCAGGATTTGGCGCTCACGCCTGGTGAGATGCAATGGGTCGTTTCCCTCTACGGGCTGATCTTTGCCGGGTTGCTGCTGTTGGGCGGAAGCCTCTGCGATCGTCTGGGCGCCCGACGGATATTCACTCTCGGGATGGGACTGTTTTTATTCTCATCCATCATCGGTGGGCTGGCGCACAACGCTGCGCTGCTGTTAATCGCCCGTGGCGGTCAGGGTATGGCGGCGGCGCTGCTACAACCGGCGGTACTGGCGCTGATGGCGCAGAGTTTTCAGGGCGAAGCGCATCGCCGGGCGCTGGCTGTCTGGAGCGCGACTGGCGCACTGGGGCTGGTAGCCGGGGTGATGCTGGGCGGTCTGCTGGCGGAGTTAAGCTGGCGGGCCATCTTCTTTATCAATCTGCCGCCCGGGCTGCTGGCGCTGTGGGCGGTTAGCCGTGACTTTCCGCTGTTACGAACCGAAAAAGAGAACCAGCGAACAGGGCTGGGGGCGCTGGCAGGCTGTGCCACCGCCGGGGCGATAGTCTGGGCGCTGATGCGCTATGCCGAAACCGGGCAGCCTGATTTTCTGGCAAATCGCCTGGCGCTGGGCATGCTGGTGCTCTTTATCGTGCATGAGCGCTTTGCCGCCACGCCGCTGTTGTCGGAACGGCTTCGCACGTTGCCGGGGCTGCAAAGCGGCTGGATCAGTAGTGCCTGCTACATGGCAAGCGTAGGCAGCCAGTTCTATGCCATGACGCTGCTCTGGCAACAGACATTCGGGCTGGGGGCGGTGGTGACCGGGCTGCTGTTTACCCCGCTGGCATTGTTGATTGTGGTCGGCAATGCACTCTTTACCCGTCTGAGCGCACGCTTTTGCGGCGCAGGGGTGTTAACCGTTGGGTTTGCCGCCGCGGCGCTGGGGCTGTGGTTGCTGTCGACGGCGCTCAATATGCCGTTTTCGCTCGCCTTCATGCTGGGCATCGCGCTGAGTGGTTTGGGGCACGGGCTGATTTATCCGGCGATGTTTGCCATCGGGCTGACGGCGACACCGGTGACGCTTCAGGGGCGGGCCAGTGCGTTGATGGTCACCAGCCAGTACACCGCCGGAGCGATGATGCTGGCCATTATCACCGTGCTGTTGGGGGCGCACCCGTCACTGGAGACGTGGCGTACTGTATTTCAGTGGCTGACCGGGGCCGCGCTAGTGGGGATGTGCGTGGCATTTTGCGCCCGGCGGCCGATGTGTTGATCATGCATTTTTCGCCTGTCATGGAGGGCAGGCGACAATACGTTAACCTAATAAACCCAATCTTCTCGCCCGGTTCACCGCCTGAATCCGTCCGCTTACCGCAAGCTTTTCATACAACTGCTTAAGGTGCCATTTCACGGTCTCGACCGAGATCCCAAGCGTGCGGGCGATGCCTTTATTGGAGTGTCCCTCGGCGATGAGTTGTAAGGTCTGCTGCTCGCGCTCGGTCAACCGTAGCCCCTCTGACGCCGCTTCGTGTGTCGGCAGGGGTAAAATCCCCTGAGACATCATCATCGCTCCGGCGCTGGCGATAACAGCGTTAAATGTCGTATCGGAATGGGGCTGCTCACGCAACCGGCTGAGCAGGGCCAGTAGCTCCGGCCCGCCATCAAGCAGAGTGCGCTGCATTTTTTGCGCGACGGCGCGCGGGAGCGCGGGAATGCAGGCGGCGATGGCCTGTTTCTCGTCACCGGCTCGCCAGAAGGCAACGGCCTGCTGAATGCGTGAGCGCGTCGCTGCCAGCCATTCGCCACAGCGCTCCTGTTCGTTTATCAGGGAAGTGAGTTTTGTCGCGGCCGTCAGCGCATCGCCTTCGGCAAGTAACAAGCGACTCTCGCAGATCCCCCGGTGCCAGGCAACGAACCTATTTTCCACCGCCCTCGGCTCGCTCGCCAGTTGCTGTAATAAGGCGAACTGTCTGCGGGCGTTATCCCGTTTGCCGGTATGAAGGTGGAGGGTTATCTCTTCGGCAAGCAGCGCGATGCGCGCACGCCACCAGCCTCGCTGTATGCACAATTGCCCGGCATGGCGCAAAAGTGCCATAGCCTCATCAGGCTGCGCATTCAGTTGCGCCTGACGCGCAAGAACCACGTAGCACAGGCTAAGACCATCCGGCGGGCAAAAATCATCAATCATGCCCGGACGCAGATTCAGCAGACTGTTGACCTGCCCGATATCACCGCGCTCCCAGGCAATATCAGCCAGTAACGGAGCCAGCGTTGCGCCACTACTGGAATTTTGTCCGGTATGTTGTTCCGCATGATGCAAGACCCGGGTGGCCTGGCATTCGGCTTCTTGCAGGTTCCCCTGACGCAGTTGGCCGAGTGCCAGCACAAACCCCCGGTAGACCTCAACAAACAGGTTGCGGTTGGTGGCCTGGTTGCCGGAAACGGATTGCTGAACCTCCAGCGCCTGCTGCGGGCGCGCAAGGGCGAGATGGCAATAACTGAGGATGTTGCAGACCAGCCCATCCACCCAGATATCGCCACAGGGAACCTCGCTTAGTAATGGCTCAACAAGCAGCAGACTGGCGGAGATGTTATCGGCGAAGGCTTCACAAATGGCGCGCACCACGCGCAGCTTTACCCCCGTTGAACGTGTCAGATGTTCTGAGCGATTCGCCACCATCGTCTCTATGGCATCAAGCAACTGGCGGGTGTCCGAAAAGCGGAAGTGGTGTGCCAGCGCCCAGGCCAGATTGAGCTGTAGTTCAATGCGCGAAGGGTCCGGTATGGCAGGCAGATAGTGGATCCAACGCACCATGGTGTCGATGTCACCCTCTTCCGCCAGCGACTGTGCCCCGGCTTCCGCATGTCGGGTGACCGACTTTCCGGCCGCCAGCGCATGTCGTATCGCCTCTGCCCAGAGTTGCTGGGCGGCAAACCAGTTACCCGCGCGCTCGTGAAGCTGACTGATATCAATGGTTGAATCCTGTTGCAGGCGATGGGAGAGGGCATCGCGCATCAGGGGATGGTAGCGAAACCAGAATCCGCCATCATCCAGAGCGCTCAGAAACAAATTGTGTTGTTCAATCCAGGTGAGCATCGCTCTGCCGTTATTTAACCCCGTCACCGCATCACACAGGGCCGGATGCAGGCGATTCAGCACAGAGGTCAACATCAGGAAGTGGAGCGTGCTTGTGGGTAGCGGTGCGAATATGACCTCTTCAAGATAGCGGCTGATTGAGCGCGAACCGCCGCTGAGCGCTCCTGTAATCCCTGGGGGCGCGTCATGTTTGCGCACAGAGAGGGCGGCAATTTTCATCCCCGCGACCCAGCCTTCCGTCAGGGTCATCAGTTGCGGAACATCGCGCTTGTTGACCGGCGGCGTGACCGTTCGGGCGAAGTAGGCCTGGGCTTCGGCATCGTTAAAGCGCAGTTCGCTGTCTTCGATTTCCGTGTACTGATCCCAAAGCCGCAGGCGGCTGAGTACCAGAGGCAGACGGTTGCGGCTGCCGATAACCAGATGCAATGAGGCCGGGGCATGGTGGAGCAGCCATGTCAGCCCGTCATGGATCTCGCGGCTTTGGATGCTCTGATAATCATCGAGGATCAGATAGAGCGGATGCGAACAGTGGTGGAGCTGATTGACCAGTTCTGCCAGAAACAGCGAAAAGTCGCCAGGATGTGCCCCTTCGGGGTAATCCTGAAAGGTATCGCTCCACCCCGGATAGAGCGGGATCAGAGCGGCCAGCAGGTAGCGCATAAAGAGCAATGGCGTGCTGTCTTCTTCTTCCAGACTAATCCAGGCCAGCGAATCGCCCTGCGCCTGACGATGTTGATACCACTGGGAAAGCAGCGTGGTTTTGCCGAACCCGGCTGCCGCGCAGACCAGCGTCAGGCTACCGCAGGCGGCGTTATCCAGCCGCGTAAGCAAACGGTCGCGTTGCAGCAATATGCCAGGGGTACGCGGCGGCGTAAGTTTTGTGAGGATCAGCGGGAGTTTACGTGTAAAGCGGAAAGGTTCTTCGTCAACGTTCTCTGTGGGCAGGTGACCTGTGGGGGACAAAAATGCCATACAACCGCGACCTCGTTCTGTTCTCTTTCCCCCGAGTGTACTCAAGGAGGCAGAGCGGAACCAGCGTTACGCCTGCACGACGCCTGGCTTCGCGTGCTCACCCCCCCATCAGAGGGGGTAGGCCCTGCCTCGGGCGGGCGGTAGTGTAAGGCCTGTCTGCTGCCGTGCTAAGGCAGTGTTTTTTGTCAGGATGAGGTAAATAAAAATATGGCTATCGAAAATAAAGTCGCGCTGGTAACCGGTGCCGGTCAAGGGATTGGGCGAGGCATTGCGTTGCGTCTGGCAAAAGATGGCGCGGCAATCATGCTGGTGGATATGAAGGCAGAAGCGCTTGACGCGGTCGCCGCTGAGGTGCGGGCGTTAGGGCGCAAAGCCGCCACCTTTGTGGCTGATATCTCCGATCGCGAACAGGTCTATGCGGCTATCGCCCAGGCGGAACGCGAACTGGGCGGTTTTGACATCATCGTGAACAACGCCGGTATCGCGCAGGTACAACCGCTCTCCGATGTCACCCCGCAAGAGGTGGACCGCATTATGCGGATTAACGTGCAGGGCACCCTGTGGGGGATTCAGGCCGCGGCGAAGAAATTCGAAGAGCGTAAGCAGAAAGGCAAAATTATCAACGCCTGTTCCATTGCCGGTCATGACGGTTTTGCGATGCTGGGCATTTATTCGGCCACTAAATTTGCCGTCCGCGCGCTGACGCAGGCGGCGGCGAAAGAGTATGCCAGCCGTGGTATTACGGTGAATGCTTATTGTCCGGGTATTGTGGGCACCGGGATGTGGACCGAAATCGACCAGCGTTTCGCGGAGATCACCGGCGCCCCGGTGGGGGAAACGTATAAGAAATATGTGGAAGGGATTGCGCTGGGTCGTGCGGAAACTCCCGACGATGTGGCAAGCCTGGTCTCTTACCTGGCAGGCCCGGATTCAGATTATATAACCGGTCAGTCGATTCTGATTGATGGTGGTATTGTTTACCGTTAAGCCGGTTCTTGCATATAAAAAGGGTCAGCCAGGCTGACCCTTTTTTATGCGTGCAACAACTCAGTTGAAGCGTGCGGTAATGGCCGCAACACGTTCGCCAAATTTCGTCGCTGTTGCGAGGTCGCCGGAAGGAATTTTATCAGCGCCCGCATCGGAAGGAGACTGCACCAGCAGGCCCACAGAACCGCCCAGGTTATTAAGATCCTGACGTGAAGAGGCCAGCGTATTCGCCGGCGGCAAACCAAGGCTCACCCACACACCGCCGTGCTGCGACGCCAGGGTTTGCAGATATTGTAATGTCACCTGTTTGTCACCGTTCAGACTGGCGCTATTGCTGAAACCGGCGAAAATTTTATCCTGCCAGCTACGGGTAAACCACGCCTTAGAGGTGGCATCAGCAAACTTTTTAAATTGCCACGGTACGCCGCCCATGTAAGTGGGCGCACCAAAGATAATCGCCTTCGCGTCGTTTAATTTTTGCCAGTCGCTCTCTGTGATTTCGCCATTTTCATTGATAGCAATCAGCTCAGCGTGGGCGCCGGCAGCGACATTTTCTGCAACCAGGGAAGTGTGGCCGTAGCCAGAAAAATAGACAACAACGATACTCATAGGTAATCCCCCAATGATGAATGATTATTCTTTATTACCAGACAGACTCTATTTCCCGACGCCAGGAAACATAATGCACAGGCCTTCGGGGAAATAGAGTGCTTCACGTGCAAGTCTCCATGTCCCGACTGTATCTGCTAAACGCTTCATCAAATTTGTTCAACACGATGTCATCGCTTATTTCATCAGTGCCACTGACTGTCGCTTTATTGTGCTAAAGGTGGCCGAATGATCGCAGGTTTATTTTTATCGACACAGGGATGAGCAAGGTATGTATAAATACTTTGTCATTCAGAGTGCCTTAGTATCCAATAGATACCTGAAGCGATTTATACACATTATCCTGTGGTCGTGAAAGAAGGCACCTGAAGGCCACTAAGTTTCCCTGAGGAAACCTTGTAAGAGAAACTATCGTTATGAATAAACTGCAATTACCTTACGATGTTTACGACGATCGCTGCCCGACGCGTGATGTGCTCTCAAGGCTGGCCGATAAATGGGCGTTACTGGTTCTGGGCTGTCTGGAAAAAGAGCCGCAGCGTTTTAACAGTTTGCGGCGACATATTCGCGGGATAACACAGAAGATGTTGACGCAGACGCTGCGAAAGCTGGAGCGTGACGGACTTATCTCGCGGAAAATTTTCCCCACGGTTCCCGTCACGGTGGAATACAGTTTGTCGCCGTTAGGCAAAACGCTAACTCATACCATGTCATTTCTGACTCTGTGGGTAGAAGACAATATGGATGCCATGCTGGCAGCCCAGGCGGCATTTGATAAGGCTAATGCCACCAGCTAGCGAGACAGCGGGTGCCGGACACGAGCCTGTGGTCGCTCAGCATATACGCGATGGTGGGTGAATGAGGCGGGGTAAACCCGTCTTATGCGTCGCAGTGAAAACGTCAGGTCATACAGGCGATATAAAAAACACTCCCCGCCAGGGGGAGTGTCGTCAGTTTATTCAGGCCGGTCGGCATCGAGGGTGAGAGTGTCACCGTTGCGTACTTTTGCCAGGGCGCTGCTTTGTTGATACAGCACGGGGATGCCGGCTTCCCTGGCGATAATCGCGCTGTGTGAGTGCGGACTACCCTGCAACAGAACAATCCCGGCGATGTTTCTCTTCTCCAGTTGCAGCATGACGGACGGGTAAAGATCGCTGGCGATAAGAATACTCGGGCGCAGCGGCGTCGGGATGTTTTCCAGCGCCTGTGCCAGATGCAGATGCGTGCGGTGCAGTAAATCTTCAATATCGATATAGCGTGCCTGCAAATAGGCATCATCAAGGTGGCGATACTGACTGCTGAGTTCCATTAATATTTTGTGCCAGGCCCATTCCGCCGTGCATTTTCTCTGGCGCAGCATCTCCCAGGCGCTGTCCATCAGATCCTGATCGTCAATCAGGGTCTGATGACCGGCGAAAATAGCGGCGATATCGGGTGAGAACTTCGCTTGCGCCAGGCGAATCAGGTCACTCAGATCGTCCAGCGTATCCTTGACGGCGTTGTGCAGACGGGCCATTTCCTCTTGCGGTGTTCGCACAGTGGCCTGGGCCAGCGGCAGTTCGACAGGGGTATAGCGCAACGCCTGGCCCTTAATCTGTAACGGAACGTCTGACGTCGGCTCAGGCTGTTGCGCCGCGAGCGTTTCGCCGAAATTTTCCTGTGCCAGCCGTTCAAAGGCGGCCAGCGCCAGTTCAGCCTCCGGGCCACGGGCAATCAGACGCAGGGTGTCATGACAGCGTACCTGTAAAAGCGCTATCTGGTTAATGCTGTCCGGCCTGACGCATTTTCCCTCTTTTTCCAGCAACAGCCGGGCGTCAAAACCGGCCAGCGCAGCGACCAAGCGAGAAGCCGGGCGAACATGCAGACCGTTAGGGTTGTTCACGGTCACCGTGATGGTGCGCGCATCATCTTGTATATCATCGTCCGTTTGCGGTTCCGGGAGCGTCTCCTGTTGCGCGTCGAGACCGAGCTGAAGACGCTTTGCCTGGAGGGCGTTTTGCGCATCGGCAATCACCTTGTCAATGTCAGATCCCGTGGCGGCGCTAACCGTGGCGGCCAGAGTGCCTTCTACCAGTGGCGCGGCGCACAGACGAACTTTTCCGGCAATATCCGGATCAAGCAATTCCAGCGCGGTTTCCGCGCTTAACAGGGCGCTACCGATATCCATCATCACCAGCACATGATCGGTGTCGGCCACCGACTCAATGGCCTCCATCACTTTAATCGGATCGGTGCCGATCGGATTATCGGGATCGTCAATTCCTGCGGCGATGGCTAACTTGCAGCCATCTCCCGTTAACATCTGCCGGGCCAGTTCCCCGACACCCTGGCCCAGTTGGGCGCTATGAGAAACAATTACCAGGTTAACCATCGCCGTTTCCTTCATTTACGCTTTCGCGGCTGCCGCCAGCATCTGCACCATAAACATCACCGAGGTCGCGCCAGGGTCCTGATGACCAACACTGCGCTCGCCCAGATAGCTGGCGCGGCCTTTGCGGGCCTGCATAGTGATGGTCGACTGAACGGCCTGTTCCGCTACCTGACTTGCGGCTTCCAGAGCGGCGGGAATCGACAGGTTTTGCGCGATCGCCTGTTCCAGCGATTCCGCGACGGGCAGCCAGACATCACACATGGTTTTGTCGCCGGGCTCTGCTTTACCACGGCTGATGACCCCTTCGGCACCTTCACGGATCATCTGATGCAGCTCAACGAGCGTCAGGCTTTGATGGGCCTGTGTCGCCTGCGCCGCGCGCAGAAAAAAGGTGCCGAATAACGGACCGCTGGCCCCCCCGACGTTCGAGAGCAACACCATGCCGGTGTTTTTGAGAATAAAACCGATGTCTTTGTCTGCAATGGCGGGCAGTTTTTCCACCACTTTGCTAAAGCCGCGATGCATGTTCAGCCCGTGGTCCGCATCACCAATGGCCCTGTCCAGACCGGTGAGGAAATCACTCTCTTTCGTGAAGACCTCGCCGCAGCGGTAGAGCCAGTCAACAATTTGGTTTCTGTTCAGCGACATAAAAATTTCCTTAGTTACCCCAGGTCATAGCAGGTGTGTGGACCGGCGCATCCCACAGCGCGAGGATCTCATCGTCGGCTTTGAGCAAGGTAATGGAGAAGCCGGCCATATCCAGTGAGGTACACCAGCTGCCGACCAGGTTGCGTTCAATGACAATACCGGCTTCCTGACAGCGTGTTTCCAGCCGGTTGTAGACGCCGTACAGTTCAGAAAGCGGCGTTGCACCCAGATTGTTGACCATCGCAATGACGCGATCGCCTCGCTGCAGGGCCTGTTTGCTCTGTTTGACTTCCTGCCAGCTTCCGCTGGTGTGATCCCATTCGCGCAGGGTGCGGCTGTAGTTACCGTTTTCCAGCAGAACGTTAAACATCTCATCGACAGTCGTATCAAGGGAGCTAAACGGGCGGCGGTCGATCCCCGGTTCGCCGTGGATACCGACGCCGAATTCCATCTCGTTATCCGCAAGCGTAAATGAAGGCTGACCGGCCGCAGGAACCGTACAGGCGCTCAAGGCGATACCGATGGAGTGTCCCTGATTGTTGAGTTTGCGGCCCAGTTGCGCGCAGGCATCCAGTGAATCTCCGCGCTCGGCGGCAGCACCGACCAGTTTTTCAATCAGTACGGTATTCGCCACCCCACGGCGACCGGCGGTATAGAGACTGTCTTTGACCGCCACGTCGTCATCCACCACTACGGTTGTGACCTTCACGCCGCTGTCGTGCAGCAGCTCAGCGGCGGTTTCGAAATTGAGAATATCGCCCGTGTAGTTTTTGATGATCAGCAGTACGCCTTCACCACCATCAATGGTCATGGCGCACTCGAACATTTTATCCGGCGTGGGAGAGGTAAAGATCTCGCCCGGGCAGGCACCGCTTAACATGCCTTTACCGATATAGCCGCAGTGCATTGGTTCGTGACCGCTGCCACCGCCGGATAACAGGGCTACTTTCCCGGCGACCGGGGCGTCGGCGCGGGTCATATACACCGGGTCCTGGTGCAGCGTCAGTTCAGGGTGCGCTTTTGCCAGGCCAGTTAATTGTTCGCTTAATACATCTTCCACACGGTTAATCAGTTTTTTCATTATGCATACTCCGCAGGAGGTGAATCAGGCCATCCGCAACGCGCAGACCTGATGGTGTAGGGTATCAGCGGCGGATAACCGACATCCGGGTTTCCCTGGCCGATATGCAGATTCTCCACTGACGAGAGAAAAAGAAAATGCCTGAAAATTGAGTTTCATTGTGAAACGCTTCTGTAAAGAAACGTTCCATAGTGGAACGCTTTTGCCGGGAAAAGGGTGAAAATGCGAGCGGTGATCGCCTTTTGAGCCTCTGTGTCAGTGCAGGATATATTTTGTACACGGCGTCAGCGCACCCGGGCAGCGATCTCTGCCAGCCGGTCGGTACGGCGGCCGCTGCGGGGTGGATTGCATTGCGGTTTATCGTTGTTGATGCAGGTTCCATAATGGAACGTTTACATTGATTTCTTTGTCTGGCTGTAGCGACAATGACGTTCTTCACAGGCCCCGACGGAACCGCGCATGACCCAGTATCAGATGACAGAACAGGATGTCGCCTCCTTCATCGCTCATTCCTGGCAGCGTTGCGAAAAGATCATGCAGCGTGAAACCTGGGGAACGCCGCACCAGGCGCAGGGGCTGACCTTTGAAACGATAAGCCGCCGTAAAACCGGGCTGCTGACGATTGGTCAGGCGGCGCTGGAGGATGCCCTGGAATATATGGAAGGGCGTCCCTGCGCGCTGCTTATCCTTGATGAGTCTGCCTGTATTTTGAGTCGCTGCGGTCATCCCGACACGCTCGATGCGCTGGCCCGGCTGGGGTTTCTGCCCGGCAGCTATTGTGCGGAAAGTATTATCGGCAGTTGTGCGCTGTCGCTGGCCGCGATGATGGGCCAGCCGGTAAAAACGCTGGGCAAGCAGCATTTCAAACAGGCGCTGTTCCCGTGGGCCTTTTGTTCAACGCCGGTTTTTGATAACCACGGCCGCCTGTCCGGGTCTATCGCGCTGTGCTGCCGGGCGGAGCATGCGTCATCTGCGGATCTGTCGCTGACGCTGGCAACGGCCAGGGAGATTGGCAACTCACTGCTGACAGACAATTTGCTGGCGGAATCTAACCGCCATCTGAACCAGATGTACGGCCTGCTGGAGAGTATGGATGACGGAGTGATGGCCTGGAACGAGCAGGGGGTGCTGCAGTTTCTCAACGTGCAGGCGGCGCGCATGCTGCATCTCGACGCGCAGGTTAGTCAGGGAAAGAACATTAGCGATCTGGTGACACTTCCCGCACTGCTTCGACGGGCGATCAAGCATGCCCAGGCGGTCAACCACGCAGAGGTGACGTTCGAAAGCCAGCACCAGTTTATTGATGCGGTGGTGACCCTCAAGCCGATCGTCGAAGAGCAGGGCAACAGCTTTATTTTGCTGCTACACCCGGTCGAACAGATGCGTCAGTTAATGACCAGCCAGTTGGGTAAAGTCAGCCACACCTTCGAACAGATGCCCGCTGACGATCCGCAAACCCGCCGTCTGATCCAGTCTGGTCGGCAGGCGGCGCGCGGAGCGTTTCCTGTTCTGCTGTACGGGGAAGAGGGGGTGGGGAAGGAGTTAATGTCTCAGGCCATTCACAATGAGAGCGAACGTGCCGGGGGGCCGTACATCGCCGTTAACTGCCAGTTATATGCCGACAGTGCGCTGGGGCTGGATTTTATTGGCAGCGCGGCGACGGAAAATGAGAAAGGGCGTCTCAGCCGTCTGGAACTGGCCAACGGCGGTACGCTGTTTCTGGAAAAAATCGAGTATCTGGCCCCCGAGTTGCAATCAACGTTATTGCAGGTGATTAAGCAAGGGGTGTTAACGCGGCTTGAGGCCAGGCGTCTGGTGCCAGTGGATGTCAAAGTCATTGCGGCAACTACGGTCGATTTGGGAAATCTGGTCGAGCAAAACCGCTTTAGCCGCCAGCTTTACTATGCCCTGCGCGCCTTTGAGATAGTCATTCCTCCCCTGCGTGAACGTCGCGACAGTATTCCTTCCCTGGTACAAAACCGACTGCGTGGGCTTGAGCGCCGTTTTTCTTCGCGTCTTCGCCTGGATGACGATGTGCTGGCCCGGCTGGTGGCTTACTCCTGGCCGGGGAATGACTTTGAACTTAATAGCATTATTGAAAATATCGCTATCAGCAGCGAGCAGGGCCATATTCGCCTGAGCCACCTGCCGGACTGGTTGTTTAACGAAGGGGGGGCAGCCCAGGAGCCGGGAGCCAGGCTATCGGCAAATCTCACCTTTTCCGCCGTTGAAAAAGAGGCCATTATCCAGGCCGCGCGGGTGACCAACGGACGAATACAGGAGATGTCGCAGTTGCTCAATATTGGCCGCACCACCCTGTGGCGTAAAATGAAGCAATACGATATCGACGCCCGTCAGTTTAAGCGCCAACTGCCGGGCAAATGATTAACTGTTATCGGCACAAAACGCAGCCAGCGCAGCAGCGAAAGCCGAAGGGTTTTCCCACGACATATTGTGCCCGCAGTCGGCCAGTTCCACGGTGCCAATACCCATGGCGCGCAGTTGCGTAAAATCAGCATCAGGAAGGGATTTCTCGCCAAACAGCAGGCAGGTGGGTTTAGTGAGTTCAATAAACATCTCAAGCCAGTGATTGCCGATAATCAGGCTGGATGCCCCACGCCAGACGGCCCAGGGAGCGGCGATCGATAAACTCCCGGTCCATGGGTTGTTATGGTTGTGCATCATGAGCGCATGTACACGTGCGATATAGATCTCTTCATCAAACCGACAGATCTGACGGCTAAAAAATCCGCCATCAGGACGGAAGTTAGGCTCGGAGACTATCAGACCCCGTAAACCGTCCAGTTGAGTTGCGGCTTCAATTGCGATACTCCCGCCCATGCTGTGTCCATACAGAAAGAAATCTTTAAGCTGTAAATGGGCAAGTAGTTCGGCGACTACACGGGCTTGTTCACTGATGGAATAGCCAAACGCTTTCGGTTTTTCACTGTAGCCGTAACCCGGCAGGTCAATCAGGATAGCGCGTCGGCCCTGGAAATTTTTATCGCAGACCACGCGCGGATATTCGTAGGAAGAGGCACAGCCAAGTCCGTGCACAAAGACCAGCGGCACACCGTCGCCGGGAAGATCTAACCAGCGGACAACACAACCTGCCTGGGTAGAGAAAAATGCGTTCATCTGTTTTTCCTTGCGATGAAGGTTTTGGCGCGAGCCGACAGCATCCACGCAATAGCGAAAAAAAGCTACCCTCACTCCCCATTTTGGGTATGTCAAAAATTATAAGCGCCTCATCAGGAAAGCCTTTTTTCACGGTTTCCCGTCCTGAAACAGGGGAGATCCTTTCCCCTGTCGGCGCGGGCTAGAATGACGCGCGTTTATAGGAGGCGTATTGCGCTTCCCAGAAGGTGTTCCCGATCGCCGTATTCAGTTCATCGTCGCTGGCCTGCGGAGCCACGCCATCCTGCTGAGCGGCACGTGCAGTGGCCAACGCAATGGCGCGAGAAATCTCACCAATATCTTCTACTGCCGGTAACAGGCCGCCGCGCTCCAGGGTAGCCTGCGGTGAATGTGCGGCCAGCGCCTGGCTTGCGGCCATCAGCATGTTTTCCGTTACCCGCCGGGCTTTGCCAGCGAGGATCCCAAGCCCCAGCCCCGGGAAGATATAGGCGTTGTTACACTGGGCAATCTCGTAGACGGCCCCATCGTAATGCACCGGCGCGAACGGGCTGCCGGTGGCAATCAGCGCCGCACCCTGGGTCCATTCAATCAGGTCGCGTGGCTGCGCTTCCGCCCGTGAGGTCGGGTTGGAGAGCGGCATAATGATCGGGCGCGGACAGTGGCTGTACATCTCTTTTACGATCTCTTCGCTGAACAGCCCCGGCTGACCGGAAACACCGATCATCACCGTTGGGTGGGCGTTACGCACCACATCCAGCAGAGAGAGATTGTCCTGAACCACATCCCAGTGGGCGATAGCCTCGCGCGAGGTGACCAGCTTTTGCTGGAAATCAAGCAGGTTTGGCATGTCGTCCGTCAGCAAGCCAAAGCGGTCGACCATAAAGACGCGGCTGCGAGCCTGTTGTTCGCTAAGACCTGTAGAGACCATATAAGCAATGATTTTTTCCGCTATGCCGCAGCCTGCGGAGCCGCCGCCTAAAAAGACGATCCGCTGATCCTGCAAATTCACGCCTGCGGCACGCGAGGCGGCGATCAGGGTACCCAGCGTCACGGCGGCAGTACCCTGAATGTCATCGTTGAAGCAGCACAGTTTATCCCGGTAACGGTTGAGTAGTTTCGTCGCATTCTTCTGGGCAAAATCTTCGAACTGCAGCAGGACGTCCGGCCAGCGGGCTTTGACCGCATCAATGAACATGTCCATAAATTCCATGTACTGATCATCTGTGATACGCGGGTGGCGCCAGCCCATGTACAGCGGGTCTTCCAGACGTTGGGTATTATTGGTCCCGACGTCAAGCATGATAGGCAGCGTGGTGGCCGGGTTGATCCCGCCGCAGGCGGTATAGAGTGAGAGTTTGCCAATGGGAATGCCCATTCCCCCCACGCCCTGGTCGCCAAGCCCCAGGATGCGCTCACCGTCGGTGACCACAATGACGCGGATATCGTTACGCGAAAATTGTTGCAGCATCTCATCTATCTGGTGACGGTTCGGCCAGGAGATAAACAGACCACGGGCCCGGCGATAGATATCGGAGAAATGCTCGCAGGCTTCGCCCACTGTCGGAGTATAAATGACAGGCAGCATTTCACTTAAATGGGTGCGTACCAGGTTGTAAAATAACGTCTCGTTGGTGTCCTGAATATTTCGTAAATAAACATGTCTGGAAATGTCGCGTTTGAAATGGCAAAACTGTGCCCATGCCCGGTCAGTTTGTTCTTTAATGGTTTCTACCGTGTCAGGGAGCAATCCATTCAAATTCAGCGCCTGGCGTTCTTCCTGGGTAAACGCGAGACCTTTATTTAATAATGGGTTTTCCAGCAATACCGCGCCAGTATAGGGCGTGTACAGCGTCTCTTTTTTTAACATGTTACGACTCCTGAATAAACATATACCTTGCCTGCAAAAACGGCAACGTATTGCCGCTATTAATGAGGTCGCCTGGTGTTGATTAAAGTTACGCCATGCCATTCTAATCGTACATGGCGTTGATTTTGGGTTTGTTTAATTTAAAAAAGATTTAATTAGTTAAATAACATCTGTTGATACTTGATTTATGAAACCAGATAAATCATGAAACCTTCGGTAATTACGCCCAGCGCCGTGCCTAATAATATGGACGATGACGCTGATTCGACATAGGTATCACTACGCAGGGCAAACATCCCGGCGGCAATAGCCGATGGGGTCGCGCCAATAATGACGACTTGCTGCATCAGCGTATGATTAAGGCCGAACGCTAATCCGGCAACGGCCATCATGATAGGCTGAATTAAATTTTTAATACCAATATTGGTACAGGTCTGAATATTGAAAGAAGGACGCTCACCGTAAAACAGCAGACCGAGTGCGAAGAGCGATAAGCCACCGGCGATTTTGCCTACCATCTCAATGGGCGAACTGAGCAGATGCGGCAACTTCACGCCAGCCAGGCTCAGCAGAATGCCGGTTACCGGGATCCAGACGATAGGATTGCGTGCCGCTTTCCACAGATTTTGCAACACCATTTTCACCGGGTTCAGCTCTTCGGTATGGTTTTTATCGCCCATACGGATAAGGACAATGGTCAGTGGGATCATAAATACGCTGGTCACCACGTTGCCAATCAGCACGCCCAGAAACCCTTCTGGCCCGATTAATACCGCCAGTACCGGCGCGCCAAAATAGGCCATATCCGGGAAGGCACAGACCAGGGACTGAATGGCGCTGGTCTTAATATCGTGGCGAAACACAAAACGGGAAACAAGCAACGTAAATAAATAAGAACCCATCAGGCCAATAACCAGCACTGCCATAAATGACAGGTTTTGTATTTTCTCCGGGTCAGTATTTAATGCGCCAATAAACAGATGAAAAGGCAGAGCGAAGCGGATAACCACCGATGCCATAACATTGGCATCTTCACGTTTGGTATAACCTAATTTTCCACTCAGCCAGCCTAATACCATGATAAAAACTAAAGGGAACAAAGATTGAAGTAAAATTGATTGCATAAATTATCCTGTGCCAATGTTTTATTATATGGGGTACTGACAGTGGATAATTTAGCGATCTCTTCTGTAATAGTGAGTGACGGTAGTCACACTCACTCTGCTTTAAATAATTACAGAATGCTTACTTTAGTTTAATTAGTAAGGGGAGGGGATGTGCTAATAATATTGTTTTTGCAGAAAATCGCAAGCCGGAAAATACCGGCTTGCGTAAGATAATTATTTCATTGCGCAGTTAGCGCATTGTTTATTCTGGATCTGCTGGAAAAAGTCATTGCCTTTGTCATCCACAAGAATGAAAGCCGGGAAATCTTCTACTTCAATTTTCCAGATAGCTTCCATACCCAGTTCAGGATACGCCACACACTCAAGGCTTTTTATACTCTGCTGCGCCAGGACCGCCGCCGGGCCGCCAATACTGCCGAGATAGAAGCCGCCGTGTTTATGGCAGGCATCGGTTACCTGCTGGCTACGGTTGCCTTTCGCCAGCATCACCATGCTTGCGCCCCGGGCCTGTAATTGATCGACATAAGAGTCCATCCGCCCGGCGGTCGTCGGGCCGAGTGAGCCAGAGGCATAGCCTTCCGGTGTTTTCGCCGGACCTGCGTAATAAATCGGATGGTCTTTAACATACTGCGGCAGGGCTTCGTCACGGTCGATAATCTCCTGCAATTTCGCATGGGCGATATCACGGGCAACGATGATCGTACCGGAAAGGGAAAGACGGGTGGAGACCGGGTGTTGCGAGAGCTGTTTAAGGATGTCGGCCATGGGTTGATTGAGGTCGACTTTTACCGCATCGCCTTCACCAGCTTCGCGCAGTGCCTGCGGAATGAATTTGCCCGGATTCGATTCCAGTTTTTCAATCCAGATACCGTCGCGATTAATTTTGGCTTTGATATTGCGGTCTGCTGAGCAGGAGACACCCATGCCCACCGGGCAGGAGGCGCCGTGGCGCGGCAGGCGAATCACCCGGATGTCATGAGCAAAGTATTTCCCGCCAAACTGCGCCCCGAGGCCAAGATTTTGCGCCTCGATCATCAATTCTGCTTCCAGTTGAGTATCGCGGAACGCCTGACCATGTTCATTGCCTTCGGTCGGCAGACCGTCATAGTAATGAGTGGAGGCGAGCTTGACCGTTTTCAGGGTGGATTCGGCAGACGTGCCGCCGATCACAAAGGCGATATGGTACGGCGGGCAGGCGGCAGTACCGAGGGTACGCATTTTTTCCACCAGGTATTTTTTCAGCTTCGCCGGGGTGATCAGCGCTTTGGTTTCCTGGTAAAGGTAGGTTTTGTTCGCAGAACCGCCGCCTTTTGCCATGCACAGGAACTTGTACTCATCGCCGTCAACGCTATAGAGGTCAATCTGTGCTGGCAGGTTGGTGCCGGTATTGACCTCTTTGTACATATCCAGCGGCGCGTTTTGCGAGTAGCGCAGATTCTCTTCGGTATAGGTGTTATAGACGCCGCGCGTTAACGCCGCTTCATCACCGCCGCCGGTCCACACGCGCTGGCCTTTTTTACCCATAATGATGGCCGTGCCGGTGTCCTGACAGGTTGGTAACAAGCCTTTGGCGGCAATCTCAGAGTTACGCAGGAATTGCAGGGCCACGTACTTGTCGTTTTCGCTGGCATCCGGGTCAGTCAGGATGCTGGCAACCTGCTGCTGGTGCGCCTGACGCAGCATAAAGGCGGCGTCGTGGAAAGCCTGTTGTGCCAGCAGGGTAAGTGCCTGTGGTTCGACTTTCAGTATCTGTTGACCCTCAAACTCGGCAACAGAAACATGCTCGCGACTGAGGAGATAATATTCCGTATCGTCATGCGCCAGCGGGAAGGGTTCCTGATAGAAAAACGGTTTCGTCGACATAGCTCTCTCGCTTTTTTTAAGGTTAGAGCCGCATACATCCATGCGGCAGCGACAAAAAAACGCCGCCGGAGGATCTCCGGCGGCGAGGAATCAGAACATCATGGAAATCCACGGATAACCAATCAGCAGCAGGGCGGCCAGGAAGATGGCACCAAAAATGGTACCCAGGCGCCAGTAGTCTTTGGTAGGCAGGTAGCCGCTACCGTAGTAGATCGGGCTCGGGCCGGTACCGTAGGGGGTAATGATCCCCATCACACCCAGCGAAGTGACCATTACCAGCACAAACACCTGCATGTTCATCCCCGGAATGGTTGACGCGATGGTCAACATGGCTGGCAGCAGTGCGGTGGTGTGCGCCGTGGTACTGGCGAACAGGTAGTGCAGCAGATAAAACGCCAGCAGCAGAACAATGGTCGCCACGCCCGGTGAGACGTTACCCATCAGCGAACCGCCTTCTTTACCTAGCCACGCGATAAATCCGGTGGAGGAGAGACCATCGGCCAGCGCCACCAGCGTGGCAAACCAGACGAAGGTGTTCCATGCGGCTTTGTTGCTGGTGATGTCGTTCCACTCCAGTACGCCGGTCCACAGCATCAGCACGATAATGAGCAGCGCGGCGAGGGCCGGTTCCAGCCAGTTAGCGGCAAAGATCCACATAATTAACGCCGAGCAGACGAACACCAGCAGCAGGATTTCGTTGCGTGACAGTTTGCCCAGTTTTTCCAGTTCACGACTGGCCCACAGCGGGACTTCATCGTTCACTTTTACTTCCGGCGGGTAGAACCAGTAGGCCAACAGCGGCATGGTCAAAATCAGTAAAATACCCAGCGGCAGGAAGGCCAGGAACCAGGTTCCCCAGGAGATGTCGAGCCCGGTGATGCTTTTTACCAGTGCCAGAGAGAGCAGGTTTGGCGCCAGTGCGGACAGAAACATGGAGCTGGTGATACAGGCTGCGGTGATCGCCACCCACATCAGATAGGAGCCGATTTTACGCGCGCTCGGATCGTTGGGTTTTGAACCGTACAGCGGCGGCAGGTTGGCAATGATCGGGAAGATGGTGCCGCCACTGCGCGCGGTATTCGACGGGGTGAACGGTGCCAGCAACAGATCCGCGAAGGTGATGGCATAACCGAGCGTCAGGCTGCGACGGCCAAGATATTTCACCAGAATCAGCGCCAGGCGGCGGCCGAAACGGGTTTTATCATAACCGGCGGCAAACATAAAAGCGCCGAAGATAAGCCACACGGTAGAGTTGCTAAATCCGCTGACCGCCCATTTAAAGGACTGAGCGGCAAGTTTGAATTTCGGATCTACCAGTTGTTCAGGGCTGAACAGCAGCCACTGGCTACACAGCGCAATCACCACCACACCGGTCATACCGATAACTGCGCCAGGCAGAGGTTCAAAGATAAGCCCGACAATCACGCCCACGAAGATGGCGAAATAGTGCCATGCGAACGGTGGCAGACCTTGCGGAACAGGTACGAACAGCAGGAGTACCGCGACAATAACCGGTAGCGCCAGCATCAGTAGCTTGCTCTGGTTACCACTCTTTTTACTACTCACCTGTGAAGGTGCTAAAGCGGATGATTTCTCTTTCATAGTAGCGTTCTAAGGTTGTTAATGATTCTGCTTCCACACCAGGCAAGACGAATTTAATGACTTTAGTTACAAAACTTTTTTTACTTATTAAATTCGAACCTGGCACGTTAAATAATTGGGTGTCTGCCGCAATAAAGCATGCGGAATATTAAAATTCGGGTCTTTTTCTATAATGCTATTTTCGCTTTTCCAGCAATTGATCGCGATCAAGAAAATTATCTGATGGTGTTATTGTGGGCCATTGAAATAAAAAAATAGAGGCGTTTTGTGTTTTTGCTGAATCGATACACTTTTTTCTTGCCTTGCTTCGATTTATGGTGGTTTTTAGTCGGGCATTTTATTTTATAATTATGATTTTATTGTGTTTTTGTCTCTGCGTCTTATTCTGTGATGCCTACTGGTTAGTAACTTGTTGGTTATATTTGTTAGCGTAAATGTTAATTCTGTTTTATTTAAATAATAACACCTTTGAGTTATTAATGTTATTGAAGGGATTAAATAGTTTTTTAACTAAAGTAAGCAATTAAGAAACTAAATAAATTATTATATTAATGGCATGTATTCGGCAAAAACGACAACGAAAATAACGTCCGACAAGAATTCTCAAATTTCACTTCTAAGTTTGGAGTTTATTTATGAGCCATTACTCGCAAATTCTCACCCCCTTTACACTCCCGAATGGTACCGAGCTAAAAAACCGTCTACTGATGGCACCCATGACCACCTGCACAGGCTATTTTGACGGTACGGTCAGCAGCGAGTTGATCGAATATTACCGTGAGCGTGCCGGGGCTATCGGGGCAGTGATTGTCGAATGCTGCTTTGTTGATAATCTGGGCCTCGCGTTCCCTGGCGCCATCGGGATTGATAACGATGCGAAAGTGGCAGGGCTGGCGAAAATCGCTGATGCCATTAAGTCCAAAGGTTCGAAAGCAATCCTGCAGATTTACCACGGTGGCCGTATGGTCGATCCGAAACTGATTGGCGGGCGCACGCCGGTTGGCCCAAGTGCGCTGGCGGCGCCGCGTGACGGTGCGGCCACCCCGGTTGCTCTGACCACGCAGGAAGTGGAGGAGATGGTCGCGAAGTTCGGTGACGCTGTACGTCGCGCCATTCTCGCAGGCTTTGATGGCGTTGAGTTACATGGCGCAAACACCTATCTCATTCAGCAGTTCTATTCGCCAAACTCCAACCAGCGTGATGACGAGTGGGGCGGCAGCCGCGATAACCGCGCGAAATTCCCACTGGCAGTGCTGGATATCACCCATAAAATGGTCCGCCAGTATGCGGATGACGCCTTTATCATCGGTTATCGCTTCTCGCCGGAAGAGATGGAAGTGCCCGGGATTCGCTTTGATGACACCATGTATCTGCTGGAAAAACTGGCCGCTCGTGGCCTGGATTACCTGCACTTTTCCGTTGGCGCAACGCTGCGTCCATCCATTGTTGAGACCACGGATCCCACGCCGCTGATTGAAAAATATGTTGCCCTGCGTTCCGAAACCCTGGCCCAGGTGCCGGTGATGGGCGTGGGCGGTGTGGTAAACGCAGCCGACGCGCAAGAGGCGATTGACCACGGCTATGATCTGATTGCCGTGGGACGCGCCTGCATTGCCTATCCGGACTGGACGGATCGCATCATGCGTGGTGAAACGCTGGAGTTGTTCATCGACAGCACCCGGCGCGAAGCTTTAACCATCCCGGAACCGCTGTGGCGTTTTTCGCTGGTCGAAGCGATGATCCGCGACATGAGCATGGCGGATAAAAAATTCAAACCGGGCGTTTACACTGAAACGGTACAGGATGATACCCGCGAGCTGGTGCTCAATATCAGCCTTGAAACCGACCGTATCGCCGATATCGAACTGCTGTCAGGCACTGACGATGATGTGGATTTTGTCACCAGCTTTGACGAGATTCGTTCACGCATTCTGACCGCCAACAGCCCACATGTGGATGCGATTTCCGGGGCGACCAGCCAGAGTGAATCGGTGAAAAAAGCTGTCTCGAAAGCGATGGTGAAATCGGGTAAAGCACTGGCGCTGGAAGAGGGGGCGGATGACATCACGCCGAAAAATTATGATGTGGTAGTGGTCGGCAGCGGCGGTGCCGGACTGGCGGCGGCGATCCAGGCGCATGACGAAGGCGCACGCGTACTGATTGTTGAAAAAATGCCAACCTTTGGCGGTAACACCATCAAAGCCTCCGCCGGGATGAATGCCGCAGAAACCCGTTTTCAGCGTGTGAAAGGTATTGAGGACAGCAAAGAACTCTTCTACCAGGAGACGCTGAAAGGCGGCCAAAACCGCAACAATCCTGAGCTGCTGCGCTGTTTCGTGGAACATGCGCCGCAGGCCATCGAATGGCTGGCGAATCGCGGCATCATGCTCAACGACATCACCACCACTGGGGGCATGAGCATTGACCGTACCCACCGCCCGAAAGACGGTTCAGCGGTCGGCGGTTATCTGATTAGCGGTCTGGTGCGCAACGTGACGAAGCGCGGCATCGACGTGATGCTTGACACCTCGGTTGAAGAGATCCTCTGCGAACAAGGAAAAGTGAGCGCGGTACGCTTGATCAATGACGAAAATGAAACCCTTACCATCGCGGTGAAAAGTGTGATTGTTGCTACCGGTGGGTTCAGTGCCAACAGCGAGATGGTGGTGAAATATCGCCCGGATCTCGCGGGGTTCGTCACCACCAACCACAAAGGGGCAACCGGGGGCGGCATTGCGCTGCTTGAACATATCGGCGCAGGCACCGTGGATATGGGTGAAATCCAGATCCACCCGACGGTGGAACAGAACACCTCCTACCTGATTTCCGAATCGATTCGCGGCGGCGGGGCGATCCTCGTTAATCAGCAGGGCAACCGCTTCTTTAATGAAATGGAAACCCGTGACAAAGTCTCCGCACAGATTATCGCCTTGCCGGAACATTACGCTTACATCGTCTTTGATGAACACGTACGGGCAAAAAACAAAGCGGCAGACGAGTATATCGCCCGTGGCTTTGTCACCAGCGCCAGTTCACCGCGTCAGTTAGCGGAGAAACTGGGGATGGATTATCACGCTTTCCTGGCAACGCTTGAGCGTTATAACGGCTTCGTTGAACAGCAATGCGATAGCGATTTTGGCCGTACGACCGCCCTGCGTAACCCGATTAATGAAGGGCCGTTCCATGCGATCCGCATTGCTCCGGGGGTACACCACACAATGGGCGGTGTGACCATTAACACAGAGACAGCGGTGCTGAATAAACAGCAGCAGGTCATTCCGGGGGCGTTCGCCGCAGGCGAAGTGGCCGGGGGGATCCACGGCAGCAACCGTATCGGCGGTAACGCGGTGGCTGATATCATTATTTTTGGTTCACTGGCCGGGCACCATGCGGCAAACTGGGCGAAAGCGCAGGCCTGATGATAAGCCCCGGCAGTGACCGGGGCATTTTTTTAGGAGTGAATATGGAACAGCAAGAAGGTGTCTGGTCATACTCCGCAGTCCTGATGGGATCGCCGATCCTGCTCAAATTATTCAGTCACGACCCCTCGCTTGCCGCCCGTACCTTTCGTCTGATTAAACGCTATGAAGATCTCTTCACGGTCAACCGCACGCCTTCGCAAGTGATGGATATCAATCTGGCCGCCGGGCAGCATCCGGTGGTGGTCAGCCGTCCGGTTTTTGAGTTAATTGCCTGCGCGAAGTCGGCAAGCCTGGTCAGGGGCGGCTGCTTTAATCTGGCGATTGGGCCGCTGGTCAAGCGCTGGCGGATTGGTTTTCGCCACGACAACGCCATACCACCCGCCGATGAACTGGCGGCACTGCTGGCACTGACCGACCCACAAAAGGTGATACTGGACGAGGCCGCAGGCTCGGTTTATCTGGCGCTGCCGGGCATGGAGATCGATCTGGGGGCGATTGCCAAAGGCTATATTGCTGACCGGGTGCGCGATTTTTTGCGCCGGGAGGGGGTTACGCAGGCGCTGATTAATCTCGGCGGTAATGTGCATACCATCGGCGCACCGCAGGGTGGATGGGGTATCGGACTGAAAAAACCGTTTTCGACGACGGATGCGCTGGTGGGCGTTATCGATGTGGAAGATAAATCGGTGGTCACTTCGGGAACCTACGAGCGCTATTTTGAGGCAAACGGCAAACGTTATCACCACATTCTTAACCCGGCAACGGGATACCCGCTCGACAATGAACTCGACAGTGTGACGGTCATTTCAACCGACTCACTGGACGGCGATATCTGGACCACGCTGTTATACGGAATGGGGGTGGAACAAGGGTGTCAGGCGCTTCGCAACAAGCCGGACATAGAGGCGATTTTCATCACCAAAGACCGGCGGGTGGTGGCCTCATCCACGCGTAATGTCCGTTTTGCGCTAATGGATGATAGCTACGTGTTTACTGACAGTACTGCTTAAGCAATCCATACTGCTCTTCCAGCAGCCGATAACGATAGACCGGGCGCCCCGTCACCCCGTAGTGGATGGTAGTAAACAAAATACCAATCTGCGCCAGCCACATCAGATACTTACGGCAGGAGACGCGGGAAATGTTGACCGCGTTCGCCAGCTCATCGGTCGAAAATTCGATATCCGGGTGCGCATCAATCCACTGACAGATGGTGCGCAGCGTCTGCGGGGTAAGCCCTTTTGGCAGGCGCCGGGTATCGGCAACCTCCTGCGGCCCGCCGTGGAGCAGCCGGTCCACATCCGCCTGTTCGTAATACTGCTGCGCGCTCATCAGTTTCTTTTTTTCCTGCCAGTGTGTCAGCGCCTCTTCAAAGCGCGGAAACTGGAACGGTTTGATTAAATAATCCACCACGCCGTAGTGCATCGATGTCTGAATTGTCGCGGCATCGGAGGCGGAGGAGATCATGATGACGTCGATTTTTCGCCCGCTTGCACGGATGACTGGAAGCAGTGACAGGCCGTTATCCTGCTGCATATAGACATCAAGCAGGATCAAATCGATATCCAGCGCCGGGTCGTTAATCATGTTTTCGGCCTGACGCAGAGTGGAGGCAACACCGCAGCAGGTAAAGCCAGATAATCGCGTGGTATAGACGCGGTTCAACTCCGCCACCATAGCGTCATCATCGACAATTAATACATTAATCACACGCTCTTCCTCTCACTGTCCCAGGGGAGTTGTACAAAAAATTGAGTAAATACGCCAGGTTCCGACTCCACCGTAATGCTACCGCCAAGATTTTCGCACTGCTGGCGGGCGAGGAACAGCCCGACGCCGCGGTTTTCGCCTTTGGTTGAGTAACCTTTATGGAAAATGGCATCGATGTGTTCCGGGGCGATACCGGGGCCATCGTCGCTAACCTCGGCGCTTAACCAGCCATTTTGATAGTGCAGCAGCAGGCCAATTTCGCCGTCGGATTGATTGGCCATGGCATCAAGGGCGTTTTCAATGAGATTACCCAGAATGGTCACCAGGGCCGTCACCTGCTGCTGGTTGGGGTTATCCGGCACCAGAGATTCATTTGCAAGGGTAAGGATAACCCCGGCCTCTCTGGCGCGATTGATTTTGCCCAGCAGAAAACCTGCCACAACCGGGGTCTGTATTTGATGCTGGAGGGTGCCGATGTCGTTCTGATAACCTTCTGCCGTCTGTAGCACATACTCTTCAAGCGTGTCATAACGCTTCATGTTAAGCAGGCCGAGGATCACATGCAGTTTGTTCATAAACTCGTGGGAGTGAGCGCGTAGCGCGTCCACATAATTGACCATCCCGTCGAGACGTTGCAGTAACTGACTGATTTCGGTCTTATCCCTGAATGTGCTGACCGCGCCAATGACCCCATCCTGGCCACGCACAGGAACGCTGTTACACAGGAGCAAATGCCCGTTGCAGCCGATCTCCTGATCGGACAGCGGCTGCCCGCTTTGCAACACGGTTTGCAGGTCGGCAAACAGCGGCGTGTGGCGAATGTCGCTGGTGACGTGGTTATTGGTACTGAGCAACATCTGGCGCGCCGCCTGATTAGCCAGGGTAATGTTTCCCTCGTGATCAACGGCAATAACCCCTTCTTTAAGGGATTGCAGCATGGCCTGGCGTTGCTCAAAGAGGGTGGATATCTCATAAGGCTCCAGGCCAAAAAGAATACGTTTGAGCACCCGGACCAGCGCCCAGATGCCGAGAGAACCGACCAGCGCGCTAAATACCATTGCAAGCAGCAATCCCCAGCGGCTGTGGCTTATCTGCATATCCACTTTACTCAGCGAGATACCGATGGCGACCACGCCGATTTGCTGATGACGGTCATCAAATACCGGTGTAAACACCCGCAGCGCCTCGGCGAGAACGCCGTGGTTGACCGAGACATTCTCCCGGCCATGCAGGGCCGGGATCAGATCATCACCAATAAAATGTTTACCAACTTCACTGGCTTCGCGATGTGATAAACGGATGCCGTTCATATCGGTCACCACCACAAAGAGCAGGTCATTTCTGCGTTGTACGGCCTGGGCGAGGTCTTGTACCGTTTCGCTCCCGGCAGGCATAGACAGCGCACGCTTGATCTCGGGCTCATCGGCAAGGGTGCGGGCAACGGCCATCGCAGTGTCCTTTACCCCTTCACGGGTGACACTGGAGATTTGAACAAAATAGAGCGCATAAACCACCAGTAGCACCGAGACAATAACGCTGCACAGCATCAGCGTAACCAGGGTACTGAGTTTCATGGCGCGTTTGCGCGAAGCAGGATGTGGATGCCTTCCGTTCACTGCAGCCTCAAAATCATTCACAGAAAGAGGGTAATTATCGCTGAACGGGCGCGTATCTCAAAGCGGCTAACGGCTTGTCACCTTTGAATTTATCCCCTCATTTACGTGACACGTCTCGCAAGGCAATTATATGAATCGCTTTATAGTAGGGCGGGATAAATAAAAAGGAGGTAATGATGAGCACTTTGTTAACGGTAGCGGCGAAAGCACGACGTAATGACCGGACAACGGAGATAGACAGACTCTCAACAGAGGATGTCCTGCAACTCATTCATCAGGAAGATGTCGCTGCTCACGATGCGGTGGCGCACTGTTTGCCTGATGTAGCGAGGGTTGTTGAGCATGCCGTGGCGGCACTCAGTCGCGGTGGGCGTGTCGTAATGATTGGGGTCGGCGCCTCAGGCGAACTGGCGCAGCAGGCGATTTATGATTTTGCCCCCGACAGCCAGGCGCAGGTGCGCTGCATTGCGGTTAATGATGCCCAGGCAGATGACTACGACGCCGGGATCGGCGCGCTACAGGCGATAAATTTTAACCACGATGATTTTCTGCTGGCGCTAACGCTGAGCGGGAAGACGCCGTGGGTGTGGGGCGCGTTACGCCAGGCTAACGAGACCGGTGCGCTGGTAGCGGTATTAACCTCCGATCAACAAAGCGAAGCTGCGAGCCTCGGCGATATCGTGATTGCGCCGCCAACGGGTGCGGAAGTGGTTGCAGGATACGGTAATCCCAAAGCACGGCGCGCGCAGCAATCCATTCTGACGATGTTAACCACCACGCTCGCCATCCGCAGCGGTCGGGTATACAGCAATCTGCGGGTGGATATTCCGGCGACGAAAAGTAAATGGCAGGAGCGCCAGGTCGCGATCGTGATGGCGGCCTGTGATTGTTCACGTAAAGAGGCGAAAGCGGCGCTGGCAAGCTGTAATCAGCAGTGCAAAACCGCCATTCTGATGCTGCTTACCGGAATGGATGCGTGGGATGCCAGCGAAGCGCTACAGCGCAATAACGGCCATCTGCGCCTGGCGCTGAAAGAGAAGAGAGGGTAGCACGCAGAATATAACGGACTCTTTTAGGGTGGCGTGCCAGGATAAATGAGGTGCGCCGCCAGAATAGGGATTATCAACACGGGCCACAATGCTCAGGCAATGTGGCCCGTGTTCTGTTATGAGCAAACCTTGATAACAAGTTTGCCGGTAACGTGGCCTTCGGCGCTTACCCGATGCGCATCCGCTGTCTGTTCAAAGGCGAACACGCTCTGGATATGCAGCTTAAAATAGCCATCCTTACAGAGACGGGCTGCTTCGGCTAAGATAAGTTCCGGGTGTTCAGGGGGACCATGGGAAAATTTCGCGCCATATTGCTCTGCTGAAAGATCGGCGATAGAAAGCACATGCGTGGGGCTTCCGACGATGGCGAGCAACTCGGGTATAACGCCCGATCCTGCTGCGTCAATGGCTGCATCGATGCCCGTGGGAGCCAACTGAGCTACTCGCTCCCTGAGGCCTGGACCGTAAGTTGTTGGCACCGCGCCTAATGAGGCGAGGTAGTCCTGTTTCGGCGCACTTGCACTACCTATGACAGTTATGCCGCGCAGGCGTGCGAGCTGGACGATAGCTGTTCCTGTACCGCCTGCCGCGCCGCTGACCAGCAGCGTCTGCCCTGAGGCTATTCCCAGTTCGTCAAGTGCCCGGGTGGCGGTATCAAAGATCACTGGCAAGCCTGCTGCCACATCAAAAGAGACGGAGGCGGGGATGGTCGTCCAGTGGGTAAGGATCGCTTTTTCAGCGACGGTGCCGTTGCCGAAACCAAATACCGCATCACCGACGGCAACACCCACAACGCCCTCGCCAGTCTCATCAACAACACCGCTGGCCTCCACGCCCACTGTGAGCGGGAGAGTACTCTCTTCGAATGGCTGATACTGGCCTTCTCTGCGTTTCCAGTCCGACGGATTCACCCCCGCATAATGTACGACAATGCGGATCTCGCCCGGCCCGGCGTGCGGAACGGCAATGTTTTCGATTTTTAGCTCATCAGGCCCGCCAAAGGCGTGATAGCGAATCGCCCTCATCGTCTCTCTCTTATCAATGCACAAAGAGTGAGAACCAGCAGGATGTGGACTGGCGGATACAGGGGGAGAAGAAGGTGAATTTGCCACAGATACGCTCCGTTTATCGTATCGCTACATGAAGGGTAGCGATAAGTGCTTACGCCATTTCGGCGGTAAAGCAGTTGATTTCGAAGACGCTGGCCAGTGTGTCGGGAGACAGCATTGACGTGTGCGCGATCAATTCAGCAGCAGAAATGATCGTTTTTCGCGACGTTTCGCTGAGGCTACGCAGACTCAATCAGGCTGTCAAGGCCAGCCATCAGCCTTATGCCCGCAGGGCATAAGTAGCCCGACCAGCAGGTTATTCAATTAGATAGACATGAGAGCGGCTGTCATCATTCCAGCTGAAAAGTACCAGATGCCAGAGGCCAGGCGCTTTTCGTGAAGGGTCAATTAACCCCTTTATTCCAGAAGACTCCAGACGATTACGCACCGTCCATGATCGTGGAACACCGCCTTCGCGGACAATCTCCTGCCATGGCGCAATGGCATCGTTAAGGTCAATACCTGCTGCGCGTAGTGCCTCAGCGTTTCTGAGATCGATAATCTTATCAGTGGCAACGCTAACCCTGACAATTTCAAGCTTCGCGCTCCTGTTATCACTGTGGGATTTCATCGCTGCCTCTACCCCTTCTGGCGAGGAACTGAGGTACAGCGTGGGTTGACTACTGTCGGAATAACGGCCCGGCGCTCTGGAACCCGATAAAGCATAATCCCGGTAAGCGGGATCGATCGCCCGATAGAAAATACCTGATATATCAGTTAAATAGTTCGTTATATCCATAAGTTCTCGCAATTCTTGTCGGCGAAATGTACTTTGCTGCCGAGCCAGTGACGCGCCTGGTGTAACGGGGCGCCGGGATCATTACGCGCAGTACGATGCTTGTCTTAATGTTGAAAAACTCCGGGTAAAGCGGGGCCTTTACATTCATGGGCTAATGACAAAAGTCATTAAAACGCAGCAATTAAATAAAGGACGCAACAGCAGATGCGTCCCTGACTTAAAAGATTAGCTTTGACAGAAGCGGAGCCGGTTGCCAAACGGATCGTGGACTTCCATGACATCACCCCAATCTTGTTTAAAGATTTCCGGGCGACCGTATCCGTAATGTTTGTCGTGTAGTTCATTTCTGAGCAACTCGATATTTTTCATCGGGATAAATATGGTTGCGCCGGGGCTCGCATCACCGTGGTGTTCAGAAAGATGCAACTGCAAACCATCGCGGACAATACCCATATACAGGGGAAGGTGAGGTTCAAACCTGTGCTCAAACTCAACGCGGAATGAGAGAAATTCAAGATAGAACTCCTGCGCTTTTCGGATATCAAAAATTCGCAGGATGGGTATGGGCTTACTGAACTGAATTTGAGACTCGGGGGGCTGCGGACGCAACATGGCAGCCGCTGTATTCCAGTCTCTGAAGCCTAATTGATGCGAAACCATTTCGAGAGCAGCGGAATAAGAAATTTTATGCTCACGTAACTCAAGAGAGGCTTTTAACTTTGCCGCCATTTGTTTGGCTTGTTCGACAGAAAACATATTCACTCCTGTTGTCAGGATATGAGGGTGCTCGCGTTACCACATCCCGACCATCAAGAGTTGTTAAATTAATGAGGTTGAGAACTGGCATGCTTTCACCTTTTCCCATCCGGAAGCGAGCGGCGGGCAGCACGAACCCTGAATGAGAATACCCGGGGCCAGGACATTCCTCAAGCTTTCGGGGGCGAATGAAGCGGGCAACTACCAATCCGGATAGGGAGGATTAACAAGGGTAGATGCAAGAAGTAGAGCGGCGGATCCTCGCTCACAGCAGACAGGGCAAGGCTATTCTCATCCGCTCGGTGCAGGTGGATGATGTTCATTGCATCGTGATATGTTGATTCAGGGAGAGTAAGTCACCGTAACACCTTCACGTAAAAGGAGTCTCAGATGGATTTAGAAACGGCGCGTTTAAGGCTTGAACCTTATGATGACTCACACTTCGAAGGCCTCAGGAGAATGGATAGCGATGCCAGCGTGATGCGTTATATCAACAAGGGTATTGTTAAAACTCCTCAGGAGACCTGGGAAGCTATCAGACGTGTTCAAAGCCGTTGGGAGCAATACGGGTACTCGTGGTGGGTTATCAAAGAGAAAGCGTCCGGAGATATCGTTGGCGCCGCCTGCCTCCAGCACCTGGCAAACGTGGATGGCGCGCCATTAGAGATTGGCTGGCGACTCATCCCTGAGCATCATGGCAAAGGTTATGCCACAGAAGCAGCTAAAGCGATTATTGCTTTCGCAGCAGAACGGGCAGGCGCAACGTATCTGGTTGCGGTTGCCGATCCTGATAATATCCCCTCGCATCGTGTCATGCAGCGATTAGGTATGACGTATAAGGCAATCGAACAGCATTACGATGTGCCATGCGTAGTTTATGAACTTACGCTCCAGCATACTGATTAAGCGTATTGCTTATAGATTCTGTGAAAGCGAGTTGTTGAATAAGGACGTTATACGCGACAGGGCATTTTAACGATTATGGGGATGCGAATAGTGTTTCGCTCCTCGCTGCTGCAGACAAGATTGCGCTGTGTGCCAGACGCTAAAGTTATTCGTATCACTTCAACTCAAGCAGTGAATCTCTGAGATAACCCTCCAGCAAAGACGCACAAACTCGCGTTTCATATGACATCATGCCCGCCGGTGGATGGAGCAACCAGGCACTAAAAGACGGGAGCTGATAGTGGTTTAAAAGAGGGATTAGCGCTCCCTGTTCAATTTCGTTTCTGCAAACCGGAAATTGCAAAACACCAATGGCATGTCCCGCTAATAAACAGGCAAAGACACTTCGCCAGTGAGTGGACTGAAATTTAACGTTGACGGGGACATTAATCAGTTGGTTTTCGGCGGTGATCAATGGAATGCGTTGACTGCTAAATACGCCCGAAACAGCGGCGAACGGATAATCCGCCAGCGCCTGCGGGGAGTGCGGGCAACCCATTTTCGCCAGCAAAGCAGGTGAGGCCAGTAGCATTCTGCGCACGCTACCCAGTGGGCGTGCGACAAAAAAACCTTCTGAGACATCCCCCAGGCGCAATGACAAATCCACACCTTCGGTGACGGGATCGATGACACGGTCATTAAAAATAACATCGACCTGCAGACCTGGATGTTCGTCCAAAAGCCGCAAGAGCGCAGGCATCAGTAAACTTTCCCCGGCAGAATAGGGGGCGGCAATACGGATTTTGCCCTGCAGCCCCTGATTTTCTTCATTCACTGAAAGCGCGTGCTCAGCCGCCTGAATTGCCGTTTTACTTCGCTCATAAAACACATTGCCGCTATGAGTCAGAGACATGTTACGCGTGTTGCGCCTTAGCAGGCGCGTACCAAGATGTGCTTCCAGTTTTTCTATTCTTTCACTGACGGCGGGTTGCCCAATGCCGAGATCCCGGGCCGCAGCCGACATGCTGCCCCGTTCGACCACCCTGACGAATATGCGCATTGCGGAGAAGAGATCCATTTAAAGATTATATTGGTTTTACTGATAAATGTAAGTGGAGGCAGGTATCTACTGTTTTTCCGGTAAATGGTGAAAACTCAACGCTCACGTATGGATTAGACCATAACAAAATATTTTTCAGTGAGTTAAGTTGAGGAGTAATTATGTCAGATATCAAGCTTTTCATGTTCCAGTCTGGGACACAGCAGTGTAAATATCAGCATATACGGATGAATCAGGGCATGGGAGAGCATTATGAAATCCCTGTCCCCTGGTTTCTGCTGACCCATCCGCAGGGGTGTACCCTGATTGATGGTGGTCTGGCAGTTGAAGGGTTGAAAGACCCCGGTGCCTGGTGGGGAAAGGCTGTAGAGCAATTTAAGCCGGTGATGACAGAAAAAGAGGGCTGCGTAGAACAGCTTAAAAAGGCTGGCATCGCCGCTCAGGATATCCGCTATGTGGTGCTATCCCACTTGCACTCTGATCATACTGGCGCAATTGGTCGCTTCCCACATGCCACTCATGTGGTACAGAGGCAAGAGTATGAATATGCCTTTGCGCCTGACTGGTTTACCGCTGCAGCCTACTGCCGACAGGATTACGATCGCCCTGAACTTGACTGGCTTTTTCTCAACGGGTTGTCAGATGATAACTACGACCTTTACGGTGATGGCACGTTACAGTGTATTTTTACGCCAGGGCACTCACCGGGGCATCAATCTTTTCTTGTTCGATTACCCGGCGGTATAAATATTACCCTAGCGATTGATGCGGCTTATACCTTAGATCATTACCATGAAAGGGCGCTCCCGGGCCTGATGACATCCGCCATTGACGTCGCGCACTCTGTCCGAAAGCTACGCCAGCTTACCGAGCGATATAACGCGGTATTTATACCCGGTCACGACCCGGAAGAGTGGAAAAAAATCAGGCTTGCTCCCGCCTGTTACAGCTGAATCATTGCGTACGTATGCCATTGAAAACGGCCTGAGCGGAACGGAAAAGTAGTGTCAGGCATGGACACGCGCCGCTGGAAAGCGCCAGTGCTGGAACCAGGGGCTCAATGTTCGCGGCCATGAGGAATATTGTAATGTTCGTGTAGTGGCACGCGTTTCGGCCTTATTACGGCCCCCATTTCTCTCGTACTCGTTACGAGCTGTATAGGGAGTCGCTTGCACTTCGTGGCAGACATGTTACACAGCATCAGCCGCTGATCCGCTCATGAATGCGGGATTAATACAGCCCTGGCCGATTAACGTGGTACGTACTGCCTCAATAAGCGGGGTATGCGGTTCATGGCCTAAGAAAGCGGTCAGTCTGGCATTGTCCATCTGTATTGCCTGCTTCCATAAATAGCGCATCTCCAGCATTTCATACAGTGTGGTGTTGAAAGGAGCCATCGCCCTGATGAGCCACCAGGGAAATGGTTTGACCTTCGCGTTAACTCCCGCAAGCTGCGCGACGCGCTGTATGGCCCGGGCCATCTCCGTACCATCGGCATCCCAGTGTCCCCGCATATGAAAACAGGCAAAAGGGTCAAGTTGATCCCGCCGCGCCAACAGCGCAGAGAGCGTTTCTGCGACGTCCGGCAAATAGGCCCATTGATGGCCTGTCCCGGCTGTGCCTGGGTTTTTAATTATCCGCGGTTGTTGCCCCGGTTTGATCAATCCCTGCGAAAACCAGTTGTTGCCTGCGTCAGCGCCGAAGAAATCACCGGCTCGCAGAATTAGCACCTTTCCGCCACGCTGCGTCCAGGTGAAGAGCGCCTTTTCCATTTGCACCCGTATTGCCCCTTTTCTGGTGACAGGATTTTGGGGAGAGTCTTCGCGTAAAAGTGGAAAGGCGTCCGGGCCATAGTTGTAAATGGTGCCCGGGAGAACAAGTAATGCCCCATTTCGCTCTGCGGCATTGATTGTGTTCTGTAACATTGGCAACACCAGTTGTTCCCAGTTTCGATAACCTGGTGGATTAACGGCATGAATAATCACATCACATTCTGACGCGGCAGTCGCCACCTGCTCAGCATTCAGCGCATCACCCTTTATCCACGTCATACTTCCGTGCTCTTCATTCTGCGGGGCGTTGCGGCGCAGCGCAGAAACGTCCCATTTTTCGCTGATGAGTTTACGGGCGATTGCGCCGCCGATTCCGCCTGTTGCGCCCAGGATGAGTACCTTATTTTTGCTTTTCATTGTTTTACCTTTGCCGGATGTCTGTTGACATCGTAGTGCCTGTGCGAGCTAAATGTAATTGCATAACATCAGACAGCAGGTATGCATTTTTGTATGAAGCTAAATATTCCATGGGAATGGTATCGAACCTTCCTGGCCGTGATGAAAGAAGGTTCCCTCTCGGGGGCGGCACGCATGCTTGCCATCACCCAGCCCACGGCCGGGCGTCACGTGGCGGCGCTGGAATCCGCTCTGGGTCTGGTTTTGTTTACGCGCGCTCAGAGTGGTCTGCAGCCCACGGATGCGGCAGCCGCGTTGCAAGGCCATGCGCAAGCGATGGAAAACACCGCCAGTATGATTGAGCGTTCGGCTGCCAGTTTCAGTAGTCACCCGGCTGGGTTACATGGCGTGGTTCGCGTCTCTGCGAGCGAGATTATCGGCACTGAAGTGCTGCCATCCCTGATTGCACGTATTAAAGAAGAGTATCCGCAGCTTACTATTGAACTGGTGCTGTCTAACCGAATACAGGATTTATTGAACCGGGAAGCAGATATTGCGGTACGTATGAGCACACCGGTGCAGGAACAGCTCATTGCGCGTCGGTTGGGCAGTATTGAAATTGGTCTGCATGCCTCGCCGTCCTATCTGGCACGCCACGCCGCACCGAAAAGTGTTGATGAGTTGTTCACCCATACGCTCGTGGGCTTTGACAAAACGACGCCTTTTATTTTACAGGCGCTGAAACATTATCCTCAGTTAAATCGTGAACGCTTTACCGTGCGCACTGACAGCGATGTAGCGCAATTGAACCTTATCCGCGCAGGCGCAGGGATAGGCATGTGTCAGGTTCAACTGGCCGATTTTCCTGTTCCGTTAGTGAGGCTGATGCCTGATTTCTTTGCATTTCATCTCGACACCTGGCTGGTGATGCATGAGGATTTGCGCCACAGTAAGGCCTGTAAAACGGTGTTCGATCTTCTCGCAGCAGGCCTGCAGGCTTATATCAATAATGTGGGAGACATGAAGACGACTGGTCAGCCAGCAGGTGACGAAATCTCTGGACTGGCAGGTAGAAATCGCACGTAGCTATCCAACATAAATGTTTGCTTACGTTAATGTTCTTTATCTCACCTGGTGGATGAAGAATCTTAAGTTATTACTACAGGGGCACTGTCAGCGTTAGCGCCAGCACGCATCTGCAAAGCGGTATATCTCAAGGCCAATTAAGGATACCTCCTGATGTTTAGCCGTTTCATACTCCACTCAGCCTCTCTCATGTTGTCACTGATAGTCTTCATCATAAGTTTACCGGGGCATGCAGAATCTTTAAGGGACACGGATGAATACCAACAGATAAGCGGGCTTATCAGGGAACCACTGATGCTGTCCGTCACTTTACATAACGGCCAGCCTGCAATACTTGACGCTTTTGTCACACGGCCGGTAAGCAAGAGACCTTTGCCGGTTGTGTTGATCACCAATGGAACTACCGGTACGGCTGAATTTGACCGCTGGACGCTTAACCCAAACCGCTATTCCTCAACAGCAATCGCGTTTGCACGCCACGGATATGCTGCGGTGGTTGTTCTGCGCCAGGGGTACGGTCAGTCCAGTGGCGCTGCAGAATATACAGGGCACACTTGCCTCGAGCCCTCTCATCTTCAGGCCGGAGAGCAGGACGTTCAAAATATGGTTGCGGCGCTGAACGCTGTACGCCGGAACTCATGGGCATCCGTTGATAATGCGCTGTTGGTTGGTATGTCCGCTGGTGGATTTGCGGTTATCGCAACGGGGGCCACGAACCCGCCAGGCGTTAAGGCGGTTATCAATTTTGATGGTGGCAGAGGGGCTATCGACGGGAAATCCTTCTGTGATAAAACAGGGCTGATGAAATCGTATGCACAATACGGAAAAACAGCGAAGCTCCCTTCGCTGTGGCTTTACGCAGAAAACGATAAGTCGTTTCCCCCGGATACAGGCCGAGAGATGTTTAATGCCTGGCAGCAGGGTAAAAGCCCGGCCCGGTTCATCGTCATGCCTGCTTACGGGAAGGATGGCCACGTCTTTATGGATTCTGCGCCAGAGAGTTTCTGGTGGAATACCGTTGCCACTTTCCTTGAGCAGTACCATCTGCCTTTTAAGGAGATAATCAAGCTTCCGACCGTCAATCTCGTTGAACCGCCAGCCCTGAATGCTGCCGGAAAAAAAGCTTTTTCCGGGTATAAAACAACGCAGCGATATGAAAAAGCATTTGCGACCGATCCGGACGGGGACTGGGGCGCTGCATACTGGGCCAGGAACAGTCAGGAAGCTGCCGCAACGGCACTTAATATCTGTGCAAAGCAACAACGCAAAGGGGCAACTAAATGCACTCTTTACGCTATCAACAATAATTACGCCGCAGAGGAAACGCACTGAAATACGTTGATATAACCGCGGTCCGCGCGCGTGTACAATATTAGGTTTATTCCTTACGCTGAGCGGATATTGCGCACTCAGAAGTACATAAATCAGTGAAGAACTGAATATGGGCGTAAGTCAGCCAGGCTTTTTTTCATTGGCATAAATATCAGGCCGGGTGATGGTCCATGCATAGTTTTCCTGATTTACGGGCTCGTAGCCAAATTTTTTATAAAGCCAGGGTGCTGTTGTTGTGAACAACATGATCCTGCGTAATTGCTCAAATACGGGATGATCATGTATGCATTCCATTATCCATCTTCCCAACCCCTCTCCCTGATATTCTTCAAGAATATAGACATCGCAAAGGTAAGCGAACGTAGCATAATCTGTTATCAGACGAGCGAAACCTATCTGGGCTTCATCATGATAAACACCAAAGCAAAGGCTGTTTTCAATTGATGCGCCAACAATAGACTGGTTAATACCTTTAGCCCAGGTGGATCTTGTCAGGTAGCGATGGATAGCCTGCACGTCCAGTTTTTTCCTGTCTGTACTTATCAGGTAGTTATCCTTACGCCATTCATTTTTCTCTGAAATATTCACGTTCATTCCTGCTCATAAAATTCAGGGGGGAGCTAACCTTATCATTTGATGGAAAATTGTATTAACTGAATTATTGTGCATTCATTAAAAATAGCAACGCAGATTCAGGCGTAACAAATAAGCAAGGTTCGTTTTTCGCTCTGAGTTTAACGGGACGATATCGTCTTTTTTTCGGCTGCTTCATCGAAGGCTTTCCGGGAAGCCTCAATATCCTGCCATGTATCCCTGATCCAGTCGGTGAACCCGGCGAGAGGTTTGAGCATCGAAAGGCCACGGTCAGTTAGCTGATATTCCACCCGTGGAGGAAGCTCCGGGTAATAATAACGGTTAACAAGACCATCTCGCTCCAGATTGCGAAGAGTCAGGGTCAACATACGCTGTGAAATATCGGGAATGCCGCGGCGGATGGCGCTAAAACGCAGAGGAATATCAGGCGAAAGAGAGAGCAGCGAAATTACCAGTATGGTCCATTTATCACCCAATCTTTCCAGCACACTCCCCGGCGCACAAGGTGTCAGTTTCGGTCCATCCGCCGTTTCAATAATTGGCCTGCCATTGATCTCACGCGCCATATCTTCTCTCCGCTAAAGGCTCCTGTTAGTTACCTGTATGTAACCAGGGACCAGAAATGTGCCGTCTTGTGGAGGAAATCATAATAGTTCCATACTGTGACTTTCAATAGTTACTATGGAGAACCAAAATGAATCAGCCAGCAGAATTTCTTGTTTTCGGTGCCACCGGACAACAGGGAGGGGCCGTGGCTCGTGCGCTACGGGCGAACGGGCGTAAAGTCAGGGGCTTTGTGCGGGACCCGTATAGCGAAAAGGCGAAGGCACTGATGGCCTCAGGGATCACGCTCGCAGTCGGCAATCTTTTTGACAGGGCTTCCATTGACCGGGCGATGGAGGGTATTCAGGGCGTTTTCAGCGTTCAGACCAGCTCGCCGGGGGGAGAGGTAAGCGATGAGCAGGAGATAATCCAGGGAAAAGCCATCGCTGACAGCGCCCTTGCGGCCGGGGTCAGCCATCTTGTCTATTCTTCATCTGGCGCTGCCGGAAAAGGGCCTACAGGTATGGGGCACTTCGACAGTAAGTCGGAGATAGAAAATTATGTCCGTTCTTTACCCGTACCCTCGACCATCACGCGCCCGGCCAGCTTTATGGAGATGCTGATGTTGCCTGGTATGGGGCTCAACACCGGCCATTTTTCCTTCTTTATGCAACGTAACCAGTCGATGCAAATGATCGCGCTGGAAGATCTCGGACGTATTAACGCCCACATTCTGTGTAACCCTCAACAATTCGCAGGAAAAGTGCTGGAAATCTCCAGCCAGGCATTGACCGGTGAGGATCTGGAATATGCTTTCTCGAACGCCGCAGGTTTCCCCATCCACTACCAGCGCTTTTCTGAGGCACTTTTAACACAAAACAGCTTCCTCCGTCGGCTTACGGAGCTGGTTGACAATGGCATTGTCGCCGGTGTGGCTGACATCCCGGCTCTTGAGGCGATGTTCGGTGAGATGATGAAACTGGAACAATGGCTAACAGGCCCGGGTAAGCACCTGTTCAGCGCTGCGCTTAACGCTCCGCAGGCTGAAATCGCGTTACGGTAAACGTCTGCCGGAAGCCCTCAGGCTCACCGGCAACGTTGTCCTGACCTGACCATGCCTAACGGAACAGACGTGTTTATGCACTCATTGCAACGGTATATTCTTCCGGCGACACATCTCAGCTAACGGTCAGAAGCTATATGTCACCTTCAGGCTGCCTGTGGGTGATGTTTTCCGTTGAACAAGGGGGCTATTGCCTGCATCACCCGTCAACTGTGTAAAGCCTGCCTCGGTAATCACGCTCCAGTCCTGATTGATCTTGTATGTCCAGTTAAGATTCGTCGACCAGGCATAAATTCCCGATCCGGCATTATATTGTGTAAACCCCGAGGTGGCTGACTGCGATGCACTTACCCCGTAGTAAGTTTGCATATACTTGCTCGTCCCCCAACTGCCGGTTAGCGCCAGCGTCACGGAATTTTTCGCTGACTTATAGAGCGGGCTGACAATACCAAAATGCAAGGCAGTACCATTGTCGCGCTGAGAAACTGGCACCTCAGCCTGCAATTGCAAATTAAGCCAGTCGGTCACTTCGTACCCCAGGGCAGGCGCAGCGATAGCCGAGCCTTTGATGTCGCCCATACCGCGCAAGTAGTCGCTGCCGTCGTTTATCGAGTCGCTGTCCACGTCACGATCTTTACGACCCGCGCGGTAGCTTAGCGCTGCGCTGTAATTAAACTTGCCGATATTATTGCCATAACCGAGACCACGCGTAGAGCTGACGAAAAGACCATTTGCCATAGAATAGTCAAGCACCAGGGCAGTCGTGACGCGGTTTTCATCCGATCCAGAATAACGTGGCGCGACATTAACGCCGCCACCCAGAATCAACTCGTTACCCTGTTTCTGTTCTGCCGCCAGTACCGGGGTGGCCAGTAACGCCAGGAGAAGCCCCGGCAATAACATTTTCAGACGGCAGCCCAGGAGTGGATGAGGGGACTTATGGTGCAGGTCTATAATTCTCATTAAAGAAGTCCTTGTAGATTCAACTGGTTACGAGAAAAGCGGTTTTACACGCCAGTACGCTCAGTTTGAATGTCCACCCTAAAGTTCTTATGAGCCAAAAATGAAGAAATACTGAAGCGAGTACCATTGCGGCAAAGCTGATAGATTTCCTGATACCTTTTTTCTTCAGACGATCTTCATTCACTGTTGATACAGTACTTATTGTGAAAATACTCCTAATCGAAGACGACCTGGATCTCGGCAACGGCGTACGCATTGCGCTTGCAGATCAAGGGTTTGATGTTATATGGGTTCGCCGCAAAGAGGATGCGCTGCATCAAATCGATGCCTGCGTGCCAGAACTTGTGTTGCTCGACCTCGGGCTGCCTGACGGCGATGGCATGAGCCTAATGGCATACATGCGCCAGCAGCTCAAGGGGATCCCCGTCATCATCCTGACAGCCAGAGGTACGCTGCAGGATCGTCTGAGTGGACTGGATGCCGGTGCGGACGACTATCTCGTTAAACCTTTTGTTCTCGCTGAGTTGCTGGCAAGGGTACGGGCACTTGCGCGACGCAGTTACGGTTTTGAAAATGAGATAATAGAAGTTCGGGGCTTATCTCTTCATGTACCGACCCGACGCGTGACCGTAAGCGCACGTAATATTGATCTGACGGCAAGTGAATATGCCCTGCTTGAGATTTTGATGTTGCGGACTGACCGTGTGCTTACACGCAGGTTTCTGGAAGAAAGGATATTCGGCGCAAAAGATAATATGAGCAATGCTCTTGATGTGCACATGGGAAATTTGCGGCGCAAAATCGGCGAAGGCTATGTGCGAACGGTACGGGGCGTAGGTTATGTCATTGATACCGTCCCGATCCAGAAAGGGGACGGTTGATGCGAAATTACTGGCGACAACTGCAGATCCCAACGCTGGTACGGCGAATTATGGTTGCCCAGATGCTACTGCTTACCCTGCTTTGGTGCCTCTTTCTGACCTTTGTTTTATGGGAAGACTTGCGCAGCCCTTCGATACTCACGGGCAGTAAGACTTACGATGCCGTTTTTACCCTGGTTCGAAGTATGGAGACGCGCGCGCAGGAGCGAACCGTCGTTCTTGAAGCGTTCAGCAAGGCGTTGCGTGAAGGTTATGGCGGAGGTGAAGATCCTGAACTGTCGATCAGCCTGATTGTTCGCCAGAATAACGCGCTGATTTATGCCTCGGCTGGCGCGCCGACAGGGGTAGTTAATACCCGGTTTGGGGAGATTGAGCGTATTCAAAGTGAAGGGCGCTTCTGGACCAGTCGTACGTTAAAGTCAGAAAACGCGGATCTGGAAGTTACGCTCGTTACCCCTGCCGCAGGCTGGAACTTCTTCTTTTACCTGAACTCGCGCGGCTACTACATCTTACCGCTGTTGGTGTGCATTCCTTTTCTTTTGTTTCCAGCGTGGTTATCAATTCGCATAGCAATGCGCCCCTGGAACAAAGTGGTTAATGAAGTTTCCTTACGAACGCCAGACGATCTCTCCCCCTTAAAAGAAGTGCCAAAGCACAGGGAGCTTCGCCATATGGTTGACGCGATTAATGTCTTTCTGGCCAGGGTGCGGGAAAGCACGGAAAGGGAACGGGTTTTTATTGCCGATGCCGCTCACGAACTGCGTACTCCCCTGGCTGCAATGCGCATCAATGTTGAGGCTTTGCAGTCCTACGTAAGCAGCGACAGGCAACAGGAGTTGCTGGCGGGGATAATTCGCAGCAATAGCCGTGCGGCACGTCTCGTCAATCAGTTACTGCTACTGATGCACAGCGAAGCGCGCATTGACGCGGTTATGGAGCCTGTGTCGCTTACGACGCTTATCCAGGAGCGAATGGCTGTACTGGCACCGCTGGCTGCTGAACGCAGGATTGAGCTTGAATTTTACTCGCATGATGAAGCCTGGATTACCGGTGTCAGGGAACGCCTGATGTCGCTTATCGACAATGTCATTGAAAATGCCATCAAGTACAGCCCTGAGGGCGGACGGGTCGAGGTTGAGGTACGCGCATCAGATGGCTCCACTCAGCTACGCGTCTCAGATGCCGGGCCGGGTATCCCTGTTGAATTGCGGGAGCGCGTGTTTGACCGATTTTTTCGCGACCCTAATCAAATGCAAAGCGGGAGTGGCCTGGGGCTTGCGATAGTCAAAGCGGTTGCGCAGCAACACAACAGCAATGTCAGCCTCAGTACGTCAGCAGAAGGCGGGTTGATGGTGACCATTGACTTCCCAAAGCGCAACGCTGTCTGAATGAAAATACAGATCCCCGCCGGGCGGAGGGGCGCAGATAAAATAATGGAGTTAAAAGTGAAATATCTGGCTCTGGCGACGCTATTATTTTCCATGGCAATTAGCGGTTGTGCCATAACCGTTAGCGATTTAAAAAGCAGCGAGGCATCTTATGATGGTAGTTTTACCAGTAAGACGGGGCCTTCCGATACCTATCGAACATTAAGGCACATGGCGAGGCAGTGCCTGGAATATGAGGCCTATTCAGGCAATCCGGTCATTGTATTAAGCGAGTATGACGGGGAACGTAAAGAGGGTGAGATCAATCAAAAGTTCCTGGCGGATGGGCTGTTAATTAACAACACATTAATTCAGATAGAAAGTCAGGATGACGACAAAGCGAAGGTAAGCTTATATACCACCAAGAACATCCTGAGTGTCGGCATCAGGTCGCCAAAAATAGGTGATATCAGGCGCTGGAATGGGGGCGACAGAACATGTTAACTCGACAGGCTTGTATATATTCAGGCTCGTCACCTCAGATCAATTCGCGAGTCGTTATGCTGCGTTTACTTATTTGATTGCTCAGTCATCCACCGCTGTCTTGACGCATTTAAGCTCAATGGATTCGCCCCCTGCAAAAAGGGGGCTCTGTGACGTCTGGCGTATCAGCCATTGCGCTTGTCTGAAAGTTGCTGCAAATCATCACACATCTCTTGTAATTCGTTGATAAGCCTTGCCACATGGAAACCATCGCAAACGGCATGATGTACCTCGACGGCGAAGGGTAACAGGACTTTTTCACCTTGTTTGTAGTATTTTCCCAGGGTGAACATGGGGGCAAAAAAGTTCTGCATGTTAGCAACATTGATATTGAAACTGGTAAAACTTACCCAGGGATTAGCCGATACGAAAAAGACATTTTCCAGCGATTCTTCCTTTGGCAGATAGGAAAGATTATCGCGATAGCGTTCGACGTCTTCTGAAAAATGATTCAGGAAGTGGAGAATATTACCATCGTACTGACTCCATAATGACGAAAAGGTCTCGGTTTCATCATGGAAAATCGTATAACAAGGATGAATCTCATCCCATATGACAAGTTCATTATCTTTTATGGCCATACGAAATTCCGTATGCCTGTTTACTATTCTGGCAATCAGGAAAATCATAGTAGGGTAAAACTTCCATCCAGCTTCCTTTATTTGTTTTAGTAGCGCAGTAATATCTAATTGCACAGTCTGGCTAAATGTACACTGAGCAAAGGACTGAAAGGCTTCAAAATGCTCCTTCCTTGCCCAACGTGATAAGTCGACAGCCGTATATCCTGGAGTTATGTTTTTCATTGTGAACCTTTGCTTACCCATTCTATTTTGAGGGTAGCCTAAGATTTTCCAATTATTTAATCAACCTGTTAAGTCCCGAATTGTCTGGCAGCGAGCAAATTTATCGCGACTAACCGTATTCCCACACAGAAAGAAATAATGGGTAAAATATCGGGATAATGACAGTTGGCTGTGCAACCTGGTGATATTTTCGTAACGAGAAAATATCAGCAGAATATCTGCTTCTTATTCATTTCGCCGCAGACATGCGGCGGGCCAGCCAGGCTCCCCAGAACAGACTCGAAAAGAAGCGAATGGGCGTTTCAAATCCTGCTTCGAAGAGTAAGGCAAAGACATCATCTTCCGACCGGGGGGGCTCTGCGCCCTGCAGTATTTTGTCCATTTTAGACCGGAGCTCTTCCGGTGTCGCACCGTTCATGCGCCAACGATTTGCCCATGCGGCCATCAGCAAGGGCTGCGACGCGTAAGCGCGATAATTTCCGGCAATGACAATCGGGGCGTCTGGTTTCAGACGCATCGCAATCTGGGCCAAAATATCCTGCTTTGCTTCGTCGCCCGGCAAATGGTGCAGTACACCAATCATGATGGCTGCATCGAAGGTCGGGGATACATCCAGATCAGAAACAGCGCCGGACACGATTTCAACCCGCTCTGCTATATCTGCCTGGATTATATTGGCACGGGCAAGCTCCAGCATCGGCTGAGAGGGATCGACGGCGACAAAAGTCCAGGTCGGTTCCAGGGTCGCAGAGGCGATAATCTCACCGGCCGTTCCTCCGGCACCTGCCACCAGCACACGTGCAGGTTTCGCTTCGCCCAGCGCGGCAGAAAGCATACAGGCGGAAAGTTCGTGGCAGGCATCATAACCGGCCAGCGCAATCCGGCTTTGGCGTGCATATTCCCCTGCGCGTGCAGCATCGAATTTAGCGGCAGAATCCTGGGTCATGGTATCTCCGGTTGATCATTCAGGTTATAGGTCATCATGTTTCGTTGAAGTAGAATAAAAGATTAAGGGTAAGAAAGTTTGAGAAAAGCATGATTGCAAGTCTGATTATTCCACGAAGATATGATCGGTTAACGGCCTTCCTGCAAGCGTTCCCGCTTTGTGTGGAACCATGCGATTCGGCAACGTCGGCAAACCTGCTGATTATTGATGTCAACCGTTCAGGCGGGCCGACCCATTTGCTCTACCGTGCCAGAACGTCGGGTGGGCTGCCTGCAGGGGCAACGCTCTGCGCTGCCGCCAGAGTTGACTTTGGCGGCAGTGCTAATCCGCTGATTGGCGCATTACCGGACGAATTGTGCTTTTCGATGGCAGAGATGCCGCAACTATTTGGCCTGTCTGAACTGATCGTGGCAGAGAACGATGTGAACCGCTGCGGTGGCGGTATCGTCCAGACCCGGCTGTGCGAAGTCATCGTGGTGCTGGCTATTCGTCGGGCTATCGCACAGGGAACCGTCGATGCGGGGCTGTTAGCGGGACTTGCTCATCCAAAGCTGCATATGAGCCTCGTTGCTATCCACGATGATCCGGCGCGAAAGTGGCAGATCACCGACCTGTCCGCTATTGCGGGAATGTCCCGTGCGCAATTTATCGATGTTTTTAAGAAAACCGTCGGAGAATCTCCGGGAGCCTATTTGACCAGCTGGCGCTTAGCGCTGGGCGCGGCCAAATTACGTTCCGGACGTAGCGTCAAAGCTGTCGCCGCACTCGTTGGCTTTGGAAGCGCTGAGGCATTTTCTCGCGCTTTTTCGCGTAAATTTGGCTATTCGCCCGGGAAGTGTAAATGCCTGAAAATATAAAGGAGGGCTTAAGGTCGTTTCTTGAGCATGTTATTACCCTGCACGCAGCGCTGCATTCCGCCGACGCGACCTTAACCGTGCATTGTCTGTTATCGCCACAGAGGGTGGCTTAAAAAGAGTGAAGCATATGCTCCAGAAAAGCGCGTACCGCAGGATTGGCGCGTCGGCTTTCATGCCAGACAGCCGAAATATCATGCCGCTCCACCGCAAAATCGCAGAGCAGGGGAATTAATTTTTTATCTCTTACCAGAGACGCGGCCATAAAATTTGACGCCATACCTATACCCGCACCGGCAACAACGGCGGCAATGACGGCTTCGCTGGTATCAGCAATGATTGTTGACGAAGGTACAATTTCTGTCTCGCGTTCCCCGACGCGAAACGGCCAGCGAAAGAGTTGCCCCGTATTTTGATAACGCAGATTGACTGTCGTATGTCCGGACAAGTCATCAGGATGTTGCGGAGGCGCGCAACGGGCTACATATTCAGGCGAGGCATAACAACTTATCTGGTAGGGCGGAAGGCGACGCAGCAGAAGGTTTGAATCAGCGAGTTCGCCAAGTCGAATGGCAATATCAATATTCTCATCAACGAGGTTTACTACCCGATCGCTTAAGCGTAAATCAATCGTCACTTTTGGATAAACGGCGCAAAATGCGGGAAGGAGAGGGGCAATCATATGGATGCCCACCGGTAATGATGCCGCAATGCGTAACACTCCCGCAGGCTCTGCGCGCGAGCGTTTCGCTACCTGTTCGATCTCTTCCGCATCCCGTAACAACCGCAAAGCTCGCTCATGCAGTTCACGCCCTTCGGCAGTCAACACCAGTGAACGTGTTGTTCGGGTGAATAAGGTGATGCCGAGCTGTTTCTCCAGCCGTTGAATACTTTTGCTGATTGCAGAGGGTGATACAGAAAGCGCACGGGCAGCGGCGCTATAGCTACCCAGAGCGCCTGCGCGAGCGAATGCAATGAGACCCGTGAGTCTTTCAAAACCGATTTGTTCCTTCATGGCATAAGTAAAGCGAAATCAGCCCCTATTATCAACCCTGACTATTAATCATATGCTCTGTCATCTGAGGTTTTTTTGAGCGAGATGATAATGACTGAGATGATGAAAGCGGTACGGTTACATGCGTTTGGCGGGCCAGAAAACCTGATCTATGAAGATGCCCCCCGGCCACGCATGGGCAGCGACGATGTCCTTGTACATATGCAGGCCGCCAGCCTTAACCCGCCAGACTGGTATCTGCGCGACGGCTTTCGGACGCTTCCGCCTGAATGGCGGCCAGAACCCACTTTTCCACTCATTTTGGGGACGGATATCTCAGGTGTCGTCGCGGCAGTCGGTAAAAATGTGACGGCATTTCGCACCGGGGATGAGGTCTATTCGATGGTGGGCTTTCCTGACAAAGTGATGACGGGCAGCGGCGCCTGTGCCGATTATGTCAACGTTCCTTCATCAGAGCTGGCGCTCAAACCCCGTGGTATTGGGCATGTGGAGGCTGCCGCTGCGCCAATGTCACTGCTCACGGCCTGGCAATTTCTTATCGAAACGGGGCATGACGCGGCGAATCCCTTCCAGCCTTTTGCACATAAGGCGGTGCCATTAAAAGGACGGACGGTGCTGGTCAATGGTGCCGGTGGCGGCGTGGGTCACCTTGCCGTGCAAATTGCCCGCTGGCAAGGGGCGAAGGTGATTGCCGTGGCGTCTTCACGCCATGAGACGCTGTTGCGTGAGCTGGGGGCGGATGAATTTATCGATTACACCAAAACAGCCGCTGAGAACGAAGTCAGAAATGTCGATCTGGTTCTTGATGCGGTGGGTGGGGCAAATATGGAGCGTTTTCTGGGCTGCATAAAGCCTGGCGGGGCACTATTTCTGGTTAACCCGTTGGGTTTTACTGCACGGGAAGAGGCGGCGCAAAAAGGGGTGACGGTGTCGTCTACGCAGGTACGCTCCAGCGGCGCGCAATTATATGAAGCAGGCCGTCTTCTGGAAAAGGGGCTTGTCCGGGTCGTTATTGATAGCACCTATCCATTAGCAATGGCATCGGCTGCTCATCAGCGTGCTGCAATGGGGGGGATTCAGGGCAAAATTGTGCTGACAAACTTCTGATAATGGTCACCCTGGTTATGACTCACCGGCTAATACCCGGTGAGTTGATGAATAAATCGCAGGGCTATGCGCCAGTGATGCATGATTCTATAATTATCAACGGCTCCGGTCAGGCTGGTTAAACACAGGGCGAGTGACGTTCGCTGTAAAACCAGATACGTCGGTACGTTAATAAGGGCTTTGCCGGCATACAGTGAAGGTGTGATGGTTAAGAACAGAAGATCTCAGAACTATGATAACAACCGATGAGATTCGCTTTGCTGAATGGCAAATCTGGCCGCAGCTCAGGATTCTGTTGCACCGGGGTAAGCCGGTAAAAATTTCTGCCAGAGCGTTTGATGTTCTGGTTGTGCTGATAAGGGCTAACGGTAATGCGGTCAGTAAAGCGTCTTTACTGACTCAGGTGTGGGGAAATGAAATCGTCGAAGAGAATAATCTTCAGGCGCAAATTTCAGCTCTGCGCCGCCTGTTGGGTAGCGATCGGCATCTTCTTGTTACGGAATTTGGTTGTGGCTACCGCTTTAACATCAATAGCGTGCCGTTGCAGGCTTCCTCTGACCCGGAAATAACGATCCCGGTAGTCACCCCTTTTTTAAGCTCGATTTTAGGGCGCGATCAGGCGGTGCAGGAGGTCTGTGCCTTATTAAATCACCACCCTCTGGTGACGATAACCGGCCCGGGGGGAGTGGGGAAGACGCGTCTGGCATGGGAAGTTGTTAACAGCCAACACTCGCTTTTTGCGGATGGACTCTGCGTGGCTGAGCTGGCGCATATCACTGACGAAGCCAGCATGCTCTCTGTTTTTTCACAGGCACTACACCTGCCATTATCCGGCGTTCAGCATGATGCCGATTTACGCCAACAGCTTGCGCAGCGTCGGTGTTTGCTACTGATTGATAACTGTGAGCATGTTACTGGCGAACTGGAACCGCTGATTACGCTGCTTCTGCGGCTGGCTCCCCGGATCAAATTACTGTTGACCAGCCAGGTGGCGTTGCAGATTGCCGGTGAGCAACAATATTTACTCCCGCCATTACAAGTCCCGGAAAAAGAGGCTGTCGATAGCCCCGCGTTAATCTCTTTTCCCAGCGTGCGTCTCTTTATTGAGCGTGTGCAAGCCAATCAGCATGATTTCCAGCCCTCTGCCAGTGAACTAGCGCTGATTGGCGAACTATGCCGTCATCTTGATGGTTTGCCGCTGGCCATTGAACTGGCGGCTTCACGTCTGCCATTTATGAGTGTCCGGGAGATTTATAATCGACTGGAGGACCGTTTCCCGTTATTGAGTAATACACACCGTTCTCTGGCGTCGAGACATCAGAAAATCGTGACGACCCTGGAGTGGACTTATCAGCTACTCAACGCCCGCGAGCAACGGTTATTCAGGATGCTTGGCATCTTTACCGACACATTCAGTGTGGAGTCAGTAAGTGATTTTCTGCGCACAAAGGACAACCATAGCTGGCAGGTTATTGACGACTTGCAGCGGTTGTTGTCCCTGTCACTGATTCAGGTCAGTAGTCAGACGCCTGTTACGCGTTTTCGCCTGCTGGAAACCATGCGTCAATTCGCATGCGCGAAGCTCAGGGAGGAGGATGAATACTCTGCGCTTGCAGCCGATTTTGCCAGTTACAATAAGATGCTGGTGGAACAGGCGCAAAATGAGTGGCTCAGGTTGCCAACGCAACAGTGGCGGCAACGCTATCGCCATATCCTGAATGACTTGCGAAGTGTATTACAGCAAACCCTGGCCGAGGGGCGTGATTGCGCAACCGGGCTTGCTATCTTGCAGGCTATGACGCCGTTCTGGATTGAATACTCGCTCTATGACGAGTGTCAGCGTCATATTTATCCGCTGATATTTGAAAATAGCTCGCGGGTTGAATTGACGTTACACCAGAGAATGCATCTGTGCGCCACAGCAGGTAAGGCATCAACCTGGGCCAGAGGCCCAACGTCTGAAACCCATTTAGCCTGGCAAACCGCGCTGACGCTGGCAGAAAAGCTCGACGACAAAGAAATACGCCTGCAGGCGCATTACGGATTATGGCTGTATTGCCTGCGCACGGGCGATCTGGATAAAGCGCGTGAGCATGCGCAGTCTATGTGCGAACTGGCGCGGGAAATCAATGATGCGCAGGCCCATGCCGCCGGGCTGCGTATTCTCGGCGTATCCCTGCATTTTTCAGGTCAACATAGCGAAGGTCGCCAATATCTGCTGCAATCTCTGGCCTGGTACGAGCAGGAGAATATGAGTCATCCTTTCCGTTTCGGGCTTGATCAAGAGACCGCCGGTATGGCTTTTCTCTCTCGCTTACTCTGGGTTCAGGGGGAGTATAAGGCCGCGAAAAAAATGGCCTTACGCGGTGTTAAAAAAGCCGCGCGTTTGCAGCATGCCTGTTCTCTTTGTTGTGCACTGGCCGAGGGGGCCTGCATGACTGCGGCACTGGACCGTCATCCACGCTGGGTGATAAGGGCGGCAAACTGGCTGGTTCACCTGGCGGAAAAACATGATTTGTATTTCTGGAAGACCTATGGGGAGTTGTTTCTTGTCTGGGCTCAGCAGTTCAGTGATACCGATGTCAGTCAAACGACGCTGTTTAGCTCGCTGCGGGCGATGGGACTGGACTGGCAATATTCCCCTTTGTTATCCGAAATTGATGCTAGCCTGGCGCAGCAAATCGCCAGCCGGGAGCAGGAAAACTGGTGCGCGCCTGAGCTGATGCGTCTTTGCGCCACACAATTACCACCTCAGAAACAACGCTTGCTGCTGACGCAGGCTCTGGATAAAGCGCGGCAGCAACAGGCTCACGGTTGGGCCCTGCGTATTGCGTATTCACTGGCAACAGCGCAGGCCGCTGCCGGGGAAAATGGCGCGGCTAAACAGGTATTACTGGAAGCGTTACAGGGTGTCGATGTCTCAGACAGGACGACAGATGTCAGAAAGGCGTTGGCCCTGTATGCCCGAACCGCGCGTTAATATTTTCGTCTTACGGCAATAAACATCCCGCTGAGTACGAGCGCAGCCCCCGCTAAAGAAATCAGCGTCCAGTTATGTGTGGTCTCCCATAACCCGGTAGCCGTCAGCGAACCACAGGCGCCACCAATAAACATCACGCACATAAAGAGCGTATTCAGACGGTTTCTGGCATCCGGGCGCAAAGAGTATATGGTGTGCTGGTTGGCTATCAATACACATTGCTCGCCTGCATCCAGTAATAAAATACCCACCACCATTCCTGCCATATTGTTCCAGCCTAAAAAAACAATCCAGGCCAGCAGCATGAGTGCTACGCCAAAAATGACCATCCGCAAGGGCCCCTGACGATCGCTGAAACTGCCCGCCAGAGGCGCACACAGTATGCCAATTAACCCCAGTACTGCCAGCATTCCGGTTACCCCTGCGCCGTAACCGTAGCGATGGGCTAACCAAAACGGGAGTACGGTCCACAGCACGCTGAACGAGGCAAACAGCATAGCTTGTGTCAGCGTTGCGTTACGCACCTGCGGCTCGCTTTGCCACAGGTGTCCTAAGGAACGTAATAGCGCCAGATAGCTAAATGCTGGCGCAGGCAACGACTGAGAGGGCAAAATGCGCAAGATTAAAAACAGCGCCAGCAGTGTCATGACCGCCCCGAAGAAAAAGACGCCTCGCCAGTCGAAATACTGACCAATAAGGCCACCGATAGCCCGTCCGGCAAGGATTCCGGCGAGAACACCGCTCATCACGGTCCCTACCGTTTTACCCCGGGAAGAGGGTTTAGAGAGAGAAGCAGCAAGCGGCACGATCTGTTGGGCAACGGTTGCGGACATACCCGTAATAAAAGCGAAGAACACCAGTACTGACGCCGTTGGGGATAACATCATGCCGATCAGGGCCAGAAAAAGTACCTGTGCCTGTCGCAGGATAAGCCGCTGACGCTCAATATAATCGCCTAAAGGAATAAGAAAAAATAAACCCGTCGCATAGCCTGACTGGGTGGCCACGGGGATTAAAGAAACAGATTCCCGCTCATGGGGAAAGGAACCCGCAATCAAATTCAGAACGGATTGATTAAAATAAATATTCGCCACCACAATACAGCAAATAACCGCCAGCAGCAGAATTCTGGCAGAAGAAAGCGCGTGGTTATTGGTAGACATTGACCACTCCTCACCCTGAGTACAAAGTTGCCGCAGTATAAGCAGAGGTGATTCTTAACGCTTTGAGCACTTTTTTCAGAGGTCTGAATTCTGATACGCAAGCCCCTGAAAAAGAGATTTGTTACTCATAGTGTTCTGGTAACTCTGTTTAATATGAGGAGCAACAAATGGATTTAAAACTGACTGGAAAGGTGGCCCTGGTCACCGGAGCCCGAAGCGGAATTGGTTTCAGCATTTGCGAAGAACTGGCGGAGAACGGGGTGCATTTAGTAATGGTATCGCGACGAGAGTCTGAACTGATTACGGCCGCGAAGAAGATTGCGCAGAAATATGGTGTTTCGACACTGCCTGTTGCCGGAGATGTGACCGATCCTGAGCTCCCTTCGCTGGTGGTTGAACAGGCGGAAAGCGTTTTTGAGCGTATTGATTTACTGGTCAATAATGCCGGAAGAGCGCATGCGGGCACGCTGCTAACCACGTCGGAAGAGGACTGGCAATTAATGACAGAGACAAAATTCTCTGCCATGCGACGCTTTTGCAAGGCAGTTATACCCGGCATGCAAAAAAGAAACTGGGGACGTATCGTTAATATCTCCTCTATTGGCGGCATCTATCCTAACCCGCACCTTACCGTCTCACATGCCCTTAGCGCGGCCATCAACAACCTGACCCGTAGCTTAGCGCTGAGCGTGGCGCCGGAGGGCATTCTGGTCAATGCCATTGGCGTGGGGGCTGTTGCGACGGATAACTGGGCGCAGAATATGCTGCCGAATGTCCGTCTTCGTCGTCCTGAACTGGCGGAAAAAACGGACGAAGAGGTGATGGCGCTATTGGGCAAAGAGAAAACCCCGGTGGGGCGCTTTGGGCTTCCTGAGGATATCGCTGCGATTACGGCATTTCTTCTTTCTCAAAGAAATCAGTTTGTTACCGGACAAACAATTGAAGCGTCAGGCGGAGCAGATCGCTTTATGTGATCTCTTACCTTCCCTGAAACGCTATTCCCGGACGTGAAGCATTGCGTCTGGTTGAACCGCGCCGCCAGGTCGGCGCGGTTCGCCCCCCGGATGTGGGGGAGGCCAGGCTAAGTGAATGAAGAGGATTGCCGGTGGGGATAACCCGAGTTGAAAAAGCTAACACAGTGCCGTTATTTTAAATGTGGCTACGTTAGCAGAAGACAACGCGCGTAACCCAGGCTTTTCGCACATTGCTGGCGCCATTAATATTCTGAATGGTGAACGGCAAAAATCCGCAGAATGCTAATTAATAACATGCTGAGCTTTGATATTTCAAATATCCACAAATGGCAAAATATACTATATCTTTTAATTCGATATCAGGTAATTTGGGCTTAAATAACTTTGCAGGGTAATGATTATCACGATAAGAACCCAGTAATGTGCAGGCTTGCTCACATTATTTATGTAACATCATTTGTTTTTACTGGAATATATTTTCTCTGGATCTTTTTTTCGATTTTTTCATTAAATTAAGTTACGTAACTGACGATAAGTAAGTTGATGGTCAGGTTTTTCTGATTCCTCAAAAGAAATTAAAAAAACTGCAATCGGACAAGAAGTAAAAATGAAACAATTTTTTGAAAATTAAAAAATCACCGAGGATACTGCTATGTCGAAGCTGTTACCGTCAATAAAAAATCTGCCTGTGGCTGCTAAACTGTTCGGCGGGTTTGCAGTTTTAATCCTGATTATTGTTTTGTCCTCCCTCATCAGCATTCAACAGTCTTTCAGTATCCGTGACCATGCGTTAAAGGGGAAATTAATCAACGAAATCAGCACCGATCTTAATACAGCTCGACGTAACCGTTTGACTTATCAATTAAATCATGATGAAAAATCGCTTCAGGCGAATAGAGTCGCCATCGAAAAGATGGATCAAAAAGCGATTACGGGGCTGGATTTTACCTGGGACAGCGATGCCCGCGTTTTATTTGATGAATTGCGCAGTTCTATTCCTGACTACGCCAGTCATCGGGATACCTTCGTTAAACTCGAACAGGCGACCGTCGGGAAAGCGCAGAATCTAACATCGCCGAATCTGAAAGCGGTACTGGATAAATTCAGCTCCCGCCTTGAGCAGCAGGAAAACGTTTCAAAGGATGAAGTCGCGTTACTTAATCGCCTTAATAGTCTCTGGGCCGCCGTTTATCAAATTCAGTCAACTGCCGGTAAGCAGGGGATGGATACCTTTAAGGCGCAATACGATGAAGCGACGAAGATTGTGCATGCTGAAAACGTAAATCTTATCGCCGAAGACAAAGAGATGGCCCAGGCATTCCTTAACGGGATGCAGGAGAATGTCACCGCATGGGCGAGTGCTCAGAAAGAATCGCAGAATGCCGCGACAGAACTTACGGGCGTTGCAGAAAAAATTAATACCATCACTGCGGATTTAGTTTCGGGTCAGACTCAAAAGAACATCGATATTATTCAGCGTGTAATGATGATTATGGGCATTGTGGCCATTTGCGCAGTGCTGACAGGTTTACTGGTTGCCTGGCTGCTGACCCGGCAGATGACTCGCCAGATTAAACACAATTTAACCCTGGCAGAACGCATTGCCGAAGGCGATCTGACCGCCAACATTGTGCCGCAGTCAACCGATGAACTTGGTCGTCTGACAATGGCAATGGGCGTAATGAACGATAAGCTTCGTGACATGATCACCCAAATTAAGGAGTCGGTAATACACGTAGCGAATGCTTCGTCGGATATTTCCGCAGGCAATACTGATCTTGCCTCTCGTACCGAAGAGCAGTCTGCTGCGGTGGTCGAAACGGCAGCGAGTATGGAAGAGTTGACCTCAACGGTTAAACGCAACGCAGACAATGCGCGTGAAGCCAGCCAGCTCGCAGGCGTGGCGGCAGAGCATGCACGTTCCGGCGGCAAAATTGTCTGGGATGTCGTCAGCACGATGGAAACCATCACCGAAAGCTCCAACAAGATCACCGATATTATCAGCGTAATAAATGGGATTTCCTTCCAGACCAATATTCTTGCGCTTAACGCTGCTGTTGAGGCGGCACGCGCAGGTGAGCAGGGCCGCGGATTCGCAGTGGTGGCAGGCGAAGTAAGAAACCTTGCCCAACGTAGTGCGCAGGCCGCCAAAGAGATTGAAGGGTTGATAAAAGAGTCCGTGCAACGTGTGACAACCGGTTCAGAAATGGCCAATAAAGCCGGTTCGACCATGGAGCAGATTGTCTCCTCAGTCACCAATGTGAGTGGGATCATGAACGAAATCTCAAGCGCCTCAGAAGAGCAGAGCAGGGGTATCGATCAAATTGGCAAAGCGGTAACGGAGCTGGATTCCACGACCCAGCAGAATGCCGCGCTGGTTCAGGAGTCGTCTGCGGCGTCATTATCACTGGAACAACAGGCTGAGCAGCTGGCACAACTGGTTTCCGTGTTCAAACTGAATTCAGACACCACTAAGCCGAAATTCGCACCCGAGGCAGCGCGTACCAGGGTTAGCCTGCGACCCGCAGCGTCAACGGCTAATGGCTCTGACTGGGAATCGTTCTGACATTCAGCCAATAAACACAGTGCCCTCTGATAGATGAGGGCACTGCTTCACATGCAATGCGAGACCCGAAATACGCCGGGCGATGCGTTTGGTTGTCGGTTGAACTCATTCTTCGGGCAGCGCAATCGCGTAGCCCCTCTCAGTTTTGAAAATCCCGGCAAACCCAACCTTGCCTAAATGCATGCCTGCAATCAGCCATTTTTCACGCACGGCCTGAGCAAGTATCTTTTTCCGGGTATCTTCGGCCTGAGCGGGATCGTTATCAAACAAGATGGTCGCGGCGGGTTGTGCTGTCTGAATATAGGGATAGTGAACGATATCGCCCCATATCAGTAAGCTTCTTTCATCCGAATCAATGCGAAACCCGCAGTGCCCGGGCGTGTGGCCCGGTAACCAGACCGGAGAAATTCCCTCAGCGATGTTCTCCTCGTTAAAGAAGCGGACATTGTGTGCATAAGCATCCAGCGTTTGACGGGCCAGTCTGAAATTACGCTGGCCGCGCTCACTCGCCATGTTTAGCTTTTCATCATCCCGCCAGTAATCCGCTTCGCGATAATGCAAAAGGAGTTTCGCATGTTCAAAGACAGGTCGTCTTTCAGCATCAAGCAGACCGCCAATGTGGTCCGGATGGCAGTGCGTTAATAATACGGTGTCCACATCGTCCTGGCTGACCCCGACGGCTGCGAGGTTGGCTTTAAGTTCTCCCCCTGCCTTGTTCAGACCGCCTGTACCGGCATCAACCAGAATGGTTCGCCCCCGGCCGCGGATAAGATAGCAGTTGATATGGATATTGCCCGGTTCTGCGATCCCGGCATGGTACTGAATGGATGCGGCATCCGCTGTTGCAATGCCTGAGAGTAAATCCAGACTGGCAGACATAAAGCCGTCACTTAGCGCCGTGACCTGAAAATCGCCAACCTGGCATGACGGGAAAGAGGAAGCGTTCATTGTTACCCCACAATTCGTGTTGTGCGTCCAGGTGCGAAGCCGCGAATGCGCGCCATTAACCCCCAGGCCTGTCGTCGAGAGAAAATGCCGCCTCCTTTGTGGCGATAGGCCTCACAGTCAGACACATTCGCATCCTTCACCGTATGAAGGGCACGAAAGCGCTGAGACGAACGAAATCCGCTCACAGAGACCAGCGCTGGCACTTTTTCCTGACGATAAAATTCATTCCAGCCTCCCTCGCTCTGTGGCCCGGTGTATGAGCACTTCACGAAATAGAACATTGTCCTGACTCCTCATGCATAAACAGCAGACCATGGCCTGGGCTGCTCAATGATTTCTTCTCATGCTACGAGCTGTTTTTAACGCGATAAATCGATAATATTTCATTAATCAGTGACATTAACTCACTACATGGCGTTATCAGTGGCGAAGAAGAGTCTCGTTTATGCGCAGAAAAATACCCAGTAGCACTTCCCTGCAGGCGTTTGATGCCGCCGCACGACACGGCAATTTTGCCAGGGCCGCAGAGGAGCTCTCCCTGACAGAAGGGGCGATTAGCCGCCAGATAGCTCGCCTTGAATCTTTGCTCAACTGCAAATTGTTTGACCGTACGGGAAGCCGCGTAAAGCTTAATCCTGCCGGAGCCCGCTATGCCCGTCATGTGCACGAAACCCTGGAGCGGCTCGAAAGGGATACCCAATACATCATGGGATTGCCAGAGGGTGGCCGGAGTCTGGATATTGCCGTCCTGCCGACCTTTTCCAGTCGATGGCTGATCCCCCGCCTGAAAGGCTTTACGGCATTGCACCCGGACATCAGCTTAAATATCGCGGCCAGCACCGACCCTTTTATTCTGACCGGAAGTGGCTTTGATGCCGTGGTTCATTTTGAGCATCCTGCCTGGGCTGGCATGCGCGTGCAGTTTCTGTTTCAGGAAACGCTGGTTCCGGTCTGTCATCCTTCGCTGTTATCAAAAGCGGATATTTTTCAGCAGTTAAATACCCTGGCGCGTATTCACAGACGGCAGAATCCGGAGGCGTGGCCTCTGTATGCACGGGAAAAGGGGATAAGCCTGGATAATCCGGGCCAGGGTGTTCGTTACGATCTCCATGAGATGGCCATCGCCGCCGTTCTCGCGGGGCAGGGGGTGGCGCTGGTGCCACGGATGTATGTCGAAAATGAGTTGAAACATGGTCTGCTCGTCTCCCCCTGGCCGGAATCCGTAACCCTGAGCAAAAGATTCTGTTTAATCAAACCCGCTGAAACGGGGATGAATAACGCCGCAGTAGAGGATTTCGAGCGCTGGTTGCTTAATGAAATAGCGCCCCATCCCGAAGCCCCGGCGAAGGCGCCCTGACAAGCTACAAGCCCGGTCTCCTGGCTCAGTGGCACTACAAATATTGGTGGTGATTCGCGATTATCTTGCTGTTGACCTTAAGTTAACTTGAGCTTTTATGATGCCAGCCACAAGTTGACACGGAGTTATTCTGAATATGCAAGATATCGATGTTGGATTTACCCATGTTGCCTTTATGGTCAGGGACCTGGACAAAAGTATTGCTTTTTATCGCCGCTATGCCGGCATGGAGGTGATACATCTGCGCGCACCTGACCTCCCTGATGCCCGTAAGGTCGCGTGGTTAAGCGATCATACACGCCCGTTTGCGCTGGTGCTGGTTCAGGCCGATACCGTGACAGATACGCCGCTGGGCCATTTTGGTCACCTTGGCGTCGCCTGCGCAACCCGCGAAGAGATTGACCGTAAAACGGAGATGGCAATAGCGGAAGGCGTATTACGAAAAGCACCGGAAAATCTGGGCGACCCCGTCGGTTATTATGTGTTTTTTGCCGACCCTGACGGCAATACATTAGAACTATCATTCGGTCAACGCGTCGGGCTCGAAGCGATCCAGGCTGAAAAGCGGGATGCCCGTTCACAGGAAAGATAAACAGGCAAAGAGCGTGCCGCCTCGCAGATTCTGGTTTGCGGGGCTTTCAACATAGTGATGCGCTAATTGCCCGGATAACTAAAGAGAAGAGAGGATACATGGCACTGGCGTTGCCGCTACACACCCGAAGATTGTTATTACGCGCACTGATACCCGCTGATTTGCCGCAGCTTGCGCGCTACCGTAACCAGCCGGAGGTGGCCCGATTTCAGAGCTGGGATCACTATACCCTGCATGATGCGCAGAAATTATATGCGCAGCAGTGTTCGCTGGCGTTCAACAGCGAGGGAACCTGGTATCAACTGGCCGTTGAGCGACTGAAAGATGGGGCGCTGATTGGCGATCTTGGTATCCATTTCTTTGACGAGGGAAGACAGGCCGAACTGGGTATGACCTTTGATCTGCAATATCAGAAGCAGGGGTATGCCAGGGAAGCAATAAATAACCTTATTGCCCTGCTTTTTAATGAGTTTGCCAGGCATCGCCTCACCGCTGTCGTTGACACGCGCAACACATCGGCGGTGAATCTGCTGGAAAAGCTCGGTTTCCGCCGTGAGGCACATTTCCGCCAGAATATTTTCTTCAAGGGCGAGTGGGGCGATGAGTATCTCTATGCCCTGTTAAAGAGCGACTATTCGGCTTCTTTATCATCGCTCGGGTAAACGTCTTCTGCGGCACATTCTTTTATCGGCAATCGACTCGTACAGTCGGTTGTCGGACAACATGCTTGCCGTATCTGCTGCCCGCAACCTGAAAAGAAATTCATTATGCCGACAGATGGTGTTATTTCACTGGCACAGAGGATCGCAGCTATGGTGATATGAGTAATCACTCATTAACAGGGCGAAGAGAATGCGTAACCTGCCACCGACTGCCACCCTGCGCGCCTTTGAAGTCGCCACGCGCCATGCCACCTTTACCTCTGCCGCCGAAGAGTTGTGCATTACCCAAAGCGCCGTCAGTCATCAGCTAAAAAACCTGGAGGAGCTGTGGGGCCTGCAACTTTTTCAGCGCGGTAAAACCCTGAGCCTGACACCTGCTGGCGCCGCGCTCGCGCCGCTGGTGCGCGAATTTTTCAGCAAACTGGAGACCACGCTTGCCGATTTGCGAGAGCAAAATGGCCGCGTGCGGTTGCGTGTAAATACCACCTATTCGTTTGCCCTGAAATGGCTATTGCCCCGTCTGCCAGCGCTGGCGCGGTTACATCCGGAGATTCTGGTTTCGCTGGACAGTTCGGATAAAGTCATTAATTTCGCGGGAACCGAATCCGATGTGGCCATTCGTTTCGGCCACGGTAACTATCCCGCGCTCTTTACCGAATTTTTGTTTCGCGAACAGATATTTCCGGTGGCCAGTCCGTCACTTTTACAACGTTTTGGCACCCCCACCGAACCCGCTGAGCTGTTGCGCTACCCGCTATTGACCCGTGACGGTGCTGATCTGGTACCCAAATGGGATGCCTGGTTTGAGCAAACCGGCGTCAATATCAATGTCCTGCATGAGAGTGTGCGCTTCGCGGATACCAATATGACGATTGAGGCCGCGCTTCTCGGACAGGGAATTGCGCTGGCGCGCAGCGGACATGTAGAAAAAGAGATTGCCGAAGGGACGCTGATTCGACTTTTCGACATCCGCTTTCCTTCACCGGCGGCCTACTATTTTGTCTGCCCGCAGGGGATCGAGACGCAGGCGCACATTATCAAGTTCCGCCAGTGGTTGCTGGACGCGTCTCTCCAGGCGCAGCGGCATTATCGATAAAGTATGAGCATTTGTTCATGCCAGGATGATAACTCTTCACTGTTCAACAGGGTAAGCGCTGTTTAGCATCAGCGCATGCCTGTAACCATTATTTCACTGACCCTGTTTGCAGCCTTGCTGCATGCCACCTGGAATGCACTCTTACATGGAGGCACTGACAGGTTATGGTCGATGACCATCATGTGCGTTGCGATTGCCGTGACAAGCGCCGTCGTTGCGCTGTTTCTGCCGCTACCTGCTCGCGCAAGCTGGAAATATGCGCTGCTATCCGCCCTGTTGCATGTGGGCTATAACTGGTGTCTGGTACGCAGTTACCAGAGTGGAGAGCTTAGTCAAACCTACCCGGTTGCACGAGGGTCTTCGCCACTTCTGATAACCTGCGCGGCGGCGCTTTTCGCCGGGGAAAAAATCGCCCTGCATACGCTTGGCGGCATCGTGCTTGTTTCGTCCGGGATCCTGATGCTGGCATTCAGAACCCGTCGGCTGGCAATGCCGGGAGTAAAACAGGCCCTGGCGACCGGAGCTTTTATCGCCGCTTACAGCGTGGCGGATGGAATAGGGGTACGCCTTTCCGGTAATGCGCTCTCTTATACCGTATGGATGAGCATGCTCTGGGGGGGACTGATGCCTGCGCTTTATATCAGCCTGCGCGACAGCAAAAGTTTGCTTCGCTGGCGGCCGGGTTTACTGAGTGCGGCGGCGGGTGGGCTGGTGTCGCTACTGGCATATGGCATCATTATTTTCGCCATGGACGCAGCACCAATGGGCGCCGTCTCTGCGCTGCGCGAAACCAGCGTGCTGTTTGTGGCGGTGCTCGGTTATCTGTTTTTCGGCGAAGCGTTGACCTTTAGAAAATTACTGGCGTGCGCGGTGATTGTTACCGGCACACTGATCATGGGCTAAGTGAATCAGGAGAACCAACGATGTCAGAAAATCCGACCATCGCGCTAATTGGACCCGGCGCGATCGGTACAACCATTGCCGCCGTGCTGTATGAGGCGGGCCGCGCGCCGCTGCTTTGCGGACGTACGGCTCATCCGGCGTTAGTGTTACGTCACGATGAGGGCGAAATTGTGGTGCCGGGGCCGGTATTAACCGAGCCGGCGAAGATCAAACATCCCGTCAGTCTGGTTTTTGTGGCGGTGAAAACAACTCAGAATGCCGACAGCGCGGGCTGGCTGAGCGCATTGTGTGACAGAGACACGGTAGTCTGCGCGCTGCAAAACGGCGTGGAGCAAAAAGCCCAGCTTGAACCCTGGGTCAATGGCGCAACGGTACTGCCGTCGGTGGTCTGGTTTCCGGCCCAGCGTGAGCCGGATGCCTCCGTCTGGCTGCGTGCCAGTCCGCGACTGACGCTGCCGGATGTCCCGCAGGCAAAACGAGTCGTTGATGCCTTGCATGGCACGCGCTGTGCGGTTGAACTGTCGGCAGATTTCCCTTCTGTCGCCTGGCGTAAGCTGCTGCAAAATGCAGCCGCTGGCCTGATGGTACTTGCCAATCGCCGTGCCGGAATGTTCTCCCGTGAAGATATCAGCGAGCTGACGCTGGCCTATCTGCGTGAGTGTCTTACCGTTGCGCGGGCTGAGGGGGCGGAACTGAACGACGACGTTGCGCAGGAAATCGTGGCGGGTTTTCAGCGTGCGCCAGCTGATTTAGGTACATCAATCCTCGCTGACCGTCAGGCTAACCGGCCAATGGAGTGGGATATTCGCAACGGTGTTATACAGCGCTACGGCCACCGCCACGGTATTCCTGTTCCCATCAGCGATGTGCTGGTTCCACTGCTGGCAGCCGGCAGCGAAGGGCCGGGTTGACGCACCCTTCGGGCTACCTACTGACGCTTACAGCAACTGGACACCGATGGCTTTAAGCCGTCTTTACCTAAGACGGCTTGCGATGTACCTGTTGGCAGGGCGACACTATCTGGCAAAGGAGATGCGGGTGACGTTGTCACCGTCTTCAGGCGTTTCGGCATTGGGGTTAATGCGCCGCCGCACCCCCTCCCATAAGTGAACCATACCCGGTATGGCAACCCTGTTTGTGGCGTCTCTCTCCTGGCACCCTTTGCCTCCACTCTATCCCGCCGTCCGCGCCTTTGCGGACTGGATCGCCGACACACTGCATTATTTCTGACTTGCCGCCGCGCTTAAAAATTATACTGGATATTTAACCAGGTAATTGTATACTAATTCTGCAAGTTGGTGGTTTTTAGCATAAGTGGTGAACGCTATGGTGATTCCTTTGGATACTCTCAATTTGAACGATCGGTCGCCAGTGATGAGCAGCCGTGAAATCGCAAAGCTGACAGGGATAGCCCACAATGAAATCAAACGCATGGTCAAAAGCCTTGAGACAACTCAGCGCCTGTCGCAGCCGGTACAGACGCAGCTCTATGAGCGAGAAGGGGAAATGCGTCAGGAGTTCCTGCTCAACAAGCGGGATTCAGTGTTGACCGTTGCGCGCATTTCGCCCGGTTTTACTGCCGATCTCCTGGATAAGTGGCAAGAGCGTGAGCGGACCCTGAACCTGCCGGACTTCACCAACCCTGCGGCGGCGGCCCATGCCTGGGCCGAACAGTACGAAAAGCGTCAGCAGGCAGAAGCGCAGCTCGCGCTGACGCTGCCAAAGGCTGAGTTTTTTGACTGGTTCGTCAACGTTGATGAGTCGCTGGGTTTCCGTCAGCTTTGTAAAATGCTCAAGGCCAAAGAGTCCGAGTTTCGTCAGTTTTTGCTGGAGCGCAATATCATGCAGCGGGTCAGCGGCACATTACTTCCGGCGAAACAGTACACCCAGGCAGGGTATTTTACGGTGCATGATGGCGTAGGTGAAAATCAGCGCACCTGGTCACAGGCGCGCTTCACGGCGCGGGGAGTGAAGTGGATTGCCGGGCTGTGGGCCGGGCATCTTGCGTCACGTCAGATAGATCTGCGCCCGCCAGAACGTACTGAACCCTCCGCGCCCGGTCGCAACTGGCTATAAATGTTGCGCCCGGGTGTCCATACTTTTGTGGATGCCCATTGCCATCACCTGCGCCGGGTGGAACAGCGACAAGCTTTCCACCTGCGACAACAGCAGGACTTTGCGAAAATCTACTGCCGCGCGCACGTCAATATCATGGTCGGCGTACCATGCGCTGTAGTTGTGCTCAACGTGTAGATCCAGCGTTTCGCGGTCACGATAGCCACTCAGCATAGGTATCAGCACAATGTTATTGGCATCTCCACTGTCGAAGGTGGCGGTGTGGATCATCCCAATATAGATACGTTGCGACGTCAGGGTTATCCAGGCGAGATCGCCTTTCTCCATACACTGATAAACCAGCCCCTCAACCCCGTTGGCGCGGGATAAATGCTTGTACAATTCTCTGCGCCCGCTGGTGTCAAGACGCGCGGCGGGTGACCAGTTTGAACGCCATAAACAGAAAACGACGGCGAAGGCCAGCATAATGACGACCGGTGCCTGGATGCCCAGAAAGGTCCAGTTCATAAACGTCATATGCCAGTGGTGATACTCCGGGCCAAAGATACCGGGTAAGGCATTCGTGACGAGTGAGCTTACCAGCAATACCAGCCATAAAACGGCGGTCGCCAGCATACCCTGTAAAACAAAGACGCAGCCATAAAGGGCGACCAGAAAATAGACATCCCAGCCAAAACTGCGTTTGAATTTGAAGCGGGTTGAGAGATCGTGCGAGCTATACCAGTAACCACAAACCATCAGTACCATAAAAATCGCTGTGCCCATCCCTAAGCCCTCTTTAAGGCATCGACATGCCGTTTGAAATCATCCTGGACCTTCTGGCAATGGATATTCACCGACGTGTTACCATCCGCATCAACAACAATCCGTTCGCCATCCTCTATGGCGTCCTGAATTTCACTATGGCTCATCACCTGCAATAAGGCGTCCGGGCTGGCAAATAAAGATTTAAAAAACGTTCTCATCAAAAAACCTCCGACACTAAGTATAGAGGCAAGTGGAGACTCTTCCGGTGACAGCAGGCGTGAAGCCGGGTTTGATAAGCAAATCCAGATTATCGCTACCCGGCGCAAAGCGGGTATAACGACAAAGAAAAGCGGCCTTACTGGTTCTCTTCACGCTTCTGGCGAAGCGTCAATAAAGGCGTGACCGAAATACCATGGACGAATACGCTGAGGGTCACAACCGTGATGGCAATATCCGCCATCCTGTTGGCATCGCTTCCCGCCAGGCCATTAACCCAGGCATAAGCGATATAGTTGAGGCTACCGATACCACGGATGCCGAGCCATCCGAGGCTAATCCGGTGAAACAGTGACTCTTTAGTACGCCATGTCAGGATCAACACCGCCAGCGGCCGGATGACAACAAAAATAATGAATGCCAGCATCAGGGCGGTCGCGTCCCAGTGCAATGCGAAAGTCACCCCCAGCACGGTGACCAGCGTGGCTGCCAGCAAACGCTCCACCGTATCCCCAAAAGACAAGGCATCGCCGATAACCAGACCGACTTGCTTTATCGGGTTACGCTCTTCAAGCGCATGTCGGGTATGGGGATTGACCTGCATTTCAGCAGGCAAATCATCGTCTTCCTCCTCAGAGTGACGCTTCTGTACGCTCACTTCCGCACTACGCAAGCCGACACCTGCGGCAAAGGCCGCCAGAAAACCGGAAGCGCTCACCGCCATGGCCAGGGAAAAGCTCAGACAGATGAGGGAGAGGGCGATGAAGTCGCTGGGGGCCACTTCCCCTTGCGCATGGCGGGAACGGGTCGCTGCAAGGCCAATGACCCGGCCCAGGAGAAAGCCAATCAGCAACCCGCCAACCAGCGCCCAGACCAGATCAATACTTAACCAGCGTAGCCATTCATCCCCGCTTATCGTATCGCCTGCTTTATACCAGATCAGCGCCAGCATCAGAAACGGCAAGGCGGTGCCATCGTTCAGCCCGGCCTCGCTGGATAAAGCGATTCGCAGCCGATCATTATCGCGCGCGTCGTTGATTGCCACCAGGCTTGCCAGCACGGGGTCTGTCGGGGCCAGGATAGCCGCTAACGCCAGTGAGAGGGGCCAGGAGAGGTCTGCCAGAAAATGGGCCACAACCATGATACCCCCGATGGTTAATAACATACCGGGCAGGGCCAGCACTATTCCCATCTTCCAGTAAGGGGAACTGAGTGGAAGGCGGATTTTAAGGCCGGTAATAAACAGGGATGCCGCCATGGCAATTTCGGTTATCCGGCTGGTTAAGGATGCGTGTTCGACGATATCCAGATTTATCAGGCCAAGACCCCACGGGCCGCAGCCAATACCCACGATAAGATACAGCCCAAAGACCGGTACCGGTACGCGGCTAATCCAGCCATAAGACAACGACATCAAAAGTAATAAAACACCGGTTGCTGCGGTCCACGCCAGGTATCCCATACATCTCCTCAATCCTCTGCACAGCGCCTGTTCATCGAAAGGGTATAGTCCTTAACCGCCCGTTCTTCCAGGCCGCACAAGCGGTATGAAGAACAAACTACGGTCGCATGTTGCTGATAATAATGATGTTTTATGAACGAAATACTCCCGATTCTGGTTTTGAGTACGCCCTGGGTGAAATTTCCTAAGCTTTATTGACGTGAATTTACAAAAGGGGTGGGCTGTGTCTCAATCAACATCGCTTTTATGGCTGCGAGTCACTGCTGTTGTGGTGATCCTTTTCGGACTCGGATTTTTGCTGCCCGGCGGCTGGCTGGCTTTAATTGGCGGTTCGCCCGGATATCTGCTTTTTGGCTGCGGTTTCTTGTTCAGTGGCGTGTTGTTGTGGCGCAGGCGTCTGGCAGGGGTCTGGATTTATCTTTTAACGTTTGTCCTGTGTGTAATCTGGTCGTTATGGGAAGTCGGTCTTGATGGCTGGCAACTGATGCCTCGCTTACTGGTGCCTGCGGTTTTGGGTATATGGATAAGCATGCCTTGGGTGATACGTCCCCTGACGCTCGCTGCACCGGCCAGACGGAACGGTAGCGCCGTCGCCCTGGTTTATGTGGTCGCTATTATCGGCGTTTTCTGGAGCGGCTGGCAGATTTCAGATTCCCGATTTGTCCATCACCAGTCATTCCCGACAGAAAAAACACCCTCCCTCGTGGACGGCGAAAACGAGTGGAAATATTACGGTCGCACTGCCGATGGTCAGCGATATTCACCGCTGACCCAGATAACACCTGCGAATGTCGCGCAACTGAAGCTGGCGTGGCGCTTTGACTCAGGTGACGTTATGCAAAAAGGGGAGGATAAAGCCGGACGTGAATTTAACCTTGAAGTGACGCCCGTCAAAGTGGGCAATGCGCTGTATATCTGTACCCCCCATCGCCAGGTGATCGCCCTTAATGCCACGACAGGCAAGATGTTGTGGAAATTCGACCCGCAGAATGATACCTCGGCAAATGAATATCTGGCCTGCCGTGGTGTGGCGTGGAGCGAAAATAGCGGGGATACGATTTGCCCGCAAAAAATTATCACCACCACGGCGGATGCCCGGATGGTGGCGCTTAACGCGCAGACGGGGAAACCCTGTGGCAACTTCGGTCATAATGGCTTTGTCAGCCTGACCGATCATCTGGGCGAGGTGCCGCCTGGTTTTCATTTCATCACCTCACAGCCGATGGTAATGGACGGGCGCATTGTGCTGGGAGGCTGGATATACGATAACCAGTCTACCGGTGAACCCTCTGGCGTTGTACGGGCCTATGATGTTAACAGCGGTGAGCTGGCATGGGCCTGGGATATGGGGCGCAATCCACCCACGGCGCCGCTTAATCCCGGCGAGAACTATACGCGCGGAACCCCGAACGGCTGGGGAACCTATACCGCAGATGCGCAGCTGGGATTGGTTTATATTCCGTTAGGCAATGCCACGCCTGATTATTATGGTGCGGGTCGACGCCCCTTTGACGACCGTTACTCCAGCGCCATTGTAGCGCTGGATATTCGTACCGGTGAGGAGCGCTGGCATTACCAGACGGTACATCATGATGTCTGGGATTATGACGTGCCTGTTGGTCCAACGTTAATCGACCTGCCAGGGGATGGCGGCGAAACGATACCCGCGCTGGTGCAGACTACCAAAATGGGCCAGTTATTCTTACTCGACCGACGAACGGGCAAACCGCTGGCGCAGGTTAACGAGAAACCCGTTCCACAGCATCCCTCGCTGCCAGGCGAGCGGTTATCCTCAACACAACCCGATTCCGTGGGGATGCCGGATCTCTCACCGCCTGATTTGCGCGAAACCGATATGTGGGGAGCCACCCCGTTTGATCAGCTCTGGTGTCGCATCCAGTTCCACCGTTATCGCTATCAGGGGAAATTCACGCCGCCTGCTGAGGGCACGTCTATTGCCTATCCGGCATTTGACGGTGTGATTGACTGGTACGGCGCCTCTGTCGATCCGCGCCATCACGTGCTTATTGCCAACACCAGCTATATACCGTTCACCATGCAGGTCATGAAGAGCGAAGAGGCGGTTAAGCAGGGACTAATGCAGAAATGGGCCGGCTGGGGGAGCGGAAAACCCTATCCCAAGCCGAAAGAGTTTTCCGTCGGGCCGCAATATGGCACCCCCTGGGCGGCAATCGTTAAGCCCTGGCTTGGAGCGCTGGATGCCCCCTGTAACGCGCCGCCGTGGGGGAAAATTTACGCCATCGACCTGGTGAGCAAAAAGATTATCTGGGAGCGTCCGGCAGGAACCACCCGGGACATGAACATTTTCGGTAGCCATACCAATCTGCCTCTGCCAACCGGGATTTTTATGATGGGAGGAGATGTCATTACCCAAAGTGGCCTGATTTTTACCGGCGCCACTGCGGATGATTACCTGCGTGCGTTTGATGAAGCTACGGGCAATGAACTCTGGCGCGCGCGACTTCCTGCGGGAGGTCAGGCAACGCCGATGACTTATCAGGGCGATAATGGCAAACAGTATGTGGTTATTGCTGCCGGTGGACATGGTGGTCTGGGTACCCGCTCAGGAGATGCATTAATGGCATATGCCTTACCCTGATTAGCCGGTGTGCTATCACGATATCCCGGCGGCGTATTTTAATTCCACAGACCTGCTTATTCAGCAGGTCTGCTTTTATCTGCCTGAAAAGGGGCTAAATGCGAGCCTCTCATCTTTTTTTAAATTTTCGTATAACCAATGCGCAATAGACCAACAAGCGCAGCGGTTTTTCAGATTTAACGTACCGTTTGCCGCCTGGCTTATTTTTCACAATAACGTCTATAGTTACTCTCTTATTGAAAACAGGAGGAGGTTTTTATGCTGTATATTGAAAAAGATGATCCCCGTGAAGCGCCAGAATCGGGTGATAAAAAACCTGATCCGGTTAAAAAATAGAAGAGTGTAAAGGCCACGTCAGGTGGCCTTTTGTTTTTCTAATCAATCGCCTGGGCTCGTTCTGATGTGGGGCTGGTTGTGATGTTTTTAAATGCCATAGTGATTTGGCTTTTGCAGGAAAATATAAAAAGATGCATTAATGTGCGTGGGTGATTGCTATTTTTCTCTCTTCACCGCAGGGCCTTTTATTTATCATGGCAGCGCACTTTTCCCGCTTCGCTTTGTAACGTTTAGTCATACTCTTTTTTAGAGCGATATCGTTTTTTTCACTACGAATAAAGAGACAAAAATATTCTCTGCTTTGCCACTCGTTTACGCAAAGACTATTTTTAAATTTCATAACAGATACGTCACCCATGGCTTTAGTGAAGTCGCGTTATTCATCGAAATGAGACGTAACGCATTTTACCGGAACGGGAGTGCGCGTACATGACTGGTTTGAGGAAGCAAAATGAGCCTGCAAAAATGTACCGTCATTTACGACGGCAAGGCCCTTGTTGGGCCGGCGGACATCCCGCTTATCGATTTTCTTGATGCCTGTCATATCACCTTACCCCACGTCTGCTATCACCAGGCGCTGGAGCCACTGCAAACCTGTGATGTCTGTTGGGTTGAACAGGAAGGCGTGCTGGTCCGGGGCTGTACATTACGCACCCATGACGGGATGGTCATCAATAGCGCCGATCAACACGCGCGTGCCGCCAGAGAGGAGGGGATGGATCGCCTGCTGGCAAAACATGAACTCTATTGTACCGTGTGCGAACACAACACCGGCGACTGTACGCTGCATAACACCATGGTTGATATGCATATCCCCATTCAGCGCTACCCTTTTTTGCGTAAGCCTTATGTGAAGGACGAATCCAATCCGTTTTACACCTATGATCCCGACCAGTGCATTCTGTGCGGCCGCTGCGTGGACGCCTGCCAGAATGTTGAAGTCAACGAGACATTGAGCATTGATTATACGATGGCCCATCCACGGGTGTTATGGGATGGCGGTAATCGTATTGCAGGTTCCAGCTGCGTCAGTTGCGGCCACTGTGTAACCGTGTGCCCTTGTAATGCGCTGCTCGAAAAAACCATGCAGCCCGATGCCGGTCCGTTTACCTCCATGCGCCAGTCCCTCAAACGTCCGCTGATTGATGTTATCAAAACGCTGGAGAACGCCACCGGTGCTGAAATTATTTCCGGTATTTCGGTCATTGATACCCAACTGCGCCAGCCGGAGATCAAACGAACCAAAACGGTCTGTACCTACTGCGGCGTGGGGTGCAGTTTCGAAATGTGGACCCGCGATCGCCATCTCCTTAAAGTCCAGCCGCTGATTGATGCCCCGGTGAATGGCATTTCGACCTGCGTGAAAGGCAAATTCGCCTGGGATTTCATCAATGATCCTGAACGGCTGACCACGCCGCTTATCCGCGAAAATGATCGGTTTCGTCCGGCAAGCTGGGAGGAAGCGTTAACCCTGGTGGCGCAACGCCTGTTGGCTATCCGTGATGAAACCGGGCCGGACAGTATTGGCTTTATTGGCTCCAGTAAAGGCAGTAACGAAGAGGCGTACCTGACGCAAAAAATCGCACGCCTGGTCATCGGCACCAATAGCGTCGATAACTCATCGCGCTACTGCCAGAACCCGGCGACAGAGGGGCTTTTCCGCACGGTAGGTTATGGCGGCGATGCGGGCACCATACGCGATCTGGAACAGGCGGAACTGATCGTCATTGTGGGCAGCAACACGGCAGAAAACCACCCGGTTATTGCCTCTAAACTCAAATCCGCCCGCAAACATCGCGGACAAAAATTGCTGGTGGTCGATCCGCGCCGTCATGAGATGGCAGAGCGCGCTGATCTGCATTTACGTATCCATCCCGGCACTGACCTGGTATGGGCCTGTGCGATGTCACGCTACATGTTTGACCACGGCTATGCCGACGAGGCGTTTCTTGCCGCACGCGTCAATGACGTTGAGGCTTACCGCCATTCGCTGGCGCCGTTCACCCTGGACTATGCCGCGCAAATTACCGGTATCGAGGAACACCAGCTGCGCGAAGCGGCGGATCTGATAGGCCAGGCGGGGAGCATGTGCATCCTGTGGGCCATGGGGATAACCCAGCACAGCCATGGCGCGGACACCAGTACGGCCCTGTCCAACCTGCTGCTGGTAACCGGTAACTATGGCCGACCCGGTACAGGGGGCTACCCCATGCGTGGTCACAACAACGTACAGGGGGCGAGTGATTTCGGCTGCCTGAAAAATTTCTATCCGGGGTACGAATCGGTCAGCGATCCGCAGGTGCGCGAAAAATGGGCGCGGGCATGGGGTGTGGCGCCAGAAAAGCTCTCACTCGAAGTGGGTGAAGACAATTTTATGATGGTCAAGCTGGCGGGCAGCGATCAACTCCGCGCCATGTATGTTATCGGTGAAGAGACTGCTTTTTCTGACGCGGACACAGCCAATGTGCACCAGGGATTTACAGAGCTGGATTTCCTGGTGGTGCAGGATATCTTTTTCAGTCGCACGGCGCAGTTTGCCGATGTGGTTCTGCCAGGGTGCCCGAGCGTGGAAAAAGAGGGGACTTTCGTCAATACCGAACGACGCATCCAGCGCTTTTACCCGGTGATGCCGCCGCTTGGCGACAGCCGCCCGGACTGGCTTATCCTGACGCAACTGGCCGCGAAGATGGGATTTGACTGGGGTTATACCCATCCGGGGCAAATCATGGCCGAAGTGGCAAAGATTGCCGTCAGTTTTGCGGGGGTCAGTTACGAACGCCTGGAAGGCTGGAAATCACAGATTTGGCCGGTTAGCCCCGAGGGGGTGAGTACGCCGTTACTTTATACCGACCGCTTTAAATTCCCCGACGGTCGTGCCCGTCTATACCCTCTGAGCTGGCAGCCGCCAGCGGAAGAGGCAGACGCCGAATTTGATCTCATTTTGAATAATGGTCGAATGCTTGAACACTTCCAGTCGACCAACCAGAGTGGCAGGGGGGGACGAACTACCAGCCTCTCTCCTGAATGGTATGTGGAGGTGAGCCCAGAACTGGCGGCGGGACGCAGCCTGAATGACGGCGACTGGGTCAGGCTTCGCTCCCGCAGGGGGACGCTTGACGTCCCGGTGGTGGTCACGGATCGGGTGCAGGGTAAGGTGCTTTTCATCTCTATCCATCAGGGTAAGCCGGGCATTAATCAACTGACCGGCGAACATCACGATCCGTCGGTCAATACCCCGGCATACAAAGAAATTGCCGTTCAGTTGCACCCCCTGCAACGACCTGCTCATCCGGCTCCCTTACCAGAGCATAATTTCCGTCATGGCAAGCGAACCCCCATCGACAAGGTGCCCGTGGAAGAGAAATGGCGTCGCGATGATTATGACGAGCCACCTGCACATGAACCACATCCGGAGAGATTCTGATGGCCAAATCGATAGAGTATCAGCCGGAACCGGCAAAAATCGGGCCGGACGCCCACGACGAGCTGGAACGTCTGCTCGAAACCTTGCACCAGCATGGCGTATTGCGTTTAGTCAACGATCTGGTAGCGGCAAATAACGAGGTCGCGCAGGTTCTGGTGAAGGGGCTGCAACGGGAAGGGACATTAAATGTCATCCAGAATGTGTCGGTGATTGTACTGGCGCTCTCCTCCCTGCCACCGGAGCGGGTCTATAAGCTGGCTTTTGGCCTGCGGGATATGGCGGATGTGCTGAGCCAGCCTGAACAGCATCATGAACAAAAGGCGCCGGGCATCCAGGGGGTCTGGAAAATGTTGCAGGATGATGACCTGTGGCGCTCGCTGCAGCCGGTTCTAAACGGGCTTAAGGCCTTTTCCCGCCGGATGGAGGAGCAGGTCGATAAGCCCATCTCTTCCTTTACCGGCAAACCCAGCGACGCGTAGCATGAACCCGGAAACCGCACTGCTGCTGGCACGTGGTCAGTTTGCTTTTACCATCGGCTTTCATATTGTGCTGGCCGCTTTTACCCTGGGGCTGGCGCAATTTTTGATGGTGCTTGAAGGACTGTGGCTCTGGCGCAAGCAGCAGGTCTGGCTGAGCCTCTGGCGCTACTGGAGCAAAATATTTGCCCTTAATGTGGCGGTGGGTGTGGTGACGGGGGTGGTGATGGAATTCTCCTTCGGCACCAACTGGAGCGGGCTGGCCAGTCGCACGGGGGCCGTGCTGGGCCCTATGCTCTATATGGAAGTGCTGGTGGCTTTCTTCCTGGAAGCGGGATTTATGGGGGTGATGTTATTCGGCATGGGAAAGGTGCGCCCGTGGGTCCACTTTATGGCCACCTCGATTGTCGCGCTGGGATCGTTCTTTAGCGCCTTCTGGATCCTTGCGGCAAATTCATGGATGCAAACACCGGATGGCTTTTTGATCAATGCGCAGGGGCATTTTCAGCCTGTCGACTGGTGGGCGGCAATTATCAACCCCTCGTTTCCGTGGCGGATGGCGCATATGGTGGCGGCCGCCATGCTCGGCACCGCCTGCCTGGTGGCTGCCTGCGGCGCGTGGCATTTACTGCGTGATGCGCGCCATCCGGCGGCACGGCATATGTTTTCTCTCGCCATGTGGATGCTGCTGGTGATGGCTCCCCTGCAAATCGTGTTGGGTGATCTGCACGGTGAAAACACGCGCGATCACCAGCCAGTAAAACTGGCGGCTATTGAAGGCAACTGGAACCCGCCGCCGCCGGGCGAGGGAGAACCGATGCGCCTTTTTGCAATCCCGGATATGGAGGCGCGTCGCAACCGCTATGAAGTGGCGATACCCGATGTTGGCTCTCTCTACCTGCGCCACAATCTGCAGGGCACTATTCACAGTCTTAATCAGTATCCCCGGGATGAGCTACCCTGGGTGCCGCTGGTCTTCTGGTCTTTTCGGGTAATGGTCGGCCTGGGACTATTGATGGCTTTTGCCGGGGTTGCCGGGCTGGTGGTGCGCCTGCGCAGTCGTCTGTGGCATGCGCGCTGGCTGCTTCGCCTGATGGTGCTGATGGCCCCTGCGGGGTTTGTCGCCATGCTCGCCGGGTGGGTCGTGACCGAAGCCGGGCGACAGCCGTGGACCGTCTATGGTCTGCTACGTACGGCACAGAGCGCCTCGCCCGTATCGCCATCGCTGGTGCTGGGGTCGCTGATAGGTATTGTGACGGTCTATCTCGCGCTGTCTGGACTGGGGTTGTGGTTTTTGCTGCGTATTCTGTCACGTCCGCCACAACGGGACGAAGAGGAGGCGATGCCGGATGTCGCCCGCCGTACAGGGGAGGGGGCACAAAATGAGTGAGCTTCTGGGGCATCCCTGGTTACAGACACTCTCTGCCGCAGCGCTGGTCGGTAGTCTGTGGATCTATGTTCTGCTTGATGGCGCGGATTTGGGAACAGGCATGTTATGCGCATTCCAGCGCGATGCCGCCGCCCGCCATCAGCTGAACCTCTCCCTGCTGCCCGTGTGGGATGGCAACGAAACCTGGCTGGTGCTGGCGGCAGGGGGCCTGCTGGGGCTATTTCCGCTGGCCTATGCCATTATTCTTAGTGCGTTGTATGTGCCGGTCTTTGTGATGCTGCTGGCGCTGGTGGCACGTGGTATGGCCATTGAGTACCGGCACTATGCGCCACGCCTCTTCGACGCGATGCTGGTGGTCGGGTCAATACTGGCAAGCGCCTCTCAGGGCGTCATTGTCGGCAGTCTGATTACAGGTATCCCTAACGACGGTCAACAGTTTACCGGGACTGGCCGGGAATGGCTGAGCCCCTTCCCACTTTTTTGCAGTGTCGCGCTGATGGCAGGCTACTGCCTGATGGGGGCAGGATGGCTGAACTGGCGTTGCAGCGCAGAGGTGGAATCGCGCGCCAGAAGCCTCATTCCCTGGTTGAGCGCACTGACGACAGCCCTTGTGGTCGGAGTACTGGCCTGGACTTTTTTTCTCCATGAAACCTGGCGCCATCATCTGCTGAATCCATGGCTGTGGGGGCCGTTAATCACCGTTGCGGCGGCCGGAATGGCCCTGTTGTGGATTGGTCTTGTACGACAACAGGCCTTCTTGCCGATGGCCGCTATCCAGATAGTGGTCAGTTGCGCATTCGCAGCGCTGGCCTTTACGTTATTCCCTTTTATTGTGCCCGTGAATGTACTCATTCAACAGGCGGCGGCGCCGGTGAAGACGCAACAGTTTCTTCTGATCTGCTTTGGCCTGTTGGCGCCGATAACCTTAGTCTATAACACCTGGGCGTTTCGTGTATTCAGCGGCAAGATTCATTAATTTTCCGGCGGTCAACAAAAGCATTCGGAAATGGTCGATAAATAGACGCAGTCTCTCCAAAAGATATTCCGCTGCGCTTGTTGTTTTTATTTTATTGACTATCGGGAAGAACGTTGAATGGAAATCTTATTTTTGTTCTATCCTTTATATTCTTAATGGGTAAATAAGGTGGAAGTAATCAATGCGGCCTTAATAAAAGGGTGGCAGATAATTCAGATTAATACGCAAGATTTACCGTTCTGTTTATTCGACGCCGTTAATCAGGAGACGCGCCTATGAAAGCACTTACTTATCATGGACCTCATAACGTTAAAGTTGAAACAATGCCCGACCCCGTTCCTGAAGCCCCTGATGATATTATTCTGCGTGTAACCGCAACGGCTATTTGCGGCTCAGATTTGCATCTCTATCACGGTAAAATCCCTGGCACACATCATGGCGATATTTTTGGTCATGAATTTATGGGCGAGGTTGTTGAAGCGGGCCCGGAAGTAAAAAATGTCCGTCCAGGCGATCGCGTTGTTATCCCGTTTGTGATTGCCTGCGGCGACTGTTTTTTCTGCCGACTGCAACAATACTCCGCCTGCGAAAATACCAACAGTGGCAAAGGGGCAGCGCTTAACCGCAAGAGCATCACGCCGCCGGCGGCCCTGTTTGGCTACAGTGACCTGTATGGCGGTATTCCTGGAGGACAGGCGGAATATGTCCGTGTCCCGAAGGCAAACACCGGCCCCTTTAAAGTTCCCGCGCACTTACCGGATGAAAAAGTGCTGTTTCTCTCCGACATCCTGCCAACGGCCTGGCAGGCGGTGAAAAACGCGGAGGTGAAAAAAGGGTCGAGTGTGGCAATTTACGGCGCCGGGCCGGTAGGGTTGCTGTCGGCAGCGTGCGCACGACTGAACGGGGCCGAGCAGATTTTTATGATAGATCACAATGACTATCGGCTGGCGTTTGCCCAACAACGCTATGGCGTGATTCCCATTAATTTCGATAAAAATGATGATCCTGCCGCCTGGATAATTGAAAATACGGCGGGCCATCGTGGTGTTGATGCGGTGATTGATGCGGTCGGCTTTGAAGCGAAAGGCAGCCTGACTGAGACAGTCATGAGCAACCTCAAGATTGAAGGCAGCAGTGGCAAAGTGCTCCGGCAAGCCATTGCGGCCGTGCGCCGTGGCGGTATTGTCAGCGTCCCTGGCGTCTACGCCGGTTTTATCCACGGATTTATGTTTGGCGATGCCTTTGATAAAGGGCTGACCTTCAAAATGGGGCAAACGCATGTCCATGCTTTCCTGCCTGATCTGCTTGAACTTATTGATCAGGGCCACCTTTCTCCGGAAGAGATTGTCACTCACCATCTCTCCCTTGAAGAGGCGGCGCGGGGATACGAAATTTTCGACAAGCGCCAGGAAGAGTGCCGTAAGGTTATTCTGGTACCGGGGCTGGGCGCGGAGAAAGCGACCATTTAATGGGAAATGGCGGTAGCCTGCGCCACCGCTTTTTTATTAACAGGAGGTGAATAATGACGACGCCCGATTTATCTAACGCCAACGAACTGGGGCGATTATTAACTGAAAAGAAACTGAGGCTGACCACGGCAGAATCCTGTACCGGTGGGTTAGTCGCCTCGTCGCTTTGTGCGGCTGACGACACGCCCTCATTTTATGGCAGTGGATTTATCACTTATACGGACAGCGCGAAAATCACGATTCTTGATGTCAAAGAAGAGACGATTTCAGCCCATACCGCGGTCAGTGAACAGACGGTAAAGGAGATGGCCGCTGGCGCTATTGCCCGTTCCGGGGCCGATGTCAGCGTTGCCATCAGCGGTTACGCCGGGCCGGATGGCGGTGAAGACGGCACGCCTGCCGGGACAGTCTGGTTTGCCTGGCAACTGCCTGACAATGTTATTGTCGCCAAAGTAAAACATTTTGAAGGCAACAGTGAATCGGTTATTAAGCAGGCAGCAAGTTACGCATTAGCTACCTTAATTATGCTATTAACGGATGAGCAGTAAAGGCCTCTCTGAAGTCAGGTATGAAGCCCTGCCATTGTCATCAGTAACTTAATCAGTGTGCTGGCGATAAATAATGCCAGCACACTGCCAAACCACAGTGAAATAAACCATATGATCTTTTTCGTTGTGCCGCTCTGTTTAATATTCATCAATGATATCCCTCCCCATGTTCAATTTTTCCGCGAAACACGTAATAGCTCCAGAAGGTATAGACAAGGATGACGGGAATAATCAGTAACGCGCCTACCAACATGAATCCCTGACTTTGCGGCGGTGATGCCGCCTGCCAAAGCGAAATATCTGGCGGAATAATATTTGGCCATATGCTGATGCCGAGCCCGCTAAAACCGAGGAAAATTAAACCCAGAGTCAATATAAAAGGCAGCGTATGATGATGCGGGTTATGTAATGTGCGCCACAATCCTGTGCTTAACACCAGCACCAGCAAAGGTACGGGTACAAAAAACCACAGATTCGGAAAGCTAAACCAGCGCGTGGCAATCGCATCGTGGGTGAGCGGTGTCCAGAGACTGACAATCGCCATGGCCAGCAGTAAACCAGCAAGTAATGTCCTGGCGGCAACACGCATTTTATGCTGCAAAGCCCCCGCGCTTTTCATCACCAGCCAGGTTGCGCCAAGCAGGCCGTAAGTCACCACAAGCCCGAGACCACAGAACAGATTAAATGCCGTTAGCCAGTCCAGCGCGCCGCCGCTAAAGGTACGGCCTGTAACGCTAAAACCATTGATAACTGCGCCTACGACCACTCCCTGCGTAAAGGTTGCAAGCAGGGAACCTGCAAGAAAGGCTTTATCCCAGAATGGCTTATGGCGAGGTGTCGCTTTAAAGCGAAACTCAAAGGCGACACCGCGAAAAATAAGACCAATGAGCATAAGCGTGAGTGGAATAGCCAGTGCGTCGGTTATCACCGCGTAGGCGAGGGGGAAAGCGCCAAACAGCCCGGCCCCCCCGAGCACCAGCCAGGTTTCATTACCGTCCCAGACCGGTGCGACGCTATTGACCATGATGTCCCGTTCCCCCTCGTCCTTGATGAGCGGAAAAAGGATGCCAATGCCAAGATCAAAGCCGTCCATCACGATATACATCAGCGTGGCGAAGACGATAATGACAAACCAGATAAGTGATAAGTCGATACCCATTATTTTCTCTCCCCGGTTTGCAAGCTTTCGCCAGCCGCTGAGAGCGGGCGTGCCGGTCTGCCGTCTGTCGGATGTTCATCCCATGGCTGCGGTCCTTTTTTAATCAGGCGCGCGATATAGCCATAACCCACTCCAAAGACGGAGGTGTAGACGATAATAAAAGTCGCCAGACTCAGGCTCATCTGCAATGTACTGTGTAAGGAGACGGCGTCAATCGTGCGCAGCAGGCCATACACCACCCAGGGCTGGCGGCCTGACTCCGTCGTTACCCATCCGGCAAGAAGGGCGACAAGACCCGCCGGGCCCATCCACAGCGCAAAGTGCAGAAATGGCCTTGAGGTGTACAAACGGTGTCGATATCTCAGCCACAGGGACATAATACCCAGCGCAATCATCAGTAATCCCATCCCGACCATCAGGCGAAAAGACCAGAAAACAATGGTGGAGTTTGGCCTGTCTGCTTTCGGGAAGTCTTTTAACGCCGGAACCTGTTCGTGCAGGGAGTGGGTCAAAATCAGGCTGCCCAGTGAGGGAATGCCAACAGCATAGCGGGTTCGTTCTTCCTCCATATCCGGCAGACCGAAAAGCAATAAGGGGGTGGCTTCACCGGGCGGATTTTCCCAGTGCCCTTCAATGGCGGCTATTTTGGCCGGTTGATGTTGCAGGGTATTAAGTCCATGCATATCTCCCACAAAGGCTTGCACCGGAGCCACTACCAGCGCCATCCACATCGCCATCGAAAGCATCTTTCTGATAGCAGGGGTGTCATTACCACGCAGTAAATGCCATGCCGCAGAGGCGCCAACGAAAAGGGCGCTACTTAAAAAGGCGGCAATCGTCATATGCAGTAAACGGTAAGGGAAGGAGGGATTAAAGATCACGGCAAACCAGTCGGTGGGCACTACCTGGCCATTAACAATCGAGAAGCCTTGTGGCGTATGCATCCAGCTATTGGATGCCAGGATCCAGAAGGTGGACATCAGTGTGCCGAGCGCCACCATACAGGTAGCCAGAAAGTGCAGACCCGGGCCTACCTTATTCCAGCCGAAGAGCATCACCCCTAAAAAACCAGCTTCAAGGAAAAAGGCCGTCAATACTTCATAGGTTAACAAGGGGCCGGTAATACTGCCGGCAAACTGGGAAAACCCGCTCCAGTTGGTCCCGAACTGATAAGCCATGACCAGACCGGACACCACGCCCATCCCAAAGTTAACCGCAAAAATTTTTAACCAGAAATGATACAAGGCGCGCCAGTCAGGATTTTTGGTCTTTAGCCATAACCCCTCCAGTACCACGAGATAGCTGGCGAGCCCAATCGTGATAGCCGGAAAGAGAATGTGAAAAGAGACCGTAAAGGCGAATTGTATTCTTGCCAGATGAAAGGCATCTAATTCAAACATCGCGATCCCCTTATCAAAAAAACACCCCTTATATAAGGGGTGAATAACACAGGCATGCGACTGCAGATGTTATTTGGGTTGTGGTTCCCCATTTCCGAGCTCGGCTCCGGTAAGTGGGTCGACAGAAGGGTCGGATTGGGTACGTTTCGCCATGGCTTTAACCAGCGCCTGCTGTTCTTTGCTAAGGGTGACAGACGCTAAACCATCGCCCCCGTCAACGGCGGGTTGCGGATCGGCAACATACTCAAAGTTTTCATCGCTATTCCAGCTGCCACGCGGGTCATCCCCTTCGGACATGTTGTAATAGACGTTGGTGTATTGTTCGATAGGCGGCAATTTGCCCGGCGGGAAATTGTTACGAATCGAATACAACGCTTTCTCGAAGGAGAGCATATGCGCGGCTTCACGGGTCATTAAGAAACTCAGCGCATCTTTTACACCCGGATCATCAGTAACGTTAATCAGACGCTCATAGATAATTTTGGCGCGAGCCTCGGCAGCGATATTGGAACGCAGATCAGCCGTCACTTCGCCGATGGTGTCAATATAAGCCGCAGTCCAGGGATAACCCGCCGAGTTTGTTAAGGCCGGGCCGCCGCCGTAGAGCAGGGAGGTAACATGGCTGTCATTACCATTCTGCGTTAATGAACGGTAAAGCTCAGCTTCGTTCTCCGTGCCCTCTGCAAGCTCACCTTTAGCGCCTTTATTGAGCATTCCCACCAGGGAACCGATGATTTCAAGGTGGCTCAACTCCTCAGTCGCGATGTCCATCAGCATCTCTTTGCGACCGACGTCATCGTCACCCAGCCCCTGGGTGAAATAACGGCAGGCTGCGGCTAATTCGCCTTGCGGTCCACCGAACTGTTCCAGTAACAGGTTGGCCAGGCCAGGATTAGGTTCACTGACGCGAACGGTATATTGCAGCTGTTTAACGTGTCGAAACATAATGTCTCCTGATGTGGCGTGTTATTTTTTCGCTTCGACGCCATCGGCGGCATCACGCAGTAAAAATTGTTCGGTCACATCCGGCAGATGCTTAAGTGCCCAGTCGGCCATTGCCTCTTCCTGAGCAAGAATTTGCTCAAAGGTCGCCACGCTTGCGGTGTCGCCGACCTTTTTTGCCGCGCTGATTAGGGAGGTATAACAGGCGATTTCGAACTGCTCGAAAACGTAGCTGCTAATCGCCCCTTTTACGATCTCGTCAGAGGCAAACATACCGCCTGCGGCCTGACCCATGGCGCTCATTTTGCTGGTGGCATCTTTCATGATGGAGCGGTTAATGCCATTGCGATCGAGCACCTCTTCAAGAAGGGTGATTTGCCCCTGAGTCTCAGTCAGATGCTGTTCAATTCGCGCACGCAGGTCCGGATAATTATCGATACGCTTGCTCATGGCGCTGAGCATTGATTCGGCCTGTTTTTCCATCGCGTGGGCATCGCGCAACCAGTCGTGATAATTCTCTTGTGGGGTCATGATCTTTTCCTTTCATCGTCATTTTTACTTACCAGTAATTGAAATTAAGCGAATAAGTTACGAGGGCGTTTATTCGCCTTCGGCTTTCTTATTAATCGATGAGGTTGCAATTTTCGTCAGGAGGTTGTCTGTGGTTTTTTCTTCTTCAAGTGTCGCGGAAAGCAGGTCATGTGCTTTTTTAAGCCCTAACTGACTTGCCAGCGTACAGAGCGTGCCGTAAGAAGCAATTTCATAGTGTTCAACTTTCTGCGCAGCGGCAATAAGCCCGGCGTCACGAACACTTCCTTTTTCTGTGGCTTCGATAACTTCATTTGCTTCATCAATAAGCCCTTCCATCGCATGGCACTTCATACGTTTGAGCTTGATATTCGGCTCCGCTTCAACGAGCTGATCGAGACGCTCAATTTGCCCCTGCGTTTCTTCATAATGCTTTTTAAACGCATCAGTAAGTTCAGGATTAGATGATTCGCGGGCAAGTTTCGATAATGCACGAGTGAGCTGCTTTTCTGCATTGTAAATATCAGACAGACTATGGATAAAGAAATCAGTCAGTGAATTGATCTGCATATATATTACCCTCGAAGTTGGCGAAAATAATAGCGAGCCGTAGCCGACTCGCTATCAGTATTGCTATTAAATTAAATGTTAAATTTTGAAAATCGGTGAAAAGTTAGTCACCCGATTTGCGGCCGCCGCCATGGCTTTGTTGACCGCCTTTTTTACCTGCTTCGGAGGCGCGCTGCGGATCATTTTTAAAATTACCGCCGCTATTTTGACCACCTTTACGACCTGCTTCGGATGCTTTTTCACGATTTTCTGCGAAATTACCAGAACCGCCACGATGTTCAGCCATGTTATTTCTCCAGTTTCGTTGTTTAAATAAAACGACATTTTTGCATCTCATGTCGTCGGTGTTCGTATTCAAAATTAGCCGAGGACTGAAATTAGTCAAAGCGAAGCGGGAAAGTTATTTCTGCCTGAGAATTAACCGTGTGCTTTTATTTTATTCGGTAGTGGTATTTTGCATATATCTTTTTAAATAAGGGGGTTAAGCCATAATTCCATGCAAAAGAATTAATAACTTGCGTTACCATCTATCAAATCCTGGGATCCAGGCAGCTTTTCTTGACATAAATTGACATTTCTCGCCTGTTTTTTGTCTGCGATTGATAACGTATTTTAATGATTTTAAGACTAATCTCAGCGGCCCGCTCCCGGAATAAATTGCAGAAAAATTACGGAGATACCCATTTAGTGGTGGTACGTTTATGGACTCCCGAAGAGAGAGAAACGCTCTGATTAGGTACGATAATTTATAGAGGGCATGAAACCGCAGGCGCAGAGGGGTCAAATCCGTTTGAGGGTGCCCAACTGCATGTTGATAATGCTTATTAAGATACGAACCCTGTACAGCGTTGCGTTCAGAGCGGCTTATCCTGTCTGTGCTTCACAAAGAAGATAGCGGTGACGTGACGGCATTGCTCCGAATAAACGCGAGTAAATAGTGAGATGAGTTGGCGAACAAACCTCGCCGTTATATATAGAGTGAGAAGAGGGTGTGCTGTGAAGAGGTCGCAATATCCGCTGCCTTTACTCTCCTTGATTCGGTAACTTCCGCTTTGCTAAACATCGCACCAGTCTCAATTGCCAGGGGGCAAGGCGAAGCGGTATATCTTCACTGTCATCGTAATAAATGGTGATGGGATCTGGTGAATTAACGGTAGCGTTATCTGCTCTGTCTGAATCGTCCTGTTGCGGGGTGTCTTTTACTGACATGAAAAACTCTCTTGTTTCTTACAATCGTGCTGCGATCGGGGTGCACTCTTTATATAGGGCATGTATGGCGGGTAGTCCATGTATTACATTCTGGATTAACAAATGGTTTAACATTCTCTTTACAGTTGTTGGTATCTTTCTGAAAAATAATAAACGAGCCGTTACCGACTCGCTTATTAAATATCAGTCAGGGCTGAATTGTCAGAAGCTAAAGCGAACAATTATTTTTTGTCGCCGCTGTGGCTGTTCTGGCCACCTTTTTTACCCGCTTCTGATGCACGTTCAGGGTCATTTTTAAAATTCCCGCCACTGTGCTGTCCACCTTTTTTCCCTGCTTCTGAGGCTTTCTCACGATCTTCTGCGAAATTACCTGAACCACCTCTATGTTCCGCCATTTTAAATCTCCCGTATGGGTTTTTGATATAATCGATACGGCAAGTAATACCATATCAATCGCGTTCAGGAATTAACTCTAGCTGTTCTTATAAATTCGTCAAAGCGTAGCGCGGAAACATTTTGTCGTAAACGGAGTCAATATATTCCGGGGATTATGGCGATAAAAATTTGCATTAAAAATAAAACGTTATTGAATCAATGGAATTGACGTAAAAGCGAATCCGGTGATATTGATGACAGATGTTATTTGTTGTCGGATGCTGCTGGTTTTCTGCGCGCTCAAAGTTGGATAAATACAAATCTTTACAAATTTTGAGGGAATAAATTCTACGCTCAGTAATAACTGCGTATTAAATCGATGCCGGGTGGACAGGAGATTTTCTGTTTTGACGTGCCCACACTTTTAATACGTGGTGGTCGAGCGTGACTTCGGAACATAAGAAGTTGATTTTGCGTGAGAGGGTGAATGTCAGATGACATGAGACACTTATCAACATGAGGAGACGAATATGCATTCCGAACATCAGGATTGTATTGATGCCTGTTATCAATGTGCCATAGCCTGCGAGCACTGTGCCGCGAGCTGTCTGAACGAAGACGATCTGGCAATGATGCGCAACTGCATCAAGCTTGATATGCAGTGTTCTGCCCTGTGTCGCCTGGTGGGCCAATTTATGACCCTCGAGAGCGACTATATTATGCCGCTTTGCCGCGTTTGCGTGGATGTCTGCAGAGCCTGTGCCGAAGAGTGCGGAAAACACCAGCATGCGCATTGCCAGCAATGCGCTCAGGCCTGTCGGGCCTGCGCGCAAGCTTGCCTGCAAATGGTCGCCTGACTCCGGGGCGAGAAAACCCCGGTTCGGCATTATTCCGGAACCGTGCCTTCCCCTTGTTGGGAAGGCCATTTCCAGTTTTGTACCTCCGGAAGGTCCTCGCCATATTCCCGAACATATTGATGGTGCGCGGCAATTTTCTGCTGTAGCGCCTCCAGAATGTCATCCACTTTTCCCTGTAATGACGGTACGCGTAAAAGCGCCTCCTGGGCGAGATGAAAACGGTCGAGGTTATTAAGAACCGTCATATCGAAAGGTGTGGTGGTAGTGCCTTCTTCCATAAAACCGTGAACATGGAAATTTTGATGGTTATTACGCAGATAAGTGAGGCGGTGAATCAGACTCGGATAGCCGTGGAAGGCAAAGATAACGGGTTTATCACGCGTAAACATGCCATCGAATGCCTCTTCACTCAGTCCGTGCGGATGCTGGTCCTGCGTCTGTAGCGCCATTAAGTCCACCACGTTGACCACCTGTATGCGCAGATCCGGCAGATAGCTGCGCAGAAGGTCAACGGCGGCCAGCGTTTCCATAGTCGGCACGTCTCCCGCGCAGGCCATCACCACATCCGGCGCTTCGCCTTGCGATACCGTACCGGCCCAGTACCAGACGCCCATCCCGGCGGCACAATGTTTTGCCGCGTCATGCAGATTCAGCCACTGAGGCGCAGGTTGTTTTCCGGCCACGATGACATTAATGCGATCCCATGTTTTCAGACAGTGTTCGGCAACACACAGCAATGTGTTGGCATCCGGTGGCAGATAAATACGCACGATCTCAGCTTTCTTGTTGGCGACATGATCGAGAAAGCCCGGATCCTGATGACTGTAACCGTTATGGTCCTGTCGCCAGACATGGGACGAGAGCAGGTAATTGAGGGAAGATATAGGCTCACGCCAGGGGAGATGGCGAGACACTTTCAACCATTTCGCATGTTGATTGAACATGGAGTCGACAATATGAATGAATGCTTCATAACAATTGAACAGACCGTGACGCCCGGTAAGCAGATAACCCTCAAGCCACCCCTGACACTGATGTTCGCTGAGGATTTCCATGACCCGGCCATCGGGCGCAAGTTGCTCATCATAGGATTTAAGCGGCTCCTGCCAGGTACGGCTGGTGACATCAAAAACACGGCTTAGCCGATTTGATGCGGTCTCATCCGGGCCGAACAGGCGGAAATTATCCGGGTTACGCTGAAAAATGGCGGCAAGCCATCCACCCAGCGCGGCGGTGGACTCCGCCTGAGTATCGCCTGGTGAAGTGACCTGTACGGCATACGGGCTCAGTTCAGGGGTAATAAGTTCTTTGCGCAATCGACCGCCATTTGCCCATGGCGAAGCCCCCATCCGTTTATCCCCCGTCGGGGCGAGGGCCTGCAGTTCTGCATGCAGGCGCCCCTGCTCATCGAAAAGATCGTCCGGGTGGTAGCTGCGCATCCAGTGTTCGAGGATGTGTCGGTGTTCTTCATTTTCGCGGCACGATGAAACCGGAACCTGATGCGCGCGCCAGAAATTCTCCACTTTTTTTCCGTCCACCGTTTGCGGCCCGGTCCATCCTTTAGGGCTGCGAAGGATAATCAGCGGCCAGCGTGGTACGGACTCTGCGGCGTTGCCGCTTCGTGCCGCTTGCTGATAATCACGGATGGTATCCAGCGCGTCATCCAGCACCTGCGCCATCTGGCGGTGCATAATTTTTGGCTCATGCCCGCTGACCAGCAGGGGCTCGTAACCATAGCCGCGGAATAACTGGCGCAGGTCTTCGTCGCTGGCGCGACCGAGAAGTGTCGGGTTCGCAATTTTATAGCCGTTGAGATGGAGTATGGGCAGAACCGCGCCATCCCGGGCGGCATTAAGGAACTTGATACCATGCCAACTGGAGGCTAGCGGCCCGGTTTCCGCTTCACCGTCTCCAATGACGCAGGCGGCGATCAGCGTTGGGTTATCGAACACGGCGCCGAAAGCATGCGCCAGCGAATACCCTAACTCTCCCCCCTCGTTAATAGAACCGGGCGTTTCAGGCGCCGCATGGCTGGGGATACCGCCGGGGAAGGAAAACTGGCGGAACAGCTTTTTCATGCCTTCGCCATCCGCGCTGACGTCAGGGTAGATTTCGCTATAGGTGCCCTCAAGCCAGGTATTGGCCACCATCCCCGGTCCGCCATGTCCGGGGCCACACACATACAGCATATCGAGATCGCGCTGGCGAATAACACGGTTCAGGTGGGCATAAATAAAGTTCAGACCCGGCGTGGTTCCCCAGTGTCCCAGCAGGCGGGGTTTAATATGTTCTGGTTTGAGAGGGTCGCGCAGGAGTGGGTTATCCATCAGGTAAATTTGCCCGACGGAGAGATAATTGGCCGCTCGCCAGTAGCGGTCAAGCAGGGTGAGGTCATGATCAGTAAAAGTGTTTATCCGGGTCATGCAGTTCTCCATACAAGGGGTTGTGCGTGTCACGCAGATTCAGACGCAGTACAGGCCAAGTATAGACAGGGGGATTTTAGCGACGGCATCATGCCGAAAGGGGATAAACATCCGCACCGCCGTGCGGATGAGAAAGAGGAAAGGTGTGGTAATGAAAAGATAGATTCAGGCTGACGACAGCAATCAGAGGATACCCGGATAAGTCATCTGCTGAGCGCTCATATCAAGTTGCTGTTGCACCGCCTCGATATCTTTTTTCATGTCGCGGTCATCCTTGTCATCCTCGCGCATTTTGCTTTTGACCATCGCCAGTAATGAGCGCAACTCACGCTCGACATCTTTTAACAGCTGCGCGTCTTTATGACGCGAATCGCGCTCCTGCAACTGTTCGCGGATACCACTATAAATCGCCTTCGTGGTGTGGCCGCTATCCTCCGTTTCGCTGCCATCGCTCGCTGATTCGTCCTCTGCCGGGGCACCGGTGGAGGATTGCGCACCGGCAGGCGTCGCAGCTTTGCTCCCGGCGTCGCTCTCTGTCAGAGACTGGATAGCGCTGTAGGCGGCCGTAGTGCTGTTACCCGTGCTGGTGCTGGTGCTGTCGCTTTGCCCGAGTTGGGATGCCGCCTGACCCATCTGGGCTGAGAGTTGCCTGAGCTGTTTAAGGACGTAAGCAGAGGCGTTGCCAAAACGCATCAGCAGGGCTTTAAGACGTTCGATTTCTCGCTTTACCGCTTCCAGTCTGGCGCGCGCGTCGGCTTTGCGAGAGGCGGCACTGAACTCATCCAGCCGACTAATGGCCTCTGCGTCGTTCTGGAGGCGGGCGTAGTACTCTTTCGCCTGCTGGCTTAATGAGACGGTACTGTCGGCGCTGTCCGTTGTCTGTGGTGCCAGCGCCGCCGCTGAATTTTGCTCGCGGTTTCGGGACGTCTTGTCCGATGTCGCGGTGGATAACGAAAAGCTGGCATTACCTGTCAGGGTTGGTCGTAACATGCGTATCACTCCGGAGGTCCATTCATTTTATTAACGGCGGGTTGACCGGAATGCTTTAACAAAATTCGCATCCTTTCCGGGCAGTTGTACCGCGAAAGGATGCGAAAAGCAGAGAACATCACGGTTGTGGCGGAAACTGACCTAATTGCATAAACAAACCGAGCCAGTCTTCCATATGCCAGGTGGTCGTAATACGCTCACCGTTAAGCTGATGCATTTCATGCAGGCGAATACTCACCGCTTTACCGGTTGCGGCAATACCCATAAAGGTGCCTTTATGAGTACCGGTTATTTCGGCGCGCACGGCAATGTGCCCCGGCACCTGAATTAAATCATGAATAACGATGCGAACATCCGGGAACGCCGCGACAAACATATTAATGATTGGCTTGAGCCCTTCCGGTCCTGGCTCCTGGCCGGGCGCTAATGGGATGTCAGCCCAGTCTGCGGTAACGGCCTCATTGACTAAGTCCGGCTGTTGCAGGCTAAAAGCCTGGTAGAGCGTTTCGACGGCTTTACGTTCTGCCAAAAGGCGCTGGGCGATTTCAGGATTGTCTGACATTGTCTTACCTCGGGTCTGGATACTTTTTTGTGAATAATCTGCACTACGTAGTCAGTATCCCATCGGCAGGTGGTATAAATAAAATAGATAACAGATATAGAGGAATATTCGTTTTATGGATTTTAGAGGGCTTGATCTGAATCTGCTGGTGGCCTTTGATGCCCTGATGGAAGAACAGAATGTGACCCGTGCCGCCATTCGGGCCTCGGTGAGTCAGCCTGCGATGAGCGCGGCGCTGTCGCGCCTGCGAACACATTTTGCCGACCCGCTCTTTATTCGCAGCGCTTCGGGTCTGGTGCCGACCGCCAGGGCGAAGGAAATTGCGCTTCATGTAACGAAAGCGCTACAGGAGCTGACAAACCTGCTGGCGCCGGATGATGCCTTCGCGCCACAGGAGAAAAAAATCTCCTTTACGCTGGGGATGTCCGAGTACCCGACCATGGTGTTGCTGCCGGGCATTATGCGCGTTATCAGCCAGCACGCGCCCGGGGTAACCCTCCATGTCCATACCTTTGTCGATCGCGATGAGGCGGTGTCGATGCTGGATGCCGGTAAAGTTGATCTGGTTATCGGCATTGCGCCAACACAGTCGGAGAGCCGAATCCTGTCGCAGCCGCTTATCAGCGATGAGTTTGTTACCCTGGTGCGTGGTGACAGCGACGCGGCCCGCAACGGCATGACGCTCGAAACCTACCTCAGCATGGGACATATCCTGGTGTCGCCTGAGGGAAATCATTATGGCCTCGTGGATGAGTGGCTCAGGGCCCGAGGGTTACGCCGGGAGATTCGCCTGACGTTACCCGTGATGGTTGCCGTCTCCTCGATTGTTCAGCAGACAAATTATGTCGCGACAGTGCTCAGGCGTAGCGTGTTTGCCAGCGAGCAGAGTCAGGATGTGGTGATGCTTACGCCGCCGGTCGAACTGCCCTCTATTGAGTTCAATTTGCTCTGGCATCGCCGTTCCGACGGAGGCAGTGCGCAAAAATGGCTAAGGAAGCTGATTTGCGCCTGTGCCAGTGAGCTGATGTAACGCTGGAGGAGGTCAGCCCCAGTCCAGCCCGCGCGGTGAGCTTGAAAAACCGACTTCCCGCAGCAGGCTAAAGAGCGGCATCTGGCGCACCGGAGTGTCATTAATCTCTTCCAGGGTGAAGTGCAGACGCGGCTCCCGCCGCAGCGCAACTGCCAGCGCCCGGAAAACCTGCCCGGCGATTGCTTCGTCATGGTCCATCCAGACAATCATCTTCTTTCCGCCCTGGGCAAGGTAGAGTCGCAGTATGCCCCCGGCAATGACCAGTAACGCGCCATTGCGGCGAGTGGGAACCAGTGAGGAAGAGTGAGCAGGCCATGGCAGTTGCGTACCAAAGGGGTTCGCCGGATCGCTGGCGGAGAGGGCGACCGGGGTGAAAACGGTTTTTTCAGGTAGTACCGTCGACAGTTCACGCAGACGGTCGATGGTCAGACGTTCGGCGAATTGCGTGCCGCCCATACCTTCCACAAAACGTCCGCGCAGGATGCGTCCGGCATCCTCCATGTTGCGATAAACAGTCTGCATTGCCGGAAAGCCGCCCGGCAGGTTCTCCATCATCACCGCCCGTCGGCTGACGATCCCGTAGCGGTCGAGCATATTATCCGCCTGCGCAAGCAACCAGTGCGTGTCATTGAGCTTCTCAGCGTGCAACAGCGACCAGCGCCCGGCAAGCGTCGGTGTGCTCAATGACATATGTGTCGTCAGGGTGGCGCGAGGTGCCAGCGTCGGGTGCCCGCGTCGGCTTCGGACGCGACGTTGAGATGAGGGACGAGACGAGCTCCCGGCGCGGGATAGCGCGCGCAGAGGTGACCAGATATCTGTGGTGATATACCCCTGCCAGACCAGCCCCCACAGGGCCTCATGCAGGGCGTCCGCCGTCAGCGTCACTGTTTCGTCGCCTGCGACGTGGCGCGATTCAATAAGCGCGCTTAGCTGGTGCGCGAACCAGGCTCCGCCGTTAGCGAGTAGCGCAAGGATCGCCTGCTGGAGCGGCGAAAGCGCCGCGCTGTCTGCTTGCGGCACGATAAGGGTTTCAGCGGCATACTCCTGGATATGCAGGGCGACCAGTCCGTCATCGTCGCCGAGTTTTTTCTGCCCGGACCAGATCACTTCGCCGGTGGAAAGCAGTTCATCAAGCATCTCCGGGGCGTAATCCCGCACGCGCGCGGGTAAAATCTGGCTTTCCCATAGCGTGGCCGGTAAACCCAACCCGGCCAGTTGTTCGATAACGCGCAGGACACCCTCAATACCTTCAAACACGCCGCCCGCCAGGTCGGTGTGAAATGCCGGACTGCCATCCGATCCGGCAAGCAGCCCCTGGCGCTCCAGCAGCAGGCGGGTAAAGGCCGTCGCCGGCACCGGACGTGTCGCTTCGCGGGCCGCCTGGAGCGAGCGGATACGCAGGCGGCGGAAAATCTCTTCGCCCACCCAGTCTGAGGAGGAGGGCGCATGTGGCTGCGCGACCTGTGCGGGTTGTCCGGCGCGCAGGCGCATGACTTTGCCCTGTTCGCGCAATTTTTCCAGCGCCTCCTGTGCTACCGCGACACCGAGGCCGAACGCGTGGGCTATCTGCTGGACGGTAAAGAGGGTGTGAGTCTGAACATAGCGCACAAACAGGTCAGCGAGCGGTGCCGCCACCGGATTGAGATATACAGCGCTCAGGTCCGCAGGTAAGCGCACCCCCAGAGCATCCCGCAGCCGTGCGGCATCATCCATGCAGGCGATGCGCTGGCTTTCGCCTGTCGTGAGCCAAAAGGCACGCCGTTCAGCCAGCAGTTCATCCAGCCAGGCGTTTACCGCTTCCTGACTCTCCCGGTGGCGCGCGGCGAGGTCGTCCGGGGTCATCGGTCCCAGCTCGCGCAGCAGGTCATAAAGACCTTCTTTGCCGCGGGCTTTGCGATCGGGTGCAAGGCGCTGCAACTCCTCCTCGATCTGGCGAATGACGCCAGGATCGAGCAATTCTCCGGGATCGGCCTGGCCCAGCAAGTTTCCCAGCAGTTCGCTATCCAGAGACAATACCGAGGCCCGGCGTTCGGCCAGCGGGGCATCGGACTCATACATAAATTCTGCCACATAGCCGAAAAGCAGGCTGGCGGCGAAAGGTGACGGGGTGGCAGTCGTGACCCCGGAAATCTGAACTTCCCCGGTATTGAGGCGGCGCATCAGCCTGTCCAGCGCGGGCAGATCGTAAACATCCTGCAGGCACTCGCGGACGGTTTCGAGCAGGATAGGGAAATCCGCATATCCGCGTGCTATCTCCAGTAACTGACCCGCCCGCAGACGCTGTTGCCAGAGGGGGGAGCGGCGGCCAGGCGTGCGCCCCGGCATCAGCAATGCGCGCGCGGCGCACTCGCGGAAACGGGCGGCAAAAAGCGCAGAGTTGCTGACCGCATCCCGGACAAGCCGGCTGAGTTTTTCAGGTTCGAAAAGAAACACGGCGGCGTCCGGAATTTTGCCCTCCGTATCCGGAAGCCTGGCGACGATGCCGTCATCACTGGCGACAATTGAGGCGTCAGCCCCCCATAACGCATGAAGACGTCCGGCGACCGCCAGCGCCCAGGGTTCATGCACCCGGCGGCCATAGGGCGAGTGCAGAATGATGCGCCAGTCGCCCATTTCATCGCGACAACGCTCCAGCACCAGATGTCGGCTGCCCGGAATGATCCCCGTGGCATTGCGTTGCTCCTCGATGAGTCCTTTGAGGTTGGCGAGCGCGTTTTCATCGTGGCTCACCCCAGGCAAAGCCAGCGTGTCAGGTGAAGCAAAAAACGCATTGTCGGCAAGGGCATGCATAAAATCGCCAATCAGTTCGCCAAGTTCAGCCGGACGCCCGCTCCCTTCGCCACGCCAGAACGGCAGTCTGGCGGAGCGACCTGGCGCCGGGGTGACAATCACCTGGTCGTGGGTGATTTGCTGGATACGCCAGGAGGTTGCCCCAAGCGTGATGATGTCATTGACGCGGGACTCGTAGACCATCTCTTCGTCAAGCTCGCCCACCCGCCGGGCACCGGTCTGTTCTTCCCCTTCCGGGAGCAGAACGCTGAACATGCCCCGATCAGGGATGGTGCCGCCGCTGGTCACCGCCAGCAGCTGCGCGCCGGGGCGCGCGGTGAGCTGGCCGCTCTCCCGTTGCCAGATAATCCGTGGACGGAAAACGGAAAAATCCCCTGATGGATAGCGTCCTGCCAGCATATCAAGTGTTGCGTCAAAGACCTCCCTCGGCAGCGCTTTCCACGGGGCTGCGCGCTGAACGGTGGCATACCAGTCATCCACATTCAGCGCATCCATGGAGACGGCGGCAACCGTTTGTTGGGCCAGCACATCAAGGGGATTTCGCGGCGGCGTCAGGGTCTCAAGTTTACCCGTCAGCATACAGTCGACCACTACCGTGGAATCAATCAGTTCGCGCCGGGTACGCGGATAGAACAGGGCTTTTGATATACCGCCTACCTGGTGTCCGGCGCGGCCGATACGCTGCAAGCCGCTGGCAACAGACAGAGGTGAGGCAACCTGAATCACCAGATCAACTGCCCCCATATCGATGCCCAGCTCAAGGCTTGATGTGGCGACCACGCAGCGCAACTCCCCCGATTTCAGCGCCTGTTCAGTGACTGCCCTTTGCTCTTTTGATACCGAACCATGATGGGAACGGGCGATAAACACCGTGCCGGGTTGCGTCCGGTTGGATGTCGCCCCGGATGAAGAAACATAGTGCGCAGCGTCGGTTTGCATGTCGCCAGTCTCTGTCATGCGCGCTGCATAGAGCTCATTGAGCCTGGCCGTCAATTTTTCAGCAAGACCGCGTGAGTTGGTGAACACAATGGTCGATTTATGGCTGAGTACCTGGTCAAGAATACCGGCTTCGATATGCGGCCAGATGGAGCCCTCTCTGCCAGCGTGGCTGATTTCCCCGGTACCGTCGCTGCTGGAGAGGACGTCATCAAGATTAGCAACGGGCACCACAATACGAATATCCGGGTGGCGAAGGGCCGGTGGATTGACCACGGTAACCGGGCGGCTGCCCCCCAGAAACCGGGCAACGTCGCCGGGCGAGCGCACCGTCGCGGACAGCCCGATCCGCTGGGCAGGCCGGGCGAGGAGGGCATCTAACCGCTCCAGACTAAGGGCCAGATGTGCGCCACGTTTGTTGCCTGCCACCGCATGCACTTCATCTACGATAACCGTTTCGACGCCGCGCAGCGTTTCGCGCGCTCTGGAGGTAAGCATCAGGTAGAGCGACTCCGGCGTGGTAATGAGGATATCAGGAGGGTTACGCACAAGCGTTGCCCGCTCCTGAGTGGATGTATCCCCGGTACGCATCGCCACGCGGATGACCACCTCCGGCGCGCCGTGTTTTTTCCGCTGTTCGCTGATGCCCTGTAACGGGATCTGCAGGTTGCGCTGAATGTCGGTGCCCAGCGCTTTTATCGGCGATATATAGAGGATGCGCGTGGTTTTTTTCCGCTCGTCGCCATCCGCAGAAGGGGTATCACCTTCGCGGAAAAGCTGGTCGAGGGCATAAAGGAAGGCAGCCAGCGTTTTGCCGGAACCGGTAGGGGCGATGGCCAGCACATTCTCCCCGGCATTCGTCGCCGTCCATGTCTGCGCCTGTACCGGCGTGGGATGCCGGAAGGCACGGGCAAACCAGTCGCGGGTGGCTGGCGAAAAGATATCAGTGAGTACGGAGGGTAAAACGGTTTTCTTTGACATCTTTCCTGCTCCCTGTGATGTCTGCCGCGACCAGAATAGTAATAACGGGTAAAGGATAAGTGTAACGCAGACGCCGGGGTTTGAGCCGAAGGCTTTTTGCCATTAATAACAATGATGTGGTATGCCCCACGAAGGCGATGGTTTGCAGATAATTTCATATATCCGTACAGGAATTAAGGATATCCTTTCAGTGGCGTTTATTCGGGATGAGGGGTGAGATGAAGATCTACTGGAGTTATAAGGATATTCCTGAGCTGGCGGGGCTTCCTGCCAGCGTTGGCCATAAAAATTATAAACAAGCCCGATCGCTTGCAAACAGCCATATTGAGATGTGGCTGGGTGGCGTTCTCTATGTGGTTTTAGTCGCAGGGCTTTCTGTCGCTTTTGATCGCGTTTTTCCGGGCAAAGGGGGATTCGCGCACAGTCTTGTTACCACTGCTTGTGCGCTGGTGCCTGGCATCTTTATCTGGTATCAAATCTCCATTTATGTGATGCGCAAATATTACAAACATATTCTCGCGCGCAGGTCGGTGGCGTCGGGAGACCTGGAGAAAGCGGCAGAACGGTTAATTGAGGAAGCAGATGAACGCGAGTTTCAGCGATGGCGCAAGCTGCGGCGGTATGGTTATATCGCGCTGTGTATCCTGATGCTGGCGGTTATCTGCAGTCTGGCGGCATCGGTGTAGCGATACGGAACCCGGCTGGCGGTGCAGGCGCCTCAACCGGGCGACCAGACGTTCAGGCCGCACGAAATAGTCCTCTCTCCCTGTGGAAGAGGGGCAGGGTGAGGGGAAAATGCGGCCCGGGAGGTGGGTTTCGTTCACGATATGTTCATGGCGAAATGGACCTCCTGAACACGTGAACGGGTAAAGGGGAACACCGCGTTTCACTTTACCATCCCCGCGGCCTGCCCTTGTCATCGGGTCTTCGTCTCACCGATTTCAGCGGGGACTCTCCCCCCTCGCTGCACGCTCTGCGCCAGCGGGGGAGTGCCTTGCTGGGCGAGGTTAGTGACCAACCAGCAGAGCGGAAAGGCGCGCCTGTACATCGACACATCCTGCCAGCACCAGATTGCCCTTTAACAGACCGCCATCGGCCAGAAACGCATTACTGACACCGCCAGCCTCAACGATGAGCAACATCCCCGCCAGCGCATCCCAGCTATTCATATGCTCTTCGTAATAGGCATGCACCTGCCCGGTGGCCACGTGGGCGAGCATCAGCGCTCCGGCACCAAACCGGCGATACTCCATGCCTGCGTTGATAACCCGGGCAATCGCCCGGGTATAGTTTTCGACCGGCGCACGGCTGGAGCGACCCATACCGATAACCACTGTTTCCGGGTCCGGCTCACGCAGCATCAGACGCTTATCGTTAAGAAAGGCACCTTTGCCACGACGGGCAAAGAAAAATTCATCACGATCCGGGGCGTAAATTATCGCCAGCTCAATCGCATCCTGGCGAACATAAGCGAGCGAGATACACCAGTAATCCATCCCCTGAATATAGTTAGTGGTGCCGTCGATAGGGTCGAGCACCCAGATCCCGTGCTCGCCTGCCTGCAGGCCACTCTCTTCTCCGAGGAAACCATCCTGCGGGCAGTGGCTGTTCAGCCAGTGTTTTATCTCTTTTTCGACAAACAGATCGGCGTGAGAGACAAAATCCTGGCGGGCCTTTTTATCGACCTGTAACCCGGTATTACGTAATGTCTGCGCCTGTGCGCCCAGATGGCGAATCAATGCACATAATGACTGCTGCTGTTCTTGCGTCATGGCCTGCTCTTATTGAGAAAACGGCGACGTGCGCCGATGAATTAATTGCACATCCACCCATGTCGTTCGCGAAGGCTGTAGCGGATCGTCAGCCCGTTCCAGCAGGCGGGTTAAGGCCTGGCGGGAAATCTCCGCAACATCCTGATGCAGGGTGGTCAGTTGATAACTGTATTGCGCCGTTTGTGGCGTATTGTCAAAACCAATAAGCTCAAAGTCCTCCGGCGCCTGTCTCCCGCGCTGGCGCATTCCGTCAAGAAAACCGCAGGCGAGCTGCGCATTGGCGCAGAAGATGCCCTCCAGAGCCTCATCGGCGCTGACGGCGGCCTGAAATCCCCCGTCATATCCCTCTGTGGGCGCGATGAGCGCCTGCAAATCGCGCGTGACATCCACGCCGAGTATCGAAAGCGCCTGATAAAAAGCGTCACCGCGCACCCGTCCGGCCCAGGTAGAGTGGGACGTATTGAGCCAGCCGAAACGTCGACAGCCGTTGCCGACCAGTTGCCGGGCCGCGAGCGTCGCGCCGCAGACATTATCGGAACAGACATAATCGACGAACGGGATATCCGGCTGACGGTTGATACCCACTACCGGGATCTGCTGCGAAACGCACTCATTGACCAGCGATTCAGGCGGTTGGCCTGAGGTAACGATGACCCCGGAGACTCGAAACTGGGCAAAGCGGCGCAGCGTGAGGGCCAGATCCTGAGCGCTGCGAATTTCACTCACCAGGGCCTGAAAACCGCGACGCTGGATCTCACCAAGCAGCGCGTCGAGCAAACTACTGCGAAATGGGTCGCTGATGCGGGAGACCATAACCCCAATCAGATGACTGCGACGGCGATTTAGCCCCTGGGCGAGGAAATTGACCTGATAGCCAAGCTCTTCTGCCGCGCGCAGAACCCGCTCCCGGGTATCAGGAGAGATACTGCCATTATTGCTGAGCGCCCGTGAGACAACCGCCCGCGAGACGCCCGCCCGGAGGGCCACATCCTGCGCGGTCACGCTCTGTTTGCGAGGCAGTGAACTCATGCCGGGCGTTCCTCAGAGGCAGGCTGTGGCCTGTCCAGTGTGACCTGAAAACCGTCATGACTGACGAACAGGCCATCCCAGGGCTGACAGGCGGCCTTGAGGTCGTCAATAATCGCGTCGTAGCAATGGTAGAGACCGAAGGCCGGGATAGCCAGTCGTTGAAAAAGCGCCAGGCAGGAGGGGAAATCACCGTGAGAGGCATCCTCGCTGAGCGCAGTCAGTGAGGCGCACTCCTGAAAAGCGAGGTCCGCCCCGGCCATTAACGCGACGGACTGCGCTGTTGGGCGACCATCGCCGCTGTAAAACAAGGTGCGCCCGCCAATGGTGATGCGAATGGCGCGATTGGTCAGTTCATGCTGAGTTTCGGCTGTCTGGATCTGCCAGTCGTGCCAGTGCCATGCGTCTGTGATGTCGCGCCAGTCGAGATCAAAACTCAGGGTAGTCTGCGGCCAGTTGGCCAGCGCCGCCAGCTGCATCAATACCGGACGCTGCTGCGGTTGACTGTAGATAATCAGCGGTTTCTGGCGCGAGAAGCTTTTCCAGTAGTTCAGCAGGGCCGTCAGCCCGACACAATGGTCCGGGTGGACGTGGGTGAAATAGATAACATCGATATCGTTGATATCCCCGCCACGCTGCCACAGTGCCCGGGGGATCGTGGGGCCACAGTCAATCAACCATTGCCGGTTCGCATCATCAATAATCCGCAGCGCAGAGGTATTTTGTATGCGGGAGAAAGCGCTACCACAGCCAGGAACATCTATTTTCATTTTCCCTCACCATAAATTTTTGACGCACAACCAGGACATCAGGGGTAATTGTTGCCATCAGTTTGCTCTCAGACCCGCGCAAAAAACCGGAGCGTACAGGCTACGTGACGGTGTTGAGCACTGTTCTGAGCCAGACTGACAAATAAAATGACCTGATGAGTAGAGTCTTAATTAAATTGTCACAAATACCCGACAAAGTAGGCTCACATAATGTCGAGTCAACATTGCATTTTTTTTACATTCGAATGAACACGTGTTCATTGAGGTAAAAAAGTAAGCAGTAATTTTTTGGGTAGCAAATATGAGTTATTTACAGGTGGCCGGGCTTAAAATTAGCTATGGCGAAAAGGTTGTGCTGCATAATATTGATTTACAGGTGGCAAAAGGGGAGATGATTGCCCTTTTGGGACCGTCAGGTTGTGGGAAAACAACGCTGTTAAATGCGCTATGTGGTTTTATTCCGGTGCAGACCGGGGTGATTAGCGTTGCCAGTCGCGATATTACCCACAGTGCCCCTGAGCAGCGCAATATCACTATGGTATTTCAGAGCTATGCGCTATGGCCGCATCTGACGGTGGCACGCAACATTGGCTATGGATTAAAGCTGCGTAAATGGCGTCGTGATGATATCGACCGGCGCGTTACGGAGTTGCTGAACATCGTCAAACTCACTGGTCTTGCGGACGTGAAGGTGACGGAACTCTCCGGCGGCCAGCGCCAGCGCGTTGCCCTGGCACGCGCCCTGGCAATCGAACCTGATGTGCTGGTGCTCGATGAACCCCTGTCGAACCTGGACGCCAGAGTGCGTCTCAACGTGCGCCACGAAATTAAAGCACTGCAAAAACGCCTTGGCTTTACCTCATTAATTGTTACTCACGATCAGCAGGAAGCGCTGGTTATGGCGGATCGTATTGCGGTGTTAAATAATGGCCGCATTGAGCAGACAGGCACGCCGGAAGATATTTACCAGCGTCCGGCAACGCCATTTGTCGCAGATTTTATGGGGGCGGACAATAAAATTGCTGCTAATGATCTCTTCGCCGCGCAGGGTATTTCCCTGCGTACACAAGGGAGATATTCCGCTGCCGATTTCCGCGATCGCACCCTTTATTTTCGCAGTGCCGATGCAGCGCTCAGTACATTAAATACAAGCACGCCAGAAGAGGGGCTGACGCTCAATGGCGTCGTTGAGCAAAGTGCATTTCTTGGCAATTTATATCGCCACAGTGTGCGCTGTCATGATCGGTTATTACTGGCCGATTCAACACAGTGCTGGCCCGCGCAATCAACCGTCCGGCTCCATGTCCCGGCGCCCGCGTTACATATTTTTCCATCATCACAAGCAAGTTGACATCATCGTGTTCACTTTGGGGATAGACCATGTTTATTAAAACGAAAGCTGCGGTAGTGACTGCATTATTTCTGAGCTACGGCGCCCAGGCCGACACCATCCTGAACGTTGCCACAGCAGGCGATCAGAATATGGTGGATTATGTAAAAACCTGGCTGGGGCCGAAGTTTGAAGCGGCGCATCCGGGGGTAAAAGTGCAGGTGGTGGGTACCGGTCCGGGGGATGCCGGTTCGAATAAAATCATCGAGAAACTCACCGCGCAAAAAGAGAGCGATGCGAAGACCTGGGATATTGATGTGGCAGTTGTTCACCAGAAAGCCGGTGGCGAACTGGTGGAAAAAGGGCTGCTTGCGAAATACCGCCAGCAGATCAGCACCGGCAGTATGGTGAGCGCGGATAACGCGAAAAATGCCCTTGGCGTCAATGTCGACGGTTATGTGATGCCAATGTTTTTAAGCCAGACCGCTATCGCCTGGAACAGCGAGGCGATCAAAACCCCGCCAGCCTCCTACGATGAGCTGGTGAGCTGGACGCAGAAAAATCCGCAGGCATTTGGCTATAACGGTATCAAGAACGGAATGTCCGGCGTGAGCTTCGTGGTGGGGTGGATGTATGCCTACGGTACGGATGCGCAGCGTCTGTCCGCACTGCCTTACGACAAAGGGGTGGAGAAAAACTGGAGCCAGGCGTACGAGAAGTTAAAAGCATTTAATAAGAACGTCACCTTTACACCAGGCAATGCCGGGACGCTCGATATGCTCAGCCGCGGCGAGATAACCATGGGGCCAGTGTGGGTGGATATGTTCTACAGCTGGAAAGATCAGGGCAAATTGCCGCCGTCGATCAAACTGGCGCTACTGTCACCGGGTATGCCGGGACAACCAATGTACTACGTAACCCCGGCGAAGGCGGCAAACCCGCAGCTGGCACGTGAGTTTATCGAGCTTGCGACCAGCCCGGACGTGCAGGCGCAGGGCATTGTGAAACAGTTTAACTGGTATCCGGGTATTGATGCCGAACATGTGAAGCCGAAGCTGGACCCGGCCACCTGGCAGAAGTTGTTCGCGGAAATCTCGCCGAAGGATCTGGCGGATTACGGCAAAAGCTTTCCGATAACTCCTTATTTTGACGACATAAAAGAAGGCTATGAAAGCCAGGTCGCCAATTAATTTTTTCAGGCTGCAGGTTCGATGGCTACGCTCGTTCGCCGCCTTCCTGCTGGGGTATACCGCTAATGTTCAGGCGCGGCAAGAGGCCGCCCTGAGCTCTATTTTGTCGCTAACACCAGGTTTGCTATGTGCCGTTCGCTGAAATATCTCTTACTGGTCGCGCCTGCCGCGCTGATGATTGCCGTACTCTTTTTATACCCGCTGGGGTTCTCGCTGATTGCTGCGTTTACCGACGACGCGCGTCACTTTACTCTGGCCCATTTCACTAAAGTCTATGCGCTTTATTCCAGCGATATCGCCTTTACGCTGGTGATTGTCCTTACCTCGGTAGCGCTGCTGGCAGTGATTTCCATCACCCTCTCGGCGGTGATCGCGCTGTCACCCTGTCGGCCCATTGTGCGCATGCTGGGTTTTTTGTACCGCCTGCCGCTGTTTATCCCCTTTATTGTGGCTGCGCAGATGATGCGCACTTTCCTGGCTAAAAACGGCCTGATGAACAATGCGCTGGTGGCAACCGATCTGTTTACGCCGCTGGAGACGGTCTCCTGGCTGGGCTGGAAAGGGATCATCATTACCTTTGTCTGGAAACAGCTGGCGTTCGCCACGCTGCTTATCTGCGGCGCGATGGCGGCGCTGGAGCAGTCGCAGATCCTGGCCGCGCGAAATCTCGGAGCCTCGCGTCCACGCATTCTGTTCGACATTATCCTGCCGCAGGTGCTGCCGGCAATTGGCGTGGCGCTGGTGCTTTCGACCGTGACCATGATGTCGGTGCTGTCTGTACCGCTGATGATCGGTGTGGGTACGCCAACAATGATGACTGTGGATATGGCGTTCCGCGTTAATTCCTACGGCGATTATGCCGTGGCCAATGCGCTGGGCGTAGTGTCACTGCTGATTTGCGGTGCGCTGTCGTGGTTCTACCTGCGCCACAGTCTGCAACAGAAGGGGGGCGAATGATGAAAGAGGCAACGATGACATTACCGAATACATGGCTGGCGAAAGGGCGCCGAAAATTGAGCGCCAGCCTGCCCCTGCAGACGCTGCTGTTGCTTTTTATGCTGCTGGCGATGTTTGGCCCGTTGCTGAACTTGCTTATCTGGACGGTGGCGGAGAGCTGGTTTTTCCCCCATGCGCTGCCCGGTCAGTGGGGGCTCAAATACTGGTATCAGGTGTTTAGCCCCTACAGCGATGTTTCCGGCTCGCTGCTCACCAGCGTGTTTATCGCCGTGTTGTCGGTGGCTGTGTGCCTGCTGATTTCGGTCCCGGCGGGTTATGCGCTTTCAAGACGAGGGATGCCGTTGCGGGTGTTTTTTATGCTGCTGTTTTTGATTCCGCAGGCATTTCCGAACCTGACGGTGTATATGAATATTGCCCGCCTGTTCTATCAGTGGGGGCTTAATGGCACGGTTGTCGGCGTGGTGCTGGTGCACAGCGTCCATGGTCTGATGTACTCAGTATGGATCTGCGTGGCGGCGTTTTCCGCTGTAGACCCCTTGCTGGCGAGGGCTTCACGTAATCTCGGCGCCGGGCCTGTCTATACCTTCTGGCATATTGTGCTGCCGCAGGCCTCGCCGGGCATTATTGCCGCCAGTATTTTTGTCTTCCTGGAATCGCTGGATGAGTTTACCGGCACCTTTTTCGTCGGCGCGCCGGATATCACCACGCTGCCGCTACTGCTGTATAACGCCAGTATGTCGGGCAATTATCAGGTGTCGTCTATTACCGCCCTGATTTTACTGGTGCCGTCGCTGCTATTTATGCTGATTATTCATAAGTTTATGCGCCCGGAGATGCTGTCGAAACTGGGGAAATGACGCAGGAGCATTAACGTGATGCAACGGCCTCTGCTCTTGTGAATTCCTCATTTAAATCACTACAATGCAAAACTATTATCGATGACATGTTGAGAATCTATGGAGCGCATCAGTGACATCTCGCTTTTCCTGCGGGTGGTGGACTTAGGCTCAATCAGCGCCGCCGCGCGCAGTGAAAATTTGTCTCTGGCGGTGGCCAGCAAGCGAATACAACGGCTGGAGGAGAGCCTGGGCGCGCGGCTTCTTAATCGCACAACCCGGCGTCTTTATCCCACCCCGGAAGGGGAATTACTGGCTTCGCAGGGACGGCCCTTGATTGAGGCGCTAAATGCCCTTGGCGAGTGTCTGCATACCAGCCGTTCCGAAGTAACCGGGACTATCAGAGTCACAATGTCAGCGTCCTTTGGGCGCTTATATATTTCGCCGCTCCTGGCGGAGTTTCAGTCGTTACATCCGGACGTTAATTTCGTGGCGCACCTCAGTGATGAAGTCGTTGATCTGGTGAAAGGGGGGGACGACCTTGCTATCCGCATCGGCAACCTGAAAGATTCCAGTCTGGTGGCGCGACGGATCGCGCCAAACCGACGCGTGTTGGTGGCCTCACCCTCGTATCTGGCGCGTCGTGGCGTGCCGCAGCATCCGGCTGATCTGGCTACGCATGACGGATTACTCATGACGGATGCCGATGGCAAGCGGGATATCTGGAAACTGATAACAGCTGAGCAGGGGATTTTTCGGGTAAAAATAAACAGTAAGATCGAGAGCAATTTCGGTGAACTGTTACGCGACGCAGCGGTATATGGCCGGGGTATCTCCCTCCAGTCTGTCTGGCATGTTGCCGATGATCTCAACGCCGGTCGCTTGCAGGTTATCCTGCCTGATTATCCGGTACAGGAGAGTTTTATTCACGCGGTAACGCCAACACGGCTGATGCAGACGCCGCGCATTAAGGCCTTTATCGATTTTCTCCAGCAAAAGTTTGCCGAACCGGCGCCCTGGGAGCGACAGAGCAAGTAGCAGACCGGGAATGGCTCCTTCGACCAGGGCGGGCATGCAGAATAGTGCATTCTGTTGTCGCCCACCTGGTCGTTCTCGTTTTCTGCGTACATGACATTTTCCACCGCACTGTGAGAAGGTGAGTTTTACCGCACATACCTGGCAGAAAATATTTTCGCGCTCATACAGGCTATAACGGCATGGGTCTTATCAGCGATTGCGCAATTTACTCTGCTAAAATTTTTATGATGCGTGTCGGTAATGCGGGAAATTATTTTATCGCGATAAAGCCATTGCGAATGCTACGTGGCCATATCTGTATTTTAGTAAGACACCGGTAAACAAAGCCTGCTGTTTCTGGTGCTGAAACGTGTAATTCATCAGAGCCGGAATCAATAATCTCCCTGCGTTATTTGAACGCTATTTCTGTGCACTACACCTGGTAAAATAATCATCGCGCCGGGTAATGCTGGCCGCTTGCATCTCCCGTCCCGCCTGGGCTCTACGGCTGTCAGCGTAATTACTACTCAGGTGTAATGACATTTTTTTATTTTCTTATGGCAAAATTAAAATAGTGAGGCTAACGTTTCTAAGCGTTTTTCTATATTTTATTGGCTTGCATAGTTCGTGTCTTAATAAATAAAAATAGGAGGAAAGTATGAAGTTCTTTTATTTAGTAATGCGTTTGTAGGTCTGGTTTGTTTATTAATTTTTCGTCATATTGCGGCAATAAATTAATGAAATGCTCACTTCCGATATAAAGGTGCAGGGATGGTTATGATTACTCTTCGTCGACGTGTTAATTCAGCGAAACTATTTAAATCAGGAACCTGCTTATTTGCGGTGAGCATGATATGGCCGATTTTTGCCTATGGGGCGAACCCTGCCTACGATGAGCTGATTATTCAGGCGCGAAAAGGGGATCGCCAGCCGCTGTTAACCTATCTCAATGCCCGCGAGCAAAATGCGCCTCTGACGCCAGAGCAAGTTGCCGACTGGCTACAGGTATCCGCATGGGCAGACAACGATGTACAGACGCAGGAAGTATGGCGGCGCTATCAGGATAAAATGGCCATCCCGGTGCGCGGGCAAATAGCCGCGGCACGCGCCTTGCGCAATCTGAAAAAGTGGGATGAATCATTGAACGTCTGGGAGCGCGTTTTGCTTGAGGATCCCGACAACAACGACGCGCGAACCGGATGGATAATGACTCTCGCCGATGCCCGGCGAAACGAAGAGGCCCTTACCGCAGCACAACAGTGGGCAGCGCTGGCACCTGGGCCCGAACGTGATGCGCTGTTGGCTTATGTTTACAAGGCGCAGGAGAAAAACTGGGATGCGTTACTGGCTGCTACCCGAGTTGATACGGCGTCACCGGTAAGAAAAAATGTGGTTCCGACACTGCTGTCCGCCATGTCCGCTAACCGTATATCCGGCCCCGCGCTGACACTTTCCGAACGTAACCCGCAGTCTGATGCGATCGCCCGCCAGCTTGAACTCGATGCCGCCGCTCAGACAGTACGCGCGGCCTTTACGCCAGCCCGCAACGAAGAAGAACGGTATCTGGTGGCTGATAAAGCACTTGCCCGTTATGACGCATTTATCGCTGCATGGAAAGATAACCCCGGGGCGCAAAAAGATGTGCGGCGCGCCAGAATCGACAGACTGGGCGCCCTGGTCATTCGCAAACGGAGTGCTGAGGTCATTGCCGAGTACAACGCGCTGGAGGCCGATGGACAACATGTCCCCAATTATGCCCGGCGCTGGGTTGCTTCTGCCTGGCTTGCTGAGCGCCAGCCTGATAAAGCCGAAGCGATGCTGGAGGAGGTTTTCTTTCCGCATGGCCCTGTAGCGGTGATGCCGCTCAGCATGGATGACCAACAAGACCTTTTCTATGCCCGACTCGACAATAACCACTTCGATGAAGCAAAGCAGCAACTGAACACCTACATCAGCAAAAGCCCTTACATGATCTACTTCGAGGGTTCATCCACACCGCAACCTAACGATAACTGGCTGCTCGGTCAGTCATTGCTTATCGACTATTTCTTAGCAACCAATGACTTAACCGCCGCGCAACAACAAGCACAAACGCTGGTGAGCAAGGCTGCTGGTAATCAGGATTTGCGTATTGCCCTGGCGTCGGTTCTGCTGGCGCGGGGCCTCCCGCACGCAGCAGAACGCGAGCTTAAGCTTGCTGAGGTCATTGAACCGACCAACCTGACGCTGGAGAGACAGCAGGCATCGACGGCGCTTGAATTGCAGGAGTGGCGGCAGGCCAGTGAACTGACAAGTGATGTCGTCGCACGCAGTCCCGATGATTTCGCCACCCGGCAGCTTGAACGTCTGCTGGCGGTGCACAACAAAGCGGAGCTGCGTGTCAGCGGCACGCAGGGGATTTCGTCGGACAACCCCATTAGCGGTAAACATGATTTCACTCTGAATACCACCCTGTACAGCCCGCCCATTAACGATAACTGGCGACTCTTCGCGGGCTTTAATTATGCCAGCGGTGAATTTGAAGAGGGCAAGGGCATTAACCGCGATATCGGTGCCGGTGCGGAATGGACCTCTCGTGATAACTGGGCCGAACTGGAAGTGTCCGGGCGTAACTATGGCGACGGGCAGAAAATCGGAGGACGGCTTTCTGCCTGGCACGATTTCAATGACAACTGGCGAGTGGGTGGTTCGGCGGAGCGGTTGTCGCGTAATACGCCGCTGCGTGCGTTACGCAACGGCGTGAATGCCAACGGCGGCGACCTCTGGCTGCGGTGGTATCACAACGAACGTCGCGAGTACCACTTTTCACTTGCGGGCGCCCATTTTACGGATGGCAATGATCGCCTGGAGTACGGCATCAGCGGCAAAGAGAGATTATGGACCCAGCCGCGTTTTACGCTGGATTTCATCCCCGCGATCAACGCCAGCCACAACAGCAAAGACAATGTGCCTTATTACAATCCCAGGCGTGACGTTTCGGCCGTTGCTGGCCTGCGTGCGGAGCACGTGCTGTATCGCCATTACGATACCGTCTGGAAACAGCAGTTTATCGCCGGGGCGGGCGGCTACTGGCAAAAAGGACACAATAGCGGTGCCATCACGCAACTTGGCTACGGGCAGCGCATTCAATGGAATAACGTAGTGGATGCCGGGGTGACGCTCTCCTGGGACAAACGTCCTTACGATGGCAAGCGTGAGCGAAATATCGCCCTCGCTTTTGATCTGAATGTCAGGTTTTAAGGACGATCATGTTTAAACACTGGCTACGTATCGCAATTATGACTGCGGGGTGGGTACTGGCAACCGCCTGCATAAGCGCGCCAGCGCCACGCTACCTTTCCCCCTCCGAAAGGGCGCCGCTCTATGCACAGCAGCCCTGGCCGAAGAATAGCTTCCTGGTGCTGGCGTATCATGACGTCGAGGATAACGCGGCGGACCAGCGTTATCTTTCAGTGCGCACCAGCGCGCTTAACGATCAGTTTGCCTGGCTGCATGATAATGGCTACCACGTGGTAAGCGTGCAGCAGGTGCTGGATGCGCACGCCGGAAAGAGTGTCCTGCCGCCGAAAGCGGTACTACTGACATTTGATGACGGTTACAGCAGCTTTATTCGGCGCGTTTTGCCGCTGCTCAAATCCTATCAATGGCATGCTTTATGGGCGCCTGTCGGCATTTGGGTTGATGCGCCGGCAAATGTTCCGGTTGATTTTGGCGGGCTCAAAACGCCACGCGATAAATTCGCGACATGGCAAATGGTGCGTGAAGCGAGCATGTCGTCACTGGTGGAAATTGGCGCACATACCTGGTCTTCGCACTATGGGCAAAAGGCGAATCCACAGGGCAGCCTTGAGCCTGCTGCGGCTAATCGCGGATTCAATGACGTTACGGGGCAATACGAAACCGATACGCAGTTTGAACAACGCATGAAAACTGACCTTGTGCGTATCAGCCGGAAAATTACCGAGGTGACGGGGCAACCACCGCGTGCGTGGGTATGGCCGTATGGTGCGGCGAGTGGCACGACGTTGAGGCTGGCGCAGCAGCAGGGTTATCAGATGGCCTTTACTCTCAATCAGGGGCTGGCCAATGCGGCGAATCTGGGAAATATTCCCCGTATGCTTATCTCCGGTAATCCGTCGCTTCGTGAGTTTGCCGACCAGGTAGCGCAGATCAGAGAGCCTGAGTCCATGCGGGTTATGCATATCGATCTGGATTATGTATATGACAAAAACCCCGCCCAGCAGCGTAAAAATATCGATGTGCTCATTCAGCGCGTTTTTGATATGCACATCACTCATGTTTTTTTGCAGGCCTATGCTGACCCAAAAGGTGATGGCAATGTGCAGGCGCTCTATTTCCCGAACCGCTGGCTGCCGATGCGCGCCGATTTATTCAACTTTGTCGCATGGCAACTCCAGACCCGCGCTGCGGTGAGTGTGTATGCCTGGATGCCGGTGCTGACATTCGATCTCGATGCTTCTGTTCCTCGCGTGACGGCGTGGTCGCCTGGACTCGGGCGTACAGCGCCTGACAGCAGGCATTATGCGCGGCTCTCCCCCTGGAGCGCTGTGGCCCGTAAGCGTATCAACGACATTTACGAAGATTTGGCTCGCCATGCCAGCTTTCAGGGCATTTTGTTTCACGATGACGCATTTCTGACCGACTATGAAGATGCCTCTCCGGCTGCGCTGGATGCATATCGCGCGGCCGGGTTTCCGCATTCGATTGCGCAGATTCGCGCCAATCCTCAGCTACTTGAGCGCTGGACGCGCTTTAAAAGTCGGGCGCTTATCGAGTTCACTGAACAGCTGACGCAAACCGTACGATCCATTCGGGGTCCGCAAGTGAAAACGGCGCGCAATATCTACGCGATGCCGGTTCTGGAGCCACACAGTGAAACCTGGTTTGCCCAAAACCTGAATGATTTCCTTGGCACCTATGACTGGACGGCACCAATGGCGATGCCGCTCATGGAAAATATTCCGCCGAAAGACGCGAACAACTGGCTGGACAGGCTGGTCGGTCGCGTGGCCCGTTACCCCGGCGCGCTGCAGAAAACGGTCTTTGAGTTGCAGGCGCGTGACTGGCGCAAAGGGGCAGGGCAGGACGGCATCAGTGATGAAATGCTTATCGGGTGGATGCAACAGCTTAGGCTGAGTGGCGCCAAAAACTTTGGCTATTACCCGGATGATTTCATCAACAACCAACCCCGGATGGCGGAGTTACGTCCCGCTTTCTCATCATACTGGTATCCACAAAAATGACCGATCGCATCATCGCATTCCTGATCCTTTGCCTGATGTTCAGTTTTCCGCTCGGCGTGGCGGTGGTTTTTACAGGTGAAGTGATCCTGGATTTCGTCTTTTTCTGGCCATTGTTTATGTCTGCACTGTGGATGAGCGGCGGCCTCTATTTCTGGTTTCATCGTGAGCGGTACTGGCCCTGGGGAGAAGGGACACCCGCACCAACGCTTGAGGGAGATCCGCTGATTTCCATCCTTATACCGTGCTTTAACGAAGGGCTGAATGCGCGGGAAACCATCGAGGCCGCCCTGGCCCAGCGTTACCAAAATATCGAAGTCATCGCCATTAATGATGGCTCGAAAGACAACACCGGCGTCGTGCTGGATCAATTAGCTAACGAGTATACGCGGCTGCGGGTCATTCATCTGGCTGAAAATCAGGGAAAAGCGATTGCGCTTGCAGCCGGCGCAGCTGCGGCACGCAGTGATTTTCTGGTCTGCATTGATGGTGACGCTCTGCTGGATAAAGATGCGGCGGCATATATGGTCGCGCCGTTATTGAATCACCCACGCGTGGGCGCAGTTACCGGCAACCCGCGTATTCGCACGCGATCAACGCTTATCGGACGGGTACAGGTCGGCGAGTTTTCGTCAATCATCGGGTTGATTAAGCGAACCCAACGTGTCTATGGGCAGGTTTTTACGGTTTCGGGGGTCATTGCCGCGTTTCGTCGCCGTGCACTGGCAGAAGTGGGCTACTGGAGCCCGGATATGATCACCGAAGACATTGATATCAGCTGGAAGTTGCAATTGCGCCACTGGTCCATCTTTTTTGAACCCCGGGCGCTGTGCTGGATACTGATGCCTGAGACGTTAAAAGGGCTCTGGAAGCAGCGTCTGCGCTGGGCACAGGGAGGGGCCGAAGTCTTTATTGTCAATATGCGTCGCCTGTGGGGCTGGGAATACCGGCGCATGTGGCCGCTATTTATTGAATTTTGTATGTCCAGCGTGTGGGCATTCGCCTATGCGATGACAATTGTGCTCTTTCTCATCGGGCTTATCATCCCCATGCCCGATTCACTGTATGTTCAACATCTGTTTCCACCTGCATTTACTGGCCTGATGCTTGGCGTCGTTTGCCTTGTGCAATTTGCGGTCAGTCTGTTTATTGAACGGCGCTATGAAAAAGGCATCGCCGCGTCGTTGTTCTGGGTTATCTGGTTTCCGGTGGTGTACTGGATGTTGAGCCTGTTCACAACTCTGGTGGCTTTCCCGAAAGTTATGCTGCGGCGTAAACGCAGCAGAGCTCGTTGGGTCAGCCCCGACCGCGGTATCGGGAGAATTGAACCATGATCGAACCGTTAATCTTTACTGAACAGCGCCTCTTTCCGCGCCTGCTTGATGTGCTTTTAACGCTTATTGCCTGGCTGGGGTTTTGCTGGCTCATCGCAAGCGGGCTGGTGGTGGCAATAAAACATGATCCCTTTATGGGCGTGCGACCGTTTTATACCACGCTCAGCACCCTGAGTGTCTATCTACTGGTGGCATGTACGATCAGTCTGGCACTTATTCTCTGGGCCAAATATAACCAGCTACGCTTTCGTGTCGAGCGTCGTCAGCGTCGGCCAGGGCTTGAAGATCATGAAGTGGCGGCAAGTTTTAATATCACACCTGAACTTGCGCAGGCGATGAGCCGGGCCCAGGTCTTTACCCTTGCCCATTATGACACCGGCGCGATTGACCGCGTCTGGCTGGCAAAAATGCTGGCAGAAAACCAGGACAGCCTTGTCAGCAAAAAAGAGAGCCACGCCTGAGCGTGGATCTCTTTGTCACCTGCCGTTATACGCTAAGCGGCGTTTTTTCAGAGCGCACCTTCGCCTTCGTAAGCCTGACGATAAAGCTCGATAACCTGCTCTTTCGTCGCTTTTCTTGGGTTGGTTAACTGACAAACATCTTTTTTCGCGTTCTCCGCCATAATGGCAAAGTCTTCCGGTTTAACCCCAAGGCTTTTCAGATCGGCAGGAATACCCACCTGTCTGCTCAGGCGACGAATCGCGGCGATCGCTTTCACCGCGGCTTCGTCGGTCGACAGTCCGGCGACTTTCTCACCCATGGCTTCTGCAATATCGCGGAAGCGATTAAGGTTGCCGATAAGGTTAAAAGACTCAACGTATGGCAGGAGAATCGCATTACATACGCCATGAGGAAGGTTATAGAACCCGCCCAACTGGTGCGCCATCGCATGGACATAACCCAGTGAGGCGTTATTAAACGCAATCCCGGCGAGATACTGGGCATAGGCCATATTATCCCTGGCCTTCATATATTCACCGTTCGCTACCGCTTTAGGCAGATATTGCGTGATCATTTTAATGGCTTGTAATGCGGCGGCATCGGTAAGTGGATTAGCCATTGTCGACACATAAGCTTCGATAGCGTGCGTCAGCGCATCCATGCCGGTCGCAGCGGTAAGCGAAGGGGGCATACCGACCATCAGTACCGGATCGTTGATGGAGATTTGCGGTGTGACGCGCCAGTCCACAATCGCCATTTTCACCTTGCGCTCTGTATCGGTAATAATACAGAAGCGGGTAATTTCAGAAGCGGTACCCGCAGTGGTATTAATCGCCATCAATGGGATCATATCATTGCTGGATTTATCAACCCCTTCGTAATCGCGAATATTCCCGCCATTTGCCGCAACCAGACCAATACCCTTTGCGCAGTCATGAGACGAACCGCCGCCGAGTGAGACAATCCCGTTACAGCCATGTTCGCGATAGCATTCGATACCTGCAGCGACGTTTTTATCCGTGGGGTTTGGTTCCGCGCCGCCGAATATATGCACATCGATACCGGCTTCCTGATAAATTTTCGCGACATTATCCGCCATGCCGTTTTTTGCCAGAAATGCATCCGTGACGATAAGGATTTTTTTCACATTTAACGTTTTTGCCAACGTACCGGCTTCCTGAACACTACCTTCACCAAATACATTTCGTGTTGGTAGAAAATAATATGTCGACATTGATCATCCCCTGTTCATAAATGTGATTGTGAGAGTGTCCATGACTGCGTTTAAACTCCTGGCAAAATATGAGTACCCCAGAATAACGATACTCTGATGATGCGAATAAAAGCGCTGACTGAACATGCGCAGGCAATGTTAAGGAAAAGCTGACAGGGAACAGTGAACAACCTCACAAAACAAAGGGTTTTTTAACAAAAAGCATCAGTTTTATTTACAGATGGGGTTTCTAATCATCACTTTATGTTATTAAATTGTTGTAAAGGAGCATGCGAAAATGGCCAATGAGAAAGCATGTCCGGTTTGTGATTGATGTGGTTCTTTAGTTGTAACCACCTGTATTTAAAGTGTTATCTCTTTGTGTGTCAGAAGGCGAAATCTGCAACGACTGGTTCAGTTAAATACTGTGTGGGTAATACACAGGCGGAGATCTGAGCTGTTGGCGGGAGGATGCTATGATTGACCTGTAGGCTTATCTCTGTGCTCTCGTCTGTTGAGCGATATCATCCGGTCAGGGAGAAAGTCCGGTCCGTTATGTTTAAGCCAGGATGGATACGTCTCTTTTAATCACCGTGTAGTGAAAGACACTCATTAACGCTAATGGGGGTGATTTTCCAGAGAAAATATTTCCAGACAACGCGAAAAAATACATGATATATACATTGAATAAGATAATTAGGTTCTGTAATTTTCCGCGTCATAAGCCTGTTAACTGCCGGTGCCCATATTGAGTTTGATTATTATGGAGTGGGGTTGCAACAGTGAATACGCACTGAGGGAAAATCACCGTGTTTTATCGTGGCGGGGGCAATATGAATAAAACTCACTGGGATGAAAGTGGCTTATTTCAGGCAATCCTCGACAAATGTCCCGTTGGAATAGCGGTAATTGATTACGATGGGCATTATCTCACTGTTAATCCGGCTTATTGCGATATCTATGGCTACGCACAACATGAGATGTTGCATCACTCCTTCACCATGATTTTTCCTGCCGCAGATAAACAGGCTGTGCTGGAGCGCCATTATCAATTTTTGAAAGAAGGCACCCGCCTTGGTGGAGAATGGCCTGTTCTGCATCATGATGGATCGCAGATGACGGTCTTTTCAGAGTCCGTGACGTTTTATCCTGATCAGGGACTACCGGCGAGGCTGGTCTATGTTCAGAACATTACCGAGCGCAAAAAGGCGCAGGAGCAAATGAAAATTGCGGCGGCCGTGTTTGAGGCCAGCCAGGAAGCCATTGTCGTAACCGACGGTGAAAATAATATTATTAGCATTAATCCGGCTTTCACTCTCCTGACGGGGTGGTCACTGGAAGAGGTTAAGGGAGTTAACCCTCGGGAATTTAAATCAGGCCGCCATTCCCGTTTTTTTTATACTGAGATGTGGCGGGCATTAAACGACACCGGGCAATGGATGGGGGAGGTCTGGGATCGACATAAAGACGGCACTGAATTTCTCAAAGAGCTGAGTATTTCGGTAATAAAGGATCCTGCTGGCAATGTGATGAATTACGTTGGCATGTTTTCCGATATTACCTTACGCAAAAAGCAGGAAGAACTCATCTGGCAACAGGCTAATTATGACGCTGTCACCGGTCTGCCCAACCGTCATTTATTTCAAAGTAAACTGGAACAGGCTGCCCGCCATGCCTCGCGTACCCGTCATATCATGGCATTGATGCTTATCGACCTCGATCAATTTAAATCGGTTAATGACAGTATGGGGCACAGGGCAGGCGATGAATTATTAGGTCGCGTGGCCATGCGGTTACTCGAATGCGCAAGTAATGCCGAATGTATCGCGCGCCTCGGTGGCGATGAGTTTGCCATTATTATCTCCGATATTAACGATCCATCCGAATGCACGAATATTGCCCACAACATCCTCAGGAAGCTGGAAGCGCCTTTTACCATAAACGGCGAGACCATGTTTGTCTCAGCCAGTATTGGCATCTCCCTTTATCCTGCCGATACGGAAAACCTCGAAGATTTATTTAAGAACGCCGATCAGGCGATGTATGCGGTTAAAAATGCGGGGCGTAAAAATTTTCGTTACTACTCCCGCGCGCTGCATGATGCGATTCATGCACGTTTACGGATGATCAGAAATTTAAGAAAGGCGCTCGAAGAGAGCCAGTTTGCGGTCTATTACCAGCCTATTGTCTCGTTGAGAACGGGGCGTATCACCCGCATGGAAGCCCTGGTTCGCTGGCTTCATCCGGTTCAGGGGATTATTAGCCCGGATACCTTCATTCCGCTGGCTGAAGACACGGGGCTTATCGTTCCACTGGGAAACTGGATCGCAAACCAGGCCATTACACAATTAGCTTACTGGCGGCAAAAATATGATCCTCAACTTAAAATGACCATTAATCTGTCGCCGGTGCAGTTACGCAGCCAGGAATTTGAAGATATTCCCTGGATTCGGGATCTACAGAACAACAAACTCAATGGTGATGCCATCACCATTGAAATTACCGAAGGGCTGCTGCTTAACTCGGAAACACGGGTGAATCATAATCTCAAAATGATGCATGAGACTGGAATCCAGATTGCCATTGATGATTTTGGCACAGGCTATTCATCACTGGCGTATCTGAGAAAATTTAATGTTGATTTTCTCAAAATTGACCGCTCGTTCGTTGAGGATTTAAAAGGTGTGGGCTTTGAACTCTGTACGGCGATTATTGCAATGGCGCACAGCCTGGGACTCGGCGTGATTGCGGAAGGGGTGGAAACAGAGGAACAGAAAGCGTTGCTGATGGGGCTGGGGTGCGATTACATGCAGGGGTATCTGTGTTCGAAACCATTGCCCGCCGATGAGATCGAGAAACTACTGGTGTCATCTTATATCCGATAACTCTTCTGTTGCAAAAAGGGGCCGCATATGCCAAACCACCCGTAAAATAGCGGGAGGATAAGCGTGATGCGGTAACCCTTTTTATCTTTGCAGAATACGATGACAAAAAACGAACATGTCCTCACGGCTGATAAATAGCGGTGATAACCTGAACATTATGATTTAACGTAATCGGTATAGGCGTTTTGCAAAACAATATGATCGGCAATATATTTTGCGTCATGCCAGACACCGTAAATAAACGAAGATGCACGGTTCACCAGATTTGGCAGGCCAAGAAAATAGATGCCACGCTCTGCTGAAATACCGCGCTTATGGAAGGGCAGGCCTTTTTCATCAAATGCATCAACCTGCAGCCAGCCAAAATCAAATGTAAAACCCGTTGCCCAGATAATCGTGCTAATACCAGCGGCGGCAATATCTAATTGCGCCAGCGGATTGAGCAGGCACTCCGGGTCCGGCAGTAACTCCCACGCCTGCGGCTCCGGCGGCAGATCCAACCCGTTGCGTTCAATATAAGCATCCGCATCGCGCAATACGTCAAAATAGGCGTTATCGCCCGCAGCGATATTCTCTGCCAGCCCTTCGGCAAAGCTCAGCACACCGTTATCCCAGCTTTTGGTGATACCCACAAGTGTAATGCCCGTATGCGCCAGACGACGGAAATCGACCGTTTTCCCCCCTTCATAACCGCTCACGGCAAAGGCAACATGCTCTTTTTTGGGCTTTATTTTCACTTCATCCCACAGACCCAGCGCCCCCAGCCACCAGCAGTAATCACGGTCTCGGTAAGAGCGCGGTGGACGATAATGTTCACCGACCGACAGATAAACCTCACGCCCCGATTGACGCAGTTCTTCGGCGATTTGCGTACCGGAAGCACCTGCGCCCACAACCAGCACGCCGCCTTGCGGCAGTTGCTGCGGATTTTTATAGACCGAAGAGTGGATCTGGTGCAGCCCGGCGCTTTCCGGGACAATCTGCGGGAATGACGGTTTCTGAAACGGACCGGTGGCGGCGACCACATTGTCGGCTTCAAAATCACCGGCTGAGGTTATAACTTTGAACCCGCTGCGCCCTGCCAGGCGAGTAACCTGATGCACCGCAACACCTGTGCGCACAGGGGCGTTAATCATCTTCGCATAGTCTTCGAAATACTGCGCCATGCGCTCTTTCGGCGGGAAAGCCTCCTGGGCGATATTGTCGAATTTTAGCGACGGAAAGCGGTCGTGCCACGCAGGCCCGTTCGCTACCAGTGAATCCCAGCGTTCAGAGCGCCAGCGTTCAGCAATACGACTACGCTCCAGGACAATGTGAGGCACACCCATTAAGGACAGATGCTCGCTCATGGCGATACCGGCCTGACCGGCGCCGACAATCACAGTATTAATTTTTTCTGTTGACATAGTGAATCCCTAAATATAAGCGACCCTCGATAGTTTTATCGCTACGCGTCATCGGGGCGGTATTAATGGCAATCAGTTTTTTAATGCAGTGCGTGGGAATATCCGGCGCACACGTATTCATGGTTATTACTGTCTGGTTTCAATGTTTAATATTTTCCCCAGACCTAAAAACTTATTGGCGATAATTAACATCATGGCGGTGACGGCAATATAAATGACCGACAGGGCAGCGAGTGTCGGATCAGCAAATTCACGGACATAGTTGTACATTGCCACCGGTAAAGTCTGCGTGGCCTGGGTAGTAATAAACAACGATGCGGTAAATTCGTTAAAGGAGAGGATTGCGGCAAACAGCCAGCCGCCAAACAGCCCCGGTAAAATCAGGGGCACGGTGATGGTCCATATCACGCGTAGCGGCGATGCCCCCAGACTTGCCGCCGCGAGCTCAATGCGCTGTTCAAGGTTTTTTAACGACACATAGACACTACGCAACACAAACGGCAGTACCAGCACGATATGGCAGAAAATTACCAGCGGGTAACCGCGCCCGAGATTGAGTTGCGACACCAGCATCAACAGTCCCAGACCAATAGTGAAGTGGGGAATAAACAGCGGTGACAGCAGAACCCCTTCCAGCACCTGTTTACACGCAAACGAATAGCGTTCAATGGCAATCGCCAGCGTGGCGCCAATGATGACCGCCAGCGATGATGCCCATGCGGTGACAATCAGCCCGGAGTAGAAACCATGACGGAAATCGTCATAATTTACCGCCCGCTCGAACCAGCGCAGCGACCAGCCTTTTGGCGGGAAAAACAGTACGGCAGTGCTGCTAAACGAAGAGATAAACACCACGATGGTCGGCAGCATGACAAAGAGCAGAATTGCGACAACCAGCAGGCGACCTGCCAGCGTTATCAGTTTGTCGTTAAGTGAACGGGTCATATCAGTGTTCTCCCATCGCGTGCAGGAATCGGGTCATGCGTTTTAGCGCCATCAGCAACAGGATGGTCAGAATTAACCCGGCGATACTGAGTGCGGCAGCAAACGGAAAATTCATCGATGAGAAACCCAGTTGATAGACCATCGTGGCGACGGTGCTGACGCGTCCGCCGCCAATGAGCTGCGGTGTGGCAAAGGCGCTAAACGTCCAGGCAAAAGCGGTAGTAAGGCTGGCGACGATGCCGGGGAAGGAGAGGGGGATCGTCACAGTCAGCAGGGTGCGGATAGGCCCTGCGCCGAGGCTCCTGGCAGCTTTCTCGTAATCGGGATTGATGTGTGATAACGCGGTCGCCAGCATCAACACCATGACTGGCATGGTGACATGCACCAACGCCAGGACTACGCCAGTCTGTGTAAACATAAACTGAATGGGCTTTGAGATGATGCCAGACGCCAGCAACAGGCTATTAAGGAAACCGCTGTTGCCGAGCACGATAATCCAGGAGTAGGTACGCACCACTTCGCCGAGAAACAACGGCGTAATCGCAATAATCAAAATAGCGGATTTGATCCATAAGGTGCGGGTGCGCACCAGCGCATAGGCCAGCGGATAACTCATCAGCAGGCCAAAAAGAGCGGTTTTGGCACTCAGCATGACAGTATTAATAAACGCATCGGCATAGATGCTTTTAAACAGGCTGTTGAAGTTGGCCAGTGTAAATCCGCCCACGTCGAGCGAACCGGGTATATACGCCCGCACGCTGAATTGCATCACTGCGAGCATCGCGATGACCAGCCCGAATGCGGTTAACGTGGCGGGAATAATGAACCAGGGTAAAAATGTCGGTTTTCTCGTCATAACATGCTGCCTGAGTAATGTGCTGCCGGTAGAACCAGGGCGACCGGTAAGCCGCCCACTAAATCAATGAGACATGATGTTTTCAGAGAACCACTGACGCCATTCGGCGGTTTTCTCGGCACGCAGTTGCGGATCGGTATTGATGGTGGCGTTCCACTGCTCAGGTGTGGTCAGCATGCCCGGCAGTTTCGCCAGCTCAGGATCGATATGGGCGTTAGTTACCGTTGGGCTGCCGTGATAAATCTTCGCCACCTGCTGCTGGATCTCGGGCTTAAGGGCAATATTGATAAACTTATAGGCGAGTTCGCTATGGCGGGTGCCTTTGTTGATCCCTATGGTATCCACGCCCAGAATCGCCCCCTCTTTCGGTATCGCCAGTTTGACGTCCACCCCTTCGGCCATCATGTTGTAAGCGTTCATCGACAGCATGACCTGAACCGGCGTTTCCCCGGTGGAGATCAGTTGCTGACTATTAGCGTCATCGGTATAGAAGGATTTGATGTTCGGGATCAGCGCCTTGAGCTTCGCCTGGCCTTGCTGCCAGTGGGCTGCGTCGGTGCCGGAGAGTCTGGCGGCCACTGCAATAATGTGGCTCGGGTCCCAGTCAGGCAGCGCCAGAGTGCCCTTGAGTTCCGGTTTCCACAGGTCGTTCCAGCTCGTGAAGGTTTCGCCTTTGGGTACTAAATCCGCCCGGTAGCCGATGGTGTAAACGTAGCCCCAGACGCCGAGGTGATAAGGGCTGACTTTCGCCTGTTGCACAAGATTTGCCGCATTCGGGATTTTGCTCATATCGAGCTTTTCAAACAGCCCGGAATTGGCATACAGATAGCCCACGTGCGCAGTGGTAAAGGTCACGTCAGTTTCCGGTGAGTCGCCGGCCAGTTTGGCTTTGTTGAGACGATCAATGGTGCCGCCTGTAACAAACTGCACTTCCACGCCGGTTTCTTTGGTAAACGCTTTCGCGATGGTCTCGTCGATCAAATCTTTAAAGCCGCCGCCCCAGGTGCTGACAATCAGTTTGTCCGCTGCCATCGCATTTCCTGCGCTTAGCACACATGTGGTCAACAACGTTAAGGCACGAATCTTACGCAACATATTCTCATCCCCATACATGAAATGGCTGTTGTGGCAATCTGAAACCCGGCGCGCCAGAACGGTGCAAACGGTGTTCCCTGGTGTGAAAGCGATAATGACGTGGCGTATGGATTGCGTAAAACAGCCTTTTCCTCGTCTCTGCATCAGAATTTCCGAGGCTAAAAAAAGCGCTGCTTTGCAACGGATTTTCTTAACCAGTGATAAGGCAGAAGGAAAGGAGGGCTCTGCAAAAGCAGGGGATTATGCTGTTATTTGTGATTTGGCATGATAAATGCATAAAAATTAGCACTATTAGAATGACTGACGCGACATGATCGCGTCGGCGATCTCAGGAGAACCTGCATGCTCAGTCGCATTACCCAGCGTCAGCTGGAATATTTTGTCGCCTCCGGGGAGGCCGGCAGTATCATTGGCGCCTCAGAACGTATCCACGTTTCATCGCCGTCGATCTCTGCCGCCATCACCCATATCGAATCTGAACTCGGCGTACAGCTCTTTGTACGCCATCACGCGCAGGGCGTTTCGCTTACCGCCATCGGCCATCAGGTTCTGAAAGAGGCAAAACTCATTCTGGAGCAGATGTTGAATCTTTATACTATCGCCTCGGAATCCATGAACAATGTGCGTGGCCCCCTGCGTGTAGGCTGTCTGGATACGCTGGCCCCGATGCTGACGCCCGAACTGGTCTTCGGCTTTGGACGCGCCTTTCCTGGCGTGCGCATTACCCTTGTCGAAGGCAACCATGAACAGTTGCTCAAACAGTTACGCACTGCCGATATCGACATCGCGCTGACTTACGATTTAGTCCCCGCCAGCGATATTGTCTTCACATCGCTGGCGCAATTGCCGCCCTATGTGATGGTGGGGGAACATCATCCGTTTGCGACGCAGTCGGCGGTGACCATTGAGGATCTGGCGACAATGCCGATGGTGTTGCTGGATATGCCATGGAGCCGTGAATATTTCCTCGGGCTTTTCAGCGAAGCGGGCGTTACGCCCAATGTGGTGATGCGCTCCAGTAATATGGAAGTGGTGCGCTCGATGGTGGCAAATGGCGTGGGATTTGGCATCGCCAACGTGCGGCCAAAAGCGCATCTTTCCCAGGACGGTAAGCGTCTGATTCGCGTACGGCTGGCGGGGTCGAACAGACCGATGCAACTGGGTTACGCGATTGCGGCCCACACCCAGCACTCAATGGTGGTTAACGCCTTTGCTGAGCGCTGCCGTGTTTTTATCTCCGATCAGTATATTCCCGGCATGGCGGCGCCGAGCTATTTCGATCCCCAGGTCGTGCGGGTGGCGTGACGACAACTTAGTAGCCACGCGCCGGGAATACCTGTCCGCTAACCGGCTCGCCGCGTGCAGCACGCTGAATGTTTTCTGCGACCTGTTGTGCGGCGCTGGCCGGAATGGCGACGGACGCCAGATGCGGTGTGATAAGGACATTGTCCATGCCCCATAACGGATCGTCTGGCGGCAGCGGCTCACGGTCAAACACATCCAGCGTGGCCTGCGCAATCTGCCCTGAGCGCAAGGCTTTTGTCAGTGCCGCCTGATCGACAATTGCACCGCGCGAAACATTGATAAACGCCGCCCCGCTGGGGAGGCAGGCCAGTCGTTCAGCGCTGAGCAGACCTGCCGTGTGCAAAGTGAGAGGCAGCATGACCACCAGAATGTCGCTCTGGCTAAGAAAATCGTTCAGCGATCCCAGTCCGCTGCTGCAGCGAATATTGTCGATCGTTTTGGGTGTACGCGACCAGCCGTGCACGTCGAACCCCTGACGCGCCAGCTCCTGCGCCGTATACGCACCCAGCTCCCCCAGTCCCAGCACCCCGACGCGGATGCCGGAAGGCGTACGTGGATGCAGGTAATGCCAGCGCTGCTCACGCTGCGCGCGCTCGAATGCCGGGATATCGCGCGCGTAGCGCAAAACGGCAAAAAGCACGTAGCCTGCCATCATACGCGACATGTCCGGGTCGGACAGACGAACAATCGGAATAGCCGGCAGATCGTCGCGCCCCACCAGTGAATCGACACCCGCGCCGAGATTAACCAGCAGCTTAAGATTGCGGTACGGCGCAAAGAATCCATGTGGCGGTTTCCATGCCAGCGCATAGTGCACTTCGTCGGGGTTTTGCACTGTTTCGGCGCGGCAAATTGTCACGCCGGGTAAATGTGGCGCAAGTAAGGCCGACCACTCTTCGAAACTATCGAATTCGCTGTAAAACACCAGGGTGCTCATGCGCTGTGTCTCTCCATTAGCTTGACTACCGCATCAATTGCCAGCTCATAACCCAGCGCACCGAGTCCGGCAACCACACCGGTTGCCGCTTTTGATACCAGCGAGTGATGGCGAAACGGCTCGCGTTTCCAGATGTTGCTCATATGCGTTTCAATGACAGGGCCATCAAACATCAGCAATGCATCCAGTATGGGGACGGAACTGTAGGTCAACCCCGCGGCGTTGATAATTAACCCTGCGGCGTGCTGACGCGCCTCCTGGATCCAGTCAACCAGCACGCCCTCGTGATTGCTCTGGCGAAAATGCAAAACCACGCCGTGTGTCGCGGCGCGGCGCTGGCAGCGTTCGCCAAGACTGACAAAACTTTCGCTGCCGTAGGTGCCGCTTTTATCAAGCCCATATAAATTGGCATTCGGCCCATTAAGAAAATAGATCTGCTGTGACATGCACACTCCTGATTAAACGTGCGGATGGGTAGCGGTCATCGCCGGATGCGCATCGAAGAGGGCGAACCATGCGGCGGTAAGCGGGTGGCTGGCGCGCCAGTTGAGTTCGGCAAAGCGAAAGTCGAGATAACCGAGCGCGCAGCCGATGGCAATAAGCCCGATATCGTCGGGTTGGTCGCTAAAATGGCTGACCTGGCTTTCAATCTGCGACAGTGCGGCGGCGACTTTTTTCAGTTGCGCGTCAGCCCAGCCTTGCCACTGTTTCCCGGCGGGGCGGGCAGTGAACTCGTAGCGCGCCAGTAATGCGGCATCAATAATGCCGTCACCCAGTGCCTGTCGTGTCAGACTTCGCCAGCGCGTCTCTGCGTTCACCGGGTATAAATGGCCCTGTGCGCGCGCATTGAGGTATTCACAAATGACCCGGCTATCATAGAGGCAGAGCCCCTCTTCGGTACGTAGCGCCGGGACTTTTGCCAGGGGATTAAACCGGGCAATACGCTCGTCGCGCACGACAGGATGCGCGGCAGAGTCCAGCTTTTCTATCTCATCAGCGAGACCCAGTACGGTTGCGCACACCATCACTTTGCGAACATAGGCGGACGTGCTGGCAAAAAAGAGTTGCATCATGACGCCACCTGCAGCAGCACTTTGCCGATATTGGCATTGGCTTCCAGAATGCGATGGGCCCGGGCGGCCTGTGCCAGGGGCAGGGTTTGATAAAGGAGTGGCGTGATTTTACCTGCGGCTATCAGCGGCAGCAGATGTTTACTGATGCACTGCGCCAGGCGCATTTTCTCGGCGAGGCTTTTAGGGCGCAGGGTGGAAGAGGTCAGGATCAGTTCTTTACGCATCACCATTTGCAGATCCAGTTCAATCTTTGCGCCCTGCATAAACGAGAGGCTGACGTGGCGTCCGCGTGGTGCCAGCACGCTCAGATTACGCGCCACGTAATCGCCACCCACGTTATCCAGTACCACATCCACACCATGCCCCCCGGTTGCAGTCAGAATGACCTCGACGAAATCTTCGTCGTGGCGGTTGATGGCACGCCATACCCCGAGTTGTTGCAGCGCCGCAATTTTTTCAGCGCCGCCAGCGGTGGCTATCACGCGCGCCCCGCACGCCTGTGCGCACTGAATAGCAAATGTGCCTACGCCGCTGGCTGCTCCGTGGATCAGTACGGTTTCGCCGGGCTGCAAACGCCCCAGTTCAAACAGGTTATGCCACACGGTAAAGGCCGCTTCCGGCACGCCTGCCGCCAGGCTAAGAGGCAGATTTTCCGGAACAGATAAACAGAGTTCGGCTCGCGCCACACAGTAATCTGCATACCCCCCGCCATTGAGCAGTGCCATGACCGGCGAACCTGGCGCGGGGAATTCAACGCCTTGACCCAGCGCTATAACGGTGCCTGAGACCTCAAGCCCCAGCACATCGGTGACACCCGGCGGCAAAGGCATGCCGTTGCGTTGCAGGATGTCGGGGCGATTGACGCCCGCGCTGGCAACGCGGATAAGTACTTCACCCGCTCCCGGCAGGGGGAGTGGACGCTGCACCTGTTCCAGTACCTCTGGCCCCCCTGGCCGGCCCGCAATTATGGCGTTCATCATTTCAGGCATCATCCGCGTTTATCCTGGCTTGCCGCGCTAAACGCGCATACACCTTCATCATCGACATTCACGCCCACCAGGCTACCGACGGGCCAGCGTGTCAGCGCATTAAGCCCGGACTGGCGCGCAAATAACGTGGCGTTGCCCAGTGCGGGCACATCGAGATGCACATCAACATGCTCGCCCTGAAAGACATGGGCAATCACCGTGGCGCTGAGCAGCGAATGCGGGCCGAGGGCTGCCAGTTGAATATTTTCCGGGCGCACAAAGAGATCAAGACGCTCGCCAATCGTGGCATGGACACGTTCTGCTGGCAGGCGAAGCACATTACCGCCAAGCTCCAGCATCGCTACGCCATCGCGGCCGACGTAGCGACCCGGCAGAATGTTCACATCACCTACAAACCCGGCGACAAAGGGATCCTGCGGACGCCGATAAATCTCATCCGGCGTGCCTGTCTGGCGAACATGCCCCGCAGACATCACCACCACGCGATCGCTCATGCTCAACGCCTCACCTTGATCGTGCGTCACGAAGACAGTGGTGACGCCAAGCTTGCGCTGAATCGCTTTCAACTCAACCTGCATCGACAGGCGCAGATTTTTATCCAGCGCGGAGAAAGGTTCATCAAGCAGCAGGACTTTGGGGCGAATGACCAGCGCACGCGCCAGCGCCACACGCTGCTGCTGACCACCCGAAAGCTCACGGGGTTTGCGATGGCCGTAACCGGCAAGCTTCACCAGCGCCAGTGCCTGTTCAACGCGCTCAGCGATTTCGGCTTTGGGAACACTGCGCATGCGCAGACCGTACCCCACATTTTTCTCGACCGTCATGTGCGGGAAGAGCGCGTAGTTCTGAAACACAATGCCGATTTCACGCTGCCAGGGTGGGGTATCTGTCACCAGCTCGCCATCAATAAAGATTTCGCCGCCATCCGCTTCGGCGAAACCCGCCATCAGATTCAGCAACGTGGTTTTGCCGCAGCCTGACGGGCCGAGCAGGGTAATAAATTCACCTTCTTCAATCATCAGGGAAATTTTGTGTAAGGCGATGGCGTCGCCAAAGCGTTTGAGTACGCCATCGAGTCGTACGGCAACGCGAGTGTGGTTCACGTCAGGTTGCAGCGTTGCGGGCTGCGGAAATTGGGTGACTTCTGCACTGACCATGGAATCTCCGGAAAAGGGCTATCAAATGCCAGAACCCAGCATACGGCTTAAACGCAGTTCACGCGGTTAGTGCTTCCCGAAGCTGGCGTTTGGAAAAGTTAAAGCAGAGAGATAGCAATGTGGATGAACGAAGAGCGGGCCGGCGCGCGCCCTGTATTAAAAGGAATGTCAGAGATCTGGCCTGTTTTGACACATCCACGTCGCAAGACGGCGCAGCAGGGCGTCGCAGGCGTTCAACTGTTCGACAGTAATGAACTCATCCGCTTTATGGCCCTGCGCCATACTGCCAGGACCGCATATCACGCAGGGGATGCCTGTCTGATGAAATAACCCACCTTCCGTACCAAATGCGACGGTGCTGAACCTTTCGGAGCCGGTGAGATGAGCAATCAGCCGTGCGGCGGCGCTTTGCGCGCAGGTGTACAGGCCGGGATAACTGCTGATGGGGTAAAAGCGGATCGCCGCATCGCGACTGACGGCGTGCATATCGGGCAGAAGCTCGCGCTGTGCGTAACTTTCCAGGTCCCGGGTTATCTCCAGGGCATCATCCTGCGGCAACGTACGCACTTCAAAGTCAAATGTACACTCGGCTGGCACGATATTCAGCGCCCGGCCGCCCTGAATCAGACCCGTTTGTACCGTGGTAAAGGGCGGATCAAACCGCGCATCATGATGTTCCGGCGCGGCCAGCCGCTGGCCTGTGAGCGTAAGGCGGTGGATGAGCTTTGCAGCATACTCAATGGTATTGACACCCTGCGGCGCATAAGCCGAATGACAGGCAGCGCCCTGAACTTCACAGCGCATGCCGAGTTTGCCTTTGTGACCAAGAACCGGTTGCAGCTCAGTGGGTTCGCCAATCAGGCAGATAGCGGGCTTTTCCGCCCGGCGGGAGAGCACATCGAGCAGCGTACGCACGCCGAGGCATCCGACCTCCTCATCATAAGAAATCGCCAGATGCAGCGGTTGCGCCAGTGGCTGCGCAAGAAAGTGGGGGAGCGCTCCGAGGATACAGGCAATAAAGCCTTTCATGTCTGCCGTGCCCCGACCATACAGTTTGCCTTCGCGCTCAGTCAGGGTAAAAGGGGGAACGCTCCAGTTCTGCCCGTCAACGGGGACCACATCGCTATGACCAGAGAGCATAACGCCCCCCTTTCCCGACGGGCCAAGCCGCGCATAAAGATTGGCTTTGCTGCGCTCGGCGTTGTGAATCAGTTCGTAGTTAACGCCGAGCCCGGTTAAGTAACCGCCGATAAAGTCAATCAGCGCCAGATTAGATTCGCGGCTGGTGGTGTCAAACGCCACCAGTTTTTCGAGCATTTCGCGGCTGGTCATCATCAGATCTCCTTGCGCTTACTCGTCGCCGGGCACGCCGTAACCAGGTGCGCTACGGGGATCGAGCGCGCGCGTTAAATAGTCCTGCATCTGGGGTTGCCAGGCGTGCCAAAGTTTACTGAGTTCATCCACCGGATCGGCATCAGTCCAGTCGACGCGCAAATCTACTATCGGCCAGATGTGAGAATCGACAATTGACAGCGCGGACGAATGTAGCGGACCTGCTTCTCCGCCTGCGCCAACACCCGCCTGCATTGCGGCAATGAGCCTGTCGGCAAGATGCCCGGTTTGCTGTTCGAACGCGTTTATCATCGCGACAATGACATTCGGATCCGCGAGCAGATTACCCGCCGCCACACAGTTCTCGCCGCTCAGGGCGTTATTAACGCCGAGCGTTTTTTCGCCACTGTAGAAGGCGATTTCCCCATCTGCCGTCATTACGGTGACCTGTCGGTAGATAAAATAGTCATCCGTGGCCAGCCCGGTCTTTAGCGCGGTTTCGGCACTATCGCCCTGTTGCAACCTTTCAAGAATACGCGGCCCCAGCGCCGGTAAGGTTATGTTTTGGGTCGATACCGCGCCGACCTTGCTGCGCAGCCACGGGCAGCGCGCCCCCACCGCAATACTCGACGAGCTGATGGCAATGCCTATCTGGCCGGTTTGTGCGCAGCGACCAATAATCGATAATGTCATGGTCTTAGTCTCCCGTTGGTGAATGCCAGTCGTCCGGAATCACCGCGATAACATCAATTTCCATCAACCACTGCGGTTGACCCAGTGCGGAAATGACCAGTCCGGTTGAGATGGGAAACACCCCTTTTAGCCATTTGCCGACGACCTGATAAACCGGCTCGCGATAGCGGGGATCGATGATATAGGTGGTTGTTTTCACGATGTGTGACAGATCGCTGCCAGCCTCTTCCAGAAGCTGTTTTACGTTCTTCATCGCTTGTTCAGCTTGTGCTGCCGGGTCGCCAAGCCCGACCAGGTTACCGTCAAAATCGGTCCCAATCTGGCCACGAACGTACACGGTATTGCCGGCACGAACTGCCTGGCAAAGATCGTTGTCCAGTGACTGATTCGGGTAGGTGTCTTTGGTATTGAATTTGCGAATGCGGGTATGTGTGCTCATCGTTGCCTGCCAGTAAATGGGTTCCCCGCAAGGTATATCTTCTCAGACAAAACAAACAAAACAGCATAATCCGAGGCTTTAGTTTAGAAAATGCGAACACCCATCCATGCCTGGGGCGGCTGGCGTCAGGGATCGCATTACTGTTCGCTATACGTTGCTGCGCTTCTGACAGGGATAAGCAAAGGCAGGATGCAAAGCACCAGCAGTGCGACAAGAATTAAGGTCTGCTGCACCCCCATCACATCACCTGCCATACCGTAGATCAGGGGCATTAAGGCACCACAACCGAGTGATGCGGTATAAAAAATCGCAAAGGCGCGGGTTTGCTGTTGCGGGCGGGATAACTCGGCAACGCTACCATACAGAATTGAGGACGTTCCGTTGAGCGCCACGCCTAAAGGAATCAACAGTAACCAGGTGACATGCAGTGGGGCAAATGCCATCCCCAGCACAATAGCGGAGGTGATTATCTCACTGGCCGCGACGGTTTTGATCACGCCGAGCCGGGTCGACAGTATGCCGCAGACCAGTTTACCGAATGCCCCGCCAATAAAAATTAATGTCAAGGCAAAGCCAATTTGCGTCGCCGAAGCGCCACGTGCGGCCATCAAAAAAGGAAGGAAAGTGAGCGTGCCCGTGCGCGTTGCATTATCAATACTCCCTATCACACATAAGGCGGTGAAAGCCCTCTGGCGCAGCGGCTCAGGGAGTTTTATCTCCGGTTGCTGAGACGAACTGCGGTGCGCTTCTTTGGCAGTCAGCGGCTTCACCTGCGCGGCTTTACTATCAACAGGCAGTAACAGGTACAGGCCGAGGGTGACGAGGAAGCCAAAGAGGGCAATCCACTGCAGGGCGCTTCCCCAGGAGACAATGAGCAGGCAGGCTGAAAGCACACTGGGAATAATCCCTTTGCCAACATCGCCAAAGAAATTGTAGGTGCTAAGGGCAATGCGGGCGTGCCTGGCGGAATAATTGCGCGTAATAAAACTGGAGGAGAGCGGATGCTGAACGCTGGCCCCCAGACCCCCGATGACAATCAGTATCATGAGTTGCATAAGTGTTGTTGAGGTTCCGTACAGCAGTAGCGCGACGGTCAAAAGCAGGGTGCCAGCCATTAATATCCGGCGTTCACCATACTTTCGGCCTAATTCTCCTGCGGGGATCTGAAAGGCTGACATCGCGCCGGAAAACAACATCTTAAGTAAACCTATCTGCGCCATGGAAAGCCCAAACTGCTGCTGCCAGATAGCAAAAAGGACATAGTGCAGGTCGGTGGCGCCATCATGGAAAAGGTGAGCAAGACTGGTTGCCCCCAGGACTTTGCGGCTTTGCCTCTTTTCAACGCCAGCCGGATGTGTGTTATCGGGTGAACCGGACGTCAGACTCATTCCTGCGCTCCAGGGAGTAAAAGGGTATCTTCACATTAATTTTCTCTGGTGAATATAACCTTGCAAATTTATTTAGCCAGAACATACAGAATTCTGCTTTGCCATGGTGGTTTCTTATTTTGTCGTCGCGCGCGCTGGCTCGTTTGTGCAGTTATCACCATGGTTAAGATTGAGGATGGCAAAACAGCTTTTTATTATGATTTATTTACTTTTTAAATAGGGTGACTATATCAATTTAAATATAAACAGATGTGCTACTGGATTTCTGCGCGGTAACTTAATCTTGTCAGTTCGCTTATCGCAGTCATATTATCCCTGACTGACTAATTACGGCGTGCGCATGGTCTGTTGCGCAACAAACAGATTCGATGAACTCAATGATTTTCTGAAAACGTGGTGAATCCTCCGAAGTGTGTGGTGCTTAACAGAGCGCGAGCAGATGTCAGTTTCACTATCGCCGATATTGTTAAGATACACGTTCCTGTTTTGTTTTGCCTTTTCTGGTGACATACTATGCGCGTATGTGACTGGACAGATTTCTGAATGCGCTGGTGTTTTTTTTAGTTGCATGTATGGGTAAGCAACATGAAGAAAAAGAAATTTTATTTATCACTGATTATAACTGTTGCTTTCCTCATTGTTTCTGTGTTATTGACCTTCCAGATTTTTTCAGCACGCACTCAGACTATCAATGAGCTTAATATAAATGTCATAAACTTAAGCCGCACTCTTGATACTTATTCGGAAGGCGTTATTCGTCAGGGTGAGATGATAATAAAAACCATATCCAGTATGACGGAAATATATGGTATAAAACAACCAGAGATTGAGCGCATCAGAACACTCCTGTCGGATCAAACAACTTTTATTGAACAACTCAATAATATCGTCATCTATGATGATAAAGGCAATGAAATTCTTGCCATGCGCAATATTCCCAGATGGGGGAGAAATGGCGCAGACAGATCTTTCTTTATCTATCACCGTAATAATTTATCGAAAGATATTTATATTGGCCCTCCGGTTATTAGTCGTACTACGGGGAAATGGGTGATCACAATCAGCAAAAGGCTGGAAGATGAGAACAGGATGTTCAGAGGTGTGGTTGTTTTAACGCTGAACATTGAAAACTTTCTCGAAACATATGGTAAATTAGATATCGGGAAGAATGGATCTATCTCGCTGATTAGCGATTCAGGAACACTCATGATTCGCTTTCCATTTAATGAAAAGTTTACAGGTAAGATTTTTTCTGATTCGCTCCTGTTTACCTCTTATCTCAAAAAAAGTGACTCAGGAACGGCAACTGTTATTTCTCGCGTTGACCATATTGAGCGCATTTTCGCCTTTCAGAAAAATAAACGCTATGGGTTAGTCACGACGGTTGCTGTCAGTACAGATGAAGCCTTAAATTCATGGAGGCATCATGCTGAAATTTTGGGTGCGACGATTATATTTCTTATCGGATGTGCCTTTTTTTCAGGAGGTTATGTTTTTAAAGAAATCAGCAAGCGTATGCAGCTTAATAAAGAACTCGCCAATGCCAAAGAGTCACTGCTGTCTGCCAACGCGCAATTAAAAGAGATGGCCTCTGTTGATAGTTTAACAGGTCTGGCTAACCGCAGGGAATTTGATCATGCTTTCCCGAAAATAATTCAGGATTGTGCGATAAATAAAAAATCGATATCGCTGCTGCTTATTGATATCGATTTTTTCAAAAATTATAATGATAAATATGGACATCTTTCTGGTGATGAATGTTTAAGAAAAGTGGCCGGGATAATTAAAGAGAGTTTAACAGACCTTAATGCAGTAGCAGCCCGATACGGCGGAGAAGAGTTTGTCGTTATCTTGCCAGAAGCAGAGCCAGAATTAGCAAAAAACATTGCTGAATCCATTACTCATAATATCATCAGCGAAAAATTAATCCATGAGGCCAGCCCTTTTGGGGTAGTAAGTGTCAGTACAGGTGTTTCCAGTGCCGCTGCGACAGACATTGATGATGACGGGACCTCGCTTATTGAAAGTGCGGATACGGCACTTTATCGTGCAAAATATTCCGGCCGCAATCAGGTTAACACCATTTGATGGTTTCTTACTGAGGCGGGTGTTTGTGCAATGCTATGGCGAACACCCGTTGCGTAAATAACTTAACGATTCGTGGACAGGATGCGATTGACCTCAGGCTTGTTATAACGCTTTTCCTTCGCCCACAGACGATACTGTCCTGGTGTGCGATGATAATGTTCCCGAAACGCACGGCAGAATGTTGACTGCTCCCGGTAACCAAGGTGCATTGCAATATCCGTGATTGAACGACTGGTATCATGAAGTAAATCGCGGGCGATAACCATTTTCCGGTATCTTATATATACACCTGGCGACATGCCGGTTACTTTTTTAAATCCCCGCTGGAAATGCCAGACCGAATAACCGGATTTTTGTGCAAGGACGCTCAGTGGCAGAGGCGTTGCAATATTGCATTCTATCCAGTCGAGAATATCCTTTATCGTTAATCTCATCAGACATAATGCGCTTTCCTTTGTCATTTCAATACCTTTTTACTGGCAGCGTCAGGGGAACCGTCGTCATATAACAGCTTCCCCCGACTGAAATCATCATGGTTTAACCCGGCTCGCTGAGACCCAATCACCGCGTCCCTGTTTACTGCATCAACAGTCTTCAATAATCAAATAGACTGCGTTCAATGGCCCATGAACCCCAACGACCTTAATAAGTTCAATATCTGCCGTCGAGCTTGGCCCGGCGATGAGATTGATACATGAGGGCAGCCTTTCTCCTGACTGTACCCGCTGGCGAAGGATCTCAGCCAGTTGCGTAACGCCAGGCAGTAACCGGCTTTTGTAGATAACAAACAGCGTCGTCGGGGGAAGCAGGCTGATGGCACGTCCTTGCCAGGGCGAAGAAAACAGGACCACGCCACCTGTTTCACACAGACCGTATTCGGCGAAGACCACGCCAATGTTGGCCTCAGCGGCTTTGCGCAGGTTGTCTTCTCTTCCCGGCGAGGCCCAGCAATTCATCGGGAATGACTTCTGCAGGTGCGCTGTGATGCCCGTTTTCGCCAGTCGGGCGTCGCCGCTAATCAGTAACGGGCCGCCGCCATACTGCTTACAGAGACCTTCGGCGACCTGCGAGAGGGTGGCAAGAGGGGCCCGTTCGCAGTGGACCTGCATCATCTGTGAGGCAAATTCCATGAAACTGTCGCAAGGCCGCTCTTCTGTTTTTTCGGCATAGCGGCTCCTCAGCGGCGCAGAGTGGGTAACGGGTAATGGATGAGGGATTTGCCGTGGCTCGCGGCCGAGCTGGCGGGCAATCTGTTGCAAGAAGGCATCGCGGTTTTCCATCAGGAATCCTCCCCGTTTTTACGCTGCTTTTGATGCGCTTTGAACCAACTGCGAAAACTCTCCCCATCCGCCTGTGGCAGATCCCGTGTTTGCGTCCACTTGCGGATAGCGGCGATGCTAAAGGGCATCTTCCCGTTACGAATCATCAACTGTGCCGCGCGTGCGCCCGCCACCATGCCAACCTTCCATAAGGCGTGGTGGCGGTTAGCGTAATTGAACAGATGCACTGTGTGACGTTCCATCGCGGGCGTCATGCCACTTTCAGCAAGCGTTCGGCGGTGCTCAAGAATTAATGAAGACAGGGGGATACGAACCGGACAGACGTCATCACAGGCAGTGCATAATGAACAGGCATAGGGCAGGTTTTTGAAATCCTCATAGCCGCCGAGCAGCGGTGAGAGCACCGCGCCAACAGGGCCAGGATAAATTGAACCGTAGCCGTGCCCGCCGATATGACGGTAGGCAGGGCAGGTATTCATACAGGCACCGCAACGTATACAGCGCAAGATATCCTGAAAAGGAGACCCCAGCACGCGCGAACGGCCATTATCGACAATCACCAGATGGAGTTCCTCAGGCCCGTCGCTTTCCGACGAGCCACCGGGACCCGTAAGCCAGGTATTGTATCCGGTCAGGCGGGCACCCACGGCGCTGCGAGCCAGCATGGTCAGGATGATGTCCAGCTCTGCAAATGAGGGAACCACGCGCTCCATGCCCATCACGGCAATATGTGTTCGCGGCACGGTGGTACAGAGGCGGGCATTACCCTCGTTGCTCACCAGGCTGAGCGTCCCGGTTTCCGCTACCGCAAAATTACATCCGGTAATGCCGATATCGGCAGTGAGGAAATCTTCGCGGATCTTTTGTCGAATAAAGCGCGTCATCGCTTCCGGGGTTTCGGCGCCGTCGTAGCCCAGTTTCTCCCGCAAGATACGCTGAATTTGATGGCGATCTTTATGGATGGCAGGGACAACCACATGCGATGGGGCGTCTTTGGCCAGTTGCAGAATATACTCGCCCAGATCGGTTTCAACGACCTCAATCCCTGCCGTCTCCAGCGCGGCATTCATTCCGATCTCTTCGGTTACCATCGATTTCGATTTAACGATTTTGCGGGCATGTTTCTGCTGCGCAATCTGCAAAATGTAGCGGGTGGCATCTTCCCGCGTGTTGGCGAAGAATACCTTGCCGCCATTCGCGGTGACTTTTTCACTTAGCTGATAGAGATAAGCATCCAGATTCTCAAGAACATGGGCGCGAATATCTGCGGCGCGGGAACGCCACTCTGGCCAGTTTTCAAGTTCGTCGATCATTTTCTGGCGATTAATGCCAATGCGATCCTGCGCGTTCGCGACAGCACGGCGCATCACCGGATCGTCGATTTGCTGCTGTACCCGATCGTAAAACGGAAGGTTACTGGTTTTAAGAAACATATCGCTTCCTTAGCGGCTCATCAGCACATCGGCGATGTGGAGCACACGGACGTGGTGGCCTTCGCGCTGTAAGCGACCGCCAATATTAATAAGGCAACTGGCATCTGCGCCAATCAGATAATCCGGTCTGGCCTCCATAAGATGCGCAACCTTTTCCTTCACCATCTCTCCGGAAATCCCGGCCATTTTGACCGAGAAAGTGCCGCCAAAACCGCAACAGGTCTCCTGGGCGCTAAACGGGATGATTTCCAGTTCACGAACTTCACGTAACAGGGCCAGAGGTTCATCGCGAACACCAAGTTTGCGAAACAGACTGCACGAAGGGTGATAAACAGCCCGCCCCGGCAGGCGTGCCCCGACGTCCGTCACGCCAAGCTGGTTAACGATAAAAGAGGTCAGATCAACCATTCGACTGGCGATTCTTGCCGCGCGCATTGCCCATTCTGGTTCATCGCTTAGCCAGTCCTGATAGTGGCGAATTGCGTTCATACACGACCCGGCGGGAGAGATAATCGGATCGTCATTGATCTCAAGAGCGGTAATCTGCGCTTTCATGCCTGGCAACGCATCGGTAATGTAGCCGCTATTGATTGCCGGTTGACCACAACAACCCTGATGTTCAGGAAACTGGACATAACACCCCAGTTGCTCAAGTAGCAGGACACTATTTCGCGCCATTCGTGATTTAAACGCGTCTCCAATGCAGGTCACAAAGAAATTAACGTTCATATTATTTTGCTTCCGGAAAATGTAATGGCCCGCCTCTTTTTAAATCAGACTGACCATGATGGTGTTTTTAATCACCTTATTAAATGATGTATCTAGCGAGCCACGCGCAGCCCACCGGTGACACCACGGCTTAGTACCAGTTGCCAGAGTTGAATATTTCTGGCGCGAAATGCGCCCGCGCAGGCGGTGAGGTAATAGTTGAACATACGATAAAATTTCAGGGTGTAATTCCCGGACAATTCCGGCCAGGCCTTATTGAAGCGACTGTGCCATGCCATCAGAGTCCTATCATAATCAGCGCCGAAGTTATGCAAATCTTCTATGACGAAATAGGGTTCGCTGGCCTCAGCGATTTGTTTTACAGAGGGCAGGCAACCGTTAGGAAATATATATTTATTGATCCAGGCATCAACATTATGTTGGGTTTTATTTGAACCGATGGAATGCAACAGAAAAAGACCATCAGGTTTCAGACAACGATCTACCGCCTTGAAATATGTCGCGTAATTTTTTGGCCCGACATGCTCGAACATACCGACAGAAACGATACGATCATATTGTTTATTCAGATCGCGGTAATCCTGGAGCAGGATATGAACATCCTTTCCGGCACTGAGGCGCTCGGCGTAAGCTTTTTGCTCTGCTGAAATCGTAATGCCTTCCACACGCACCCCATAATGGTGCGCCGCGTATTCTGCTAAACCACCCCAGCCGCAGCCAATATCCAGCAATGTCATGCCTGGCTTAAGCTGTAGTTTCTCGCAAATCAGGGCCAGCTTGTTTTCCTGGGCGGCAAATAACTCATCGGCCTCTTTCCAGTAGCCGCAGGAGTATTGCATATGGGGATCGAGCATACGGCTAAAGAGGTCATTACCGAGATCGTAATGTACTTCGCCGACTTGCCAGGCGCGTTTGCGTGACTGCGGATTGATAAGACGGGCATACGCGATGCGCAGAAGATCGGTAAATCTGGCGGGGCGCTGTTCATCCAGCCGGGCTCGGAGCAATTTATCAAAAAAGAGGTCGAGCCGTTTGCAGTCCCACCAGCCGTCCATATAACTTTCACCCAGACCGAGCGAACCTTGTTGTAATACCCGTTTAAAAAAACGATTATCGTGCACCCGAATATCCCAGGGTTCAGGCCCATTAATAACAACTCCCGCCTGTGATAGCAGATCTTGCACAATCCGCAGCCAGTGGTCTGGTTTGCTTATCACATCGACAGTACATTCATTAGCCATCATCTCTCCTTTAACGTGGCGTGTTGCCAGTCAGAAAAAATCCCTGTCACGCCAGTCAATCCGAGCGAAAAGGCTTATCCCTCAGGCAGATGGCTGGTAAATTATTCATGACGGGTGAAACCGATTTATGACCGCTTCATTATTCAGTAAACCCGCCTTGTCTGCGCTGTGCTATCAAGACAAACTTCATCGAATAGAGGCCAGGTGCTTATGTGCTCAAAGTTAGTATTACCGCCGCGTCAGCCTGAGTGCGGCCAGCCTGCACCCGTGTTAATGGAATTACCTCGCGCGGTTTACTTTCGCAGCTACCCTTTGCTGGACGATACGGGCGTGGACAGGCATGAGCATCCCTTCGCTGAATTTCTCTATGCGCGCAAGGGCAGTATGCGAGTGGAAATTGAAGGCAAGACGCTGGTGGTGCCTGTTCTTTATGGGGTATGGATCCCGGCGCATGTGCCGCACCGTATTCTTGCCACCAGCGACGTGCTGCTGGAAAGCCTCTATGTTGAAGCGGATTTCGCCACCATAGCTTTCAGTGGCAGCAAAGTGGTGGTGGTCAGTGATTTCGTGCGGGAGTTTATTCATTACGCGACCCGGAATGTGCCGGAACGGTATGACGATGAAGGTGAAGATGGGCAACTTGTGCAGGTGTTGATTTCGTTACTCAGGCGGTTGCCGGATGCCGGTCTCTCAATATCATGGCCGGGCTCACCTTTACTGATGAGAGTCTGCAGCCAGATCCAAAAAACGCCGGGCGAAACGCATAGTATTGAGAAATGGGCCTCTGATAGCGGTATGTCGGTGCGCACTTTTTCACGTCGCTTCAAAAAGGAGACCGGGGTGGCCTTTAGCGAATGGAAAAAACGCGTGCGCCTGCTGGAATCCGTCGTGATGCTAAAAAACAAGCGTAGTGTCACTCAGGTTGCGCTTGATCTGGGCTATTCAAGCCCGGCCGCATTCACCTTTGCTTTTCGCGCTATGTTCGGCGTGCCGCCGACACGGTATTAAATCACTCGCAGAGCAGAGCCATTAAATAAAAAACCCGAAATAAATCGGGGTTTTTATTTTATGATTAACAACTTCCACTGCACGGAAACATATTTCGGTTATTTTGCACTCTGGCCATCAGTAAACTTTATTTATGATCGCGGACCCATCTGTTCATCTGCTCGATTTCAGCTTTCTGCGCTTTTATGATGTCCTGCGCAAGCTTTCTCATTTCGGGGTCTTTTCCGTATTTAAGCTCGGTTTCAGCCATTTCTATCGCACCTTCATGATGCGCGATCATTCCTTTAGCAAACGCTTTATCAGGATCGGGTTCTTTAACGGCAGCCATCATTTTTTCATGCATACCTTGCATGCCAGCCATATATTCCTGTGACGATGCCGATGATCCCATATCAGACATTTTCATGCCTGAGTGTTCGGCCGATATTGCTGGCAGAGATAACATGGCTATGACAAAAAAGGCGTTTTTGATTTTCATAAACTACATCCTTTATGAGATGGAGACCCGGTAATTGTTGCTAAGAGAGATAAAAAGACCCCCTTACGGGGAAAAGATAGTCACATATTCGGTTAAGGAAAATTACATCTGATAAGTTGTATGGATTATAGCGAACAACGTCTGTTAACCGCGTGACGAGCTGATGACATCTTTGTCATTTTTATTACATAAAATCAGTGCGGGCTAGCTGAGTTTACGCTGTCGAGTCCTGGTACTGATAATATGAAACGTGTTGAATGAACATCCGATTCCACGTGGACTTTTCCGTGGTGTGCGGTCACGATTGATTTCACAATGGCAAGACCAATACCGCTGCCTTCTCCTTTTCTTTGCCTTGAGGGGTCCACCCGATAAAAGCGGTCAAACAGTCTTGGCAAATGTTCCTCAGGAATGGGTTTTCCCGGATTTTCGATGATGAGGTCAAAATGGCTTTCCTCTTTTCTGATCGAAACGGTTACTGCCTCACCCTCCGGTGTATAGCGCAATGCATTGGATAGCAGATTGTTGATTGCTCTTCTGAACATCTGCGGATCCCCTTCTATCAGGCAGGGTATACCATTGAACCTCAGCGTTATGTTGCGCTCTTCCGCCCAGGCTTCGAAGAAATCAAAAACTTTAATGACCTCCGTACTCAAATCAAAGATTACCCTGTCAGGAATCAACTGATTATTGTCAGCCTGTGCCAGGAAAAGCATATCGCTGACCATCTTTGTCATCCGGTTATACTCTTCAAGGCTCGAGTAAAGCACATCCTCAAGCTCCTTCTGTGTCCGCTCCTGACTCAGTGCAATTTCGGTTTGCGTCACCAGATTGGTGACAGGGGTTCTGATTTCGTGGGCGATATCCGCAGAGAAATTGGCCTGGCGGGTAAAGACATCCTCAATCTTTTCAATCATATGATTGAATGAGATGACCAGTTGTTCCAGCTCAATGGGAACGCGTGACGGTTCAAGCCTGGCATCAAGATTTTCAGAGGTGATATTTTTGATCGCATTGCTGACGTTACGCAGGGGCAGGTGACCCTGGCGAACGGCAATCCGTATAATGAGAATGATCAGCAGGCTGATGACAGCGGCAATGGCAACCAGATTCTTTTTCAGCGCATCGAGATAGTGAAGATGGAAATTGATGGAGAGCCCGATAAGCATGACGTAGTTCTGGTTCTTCCCTTGAAATGCCGTCACCCCGGAGGAGGCAATTATCCTGTAGGTTTCCATTTTCATCTCAGAGGAGGAGTTCATCGGTCGGGCAGGATCTTCCACTGTCCAGAGAAAAACATCCCGCGCGCGGCTATGCTCGCTGAAATCTGTCGTATTCACGGCCGGGCGTAATGCTGCCCCTTGCGCCGAACTGAACAATACCTCGCCCTGGGAATTAAGAAGCAAAACGGCAACGTTGCGGTAACTGGCTATCGATTCCTTAATTTTATTGATCTTTTTCTCATCAGTTTCAGCAGGAGATTGCAATAAACGGTGCATCGTGGCGCTAATTTGCTGCAGATCGCTGACATCCTGTTCGGCAAAATGATTTTCAACGGAATGCAGCATGAACCAGGTAAATGCGATAAAAGCCATTATCGTGGAGAGGCTGATAAAAAAAGTCAGCCTCAGGGCAAGAGAGAATGGACGTCTGGAGGGTTTGTCAGGCATCCGGGACCTCCAGCATGTATCCAACGCCGCGGACCGTCTGGATCAGTTTCAGTTCGTAATCATTGTCTATCTTCGCCCGAAGCCGCTTTACCGCGACGTCAATTGCGTTAGTGTCACTATCAAAATTCATGTCCCAGACCTGGGATGCTATCAGGGAGCGGGGCAACACTTCTCCCTGGTGACGAATGAAAAACTCGAGCAGGCTGAACTCTTTACTGGTTAACAGAATACGGTTTCCTGCCCTGTTGACCTTCCTTGACACAAGATCAAGCGTCAGATCGGCAACCGTAAACTGGCTTGCAGATATCACCGTATTACCTCGTCGCAGGAGAGTTCTGACACGCGCCAGAAGTTCGGCGAACGCAAAGGGTTTAACCAGATAATCATCTGCACCAAGCTCAAGTCCTTTGACCCGATGCTCGATAGTACCGAGGGCCGAGAGTAATAACACCGGCATTCCCTTACCCGCAGTACGAAGCATGCGTATGATATCCCAGCCATTCACATCGGGGAGCATGATATCCAGTATCAGTAAATCATATTCTGCCGTCATGGCGAGATGATATCCGGTCAGACCATTGTCGGCGTGATCGACCACGAATCCGGCCTCGGTAAGTCCTTTGCTGAGGTACTCACCTGTTTTGATTTCATCTTCAACGATCAGTATTTTCATCTTATCCCCTGTAAGCCTTTCCCTGCCATTCTAGTGAGCGTAAGTCTGTTATCAACGGCTTAAAGTAAAAATGACAACATTGTCATTATCCTGTCACCCGTCAAACAGAGTGCTGTCGTTACAGTAGCTTCATTCTTTTTGCGTATATCGCTTGAACCATTTACCAGGGGTGCCTGGGCGAGAAACGACATGCTCAAATTAAAACTACTTAGCATCAGCACAATATTGATTCTGGCAGGTTGCGTCTCACTGGCACCTGAGTATCAGCGCCCGGCAGCGCCGGTACCACAACAATTTTCCCTTTCCCGCAACAACCTGACGCCCGCGATGAACGGCTATCAGGACGCCGGATGGCGTAACTTTTTTGTCGACCCCCAGGTTACCCGCTTGATCGCGGAGGCACTGAATAATAATCGTGATTTGAAAATGGCCACTCTGAAGGTTGAAGAGGCTCGGGCGCAATATAACGTGACGAATGCGGACCGTTATCCACAACTGAATGCATCGTCAGGTATCACTTATAACGGTGGTTTGAAAAGTGACAAACCGACAACTCAGCAGTACGACGCTGGCGTGGATCTCAACTATGAACTCGATTTTTTCGGCAAACTCAGGAATATGAGCGAGTCTGACAGACAGAACTATTTTGCCAGCGAAGAAGCTCGTCGTGCCGTACATATTCTGCTTGTGTCTAACGTTTCACAGAGTTATTTCAGCCAGCAACTTGCTTATGAGCAACTTCGTATCGCACGGGAAACGCTGAAAAATTATGAACAGTCCTGGGCTTTCGTTGAGCAACAACTGGTAACCGGGAGTACGAATGTTCTGGCGCTTGAACAGGCGCGGGGGCAAATTGAAAGCACCCGCGCAGAGATTGCAAAAAGAGAAGGCGATCTGGCAAAGGCAAATAATGCACTGCAACTTGTTCTGGGAACTTATCGGGCGCTTGCGTCAGAAAAAGGGATGAAAGACAATGCTATCAAGCCAGTAAAACTGCCCGCGAACCTTTCATCACAAATCCTGCTTCAGCGCCCTGATATTATGGAGGCGGAATATCAACTGAAAGCGGCTGATGCCAATATTGGCGCTGCACGTGCGGCCTTTTTCCCGTCCATTAGCCTGACAAGTGGTCTTTCTGCAAGCAGTACGGAGTTGTCCAGTCTCTTCACATCTGCCGGCGGGATGTGGAATTTTATCCCTAAAATTGAAATCCCCATATTTAATGCTGGCAGGAACAAAGCCAATCTGAAGCTGGCTGAAATTCGCCAGCAACAGGCAGTTGTCAATTACGAACAAAAAATTCAGGCAGCCTTTAAGGACGTTGCCGATACGCTCGCGCTGCGAGACAGCATCAGCCAGCAACTTGCCTCTCAGCAGCGTTATCTTGACTCGTTACAAATAACCCTCCAGCGTGCCAGAGGATTATATTCCAGTGGTGCCGTTAGTTACATAGAAGTGCTTGATGCAGAACGCTCACTGTTCGCAACGCAGCAAGCCATTCTCGACCTTATCTATTCCCGACAGGTCAATGAAATTAATCTCTTCACCGCACTGGGTGGCGGGTGGGTAGAGTAAATTTATTCAATCAAACAGGAAATTTAAAAATGCGTAACTCACTTAAAGCAATTTTATTTGGTGCTCTCTCCGTACTCTTTTCCGCAGGCATTCATGCTGAGGAACATCAGCACGGCGAAATGAATACTGCCGGGGACGCTGTGCCACAACAAATTATCAAGGGGACAGGTATTATAAAAGACATTGACCTTAACAGTAAAAAAATCACCATTTCCCATGAAGCTATCCCTGCCATCGGCTGGCCAGCAATGACCATGCGCTTCACCTTCCTTAATGCTGACGAAAGTATTACTGCGCTGAAAACTGGCAGCCACGTTGATTTTACTTTTGTTCAGCAAGGAAATATCTCTTTGCTCAAAAGCATTAAAGAGACCCAATCCTGATCGACAGTCAGGAGAGAGTGCATCATGTGTGTCTGAATATTCATAAGGCCATCTCTATGCATTAACAATCAGATGCATATGCCAGGGGTTTGATTTTTTAGCGGGAAATTGTATGGCTTCTTCAAAGATAAAAAATGCTGCAATGATTATCAGCAGTCTCATAGCAGGAGGGCTGATATCTGTTACTGCTTATCATTATCTAAGCTCATCTGAAAAAATAATGAAAAGCGAGAAAACAGAAAAGACGGCATCGGAGCGAAAGGTTCTTTTCTGGTATGACCCAATGAAACCAGATACCAAATTTGATAAACCCGGTAAATCACCCTTTATGGATATGGATCTGATTCCCAAATATGCTGATGAAAACGGCGAGAAAAGCAGTGATGGTATTCGTATTGATCCGACCCAGGTCCAGAACCTTGGATTAAAAACGCAAAAAGTCACCCGCGGAACGCTGAATTATTCCCAGACAATCCCAGCCAACGTGAGTTATAACGAATATCAGTTTGTCATTGTGCAAGCGCGTTCTGACGGCTTCGTTGAAAAAGTGTATCCCCTGACGATTGGGGATCATGTCAAAAAAGGCACTCCTCTTATCGATATCACCATTCCGCAATGGGTGGAGGCACAAAGTGAGTTTCTCCTCTTATCCGGCACCGGAGGTACGTCCACGCAAATTAAAGGTGTGCTGGAACGGCTTCGTCTGGCGGGTATGCCGGAAGAGGATATCCAGAGGCTGCGTACAACCCGGAGTATCCAGACCCGTTTTACCATTAAGGCGCCTATAGATGGCGTCATTACTGCGTTTGATCTGCGTAGCGGAATGAATATTTCGAAAGATAAAGTAGTGGCGCAGATACAGGGGATGGACCCGGTCTGGATCAGCGCGGCAGTGCCCGAATCCATCGCCTATCTGCTGAAAGATACATCACAGTTTGAAATATCGGTACCGGCCTATCCGGACAAAACATTCCATGTCGAAAAATGGAACATCCTTCCCAGTGTGGATCAAACCACCCGCACGTTGCAGGTCCGTCTTCAGGTAACTAACAGGGACGAACTCCTTAAGCCTGGCATGAATGCCTGGCTGAAACTGAATACACAAAGCCAGGAGATGCTGCTCATTCCGAGCCAGGCCGTGATAGATACCGGGAAAGAGCAGCGCGTAATTACTGTCGATGATGCAGGCCGTTTTGTCCCCAAAATGGTTAAAGTTCTGCACGAGTCACAGCAGCAGACGGGCATTGGCACTGGCCTGAATGAAGGAGATACGGTGGTAGTGAGTGGTCTGTTCCTTATTGACTCCGAAGCCAATATTACCGGAGCACTGGAGCGTATGCGCCATCCTGAAACGATGCCGAATATGTCGATCCAACCTGACAACGCACATTCAGGTCATTGAGGAGGCGACGATGATTGAATGGATTATCCGGCGGTCAGTCGCCAACCGTTTCCTGGTCATGATGGGGGCGCTTTTCCTCAGCGTCTGGGGAACCTGGACTATCATTAACACCCCTGTGGATGCGCTACCTGATTTATCTGATGTGCAGGTGATTATTAAAACCAGCTATCCAGGCCAGGCCCCGCAGATTGTTGAAAATCAGGTTACGTATCCGCTCACCACCACTATGCTCTCGGTGCCGGGCGCAAAGACTGTGCGCGGTTTTTCCCAGTTCGGTGATTCATATGTGTATGTCATTTTTGAAGACGGAACCGATCTGTACTGGGCCCGGTCCCGCGTACTTGAATACCTTAATCAGGTTCAGGGGAAACTGCCTGGCGGCGTGAGTTCTGAAATTGGCCCTGATGCCACGGGGGTGGGCTGGATATTTGAATATGCTCTGGTCGATCACAGTGGAAAACACGATCTCTCGGAATTGCGCTCCCTGCAGGACTGGTTCCTGAAATTTGAACTGAAAACCATCCCGAACGTCGCAGAGGTTGCGTCTGTGGGCGGCGTGGTGAAGCAGTATCAGGTTCAGGTGAATCCGATGAAACTGGCCCAGTACGGTATTACGCTGTCTGATGTTAAACAGGCGCTTGAATCATCCAACCAGGAGGCCGGTGGCTCATCCGTTGAAATCGCGGAAGCGGAGTACATGGTACGGGCCAGCGGCTATCTCCGGAACATTGAAGATTTCAATAACATTGTCCTGAAAACCGGTGAAAACGGAGTCCCCATTTATCTGCGTGACGTTGCCCGCGTACAGACGGGGCCGGAAATGCGTCGCGGAATTGCGGACCTGAACGGGGAGGGTGAAGTTGCCGGTGGGGTCGTGATCCTGCGATCGGGAAAAAATGCGCGGGAAGTTATCACGGCCGTAAAAGATAAGCTGGAGACGCTAAAGGCCAGTTTGCCAGAAGGTGTGGAGATTGTGACCACCTACGATCGTAGCCAGTTAATCGATCGGGCAATTGATAATCTGAGCCAAAAACTCCTTGAAGAATTTATTGTTGTTGCCATTGTCTGCGCATTATTTCTCTGGCATGTGCGCTCTGCGCTGGTTGCGATCATTTCTCTGCCGCTTGGCCTTTGTATCGCCTTTATCGTCATGCACTTCCAGGGCCTGAACGCCAATATTATGTCGCTGGGGGGGATAGCCATTGCCGTCGGGGCGATGGTGGATGCTGCCATCGTCATGATTGAAAATGCGCATAAACGGCTGGAAGAGTGGGATCATCAGCATCCGGGAGAGCAGATTGACAACGCCTCCCGCTGGAAAGTTATCACCAACGCCTCTGTTGAAGTGGGGCCCGCACTGTTTATCAGCCTGTTAATCATCACATTATCGTTCATCCCTGTTTTTACTCTGGAAGGGCAGGAAGGGCGGTTATTTGGTCCACTGGCCTTCACGAAAACCTATTCCATGGCGGGAGCAGCTGCGCTGGCGATCGTCGTTATCCCTATCCTGATGGGATTGTGGATCAGAGGAAAAATTCCTGCGGAAACCAGTAACCCACTGAACCGGCTGCTGATCAAAGCCTATCATCCTTTATTGCTTCGGGTGCTCCACTGGCCGAAGACAACCCTGCTGGTTGCCGCTTTATCCATCTTTACGGTTATCTGGCCACTCAGTCAGATGGGTGGGGAGTTTCTGCCTAAGATAAATGAAGGTGACCTGCTGTATATGCCGTCGACGTTGCCAGGGGTCTCTCCGGGACAAGCTGCTGCACTCTTACAAACCACTGACAAATTGATCAAAACCGTTCCGGAAGTCGCCTCTGTTTTTGGCAAAACAGGCAAAGCGCAGACTGCAACGGATTCAGCACCCCTTGAGATGGTAGAAACCACCATTCAACTGAAACCACAGGATCAGTGGCGCCCCGGGATGACGCTCGACAAAATTATCGAAGAGCTCGATGCAACGGTTCGCTTGCCAGGCCTGGCTAACCTCTGGGTGCCGCCCATTCGTAACCGTATTGATATGCTCTCAACCGGGATCAAAAGTCCGATAGGTATCAAGGTGTCCGGAACCGTTCTGTCGGATATTGACGCGACAGCACAAAGTATCGAAGCTGTCGCCAAAACCGTGCCGGGTGTGGTTTCTGCTCTTGCAGAACGTTTGCAAGGTGGACGTTACATAGACGTCGATATAAACCGGGAGAAAGCGTCCCGTTACGGCATGACGGTGGGGGATGTGCAGCTCTTTGTCTCCTCAGCCATCGGCGGCGCGATGGTAAGTGAAACGGTTGAAGGCGTGGCACGGTATCCGGTTAATATCCGCTATCCCCAGGATTACCGGAACAGTCCGCAGGCTCTAAAGCAGATGCCTGTTCTGACGCCGATGAAGCAACAAATTACCCTCGGTGATGTCGCTGACATTAATGTTGTCTCCGGGCCAACCATGTTGAAAACAGAAAATGCCCGACCTGCCAGCTGGATTTATATTGATGCGCGTGGCAGGGATATGGTGTCGGTTGTAAACGATCTTAAGGCGGTTATCAGCCAGAACGTTAAATTAAAACCGGGGACCAGTGTCTCATTTTCCGGACAGTTTGAATTGCTGGAGCATGCCAATAAAAAGCTGAAACTGATGGTGCCGATGACCGTGATGATCATTTTCGTTCTATTGTTTCTGGCATTCCGTCGGGTTGATGAAGCCTTACTCATTCTGATGAGTCTGCCGTTCGCACTTGTCGGTGGAATATGGTTCCTGTACTGGCAGAGCTTCCATATGTCAGTGGCGACCGGAACCGGATTTATCGCGCTGGCCGGGGTGGCGGCAGAGTTTGGGGTGGTCATGCTGATGTACCTGCGTCATGCCATTGAAGCTCACCCGGAATTATCCCGCCGTGAGACTTTTACGCCGCAAGGTCTTGATGACGCTCTTTATCATGGCGCCGTACTCCGTGTCCGGCCAAAAGCCATGACCGTAGCGGTGATTATTGCAGGTCTGCTGCCCATTCTCTGGGGAACCGGAGCGGGCTCAGAAGTCATGAGCCGTATTGCTGCGCCAATGATTGGTGGGATGATTACGGCTCCGCTGCTCTCCCTGTTCATTATTCCCGCTGCCTATAAATTAATCTGGCTGCGCAGATACAGAAAAAGCGTTTCATAATCCTGAAAGGAGACCACCCGTATGGTTTTGGTACTTTTGGTTCTTAAACTCAACGGGTGTGACTTCTGATGACAAAGCTTTGGTTACGGCAACCTCAAGCAACGCCGCAATAATCTTATTGAAAATAGAGCGAAAAGGAGTCTATTTATATTAACCGAAATTTTGCGAAATTGAGGTTATATTCAGTCAGATGACATAACACCAGTTAATAAGACTGTAATTGAATATAGGCCCAATAGTAAAAGACAGGAGCGGTAATAAATTACAACATTAATATCACTGAGGAAAATCTGGCTTTGCAAGAGATTTTCAACAGACAAAAAGCGGTGGTCGTTGAACATCGTCTCTTTAATAAAATCGCCTCTCTTAAATTTCGATTTCCTTACGCGCTACTTTGCGCATACAGAATATACAAATTTAGCGTTGAGAGATTTTCGCGATAATTTTAATTAAGACTTATTTATATGTTTGATCTCACCACACACCATTACTCAACCGTGCTGATGGTTTCAAGATAGGCATTGCACATGATGAGGAGCTGTCGGAGCACGGTGCCGGAACGTGCCGCAGTCAGATCCTGCTCAAACAGATTGCGCACGGTGCCAAATATGACGGTGATAAGCGTCAGGTTGACGTTGCTGACATCCTGAAACTTCATGTCACTGGCGCTCTCAAACATCGCCATCGTCGCGCGGTTTACCCGGCTGGCAAACGTGTCAATCAGCGGCTGGTTATCAAGCTCTGCCACCGAGCGATAGAGCGCTTTTGTCACTTCAATGCGCTCTGTTTTAGCCTGCCAGTAGGTTGTGATTAAGGACTCAGTCATGGCGCTAACCGTCGCGCCACGCTGGTTGTGACAGGTGATTTCAATCCTGTCGGCAAGCGCGGCTAAATAACGTTCATTCAGGGCATAAACCAGAGATTCTTTGTGGGGAAAGTACTGATACATCGTTCCTACGGACACGCCTGCCCGCTCGGCGACGCGAGTGGTTGTGAGTCTGTGTATGCCGTCCGTAACCAGAAGCTGAATAGTCGCTTCAAAAATAGCGTCCATTGTCACTGCTGCACGAGCCTGACGCGGCATTCTGCGGGGCTTTAAGGAGATGTGGCTGGAGGTGGCCAAAAGCGAATTCCAAAGCTGAATAATGCTTCATATATTAACTCTTCATCGCGTACGGAGGAAATAATCGATGAATGAGCAACGCATCGCTCTGGTTACCGGAGCTAATAAAGGCATTGGTTTTGAGATTGCGCGTCAACTGGCGCAGGCGGGCGTGATTGTTATTATGGGGGCGCGGGATAACGAGCGAGGTCGCGCCGCTGTTGAAGCGCTAAAGGCGCAGGGGCTGTCCGCGCAATATTGTGAGCTCGATATCACCCGGCATGACAGCATTGTCGCTGCGGCTTCATTGATTCACGCTGAATTTGGCAGGCTGGACATTCTGGTAAACAACGCCGGCGTATTTGATCATGCAGATGGCCCCCCGGGCAAAGCTGCCATTGAGGCCGTTCGCCAGGTAATGGAAACGAATTTTATCGGGACCCTGGCAGTGACCCAGGCAATGATGTCGCTGCTGCGCGCTGCACCAGCGGCCCGGATAGTCAACGTGTCGAGTTCTTTAGGCTCCCTTGCGCTGAACGGTGACCCGACCTCCACCTATTATGCCGCGCAGTTCATTGGCTACAACGCCTCGAAGGCCGCTCTGAATATGCTTACCGTTCAACTGAACGAGGAACTAAAGGGTACTGGCATAACGGTTAACTCCATCAGTCCGGGGTTTGTGAAAACGGACCTCACGGGCTATGGAACAATGACGCCAGATGAGGGGGCGAAGCTGCCGGTTAACTATGCGCTGGCAGGATATGAATCAGGAACGTTTACAGGGCCTGACGGCAGAACACCCTGGTAAGTTGCGAGCCGGAAATATCTCAGAACTCTGCTTTCCGGCTCATCTTTCCAGCTCTCACTGGTGGGTTTCTTTATTCCCTTAACACATATATTACTCCAGATATTTCAGGACATTCGGCGCACTCCGCGCATAGCCGGAGTCTAAACCGGCGTTATTACCAGGGCCTGCAAACCAACAGGCGAGATAAGCTATTCCTTATCCTTGATGGCTGCAGACCCGGGGGACGAATATGCTCCGGTCATATCCAGTACAAAATAAAAAACATTAACGGCAGTCATCAGTCAGGTAATTCAGTTGGGAGATGCCGTTGGTCTGATGGTTATTTCTGTTGTATCAACACTCTCTGGAGCCTCGATGACCTGCCGCACGGCACGGGCAATATCCGCAGGTTTAAGTGCAACAGAACGGTATACGTCCATCGCTGCTTTCGTTTCCGTATGGGTAATGGTTGAGGCCAGTTCACTTTCGACCACGCCAGGATTGACACAGGTCACGCGAATATTCGAACTTTCCTGACGTAAACCATCTGAAATCGCGCGTACTGCGAATTTTGAAGCGCAATAGACGGCGGCGGTTGGCACCACAGCAAGGGCGCCAATAGAACCTATATTGATTATCTGACCGGAGCCCTGCGCTTCCATGACAGGAAGAACCGCGCCAATCCCCCAGAGCACTCCTTTTATATTCACGTCGATAGTGCGTTCCCACTCATCCTGTTTGCCGGCAGCAAGCGGGGAAAGCGGCATAACGCCCGCATTATTGATCAGCACGTCGATTCGGCCCCATTGTTCAAGCGCTGCCTGCACAAAGGCCGCCATTGATGGGCGGCTGGTGACATCTAATTCCCGCGCCAGGGCAATACCCCCCTCACTGCGTATTTCGTCGGCAATAGTTTCGATACGCTCCAGTCTGCGAGCCCCCAATAATACCTTCGCGCCTGCATTTCCTAGCTCTCTGGCAATACCTTCTCCAATCCCGCTGGATGCGCCGGTAATTAATATCACTTTATTCATAGCATGCTCCTTTCGTTGAGTTCGAAACGATCATAGAACTTAACGATTGGTTCCAGTATCCTGCATTCATTGGACTCACTGGTTAGCAATGTTAAACAATGAAAATTGATCTTAACCTTTTACCTGTTTTTCTCGCGGTGGCAGAAGAGCGCAATTTCAGCGCCGCCGCGGCTCGCCTGGACGTCACCCGATCGGCGGTCAGCCAGGGAATAAGACGGCTTGAGGACGCATTCGGCACAATGCTGGTGATGCGAACGACGCGCTCAGTAACGCTGACTGAAGCGGGAGAAAGGCTACGTGAATCCCTGTCATCACCGTTATCGAGTATTGAAGCGGCTTTCGAAGAAGTGGCATCGGACACGATGCCGCGAGGATGCCTTCGGATCGCAGTGACCTCGATAGCCGAAGCGTTCCTTTCCGGTCCGCTGATCGCCTCGTTTGCGGCAGCCAATCCAGCTGTGACGGTTGATATTGTCGTGACGGATGAAGAGTTTGATATTGTGGCGGCGGGTTATGATGCTGGCGTAAGGCTAGGGGAGGTGATCGAAAAGGATATGATTGCCGTCCCGCTTACCGGTAAGCAACGCGAAATGGCGGTTGCTTCGCCCGCGTATCTGGCGGCGAATAAGGCACCCGTACATCCCCGGGAATTGATCCACCATCGCTGTATCGGCTGGCGTCCTGCCAAAGATGTTGCCCCTTATCGCTGGGAATTTGAGGAGGGGGGCGAACCTTTCAACCTGGCGATTGAACCACAGATAACGACGAACGATATTCGCCTGATGTTGCGGCTCGCGCTTGCCGGTGGCGGGATTACCTTTGCCACGGAGGATACGTTCAGACCTTTTGTTGAAACAGGGCAACTTATCTCATTGCTGGACCCGTTTCTTCCTTATTTTCCGGGCTTCTATCTTTACTTTCCTCAACGCCGAAATATGGCGCCCAAACTGCGCGCCCTGGTCGACCATGTCAGGTGGTGGCGAAAGCAGGAGGGTTAATCGTCAGCGGTGGTCGCGGTCGCCACGCTGACGCGACGTCTGGGGAATTAACCTGCAATTCCGGGCTGCACAATGAGTGCTGATGTGCACGGTTTGTCTGAAAGCAGTGAGAAAGCCCTGGCGTGATTGAGTATGGATAGAGGGAAGCCCGATTCAATTGTTTGGCATCATGGGGCGACTGTGCTGGCCGGTTTTGCGCTGCATAAGCCGGAACCGAGACTTCCGAACCTGAAGGTTGGACGGAATAAGGGAGCGGAGCGAGAAGTGTTCGATAATAAGAAAATTCTCCTCGTTAACTCCACCATGAGATTCCTTCGGTGGTATGGTTATATCTTTATCCATACCAGAGGGAAATCTGATGATTGTAAGAACCTGGCACGGTTGTGTTCCACTGAAACATGCGGAAGGCTTTGCAAAGCACCTTGAGAAAACGGGGGTAGAGCATTCAAAAAGCATTTCGGGGAACAAAGGCGCGTTCGTTCGCAGGGAGACTCAGGGTGGCTGGGAACATTTTTTTCTGGCTACTTACTGGCAGGATCTACAGTCGGTGAAGGCATTTGCCGGAGAAAACTATCATGTGGCAGTCACTTACCCGGATGACGAGGAGTTTGAATTGCTTTCTGACCCTTACGTTTTCCAGCATATTGTTGAGGATATCTCACCGCTTTAATCTCATTTCCGAAGTTACCTGTTTGTAACCCAGAATTGTCATAACAGCCGTGTTCATTCAGATAATCATTGTCCGCTTCCGGCACTCAGCAGGTCTGCTAAGAGCGAGAAGCGGATATTAACCATTTACGAGAAACTCTCTTAAAGCGAATCGTCTCTGATAACGGCAGCACATGAAGGGCTCCTCATCAGATCTTTCTTTACAATCGTATTACCATCCCCTGACGTGAGTTTTCGTACAACTGAGCGCCAGATCCCTCTTCGGCGCGGAATGCTGTTCTTACTCCCGACTTAAAGTTCTGTGTCTTTGCAGCGCTACGTAAACTCTGTCTTTCTTTTTGGAGATAATACTTAAGATTTAACGTAGTGTTATTGTAGTGAGTTCACAAATAAGTCATTAGTTCAAAGAACCACAGAGAATGTTTCCTACTTTTTCTGATTCTGAAAACTTCGTTATGCTGTATGCCATAGCGCCGACAATAATAGCCACAGGAACTGATTCAGGGAAGAACGCTATAACAAGCCCCGCAGTAACCATTCCAAGTAAAGCTTTAGTTTTGGGATTCATATTATCAAGCGCAGAAGAAACATCGCATGCATATGACAGTTTAGGGTAAACCGAAATGAAAGCTAAAGTAAATGCTGATAAAACAAATTCTCTACGTGAAATTTCCATTTGGAATACCTCACTTAAGTCCTGTCACAACTGGGGTGGTAGTTACATTATAAATTTCCCTTAAGGCAACACTGGTCAGGATACCTGACAAGGCGGCCTTCTTCGTGTCGTATCCAGAATATACCTGAGCGAGAGGCACGGACGACAGATATTCATCAATTACTTTATGAATACTTTGCATGGAAAATTTTTTTCCTCTCTTATAGGAGTCCTGAAATATTTTGTTTATCAGTACCATTCTGTAATGGTAATTAAGTTTAAATACTCGCGTCCAAACATTGAGATCATGGTCATGTCTTAGCATATTAGCCAAAAGGAATGGTTCTTTCTTTTGTACCCTGGGTAGTATATCGTTTATATATCTATCAACAGAATCACCACATGAAAGGCTAAAAATAAAAATTTTACTATTTTTATTAACGTCCCAGACAGGAAATGTACTCATGGTTTCGATTGTCTGCGAAGTTAATAGTTGGCTTTCAGATTTTTTAACCTCAATGTTTTGAAAATCGGATATTTTAAGTTGTTCTGGTTTTGCTGAAAGGTCCATAAGTCATTACTCACGGTTAACAACATATATTCAGAGTAGTACATATTTTAAACTGCGAATATATTTTTATTCACAAACCACATTAATCAATTAAAACATATAGTTGGTATTGTAACGGTTTGAATGTCTCCTTTATAAAGATATTCCATTATTTGCAACTTCCGCTCCTGACACGCGGCAGACAGACTGCATTACCATCATGTCTGCTCTGAGCGAGGCGCGGAAGTCCAAACTTCCTGTCACACCTCGCATATCTCGTTTTGCCTGTGCTGCTTTGGCACCGCTAAAGCGATGGGTTGTTGCAACATCAACAAAGATGTTGCCATCGCTGCCGCTGGTAATGCGATTTTTTGGCTAGATACGTAGCGGGAGTTTCTGCGTAAAAAAATCTGTCGCGAGCCGCACGCGGGTGGAAATGAACCGACGCTTTGGCCAGACAAGATTGACGTCCTGGTTCTCATTGACGAACTCATCCAGCACCGTGATCACATCGGCATGCTTCAACGCTTCCACAAGCGATGCCCGGTAAAACATACCAATCCCCACACCCGCCTGCACACCTGCCAGAATGGTTTCGGCACTATTCGACGAGAGGTTTCCGCTGACGGGGACGCTGAATCGGCCTGCTGGTCCTGTGAATGACCACTCCGTCATCTCGCCATAGACCAGGCAGTTGTGTTCGATGAGATCGGCGGGCGTACCGGGTATGCCATATTGGGCGAAATAGTGGCGGGAGCCCGCACAGATTAGGGAGGTATTGCCGACGCGGCGGACAACCGAATATTCACAAAGAAGTTTTCTTTTAATGAATTATTAGCAAGAAATTTAATTATTGTTATTTCATATTTATCTTTATGAAAACAAGGATTTTCTCATAAATTCACACTGATTGCGTTAGAAAAGAAGGGATGGTTATCTTTGCCACCATTGTCTTTATGGCTGGATTTACACTCATTGATTTTTTACTTACTTTCAACACTCCTTATGCACACAGGCTTACAGGCCAGTCAGTTGCTTAATGATTGTTTTGATTCCATTCTCATCTTTATTATCGTCGGCGAATATTTATGTTTACGCTTACGTACAAGGCCCTATATCTGGAGCGCCTATCGCCATTGACTCTGCGATAGGCTTGCTTTGACTGTAAATCACTATACATTCGAATTACCATATGTGTTATTGATTTTCTGGCGCTGAAGGATATCCTGTGCCTGAGCGAGAAGGAGGAGTAATGCCACTAACAACCCTGCAGCTTTTCAAAAACCTGTCCGATGAAACTCGTCTTGGCATCGTGTTACTGCTCAGGGAGATGGGAGAGCTGTGCGTCTGCGATCTTTGCACAGCGCTGAATCAGTCGCAGCCGAAGATCTCACGCCACCTGGCGATGCTTCGGGAAAATGGGCTGTTGCTGGATCGCAAACAGGGCAAATGGGTTCACTACCGTCTGTCCCCGCATATTCCTTCCTGGGCTGCTCATGTCATTGAGCAAGCCTGGTTAAGCCAACAGGACGACGTACAGGCCATCGCCCGCAAGCTGGCATCGGCAAACTGCTCTGGTAGCGGTAAAGCTATTTGCATCTAAAAAATTTGCCTGAACATATATGATTTTTCGAATGTGAGGTGTGCAGAATGAAAACGTTAACCGTGTTTGACCCGGCAATGTGTTGCAGTACCGGCGTATGTGGCTCGGATGTCGATCAGGTTCTGGTTGATTTCTCCGCTGATGTGCAATGGCTGAAAGGACGTGGCGTACAGGTTGAACGGTACAATCTGGCGCAGCAACCCATGAGCTTCGTTCAGAATGAGAAAGCAAAATTATTTCTCGAAGCGTCAGGAGCAGAAGGGCTTCCGCTGTTGTTGCTGGATGGCGAAACGGTGATGGCAGGGCGATACCCAAAACGCGCAGAGCTGGCTCGCTGGTTCGGTATTCCGCTGGAGAAGGTAGGGTTAGCTCCCACCAGCTGCTGTGGTGGTAATACTTCCTGTTGCTGAGTATGTCAGGAGGACATATGAAATTCTTACAGAATATACCGCCTTACCTGTTTTTTACCGGTAAGGGAGGTGTGGGAAAAACCTCTCTTTCCTGCGCAACGGCTATACGCCTGGCAGAGCAGGGCAAACGTGTTCTGCTTGTCAGTACTGACCCGGCTTCTAACGTCGGCCAGGTGTTCGATCAGGCTATCGGTAACACGATTCGCCCTGTGACAGCAGTTCCTGGCCTTTCCGCACTGGAGATCGATCCGCAGGAAGCTGCCCGGCAATACCGCGCCAGAATCGTTGATCCTATCAAAGGTCTTCTGCCTGATGACGTTGTTAACAGTATCAGCGAGCAGCTTTCAGGAGCCTGTACCACGGAAATTGCGGCGTTCGATGAGTTCACGGGCTTACTGACGGATATTTCTTTGCTGAGCCGCTTTGATCACATCATTTTTGATACTGCCCCAACGGGCCACACTATCCGGCTTCTCCAGCTTCCCGGAGCCTGGAGCAGCTTCATTGAAAGTAATCCGGATGGTGCTTCCTGTCTCGGCCCAATGGCAGGGCTGCAAAAGCAGCGCGAGCAGTATGCCCATGCGGTTGAGGCGTTATCTGATCCCGAATGTACCCGGCTGGTTCTGGTTGCACGATTGCAAAAATCAACGCTGCAGGAAGTCGCCCGTACCCATGAAGAACTGGCGGCGATTGGCCTGAAAAGCCAGTATCTGGTTATTAATGGTGTGCTGCCTAAAGCCGAAGCAGAACGTGACGCCCTGGCCGCTGCGATATGGCAACGTGAGCAGGAGGTACTGGCAAATCTTCCTGCCGGTTTATCTGAGCTACCCACAGATACCTTGTTACTCCAGCCAGTCAATATGGTTGGAGTGACTGCATTGAAGGGACTGCTGGATACCCGTTCTGAGCCATTACCGCACTCGGTAACGAACATCCAGTACACGCCTGAAAACTTATCGCTCTCTGGCCTGGTCAATGATATCGCTCGCAGTGAACACGGCCTGATTATGCTGATGGGTAAAGGTGGCGTAGGGAAAACCACGATGGCTGCTGCCATTGCCGTCAGGCTGGCGGATATGGGTTTTGATGTGCATCTCACCACCTCAGATCCCGCCGCGCACCTCGGCACAACGCTCAACGGTAGCCTGAATAACCTGCAGGTCAGCAGAATTAATCCACATGATGAAACTGAACGCTATCGCCAGCATGTTCTTGAGACGAAGGGAAGAGCTCTGGACGAAGCAGGCAGACGGCTACTGGAAGAGAATTTACGCTCTCCCTGCACCGAAGAAATTGCCGTCTTCCAGGCCTTTTCCCGGGTGATTCGTGAGGCGGGTAAGCGATTTGTTGTTATGGATACGGCTCCCACAGGGCACACTCTGCTCTTACTGGATGCGACCGGAGCTTACCACCGCGAGATTGCTAAGAAGATGGGGAATAATGGCCACTTTACTACGCCAATGATGCAGCTTCAGGACCCGGAACGAACCAAAGTACTACTGGTTACGCTTGCGGAAACCACACCTGTGCTGGAGGCTTTAAACCTGCAGGCCGATCTGAAAAGAGCGGGGATTCACCCCTGGGGCTGGATTATCAATAACAGCCTGTCCATTGCGGATACTCACTCACCACTGCTTTGCCAGCGAGCGCGGCAGGAATTACCTCAGATTGAGGCTGTAAAACACCAGCTTGCCAGTCGTGTCGCACTTGTACCGGTGCTGGCATCAGAGCCTACGGGCATCGAAAAACTCAGAGAGTTGGCGAGTTGATTTTTTATTTATACAGGGCGGCAGAGCCGCTCTGTCAGGAGGATGTATGTTACTGGCAGGCGCTATTTTTGTCCTGACCATTGTTTTGGTTATCTGGCAACCGAAGGGATTAGGAATTGGCTGGAGTGCGACGCTTGGCGCGGGACTGGCATTGATTTCGGGCGTTATACATACAGGCGATATCCCTGTGGTGTGGAATATTGTCTGGAACGCGACAGCAACGTTTATTGCCGTGATTATTATCAGCCTGCTGCTTGATGAGTCCGGTTTTTTCGAATGGGCGGCGCTGCACGTATCTCGTTGGGGGAATGGTCGTGGTCGTTTGCTCTTTACCTGGATCGTCTTACTCGGCGCAGCGGTGGCGGCACTGTTTGCCAACGATGGTGCGGCACTTATTCTGACGCCGATAGTCATTGCCATGCTGCTGGCATTAGGGTTCAGCAAAGGCACGACACTGGCATTCGTTATGGCCGCCGGGTTTATTGCCGATACAGCCAGTCTGCCGCTTATCGTGTCGAACCTGGTGAATATTGTTTCTGCAGACTTCTTCGGACTGGGCTTCACCGAATATGCGTCTGTTATGGTGCCGGTCGATATTGCAGCCATTGCTGCCACTCTTGTTATGCTGCATCTTTTCTTCCGCAAAGATATTCCGCCGACTTACGACCTGGCTCTCCTTAAAACACCGGCAAAAGCCATTAAAGATCCGGCTACGTTCCGTACCGGCTGGATAGTTTTAATTCTTCTGCTGGTTGGTTTCTTCGTCCTTGAGCCGCTCGGTATTCCCGTTAGTGCGATTGCGGCGGTTGGAGCTGTAATTTTGTTTGCAGTCGCTAAACGAGGCCATGCCATTAACACCGGTAAAGTGCTGCGCGGTGCGCCCTGGCAGATCGTCATCTTCTCGCTGGGGATGTATCTGGTAGTGTATGGTCTACGCAACGCCGGGCTAACGGATTACCTTTCAGGTGTGCTGAACGTGCTGGCAGATAAAGGTCTGTGGGCCGCGACCTTTGGTACTGGCTTCCTCACAGCTTTCCTCTCTTCCATCATGAACAACATGCCGACCGTGCTGGTTGGCGCACTCTCTATTGATGGCAGCACCGCAACCGGTGTTATCAAAGAGGCGATGATCTACGCCAATGTGATTGGCTGCGATCTGGGGCCGAAAATTACACCTATTGGTAGCCTGGCAACGCTGCTCTGGCTACATGTACTTTCACAGAAGAGTATGACAATTACCTGGGGCTATTATTTCCGCACCGGGATCATTATGACTCTGCCTGTACTGTTTGTAACGCTGGCCGCGCTGGCGCTACGTCTCTCTTTCACTTTGTAATGAGATACTGATATGAGCAATATCACGATTTATCATAACCCGGCCTGCGGCACGTCGCGTAATACGCTGGAAATGATCCGCAACAGTGGTAATGAACCGACCATCATTCATTACCTTGAAAATCCACCGTCTCGCGATGAACTGATCAAACTTATTGCGGATATGGGGATTACGGTACAGTCATTGCTGCGTAAAAATGTTGAGCCTTATGAAACACTGGGGCTCGCAGAAAATACATTTACTGATGACCAGTTAATCGACTTTATGGTACAGCATCCGATTCTGATTAATCGTCCTGTTGTTGTGACTCCGCTGGGAACCAAACTTTGCCGTCCTTCTGAGGTCGTTCTGGATATCCTTCCGGATGCACAGAAAGGTGCCTTCAATAAAGAAGATGGTGAGAAAGTCGTTGATGATGCAGGTAAACGACTGAAATAAATATAAGGGGGGGGGGCACCCCCCTTTATGTGGCTATTTCTTGCCGCATCTCCATTCAGGACGGTTCATTATTCTACAGGGAGCAGGTTAACTGATCCTGGCAAGCAACTTTAGGCACCAGTACTTTAAATTACTGGAAGCGTTTATATCCTTCTCTATCGAACCGGGCCAGAAATTGCGAGCCAGCAGACTTCACTCCCACCCGCAAAGCAATCCTTTTTGTTAGGGATAACAAACGTATACCAGCAAAGGGCATGATGTGTTCCAGGCGTCACTATCATGACAAGTTACATGTCATTGACTTACATTTTCGGGGAAAAAGTTGCTCCATGGCGCTTTCCCTTCATTGTCCATCCTTACCTTGCCGCGCAATGAATCAGAACGATGCCTCCCTCTTCGCTGAGCGCGATGTTAAGCCGTCAGGATAAACCTCAGCCACAAAGTGGAGCAAATCCCTGTCAGGCTGGTCGGAACATCCATACTGTTGCCACTGTGAGGCTGTCGCTGCGCTCCGCTGTCCGGTCATCGGCAGACAGAAAGTACCATGCCCTCACGGTAGCCGGGCTGCCTCGCCGGCAAGGAAAGCTGCCACCGTCATGTTCACCCTTTCCCCGCTGTGCGCGGGACATTCAGTCCTCTCCGGCAGCGCGTACTGCTAAGTTATTTTGCGATTATTAAAACATTCGACGTTAACGGGGAAGGTTCACCTGTTCTGAACGTGCATTTCCGGGGAAAAGAGAGAAGAAAAGTCTATTGCTCCTGAATAAATGTTCACACCTGATTCCTGGCTGGGCTGTAGAGTGGCATGTCCGCTATGAGCAATGTTGGGAAGTTAGCCGTTTTATAAAAACATGGCTTACATATCGGTGCCTTAATCAATGGGCAGCAGGTCATATCAGAGGGGTGCAATCGCAAATGTTCCAATGTTTTTCAACAAAACCTGACAATTCTAATATCTTATAGTTTAGCCGCCTTAAACTATTTTTGATCCATGAAATAAAATTTAATGAGAGGAGTTTATAAATAAAACAAAGGATTAAGCTGTTAAAGAGGTATCCGGGGAATGTTTATTTCCCCTTCATTTCTTTTGTTACTCAATAGAATTTGTTGCCTCACTCTGAAACTCATGATAATAAAAAACGGAAACTTCACACAAAGCTAACAATGAGGTTACAAATGAATAGCAGACTAAAATGTCTTGTTGTTGTTTCCGCTATTTTGTTGAGCGCATGCTCATCTATGGGGGGAGGAGAAGATAAATTCAGTGCTTCATATGTGCAGTCACATATTGTTGAGGGTAAAACGACAAAAGCTCAGGTACAGCAACTTTATGGCGTTCCTGATGATAATGAAAAATCTTCATATGGCACTACATGGGTTTATCGTAAAAATTCTGACTACAGCAGTGTATCTTCTCTGGCGGGCTACATACCGGGAGCGGGTGCTGTTAGCAGTGCTCTGGGCATGGCCAATACAGCCAACGAAGCATCATCAACAGCCGGTAAGCTTTCAGACAAACGTAGTGGAAATACTGAGATACACGGAAACCGCCTTTACATAACCTTTAACCGCAATGATGTTGTAGATTACTGGAACATTCACTAGAAGCCTTAAAAGGGCTTTAATTTGAAAGGCGGCTCAAATGAGCCGCTACATAACACTGACCTGCTCCCCGTTGATTAATACACCGCGATGTTAGTAACGTCTTCATCAGTCACATGAGGACATCCCCATGAAGAAGCGATTTTCCGACGAAAAGATCATCGGTATTCTCCGCGAGTCCGAAGCGGGGGGCTGCCCGTGAGCTTTGCCGCAGCCATGCTGGATAAGGAGGCGCTTTAGGTGGCTCTGGGGCGAAAACACTGACGACAGACCACAAGCGGGTATACCGCATTTACCACCTTAACGTCCTGAGTGTGAAGCGCTGACGACGTCGTAAGGGGCTGGCGGCTGAGCGGCTTCCGCTTCTTCGCCTGGATGCGCCGAACCTGACATGGTCGATGGGTTTTGTCATGGATGCACTTGCCAGCGGCCGTCGGATTAAATACCTGACTGATGTGGATGATTCCACGAAGGAGTGCCTGGCGATCACCGCTGCTGTCGGTATTTCCGGCGTTCAGGTCACGCCTGTTCTGGACAGCATCGCGCTCTTTCGTGGCTATCTGTCGACGATGAGCAGCGGGTAAAAGAAATCCGCTTTGAGGGGAACAGCGAGTTCCGCAAGGTGGAATACCGGTACAACCCGCTGGGGCGACGCACGTATAAGATTCTGTGGCGCTACGGTGAGAAAGACCCGGAAACCATTCGCTTCGACTGGCAGGGAGTGCAACTGGCCGGTGAACAGAGCGACAGGGAGCCGGACCACTACGTCCAGTACGTCTACACCGAGGGCAGCTACGAGCCGTTGGCCCGCGTCGACAGTGTCTTCGACGACTGCGAAATTTACTGGTACCACACCGAACTCAACGGCCTGCCGGAGCGGGTGACCGACGCCGACGGCCAGACCGTCTGGCGCGGGCAGTTCAGCACCTGGGGCAAAACGGAGCGCGAGCTCAGCGTGCCGCAGTGGCAGGTACCGCAGAATCTGCGCTTCCAGGGACAATATCTCGACCGCGAAAGTGGCTTGCACTACAACCTGTTCCGCTACTACGACCCGGTCGCCGGGCGTTACACGCAGATGGACCCGATAGGGTTAGCGGGCGGGATAAATACCTATTCCTACGTGGGTGATCCGCTGGTGTGGATGGATCCGTTGGGGTTGATATGTGAAACAACTTCTAAAAAATGGATTCAGGCATTCGAGAGAGAACATGGGGATGCTGGTATTTATGGTCTTCGAAGACATGGGGCTGGTACTACATTGGAACAGCAAAAATATAGGGCTACTACGGGTTATACACCTGATGCTGTGCCTGGGCGTCCTGTAGATGCTACACGATTCCTTACGTATCAAGACCATCAGCAAGCAATTGAGAGAGCATTAAAAGAGTATGATCCTAAAATTCATACGAATGGGAAAGTAGATTTTGATATGCCACAAACTGTAGCTGAAGGTTATAAGATGGGTGGTGAGGAGTATTTTAGCACAAGGAGAGTGCGCGCAAATTTTAATACGAAGACAGGGAAAGTGTATAGTATATTTGGAATTGCGGAGTAAATATGAAAAAAATTAGCAATAGTTACGTTTCAATGGTTTGGCAGTCGCTTGCTGAAGATCCCAATATGGATAGCTCTTTTATAGGTTTGAACCTGTCTAATGAAGAAAGCCTGGATTTAGTATTAAAAGGCTTAATAAAGCCATCATATGATAATCTGCTACCTTTTATTAAGGATAGATGCAAAAATAGCTTTGCATACGCAATAAGCTTTTATGATGAAAACCAACTCAAGCGTCTTTATGAGTCTGCGATCCCAGTATTTGATCCACCTGGTAAAATTAGCATGAGAGAGTTCTATATTATTGTTTGGGATGTTCTTTTTCCTGGGGGGGGATTTCATGATAAATAACCCTGATGATTATATTGAAGTGGCTTTTAATGATTTATATAAGTAATAGTACAAATATTACTAATAATTCATTATTTATTATCACGTGAGGGTAGTATGTCTTTCAAAAGTTTCTTGGCCAGTCTCTCGACTCTTGAATTAGTATTTATACTATTGGGGATCGTAGCGCCTATCTTATGCCTGGTGTGGGTTTTTTTTACTTTTAGGGGTAACTCGACCAGGATTCGTGCCGCAAGAATGTTCCTCAAACGCGCCACCTGGCGGGTATACTTCACAAATCCCGAATTGAGTCGTGGCAACAGACAAACACCATGTATGGAAACAATTATTTCTTTGATATTTTTTCGATCTCGACGATACCCAACTATATTCAGCAAAAGCTCTGGTTGCCCCCGGACAGATGCATTTGTTGAGAAAAGGTCTGCCGATAGTGGTGAAGAAAGGAGATAAAAATCGCATTGCAGTGATGCAAATTGGTTCTCAAGAGGAAAATATAGTGGTTTTAAGGTAAGAAACTTCTATGAAATTAGTGACTTATGGCGGCTAAAACATTCAATCCACCCGCAACGTAATGATTTCTGGTCAGGAAAATAAATGCATACCAGTGAGTCGAAACACGCGTTCCGGGAGTCAATAGGTTATTTAAAATAATCAAAAATTTATTATATGAATCAACGATGAAACACCAATGCATCAGCGTTTATGAAACATCAACGCTGATGTAGGTGCTGCTCACCCATCCATCAAGCTTATCAGCCCATTCCTGTATCATCACTTTACGCTCATCAAGATACGTCGCATGGTTGTACGTGCGGCGAACGTTGTTGGTATCAGCGTGCGCAAGCTGAGCTTCGATAGCATCAGGTCGATAGCCCATCTCGTTTAACCGTGTGCTGCCTGTGGTTCGGGTTGCATGTGGGCTGTAAGTTCCACTCCAGCCGAGGCTTTTAAGTAGCTGACGCAGCGAGTGTGAGGTCATCGGGCCACGCGGGTTATCACGGCCCGGAAAGAGATGGTGTCGATGCCCGGTTAATCCCTGTAGCGTTCTGAGCATGTTGACGGACTGGGAGGGGAGGGGAATAACATGTTCTCTGCGAGCTTTCATGCGCGTCGCCGGAATGGTCCACAGCGCATTATTGAGATCGAATTCTGCCCATTCAGCTTCGGTGACTTCGGCTGGCCGCGCCAGCGTCCACCACATTAGCCACATGCAATAATTAACCTGATATGAGCCGCGACTGTTATCAAAACAGCTTAATAGCTTCCCGATTTGCTGTGGGTTCAATGCCTGTTTGTGCTGTGTCTTATTCGCCGGAAGCGCCTTGCGTACAGGCCAGACAGGATCGCTGTCAGCTCTGAGCGTTGCCACTGCCAACTCGAAAACCGATGAAATGGTACGTCGGGCTTCAGCAGCAACAGTCGGAGCGCCGCGTTTAGCGGTTTCCTGAAGAATTTTAAGAATGTGGTGTGGGGTGATCTCTCTGACAGGGAGCTTACCGATTGCGGGGAAAACCACACGTTCAAGCATATCCAGTCGGCGTGTTTTGGTAATTTCGGCCCAGTCTTTCATCTGCAACCACTCTTTGGCGATCAGCTCAAAGGTGTTAGAAGCGTCATTGACCTTGCGGATCTTATCTAACTGACGTGCCTGTGTTGGGCTAACTCTATCCGCGACTTGTTTACGTGCCTGCTCACATTTCTCGCGAGCTTTACCGCTGGATACTCACCCAACGCAAACATGCTTGACTTTCCGTTGAGTTTAAACCGACAGCCCCATGCCTTTTGCCATTGGGTTTCACTTCCGGTAGAGGCCATTAAAATCATTGAGTCGATAGAGTTTGTCTTTAGCCTGGCAGTGCGGCATTGCGTATCAGTGAGCATAACGGATCCTTGACTATTTCTTATACCGTTGTTGTACTCACCTGAAATGGTAATGGAAACGGATTGTACTCATTTTAGACTGCGCTTCCATGAGAGAATGGGGAATAAAAAAATCCACGCAAGCGCGTGGATTTTAAAGGGTTTTGTGAGATTTATGAGATGTTATGAAACCTCATGAGACAACAAAACTTATTTAGACGTTGAACCGTAAATAATGTTTCATTCAGTTGATATTTATATATTTTTTTAATGTATATATTTAATGTACTCATTATTGTACTCATTTGGAAGTTGGCTCGCATTCGTAATGCGAAGGTCGTAGGTTCGACTCCTATTATCGAATCCTCCATCTGTGTATTCAAATATACAGACATAAGCTGTCATGAGGCTGACCGCTATATGAAAAAATTGTCAAGGTTGTAGATTGGTTAATTTTTTTGAATACAGGTTCAGCTCGTTAATAATGCAGTCAGGTTCTTCACGCAGAGGCATATTGTCTATGTCCAGAACCCCATCATTTTTTTGTGGATCATCAGCCTGCAGGTCTGCAAACAGTGGTGTAAGATCCTGCTGTGCTTCACCTCGTTCAGCCACCAGCTCGAACGTTTTATTTTTTGCCTCGTCGTTGGTCAGGGCACTGACCAGAACCTGGGCGATTTGCCCCCGGGATATCACACCATCTTCCGGCGTTCCCGCATGGCGACGATCTCCCTGAAGCATAACGATTCTGTGCTCATCATCATTGTTATAATCAAACCAGCCGGGCCTGACGATGGTATAGGGGTGACCACTGGCCCTGACCAGACGCTCGGCACGCCTTTTCCAGTCATGAACCTCAGTGCGTTGATTCCAGGTGCTGAGCCGTTCAGTCACGCCAATTGTGGTCATCAGGCTGATACGAACAGATACATCCTTGAATATTCTTAAAATATTGCGCACTCCACCGTAATCTATCACTCTGGCACCAATACGCTCCTGGCCATCGGAACCGAGCGTAAAGATGATGGCATCAATATCTTTCGGCAAATCGCTGAGGGTTTCACGCAATGAAACATCGCCGTAAAAAACATCTGTTCCCCGAGGAAGCGATTTCACTTTGCGCTTATTTCTGACCAGTGCTACAGGCTGATGGCCCATTTTGATAGCGGTATTCACGACCTGAAGGCCAATACTTCCTGTCGCCCCTGCAACGAGTATTTTCATGATAAACCTGCTGATAATTCAGACTTATTTTCGATACGGTCAGAATATCAATTATCATTAATGTCAGTAATGGGGCTAAAATGATTGTGTCTATGAACACCCTTCATGAGTACGCGATGAAGGGAATGCCCCCATAAGGAAATCGCCGATGCTCAAAGAAAATTTCAACGAACTGCAAATCTTTCTTGTGGTGGCGAGGGAGCGAAGTTTTACCAAAGCAGCGGGCAAACTGGGCGTTTCTCAGTCTGCACTCAGCCACGCGATGAAGGCCCTGGAGGAAAGGTTGAATATCCGCCTCTTGACCCGCACGACCCGAAGCGTTGCTCCTACAGAAGCCGGCGAGAGAATTATTGCCTGCCTTGAACCGCGTATTGCCGATCTTGAACAGGAACTGGAATCGCTGGTTCAGCTGAACGGCACTGCCTCCGGCAATATCCGTTTATCTGCCGGGGAGCATGCCGCGCGAAGTCTGGTATGGCCGAAGCTAAAACCCTTCCTCAGGGAATATCCGGAAATTAATCTCGAACTGGTGGTTGATAACGGCTTTGTCGATATTGTTGAGGGGCGTTTTGATGCAGGGATCCGCCTGGGCGAAAGCGTGGATAAGGACATGATTGCGGTAAGAATTGGGCCGGACATGAGAATGGCTGTGGTAGGAGCGCCGTCTTATTTCGCTGCAAATCCTGCACCTGAAACGCCGCACGAGCTACAAAATCATCGGTGTATCAATATGCGCCTGCCGACAGCCGGTGGGCTTTACCACTGGGAGTTTGAGAAGGAAGGGAAACCGTTAAGGGTCAGAGTGGAAGGGCAGGTCACGTTTAATCTGCAGGCAGAAAGGATTGATGCGGCGTTATCCGGATTTGGTATCGCCTGTATCCCTGAAGACAGGGTGCAGGATTATATAAAGTCAGGAGAGCTTATTCAGGTTCTGCAGGACTGGTGCCCATCTTTCCCCGGATACTATCTTTACTACCCGAGCCGTAAGCAGCATCCGCCCGCTTTTGCGCTGATGATCGATGCACTTCGCTACGTGGAATAATGGGTCCGATATTTACTGCGGACCCGTCTAAGAATCAACTACCTGCATAGGATATTTGCAAGGGGAGCTTACAGATATTGACTCAGCAGTGCCTCAAGACTGTTCTGGTCCACGGCAAACAGGCGAATACCTTCGGCTAGCTTTTCCACTGCCATCGCATCCTGATTATGAGCCCAGTAGAACTCAGCCTCGGTCATCGCTGTGGGCTTCGCCTGGATTTCACCTTCATACGTCAGCGGCATTGGTACCGCCCCCTGAGTTTGCTGCAACTGCGCCAGCAACGCCGGGGAAACGGTCAGACGATCGCATCCGTTAAGCGCCAGCACCTGTTCCGGCGTACGGAAACTGGCCCCCATCACCACGGTGCGGTAGCCGTGCATTTTATAAAAGCGATAGATCTTCTGCACTGATTCGACACCCGGATCGTTCTCGACGGTGAAGGTGGTATCAGGGTTGTTTTTCTTGTACCAGTCGTAGATACGGCCCACAAACGGGGAAATCAGGAAAACATTGGCATCGGCACAGGCTCTGGCCTGGGCAAAGGAGAACAGTAGCGTGAGGTTACACTGGATACCCTCTTTTTCCAGCGTTTCTGCGGCACGGATCCCTTGCCAGGTGGCAGCAAGCTTAATCAAAACCCGATCTTTACCAATACCTTTCTCTTCATACAGTGCAATAATTTCCCGCGCTTTAGCAATACTGGCCTGGGTATCAAACGAGAGGCGAGCATCCACTTCAGTTGAAATACGACCCGGAACGTTTTTCAGGATCAGCACCCCGATACTCACCGCCAGGTAATCGGCAATATCCGCAGGCTGTACCGGCTTTCCATTCTGGCGGGACTTCACCGCCGCGACGGCATCTTTCACCAGTTTCTGGTATTGCGGAAGCTGCGCCGCTTTATAAATAAGCGATGGGTTGGTGGTCGCATCTTCAGGCTGGTAAGCCATAATGCTGTCAATATCCCCGCTGTCGGCAACAATTGTGGTTCGCTGCTTTAGTTGTTCAAGCTGATTCATGGCATAAACCTGTATTTCATAATTGGGCAGCAAATAGCAAGGAGGGGCCAGAGCCCGCTCCTTATTGCTAAGCTGGATAGGTGGTTATTTTGCCTGCGCGACGCGGGTGGTCAGGCCTGGCATATTGAAGCACTCTGCTTCGTTCTGGATCATATCTTTAATTTTATTAACCACATAACGCTCGGGTTCGACACCAAACGACTTCAGATTAGCAAACATGGTCTGCATCTCTTTGACTACCGCTGGTTTTTCGTAGTTGTAGTGGCCGCTGAGTTCGAGAATCTCTTTCAACAATTCCGGCTCGTTAAAGATCTGTTCCTCGGACTTATTTTTGTGCTCATCGGTCATCCATTTTTCCCATTTGTGGCTCAGCACGCACTCGCGGGTCAGGACGGTTTTTAAATCAGATGCTGACTTGATAAAGCCTTTCGCTGCCAGATCTTTCTCGACTTCCGCCAGCTTCAGATAAGCGCGAGTTTCAATGGTACCGTAGGCTGGGGCGACGTTCATTGCCGTGATGCCCAGACCTGGATGTTTCAACAGGATCTCATCCGGAAGATAGTCACCATTATGCTCTTTCAGACCGACGCCGTGACGGGTGCTGATAGCCGAAAGCTCTGCGGACTGCTTATCGTTAAAATGGCCAACGTTTTTGGTCAGGCGGGTCAGGGTACCGGTCTGACCAACGATAAACAGCGGCTGCGGTAGCGATTCGGCAGCAAGACGCTTATTCAGCTCAATAATAAACCCTTCATAGGCGCTGACGTCGGTCAGGCCGCCATTGGTCTCTTCAGTTCCGACTTCATAGAAGAACTCCTTCAGGTTATTTGCCTTACGGTACTCTTCGCAGAAGCGGATCAGCTCAACGGTACGACTCAGCACCAGTTCGATATCAATGACTTTACCGACGACATACGGGTCTTTTGTCGGGTCGATATGCAACAGGTCGAAACCGGCGTCCATATCTACCTGATAAGAGCGGCGCGCTAGCGCCATCGCTTCGGCTTCCGGAATATGGTCTTTACGTTCTTTATCACGCTGCCATGGGCCACCATGGTCACGACAGAGGAAGTAATCACCGTCGAAGCCGACTTTTTCCGCCATCGCTTTCAGGTCGGCGGCAAAGCGAAATTGATCCCAGTTGTTAACGTAACCCGCGCCAAACTCATCTGCATCAACCTGGTTGCGGCTGGCAATAAACATCAGCGGCAGGTCTTTTTCTTTACCCAGCTCAAAACAGGCCTGAATTAATGCCGGAGACATGGGGCCAATTCCCAGCATTGTTGATTTTCCACCGTTAACAATATAATCGACGTACTGTTTCATTGTGTTTTTCATGATGACTCCTTAGACTTTATTCATATCAGAAGTGATTGTTTTTTTAGCCGACTCTTTTTTTACCGGCTCGCTTATGTTGGGGCGCAGAATATATAGGCATATTGCGGTGACAATAACGCCGATAACCATATCGATGGCATACCATACAGGTGCTTTATTGACGCCTGCGATAGCAATTAACCCGCCGTGTGGAACCATTGATTCAACGCCGTGAACCATTGCCAGGCCAGCACCGACAGCGCTGCCGATAATTATTGATGGCAGAACGGTCTTCAGGTTTTTAACGGCGAAAGGAATGGCGCCCTCGGTAATGCCAATTAACCCCATAAAGGCAGCAGAGGTTCCCATTCGTCTTTCATCTTCAGCCCATTTACGTGGTGAAATAAAAGTAGAGAGGGCAATGCCCAGTGGCGGAATAGCGCAGGCAACACGGTAAGCGCCGTTCGGACCATAAATACCTTCAGCCATTAATGCGAGAGTAAATGCCGTTGCGGTTTTATTTACCGGGCCACCCATATCAAAGGCCGCCATGGCCCCGACAATCAGACCAAGTACCAGTCCACTGCTTCCCTGCATATGGGAGAGCATGGAAACCAGCCATTTCATGGCAAAACCGATGGGTCCAATCAGTACATACAGATAGAGCATGCCGACGATGACGCTTGAGACGATAGGAATAATCATGATCGGCATAACCGGCATCAGCACCTTACCGACTTTCCAGCCTTTTACCCATTTAGCCACGTAGCCGCTGAGAATACCGAGCAGCATCGCCCCCAGAAAACCGGTTACCACGTGGTCTGCGCCCAGCGGCGTGCTGGCCATAAAACCGGTGATTAAACCCGGAGTCAGCCCCGGTTTACCGGCGATAGAGTAGGAGATATAAGCCGCCAGCACCGGGATCATCATTCCGAGGCCCGCGCTGCCGATAGCGCCGAGGTTTAATAAGAATGGGTTGGTCACCACCATGCCTTTACCCGCGACCGGCTCACCACCAATCAGGGATAGTGCCAGGCAGATACCGCCGACCACCACCACCGGCATCATATATGACACCCCGGTACTGAATGCTTTAACTAAATCATCCTTGATGACTTTCATTTTTTCCGACATTTTCATCCTCCAGGACCCTTTATTTTTATGATGACTGCGATATTCAGGCACAATCATCCCCGGACGCGTTTGCGTCGTAATTTAAATAAAGAGTTCGCAGAAATTTAATTAACGTTATTATTCACCGGTACCGAATGTCGAAAGTAAATAAGGACCGGCGGGTTGTTTTATTGCACCAGTTTTTCAGCCCGGTCAATAATCGCTGCTGGATCGCGAACCACTTCTGCCGGGTTCAGCGAAATAACCAGTCCGGCGTCTTCTTTTTCTTCAAAACGCTCGACGCCTTCTATACCAATAGCAATCGCCAGAATAACCACGTCCGCTTCGGCAATCTCATCTTCGCTTAATTCATTTTCAATTCCCATGCCGCCCTGAGTTTCGACCTTGACGTCATAACCTCTTTTTTTGCACTCCTGCTCGATAGCTTCCTGTGCCATATAGGTGTGGGCGACACCGGTAATGCATGCTGCGACTCCGACAATCTTCATGAGTGACTCCTGATTTTTTATTTGGCTGTGGTTTTAAACATTGCTTAATAAATCCTGATTTCATGCGGCCAAAGTATTGGCCATCAGGTTGTAGAGTACGTTGACGTTTTCGGCCTGTTTTATTTCATTGCGGAAATCCTCTTTCATTAGCTTTCGGGCAAGCGTGGAGAAATATTTCATATGCTCATTAGGGTCGGCGGATTTACTCACCGTCAGCATGAATACGGTTTCGACTTCCTGATCGCCCCACATAATGGGCGACGCAAGGGTTGCCATACTGATGGTGGAGTAGTGAATATGGTCTGACTTGGTGTGCGGAATGGCGAAGCCATAGCCCACGGCGGTGGAGAATGAGTCTTCGCGGGCCCAGATATCATCGGTTAATTGATCCCGATTATCGGTGCGATGGTGCAGCCACAGATTGTCGGTCATCTTTTTGATAACTTCGTTTTTATCGCTGGCCTGTAGTCCGCAGAGAATAAACTCTGGAGCGAGGATCGGCATTTTGCTGACCGCTTTTACGTCCGGTGAACTCAGCGCGACTTTGACATCAGCGGAACGTTTTAACGCCACAATATCCTGTACCAGCCCCTGGCATTTGGCAAAACTCAGCTCCCGCAGCGCATGTTTTACACCCGGAATAGAGGTGCCACTCATGCTGAGTTCGTCAAAGCCCATGCCAACGAACAGCGGCAGAAAATCTTTGCTGGCACCCAGCTCTCCGCAGATACCTATCCACTTGCCCGCGCGGTGGACTTCGTCGGCGGCATACTGCATGGCGCGCAGGAATGCCGGAGCATAGTTATCGTATACCGCCTCAACCTGCGTATTTCCACGGTCGGCGGCAAAAAAGTACTGCGTCAGGTCGTTGCTGCCCACGCTGAAGAAATCCGCGTATTCCGCTATTTCACTAATCGCGAAGATAACGGAGGGGATCTCCAGCATCACGCCGAGCGAGATGCTGTCGTTGAATGCCAGCCCTTCATCACGCATCGTACTTTTGACCTCTTCGAGGACTTCACGGCACCAGATAACTTCATCAACGTTGGCGATCATCGGGATCATGATTTTGGCATCGCCAAAAGCCGAGGCGCTGAGGATAGCCTTGAGCTGCATGGCGAAAAGGTCGCGATAACGCGGATAAGTTCGCACCGCCCGGAAGCCGAGAAACGGGTTTTCTTCTTCGCCGATGCTCATATAGTCGACAGGCTTATCACCGCCAATGTCGAAGGTGCGGAAGATAACCGGCTTCCCTTGTGCAACCTGTATCACCTGGCTGTAGAGCTCAGCCAGTTCGTGGTAGTCCGGTGCGGATTCGCGGTCCATGAATGACATTTCGGTACGAAATAGTCCGATGCCTTCAGCGCCGTTACTGAAGGCTGCCTCGGCTTCCGCCAGGCTGGCAATATTGGCGGCTATCTCAACGCTATGATGATCGCTGGTGGTTGCTGCCTGATAGACGTTAGCCAGCATTTGCTGCTGCATACTCTGCTGAACGGCAATTTCATTCTGGTAATAGCGCAGAACTTTCTCATCCGGTGCGATAATTAAAATACCCGGATTGCCATCGATAATAATGTCCATGTCTGCATTCAGCTGCAGGGTCGAAAAATCAATATCTGTCAGAGTCGGGATACCGAGCGAACGTGCAAGGATAGCGGTGTGCGACGTTTTACCTGTGGCGGATAATACCATCCCGGCAAGAAACTCTTTATTGATCCCGAGAAACTGGCTTGGTGTCAGACTGTTGGCCAGAATAATCGATGGTTGCGTTAATTCAAGACTGTTCTGCGGTAATATACCCGGGCCATAGATCGCAGAAAGTAATTGCCCGGTAATATCGAGAACATCCAGGGTCCGCTCTTTAATGTATTTGCTTGATGAGCGAGTAAGAATTTCACAGAATTCCATTGCAGCTTTAATCACCGCATCCCAGGTATTGTCACCACCGGAAATCGCCGAGGAGATATGGCTTTGAAAGATCGCATCGGTGATAATGGAAAAATGCGCCTGTAAAATATCGTGTTCAACGCCTTTTTTAATTTCCAGCGCAGCCTGCTTCTCTTGCTTAAGCGCCTCTAAACCCGCCAGAAAAATACGCTGCTGATGCTCCGTGGAATACTCACCGCCCGGGTTACGCGCCAGCATTTCGTCCAGAGACAGGCTCTGAATACGAACGGGTTTGGCAATGGCAACACCGCCGCTGATGCGTGAACCCTGAATAAAACTGAGCTGAGTCTCCCGCAGCGAACGCGGGAGATAGCCCGCAGGCACTGCGGCTTCATCTGCATGGCTAACCTCGAAGGAGGGCAGTTTTTTAAGCAGCGCACTCAGCTGCTGAGCCGCGTTTGCAGCATCTTTACCGCTGATGGTAATTTCACAGGCGTCGTTGAGTAAGGTATCGGTGGCGACAATCGAGAGAGCGCTTTTACCATTACCCTGAATGCCGCTGCGAATATTATTCCAGCACACCTCAGATTGAAAGGTATTACACAATCGTTCGATATGTCCCGCCGGTCTGGCGTGAATACCATCCTTCAGCTCACATTGATACGTAATTATCTGTGACATCATTGCTCCCGATAATCTTTTAGCCCTGGCTAATTAATTTTTTCTGCAGGTTTGAGTGCCTGCCTTTCATGTTTTATATCCTTCATCGTTCTCAGCTAGCTTTGAATAGAAAAAAAGTGACCTTTGCTTGAATAAAAAAGCCTGATTATTATTTTGTGATCGAGGTCATGAAATTATATAGAATTACTGTGATGTGTGTATTGCGAGATGATTTAAGTAATTGTGATGGCAGCCGCACTATTATTAACGGGTGAGCAGTGGTCACGTAATTGCTATTAAAGTGACTTTCTTTCTATTCAATGGTCATGGGTAATGGAGTACAAAATAATACACACTCTATTTATTTCGTTGTGGTAATTACGATGCATTTTCGTGGAATATTACTGGATTTAGACGGGACGCTGGTGAACTCGCTGGATTTCGTTGAGGCCTCCTGGCGTTTATGGGCCACTACAAAAGAGCTGGATCCGAGGGCGGTATGCCATTATCTCCACGGTAAACCCGCTTTGAGTACGCTGCGCCACTTTATGCCTGATGCCAGCGAACAGATCATCATCGACGAATTTCTCGCGCTGGAAGAGTTTGAAGCGAGCAATACTGACGGCATCACTGCGGTTAACGGGGCTGTTGATTTTCTCCGCCAGCTTGAGCAGTTGCAGGTCCCCTGGGCCATTGTGACTTCCGGGTCGCTGAAGGTTGCCTCAGCACGGATCCGACAAGTCGGTTTCCCCGTTCCGCCGGTGCTGGTGACCAGCGAAGATATTCATCATGGCAAGCCGCATCCGGAGCCGTTCCTGACGGGTGCAGCCCGACTCGGTCTTTCTCCCGCTAATTGCCTCGCTTTTGAAGACTCCACTGCCGGTCTGCTTTCTGCCACCCAGGCAGGGTGCGTGGTGGTTGAAGTCCTGACCCGCCAGTCTGTAGTTCACGATATCGATACCTGGAAAACCATTGATAACTACCTCGACCTGCGCGTAACGCGCAAGGGCGAGGCAGATTTTTTACTTAAGATTCAGAGGGAGTTTTAAATGTCATCACGAAAAACCCTGGCCAATGCCATCCGTATGCTGAGTGTCGATGCCGTTCAGCGGGCAAATTCCGGTCATCCGGGCGCACCGATGGGAATGGCGGATATTGCCGAAGTCCTGTGGCGGGATTTTCTCAACCATAACCCGAATAACCCCGCGTGGGCCAACCGCGACCGTTTTGTACTCTCCAACGGTCACGGCTCAATGCTGCTCTACAGCCTGCTGCACCTTACCGGCTACGATTTGCCGATTGATGAGCTGAAAAACTTCCGTCAGCTGCATTCGAAAACGCCGGGGCACCCGGAAGTGGGTTACACCGCGGGCATCGAAACCACCACCGGGCCGCTGGGGCAGGGGATAGCCAATGCGGTCGGCATGGCTATCGCCGAGAAAACTCTCGCGGCGCAATTTAACCGCCCGGGCCACGACATTGTCGATCACTTCACATATACCTTTATGGGCGACGGTTGCATGATGGAGGGCATTTCTCATGAAGTTTGCTCCCTGGCCGGGACGCTGAGGCTCGGTAAGCTGGTGGCGTTCTACGACGATAACGGCATCTCTATCGATGGTCACGTCGAGGGATGGTTCACCGACGACACCGCCAAACGCTTTGAGGCTTACGGCTGGCATGTGGTACGCGGAGTCGATGGGCATGATCCTGAATCCATCCGTGCCGCGATTGATGTTGCAAAGTCGATTACCACCATGCCGACGTTAATTATCTGCAAAACGGTGATTGGTTTTGGCTCTCCGCATAAAGCGGGTACTCATGATGTCCACGGCGCGCCGCTGGGCGAGGCTGAAGTGGCGGCAACGCGTGAAGCGCTGGACTGGCCGTATCCACCGTTTGTTATCCCCATTGAGATAGCTTCGCAGTGGGACGCCCGCAAATCAGGGCAGGCTAAGGAGGCTGCGTGGAACCAGCAGTTTGCCACATACGCGAAAGCGTTCCCCGAGCTGGCAGATGAATTTACCCGTCGGGTGAATGGGCAACTGCCTGCAGATTTTGCCAGCAAGGCGCAGGCGTTTATTGAAAAATTGCAGGCCAAACCGGCGAAAATCGCCAGCCGTAAAGCCTCGCAGAATGCGATTGAAGCCTTCGGTCCACTGTTGCCGGAATTCCTCGGCGGCTCTGCGGATCTGGCTCCATCGAACCTGACCTTGTGGTCCGGCTCTAAAGCGATTAACGAAGACAGCGCCGGGAACTACATTCACTACGGCGTGCGTGAGTTCGGTATGACTGCTATCGCCAACGGTATTGCGCTGCACGGTGGCTTCCTGCCGTACACCTCGACGTTCCTGATGTTTGTCGAATACGCACGCAACGCGGTGCGCATGGCGGCGCTGATGAAGCAGCGTCAGGTGATGGTTTACACCCACGACTCTATTGGCCTGGGCGAAGATGGCCCGACCCATCAGCCTGTCGAGCAAATTGCCTCACTGCGCATGACGCCGAACCTCAGCACCTGGCGTCCCTGCGATCAGGTGGAGTCGTCGGTGGCGTGGAAATATGGTGTTGAGCGCCAGGTTGGTCCTACGGCGCTGATTTTTTCCCGGCAAAACCTGACCCAGCAGGAACGGACCTGGCAGCAGGTGCAGGATATCGCGCGCGGCGGCTATGTACTGAAGAATTGCGAGGGGCAACCGCAGCTGATCCTTATCGCGACCGGCTCGGAGGTGGAGCTGGCGGTAGCCGCATGGCAGCAACTGACGGCTGAAGGTGTGAAGGCGCGGGTGGTCTCCATGCCGTCCACCGATGTCTTCGACAAGCAGGATGCGGCGTATCGTGAAGTGGTGTTGCCGCAAGCGGTTTCTGCGCGTATTGCCGTGGAAGCGGGGATCGCGGATTACTGGTTTAAATATGTCGGGCTGAACGGCGCGATTATCGGTATGCAGACCTACGGCGAGTCCGCCCCGGCGGAACAGCTTTATCAGGAGTTTGGCATTACCGTTGAGGTGGTGTTGCAGCAGGCAAAAGCGCTTCTGGCTTAACCTTTAACGGCCTCTTACATGCTAAGGGGCCGTTTTTCATTAAGGGGAGAGATAACATGTATCCCGTCGACCTTCATATGCATACCCTGGCCAGCACCCACGCCTATAGTACGGTTCATGACTATATCGCCGCCGCGGTGCGTAAACATATTCGCCTGATCGCCATTACCGACCATGGCCCGGAAATGGTTGATGCGCCGCATCCGTTTCACTTTAATAATTTGCGTGTGCTGCCGCGCGTTGTCGATGGTGTGGGGATCCTGCGCGGTATTGAGGCCAATATCAAACCTGGTGGTGAGACCGACTGCAGCGACAAAATGCGTGCGTCGCTGGATTTAGTGATTGCCGGATTCCATAAGCAGGTGTTTGCGCCTGCGGACATTACCACCAATACCGATGCGCTGATTGCAGTAATAGCGAGCGGCAAGGTCCATATTATCAGCCACCCCGGTAACCCGGAGTATCCAATTGATATCCCGGCGGTGGTGGCCGCGGCTAAGGAGTGTCATGTGGCGTTGGAGGTCAATAACGCCTCTTTCGTCCATTCACGTAAGGGCAGTGAGGGGAACTGTCGCAAAATTGTAGCAGCCGTGCGCGACAGCGGCGGACTTCTCTCATTGGGTAGCGATTCACACAGCGCGTTTTCTCTGGGGGACTTTAGCGCCTGTCAGCATCTGCTGGTGGAGGCTGATTTTCCAGCATCAAGAGTGCTGAATACCTCTGTGCGACGAGTGCTGACGTTTCTGGAACAGCACGGCGGGGGGCGGATAGCCGAGCTTTATGCGCTTCCTGGCTAAAAATCTTGTGGGTTAAACCCTCTCCCAATAATGGGAGAGGAAGTTCGGCGTGTCTGTGCGGTTTTGAGACTGGACTGTTAGAGCTAGGGAAAACCACCTACAGGTCAATAACGTTGCCTCGCGGCAGATTTAAAGACTTACGAATGGCGGCGATAACCTCAGTTGGTTTGAGTAACAGCGAATTAATACAAACATTCAGAATACGGCAACCCTCAAAGCGTGAAGGATTATCGATAGTAATATCGGATGCGATGATGGTGAGCTCAGACTCGAAAATATCTTTATCGGTAATTGGATTCTTAAGCCCCAGTACGCCCTGAGTCTCAATTTTGATCGCAAAGTGATACTGCTTCGCCAGTTTTTCCAGCTGCTCTGCGGCCATGTACGTATGCGCCACGCCGGTCGCGCACGCGGTCACCGCCACAATATGCAGATGACGTTCGCTGGAGAAAGGCTGAATCTCATCTCTTGTTGCACGAGTGGTCATGATCTTGCTCCTTTATTTTTGCGGCGGTATTCAAGCGGCGTACAGTCGTTGATATCGCGAAACACCTTGCAGAAATAGTTAGTATCTGTGAAACCGCACTTTTCTGAAACTTCGTTTATTTTCAGATTGGTATTGGTCAGCAGCGTTTTTGAACGTGAAATGCGGGCTAACTTGAGATATTCGTTAAATTTCACGTCTGACTCCTTCGAAAACAGACGCGACAGATAGCTTGGGGAAATATTAAACGTTTCGGCGACGCTTTCCCGGCTAATGTCCGTGTGGTAGTGACTATCGATATGGCTCTTAATTTCGTCCAGCAGTGAGAAGGGAGCCCGCTGGTTATTCAGGCCATCGGTAATTTGATATAGCAGGTCGTTAAGCAGCGCATAGACCACGTGGGCAAAGGTCTCGCTGGTGGTATCTTGCGACCACGCCAGCGATTCAGCCAGGTCGAGAAGCCGATCGCGAACCGTACTGCTGGAGTTTTGCAGATTGTACTTCTCTACCTCTTTAAACTGCGTGCCATCCCAGTTGCTGATGCTGAAACCGACGTCCTGCTTCCAGAAGACTATCGACATGCAAATAACCGGGCTTTCCCACAGCGGCGAGTTCCAGCTATTGGCGGGGATATAAGTGATGGTGCCGACCGGACGTTCATATTTCACGATGCGGTCCACGCCTTTCGGCAGCAGCATGCGAAGTGTGCCCTTTACCGTCAACTCAATGCGCGGAACGTGCAGATGGTAGGCCATCGCCGGAGCCTGCGTATTGCCGTTAGCTACCATGACGCCTTTGTCTATCGAGCCCTGAGCGCTGAATTCACTGAGAATAGATTGAATAAACGTAGCCATATTATGCCCGAGGTTTGATAACTGTCTTCAGGACTTTCACCGCAAAGGCGGTGGTGATGCTCCCGGCGACCACCGAAACGATGTAGCCAAAATGGTTGCTGACTACCGGTAATACGATAAGTCCGCCCCACGGGGCGGCGTTGGTTGCGCCAAACCATAGTGAGAGGATCGCCGCAACCGCACTGCCAAGCATAATTGCCGGGATCACCCGTACCGGATCCGCCGCCGCAAACGGAATTGCCCCTTCTGTTATCCCCATAAAGCCCATAATTATCGCTGGCTTACCGGCTTCTCGCTCCACATCATTAAAGATGTCTTTAAACAGAAAGGTTGCCAGCGCCAGCCCCAGAGGCGGAGTACAGTCGGCGGCAGCGACTGCCGCCATCAGCTGCGGGTTCGTTGAGATCAGTGCAACAGCAAAGAAAAAAGCGGTTTTATTCATTGGGCCGCCCATGTCAACGGCGATCATGCAGCCCAGGATGGTACCGAGGATAATAAACGACGCGCCCTGCATATTGCCAAGCCAGACGCTAAGCCACTTCATCAGCCCGGCAATCGGGTCGCCAATGATGTAATACACCGCCATGCCGGTGAGGAAGGTCCCGATCAGCGGAATAATAAATATCGGTAATACCATGCGCAGGAAGTGGGGGATTTTAAGCCGGGCGATCAGGTTCAACAGAACATAGACGACCAGCCCGGCAATAATCCCGGAGAGCATGCCGCCTAAAAATCCGGCGCCCATCTGATAAGCCATCAGGCCGCCGATGGCACCCGGCGCGATGCCCGGTTTATCGACCATCGAATACGCGATAAATCCTGACAGGATGGGGATAAACAGGGTTAAGCCAGCCATACCAATTTGCGACATGGCCTTCAAGAAACCATGGTCCGGTACGGCGGCTTCCCCGTTAAACATCACCGCGAGCGCCAACAGAACACCACCAGCGACGACAAACGGGATCATGTAGGAGACGCCGGTCATAAAATGTCGTTTAGTATTTTTTAATAGTTTTAACATGTCAGCCTCGTAACGTTTGCTGCTCAGAAGACCAGAGTTCTGGATATCAGCGTGTAAAGCGCTTCCGGGCTTTTTGCCGCTTTAATCTGGCTGACAAATTCATCATTCATGAGCATGCGCGCCAGGGTGGAGAAGTACTTCATATGCTCGTTATCCTGCGCGGATTTGCTAATCGTCAGCATGAACAGGGTATCCACCATGACGCCGCCCCAGGCGATAGGTTGCCTGAGCGTGGCAATACTGACGGAGGAATCCCTGACAGCGTCCGTTTGGGCATGGGGGATAGCAAAGCCCGAGCCAACGACGGTAGGAAAAGGCACTTCGCGAGCCCAGATATCACTGCAGAGCCTGTCACGTGTATTGGTGCGCTGCTGAAGCCACAGGTTATCAACCATCATTTTGATAGCCTCGTTTTTATCAGCGGCGTCAATTCCCCATAAAACCATCTCCGGCGACAGCAGCGGCTTTTGCGCCGCACTAACGCTCGAGTTTTGTAATGCGGCTTTGAACTGTTGTGCGTTGTGATTTTGCAAAAGATTCTGCGTCAGCGACCGGCAATCTCCGGCACTGAGTTGGCCCAGGGCGTGCTTAATCCCCGGAATCGCGGTGCAGTTCATACTCAATTCATCAAAGCCAATGCCGATAAGCAGTGGGAGAATGGTTTCGTCAGCAGCGAGTTCACCGCACAACCCGACAGGCTTACCGGCGCGATGAGCCTCTTTCACTGCGAATTGCAGGGCGCGTAAAAACGGTGGCGTGCAACTGTCATAAAGCGTTTTTACCTGTGCATTACCTCGGTCTGCGGCGAAAAAGTATTGCGTCAGGTCATTACTGCCCACGCTGAAGAAATCCGCATGTTCTGCCATCTCTGCCATAGAAAAGAGTACCGAAGGTACTTCCAGCATGATTCCGAGCGCTGTCTGTTCATCAAATGCCAGACCCTCGTGGCGCATCTCCTGTTTAACCGATTCCAGTACCTCACGACACCAGATAAGTTCTTCCACCCGAGAAATCATCGGCAGCATAATTTTGGCTTTACCTGATGTTGAGGCGCTCAGAATAGCCTTCAGTTGGGTGGAAAAAAGGTCGCGATATTGCGGATAAGTACGCACTGCCCGGAAACCAAGAAACGGGTTTTCTTCATTGTCGACGCTTAGGTATCCAACCGGTTTATCACCGCCGATATCGAAGGTGCGAAAGATAACGGGCTTCCCCCCTGCCAGAGTAACAACCTGTTTATACAGGTTTGTCAGTTCAGCGCAGGAGGGCGGGTAATCGCGGCCCATATATGTTATCTCGGTGCGAAACAGGCCGATGCTTTCCGCGCCGTTTTCAAAGGCCGCCTGCGCTTCGGCCAGGCTTGCAATATTAGCGGCTACCTCTACGCGATGCCCATCGCGGGTTCTTGCGGGCGCTAAAGCATTTTCCCGCAGCCGCTGCTGCATATCCTGCTGGACGGCAATTTCATGACGGTAGTAGCGCAGAACTTTCTCATCCGGATGGGTAATCAGGATCCCCGGCTCACCATCAATGATTATCAGCTGATCGACATCGAAATCCAGCGATGAAAAATCGATATCCGCCAGGGTTGGGATACCTGACGAACGAGCCAGTATGGCTGTATGGGAGGTTTTCCCCGTAGAGGAGAGCACCAGACCTGCAAGGTGTTTGCGGTTTAGCGCCAGAAACTGGTTGGGGGTCAGATGACTGGCGAAAACAATTGTCGGTTCATTTAGCAAAGGCGGGTGGTAAGCCAGAGCCTGTTCGCCATAGATCGCACTGATGAGCTGCGTCGCAATATCAAGAATATCCAGGGCGCGCTCCTGCAGATACTGGCTAGGCGAGCGCTCAAGCTGATGGCAAAAGTCAAGGGACGCCTGCGCGATGGCCGACCAGGCATTCATGTTGTTATTCAGATAACCGATCGCACTATCCTGAAATGCGATGTCGGTTATCAGAGATAGATGTGCCGCAATAAGATCGTGTTCAATACCCTGGTTTTTTCCGAGTGCGGCCTCTTGCTCTACGCGTAACGCATCTAATCCGGTAAGAAAGCGGGCTTTTTCACTTTCAATATTGCCGATATACCCTGGATTGCGGGCGATAATATCGGTGAAAGTCAGGCTCTGCATTATCTGTGGTCTGGCGATGGCTGCGCCTTTATTTATGCGAGTTCCCTGAATCACCTGTGGGTTCAACTCGCGCAGGCAGCGGGGCAGATACCCCTGCGTGGTTATTGGTTCCGGTTCAAGGCTAAAAGTCGGGAGATCGGAAAGCAGCGTGCGCAACTGGACTGCGGCCTGCGTTTCATCCTCTCCGCAAAGGGTGATGCGGCATGTATCGTTTACCAGCGTGTCACTGGCAATCAGCGAGAGGGCGCTTTTCGCATTTGCCAGTAGTCCCGTACGGGTGTTTTCCCAGTCGATATCTGCCCGGAACAGATTACATAGCCGCGCGATGTATCCGGCAGGCCGGGCATGAACACCTTCGTGAAGCTCACATACATAGGTTATAACCACCGCCATCTCGACTCCTGAATGCCTTCGCGCGTCAATGTTTTGCCGATCTCGCTATCTTTCCCTGTTCGCAACGGTGATGACATAGTAAAAAAGTGACCTTTTCTTAAAAATAGTAACCTGATTGTGATTTTGTGACTTTTGTCATATTTATGAATGATTAATTCTCAATTACTTGTTTGATTTAGTTTGTTTTTTGTTTCTGGCTTTTGAACCGTTTTTGCAATATGGATCACAAATTTAAAGCTAATACAAACAGGTTCATGAAATGGTGCGGGGGTAGGCAGGATAATCTGTTTCCGGCATGTCTATTCACGACTTCTCCGGCGGCATCTATCACTATGGCGTTAGCAGATATGTACCTGATTCAAAACTATCTGAGTTATCTGCCTGATTAATCAAACGAAATAAGGGTCCGCAATAGAGTACGGACCCTTCCGGGTATTAACGACCTACGCGAGCCCGATGCTCAGGAGAGTAACGCTCGCCGACGATTTTAATCGTTTCTAGCGCCTGTGTTATCTGCCGTGAGTCATCCTGTGAAAGAATGATGTCGGCAGCCCCAAGGTTTTCTTCCAGTCGATGCAGTTTGGTGGTACCAGGGATAGGAACAATCCACGGCTTTTGTGCCAGCAGCCATGCCAGCGCGATTTGTGCAGACGTCACGCCTTTCTCTGCCGCCAGTTCACCCAGCAATGAGACCAGCTTTTCATTGGCTTCAATCGCCTGCTCGGCGAAACGTGGTACTGTGCTGCGGTAGTCATCCTTGCCAAAAGTGGTTCCTGGCCTAATCGATCCTGTCAGGAAGCCCTTACCTAATGGACTGAAGGGTACAAAACCAATACCCAATTCCTCCAGCAACGGCAGGATCTCCCGCTCAGGCTCGCGCCACCACATTGAGTATTCGCTTTGTAGGGCAGTGACAGGTTGTACGGCATGCGCACGACGAATAGTTTGCGCACCCGCTTCGGACAGACCGAAATGTTTAACTTTGCCTTCAGCGATCAGGTCCTTCACTGTTCCCGCAACATCTTCAATAGGGACATCCGGGTCGACACGGTGTTGATACAGCAGGTCAATGACATCAGTCTTAAGACGGCGTAATGATCCTTCCACAGCTTCACGGATATGCTCCGGACGGCTGTTTAAAATCTGCTGCTTGTTGTCGTCGCCAAAAGTAAAACCAAACTTAGTGGCAATGACCACACGGTCACGAAACGGTTTTAAGGCTTCGCCGACAACTTCTTCATTGAGGAAGGGGCCATACACTTCAGCGGTATCGAAGAAGGTGACGCCACGTTCAACCGCTGCGCGAATGAGCTCGATAGCCTGACGAGTATCGGTCGCCGGACCATAGCCGTGGCTTAAGCCCATGCAACCGAGCCCAAGCGCGGATACTTCGAGTCGGGATTTACCCAGATAACGTTTTTGCATTGAATGAATACCTCTTTTATCGCGACTTAAACATCAAGTTTGCGGCCCGTCAGCCATTCCACCATCGCCGGGTCGCGGTGAGAGAAGAAGGCGCTGGTTGCAGTGTCGAGGGCAGCAATCTGCAGCATATCTTCAGCGCTGAGTTCAAAATCGAGAATATTGATGTTCTCAGCCATGCGTTCTTTGCGCACCGATTTCGCCAGCGAAACGATGCCTAGCTGGAAGATCCAACGCAGCACAACCTGGCCCACGCTTTTACCGTACTTCTGGCCAACTGCTGTTAGCACGGGATGCTGGAACAGACCATTTTTACCCTCTGCAAACGGTGCCCAGGCTTCCGGCTGAATGCCACGGCTTTGATTCCAGGGAACGGCATGCAGCTGCTGGTTGAAGGGGTTAACTTCAATCTGGTTCACCGCAGGGGCCACGTTGTTAAAGGCGATAAGGTCGGCCAGTCGGTCTGGATGGAAGTTGCTGACGCCAATGGCGCGAATTTTGCCTGCCTTCTGCAGTTCTTCCATGGCACGCCAGGCTCCATGGACATCGCCGTAAGGCTGATGAATCAGGTACAGGTCAACGTAATCCAACTGCAGCCGATTCAGGGAGCGTTCGAACTGGGCTTTAGCGCCTTCGTAATTTGTATCCTGTAGCCAAAGTTTGGTTGTAACAAAGAGCTCGTTACGGGCGATACCGCTCTGTTTCAGTGCATTCCCGACCTGGGTTTCATTCTGATAAGACGCGGCGGTATCGATCAGGCGGTATCCCGTATCGATCGCATCAATAACCGCTCTTTCGCATTCAGCAGCATCCGTCATCTGGAAGACACCAAAGCCCAGCAGGGGCATTTCAATACCGTTGTTCAGTTTTACAGTTTGCATGACGTTATCCTTCAGCTGTCGTGTTGGAAAAGCATAACGCAAACTGATTTATTCGATTAGATGGGGTAATTAGCTAGGGTTTATTAGATGTGTTCATTAATTTAGAAAGAGCTGAAGGTCGGCTTTGTGCCAGAAGCGGACATTGAAACTCTGGGTATTAATTTCAGTCTGGTCACCACCAATCCAGAAAAGTTGAGTCTGTAATCAGTTTTCCTTTGAAGTGAATGTGTCAGAAAAGTCATCATGTTAGTAGTGGCTCTAGCCACAAATCTTGCTCCATAAAAACACTGACGACGATACGAATATCCATTACAGTAATTAAGTTGGATTGGTGTTGAAGATCTACGTTTTAATTTTTGATTCAGCTCATTGCTCAAGTAATTGATACTATTGATTTATATTGATTTTTTCTGTAAATTGTTAGCGGGAAACTTAGATGTTTAGGGGCCGTAACAGTGAAATATGAAGATTTTTTATTTTCAGCAAGAAGACATAAGTATACTTGCGAAATAATAAGGCAGCAAATGGAATCTTGCTCGGAAAATAGCCAGCAACAAATTAGGCTATTATCTAACTTTTACTATTTGTCTGGTTATATATTGGAATGCTCTTTAAAATATTTGATTTTAGAATTCTATGGACATCCATCTGCCGATGAAGTGAATAATACAAGTTGTGAAGCATTAGGATTTAATAAAAGAAACAAGTTCTTGATTCATGATTTATCTGAATTACAAAATAAGTTAGAAGTCAAATTCACAGACTTCACTTCAAGAAGCGAGAATGAATTAATTAACGATTTGATAGATGATTGGGGTCCTAACTACAGATATGAAAATGTACAAAGGTCACAACATGATGTTACCTTATTCTTTAATCATGCTGTTAGTTTTACTTCTAAAATTTAAGGGTGAAAAATGTTAAAGTCAATAGAATTCATTGAGATTTTAGATAAGGAATTAAAAGTAAAGAAAGCTACAGGTGAAATAGATAACTTCTTTATTGAGATGAGAGTGAATGGGTTAATAAACATTTATATAGTTAGTGATGAGATCAATGATTTAAAAAACCTTAATTTAAGCTCGTTTGAACTTGACTATTTTTCTGATAAAAAAATTAAATTTCATTATTTATCAATAGAAGACTCTAAAGATGACCTTTTTATATCCAAGTTTGAAGGGAATTCTTATTTTTTAGGTTTACGTAGATCATTGACGACATTATTGGACTTAAATGAAGAAGATACGTTAACGAGCAAGCGAAATTTAATTACTTTTTATAGCTACAAAGGTGGTGTCGGTAGAACAACATCTTTAGCACTTACAGCTTCTTATTTAGCTAAGCAGGGGAAAAATGTATTTGTAGTTGATTGTGATTTTGAAGCTCCTGGTTTGTTGAATTTCTTCAACAGTTCTCAAAGCGAGAATAATAGGAGCGGACTCGTAGAGTATTTAAATGACAAAACATTTTCGTCTAAAACAGAATTAAAAGATTATGTATTTGGCATAGAGAGTGCATATTCCGGAGAAGGTTCGATTAATTTAATTTCTGCTGGAAATATTCTATTTGATTTTAAAAACGTACTGAGTTACTTAGAAGGAATTGCAAAAATTGATCTGCAAGGTGATTCATTACAATCTATTCTGTCCAAGTTAATAGATGACATTAATAATGAATACTCACCGGATGTTATCTTAGTTGATTCAAGAACTGGGTTTAATAATATATTCGGGGCTTTGGCAAGCATATCTACCCATATAGTGTTTTTAGGTGGTGATGATATCCAAAACCAGCCAGGTGTTGAATACACATCCAACATCATAAATAAAAATAAAATAAGCTCAAGTATAATTCTGTCAATCATTAACAGCAATTTTAGTAAGCGATTCGAAAATTTCAATAAATATATTTCAAGTTTATTTGAACAGGAGTATAAACCTGATACTTTTTACTTCAATAGGCTTGATGTCTTAGAGAAAATAGGGACTGAAAATGAAGATCCAAGTGATTTAAATGATTTTCTGAACGGTGATATTGGACCAGTTCAGTATCATAGATTTTTCAAGACCATTCATGATGTTGTATGTTCATTTAAAAAAGATATCGAAAGTGAATTCAATTTCACTAATGACGATGAGACACCGTCACCTATAGTTTTATCAACAGAAGTTGAAAATGAGGGTGACATACATTCATCTAAAGCTTATTCAGCTCATGAAAATTTAAGTATCGACTTGAAGTTGCAAGACTTAATATTGGAAAAAGTCAACAGTAAATTACCTAATTTATATGCTGAAAATATTCCTTACACTCCAGAGTATATGGAAAGGGATTTTTATCTACGCCCATGTATGGAAGATTTTCTTATTCCTGAAAAGAATATTCTCTTGGGAGATAAGGGTACCGGTAAAACTGCATTCTACAAAGCACTACAAATTGAGAGTTTTTTCGATAATCTAATTATTAAATCTCAGAAAAAACATTTAAATTATAGTGTCATTAACATCACAAACTTTGACAATGATAATTTTGAATTTTTATTTAATCAAGATGACTTCAAGAATGAGGTTTTCGTTAAAAACTTCTGGCTTTTCTTTATTTGGAATTCACTCTTCACTAGGGGAGGGTTTGAAAGTAAAAATAAAAGATTATTAGTTCCATTAGGGACACCAACCGCCACTGGTAAAATTTCGAACATCATAAAAAATGATTCAAATATAGATTTAATTGAAAAGGATTTAGAAAATGCAAACATTATGCTCAGAAAAAGTGATAAACGCCTAGTAATCACTTTTGATCAGTTAGATAATATTGTGAAACCAGCAATTTGGGACTTCGTTATCTCTCCATTAGTTAAGTTAGCTGTAAGGTTCCCTTACTCTAACATTAGCCCAAAGTTGTTTTTAAGACGTGATTTATATGACCGATTAGGTAATTTAACAAACAAAAATGCATTTTCAAATAAGAGCATTAATTTAGAATGGTCTCAGGATGAGATATTTTCATTTTTCTTGAAAATTGTTTTTAATTATGCTCACGATGAGTTTTTGGAATTTTTAGGTGAAAATAGAATTAGTCCATATCTATTGTCATCAATAAGTAAAAAATTAACGATTAAATCTAAGTTACATAATCAATTGCCTTTGGATAGTGGGATAATAGAACCGATTATCAATTCATTCTTTGGATATCCAAGACCTAAGAATAATGGAACAACGAGCACTGCCTATATCGACTTATATCGAAACATTCAAAGTGCCGACAAAACAGTCAACTTGAGGCCATTTATAGATTTACTTATCAATGCTATAAAGGAGCAAGATGAGCAAGACAAAAATAAAGGGTTCAGAAAGGATGCGATTATAGGATTGGCTTATTGTACAAGCAAGAATGTTCGCAAAAATGCTGTTGTGAACTATCTCGGAGATCTATGGAATGAGCAAGGGAATGAATTTATTAAATACTTCTGCGCAGATTTTTCACAAAACAAGATCAGTCCACAGTTTAAGAAAAGTTGGCTTGATGAATCTTCATTTGATAAGTTGATTTTGGAAATAAAGGATAATAATAAAGAGGATGAAAGCATAAGTGGCAGCACGGTAGAGCAATTGAAACAGGTTCTTATTGCCACAAAAATAATTACAACTTACATGGTGGGTAATAAAAATAGATATAGCATTGCTTATTTATATACAAACTACCTTGGGGTCTAGCCATTAAGGCATCCTAAAGGTTTTATTGATGAATGAATCTATAAAGGGGCTTTTAGCCCCTTTAGGCTTTGTTGAATAAATATAACTTTTGTTGAAGTAAAAAGCACAGTTCACGCATCCCATAACTGTGCAGACTGTTCAGCGGCAAAACAAAGGTCCAGAGTCACCAACTGCACACCGTAAGTATCCCACGTAGCTATCTTCCTGCATTTCAGAAAAGTACAGTCCGCTTTTCGCTCATAGCTGACCGTCATTTATCAGGAAAGATTAACTCTGATGCTTCTCGCGTGTTGAATAGCGAAGTTCATCAACTAGCAGGCTAAATGCCGGGGTGGGTTGTCGGTGGCCTGGATAGTAAAGGTGATATCCAGAGTAAGGTTCACACCAATCCTCAAGCACGCGAACAAGAGCCCCGGATGTTATATAGGGTTCAAGCTGCCCTTCTGGTAGATAGGCTAGCCCTCGACCTTCAAGCGCCGCTTTCAGTATCATGCTTCCCGTATTGAAAACCAGTTGACCATCAACTCGCACATTCAGTTCTCGCCCGTCCTTTTCAAACTCCCATGCATAGAGTCCTCCATGCCCGGAAAGGCGCAGGTTTATACAACAGTGTTCTGTCAATTCCTGTGGAGTAATGGGCGCATGCCGGTTACTGAAATAATCTGGAGATCCCGCCACTGTCATCCGCATATCTGGCGCAATACGAACAGCAATCATGTCTTTGGCAATAGTTTCTCCGGGACGTACACCGGCATCAAAACGATCTCTTACGATGTCAGTTAGCCCATAATCTGTAAGAATTTCGACTTTAATATCGGGGTATTTTTTAACGAGACGCGACACTGCTGGCCAGAGTATTGACTCTGCTGCATATTCTGTTGCGGTAAGTCGTATTGTACCGGCTGGCTTATCACGTAATTCACTCAGCACCATTAACTGCCGCTGAATATCCTCTATCTGAGGTCCAACTGAAGCGAGTAAACGTTCCCCAGCTTCAGTTGGGACAACTCTTCTGGTCGTTCGGTTAAGCAACCGGATCCCGAGTTGTGCTTCCAGAACACGAACAGTCTGACTGAGCGCTGACTGTGAAACACCCAGACGTTTTGCCGCTCGCGTGAAATTCTGTTCCTTAGCCACCACCATAAATGCAGCAAGGGCATTCAGATTATCATCAGCCATTTAGAGGTTCTCCTTATAATTTCAATCTCATTTTACCATCTAATCACTTAATACGTCCTCAGATATACTTTCTTCGTTCACTAAATAACCATTCCTCCCGACAAAAGGCGTTTTCATTTGCAGGGAATTAATGTAATCCGCTACGCCATTTAGCCGAAAGTAACCAGCGAGGTGAAAGATGAAAGCGATTATTGCTGCTGCAGCCATATCCGTACTGGGGGCCGCCCAGGTTTCTGCCGAAGGCATTGAAATTCGCCGTAACGGGCAGACCCCTTCTGTCGTCGGCAAGGCCGATAACTTCTCAGGTCATGCGGTTGTCAGCCCGTTGTTGCCGCCAAACGCGTCCACGCGTGCCAATCTGGGCCAGGTGGATTTCGCCCCGGGTGCGCGCACGGCCTGGCATACTCACCCCGCCGGGCAGTTGCTGATTGTTACGGCCGGTAAAGGCTGGGTTCAGGAAGAAGGTAAAGCGCGCCAGGATATCGCTCCGGGTGATGTTGTATGGATCCCTGCAACTGTACGCCACTGGCATGGTGCCACGGCGACGTCCCCCATGAGCCATCTGGCCATGACGTATATGGTGGACGGTAAGAACGTGGACTGGCAGGAGCCCGTCTCAGACGCACAGTACCAGTAAGGGGGATAATATGAAAACTTCAACGGCAGTTGCGCTGGCGCTTTCTCTCGGATCGGCTGGCGCCCTTGCAGAAACGGGGGCGCAGCGGGGCCCGCTGTCAGACACCGACATAGAGGCAGTATCCCCCGCGCTCGGACGCTATGCCAGCACCAGGCTGGCAGGAGACCTCTGGAAAAGAAACGATTTGTCGCCACGCGATCGCAGCCTCGTGACCGTTGCAGCGGTTATTGCCCGGAATCAGACCGTACTTTTACCGGAGCAGCTGGAGCTGGCGCTGAAAAACGGTGTTAAGCCGGCTGAGCTTTCCGAAACCATCACGCAGCTGGCGTTCTATGCCGGCTGGGGCAATGCCATTGCGGCCGCAGCGGTAACGAAAGAGATATTCCTGCAAAAAGGAATTAACGCTGAACAGCTTCCTCGCGCGGAGGAGGCGCTGCTGCCGATCGATGAAAAAGCGGAAGCAGCTCGCGCTGCACGCGTGGAACAGAGTATCGGTAGCGCGGTGCCGGGGCTTGTCAGCGACACCACCGACGTGCTTTTCCGGGAATTGTGGCTGCGTCCCGGGCTTGCACCACGGGACAGAAGTCTGGTGACCCTGTCTGCCCTGATTGCAAACGGGCAGGTACAGCAAATTCCGCCGCACCTTAACCGGGCAATGAATAACGGCCTGACCCGGCAGCAGGCTTCAGGCGCACTGAGTCACCTTGCCTACTACTCCGGCTGGCCTAATGCTTTTTCCGCCGCGCCGGTTTTCAAAACGGTGTTTGAGCAGCGTGAGTCGAAATAACCATTCCTTACAGGAGGACAGTATGTCTCAGGGTATCGAAAACAAAATCATCGTCATCACCGGTGCCAGCAGCGGCCTGGGAGCAGAAACAGCCCGACACCTGTCGAAACTGGGCGCAAAGGTGGTCCTGGGGGCGCGCCGTATGGAGAAGCTTGAGCAACTTGCCGGCGAACTGGAGCTGGATGCCAGAGCCATACTCCGCACCGACGTGACGGACCGTACACAGGTCCAGTCCCTTGTTGACCGGGCGGTAGAGCTGCACGGCCGTATTGACGTCATCATCAATAACGCCGGCTTAATGCCGAGTTCGATGCTCGACAAGCTGAAGGTGGATGAATGGGACCGGATGATCGACGTGAACATTAAGGGCGTACTTTACGGTATTGCCGCCGCGCTGCCGTATATGAAAGCGCAGAAGTCCGGACAGTTTATCAACGTGTCATCAGTAGCCGGACACAAAGTTGGGCCCGGCGGAGCCGTATATGCGGGGACGAAATGGGCCGTCCGCGCTGTTTCAGAAGGTCTTCGTCAGGAAGTGAAGCCCTGGAATATCCGCACAACTATTGTTTCCCCCGGGGCGGTAGATACCGAACTGATTAAAACCATCACCGACGAAGATATTGCGAAAGGTATGTCGAAAACCTACGAGAATGCGATCCCGGCAGAGGCTTTTGCGCGGGTCGTTGCATTTGCCATCAGCCAGCCTGACGACGTGGATGTTAACGAAATACTTTTCCGGCCGACCGTACAGGTTTATTGAAACACAACCAGGCGGGTAGCTGACGCCTGCATTATATCCGGATGGTTTATATCATCCGGATATAAAAAAAGCATTACCAGATAACGCATCTTTCAACACAGGAAATTCAAACCTGAATTTTCTGCGGGCTACTTCGCGCCCGAAAATTACATACGCGTATACGACATTCTGTTCATTTAAAGGTAAGGGGCTGCATTATATGCCTGTAAAACATTCTCAAAATAATTCCGGTGCCCGGGTTGTCGCAGCGCTGATGCCGGTAATGGCCGCGGTTCTGGTCGGTTTTATCATTATCGGCGTCGCGCTGCCCGTCCTGCCGCTGCATGTCAAAAATGACCTGGGCTTCGGGACGTTTATCGTAGGCCTGGTTGCCGGGGCACAGTTTGCGGCATCGCTGATTTCCCGGGTGTGGTCCGGAAGTTATTCAGACAGGCGCGGCGCCAAAAAGGGCGTGGTGGCCGGGCTCATCGCCGCGGCCGTTTCAGGGCTACTGTACCAGGTGTCGCTCTGGCTGGTCGGCATGCCGGTACTGTCAGTGGGTGTACTGCTTGCCGGGCGCGCGATCCTTGGGGGGGCGGAAAGCTTCATCATTACCGGCGCCGTGGCATGGGGTCTGGCCCTCGTGGATAAAGAGCACGCAGGTAAGGTTATCGCCTGGGTGGGCACCGCAATGTTTGCTGCTATGGCACTCGGCGGGCCGGTGGGCACGATGTTGTTTGATGCCTTCGGCTTTGAGGCGATCGCACTACTGACGCTCCTGCTTCCGCTGCTGGTACTGGCATATCTCGCCCGCATGCCCGCGGTAGCGCCCCATCCCCATGCCGCACAGGCAACCTTTGGTTCCGTCATGCACGCCGTCTGGTTACCGGGGCTGGGCGCGGCACTGGCCAGCACAGGGTACTGCACCATTCTGGCCTTCAGCTCACTGTATTACAGCGCCATGAACTGGCAGCCCGTCTGGATGGCATTCACTGCCTTTGGCGTTGCGCTGATTGTTGCCCGAACCGTTGCTGGCCATCTGCCAGATCGCTTTGGTGGCGCACGTATTGCGTTGATTTTTGTGCTCGTTCAGGCCGCCGGGCTGTTCCTGATATGGCTTGCAGGTACGTCCCTGATTGCGACGACAGGTGCTGCGTTAGCCGGGTTTGGCTACTCACTGGTTTATCCGGGCCTCGGTATTGAAGCCATCAGTGGTTCAACGCCCCAGAACCGCGGCATGGTGATGGGGATCTACACAGCATTTCTTGACGTGGCGATGGCGATCGGCAGTCCTGCGCTCGGCTGGGTAGGAAGCCATCTTGGGCTGAAGGCGATATTTCTGGCCGGCGCGCTGGCAGTGCTGTCAACCGCTGTGGTGGCATTCCTGCTGTTAAAACGCCCGGGCCAGAGTCAACAAAATCCGGCCTGAACAGGTCCTGCTGTCCGGAGGTTTATTGTTCTCCGGATTTTTCACTCCGTTTGTCTAAACACCGTTATTTAATTCAGGAGGTAATATGAAATTGCATTCAAAAGGGAAATTGAAAACCCTGGCCGCACTGACGATACTCAGCGTCGCTCTGGGTATGGGGGCAAACACTGCCGTCGCGGCGGATATGTCTCACGGTGCGGATAATTTCTATCAAAGCGATAAGGTGAAAACTGAAATCGTAAAATTCAAAAATATTTACGGTATGGAAGTTACCGGCACGTTATTTACTCCCCGCACTATGGAAGCCGGTAAAAAATATGACGCCCTTATTGTCGGCCATCCTTTTGCAGCAGTTAGACAGCAGGCAGCTAACCTCTACGCAACCAAAATGGCGGAAGCCGGTTTTGTTGCGCTGTCCTTCGACCAGTCTTTCTGGGGGGAGAGTGCAGGTACGCCGCGAGGGGCCGTGCTGCCGGATGTTTATGCAGAAAACTTCAGCGCTGCCGTTGATTTCCTCGGAACGCGTGCATTTGTGGATCGTGAAAAAATTGGCGTGATAGGTATCTGCGGTAGCGGCGGCTTTGCCATCGCCGCGACGAAAATGGATCCCCGCATCAAGGCGCTCGCCACCGTCAGTATGTACGACATGGGTGAATATTTCCGTACCGGTCTGAACCATGAGCGGACCGTGGAAATGAGAAACAAGGACCTTGCGATTGCAGCAGAACAACGCTACAAAACCGCGGAAACCGGACAACCCGTTTATGGGCCAGGGCAAAACGATCCGGTGTTCATCGAAGGTAAAGAGTCCAATGACTTTTATCAGACGGAGCGCGGTAAGGTGGCATCCAACGATCGCCGCTCAACACCGGCGACCTATGTTAAGCTCATGAACTTCCATCCGTTTATTGATATCGAGTCCATTTCACCGCGACCAATACTCTTTGTCGTGGGTGATGCTGCACCATCCCGCACCTATACCGATACCGCTTACAAAATGGCCGCAGAGCCGAAAGAGCTGGTGGAGATTAAGGGTGCTAACCGTATCGACCTGTATGACCGCACTGAACTCATCCCGTGGGACAAGCTGGTCTCATTCTTTAATACCAATCTGAAATCAGATAAATAATGTTTCTGAACGGCACTATTGCAGTGCCGTTATTCCTGAAAATATAAAAACAACGGAGAGTTTTATGTTCAAACCAATCATGCTTGCTCTGGCCTCCCTGACGGCTGTGTCATTCTCATCTGTGGGTGCCGAGGTTGAAGGCATCCGGGTCAAGATCACGGCGGGTGACCAAGTGATGACGGCAACGTTTTATGACAACGCCACCACCCGGGCGCTGGTCTCTCGTTTTCCGCTGACGTTGCCTATGGAGGATTTATATGGACGTGAAATGTGCTACCGGTTCCGGGATGCGCTGCCGGCAAACGAAACGAAAACCAGCGGTTATGAGGTGGGCGATATTGTTTACTGGGCACCCCGCCACAGCTTCGTCATCATGTACGAACAGAACAATGAACGGATAGGTAACCTTCAGAAAGTGGGCCGAATCCACTCTGGAGTGGGGATTTTCAGACATACGGGTAATATTGATGTGACATTTGAAATGGCACATTGATCCGTTATTCAATTAGGGCCTGACGCTAATCTCAAAGATATTCATCACTGTCTTATCCTGCATGTCAGGATTTTTTGCAAAGACAGGACTGCTTATTAGCATGCAAATTAAAAGCATGAGACTCTTTTTCACGATAATCCTGATACTGAAATTAATGTTTACGTTCGGTCCATTACTGTTTAAGACGCTCGATCAGTTGGCTTTGGTAAGATGGCAGCCGGTCATTACTGGCGCTCTCAAAGACCAATGGAGAAAGCCACGTCATGCCCGCATGCAGAGCGCTGGCCTTCATGGGTAAAAACACATCCGCAAGCGCCACCCCAATCCTACCATCAGGACCGTACGTGGAGGCGCCGCCCGCCGCCGTACTGACCATCAGCATCTCTTTTCCCTGCCACAGACCGGACCCTACGCTACCCCAGGTTTCATTCAGCCAGGCTTTCATCATCGGCGTAATATTGAACCAGTGAGTGGGGAACAGAAAGACAACACGTGTGTGTTCACGCATCAATTGCCGCTCTGTATCGCCATTGATGCGACGAGTGTCAAAACCATACAGGCTCTCCAGATTGCGGACCGTCACGCCTTCCACGCTTTCTGCTGCCTCTTGCAGTCCTTTCGTCAACACCGAACGCTCAGGATACGGGTGAGAAACGATAACAAGCGTTTTAATTGTGGTCTTATCGCGATTCTGCGCGTGACTGATGGGTATCAAGCAGCTAATGGTAAACAGAGCGCATGCCGCTGCCCTGCGAAGGTTTATCCACTTCATAAAACCTCTTCTGGCTATATATGGGCTGATGTTGACGCTAATGATGCGATCTCCGAGAATGCGGCCGGACACTTTGCAGCTGGGTTATAAATCATCTTTCCTCCCATTGGGTTTCACCAAACTGATTAATTTCTACCTCGTCCATACCTGTTTAATGTCTTTGGTCTGCGGGGTGTTTTGCGCCATGATTCCTGTCAGGAAGTGCGGTTGGTAGGACTCCTCCAGATACCCAATTTCCTCAGGTTTCAACTGAAGATTTACGGCGTTTACCGCACCGTCAACATGATGTTTTTTCGTCGCGCCGACGACAGGAGAAGTAACTTTTGTAAGCAGCCATGCGAGAGAGATTTCAGTCATTGAAACGTGATATTGCCCTGCAAGCTCAGCCACCCTCTCTATAATTTCCCGATCCTGATCGATCGTGTTGTCGTACTTCCCACGCGCATAATCATCCTCAGCGGCTCGCAGCGTGTGGCCTTCAAGACGCGCCAGTCGCCCACTGGCCAGAGCGCTATAAGGTGTTAACGCGATACCGTCTTCTGCGCATAGCCCGAAGAGTTCTCGTTCATCTTCACGCATAATCAGGTTGTAGTGACTTTGTACAGAAACAAAGGGGGTTAGCCTTTCGCGCGCGGCGAGTGCGTTTGCCTTTGCCAACTGCCATGCATAGCAATTAGAAATACCAATAGCGCGTACTTTACCCGCAGTGACAGCGGCATGCAGAGCTTCAAGCACTTCGATAATTGGGGTGTTGTAATCCCAGATGTGATTGATATAGAGGTCTATGTAGTCCATACCGAGATTCTGCAGGCTCTGATCAAGCGAGCGCATTATCGCCTGCTTTCCGGTGATACCCTGGTCAATTTGCTCTGGTGTTCGCGGCAGAAACTTAGTCGCAAGCACAATATCTTCGCGTTTTGCCATATCACGCAGCGCGCGGCCTACGTAACGTTCGCTCGATCCGTTCTGATAAGCGATGGCGGTATCGTAAAAATTGATGCCCTTCTCAAGCGCATAGCGGATGATTTTCCTGCTTTCAGTTTCGTCCAGTGTCCAGCGATGCTGGCCTGTGGAAGGATCGCCAAACCCCATACACCCCATGCAAATGCGGGAGACCATTAAGTCACTTTGACCGAGCTGGGTATACAGCATCTTCATTTCCCCTTTTGTTTATTCATGAATAGCGTTAAGCAGTGCGATAAGTCTGGAGGCATGCTCACGGGCCAGAGTTTTTTGTTGGGCTATCTTATCGTCATCCCGGTCAGCGTAGCTGATACCGCAGGTGTAAAGCGGAGGTAGCATCTTAAGCTGGCACAGCCTGGCCGTGGTGGCGAACGGGATGAGGTAATCTTCGACGGTGTGGCCAAAGAAACCGTCAGGGGTATACGCTGCCTGCGGAGCTCCGGTGGTGAAGGATAGAAGCAGCTTTTTACCTCCCAGTTTAGCCGTTGAGCCGTGTGCGAAGCCGTGAACAAAAACCTCATCCAGCCACTGTTTCATCAGCCCTGGTAGTCCATACCACGAAAAAGGAAACTGCCAGACAATCACATCGGCCTTTAGCAGGCTTTTCTGTTCTTCGTCGAGGTTGATTTTTCCGTCTGGATAGAGCCAGTCCAGACGACGGATTTCAGCAGCAGGCAGGGCGGTCGCAACCTCATCGAGGATGGTGGCGTTAGCGATGGAATGGTTGAGATTCGGATGCCCGGAAACGATAAGGATATTAGGTATTCTCATTCTTTCTCCTGATTTTTAAATTCTGTAGAGAAGAGATTTTCCCAGCTAATGAACGAGCCAAGTGGAATACATTCGAAGGTTAATAATCCCGCCATCGCTAGCGGAAATTTGGCCATAATCCGATTGGCCTCATCAACGGTGTCGCACTCAAGGAAAATGGCGACGCCTGGTCTGTCCTGACGGAAATAGATGTCGCGAATGAAGCCAGATTTGTACAGCTCCCATGCATGCAAGGCTTCCGCGGTAAGGTGGGGTGCATAACGTTCCAGCGTTACGTCAGGCGCGGGGATATCCAGACATAAAATTCGCATGATTGTCTCCAGAAACAGTTATCAGCAGGAAGAGACAAAAGTATACGTGCCTGTGATGGCAAAGATTAGGCGGTCATTGACTTAAGAATATTTAGCCTGTACTTAATAATCAGGCGTACTTTGCTTAAGGATATGCTATGAATAACGCTCTTTATAATCAGATACGCATCTTTCAGAGCATTGCGCGCGAAGGCAATATTTCGGCAGCCGCGAGGAAGCTTGAAATCACGCCGCCGTCTGTCAGCAATGCGCTCAGGCTGCTGGAGGTGCACATTGGTCATCCGCTTTTTGTACGCACCACCCGGCGAATTGAGCTGACGGAAACCGGACAACAGCTGCTAGAGCAAACCGTCGCAGCGGTGGATACGCTGGAAAGGTCACTGGAAAGTATCCGCGACCAGAATCAACAACCTTCCGGGACGCTGAGAATTACGCTCTCGCGCTTTGCCTACCTGCTCATTCTTAAACCGGTGATGGCGGCATTCTGTCAGCAATATCCGAGGATTCAGTTGGAAATTTCGGTCAACGATGGCACCGTAAATATCATTGAGGAACGCTTTGACCTGGGGATTCGCTTTGGCGATATTCTGGAAGGCGGGGTGGTGGCTCGCCCATTGATGAAACCATTTCGTGAAGGATTATATGCTTCTTCCGCTTATCTCTCCGAGTATGGAAGGCCTGAGGAGCCGGCCGATCTCATCCATCACCGGCTTATTGGCTATCGTTTTATTACCAACAACCGTATCCTCCCGTTGATCCTGAATGATAACGGGGAGCAGTTGACTATTGAGATGCCAGGGCAGTTAATCAGCAATGATATTGACGTCATGGCAGATGGTATTCGTAACGGGTTGGGGATAGGACGCTTGTTTGAACCTGTATATCAGTTACAGCCCGACCAGGAGCAATTTATACCGGTAATGGAAAACTATTGGAAAACATATCCGCCCGTTTATCTCTATTATCCGAAAAATGCTGGCAACATCAAAAGAGTCAAAGCCCTGATCGATTTTCTGATAGCCACAACATCGTGATAAAAACCAGCAACCCACTGTTAAGTACGGCGCTGTGAATGTAGTAGACGTTAATGGTCCCTCTGGGATTTATTAATTTTGTTCATTACTGCTATCTCAATTGTGCTGTTGTACGGAGAAAGTCGTTGTTGGTACCGTTATGTACGTTTTGACAAATACTCTTCGCATCGCTTGCGGGTTAATTGCACGCGCTAATCGGGGGCTTTACTGATTCCGAAATTGAAAAAGAACATGAGGTAGTTATGAAAACGGTTGGTTATGCAGCGCACGCTGCCGATGCGAAACTGGTTCCTTATCATTTTGAGCGTCGGGATTTACGTGAGAACGATGTCGCCATTGAAATTCTTTACTGCGGCGTCTGCCACTCAGACTTGCATACGGTCAACGGAGACTGGGGCCCGCAGCCTTACCCGCTGATCCCGGGCCACGAAATTGTGGGTGTCGTCACGTCCGTGGGACAGAACGTCAAAAAATATCATCCAGGCGATCATGTTGCCGTTGGTTGCATGGTGGATAGCTGTCTGCACTGCGATCAGTGTGAGCATGGCGAAGAGCAATTCTGTCGTAACGGGATGACGCCTACCTATGGCGCACCTGATCGCTTGAGCGGCGAAATCACTCAGGGCGGATACGCCAAACATATTGTCGTACGCGAAGAGTTTGTCCTGCGCGTGCCGGAAAATATGGATCTGGCAAAGACCGCGCCGATCCTTTGTGCTGGTATCACCACCTTCTCTCCGTTGCGTACCTGGAATGTGGGCTCGGGAAGTCGCGTTGGCGTGATCGGATTAGGTGGCCTGGGCCATATGGCGGTTAAGCTGGCCGTGGCGATGGGGGCCGAGGTGACCGTCATCAGCCGCAATAAGAACAAAGAGGCAGAGGCAAAAGCGCTGGGTGCGAAAGGCATTTTGCCTTCTTCCGATCCGCAGGCATTGCAGGATTCAGCCTGTGCATTCGATTTAATTATTGATACAGCACCCGTTAAGCATGATCTGAATATCTATACCCCGTTATTGGATATTGATGGCTCGTTAGTCATTGTCGGCCAGGTTGGTCTGATGGATGAACCGCTCACGGTTCCTTTGATCATGGGTCGCCGTCGCGTTGCGGGTTCGCTGATCGGCAGCATTGCGGAAACCCAGGAAGTCCTGGATTTCTGCGCGAAGCACGATGTCTATCCTGAGTGCGAAATGATAAATATCGATCAGATCAACGATGCTTTCGCTCGCCTTGCACAGGGAGACATGGCCCACCGCTTTGTCATTGATATGGCCTCGCTGAGCGCAGAATAAACGCAAATACACAGGCGGTAGTGCGCGTTGGCTACCGCTTTCACAACACCTCTGCGTCTTTTTTAAAAACAGTCGCAATTGATGTCGTCCGAGTGGCTCCTCATGTTTATTTATTCAAAAAACCAACGTGTATTTTCCAGATTTTCAGGATGGGGCATATTGGGTCTGATATTCATGTTTTCGGCTACGGCGAGCGCGCGGAATACAGAGGAAAATGTAATGAAGATAAATATCATACTTAACGATAAAACCCTTACCGCGACCCTGAATAACTCTCCTGCGAGCCGAGAATTTGCGGCCTTATTACCGCTTACGTTGCAACTGAAAGATTATGCCGGGGAGGAGAAAATAAGTGACTTACCTTCCCGGTTGACCACCGAAGGTTCACCCGAAGGAACGTCAGCAAAAAAAGGCGATATAACCCTTTATGCGCCTTGGGGAAATCTGGCTATTTTTTATAAATCCCATAGCTATGTGTCTGGCTTAATGAAACTTGGGCAATTAGATGAGCCAGATGCATTGCCCGTCCACCCTGATGCCTACAGCGCCAGATTTGAACTGTTGACGGAATAATCGTCACTCGGCGGGAGAAAATGAATGATAAGCAGGACATTTCTGGCGATTCTTTCTCTGTTATTGATGAGCGGATGCGTTTCCCAAACCACGCAAAACAGGAGTTTGAAAATGACACAAAAAGATACACATGGCGCCGTTGCTGAAGTCGCACCCGCTATGGCTGCGTATGCTGAACGATTTATTGAAAAAGATCTCTGGAATCGTCCGGAGTTGTCACGTCGCGACCGCAGCCTGGTCACGATTGCAGCACTCATCAGTCGGAATGATACGGCTGAGCTTCCGCACTACCTTAACGTGGCGCTGGATAGCGGCGTGAAGCCCGCTGAAATCTCCGAGGTTATTACCCATCTGGCATTTTATGCTGGCTGGCCAAACGCCACCTCTGCGGCGCTGGTTGCCCGCAACGTCTTTGCGCACCGCCATATCGATACGGCATCCTTGCCAGGGGATAAAGTGGATTTCCTGCCTCTGGATAAAGCGTCGGAAAACCAACGTGCCACGATGGTTGAGTCAAACTTTGGCAAGGTATCACCGGGGGTCCTGAAATACACCACGGATGCACTATTCCTTGACCTATGGCTGCGGCCGGGTCTGGCACCACGGGACCGAAGCCTGGTAACGGTTAGCGCACTGGTTACCGCCGGGCAAGTGGCGCAAGTGCCGTATCATCTTAATCGGGCGATGGATAATGGTTTGACCCAGACTCAGGCCTCAGAGGTCTTGACACAGCTGGCCTTTGTGGCGGGCTGGCCAAACATTTTCTCAGCTTTACCCGTATTTAAAGAGGTATTTACAGGCAGAAACCAGGCCTGACGGCTGACGATTCGCAAAAGCCAGCACCTGAACAGGTTCTGGCTTTTTTCTTCCAGGAGTCACAGGTCGTTAATCCTGCCAGGGCCTGTTCAGGGATGTTTGTAGTGGCGCAGCGCGTCAATAACGAGCTGGAAAGCTTTCGAATGATTTCTGTTTTCCGGGTAGTAGATGTAATAACCATCCCAGTAAGGACACCAGTCTTCAAGGACGCTGATCAGTTCGCCGCGGGCGAGCTGTTTCTCTGCTATATCACGGGGAACATGTGCCAGCCCATATCCTTCTATGGCAGCCTGTAAATTCTGATAGATACGACTAAACACCAGCTGACCGCTGACCTTGACGTTCAGGCTCTTTCCCTCTTTTTCGAACTCCCAGACATACAAATTACCGTGGGTGGGAAACCGAAGATTGATGCAGCTGTGATCAATAAGATCGTTAGGATGCAGCGGATAAGGGTGGCGGGAAAAATAGTCAGGAGAACCGACGACGGCAAAGCGCACATCCGGGCCGATACGCACGGAGATCATGCCATTAGAGATTTGCTCACCGAGCCGCGTTCCTGCATCAAACCGGCCGGAGACAATATCCGTCAGCGCATAGTCATCAATCAGCTCCAGAGTAATATCCGGGTATTCCTTGAGTAGTGGCTCAAGCTTGGGCCATATGACAGAGCCAATCGCATAATCTGACGTTGATATACGTACCGTACCGGCGGCTTTACTGTTGAGGTCCTTCAGCGACTGTAATCGCCCCTGGATCCCATCGATATAAGGGCCGAGGTCATCGAACATGGATTGCCCTATATCGGTTAACGAAATACTGCGCGTGGTGCGGGTCAGAAGTTTCATCCCAAGACGGGATTCGAGGGTTCGAATGGTATGGCTGAGGGCTGATTGTGAAACGCCTAAATGCGCTGCTGCTTTGGTAAAGCTCTTTTCACGCGCGACGACTATAAACGCCATTAAATCATTAAGGTTTTCCCGTGCCAACCTGTGCCCCTTACTGCCAAAAGAGAGTGATGGAGTAGTGTAGCGTAATGCATAGCGAAGGAGCACTTAATGGATAGGTAATTTACGGCGTTAAGCTGATCGATTTTCGGGAGCCGTAATTTATGAAAATCGTGCATAAGTCATATCAAATTTTGCGCCTTACTCGCGCCTGTCTTTTTCTTCTAGAATGATTATTCAGATACAGGAGAGGAATTAAATAGTGGAATATTCATTATTAAGCAACAACCTGAAAATGCCGATGGCAGGTTTTGGTGTTTTTCAGGTAACAGATAAAGAAGAGTGTAAACAGTCAGTATTGACTGCTATTCGTACTGGCTACCGCCTTATCGATACCGCAGCAGTTTACGGTAATGAAGATGCCGTTGGTGACGCGGTACGCGAGGCCATTGCCGAAGGGTTATGCAGCCGCGAAGAGCTATTTATTACCTCAAAACTATGGGTACAGGACATGGCCAGTTACGATATGGCCAAAGCAGGGATTGAGGCGTCGTTAGAAAAATCAGGGCTGGAATATTTTGACCTTTATTTACTGCATCAGGCCATGCGTGATTACTTCAGCGCGTGGCGAGCGCTGGAAGATGCCTATGATACCGGTAAGCTTAAGGCGATTGGGGTGTCCAATTTCTATGCTCATGTATTAGCAAATTTCTGCGAAACCGTCAGAATCAGGCCAATGGTGAATCAGGTTGAATTGCATCCTTACTTTGCGCAGCCTGCTGCACTTGAAACCATGAAGTATTACAACGTTCAGCCGGAAGCATGGGCCCCCTTAGGCGGTGGAAGGCATAAGCCCTATGAAAATGAAATGCTGCAGCGAATAGCTGATACTCACAAAAAAACAGTTGCTCAGGTTGTCCTGCGCTGGAATGTGCAGCGTGGTGTCACTGTTATCCCTAAATCCACCCGTCAAGAACGTATTGAAGAGAACTTTGCCATCTGGGATTTCGCATTGACTGAGAGTGAAATGGAACAAATTAACACGCTCGATTTAGGCTACGTTGGTGATGCCGTGAAGCACTTTAACCCTGAATTTGTGCGTGGCTGTCTTGGTGTGAAAATTCACGATCGCTAATGCTGATATTGGTATTGAGCCTTCAATAATGAAGGCTCAATACGACTTCTTTCTACTGCAGATTTTTTTCTTTCAGGAACTGACTCACCAAATCAGCAATCTGCACATTATTGAGATCAGAGAACGGGAAGTGGGTATTCCCTTTGATTCCCACTTCTGGCAGATGCGTCACCGTCACATCCCCGCCATGCTTGTTCACCACGTCACGCCACTCACGCGCCATCGCAAGGCGTACGCGCCAGCTGTCCTGCGCGGGCATGGCGACAGGTTTATCCGGTATGTTATCGCCGTAAATAATCAGAATCGGGATTTTGGTCAGCGACATAAACTGCGCCATCGGCACCGGCTCACCCTTCAGCGTGTCGAACGCGCTTGGCATAGGAGCTGGGAGTTCTTTTTTCGGAAAGACAAAGCTGCTGCCAGGCTCGAAGGCGACAATGGCTTTGACCTTGTTGTTTTTCATCGCCGTATACCAGCCTGGTCCGCCACCCTGAGAGTGGGTGAAGAGGATAGCGGGGCCGGTTTTATCCACGACGGCGGACATCGCATCAGAGATAACATTGATATCAAACGGCCCGGTATTTGGGGTCATCTGACGGAAATACTGATTCAGTGCTTCTTTGTCGTGAGAGAACTGAACGCCCTTAAAATACTCTGGCCACACGCCAACGCGGAACTGATTAAACCACATCTGTTCATCCGGCTTAGGCGTAACAGTAACTTCTACAGTCGTGCGTCCGGCGCTGCCCCGACGCGGCTGATCGACAAGATAGGTTGAGAATCCGCGACGCAGGAATATATTCTGGAACCCTTCGCGCCCATCCGGGGTACTTTCCCAGGTACGGGAGAACTGACCTGCGCCGTGCAGCATGACGATAGGGTATTTATGCGGATTCTCCGGGATTTGGTAGAACACTGAGGCATGATCGCCATGCCAGGTTTGGCCAGCTGAATCCAGCGGCTTTTTCGCATCAAATGTTCCTGGTGCGGTGATGATAGTGCCACCAGCAGAAAAGCTTCCCTGTTCCTGAATGACCAGCGGCTCGGCGTATACCGACTGAGCCATCAGGCCACCCGCCATCACGCAGATGGCCAGCGTTTTTAAGATTGTCTTCAAGATTACATCCTCTGTTATGTTTGCCGTTCAATCATATCTGAGTAGTCAGCGTTAATTATTTAGCACCCCTGATTGCCCTTATTTGGCAGACTCATGAATGCAGACGATTAACTGCGAATTGTCTCTAACCAACTTGTTACCGTTTCAGTGGTTCTTCGCTCCTGGTCGCATTCAATGACCAGCGGTTTTTCCCGATGCGCAGTTGGGGCGAGACTGGCAAGGATGTCGTCGCTGTCTCCTTTACCGTAGCCACCGTGAGTAATGAAGGGGATGAGTAATTTGCCCGCAAGGTTGTGGCTGCTGAGAAAGGTTTGCACTACAGGCGGCACGCTGGTCCCCCAGATCGGAAAGCCTAAATACACGGTCTCGTAGCGTGAGATATCTGCAACGCTATTTTTTAATACCGGTTTTACTCCCCGCTCACGCTCTTTTTTCGCCTGTTCAACGGTCTGAAAATAGTCTTTCGGATAAGGCGTAGCCGGTTCGATTTCAAACAGATCTGTATTCAGGCTGCGGTGAATGACGCCCGCAATCACCCGTGTATTTCCGCTACGGGAAAAGTACGCCACCAGAACACGACTTTTACCCTGCACATTTGCAGTTCCGGTGGCTGCCGATGCCAGAGAGACGTTCGCCAGCGTCAGCCCGGCAAGTGCGGTGATTAACATTCTGCGGTTGGGATCATGCTCCATAATCCACTCCTAATTGTTTGCGAGCGCCTGCTGCAGCGCCTTTTCAGCTCGCGTTGCTGCATCACTTTCGCCATGTTCACGCAGAACCTGTGCCAGCTGGCGCAGCTGCGCTGCCGTCAGGCCGACCCGCATGCTGGCTCGTGTATGCGATAACAGCTGGGCTTCAACGCCTGGCGTGGCCGCTAATGCGCCAACCGTTGCCAGCTCGCGGCTTTGCCAGTCGAGGTTATCGCGGGCGAAAATGTCGCCGAAAAGGTGCGTTTGCAGGAACTGGTTAATCACCGGGGCAAAATCAAACAGCGGGCCCTGGACGGGAGCGCCTGAGATTTTTGTCTGGTTTGCGGTACCGACACGGCGAAGCTCATCCCCGATAGGGATCGGGGCAACCGGTTCTTTACCCTCAACGTCTTCGATGCCACGTTGTTTACGTGCTTCGACGACCTTTATCAGTTCACTAAGTGCATTCAGGCTACGGGGGAAGCCCGTATAGGCATAAAGCTGGACGAGAATCTCTTTGGTTTCGTTTATCGTGAGTCCTGCATCAAGACCCTGATTCAGGGCTGCATTCAGCTTATCCATCTGACTGCTGGCCATCGATGCCGCAATCAACGGGATGGCCTGTTGGCTGGCTGTCAGCGTATCTGAAACCTTTTGTTCGTGGTTCATTTCTGAGGCTCCTTTATTGACGGGTGCAGCATGTGCCGTGAGACCAAAACCAAAGGTCAGCAGTACCGCTGCCGCTAATGCTTTAATGGGCGTGGTATTGTTCATCTGTCACTTTCTCCATCCAGTTAACGTTTTTGCCTTCCACAATCCCGGTTATCGCCAGATGCGTCATCGCGCTGCCGGGTGCCGCCCCGTGCCAGTGTTTGACCCCCGCCGGGCAAGAGACAACGTCACCGGCGCGGATAACCTGCACCGGCTGGCCTTCTTGTTGGGTGAGCCCAACACCCGAGGTCACAATCAGCCGCTGACCTGCCGGATGCGTATGCCAGGCGGAACGAGCACCAGGTTCAAAGGTGACATAAGCCCCGGAAACACTGATGTCGTTATCAGGTTTGAAGAGGGGATCAACCCGGACGCGACCGGTAAAGTTCTCAGTTGACCCATACACCGTGGTCTGACTTCCTGCGGGGATGATATGGGCAGAGGAATCTTGCTCCGCAGCCCATGATGAAAACGTAAATAGAGGTAGTAACATCCCGATGTAATGCAAATTTCTGATCATGCGAAACGTCCTTATCAAGGATGAAGGAGGGAACCTGCGATGATTTTAATGGGGGTGAAATGTCGTCAGGCTGACGATCCACTGACACTTCTGTCAGTTAATCCAGGGACAGGCTCAGTCTCTGAGCGAGTATTGCTGACCACTTTATTTGGTAGCATCGCAAAGGTGAGGCCAAATGTATTGATGCCACCTTCACTCCGCGCAAGGACATTTCCCCTGTGCATGATGGCGACGGCACGCACGATGGATAAACCCAGTCCGTGATGGGTATCACTCCTGGCTCTGGAGGTATCAACGCGATAGAACCGCTCGAAAAGCCGGTGTAAGTGCTTAGGTGCTATCGGATCGCCCGGGTTTGAAACTTCAACACATGCCTGATGACCTTTTTCGCTTAAGCGCACCGTAATCGTGCTGTTGGAGGGTGAGTGTCTTGCGCTATTTTCCAGTAAATTTGCCAGTGAGCGGTGGAATAGTCGTCGGTCGATGTGCGCGGTGACGTCGCCCTGGATATTCAGCGAAAGCTGTTTTTCAGCAAAAGAGGGTTCCACATACTCTGCTGTTTTAAGGGTTTCTTCCCGCAGGGACACCTGGGTAAGCTGGGACGCATGTTCACCCGCATGGGCATGGGACAGGAACAGCATGTCGTTAACGATAGACGTCATGCGTTCAATTTCTTCCAGATTGGAACCCAATAACTCTTCCAGTTCATCATATGAACGGCGGCGCGAGAGCCCCAGTTGCGTCTGGCCGATCAGGTTAGTCAGCGGAGTCCGGAGTTCATGCGCAACATCGGCATTAAAGCTTTCGAGCTGTCGCCAGGCGACCTCTTGCCGTTCCAGCACGCCATTAAAAGATGATGCTAATTGCTGTAATTCGTCAGGTAATGCTTCGGTATTTAGGCGCTGACCATGGTCCCCGGGAGCGAGTTGCCGGGCCTGTTTACTGAGCGCCCCAACGGGACGAAGACCGATCCTTGAAACGACGTATCCCAGTAAGGCGACAATCACGACGCCCAGTGCGGTAATGATCAGCAATGTACGCGTGAACGCATCGAGTGTGCCCATGTACGGCGTGGAGTCGATGGCAACCACATAGCGAAGCTCAGGCCTTTCACCGTTGGCGGGGATCGTTTTAACTAACAGAAACTGCGAGCAGGCACCTTCTGATGCGCTGGGCACTTTATTAAAGCCTTCCTGTAAAGAAGACCACTGAACACCCACCGGTGGTGTTCCTCCCATGCTAAAGCGTGGGTTATCGCTCACTATCCAGTAGCGAACGCGTTCACCTTCAGAATTGGTTAACACGGTGAATTTATTGGCAAGCAGTGACCAGCCGTCAGCCGAGGTTCGCGCGGTGATCCACGGACTCATTAATGATTCCCGGAATCGCAGCTCGTTGTGCATCTGCTTTTGCAAAGAGTCATGCAAGGAGCTTCTTAACAGAATACCGATAATGGAAACAATCAGCAGTGCGGATAGGGCAAACATCAGCGCCAGATGGACTGAGATGGAACACTTAAGCATGCTTATCCCCTTTATTTATTAGCCCGGACTTCGAGGACGTACCCCATGCCACGTACGGTATGAAGTAACTTAATGTCGAACGGGGCATCAACTTTGGCGCGCAGACGTTTAATGGCGACTTCAACCACGTTGGCATCACTGTCAAAATTCATGTCCCATACCTGCTCAGCAATCATCATCTTTGGAAGAATCTCACCCTGATGTCGGGCCAGAAGGCTCAATAGCGAAAACTCTTTTGCGGTTAGATCCAGTCTCGTTCCGGCGCGAAATACCCAGCGAGACAGTAAGTCGAGATGCAGATCGTGAATTTGTAACTGGGTGATCTCTGCGCCATCCTTAGAGCGGCGACGTACCAGCGCCTGAATACGCGCCACCAGCTCAATAAGCGAAAAGGGCTTGGGAAGATAATCATCAGCGCCAAGACGAAGCCCTTTGACGCGCTCCTCGACCGATCCCCGTGCAGAAAGCATCAACACCGGAGTCTGTTTGGCTGCTCGCACACCTTCAAGTACCCGGTAGCCATCCATTCCCGGCAACATCACATCAAGGATTATCGCGTCGTAGTCGAACTCCAGCGCGTAATGAAGACCTTCAGCGCCATCTGCAGAGACATCTACCATAAATCCAGACTCACCCAGCGCGCGGCAGAGATAGGTTGACGTTTTTTCTTCATCTTCGACTAACAACAGGCGCATAACGGGACTTCCTCTTAACTTTTCAACGGTGCTTCAACATCGGAATAAACCTGCACAGCATCCGGCAGACGTTGGCCCTGGATAGTGATGGCATCCAGTGAGCGGGTGAGCTCGGTCATCTCGGCGAGAGTCAGCGACATGGTGGTAGCCGCTGTGTTTTGCAGCATATGGTCTTTATTGGTGGTGCCAGGGATGGGAACAATCCAGGCTTTACGGGCCAGGAGCCATGTCAGCGCAATCTGTCCCGGTGCCGCATTTTTTCTTATTGCCCAGGACTTCAGTAGTTCAACCAGCTGTAAGTTATGTGGCAGGTTATCAGGCGCGAAACGCGTTTCTATAGCACGTATATCACCGGCAGCGAACCGGGTATTCTCATCAATCCAGCCCGTTAAAAACTGCACGCCGAGTGGACTCCATGGCACGAACCCAATGCCCAGCTCTTCACACACCGGAAGCACCTGTTTTTCAGGGCCGCGCCAGAGCATGGAGTATTCACTTTGTACGGCAGTAACGGGTAACGTCGCATGGGCTCGTCTCAGCGTGTTGATGCCCATTTCGGACAGACCCCAGTGCAGGACTTTCCCTTGATCCATTAAATCCTTAACCACTCCGGCGACATCTTCGATCGGAATCTGGGGATCGACCCAGTGTTGATACAGTAAATCGATACGATCGGTACGCAGGCGTTTGAGCATGTTTTCGACGACCAGTCTGATATGCTCCGGCCTGCTATTAAGTCCCGGTAGGCGCTTACCTGTCTGCTGATCGATATTCCAGCCAAACTTAGTGGCGATAACGATTTTGTCCCGGAAAGGAGCTACGCCTTCCCCGAGAATTTTTTCTACTTCAAAGGGGCCGTAGGCTTCAGCAGCGTCGAAAAATGTCACCCCTTCATCGAAGGCCCGGCGGATAACGCTTACCATCTCAGGGCGCCAGGGAATAGACGTATCGTATTTGCGGCTCATGTTCTGAACGCCCAGACCGACAGCTGAGACTTCCAGTTTCCCGAGTTTACGCTTGCCTGGAGCTGCTGGGTGTTGGCTGGTTTGTCTGGATAAATTGACCTGAGAGGATTGGCTTACCGCCGATACGTGGGGAATCAGCGAGGCGGCAGCAATACCCGCCCCGGCGACGAATAGTTTACGTCGCTCTGGCATTGTTGGGTCATTTGGGCTTTTCATTGATGGTTCCTTTTCTCAGAAAATTGAACAGGAATGTCATTTAACCAGGACCATTCTGCTCATTGATTGCCAACATAAAGCTGACGTTTACCTGACCAGGTTGTCAGAAACATCTACCCTTTCCTCAGTCCGCTTCCTGACAAAAAAGTTATTTCTTTGTCACGATGCTGACAGTCCGGTCTTCCTAACCTGAGTCTGCAAATTTAATGACATGAGCCTGCACTACCAGGCTGACAATCAACGGGAGACACAATGAAATTCAATCTTTTAAGTGCGATACTGCTCACGGCAATGGCCGGAATTAGCTCAGTCAATGCGGCTGATTACAAAAAAAATCCATTCACACTCGTCTATGACGGTGCCATCACCGAGAACGTCAAAGGCAAGGTCAACATTCATCCGGTGAAATACGATCTGCATGGCATCCAGATTGCTGCGAATGTCTATACCCCTGCTAACTACGATCCCGCCAAAAAATACCCTGCGGTGGTGGTTGCACATCCTAATGGTGGCGTAAAAGAGCAGGTCGCCGGGTTGTATGCCCAGCGTCTCGCTGAGCAGGGCTACATCACCATTACCGCCGACGCGGCTTATCAGGGTGCGAGCGGTGGGATGCCGCGCAGCGTGGATAAACCCGTTAATCGCATTGAGGATATCCACGGCATGGCTGACTACATCAGCCAGTATCCCGGTGTAGATACCGCCCGCCTTGGTCTGCTGGGTATTTGCGGAGGCGGCGGGTATTCACTTGTTGCGGCCGAAACTGACAAGCGGTTCAAATCGATAGCAACCATCAGCATGTTTAATTCAGGCCTTGTGCGCCGCAACGGTATGCAGGATTCACAGCTGGATACTATCCAGCAGCGTCTTCAGCAGGCTTCTGATGCACGTGCTCAGGAAGCAGCCGGAGGAGAAGTGCTTTACTCCGGCGATGCCAACCTGACTGATGAACAGATTGCTAAATTACCCTTTGACTTGTATCGCCAGGGCTACGAGTACTACTGGAAAACCCACGCCCACCCGAACTCCACGTTTAAATACACCACCAGCAGTCTTCTGGATTTGATGAGCTTTGACGTAACGGACCATATCAATCTCATCAATAAACCACTGCTGATGATTGCCGGTACAAAAGCCGATACGCTCTATATGACTGAAGATGCGTTCGCTAAAGCCACCGGTACTAAGGACAAAGAACTCTTCCTGATTGAGGGGGCTACTCATATCGAGACGTACTGGGTGCCAAAATACGTTGACCAGGCAATGCAAAAGTTAGACGTCTTCTTCGATAAGAATATTTAGTTAGCCTCCGATGACGCCCCAGCCGCGCAGGCTGGGGTGTGTCCATCAGATTTAGCCACTTCCCGCTTGCGTATTCACGCGATAGACCCAGATTAACGAAGTTGCGGTTAAAGATAATTACGCTGCTTAAATAGGCGCTATGAATGGAATTCATAGACCTAATCTGGAGCAGGGAGTGAAAACGATGAGCCTGATGTGACAGGATGGATCGGGAGAGAGTGAACCATTCACTTCAAATTACTTTCAGGCGGAGAAGCAAATGAGTTCGCAAGAGCCAATATTTAGTGAGGTAGTAAAAAACAGATACTCGGCTAGAGCCTTTCTTCCATCTCCTATCCCCAGAGAGATCCTCAAAGACATTTTGCTCGAAGCGCAATGCGCACCATCCAACTGCAATACTCAACCCTGGTCCCTGCATATCGTTGCAGGAGATAAACTTCGTGAATTAAGCCACGCACTGACGGAAGATCTGAGGGCCGGGAACTACATTCTTGATTTTACGTTTGATAAAGAAGATTATCCCGAGCCATTCAGGCAACGGGCTTCGGAGCAGGGGCGCTCGTACTATCAGGCACTGGGCGTTGCGCGGGGGGATAACTTAAGTCGCTCAGAAGTGGTCGAGCGTAATGTGAGATTTTTCGGCGCGCCTCATGTTGCCCTGCTGTTCATTCCTGCTGTAGGGGACAACGTTCGTGTTGCCTCGGATGCGGGTGTGTATGCGCAGACATTCCTGCTTTCTCTGGCAGCTCGCGGTTACGCAGGCGTTCCACAGGCAGTGCTGAGTTATTTTGCCCAAACGGTGCGTAGACTATTGAATGTTCCTGAAGGTTTCAGGCTGCTTGACGGTATTTCGTTTGGGAGCCCAGATAAAACGCATCCCTCCCTGAGTTACAGGGAAGGGCGGGTATCTCTGGACGAAAGTGTCGTCTGGCATCAATAACGACGTTTTATTTTTTTATCTGAACGGTCAGTGCCATCAGGGCGCTGGCTGCTGTAAACAACGCAATTATCCAGCCCATCGTCCATGGCGTGCCATCACTGAACAGAGCGAGAAGCAGTGAAGAGATAATGCCGCTGCCGTATTGTAACGCGCCCATTAGCGCCGACGCGGAGCCAGCCACATTAGGCACTGCGTCCAGAGCGCAAGCCGTGGATGTCGCCGCGATGATGCCATTCATAGAGAAGAATACGAACACAGCGCCGACAATCACGGTAATTCCGCCTACGCCCAGGCCGGTCATGACCGCCAGCACTATTGCCGCAATAGCGGCGATGAATACGGCATTCCTGAGCAACGCTTCCAGTGGATAGCGGTGAACCAGACGTCTGTTGACCATGCTCACGGCCATCAGTCCAACAATGTTTACTGCAAACAGCCAACCGTAATGCTGCGGGTCAACACCGAAGTACGTGATGTACACAAACGGGGAACCGGTGATAAAGGCGTAGGCTGCAACGTAGTAGAACGTCAGACACAAAGTAAACCGCATGTATCTGGCGTTGGTGAGTAAGGCATAGTAGTTGTGAAAAGCTCTGGTTACGGAGGCTTGCGAGCGTTTTTCGGCAGGTAATGTTTCTGGTAACCAGAATAAAGACATCAGCATTAATGCTCCGATAATCGCCAGCAGCCAGAAGATGGCATGCCACGAGGTGACTTTAATCATCTGCCCGCCGATCAGGGGCCCGGCAATCGGCGCGATGGCCATGATTATCATCAGTGTCGAAAGCATTTGTGCAGCACGAGTACGGCTAAACAGGTCACGGATCATTGCTCGTGCCAGCATCGGCCCGGTACAGGCACCTAATGCCTGAAAAACACGCCAGAAGACTATTTGCACGATATCCGTTGATAACGCGCAGCCCACCGAGCCGACGATGAATAGACCTAAACCGATAAACAGCGGCAGTCGACGCCCATAACGATCGCTAATCGGTCCCCAAATCAGTTGTGCAATGCAAAAACCAATAAGGAACCCTGTGATTGTCAGCTCTGCGTCACCCTGCAAATCTTTGGCCATCATGGGCATAGCCGGAAGATAGATGTCGGTTGATAAAGAGGTAACAGCCATCAGGGCGCTGAGAATGAGTAGAAACGATAAACCGGTTTTTTTAGCTGTAGCCGACTGTGATTGTGCCTGTTGATTAAGCATGGTGATCCATTGGACATGAATAGAAAAGGGTATGTTAACGGGTTTGTGCTTGCTGATAATCACAGGAGGGAGGATAGGGACTATGAATGGTATTCATTAATGTAAGTCAATTCAGAAAGAAGTTAGTAAAGCGCCTAGGATATATGCCCCTGGATTGAAATTTTACGATAGCAATTAATCTGTTCTAAATCAGCCTATGTTCCCCGTTACTTTGCTAATAATATAGACGCCGAAAGTCTGTAACGTCGTCATCCTCGACGGCAGTTTGAACCAGTGACCTGCATCATAATGTGATCGATTTTGATAGTATCAAATCGGAGCTCATCAAGACTGCCGCGCGATAAATTTCCAGCATCGGAATTATCCAGCGAGTGGTAAAACCGCATTACTTGTCTTACTCCAGACAGGAGAGCGTATTAACAAATTGTCGGTGGATGCAGGCGTTCTTTAATTTCGGAATCTATATATCACATATCTATATCTTAATCCTGTTTTGGGACGGTTCTCTGATGACATGAGTCTTTATCAAACTTCCCCCTTTAAAATTCGTATTTGTTTACACCATTAATGAAGTCAATATTTAAACTGAGGTAACTTAATCAACGTGAGCAGATAATGTCAAAAGCTAATAATAAAGCGTGAGATAGCGCCCTGAGGCCAAAGATAGGGCATTGGCGCTGTCATCACTTATATGTGGCACGGCCATTTTGTTTATCCTGCTTACGTTAAAAAATATTTTTTATCGATCTGAATTCTAAAGGGAGTCTCTCCACATCACTTTAAATTCTCTATAATTTAAATATTACAGGCCATATATGTTTATATAAAACTGCCCCTTGCCATCTTCTATTTTTTGTACCCGATATGTAATTGGCAATGAATCTTTCATGTTTGGTTTGGCAAAAGTTAAATCAGCCGCGCACTGATAAATATCAAGACCTGACTCATGACTTACCGTCCTGACGTTCTCGACAGAAATACGCACATCCTTGTCCAGGGTCATTCCTTTCCCTATCGTTTTCCGTGCTATATCAACGACCAGGTTCTTAGCGTCATCACTATTGCATTTGGGTGTCTCATCGCCGCAGCCCACTATTAAATTCGCTGCAATCAGTACCAGAAGTATATTTATTTTCATTTGTTGTTTTCCTTCAAATCAAAGTGCCGTTTTATTATTTTTTGCCGTATTGACCATCCATTGCGCCTGCTGCCGAAGCCCCGCAATATCCTTCGCAACCACGAGTCATTACGCTGGTTTTTCCATTATTCATTTCACTGAGCACAGCAACACACTGGCTGGAACTATCATTCCAGATCCAACGGCGTTTCTGATTCTCACCAGCAGCTATTTGTTGTGCTGTACCTTCTATGTTGCAGGTCCCTGCGCCATTTTTGGCTGATGCGTTGATACTGAATTCCGCATTACCGTTCCCAGGCTTTAGCGTTAAAATTGCACCGGGCTTAGCGTATTGGGCTGCGATTGCCGGGAGGGCTAAGGCTGTCAGTACTAATGCAGTAACAATTCTCTTCATCATTAAATATCCTGTTAGCTGATACGAATGTTTTTGGTGATTTTCCCCAGTGCCAGCGGCCTGCGTTTTTCCACAAAGAAATACACAACGTTGAAAGCTGATTTACGGTGATTCCCCCGACCCAGGGAGGGCCAGTTACGGAAAGATTCAATCTGTTCTTCTGAATAGGGCGTGTCAGAGAAGTCAAACAGTACAAGCAGGGCTTTGCCGTCGTGCTTCATCAGCTTCTTCACTTCCGTGCTGTTTACGGTTGCGGAGACACTGGAACGAGCTGCTGTTGGCTTACGGACTGCAAACTCAACAGCCACATCGTCAATCACAAAGTCAATGAAACCATGCCCGGATACCGTTCCTGGTAGTCTGCTTTTGACTTCAGGCGAGACGTTATCCGCAAACCAACCCAGTAAATAGCAACGTACTAATGGCAGTAATTCCCGCTCGCTACATTCATTCAGATTTCCTTCAAATACATGTAGATCGACAGCCGACGTTCTTTTCTGATGCCATTTTGCCTCCATCAGGTAAAATTCATCATTCAGTCGGAAACTTCCGTCAATCTGTTCGCCTGTATTTCGGAAAGACGAACGGGGAGCAAGCTTAAAGATACTGAACAGTTCAGCAAGCCAAGCTTCAAACCGAAAACCACGTAGTTGTGGCGGCAGAGATTTCATCTCGTTCATTTCAGCTATAAGTGAAGGCCAGTCAACACCATGCCATGCCTGGACAGGCTTTACGCCTTTGGCTTCATTGGTATCAGCGTTTTCTAAGCGGGAAATCAGTGCAAGATAGTCATTACGGCTTTGTTCAGCCTGTTCAGGCATGGATTCTGTTTTATACTGCCAGAGAGCGCCAAGAACCCGCAGAGCGGTCTCACGATCAGTCTGTTTCAGCAAGCATCTAACTCGTTTGGCTTTTGATGTCCCCTCTTCCTGATAACGTTTATCATCAATATCAATGTTCAGTTCTTCATCAAAAAAAAGCAGACAAGGTGCGGTTAGAGAAATCCAGTATCCAGCCAGGATCGCTCTCAAACACGAAATTAAACAGCCTCAAATCCTGCATTTTCAGTTTCACGCCTACCTCCTTTTTTTCACAGTATAACGGGATGAAAGTGGAGGAGGAAATGAGTCAGCACCGGTACACCAGCATTAGCGTGTTCCGCTATTGGCACTCAGCAGACGTTCGTTGAATTTACATGCCGTACACAGAAAGTTTTTTTGGAAGGGTATGATATGAAGTGGAAAGGGGCCAGCAGGGCTTTTAAGTATATGACTAAACGTGATGAGCAAAAACCTCGAAATCTATGGGTACTTAGTATTCACTGCTTACACATACTGTAGGTAGAATTGTAGGTTTAAATTATCAATCAATAAATATCTATATTAATCAATCATTAAGCACCAATGCATCAGCGTTTATGAATCATCAACACTGATGTCAGTGCTGCTCACCCATCCATCAAGCTTATCAGCCCATTCCTGTATCATCACTTTACGCTCATCAAGATACGTCGCATGGTTGTACGTGCGGCGAACGTTGTTGGTATCAGCGTGCGCAAGCTGGGCTTCGATAGCATCAGGTCGATAGCCCATCTCGTTTAACCGTGTGCTGCCTGTGGTTCGGGTTGCATATGGGCTGTAAGTTCCACTCCAGCCGAGGCTTTTAAGTAGCTGACGCAGCGAGTGTGAGGTCATCGGGCCACGCGGGTTATCACGGCCCGGAAAGAGATGGTGTCGATGCCCGGTTAATCCCTGTAGCGTTCTGAGCATGTTGACGGCCTGGGAGGGGAATAACATGTTCCCTGCGAGCTTTCATGCGCGTCGCCGGAATGGTCCACAGCGCATTATTGAGATCGAATTCTGCCCATTCAGCTTCGGTGGCTTCGGCTGGCCGCGCCAGCGTCCACCACATTAGCCACATGCAATAGTTAACCTGATATGAGCCGCGACTGTTATCAAAACAGCCTGATAGCTTCCCGATTTGCTGTGGATTCAATGCCTTTTTGTGCTGTGTCTTATTCGCCGGAAGCGCCTTGCGTACAGGCCAGACAGGATCGCTGTCAGCTCTGAGCGTTGCCACTGCCAACTCGAAAACCGATGAAATGGTACGTCGGGCTTCAGCAGCAACAGTCGGAGCGCCGCGTTTAGCGGTTTCCTGAAGAATTTTAAGAATGTGGTGTGGGGTGATCTCTCTGACAGGGAGCTTACCGATTGCGGGGAAAACCACACGTTCAAGCATATCCAGTCGGCGTGTTTTGGTAATTTCGGCCCAGTCTTTCATCTGCAACCCCTCTTTGGCGATCAGCTCAAAGGTGTTAGAAGCGTCATTGACCTTGCGGATCTTATCTAACTGACGAGCCTGTGTCGGGCTAACTCTATCCGCGACTTGTTTACGTGCCTGCTCGCATTTCTCGTGAGCTTCGGCGAGCTTTACCGCTGGATACTCACCCAACGCAAACATGCTGGATTTACCGTTGAGTTTAAACCGACAGCCCCATGCCTTTTGCCATTGGGTTTCACTTCCGGTAGAGGCCATTAAAATCATTGAGTCGATAAAGTTTTTCTTTCGGCCTGGCATTGCGGCATTGCGTATCAGTGAGCATAACGGATCCTTGACTATTTTTTATACCGTTGTGGTACTCACCTGAAATGGTAATGGAAACGGAGTGTACTCATTTTAGACTGCGCTTCCATGAGAGAATGGGGAATAAAAAAATCCACGCAAGTGCGTGGATTTTAGCGGGTTTTGTGAGCTTCATGAGATGTTCTGACAACCCATGAAACAACAAATTTTATTTAGACGTTGAACAGGAAGTTCATCACATCGCCATCTTTCACGATGTAATCTTTACCTTCTGCGCGCATTTTGCCAGCTTCCTTCGCCCCTTGCTCACCTTTGTAAGTGATGAAGTCTTCATAAGCGATGGTTTGCGCACGGATAAAGCCTTTTTCGAAGTCCGTGTGGATTTTACCAGCGGCCTGTGGAGCGGTTGCGCCGACCGGGATAGTCCAGGCGCGAACTTCTTTCACGCCCGCAGTGAAGTACGTCTGCAGGTTCAACAACTGATAACCGGCGCGGATAACGCGGTTCAGCCCCGGTTCTTCAATACCCAGCTCAGCCATAAACTCTTCACGTTCTGCATCATCCAGTTCCGCAATATCGGACTCAACCGCAGCACACACCGCAACAACAACAGAACCTTCGGCATCGGCGATTTCGCGAACTTTATCGAGGTAAGGGTTATTTTCGAAACCGTCTTCGTTAACGTTCGCGATATACATGGTCGGTTTGAGCGTCAGGAAGCTCAGATATTTGATGGCGGCCTTATCTTCTTCGGTCAGGTTTTTCAGCGCACGCAGCATGCCTGCGTTTTCCAGCTGCGGCAGACATTTTTCCAGCGCAGCCAGTTCTGCTTTTGCGTCTTTATCGCCGCCTTTGGCCTTTTTCTGCACGCGATGAATGGCGCGCTCGCAGGTATCCAGGTCAGACAGCGCCAGTTCGGTATTAATAACTTCGATATCATCCGCTGGATCCACTTTATTGTTCACGTGAATGATATTGTCGTTCTCAAAGCAGCGTACTACATGACCTATTGCTTCGGTTTCGCGAATGTTGGTCAGAAACTGGTTACCCAGGCCTTCACCTTTGGATGCGCCTTTAACCAGACCGGCGATATCCACAAACTCCATCGTGGTTGGCAGAATACGCTGTGGTTTGACGATCTCCGCCAGCTTGTCCAGACGCGGATCGGGCATTGGTACGACACCGGTGTTCGGCTCAATGGTACAGAAGGGGAAGTTAGCCGCTTCAATACCTGCTTTGGTGAGCGCATTGAACAGGGTGGATTTACCTACGTTGGGCAGGCCAACGATGCCGCATTTGAATCCCATGATGTGATTACCTTAAGTTCTGAATAATCAACCCGTTATATAAAACAGATTGCATAAAAGTTAATAACTTTGCCTATTATACACGTAACCGTTGTATCGCGCGGCAAAAATGGCAGATGGTATCTGTTACTGGGCCTTAAAGGCATGTAAGCGGTTAGTTGCTTTAGTCAGACCGTCTTTCAGCCAGATTTCCGTGCAACGTGCCGCTTCATCTACCGCTTCGTCAATCAATTTCTGTTCAGAAACAGGCGGTTTACCCAGCACAAAACCGACAACTTTGTTTTTATCGCCCGGATGACCAATTCCCACGCGCAAACGATGGAAATTAGGGTTATTACCAAGCTTGCTGATAATGTCCTTCAGCCCGTTGTGGCCACCATGACCACCGCCTAATTTGAATTTCGCCACGCCCGGCGGTAAGTCCAGTTCGTCATGGGCCACCAGAATTTCGTCCGGGTTGATGCGATAAAAAGTTGCCATAGCGGCAACGGCCTTGCCGCTGAGATTCATAAAGGTCGTGGGGACCAGCAGGCGCACATCTTCGCCCGCCAGATTAATCCGTGAGGAATAACCAAAAAACTTCGGTTCTTCACGTAGCGGAGCCCGAAAACGTTCAGCCAGAAGATCCACGTACCAGGCACCTGCGTTATGGCGTGTCGCGGCATATTCCGCGCCGGGATTTGCCAGCCCGACAATCAGTTTAATCGTCACTTTTTATTCCTGACCAGGTCAATATCTGGCGCGTAGTTTACGTCGTGTGGCGCATGATGACAAAGTTCTCAGGACGAAACGGGGAAAAGGGCAATGATTACTTACATGAACCATTAGAAATACAAGTAGTTCAGTGAGTTATTTGTAAATATATGTGGTCTTAATATGTGTAATTGTGATCGTACACGCAATCGCCATAACCCCCCCTGTCTATACTTTACCCACAAGCATTGGGGTTATTCCCATTCAACCCATCGTTCCGGAGGTGACACCATGAAACGCAAAAACGCTTCGTTACTCGGTAATGTGCTTATGGGCCTGGGGTTAGTCGTAATGGTAGTCGGCGTGGGGTACTCTGTCCTGAATCAGTTGCCGCAGCTTAATCTGCCGCAATTCTTCGCCCACGGTGCAATTTTCAGCATTTTTGTCGGGGCCGTACTCTGGCTTGCAGGTGCACGCATTGGTGGACATGAACAAGTCTGTGATAAGTACTGGTGGGTGCGCCATTATGACAAACGCTGCCGCCGTGACGGACACGGCCATAGCTAACCTATAACATCACATGCAAGCGGTTTCCTCAGGAAGCCGTTTTTTTTGGCTTTTTTCTTGACCCTTACGTAACGTTAGGCCCGAGAGTGTATTTCAAGGGGAAGAAAAGGAGCCGTTATGTTAATTCAAGCAGGTGAACTGGCACGTCGTGCCGGGATCACTGTCCGTACACTGCACCACTACGAACATATCGGACTGCTTACGCCTTCCACCCGAAGCGCTGCCGGTTACCGCTTATACAATCTCGCTGACGTGAAGCGCCTGCATATGATCCAGGTACTGGCAAAGGCGGGTATGGCGCTGGCAGCAATCAAGGATTACCTGGCGCGGGAGACGCGTCCGCTATCTGTTCTGCTTGATGAACAAATCAGCCTGCTGGATGCACAAATGCGCACGATCCAGACATTGCGCCAGCAATTGCTTATGTTAAAGCGTGGAATGGAAAGCGGGGCGGAACCTGACCTGGAGTCCTGGTTACTGACTCTGGAGTTAACGAATATGTACGATCGTTGGTTTAGTGCTGAGGAGTTGCGTGAACTGCCGTTTGCCGCTCATGACGATGAACGCAGCCGCGAATGGGCGAAAATGGTGGCGGAAGCCAAAGCGCTGATGGCACAGGGGTGCCCGGTTGATGATGAAAAGGCGATGAATCTGGCTACGCGCTGGATGACGCGCCTGGAAGAAGATACCGCCCGCAGGCCGGAATTCTTAACCCGACTCAATGAGATGCACCTGGTTGAGCCGCAAATGCGTGAACAGACCGGCATTGATGACGAGACGATCAATTTCATCACCCGCAGTTTCGGTGAAAGCAAGCTGGCTATCTGGCAGCGCTATCTGACGCCAGAAGAGATGGCGTTTACCCGGGCGCATTATTTTGAACGAATGATGGAATGGCCGCCGTTAGTCAGTCGGGTTCGCCAGGCGGCACTTGAGGGGCTTGATCCGCAGTCAGAAGAGGCGCTGGAGCTGGCAAACGCATGGCTGGAGCTGTTTCAGTCTTATGCCGGAACCGATCCGCAAACCCAGCAGAAGTTTCGCCTGTCGATGCAGCAGGAACCCCATCTTATGAAAGGAACCTGGGTGACGCCAGACCTGCTGCAATGGCTGCAGCAGGCGGTGGATGCCCTGATGCGCAAGCGCTACGGGGCATCCGGTACATTATAAATCCGCTAACGCCGCGTCACGATTTGGCCAGAACGACAAACGGCCTGGTATGGGTTTGATACCTGCCCGCGCCATGGTGCGAAGCGGTTGAAACTCCAGATTACTGACGCGCAGTTCGGTGCCTTCCGGCAGGCGATTTACAAAACGCTGGAAGGCATCAAGCCCACCCGCATCAAGTAGCGGGACCGCATCCCATTTCAGTATCACTACCCGTTTGCCTGCAATTCTTGACTCCAGTTCCGTGAACAGGCCGTCGGCAGCGGCGAAAAACAGTGGGCCAATTACGCGCAGCACCAGAATATCGTCAGCCACGTCCACATTGACGGGCGACAGACGGGTCATACGCGCGATACGACGCATAAACAATAGCGACGCCAGAACGATACCCACGCTAATGGCAATAACCATATCGAACAGCACGGTCAGCGACATACAAATTAGCATGACGATAATGTCATCTGTCGGCGCACGACGCAGCAGGTTGACCACCTTATGCGCTTCACTCATGTTCCATGCCACCATCAGCAGCAGTGCGGCCATGGCGGACAACGGCAGCCATGAAAGCAGAGGCGCCAGCACCAGCAGGGCAAGGATCACCAGAACCGAATGAATGATGGCTGAGACTGGCGACGACGCTCCGGCGCGGACGTTAGCCGCTGAACGGGCAATGGCAGCGGTGGCAGTGATGCCACCAAAGAAGGGAGCGACAATATTACCCAGCCCCTGGCCAATTAACTCGCTATTGGCTTTATGGCGTGTCCCGGTCATGCCATCAAGCACTACCGCACAGAGCAGGGACTCAATGGCGCCAAGTAACGCCATTGAGAATGCGGCAGGCAGCAGCGCCTGCAAAGAGGCCCAGCTCAGGGTAATGCCAGAGCCAGGCAGATCCCAGGGCAGGACAAGCTGTGGCAGCAATTGTGGAATGCCGTTGCCCTGGGTACCGTCTGCCAGAATGTAGTGAAACTGAGAACCAATGGTGGCGACATGACCACCCAACAGATTAACCAGCGCCATTACGGCACAACCGGCAAGGAGTGCCGGTAAATGCCCAGGCAGGCGAATGCGCAGACGTGGCCACAGGATCAGAGTACCGAGAGTGACGACCCCAATGGCTGCATCACCGATGTTAATACTCGGTAGCGCCATTGCCAGCGCGCCGACTTTTTGCAGATAGTGCTCCGGCATATGGGCAACCTGCAAACCGAGGAAATCTTTTATCTGCATGGTACCGATGGTAATCCCGATACCTGACGTAAAGCCCAGCGTGACGGAGACGGGAATGTATTCGATCAGGCGGCCAAAACGGGCGAGGCCAAAGAGAATCAAAAAGACCCCTGACATTAATGTCGCCACCAGCAAGCCACCGAGGCCAAATTGCTGCGATACCGGATAGAGAATGACGACGAAAGCGGCGGTAGGGCCGGATACGCTATAGCGCGAGCCCCCGGTCAGGGCGATAACGATACCGGCGACAGCGGCGGTATAGAGTCCGTATTGCGGCGCAACGCCGCTACCAATGGCCAGCGCCATGGCCAGCGGAATGGCAATGATGCCAACCGTTACCCCGGCAATCAGGTCGCGAGTGAAACGCGCGAGGCTATATTTTTCCTTCCAGCAAGCTTCGATAATGGCGCTGAATGGCATGACGTGTGGAGAAAAAAGTCGTTTCACAGATAATTAATCCCTGGTCAAATATCACCAATACTAATTTGTATGCTCAGTATTAATTAGTCATACAAATAAAACACAGGAATAAAAAAACCCGCCGCAGCGGGTCTTTGTGCCGATTCCAATCAATGTTCGAACATTGCGGAAATGGATTCTTCGTTGCTGATGCGACGAATCGCTTCGGCCAGCATGCCAGACAGGGTCAACGTACGCACGTTTGGCAGCGATTTGATCTCATCCGTCAGCGGGATAGTGTCACAAACGACCACTTCATCAATGACGGAATTACGCAGGTTGTTTGCCGCATTACCAGAGAAGATCGGGTGAGTCGCATAGGCAAATACGCGTTTAGCACCACGCTCTTTCAGTGCTTCCGCAGCTTTACACAGCGTACCGCCGGTGTCGATCATATCGTCAACCAGCACACAGTCACGACCAGCGACGTCACCGATAATATGCATAACCTGAGAAACGTTCGCACGCGGACGACGTTTATCAATGATAGCCATATCGGTATCGTTGAGCAGTTTTGCGATAGCGCGAGCGCGAACAACGCCGCCAATGTCCGGAGAAACCACGATCGGGTTATCCAGATTAAGTTGCAGCATGTCTTCCAGCAGAATAGGGCTACCGAATACGTTATCAACCGGCACATCAAAGAAGCCCTGGATCTGCTCAGCGTGCAGGTCAACGGTGAGGACGCGGTCAACGCCTACGCTGGAGAGAAAATCCGCGACGACTTTTGCGGTGATAGGTACACGTGCAGAGCGCACGCGGCGGTCCTGTCGTGCATAACCAAAGTAAGGAATAACGGCGGTAATACGGCCTGCGGAAGCACGGCGCAGGGCATCAACCATAACAACCAATTCCATCAGGTTGTCGTTCGTTGGAGCACAAGTGGACTGGATGATGAAAATATCACCACCGCGTACATTTTCATTAATTTGTACGCTGACTTCGCCGTCGCTAAAGCGACCTACAGCGGCGTCGCCGAGAGAAGTGTACAGGCGGTTGGCAATACGTTGTGCTAGTTCCGGGGTGGCGTTACCAGCAAAAAGCTTCATATCAGGCACGAGAAGAACCTCAGGCATGCGTCCATTGGTGGATAGAATAAGCCATAAATGTGCGGTTCAGACATAATTCTATCCATGCGGTGTATTAAAGAGCGCGATGCAACGTCTGGAACAAGTGACGTTGTCACCGGTACTCAGCTTGCCCGGCGAGGGCGCTGGCGAGAGGCGAGAGGTTTACACCTCGAGCGACAAAACCGTGCAGCCATGCCGGGGCTTGCTCTAACACCTGAAGAGCAGCAGACTCTGTGTCAAATTCAGCAAAAACACAGGCCCCTGTGCCAGTCAGGCGCGACGGCGCGTATTCTAGCAGCCAGGTAAGCGCCTCATCAACCTTACGAAAACGTTTTCTTGCGATAACCTCGCAATCGTTGCTGAATTCACATTTTAGTAACGTTTCTATTGACCGTTTTGGTGTATTTCTCGGCAATTCCGGATCGCTGAAAATTGTCGGGGTAGGAATACTGACGCCAGGATGGGCGACCAGATACCATTTTTCTTCAGGTTGTGCCGGAGTAAGTATCTCGCCGACACCTTCGGCAAACGCAGCGTGTCCCCGGACAAATACCGGTACATCCGCCCCCAGTGTCAATCCAAGCTCTGCCAGCTCATCAACCGTTAAACCGCACTGCCACAGATGATTAAGCGCCACCAGCACTGTAGCCGCATTTGATGAACCGCCACCCAATCCTCCCCCCATCGGCAGGCGTTTGTCGATCTGGATATCCGCTCCGCTGCCCTCAGGCAGGCGCCCCCTCTTTTGCGCCTCTCGCATCAACAAACGGGCTGCGCGAACGATGAGATTTTCTTCATCCGGCACGCCCGCAACAGGGGTTAATAACCGGATAATGCCATCTGTTCGCAATTCAAAGCCTAATGTGTCACCGTAATCCAGAAACTGAAACAGGGTTTGCAGCGTGTGATAGCCATCAGCCCGTTGCCCGGTGATGTATAAAAACAGATTAAGTTTTGCCGGTGCGGGAAAGCGCATCATCATTTCGCAATCCAGTTATCCATTTTGAGCTTAATGCGTTGTCCACCGTCGCTCAGTTCGAGACTGGAGGGCAGTGCAGGCTTCGTATCGCTATCATAACCGCCATAGACCACTTTCCAGTTTTTGCCGCCCTGGCTGTAGTTAAGCTCGCTCAGGCGATACTGGTCGTCGAGCTTGTAATCCGTCGCGTCGCCGGGCAGGCCCAGAATCCACTGACGCAGGCTGTTAAGCGGAATGGGCATTCCGGTCAGTTTACCAATCATCTCTTCCGCATCGGTGGCGGTATAGCGCTTGCCTTTGTTATCGACCAGCTCTACTGCGCCAGGCTGGGCATTAAGCTCCAGTTCCGTGCTACCCAACGGGTTAGTCAGCAGCAGACGATAGCGATCCTGTCCGGTTTGTTGCCAGAAAAAGCGGGCATAAACTTTCTGCTCATCGGAGATGAAGGCGAAAGCGCCACGCGTCTGAAACTGGTTCAATTTGCTGACTTCTTGCTGATGTTGACGCCACTGAGGGGCATCCGGGCTCTGGCCCGGTCCTTTTGGCGCGTTGAGGGTACAGGCAGTCAGTACGAGGCTTGCCAGCGGCAGCAAACGAATAAGGCGAAAGTCCGGCAAAGTCATAATGATGACGAATCCTTGAGGTGCGTTACAGTAAATATTCTTAATGCTAGCGCCGGGCAGGGATAGCGTCTACGTTCAAGTTGTCTTAAATCATTAAATTACCGATTACTCCAAAAGGGGGCGCTCTCTTTTATTGACCTCGCGCATCCTGTATGATGCGCACAGTCTAACCTTATCAACGTTGGTACTATTCCTGCTCACATGACTCTTCTGGCGCTCGGCATCAACCACAAAACGGCTCCCGTTTCGTTGCGAGAACGTATTACGTTTTCGCCGGATACGCTCGACCAGGCGCTGGACAGCCTGCTTGCGCAGCCGATGGTGCAAGGCGGCGTGGTGTTGTCGACCTGTAACCGTACTGAGCTTTATTTAAGCGTTGAAGAGCAGGAAAACCTTCACGAATCCCTGGTCCGCTGGCTATGTGATTACCATCAGATCAGTGAAGAAGAACTGCGTAACAGCCTTTACTGGCACCATGATAACGATGCCGTCAGCCATTTAATGCGCGTGGCGAGCGGGCTGGACTCGCTGGTGCTGGGCGAGCCGCAGATTCTGGGCCAGGTGAAAAAAGCGTTTGCTGATTCTAACCGCGGCCATCTGAAGGCCAGTGAACTCGAACGCATGTTCCAGAAGTCCTTTTCCGTCGCCAAACGCGTACGCACAGAAACCGACATTGGTGCCAGTGCGGTCTCGGTTGCGTTTGCCGCCTGTACGCTGGCCCGACAGATCTTTGAATCGCTCGCTTCGGTCACCGTGATGCTGGTCGGCGCGGGGGAAACCATCGAACTGGTGGCGCGTCATCTGCGCGAACATAAAGTGCAGAAGATGATCATCGCCAACCGTACCCGTGAACGTGCGCAGGTTCTGGCGGATGAAGTGGGGGCGGAAGTGATCTCCCTCAGCGAAATCGATTCACGCCTGAAAGACGCCGATATTGTCATCAGCTCTACCGCCAGCCCGTTGCCGATCATTGGTAAAGGTATGGTCGAGCGGGCAATGAAGGCGCGTCGTAACCAGCCGATGTTATTGGTGGATATCGCCGTCCCGCGCGATGTCGAGCCGGAAGTGGGTAAACTGGCGAACGCCTATCTTTACAGTGTTGACGATTTACAGAGCATCATTTCACACAACCTCGAGCAACGAAAAGCGGCGGCGGTGCAGGCTGAAACTATTGTTGAACAGGAAACAAGCGAATTTATGGCCTGGCTGCGTGCGCAAAGCGCCAGTGAGACCATTCGCGAGTATCGCAGCCAGTCTGAGCAGGTTCGTGATGAATTGACTGCCAAAGCGCTGGCCGCCCTTGAACAAGGTGGCGACGCGCAGGCCATTATGCAGGATCTGGCCTGGAAACTGACCAATCGCCTGATCCACGCACCAACCAAATCTCTTCAGCAGGCCGCCCGTGACGGGGATGATGAGCGCCTGCATATTCTGCGCAACAGCCTCGGGCTGGAGTAGCACAACAATCTCTAATAACAGGGTGCATTTACGCCTATGAAGCCTTCTATCGTTGCCAAACTGGAAGCCCTACACGAGCGTCATGAAGAAGTTCAGGCGCTGCTGGGTGACGCGCAAACCATCGCCGATCAGGAGCGATTCCGCGCCTTATCCAGAGAGTATGCGCAACTAAGCGACGTATCGCGCTGTTTTACTGACTGGCAACAGATTCAGGAAGATATCGAAACCGCACAATTGATGCTCGAAGACCCGGAAATGCGCGATATGGCGCAGGACGAGTTACGCGATGCAAAAGAAAAAAGCGAACAGTTAGAACAACAATTGCAAATTCTTCTGCTCCCTAAAGATCCTGATGATGAACGCAGCGCCTTTCTCGAAGTGCGTGCCGGAACTGGCGGAGATGAAGCAGCGTTATTCGCAGGTGATCTGTTTCGCATGTATACCCGCTATGCCGAGTCGCGTCGCTGGCGTGTAGAGATCATGAGCGCCAATGAGGGTGAGCATGGTGGCTATAAAGAGATCATTGCGAAAGTCAGTGGTGACGGGGTTTACGGCCGTCTGAAATTTGAATCCGGCGGCCATCGCGTGCAGCGTGTACCGGCAACCGAATCGCAAGGGCGCATCCATACTTCCGCCTGCACCGTGGCAGTGATGCCAGAATTGCCGGAAGCCGAGCTGCCGGACATTAACCCGAGCGATCTGCGCATTGATACTTTCCGCTCATCCGGAGCAGGCGGGCAGCACGTTAACACCACCGACTCCGCCATTCGTATTACCCACTTGCCGACAGGCATCGTGGTGGAGTGTCAGGACGAACGTTCTCAACATAAAAACAAAGCCAAAGCGCTGGCTGTCCTGGGTTCACGTATTCGCGCGGCTGAAATCGCCAAACGCCAGCAGGCGGAAGCGTCAACGCGTCGCAACCTGCTGGGGAGCGGCGATCGCAGCGATCGTAACCGCACCTATAACTTCCCGCAGGGTCGCGTGACCGATCACCGTATCAACCTGACGGTCTATCGTCTGGACGAAGTAATGGAAGGCAAGCTGGATATGCTCATTGAACCGATTGTGCAGGAATACCAGGCCGACCAACTGGCAGCCCTGGCCGGACAGGATTGATGGACTATCAGCACTGGTTGCGTCGCGCGACAAGTCAGCTGTCGCAAAGTGAAAGCCCGCGCCGGGATGCGGAGATTCTGCTGGGCTTCGTGACCGGAAAAGCGCGTACTTTTATCCTTGCCTTCGGCGAAACAGAGCTTACGGACAGTGAACTTGAGCAGCTTGATGATCTGTTGGCTCGTCGTGAACGGGGGGAACCGGTCGCGCATCTGGTGGGCGTACGCGAATTCTGGTCTTTGCCGCTCTTTGTCTCACCTGCGACGTTGATTCCGCGCCCGGATACCGAGTGTCTGGTTGAACAGGCGCTAAAACGTCTGCCGGAACAACCGTGCCGGATCCTCGATCTGGGTACCGGTACCGGCGCTATCGCGCTGGCGCTGGCCAGTGAACGGCCTGATTGCCAGGTCACTGCGGTCGACGTGATGCCCGATGCAGTCGCGCTGGCCCAGCGTAATGCGGAACATTCAGGGATAGCGAACGTCACGGTTCTGACCAGTCACTGGTTTAGTGCTCTTGAAGGGCAGCAGTTTGAACTGATTGTCAGTAATCCGCCTTACATTGATGAGCACGACCCTCATCTCGCTATGGGTGATGTACGCTTTGAGCCGCGTTCCGCATTGGTTGCGGCACAAGAAGGACTTGCGGACCTGGCGTGGATAATCGCACAATCAAGGCGCTTTTTGCGTGCTGGTGGCTGGCTGTTACTGGAACATGGCTGGCAGCAGGGGAAAGCGGTACGCGCGCTGTTTGGCGACCAGGGATATGTGCAGGTGGAAACCTGCCGGGACTATGGTGATAACGAGCGTCTGACGCTCGGGCGTCTGCCGTTACAGGAGTAACAGGAGATGAGTGCGTTTACATTTCTGATTAGCCTGCATTTGACCACGGTGGTTCTGACCATTAGCCTGTTCGTGCTGCGTTACTGGTGGCGCTTCACGAATAATCACCGTGTTCAGGCGCGTTGGGTACGGGTCGTGCCTCACGCAGTGGACACGCTGCTATTGCTCAGCGGCCTCGGGCTTATCGTTGTAACGCGCTATATCCCATTTACTGCTAATGGCGCATGGCTGACGGAAAAGCTGTTTGGCGTTATCATCTACATCGTTTTGGGTTTCATTGCGCTGGGGCGACATCGTCCGCGCAGCCAGCAAACGGGGTTTATTGCGTTTTTGCTGGGGCTGGTGGTGCTGTACATCATCATTAAACTCGCCGCCACAAAGATACCGATACTGGGGTAAGACATGCGGTCGTTAGCCGATTTCGAATTTAACAAAGCACCATTGTGCGATGGAATGATCCTGATATCTGAATTGATTCGTGATGATTTTCCCTCGCAGTTCGTGCACGACGAACTTGAGCGTCTGATCCGTCTGGCGCGTGAAGAAATAAGTCAGGCTCAACCGCAGGATTTGCAGCTGGAGAAACTTCTTGAGCTGTTTTACGGCGAATGGGGTTTTAAAGACACCCGCGGTGTGTACCGTCTGTCGGATGCGCTGTGGCTGGATAAAGTCCTGCAAAACCGACAGGGTAGCGCGGTGTCGCTGGGCGCCATTCTGCTATGGGTGGCCGGGCATCTGGACATACCGCTGATGCCGGTGATTTTCCCGACGCAACTCATTCTGCGCGCTGAGTGGCTGGACGGAGAAATGTGGCTGATTAACCCATTTAATGGCGACACGCTGGATGAGCATACGCTGGACGTCTGGCTCAAGGGCAATATCAGCCCTGTTGCTGAGTTGTTTAATGAGGATCTCGATGAGGCAGATAACGCGGAAGTCATCCGTAAGCTGCTGGATACATTGAAATCCGCGTTAATGGAAGAGCAACAGATGGAACTGGCTTTGCGTGCCAGTGAAGCCTTGTTGCAGTTTAACCCGGAAGACCCGTATGAGATCCGCGATCGTGGCTTAATTTATGCGCAACTCGAGTGCGATCATGTTGCGCTGCACGACCTGAATTACTTCGTAGAGCAGTGTCCTGAGGATCCCATCAGCGAGATGATCCGTGCGCAAATCAACACCATTTCGCACAAGCAAATTACACTGCACTAAACTGAATTAATAGACTGAATCTTGATAAGGGAATTATATGAAACAAAAAGTGGTTAGCATTGGCGACATCAATGTTGCGAACGATCTGCCATTTGTTCTGTTTGGCGGTATGAACGTGCTGGAGTCCCGCGACCTCGCCATGCGTATTTGTGAGCACTACGTGACTGTTACCCAGAAGCTGGGTATTCCGTATGTGTTCAAAGCCTCTTTTGACAAAGCAAACCGTTCCTCCATCAAGTCTTACCGTGGACCTGGACTGGAAGAAGGGATGAAAATTTTCCAGGAGCTGAAACAGACCTTCGGCGTAAAAGTGATCACCGACGTTCACGAAGCCAGTCAGGCTCAGCCAGTCGCTGATGTGGTTGACGTGATTCAGTTACCGGCATTTCTGGCGCGCCAGACCGATCTGGTCGAAGCTATGGCGAAAACCGGTGCCGTTATTAACGTAAAAAAACCGCAGTTCGTAAGCCCTGGTCAGATGGGTAATATCGTGGATAAATTCCATGAAGGCGGTAATGACAAAGTTATCCTGTGTGATCGTGGCAGCAACTTCGGTTACGACAACCTGGTTGTTGATATGCTCGGCTTTAGCGTGATGAAAAAGGTCTCTGGCAACTCGCCGGTTATTTTCGATGTGACGCATGCTTTGCAATGCCGCGACCCGTTTGGCGCAGCGTCTGGTGGCCGTCGTGCCCAGGTGGCTGAACTGGCTCGCGCGGGTATGGCGACAGGTCTGGCGGGTCTGTTTATTGAGGCGCACCCGGATCCAGCGAACGCGAAATGTGATGGCCCGTCCGCACTGCCGCTGGATAAACTGGAGCCCTTCCTCAAACAGATCAAAGCGATTGATGATCTGGTGAAAAGCTTCGATGAGCTGGATACCAGCAATTAATTATGTCGTAGAAAACACCGTTCACATCTGCGTGAACGGTGTTGTTAATTTCTGATCACCTTCCCGTCAATACCCTGTTTTCTCTTCTTCTTATAAACTCATTACCTTTTTTACCTCAAAGCCTGCTTCCCTGATGATGTGGCAGTGAACAGTTGAGCTTATGAAACTGAGGGCAGCGAAAATAGTGAACGGAAATTTGTCTGTGCTGCACTGGTGAGTGAAAAACAGAGTTGAGCGCACCTCAATTGAGGCCACCGCCTGGAATGGTGATGCGCAAGTACCGCTCAAAACCAATGAGTCACTTGCTGTTACTGACCTGGTAAGCCAGGCAAGCACAGAAGGATAACAAGAGCGCCCCGTTGCTGGCTGACGCCCTTATCAGCATCAGGCAAAGATTGTCATCAGATAAGCCGCAAACAGCGCCAGATGGGCGGCGCCGTTAAGTACATTGGTGCGACCTGTTGAAAACGAAATATGGCACAGCATCAATGATGCCAGCATCACCACCAGTTCCGGCTTACCCAGGCCAAACATCAAATCATTTCCCGTCATCCAGGCAATCAGCGTTACAACCGGTACTGTCAACGAAATGGTCGCCAGAACTGAGCCGAAGAAGAGATTCATCGCCCGCTGCACCTGATTATTTAATACTGCTTTCAGGGCGCCTAATCCCTCAGGGGAGAGAATCAACAGTGCAACCAGGAAGCCGGTGAAGGCAACCGGTGCATTCATTTCAGTCAGCAGATTTTCCAGCGGACTGGCATTCATCTTGGTGACAGCAATAACGGCAATCAAATGCACCAGCAGCCAGACGGTGTGCCAGCCACTGCTGTGCGCCGACGGTTTGCCGTGGTGCGGATCATCATCGTCGCCGTCGTCTTCGTGCTCATAAACAAACAGACTCTGATGCGTTTTCGTTTGAATCAGCAGAAAGACGCCATACATAGCGGCAGAAATAAGGGCGACCAGTAATGATTGTCCGGTCGTGAAATTGCCGCCTTCTAAAGCCACCGGGAAGACCAGTACAATTACGGCCAGCGGAAAGAGGGCGATCATATATTGCTTGATGCCGAACAGGTTCACATATTGCGTGGCAAATTTCCGCCCACCGAGCAATAACGAGAAGCCGACCAAACCACCGCTAACGATCATAATGATGGAATAAAGAGTATCGCGCATCAGCGTTGGCGCAGCATCGCCTGTTGCCATTAACGCAGAAATCAGACTCACTTCAAGAATAACGACAGAAAGGCTTAAAATTAATGAGCCGTAGGGTTCACCGAGACGGTGAGCCAGAACATCGGCGTGGCGAACGACGCTAAATGCGCTGGCAAGAATCCCTACCAGGGCCAGAGCATTCATTCCGATTATCACTGGCAGCGACTGACTGTTTCCCCAATAAAGCAGGGCTGCCAGTGCCAGAACCGGGAAAATGAGCGAAGTCTCCTTGTGGCGGGTTTTAACCGCCTCGTGCGTTGTTGTCATTGTTGATCTCCAACCAGCAGGTATTTGTAATTATAGAAAGAAATTCAGGGCGCATAAAATAACAAACATTCGTCTTTCATTATCCCTTTTTTACGCTTTTTTACGTCATGCGAATCTTCTTATGTCAGACGGGTATTTATTGCGGTTTTCTCATAAAAATACTTAATTTACAAAAAGATGATTTTTGTTCGGCGTTGAAAATATTATTGAGTTGGATAAGACGGGAAGAATAAACCAGACTTAAGTTTTTACTTAAGGAGGTATAAACGATGCCCTATAAAACGAAATCAGACTTACCCGACAGCGTACAACATGTCCTGCCAGCACACGCTCAGGAAATCTATAAAGAAGCCTTTAATAGCGCCTGGGAGCAATATAAAGATAAAGACGATCGCCGCGGTGATGCCAGTCGGGAAGAGACCGCGCACCGCGTGGCCTGGGCGGCGGTAAAAAATGATTATGAAAAAGGCGAAGATGATAAATGGCATAAAAAAAGATAACCCTATGAAATAGCGAGCCGCGTTCTTTTAATGCCAACATAATTTCTCGCCATCCTCCGTACGCCCTATAGAGTTCACTTGAAAACGGCCTGTGAATTGCATATCGTCATTGAAAAGTGCAAGGGAAGCAGCAGTAAAGTCGTCGCAAGGAAGCGGGCAGTGGCGGAGGTAGAAAGAGATGTTGACGCGTGATTTCTTGATGAAGGCAGATTGTAAAACGGCGTTTGGAGACATTGAGGAATCGCTGTTATGGTCGGCGGAACAACGAGCAGCATCGCTTGCTGCGACGCTGGCTTGCCGCCCGGATGACGGCCCGGTATGGATTTTTGGTTACGGTTCATTGATGTGGAACCCGGCTCTGGAATATGACGAATCCTGTACGGGGACACTTCCCGGCTGGCATCGCGCATTTTGTTTACGTCTGACGGCGGGACGCGGCAGCGCCTGTCAGCCCGGACGTATGCTTGCACTAAAAGAGGGCGGACGCACCACTGGTGTGGCCTATCGCCTGGCAGAATCGACACTACACGACGAGCTTTCTCTGTTGTGGAAGCGTGAGATGATCACCGGCTGCTACCTGCCGAGCTGGCGTAAGCTTGAGCTTGATGACGGGCGTACGGTGAATGCGCTGGTGTTTATTATGGACCCTCGCCATCCGCTATATGAATCCGATACGCGTGCGCAGACAATTGCCCCCCTTATTGCCTCTGCGAGCGGCCCGCTGGGTACTAACGCGCAATATCTGTTCTCGCTTGAACAGGAGCTCATTAAACTGGGTATGCAGGATGATTGCCTGAACGAGCTGGTGGGAAGAGTGCGTCTGCTGCTGGAGGGAGAAAAACCAGGTCCGGAGATGCAACCTGGTTTCGCCTGATTATGATGCTAACTTATGCTGGAACGTAACTGATGGAATGTTCCAGCGACTGGCTGTGACTATCGATCAGCACATTCCAGATGCCGCTGTAAGGCACCGCCAGATACGCACTGGCACGATCCTGAACGCTTAACACATCCGTCTGACTGGCGGCCTGACTCTTTTCGCTCATCAGATGAATATGGCAGCTCTCAGAACAACGTACTACCACTGTATCCCCACCAAATAACTTCAAACTTGTTTTTACCAACGCCATTGTTTTAAACCCCGTATGTATCGACAACGCACTCCCTGCGGGATGATCCCGTGCGTGACTTTGTTCACAATTCACTCGTTGCATAACACCAAAGGGGAGGGATTCAGATGCTGACTTTGATCAAAAAATGGCGTAACGATTAAACAATAATGACAAAATTCGGCTGGGGATTGTGTCGGCGCGTTAAATTCAGGCAAAAACGCGCCGACATAAGATTAAATGCGGAAATGACCGGCAGTTTCAGCAAGCTCGCCCGCTTGCTCCTGCAACGCACCTGCGGCGGCAGCTGACTGGATCACCAGTTCGGCGTTTTGCTGCACCATACGGTCAAGATCGATGACTGCATGATTGATTTCCTGGATGCCTTTCATCTGCTCGTTAGTGGCGACGGTGATTTCACGCATGATGACCGAGACGCTGTCGATGCTGGAGACTATTTCCCCCATGCTTTCCCCGGCCAGACGCACGTAGCGGGAACCCGTTGCGACGCTGTCTGTTGTCGAATCAATCAACGACTTAATCTCCTTCGCCGCCTGTGCGCTGCGGCTGGCCAGGTTACGCACCTCGCCGGCAACAACCGCGAAACCACGCCCCTGTTCGCCCGCACGGGCTGCTTCGACCGAGGCGTTCAGCGCCAGGATATTGGTCTGGAAAGCGATACCGTCGATCACGCTGGTAATATCACCGATTTTGGCCGAAGCCACTTCGATAGATTGCATGGTTGAAATTGCCTGCGATACCACTTTACCCCCGCGTGATGCAGCCTCAGAGGCGGTATGCGCCTGGTCGTTGGCCTGGGCAGCGGAATCGGTCGACAAGGCAACTGAAGCGGTGATCTGCTCAACCGCACTGGCAGTCTCGCGCAGGCTGGAAGCCGCCTGTTCTGTCCGTTCTGACAGATCCTGGTTACCTGCCGCGATTTCTTGTGCTGCCTGCTGAACGGAATTGCTGGAATCGCGCAGTTTAACCATCACCACGGACAGTTTGTCGCTAAAGGCGTTAAACGCATGGGCGATTTGCGCCACTTCATCATTACCCTGTTCCGGTAAGCGCTGTGACAGGTCATCCGTGCCGCTGCTGATGGCGTTCATCGCGTCACGAATGGTGATCAGACGCTTGAGCATAGTCGCGACGATCCAGTGCATAAGGGCGCCGGCCAGCACGACCAGAACAATCAGCGAAACGGCAGAAGCTTTTAATTGCGCGCGCAGGCCCGCGGTAGAGTCCGCACTGTCCAGTGCGACAACCAACAGCCAGTTGGTACCGTTGACTTTGGTGGCAAGAAACGCTTTTTCTGCGCCGGCGAAGAGGCCAGTTACCGGTTTACCGGCTTGCAGATCGGCAAATTGCACATCCCTGATGGCCTCGCCAAACGGTTTGAGCGTCAGTTTGCCATCGTTGGCGGCAATCACGCTGCCATCGCTGTTAAGTAACAACCCGCTGCTGTTGGGGGTGGGTTTAATACCCTGTACGTTGGCCACCACGCTGTCCATTGAGACATCACCTGCGACCACCGCTTTAAGCGTACCGTTTTCTTTAACTGGCACCGCGAAGGTGACCACCAGTTTCCCGCTGCCTGCATCGACATAAGGCGCGGTGACGATCGGGGCATCAGCTTTAGCGGCCTGCTGATACCAGGGGCGAATGGTCGGGTCATAATCCGCAGGCACACCGTCCGGGTTGGAGAATTTGGCCGTTTTACTGGCGTAACCTACATAGACGTTGATAAAGCCAGTAGCCTGCGCAATCTGGGTGAATACCGGAACGGGATCGTCAGTTAATGCCACTTTCTGCAGGGAGGCGATGGCGGTTGTTTTACTGCTAACCCAGTCACTGATGGCGAGGCTGTGGCTACCGCTGGTGCTGGTGAGGATGTCTTGCTGAGCGTACTGATTATGCTGGCTGGTTACCTGGTAGTTAATAACAGTGTTGAGAAGAAGAGCAATAGCGAGACAGCCCGCCGTTGCTGCAATGATACGAGCACGAATTGACCTGAACATATTTATAAGTACCTGCTGTGTTGTCTCTAATGCCTATCGGCAGCACAGCAGGCAAACTTGATGCCAGAGCGACATCCATAAGAAAAAAGTATTAAAGAAAGGCGGGCATTAGAAGGTCAGCACCTTATCGGCTGCCAGCGTCCACTGTGCCAGTTCGACCAGGGTGCCAATCGCCACGCCATCCACTAAAGGCAGTGAAGTAATACCCCTGCCGTCAGTACAGGTCTTACACAGTTTCACCGGTACGTTTTGCGCGGTAAGGATCTCCAGCATTTGCTGAATGTTGTACCCCTCGGCGGGTTTTTGCCCGTGCAGCCCGGCTGTTACCGCGTCAGACATTAAAAAGAGGCGTAAATCGAGGTCGGCTTCCTGCTCGCGCAGGGCGATTGCCAGACGCAAACTGTTAAATAAGGATTCACTGCCGTACGCCGCGCCGTTGGCGACAATCACAATCTTTTGCATCTTCACTCCTTCGATAAGGCATGGTTATTGCTTATTTCTCCCCAGCAGAGAGCCACGGAGAGTAAGCATGATTAATTATACTGATGCGACACCCGACGCCACCGACTGGTTTCGCTACGCGCGTCAGGTCCAGAAACAACAGCTTTACCAGCTCACCCAGCTTGGCGTGCTGGCGGGGAAAATCAGCCATCTGACCCATACGCTGCAGTGCGAACGCGGTGCATCGAATATCTGGCTGTGTTCAAAAGGGCAGCTTTACGCGCTGGAATGTCGCGCCAGCAGCGCCCTTGCCGATGAGAACATCACGCCGTTTTTACCGTTGCTTGCCACGCTCAGGCCACTTGCCAGTAGCGCATTATGCCACCGTATTGCCGCTGCTGTTGGATGTCTGGAACAACTTCCGCAGTTACGCGAACAGATAAAAACCCGGCGTATAACGGCGGAGCAGGCGATGGCGCAATTCAGCCGCACTATTAGCCACCTGTTAAGCATTATTCCGCAGCTTAACGACAGCGTGGACGATCCCCGAATCGTTAAACATCTGGTGGCGCTTTATAGCTTTATGCAGGGAAAAGAGCTGGTAGGACAAGAGCGTGCGCTGGGGGCGATTGGCTTTACCCAGTCGGCGTTTAGCGATGCACTTCGCCAGTCACTGGTGGACCGAATTGATGGTCAGCAGCCCTGCTTTGAGGCTTTTTTGTCTCTCGCCGCGCCTGATGTCGGCGCGATCTTTGCCCGCGAATGCACCGCCGGGCTGGAGATTGAGCAGCTTCGCCGCCAGGCCTGCACCCGCGTGCCCCCTGCAGATGGCGGAGAAGGGGCGCTACGCTGGTTCGCGCTGCAAACCCAGAGACTGGAACATCTGCGTGCGCTGGAAGAGGTGTTGATCAATGAACTGATGCATACCACGGCGTCCATGCTGGAAGAGGATGACGATGTTAACGTCAATACCTGGCTTGATGAAACACCGGGCGACCATCTTTCCGGGCGGCTCGACAGACAACTCCTGCCCCTGGTGCGCCAGCAGGCCCGTGAACTGGAACAGCTCAGTGCGCAACTGGCGTCGCTACAGGACTCTCTTGAGGAACGGACGCTGATAGATAAAGCGAAAAACATCCTGATGAACCACCAGAACATGAGCGAAGAACAGGCCTGGCAATGTCTGCGTAAAATGGCAATGGACAAGAATCAGCGCATGGTCGAAATCGCCCGCGCGCTGCTTACTGTGCGGGCATTATGGCCTCTAACACCTAAGGAGTAGTTGCACATTCAGCGGGCATTTCCTGCACATGAGCAGTGCGAAAAAAACCTGAAAACGTTTTAAAAGCGCTAAAAACAGCGGTTTTAGACCTGGCATAGCGGTTGCATTGTTATCGGGTGTAAGTGACTACAACAGTGGCAGGGAACCAACGGCGGTTCACTGACCATACGGATAAAGGCGTCCATTGGTGCGAAAGCATCAACGGGCGCTTTTTTTTTGCTTCGGGAGTGGGTATGGGCGATTCATCGGTTTCATTAACGCGCAGGCGTTTTCTACAGGCAGGTGCAGCACTGGGCGGTGCGATGCTAATGCCCGGTCTGATGCAGGCAGCGTGGGCGGCGGGTTCCGATAAACCGGAACTGACCACCGTTCGTGTCGGGTTTATTCCACTGACGGATTGTGCGCCGCTGGTCATTGCCGCTCTGAAAGGGTTCGATAAAAAATATGGCATCACCCTGGTGCCCACCAAAGAGGCCAGTTGGGCGGCGGTGCGCGACAAACTTGTCTCCGGTGAACTGGATGCCGCACATGTGCTCTATGGCTTGTTGTACGGCCTGGAACTGGGGATCGCAGGAAAAACCCAGTCGATGGCCAACCTGATGACCCTCAACCAGAACGGCCAGGGGATCACCCTTTCCACTGACCTGCTGGATAAAGGCGTCACCGATGGTGAAAGCCTGAAAAAAATGATTGGGCAGAGCGCACCCGGGACATACACCTTTGCTCATACCTTTCCGACCGGCACCCACGCCATGTGGCTCTATTACTGGCTGGCGAGCGCGGGGATTAACCCCTTTACCGATATCCGCACGGTGGTGGTACCGCCTCCGCAAATGGTGATGAACATGCGGATCGGTAACATGGTCGGTTTTTGCGTAGGGGAGCCATGGAACGCCCGTGCCATTAATGACCGCATCGGATTTACCGCCGCGACCAGCCAGTCCGTGTGGCCGGATCATCCGGAAAAAATTCTCGGCACACGCAGCGCCTGGGTCGAACAAAATCCGCACACCGCCCGCGCGCTGGTCTGCGCGGTGATGGAGGCAGCCCGCTGGATTGATGCTTCTGATGATAATCGCCGTGAAACTGCACGCATTCTCTCGCGTCGGGCGTGGCTCAACACCAAAGAGCAGTATCTGACCGGGCGCATGCTCGGTGAATACGACAACGGTGCGGGCAAGCGCTGGCAGGACGCGCACGCTATCCGCTTCTTTAGCGACGGGCAGGTGAATTATCCGTGGCACTCCGACGGCATGTGGTTTTTAACCCAGTTCCGCCGCTGGGGACTGCTGAAAAGCGTACCGGATTATGCCGCCATCGCCAGCCGCATCAACCGTATCGATATCTGGAAAGATGCCGCCACGGCTATCGGGGGGATCACGCCGCCTGCGCAGACTATGCGAACCAGCACGCTGATGGATGGCTCTCGCTGGGACGGTACCGACCCGGAGCACTACGCCAGACGTTTCGACATTCAACGAACAGGGGCCTGATATGACACATCAACAGAACACACAGCGCATTACGCCACCGTCCATTCCGGGCGAAGTGATTACCTTGCCACCGGTGAAAGTTCGCACCCGCAAGCCAGCCCTGTCGCGCAAAACACGCGCGGTAGCCGAACGTGTTGTTCCCGCGCTGCTGGGGCTTGGGCTGCTGCTTATCGCCTGGGAACTGGCGGCAATCAACAGCAAAGGTTTTCCCACACCGCTCAGCACGCTGGATTCGGCACTGACGTTGTTTGCCGACCCGTTCTACCAGGATGGGCCGAATGACATGGGGATCGGCTGGAATGTGCTGGCTTCATTGCAGCGTGTCGCTATCGGTTTTGGTCTGGCGGCAGTGGTCGGGATCCCGCTGGGCTTTATGATTGGCCGTTTTATCTTTCTGGCGCGGATGTTCAACCCGCTGATTGCGCTGCTGCGCCCGGTCAGCCCGCTGGCATGGCTGCCGATTGGTCTGCTGCTTTTTCAGAAAGCAGAACCGGCATCAAGCTGGACCATTTTCATCTGTTCTATCTGGCCGATGGTGATTAATACCGCCGAAGGGGTGCGTCGCATTCCGCAAGATTACCTCAACGTGGCCCGCGTTCTGCAATTGTCCGAATGGACAGTCATGCGCCGTATTTTGTTCCCGGCAGTCTTGCCCGCCGTGCTCACCGGCGTCCGTTTATCGATAGGTATCGCCTGGCTGGTGATTGTCGCAGCCGAGATGCTCACCGGCGGCCTGGGGATCGGTTTCTGGATCTGGAACGAATGGAACAACCTCAATGTGGAAAACATTTTAATCGCCATTGTCATTATCGGTGTCGTTGGCCTGCTGCTTGAGCAGGGGCTAATGCTGGTGGCACGTCGCTTTAGCTGGCAGGAGAAATAAAATGAGCAAAAAACCGATTATTCAGGTGCAGGCGGTGAGCCAGCGTTTTTCCACTGCGGGTGGCGAGTTTGTGGCGCTGCAAAATGTCTCTTTCGATATTCATGAAGGGGAAACGGTCAGCCTGATTGGTCACTCAGGCTGTGGAAAATCCACCTTACTTAATCTGATTGCCGGTATCACGCTCCCCACCGAAGGGGGGTTATTGTGTGATAACCGGGAAATCGCCGGGCCCGGCCCGGAGCGGGCGGTCGTGTTCCAGAATCACTCTTTGCTGCCGTGGCTGACCTGTTTTGACAACGTGGCGCTGGCGGTGGATCAGGTGTTCCGTCGCACCATGAACAAAGCGGAACGCCGGGAGTGGATTGAGCACAATCTGGATCGGGTACAAATGGGCCACGCGCTGCACAAACGTCCGGGAGAGATCTCCGGGGGGATGAAACAACGTGTCGGTATCGCCCGTGCGCTGGCCATGAAACCCAAAGTGCTGCTGATGGATGAGCCGTTCGGCGCACTTGATGCGTTAACCCGCGCCCACCTGCAGGATGCGGTCATGCAGATCCAGCAGTCGCTGAACACCACTATCGTACTGATTACCCATGATGTGGATGAGGCGGTGTTGCTCTCTGATCGGGTGCTGATGATGACCAACGGTCCGGCGGCGACTGTCGGGGAAATACTTGACGTCAAGCTGCCGCGTCCGCGCAATCGGGTACAGCTGGCAGATGACAGCCGTTATCACCACCTGCGCCAGCAGATCCTCCATTTCCTCTATGAAAAACAGCCGAAAGCGGCCTGAGGTGAGCGAAATGACCCTGCGACTGTTAATCATTGGCAACGGCATGGCGGCCACCCGCCTTGTTGAAAAACTCAGCGAATCGGGCATTGACCGCTATGCCATCACGATGATTGGCGACGAGCCGGGACATGCCTATAACCGCATCCAGCTGTCGCCGGTGCTGGGGGCAGAGAAAACCTTCAGCGACACCGTCATGCATGATGCTCTGTGGTATCAGGCACGCGGCATCAGGGTACTGACAGGGGAGACGGTCACCCGGGTTGATGTGCAGGCGCGCCGGGTTATCACCACCCAACGTGAACTGGCCTGGGACGAGCTGGTGTTTGCCACCGGGTCGACCCCCATTATCCCGCCCGTACCGGGCCATGACTTACCGCATGTCCATGGCTTTCGCCGTATCAGCGATGTGCAGTCCATTCTGGCAGGCAGCGGGCCGGTTGTTGTCCTCGGTGGGGGCGTACTGGGGGTTGAAGCGGCGGCAGCGCTGCGCCGTCACGGTGACAACGTCACGTTAGTTAACCGGGGCGAATGGCTGATGGAACAACAGCTTGACGCCCAGGCAGGGGAACTGCTGGCGGCGCACCTGCGCGAACGCGGTATTGATTGCGAACTGTCCGCCAGCATCCGCCACATCACCCGCGATAGCGTCACACTGACCAACGGGCGCGTTGTGTCGGCAGGCCGTGTGGTGATGACCACCGGGGTGCGTCCCGCGATAGCCCTTGCCGAGGCCTGCGGTATTCCCTGTGCGCGCGGTATCGTCGTGGACGGTCAGTTGCGTAGCGCTATCGCCGGGGTGAGCGCCATTGGTGAATGTTGTGAAATCGCCGGGCAAACCTGGGGGCTGGTAGCGCCTTGTTTACAGCAGGCCGACATTCTCGCCGCGCGTCTGCTCGGCACGCCTGAGACGGATTTTCACTGGCAGGCGGGTGGGCTGCGACTGAAAGTGACCGGCATCGACCTGTTCAGCGTCGGGGAGATTCAGGCGCACGATGGCGATGATATCTGGTCCAGCCTCGATCCCCTCAGCGGCCATTACCGGCGTCTGCTGGTGCGGGAAAACAGACTATGCGGCGCACTGCTGCTGGGCGATTGCGCCAGCGCGGCCGCACTCACCGAACGATTAAATACGCCGGAACCGCCGCAGGCGGGCTGGCTTTTCGACAGCTTTACAGCGCAGCCAGCGGCTGCCGGGATCTCAAAGATGACAAAACCTACTCTGGTTGTGGTCGGACACGGTATGGTCGGCCACCATTTTCTGGAACAGTGCGTGAGCCGCAACCTGCATAAATCCTGTCACATCGTGGTATTCGGTGCAGAACGTTATGCCGCCTACGATCGCGTACATTTATCCGAGTATTTTGCCGGGCGCAGCGCGCAATCACTCTCCATGGTCGCGGAGGATTTTTTTGACCAGCATGGCATTGAGTTACGTCTTAACCAGACCATTACTGAAATCGACCGCGTGTTGCAGGTGGTGCGGGACGCGCAGGGCCATGAGACGCGCTGGGACAAACTGGTACTGGCGACCGGTTCGTACCCGTTTGTACCGCCAGTACCGGGACATGATGCCAGCGGCTGTTTTGTCTATCGCACCCTGGATGACCTGGATGAGATTGCCGCCCGTGCGAAAAGCGCCACCCGTGGTGTCGTGATTGGCGGCGGGCTGCTGGGACTCGAAGCGGCGAATGCATTAAAACAACTGGGGCTGGAAACCCACGTGGTGGAGTTCGCCCCGGCGCTGATGGCAGTCCAGCTCGATGAACAGGGCGGCGCCATGCTACGCAAAAAAATCACCGCGCTGGGGGTACAGGTTCATACCAGCAAGGCGACCCGGGAAATCGTGGCGAACGGCGACACGCTGACACTTAATTTTGCCGATGGTGAGAGCCTGACAACCGACATGGTGGTGTTTTCCGCCGGGATTCGTCCGCAAGATGCGCTCGCCCGTCGCGGGGAATTGCGCCTCGGGGAACGCGGCGGGATCGCGATTAATGAACTGTGCCAGACCTCAGATGAAAACATCTTCGCTATTGGTGAATGCGCGGTATGGGAGGGCAAAGTCTATGGTCTGGTGGCACCGGGATATCAGATGGCACGAGTGGTGGCGGCTCATCTTAGCGGCGAAGCGGCGGCATTTTCCGGCGCGGATATGAGCACAAAACTCAAATTGCTGGGTGTTGACGTGGCGTCATTCGGCGATGCTCACGGGCGCACGCCGGGCTGCCTGAGTTATCAGTGGACCGACGGCCCGGCGCAAATTTATAAAAAAATCGTGGTCAGCGAAGACGGCAAACAACTGCTCGGTGGCGTACTGGTAGGGGATGCCAGCGACTATGCCACGCTGCTACAAACCATGCTCAACGGGCTGGCCCTGCCTGCGCAGCCGGAAAGCCTGATCCTGCCAGCGCTTGCAGGAAGCGCACCCAAAGCGCTCGGCGTGGCGGCATTGCCGGACAGCGCACAGATTTGTTCCTGCCATAACGTCAGTAAGGGGGATATTTGCCAGGCGGTCAGTACGGGTGCCACCGACATGGGGGCAATCAAAAGTTGTACCAAAGCGGCCACCGGTTGTGGCGGTTGCAGCGCGCTGGTGAAACAGGTAATGGAACATCAGCTGGCATCGCAGGGTGTGGAAGTGAAAAAAGATATCTGCGAACACTTCCCGTACTCGCGCCAGGAGATCCACCATCTGGTGCGCGTCAACCATATTCGTACTTTCGCACAGTTGATAAGCCGTTATGGTCACGGGCAGGGCTGCGAGGTGTGTAAGCCGCTGGTCGGGTCGATTCTGGCCTCCTGCTGGAATGAATATCTGCTCAAACCGACGCACCTGCCGCTGCAGGATACTAATGACCGTTATTTCGCCAATATTCAGAAAGACGGAACCTACTCCATTGTGCCGCGTATGCCTGCCGGCGAGGTCACACCGGATGGGCTGATTGCCATCGGGCAGATAGCCAAACGCTATCAGCTTTACAGCAAAGTCACCGGTGGTCAGCGTATCGACCTCTTTGGCGCACGCCTGGAGCAGCTTCCTGCCATCTGGCAGGAATTGGTGGATGCCGGGTTTGAAACCGGGCACGCCTACGGCAAGTCGCTGCGTACGGTGAAATCCTGCGTCGGTTCGACCTGGTGTCGCTATGGCGTGCAGGACTCTACCGGGCTGGCGGTGGCGCTGGAGCATCGTTACAAGGGCCTGCGTGCCCCACATAAGATCAAAATGGCGGTGTCCGGTTGTACCCGCGAGTGTGCAGAAGCGCAGGGGAAAGATGTGGGAGTGATAGCTACAGAGAAAGGCTGGAATCTCTATGTTTGCGGTAACGGCGGCATGAAACCACGCCATGCGGATCTGTTTGCCAGTGATCTGGATGAGGCCACGCTGATCCGTACCATTGACCGTTTCCTGATGTTCTACATCCGCACGGCTGACCGCCTGCAGCGCACCAGCACCTGGCTCGATAATCTGGAGGGCGGCATCGACTACCTGCGTGATGTCATTATGAACGACAGCCTGGAGATTGCGGCTGAACTGGAAGAAGAGATGGCGCGGGTGGTGGACAGTTATCAGTGTGAATGGCAGACCACGCTTAACGATCCCGACCGCCTGGCGCTGTTCCGCTCGTTCGTTAACAGCGATAAGCCGGACGAAACCGTGCACCGTGAGGTTGTTCGCGACCAGCCGCAGCTCGCGCTGGCAGCAGAACAGCCAGAGGGGCAGTTGCCGTGGCGACCGTGGCAGGTTATTTGTGATATCGCCGCTATTCCTGAACAGGCGGGGATTGGCGCACGGCTGGGCGAGCGGCAAATTGCGCTGTTCCGCTTTGGCGAAACCATTTATGCCCTCGATAATCACGAACCGGGCAGCAATGCCCAGGTCCTGTCGCGCGGGATCCTGGGCGACACCAACGGAGAGCCGCTGGTGATATCGCCGCTCTATAAACAGCGTATCCGCCTGCGTGATGGCTGCTATGTGGAAAGTGGCGAACCGGCGGTCCGCGCCTGGCCGGTCAAAGTGGAAGGCGGAAAAGTGTGGGTCGGCAATCAGGTTCTGCTGATGCGCGCGGAGGCGTCATGAGTACCCGCACCACCTGCCCATACTGCGGTGTGGGCTGCGGCGTGGTTGCGACCGTTGCAGAAAATGGGGTGAGCGTTGCGGGTGACAGCGCGCACCCGGCAAACTATGGCCGCCTGTGTGTGAAAGGGGCTGCGCTCGGGGAGACCACCGGGTTAGCGGGGCGGCTGCTGGCCCCGCAGGTCGATGATCAGACGGTAAGCTGGCAGACGGCGCTGGATACTGCCGGGGAGCGCCTGAATGCCATTATCAGCGAATTTGGCCCGCAGGCTGTGGCGTTTTATGCATCCGGACAACTGCTGACCGAGGACTATTATGCCGCTAATAAGCTAATGAAAGGCTTTATTGGTGCGGCAAATATCGACACCAACTCACGGTTGTGTATGTCCTCTGCCGTCACGGGTTACAAGCGCGCCTTTGGCGCTGATGTCGTGCCGTGCAGCTATGAAGATATTGAAAAGAGTGACCTGCTGGTGCTGGTGGGGTCAAATGCCGCCTGGACCCATCCGGTGCTCTATCAGCGAATTGTGCAGGCAAAGCATGATAACCCGGCGCTGAAAGTGGTGGTTATCGACCCTCGCGTCACTGCCACCTGCGCGATTGCCGACCTCCATCTGCCGCTTGCACCGGGGAGTGACACAGCGCTGTTTGTCGGTCTGTTAAATATGATCGCTGCGGGTACTGGTTCCCTGGTTGATTTCGAGGAGGGCGACGCGGCGCTGGCCGCCGCGCATGAGTGGACACCAGAAGTGGTAGCGACATTTTGCGCGCTGCCACGTGACGTTGTCACAACATTTTATGACTGGTTTATCACCGCGCCACGGGCGATGACGCTGTTCACCATGGGAATTAACCAGTCATCAAGTGGCAGCGATAAGTGTAATGCCATCATTAATGTGCATCTCGCCAGCGGTAAATTTGCCCGTCCAGGCTGCGGCCCGTTTTCCCTGACCGGACAACCGAATGCTATGGGGGGGCGTGAAGTGGGGGGCCTTGCGACCCAACTGGCGGCGCACATGAATTTTGAGGCGGCGGACCTTGCCAGAGTGGCGCGTTTCTGGGGGACGGAGCGACTGGCACAAACGCCGGGATTGATGGCAGTGGACCTGTTTGCAGCCATCGGGCGCGGCGAGGTGAAAGCGGTGTGGATAATGGGCACCAATCCGGCAGTCTCGCTGCCGGACAGCCATGCGGTATGCGCCGCACTGGCGGCCTGTCCGCTGGTGATTGTCTCTGAGGTGGTAGCCGACACCGATACCAGCCGCTATGCCCACATCCGTTTCCCGGCGCTGGCATGGGGAGAGAAAAATGGCACGGTGACTAATTCTGAGCGACGTATCTCTCGCCAGCGGGCCTTTTTACCCCCGCCAGGCGAGGCAAAAGCTGACTGGTGGATAATCGCGCAGATCGCGCAACGACTCGGTTTCGGCCCCGCGTTTGCCTGGCAACACCCCCATGAGATTTTCTCAGAGCACGCGGCGCTCTCCGGTTTTGAAAACAACGGCACGCGGGCGTTTGATATCAGCGAGCTTGCCAGGTTAAGCCTTGAGGAGTGGGACAGGCTGGAACCACACCAGTGGAGCGTTACCCCGGAAGCGTTACGCCGTGGCTGGCGATCTTCCGGGCATCTGCGCACCGTACCTGTATCGCCCGTGCGCGCGATGGCGCAACCGACGACGTTCTATCCGCTCTTGCTCAATAGCGGGCGGATCCGCGACCAGTGGCATACGATGACCCGTACCGGTACGGTTGCACGGTTGATGCAGCATATCGCTGAACCTGTGGTCGAGATTTCCCCGGCTGATGCTGCCCGTTTTTCGCTGTGTGAGGGGGATCTTGTGCATATTAGCTCTCCCCGTGGCGTTATGGTGGCGCGGGCGCGTATTCACCACGGGCAGCGCGAAGGCGAACTCTTCACCCCGATGCACTGGAACCACTGCTTTGCCCGTCAGGGAAAGGTTAACGTGCTGGTGGCCTCTGTTTGCGATCCGCATTCCGGGCAGCCGGAAAGCAAACAAACGGCGGTGCGCATAGCAGCCTGGCAGCCTGGCTGGCAAGGCGAATTATATGCGCGTGAAATGCCGGAACTACCCGCTGATCTCTATTGGGTACGCAAAGCGACGGATGGCGCTTTCCATTTTACGCTGGCGGGCAGTGGTGATGCCGTGGCCTGGCTGACGACCTGGTGTCAGACGAAAGGATGGGAGATGCAGACTGTCCGCGCTGGTACGGTGAGAAATCTGCTGGCCTGGCATAACGGGCAACTAATGCTGGGGTGGTGGAGCGATACGCGGCTTCCTGTTATTGCGCATGACGTCATTTCGCAGGCATTTTTCACCGCGCCAGCAACGGCGCAAGCGCGACATAACCTGCTGGCAGGGCAGTCGCCATCCTGCTCACCCGCACCAGGGCGCACGGTCTGTAGTTGCTACAGTGTGGGGGAAAATGCGATTCACGCCGCTATTGCCGCAGGCTGTGACAGCACCGCAGCGCTGGGGAACGCCCTGCGCTGCGGCACGAACTGCGGCTCCTGTCTGCCGGAATTAAAAGCGCTACTGTCCGAAGCGGCCAATGAGCCCCGCCGCGCCCAGGGTGTGGCCTTTGAGTTTGGCAAACAGTTCTTCCCGGGTTAACCCTTTGGGGAGATCTGGTGCGAGGCTGGTGGCAATCAGGGTGAAGGTATAATGGTGTGCGCCGCTACCCGGAGGTGGGCAAGGGCCATACCATTGCAGGGTACCGGGGGTATTTTTACCGCCGGTATAGCCTTTTGCGTCACGCAGATCATTTTCGGCAAAACCGGTGCCAGAAGGGGGAATGTTATAGGCCACCAGATGGGTCACGCCAAGTCCCATCGCGCCTTCCGGGTCATGCACCACCAGGGCGAAACTCTGCGTTTTAGCTGGCGGATTATTCCACACCAGCGCCGGTGAAACATTCTCTCCTGTGCAGTTAGGATTGCTGCTGGCGTTGCCCGCATATTTTTTTTCCATCAGCGCGTTATCACCGAAGGCCGGAGATTGCAGCTGGAAAATGTCGGTTGCGCTGGCCGACACGGCACAGAACAACAGAGAACTGCACACTGCCCATCTTAGTGTCTGAGTCATTCGTTTTTTCTCATTTGTCAGCGATTATTTAAATGTAGTCCGGCGAGGCGGGGGGATAAGGATTTTCCTGAAATTTCCGCAAAAGCTGAAATTGGCGTCCAAAGCCGCTAACCTGAACGACTGGCGATCATTTCCAGCCTGGAGCGACCCCCTACAAACGTGATGCACTGGTTTTCCTCTTCCCCAATACTGCTTTTATTCTTGCCGCTGGCGGGAAGTGCGGTTAGTGGTTTACAGACCTCCCCGCAGTCCTGGTATGTTCAGCAGGCTCAACATCCGTTTGATAATGATGGTGATACGTTGCCCGATCTCGGTATGGCTCCGGATAAAGGCAACAGTGAAAAACACCTGGCCGAAATGGCTAAAGCCTTTGGTGAAGCCAGCATGACAGACAACGGGCTGGATGCGGGGGCGCAGGCGCGCCAGTTCGCTTTTGGTCAACTGCGCGATGTGGTGAGCGATGAGGTAAACCAGCAGGTGGAGTCCTGGCTGTCGCCATGGGGCAGAGCGTCTATAGATGTCAAAGTTGATGACGACGGGGGCTTCAACGGTAGCCATGGCGACTGGTTTATCCCTTTACAGGATACTTCCCGTTACCTTAGCTGGAGTCAGCTTGGCCTGACACAACAGGACGACGGCCTGGTAGGTAACGTGGGTATCGGACAGCGCTGGATTACCGGTGACTGGCTGCTGGGCTATAACACCTTCTATGACAATCTGATCGATGAAAACCTTGCCCGCACAGGTCTGGGGGCGGAAGTATGGGGGCAATCGCTGCGTTTTTCTGCCAACTACTATCAGCCGCTCAGCGACTGGACATATCGCTCGGCAACACTCCAGCAACGTATGGCTCGCGGCTATGACATTACCGCTCAGGCGCGTTTACCTTTCTGGCAGCAGCTTGATACCAGCGTCAGTCTGGAACAATACTTTGGTGAGAGCGTGGATCTATTCGACTCCGGAACCGGTTATCGTAATCCGCTGGCGGTAAAAGTGGGGCTGGATTATACGCCGGTTCCCCTGGTTACGTTCTCGGCGCACCATAAACAGGGGGAAAACGGCGAAAGTCAGAACGATTTAGGTTTAAAACTGAATTATCGGTTTGGTGTTCCTCTGTGGAAACAACTTTCCGCCAGCCAACTGGGAGAGGAGCCGTCTTTGCGCGGCAGTCGTTATGATAATCCGGTGCGGGATACGCTTCCGGTCTTTGAATACCGTCAGCGTAAGACGCTTTCAGTATTCCTCGCCACACCGCCCTGGGATCTGCAGCCAGGCGAAACGGTGCCTCTGAAACTCGATATTCGCAGTACGCACGGAATTCGTGAGTTACGCTGGCAGGGGGATACCCAACAGCTTAGCCTCACGCCGCCCGCGCGTTCCGGTAGTACGGACGGCTGGTCGATTATTATGCCGAAATGGGATAACAGCGAAGGGGCAACTAACGAGTGGCATCTGGCGGTTATTGCCGAAGATGAAAAGGGTCAGCGCGTCTCGTCCAATGAGATTGTGCTGACACTGACGGCACCGCTGGTTGACACCTCCGATGCCGCACCGGGCTGGGATCTGATGGCGCCTGAAAATTAAAAAATGCGTTCCTGATGGACCCAGACCGCAGCTTCCACGCGGGATTTAAGGCGCATTTTTTTCAGCATATGTTTTACGTGCACTTTTACCGTGCTTTCGGTGATATCCAGACGACGGGCGATCATTTTATTGGGCAGACCCTGCGCGATGAGCTTCAGGATGTCGCGTTCGCGCGGAGTTAACTGGCTGATGTCACGGTCGGAGGTTGCCCGGTTAGCGCGCAGGCTGGCCGCGAGCACGGGGGTTAACGCTTCGCTCAAAACCATCTCGCCCGCCGCAGCCTGCTGGAGGGCTTTGAGTAAATCTTCCGGCTCCATATCTTTGAGCAGATAACCATCGGCACCGCGTTTAAGGGCCGTGACAACATCTTCTTCGTGATTCGAGACGCTGAATACTACCACGCGACCCGACAGCGTTTTCTCCCGCAGTTTATCCAGCGTTTCAAGGCCGTTCATCCCAGGCATATTCAGGTCTAACAGAATCAGGTCCGGGTCCAGTTCCTCTGCCAGCTCGATACCCTGTTCGCCATTACTGGCTTCGCCGACAACGGTGATCTCAGGCGACATACTGATAAGTTGCCTGACGCCGGTACGCAACATCGGGTGATCGTCGATGAGCAAAATGGTAGCCGGTTCCTGGTTAGTCATAATTATCTCCTTGTACAGATGAGAGAAGATTTTCGGGAATAAACGTCACGGTCACATCGGTGCCGCCGGATTCACGCCGTCGCACCTGGCAATCGCCACGTAAGCTTTGCGCGCGGTCGCGCATGATAATCAAGCCATAATGGTTAGTTCGCGCTGCGTTTTCCGGCACGCCACAGCCGTTGTCGCGAACCTGCAATATTACTCGTTTTTCCTGTTGGACGACCGAGACGATGACCTCAGTCGCGCCAGAATGCTTTAGCGAATTGCTTAATGCTTCGCGGGCAATCTGCAACAGATGGATTGCCTGGTGCGAAGGCACGAGACGCGCAGGGAGTTGATAATCCAGTTGGACCCTGAAACCAAAGCGCGCGCTGTATTCCTGACAACTGGATTCCAGTGCCGGACGCAGTCCGGGCTCTGTTAATTGTAAGCGGAATGTCGTCAATAGCTCACGCAACTGCGCCCATGAGGTATTAAGTTCGGTGCGTATTTGCCCCAGCAACTGCTGGCTGGTATCGGGCAGGCTGCCGCCCTGCATCTGTAAACAGCTGACCTGCATCTTCATACAGGAGAGCGACTGTGCGATGGAGTCATGCAGTTCCCGGGCGATGGTGGCACGCTCTTCCATCACCATCATCTGCTGCAGGTGTTCCTGGTGGCGGTCCAGCGCCAGGGTCGCGGTTAACTGCTCAACAAGCGTATCGACAAGTTGTTGCTGATCATGGTTAAGATGCCTGCCGTTGGGCAGTTGCGCCAGCAGCAAACCATACTGCGTATGGTTATCCGCCAGACGCCATTTCAGTGTTGAACTGCCGCCAGCCGGGGTGGGGTGGATGTCGCGCGGACATAAATAGCACCCCCGATCATCACAGGAGATATCCGAGTGGCAGGTGAATTCCTGATGGTTTTTCTCATCTTCCATGTCGTAAACGCGCAACTCGATATCATGCAGCAGCGTCAGATTTTGCAAGCCGTGAAGTACCGGTGATAGCCGTTCGCACAGCGGAATGCGCGAATGCAGGCGATGGTTGGCCTGCCACAGAAAAGAGAGAATCTGGTTTTTTTGCTCAAGCCCGGCGGTTTTTTCCTGAACGCGCTGTTCAAGGACGGCGTAACTTTCCGCCAGCTCTTCCGACATATTATTCAGCGCTGTCCCCAGGGTCGCCATCTCATTGCGTCCGTTGATTTGTGCCCGTCGGGTGAAGTTACGCTGACTGACCGCCTGGGCCATTTTCAGTAGCTGTTCCCATGGCTGGAGCAGGCGGGCACGAAGCCAGACGACGGTGAAGAGAAGCAGTAAACCCAGCAAGATGGCCATCACCCGATGCAGGATCACGACGCGAGCCATGCGCTGTTCGGTGCTGTGATCGAAGGCGGTAACCAGCGTATCGATCCGATTAACATAGGTAGCAATCTTATCGGTGACGGCCTGCGGTTCCTGAGCCTCTTTAAGGGCCGGAGCGACGTCGTTGCGCCAGAAATACTGTAACGCCTGTAACTGCTGTTGCTGTCCGTCACGTTCGGCAACATCGGCCAGTTCAGAACTGAATGCCGTCTGCTCCATCTCCTGGAGTAAGGCATCATCTGCCGGGCGCAGCGGCACGCTCGCCAGCAGACGATAACTTTGCATGCGCAGCGATCCCGCTTTGTTAATGGCGTGGGCGCTGCCCTGAACGCCAAGCACCAGCCAGCCGGAAACCGCCATGCCCGCCACGCCGATAACCGTGGACAGCAGCATTGTCAACGCGACCTGGTTGACCAGTGAGAGCGGTGTAAAGAGGCGTTTAAGCATAGATGGCAAGACTCCGGCGCGCAGAAACAAAGAGTGGTCGACATTGTCCGCCATACCCTGAGGTATACCCATACTCATAAAGAAGTACCCCTTTATCGTTGCCTTTATCCATAAAAGGAGAGGGGCTTTTTCACAATGCTACAGGGCGGTGAAAAACCACACTTTTTTTAGAAAAGGGAGCTACTCACTAATGAGCATGGTCGCTTTTTGCCCGGTGTTATGCAGACTTTTCCTTTGATTTATATCAACTTACCTTGCGCTGTAAAAACTAATGTGGCCTCGTCAAATCAATAACCAGAGGTGTCTATGAGCCACTCTTCTACCCCCCAAAGGGTGTCAGGCCGAGTTATTAACGACTGGCGTCCGGACGATCCGCTTTTCTGGCAACGCCAGGGCCACCACGTCGCCAGTCGTAACCTGTGGATTTCTGTCCCGTGTCTGTTACTGGCGTTCTGTGTGTGGATGTTATTTAGTGCTGTTGCCGTAAACCTGAACAAAGTCGGTTTTCAGTTTTCGACCGACCAGCTCTTTATGCTGACAGCCTTACCGTCGGTTTCGGGCGCACTGCTGCGCGTACCATACTCTTTTATGGTCCCGGTATTCGGTGGCCGTCGCTGGACCGCATTCAGCACCGGTATTCTGATAATCCCATGCCTCTGGCTGGGTTTCGCGGTTGAAGATACCTCAACCCCATTCAGTACATTCATTGTCATCGCGCTGTTGTGTGGCTTTGCCGGGGCGAACTTTGCTTCCAGCATGGCGAACATCAGCTTCTTCTTTCCAAAAGAGAAGCAGGGGAGCGCATTAGGGATTAACGGCGGCTTCGGCAACCTGGGCGTGAGCGTGATGCAGCTTCTGGCACCGCTGGCAATTTCGTTTTCAATGTTTGCCGTATTCGGCGCAACGGGCGTGGCACAGCCTGATGGCAGTATGATCTTCCTGGCCAATGCCGCATGGGTATGGGTGCCGTTGCTGGCACTCTTTACCCTGGCCGCCTGGTTTGGCATGAACGAACTGACCGCATCGAAAGCGTCACTGAAAGCACAGTTGCCTGTGTTAAAGCGTAAGCACATGTGGATCATGAGCTTTCTCTATCTGGCAACTTTTGGTTCGTTTATCGGATTTTCAGCCGGTTTCGCCATGTTGTCGAAGACCCAGTTTCCTGACGTGGTCATTATGCATTACGCCTTCTTTGGTCCACTCATCGGTGCGCTTGCCCGTTCTGCTGGTGGAGCACTGTCGGATCGCCTGGGCGGGACACGCGTGACGCTGGTGAACTTCATTCTGATGGCTATTTTTAGCGCCTTACTTTTCCTGACACTGCCTTCGAATGGCGCAGGCGGGAATTTTATCGCCTTCTTTGGCGTCTTCCTGATGCTGTTCCTGACGGCCGGGCTGGGCAGTGGTTCCACCTTCCAGATGATCTCAGTCAATTTCCGCAAGATGACGCTGGAACGCGTGAAAAAATCGGGCGGCAGTGAATCAATGGCATTGCGCGAGGCGGCAACCGAAACCGCTGCCGCGCTGGGCTTTATTTCAGCGATTGGGGCTATTGGCGGCTTCTTTATCCCGAAAGCCTTCGGTACTTCACTGGCACTCACCGGCTCCCCGGCTGGCGCGATGAAAGTCTTCCTGGTGTTTTACATCGCCTGTGTGGTGATCACCTGGGCTATCTACGGACGGAATTCTAATAAAAACTAGGTAAATGTTGATTATCCTTGTGCGCGGGCCTGGCCCGCGCTTTTTTTGTCTTCATTTAGTTACAACATACTTATCGGTAGTTTCACTAACCACAGCGAAAAAGCCTCGTCTACAGGGGGATATACTCCTTAATACCTGCTTAGCGTATTTTTTGACGCTCTTCGTCGTTTAATTCAATTTATTTGCTTATTTATCAATAGATTATGTTCAAAAATATTCTACCATTTTAGAGGTAGAAAATGATTTTGCTCCCGTTATGAAGCCGTTACGGCTTGATCGCCATCAATTCTTCCCCCCTTTCAGAGCGTTACTTTCGCCGCAAATGCTGTAACCCCTAATTTGCGCAATGTCGATTTATCAGAGAGCCGTCAGGCTCCATACAGGAGAAACCCGATGAGTAAATTCCTGGACCGATTTCGCTACTTCAGACAGAAGGGCGAAACCTTTGCCGATGGGCACGGCCAGCTTCTCGAAACAAACCGGGACTGGGAGGATGGATACCGCCAGCGCTGGCAGCACGACAAGATCGTGCGTTCTACTCATGGTGTAAACTGCACCGGGTCTTGCAGCTGGAAGATTTATGTCAAAAACGGTCTCGTCACCTGGGAAACCCAGCAGACAGACTATCCGCGTACACGCCCGGATATGCCTGACCATGAGCCACGCGGCTGCCCACGCGGTGCCAGTTACTCCTGGTACCTCTACAGCGCAAATCGCCTTAAGTATCCGCTGATGCGCAAACGCCTTATGAAAATATGGCGCGAAGCGAAAGTGCAGCACCCGGACCCGGTGAATGCCTGGGCCTCGATCATTGAAGATGCAGAGAAAGCCAAAAGTTTTAAACAGGCGCGCGGACGCGGTGGTTTTGTCCGTTCCTCATGGCAGGAAGTGAATGAGCTTATTGCCGCTTCTAACGTCTATACCGTAAAAACGTACGGCCCGGACCGCGTAGCGGGCTTCTCGCCAATTCCGGCTATGTCGATGGTCTCCTATGCTTCCGGGGCACGTTACTTGTCGCTGATAGGCGGCACCTGCCTGAGCTTCTACGACTGGTATTGCGACCTGCCGCCGGCCTCGCCGCAGACCTGGGGCGAGCAGACCGATGTACCGGAGTCCGCTGACTGGTATAACTCCAGTTATATTATCGCCTGGGGTTCCAACGTGCCGCAGACCCGCACCCCGGATGCCCATTTCTTTACCGAAGTCCGCTACAAAGGCACCAAGACCGTTGCCGTAACCCCGGATTATGCCGAAATCGCCAAGCTGTGCGACCTGTGGCTGGCGCCGAAGCAGGGCACCGATGCGGCAATGGCGCTGGCGATGGGCCACGTAATGCTACGTGAGTTCCACCTGGATAATCCGAGCCAGTACTTTACCGATTATGTGCGTCGTTATACCGACATGCCAATGCTGGTGATGCTGGAACCGCGTGAAGGATACTACGCCGCAGGCCGTATGCTGCGTGCATCTGATCTCGTGGATGCACTGGGGCAGGAGAATAACCCGCAGTGGAAAACCGTCGCCTTCGCTGATAACGGCGACATGGTGGCACCGAACGGTTCGATCGGTTTCCGCTGGGGCGAGAAGGGCAAATGGAACCTTGAACAGCGTGACGGCACTACCGGCGTTGAGACGCAGCTGCAACTTAGCCTGCTGGGTCGCCAGGATGAGATTGCAGACGTTGGCTTCCCCTATTTTGGCGGCGAAGGTACCGGGCACTTTAGCAAGGTTGAGCTGGAAAACGTTCTGCTGCATAAACTGCCGGTTAAACGTCTGCAACTGGCCGATGGCAGCAGCGCACTGGTGACCACGGTTTATGACCTGACTCTGGCAAACTATGGCCTGGAGCGCGGTCTTAATGATGAAAACTGCGCCACAGACTACAACGATATCAAAGCCTATACTCCGGCCTGGGCTGAAAAAATCACCGGCGTTTCCCGCGCCAATATTATCCGTATCGCCCGCGAATTCGCTGATAACGCCAACAAGACCCATGGCCGCTCGATGATCATTATCGGGGCAGGGATGAACCACTGGTATCACCTCGATATGAACTACCGTGGCATCATCAATATGCTGATCTTCTGCGGTTGTATCGGTCAAAGCGGCGGCGGCTGGGCACACTATGTTGGCCAGGAAAAATTGCGCCCGCAAACCGGCTGGCAGCCGCTGGCGTTTGCTCTCGACTGGCAGCGTCCGGCGCGTCATATGAACAGTACCTCTTACTTCTATAACCACTCCAGCCAGTGGCGCTATGAAACCGTTACCGCGCAGGAGTTACTGTCACCGCTGGCCGATAAATCACGCTACACCGGCAGCCTTATCGATTTCAACGTCCGTGCTGAGCGGATGGGGTGGTTGCCATCGGCGCCGCAGCTGGGCACCAACCCGCTGCGTATTGCCGAAGAGGCGAAAAAAGCAGGTATGTCGGCGGTGGATTACACCGTGAAATCCCTGAAAGAGGGCTCCCTGCATTTTGCGGCGGAGCAGCCCGAAAATGGCAAAAACCACCCGCGTAACCTTTTTATCTGGCGTTCAAATCTGCTGGGCTCCTCCGGTAAAGGCCATGAGTACATGCTCAAGTACCTGTTGGGTACGGAAAACGGTATTCAGGGTAAAGATCTCGGTAAGCAGGGCGGCGTGAAGCCGGAAGAGGTGGAATGGAAAGATAACGGTCTCGACGGCAAGCTGGATCTGGTGGTGACGCTGGACTTCCGTCTGTCCAGTACCTGTCTCTATTCTGACATCGTGCTGCCGACCGCAACCTGGTATGAGAAAGACGACATGAATACCTCGGATATGCATCCGTTTATTCATCCGTTGTCTGCGGCCGTTGATCCGGCCTGGGAGTCAAAAAGCGACTGGGAGATTTATAAAGCGATCGCCAAAAAATTCTCCGAAGTCTGCGTGGGGCATCTCGGTAAAGAGACCGATCTGGTGACGTTGCCAATTCTGCATGACTCTGCCGCTGAACTGGCGCAGCCGCTGGAGGTGAAGGACTGGAAAAAAGGCGAATGCGACCTGATCCCCGGTAAAACCGCACCGCACCTGATTCCGGTTGAGCGTGATTATCCGGCGACTTACGAACGCTTTACCTCTATCGGCCCATTGATGGAGAAAATCGGCAACGGCGGTAAAGGCATTGCCTGGAACACCCAGAGCGAAATGGATCTGCTGCGTAAGCTCAACTACACCAAAGCAGATGGCCCGGCGAAAGGCCAGCCAATGCTAAACACGGCGATCGATGCGGCAGAGATGATCCTGACTCTGGCGCCGGAAACCAACGGCCATGTGGCGGTAAAAGCCTGGGCGGCGCTCAGTGAATTTACCGGTCGCGACCATACGCACCTGGCAACGAATAAAGAAGAGGAAAAAATCCGCTTCCGCGATATCCAGGCGCAGCCACGCAAAATTATCTCCAGCCCGACCTGGTCCGGCCTTGAAGATGAGCATGTCTCTTATAACGCGGGCTATACCAACGTTCATGAACTCATTCCATGGCGTACGCTCTCCGGTCGCCAGCAGCTGTATCAGGACCATCAGTGGATGCGTGACTTTGGTGAAAGTTTGCTGGTGTATCGTCCGCCCATTGACACCCGTTCAGTGAAAGAGGTGATGGGCGAGAAGTCCAACGGCAACCCGGAAAAAGCGCTCAACTTCCTGACGCCGCACCAGAAATGGGGCATTCACTCCACCTACAGCGACAATTTGCTGATGCTGACCTTAGGGCGCGGCGGTCCGATTGTCTGGATGAGTGAGTCGGATGCCAAAGAGCTGGGGATCGAAGATAACGACTGGATCGAAGTCTTTAACAGCAACGGTGCCCTGACCGCGCGCGCAGTGGTTAGCCAGCGCGTACCCGCCGGGATGACCATGATGTACCACGCTCAGGAACGTATCGTGAACATTCCTGGCTCAGAAATCACTGGTCAGCGTGGCGGTATCCATAACTCGGTGACCCGCATTACGCCGAAACCTACCCATATGATCGGCGGTTATGCGCAGCTGTCCTGGGGCTTTAACTACTACGGGACGGTCGGCTCCAACCGGGATGAGTTTGTGGTGGTACGTAAGATGAAAAACATTAACTGGTTAGATGGCGAAGGTAATGACCAGGTACAGGAGAGCGTAAAATGAAAATTCGTTCACAAGTCGGCATGGTGCTGAATCTGGATAAGTGCATCGGCTGTCATACCTGCTCAGTCACCTGTAAAAACGTCTGGACCAGCCGCGAAGGGATGGAGTACGCGTGGTTTAACAACGTGGAAAGTAAACCAGGCGTCGGTTTCCCGACTAACTGGGAAGATCAGGAAAAATGGAAGGGCGGCTGGATCCGTAAAGTTAACGGTAAGCTGCAGCCGAGGATGGGTAACCGTCCGATGCTGCTGGGAAAAATCTTTGCCAATCCGCATCTGCCGGCCATCGATGATTATTACGAGCCATTTGATTATGACTACCAGACGCTCCATACCGCGCCAGCTGACAGCAAACACCAGCCCATCGCCCGCCCGCGCTCGCTGATCACCGGCCAACGGATGGATAAAATCACCCGTGGGCCAAACTGGGAGGATGACCTGGGCGGCGAGTTTGCGAAGTTATCAAAAGACAAAAACTTCGAAAACATGCAGAAGGCGATGTACGGCCAGTTTGAAAACACCTTCATGATGTATTTGCCGCGCCTGTGTGAACATTGCCTTAACCCGGCCTGTGTGGCGACCTGTCCTAGCGGGGCGATTTACAAGCGCGAAGAAGACGGCATTGTGCTGATCGATCAGGATAAATGCCGCGGCTGGCGTATGTGCATCACTGGCTGCCCGTACAAGAAGATCTACTTCAACTGGAAAAGCGGAAAATCCGAGAAATGCATCTTCTGCTACCCGCGTATTGAGTCCGGGATGCCGACAGTGTGCTCCGAAACCTGCGTGGGCCGTATCCGTTATCTCGGCGTGTTGCTATACGACGCGGACGCGATTGAAAACGCGGCCAGCACAGAAAACGAGAAAGACCTCTATCAGCGCCAGCTGGATGTGTTCCTTGACCCGAACGATCCGAAAGTTATTGCGCAGGCGATAAATGACGGCATTCCACTGAGTGTTATCGACGCCGCCCAAAAGTCGCCGGTTTATAAAATGGCGATGGACTGGAAGCTGGCGCTACCGCTGCACCCGGAATATCGCACTCTGCCAATGGTCTGGTACGTGCCGCCACTGTCACCGATTCAGTCTGCGGCAGATGCGGGTGAGCTGGGCCGCAACGGTATTCTGCCTGACGTGGACAGCCTGCGTATTCCGGTACAGTACCTGGCGAACCTGTTGACCGCAGGGGACACCGGACCGGTACTGCTGGCACTTAAGCGTATGCTGGCAATGCGCCACTACAAACGTGCGGAAACCGTCGACGGCGTCGTCGATACCCGCGCGCTGGAAGAGGTGGGGCTGAGTGAAGCGCAGGCGCAGGAGATGTACCGCTATCTGGCCATCGCCAACTACGAAGATCGCTTCGTAGTACCGAGCAGCCATCGCGAACTGGCGCGCGAAGCATTTCCTGAGAAGAGCGGTTGCGGCTTTACCTTTGGCGACGGCTGCCACGGTTCTGACAGTAAATTCAACCTGTTCAACAGCCGCCGCATCGATGCTATTGATGTGTCGGTAAAAACGGAGCCGCACCTATGATTGAACTGGTCGTTGTTTCCCGCCTGCTGGAATACCCGGATGCTGCCCTGTGGCAGCATAAGCAGGAGCTGATGGAGGCACTGCAATCATCAACGCACTTCACGGCGTCTCAGTCGCAAGGGGTTATCGAATTTCTGCAACAATTGACCTCCCAGGATCTGCTGGATGCCCAGGCAAGCTACAGCGAGCTGTTTGATCGTGGTCGTGCGACTTCATTGTTGTTGTTCGAGCATGTCCATGGCGAATCCCGCGACCGCGGTCAGGCGATGGTCGATCTGCTGGCGCAATACGCCCGGCAAGGTCTTGAGCTTGATAGCCGTGAGTTACCGGATCATCTGCCGCTTTATCTGGAGTATCTGGCGCAACTGCCACCGGCAGAGGCGTTGGGCGGATTGCAGGATATTGCGCCAATTCTGGCGCTGCTGAGCGCACGACTACAACAGCGCGAAAGTCACTATGCGATGCTGTTTACCCCACTTATTGAACTGGCGAATACCGCTATCGATCAACAGAAAGTGGCAGAAAAAATCGCCGATGAAGCGCGTGATGATACCCCGCAGGCGCTGGACGCCGTCTGGGAAGAAGAGCAGGTGAAATTCTTTGCCGAACAGGGGTGTGGCGAATCTGACATTACTGCACATCAACGTCGCTTTGCTGGCGCTGTCGCACCGCAGTATCTGAATATCACAACCGGAGGACAGCAATAATGCACTTCCTGAATATGTTCTTCTTTGATATGTACCCGTATATTGCCGGGACGATTTTTCTGATGGGGAGCTGGCTGCGCTATGATTACGGCCAGTACAGCTGGCGCGCTGGCTCAAGCCAAATGCTCGATCGCAAAGGTATGGTGATTTGGTCGAACCTCTTTCATCTTGGGATCCTGGGCATTTTTGCCGGGCACTTTCTGGGGATGCTGACACCGCACTGGATGTACGAATCATTCCTGCCACTTGAGGTGAAACAAAAAATGGCGATGATTGGCGGCGGGGCCAGCGGTGTGATGTGCCTGGTGGGCGGTATCATGCTGCTGAAACGTCGGCTCTTCAATCCGCGTATTCGCGCGACCTCGACGGCAGCCGATATTCTGATCATGACATTGCTGATGGTGCAGTGTGCGTTGGGGCTGCTGACGATCCCCTTCTCCGCGCAGCATATGGATGGCAGCGAAATGATGAAACTGGTGGGCTGGGCGCAGGCCGTGGTGACTTTTCACGGCGGGGCCTCTGCACACCTTGACGGGGTGGCATTCATCTATCGTCTCCATCTGGTGCTGGGGATGACGCTGTTTGTGCTGTTCCCGTTCTCGCGGCTGGTGCATATCTGGAGCGCGCCAGTTGAATATCTGACGCGCAAATACCAGATTGTCCGCGCGCGCCGCTAACTCCGCATTCTGATTTCAGCCCCGCATTCGCGGGGTTTTTTCTCCCCCCAGCCCAGGTTATTACCTGCGGCAGCAAACAGAATCAATACCCCGCCCGCCAGCTGAGTAGCGTTGAGCGTATGGCCAAAAACCAGTTTATCAACCACAATCGCGACGATGGGGTATATAAAGGAGAGCGAACCTGTGACGGGGGTCGGCAATTTCTGAATAGCGCTGTAGAGCAACTGGTACATCACGCCGGTGTGTACAATTCCGAGCGTGAGTAAAATCAGCCACGGAAAGTCCGTGGAAAAGGTGGGGATGCGGGCCAGTGGTAGCAGGAGAATTACCCCGGTTAACACCTGGATAAAGGCAATATGCTGCGGTGCGATCCCGGTAAGTTTACGGGTGATGATAGCAGTTAGCGCATAACAAAAAGCAGCGCTCAGGGCCAGTACGATACCAGAAAACCACTGTGCGGAAAGACCGGATGCAAGCTCACCGGAGAGCAGAATCACCACCCCGACAAAGGCGAGCAAAAGCCATCCCCATTTCACCAGACTGACCCGCTCGCCCAGCGCCATCCCCATTAAAACCAGCATGAACGGCTGCGTATTGTAGACCACAGTCGACAGGCCAATCGAAATACGGCTATAGGCGGCGAACAGCAATAACCAGTTGACGACCAGGGCAATACCGCCCGCAATGGCTAATGCCAGCGTCATTTTAGTCAATGGACTAAAGGGCTGTTTACTCGCCCGGATAAAGATAAACAGGGTGATTGCCCCGATCAGGCATCGCCAGAAAACCACTTCCGTGACCGGTAATCCCGACAGCAAAACGAATGCGCCGATGGAACCGGAAATTAACATCGCCAGGCTCATCTGCCAGACGCCTTTTTGCCTGCTTTGCATAAACCACCTCCTCAATAGTGGTCTTTATTGTCGAAAATGACAGGCCGGATTTACAGGGTTGATGTAAGGTAAAATGCGGGAATAACGTTTATTAATTAGGTGAAAGAAATGGAATGCCTTATCGACGAAATTGATCGACTGATTCTGGCGTGTCTGGTGGAAGATGCACGGATGTCGCTGAAAGTATTGAGTGGTCGTGTTGGCCTGTCGTCACCCAGTACAGCGGAGAGGCTTAAGCGGCTCGAGGAAAAGGGGGTGATTGAAGGATACGCTGCGCGGGTTAATTTGACAGCGTTAGGGTATACCCTGCAGGCACTGGTGCGTGTTCGCCCATTGCCGGGGTTATTACAGAAGGTCGATAAATACATTCAGGCGATGCCCGAGTGTATTGAGAGCGATAAGGTCACCGGGGAGGATTGTTTTGTTATCCGGCTGGTGGTCCGCTCCATTGAACAACTGGACACATTGTTAGATGGCCTGGCGGAATACGCCCAGTGCAACACCTCTATTGTGAAAAGCTCGCCGGTAAAACGCCGCTTGCCGCCAGTGTAATGATGTTGGTGGTGCTGGAAAGATGACTCGTCGCGTTGCTCCTCGCCCTTCGGGTCGTTGCCTGCGGCAACGGGTTCTCGCTGCGCTCGAATCGAACCTTACTCGAAGCTTCTCATCCTTCCCTGTTCGGAAGAAGTTGTGGCAGTGTGGATTTAACTGGGCTGGGTGCTGGATGAAGTGATGGTGGTGGGGGAAGGATAACTCGTCGCGTTGCTCCTCGCCCTTCGGGTCGTTGCCTGCGGCAACGGGTTCTCGCTGCGCTCGAATCGAACCTTAGTCGAAGCTTCTCATCCTTCCCTGTTCGAAAGAATTTATGACAGTGTGAATTTAACTGGGCTGGGTGCTGCATGAAGTGATGGTGGTGGGGGAAGGATGACTCGTCGCGTTGCTCCTCGCCCTTCGGGTCGTTGCCTGCGGCAACGGGTTCTCGCTGCGCTCGAATCGAACCTTAGTCGAAGCTTCTCATCCTTCCCTGTTCGGAAGAATTTGTGACAGTGTGGATTTAACTGGGCTGGGTGCTGCATGAAGTGATGGTGGTGGGGGAAGGATAACTCGTCGCGTTGCTCCTTGCCCTTCGGGTCGTTGCCTGCGGCAACGGGTTCTCGCTGCGCTCGAATCGAACCTTAGTCGAAGCTTCTCATCCTTCCCTGTTCGGAAGAATTTGTGACAGTGTGGATTTGACTGGGCTGGGTGCTACATGAAGTGATAGTGGTGGGGGAAGGATGACTCGTCGCGTTGCTCCTCGCCCTTCGGGTCGTTGCCTGCGGCAACGGGTTCTCGCTGCGCTCGAATCGAACCTTAGTCGAAGCTTCTCATCCTTCCCTGTTCGGAAGAATTTGTGACAGTGTGGATTTGACTGGGCTGGGTGCTACATGAAGTGATGGTGGTGGGGGAAGGATTCGAACCTTCGAAGTCGATGACGGCAGATTTACAGTCTGCTCCCTTTGGCCGCTCGGGAACCCCACCAGGGGTAATTCAAATTGTCGGGTACTGCTTTGAAGAGGGGAGAGGATGATTTGTCGCTTTGCTCCTCACCTTCCCGGCAAGTGCAAACATCTGCATAACTCGTCGGTGTTACCACATTGCTGTGGTGAATAATGGTGGTGGGGGAAGGATTCGAACCTTCGAAGTCGATGACGGCAGATTTACAGTCTGCTCCCTTTGGCCGCTCGGGAACCCCACCACGGGGTAAAGCTTATACTGGCCTGCCTCCGTTACGGGAAGCGGGGCGCATCATATCAAATGACGCGCCGCTGTAAAGCTTTCCTTCAACGAAACTGAACCGTTTGCGTACTTTTCATCCGTAACGGATTAAAGCTAATCAATTCATTTCGTTAGCGATTAAAGAATAATCGTTCTGTTACCGTAAACGAAGACACGTTGCGCCAGTACCTGATACAGCGCACGGCTCAGAACATTCTTTTCAACATCGCGACCCGCACGCATCATATCTTCGGCAGTATAAGTGTGATCTACATGAATCACGTCCTGCATGATAATTGGGCCTTCGTCCAGATTATCGTTTACGTAGTGTGCCGTCGCGCCGATGATTTTTACCCCGCGCTCATACGCCTGGTGGTAAGGACGCGCCCCGATAAATGCCGGCAGGAAGGAATGGTGAATGTTGATAATTTTATTGGGAAAACGGGAGACAAAACCCGGCGTCAGTACGCGCATGTACTTCGCTAACACCACATAATCCGGTTGATGCGCTTCAATGGCTTGCGCCATAAGTTCATCATGCTCTTCGCGGGTTAGTCCTTCATGGCTGACCAGCTCAAACGGAATATCAAAACGTTCTACCAGAGAACGCAGCGTATCATGGTTACCGATTACGGCTGCAATATCGATATCCAGCCCGCCGTAATTGGCTTTCATTAATAAGTCGCCAAGACAATGAGCCTCTTTCGTCACCAGAATGACCACGCGGCGCTGTCCCGCCGGGTTCAGTTCACGAACAGAACCTTCCGGCAACGCGCTGTCCAGATCGGCCAGCAGGGTAGAGTCGTTAAAAATACCTTCCAGCTCAGTACGCATGAAAAAGCGACCGGTACGGTGATCAACGAACTCGTTGTTTTGCACAATATTGAGTTCGTGTTTGTAACAAATGTTGGTAATCCGCGCGATCAGACCTTTCTGGTCAGGGCAAATGGTGCGTAATACTTTACGTTGTAATGAATGCATTGCCGGGTAAATCCTGTTGATGGTGTTTGCTATGAGTTATCGCTGGGCGTATTGCCCGCAGCACTTTTTGAATTTCTTGCCAGACCCGCACGGACACGGATCGTTACGGCCAAATTGCGGACGTGTGCCGTCAATATAATACCACCGGCCGTTCTCCTTTAAGAATCTGGAACGTTCAATAATTGCTCCCGCTTTGCCATCCTCATTGAAACGAGCAATAAAACTGACGTAACCTTCTGTGTCGTTTTTTCCGCTGGCATGTTCGAACACCGTCAAACCCAGCCATTGGGTACGGTCGAAACCCGCTTCAATTTCCGGACGAAACGTGGCGGCATGGCAATCCGGATGCCAGGTGCTAACCAAATAGTTGGCATCTTTCATCACAAATGCGCTGTAACGGGAGCGCATAAGATGTGATGGATTTGGCGCAACCTGTGCGCCAGACAGATAAGGCTGACAACATAGGCTATACTCGACTGCGCTACCGCAGGGACAGAGTTGAGACAAAATCGGCTTCCTGTACAAAAATAACGGCACTATAAGCCAGAGTAGCGTTATGTTAACTGAGCTGTAGCTTCGTGGCTACGCCAGTCGTTCCGGGGGACAAAAATCCAGGTAATGAGAACGGTTAAAATTGGGTTGGCGCTGGGATCAGGTGCTGCCAGAGGCTGGTCACACATTGGTGTGATAAATGCATTGCAACATGCAGGGATCAAAATTGACGTCGTGGCGGGGTGCTCAATAGGTTCCCTTGTGGGCGCCGCTTATGCCTGCAATAAACTCCCTAAACTGGAAGCGTGGGTGCGATCTTTCAGTTACTGGGACGTCCTCAAGCTTATGGATCCATCGTGGCGACGCGGTGGATTATTGCGCGGCGAACGCGTTTTTAACCACTATCGGCAGGTCCTGCCAGATACGCAGTTTACTGATTGCCAGTTGAAATTCGGTGCCGTAGCAACCAACCTCAGCACCGGGCGGGAGCTATGGTTTACCGAAGGTGATCTTCATCTTGCGGTGCGTGCCTCGTGCAGCATGCCCGGGCTGATGTCGCCCGTCGCCCATAATGGTTACTGGCTGGTCGATGGCGCAGTGGTGAATCCGGTGCCTGTTTCCCTGACGCGCGCACTTGGCGCTGATATCGTTATTGCGGTCGATTTGCAGCATGATGCGCATTTGATGCAGCAGGATTTAGTATCGACAACGTTAATGGAAGAGGCGCAAGAAGGCATAGAGAGTGACGACTTACGCTGGCATGAACGCCTTCGGGACAGACTGAGTAAAATGAAGGCCCGGCGCACCGTTGTTGCACCTACAGCCATGGAAATCATGTCCACGTCCATTCAGGTGCTTGAAAATCGACTTAAGCGCAACCGAATGGCAGGCGATCCACCCGATATTTTAATTCAGCCAATTTGTCCACAAATTTCGACACTTGATTTCCATCGGGCAGAGGCAGCAATCGCAGCGGGGCAACTTGCTGTTGAAAAGAAAATCGATGAACTACTACCGTTAGTAAGGACAATAGCCTGAGTATGTTTTTTTTATTCGAGTTCAGCAAATTCTGACAGGCGATTATTGATAGATCATGCCACTATTTATTTATCGTCGGGCAGGGGAGATAAGATGACGCAGCCGTTAGCAGGAAAACAGATACTGATCGTTGAAGACGAACCCGTCTTCCGCTCGCTGCTGGATTCCTGGCTCTCATCTCTGGGAGCGGAAACACTGGTCGCGGATGATGGCGTTTCAGCGCTCGAACAGCTGAACAACGCCTCCCCTGATCTCATGATTTGCGATATTGCCATGCCGAGAATGAATGGTCTTAAGCTTGTCGAACATTTGCGCAATAAAGGCGATCAAATGCCGGTGCTCGTCATTTCCGCTACCGACAACATGGCAGATATTGCGAAGGCGCTACGTTTAGGCGTGCAGGACGTTTTACTTAAGCCAGTTAAAGATCTTAACCGTCTTAAAGAGACCGTGTTCGCCTGTCTCTATCCTAATATGTTTAATTCGCGTGTCGAAGAAGAAGAACGTCTGTTTCAGGATTGGGATGCGCTGGTAGAAAATCCGCAAGCGGCTGCCAAACTTTTACAGGAATTACAGCCGCCGGTTCAGCAGAAAATGTCGGGGTGTCGGGTTAATTATCGTCAGTTAGTTTCTGCCGATCAGCCAGGCCTGGTGCTTGATATCGCGCCAATATCATCGCGCGATCTGGCCTTTTATTGCCTTGATGTGACGCGGGCAGGGAATAATGGCGTTCTGGCTGCATTATTACTGCGTGCGCTGTTTAACGGTTTACTTCAGGAACAGTTGTCACATCAACATCAAAAACTTCCCGAGATGGGTAGTTTACTTAAACAGGTAAATCAGTTACTGCGTCAGGCAAATTTGCCCGGACAGTTCCCTCTGTTGGTAGGGTATTATCACAGCGAATTAAAGAACCTTATTTTAGTGTCGGCAGGCCTTAATGCCACATTAAATACCGGCGAACACCAAATTCAAATCAGTAACGGTGTACCGTTGGGCACCTTAGGAAATACTTATCTGAACCAATTGAGCCAACGGTGCGATGCCTGGCAGTGTCAGGTATGGGGAGCTGGTGGTCGTCTGCGTTTAATGTTGTCTGCGGAATGAGCAATCGCAACGTATTGCGCAGATAGCTTTACCTCCTTTTTAAGGCGAGTGGTACTATCGCCACAGTTTTGCGTATTAATCCTAATTAAGCGTTATAGCGTCCTTTTCAGACCAGGTCATTACGCTGGTACTGATATACTCAGATGCGAATTAATTCATGAACATGCTCAAAGCGTGAACAGACCAGGAGATTTTCAATGGCTGCCATAAATTCAAGAGTGACTAAAGCAGTTATCCCGGTTGCGGGATTGGGAACCAGGATGCTGCCGGCGACAAAGGCTATTCCTAAAGAAATGTTACCGTTGGTTGATAAGCCATTAATTCAGTATGTCGTGAATGAATGTATAGCTGCGGGTATTACCGAAATTGTTCTGGTTACACATTCGTCGAAAAATTCGATCGAAAACCACTTCGATACCAGCTTTGAGCTTGAAGCCATGCTGGAAAAACGCGTGAAACGTCAGCTGCTGGAAGAAGTTCAGGCTATTTGCCCGCCGCACGTCACCATTATGCAGGTCCGTCAGGGGCTGGCTAAAGGCCTTGGACACGCGGTGCTGTGTGCGCATCCGGTTGTAGGTAACGAGCCCGTTGCGGTTATTCTGCCTGATGTCATTCTGGACGAATTCGAGTCCGATCTTTCACAGGATAACCTGGCTGAAATGATTAAGCGTTTCGATGAAACCGGTGCCAGCCAGATTATGGTTGAGCCTGTTGAAGATGTGACTGCATACGGTGTTGTTGACTGTAAAGGCGCTGAACTCAAACCCGGCGACAGTGTGCCGATGGTTGGCGTAGTAGAAAAACCGAAAGCGAATGTTGCTCCGTCTAACCTTGCTGTTGTAGGCCGTTACGTCCTCAGCGAAGAGATTTGGCCGTTACTGGCTAAAACGCCTCCGGGAGCAGGTGACGAGATCCAGCTGACCGACGCTATCGATATGCTTATCGAGAAAGAGACCGTCGAAGCTTACCACATGAAAGGCAAAAGCCACGATTGCGGCAATAAGCTGGGTTATATGCAGGCTTTCGTAGAATATGGTATTCGCCATAACGTACTTGGCAAAGAATTTAAAGCCTGGCTGGAAGACGCGGTCGGTGTCGCTAAAGCCTAACCTGCTTTAGTCGCAGGGAATAAAGCCGGATTGATGCTTATCACTCCGGCTTTTTTATTGCCGGTAGCTATCTCAGGGATGACTGACCATGAACGTGAACATCATTATGCTGAGTGGGAATATCGATATGGGAAAGTGGGGGAGTATATAGCATCAGTAATACACGTTTATCTTCATCCCCACGCAATATGTTTAGCAACAATGGTTAAAAAAGTGGTTAAAAAAATCCCGCCATTGGCGGGATTTTTCATAAAGGCTTGGGATTATTCCTGGATCAGGAAGTCTTCCAGTTTTTTACCTTGTTCGTCCATCGCTTTTTTGATTACTGCCGGAGTACGGCCCTGGCCGGTCCAGGTTTTAGTTTCGCCGTTCTCGTCAACGTAGCTATATTTAGCCGGACGAGCAGCGCGTTTAGCTTTAGTTCCGGTTTTAGCTGCGACCATGCTGTTCAGCAGTTCATTCGGATCAATACCATCAGCAATCAGCATTTCGCGATATTGTTGCAGTTTACGAGTACGTTCTTCGATTTCAGCAGCTGCAGCGCTTTCTTCTTCACGACGCTCGTTAACTACCACTTCTAATTTTTCCAGCATTTCTTCGAGCGTTTCCAGAGTGCATTCTCTTGCCTGCGCACGAAGAGTACGGATGTTGTTCAGAATTTTAAGTGCTTCGCTCATTGTAGTAATCTCAAACTTATATTGGGGTGGTTTGTTGAGCTAATAATAGAGCGTTAATTTGAGTAGTGCAATAGGTGAGAATGTAAGGAATTCAAATTTCCTCTTTATTTACCTCATTTTTAAAAATCGCTAACTTAAATTTTTCTTGAAGAACCGCACAAAAAAGCCATATTGAAAGCATTATCACCCGAACGGCTCAGGTGTTTAATCGGCATTTTTAACTGATTAATCTCATGCGAATTATAGTTTCGATGGATAAATATCAACCTTTTTTATTAGGGCTCACAACAGCGTCGTTTTGCATAAAACATTAATAATTTCTTGTGCCTGGCGCTGAATTTTCTTGTTTTTTATACCCCTGGTAAGACGCGGTGCGCTTATTGTTTGTTTCTTTGGCAGCAACAGCTTGCCAAAGGAAATAGCGTGAAGCATATCGATGAAAACATGTCCGGAAGGTAAGTAAAGTGTGCATTCGGCATTCCGGGAGCTACGTTAAAATATGATACAATCCTGACAAGGAATATCACACTTTGATTGGGGTCATGCGGGCGATGGCGCAACTTTATTTCTACTATTCAGCGATGAATGCCGGTAAATCCACGGCTTTACTGCAGTCTTCCTACAATTATCAGGAACGCGGCATGCGGACTCTGGTCTATACAGCGGAAATTGATGACCGCTTTGGTGCAGGGAAGGTAAGTTCTCGAATTGGCTTATCCTCGCCGGCGCGTCTTTTTAACCAAAATACATCCCTTAAAGATGAAATTAATGCTGAGCACCAGCGCGAGCCTGTCCACTGCGTTTTAGTTGATGAAAGTCAATTTTTAACCCGCCAGCAGGTATATCAGTTGTCCGATGTCGTCGATGAACTTGATATTCCCGTGCTCTGTTATGGATTACGAACAGATTTCCGCGGCGAATTGTTTATCGGTAGCCAATATCTTCTGGCGTGGTCAGATAAACTGGTTGAACTAAAAACTATCTGTTTCTGCGGGCGTAAAGCCAGTATGGTGCTGCGACTTGACCAGACGGGGCGTCCATATAATGAGGGCGAGCAAGTCGTTATTGGCGGTAATGAGCGCTATGTGTCCGTTTGCCGTAAGCATTATAAAGAGGCGCTTGCAGAAGGCTCTCTGGCTGCTATTCAGGCGCGTATAAGAGGGTAACTCTCCTGTACGTCTGCGTGTTCTGCAAATTGATTTCAGGCATGAGAATCTGCCCCCAGGCCCAGACCCGAGAATAAAAATCTCAGACTCTGCGCCTGGGACACTGTCCGCGTGGTGTCACGCATTTACGCTGTATCCGGCGTTACAGCGACAATCAGAGCACACGACCTGGCAGTTTGGTTTTCAGTGCGCCAGTCGGACAATCTCTTCTTTATTGCAGTGTCCTGCATACTCAGATGTATTAGCATCTGCGGTTTCACATATCCATAATCAGCCACGCTACGCGTTCTGTGGGACGTTTAAGGGTATGGTATTGATACAGTCATTCTGGCGAACCAGAGCACCGGGTGGAAGGAGCGCGGAGGAGGCCGCACAGTTCAGGGTAATGCCAGGGCGGGCGGCAAATATAAAAAAAAGCCCCATCATAAAATTGATGGGGCTTTTATCTTCTTCCCGCCGGATCGTTTAACCGATCCATTTGATTTACTGACAGGTGTCAGCCATCAGACGGGTTATGCCGGACAGGACAATTAAGCGGTTTTCTTCGCTTTTTTGTCTGCTTTATCCGTTTTAACCGCTTCTGCTTTCACTTCTGCTGCCACGCCTTCTTTGAACTCGCGACCGTAGTAGGTATCCAGCAGGATCTGTTTCAGCTCGGAGATCAGCGGGTAACGCGGGTTAGCACCGGTACACTGGTCATCGAACGCATCTTCGGACAGTTTGTCAACGTGAGCAAGGAAGTCAGCTTCCTGAACACCTGCTTCACGGATTGACTTAGGAATACCCAGTTCAGCTTTGATAGTTTCCAGCCATGCCAGCAGTTTCTCAATTTTCGCGGCAGTGCGGTCACCGACAGAAGTCAGACCCAGATGGTCAGCGATTTCTGCGTAACGACGGCGAGCCTGCGGACGGTCGTATTGGCTGAATGCAGTCTGTTTAGTCGGGTTGTCATTCGCGTTATAGCGGATGACGTTCGCGATCAGCAGGGCGTTGGCCAGACCGTGTGGAATATGGAACTGTGAACCCAGTTTATGCGCCATGGAGTGACACACACCCAGGAAGGCGTTCGCAAACGCGATGCCCGCGATGGTAGCGGCACTATGTACACGCTCACGTGCAATCGGGTTTTTAGAACCTTCATGGTAGGACGCTGGCAGGTTTTCTTTCAGCAATTTCAGAGCCTGCAGAGCCTGACCATCGGAGAACTCAGACGCCAGTACAGAAACGTATGCTTCCAGCGCATGGGTTACCGCATCCAGGCCACCGAACGCACACAGTGATTTCGGCATGTCCATGACCAGATTCGCGTCGACAACCGCCATATCCGGGGTCAGCGCATAATCCGCCAGCGGATATTTCTGGCCAGTCGCATCGTCAGTTACAACAGCGAACGGCGTAACTTCTGAACCTGTACCGGAAGTGGTGGTGATAGCGACCATTTTCGCTTTCACACCCATTTTCGGGAACTTATAGATACGTTTACGGATATCCATAAAGCGCAGCGCCAGTTCTTCGAAATGGGTTTCCGGATGTTCGTACATTACCCACATGATTTTTGCCGCATCCATCGGGGAACCACCACCCAGCGCAATGATCACGTCTGGTTTGAAGGAGTTCGCCAGCTCTGCGCCTTTACGTACGATTGTCAGCGTCGGGTCAGCTTCAACTTCGAAGAAGACTTCTGTTTCGACGCCAGCAGCTTTCAGTACAGAGGTGATCTGGTCTGCATAACCGTTGTTGAACAGGAAGCGGTCAGTCACGATAAGCGCGCGTTTGTGACCATCAGTAATCACTTCATCCAGCGCGATTGGCAGAGAGCCACGGCGGAAGTAGATAGATTTCGGAAGTTTGTGCCACAACATGTTTTCAGCTCGCTTAGCAACGGTTTTCTTGTTGATCAGGTGTTTCGGACCAACGTTTTCAGAGATGGAGTTACCACCCCAGGAACCACAACCCAGTGTCAGGGAAGGTGCGAGTTTGAAGTTATAAAGGTCACCGATACCACCCTGAGAGGCCGGGGTGTTGATCAGGATGCGCGCGGTTTTCATTTCCGCGCCGAATTTCTGCACGCGAGCCGGCTGGTTATCCTGGTCGGTATACAGGCAGGAGGTGTGACCGATACCGCCCATAGCAACCAGTTTCTCTGCTTTTTCTACCGCATCGTCGAAATCTTTAGCACGGTACATAGCCAGAGTCGGAGACAGTTTTTCGTGAGCGAAAGGTTCGCTTTCGTCAACAACAGTCACTTCACCGATCAAAATCTTGGTTGTTGCCGGAACAGTGAAACCTGCCAGTTCAGCGATTTTGTATGCTGGTTGCCCAACGATAGCGGCGTTCAGCGCGCCATTTTTCAGGATAATGTCCTGAACAGCTTTCAGTTCTTTACCTTGCAGCAGGTAGCCGCCGTGGGTCGCAAAACGTTCGCGAACAGCGTCGTAAACAGAATCAACAACCACAACAGACTGTTCGGAAGCACAGATAACGCCGTTGTCGAAGGTTTTGGACATCAGAACAGAAGCGACAGCACGTTTGATATCTGCAGTTTCGTCAATGACAACTGGGGTGTTGCCTGCGCCTACGCCGATAGCCGGTTTACCAGAGCTGTACGCTGCTTTCACCATGCCCGGGCCGCCAGTTGCGAGGATCAGGTTGATATCAGGGTGATGCATCAGCGCGTTAGACAGTTCAACAGACGGTTGGTCAATCCAGCCAATCAGATCTTTTGGTGCGCCCGCAGCGATAGCAGCCTGCAGAACGATATCAGCCGCTTTGTTTGTTGCATCTTTAGCACGCGGATGTGGAGAGAAAATAATAGCGTTACGGGTCTTCAGACTGATCAGCGATTTGAAGATTGCAGTAGAAGTTGGGTTAGTCGTCGGAACAATACCGCAGATGATACCGATAGGTTCAGCGATAGTGATGGTACCGAAAGTGTCGTCTTCCTCAAGGACACCGCAGGTTTTTTCATCTTTATAGGCGTTGTAGATATATTCAGAAGCAAAGTGGTTTTTGATCACTTTATCTTCGACAATACCCATGCCGGATTCGGCAACAGCCATTTTAGCGAGAGGGATACGGGCATCAGCGGCAGCCAGGGCGGCGGCGCGGAAGATCTTGTCAACTTGCTCTTGAGTAAAGTTGGCATATTCACGCTGGGCTTTCTTCACACGTTCGACGAGTGCGTTAAGTTCAGCGACATTAGTAACAGCCATAATGCTCTCCTGATAATGTTAAACTCTTTTAGTAAACCAGCTGTCCGAAACGACAGTATAGACAGACCGGGTGCAGGTTGCGTAAATTACAGAAAAACAAGTAGTTATCGCCATGCCCAACCTAACTGATTTACTGAAAGAGCCTCAACGAAACATCATTAAAACAGATGGTTCTACTCCCTGATGACGTCTCCAAGAGTACTCACTTCTGAGTACCGATTACGTGATCTAAATCAAGTTACAGCAAAGCTGACACCTTTCAGCAGGCTATTTTTGGGCATTTGTATCAAATGTTAATGATAAAAGGGCGGCGCTAGCTAACATTATCATAATTAGTACAAATGCATAACATGCCAGGATGTAGGGAATATGACAGGATTTAGGGTGAGTTGTGCTGCAAATAATCGTATATTTAGCAGGGTCTTATTGTTTCTGTACTTTTTAACTCTTTGCCTTGCACTGCTGCGGAGCACTCTGTGACTCAAACACTGTTTGACTTTCCAACCTGGTTTAAGTTTTTCATCGGCCTTTTCGCGCTGGTAAACCCCATCGGTATTATTCCTGTCTTTATCAGTATGACCAGCTATCAAACTGCCGGGGCGCGGAATAAAACTAATCTGACCGCGAACCTTTCTGTTGCCATCATTCTCTGGACGTCGCTTTTTCTGGGGGATGCGATTCTGCAGTTGTTCGGTATTTCGATTGACTCGTTTCGTATCGCCGGGGGGATCCTGGTAGTAACCATCGCGATGTCGATGATCAGCGGTAAGCTGGGCGAAGATAAACAGAATAAGCAGGAGAAATCAGAAACAGCGATCAGAGAGAGTATTGGCGTTGTGCCGCTAGCCTTACCTTTAATGGCGGGGCCGGGTGCAATCAGTTCAACCATTGTCTGGGGGACGCGCTATCACAGCGTAGAATATCTTGCTGGATTCTCAGTCGCGATAGCCCTTTTTGCTTTTTGTTCATGGGGCGTGTTTCGCATCGCCCCCTGGCTGGTGCGTCTTCTTGGCCAAACCGGGATTAACGTGATCACCCGTATCATGGGCTTATTGCTGATGGCGCTGGGTATTGAATTTATCGTTGCAGGTGTAAAAGGAATATTTCCGGGCTTACTGCATTAACTTGCTTGCGGTGAAAATAATGCTGCGCAGAGCGTTGGAAGCGCAGCATTATCAGCAAATCATATAACTAAAGTCAGAAAAAACCATAAATATAATAAATCAACATGCTTTAAATAAGCTCTTTAATTTCAACTAATTACATTTCGTTACATTGCCATCTGGCGATAAATTCATCCATCAACACTGTTATTTCCCTCACACGATACTCTGGGGCTTGCTGTCAGATAATTGAAATGATATTAGTAATTTCGTCGCTCAGGCAGACAAATGTGCTAGATAATAATCGAATGTTGATTTTTTGTGCAAAAAACGCGCAATCTCATTGCGAATGTTACAACAACGACGAATTATTATCTATCTGACTGATTGAAAAGACTAATTTTTTCTTTAAGCATGTTCGGGCGTTCTTGTTACGCGGATAAAAGCGCTAATAAAAGAGAATTAGTTAACAAATTTGCAAATTGTATTGGCGACGTAATGGGCCATTTGGTACTTTCCGGCCCTATATTTGCAATAAGAATACGCGCAGATGAGAATTATTTTCAAATAAAAATCTCGTCCGGCAAAAGAAACAAACGTCTCGACAGGGGAGACGTATACGATATCGACGTAAGGGCGCCATCCGAGCGGCTTGTAGAAATAAAGTCGGTGATAGCAAGCAGTAAACGATGCCTGACAGCAGCCATAAGCTCCTGCGCTGTACAGGCCCCCTCAGGGGAAAAACAGGCTGGCATTAATGTCAGTAATTATAATGAGTGGAGTATCAACACAATGTCCATCATCACAAAAAAAAGTCTCGTAGCGGCTGGAATTCTCTCCGCGCTAATTGCAGGTAATGTAGCCATGGCGGCTGATGTTCCTGCAGGTGTTCAACTGGCAGAGAAGCAAACGCTGGTTCGTAATAATGGTTCAGAAGTACAATCACTTGACCCGCACAAAATCGAAGGTGTGCCGGAATCAAACGTCAGCCGCGATTTGTTTGAAGGCCTGTTAGTCTCTGACGTTGAAGGCCATCCGAGCGCTGGCGTTGCTGAAAAGTGGGAAAACAAAGATTTTAAAGTCTGGACCTTCCATCTACGTAAAGATGCAAAATGGTCCGATGGCTCGCCGGTTACGGCACATGACTTCGTTTATAGCTGGCAGCGTCTGGCAGACCCAAAAACTGCATCTCCCTACGCCAGCTACCTGCAATATGGTCACATTGCAAATATCGATGACATCATCGCCGGTAAAAAGCCAACCTCAGACCTGGGTGTAAAGGCGCTTGATGACAATACATTTGAAGTTACGCTGAGCGAACCCGTTCCTTACTTCTACAAATTGTTGGTACACCCTTCCGTCTCCCCGGTTCCGAAAAACGTTGTCGAGAAATTCGGCGACAAATGGACCCAGCCCGCGAACATCGTGACTAACGGCGCGTACAAACTGAAAGATTGGGTGGTCAACGAACGTATCGTGCTTGAGCGTAATACCAATTACTGGGACAACGCAAAAACGGTAATTAACCAGGTTACTTATCTGCCTATTTCCTCAGAAGTGACTGACGTTAACCGCTATCGCAGCGGTGAAATCGACATGACCTATAACAACATGCCGATTGAACTGTTCCAGAAACTGAAACAAGAAATTCCAAAAGAAGTCCACGTTGACCCATATCTGTGTACTTATTACTACGAAATCAACAACCAGAAAGCGCCATTCACTGATGTACGCGTTCGTACTGCGCTGAAACTGGCTCTTGATCGTGACATTATCGTCAACAAAGTGAAAAACCAGGGCGACTTGCCAGCTTACAGCTACACTCCGCCATATACTGACGGCGCAAAACTGGTTGAGCCGGAATGGTTCAAGTGGTCACAAGATAAACGTAACGCAGAAGCGAAAAAATTGCTGGCAGAAGCAGGTTACACGGCTGACAAGCCGCTGACCTTCAACCTGCTGTACAACACATCTGACTTGCACAAAAAACTGGCTATTGCCGTTGCTTCTATCTGGAAGAAAAACCTGGGTGTGGACGTCAAGCTGGAGAACCAGGAGTGGAAAACCTTCCTTGACAGCCGTCATCAGGGCACCTTTGATGTGGCGCGTGCAGGCTGGTGTGCAGACTATAACGAACCGACATCCTTCCTGAATACCATGCTGTCTGACAGCTCTAACAATACCGCGCACTATAAGAGCCCGGCATTTGATAAGCTGATTGCCGACACGCTGCAAGTGACCGACGAAGCGCAACGCACCGAGCTCTACACCAAAGCCGAACAGCAGCTTGATAAAGACTCTGCGATCGTCCCGGTGTATTACTACGTGAACGCCCGTCTGGTGAAACCGTGGGTGGGTGGTTATACCGGTAAAGACCCGATGGATAATATCTACGTTAAAAACTTGTATATTATCAAGCATTAATGGCAATGAGTGGGGCAGGGTAATCCTGCCCCACAGTGTCTTATTTCATCGCACTACAAAGGCACAGGCCAGAAGGTACGGGCAATGTTGAAATTTATCCTACGTCGCTGTCTGGAAGCGATTCCGACGCTATTTATTCTTATCACGATCTCATTCTTTATGATGCGTCTTGCGCCGGGTAGTCCTTTTACCGGTGAGCGTACGCTGCCGCCAGAAGTAATGGCGAATATCGAAGCGAAATACCATCTGAACGATCCGATTCTGACCCAATACGCCAGCTATCTGAAACAGCTTGCGCACGGCGACTTCGGGCCGTCATTTAAATATAAAGATTACACGGTGAATGATCTGGTCGCTGCCAGCTTCCCTGTTTCCGCGAAGTTAGGCGCTGCGGCGTTTTTACTGGCGGTGATTTTTGGCGTGAGTGCAGGCGTCATCGCCGCGCTGAAACAAAATACCAAATGGGACTATTCCGTGATGGGGCTGGCGATGACCGGGGTTGTCATACCAAGCTTCGTTGTCGCACCGCTGTTGGTGATGATTTTCGCTATCACGCTTAAATGGTTACCCGCCGGGGGATGGAATGGCGGCGCGCCAAAATTCATGATTCTGCCAATGGTCGCATTGTCTCTGGCTTATATCGCCAGCATTGCGCGTATAACGCGTGGCTCGATGATTGAGGTGCTGCATTCTAACTTTATTCGTACCGCACGGGCGAAAGGTTTACCGATGCGGCGCATTATTTTCCGTCATGCGCTCAAACCCGCATTATTACCTGTGCTTTCCTATATGGGGCCTGCCTTCGTTGGTATTATCACCGGTTCAATGGTTATCGAAACGATTTACGGTTTGCCGGGTATCGGTCAGCTATTTGTGAATGGCGCATTAAACCGTGATTACTCGCTGGTATTAAGTTTGACCATACTGGTAGGGACATTGACTATTTTATTTAACGCGATTGTTGATGTGCTGTATGCCGTTATCGATCCGAAAATTCGTTATTAACACTGGAGTACGCCATGATGTTAAGTAAAAAAAACAGCGAGGCGCTGGAAAACTTCAGTGAAAAACTGGAAGTAGAAGGTCGCAGTCTCTGGCAGGATGCTCGCCGTCGCTTTATGCACAACCGTGCGGCGGTCGCCAGCCTGGTTGTCTTATTATTTATCGCACTCTTCGTGACCCTCGCGCCGATGCTGTCGCAGTTTAGTTACTTCGATACGGACTGGGGCATGATGTCCAGCGCCCCTGATACGACCTCAGGGCACTATTTTGGTACGGATTCATCCGGGCGTGATCTGCTGGTGCGCGTCGCCATTGGTGGACGTATTTCGCTGATGGTCGGTATTGCAGCCGCGCTGGTTGCGGTTATCCTTGGCACCCTTTACGGATCCCTGTCCGGTTACCTCGGCGGTAAAGTGGACTCCGTGATGATGCGTCTGCTTGAGATCCTTAACTCTTTCCCGTTTATGTTCTTCGTCATCCTGCTGGTGACATTCTTCGGTCAAAACATTCTGCTCATTTTTGTGGCTATCGGTATGGTTTCCTGGCTGGATATGGCGCGTATCGTCCGTGGTCAAACGCTGAGTCTGAAACGTAAAGAGTTTATCGAAGCGGCTCAGGTAGGTGGTGTATCGACAGGCAATATCGTGATTCGTCATATCGTTCCTAACGTACTGGGCGTGGTAGTGGTATATGCCTCGCTGTTAGTACCCAGCATGATTCTGTTTGAATCATTCCTCAGTTTCCTTGGTCTGGGGACACAAGAGCCGTTAAGCAGTTGGGGCGCTTTGCTCAGCGATGGTGCCAACTCGATGGAAGTTTCTCCGTGGTTGCTGCTGTTTCCTGCAGGCTTCCTGGTGGTGACGCTGTTCTGTTTCAACTTTATCGGCGATGGCTTGCGTGATGCCCTCGACCCGAAAGATCGTTAAGGAGTGCTGTTGTGAGCAAGCATGAAACCTCATTGGCGCCACAGGCGCAGCAGCATTCGGACATTCTTCTGGATGTTAATGATCTGCGAGTGACTTTTAAAACCCCTGACGGTGACGTTACGGCGGTAAACGACCTGAATTTCAGCCTGCGGGCCGGTGAGACGCTGGGGATCGTGGGTGAGTCTGGTTCGGGCAAATCTCAAACCGCATTTGCCCTGATGGGCCTGCTGGCATCGAATGGCCGTATTGGTGGTTCGGCGAAATTCAATGGTAAAGAGATCCTGAACTTGCCAGAGCATGCGCTGAATAAACTGCGTGCTGAACAGATTTCCATGATTTTCCAGGATCCGATGACCTCACTGAATCCATATATGCGGGTCGGTGAGCAGCTAATGGAAGTACTGATGCTGCATAAAGGCATGAGTAAGGCCGAAGCGTTTGAAGAGTCGGTTAAAATGCTGGACGCGGTGAAAATGCCGGAAGCGCGTAAGCGTATGAAGATGTATCCGCATGAGTTCTCCGGCGGGATGCGTCAGCGAGTGATGATTGCCATGGCGCTAATGTGTCGACCGAAGCTGCTGATTGCTGACGAACCGACTACCGCTCTGGATGTGACCGTACAGGCGCAGATCATGACGTTGCTCAATGAGCTTAAGCGCGAATTCAACACCGCCATTATTATGATTACCCACGATCTGGGTGTTGTTGCGGGCATCTGTGACAAAGTGCTGGTCATGTACGCTGGCCGCACCATGGAATATGGTGCGGCACGCGATGTGTTCTATCACCCGGCACATCCGTATTCTATCGGCCTGCTCAATGCGGTACCGCGCCTTGACGCTGAAGGTGAAGAGTTGTTGACCATCCCCGGTAACCCGCCGAACCTGCTGCGGCTGCCGAAAGGGTGTCCGTTCCAGCCCCGTTGCCCGCATGCGATGGAAATCTGTAACAGTGCTCCGCCGCTGGAGGAGTTTGCCCCGGGACGTTTGCGCGCCTGCTTTAAGCCGGTGGAGGAACTGGTATGAATGCCGTGACAGAAGAAAGAAAAGTACTCCTTGAAATTGCTGACCTGAAAGTTCATTTCGATATAAAAGACGGTAAGCAATGGTTCTGGCAGCCATCCAAAACACTGAAAGCGGTAGACGGCGTGACGCTGCGTCTCTATGAAGGGGAAACCCTGGGCGTGGTGGGCGAGTCCGGCTGTGGGAAATCGACCTTTGCCCGTGCGATTATTGGTCTGGTCAAAGCTACTGACGGTAAAGTGGCCTGGCTGGGCAAAGATTTGCTCGGTATGAAGCCCGATGAGTGGCGCGATGTGCGCAGCGACATCCAGATGATTTTCCAGGACCCGCTGGCATCTCTGAACCCGCGTATGACGATTGGTGAAATCATTGCGGAACCGCTGAGAACGTATCATCCGAAAATGCCGCGTCAGGAAGTGCGTGACCGCGTCAAAGCCATGATGATGAAGGTGGGGCTGCTGCCGAACCTGATTAACCGCTATCCGCACGAGTTCTCCGGCGGCCAGTGTCAGCGTATCGGCATTGCGCGCGCGCTGATCCTCGAACCGAAGCTGATTATCTGTGACGAACCGGTTTCAGCCCTGGACGTGTCTATCCAGGCGCAGGTGGTCAACTTGCTGCAAAAACTGCAGCGGGAAATGGGGTTGTCCCTGATCTTTATCGCCCATGATCTGGCGGTGGTGAAGCACATCTCCGACCGTGTACTGGTAATGTATCTTGGTCATGCTGTAGAGCTGGGTACCTATGACGAGGTGTACCATAATCCGCAGCACCCTTATACCAAAGCGCTGATGTCTGCCGTGCCGATTCCGGACCCGGATCTGGAAAAGAACAAGCAGATTCAGTTGCTGGAAGGGGATTTGCCTTCGCCAATCAATCCGCCATCGGGCTGCGTGTTCCGCACTCGTTGTCCGATTGCCGGACCCGAGTGCGCGCAAACGCGCCCGGTTCTCGAAGGCAGCTTCCGTCACGCGGTCTCCTGTCTTAAGGTCGACCCGCTCTGAATAAAAAAGGCTGACGAAAGTCAGCCTTTTCTTTTACCCTCACTCGCGCCAGAGAATGTGGCACAACTTATGGTCTTTCTCTCGACAAAGCAGTACGCGGGCAAATACATCATTGATTTCGCCGCCATCGGTATCCGCCAGGCCTATCACTACTTCCGCGAAAAAGTCCGGATTCAGATCATAATCAACATGCTCTTGCCAGTCTTCGCCGGGATCAAACAATTCCGCACCGCCACGCTCTTCAAACTGAAGATTGAACAGAATGATATCTGCCGGATCGAGATTATCCGCCGCAAGTTCGAGAAAAATATCGTAAGCCTGCTCAAGCGTTTCGTCTTCGCTCAGGCGGTTGTTCAGATCCATTTCCATAATGACTACCTGTTTAATATCGTTTGGGCACGTTTTACAGCAATGGGCTAAAGAAGTAAAACAGTCGTTCTGCAATCCGGTGCCAGAACGGGCGTTTAACCCACAAACGTGCGTCCAGTAAGCGAGAACGCGAAATATAATCATCCTGTACAGCGGCCAGATCGCTGCCAAATCCGGTATCGTCGATAACCAGCGTAATCTCGAAATTTAGCCACAGACTACGCATATCAAGGTTCACTGTTCCCACCAGACTTAACTCGCCATCGACCAGCACGCTTTTCGTATGCAAAAGCCCACCTTCAAACTGATAGATTTTTACACCGGCCGCCAGCAGTTCAGTGAAAAAGGCCCGACTGGCCCAGCCAACAAGCACTGAGTCATTCTTGCGTGGCAGGATAATGCTGACGTCAACGCCTCGCTGCGCGGCGGTACAAATGGCATGCAGAAGGTCATCGCTGGGGACGAAATAAGGTGTCGTCATGATCAGGTATTCGCGCGAGGCATATACCGCCGTCAACAACGCCTGGTGAATAAGGTCTTCCGGGAACCCGGGCCCCGAGGCGATGGTGTGGATGGTGTGTCCGCTGGCCTGCTCAAACGGCATGATATTGGCGTCCGGTGGCGGCGGGAGGATGCGTTTACCGGTCTCTATCTCCCAGTCGCAGGAGTAGACAATCCCCATAGCGGTGGAGACCGGTCCTTCCATGCGAGCCATCAAATCGACCCATTGACCGACGCCAGCATCCTGTTTAAAGAAGCGGGGGTCCACCATATTCATACTGCCAGTATAAGCGATGTAATTATCAATAAGGATCATCTTACGGTGCTGGCGCAGGTCCATCCGACGCAAAAATACACGCATCAGATTAACTTTTAGCGATTCGACGACTTCAATACCTGAATTGCGCAGCATATCGGCCCATGGACTGCGGAAAAAAGCCACGCTGCCTGCTGAGTCAAGCATTAAGCGGCAATGCACACCGCGCCTCGCGGCCGCCATCAAGGATTCAGCGACCTGATCGGCCATTCCTCCCGGCTGCCAGATATAAAACACCATCTCGATGTTATGCCGGGCAAGCTGAATGTCGCGGATTAATGCCTGCATAACGTCATCTGAGGAGGTGAGAAGCTGGAGCTGATTACCTTTCACGCCCGCAATGCCCTGGCGCCGTTCGCAGAGCTTGAACAGTGAAGTGGCAACGCTGCTGTTTTCAGTAGCGAAAATATGGTGATACGTCTTAAGGTCTTTTAGCCACTTGGCGGTGGATGGCCACATCGCACGAGCGCGTTCTGCCCGGCGCTTGCCAAGATGCAGTTCCCCAACGGACAGATAAGCAATGATTCCCACCAGAGGAAGAATATAAATAATCAGTAGCCATGCCATGGCAGAAGGAACCGCCCGGCGCTTCATCAGGATGCGAAGCGTCACACCTGCGATAAGCAGCCAGTAGCCCAAAATGATCAGCCAACTCACAACCGTGTAGAAGGTTGTCATAACAAAAAATCCTTTTGAAAATCTGATATAAGGAGTTTACGCATAAGGACTCATCTGGCAAATAAAAACGGCGCTGAAAAGGGGTGGTCTGGTGGCGACCAGGGTTTATAATGGGGTTTCTGTTTCAGGAAAGAGTCGTAAAAATGAAGCGTAGTAGAACGGAAGTGGGGCGCTGGCGTATGTCCCGACAGGCCAGTCGTCGCAAGGCGCGCTGGCTGGAAGGACAGTCCCGTCGCAATATGCGTATCCACTCGATAAGAAAATGTATCCTTAATCGGCATCGTAATGCGTTAGTTTTTGATTTTTACGGGTTCTGATGGTCCAGGGCATCTTTATGGTGCCCATTGTTTTTTTATCTGGTTATGACTTAAAGGGTGAACGCTGAATGTCTGTTATCGATAGTTTGATTGCTTTTACCCTTGCCGCGACACTCCTGACGCTCACTCCCGGTCTCGATACCGCGCTAATTTTGCGTACTGCCGCGGTGGAGGGGCGAAGTCAGGCATTTAAAGCCGCCTTCGGTATTAATACCGGTTGTCTCATTTGGGGAGCTGCCGTTGCCTTCGGACTCGGGACATTAGTTGCGGTGTCGGAACTGGCCTACTCCATTCTCAAATATTGTGGCGCTGCCTATTTATGCTGGCTGGGACTGAATATGCTCATTCGCCCACGTACCGCTGTTTTCTCTGTTGCGGGTAAAGAGAAAAAGCAGAACTGGTTTATTCGTGGCATGTCAGGCAATGTGCTGAATCCGAAAATGGGGATTTTCTACGTCTCTTTTTTGCCGCAGTTTATTCCGCATGGGCAGCCTCTCATTATTTGGACTTTTGGCCTGGTGATGATTCATGTGGTGCTGGGAACCATATGGTCAACTCTGCTAATCGCGGCGACGCGCCCGTTGTCTTTATTTTTACGTAAAGAAGCCGTTATACGCTGGATGGATCGCACAACCGGTGTGCTATTTTTGCTCTTTGCAACTCGCCTTGCGCTAAGTAAACGTTAATTTCAATAGTGGGTAACCATGAATAAAGAAGCAGTTATTTTTCTCGCCCTGGCGATTGTCAGTGAAGTGATTGCGACCACTGCGCTTAAAAGTTCCGATAGCTTTACCCGTCTGGTTCCCGGCGTTATCAGTATTCTCGGCTATTGTATTGCATTCTGGTGTCTGACTATCCCAATGCGTACCATACCTACGGGGGTGATTTACGCAATCTGGTCCGGCGTAGGGATTGTATTAATTGGTGCCGTTGCCTGGATTATTCACGGGCAGAAACTCGATTTTCCGGCCATGCTGGGGATGGGGTTAATTATTGCAGGTGTGGTTATTATTAATTTGTTCTCAAAAACGATTGCTCATTAAACGCTTATAAAATAAAGGGGTATTCATACTTTACCCCTTTATTATTTCTGACAGTCAGAACACTTTCTTAAACGGCTTGACGATGACGTGCTGGTAAACGCCAGCCGCAATGTACGGGTCCGCATCGGCCCAGGCTTGCGCCGCTTCCAGAGATTCAAATTCCGCGATAACGGTAGAGCCGGTAAAACCCGCAGCACCCGGATCGTTACTGTCTACGGCTGGCATTGGACCTGCCGTTAATAAGCGCCCTTCATCATGCAGCAATTGCAGGCGGGCCAGGTGAGCCGGGCGCACGGAAAGGCGTTTTTCGAGAGAATCAGCAACGTCCTGCGAGAAAATAACGTAAAGCACGGGTAGGGCTCCTTCATCATGAGAAAACCACTACGTTATGTGAATCCATAAATGGCTGCAATGCAAAGATGATGGTGAGCGAATATCCCCATTTCGTGAGTGCTTTTTTTAACCGTATACGCGCAAAAACTCCGACAGGTGCGATGGCTGGTTGAATATGATTGCTATTTGCATTTAGAATCTAGCTTTGCTTTTTCAACTGAAACGATTATGACTTCAATGGCCCTCGATTTACCCCGTCGCTTTCCCTGGCCGACACTGTTGTCCGTCGGTATGCATGGCGCTGTTGTGGCCGCCATCTTGTATGCCTCGGTACATCAGGTTATTGAATTACCTGCACCTGCTTCGCCGATCACGGTGACCATGGTGACTCCCGCAGAACTGGAACCGCCGCAGGCGGTGCAGCCACCACCCGAACCGGTAGCAGAGCCTGAGCCTGAACCCGAGCCGGAACCTGTCCCCGAGCCGCCAAAAGAGGCACCGGTGGTGATCCACAAACCTGAACCGAAGCCGAAACCTAAACCGAAGCCGAAACCGGAGAAAAAAATTGAGCAGCCTAAGCGCGAAGCAAAACCGGCAGAACCCCGCCCGGCGGCACCGGTCGAAAGTAATGCTCCACCGCGCCAGGTGATGAATAGCGCTCCAGCCGTCGCCAGCAAACCTGCGCCGTCGGTTCCGGCAGCCCCGCGAGCATTAAGCCGCCCCCAGCCTCTATATCCGCCGCGTGCACAAACGTTGCGTATTGAAGGACGTGTTCGCGTGAAATTTGACGTATTAGCGGACGGGCGTATCGACAACGTGGAGATACTTTCAGCCCAACCGGCGAATATGTTTGAGCGTGATGTGAAAACGGCCATGCGTAAATGGCGTTATGAACCGGGCAAACCGGGCACCGGTATCACGGTCAATATTATCTTCCGCCTGGAGGGTGGCGCGACAATGGATTAAGCAAAAAAGCCTCCTGATGGAGGCTTTTTTTATGCCTGAGCGGGCAGCGGCCGCGGCTTACCGTCGTTATCTACGGCAACATAAATAAACAGTGCCTCTGTAGCCTTATAACGTTGACCGATAGGTTCTGAGGCGACCTTTTTAATCCAGACTTCGACGTTAATGGTAATCGACGTATTACCGCGCTTCACGCAACGCGCATAACAGCACACCACGTCGCCCACTGCTACCGGGCGCAGAAAACTCATGCCGTCGACGCGGACCGTCACCACGCGTCCATGAGCTATCTCTTTAGCAAGAATTGCACCGCCCATATCCATCTGCGACATCAGCCAGCCGCCAAAAATATCACCGTTTGCATTGGTATCTGCCGGCATCGCCAGTGTGCGCAGGACAAGTTCGCCCTGCGGTGCATCCTGAGTGTTAGACATGATTATCTCATCAATAAAGAAGGGGAATTCTGGCGGGATGCTACTATGGATTTATAGCTGAAAACAATTAGATAAGCTGGTCTGTGGGAAAAAAAGCCGGACAGCGCCCGGCTTTTTATGCACCACTCAGGATTTATCGTCCTGAGGCATGTGGCGATAAATGTAGATGCCGCTTAACACGGTAAAGATAAGCGTCAACGCGGTTAAACCAAATACCTTGAAATTCACCCAGATATTCTGCGGCAACCAGAAGGCAATGTAGATATTTGCCAGGCCACAAAGGATGAAAAACAGCGCCCAGGCAATATTGAGACGCTCCCAGACTAACGGCGGCAGTGTGAGCTCTTTACCAAGCATGCGCTGGATAAGCGGTTTTTTCATTACCCACTGACTAAACAACAACGCGCCTGCAAACAGGGCGTAGATGACCGTGACTTTCCATTTAATGAATTCGTCATTATGGAAGAAAACCGTCAGCCCACCGAAAACGGCTACCAGTATAAAAGTAATAAGCGCCATCTTTTCGACTTTTCGATAACGCACCCAGCTGTAAATCAGGACAACAGCCGTAGCGATGATTAAGGCCGTTGTCGCTGCATAAATGTCATACAGCTTGTAAAAAGCGAAAAATACTACCAGTGGGAGAAAATCAAGAAACTGCTTCATTCTACGGTTCCGTTAAGTTGCCTGCTTTCGCAGGCGAAAAATCACTGACGTATCAGCATGTACAGGCGAAACAGATAAATGAGCAAAGCTACAGATATCATGTTACTCACCGTGTTGGCGACCACTGCACCGATTTCCGGCGTGAGAAATGCTAAATTGTGTGCGTACATCAGCAGTACGATTTTTGCCAGCAACCAGGCGATGACCGCAGGCGCGACCAGACGCATATTATTCCAGCCCAGACGCATACTGCCGCGCATCGCCGAAAGAACACCCGCGCGATCCTGAACAATCATTACTGGCGCGAATGCCAGCAAAATGGCCATTAACACGCCAGGTACGATGAGAATGATGCCGATTTGAACCAAAAGGGTTGTCAGCATAATCAGGATAAACAGCGCAGGCAGTACAGGTGCGCTGGCACCAATAGCGCGAAGCGCACTGACGCGCTGGCCTGCTGAGATCATGCGGATCATCATCAATACGCCGCCCACCAAAATAGCATTCCCGATCAAACCAGAAAATGTGGCAGCCGCTGAGGTACGCAATAAAACCTGTTGCTGTTCCGGCGTCATATTACGGACCAGATCGAACAAATCTGTCCTTCCCGCCAGGTTATCGCCTTCACTCAGGATCGCAAGCTGGGCGTCACTGGGTGAAAAGAGACGTCCTAACAGTACTGTAATAAACGCGCATAGAAGTGCAATCAGCAAAATAGTAACAAACTGATTACGAAAAAAATTCCCCGTGTCACGGTAAACGGATTTCGCCGTGATAGACATGCACTCTCCTTGAGTTCTGCAATGTTAAATTCATCACAATTGTACCCTGAAAGACTCATCGGTGGCAGCCTCCGTGGATGTATGGAAAAGCATATCTTTGTAAAGCGGCGGTAATCCGTAATACGCACGGGCGCGATCACAGGCCTCATTGGCCTCGTTATTCTCCCCCGACATCATAAATTCACGGCATGGGGATGGTCGTTGCTCATAAATGCGGCAACGCGCTGATTCACCCGGAACGCCTTCCAGCGCGACGCAATGGCTTTGCTTCTGATTGGTCCCGCGCATACAGCGTAAAAATGGGGTGATAGGCTCGGTAAGCTGAGCCGGAACAGTGCCGCCAGCGTCATCCGCCTCGGCCCAGTAGAAAGAGACACGAAAATAAGCACAACAGGCTCCGCACGACATGCACGGGTTGAGATCACTCATGGCACACCTGCAATCACTACGCATCAATTCATAGGAGTTCATTAAATTAGACCCACTGGCACGTGTCCGCAAGAGGGAGCGATGACGATATTTTTGGCACGTTTAAAGGATAAAATTGATGTAAATACAAAAATTAAATATCGGAAATGACAGCCAAAATTAACTCAGATCAATAAATGTTAAATTAGCGAATGTAATGTGATCCAGATTGGATCACGATGTACTCTTTTATAGGTATATTCACGGCGCCTATGAAAAACCACATACATGGAGTGGATATGAATAAATTAGCCGTGGCAGCATTGATCCTGAGTAGTCTTTCCGCGGGCGCCGCGTGTGCGCATGAAGCTGGTGAATTTTTCATGCGTGCCGGTTCCGCAACCGTCAGGCCGACGGAGGGATCGGATAATGTATTAGGGAGTCTGGGAAGTTTTCACGTCAATAATAATACCCAGCTTGGCCTGACCATGACGTATATGGCGACGGACAACGTTGGTGTGGAACTCCTGGCAGCAACACCGTTTCGTCATAAAGTAGGAACAGGCCCAACCGGTGATATCGCGACCGTTCACCATTTACCCCCGACACTGATGGCACAATGGTATTTTGGTGATGCCAACAGTAAAGTTCGCCCATATATTGGCGCGGGTATCAATTACACCATGTTCTTTGATGAGAAATTCAACGATACGGGTAAATCAGCTGGCCTTTCTGATTTGAGTCTCAAAAACTCCTGGGGCGCGGCAGGGCAGGTTGGGCTGGATTATTTGATAAACCGTAACTGGCTTATTAACGCCTCGGTCTGGTACATGGATATTGATACGGATGTTCGCTTTAAAGCGGGAGGCGCGCAACAAAGTGTAAGTACACGTCTCGACCCGTGGGTATTTATGTTCTCTGCAGGTTATCGCTTCTGATTTCCGCAATATAAAACTGGCCCGACAAGTGGCCAGTTTTATCAACGATTCGATCATGTCAGCTTTTTCAACACGCCATACGCTCCCCAGTTGATAGCCATCGCGGCAATAACTCCTATAAGCCAGGGAATACGTGAACCGGCAAAATAGTAATGCCCGATATAATTACCAAGGGTGAAGCAGGTAAAAATAGTCGCAACGGTAAACCAGCCTCTTATTAACGCGGCTCTATTAAGCATATGGACATCCTTCCCATTAAAGACATTAGCGTCTGACGGATGATGAGCATACTTGTCATCCGTGTCCTGCATATCCGCGACATTATTAAGTGTTAACGTTGGCCTGGCAATGGAGAATCGCCCCGGGACAGCCGCCGCGAATCAAGATTGTGTTGCAGTTAACAGCCAGCCGTCAGGTGAAAAAAGGAAAACCACAGCCCGGTGCAAAACGAATATGAAAGACAGACGCATCAGCGGATAAAGGGGGCATCTATGGAATGGGGCGGCGTGGGATGTATGGATGCTGCTTTGGCAGGTGGAGAAATAGCTGCACATATAGCTCGCGGGTAAAACGCCCGGCGACGTGCCGGGCGCCAGGAGGCATTACTGACGAGTGCCGGCTTTCATCGCCCGCACAAACGCGCCAAGCTCTTCGAGCATCGCGGCAGGTTTATCCACGTTCTTCTCAATAATCTTAACGATAGCCGAACCTGAAATCGCCCCGGCAGCACCGGCGTCAATTGCCGCAGTTACCTGATCCGGTGCGGAGATGCCAAACCCCTGTAATGGCGGCGCGGCATTGTACTCGGTCAGTTTTTCGACCAGGTGGTGGAGCGGCAGCGCGGCACGGTTTTCAGCCCCGGTTACCCCGGCGCGGGAGAGCAGGTAGGTATAGCCGCGACCGTGCGAGGCAATTTGCCGCAACAGATCGTCATCGGCATTCGGCGGACAGATGAAAATCGGCGCGACATTATGACGCAGCGCGGCCTGGCGGAACGGTGCAGACTCCTCTACCGGCACGTCGGCAACCAGTACAGAGTCGACACCCGCTTTCTCGCACTGGGCATAGAACTCATCGATACCGCGGCTAAAGACGAGGTTGGCGTACATCAGCAGGCCGATAGGGATCGTCGGGTGTTTCTGGCGAATCGCGGACAGCATTTCAAAACACTGGCCCGGCGTTACGCCTGCGGCAAAGGCACGCAGCGTTGCGTTTTGAATGGTCGGGCCGTCTGCCAGTGGGTCGGAAAACGGAATCCCTAATTCCAGCGCATCCGCACCAGCTTCAATCAGGGTATCGATGATTTTCAGCGATTGTTCTGGTGACGGATCGCCCAGCGTGACAAAGGGAACAAATGCGCCTTCCTTGCGTTCCTTCAACTGCTTAAAAAGTGTCTCGTAGCGTTCCATCAGATTTCCCCTCGCGCTTTCAAAATATCGTGTACGGTGAAGATGTCTTTATCTCCACGGCCAGACAGGTTAACCACCAGCAACTGCTCTTTTTCCGGGTTTTCACGCATCATTTTCAGCGCATGGGCCAGGGCGTGGGAGGACTCCAGCGCCGGAATAATCCCTTCGTGGCGGCACAGCGTCTTAAAGGCCTCAAGCGCTTCGTCATCGGTGATGGAGACATAATCCGCACGACCGGTGCTGTTCAGATAAGCGTGCTGCGGGCCAACTGACGGGAAATCCAGACCCGCAGAGATAGAATAGGATTCCTCGATCTGGCCTTCATCGGTCTGCATCATTGGGGATTTCATGCCGAAATAGATCCCCACACGGCCATGTTTAAGCGGTGCGCCGTGTTCGCCGGTCTCGATGCCGTGTCCGGCAGGTTCGACCCCGATAAGGCCAACGCTGGTCTCTTCAATGAAATCGGCAAACATGCCGATCGCATTGGAACCGCCGCCCACGCAGGCGATGACGGCATCCGGCAGGCGGCCCTCTTTTTCGAGGATCTGCACTTTAGTTTCTTCACCGATCATCCGCTGGAATTCGCGCACAATGGTCGGGAAGGGGTGTGGACCTGCGGCAGTACCGAGCATGTAGTGTGCGGTATCGTAGCTGCCAGACCAGTCGCGCAGCGCTTCGTTACAGGCATCTTTCAGAGTGGCGGAGCCGCTATGCACCGGGATCACTTCTGCGCCCATTAAACGCATGCGGAAAACGTTCGGTGACTGCCGCTCAACATCTTTCGCACCCATGTAAATGCGGCATTTCAGTCCGAGCAGGGCGCTGGCAAGCGCCGATGCAACACCGTGCTGACCAGCACCCGTCTCGGCGATGATTTCAGTTTTACCCATCCGCTTCGCCAGCAGTGCCTGACCCAGCACCTGGTTGGTCTTATGCGCGCCGCCGTGCAGCAGATCTTCACGCTTAAGGTAGAGGGTGGTGTTGGTTCCCGCAGTAATGTTCTGGCATTTGGTGAGCGCGGTCGGGCGACCGGCATAGTTTTTCAGTAAATCGGTGAACTGTGCCTGAAATTCAGGATCTTTTTGCGCGCTGACAAAGGCTTCTTCCAGCTGACGCAGTGCAGGCATCAGAATTTGCGGCACATACATGCCGCCAAACTCACCAAAATACGGATTTAATAATGTCGTCATGGTTTTTCTTCCTTAATAAGCGCGTAAAGTTCGGAATACCGAGGCCACTTTATCGGCGTCTTTTTTCCCGGGTTCAGACTCTACGCCTGAATTAAAATCGAGTCCGGCACAGCCGGTTTTGGCTGCTTCCACGCAGTTATCTGCGCCAAGTCCGCCCGCGAGCAGTACGTTGTCCAGCGCTTGTCCTGACAGCAGGTTCCAGTCAAAACGCGTACCGCTACCGCCCTGGCCGTTATCAAAAACATACTTATCAACGTGGTTCAGATTGCGAGCAGGAAGGGTATCGCCCACGCTCAGCGCCTTCCAGATTTGCACGCTGTCCGGCAGCTGCTTACGCAGCGTGTCGATATAGTGCTGGTCTTCACTGCCGTGTAACTGTACGGCGACTAACCCCAGTTGCTCCACGTTTGCCGACACGGTTTCGACAGGGGCATTACGGAATACGCCCACATACTGGAGCGGCGCGCCTGCCATCACTGCGCGGGCCTGGGTGACGTCGACGGCACGCGGGGAAGAGGCAACGAAGATCAGGCCGCCGTAAATTGCCCCCGCTTCATGAGCAACCCGGGCATCCTGCGGACGCGTCAGGCCACAGACTTTATTCTCGCCAAGCAAAACGCGTTTAACGGCGGCGTCCAGATCGTCATAAGACATAAGCGCGGAACCAATCAGGAAACCATTGACGAAATGGCTCAGTTCACGTACCTGCGCATAGGTATTAATGCCCGATTCGCTGATGACCGTTACCCCTGCGCCAAGACGCGGTGCTAACTGACGAGTACGGTTCAGATCAATGGACAGATCGCGCAGGTCGCGGTTATTGATACCGACCACTTTTGCCCCGAGCGCGATAGCGCGTTCCAGCTCTTCTTCGTTGCTGACTTCGGTCAGTACGCCCATGTTCAGGCTGTGAGCTACGGCAGAAAGCTGGCGGTATTGCTCATCATCCAGTACCGAGAGCATCAACAGGCAGGCATCGGCCTGGTAAAAACGCGCCAGGTAAATCTGGTAAGGGTCAATAATAAAATCCTTGCACAGAATCGGCTGATGCGCGATGCCGCTCACGACAGGGAGAAAATCAAAACTGCCCTGAAAATATTTCTCGTCAGTCAGCACAGAGATCGCCGACGCATGATGCCTGTATACCCCGGCGATACGCGCCGGGTCGAAATCATTGCGAATCACCCCTTTGGACGGGGAGGCCTTTTTGCATTCCAGGATAAACGCGGTGCGCGTACCCTGCAGGGCGTCGTAGAAGCGACGGGTGCTCGGCACCACGTCGTTCTGAAAACTGGCCAGCGGCTGCTGCTCCTTGCGGGCGGCTACCCAAATCGCCTTATCCGCGACGATTTTTGCTAATACGGTTTGCATTCTTTACCCTCTTGCCGCAAGTGCGGTGACTTTGTCATAGGCGGCGCCGCTGTGCAGCACCTGCATAACTTTCTGCGCGTTAGCTTGCAAATCTTCTTCACCATGTAAACGCATCAACATGGCGACATTTGCAGCGACGGCGGCCTCATGGGCGGCTTCACCTTTACCTTGTAGTAAGCGTGTCAGAATGTCACGGTTTTCTTCCGGTGTGCCGCCTGCCAGTTGCTCCTGATGATAGGGCGTCAGACCGAAATCGGCAGCGGTAAGCTGGTAGCTTTTGATCTCGCCATCGCGCAATTCGGCCACTACCGTCGGGGCATGGAGAGAAACTTCATCCATTCCACCGCTGTGCACAACGGCCGCACGCTGATAGCCCAGAACGCGCAGGGTTTCAGCAATGGGTAACACCAGTTCAGGGCTGTAAACGCCGATCAACGCCAGCGGCGGGTGCGCCGGGTTAATGAGTGGACCCAGAACGTTAAATAAGGTGCGCGTTTTGAGCTGCTGGCGCACCGGCATCGCATGGCGGAACCCGGTGTGGTACTTCGGTGCAAATAAGAAACAGACACCCAGTTCATCCAGCGCACTGCGGGATTTATCAGCATTCATATCCAGATTAATGCCAAAGGCTGCCAGTAAATCGGACGAGCCGGAACGGCTGGAGACGCTGCGGTTACCGTGTTTTGCGACTTTCAGACCGCAGGCCGCCGCCACAAAAGCACTGGCGGTTGAAATATTAATACTGTTGCTGCCGTCGCCACCGGTGCCCACGATATCAGCAAACGGATAGTCCGGACGTGGGAATGGCGCGGCATTTTCCAGTAACGCCGTGGCCGCCCCGGCGATTTCATTCGGGTGTTCGCCACGCACTTTCATACTGACCAGCGCTGCGGCCAGTTGTTCAGGTTTCAGTTCGCCACGCACCACAGCAGAGAAGAGCTGGTGGCTTTCCTGCTGGCTCAGGGTTTGCGCCTGATAGAGTTTTTCCAGCACCGGTTGCAGCGTATTGGTCTGCTCAAGTTTCTGCAGCGCCCAGGCCAGTGTTTGTTCCAGCAAACGGGCTCCCTGAGAGGTCAGAATGGATTCCGGATGGAACTGAAATCCACAGACGCGATCCGCATCGTGACGCACTGCCATCACCATGCCGTTAAAGTGCGCATTAATGGTTAACCCTGCCGGAATATTGCTGCCGACCAGTGAATGGTAGCGTGCCACCGGCAGCGGGTTCGCCAGCCCGGCAAACATTGCCTGACCGTCATGTTCAATGCTGGAGGCTTTGCCGTGCAAAATTTCTCCCGCCTGACCGACATAGCCGCCATAGGCTTCCACTATTGCCTGATGCCCAAGGCAGATGCCGATAATCGGCAATTTGCCGCGCATGCGCGTCAGCAATTCTGGCATGCAACCCGCTTCTGACGGTGCCCCCGGTCCTGGCGAGAGCATCAGCACCGGGTTTTTCATCGTCGTCAGGCGGTCAATCAGGGTTTGTGCCGGCACATGGTTACGGTAAATCACCACGTTGTGCCCGCTGGCGCGCAACTGATCGGCAAGGTTATAGGTAAATGAGTCGATATTATCGAGCAGCAGAATGTCAGCCATCAGAAAATCTCCTGAGCGTTATGCGCTTTAGCAATGGCGCGCAGAACCGCGCGGGCTTTATTACGTGTTTCATCGGCTTCGGACTGCGGTACTGAATCCAGTACTACGCCAGCACCTGCCTGAACGGTAGCAATACCGTCTTCCACCCAGGCGGAACGAATCACAATGCAGGTATCCAGGTCGCCATGGGCGGTGAAGTAGCCTACCGCACCGCCATAACTGCCACGACGGGAGCCTTCCGCATCCGCAATAAGTTGCATAGCGCGTACTTTCGGCGCTCCGCTGAGCGTACCCATGTTCATACAGGCGCGATAGGCGTGCAGCACATCCAGATCGTGACGCAGTTCGCCCACCACACGGGACACCAGGTGCATAACGAAGGAGTAGCGATCGACTTTGGTCAGATCCGCCACGTAGCGGCTGCCTGGCGTACAAATTCGCGCGAGATCGTTACGCGCGAGATCAACCAGCATCAGATGCTCGGAAAGCTCTTTATGGTCGGTACGCATTTCGAGTTCAATACGGCTGTCCAGGTCACGATCCAGAGAACCGTCGGCGCGGCGGCCGCGTGGGCGAGTTCCTGCGATCGGGTAGATTTCAATCTGGCGTGACGTGGCGTCATATTTGAGCGAGCTTTCCGGCGATGCGCCAAACAGGGCGAAGTCGTTATCCTGCATGAAGAACATATACGGGCTTGGGTTGCTCTTTTTCAGCACCTCATATGCGGCCAGCGGTGACGGGCACGGCAGGGTGAATCGGCGGGACGGAACGACCTGGAAAATCTCACCGGCGCGAATCGCTTTTTGCATCCGGCGCACCACCGCACCGTACTCTTCATCGCTCTGATTGCATTCACAGCGCATGTTGCTGACGGATTCAACCGGCAATGGTGCAGGTGGCACGTTTAATTCTTGATGCAGTGTTTCAATACGCTGAGTCAGGCGCGCTTTTTCATCGGCATCGGCGGAAAAAAGGCTGACCTGAATGCGGGTGTGACGTTTCTGATGGTCGATCACCAGTAAGGTTTCTGCCAGATAAAAGCAGTAGTCCGGACAGCGACGGTCATGGCTCAGTGCGGGTAAATTTTCAAACCCGGCCACCAGATCGTAGGCAAACAGGCCGCCGAAGAACATCGCTTCGCGCTCATCAGCCGGGACAGTGACCAGCCCCTGTAACAGACGGAAGGCATCGAAAACAGAGAGTGAACACAGGCGCGCATCTTCATCGAGCAGGTTGCTGACAGGCGGGAAACGTAATACGCGGGAATCGGTCTGGATGGTATTCTCAACGCCTGCGGGAAGCGCGGCATCCAGCAGCGGCAGCAGGGACGCACCGTTTTGGGTCAGCGCCTCGATTGTGACAGTGTCACCTAAAGCAGTAATACGCAGCGCGCTATCCACCAGCAGCAGGCTCTTTAAATCGTTTTTGCTGTCGATATCGGCAGATTCCAGCAACAACGTTGCCGGGCGCGCACCACACAGTTGATGGAATAACGCGGTCGGGTTCTCCCGGTACAGCGCGTTGCTGGTGAGCAATTCGAGTGTCGGTTTTTGCGTTTGCATAGTTGCTCTCATAAATATGTTCAAAAAAAAACCCGCTCATTTGGCGGGCCGGGTATCGGTGTGCTGAATATGCACGTGAAACACTGCCCAACGTCAGGGAGTGCGCCACCAGCGGTTTACGGAAAAATGCATATTCATCAGGGATACCTCGTGGAGTGAACTTGCGTACTAGTTAACTGGTTCGTGCGAGGAAAGTCAACCCTCGATTTCAGAAAATCGCCGTAGAACGTTATGATAGGGCACAGTTATTGTTTTATCGGCCACGGGAGCCGCTTTTGAGCGACACGAATTACGCGATTATTTATGACCTGCACAGCCACACTATTGCCTCCGATGGCGTCCTGACTCCACAAGAACTGGTCCATCGCGCGGTTGCGATGCGTGTGGGAACCCTGGCGATTACCGATCACGATACAACAGCCGCAATTCCCCCAGCGCGTGAAGAAATTGAACGAGCCGGACTGGCACTTACATTGATTACGGGTGTGGAGATTTCCACCGTCTGGGAAAATCACGAGATCCACATCGTGGGCCTGAATATTGATATTGAAAACCCGGCGTTATGTTCTTTTTTACAGGATCAGCATGAGCGGCGCCAGCAGCGCGGCAGACTCATTGCCGAACGACTGGAAAAGGCTAATATTCCGGGGGCATGGGAAGGCGCGCAGCGACTGGCGCAGGGTGCGGCCGTCACGCGCGGCCATTTTGCCCGCTTTCTGGTGGAGTGCGGTAAAGCTTCCAATATGGCGGATGTCTTCAAAAGATATCTTGCGCGAGGGAAAACGGGATATGTTCCACCACACTGGTGTACAATAGAACAAGCTATTGAAGTGATTCATCATTCTGGCGGAACAGCAGTCCTGGCCCATCCGGGGCGGTATGATCTCTCCGCTAAATGGTTGAAAAGGCTGCTGGCGCATTTTGCCCAGGGCGGCGGAGAGGCGATGGAAGTTGCCCAATGCCAGCAGGCTCCCAATGAACGTCAACAACTCGCCGGGTATGCCCGCCAGTTCGGTTTACTGGCCTCGCAGGGATCGGATTTCCATCAGCCATGTCCATGGATTGAGCTGGGGCGCAAGCTGTGGTTACCGGCCAATGTGGAGGGCGTCTGGAGCAAGTGGGAGCAGCCGCAAAACAGTGAAGAGAGGGAAGTATGAGTCAGTTTTTTTATATTCATCCGGATAATCCGCAGCCGCGCCTGATTACCCAGGCCGTTGAGATTGTCCGTAAAGGTGGAGTAATTGTTTACCCTACCGATTCCGGTTATGCCTTAGGCTGTAAAATTGAAGACAAAGGGGCGATGGAGCGTATTTGCCGTATCCGTCAGTTGCCGGATGGTCACAACTTTACCCTGATGTGCCGCGACTTGTCTGAGCTATCGACCTACGCTTTCGTCGATAATGTGGCTTTTCGTCTGATTAAAAACAACACCCCAGGCAACTACACGTTTATCCTGAAAGGAACGAAAGAGGTTCCGCGTCGCCTGTTGCAGGAAAAACGTAAAACCATCGGCCTGCGTGTTCCGGCGAATCCGATTGCGCTGGCATTACTCGATACCCTTGGCGAGCCGATGCTCTCTACCTCGTTAATGCTTCCTGGCAGCGAATTTACCGAATCCGATCCTGATGAAATTAAAGACCGTCTGGAAAAGCTGGTGGATTTGATTATCCATGGCGGTTATCTGGGGCAGCAACCGACAACGGTGGTTGATCTTACGGATGATTCCCCGGTCGTTATCCGTGAAGGCGTTGGCGACGTTAAACCTTTCCTATAATGAAGCAAGCCGCTATACTACGCGGCCATTTCACAGGCGCCGCAGTGGCCTGATGACCCTATTCGACGCCTGTGAAGGCGACACCCGAGGAAGCTCTATGAGCGAAAAATTACAGAAAGTGCTGGCGCGAGCTGGCCACGGTTCCCGCCGTGAGATTGAAACCATCATCGAAGCAGGCAGAGTGAGCGTAGACGGCAAAATTGCCACGCTTGGCGACCGTGTTGAAGTTACCCAGGCGCTGAAAATTCGCATCGACGGGCATCTTATTTCGGTGAAAGAGTCCGCTGAACAAATCTGTCGCGTACTGGCGTATTACAAACCAGAAGGCGAGTTGTGTACGCGTAACGATCCGGAAGGCCGTCCGACCGTTTTTGACCGTCTGCCAAAACTGCGTGGCGCACGCTGGATTGCGGTTGGTCGCCTTGACGTTAACACCTGTGGTCTGTTGCTGTTTACAACCGATGGTGAACTGGCGAATCGCCTGATGCATCCAAGCCGTGAAGTAGAACGTGAATACGCGGTGCGTGTATTCGGCCAGATTGAAGAGGCAAAAGTGCGCGAACTGTCACGTGGCGTACAGCTCGAAGATGGCCCGGCAGCGTTCAAAACCATCAAGTTCAGCGGTGGTGAAGGGATTAACCAGTGGTATAACGTAACCCTGACAGAAGGGCGTAACCGCGAGGTACGTCGCCTGTGGGAAGCGGTTGGCGTACAGGTTAGTCGCCTTATTCGTGTGCGCTACGGTGACATTCCACTGCCGAAAGGGTTGCCGCGCGGTGGTTATACTGAGCTGGATCTGGCCCAAACCAACTACCTGCGTGAGCTGGTAGGGCTGCCGCCGGAAACGGCATCAAAAGTGGCAGTCGAAAAAGATCGTCGTCGTATGAAAGCCAATCAGATTCGTCGTGCGGTGAAACGTCACAGTCAGGTGTCCGGTAATCGTCAGGCGTCCGGCAACCGTCGTTCCGGTGGTCGTAACAACAACGGCTAATCCTCTGACGTTTCCGGTTAGTTCCCCCGGAAACGTCTTCTCTTTTCCCGCGTGAGCTAATTTCTGCTGTATGTCAGAAAAGACTGTGCGTGGCGAAAGTCTGTGACAGTGTCACGTTGGAAGATTGATGACTCGGTGGATAAATCACAGCCTGGCTGCAGCTCATCGCCAGGCTGCAGCCAGTGGTGTCTTAATAATCGATACCGATCTGAGCTTTCACACCGGCTTCGAAAGCATGTTTTACCGGACGTAATTCACTGACCGTATCGGCAATCTCCAGAATATCACGATGGCAGCCGCGTCCGGTGATGATAACTGTCTGGTTTTTCGGGCGATTTTCCAGCGCATCAAGCACGGTTTCCAGCGGCAGGTAATCGTAAGCCACCATATAGGTCAATTCGTCGAGCACCACCATATCCAGCGATTCGTCCGCCAGCATACGCTGTGCATGTGCCCATACCTCAAGGCAGGCGACGGTGTCGCTTTCGCGGTTTTGTGTGTCCCAGGTAAACCCGGTTGCCATCACCTGAAATTCGACCCCGTGCGGTTCCAGCAAATTGCGCTCACCGTTAGGCCAGGTGCCTTTAATAAACTGAATTGCGCCGACTTTCTTTCCGTGGCCTACGGCACGTGCAGCCGTGCCAAATGCGGCAGTGGTTTTCCCTTTACCGTTGCCGGTAAAAACGATAATGATGCCTCGTTCTTCCTGTGCTGCCGCCACGCGTGCATCGACTCTCTCTTTGACCCGCTGCTGACGTTGCTGGTAACGTTCTTCACTCATTGTGATATCCCCGGTTTTCGCCCTGGCTGTGCATCAAAGCTCATGCCTGTTTTGCGGCGACTGTCATCGCCCATCAGCCATAAATAGAGCGGCATAATATCGGCTGGTGTTTTTAATTTCTGCGGATCTTCGCTCGGGAATGCGCTGGCGCGCATCTGCGTCCGGGTACCACCCGGATTGATACAGTTGACCCGCAATCGGTTTTGGTACTCCTCAGCCAGTACCTGCATCATACCTTCGGTGGCAAATTTCGAGGCGGCATACGCGCCCCAGTTTGCGCGCCCCTGGCGGCCAACGCTTGAGGATGTGAACACCAGTGAGCCGCTTTCCGCGTTGAGTAATAAAGGAAGGAGCGCCTGGGTCAAATAGAAGGTGGCGTTGACGTTAACCTGCATAACGTTATCCCAGACTGCAGGCTGCTGTTCGCTCATTGGGCACACATCACCCAGCACGCCGGCGTTGTGCAGTACGCCGTCCAGCCGGGGATAGAGTTCAGCAATCCTGTCGGCGAGATGTTGGCAATCTTCTGGCGTACAGATAGCCATATCCAGCGTGAAGAGGCTGGCGGCCTGGCCGCCCTCGGATGCTATCTGTGCGGCAACCGACTGCAGTTTGTCTTCGCTACGCCCAAGCAAGATGACGCGTGCGCCGTAGCGGGCATAGGTTAGCGCCGCCTCTTTACCGATGCCGTTACTGGCGCCGGTGACCAGAATAATGTGGTTTCGCAACAGGTCGCGTTGTGGCTGGTAATGCACGCTAACTCCTTGGTCTCAACCCGTTTTTAAATCGTGTTGGCTTTATGCCTGAAACAGAAAGCGATTTCAATCAGTCTGGCAGAGAGTCTCGCGTGAGCCGACATAATGTATAGCGGAATGTGCTGAAACTGGTCGACTGATTGTCAGAAAGGGGGGCAATGCGAGACGCGCCAGAAAGGCTCATGTACACTGGATGCGATCGTTAAGTGGCTGAACCAAGGTGGAATGCGTGGAATTACTGTCTGAATATGGTTTGTTTTTGGCTAAAATTTCGACTGTTGTGGTCGCGATTGCGGTAGTCGCAATTCTTATTGTTAATCTGACACAGCGCAAACGTCAGCGGGGGGAATTACACATTACCCGCATGAGTGAACAATATAAGGAAATGCAGGAAGAGATAGCCGTGGCCTTGCTGGACAACCACCAGCAGAAACTGTGGCATAAAGCCCAAAAGAAAAAAGCCAGACAGGACGCGAAAGCGGCCAAAGCAAAAGCAAAGTCCGGGGATACGGCCCTGGTTGATAAACCACGCGCCTGGGTACTGGACTTCAAAGGCAGCATGGATGCCCATGAAGTTGGCGCCCTGCGCGAAGAGGTCACCGCAGTGTTGACGCTGGTGAAGCCAGAAGATCAGGTTGTCGTCCGTCTGGAAAGTCCTGGCGGTGTTGTTCATGGCTACGGGCTGGCGGCATCTCAGTTACAACGTCTGCGCGACAAGCAGATTCCGCTGACTGTCGCGGTCGATAAAGTCGCCGCCAGCGGTGGTTACATGATGGCCTGTGTGGCAGACAAAATTGTTGCAGCACCCTTTTCTATTATTGGCTCGATTGGCGTTGTGGCGCAGATCCCTAACTTTAACCGCTTTCTGAAAAGCAAAGAGATTGATATCGAACTGCATACTGCCGGGCAGTTCAAACGTACGCTGACGCTGCTGGGTGAAAACACCGAAGAGGGGCGGCAGAAATTCCGCGAAAGCCTCAATGAAACGCATGACCTGTTTAAAGGTTTTGTTCATCAGATGCGCCCGCAACTGGACATCGAAGAGGTGGCGACCGGCGAGCACTGGTATGGCTCACAGGCGCTGGAAAAAGGGCTGGTCGACGCGGTAGGCACCAGCGACGAGTTGTTGCTGGGGCTGTTTGAGAGCCATGAGGTGATCGGCTTACGCTATCAGCAGCGCAAAAAACTCATCGACCGTCTGACTGGAAGTGCCGCGGAGAGTGCAGACCGACTGCTGATGCGCTGGTGGCAGCGCGGACAAAAACCGCTGATGTAAACGCAAGTACAAATAAAAAAGCGAGGCTGCGGCCTCGCTTTTTTATTGTCACCCTTAAACCACCTCCTGGGGAGGTGGTGATTGATCCTGTAAGGCTATAGCCTGAAGAATGCCCATGCCGGAATATCTCTGCTTACTCACCACAAGTAAAAGGAGACAAACCGACATGGGGCTTTACAGGAGTTCATCACATGTATATTGGCGTTGCAAATACCACATAGTCTGGACGCCAAAGTACCGTTTCAGGATCCTGAAAGATAAGTTGGGCAAGGAGCTTTACAGGACAATCTACATTCTCTGCGGAATAAAGGATTGTGAGGTTCTGGAGCTAAATGTTCAGCCAGATCATGTACATCTGGTCGTAATAGTCCCGCCGAAAATCTCGATATCAACTTTGATGGGGCATCTGAAAGGCCGCAGCGCAATCAGACTCTACAATCGTTTCCCACATATACGAAAAAAGCTATGGGGTAACCACTTTTGGTCACGTGGCTACTTTGTAGATACTGTCGGTGTGAACGAGGAAATTATCAGACGATATGTGAGGCATCAGGAGAAAACGGAACAAATACATGAACAGCAAATGGAATTGCTAGAGTAGTAAGCGGAAAGTGATAATAGCCCCCCTTACAGGGGGCATTC
>FONB01000005.1 GCA_900112785.1 Phytobacter palmae | reverse complement strand
TAGTCTGGACGCCAAAGTACCGTTTCAGGATCCTGAAAGATAAGTTGGGCAAGGAGCTTTACAGGACAATCTACATTCTCTGCGGAATAAAGGATTGTGAGGTTCTGGAGCTAAATGTTCAGCCAGATCATGTACATCTGGTCGTAATAGTCCCGCCGAAAATCTCGATATCAACTTTGATGGGGCATCTGAAAGGCCGCAGCGCAATCAGACTCTACAATCGTTTCCCACATATACGAAAAAAGCTATGGGGTAACCACTTTTGGTCACGTGGCTACTTTGTAGATACTGTCGGTGTGAACGAGGAAATTATCAGACGATATGTGAGGCATCAGGAGAAAACGGAACAAATACATGAACAGCAAATGGAATTGCTAGAGTAGTAAGCGGAAAGTGATAATAGCCCCCCTTACAGGGGGCATTCTCAAAAGCCACCTTCTAAGAAGGTGGTCTTTTACTTAATCGATCAGATGGTATTTTTCAGACAGTTCATGCGCCAGATATTTAAACATATTAAATACCGCGGTGCTTTTCCCGGTCGGCAGACCTTGTTCATCCAGAAAATACTCTCCGCTGAATACCAGCACCCCGTTGCGCTGGCTTACGCCGGTGGCTTCAATACCGGACAGCGTGTCTTCGTGATCGCGAATGAGTTGGTTTGCCAGCTCAAGCAGAGACTGACGATCGATAGGTTGCTTATTCGGCTCCATTTCGCCCCTCCTTAAAAATTTAACAAGTTTACGCCCCACAAGGCCCAGGGGCAAATTTTCCCTGCGCTGGCAAGGGGTTTACCGTTACGGTAGTGCTGGCGCGATTCGATTTTGCATGCTAATAAAGTTGCGTAACAAATTTTATCAGGTACAGTGTGACCCTTTCGTCAATCTGGCAACAGATTTGCTTGACATTCGACCATAAAATCGTCGTGCTGTATCGCAGACTAGCGAAAAAACCTGTTAACTCAATCATCTGCTAGCGATTACTTTCGCTTATGGTCAAGAAAAGGGTTGATATCCATTGTCGCCACCGCAATATCATTGGCTCGTCGCCAGCGGAAGGTGAATCAATGTGCGACGTATTCCTGGAAGAATTTTATTAGGTAAAGGTGAATATGGGTAAAGCTCTCGTCATCGTTGAGTCCCCGGCAAAAGCCAAAACGATCAATAAGTATCTGGGTAATGACTACGTGGTGAAATCCAGCGTAGGCCATATCCGCGATTTGCCGACCAGTGGCTCAGCACCTAAAAAGAGCGCTGACTCTGCCTCCACCAAAACGGCTAAGAAGCCTAAAAAGGATGAACGCGGCGCTCTCGTCAATCGCATGGGCATTGACCCATGGCACAACTGGGATGCGCACTATGAAGTGCTGCCCGGAAAAGAGAAGGTGGTTTCTGAGCTTAAATCGCTCGCTGAAAAAGCCGACCATATCTATCTCGCAACCGACCTTGACCGCGAAGGGGAAGCCATTGCATGGCACCTGCGGGAAGTGATTGGCGGCGATGAAACGCGCTATAGCCGCGTGGTATTTAACGAAATTACCAAAAATGCGATTCGTCAGGCGTTCGAAAAGCCGGGCGAGCTGAATATTGACCGTGTGAATGCTCAACAGGCGCGGCGCTTTATGGACCGTGTAGTGGGTTATATGGTCTCTCCGCTGTTGTGGAAGAAGATAGCCCGTGGCCTGTCTGCCGGCCGGGTACAGTCGGTGGCGGTGCGTCTGGTGGTTGAGCGTGAACGCGAAATTAAAGCCTTCGTTCCGGAAGAGTACTGGGAAGTCGATGCCAATGCCGCAACGCCCGGTGGCGATTCTCTGCCGCTCCAGGTGACGCACGAAGGGGATAAACCTTTCCGTCCGGTTAACCGCGAACAAACCATGGCGGCCGTTAGCCTGCTTGAAAAAGCCCGCTATACAGTGCTTGAGCGGGAAGATAAGCCGACCAGCAGCAAACCGGGCGCACCATTTATTACGTCTACATTGCAGCAGGCGGCGAGTACCCGTCTGGGCTTTGGCGTGAAGAAAACCATGATGATGGCCCAGCGTTTGTACGAAGCGGGTTATATCACCTATATGCGTACTGATTCTACTAACCTGAGTCAGGATGCGGTCAGCATGGTGCGCACCTTTATTGGTGAAAAATACGGCAAAAAATACCTGCCGGAAAGCGCCAACCAGTACGCCAGCAAAGAGAACTCTCAGGAAGCGCACGAAGCGATTCGCCCCTCCGATGTTGGTGTTGAGGCTGACGCCCTTAAAGATATGGAAACTGATGCGCAGAAACTGTATCAGCTGATCTGGCGCCAGTTTGTCGCTTGTCAGATGACGCCGGCGCAATACGACTCCACCACCATAACCGTGGGCGCGGGTGATTATCGCCTGAAAGCGCGCGGGCGCATTTTGCGGTTCGATGGCTGGACGAAAGTCATGCCTGCACTGCGTAAAGGCGATGAAGACCGTACGCTGCCTGCGGTTAACACAGGTGATGTACTTTCGCTTATCGACCTGACACCTGCTCAGCACTTCACGAAACCGCCTGCACGCTTTAGTGAAGCGTCACTGGTTAAAGAGCTGGAAAAACGTGGCATTGGCCGTCCTTCGACGTATGCGTCGATCATTTCGACCATTCAGGACCGTGGCTATGTGCGCGTGGAAAACCGTCGTTTTTATGCGGAAAAAATGGGTGAAATTGTTACCGACCGTCTGGAAGAGAATTTCCGTGAGTTGATGAATTACGATTTCACCGCCCAGATGGAAGACCGTCTCGACCAGGTGGCAAACCACGAAGCGGAATGGAAGAAAGTACTGGACAGTTTCTTCGGTGATTTCTCCCGTCAGCTTGACCAGGCGGAAAGAGATCCGGATGAAGGCGGGATGCGCCCGAATCAGATGGTGCTTACCAGTATTGATTGCCCGACATGCGGTCGTAAGATGGGGATCCGTACTGCCAGTACCGGTGTGTTCCTCGGTTGCTCCGGCTATGCACTTTCGCCCAAAGAGCGCTGCAAAACTACTATTAACCTGGTGCCGGAAAACGAAGTTCTGAACGTGCTGGAAGGCGACGATGCAGAAACCAATGCGTTGCGCGCCAAACGCCGTTGCACTAAGTGCGGTACGGCGATGGACAGCTACCTTATCGATCCGAAACGTAAACTGCACGTTTGCGGTAATAACCCGACCTGTGACGGTTATGAAATCGAAGAGGGCGAGTTCCGCATCAAAGGTTATGACGGTCCGGTGGTGGAGTGTGAAAAATGTGGTTCTGAAATGCACCTGAAAATGGGGCGTTTTGGCAAGTACATGGCCTGCACCAACGACGACTGCAAAAATACACGTAAGATCCTGCGTAATGGCGAAGTCGCGCCACCGAAAGAAGATCCGGTTCCGTTGCCGGAACTGCCGTGCGAAAAATCGGACGCCTATTTCGTTCTGCGTGACGGTGCTGCCGGGGTTTTCCTTGCGGCTAACACCTTCCCGAAATCACGCGAAACGCGTGCGCCGTTAGTGGAAGAGCTATATCGCTTCCGCGATCGTTTGCCGGAAAAACTGCGTTATCTGGCAGATGCACCGCAACAGGATCCGGAAGGGAATAAGACCATCGTCCGTTTTAGCCGTAAAACAAAGCAGCAGTATGTTGCGTCGGAAAAAGACGGCAAAGCGACTAACTGGTCGGCGTTTTACGTTGATGGAAAATGGGCGGAAGCCAAAAAATAATGCTGTAAGATTAACAGTTTAAATTGAGGGCCGGATATCCGGCCCTTTTTTATAACACAGTTATTATTTTTTGTTCGAATCTATACATAGAAGATATAAATGTTATAGTGGTTATAGTTAAATCTTTTTTTATTATGAAATCGTCTTAAGCGATTGCCCGTTTGCGCGAATTTGGATGGTCTTTCATGAAATTACAGCAGCTTCGCTATATCGTTGAAGTGGTTAACCATAACCTCAACGTCTCCTCAACTGCAGAAGGTCTCTATACCTCCCAGCCAGGCATCAGCAAGCAAGTTCGCATGCTGGAAGATGAGCTGGGGATCCAGATCTTTGCCCGCAGCGGTAAGCACCTCACGCAGGTCACGCCAGCCGGTCAGGAAATCATCCGTATTGCCCGCGAAGTTCTCTCTAAAGTTGATGCTATTAAATCCGTAGCGGGAGAACACACATGGCCGGATAAAGGCTCGCTCTATGTTGCGACCACTCACACGCAGGCGCGTTATGCGTTGCCCAACGTGATAAAAGGATTTATCGAGCGTTACCCCAGGGTGTCGTTGCATATGCATCAGGGATCCCCAACGCAGATTGCTGAGGCTGTCTCTAAAGGTAATGCGGATTTTGCTATCGCCACCGAAGCACTGCATCTCTACGATGACCTGGTGATGCTTCCGTGCTATCACTGGAATCGCTCGATTGTAGTTACCCCCGATCATCCGCTGGCGGGTAAGCAGTCGGTGTCGATTGAGGAGCTGGCGCAATATCCGCTGGTCACTTATACCTTTGGTTTTACCGGACGCTCTGAACTGGATACAGCGTTTAACCGGGCGGGGCTGTCGCCGCGAATTGTCTTTACGGCGACCGATGCTGACGTTATCAAAACCTATGTGCGCCTGGGGCTTGGTGTGGGGGTCATCGCCAGCATGGCTGTCGACCCGATATCCGACCCGGATCTGGTGAAACTGGATGCGCAGGAGATTTTCAGCCACAGTACGACCAAGATAGGATTTCGTCGCAGCACGTTTTTGCGCAGCTATATGTATGATTTCATTCAGCGCTTTGCGCCACACCTGACGCGTGATGTGGTTGATGCCGCCGTGGCGTTACGCTCGAACGAAGATATTGAAGCGATGTTTAAGGATATTAAACTTCCGGAAAAATAATCGTTAGCGGGGTAGCCTTTTATTGTAAAAGGAGCCCCTTAATCTTCCCTAAGTCGAATTATTGTTAGCATTCTCTTATTTTCAACTCATACTTTTGCCTGATTGTTTTTCCCTCCTGTTTCATAATCTGTCGCAAATTTGCGACAAACATAGAAACTAAATTGCCCCTGCGCAAATTTTTTACTTCAATAATTTATTTGCGGTCAAAAGATTAAATATTCTTTGAACAGGTTGCGTAAATTCACTAGCTTTTCGACTAAAGTTTCTTTAGGATTTATCTCATCCATGATTAATTGTACCGATTGTTGGTGCCTGAAATGATAAGTGATGTCGATTGTACGAGGTTAGCAATGCCATCAGGAAGCGAAGAACCGCAAAGGGACCCGCAGCTTAAGCGTAAAGCGTGGCTGGCGGTATTTCTGGGTTCTGCCGTCTTTTGGGTCGTGGTAGCGTTAATTATCTGGAAATTCTGGGGTTAAAATGGCTGTAACAGGTCGCTCTGAGCCAGTGAAGCAAGTGTGTCATCCGCATGACAAACCACAAGCAGCGAAACCGCAAGCTTCAACTACTGTACCGGCGTCCTGGAAATTGACGCCACAACAACAAGCGTTTATTGACGCCTTCGCGCAAGACGAAGTGTCAAAACAATAATTGTTATCATTAGAAGCTGCGGGGAATTATCCCGTCTCTCTGATGTGTACTTGTGTACTGTTAAATAAATACACCACAGCAATAATTAATTGCGTCTCAACGCAGGTTTATGAATACATTCTCTGGTGTGTATATGATGAATAATCGCCGTTCTGTAAAATACTGGTCATGGATGAGCGCGTTTTCTTTTTCCCTGCTGTTTTGGGGTGAGCTCATCCGGATATGGTTGTTCTAATCAGTGAAAACCTCGCTCAGGCGAGGTTTTTTGCTTTTACTCTCCGGCACTTGCCCGCCTGACGTCAGGATTTATCCTTTTGGGTTGTTATAAAAACGTTACGACATGTTTGTGTTATCTTTAATACAGACCCTGATAAACATCAGGGTTTCGCTATCCCTGTTATTAAGGAGGAGCTTATGTCGTCGACCCTACGCGAAGCCAGTAAGGACACGTTGCAGGCAGAGAATAAAACGTATCACTACTACAGCTTGCCGCTGGCCGCAAAGGAACTTGGGGATATTGCGCGTCTACCCAAGTCGCTAAAAGTATTACTCGAAAATCTCCTGCGCTGGCAGGATGACGATTCTGTCACCGAAGAAGATATCCGTGCTCTTGCTGGATGGCTGAAAACAGCCCATGCCGATCGTGAAATCGCTTACCGTCCCGCCCGCGTTTTGATGCAAGACTTTACCGGCGTACCTGCCGTGGTCGATCTTGCGGCCATGCGTGAAGCGGTTAAACGCCTCGGTGGCGATACCGCTAAAGTGAATCCGCTTTCCCCGGTTGACCTCGTTATTGACCACTCTGTCACCGTCGATCATTTTGGTGATGATGACGCTTTCGAAGAGAACGTTCGTCTTGAAATGGAACGTAATCACGAACGCTATGTTTTTCTGCGCTGGGGACAGCAGGCATTCAGCCGTTTTAGTGTCGTACCGCCGGGTACCGGGATTTGCCACCAGGTCAATCTGGAATATCTGGGCAAAGCGGTATGGAGTGAATTACAGGACAAAGAGTGGGTGGCGTATCCGGACACGCTCGTGGGTACCGATTCACACACAACGATGATTAACGGTCTCGGCGTGCTGGGATGGGGCGTCGGGGGGATTGAAGCGGAAGCGGCTATGCTGGGCCAGCCCGTCTCCATGCTGATTCCTGATGTGGTGGGATTCAAGCTGAGCGGTAAATTACGTGAAGGGATCACGGCAACGGACCTCGTTTTGACCGTCACCCAGATGCTGCGTAAGCACGGCGTAGTGGGTAAATTCGTTGAGTTTTACGGTGATGGCCTGGACTCGCTTCCTCTGGCTGACCGGGCGACGATCGCCAATATGGCGCCGGAGTATGGCGCAACCTGCGGCTTTTTCCCTATAGATGGCGTAACACTTGAGTACATGCGTCTTAGCGGGCGAAGTGAAGAGCAAGTTAGCCTGGTTGAGGCTTATGCCAAAGCGCAGGGGATGTGGCGTAACCCGGGCGACGAGCCCGTTTTTACCAGTACGCTTGAACTGAATATGAACGATGTTGAAGCCAGCCTGGCAGGGCCTAAACGGCCACAAGACCGCGTGGCCCTGGGTGATGTGCCGAAAGCTTTTGCTGCCAGCACTGAACTTGAACTCAACACCGCCCAGAAGGACCGCAAGCCAGTGGAGTACGTGTTTAAAAGTGAAAAACATGAACTTCCTGATGGCGCGGTAGTGATATCGGCGATTACCTCCTGTACTAACACTTCGAACCCCAGTGTTCTGATGGCCGCGGGTTTGCTGGCAAAAAATGCGGTGAAGGCCGGGTTAAAACGCCAGCCATGGGTGAAAGCCTCACTGGCGCCGGGATCTAAAGTGGTTTCTGATTACCTCGCTCAGGCGAAATTAACGCCCTATCTTGATGAGCTGGGATTTAACCTGGTAGGGTACGGCTGTACTACCTGTATCGGTAATTCGGGGCCACTACCAGAACCTATTGAGCAGGCCATCAGGCAGGGGGATCTCACGGTTGGCGCGGTGCTTTCTGGTAACCGCAACTTCGAAGGGCGCATCCATCCTCTGGTGAAAACCAACTGGCTGGCATCACCGCCGCTGGTGGTGGCCTACGCGCTGGCGGGTAATATGAACATCAATCTGGCCACGGATCCGCTGGGGCACGATCGTAAAGGCGATCCGGTCTATCTGAAAGATATCTGGCCATCCAGCCAGGACATCGCCCGCGCCGTCGAGCAAGTCTCCACCGAGATGTTCCGCAAAGAATATGCGGAAGTTTTCGAAGGGACAGCGGAATGGAAGGCGATTCAGGTCGAAAGCTCGGACACCTACGACTGGCAGAATGATTCAACCTATATTCGGCTGTCCCCGTTCTTTGAGGATATGGAAGCCATTCCGAAACCCGTTGAGGATATTCACGGTGCGCGCATTCTGGCTATGCTCGGAGACTCTGTAACCACCGACCATATCTCGCCGGCGGGGAGCATCAAAGCCGATAGCCCCGCAGGTCGTTATCTGCAAAGTCATGGTGTCGAGCGTCGGGATTTCAACTCTTATGGCTCGCGTCGTGGTAACCATGAAGTCATGATGCGCGGAACCTTTGCTAATATTCGCATTCGTAACGAAATGGTTCCCGGAGTGGAAGGGGGAATGACCCGTTATTTACCGGGAGAAGAAGTGGTTGCTATCTATGATGCAGCGATGCGCTACCAGAAGCAGGGTACGCCGCTTGCGGTCATTGCCGGTAAAGAGTACGGTTCGGGTTCCAGTCGTGACTGGGCGGCAAAAGGGCCACGCCTGTTGGGTGTACGGGTAGTGATTGCGGAGTCTTTCGAACGTATCCACCGCTCAAATCTGATCGGGATGGGCATCTTACCGCTGGAGTTTCCGCAAGGTACAACGCGAAAAACGCTGGGACTTAGCGGGGAAGAGAAACTGGATATCGCCGGGCTCAATCAGCTTAAACCTGGTGCGAACATTCCGGTGACGTTAACCCGTGCAGATGGTACGCAAGAGACGGTGAATTGTCGCTGCCGTATCGATACCTCTACAGAGCTGACTTACTACCAGAATGACGGGATCCTGCACTATGTGATCCGCAACATGTTGCATTAAACGGTAGTGATGCCGGGCTGCTGTGTAACGGCTGCCCGGCATATTCAGTGCTACTCGCTCAGCAGGTGCCCCATTTTCGCGGCTTTGGTATCGAGATAGTGTGCATTTTTGGGATTACGCCCGACGATTAGCGGCACGCGTTCAACGATATTGATTCCGGCCTCGGTGAGGATCTCTACTTTGAGCGGGTTATTGGTCAACAGACGTACTTCATCCACGCCCAGCAGTTTGAACATATCGGCACACAGAGTGAAGTCGCGTTCGTCGGCGGCAAATCCTAACTGATGGTTTGCTTCAACGGTATCATAGCCCTGATCCTGCAACGCATAGGCGCGAATCTTATTGAGCAGTCCAATATTGCGACCTTCCTGGCGATGGTAGAGCAACACGCCACGGCCTTCCTCAGCAATGTGCGTTAATGCTGCTTCGAGCTGAAAACCGCAATCGCAGCGTAAGCTGAACAGCGCGTCGCCCGTCAGGCATTCCGAATGGACCCGCGCCAGAACCGGTAACTGTCCTGAAATATCCCCATAGACAAGTGCAACATGATCCTGCCCGGTTGCCAGTTCTTCAAAACCCACCATCAGGAAATCGCCCCATGGGGTTGGCAGTTTGGCTTCTGCCACGCGTTTAAGCTGCATGTGATTCTCCAGATTTATGCTGGCCGTCAGACGATTGGCCTTTTGTATCACTTCATTTTGCCACAACGCGCTTTACATCACTAACCACCTCCTGACGCATTGCTGTTAAAACGCACAAATCTGGCACTTTTCCCGAAAATGTTATTTATCAGTTATGCTTGTGAAGCCTCAGTTTAAAGGAGAAGAGATGTTTTCTATTGCAAAGCGCACGACAGTCGGTGCGGGAATACTGTTAATTATGCCTGTCGCCGTATGGATTTCTGGCTGGCGCTGGCAGCCGGGTGAAAGCAGTATATGGCTGCGTGCAATGTACTGGATGACGGAGACCGTGACTCAGCCCTGGGGCATTTTCACCCATGTGATTCTCTGCGGCTGGTTTCTGTGGTGCCTGCGTTTTCGATTAAAAGCGGCGCTCGTGCTGTTTGCTATTCTGGGCTGCGCGATCCTTGCCGGCCAGGGCGTTAAATCCTGGGTGAAAGAGCGGGTGCAGGAACCACGACCATTTGTGGTCTGGCTTGAAAAAACACATAATATTCAGTCCGATGAATTTTACAGCCTGAAACGCAAAGCGCGTAGCCAACTGGTGGAAACACAGCTCATCAACCAGACGGACGTTCCAGCGTTTTTGCGTAAACACTGGCAAAACGAAACGGGGTTTGCATTCCCGTCAGGGCATACCATGTTTGCCGCCAGTTGGGCGCTTCTGGGTGTCGGTTTGCTTTGGCCACGTCGTCGCACCTGGACAATTGTTGTGTTGCTGGTGTGGGCAACAAGTGTAATGGGAAGCCGATTAGTGCTTGGCATGCACTGGCCTCGTGATCTGGTTGTGGCGACGCTCATCTCCTGGATGCTGGTGACGATCGCTACCTGGCTTGCGCAACGTCTGTGTGGGCCATTAACACCCCCAGTAGAAGAGAAGCAGGAAATTGCTGAAAGGGAGCAGGAAAGTTGAAATTCTGCGTTCAGCCCCTAAATCAGTATGAGGTGTTACGCATTTCCATTTCGCGCCAGGCGCTAAAATGGTAGTTTATAAGGCTGGATGCGATCAGTTGAACATAACTTACTCGCTCATAACCACATAACGGGAAGTAATGTGAAATATTTACTCATTTTTTTATTGGTGCTGGCGATTTTTGTCGTTTCGGTCACGCTTGGTGCACAAAACGATCAGCAGGTGACCTTCAATTATCTGCTCGCCCAGGGCGAATATCGCATTTCGACATTACTGGCCGTCCTTTTTGCCGCTGGTTTTGTAATTGGCTGGCTGATCTGCGGCCTGTTCTGGTTGCGCGTACGTGTTTCTCTCGCGCGTGCGGAGCGGAAAATTAAACGTCTTGAGCACCAACTCGCGCCTGCTACCACGGCTGCTGTGGACCCCGGTACGCCGGTAGTAAAGGAATAATCATATATGTTGGAGTTGTTGTTTCTGCTGTTACCTGTTGCGGCTGCATACGGCTGGTATATGGGGCGCAGAAATGCTCAGCAAACTAAGCAGGATGAGGCAAATCGGCTTTCACGTGATTACGTAGCCGGGATGAACCTGCTTCTGAGCAACCAACAAGACAAGGCGGTGGACCTGTTCCTCGACATGCTCAAAGAGGATACCGGCACTGTCGAAGCCCATCTCACCCTCGGAAACCTGTTCCGTTCCCGCGGCGAAGTTGATCGCGCGATCCGAATTCACCAGACCCTGATGGAGAGCGCGTCGCTCTCCTATGACCAGCGATTGCTTGCCGTACAGCAACTGGGCCGTGATTATATGGCCGCGGGGATGTATGACCGTGCGGAAGATATGTTCAATCAACTCGTTGATGAGACTGATTTTCGCATCAGCGCGCTCCAGCAGCTATTACAGATATATCAGGCTACCAGCGACTGGCAGAAAGCCATCGATGTTGCGGAGCGGCTGGTGAAGCTGGGTAAAGATAAACAGCGAGGCGAAATTGCCCATTTCTACTGTGAACTGGCGTTACAGCAAATGGGTAATGACGATATGGACAAGGCGATGGCATTGTTGAAAAAAGGTGCTGCCGCCGACCGCGATAGTCCGCGCGTGTCGATCATGACGGGTCGCGTGTTTATGGCGAAAGGGGAATACAGCAAAGCAGTAGAGAGCCTTCTGCGCGTCATCGATCAGGATAAAGAACTGGTCAGCGAAACGCTGGAAATGTTGCAGGTGTGCTATCAGCATCTGGGTAAAATGGATGAATGGGCCGCATTTCTCCAGCGCTGTGTCGAAGAGAACACGGGGGCTACTGCGGAATTGATGCTGGCGGAAATCATGGAGAATCGCGAAGGGCAGGATCCTGCGCAGATGTACATCACTCGCCAATTGCAGCGCCACCCAACAATGCGCGTTTTCCACAAATTAATGGATTACCATCTGAACGAAGCAGAGGAAGGGCGCGCAAAAGAGAGCCTGATGGTGCTGCGAGATATGGTGGGTGAGCAAATTCGCAGTAAGCCGCGTTATCGCTGCCATAAATGTGGGTTTACTGCTTTTACGATGTACTGGCATTGTCCGTCATGCCGCGCCTGGTCCACCGTTAAGCCTATCCGTGGTCTCGACGGGCAGTAGTTTAAAAAAAAGCCTACTTTAGTTACAACATACTAATGACTGCTTTAACTTCACACACCTTAGCCCGGCACTCGCATCGCCTGGCAGGAGGTGAATAGAACCTGTCAATTCCGCGTGAGCGCAGGTAGAATGCTCGCCGTTTATTATTCGCGCCTGAGCGGGTGCCCTCATCAAAGAAGGTCTCATCATGACGTCCACTGCTTCATCTATTTCCCGCGCGTTAACGTCTTCTCCGGTTGTGGTTGCGCTTGACTACGATAACCGTGATAAGGCCCTGGCCTTTGTCGACCGCATCGATCCCCGTGATTGCAGGCTGAAAGTCGGCAAAGAGATGTTCACGTTGTTTGGTCCGCAACTGGTTCGTGACCTGCAACAACGCGGTTTTGACGTGTTCCTGGACTTAAAATTTCATGACATCCCGAACACGGCAGCGCATGCAGTAAAAGCAGCAGCAGATTTAGGCGTGTGGATGGTGAACGTACATGCTTCTGGCGGCGCACGTATGATGACTGCTGCTAAAGAGGCGCTGGTTCCTTTCGGTAATGATGCACCGCTTCTTATCGCGGTCACGGTACTTACCAGTATGGAAGCCAGTGATCTGCAAGGTTTGGGTATCAACGCTAGCCCTGCCGACTACGCAGAACGTCTGGCGGGCCTCACACAGCAATGTGGTCTGGATGGCGTCGTCTGCTCTGCACAAGAGGCGGTTCGATTTAAAGCGGCTTTTGGTCAACAATTCAGGCTGGTGACGCCAGGCATTCGTCCGCAGGGTAGTGAGGTGGGCGATCAGCGGCGTATTATGACCCCGGAGCAGGCGCTGGCAGCGGGTGTGGACTATATGGTGATTGGGCGCCCGGTGACGCAGTCTGCTGATCCCGCACAGACCCTACGCGATATTAACGCCTCTCTTGGCCTGGAGGTATGATGAGCGATAACAATAGCCGTCTGGTTTATTCCACCGAAACCGGGCGCATCAATGAACAAAAAGCCCCCGCTGAGCGCCCGAAAGGCGACGGTGTTGTGCGCATACAGCGTCAGACCAGTGGACGCAAAGGGAAGGGTGTATGCCTGATCACAGGCGTTGACGGTGATGATGCCGTGCTTGCGGCCCTGGCGGCAGAACTTAAAAAGAAATGTGGCTGTGGCGGCTCAGTAAAAGAGGGCGTCATTGAAATTCAGGGCGATAAGCGCGATTTGCTTAAATCGTTACTGGAAGCGAAAGGTATGAAAGTTAAACTGGCAGGTGGGTAAAATTACTGTCAAAGAAAAGCCGCGACAGGAATCGCGGCTTTTTTTACTGCGTATTCAGACCTGAAAGAAAGTATCTTTTATTCTGTTTGAGATGCCGTGAAGAAATAAATTATTTACCAACCTGGTGACCGATGATACCACCAACCGCCGCGCCACCCAGTGTACCCAGCGTGCTACCATCGGTTAAGACAGCACCACCCAAAGCACCCGCGCCGGCACCGATTGCTGTATTACGATCGCGTTTAGACCAGTGACCGCATGCACTCAGAGACATTGCCAGGGTTACAGCCAGCAGAGCGGCTGCCATTTTTTTGCTCGTTAACATCATCATACTTTCTCCTGAATAGTTGATTCACGGAAAGTGTTCTCTTTAAGTATAGTGCCTGTAGCCCGTCCTAAAGACTTTCCGCAAAACCTTGTGGCGCAGGTGTTACTAAATTCACGCGTGTGATAGTCACGTCCTGTTATATCGCTGAATATAATTTTACGTCTGAACATGTTTGCCGGCAGGGTAAATAGTCTTAATTGGCGAGTCAGAATCGTCTCAGATATGAAGGAGATAGCCCGGCTGAGCGGGCTGTTTCTCTTAAAGCAAAGTGGTTGTGTTGACGATATCAACAATAAGACCAGATTCCTGTAACTGGCGCTGAGCATCAGCGGGAATGCCGGTGTCAGTGATCACTCGGTTAAAGCGACTGCCCACGCCCAGCGTGTAGGGATGTACTGCGCCAAATTTTGAACTATCAGTCAGCACAATGGCTTCATTGCCTTTTTCCAGGACGGCGTTGACGACTTCAGAACGCATCATATCTCTGCCGGTAAAACCGGTGTCAGGTAGCCATCCATCAATGCCAATAAATGCCTTGCTGAAATGCATTTGCTGAACATATTGCCGGGTGAGGGGGCCGACAACGCTTTCACTTTTCTTCTGATAAATGCCGCCCAGCAGGATAACGTCGCACAGGGCATCTTTAAGCAAGTGCGCAATATAGCTACTGACGGTAATGATGGTGATGCCTGATTGCTCGCCCAGGCGACGGGCCAGCAGCGCGTTACAGCTACCGTTTTCGATGAAAACCGTTTCGCCGTCATTTACCAGCGACGCGGCGTAGTCTGCAAGTTCACGCTTCACGGTGTAGTTATTCATCATACGCGTTTCGACGTCATCGCTATCCAGCGGAACGGCAAAACCATGCGTACGGCGCAGGTAACTCTGTTTTTCAAGGGTATTGAGGTCCTGTCGGATGGTTACTTCGGAAACCCCTGTCATTTTTGACAGATCCGAAACGCTCATACGCCCCTTATCAATTACCGTTTGCAATATTAGTTGTTGTCGGGAATTCATAGCCACTACTTTCAGAGTCGTTACGTCTATTAATAAAAAGCTATAACGGCGCCATGTTCCTGTGGTCCGTTATCGCGAGAGGGTATCAGTCAGACTTCCCAGGGTGTTTTAGGGTTGCCAGCAGAAGCGGATTTATCCGCATTATCGAGGTGCTGTAGCTCAGCCTTCAGAATTTCCAGGTTACGAATGGCGGACTGGTAATCGCCCGCAACCAGAATGTCCAGCACGGTATCAAGCCGTCTCGTCAGTTGCTTTACATCAATGTCGGCCATGTCTTCACCTTTATGTTTGAAAATTAACAAATTGAATGATGCAGAAAACAGTTTAAAAAGAGAAGGGGAAAAGCGAAATTTCAAAATATTATAAATACCAATTATATATTCATTAAGTTACATACAGCTGAGGTTGCTGCTGGATTAGTCTTGCTCTGCGCACACCGCGCTTTTATTACCGGAGGAGTAAGTCTATGACAGTTATCAACCAGGCTACGTGTAAACTTTTTACGGATAATGAACGTTTTACGCAACTTTCGGGGTACTACGAAGAAGAGCGCCGCACTGTATGGATGATGTTGCGTGCCCAGCCACGCCCCTGCTTTAACCATGTGTTAATCGAAGAGATCATGAACATCTCCTGGCTTGTCCGGCAAGCGGGATTTGCCGTGGATTTTTGGGTAACGGGCTCGCTGGTTCCCGGTATGTACAATGCAGGGGGCGATCTGAATTTTTTCGTTGAGTGCATTCAAAATGGTCGCCGGGAAGCATTGCGTGCGTATGCACGCGCTTGCGTCGATTGCGTACATGCGGCGTCGCGCGGGTTTGATACCGGTGCGATTACTCTGGCCATGGTCGAAGGTAGTGCATTAGGCGGTGGTTTTGAAGCGGCGCTGGCGCACCATTTTGTACTGGCACAACGTGATGCGCGCCTCGGCTTTCCGGAAATCGCTTTTAACTTGTTCCCGGGCATGGGGGGCTATTCGCTGGTGGCCCGCCGCTCAGGGATGAAGCTTGCGGAGGAACTCATCTATAAAGGCGAATCCCACACTGCGGAATGGTATGAACAACATGGGCTGGTGGATCAGCTTTTTGAGCCCGGTCAAAGCTATCTGGCCGTTCGTACGTTTATCGATACGCTGCAACCCCGGCTCAATGGTATCCGCGCGATGTTGCGAGCGCGTCAACGGGTAATGCAACTGCCTCGTAGTGAGCTTATGGACATTACCGAAGACTGGGTCGACGCCGCCTTCTGCCTGCAGCCTAAAGACGTGGCCTATATGGAACGTCTGGTGCAGTTGCAGAACCGGCATTCGTCCACCAGTTTAAGTAAAGCAAGCTAACCCTTTTTCCGCGCCAGATAGCGCTTATACCATCGCTCGAATACGGCAGCGGGCATGGGTTTAGCAAATAAGAATCCCTGCCGTTCGTTGACGCCATTCTTGGTAAGGAAGGCGTCTTCTTTCGCGTTTTCGACTCCTTCTGCGATCACCTGCAGGTTCAGCGCCTGCGCTACCGCAACAATCGCCCGCACCAGCGACTGTGATACTGATTGTTTATGGATATCCTTAACGAAGGATTGATCAAGTTTTATCGCATCTATAGGGAAACGCGCCAGCTGTGAAAGGGAAGAATAACCGGTGCCAAAGTCATCAAGATGCACCTGTGAACCCAACTCGCTGAACTGTTGTATCACCGACAGCGCCAGATCCTCGTTTTCAATCAGACAGCTCTCTGTCAGTTCAACGTCTATAGGGCAATATTCGAAATTCAGATCATGCAAAGCCTGTTTCAAATCGCTGAATATTGACTGGTCTGCCAGCTGTCGTGCCGAGACGTTTACCGCCACACGCAAATTGATACCTTTATCGCGCCATTTCGCGACCTGACGCACGACATCGAGCATAACCCAGCGTCCCAGAGGGACAATCAGCCCGGACTCTTCTGCATACGCGATAAAATCCTGTGGCGGGATTAACCCACGCTCAGGCGATTGCCACCGTACCAGTGCTTCCAGGCTGCGCACTTCGCCGCGCCAGGTTACTTTGGGCTGATAGTGAATCACCAGTTGGTCATTATCGAGTGCTTTACGCAGATTGGTATCAAGCCATAAATACTCGAAAACCCGCTGATTCATTTCCGGGGTGAAAACACAAAACTTTCCGCGTCCGTTTTCTTTTGCGATATACATTGCGGTATCGGCGTTGCGAATAATACTTTCACGATCATTACCATGCTGCGGGGCAAGAGATATTCCCAACGAACAACCGGTGTAAATCTCGATAAGGCCAATCCGGAAGGGCTGGCGCAGGCGGGTGATAATACGCGACGCCATCGCTTCCAGCGCGCTCTGTGAAGAATCTGTCGCCAGGACGATAAACTCGTCACCTCCCAGGCGTGCAAGGGTCTGGCCTTCATCCAGGCAGCTTAAAATCGCCAGCGCCACGGCCTGTAACAGCTGATCGCCGAACATATGGCCATAGGCATCATTTACTTTCTTGAAATTATCCAGATCGAGATAAACGATACCAATTTGCGTGTCGCCACGATTATCAATCGCATTGCTGATTAATTCATGAATCGCATTACGATTGGGCAAACCCGTGATCGTGTCGGTATTCGCTAAAACCCGTAAACGCTCTTGTGCCCGGCGTTCTTCGGTAATATCTGTACCGGAACAAATAAGAAATATTTCGTTTTTTCCGCTACCGCTGTGGACGAATTTATTGCGAAATAAAAACAGGCGCTGTCCCTTACGCGTCTTAATCCAGCGTTCAACTTCATAAGAGGCGCCGTTACGGAAAAATTCAGAGATATTGCGTTTCGAAGCTTCGGCTTCGTTATGACTCATAAAGAGTTTAAAAACGTTTTGCCCAATGACCTCGTGCTCTTTTAACCCTGTATATTCTTCACAGAGCCGGTTAAAGCGCTGGATATTGCCGTTGCGGTCCAGTATGACGATCACAGAATTGGCTTCGGAAACAACCTGTTCGGCAAAGGAGAGACCCTGCACCAAATCCCGCGCCACGGACGAAGTATCATTCCATGCTGATGCGGTTCCGGCCCATTCGGTTTTATTAATTTTGCGGCCGACTAAATGCACAGGAACGTTATCGCCAAATAATGAAATATGCATGGTCAGGCTGGAAGTAATAACGGTCATTTGGCGCAGTTGCGCTGCCTGCTCATCATTTAATGTCACCACCTGACTTGATTCAGACTCTTCATCAGGAGCGAAATGTAACGCGTTGCTGTCAGCGGTCAATCGCCAGAATGGGCTGCCCGAACCCAGGTAACGAAACAGTAGATTCTGTTCCTGATCGTCTTTCATGCTGTCTCCCAACCCACCAAAAAGCGCAACGGTTACTCATCTAATGACGGATTAACCCCCTTTAAATAAGGGGTAATCAGGGATGAAGGTATTGTTTTTATTTACAATCTTATAATAGAACGAGTCCCGGACAAAAGAACAGCAGGTACGAAAAAATGCATAAAACGCCACCAGTGTGTGCAAAGTTATTTTTATTGTGGTCGTTTTTACCGCTTTTTGTGGGGATTTGAAAAAAAATGAGGGTGGTATCGCTTTCACAAAGAAATTTTTGCTCCCCCGGGAGATCTGAGGGAGCAAAACAACCTGAGTTATCAGGCGGCTGGGCGCGCGATAATACTCCGCGTTTCCATACGAACTTCCGCAATAGTGACATCAATGACGTCTGTCACTTTATAAACGGTTTCGCCTTTAATTTGCACAGTCCCGGTTTCCTGGCTGCACACTAATTCATCGCGTACCGCATGAAGGAACGGCGCCGGGATAAACGCAATGGCGCCGTTATCTACCAGACGAACACGCATGCCGCCACGGCTGATATCGATAATCTCAGCGCTAAAACGGGCTTCGGTACCCGCTTTGTTTTGCAGGAAGCGAGCATATAGCCAGTCGCCGACATCACGTTCCGCCATGCGGTTCAGACGACGACGTTCAGCCATCTGCACGGTAGCTTCCGCCTGTGGACGTTCTGCTGTTTCACCTTTGATTACCGCTTTCAGCAGACGATGGTTAATCATATCGCCATACTTACGAATAGGGGACGTCCAGGTGGCGTAAGCTTCGAGGCCCAGACCGAAATGCGGGCCCGGGTCGACGCTGATTTCCGCAAAGGACTGAAAACGGCGAATGCGACTGTCGAGGAAACCAGAAGGCTGCGCATCCAGTTCACGACGCAGTTTACAGAAGCCATCCAGTGTCAGCACTTCTTCCGCATCCACATGCATACCGTGGCCTTTCAACAGTGCGGCAAGCTGTTCGCTATTTGCCGGATCAAAGCCCATATGCACGTTGTAAATACCAAAACCAAGCTTGTCGCGCAGCACGCGGGCAGCACAGATATTGGCGGCAATCATTGACTCTTCCACGATACGATTCGCGATTCGACGCGGTTCGGCAACGATATCCAGTACTTCGCCTTTTTCACCAAGAATAAAACGATAATCAGGACGGTCTTTGAATACCAGCGCATGGGTCTGGCGCCATTGAGAACGCGCCTGGCATACGCGATGCAGCAGACGAATTTGTGTGGCGATAGCCTCGTTCTGCGGCTGCCAGCTGCCACTGTTTTCCAGCCAGTCGGAAACCTCGTCATATACCAGTTTGGCTTTCGATGTAATGGTCGCCGCAAAGAACTCGATATTGTCTTCGATAGCGCCTTGCGCATCTAAGGTCATGCGGCAAGCCAGCACCGGGCGAACTTCATTGGCGCGCAGTGAACACAAGTCATCAGACAGTTCACGCGGCAGCATCGGAATGTTGAAGCCCGGCAGGTAATTGGTAAAGGCACGCACTTTCGCGATATTGTCCAGCTTGCTGCCTTCTGCGATCCACGCGGTTGGGTCGGCAATCGCAACGGTCAGTTGCAGTTTGCCATCAGCAGTCTCAGTAACATACAGCGCGTCATCCATATCTTCGGTACTGGCACTGTCGATGGTGACAAAATCCAGCGCGGTTAAATCGATACGTTCAAGACCTTCATCCAGCATGCTGGTCGATACGCCGTCTGGCGCTTCTTTTTCAAGATTGTGTCGCGCCAGAGTGACCCACCATGGCACAAAATGGTCATCGCCAAAGGTGATGAACTGTGTCAGCTCAGCATAAAAGCTGCGATCACCTTTGAGCGGGTGACGGCGCATTTCAGCAACTGCCCAGTCACCGTCTTTGAAATCGTGCGTCACGCCACGCTCAGCGCGGCAAGGGATAACATCTTTAATCAACGGGTGGTCAGGCACGATAGAAAGACGATCATCTTTCTTCTGTACCCGGCCAACAAAACGGCTCAGAAACGGCTCAACCAACTCTTCCGGTTCAGCGGATTCGCGTTCCTTTTCGGTATGGATCACAGCGACAATACGATCGCCGTGCATCACTTTTTTCATCTGTGGCGGCGGAATAAAGTAGCTTTTTTGCGCATCGACTTCGAGGAAACCAAAGCCCTTTTCCGTGGCTTTAACGACACCTTCCGCACGGGGTGTTTGGGAATGAAGTTGCTGTTTTAGCTGCGCTAGCAGCGGGTTGTCCTGAAACATAATTTTGTATTTTCGTGGCTGAAAGAGCGGCTGACAGTTTTACGCGAATCTGCCTGTTGCAGCAAGCGCTGTTTCAGCAAAATGCCTGTCCCTGAATCAGCATAAAGCCACACGCTGAACCAGGGCGCTTGTACCAGAATCAGGTGATATCACCAAAGGCAATTTTCAGACGGTTTAACCAGCCGCACAATGCACACCAGATAAGTAATTCGACGGCTGATGTTTCGTTGATTCCGTTGTCCTTCAACTGTGCGAAATGTGCCGGACTGAAACGATCGGGCGCGCAGGTTAGCATCTGGACCGCTTGCGCAATGGCCCCTTCTTTACTTCGTGTTTGCCCAGGGCGTTTGAGTACCCGATCACCAATGCGTACCGCTTCGGCAAGATCTTCATCGCCGCTCCAGCCTTGCCTGGTTTCGCTAAAGCAATTTACGCTGCCGTTAATTCGCGCGGTGTAGAGGGTGACCAGCTGCTTTATGTCGTCGTCCACCAGCGCTGGCTGCGCGCCGCTGTAAATTTCTCCCAGCGCATCAAGCGAAGGGTACTCATGTGCCAGTACGGGTGCGAGAAGCTGAAAAGCAGGCAGTGGCTGCCAGTTGGCAAGGGATTCCATCTGACGCGAGCTGGCAGTGCGTAAATCGACCGGTGCAATCCCTGGCGTCCACTGGGTTTGCGTCCCGACAAACAAGGTCTGTTCTGCCTCTTGCTGCATCTCCATGCCGGGGATCAAACGTACGGGCTGCCCTTGTAGAGCCTGAAAGGTAGCGATGGCACGCGCCTGAAAACTAATGAAACCGATAATCTGGCCCATCAGGATAATGTCATATTCTGTTAACCCCACTTCATCAAGTTGATGGCGGGCGCGGGCGTTGATAACGCCAGGTGACAACGCAAGCTGGCGGGCATATTGCGTGATTTGTGCCAGACGGCGATTGCTCTCTCGAGACGAGTCGGGGCCGGGAAGGGGAGCCAGACGGGCGGCATAGTGATTACACAAGCGCTGCACGCCGTATACCTGAGCGACAGTCAATGCCGTACTCAGGCGGTCATAGGCGCTGAAAGTGTGCAGTCGGTTGATCGTCACGCGCTGAGGAAAGAGGATTTTATACAGTGTTCGCGCCGGCGCCAGCCAGCTGCTGCACAACTGAGTTAACCAATCCGGCAGGGTGAGATTTAACAGAAACGGGTCGTCAACTGTAGCCGCTTCGGGAACTAAGGGTAGCACCTGAGCCTGACGGGCGCTCGACTGGGTTTCATGATACCAGTGGCTTTTGCCGGAAACACGGCGTTGTTCCATGGTCGTTCCTTGGTCTGAAAGTGGCGATCCGGACTCGTCGTTATGCTGGTACGCGGATCTTTTTCGCTGTTTTATCCTGGCGTAAGCGGTGAAAGGGATGAAAGAATGTTACGTGATAATAAATATCAGAAAGATATATAAAACGTTACAGCGTGCGGGCCGCAGAGTAGGTGGGCAGGCTAAAGAAGATAAGGAACAAAAGGAGATAAAGGGTAATGAAATTCGCCCCCTGAGACAGGGGGCGCGAGAGATTATTTCAGTTCCAGCTCATTCATTGCTGCGATGTTGAAACCGCCATCAACGTGAACAACTTCACCGGAAATACCTGCGGACAGGTCAGAACACAGGAAGGCAGCCGTGTTACCCACATCTTCAATGGTAACGGTACGGCGAATCGGAGTAACCGCTTCGCAATGAGACAGCATTTTACGGAAATCTTTGATACCAGACGCAGCCAGCGTGCGGATCGGACCAGCAGAGATGCCGTTAACACGAACACCTTCCGGACCCATCGCGTTCGCCATGTAACGAACGTTCGCTTCCAGAGAGGCTTTAGCCAGACCCATAACGTTGTAGTTAGGAATAGCTCGTTCTGCGCCCAGATAGGACAGGGTCAGCAGCGCGGAGCCCGGGTTCAGCATTTCGCGGCAGGATTTAGCGAGTGCCACAAAGCTGTAGGAGCTGATGTCATGTGCGATTTTGAAGCCATCGCGGGTTACGGCATTAACGTAGTCGCCGTCCAACTGGTCGCCCGGCGCAAAACCGATGGAGTGAACGAAACCGTCAAATTTCGGCCATACTTTAACCAGTTCGCTGAACAGGGCTTCGATGCTGGCATCTTCCGCAACGTCACAAGGCAGTACGATGCTGGAACCCAGTTGAGCGGCAAACTCTTCCACACGGCCTTTCAGTTTGTCGTTCTGATAAGTGAACGCCAGTTCAGCGCCTTCGCGATGCATAGCTTGCGCGATACCGTAGGCGATGGAAAGTTTGCTGGCAACACCCGTTACCAGAATGCGCTTACCGGTAAGAAAACCCATAGCTTTTAATCCTTATAGTCATTGCTTTTATTTACTTTAACAATCAACAGGTTATGATTGCCATTTCAACATAAATCAAAACGAAATCGAATTATCCCAGCAGCCGCTGCTGGTGTCACGTTTTTTCCGTGACAGGAGACCGTGCCGGGAATTTGTTTCAGACTGAATCATAAACAGTTCGATACCGCAAAAGTATATCACTAGTCTGTCATTTCGGGTCATCCAACCAGCGGGAAATGAGGGTTCTGCGTGATGTTTAGTCATATAGCTTTTCAAAAAGCGCATTATTTTCAGCAGACATCTCATCTTTAATTTATTAGCCACTCTATTTTTTTGAAATTTTTACCGCGGAAAACAAAATATCTTCAGGAAAATATGTGTGTCGTAGACGTATCGACATTCTCCGGTAATCAACGGCCTTACATGTAATATTATTATATCTGATGTGACTGAAAAGCGGATGAGGCTGGCTGCGAGGCCTGTACCCGGTAAAAGTCAGGCATCAACGGCTTCCATAAAAAGGGCAATCATACTTACAAGCATAAAGGCAATACCAGTAATAATTATTGATTGCTATATTTGCACGTAAATCACATTGTTTATTTTTTATATAAATACAAAAGCCATTTTTTTGGTTCGCATGAGCCGTTGGGCAGAACTTAAATATTCATCCTTTATTAAGTAATACCTTCGCAAGAGGGCAGGATAGAATGACAATCTTTGATATTCATTCCACTCGTCATGTACAACCAGGGCCAGCAAACGATCCGTCAGAGAACCTGGCAACTAACCCATGACGTCACATGAAGAGCTATCACGGTGCTATTTGCCAGGTGCGAAAAGCATAAACAGAGTTATCAGCGATCCTGCCGCCAGGCATCGGCGGTTAATGCCTCACCAAAATGACCGGCAATCAAACGTTTAGTCAGATCATGCAGCGGCGAGGCCAGTACGCTCGCGGTACTACCACGTTCAACCACTTCACCCTGGTGCATCACCAGAACTTGATCGCTGATATGCTTCATCATACCGATATGCTGAGTCACATAAATATATGAAATGCCCTGTTTTTCCTGTAATTCCAGCATCAGATTAATGAGTTGCGAACGCATCGACATATCCAGCGATGCCAGCGCTTCGTCCGCAATGATGACTTTCGGACGTAATATCAGCGCGCGAGCAAGTCCCAGGCGTTGCTTCTGCCCTGGCGCGAACATATACGGGTAGTAGCTGGCGTGATCGGGTAACAGGCCTACCATGCGCAACGTTTCATAGATACGTTTTTGCCGCGCCTCCGGCTCAAGGTCTGTATTCAGACGCAGCGGAAAATCAAGGATCTGCGAGATGCGCTGACGTGGGTTTAATGAGGTCGACGGATCCTGAAATATCATGCGGATGCGTTGGCTACGAAAAGAATAGTCGCCGTAATGCAAAGGATGATCGTCAATCAGTAACTCTCCGGTGGAGGGTTCAACCATACCTGCCAGCATCTTCGCCAGGGTCGATTTACCGGAGCCGTTCTCGCCAATAATCGCCAGCGTTTGCTTCTCACGCAGAGTAAAACTCAGCGACTTCACCGCTTCGACGGTTTGCGGGCGAAACCAGCCGGTACGATAGCGGAAAGTCTTACTCAGATTGCGCACTTCGAGCAGCGTTTCAACCATCTCACTCTCTCTCCATATTTAACGGGAAATGACAGGCATAGAGATGGTTTTTCGCACCACTCAGACGCGGTCTTTCTACACATTTGCGCTGGGCGTAGGGGCAGCGTGGTCCAAGGCGACAGCCAATCGGCAGATGTTCGAGCAGCGGAATAGCACCTGGCATGGTATTCAGGCGGCTTTTATGCGGCATGGCGCTACCAAAATCAGGTATCGCACGAATCAGCGCCTGAGTATAGGGGTGATGGGGTGTCGTCACCAGTTCTTCGCTTGGTGCGGTCTCCACAGTTTGACCGCAGTACATCACGTTAATACGGTCGGCCCATTTGCTCAGCATCTGCAAGTCATGACTGATTAACAAAATGGTAGTGTTGTTGTTCTGGTTCAGTCGGGTTAACAGACGGAAAATTTGCGCCTGAGTTGTTGGCTCCATTGCGTTTGTCGGCTCATCGGCAATCAGCAGGCGCGGTTGATTAGCCAGTGCGATAGCGATCATGACTTTCTGGCATTCCCCTTCGGTCAGTTCATAGGGGAAACTGCGCATCGCATCTTTATGATCTTTAATACCCACCCGGTGAAGCAGCTCGATAGCGCGCTGTTTGCGCCAGCCAAAACGACGGAAAAAGCCACCTTTCCACGTCCAGCCGGGGATGTTTTGCATTAACTGTTTGCCAATACGTTCTGACGGGTCGAGACACGACTGCGGCTCCTGAAAAATCATGGAGACGTTATGGCCCAGCAGCTTGCGACGCTCGCGTGACGAAAGCCGCATAAGATCGATATCATCAAAACGCATACGGTCGGCAGTAACACGCCAGTTCTCTTTCGTCACACCGCAAATGGCTTTGGCGATAAGACTCTTACCGGAACCAGATTCCCCCACCAGACCGCGGATTTCCCCTTCGGCCAGCGTCAGGCTAACCCGATCAACGGCTTTAACCCAGTCTTCACCGGTCTTCACTTCAATGGTCAGATTGCGGATATCCAGCAGTGGCATTATTCCACCCCCGCATTAATTGCCCGGCGAATACCATCGCCCAGCAGATTGACTAAAAGAACACTCAACATAATTGCAGCACCCGGCAGCATTACTGTCCATGGGGCGACATAAATGAGTTCCAGTGCGTCACCAAGCATGGCGCCCCATTCCGGCGAGGGGAGTTGCGCACCTAAATCGAGGAAGCCCAGGGCGGCGATATCGAGAATTGCCATTGACAGCGAACGGGTAATTTCAGTGACCAGCCCTGAGGTCATGTTTGGCAGCACGGCAAACCACAGAATATTCAGCGTAGAGGCGCCATCAAGACGAGCGGCAATAACGTACTCTTTCTCCAGTTCATCATGCACCAGGCTATAAACTGACCTCACCATACGCGGAAGAAGCGCCAGCCAGACGGCAAACATCGCATGAGAAAGGTGCGGCCCGGCGAAGGCCACCACAATTATCGCTAACAGCAGTGACGGAATTGAGAGCAGGGTATCGAGAATATGGTTCAGTACCGCCGAGCGCAGACCATGGGTCGCCCCGGCAAATACACCCAGCGCCAGCCCGACAAGCGTGGCGGCGAGCGTCACCACAAACGCACCTCCGACCGTTGGGGCCGCGCCGCTGAGTAAACGGCTTAACACATCGCGACCCAAATCGTCGGTGCCAAGAAAGAAAGAGACCTCGCCATAGCGCGACCAGGATGGCGGCAACAACTGGTAGCCTAAAAACTGCTGATCAATGCCATAAGGCGCGAACCAGCTACCGAACACGCATAACACCGCCAGAGCCGCACAGCCGTAGAGGCCAATCATAGCGGGAGTGTCGCCATAGAATTTTCGCCATGCGGTCAGCAAAGTACTGGGCGGGCGCTTTTCGCTATAGACACTATCGTAAGGCATACCATTCCTTATGTTTCAACGGGTTCGCCAGTGCGCCCAGAATGTCAGAAAGCACGTTCACGATGATAACCAGTGAGCCTATCACCATTACCCCGGCAGAAATTGCCGCATAATCTTGTTGGCGGATTGCGTTGATGACCCAGCGCCCAAGACCAGGCCAGCTGAACACCATTTCGGTGATCATCGCCAGCGTCAGCATGGTCGAAAATTGCAGACCCAGGCGCGGAATGACCGGGGGCAGAGCATTATGCAGAACGTGGCGGCGTAAAATGGTCAGGCGCGACATACCACGCGTGGCTGCGGCCTTAATATAGTTTTTGTCGAAGACTTCGATGGTGCTGATACGCATCAGGCGTATGACTTCGGTGGTTGGGGCTACCGCCAGCGTCAGCACCGGCAACACCATATGACGGATGGCGCTGACTATCATCTCGTCGCGCCATGGCGAATCAGAAAGCCACGCATCAATAATGGCGAACCCGGTGACAGGCTTCACTTCGTAAAGCAGATCAAAGCGGCCAGAAACCGGTAGCCAGCCCAGGGTCAGGGAGAAGAAAAGAGTTAGCAGCAGCGCCAGCCAGAATACCGGAATGGAGAAACCGAGCAGGGCGATAGCGCTTATCAGTTTATCCTGCCATTTATTGCGCATGATGCCCGCCATCATGCCTATGGGTATGCCCACCAGCAAGGCAAAGCCAAAGGCGAAAATACACAACTCCATGGTCGCAGGGAAAACCTCTTTCAATTGCTCAGAAATCAACTGACCATTAATGCTCGACACACCAAAGTCCCAGTGCAGCAGCCCGTTAAACCAGAACACCCATGCGTTCCACAGCGATGCCCCCTGCAGGGGCGCATGTGGTGTGAAATAGCTCAAACTAAAACCGACAAATGTCAGCAGAAACAGCGTCACCAGCAGAAGTAACAGGCGGCGTAAGGTAAAAATAATCATGGTTTTTTCACCTCTTCTTCTTTTTCCCGCGTCACCCCGGCAAACGAGGCGCTGCCGAACGGACTCAACACCAGCCCTTTAATATCGTAACGATAAGCCTGCAGACGCAGTGATGAAGCGAGTGGCAGCACCGGCAGCTCCTGCGCCAGAATTTTTTGCGCCTCGTCATATGCATCGATGCGCGAGGCAAGTTGCTGTGATGCCAGTGCCTTTTGCAATACGCTGTCAAATTCGCGGTTACACCAGTGGGCGAAATTGGTTTGGGAATCGATAGCCGCACAGCTCAATAGCGGACGAAAGAAGCTGTCCGGATCATTACTGTCGGTTGCCCAGCCGGAGAGGGTGAGATCATGATTCATGTCCATCAGGCGCGCTTCCTGAAAACGTCCTTCCACTGGAACAATGATGACTTTGACACCAATCTGCGCCATGTCTGCCTGGATCAGTTCTGCCGTTTTGAGCGGGCTGGGGTTCCAGGCCTGCGACGTTGTTGGCACCCATAAATGTAGCGTCAGGTTCTCCAGCCCGAGCTCTTTGAGGCGTGTTCTCGCCTTCTCGGGATCGTATTCAGTGACTTTGGCCTCGCTGTCATAGGCCCAGGAGGCGCGAGGTAAAATCGATGCCGCCGTTTCAGCCGTGCCGTAATAGATGGACTGCATCAGCCGCTGATTGTTTATGGACAGTGCGAGCGCGTGACGAACCTCCGGATTATTCAGCGGCGCTTTGTCAGTATTAAACGCGAGATAGGCGATATTCATCCCCGGACGCAGCGTCAGGCGCAGCCGCGGGTCGTCGCGTAATATCGTTAACTGACTCGCTGCGGGCCAGGCCAGTACATCGCACTCACCGGTCAATAATTTTGAGAGTCGACCAGTGCCACCGGAACCGAGATCTACCACCACTTGTGGCATTAGCGGTGTACCGCGCCAGAAGTGTGCGTGACGTTGTAACCTGACATACTGCCCGGCGCGGTATTCCGCTAACTGGAATGGCCCGGTACCGACGGGCTGACGGTCGAGAAGTTCCTGGCGGTCGGATTTTGCCAGCATCGCAGCATACTCGGCAGACATCACCGAGGCGTAGTGGGTCGCCAGATGCCATAAGAAGGAGGCGTCTGGCTGGCGCAGGCGAAACTCAACGGTGTGGTTATCCAGTTTGCGTACGCTCTGTACAGAATCCGCGAATTGCAGACTGTCGAAATAAGGGAAGCTGCTGCCGTTAACGTTATGCCATGGATTGTCGCGATCAAAAATGCGCTGAAAGGTAAAAACGACATCGTCTGCGTTGAAATTACGTTTAGGTTTGAACCACTGCGTCGTCTGGAAGGCAACACCATCACGCAGGTGAAAACGATAAGTCGCACCGTTATCCATGACTTCCCAGCTTTCCGCCAGTTCGGGCACCAGACGGTAGGTATAGGGATCAACATCCAGCAGGCGGTCATAAAGTTGTGCAGCCAGCGTATCGACGATCAGACCGCTGCCCGCTTTTTGTGGATTAAACGTGCTTACCTGTCCGTTAACACAATAGACGAAGCCATTATCGCGAATATCGGCAGTCGCCGTCTGCGGTGAAGCAGACTGCGCAATACCGGCCCACAGGCTCGCGGTGATTAGCAGGAAAGGGGGGAGCAGACGCATGTTTTATTCAACGATTTTAGATTCATGAGCAAAGTGTATCGCACTTGCCATAGCTTCGTACAAATGTCTGATAACGACTGCTGTTATTGTCAGCGATTTCAGCTTATCTGGTGCTTTTTCAGTAGTGCGCGCAGCTGGTGATAGGTCAAACCCAACAGCTCTGCCGCACGTTTCTGGTTAAATTTTGCCTGCTGCAAGCTGTTTAACAGCAGTTCGCGTTCCTGCTGGTGCTGGAACTGACGTAAATCGACAGGCAGCGTCGGCAGGGCGTCTGACTGTGGAAAAAGCGCGTCAACGGTCGGCATCCCACTGTTAAAGGGGTCGATAATGATCTCATCGAGCGGCGTGTCACTCGTTCCGTGTCGATATACCGAGCGTTCGACCACGTTTTTTAGCTCGCGAATATTCCCCGGCCAGCTGTAGCGCATCAGTGTTTCACGCGCGCGGTCGGTAAAACCGGCAAACAGCGGCAGTTTGAGTTCGCGACACATTTGTATAGCGAAATGGTCGGCCATCAGCATGATATCGCTCTGGCGCTGGCGCAATGGGGGAAGTTGCACCACATCAAACGCCAGACGGTCCAGTAAATCGGCGCGGAAAGTACCTTTGTAAACCATTTCCGGCAGGTTGGCATTGGTGGCACAGACCAGGCGTACATTCACCTGCAGAGGCTGGCTGCCGCCGACGCGCTCCAGTTCTCCGTATTCAATCACACGCAGCAGTTTCTCCTGTACCAGCATCGGAGCGGTGGCCAGTTCATCAAGAAACAGGGTGCCGCCATCGGCACGCTCAAAACGGCCGGGATGGCGTTTTTGCGCACCGGTGAATGCGCCCGCTTCATGTCCAAACAGCTCGGTATCAAGCAGATTTTCATTAAGGGCGGCACAGTTGAGGGAGATAAACGGCCCTTGCCAGCGGCTCGACAGATAGTGAAGACGATTGGCGATTAACTCTTTCCCTGTACCGCGTTCACCGATAACAAGCACGGGTTTATCGAGCGGCGCCAGACGCGAAACCTGTTCCAGCACCTCGATAAAGCTGTTGGACTCGCCCAGCAGATTGTCTCTTTGTTCAGCCATGATGAATTTCGCCACTTGTTAGTGTTATTCACCACTGTAGACTAAAAATACGCAGCGGTAAAATAACGTCTTTCCTTTAAAATCAAATAATTAAAAAATTGGCACGAAGATTGTAATAGCTGAGAGCAGGGCAAGGCCCGATTACAGAAATCAAGAGGAACAGATTATGGGTATTTTTTCTCGTTTTGCCGACATCGTGAATGCCAACATCAACTCGCTGCTTGAGCGTGCAGAAGATCCGCAAAAGCTGGTGCGTCTGATGATCCAGGAAATGGAAGACACGCTGGTCGAAGTGCGTTCAACCTCAGCCCGTGCGCTGGCGGAGAAAAAACAGCTCGTACGTCGCGTCGAGCAGGCGACCGCGCAACAGGTTGAATGGCAGGAAAAAGCTGAGCTGGCATTGCGTAAAGATAAAGACGATCTGGCTCGTGCGGCGCTGATCGAGAAGCAGAAAGTGACGGCGCTTATCGACACGCTGGAGCAGGAAGTGGTGCAGGTTGATGAAACCCTCGCCAGGATGAAAAAAGAGATTGGCGAGCTGGAAAGTAAACTCAGCGAAACACGCGCACGCCAGCAGGCGCTCTCTTTACGTCACCAGGCGGCGAGTTCGTCCCGCGATGTGCGTCGCCAGCTTGATAGCGGCAAAATTGATGAAGCGATGGCCCGTTTTGAGTCTTTCGAACGTCGAATTGACCAGATGGAAGCCGAAGCGGAAAGTCATGGTTTTGGGAAACACAAGACGCTGGATCAGCAGTTCTCTGAACTGAAAGCGGACGACGAAATCAGCGAACAACTGGCGCAGCTGAAAGCAAAAATGAAACAGGATAATCAATAATATTTTTGCGAGACATTGCAGGCGGCATCCGGAGATGTCGCCCCATTATCACCTGTAAGGAGTACACATGAGCGCGCTTTTTCTGGCCATTCCCCTGACATTATTCGTGCTGTTTATTTTGCCGGTCTGGTTATGGCTGCACTACAACAACCGTACCTCACGCGGTGAACTACCGCAAAGTGAGCAGCAACGGCTGGTGCAACTGACCGACGACGCCCGGCGAATGCGTGAACGTATTCAGGCGCTGGAAGACATTCTTGATGCAGAGCATCCGAACTGGAGAGATCGCTGATGGCAGGTTTAAACAACAATAAGAAATTATGGCGTATCCCGCAGCAAGGCATGGTGAAAGGGGTATGTGCCGGCGTTGCGCACTATCTGGATGTTCCGGTGAAGTTGATCCGTCTGATAACGGTGCTGGCCATGCTGTTCGGGCTGTTTTTCCCGGTGGTGGTGGTCTACATCGTCATGACTTTCTTCCTTGATCCGATGCCGGAGAGCGCAGTGGATGCCGAAAACGCACCCACCAGCAGCCAGCTTCTGGATGCTGTGGACGCGGAACTGGAAGCCGGTGAACACCGTCTGCGTCAGATGGAACGTTATGTCACCTCCGACACGTTCTCTCTGCGCAGCCGTTTCCGACAGCTTTAATAAAGAGGTATCAGGCAATGGCAACGTGGCGACAGGCTACACAGAAAGTTAAACCGGGGATGAAAATCGCCGGGAAAGTTGTCCTGCTGGCCGCGCTGCGCTTTGGCCCGGCGGGGGTTGCAGGCTGGGCGGTGAAATCGGTGGCGCGACGTCCGGTAAAATTGTTGCTGGCTTTTGCGCTTGAACCATTACTGAATCGCGCGGCGAGCAGATTTTCGAAGCGTTTTATGAAGTAATCCATGCGCAGAATGCGATAACAGTACTACAACCGCAATATGCCCGCGCGTATAGTTGGCGAAGGATTTAACAAAACCAAAGGAAGGACGGATGTTAAAACAAACGCGTATCGCCACCAGCACACCGGCTATTACTGCGCAGAAGTGGATTGATGTACGGATCCCGGAACAATTTCAGTGTGAACATATTCAGGGGGCTCTGAATATACCGCTTCGCGATATTCAGGCCGGGACCTTTCCGCCACTGGCAAAAGAGGACATCCTTTACCTGTACTGCAATTCCGGGCGGCAGGCGACACTGGCACAGGATGCATTACAGCAAATGGGTTATCAGAATGTCATCAATATGGGCGGCATTGCCGGTCTGAAAAAGCCTGTCGTTACCTCTGAATAATATCTCCTGGCGGCGGGGCATTCGCCTCGCTACCGTTGATATCTGCCGAAGTGCACCTCATCTCATATATCCTGTGAATAAATTTTCAGATTTCATGGCGGCACGGAATGACGATTGAACGATGGAAAAATGAACTTAATGCCCTGGTAAACCGGGGGATGGACCGCCATCTGCGGTTAGCCGTCACGGGGCTTAGCCGTAGCGGAAAGACAGCATTTATCACCGCAATGGTGAACCAGCTGCTTAACGTTCATGCGGGCGCGCGGCTCCCGTTGTTCAGCGCGGTACGTGAAGAGCGACTGCTTGGTGTTAAACGAGTTCCGCAGCGTGATTTTGGTATTCCTCGTTTTACTTATGACGAAGGACTGGCGCAACTCTATGGTACGCCGCCCGTCTGGCCAACACCTACACGTGGTGTCAGCGAGATTCGACTCGCGCTGCGTTTTCGGTCACAGGATTCGCTGCTGCGCCATTTTAAAGAGACCTCCACCCTGTATCTGGAAATTGTCGATTATCCCGGCGAATGGCTGCTCGATTTGCCAATGCTGGCTCAGGATTACCAGAGCTGGTCACGACAGATGCGCGGTCTGTTGCAGGGGGCTCGTGGCGAATGGTCGCAGAAGTGGCAAGACATGTGTAAGGGGCTGGATCCTTTAGCGCCTGCCGATGAAAACCGCCTGGCGGAGATTGCCGCCGCGTGGACAGATTATTTGCATCAGTGCAAACGCGAAGGGTTGCATTTTATTCAGCCGGGTCGTTTTGTTCTGCCCGGTGATATGGCCGGCGCGCCTGCGCTGCAATTTTTCCCGTGGCCCGATGTGGACGAAACAGGAGAAGCCAGACTGGCGCAGGCGGGTAAACACACGAACGCGGGTATGCTGCGCGACCGGTATAACTACTATTGCGAGCATGTCGTGAAGGCGTTTTACAAAAATTACTTCCTGCGTTTTGACCGCCAGATAGTACTGGTGGATTGTCTGCAGCCACTCAATAGCGGGCCGCAGGCCTTCAGTGATATGCGCCTGGCGCTGACACAACTGATGCAGAGCTTTCACTATGGCCAGCGGACATTGTTTCGTCGTCTGTTCTCGCCGGTTATCGACAAACTGCTGTTTGCCGCCACAAAAGCGGATCATGTCACTCTCGATCAGCATGCCAATATGGTGTCGCTACTCCAGCAACTGATTCAGGATGCATGGCAAAACGCCGCGTTTGAAGGCATCAGCATGGATTGTGTCGGTCTGGCTTCCGTTCAGGCAACGCAAAGTGGCGTAATTGACGTTAATGGCGAGAAAATTCCCGCTTTACGTGGTCACCGACTGAGCGATGGTTCCCCGCTCACGTTTTACCCCGGCGAGGTGCCAGCGCGCCTGCCAGGCCAGGCATTCTGGGAAAAACAGGGGTTTCAGTTTGAATCCTTTCGTCCTCAGGCGCTGGATGTGGATAAGCCGTTGCCGCATATCCGTCTGGACGCCGCGCTGGAATTTTTACTGGGAGATAAATTGCGATGAGCGAACCCCTCAAACCGCGTATCGATTTTACCGGGCCGCTGGAAGCGGAGACCGTCATGCAGGTTAAAGCTGCGCAAACATTTGGCGACGAACTGGCTGAAAACTTTGCCCCGGTCAATCCTGACGAAATGGGCGAAGAAGGTCCGGCAGAAGCCGCCGTTGAGGCGGCGTTGCATCCCAAACGCAGCCTGTGGCGCAAAATGGTGTTGACCGGGATGGGGCTGTTTGGCGCAAGCGTTGTCGGGCAGGGCGTGCAATGGGCGATGAATGCCTGGCAGACTCAGGATTGGGTGGCTATGGGCGGATGTGCCGCCGGGGCATTGATTGTCGGTGCAGGTGTGGGTTCCGTGGCGACGGAATGGCGTCGTTTATGGCGGCTACGTCAGCGCGCCCAGGCTCGGGACGAGGCGCGTGAATTACTTCACAGCCACGGAACGGGGAAAGGACGCGCATTTTGTGAAAGCCTGGCGCGTCAGGCCGGGCTTGACCATGCGCATCCCGCGCTCCAGCGCTGGTATGCCGCTATTCATGAAACGCAAAATGACCAGGAAGTGGTATCGCTGTATGCACATATCGTGCAGCCCGTGCTGGATAACCAGGCACGGCGAGAGATCAGTCGCTCGGCGGCTGAATCAACATTAATGATTGCCGTGAGTCCTCTTGCGGTGGTGGATATGGCGTTTATCGCCTGGCGCAACCTGCGGCTGATTAACCGCATTGCGACGCTTTATGGTATTGAGCTTGGGTATTACAGCCGACTGCGTCTCTTTCGCCTGGTGTTACTTAATATTGCCTTTGCCGGAGCCAGTGAAATGGTGCGCGAAGTGGGTATGGACTGGATGTCGCAAGATCTTGCAGCTCGTCTCTCCGCCCGTGCCGCACAGGGGATTGGCGCAGGTTTATTGACCGCCCGATTAGGTATCAAAGCCATGGAGTTGTGCCGCCCGTTACCATGGATTGACGATGACAAACCGCGGCTGGGCGATTTTCGCCGCCAGTTAGTAGTGCAACTCAAAGAGACAGTGCAAAAAGGCAAATCCCCGAAGCGTGATGGACTATAAATTGTGCGCTGCGCGTTTAACTTTACGGCACAGCGCCCACTTTTCCGCCATGCTGTCAATATTTCTTGACAGACATCTTCCTGCCAGACAGGAACTGACATATCATCCTGGCATTAGTTGATAATGTTGGGTGATATTTCCATGCGTCTTGAAGTCTTTTGTGAAGACCGGCTGGGTCTGACACGCGAACTGCTGGATTTACTGGTGTTACGTGGCATTGATTTACGCGGAATTGAGATAGACCCTGTCGGGCGCATCTACCTGAATTTTGCTGCTCTGGAATTTAATACATTCAGCAGCCTTATGGCAGAGATTCGTCGCATCCCCGGCGTAACTGATGTGCGCACTGTCTTGTGGATGCCTTCCGAGCGTGAGCACCGCGCACTGAGTGCGGTGCTGGAGGCGCTGCCGGAACCCGTGTTATCGCTGGATATGAAAGGGAAGATTGAACTGGCGAACCCGGCAAGTTGCCAGCTATTTGCGCTGGACCAGAGTAAATTGCGCAATCACAACGCAGTACAACTGATTTCCGGTTTCAATTTTACGCGTTGGCTGGAAAGCAACCCTCACAACTCCCATAGCGAACATGTTGCCATCAATGGACAAAACTTCCTGATGGAAATTACTCCGGTCCATCTGGAAGGCGAAACCGGTGAACCGGTTCTGACCGGCGCGGTAGTCATGCTGCGTTCCACCGTCCGAATGGGACGCCAGTTACAAAATCTTTCGCAACAGGATCTGGGTGCATTCAGCCAGATTGTCGCTGTCAGCCCCAAAATGCGTCAGGTATTGGAGCAAGCCCGGAAGCTGGCGACGCTCACGGCGCCGCTACTGATTACCGGTGACACGGGTACCGGAAAAGATCTGCTGGCGCGTGCCTGCCATATGGCCAGCCCCCGTGCGGCAAAACCTTATCTGGCGCTGAACTGCGCCTCTATACCGGAAGATGCCGTCGAAAGTGAACTGTTTGGTCATGCTCCGGAAGGAAAAAAAGGCTTCTTTGAGCAGGCTAATGGCGGTTCGGTGTTATTGGATGAAATCGGCGAAATGTCTGCGCGTATGCAGGTTAAACTGCTGCGTTTTCTTAACGACGGGACGTTCCGCCGGGTTGGGGAAGATCACGAGGTCCATGTTGATGTGCGGGTGATTTGCGCGACCCAACGTAACCTGGTGGATCTGGTGCAAAAGGGGGTGTTCCGTGAAGATCTCTATTACCGCCTGAATGTTCTGACGCTGAATATACCGCCGCTGCGGGAGCGCCCGCAGGATATCATGCCGCTAACCGAACTCTTTGTTGCCCGTTTTGCCGATGAGCAGGGTGTTCCCCGGCCTAAATTATCGGCCGATCTGGGTAATGTCCTGACGCGTTATGGCTGGCCGGGCAATGTCCGTCAGTTAAAAAATGCTGTTTACCGTGCGCTTACCCAACTGGAAGGTTATGAGCTGCGCTCACAGGATATTCTGCTGCCGGACTTCGATGCCACCACCATGCCTGTTGGCGAAGATGCCATGGAAGGGTCGCTCGATGAGATCACCAGCCGCTTTGAACGCTCGGTACTGACACAGCTCTATCGCAGTTTCCCCAGCACGCGTAAGCTGGCTAAGCGTCTTGGTGTCTCGCATACCGCGATCGCGAATAAGTTGCGGGAGTATGGATTGAATCAGAAAAAGGGCGATGAATAGCAGGAATAGCCCGGCAAATAGCATGTTGCCGGGCAGACTTCATTAGCCTTTCAGCACGTCCAGTGCGGCAGCGTAGTCAGGCTCGTTGGTGATTTCATTGACGAGTTGACTGAAAATAACGTTGTCATTTTCGTCAATGACCACCACGGCACGTGCCGCCAGTCCTTTCAGCGCGCCTTCTGAAATTCCCACACCGTAGTTTTCCAGGAACTCCGCGTTACGCAGAGTGGACAGGGTGATCACATTGCTCAGACCTTCTGCGCCGCAGAAGCGGGACTGGGCGAACGGCAGGTCAGCAGAAATGCACAGAACGACCGTGTCGTTTACGCCTGTTGCCAGCTCGTTAAATTTACGCACTGATGCGGCGCATACGCCGGTATCAATGCTGGGGAAAATATTAAGAACTTTACGTTTACCAGCAAACTGGCTTAACGCAACGTCAGACAGGTCTTTCGCCACGAGAGAGAACGGTGCGGCTTTGGACCCGACCTGCGGAATCTTACCGGCAACGGAAACTGGATTACCCTGGAAATGGACAAGCTGTGACATAGATATCTTCCTGTTTACATATAGTTAACTTCAGCGCTAGTGTATTCTGAAAGCAAGGACCACGGCAAACCTAATTTCACATCTATACTCGTGGAAAGGGCGGCAGAGGAGAAAGGGATGAGAAGCGTTAAGGTTTATGATGAAACCTGGCCGTTACACACGCCTTTTGTGATCGCACGGGGTGCGCGCAGCGAGGCCCGGGTAGTGGTCGTTGAACTGGAAGATGACGGCGTCAAAGCCGCAGGAGAATGTACGCCATACCCACGTTATGGTGAGAGCGAGGCTTCGGTGATTGCGCAGATTATGACAATTCTGCCACAACTGGAAAATCGTCTGACCCGAGAAGAACTCCAGACATTGCTTCCTGCCGGCGCGGCGCGTAATGCCGTGGATTGTGCGCTTTGGGATCTGGAGGCCAGACGACAGGGAATGACGCTTGGGCAGTATGTGGGGGTAACATTGCCCGCCGCAGTCACTACTGCGCAAACAGTGGTTATCGGTACGCCAGAGCAAATGGCCGCCAGTGCCTCAGCGCTGTGGGAGGCTGGCGCAAAGCTGCTTAAGGTGAAACTTGACGATCACTTGATCAGCGAAAGGCTGGTGGCGATACGCGCCGCCGCGCCGGAAGCGACGCTGATTGTTGATGCCAATGAGTCCTGGCAAAGCGAAGGTCTCGCCGCCCGCTGTCAACTCCTGGCGGACCTCGGTGTGGCGATGCTCGAACAGCCGCTTCCGGCAGGCGACGATGCCGCACTGAGTAACTTTATTCATCCATTGCCCATCTGTGCCGATGAAAGTTGTCATACGCAGCGGGATCTCGCTGCGCTGGCGGGGCGCTATGAGATGGTAAACATCAAACTGGATAAAACCGGTGGGCTGACAGAAGCGTTGGCCCTGGCCCGTGCGGCGCGAGAGCAAGGTTTTGGATTGATGCTGGGGTGCATGATTTGCACTTCAAGGGCCATTGCTGCGGCGCTGCCTTTGGTGGGTGAGGTTCGCTTCGCCGATCTCGACGGCCCCACATGGCTTGCGGTGGATGTCGAACCGGCGCTGCAATTTACCCCCGGCCAGCTTCATCTTTCCCGGTCATAATGCAATAGAGCGATCATCGCGCTCAGGTATTTCTCGCTGGCTTCATCGGCTGAAACTGGCGGGAATTCCATTGTGATGCAGTGCAAATTCATATCCGCACACCAGCTGCCGAAAGAGCCTGGCGTTTCGTAACCTACACTGGTGACCAGAGGCAGGTTAAACGCCTGCGCCAGCCACTGACCAAACGCGCTATTACGCGGATCTTCCACACATGCCAGCGGGTCATGAAACGACACTACCCATGCGGGACGCAACTGATGAATCAACTGGCATAACGCGCGGGTTTCCGGTTCGGAGGCGGGAGCGTCGCCTGTCGATAACACCACGTCACGCGCTTTTGCGGCACTGTTCCAGCGATAAACCGTTTCGCCGGGTTTCCAGTTTGCGGCGGGAAAGTTGCGATTCAAATCCACGCCATTCGCATTAGCGCGCAGGCCAAGCTGACAACCATCGGGATTAACGGCCAGCACAACGTGGTGGCGACGTAGCTCTGGTTTCAGCGTACGCAAGGCGCAGGAGAGCGTTACGATAGAGGAATTTTCATCTCCGTGGGTTCCCGCAATGATAAGCCCGCTGGCATGCGAGGCTTCGGTTGCCGGAAACCAGATGAGCGGCGCACCTAACAGAGAATGTCCGTAATATTCGCTACCGGAAGGAAAAGCACCCCGTTCCGGGCGTGGGCGTGAAGCAGGCATAGTCATCCTTTTTCTGGTTGGCTTATTGCAAGTTTTAGGCATATTTCTCATATGGACAAATTATTGCTGTATTCAGGTAAAAAGGAATAGCCGTCAACTTTCCATCGACGAAAATTTGCATTCGTTCGTTCTAAAACAAATAATTACCTCATCTTTGGCTTAGCTTCAAAACATAAAAGGGGATCTCATGAAGCATCCTGTCTCGTTGCTCAGTTGTGCGCTTTTACTCTGTGGTTTTTCCTCATCGCCCTGGGCTGCGGATGTTCCGCCAGGCACGGAACTGGCTCAGAAACAGGAGTTGGTTCGCCATATTAAAGACGAACCCGCGACGCTTGACCCAGCGAAGGCTGTGGGGTTACCGGAAATTCAGGTCATTCGCGATCTGTACGAAGGCCTGGTCAATCAGAATGAGAAAGGTGAGATCATTCCTGGCGTTGCCACTAAATGGCAGACCAGCGATAACCGCGTCTGGACATTTTCCCTGCGTAGTGATGCAAAGTGGTCTGACGGTACGCCGGTCACTGCGCAAGATTTTGTGTACAGCTGGCAGCGCCTGGTTGATCCGAAAACAACGTCTCCCTTTGCCTGGTTTGCAGCGCTGGCTGGTATCACCAGTGCGCAGGACATTATTGATGGCAAAGCCACACCGGATAAGCTTGGCGTGACGGCGGTCGATGCCCATACGCTGCGGGTGCAACTTGATAAGCCACTACCATGGTTTGCGAACCTGGCGGCTAGTTTCGCGCTTTACCCGGTGCAGAAAGCCAATGTTGAAAGCGGCCCGGACTGGACGCGTCCCGGAAACCTGGTCGGCAATGGCGCTTACGTACTGGAAAGCAGGGTGGTGAATGAGAAAATTGAACTCAAACCCAACACCCATTACTGGGACAATAGTAAAACTGTCATTCAAAAAGTGACCTTTGTGCCGATCAATCAGGAAACGGCGGCGACAAACCGTTATCTTGCCGGTGGGATTGATATCACTGAATCATTCCCGAAAAATCAGTACCAGAAATTACTCAAGGATATTCCCGGCCAGGTTTACACACCGCCGCAACTCGGCACCTATTACTACGCCCTTAATACGCAAAAAGGGCCGACAGCCGATCCGCGAGTACGTCTGGCGCTAAGTATGACAGTTGATCGCCGTGTGGTGGCTGAGAAGGTGTTAGGCACCGGGGAAAAACCGGCCTGGAGATTCACACCGGACGTAACCGCAGGGTTTAAACCGCAGCCATCAGCAATGGAAAAAATGAGCCAGGCGGAGCTCAATGCCCAGGCAAAAACATTGCTCCGTGCCGCAGGTTATGGTCCGCAACGCCCACTGGAACTGACGTTACTGTACAACACCTCCGAGACGCATCAGAAAATTGCGATTGCGGTGGCGTCAATGTGGAAAAAGAATCTGGGCATTGATGTCAAACTGCAAAATCAGGAATGGAAAACGTATATCGATAGCCGTAATACGGGCAACTTTGATGTGATTCGCGCTTCGTGGGTGGGAGATTACAATGAACCGTCCACCTTTCTGTCGCTGCTGACCTCCACCCATAGCGGAAATATCGCGCGTTTTAACGATCCGGCATATGACAAAGTTATCAGTCAGGCTGCGCAGGAAACACAGCTCGATGCCCGTAATGCGGATTACAATGCGGCAGAGAAAATCATCGCCGAAAAAGCGCCGATCATTCCCGTCTATCAATATACCAATGGACGACTGATTAAACCGTGGTTGAAAGGTTACCCCATTACCAACCCAGAAGATGTGGCTTATACCCGCACGATGTATTTGATCAAACACTGATTCTGATAAGTTCACGCAAGCGGCTATAAAGCTTTTCGACATTTCAGCTGGCGCTGATAAAGCGCCAGCAATGCATTTCCCCATCAACCAATTCTGTTATGGAAAAGAGTTTGAACCTGCCGGATTGCATCGGGACGAAGGGACGGGACACTGTGTCCGGCGAGATATGTCCCAGCAAAAATATCGGCAGGTTTCGCGATTTTCAGTTCATCATAACTTCTTGAATTTTATTGCCCGCTGTGCACAAAAATAGGTGTGATGTCGAACGCATATACGATTTTGGTCAAAAAATGGCCGGAAAAATGTGTTATAGTGATTATGTTTTAACCACACATGAGGATTATATGCACACCGAATTAGACCCCACTCAACTGGCAATTGAATATCTCCGTCGCGATAAAAGCGCATTAACGCCTGCAGAATATCTTAAGAAATTAAAACAACTCAGGCTGGAATTTGCGGATTTGCTGACACTCTCGCATAGCGAGCTGAAAGAAGAGATTGATTTTGCCTGGCGAATGGGCATCCACTAAGCATCGCCCATCACTGAAAAGCGCCCTCGTAAGGGCGCATTTTTTTTGCCCTAAATTCAGGCCGCCAGCACTTTATTACGCCCGCTGTTTTTCGCGCGATACAACGCTTCATCGACACGCTTAAACAGCTCATCCAGTGACTCTCCCGCCAGGTGGCGCGCAACGCCGATACTCACAGTAAAGCCTGGCAGTTGGGGAATACTGATACTGGCGACGGCTTCACGTAACTGCTCAGCGACACCAATAGCGATTTCCTCGGTCGTATGCGGCAGCAGTAAGAGAAATTCTTCGCCTCCCCAGCGAAACACGTAGTCTCCGCGTCGGCAATGTTGTTCAAGTGTGCGGGAAAGTTGTATCAGGACTTCGTCACCTTTCTGATGACCATACTGATCATTGATGCGTTTAAAATGGTCGGTATCTACCAGCAACAGACTGAAATCGAAAGCAGTCGGCATAACATGTTCAGTCAGGTGGTAGAACTGCCGGCGGTTCAGCAAACCGGTGAGTAAATCACGGTGCGCGGCATATTCCAGTTCCTGCTCAAGGCGTTTCTGTTCGGTAATGTCGTGGATGATGCAAAGCATCAGTCGCTCATTATAGATTTCAACCGGACCGGCGTAGGTCTGAACATGGCGGGTGGAACCATCTGCCAGCCTGTGCACAAAATTGAGCGGCCTGTGGCCGCCAGGCAGATGAGCGATCTCTGCCATCACCGGCAGAATACCGCGCCCTAGCGTGTTGATTTCCCAGGTGTGCTTTTGGCACATTTCATCGTAGGAGTAGCCGTAAAAGCGTAATGCGGCGAGATTGGCGTCAACGATGAGGCCGTCTCTGGCGGGATCAATAAGCAGAATGGGCGCGGAGTTGGTATAGAAAAAGCGGGCATAAAAACCCTGCTTGCGGGGGCGGTATGTTTTTGAGCGGCTGGCTTTTAGTCTGGCGGAAGTTCCCGCTGATAATCCTTCAAAAAGAATCACTTCACCCACGCCAGTGATTTCACGCAGAGAGGCCTTACAACTTAAACTGACCTCCTCGCCATCAATATGAACAGTCCATACTTCGATAATATTATGCTGATTCCTGAGGCCCGGCAGGTACATGGCCAGATTGTGCTGCGCCCAGGCGGAATATTTACCGGTTCGCAAATCCCGTAATGAACCCTCTGCGGTCAATTTCTTCGCCGCTGCGTTGGTAAAAAGCAGCTCTTCAGTCTCGGGTGAAACTACCCAGACCGGTGTCGTCAGCAGATTAAGCGCATCCAGGTGATCTGTCAGCATGGGTTTATCCCCTTATTGTGCGCATCGCTTTAATTATTGTAACGTATCGAATAATAGCTTTTTCGGCACTATTTTTATCAGGCTTGAGGAAAATCTAACGCAAAAAAAGGTGAATTGGTATGTATCGCCGCAATAAGTAAATTTTACTTTTGATTGATGGAGATATCTGAGAGGAAAAAAGGAGTATTTGCCGCATTGTGGGTTATCGCCGGGTGCCAGACTTCCCAACCATTACGTCCATTTTTTTTGACACGATACATTGCGGCATCCGCTCTGAATTTGAGATCCTGAACGGTATCACCATGTTGAGGATAAAAACTGATACCCACACTTAACGATACGTTAATGACATGGCCTTGCTCATAAAATGGAAAATGAATGGTGTCTACCAGTCTTTTCGCCAGTGTGGTGATCTCCTCATCAATACAATCAGGTACCAGCAAAATAAACTCATCACCGCCAAGACGCGCCAGCGTCATTTTTGCATTGACGCAGGTCGAAAGTCTTATGGCTACGGATTTCAATAATAGATCACCAACGTGATGTCCATACGCATCATTGACCTGCTTAAAACGGTCAAGATCCATAAATAATAAGGCGAATCGCTGTCGTTGGGCTGCTGCACTGGCGAGGCACGCATCCAGTAAGATATCGAATTGAATACGATTTGCCAGGTTAGTCAGGGGATCGAAATGGGCCTGCATCTCCAGTTGGTGATTCAACTGACGCAGGCTTTCTGTAAGTCGTGAGGTGCGGATCTGGGAATCAATGAGTGAAATAAACAACATTATTCCCAATACAATGAGCGTGGAGGTGGAAACCCAGATTGAAAGGCCAGTTTCGCTCACGCTGGTATGTGTAGAGTAATGGGCGGTACTGCGAACGATAATTCCTGTGCTGTCTTTACCATTGCTGAACTCAACGGCGCTCATCGCCACATAATGCATTGCGCATATGGTAATGCCGAGGACGAGACCTGCGAAAACCCGATAGATAAAGGCGCCGTGCTGGTTGAACTGGCGACCAAAGGCAAGCCACAGCGAAAAGCCGGAGGCGAAAAAGGCAATGGTTACTGAGAGAATTAGACGCGGCGTGTTCCAGTAGAGCGTGACGTAATCGGTGAGGGCAGCCATACCGAGCGCGTGCATACCCACAATGCCCAGACACAATAAACAGGTCGCCAGTATGAGGCGTCGAAAGGGGAGCATCTCAGCGCTAACCACCACATTGATGGCAAGAGTGGCGGCAATTAACGCAACGACGAACGAAGCAATGGTTAACACTAAATCGTAATGCATCACGATAGGCATGCGCATTGCCAGCATGCCAACAAAATGCATTGACCATATTCCTATACCTAACGTTGCCCCACCGCAGAATCGCCAGAACAGTGCACCGCGAACGGAGGAAGAAAAAATTTTGCTGGCGCTATCCAGCGCCACGAATGAGGCAATGAACGCCACGACAAAAGAAATACCAATAAGAATAGGGTCCCACGATACATAAAGCATTATGGATTTCACGCCCGCTAAAAAAGAATGAGTTATTTGTAATTTTTATTCTAGCAGCTAACCTGACGAATTTATGTTGCTGGAAATATTTATTATTTATACTGCGATTTAAGCTAAATTAAAAGTAATTTATTGTTATCGGCATTCGCAATAGTAACTTTAGAATTATGAATCATTTTAGCGTGGCTTAAATATAACTTAAGCCACATCATAAATTATGGTGTAGAAAGTTTTGCGCTGATTTTTATACGATGAATCATCCCTGATATAAAGACTTTTTTAGATTTCTCACCATTAATATTTGCACCACAACCTGATTTTTGAACGATTACTCTGCTCTTAAGTCAAACTGCGGTGGTGTGGGGCCAAACATGTGGCAGGATCAAATTCCAGATGAAAAAGTGAATGCCGAATGCTATAAGAATATTACCCCTCATGAAGTATTTGTTGGTGCCCCATGCTTAAGAATATTAGTGTTAGAACGTTTATATTATCGTTCCTGATTGTCTCTTTTATAATTATGGAACTTTTAGTGATCGCCATCTCAAAAAACATGGCATTATTAGCAGCAATTAGCGTGGTTTGGGTAGCGACTTTAGGTTTGCTTTGGTTTTATATGACTTATTATTTAGTCTCGCCAATTAATACGGTTAAGAAAAGTATCGAAGAGGTGACCTCCGGCAACCTGTCGATTACAATTGCGGAATTTGGCAACAACTGTGCCGGGCGGTTAATTCCGGGAATTAATAGCCTTTCTGCAAGCATCGCAACCCTGGTTAATGAGATACGTCTCTCTTCACAAAACGCCATGGATCTCTCCGATCAACTGGCGTCGCGAAGCGGCGAACTGTCGGTGAAAACCGAAGAGCAATCTGCGGCGCTGGTGCAAACTGCGGCCAGCATGGAGCAGATAGCCAGCAGTACCAAAAATAATGCCGAAAACACGCGGCTTGCCAGCACCCGGGCGAGTGATGCCAGTGCCAGTGCGCGTAAAGGTGGGGATTTAATGGGGCAGGTAGCGAAAAATATGCAGTCTATTACCGACTGTGCGGGCCAGATGGCAGATATCATCTCCCTTATTGATGGCATAGCTTTTCAGACTAACATTCTCGCACTTAACGCTGCTGTGGAAGCGGCAAGAGCCGGGGATCACGGTAAAGGCTTCTCCGTTGTGGCTGGAGAAGTCAGGGGCCTGGCGCATCGCAGCGCCGAAGCGGCTAAAAATATTAAGTCACTGATTGCTGTCACCACCGAGAACGTTACGCAAGGGGCGACTGTCGTCAGCGAGGCCGAGCAGAATATGCATGAGATTGTTTCGGGTGCGAGTGTGGTTAGCAAGTTGATGGATGAGATTGCGGTATCGACCGTGGAACAAGAAAAAGGCATTTCACAGATCACGCTTGCGTTGTCCGAACTTGAAAAAGTTACGCAGAGTAATGTCACCATGGTCGAAGAGCTGGCTGGCTCTTCGGACATGCTGAAAAACCGGGTTATCGAACTGCAGGCACGCACATCCAGGTTCCGTCTGGCGGAAAAACAGTTAACAGACGTTGAACCCGTTGCGACAACGGCAACCATTCCTTCCGAAAATCGTAAGCCCCGCCTGGTAAGCCCGGTCATCCATAACCAGGAAAATTACTGGCACTCCTTCTGACTTTCAGGTCATCCCGCCTCTGGCCCGCTTAAGCGGGCTTTTTTTTAATATTTGTAACGAATTCAGCATGATGGTTGCTTAACGTGCGCAGGGAGCTAGACTGACAACAATACTTATATTGATTGTGGAGGTGATGTGGAAGCAATCAAAGGAACGGATGTCGATATTCCGGATGCGGTTTTCGCCTGGCGTCTGGATGGAAAGGGCGGGGTCAAACCGCTGGAGCCTGATGACGTCATTGATGCACAGCATCCTTGCTGGCTGCATCTGAATTATACCAATCCAGAGAGCGCGCAATGGCTGGCATCAACGCCGCAACTGCCCAATAGCGTCAGAAACGCGCTGGCCGGGGAAAGCCTGCGTCCGCGCGTCAGTCGTGTAGGCGAAGGTACGCTTATTACGCTGCGTTGCATTAACGGCAGCACAGACGAACGTCCGGATCAGTTAGTTGCAGTGCGTGTCTATATGGACGAACGAATGATCATCTCGACGCGCCAGCGCAAAGTTCTGGCACTCGATGACGTGGTGAGCGATCTGGAGGAGGGAACCGGCCCGGTGGATTGCGGCGGCTGGCTGGTGGATGTTTGTGATGCCCTCACCGACCATGCCAGCGAGTTTATAGAAGAGCTTCACGATAAGATTATTGACCTTGAAGACAATTTGCTTGACCAGGAGATTCCCCCCAGAGGTTTCCTCGCATTACTGCGTAAGCAGTTAATTGTGATGCGTCGTTATATGGCGCCACAACGGGATGTTTTTGCACGGCTGGCCAGCGAGCGGCTGCCGTGGATGACCGATGATCAGCGTCGTCGTATGCAAGACATTGCAGACCGGCTGGGGAGAGGACTTGATGAAATTGATGCCTGTATCGCGCGCACGGCGGTGATGACGGATGAAATAACCCAGGTAATGCAGGAATCGCTGGCCCGCAGAACCTATACCATGTCGTTGATGGCAATGGTCTTCCTGCCCAGCACATTTCTGACCGGGCTGTTTGGCGTCAATTTAGGCGGAATCCCCGGCGGTGGATGGCGATTTGGCTTCGCACTTTTCTGCATTATGTTGGTCATCCTGATCGGCGGTGTTACCTGGTGGTTGCATCGCAGTAAATGGCTGTAAAATTTCACTTTTTTAACAAAAAATGAACATAAAAACGCCGTTTACTTTGAGCGATATCAATAAATGCTATACGCAACCAGTGCAATATTGCACTCGCAGGTGAATGCAACGTCAAGCGATGGGCGTTGCGCTCCATATTGTCTTACTTCCTTTTTTGAATTACTGCATAGCACAATTGATTCGTACGACGCCGACTTTGAAGAGTCGGCTTTTTTTTGCCTCTCAGTTTGTCCGGTCTACCCTTAAAGGATGGCAACGAGAAAAAGGAGGCGAAAATGCGTACATTAACCCCACTGCAGATGAGCGACCCGATTCCGACTGATCCGGTTCCGGTGCCCGATCCCATACCAAAACCACAGCCCATCCCCGATCCGCCATTCGACCCGGATCCGCGACCGATTATCGATCCTCCGCCGCACAGGTAAAAAAAGCCCTCTGTCGAAGAGGGCTGCTGGTTTATTTGATTTCGAGGATGTCGAGACGGTTGGCCGTGAAATCGGCATCGTCTTCATCAGGCTGCCAGCCTGCTGGCTGTAAGGGAATCTCTTCGCGGTCAAAAGCGAGATCGCCACCAGCCACCACCGCAGAACCGTGATGGATTGACTTGAAATCAAACAGGGTCGTGTCGCTAAGGTGCGAAGGTACCACGTTCTGCATCGCGCTAAACATCGTCTCAATACGGCCGGGATAGCGTTTATCCCAGTCGCGCAACATATCGGCGATAACCTGACGTTGCAGGTTCGGCTGCGAACCGCACAGGTTGCACGGAATGATAGGGAAAGCTTTAGCTTCGGCGAAACGCTCGATATCTTTTTCGCGGCAGTAAGCGAGCGGGCGAATCACGATATGTTTGCCGTCATCGCTCATTAGTTTAGGCGGCATACCTTTCATTTTGCCGCCATAGAACATGTTCAGGAACAGCGTCTGCAAAATGTCGTCACGGTGATGGCCCAGCGCGATTTTCGTGGCGCCCAGCTCGGTGGCCGTACGGTACAAAATACCGCGACGCAGGCGTGAGCAGAGTGAACAGGTCGTTTTACCTTCCGGAATTTTGTCTTTTACGATCCCGTAGGTGTTCTCTTCTACAATCTTATATTCGACGCCCTGCTGCTCCAGGTAGGCTGGCAGAATATGCTCCGGAAACCCCGGCTGCTTCTGGTCGAGGTTTACCGCCACAAGGCTGAAATTGATAGGCGCGCTTTGCTGCAGATTACGCAGGATTTCCAGCATGGTATAGCTGTCTTTGCCGCCGGAGAGACAGACCATGATGCGATCGCCTTCTTCAATCATATTGAAGTCGGCAATCGCTTCGCCCACATTACGGCGCAGACGTTTTTGCAGCTTGTTCAGATTGTATTGTTCTTTTTTGGTAATTTCTTGATTTTGCGACATTTATTCTTTACTCAAATATCAAATGGGGCACTAAAGGGGCAAGAGCACTTAAAGCGCTGGCTTTGAGTTCAGCATTGCCACCTGCTCGCTATTCATTTCTTCAATCCATGTAGCATAGATTTCATACACCATCCGCGCATTCTCGTGCCCCATCGGATTAGCAATAAAAGACGGGTTAGCGCCGGCATACAATAATCAGCATGCGAAAGTGTGCCGTGTATGGTACGGATTGCGGCGACGAATGCCAGCACGTTTTACATCAGAGTCTTAATGAGAGCCAATACTGCCTGATAAGTAGTAAGGTTTTTTATCCCGGACATGAAAACAAAATGCACCGATTGCCGTTCTCTAAGTCCGCATTCCGTATTGATACCGTCAGCGCAGCCTGTAATCAGTTTACCCGTTATGGGGAAACGGTCAGGTATAGCCGCGATTGGTGGATCGCGCCGGAACATTAAAGGCGCTTTGCCTGAACGTGATTTGCTACTGGCAAATGCTGGCTGCAAGTCTCTGCCGCTTTCCAGAGAACGGAACGACCAGCGCCCCCCCGGCATTGATAATGTAGCCAGCCCCGACTTACTGACGTGGCGTAATGGCCTCACGCGCTGGTTAGTGACTGCGGGGGAGTAGCACAGACGACCCGAGGTGATGATTCAAGGGCACGACCACTGCCAAAGATGGTAGTTATTCAGTGAGTACTTGCGATTACGCTTTATTCAGACAAATCTTAAGATTATTCTACGGGTCTGTTTATGAAAAGGAGGTTGTAATGCTTGACAAATATACGCCAAAGACAAGCGAAGAGAAAAATCGCGCAGAAGTAGTAAAAGCAGCGTTAGAAATTGCCAGGGTATCTGTTGGACGTTATGACGCTGCTGCGGCATGCAAAACAGATAGAGAAATGCAACATGTTGCACAGCAAATTAAAGCTCTCGCAGATGCAATAGATGATGCTTTAAAAGTGTCCTGATAGTGACATTTCAATCAGTTGTGGCCTCGCTTAAGCGGGGTTTTTTTTAATTGTACCTTGCTGAAAAAAGGCTTAATTCAGGTGTTCAACGTCAACCAGGCGCGACCAGGCCAACAGATAGGGGCACTAAAGCGAGCTTGTAGCAATGATTGACGGCGAATACAGGATTTTTATCGTGGGTATGGTCGCAGGGATCAACACCGTTGTTAGCCCGGTGTAGCGTAGCCACCGATAATAAACCAGCTGAGAAACACAACAGCGACGATAAATACGATGATAGGGAAAGCAATACCCAGTCTCATAACTGTTCTCTAATGCCTGAGGTGAAAAGCAGGAGAGAACATTACCCAAAGCGGATCGGCTCTGCAAATGTTATCACTCTGAAACCGTAATATTGTTTACCGCCGTCGACAGGATGACTGTTTTAGACGTAAGAGGAGAGAGGGCATTGCCGTTACGTTTAGCGCACATAACGGCGGACAAGGCGGTTATTCAGGCTCTGCGGTTAGTCAGCACAAGGCTAAATTTCTTCCATTGGTTTTCGCGTTGACGTTGCAGGCTCCAGTGAATCTGCATTGTGCGGCGAGTTCTGCTTAATTTCATTCAATTGTTCTCTATAGCAAAGGAATAGTCAGACGAATGTTCAGGTCTGAACATGAGTATGGCGCAGTTATTTGACAGTTTTATATCAGCAATGTCTGTTATGGCAGGATTTTCAGAAAACAGGCGGATTTTTGGTAAGTATCGTGAGGAAATGCTCCCCCTTCAGGCCACTTTCTTTTCCGGGAATTTGCCTTTTACTACACCATCGTAATAGCGTCCTTTTGATACAACCGTCAGAAAGACGGTGAAAATTCTTTCCGGCACACCACGGTACTGCAAGGTACTTTTATCATGAAATCGGACTTCCAGCGTGGTTGTACGTTCATCATAGCCAATGGATGAAATACGAGAAGATTTTACGGGATGGTGTTGCATGCTGGGTGTCCTTTACAACTCGGCGCGGGGAAGGTTTATCATCCACCAGATATGCTGTCTGTTGCAAGACGCACAGAAATAAAAAGCCTGCAAATATGCAGGCTTTTTGTCCAGCTTAAATCATTATTCTGCCGAGCTTTTTTCCGATTTACCCGCCATTTGGGCGAGGAAATCATAACGTTTTTGCAAATCGGCGGCGGCGTCTTTCCAGAGCTGCTCAGCCACCTCCGGTTGCTGGGCGTTAAGGCGCCTGAAACGTTGCTCGTTGAGAAGCGTTTCGGCCAGCGCATCAGACGGTGGGCGGGAATCGAGCGCCAGCGGCAATTTCCCTTCATCCGCACGGCGCGGATCGAAGCGGTAGAGTGGCCAGAAGCCGGTTGCCGTCAGTTGACGCATCTGATCATGGCTCAATGCCAGGTCGTAGCCATGTTCCTCACAGGGGCTATAGGCAATGATCAATGACGGGCCAGGGTAGGCTTCCGCCTCCTGAATCGCTTTGACCGTCTGGTTGAGCTGTGCGCCAAGTGAAATCTGCGCGACATAAACATGGCCGTACATCATCATGCTGACGCCAAGATCCTTACGCGCCTTACGTTTACCATGTTCGCCGAACTTAGTGACTGCACCGAGCGGCGTGGCTTTCGATGCCTGACCACCGGTGTTGGAATAACACTGGGTATCCAGCACCAGGATGTTGACGTTCTCGGTCAGGCTCAACACATGATCGAGGCCGCCAAAGCCAATGTCATAGGCCCAGCCATCGCCGCCAATGAGCCAGATGGATTTCTCGACCAGTGCATCAGCATCGGTCAACAACTCTTTGGCTTCATCGACACCGGCCAGCGCCTGACGCAGTGCAGCAACCTGTTCCCGGCGCTCATCAGGTGTTGCGTCGGCATGCAGCGCATTGTTGAGTTCGTCCGGAATTCGCCCGGCGAACTGTTCCAGCAGGCGCATCACGCGTTTGCGATGCTGATCGACCGTCAGGCGGAAGCCCAGACCAAACTCGGCGTTATCCTCAAACAGGGAGTTCGCCCATGCCGGACCACGGCCTGCCGCATCAGTGGTATACGGCGTGGAAGGCAAGTTACCGCCATAAATCGATGAACAACCGGTGGCGTTAGCTATCAGCATGCGATCGCCATACAGTTGGGTAAGCAGCTTGATGTACGGGGTTTCGCCACAGCCGGAACAGGCACCGGAGTATTCAAACAGCGGGCTGATAAGCTGCGAGGTACGAATGTCGATACGTTCTAGTTTGCTGCGATCTATCTCCGGCAGGCTCAGGAAGTAGTCGAAATTCACTTTCTCCTCTTCCACGTGCTCAAGTCGCGACATCATATTGATGGCTTTAATTTCCGGATTCTGACGATCTTTTGCCGGGCAGACTTCCACGCACAGATTACAGCCGGTGCAATCCTCGGGCGCTACCTGTAACACATACTTCTGACCGCGCATATCACGGGATTTTACATCCAGTGAATGCAGACTTGCCGGAGCATGCTCCATTGCTTCTGGTGAAACCACTTTGGCGCGTATGGCTGAGTGTGGGCAGGCCGCAACGCAGTGGTTACATTGCGTACAGAGATCTTCTCTCCAGACAGGGATCTCTTCGGCGATATTGCGCTTCTCCCAGCGGGTGGTCCCCATCGGCCAGGTGCCGTCTGGCGGCAGTGCAGAGACAGGCAGGGCATCGCCCAGGCCAGCCAGCATGGCGGCCGTGACAGTTTTGACAAAATCGGGTGCTGCATCAGAAACCACCGGCGGGCGGTGCGCACTGGCAGGATTTACCTGCTGCAACGGGACTTCGAACAGCGACTCACGCGCCATCGCCAGTGCCTGCCAGTTGCGTTCAACCAGTTCCTGGCCTTTGTTGCTGTAACTTTTGGCAATCGCCCCCTGCAACTCTGCCAGCGCGCTGTCGCCCGGCAGGATCCTCGTCAGGTGGAAGAAGGCCATCTGCATCACCGTGTTGATACGCGCGGCCAGCCCACATTCGCGGGCAATTTTTGCGGCATTAATGACGTAGAAATGGGCTTGCTTCTGGTTCAGAACAGCCTGCACTTCTTGTGGCAGTCGCTCCCACACTTCGTCCGCACTGTACGGAGTATTGAGCAGGAAAATACCGCCAGGTTTCAGCCGCTCCGCCATCTGATATTTATCAATAAACTGCAATTGATGGCAGCCGACGAAATCCGCCTGTGATACCAGATAAGCCGAGCGAATCGGGTGTTCACTGACGCGCAGGTGCGAAACGGTCAGACCGCCCGCCTTTTTGGAGTCGTAGACAAAATACCCCTGTGAATACCACGGTGTTGAATTGCCGATAATTTTGATGTTGTTCTTGGTGGCTGAAACACTGCCATCGCTGCCAAGTCCATAAAACAGAGCTTCCAGACGCGCTTTTGAAGGCAGCGTATTTTCCGGCAATGGCAGCGACAGGTTTGTCACGTCATCATAGATGCCGACGGTAAAGCGTGGTTTAGGTTTGCTGGCGCGCAGTTCACTGAAGACGGCCAATACGCAATCCGGGCCAAACTCTTTGGATGACAATCCGTAGCGTCCACCGATAACGCGAGGCAGAGTTTCACGTTCACCGCGATTAAAGGCTTCCGCGAGCGCAGTCATCACGTCCAGATAGAGGGGTTCAGCCAGCGCACCGGGCTCTTTTGTGCGATCAAGTACGGCGATAGTTTTTACCGATTCAGGCAACACAGAAAGCAGATGCTGTGCGCTGAACGGGCGGAACAGGCGCACTTTCAGTACGCCGACTTTCTCACCCCGGGTGAGGAGTTCGTCGACAACCTCTTCACAGGTACCAATCGCTGACCCCATCAGGATAATGACGCGCTCAGCCTGAGGGTGTCCGTAGTACTCAAACGGTTTGTACTGACGTCCGGTGGCGGTTGCAAACGCATCCATTGCCTGCTCAACGTGGTCATAAACGGCGTTGTACCAGGGGTTAGTCGCTTCGCGTGACTGGAAAAAGGTATCCGGGTTGGCGGAGGTGCCGCGAATGACCGGATGTTCAGGATTAAGCGCACGCGAACGGTGGGCATCAATCTCGTCCTGCGGCATCAGGGCGCGGATCGTATCATCATTGAGCGGTACAATTTTGTTGATTTCGTGCGAGGTGCGAAAGCCATCAAAGAAGTGAATAAACGGCACGCGGCTTTTCAGCGTTGCGATATGCGAAATCAACGCAAAGTCCTGCGCCTCCTGAACACTACCCGCACAGAGCATCGCACAGCCAGTCTGCCGGACGGCCATCACATCGGAATGATCGCCGAATATAGAGAGCGCATGGGTGGCAACCGTTCGGGCCGCCACGTGCAATACGAACGGTGTGAGTTGACCGGCGAGTTTATATAGCGTCGGGATCATCAGCAACAGACCCTGCGACGAGGTAAAGGAGGTGGAGAGGGCGCCCGTCTGCAATGCACCGTGTACCGCAGCAATAGCCCCGGCTTCTGACTGCATCTCCACAACGCGTGGCGTATCACCCCAAACATTATTTAGCCCATTCCCGGCCCAGGCATCTGCCTGCTCAGCCATGGTTGAACTTGGGGTAATGGGATAGATGGCGATAACTTCACTGGTACGGAACGCCACCGAAGCGACCGCGCCATTACCGTCAATAGTGATCATATGGAAACTCTCATTGCTTAAATGTCAGTTTTAAAGCGACGTTATGCTCGCATGGCGACTCTTTGGGGCCGCGCAACTACAGGCACTTTTATTTAATAGATTTATCGGACTTCTTCTGGTGTCTCTTCGCTTCGCTTTCAGGGTTATGGCTCTGTCGCTCTCTTCACCATGCTTTAAGTCAGTATAGACAGCCCGAGGCCAACGGTTTTTGATCTCATGGGCTTTAGCGGCAGTTATCAGCCTGATAAATGTATTGTATTCAGTCGTTCGGGCTCTGTTCGTAACCTGTTGAACCTGTCGCGTTGTGTTCATTCCCGGAAAAATAGCGCAATTTTGCTATCGCCGTTTTCCCGTGAGTAGCACTAATTTGTTTTGCAGCGGGGTGCGAATCTTTGTGACAGGAAACAGGAAAAAATTTTTTATGCAGGTCTTGAAAAACCGTTTTCAGTGCTTATTTTGATCAGCGGACAAGCCAGGCTTGCCTTTAACTTGAACTTTTGAATCCAACATTCAGGAGGTTAATTTATGGCACTCAGAACCTTGTCAGCACTTCCGGGCTTTTCTGATTCTGTCTTTGCTGACCGTTTCAACCGTATCGACAAACTTTTTAGTCAGTTAACCGGGGATTCGCCTGTTTCGGCGTTACCCGCCTATGACCTGAAAAAAGTGGATGAAAATAACTACCTGCTAAACGTAAGCGTTCCAGGCTGGAAAGAAGACGAGCTGGAAATCGAAACCGTGGGCGGCACTCTCCATATCTCTGGTAAACGTGCTGTTAATGACTCCCAGGATGAACAAGGGTGGATTTACAGAGGCATACGCCGCTCCGATTTTCGTTTAAGTTTCTCGCTACCAGAGCATGCAAAGGTCAGCAATGCAAAACTGGAAAGCGGGCTTTTAGAGGTAACTATTTATCAGGATATTCCTGAACATGAAAAACCGCGGAAAATCGCAATCGAGAACAGTCAAAAAGTTATTGAGCACCAGGCTGGATAATTTCCGTTAATATTTTGCCTGTCATGGGCCCGCTCAGGCGGGCCTTTTTTACAACCAGAGGCTAAATAAGCCGCGCAATTTTGAAGAAATTCGCAGGCGACTGTTCGTCCGCAGAATTTTTCCGTCCATGCAGTTGTTCACAGCTTCCAGGATACGTTTAAACATCACATACAGCTTTTTACTTTTGCTCCAGCAATATAGCCGCTGCATGTTACCAACATACAGGGTCATTGATGATGGGTAAGACGTTAAGAACGGCGTGGTTTTTACTGTTTTTATCATTAGGCTCGGCGGCAGCTTACACAGAACAGCCTCCGGCTCTTCTGCAGGGACATAATAATGTCGTACGGCATTCATCAGGGGAGGGGGACCTCGCTGAAAATCCTGATGAACATGTCAGAGAATCAATGGAGCAGTTCTTCCGTAAAACACATCGCTGAAAACGAGTGTAAAAGTCCTGGTGAACCTGTCTTGATGACAGGTTTTTTATTTCCGACCTGCATAATGACGCACACGTGTCTCGTCACGCGCACATAAAGCGGAATCGTTTTTTATCCCCAGAGCCCTGTCAGCCACTCACTCGATATGGTTTGTTATTTTGCGTTTGCGCAAAAAAATAGAATCAAAATGTTTCCGGAACGCATAAAGGTGCGGTTACGGTCTCGACGTACTGCGCTGTGCTGCCTATGATGCTTAGGTTTTGCTAAATCATTGGGGGATGAGAAATGCGTTCAGCGTTTTGGGTAGGGTGTGCTGTTTTATTACTCTCTGCATGCAGCAGTGAACCCGTACAGCAGGCAACGGCCGCGCACGTGGCGCCGGGGTTACGCGCGTCCATGTCGAGCAGCGGTGAGGCGAATTGCGCAATGATCGGTGGGTCATTGTCTGTCGCCCGTCAACTGGATGGAACCGCTATCGGGATGTGTGCTCTCCCTAACGGCAAGCGTTGTAGCGAACAGTCGCTTGCCGCCGGAAGTTGTGGCACTTACTGAGCCTGATCTGCCTGGGTATAAATCAGGGTTTGATCGGCGGTTGTCAGCGTAAGCTGGCCATCGGTCAGATCGACCTGGGCACCTTCACTGAGCATTTTACCGATGACATTGTCCAGCGCGTTGCGCTGGGCATCAACACACATCATGCGTGTCATCGCCATCTTCTTCACCGTTAGCGTGCCTTCGGACAATTTCCCCTGACCCGTAAAGCGATTGCACATGCTGCCAGAGACAATCATTTTATCGTCAAAATGGATTTCTGCCGGATGCTCGCCTTTCTCGACGGCCTGTCCGTTTACCGTTTCCAGCACGAAGCGGTGCTGTGCAAGCTGTGTCTCGTTTACTGAATTTTTGCTCACGCCATGGCTTACGCAGCCGGATAGCAGCACGCCAAAGGCTACCAGGGTAATGATCCTTTTCATTTGGTCCTCAAAGAAAATCAACATAACGGCAGGATAGTAACAGACTGCGGTAATCTGATGTTGGCAGGAATTGTCTTAAAGGGTTCCCTTCGGGCGAAGGGAACCTCAGCATTTACACCAGTGCGTTAGGACAGGTTTCGCCGTTCTCCAGCTGATGCAGATTATTCAGGGTGGTTTCAGAAATACTGATCAGCGCTTCTGCCGTCAAAAATGCCTGATGGCCGGTAAAGAGCACATTATGGCAGGCCGACAGGCGACGGAAAATATCATCCTGAATCACGTCATTAGATTTGTCTTCAAAGAAGAGATCGCGTTCGTTTTCGTACACATCCATCCCCAGCGAACCGATCTTCTGGTTTTTCAGCGCTTCAATCGCTGCCTGCGAATCGATCAGACCGCCGCGGCTGGTGTTCACGATCATGACGCCATCCTTCATTTGGTCAAAGGCCGCGTGATTAAGCAGGTGGTAGTTCTCCGGCGTCAGCGGGCAGTGCAGGGAGATAACATCGGACTCGGTAAAGAGGGTCGTGAGGTCAACATATTCTACCCCCAGCTCAAGTGCGGCAGCGCTCGGATAAGGATCAAAGGCCAACAGACGCATACCGAAACCTTTCAGGATCCGCAGAGCGGCGACGCCAATTTTCCCGGTACCAATGACACCTGCTGTTTTACCGTACATGGTAAAGCCCGTCAGGCCTTCCAGAGAGAAGTTGGCGTCACGGGTACGCTGATAAGCGCGGTGAATGCGGCGGTTCAGGGCCATCATCATACCAATCGCGTGTTCTGCCACGGCTTCCGGGGAATAAGCCGGAACACGCACGACCTTAAGCCCTAACTCTTTTGCCGCATCCAGATCGACGTTATTGAAGCCGGCACAGCGCAGCGCGATAAATTTCACGCCATGCTTTTTCAGCTCTTCCAGTACCGGGCGACTGCCGTCATCGTTAACGAAAATGCAGATCCCTTCACAGCCATTAGCCGTTTTTGCTGTTTTCTCCGTAAGCAGAAAGTCAAAAAATTCAATCTCGTAGCCGAATTTCTCGTTTACGTGCTGCAAATACTTTTTATCGTATTGCTTTGTGCTGTATACCGCGAGTTTCATAAGACTTTCTCCATCAGGTTTGTCACCACATTAACATGGTTAAAATAATTGTGTAAATACTAAAAAATAATTGATAAACAGAGACATATAAAACAGTTTAAAACATCTACGCTTAAAATGGGCAGCGACTTCACCTGTCAGGCTAAACATGCCACAATAATGGCCAGAATCGGCTTAATTATATGCAAAATCAGGATATTAACTGCCCATGAAGGGTAAATACAAAGCCGCAATCGCATTGCTACTGTTGTTTATTCTGCTGCCGTTGACGCTGCTGCTTACGCTCGCGTATTGGGTGCCCACGCTTGCAGGCATCTGGCTGCCGGCAGGCACACGTATTGTCTTCGAAGAAAGCCCACGGTTTACCCGTCACTCGCTGCAAATCCCGGACCTGCATTATTTTATTGAGGATTGCCCCGTGGCGCTGGTCAAAAACGCGCAACTGACGCACCCGAGCCGCTGGAAGCTGGATATCGGGTCGCTGGATATCAATACCACCTGTCTGGCAAAACTTCCCGAGACGGAACCGTCTCCGGGGGCGCCGACAACCCTGGCTGAGTGGCAATCCATGCTACCGAAAACATGGGTTACTATTGACCGCTTCACCGTCTCGCCGTGGCAGGAGTGGGAAGGGAAAATCTCACTGGCATTATCCGAAGAGAATCAGGTGCTCCACTATGACGGCGAGCAGGTATCCTTCAGGGCCCGTCTGCGCGGACAGATACTCACGCTGACGCAAATGCAGTTGCGTCTGATCGAAGGCGAACCCCCCGTCACGCTGGGCGGCGAGTTTGTCCTGCCAAACGTACCTGATGGCATCCCGGTTAATGGTCATGCCCGGACCACGCTCACGCTGCCAACGGAACCTTCGCTGGTGGATGCCGATCTGGAGTGGCGCAACAACGAAGGGCAACTGATCATCACCGCACGCGATAATCCAGAACCAATCCTGGATCTGCCCTGGCAGGCGACGCGGGAACGTTTGACCATTAGCGATGGCCGCTGGAACTGGCCTTATCAGGGGTTCCCGTTAAGCGGACGCGTCGGATTGCGTATCGATGGCTGGCAGGATGGATTGCAGAACGCAAAAATAAGCGGGCGTCTGAACGTTCTGACGCAGGGCGATGCCGGGAAAGGCAATGCGGTTCTCACCATTGGGCCGGGGCGTCTGAATATGGTGAACAGCGATATGCCGCTGCAACTGACAGGGGAAGCTAAACAAGGGGAGATGATTTTCTACGCCGTGCTGCCAGCTCACCTGACAGGCGGGCTCAGCGACCCGAAGCTGGCGTTTACGCCTGGCGCGCTGTTGCGCTCAAGCGGACGCGTGATCGACGCACTCAATATTGATGATGTTCGCTGGCCACTGGCGGGCGTTAAAGTCACCCGTGAGGGGGTGGACGGGCGGTTACAGGCTATTCTGCGTGCCCATGAGAACGCGATGGGGGATTTTGTTTTACACCTTGATGGCCAGGCACGTGATTTTCTGCCAGACGATGGTTTGTGGCAATGGCGCTACTGGGGAACGGGTAATTTTACCCCTATGAGCGCCCGCTGGGATGTCAATGGCCGCGGCGAATGGCGTGATAAAACAATTTTACTCAGCGATTTGTCTACCGGTTTCGACCAGTTGCAGTACGGCACGATGCATGTGAGCTCGCCCCGTCTGGTATTGAATGAACCGGTGCGTTGGCTGCGCGATGAAGATCACCCCTTTTTTAGCGGGGCGTTAACCCTTGATGCCGGAAAGACTACCTTCACCGGCGGAAGCGTACTACCACCTTCAACGTTAACCTTCAGCGTTGAAGGGAGCGAACCCACCATCTTTCAGTTCAAAGGCGATTTACGCGCGGAAAAAATTGGCCCGGTGCGGGTAAACGGGCGCTGGGATGGTGAGCGCCTGCGTGGACAGGCCTGGTGGCCGCGCCAGTCGTTGACGGTTTTCCAGCCTTTGGTTCCACCAGACTGGAAGATGAATTTACTGGATGGTTCTCTTTATGCTCAGGTCGCCTTTTCCGCCGCAGCCGGGCAGGGTTTTGAGGCGGGTGGGCATGGCGTGCTGCGTGGCGGCAGTGCATGGATGCCGGATAACCAACTCTCCGGCGTCGATTTCGTCCTGCCTTTCCGTTACCACGAAGGTAACTGGCAACTGGGGACGCGCAGACCGGTATCGTTGCGTATAGGTGAAGTGGTCAATCAGGTAACTGCACGTAATATCGCTGCCGATTTGCAGGGCAATTATCCCTGGAGTGAAGAGAACCCCTTGCAGTTGAGTGATGTCAGTATCGACGTGCTGGGGGGCAAAGTGACGATGAGCCAGTTGCGTTTACCGCAACATGATCCGGCGCTGTTGCGCTTGCGTAATATCTCATCAAGCGAGTTAATCAGTGCCATTAACCCTAAACAGTTTGCTATGTCCGGTCCTTTTGACGGCGCGCTGCCGTTGTGGCTGGATAACAACGGTTCATGGATTATCAAAAACGGCTGGCTGCATAACCCCGGCCCCATGACCTTACGCGTGGATAAAGATACTGCCGACGCTCTGGTGAAAGATAATATAGCGGCCGGTGCGGCAATTAATTGGTTGCGATATATGGAGATTTCACGCTCCTGGACGACGCTCAATCTGGACCGTCAGGGCGTGCTGAAAATGAAGGCGACCATCAAAGGCACCAGTTTTGTGGAAGGAAAGAGTAATACGGTGAACCTGAACTATGCCCACGAAGAGAATGTCTTTGAGTTGTGGCGCAGTCTGCGCTTCGGCGACAATCTTCAGTCTTTGCTAAAACAAAAAGCGAAGCTACCTGCGGTTCCCTGTGCGAACGGAAAAGAGTGTGAGGATAAACAATGAAAACTCTGCCAGTACTAATGATGACAATGATGCTGGCTGCCTGTACGCCGCGGATTGAGGTGGCTGCGCCGAAAGAGCCGATCACCATCAATATGAATGTGAAGATCGAGCACGACATCAATATTAAAGCGGATAAAGAAGTGGAGACGTTGCTGGAGAAACAGAACCCTCCTGCGAGCGCAGGAGGGTAAATACTCAGGCTGCGACCAGGCTGTCGATCGCCGCTTTCGCGTCAGTCTGCGCTTTGGTGGCCACTTCCGGACCGTAAGCGATACCTTCTGCGAACACGAAGTTCACGTCAGTGATACCGATAAAGCCCAGGAACAGTTTCAGGTACGGTGCGACCAGATCGCTCGGGGTGTCTTTGTGGATACCACCACGGCTGGAAACAACAACAACACGTTTACCGGTTACCAGACCTTCCGGCCCTTTCTCGGTATAACGGAAGGTCACGCCAGCACGGGCAACCAGGTCAAAATAGTTTTTCAGCTGTGTCGGAATGTTAAAGTTGTACATCGGGGCATTAATGACAATCACATCATGCGCCTGCAGTTCAGCAATCAACTCGTCTGAAAGCGCCAGTGCTTCCTGCTGACGCGGAGTCAGCGGGGCATCGGAAGGACGCAGTGCGCCAACCAGTTCGCCATCCAGTACCGGAATAGGGTTTGCGGCCAGGTCGCGAACGGTGATCTCATCAGCGGCGTGTTTCGCTTTCCACTGATCAACAAAATAGTCAGCCAACTGACCAGACTGCGAGTACCCTGCCAGAATACTGGATTTAAGAACTAATACTTTGCTCATGGGTGTATCCTTATTATTTGATATGGGGCGCGTGCCCCGTTGCTGTTTGACACTCTATTCACAAAAGTGCTGCGTGAATAGCGCAATATATCGAATCCTATGTTCGAATTTCTTGAACAAGAAATGGTTTATGACGATGTGGTATTCTATGAGCATTAAGCCAAAGAGATTTTTTCCGTCAGTGCGCTGACCGATAACACTATGACAGAACAACATAAATTGACCTTCTCCGATCTGGATCAGCAGTTAGAGTCGCTGATGCTGCGCGATCGGTTGCGTTTTGCCCGTCGCCTGCATGGGGCAAAGAAAGTTAAAAATCCTGAAGCACAGCAAATCATTTTTCAGAAAATGGCTCAGGAGATGAACGAGGCCGCCGGGAAGGTTCTGCTACGTGAGGCGTCCCGTCCAGCCATTACTTATCCCGATAACCTGCCAGTAAGCCAGAAGAAACAGGCGATTCTTGAAGCCGTGCGTGACAATCAGGTCGTGATTGTTGCGGGGGAAACCGGCTCGGGGAAAACCACGCAATTGCCAAAAATCTGTATGGAACTGGGGCGCGGGATAAAAGGGTTGATTGGCCATACCCAGCCGCGCCGCCTGGCGGCGCGCACCGTCGCCAACCGTATTGCCGAAGAGTTGCAAACTGAGCCGGGCGGTTGTATCGGCTATAAAGTCCGTTTTAGCGACCATGTCAGTGACAACACTATGGTCAAGCTGATGACAGACGGTATCCTGCTGGCGGAAATTCAGCAGGATCGCCTGTTGATGCAGTACGACACCATCATTATTGATGAAGCGCACGAACGCAGCCTGAACATCGATTTCCTGCTCGGTTATCTGAAAGAGCTGTTACCACGGCGTCCGGATCTGAAAATCATCATTACCTCGGCGACCATCGATCCGGAGCGTTTCTCGCGCCACTTTAATAATGCGCCGATCATCGAAGTATCAGGGCGCACTTATCCGGTGGAAGTGCGCTACCGTCCGATTGTCGAGGAGGCGGATGATACCGAGCGCGATCAGCTACAGGCCATTTTCGATGCGGTTGATGAATTAAGTCAGGAGGCGCCGGGCGATATCCTGATTTTTATGAGTGGCGAGCGTGAAATCCGCGATACCGCCGATGCGCTCAATAAGCGCGATCTGCGCCATACGGAAGTGCTGCCGCTTTACGCGCGTCTGTCTAACAGTGAACAGAACCGCGTTTTCCAGGCGCACAGCGGGCGGCGCATTGTGCTGGCGACCAACGTGGCGGAAACCTCGCTAACGGTGCCAGGTATTAAATATGTCATTGACCCTGGCACTGCGCGTATCAGTCGCTACAGCTATCGGACCAAAGTACAACGTCTGCCGATTGAGCCCGTCTCGCAGGCATCCGCCAATCAGCGTAAAGGCCGTTGCGGGCGTGTTTCCGAAGGGATCTGTATTCGTCTCTATTCCGAGGATGACTTCCTGTCACGCCCGGAATTTACCGACCCGGAAATTTTGCGTACCAACCTGGCGTCCGTCATTCTGCAGATGACCGCGCTGGGGCTGGGCGATATCGCCGCGTTTCCGTTTGTTGAAGCACCGGATAAACGCAATATCCAGGACGGTGTGCGTCTGCTGGAAGAACTCGGCGCTATCACCACTGACGAGCAGGCCACCGCCTACAAATTAACCCCGATGGGGCGTCAGCTCAGCCAGTTGCCGGTCGACCCGCGCCTGGCGCGAATGGTGCTGGAAGCGCAAAAACACGGCTGCGTGCGCGAGGCGATGATCATCACTTCGGCGCTCTCCATTCAGGATCCGCGTGAGCGTCCGATGGACAAGCAGCAGGCGTCCGATGAAAAACATCGCCGCTTCCACGATAAAGAGTCTGACTTCCTCGCGTTCGTGAACCTGTGGAACTACCTCGGCGAGCAGCAGAAAGCGCTCTCCTCGAACCAGTTCCGTCGCCAGTGCCGCGTCGATTTCCTCAACTACCTGCGGGTGCGCGAGTGGCAGGATATCTACACCCAGTTGCGCCAGGTCGTAAAAGAGCTTGGCATTCCGGTAAACAGCGAACCGGCGGAATACCGCGAGATCCACATCGCGCTGCTAACCGGGCTGCTGTCGCATATCGGGATGAAAGATGCCGATAAGCAGGAGTTTACCGGTGCGCGTAATGCCCGTTTTTCGATTTTTCCTGGGTCCGGTTTATTCAAAAAGCCGCCGAAGTGGGTCATTGTGGCCGAACTGGTGGAAACAAGCCGTCTGTGGGGGCGCATCGCGGCGCGTATCGATCCGGAATGGGTGGAGCCTGTCGCTCAACACCTGATCAAGCGTTCTTACAGCGAACCGCACTGGGAACGTTCGCAGGGCGCGGTAATGGCAACGGAGAAGGTGACGGTGTACGGCCTGCCGATTGTGGCTGCCCGCAGCGTGAATTATAGCCAGATTGACCCGGCTCTGTGCCGTGAGTTGTTTATTCGCCACGCCCTGGTGGAAGGCGACTGGCAGACGCGTCATGCCTTTTTCCGCGACAACCTCAAACTGCGTGCTGAAATTGAAGAGCTTGAACACAAATCGCGCCGCCGCGATATTCTGGTGGATGACGATACGTTGTTTGAGTTCTATGACCAGCGCATCAGCCATGATGTGATCTCTGCCCGCCACTTTGATAGCTGGTGGAAGAAAGCGAGCCATGAAACCCCGGATCTGCTCAATTTTGAAAAGAGCATGTTAATCAAAGAAGGGGCGGAGAAGGTCAGCAAGCTGGATTACCCCAACTTCTGGCATCAGGGCAACCTGAAGCTGCGTCTTACCTATCAGTTTGAGCCGGGCGCGGACGCGGACGGCGTGACGGTGCATATTCCGCTACCGTTGCTTAACCAGGTGGAAGAAAGCGGGTTTGAATGGCAAATACCGGGGCTGCGTCGTGAGCTGGTGATTGCGCTGATAAAATCCTTACCCAAGCCGGTACGACGCAACTTTGTACCGGCGCCAAACTACGCCGAAGCGTTTTTAGGCCGCGTAACGCCGCTTGAACTGCCGCTGTTGGATGCCCTGGAGCGTGAGCTTCGGCGTATGACGGGGCATACCATTGATCGCGACGACTGGCACTGGGATCAGGTTCCCGACCATCTGAAAATCACCTTCAGGGTGGTGGATGAGAAGAATAAGAAACTTGCCGAAGGCCCGTCGTTAACTGCACTGAAAGAGTCGCTGAAAGGCAAAGTGCAGGAGACCCTTTCTGCGGTAGCGGACGACGGTATTGAGCAAAGCGGGCTACATATCTGGAGCTTCGGTCAGCTACCGGAAAGCTATGAGCAGAAACGCGGCAACTATAAGGTGAAAGCCTGGCCTGCGCTGGTGGATGAGCGCGACAGTGTAGCCATTAAGTTGTTTGATAATCCGCTGGATCAGCAGCAGGCGATGTGGAACGGGTTACGCCGTCTGCTGTTGTTAAATATTCCATCGCCCATCAAATATTTGCACGAAAAGCTACCAAACAAAGCCAAGCTGGGCCTGTATTTCAACCCGTATGGCAAAGTACTGGATTTGATTGATGATTGTATCTCCTGCGGTGTTGATAAGTTGATTGACGAAGCGGGCGGACCGGTCTGGACGGAAGAGGGCTTTACGGCGCTGCATGAAAAAGTCCGTGCTGACCTGAACGAAACGGTGGTGGACATCGCTAAACAGGTCGAGCAGATCCTTACCGCGGTGTTCAATATCAACAAACGTCTGAAAGGGCGCGTGGATATGACCATGGCGCTGGGACTGTCGGATATCAAAGCGCAAATGAGCGGGCTGGTTTATCGCGGTTTCGTTACCGGCAATGGCTTCCGTCGCCTGGGGGATACGCTGCGCTATCTGCACGCAATTGAAAAGCGTCTGGAAAAGCTGGCAGTCGATCCGCACCGTGACCGGGCGCAAATGCTGAAAGTCGAACAGGTTCAGCAGGCGTGGCAGCAGTGGCTGAATAAGCTACCGCCCGCGCGTCGTGAAGATGAAGAGGTGAAAGCGATTCGCTGGATGATAGAAGAGCTTCGCGTCAGTTATTTTGCGCAGCAGCTCGGTACACCGTACCCGGTCTCCGATAAACGCGTATTACAGGCGATGGAGCAAGTAAGCGCATAGTTTTTTCCTGGTATCCCGGATGCGGCTTTGCCTTATCCGGGATACGGGTTCATCAGGTGTCGTATAGTCCGGGTCAGGAGTGCGGTGGGGTATGTATAACCGGCCCCACACTCACTCTGCAATTCCGGTCATCAACTGCTTTAACCACCTCTGTTGCGCCTGCTGTTGACGCTGGCGCCATAAAAAACCCCGTGCTTTTTCCAGCGCTTCGGCCTGTGGCAATGGCTGAGGCCCCCGAATCCGTTCACACCAGACAATATGCCAGCCCAGCTCCGTTTCCACCGGCGCGGCGACACCGTTTTCCGGCAAGGCAAACAGGGCAGATTCCAGTTCGGGATAAAGCAAACCGCGACTGATCCAGCCCAGCAGCCCACCTTCTAAGGCACTCGGGCAATGGGAATAACGGTTCGCCAGACGGGAGAAAACCTCACGAGAGGCCTGAATCTCCCGGTAAAACCGCATCGTCTGGCGGCGCACTGCTTCATTGTCATTATCAACGGTGAGCAGCAGATGATGGGTTAACCGCTGCTCCGGGCGCATAAACTTCTGCTGATTACGCTGATACCAGGTGAGCACTGTCAGGTCATCAGGCCTGGAGGTCTGCCCGCTGATGCGCACAAATTGCAGCTCCATCAGCGCGTGATGACGCACCACTGCCTGACGTTCTTCCTCGCTAAACGCGCTTTCAGCGAGTAACTCTGCCAGCGAGGAGTCAATACTCTGCAGCAGGGTATCGGTGACCGGCAAATCATGGGCCTGCTGCACGATAGCCTGTTCCAGTGAACACTGTCGACGCCAGGCCTGTTCAAAGGCCGCGTTTTCACTGGCCGGAATATCCTGTGGCTCGCAGTTCCAGCGAGTCTTCGCCAGACGTCGCCGCGCGAATTGCTCCCAGGCTCTGCTCATGCAAATTCCTCCGCTAAGCGCAGTGCGCTGGCGGGAACCTGAAACCAGCGCCCGGAAAAGGTGACAGTGTAACTGTTGCCATCATCTCCCTGATCGGTGGCTTCGATCTGCCCGGTCTCCCCGGCCCTCACTGCCACCACGCCATTGACCGACAGGGAATGTAGGGTAGTGACAAGATCACCGAATTGCAGCATCCCGGCATTCCAGGGCTGGTTTGCCGGGATCAGTTCCTGTCCACGGCAGCCAACCACCAGGTCAGCGTCGAGAAAGTGAATCTGGTAGATAATCTGGTCTTGCAAAAACAGCCCCCATTCCCGGACAAACCCGGTGCTGCCTCGCCGTACCAGCAATTGACCGCGTGCAAAGCCGGGCATAGTGCCGTCATTACGAATGGCCCGCGTGACGCGAACTTCATCGCCAAAGGTAAATGCGGGGGTCATTGTCCACCTCCGGTAATCTGTTGCTGGTAACTCTCTGCCAGCAGACGTCGGGCGAGGAGCCAGGGTGCGCGCGTCTCTTCTTCAAGCAGATTACGCAGCGGTACGTTGGCACGCAGTTTATGGTTAAAGGCCCTCAGCACGAGCAGGCAGCGGCTGCGCAGTACGGCTGGATCATACGGGACGGAAAAAAACTCAAAGAAAGATTCGGCGCTTTCCAGCTCATCAACACCGGGAATCTGATAAAACCACTCCATACTCAGCCTCCCACCTGGCGAATGGGTTCACCGCATAACTCATCGTAAATCGCGATCAGTTCATAATCTTTCGGCGTACGCTTCCAGCTCTCCGCAAAACGGCGAATAGCCGGGAGCAGTACGTCGATTTGCAGCGCGTTAAGGGGGTAGCCCATGCGTGCAAAGACGCCGTTCACTGCCTGGCGGCCAGAGTGTTTTCCCAGTACCAGGCGATATTCGCGTCCCATCAGCGCCGGATCAATCGCCTGATAACTCTCTCTGTCCTGCAACAACGCAGCAACATGAACTCCGGATTCATGGGTGAAGACCTGTTCGCCAACCAGCGGTTGCTGGGCGTCGATAGGGCGCTGAGCGGCCTCGGCGACCTTCTGGCAGAGTGCGGGCAGCTGGCTAAAATCGACGCCGCTATCAAGCCCCAGACAACGGTGTAAGCCAAGCGCGACGGTCTCCAGTGCGGCATTCCCCGCGCGTTCTCCCAGGCCCAGCACGGTGGTATTTACGCTGGTCGCCCCGGCACGAATGGCCGCCAGGGTATTGGCGGTGGCCAGCCCCAGATCGTTATGGGCGTGCATCTCAATGTCACCACGCCAGTAGCTACGCAGCGAACGGATAGCCTGGTCGGTCGCGAACGGGTCCAGCACTCCCAGCGTATCAGCAAAACGCAAACGCAGCGCCCCTGCCTCCTGTGCGACACTCGCTATCTGGCGAAGCGTGTCATCATCGGCGCGAGATGCATCTTCACAGCCGATACAGACCGCCATCCCCAGTGCGCGCGCCATGCCGATAAAGCTTTCCAGCCGTTCAAGCAGCACAGCCAACGGTTCACGCAATTTGTACTGACGCAGTTTGTCGGACGCCGGAATCGAAATATCCACCCAGTCCATACCAAGATCGGCACTCTGGCGGATTTCCCCGGCATTCATCCGACACCAGGACATCAGTGTCGCATCGGGCAAATGGCGACGTACCAGCTGGATGCGGGTGCGCTCTTCATCACCCATAGCCGGCGTTCCTACCTCAAGCGCCTTGATGCCTGCGGCAAACAGCGCCTCGGCAATGGCGACTTTCTCGCTTGCGCGAAACGCCACCCCGGGGCTTTGTTCGCCGTCCCGCAGCGTTGTGTCGTTAATCAGCACACTGGCCATAGCCGCCTCCGCTTAGCCGTAAACCGGCGCAAATGATGACTCCACCGGCAGCGGTTTACCGTCCTGCCAGTAAGGGGAAAGCATCCGCAGTCGGGCGATAATCGGTGGCAACGTGGCAATGACGTAATCAATCTCTTTTTCCCGCGTGTAGCGTGAAAGGGAGAAGCGAATGCTGCCGTGGGCGGCGGTATAGGGGATGTTCATTGCGCGCATGACATGCGACGGCTCCAGTGAGCCCGATGTGCAGGCGCTACCGCTGGATGCGGCGATCCCTGCCTGATTGAGCAGCAGCAAAATGGCTTCGCCTTCAATAAACTCGAACGCCAGATTCGCAGTGCCCGGTACGCGCGGCTGATTGCCTCCCATCACCATTACTGACGGCACGCTATTGACCAGTTCGTCCTGCAAATAATCGCGAAGACGGGCGATTTCGCGCATGCCGGGCAGATGAACCTGCGCCAGTTCGCAGGCGCTGCCCATACCGACAATCCCGGCAATATTTTCCGTGCCGGCGCGCCGCCCACGCTCCTGATGACCGCCACGCAGCAGCGGGCGAAAGCGTGTGCCACGGCGCAAATAGAGGCAGCCGACCCCTTTCGGTCCGTGTAATTTGTGGGCGGAGCACGACAGCATGTCTATTTGCGTTTTACCCACCGCCAGCGGAATTTTCCCCACCGCCTGGACCGCGTCACAGTGAAAAAGCGCGCCATATTCATGGGCCAGCTCTGCCATCTCCGCCACCGGAAAAATGACCCCGGTTTCGTTGTTAGCCCACATCACGCTGACTACCGCGACCCGCTGACTGAGCGCCTGACGGTACTGGGCCATATCGAGTGCGCCATCGGCATCGACCGCAATACGGTGGATGAGGTATCCCTGGCGTTCCAGGTGTTCGCAGACCGCCAGCGTCGCCGGGTGTTCTACCATGGTGGTGATGATCTCCCGGCGTTCCGGCATCAGTTCAATGCAGGCATGCAGCGCTGTCGAGGTCGCTTCGGTGGCGCAGGAGGTAAAAATGATTTCACTGGCGTGATCGGCGCCCAGCAGGGCGGCAACCTGTTGATGCGCACGTTCCAGCGCCCCGCGCGAGGGCAGACCAAAGTCGTGAATCGATGACGGATTGCCGTAATGCTCGGTCAAAAACGGCATCATCGCCTCCAGCACCATCGGGTCGATACGGGTGGTGGCGTTATTATCCAGATAAACCTGTTTCATCTTTGTTCCCCCATAACGGATAGCGAGATGTGGCTTACGCCGCCACGACTTCCATAAAACAGCCGGTACGTTCCATTAATTTCTGTTGCAGCCAGGCCAGCGTCATGTCGGTCATCATGCAGCCGCTACAGCTACCGGAAAGACTGACGGTGACTTTGTGATTTGCGACATTAATCAGCGACATATCACCACCGTCCGCCTGAATGTGCGGACGCAGTTCGGTAATCGCGTCGATCACTTCTTGCCAGTGCGGATCTTTTGTCGCCTCAAGGGCGACCGATGGGGTTTCCTGCTGTTCGGCCAGAATCGCAGCCAGCGCCAGCTCGATATTTTCGTGGCAGGCGGTGCAGCCACCGCCCGCTTTGGTGTAGTTGATCACCTCTTCGAGCGTGGTCAGGCCATTGGTCAACACCGCGCGGCGGATCTGGCCTTCGTCAACGCCAAAGCATTTGCAGATAAGTTTGCCTTCTTCATGATCGTCATCGAGGGTTTCGCCCCGGTAGTTGGCGATCGCCGCGCGCAGCGCTTCCTGGCCCATGACTGAGCAGTGCATTTTTTGCGGCGGCAGTCCGTCGAGATAGTCGGCGATTTGCTGGTTGGTGACCTGTTCGGCTTCTTGTAGCGTGCGGCCAATGATCAGTTCCGTTAAGGCGGATGAGGAGGCGATGGCGCTACCGCAGCCAAAGGTCTGAAAACCGGCCTCAAGAATGGTTTCGCTTTGCGGATCAACCCGCAGCATCAGGCGCAGGGCGTCGCCACAGCTTATCGAACCTACGTCGCCAATCGCGTTGGCCTCTGCCACCACCCGGGCATTACGGGGATTAAAAAAATGGTCTTTCACTTTCTCGGAATAGTTCCACATGCTCTCAGCTCCCAGGATTATGACGGACAGCGCAAGGCGCAATTCACCGCGTTAATCAACAGCGGGTATGAAGATTAAGCAAAAGCAGTACCAGAGATTAAAATTTATTATTTTCAGTGTGTTATGAATGTTTGCTCACATAAACCCACGCGCAATGTCGTGGTTTATGTGAGGTTTGTCGCAGAAACGACACAATCTTTAATGCTCATTGTCATCCTGCCACTGACTTTCCAGCAGCAGTTGCGAAAAGCGATTGGGGTCGCGATTGCGCGCGTTTTTGCGCTGTTCTTTGTCATACCAGTAGTGCTGAATTTCCTGTAACAGGCCGACAATCGGCGTGTCTTCGGGCACGCGGACGGCGCGCACACCTATTTGCAGCAGTTGACGAAATACTGTTTCGCCAATCGCCACACAGTAAAGGGTGACGCAATCTTCCAGCGCGCTGATGCGGCTGGCGATCTTCTCGGTTTGATGTCCGGCCAGTACGGTAAAATCGACGACCCGCAGCAAGGTGACATCATCTTCTTTGACGCCATAGACCACCAGGCGGGGCGTAGCGCCGAAGTGCTGATCCACGTGATGGTAATCGGAACTGGCGAAGGCGACTTTCATCGACCATTCACCGGAACAGATGGTACTGAACTGACGATTAACATGTTGCATAGCGTCCTCCGTCAGCGTCCCGGGCAAACTGCTGGCGCAGGGGGGAGCGGTAGAGTGGCATGTGGTGGTGACGTTCGCGCATCAGGTTCGCCAGCTCAAACAGCGTGTCACGAATACCGGGGTATCCCTGACGCACGCGGCGAAACTCTCCAAGCCTGTCGAAGATGGGAAACCCGGCGCGGATAAGCGGAATGGAGAACTGGCAGGCCAGGTCTGCCGCATGAGAGTTGGCGACCAGCAGGTCGGCGGGCGTATCGCACAGTAAATCCTGCATATCTTCCAGATCGCCAATGACCACTTTCTCAACGGGAAGCTGTTGCAGGCCTGGCTGGCTGACCGGCGCCACGACGGGGCCGGGGAGCATGCCCTGGCTACGGGCGAAATCGCACCAGCCTGCCAGCAGATCGCCTTCAGCCGCCAGTGCGAGCCGGGCATCCTGTAGCCACATATGACAATCGATCATCGCATCCTGCAACTGTCCGCGCTGGCGCTCAATCCAGGCGGGAACGTCGCGCCCGGAAATGATCTTTAGCTGGTGAATAAAGCGGTCGCAGTGTTCCATGGTCATCAGATGGGGAAGAACGACAACTTCGCCACGGCTGCGTTGCGCAAGCAGCGAGGCCGCGCGCGAAAGCGACACGCCGATGGCAAAGGTGCACAGGCTCTGTCCCATCTGTTCGATGACCCGCTGCGACGTTCCTCCCTGGGTGACGGGCGAAAAATCGCCGCTTGCCAGGTGGCCATCCAGCGATTGTGAAAGGTCGGGAACGATCACCGGTTGCAGGCCAAACGCCTCTACGTAGCTGCGCAGCAGCTCAACATCACCGGGCGTCAGCAGGTGGCTTAACAGTAAGTTGACCCGCCGGTTACGCAGGCCGTGCTGGGGCTTTTCCGGTACCCACTGTTCAATAACGCTTTCCACCACTGCGCTAAAGCCGTTCTCCAGCGTGCCGTAGAAATCCGGCGTGTTGACCGTCAGAAGGGCGATATTTTTATGGCGGGGAAAATCCTCGCGAAACTGGCGTACCACGCGGCTGATATCGCTGCCCTGAGCCTCAGACAGACCCGTGCTCAACAGGACAATAGCTTTCGGGTTGTTGCGCTGACATAACGTATTCAGTGCGGTAAGGATATTGCCATCTGCCCCCATCACCGTTGAGGTGGGGTCCATCGCTGTGGATTGCAGCGGAATAGGGTCATGAAAATGTTGGATAAAGAATACTTTGGCGAACGCGCTGCATCCCTGCGCCCCGTGCACCAGCGGAATGCTGTGCTCAAAGCCGAGGCTCGCGAGAATTGCGCCTAACGGCTGGCCGCTTTTTACCGGACTTACTGCCAGCGGTTTCTGATTACGGATGATATCTGCCATCTTTCACTCCTTATTGCCACGGCGCGCGGGCGTGTGTTTGCGGCCAGACGGGGCTGTCAATGGTCTGGCAAAGCTGTTGGGCGAGGGTGACGATACCGCGATAACCTGCAAAGGCGTGTTCGCGCTCCTGGTTGATATCCAGAAACGGCAGTCGCGCTTTGTAGGCGGTATACATATTGCGCCCACCGGCAATCATTAAGTCCGCCTGATAGCGGTACACCACATCAAGCAGGGTGCGGGCGTTACCTTCTTCCAGCATCAGCGCGTCATCACCCATTAATTCGCGAATACGCTGTTTATCTTCTTCGGTGGATTTTCGTGTGCCGGTCGCCACCACGGTCATGCCTAAATCCTGTAAGGCCGAGACCACCGACCAGGATTTCACCCCGCCGGTATAGAGCAGCACTTTGCGTCCCTGCAAGCGTTCGCGCCACGGGGCCAGCGCCAGACTGGCGGCGGCTTCTTCCCGTGCGATAACGGCTTCGGTGCGGGCCATCAGATCGCTGTCGCCAAGCAGGGATGCCAGCTGCCGCAGCGCATCAGAGGTGGCGCGCACGCCGTAAAAACTGCCCTCAAACCAGGGGGTGCCATAGCGCTGTTCAAGGGTGCGGGCTACGTTAATCAGCGCCCTGGAGCAGACCAGCATATTGACCTGCGCGTGGTGCAGGGTCTGGATTTCGCTAAAACGGCCATCCCCCGACAGGCTACCCAGCACGCGTATACCCAGTTCATCAAGCAGTGGCTGAACGTGCCAGAACTCCCCGGCGATATTGAATTCGCCAATCAGCCCGATATCGTGGCGATGTTCCGGCGCGAAAGGGGTATTGTCCGGCCAGGGCGCAGGCGCGCGTCGTCCGATAACCTTGTTGACCATCACTTCACCCGCCAGACGGTTGCCGAGATTTTTGCTGCCGTAGAACCCGGCGGCATCAATGGCAATCACCGGCACGCCTGTGGCGGTTTCCGCCGCCTGACACACGGCATCAATATCGTCACCCTCCATCGCCGGGACGCAGGTGTTATAGATAAACACCGCAGAGGGGTGATAGCGGTTAACGATATGGCGCACCGCATGGAAAAGCCGCCGTTCGCCACGCCCCATGATCACATCCTGCTCATTTAAATCGGTGGTAAAACCGAGCCGGTTGAGACTGGGGCCGGAGCTCATGCTGCCCCGGTTATCCCAGGAGCTTCCCGTACAGCCAATCGGCCCGTGGACCAGATGGGCCACATCCGATAATGGCAACAGAGTGATTTGCGCACCATCAAACGCGCAACCACCTGCCGTTGCTCCGGGTTTGGGGGCGCTACAGCCGGATTTTTGTTTATGATTGTGTTCGCAGGCGGGTTCATCCAGCAGCGCGAGAATGTCATTTCCCTTCATAGTGACCTCATTGACTTGTTGGGCTGTGAGCCATGTTGCAATTCGCAAGCCAGGAATGAGTCGTTGATTTTTAAAGGGAAGTTACTGTCGGGTTTGCGACAAAGCAGACAATTGGCATATTGAGGACAACGGGAATGATCCCCTGCATATCTGGATCAATCGCAGGGGATCGGGCAGATTAAAACACCCGTTCTTCCAGTGGGTTGGCTTTCTCAAGACGTTTTGCCAGCCACGGTGGCAGACGACCGCGCAGCAGTGAGGTAATGGCATCACACTGGGCGGCAATGGACATCCCTGGCGACACTTTCATAGGGTGGATATTGTGGCGAATCAGCCGGGCGGCAGCGGGCCCGCCAATCGCTTCACAAAACAACAGGTGGCAATCGCTCAATAACTGCGCGCGAACTTCATTCGGCTCCAGGGGTTGTGGGGCTGAGGGAAGACGACGTAACGCATGCAGCCATCCGCCTTGTTCATCAAAGGCATAGATAAAAAAGAGCCGCCCCTGACCAAAATGACCATTGATCAGCAATCCATCCAGCGAACAAAAAGCCACCCGTAATTGCCCCTGACGGGATGTGTTTTTTACCTGCAGGTGCGCGGGCAGCGTACCGTGAAGGCATGCTTTGACGCGACTCCAGCGCGCGGGCGACATCATCGCCGTTTCAGATGGAAAGGTGGCTTCAAGTTCGCGAACATTAAGCTTATCAAGGTACGCCGGGGTTAGGGCGTCGTCGCGCTCTCCCGTAAGCCAGGCCAGTATTTGCGCCGGTTGCAGCTCCGGCAGACACTGGAATAGCGCCAGCATGCGCCAGAAAAGGACATCGTTATCGTTCATCTGACCTCCTTCACAAAAGCGCGCCGCGCGTGGCGCGCAGGCTGATGGGGAAGGTGGGCCGTCCAGGTTGCAGGCTGACGATATACTGGCGTCCCCCTTCCAGAGAAATAGCGCCACCCCAGTTATCCGGGGTGTCATGTTCAATCGCGATGACTTTTGCCTCAAGGTCCTGTTTAGCGATGTAGCACCAGAGGTCCGGTCCGCGCTCACGAAATATCACTATTGGCATCTTTTTCCCCTTTGCGGCCCCGCACAGGGCGGGGCGCGTAATGGTTAGCGGACAAGGTCGAAGCTGTAGTCCGTTTTGCCCAGTTTGATGGTATCGCGGTCGACTTTCTCCAGCACGGCGTTGACCAGGGTGGTGACGATGTTCATCGCCCCTTCATAACCCCAGGTGGTCTGGCGATGCAGATGATGGCGGTCGAACAACGGGAAGCCGAGGCGGATCAGCGGCACTTCAAACTGTTCGCCTTTCGCCAGCGTGTCACGCTGAATGAATTTGGCGTATGAGTTGCCGATCATAAAGTCCGGTTTACGGGTAAACATCAGCGAGCGGAAATGCCACAGGTCGCAATTGATGAATACCTCGCTCTCCTGACCGTAGGATGACGCCTCAAGCATTTTCTTCATCGCTTTCTGCCAGCGCTTGCTGCCGTTATGACAGAGGATTACCGTCGGTTCGCAGCCCAGCTCCAGCAGGAAACGCGTCAGCCCCATCACAAAATCCGGATCGCCATAGAGACCGAATTTCTTGCCGTGCAGCCAGGTGTGTGAATCGAGGATCATATCCACCAGGCGTCCACGCTCGAGCGTCAGTTCATCCGCCACCGGTTTGCCGGTCAACTGACTGACGGCCATCAGCAGTTCGTCTGTTCCGGCCAGTCCCATCGGGATTTGCACTTCTGTGCCGGGCTGACCCCAGGACTCCTGCACCACTTTTTTACTCTTCACCAGATGCCAGGGTTGCAGCAGCAGGGTGTCGATAGCATCGGGGGCTTCACGCATCTCTTGTTGCGTTGTGCCGCCCGCATACATGCGGTAGTGGCCGTCGGCGGGGGTATCTAACACCTCGGAAGGGTCAGACAGCAGGCTACAGGGCACATCCATCTGGGCCATCATGCGTTTGAGCACGCGGTAATTGCCGAGGTAGGTTTCAAAACCGGTTACCAGGTTTAGCTTCGCCAGTTTGCCGGGTTGTGCCACATGATCAGCGGTGAAAGTGCGGGCGAAACCTTCGAACATGTTGTCCCAGCCGGTGATATGGCTACCGATAAAACTTGGCGTGTGGGCATACGGCACCGGAATGGCGGCATCGATAAACCCGTCCTTTTTGGCGTTAGCGATAAAGGCCTGCAGGTCATCGCCGATGACCTCCGCCATGCAGGTGGTAGAGACCGCAACGACTTGCGGTTTGTACAGGGCACTGGCATTTTGCAACCCGGTGTTGAGGTTGTTGTTGCCGCCGAATACCGCCGCATCCTCCGTCATTGAGTCGGATACACAGGCGATCGGCTCTTTGAAATGACGGTTAAAATAGGTGCGAAAATAGGCCACGCAGCCCTGGGAACCGTGCACATAGGGCAGCGTATTGGCAAACCCCAGTGAACAGAGCACCGATCCTAAAGGCTGGCAGGCCTTCGCCGGATCGACGGTTAACGCTTCGCGCTTAAAGTTCAGCGCCTCGTATTCCGCCGTGGTGGTCCATTCAAAAACCTCTTGCACACGCTGCGGGTCGTGCGCTTCTTCCAGACCGCGCTTGTTGCGAAACAGCGTCTGGTATTCGTCCTGTTCAAACAGCGGATGACAGGCGACAATTTTCTCAGCAGTTTGGCTCATGATGTTCTCCTCCCGCGCCACAAATCGGTGAACAAACGGGATGTCAGGATAGTATTCAGGCTGATTTCAGCCAGGGTGCGGTCAACTCGCCCCAGGCGGGATTGTTGAGCGTCATGTCCATATCGCGGGCGAAGATGGCAAAGCCGTCATAGCCGTGATACGGGCCGGAGTAATCCCAGGAGTGCATCTGGCGGAACGGAACCCCCATTTTCTGGAAAATGTATTTTTCCTTGATGCCCGAGCCAATGAGATCCGGCTTAATCGCCTTCACGAACGCTTCCAGCTCATAACTGCTGGCGTCATCGAACAGCAGCGTGCCCTCTTTAAGATCCGGCAGGGTGCGGTCGTAATCGTCGTTATGGGCAAATTCATACCCGGCGGCGACAATCTCCATCCCCAAATCTTCATACGCGCCGATCACATGGCGAGGACGCAGGCCACCCATATAGAGCAGGACTTTACGCCCTTCGAGCCGCGGGCGATATTTGGCGATTATCGCGTCGTTCTGCGCCTGATATCTGGCGATCACCGCTTCCGCATTCGCGCGGATGGTGTCGTCAAATTGATCGGCGATTTTACGCAGCGATTCGGCGATTTTGGTCGGGCCAAAGAAGTTGTACTCCATCCACGGAATTCCGTGTTTCTCTTCCATATGGCGAGAGATGTAGTTCATGGAGCGGTAGCAGTGCACCAGATTGAGCTTCACGAACGGGGTGTTTTCCATCTCGACCAGCGTGCCGTCACCGGACCACTGAGCCACCACGCGCAGCCCCATCTCTTCAAGGAGAATGCGCGAAGCCCAGGCGTCACCGCCAATGTTGTAATCGCCGATAATGGCCACGTCATACGGAGTGGATTCGAAGGGTTTACCTTCGCGGTTATCCAGCACCCAGTCGCGGATCACGTCGTTAGCGATATGGTGGCCGAGGGACTGCGACACGCCACGAAAGCCTTCGCAACGCACCGGGATCACCGGCTTGTTGAGCGCTTTTTTACTGGCATTCGCCACCGCTTCGATATCGTCGCCAATTAAGCCAACCGGGCATTCCGACTGAATGGAGATACCTTTGGTCAGCGGGAACAGCTCCTCCATCTCCTCAATCAGTTTGCTGAGCTTTTTATCGCCACCGAAGACGATATCGCGCTCCTGAAAGTCAGAGGTAAAGTTCAGCGTCCCGAAGGAGTCAACGCCGCTGACGCCGGTGTAGTAGTTGCGACGCCCGGCGCGGGAGTACTGCCCACAGCCGATCGGGCCGTGGGAGATATGGGCCATATCTTTAATAGGCCCGAAAACCACGCCTTTCGAACCGGCGTAGGAGCAGCCGCGAACGGTCATTACACCCGGCTGCGATTTGCGGTTAGAGATGATGCATTTCCCGACGCTTTCCATCTCCGGGTCTGTCACCATCATGTGCTTTCTGCGTTCTTTGCGCGTTTTTTCCGGAAAGATCTCCAGCACTTCCTGGATAATTTCCAGATTACGTTCGCCTGTTGCATTGCTCATAACTGTGTTCCTGTTATAAGGCGGCTCAGGCCGCGTTTTCTTCGGCGGCGGTTTTACCGATGATGCTGGCGTCTTCCACATCCATAATGCCGAATTCCATCAGCAGCTCTTCCAGTTCATCCATGGTGCAGGGGGTCGGCACGACCATCAGGGTGTTATTGACTATCTTATTCGCCAGTTTGCGGTATTCGTCGGCCTGGTTGCATGTCGGGTCATATTCAATAACCGTCATGCGCCGAATTTCCGCACGCTGGACGATGTTGTCGCGTGGCACAAAGTGAATCATCTGGGTGCCCAGTTTTTCTGCCAGCGCGATGATCAACTCATCTTCGCGGTCAGTCTGGCGGGAGTTACAAATCAGCCCGCCCAGGCGAACTTTGCCGGATTTGGCATATTTCACGATGCCTTTGGAGATGTTATTGGCGGCATACATCGCCATCATTTCCCCGGAGCAGACGATATAGATCTCTTGTGCTTTGTTTTCACGAATCGGCATGGCGAACCCGCCGCAGACAACGTCACCAAGAACGTCATAGAAGACAAAGTCGAGGTCGCTGACATAGGCGCCTTCTTCTTCAAGGAAGTTGATGGCGGTGATAACGCCGCGTCCTGCACAGCCCACGCCTGGCTCCGGGCCGCCGGATTCCGCACAACGCACGCCGCCGTAACCAATTTGCAGTACGTCTTCCAGTTCGAGGTCTTCCACGGAACCCACCTCAGCGGCCATCTCCATAATGGTGTTTTGTGCTTTAGCGTGCAGGATGAGACGGGTGGAGTCCGCTTTCGGGTCGCAGCCGACGATCATCACTTTTTTACCCATTTCCGCGAGTGCGGCGACGAGGTTTTGTGTGGTGGTGGATTTGCCGATCCCACCTTTGCCATAAATGGCGCATTGACGCATGGTCATGGTGTGTTCTCCTGTTTGTGTGTTTGCCCATTACGTAGTGCAGGGAACATACCAGCCGTGCCAGAACGGATAATTTATTGTATTTATTGAGTTTTATATTTATCACCTCTGTGAGTGGCAAAACAAACACTGAACAATATGCAGACCAATTGTTGGAAACAGGACAATTCGCCGCTGCGTCAGGCGCTGGCGTGGCGGCGCTGACACTTTGTTAGCTGTTCAACAGGATGTCGTACCGCCTGTCTTATTCCGCGCAATGTCGACATATCAACACGCGGTCAGTTTTCACTAATCGATTGAATTTATGTGCGTTTATTGCGTCTTTCCGATGTGGCACAGGCTGTGCAATGCAGGGGTACTACGGTTTGCCGTCAGCAGACGGCGACTTTGCCTCTCACATTCGAGGAACGAGAAATGTCCGGAAAGATGAAAACGATGGATGGCAACGCTGCGGCGGCCTGGATCTCCTATGCCTTTACTGATGTTGCGGCGATTTATCCCATCACCCCCTCAACGCCGATGGCGGAAAACGTCGACGAATGGACGGCACAGGGTAAGAAAAACCTGTTTGGTCAACCGGTGCGTTTAATGGAGATGCAGTCAGAAGCCGGTGCGGCAGGGGCGGTACACGGCGCATTACAGGCGGGGGCGCTGACCACAACCTATACCGCGTCCCAGGGATTGCTGCTGATGATCCCCAATCTGTACAAAATTGCAGGTGAGCTGCTGCCTGGGGTGTTTCATGTCAGCGCCAGGGCGCTGGCGACCAACTCGCTGAATATCTTCGGCGATCATCAGGACGTTATGGCCGTGCGCCAGACCGGTTGTGCGATGCTGGCGGAAAACAATGTCCAGCAGGTGATGGATCTGTCGGCGGTGGCGCACCTCGCCGCCATTAAAGGTCGTGTGCCGTTTATCAACTTCTTTGACGGCTTTCGTACCTCCCATGAAATCCAGAAAATCGAGGTGCTTGAGCATGAAGCGCTGGCGCCGTTACTGGATCAGGAGGCGCTTAACCAGTTTCGCCGCAACGCCTTAAACCCTGATCACCCGGTCATTCGCGGCACGGCGCAGAACCCGGACATCTATTTTCAGGAGCGTGAGGCCTCGAACCGCTTTTATCAGGCACTGCCGGATATCGTCGAAGGTTATATGGCGGAGATTCATCGCATCACCGGGCGCGAATACCATCTGTTTGATTACTACGGCTCACCGGATGCTGAGCAAATCATCATCGCGATGGGATCGGTATGTGACACCATCCAGGAGGTGGTGGATGCGATGATAGACAGCGGTGAAAAAGTCGGCCTGGTTTCTGTGCATCTGTTTCGTCCTTTCTCGCTGGCCCATTTTATGGCGAAGATCCCCGCCAGTGTGAAGCGTATTGCTGTACTCGATCGTACCAAAGAGCCAGGGGCGCAGGCGGAACCACTGTGCCTGGATGTCAAAAATGCTTTCTATCATCACGAAAACCCGCCGCTGATTGTCGGCGGACGCTATGCCCTGGGCGGTAAAGATGTCCTGCCTGGCCATATTGTTTCCGTGTTCGAAAACCTGAAAAAACCGCTGCCGATGGATGGCTTCACGGTGGGCATTTTTGATGATGTGACCCATACCTCGCTGCCGGTTCCGGTTTATGACATTCACGTCTCCCGTGAAGGCATCACCGCCTGTAAATTCTGGGGGCTGGGTTCCGACGGTACGGTCAGTGCCAATAAGAACGCTATTAAAATTATCGGCGATAACACACCGATGTTCGCGCAGGCCTATTTTGCCTATGATTCGAAAAAATCCGGTGGCATAACCATGTCGCACCTGCGCTTTGGCAAGCGTCCGATCACCTCGCCGTACCTTATTCATAATGCGGATTTTATTGCCTGTTCCCAACAGTCCTATGTGGACAAATATGATCTGCTGGATGGTATCAATCCGGGCGGGATCTTCCTGCTTAACTGCACCTGGTTTGGCGAAGAGATCGAACGTCATCTGCCGAATAAAATGAAGCGCATTATTGCCCGCCAGGGGGTGCGGTTTTACACCCTGAACGCGGTCGATATCGCGCGTAAACTGGGGCTTGGCGGGCGGTTCAATATGTTGATGCAGGCGGCATTTTTTAAACTGACCGATATCATTGATGCCAAAACCGCCTCGGCGCACCTTAAAAAAGCGGTAGCGAAATCCTACGGCAGCAAAGGGCAGAACGTGGTGGATATGAATAATGCCGCTATCGATCTGGGGATGGATGCGCTACAGGAGATTATCGTTCCCGACCACTGGGCTTATGTTGAAGAAGAGGCGGAGGATGACGGCAAAATGATGCCGGACTTTATTCGCAATATCCTCGAACCAATGAACCGCCAGAACGGCGACAGGCTGCCTGTCAGCGCTTTTCTTGGCATGGAGGACGGAACATTTCCCCCCGGCACCGCCGCATGGGAGAAACGCGGTATCGCCATGCAGGTGCCGGTCTGGCAGCCAGAAGGGTGTACTCAGTGTAATCAGTGCGCCTTTATCTGCCCGCATGCGGCCATTCGCCCGGCGCTGTTGAGCAGTGAGGAACGGGAAGTTGCGCCTGCTGCGCTACTGAGCAAGATGGCGCAGGGGGCTAAACACTATGAGTATCATCTGGCGGTCTCGCCGCTCGACTGCTCTGGCTGTGGCAACTGCGTTGACATTTGCCCGTCGAAAGGTAAAGCCCTGGCCATGAAACCCCTCGACAGCCAGCGCCATATGATCCCGGTGTGGGACCATGCGCTGGCCCTAACGCCCAAAGAGAATCCGTTCAACAAAGCCACGGTGAAAGGCTGCCAGTTCGAAACCCCATTACTGGAGTTTTCCGGCGCCTGCGCGGGATGCGGCGAAACCCCGTATGCACGCTTAATTACCCAGCTTTTTGGCGATCGGATGATGATTGCCAACGCCACGGGTTGTTCCTCCATTTGGGGGGCCAGCGCACCGTCCATTCCGTGGACCACTAACCATAAAGGCCAGGGGCCGGCCTGGGCAAATTCACTGTTTGAAGATAACGCCGAGTTTGGTCTGGGGATGATGCTGGGGGGGCGCGCCATTCGCGAACAGCTGGCGAGCGATGCGGCCAGCGTGCTGGAAAAGCCGCTGCATCCGGATTTACAGCAGGCCCTGCGCGACTGGCTGGAACATAAAGATCTCGGCGAAGGAACCCGTGCGCGGGCAGAAAAACTGAGCGCGCTGCTGGCGGCTGAGAAGGGAGATGATGACCTGCTCAATCGCCTGTATCAAAACCAGGATTACTTCACCAAGCGCTCGCAGTGGATCTTTGGTGGCGATGGCTGGGCGTACGACATTGGTTTTGGTGGCCTCGATCATGTGCTGGCTTCCGGTGAGGATGTAAATATCCTGGTGTTTGATACCGAGGTCTATTCCAATACCGGCGGGCAGTCGTCGAAATCCACCCCGGTGGCCGCCATCGCCAAGTTTGCCGCCGAAGGCAAACGGACGCGTAAAAAGGATCTGGGGATGATGGCCGTCAGCTACGGCAACGTGTATGTAGCGCAAGTGGCGATGGGGGCTGATAAAGCCCAGACGCTGCGGGCAATTGCCGAAGCCGAAGCCTGGCCGGGACCGTCGCTGGTGATCGCCTACGCGGCCTGTATTAACCACGGACTGAAAGCCGGGATGGGGCGCAGTATCAGCGAGGCGAAACGCGCGGTGGAGGCTGGTTACTGGCACCTCTGGCGCTATAACCCGCAGTTACTGGCTAAAGGGAAGAACCCGTTTATTCTCGATTCGGAAGAGCCAGAGGAGAGCTTCCGTGACTTCCTGATGGGTGAAGTGCGCTATGCCTCGCTGGGCCGTACCTCGCCGGAGGTCGCCGACAGTCTGTTTACCCAGACTGAGCAGGATGCGAAAGACCGCTACGCCCAGTACAAGCGTCTGGCAGGAGAGTAAGGTAAAGAAGCCCGGCAGGCTATAGCTTGCCGGGTTAATAAAGATAAGTAGCGATTACATTTGAATTTTGTATTTTCAAAATTGAAAAAAAGAATCCTGAAATCTTGTGATTTCTTATATAAGTGGCTAAATAGAGGTGTTTTTTATTTAATCACATGCTATTCACAGGATGATGAAAAATGTTGAGTAAAATACGAATTTCTGATAGGGAGATTTTACTGCATGATTCTATATCAGGATTATCTAATATTTATAACATAGACTCCTTATCTCTTCTGATTGGTGAAAATGGTTCGGGAAAAACTCGAATGCTTTGTGATATAATTGAAAAATTCACTTCGTTTAAAGATCGATATTATCACGATGGTTGTAGGATTTATGATGTTGATGGAGTGGAATTAATGAATTATGACCTTTCAAGTTGGGGGGTTGTCTATTTTACTCCATTACCATATAGAGCAAAAATTAACGCCAGAACAGCGAATTTTATTAATGCTTCTCCCAAGCTAAGCATACGTAATGACATGCAGAGTATTATTGATCATAAATCAATCTTAGATGAATTCGGAATTACTCCACATGGAGAAGTGTCAAGGAGAACAAATTACACTCGAGCTCTAAATGTCATCCTGGACCTTATCGCATCGAAAAATATCGAATGTCCAGAGGGTTTACCTGGGACTGAATTATTGTTTCAAGTGCCGCAATTGAGGAAAGATGTTCAAAGAATAAAAGACAATCGGAGTGAAATAGCTGAGGGAAACAATAGCGTAATTATTATTGATATACAGAAACGTATTGATGAAATTATTAGCACGTCAGCCCGACTTTTAGAGGGATTCCTTCGCTCTAATTATGGCGATACTGTTGTTTTTTCAGTCTTAACACTCATAGAGTATTGTGTGCTAAAAAAGAAAACGTCTAAAAGTGTTATTATTGCATTATTAGCCGAGTTTTTTTCTTTATCTCCCAAAAGGACATTTAAATCTTCATCTGATTCTGTAGTTATGCTTGATAAAGCAAAGTCATTGTTGACTTTCCTTGAAAGAACAGGAGTCAAGGATGACATAATTTACTTTGGCGACTTCAATAATGGCTATTATGCAAGTTTTTTAAGTGATATAGATCCTTACAATGACAATGCTACTGTAGAAAATCCAGAACTTAAAGATATAATTAATTTTGAATTTTCTGGAATGAGCTCCGGAGAGCTGGCATTATTATATCAATTAGTAAAGATTTCTGAGGCAATAACATCACTTCATGGTAAAAAGAAAAAATCAATCCTGTTATTAATTGATGAAGGTGATGCTTTTTTACATTTGAGATGGCAACAAAAATATATTTCTACATTGAATAAATTGTTGGGAAAATTAAAGGTCTCATTGGAAATAGATGAATTGCAGGTTATTTTGGCAAGTCACTCCCCCCTGCTGGCTACTGATGTGCCTAGTAATTTCATATGCCGATTGGACAACACTGACCAACAAACATTATCAGGATTCGCTGCGCCTTTGTTTTCATTGCTTTCCAATTCATTCAATGCAAATTCAATCGGTGAATTTGCCTCTCAAAAAATAAACGGAATAATCGATAGAATCTCAAATAATAAAGTGTCTGAACAAGATCGCATCTTAATATCTAGAATAGATAATAATATTATTCGTACTGAGTTGCAGAGGCTTTTATTACAGAGTAAATCTTCGGGGGGGGAATTATGATAATTTCAATAGTAAATAATTGGCGCAAGGCGGAAAATAAGCATGCTAAATTTTTGTTTGATTTGGTTAGCGCTAAGATTTTAAAACTTGATCGTACATTGCTTGTTGAAAGTAAGGTTGTACAATTTCTGGAGGAAGTTACGCATTATTTGATCATCTCAGGGAGGGATGATATTTTATTGTCCATATCTATTTACAATGATTATTTGAATTCATTCAATGATGAAATAAATCGCCAAGGGTTCATTAAAAAAATAAGATCTATATTTGACTATGATAATTTTGTCAAAAAAAACGGTGACTGGAATGCTTATGAACTTTGTAAAGATTCACTAACCCGTACTTGTCCTTACTGCAACCAATCATATGCTTTTACTTTGCAAGCTGGAAGAAGAGGGTTTAGGCCAACATTAGACCATTATTACAGTAAAGATGACTATCCGCATTTGGCTCTTTCATTAAATAATCTTGTACCTAGTTGCTATACATGCAATTCAAATCTGAAAGGGAAAAAGGATTTTTTTAAAATCCCGCATTTGAATCCCTTATGGGATGATGAAAACATTAGTTTTAGTTTTTCTCATGTGCGCGGGGTGGTAAATCTTGAAAAAGATGTATGTGCTGCCCCGGAAGGACTTATTGTAAATACCAATGTTGATACTTTATGTGATCGTACTAATAAGTCAATTGAGACTTTTTTGATTAAAGAGCGCTATGAACTTGTCGCATTTGAAGCTGCAACATTTGCGAAAAGTAAATTGGAGTATTTGTATGCAAAAGAAACAGGGATTCCCTATTTTGAAAAAATCAGTGAGGCAACGATTATTCGATTTGATGCGGAGGAATACACGCAGTATTTATTGGGTAAACTATTATTGGGGATCAATAATCAAATAAATGGTCTTAAAAGAGATAATATTAATTGATTCTACCAGATGCGAGCTTATAGGGGATAACTCACCAAAACAATAATAAATACTTGAATAAAAAAGCTCTGCTTTTCAAATTGATTCAGGCCGGAGCGGCAGTGATGCGCTCCGGCCATTTGATTTACCGGTCCGGTGTTAACGCGTGACGTGCACCTGCGGCGTGGTGTTGCTGATAAACCGCCCGCCGGATGCGCGCTCAAGCTGGGCCGCCAGTTGTAACAGCAGCCCATCGTTACCCTGGCGCGTCTGGAAATGCATCCCGAGCGGCAGCCCGGATTGTTGCCAGGCCAGCGGCAACGAGATGCCCGGTGTGCCGGTTAAACTGGCGAGCGGGGTGTAGGAGAAGATATCCCACAGCGAATAGAACCAATCCATGACGTCCGGGTTATCGCTGAGCGTCAGGTACTTTTTCTCACCGAGCAGAGGCGTAGGTTTAGAAAATGTCGGCGTCAGGATCAGATCCCATGTCTGGAAAAATGCCCCCAGTTTGCGGGAGATCTGGTTAAACGCATCCTGCATTTTCCAGCGCTCGCTATAGGACATATTTATCCCTTTTTGCCAGATGCGGATATTCATCGGTTCGACTTTATCTTCCGGCGGGGCGCTAAGATTGTATTTTTCCAGCAGCCGCTGAATAAATTGTGCAAAGTTGCTGATATAACAGGCAGTCTGCGCGGCAAACGCCTCTTCAAACGGGATGTCTGGCGTCACCCATTCCACCTGATGCCCCAGCTCCTCAAGCAGACGCGTCGTTTTTTCCAGCTCCGCAACAAAGTGCGGCGTCGAGCGGTAATTCCCCCACTCATGAGACACGGCAATGCGCAGCGGCGCCGGATCGCTGGTGATCATCTCGCTACATGTCTGCGGGGGTTGCCAGTAAGGCATAAACTCCCCTGGCGCGCCGCCCCGGCAACTGTCGACAAAGCGCGCCGTGTCGCGCACGCTGCGACTTACACAACCTTGCGTTGAGACATAACCGGTGATATCCGACAGCGCCGGGCCAATGGAGAAGACTCCCCGGCTACTTTTCAGACCGATAAGGCCATTGGACCCCGCCGGAATGCGAATGGAACCGCCGCCATCGGTGGCGTGGGCGAGGGGAATAATTCCGGCGGCCACCGAAGCGCAGGCGCCTGCGGAGGAGCCGAAGGTGGTGTATTGCGTGTTCCACGGGCTGCGCGTTACGTAAATAGCCGGGTTTTCCGCCGATCCGCAGACGCCAAACTCCGGCGTGGCGCTGCGGCCGATAATATTAAGCCCGGCATGGCGAATTTGCGTGGTCAAAAAGGCGTCTTCGGTCGGTCGATTGCCGCGCAAAAATGCGGAGCCCTGCTCCTGTAAACGCCCCTTTATCCCTGGTCCTAAGTCTTTCATCAAGAAAGGAACGCCCTTAAATGGCCCCTCAAGACAGGTGCCGTCGATTTCCGGCTGGTCGATGGCATCATCAAACAGCTCCACAACAGCACTGATTTGCGGGTTAACCCGCTGCGTCGCAGCCTGTGCCTGCAGGGCCAGCTCGCGGGCGCTGACCTCGCCGCGCCCAACCAGTTCTGCCAGCGCGGTGGCGTCGCAGGCGGCCCACTCCTCCCAGCTCAGTACGGTGTTCATTGTGATTTCTCCTTCGCAAACTGGATTTTGCCCTGCGGCGCTTTAATGCGGCGGGTGGCGTTATGGGGGATGCGTTCTTTAAGCATCAACGTCGCCACGAGGCAGAGGATATTGGCGGCGATAAGGTAGTAGCCTGGGGAGACCGGATCACCAGTCCATTTAATCAGCCACGAAAAGACAATTTGCGCCGTCCCGCCAAACAGCGTGATACCGAAGGCAAACGCGATGGAAAAACCGGTTGAGCGGATATAGCGCGGGAAGTTTTCGCACAGTACCACCAGCACGCCGGAGCCGCTGATACATTGCAGCGCGGCAAAGAGGGTGATGATGGCAAAGAAAACACCTTCACTGCGCCAGGCATTGATCATCTCAAGGCCCGGTAGCAGCAGGAGCAGCAGAATCAGGCGCGGCGCGATGATGGTTATCTTGCGCCCGAAGCGATCTGCCATCCAGCCACCCACCAGCGAAAAGACCACCACGCACACGCCGATAAGAATGGTCGACACCATCGCCGTACCCGGCGCAAAGGCCAGCTCTTTGAGGGCATAAGTGGTCATGTAATTGAGAAAATATTGCGTGATGGTACTGCCTGAAAGAATAAAAATGCCCACCAGAATCAGACCGCGGTAGTTACGCATCACCTCACCGAGCAGGCTGCCGGTGGAGTTACTGGCGGCGCTGTTCTCGCTGGTGAACGTCTCGTTAAGGTTACGGCGCAGGTAGATGGCAATGGGCAGGATTATCAGTCCAAACGCGAAAGGCACACGCCAGCCCCAGGCGGAGAGTTGCTCCGGCGTCAGGATGACTGTCAGGGTATAACCAATCACGCCAGCGCTGATCCCCGCCAGCCCCTGCGCGACGATTTGCCAGCTGGTGTAGAACGCCCGTTTGCCTTGCGGCGCAGCCTCCATAATAAACGTTGTCGCCGGACCTGCTTCGCCGCCCCAGGCCAACCCTTGCAGCATGCGAACAAGCACCAGCAGGACAGGGGCCGCCATTCCAATGGTTTCATAGCCGGGCAGGAAGACCAGCCCGCCGGTGCCGATGGTCATAAAGACCATAGTGAGTAGCATTGCCGGTTTACGCCCCACGCGGTCGGCATAGCTGCCAATAAATATGGCGCCAAGCGGGCGGACAATAAAACCGATACCGAAAACAGAGACTGACAATAAAAGGCTGGTAAAGGGGTTATCTGAGGGGAAGAAAATATTACCGATCATCACGGCAAAGGTGGCATAAGCACTGAAATCGAAAAACTCAACCGCAGCGCCAAGCACAACAGCAACGACTTCTTTGCGCGATGCTTTTGGTTTTGAAGCGCTATGACTTATTTCGTTTGTCATCGTATGGCCTTCCTCAATATGTTCAGGCGAATGAAAGGTGAAAAGACATAGCAGACATATAACAGGGCGCAGATCCGCCCACTATCACAATAAGGCGAGGTCAGTGTTTAAAAAAAGTAGGCACTGACGACAGAGTGAATGAATAAGAAAATAATATGATTTAATATAAATCATTGTATATATTGCAAATTATAATTAAACCCGAAATTACAATTTTGCGCCGGTAAATATACGCGTCAGCGGGTGCACTTAAAATGTGCCTGGTTGGGTAAATACGCGCCAAAATAAAACGGCGGTTATTGACAGGTTATGCCGCATAGAGAGCCCATTACAGGGTATGGGCTTGTGAAAATGGATGAGTGAATGCACAGAAATGGCGCTCTGTGCTTACTAAGGGTGCAATAGCACAGTCATTATGGTGATGTTTGCCAATATTTCTCAGGCGTAATAAGGTCGCAGCAAGGGTTTCATCCAGCGGGAGAGACAATGCAATTACGGGCGCTGAAATATTTTAGTCAGGTCGCAAAGTCTGCTTCTTTTCGTGAAGCTGCTGATAAGTTATTTGTCGCGCCAGGAGCCGTGACGCGGCAAATCGATATTCTGGAACACTATTATGGCGCCCAATTGATTGAACGGGGCCCGCGCGGTATTAAACTGACCCGCGAAGGGGAGTTACTGGCGCAGGCGGTGGACGCCACATTGCGGGAGCTGGAGTCGGTGAAGGCGCGCATTACCTCCAGGCGCAGCGTGGTTTCCGGTACGGTAAAAATATGCGCCGCCGAGAGCCTGGTGGCGCTGTTTATCGCCCCTGTCATTGCAGCGTTTGGTCAGCATAACCCGGAGGTGTCGTTTGAAATTGACACCGGCAGCGCCCCTTATATTGCCGAACAGCTTATTAGTGGACATGCTGATGTTGCGCTGGCCTTTTACACGCCGGTCAGCGCGGAGATTCAGGTGACGCATTGTTGTCATCTGGAGCACAAGGTGCTGATGGCGGCCCATCACCCGCTGGCGACGAAGTCGCGGCTGACCCTGAAAGAGATTGCCGCCCATCCGATTGCCATTCCCCCCGCCAACTATGCCGTGCGCCAGTTACTGGAGTCTGCAGCCAGACGCGAAGCCGTCCATTTTGATATGCGCTTTATTACCAGCTCGATGGAGGTGCAAAAGACGCTGGCACTGCAGGGCAGGACGCTGCTTATTTTGCCTCAGCTACATCAGCAGGAGAGGGACAGCCAGGCAATGTTTGTGGCGGTACCGCTGGCCGATCCCTTAATGGGCAAAGTGAAGGTCGATCTCTGTTTACCCCGTCAACGGACGTTATCCATGGCGACCCGTCTGTTCCATGATATGTTGTCGCAACGTATTGATGGTCAGAATGCTCTGGTCAACACAACGGCGTAGAGCAATCAGGATCTTTTCCCGCCGCATAAGGAATGACGCCATGACAACGGTTCCGCGCTATCACCTGCAGACAATACCTGCGCCGCAAACCTACCCGGATATTGCTTACCCCGTCCTTTCTGACGAGACCATGAAACAGCGGTTGCGTAATGTCCTGCTGGCGATGCAGGCCAGCGGTTTTACCCATCTGGTTATCTATGCCGACAAAGAGCACGGCGCCAATTTTGAATATCTTGCCGGGTTTATTCCCCGTTTTGAGGAAGCGCTGCTGGTGGTGAATGCCGGAGGCGAGCTGAGCTACATCATGGGTAATGAGAACCTCAAGCTGGTGCCCCATGCGCGTAACGGCGGCAGATGTCTGCATACGCCGCTCTTCTCCTTACCCAACCAGCCAATGGAAGGGGATACGCCGCTGGCCGGGTTGCTCGCCTCGTGCGGTATCAGCGACGCGTCCTGCGTGGGTGTCGTGGGCTGGAAATTATTCACAGGTCATTCAGCGCTGTTTGATGTTCCGGCGTTTATTCTCGATGCGGTGTTCAGCGCGGCAGGCGGGCGGGAAAGGGTGCGCAATGCCACCGGACTGTTTATCTCTCCTGAGCAGGGGGTACGGCGGCTTAACAGCGCCTGCGAAATCGCTTTTTATGAATATGGCGCAAATCTCGCATCCACCCGGTTGCTTACGGCGCTCAATGCCGTGGAGCCAGCGCGGCGTGAAAAAGAGATTGGTCATCATCTGGCGGGGTGGGGGCAACCCAACAACGTGGTGATGATTGCGGCAACCGGCGACCGCTTTGCTCACGCCTGTCTGTACCCAACGGATAAGGTCATCGCTCGCGGCGATAAGTTTTCCCTGACCGTCGGTTACAAAGGCGGGTTAACCAGCCGCTCGGCCTACGTTGTTGCCAGTGAAAATGAACTGGCGGCGCCGGTTGCCGATTACCTGCCCCGTGTAGCCATTCCCTACTATCACGCTGTGGTCAAATGGCTTGAGTTTATCCGCCCGGGCGTGACGGGCGCGGAGGTCTACCGTCTGATTGAGTCGGTGTTACCGAAAGATCGCTGGCACTGGCATCTCAATCCCGGTCATCTGGTTGCCGATGAAGAGTGGCTTAGCTCGCCGGTTTACCCCGGTTCTGCGGCGCGTCTGGAAAGTGGCATGTTGCTGCAAATTGATATTATTCCCTCGGTGGCGGGTTATGGCGGTTGTAGCATTGAAGATACCGTTGGCCTGGCCGATGAGGCGCTACGCGATGAACTGGCGCGGGCGTATCCGCAGGTATGGGCACGTATGCAGGCGCGTCGCCAGTATGTCACCGAAGTGTTGAAAATAGATCTGCCAGTTGAGGTCATTTTATTGTCAAACACCGTCGGGTATTTGCGTCCTTTTTTACTGGATAAAAGTAAGGCCGTAGTGAAAGCATAATATCGATAACGTCATGCCTGGGAGCTGACGCTAATGCATGACGTTGTCAATAATAACACCCGACATAATTTTCTGGTGACATTTTGGGGGCAATTTTATCTTTTTGGCATTCGGCGTCCTTGCACCATTTTGAGGAATGATACTCGAACTGGGGGGCACAAATAAGTGTTTTTTGCATATTGCAATTTACCTGCCGCATTATCACAGGTTATTGCTGTATTTCTCAAAGCATATCAATTTTTATCTTTGTCTTCTACCCTCAAGGCTGAATATATTCTTAGCGCTTATTCTGAATAGTTGTGCCCTGACAGGCGAATATCTGGTCTGACATGTAACGTTAAGATAAGGACTGACATTTAATTAATCTTATAGTTTCAGGATGATTTTACTGCGACTAAACTTTCCGTAAGCAAAAAAGAAATGGTTGGCTAAAATCACTTATTGGAAATTGCCAACCTATTTTTTTTTGTAAATTCAGGTGTGCTTTTTAGATGCTGTCTTTTGACATATTTTTTGCCCTGTATGGCGCGCCACGCCTGTATTTCTGTCGCGTCTTTGACTCCCTTTCTGTGAGATTTAGGATAAGGAAATATCTATGTATCTGTATGAAATATATCAACTTTACCGCTGATGGTGTTTTTTTAATAATTTTATAGAATTTTCTGATTTCCCGCTTATACTGAAAAAACATCGTTGCATGTGAATCATGCCGATATGCTACTTGCTTTCTCATTTTACATATAAATAACAGCGATAAGAACGCATTTCTTATTGTATGGGAGGTCTTGCCCATTGAATTTGCATACAGCTCATCACAGTTCGCGATAAAAGAGTTCCTGCTGTCTTTTTTTTACAGGGGAGCAGTCTTGTCTTTAAAAATTAAAGGCACCGAATACTATTGTCTTTATTTTATGGGCTCGTGCTGTCTGAGTTAATGACTGTTTGCAGGCAAACATTAAAGAGTGCCGGGTTAGCGGTTCGGCGTGTGACGACTTGCAATTTACTCATTAAGGATGTTACATGATTGATGATGCGCTGAGTTATGTGAAGAACATTCTTGATCAGCAATTACGCAACCAGTTCGATATTGCCGGGAATATGGTTGTTTTAAATAATCTGGTCGATTCGAGCGGCGGCTTGCCTTTAAAAAATCAGAATAAATTAGTGCTGACGCTTATCAATCTGGAACATGAAACCAGCAAACCATTTTATGGCACCCGCACCGCGCCAGATACAAAAAATAATATCGTCAGGCAGATGATGCCAACGGTGAGATTTAATCTGGATGTCTTGCTTACCGCCAGCTTTGATGACTATAGCGAATCGTTGCGCTTTCTCTCGGCGGTAATCGCCTTTTTCCAGGCAAATCCCATTATCAAACGGCAGAATTTTCCCGACATCCCGGATGGCATCGAACAGTTGCAGTTTGAAATTGAAAATTCACCTTACGAAAACACGCACAACCTCTGGAGCGCCTTAGGCGCGCGGTATCAGCCATCGATCATTTACAAAATCCGCCATATCGCGATTCAGGCTAACCAGATTAACGGGGAAGCGCCCGTGCTCAGGCAGGTTAGCAGCCAGGCGCAGGCCGGACGCTGATGTTTGTGATAGCGGAAATTACCTTGCAGCATCAGTTTTTCCCGGACTGTGTCTGGCGTGACGCCACGCTACTGCCGGATCAAAACACCAGTGAAGCCATGCGGCGTCTGGGACTGAGCCTGGTGGCATCGGGCAATGTATGGCGCATCTATGGCTATGCCCCAACGGGCAGAACGGCATTTTTGCAGTATTGCGTTTCTCAGGATGCCTGTAGTCCATTTCGTTTCTGGCTGGTGCAGCAGAGTACCTGGTTACTGGCGGTCACGGTACTACCCGGCGACTGGAAAGGGGTACTCGGGTTCAGTAGTCAGCGTATTACCGCCGACAGGCAGATGCCGGGCGCGATGATTATGGGGCCTGCGCAAGCGCAGAGCGCGCCTGCTATTGCGACGGGTGAAATCTGTCTCTATCCGGCGGATTTGCTCTCCCGGCAGGCTTTTACGGTGACGCTTTTGGCGCGCGCTACCGTCTGGGAATATCGCCTGATTCCGCGGGGACAGCGACGGTTGCAAAACCCGCAGATTGTGGACGCATCAGGGCAGATCGCATTCAACCCCGCCAGCATACATAGCGGGGATGACGATGGACAAAATGGCTGGGTAACCCGCAGCACCTCAGCGATTACCCTGCAACAGGTGCCGCCACAACGCTTTGCTTTAGTGGATATTGCGCGAACCCAGACGCAGAGCGGGCGTAGCCGACAGCAGACGGTGATGTCTGTGCTGCCAACGCCTGCGGCAGATCGTTTATTTACCGCGTATTGCGCGGATCAGCAGCCCGTGTCGGTTATGTATGTGTATGTCTGATGAAAGGGGCGCAACACGCATCACCCGCAGGCGAACAGGGGTCGGATACTGATGTATTTGGGCTAATGCCTTTTCAGGTTAACGACATGCAGTACAGGATTTTCACTCAGAGAACCAAAGGAAAACCACGACATGCTAGCATCCAATATCAAAACTCCGGGTGTGTATATCAACGAGTTGAATGCCTTTCCGAACTCGGTGGTCCCTGTCGCCACCGCGGTTCCGGCCTTTATCGGCTATACACCCAACGCGCAGTATCAGGGCAAGTCCTACTACAACAGGGCGCAGAAGATCACCTCTTTTGCCGAATTTCAGGCCATCTATATGAATGCGAATCCGCAGCCGCCTGCGGACCCTGCGTCGCAGTATAACCCTGAGTACTATCTGGTGGCGCAAAAAACGCAGCCGGAAAAGGGGGAGTACCTGTTATTGAACGGCACATATTATTCGATAGTGCCGGACCCGAACACCATCTACTACCTCTATAACAGCATTCGTCTGTTCTATCTCAACGGCGGCGGTGATGCGTATATTGTCTCGGTCGGCAGCTATGGAGAGTCCAGCGGCAAACCCGGCGATGTGGGGGCGCAAATCGTTAACCCGAACGTGAAACTCACCGATCTGCAAGCCGGTCTGGCGCTGCTGCAAAACGAACAGGAACCCACCATGTACATCTGCCCGGAAGCCACGCTGCTTGCCCCGGCGGATAACGGCACCCTGATGCAGAGTATGTTGCTGCAGGCGGCTGAGTTGCAGACCGCAGTCTGTCTGTTCGATATTATCGGCGGCGATACGCCTGATCCGATTATGTACACCAACGACATTGAAGCGTTTCGCAATAGTACCGGGTCAAACGGGCTGAATTACGGCGTTGCTTATTATCCCTTTATTGGCACAACCATCATGCAGGGCAGTGATATCAATTTCACTAACCTGTTCGGCGGCGACATTAAACAACTGGGGGCGGTAATTAACCCGCCATCGGCGCAGGACCCGGTGGTGGCGAAGATCCTCGGGATGATTGAAACACCGCCGCAAACCAACCCGATGACCAACTCGCAGCTTAATGCTGCGCTGCTTAACGCCTCAAAAACCTATTCGCAAATCATCACGAACGTACTGAACTGCTCCAACCTGTTGCCGCCGAGCGGCGCGATGGCCGGGGTCTATACCGTTAATGACAACCTGAACGGCGTCTGGAATTCCCCGGCTAATACCAGCATCGTCGGGGCGGCGCGATTACCCATTCGCTTAACCGATGCTCAACAGGCGGATCTCAATATTGACGCGGTATCAGGTAAGTCCATCAATGCTATCCGCTTTTTCAACGGACAGGGCATTCTGATTTGGGGAGCGAGAACGCTCGATGGCAACAGCCAGGACTGGCGCTACATCTCCGTGCGCCGCACCATGACCTTCCTCGAACAGTCCGTGAAACTGGCAGCGCGTGCGTATGTGTTTGAACCCAATACGGCGAATACCTGGGCTGCGGTACGTAGCGAAATCTCCAGCTTCCTGACCGATATCTGGAAAGAGGGCGGTTTACAGGGCGCCACGGCAAACGATGCGTTTCAGGTCTTTTGCGGCCTGGGCTCCACCATGACGGGGGACGATATCCTGAACGGTTTCCTCAATGTCACCGTGAAAGTCGCCATCGTGCGTCCGGCAGAATTCCTCGTCATCACCTTTGAGCAGGAAATGGCGAAATCAGGCTAAGTGAAGCGTTCAGGCCTGTTCACACATCAATAAGTCAATTAACTGATTAGCGACTGTTAAGGAGCATGCTCATGGCAGATGACGGCAGCAAAGAAGGCACAACCTGGCCTATGCCCAAGTTTCGGTTTGAGGTTGATCTGGGCTCGGAACTCAAAGGGGTAGCGTTTCAGGAAGTATCGGGGATGGATAAAGAGGTACAGGTGATCGAGTACCGACACAGTAACAGCACGCTGTTCTCGACCATCAAAATGCCCGGTATCGCCAAGTACGGCAACATCACGATGAAGCGCGGGGTCTTCGTCAACGACAACAACTTCTGGAACTGGATGGATGAAATCAAGATGAACACCGTAAAACGCAGAACGGTACTCATCAAACTGCTCGATGAAAATGGGGCGGTCACCATGCAGTGGCAACTGAACAATGCGTGGCCGACCAAAATCACCGGCACAGATTTGAAATCCGATGCCAATGAAGTGGCTGTGGATACGCTGGAAATCGCCCACGAACAGCTCGTTGTGACCAATGGATCATAACCTGCAAACCAGTTTTTATTTCAGCGTCTCGATCACCGGGATGGGCGGCAGCGATGCCGCCTTCCAGGAGGTGAGCGGCCTGAGTAAGGAGCTGGGTATCGAAGAGGTGGTATGCGGCGGGGAAAACCGGTTTAAGTACCGTCTTCCCGCTCAGACATCGTTTCCGAACCTGGTGCTGCGGCGCGGGGTGGTCAATGCGGAATCAGCACTGATCGGCTGGGTGAAAGATACGCTGGATAATGGGCTCTCCGCCCCTATCAAAACCCGCGATATTAAGGTCTGGCTACTTGATGAGAATGGTCATATCAGCATGGACTGGAATTTTATCGCCGCCTGGCCGGTGAAATGGTCCGCCAGCAATTTACGTTCACAGGAGAGTGAAATTTTCATCGAAACGCTGGAGTTTGCCTATCAGTACTTCGACATGCCCAATTTTGACACTTACTAACGCCGGAGAGGCCGCTATGCCCGTTGAGATACGCGAACTGGTCATCAAAACCGCGATTCAGAGTCAATCCGAACCAACGCAGACGCAGTTAGATCCGCAGCAGCTACAGGTAATTAAGCAGCAGGTGATTCAGGCTTGTCTGCGCCAACTCAAAAAGAGCGAAAGAAAAAATCCGCTGGAGCGTTAAGTCGTAGGGTCTTGCGGCATATACCGGATAAACGTTACCGATCAGGAAGGGCTAATGGGTGGAATAAAGAAAATGAGGATGGTGGCCTACAGTGATGAAAAATTCACCAGCAAGGTCAGCGGCGGGGAATATGTCGTGATCCTCAATCCTGAGCAAATTCGCATTAATCGCAGCGTCAGTTACAACGAAGAACAGGCCCCTGGCAGTGGCAAATTGTCGTCCAAATATCGGGCGACACCGGGGGAACAACTGAGTTTTGACCTGGTGATTGACTGTACCGGCGTGGTCGAGAGCAACCGTACCGATCTGACATATGAGATAAACCAGCTCAAGAAGACGGTGTATGACTATAACGGCAATATTCACCGACCAAACTATGTGATCCTCTACTGGGGACAGGGCCTCTCGTTTAAGGGCGTGCTACAGGTCTTTGATACCACCTATACCTTTTTTCGTCCCGATGGCACCGCGCTGCGTGCCAAAGTGGCACTGCAATTTACCTCTTACCTTGACCCGGCAACGGCGGCAAAAGAAGAGGATCGCAAGTCACCGGATTTGACCCACCGCATCACCGTCGTGGATGGTGACAGCCTGCCGCAGATTAGCCAGGCCATTTATCGCGATCCATCGTTCTATGTTCAGCTGGCGGCCTTTAACCAGCTCGATAAATTTCGCCATTTGAACTCAGGCACCTCGCTGCAGGTTCCTCCGTTAACACAGGGAGGTGACGCATGAGCGCTAACCCCTCTTCTGGCGGCCTGGCAAGCTATACGATCACAGCCAACGGCAGCGCGATCCCCGGCGATTACCAGATTTTGCGCATTCAGATTGACCAGCGGATTAACCGTATTGGCCGCGCCACGCTGGAGATTCTTGATGGCTCCGCCAACGCGGAAAACTTTACTGTCAGCGCCTCGTCAACCTTTGTACCCGGCGCGGAAATTACCATCTCGCTGGGTTATGACACCGAAAATAAAAGCGTCTTTTCCGGCATTGTTACGCGTCAGTCAGTGCAGGTGGAGGGCAATAGTGGCCCCATTTTGTCGATAGAGTGCTGCGATAAAGCGATCAAAATGAGCGTTGGTCGCCGCAGCACGGTCTACCAGAACAAAACCGACAGCGATGTAATAAGCGCTCTGATCACTCAGGCCGGGTTAAGTAGCGACGTTGCCAGCACATCGCTGACTCTGGCGGAACTGGTGCAGTATTACTGCAGCGACTGGGATTTTATGCTCAGCCGCGCCGACATGAATGGCCTGGTAGTCAGCACGCTGAACGGCAAAGTTTCCGTGTTCTCGCCGACCAAAAACACGACGTCGGTACTGACGGTGACCTACGGCGATAATCTCTATCAGTTCAGCGCGGATATGGACGCCGTCAATCAACTCGCCGAGGTGAAAGCCAGCGCCTGGGATTACGCCACCCAGAAATGTATCTCCGCCACGGCCAACAACAGCCTCAGTGGGCCGGGTAATATCAGCAGCAAAAAACTCTCGGCGGTGGTGGGGCTACCCACCTTTACTCTCCAGTCTGCCGCTACGCTCAACAATGGCGCGCTGACCGAGTGGTCGAAAGCGCAAATGCAGAAAAGCGAACTGGCGAAAATCACCGGTGAGGTGCGTGTGGCGGGCAACGCTGCGGTAACGCCGGGCGCCTGGCTGACGCTGGCAGGCGTTGGCGATCGCTTTGATGGCGACTATTTCGTCTCTGGCGTTGAGCATGAATTCGCCGAGGGAAACTGGTTTACCAAAGCCTCGCTGGGCCTCTCTTCCCTGTGGTTTGTTCAGCAACATGAGGTAATGGCCCCGGCGGCGGCTGGAGTGCTTCCCGGCGTTGAAGGGTTATTTAACGCCACGGTGCAGAAAATCGATCAGGACCCGGACAATGCGTACCGGATTCTGGTCACGCTGCCGCTCTTTGATACCGAAGGGCACGGCGTGTGGGCGAGGATGGCCAACTTTTATTCCAGTAGCGGCGTGGGTGCCTTTTTCCTGCCGGAGGTGGGCGATGAAGTGATCGTCGGCTTCCTCAATCTTGATCCCTGCTTCCCGGTGATCCTCGGCAGCCTGTACAGCGGCAAACGAGCCCCTTTCAGCGGCCTGACACCGGATGCGGACAACAGCAAAAAAGCTATCGTCACGCACAGCGAAATGCGCATCGTCTTTGATGACAAAGAGAGCATCATGACGATCACCACCAAAGCCAACAATGTCATTGTGCTGGACGACAAAAAGCAGCAAATCAGCATCACCGATCAAAACAAAAATGCCATCACCCTGTCGTCGTCCGGCATTGAACTCAAAAGCCCCGCATCTATCACCATTCATGCCGACCAGCAGGTCAATATCAGCGGAAATATGGGCGTCAGTATTAAGGCGTCGTCCGGCGATGTTGCCGTTTCTGGCATGAATGTAAATGCCAAAGCCGACATTGCCCTGAGTGCGAAGGGCAATGTCAGCGCGCAGGTACAGGGCGGTGCGGAACTGACCCTTAAGGGTGCAATCGTCATGATCAACTAAGAGGAGGGACAACCATGCCGCCTGCTGCAAGACTGACCGATTTTCATCAGTGTCCGATGGTGACGCCGGGGGTTCCACCGATTCCCCATGTGGGGGGGCCTATCGTTCAGGTGGGGTGTCCGACGGTGCTCATTGGCAAGCTGCCCGCCGCCAGACTGGGTGACATGCTGGTTTGCGTCGGTCCGCCGGACACCATTATTAAGGGATCTGCAACGGTTTTCATTGGTGGTTTACCGGCGGCCAGAGTAGGGGATCAGACGGCGCACGGGGGAACGATTGTGATTGGCGATTTCACGGTATTTATTGGAGGCTAGGAGATGAGTGAGAGTGATTTTCTTGGTCGCGGCTGGCAATTTCCCCCTGTATTTTCCGGGGCAATCCGGCAGGTGTCGATGAACAGCGCGCACGATAATATCAAGCAGTCCATCGATTTGGTGCTGCGCACCGCGCGTGGCGAACGCTGCCTGTTGCCCTATTTTGGCAGCGAATTGCGCAGCTTTTTGTTCCGCCAGCCGGATGCGACCCTCAAAGATGAAATCACCCAATCCGTGCGCCTGACGCTGCTTAATGACGAGCCGCGAATCACCGTTGAAACCATTGACGTCTCTTTTAAGCTAAAACCCGCCACGGTGGTTATCCATATTGGTTATCTGATAAGGCAAACCAACTCGCGGCATAACCATGTCTTCCCGTTCTCTCTGCTTGAAGGGACGAATCTTACCGTGGAGCAGCAGGGTGCGCATCAACGTTGACATCGATGCCCTGGCGGGCGACATCAACCAGCGTCTGGATCCCGATAGCATTGCCATCGATGGCCGTGATATGCGCGATCGGCTGGCGTTTGTCGCCGCTATCGCGGACCTTATCGTGTTTTACGATGAGCACAACCAGGCGGCGGGAAACTGGCGCGCGCTGGTATTAAAAGACCCGGCTATCCTGCTGGCGGTGATGGGTAAAACGGCGTATCAGCCGCTCCATTTTCGTTTTAACCAGTTGCAGAAACGGCTAAAAGAGTTTCAGGCGTTGCCTGCGACTGCCAGCCCGAATGACGAAGATAAACAGGCGGTTGCGCACCTGTTTTCGCTGCTGGACAGCATGTTCGGGCAGATCAATACCTGGCATCACTTTTTGCCGCAGAGCGCTGTCACTTTTCCGTTGCAGAAATTCGTCAGTGAAGAGGTAAATGCGACCCTTTCGCCGTGCCTCTGGCGGCGGGTGGATATGCAAATTTGGCTGGCGCAGGCCTGGCCAGACTGCCCCCTGCCGGAGCTTGATCTGAGTCTGTTTGGCGATGCGTGGCAATTTCGCGGCGCGCAGTTTTCCCGCCCACGCTCGCCGCAAGAGGTCCTCAGTACGCTGGAAAGACTCTATCAGCAGGTTTTTTCATTTTTTGTTCAGGTCATTAGCCACGCAAACCGCGCCTTCTCTGAATTAAGAGAAGAGCAGAACGATTACCCTGATACGTCGCTTATCATCGCGTTTAACCGGCTACTGGAGTTTTCCCGGGCGGGACTCAACTCTTTTAGTCGCCGTCATCTCGATTTTTATTATCAGCGGCTGTTACATCAGCAACAGCGCCCGGCGCTGCCTGACCATACGGTGATCTGTCTGACGCCGGTTGCGGGGATATCGCCCGTGATCCTGCCTGCTGGTACGCCGTTCATGGCAGGCCAGGACAGCCAGAAGCAGCCGATTATCTTTGCAACTCAGCAGGCGATGGAGATCAACACCGCCCGGCCCGGTCCGATAATCAGTAGCCGCTACGCGAAGGATAACAATGGCGACTGGCAGCAGTATGTGAATACGCTGGCGGCAGCAAACCAGATCCGCCGGGACGCCGATAATACGGTTCTGGCCAGCGACTGGTTTGGCAACAGTGCGCCACAGACCCAACCCCAGGGGTTCGCCTTTGCCAGCTCAATGTTATGGCTGGCCAGCGGGACGCGCGAGGTGACGCTGACCTTTACCTTCGCGCAGACGGTCGATGCTGGCCCCTGGCAGCGGGCGGCTATCGCCTTAAGCGGCGCGCAGCAGTGGCTCGATGCAACGGCGTATGGCGTGTGGCAGCAGGGCGCTAACGCGCAACAACTGGTGCTCACGCTGACCCTGGACAGCGCCTTTCCCCCCGTGTCGGCCTTCACCGCTGGCCCCGTCGGACTCTATGCCGACACTGCGCCCTGTTGCCGGCTGACTCTGCCCGCGCAGGTCGATTTGCGAAAGCCACCGCGTCTGCTCAGTCTGACCATTACGGTTAACGTGACACAGAGCGAGGCGTTTAGCCTCAGTAATGACAATGGGCCGATGGCAGCGGATAAAGTGATGCCCGTTTTTGGCCCGATCCCGGAGGTGGGGCATCACTGTTATCTCAACGCGCCGGAGTTGTTCGGCAAACCCCTCAGCGGGCTGAGTCTGCAACTGTTCTGGGATAATCAGCCGCCCGATTTTGCCGGGTATTACGCCACCTGGAACCACTGGGCGGATGAGGACGACGAAGAGGCAAAAACCTGGAGCAACAGCGCCTTTCGCGTAACCTGGCAGGCAAACAGCGCCATGGGCTGGCAGATATTACCGGCGATGTTAACGATCGCGCCGCCTTCTGGCGCTGAACCGCCACCGCCAGCATCAGCAGCCCGTCGTTCATGGTGGCAGCGGATCTGGCAGCGGCTGCACAGCACGCCCTATACCTTTTACGCGACCGAACCACAGCTGCCTGGCGGGCTCTTTGCCCAACGGGAAACGGGTAAAACCTGCCTCAATGCCCCCTCCAGCACCTGGACATTTCGCTTCCCGACGGCGCTTAGCTGGAACACGCAGAGTGCGTCGACGGGGCCGGGTATGCGTATGACCCTGATTGCGCCAGGGCCGGGGTTTGGTTTTAACCTCTATCCGCAACTGGTGGCGGATATCAGTCTTGAGAATGCCAAAGCGCTGATGTCGCTGTTTGGTAAAAGCGATACCACACCGATGCCGAACCTGCCCTGGGTGCCGAAAGCCAACCGGGCGCTGGTCAATTATCAGGCGAGCCAATATCTCGATTTCACCCGTCCGCTGACGACAAACACGGACTTCACGCTTATTCATCAGGGGACGCTGACGGACTACTGCTATTTTCGCAAGCTGGCAGGAGAAGAGCGTGCGCAGCTCTCGCTGGCAACGATGGCATTACAACCTGGGGCGACTCACGCCCCCGGACTGGCGCTTTTCCAGGGCGTTAATCAGGCTGCGGGTTCGCTGTTTTTCTCTCTCGCCCAGGTGGCGGTGCCATGCCGTCTGAGCCTGTTTATTGAACTGACGCAGGAGGTCGACCCGGAGGGGGCGACGGCAGAGATCCAGCTCTTTTACTGGAGCGTAAACGGCTGGCAGGCGCTCAGCGTGGTAAGTGATGAGACGGGCGGACTGCGCCGTTCCGGCATCATGGTGCTTGACCTGCCGCAGGACATGGCGCTGGACTCTCCGGTGTTGACCGCGCAAGTGACTCCAGGGCAGCCCTGCGGCTGGCTGCTGATGACGCAAAATGTCGCGCAACGGGTACAGGTGGTCTACTGCAATACGCTGGCGGTACGGGTGCAACGCCAGCTTAACGTGACGTTGTCACCTAGCGAGCAGCCAAAATTGCCGGCAGGCAGTATTGTCGCACCGCTTATCACGCAGCCCGCAATTGCCGGGGTTATTCAGCCGTTTGACTCCATCGGCGGCAGCCCGGCAGAAGACACTATTATGTTTCGCCAGCGGGTGAGCCAGCGGCTCAGGACGAAAGATCGCCTGAGCAGCCAGTGGGATAGCCTGACCCTGACGCGCGAGGTCTTTCCCGGCGCGTTTTATACCCGGATATTGCCCGCGACACGCCCTGGCGATGTCTGCGTTGGTGTGATCCCCCGCTATGACAACGCTGGCACTATCGGCGCGCTTCGTCCGGCGGTCTCTGCGGATGGTTTGCAACTTATCCGGCAATATCTCGCCCGCCGCTTATCGGCAATGGCGCAGGTGTCGGTCTGTAACTTCCAGTATGAACCGGTTCAGGTGATAGCCACGTTGGTCATCGGTGCCTGGGTCAATGCTAACGATCTGATGCAATCACTGACTCAGGGCATAACCCTGTTTCTTTCGCCATGGATAGCGGCGGCGCAGGCGCAATACTCCGTCTCGTCCGGGGTCAGCCATGGCGCGGTGTTGAGCTTTTTAGCCAGCTTTGACGGGGTGACCGCCGTACAGCGTTTGCAACTTTGCAAATCAGGGGCCGACAACGGTGAGGAAAGCTATGCCACAGACGGCCTGCTGGTACCCACCGATGCGCGCCGGGTACTGGTATCGGCCCTCACGCATCAACTGACATTTATCCGCGCAAATAGCGACGGACCTGCGCTTGCTGCCGCCAGCGCAACGTTATCGATGCCGCAGAATACGTTATCGGAGGCCTGGTGATGAGCGAAATGACTCCGGCGGTCCCGCTGGCGCAACAGGTGATGCAAAACCATATTCAGTCCGGCCCGTTGCCTGCGGAGCAAAACATCGCTTTTCTCAAACAGGAGGGCATTCGCTACCTTAAAGCGATGGCGGGCCAGACCTGGAGCAATTACAACGACAGCGATCCGGGCGTCACTATTCTTGAGCAGCTTTGCTATGCCCTGACCGAACTGGGCTATGTGAATAGTTTCCCGATTGAAGATGTGCTTACCGGTCCCGACCAGCGTATCGCCTGGACGCAGCAATTTTTTGCCGCTCAGGAGATTCTGACCAGCGGTCCCGTTACCCCTGAGGACTATCAGCGACTGGTGCTGGATAACGTGCCGGAAGTGGATAATGTCTACCTGACGCCGCAGTTACGCGGGCAAACGCCAACCGGCTGGTATCAGGTGGAGGTCGATGTCGCGGACAAGTCTCTGCCTGCGCAAGACGATGCCGTGGACCGTCTGCTGGCGCGGATCGACAGACTGCTTAACGGCCAGCGTAATCTCGGTGAAGGCTTTCTGCCTCCCACGCTGCTCAAAGCGCAGATCATTAACGTCACCGCCACGCTGTTTATGGCACCGGATGCCGATGCACAGCAAGTGTACGCACAAATCAATCAGGCGCTGGCGGGCTATGTGGCGCCACTTGTCCGGCGCTGCGGCTATGGAGAGTTACGTGCGCAGGGGCTGGATGCCAGCGCAATTTTCAACGGACCGGAAATGCACAACGGCTGGATAGTCAGTGGGACTCTGACGGCGCAAAAACGCAACGTTATCCGCCTGATGGACGTTGTGGTCTGTATCAGCGGCATTAAAGGCGTGGAGGGGGTGGCGGGGTGTCGGTTTAGCGATGCGCAAGACGGCGAGCCCGACAGTATTCCGGTGCAGGATGGCTGTGTTGCGCGGCTTCATTTTACGCCGTCATCCACACAAACGGAGACCCCCTCTGCCGGGGCAGCGGCGCAGCACGCGGCGCTGAATGCGCTGGCACAACTGCAGGCCCGCCATCAGAGCAGCAGCATTGACGCGAAAATTGATATCGCGCCTGCGTTACCGACCGGGCGCTATCGCAATATCGCGGCGTATTACTCGGTACAGAACACCTTTCCCAATATCTATGCTATCGGGCCGAACTCCTTGCAGGCCGATACGCCGGACTACCGGGTCGCGCAGGCGCGGCAGCTCAAAGGATACCTGATGCTTTTCGATCAGGTGATGGCTAACCAGTTTGCGCAACTGGCCAACCTGGGCAATCTGTTCTCATTTGGCTTCACCCGAGCGCCTGTCAGCGGACCGGAGGATGTCGGAACCTTATTGACCCGGCCGGATCCGCTGCGCGGGATCCCCGACCAGCCTGCTATCCGGACCCTGTTTTGCCAGCCGTTGTATAACGTGCCCGATGTCCAGGCGCTGCTACTGGGCGGCGAGCGCTTTCACTATATCGCGCCGGATGACCCCGCCGATGCCCGCCTGCAATCGCAACTGGCCTGGCAACGTTTTCAGCGTGACCCCTTTAATGCGTATCACTATGGCCTGGTACAGGCGATGGAGAGTACAGAAAGCGCGGAGCAGCGCCGCGATGAGATGCTCAGCCACCTTCTGGCGCGCCACGGTGAACCGGCTGATCTGTACAATGCCATGATTGATGCTCTGCAGTGGTCTGGCGGTATGCTGAAAACCCGAATCAGGGTGAAAAGCACCTGGCTGCTCAATTTACAGGCGCTCTCGTCCCGCCGGGCGCAGGCGGGCGATAGCTGGCTTGCCGCACCCGTTACGCCGCCTGGGCGCTATCGTCTTTCACAGACAGACTATCGCCAGTGGAAGATGGCCTGTCCGCCATCGATAGCACCGTTAATCGATGCCTTATATCTGAAAAGCTTCGACAGCCCGAAGGCCATTACCGCCGCGTGCGCCAGGGTAACTCTTCCGGCCAGCGGCAGCAACGACGCGCATCTTACCCTGCAGACGATTCTCCGGTGGCGTTTGCACCTGAAAGAGGCGATTTTGCGTGAAGACGGCAATCGCCGCATTATCGAACGGGTGCGTAATGAAGATGAGGTGTGTCGGCATGACGGACAATGGGATCTGGCAAAGCTTGAACGCCAGAGCCATTTGCCGGAGCAGGCCTTTGCCGATTTCAGCACCTTTGAACTGAAATGTGCCATTTTGTCAGGCCTGCCTGCGCATTTGCGTCTGCTGGCCGCCACGCTGGCGCGCTTATTAGATCAGCCGCTGTTTATTGAGTGGTTGTCGGCAGGCTGCGCGACACCGTTCCGGCAACCCGAACGGGATGATCCAATCACCGGCGACGTGTCGATGCAAAAAAACGCCGTGGGTTTTGCGTTATTCATCGGAAGCCAGTGCGTGCTGCAACTGCCGGATACACCGTCGCTGACGGCCAGTGACTTGCAGCAGTATGTTGATCAGCTGGCCTGGCTGGGGGCCGATCGCCAGGGCATGGTGCTGGTAGAGCAGGGTTTACTGCAGACAGACCCTTGCGTAACGCCGCCGCCGGATGACGAGACGCCGATGAGCGGGCTTTCGGCCACGCTGGTGCTGCCAGATTATGTGACGCTGACCGGCAATCCCGCCTTTTTGCAGAGCCTGGATATGCTGCGCCAGTTGCACTGGCCAGGGCATATCGCTCTGCGTATTCAGCGGTGCAATGTCGGGCAAATGGCGTCGCTCATCAACGCCTGGTTTCAGTGGTATAACCTGCGGTTGCCGGATGTGACAGCCTCACCGCAGGCCGCTTTGTCTGAGGCGATCCCGGCACTTCTCAAGGCCCTGCAAACCGTGGGCAGCGGGAGGTCAGATGACGGCGCCTGAGCATATGATCGCTCGCTGTGAGTGGCAGACGCGCTTTGATCAGCCGTCCTGCGCCGTTGCGTTGCAAAATGCGATCAGTCAGTGGAGCCAGCAGGTAATGCCCGCTATTCTGGCGCGCTTTTTCACCAGGCATTGTCCTGCTACTGAACGCTGGCGTATTGAGTCACTTGAGCTGGACTTAGGGACCATTGATCTCAATACACTGGACGAGACGTTAGCGCAGCGCTTTGAATCCGCGCTGGAGGAGGCGCTAAGCCGGGCGTTTCACCACCAGGAGGTGCGTTTTCTCCCGGCATCGGTATTGCCGGGCCACGCGGTGGCGGGTGAGATGACCGATCTGGACGCGTTGCGCTGGTTTTTACTCCACGGCACATCGCCCTGGTGGCGCAGCGAGCGTCTCTCATTACAGCCACTGGTGGAGCAGCTATTACAAGGGGATGCGCACGCTTTCACCAGGATGATCCGCGACGTGGGGCAGGGAGACGTTGCGCGTCGGCGCATGGCCTGGCAGTGGAGCGACAGACATATCCGGCAGACCATCAGGCGACTTGAGCCGTGGCACGCGGGGTTTATCTGCCACTATGCCGACAGGGTTGTCGCCTGCCAGCAACAACAGCGCATTGTTCTGCGCCAGGACAGTGGGTTCAGCGGGCAACTGTGGTACTGGATCCTTACCCACCTGCTGGTTGAGCGCGGAACGTTATTCAATACCCGCCAGTTTGTCCGCGCCACGCTCTGGCAAATGGCGCAGCACTATCAGCTGGATTTCCGCCAGCTTGTGGCAGGCCTGGCGCAGGTGGTTGATCGCCTGCAGATTAGCGGGCGGGTCGCACCGGTCTTTTTGCAGGTGCTGGCCGATTTGCAACGTGAGGAGATTCACGCGCCCGCGCCCGCGATGATGCAACCCAATGACGATGACCTGTGGTTGCAGTTCCAGCGCCTGTTGCATCATCGCGCCGACAACTGGCGTCACAATAGCGATGTGGTCCATCTGGCGGAGTTGCTGGCGCAACTTGCCGCCAAAGACCGGGCGCGAACGGCAGGTATCCTGCGTGAAGAGGGTCGCGCGTCGCAGGTGCGTGATTATCTGTTACAGCGTTTGAGCACGCCCCAGCTGGCGCAACTGGTGGCCGTTCTGGAGCCGCGCGATCACCGCTTTATCATGACGCACATTACGCGTACTCAGGCGCTGTTGCGCCAGCGTCAACATCCACGGCGGCTTATATGGGAGGTGTTGCTGGCATGGCTCCTGGTCAATTCAGGTAGCCATTTCAGCCGACGTCAGTTCGTGCAGGAAACGCTGATGGCTATCAGCGCCCGCAGCGCCATTGACTATGTCCTGTTGTTAACGATGTTGATGCAGGCCGCCATACCTCAACCGCATGCTGGCCATTTTGAATTGCTGGTCATTTTGCACGAACTGGTCCAGCAGCAGCGCAAGCGGCACCATGCCGCCAGTCATCGCTGGCAGCCGCTGCGTGATTATTTGCGCTACGGGCGCCTGACGATTAACGGACACACCGCCCCGGATGCGCCGCTCCGCTCTGAATTGATTGCGCTGCGCACGTTATTGCTGATGCCTTCGCCGCCCGGAGTGCTGCTGGCGGTGATTCGCCAGTCGCGTAGTGACGAACAGGCGCTGGCCCGCCGTCTGCTCACCATTTTGACCGTGCAGGGCGAGATCACGCTCTCGACATTACACCGGCTAATGCGACGGCTTTCACCAGACTTAAGCGCCCCGGCGCTGGCGCTGCTGGATACGCTGCGCCGCTGGAACCGGGAGGGGCGGCTGACGCACTCCGGGGCAACGGTGGCGGATAGTCTCCTGGTTATCACTCTGTTTCAGGCACTGTTCGGGCACGCGGGCGGCACTCTGACGGCCAGACAGTGGTTAGCGCGGGTGTTGACGATCCTTGCCCGCCAGACGGCGACCACAATACCTGAGATGTTCCGCTGCTGGCAGCGCAACGCACAGGCCGATCGAAGAGAAGGAAAACTGGATGCTGCGCTCTTTCCGCTGGTGCCGCCGGGGGCTCTGCGTCAGTCCATGAACGAGCGCTCGCGTGGCGCGATACCGCCTCATCCGCCACGTCGCCAGCAGGCTGACATGTTTGCTGCGCCGGATGCCACGCCTTTTACGCAATCTGGTCCGGCGGAGCGACACCCAGGCGTGGCCGACGAAGAGCAACATCATCTGGCGCAGTGGCTGATTTCCGGTGTCCTGCCCGCCCAGGTGTCTGTCAACGAGTGGCTGTATGGGGTAATACGGCGCGATCCGGAAACATTCCGGCGAATTGTTGCGCCACGCTTTGCCCGGCCTGCGGTGCGCTACCGTCTGATACAGCACCTCTCGCTGGCGCAGTTGAGTGAGCTGTTTACGCACGCAGTCCAAAGTGCGCCTGTCAGCGCCAGTGTGCTGCGAGAGCTGTGTCTGCTCCTTCCCGCGCTGCCGTTGCCCTTTATCAGCCTTGCTGTTCGCCAGGAGTTGTTGCTGGCCTGCCTGCTCGAGGGATGGTTTACCCGCAGCGGGGAGACAGACCTCTCATGGCTTATTAACCAACTCTGCTGGCGATTATTACACCACGGGGATTGCACCGTGGAGCAGTTGCGCGGCGCGCTGAGCGCGTCTGGTCTGCCCGCCGGCCACTGTCTGCGATACCACCTTGCGCTTGCCGGAAAGGCTATGCCGTTACTGGCGAAGGAGCAGGCTATGACTTCCGCCAACGCGCTCAGTGTGTCGGCCACCTCATCACATCACCCCTGGCCTGGCCCGGGGCCACTGGTCATCAATAACGCGGGCGTTGTGCTGTTGCAAAGCTATATCAAACCGCTTTTTGAGCGCCTGAAACTCATTCATGACGACCAGTTTGTTAGCGCCAGCGCGCAGCGGGCGGCAACGCACTATCTGCAATACCTGATTTGCGGGCAATCCCACAGCGAAGAACATCACCTGATGCTGAACAAAGTGCTGTGCGGACTGCCGCTGTCACAGCCCCTGGAAGGCGGCATCGGGATAGACCACACCGAGACAGAGATAATTCACAGTCTGATTCAGGCGGTGGCGCAGTACTGGCCCGCCATTGGCAAAACGTCAGTGGCGGGGTTTCAGGGGAACTGGCTGGTCAGGGGCGGCACCCTGACAGAAAAAAGTGAGCACTGGGATCTGGTGGTAGAGCGACGCTCTTACGACATTCTCATCCGTCGTTCGTCGTTGTCATACACCATTGTGCGATTGCCGTGGATGGGTAAACCGATTTATGTCACCTGGCCGATTTGAGCGGCGCTGTGACGGGGTAAGCCGTGGAACGTTAATCAACGAACGAAGGGGAAGGTGAAACGATGAACTCGTACCGTGAAAACGTACAGAGCGCCGCAGGAAACACCCTTGCGGGCCTGTATGCGCAGCAGCAGCAACTGCAATCGCAGAACTGCAGCGCGCAATACAGTTTGTACTATGCCCAGGGCGCACAACTCAATGCCTATGAGAGCCTGACGGAGGTGAAACAACAACTGCTGGCCAGTCGTTTGATAAGCGAACAGGGGGTGGAGTGCGATAACCTGGCGACCAATCTGGATGCGTCGGCAGCGCTTGTACAACAGGCAACTGCCACCACCGTAACCAACAGTGCCGCCACGGCGGCAGGTATTCAGGCCGCCGCAAAGGCGATTTCCACCCTCGCGGCGGAACTGGGCAGCGCGTTAAACATCGCCGCGGCCGCCTGTTACGGCACGGATATCTACAGAAAAACGCTCGAAGCTAATAGTTTTATCCGCACTACCGCCAATCATGCGGAGTACATCACCCGGCTGGCGATGGATGCCGCCGCCGCCAGTTCGGAAGTAATTGCCACCGATCTGGTGAATCAATCCGCCCTGGCTCGTGCGGCGCTGAAAACGGTGCAGGGAGCGGCCAATGCCCAGTTTACGGCACTTTCTCAGCAGGTTGTCGCCGGGCAGACAACGCTCGCAACGGCCAGCAATGCCGAAAAACTGGCCGAAGGGGTGCTGGAGGATACTGAGCGTGAAATGAACGCCATCAACAGCGCGGTGGATGAGTGCAACCGGGCGCTTAACTTTAATCTCATCGCCAGTGTCACCGACACGTTTGACGGTCTTGCCGTGAGTCTGGATCCGTATCAGCAACCTTTTACCACTTATCCGGAAGGCGCGGGAATTCACCTGGGAAGCGACATTACTATCCCTGCGGCCAATCCCGAACATTATGTGTTTATTGCGAAAGCGGAAAATGCCGCGAGCGTAAAACTGGAGCAGATTGAGGCGCTGTTTAATACCGAACCGACGAAATATTTCCACGCAGTAACCGCAGATGATAGCTGGCAGGTGGTGTTGCCCGTGCGCGCATCAGGGTCAACGGTTATGGATATCGACGGTGATTTATTGGCCGCAGGCGTCAGTTATGTGGCGGGCGTGTATGTCGTGCTGAGTCTGCCTTACCAGAAATATATCAACTCCTTTAATAACATCCTCTCCTGCGTCTCGTTACCCGTCACTCTGCAGGTGCCGCTTGGTCAGGCGAAAGGAATTGCCTTTAGCCAGGACAAAAAATCGGTTCTGTTCACACTGCCGCCGTTAAGCGAAGACATCACCCGCCAGGAGTTTCGCGTCATGTTATTGCACTCCGGGCAGCCGTTGACCGGGGGCTTTATGACGAGTGAGGACACCGATGCGCAGAGTGGCGATGCGGCGATCGGTTTTTACTTCAACAAAGCGATTGCTGAACAGGTGCCGGGCGCAAATTACCGTGTCGCGCATTGCAGCAGTACGCAACTGGTAGCGGGGGGACTTGAGCGCAGCATGAAAGCCGTTATCCCGGATGATATGACTGACAATTTTGGCGCGCTACTGGTCCCCGGTATCGAATACCTGCCAGTGGTGCTGGCGGTGCCGTCAGCCATCAACACAAACGCCAGTGCCTGGAGTAGCACCTTGTCGTTCGGGGCGAAGGCAGAAACGCTAATTCCGCTGGCGGGCAGTCGTGAGGACGTGTCGGTCGTTGCAAAAGCCGCCGCACCGGCCTCCGACGCCAGTGGCGGCGACAATAACGAAACCCCCAACGAAGGTTAATCCGTAAGGAGCGCAGAGGATGAAAAGCATGAAAAATGGCATTGCCGAACAGAAGAATGCCGAGATTGACGCGCTGACAAGCCAGGCGAACAAAGCGCAATTTCGGGTAAATCAACTGACTACCGTGGTGACGTCTCTGACGGCGAAGCAGGCCAGTTTCGCCGCTCAGTTAGCCGATGCCGACAGTAAAAAAGACGCGGCGCTGGCCAATCTTAATCAGGCTAAAACCCTGGTGGCTAACGTCGAGACGCTGCAACGTTACTCTCTCCTTGTCAGCCAGCAGACGGACAAGAGCCTGAAAAATGTCAGGGAGACGAGTAAACACATGGCGGAACTGATCGAACAGCTCATCTTTTCCGCAGACGTAGTCGAGAAACTCTCGGGTTTTGTTAACCGCCAGAAGGCGGCGAACAATGTGATTCCCGATGCGCTGGTTTCGGTATTAAACCAGGCCACGAGTGATGCCAACAACGCCGTCGCGCTAACCCTGACGGCGCTACAAAGCAGCTATGCCAGCGCGGCTTCGGTGGATGAAGCCGGTAGCGTGTCGGCACTGGAAGCCAGACAGGCGCAACAGTGGCTGACGCTGTTGACAGGAACCTCTCTTGATGTTCAGGAGAGCACCGCGCAGAAACGGGTAAACGCGGTCATTAAAAGCGTTGAGAAGGTGCTCAAAGCGCTCGGCAAAGCACAGCGCGAGAACCAAAATCTGATGTCCCGGCAAAATGAGAAGACCCAGCAATATGAAGCGCAACTGGGGCAACTCAACAGACCTGTTGCCCCTGAGGCCACCGCCAGCACACTGCCTGCCGACAATGTATCAGGTGACAACGTCACTTCTTCGGAGGGGGAGAGCGTGTCGGCTCAGAGCAGAAGCGAGGAGCTGTCCGAACGTGTACTGAGCCTGCAACAAGAGGCTATCCAGGCACGGATGGCGATGGATACCGCGCGTCAGGAGTATCGCGACTCCAGCGAGACGCTCAACAATCTTACCCGTCAGGCAGACTTCTATATCGCCCAACTCAATCTGGTTATCCGCAGTCAGCAGGACAATGCGCTCTATACCCTGATTCAACGTGGCTACCAGCGTGCCGTAGAGCACTATCAGTCGGCATTAGCGGCCAGCAACATGGCAAACACCCAACTGGAGTCTGCAAAAGCCGAGCTGGCCCGCGCCACGGCGTCACTCAATTCGTTAAATGCCGGTCTGGGGGCGGCAAAAGCGGCCGCCTTTGCCGCGTAACGATTCGGCAGGGGCCGCGTTTATCTGCCGGGCCGGTCTTGCGATCGCGCCCCGGCCGTGACGCGGCATCAACGGGCCAGACGACAGGTTAACGAGGTAGACATCATGGCTTCATCCAGGCATAGCGTGATTGCCCCGGAGCATAATATTGCTGCGCTTTACCGTGAAACGGGCTGGTTATCTCAGGTCATTGAACAGGTCATTCGCTGTTATCTGCGCCAGCCAGGGCATGAAAACCACTGGCTCGAGATAACCCCTCCGGCGCTGGAACGGCACAGCAGCGTCTATGCTGATTTGGTGCTCCACTGGGAGTTGAATGTTTTCGAGCGCCTGGCGCTGGCGCTGGCAATGGCACCCGCCATTCGCCCCGACGCGCTGGACCGACTTTTTGGGCTCAATCAGCATACCGAACGCGGGTTCAGCGAATTTGGCGGGGTTACGGATAAAGCGTTCAGCGGATTTGTGCCTACCGGTCAGACGCTTAATTTCTTGTTAGCGGGTAACGACCCGGCCTGGCGGCTTGAGACCATGCATATTCTCTCGCCCCGACACCGTTTTATGGCCGAGCAGGTCACGACACTGATGCCCGCCGACCCGGCATTGCCCGCGTGGGCAGGCGTCTATCGCATTAATGAACCATGGCTGACATTTCTCATCACCGGCCAGCATCCCCGACCAGAAATGAGCATGGATTTTCCCGCTCACCCTCTGGAGACGCCGCTACAGTGGAGTGATCTGGTGCTCGATGACCGGGTGATGGCGAAGGTCGATGACATCCGCGCCTGGCTTACCTATGGCGATATCCTGATGCAGGACTGGCAACTGGACCGGAAAGTAAAACCGGGCTATCGCGCACTGTTCTATGGCCCGCCGGGTACCGGGAAAACGCTCACCGCCGCACTGCTGGCGAAAGTGAGTGAGCGCGAGGTGTACCGGGTGGATTTGGCGATGGTGGTCTCAAAGTACATTGGCGAAACGGAGAAAAACCTCTCCCGTGTGTTTGACGCGGCAAGCTATAAAAACTGGATCCTCTTTTTTGATGAAGCGGATGCCCTGTTCGGCAAACGTACCGCCACCCAATCCTCCAATGACCGCCACGCCAACCAGCTAACGGGCTACCTGTTGCAGCGCATCGAGGATTTCCCCGGCACGGTGATTCTGGCCACCAACCTGAAAGCCAATATGGATGAGGCCTTTACCCGCCGCTTCCAGAGCATGGTCGAGTTTACCTTACCCGGCCCCGACGAGCGTTTACTGCTTTGGCAGCAGGCGTTTGAGGATGTATGCGAATTAGGCGACGACATCGATTTAGTGCAAATTGCCGATGATTTTGAACTCTCCGGGGGGCAAATCATCAATGTCCTGCGCCAGTGTGCGTTACAGGCCATCAGCCACGACCAGCGGGTGGTGTACCGCGATGAACTGATTGGCAGTATCCGTCAGGAATTTCACAAAGAGAACAAGACGATGCGTTTTTCGTCATCTGCCGCATCCCCCTTTTCGTCGCCGGAAGAGCCGTAAATCATGGCAAAGTACACACAACGTCGCGCAGAACCCGCGGGGAAAAGGCATCAGCAGGCGGCGCAGCGCCCGGCACGTAACGCGCTGCAGGATAATCGGTCGTCCGCAAAAACCGGCATACCTGACAAGTTAAAAACCGGTATGGAGGGGGTATCCGGCATCTCGCTCGATCATGTACGGGTACATTACAACTCGGACAAACCCGGGGAGTACGGCGCTCACGCCTATGCGCAGGGGAGCAATGTTCACCTGGCGCCCGGCCAGGAACACCATCTACCCCATGAACTCGGGCATGTTGTGCAGCAGGCGCAGGGACGCGTAAGCGCCACGCGCCAGATGAAAGGGGTGGCGTTAAATGATGACCCAGGCCTGGAGGCCGAGGCAACGCAAATGGGTGAACAGGCGCTGGCGTCCGCAAGTCAGCGTCATCTTACAGACAATCGGACGCCCGGGGCCTCCGGCGTTGTGCAGCGTTATGCATGGCAGGGCGACAACGCGGTAATGCAGCGCAGCGTGGTCTCTGATTTCACGTGGTCGCTCCTGAGTTCACAGTTTAAAACACTCGGACTTAATGGCCTGTTGACGCTTGCCGATACCGGGACGCTCTATCTATTGACGCGCCTTGAAACCTTTACCCAAATTGTGGGCAAAGTGACGACATTCGCCAATGCGTTGACGATCGCTATCTATATCTGGGATGCCATACCCGCGCCCGTCAAAACCGGGATTTTATTCCTCACCGGGAAAGTGGCGACCTATTTACCCAATGAGACGATAGTTAATTACAGCCACACGCTTTTGGTCGCAGCCGATGGCGACGGGGCAGTAAGTCGGTTGCGTAAAGTTCTGGATTATCTGCAAATGATTATTCAGGCGGTTAAAAACCCGGTTACCAGCGTTTTTAACTTAGGCAAACATATTTATTCCACATGGTGGGGAGGTGAAAAGACAGAATCCACCCACGAAGACAAAAAAGTCATCACCCCTGAGGAGCGCAAGAAAGATCTCGCCAGTATCGATTTGCATATCATCTGGCTGAAAGTGGGCTCGATTGGCCTGAAAAACAGCCAGAAAAAAGAAGAGGATAAAGAGGAACAGACAGGCGGTTTGCATGCCACCTTTGCGCTGGGGTATCGCCTGTTTGATTACCAGGGCAGCTATGGCGAGGACGGTAGGCTGACATTAATTCTGCCCTGGGAAGGCGGCGCGATTTTACAAGCCAGAGAACCGATATTACTGATTAATGAGATTGCATTTGGCGATAATTTTCTTGTACGTCAATTGCATATGACGTCGCTGAGCGTCAGTAATGAGGGGCTGGATGAACTGGCCTTCTCGTTGCACAAATTTTCGCTTGGAAATGACACCGTCTCTGCAACGGGAATTACTGCGGAATATAAAAAAGCACAGGGGGCGATTTTCGAGGCGCAAGAAGCCGTGCTTAAGATTTATGACTGGAAAGCGGATGCGGATCTTAAACTGAATCTGGCCGCCGATGGGACGTTTGAACAGGGGAGTATGACAAATTTTAAAGAGAGCGCAGGCCTGGTCACAATAGAAAAGGCGCAGTTGAGTAACAACGATGGTTTTATGCTGGAGAAAGCCAGGCTCGATCTCGAAAAACTTACCGAACTGGATATCAAAGCAACGATCGCGCAGTTGCAGATCAAGAATGGATTGGTAAAAGGCAGCGGAGATATTACGGGGCAAAATATTCGTCTGTTGGGTGAAAAGATCATACTTGAACATATAAAAGGCGAAGCCACCGCAGAGCCCGGTCATTGGTCTGCTAGTGTTGATGCGACGTTAAAAATGCTCTTCTCTGAGGTTGATGCAAAGGGAAGCGCGAAAATCAGCTATGACAGTGAAAATAATAAAACGCATATCAAAATCTTTGGTGGGCAAATTACGGCCAATTACGATGCGTTTAGCTTTGCCGCGACTGATTTAGGTTATAACCATGAGCAGAAATGCTTTTCAATGAAATCAGCAAAACTGCTTATTAAATCCATTGGCGTTGAAGGCAGCGTCAGCGATGTTACCATTGACGAAAATGGGGTTAGCTTTGCCACTGCTATTGTGAAAGGACCGGATAAGATCACTTTATTCGACGGGTTTACGCTTGAGCAATTGCAACTTTTGATTAAGCAAAACGGTAAATCCATGACACTTTCCAGTAATGCAGTACTCGAACGGGCAAAAGTCAAAGGGAAAGCGAAACAGTTAGAAATTGGATTTGATGCTGACGGATTTAAAGGATCGCTCGCATCGGCTGATCTCACGACGTCGCTATTTGGTCTGGATATTCGAAATGGGCAGGTCGATAAAGACGGGTTTTCCGTGGAGAGCGCAACACTTAAGCTACTGCCCGCCAGCGAGAACAGTAATGGCAAGGAAATGACCGATTTTGTTCCCGATTTTAATAGTGGATTGATGGATTTTCTTCCCTTCGGCTCGGTGGCCTTCAAAGTCGAAGGGGTAAACCTGAATAAAGCAGGCTTAACCATCAGATCATTTAAACCGAAGCTGGATGAGATACGGTTTTCGGCATTTGGGGCTAGCGCCCGACTAAATATCGAACAGATGTTTGGTGAGATTGGCTATAAAAAATCACTTTCGCTACAGGAGCTCGCGGTCGGTTTGCCGCTGCAAGTTTCCATGATATTCCCCGTCTTCCCTGGCCTTGAGGTTTATGGCTCTCTGGGGGCTGATGCGAATCTGGACATTGATATTCTGCTCAATGCCAAAGGTCAAGAGGGTCTCTGGTCGGTTGGCGATCATGCGAAATTTACCGGTGCTATTTTGCTGCGCGCCGAGCTGGGAGCGAATATCGGCTCACAGGTTATCGCCGCGCTGAGTGCCGGTTTCTTTGCACAAGGGAAGGCAACGTTACACAGTAATGCGGGTCTGCAGGGTGCCGCGAAATTTAATCGCAAAAAACGGACATTCGATGCCATTAAACCGTTAATTATTGACTACAGTTTTAAGCCGGAAGCCGTTGCCTCTATCGGCGTGGTTATCAAAGCCCGGGCACTTTATTTCATTAATAAAACCCTGTTTGAATATACGGCTGCTGAGTGGCGGATGGGAAATTACGAGTTAACAGGTAAAATTGGCGACAATAACGATAAGATGGTCCCTGAGACGCCGCAACATCTGGGTATTGAAGACAATAAACTCAATACGCCGGACTATCGGGAAATCAAAGGCGAAGAGGAGCAATCCTTATTAAAAAGCAACCGCACAATAGGCGGTAGCGGCGATATCCGCAAAGCAATGCTCAATCGCGAAAGAGAAGAGGTGGAACTGCTATTAAAAGCATTAAAGCAAGAGAGTGTTGTTGCCGCCAAAAAGCGCGAAGCCATCAAAGAAAAATATATCAAGTTAATGAGCCGAAAAGTTATCTATTTCAATACCATTTACGAAGGTATGAACAGCACAGATGTCAATCAGCGGCTGTTGGAATTTAATGAAAAATTCGGCCTTGAAGTATTAAAAGAACAATATGAAGCATTGGTATATAAAGAAGAAAAATTGACAAAAGATATTCAAATGAATATCGGTAAAATGGAAAAACTAGCAAAGATAAATCCCGCTATCCTGGAAGAGAATGGACTGGCATTGCCACTGGCCAAAGTGGAAGAAAGTAAAAATCAGGCCAAAACGCTGCATTTTCCCGATACACAGGCTCTTGAACAATCACTTGAGATGGCCAGCGAGACGCTGGAGGCGGCAATTGAGCAAGACAATATTGTGATGGCGGGTCTTGCCGGGGTAATGAGCCCTGCGGACTTTATATCCTATTCAACCACCAGTGGATTATTTGGTAAAACCGTCCGTAAAAATATCCAAAGTGTCGATAATGCGCTGGCAGCCTTCCATAACGATAAGTCCGAAGCGAACCTGAAATTACTGGCGCAGGTTATCAAAAGCTATCTGACAACCAACCCGGAAAGTGGCAGGGGGCCGGTGGTGAAAGTATTACAAGAACAGGTACGAGCGGCGCTTAAGACGTTCCATTAACATCATAAACGGGCAGACCGACGCTCAGGTCTGCCCGTAGAGAACCGCTACACCAGGCCGGTGGACTTGAGGACCGCGTACAGATGTTCTTTCTCTTCGCCTGCCAGTGGACGCAGAGGGAAAGGCAGGCAGGAAGGGGCGGCCACGCCCAGGATTTCCGCCGCCGCGGCCATTACCCGCAGGCTGCGGTGAATACGAAACAGTTGCCACAGCGGTTCAAGCTGGTCGGACAGTTCGCCCGCAAGACGATGATTTCCCGCCTGCGCGGCGCGCGTAAGGGCGAGGCTTACCTGAGGGAACAGCCCGCCAATCACCGAATACCAGACATCACATCCGGCGGCAAAGCCGGTAGCCGCCTGCCAGTCGCCACTGATCCCAATAGTGACGGACGCAGGAATGCGTGCGCGCAAATCATCAATACGCTCTTTGCCTTTCGTGGGATCGGTAGAGACCGCAGAGAGCTTGATTGAAGAGACGGCGGGAAGCGCGGCAATCTCAACGAGTAAGTCATCGGTAAAGGCAAAACCGGTGGTCGCCGGGTTATCGTAGAGACACAGCGGCACGGAAAGGTGACGGGTGACGGTTTCGTAAAGGGTATAGACTTCCTCGGCCGTAAGCCGCTGATAGGATACCGGCGCCATCATAACGGCCTTCACCCCGGCGCGCTGTGCGTCATCGGCAATCGCCAGCACATCGTCCAGGCGGATCGCGCCGATGCTCACCAGCACCGGTATCCCTTCGGCGTGCTGCACGGCCAGTTCTGCCACCCGGCGGCGTTCATCGCGTGTGAGATAGGCATAGCTGCCTGTCGAACCCACTGCGCCGATGGAGTCCACGCCCGCCGCGACAAGGTTAGTAATTAGATGAACAAACGCGGCTTCATCCACATTGTTGTTGATGATGGGGGTGAGTGGAAAGGCACTCAAACCTCTTAGCATACTGCTTCTCCTGCCGTGAAAAAGGCACTTATGCCGGGGCATCAGTGACCAGAAAACCTGTTAACGCGCAAACTTACGAGATCCTGCCACGCAGACAATAACCCCAACGGTGACCATGATCATCGTGATGCTGACAGACTCGTGCAACAACGTCGCGGCCAGCACCAGTGCAAAAAAGGGCTGCAGCAGCTGTAGCTGCCCGACCGCGGCGATTCCCCCCTGCGCCAGCCCTTTATACCAGAAGACAAAACCAATCAGCATGCTGAACAATGAGACATAACCCAATGAAAACCATGCGGGTTCACTGATACCTGAAAAGCTTGCCGGTCGGGTCAATACTGCTACGGTTAACATCAACGGCAGCGCAATAATCAGCGCCCAACTGATCACCTGCCAGCCGCCCAGTACGCGTGTTAAGCGTGCACCTTCAGCATAGCCCAGCCCGCAGACAACCACCGCCGCCAGCATCAGTAAATCACCCACTGCCGAAACGGTAATGTCCTGGCTTAAGGCAAAGCCGGTCACCAGCAAGCTACCCAGCCCTGAAAAGATCCAGAAGGCCGGACGTGGTCTTTCACCGCCGCGTATGACGCCGAAAATGGCGGTAGCGAGCGGCAGCAGACCGAGAAACACGATGGAGTGCGCCGAGGTAATATGTTGCAGCGCAAAGGCCGTAAGCAGAGGAAAACCAACCACCACGCCGAGGGCAACCACCATCAGGGAGAGTACCTGGGCACCGTTCGGGCGCTTGCCCCGCAGGGTAACGACTAACAGCAATGCCAGCAGACCGGCAATGGAGGCACGGGCGACAGTGAGAAACAGGGGATCGAAATCCAGTACTGCGGCGCGGGTGGCCGGAAGCGAACCGCTAAAAATGATCATACCTGTAAAGCCATTTATCCAGCCGCTCAGGGGCGGGTAGTCTTGCTTCTTTTGCACAGCGCACCTCAATGTGTGGTTAGGGTTATCTGAACCTGTTTGACAGAACTGAGCATACGGCTGAGAATTCATGACAATCAAATTATTGTCATGGATACAATTGTGAAATCACGCTACAAAAGCCTCGTGGATGAGTTCGCGCATGCCATCAAAGCCGGTGAACTGGTAGCCGGAACACGGCTACCTACCCACCGCGCTTTGTCGGCGCAGCACCATATTTCGCTGGTCACAGCGACGCGCGTCTATGCGGAACTGGAGGCAATGGGGCTGGTCAGCGGTGAGACGGGACGCGGGACTTTTGTCAGAGAGATCATGCTGCCGCGCGGGCAGGGTATCGATCGTCATGCGATCGCTTCCGATGTGATTGATCTGAGTTTTAACTATCCGGCGCTGCCTGAACAGGCGGAATTACTGAGAACAGCGTTACGTCAGCTTTCTGTCAGTGGTGATATTGAATCACTACTGCGTTACCAGCCACACGGCGGCAAAGCCAGCGAACGTAGTGTGTTTGCCGAGTATCTGGCGCAATTCGGCGTCAAAACGGACCCTGAGAACCTGATGATCGTCAACGGGACGCAACACGGGCTGACGGTCGCGGTCATGGGCTTGCTCAAGCCCGGCGATGTGGTCGCGGTTGACGCGCTGACATACCCGGGATTTAAAGTACTGGCTGAACAGTTTCATCTGGAACTCGCGGCGGTGCCGGCCAACGGGGAAGCGATGGATACTGAGGCACTACGTAAGCTCTGTAAAAAGCGTCGGGTGAAAGCCATCTACACGATGCCCACGCTGCATAATCCACTGGGGTGGGTGGCAAATGAGGCGTTTCGCAGCGAAATGGCGTCTATCGCCTGTGAACATGATCTGCTGATTATCGAAGATGCGACCTATGTCTGGCTGGTGGATAACCCGCCGCTGCCTGTTCACCATTATGCGCCGGAGCGGACGCTCTATCTTGCGGGCTTTTCCAAAAACGTGGCATCCGGGCTGCGTGTGGGAATGGTTGTCGCGCCGGAGGAGAAAAAGCGGAGTATTGAACGCGCCATAAGGGCAACCACATGGAATACGCCCGCCCTGATGACGGCAATTGTCTGTGGCTGGGTGCTGGATGGCACAGTGGCGCGTCTGGAACAGCTAAAAAGGGAGGATGCCCGCTACCGCCAGTCTGTCGCTCGCGAGTATCTGGCCCCGCTTCATTGCGTAAGCCATCCCTCGTCGTATTTTGTCTGGTTGCCGTTACAGGAAGAGGTGCGCGCGGACCGTGTGGTCAGTGCGTTACTCAAAGAGAACATTTCACTGACCACCGCAGAACCGTTCAGCACTTCCATTCACACACCACATGCGCTGCGCATGGCTATTGGCTCGGTGGATATCGACACCCTGAAAAGTGCCGCCCGCAAAGTCAGAGAAACTATCGAGTATTTCAACGCCCGGTAGACGCTTACTTTTTGCCAGGGTTTAACGCAAAAAGCGCGCATGGATTCGCCTGTTCTGCCTGCGGTTTTATAAGCCGCGATGCCCGCCTGGCCTGTTATCACTCGGGTTTTCTTCGCGAATGATTAATTTGCCGCGCACCAGCAGCATAAAAGTTTTTACTATCAGTAACCCGATCACCAGATTACAGGCGGCAAACAGCGGGAAGGAGATCCAGTACAGCGCGCCATCGGGAGAACCCTGTCCCAGTTTCAGGGTAGTGGTAGCCAGCGATGCCACGCCGAACGAGAAGCTCCAGAACGACGGCGTAAACGGCTGCGCGCTATACCAGGGGATCAGGCGGATCATAAACAGCGTTTGCAACAGGCCATAACCAAAGAGCAGTTTGGCAAAGACATCCGCCTGACCGCCGTTCAGTATCAGCCAGGCGCTGCAGGCAACGAACGCCGGGGCCATCTGAATACCAAGCGAGGTGCGGACCGCAGGAGACATCTCTTCCAGGTTGCGCATTCGAATCAGAATGGCCGGTTCGAGACTCAGCCAGGAGAAAATGCCGGCCCCTAGAAAGAGCAGACCAACATCGGTAAAACCGAGCGCGCCGCAGGCCATCGCGCTGATAAAATTGTTCGCCACAGTAGGCAGGTAGAGACCCGGCGTGGTGGCCTCTTTCGGATGTGTGCCGCGCCATGATCCGGCGGTTTGCCAGGCAGAAAAGGTCAACTGGGCGGTGACGGCAACCAGAAAAAGCAGCAGGGCGAGAGTATGACACCAGGGCGTCAGGCCAATGGCCACCAGCATACTGGTGGCAGGCGCAAGGCTGACAAAACTGCTTTTCAGCGGATGCCCAATCTCTTCGCGCAGCGTACCTGCGTGGCGTATCAGACGGGTAATGAACGCAAACATCAATAGCGCCCAGATAAGAATTGCGAAAATGACCAGCACATCGGCAGGCAGGGTGGTGACAGGCCAGATGGTGGCAGCATATCGCCAGGAGAAACCGAGGCCAATAATGCCCAGTACCATGCCAAAATAACCGGCGGGAAGATTAATGCGCGTTTTGTTCATCTGTTTTTTACTTGTAGCGGCTGACGAAGCAGGAAGTGTATAGAGTTGCCGACAGGGCGTAAACGGAAGCAAAAAACGGGCGGGCTAAAAATGAGCAGGCGCGTGGCCTGCTCAGGAACTGCTTTTTAAAGTGACGGTGTCAAGAATCGTTACGGGCGTCTGAACAGAACGATAGAGCGCCCCTCCAGTTCAAAATCCATCTCTTTAGTGATAACCAGCCCGTGTCTGGCATTTTCGGCGGTAGAAATCTCCAGCACCCAGCCACCCTCGCCAAACTGCGGAATGCGAAACGGCACGTTGCCTTCAAACGGATTAAACAGCATCAGGACATCATGCCAGATACCCTTTTCAGTTTGCAGATCCGGGCGGCCAATATAGACACCGAGCGTCGAACCCTCATCCCACTGTTCGGGTTGCTGGAAGCCCCCCCCGGCATTAAACCACTCAATCACCATGCCATCGCGCCAGTTTTCACGGCGCAGCAACGGCTGGTCAGCGCGCAGTTTTATAATGTGGCGGGTAAACTCGCGCAGCGTACTGGCCGTTTCCGGCAGGTCATCCCAGTGAACCCATGAAATTTCACTGTCCTGGCAGTAGCCATTGTTGTTACCCAGTTGACTGCGGCCAAACTCATCACCCGCAAGTAGCATTGGCGTACCATGAGAAAAGAACAAGGTCGCAAGGAAGTTGCGTTTCTGCCGCTCGCGCACGGCGTTAATGCCTTCATCCTCAGTAGGGCCTTCCGCGCCATAGTTGCAGGAGCGGTTATCGTTGTGACCGTCGTTGTTATCTTCGCCGTTGGCTTCATTGTGCTTTTCGTTGTAGGACACGAGATCGTTAAGGGTGAAACCGTCATGGGCAGTAATAAAGTTAACGCTGGCCCATGGACGACGCCCGCGCTGGTCGTACAGGTCGCCGGAGCCTAACAGGCGTGCGGCAAAATCGCTGGAGACATTATCGCCATGCCAGTATTCGCGCACCGTATCGCGATATTTATCATTCCACTCGGCCCAGCCTGGCGGGAAGCCACCCACCTGATAGCCGCCCGGACCAATATCCCAGGGTTCGCCAATCAATTTCAGGCGTGAAAGCAGCGGATCTTGCATCATGGCGTCAAAAAAGCCGCCACGCTGGTCGAAGCCTTGCGGTTCGCGCCCAAGAATAGTCCCCAGGTCGAAGCGAAAGCCGTCGATATGCATTGATTCGGCCCAGTAACGCAGGGAGTCCATCACCATTTGCAGCACCCGAGGATGCGAGGTATTCACCGTGTTACCCGTACCGGTATCGTTGATGTAATAGCGATGCTGGTCAGGCAATGTACGGTAGTAGGAGAAATTATCGATCCCCTTAAACGAGAGCGTCGGGCCAAGTTCATTGCCTTCCGCCGTGTGGTTGTAAACCACATCGAGGATCACTTCGATACCGGCGTCATGAAAGGCGCGAACCATATCACGCAGACCCTGAATGCCTCGAGGGCCGTAATAACGCGAAGCCGGTGCAAAAAAACCGAGGGTGTTATAGCCCCAAAAATTTTTCAGCCCCTTATCGAGCAGATGCTGGTCATCCGGAAACCAGTGGATGGGCAGGAGTTCAACCGAGGTGATGCCAAGATTTTTGATGTAATCAACCGTCGCCTTGTGGCCCATGCCTTCAAAGGTGCCGCGCAGTTCCTGCGGCAAGGCGGAATTGAGCTGGGTAAAGCCTTTGACGTGTGTTTCATAGATAACCGCACTGGACCAGGGAATGACCGGGCGATGTTGGTCCTGCCAGTCAAACTCATTCGGGTCGATCACCCGGCATTTAGGCATATACGGGCCGCTGTCGCGGGTATCAAACGTCAGATCTTTATCTTCATGTAACAGATCGTAGGCAAAGTGCGATTCATTCCACTCCACATTGCCAACCAGTTCGCGGGCATAGGGGTCAACCAGCAATTTGTGCGGGTTAAAACGGTGACCATTTTCCGGGTCGTAAGGGCCGTGGACGCGAAAACCATACAGTGCGCCGGGTTTCAGTCCGGGTACATAGCCGTGCCAGATTTCATGGGTGTACTCCGGCAGATCGAGCCTTGCAATCTCCTGTTGGCCGTCGGGAGCATAGAGGCAGAGCTCTACGCGCTGCGCGTGTGCGGAAAAGAGCGCAAAGTTGACACCCTCGCCATCGTAATTAGCACCGAGCTGATGATAATTTCCTGCTGTAATAGTAAATGACTTTCCGTCTGACATTTTTTCCTTCTCCCGCTAATGACATTTTTTGCCATAAATACAAAAGGTTAAAATGAACTATATAAAACGCGTACGGGCAGACTGCCATCACCTGGCGTCAGGTCGATGCCCTTATTCAGGTTTTCTTCTTTTCCGGTAAAGAGATCCCGATAACGCCGTCCGGCAAGCGCATCCGTCAGCATGACCGAGGTATCCTCCAGGCCTGGCGGGTAGAGCCAGTCGGGGTGTGCCGCCAGCGAATCGAAAACCAGACGCGGTACGATAACAATCAGCGCCTCGTCGCCGCAGGTGCGGGCAAAGGCGATAACGTTTTTCGCCTGCGAACCTGAGGCGGAAAGCGGCTGATAATCACCTGTGCGAAAGAGTTGCGGTTTTTGCTGGCGGAAACGGGCAAGGAGGGCGATAGCCTGCTGTTTCGTTCTGCCGCTAAACCAGGCCTCTTTGTCGGTATTAAGCGGTTTGTCCTCATCGTCGAGCGCGCTGGCAAGCGCAAAGAAATCGGGTTCGAGGCGATTATCCGGATCCACAAGGCTAAAATTGAACGCCTCGCTCCCCTGGTAGATATCCGGTACGCCGGGTGCAGTAAGCTTAATTATTGCCTGTGTCAGGCTGTTCACCAGTCCGGCGCGAATAAAAGGCTGCAGGGCGCGGTGGAAATCGGTCAGAAACGTCTGGTTATCCGCTGAGAGCAGATGGGCGACATAGCCCAGAACCGCCTGTTCGTAAGCGTCATTATTGTCATCCCAGCTCGTGCGTAATTTCTCCTCGCGCAGCGCTTTTTCAACATACGGCAGAAAACGCTCTTCCAGGGCTTTGAGGCCTTTACGATCATCCGGGCGCAGCGTTACGGGCCACGCCCCCGCCAGCGCCTGATAGATCATCCATTTGCTGCCGGAGCGTGGCGCGGCGCCGTCATCAATCAGCACCACTTTTGATTTATTCATCTCGCGCCAGCGAACAACGCACTGCGCCCAGAGTTCGGGGGCTTCGGTAATGGTATACAGCCGTGCGCGGGTATCTTCACCCCGCTTGGTGTCGTGAGTGGAGGTTGTCGACAGGGCATCCGGCTGGCGCTGGCGGCGGGTTTGCATCTCATTATGGAAAGCGGCCAGCGAATAGGGTCGCGGTAACGGCTCCGATCCCACTTCATTGAGCGCCAGCGCCATGTGCTGACGAAAAAAGAGGGTGTCTTCCACCGATTTCGCCATTAGCGGTCCGGTCAGTTGCTGAAAGCGCGTGCGAAAGGTGAGCACATTATCGGCGGTACTCTCTTTTAGATAGCCCACCAGAATCTTTTGCAGGAAATCCAGCGCACCAGGATCAGGCAGATTGCCGGAGGCTCTCACCGAATCGGCCACCTTTTGTAACAGGGCATAGTCTGCCGGGGGCAGCCCCTCGTCAGTGCCGTAGGTACGGTAAACGGGGAAGGCAACCAGCAGCTCTCGCAGAGCCGTGCTCATCGCGGTTTCATCCAGATCCGCCCCTTCGGCCGTGGCAATTTCCAGACTCAGTCTGAGAAGAGTTGTAAATTCACCTTCAAAATTGCGCCCCGACATCAGCAGCTTGGCGGACCTGAGCTCGTTCGCCATATCAACCGTTCTGCCCAGTACCTCTTCATAGGTCTGGCTCAGGGTCTCCATCTTGTCGCCATCGACCAGCGCGTCGGATAACGCGGCGATAAATTCATAACCGGTGGTCCCGGAGATGGGCCACTCTGGCGGTATCTGCTCGCCGTCGGCCAGGATCTTCTCCACGGTGATATAGCAGTCCGGCCCCGCCTGTTGGCGCAAACGATCCAGATAACCTTTCGGGTCCGCCAGCCCGTCAATATGGTCAAGGCGCAGTCCGTCAACGACGCCGCTGTGCACCAGCTCAAGAATCAGCCGGTGCGTATCATCAAAGACCGCTTTATCTTCCACGCGAACGCCCACCAGACCGGTTATTTCAAAAAAGCGGCGGTACGAGAGCGAATGAGGCGCATCGCGCCAGCAGGTGAGCCGCCAGGGCTGGCGCTGATGCAACGCGATAATGGCTGATTTATCCGTCAGATTCAGTATCGCGTCGGGATCGTGCTGCCAGCTTTCCGGCGTCAGTGGGTAAAAGCTTTCGTAATAGGCGAAGGCAGGCTTCCCGGTTTCCGGGTCCGGTTGCAGGTGGATCTCGCCACGCTCCAGTGCATTTTCAAAGGTATCGCCCAGAAACGGCAGAGTAAGCGGGCGCGTCCAGTCAATATCGAAATGGTGGGCGTAACGGCTTTGCGGTCCGTGTTCGATAACATCGCGCCACCAGCGGTTTTCCAGCGATGCCGCCATATGGTTAGGCACAATGTCGAGAATCAGACCCAGCCCGGCCTCTTTGAGCGCGTTTACCATGCGATCAAATCCCTTGCGTCCACCAATGGCCGGATCGATTTCATTCGCGTCTGTCACGTCATAACCGTGGGTTGATCCGCTGGTGGCGGTAAAAACAGGCGAAGCATACAGATGGCTGATGCCGAGGCGTTTCAGGTAGGGCACCAGTGCCGCGGCACGGTCAAAGGTCATGCCGTTACGAAACTGAATACGGTACGTTGCCGTTGGAATGGTCATTGCGCATCTCCTGACGCGAGGCGAACCACAATCGAATGTGGCGGCAGTTCGTTTGTGATAGTCGGGCGAGAAAACAACGTCTTGCCGGGGAGGTCAGGTACGGGCCGGGCGTGCTCACCGAGATTGAGCGCCATTGATAACGTCCCGTCAGGGAAGGTCCAGCGTACGGCGAGAAAGTCGCAATCGGTATCCACGACCGTACCGTTGTGCCCTGTAGCATTGGTGAGCAATGGCACAATGTGCTGCTGGCGCAATGCCAGTAGTTCACGCGTTAAGGCTAACCATGCTTTACCTTCCGCGCTTTGCTGTGCCTGCCAGTTGAGTTTCGACAGAGTGAAGGTGCTCTCGGCGTTGGGATCGGGCACATCAATGCCGTCATAGCCAGAGTGACCGGCAAACTCTTTTGCCCGTCCCTCACGAACGGCGCGGGCGAGATCGCCATGGAAATCGGTAAAGAACAGGAAAGGCCGCGTCTCGCCATACTCTTCACCCATAAAGATCAGCGGAATATGCGGCGAGAGCAGCAGGGCAGCCAGCAGAAGCTGGCAGCGTTCCGGCCCTGCGAGGCTAATCAGCCGTTCCCCCAGTGCGCGGTTGCCCACCTGGTCGTGATTCTGGATAAAATCGACAAAGGCGACAGGCGGCTGACCCCGGCTGTCCACGCCGCGCGGTTCGCCGCTGTGCGCAGAGATATCGCCCTGATAAGCAAACCCCCCGGCGAGGGCCCGGGCCACCCATTTTTCAGGGGTATTCGCGAAATCCTGGTAATAAGCATGAGTCTCACCCGTCGCCAGCACATGCACGGCATTGTGAAGATCATCGTTCCACTCGCCGGTAAAGAGGGGGGCAGCGCCGTTCTGGTCGCGCGGGTGCAGGTCGATAATGTTACGGCTGTCTTCGGTAGTGAGATGAACGGGGCGGTCGGTTATCTGTTGACGAATGCGCTGCGCAATTTCTATGAGGATGTGTTTTTCGGATTTATCCTCAATCTGATCGATGGCATCGAAGCGTAATCCATCAAGACGAAACTCGGTCAACCAGTAGAGCGGGGCTTCTGCAATATAGCGACGGGCCGCATCCACATCATAAGCGATACCCGCACCCCAGGGGGTGGAGCGGGAGCTATCGAAGAAGTCGGGCGAGAGCAAAGAGAGATAATTGCCTTCCGGGCCAAAGTGGTTGAGCACAATATCAAGAACCACAGAAAGCCCAAGCGCGTGGGCGGCATCGACAAAGGCGCGGAAGTCGTCCGGCGTACCGTAGGCGGAATGCGGCGCGTAGAGCAGTACGCCATCGTATCCCCACCCCCGATTGCCGCCAAACTGCGACACGGGCATCACTTCAATCTGGGTAATCCCCAGTTCGGCGAGATAAGGCAGTTTTCTGATAGCTGACCGGAAGGTTCCATCCGGCGTAAATGTTCCGATGTGCAACTCATACACAACAGTCTCTTCCCACGGACGCCCCTGCCACTGCGGGAGTTGCCAGTGGTACTGTGTGGGGTCGATGACAAGCGACGGGCCATTAACATCCGCTTTCTGCGCGCGCGAGGCCGGGTCGGGAAGTGTCATGCCATCGGCGAGCACATACTGATATTCCGTGCCGTGGGCGACATTTTCGACGGTAAGTTCAAACCAGCCCTCGCCGCACGGGCGCATATCAAGGTCCTGGCCCGCAAGTCGCAGGGTGATACTGGGCTGAGCGGATGCCCAGACACGAAACCGGACGGTGCCGTTTCCGAGCCATTCGGCACCCCAGCTTTTATGAAATGATGTTGACTCCATTCAATTACCTCGTTTAATGCAAAGCGATCAATGGCCGACAAAAGTGCCTCAAGAACGCGACACCTCAAGGCATACGAAGCTGATCATAGTAGATTATGGGAAAAGTGATGTGACAGTGTCACTTATAAAGCGGGCAGGATGGGCGCAATTCCGACGAGTGATGGGCGAGTGCGTCTCGTTGCGCAAGCGAGACGCCGGGGTTCATTCAGGGCGTTTATCCTGTGAGCGGCGTTAAGCGCTCAATACCCCTTTTTATAACGTTAAATCATGCATCTGTATCGGTGTCAGACTTACGTAGCTCAAGGCTGAAATCGTGGTAATCGCTAAGGCACCAGGTGCGGGTATACTCTACGGGGACGTCGTTATGGCTGCACCCTCTACGGGTGACTAACAAAAGCGGTGTTTGTTGGCGGATGCCAAGATAGTGTGCCAGCCTGTCGTCAGCCGCGACGGCGGCAAAACGCTGGGTGGCACGAAGTACGGGCATCCCTTTCTGATCAAGGTAGTGGTAGAGCGACTCAGGCAGGTCGGTAATTTTCTCCAGCAACTGTGCGGGTAATACCGCCGTTTGCACGGAGATGGCAATACCATTAATTTTACGCACCCGGGTCAGTTCTACCACTTCGTTGTGCGGCGCACTTAATTGCAGGGTCTGGCACTCCTGCGGCGAGGCGATCCGGCGCTGGTAGCCCACCAGTTCGCTTTGTGCCTGGCCTCCGCTGGCATCGGCCATCTCGCTAAAGCTTTCCAGCAAGGGGAGCGACTGGCGCAGGTGAGGGGCAACAAACGTCCCTGCTCCCTGCTGACGAATAAGGATCCCCTCCTCAAATAACTGCTGAAATGCCTTGCGCACCGTCCCCCTGGCTATCGCCAGCATTTCCCCGAGTTCTCGCTCAGAGGGGACTGCGTCCCCAGGACGCAGTTGCCCCTTTGCAATGGCGCTTTTGATGACATTGATGAGTTGCATATACAGCGGCAGGCCATCTGACGGATCGAGGGCAAAGACAGCGGACATCACATCTCCAGAATGAATTTCTCTATCGGCTTATTGTGTACCAATCCTTAACCATTTTACGCCAGTTGTCATCCTGCTTACGGAGCTGTGCCCGCCTGCAAACGTGAAAGTGATCACAAAGTAAACATATTCGACTGGTTTCAGGACGTATGGTTTATTTAAGGTAGGTGTATGGTACATAAATGGTACACTTACTGCAGGTGAAAATATGACAACCAAACGTTTACTGGACTGCTGTGCTTCCGACCTGGTACAGATGGACAAAGCGGCGTTGCTGTATGCGATTCGTGCCAGTGAAGGGCGCGTGTTGATCAGTGAAACGATAGCGATTACGCAGCCGCTACTTAACAACGTGACCAATGCAGAGCTTGCGGCGTCACAGGGGGCGGATATCCTGCTGATCAATATGTTTGATAGCGAACATCCACATATAGCGGGCATGCCTGCGGATACCCGACCGGAAGAGGTGTTACATCGTTTAGCGCAACTGACCGGCCGGGTAATCGGCGTGAACCTGGAGGCCGTCGACCCCAGTTTTGCCCGTAACCATGACGATATCTGGACAATGAATCCCGGGCGCGCGGCGACGGCGGAAAATGCGCGAAAACTGGTGGCGATGGGGGCCAAAATCATTGTACTGACCGGGAACCCTAATAACGGCGTGAGTAACCGGGCACTGGGACTGGCGCTTAAAGAGATACGCGATGCGACTGGCGACAGCGCGATATTAATAACCGGTAAAATGCATGGTGCAGGTGTGGTCCGGGAAAGCGGGAGCGCCATTATTTGTGAAGAGGATGTGAACTGGTTTGCTGAGCAAGGGGCGGATATTGTCTTGATCCCGGCGCCCGGTACGATACCGGGCCTGAGCCAGGAAAGGGTCGCGGCGCTTATTGATTGCGCGCACGCCAGGGGCGTTCTGGCGATGACGGCTATCGGAACGTCACAGGAAGGGGCCGACATCAATACGATTCGCCAGATTGCCCTGATGAGTAAAATGGCCGGGGCCGATCTGCATCATATTGGCGATACAGGTTATATGGGAATGGCACTGCCGGAAAATATTCTGGCCTATAGCGTGGCCATTCGCGGTGTGAGACATACTTATACGCGTATTGCGCGTTCGGTAAATCGCTAACGTGCATGAACCGGTATCCGCTGGCAGTGAATACCGGTTTATCGATTAAACGGCAGGAATGCTCTCCAGCGTCGGGTAGATCGTCAGGCCGTGTTGCCTGCCGAGCTTGATATCCATATCAGCACCACGCGATTCGCCGGCAATGCGAAAGATGGCGTCACAGCGGGTTATCAGGCGATGTGCGACGGGATAGAGCATCGCCTCGCAGATAGCATCGTCGTGTCTCGTGGAACCTGCGGCTTTTGCCAGCGGCAGGGCCAGCCATTCACCAATGACCGGAATATGGCCACGTTGCCAGACTGCCAGCGCGGCCTCTTCAAGCCTGGCAAGGTTCTGCGCGATTAAGTCCGCGTTCCCCTGCGTCCCGCTGCGATAAGGACCCGCGATGAGAATGATTTGACGGTTCATGTTGGCCTCACAGGAGTTTTTTGAGCGCGACATGGTAGAGCAGCATGATGGTCTTAGCGTCACAGATAAGGCCGCTGTCAATCGCCGCGAGGGCATCATCGAGCGTCATTTCCATGACTTCGATATCTTCCCCTTCGGCTTCAATACCCCCACCCAGGCTTATTTTGTCGCCGGACTGATACTCCGCCGTATAAAAGTAGAGTTTTTCGGTGACAGAACCGGGGCTCATAAAGGCTTCGAACACCTTCTGCACATTCGCCACGCGATACCCGGTCTCTTCTTCGGCCTCTGCTTTGATGCGACTTTCCGGGTCCATGTTATCGAGTAGTCCTGCGGCGGCTTCAATCAGGTAACCGTCATGTCCGTTGATAAAGACCGGAAAACGAAACTGTCGGGTCAGGATGACCGTGCGTTTCGGACGGTTATACAGAAGGATCGTTGCTCCGTTGCCGCGGTCATATACTTCGCGATTCTGTCGCTGCCACTCACCGTCGCGGCGACGCAGCTCAAAAGTATATTTCGTCAGCGTATACCAGTCGTCGGACAGGATTTTACTGTCCTCAATGCGTACTTCTGCACGTTTTGATTGCACAATACCACCTCCATACGTAGAGTAGGCATCATAAACAGCATTTTCGTGCACGATCAAGATTATTCGTGCAAAAACAGGAATAGCCTCATGCTTACCAGCCAACGCAAACGCCTTATCCTTGAACAACTCGCCCGTGAAGGACAGGTGCTGTCTAAAGCGCTCAGCGCACAATTTGCGGTGTCAGAAGACACTATTCGCCGTGACTTACGCGAACTCGCGGCGGAGGGGGAATTACAGCGCGTGCACGGCGGAGCGCTGCCGGCGTCGGGGGCGACCGCCACTTTCGCTGAACGTCAGTCGCTGCGTCTGGATTCAAAAAAACGGGTGGCGCAAAAGGGGGCTGAACTGATCCTGCCAGGCCAGGTGGTCATGATTGACGGCGGGACGACGACGGCGGAGCTGATCACCTTCTTGCTACCGGATTTGCACATTACCGTGGTGACACACAGCCCGAGTATTGCCCTGGCGCTGGTAGAACACCCTTGCATCGACGTCATTCTGATCGGCGGAAAGCTGTTTAAACACTCGGTTGTTACTACCGGGACCGCCGCCATCGAAGGAATTTCCGCCATTCACGCTGACCTGTTTTTTATGGGAGTGACGGGGCTCCATGCCGAGGCAGGGCTGACCACCGGCGATTACGAAGAAGCCAGTGTTAAACGGGCATTTTCCCGACGTGCGGCCGAAACCATCGTGCTGGCGTCCGCCGAAAAAATAAATGCGGCCTCTTCATATGTCATCGGTGATTTATCGATGGTCAATACGGTGGTGGTGGAAGAAGAGGCCGATGCCGGGCTGGTCGCTGCGCTTGAAAAGGCCGGCGTGGTGGTGGTAAAGGCAGACTGAAACGGTGTCCATCAATTTTCCGGAACAGAAAAGTGATGGACTCTGTAGCACGAAACTATTTCTGGTTATCGCGTGGGTGCAGAAAGGGCAACATCCTCTCAAGGGTATTATCGCGAACAATGTAGTGATGAAACAGCGCAGCGGCAGCGTGCAGGCCCACCAGGAAATAACCGGCGTTGGCGATAAATTCATGTACCGATTTCAGGTTGTGCTGAAGCTCAGGGTCTTTCGCGGCAGCGATCGGCATTTGCAGACCTAAAAATGACCATTCCACCTGCCCGACGTAGAGTGAAAGCACCCCGAGCAGCGGCAAACTTAAGAACATCAGATAAAGCAAACCATGTACGGCTTTGGCGGAGATGATCTGCCAGCGTGGCGGCTGCGGGATAATGTCGGGATCATGATGCGTGAGTTTCAGTCCGACACGCACCACCATGAGTATCAGTACGCTTACACCGGCGGTGTAATGGGTCAGAACAAGCAACGTTCGCGGCGTGCTGCCCTTCGTCGCAAAGCCTTTTAACTCCATTGCCGCGTAGGCGATAACTATCAGCAATAACACCAGCCAGTGCATGATGCGCTGGCTGCGAGCAAATGTATTTTTCACCGGAATGTCCCTCATTAATAACGGTGACGTAGATATAAATAAACAACCTTAAGCCGACATTAATTAAACCCTTTCCGGTTGGACTGTTCCCTGTTTGTCCTTTTGTTTTATCTCCGTTTTATGTCACTTTCCTGTCGGATTACTTATCTGTAACAAAGCCCGACATCAGGGAGAATTGTGAATTTGACGGGCCGTTCAGGCATCAGTGAGGCGCGCTTATCCAGGCGCAGCGTGGTTGATCATTATATGATTTAATAATATATTAAAAAGTATATTGTATGCCGGATAACGTGAGATGACGTGTGAAAACACCCGATAAGCAACGCATGTACGCCGCTGCCGCCAAAGCGGCAGGGGTGCTTAAGTCCATGGCCAATGAAGATCGCCTGCTGTTGCTGTGCCATCTCAGCCAGGGCGAAGCGTCAGTGGGTGAGATAGAGCTGGCGCTGGGCATTACACAGCCGACACTCTCACAGCAGCTGGGGGTGCTGCGCCGTCAGCAACTGGTCGAAACCCGGCGTGAAGGAAAACAGATTTTCTACCGGGTCGCAGCGCCGGACGTACTGACATTGCTCAATACCCTTTACACACTCTATTGCCCGACAGCGGAAAGCGAGGAGGGAGATGATGATTGACTGGACACATTTCACGCCACTGGCAAGCGCCGCAGGTGGCCTGGTGATTGGTGCGGCGGCATCAATGCTGATTCTGTTTTGCGGACGGGTCGCCGGGATCAGCGGCATTCTCGGCGCAATGTTATCGCGGGCGAATAAAGACAAGGGCTGGCGAATAGCGTTTCTGCTCGGCATGGTGCTTTCTCCTCTGATCTGGCGTCTGGCGGCACCGCTGCCTGAGATCAGTATCGCGGCCTCCTGGCCCATGCTTGTCGTAGCCGGTCTTCTTGTAGGGGTGGGAACGCGTTACGGCTCTGGCTGTACCAGCGGCCACGGTGTGTGTGGGCTGTCGCGTCTGTCCCTGCGTTCACTGGTCGCCACTCTAACCTTTATGGCCGCTGCGTTTATTACCGTGTGGCTTGTCGGTTTCTGGCGTGGCTAAGCGCAAGAGGAGTGCAGTGATGAATCTCTTTTTCGCCTTATTGTCCGGTCTGCTGTTTGGTATCGGCCTGATTGTCAGCGGTATGGCCAATCCGGCAAAAGTTATCGGCTTTCTGGATATCACCCGCGTGTGGGATCCTTCGCTGGCGTTTGTCATGGGAGGGGCTATTAGTGTCGGCTTCTTTGCCTTTCGCATAGCCGCCAGACGCAAACGGCCGCTGTGTGGCGATAAGATGCATCTGCCCACGGCGAATCATATTGATAAACGGCTGGTGGGCGGCGCGCTGTTATTTGGCACAGGCTGGGGGCTGGCGGGCATTTGCCCCGGCCCCGGACTGGTGCTGCTGGGGGCCGGTTTCATGCAGGGGGTGATTTTTGTACTGGCAATGCTCGCCGGGATGCTGCTTTTTAAGTGGATCGAAGGATACCGCGATAAGTCACAGGTTCGCCCCCGCTAACACAAGCGGAGACGAACCTTTTCTGATTACTGTGCCACCCAGCCGCCGTCCATATTCCATGCCGCGCCGCGTACCTGAGACGCAGCATCGCTGCATAAGAACAGGGTCAGCGCGCCCAGTTGTTCCGGGGTCACGAATTCGCCGGAGGGTTGTTTTTCCCCAAGTAGCGTGTCACGCGCGACTTCGGGGGCGATCCCGGAGGCGATGCGTTTCTCAATTTGTTGCTGTACCAGGGGTGTCAGCACCCAGCCAGGGCAGAGAGCATTACAGGTAATATTGGTCTGTGCGTTTTCCAGCGCGATCACTTTCGTCAGACCGACCACCGCGTGTTTGGCCGCGACGTAGGCCGATTTCTCTTTTGATGCCACCAGTCCGTGCACCGAAGCGATATTGATAATGCGTCCCCAGTTGCGCTCTTTCATCCCCGGTAGCGCCAGTCGGCTGGTGTGAAAGACCGACGACAGGTTGATCGCAAGGATAGCGTTCCACTTTTCGACCGGAAACTGCTCGACGGGGGCGACATGCTGGATCCCGGCATTATTGACCAGAATATCCACGCCGCCGTACTCGCTTTCTGCATACTGCATCATGGCTTCGATTTGCGCCGGGTCGCTCAGATCAGCGTCGTGATAACCCGGCCTTGCGCCATAGCGAGCCACTTTATCTTTGGCGCGATCTACCTCGCCAAAACCGTTGAGAATGAGTTCAGCGCCCGCTTCTGCCAGTGCGCAGGCGATCCCCAGGCCAATGCCGCTGGTGGAGCCTGTTACCAGCGCGACTTTACCGTTCAGATGCATCTTGTTCTCCTTAAACTATACCGGTCATGTAGAACACGCCGATCACAAACAGGACCGCCAGACTTTTAATCAGGGTAATGGCGAATATGCCGCCATACGCCTGTCGGTGCGATAAACCCGTAATGGCGAGCAGGGTGATGACCGCGCCATTATGCGGAAGGGTATCCATACCGCCGCTGGCCATTGACGCCACGCGGTGCAACACCTCAAGGGGAATGTTGGCCGCGTGAGCGGCGGCGACGAACGTATCGGCCATGGCCGCCAGCGCGATACTCATTCCCCCGGAAGCAGAACCAGTGATACCGGCCAGCGCTGTTACGCTGATTGCTTCGTTCAACAGCGGGTTGGGAATGGCCGCCAGTCCTTTGGACAACACCAGAAAGCCTGGCAGAGCGGCGATGACTGCGCCAAATCCATATTCAGATGCGGTATTCATTGCCGCCAGAATAGCGCCGCCCACGGCCGTTTTACTGCCTTCTGCCAGCCGTCCGCGAATATTGCGAAAGCCGCAGATCACCACCATCAAAATACCTGCGCACAGTGCCGCTTCCACCGCCCAGATGGCGTTAATTTTGCCGACTTCGGTGACAATCGGTTTCGCCAGACCGGGGAGCGTCAGCTCATGCGAGGCGCCATACCAGACCGGGATCCATCGGGTAAACAGCAAATTGAATACGCCAACCAGAATCAACGGCGCAATGGCAATGATCGGGTTGGGCAGGTTGATGTTATCCGGCGTTTCCGGCTCATTGAGTAAGTCGGTGCCGTAACCTTCATTATTCGCCTGCGCTTTGCGCCGTTGACGTTCGAGATAAAAAAGGCCGACCACAATGATAAATACCGAGCCGATCACACCAAGCCAGGGGGCTGCCCAGGCGTTCGTGCCAAAGAAACTGGTTGGAATAATATTCTGGATCTGCGGCGTACCGGGCAGGGCGTCCATCGTAAAGCTGAATGCGCCCAGCGCGATGGTGGCGGGAATAAGCCGTTTCGGAATACCGCTCTGACGGAACAGTTCCGCCGCAAAGGGATAAACCGCAAACGCCACCACAAACAGAGAGACGCCGCCGTAGGTCAGGAGCGCACAGACCAGCACTATGACCGGGATAGCGTGGCGACGGCCTAATAACCGGATTGCCGCGGCAACAATAGAACGGGAAAAACCTGAAAGCTCAATAAGCTTGCCAAACACCGCGCCGAGTAAAAAGACCGGGAAGTAAAGTTTAACGAACCCGACCATCTTCTCCATAAAAAGGCCAGTAAAGGCCGGGCCAACTGCGCCGGGGTCGGTCAGAAGCACGGCGCCTAACGCAGCAATCGGGGCGAACAAAATGACGCTGTAGCCGCGATAAGCCGCGACCATCAGCAGGGCCAGAGCAGCCAGGGCAATTATTACGCTCATCATGACTCCTGAATCTTATTTTGTAGGGGACAGATACGGGCACTAAGGCTTTAAGGCATGACGCAGTTGCCAGGCGCGTCGTTGTTGGATGCGCGCGCGTCGCGCCTCATCCCAGTGATAAAATCCGTCTCCGCTGCGCTCGCCGGTCTCGCCGCGTTGCGTTTTCTCCTTAATGAGTTCAAGCATCTCATCACCCTGGGCAAGCTCCGGCAGAAGATGACGATAGATGTCCAGTACGGTGTTAAGACCCGTCATATCTGCCGCTTCCAGTGGGCCAACCATGGCATAGCGTCTGCCAAGGGAAGCACGCATTACCTGATCCACCACAGCGGCGCTGGCAATGCCGCTGTGGACGATATGTAAGGCTTCCCGCAGCAGGGCAAACTGCAGGCGATTGCCGATAAAACCAGGGGCGGCGCGGTCGAGTTTTACCGCCTCAAGTTCGAGGCGGCGTAAAAGCTGATACACCGTCTCAATGCATTGCGGGTCGGTATGGCTTCCGGGAACCACCTCAACCAGCGGGATAAAGTGCGGCGGGTTCCAGAAATGGGCGATCAGCAGGCGCGAGGGATGCGCCAGCCTGGCCGCCAGCGCATCCGGCGGCAGACCGCTGGTATTACTGGCAATGATCGCCTCAGGGGAAATGCGTTTTTCCAGCTCCTCATACAGTGCGTGCTTAAGTTCCAGTCGTTCAGGAATCGCCTCAATAAGCAGGCGGGCATCAGCAAGATCGTCAAGTGACGTTGTCACGTGAAGCCGTGCCAGGGTTGCCGGTTTCTCTGCCTCGTTGACCTGTCCGGCGTCCTGCAGTTCGTTAAGGATAGCGCTGGCAGCGCCTGCCACTTCTGCCAGGCGGGACGGGTCAGTATCGTAAATCAGTACGTCCTGCTGAAAGCGGGCGAAGTGGGTGGCAATACCAATCCCCATCAACCCGGCGCCGATTATCACGGTCTGCTGCATGCTGTTCTCCTTCATCGGGCCACCGCCAGTGCGACACCCTGACCGCCGCCGACGCAAAGCGTCGCCAGCCCTTTATGCGCATCGCGACGCTGCATTTCGTGCAGTAGTGTGACCAGGATGCGGCAACCCGACGCGCCAATGGGATGACCGAGGGCGATAGCGCCGCCATTAACATTGACACGGTCGCTGTTCCAGCCCAGCTCATCGCCCACCGCCAGCGCCTGGACGGCAAATGCTTCGTTAGCTTCTATCAACTCAAGATCGTTGATATCCCAGCCTGCGCGTTTCAGGGCTTCACGCGTTGCCGGTACCGGACCCAGTCCCATTACCGCCGGGTCAACTCCCGCCACCGCATACCCCGCAATATGGGCCATTGGCACCAGGTTAAGTTCCCGGGCTTTCTGCGCGCTCATCACCAGCACTGCCGCCGCGCCGTCATTCAGCGATGAGGCGTTGCCTGCTGTCACCGTCCCCCCATCAGGACGAAACGCAGGACGCAGACGGCTTAATAATTCCGGCGAGGTTTCCGGGCGTGGCGGCTCATCTTCACTGACGATCAGCGGCTCTTTTCTGGGGCGCGGAACGCTAACGGGGGTAATTTCTGCGCTGAAACGCCCGGCCTCACGGGCTGCGACCGCTTTCTGCTGCGAGGCGAGGGCAAAGGCATCCTGGCGGGCACGATCAATGGCGTATTTCTCTGCCAGGTTTTCCGCCGTGATCCCCATGTGATAGTCGTTGAACGCGTCCCATAATCCGTCGTGAATAACGCTATCAAGCATATTGCTGTGGCCGAGACGTAATCCGGCGCGCGCTCCGTCCACCAGATAAGGCGCGTTGCTCATACTTTCCTGACCACCAGCGACCACAATATGCGCATCGCCGCTGCGGATCGCCTGGACCGCCTGTAACACCGCTTTCAGCCCGGAACCGCAAACCTGATTGACGGTCACCGCAGGTGTGGTCACCGGGATCCCCGCATGCAGCGCCGTCTGACGCGCCGGATTTTGCCCGCAGCCCGCACTTAGCACCTGGCCAAAAATCACTTCGTCTACCTGTTCGGGACGAACACCGCTCTTTTCCAGCAACGCTTTCACCGCGCAGACGCCAAGCTCAACCGCTGACAGCGGGGCAAGAGCGCCATGAAAATTACCGGTTGGCGTGCGGGTTGCTGCAACAATCACCACGTCCTGCATCTGTTCGCTCCTCATTGAAAATGCATCTCCGGGACCACATCAGGCACGATGAGACGTCCGGCGGTTTTGCTGACGATCTCTTCCACGCTGACACCCGGCGCGCGCTCTTTGAGCACGAACGCCCCGTTCTCAATTTCCAGGTAAGCGAGATCGGTCAGAATGCGGCGAATGCAGTTCGCTCCGGTAAGGGGAAGGGTGCAGTGGTCGAGCAGTTTCGACTCACCGCTTTTCGAGGCATGGGTCATTACCACGATGATGTTTTCCGCGCCCGCCACGAGATCCATGGCGCCACCCATCCCTTTCACCATTTTCCCGGGGATCATCCAGGAGGCGATATTGCCCCCGACATCCACTTCAAATGCGCCAAGGACGGTTAAATCCACATGGCCCCCGCGGATCATGGCGAAGGACTGCGCCGAGTCAAAAATGGCTGCGCCGGGTCTGGCGGTGACCGTCTGCTTTCCGGCGTTGATCATGTCGGCGTCTAATTCAGCTTCATCAGGAAACGGCCCCATGCCGAGCAAGCCGTTTTCTGATTGCAGCATCACATCGACGCCGGGCGGGACAAAGTTCGCCACCAGTGTCGGAATACCAATGCCCAGATTGACGTAGTAGCCGTCACGCAGTTCACGCGCCACACGTTGTGCCATCTGTTCACGAGTCAACATATCGGCTCCTTATGCGCGCAGCGTGCGCTGTTCAATACGTTTTTCGAATTGGCCCTGGATCAGGCGATCGACGTAGATACCTGGGGTGTGGATCGCAGCGGGGTCGAGTTCACCCGGTGGCACAATCTCTTCCACTTCCACCACGGTTATCTTTGCGGCGGTGGCCATCAGCGGGTTGAAATTTTGCGCCGTATGGCGGTAGATGACATTGCCGTACCAGTCGGCCTTCCAGCCTTTAACGATGGCGAAATCGCCGGTAATTGCCGGCTCCAGAATGTAGGGGCGACCCGCAAATTCGCGTACCTCTTTGCCTTCGGCGACGGGGGTGCCATAACCGGTGGCGGTAAAAAAGGCCGGAATACCTGCTCCACCAGCGCGGATCTTTTCTGCCAGTGATCCCTGCGGCGTCAGTTCCACTTCCAGTTCGCCCTTGATCACAAGCTCTTCAAAAAGCGCATTTTCACCAACGTAGGAGGCGATGACTTTACGGACCTGGCGGCTTTCCAGCAGAACGCCGAGGCCAAAGCCGTCCACGCCGCAGTTATTGGATACCACCGTCAGGCCGTGTACATCGCGGCGGCGGATTTCGGCGATGAGATTTTCCGGAATACCGCACAGGCCAAAGCCGCCTGCCAGTACCGTCATATTGTTGCTAAGCCCCTCGAGTGCCTCTTGATAACTCGCGACGCGTTTATCCAGTCCAGCCATTCGTTTGCCCCTGTGTTGTCCTTTTGCGGCATCATCCGGGGCGAAAAATGATTTGTTAATTTTGATTTTGTGACGCATTGATTTGCTTTTCTTATTAATCTTTTGTTAATTAATCTTTTTCAATAAGTTAATGAAATGATAAATGAGAATGACCATCAAACAGTTACGCGCGTTTTTAGCGGTAGCTCACACTCTTAACTTCGCCCATGCGAGCGAAAAGCTGAATATGTCGCAACCGGCCCTTAGCCTGGCGATTCGGGGGCTGGAAGAGGTTCTGGGGGGCGCATTACTGACGCGTACCACGCGACGGGTCACCCTGACGCCGGAAGGCGAGGCGCTATTTCCGATGGCGCGTCAGCTTATTGCTGATTGTGATAACGCCGAAGAGGCGCTGCGTCAGCGTTTTACGTTACAGAGAGGAAAAGTGTCGGTTGCCGCAATGCCCTCGTTTGCTGCCAACGCGCTGCCTCCCGTGCTCAAGGCGTTCCGCGATCGCTATGCGGGCATTAACGTGACGGTGCACGATGTGATTAATGAACAGGTGATCGAGATGATAAGCGACGGGCGGGTGGAGATGGGGATCGCTTTTGAACCCGAACCCGCGTCCAGTCTGCACTTTACGCCGCTGGCAATGGACCGCTTTCTGGCGGTGGTGCCGCGAGACTGTCCACTGGCGCAAAAAGAGCAGGTCAGCTGGCGTGAACTGCTTAAGCTCGATTTTATTACTCTGCAACGGCCTTCTGCGGTACGCATCATGCTTGAAGAGAGACTCGCCCGTAGCGGGCATAAGCTGGAAGTGGCCTTCGAAAGCCATCAACTGGTGACGGTAGGCCGTATGGTGGCAAGTGGCCTTGGCGCAAGCGCAGTGCCTGCGTTGTGCGAAAAACAGATGATCGAACTGGGGGCGGTATGTGTGCCGTTGATCAATCCGGTGATTGAACGGCGCGTGGGGATTATTCGTCTCGATCACGCGCAGCTTTCCACGGCGGCGCAGGCGCTGCTCAATACGCTTCGCGCCGCTTACCACGTCACCTGATCAGCGGAATGTGCGGTGCGGCGTCGGCAGGCAAATGGCCTGTCAGGCGCGGATCGGCCTGTACTTCAACCTGAAAAGCGTAAGGGACAAAGCCTGAGCGGATATAAAAACTGAGCGCTGACGGATGGTCAAAGGTACAGGTGTGCACCCAGAACCGTTCGATGGGTTTGGCCCAGGCGCGCTCTGTCGCTTTGCTCATAATGGCGCGGCCCAGCCCTTTGCCGGTTGTCCCCTCAGTCAGCCCCAGAAACACCAGTTCACATTGACCGGCCTCACTAAAATCCAGCTCAAGCATGCCGATCTCCTCAGCGCCATCGCGAATGACCCAGGCTTCAACATTCGGGTCGTTCAGAATAGCGGTCAGTTTGTCATCCGCCATATAGAGTCGGGAAAACCACAGCCATTTCGCGCCAATCTTGCGAAACAATGCGCGGTAGGCAACCAAATCGACATTTACCAGCGGTTCCAGCGTGATGCCCTCGGGCAGAGGTAAGGATTTTTGTTGTGGTTTTGCCCGCATTTCGAGACAGGTGACGACTGATGCCACATGTCCCGGTGGAACGTCGGAATAACCTAAGGCGATGGGGGGGTTAGCAGTGCTCATCTATTTTCCTTAATTGCAGGTGTGTGCTCTCAGTTATTTCAGGACAGACTACATCTTTCAACTGGATTTTAATATAATCGCATGAAATCGCGGCTTTTTATTTTAGTTAAGGTCAGTAATGAAATTTACAAGAGCAGTAATAATTGCTTTTAGTCTTCTTCTTTTGCAAGGTTGTGACAGCCAGGAAACGAAAGTTAAAAAGTTATTAAAGTGTGGTTTAGCTGTTGATGAATTAGGCAATGAACATGCGCAGGACAATTATAAAAAGAACAGCATGCTGTTTTTCGGCACAACCCCACCTGCACTAAGCCACAACGAGATGGTTAAAATTGGCGATAAGGCGCGAGAAGAGTTATGGATGGACAGTCGCAACAGTCGCGGAACAGTACAAAAATTACTCGAAGTGTATGGCGAAAAATATTGCGTCGAGCTGCATCAGGAGCCGAATGATAAAAATATTAAGATGCTAAAGCAATTGATGTGACCCAGGTAGCGCATGAGTGCCAGAGGTAATGACTAAAAACATTCACAGCATATTACACCTGAACTGGATAAATTTGCGTTAAGTGTGATGAGGTTTGCCTTGTAAGCTATTTCAGAGAACTACTTATAAAGCGGAACTATTACTGCTGGCACAGGGTTTTAACTTTTTCCCGGAGTCGAAACCCGGCAAGCTCACTATCCCAATTAATACGGTAGACAGCTTCCAGGGTAGCGAAGCGGACATTGTTCTTTATTCAGTGGTACGAACTCGCGGTAATTTACGTCTCATTCCTGACTGGAAACGTTTGAATGTCGCCTGCTCAAAGGCAAGGGAGAATCTTATCTTTTTCGGTGATTTTAATTTCCTGAAATCGAAAAGAGACAGTCATGAGCGAAACCTTTTTATCGGGGTGATCGCGCAAATTCCGCCTGAGGGGATCATTTTGGCACCAGGCCTGCCAGAAAAGAGAACGCAGACAAAGGGAGTCCGCGTAAATCTGTATAACGGCGTTTTTGGCCTGAAAGGTACGAACGCCGAATAAACAGTCCAGGGGAGGGTATCCCTCTGGACTGCACTGACACTTAATTGCCCCAGCGGCTTTTCAGATAATTGACGGCTTGCTGCGTTTGTGGCTGGTTCAGGTAATCTTCACGGAATAAAATCGTGCCTTTTATTTGCGGCGTCGATTCATTCAAATCAAGCTGTTTTTTCAGTTCCGGCACGCCGCCATTTACCGTCCAGTCCGGCTCATTCTTTGAGGGCTCACCCACTTTATACAGCGCAACGCCAATATAAAGGCGGGTTTTGGTCGGTTTTACAACGTCTGCCCACCATTTTGCCAGCACGTCATAACGCGCCGCGTCACGGGCAAACGGCCAGTACAACTGCGGAGCGATGTAATCCAGCAAGCCTTGCTGTACCCAACGGCGGGTATCAGCGAAAGACTCATCATAAGCGGCGGCACCACGCGTGTCGGAACCTGCCGGGTCGAAAGAGCGGTTACGCCATACCCCGGCAGGGCTGACACCAAACTCAACATTCGGGTTAATCTGTTTAATGGTGCGGGAAACCTGCTCAATCAGCTGCTGCGTATTATGACGTCGCCAGTCAGCCTTCGAAGCAAACCCCTGACCATATTTTCTGAACGTCTCGCCATCATTAAGCGCAGAGCCCGGCGTCTCGGTATAAAAATAGTCATCGAACTGCACGCCATCGACCGGATAACGGCTAACCACCTCCGCCACAATACTGGTTATCCAGTCGCGTGCATCGGGAATGCCCGGGTCAAGGACATACCGATCACCCGCTGTGCGCACCCAGTCGCGGTGCAGGACAAAGACGCTGGACGGATTCAGAGGCAGAGTGGAGTTCAACTCCGCCACGGTAGAAGGTTTGATATTGGTGGATACGCGGTAAGGGTTAAACCAGGCATGAACGCGCATACCGCGTTTGTGCGCTTCATCAAGCATAAACTGCAGCGGATCGTAGCCCGGATCCTGACCAATTTTCCCTGTGAGAGTATCGGACCAGGGCAGGATTTTTGACGGCCACAGCGCCGTGCCGTCCGGTTTTACCTGAAAAAAGACGGTGTTGATGCCAAGATTTTTGAGTTTATCCAGCTTCATCCGCATCGCTTGCTGCTGCTGATTAATACGGCTTTGCGCACTGCCGACGCCATTCACCGAGGCAAGCGGCGGCCAGTCAAGGCGGGAAACCGTTGCCAGCCAGATCCCGCGCACCGGCTCATTGTTTTGCAGAGGTTTATCCGCGAGGGGATGTTTAGCGACCGGCGGAAGTGGGGTAACGAGCGAAACGGGTGGTTTTGAGGTACAACTGGCGAGTAAAAACGCCGCTGCCATAAACACACTGGTTTTTTTGATTCTCGTTAATGGAATAAAACGACGTGAGCGGTTAATGGGATACTCCAGTATTTCAGGTTGTCGCCTGGAGGCACATTTTCGGCTTATTACGGGGTAAGTCAATGCGTTAAAGCCTGTTGCGCGCAAGCACTGAGCAGCCAACCGATATTGTAGTGCCAGTGGTATCGACAACGTGCAGGGCTTAATGCATGACAGGATCGGGCAAATTCTGACTTAATACGCAGAAAAATAGTCTTTTTTTGGAGCGCCTGTCGCTTTTAACGGCTTCGGTTATGCTTAGAAATATATTCGTATCTTTCCTGGAAAAGCCCAAGGAAAAGCGCCAATGAAAACGCGAATAAGAAAACTAAAAAACCGATATCCGTTGCACATCCAGATAACCGTTCTTTTTACACTACTCATTGTTTCAATTGGCAGCATTATCATTCTTTTCAACCATAGTCGGCTGACAAAGCTTGCGGAAGTCAGCACACATCAACGCTACCAACAAACGGGTAAGGCGATGGCGGCGGAACTGAATTCGCTGACACGCACAATGGCGAGTTCGGTCAATATGCTGGCGAAGATGCCTGTCGCTGATGCCATGACAGAACCACAGCGCGTGGCGCAGTTGAGTAGCTTCATCACGATCCTGCAACAGAATGATTACGCCAGCTCCGTCTACTGTGCCTGGGATAACGGAGACTTTTTTATTCTTCGTCGGTTAACGAACCAAAATCGGGCGTTATTTAAAAGCCCGGCCAATGCCCAATGGCTGGTACAAAATTACCGATTTGAGGTAAATCCTCCCGAGAAAAAAGCCTTTTATTTAGACAGTGCGCAAAACATTATTTCATCGGCCACTGTGCCCTATGATAATTACGATCCCCGCACCCGGAAATGGTATACGCTCGCCCATGACGAAAAAGGACTGATTACCTCACCCAACTATATCTTTAAAGCCACAGGCGAAACCGGTTTTACCTACAGTCAGCGGGCTGATAATCAGCATGCGGTCATTGGACTCGATGTTTCTCTCGCTTTACTTTCCGCCTTTTTGCAACAACAAGGGCTACCGCCTGGCAGCCAGGCCGCCATCTTGTCAGAGTCCGGTGAGATTATTGCCAGCCTGCCAACAGGTGAGGTTGGTAATAACGGCGCTTTGAAAATGGAAAACTTGCCGGTATTACAATCATTACTGGCACATGAAGATGCCAGGCGCAGTCGTATCTTCAATGTTGGAAACGAAGACTGGTATGGCTCAGTGGTTAACATTCATAGTTCGGGAAATGACTACCGACTGGTGATTGCCACCCCGGCGGCTTTTTTGACGGCCGATGCCAGTGCAATCAGCGATCGTTCTACGTTGATCGCTTTCCTGTTACTCCTCCTCAGCCTGCCGGTTATCTGGTATTTCTCGCGCAAAATCTCTCATCCATTACTCAGACTGCGTGAAGATGCGGAGGAGATAAGCCAGTTAAATTTTGAGGCCGAAGAGCGTCCTGGTGGCCGCTCGATCATCGAAGAGATAGATGACTTGCATACTGCGATGGCAAAAATGAAACAGACGCTGATCAAATTTATTTCGATGGGCAGTATGCTGACCGTTAAGAATAATTTTACCCAGCAGATGCAGGGACTACTGACCGAAACGACGGAAATCGCTGACATGACCGGCGGAATGGTTTTTCTTTCCAGTCAGGATGCGAATGTGTTCACGCCCGCCGCATTTCGTTGGCGTGAGGAAAACATCGATTTCTCGGACATTGAGCCGCTCGCCGTTGACCATGAACACTACGCCAGGTTCTGGCAACTCTTGCAGGGGCAGACGGTAAGCGGCATGTTGACCCGTGAAAATATCCCCCCGTCACTGCTGGCGTTTCTTTTACCGCATCTCCCGGTGCGTTACGTCGCCGTACCTATGCAAACCCACGATAATCACCCCATGGGTTTCCTGCTGCTTTTTAATACCGATGTGCTGAGCGATAAACAGGAAAATGCAAAAATTCAGTTGATTAATTCGCTGGTCGGCATGCTTTCGGTGGCGATCGAAGCGCAACATCTTTTGGCAGAACAGAAGAAACTGCTCAATGCCTTCATTAAACTGATCGCCGGGGCGATTGATGAGAAAAGCCCCTATACCGGTGGTCATTGCCAGCGCGTCCCGGTTATCACAAAAATGCTGGCAAAAGCCGCCGTAGAAGCACAAGACGGGCCTTTCGCCAGCTTTACGCTTTCCGCAAATGAGTGGGACGAATTACATACTGCCTGCTGGCTGCATGATTGCGGGAAGATCACCACCCCGGAAGTTGTCGTGGATAAAGCCACCAAGCTTGAGCAGATCTACAACCGGATCCATGAAATCCGCATGCGCTTTGAGTTGCTTAAACGGGAAAAAGAAATTGAGTTCTTGCGCCATCACGGGGAGGGCACTGATGCGCAGGCGCTGCAAGCGACGCTGCGCCAGCTTGATGACGATTTCTACTTTATTGCCCGCTGTAATATTGGCAGCGAGTTTCTCTCTGATGATGCACTGGCACGTATTAGTAAGATTGCCAACTACCGCTGGACGCGCACACTCGACGATACTGTGGGCATTTCACAAGAGGAGTTGATGCGTAAACAACGTCAGCCCGCCGTGACGTTACCCGCACAGGAGCCGATGCTCGCAGATAAAGAAGAGCACATCGTCTACCGTACCGATGTCAGTAAAGAGGCTGACAGATATCACTTCAAACTGAAAAAACCGCTGCACCAGTATAACTATGGCGAAATTTATAATTTGCGTATCCGGCGCGGCACGTTGAATGAGGAAGAGCGCTACAAAATCAACGAACACATTATGCAGACCATTATCATGCTGGATAATCTGCCATTCCCACGCACAATGGCCAATGTGCCGACGATTGCTGGTGGACATCATGAGCGGGTGGACGGCAAAGGCTATCCATATCAGCTTAATGATTCGCAGATGAGTATGCAGGTCAAAATGCTGGCGATTGCCGATGTTTTCGAAGCATTAACGGCCATTGACCGACCGTATAAACCGGGGAAATTGCTCTCTGAGGCGCTGGGTATCATGGTCAGCATGGTCAATGAACATCACCTGGACCGGGAGCTGTTTATCCTCTTCCTGCAATCGGGCGTCTGGCTTGATTATGCTCAAACCTATCTCGATCCCGAGAAAACGGACAACGTGAATGTTTCGGCGCTGGTGGCAAAAATTAAGCCGCAGCACGTTGAAGGGGTAACGCCAGAAACCAGCCAGGCTTAAATACCGTAGGTTGCTGCCCCGAAGCGAGCAGGGCATCCGCTCGCTTCGGGTTGCGCAGTCTTATTCAAATAAACTGCGATGAAGTGCTTTAACTGCACTGTCTGAGGAGGCTGCGGGTAGCAGGAAACAGAGCGTATGGTCGGAGGCACCGTGGCAAATCATCCGCACGTGATGTTTTTCCAGCTCAGCGAACACATCTTTGCAGACACCTGATGCCTGAGTCAGGTCGTTACCAATAAGGGTTACCAGGTCCAGGCCGGTTTCCAGCTCGACGCGACAACGGGAGGAGAGTTCAGTCAACAACGAGGTGGTCAGTGAGTCTGCATCACCTGAGGTGGCGCCCGATGCGTTGAGGATCAGCGCGATGCTGGTTTCTGAGGTGGTCACCAAATCAATCGCCGTATTATGACGAGACAGCAGCGCAAACATCTCAGCCAGGAATACACACGCAGGCTGGGAATTGAGACTATGCAATTTCAGCAGCGTCTGTTTACGACGCACGGCCAGCGCACGGTAGCGGGGGGGATTATCCGCATGGCAGCACACCAGCGTACCGCCCGCAGACGGATTTTTGCTGGAGCCCACAAAGACCGGAATATTTTTGCGCATCGCCGGCAGCATGGTGGCCGGATGCAACACTTTGGCTCCATAGGCCGCCATTTCGCTGGCCTCGGAAAATGAGACGTTATCCATGCGCTGTGCCTGGGGAACAATACGCGGATCGGTAGTGTAAATCCCGGCAACATCGGTCCAGATATCCACCCGTGCGGCATGTAATGCCTCGCCAAACAGTGAGGCACTGTAATCGCTACCGCCACGACCCAGCGTTGTGGTGTGCCCCTTCGCATCACTGCCAATAAACCCCTGCGTGATCACTATCGCCTGTTCCAGACGAGGACGCAGCTGTTTTTCCGCCAGTTCTGCGGTTGCCTCTGGCACAGGTTCTGCACAGCCGAAACAGTCATTTGTACGAATCACTTTTCGTGCGTCAAACCACTGTGTTTCAACGCCGCGTTCACGCAACACCTCAACAAACAGCAGACTGGACATCAGCTCGCCGTGGCTGACTAACGCATCGTTCAACGCCGTTGAACTGACACTGGCCGCTTCTTCGGCAAGACGGCTGATGTTGTCGAGCAGATGGTCGATTTCCTGACTAATAGCCGTTGGCTGGCTCAGACGGGAAATAATGTTGTACTGGATGGCGCGTAGCGTTTCAATTTTGTCCGTGCGTTCACCACTCTCCAGGCCAGCGGACAATTCCACTAACAGATTGGTGACGCCAGCAGAGGCGGACAATACAACCAGACGAACATTTTGATCGGCAAGGACGATGGAGGCACTACGGTTCATCGCGTCAAAATCAGCAACACTGGTGCCACCAAATTTTGCAACAACGATTTGTGGATAAATGCGAGTCATAACAATCTCATATCAGGGCGCCATATAAGGAATGGCATGAAAATTTTCATTCTCGGCATAAGGGAAGCGGGCTGCGTGGAGGGGATATTCCCGTTACGTCAGCGGCTTACGCCTTACGAAATGTCCGCCCGCGAACATTTCTGATTACAACCCAGGATGTTGCTCCCGTTGTCGATAACATGTTTGCCTGTAACGCGTTACCGGGGTGTTACTTATTTATGACTTAAATTATTAACTTCCTTTTGCAATACGCGTTTCTTCTTTGTCGCGCAGGGTTAAGCTGTCGTGAAAATGTCACGTTTTCTCATTAATTTTGGTAAACGTAATCGCTGCCTTTACTCAGTATCGCGATGTACGGGGATTTTATCGCGGGCATAGTAAGTGATTTAACCCGCCGGATCGATAATTTCCTTACGCTTTATGGCAAAGAAGTAAAAAAAATAATAAGGCACTCAAATGCTTCCATCATCTTTAACTTTAAAAGTCAGCAAAGACAGAATAAATAACCATAATATAGGTTAAGTCGCTTCTGTTATCGTGGTGTTGTACATAAATCAGGCATTACTCACTAAGTAACAGAATTAGTTACAAATTATGATGCTTACAATAAAGCCAGTTGAGTTGTTTCTCATTGATTTCAAATAAAAATGTTTCAAAACGGTGTGGAAAATAAAATATTGAGTCCGTTGCTAAAAAAACATATATTAGCCGCGTTTTTTTACACCCCCCTTAAACATTAATTCAACCCGGCGTTAATCATACCCGCGGTTGTAGGAGTGATATGATGACGGATAAAGTCCGTATTGATACTTTGAGTGCTAATTCATTACCGCAAAGCAATGAAACCTTTTTAGCAAGACAAGCTGAGTTTGAATCCAATGTCCGCAGCTATCCGCGCAAATTGCCTTTAGCAATTGCCAAAGCGCAGGGCGTCTGGATCACTGATGTGGAGGGCAATCAATATCTTGACTGCCTCGCAGGTGCCGGGACGATGGCGCTTGGTCATAACCATCCTGAAGTGCTTCAGAGCATCCAAAGTGTCATTACCAGTGGCTTACCGTTACATACGCTCGACCTGACCACGCCGTTGAAAGATGAGTTTTCATCTTATCTTCTGTCGCTGTTACCGGGTCAGGGTAAAGAATACTGCCTGCAATTTACCGGTCCTTCTGGCGCAGACGCCGTTGAAGCCGCACTGAAACTGGCGAAAAAGGTCACAGGCCGTTCTGGCGTGATCAGCTTCTCCGGTGGTTACCATGGCATGACCCATGGCGCGCTCTCCGTGACGGGTAACCTGTCACCGAAAGAAGCCGTTAACGGTATGATGCCAGAAGTGCAGTTTATGCCGTATCCGAACCAGTACCGTTGCCCGCTGGGTATCGGCGGTGAAGCTGGCGTCAAAGCGCTGACTTACTACTTCGATAACCTGATCAATGACGTTGAGAGCGGTGTACGTAAGCCTGCTGCTGTGATCCTGGAAGCCGTACAAGGCGAGGGCGGTGTTAACCCGGCCCCGGCTGAGTGGCTGCAGCGTATCCGTAAAGTGACGCAAGAACACGGCATTATGCTGATTATCGACGAAGTACAGGCTGGTTTTGCCCGTACCGGTAAATTGTTCGCCTTTGAACACGCAGGCATCGAGCCTGACATCATTGTCATGTCCAAAGCTGTCGGTGGCGGTTTGCCGCTGGCTGTACTGGGTATCAAAAAACAGTTCGACGCCTGGGCGCCGGGCCACCACACCGGTACTTTCCGTGGCAACCAGCTGGCAATGGCAACAGGCCTGACCACGCTGAAAATCCTGAAAGACGATCGTATTGCCGATAAAGTCGCTGTGCAGGGCGAGTGGCTGAAAGGCAAACTGGCCGAGCTGCAGCAACGTTACCCGGTCATCGGTCACATTCGCGGTCTGGGTCTGATGATCGGTATTGAGATCGTTAAACCGCACGAAGCGCAGGATCATATGGGTTGCTACCCGGCTGATGGCGAACTGTCTGCACTGCTGCAGAAAGAGTGCTTCAAAGCGGGTCTGATTCTGGAGCGCGGTGGTCGTAACGGTTGCGTACTGCGTCTGCTGCCTTCGCTGCTGATCAGCAATGCAGAGCTGGAAATCTTCCTGGATAAATTTGAAACCGCGTTGCTGAACGCTGGCGTTAAGCCTGTTTAATCGGAGTTGTCGATCGCATGTCTGATATTAATCCGATTCTGTCAGGTTCTGAGCAGAGCATTGCTGCCTATCAGGACGCCATTGAGCAAAGCACGAAAGCCGTTGTGCAATGGTTACAGCAACCTGAGATGTATCAGGGCAAGACCGTCGGGCAGCTCCGCGAGCGCATCAATTTAGAGTTTAACTCTCAGGGCCTGGGTAACCAGGCCGCTATTGAGCGCGCCGTTGAGTACTTCCTCAAAGACAGTCTGTCCGTTCACCACCCGCAGTGTGTGGCGCATCTGCACTGCCCGAGCCTGGTGATCAGCCAGGCGGCGGAAGTGCTGATCAACGCCACTAACCAGAGTATGGACTCCTGGGATCAAAGCCCGTCTGCCACCATCATGGAAGTGAAGCTGGTTGAATGGCTGCGTGAGCAGGTCGGTTTCGGGGCGGGCGACGCGGGTGTGTTCACCAGCGGCGGTACGCAGAGTAACCTGATGGGCCTGATGCTGGCGCGTGATGCGTTCTTTGCTCGTCAGGGCCACTCTGTTCAGCAGAACGGCTTAACGGGCGATCTCAGCAAACTCAAAGTGTTCTGTTCTGAAAATGCGCATTTCTCCGTGCAGAAGAACATGGCGCTGATGGGGCTGGGTTACCGTTCTGTCACACTGGTGAAAACTGACGAATTCTCGCGTATGGACGTAAGCGATCTGTCCGCGAAACTGGCGCAGGCGAAAGCCAACGGTGAGCAGGTGATGGCGATTGTCGCAACCGCCGGCACCACCGATGCGGGGGCAATCGACCCGCTGGCAGATATCGCGGCACTGGCAGCGAAAGAGGGGATCTGGGTTCACGTCGATGCAGCCTGGGGCGGCGCGTTGCTGCTGTCTGAGAAGTATCGTCACTACCTGAACGGCCTTGAGTTGGTGGATTCCGTAACCCTGGACTTCCACAAACAGTTCTTCCAGACCATTAGCTGTGGCGCGTTCTTGCTGAAAGACGCGCGTCACTATCAGCTGATGCGTTACCAGGCGGCCTACCTGAACTCCGACTTTGACGAAGAGCACGGCGTTCCGAACCTGGTATCGAAGTCTTTACAGACTACCCGCCGTTTCGATGCCCTGAAATTATGGATGGGTCTTGAAGCACTGGGTCAGAAGAAATATGCCGAAATCATCGATAACGGTGTGACGCTGGCGCAGGATGTGGCTGCCTGGGTTGTTGAGCAGCCGCAACTGGAACTGGTCATGAAGCCGCAACTGGCGAGCGTACTGTTCCGCTTCCGTCCGGCGCAGGGTGATACGGCATTTGTTGCCCTGTTGAACCAGCGTATCGGCGATGCGCTGCTGGCTTCTGGCGCGGCGAACGTGGGTGTAACCGAAGCAGACGGCGTTACCTGCCTGAAACTGACGTTGCTGAACCCGACCGTAAACCTGCAGGACGTTAAAGTGCTGCTGGAAAGCGTCAAAGCGTGCGGTGCGCAACTGCTGAACGCCTGATTTAGCCCCTGGCCTGTAAAAACCGACAGCAGAAATGCTGTCGGTTTTTTTATGCCTGTTCAGCTGCGTCCATTCACCGGCACATTCAGATCTGGCCCGATGTAGCGACCGCGCGGGCGAATAACCTTACAGGTGTTGATTTGTTCCATCGCATGCGCCAGCAGCCCGACGCTGCGGGCAACAGAGAAAAGAGCAAAGGCCGCATCGCCCTGTAGCCGGTAACGGGTCACCAGCGCAGCCAGTACCGCATCAATGTTGGGATAAAGGCCGGTCAACGTGGTTACTTTTTCGATGAACCTGGCGATTTCATCCGGCGGCTCAAACTCTTCCAGCAGCGCAGTGGCGCGCGGATCGCCATCGGGATAAAGGTGGTGGCCAAAGCCTGGGATCGGCAGCGCCGAGGAGAGGTAACGGTTAACCACCTGCTCGGCGCTGGAACGCTCGACCTCATCTAACAACGCTTTCACGCGAGGGGTGGCATCGCCGTGCAGCGGACCGGTGAAGGTCGCCAGCCCGGTCAGAAGACAGGCGGGTAACGATGCGCCGTTAGAGGCGGCAATACGTGTGGCAAACGCGGAACTGGTCAGCTCATGATCGGCAAGCAGCACCATCGCTTTACGTAAAATATCCGCCACATCCTTTTCTTTCCGCCAGCCCTTTGCCAGACGTTGATGAATCAGCAAAGACGGGTTATTTTCCGCACCGAATGTCGAGGCCAGATGACCCACCAGTCTTGCCGCCTCCGCATGCAAGACGCGTGGTGTGCGTCCATGCGTGGAATGGCCCGTAGCAGTGGCCGCCGCCAGCGCCACAAAAGCATGCGTGCGATCCGGCGGGCAAGGCGGGTAATCGCGCTCCTGAATGGAAAATGCCTCCAGGGTTTCCGCATCCCATAGCAGGCGGGCAGTCTCTTCCAGCGTTGCCTCTTTGGCAAAGTTGACCGCATCTTTTCCCCGGTAGTACAGACGACCACGGGCAAACGTTGAGATGGCGGTTGGAATACTGGGCTCTGTGCCAAAAAGGGTATTCGCAGCGAGGGTTTCCCGCTTCCGGCCCTGCTGTTTTTTCTGTTTCAGCTTTTGAATATTCTCGGCGCTGTACAGGCTGCGGCGGATATTCTGCGGATCCGGATGTGAGGCAATCAATCCACGGCTAACGTACGCATAGATCGTTTGTGCGCGTACGCCAAGATAGTCCTGAACATCCTCCAGCGTAAGCCATGTCGCTTTGTTCTTGGGTTCCATCGTTGAGCCTGAAAATGGGGTGATAAGAAATTTTGGTGCAGCCATGTGGCGGGACCAGGAATTTGCATGCCCGCCACCAGAGTTAACGGGCGAGGGCGGCATGACGCATTTCAGCCAGACCTCATTATTGAACCGAATCAATAAACTTTATATTTCACTCGGTGTTCAATCAATGTTGATTGACATAATCAACTGATAAACAGATCGCAAAATGGTCAGATATTGCTAAAAACGTCGCTTTTAAGACAAAAATAAGAGGCGTACCGCTTCGTTTACATCTGTCGTGGCATTTTGAGATACCGTAAACAGAGGGTTGTCAACAAACAAATGCAATCTATCGCTCATTCATCACACAACCAGACGATGATGGCGGATATTTATATTGATTAATTTAATCAAGATTGATCCTGACCAGCCCTTATTCTACCGTCAAATAAGTACTCAATGATAAAAACGAAAAATTGAATTACGGTGAAAAATGGCTGTTATTGCAGAATGTGATAAACACAAGGGGATTGATGGTTACGTGGTGCGTTATTAATTTTTGTAACGACGGCAAACTCTTGCGTGAGTTTGCAATAACCATATTCGCTGTAGCAAATGATGGACATTTTTGCCGAACAAAACATTTACCTCATAACTATTATCTTCCTGAAAATACAGGTAGAGAAATATAAAGAACACCTACAAATCTGTGAAGGAAAAAATATGAACCATGTACATCAACAAGAGCTTACCGAGGCAGCAAGAGTTGCCGACGTGGCAACATCCGTAAAGCCAACACGCATTCGTTATTATATGCTTGCCCTGATATTATTTGCCACAATAATCAACTTTGTTGATCGGTCAAGTCTCGGCATTTTAGCGCCATTTATCAGTAAAGATCTGACGTTAGATAAAGTTCAGATGGGGCAGATTTTCGCCGCATTTGGCCTGACTTACGCCTTCGCGCTTGTTCCTGGCGGTATTATTGCCGACGTACTGGGGTCGCGTATTGCTTACGCATTTTCACTGATCACCTGGTCACTGGCTACGATGACGCAAGGGTTAGCCGGTGGTTTTAATATGTTGTTCGGCTCACGTCTGGCAATTGGCGCCCTTGAAGCGCCCGCTTTTCCGTCTAATGCCCGTGCGGTGACTATGTGGTTTCCCACTGGCGAGCGTGGTTTTGCCACCAGTGTCTATGTCATGGGGCAGTATATTGGTACGCCTTTATTTACCGGATTGCTGCTGTGGATCGCAAACGGTTTTGGCTGGCGATCCGCCTTCTATTTAACCGGTGGGGCGGGTCTCATCTTCGGTATTCTGTGGTATATCTGGTATCGCGATCCGTTAAATCACCGTTCAGCCAACGAAGCCGAACTGAAACATATTCGTGAAGGTGGCGGTCTTGTCGGCAAAAAAGAGCGTGATCGTTTTGACTGGAAAAATGCGCTGCGTCTGTTAAAACACCGTCAGATTCTGGCGATTTGTCTGGGTAAATTCTGTAATAATGCCATCCTGGTGTTCTTCACGACCTGGTTTATGACCTATCTGGTTGAAGAGCGTCAAATGACGATGATCAAAGTGGGTATTTTCCAGGCGTTACCATTCCTGGGAGCAACTGCCGGGATATTACTGGCTGGCTTTTTCTCCGATTTCTTTATTCGCCGCGGTTATTCTATGTCGGTGGCCCGCAAAGCGCCGTTGATTATTGGTACGTTGTTAGGTTCCTCCATTCTGTTAGTTAACTTCGTAACATCGAATGAAATAATCATTGTTATTTTAACCATCTCTTTCTTTGCGCAGGGTGTTGGCTCATCCTCCTGGGCTGCGGTATCTGAAATTGCACCGCGTCAATATATAGGATTAACCAGCAGTATCACCAGTCTTGCTGCCAATATTGCCGGTGTCACTACGCCGATAATGATTGGTTATATTCTCCATGTTACCGGCCAATTCTTTTGGGCGCTCAATATGATGGGGATTATGTGTTTGATTGGCGCCTTTGCCTATTCATTCCTGCTGGGGCCATTGTCCCGTATCGAAATGGATTAAGGCGCGTACCACGATATCAATTCATTAATAGCACAATGATTACTCACTGATTTATCCAGCCTGTGTCGTAATTGATTCTCAGCATCAGGGAACCAGGCTGGAAATGTTCATAGGGAGAAAGAAAGTGATTACGTTTAAATGGGACCATTTACAACTGCGCAGCCCCGACCCGGAATTGACCGCGTTATGGTTTGAACGTTGCCTGGATGCTGAAATCATCCGAAAGCCTGGCAAAGTCGATATCCGCCTCGCCGGGATCGATATCTTTATCGCGCCGGTGGGTGAAGGTGATGGCGTTGCGCCGGCACCACTGCCGCCATATCAGGGGCTGGACCATTTTGGCCTTACCGTCGACAACCTTGATGATGTCGCCGCCGAACTAAAACAACGCGGCGTGGTGTTCACCCAGCAGCCGAAAACACTTCGCCCCGGCGTGCGCGGATGCTTTATTCGCGGACCACAAAATATTGCCATCGAAATACTTGAACGACATCTGCCATAAATGGCGACGTGCACAGGTAATAACGACCAACACACCAGCCATTGATTGGCGAAACCAGGAACTGATGTTATGAAACCCAGCATTTTACAATTAAATCCAATTCTGATTCCCGCCATTAGCGAGAAATTAAATTCCCTTTATACCGTGCATCGCTATTTCGAGATCGCAGATAAAGAAGCCTTTATTAAAGAATACGGTAATAGTATTCGCGGCGTTGTTTCTGGCGGCCACACGGGCATTAGCAATGCACTTATGGAAAAACTGCCCGCGCTTGAAGTGGTCGCTATTAATGGCGTTGGTGTGGATGCGGTCGATCTGGACTACGCCCGCAAACGCGGTATTCATGTTACCGCCACGCTTGGCGCGCTGACAGAAGATGTGGCTGACCTTGCCATTGGCCTGCTGATCGCAACCTGCCGCGGTATCTGTTCCGGCGATCGCGTGGTGCGTAACGGGCTGTGGGCGAAAAATCCGCATCCGGGTTCCATACCACTTTCCCGTCGTTTCAGCGGTATGCGGGTCGGTATTGTCGGGATGGGACGGGTAGGGCGCGCCATTGCCGCCCGTGCATCAGCATTCGGATGCCCGATCAGCTATACCGACCTGCATGCCATGCAAGACCTTGATTACCCGTTTATTGCTGACCTTCAGGAACTGGCCCGCCAGAGCGACGCGCTAATCCTTTCCGCTTCTGCGGACAAAGCGGAAGGCATTATTAATGCCGCCGTCCTTGATGCGCTGGGACCGGATGGTTTCCTCGTGAACATCGCTCGCGGAAAACTGGTCAATGAACCTGATCTGGTCGCGGCCTTAACCGAAGGACGCATCAGCGGTGCGGGGCTGGATGTTTTCGTTGATGAACCGAATGTTCCTGAGGTGCTTTTTGGTCTGGACAGCGTTGTGTTGCAGGCGCATCGCGCCAGTGCCACGGTGGAGACGCGTACCGCGATGGGGGAAATGGTGCTGGCAAGTCTGGCTCAGGCGCTTTCCGGGCAGCGTCCCGAGAACAGTCTGACCCGTTGAGCAGGACTGCTATTATTCTGTTTATCAAACTATTAAATAAAGGAAGCAGTGATGATCACCTCAAGAAAGGTTGCGCTGGTCACCGGCGCGGGCACCGGGATTGGCAGGGCAACGGCGCTGGCGCTGTTCCGTGCCGGTTATTTTGTTGTTCTCGCTGGCCGTCGTCTGGACCCGCTACTGGAGACAGTTGCTGCGATGGAAGACAGCAGCGATGTCGGCCAGACGATGGTCGTCCCAACTGATGTTACCGACCCCGAATCGGTTAATGCGCTGTTTGCGCGGATCAAGGATAAACTGGGGCGCCTGGACGTGCTGTTTAATAATGCCGGCACCAATTTTCCCGGTATCCCCTTTGAAGAGCTGAGCTACGAGAAGTGGTCCGCCGTGGTGAATGTCAATCTGACCGGAATGTTCCTTTGTGCTCAGGGTGCATTCCGCCTGATGAAGGAACAAACCCCGCAGGGGGGCCGTATCATTAACAATGGATCTGTTTCGGCGCACGCGCCACGTCCTGATTCGGCAGCCTATACGGCAACCAAGCATGGCGTGACCGGGCTGACGAAGAGCATTTCGCTCGATGGCAGAAAGTACGATATCGCCTGTGGGCAGATTGATATAGGTAATGCGTATACGGAACTATCGCAGCGGATGTCTAAAGGCGTGAAGCAGGCCAATGGCGAACTGGCGGTGGAAGCGATGATGGATGTGTCGCAGGTCGCTAACAGCGTGGTCTACATGGCCAGCGTTCCGCTTGATACCAATGTGCAGTTTATCACCGTGATGGCGACCAAAATGCCGTTTGTCGGGCGCGGTTAGACGCCCGGCAACCAGACTCAGTCCGGTTGCGCCTGACGCGTAAACGGACTGAGGACTGTGTTTCTTATCCCTCTTTGATGAAGGCCTTCGGGTAGGTTTTTTCGTAATAGCCTTTCATCTCACCCTCTTCAAGGGACAGCGCCCTCTTAAGATGCCATGAGCAGAGAAGCAGAGGGGCTATCATTAACACGGCAAGCCCTGAAAAGAGCGTGAACACACTCACACCCAGCCAGTGAATAAACCCGCCTGCTATCATGACGCCGAAGGGGTTGACCAGACTCGAGAGAAACGCCGACATGGCCGCCATCCGTGTCCGATAATGTCCGGGGGTGGCGGTTGCTCTCAGGATGCTGAGATTCACATTGATTAAGTTGAACGCCAGGCCACAGAAGAAGGCCAGCGCAATCGAGATGTTGATATCCGGGACCAGCACAATAGCCGGGACGCTCCCACCCAACAAAATAAACCCGATAACGACATTCCAGAAACGTCCAACGTTTCGGGTTATTGCCGCATTAAGGTAGAGACTGCCGGCCAGCAATCCGATGGCGAAGGAAAATTCAAATGCGCCAAGGTACGAGGCGGGCAGGTGCAACTCCGTGCTCATCCAAAACGGAATGGTCACAGAAAAGAAGGGGAACATCGTAAAATTGATGAGTGCGGAAATTAAGGCGATGTGAAACTCTGATTTGACACGGTAGATGGCGACAAATCCGCCTTTCGTTTTGCTGAACCAGCTTTCACCTGCGCCTGGCGAATGCACGCATACAGGCCGTTTCGCAAGCAGAACGCAGGCCAGGCACGATAATCCTTGCAGTAACACAGCGGCATAAAGCGCCAGACCAACAGAAAACAAAGCGATTAGCGAGGCGGCCAGCACCGGCCCGATGAGCATAATCACGGAATTAATGGCCGAGCGGCTGGATACGGCGCGTGAAATATGACCTTCATCGACCAGATCGGGGATCAGCCCCATGATGGTGGGCTCTCTGACTGATGTCACCGCGCTCATCGCGATGAGGCCTGCGGTCAGTAACACGAGGTGGAATTGTCCCGCCGAACAGGCAAGAGAAAAGAGCGTCATGATGACGAAAACCGCGAGCTGACAGCCGTTAATAAACTTTACGCGGTGAAACCGATCGCCGAATGAGGCGAGAAAAGGCTTCAGGTAAATCTCTGCAGCAACGGAAAACGCGATCAGCGATGAGAAGGCGACCGCTGAATGGGTTTCCTTTAAGCACCACCATGCCAGAGCCAGACGGAATACATGCCCAGCCAACAGGCTGAGGGTCGTTGCGGTTTGTAAAAGGAAGAATGCGGGACCGAGGCGCATGAAGGCGTTAAATTTCATCGTGCGTATCAAACATTATGAGGACGGATGAAGGAGACATTCCATCAACATAACGTAAGTTTGTTCCGGATGACAAAAAGAGAAGAGGATCCAGTAAACCAAACGACTTAGCCGTCACAGTCTGGTACGGCAGACTCTGTTTTGAGGTGTAATTGGTCGACTTGGTAAAATAATTGTTGACCGGGGTGAGAGTGTAAATCGAGTCAGCTTCGCCATACAGGCTGAGGTTTCGTACATGCAATGCAGGCGGTTAACGTAGTAGCAAGTCGCAGTAGAGAACAGGGTGCGCTTTAGTTAAATCACAATAATAATCTCATTTAACATAATATACATTATGCGCACTAAGATAAGATGCCACAGAATCCAGCTTTCTTTGGCCATCCTTGGTCCTGTTCATCTAAGGCCTCACAATGTTTATTTGCTGGCAATTCGCGCTGACCGTTAATCACTCGCAGCCGTCTTTGCCACTGTGTTTGTTGTTTCACTCATCTGTCGGCGTTCCCTGATGAAACCGCATCTGCCACTCAGTTGGATCGTCTGCGCTCTTCACCCACAGAGATGTTCGCAGTGTCTGTCGACCAATACTGCCTTGCTCGTCAACCGTAAAACTCCGGTACGTTAATAACACGCACCTGTCATCCAGCAGTGACAACGCAAAATTATCGGACTGGATTTTCTGAGCGTCAGTTTCCATTACTAACGCACTGATGACATGTTCTCTGTCATATCGCTGACCTGAACGGCCAATTTCAAAAAAATCGCGATGCAACAATTTCTCCAGCAACGTCCTCTGCGATCGCGTTTCTGTATGATGGAGCCTCTGCTCATTCTGCATAAGCAATACCCGTAAATCTCTTGTCATCCTGATTTTCCTGTTTTTCACTCGTTCAGCCGATTCAGATTCACTTCGCAGCGACAATAAAGACCTGTGTTACCGCCTTCATAGATTTAGCGTTGCGTTTTAATGATTATGGGCTTTAATTCAAATTCCTGGTGCATAAAAATCTATTAATAACAATTAATTATCTTCCTGCGTTGACACTTTTTCTTTGGCATTGTATAAAACCGCGCCTTGTTATTAATTCTCATTTACGATTTTACTCGTTTCCGGCCCAGGAAACTCGCTAACGAAGGATAGCGTTACATGAAAAAGATCATCAGTGCCTTAGGATTGGTTTTCGCTTCGGTCAGCTCCGCGTTTGCAACCACCTACCCTGTTACTATCGAAAACTGCGGATACAAAGAGACATTCACCAAAGCGCCTGAACGTGTCGTGGCACTGGGACAAAACACTGTTGAGATCCTTTTGTTGCTTGGCCTTGAGGATAAAGTGGTTGCCAGCGCATTCTGGCCAACGAAAGTATTGCCATCACTTGCAGAAAAAAACAGTAAAATCAAAACCCTGACCGTTGAGATCCCAACACTCGAATCCATTCTCGCGCAAAACCCGGACTTCGTCCCTGCCCAGATCCCACTCTTACTGGGCCCGGAAAGCAAGGTTGCTAAACGCGAAGATCTCACCACCGTTGGCGTCAACAGCTATATGTCACCGGGAATGTGCGCCACCAAAAAAGGCGTTGGCGATATGTACGGAAGCCGTCAGAAACTATGGGATATGAGCTTCCTTTACCAGGAAATCACGGATTTCGCGACCATTTTTAACGTAGAAGATCGCGGTAAGGCGCTGATTGCGGATTTCAAAAAACGCGAAAATGATCTGCGTGCCGAGTTCAGCAAGAACAAAAAAGACCTCTCATTTGTCTTCTGGTTCTCCAGCTCCTCCCCGTCTGCTGACGCCTATGTCGGTGGCAAGAACAGTGCGTCAGGGTTTATCGCGAATGTACTGGGCGGCCACAACGCCATTACCTCCGAAACCGAATGGCCAACCGTTGGCTGGGAAAGCATTATTGCCGCTAACCCGGATGTCATCGTCGTCTCCAGCCTTGACCGCAACCGCTGGGCACTGGATAACGCCGAAGAAAAAATTAAATTCCTGAAAAGCGACCCGGCCGTCAGCCAGCTTGATGCCGTTAAAAAAGGTCACATTATCGTGATGGATGGCCAGGCGATGAACCCAACAATTCGTACTATTTATGGCGCTGAACAGGTTGCTGAACAGCTCAGAAAAATGGGACTGAATTGATGAGTTCCGCAGTACAACAGGCCCGTCAGGGCCTGATACTCACTATATCGACGGTGCTGGCGCTACTGCTTCTTTTGCTGGTCATTGCCACAGGCGTCAGCGTCGGCGAACTCTCCATTCCGCTTCGCAGCGTCTTTTTTGCGCTGACCAACAAAGCCGGACTCACGGAGGTGCCACTCAGCCGTATCCATGAAAGTGTAATCTGGGATTTCCGGCTTAGCCGTGCGTTAGTCGCGGCCTGCTGTGGTGCGGGGCTGGCTATTTGTGGCGCCGTTTTGCAAAGTTTGCTCAAAAATGCCCTGGCGGAACCCTATGTACTGGGGGTCTCGGCGGGTGCGTCTACGGGCGCTGTCTCTGTCGTGGTTCTCGGCGTTGGCACCGGCGCGGTTTCCCTTTCTGCTGGCGCGTTTGCCGGTGCTTTTGCCGCTTTTGCATTTGTCGCCTTTCTGACGAACGGCGCGCGCGGCGGTAATGAGCGAACTATCCTGGCAGGCGTGGCGGCATCCCAACTCTTCAACGCGATCACCGCTTATACCATCAGTACCTCCGCCAGTGCGCAACAGGCGCGTGATGTGATGTTCTGGCTACTTGGCAGTTTTAGCGGCGTTCGCTGGCCGGAGTTTCAACTGGCACTGGTGGTCCTGTTGCTTGGCCTTGCGGTTTGCCTTTTTTACTCCCGCGCGCTGGATGCCTTTACCTTTGGCGACGATGCCGCGGCATCGCTTGGCATCAATGTGCCTGTGGTTCGTCTGATTCTCTTTACTGCCACGGCGCTGATGACCGCCACCATCGTCAGTATGGCGGGATCGATCGGCTTTGTCGGTCTGGTGGTACCGCATATGATGCGCTTTTTCTTTGGCCCGCTTCACCGTACGTTGCTCATTGCCAGTGCTCTGGCCGGCGCGATTCTGATGGTGCTGGCTGATATCGCCTCAAGAATGCTGATCGCACCGCAGAGTCTGCCGGTCGGCGTGGTTACTGCGCTGGTTGGCGTGCCTTTTTTTGCCGTCATTATCTATCGTTCAAGGAACAAGTAATGAGCATCACTGCTGAAAACATTACCTGGAAGATAGCGAAGAAAACTATCGTCAATAATGTCTCACTGTCGGTCACCCGTGGACAAACGGTGGGACTGCTTGGCCCGAACGGTTCAGGAAAGTCCTCATTGCTGCGTATTCTTGCCGGTTTACGCCGACCACATGTAGGAACCGTTACTGTGGACGGCAACAACATCAGCCGGTTGCCTAAAAAACAACTTGCCCGTCGCATTGCCTTTGTCGAACAACACGGGATGACCGAGTCTAATATGCGGGTTCGCGACGTGGTGAAACTGGGGCGTATTCCGCACCATTCCGCCTTCTCGGGCTGGACTTCTCACGATGATGAGACGGTGAATTCAGCACTCGAGCGGGTCGATATGCTCGAAAAAAGCGATCAGGGATGGCTGAGTTTATCAGGCGGCGAACGTCAGCGTGTGCATATTGCCAGAGCACTGGCGCAGGTGCCGAGCGAGATCCTCCTGGATGAGCCAACCAACCACCTGGATATCCATCACCAGATGCAATTGATGAAACTTATCAGTGAACTGCCGGTCACCAGTATTGTCGCCATTCACGATCTCAATCATGCTTCGATGTTCTGTGACGCATTGATTGTGATGCAACAAGGCCAGGTGATTGCCACAGGCACGCCGCAGGAGATTCTGACCGAAGAGTTACTCTGGGATGTCTTTCGGGTGAAAACGCGTATTGAAATATCGGCGTTTCATGGCAAGAAACATATTCACTACCTTATCTGAATAAGACTATCTGGATGCATTTACTTCGCCCCGCCACGCACCTCTGGCCGCCCGTATTACTGGGTAGCCAGTTTGTTTTTAATATCGGTTTTTACGCCGTTGTCCCCTTTCTGGCGATCTTTCTTCGCGATGATATGCTGCTTTCCGGTGGGATGATCGGCCTGATTCTGGGGTTAAGGACCTTTTCACAGCAGGGGATGTTTATCGTGGGCGGCGCCCTGTCCGACCGATTCGGCGCCCGCAGCATCATCCTCTGCGGCTGCGTTATTCGGGTAGTGGGATATCTGTTGCTGGCACTGGGCGACAGCATCGCGCCCATTATTCTCGGCGCCTGCCTGACAGGCGTTGGCGGCGCCCTTTTCTCTCCGTCCATAGAAGCCTTGCTGGCAAAGGCGGGAACGGACAGCGAAGCGAGCGGGAAGCGCAACCGCGCGGAATGGTTTGCGCTTTTTGCTGTCTGCGGCGAACTTGGCGCGGTACTCGGCCCTGTTCTGGGCGCCGTTCTTGCCGGTCTGGGATTTCGACAGGTAGCTCTGGCGGGGGCTATGGTATTTATCGTTGCACTTGGCGTGCTCCATTTTTGCCTGCCGCGCAATCCGCCACGCAAGGCAACACTGCATATTACGCCGTGGTGGACCACCTTTCGTCAGCCAAGATTTGTGGCCTTTATCATTGCCTACAGTTCCTGGCTGTTGAGTTACAACCAGCTATATCTGGCATTGCCAGTGGAAATTGCCCGCTCCGGCAGCAGCGAGAAGGATTTAGGTCCGTTATTCATGCTGGCATCGGGGCTCATTATTCTTCTTCAGCTCCCCCTCGCCCGCTTTGCCCGGCGCGTTGGCGCGGCACGGATACTGCCCTGCGGTTTTCTGCTGTTGTCCGCATCATTTCTGAGCGTCGCTCTGTTCGCTGCATCGACGCCGCCGGACTCCTGGCTTCGCCTGTTGCCCGCCGCCTGTTTTGTGACATTGCTGACCCTGGGACAGATGTTACTGGTGCCCTCAGCGAAAGATTTGATTCCACAATTCGCCGCCCCGTCCATGTTGGGCGCACACTACGGCGCACTGGCAACCGCCGGTGGTATTGCTGTGCTGGCGGGCAATTTCCTGCTGGGCAGCCAGCTTGACCGGGCGTTGACGCCCTCCGCCGACGCCATCTGGCCCTGGCTGCAACTGGCGGTATTTCCATTTTTAAGCGCCGTTGCCCTGTTCTTTATTTGCCGACCGGGGCAGGAAAAAAAGAAGAGCTAAACCCCTTTCTCTCTTAGCCTGTTTCTGAACGGGATCTGTTTTTCACCCACTCTTTGTACATCCCCGGTGACATGCCCATCACGGAATGGAATGCACGCCGGAATGCCGTTTCATCGTGATATCCGCACTCACTTGCTACCTGAGAAATCGTTTTACCGCGATTTTCCAGCAGCATAGCCGCCGTCTCAATGCGCACACGCGTTATAAAGTTTTTTGGGCTTTCCTGCGTGAGTTCTGTCATTTTTCGATTGAGGGTTCTGGTGGTCATATTTAGCGATGCGGCAAGTTGCTCGACCGTAATCGACAGATCCTGAAAGCGCACCAGATGTTCGGCTTTGATGAGTAACGGATGGCGCGAATTAAGAAAACCAGCGGGTGCATAAAGTTGTTGGGAGAGTGGCTGGCTATCAGCAACGGCCATATCAGCGGTCAGTTTTGCAATCTCATCCCCCGCGTACCGCCGGACAATGTGTATCGCCAGATCAACCCAGGAAAGTGGCCCACCGGTAGTAACGACATTTCGATCTTCCACCAGCGCTTTCCCCCAGACGGGCTTTGTTAGCGGATATCGTTCCCGGAACGTGTGAAATAACCACCATGTCGTGGCGCACATCCGTCCGTTTAACAGCCCTGCTTCCGCCAGAACAAAGCCACCAGCACAAGCGCCGGCGACCGCACATCCCTGCTGATATTGTGTTTTCACCCACCGCGCCGCATCAGTGATTGCTTCTCTTGAAAGCGGATATTTTTCTTCATCAAGACGCATGCCGCTGGCAATAATCAGGGAAAATTTATCGTCCTCAAATGATCCTTCACTTTCAATCGGTCTGCCCTGCGCGTCGATGACCGGATGACCGTCAGCCGTGACGATCTGCGCGCTAAAAACAGGTTCATTACCAGAATCATGATGACTAAGCGCCGAATTTTGCCCTGCCACCTGATTTGCCAGCCAGAACATATCTGACAACCCGGAAAGAGCCGATTTCATACTTCCCGGCACCGCGAGTAACGCAATTCGCATAATCAAAGCCTGCTCACCATAATGTCCGATTTTGCATGATACCTGTCATTAATGACACTTAATAGCGTTCTCGGCGTAGCGTTACACTCTTTAAACGTTATTCATGCGGATCAGGAATACCCAGTTATGTCTTTTATCTGCAATAAAATCATGCTGCTCGCGTCGTTACTGCTCTGCCTCGTTTTCACAATAAGCGCTGATGCGCGGGAGCAAAATATCAAAAACATCGTTCTGGTTCATGGCGCATTTGCCGATGGTTCGAGCTGGTCTGCGGTAACTGCGCTTCTGCAGGCTAAAGGTTATACCGTTACGGCGGTGCAAAATCCGTTAACCTCGCTTAAGGACGATGTGGCGGCAACGGAGCGCGTTCTGCAACGACAACATGGAGACGTACTGCTTGTTGGGCACTCCTGGGGAGGCGCCGTGATTACTCAGGCCGGTAACGCGGAAAATGTGAAAGGACTTGTCTATCTGTCGGCACTGGCGCCCGACAGCGGTGAATCCGTAACCGACACCCTTAACCGCCTTGATCAACCCATGGATGGGATGCAGGCCGATAAAAATGGTTTGATTTGGCTTGATAACCCGGAAATGTTCCATAAAGTGATGGCAAATGATCTCCCCTGGCATCAGGCACGTTTACTTGCCGCAGCACAGCAACCTATTGCGGCGAAAGCCTTCAATGAAAAAGTTAACCAGGCCGCCTGGCATAATAAGCCATCGTGGTACTTATTAACTGAAAATGACAATGCGCTTAAACCCACCGTACAAAACTTATTAGCCCGGAAAGCTGGCGCAACTATCACTCGTATCCCGTCAAGTCATATGTCAATGGTATCGCACCCTGAGGACGTTGCGGCGCTTATTGATAAAGCAGCACACAACATTAAACAGTGACATTACACAGGCGTATTTATCATGAAAATCCTACATATTGATTCCAGTGTCGCGTCGGGAAATTCAGTTTCCCGCCAGTTATCTAATGCCGTTGTAAAGGCGCTAACGGAAACCGGACAGTGTGAAAATATTATTTATCGCGATGTGGTAAAAGATGAAATACATCATTTAACGGGCGATATTGCTGCCGGATTCAGAGCAGTACCTGGCGGAGAAGCGGTGCCGGAATGGGCAAATGAATATGCCCTTTCCGATCGTTTAGTCAGCGAATTTCTGAGTAGCGATATTATTGTTATCGGTGCCCCAATGTATAATTTTACGGTCGCCAGCCAGCTTAAAGCGTGGTTAGACAGAATTGCACAGCCTGGTAAAACATTTCACTATACGGCAAGCGGTCCGGTGGGGCTTGCGGCAGGAAAAACGGTGGTAATTGTTTCCGCAAGAGGCAGTTTTTATCACAACACACCGCTGACAGAAATGGATTTTCAGGAACAGTATTTGCGCAATTTCTTTACTTTTTTAGGTATCACCAGAATGGAATTTCTTCGGGCCGAGGGGGTGTCAAAAGGTGAAGATATTAAACAACGGGAAATAACGCGAGCGCTGAATACTATCCCTCAACTTATTAACAATATTATTAACTAACCGGAGCACATTATGTTATATGCCGTAACGCTATCTTATTTATGCTCTGAATCAGAGTTGGGCACTCATCTGGATGCACATAAAAAGTGGCTGATTGATGGTATTGATAAAGCCGGTGTGATCCTGGCCGGGCCACTCAAAAGCGGTACCGGAGGCTATATTCTTTTTCACTGTGACAATGAAGATGATGTTCACGCTTATCTGGCGCAAGACCCGTTTGTAATACATCAAAAAGTCAGTCTGGATGTTCGTGGTATCGAGCCCATGCTCTGTTCAAAGGTATTTCCTCAGCAATGGGCAATAAATGCAAAAATAGTGTAGTCAAACAACAAGGGGGATTTCCCCCTTGTTGGTAATATTGCTCATTGCAGGATCTCATTAGAATGTGGAAGAGAAACGCAGCGTAAGTAGGGCCACAGAATAGATTCCGCATATCAAAACGCGGTCTTCTGGCGCCAGAACCGTTGCTGCATTTTCTCTCTTAATATTGACTTAAATTGTAATGAGTGTACTTTTCAGGACATGAAGACATTCCTGATAATTGTTCCTGATGGCGGCATGCTGTTTGAAGCCGCCGGTATCGCCGACATTCTGATGCAGGCTAATCGTCTGCATGTAGAAGGCCTCTCACAGCCGCGTTACCGCTTTACTCTCGCCACCACCCAACCGCACCAGGTCATCCATGGTCAATCCGGGTTGAACCTGCTCGCCGATAGCCGTTTGCATGAAATTGACCCGCGAGAGTCGTGGGATACCGTCATGATTACCGGACGCGGCGAGGATGAATACGAAGGCACGGCGGTGGTCGACTGGCTACGCCTTGCCGCACCCCATGCGCGACGCGTGGTCTCCATTTGCGGTGGCGCGATGTTGCTGGCCGAAGCCGGGCTGCTCAATGGACGAAGAGCAACCACCCACTGGCGACTGCTGGAAACCATGCAGGCGCGCTTTCCTGAGATCACCCTCGAAGCAGGTCCTCTGTATGTTCAGGATGGCTCTGTCTGGACTTCCGGCGGCGTCAGTTCGGGCTTTGATCTGACGCTTGCGCTGGTTGAAGACGATTATGGCTTTAGCCTCGCGCTGGAAGTCGCCCAGAATATGGTGATGTATCTGCGCCGCCCTGGCAGCCAGCTCCAGTTCAGCCGTTACAATTTGCAGCAGGCCACTCGCGTTGGCCCCATCCGTGACCTGCAAACCTGGATCCTTGAGCATCTGGATGAGGATTTGTCCGTCGACAAGCTGGCAGAACGGGCGGCGATGAGTCCGCGCAATTTTACCCGTGTCTTCACCCGCGAAACGGGTGCCTCACCGGCACGGTACGTCGCCGAAGCACGCCTTGGCGCAGCGCGTAACCGGCTGGAGCAAACCAACGAGACGCTGGAAAAGATTGCCGCTGAGACCGGCTTTGGCAGCAGTATCAATTTACGGCGGATTTTCGAACGTCAGTTGCACCTTACCCCCGGAGAATATCGCCAGCGCTTCCATTGCCGCAAAATGGCGTAAAGTGATCCTTATTTGTCATTTACGCCAAACCGCCGCCGACCTACAGTGAGGTCAGACATCGGATAAGAAGGAGTTCATCATGGTTAAGGTCGGTATTAACGGTTTTGGCAGGATTGGTCGCAACGTTTTGCGTGCTGCTCTGGGTGATAAAGAGATTCAGATTGTGGCGATCAACGATTTGACGGACAGCAAAACGCTGGCGCATCTGTTAAAACACGATTCACTACTCGGCACGCTCCCCGTTCCCGTTGAAGCAGGCGAAGGCCAGTTGATTGTCGACGGTCAGGCCGTACGGGTCTTTAGCGAGCGCGATCCGGCCAATATTCCGTGGCGTGACGTTGGCGTCGACATTGTGATTGAAGCCACTGGTTTCTTTACCGATCGCGAAAAAGCGGCGGTACATATCAGCAGCGGCGGCGCGAAACGCGTAATCATCTCCGCACCGGGTAAAAACGATGACCTGACCATTGTGCTGGGGGTTAATGACCAGCAGTACGACCCCGCCCGCCACTTCGTTGTGAGTAATGGTAGCTGCACCACTAATGGTCTGGCACCTGCCGCCCAGGTGTTGCATCAGAATTTCGGTATTGAACACGGCCTGATGAATACCACGCATGCCTACACCAACAGCCAGGCCTTGCACGATCAGCCAGAAAAAGATCTGCGCGGGGCGCGAGCGGCGGCGCTTTCCATCGTGCCGTATTCAAGCGGAGCGGCTAAAGCACTGGGGAAAGTGATCCCGGAACTGGATGGACGCCTCACCGGTTACTCCTTACGTGTGCCTGTCCCGGTGGTGTCGATTGTCGACCTGACCGTAACCTTAAAACGAGATGTGACGGTAGACGAAGTCAATGCGGCGTTCCGCCACGCAGCAGAAGCAGGTCCGCTGAAAGGCATTCTGGGTTACAGCGACGAACCGCTGGTCTCCAGCGATTACCAGGGCGACCCGCGCTCATCCATTATCGATGGCCTCTCGACACTGGTGATTGGCGGTAATCTGGTGAAAATTCTTGCCTGGTATGATAACGAGTGGGGCTTTTCCAACCGTCTGGTCGACCTTGCGAAGAAAATGGCACAGCGTGGTCTGTAATATCACCTGCCTGAACGAAACCACGCTGCGGCGTGGTTTTTTCGCCTTATTTTTTTCGTCTTATAGCGCGATCAGAATGTGACCGGAGTGTTCACCCACAGCACTCTGGCGACCACGGTACCGATATTGCGGTAACCATGCGGGATCTGGCTCGGAAAATAGAAAGAATCCCCCTGCTCCAGGGTCCAGACATCGTCTCCCAGGCGCAGTTCCAGTTCACCTTCCAGTACATAACCCATCTCTTCACCATGGTGTTCAATCAGGCCATCACTGGCGACGCCCGGCTCGATAATGTGAATGTTGCCCTGTAGCAAACCGCCTTTGTGATGCCAGGTCAGGTTCTCCAGCTCGATACCCCCTTTTTTACTGCGTTGCAGAAAGCGCTTACGGTTTCGCTGTTCAGGTTTAAGTACGGGCTGGTCGGCCGTCCAGTCATCGGCCATCAGATCGGCAATACTGGTCTCCAGCGCTTTAGCCAGACGGTGCAACATCGCCAGCGACGGCGAAGCGGCGTCATTTTCCAGTTTGGATAACAGACTTTCCGAACATTCAACTTTTTGCGCAAGCTGCTTGAGGGTCATTTCCTGCACCAGACGGGCGTGGCGCAGTCGCATGCCGAGCGGTGTTCCGGTAGATTTGTTGTCAGCGTTTTTTTTCATCTGTCTGCTTCATTAAAGTCTGCCAGGGCTGCGTTATGCAGGCCTGGCAAGAAAAATCATCCCACTAAATCATCCCACTACGACGAACTGGATCTCTTTCGGTGAGCAGCCGTTAATTGGCACGATGTCCTGTGGACAGGCGGACATGACAACCACGCAATCCAGCTCGGCACGAATCTCTACATAATCACCTGCTTTGCTGACGGTGGGCAACCAGGAAATGGAATAATCCGGGTTTACTGGCGTGTTCATCCATAAATTGAGCGGTTGCGGCACTTCGCGGGCGCGCAGACCAATCGCATTGAGCGCCATACGCATATTATCGGCGCAACTGTCGTGATACTCCGTAATCCCCATGTTGGTATAACGGTAGAGATCGCAGGCGGCAATCAGCGTGTCATGCACACCCGGCGAGGTATCAGTGAGCAGCGTGGCGATGGCGCGACGCTGATTGGTTACCAGTACATCACCCGGCTGCGGAATGATTTTGTCGATAAAGGCACGGGTATGCTCCATAGAGGCAAATTCGCTCAGATCGCTGCTGTTAAAAAACCATGTATCGCACACCTGGCTGCCTGGGGTATTGATGACTTTGATCACCTGCCCTTTTTTCAGTAAAACAGCGCTTCCACAGCGTGGCGGGATGGTATACAGCTCATTTAACACCGGCGCGCCATCGGGTGAAATTGGGGAGGTTGCCGTCGGGTTGATCCCCAGTGCGTCGCCATTATCTTTCTCGCAGCAGGCCGGGTAGTGTGCAGTTGCAGTCATGATGTAACTCCTTTGAGTGTTTGGGAGAGCTCAGTCAGTGCGCAGGCCAGCGTACGGGCGCCTGCCGCCAGTGAGCGAGGATCGGTATATTCAGCCGGATTATGGCTAATGCCTTGATGGCTTGGGACAAAAAGCATACTGGTCGGACAATGTTCGGCCAGATACATGGCGTCGTGAAACGCTCCGGACAACAGCGCCGTATGCGCGATATCCAGCGCATCTCCGGCCGCTTGCAGAGTGTGATTGATACCGGCGTCAAAGGTGACCGGCGCTTTATTTAATAGCGGCTCGACCGTTACGTGTTCACTCGAAAGCGAACTCATCAGCCTGTCGAGCTGTGCCAGTTTTTCTGTCGATGGGTGGCGAAAATCGAGGGTGAAACGCACGCATGACGGGATGGTGTTAATGGCATTCGGCGTGACCTGCCAGCGGCCAAACGTCAGACGCAACGCGTCATCTGCGTCATCGCCCATCGCCTGCTCAATACGAACAAGCTGTTGTCGGGCCAGGGTCATCGCGTCACGGCGCAGTGTCATCGGTGTGGTCCCGGCGTGTGCCGATACCCCATGGCTGGTGACCTGATACCAGCGCACACCCTGAATGCCTTTAACGATAGCCAGCGGCAGGTTCCGACTTTCCAGCACCGGGCCCTGCTCGATATGCAACTCCACGAAGCAGGCCATCTCGCGGTCCGGACGCAACGGGATTGCCGCAAAGCGCGTCTGATGATGCGCCAGCGCATCGCGAAACAAGACGCCATCAACGCTCATCGCGCCAAGATGGGCGGCTAATTTCTCCGGGTCGACGAAAGCGCTGGAGCCCATAGCCCCCGGCGCAAAGCGGCTGCCCTCTTCGTTAGTCCAGATAACCACTTCGACCGGGCGTTCAGTAACAACCTGCGCGTCATTGAGGGCTTTCAGGCATACCAGTCCGGCTATCACACCGTAACAGCCATCGTAATTGCCACCGGACGGTTGCGTATCGATATGGCTGCCGGTGACGACGGGCGAAACGGCGAATCGTCCCGGACGACGGAAGAACAAATTAGCCGCGGCGTCACGGTATATTTCACAACCGAGTTCACGGGCGAGTTCGATAAGCCAGGCCCGTGCATCAAGTTCCACCTCACTCAACGCCTGGCGGTCCACGCCGCCCTCCGCTAACTTGCCAAATTCGGCCAGTTGCGCCAGCAGATGGCTGAGCCAGTTTTCATCCAGTTGGCGGGCGACCCGTAAGCTCGTTTCCCTCATGGTAATTTCTCCAGATCTTCGGCCTGCAGGGGGCGACGAAACAGCGGTGCGAGAAAACTTTTCAGGCGCTCGCTTTTCGGCTGGGTGAACATCTGTCGCGGCGTGCCGCTTTCAATAATGTGGCCGTCGGCCATAAACACCAGCCGTGACGAGATATGGGCGGCAAACGCCATCTCATGGGTGACCATCACCATGGTCATACCCTGCCCGGCAAGACTTCGGATAACATCCAGCACCTCTTCCACCCGCTCCGGGTCGAGCGCTGAGGTGGGCTCATCAAGCAGCAATAATTCCGGGTTCAGCGCCAGTGCACGGGCAATACCTGTGCGCTGTTGCTGACCACCGGACAGACGCGCCGGCCAGTCATCGGCTTTTTGCGCCATACCGACGCGGCCCAGCGCGGCCATCGCCGCCGCCTTTGCCGCCTGCCGTGACATCTTTTTTCCCAGCACCAGCGGTGCGGCGACATTTTCCTGCACCGTCATATGCGGCCAGAGATTGAACTGCTGGAACACCATCGAAAGCGGTTTGCGTACCTCGGCAATCAGGCTGGCGCTGTCGACATGCGCCGGGCCACGCTGCGTGCCGGAATACCCGAGCAGTTGCCCTTTAATCAGTACGTCGCCCTTGTCGTACGCTTCGAGAAAATTCATGCAGCGAAGCGCAGTGGTTTTTCCGGAACCGGACGGGCCAATCAGGGTAACTATCTCGCCATGATCGACGCGCAGATTGATGTCATTGAGCACCACATGGTTTGCGAATGACTTGCCTACATGGCGCATTTCGAGCACCGGCGTAGAGGTATTGTTCACGTTATTCTCCGGTTCGTAGTACATGGCTCAGTGTTCTTACGCTCAGACTGACGCCCTGTGCCAGCAGCCAGTAGCTGAGGATCAACAGGGAGTAAGGCAAGACATAGCTGTAGGTACTGGCGACAATCTGACTCGTCGTCATGGTCAATTCCGGTACGGTAATGATTGACGCGATGGCGCTCTCTTTAATGGTCAGAATGAACTGGTTGCCTGACAGCGGTAGCGCAAAACGGATGGCCTGCGGTGTCTGGATATGCCAGAAGCAGCGCCACGCAGAAATGTTGTTGGCCAGCGCCGCTTCGCGCTGTCCCGGCGGGATGCTGTTCCATGCGGCGCGAAAAATTTCCCCGAAATAGGCGGCGCTATAGAGCGTCAGTGAGAGCAACGTGGCTTCCACCGCGCTCAGCATGATGCCAATCGACGGCAGGCCAAAGTAAATGACGGCAAGCTGCGCCAGAAACGGCGTGCCACGGATCACCCACACATAGACGCGCCACAGGCGAAACGCCAGGCCACGTTTGCCGCAGATCCCGTTTAAGGCAAAGCCCAGCAGCATACCGCCGGACGCGGCGCACAGACTTAGCCACAGAGTCACGCCCAGCGCCTGAATGTAGGCTGGCAAATATTGCGCAAGTTCAGTCATCGTTGTTCCCTCTGCCAGTGCCGTTCCGCCTGGCGTCCCAACAGCGCCAGCAGGCTGGTGAGCAGTAAATAGACCAGGGCGACTGCCAGATAGACCTGCAGCGGCTGGTATGTGGATGACGCCAGTTGCTGGCCCACGCGCATCAGATCGGTCAGCGCAATAACCGACACCACCGCCGATGCCTTGACAACGTCAATGAGTTCGGAAATCAGCGACGGCAGCGTGGCCCGGACCACCTGCGGCACCTGAATACGCCATAAAATTTGCCGTGGACTCAGTCCGCAAATGGCGGCGGCTTCCAGTTGCCCCGGCGGAATACTGGCGAAACCACTTCTCAGGATTTGCGATTGATACGCGGCGGTGTTCAGCGTTAAGGCCAGCGCAGCGGCCATAAAGCCGGGAATATCGAGACCCAACTGCGAGGGCAAATAGAAGCAGAGCAGCAGTTGCGCCAGTACCGGAGTGCCCCGGAAAAGACTGACCCATCCATGGGCCGTCATACGGTAAATCCGTAACGGACTTGTCGACATCTGCCATAAGCCAATACCCGCCACAAAACCGGCGATCATCGCCGTCAGACACAGCACCGCCGTGGTGAGCGCCCCCTGCATTAGCATGGGGAGCCAGTGGAGTAAGCTCGTTATGAAATCCGTCATCGTTTACTGCTCACAGCGCCGGTTCAGGCATTTCAGTTGCAGGAACCGCCATCGTGAAGCCGAACCACTTCTGCTGTAGCGCCTTCATGGTGCCGTCGCGGTTGGCTTCGATAATCCCGTCGCTGATCAGCTTGACCAGAGAGGCGCTGTCGGCATCTTTACGCCCTACCCAACCAAAGAAGGTTTGCGGCCCGATCATCTCCGGCAGCGTGGCAAACACGCCCGGTCGGGTTTTGATAAGCGGCCCCAGGTTTGAGAGCGACTGGGCAACACCGTCAAGACGACGGGAGGCCAGGTCGGCGTAAGCTTCATCGAACGCCACATACTGTTTGATCTCTTTAATACCCGGTTTGCCGCTGGCGCGCAGCGCCTGGTCGAAGGATTGCAGCACCTGTAACTGACCGGAACCGGCCTGCGATCCCACCACTTTGCCACTCAGATCATCCGGGGTTTTGATAGCATCGTCTCCGGCTCGTTTGAGCAGAGCGACAGTAGATTCCGCCACCGGAGCGGTAAAGCCGAAGTGTTCAATACGCTGTTTATTGACGGTAACGGCGGTGACGACAAAATCGAATTTCTTTGCATCCAGCCCTGGCAGGATGCCCTGAAAAGGCAGATCCAATTGTTTCACTTTCACGCCTGGCAGTGATTTCGCAAGGATGTGATTCATCAGGTCAACGTCGTAGCCGACGATTTTTCCGTTATCAACATACTCAAAGGGGGCATATCGCGCTTCGGTGGCAACGGAGATCTCTTTGGCCTCTTTTACTCTTTCAAGCAGATCGGCGCTGTACGCCGTAGAGCAAAAAAGCGTGGCAGATATCAGTGTCAGACAGGCGGGTAAAGTCAAACGGGTCAGTGTCATGGCGTGCTCTCTGAAAGTGATTTGAACATTAGTAAAGTTACTTGAACAAAATTAGAGAGGCATGAAACGTGCCAACTGGTTTAAAGGCAGCGGTAAATTTCTCAGGTTGCTGAAAAATAGAATATATTCTGGAGAGTTGTGTGGTGGGCGCGATCGCGGACGGCTGTCACGGATCGTCATGTGCACATTTAATGTGCACGGATATGGTGCCTTCCGTGCTTTAAGAAGGGGCAACGGTACGTTATCGATAAGCTGAAATCAGCCTGACTGATGGCGTGATTTTTCCCGTAACGCCAGCGCTTCATGATGCCCGATAAAGTCATTTTTGAGCTGGCTGTATAGTCCGGACTGATTTCCACTCTGCTGTGCAGCCTCGCGCTTTACTCTTGCGTATTCCTGCGCAACTTCGCTGTGCTGGCGCAGATAATCACGAAATGCCAGATGTCGTACCGTGTGCGGGCTGCCCACCTCAAAAGCATGGAGATGATGGGTTCGTTGATTATCACCTTTGACAAAATAGCGCCTGCCCGCAATGCCGTACTCTCCCCGGGGGGTATAACCTGCCTGACGCATGGCGTCGTTATGTTCATCGAGCAGACTTAGCGAGGTCACTTCCAGCAGGATATCAATGACGGGTTTTGCAGCAAGACCAGGAACAGCCGTACTGCCAATATGGTGGATAATGACGGGCATGTCTGATAACACACGCTGTAATAATAACGCCTCTTTCTGATAACGATCCGGCCATGTGGTGTCACTTTGCTCGATAGAAATATGGCGTCCGGCCATGTGATTCCCCCTTGAAATATGAAGACCTGCGACGGCTACAAACCTGCGCCGCTGAGATTTTACGCCGGATATTCATTTCTCTCCGCTGTGGCGGTAGAGACTATCCAGTCGCGAAATTTACGACTCATTTTTTGCAACAGCGCCGATTCGTCATACACCAGATAGTAGGCCACCAGCGAATCAATAGCGATGCGCAACGGATTGATCAACAGCCCTTTTTTCAATTCATCCCGAATAAGCGTACTTCGAATAAGCGCAATCCCTTTCCCGGCGATCGCCGCTTCCAGTACACCATTTGAGTCGACAAAAACCGGGCCTTTCTCCTCAATAGCATGCGCAATACCGGCAGCCTTAAACCAGACGGCCCAGTCCATGCGATGTTCATCGTGCAGTAAGGTGAATTGAGTCAGATCCAGCAGCGAGGTGAGTGTTTGCCCTTGGGGAATAAGCGTCGGGCTGCATACCGGAAGGAGACGATCGTTAATCAGACACTCGGCCTCCAGCCCCGGATAGCGCCCGGCACCATGTCTGATGGCAAAATCAATTCCTTCGGTTAACAGATCCACCTGACGATTTGTGGTACTGATTTGTACCTCAACGCCTGGATTGAGCTTCTCGAATGCCGGCAGTCGCGGCAACAGCCATTGAATAGCAAAGCCACTGGTACAACTGACGGTAATAGTGTTTTGCTTCTCGTCATCCATCAGACGCTGAGTCGCTTCGGATATCTGATCAAAGGCCGGACGGATAGCGCGCAGATAAATACGCCCTTCTGTCGTCAGTTCCAGCGCCCGCGCGCCACGTATAAACAAACGTGTATGCAGCATCTCTTCAAGTTTGGACACTTGCTGGCTCACGGCACTGGGGGTAACGCATAACTCTTCGGCGGCACGTTTGACACTCATGTGTCTTGCCGCAGATTCAAAGCACATAAGTGCATGTAAAGGTGGCAATTTCATCGTCACGTGAATTCCATGATTTAGGAAAACTTAATTATAGAAGAAATCCTTGCTTGTCATGTCTCTGGCTGACGTTTTAGTTTTTCTGCCATCTTCTGACGGAACAAACGGATATGATATGCGCACTTCTGATTACGCAAGACTCTTTCTGCTGGCCGCCATCTGGGGTGCCAGTTTCCTCTTTATGCGCATTGCCGCACCCGAATTCGGTGCTGTCACCACCGCATTTCTGCGTGTACTGTTTGGCGTTATCGGGCTGGCCGCCATGCTTGCCATAATGAAGTCCGCCTTTCGCTTTGAAGGAAAATTCGCTGTAGCACTGATGCTCGGGGTAATTAACTCCGGCTTGCCTTTTTTGATGTATTGCCTGGCGGCAACACGCTTACCGGCGGGGTATTCGGCGATCCTCAATGCCACCACACCTTTAATGGGGGCATTAATCGGCTGCCTCTTTTTTGGCGAGACGCTGACGTTACGCAAATGGAGTGGTGTGCTTTCCGGTATCGTTGGCATCATGATCATCACAACAACAGGGAAAACAGACGTGACAGGCAGTGTGGTCATTGGGGTTATGGCCTGTCTTATCGCCACAGCCTGTTACGGGCTGGCCGGTTTTCTGACGCGCCGCTGGATTAGTCAGCGCGGCGGACTGGAACCGAAAATGGTCGCATTCGCCAGCCAGCTCGGCGCCACGCTGTTTCTCCTGCCTTTCTTTGCCTGGTCGGTCAGTGACGGGCCTGCCATTTCCTGGCTACAGGGCAGGGTCTGGGCGAGTGTTATCGCGCTTGGGCTGATTTGCACCGCTCTGGCCTACATTCTCTATTTCCGGCTGATTGCCGATATTGGTCCGTTACGTTCATTAACCGTCACCTTTTTAATCCCTCCCTTTGCCGTGTTGTGGGGCTACCTTGTACTCGGGGAAACCCTGAGTGAAGGTTTCGGCATGGGCGCGCTAATCGTCTGTCTTGCGGTCTGGATGATCGTAAGCCCTGGCAAAAACAGCGCGCAGTGAAGGTTCAGGCCATATCGATGGGGGCCAGACAGGTACGAAAAAGCGCATATGCCTTTTCTGTCAGAGGCGCCGAGTGGGTAATATTTTTCCACACGCTGTTGTGGTCAGCACCGGGGACAACGAAGAGCGCTTTCCAGGAAGTATGCGTTGCGGCGTTATGCAGTTTCTCAGGAATAACTTGTGGTATGACTTCATCGCGCTCTGCGGCAACAATCAATACTTTTCCCCTGAAAGCGGAAATCTGCGACCAGGCATCCGAATTGAGCCAGCTCTTTTCCTGGCGGATTATCTGTGAAAAGTCCGGGCCGAAGTTTACCTTGTCCGCCTCAGGCGTGTAGACCCCAGGAACGAGAAGAATAAGCGAACGAAAATCTGCACGGGTACTGAGTTGTACGGCGTTGTATGCACCCATACTGGTGCCAAGACAGCCGGTAACCGGCACATTAAGATGCGCGATAACGGCCAGCGCCTGCCGGGTACGGCTGTCCAGGGAGGAGTCACTCATCTTGCCCGTCGATGCGCCATGACCGATGCAGTCAAAGGCGGTCGTTCCGTAGCCCATACTATAGAGTAGCTCGCGATAATGAATGAAAACCTCCCTGTCTTTCGAACCGCCGTGGATCATTAATACGTGACCATTGCTGCCATATGTGGAATCGCCATGTAGTGTTTGCCCGTCAAAGGGAACGTCAAAATAGTGTCTGTTTATCATCTGTTTGTGCCTGTATCGAAAGCACATCAGGCTGAGGCGGCGGCGAATAAGCCGGGCGTGGTGCCAAAGTGTGTGCGGAAGTGTTTTATCAGATGGCTTTGATCAAAGAACCCGACATCGCTGGCTACCTGCGATGCGTGCATACCACGGGAAAGCAGCCCTTTCGCCCTGACCAGGCGAATCTGCGTCAGATACTGATGCACTGACAGACCGGTCATAGCCTGGAAAGTACGCATAAAATAGAACTCGCTTAACCCGGCGACGGCCGCAATTTCTTTGACCGTCAGGGTCTGCGCGTAACTGCAATGCAGGAACTCAATGGCTTTGCGAATATCTGCGCGCATAAAATCCCGGCGCGCGCCTTTGACTGCCCGTTCACCGTAATTGCCGATGAGAATGTTGAGTATCTGGTACATCACGCATGTTTTTTCCAGCAGGTCGTCGCTGGTATTGAGTATCCGGGCGGCATGAAGCATACGCCGGGCAATTCGCGGATCGTGGCGCATACCCTCAGTACCAAAATTGACGTCACCTCGTCCTTTCAGTACGGTTTCTGCGACATCATTGATCAGGCTTTGCGACGGATAGAACGCGCAATAGTCCCAGCCTTCATCGCGCTCTACCGCCTCCCCTGTATGGACTTCCCCTGGCATGATAACCATTACCGTCCCCGCCGCCGCGATCCCTTTCTGTCGGCAGATTCGGTTACGCTGGGCGCCACGGGCAAATGCCGCAATCACAAACTCGTCATGGAAATGCGGCGGATAACTGTGCTCATAACATGAGGCCCGCAGGATTTCCATTCCTCCATGCAGTTCATTATCACGCCAGAGCCTGATGTCATCCCGTCTGTTTTGCGCCACGTCTTCGTTCTCCAGCCCTCACCCCTGCCATTTTTATAAATGCGCAGGATTTTACTATCGCGATTTTTCAGGATACTTAAGATTGCACATTCCGACGAGAAAGAAAGGGAAAAGAGATGTTGATGAAGAGTGACGCCATGCGCAAGGACGATCCCACAACCCTGTTTCGTGGCGGTATTGCCGCTTGCCTGCCGACCATCCCCGGCTACTGGAGTATCGGTTTTGCTGCGGGGGCTATCGGGACCCTGTCGGGGTTTACCGTCTGGCAAACGGCGTTTCTGGCGACTGCGCTCTATACGGGCTCGGCGCAGTTTTTGTTTTATTCGCTCTGGTCTGCGGGGGCAGAAATGGCATCGGTGGTACTGAGCGTGTTTCTGGTGAATTTACGCTACCTGTTGATGAGCTCCGCAATGAGCGTTTTCTTCCGCGAGCAGACGACGCTACAAAAAATCGTCAGCGGCTTACTGTTGACCGATGAAACCTTCGGCGTGGCGGTTCAGCGTGGCGGCCATCAGGGTACGGTGCCCTTTGCCTGGATGTTTGGGCTCAATCTGGCTGCGTGGCTGAACTGGATCCTGGCCTGTGTGGTGGGGGGATGTCTGGCCTCTGCGCTGCCGCCCGCATTAATGGAAGGATTAAGTTTTAGCCTGGTCTCGATGTTTATCGGTCTGGTGCTGATGATTTGGTTTGCCAGTCGGCAGAAAAAAATTGAAACGTTCAGCGTGGCAATTGCTGTGCTCGTCACGCTCTTTGCCGCCGGTCATATGGAGCTGAGTGTCATTGTGATTATCGCCGCTTCACTGTCGGCAACGCTGGCAACGGTATTGTTACGCGCGACGCAACAAAAAGGAGCGAAATAAGATGGAGAGAAATATTTTACTGACGATTGCGATCGCGGCTCTGGTGACGGCGCTGATGCGCACGGTGCCTGTTTTACTGCTTTCCCGCTTTCGCCTGGCTCCGGTCGTTCAGCAGTGGCTGGGATTTATTCCCGCCGCCATTATGGCTGCCATTATTGCGGCGGAACTTATCGAAAAACCGGCCCTGACGAGCAACGGTATAAGCATATCGCTACTGGCGGCTGCCATCGCCGCCATTACCGGCATCATCACCCGTGGGCTTTTTGCCACCGTTATCGCCGGGATGGTCGCCTACTCGGGTCTGCGGTATTTTTTCGGCCTGTAGTCACAAACTGATGGTATAACGCACGACATCACCCAGTTCCGCAACCTGATCATACAGTTTTCGGGCTGGGTTGTTCGTTCGCGTCACCCAGTAGAGTTTTGCCCAGCCGCTTTTCTCACCCTCCTGACGAATCGCCGCAATGAGCGCACGTCCCACGCCGTGACCGCGCAGTGGTATAGCGACATACAGGTCTTCCAGATAACAGATAGGTTGCGTTACCCAGGTGCCTTCATGCATGACGCACAGGGCAAAACCCGCCAGTTGCCCATCGACGACGGCGACGCGGCATAACAGGGTGGATTCGGGGGAATGAATGCGCGCCCAGGTCGCGCGCGTAACGGCATCACTCAGCGTGCTGCCCGCAAAATCAAGATAGCCCTGCCACAGCGCTAACCACGCAGCATAATCGTCGGGTCTGGCCTCGCGTACTTCCACGTCCATTTTTTATCCTTTTGAAAAATCACGCGAAGAGAGATAGTACGCCTCTTTTCCCCTGTAAGACAGTTCAGTTTTCCGGTAGCAAGCGCTGGCAGACGTTACGCACAAACGCCCGTAACCAACGGTGCGCCGGGTCGACTTCTGAACGAGGGTGCCACAGTTGCGATACGGTTATCCCGCTTGTTTTCACCGGCAGTTCGAATACCGAGAGATCGGCCGCCGCCGACTGATTAATGAGAAACGAAGCCGGAACCAGCGCCACCAGATCTGTTGCCCGGGCAACGGCCAGCGCAGCAGGAAAACCAGGAACGATGGCCGCTATTTTGCGTGTAAGACCGGCTTCTGCCAGCGCGTCATCAACCGGGCCGGAAAGTGCTCCCCGACGCGAGGCTACGACATGTTTCCACTCACTGTAATGTGACGTTGTCACAGCTTTAATCTGTGACAGCGGATGCCCTTTACGCACCACGCCGACAAATCTGTCACGAAACAGCGCCTGGACGCGGATCTCCGGCCCCATCTCACTGAGCACCCCAATCTCAAGATCCACCAGCCCTTCACGTAAGGGGTACGGCGTTTTCTCCGGTTTTGCGACAAAACGCAGGGTGATCCCCGGCGCAATGACCGCTGCTTCGGCAATCAGTGCCGGACCAAACACTTCCACGAAACCGTCATTGGCACGCAGGGTAAAAAGCTGTTCGTGGGTGCTGATGTTCAGCTCCGTTTGCGCCGGGCGCAGTACCGTACGGGCTTCGAAAACCGCCTTTTGCGTACGCTCGCGGATCCCTTCGGCATAGGGCGTTAGCACCATGTGGCGCCCCGCCCGCACCAGTAAAGGATCGCCAGTGGTCTCCCGTAGCCGACCGAGCGTGCGGCTCATCGCTGAGGCACTCAGTCCAAGACGGCGCGCCGCCTGCGCAACGCTGCGTTCAGCAAGCAGGACATCCAGCGCAAACAGCAGATTCAGATCGGGTTCGGTCATCACAGGTCCTTTATTAAGATAAGGCGTCTGGTGCAGGTTATAAGTGCAAATGCTGCGTCTTCCGCCCTGTATACCGGCTCATTATAGTTGTCTCTCGCATCTATTTCGCAGAGGTTTTTTATGCATTTGTTCACAGACCAGCCCGGTGATGAAGGACTGCCGGGGCACGAACGTCATCTGGCAATGGTGGCCGTAATGACCAGTACCACAATGGCCGTGTTTGACGGTTCGATGGTCAATATCGCCTTGCCACAAATTGCCCGCGCGCTTGAGGTTTCCCCGGGCGATGCGGTATGGGTTGCTAATGGTTATCTGTTATCTGCCGCCATGACGCTGGCCATTTTCGCCGCACTGGCCCCCCGGATGGGATATCGTGCCCTTTTTGCTGCCGGAATCAGCCTGTTTACGCTGGCGTCGCTGGGCTGCGCACTGTCGACCTCACTGGAGATGCTGGTGGTGATGCGTTTGTTGCAGGGGATTGGCGGGGCCGCGACATTAAGTATTGCGCCCGCCATTTTGCGCTCCATTTTCCCGGGGCGCCTGCTGGGGCGGATCCTGGGGATCAACGCCCTGCTCATTGCCGCCAACACGGCAATCGCGCCGGTTGTCGGCGGCGCATTACTCTCTTCTTTTGGCTGGCAATGGTTGTTCGCAATAAACCTTCCTTTCGGCATTGTTGCCCTGTTACTGACCTTACGCGTTGTGCCTGTCCATCGCAGCAGGATAAACGGACGCTTTGATGTTGCCGGCGCCCTTCTTTCAGCCATGATGCTCGGTGCGGTGATCATGGCCTCAACCGCCTTCTCGCGACCGGGTGAAACCGGAGGCACACTGCTGACACCGGCGCTCTACGGGCTTGCGGCTGTTTTCTCGGGCATCGCTTTTGTTTACCGTCAGCGCCGGGCGACCCAGCCCCTGGTGCCACTTGCGCTTTTTTCTTCTGCCCGTTTTTCACTGGCCGCTTTAACCTCGCTCTCTTCGTTCGTCAGCCAGGGGATGACTTTCGTGGCGCTGCCGTTTCTCTTTCAGAGTGTTTATGGCTATAGCGCGTTTACCTCCGCGCTACTTTTCACCGCCTGGCCTGTTGGGATCGTGTTAGTTGCTCCCCACGCCGGACGACTGGCTGATCGCTATGCCCCCGCCGTTATTTCCACTGTCGGATTATGCTTTTTTGCTCTGGGGCTTCTGTTATTAGCGCTATTACCGGATAACGCGCCTGTGTGGGACATTAGTCTGCGTGGTCTGGTGTGTGGGATGGGATTTGGTTGTTTTCAAAGTCCCAATAACCGGGAGATGCTCGCCAGCGCGTCCCGGGAACACAGCAGCTATGCGTCGGGCATTCTTGCCATCATGCGCACATTTGGCCAGTGTCTGGGAGCGGCAGTGATTGGGGTGATTTTGTCTGTCTGTGCCCCTTCCGGCACCCTGGTGCAGGAGGCCTTCGCAGTACGGCTGGGATTATGGCTGGCGCTTTGCGCAACAGTGCTGGCTATCATTGTGAGTCTCAGTCGTTTAAGAGCGCGGCCCGTAACGCATTAATGATGCTGTATCAGAAATGCCGTTCGCAGAAGGTACAAACGGCATTTGCTGGTCTACTTCCCTGTAATGACAAACCGCGAACTGGCAAAAGCCTCATACACATGTTGACTGGGGAATGGCGGGAAAGTTGCCTTCTGTGCCGCACTGACCAGCGCCGCGCAGTAGGCTCTGTTCCCGTCACGCGACGCGACATTCTTAAGCGTGCCATCGTAAGCGAAATCCAGATGCAACCGGCATTTTTTATCCTTCCAGGCGTACTGGTCGGCTAGCTGCGATTCGATGGCCTCCTTTATAGCAAGCGCCTGCCTTCCGTATTCATCTTGATCGGTAAAGCGTCCGGAATTGCAGTCGCTGAGTGCCATCGTTTTATGGCAGTTATCCGGATGAAACGGTGTGCAGCCAGAAACGGCGCCCGCCATGACCATCAGCATTAAAAATTTATTCATTCCATTACCACTTAAATTATGAATTAAATTAATTATCAGTAAGTTATCTTACTTGGCTGGCGAAAATGCAGAACGTTTTGTGGCAGCGCTACAGAGGCTTAGGTCTATTTAAAACTCTCCAGCGTGCGCTTTTGTTTCCCTTTACTGTCGAAATTCTCGCAGTCCAGCCAGTTTTCAAGCGCTGAACGCAAATGAGGCCATTCACAATCGATAATTGACAACCAGTCGGTATCGCGATTGCGCTGCTTGCGGGTCATCACCTGGCGAAAACGCCCTTCGAAGGTAAAACCGATTCGTTCAGCGGCGCGCCGTGAGGCCACATTCGTTGCATCACAGCACCATGCCACCCGGCGATACCCCAGGGAGAAGGCCTGACTCAGTAATAAATAGAGCGCCTCTGTACCCATCACGTTGCGCTGCATTAACGGGGACCAGGTCACATGGCCGATCTCAATGGCCCCGTTAACTGTATCAATCGCACTCCAGCACACCACGCCGCAGGCACGATTATCGGCACGGTTGATAACGGCATACGGCACCAGACTGCCATCCGCGATTTTTTGTGCGACCCATGTGGCCATCTCTTCCGCAGTTTCTGGCCTGTTTGCTCCCAGCCATGTCCAGTCCCGGTCATCCGCCGCCAGCGAAAAGGCATGGTAGAGCGCATCGCTATGATCGGGGCTGAGGGGGTCTAACAGGCAGTACTGGCCGGAAAGTGTACAACGCGCAGGTCTCGTGACAGGTTGCCAGTCCGGTAACGCAAAACCGACCTGCTGGCCGTACTGGTTGATTTGGGTAAGGTTCGTCATCGGTGACATCCTTGATTAACAAGAGGCGTTTTACCTTATGTTTCATCTTTTTATAGCAGCATGAATCACTGATTACTGCATACTGTTAAGGATGGTGCAATAGTGTTCCATCCTTATTTATCCCCCATGTGATGCCATGCCTGGAGAACAATACGTGAGATTTCACCTTGCGCTTGTGATTAGCATACTGTTGCCTGGTGTTAGCCTTGCCGCTTTACCGGTCGGACCGGAGGTGGGCGATCAGGATTTATCCCCCTTTTACCGCTGGGATGCCGCGCTGCCCGACAAGCCCGGCATAATGCTGCGTGAAGAGCCAATGAAGCGCCAGCCGGAGATTGTGGCGGGGCAATCGCGGCGTATTCTTTACTCCTCCCGCGATGTGCGCTGGGATGCGGGTATTGTCCCCGTGAGCGGGACGCTCTATTTTCCGCAAGGCAAACCGCCCCCCGGCGGCTGGCCGCTGGTTGCCTGGGCTCACGGCACGCTGGGGATTGCTGACTCCTGCGCCCCCTCCTGGACGGGCCATACACCACGCGATGCGAGCTATATCAATAAATGGTTGCAACAGGGTTTTGCCGTTGTCGCAACGGATTATCAGGGCCTGGGCGGGCCGGGGCCGCATCCCTATCTGATTTGGCAGGCAGAAGGACGCTCTGTACTGGATAGCGTTCGCGCGGCGCTACAGGCCTACCCGCAGCAGCTCGCCAATCGCCTTGTGATAACCGGGCAGTCGCAAGGTTCGGGGGCGTCGCTGGGGGCAAGCTACATTGCCCCTTCCTACGCGCCGGAGCTGAAATTACAGGCAACCATTGCCACGGGTCTGGTGGCGACATTCCCTGACGGCCCTGTTGCGGCAGGAGACGGGCGAATTCATGGCACACCGCCACGGCTGGAGATGCTACGCCTGCCTGGTGGTTCGCTGGCAGATGATGCGCCCGCGCCTGAAAAGCTGGTGACTGCAAAAGGGGCGAAGTTGCTGGCTATAGTTAAGGTTGCCTGCATGCCGCAACTCACGCACTATCAGCGCAGCCTGCATCTGAATGCTGATAATGCGTTTGTGGGGGGGAGTAAACAGATAACGGCGGTGTTAAAACCCGTCACGGATATGCCATTAGCCCGTTTTCCCGCCCCGCTGTTTCTGGTGACCGGTCTGGCAGACCGCACGCTATCGCCCTATCACCAGTATGCCGCCGTGGCCGCACTGTGCGTCGCAGGCAATTCCCTCGAATGGAAAACCTATCAGGGCATTACCCATAACGGCACTGTGAATACCGCATTTGCAGATGAGCTCACCTTTGTTCAGGCTGTGCTGGCAGGCAAGCCGCGACCAGACAGCTGCGGGTCACTGGTTATACCGGGAAAGGCGCAGCCAGCAACAAAAGGCATTTTGTATAACAACTAACTCTTTAAGCGCTGTTTCTTTAAGCGCCGTTTCTGCGAGAATAGTTCGCTCAATAATATGGACCCACCCTAAAAAGGATGCCTTATGTTTTTACGCGTAACGACAGAAATAACTGAGCAGGAACAAAACGAGTTGCTGGATGGTTTACGGGAATTTAACCGCCCTTTTCTCCGCAATTGTGAATGGGGACCTATTGGCGTCTTTTGTCGTGATGTAAACGGTAAAATGACCGGTGGATTGATTGGCACGCGTAAAAGCGAATGGCTCTCTATCAGCTATTTATGGGTTAGCGAAGCCATGCGTGGTAGCGGACTGGGTACAGAATTAATTAAGGCGGCGGAGAAAGAAGCGGTAAAACAGGGTTGCCTACAATCACTGGTGGATACGTTCAGTTTTCAGGCTCTACCGTTTTACCAAAAGCAGGGTTATGTGCTGCAGATGACGCTCGATGACTTTCCCGAAAAAGGCATCCAGCGTCATTATCTCACCAAAACGCTGGTTAGCCTCTGACGCTTAAAGGGAGTCCGGGTTAGAAAGCGCCCGGTCTCTGCCCTGAATTTTTGCCATATACAGCGCCTTATCCGCCCCCTCTTTCAGGCGAATCACATCATCTTCACTTCCACTGCCGATCAGGGAAAAACAGCCGGCGCTGATGGTCACTACTTTGCTTGCCGACCCCGATTCTCCATGCGGGATTTTCGCGCTGCGAACGGCTGCCACCGCCTGACGGGCAACAAACAGCGCGGCCTCTGGCCCGGTATCCGGCAGAATAATCGCGAACTCCTCGCCCCCGTAGCGGGCAATCAAATCGGTATTACGCAGTTTGAGTTTCTGGATGATTTCGCCGACCGTGCGCAGACAGGTATCTCCCGCCACATGTCCGTAAAAGTCGTTATAGCGTTTAAAAAAATCGATATCGAGCATCACCAGCGAAAGCGGCTTTTTACTCAGTGAAGAGGCTTTCAGGCTTTGGTTTAAAAACAGATCGAACTGACGACGGTTAGCAAGCCCGGTTAACCCGTCTGCCAGCGCCATCAGTTGCAAAGTGTGGTTGATACTGGTCAACTCATCACGCAGTTCCGCCAGTTCGGTCTGGTTACGCACATTCATCCGCACCTGACGAAAAACGATAGTTCCCATGAGTAAGGTACCAAGCAGCAACATGGCGTTGAGTACCAAATCCGGCAAGCTGTCTTTTAGCCAGCGTGACCAGAGAGCCGGTTTGTCATAACCGGCAGCCACGACCAGCGGATAACGTTCTACGCGCGCAAACCCAAAGATACGTTCCACATGGTCCAGCGCCGAAATCCAGGTGGCATTGCCGCGATCTTTTTTCGCCAGTTCACGGGTAAAAAGCGGGCTCGCCGACAGGTTGCGGTTGATGACATCATCCGGGAAAGGACGCACGTATAACGCCGTGCCGTCAGTAATCAATAAAGCCAGCAGATCCCGGTTTTCCAGTTCGAAATAGCTGTAGAAGTGGCGGAAGTAATCTACCCGAATGGTCGCGAGCACCACCCCGGCAAAGCCTCCTGCCGAATCACTGATACGCATCGAGACGGGAATCACCAGATCGCCTGTTGAACGGCTCGTAATCACCCGCCCGATATGAATATTGCTGTGTCCGTTACGCTGATGGTAGATAAAATATTCGCGATCGCTGTTGTTACTGACCATCGGGAACTTATCCAGTGCCGTGGCTTTCATATTTCCCTGCGCATCATAGATAAACAGGCCATGCAGTTGCGGCAGACGCTCTTTCAGGTCGGCCAACAGCATATGGAAGCTGCCGGCATTCAGTGTTGAGATGCTATCTGACGGTATGGTACGGCGTATATCGCGCAGTGCCAGTTCGGCCTGCAAAAAGGTATCTTCCGCCTGACGAGCCTGGGAAACGGACAGGTTGATGGCATTACGTTCCATATCCTCAACGGCACGGTCCCACGAGCGGGTCAGGGTCCAGCTACTGGCTGCCACGCCCGCCAGTAAGAGCGCGGTCATGAAAAAAGTGATGCTACGTCCAAGTGAGGAATTCAGAGCCAGCGCGCCTGAAATATGTTTATTGATATTCATTTTTTCCTCTTGCTTCACATCCCGTCCTTTTAGTTGAGTATGAAAGTATGATGCTTTATAAGCAAGATCATGACCCGATAAATATGGACTGAAATGACTGGCGTTATTTTCAGCATCTGAATGATTTTCTTTGAATGAAATAAAAGCTGTTACATAGCCTTATTCAAAGGATATATCCTGCGACGCTTTGTATTCACTAATAAATCTTTAAGACCAGACCGGCCATATAAAAGGGAGAATGTATAATGCTATTCCCCCTTGTTATTATGTTAATTGCTGGTTAACGTTTTATGCGTTGCGGCCAGTTAATGGATGAGACACCATTGAGTATCGGGCGTGCAAAAAGGAAACCCTGAAATCGCTCAATCCCGGCAGCATCAAGCCAGCACCACTCTTCTACTTTCTCGACGCCTTCCGCCACGACGGTAATTTGCATCTCAGCGCAGCAATCGATAATAGCTTTGACGATAGCCTGCTTCGGCCCGTGCATATGGATATCGGTGACGATACTCCGGTCAATCTTCAGTTTGTCCGGCTGAAACTTGGCAAGTAGTGACAAACCGGCGAATCCGGAACCAAAATCATCGATCGCCAGACCAATTCCCGCTGCGCGTAACTGGCGAATGGCAGACGTAAATTCGTCATAGCCGGAAATGACCTCATCTTCGGTCACCTCAACAATGACCTGCTCAGGATCAAGTTGATTGCGTTTAATGTGATCCAGCAAAATATTCACCGCGCCCGGGATCTTCACCAGCGACATCGGCAGCAAATTGATAGCCACCTTGTGATTCCCTATCCCCAGACGCCTTGCCATCGCCAGAGCCCAGCCTTTTGATGCCAGATCTGCTTCATGTAATTTATGTTCAGGAATGGTTGAAAAATAATCCTGCGGGCTGCCGCCGTCTGGCCCACGGATTAACGCCTCGAGTGAGGATATATTACCGCGCGCGGGGTCAACAATAGGTTGAAAAGCAAACTGGCAGGGCTGGTTTTGTAAAACGGAAACGTTAGCCAATTCAAACGGCGGAAGTCGGGTATTCAACTGCCAGTGGTCCGCGGGGAGATGTAAAACCTGTTTTGACGATAATGGTGACGAGACAAAATTTCGAATGAATTTATAGACGCGGTCATTACAGGCAAGATGGTATTTTAATCTGCCAAATTTAATGACCATACGTAGCACAGCACTGGGTCTGGTGTTTCTCAAATCAAACAATACCAGCCCCTTGTCAAGGAAGCGGCGATGCGGCGCAAAATCACGCATCAGTTCCACGATATTCGCATGGCGGACATCTTTGTTGATACGTTCAAAAACTGCATTTACAGCAGAGATCGGACCTTCCAGTACCTGCAAAAATTGCCTGCCATCAAACAACAACACACCGGTAACCTGTAACGCCGTATTCCGTAAGCTTGCCTGCTTTACCAGCTCAGCCAGTTGCGAGGGATCCAACGCATGGTTGAGTCGGCTACGATAGATCAAAGTCGCTAACACTGAGTACTTCCCTCAAAAAATATCCACACAAATACTGCATGAATAGACGCAATGGTAATAGTGTAACAAGTAAGCTCAAATTCCGTTCACTGATTAAGGCCTGTTCTCTGCCTGTTATCGCGGACTAGCCCGGTCGCCAGAAGAGGTTGACTTACCCGCAGATAAACATTTTAACCACTCAGCGGTCCACTTTTAGCTACGCTTTATTATGTACCATATATCCATCAGAAGATTTCGATCTGATAATGACAAAATTATTACAGTTTTGCGAATATATTAGTCTGCTATGTTAATGTTTCTATTTTTCATCGCTTATTTTCTGTCCTTTTATGTATTTACCGCCTTTAATTTGCATTAAGTATCGCTTTTCTTCCTGGCTTAAAATTATCTGCCATTTTTCTTTTGCAAAATCATAACAATATTTAAATAAGTCACCATAAGCGCGGCTAAAAAAATATTTAACGCAGCTACTTTCAGTTGTATGGCAGTTCGTGGAAAATGCTCAGGTAATAACAAAAAATTCTCTGCCGGGTTAATAAAAAAAACACCATCACCGGCAGAAAAAGTCCTGTTTATTGTACGCAGTTTATTGTGGGGTTATTTATGAAGCGTAACACTCCTGTTACACAGAGAGAGTATTTGCTTAACGAAGGCACGACGTTGCTTTCGACGACGAATACACATAGCCATATAACTTATGCAAACACAGCATTTATAGACGCCAGCGGATTTACTGAGGACCAGCTTGTCGGTGAACCTCACAACCTCATTCGTCACCCGGATATGCCGCCCGCTGCTTTTGGCGACCTGTGGTATACCATTCAGCAAGGCGACAGCTGGACCGGCATGGTGAAAAACCGCCGCCAGAATGGCGACCATTATTGGGTGCGGGCTAATGTCACGCCTGTTTATCAGCAGGGGCAACTTACCGGTTATATTTCAGTGCGTAATATTCCACAACGTGAGGAAATTAACGCCAGTGAAAAACTTTACCAGTTAGTCAATGACAATAAATTACGTGGGCATCGTTTTTATAAAGGTCTGGTAGTCCGCCGTGGCCTGCTCTCTTTTTTATCCATTTTTCAGCGCATGAGCGTCACGCGCCGGACTAACTTTGGCCTTTTTATCACCGCTGCTTTATTAGTGGCGATGCAATTTTCCCCTTTTAATCTGGTAGAAAAAGTCGGTACGACAATCGGAATCCTGGCCCTGCTGTCTGTATATTTGCAGGCGCAAATCAGTCGTCCGTTGAAAGTTATCCTCAACCAGATGCAAAAAGTGGTCTCCGGGCGAAAAGCCGATTACCGCCATTTTAATCGCGTGGATGAAATTGGTTTACTGATGCGTCTGGTAAATCAGTCAGGCCTCAACCTCAATTCGCTGGTCGGCGATGTTTCCGCGCAAATCAATGGTATTCGTGACATCAGCCAGCGCATTACCGACGAAGGCGAATCTCTGCAGAAACGTACGGAAGAAACGTCGGCGGATCTGCATCAGACCGCCGCGGCGGTTGAGGAGATTGCCAGCGCCGTAAGGCAGACCGCTGAAACCGCCGCAGAGGCGATGACCCGCGCGGATGAAACCAGCGCCAGTGCGAAAAGCAGCGGCGATATTATGAAGAAAACAATCTCGATGATGCAGGCCGTTTCCCAGGACAACAGCAAAATCGTTGATATCATCGGCGTGATTGACAGTATCGCCTTCCAGACCAATATCCTGGCACTGAACGCCGCAGTTGAAGCGGCGCGTGCAGGCGAGTCCGGGCGCGGTTTCGCGGTTGTTGCGGCGGAAGTTCGTAACCTTGCGCAGCACTCAGCATCCGCAGCACGTGAGATTCAGGCACTTATCGAACAGAACGTGGCGAATGTCAAAAATGGCGTTGAGATGGTGGAAAACACAGAAACGCACCTCACAGCGATGATTGATAACGTCATCACTATGTCGACGATGATCAAAGAGATTGGCACAGCAACACATGAACAGACACAGGCGCTGGAACTGATCAATGAATCCGTTTCTCGCGTCGGTGTGATGACGCATAACAACACCGGCATGGTGGAAAACGTGACCAGTGCGGCAGAAAACCTCTCTGAGCGTGCAGCCCGTCTGCATCGCGCAGTGCATGTGTTCGGTGGCAGCGAAGGCTAATTATTGATGACCCATGCTATAGTCAGTGTCTCGTTATGCTGACGTGCAGGGTTACCCATGTTCGCTTTGGTCAGAAGGATATGTTTGATTATTGCTGCCGCAATGGCAGCATCTGCCGGGGCAACTCTTCAGCCCCCGGCAGGTTATCAGCAAGCGCCGCAGCACCACGCCGCTTCCCGCTTTACCTGCCCCGCCTTTCCGGCTCCCTTTACCGGCGCACTCGATTTCACCAGTAAATATGAGGGTTCGGACAGCGCTCGCGCCACGCTGAATCCGCAAGCCGATCGGGCATTCCATCAACAAACAAAGTCTATTACCGGCCTTGAAAAAGTGGTCAGTCAGGTGGTGGCGGGATTCGCCCATGATGGCAATCCGGCGCGGGCGGAATGCGTGGTCAATGGTCTGGATTTATGGGCTCGCGCCGGCGCACTGACCACAGTAGCTAAAAATCACACCGGGAAATCGATGCGAAAGTGGGCGCTGGCGACACTCGCATCGTCCTGGCTGCAGCTGAAATTCTCCCCTGCACATCCGTTAGAGAGGCAGCAGGAAAAAGTAGCCGACATTGAACACTGGCTTAGTCACCTGGCCGATTTGACGGTGGCAGACTGGCGTGACCTGCCGCTTAAACGCGTTAACAACCACAGCTACTGGGCGGCCTGGGCGATTATGGCGACGGCTGTTGTTACCGACCGCCGTGATCTCTTTGACCAGTCGCTGGCGATGTACCGCACTGCCGCGAACCAGGTGGATAACGCAGGTTTTTTACCGAATGAGCTTCGCCGCGCGCAACGCGCCTTTTCGTATCACAACTATGCCATTCAGCCGCTGGTCATGATTGCCCTTTTCGCCCGCAGCAATGGTGTTGAGGTGACCAGCGAAAATAACAAGGCCCTACAGCGGCTGGCCAATCGCGTTCTCTCCGGGTTCGACAATCCGGATGTGTTCACCCGGAAAACCGGTATCCCCCAGGACATCGCTTTTACCCGGCAGGCTTCCGGCCTTGCCTGGCTTGAGGGCTGGTGTGCGCTGGAAGAGTGTGACCCGGAGGTAAAACAGCGTATTGCCGCCCTGCGCCCGCTGCACAGCACCCGTCTCGGTGGCGATCTGAGCTGGCTTTTTGCGCCCCATTAACCGCAGCCGGACTGTTCCGAAAACGGACATCGGTCATTGCACCCGGTGGCGGATTAGCGGACCATCACTTTTGCGACTACAGTTTAGTCGCACTGCAAAAGGTTATATTTCGCCTGGTCAACGCGCCGGGCTTGTCCTTGAAACATCAACTGGATTAAGGAGTAAGCATGAAATCGAACCGTCAGGCACGTCATATTATGGGGCTGGACTACAAAGTCTCTAATATCAGGAAAGTGGTGAATAAGGACGATCATGAAGTTACCGTGACGCACCGTTCTGGTCGTCATCGTCGCGAAGAATAACGTACGTCCCCTTTCATGCCGCCCCGTTCGGGGTGGCATTGCGCCTCGCAAAATTCATCTCCCAAATCACGCGAACAAGAAGTATTTACCATATCTATGCTTTATACTGGCGCGCGCCGCTGTACCCGCCGCGATCAGGCATTCGCGACGGAATCGTCGACTTAGGAGCTGTAAAATGCATACGAAGCATAATAAAAACCGTTCGCTGTATATTCCCTATGCCGGGCCTGTATTACTTGAGTTTCCACTTCTCAATAAAGGCAGCGCATTTAGCACAGAAGAGAGAAGTCACTTTAACCTTCTGGGGCTGCTGCCAGCCGTGGTGGAGACCATTGAAGAACAGGCTGAGCGCGCCTGGTTACAGTACCAGGGCTTTAAGACGGATATCGATAAACATATTTACCTGCGTAATATCCAGGATACCAATGAAACCCTCTTTTATCGTCTGGTCGAGAACCATCTCGATGAGATGATGCCGGTCATTTATACCCCTACTGTGGGCTGGGCGTGCGAGCGTTTCTCCGAAATCTACCGTCGCGCGCGCGGTGTGTTTATCTCCTGGCAAGACCGCGGCAGTATGGATGACATACTGCAAAACGTGCCGAACCATAATATCAAAGTGATTGTCGTCACTGACGGTGAGCGTATTCTCGGTCTCGGTGACCAGGGCATCGGTGGGATGGGGATTCCTATTGGTAAACTCTCCCTCTACACCTCGTGTGGTGGTATCAGCCCGGCCTATACCCTGCCGGTGGTCCTGGATGTCGGTACTAACAATCAGCAGTTGCTCAACGATCCGCTCTATATGGGATCGCGTCACCCGCGTATTACCGGCGACGACTACACCGCGTTTGTCGATGAATTTATTCAGGCGGTGAAACATCGTTGGCCGAATGTGCTGCTGCAATTCGAAGATTTTGCTCAGAAGAACGCAATGCCGCTGCTTAATCGCTACCGCGACGAAATCTGCTGCTTCAATGATGACATTCAGGGAACGGCCGCCGTGACCGTAGGTACGCTGATTGCCGCCAGCCGCGCTGCAGGTAGCCAGCTTAGCAATCAGAAGATTGTCTTCCTCGGAGCAGGCTCTGCCGGATGTGGGATTGCGGAGCAGATTATTGCCCAGACTCAGCGGGAAGGATTAAGCGAAGCTGATGCCCGGCAGAAAGTCTATATGGTGGACCGCTTTGGTCTGCTCACCGATCAGATGCCGAACCTGCTGCCGTTCCAGACCAGGCTGGTACAAAAGCGCGAAAATCTGCAGAACTGGGACGCGCAGACCGAGGCACTGTCTCTGCTTGACGTTGTGCGCAACGTAAAACCGGACATTCTGATTGGCGTTTCTGGTCAGCCGGGGCTGTTTACGGAGGAGATCATCCGTGAAATGCACAAGCATTGCCCACGCCCGATCGTCATGCCGTTGTCAAACCCGACCTCACGCGTTGAAGCAACGCCGCAGGATATTATCAGCTGGACGAACGGTATGGCGCTGGTCGCTACAGGTAGCCCATTCACTCCGGTGACCTGGAATGAGAAAACCTGGCCCATTGCGCAGTGCAATAACTCCTATATCTTCCCCGGCATTGGTCTGGGGGTGATTGCGTCCGGCGCATCGCGTATTACCGACGATATGCTGATGTCGGCCAGTGAAACGCTGGCGAAGTACTCTCCGCTGGTCATTAACGGCGAAGGGTTGGTACTACCGGAGCTGAAAGATATTCACACCGTCTCACGCGCGATTGCCTTCGCGGTGGCAAAAGTCGCCCAACAACAAGGTGTTGCCGTGAAAACCTCCGAAGAGGCGCTATTGCAGGCCATTGACGATAACTTCTGGTTGCCGGAGTATCGCAACTATCGTCGGACCTCTATCTGATGGCCAGCCCGGCAACGCGATGTTGCCGGGCTTTCTTCTCTCTTACCCGTCTCTGTTTGCGCCTTTCCCGGCCAGATAACTTCCCGCACAGGAGCGGTTCATCCCGGATAGTGCGTCTCTTCGGCTGTCACAATACCTTCGAATGCGCTTAATTCCATCAACCGGCTATGGATCCAGTAACGGGAAAATTCAGCCCCCAGCGCCGCTTTGAGATAATCGCATTCGCCGAAGACAGTGAGGGCATCCTGCTGGAAAAGCGGTAGCACTGGCGCGGTAGTGAGGATATCCGGCAGATCGGCGTCGCTAACCTGCTCCAGGCCGTACAACATACCGGTCAGTATTGTCGCCATGGCCAGATAGGGATTGGCATCGGCACCGGCCAGACGGTATTCAATACGGCGATCCGCTCTATCTGAACACGGGATGCGCAACGCGGCCGAGCGCTTATTAAAACCCCATGCATTGAATAGCGGCGTATCGATACGCTTGCGCAATCGCCTGAATCCATTGACTCCCGGTGCCATGATGGCTAACGACGCGGGCATAAGCCGAAGCAAACCTGCCAGGCACAGACGGGTCATCTCGTTGAGCTCGCCCTCATCGGCGGCAAAGATATTTTCGCCATGGATATTGTTAAGGCTGATATGAAAATGTAAACCATTGCCCGCGAGCGCAGAAAAGGGCTTCGCCATGAAATTCGCCTGCAAGCCCTGTTTCTCCGCTACGGCACAGGTTAATTTGCGTAATGCCAGAACGTTCTCGCACAGCGCGACCACATCGCTGGAATGGTGCAAATTCAGTTCAAACTGCCCAGGCTCTGCCTCACAGACCACGCCAGACAACGGTAAGTTTTGTGCGGCGGCCATGGTTTCCAGCTCTTCAACAAAGGCTGTCCTTGCGGCCGAGAGCGACAAATGAAAACACCCGGCGTCTTGCTGATTTTGTTGTTGCGGATCGATAAGATAAAATTCGATTTCCGGCGCGATAACGGGATATAAACCGTGATAATGAAATTTCGCCAGGACTTTTTCGAGAATATAGCGCGGATCGTACTCAAAACCGTCGCCTTCATCATTGCGCATCATCAGTAATAATTGTGCATGATGCCGGGGATCCTGAGCGCTGGGACGCAATGTTCCGGGCACGGGCACACAGAGATTATCCGGCTCATCTTCTGCATTGTCATTCTCACACCGACTGATGACCTTGCCTTTTTTATCCATGGTATAAACCGACTGCGGGAAATAACATCCGCGTGCCAGTGTGTTTAATGCAGCGACGGCAATGCGTTTTCCGCGAAATATACCGCTGGTATCGGTCAGATAAATATCAACGTGTCGGGTATCCGGGTAGCGTGCCAGATAATGGTGAACTTCTTTCGCAAAATCACTTTCGATCCTCTTCTTTGATATATCCATAAGGGCAACAACCTCAGAGGATGATGCCGTAAACGGGAAAAGAGCGCGCATATTTTTCAGTGAGGTAAAGTTCATCAGTGAGTTCATGGGTTTCATTCATTCAGGCCTCGCGGCGATAAACTCAGCATAAAATAAGCGGTATAAAGAGCCTGTAAAAAGGAAATTAACCGGCATAAAAAAAGTGTAAATCTCCCTGGTGGCGATGCTGGCATCCTGGGTAAAACCTCGCTACACTGCTTTCATCCATAAATCTGATAAATAAAAGGAGGATAATTATGTCGTACTGTGAACGTTTTCTCGTTTCACATGTATTTGGTGATCGCACCAGCTCAAGCGTTATCGGTATCGTGCTGCGATAACTTCGGCTTGAGCGAAGCTAACTAACACCCTTCCTCGGGCTTACCGGGTTATCGTCAGCGATGTTTGACGAGGCATTTTTATGCCTGTAACTCTTGAGTAAGCAATGAGCACATTACTGTCTGCACAATCATTACGTGTTGAAACGGCGTTTGGTCCGTTATTTTCTGATATCTCCTTTACCCTGAAACAAGGCGACCGTCTGGGTCTCATTGGCGACAACGGCTGCGGCAAAAGTACGCTACTGAAAGTCCTTGATGGCACCGTTTTGCCTTCTGCGGGCAGCGTTTCTGTGGCCAATCACTGTCTGATGGCGCGCGTTGAGCAACACCTGCCTGACACGCTACTGGACCTCACCCTGCTTGACGCGGTGCTTGCCCGACTCGCGCCTGGCGAACGTGATACACAATGCTGGCGTGCGCAAGCGCTGTTAGCCGGGATGGGACTGAGTGAACACGAGATAGCCTTACCTGCGGCAACCCTCAGTGGTGGGCAACACACCCGACTCTTGTTGGCCCGTGCGTTGATAACTGATCCTGATTTATTACTTCTGGATGAGCCCAGTAACCACCTCGATCTGCCGACTATGCTCTGGCTGGAGCGATTCCTGCAACGTTGGTCTGGCAGCTTTGTGCTGGTTTCTCACGACCGGGCGTTGCTTGATGCGGTGATCAATGGCACCTGGATCCTCCGCGATAATCGGCTGCATTACTTCGCACTACCCTGCTCTGCCGCGCGTCAGGCGCTGGAGGAGCGGGATGCCAGCGATGCATTGCGCCACAAAGCCGAGCAAAAAGAGATAGACCGGGTCACCAGCAGCGCTAAACGGCTGGCGACCTGGGGACGGGTCTATGACAATGAAGATCTGTCGCGCAAAGCAAAGCAAATGGAAAAGCAGGTGGAACGCCTCAAAGAGAGTCAGACGCAACTGACGGCAGGAAGTCTGTGGCGTTTAACGCTTCAGGGCGAACCGTTAATTGCCGACCGTTTGCTGGAGATGGAGAATCTTCCCGTCAGCGCCGCACCGGGTTTACCACCGCTCTTTTCCGTGCCACTGGCACGGGTAAAAACCGGTGATCGGATTGCCATTATCGGGCAAAACGGCTGCGGGAAGTCCTCCCTGCTTCGACTTATCTGGCGCCAACTGTCCAGTGATATCGCGGCGCCAGGGATGGCGATTCATCCACGCCTGCACGCCGGGTACTATGACCAGACGCTGGAGCAACTGCCTGATGACGCGACGCTTCTGGAGGCGCTGGAACCGTTCGCGCCATCGGCGGAATTGCGCAAAATGACATTAATCAGCGCCGGGTTTGCCTGGGTTCGTCACGGACAAAAAGTGGCCACACTCAGCGGTGGGGAGCGCTCACGACTGCTGTTTGTCGGCCTGTCGCTGGCGCGCTACAACCTGCTGATGCTTGATGAACCGACGAACCATCTGGATATGAGCGGTAAAGAGGCACTGATGCAGACGCTGCAGGCATTCTCGGGCGGCGTGCTGCTTGTCAGCCACGACCGTGAGCTGATTAGTCAGAGTTGTAACCGCTTCTGGCTGGTTGAACAGGGGCAGTTTAGCGAATGGCATGACGTTGAAATGGTCTACGAACGTCTGCGTCAGGAGCAACAGGAGCATGAGCCTGCGGTTACGGCAAAAGCGGCATCACCGGTACGTGTTGATGAAAGCGATGCGTTACTGGAGCAGCTGATTGCGCTGGAAACCCGTCTTGCGCAGGATCTGGCGCGTAAACCGGCGCATCAAAAACCGTTATTACAGGCGCAGTGGCGAGAGGAGATAGAAAGAATCAACCGGTTACTGATGTAAGATATAAGTAAAACAGGCGCTTTAGGCGCCTGTTTTTTCTTGTGGCTGCCGATACGTTATCGGTTGTAAATGATAACGTAAGCGTTAAGAATGACCGCGCATAACGGCAAAATACGTTTCCATGCCGCGACGAATGCGCTTCATCATTTTTTCGCATACCGACTGAGGTGAAACAGATATGGATATTTCGACCCATGGCCTGGATGTGTTGTTTATTGCAGGTTTTGGCCCTGTCCCACGCAATGTGGGTGAGAGTAAAGCGCTCTATCAGGAGACGTTAGGCCTTCCCGTTAAGCCCATGGAGGGCAATGAAGATTATCTGTTAACCGAACACGGGGCGCTTGACGGCGCAAAACATTTTGCGCTCTGGCCCCTGCACCAGGCGGCACACTCCTGCTTTGGCAGCGAAGTATGGCCTGCAGATATTCCCGCGCCGCAAAGCTGGATTGAGTTTGAAGTTGCCGATCTCGAGAGCGCAACCCGTCACCTGCGCGAAAAAGGTTACTCCCTGCTCGTGGAAAATCGGCTGGAGCCCTGGGGGCAGAGTATTACCCGTTTCCTCAGCCCGGAAGGCATGCTGGTTGGCTTAAGTATTACGCCGTGGCTACGTGATTAATGGATCATCATGCAATAGATTGAAAAGAGGTTATTGATTTAAAAATAAATTTTCTTATTGGTGAACGTTGCCAAAACCCATTGCAATGCACAGCAGCGCGAACCACACCGAACGATAACGTTAGATATCGACGTGCTGCACAGGGGGGCGCCAACGGCGCTGTGAGTTGCAAATTAGCAACGCGGTTAACTATGTATACTAGCCCTCTGGCCGTTGCTGTCATTTTTGGCAGGCCGATTACTGTTCCACACACAGTTTCACCCAGGACTATATACTTTCGGTCATCCCCTCGCGCTGAAAACAATGGAGTAAATTACTATGTCGTGGAGTAAAGCAGCGTTGCTAAGTGCTGCGATTATGTTGTTTTCTGGCGTAGCAAACGCAAAAGGAATCACCTGTCCGGACTCACTCCAGGTTGATAGCAAGCCGCACAGGCTTAACGATGTAAGCCTTTTTCAGGGGTTGCCAAAAAATCTGGGTGAGTTAATGCCGGATACGCAGGATAAAACAGAGTGGACGCTAAAAGATTACCAGGACTATGCCCGGGAAAATAATATGCCGCTATATCTTGTATGCCACTACACCGGAAGTAAAAAGACCATCGTTCTAAAGGTGCCGGAAACAGCAAAAAAATGTTCTGCGTGGTATGGATACAGTAAAGAAGAGTTTTACGCCTCCTGCGAATAAACCCATCTTATTGCCAGATATCGCCCTGCCGGTGTTTCTGGCAATTCTTTTCCCACAGGAACGAGAAATAGGTAAATTACAGGGCCACCAGCACCCCTCCATAAAGAAGGATTATCTCCGGGACGCGGCTTGCGCCATCTATATTCCGGAGCGGTTGCAGTGACGCTTATTTGCGACGAGCGTTCCGGCCACACGGCAACGTATCTCCAGCTTATCGGAGGCATCCTGTTCATGGTCCTGCTGACGGGCCATTTCATCGCGCAGATCGTCAATTATCCCTTGTACGCGTACGTGGTTAACTTCAGCCCACAGTCACGCTCCAGAATATCCGGTAGTGTCTCAAGTACCATAGCCACAGCCTTTAGCATTGATGAGTACACGCAGGGCTTTACCAGGTTCGTACTGTTTGAGGTTATCATGTAAGGCTTTCAACGCCTTGTTGCTTTACTTGTTCTCGCCAGCCATAAAACCTCATTCTGCAATACACATTTAGCTGCAACGCCGAAAAACAGTAGAAAAGCAATGCAAACAACATTTCTTTCTTCTTCATAATTAACAAAAAGTTAATGAATGAATCTGGTTCTCCATGCGTACCCATGAGGTAGTGTGATGGATAAGGGATCACATTACGAAAAACGCTCCCCTGGGAGCGTTTTTTTCAGGCCAGCGCGCTAACCTCAGCGCGTTTCCGCTTTGCCTTTACGTGCCCGTACATCAGCAGCGCCGACATGGCCGAGAAAGAAAGGAGCGCCGCGGGCAGCGTAACGTAATCCCAGCTCAGACCGAGCGTAATCATCAGCCCGCCAAAATAAGCGCCGATGGCGCTGCCGAGGTTAAAGGCAATTTGCCCGCCCGCCGCGCCCAGTAATTCACCGCCTTTAGCATTCTGTAAAAGGAGGATTTGCAGCGGCGCCGCCAGAGCGAACAGGCCCGCGCAGCAGATAAAGCCCATCGTTAAAGAGGCGATTTTGTTTTCGCCGAAGGCAAAAAGTAAAAGCAGGGACAGCACAATGACCAGATCGGTGGTGGCCGCAATACGCAATGGGCTATAACGCCCGGACAATCTGCCGCTCAGCAGATTGCCTAAGACCATACCCAGCCCCATCAGCATCATGATGAGCGTCATGAACATCTCAGAGAAGCCGGAAACGTTCAGCATAAATGGCTTCACAAAGCTGAACCAGGCGAAGACGCCCGCGTTGCCAAACATGGTCGCGGCGAAGATAAACCATGGCTCCGGCTTTTTCAGAAAGCGAAATTGCTCGGTGAAACGGGTATCAGATTTATCAAAGAGTTGTGGTACCCAGACGAGAATTGAAACGAGCACCAGCAAATTAAACAGCGCAATCAGCATAAAAGTGTAGCGCCAGCTAAAAGCGTGACCAAGCCAGGTTCCCAGCGGTACGCCCGCAAGATTAGCGACCGTCATCCCGGCGACCATACCCGCTACGGCCAGCGTCACTTTCCCTGGCGGTGCGATTTTAGACAGGATAATCGCCCCAACGCCGAAGAAGGCGCCGTGAGGGAACCCCGACACCAGCCTGCCGATAGCCAGCATGGTATATGACGATGAAAAGGTAAAAATGGTATTCCCGACCGCGCACATGGCGACCAGCAACACCAGAATCGTTTTTAAAGAAAAACGGCTGGAGAACACGGCGATAATGGGTGCGCCGATCACCACACCGAAAGCATAAAAGGAGATCATATTGCCAGCCGACGGAATGGAGATCCCAACATCCTGCGCCAGTTCGGTCAACACACCCATAATGCCAAATTCCGCCATGCCGAGGCCAAACGTGCCCAGCGCTAACGAAAAAATCGTTTTTTTCATACCACAACCACATGTTAATAGAATGCAACAAGCATTATTGACCATTCGTTAAGTGTGAACCAGTTCAAACTCTCTCGCTGGCATATTCATCCATAGATTCAGTTCAGGCTGTGAATGCTTTCGGAGCTTCTGCAACACAGGAAGTCGATGAAATACAATGACACGACTATTTTTCGCTCAGGCACGTCGCGGACATTACACTTCTTATGCGTCTCGTCATTTTTAATAGAGGAAGAGAGTCATGGGAAAAAAGAAGAACACCAGCCCTGTCGCGCAGGCGCCTCATGCGGCGCCGCTTAAAAACAAAGAATATGAAAAAGAGTTACGTCGCCTTCACGTTGAAATGGTGAAACTTCAGCGTTGGGTCGTCAGCAAAGGGCTCAAAGTCTGCATCGTCTTTGAAGGACGTGATGGCGCAGGTAAAGGAGGCACCATCAAAGCGATTACTGAGCGCGTCAGTCCGCGAATCTTCCGCGTTGTCGCCCTGCCTGCACCGACTGAGCGCGAAAAAAGCCAGCTTTATCTCCAGCGCTACCTTCCACACCTGCCCGCCGCAGGCGAAATTGTTATCTTTGACCGTAGCTGGTACAACCGCGCCGGGGTTGAGCGCGTGATGGGTTTTTGCACCATGGAACAAGTGGATAAATTTCTGGAAAGTGTCCCGATGATGGAGCGCGCCATAGTAGAGTCCGGCATTATCTTGTTGAAATACTGGCTTGAGGTGACGCCGGAAGAACAAGAGCGCCGCTTGCGCGACCGCGTAAACGACGGCCGCAAGACCTGGAAACTGTCTCCCATGGATATCAAATCATTTGACCGATGGGATGATTACACCGTTGCGCGAGACGCGATGTTCGAAGCCTCTGATACCTCATGGGCCCCCTGGTTTGTCGCCCGCTCAGAAGACAAAAAACGCGTACGGCTCAATATTATTACCCATCTGTTAACGCAGATCCCTTACGAGGATCTCCCGGACGATCCGGTTGAGTTTCCAAAGCGCAAAATCGGTAAAGTCAAACCCACCCATTATCCGTTTCGTATTATTCCTGAACCGTTCTGAAATCTTTTGTTGCTGCATCGGTTATCGCTGCCGATGCAGTTATGTTTATTTCATGCGTTGCTTTTTTCTCTAACTCCGCTCGCAGAAGGCGAATTAGGGTAATTTATTGGTGAGACAATTTAATGCGCCCCAAAACTTCTCCTCGCAAACAAATAACGTATTGCCATATTCTATGATTGTTCAGAGCGATTGTTATGATGATTTTTCTTCCCGCGTAATTTATTAGTAGTCATGGTGCGTATAGTGCTATAAATTCCCTCTTTGCCGTTTTTTAAGAGAATAGAGCTGTATGAATAAGAAGAAAGCCACGTTGCTCGGGCTGTTAGCTATCCTGTTGTGGAGCACGATGGTGGGTCTGATCCGCGCGGTCAGCGAAGGCCTGGGCCCGGTTGGCGGCGCGGCGATGATTTATACATTGAGCGGCATGTTGCTTATTATCACCGTCGGTTTTCCCGATGTTCGCCGTTTCCCTCGCGGCTATTTACTGACAGCCAGCGTTTTATTTGTCAGCTATGAACTCTGCCTTGCCCTGTCACTGGGGGTTGCCGGAACCCGCCAGCAGGCGATTGAAGTCGGTATGGTTAACTATTTATGGCCAGGCTTAACCATCTTATTTGCAATCCTGTTTAATGGTCAAAAAGCCACGCTGTGGGTAATTCCGGGACTTATTCTGGCAATAATGGGGGTAAGCTGGGTATTGGGTGGCGAACAGGGATTAAATATCCATGACATTACACAAAATATTCTCTCCAGTCCGTTAAGTTATTCTCTTGCATTTGCCGGTGCTTTTATCTGGGCGATTTACTGTACTGTTACCAGCAAATATGCCAAAGGTTCCAATGGCATTACGCTCTTTATTCTACTGACGGCGGCGACCTTATGGGTAAAGTTTGCTCTGACCAGTCAACCGCCCATGCACTTTACACTTCCTGTGGTGATTAAACTGGTGATGACCGCCATTGCGCTGGGCTTCGGTTATGCCGCCTGGAATACGGGGATTTTACACGGGCATGTTGCCGTGCTGGCAGCAGCATCCTATTTCACGCCGGTGCTCTCCTCGGCACTGGCGGCCGCAGTGCTGAGCACCCCGCTCTCGTTTTCCTTTTGGCAGGGCGCGTTTATGGTGTGCGGCGGGTCTCTGCTTTGCTGGTGGGCGACGCGTCATCAGTAGTGGTCATTGCGTCGCCTGTTCAATTGAACTAAAATTCATATCAAATGAACAGACGGAGCAGAATAATGCAACTCTATACACCGGGCGTACGCGCGATACCGCACGACCTGCTCAGCATCCTGGGGCTTCCCGCCACGGCGATTGCCGCTCATGACAGCATAAACGCCGGTCTGAGCGCAGGTGTGTTGCGTGATATCGCTGGCGCCGTCTCCCTTGATGAAGTCACGCTGTGCCGAATGGCCGGCATTGACCGCAATACCTACAGCCGTCGGCTTAACAGCACGGAAAAACGCTTTTCGCCAGAACAGAGCGCACGTGTCTATACGCTTGCGCGGGTGATCAGCGCTGCCCGGGAGTTATTTGAAGGTGACAGCCAACGCATGGCCAACTGGCTTAATAAACCCGCTAAAGGTCTGGGTGGTAAAAAACCAGCAGAGCTGCTCTCCACTCCCGCCGGAGCGGAGGCGGTACTGACATTAATTGGTCGCCTTGAGCATGGCGTTATCGGCTAATGGAAAATGTGACTTTCTGGCGTCTGGTCAAAGAGCGCTATGCGCTGACCGCCTTCGATGGCTACGGCGCACGTACCTTTGGCGGGCGCTGGAATTCACCCGGGCATGAATGCGTCTATCTGGGCGAATCAAAAGCCCTCTGTGTGCTGGAAACGCTGGTACACCTTGAGATTGAAGATATCGCTCTGGGTTACTGTTTTTTAACCCTCGATGTGCCGCGTAACCTTATCGCAACGCTGGATCTGACCGCCCTGCCCGCCGACTGGAAAGCCGACCCGCCGCCTGTTTCAACGCAACAAATTGGTGATGACTGGCTGGCCTCAACGCAAAACGGACTGATACTGCGCGTCCCCAGCACCATCACCGGTGAATGGAACGCGCTGTTTAACCCCGAACACCCACAGGCGGCGAAAGTCCTTAAGAGCGTAAAGTCCGAACCCTTTATGCTGGACCCGCGTCTTAGCCGTGCCTGCTAGCCTGATTATCGACACTGTTAAAACCCAGTCGACCGCCCGCGCGAGCTAAAAGGCGCATAGGTGCTGAGGATGGAGACGTGGCCTGCCAGATGTCGACGATACGGCGTTTGACCGACATCTGGATGCCATGATTTATCTACGCCCCTTCACCGCGAAGGTCGAAACGCGACATTACGGTGTCGAGCGCCTCAACGCTGAAACCATAGCGCGGATCATCCGTACCCAGACCGAATCGTTGCTGCATTACGTCGTACAATGCCTGTGTATCCGCTAAGGTCTTCTCCTCCACTACATGCCCGTTCTGCCAGTGAGTAAAGTGGTAGTTTGTCAGCGTCAATTTTCCGCCGTCAGGCTGATGCAGACACATCAGCAAATGGTGGCGAAAGTGCGATTGCGGCCAGTGAGCTGAGTGGAAATTTCCCATTACAAAGTCGGCCTGGTATTGCTGTCCCATCTCAAACTGATAGAGAGACTGCCAGCGATCGTGGTGACGAAATTGCAAAATCCAGTCCGGCCCGGCCTGTTGCAGACGGTACAGACCATGCGGCGTCTCCTGCTCAATCTCTGCCTTGAGGCGAACAGGCGCGGTGAGCGTTAACCCGCCAAAGCCGACATCAGCAATCCACTGCTCCTCTCCTAACGTCACCAGCACCACGCGGTGCGTGCGCGGCGGCATATGTGGCGGATTTGCCAATACCACACGCCCTAACAGGCTGCGAACTTCAAAGCCGATTTCGCGTAATACGCGTTCAAACAGGCCATTTTGCTCAAAACAGTAACCGCCACGACGTGCTGTCACCAGTTTATTAAAGATAGCCTCATCGCTCAGTTCGATTTCACGAGGAAGCACGACCTCAATATTTTCAAACGGAATGCTGCTGTTATGCTGCAGATGCAGCGTACGTAATGTTTCCAGATCCACAGCGGGGACAGCGGTATAGCGAATACGGGCGAAATAGTCGTCCAGAAACGAGGTCATAAGAAGCTCCTGCAATAGATGTCCTTCTGTTATATCTCATTTTTTTTAGCGCACAGGAGATTTTGTGCCCTGCATTTATCGTTGCGTGCTGCGCTGCATCATCGCCAGCGCGGTCAGCATCAGTGCGAGTCCGGTAATGAGCGTTAGTGTCGCCATCGCCATTCCTTGTCCAACCGACCCTTGTTCAAACTGCCGCCAGATAAAGACCGCCACCGTTTGGGTTCCCGCCGGGGCCAGCAGCAGCGATGTCACCAGTTCACGCGAGGCGATAGCAAAGACCATCAGCATCGCCGCCAGCATGGCCGGAAAGACCAGTGGCAGAACAATAAAACGCAATGCCTGTAAGGCACTGGCACCATGAACACGGGCGGCTGGCTCCAGATTCCCGCCCAGCTGACGCAGCGCACTTCCGACATAGCGAACCGGCCAGGGCAGCAGCAGACAGCAGTACGAGAGCAGTAAAATAGCCCAGGTGTTATACGGCGAGACGGGCCAGAACGTGCGGTTCCACAACAAAATCAGTCCCACCCCCACCACAATACCCGGCAGTGCCGCCGGCATCAGCGACAGCGCGTCAATGACACTTCGCCCCTTAATGCGTTGCACCACCACAAGCCAGGCGGCAAGTAGCCCGACAACTCCGGTGATCAATGCCGACGCAAAGGCCAGTGACAAGCTGGTCCCCAGCGCTGACAGGGCGTCACCCTGTTGAGCAAACAGCGCGGCATAATGAGCGGTGGTGGCGTTTGCCAGCGATAAGCCGCCTGACAGGGTCGACATCACCCCGGTTATCGCCATAGAAAACCCAGGCACCACCACCGCCAGAAAGCCGATAAATGCCATTGCCAGCACTACCGGCACACCCGCAATACCGAGCTTCGCGCCGGTATTCTCCGCAGGTTTTCCGGTCACACTGGTGACGTCTTTGCCCCCCGTCAGCTTGCCCTGTAGCCACCAGGCGCTAAGCGCAATCACGATCAGCATCAGCGACAGCATTGATGCGCCCGGCAGGTCGATAGGCCAGTCGGCCAGTTTTTTCTCGATACCTACGGTCAGCATCACCACGCCGGAGCGGGTACCCAGCGCGGCGGGGACACCATACTCTTCAATCGCCAGGGTAAAGGCCAGCAGCATGCCTGCCGCCAGTGAAGGCGATAACATCGGCAGCGTGATATGCCAAAAGGCGCGCCAGGCCGTTGCGCCATGGACACGGGCAACCAGCGCCAGACGCTGCCCGCTGGCCAACAGACTTCGGGATACGGCGAAGTAAACGACCGGAAAAATATTGAGCGTCATGACCAGCACGATCCCGCTTTTGCTAAACAGCAATGTATTGAGATCGAACCCCAGCAACTGAGCAAGATACCCCTTAGTTTGCAAAACCAGGATCCAGGAGAGCGCCGCAATATAAGGTGGTGTCAGAAACGGGATGAGGAACAGCAAATCCCACATCCGTGGACAGGGTAAATCGAACAGTCCACGCGCAATACCCAGCGGCAGTCCAATGCAGGCGCTAAGAAGCGCAACGCCTGCGGCTATTTGCAGCGTTCCGGCAAACATCGCCGGGAGTTGTGGGTCGCAAAACAGCGGGCGTACCCCGGAAAATGCGCCCTTAAGAGAGCCTGCGCTGAATTGCGGGAAAACAGCCTGCAAAACGATAAACAGCAATGGCAGCGCGACCAGAACCATCAGAACGGCCACGGTCACAAGCGAGATTAAGCGTTGGTTCACGATGAGTATCCAGAAGACGGGGTTGCCCCCGTCGGGCAATGGTTACTGAGCAAAGAGTCTGTTAAAGCGCTTGAGCACAGCACCGCGCTCGCTGGTGCCATCGTTTTTAGTCGGCAGAATCTTCAGCTCGTTAAAGAGCGGGCGTTTTGCCTGCACATCGGTACGCGCAGGCATCAGCCAGGCATCGGCCACCAGTTTCTGCCCTTCCGGCGACAGCACGTAATCTACAAACGCTTTGGCATCGGCTTCGTGCTGAGTGGATTTGAGGATCATCATCGGGCGAGGCGCAATCACGGTGCCGCTGGCCGGGAAGATCACTTTCAATGATTCGCCCTGCTCAATGTTGCCATAAGTGACATAATCGACCGCACCGAACACCGCCGCTTTTGCCCCCTGCATGACCGGCGTGACCGCCTGTGCGTTCGGGCCGCTGACCACCATGCCATTTTTCTTGAGTTCATCAAACAGCGTCCAGGCGCTGTCGCCCATGCCGTTTTGCAGGCCAATCAGCAGATCCAGTGATGCGCCAGAGAGGGCCGGATCGGGGGTGGTGACTTTGTCTTTAAACGCGGGCGCGGTCAGATCTTTCCACTCTTTCGGTTCCGGAGTGCCGCTTTTGGTATTCCAGACGATACCCAGCGCAGAAACGCCCTGCGCGACAAAATCCGTGCTTTTGAGCATCTCAGGTACTTTATCGGCGTTAGCACTCTGATAAGGCAGCAACCAGCCGCGGTTATGCAGATCTTCTGCCGTATCCCAGGAGGCAGAGATCAGGATATCAGCCTGCGGGTTGGCCTGCTCAGCTTCAAGGCGCGCCATGACTTTGCCGGTTGTAGCCTGGAAAATATCCACTTTCACCCCGGTTTTCTTCTCAAATCCACTGGCCAGGCTTTTCGCCAGTGAACCTGGCCCGGCGGTGTAAACGGTAAGCGCATGCGCGCTGGAGATCATAACGGACGATAATACCATGGCCAAAGCAACTCCTTGTTTCACTGATATTTTCATGCAATTTCCCCTGAGGATGTTGTAACAGAACGAATCGCGTCTACACGTCCGGCAGACAAATGAACAATACGGTCAGCGAGGATCTCGGCTTCCCGACGATCATGGGTGACATAAACAGCGGTAATGCCGAGCTGGCGAAGCAGTGATGCCATCTCGCGGCATAAGGATTCGCGCAACTCGCTGTCGAGATTGGAAAGGGGTTCATCAAATAACAGCACACGCGGCTCGGCGATAATGGCTCGCGCCAGCGCCACTCGCTGCTGCTGACCGCCAGAGAGTCCTGAGGGCTTGCGCTTAGCAAACTCGCCCAGACCAACGCGTGCCAGCGCTTGCAGGACGCGGTTTTCACGCTCAGCGCGCGGGACATTGCGCATCTTTAAGGGGAAAGCGACATTCTCTTCCACCGTCATATGTGGCCAAAGCGCATAGTCCTGAAAAACCATGCCAATATCACGGGACTCCGGCGGCAACGCCCATCCGGCCTTCGCCACCAGACGCGAACCGAAGGTAATCGTGCCGTCAGCAGGTTGTGTTAATCCGGCCAGTAAACGCAACAGCGTACTTTTGCCGCAGCCTGAGGGGCCGAGCAATGCCACGATAGTACCTGCGGGAATAAGGAGATCGATCTGATTGAGAACGGTGTTACTGCCAAAGGCATACGACACACCTTCCAGGCGGATTTCGGTGAACGCATCCATTAGCGCACTCCCACAATGAGAACGCGCCTGATACCCGTGGTCTTCATCCAACGGGCGGCGTCCACCTGCACGAACGTCAGGGGGGCAAACATATTGTTATCCTCTTTGGGATTTGATGCCGCTGACTATAGGCAGGTAATGTGACGTAAAAATTACGATAATGTTGCGTCTTGATTTATATAGAAGAATAGTAAACCCTTAGAACATCTCTCCTGATTTTTCCCTAATACAAAAAGGTGATTACGTGCGTATCGCAACGATCACAAATTTTGCTTATATCGCAACCGTTGTTCTGACGCTCTCCTCAGGCGTTGCGTTGTTCAGCGCATCCAGTGCGGACCGGGCTGAACGCGAAGCCGTCGCCCAGAGCCGCCTTTTCGATACGCTGACCGATGAACTGGAAAGAGAAGCCTACGCGTTGACTGATTTTGCCCGTGAGGCGGTGGTGAAACGGCAGCCGGAAAACATCAAGGCCTGGCGACAAATGCTGGAGAAAGATATCCAGTTCGAAAACCATTTGCTGGGTATGCATGATAACGGCGCCACGTCAGAAGAAATTCTGATCCTCAGAGATGGCCTTAAAGTCTTTGATCAACTTGAAGATGAGCAGCGTGCCGCAATATCTGCAGTGGAAGCGGGCAATATTAATGAGGCTATGAATATCATCTTTGGGCAGCAGTACGAAGACCAGCTTGCTCAGGCCGAATACCGCTTTGCCCATTTTCGTAGTTTGTCAGACCAACGCACGGCGAGCGTGATTGCCGAGGCGACGGCGCTATCGCAGCGGCTACGCACCGTCTCCGAAGTGATGGTGGGCGTTACCGCCCTGCTTTTCTTGTTTGTGCTTGGTTTTATTATCAAACGCCGCATTTTGCGCCCGGTGGTTACCCTGAGTGACGTGGTGAACCGGCTGGCAACACAGGATTACGCGGTAGAAACACCGGTACTGGCGCAGGTCGATGAAATTGGCGATATGGCCCAGGCAATCCATATTTTTCGCGAAAATGGCCTTGCCCGCCAGCGGCTGGAACAAGAGCGCGATGCCGAGTGGGCTTCGCGCACCCTGCTGGCGAGGATGACGCAACGCCTGCAGGGCTGCGATTCCCATGCCGGCATTGTCAGGGTCGTTGGCCGTTTCGCGCCGAAGATAATCCCTGACATGGGGGGACGACTCTATATTCTGGATTCGCGGACAAACCGCATGAAATGTGCGGTCCGCTGGCTGTTGCCGCCTGGCGAGGATGCGCCATTTACCCCCGATGCCTGTTGGGCGTTAAAACGCGGGCAACTGCACTGCCCGTCGCATGATTCGGTAGATATGCCCTGCGAACACCTTATGCCGGAGGTTGCCGCAAGGGCCATCTGTGTGCCGTTAATTGCGCAAAACAAGATTATCGGCTTACTGACCTTCGACAATGAACAACTGAAAGAGCCCACCTACGCCTATCTGGAGCTGATGGCAGAGACCATCGCACTGGCGCTGGCAAACCAGATATTGCGCGATACCCTGACGGAAAAAGCAACCCATGACTCGCTGACGGGGTTGCGTAACCGCCATAATCTGGAGGAGACCCTTCGCACCCTGGTTGATCAATCCATGGCAAACGGAACCTGTCTGAGTTGCCTGATGATTGATATCGACTACTTTAAAAAGCTTAATGACAGCCACGGGCATGAAGCGGGCGACAAAGTGCTGCGCGAAATTGCGCGTTTATTGCAGGAAACGGTGGGAGATAACGGTGTTGCCTTCCGCTATGGCGGCGAGGAGTTTCTGATTATTTTGCCTGATACCAGCGAGGCGGATGCCAGAAAACTTGCTGAACTGTTGCTGCAAAATGTACTGAACCAGCGCATTTTCTATGAATCCCATGATATCGGGCAGGTTTCGATCTCAATCGGTCTGGCTACATGGCCGCAGCATGCGCGGGCAGCGAATCTGATCCGTGCGGCGGACCTTGCACTCTACATGGCTAAAGAACAGGGGCGCGGCCAGATTGTGGTTGCCCGCAACGCAAACGCGCCACAAAAGCTCCTTTCCTCCTGAGATAACGGCTGCGCGGCGCGCAGCCATTTCGTTACAGTGTCACTTGTTCACAATCTACCCGCAAGCGATCGGCCTCCTCCTGCGGCATACCGGCGCGCACTGCCGCCGCGCAAATCCCCTGCCAGCTCCCCGGATCTAACGGAATTCCCTGTGTTTTACGCAGGCGGCGGTTATTTTCTTCCCACTCTCCAGGCACCAGAATCGGCTCGTCATTGCTATGCGGCGACTGTTTCACCCAATCAACAAAGGCCTGTGTCTGTTGCTGCATATCCGGTGCAGCAAACATTTCCGGGTTCAAAATAATCGTGGTCATACAGTTAAAAATAGCATCGACGCTGGCCTGCAGCGTCTTCTCATGGGTGGTTAGTCCTCCGGAAAGCGCGCCCCCCATAATTTCGCACAGCGCCGCCAGCGCATATCCTTTATGTTGCGCAAACGTCACCAGTGAACCCAGCGGTGAACGGTGCATGACCGCCGGGTCATTAGTGGGACGTCCCTGCGCGTCGATAAGACAGCCATCGGGCACCGGCTCGCCTTTATGGTAAGCCACTCTCGTTTTGCCAAATGCAATGGCGCTGGTGGCGTAGTCCAGCAGCAGTGGCGGTTGTCCTTCCCGTGGGAAAACCACGCAATAAGGATTGGTTCCGAACCGGCTGTCTTTACCGCCAAAGGGGGCCACCATCGGATCGCCCACTACGCTGACAAAATGGATAGAGACAAAACCGGCCGCGGCACACTGTTCGGCCCAGTAGCCAATACGCCCGATATGATGGGCGTTATGAAGTCCAACGGCGGCGAGGCCGTGTTGTCTGGCCTTTTCAATGCCCAGTGTCATCGCTTCATGCGCAGCGACCTGGCCAAAAGCCTGATTCCCGTTCAGGGTAACCACTGCGCCCATATCTTTCACCACGCTGGCATGGCGGTTAAGTTGCAGGTAGCCCTGCTCAAGGGAGCGAACGTAGCTCGGGATCATCCCTACGCCATGAGAATCGTGTCCTGCAAGGTTCGCCGCGAGCAGATGCTCCGCGACCAGGCGAGCTTCCTGTGGCTCGCTGCCCGCATAGTGCAGGATTTTCTCGATAAAATGGTGCAAGCGGCGGGGATGAAGACGAAGCCCTGTATTCATTGAAAATTCTCCATTTATTATGTTGTTGTCTGCATTTCCATGCTGCATCTGAGCTTGCCTGAGGTCAATAACTGTACTGACACAGAGAATAATGACCTGGAGATTGTTTCTGAGCGGGATAAACATGCAATCCACGGTGTCAGTGCCGGGCATCTGTGCTTTAATTCCTGCATGACAGAACGAAGGAGAGGCTTATGAGTTTTTTCCGTCCGGTGGCGCTGGATCACGCCAGCCGCTTACTGAATCACGGCCCTACCGTACTCATTACCAGTCGTGATGAGAGTATCGACCGTCGCAATGTCATGGCGGCGGCCTGGTCGATGCCCGTTGAGTTTTCTCCCGCCCGTATCGCCATCGTGGTGGATAAAAGCACCTGGTCGCGGGAGCTGATAGAGCGCAGCGGGATGTTCGGCATTGTGGTGCCGGGCGTTGCGGCTACCCGCTGGACATGGGCGGTGGGCAGTATTAGCGGTCGTGACGAGGACAAATTCAACTGTTACGGGATTCCGGCGTTTGCGGGCCCGGTACTGGGTTTGCCGGTTGTGGAGGAAAAATGTCTGGCGTGGATGGAGTGTCGCCTGTTGCCGCCGACAGCCGCACAGGATAAGTATGACACCCTGTTTGGCGAGGTCGTCTCTGCGGCAGCGGATGAGCGCGCCTTTAATAACGGTCACTGGCAGTTTGATGATGACCAGTTGAATACCATCCACCATCTGGGTGGCGGCAATTTCGTCACCAGCGGCAAGTCGATAAAAGTGCCGGGGTGATCCGAAAATCGCCCCGGTAAGAACAGCACAGCAGGTCATTATTCCCGGATGCGGCGTCAACGCCTTCTCCGGGCAACGCATGATTCACTGCGGTTTGCTTTTCCCTTTCAGCCTTTCACATCTGATAACCGGGCTTTTTAATAAGCCGTTCCATCTGCGGTGCGATTTGCGTATCCCATACTTCGCCTTTCCATGCGTCCGGGTCTATCTGTGTTAATGCGACGCTGACTGAACTATCTTTACTGCCCAGATGGCGAATAATGACATCGGCGATATCGGCAGCCAGCGCGGTTTTTTGCTCATCGTTCAGGTCACGTGGGAAACATTTGATATCAATGTGTGGCATGGTGTGCTCCTTGTTATGGGCCTATCAACCTACCACACTGAAAAAGCACCGGTTATCAAATAATGTCGTTACGGCGCAAAACAGGCTGCAGCTTCTCCACGGCGCAAACCGCATCGGCAATGGCGGCGATTTTGGGCGTATTCTCCTTAAACCAGTCGTGCCGTGGTCCCCAGGTTCGTATCACACAGATATAGATATCCAACAAAGTCAGCTGTTCGCCAAACGCGTACGGCGTAGCTTGTAACTGCTGTTCAAGCCAGAGATAGAGTGATTTACGATACGTTATACAGCGCTCGCGCAGTTGATCCGCTGCATCGGGAACAAACCGTTCGGGATAGTCGGCATAGGTGAATGTCGGGTAAACATTTGCCACCAGCCAGACCAACAGCCGCCAGAACTGATTACGTTCAGGTGTGCCGGAGGGCGGTGCCAGATCCGGGCGTTCATCAAGGATCATTAGCGCAATGGCAGCCGATTCCGTCATGATGCTGCCATCGTCAAGTTGCAGTGTAGGCACCTGGCAAAGCGGGTTGAGTTTCAGTAATTTTTCCTGGCTGTGCCCCGGCGAATCGAATCCCTCAACATTCTCAAACTGATAAGGAATATCCGCCAGCGTCAACATCAGCTCACTGATGGCTGAACCCCAGCCGGGTGCGCCATAAACGGTGATCATACGACCTCCTTTCTTGCGAGTGAACAGTAAGTCTACGTCAAACTGGCAAGAAAGGTATCGACCTGATCCGGATGGGTTAGACGGACAAAGCGGATGTGCTGATACTGCGGATTCGCCATATCGGCAGCGTAACGCACCCGGTTATTGCGCCAGGTTTTTAATGTCCAGATGAGGATTGACTCGCGGCTAAAGAATGCGCGGCGGAAGCTTTCCCTATTACCTGTGCCCGGCCAAAGCTCTTTTCCCTGCCAGGCCCGGCGAACAACCCGAATAACCGCCTGGCGCAGGGTGCGCCAGAAACCGTAATCCACCCAGACAACCAGATCAACATCCCGCCATTTGATTGGGCGGGATCGGTTGTAATTGCCATCCAGTACCCAGCCGGGGGTGGCATTCAGCGCCTCTTCCAGCAATGCGTAGAAATCCTCATCACTGCGCCCTTGCCACTCGGGCAGCCAGTAAAGCCTGTCCATTTCGATATAGGGCACATTAAGCTGCGCGGCCAGCCGCCGCGAAAGCGTGCTTTTACCGCTGCCGCTTGTGCCGATCACATTAATTTTCATATGATTACGCCGATTCCCTTTCTACAAAATGAAAACCAATATCCACAATAGTTTCTTCCTGGGGCAGCCCTTCAATGCGGTCCGCCAGCAGCGTGGCGGCACGCTGACCGATGATCTGCCGATCGACGCTGACCGTCGTGATGGAGGGACAGGTATCGGCGGCAAAATCCAGATCGCCAAAACCGATTACCGCCAGATCCTGCGGTACCCGTAACCCGCTGGCCTGTGCTTCGACAATCGCCCCTTGCGCAAGAGTATCCGAACTGCAGACAATCACATCGAAACTGCCCTTTTTCAGCAAGTCGCGCAGCCCCTGCCGTCCTGAGGCGAAACGCGCCGGAAGCGAGACATCGACATGGGCAGGCTTGTGAATGTCATTACGCGCCAGCGCCTCGCACAGGCCGTTTTTACGCAGCGCTGCGCGATTATCCACCGTCCAGAGCAAGCCAGGCCGTTTATAACCTTTACGCAGCAAATAATCTGCCGTCGCCTCCCCCACTTTTTCATGGGAAAAGCCCACCAGCATATCCAGTGGCGTGGGGGTGAGATCCCAGATTTCCACCACCGGTACGCTGGCATTGAGGATCACACGCTTTAATTCCGTCGAGTGGTGAATCCCCGTCAGGACAATGCCGTCCGGACGACGCGACAAGACTGTGGCGACCAGCTCCGCCTCAGTTTGCTGGGCATAACCCGCCACACACAGCAGCATCTGATAACCGCGTACCGCCAGCTCATCGCTTATCGACTGAATGGTATCGACGAACATACTGTTATTGATTTGCGGTACCACCACAGCAATCAGCTTGCTGCGCCGGGACGCCAGGCCACCGGCCAGCGCATTGGGGATATACCCGGTGGCCTTGACCGCCGCCAGTACTTTTTCCACGGTTTTAGGGCGCACCAGTTGCGGCGTGTTCAGCGCCCGGCTGACGGTCATGGATGACAATCCTGCCGCGCGGGCGACATCTTCTAATGTGGGTGCGCGAGGCGGCGCAGGACGAGAGGTTTTCGACATGTGAACTCACAACGGCTTATTTTTGTGTCAGAGATTATAAGCGATTTGTTAGCTGAATTTGCATCTCTGTCGTAATTTTACAGAAGCTTTAAAATCAGCAAGTTAAAAATAGAATCCGGACACGGTGTTAGCGATATCATATTAAACTCGACAGTGTCAGAAAGCGTGAGTCCTGGGCCGGTAAAGCCACCTTCTGAGTCTATTATTGTGATCAATTTTACATATTGACAGTAAATCACTGGCAGTCTCTCCCTGAATAAACCAATAATGTTAGCGCAAACATTTATACTGTTCACAGGAGTCAATCATGACCGTAAGTGCCAATTCCGCTGCCGTAACTTATGCCAAAGCGCAGGGTGTAAAAACTGCTGCCGAAACCGGCGACCGTATCGAGTGGGTAAAACTCTCCCTGGCGATCCTGCCGCTGGCAACCCCCGTAAGTGATGCGAAAGTGCTGACCGGTCGTCAGAAGCCGCTGACCGAAGTTGCCATTATCATTGCGGAAATTCGTAGCCGTGACGGTTTCGAAGGTGTCGGTTTCAGTTACTCCAAACGCGCAGGTGGCCAGGGGATTTATGCTCACGCTAAAGAAATTGCCGACAACCTGCTGGGCGAAGACCCGAACGATATCGACAAAATTTACAGCAAACTGCTGTGGGCAGGCGCATCCGTAGGCCGCAGCGGCATGGCCGTACAGGCCATCTCCCCTATCGATATCGCGCTTTGGGATATGAAAGCAAAACGCGCAGGCCTGCCGCTGGCAAAACTGCTCGGCGCACACCGTGACTCCGTGCAGTGCTATAACACTTCCGGCGGTTTCCTGCACACCCCGCTGGATCAGGTCCTGAAAAACGTGGTGATCTCCCGTGAAAACGGTATCGGGGGTATCAAACTGAAAGTCGGTCAGCCGGACACCAGAGAAGATATCCGTCGTTTGACCGCCGTGCGTGAAGCGCTGGGGGATGATTTCCCGCTGATGGTTGACGCGAACCAGCAATGGGATCGCGAAACCGCCATTCGCATGGGCCGTAAAATGGAGCAGTTCAATCTGATCTGGATTGAAGAGCCGCTGGACGCCTACGATGTGGAAGGTCACGCCCAACTGGCGGCCGCGCTGGACACCCCCATCGCGACCGGTGAAATGCTGACCAGTTTCCGCGAACACGAACAGCTCATTCTGGGTAACGCCAGCGACTTCGTTCAGCCGGATGCGCCGCGCGTTGGCGGTATCTCTCCGTTTCTGAAAATCATGGATCTGGCGGCGAAGCATGGCCGCAAACTGGCACCGCATTTTGCCATGGAAGTGCACCTGCATCTCTCTGCCGCTTACCCGCTTGAACCATGGCTGGAGCACTTCGAATGGTTAAACCCGCTGTTTAACGAACAGCTTGAACTGCGCGATGGCCGCATGTACGTCTCCGACCGCCATGGTCTGGGCTTCACCCTGAGCGAACAGGCGCGCGCCTGGACTCAGCTAAGCTGTGAATTTGGCAAACGCCCTTAACAGATAATAAAGGCGGGGATCTTCCCGCCTTTTTGTAAAGCAGTACGAAGACGGCGCTCTTAACACCACGCCGTTTCGCCAGTTTCGAAGCAGCGTTTTCTCTTACAAAACTTTCGCTAAAAACTGTCTCGTTCTTGGGTGCTGCGGATGATTGAGCACGCTGTCGCTGTCGCCCTGCTCCACAATTTTACCCTCCACCATAAACACCACCTGATCTGCCACTTCCCGGGCAAAACCGATCTCGTGCGTAACCACCACCAGGGTTGTACCGGAACGGGCCAGTTTTTTGATGACATCCAGCACTTCGCCAACCAGTTCCGGGTCGAGTGCGGAGGTGGGTTCATCGAATAACATTACCCGCGGGCGCAGCGCCAGCGCGCGGGCAATGGCAATACGCTGCTGCTGCCCGCCGGAAAGATGGCGCGACCAGGCATCCGCTTTATTGCGAAGTCCCACCACATCCAGCAACTGATACGCCTGCGCGATGGCCTCCTTACGGCTGAGCTGTCGATGCGCCACAGGTGCTTCTGTCAGATTTTCCAGTACCGTGAGGTGCGGGAAGAGATTGAAGTTCTGGAATACATAGCCCACGTTCACCCGCTGGCGCAGGATCTCCCGCTCTTTGAGCTCATAAAGCTTATCCCCTTTGCGGCGATAGCCAATGTAGTCGCCATCAATCTGGATAAACCCCTCATCGACGCGCTCCAGGTGATTAATTGCGCGCAGAAGTGTCGACTTCCCGGAACCGGAAGGGCCGAGAATCACGGTAACGCTGCCTGGAGGGATCTCAAGCGACACATTGTCCAGCGCCTTATGGCGACCAAAGTATTTACTGACGCCGGTAATCGAAATATGACCATTAAGAGAGGCTGGCATGAATCGGCTCCTGTGGTTGCGCTACACGGGCAGGTGTTGTGACTCGCCCCCGGGCAGAATTGACGGCGGATCGACGTTCGCTTCGGGCAAGCCAGCGCTCCACCATGTATTGAATAACCGACAGAACACTGGTAATCACCAGATACCACACGGCGCCTACCATCAGTAGCGGGATCACCTCCTGGGTGCGGTTGTAGATCATCTGAATGGTATAAAACAGTTCCGGCATCGCCAGCACATAAACCATCGCCGTTCCCTTGGCGAGACTGATAATTTCATTAAATCCGGACGGCAAAATGGTCCGCAGCGCCTGCGGCAGAATAATGCGCAGGGTGCGTCGCCAGGCCGATAACCCTAATGCGGCAGCGGCCTCATACTGCCCGTGGTCGACCCCTAAAAAGCCGCCGCGAATAATTTCCGCTGTATAAGCGCTCTGTACCAGCGTCAGACCAACCACCGCTGTGGAAAATTGCCCCAGAACATTAACCGTTTCGTAATGCGCCCAGCTCAGATGCGTAAACGGAATGCCAATCGTCAGCGTGTCGTAGAGATAAGAGAAGTTGTAGAGAATAATAAGCACCACTATCAGCGGCAACGAGCGAAACAGCCAGATATAGCTCCACGCCAGGCTGCTCAATAGCCAGGAGCCTGACAACCGCGCCAGCGCCAGTACGCCGCCAAAGACAATACTTAATGTCGTACCGAGTAGTGTGAGTAACAGCGTCTGGCCAAGCCCCTCCAGGATAACGGGATCGAAGAACCAGCGGGCAAAGACGCGCCACTCCCAGCGTGGGTTAAAGGCGACGGACTGAACCACTATCGCCAGAACCAGCAACGCGATAACGGCCCCGACGATACGCATTGGGTAGCGTGCAGGGACGACTTTGACAGACTCTGTCGTTTTCATGATTATCCCTCAGGCAGTTTTACTGAGTGTGTCGACCGCTAAGGTCCTGGTAAACCGCAGGCGGCCATCGAACGGCGGCTGGCTGTATTCCTCCGGATCACGCGTGAGATCGAACTGCGCTTCATACCCCTGACGGAGATAGAGCTGCACGGCTTCCGGCTGGCGAAATCCGGTGGTCAAAAAAATGCGGCTGTATCCCGCAAGGACCGCGCGGCGCTCCAGCTCGGTTAACACTCTCCTGGCAAGCCCCTGCTTGCGCAGGGCGCGCTGCGTCCAGATCCGTTTGATTTCCGCAGTGTGGGCGTCTTTCGGTTTGTACGCGCCGGTGGCGATAATTTCTCCGTCACGCTCCAGCACAATAAAGAGCCCCTGCGGCGGCAGATACCACTCGGTTAATTCCACCTCGGCGTCTTTGGAGAAGTAGTCGCCATAACGGGCGGCATATTCGCCAAACAGACCGTTAATCACAGGCTGTAACTCCGGTGCGTCGGGGGAGATATCACGGAAACGTTCTTTCATTTGCGCCTCCTTAGTCGCCGAGGCCTGCAGGGTTGATTTCAGAAGCCGGGATTTTCTCCACCCCCTCACCCCAGCGGTTGAGTACTTTTTCATAATCGCCATTTTTAATGACGCCATTAAGCGCAATCTGTACTGGCTCCGCCAGGCCGCTGCCTTTCCTGAGTGTGACTGCGATATGCGCAGCTTTCGGCCAGCCGCCATCCACACTGCCCACGAGGCGAGTTTTGTTGGTCAGCGCGGCTTTCCAGGCGCCGATCACATTCGGACCAAAAAAAGCATCCGCGCGCCCGGACTGGAGTGCCAGCGTCTGTGCGGCATCATCTTTGGTGTAAACCGGCGTGAACGGTTTGAGCCCTTTCTTTTCGTTTTCCGCATTCCATGCCAGCAGGATTGACTCCTGATTGGTACCGGAGCCAACGATGATACGCAGCCCCGCGATGTCCTCTGCCTTCTCAATGGCTTTGATTGGGCTACTGGATTTCACATAAAAGCCGAGGGAATCCTTGCGGTATGTGGCGAAATCAAACTTCTCTTTGCGCGCTTTGGTGACGGTAATATTGCTGATCGCTGCATCATATTTGCCGGAGGTCACCCCCAGCGGCCAGTCCTCCCAGGAAGTCGGCACCACGTTCAGTTCCAGACCAAGGCTGTCGGCAACCAGACGGGCGATATCCACCTCGCTGCCGAGCAGGGTTTTGTTGTCATCAGAAAATACGGTCAGCGGCGGTGAATTAAGCGCGGCCACCGCCACCGTAAATTTTCCTGGCACCGCAAAATGATAATCTTTTGGCAACTGCGCCACTGCGTCTGCATTGCGCGGCGTATTAATAGGTGTTTTGTTGGCTTCAAGGCTAACGCCGGTGCCATTAATCGTGACATCACCGGCCTGAACCAGCGGCGCGAACGCCAGCGTCACAGCGAGGAGGAGCGATGATTTCTGCATAGCGTATTCTCTTTATCGTTTTGTGAATTGATTCGCAGGTTGTTGCAAGCCAAGACTTTCGCGCAGGGTCGTGCCGGGATATTCCTTACGGAACAGGCCACGAGCCTGCAGAATCGGCACCACGGTGTCGACAAAGCGCGGGAAGGTATCCGGCGTGCCGCCCTGGATAATAAAACCGTCGGCTGCCTGCTCTTCGAACCACTGTTGCAGGCCATCTGCCACCTGTTGCGGCGTACCGGAAAAACGCGGGCGCGGCGAGGCCGCTTCCAGCGCCACCTGACGCAGCGTCAGGTGGCGCTCGCGGGCATGGCGTTTGATTTCATCGGTGGTACTGCGAAAGCTGTTTTGCCCCAGGGTGCCAATATCCGGGAAAGGTTCGTCCAGCGGGTACTGGCTAAAATCGTGATGTTCGAAATAGCGTCCGAGGTAATTGAGTGCATCCTGAATGGAGACCAGCGCCGCCGTGGTCTGGTATTGCTGCTCTGCGTCCTGCGCGTCATCACCGACAATCACGCTGACGCCCTGGAAAATATGTAATTCATCTTCCCGACGGCCATTTTTAATCAGTTGTGCTTTAACATCGCGATAAAAATGTTTGGCCTCATCAAGCGTATCATGGTGGGTAAAAATAGCATCGGCGTGTCGGGCTGCTAATTTTTTCCCATCGTCAGAAGCACCCGCCTGAAATATAATGGGCCGTCCCTGCGGCGTGCGGCCAATATTCAACGGCCCGGCGACCTGGAAAAAATCACCGTGATGATTAAGCGTATGCAGTTTATTCGGGTCAAAGAATTGTCCGGTGGTTTTGTCACGAATAAAGGCATCCTCTTCCCAGGAGTCCCACAGCCCTTTCACTACCTCAAGGTACTCGTCGGCAATACGGTAACGCAATGCGTGTTCCGGATGCTGCTGGCGGGAGAAGTTCTTTGCCGAGCCCTCCAGCGGCGAGGTGACGACGTTCCAGCCTGCGCGCCCATTGCTTAAATGGTCGAGGCTGGCGAACTGACGGGCTACGGTGAAAGGTTCGCTATAAGACGTGGAAAGCGTGCCAACCAACCCTAAATGGCGGGTGACACTCGCCAGTGCCGATAAAACGGTGATGGGTTCAAAACGGTTGAGAAAATGGGGTATGGATTTTTCATTAATATATAAACCGTCGGCGACAAATAAAAAATCAAGCTTCCCCTCTTCTGCTTTTAACGCCGTTTCCCGGACAAAGTTAAAATTAATACTGGCATCAGCTTTAGCCGCCGGGTGTCGCCAGGCAGACATATTTCCGGATGCGCCATGCAATATCGTACCCAGGCGCAATTGACGAGCTTGTGACATAATCCATCCTCATTTTCAGGCAACAGATTCCCCGGAGCTTTCGCCCCAGGTTCTTTTTTTTCCGTTATGGCTGGAGTAAGGCTTTTTCCGCCAGCAACGCGAAATAGCGAGCGGCGTCTTCGATTAATGCTTCGTCGGGATTAAACGACGGATGATGCAAGCCATATTCACTGGCGCTGCCGATACTCACGAATGCGCCAGGAATATGTTCGAGATAGACCGCAAAATCTTCCCCACCCATATGCAACTGTGCCACTTGCGTGTCATAGCCATGCCAGTCTGCAACGTCGCGGGTAAAAGCTGCCCAGCGTTCATCGTTGACCAGCGCCGAGGGGCCTTCGTACCAGTGAACGGTAATTTGCGCATCAAAGGCGCGGGCCAGTCCGGCGGCAATATCATTGACGCGGGCTTTTACCTGCTCACGGACCTCAGTACGGTGTGTGCGCAGCGTGCCTTCCAGTTCAACCTGTTCCGGCAGCACATTCCAGGTATTCCCACCCTGTATACGCGTAACACTCAGCACTACCGAGTCCAGCGTATTTACATTACGACTGGCGATGGTTTGCAGCGCAACCACAAGCTGGCTGGCAAGCAGGATGGCGTCACTGCCTTCATGAGGGCGCGCGGCGTGAGCCCCTTTACCGCCGACCTGTAATACAAAGCGGTCAACATTGGCATAAAACGGGCCGCCGCGCGTGGCGAAAGTCCCCACAGGCAGGCCCGGCTCATTATGCATGCCAAAAATGGCGCTGACACCGTTTAGCACCCCTGCCTGAATGAGCCGCTTTGCTCCGCCAAAGTTTTCCTCAGCAGGCTGGAAGATGAGGCGCACGCGTCCCGGTAAGGCAGATTCTCTCTCTTTTAGCAGCAGCGCTGCGCCGAGCATGACGCTGGTATGAATGTCGTGACCACAGGCATGCATCACCCCTTTATTGCGTGAGGCGTAAGGTACGTCGACCGCTTCGTCAATCGGCAAGGCATCGATGTCCGCACGCAGGGCAATCACTTTGTCGCCACTGCCCACCTCCGCGACCACGCCCGTAGGCAGTGTGGTCGGCACCAGACGCAGACCCGCATTTTCGAGCCAGTGACTGACCCGGCGGCTGGTTTCAAACTCCTGTAATGACAGTTCCGGGTACTGATGCAACTCACGCCGCCAGTCAATCAGCTGTTGGGCGAAACTCATTGTGCCACCTCCTGGAGAAGCGTAGCCTGCTGCCAGGCTTCGCTGAGCAGATGCAATGAGGCAATACGTGCATTGGCCTCGGCCAGCGGGTTATCAAGAATGAACTCATCCACACCATACTCTGCTGCCAGCGCATCCAGCCCGGCCAGTACGCTTTCTGCGCTGCCTTTAATAAGCGAGGGTTCCCGACGGAAAATACGCACTGCGGGGCTTCCCGCCTGACGAGCGAAAGCCTGCGCCTGAGCTTCGCTGGCAACGCTAACCCGTTGCCCGTTTTCCAGTTCAACACCCCAAATCTCCACCTGCTGCGCCAGCCGTTCGGCTTCGCTTTGCGTGGCGGCGATGATCACCTGTACCGCGACAATAAGATCGCGCTGCGTCACCCTTCGCCATTCAGTGACAACGTCACGCAGTAAGGCTTTATCACCATTGAGATGGGCGGCAAAAACGAAATTCCAGTCGAGTTTTGCTGCCAGCCGTGCGCTTTCAAGGCTCGCACCGAGCAAAAAACCCTCAGCACGGACACCGGGAAGCGGCGTAGCTGCCAGGGATTCCGCATCGGCGGTAACCTCTCCTGGCTTAAGCCAGCTATCCAGTTCAGTGAGCTGGTCAGCAAAATCCCCCTTCTCTTGCGGGTTCAGGCCGCGCTGCAGCGCCCGTGTGGAGAGCGGCAGCCCGCCGGGGGCTTTGCCGATACCGATATCGATGCGGCCGGGGGCCAGAGCGGCCAGTACGTTGAAGTTTTCCGCCACCTTATAGGGGCTGTAATGTTGCAGCATGACCCCACCAGACCCGACGCGGATGCGCTGCGTTTGCCCGGCAATCCAGGCGATAAGCAGTTCGGGGGATGGGCTGGCCAGTTGGGCACTATTGTGGTGTTCCGCAATCCAGAAGCGGTGAAAACCCCCTCTTTCAGCCAGCTGCGCCAGCTGTAATGTACGGTTCAGTGCATTCTCTGCGGTTTCGTTTTCCGCAATCGGGCTTTTATCCAGCAAACTCAGACGATAAGACATGCAGCACGCTCTTATTGAGGAACATGTCTGCATTATTGGGATGGCTTTACGACCTTGTGAAACAATTAATTTACATTAAATAAGCAAAAAATTTGCAAAGTAGCTCTGCTAACGGTCAAAGGTCATTATTTACGCTTATGAATATGTCCGCATGTCCCTGTGCAACGTCAGTTCGCTGACATCATCTTTCCTTATTGCATGTTTAGTCATTTCTGTTGTCTTTTTCGCCATATTGAATCAGTTCAACTGTAAGGCAACACTTGCGTCACAAATTCGACTCATCCCCATCGTTTTTTCATCTGGTATGTTTTGCGTCGCCAAAAAAATGCAGGTAGGATGCTGCGCCATGTTATGTCTTATTCATACGTAGAAAGACTGAAAAGACAGAACGCTTTCCCGAAAGAGCAAACGATTGTCTCGCTGCTCTGCGGGGTCGAGGAAGTTTAAAAAGGTTCAGACAGGTCAACGGGTAACGCAATGAAAACAACCAACAACAACGCGGCGGAGCATCAGGCCGCGAAACGACGCTGGTTAAACTCTCACGAGGAGGGTTATAACAAAGCGATGGGCAACCGTCATGTGCAGATGATCGCCATCGGCGGAGCAATCGGTACGGGGCTATTCCTGGGCGCGGGAGCGCGTCTGCAGATGGCGGGGCCGTCACTGGCGATCGTTTATCTGGTTTGTGGTCTTTTCTCTTTCTTCATTTTACGTGCTCTGGGTGAGCTGGTACTGCACCGCCCGTCCAGCGGCAGTTTCGTCTCCTATGCCCGTGAGTTTATGGGTGAAAAAGCGGCCTACGTTGCCGGCTGGATGTATTTCGTGAACTGGGCGATGACCGGTATCGTGGATATCACCGCCGTTGCGTTATATATGCATTACTGGGGTGCCTTTGGCGATGTACCACAGTGGGTCTTCGCTCTCGGCGCGCTCGCCATCGTCGGGACCATGAATATGATCGGCGTGAAGTGGTTCGCTGAAATGGAATTCTGGTTCGCGCTGGTTAAAGTGCTGGCTATTGTTGCTTTCCTGGTTGTCGGGACCATCGTTCTGGGTTCCGGCAAACCGCTGGACGGCAACGAGACGGGTTTCCATCTGATTACCGATAACGGCGGCTTCTTCCCTCACGGTTTGCTTCCTGCTCTGGTCCTGATCCAGGGCGTGGTTTTCGCCTTCGCGTCTATCGAGTTTGTTGGTACTGCCGCCGGTGAATGTAAAGACCCGGAAAAAACTGTACCGAAAGCGATCAACAGCGTTGTCTGGCGTATCGGCCTTTTCTATGTCGGTTCCGTGGTGCTGCTGGTTCTGTTACTGCCGTGGATGGCATACCAGCCTGGTCAGAGTCCGTTTGTGACCTTCTTCTCTAAGCTGGGCGTGCCGTACATGGGCGACGTGATGAATATCGTGGTTCTGACTGCGGCACTATCGAGCCTGAACTCCGGCTTGTACTGCACGGGCCGTATCCTGCGCTCCATGTCGATGGGCGGCTCCGCGCCTAAGTTCATGTCCAAAATGAGCAAACAGCACGTACCCTATGCAGGTATCCTTGCGACGCTGGCCGTGTATGTTGTGGGCGTGTTCCTGAACTATCTGGTTCCGGCACAGGTTTTTGAAATCGTCCTCAACCAGGCCTCTGTGGGTATTATTGCTTCCTGGGGCTTTATCGTGCTCTGCCAGATGCGTCTTCGCAAAGCGATCAAAGAAGGCAAAGCGGCGGAAGTGAGCTTTAAAATGCCGGGGGCGCCTGTCACCTCCTGGCTGACACTGCTGTTCCTCTTCTCTGTCCTGGTTCTGATGGCGTTTGACTACCCGAATGGCACCCTGACCATTGGTTGTCTCCCGCTGCTGATTGTGCTGCTGATTATCGGCTGGTTCGGTGTGCGTAAACGCGTCGCGGAAATTCACAGCGGTGCGCCCGTCGCGGCTGACAATACGGCTGACAGCCCCGAGTTTGTAGAAGAAACCGCAAAATAATCTGACATCCGAAAAATAAAAAGCCAGCCAGGCACTACACCGGCTGGCTTTTTTTATGGGCGATTAGAGCGCGATACGGATGATGTCGTCCGGCTCTGTGGCCTCTTTCTCTTTGCTTGACGCCTGTTTCACGCTGACGTACAGCGTCTTGCCATCGGCGGAGAGCGCCAGGCTGTTCGGGTGCGTTGGCGTATCGAAGGTTTTGACCACCTTGTAGCTTTTGCCATCGATCACGCTGACTTTGCCGGCCTCACGATGGGTTACATAGGCTTCGTTACGGGTCGGGTTAAACAGTACGGCCAGGGATTCCGGCGCGGCGATTTTTTGCAGTACGTTGCCATTACGAAGATCAACGACCAGAACCTCAGGCTCTTTAGAGTCGGTAACAAAAGCGCGGTGACCTGCGGTATCCAGGCTCAGGTTCAGATAGAAGTGTTCTTTGCCGTCATCCTGCAATTTTTTACGCGACAGAATTTTATTGCTCGTGGTGTCGATAGTCAGCAATTCGCCGTCACCATTGGTGGCGTAAAGACGCTTCGCGGCTGCATCGATGGCAAGGCCAGTGCTGAATTTACCGGTGTCGGCAAGGGTGGATTTCAGTTTCAGCGTGTCGCCATCAACCGCCCAAATCACGCTCTCTTTGCCAATACCGCTGATGTAAACGGTATTGGTCGTTTCATCAACCACCAGTTCACGCGGCTGCAGTGGACGTACGGTTTCGCTACGCTGACGGTCATCAAGCACCAGACGCCCCTTCACATCGCCCGTTTTCGCGTCAATTGCCGTTACCGCGCTGCTGGTTGTGTTACCAAACCACAGGGTTTGCGTTTTGGTATTGATCGTCGCGCCAAACGGCTTCAGATCATTATGAATAGCCAGCGTCACATCCAGTGAGACCGGATCCAGACGGTAGACTACCCCACCTTTATCGGCTTTACGGCTCTGTGAGGTCGCTACCCACAGCGCGTTTTCCTGCTGGCTCCAGGCCATTTCATAGGCACCTTTACCAACCGGTTTACGCAGCATCTCTTCGCCAGCCTGAACATTAAATGTCCCGGCAAGCAGTAGTGAACCTAACAACAGTGAACGACGCAGACGTGGCGCGGATAAATAACGTAAAGACATGACGACTCCCTTTGATAAACAAAAATAGTTTTGCTTCACACACTTCCATGACGGCAGGGTCGTAGCCCCGACCTGTTTGTTGAGAATAGTAATCATTATTATGCGCAATGTGGAGCATTAAAACTGTTTTTACGCTCACTGGCGGTTACGACTACACTTTTTGTTAACGTAATGTGCCCTTAAAGTTTTCATGAATTGTTAAAGATATTAACATTACGCCATGTTCCCATTTGGTTCGTTTCTTATTCTGGTCAATTTATGAATATTTTTGCCCTTTCAAGGACGGCGTTTCCCGCGCTGTTACTTCCGGTCATCTATGCGCCTGCCGTGCAGGCGGCGGATAATGAACAAACGATGATCGTCAGCGCGGCGCCCCGCACGGTTTCTGAACTCGACACCCCGGCGGCTATCAGTGTCGTGAACGGCGATGATATTCGTCAGGCCACCCCACAAATCAATCTTTCAGAATCGCTTGGCGGCGTGCCTGGCTTGCAGGTACAAAATCGGCAAAACTACGCGCAGGATTTACAGCTCTCCATTCGCGGTTTTGGTTCCCGCTCTACCTACGGCGTGCGAGGGATCCGCATGTATGTCGACGGCATTCCCGCCACCATGCCGGACGGACAGGGGCAAACCTCTAATATCGATCTCACCAGCGTTGAGAGTATCGACGTGCTGCGCGGCCCCTTCTCTGCTCTCTATGGCAATGCCTCGGGCGGTGTGGTGAATGTGACCACGCAGAAGGGCCGCCAGCCAACGGAACTTGAGGCCAGTAGTTATTACGGCAGTTACGGAAGCTGGCGCTATGGCACCAGAGCCAGCGGCGCGGTGGGCGATGGTACACAGCCAGGGGATGTGGATTATACGGTCTCCTCGACCCGCTTCGTTACCCATGGCTATCGCGACCGCAGCGGCGCGCGTAAAAATCTGGCCAACGCCAGGCTGGGTGTGCGTATTGACGAGGCCAGCAAGCTGACGCTGATTTTCAATAGTGTGGACATTAAAGCAAACGACCCAGGCGGCCTGACGAAAGATGAATGGCACGATAACCCGCGCCAGTCGCCGCGCGCTGTACAGTATGACACGCGCAAAACGGTCAAACAGACGCAGGCCGGATTGCGCTATGAGCGCCAGCTCAGCACGCAAGATGATTTGAGTGTCATGATGTACGCCGGTGAACGTGAAACCACCCAGTTCCAGTCGATTCCCCGCGGCCCTCAGTTGAATCCGCAGCATGCCGGGGGGGTGATTGACCTGACCCGCCATTATCAAGGGATCGATACCCGCTGGACTCATCGCGGTGAACTGTTGATCCCGGTGACGGTAACCGGTGGGTTGAATTACGAAACCATGAGCGAACAGCGCAAAGGTTATGAAAACTTTGTGATGGTCAATGGCGCGCCGGATTATGGCCGCGAGGGTGATTTGCGCCGTAACGAACGTAATCTGATGTGGAACGTCGACCCTTATGTTCAAACCAGCTGGAAGCTCACCGATAAGCTGTCACTGGATGCGGGCCTGCGTTATAGCTCGGTCTGGTTTGATTCAAACGACCACTACGTAACGGCAGGAAACGGTGATGACAGCGGAGAGGCCAGCTATCACAAATGGTTGCCTGCCGGATCGCTGAGGTACGCGGTTACCGATAGCTGGAATCTCTATGCGGCGGCGGGCCGTGGTTTTGAAACGCCGACAATTAACGAGCTCTCTTATCGTTCTGACGGACAAAGCGGGCTTAATTTCGCCCTTAAGCCGTCGACAAACGATACCGTGGAAATCGGCAGTAAAGCACGCGTGGGCTATGGGTTGCTCAGCGCCGCGCTGTTTCGCACCGATACGGATAACGAAATTGTCACTGATACCAGCAGCGGCGGGCGCACCACCTATAAAAACGCGGGCAAAACGCGGCGTCAGGGCGCGGAACTGGCATTTGATGAACAATTTGCCGGAAACTGGCGGGTAAAACTGGCGTGGACATATCTGGATGCGACCTACCGCAGTGAAGTCTGCGGCGACAGCCAGTGTAACGGCAACCGTATTCCTGGTATCGCGCGCAATATGGGGTTTGCATCACTGGGCTATGTCCCTGAACAGGGCTGGTACGCGGGCGCAGATGTGCGTTACATGAGCGATATCGCCGCCAATGACGAAAACACGGCATCCGCCCCCTCGTGGACGGTGGTTGGTCTTAATACCGGCTACAAATTTAACTACGGTAACTGGATGATGGATGTATTCGGGCGCGTGGATAATCTGTTTGATCGCGAATACGCAGGGTCGGTGATTGTTAACGAATCCAATGGCCGTTATTACGAACCGGCACCGGGGCGCAATTATGGCGTAGGCTTGTCGGTTGCGTATCGTTTTGAGTGATTGCGGTTGAATAACCAGACGCCCTCTTCTGTAGACAGAGGGCGTCTGTCGTATCAGAACGTCGTCCAGCCGTCGTCGCTGGTCTCCTCAGCCGGTTTTCGCGGCGCAGGGACCGGAGACTGCGGTCTGGCAGGTGCCGATGATTTTACTGGTACAGCGCCCGACCCGAGACGGAACGTCGCGACCAGTTGTTCAAGACGCAATGCCTGCTCTTCAAGGGAACCTGCTGCGGTTGACGACTCGCTCACCAGTGCGGCATTTTGCTGTGTCGTACTGTCCAGTTCGCCCACTGCGCGGGCAATTTGCTCGATCCCGCGACTTTGCTCCTCAGATGCCGACGAAATTTCACCCATAATGTCATTTACCCGGGTTACTGACTGTACGACCTGCCCCATCGTTTCCCCGGCTTTTGCCACCAGTTCACTGCCGGTATTAATCCGCGATACCGACTCTGTAATCAGTTGCTCGATATCTTTCGCCGCCTGAGAGCTGCGCTGGGAGAGACTCCGCACTTCACTGGCGACTACCGCAAAACCGCGCCCCTGCTCCCCCGCGCGGGCGGCCTCTACCGCAGCGTTGAGTGCAAGGATATTGGTCTGGAAGGCAATGCTGTTAATAACCGCGGTAATGTCCGCAATTTTATTGGAGCTGTTGTGGATATCATTCATCGTTTTCACCACATCACGCATCACATTGCCACCTTCGCTGGCCGTATTCGATGCCTGAGCAGCAAGTCTGCTGGCGTTACGCGCGTTATCCGCATTGTTTTTCACCGTCGCGGTTAACTCTTCCATACTTGCTGCCGTTTGCACTACTGCGGCGGCCTGTTGCTCTGTACGGGAAGAGAGATCGGTATTGCCTTCGGCAATCTCCGTTGCCGCGCGGGAAACCTGCGCCACACTGTTACGAACATCAAAAATCATCTCGCGAAGATGGTTGTTCATCCGTCCCATGGCGGCGGTGAGTTTGCCCAGTTCGTCGTCGCTTTGCGCCGTGATCTGTGAGCTGAGATCGCCGCTGGCGATACGTTCAGCCAGCGCCAGGTTATGGACAACAGGACGGGTAATCTGGCGAATAATCCACCACGAGACAATAACGCCAATCAGAATCGCGATAATACCAATGATGGACGCCGTGGTGCTGGAGTTGTCGGCCAGTGCGTCGTTATAGGTTTTGACGCGCGCAATCAATTTTTTGATGTCGGCGCTGCTGTCATCGCCAGCAATTTTGACTTTATCCTCAGCCGCTTTAATTGCCTGAACCGCAGTAAAGTAGCTGCTGCTCAGGTCGTGATAACGGGTGGTTTCACTCCACAATGCCTGAAACGGCGAACCCAGCTCCGCCGGAAGCTGGCCTGAAAGCGCTTGTAGCGCAGTCTGCGCTTTGTTGAAGCGATCGTCGAGAATATCGCGTGTGGTTTTCGTCGGGCTAAATCGCACCATTAACGCCGCATCGCGCACACCACTTATGGCAATAAGTTGATCAAAAATTTGGGCTGTTAAAGCGTTATCTGCCACAGGCGTGGAGATGAGTGTGGTAAAGCGTGCGCGCTGATCGTCTGACCCCATCTGGTCCAGTGAATCACGTACTGATTTCATGGCATTTGTAGCCTGCTGCATTTCAGCAGACCCCGCCTCGAAGTTCGCCAGATGGCCTGTCAGCGCATGTAAAAGCGCGTTCTCTTCATCATTCCATGACAACTCACTCGCGCTTGCGGTGAGCTGCGAGGCATGTTTTACGTAGTCAGCCATGATCGGACCGGCTTTGTCATCGCCATAGAGATACTTCAGACGGTTAATTTTCGCCTGGAAGACCTCAATGTTAACGCTATAAATCAGATTGGTTTTTGCGTAGACATCACGGATCTCTTTGAACCGCAATACGCTCAAGACGGTAGCGATGGCAACCAGAAAAAGGACAATGCCAAAGCCGACTGACAGCTTTTTACTGATATTAATATTTCTCAACCCCTGGCTAAAAGACATCCCGGACTCCTTGCGTCACATCAATGTTAGCGCCCAACCTGGCACTCATCGATTATCGGCAGGCTGTACAGGGAGTTAAGGGGGAAACATTGCCGGAGATGAAAAACGTGATGATGATGCTCCTCTTTGCCAAATTTTTGGTGAGGAGCATTTAAAAAATCATCAAACGGCACTGAATGATTTCAATGCTAAACTATAAATTCAGCTAATGAACTGTTTTAACAGTATGCCTGCGCCATCATCAATGGTCCGGCATATGGCTTTTTCGCAACCGTTTTCGTCCCCATTTTCGAAAGCGGATAATAAATCGCCATAATCATATCCAAGCGATAACTCTGGCGATGAAGGATAAAGATAATTAAAGCATGGGCCAATACGAACCCATAATTGTTCAATAATTGCGGCGAGCGTTGGCATTTCCGCATAATGATAAACCGCAAAACGAAATACGCGATTCGACTGCAATGTCAATTCAGTATTACCCGTTTTCGCCGCCTCACTAAAAGCCTCAGCAAGAATACGCAATTCATGAACTTTGCCTGCCGTCATATTTTTACAGGCGGCACGAACGGCCATACCTTCCAGCTTTTTGCGAATATCACTAATTTCTATGAATCGTGCCTTTCCCACGTCCGGAACAAGGAATGCTTGCGCAGGAGTCGCATGAAGGGCACCTGCGGAAACAAGTCGCAGTAATGCTTCCCTTACAGGCGTAATACTGGTTCCTAATTGATCAGCAATTTCTTTCGTGATGAGCCGGGCGCCAGGTTTAAGCGCACCAATAATAAGCGCACTTTTCAGACTTGCTTCTACCTGCATAGTAAGGCTAGTCCGCTGCGCTTTTTCCAAATCAAGCATGTGATTGTGTCCCGTCCAAATTCTTATTTATTTTCAGCCTGGTAGCGTGTCGGTGAACATAATTTCAGAGAATATATTATGTATAATCATGCCTGGTATTGGATTAACGCGTAAAATTAGAACAAAATGTTATTATTTATGCACAACTACCAGGAACCGTTACCGATAAGGTCGTCGATTCCTTATGCTTGTATAATTAAAGACGTTTTTAAAAATTTTGCACGTATTATGATGACGGTTTTCACCGTCACCACCATTTTTAGTCATCCGCGCCTACGCGAATCACAACTTTACCAAAGTTTTTTCCGGCAAGTAAGCCGATAAAGGCCTCTGGTGCACTTTCAAGTTCATCAGTGATTTGCTCACGATAATGGATTTTTCCCTCTTTAACCCACTGCGACATATCACGCTGAAATTCATTTATGCGGTGACCATAATCCTGGCTAATAATAAACCCTTGCAAGCGAATTCTTTTTTTCAGGAGCGTCCCCATTAATAACGGTACACGGTCCGGACCATCCGGCAAAGAGGTCGCATTATAACCACTAACCAGCCCGCACAACGGAATTCGTGCAGAGGTATTCAATAATGGCAACACCGCATCAAATACTTTGCCGCCGACATTTTCAAAATAAATATCGATGCCTTGCGGACACGCTTTCGCCAGTTGTTCGGCAAAATCACTGGCATGATGATCAATACAGGCATCAAAACCGAGGGTATCCACCGCATGGCGACATTTTTCACTGCCCCCGGCAACACCCACAACCCGGCAGCCTTTGAGCTTGCCTGTCTGACCGACTGTCGCCCCAACCGGTCCCGTAGCCGCAGCCACGACAAGTGTCTCTCCCGCTTTCGGTTGCCCGATATCCAGTAACCCCATATACGCAGTAAAACCCGGCATGCCGAGTACTCCCAGCGACCACGACGGATGCTCCGGGTTTTCGCCAAGTTTTATGAGCCCTTCTCCGCCCGAAATCTCGTAATCCTGCCAGCCGCTATAGCCCAGCACCCACTCACCTTCGTGGAAATCGTTATGCTGTGAACGAACGACACGGCTGACGGTAGCGCCGCACATGACGCCATCGATCGGCACGGGAGGACTGTAGGATGGCGCATCGCTCATCCTGCCGCGCATATAGGGATCAAGCGAAAGGTAAACCGTGCGGAGCAGCACCTGGCCTTCGCCTGGGGTAGCAATACTGTCTTCTTCTAGTCGAAAATTGTCGACTGTCGGCGCCCCTTTTGGCCTGGAGGCCAGGACCCAACGGCGGTTGCGATCATGTTGTTGTTTCATGTTGCTCTCCTGTTCCCATGAAATGTTCTATTGATACTAGTCGTGGAAAACAGGAGATGCACATCCATTATGAGCTGCCCGGATTGAGGCGAACCACCAGATAGCGACAGGATGCATTGGTTTCGTTAATGAAGCGGCAGTCGTTCGGCGGTCCGAGTTCAAGGCAGTCTCCTGCTTTCATTTCATGGCGCGTGTCACCCTCCATAAACACCAGTTCGCCTTCCTGTAACCAGATTAATTGCCGGGCAAGCGCGTAAGAGGAAGCTGGCATCGGGATATTGCTGCCGGCGGGTAAATCGATTTGTACCAGGTCGATGGGGAGATCGCTGCGTGGTGAGATATGACGGCGTAAATAATGTGTCTGCGGATCGCGCCAGACGGGCTGATCGGCAAAGCGCAACAGCTTGCCTTCCTGCATCTCGGCGCGCGCAATCAGGGTAGACATGCTGATGCCAAAAGCCCCGGATAACCGGGCAAGCAGCGTCGCCGTGGGGCTGCTTTCCCCGCGTTCAATCTTATGGATCATGGCGCGGGATACACCGGCGCGTTCAGCCAGTTCGCTGAGCGACCAGCCCCGCGATTCCCGTTCGACGCGAATTCGCGCACTGATCCGTTGATTTATGCTGTCTGTAATAGTATTCATATCGTAATACTATAGTGAACAACCACTGAGGTTCAACCATGATTATTCGTTACGCCAGCAAAGAAGATTGTGCCGCTATTGCAGAGATCTACAATCACGCGGTGTTGCACACGGCCGCCATCTGGAATGACAAGACAGTTGATGTGGATAACCGTATTGCCTGGTATGAAGCACGTGCATTACAGGGCTATCCCGTACTGGTGAGTGTAGAAGGTGACGTTGTCACTGGATATTCGTCGTTTGGCGACTGGCGCGCCTTCGACGGCTTCCGCCACACGGTTGAACATTCTGTTTATGTCCATCCTGAGCACCAGGGTAAGAAAATCGGCCAGGCGCTGATGGCGCAACTGATTAACGAAGCCAAACGCATCGGCAAACATGTGATGGTTGCTGGCATTGAATCCCAAAACCATGCTTCTATCCATCTGCATGAGAAATTAGGTTTTACCGTCACTGCGCAGATGCCACAGGTGGGCACCAAATTTGGCCGCTGGCTGGATCTGACGTTTATGCAGTTGCAACTGGATCAGCGCCAGGACCCGGATGCCATCTGATGAACCAGTCCCTTACTCTCTGCTTTCTGGTTGCCGCTGGTATTGGTCTGGTGGTGCAAAACACGCTGATGGTGCGCATCACCCAGTCTTCTTCCACGATTTTGATCGCGATGTTGCTGAACTCACTGGTGGGGATCGTCCTGTTTGTCAGTATCTTACTGGTAAAACATGGCCTGTCCGGCTTTAGCGAGCTGGTGGCAACGGTCCGTTGGTGGACGCTGATCCCCGGCCTGCTCGGCTCGTTTTTTGTGTTTGCCAGCATCAGCGGCTATCAGTACGTGGGGGCCGCCACTACTATAGCTGTGCTGGTGGCCAGTCAGCTGATTGGGGGGCTGGTGATGGATGTGGTCAGAAGCGAGGGTGTGGCACTCAGGGCCTTATTTGGCCCGGTATGCGGTGCGGTACTGCTGGTGATTGGCGCCTGGCTGGTTGCCAGACGCCAGTTCTGATTTACAGGATGCTGCCACCTCTGGTGAGTTGTTCGCGTCGCGCTTCCAGATCTTCTTTATGCTGACGACCATGTTGCGCGATCGCATGACGCAGACGCTGTTGCTGGGTATAACGCTCTTCGCGACTGAGCGCGCCATCGTCGCTCAGTGCAACCAGGAGCGTATTCATATTTGCAATCACGCTCTCCGCAATGGTTGCGTCCACACGGGCGATTACTTCATCCAGATGTGACATGCCTCCCCCTGTTAATTCAGTTTTGCTTTTGAAAAATCACTGCCCATTAAGCTGACGCTGTAACCAGTAACGTTACTGCGTGTGGCATAGAAAGTTTTGCCGTTCGCCAGCGCAATCCACGGTGCCTGTTGATAGAAGACCTCTTGCGCCTGACCATAAAGCTCAGCGCGTTTTGCCGGGTCGCTGGTCAGTTTTGCCTGCTGTACGGGGCCATCATACGCTTTATCGCACCAGCGTGCGGCATTCGAACCGCTTTTCACGCTGCCACAGCCTAACAGGGTATCGGCAAAGTTATCCGGGTCGCCATTATCTGACATCCAGCCAAACAGCGCGGTGTCATGCTCGCCGCGACGCATACCGGCCAGATATTCGCCCCACTCATAAGAGACAATTTTTGCTTTCACGCCCACTTTGGCCCAGTCGCTCTGGATCATCTCCGCAATGCGACGTGAGTTCGGGTTATAGGGACGCTGTACCGGCATTGACCAGAGGGTCGTTTCAAATCCCTTCTCCAGCCCCGCCTGTTTCAGCAGCGCTTTGGCTTTCTCCGGATCGTAGCCGTAATCTTGCAGATCTTTTTTGTAGCCCAGCATATTCGGCGGCAGCGGCGATTTAGCCACAGTGCCCGAGCCCATGAATACTGCATCCACAATCGCTTTTTTGTCAGTGGCGTAGTTCAACGCCTGACGCACCAGTACATTATCAAACGGTTTTTTCCCGGTGTTAAAGGCCAGATAACCGACATTCAGCGCATCAATAGTGTGCAGGGTCAGATCTTTATTGCTCTTAATCTGGTCGAACTGAACCGGTGCAGGCGCTGGAATAATCTGGCACTCGTTGGTTTGCAGTTTCGCCAGACGGGTCTGCACATCCGGGGTAATGGCAAAAATCAGGTGTTTTGTCGGCACCTCGCCGTCCCAGTAGTTGGGGTTCGCAAGATAACGGATTTGCGCGTCGGTTTTGTATTGCTGTAATACATACGGGCCCGTACCGATAGGCCAGTTGTCGACATTCTCCGGCGTCCCTTTTTTCAGCATTGCGTCAGCATATTCCGCCGAGAGGATTGAGGCGAAATCCATTCCCCAGTCGGCAAGGAAAGCGGCGTTAGGTTCACTCAGAACAAACTGAACGTGATAGTCATCAACCTTTTTGACATCCTGAATTAGTTTATCCAGTCCGACATCGTTGAAATATTCGTAATTTCCTTTCGAAACATTATGATAAGGATGCTTAGGGTCTTTCTGACGCATGACGGAGAAAATAACGTCATCCGCATTAAAATCGCGGGTCGGTTTAAAGTATTTATTGCTGTTAAATTTGACGCCCTGACGCAGCGTAAAGGTGTAGGTTTTGCCGTCTGGCGAGATTGTCCACGCGGTTGCCAGTGACGGAATCGGGGTATTTTTCACCGGATCGAAGTTCACAAGACGGTTATACAGCACCTGCGAACTGGCGACAAACGATGGCCCGGAGCTTGCGATTTGCGGGTTGAACGATTCCGGCGAGGCTTCGGAGCAATAGACAATGGTGTCATTATTTGCCGCCCACGCGGCGCCTGCGGGTAACAGCGTGCTCAGCGCCAGCGCGAGCAGGGATTTCCTTGCGAACATAGATTCGGCCTTATTTATTATCTGGAGTATTAATCTCAGCACAGCAAAAGTGAACTGGCAAATAACGAATCACTATCAGGTTATTCTAATCCAGTTGTTTTTGCTGAATTTTCCAGCAAAATTAACTTTATCAGTTAACTTAAACGAACTTATTGCCGTCAAGGTTTATCAGACGGTCTCAATGCGTCGAGAATTCAATGGTTTTGCACTCTCTTCTGCCGTTTGTTTGTGATGACATTGCGTACAGTAGACGCGTGAAAAAGTCTATGGGATGAAAACGTGGCAAAAACACTCTTGCGCAGCGGCGATCTTGATGATTTTCAAGCCGTGGGCGGCGGCGGTCAGGCCGTATTTGATTCGGCATTACAAATTCGTGAAACCCTGCGTCTGCGTAAACAGCAGGCGCTGGTTGACTGCCTTGCCATACCGCAGGTGAATGACGAAGGCGACCGTGTTGACTGGTACTCCCCCGTCGAGGGCCGCGCCCAGGCCTGGAAAGCCGCTGACGAGGATGCACGTTTTCGTGCCTTACGTTATCTGGAAAGCACCCTGGACAGCGCTGCGACCCTCAGCCGCAAATGTATGCAGTCGCCAAAAACGGCACAGCAACTGTTTGGTTCACTGCTGGAAAAAGCGTTGCAGTTTCCCGGTGAGAACCACGTTTTCCTTGTCGACGGTAAGCCGGTAATCACCTTCTGGGGCTTTGTTAATCTCAATGAAAGTGCCAGAGAAGATGTGCTGGAATGCCTGCGAAAAGAAGATATTCCGGAGCCGCTTGCCATTATCGAACCGGAACCTGAGCCTGCCGCAGAGCCCGTTGCTACGGTCACGATCAGCAACGCCGACGAGCCGCTGCTCGCCCCGATGCCGGGTGTCAGCACCCTGGTTGCGAAAGACGAACCGGTGATGCAGATGGCCTCACCAGTCGCTGATGCCGAGCCCGTCCCTGAACCGGAACCGACACCAGCCCCGGTAGTGGTAAAACGTCGCCGCTACGGCTTGTGGGTCTTGCCGGTTGCGGCAGCCGTTGCGGTGGCCGTTGCCGCGCCACTATGGTTAAATCAGCAGCATGATGCCCCTGCAACCCCGTCGAAAACCGCACAGTCGGCGCCAGTGGTTGCCACCCCTGAACCTGCTCCGGTTGCCGTCGCGCGTCATACTCCAGCGTTAAATACGCAACTTCCGCTCCGCCAGGCCGAGGTGATTGCGCCAAAAGTGGAGACGCCTGCTCCGGTGGTGACTGAGAAAAAACCGCTGGTCATTACCGCTATCCCGAAAGATGCGTTGGTCATGGATGCGCTGGAAGTGAAAACGGGCTCAACCCGTTTCCTCAATGGTAACTGGCGTGTAGTGGTGGATGTGAAAGACCAGACTACCGGCAAGGATCTGACCATGCGGTTCCAGATTCAGAACAATAAAGGCACGGCGCGTATTATTCAGGGCAATAATTTGAGCTGTCGCGCCGACCTGTACTCCGGCCTGCACGAAACCGGGGTCTTAATGATCAAGAGTCGCAGCACGGCACGTTGCACCGACGGCTCCCGCTATCCGATGCCGGAGATTTCCTGCAAAGCCGGGACCAATGATATTGCGGAATGCAGTGCGCGCTTTGAAGCAAATAGTACGCCCGTTGCGGTGACCTTCAGAAAAACAGGTGCCTGATTTTATGCTGGTTAATCTTTGTGATTACAAACAGAGCGTCACGCTTATCGCCAACAGTGGCGTCCAGTTTCTTGATTTTGGCCTGACGCCGCAAGAGTCGGCACAAAGCGGTCGCTTTGTGCGCAAGACGGCGAATGGTCCGCTGCTGCGTCTGGATTACGATCTGGTCAATGAGCGCTATACCCTTCCGGCACAAAATGGCGGTATGCCCGAGGTAGTCAAACCGGAAAGCACTCAGTCGCTGCACGCGTCGCTGGCAGTGCTCGATGGCGTGTGGCTGCCGATACCTTTCTTACGCTTCAACCCGCCGCGCACCTTCGTCGAAGGGCCAGAAAACTGGGCGCGGGTACAGATTCGTAAACTGAGTGAACCGGATGGCGCGGGAAATACCCATCGCGTTACGCTGGCCCTCGACAGCCAGATCAACGGCAATTCCCCGTCAGCGCTGGCACCGCAAGAGAACGACATCCTTAACGGGACACGCTTCGCACTGGCCTGGCGCGATGACGAAGTGGCGGATTTTCTCGATCAGACCTGGGTTGATGGCTGGCTGCGGGAGGCGTTTCTGCAGTACATCAATCAGGAAGAGCAACGCAGCGAACGTGAGATTACCCAGGCTTTGCGCAGCTTTGAATATCAGGCTCACTGGCTGAATTTGCTTACCCTTCTGGGGACGCAGCTTCTGGTGCCTGAGGTGAAAATTGTTACCCATACGCTGAGCACCCCGGCTATCCCGGTAGATTTAATTCTCGATGTCGGCAATACCCACACATGCGGTGTAATCATTGAAGATCATGGTGATGCGAACGATGGCCTTCGTCAAACCGCCGAGCTTCAGGTGCGCTCCTTAAGCGAACCCCAGTTTCTTAATGAACCCCTGTTCACCAGTCGTCTTGAGTTTTCCGAAGCGCGTTTTGGCAAACAGCATTTCTCTGTTGAAAGCGGTCGCGAAGACGCCTTTATCTGGCCTTCTATTGTTCGTGTCGGCGACGAGGCGCGTAAACTGGCGATGCAGAGGCTGGGTACCGAAGGCAACAGCGGTATTTCCAGCCCGCGCCGTTATCTTTGGGATGAAACACCGGTATTGCAGGACTGGCGTTTTAGCCAGATGAACAGCAAAACGCAGCGCGAACCCCTGGCGACAGCGTTCCCTCTGATGAACCTTATGAATGATGAAGGTCAGCCGCTGTATACCCTGCCAGTCGATGAGCGCCTGCCTGTCTTTTCGCCGCAATACAGCCGCAGTACGTTGATGACGCATATGCTGTGCGAGCTGCTGGCACAGGCGCTCGGGCAAATTAACAGCGTTGCAACTCGTTTACGTCTGGGTTTTCCCGCCTCGCCGCGCCAGTTGCGTACCATTATTCTGACCCTGCCGTCGGCGATGCCGAAGCAGGAGCGCGAAATTTTCCGCCGCCGGATGTTCGAAGCCATTGCGCTGGTCTGGAAAGCCATGGGCTGGCATCCGCAAGATGATGATTTTGCTAATCGTAAGCAGCAGGAAAAAAGCGTTGTACCGGTTCCCCATATCCAGATGGAGTGGGATGAGGCCAGTTGCGGGCAACTCGTCTGGCTGTATAACGAGGCGATCTCCCGCTATGCGGGGCAAACCGAAACGTTTTTTGCCTCCCTTGCCCGCCCCGATCGGGTCGAAGCCCCTGGCGCACGCCCGGGGCGCTCGCTGCGCGTCGCCTCGGTAGATATCGGCGGTGGTACAACCGATATGGCTATCACCCATTATCAGCTTGATGATGGTACCGGCAGCAACGTTAAGATCACCCCGCAGTTGCTGTTCCGTGAAGGATTTAAGGTCGCAGGGGATGATGTGCTGCTTGATGTCATTCAGCGCTGCGTGCTGCCTGCGATGCAAACCCAGTTGCAAAAAGCCGGTATTACGGATGCTGCCTCGTTGCTCGCCACCCTGTTTGGCGACTCCGGGCGCATTGATACGCAGGCCGTTTTGCGCCAGCAAACCACCCTGCAACTGTTTATGCCTGTTGGCCATGCCATTCTGGCGGCGTGGGAAGAGAGTGACATCAACGATCCGCTTGCCGGGCTGCATGCCACTTTCGGCGAGCTGTTGACCCAGTTGCCAACGCGCAACGTGATGAACTACCTGAAACAGGCGATCGACCACGCGCTGCCTGCCGGCTCGCCGGAGTTTGATGTACTGAGTGTTCCGGTACAGGTCAATTTCCGCGAATTGCAGGATGCCATGCTGGCCGGGCAATTTACCCTGGCCTCACCGCTGCATGCGGTGTGCGAGGCTATCAGCCATTACTGCTGCGATGTATTACTGATTACCGGACGTCCGGGTTGTCTGCCGGGTGTGCAGGCGTTGATTCGCCATTTGCAGCCGGTACCGGTTAACCGCATGGTCTGGCTTGATAAGTATCGTGTACACGAATGGTATCCGTTCAGCCAGCAGGGCAAAATCGGCAACCCGAAATCTACCGCTGCGGTAGGGGCAATGTTATGTAGCCTGGCGCTGGACCTGCGTCTGCCGCGTTTCAATTTTAAAGCAGCCGACATCGGCGCGTACTCTACCGTGCGTTATCTCGGTGTACTGGATAATGTGGTAAACACTCTGCGTGATGAGAATATCTGGTATCACGATATCGATCTGGATAAACCCGGCGCAAAACTTGATGCCCGCCTGCATTTCCCGCTGCGCGGCAATGTCACGCTCGGCTTTCGTCAACTGGCGAACGCCCGCTGGCCAGCCACTCCGCTCTATACGCTGAGCATTAACTCTTCTGAACTGGCGAAGACCATCGCCGGCGACGGAGTGCTGAATGTGCGCCTGCAGTTTAGCGGTGGCAACAAACATCATGGCCCGGAATCGTTTATTCTGAGCGAAGCCTGGTTACAGGATGGTACGCCGGTTCCGGCCGATGCGTTAACCTTCAAATTGAATACGCTGGCAGATCGCCGCCACAGCGGTAGCCATTACTGGATCGACAGCGGGAGTGTGTATCTGAAATGAGTGCAAGCATGACCACGACCCAGGCGATCAGTGCATGGATAAATGATAACCGTCAGATTTCACCCTTGCTGGATGACGACGCGGATGCGCTACTGGCGCGCTTAACGGCGCTAACGGCACAGGAAACCGCGCTGGAAAACGCAGCCAGACAGCCCTGCACCGTTGGGCTGTTTGGCCACTCGCAGGCCGCCAAAGCCCATTTACTTGCCGCGCTGTGCGACAGCGGCAACGGGCGTCTGCATGTCTTGCTGGGCGAGAAGACGCTGGACTATTTCAGCCATCTGAATCCCGGTCATATGTTGACCAGCATGGCACTGCGTTTTTGCCGCGAGAACCCGCATGTCGACGACAATTTTCCCCTGCGCTTGCGTCTTATCAGCGAAGCGGAACTGGTGCAGGTCTTTATCGCGCACGCGCAGGCCATGCCGGAGTTGCGTGTCGTCGACAAGACGGTAATTGAAAGTCGTCTGGCAAAATGGCGCGCGCTGCGCCAGCCAAACCCGGTACCCGGCATTAGCGCGGAAGATGTGGGAGCCATTGCCCGTTTCTGGCGGTCGGTCGTTCCGTCATCACAACAGCATATGGATGACGCGTTGTGGTATCAGTTCGCCTGTCTTTTGCCATCGCTGGACCTCAGCGCTCGCGCCAGTGCCTGGGCGCTTTTGTGGGGTGAGCAGCAGGAGTTAACACAGCAGTGGCTGTCGCTGGCGCATACGCTGCATCAGACCGGTAACGCCGGAGAACTGGCTGCGCCGTTGAGTCTGCTGGTCGATAACTTCGCCCTGCCGACTGAGGGTTTTCTCACCCCACCGGAACAGGACAGTGAAGCCCTTGCTGGTGAAGTGGTGGTACATCCATGGTCGGAAGAGCAATTACAGAATGCAGTCAGTATTCCTGTTTCGACGCTGGCGCTGTTAACCAAAGAACTGGTGCTCCCGGTTGAAAACAGTGAGCTTAAGGGTGTGGATATTCTGGATATCCCTACCCCGGCGCCGCAGGAGGGGCACCCGCTGTGGAACAGTAAATGCCGTTGGTTGCTTGAGAGCTATCGTCAGCAATTACAACCGGATGTCTTGCTGATTTGCAATGCCACAGCGCATCGCTCAACCACGACGGCAACGGCGAAAGCGCTACTCAATTGGGTGAAGGAGACGCAATCCGGCCACGAGACCGCGCTGCCTGGACTGGTCTGGGCCATCACCCCGCAAGACGCCCGTTTTACCAGCGGCCAGAATCTCGACGAAGTGGTGCAACAACTGGTCGGGAAACCAGGCCAGCACTGGGGCACGCTGCAGGCGCTGGATGCCAGCAGTTTACAGCGGGTTCTTGAGTGGCTCGCCCAGGCAACCGCCCCGGCGCTGCGTCAACATCGCTTTAAATCCCTGCGCGAGCGTCATCAACTGGCGCTACGCGATCTGATGCAGGCCTGGCTTATCGCACCAACTAAAGAGAATGCCGCTCAGCGTACCCGTGCAGAAGCGGTCGTGCGTGAATTACAGACCCATGCGGCGCGTCATGGCGAATTGCTGGAAGGCCTTCTGCCGGACATGCAACAGTTTGACTCTCTGTGGAAGGTTCAGCAACCGCGCGAAGAGCAGGTCAGCGGCTTGTTTAATGAGGCCATCGATCTCTTTGGCGAGGCGGCAGAGACCAGCGAACAGGCCCATGTCGCGCGTGATGCAGGTCAACAGGCGCACGCGATGTGGATCAATCACTTACGTCAGTGGAGTCGTAATGATGATAACGCTGCCCGTCTGGGGCTCTCGTCTGCCACCGTGCGTCAGATGGCGGAAATCATCATAATCAGCAGTTACCGGCTGAATATGCCGGAACAGTTGCAGAGGATTATGCAGCGCGATACCGCGTCTGCGGCGCAGGTGTATGCCGCCATTGGTAATTTTGTCGCCTGGCTGGGCTATGCCGATGTTCCGGAAGCCCTGCGCCCTGCCAGCCGCGTACAGAAAGGCAGTGCCGTTTTCGCCTCAGCAAATTCTGGCTCGACGGAACGGTTAACACGCCTGGGCGAACAACCTGTTCACGCTGCAACACGCTATGTTTACGACTGGCTGGTCGCCCTCTATACCCGTTCAGTGGAGAATATGGGCTATAGCCATCCGCATGACGTCTCTCCTGCCGCGCGTAAGAAGCTTAAAACGCTGCTGCCATAAAAAAGACCCGGCCACCTTAACGGTGCGTCGGGCCTTATCGCTACGTGCTCAGTACACTATAAAAATGAGAATACCAGGGCAACCGGGAAACTGATTGGCCATGTTGCTCCGACCAGGCACGCGCTGAGCGTTTTGATACGGCGACTCTCTTTGGATAAAAACCAGGTCGCTACACCGGTCAATAACGCCATTACGGCATAAAACATCAACAACTTAGTGAACATGTCCATCGTCCGCCTCCTTTCCATGGAAACCATACGCAGACTATGTTGCACATTTTTTATGGTTCTTTTTGTCTTACCGGTCACGCCTTGCGTCACAATTTAACAAAAGGTCAAAATAGCGAAACCAGTAATGCCACCGGAAAGCTCATCGGCCACGTCGAACCGACAAGAAATGCGCTCAGAAAACGAATCCGTTTACGATCGCTGGATAAAAACCAGGTAATAACCGCGCAAAGGAGCGCCATAATTGCGTAAAAAACCAGCATTTTTTGATAAAGCGACATAGCCACACTAACCCTGTGATAACAAAACGGGCGCAATATGCAGCTTTTATTGATATTTATCAAGTTTTTTCACTTATTGTGCGCTTAGTCGCGAGGAGAAATTGATATGTGCATATTTTTGCGGACTGGGAATGTCATTAACGTCAGGGAGAAGCGCCACCTTCTCTGTGCCTGAGCGCCTCGCCGTCAATTTTACGTTGCAAAGGTGGGTATTAATGCGTCTGAAGTTCTCTGGCAGTGGCCGTAGCTCCGGCGCTGGCGGCACTGCGTCGCACCTGCAGGGAGTCGAGAGCGGCATGGATCATTTCATTCGCCCTGATTTTTGCATGAGCGACAATCTTTTCGTCCGCAATGCTGGCGTGGCAATGGGGACAGAATGTTACCCCCCTCGCTTTGTCTTTGGCGATGGCAGCCAGGTCTTCGATAATTACGCTTTTTCCGCATTTATCGCATGCAAATTCGAACATTTTAACGTCCTGAATATCTCACTGGCGCCACTATATAGCAGCGAGAGTAAACGGCATTAAAACGTGCTGAACATCAGGATGGCAGGTTTAAGCGGTCGGTCACAAAAACGTGACGCTGTTACGCAGCCATCTACTGTTTATGTTCGTCACGCCACTCTTTGATCATTTGTGGCGTCACCTCACTGGCATAGCAGATGGGATCATAGCCGCCCGGTTTGCTCCAGGCGCTACGCTTACCGCAGCTACTGCCATTTCTGGCCTGATTAAACGGACAGGCGCAAGGCCCCGGATACGCTGCAATCGATTCTTCGATTACCTTTTGTTTAACCTGTGAGTCACTTAATACCTGTGTTTTAGCCAGACTGTCTTCAATACTCAGCACACTGGTTATGGTCAGCACGATCAACAGCCACGGGGTGACGTTCATTTGAGCTTCTCATTAAGGAGGGAATGAGCTTTAAATGTAAGACGCCAGCGCCACGGTAATATTGATCACAGGCAATATCCCGTTTATTCATCAGGGTGCTTAATCATTTGAAATTTATTTTTCTTTATTAGTTTAATTTAAGTCATTTATAAATCATAAGATTAAACTCAACGTAAGATTGATACAAAAAAAGAGGACTGTCTCCCACTGTTTTTGCCATAAATTCATCTGTTGCTTGCTTTGGCGAATGGCCGGTTTCTCTGGTATTGTCTCAATGCCGTAAATAATTCTTACAGGGTAACAGCAATGCAAAAGTTTGACGATCTATGGCAGGCCATCGAGACCAGAGTGTGTGAAAACAACGACATAACACACGAAGAACTGACGAACGAAACAACGGCCAGGGGGGCCGCCGCGAAGCAACGCGTCGCACATATTTTTACCCTGGAAGTTCTGCTGTCTCGTCATCGGGAGAAGTATGCCAGTCCTTATGTGGCGCTGGCCGGGGAAGAGGCTCTGTGGCATCTTATATTCAAGCGTACTGGCTGGAAACCCTTTGAAATTAAACAGCTGTCATTTAGTGACGCAATGTTTGTCATCGCTGAGCTTTTTCGCGATGAGAACCTGCCTGCGGATGTACGGGGAATTTTGCGCGCTAATGGATTACGCGACCAGTCTTATTCGTTATATGATTTCTCCGAGAAAGACTGGGCGCCACGGGATAATGAAAACATCCTCAAACGATAGCCTGCAAACTATTAGAATATTAAGGGCCCGAGTGCCCTTTTTTATTTCACTTTCCCCTGTGTAATACATTCGCCCCGAGGTCGTATCGTGGGTCACGTGATACCTTGCCTGGCCTGATAATTTTCCTGTTTAAAAGTTTTTACAAACGCAATTAGCAATAAATTGCACAAGGAGCAGGCATCTTTTTCAGGCGGTAAAACAGGTCTCAACCATTGCGTTATTTAACGCAGGTTCATAACGGGCAAAATGAAGCTCCTCACCCTCGCAAAAATAGGTTTCTATAGGCAACGTCAGGCCGGAAGAGTCTTCTGATGTCTGGTTTACTGACCAGGTTATGGTTGTGGCGTGATCATTAACCGTTAAATATTGAGGGATGCCGCCAGGCAGCAGCACCACGACTACTTTACTCATTATGTGTCCCCCAGAGAGCAAAAACGCGACATTATCTATGGCGGGGCGTGACGTTAGTTTGTCGCACTAATTAAATTAATGTGACATTCCCTGCCTTGATACGCCAGATAATACTTTTTGTAGGTTTTATTTTATTATTCGTTACTGCACGCGGGTAAGGCGCGTAAAACATGATCGGGAATATACCACCTTTACATTTTTTGACACACAAGAAATTATAAAGCGTGAGAATTACCGCAATTATTCTGTCTCTATGAATGAATTGTTACAGAAACGGTAACTCCCCCGCTCTCACTACCCTCAGTTAAAGGCTCAGTGCTTGATCATCACATGGCGAACCACGGTGTAATCTTCCAGCCCGTAGATCGACATATCTTTACCGTAGCCCGAGAGTTTTTGCCCACCATGCGGCATTTCGCTGACAAGCATAAAATGGGTATTGACCCAGGTGCAGCCATATTGCAGACGTGCGCTAAGGCGATGCGCGCGGCCAACATCTCGGGTCCACACTGACGATGCCAGGCCATATTGCGAATCATTGGCCCAGTTCAGCACCTGTTCTTCATCGTCAAAGAGCGTCACGCTGACGACAGGACCAAAGACTTCGCGCTGGACTATCGCATCTTCCTGTCTGGCCCCTGCCAGCACGGTGGGCTGATAGTAGTACCCCGCCCCCTCGCGCTTATCGCCGCCCGTGACCACACGGATATGGCTTAATGCTTTGGCCTCTTCTACCGCTTTGCTGACACGGGCTAAATGGGCCTCAGAACTGAGTGGGCCCAGCTCGGTGGTTTCATCATCAGGCGCGCCCATTTTCAGGCTGGACACTGCGGCACCCAGTTTTTCGACCAGCGCATCATAAACCCCTTTTTGGGCGTAAATGCGACAGGCGGCGGTACAATCCTGCCCGGCATTGTAGAAACCAAAAGTACGGACTCCTTCGACAACGGCATCCAGATCGGCGTCATCAAACACAATCACCGGCGCTTTGCCCCCCAGCTCCATATGGGTACGTTTAATCGAAGAGGCCGTATGACCAATAATGTGCTCGCCAGTGGCAATTGAGCCCGTAAGCGAAACCATGCGCACTTTTTCATGCCCGGTCAGCGGATCACCTACGGTTTTACCCCGACCGAACAGCACATTCAGTACCCCTGGCGGGAAAATATCCTGCGCCAGTTCGCCAAGTTTAAGCGCCGTCAGCGGCGTGATTTCTGACGGTTTAATAACCACACAGTTACCTGCGGCAAGCGCAGGGCCCAGCTTCCAGGCCGCCATCATCAACGGGTAATTCCACGGCGCGATAGAGGCCACGACGCCAATGGGGTCGCGGCGAATCATTGAGGTATGGCCTTCCAGATACTCCCCGGCGGCCAGCCCGTTCAGGCAACGCGCCGCGCCCGCAAAGAAGCGAAAAACATCCGCGACCGCCGGAATTTCATCGCTCAATACACAGTGCAGGGGTTTGCCGCAGTTCAGCGACTCCAGCATTGCAAAGGTTTCGGCATTGTCCTCAATCACCTGCGCCAGTTGCAGCAGACACTCGGCCCGCGCTTTTGGCGTGGTTTGTCCCCAGGTTTTGAAGGCCTCGTCAGCCGCCTTCACCGCCGCATCCACCTGCGCGGGGGAGGCTTCGGCAATCTCCAGCAACACCTCGCCGGTGGCCGGGTTAAACACGGCCTGTTTTTCGCCTTCGCCGTCGACCAGTGCTCCATTGATAAATAATTGATGTTGCATAGCGCTATCCTTTCAGAGTTGTCAGTTATTTGCCGCTTCCGGCTACGGTTTCACCGTCACGGGTCAGCCACCAGGCCCCCAAAATCGGGATGGTCGTTACCAGCATGACCAGTAGCGCCACCACATTAGTTACCGGCACGTCACGCGGGCGCCCCAGTTGATTTAACAACCAAAGCGGCAAGGTGCGCTCATGCCCGGCGGTAAAGGTCGTGACGATGATTTCGTCAAACGACAATGCAAATGCCAGCATGCCTCCGGCGAGTAGCGCCGAACCGAGATTTGGCAGCACCACATAGCGGAACGTCTGCCATGAGGTAGCGCCTAAATCCATTGAGGCTTCAACCAGACTCCATGACGTACGGCGAAATCGGGCGATGACATTGTTGAAAACCACCACCACACAAAACGTGGCGTGACCGATAACGATGGTGAAAAAGCCCGGTTCCAGATCCACCGATTTAAACGCCGTTAACAGCGCCAGGCCGGTAATAATGCCGGGCAAGGCGATGGGCAGCAGCAGCAACAGTGAGATGGCGTTCCGGCCAAAGAACTCACTGCGCCAGAGTGCCATTGCAGCAAGCGTGCCAAGGATTAAGGCAATAAGTGTCGCCAGGGCCGCAATTTGCAGCGACAGCGTCACCGCATCCAGGATATCGCCCCGCGCCGCCGCCACGCTAAACCAGCGCAGCGTAAAGCCCTGCGGGGGAAAGCTGAACGCGGCATCCTCGGTATTAAAAGCATAGATGGCGATTATCAATAACGGGAAATGGAGAAAGATAACCCCGCCCCAGGCGGCAATTTTGAGAAATAACGGTGCGCGGTCAGAGTGCATCGAACGCTCCCAAACGTTTCACGAACGCCAGATAAAGGGCAATCAATAGAATGGGGACCAGCGTAAAGGCTGCCGCCATCGGCATATTGCCGATCGCCCCTTGTTGCGAATAGACCATATTGCCAATAAAGAACCCTGGCGGCCCCACCAGTTGCGGAACAATGAAATCCCCCAGCGTCAGGGAGAAGGTGAAGATGGAACCGGCGGCAACGCCCGGAATAGCCAGCGGCAGAACCACATAGCGAAAGGTCTGCCGGGGATGCGCGCCAAGATCCGCAGAGGCCTGCAATAGCGACGGCGGCAGCCGTTCCAGCGCGGCCTGAATCGGCAGGATCATAAACGGCAGCCAGATGTAGACAAAGACCAGAAAACGCCCGAGACCAGAGGTCGACAAAGTATTGCCGCCGATACCGGGCAGTGTCAGCACCGCGCCGAGGATGGGCTCAAGCCCCAGATGGCCGAGAAACCACTGGGCAACGCCGTCTTTCGCCAGCAGCAGCGTCCAGGCGTAAGCTTTGACGATATAGCTCGCCCACATTGGCAGCATCACGGCAATATAGAAAAAGGCTTTCCATTTACCGCTGGTATATTTCGCCATATACCACGCCATCGGAAAGGCCAGAATCGCGCTGGCCAGCGTTACGGCGACCGCCATGGTGAAAGTACGCAAGATGATGTCGTAATTGGCGGGATTGAACAGCGCCTGCAGGTTAGCCAGAGTGAAATCCGGCGTCACCGACATGGTGAAATCATCAAATGTATAGAAGCCTTGCCATAGCAGCGTCAGCAACGACCCCAGATAAACAATACCGAACCACATCAGTGGCCCCAGCAACAACAAAAACAAACCCAGCGCCGGTTTGCGCCAGAACAGACCGCTCAACCGGCTCCCCGGTTTGCCCTGTGGTGAACGGGAAAGGCTCATCTCCATCACCCCGCTCCCCGTAATGGCACCATCGCCTCTCTTGACCACGATGCCAGCACCGTTTGCCCCGGCGCTAACGTGTCAGGTAAGCGCGCATCGGACATGTTTGCCTGGCTTACCAGCAGTTTTTCACCGTCGGCAAGTTTCAGTTCGAAACGGGTAGCTGCCCCCTGATACTGGACCGCCTGCACCACACCCTGAACCTGAATTTCTCCCGGTTGATTAAGGCGGATATGCTCCGGGCGCAGAGAGAAAATGCCATTCATCGCACATAACGCACCCGCGCGCCTGTCGTCAAAAACATTCGACGTGCCGACAAAACCCGCCACGAACGGCGTGCGTGGGCGCAGATAGAGTTCCCTCGGGGTATCAACCTGCTCAATTTTGCCATTATTGAACACCGCCACCCGGTCAGACATCGATAGCGCTTCCCCCTGATCGTGGGTGACAAAAATAAAGGTAATCCCAAGATCCTGCTGCAGCTTTTTCAGTTCAAATTGCATTTGCTCGCGTAATTTTAAATCCAGCGCCCCCAGCGGTTCATCGAGCAATAAAACGCGAGGCTGATTGACCAGCGCCCGGGCGATAGCCACACGCTGGCGCTGACCGCCGGAAAGTTGCGATGGCTTACGGGCGTGAACAAAATCCAGCGCCACCTTTTCCAGCGCCTGGCGCGCGCTGGCATGACGTGTTTTTTTATCAACGCCTTTGACCATCAGGCCATACGCTACGTTATCGAGGATCGACATATGGGGAAATAACGCGTAATCCTGAAAAACGGTATTAACGTCGCGCTCCCAGGGGGGCAGTTCGCTGGCCTCCCGACCAAAAATACGAATAGCCCCACCGCTCAGCTGCTCAAAACCGGCAATAAGACGCAGGCAGGTGGTTTTGCCGGAGCCGGATGGCCCCAGCATGGAGAAAAATTCCCCATCGTTTACCGCAAGACTAACGCCGTCCACGGCACGAATATCACCATACAGACGAGAGACATCTTCAAATTCAACTGCATAGGTCATACATCACTCCTGACCGCTTAACGTCCGCCCATAATGGCGATGTAATCCTGCGTCCAGCGGCTATAAGGGACATATTTCCCCCCCTCAGCAACGGGCGTTTTCCAGAACGCAATCTTGTCAAAGAAGCTGTAACCGTTAGTTTCGCAGCCTTTTTCACCCAGCAAATCACTGGCTTTACAGCCTTGCGGCACCACCGGCAGTGAGCCAAACCAGGCGGCGACATCACCCTGTACTTTCGGTGTCAGCGACCAGTTCATCCATTTGTAGGCGCAGTTGGGGTGTTTCGCCTGCGCGTGGAGCATGGTGGTATCTGCCCAGCCCGTTACCCCCTCTTTCGGGAATACGGTGGCGATCGGCTGGTTTTCACCTTTCAGGGCATTCGCCTGGTACGGCCAGGCGCTGGACGCCACAACGCCTTCATTTTTGAAGTCGCTCATCTGGACAGTGGTGTCATGCCAGTAACGGTGGATTAAGGCGTGCTGATCGCGCAGTACTTTCAGCACTGCCTGATACTGCGCTTCGGTTAACTGGTAGGGGTCCTCAATGCCAAGCTGCGGCTGAGTGGCTTTGACAAACAACGCGGCATCAGCGATATAAATCGGCCCGTCATAGGCCTGTACGCGGCCTTTGTTGGTTTTGCCATCTGGCAGATTTTGCTGCACGAAAACAACCGACCAGCTATCAGGCGGCGTCGGGAAAGTTTTGGTGTTATACATCAGCAGGTTAGGCCCCCACTGATACGGCGTGCCGTAAACTTTGCCGCCGACGTTAAACCATTCGCCTTTCTCCATACGCGGGTCCAGGGTTTTCCAGTTGGGGATCAGCGCGGTATTAATCGGTTGCACGCGTTTGCCCATAATCAGGCGCAACGAGGCATCGCCGGACGCAGTCACCAGGTCATACCCCCCTTTGGCCATCAGGCTGACCATCTCATCGGACGTTGCTGCCGTTTTCACGTTTACCGCACAGCCCGTCTCTTTTTCAAACTGACTGACCCAGTCATATTGCTTATCCGTCTGGCCGCGTTCGATATATCCCGGCCAGGCGATAATATCCAGGCGGCCCTCTCCTTTCCCAACTTCCGTCGGCTCGGCGGCGTGTGCTGTCATCATGGTCATGCCCAGCGCACACAGGCAGCTCGGGGCAAATTTCATGCTCATATGTGTTACTCCTGTCGTAATGAAAATGAGCGGCCGCCTTGCCGTAAAAATATCTCCTGATTTAAAGGTAGACGGAGCGCCGAAAGGCTGAATCCCGTCAATGAGAAATTTCGCCAGGTTGTGACATACAGCGCATAACATTAATTACCGAAATGCTGTCTTCACATCTTCTGGAGTATAGACAATGAGTTAGCGTTGAAAGGTTAATTTATGTTCCCATTCGCATTTCGTATGAATGGCTGATGGGAAAGTACAGAAAATAATGACCTCTGCGGCTGAAATTTCCGCAGAGATATTTTTAAATTGAGAAAACATTATTCAGAAAATAAGAACAACCGTGTGCATTTTTATTTCATCATTTCGCGAATTATTTTGCCGAGCAGTATAACGCCGCGCTCCTCCCGTTCGCCCCATTGCCAGGAGGCATTAAAGCGAAAGAATGGCGTAGGCTCTCTGGAGGTGGAGAACATTTTCCCCGGCGCAATGCTGACCTGATGGGCCAGCGCGCGCTGGCTTAGCTCTCCGGCATCCAGCTCTGGTGGCAACTCCAGCCATAAAAAATAACCGCTGTCGCTGCGGTGGATTTTCACCTCGCCAGGCAGATGGCGCACCAGCGCCTGCCATGCCTGATGCTTGCGTTCCGCCAGGACGCGCCGCAGACGCCGCAGATGCGCATCATAGCGTTGGGTGCCGAGGTAATCGACGAGCGCCATTTGCATCGGCGAACTGGTGGATAATGTGCTCATCAGTTGTAGCTGCTGGATCCGGCGGGCATGTTTCCCGGCGGCGACCCAGCCGATACGAAAACCGGCCACCAGACATTTAGAAAAAGAGGAGCAGTGTAGCGTCATGTCCTGCGTATCCCAGGCTTTTGCGGGTAACGGTTTTTCCCGCCCGTAATAGAGCTCGCTATAGACATCGTCTTCAATCAAGGTCACGTTGTGCTGCGTCAGCAACGCCACCAGTTGTGCTTTTTTCTCTGCACTCAGGGTAAAACCGAGCGGATTCTGACTGTTGGGCATCAGCCAGCAGGCTTTTACCGGATAGCTCTTTAGCGCCTGTTCCAGCGCCTGGAGATCTATGCCGTCATTGATATCCGTCGGCACCGACAGCGCTTTTAAGCGCAGGCGCTCAAGCGCCTGTAGCGCACCATAAAAGCAGGGATTTTCAACGATCACCCAGTCACCTGGCTCTGTCACAGCCTGCAAACTCAGGTTTAATGCCTCCAGTGCGCCGGCAGTAATCACAATTTCATCCGGTGAAATAGTCATTCCCTGCTGGGCATAGCGACGGGCGATGGCATGACGCAGCCCGGCATTTCCCGGCGGCAGGTTTTCAATAATGCTGACGGCGGTCGCGCTTTTACTGACGTTGGCTAATGAGCGATTCAGTTGTTGCAGAGGAAACAGGCGCGGATCCGGAAAGGCCGAACCAAATGGCAATATCGAGGCATCGCGGCTGGCCTGCAAAATATCAAAGATGTAGGTATTGATATCCACCGCTTCATCTTGCTTTAACGTGGCGGGGGGTAAAGTTTGCGGACGATGAGAACGCGGCGCCACATAATAGCCCGACTGTGGCCGGGCGGTGATATAGCCCTGATTTTCCAGTAGCTGATAAGCATGGCCTACCGTCATAAAACTCAGGCCACTGCTGGTCACCTGCTCGCGCAGCGAGGGCAGCCTGTCGCCGGGTCGCCAGACACCCAGTTCAATTTGCGAAATGATTTGTTGCGCCAGGCGCTGGTATTTTTTCATCGCTCTCTCCTTGCCTGACGTTATTCTATATCAGTACACCTAAAAAGCACTTTTTTGCCAACTGTTATAGATAAATTTATCTCTTCTGTTTCTGATAATCGTGCCCGCCGCTCTTTACCATTTCCCTGAGAGTCATTATTCAGAGGTTGTGTATGTTGGGTTTAGATGCGTTTCATCTGGCAAGGATCCAGTTTGCCTTTACGGTTTCCTTCCACATTATTTTCCCGGCCATCACCATCGGTCTTGCCAGCTACCTTGCGGTGCTGGAAGGATTGTGGTTGAAAACCGGTAATCCGGTGTGGCGTTCGCTCTACCACTTCTGGTCGAAGATTTTCGCCGTCAATTTTGGCATGGGCGTGGTCTCCGGTCTGGTGATGGCCTATCAATTTGGCACTAACTGGAGCGGCTTTTCCCAGTTTGCCGGAAGCATCACCGGCCCGTTACTGACCTATGAAGTGCTGACTGCATTCTTCCTCGAAGCCGGGTTTTTAGGGGTAATGCTGTTTGGCTGGAATAAAGTCGGGCCAGGGCTGCACTTCTTCGCAACCTGCATGGTGGCGCTGGGGACGATCATTTCCACCTTTTGGATCCTCGCCTCCAATAGCTGGATGCAAACGCCACAGGGCTATGAAATTGTGAATGGTCAGGTGGTGCCGGTCGACTGGTTTGCGGTGGTGTTTAATCCCTCCTTCCCGTATCGCCTGTTGCATATGTCCGTTGCCGCTTTTCTGAGTAGCGCGCTGTTTGTTGGCGCGTCGGCCGCCTGGCATTTGCTTAAGGGCAACCATTCACCCGCCATTCGCACCATGTTTTCAATGGCGCTGTGGATGACGCTGATTGTAGCCCCCATTCAGGCGTTGATCGGCGATATGCACGGGCTGAACACGCTTGAGCACCAACCTGCCAAAATCGCAGCAATAGAGGGCCACTGGGAAAACCCACCCGGAGAGGCGACGCCTTTATTATTATTTGGCTGGCCGGATATGGAACAAGAGCGTACCCGCTACGGACTGGCGATCCCGGCGTTGGGTAGCCTTATCCTGACCCACAGTCTGGACAAACAGGTTCCCGCGCTGAAATCGTTCGCCAAAGAAGATCGTCCCAATTCGACCGTCGTGTTCTGGTCGTTTCGCCTGATGGTAGGGCTTGGAGTGTTAATGATTTTGCTTGGCGTTATTGCATTGTGGCTGCGCAGCAAACAGCGCCTGTATCACTCGCGCCCGTTTCTGTGGTTCGCGTTATTGATGGGACCATCGGGCCTGCTGGCCATCCTTGCTGGTTGGGTAACTACCGAAGTGGGACGCCAGCCGTGGGTGGTTTATGGCCTGCAACGGACCGCCGACGCAGTTTCTGCCCACGGCACGCTGCATATGAGCATCAGCCTGTTGGGTTTTATTCTCGTCTACAGCTCGGTCTTTGGCGTGGGATACAGTTACATGGTGCGGTTGATTAAAAAAGGGCCTCAGGCGAATGAATCATTTGCCACCGAACAGGATGGTCGCCCCGCCCGACCGCTTTCTGCGGTAAATACGCACGACAGCCTGCAGGAGAAACCGTAATGGGTATCGATCTTTCACTTATCTGGTTTGTCATAATCGTCTTTGCCACCCTGATGTATATCGTGATGGACGGTTTTGATCTGGGGATCGGCATTCTCTTTCCTGCCACGCCAGAGGCCGAAGACCGCGACGTGATGGTTAACAGTGTCGCCCCGGTGTGGGACGGCAACGAAACCTGGCTGGTGCTCGGTGGCGCAGCGCTGTTTGGCGCCTTCCCGCTGGCATATGCGGTAATCATAGATGCCCTGACCATTCCGCTGACGCTGATGCTGGTGGGGTTAATTTTTCGCGGCGTGGCTTTTGAATTTCGCTTCAAGGCAACACCGGCGCATCGCCCATTCTGGGATAAGGCATTCGCAGGCGGCTCAGTTCTGGCGACCTTCACCCAGGGGGTAGTTGTTGGGGCAGTGATCAACGGCTTCGCTGTCAGCGGGCGTACCTTCGCCGGTGGACCTTTTGACTGGTTAACCCCTTTTACACTGTTTTGTGGTCTCGGCCTGGTGATTGCTTATGCGTTGCTGGGGGCGACATGGCTGGTGATGAAAAGTGAAAAGGCGCTGCAAGTGCGGATGCGTCAACTCGCCAGGAGACTCTTACTGGCACTGTTGCTGGTAATAGCGGTCATTAGCCTCTGGACGCCGCTCGCCCATCCTGCGATAGCAAGCCGCTGGTTTACGCTGCCGAATCTGTTTTTCCTGCTGCCCGTCCCTGTGTTAGTGGTGCTGCTGAGCCTGTGGCAATGGCGCAGTCTGAATCATCCACAGAGTGAAAAATTGCCGTTTATGCTGACACTTGGGCTGATATTTCTTGGGTTCAGTGGTCTTGGGATCAGCATCTGGCCACATATTATTCCGCCGTCAATTACCTTGTGGCAGGCGGCAGCGCCCGCGCAAAGTCAGGGCTTTATGCTGGTTGGCGCGCTGCTGATTATTCCCATCATTCTCGTCTATACCTTCTGGAGCTATTACGTATTTCGCGGCAAAGTCCAGCATGGGGAGGGTTATCACTGATGCAACAGCCATTATGGAAGCGCCTGATGTGGCTGGTCATTCTGTGGGGCGGCAGTGTGCTGGCCCTTGCGCTGGTCGGCCTCTTTTTTCGCGTACTGATGACCGCTGCGGGGTTTAAATCGCACTAGGGTTATGACCCGGCGGCGCACGCAACCGGAGGACAAATATGCCCTGACGCTGAACGTCAGGGCATATTTTTAGTGCTGGCCGTGACGGGTGGAGAGTTTTTGCAATACCGTCAGTTGCGCTACCGCTTCCTGCATCGCATCCATACCGGATGTAAGCGCGTGCAGGCTGCTGAGATGCTTAACAATATTATCCCGTTCGTTATTGGTTTTACTGCTCATGGCCGCAATGGTGTCGGCCGCTGAAATGGAGTGCCGGGCCATATTACTGGCGGTCTCCACGGTATTGTTGGCAACGGTACGGATGCGGGAAATTGTGTTTACCGCCTGACTGATATTGGCGGCCGTAGCGTCTGCCTGCTCTTTTGACGAATGGGCCAGCCGCCGTACTTCGCTTGCCACGACCGCAAATCCACGCCCTGCCTCACCCGCGCGCGCAGCCTCCACGGCCGCATTCAGTGCGAGAATGTTCGTCTGAAAGGCGATATTACTGATCCCGCTGGTTATCTCATTAATACCCGCAGAGATTTTCTCCAGGTCATCAAGCCCTTCTACCAGCCGGTTTTGCGCCTGTTGGCTCTGCAGGGCAATATCGCTGATAGAACGGATGCTATTTTCTGCCATTCCTAAGGTGTCGTTTTGTGTCTGCGTCGCGGCTTCCAGCATCGGTAATGCTGTCATCAATGGTCCTAATTTTTGTTGATATGCCACGACACGATTAATGACACCACTTTGAAAATCATTCAGCGCCTCCCAACGACGCAGCGCGCGCTGGGCGTAATGCCCTGCATATCTTGCATATTCCACCGGGAAATGCGTCATTGCTTTGACGTCATGATTGAAAAACACCAGCGCGGAGAGCGTCTGATTAATGGGAACGCCAAGAATCTCGCCAAAACTGGAAAAACCGGCGGCGGGTAATCCTTTAAAAAAATGCGCATTGTGTAAATGCGCTTCACTGCCCAGGCGCCGCAAAATACAGTCATTCATCAGAATAGCCGCCGGTTTACCCAGCCCGGTAATAAAGTTTTTCCAGTCATGCAGTGTTGCTTGCTTAAAGTCGGTCTCTTCGAGTAAATGCAGACGATCGCCAAATTCCAGATCACAGAAAAAATGAACCCCTTGCGCATCGATTTTGGCGACGGAACGAATGAAATATTCGTCGCCGACTTTAACGCCAAACGTAAGCCCTTTTAGTTTCTCTGCCACATGTTGCTCATCACACTGCAGGAGATCCGCCAGAACAGCGATAAATGGCTTCTGTTCCCCCTGCTCGTTAAAGACAGACGTCACAGTGCGAGCGACCGGATCGGCCTGAGCAATCAGCCAGCTTTTATTGCGTGGTTTAAAGTTCTGGCTCTTGAAAGGCGCGAAGGATTTTCCCGCTGCCATTTTACAAAATATAATCACTGCCTTACCCTGCAGCATTTTCCCATCCACGCTTATCCATGTGCCATCGAAGGTGAGTTTGCCGCCTGCCGAACCGCCGATAGCCAGGCAGGGAAAACGCCCGCAATTATACCAGGCCTGCATCAGAAACCCTTCGGAAGCAGAAAGACCATCACAGTAAACCATGGCAAACGTGCGATCAGGTGAGAGCGGCATACGCACTTGTAACCGCTCCAGTTCGTTCTGGATAGCAATGATACGGTCTGTGGCTGTGTGCGTATCTTTGACATGTAAATCAACAATATGTGTTTCGTGCCCGGCAATAAGTGTTTTGGGCAACATTAACCAGCTGCCCTGTTGCCCCGCCGCATCACAGTAGGTCGTCTCGCGACAGCTACTGCTCAGCGCGCCACTGGAGGAGAGCGTAATAACCGTTAAGTCCGGAGAAGAAAACCGCTGCCACGCCTGGCTCACACTTGAATAGTCAGCGCCAGGGGGAACGAATGTCATGAGAATACCACTGGCTTTGTTGCTTACACCCGCTGCCGATAATGACTGAGGCATATTCTGGCAATCATAGGTACCATTCGCAGGTTGCGAGCCGCTGCGACCAAACGGTGCGGTTAAAAACCTTTTCGCCATAGATAACATATTTCACCTTTTTGCATTATTAGAACATTTATAGGGTGGAGCGTCTGGTGAATTTATGGAACTTAGCAGGCTATACATCCAGTCTTGCTTTTTACAGCGCCGGGAAATTCCACGAATATATTTTGATCACAGAGTAATTATCGTCATAGCATATGAAACCTTTAACGCATCCAGATAATACCCTTGTCTTTGGTTGTGCAACTTATGCTTAAAAATCAATAACTAATAAAATGAGACTTTCGTATCATAATTATCTGCGTAGAAATTATATTAATAATGTGATGCAACGCATAAATCACGGCAAATAATAGAATTACTGCCTGAGTGATAACAAATTCATTTATTTTTTTCAGTTATTATGGAAGGAATACTCATAATTGAACGTGTTTCATGCCATCTGTGAGTTGTCGAAATTCGTGTCGCTCAGATAAATGAGAGAAGGAGTATGCATAAAAAGATCGGCTATTCTGACCGTCTCTTGCCAGGACATGTCGGCAAACAGCCCCCAAAGACGATAAAAGAGCGTCTTGTCAGATGAAAAACGTTACGTTTTAAATGGAGTAGCGGCAGGGTATCTGCCGCTACTATGCGCGATGCACGACCGCCGTTTTAAACGCCTTTGCGCTTAGGCAGCGTTTTCAACAGATCCTCAGGGCTGACCGATGCCACAACACTCCCTGCCAGCGGCATCTTCAGAATGTGATTTTTGATTTTCCCGACCACGTGCATCTCGCAGGGTCGGCAATCAAATTTCAGGGTCAGTACCTCGTCGCCGTGTACCAGTTGCATGGGAGTCGCCTTCCAGCTTTTGATATTCCCTTTGGCCTGCTTCGGACACAGGTTAAAGGCAAAGCGCAGACAGTGCTTGGTGATCATCACCGGCACATCGCCCTTCTCTTCATGCATTTCATATGCGCCATCAATCAGTTGTACGCCGAAACGCTGGTAGAACTCACGCGCTTTATGGTTGTAAACGTTCGCCAGGAAGGTCAGATGGGTATCAGGATAGACCGGAGCAGGATCAGAAACGGCTTTACGGCTGCCACGCTGGTAATTCGCCAGACGCGCCTCATCAAGCATTTCAACAGTTTCGCGACGAAATGAATTTAACACGCTATTCGGCACAAACAAGGCACCCGGCAAGTTGATATCAATATTACGAGCGTAATAGATCGTTTGCCCCAGTTTTGCCACACCCTCTTTCAGGCTATTGATCGCTTTTTCCGCGTTGTTCGCCTCGTCAAATTGCCCGTCGAGAGTATGGGTCACGCTAACCCCATCTTCACTGGTCAGGGTCAGTACCAGTTGTTCCTGCCAGCCGCCGACTTCAATATCCACCGCGATGCGACGTTCACTGGATGTTTTTGTCAGTGCCTGCTGCCAGTTGTGGTCCAGGTTACGGTTCAGCGGATGGTGCGGGCGAACTTTATACATCTCCGCAGGCATTTCGTTCGGCCAGACGCGGTAGCGGTTTTCTCCGGTTTTTTCTACCGTATTGGCGCGAAAACCGACAACGTCACGCTTGATGAGCACGTTCAGGCCATCGCCATTTGCCAGCGGTTCGCTGGCGTCAACGTCCAGATACTCTTTGGTCACTTTCAGGACTTCACCGACCGGCAGACCGATAAATTTTGGTGAATCAAACGCGCCGATATCACCTTTACGAGCGTTCACAAAATAGTCGGTGCTACCGCGATGGAAGGTTTTATCGGTGGAAGGGATAAAGAAATGTTCCGTTCGTCCTGCCGATGCGCGCGCCAGATCGCCGCGATCTTCAATAATCGCATCCAGCATCTGACGATAGTGCGCAGTAATGTTTTTCACATAGCTCATGTCCTTGTAGCGCCCTTCAATCTTGAAGGAGCGCACACCGGCATCAATTAACGCACCAAGATTGGCAGTCTGGTCGTTATCTTTCATCGACAGGAGATGTTTTTCGTAGGCTACAACGCGCCCCTGATCATCTTTCAGGGTATAGGGTAGTCGGCAGGCCTGTGAACAGTCACCGCGGTTAGCGCTGCGCCCCGTCTGAGCGTGAGAAATATAGCACTGCCCGGAATAGGCCACGCAAAGCGCGCCATGAATAAAGAACTCAATGGTGGCATCAGTACAGGCGTGAATATCGCGGATCTGCTGCAGGTTCAGTTCACGCGCCAGCACAATCTGGCTGAAACCAACATCAGAGAGGAACTTCGCCTTTTCTACACTACGGATGTCACACTGCGTACTGGCATGCAGCTCAATCGGCGGGATATCGAGTTGCATGATGCCCATATCCTGCACAATCAGGGCATCAACCCCGGTTTCGTACAGATCGGTAATCAGACGCTGAGCAGGTTCCAGCTCATCATCATGCAGAATGGTATTGAGCGTGATAAACACTTTCGCGCCATAGCGATGAGCAAACGGAACGAGGCTGGCAATATCCTGCAGGCTGTTGCTGGCGTTATGGCGGGCACCGAACCCCGGGCCGCCGATATAGACCGCGTCCGCACCGTGCAAAATGGCTTCGCGAGCGATCGCGGTGTCACGGGCAGGGCTTAAGAGTTCAAGATGATGGGGTTGCAGGCGCATACAATCGTCGTTATCCATTATGTGCAAAATGGCGGCTATTGTAGTCACATCCCCGTCTTTTCACCACCTGTGGCGAAAGCCAATTTCCATCCGGCGGCAAAGCATTGATGAAATTGCTATTTTCCAGTCGCAACGATGCAGGTTAAGTTAATCACCATTACGCGAAAGCTTTCAAATGGCGTCGCGGTGGCAACTGCGCGCTTACAGCGGTAAGTGGCACGGATAGCCAGCAGCAGCCAGCAAAGAGGCCGTTTGAAAGGTGACGCGTAATTCGGACATTCCTCGTCACGTTGTACGTTGTTGTTTACTCGTCGTCGTTCTTTGCCGCAAGCTTGCTTGCGGTTTTTTCTTTTGGGTAGTGGATAAGCGAGTGGAAATGGACGCTCTGCGCTGAGCTATTACGATAGGCGTGGGGGCGGTCACCGGCGAAACGAACTCCACCGCCTGCCGTCAGGGTTCGCCACTGCCCTTCAATGCACATATCCAGCATCCCGCCAATCACCACTACGTGCTCAATGACCCCCTGCTCATGCGGTGTTGACTCGCTAAGGGCGCCTGGCGCCAGAATTATCGAGAAGAGATCAAAATGCAATGCTTCATCCCAGGGGAAAAGCGGGGTAACCACCATGGCCTGCTGCTGTGGATCGAAAGAATGGGGCGTTTCGCTTTCCGATGGCGCAATAAAGGATGAAAACGGTACATTGAGGCCCGTGGCGATTTTCCACAGTGTTGCCACCGTGGGGCTGGACTCATTGCGTTCAATTTGCCCGAGCATCGCTTTCGACACGCCCGTTTCGTCGGCCAGGCGGGAAAGACTCCAGCCACGCGCCTGGCGAAGATTTTTTAAGGTGCTCGCCAGATAATGAGTTAGATCCATATTTTCTCCTGTCAGTCTCGCTGTGCATACTTGTACGCTATAACGCACGATGGTACATTGTCTGGACGCTATAACGCACAAGGGCATATCATGCGCGCTCACGTATTTCCTTTTACCACTCTTCTGGCAGGTTTTGTGGCCGTCCTGGTCGGCTATGCCAGTTCCGCTGCTATCATCTGGCAGGCCGCTGCCGCAGCGGGGGCCAGCGCTCCGCAAATTGCCGGCTGGATGACGGCGCTCGGTGCAGCCATGGGTATCAGCACATTAGCGCTGTCACTGTGGTACCGCATGCCGGTGCTGACTGCGTGGTCTACGCCCGGCGCCGCATTGCTGGCAACAAGCTTACAAGGATTAACCCTTGCTGAGACCATCGGCGTGTTCATTTTCGCTAATGCGCTGATTGTGCTCTGCGGTGTCACCGGACTGTTCGCCCGGTTGATGAAAATTATTCCGCATACCCTCGCGGCAGCGATGCTCGCCGGGATCCTGTTGCGTTTCGGTTTGCAGGCGTTTCGCAACGTTGAAGGCCATTTTGTGCTGTGCGGCAGTATGCTACTGGCCTGGCTGGTCTGTAAAGCCCTCGCCCCACGCTATGCCATTGTGGCGACACTGATAGCTGGCGCGCTGGTCGCCTGGCTTAGCGGCGATGTTGTCACGGCGAAACTGGACTTTGCGTTTGTGATACCGGAATTTACCCGTCCGGTCTTCAACTGGACATCGCTTATCAGTATCGGTATTCCCTTTTTTCTCGCTACGATGGCATCGCAAAATGCGCCTGGCTTCGCCACGATGCAAGCTGCGGGTTATCGGGCACCTGTGTCGCCACTGATTATTACTACCGGGGGGCTGGCGCTGCTTCTCTCGCCGTTTGGGGTTTTCTCAATTTGCATCGCCGCTATTACAGCGGCAATTTGCCAGAGCCCGGATGCCCACCCCGACGCCGCGCAACGCTGGAAGGCCGCGGTGGCTGCAGGTGTTTTCTATCTGTTAGCAGGGGTATTTGGCGGCTCTATCACCGCATTGCTGGCGACCTTACCGCTGAGCTGGATCCAGACGCTGGCAGGTCTTGCGTTACTTGGCACGATCGGCGGCAGTCTGTTCCAGGCTCTGTCACAAGAACAAGAACGTGACGCCGCTATCGTGACGTTTCTGGTCACCGCCAGCGGCGTCACGCTGCTCGGTGTGGGGTCAGCCTTCTGGGGGCTGGTTGCCGGTGGTATCTGTTATGCCGTGCTGTCACTGGTTCGCCGCGCGTAGTTGCGACGGCGTCATGCCAAAAACAGCCCGGAAACGATTGCTGAAATGGCTGGCAGAACTGAAACCGCAAGCCATGGCGATTGTGGTCAGCGGAAGTTCGGTATTTAACAATTGCGCTTTCGCCTGTGCCATTCGGCGTCGCATCACATACTGATGCGGTGCAACCCCCATTGACTGGTGGAACATACGCGCAAAATGGTACTCACTTAACGCCGCCTGCGCCGCCAGATCGCTCAGCAATAGCGGCTGGGCCAGATTCGCCTCTATCCAGTCCAGCACCTGGCGCAACACCACCGGCGCAAGACCGCCTTTAACCGTGGGTAAACGCCACTGCACATTACTGTAATGCTGAATAAGATGGGTGAGAAGCAGCGTTGAAGCAGTGCTCAGGGTGAGGTGATTCGCCTGCTGGTGCCAGTCGCTGCCAAGAAGGAACTGGCGATAGAGAGTGGTAATGCGCTCATCCTGGGCGAATGTTTTCTCATCAAGGGTAAACGACGCCGGACTGCGATCCCAAATTTTCTCCCCTATATCCCGCAGGTGTTCGTCAGTGCAATAAAGATGCACGAACGACAAATCATCACGGATATCCCAACTGGACTCGCTCTCTTTCGGCATCAGGCAAAACCGGTCCGGCCCGCCGCCATTTTTCCAGCCTTGCGATGTTTTATGATAGCTCTCGTAGCCATCGGCAATGTACAGACTGAGGGTGTGATGATCGCAATACTGGGTAATGTTATCGCGCTTGTTAGACCATACCGCCAGTTGAATACCAGAATGCAGCGCAACCGAGTCATGCAAAACGGCATTGTGATGTTGAAGATTTTCGAAGGCTTTATATACAGTCATGGACGCAATTAACAAAAATGTCACCAGAATCTCAGTCTATAAATTGCCTCTACCCGATACCAGTGTTTCGCCAAAAAAGCGCAAGAATTTGCAAGTGACCAACGGATATATGCAAGCCGTAGGGGGATTTTTTGGCAACACTGGAAACCTGTTGGCATAACGGGGATTGCAATGAACATTTTTTTATATTGTCTGGTGGTTGTGATATGGGGCACGACATGGATTGCTATATTTCTGCAACAGGGTCCGGTCGCGGCACCGGTCTCCATTTTTTGGCGTTTTGCGCTTGCTTCACTCACCATGATGGCGGTGTTAATTACCCTCGGGCGACTGCGCAAACTTGCCCTGTGGGATCATCTTTTTTGCATCCTGCAAGGATGCTGTGTTTTTGGCTTCAACTTTCTCTGTTTTTACACCGCTGCCGCGTGGATTAACACCGGGCTGGAGTCGGTAATTTTCTCAATGGCCGTATTGTTTAATGCGGTTAACAGTTTTCTCTTTTTCGGTCAAAAGCCCCCTTCGCGCTTCTATCCTGCGGCGATTCTGGGGCTGACGGGGATAGTGACGTTATTCTGGGATGATTTGCTGGCAAGCGGTCTGAACAGCACTCTGTTACTGGGTATTGGTCTTTCGATGCTGGGCACATTTGGTTTTTCCCTGGGCAATATGATCAGCATGCGCCACCAGCGCAAAGGGCTGGAAACCATGACCACCAATGCCTGGGCGATGCTGTATGGGACGATACTTATGGGTGCTATTGCGCTGTTCCGTGGTGACGATTTCACCCCTGAATGGACTTTCAGCTATCTGGGCGCGCTGGTTTATCTCGCCCTTTTTGGCTCGGTCATTGCCTTTGGTGCCTATTTCACCCTGATTGGCCGTATCGGCGCCAGTAATGCTGCTTACAGCACCCTGTTGTTTCCCCTTGTGGCGCTGAGTATTTCAACGGTCTATGAAAGCTATGTCTGGCATATAAATGGCATTGTTGGGCTGCTGCTGATCCTGACGGGAAATTTAGTGATGTTTTCGCGACCAGGTACGCTGTCGTTCAGGCGGAAGTTAGCCTGAGAAGAAGCGCCATCCGTCAGGATGGCGCAGGGATTTTTATTTTTTGGAAAAATCAAACATGGTGGCATCTGTCGCCATGTTATCAATGACCTGCTTAAGCGTATCCACCGTCATCGGCGCGTTGGCATTGCTCAGGCTTTTACCCTCGCCCTGACGCACCACTTTAATAACCGGTTTATTGGTTTGCGCGTCAATCAGCTCACCTTCGAAATAGAGATGCGTATCCATGGTACGGTGCCCTGTAGCTGCCTGCGTACCCGCAATCACCATCGCAACCGGAACCACTTCATAGAACTGCAGGCCTTGCTTGCTACTGTCAACACCGGTAATGGCGCCACGGAAAATCAGACTATGCGCACCAGGAGAGGTCACCAGCGGTTTACGCTGTGCGGCCGCTGCTTTCAATTTGGTATTCGTATAGGTCAACAGTCCGTCGAGGGTTTGCTGACTCACCTGGCTGGTCGGTTTTGCCACCGGATAATAGGTCACCGGATGGTAGACAATACTGTCGTATTTGCTCAGATCAAATGAAGGATCAACCCAGCGCAATACGGGTTTACCACTTGCGGACGTTGTTTGTTGTAAGTTGGAATAATCTTTTAAGAAGCCGGAATATTGTTCGGGTTGAGTTACTTTTGACGCACAGCCTGATAACGCAAGCAGGCCGCTAAGCACGGCAACTTTAAATACAGTACGCATGGAAGGTCCCTTTGAGTTTATATATGCACTAAAAGTTATAGCAAACAACCGACTACAGCGATGGAGGAAAAAAGCTGCCGGGGTCAAAATTCAGAAAAAAATAATATTAACAGCCCGAATAAACTACCCTGGCGCCGGTGCATAACACCGGCGCATTGGTTTATTTATTGATATCGACCTGGTAGAAAATATGCTTCCCGAACGGATCGACTTCATAGCCTTTCACATTATTACGTACCGGTTCGAAAATAGTTGAGTGCGCAATCATTACCGCAGGTATTTGATCATGCATCATCTGCTGGGCCTCTTTATACAGCGCCACGCGTTTGTCGTGATCGGTAATGGTTTTCGCTTCGGCGATAATCTTATCGAACGGCTGATAACACCATTTCGACGAGTTAGAACCGCCATTAGCAGACTGACAGGTAAACAGCGGGCCAAAGAAGTTATCCGGATCGCCGGTGGCCGTTGTCCACCCCATCAGCGCTGCCTGATGCTCGCCACCTTTCACCCTTTTTAAATACTCCCCCCACTCATACGTGACAATTTTCGCATTGACCCCTACTTTCGCCCAGTCGGCCTGAATCATCTCGGCCATGCGTTTTGCATTCGGGTTATAGGGTCGCTGAACCGGCATCGCCCACAAATCAATTGTGGTTCCCTCTGGCAGTCCCGCTTCTTTCAATAACGCTTTGGCTTTTTGCGGATCGTAAGGGTAATCCTGCAATTCGCTGTCCGCGCTCCAGACGCCTGGTGGCAGGAGGTTTTTCGCGGCGGTTCCGGTGCCCTGGAAAACCGCATTAATAATGGCTGGTTTATTGATGGCCATCGCCAGTGCCTGGCGTACTTTGACGTTATCAAGCGGTGCTTTTTGCGTGTTAAAAGCGAGGAAACCGGTATTCAACCCCGATTTACTCATTAGCGTAATATCTTTGTTTTCTTTCAGCCGCGGCAAATCCGCCGGGTTCGGGAATGGCATCACCTGACACTCATTTTTTTCAAGCCTGGCAAGGCGCACCGAGGCATCCGGAGTAATGCTGAATACCAGACGGTCGATTTTCGCTTTGCCCTGCCAATATTCCGGGAAGGCGGTAAACAGGATGCGCGAATCTTTCTGGTACTGCGCAAGTTTGAACGGACCGGTACCAATCGGCTCCATATCCACCCGCTCCGGCGTTCCGGCTTTTAACATCGCATCGGCGTATTCGGCAGATAAAATAGAGGCGAAATACCAGGCCAGATCCGGCACAAAAGGCGCTTCCGGATGCGCCAGCGTAAAGCGCACGGCATTGTCGTCCACTTTGTCGATAGCGGTAATCAGCTTACCAAACTCCAGACTCTCGAAATTGGAGTAGTTGCCGTTAGAGACGTTATGGTAAGGATGCTGCGGGTCTTTTTGCCGCATGAAAGAGAAAATGACGTCGTCGGCATTAAAATCACGCGTTGGAGTAAAGTACTTATTGCTCTGAAATTTCACTCCTTTGCGCAGGTGGAAAGTGTACACCTTGCCATCTTCGCTGACCTCCCAGCTCTCGGCCAGACCAGGCTGAAGTTCGGTCGTACCGGCTTTAAAATCGACGAGCCGGTTATAAACCGGAACCGCGCTGGCGTCGACGCTGGTTCCCGAGGTATAGAGTTGCGGGTTGAAATTCTCCGGCGATCCTTCTGAACAGTAGACCAGTGTTTTTGCTGCCACAGAGGAACTCACTGCCAAGGCCAGCAAGGCCACTGCAACTGTTGTCTGTCTTCTAGTCATAGATTTTCCTGTCGTTTTCTTTCCATGTGCCAATTAGTGCTTGTTGTTTGCGCTTTCATAAATAACATTAAAGTCATATTGCAAGCACCTGATAAGTCAAATAAAGAAGGAATCACTATGACATCGCCCCTCGCCAGTCAATTAACGCAACGCTTCTTTCGCTATCTTGCCATCACCAGTCAAAGCGATGCTGCCGCCACGACACTACCGACCACACCCGGACAGTTCGACATGGCCCGGACACTGGCGCAAGAGCTGCAAACGCTGGGCCTGGATGAGATTACTCTCGATGAGCACGCCACGGTAACGGCGGTGAAAAAAGGCACGGTGCCGGGCGCGCCGCGTATTGGTTTTATCACTCATATCGATACCGTAGACGTGGGTTTGTCGCCGGATATTCATCCGCAAATTCTGCGTTTTCAGGGGGAAGATCTCTGTCTGAATGCTGAGAAAGAGATCTGGCTACGGGTAGCGGAGCACCCGGAAATACAGGCCTACCCCGGTGAAGATATCATTTTTAGCGATGGCACCAGCGTACTGGGCGCAGACAACAAAGCTGCGGTCACGGTGGTGATGACCTTGCTGGAAAACCTGACACCAGAGCAGCAATACGGCGATATCGTCGTGGCGTTTGTTCCGGATGAAGAAGTGGGTTTGCGTGGGGCGAAAGCGCTGGATTTGAAACGTTTTGATGTCGATTTCGCCTGGACTATCGACTGCTGCGAAAAAGGCGAGATTGTGTTTGAAAACTTCAATGCCGCCTCAGCGTCTATCCATTTTACCGGTGTCACCGCGCATCCGATGTCAGCAAAAGGCGTGCTGGTTAACCCGCTGCTGATGGCCATGGATTACATCAGCCACTTTGACCGCCAGCAAACACCGGAACACACCGAAGGTCGCGAGGGTTATGTCTGGTTTAACGGAATGGAAGCCGTTCAGGGTCATGCCCATCTTAGCGCCAGCATCCGTGACTTTGATAAAGAGAGCTTTGAACGCAGAAAACAGCAGATTGCTGATGTCGCCAAAAAAATCGCCGCTCAGTACCCCACCGCCAAAGTGGAGTACAGCATCAGCGATATTTACAGCAATATCAGTAACGCCATCGGCGAAGACAAGCGTGCGATTGATTTACTGTTCGAAGCCATGAAAACGCTTGGTATCACGCCCAAACCCACCCCCATGCGCGGCGGCACAGACGGCGCAGCGCTGTCCGCAAAAGGGTTACTAACCCCGAACTTCTTTACCGGCGCGCACAATTTTCATTCGCAATTTGAGTTTCTGCCGGTGAAGTCGTTCGAGGCCTCGTACCAGGTCGCGTTGCAACTGTGCCTGCTGGCGGCGCGTTAGGCTTTACGCGCCAGTAAGGTTGCAAAACGCAGTTTAATGCGATTGCCATTGGCGTCGGTGCGATGCAACTCACCGACGTCTTCATTGTATTTCTCCAGTTCCCAGCCGGCGTAGTAGTTTCGCAATTCATCCTCTTTAAAGGCAAACGGGAAACCAACGGTGCACGGGAAATCGGCCGTATCCATTGCCGCCACGATCAGGTTATAGCCTCCCGGTTTCGTGCAGCGCTGCATATTGGCGATTAAACCCGGAATGGTTTGCGGTTCAAGAAACATCAGCACCACGGTTGAGAGAATAAAATCGTATTCGCCTTCAAAACTGAGTGCGTTCAAATCCACAACGGCAGTTTGCAGGTTGTTAAGCCCTTCGGCCTGACGAATGGTCTCAATATTATTGATGCTGGCAGCATTCTTATCCCATGCCGTCACATCAAACCCGTTGGCCGCCAGATAGAGGCTGTTTCGCCCGTTACCACAGCCCAGATCCAGTGTCTTACCCGCTTTAACAAACTGCATTGCATGCAGCACATCGGAATGGGTGCGGGTTAGTCCATATTTTTCAGTAAAATAGAGGTCGTCAAACGTGGTCATTGTTGTTCCTTAATTTTTCATGTAAAGCGCACAACTTTTAAGTTGTATTTAAAATGCATTTTATGTTTTTTCATTCTGGATAGCCAGTATCGCAAAGTTTGCTACGTTTATCGTGGGGAATAAACGGAAGCAAACAATGAATAAATACCGACTCAGTGATGAGCGCCGGGCGTTCAGTTATCAGATTAACGGCGAAAAACAGAAGGTCTCGCTGCGCCAGATTATTGCGTTGCGCGATTTTAGTGATGTGACAGCAGGCACTGCCGGCGGCTGGGTGGATGATGAAAACACCCTGTCACAGGAAGGAGATTGCTGGATTTATGATGTGAACAGCATGGTATTTGCCAACAGTCATGTGCGCGACGACGCTCGCCTGACACAACCTTGTCTTGTCTGCCATGAGGTTGAAATTAGCGGTAACAGCTGGGTTGATGCGGCTGAGATTAGCCATGGCGCAGTATTAAGTGACAACGTCACGGTGCAAACCTCTACCGTACGCGGTGCCTGCCATCTGTTCGGCAATGCACGTATTTTACACGGCTGCGAAATCATCGCGGCCAGGGGGCTTACCCCGGATAAGCAACAGATACTGCAAATCTATGACCGCGCCACGGTCACCCATTCGCGCGTGGTCCATCAGGCGCAAATTTACGGCGATGCCATTGTTAAGTTCGCGTTTATTGAACATCGTGCCGAGGTGTTTGATTTCGCTTTACTGGAAGGCAATGAGCAAAATGATGTCTGGGTGTGCGACTGTGCCAAAGTTTACGGTAAAGCACGAGTTGTGGCGGGAAATGAAGAGGATGCCATCCCTACTCTACGTTATAGCGCTCAGGTTGCGGAAAATGCGACGATCGAGGGCAACTGCGTACTCAAACATCACGTCCTTGTCGGTGGCAATGCACAGTTAATCGGTGGCCCGATTCTGCTTGATGAAAAAGTCGTTATTCAGGGAAATGCCCGTATTAAAGGCAATGTGCTGATCGAGCATCATATTGAAATCACCGACGACGCGGTTGTGGAGGCGCCAGAAGGCGAAAGTATTCTGCTGCGTGGTCAGAAGGTAATTAATGGCGCGCAATATATAACCCGCACGCCATTAGCCGGGCTGCTATAAAAGGGGATCAATAATCCGGCCGTAAATATTCTGGTCATGAAAACTGCCGTTGAGGAACTCCGCCTGTCGCAGACAGCCTTCGAGGATAAAACCGTTACGCAGTGCGACGCGGTTACTTGCTTCATTCGCCACGCGGCATTTAATGACGAAACGACGAACATCGCCCCGATGCGCGTAAAAAGTCATAAACGCCTGCAGGCAGGTGGAGAGGATCCCCTTTCCTTCTTTGTCTTTATCGAGCCAGTAACCGATATAGCCGGTTTTGTTGGTTGGCTCGATGGAGTTGAAGGAGAGCACACCCACCAGCACGTTATCTTCGAGGATCAGGAACATTTTGGCGTAGCCGCGCTGATGCAGGACGATGTTGCTTTGTGCGGTTTGCCGGGTCTGGTCAACCGAGCGGACATGCTGCGGCCAGTCCAGAAAGTGCTGCAACCATTCGCGGTTTTTAACGATCAGTTGGTGCAGATCGTGAACAAAACGCTCATTAATGGCATGCAGCGCCAGGTGGTCGTTGACAACGATCAGGCTGTCGGTGGATTCCATAACATCTCCTCTTATCAGAACCTCCCTCCTTGAGGGAGGTTGCCGATTTAGCGCATGATGCGATCATCCACGTAGTTGCGTTTATCCGGCGCAGGCGGAAAGTACTGATACAACCAGGTCTCGCTGATCGCATCGCCCTGACAGCGCAGGAAGAGACGCATTTCAACCGGGTCGGTTGAACCGGACGTTGGGTACCAGTCAAACAGTATACGGTAGCCGTCGAAAGGCTCAACATAGAGAATTTCAACCTGTTTAGCTTCTCCATTCGACAAGGTGATAACCGGTTCGATCCCCTTCGGCGCAGCGGCTTTCAGATCGCCGCCAACAAAATCAATAGCGAAACGACGGGCCCATTTTTCCGGGTAATGTTCGCCCGGTGCCCACCCTTCCGGGAAGCCACCCATACCGGTACGGGTGGCATAGACACGCGCCAGCGGCGAACGTACAGGCGGCATAGCGCTCCAGTACAGACGATACTGGAAAGCCAGCTCGTCACCCGCACGAACCGGTTTCTCCGGCTGCCAGAAGCAGACTACGTTATCCAGAGTTTCACCCGTAGTCGGGATCTCCATTAATCCGACACTGCCTTTGCCCCACTGGTTACGTGGTTCGACCCACAGGCTTGGGCGTTTGTTATACCAGCCCATTACGTCCTGATAATGAGAGAAATCGCGGTCAAGTTGCAGTAAACCAAAGCCTTTCGGATTGTTGTCCAAAAAGGCGTTGAATTGCAGTTTCTGCGGATTATTCAGGGGACGGCAAATCCACTCCCCGTTGCCGCGCCACATGGCCAGACGGTCGGAGTCATGAATCTGTGGATGAATGGTATCGCAGACGCGGCGTTCATTATTGCCGCAGCTGAACATACTGGTCATCGGCGCGATACCCAGCTGCTTAATGTCTTTACGCGCATACAGGTGGTTATCCACTTCCATGATCACCTGACTCTGCTCACAGTGGATCACGAATTTGTATGCCCCGGTCAGGCTTGGGCTGTCCAGCAGCGTATAGACCGTAAATGAGGTATCAGAGGCTTTCGCGGTTTCAAACCAGAACGCGGTGAAGTCCGGGAACTCTTCCGGTGTGTCCGTAAAGGTGTCGATTGCCGCACCACGTGCTGAAAGTCCGTACTGGTAAGTGCTGTCTACCGCACGGAAATAGCTGGCCCCGAGGAAAGAGACGATATCGCGGCGTGCCAGTTCAGGCGCTTTAAAGGCGCGGAACCCGGCAAACCCCAGATCGCTCTGCCCTTCAAGCTGCTTCGTGTCGACACCCGCATCATGGTAGTTAAACAATTCAGGACGGAAATGAATTTCGCGCGCCTGTTGGGTTGACGGATCAAGCGAGAACATGCGCACACGGCGACGGAAACCCATCCCCATATGGAAAAACTGCACGTCCAGCTGACGGCCTTCAACATTGTTCCACAATGAATGCTGCGCATCGTACTGAATGGCGTTGTAGGCCTGAGGGGTCATGTTAGCGAGCGTATCCGGCAGTGGACGCGGCGCACCGCCCCACGGCTGTTGCGCCAGGTCATGTGCCATGGACTGCAAGACGGAAAAATCGAAACGACGACTCTGACCATCGGCGATATCGGAATCTGCAGCAAACGCCGCACGGGAGAACAGAGAAGCAAAGCCGGAAGTCCCGTACACTGCGGCCAGCGCCATTGATGACTTAATGAAACGTCTGCGGTTCATGCCTGATAATACGTCCTTATGGTCGTGAGAAGCAGTTTTGTTCAAAACAAAACCACGGCAAAAGCTAACAGTTATGACCGCACACTCTAGACAAAATTGATTGAGAATCCAATTGTTGGCGGGTGATATTCTGCGCAAAGCAGGAAATATTTTTGTCGATGGGATCGACCTGAAAACTGTGTAAAGAAAGGTAGGATTTTTTACTGCGCGGAAAATATCCCGTTACGTTGCTAAATGCATCGCTGTCCTTTTTCGCACCAGGTCATATTTAAAGTATGACCACACGAAAGCAGTGAAGAGAGTCAGAGACAAGGGATACACGGTGAGTTCTGATATAAAAAGACCCCATCCGGACATCGACGGTTGGGGTCAGAAAAGATTGGCTTGTTATTTAGCGCTGACGCTCACATCAATACCCGGGAAATATTTCTCCGCCAGGGTTTTGATGGTGCCGTCGGCACGTACTTTATCAATTGCGGCGTCGAGTTGTTTTTTGGTGGCCTCGTCACCTTTACGCAACCCAAAACCGATGCCACTGCCGAGGATCGTATCGTCAGATACCGGTTTGCCAATGAAGCCAAAGCCTTTGCCCTGCGGTTTACTCAGGAAACCTGCCAGCCCGGCCGCCGACATGACCAGCGAGGCGTCAATGCGGCCATTTAGCAAATCACCCCATGCCATATTCTGATCTTTATAAGACACCACGGTGACACCGTGCTTCTCCCAGTGCTCTTTTGCATACGTTTCCTGAATGGAACCCTGCAATACGCCGATAGTTTTGCCTTTCAGACCTTCAGCCGTCGCTTCCATACCATCGCCCGATTTGCCTACTAACTGAGACGGAATGCGGTAGATAGGTTGGGTAAAATCAATGCTCTGACGGCGCTGCTCGGTGATATTCATCGCTGAATTGATTGCGTCAAATTTTTTCGCAACCAGGCCCGGGATAAGCGCATCAAACGAGGTTTCAACCCAGGTACATTTCAGCGCTGCGGCTTTACAGATGGCATTGCCCAGTTCGATATCAAAGCCTTCAAGTTGACCGGAAGCATTGCGGCTTTCAAACGGCGGATATTCCGCTTCCAGACCATAGCGTAACTGGGTTGCTGCGAAAGAAGATAATGAGCAAAGCATGCCCATGCCCAGAAAGAGTGCTTTCAATTTCACAATTAACGCTCCTTAGCGTGGCTTAACATGACACAGGGCCTGCGCGCCTGCTCTGAGTGTGGCCTCATCTTTGGCAAAAGAGAGGCGAATCAATTTGTTATCAGTGCCATCAGTGTAAAACGCCGATAACGGAATGGTGGCAACACCGTAATCGGTAATTAATCTTTTCACCATCTCGCTGTCGCTCTCGTCGCTGAAATGGCTGTAATCCGCCAGCAAGAAGAACGAGCCTGCGCTCGGTAATAAACGAAATGGCGACTCTGCCAGCAGGGTTTGCAACAGGTCGCGTTTGCGCTGATAGAACGCCGACAGTGACAGCCAGGTCTGGGGATCCGTCATATGCTCGGCAAAAGCGTACTGCATTGGCGTATCGGCGGAAAACATTAAAAACTGATGGACTTTCATAATCTCATCCATCAATTCAGATGGTGCGACGCAATAACCCACACGCCAGCCCGTCACATGATAGGTCTTACCGAAGGATGAGATAATCACGCTGCGCTCCGCAAGCTGCGGATGGGTCGCCATGCCGTGGTGCGGCTGATTGTCAAAGACCACGTGTTCGTACACTTCATCAGAGAGAATCACGATATCCGTATTACGCGTCAACGCCGCCAGTTGTTGCAGATCGTCAGCAGAGAAGACCTGACCGCTTGGATTATGCGGCGTATTAATGATGATCATGCGCGTGCGGGGAGTGATGGCCGCGCGGACTTCATCCCAGTTCACCGCAAAATCGGGGACAGTGAGTTTAATGGCGATGGGCGTCGCCCCCTGCAGGCGGACAATGGGTGCATAGCTGTCAAACGACGGCTCGAAATAGATAACCTCATCGCCCGGATGGACCAGACCACTGATGGCCGAATAGAGTCCTTCACTGGCGCTGGCGGTAATCAGTATTTCGCTGTCCACGTCATACTGCGTGCCGTAGAGGTCAATAATTTTCTCAGCAATGCGCGCTTTGAGCGGACGTAAACCCGTCATCGGGGCGTACTGGTTATGATCGGCCTGCATCGCCCTGGTTACCCCGGAGATCAGCTGCGGGTCGCAGGAAAAATTGGGCGCGCCCTGAGAAAGGTTAATCGCATTGTGCTGTGCGGAAAGCTGTCCAATAACGGTAAAAATGGTCGTACCCACGTCGGGTAATTTTGAGCGGGTTTTCACCGGTGTACGCAGAGTCATTCTCAATCCTTTCTCATTAAAAGTGCATAACCATTCAAATAAAAGCGCATTGAGTCCACAATCGATTTGTTGTCATAATAGCTATGAATAAATTGCATAGCTGGAGTCGCCATGCCAAACCGTACGTTGCCATTAAACGCTATTGACGCTTTTCTGGTCACAGCCCGCCATTTAAATCTCACGCATGCCGCAAAAGAGTTATGTCTGACGCAGGGCGCGGTAAGCCGTAAGATTGCTTCGCTGGAAACATGGTTTGGTTTCCCGCTATTTGAGCGTCATGCCAGAGGTTTGCGGTTATCGCCTCAGGGCAGCGCTCTGCTACCGGAATTACGCTCGGCGTTTGAGCATCTGCAAACCCTTGCCGCACAGGCGCGGGCACAACAAAAGGTGGTTCGCCTGAAAGCGCCGACGTGTGCGATGCGCTGGCTGGTTCCACGACTTATCCAGCTTGAGAAAACGTGCCCTGACTTGCAGGTGGCATTGACGACCACCACTGATCATGGCGTTAACTTCAAAACTGAGCCGTATGATGCGGCCATCGTTTTTGGAACCCATTTCAGCGCGGGTGACCTGCTGTTTGATGAAGCGCTGACCCCGGTAATGAGTACGCAATTGATGGCTGATGAAACGCTGAGTAATTTGACGTTTCTGCATCCGACCAGAGATAAAACGGACTGGTCGCTGTGGCTGGCGAAGCAGGATAGCGCAACGTGGGTTATGAAAAAAAATCAACACTTCGACACCATGGATCTGGCGATCACGGCGGCGATTCAGGGGCTTGGGGTGGCCATTGCCGATGAAACGCTTGTGGCGGAGGATATTCGTGCCGGACGCCTGATGCGCCCTTATGCGCAAAGCGTTAAGACGGGAGCGAGCTATCGGCTGGTGCTAAGAGATTCAGAGAATAATGCCGCCGGGCTGGCGGCATTTCGTACGAGCTTACTGGATAATTAATCGAGTTTGACGTGATGCCTCATAACCCGTTTGAATAGCATCAGGCGCGCGCGCATAAAGCGATTTGCTATGCGAAAACCCGCATGTTTATTCAGTCCTATGCGTAGCAACCTGTCGCGCCCTTTGTTGCAGGAGTGCCAGAGAACAGGGCCATGGAGCACATCGCGGGTGACGCTGGCCTCGCGGGCAAAATTAACCCAGTAATCGGCGACCTTTGCCGCAAATGCCAGATCCCGCTCATTAACATAATGGCACGCAGGCTCCGTCAGCATCAGGTTATCAAAGACATACGGCACTTCGTTTCCATGCCACGCACCGTTGGCGTAGGTGTCATGTTCGGCCTCAGCAACGTAGTCAAACCAGTAACGCCAGCAGGGCTGCCCGATGCGCTGTTGCGCCTGCATGACCACCAACCCGAGCGAAGTAAACGCCATATCCCGGCAGACCTGACGCCCCAGTTCCACATCCCCTTTTACCCCCGGGTAAAGCAGCTTAATGATCCCGAGGCCAAAACGTTGCTCGCGACGTAACTTGTCAATTTGCCCGGCAAGGTCGACGCCAAACTCGGCCATCACGCTGGCTTCATCACTGTTGGAGCCGACAATAACCGGCATCGGGTGCTGCGATGCGCTGAAAAAAACGTCCAGTGACGGCACAGGCAGGACGCTGTCTCCGGCAATCGGCGCGGGGTCTATTTTCAGCGGTGAAGCGAGTGGCCAGAATGCCTCAGCCGGGATCGCGCGCAAACTCTCTGCCGTGGCGTCAGGTGCGCCGAGATACTCAGCAACGGCGATCCCTTTTTCCAGTGCGCGCTCAAGCGGCGTATCCGGCAAGGTGTAGCTGCTTTGAATAATGGCTTTGTGGAAGAGCCCCTTCGCCTTTGGCGAGGCCATCAGCGACATCACACTTCGTCCCCCGGCGGATTCACCAAAAAGCGTGACATTGCGGGCATCTCCACCGAAGGCATGGATATTCTCTTTAACCCAGCGCAGCGCAGCAATTTGATCAAGCAGGCCGAAGTTACAGAGGGTTTCCCCTTCTTCCCCTTGCAGTGCCGGGTGGGCAAAGAAGCCCAGATGCCCCAGGCGATAATTGAACGTAACCAGCACCACACCGCGCCGGGCGAGAGCTTTACCATCATAAGGCGGCAAATCGCCGGCACCCATGGTAAAACCGCCGCCGTGCAGCCAGACCATCACTGGCAGTGGCGCACTGTGCGCAGCAGGTGCGCAGATATTCAGATAAAGACAATCTTCGGAAAGCCGTCCCGGGTCGCCACCGGCTATCTGTGCGCAAATTTCACTGTTTTGCCAGCTGGCGGCAGAAAATGTGTCGGCCGCACGGACCCCCTGCCAGGGCGCTGGCGGCTGCGGGGCCCGCCAGCGTAGCGGGCCGACGGGCGGCGCCGCATACGGAATGCCCCGCCAGCTAAGGCAATCATCGTCCAGAGTGCCCAGAAGCGTGCCGTCTCGGGTTTCAACTATCGGGGGAGAGGGATTTTCCATGACAACATCCTGTTTATTCACACCCGTAGCAGAGTACCTTTTTTACAACAGACCGCAACGCCGTTTGCTGCGCTCTTCTGCTTGCTCGTAGAGGGTGAACTCATCGAGTACTTCGCAGCCGAGAGCCTCTTCAAATCGCCGCTTGCTGGCGTTGCCGTGGCTTCGCTGTTGCGTCTCATTGCCAAGGTTTGACTGAAAGATCCCGGCCGCACTGACGGGCAGAAAATCTTCGTAGATGATGGGTTGCGCAACCACCCAACCGCGCTCAATAAGCGGTTGCGGATCATCGCCCGGACGAATCGCCTTACGGTGAGCCTCGCCGGATGGCGTCAGGCGATAGCGGAAGTAGGCCAGTTGCTGGCGGCGCAACAGCATTTCGCTGTCGGGGAAAGATTTAAATATCTCCTGCAGATGTAGCTGATGTGTCAGATTGTCTTTCCCGGTGCCGGCTTCGTTGAGTAGCCGATCATACAATGCCCTGCCTTTTGGCGTCAGTGCCACACCGCGCTGTTCGATTTCACCAAACCGAGCAGTATGTGTCCCCTCCTGCTCGCCGGCGAACAATACCGGTTCATCAAGTGCTTTGAAGCTGGTCTGGCGCAATAAGATCGGGACATCGCGGCGCGGCGGACCTTCAATCAGAATTTTGGGTTCGATTCCATATTTCGGCATCAGCGCCTGAACCTGATCAATGTCCAGCGTGCGCGGCGTCAGGTGGTTAATATGGCAGCCGGGAAAGCAGACCACATCGGCAATCAGACGGTGCTCAGTGTGGAGCGCATGGTATGTCAGAGCGTCCACTGTGGCATGACGATGCCAGCGAAAGGTCTCCAGCGCCTCTTTCACAAATTCATTCGCCTGCCCGGCAGTGAACCCGCCGGATTGTTCATGCAAGGCAATCAGCTCATGGCAGCGCGGGGTGAAGATGTCCCTGCGCTCTAAAATAGCCGCAGCTTTCTCGCGCAGTTGCGTATCCTCAATCAGTTCAGGGCGCAATAGCGAGGTAAAGATGCGAAACGGATTGCGCGCCAGGGCCGCATCATCTATGGGGCGAAAGGCGGTGGAGTGTACCGGAACACCCGCCTGTGACAGATCGTAATAGCTCACCGGGAACATGCCCATAATAGCGAACATCCGCCGTAGCGTTGCCAGCTCATCCGGGCGTCCGACGCGGATAGCCCCGTGGCGTTCAACGTTCAGCCGCGCCAGTTCATCTGCGTTAACCAGTTGTTCATGCAGCCTGGGGTTATTCTCCAGTACTGCCAGATTGACGTCCGCAACCAGCTCCAGCAAGGTGCCATACTGCGGAACTTCCTGCTGGTACATCGCTGACATTGCCTGCGAAAATTGTTCCCGAATGTCATCAGCCGTGATGGTGTTCGCCATGTTGTCATGCCTCCAGTGTGTATTACCTGGAGTGTAGAGAAGCCCTCGCGGGCCTGTGGGAGAGAATTTACGAAGTGTGATCGCGGCATAAAAGCAAAAATGGCGTATTTCCGGCCATTTGCATAACCAAAGATTATGATTAAACCCTTACTGACATGCGGGTGACATCACACTGCCGGGAAAATTTGTTTGTAACTCAACGAGATTAAATGTTAAGAATGTTTTGCTACCAAGTTAACATAATTAAGCAACTTTACTTGCCACGGACATCGCTTCGTTTTTACATCATCTTATGGAAAAAAACGGTTTGTTCTCGCAGCGCATACGCTTGCGCCATCTGCATACATTCGTAGCCGTCGCTCAGCAGGGAACCCTGGGGCGTGCGGCAGAAACCCTTAACCTTAGTCAACCAGCACTGTCCAAGACGCTAAATGAACTGGAACAACTCACCGGAACGCGTCTGTTTGAGCGTGGTCGTCTGGGGGCGCAACTTACCCTGGTGGGGGAGCAGTTTTTAACCCATGCTGTGCGCGTTCTTGATGCGCTCAATACCGCCGGCCAGTCGCTCAACTATAAACCAGAACAAAACAATGCGGTGATCCGTGTTGGCGCGTTACCCACCGCGGCGCTTGGGATTCTGCCGTCGGTGATTGGTCAGGTACATAAGCAGCAGCCGGATATCACCATTCAGGTGGCCACCACGAACAATCCAATGTTATTGGCCGGACTGAAATCCGGCGAGCTGGACGTTGGCATTGGCCGTATGTCAGACCCGGATCTGATGAGCGGCTTAACCTATGAGATGTTATTCCTTGAGTCTCTCAAACTGGTGGTACGCCCCAACCATCCGCTGTTGCAAACCACAATTACGCTAAGCCGGGTGCTGGAATGGCCCGTCGTCGTGCTGCCAACCGGTACAGTGCCACGCCAGAACACCGAGGATCTGCTGCAAAGCCAGGGCTGCAAACTCCCGACCGGCTGCATAGAAACGCTGTCAGCGTCGTTATCACGGCAATTGACTGTGAACTTTGATTACGTCTGGTTTGTCCCTTCTGGCGCAGTGAAGAACGATTTGCGCGAAGGTTCACTCACCGCGTTACCCATTGTACCGCCGGGTATAGGCGATCCTATCGGCATTCTCACCCGCGTGGATGCCCCCCTCTCTATCGGCGTGCAAACGCTGATCGCCGCTATTCGTAAAACCGTGCCGGATTAACCTGCCCGCGCGGCAGGCCCGGGCAGTTGCGCAAATGGTAAACTTATTGTTAATTGTGTGATAAAAGATAGTTGTTGATTAAGGATTGCTGTTACGCAGCGTAGTGTCTGTGCAAGAGCAATCCGCTGTCCGGAAGAACACATGAAATTCAAAACTGCCATAAAACCCTATCGCGCCGCTGCCGGTGGATTAGGTTCTCTTGAAGCCACAACCCGCTTCGTTATCGACAGCAAAAATACCCTTAAGAACTTGCGCAATCTGCTGCGCATGAATAAAGCCCGCGGCTTTGACTGCCCCGGTTGTGCCTGGGGTGATGACAACAAAAGCACTTTCAGTTTCTGCGAAAACGGCGCGAAAGCGGTAACCTGGGAGGCAACACGCCGCCAGATTGACGCAAGCTTTTTTGCGCAACACAGCGTAAGCGCTCTCAACCGTCAGAGCGACTATTTCCTGGAGTATCAGGGCCGACTCACAGAGCCACTACGCTATAACCCGCAAACCGATCACTACGAACCGGTGAGCTGGGATGACGCATTTGCCCTGATTGGACGCCATATTCGCGAAATGGACCACCCGAACCAGATGGAACTTTACACCTCGGGTCGCGCCAGTAATGAAGCATCCTATCTTTATCAGCTGTTTGGTCGAATGGTCGGCACTAACAACTTCCCCGATTGTTCGAACATGTGTCACGAGGCCAGCGGCGCCGGGCTGAAACGCAGTATTGGTGTGGGTAAAGGCACCATTCATCTCACCGATTTTGAACAGGCCGATGCGATTTTCGTCTTTGGACAGAACCCGGGCACCAACCATCCGCGTATGCTTCACAGCCTGCGCCATGCGGCCGATCGAGGCGCGCATATCGTCACCTTTAATACCCTGCGCGAACGTGGTCTGGAACGCTTTGCCGACCCGCAAAAACCGCTGGAAGTGGTCACCTCGATGGCAGGTACTATCAGTTCTGCCTATTATCAGCCAAATCTGGGTGGTGATATGGCCGCCGTACGCGGGATGGCAAAAGCCTTACTGGAAACCCATCGTCAGCGTCTGGCGAACGGGGAAGCCGGTATATTCGACGACGCGTTTATTGCTCAACACACCACTGGCATTGAGGCCTGGTTTGCGCAAATCGATGCCACATCCTGGCAGTTCATTGAAGCACAATCCGGTTTGAGTGAGCAGCAATTACGTGATGCCGCCGCCGTATGGCAGAACGCCCGGCGGGTCATTTGCACCTGGGCTATGGGCATTACCCAGCATAAGCATTCGCTGGATACGGTACGTGAAATCGTCAATTTGCAACTGCTCGGCGGTCATTTAGGCAAACCGGGCGCGGGGCTGTGCCCGGTGCGCGGCCACAGTAACGTGCAGGGCAACCGGACCATGGGGATAGATGAAAAACCCCCGGTCGCCCTGCTCGACAGCCTGGCTCGTCACTTTGGTTTCGAACCACCGCGCGCCCCCGGACATCATACCGTAGCCGCCATTCAGGCTATGTTGCGCGATGAAGTGAAGGTACTTATCACGCTGGGTGGTAATCTTGCTGCCGCTGCGCCGGACACCACGTTAACCTGTGAGGCATTAAAGCGCTGCGGTTTGACCGTGCATATCAGTACCAAGCTCAACCGAACCCATTTGATGCCAGGTGCGCAGTCGCTCATTTTACCGACGCTGGGCCGTACCGAAGAGGACATGCAGGCGACGGGCCGTCAGTTCGTGACCGTAGAAGACTCATTTAGCATGGTGCATGCCTCAGAAGGTATTGGTAAGCCGTTGGCAGAAACGCAAAAATCGGAAACCGCAATTGTCGCCGGTATCGCCTACGCGGCGCTGGGAAACAGCAAACTCGACTGGCTGGCCTTAGCCGATGATTACAATCTGATTCGCGATCATATCGCCGCCACCATCCCCGGCTTCAACAATTTCAATGCCCGCTGCGAAGAGCCCGGTGGTTTCTGGCTCGGAAACAGTGCGGCCTCTCTCAATTTTGCTACCCCGTCCGGTAAAGCGCAGTTCAGTAGCGCACCGCTGCCGGAAGCCGTCTGCCCGGAGATTAGCGCGCCTTTTGTGTTACAGACATTACGTTCGCACGATCAGTACAACACGACGATTTACGGTCTGGATGACCGCTATCGCGGTGTTTATGGTCAGCGCGACGTCCTCTTTATGCACCCGGACGATATTCTGGCTCTGGGGCTGAGCGATGGTGATCGCGTCGATATAACCACCCTGTCGACCGACGGCATTACGCGTCAGGTGACAGGGTTTCGTCTCGTTGCGTACGGCATCCCGCGCGGCAATCTTGCGGCCTATTATCCGGAAACGAACCCACTGGTTCCCCTGACCCGCTACGGTGACGGTACCGGAACACCGACCTCAAAATCCATTCCTGTGACGATTACCCCCTCGCGAAGTGTCGATACGTTGCGTATCGCCTGATCACGCTGGCCCGCCATGCGCGGGCCAATTCTCAAATAATGCGATCTAATTTATTAACAATTGCACCAGGCAATTTAACAGATTTATCATATTTGCAAATTCACCAAATGGTTCGTCTACCATATAAATAGTGAGTTTTTCATGCGGATAAGCCCAATTAGATCTGCAATAAAACGACAAACCTTTAAAGCCGTTATCCATTTGGTACAGATTACAGTGGTGCGTATTGGATAACCGGCGTATTTAAGGAGATGGATATGGCACCTGGCAGCACCCCACGCAGAGTAGTTACTCTTCTGCGCTGGCTCCTCGCCATTCTGATGCTTGTCATCGGTCTGGCCATCGGCATTCCTGGCATCAAACTCATCACATTAGGCGGCAGCGTCTGGTTTACCGCGATGGGTATCGTGATGTTGATTGCCGCAATACTTATCCTGCGAAATCATCCCGGCGGCATCATTCTCTATGCGCTGGGCTTTATCGCTTCCATCATTTGGGCAATTTACGATGCCGGATGGGCATTCTGGCCACTCTTCTCACGCTTATTTACCTTCGCCGTGCTGGCCTTTCTGGCTGCCCTGCTGTGGCCTTTTATGCGCGCGCAGCAGACGGTAAAACCGGTTAACAAATCTGCGTTTGGCGTTGCGGCGATCCTCGCGGTTGTGCTTCTGGCAAGTGTCGGCGGGATGTTTAAAACCTGGAATGTGATCTCTGCGACCGAATCCGTTAGCGTCAAACCGGTTCAGTCAGGTAGCGAGCAGCACGACTGGAAGCACTGGGGCAATACCCCTCATGGCGATCGCTTTGCAGCGCTTGACCAGATCAACAAACAGAATATCGACAAGCTACAAGTCGCATGGGTTGCCCATACCGGGGATATCCCGCAGAGCAATGGTTCTGGTGCGGAAGATCAGAACACGCCGCTGCAGATTGGCGATACGCTGTATGTCTGTACCCCATACAGCAAAGTGCTGGCGCTCGATGTCGATTCCGGTAAAGAGAAATGGCGCTATGACGCGAAAGCGACAGCACCGAACTGGCAGCGCTGCCGTGGCCTGGGATATTACGAAGAGCCGCATAATAGTGTCACCCCTGCGGCACAGGCACAACCTGCCGCATGCGAACGCCGCCTGTTCCTGCCAACCACCGATGCACGTCTGGTGGCAATCAATGCCGATAACGGCAAGCCCTGTGCAGACTTTGGTGATAACGGCACCGTTGATCTGAGTGTCGGCATGGGGGATATCAAACCCGGTTACTATCAGCAAACATCCACGCCGTTGGTTGCGGGGAATATCGTTGTGGTCGGCGGCCGCGTGGCGGATAACTACTCCACCGGCGAACCCCCGGGGGTAGTCCGTGCTTATGATGTTCACACCGGCAAACTGGCATGGGCGTGGGATCCGGGCAACCCTGCTCTGAAAGGCTTGCCGCCTGAAGGTCAAACTTACACGCGCGGTACGCCGAACGTCTGGGCGGCAATGTCTTACGATGCGAAACTGAATCTGATCTATCTGCCGACAGGCAACGCCACCCCCGATTTCTGGGCGGGCGAGCGTACCGCGCTGGATGATAAATACAGTTCATCTATTGTGGCGGTTGATGCGACAACCGGTGACGTGCGCTGGCATTTCCAGACGACTCACCACGATTTATGGGATTTCGACTTACCGTCACAGCCGCTGCTGTATGACTTACCTGACGGTAAAGGCGGCACCACACCTGTACTGGTGCAGACCAGTAAACAGGGTATGATCTTTATGCTCAATCGTGAAACCGGCGAGCCGGTGGCGAAGGTAGAAGAACGCCCGGTTCCCGCCGGTAATGTGAAAGGCGAACGTTATTCCCCTACTCAGCCGTACTCCGTAGGCATGCCGATGATCGGCAATGAAACCCTAAAAGAGTCCGACATGTGGGGTGCAACGCCAGTCGATCTGCTGATGTGCCGTATCGCCTTTAAAGGTATGCGCCATCAGGGGGTCTACACCCCGCCGGGGCTGGATCGCGCATTGCAGTTCCCGGGTTCGCTGGGTGGCATGAACTGGGGTAGCGTCTCAGTCGACCCAACCAACAACCTGATGTTTGTCAACGATATGCGTCTGGGCCTGGCAAACTACATGGTGCCGCGTGAGAACGTCGCCAAAAATGCCAGCGGAATTGAAATGGGCATTGTCCCGATGGACGGTACGCCGTTTGGCGCAATGCGCGAACGTTTCCTGTCACCGCTGGGTATTCCATGTCAGAAACCGCCGTTCGGGACCATGTCCGCTATCGACCTGACATCCGGGAAAATAGTGTGGCAGGTTCCCGTGGGAACTGTTCAGGATACCGGCCCGCTGGGTATTCGCATGCATATGCCAATTCCGATCGGTATGCCGACGCTGGGCGCATCGCTGTCCACCCAGTCTGGTCTGCTGTTCTTTGCTGGCACCCAGGATTTCTACCTGCGCGCGTTTGATACGGCAACGGGTAAAGAGATTTGGAAAGATCGTCTGCCGGTGGGAAGCCAGTCTGGCCCGATGACCTATGTTTCACCGAAAACGGGCAAGCAGTATATCGTCATCAATGCGGGGGGCGCACGCCAGTCACCGGATCGCGGTGATTATATTATTGCTTACGCATTGCCGGATAAGCAGTAAATCTGATCTCGTTAACAGCAAACCCGCCGCAATGGCGGGTTTGTTATGCAAGATGAAGTTTCATTTATACTTTTAATGTCAACGTAGACGGTGCTTTATCACGCACAAAAGTTATGATTATTGCGTTATCTCTGGTTTGATCATTTTAATTTCAGCGATTCGCCTTTTATTCATATTAATTGTGCAACTTGTCAAAGTAGCCCCCAGAAAGTGAGTGCCTTGTGCGGCAGTCGTCGCCGCACCGCAGTAAGCAGCACGGTATTTCAACCATTCCATCTGGCTTTTCTTTAAGGCGTCAATCATACCCGTTTTGCGGCTTTCATCGGCCATCCACCACTGCGTATAATCAAAGGCATCAATTGCTTTTAATTTATCCTGATACACTTTTTCAAGTTGATGCTCAGATTTATCAGTTACCTCTTCCAGACACTCAGCATTATTCTCGCCGTACTTCTGAAAACATTTCTCAGCCTCGTCAGAAGTGGTTATATCCACAGAAGATGCCGCCAGTAAACCGTATGAGGAAAATATGAGCGGCAGAAGAGTGATAAATTTATTCATTTCTATGGACTCCTGTCACGAAGGTCTGTGCTTCTTTTATCACAACGCAGATTAACGTCATGGTGCAGACACTTTACAACTTCCCGGCGACTTATACTGATTAAGTCAAAAAAAAGGCCGTGATGAAGATCACCACAGCCTTTCTTGCAACGAGACTTAAAGCCTCATGACATCAGAACGTTTCCCAGTTTTCGCTGCCATTTGCCATAGCAGGACGCTGAGTACTGACGGGCTTCGTCGGGGTTGATGAGGATTTTACTGTACGACTTGTACCACTGGCATGCACACGAAACGCGCCAACCGCCTCGGTAAGACGCGCGGCCTGCTCTTCCAGAGACGTTGCCGCCGCCGTCGCCTCTTCCACAAGGGAGGCGTTCTGCTGGGTGACATTGTCCATCTCAGTGATGGCCTGGCTAACCTGAGTAATACCTTTACTCTGCTCATCCGACGCAGCGGCAATTTCCAGCATGATATCGGTAACGCGTTTCACCGCCGTCACAATCTCATCCATTGTTTCACCAGCAGCCACTACTTCACTGGAGCCTTTATCAATCAAACTCACTGACTCGCTGATTAACGCTTCAATCTCTTTAGCTGCCTGCGCACTGCGGCTTGCCAGAGTACGGACTTCGCTGGCCACCACTGCAAAACCACGGCCTTGTTCACCTGCGCGCGCTGCTTCAACAGCGGCGTTCAGCGCCAGAATATTCGTCTGGAAGGCGATACTGTTGATGACTGCGGTAATTTCGGAAATTTTCTTCGAGCTGGAAGTAATATTGCCCATGGTCTGTACCACGCCATCAACAATCTCACCGCCTTTCGTCGCCTTGCCGGAGGCATCACGCGCCAGGTTGCTGGCATGATGCGCATTATCCGCATTCTGTTTCACGGTCGCCGTAAGCTCTTCCATACTGGCTGCGGTCTGCTCAATCGCTGCGGCCTGCTGCTCAGTACGTGAAGAAAGGTCGGTATTTCCTGCAGAAATCTCGCTGGTTCCGCGATAAATTTCCTCAGCACCGTCACGCACTGTAGTCACGGTTTTCACCAGAGAGCGCTGCATCAATTGCAAATCGTGGGTAAGACGACCAATCTCACTGCGACCAGTGACCTCTTCCGACACGGTAAGATCGCCCGCCGCGATATGTTCAATACGTCTGGCCGCACGCTGCAACGGATTGATCACCACGCGACGCAACACCGTAAAGGTAATGATGGTTAAGAACAGCGCGACAGCAAATGCCCCCGCCATAAAGAGAAGTCCCAGCTGCGTGCGCTGGTGTGCTTGTTCACCGAGTCGAGTCGCGCGATCGCTACGAATCTGAATAGCTTTAAGCAGGTACTCATTAAAGGCACTGTCTAAAACGCGCGCGTGCTCATTTTCATGGTTAATGATGGCTTCAAACATGCCGTTTTTGGCATATTTCAGCATCGGTTGCATGCCGTCGAAATAGGCGTTGAAGCGGGTGGTCAGCTCGCCATCAAGCGCTAAATCTTCCGGAGTTTTAACCGCACGGGCCATGTAGGTATTAAAACCATCCTGCGCTTGCTTGATGCGTTTTTCCGCATCCGCAATGTTCTTTTTCATTTCATCCATTTCCGCGATGCGGCTGGCCGCTCCGGCATGGATCAGGCTGATACGCGCTATACGTAAGTTATTAGAACTGTTAGATAACCCCATACGAACCTGGATTTCTTGCGTCACATCCTGCTGATTTTTGTCAGCCTGCATCAAGAAATACCCTGCTAACCCGGAACTCAACGCAAATAACAGCAATATGCCACTCAGGATAGCGGAAAATAGGGGAACCAATCGAATATTGTGCATAAATCCAATGCCTTGCTGTCTGTGCATCGCTGCTGTGTTATCCATGGCTATCGACTCTCTTTTATATAAGATGCGTAAAACACGCCTGTAAGAAAGGTATCGGCAATTGTGGGATTTATGTTACGGAGAAAAATGTCAGGCGGGTCACAGATTTAGACATTTAAAATGCCAGCGGCATAACCGCTGGCCAGGCGTTTTACTTATTTGTCGCCGAAATGAATGACAGTACGAATCGACTTACCTTCATGCATGAGGTCGAAGGCTTCGTTGATCTGATCTAACGGGAGTCGATGCGTAATAAACGGGTCGAGACGAATCTTGCCCGCCATCGCGTCCTCTACCATTCCCGGCAGTTGAGTGCGCCCTTTTACGCCACCGAAGGCAGAACCGCGCCACACGCGACCGGTCACCAACTGGAACGGACGGGTTTTGATCTCCTGGCCCGCACCGGCAACACCAATAATCACGCTTTCGCCCCAGCCCTTGTGGCAGCACTCAAGCGCCGCGCGCATCACATCAACATTACCGATACATTCAAAGCTGAAATCAACGCCACCGTCAGTCAGTTCAACAATGACCTCCTGAATCGGTTTTTCGTAATCTTTTGGATTTACGAAATCGGTGGCTCCCATCTCTTTCGCCAGGGTGAATTTATCCGGGTTGGTATCTACGGCAATAATACGACCAGCTTTAGCCTGAACCGCGCCCTGAATAACCGCCAGACCAATGCCGCCCAGGCCGAACACCGCAACGGTGTCCCCCTCTTTCACTTTCGCGGTGTTGTGCACCGCACCGATACCGGTGGTGACACCACAGCCCAACAGGCACACTTTTTCCAGTGGCGCCTGCGGATTAACTTTCGCCAGGGAAATCTCGGCCACCACCGTATATTCGCTAAACGTGCTGGTCCCCATATAGTGATAAATCGGCTCTCCATTGTAGGAGAAACGGGTAGTGCCATCAGGCATTAGCCCCTTGCCCTGAGTGGCACGAACGGCCTGACAAAGGTTCGTTTTACCGGATTTACAGAACTTACATTCACCACATTCTGCGGTGTACAACGGAATGACATGATCGCCGGGTTTCAGGCTGGTCACGCCTTCGCCAACGTCCACAACAATACCACCGCCTTCGTGACCGAGTACCGCCGGGAATACACCTTCCGGATCATCACCTGACAGAGTAAAAGCATCGGTATGGCAAACGCCGGTGTGGGTGATGCGTACCAGGACTTCGCCTTTTTTCGGCGGTGCGACATCGATCTCAACAATTTTGAGCGGCTGACCCGGCCCAAACGCAACAGCAGCACGTGATTTCATCAAACTCTTCCTTTTTCGGTGTACGTTAATGTTTATTTTAGATAAGAGCGCAAAAGATGACCGACTTCCGCCATGCGGGCAGCGCGCTGATCGGGTGTGGTCTCGCCACTGACCAGTTCATCTTTCAGGTGTATTTCCACCATTTCCCCCATCAGACCGTTCGCCGCACCGCGTACGGCAGCAATCTGTTGCAGAATAGCAATACAGGGATCGCCATTTTCCAGTGCGCGCTCCAGCGCGTCGACCTGGCCACGGATGCGACGAACCCGGGTGAGAATGCGTTTTTTATCTTCAGGTGAATGCGGCATAACCACTCCTTATATACTATAGGGGGGTATGGTACATCATTTCATTTCTTGCTGCAAAATTAATGTGTTGTAGTAACTATACCTGTGCGCAGGATGACGCCCGCGTGTCTGTTAGCCATTGTTGAGAATATTCCCTTGCCTTTTCGCTCTGGTCTGACTATTAATCCGCCTTGCGCCTACAGCGTGATCTATAGCAAATATTTTTGGCGGTATATAATTACGCTTTCCAGAAAAAGAGAATATATCTTGTGAAATCGTCATATATGTGGGTGAAGAATAAAATTAATATATCCAAACGCGGAGTTTAGCCACGCTATGAATGAATTTAGCTTCACTAAATAATGCTAAGTGGAAATATTAAAAATCATCGCTTTAAAATTGCGCAACACTGCGTCAAACTGTTGATTTATCGCCATCTATTATAATCAACCCATTTATTTTCTTCGGTAATATAAATTAATTAATCATTATGACGATAATGCTTTTATTGCATGTTTTCGCAATCGCATTATTTATTTGGGGTTTCACGCTGGAGCAGGACAATATGGTTAAGAATATGAACATCCGCAGAAAGTTAACATCGGCTTTTGGTTTGATTATTTTGGTTTTAATGGTGCTAAGTAGCGTATTTTATTACAATTTTAGCACCCTTGTCACTGCGAACAACTGGAATGTGCATACTTATCAAGTGATTGATGAAAACAGAGCGTTAACGTTAAGTCTGGTGAATATGGAAACCGGCTTGCGCGGCTTTGCGCTCACCGGGAAAGAGGAGATGCTCGAGCCTTATAATAGCGGTCAGAAATCATTTTCCAGCCACTGGGACGCACTTAAGGAATTTACCGCCGACAATCCCGCTCAGCAAGCTCGTCTCAAGAATCTTTCAGAACAGTATTCGCTATGGTTGCGTGATGTTGCCGAGAGAATTATTAACAACCGCCGGGATGTATCAAACCAAAAGATGAGTGCTGATGACTTTAATAGCCGTTTCGAAGCGAATACGGGCAAAAGTCAAATGGACAGTATGCGAGGCATTATTGATGAGATGATTAATGCGGAAAGTGTATTACTTCAGGTCAGACAGGACACCGTGAAGTCAACAGAGACACAAACCCGATTTATTCTCATCTTTGGGGCGCTCCTGAGCGTGATTATTGCTCTGGCATTATGCATTATTATTTCACGAATTATTACTGCACCACTGCAGATTGCTGTCAAAGCCGCAGAGGCAATTGCCCAGGGGGATTTAACATCTTCAATCCAGGGGCACTCACGTGATGAAACCGGGCAACTACTGAACGCACTGGATGCCATGCAGATTCAGTTAGGTTCCCTTGTTGAGAAAATTCAGGATTCGGCAGCATCAATTGACGAGGCGGCCAGGGAAGTGGCTATCGGAAATACCAATTTATCGAGCCGGACGGAAGAGCAAGCCGCGTCACTCATTGAAACCTCGGCCAGCATGGAGCAGCTAACGGTGACGGTACGCCAAAACACATCAAATGCACAGCATGCCAGTACGCTTGCGGCCACGGCCTCTTCTGTCGCGGAGCGTGGCGGCAGGGTCGTGCAAAATGTCATTAATACAATGGGTTCTATTTCTGACAGTTCGCAACACATCGTCGAGATCATCAGCACCATTGAAGGGATCGCTTTCCAGACCAATATTCTGGCATTAAACGCGGCAGTTGAAGCGGCAAGAGCGGGAGAACAAGGCCGTGGTTTTGCTGTCGTCGCCAGTGAAGTCCGTGGACTGGCGCAGCGAAGCGCGACCGCTGCAAAGGAAATAAAAGAGTTGATTGAAGCCTCAAGTGCCAAAGTCTCAGAAGGCGCGACGCTTGTCGGTCAGGCCGGCACCACAATGGATGAAATCCTGGCCTCCATTCATGAAGTCGCTTCATTGATGACTGAAATCTCAACGGCGTCCGGGGAACAATCTACCGGCATTGAACATATCAGAGTGGCGGTGAACCAGATGGACGATGTGACGCAACAAAACGCCGCGTTAGTCGAACAGGCCGCTGCCGCTGCAGCCTCTCTGGAGGAACAGGCGTCAACATTGACCCACACGGTTGGGACATTCCGCGTGGTCTAACCTCATCGTGCGCCAGGATCGCTATCCTGGCGCGCAACGGTTTCATATCACAGGTCATCACTATTTTCATTTGACCGTCAGCGATTTCACCCCCTCAATACGGGATAAATTCGCGCCAATATCACTTATTGGCGTACCGGGGCGTAGCGTCAAAACAAGGAATAGTTCACTTGTTTTATCCCCCGTCTGGCTATTTTTCAGGGAACGAAAGGCAAATTTAACGGACCTTTCCTGTAATGCGGCCAAAACGACGGGCACACTTTCTTGTTTCAGTTTAATCTGCACACCATAATGTTTGCTCAAAAAATGGTGGCTTAACTGCCGGAAGACCTCGAGCACAAAAAGGGTCATAAATGCGCCATAAATGCCAATGGCATACATTCCGCTGCCAATGACCAGCCCAATAGCTGATGTAACCCACATCCCTGCCGCAGTGGTCAGCCCCTTGACGATCTGTTTTTGAATAATGATGGTTCCGGCGCCCAGAAACCCCACGCCACTGACCACCTGTGCCGCCACCCTGCTGGGATCCAGAGCAACATGATTCTCCTGCAAAATATCCTCAAAGCCATATTTGGAGACAATCATAAACAGCGCGCTGCCAATCCCGACAAGAACATGCGTTCTTAATCCAGCGTCTTTTGCGCGTAGCTGACGTTCAAGACCAATAAGCCCGCCAAGTAACCCCGCCAGCGCAACGCGTAGTAATAAATCAGTCACCATTTTTCGCTTCCTTTATATATCCTCACGACGGTTGCTTTATTCAACCAAAGCACATAACCGCGCGATCGCAAGGCAAGCGCGTGATTCGACGAAAATCTTCTTCCTCTTTACCGTTATTCATTTTACTGTCGGGAACCACGTCAATCTGGCTGAGGATATGAAAGACAGAACCTATGGAAAAGAACCTGCACACGGCCATTGCTCTGCGTAAGGCGGGCGAATATGAAAAAAGCCGTGAATTACTTGAAGGCCTTATCAATAGTACGGAATTAAAAGCACGCGCCCTGCTCAATATTGCCTGGTCCTGGGACAACCAGGGCGCTGAGGATAAAGCGGAAATATATTACCAGGCCGCTTTAGAGGCAGGGCTTGAAGGCGAAGACAAATTTGACGCGCTATTTGGTCTCGCCTGTACTTACCGCTGTCTTGGGAAATACACCTTAGCCAAAGCGCATTTTGTCGAAATATTGACGGCCTGGCCCGACGCAACGGAAATTATCCCCTTTTACGCCCTGTGCCTGCATAACCTTGGCGAAAATGATAAGGCGATGTCGGTGATGCTGGAACTCGTTGCACGGCACCCGCCGACAGAGAATATTAAACGCTATCAAAAAGCGTTGCACTTTTACGCCCGGAATCTTACCGGAGCGTGAGCAATTAAGCGCACCCTTGCGGTTTGAAAATGCGTGTTGTTGAGGCGGGGTTGTTCACCAGCTTTGCAGCCGGCCTTTTGGGTCGGCTGACCAGTTCTCCGCCGCAGTTCGGGCAGCGCATCGCCATTTTCTGTGCGCAATCCTCGCAAAACGTGCATTCAAACGAGCAAATAAGCGCCTGAGTGGAATCAGGGGGGAGATCGGTATTGCAACATTCACAGTTGGGCCTCAGTTCCAGCATAACCTGTTCCTCTTAAGCGCGTTATTAACGTCGGGTCTGTTCAGGCTAATTCAATAACATACCGAAATGAATAAAGCACGATCGAGACATAATATCGTGGCTGGATCTCAGGGTGTCGCCCTGGCAAGAACTATTACGCCATCCTTGAGTTAGCAGAAAGACCGCGCAGGTCTTGCCAGGGCAACATGTTCTGCCTTTTCTGGTGTTGGCCTGGCTGGCAGAACACCACCGAGTCTATGCCATTGAAAGGATTAATCATATAAAAATATCTTATCGATCGACCAAACCGATCAATAGGCCACTTTTTACGCTTCTTTGGCACAAGGGATAAACGCCCGGCAGAAGAAAGCTACCGGGCGACATATTAACGTTTCAGTGGCAACCCGGCCGTTTCGCGGGCACGCAGGACTGTCAGGAAGGTTATCAACGCAGCGGCCATCACATAATACGCCGGCGAAAATTTATCTCCCGTAGAGGTTATCAGCCAGATAGAGAACCACGGCGTGATACCGCCAAAGAATGCGACAGCGAAATTGTAGGCAATTGACAACCCGCCATACCTTACGCTGGTTGGAAAAAGCTCAGCCATCGCCGCACTACAGGCACCGTCAAAAGCCGCAATAAACGCGCCGAGCATCATCATTGCCAGCACTGCTGAGAACATATCACCGTTGGCCATTAGCATCATGGCCGGGTAACTCAGCAAAATGAAGCCAGCGCATCCGGTCAGCATCAACGGCTTGCGGCCAAATTTATCGGATAAGTAGCCCATAAACGGCACCAGTACCGCGACCGAAAACAGGCCTATCGTGGTGATCGCATACGAGTCCAGCTTTGAGTAGTGCAGCTCCGTTGAAAGATAACCTGGCATAAAGGTTTGCAGCGTCCAGTGCCCCACCGCTTTGATAACCACAAACCCCACGCAGAAAAGGAGCGCCGCCCAGGCATGGGTCACCGCAGAACGCAGCGGCGTGGCGTCTGTTTGCCCCTGTTTTTTCGCTTCCAGAAACTCGGGGGAGTCTTCCAGATGCGTTCGCAGATAAAGGCCAACCCAGCCTAATGGCCCGGCGATAAGGAACGGAATCCGCCAGCCCCAGTCATTCATGGCACTTTCGCCCAGAAAGGCCGTTAACAAAAAGACCAGCCCGGAGCCTGCCACGAATGCCATAAAGCCGAAGTTATCTATCCAGCAGGTGAAATAACCGCGTCTGTTAACCGGTGCGTATTCTGCCAGGTAGGTCGTTGCGCCGGAGCTTTCACCACCGGCGGCAAAACCCTGAATAAGGCGAGTCATCACCAGCAACACGGTGGCAGTGATACCAATCTGGTGATAGGTCGGCAGCAACCCCATCACAAAGGTCGCACCAGAAGTCAGAAGAATGACGGTAGCAAGAACTTTTTGTCGCCCTTTCCTGTCGCCAAGTGAACCAAAAAACAGGCCGCCGAGTGGACGCATGACAAAACCCGCGCCAAAGACTGCGAAGGATGACAGAAGCGCCACGCTGGGATTTTCGGCATGGAAGAACTGTAAGCCGATGATGGCGGCAAGTGTTCCGTAGAGACCAAAATCGAACCATTCAACGAAATGACCGACGCCGGTGGCCAGCAGAACTTTTCGTAATTTGCGTGACGTAGTGGCCTCCTCCGACAAAACCGTCCGTTCGAGCGATTGCTGTGCAGGCTGTGTCATAGCCCCTCCATGTAGGATAGTGTTTCTATAATAGATATACTATCTACACTGACAGTTCGAATTTCGCACAGCAGATAACACCCAAAATGTGATAGCCGCCCTGCTTTCTCCGTGAAAAACCAAAGACGATCACATTTCTTTAAAGCAAAAAATAAGCCCCGCTCCAGGCGAGGCTTAAAAATAACGGCAAATAACACCGCTATCGCATTTATCTTTATACACGTTTCTTCGGCATCATGCGCAATAACGTATTGTCTTTGAAGAAATAATGGTGTGCAAGTGCGGCCAAAGCATGCAAAGCGATGACATAATAACCAAACATCGCCAGCGTCTCATGATATTCCTTAAGCATATCCACCAGATCAAAATTGGCTTCCGCCGCATGCGGCATCGACAAACCGAAGGCTATCCAGTTACCACCTCGGTTATACATCATTAATAGGCCCAGAATCGGCAGCGCGATAAACAGCAGATAGATAACCAGATGTCCAAGATGCGCCAGTGCCGTCAGCACAGGTGATGGTTTCGGCACGATGGGCGGTGTCGGGCTTTTCAGACGGATCAGCAGGCGCGCAACCATTAATACCAAAATGGTGATGCCGCACGAGACATGAACAATATTGAAATAGGGACGCCAGTCGCGCGGCGCAAAACCACGGAACTCCATGGCGCAGTACGTGACAATGACCAGAAGAAACACCAGCCAGTGTATAGCAATCTGAAGTCCGGAATAGTTGTTACGCATATGAGAATCCTGAAACGAAACAGAAGTAAAGCCAACATACTGAGCTTTTCTTAAAAATTCATTAACTTTTCTTTATCAATTATCAATCGCTTACGCCTGGATGAGAAGCTGTCATTTGCCGTTGTCTTTAACCCAGGCTATGCCTGGTGATGTGAATTTTTGAACCCGATGGAGAAGAGCGATGAGTAAAATTGGCATTAATGGTTTCGGGCGTATTGGTCGTCTGGTATTGCGCCGTTTGCTGGAAGTGGGCAGCGATGCGCAAGTGGTGGCTATCAACGACCTGACCTCCCCCAAAGTACTGGCTTACCTGTTAAAGCACGATTCAAACTATGGCCCGTTCCCCTGGAGCGTAGACTTCACGGAAGATTCGTTGATCGTGGACGGTAAAAAAATCACCGTTTATGCGGAAAAAGAGGCGAAACACATTCCATGGCGAAGTGCAGGAGCCGAGATCATCGTGGAGTGTACCGGTTTCTATACCTCCAGTGAAAAATCACAGGCGCATCTGGAAGCTGGGGCGAAAAAAGTGTTGATCTCTGCCCCTGCCGGCGAGATGAAAACTATCGTATTTAACGTTAACGACGACACGATCACACCACAAGACACCATTATTTCGGTCGCCTCCTGCACCACCAACTGCCTTGCCCCAATGGCAAAAGCGCTGCATGACAGCTTTGGTATCAAGGTCGGTACGATGACAACTATCCATGCCTATACGGGTACCCAGGCACTGGTTGATGGGCCACGCGGGAAAGATCTTCGCGCCTCACGTGCGGCTGCGGAAAACATTATCCCGCATACAACAGGGGCAGCCAAAGCGATTGGCCTGGTCATACCCGACCTGAGCGGTAAGCTGAAAGGTCATGCTCAGCGCGTGCCGGTGAAAACCGGTTCCGTCACAGAGCTCGTCTCCGTTCTCGGCAAAAAAGTTACGGCGGATGAAGTTAACCAGGCGCTCAAGAAAGCCACTGAAAATAACGAGTCCTTTGGTTATACCGACGAAGAGATTGTCTCTTCTGATGTCATTGGTAGCCATTTCGGTTCGGTGTTTGACGCCACGCAAACTGAAATTACCGAAGTTGGCGATCTGCAATTAGTTAAAACCGTGTCCTGGTACGATAACGAATATGGCTTCGTTACTCAGCTGGTTCGCGTTCTCGAAAAATACCGCCAACTCTAAGCTATGAAGCGGGTGGTTTTACCACTCGCTTTTCCCACCTCGCCCACACTTTATGGCTGATGCCTGTGATATAAACCACCGTTTCAATTTGTGGAGATACGGCGTGAAGCACATCAGTACGCAAGAGTTAGTTGCCCTTATGCAAGACGCGGTAGACCGTTCCGCGACATTTCCGGTCTGGCCACAGGGCGAAGCGCCCGGTGCCATTGCCAGTCCGGTGGTCTTTCAACTGGAAGAAAAACTGACTGGTCCTTCAGCGTTTGACCGTTCAGTAACGGGCGTTCGCTCGCCACAAATCACCGTCTACGCGCCGCAAAATCCCAATGGGGTCGGTATTCTGGTCACGCCTGGCGGCTCGTATCGCCGCGTGGTACTCGATAAAGAAGGCAGTGCGCTGGCTCCGTTCTTCAATGCCAGAGGTTACACATTATTTGTCATGACCTATCGACTTCCGGGTGATGGTCATACCGAAGGCGCCAACGCCCCGCTAGCCGATGTTCAGCGCGCTATGCGTACCCTGCGGGCACGGGCGCGGGAATGGCAGCTTGACCCGGATCGTCTGGGCGTGATGGGGTTTTCCGCCGGGGGCCATGCCGCTGCCAGCCTTGGTACTCGTTATGCCGAAAAGGTTTCTCCGGTGCTTGATGATATCGATGTACTGAGCGCCCGCCCGGCGTTTATGGCACTGGTTTATCCGGTTATCACCATGCGCAAAGAGATTGACCATCCCGGCTCCCGCCATGAGCTCATTGGCGATTCGCCTGCGGAGCAGCAGATTCATCACTATTCGTTAGAGGAACGGGCGGACAGCAATACCCCGCCGACCTTTTTACTCCACGCGGTGGATGATCCGGCGGTAAAGGTGGAAAACAGTGTCGTGCTGTTTACCGCACTGCGTCGTCTGGGCGTCCCGGTAGAGATGCATCTCTTCGAACAAGGCGCACATGGCTTTGGTATCCGCGATGCGCAGGGATTACCTGCCGCACTCTGGCCGGAACTGATGATGAACTGGATTGAAACGAAGGTATAACCCGGATGCGGCGATAAAACCGCCTTATCCGGGATAGGGATTACCGATAGTGACCCCGCTAAGTGCTGGTGGCTGCGGGGTTACAGAACACCGTAGTGCGGATACGCAACGCGCTATCCGATACCACGTAACGCATTATGCCTGCAGATAAACCATCTGGGTTTGCAGATACTCTTCCAGACCATGACGGCCATCGGCACCGCCTATTCCTGACTTGCGCCAGCCGGCATGGAATCCCTGCATCGCTTCAAAATTCTCGCGGTTGATGTACGTTTCACCGAACTTAAGCCCTTTAATGGCTTTCATCGCGGTATTCAGGTTTTGCGTATAGACCGATGACGTCAGGCCATAATCGCTGTCATTGGCCATCGCCAGCGCCTCATCCAGCGTTTCGAATGCCACAACCGGCAGAACCGGTCCAAACGTCTCTTCATGCATAACAGACATCTCCTGACGCACATCCAGCAGCAACGTTGGCGGATAGAAATAGCCTTTACCTTCTACTGCTTTGCCGCCCAGCACCACTCGTGCCCCTTCCGACACCGCGCGGGCGACTTTGGCTTCCACGCGTTCAAGGGCGGCGGCGTTGATAAGTGGCCCCATCGCGATGTCATTGCGCTGGCCCGGATTACCAAATTTCACCGCTTTCATCGCCTCGCCCAGACGATTAACAAAACGGTCATAAATGCCTTTCTGCACGTAGACGCGTTCGGCACAGTTACAGACCTGCCCGGTGTTGATCACGCGGGAATCGACAATCGCTTTCACTGCCAACTCCAGATCGGCATCATCAAGGACGATAGCCGGCGCTTTTCCGCCCAGTTCGAGACATACTTTGGTGATATTTTTGGCCGCCGCGGCCATGATTTTTTCACCCGCAGCCACACTGCCTGTCATGCTGACCATCGCCACTTTTGGATTAGCCGCCAGCTCCTGTCCTACGGTTTCACCCCGCCCCAGCACCAGGTTAAAGACCCCTTTGGGCAATCCAACTTCATGCACTATTTGCGCAAAAGCGATGGCGTTATTCGGGGTAAATTCACTCGGTTTGATAACGATGGTATTGCCGGTAATCAGCGCTGGCGCCAGTTTGCGGGCAATCAGGAAGAACGGGAAGTTCCATGGCAGGATCCCGGTGGTAACGCCCAGCGGACGCTTAAAGACGAAGATATTTTCGCCCGGACGGTCACTTTGCAAGATTTCACCTTCATAGCGACGCGCCCACTCTGACATGTAATCGATATAGTCGGCGGTGAAATTAACTTCCACTTCGGCCAGTTGCTGGATTTTCCCGCCTTCGGCAACGATCAGCGCACTGATTTCGCTCGCTCTGGCACGGATACCGGCGGCGATTTTGCGTAACCATCCGGCACGTTCGATGGCGGGCAAGGCTTCCCATGCAGGCTGCGCTTTATCAGCGGCATCAATCGCTTTGCGCGCATCTTCTGCGGTCCCGTCCGGAATACGCGAGAGCAACTCTTCCGTTGCCGGGTTGGTGACATCAATCCAGGCATCGCCCTGCCAGGTAACAAATTGACCATCGATATACATAGGGTGCTGTACGGGTGCTGTCATGACCTGCTCCTGTAATGACATTGTTTTTAACAAGTGAACTCATTGTTAAAAATCTACAAGTGCGCGGTCTGTTTCCCAGGGGGGAGAGTAAGTTTTGTGAGTCAACTCATAAAAGAAAAGCATAAACGCAACAATGGAATAACATCGAACCAACATTAATTGCCCGTTTGCGGCGACGCCGGCGCAAACGGGCACTGTTTAAACCAGCGAACGGCGGCGCAGCGTTTCGTAAAGCACCTCATCGGACTCAAGAACCTGCCATGCCTTCTCAACCGACGGGGGAAAATCGACATGAACAATAAAATCGCGTCCTGCCGGACCATAGCCCTTCTCGTCGTCTCTTAAGCGCGGCACTTCACCCAAAATCAGTGATAAGTAACGATCAACAGGCCACAATCCCTCTTTCGGGGATAAAAAAGCCAGGCCATCAGGGGTATTAATCAGTTCAGGGGTAAACCCTGAGTAACTTAACCAGTGGGGGGCATTGGTACAGCCCTGGCTCACGCGGGCAAAAGTCGCCATCGTTCTGCGTTGCAGGGCGGGATCTTGCACAATCAATACGGTTTTAACGTTCATACCGTGCGATAGCATCATGTCGATCGAAAATCGGGCATTTTCGCCACAATTCGTTGACTGTTTTTCTATAAAAATATTTTTGCGCTTAATCTTCCAGAATTTCTCTGCGATATCCGCAATGACTTCCGCTTCTTTGCGTCCCGTAGTGGGGATTAAATTATACGCAGAGTGCCGGGAAACCGCGGCGTAAAGGAATGGTGTGGAATGCCCGATACCGCCACTAATGATCAACGGAATATGCTGACCCGACGCTATCGCGCATGCCGCATCAATCACTGGGATAACCGAATGCCCGGGGATGATTACCGCATCGGCATGGACTGGCGTCGGTTTGCTGGCAAAGTCATTTTGTGCCAGCCACTGCCCCAGTGTATTTGCAGCCGCAAGCGTAGGTTCAGATAAGCAGGGAAACATCGTCATGGAAAGAGCCCTCCATTTTTAAGCCTCAGTACAGCTTAGTGAAGCGAGACTACAGCGTAAAGCACCCTGAAAACCCATCCAGTATGCAGGGAGGTTGATATCTTTTGCCATCTCTACACGCTCTCCTACAAAACCTGAGCTTTCTAATACACTTGAAATATTCACGCAGCTAACGATAAACTCATTAGATATCTAACTAATTATCAGAAAACGATATGGATAACCGCGACCTCACTTTTTCTCATCTGCTCTATCTCACGGCCCATCACTGGCGCCTGGCGGTCGATCGTCGCCTGCGTGGGCTGGGCATGAGTCAGGCCAGTTGGCTTGCAGTCGCCGCTATCGCCCGCAATCAAACCCCGTTATCGCAAAGTGAGCTCGCACAGGAGTTAGGCATTGAGAACGCCACACTGGTGCCGCTGATTAATCGCCTGGTCGAACAACAACTGGTACAGCGCGTACTGACCGATCAGGACAAACGCAAACGCCTGCTGGTTGCTACAGATCAAGGGATGGCGCTTTATCACCAGGTAAAGACCGTAGCCGATGACCTGCGTGAAGAAATTTTATCGGTCATTAGTCCTGAGGAGCAGGCACAAACCCGCCGGGTGCTGGAAAAGCTGCTCGTTGAGGTCGGGAAGAAGTAATGCGCTTGCCAAAAAGCGATCCCTACGCGCCACGGGAATGGGCGCCACACGAAAAGCCGATGCTGCTGGGCTCACCCTCGACCCCATTTCACAGCACACCCAAACGTATCGCCTATGGCATCGTCGGGCTGCTGGTCTGCATGACCGGTGCGCTGGGCAATGCGATGGTCACCGCTAATCTGCAAAACCTGCAAGGGACTTTTGCCGCCTGGTCGACGGAAATTGCCTGGCTCCCTGCCGTTTATGTCATGACGAACGTGTCTATCAACCTGCTGCTGGTAAAGTTCCGCCAGCAGTTTGGGTTGCGCGCCTTTACCGAGGGATTTTTGGTGCTGTACGTGCTGGTGACCTTCTTTCACCTGTTCGTCAACGATCTCAGTTCAGCGTTACTGGTGCGCGCCGCTCATGGCATGGTTGCTGCGGCGCTCAGTTCGCTTGGGATCTATTATCAAATCCAGGCCTGGCCTGCCCGCCATCGCCTGAAAGCCCTGACAATCGGCATAACCGGTTCGTCGCTGGCCATTCCCATTGCCAGGCTGTTTTCCACAGAACTCCTGCAACTTGATGAATGGCGTGGCCTGTACTTTTTCGAGCTGGGTCTGGCGCTGATCTCCCTCGCCTGCGTAATGATGCTCAAACTTCCCCCCGGCGATCGCAAAAAAGTTTTTGAAAAGAAGGACTTTATTACCTTCTTTTTGCTTGCGCCCGGCATGGCTCTGGTTTGTGCGGTGCTGTCGCTTGGCCGTCTGGACTGGTGGTTTGAAGCCCCGTGGATTGGCTGGTCACTGGCGCTGGCAGTGGTACTGATCGTGAGTGCCATTGTGTTTGAACATAACCGCAGCAACCCACTCTTAAATACACGCTGGCTCTCCAGCGGCAGCATAGTACGGCTCGGTTTAATCATGCTGTTAATCCGCATCGTGCTGGCAGAGCAAAACACCGGTGTGTTTGGCTGGTTGCAGTATGTTGGTTTGCAGAATGAACAGATGACCAACCTTGCGTGGTCTATTCTCGCCGGGATTATCTGCGGCATCATCGCCAGTTGTCTGACGATAAAACCTCAACGCCTGTCCTGGCCTATTGTTACCTCGCTGGTCTTGATGATCATTGCCTCGCTGATGGACAGTCAGTCAACCACGCTTACGCGCCCTGACCAGCTCATGATAAGCCAGTTTTTACTCGGTTTTGGCAGCGCCTTCTTCCTCGCGCCCGCCATGCTGGCCGGAATCGGCGGCGTGGTCGCCGAGCCGCGCAATCTGGTTAGCTTCTCGGTGCTGTTTGGAATGAGCCAGAACATCGGCGGGCTACTGGGTTCTGCCATTCTCGGCACCTTCCAGACCTGGCGTGAAAAATACCATTCCAGCCTGCTTGCCGACCAGCTCACTACCCTTAACCCGCTGGTCAACGAGCGGCTGCAACTCTACAGCCAGATGTACCAGAGCATGATCAGTGACAGCACATTACTGAGCGCTCAGGCCGCCACGCAGTTGCAGAACGTCTCAACTCTGGAAGCGAATATTCTCGCTTACAACGATACTTATCTGTTAACCGCCTCTATCGCCGCCGCCACACTGGTGTGGATATTCTGGCGACTGATACGCCTGCGTATCACCGCGCGTATCGTATTAAGACAGGCAACCGGAACTAAAAAATAAGAGTGTTAACTTTACTGGAGTATCTATGAGTCAGCAGGATGCCGCCAAAGAGCGGGCAAATACCCGCAGTAACCTGCGTATTGTGTCAATTTTCGCCGCTGCCGCTATTGGTATTGTTGGCGTACTGGTGATTCTTTACGCCTGGCAGTTGCCCCCTTTTACCCGGCAAACCCAGTTTACAGATAACGCCTATGTGCGCGGTCTGACGACCTTCATTAGTCCGCAGGTGAATGGCTATATCACGCAGGTGAATGTCCAGGATTTCGCCCGGGTCAAAAAAGGCGATCTGCTGATGCAGATTGACGATCGTATTTATCGTCAGCGCGTCCATCAGGCACAGGCGCAACTGGCAATGAAAATCGCCGCGCTGAATAACAATATTCAACAACGGAAAAGTGCCGAGGCGGTTATCCAGCGTAACGAGGCGGCGCTGACCAGTGCGAAGGCGCAGAATATCCAGTCTCAGGCAAACCTTAAACGCGTAAAAGCCCTGAGCGCCGATGGTTCACTCTCTGTTCGTGAGCGCGACGCGGCCCTCGCCAGCGCGGCGCAGGGCAATGCCAGTATTGCTCAGGCACAGGCCACCCTCGACGTTTCACGCCAGGATCTCCAAACGACTATCGTTAATCGCGGCGCCCTGGAAGCGGATGTGGAAAATGCCAAAGCGGCCCTGGAGCTGGCAGAGATCGATCTGCAAAACACCCACATTGTCGCCCCGCGTGACGGCCAGCTCGGACAAATTAGCGTCAGACTGGGAGCGTACGTCACCGCCGGTACACATTTGACGTCGCTGGTTCCCGCCCAGCACTGGGTTATCGCCAACCTTAAAGAGACGCAACTGGCGAACGTTCACCCCGGACAGCCGGTACGATTCACTGTCGATGCGCTGGACGGCAAAGCGTTTGAAGGTCGTGTTGAGAGTATCTCGCCGGCGACCGGTGTGGAATTCAGCGCTATTTCACCTGACAACGCAACGGGTAACTTTGTGAAAATTGCCCAGCGCATTCCGGTGCGCATTGAAGTGAAAGGCAAAGAGGAAGAGATTGCCCGCCTGCGTCCTGGCATGTCGGTACAGGTCCATATTGATACCCGGGAGACGAAACAATGACCGTTCGTCCTCTCATTGCTCTCACCTGCCTGCTGCTTACGGCGTGTCAATCTGTTGATGTAAAACCGGCGAAGCCTTCATTACAGATCCCTGCGACCTGGCGCAGCGCCGTTGGCCCATCGAGTACAGTCGAGAAGGTCTGGTGGCGCAATTTTCACGATAATGCGCTAAACGGTTATGTAGATCAGGCGCTTCGCTATAACAGTGACGTACTGATTGCCCGTGAGCGGGTCAATGAGTACCAGGCACGGGTTTACGGCGCAGAGGGCTCTCTTTTTCCTTCGCTCAGCGCAGGCGTTAACGGTACACGCGCCCGTACCCAGTCTGCGGCCACAGGGTTGCCCATCTACAGCACCTTATATAAAGGCACGCTAACGGCCAGTTATGATGTGGATATCTGGGGCGTTCATCGTAATACCACCGATGCCGCACAGGCCTCGCTGGCGGCACAAAAAGCCGCTGCCGCTGCCGCTGATTTAACCGTTGCCTCCTCAGTTGCATCCGGTTACGTCAGTCTGCTTTCGCTTGATAACCAACTGCGGGTCACCGAATCGACCTTAAAAGCCCGGGAAGAAGCATTCAGGCTGGCGCAACGCCAGTATGAGACGGGATACAGTTCGCGGCTGGAACTGATGCAGTCAGATTCTGAGATGCGCGCGACGCGAGCGCAGATTCCGGGCCTGCGCCATCAAATCGCCCAGCAGGAAAATGCGCTCAGTCTGCTCATCGGTGCCAACCCTGGCAGCATCGCCCGGCAAAATGAACTCGATCAACTTACGCCACTGCAGATCCCATCAAACTTACCATCGTCATTGCTTAACCGCCGTCCGGATATTGCCCAGGCGGAACAACAGTTGATCGCCGCTGATGCCACGCTGGCTTCTGCTCGTGCCAGTTTGTTGCCATCTATCAACCTTACCGCCACGGGCAGCATTCAGGACAGAACCCTGCCCGGTTTGCTGGATAACCCGCTTCAGCTATGGAGTGTGGGTGGCAGTATTCTGGCTCCGTTGCTTAATCGTCAGGCGCTGAATGCTCAGGTTGACGTGACAGCGTCACAACGTAACCAGGCGCTGTATGCCTATGAAAAAACAGTGCGAAATGCTTTTAAAGAGGTCAACGACAGTCTGGACGCGATAACGCATTTGCAGGAACAGCTGGCGGAATTGCAGGCGCAGACTCTGGTGGCTCAGGAGGCGTTACGCATTGCGCAAAACCGCTATCGCAACGGGTACTCATCCTACCTTGATGAGCTCGATGCCCAGCGCACGTTGTTCTCCACGCAGCTCAGCGTCGTTCAGGCCAAAAGTAATCTGTTACTGGCGCAAATCGATTTATATCGCGCACTGGGGGGAGGATGGTCCTTGCCAGCAGTGAGCGATTAACCAGGGAGTTATGCTATGCAAAAACAGTGGTCAGGTGTCGATAACTATCTGATTGAAAAGCTTATCCCCAAAGATGACATTCTTGAGCAAGTGCTGATCAATAACCAACAAGCAGGGCTTCCCGCCATTGATGTGGCGGCCAATCAGGGTCAGCTACTGGCCCTGTTTGTGCGTATGATCGGGGCAAAACGTATCCTGGAAATCGGTACGCTCGGCGGTTACAGTACTATCTGGATGGCCCGCGAATTACCGGACGACGGCGAACTGTTAACGCTGGAAGCCGATCCGTTGCATGCCAGAATTGCCCGACAGAATCTGCAACTGGCAGGGCTGGACGAGAAAGTCAGCGTTGTTGAAGGCCCCGCGCTGGCGTCCCTCGAAAAACTGGGCGACCACCCGCCGTTTGATCTGATTTTTATTGATGCCGACAAACCAAACAATCCGGCCTATCTCCGTCAGGCGCTGCGTTATTCCCGCCCCGGTACGCTAATCATTGGTGATAATGTGGTTCGCGACGGTGAGGTGACCAACCCGCAGAGCGAAGACGAAAGGGTTCAGGGCGTCAGAACGTTTATTGAGATGATGGGCGAAGACCCGCGGATCACCGCAACAGCGATACAGACCGTCGGTATCAAAGGCTGGGACGGATTTACCCTGGCGTGGGTCAATTCCTGAGTCGGGACAACATATTCCGCAACACCGTACCGTAGCCCGGATAAGGCGCACTGGCGCCGCATCCGGGAAAAAATTCTTACAAAATCTGCGGCTTAATCTGCTCAAGCCAGGATTCCACCCGCTCGTCCGTTAAATCAAACTGATTATCCTGATCCAGCACCAGCCCGACGAATTTCCCGTCTTCCAGCGCGGCGGAAAAGGAAAAATCATACCCATCCCCTGGCCACTCACCGACAACCTGCGCACCACGGCCCACCACCGCATCATAGAGGGGGCGTAACGCACTGGCGAAGTTATCCGGATAACCCTGCTGATCGCCAAGCCCAAACAAGGCGACAACTTTACCGCTCAGGTTTGCGTCCTCCAGTTGGTCGATAAATTCCCCCCAGGATTCATTTTCACATCCGGCGGCAATCCCCGGTAACTGCCCGTCCCCCAGGGTTGGCGTACCGAGTACCAGCACCGGGTACGACAAAAACGTCTCCAGCGACGTGCGATTAATATTGACCGGCGCATCCGCCACATCCCCCAGTTTTTGCTGGATCAGTTTGGCGATTTTGCGGGTTTTTCCCGTGTCGCTGCCAAAAAAAATACCAATGTTAGCCATGTCGCGCTCCTGTTGAGAAAGAATAAGGCCGCCTGCAAACGGCGGGTATCCCTTCTCCTGTTGCGAAGGCTGTGCCAGGTTTTTTGAGTCGCTTTTTTGCACTGAAATGGGTGAAAAGGTGACTCTTTTTTGTGCAACCCACATCTGCGGCCCGGCTCCCGGGGCTGATCAGAAGGCCTCTGCAGGCCAAATCAGGGGCAAAATACGGATCAGGATCAATGTTTCGGCGCGTTACCTGCTCTAAAGGTGCACTCTTTGCATGGTTTATCACACCCAATCAGGGCTGCGGATGTCGGCCGTTTCACAACACAAAATGTTGTAAATGCGACACAGCCGGGCCTGAAATCAGGAGTGTGTGATGACCTTTAATATGATGCTGGAGACCCGCGCACCGCAGGAGATTGCGGGTAACCTCTCACTTCAACATCCCGGACTGTTTTCCACGATGGTTGAACAGGCGCCGATCGCGATTTCACTGACCGACCCCCAGGCGAGGATTCTGTATGCCAATCCGGCCTTTTGTCGCCAGACCGGTTACAGCCTTGCGGAATTGCTCAACCAGAACCATCGCATACTGGCAAGCCAGCAGACACCGCACAGCATTTATCAGGAACTGTGGCAAACACTGCTGCAACAGATGCCCTGGCGCGGTCAGCTCATCAATCGCCGTCGCGATGGTAGCCTTTATCTTGCAGAAGTCGACATCACGCCAGTCATCAACCAACACGGCGAACTGGAACACTACCTCGCCATGCAGCGTGATATCAGCGCCAGCTATGCGCTCGAACAGCGATTACGCAATCACACCACCATGAGCGAGGCGGTATTGAATAACATTCCTGCCGCCGTGGTAGTGGTTAACGAGCAGGACCAGGTCATACTCGATAACCTCGCTTACAAAACCTTTTGCGCCGACTGCGGCGGCAAGGAGTTGCTCACCGAGCTTGATTTCTCCCGCCGCAAAAGCGATCTCTGTGCCGGGCAAATACTGCCTGTGGTGCTGCGCGGCGCTGTGCGCTGGCTCTCCGTCACCTGCTGGCCATTGCCCGGTGTGAGCGAAGAAGCCAGTCGTTACTTTATAGATAGCGCGCTTCCCCGCACCCTGGTGGTGATCACCGATTGCACCCAGCAACAGCAACAGGCCGAGCAGGGCCGACTCGATCGGCTCAAACAGGAGATGACCACCGGGAAACTGCTGGCGGCGATCCGCGAATCACTGGATGCCGCGCTGGTCCAGCTAAATTGCCCTATCAATATGCTGGCGGCGGCGCGCAGGCTTAACGGTGAAGATAGCCACAACGTGGCGCTGGATGCGGCGTGGCGCGAAGGGGAAGAGGCGCTGGCCCGTCTGCAACGCTGTCGCCCTTCTCTCGATCTGGAAGAGAGTGCGCTGTGGCCCCTGCAACCGCTGTTTGACGACCTGCGCGCGCTTTACCATACCCGTTTTAACGATGGCGAAAATCTGCACGTTGAAATGGCCTCTCCTCATCTGGCGGGATTTGGTCAACGCACGCAGATCCTTGCCTGTCTCAGTTTGTGGCTGGACCGCACCCTGGCCCTTGCCGCAGCGCTACCGGACAGAGTGCTGCATACCCAGCTTTACGCCCGTGAAGAGGATGGCTGGCTGTCCATCTGGCTGACGGATAATGTGCCGCTAATCCATGTACGATACGCCCACTCTCCCGATGCCCTGAACGCCCCCGGCAAAGGAATGGAACTGCGACTGATTCAAACCCTGGTCGCCCATCACCGCGGCGCAATAGAACTGACCACCCGTCCTGAGGGCGGTACCTGCCTGACCCTGCGATTCCCGTTATTTCATTCACTGACCGGAGGCCCACGATGACCCAGCGACCCGAGTCGGGCACCACCGTCTGGCGTTTTGATCTCTCCCAGCAATTTACCGCCATGCAGCGCATCAGCGTGGTGTTGAGTCGCGCAACGGAGATAAGCCAGACGCTGCAGGAAGTGCTGTGCGTCCTGCATAATGACGCGTTTATGCAACACGGCATGCTGTGTCTTTATGACAACCAACAGGAAATCCTGAGTATTGAAGCCTTGCAGGAGGCAGACCAACATCTGATCCCCGGCAGCTCGCAAATTCGCTATCGTCCGGGGGAAGGACTGGTGGGCGCGGTGCTTTCCCAGGGGCAATCGCTCGTGCTGCCGCGTGTCGCCGACGATCAACGCTTTCTCGACCGGCTGGGTATCTACGACTATAACCTGCCGTTTATCGCTGTCCCGTTAATGGGGCCGCGCGCTCAGCCGATTGGCGTGCTCGCCGCTCAGCCGATGGCGCGTCTGGAGGAGCGGCTTCCGTCCTGTACACGCTTCCTGGAAACCGTCGCCAACCTGGTTGCTCAGACGGTCAGGTTGATGACACCGCCACCCGCCCCCACGCCACGGGCGGCGATTGCCCAGACTGAGCGCCAGCGTAGTTGTGCGTCGCCTCGTCCCTTCGGCTTTGAGAATATGGTGGGCAAAAGCCCGGCCATGCAGCAGACAATGGAGATTATCCGCCAGGTATCACGCTGGGACACCACGGTACTGGTGCGTGGCGAAAGCGGCACCGGGAAAGAACTTATCGCCAATGCTATTCATCATAACTCCCCCCGCGCCGCTGCGCCGTTTGTGAAATTTAACTGCGCCGCACTGCCGGATACGCTGCTGGAGAGCGAATTGTTCGGCCATGAAAAAGGGGCTTTTACCGGCGCAGTTCGCCAGCGGAAAGGGCGTTTTGAACTGGCGGACGGCGGCACGCTGTTTCTGGATGAAATTGGCGAAAGTAGCGCCTCTTTTCAGGCAAAGCTGCTGCGCATATTGCAGGAGGGCGAAATGGAGCGCGTCGGCGGTGATGAAACCCTGCGCGTCAATGTGCGTATCATTGCCGCCACCAACCGCAATCTGGAAGAAGAGGTGCGGATGGGCAATTTCCGCGAGGATCTTTATTATCGCCTCAACGTAATGCCCATCTCCCTGCCTCCGCTGCGTGAACGTCAGGAGGACATTGCCGAACTGGCACACTTTCTGGTGCGCAAAATCGCCCAGAACCAGGGGCGCACCCTACGGATCAGTGATGGCGCCATTCGTCTGCTGATGGGCTACAACTGGCCCGGTAATGTGCGCGAACTGGAAAATTGTCTGGAACGTTCGGCGGTAATGTCAGAAAGCGGCCTGATCGACCGGGATGTAGTGCTGTTTAACCACCGTGAAAACACGCCTAAGCTCGCGATTGCCACCACACCCAAAGAGGATAGCTGGCTTGATCAATCGCTGGATGAGCGTCAGCGGCTTATTGCCGCGCTGGAAAAAGCCGGCTGGGTGCAGGCCAAAGCGGCACGCCTTCTGGGGATGACACCCCGCCAGGTCGCCTATCGGATACAAATAATGGATATCAGCATGCCCAGGATGTGACGTTTTACTTTGTGGCATTCAGCACATTGTCAGCTAAACGCCACATTTACGACAAACAACGGCGAACAGGACTTTTATAATGTTTTATTTTTCAATGAATTAACTTTTTTGTGAGCGGTACGGGTTTTGCAGCAGGAAGACATGACTACGCAAATTAAGGAGCGATCATGACTTCCTGCTCTTCCACCACTGGCAAGGGTTGCCAGGCACCTGATGAACCTTTGACCGATTTTATCGCCGGAAAAGTGGCGTCACACCCCTGCTACTCCCGTAGCGGCCACCACCGTTTCGCCCGTATGCACCTGCCGGTTGCGCCCGCCTGCAATTTGCAGTGTAACTACTGCAACCGAAAATTCGATTGCAGTAATGAATCCCGCCCCGGCGTCTCCTCGTCATTGCTCACCCCCGAACAGGCGGTGGCGAAAGTTCGCCAGGTCGCGACCGCAATTCCTCAACTGTCGGTGGTGGGTATCGCCGGACCCGGTGACCCGCTGGCTAACATTGGCCGCTCCTTCAAAACGCTGGAACTGATCCGCGAGCAACTGCCGGATATGAAACTGTGTCTGTCGACGAACGGCCTGATGCTGCCCGATGCTGTTGATCGCTTGCTGGACGTCGGCGTTGACCACGTCACCGTGACCATTAACACCCTTGATCCGGATATCGCCGCCCAGATCTATGCCTGGCTGTGGCTGGATGGCGAACGCTACAGCGGTCGCGAAGCCGGACAGATCCTGGTGGCCCGCCAGCTGGAAGGGGTGCGTAAGCTGACGGAGAAAGGCGTGCTTGTGAAGATCAACTCGGTGCTAATCCCCGGTATCAACGACCATTCTCTGGTTGATGTCAGCCGGACATTGCGGCAATACGGCGCGTTTATTCATAACATTATGCCGCTGATTGCCCGGCCAGAACATGGCACCGTCTTCGGCCTCAATGGTCAACCCGAACCGGACGCGGCGATGCTTGCCGCCACCCGCGAGCAGTGTGGCGAGGTGATGCCGCAAATGACCCACTGCCAGCAGTGCCGCGCCGATGCGATAGGGATGCTCGGTGAAGATCGCAGCCAGCAATTTCTGTTTACCCCGGCGGAAACCGCGCCTGCGCCCTGGCTGCCGACATTACAAAAACGCGCCAGGTTACACGCCAGTATCGCCACTCAGGGCGAGTCAGACGAGGCGGATGCCTGTCTGGTCGCAGTCGCCTCCACTCGGGGAGATGTAATTGACTGCCATTTTGGTCACGCGGATCGTTTTCGTATATACAGCCTTTCCGCCGCAGGCGTTGTGCTGGTAAATGAGCGTTTTACCCCTAAATTCTGCCAGGGGAGCGACGAATGCGAGCCTCAGGAGAGTGAAGCGCGTATGGCGGCGATCATGGGGCTTCTGGCGGATGTCAAAGCCGTTTTTTGTTCGCGTATTGGCTATGGACCCTGGCAGCAACTGGAGGCGCAAGGTATTCAGCCCTGTGTCGATGACGCGTGGCAACCGGTTGTCCCGACGCTGGCGCGCTGGTGGGAAAAGGCGCGTCGGCAGTGGCAACAGGCCGATCGTCATAAGGGGGTGGCATGAGCGCCTTCGCGCAGCACTACTGGCTTCGCCGCCTGCTCCATCTCTACGCGCAGGGCGAAGGTTGTTATCCCTTGCAGATGGGACTTTCGGATAACTGCTGGCTGACGCTCACCCTGCAAAACGAGCCGCTGCATGCCACGCCGTCGGATGTGGTTTTGCGGCGTAAATTAATGTCTGAACTGATTGCCAGTCGTGAAGAGGAACGCACGCAGTTGGCAGACTGGCTGGCGTGTCATATGTTGCCGACGGCGGAGCCAATGCATCAGATCATCGCCAGCGTCTCGCTGGCATTTAACCATCTGTGGCAGGATCTCGGGCTGAGTTCACGCCAGGAATTGCGCGAACTTATGACCGACTGCTTTCCGCAACTGGCAGAGATGAATAGCAAAAATATGCGCTGGAAGAAATTTTTCTATCGTCAGCGCTGCTTACAGACAGAGGGAGAACTCATTTGTCGCTCGCCCAGTTGCGACGCATGTTGCGAACGGCAGCTCTGTTTCGAGACGCATTAACTCTTCTGGCCCTGCCCGCGTGCAGGGCCTTTACTCTTTACCTTTCATAAATTGTTAAATCACGGATTTAAGCCTATATTTTAACAATCATCAGAGATGATTATGCTACGCAAGCGTGTTCATTTACCTGCGGCGTTAATGTACCTTGTACTATCGAGAATGATGTGAGGCGTGCGGATTTGTGAGGTAATGAATGTTTTCTTTTGTGGCCAGACAGGCAATTTTCGATAACAAATTAAACACTGTCGGTTATGAACTGCTTTTCAGGGATAGCATGGTAAATCGTTTCCCTGATGTTTCATCGGAACAGGCAACCACACAACTGATCGAAGAACAGTTTTTTGGTGCGCCAGTTGGTCGCAAGGACGAGCATAATTCCGTTTATGTTAATTTTCCGCATCAGTTATTGGTGGATGGCCTTGCCGAAACTCTGCCAAAAGATCGTGTCGTTATCGAAATTCTCGAAACCTCCAGCCCCGATCAGCGCTTGCTGGAAACCGTAAAACGGATGCAAACCCAGGGCTTTCGTATCGCACTGGATGATTTTTCGTTAAGTGCAGATTGGGATGCGTTTATTCCCTATATTAATATTATTAAATTCGATATTCAGAAAAATTCACGCGAAGAAATTGCTGCTTATATAGACAATCGGCATGAGATGTTACGTCACGCCATTTTCCTGGCCGAGAAAGTCGAAAGTTATGACGAGTTTGAGGTCTATAAAAAAATGGGGTTCCACCTCTTTCAGGGCTATTTCTTCAGCAAACCCGTAGTACACAAAAGAAACAAGTTGTTACATAACCGCGCATTTGCCTTAAAACTCATGCATGAGGTTAACGTCGAATCGCCAAATTTGAATCGTATTGAAGATTTGCTCAAGCGCGATGTATCGCTGTCATTCAAGATTATGCGTTACGCACAAAATATCCTCTACAACAAAAGGGGTATTACCGGTTTACGTAATCAATCGCTGAAGGATATTGTCGTTTATCTTGGGATTAATGAGCTACGTCGCTTTGTGCTGGTGGCCTGTTTAACTTCATTCGAAACCGTTAAGACCACTGAAATCTATTATTTAAGCCTGATTCGCGCCAAATTCTGTGAACTGGCAGCGGCCCGTACACCGTCGCATACGTTATCCAACGAAGCCTTTATGGTTGGATTATTTTCGTTACTGGATGTGATCCTCGAAATGCCTCTGGAAGATCTGATGGCGCAAATTGCGGTATCGCAAGAGGTAATTGCAGCCCTGCAACACCAGAACGGCGCGCTCTATCAGTATGTCTGCCTCGCTATGCTCTATGAACAGCGCCTGTGGGAAGAAGCCAGCGATATGGCGAAAGAGATAGGTCTGCCGGAGTATGCAGTAAGTGAGATGATGAATAAAGCAACGAAATGGGCCGATGAGTTACCAGTAAGTTTTGCAAAATGAATAACTGAAATCATTTCGTCAACAGTTATTTCCGTTGCTAAATTATTCTTCGCTGAAACATTATTTCACTTTAGTCACAATCATAATATTTTCATTTTATTTACATTTCTAATACATTTACCGCTTCGACCACAGCCTTTTTTAACCATTATCAGGCTGACTTCATAAAAATAAAAATATGTGATTAAGATCAATTAAAAACAATCAACCTTTCCGCTTTTATTACCGATATAGCTATTACCTTTCATTAAAAAAATGACCACTATGAAAAAATTTTCTCAGGCATCCGTATTAGCAAAATTGCTGACCGGCTTTTCCATTCTTATAGTCATGATGTTAGTACTCGGCATTGTCTCCATTTATCAGTTGCACGTCAGTAAATCTCATATTGATAAATTTCGTGATAATCGTATGCCGGGCGTGCGATATACCCTGGAAATGCGCGGGGTATTATCAGAAATGCGCTTACAGCAAATTCAGTATATCGGTTCCGTCACCCCTGCGGAGCGGGAACAACATCGTGGCGAGCTGCTGCAAAATCAGGCGACATTTTTAAATGCCCAGCGCCAGTTCGCTAAAATTTCCGCTGATGCGCCGGAAGAGACCCGTACCCTGTTTAATACGGTTGTCGATAACTTCCGTAATTTTGTCGACGTTAATGCCAAAGTTATCGAGGCCGTCAGCGCAGGCAGACTGGAGGAAGCGTCCAAAATCAGCGGCGCGGTGTCATCCAAATACCGTACCCAGTTGATGAAAGATCTGGCCACGCTGGTGGATAAAGAGGTAGCCAGCGGAGAAGAAGCGGGGGCGATTGCGCAGTCCGGCTACGACAAAGCGCTCTATACCTTCTGTGGGTTGTTGCTGCTGGCGCTGATTGCCACCGGGTTCATCGCACTTCTCATCTCCCGTAGCCTCTCCCGCCAGTTGGGTGGCGAACCCTCCTATGCCGTGGAGATCATGAATGAAATTGCGTCGGGTAATCTGAAAGCCGACGTCAAACTGAAAGACAACGATACCCAGAGTCTGCTGGCAACCATCAAATTTATGAATGGCAAACTGGCCGATATTATCGATGGCATCATCCATGGCAGTGAGGCTATATCTCTTGCCGCCAGCGAAATTTCACAGGGCAACAATGATTTGTCCCAGCGTACAGAGGAACAAGCCGCCTCGCTGGTACAAACCTCATCGAACATGCAGCAGATTACAGAAAACGTAAAAAGTAACGCCGACAATGCCCGCCGGGCCAGCGAACTGGCGCGCGAAACGTCGCAAACAGCCGTTAAAGGCGGCAAAGAAGTGGACGATATGCTCAAGCGGATGCATGAAATCTCCGATAGCTCGCAGAAAATCGTCGATATCATTTCGGTAATTGAAGGAATTGCCTTCCAGACCAACATTCTGGCGCTCAACGCCGCCGTTGAAGCCGCCCGCGCCGGTGAACAGGGTAAAGGCTTTGCGGTGGTCGCCGGCGAAGTGCGTACCCTGGCGCAAAAAAGTGCCAACGCCGCCAAAGAAATTAAGCAACTTATCGAAGGGACCGTCCATAAAATTACCGACGGCTCTCGTTATGCGGATACCGCCAGCCGGGCGATGGAGCAGATCGTCACCTCCGTTAATAAAGTGACAGATATTGTTGCAGAGATTTCAGCCGCCTCGACCGAGCAGCATCAGGGGATTCGTGAAATCAGCGTCGCCATCGACCAGATGGATCAGGTTACCCAGCAGAACGCCACGCTGGTGGAACAGGCTGCCGTCGCCGCCCACTCCATGTCTGAGCAAAGCGAACAACTGCGTAACTCCGTGCGTTTCTTCCAGTTAAAAATGCAAGACGCCCGCTAAGAAAACGTGACGCCGGGAAACCGGCGTCTCTTTACTACCTGACCACCGCCTTCGGCTCCATAAACGCCGCGATCCCCCAGCGCCCCATTTCGCGACCGATCCCCGAGTGTTTAAAACCGCCAAACGGTGCCCCCGCTTCGTGTGCCAGAGTATTGATTTGCACCCGACCGGAGGTAATACGCTCGCCGATACGCTCTGCCCGCTGCATATCTGCACCTAATACCAGCGCGCTAAGACCGTAATCCGTGTCGTTAGCGATCGCCACGGCGTCGTCATCGTCGCGATAGGTAATTATTGACAGTACCGGGCCAAAAATCTCTTCACGGGCGATACGCATACTATTGTCCACATCGGTAAAAAGTGTCGGCTTCACAAACCACCCCTGCTCGCTCTTTTCCGGACGCCCTTCTCCCCCAGCCAGCAAACGAGCGCCCTCTTGCAGACCCAGGCGAATATAGCCTTGTACCCGCTGCCACTGTTTGTCGCTGACCATCGGGCCAATTTCCGTTTGCGAATCAAGCGGGTCACCGGATTTCACCGCTTCAACCGCCTTGCGTAGCGCCTCTTCACACTCGCTTTTGCGTGATTGTGGTACCAGAATTCGCGTACCGGCAATACACGCCTGGCCGCTATTCATAAACCCGGCCTGGATGGCAAGCGGTATCGCTGTCGCCAGATCGGCATCGTCGAGAATCAGCGTCGGTGATTTACCGCCAAGCTCCAGCGTGACACGTTTAAAGCTGTCGGCGGCATTACGCAAAATCGCCTTCCCGGTCTGCGTCGAGCCGGTAAAGGAGATTTTGGCAACGTCCGGGTGGCGGCTGATGGCCTCACCCACCACAGCACCATAGCCAGTAATGATATTGCACACCCCTGGCGGTAGCGCGGCTGCATGCAGGGCCTTCATTACCACATGGGTCTGTAATCCGCTCATCTCGCTTGGTTTGATCACCGCCGTACAGCCAGCCGCCAGCGCTGCGGCGAGTTTGCCGCAGATAAACCCGGCGTTGCTGTTCCAGGGTGTAATCAGCCCGGCGACCCCAAGCGGCGTCATCTTCACCAGGGCTTTGCCGACTGAGGTGGAAAATTCAAATTGCCGCAAGTCATGTATGACCTGGTCAATCACCGCCACCGGATAACTGGCCATCCAGGCGGAACGCGACGCCGGGGCTCCGTATTCCTGGACAATGGCATGCAGCAGTTCATCCTGACAGGCTGCCATGGCATCCCGCACTCGTTGTAAAACCGCCAGCCGCTCTTCAACGCTTGTTTGAGACCAGTCAACAAACGCCGCTTTAGCCGCCGCAATTGCCCGCACGGCGTCATCGGTATTTGCCATGCGAATCCGCCCTGTCACCTCAGCGGTAGAAGGGTTGTATAAGTCGAAATAGTCTTCTCCCAGGGCCTGGGTAAATTCGCCATTGATCCAGAGATGTTCAAGCTGTTGCATAGTGTCCTCCACGATTGATGCAGCCAGTCTGGCATAGCTTTATCGCGCCGATAATCCGGGTTATCCTGCAAGGGTTGTTTCGATTATCAGGATAATCTATGCATCGTTCAGGTTTGATTGAGCTGGAAGTGGTGATGGCGGTGCTGCGTCGCGGAAGTTTTCGTGCTGCGGCCCAGGAGTTGGGTATGTCAGCAACAGCGGTCAGCAACGCGATTGCCGGACTGGAAACGCGTCTTGATGCCAGACTCTTTAACCGCACGACACGCAGCGTCGCGCTCACCGAAGCCGGACAGCGTTTTGTCGCCCGCATCGGTCCGGCGCTGCAAGAGATCCAGCAGGCCGCTGACGAAATTCACAGCCAGCCTGATGAGCCGTCCGGCACGTTACGCATTAATGTACCGCAGGCTATCGGACAGCTTTTTCTCGATGAACTGGTGATTTCTTTTCTGGCGCGCTATCCGCAAATGCGCATGGAAACCGCCAGCGATGCCCGCATGATCGATATCGTTGCCGAGGGGTATGACGCCGGGATTCGCCTGGCAGAGTCCGTTCCACAGGATATGATTGCGGTGCCGCTGACGCCGGATATTCATATGCGGGTGGTCGCCACGCCGCAGTGGTTTGCTCAATTCGGCACGCCGCAGACGCCGGAAGCCCTCACCCGGCAACAAGGTATCTGCATGCGGATGTCTCACGGCGGGATTTATCGCTGGGAGTTTGCACGCCACGGTGAACAGTTTGCCATTGCTGTGCCGCCAAGGCTTGCCACCACCGATCTGTTTACCTCCATTGCCGCAGTACGCGCAGGACTCGGCATCGGTTTTTTACCGGAATTGTATATTGCAGACGATTTACGTTCAGGCCGGCTGGTCAGTGTGCTCAATGAGTGGACACAGCCCTTTAAAGGGCTGTGTTTGTATTACCCCGGTCATCGCCATATTCCGGCCGGTTTGCAGGCGTTTATCGCCTTTATCCGCGAGTACAGACAGCACTCACTGTAACCCGGCACGATCCAGACCATAGGCCGCATCCTGCGAGCCGGGTGCCATTTGTGCCAGAATCTGCAGACGGTTCCAGGCGTTGATGGTGGCAATGGCAAACGCCAGTTCGGAAATCTCTACTTCGCTAAAATGTTCCCGCACGTGGCGATAAACCGCATCCGTCACCCCATCCGGCCCGATATGTGTCAAGGCTTCGGTTAACGCCAGCGCCGCTTTTTCTTTGGCGCTAAATAACGGAGATTCCCGCCAGATAGCCACATGGTAAAGACGCAGTTCGCGCTCGCCGCGCAACTTGCCCTGCTTTACGTGCATATCCAGACAAAACGCGCAGCCGTTAAGTTGAGAGGCGCGAATATCCACCAGGTTTTTGATTGCCCCATCCAGTGAGCTTTTGTGTGATGCCATGCTGGATTCGACCAGCGTATTGATAAGAGCAGGTATGGTCCGGAAGTGGTTAGCGCGAGTGGTCATTGTCATTTTCCTCATCAATTAATTAGACAAGCGCTATATTAGAGGCTTATGACGTACTAAAAAGGTACAAAAACAGACAAACAAGGTAGGACATGAAAACGGGCTATCGCGACATTTACACGCGCTACCGGCATAACATTCTCAGCGGGCAGCTCAAACCAGGTGACAAAGTTCCTTCGGTGCGTGTGCTGGCAGACGAACTTGGGGTTGCGCGTAAAACGGTGGAAACTGCCTATGCCATTCTGACAGGCGAAGGTTATCTGGTAAGTCAGGGCGCGAAGGGCACGCGGGTTAATCCTGATCTGCGGGTCCCTGAAAAGACGGAATCCCCTATCCAGACCTGGACGGCTGACACACAGCTCAAATCAATGGTGGACATTCGCGACCAGCAGGGTTATTTCCGTCTGGGCATCCCCGCGCTGGATGCTTTTCCTTATAAGAAATGGTTGCTTCTGTCAGGCAAAGCCGTTCGCGCCATGTCCCCCGCAGAGATGACCAATCCCCCACTGATGGGATATCCGCCACTGCGTGAGGCCATCGCCCGTTATTTGACTATTTCGCGCGGGCTGACCTGCACGGCACAGCAGATTTATATTACAGGCGGTTATCGTAATAATCTTACGCTGATCCTCAATGCGCTGGCGGTACGCGGCGATAAAGTCGTCATTGAAAACCCGGGCTATATCTTTGGTCAGCAATTACTGAAAAAGGAGGCAGAAAATCTCCATTACGCGCCAGTAGACAAGCAAGGACTCGATGTTGACTACCTGCTGAAAAACCATGCGGATGCCCGCTTTGTCTGTATTACCCCTTCACACCACAGCCCGCTTGCAGTCACCCTTTCTCTGGCCCGTAAACGCCAGTTACTGGAGTGGGCCACGGCTAATAACGCGTGGATCGTAGAAGATGATTATGATGGCGAGTTCCATTACACCCGCAAGGTACTGCCTGCCCTGAAGAGCCTTGATACTGATGATCGGGTCATTTATATGGGCACATTCAGTAAAACGATTATGCCTGCCCTGCGTATCAGCTACCTGGTCATGCCGCGCAGTACTCTCAGCGCATTTCATGAGACCGGTGAGATAACCGAGAGCGCACAACCCGTGCTGACACAAAAAATCGTCGCAAGCTTTCTTAGCGAAGGCTATTTCTTTCGCCATTTAAAGAAGATGCGCAACCTTTATCAGCAGCGTCGTCAGTTGGTGATCGATGCGTTAAACCAGGTTTTTCCGGATCTGTTCGATGTGGAGGTTAATGATGGCGGCATGCATATTATCGCGTTTCTGCGCCATGGCGCAGGAGATGTTCATCTGGCGCAAATCTGGCAAGAACAGCAGCTAAAAGTCAGTCCGCTTTCAGAGTGGTATAACAGCTCTGAAAAACGCTATGGGTTAATTATGGGATTCACCAATGTTCATAGCAGCGAAGAGGCGGTGGGATTATTACAGCGGGTAGCAAAAGAGACGCGGGAATGGCTTAAGGCCTGAAGGGGAACGAGTCCCCTTTCAGGCAACTATTCAGGGTAACGTACTGACGAATGAGATATCCCATGCCGTGGCAATAAGCGAAATACTGACGACCAGACCCATGACTACAGGCACCGCTCTTTCCAGCTTTTCCATTGCTTGTCCCTCTCTTTCGTTCTTGTTGCGCCAGGCTGCGGCAACAACGGATTTCCCTGGCCGAACGTATCGGCACTGGTGTGGCACAATAAAGTATAGAAAAGATCTTCCATCCTGACAGACCTTTTTGTTTTTTTCCGCCGATTCTGATGCGCGTGTTGTTGGCGTAATAAATAGTATGTTGTAACTAAATCCATTAAAAAGAAAACCCGGCTGATGCCGGGTTGTCAAACTCAATGCAGAAGACTATTAGCACAGCGGTTTTACAGCCTGACGCATGCCCTGCAGCAGGATAGCGTCGAGATCCAGAGAAACCTGTTCTACCAGTCCGTTTACCTGAGTCAGATCCTGCTCCCAGTGGTCGCTTACCGACAGCACCGCTTTCACCAGATCGCTGGTGCTAATCTGATGGTCGCCATGCTGGCCCCACAGCTGCTGATAACGGGTGATCCAGTGTGCATCGTCCTGTACCGGATAAGCTTCGCCATTGCGGTCTGCGCGGTAGAAAGCAATCAGCGCGGCCAGCGCGAAGGTCAGGCGCGCTGGCAATTTACCGGTGGCTTTCTGCCCTGCCAGCAATTGCGGCAGAATGCGGGTACGGAATTTGGTCATGCCGTTTAAGGCAATAGAGAGCAACTGGTGTTTAATGTACGGGTTACGGAAACGTCCGGTCACCGCGCTGGCAAAGGATTCCAGCTCATCACGCGGCAGGTCAAGAACCGGGATGATCTCCTCATAAATCGCCTTCTCAACAAAGGCACAGATTTCGCTGTCGTTCATGGCTTCGCCCACGGTATCGAGACCAGCCTGGAAGGCGACAGGAACCAGTGCGGTATGCGCGCCATTCAGAATAGCGACTTTGCGCTCTTTATACGGCTTGATGTCATCGACGATAAGCACGTTCAGCGGGTATTTGTCCAGACGCAACTCGGCGGCCAGAGACTGCGGGCCCTGAATCACAAACAGATAGAAGTGTTCTGCAGTGTCGAGGAAGTTGTCATGGTAGCCCAGCTCCGCTTCAATTTTTGCCACTTCATCGCGCGGATAGCCCGTTACGATACGGTCAACCAGCGTGGAGCAGAAGGTGTTCGCGGTGTTGAGCCATGCCACGAACGCGTCGCCCAGCGCCCAGTCCTGCGCATAACGCAGCACCAGTTCACGCAGCGCGTCACCGTTGTAATCGATCAGTTCACACGGGATGATGACCCAGCCTTTGTCTGCCGCGCCGTTAAAATGGCTGAAACGTTCGAATAACAGACGGGTCAGTTTAGCCGGATAGCTAACAGCGGGCGCATCATCGAATTTATCGCCAGCGTGGTAGCTGATACCGGCTTCGGTGGTGTTGGAGAAGACAAAACGCATCTGTGGGTTATGCGCAAGTTTCAGGAACTCATCGTACTGCCCGTAAACACTGATTTCACGATTCACGCAGCGGATCAGGCGCGAGTCGCTGACCGCTTCGCCCTGCTCATTCAGGCCACGGATGATAGTGGTATACAAACCGTCCTGGGTGCTCAGCGAGGGCGGGAAGTCGCTGTCGATTGGACGAACAATCACCACTCCCGCATCCAGGTCAGTGTGCTCATTCAGTAAATCGATCTGCCAGTCAACAAAGGCTCGCAGAAAGTTGCCTTCGCCAAACTGAATCACACGCTCAGGGTAAGAAGCGCCGGGAAAATCGCGACGGTTAACAGTGTTCACAATGGGTTCCTTTTTGATTAGTCATACAACCTGTTAAGATTGGTCTAATAACTTATCAAACTTTTCGACCATGAACCCCTGTTTTGATCAAAGCGAGACAACATTTCCAGCGGTAGTCCCAAAAATGCAACACCCGTCACAAAAACGTATAAAAACGCTCGCCGCAAACCTTGTGCCATCCGGCGTCAAGGCAATTGCGGGCTATTGCCGGCTTTCTGCCAGCCATTGCGGGTATAAAAAGATTACGTCCTGCAGCCAGTGTTACGGGCACGAATTTCGCGGGTGCAAAAAAGGCGAACAGAAGAGGAAGTGGTGCTTTTTAATCCTTAAAAGCAACCACCAGGCGATCAACAGATTGTAAACACAACATCCACTGTCAGAGATTTAGCTATGGCATCAGCGTTCGCGATGGTTTTTGGTCTTCATGGCGTACATCCTGGCGTCCGCATCTTCCAGCCAGCTTTTTATATCGCCATTACCGTTATGATCGAACTCACTTACCCCCCAGGAGAAGGCGAGCTTCCAGGGTTTGCCGGAAGCCTGGTTCCAGGCTTCGGTCTGCTCAACCAGGTACTCAACGGCAATCCAGGCTCCCTGTTCATGCGTGTCAGAGAAAAGAACCGCGAACTCATCTCCGCCATAACGCACTAACAGATCCGCTTCACGGAAGCTTTCACGCATGACTTTCGCCATCGAACGCAGGGCTTCATCACCCTCGTTATGGCCCCAGTTATCATTAATCTGCTTAAAGCCGTCGAGATCCAGCCATGCCAGCGCAAGCGGCTCAGCGCGACGACGGGCGCTCTTAATCGCAAATTTTACCAGGTTATCAAAAGCGCGGCGGTTAAATAACCCGGTGAGTTCATCGGTGGTAGCCGCGCTCATCACCGCAAACTCATTTTCCACGATCAGTGCAAAATCTTTCAGAATATCCACCTCAGCGGACGAGAAACCGCGCGGGTTGCGATCGAGCAGGCAAAATGAGCCTACCAGCGCACCATCAGGCAGGCGCAGTGGATAGCCTGCATAAAAACGCAGATGGGATTCTCCGGTTACCAGCGGGTTATCACAAAAGCGCTCGTCGCAACCGGCATCGTTGATGATAAGCGGTGTTGCGCTAAGGATGGTATGACCGCAAAAAGAGAGATGGCGCGGCAGGTTTTCGTGGGCAGCGCCGTCGCTGGTTTTGAAATGCAGGGTCTTTTCACCCACCAGCGTCACCAGCGCGATTGGCACATTGAATAACCGCTTTGCCAGCCTTGTTAGTCGGTCGAAACGTTCGCTGGTTCCTGTATCAAGCAACCCGGATTCGCGTAACGACGCCAGGCGTTTTTCCTCATCAATGGGAATTGCAGGAGTTTTCATAAAGAACCTATCTCGCTAGTCAGTATCGGCAGGTGTCCGCGTAAATAAGACGTGATCGAGCGATCGAGTCGCGGTGTACAGGATAAAGCTTAGCGTATTCAGCACGTTTGTCAGTGTGAATAGATTTGATTTTTGCCGCGGCGTTTTGCTTTATAGAGGGCGTCATCAGCCGCTTTCAGCCAGTCGGTGACGTTTTGCATTTCCTGGGTTGCACTGGCAATGCCAATACTGAGGGTACAATGGAAGGCATACTCCTGGCTTACGCTCATCACGGCGGCTGAATCCATAATTCGCCTCGCAACGGTAAGCGCCTCTTCCTGTGGGGTATCAGGAAGCAAAATGACGAACTCATCCCCCCCAAGACGGGCCGGCGTATCCGTTTTTCGCGTAGCGGCATGCAAAATCTTCGACACCGTAACCAGCAGCGCATCGCCCACTTTATGGCCAAACCGGTCGTTAACTTCTTTAAAATTATCAATATCGATGAACATCAGCATCGAATTACGTGGCGATTCGCGCAATTTATCGAGTTCATACTGGATACGTTTTTCCAGCAGGCGGCGGTTAGCAATATCCAGCAGGGGGTCCATCATTGCAATACGTTCCAGCTCGCGGCTTTTATTACGCAGCTTTACGGCAATGTTGTCGGTCAGTACGCTCAGCGCCACCATATAAATAGCAATCAACGGCAGCGTAGCGAACATGGTGCGCTGGGTCACTTGCACATCAACATTCATCCCCTGCGCAACCCAACCTGCTGCAAATGCTGACAGCATTAACAGACCGGCTTTACGCATCAGGTCAATGCCGCCCGCCGAGAGTCTGTCGGATAACAGGATCGTGGCGATGACCACAGAAGGCAGTGGGTTAACCGCCATCATCGCTATCCAGAATCCCCCGGCACCGGCGTCTAAAATCAGGTTTTGATGTTCCAGGGTCAGAGGCGTATCGGAGCGACGGGCTCGCAAAAAGGCCAGCGTCGGCCAGATAAAGGCGTTTGCGCACAGCAAAAGTATCAGCCAGAGGGGGCGATGTAGTTCAAGCAATACTGAAAGAATGGGAAAAAAACAGAGAAATGTCCCAAGAATACGCATCAGGTACATGCGCCTGACAAACCTGCCGCCAGTGATCCGCTCGCTTTTCTTCAAATTGTCAGATCCATTCATGGCGCAAATTATTTCCGATACATATACTCGGTTATAGTATTGACGATGAAAATTTGTAGCAAGTATTTTAATAACTTATATCTATCGCATTGCCTTATAACACCACAAACACGGTCTGTCGAATCAGGTAGTTCAGCAATCGATCGGTCTTAGAAACCGACGGAAGGGTTTAAGGTTTCTTCCATTGACGACTGACGCATGCTGGAGCGATTTCGCCCCGCCTTTTTGGAACGATAAAGATACTCATCCGCCTCAGCGAGTAATTTATTAAAGACCTCCGTCAACGAACCGGAAACCACCGACCCGTTACTGACACCAATACTGACCGTCAGGTGCAGTGTCCGGGCATGCCAGTGAAAAAGATGTTCCTCAACCGACTTACGCAGACGTTCAGCCAACAACAGACCCGCTTGTGGACCGGCGGTGATGGCCACCACCGCGAACTCTTCCCCCCCCATGCGGGCAACCACGCCCTTCTCACCCAACTCCTGGCGTACCTTCTGCGCAAATGAGGCTAGCACCTGGTCGCCACACTCGTGCCCGTAGTTATCGTTGATGCTTTTGAAGTAATCGATATCCAGTAGCATGACGGTCAGGTGTTTATCAGCAAAGCTATTACTGTCGCGGTTGAGCGCTTCGTACAGGCCGGAACGGGAGTAAACACGGGTCAGGAAATCGTAATCCGCGCGCAGGGAGACATGACGCATCAGACGGTTGATGGTCTCCATGCTGACAGAGACAATGACCGGGCAAATTGCCATAGTGGCTATTCCCAGCCGGGCTGAAAACATGCGCGACATCTGCAACGGCGAGGCGACGAAAATATTGATCATTCCGTTGGCTATCAGAATAATTTCCAGCCCACCGGTTATTAATGTCAACAGACAGGTCACCGGCAAGGAGAAGGTGACGGCGCACCAGATAAGCGCCGGCAGGGGCAATGCCAGGCTGCCCGCGCCACCGACCAACACCGAGCCCAGAACGGAGACCATCAACGCAACTACGGGCAGCAGCGTTTTGCTATTAAAAGCAGGCTCCCTTGACGGCCAGACAGCCGTCAGGATGCAAGGCAGGATCAGTACCCCTGTCGAGAACTGCTCGCTGAACCAGTCGCCAAACGCCATCAGAAAATCCTGGTTGATAACCACTCCCATCGATCCAAAAGCGCCGAAAAGAGCGCAGAGCATCGCCGCTACCAGGCAGTAAACAAAAAGATTAAGTGCGTTTATGGGTTGTGGCGCATGACGCATAAGCCGCTGTTCGCGCTGCACCAGTTGCGCCATGGTCACGATAAAAACCATATTGGAAAGGTTAATCACCACCGATGACCAGCCCCACGATGTGGTGAAGCCATCGTAGATGAGCATTGCCAGAAAACTTATCAGATAGTAAGGCCAGCGCTGTAAAAAAGCGTAACGGGCAAAAATCCCTGCCATCACTGCGTTTAGCGGCCAGAAGAGCGAAAGCGCCTCGACCAGACGCAACATCGCCCCAACAAAATAAAAAAGCGTGGTGATGAAAAAAATCACCGCCGCGTTGATGAATGGCTGATCATTTCGCAGCAGACGAAAGGTGGGCGAAAAAAGAGCACGCATTACATATCAACCCCAGGTAAGGATGTAGCTGGTCATTTCGACGCGGCAAAAATTGCGTATAGCTTAACATGTAATGCATATATAACAGCCTTGTAACACGCGTTTATCGCCTGATTCATTAGTGTTATGAATTCATTTGCAGGACCAGCCAGTGGTAAATAACGCCGACAATATAGCGCTGTTGCGCCTCGGTGAGCTCAACACCTGCCGGAATGGCGTGCCATTTTGCCAGGCACCCCCGACAACAGGTGGCAGTGGCATGCTGAGCAATAAAGACCGGATGACCGCGCATGGGCGTCTGTTTGCCATCATTGTGCGGTAACGCCGGGGCCAGACGCCGGGCAACAAAGTCAGCCGCATGCGTCGCGATCACCTCTGCCCCTTTTTCCATACAGTACTGACGCTCTTTCGCCCCCAGACGAAAGCGGGAACGAAAAGTGGAGCGGGCAAGCCGCGCAAACAGAGAATCGAGCTCAGACATCAGTACACCGAACGCCCCAGTTGTTGGGTGAGCGCCTCCAGTAAGGCAATCCCCGCCAGTGAATTTCCGGCCTCGTCCAGTTCCGGGCTCCAGACCGCAATGGCCATCTCTTGCGGGACAATCGCCACAATCCCACCCCCCACGCCCGATTTTGCGGGTAATCCAACGCGCCAGGCGAACTCCCCGGCATTTTGATACATCCCGCTGGTCGCCATCAGCGCGTTGACCTGGCGTGTTTGTTGCGGCGTTAACACCGGCTCTGCAAGATGCGGTGCCGTACCTTTATCGGCCAGAAAGAGAAAAGTACGCGCCAGCTCGACACAGCTCATTTTCAGCGCACAGTAGTGAAAGTAGTTTTGCAGTACCGTGGCAACATCATTATTGAAGTTCCCAAAGGATTTCATCAGCCAGGCAATCGCCGCGTTACGTGCGGAATGTTCGAACTCTGAACGGGCTACCACGCTGTCGAAAGCAATATCCGGCGTGGCGGAAAGTTTGCGCACGATTTCCAGCATCCGCTGGCGCGGGGCGCTAAGGCGACTTTGCAACATATCGCAGACGACCAGCGCACCCGCATTAATAAACGGATTACGCGGTTTTCCCTGTTCTATCTCCAGCTGTAAAAGTGAGTTAAACGGCTGGCCGGAGGGGTCTTTGCCAACACGCGTCCAGATTTCATCCTCTTCGTAATGGTTCATCGCCACCACAAGGCTGAGGACTTTTGAAAGGGACTGAATTGAAAAACGTTCGTCGGCATCACCTGCCTCGAACTGTTCACCACTGACGGTACAAATAGCGATGCCCAGTTTATCCCCGCTAACAGTGGCCAGCGCGGGAATATAGTCTGCCACTTTCCCCTGACCTTTCAGCGGACGTACCTGCTCAAGCAGTGCCTCAAGTACGCCATTATTCATGACTGTCGCCACACCCAATCCTTACTCGCAGCCGTAAAAGGGGCTGCGAGTATAGCAAAAATCAGGCCGGGAGACGAAAGCGGGAAACAGCCTGCATCAGCGCGTGAGAATCATTATGCAGCTGCACGGAAGCTTCGGTGGCATCCGTAACCAGTTCCCCGGTGCGGCGTGCCACATTATTCAACGAATGCAGGCGACGGGTCATATGGTGGATGCTCTCCCCCTGGCTTAGGGTAGCCGTGGAGATTTCATTCAGTAATCCGCTCAGATGACCGACCAGGCCGGTAACCTGTTGCAGGTTATCTTCCAGTTTGCTTACCGCGTGAGTGCCGTCGTTAATGCCCTGCAAGGAGTGGTTAATCAGTTGCTGGATGGTTTGTGTCGAATGACTGCTCTTACGCGCCAGCAGCCCAACTTCTTTTGCCACAACAGCAAAACCTCGGCCGTGGTTACCCGCATGCGCCGCCTCAATGGCGGCATTAAGCGCCAGAATATTGGTCTGGAAAGCCACCCCTTCTATCAACTCAACGATACCGCGCATTTCAGAAGCACGGCCCACAATCGCCTGCATCGACTGGTTTACCGTCTCCATCATACTGTCGCCTCCCGCAGCAACCTGTCGCGCTTCATCAGCACGTTCGCTGGCAAGCCGGGCATAGCCGGTATTACCTTCAACATGGGATTCGAGGGTCGCGATATGAGTCGTCACATCCTCCAGTTCTTGTGCCTGACGGGTCGATTGCTGATACAACTTCTGATTGCCCTGCGCCAGGCTATCAATGTTGTTTACCATCGAACGGGTGGCATGACTCACCTGGCTGACCAGTTGTTGCAGCCCGTGCTGCATGGTGTCAACGCTCAGGGCAATCTGGTCAATTTCACGGCTGAAACGTTTGACGTCCGGCAGTGGCGCGGAAAGGTCGCCTGCGGCCAGCGTGTTGATATGGAAAATGAGCCGACGCAGCGGTGTGATGACCCAGCGCGACATGGCAAACCAGACTACAATCGCGATAATCACCAGTAATACAGGCACCAGCACAAATACCTGCTGCAGGCGCGCTAATCCGCCCATTAAGGTCAGGCGACCTTCATCGGCCCGCTTTTCACTGACCTGCCGGAAGCGCGCGTAGTTCTCATTAAAATCGGCCTGAAATGCCTGGGCCGGAACGGCGAAGAAGGCATCGATCGAATTGGTTTTCACCAGCCCGTCGGCCTGCTCTTTGATGGCCCCGTAGAAAAGCTGGTAGCTGTTGACCAGCCCGTCATCTTTTGGTGGGTTCATCGCAAGCCAGGCCTGCCAGGATTTCTGTGAGGTCGCAAGCGCAGTCTGCGCCTCATCCATCAGGCTATGCCAGCTACCATCAGAACCGGTCTCTTTATCCTGCATAAAATAGACGCCCGCGCGGTTAAGCAGATCGCTTGCCGCCAGTAACGCCACGCGGGCTTCATCGACTTTAACTTGTTGCAGGTGGGCCTGTTGATTGAGTTGCTCATTATGCTGGGCATCACGTAACGACAGGGTGAGAACGAAAGAGGAGGCAATCTGCAGCGCGGAAAAAAGTCCGATTATCCAGAAGATACCTGCCAGTAAGCCGAACTGCCGTGGTGTCAGTTGCCGAAAAATTCGGCGGAAAATTTGCTTTAAGTTCATGATATTCTTCTATAACCTCACGATGCCCGCGAGTTTACGAAAGAAGTATGACGAAACCATGACATCCACAGACGGCGCGCCCCCGGGAGGGGGCGCAGAAAATCACAGACGATCTTTCCATACGGTTTGCACGTTACAAAACTCATGCAGGCCAAAATGCGACAACTCACGGCCAAATCCGCTTTTCTTCACACCGCCGAACGCCACGCGGGCATCGCTGGCACTGTATCCGTTGATAAAGACCCCGCCACACTCCAGGCGAGCGGCAAAATCCTCTGCCAGCGCCCTGTCTGCGGTAAATACCGTCGCCGACAGACCGAAATCACTGTCATTGGCCAGTTCAAGGGCATGTTCCGCATCGCGCGCCACGGTGATGGCTGCCACCGGGCCAAACATCTCCTGACGAAAAGCAGTCATTCCTGGCGTCACATGAGTCAGTACAGTTGCCGGGTAGTAGTTCCCTGCCCCTGACGGTTTTTCACCGCCGAGAGCCAGCGTTGCCCCTTCACTGAGGGTCGCCAGTACCTGTGCGTGCAACTCATCACGCAGGTCGTAACGCGCCATGGGGCCAAGGTAGGTTTTCTCATCCAGAGGTTCACCCTGCGCTAAGGCAGCCGCCGCCGCAATAAATTTCTCCGTGAAGGCATCGGCAATGCTGGCTTCAACAATAAAGCGCTTTGCCGCCGCGCAAACCTGCCCGGTATTCTGATAACGTCCGGCCACTGCCGCTTTCACGGCCAGTTCAAGATCCGCATCACCGAGAACGATAAACGGGTCGGAGCCCCCCAGTTCCAGCACACATTTTTTCAGCGCAGCACCGGCCTGGGCGCCTATCGCCGCACCGGCACGCACACTTCCGGTGACGGTTACCGCCGCAATGCGCGGATCGTTTATCGCCTGGCTCACGCCATCGTTGGTGGCATTCACCCAGCCAAACACACCCTGCGGTACGCCGGCTTCGGCAAAGATATTGCCGATCAGATCCGCGCAGCCCAGCACATTAGGCGCATGCTTAAGCAGATAACTGTTGCCCGCCAGCAGAATCGGTACCGCGCCGCGCATCACCTGCCATAACGGAAAGTTCCATGGCATCACCGCCAGAATCGGCCCCATCGGGCGGTATTCAATCGTCGCACGATTGTTTTCAACCAGGGTGGCTTCTGAACCCAGCATCGCCGGGCCGTGTTCGGCGTACCAGTCGCACAGGTTGGCTGATTTGGTGACTTCGCCGCGCGCCTGGGCTATCGGTTTGCCCATCTCCTGAGAAATCAACTGCGCCATCGCTTCACCGTGACGGCGTAACACCGCACCGACCGCACGCAAACTCTGCGCACGCTCATGAACGCTTTTTTGTCGCCACTGGCGATAGCCCCTGGCGGCAAGTTCCAGTGCAGCGTCTACCTCTTCCCGGCTGGCCCAGGGGGTAGCAGACAAGGTTTCCCCGGTTGCCGGGTTGACAGAAATAGCATGGGTGGCAGATGAAATTGACATAATTCTCTCGCTTTCGCTGTTCAGGTATTGCGCTATCGTCGCTGAATTTGTTATTTCTGAAAACTGAATAATATTAACTTCACTATTCACGAATGGAGAACACCATGGATTTAACGCAGCTTGAGATGTTTAACGCCGTGGCGCAGACCGGCAGCATTACCCAGGCCGCGCAAAAAGTGCATCGGGTGCCATCAAACCTTACTACCCGCATTCGCCAGTTGGAGGCCGACCTGGGGGTGGATCTCTTTATTCGTGAAAACCAGCGTTTGCGTCTGTCCCCCGCCGGACACAGTTTTTTGCGCTACAGCCAGCAGATCCTCGCGCTGGTTGATGAAGCCCGAATGGTCGTGGCCGGGGATGAGCCGCAGGGATTATTCTCACTCGGATCGCTGGAGAGCACCGCAGCGGTGCGCATTCCGGCTACGCTTGCCAAATATAACCAGCGCTATCCGCGTATTCAGTTCGATCTGGCAACCGGCCCTTCCGGCACCATGATTGACGGCATCCTTGATGGCACCCTGAGCGCCGCCTTTGTCGACGGGCCGGTGATGCATCCAGGGCTTGAAGGGATTCCGGTCTACCGTGAAGAGATGATGATTGTCGCCCCGCACGGCCACGAACCCATCACCCGGGCGGCTCAGGTGAACGGTTCCAGTATTTATGCGTTTCGCGCCAACTGTTCTTATCGCCGCCATTTTGAGAGCTGGTTTCACGCCGACCAGGCAACCCCCGGTAAAATCCATGAAATGGAGTCCTATCACGGGATGCTGGCCTGTGTGATTGCCGGGGCCGGACTGGCGCTTATTCCCCGCAGCATGCTGGAGAGCATGCCCGGTCACCACCAGGTTGGCGCCTGGCCGCTGGCGGAAAACTGGCGCTGGCTGAATACCTGGCTGGTGTGGCGACGCGGCGCAAAAACCCGTCACCTGGACGCCTTTATTGAGCTGCTAAATGCCGATCCGCAGTCAGCCGTTTTTCCATAAAAATGCTGAGCGGATCTTCTGCATAGGGGGCAAAAGCCCCCCGCTGCTGATATCCGCAGCGTGTATAAAGACGGACCGCGGCCTGTTGTTTGATACCCGTTTCCAGGCGCAGCGTATGACACTCGCGCAAAAGAGCCGCATTCTCCAGGGCATCCAGCAGCTTCTCCCCCAGTTGCTGACCGCGATGGCGCGCATCAATATAGACCCTTTTCATCTCGCCAGTACCGTCGTCATTAAGGACGATGGCGCCACAACCGACCATCTCACCGGACGCATCCACGACGGCATGCATGATAACGCTCTCAGATGGCAGCGATGCCAGATCCAGCAGATGATTGCTTTCAGCCGGGTAGAGTTCAGTCTGGTATGCATCAAGGGCGGCAATCAGGGCGCGAATGCCCGGCTGACTCGCCGAGGCAGGAATAAAGGTATACATAGCTCCTCCTGTTATTGTTCTGTTAAATTACGCGTAAACCCTGCTCACTTCGCCATACAATTAACTTATATATCCCTGTCCGGATTGCATAAAACGCGCCTGCGGCGGTAATTTACGCTCACGCGTAATCGTGATAACGGAAGAGAAATGAATACCAGAGCCCGCAAAGTGATGATCATCGGTACTGGCAATGTTGGCGCATCAGCCGCTTACGCCCTACTGAATCAGAACATCGCCGAAGAGTTGATCCTTGTTGATTTGAACCGCGATCGCGTTGAAGGTCATGTGCAGGATCTGGCGGACGCCGCCGCATATATGCCAGGCATGATGCATATTACCAGCCGCGATGCTACCGACTGTGCCGATGTGGACATTGCCGTCATCACGGTCTCCGGCGGCCCGCTAAAACCAGGGCAGACCCGCCTGGACGAACTACAAAATACCGCGCGGATCGTCAAAAACATCGTGCCGCAGATGATGGAAAACGGCTTCAATGGCATCTTTCTGATTGCCACCAACCCCTGCGACATCATCACCTGGCAGGTATGGAAACTCTCTGGCCTGCCACGCAGCCAGGTCATTGGTACCGGCGTATGGCTCGATACCACCCGGTTACGGCGCGCGCTGGCGCAGACGCTGGATATCGGCGCACAAAGTATTGACGCCTTTATCCTGGGTGAGCATGGTGACACCCAGTTTCCGGTGTGGTCGCACTCCTCCGTTTACGGTTCACCGATTGCCGATGTCTGGAAGCGCCGTACCGGACAACCTATTGACTTTGACGGGCTGGCGGAAAGTGTGCGCAAACACGGTTTTGAAATTTACGCCCGCAAAGGCTGCACCGAGTACGGTATTGCCGGGACGATTGCTGAAATCTGCCGTAATATTTTTACCGGAAGTCACCGTGCGCTGGCGATCTCCTGCGTGCTTGACGGTGAGTATGGCGTGAGCGATGTCGCCATCGGCGTGCCTGCGGTCCTGACCCAGAGCGGCGTACAGCAAATTATTGAATTACAGCTTGAAGCGGACGAAGTGGCAAAATTCAATCATTCCGTTTCGGTGATTAAGGAGAATATCTCTCGCCTGCCGTAATACACCGCTTTAAAAAATGCCTGCACCTGTGCAGGCATTTTTATCTCTCCCGGTCAGCTTTTTATTTTTCCGAAAGACAAATTAATGACAGATAACCTTGATTTTCATACCCAACCTCATCTCACAAGTCGTACAAAAGAAGGTTTGATAACATCACTATTAGATTTATCCAGGTCCGTGAAACGTATTAAGGGATTTTTATGACCAGTGAAGATAACAACGAATACACTTTTGTTGATGAGAAAGGAATTCCGGTTATTGATGTAAGACAGTGCCCCTCATTCCCTGACGATGTGCTTTACGATATTACTGACCCCACCGAACTTAAGCGGATGAGCGCTCTGGCCGCTCAGGCATGTCAGGGTGTTATGAGTACGCATGGAAAAACCGTCGAACTTGTTTTCAAACCGCACATTCAGCAAGGCCTCAAAGACGGCAGCTTCAAAATGATGCAGACCACCACCGGAGAAACACTGGCGGATGTGGTGCATACTGGCGGGAAACAGGCCGGTAAAATCGCAGGCAAAGCAAGAGTCATTGAAAGCGGGAAGCTCAAACAGATTGCCACGGGCTCTTTTCAACTCATCAGCCTGATGGTCGCCCAGGCACATCTGGCAGACATTAGTCAGAATCTGGCTGAGATAAAAGAGTCTGTAGAGAAGCTGCACAATAAAATAGACAACACCCACCTGGCGCGCGTTGAAGGACGTGTTCATTACCTTGAAGGCCTGGTTGAAAAACTGCGCCGTGGTGATTTTGATTACGATGTATCGCTACAGATCAAAAATAAAATTGAAGACACGGTGGCCGATGCCTATGAATGGCAGTCGATCCTGTTCGCTGATTTGAAAACACTTCAGGCTTCCGCCAGCACTTTAAAAGATTCCGATACGTTTGGCACCGGTGATACCTATCAAAAGCTAAAAACGATTGCGGAAGGCATTCATCCCTTAGTGCAGCGCAGAAATGTTCTTTTAAAACTGGCAGCCCTGCTGGCCTGGATTCAGGCGTGCATTGATCCTACGAATAAAGATTTCAGTCAGTTTGACCTGCAGCGTAAAGTATGGGAAGAGCAACTTACCAACTTTATTTTCACTATCAATGAGAAAGCCGCAGCTTTTCTTTCCAGTTCAAGATTTAACAGCGAAGAGATGCTTGTCCATCGTCGTTATTTTATTGCGACGACCCTTGAATCGGCCAGAAATAAGGCGGCTCAGAGTCAGGCATATTACGAAACCTGTCTGTTACAGCTTAAGAACAACCACCGGCGGATCCTGACAGAGAATGGTAAACTTCGTCTCGCAGTTTCCCATGATGAGCAGGGAAATATGCTGAAAGCGGCGGTTATTGATTAATACTGGCAGACTTATGAAAGAACCCGGCACGCCTGCCGGGTTCTTGCTTAACGCAAATAGACTTTACCAATCAGATAGGTGGTGGCCTGACCGCCAATCAGTACCCTTTCGCCACGCGCTTCGCAGCGCAGTTCACCGCCACGGGCCGATAGCTGACGTGCCTGCATGACGGTTTTGCCCAGTTTATCCGCCCAGTAGGGGATCAACATGCTGTGGGTCGAACCGGTTACCGGATCTTCCGCTACCGCTTCACCGGGACAGAAAAAGCGGCTGACAAAATCGTGTTCATCACCAGGGGCGGTAATACAGACCATTTTCTTTAAGGGGATCATCGCGGCAATGTTCGGGGTGACGGCTTCAACCTGCTGCTGATTTTCCAGCACCACCATATAATCGCGCGCCACGCGCACCTCTTTGGCCTGGGCGATGCCCAGTGTTTCAAACAGCAACGCAGGCGGCGCTTCTACTCGCTCTGTCTGCCAGGCCGGGAAGTCCAGGGTCAGCCAGTCGCCTTTACGGCTTACGGTGAGCGGGCCAACAAAACGGGTAGCGAAGTTAATATGCGTATCGGGGTAGTCCAGATACTCGAAAATCACATGTGCCGCGGCAAGCGTGGCATGGCCGCAAAGGTTGATTTCATACTGCGTGGTAAACCAGCGCAGCTCAAAACCGTCATCGTTACGAACAAAAAACGCGGTTTCAGACTGGTTGTGTTGCTGCGCCATTTTCAACAGCACCTCATCCGGCAACCATTCTGTTAGCGGACAAACTGCGGCGGCGTTGCCGCCAAACGTACGGTCGCTGAATGCGTCCACCATGTAGAAATCGATTGTGTGCATAGCCTTTCCTCTTGTTTTACTTTGTTTTTCCCTTGTATTGCTTTTTGTTTCAACTGGCATCATCGTCCCCCAGCGAAAAATGAGACGTTGATCACAAAAAGTTTGTATTTTGAGCAAAGTTGGATCTAAGATCTGCACATCTTCTTCACCTGCTACCGGTCCCAAAAGATATGACAACACAAATGGTTTCACGAAAAGTCGCGTGGCTCCGGGTGGTTACGCTTGCCATTGCGGCGTTTATTTTCAATACCACAGAGTTCGTGCCCGTGGGGCTGCTGTCGGACATCGCGCAAAGTTTTGACATGGAAACGCCGCAGGTCGGTATTATGCTGACGATCTACGCCTGGGTTGTGGCGCTGATGTCACTGCCGTTTATGCTGCTGACCAGCCAGGTGGAGCGTCGTAAGCTGCTGATTGGCCTGTTCATTCTCTTTATCGCCAGCCATGTTCTCTCCTTCCTGGCGTGGAATTTCCATGTGCTGGTGATAAGCCGCATCGGTATCGCTTTTGCCCATGCTATCTTCTGGTCCATCACCGCATCCCTCGCCATTCGACTGGCCCCGGCGGGCAAACGCGCGCAGGCGCTGAGCCTTATCGCTACCGGTACAGCGCTGGCTATGGTGCTGGGTATTCCGATTGGCCGCGTCGTCGGGCAATATTTTGGCTGGCGTACAACCTTCTTCGCCATCGGCTTTGGCGCACTGGTCACCCTGATGTGCCTGATTAAACTCTTGCCGAAGCTACCCAGCGAGCACTCCGGTTCACTGCGTAGCCTGCCTGAGCTATTCCGTCGTCCGGCGCTGTTGTCCATTTACCTGCTGACGGTCATTGTGGTTACCGCCCACTACACCGCCTACAGCTATATCGAACCGTTCGTACAGAATGTGGCGGGCTTTAGCGGTAATTTCGCTACCTTGTTGCTGCTGATACTCGGCGGTGCGGGGATCCTCGGTAGCGTGCTGTTTGGTAAGCTGGGCAATAAACATGCCTCCGGTCTTATAAGCGGCGCAATTGGCCTGCTGGTTATTTCTCTGTTGTTGCTACGCCCTGCGGCTGGTAGTGAGATAAACCTGGCCGTGTTGAGCGTCTTCTGGGGTATCGCAATTATGATTATCGGCCTCGGTATGCAGGTGAAAGTCCTGGCGCTGGCACCAGATGCGACCGATGTGGCCATGGCGCTATTCTCAGGAATTTTCAATATCGGGATTGGCGCGGGCGCGCTGGTCGGTAACCAAATCAGTCTGCAGTGGTCGATGTCAGCCATTGGCTATGCGGGCGCCATTCCGGCGCTGGCCGCGCTGGTCTGGTCGATTATGATTTTCCGCCGCTGGCCTGTATCGTCTGAAGAAAGGCAGCAAGCGCACCACCTGTAATACCTCGCCATCAGCGGGTCGCCGTAGCGCAACCCGCTGACGGGTTTAACGTCCCCGCCGCTTCTCAGTCACCATCTGCGTCTGCACAGGCGGCGGGCTGCTGGTAGCGAGTCGCATCAGACCGCCGCGTGGTAGGTCGTAATGATTTCCAGCACCCCATTAATGATAAATTGCACACCCATACAGACCAGCAAAAAGCCCATCAGGCGGGAGATAGCCTCAATCCCCCCCTTACCCACCAGCCGCATTATCGCACCGGAGCTGCGCAAACATCCCCAGAGGATCACTGCCACGGCGGCGAAAATCAGCGGCGGCGCAAGCCATAACACCCATTCAGGGAAAGTATTGCTTTCGCGCACGGTCGACGCAGAACTGATGATCATGGCAATCGTTCCCGGCCCGGCAGTACTTGGCATGGCCAGCGGAACGAAAGCGATATTGGCCGTCGGCTCCTCTTCCAGCTCTTCCGATTTGGTTTTTATCTCCGGCGCCTCATGCATTTTCTGCGGCGGGAAGAGCATGCGAAAACCGATAAAGGCTACGATAAGCCCACCGGCGATACGCAACCCCGGAATCGAAATCCCGAAGGTATTCATCACCACTTGCCCGGCATAATACGCCACCATCATGATGGCAAAGACATAAACAGAGGCCATCAGCGACTGCTGGTTGCGCTGGGCGCTGTTCATATTGCCCGCAAGCCCTAAAAAGAGCGCAACGGTGGTAAGCGGGTTCGCCAGTGGCAGTATCACCACCAGTCCAAGGCCTATGGCTTTCAATAAATCCATCATCTAATAAGGTTCTCCTGGGCCAACAAACGTACCGGAAAGTATATCTTCATCGTAACCTGACCAGCACTGGCTTTGCTTATCTATTAATTAAGCTCATAAAAACATACACATAACTGAGACATAAAACGGACATAACCCTGTTTTAGCAAATCGTGGCATAAGCTAATTCATTCGGTTGACTTATACTTGCCTGAGCAATAATATCTGCCGTGACTAATATACTTGCCGGGGCAACCACTGTGAAAAGCACAAGTGATCTGTTTAACGAAATCATTCCACTTGGTCGCTTGATCCATATGGTTAACCAAAAAAAAGATCGCTTACTTAACGACTATCTTGCGCCGCTGGATGTCACCGCCACGCAGTTTAAGGTGCTCTGTTCTATCCGCTGCCAGGGATGTATCACCCCGGTCGAATTAAAAAAGATCCTCTCCGTCGACCTTGGTGCGCTGACGCGCATGCTTGACCGACTGGTCTGTAAAGGCTGGATCGAAAGAAATCCTAATCCGCATGACAAACGCGGCGTGCTGGTGCAATTAACCACCGACGGCGCCGCGCTATGTGAGCAATGTCATCAATTAGTAGGGCAAAACCTGCATCAGGAATTAACAAAAAACTTAACGGCAGAAGAAGTGGCAACTCTGGAGCACTTGCTCAAGAAAATCCTGCCGTAACGAAAAAAGAGGTATGACGATGTCCAGACGCAATACTGACGCCATCACTATTCATAGCATTTTGGACTGGATTGAAGATAACCTGGAATCGCCGCTCTCACTGGAAAAAGTGTCAGAGCGTTCGGGTTACTCCAAATGGCACCTGCAACGGATGTTTAAAAAAGAGACGGGACACTCGCTGGGGCAGTACATTCGCAGCCGTAAGCTGACTGAAATCGCACAGAAGCTGAAAGGCAGTAATGAACCGATCCTGTATCTCGCGGAGCGCTATGGGTTTGAATCGCAACAAACCCTGACGCGCACGTTCAAAAACTACTTTGACGTGCCACCACACAAGTATCGTGTGACCGAAATTCCCGGCGAGTCTCGCTATCTATTTCCGTTAAATCACTGTAATTGCTAATCGCCTGCTTTAAAGACGTATCGAGGAAATCATGAAACGTATTGCCTGTGCCGCCCTCACCGTGATGGTGTTACTGACCGGCCAGAGTTATGCGGAACAATTCGCACACCCTGCGAAACAGAACCCACGTGACACAATGGTTATGCCCACCTCCCATGAACAGTCGCCTTTCGACTTTAACCACATGGGGGCCGGGAGTGATAAATCCGACGAGTTGGGCGTGCCTTATTACAACGCGCGCACCTAATCGTTTTGCCCCGCCTTCGGCGGGGCTTTTTTTCTCCTACGCCTGAACAGCCCGACGTAAGCGAAATCCAAACACATTAATATACAAACCCGCCATAATCAGCACCGCTCCGCCCAACTGCAATATCGACAACGACTCACCCAGAAGCAGCGCGGCACTTGCCATTCCTACCACAGGCACCAGCAACGATAGCGGCGCAACGCGCCAGGTTTCATAACGGCCAAGTAGCGAACCCCAGATGCCATAACCGATAATTGTCGCCACAAACGCCAGATAGACCAGCGACAGAATAGTCGTCAGGTCAATACTGACCAGGCTTTGCAACATCAACGCCGGACCTTCAAATATCAGCGATGCCACCATAAAGGGAATGATGGGGATCAACGCACTCCAGACCACCAGCGACATCACCGGCGGGCGCGAGGTATGGCTCATGATTTTTTTATTGAAGATATTGCCGCAGGCCCAACTGAACGCCGCCGCAAGCGTCAGGACAAAGCCGATCATCGGGATATGTTGCCCGGTCAGGCTGGCCTCAATCAACACCAGCACACCCAACACCGCCAGCGCAATGCCCGCCACTTGTTTCCCCTGCAACCGTTCACCGAACACACCGGCACCAAGAATGATGGTGAAAAAGGCCTGTGCCTGCAAAACCAGCGACGCGAGGCCGGCAGGCATGCCGAATTTGATGGCGCAAAACAAGAAAGCAAACTGCCCAAAGCTGATGGTCAGCCCGTAGCCCAGCAGTAAACGCAGTGGCACTTTAGGTCGCGCAACCGCCAGCAATGCCGGAAATGCCACCAGCATGAAGCGTAAACCCGCCAGCATAAGTGGAGGCATATTGTGCAGCCCAACTTTGATCACCACAAAATTCAGGCCCCATACCACCACAACCAACAGCGCCAGCAGTCCATCTTTACGCGTCATTCTTTGCCTCTGTTTTTTAAACTTTTGTAAAAAATTTACGTTAACGCAAAAATTAGTCCAGAGACAGATCATTATTTTTGGCAGGTCAGTTTTGGCATCCCGTGATAAATCAACCGATGTACATCACGCTTTATGCATGTTATTGCTGTTAGACATCACAAAAAAATATAACAACAGGCATTGTCGGGCAGGAAAATGATCTCAACACAAAAGCGTTCTACCGCCGCGCTACTGGCGTCGTCGTTACTGTTAACCATCGGGCGCGGCGCAACGCTGCCATTTATGACTATCTATCTCAATCGCCAGTACGCCATGTCTGTAGACCAGGTGGGATACGCGATGACGACGGCGTTAACTATTGGCGTGGTCTTTAGTCTTGGCTTCGGTATTCTGGCGGATAAGTTCGATAAAAAACGCTATATGTTGCTGGCGATCGCCGTCTTCTTGTTGGGTTTTAGCGCCATTCCCCTGGTGAGCCATGCAGGTCTGGTGGTGCTCTTTTTCTCGCTCATTAACTGCGCTTACTCGGTATTTTCGACCGTTCTGAAAGCCTATTTTTCCGATACGCTGGGTGCGGCGGCAAAAGCGCGGATTTTCTCTCTCAACTACACGTTTATTAATATCGGCTGGACCGTCGGGCCACCGATTGGCACGATGCTGGTCATGTACAGCATCAATCTGCCCTTCTGGCTCGCGGCCTTCTGTTCCGCAGTACCGCTGGTATTTATCCAACTATTCGTTCGCCGCGTCAGTGCGGCGCAGAACAGCGAAAACAGCGTGGCCTGGTCGCCGTCGGTATTGTTGCGTGATCGTGCGCTACGCTGGTTTACCTTATCGGGACTGCTGGCATCCTTTGTCGCCGGATCGTTTGCGTCTTGCATTGCTCAGTATGTCATGTCAATCGCAGACGGTGACTTTGCCGAAAAAGTGGTGGCCGTGGTACTGCCGGTTAATGCCGCCGTCGTAGTAACGCTGCAATATGGCCTGGGAAGTAAGCTCACGGCAAAGAACCTGCGTCCATTAATGGCCTTCGGCACCCTCTGTTTTGTCCTGGGGTTGGGTGGGTTTATGTTTTCCGGGGACAATCTCTGGTTGTGGGGTGCGTCGGCCGCCGTCTTTACCCTTGGCGAAGTTATTTATGCGCCCGGCGAATACATGCTGATTGATAATATTGCGCCGCCGGGAATGAAAGCGAGCTATTTCTCTGCCCAGGCGCTGGGCTGGCTGGGGGCGGCCATGAACCCACTTTTAACCGGGATTATCCTGACCACCCTGCCGGCATGGACACTCTTTATCATTATGATGGTGACCATCATCCTCGCCTGGCTGATGATGCTCAGAGGTATGCAGGCAAAACCGCTGGGCGTGTTGCAGGCAGGCTAGCCTGCCTTACCTTTCGTGGTTTGCGCGAAGCTGCGGCGTGTTGTCGAGTAAACGGATAGCGGGAACAAAACAGGCCGCCACCGTCGCCAGAACCACCGCCAGCGCGCAGGCCAGCAGGACATCGGTGCTGCCATAGTGCTGCGCCAGCGGACCGGCGGCAATTTCGCCGACCGGAATCGCAACAAACGAGCCAAGCGCATCATAAGCATAAACCCGTGCCAGTTTTTCAGGCGGGATATGTGTTTGCAGAGACTGCGCCCATACCACGCCAAACAGACCAAAGCTCACCCCTGCCAGGAAGAAACCTGCCATTAGCGCTGTTGTGGTGGGATAAATACCCAGGGCGAGCAAAGGGAGCGCACAAAAGTTAACCAGCACCACGCCAATAAAGAGATCGCGTCGGGGTCGCCAGCGCAGCGCAAGCAGCGAACCTGCAATCAGGCCAATGCTTTGCGCCGCCACGGCAAATCCCCAGCCGGTGCGGCCGAATGTCTCATCCGCCACGACAGGTCCAAGCACCATCGCCATGCCACTAAAGGCCGCATTGACGATGGTAAACTGCACCACAATGGCCCAGACCCACGTGCGGGCGATGAACTCTTTCCAGCCATCACGCAAATCCTGCAGAATATTTGATTGCGTATCATGCGATGCGATTGCCCCGACACGAATCAGCAAGTAGAGCGGAGCCGACGCCGCAAAACCAAGCGCATCAATCGCCAGCCCCCATCCGGGACCGATAGTGCTGGTGAGCATACCGCCAAGCGACGCGCCAATTACCGTGCCGCCATAAACACCCAACTGAATAAAGGCATTGGCTTCGCGCAGGGTACGTACCGGTACCGTCTGCGGCACCATCGCCGAAGAGGCGGGTAGCGCAATGCCCGCCGCCGCACCGTTAAGCGCCCCGAGCACAGCCAGCAGCATGATGGTTGCGCTGCCGTCCAGCACCAGCCATGCCACCATCCCCTGAGCCACTGCCGCTACCAGCGACGAGGAGACCAACACCAGGCTTCGTGAGTAACGGTCCGCCAGCACGCCCCCGAGTAGCAGGAAGATAACGTTAAAGAGCGAACGGGCCGCCACGACAAGACCTAAGTCCGTTGCGGAGCCGCCGATATCCAGCACCGCGAATGCCAGCGCAATCGGGGCAATACCGTTTCCCAGAACGGTCAGCAGGCGGCCGAAAAACAGATAACGAAAAGAGGTAGAGTGAAAGGCCCGCTGGCCGCGTGATGTCATTACCTCACTATCCACGAGGCTGCTCCCGTTCATCCCTTCTTGCCGTCATGAATGACTCCATTGTGTCTGATTAAGGCCCACCCGAATAAATAAAGAAAGGACATGCAGGGGGCCTGCATGTCCATCGCACGTGTTTATTGTTACGACTTACGGATTACCATACCTCTTGCGCAATCTGCGTAACGAGGCGCACTTTATCCCATTGTTGCTCTGCTGTCAGCGTGTTCCCCTCCTCCGTTGAGGCAAAACCACACTGCGGGCTCAGACAAAGCTGGCGCAAATCGACATATTTCGCTGCTTCCTGTAAGCGCGCTTTGATACCTTCCGGATTTTCCAGCTCACCATTTTTGGTGGTGATAAGCCCTAACACAACCTGCTGTTTGCCCGGGCGAATAAAGCGCAGTGGCGCGAAATCACCAGAGCGATCATTATCATATTCAAGGTAGAACGCATCGACATTCACGCTGCCAAACAGCACTTCCGCTACCGGCTCATAGCCGCCTTCGGAAATCCATGTGGAGCGGAAATTACCCCGGCAAACATGCAAACCAATCGTTAAGTCCGCCGGTTTGCCTTCCAGCGCTTTATTCAGCACGCGGGCATAGATACGCGCCAGCTCATCCGGATCTTCACCACGTTCAATAATTTGGCGGCGCTGATCGTCAGAGCACAGGTAGGCCCAGACGGTATCGTCCAGTTGCAGATAACGACAACCTGCGGCGTAGAAAGCATGAATCGCATCGCGCCAGGTGGTGGCTAAATCGTCAAAATAGTCCACCAGGTCCGGGTAAACCGTGGCATCAATATCTTTACGGCCACCACGGAAATGCAGCACGCTCGGGCTTGGAATAGTCATCTTTGGCTGGGCATTGCCGCTGATACTTTTCAGATAAACGAAATCCTCAAGCATAGGGTGATCGCCAAAGCCGAGTTTTCCGGTCACCCGCACACCGTGGGCTTTGGTCTGAACGCCATTGAACTGGATGCCTTTATCCGCGTCATAACGCTCAACGCCCTGCAGACCATCGAAGAAATCAAAATGCCACCAGGCACGGCGAAACTCTCCGTCAGTCACCACATGCAAGCCGCATTCGCACTGCTGCTGAACCACCTGACGAATAGCCTCGTTTTCCACAGCCCGCAGTTGCTGCGCGTTGATACTGCCCTGCGCAAATTGTTGACGTGCCTGTTTAATGGTATCCGGACGCAGAAAGCTACCTACTACGTCTGCACGGAACGGGGCCTGATGTCGCTGCATGGTGTTCTCCTTGCACGCCGGGCCAGATAGTTTCCCGGCGTGATAGTTCGTTATTTGATTTTTTAGCCTTCTGGATGGCTAAAAGTCCAGATAAGGTGTCACATGCAGCATCTTTATGGCAAACGAGATTTTTTCATCGCTCGTGAAAAAATTTCAACTTGCCGCGAAACCGTAGCCTTCATCTTCCCAACCGGTTATCCCGCCAGGCATTATTTTCACTGCCAGCCCCAACCGTGCCAGGATGAGCGCCGCGCGATCCGCCCCGTTACAGTGTGGACCTGCGCAATAGACAACAAAGAGGGTGTCCTGTGGCCATTGCGCCATACGCTCTGGTGTTATTTGCGCATGCGGCAGATGAATCGCGCCGGGAATGTGGCGTCTGGCGAAGGTCTCCGGGCTGCCCACTACATGTAACAGCACAAAATCTTGCTCCGCATGCGTCAATGCATGGTGGACGTCGGCGCAATCGGTCTCGACGCTCAGACGGTGTAAAAAGTGGCTGGCAGTGACCTCAGGCGAGGCGGCAGGAACTTCCGATACATAGCTCATAGTGCTTTCTCCTGGTTTGTGTTAACAATAATCTAACGAAAACAAGAGACAGCGACTGTATAGCTTTATGCCAGAAAACCGCGAAAACATGACAATTTCATCCCATTACGAACACCCGCATTTAGTCGTCGCTCTCGCTTACGACGGTTTATGTACGTTTGAATTTGGCGTCGCCGTGGAGATTTTCGGTCTGCCGCGACCGGAGCTTGGCGATAACTGGTATCGCTTTGCCGTTGCAGCAGTGGATGAGGGGGAGCTGCGTGCGACAGGCGGTATTCGCATTGTCAGCGAAGGCGGCGTGGAATTGCTCGAACGGGCCGACACGATCATTGTTCCCGGCTGGCGCGGTGCGCAGACGCCAGTACCGGAAACACTTTGCCATGCTTTGCGCCAGGCCCACCAGCGTGGATGCAGGATAATGTCTATCTGCTCCGGGGTATTCGTACTTGCCGCTGCCGGACTCCTCAACGGGCGAAAAGCGACAACTCACTGGCGGTACACTGACCTGCTGCGTCAGCGCTATCCGGCAATCGAAGTGCTGGAAGATGCCCTTTACTATGATGAAGGTCGCGTGATGACCTCTGCCGGAAGCGCTGCGGGCATCGATCTGTGTCTGCACGTCGTCAGAACCGATTTCGGCCGCGATATCGCCAATAATGTCGCCCGGCGCCTGGTCGTTCAGCCCCATCGCGACGGGATGCAAACGCAAAAAGTGACGGCACCCGTCGCCCGTTCGCGGGAGAGTCAGTCGCTGGGGAAATTGTTTGATTTCCTGCAACAGCAACTTGCCGCAAACCATACCGTTGAGTCGCTTGCACGTCATGTCGGTATGAGCCCGCGCACCTTTTTGCGCCGTTTTGCCGAGTCCACTGGCACCACACCCGCCCGCTGGATTTTGCAGGCTCGTCTGCGCCGGGCCGAAGAGCTACTGACACAGTCACGGATGAATATCGACACAATCGCCGGACAAATTGGATTTAGCAATGCCGCCGCGCTGCGCCATCACTTTCAGCAACAATATGCACTCACCCCAGGACAGTTTCGCAAAAAATTTACGCTCGCGAATAAATAATTAACATAATTAAGCTATTGTTTAGATTCAGTCAGGTACTATTCCCTTCAACGCGGCAAATAATGAAAGGTAAGCGAGGTCAGGATTATTCAATAACAGGAGAGTAATAATGTTGGGAAATATGCATGTCTTTATTGCAGTGCTGGGAATCATTTTATTTTCTGGTTTTCTTGCTGCTTATTTTAGCCATAAATGGGACGACTGATGAACGGAGATAATCCCCCACCACACAGGCCCTTCGCGTCGATACACCGCGAGGGGCCTTTTTTTTTACTCTGATACAGACAAAAAAAACCGCCAGTACATACTGACGGTAAATGCTTGCATGGATAGATTTGTGTTTTGGACTTTACGCTACCCTGTAGCCACAGGATTAACGATTAAGTTAATCTACCCTTTGTTTCCTAAATAAAGACTAAACGACGACAAACTAAGTCCGGAAGTCACATTTGTAATGACCTTCGTGTGACGCCGTTCAACGTCGTGGCCTTTATTTCCCTTTCATTACCAGATTCGCCGCCTGGGTGAAAACGGCATCCTCCACTCCATCGCCCCTGTCTCTGCCCTGACGCTCTATCTCTTCGATGATATTGTCCCGATTAATAATTTTACCGCCCGATATCAGCCCAATAACCGCAGCCCCAATGGCTAATCCAATGAGTCCCGTGCGCTCGTCATTGAATTTCATACCCTTTCCTCTCTTTTCGACTTCCTGATGAAGTCAGGAAAAATTTAGCATAGGGTTTTCAGCTCGCCATTCACGAAACCTTAAAAGCGAAAAAAATCTTACTGAATGCAGGGTTTTTCGGTGAGGCGGACCGGTGTTGACTGTCCTGATAACAGAGACAAAAGAGAATTATCCGGGCTAATAGCCTGATTTTCCAGTGGACAAAAAGCCCATATCGGCACGGTAGTGCTTCGTGACATCCTTTGAGCCGCAGGCGAAAAAAAATGTAACTAATCCTGACATTCTACAACTTATGAGTGACGGGGTAAGAGCGTATTGTGGGTAGTGAATGGTTAGCTTATACAGGCCGGATGGCCGAAATGGGTCAGTGATTCTCTGCGTTGCCAGTGATGGAACCTCGATTGTCAGAGCGTCTGCTGGCCTGGCCAAAAGTGGGCCTTGCGATAAGTAAACAGAATATAAAAGCAAAATTTTAAGCCCTGACCTTCACCAGGGCGTTTATTATGCGGCTAACTTTGCATTATTATTCAGTGCCATTTCAGGCCATAATGTTGGCGTACAACTTTTTCCAGTGCGACGCGATCAACTGTCACTGCCGACCTTTCTTCGGGAATAGCCAGTCGATATTCGCAGCCAGGGATAATAGTGGTTAACCGATGCAGTCTTTTCTTATAAAGAATCCATTTCATATGTTATCCCCTGTCTCTGTAACGCAATTCATTCTTGCTTTATTTTATTGTAGCCAGCGTTAATCATAAACCTACTGATAAAGATCATCTATTTATTTAGTTTTTGAAAAAAACCATCAACAGGCAGATTGCGGTCACTGAAATCCTGGTACAGCGCATCAGCATTTACGCAGGCAATATAAACAGCAAACATACAAAAGAAATTCATTTACCCTTCATATGAAAGTTGCATCGATTATAAATATTACTTCCCGGCTACTGTTTTTACTCTTGTTTATACAGCCGCAAACACGCTGATATTCTGCCAGCGTGTTTCAGAAATATTCCGGGGCGCTGTTCATGGCGGTTTCTGAGGAAATGACCAACGGAACGTCCTTTCGCAATACAACATTCCGCTAGCTGACATACTCCTCTTCATGGCGTTGTTTATCATACTCTTTTTGCGCAGCTTCCAGCGTCGGGCCATGTTCCAGAGCCCACTGGTAAAGCGCCTCGAAAGGTTCGCGCAGTGAATGCCCAAGAGGCGTGATGCTGTACTCCACCCCAACCGGCATTGTGGGCAGCACTTTTCGATAGATCAGTCCGTTGCGCTCAAGGCGTTTGAGAGCGTCGGCCAGCGCCTTGTGGGTAATACCGTCCAGGCGGCGGCGGATTTCATTAAAGCGCGAGGGTTCAGAACAGAGTACGGTCAGGATCAAAATCGACCATTTGTTGGTGATGTGTTCGAGCACCGGACGCGTTTTTCCTACTTCTCTCAGGCTGTTGCAGTCAATCTCTGTCATGTCGGTATATCCACTGATATCTGGTATAAACAAAGTGCGTAATTGATACTAAATATAAAACTTATATCATCTGTTTTCCACTCACTGAGGAGAGCAATGATGAACAGTTTGAATAATAAAGTATCCGTCGTACTGGGCGGCGCCAAAGGGATCGGTCTGGCGATAAGCAAACGCTTCGCCCAGGAAGGGGCGACCACCTGGTTTACTTCTCGCCGGGACGAAGAGTTGCAGGCCGCCGCTGCCATCATCGGAAATAATGCGCTGCCACTGCGCGCCGATGTCAGCCAGCAAAGCGAACTCGTCCGGATCATGGAAAAAGTACAGGCCGAATCCGGCCGTATTGATGCGCTGGTGATTAACGCCGGTATGTCTGAACACGCCACGCTGGAACAGATTTCTCACGATCATTTTGAGCAGATTTTTGGGCTTAACGTCCGCTCTCCGGTGTTTGCGTTGCAGGCGGCCCTGCCCTTGCTTAACCCCGGTGCCAGCGTGGTGCTGATTGGTTCGATCGCTGACGTTATTGGTTCACAAGGTTATGGCGTTTACAGCGCCAGCAAAGCCGCGCTGCGCTCTTTTGCACGCACATGGACGCGTGAGCTCGCCCCCCGCGGTATTCGGGTCAATGTCGTCGCGCCAGGCCCGGTGGATACAGAAATGATGGCCGCCGCATCGGAGGAGTTCCGTCAGGGGATCATCAGCGCCATTCCATTAGGCAGAATGGGTACGCCGGATGAAATCGCCAGTGCCGCGCTGTTTCTTGCCAGTGATGACAGTCGCTATATCGCGGGTGCGGAAATTTGCGTCGATGGCGGGCTGACGCAGGTGTAATGAGCGTTGTCGCGTAAAAAGGCCGCAGCGCGGCCTTTGAAGCAAATCTCGCTGCGCGGTATTACTGTAAGTCAGAGAGAATTTTATCCGGCGATACACTGCCGAGGAAGATGTGGGCAGAGGGATCCAGCACAACCATAGCGGGCGTAACCCCTACCCCAAGCCGGTCTGCAAGCTCTGATTGTTTGATGATCAGGTCCTTACACTGTTCTGAGCCGTCATTTGCCGGCAAGAAACCCGCCATCGCATTTTGCAGGCTTTTCGGACGATCTGACGCACACCATACTCTGGCCATATCTTCAATGACCGAATCTTTTATTGATGGCGGAACAACAGTCACAAATGACATGGTCAAACCTGCGCCCGTATATTTCTTAATATTTTTGACAACGAAACTGCAATAAACACACTGATTATCTATAAAAACTAATAACTTGTGTTTTTCTGCGCTGGCCTGAAAGGTGATGGGCTCAAGCGCGGGTAAAGAGCGCGAAATATCTTCGTATGCCATCTGCGGCGTGGTATCGGAGGCAGAGACAGATGACGCCAGCGCAAACGAACTGGCCGAAATCATAAAAACTGCGCCTAATGCTTTTAGTAAAACCTTCATTCCCTTTTTCCTTTCTGTTTTGCTATCAGATTAACCTCTTTTTCGCAGAGCAAGTTAACGCCTTATCCATTATTTTTGCAGCCTTTTTTTCATAACTCTTCCTCGCTTCGTTTAAACAACTCATACCTGTAACGTCATTGTGGAACGGTGACAAGATTGCCAGTCTCTGCCTGGATGTCGCGAATGCAAGACATACGATGTCCTAAATAACGACCATTAACGTCATTCAGGACACTCCTTTCTTACTTATGATGTTTTCATCGAATCAAATGTGACTGAAAGGAACCTGCTATGAACATCGCTACACAACCCGGGAAAGGCACTGCGGTAATCACCGGCGCATCAACCGGCATCGGTGCTATTTACGCTAATCGGCTGGCGCACATGGGTTATGACCTGATTATCGTTGCCCGCAACCATAACCGTCTCAATCAGATGGCAAGCCATATCACTGCCGATACGGCCCGCAATGTTGAAGTGGTGGCCGCCGATCTTGGCGATCCCCGGCAACTTAACGCTCTGGAAAGAAAACTGCGCGACGATGCCAGCATCACACTGCTGGTCAACAATGCGGGCACTGGCACACATACGCCGCTGTTATCCAGCGATGTCGATCAGATGCAGGCGATGATTAACCTTAACGTGATTGCTCTGACTCGCCTGACGTATGCCGTTGTTCCCGGGTTCGTTGCGCGTGGCAACGGCGCCATCATTAACATCTCTTCCATCGTCAGCCTTGCACCGGAATTGTTGAACGGTGTTTACGGCGGAACAAAAGCGTTTGTGTTGGCCTTTAGCCAGTCACTGCACCACGAGCTGGCCGATAAAGGGATACAGATCCAGGCGGTATTACCGGGCGCGACGGCAACACCGTTCTGGGATAACGGTGGCCTTCCGCTGGAACAACTCGATAAATCGATAGTGATGAGCGCTTATGACCTGGTGGATGCCGCGCTGATGGGCTTTCTGCGGGGTGAGCTTGTCACGATCCCCTCTTTGCATAACGAAGCAGAGTGGCTGGCAATGGAAAACAGCCGCAAGGCCATGATGCCGCACCTTTCAAGCAATATCCCGGCTGAACGCTACCGCGACAGCGCAGGCCACTAACCCTTTAATCCATCAGGAATGACATGATGAAACTCACCGGAAACACCATTTTTATTACTGGCGGCACCTCGGGTATTGGTCGCGCCATGGCCGAAAAATTTCACCAGCTTGGCAACCAGGTGATCATCTCTGGTCGTCGGAAGGCGCTGCTGGACACCGTGACTGCCGCCAATCCAGGTATGGATTCCGTGGTACTGGATGTCACAAGTGCTTTAAGTATTAAAGACGCGGCGCGGGAGGTTCTGTCTCGCTATCCAACGCTGAACGTTGTGATAAATAACGCAGGCATTATGCCGTTTGATAATCCTGCCGCTGAACTGGATGACGAGATGGCCACCACGCTGCTGGACACCAACCTGCTGGGTACTGTTCGGGTGAGCGCCGCGTTTGTTGAACATCTCAAACAGCAAAAAGATGCCGTATTGATCAATAACAGTTCCATACTGGCCTTTTTGCCGCTGGTTACAAACGCGCTCTATTCCGCAACCAAAGCCGCGATCCACTCCTACACCCTCTCCCAGCGCTTTTTGCTCCGCGACGCAGGTGTAACCGTGATTGAGATCGCCCCGCCCTGGGTGGACACCGACCTGATCTATAAAAGCGGCGATTCCCGGGCGATGCCCCTGGCAGACTTTATCGAACAGACCTTCGAAAAACTGGCCACGGATAACCCCGAAGCGATTGTCGACAGCGTGCTCCCTGCCCGCGCAAATCCCGGTGCGAATGAACACGCCATGATAGATGCGTTTAATCAGGCAATGGTGGAAAACCCGATCCCGGTTGCGTGATCTGATTCGGGGCAGGCAACTGCCCCTTAGCTGGAGTTTATGATGCAAAATCACATTTCCACGCCGCAACGACGCGCGCTCCTGGCCCTGAGTGTTGCTTACTTTATTCAGGCAACGGGTTCCCTTTGCGTTGCAGGCAGCCTGGCGTCCATTTCCCATGAGTGGGGGCTAAGCGATGCACAAAGTGCCCGCTTGCTCTCTATTTTCGGCCTGACGTTTGCGCTGGGCGCGCCGCTGGCGCAAGTGATATTCGGTAAGTTGATGCGCAGAACACAGGTGCTGGCAGGCATGCTGGTGTTCGCGCTGGGAGCGGCTATTTTTGCGCTCGCGCCGAATTACACCTTGCTGGTCGTCTCGCGCATCGTGATGGGGCTTGGTGCGTCGCTGATTGGCCCGGTACTGGTGGCGCTGGGTTCAGAGTTAGTGTCTGCCAAAGAGCGTGGCAGCGCCATTGCCATGATTCTGCTCGGCGTATCGATGGCAAGCATGGTGGGTATTCCGCTCGCCGCGTGGATAGCTCATGCCTGGGGCGCACGGATGTTGTTTACCCTTGTCGCGCTGGTAAGTCTGCTCACGGCAGCTGGTGTGTGGCTGGTGGTGCCAAATGTAGTAAAAGGGGTCGACATTCGTTTACGCCATGTCGGCCAGGTGCTGACCGAAGGTAAATCGCTGTCTGCGTTTTTGGTGGTCTTTTTTATTACCTCCGGGGTATACGATATGTATGCGTTTATCTCGCCGATAATTCGCGATCGCTGGCACGGCGAGGCCACTGATGTCTCAATTGCCTTAACGATAATTGGCGTGGCGGGTATTGTGGGAAATCTTTTTGTCAGTCGTGCCGCGCGGCTTTACAGTGCTGAACGCTTGCTGATCATCGGGATGACGTTGCTGGTCGCAGACATGCTGCTGCTGACACTGTTACCGGCTCAACTGGCATGTTTATTTATTTTGCTGGTGGTATGGGCCTTTTCAACGGATCTGTTATGGCCAACGCAGCAGCGGCGTATCGTGGAAATTTCGTCCGCAGAAACGCGGGGGATTTCACTGGCCTTAACCAGCGCCTTTATGTTCTGCGGTATCGGTTTTGGCTCAGCGGTGGCCTCATGGCTCTATCCTGTGAGCGGTTTTTACGGCGTGATGATAAGCTCAATGCTGTTTCTGTTGCTGGCATTGTCCAGCCTGGGTATATCAGAGCGGCTACGTGCCCGTTCTGCGCACTGCGTCAGTGTTGAATTGCCATAAAGAGGTTGCGATGCACCGGATAGGATTGATTATTTCTGACCATTTTCAGATGCTGGCATTGTCAACACTGACGGTCTTTGAGTTTGCCAACTTCATTACTGAAAAACCCTTTTACCAGATGACGGTCTATTCCGAATCCGGTGGAAAAGTGCGCTCATCCTCAGGAATTGGCGTTGATTCTGAACAGTTTAGCGACGAAACCCAGGTAGATACCTGGCTGGTGGCAGGAGTACTTTCCCCGGTTGAGGAGCCTGCAAGTCCGGCGGTGATCCATTTTCTGCAAACGTCCGCCCGCAAAGCGCGCCGTATCGCCGGCATCTGTACCGGCGCATTTGTGCTGGCGCAGGCCGGGCTTCTGGAGCAAAAACGCGCGACCACTCACTGGGCGCACTCCCGCAGCTTAACGACGCTGCATCCCGGTATTCAGCTTGAAGATGATCGGATCTTTATTATCGATGACACAATCTGGACTTCGGCAGGAATGACCGCGGGGCTCGATATGGCACTCGGTATGGTGGAAAAAGATCTGGGCGCAGATATCGCCCGTATTGTGGCGCATCGATTGGTCATGAATCAGCGCCGTTCAGGGGGCCAGACGCAGCATTCAGAAATGCTGGCGCTGGCCCCGCGCTCAGATCGCCTGCAAAGCGCGCTCGAATATGCCCGCAACAACCTGCACAAAACGTTGACGGTGGAGCTACTGGCCGATGCCGTGCATGTCAGCGCCCGTCAGCTCAGCCGTCTGTTTCGGCAGGAAACGGGGAAATCTCCGGCCAAAGCTATCGAAGGATTACGCCTTGAAGCGGCAAGACTGATGATTGAGCAAAGCCGCCTCTCGCTGGATACCATCGCCCGTGAGGCAGGTTTTCGCGACCGGCGTCATATGCGGGAAGTGTTTATTCGCGGTTATGGTATTCCGCCGCAGTCCCTTCGTACGGGCAGATAGCCCTGAACACACCTCTCTTTGACCGCCGCCAACTGACCCGCTCTCAGGTTTTTTGCTGGCTCTCCTTTCGGTATACAGCCGGGGTGATGCCATAGCGTTTTTTAAAGGCTTTGGTGAACGATGACAGCGATAAAAATCCACAGCGTTCGGCAATGACGTCCACAGCCAGCGCCCTTTCATCAATCAGCAAGCGCGAGGCGAGCGCCATGCGCAAATGTGTCAGCCACAACTGTGGCGTCTGGTGATAACTGTGCGCGAAATGCCGGGCAAAAGTGGCGCGCGATAAAAAGCAGCGCTCAGCCATAGACTCGAGAGTCCAGGGATATGCCGGGTCCGCAAAGACAGCTAATAATGCCGGTGAGAGGCGCTTATCACTCATCAGCCGCAACATACCCGGCGGTGGCTGTCGCAGTGAAAGTAAAATCCGCAGCATCATCGCCACCAGCGTATTCGCCAGCCCTTTAACCATCGCCATGCTGCCCGGCAAACTGTTCTGGCTTTCACGAACCAACATCATCAGCAACGTTTCCAGCTCCGGAAAGCTTTCGCGCGCCGCAGTCTGGAGATGGATAAGCTCGCTCTCTTCGGCAAATAGCCAGTTGCAGTCCGGGCCAAAATAGAACTCCCCACACAACACCTCAACGGAGGGTCCCGGCCCTTCTGTGCGCACTTGCGTCAGAATGCCATTGTGATGTCCCTGCGCCGGTACGACCTGTCCCCACTCCACCAGACTTTCAAGAATATGGGGAGAGCCGTGAGGGAGGAGCAGAATATCCCCTGCGCACACATTGAGGGTTTGACCGGCAATGTGCAGGCGCGCCTCCCCCCGCATGATGACATGCCATGGCACAATGCCGTCCGGCCGTTGCTGATGGTCAGCGGCCCATCGTCCGTTAAACCGGCAATGAAGATTCACAACGCATTGCGGGGCCAGCACTGCAAGTAATGAACTGAGGTTATCCACTCCCACTCCTGAGACGATAAGACAAAAAACAGCGGCTTTGGGGCCAATAATAGCATGCCAGGCGCCCTATGATGTCTCCATCGCCGATACGGTGACTAACATTAACTGACAGGAGAAAATTATGAGTCGTTTAACCTCAATTCAGGTCGAAAATGCCACAGGCCAGACCGCAGATCTTTTCACGATGATCAAACGCGCAATGGGTAAAGTGCCAAACGCTTATCAGACCATCGGTATAGCGCCCGCGATCCTTGGCCAGGCGCTGCAACACAATGCCACGCTGGCGAAAAGTACGCTTAGTAAACAAGAACTGGAAGCCATCAACCTGGTTGTAAGCGAACTCTCCGGCTGTGATTATTGCCTGGCCGCGCATACCTTAACGGGCAAAATGGCCGGTTACAGCCTCGCGCAAACACAGGCATTGCGCCGGGGAGAATATCCGGATGATGCCCGTATCGATGCCCTGGTAAAATTCGTCTCAACGGTGGTCTCAACCCGCGGGACACTGGCGGAAGAAACCGTATCCCGCTTCCTGGCGGCAGGTTTTAGCGATCGTCAGGTGGTGGAAATTATCAGTGCGATCAGCGCGATTTTGTTCACCAATATGATTAACCGGGTCAACAATACCGTGGTGGATTTTCCGCCCGTAAACTAAACAGTCTCTGACAGTATTTTTTTATCGTGGCGGTGGCGGGTGCAGTTGCATAGCATAAACCGCCACCACTGCGATGCCTGCGCCACGGTGGTCAGTGCCGGGTAGAAACAGAGACGCTCCACCGTTTCGTTATAGCAGTGTCAGACATCGCCGGTGGATAAAATAAAAAATATAAACGTTGCTTAATTAATTTCGCTATGTCTTAATAGCGCCATCGGTTTGGAATACAGACCTTATGAAAGCAGTTTTAGTAAAGCAGTCCTCAGTTCAAGTGTTATCCATAGATACCCTTCTTCGTGAGTCTCCTCCTAAGTGCCAAATAAGTCACTCTTACATTACAGGCCATTATCGCCACTCTGCGTGGCTCATAAATTTAAGGAAGTATCTATGTCTAATAAAATGACTGGTTTAGTAAAATGGTTTAACTCCGATAAAGGTTTTGGCTTTATCACTCCTGACGATGGCAGCAAAGATGTATTTGTCCATTTCTCTGCTATCCAGAGCGACAGCTACAAAACGCTTGATGAAGGCCAGAAAGTCTCCTTCACTATCGAAAGTGGCGCTAAAGGCCCTGCGGCCGGAAACGTTACCGCGCTGTAAGCTGCGCGAATTATCAGTGATATTTACAACAGCGATGAAGACAATAGTCTGAGCAGATAAAATCTACTGATAAAAATAAACCCGCCGAGTGCGGGTTTTTTTATTGCATCCGGTTCAGACAGCGTCTCGCTTTTATTATTTTCTGCCAGTGCCTGCCAGGCGCCTGGAATTTCCCCTCTGCCCTTGCACCCCTTTCAACGACAGAGGGTTATATTTACGTCCCTGAGGTCGTTGTTCCCCGCACGCGAATAGGCTCTTTAATGGCGTTAACAGACAATAATCGTTGAAGCGCTGAAATAGCGGTGTCAGTAAGTTCATGTCCTTTGGTCAATACCATCAGCCCGTTTGATGTCAGGATATCTTCCTCAACCACCCATCCGGGTAGCAATTCACGAATATGGGCAGAACGAACGCCGCTGACGTTTGTGCGAAAATCGGACAACGCCTTAATGATGTAGTCGGGCAATGGTGGCGTTGCCGCACGCAGAATTTCCCATGGACGCTCCAGGCTCCGGCCACGTACAGCATATTTTTCCAGTTCAAGCGCTGCACGTAACAAATGCGCGCCTCGCAAAACCTCCAGCGGTACATTCGGTGCCGGTTCTTTCGCCTGGTGACGTATAATTCCCGCCACCAGCTCCAGGCGAGGTATGTTTTCAACCAACCGACCAGCGACCTCCGGATGGCCAAGCAGCAGTTTTTTCTCTTCATCTGACAGTTTTCGTTGGGCCGCATCTGCCTGGACGATGTCCGCAGGAATACCGACGCAGCCTATCTGGCTTAACGCAGCCGCGATGGTGTAAATCCATTCATCGGGCCACTCCAGTTTCGACAGCGCATGAGTCACACATGACTGCGCGAAAGCGGAGCGCTGAAACGCCCACGGCGCGACCATTGCAAGCACTTCGGTCAGCGTTTTCACGGAAGCCGTCAGGGTGGTGGCCAGCAACTCTTTCTCGGCGCAGATAAGCCGATACTGGCGCACTGCGTCATTGAGCGTGGCAATCAGCTCGTCTTTTGGGCAAGGCTTGCACAAATAGCGAAAAATGGCGCCTTTATTGATAGCTGCGATGGAAGATTGCACATCAGCCTGGCCGGTAAGCAGTATGCGGACACTATCGGGAGAAATTTCCCGCGCTTTAGCCAGAAAGGTCGCCCCGTCCATGCCCGGCATGCGCATATCAGACACGATGACAGCAAACTTTTCTCCCCAGCGAACGGCGTCAAGACCCGCCTCGCCACTTTTTGCCACCACTACCTCAAATTCGCCAAAAAGGTTTCGTTCAATGGCGGCGAGCACATTCGGTTCATCATCCACGCATAGCACCCGAGCGAGGGCAGTATCAGTCATGAAGCGTCTCCTTTATATGAGCAAGCATTTGCTGCCACAGAGGGAGCTGGTTCAGCATGCCTGTCTGTTCTAGATAAACGTGATCGGGTACGTCGTCGTGCGCCAGCGCGACCGCAACATGTACGGCACCGATCGCGCCAAAGAGATTATTTGCAAAGCGGGAAGGCTCCGCGTGTCGGGCAACAATGTCTACCAGATCCCCCGGCAGCCCCCACAACGCCAGCATATAGGCGCTCACGGTTGCGCGGCTCGTTGAGGACACATGCGCATCAGGAACAAGCAGAGCGATACCGGCGAGCAGTGCGGCCGTCGACTCCAGCCCCTGATGACCACAAATGCGGGCGGCAAGTTGTGAGGCGATAAAAGCGTTACGTTGTAACTTATCGACCCGGGGATCACTGCTACCGACTGCAAAAAATTCAGGTGTCTGGATGAATAACTTTATCTGTTCCATGCCCAGTTGGGTGAGCGCACTGCCGATATCGTGAATGTGCGCGCCTCGCGTGAACCATGCTGAATTCGCCATCTGCATAAATCTGGCCGCCAGCGCGGGATCGCGTCCAACGAGTCCGGCGATACAGTGAATATCTGAGTCAGAAAGGCGTTGTTGGAGTTCAGCGATAATCTCCGGCACTGCTGGCAGGTGGCTGAGCTGCCCCACTCTGTCAATCACCAGTGGCTCCTCAAGAGCACTGCGTCGCGTAAGCGTGCTTTCGATCATCTCGATCAACACCGTACTGTCACAGGGTTTAGAGACAAACTGGTGAGCGACCTGGAGCATACGCTGGGTTGATGTGGGTTCCGAATAGCCCGAGAGGATAATTCGTACCGTACCAGGCCTGCGATCGCGAACCTGGGCGAGCAATTCAGCCCCATCCATAAAAGGCATGCGCATATCCGATACCACAACATCCGCTGGTGTCTCTTCAAGCATGGCAAGCGCTTGTGGACCACTGCCTGCGAAGCGACATTCCCAGTCGGGGTTATGCATCATGACGGCTCTCTCAATGCCCGAGAGTATACGGTTTTCGTCGTCGACAAACATGACCTGCATGCCGTTCAACCCTCCTTGCGGCAATGAAGCGGAAATTGCAATATAAACGTTGACCCCACGCCTTCCTCAGACTCGCAGCGGATATGCCCCATGTGTTTGTCGACGACCGTCGAGTAAACAATGGCAAGTCCCTGCCCGGTGCCCTTACCCACGGCTTTGGTCGTGAAGAAGGGATCAAAAATACGGTCACGAATGGCGGCGGGAATACCGCTACCATCGTCCTGTACGCGTATTTCCATAAGATCGCCGTTTTGCTCAGCCGAGATAACAATACGGCCTTTTTCCTTAACGCCTTTCTCAAGCGTATCAGCAATTGCATGGGCAGCGTTGACCACCAAATTAAGTATGGCCTGACTAACCATATCGCGCAGACATGGCAATAAGGGCAAATCATCGCCAATCCGGGTTTCGAGATCGGCGACATATTTCCATTCGTTGCGCGCCACTGTCACCGTTGTACGGATGACTTCACGGATATCGACAGCTTCTTTCTCGTTTTGCGATGGGTGAGAAAACTCCTTCATGGCCGCAACAATTTTTGCAATGTGACCAAGCCCTTCCAGGGACTCATCTAAAGCGGAGGGGATCTGATTGCGCAGAAAATCAATTCGGGCACGTTTTAAAACCGCGTCGAATGCTCCTATCGTTGGCTCATTACCCAGCTTCACACGCGCCACATCAACCACCGCAATCGCGGCATCCAGTACATTTGTCAGCGTTAAATGCGCGGTTTTTACAAAGCCAACATTGTCTGAAACGTACTGGGTCGGCGTATTAATTTCATGCGCAATACCTGCGGCAAGCTGGCCAATGGATTCCATTTTCTGCGCCTGCAACAGTTGCGCCTGCGCTAATCGCAGTTCGGATAAAGCTTTTTCCAGTTCACGCCGCTCGTTCTCAAGTTCCATTGTCTTGCGGGCAACGACTTTCTCCAGACCAATATTTTGTTCCAGAATAGCAAAAGGCGTTGCGTTGCTATGCCTGGCCTCTTGCGCGATGCGACGCTTCAGTACATCTATCGTTTTATCGCGAGCGAGAAGTTTACGTTCATAATCTTCCAGAGACAGGCTCGCACTGGGTTCTTTGGTAAAAGAAGACATAACTTATCCTCCGATAGCAACACCCGTGAATGTCTGGTTTACATGCAGTCCGTTGTATTGCTCACCGTAGGTAGAAAAACCGATCACATTATTCTGCCGCATAATGTCGCTGATAGGTTGCTCAAGCCCTTCTTCCTCAAACTGGAGACGCCGAAGAATACAATCACAACCGATGATGACACGTGGATCAGGAATGATTTCACGAACCTTTTCAAAAGATTGTTTAAAGGTCTCAATGGGGTCTTCCGCTATTCCAATCGAAATAATTAACCCCTCTTCAATTGCGCAATAACAGGTTAACGAAAAGTCGTCATTCCATTTTTGAATAGAGCGGACATAAGGTTCATCACCGAATGAAAGCACCAGTGGGTTACGAGAAAATATCGTGGGCGTTAACTCGTCCACGCTCAGGCCGAGGGCTTCGGCGTAGACTTTTGCCGCGGGTTCGCCATTGATTTCAAAAATAATCCGTTTCTCAGAATCGGCTTCTGTAATAACTAATTCCACGTCACTGGGAATAAAATGTTGAATTTTAAAGGTGGTGAGAGGAGAACTGGTCTCAATGACCGCAAACACCGCTGCATCTGATACGAATTTGCCATTCCCGTCGTAAATAAAGCTTTGTTCAAAACGCAGGTCATCACCTGCCGATCCCCCGATGATAGGTACATTGCCTGTCTGCTGATAAAGATTCGCGACAAGGCGCTCTTCTGCCATCGAAAGTCCATCGACGAGTAACAGACCGAAGCGATTAATATTCGGCCTCGCCTCGCTGTCAAAACGGATTTTTTCAGCCATATCAGCAATAACGGCAGAGTATTCAATTAAGGGGTGGATCATAAACGCGGTGGCGCGAAAATCACGCCCTAAGCCCAGACCCAGCATCCCGGAGTGCTGGAAACCGTCCAGCCCAATTTGCCCCGAGGAGGTACAGCCTATAAGGGTGCATGAAAAAGTTTTTTTTAATTCGCTGCCTAAGATTTCAAGATCATAATCCGGAGAGCAAAAAAATAAGATGGTTTCGATATCCTCAGAGCCAATCATGCTGGCAAATTCGGCTACGGCCTGGACAGGATCGCGTAATTCACTACTGGCATATTTTAAGTTGGCATTCACGGCATATTCTCCGGCTGAGAAAAGCGATAGCGTTTATTTAAAACAGTACATATTCAAAAAATGCTCGTCTGGATTCAACACTCAGGGGAATCATAAATGGCGCCACAGACCACTCATGTCTGTCTTACTTAAATAGTTATACATGCATGTCATTTCGCTTCAAAGACGCACGTTAACTTTCTTTTCAGGTCGCCGTCTGGATCACTTTTGTTAAGCTTTCGTACAAAACCTGGCTAATTAATGGACGTCCGTTTTTCGTTCCGCAAAATAGTGCGCAGGAGTGCTGCCCATCGTTTTTTTGAACATGGTGATGAAAGCATTCACCGATTCATACCCCAGTTTTGCCGCCACATTTTGTACTGAGACGCCGCTTGCCAGCGCCTGCAGGGCAAGAATCAGATGGAGCTGTTGCCGCCATCGCCCGAAGGTTAGCCCTGTCTCACGCAGCATCAGACGGGCCAGCGATCGCTCGCTGAGCGCCAGCCGTTTTGCCCATATTTTAAAGGTGCTGCGATCCTCCGGGTTACTGACCAGCGCATCAGCCATTGCACGGATTTTGGGATTGGATGACACAGGCAGACTTAATTTTTGTTGCGGCATCGTGGCTAACTCGTCAAGGGTCACTCTGGTCAGCCTTGCCGCATGGCTATCGGGCGGGTAATCAGCGCCCTCACGCGTTAAACGATCCACCAATTCCTTAATCAGCGGCGAAATCGCCAGCGTGCAACATTTTTGCGCAAGCGCTACGGCACCGGGTTCAATGAAGAGATAGTTGAGATGCGCATTCCAGGTGGCTTTGGCGCTGTGAGGGATCCCTCCGGGAATCCATACAGCGCAATCTGGCGGCACTATCCATATGTCATTTTCCGCGCGACAAATTACCGCGCCATACAGCGCAATAATCAGTTGCCCTTTGCGGTGCGTATGCATCGGCACTTCGGCCTCGTAATCAACAAAATCCAGATGGCGCGCCACAGCGGGGCAAGATGTGGCATCAGGGTCAAACAATGTTGTAACGAACTGCGGTTTCATGTGATTGGCAACATTTAGGTATTTTTTGACAGAATAGAGTATTTAATGGCATACGCAAGCCGGTAATAATTCCCGGCATGAATACATTCGCTCTCTCTCACTGTCATTTTTTGCGTGCTGTCAGCGATCTGTTACGCCGTGCGGCCTCACCCGCTCTGCTAAACGATGCTAACGCTTTGCTCTATTCAGCAAAGACCTTTAGCGCCGCGATGCTCGCTTATTTTATTGCACTGTCGATAGGTCTTGAGCGCCCGTCCTGGGCAATCATTACCGTGTATATTGTTTCGCAAACCTCGGTAAGTGCGTCACTGAGCCGAAGCCTTTATCGTCTGGCCGGGACGGTTATCGGAGCCGGGGCGACCGTTCTGATCGTGCCGACGTTTGTGAACACGCCCGTACTTTGCAGCGTGATGCTCACAGGCTGGATTACCTTCTGCCTCTATTTATCCCTCCTTGTACGCACTTCACGTGCGTATGCTTTTGTATTAGCCGGTTATACCGCGAGCCTGATTGGTTTTCCTGCGGTGTTTGATCCCGGCACTATTTTTAACGTCGCCATTCTTCGCGTGCAGGAGATCATGATTGGTATTTTCTGCGCCGCGTTTGTTCACAGATATGTCTTACCTGCGCGTATTTCAGGGGTGTTCAACAACAAATTAGCGCAAACCCTACGCTCAGCGCGGCTAAGGATCGCCGACACGCTGGCAGGCAAACCCGATGAACATTCCGATAGTCTTCATCTGGCGCTGGCCCTGCAATTTTTGCAGGGTATCAGCCACCATATCCCTTATGACTTTACCCTTGCAGCGCCGGTCCGACTGGCAAGAAAAGCGATCCATGACAGGCTGGCGCGCCTGTTAATAGTGAATTGTGAATTACGCGATCGCTTACAGACGCCGGAGGAGACGCCGGTCGACCTGCAGATATTGCTACAGAATGTGCATACCTGGCTTACCGTCGGGGAGGAAAGCGAGCGAAAAATCACCGCAGACGGGCTAATAAAACGCAGTGAGCAGTTAACGGCGCTGTACGTTTCGCAGACTGCCACGCTTGAGGGGGCGATAAGGGTCAGTTTTATGCGCCACCTGACAGAGGCCATCCTCCTTTTACAGCAATGCGCACGTCTTTCTGACGCGATTCGCCATGCGAAACCCGCATCAGCGCTGGTGGAGGTAAAGGCTGCAAAAGGCTACGTTTTCCACCGTGATCCTCTTAGCGCAGCACGCACCGCGCTGGGCGCCTTCTCGATAATATTAAGCGGCTGTCTTATCTGGATTTACTCCGCCTGGCCCGATGGCGCAACGGCGGTCTCTGTGCTTGGAGTCTGCTGCACGCTGTTTGCCAGTTTCGACACCCCGGCGCCACACCTTGTGAAATACATTATTGGCTCTGTCTGGGGAGTATTGATAAGCCTGATCTACAGCTTTGTCCTGCTTCCGCAAGTGACCGACTTCCCGGTATTGGTTGCGGTGCTTGCACCGGCATATTTGTTGGCCGGGTCGCTGCAGGCGCGCCCGCCTACAACGTTTATGGCCATGGGGATCACACTCACTCTGCCCATTCTTTGCGAACTGGGCGCGCATTACAGCGGGGACTTCGCCGCAGCTATCAATACTGCCATTGCATTATTTTCCGCCATCGGTTTTGCCGTAGTCAGCATGAGTTTACTGCAAACCGTGCAGGCAGATGCCGCCATTAACCGTCTGCTGAAACTATGTCGACGCGATATCCGGCGCAGTGTGAAAGGTGTTTTTAAACCCGACGAAATGTACTGGACCAATCTGATGATAGACAGAACAGCATTATTACTGCCGCGTTTGCAACGCAGTCAGCACGACTCCGGGAAGGTGCTTGAGCATATGTTGCACTATCTGCGTATTGGTCTCTCTGTCATGCATTTACGCCACTGCTATTCGCACGCGCAAAGGGGCACCGCCAGAGAGATCAATGACCTGCTTTACCAGCTTATCCACACGAAAGACATGATTGCCTTACGCGAACATATCGCGTCAACGATTACCCTCTCCATGCCAGTGGCTGATGAACCATCGCGCCAGATTGTTGACAGGCTCGTTGACCTGTACTGCGCGCTACAGGATAGCAACAAGGAGCATGCGAATGCTGAATGACATTAACATTGGGGGCGTCTTTCTCCCCGGACTGCTGGTCATTGCGCTTATTAGCCTGGCCTGCACGCTGTTACTGGTGCCGCTTCTCTCTTTCAGCAGGCTCTATTGCCGTTTGCCTTGCCGCCCGCTGATTGGTTTCTCACTGTATATCGTCACTTTTTTCCTGCTCCAGCAGGATCTTCACGCACTGGGGTTATTTGCATGAAATCGTTCCTCTCGTTGTTGGCCCGCTACGCGCTGACGCTCAGCGCTGCCGCCGTGTCAGCTATTCTGGCTTACATGCTGTGGAAACATTATGCGCAGACGCCCTGGACCCGTGATGGCCGGGTTCGTGCTGATGTGGTGCAAATTGCGCCGGACGTCTCAGGGCCTATTACCAGCGTGGCGGTCAGAGATAATCAGTGGGTTAATCGCGGCGATGTGCTCTATTCCATCGATCCACACTGGTTGACGCTGGCATTGCTCAGCGCGCAGGCTGATGTCGACGCTAAACGTCATGAAATGCTGATGCGCCAGGATGCCGCCAGACGCCGCGCACAGATAAAAGGCATGATATCCGGCGAGGATTTGCAGCAAACAAACAGCGCGGCGAGTGTCGCGACAGCGAATTATCATGGTGCGCTGGCCGCGCTGGAACTGGCAGAACTCAATCTCTCTCATGCCACCGTTCGGGCGCCGGTTTCGGGTTATGTCACCCATCTCAGGCTTCGCCCTGGTGATTATGCGACTGCCGGGGAAACAAAAGTCGCCATCGTCGATGCTCAAAGCTTCTGGGTAGTAGGCTATTTTGAGGAAACCAAACTGCGCCATATTCGCGTGGGAAATACAGCGCACATTGCGCTGATGGGATTCGAGCCAGTACTGACCGGCCATGTTGAGAGTATCGGCCATGGGATTGGTGATAATAACGACGACGCGGGCGGGCTTGGCCTGCCCGAAGTAGAGCCGACATTTAACTGGGTACGACTGGCCCAGCGCATTCCGGTGCGTATTCACATCGATACGTTGCCCCAGGGGGTAGAATTAGTGGCTGGATTATCAGCAAGTATATCCATCGCACCTTAACCACGCGGGTGTGCGCCGGGTCGGTGCCTTTCTGTTAATGGTGAATATGGCGTTTTGCGGCGCGTGGAGTGCCCGCTTTCCGTTACGAGCAAAATATCGTTCGAAAGGATAACGCGCTTCATTAAGGCGCAGCGGTTTGACGGGCCACAGCTATGAACGTTGCGGCCTGCCAGTGTGATACCGCTTTTCGGAAACGACATTGCGTTAGTGTGAAGACTCAGGAATGAACAGCGTTTATCTGCTTTATCGCCAGATCCACGACATCTTTACTGAACGAAAAATCACCGCTCAGTAAAGCGCCAGAGTCAAACCAGCGCGCGTCAAACACATCCGATGCGGCAACCGGTTCTCCTCCCTGCCAGGCACAAACAACCGGGATCAGCAGATAGTGGTAGCGAAGTTCTCCGGTAGCGTCGTAATCGAATGCCTCAAGAGGTACATCTCTCGCCTGGCAAATCACTCTCAGTCCGGTTTCTTCTTTTACTTCGCGTATTGCCGCCTGTTCCAGGGTTTCTCCTGCCTCGATTTTCCCCCCAGGGAACCCCCAAAAACTGGCGTCCGGTGGGTTAGAACGGCGTACAAGAAGTACGCGAGATTCATGAACGATCACCCCCAGAACGGCGGCGACGGGATAGATAGCGTGTGGCATGACACTCTGTCCTGCGTGAACTGCGCCGGGAGATCCCGGAGCAGCATTAAATGCGATTAATTTTTAACCCACTTGCTTGCGGGCGCCTGATAGTTGCGAAAACAGGTCACGACACTTTCGACATCCGTGGAAAACGGTAGCATTTCGGCGTAGCGGCCATGCATAAATCCCTCGGTAACCATTTTCTCAACCATCGCCTTCAACGGATCGTAATAGCCATTGATATTAAGGAATGCGCAGGGTTTATGGTGAATACCGAGTTGTGCCCAGGTCCACTGTTCGAAAATCTCCTCCAGCGTACCCGCACCGCCTGGCAATGCGATAAAGCCATCCGAGAGCGCCGCCATTTTGGTTTTTCGCTCGTGCATATTTTCAACGACGTGAAGTTCACTTAGCCCCTGGTGGGCTATTTCCTTTTCAAACAGCCCACGTGGCATAACGCCCACCACGTGTCCGCCATGCGCCAGGCAGGCATCGGCAACGGCCCCCATCAGGCCAACCTTACCGCCGCCGTAGACAAGAGAAATGTCAGCCGCCGCTAGAGTTTTGCCGACATAGCGTGCCGTTTCGATATACAGCGGATTCTCCCCGGAAGATGAACCACAAAAGATACCAATCGCTTTCATTACAACACTCCGTTGTTAGTGGAGGCGTTAATCTACCATATCTTTGTGTCAGCTTATTCGCGCCAGCAATCTCTGCAAGAATGCTGGCGTCTCGGGACGCCGGCAGATTGCGCACAACCTGCGCTAAATACGCTTTGTTCACCGCTGTCGTTTTCACGAATAAGGCACTTTGCTAACGAGACAAACCCATGTCCTGTATATGCAAATCTGCCACGTCTGTTATTGCACCGGGAGGCTGTTCGATGTTCCTCAATATGAGGAGATACTTAAATACGGAACAGTTGAGCAAATAAGCTCAGTTTTTGTTCCGCAATTATAACGTACACTCCTGTTAACCATTCAGGAGGTGCGTATGACTATTGATAACTGGCTCAATCAACTGTTTAACTCTTTCGCCGAACAACACAAACCCGCGTGGATGCCCCGGTGTCTGTGGCTATCGCCGCAGCAGAAGATAGAAATTATCCGTGAACTGGTCTGCCCGCTGAGTAAAAGGCCATAGAGGCATGATGATGAACGATGCGGACATCACGCTAACAACGAAGTCGTGAGTGAGTCCGCCATTCTCATTCATTTTTCTCTTCCAGTAACCGCTTGATATCATTTAGCTTCGCTGTCTGACGGCGCATTTCAAGCAGGTGGAGCGCTTCATACGCCTCAATACCAACGAGATTCTGTTCGCCCAGCATATCTAAATCCTCTACCAGTAACGCGACCTCTTCCTGCATGATTTTCGGTCTCATTGTCTCTCTCCTTCGGGTTAACCAGGTCTGTTGTCATCAAAAGACCAATCACAAACGGTAAGTATAACGGCAGCGGATCCTTTTTATGGATAAAGTCGCAGTAGTGGCGTAGCGCTACGCATACTTGTTTCGGTGTCGCTGGCAATAAAGCAGAAGATAATCTTCAAATGAGGGAGGTAAATTGAACGTTATCGCCTGTTGCACGACGTTAATACCGTAGTGTTCAAAATAATCACTGCGCGTTACGTGAAACTGGTCAATAAGTAACAATGGCTTAGGATCAGCCATCGTACTTTTTTGCTCGTCAATGACCTTCACTAAATATGTATCGGCGTCTGTCGCAATAACGTCATAACGAACAAGGCGATCGCCGGATTCTGCTGAAAGGTAGTGCGTTTTTATGGATGAATAAATCATTGGCTTACCCCTTTCCTGAGCGACTCAACAAAAGTATATGCGCTCAAATGAGGAGTGAAATAATAGTGTTCACATTTCGTACATTCTTAGTTACGTATTCCAGGTGATATCACATTTCTGCCAGAGCATATACGCAGCCCAGACTGTTACATAAATATTACTGCAACGCACATTGGCAGAAGCAGGATAAAAATAGGCGGGCCTGTTGAGCTAAGGAGTCCATGCTCAGGCAAATTTAGCCTTTACCCGGGAAGACAAGCGGTCCGCCAACGATTTCGACATCAAAATCATGACAGATCTCAAACCCTTCCGTAAGGTGCCAGACACCGGTCATTATTTTCCCTGTATCCATATCTTCAACTTTATCGTGGGTATAGTAAGCCACCTGCACAATACCCTGGTGCTGGATCCAGTAATAACCCTCTTTCATGGGTACGCTCTGCGTGCTACTCGCCGGGATGAGTGCTATGCAAGTTCACTCAAAGCACGGCAAAAGAGAAAGACTCAAAAAGGATAAAGGAGTCTTGCAAGGGGTCGAAACCGTGATGCCGGGTGCCTCCCGGTGCTCCTGACGGTCAGTCAGAAACGCTGTCGCTATTCACGACTTGCATGGTATGGAGACCAGCCCCGCCGCTGAGGGGGATTCATCACGTCAGAACTATTGGCTTATCGGCTTGCCAAACCTGACCGTATAAGTTTAGTCGCACCGGAAATGTTTCACCAGCCAGGCTCTCCGCTTTTGTGCGACATAATGAATTAATGCAAAGTAAACATATTCTTAACTACAAAATTAATAACAGATAGCGAAAAAACTCAACTTATTCCCCATCAGGCCGTTAATATAAATATGGGATAAAAAGTGAATGCAGATAGCCTGTCTGCCCGAGGAGAGAAAAATGCCTAAAATTTCTTTTGATCCTGAGTCCGGTGAACATAAAGTTATTGGTGTGATCACGACCGTCAATGTCAAACATGGCGGTTCCCTCTTCATTACTGAGACAGAAGATGGCGGTGTAACGACAACAACCGTCGAGTTTAATAACGGAGGGTACGTTTCTTCTACGCCAAAAGCCGAAGGGTTACGTGTCGCCAGCAAAGACGTACTGATTACCTATACTGACGATCCAAACAATAAAGGCGGCATCACAATGAATGTGACAATGGATGAGAGCGTCAAATAACTGCCTGGATTGTTTACAGTGAAAGCGTCGCTTTCAGGTTGTACGGCGACGCTTTTAACGATTCCTTATGCATTTCACCTCTGACTAGCTGGACGATTGCATTTTTCGCAATACGCTTTAACTTTCGTTTTGAATGTTTCCAGGTCGTCTTGCTCTGCAAGTAACATGATATTCCCCGGAAGATTGTTTATGTGTTCCCGGTGTACATCTGTCAGTTTTTGCAATGCAATCGGCTGCAGGATGACAGCAGAAATATTTATCCTTTTTTCACCTGACCGTTCAGACAGCGCTCTGATAGCGTCAGGAAGTACCCGGGCGCGCCGGCCATCACGCTGTTTATAATCGCACTCCCTCTCCTGAACAGGCTTTAGTACGGATTACTTTTAATGAATTGCCCGGCAATAACGACGTAATGGCATTATCAGCATACTATGGCGCTGCGTAACAAGAATAAGTTAACGGGAAAAAGCTCCAGATTAATAAACGTGTTCTGCTGTCAGAAACAAGCAGATTGCGGAATAATTCGACGGCACGGAATAAGAGCCGTCGAACCAGAGCAGAGTGCCGCGGCAGGATTACGAGCGCACAGCGCTTTCTTGCGGCGACTGTTTTGCCAGTGTACGCGCCAGAATCGAAGAATATAACGGTTTTCCGCCGAGAAATTGTGCGAGTAATGTCGCACCAAGACAGGTAATAATCATGGGCAGTATTAACTGATAATTATCTGTCATTTCCAGCACCAGAACGATACCCGTCAGTGGAGCACGAACAGAAGCAGCAAATAATGCCCCCATTCCGGCAATCGCGAACGTACCAGCCTCAAGCCCATAGGCCGGAAATAAATCGGCAACGCCTACACCATAGGCGGTACCCAGTACGGTCCCCAGCGCCAGCATTGGCGCGAAAATTCCGCCTGGCGCTCCGGAGCAAAAACACAGCAGTGTTGTCAGCAGACGGACCAGAAACATTACAATTAAGGCATAAAACGTAAAACCGCCGCGGGCGGCATCGGGGATCAACTCAAAACCACCACCGGCACCAGGCGCATAAAGTAGCGCAAGGATGCCACAGCCACCGCCAATACAACCCCCTATCACCAGAGTTCGTCCCGTTCGCCCGGCATAGATATGCTGAAAACCGTCCTGAAAAAGAAAAACGAGGCGGTTGAATAACACCCCCACGAGGCCAAATAACATCCCCAGCACCAGATAAAGCCACAAGGTATTGACTGGCGCGCTGGATAATTGCCCTACGGCAATAACCGGGTTTTCGCCATTAAAGATGCGAAAGACAATGCTGGCCATGATCACGCCAATAAAAACGGCTTTGATGGAGATAAGGTTGTAGCGAAATTGCGGTCTCATCTCTTCGAGAATAAAAAGGATACCCGCCAGCGGTGCATTAAACGCGGCGGCCAGTCCGGCAGCTGCCCCCGTAGCCAGTAATGAATGGCGGGCCTCACCATGTTTTATCCGCAGCAGGTCAGTAACCATGCGGCCGATATTACCGCCGAGCTGAACGGTTGGCCCTTCTCTGCCCAGCACCATACCTGCCCCAAGCGTTCCCATGCCGCCAAAAAACTTCACGGGTATAACACGCCACCAGCGTACAGGGCGTAATTCTTCCAGTGCACCTTCGATTTCCGGAATACCTGAACCCGATGCCTCAGGCGCAAAACGTCTGACGAGAAGATAACCAAGCATCGCCAGCAGCCCGGAGATAATAAAAGCCAGGATCCAAAGGGACCACCCGCTTAAGTTTGTCTGATGCAAAATACCTGTTCGCCAGTGCTGCACAGCATTCACAGCGCGAAAGAATGCAACACCTGCAAACCCAACGAGCGTACCGACAATTGCGGCGCAAATTAATACTGCGACTGGCGTCCGGTCACGGTACAGCAACGCTTTAAACATGCTTTTGCGTGCAAGTTCTGTTTCAGGAACCTGCACATCTGATGAGCCAGGAAAAATCATTATTAGCTATGTCATCTACCAACAAGGGAGGAGAGTTTAACGCACCTTACATCGAATAAACAAAAACGATGTCGTTACAGGACGTATCACCTCCATTAAAAGAGCGCTTTGCGCCAGGAATAACGCACTGTCGTGTTGATGTCATCCCGCTGTCGTGCGCAAGTCGTGTTGTTCTCTGCTGCCCCCCTGCATACTTGCGCCGGGTAAAACATTCAGTCAGGAGTATAATCATGACCATTTTCGACATCATCAGTCACACCCCGTTCTGGGTATGGATACTTTTTGTTTTTCTTATTATGCGGGGTTATGCCGCACTCTCAGAGCGAGAAATGAATGTCAGCCAGTTGTTTATTTTACCGCTGCTCTTTCTGGTTTGGGGGATATGGGGTTTAAAAGAGGAATTTAATTTTAATATTGCTTCATTAACAGGGATGTCAATCGGGCTGGCATTTGGTATTCTGGCCGGGTGGAAGTTATGGGAAAATCAACCGCGTTTAAAAAACAAACCACATAGCGAAAAAATCATTCGGGCGGGCACGCCCCTGACGTTGATCTTTATTATTATTGCCTTTGGCTCGAAATATTGTCTGCTGGTTTGGTTATCTTTGCATCCTGTGATGCATCATGCAGTGCCATTCAGCGCCTTGTTCGGCGTTATTACCGGACTTGTTGATGGCTTGTTCTGGGGTGGGACACTGAATCTTTTTTCCTCATGGCGCAAAATGTCGCCATATGTACGAGGCGCATAAGCCGTCAGTAAATGATGCGGCCTGCTGTATTAACGCAGGCCCACAACATATTTACTCCTCACTGTTAAGTACAAGCTTATTATAAGCTTCTAAAAGATGCATTTGAGAAACATAGCGGTCTGCGACAAAAGAGATGGCACCACATTTACCATTGCTAAATGTTACAAACGCAATCTCTATAGCCAGGCTTCTTACAACCGCCCCCGGATAAATACAATTAATCTTACGTTCATAAGGTCTGACGTCGATTAATTCAGCAGGTTTATCCTTAATAAATAAAAGAACTTTCCTCATTTTGCATTCACATTAATAAACACGTACCTGAGTGGAGTGTAATTATTACATCACACTGGCTGGCATATTAATTTCAGGAATAATCTGAGAGCAAATGTTACTTAGCGAAACGGCTCAGATTCCAGGCTTACTTTCCTCTCCCCTTCACAGTCGGAAGTAAGCAAACAAAATACAACCAGGAGGATCAGTCAGCATGATTGAAATAATCAAATATTCAAAAGCCATGCGACCATCGTCTAAAGATAGTCATACTTCGTTAATTATTACATGAATTAATTATTTCATTATCAACTATGTCGTTTGAATCACAATATGTCTCTACGGCAAGCGCTTTGATTTAACATTTATGTAATATTTAATAACCATACATAAAAAAACCGGGTATCACACCCGGTTCTCCTTTCTGGCTAAAAACGCGTTACTCGCTCAGGCCTCGGTTTTTCAGCATCGGTTCAATCTGCGGATCATGACCGCGCCACTGGCGATAAAGTTCAGCTAAATCAGTACTATTGCCACGCGACAAAATCGCTTCGCGGAATCGTTGCCCGTTTTCTCGGGATAAACCGCCCTGCTCCACAAACCACTGGAAGCCATCGTCCGCCAGCATTTGCGTCCACAGATAGGCGTAATAACCCGCTGCGTAACCGCCGCCGAAGATATGGGCAAAGCATATGATTCAATTGATCACTTTATTCAACATAAACAAAGAGTTAACGCCTTATTTACACTGCATTTTCGCCAGTTAAAACCATAAATGGAATCTTATATTATTCAGTACGTTGCATATCATTTTGGGGAAATATCTAAATCTTTAATCCATCTTTCCTACTAAAAATGAGCAAATTTTGCACAAAATGAAGGCGAAAGAACACTTGATCTCCTGTTTCATCAAGACGAGTAAACTAGAATCGATTGACTGATACGACTTTGTGCATTCGTAAAAATACGTTTAGTTTGGGTGCCATGAACTTTGTGGTCATATAGGCCACTGTGATATTTTATGTTTTTGTGAAAAGAACATTAACAGCAGAGTCTAAAAGACTAAACTTTAAGAGGAGCATTTCCATGATGAAGTCAGAAATAAAAAATAAGAGCCATGAACCTCCGGATGGTCTTCCTCGTTATCGTCTTCTGACAGGTAAGGACGACTCTAAATTTTGCCATCGGGTTTCAGAAGCACTTGCGCTGGGTTATCAACTGTATGGTTCCCCCGCCGCGACATTTAACGGGCAGGATGTGATTGTTGCACAGGCCATAATATGGCCTGATGTACAGCGGAAATAAAGCTTCTTAGCAAGGAATCTCTTACAGCGTCCGGAATCCGTCCGGTGCTGTTCTTTACCGTCTGTGTCTGTCGTAAGGAAATTTCATCATACATCGCGACACATTTTTTCTTTACTCAGGCCATCTTATTGCTTCTGTCTTCCCTGTTTGTCAGAAGTCTAGGCCGCAGTAATCGCCTCTCCATGCTTTAATCAACGAAATGTCGGTTGCAAATTAAACTACCATTCTTAACAGCAAAGGCGGGATCCCCCCCCTCCATTCACCGGGATCCAGTGCCTAATAATGTGCGCATGATGCACATTGTTGTGTCCGTTCCTGGCACGGAGCAGACATGCCAGGTAAGGCGAAGGTCCGTTTTGAGCGAGAAGCGAACGTTAACATATCTGCTAATTTGGCAAAAATTAGTTATGAGCATATGAACCTATGTGGTCAAAATGCTAAGTTACAAAAGACTACTTAAGTTTATTACCCATGTGGAGAGAGTTTAATACGCGTAACCATAAGATGTATTTTAACTACAGATGATGCCTGTTTGTAATAGAGTTGTAGTATAATACTACTTATCATAATTTTAGCACTCAATAAAAAGTTAATGACAATTTTTATATGAGATTCAAAAAGTGACTAGCTAAGGGACGAATAATTTGAAAACGCTATCTGCAGAGGGGAGAGAAATCTTCAAAAATCTTTTAGTCGAACTGGCACGCGCCTATAGCCTTTGGGTAAAAGATCGTAACTTATACTATCAAACAATTAGTAACTCAAATTTGACTTTCACTATCATTGACGCACCAATCGACTTAAAAAATGAAATCTCAAAAAGAATTAAAGAAGGTGAATTATGTATTTATCAGTTGTTTCACTCAAAAGAATCAATAAATTTCACGAGACATTTATGCGAAGTTATCCGAAAATGTGCAAACCTTAATTGCTTTCCTGCAGAACTATTCTCAATAATAAATCAAGTCACATATGAATACATTAACTTCACCCTAGACGATTTCTACGAAATAATTGAAGGAAATTATGACAAACCTATTATTCGCGAAGCTTGCTTTGAAAGCATTTTAACATCAAGAATAACAACATTTAAAAAAAGTTTTTCATCCACCCTTTACCAATTTCCAGTTGTTGTTTTTGGCTTAGATAAAGAAACAAAATTAGGTGACAATGTCCTACTAAAACCTATAGATTCTCTTGGTTTACAACAAAAAGAATTATTGCTTTTCAACGAAACACGAATTTATAAAAGCAATTTCTACCTAGAAATTTTCGTTAAGGAAAAATGCAGCAAAGGCTTGTCATTACAGCTAGCTGAAAAAGCTAAAAACACAACATTTAATATTCTAAAACTTTTAGCTACACGCCTATCCCCTAATGCAATCCCACTAATTACTTCTGATGACAGGGTTAAAAATCCATTTCACTTTTATCGATATGGAAAAAATCGCAATAGTCTTTTCAATGCAACAACTCATAATTTTCCTAACTTTCAATTCCAATCAAAAATGTTTTGGAATGAATTTCATCAAACTCAATATATTCAGGACAGTTTAATTCCCATTGCATTCCAAATCGTGGAATTACTTTTAATTCCCAATTTTTCTTCCGAACGTGTCGTTGATAGATTTGAACGTGCCCTTTTATGGTACGGCGATGCTGTTACAGAGTATATTTCATTTCAGCAAATTCAGAAAATTGTTAGCTCACTGGAAGCATTAGTTAACTTCCATGAAGAAAACGTCACAGAAAATTTCAAAACAAGGATAACGAACTTACATATTAGCTACAATGGTCTTGATGAAAAAATAAAAATGAAAGCGAATCAACTTTATGATGCGCGCTCAAAAATCGTTCATGGCTCCTCTCATGATGAATCATTTGATTTTTGCATAATTGATTTTAGTTCTGAAACGCTACTACGTGCCATATATTACTTTTCTATTTTTGGGTTTGATAAAAAAAGATTTAATAAGTCTCTACCAAGATTCTTAAATGACATACCTAACAATATTGAACGTAGAACAAGCGACTATAATCATTAAGAGTTAAAACGTGGTTCCATAATATTATTAAAGAGATAAAACATTGTTATGATATTGGTTAAATTTTGTAACTCCGTTTACACATTGCTGAAACTCTAATTTAAAGTGAGAACAGTCAAGAATCCTTGTTGGCGAGTGTGATGGATCGACAAATTTTTTGGCAACTCACCAACACTACAAACTGACTGACCTATTCCTGGTCTATTAACATATTGTGAGGTAAGCAATGTCCGCTCCTGGCACACGGCGGACCACTGACCCGCAACTTCGAACCAATCCATATGACGCAGCATTACATAGTTAGCATCAAATCAACCATTGAATTTTCTGAACAAATAAGCCATTATCACCGGCAAAACAATCAACAAGTAACAACAACTAACTTATTGATTATAAAAACGATACTTTTAGTTTTGGGGAATGCTTTTACATATTAAAAAGGGATTTTAAATCAGGCGTATTAATCATCAAACCAACGTGTTACATGAAATTTTCGCCCATAGCTTTGCAATTCCCTCGTATTAAACTCAGTAAGTTATATAAGTAGTATTCTTACAATGGCGAATGTTATTATATTGACATAGTGGTGCCAATCATCAAAAAACGGTTCAATTTTCATTGTATAGCCCCCATTCTCATGAGCCAGATCCTTTAAACTTCATTAACTCTTTAAGAATTGAAATTATACTTCTATCTTCTATTCCTTTTATTCTTTCTTTTTCCAAAGAAACTGTTGTCTGCCCTTTCGATAGAATGAAATTTCGCTCTGTCGTCATAAGACTTTTAATAACCTCGGACATTAACTCTTCGTTTTTAACATCTCTTAAGAATTTAATCGCGAGAACCTTCGCCTCAATATTAGTTAATTCATTCTGAAAGTATTTAACTTCATCAAATCCATTTCTATATAATTTCAAAAAAAAGTATGCGAATATTTCTATGACGAGGACAAATGATATTCTTGGTATCATATGAATAACATACTCTACCATATTATTTGAACCAGGCTGATTCGCAACTGCATATCCCAAATAAAACATCCCGAACAATGCAATAACAGAGCCAATGCCTAGATTAGACCCCCCTCGCCGGTTTACCCTGTCAATCTCACTTTTGATTCTAATGACCATATTTTCATAGTGATCATTAATGCTTACTTGCTCTCGAATATTTTGTATATCTTTTTTTAGATCCAAAGAAGCATCTAGAATCAACTTCCCTGCAATTTTTTTCTTAATCTCCTGAATTAACTCCTCTTGCTGGCCTTCACTTAGTTCAGCTTGACTATATTTAATTTGATTATTAGATAATCTCTCCACTTCTTTTCTTAACGCCAATATTTCATTTTTCAGATAGTCATCATTATCTGTTGATGTGTTTTTCCTATGGCTATCTTTTCCAATATCTTTATTAAGATACTTAATTAATTCCGTTGCGACAGTGATTAACGTAAGGGCTACTAATGTAGTCATCACAATTTTAGTGCCAGTAATACCTAGAAACCTTTCCAGAATAGAATTATTAAGATACATAATTGCCGGAATAAAAGATAATATGCAATACTTAACAGCGAGAGTTAATATTTCCTTATTCATGATTTTTCTCTACGTTATACCTTGTAAATAAATGTGTAATGAGCATATTTTATCTTTGGTCTGCCGTTTTGTCATGGGGTGTCAGGGGGCAGAGATTCAAATCCTCTCGTGCCGACCAAAATTCCCTAACTAAACCAAGCTCTTATGGTTGGTTTTTTTTATGCCAAAAATATGCGCATGGTAAAACAATAGCAAAATGATAGTAATACCCCTGTCAAATTCTTAAAGCTGAACACCCAGTCTTTACGTAGATACAAGAACACTTCATTATCAGATTACCTTGTAAATCTTGATCCGCTTACCGGTGCGCACCGCTTTTCTCTCTTCCTCTATACTTTCAGTCTAACTGGCTGGAGGTGCACATGTGCGGACGATTTGCCCAAGCGCAAACGCGTGAAGAATATCTGGTATACCTAGCGGAAGAAGCCGAACGCGACATAGCTTATGACCCCGAGCCGATTGGCCGGTATAACGTCGCTCCTGGCACGAAAGTTCTCCTACTCAGTGAACGTGACGAGAAACTACATCTTGATCCTGTGATCTGGGGTTACGCACCCGGGTGGTGGGATAAAGCACCATTGATTAATGCTCGCGTCGAGACAGCAGCCACCAGCAGAATGTTTAAACCACTATGGCAGCATGGTCGGGCTATTTGTTTCGCTGACGGCTGGTTTGAATGGAAAAAGGAAGGTGACAAGAAACAGCCCTACTTCATTCACCGCGCCGGCGGTCAACCGATTTTCATGGCAGCGATCGGCAGCGCCCCGTTCGAACGTGGCGACGAGGCTGAGGGGTTTCTCATTGTGACTTCCGCTGCAGATAAAGGCATGGTCGATATTCACGACAGGAGACCGTTGGTATTGACGCCGGAAGCGGCCATGGAATGGATGCGACAGGATATTGGTGGGAAGGAGGCGGGAAGAATCGCAGCCGAGGGGGCTGTTCCAGCAGACCACTTTACATGGCATGCCGTAGATCGCTCTGTTGGGAACGTAAAAAATCAAAGTTCTGGCCTCATAATGCCTATATCATAAGCCTCAATATTGCCAATAAGGAGGGCCAGTACATGGCTGGTTATTATCAACGGGCTGTCACTCTCAAAGACATGCCATTTATCATGGATGAGTTAACTAAGGGAGCTAAAACCGGCAACTTTTCGAAAGAATTTCTCGATCCGCGAAAAGGCAAAGTATTAGAAGTACAATTGAGGGACGTAATCAGGCGTGGTGAATCAGGAGAATACACAGGGCATTATTTGTATATTCTGATCCGTGAGGCAGATGAAAAGCAGATCGGTTTCATTTGGTTAATGGTTGCTCGTGGACCAATTGACCAGCCAGTCCTCGAAATTCGCGCCGTTAATATCAATTCGGAGTTCAGGGGGAAAGGCTTTGCTAAACTCATACTTGATGAGTGGCTTACTGCCTATCCTCAACATCCGTTTCAAGCAACTTGTTTCTCAGACTCCAGCCAAATGGCAGACATGCTGCACCGTAGGGGCTTCAAAACACTAAGCACGTCACCTACTGGCAAGCAATCTTTGTTTCGTGAGGCAAATTCCCTCACCTGACAATCGGTAAATCAGAAAATCTCGTCGTATAACGCGGCGAGAGCATCTCCCTCTTCATCTGCCACTGTTGCTGGATGCCCTGCCCAGCGAAATACAGTGTGCCTTTTCCTTCTTTGGCATTTAGCTGATCTAACAATGTCATCAGTTGTTCGCTGTCACGACGCGGTGCGTTGTCGTCGAACAAATTCAACTGCGCTACGCCCTGACTGAAAAAGTCGCCCAGCATAACTCCGGCTTTCTGGTACCGATGACCATCACGCCAGATTTTGTCCAGGCAGCGCGTTGCCGCACCGATTATGTCCCTGCTGTCCTGCGTTGGAGTCAGCAGCTTCACTGAGGCACTGTTACCGTAATAGGGTTCGTTAAGCGCGAACGGGCTCGTTTTCACGAACGCAGAAATAAAGCGGCAATACTGATGTTCACTACGAAGTTTTTCTGATGCGCGGGCCGCGTAGCTGCATATTGCCTGCCTCATTTCGTCATAGTCGGTGATACGACCGCCGAAAGAGCGTGAACAAACTATCTCCTGTTTGGCCGGGGCAAACTCCTCCAGTTCGAGGCAGGGCTCTCCGCGTAGCTCCCGGATGGTTCGCTCCAGCACCACATTAAAGTGTTTACGGATTACCCAGGTGCTTTGCTCGGATAAATCGAGGGCTGTTTTAACACCCATCGCATTAAGCTTTTTGGTGATGCGCCGCCCCACTCCCCAGACGTCCTCAACCGGAACCAGGGCCATCAGCCGCCGCTGGCGATCAACATTTGACAGGTCAACTACCCCGCCAGTCTGCTTTTGCCATTTTTTGGCGGCATGGTTCGCCAGTTTCGCCAGAGTCTTTGTTGGTGCGATTCCGACACCTACTGTCAGGTGAGTACGCTGCAGAACGGTTGCGCGAATCTCACGCCCAAACTCCTCCAACACCCGGCAATTACGGACACCCGTCAGGTCACAAAAAGCTTCATCGATTGAGTATATTTCCACGCGCGGTGACATCTCTTCCAGCGTAGTCATCACCCGGTGGCTCATATCAGCGTAAAGCTCGTAGTTGCTACTGAACGCTACGATTCCGTGCTTTTTGAACATATCTTTCTGTTTGAAGTAAGGTTCGCCCATTACAACGAACGGTTTCGCCTCAGCGCTCCTGGCTATTACGCAACCGTCATTATTTGATAAAACAACGACTGGTCTCCCTTTCAAATCAGGTCGAAACACGGTTTCGCAGGACGCGTAAAACGAATTGACGTCACAGAGCGCGAACAAGGTTAACCACCGCTTTCACGATAAAGGTCACCACTCCAAAAATGTCGAGTGTGTCCTCGCTTGTCACTCGAATCGGTTGATATGAGCTGTTCATTGGATTCAGTTGAATCGTTGGTCGGAGTTGCAGTCGTTTCACTGTAAATTCACCGTCTACCGCAGCGATGACGATATCGCCATGCTGAGCAGTACGAGAGCTATCCACCACCAGCAAATCTCCTTCGCTGATTCCAGCTTCGATCATCGAGTCACCACTGGCTTTGACGAAATACGTCGCGCTGGGGTGATGAATGAGAAGTTCGTTCAAATCAATTCTCTGCTCAACATAATCCGCTGCGGGACTCGGAAATCCGCACGGAACAAGGTCACTGAACAAAGGTAGCGCGACAACTGCGCGCGGAAAATCGGCTGGTTTGATGAATTGCATACGACACACCCACTTATACTGTTTTTATATACAGTAGTTTTTTAAGCACAAATGATCAAGATAGCGCTTCGTTTGTGGGTGAGTGAAGATTGAGCAGTTTGCGTTAAAGCGCCATTTGAATGAAGTGCTTAGTTGGAGTGTAAATTTTCAGGCCTCTGGTACCTCGGATTTTGTTGTCTCCAGTTCAGCAACGCGCGCCGTCAATGCATCAATCTGTACCATTAACGCCAGAATCGCCTCATGATGCAGCGCTGCCGCCACACCCGCCGTGTCAGGACTCAGAACATCTTTAATTACGGTACCGTCGTCCAGCTCTCTGTTGCCAGTGACAAAAACGTTATCCGGGAATACGGACTGGACCTCCTGAGCAATGAACCCGATGCCAGGCGAGACACCGTCCAGACGTTTCCACGAAACACCACGGATCATCTTCATTTTTTCAAGCGGGTCCGCAATGCGTTCGATTTCAGTTTTCAGACGCTCGTCAGAGTTTGCAATCCACGAACCCGGCGCAGTCGCAGAACCGCCCTGGTCAAACACATAGCGCGTGTAATTCCCTGTGGAACTGGTCTGAATCGCAATAATCGCGCGTGAGCCACTGCCCTGAACCACCGAACCATGAAACAAAACCTGCACCTGCTGATAAACGCCGCTTGACCAGCCTGCGCTGAATAATGGGGTCACTGTTTCTGTCCCCGTCGCGGGAGTTGTGGCAGGTGATGCGGCACGAATGTAGGTGTCCCCTGTAATGATTCCGCCACTTTTCCCGTTAATTGTATTCAGCCGCGAATCATTGCCCTGGCAAAATGACCCGGCGACGGTGCCGAACGGATTTGTTAATCCCGTCCCGCCCTGCCCCTGGCTGAGCGGTGTTGTTAGCCCTGACAGACTGGTGATATCGGAGTTCGCCCCTTTTTTTGCCAGCGACTTCTGACCGGGAACCATGATGGCTACACCGTTAATCGTGATAGTGACGTCACCCGCCCCGTTCATCACGTCGGCGAAGCCGCTCATATTCCGCTGATATAGTGTCAGTGTCTCAGCGATATTCTGCGCCAGTCCGTCAACGCTCAGCGAATCACTCAGCAGGATGGCGTAAGCGGTACCGGCTGCAATTGCCGGGTTTGCCGCTGGCGTTACGGTGAGCTGGGTTGCGCTGTTGATTGCCGTTATCTGGAATACCTGTACCGGGTTTGCCAGAGTGACCAGAGTGCACCCAACGCGGATCAATGACCCTGCGGCTGTAAAGTTCGTGCCAGTACCCGTCAGCGTATTGCCGCTGATGGCTATGGTGCCAGTTGTGTAAATCATATTTTCTCCAGGCATAAAAAAACCCGCCGGAGCGGGTTAGAGATTGGGTTTTATCTGGAATGATACTTTTAGGGGGATATTTTTTTTCTGTTCTCCTGGCTTAAAGCGCCAGCGCAATATATCCATCATGACCTGTCGTTCAAAAACATCTTTCGGTCTGGCTTCAATGACACGGATATTTTCAGTATATCCAGAGTCATTAATGTCATAGAGCACCTGGACTTCTCCCTCTATGCGTAAAGCAGTTGCTCTTACAGGATAATTTATGCTGTTAGAAAGCGCTGCATTACTAATGATCATTGCCAATAACAACCAATATTTCATATATGCGCCTGTTAAAGGTTAGGTAGAATACCATACGGAATTCTGAGTCCATAAGGTTTGAGTGTTGAAGCCCATGTTTGTTGAAGCCGGTTCACCCACTGACATTGAAGAGTTCCATCAATAAATTTAAAAAATGGTCCTGAATACCCTGACACGGTTCCATCATCGGAAATGTTGCCGCCGGGAATCGAACTGACACATAACCAGACATTGGCTCCTATATATTGGGAATATACAGAATTGTCCAAATCAAAGTTTGGAGGTATATCAAAGAAACCCAGTATTCGCGGAATGCGTGCAGCCATCGCAGCGGACCATACTAATACACCTGCTGAGTTATAGACGTCCCGATAACCACTGATGACGGGCTGGTCACTACGTGTACGTGCCATTGAGCCAGCGGATGCAGTCATCCAGTCTGGACCACTAAAAAACATCTTCGCATTGTTGTTTGGTTTAAACCACCTGAGACTATCATCAAGGGGAACACTTGCATTCACAAACCCCATGTCTAATGAGTTTCCCAACTGGCAAGTGATATTGTAAAAACCAATATCGCTTATTGCAGTGTAATCGACAGTATCGAGGAAATACGTTCCCTTGTAATTAGAATCAATGACCAGCGCACCTGCTGAATTAAAAACCTGATATCCGCTCATAAGAAGGAATACATATCCAGTGTCAGGGTAACAGCGGCGGTGTAAGACGATAATCTGAATACACCAAAACTACCGTCAAATGCTCGCGCCGCAAAATTACCGGGAGTGAAATATGAAGTGCTGGCTGCTGATACAACAATAACAAAACTTCCAGAGAAAGTGAGACCCTGAAATACCCCTGAAACACTATTTGCATTCTCTGCCAGAAATACTGTTGTTCTGCCCAAATACCTGGAGTTGTAATCGCCAATATCAACCACCAGCTTACCATTGACATCCCAGCATTGAAGACCTCCGGGCATCTCTCCTCCCGTTTTTACCAGAGCCCGTCTCGGATTCGTAGAGTTCCGTTTGCGTCATATACCAGCCGTAAAGTACCTGTATCAACAACGCGACCGGAACCATTTGCAGCGTTGCGCTCAAACGTGCCATCTTTGCTCAGTCGCCAACCAGAACCGCCTGAGACAAAATTATTCGACTGAATATATGCCCCAATTTTTGCGTTAGTGATGGTCCCGTCCTGGATAAACGTGTCACGGATAAACGTCTGGCCGTTCTGAATAACAAACGGCAGTGTGACGGCTGAACCAGCCTGAGACATCACAGCGAAACGGTCAGCAAGGAAAATAACCTGTGACTGCATGCCTGACGGGGTGTTCTGGACACCCAGCCCCATCCCTGCCGCGTACTGCACGCCGTTCACATCCACGCCAACTTTGACGCTGTACATCGCGTTCAGGTTGCCGTTGATATCCGCTACTGCCTGGGCGTTAGTGATAATTGCCGCAGCCTGGCCGTTTACCGTGACGCTCAGTGAGTTGATTTTCGTCGCCGACGCCAGGCTGAAATCCGCCATCGCTTTCGAAAAATCAGTCACGTTTGATGTATTGCCACCAGCCGTGGCATCCAGCGCTTTCAGCGACTCGCTGAGTGCTTTCGTTGCATCGGCCATCACATTATCAACGCGATTAATGCCAGCCGCGTTGGCACCATACTGCGCACTCTGTTTTACCTGCTGGCTCACCTGCGCCAGTGTGTTCTGAATCAGTGCAATCGCCGTGTTTTGCACCCCACCAGCGGCGTTAGCCGTTTTCCCTGACAGTTCGTCGAAACGGGACGCGGTAGAACTGTCGAGGGTGGACACCGCCTGTGTGAGCTGGGTTACGTTAGCGGTATTATTCTCCGTCTGTGCCGTCAGCGTATCAACCGCTGTAGCGCGGGCTTGTGTCTCGTCAGCCAGCGCCTGCGTGAGCTGCGTTACCTGTGCCGCGTTCTGGTCGGTTTTCGCCTCCAGGCGCGTCACGTCCGTAACGCGGGCCTGTGTTTCGGTGGCGATCACCTCCCGCAACTGAGTGAACGAGGCACTGTTTGCGCCGTTCTGCGCCGACTGCCTCACCACCACATCAGCGATGGCCAGTGCGTTACCAATGATGGCTTCTGCCGTCTGCCGGTTCGCGCCCACTGCAGCCGCCAGTTGGTCGGCGTTTTGACTGACAACCTCTGCCAGTTCAGCAACCTTTTCACTGCTCTCCACGGCATTTTCAATCAGATCCTTGAACAGTTCGGTATCCTTGATCTGCTCAAGCACGGCATCAGTGATATCAGACACATCAACACTGGCCTGCCCTCTCACCCAGTCGGTGTAACCCGACTCGTTCCCGGTCCTGTCCACCAGTTGCGCGCGGTACCAGAAAACCTGCCCCGCCTTGAGGCCCATCTGCTGATATTTGCGTAGCGGATAAGGCACGTCCGCCAGTAAAACCGCATCATCAGTCGTACCCGTGGCGCTGTACTGAATTTCCGTTTTCAGCGTGTCGTCCGTGTTCGCAGGGAATCCCCAGTTCAGTTCAATACCGAAAACCACATTGTCTGATGCGGTGAAACCGACAGGTTTAGGCGGATTTCCCGTTTTCCCGGTCAGTGTTGTCTCGGTTGAATATCCCCAGCCTGAGGAAATTTCAGCCGCGTTAATAGCCCGCACCCGCGCGAGATAACGTCCGGTATAGATGGCTGGCACCTCAAACGACGCGGTAGAGCTGCGGGGTACGTTCACCCAGTCGCCATCGTTGCGTCGCCACTGGGCCTCATACGAAATAGCGTCTGGTGCCTGGTCCCAACTGACGCGCATTGTCTCCAGGCTGATCCCCTGATTCACAACGGCGTAGCTGGAAATGACGATATTCGAAGGTGCAGACTGATTGCCCGGTGGAATGACACTTACCGGGCGCTGATCGATAATCGCACCTGTATCGATACGAGCATATTTATCCGGGTCGTGTGCGGCACCCACGATGGTGAATGTGCCGTCGTCATTTTCCGTAACACTGACGACGCGGTACTGCTGGGCATAAAGCGAATCTGACTCAACCACCCACACCGCCTGGGCTTCTGGCGTTGTAGAGAACACCGTCGAAACGGTGACTTTATTACCGCTGACAGCCTGAATGGTTCGGTTCTGTGATGCACCTGTCGGCAGGTTCACCATGATGCGATCACCCGCCACGGCATCCGGCACACGGTCGAGCGTCAGTACCCGACCATTTACCGCGCTGATGCGGCCACCCGTTACTTTTCCAGCCAGGTCCCTGTCACTGACCGCAATGATGTATCCCGGCTGCGGGATATTCCCGTCGAGCCCGACAGAGAAGGTCACCACACGGTCTTTGTTATTGGTCAGAATGCCCCAGCGCCCCTTACGGTTTGCCTCGGATTGCCGGGTGCAGCCAATAGCTGTCAGTTCAAGCTGGTTAAAGCCAAAGCGACGCACCAGATCCTGTTCAAATACAGGTTCCATAGCATCGGAATACGCATTCGCAGGGTCTGAATATGAAACCAGCGCAGTGGTATAACGGGTTTTGGAGGTGCTGCTACTATAAACAAATTTAGTATCATCAATTATGCTGGCATTGGTATAGCTGTAATCGACATCACGTGGCATATCAGCCAGAGCAACAATCTGATTGCCGCCCCAGTACGTCATCCCCCGGAAAATAGCCGCAAAATCCCTCATGACTGTGTATGCGTC
>FONB01000009.1 GCA_900112785.1 Phytobacter palmae | reverse complement strand
GTATCATTTAATGGGATATCCGAATGGCCATATTGTCTCAACCAGACCCGTACTTTTCCTTCCGGCGCTAATCCTATTAACATCGTTTGCCGATATGCATTTTTCCCAGGTTCTAAGACATCAGGATAAGAGGTTGTCATCTTATTCCAAGTATCCTGAGTAAAGAATAAAGTGGACTGATAAACCTTTTTATCAATGATTGAGTCCCAACAAAATATCATTATCTGTGGCAACCTGTCGGCTTTATTAAACTGGGTGTTCCCCGCAGAGTTACGTTCACTCCATTTACCTACACTGATCCCTTGTGGCTGATCGATAGTCCGATATGTCGATGCATAACCATCAACATCCAACAGTTTTAACAATGTAACCTGTGCCGGTAAAGCTTTTGGGGTAGTAAAAGCAAAGAACCACTTGTCCCAGGGAGTTTTGATACTGTTAGTTTGCTCACTAGCACAGGCATTAACAGAGCCCAAAAGAAATAAGATCGAAATTATTCTGGCGATTGATTTCATGATTTACCTCCCTGCATATTCCAGACAGCTCGAAGCCACCCCGGATTTGGGCGATTGATATAAAAAAACAAATCGGATGATTTCACTGCCCCGTAGATGGTTTTCACTTTATTCCCGTCCAACCAGACATCTTTTACAACCACAGGATTCCAGTGAGCGGAGCAATGAATATATTTGCCAATCAAATGTAATTCCGGTGAGATAAAAGGCGTCGGCACACCACCACCTCTTACAGTCTTTCCCTGGTCAATTGCTTTTTGACACAACGGCTCAAGCTCAGGAGGAAGTTTCATATCTGGTGATAAAGGGTCATAAGCCTCAAAAATCCCTCCAGCTTCTTGAGCCGCATCCAGCATCACCCGTAAACTAACTTTGCTCCAGTCGTTAGTTACTACCCTCTCAATAGTGACTGCCGCCCCAACACGCTTTTGTGTGATGCCACCACGTTTTTTATCCTCGTTAACAAGATAGTCGTACCAGGTTTCTGTTTTTACTTCACCATTCGGAATTATCGCACTTAACGCTGGCAGGCTCTTTAAGTCAGGTATTTCAGCCGCTGAACGCCGGTAGATATCGGTCACTTCAGGAGGGATACTCTCACTGACAGTTTCATTTTGGGGCTGGGTCAGAAAAAGATATTCCTTTTCCTTCGGATTATAGCCACCGCCGATATCGGAATGTGCTCCCGGCAGAGCCAGTTCCGGCCACGATTCCTTAATGCTGTTCAGGCTAAAGTTGTAGCGGCACTCATGCATTGCCGTAATCTGAAAGACTTTCTGTGCAATATCTGGAGGCAGGTCCAGCTCAACGCCGGGGTTCACTCCACTATGAACATCAAAGAGATTACTGACTGTACCTACTGCGCACACGGTATCAAATAACCCCAGAAAGCGGGTTTCACCTGCAGGTTTCCCATGCTGATTTCGACCACCAAGCCCTTTCGTTATGGCCTGCTGTATGGCTTTATCGTTGTTTCTTACACGGTTAACAAAGTGGCGAGCTGCTGCCGCTCCGCGACTAAATCCAAAAACATCGAACTGAATTTTTTCGATTGCAAAATTTATCCCCTGGTTAAGAGCCAGAAATTGTGAAATCTGTTCAGCAATTAGACCAACGCCTTCATCAGATTTATCAACCACACCATAAAACCAACCGCCCGTCCCCATACTTATCGTGCTATCACTATTCCCCTTATCGGTACCGATCCCCTGTACATAGATAGCGCGTTGATAATCTGATTGCCCTTCAATTACTTCATCATTGGTAGCATAAAGTGTATTGAGCCAGTGAATATTTGAATAATAGCCAATATAACTCCCTGCATTATCAATTTTTTTTCCCAGTTTTTTAGCACAGGCTTCAGCGTCTTCTGGCTTCATTCCAACGTCAAGATGAGAGCAGGACTCCAGGATGCGATTCTGGGTATTAAACGCATTATTCCCTGTACCATCAAAAAACATCCCGATCGTGATGGTTATCCCCGGAACGGGTTTTCGTTTGCAGACAACTGTTTTCTCGGAAATATTAACATCAGTGAAATGCTCGCACTCACTGGCTTCCCATGCATGGTAATCACTCATGCTTCTTCACTCCCTGTATCTGGCAGGCACTGGCCTGCGGTACCAGACTGATTTCGACACGGCGGTTGAGCGCGCGCCCATCCGGGGTGTCATTGGTTGCGATCGGACGGCTCTCGCCATAGCCCTGCACCGCAAAACAGCTTTCCGGCACGTCGCCGGTGTCACGCATCCAGTCGCGTACCGCTTCGGCACGTTTCAGGGACAGTGTCTGGTTCAGTTGCGGATTGCCGGTGTTATCGGTGTGCCCGGACACGACAATCAGCCAGCCGGGTTTCGCCTTGATGCCGACCAGAGAGTTCACCAACAGTTTGGTGGAGACAGGCTTAAGGTCGAACCTGCCCGAATCGAACAGCGACATACTGTCGAGGCGGACAATTTTTGATACCGGTTTCGGCTGCGATCCAGGCGGAGGTGGCGGGGGCGGCGGTGCCCAGTCGCTGACGGCGGCCTCAACAGGCGGTACCAGGCGCAACCCCTGATACAGCCCCAGGCGATAACGCAGTGGCTCCCCGCGACGCGCCCAGTCGTCCAGCAATGCGCCATCGGCTCTGAGGCGCTGCTGTGCGCGCAGTTTCGGGGCAAAAGGCTTGCCCGTCAGCTGGTGATATAACGCAAGGTGATCGCCAACATTACGAATGAGACGCTGGTTGTTCATCCAGGACGCCAGCATGGCAAGTGCCAGGAAAATCCCACCCAGTAACCCGGCGTAACGCCAGAACATCATTCTGCGGCTGACGCCCCGTCGGCGCGGCAGCGCCGGCAGCAGCAGTTCAGGTAACGGTAGTGGTTCGGTGGTCACAACGGTATCTGGTGGCAGCGCCGTCACGGTAGTGATGTGCTGCTGCCAGAGATTGCCCTCGATACCGTTCACCGGCACCATGCACATGCCCTGTACACAAGGCTTCATCACCGGCAGTTCGCCCTGACGCACCGACAGCAGGTCATTGACTGCGCTGTTCTGCCAGGCAAGCAGGCTGTCCAGCCACAGCCCCTGACTCAGACGCGAAAGACGCCCGTCAGATCCACTCTCCCGGGTCCACTCCGTCAGTGACACATTGCCCTGACCGGGCTGATACATCTGAATGCCGCTTCGCGGGCTGACTGTGGTAAACCAGACGGGTTCAGCTTCCGCGCAGGCCACAGGAGGCGATACCCAGGTCACAGTCCACAGCGGTGGGATAGTGCCAAATGCCGCACGGCACCGGACGACAGCACGCTGCCAGCCCCGAAAATGCTGGGTAAAATCATCGCCGGAGGTGTGCTGTTCAGGTACCACCGCCAGCATGACGGAGATTTGCGACACCTGAGCCGGATGCACCAGGCTCAGGTGTTGTGCCAGGAGTGGCAACTGCTCCGCATCCTTCACCCACAGATACCAGCCCTGTCGGGTTTCCCGGTGACGGGAGCCGGACACAAACAGTGGGCTGTTGTCGCCACAAACAAGGATCACCGCACCCTGAAAATCTTCCGGCGGCAGGTTTTCATCCACAATATCCCGGACAGCGGTCGTCCGCGCCTGAGAAGCCCTGCGCTGACGCCAGAGCATCCCCCCGGACACCAGAACAACCAGCAGGCTGAGTGCCACACGGCTGCCCGAGGACAGTGGCCAGAATCCCAGGATGAGCCACAGCGCCAGTACAACACCCAGGGCAGTTAACAGACTTCGGTACGCATCCCGCATCGCTTACCCCGGCCTGACGGTCTGGCTTACCAGTTCGGTAAGCGAAGACGAAAGGAAGAACCAGAGCGCCACCAGGGCGACAGCGGCCACAACCCAGCTCAGCCAGTACCCGCGACGGCCGCTGCGCAGGCGTGATGCCCGGGCAACAATGGGGGCGTCCTGTGCCAGCGTAAAGGCCGGTACCCGTTCCGCAAGCGCGCGAACAATATCTTCCCGACGCTCATCATCCTGGGCACGATATTGCCCCACAAACCCCAGCTGCAGGGCCCGGTACATGCAGGTCAGGACAGCGGCGTCAGGAGCAGTTTCTTTCAGAAGGTTGCGGATCCGCTCCCACAGATCTTCGCCGGCATTGAGGGTGCCAAAGAAGTGTGCCTGCAGCGGGTCACGCCGCCAGGTCAGATAACCATCATCGGTGGTTCCCCGGTTCATCACGCTCTCATCAAGCAGTGCACACAGGGCATACACCATATGGTCACAGCTGATGTCGCTGTAACCTGCCTCCGTGAGCGCCGCTTTTGCCTCCTGCACCAGACGGCAGGCCCGACGATAGAGACCATCCCCGTCACGAACCTCCTGTCCGCCCCGCAGCTGGCTGGCCATCAGCCAGCCGGGGTAGAAAATACGCTCAATTTGACTTATTTCTGATGTATTCATGTGCGCAGCACCGCAAAGAGTTCAAGTTTCACATCCCCCAGTGAGCGCGGGGTATAGAAGGTGCAGCTTCCCGCTTCCAGCATCGCCCGCGCTGCCTCACTACTCAGATCCAGCGAGAAATACTGGTTCTCAAGGCGTAACGGGATAGCGGCCGGCACATGGGTCAGCGGCTTGATAACCATCCCGCTCAGAGCCACATTCACCACATCCGACACATCTTCAAAGCTGCCCGCTTTACACAGCTGCGGGAATTTCGTCTGAAGCTCATAGTTCGGCATGGAGGAACGTACGGAGAGGTAGAAATCCGCTCCTTCGCGCAGGCGCGCATCGTGCAGGGCACCTTTCCAGATCTGATCCTGATGCTCCAGGTGGATACTCACCACCCGTGACGGCAGGCTCGCTTCCAGCAGCTTATCGAGCAGTGCCAGCAGCGGCGGGAATACCCGCTCCGGTGCATCGTGCTGGTAAGCAGGAATATCGCCGGCGTCGTGCTCAAGTGAGAAAGTCAGCAGGCTGCCGGCCAGACGGGTCAGTTCGCGGTACAGCAGTTCCGGGTGACGCTCAGGCGTCTGAAGCAGTTCCGTCAGCACCGGCTCGGCGCTGTTCAGGGCATTGAGCAGCCAGAACAGGGAGACATCCGCGACCGCAAAGTCGGCCATCCGCTCATTGCTTTCCCGGCGCATGGCCATCAGGCGACGGCGACGGGCCTGCAGACGGACCAGCAGGTCACCCAGTTCGGTGGCAAGCCACGGACTGGCAGCAGCAGACAGCATTGGCGGGATAAAGGCCGGGTCCCGGCTCCACTGCCCCTGTGCATTACGCACCAGACGGGCCACCGGACAGGTCAGGTATGCTACGTTTTCCTGGCTGGACAGACGCAGGGTCAGCGCATGACGCAGGATCGCAAGCTCCCCGCTTTCATGGCCGGCCAGTTCCTGCACCACCACACGCTCCGCTTTCCAGCGACGCGGGCGCTCACTGTCCTGGCCGTTATCAAGGTTGCCACCGCTGGCGCTCAGCAGCGGCAGTGCGGCAACCACCTCAACAGCCTCAGAGCCGTTTGCGGCAGACAAATCACAGACCGGCGGAATATTATCCGCCAGATCCGTATCAACAATCGTGCCATCCTGGAAACGTACGACCAGACGGGTGGCGTTCAGGCGCGAGAGCGCCAGTGCTGCATCGTCAAATTCTGCCGCCACCACGCCCCAGGGATGAGAAACCCCCATCCGGGCGACCATGTCGGCAACGTGTTCATTCCAGCGAGCCTGCTGCTGGAATTGTTGCGGGGCCAGAGCGGCCCCATCCTCCCAAAGTGGACGATAAATTTTCATCCCTGCCCTGCCTTATGCTTTTGCTTTAGGCATCTGGGAAACCAGCGACAGATTGACGTCCATCCCTTCCACCTGGAAGTGCGGGATGGCATACAGCTTCACGCGGAAGAAGCCCGGGTTGTCTTCGATGTCTTCCACCACTACTTTCGCGTCGCGCAGCGGGTGAGATGCCTGCAGCTCGTCGCCCGGATCGGTCATTTCGGTCACCAGACTGCGCACCCAGGTGTTGAGCTCCAGCTCCAGCAGACGGCGGTCCTTGGTGGTGCCGATGTTCTCGCGCTGGATGAGTTTCAGGTAGTGGGCGATACGCGACAGCAGGAAGATGTACGGCAGACGGGCGTTGATGCGGCTGTTGGCGGTCGCATCGGCAGTGTCATACAGCGCCGGCTTCTGGGTAGAGTTCGCCGAGAAGAAGCAGGCATAGTCGCGGTTTTTGTAGTACGACAGCGGGATGAAGCCGAGGTTGGCGAATTCGAATTCGCGGGTTTCCGGGATCATCACTTCCGACGGGATTTTCACCTGATTGCCGGTGCCCAGATCGTACAGATGAATAGGCAGGTCCTGGACGGCACCACCGGCCTGCGGGCCCCGGATTTGTACACACCAGCCGTTGTTAATGAAGCTGCGTACCATGTTGGATGCAAAGGCAAACGAGGCGTTGCTCCACAGGTATTTGTCGTGGTCCGGGCCTTTGACCTCTTCGACGTAGTTGAAGCTGCGGACCGGCACGGTGTCCGGGCCATACGGCAGTCGACCCAGCACACGTGGCATCACCAGGCCGATATAGCGGGCATCATCCGTCTCACGGAAGGATTTCCACTTGATGTACTCGGCACGGTCAAAGTAGTTACCGATATCTTTGATAGCCGCCACTTCCTCCATCGAATCCTTCAGGAAGAATTTCGGGCCGGCAGAGCCGATAAATGGCATATGCGCTGCAGCAGACACTTTTGAAATATTGCGCAGCAGGGCTACATCCTGCGCCGACGCATCAAATTCGTAAGCGGAAATCAGCGCAGCAATGGGCTCTCCACCCGGGGTGTCGTACTCATCAATATATGTGTGTTTATACAGTCCGCTCTGGATGATTTCCGGGCTGTCTTCGAAGTCCTGACGCAGGTCTTCTTTTGACATATCCAGCAACTCAACCTTCACGTTCTGACGGAAATCCGTTTTGTCGACCAGCGATTTCACACCGCGCCACAGACTCTCCACCGCCTGGAATTCTTCACTATGCATTACCGCATCCAGCTGACGGCTAATCTGGTAGTCCAGCTCAGCGATATGGTGGTCAATCAGATTTTTGTCGAGTTTTTCAACTTTTGACCCCGATTTTGTCAGACACTCCAGGAATACCTGCATGCCGGCCGTTAATCGCTCATCCGCAGTCGCATCCGACATCGCCTGCGCGTCCTGCCAGATATCCAGCGCACTCAGCTCAGAAACCGGGTTCAGGTTGATTTTTTCAAACAGAGACGCATAAACCCCGCCCGCAGCAGGACGCTCAAGCACCACGCTTTCGCCACCAGTCGCATTCTCATTTTTTACAGACATCAACATCTTCCTTAATTAATCCGTTAAATCATCGTGACCGTTATGGCTGTTTTGGGGCCAGGGCTGAGAGTTCGGCTTTAAGTTCTGCGCTTAACGCCGGATCGAGGAGAATTTTTTCCAGCTCCTTTCGAAAAGCCTGATTATCCAGCAGGTTAGCTTTTAAATCGCGAAGCAGGTTGCGCATGGAAAGCATGGCTTTTAGTTGGGGGATTTGCCGGGAGACCTGTTCGGGAGTGAAATCTTTCATGCTCCGGAAAGTAAGAGTGATGTTGTCTTCGCTGCCGTCATCAGCAAGCGTATTTTTAACGGTCAGGTTTACTTTTGGGGAATATTCGCAAAGCACTGAGTCAAAGTTGTTTTTGTTCAGGTTAACTTTTTTGCGCTCAGACAGAGGTGCGGACTCCTGACCATGACTGAAGTCGCCCGCCACCAGTAATTTAAGGGGGAGCTCGGTTTTCTTGCTCGCGCCCCCCGTATGCAGGTCAAGCTTTAGATTAATACGTGCCTTTGGCACTTCATTCTGGAAACTATCAGCCATCTCATCATCCCTCGGTTTATCGCTGTGCACACTTTCATATGAAAGTGATTTACACGCGATAATAGAATAATGATCTGCGTAAGATCAAATACTAAGATCTTTAAACTGAATTAAGGAAATTCTTAAGAGTTTTTTACTGGATATGAATAACAGATAGCACTGACACATTAGTAATCTGTACTACCTTTAGCGCATTAACCGAACATTTATGTTGCAATAGTTAAGGCGAAGGGGAAATTGTTAATGAAACGAGCTTTAATTGACCCAAATCATTGTACTGAAATTAAAAATATTCATTCATTTTCAGGCGCATAGCTCATAACCGCGGGAAAGAAAAAATGAGGGGCACAGCTGGAAAACTGAATTTATAATCATGTGGCCTAAGAAAATGCCTTCATGCAGCGTTTACACAGGGATCCCCACGAACAAGGCACAACAACCTGGGCTAGATCCGACCAGGGACCCGATTTGTTATCAGGGCAATAATGTTCAGGCATGACGGCAGGAAGTGCGTGGGCCCGGAAAACCACCATACAGGCAGACAGATTGCCAGTAACCAAAAATTCAACGGATACAACCCGCTTTCTCTCACCTGAAATCTATCGTTCAATCTTCACCAGTGATTGAGCCTGCTATCATTCTGAATGCGGTGCAGGCAGGGGCAATGCACCTGTGGATGATGGTGGAATGTGGCGTTCTTTTCATTCCACTAAATCCGATATGGAAATGGGATCAGTAAGTTATTAGCGCGTTTTGCACAGCATAAATGACGAGAATGGCTTATCAGCGGGAAAAAATGCAGAACGTGGACAGCCAAAATCCAGATTAGATAAATTTCCTGGCTGCGGTCATGATGTCATCCGATGAAAGCTCTCTGTCAGTAGCAACACGAATTTCCAGATGATCACCGGTGAGTGAGTGAACGCCTGCGTGCATAATATTAAGGGTCGCTTTCTCGCCGTTAGGGTATTCACACTCAACGGTCTTGTCGTTGTCATTTACTTCAATGGCTTTGACCGGCTGAGAGTTGAAAAAAACTAAAACCTTTGATGACATTAGTCAGTCCTTAATTGATTACATGAAGCAGGCGCAATATCTAGACAATATGCGTTGGTGTGACGTTTCTGACATGCGGCACTGGGTGCATTGTTGCTAAACTGTAATGTTCATTGGTAACCATTATGTTTTTGCAAAAAATGCATTTTGCACCGTATGGATTAGTTTCTGTTACATCAAAATGAGAAACACGATATTGCGAACCGTGACATTTTGGACAGCGAAGATGAATATTAGAAATAGTGAAAGTGTCCTTAAAGGATTACTACATTAACAGCGGAAAGGCCTTTCGGACCGTTTTCAACTGAGAATTTAACTGCTTGATTTTCTTCAAGCGTTTTAAAATCATTGCTTTGAATGGCAGAAAAATGCACGAATACATCTTTGCCACCATCTTTTTGAGTGATAAACCCAAAACCTTTTTCAGGGTTGAACCACTTTACATTACCTGTCATTGTTGAAGACATATTTTTTTACCTATAAATGTATAGCCTTTCGGCATGCAGGGTCCGATTACAGAAGAATCGCATAACTTTCAATGAAGACTCGAAAAAGAGGTATCTAAGGATACTTAAAATGAGGGCAAAAAACGGAATGCTTTAGACTGGTCTGTGTATCAAACCGACACCTCATTAAGACATGTCATATCATATTATGCAAGTTTTATTTTCCTGACCATTTCCTCCCCGCTACGCTCGCAGGCACTCACTTAATATTTTAACCCCTGACGGCTCGTTTCAGATGCAGGAGCTAACCATGTGCTTTTTTTAAAGAAAAGATCTGACAAAAATAAACTACGCCTGAGATGGCACTTTTCACCAACTGTACCTGACCAGAGTTGATAATATCCCGTTTAAAACGGGAATGAAAAAATGATCATGGGCAATACGTGCAGGGATAGTGTATGGTTACAGCCCATTTATCAGGAAAAACCCTATGCCACAACGCAAAGATTCAAAAAATAATCGCAACTATCTCGTCAAATGTGCCTGCCCCCACTGCACTAAACAGTCTGAACATAGCTTTACACGAGTCCAGAAAGGCTTGTCATTGATGTGCCCTCACTGCAGCAAACTTTATAACCAAGACAAACCGGCCTTTGCTTAAATCTTGAATCTCTCAGGAAATAATGCTGAGAAGAGCATGTAACACTTAAGTATTAATTCGTACGGAACCCTCCCGTCTGAATTTTTCTCACAGACGGGCACTACTTGAGCAATGCTACTCTTTTTTCTCAAAAGGGCCTGCTTACTTGCTTATTTTCCAGAGGAATTATCTCAATTTCTCTTGCGTACAAACTGTAACAAAAATAACCGTAACAACTAACAAGCAAATGCTATAAATATTATCAGGATGGCAAACATATAGCGCGAAAATAAGGAGTGAATATGAAAGTCAAACTGACAGCCCGATTTATGGCCAGAGTGCATTTATTTTTGGCGTTAATCTGGGCAGTGTTGACAATTCCAACATTATTATGGTGGAAGAACAGCATTCTCTGGGTTTCGCTGATGAGTATTTACGCCATCGTCATTTCTCACCTTGCAGCCTATAGCGCCGCGCATGCCGAAAAAGCCGCCAGTCAGGCACTGAATGAAAGTGGCGAAGCGAATAAAAAAATTCATGCGAAAAATACCGAGGCCACAGAACAATAAGTACCCGGAATGAACCTCGCCTGCATTGCAGGTGAGGACAGGACAACCAGGTGCAGCGATATATGACTCCCAATAACGCTGACCTGATACTCATCACTTAACGTTGCGGCAACGAACCCCATGACTGGAAATAGTGAATAATATATTCTCGTCACTCTGTCCGGGGTAACGTCACGCTGTTAATAGTACCCCTCCTGGTCAGTTTCTATACCAAAACCAGGCTGCACAAAGCTTTTTAAAGATGCATTTTTTTCAGAAATTCAATTTGTTATTCATCCTTTTTATTAAGCAACGGGACTCTGTTGATATTGATAATGTGGCGAAGGCGGTGTGCCATTTCCTTTTTCTCTTCTTCCGAAACTTCGGTACAACACTCAGCCAGTTCCTGCCAGAGAAAAAGCGCCCCCTCTGCCATGGTGTACCATGTATCGGCCAGTCGACCGTACTCGGGGTCACATTCTCTGATGGCCTTGTCCATCATAAGATTCAGCACTTTCTCGGTATGATCAGTTATCACATCAAGCCGCATAATTTATCTCTCCGCGATACATTATGTATGGGATAGCGTAACGGTATAAGATTGTTAAAAATATTTATATTCTACTGAATAATATATTTTCAGAATAAGGCTAAATTATGATTTTTGAGACCAGACGCAAAAAGAACGCTTTCACCAGGATAATCGGTGAACAACCGTGGCAAAACATAACGATAGTTACGACCTCAGGCAGTGTGAAGGGTAGCCTCATTACGTCGCAGTGTAATGCAGGTGAGTAACCCTTCTCAATTGAAGCAGCACTGCATAAAGATTAATAATGACTTAAACCGCATTTTATGGGCATGAGTAAAACGTAGCGAAGAAGAACAGTCCATTTTTAAACACCCTATACCACGTTACCGGGGCAACAGACAGAATACATTTCAGAGAGATTACGCCGCTTATGCATTCCCTCTTTCCCATTACCTTCTTATATGAATAACAATGCATTTTTTCATAATAATAAAGTTGTAAAGATTAACCACAAATGTGCCGATAGCACTTATAAGACAACACAGCAAATAAGGAAAATAACGATATGTCATGGATTTATCGTATTTCTATGAGAATGAAGTTATTTATCGCATTATTCCCTCTTCTGCTTGCAGTGATATGGTTTGCCGGTTCAGGCATGCTCAGCCGTATTGGTACTGAGCGACAGATGAATACTATCGGCCAGCTAACAACTCTTGCCCGTAGCGCGGGAGATGTTGTCCATCAACTACAACGCGAACGTGGAATGAGCGCCGGTTTTATTGGCGCGCGTGGGCAGCAGTTTCGCGATGAAATCATTGTGCAGCGGAAATTAACTGACGACGCACTGGAGAAATTAAACCAGGCGTTAGCCAGTGCTGATACGAATGTAACGCAAGGTAATATTGCAGCCACGCTGAACGTATTTAAGGACAGAATTCAGTCCCTTGATTCGACTCGTAATGCGATTAGCGCTCTGAATATAGACGCGATAAAGTCGACGCAATTCTATACGCAGACTATCTCCGGGCTGCTCAGTTTCGTTGGTGGGATAGGTCAATTAAGCGCGTCCGGCCCAATGGTTAATGAGTTGGCCGCGTTCTATAGTCTGCTGAATCTCAAAGAGCAGGCCGGGATCGAGCGCGCACTGCTCACTAACGTCTTCTCCGTTGATCGTTTTAGCGACGGTCAATTCCGTATGCTCAGTGATGTGGTGGGTAAACAAGAGGCCTGGCTGACCGCCACCCGCCGCTTTAGCAGCGCGAGTCAGGCAGCGGAACTGGATAAAGCCCTTTTGTCTTCCGACGCCGCCCGCGCCCTTGAGTTGCGAACGGTTGCCTTAAATAAAGCGCAGGATGGCGGGTTTGGCGTCAAACCGACTGACTGGTTTACTGCCCAGACCCGGCGCATTGAGATACTTCGTCAGGTCGAAAACCAGACAGCAGATGCCCTTCTGGCGCATTCAGCCGCACTGGCGCACAACGCACGCGTTGACTGGCAATCCTTCCTGGCGATAAGTCTGGTTGCCCTGCTCATTGCTATTGCCTTTGCCGTGATGGTGGTGCGCAGTATTCAACAACAACTGAACAAAACGCTGCAAACCATCAATGAGATGGACGGCGATCTGACCCGCCGCCTCGATGTGCCTGGTAGCGATGAGCTCTCTGCTCTTAATCGTGCCTACAATCAGGCAATCGAAAACATTCAGCATATCGTGCAGGAAATTAAATCGGGCGCGGTGATACTCAGCAACGCCAGCGGCGATATTACCGACGGCAATCAGGATCTGGCCCAGCGTACCGATGAGCAGGCCGCATCGATCGTTGAAACCGCAGCCAGCATGGAACAAATATCGACGGCCATCTCTCAGACAGCACATAACGCCAGCGAGGCGGAACGACTGACCCAGTCGATGGCAAATGATGTGCTGAATGCGACCCGCGTTTCGAACGAGGCCAGCCAGAGCATGTCTGCTATCCGTTCTTCCAGCGACAATATTTTCCAGATCGTGGCGTCAATTGATGAGATCTCATTTCAAACCAATTTACTGGCGCTAAACGCCGCGGTTGAAGCAGCCCGCGCGGGTGAACTGGGTAAAGGTTTCGCCGTTGTGGCGGCGGAGGTTCGTCATCTCTCCCAGCGCTGCGCCAGGGAGGCCAGTCTGATTCGGCAGCTGGTTAATCAGAATATGGATAAAATTGGCGAAGGGGTGGAGCGAGTTTCAGCGTCCGAAGCGGCACTGAAAGCAGCAGCGGAGAATACCGGGCGGATGAAGCAATATGTCAGTGATATTGCCCGCGCGGCCAATGAACAGTCTCTCGGGGTGTCACAGGTGCATCAGGCGCTGAATCAACTGGAGCAGGTGACTCAGCAAAACGCAGCGCTGGTTTCCCAGATGGCAACCGCCAGTCAAATGCTTGATGCGCAGTCAAAAGCGATGTCCACACTTGTTGACCGCTTTGTATCCTGAGATACCGGAAAGCAGACATCTGGTCTATCCGGGTGTCTGCTGCCCTCTCAGGACTCAACAACGCTTAATGATATTAACCGTAAACGCGACATAACATCCCGGTTATACTCAACGTCCAGTCACCGGTCACTGCCGGAATAAACACCGACTGCCCTTCCTTGAGTATCACCGTTTCTCCACAAGGATGATGCAATAACGCCTGCCCATCGATCACTAAAACAATCTCTGCACTCGAAGTCTGTATAGCAACATCTTTCACATCGCTATAGACATCAAAGCAAAAATCCTCCACCGGAATCGGATAATGGTGTTTTCCTGCTTCACTTATCGGCCGCATGCGTAATTGCGCCGCATAAATCGGTTCAAATACCGTGCAGGCAACAAGCTCCTTCAGGTTAATTTTTTTCGGCGTTAACCCGGCTCGCAGAACATTATCGGAGCTGGCCATCACTTCCACGGCGACGCCATGAACATACGCATGTAACGTACCGGGTGAAAGAAACATCGCCTCCCCTGGCTGCAATGTCAGGCAATTGAGAAACAGCGGCGCGAACAGGCCAATATCATCAGGATAATATTGATGCAGGCGTAATATAAACGTCGCCAGATTATCGTCATACCAATCCCTGGCATTATCAATAAGCCGTTTTAATGCCTGCTGTTTTTCATCCTGTGGGAGCTGCATCACCAGGAGGAAAAATGCCTGTAGTGTTTCTGCGCAGGGGGAGACGGCTAATTGTGTTAACGCATCACTGAGCGAAGGAATATGAAGCGGCGTAAAATTGTCCACTATGTCCGTGGGGTTACGAAAACCGTTCATCGCCATAAACGGCGTCAGCGCATAAACCAACTCTGGCTTATGGTTATCATCGTTGTAATCAGGCGGGCTATCAGGATTTTGTTGTTGGCGCTGAAACCCCGCCTGCGCCTGCGCTTTTTGCGGATGAACCTGAATCGACAGCGCACTTTCGGCGGCAAGGATCTTTAACAGATACGGTAGCTCACCGAATTGCCCGGCAATTTTACTGCCGAGCATGGCCTGCTTATCAGCGGCAATCAGTTCCATCAAAGAACATGTGCCGTCTTCACAGACAACCTGAGAAATCCCCGCCGGATGCACGCCCATCCATAATTCTGCCTGCGGTTGGTCATCAGGATTCGGGATATGAAAACGCGTGTTGAACGCGGAGCGACTCCCCCACGGATAATTCTTCACCACATTTACGAGTGGATAGAAACAGTGACTCACGTCTATTACTCCTCGTCAGTGAACTGGTTGGTTTGGGCAAGCGTCTTAAACCATACCCCGTTGCGCTTTATATGCCGCTCCCCTGTTTCAATATCGAGACGATAAAAGCCATAGCGACGTTTGAAGGAATTAATCCACGACCAGTTATCAATGAAGGTCCACTGGTGAACACCAAAACAGTTCGCCCCATCCGCAATAGCCCGATGTAGCTGAATTAAATGCTCCTTCATCAGACCGATACGGAAACTGTCGTCAATCATGCCATCGGCCTGAACCGGTCCCTCAGATTCGAGATCCATGGCAATACCAATCTCCGCCAGATACCATTTTATATTGCCGTAGTTGTCGCGGATATTTGCGGCGATGTCGTAAATCGCCTGCGGCAAAATTTCGTTATTATCCCGGTATGGGTTAAAGCGCCCTTGCGGATTCACATAATTTTCGAAATAAAATTCTGGGGTGAAATAATCGAGGGTGTAGGCGGATTCCCGTGCTTTTACACGCCGGGGGACATAATAATTGACGCCAAGAAAATCGATATGCGACGAAGTAATCAGGTCAACGTCGGCTTTCGCAACTTCTGGCAGGCACTTATTCGCGACGAGGATTTCGCATAATTCTTTCGGAAACTGATGTTTCACCAGCGGATCGAGAAAACTGCGGTTGAACAGTAAATCAGCATACGCGGCGGCTTTTTTATCTTCAACAGAATCATTGCGGGTGTAGGACGGCGTCAGGTTCAACACCACACCAATCTCGCCGTCCAGCGCCAGTTGTCGATAGACCTGAACCGCCTTTGCATGCGCCAGCATAATATTGAATGCCACCTGCGCCGCCAGCTTGCCATCTTTTTTGCATGGATAGTGGAAGTCATACAGATAACCCCCTTCAACGGGCACAATCGGTTCGTTGAAGGTTATCCAGTATTTCACTTTATGGCCGAACAGGGTGAACGCGGTCTGTGCAAAACGGGCGAACAGGTCGGTGACTTTCGCTGATTCAAAACCGCCATATTTTTTCTGCAGCGCTTCGGGCATATCAAAGTGGTAAAGGTTGATCATCGGCTCAATGCCGTTGGCGATCATCTCGTCCAGATATGCATGGTAAAAACGCACCGCGTCGGCATCGGGCTCACCCGTTTCAAAGTCGGCAATCAGCCGCGACCACTGAATCGAAGTGCGAAAAGAGTTGAAGTTCAACCCTTTCATTAACGCCACATCGTCTTTGTATTTGGTGTAGGTTTCACATACCTTTTGCGGCCCCATTTGCTGATAAAACCGCTCAGGGTGTTCAGCAAACCAACTGTCCCAAATGGAACGATGGGCTTTCCCTTCTACACCTTCGGTTTGCGGGCCAGATGCTGCTGCACCCCAGAAAAATCCGTCCGGGAATTGATACCGGGTCATAACGCCTCCTCAGATAAAAAAGGCTGCGCCCAAAGGACGCAGCCAATGTCACTACTCTGCAGTCACTTCAATGGATTTAATAAACATGTAGCCCCAGTCGCCCGGGAACTTGCCGAAGCTAATGGTGTTTGTGCCCGCGTTTAGCGTCACAGGCACAACCATTTGCTGACCTTTTTCATCGGTCTGCGGGAATTCAACCGCGATGGGCGCACCCTCGTTCACAACAAACGAATTCTTTTTACCGCCCCATTTGCCGTTGAAGGTCACGTGTAACGCGAAGCGCCCCTCCCAGGGAACCTCCACCTGCCAGGTAACCTTGTCGCCTTCACTGGCGAACGGGCCGAGAAAACCGTCGTCGCCAATGGCAAGCTGGTTTTCACTGGCTTTAACCACATTCAGTTTGCCTTTACTGACATCCAGCACGCCGCCGCCAAAAGTACAGTAATCAGCGGGTGACTTACCGACGGCCTCTTTCACCGTGACGTTGACGGTTTTGCGGGTGCGCAATAGACCATCGTCAGCCGTAAACGTCAGTGCATAGGTGCCAGGCGCGGAGAACCAGGCACGCGTGTCGGCTTTACTGCTGTCGCACAGATGCACCTTGCCATTGCCGTTATTGCTCCAGCTCAGCGCCAGTTTGCGGTCAGGCAGATTGTCGTCTGTCGCGGTGGCTTTCAGCGCCACACCTTTATCCTGTGTTGTCGTCAGGGAAGCGGTCAGCGCAACGGTTGGGGCTTTATTCTCCTGAGTATGTTTCACGCTGATCACGTTCGATGGTGCTGATGCCCCGCTCTCGTTTTTGGCTATCACGCGGTAGTAATAGGTTTTTCCCAACTGTAAGTTGCGGTAGTCGTCGCGGAACAAGGCCATCGTCGTCGGGTTCCACTCGTTCACCCCATCAGAGATATCTTTGCCGACCACCTGCCAGGGGTCGGTTGCCGAGGCGGCACGCTCAACATCGTAATTGCGCCCAACGGCGGCCCCCATCCAGTTAATGGCAAAAGGCGAATTGGTTTCACGCAGACGCGGCGCATCCGGTACGGGGAGCGCAGGTGCTTTATCTAAACCAGCAAGCTGCGCTGAGGCCGTGCGCACCAGATTCACCACCTCCATTTCCTGATTCGCTTTGCCTTCTACCGGGAATCCTGGCAGGTGGTAGCTGTAGTGGCCGGTGTACTCTTTGTGCCAGTAAAAACCGCCATCATGGCGATGGCCGCGAAAGCCCCAGATAAAGCCGCCGACGGCCTGCGCACCGTTGACCTCGCTGTGCACAATCGACTGCATAATGTCATTGAGCTGCGCGTGGTCAAGCAGGCCAAATTCGCCGACCAGATAGGCTTTTTTACCGCCAATGGCCTGCAGATCTTTGCTGACCTGATCGGGGTGGTTATTCCCGGCATTGGTGTAGTAGTGGTTGCTGACGATATCGATATTCGGATCGGTCAGGGCAAACGCATTTATCTTTTTATAGGTGCCGTCGACGATGAGCTGATGCGGTGCCCACTTACGGATCCATGCTGCCGTTTGTTTGAGGAAATCGGCATTGGTATCTTCCAGCTCATTGCCCGTTTCCCAGGCCATGATTGCTTTTTCATCGAAGTAGGCTCGCCCGGTTACCGTATTGGTACGAGTAATCACCTGACGAATAACGTCCAGATAGGCTTTAAAGGTTTTACTGTCAGTACGGTAAAAATCCTCGGGTTTTTCATGATAGAACGCGGCCAGTTGTTCACGGCCGCCCCACCACCACCAGTGATCGATAAAGGGCAGGATTAAACGCAGTCCTTGTTTATCGGCTTGCGCAATCATGTTGTCGTAAACTTTCATCGCCTCTTCATTCAGACGCGGCATGCCATCCGGCGTTTCAGGCGCGAGAATATGCGTTGCGCGCCCGCATGCTACATCGTTTTCCTGTTGAACAGAGAGCACATAGACACGCTGCGCTTTGGCGCCGGTTTGCACCATCGCGCGGATCCAGTTTTCCTGTTCTTCTGCCGTTGGCCATTTGAAGTACTGCCCCCAACCGCGTGGATCGGCTTTGCAAACTCCACGCGCGTCATCCTCAATGCGATGCAACTCCGGCGCGTGGATACCGGCAAAGCGAAAGATGCTGTTGCCGTCTTTCAACTGCGCGCCATCACGCGTGATAAAGTTTTCGAAATGTGACTGTTCTGCGGCCATGGCCCCTGCGCTTCCCAACACCGAAAGCATCGACACCAGCAGCCATTTACGTAAAGGTTTAGACATGTTCATCTCTCCTTAGAACCACACTTCCGCCTGGACGCCAAAGTTTACGGTGTCCGTACTGCCGCTGCGGCTGTACCCCCCGGCGGAGATGGTATTGGTACTCCAGTCATAGTTGCCGTCCAGGGCATCAGATACGCCTTTATCCCATTTGGCGTACGTTACAAAGAAGCGCAACTGCGGGCGACTCCAGTAACCCGAGTCGAACGTCAGGGTTGGTGCGACGGTCACTTTCGTCAGCCCCCCTTTGCCTTTGCCATTCACGCCTTTGTAGTTTTCATCATCCAGATACTCGTAGCCCACTTCATACTGCATGGCGAAATTCTTGGTTATCTGGTGATACGGACGAACCCCGGCAACCCAGCGAGTGCGGCCCCAGCCGTCGGCATCGCTGCTCCACCAGCGGTAATTTTTATCCTTCTGGTAATAGGCGAAGGTCGAGATATCAACGTTATTCACTGAGGCCATGCTATCCAGCAGCACACGCCACGACTGGGTATCGTCCAGGTTGGCCCAACCCCAGCCATTTTTACCCAGCGAATCCCCCGCCCCCAGCCCACGTCCATACTGCATAACCAGTTTTGAATAGCCGCCGGTCAGCCCCCAAAAACCATCAAAATTGTAAACCCCGGTGATGCCATAGCCTTTTTCAGCAGACGTTGGATGGTTTTCATTGCGGTTCATGTGATGACCGACGAATTCAAGATCCAGACCGGTGCCGCCGATTTTCTTCAACCACACGTTGAGGGAATAGTCATCCGGATACCCCTGGTCGCCCTTATCAACAGGATAGGCTTTGGTTTCATCGGTCGGAGAGAAGGCGTAGACACCAGCATCCAGGCTCGCAAAACCGAGATCCATATGATCGAAACCGCCACCGGTACCGTTGTACTGAATGTATTCCCAGTCGTACTGATGACTTGAGGTATTGGAACTGCTGTAGCGCTTGCCGCCCCAGAAGGTGATACCCGGCGCGAAGTCGAGATTGCTTAATTCAACAAACCCTTCGCGGAATTGCGCGTCATGGCCATCATCGTCCCGGCAGTTCCAGTCAGCGGTACATTTGCTCTGATGGGTAATATTGGCCTGAATTTTTGCCACCGCGCCTGATGTTGATTTCAGCGTAACCTGTGGAATTAATTCGATTTTAGTGTCTTCTTCGTTCCCCAGACGCCATTTCCCATCGGGCATCAATCCTACGGAGTCGACGCGGTTGCCATCGGAATTCGCCAGAATGCCGGAACGGATATAGCCATGAAGCGTGAAGTCATATGCCTTAACCTCCTCGGCCTGGGCGTTCGCGCAGAGTGCAGCGTTAATGAGTAAGGCCAGAGGTATTAATCGGTTCAACCTGTTCATGATTTTCCTTTTTCTTTTTCTGAGTGAAAGAGCGTCTTATTGGCGCGAAGGGAAATTTACGGATCAAAAAACGAAAAGTACATCCGAATATGGAAAGCGCTTTCCATAATTGCCGGATCAAATCACAAAATCGAGAATAATGGCAATGATAACGTGATGAAAATCACATAAATGGGTGTGGGTCATAAAAAAGCCAGCGCGGTCATCGCGCTGGCCGGGAAACGGCGGCAGGTTTACTTACTCTCTGCATCCAACAACTGGCGTTCATACACCCTAAAGAATGGCCGGTAGATCATCCAGGAGTTGAACAGCGCAAACAGGCACATAAACATGTTTTTCCAACTGCCGTTTGCTGACCAGGCAGCGCCGAGCGGCGATGGCATCGACCATGGTAACATCGCCACGGCGCGGTCCAGTACGCCAAGGTGTGTGAGATACCAGGCAATACAGGCATTAATGACAGGAACGAAAATAAAAGGGATTAAAAATATGGGGTTAAGGATAACCGGAAAGCCAAACAGAATAGGTTCGTTGATATTAAACAGCGAGGGAATAAAGCCAAGTTTCCCGACGCTTTTCAATTGCCGGGAACGGCTGCGTAGCGCCATAAAGATCAGTGGTAAGGTAGAGCCTATTCCGCCAATCAGCAGATAGAAATCCCAGAAACCCTGCAGATAAATATGGGGAAGCTGTGCCTGCCCGCTTGCCAGCGCCTGCTGGTTTTCAAACAGATAAGTCATCCAGAAGGGATTCATAATGCCGGTCACAATTAAGGCGCCGTGGATGCCGACAAACCATAATAAATTGCAAATAATCAAAGAGATAAGAATAGCTGTCAGCGTATCAGAGGCGATAATTAACGGGCGAAAGGCTTCGCTTATCAGACCCGGCAGGATCATGCCAGTGGTCAGCTTTAACGTCATATTTACCGCCGTGACAGACAGCATCACCACCAGCAACGGCACCAGGAGCTGGAAACCATTGCGCGTCATCACCGGCACCTCATCCGGCAGGCGTATACACCAGCCTTTATTGTAAAAAAATCTAATAACTTCAATACTATAAAAGCTTGATATCAACGCGCTAAATATCCCTAACCCTCCTAAATAAACATTGCTCCCATCTGTGGTTTTAAAGCCAATAAAGAGCAGAAAACTTATGCACCCTGTCAGGCCCGATAACCTTTCCGGCAACTGGTATTGCTTGGCAAGACTGGCGCTGGCCCCAAAGGCAATGATTAGCGCCACCAGACCAATCGTCAGTTCAAAGGTGGGTAAAAGCATCGGGCGAACAAACTGGTAGTAACCGCCAAACCACGAGAAAGGGTTAATGGAAACAGGCGGAAAGATCAACGGCACCATCAGGCTACCGACGATAACAAAAGGCATTGCCAGCGCAAAACTGTCGCGCATTGCGGTGATGTGCTGGCTGCGGGTGAGCATATTGGCAAAAGGGGTAATACGTTGCTCGATCAGCACAACAACAACATTCATAAACTGAATGTTCATGATGGAACCTATTTAATCCACGAAGTCGCGGGATCATCGCTTACATCGATCCAAAGTGAAAGTCTCAAACTGGTGATCGTGCTCACATTTAATGCATCCATCTACGGAAAGCGCTTTCCGTTTTTAATCCACAAAGTCTATAGTGCGCCCATTCTCGTCACACAGTCAGGAGTCTTTTCATGAAAAAAATCATGCTTTGTTGTTCCGCTGGCATGTCGACCAGCTTGCTGGTGAAAAAAATGGTGGAAGAGGCGGAAAAGCGCGGTCTGGACGTTGATATCAAAGCCTTTGGTGTCGCGGAATTCGAACAACAAGTGGGGCATTACGAGGTCGTTCTTCTTGGCCCCCAGGTGAAGTACATGCAGAAGGATCTACAACACAAAGCGAATGCCTACGGTATTCGCGTTGAGCCCATCAACATGATGGATTACGGGATGCAGAAGGGCGCAGCAGTTTTAGATTTTGCCCTTTCATTAATCGACAATAAAAAATAAGGGACACGCCATGAGTTCTCTGTACTCGAAATTAATCGCGGTGATTGAGCAAAAAATCACGCCGCTGGCCGGCGCCGTCGGCCAGCAAAAATACGTTACCTCTATTCGTGACGGTTTTATCCTTGCGCTGCCGTTTATGATTGTCGGCTCTTTTATGCTGGTGTTTATTTTTCCGCCCTTTTCCCCCGACACCACCTGGGGATTCGCGCGTGCCTGGCTGCAATTCTCGCTCGATCATCGCGCCAACCTGATGCTGCCGTACTATTTCAGCATGGGCATCATGACGATATTTATTTCCGTCGGGGTTGCCGCCAGTCTCGCCCGCCATCATGAACTGGATCCACTGACGTCAGGTATGCTCTCGCTGATGGGCTTTTTGCTTATCGCCGCGCCGCTTAAAGATGGGCAAATTTCGACGGCGTATTTCTCCGGCCAGGGAATTTTCACCGCCCTGCTGGTCGCCATCTATACCACGGAGCTGTACGCATTCCTGCGTCGTAACAACATCACCATCCGCCTGCCGCCTGAAGTCCCGACCGGAGTGGCACGTTCGTTCGAAATTCTCATCCCGGTTCTTGCCGTGGTGCTGACGCTGCATCCGCTGAATCTGGTTATTGAAGCCCAATTTGGCATGATTATCCCGGAAGCGATCATGTCGCTGGTTAAACCGCTGGTCGCCGCGTCGGACACCTTACCGGCCATTCTGCTCTCTGTACTGGTGTGCCAGATCCTGTGGTTTGCCGGGATCCATGGCGCGCTGATCGTCACCGGCATTATGAACCCTTTCTGGATGGCGAACCTGTCCGTCAACCAGGCGGCCATTGCCGCAGGCACCGCCATTCCTCACATTTATGTGCAGGGTTTTTGGGATCACTATCTGCTGATCGGCGGCGTGGGTTCAACCTTACCGCTGGCGCTGCTGTTAATTCGCAGCAAAGCCGTGCACCTGCGCACTATTGGCCGCATGGGTATCGTTCCAGGCATGTTTAACATCAATGAACCCATTCTGTTTGGCGCACCGATCATTATGAACCCGCTGTTCTTCCTTCCATTTGTGCTTGTGCCGATGGTCAATGCGACCCTGGCCTACCTGGCACTCGACTTTGGCCTGGTCGCCCGTGTGGTCTCGATGACCCCGTGGACCACGCCGGCGCCGATCGGCGCCTCCTGGGCGGCGAACTGGGCTTTTAGTCCTGTCATTATGTGTCTCATTTGTATGGTCACCGCCACCGCCATGTATTTTCCGTTTTTTAAAGCCTACGAAAAACAGCTACTTGCACAAGACGCCGCTGAAAATCAGCCATCCGGTGCTACAGGCCAGTCAGAAACCGCATAACTGCAATAACCGAACTCAGAGGATGTTATGGAATTAGAAGAGCAAGTCATGGGCATTATCATCAATGCCGGACAATCACGAAGCCTGTGCTATGAAGCGCTGCAGAGTGCCAAAGAAGGCAATTTTGTCGATGCTGATGAAAAAATGCAGCAGTCGCAACACTTTGCCCGTGAAGCACATTTAGTCCAGACCCAGCTCATTGAAGCCGATGAAGGCGAAGGAAAAACCAAAATGACGCTGGTGATGGTGCATGCCCAGGATCACCTGATGACCTCCATCCTTGCGAAAGAGTTAGTGACGGAACTTATCGAGATTTACCGCACGCGCCATTAATTGCACGACACCGAAGAGAGGCGCTGCCTCTCTTCTTTTACTGGAGGATGACAATGCTTCACCTTGGCCTCGATATTGGCGGTACAAAAATGGAAGCGGTACTGCTGGACCCAAACGGCACGGTTCGTTTTCGTGAGCGGCGTCCAACGTATAAAGCTGACTACGCGGGATTTCTTCATCATCTCGTCGGGATGGTGGAATACATCAAAACCGAACAGAAGCAGGAATTTACTATCGGGATTGGGTTGCCGGGCGCGATAGATCCGGAAACAGGTCTTATCAAGAATTGTAATTGTCTGGTGCTGAATGGCGAAAATTTAGCAAAAGATCTGGCCTGTCGCCTGGAACAACCGGTTTTTCTGGCCAACGATGCCGACTGTTTTACCCTCTCCGAGGCCATCGACGGTGCGGGCCAGGGTTATGGGACAGTGTTTGGCGTTATTATCGGCACCGGATGCGGCGGCGGCGTGGTGGTAAATGGACAGTTACTCAGCGGCCCCAACGCCATTGCAGGCGAATGGGGGCATAATCCACTGCCAGGCTGGACAGCAGAAAAAGATGGCCCGGTTCAGCACTGCTATTGTCTGCATGAGAACTGTATTGAAAGCTATATTTCCGGCACCGGATTTAGCCGTCGTTTTAATGAGAAACAGGAAAGCCAGCTAAGCACGGAGTCGATCATTGCCGCAGCCGAAGCAGGCGATCCGCTGGCATTCGCCCATTATCAGCACTTTATCGACGCTTTTGCGCGCAGCCTCGCCGGGGTTATCAATACGCTCGATCCGCATGTCATTGTCATTGGCGGCGGGCTTTCTAACGTTGCATCGATCTATCGCGACCTTCCACCAGCTATCAAGAGGTACATTTTTTCGTCCTCTTGTCACACTGCTATTGTGAAAGCCAGGTTCGGCGATGCCAGCGGGGTTCGCGGCGCTGCATGGCTGCCCACGCTTCATTCGCACCAAACCGATACGGTGCGCCGTACGGCGTAAGTGACTAAAACTGGTCTGCATTTATGGTATTATTGGGAGAAAATCGCCATACAGATAACACCATGCCTACTATTGATGATGTTGCAAAATTAGCCAATGTTTCCCGCGCCACGGTTTCACGCGTGCTGACCGGCACACGTGGCGTGCGCGACGATAGCCGTGAAGCCGTGTTAAAAGCCGTCGAAGTGCTCGACTATCGTCCCAGTTTTGCGGCGCAGACGCTGGCCAGTAATACATCAGGTTATATCGGTATGGTGTTGCCCGCTCATGAAGCCAGTTTCAGCGCGACGCTTTTGCCTCGCCTGTCGCTTGCGGTGAAAGCGCTCAATAAATCATTACTGATTCAGTATGTTAATGATGAAAATGAGCAAAAAGCTGCCATACACAGTCTGCATCATCAATGCGCGGCGGTGGTCACCTTAAGTCATGCCAGTAGCGATATGCCAGCCAATGTCATCGCCTTTGACGCCTTTTCCACTAAAGGAAGCGCCAGCCAGGGCTATAACTATGCTTTCGCGGCAGAAAGCGCCTGTCGTTATGTGCTCGGGAAAGGGCACCGCAATATTGCCTTGCTCGTTGATAATGAAGACGATGTTGCCAGTAAGCAGATGCTGGAAGGGTATCGCAGCGTTTTGCAGAATTACTCGCTACCGTTTAACCGCCAGTTGCTGGTCATGGCCAACAACAATATCGAACAGGCATTGTTAAAGCTCATTAACAGTTTTACAAAATACACGGCAATCATTGCCAAACGCGATAGCTACGCCGCCGAGGCCATGCGTTTATTGCGTGAATTTAATATCGCCGTACCGCAAGAAGTCTCTATCGTCAGCCTTGAGGATTCCCCGCTTGCCGCTTTGCTTTATCCTCCGCTGACCTGCATCGCTTACCCTGTCGATCAATTGCTGGAACAATGTATACAACGTATTCAGTCGTTAATTGATGGGCGCCCTGTCTTTGTGGAAGAGGGCAAATCGATTACCGGACGCCTGGTGGCTCGCGCATCGGTAACCGATATTAACGCGATGTGAAATTCCCTTTCGCGTAAACGGGCGCAGCGGGAAAACCTCGACATACGGAGCACGATTCTGCCGCTGTAGATGACCTTGCCTGCCCTTATCCTCCTGCTCTCCCCCGTTTACGCCGTCAGCGCGCGACATTCCGCCATAAGATATTCGCGCTAATGCCGCTGCTCACTAAAATGGCCGCGTCGCGGAGGTGTGAATGGCAAAATCCAGAGGAATAACGTCACTCTGGTCAACATCCATTACGCTCACGACGCTGTCATCCGTGCCAACGTGGCGAGTTCTCAACGCCTGTGCTTTTTCCGGTTGCCCCGCCAGTTCGTATGCCTGCGCCAGATCACGCCGCCAGTTGAAATTCCATGGGCATGCCTGGTATCCCTTTTCCATATGCCCGATGCCCTCGGCCAGGTGCCCTTTGCGAATGTAAATCAGGCCTACCATGAAATGCGCGCTGGCGTGTTCAGGCAGGTGGTGCAGCAGGCGTTTGAAGAGCATCTCTGCTTCATCAAGCTTTCCCTGACGATAGCATGCGATGCCATCGGTCTGCATTCCTGGTACTGGCAGGCTCACCATCTCAACAGGCTCATGCATGATCTTCGCGTTGGTGCCAGCGATAAGCGGTGCCAGAAACTCCTCGTAACGCCGCCAGCGTTCGCGCGCGGTCTGATAGATAGGCTGCCGCACCTGCCAGACACTGGCTGTCTTCACCGGCCTGTCCAGTTCAGAGGTGTCGAGCACCTGCGGCTCCCACTGCACGCCCAGATAATCCAGCATGCGGCGCGCCTCACGCTCCGGGTCAGAGACCACATCCTCGTAGCGCACCTCAAGGATTTCGCCGGGGAACAGCTGGTTCCAGTGGTGCATGAGCAGGTTGTGGTCGGCCAGTTGTTCGCCAATCCACTGCAGGTCATAGGCGAAGCCCATACCGCCATGCCTGGCCGCGTAGTCGGTAAAATAGTTGGAGATAGCGATATCGCGCGGGTCGCGCCGTACCGAGATGATCCGCGCGTTCGGGAACAGTAGTTTGATAAGACCAATGTTCTCGAAATTGTGCGGCAGCTTATCCACCACATGCCGGACCTGAGAAGCATTTTCTGGCACGGTTTCCCGCAGTTCCTTGAGCAGGCTGGCGGTGATACCCGCCACGACACCGTCCGACAGATCGTCCACACAGTCTGGATAATGGCGTCCCGACCCTGTGTGACGTTCCCAGCGCTCCAGCCTGGCGATCGTGCCGGGAATCACCCCGAGTTCGCCCGCGCCGTGGATTTGGCTGTGCCCCGCCAGAATCTGTTCAATCAGCGTAGTACCAGAACGCGGCATACCCAGTACGAACACCGGCAGCGTTGAATCGTTGCCGATGTGGCGCCGGTGATCGTAGAGCGAACGGCTGAATGCGTGGCGGATACGCGCGCAGCTTTGTCGGTGTGCAACCGGGTCGTAACGCAGAAGTGCGCGGTAGGCAGTATTGGCTTCGTTGGCCAGGGTGAAGGCTCTGGCGTACTCCTTGCGTTTTTCCCAGGCGGCAGCCAGTTGCAGCAGCAATCCAGGCTGCACCGGGCCTGATAAGCCAGGCCGACGCGCCAGATTTTCCAGGCGCATCAACGTCTCTTCATCTTGCGGAAAACGGCGGGCATTGATCAGCGCCGCATGACCGCGTGCCGGGTCGATCGCCAAAATTTGCTCAAACAGCGCAACAGCCTCGTCGATGCGCCCCAATTGCATATACAACTGTCCCAGCCCTTGCAGCGCGGGGAGCAGGTGCGGATGTGTCTGCAGCACGTCGATGTATCGCGCCTCCGCCCCGGCGTACTGCTGCTCTTGCGCGTCAACACCGGCAAGTGCCACTTGCGCCTGCGCCAGCCAGTGGCCGATTTGCGCGGCGTCCATATCAGGTGAAGGTGTCAGCGCCCCGGCCTCCTCAAGAGCCTGTTCAGCTATATTACGCGCCAGAGCCGGATGCCCGTGGGTAGCGACGCTGGCCAGCTTCAGGCGCAGAGGAAGCGTCATTTTTTGCTGCTGCCCGGCCAGATTAATGGCGTGGTGTAGCAAGGCAATGGCATGCGGTATACGGCCCTGCAACTCCGCCAGTTCAGCGTGCTGTAGGTACAGGTCCGGATGTTCCGGGTAATGACGCATACCATGGCGCAGCGCATCCTCGGCCTGGGCATGGCGTCCACGCTCAGCCAGACGCTGAACATAACCGGTCAACAGGCCGCAGTAATCGTCTACGGCCAGTTCAGCATGGTGCGCGTCCAGCCAGGCATCAGCACTGGCGAAGTCGCCACGGGCCAGCCACAGCTCCAGACGCAGGCCGCGCAATTGCTGATCGTGCAGAGCCACCTGCTGCGCCGGCCAGTGCTCACGCTCGCCAGCCCAGAAGAGGTCTGCAGCGGCCAGTGTCTCCTCGGCCTGGTGCAACGCCTCACTTTGCAGGTAGAGACGCAGCAGTTGCTGATAGACGTCGATACGTGGTTGCAGGCGCAGACTGCATTCATACAGGGGGATAGCCTCCTCCTCCCGTTGATGCTGCACATAACAGGCAGCCAGACGCGCCAGCAAAAGCGAGTGGTCTGGCGCCTCTGTGCGACTGGCTTCCAGCAGCGCCTGCCCCGTGTCAAGTTCCCCAAGAAGCAGGTGCACGGCGGCCAGGTCGACACGGGCATCGATCTCCAGTTCAGCAGGGATCAGCACACCCAGCGTCTGACGAGCCGCCTCTGGCTGGCCCAGATGAGCCTGGGCCAGGGCCAGCAGCACCTGTTCTGCTGGCGCAAGCACTGGCAGGCTATAACATGCCTCATGCAGCGCCTCGAACTGCCGCATGTCGACCAGCCGGCGTAGCAGAATCAGTGAACCTGTCATGGTATCGCCAGTCCTTGCGAGGTGAGGACGCCGGCAGGCATCGCCTGCAGATACGCCTGAGCAAACGAATTATCCGCATTCGGGTTCGCGGCCCAGGTGCCGTTCCAGAGATCCGCGTTATGTCCACCACGAGAGAATTGGCCATTTGCGGCAACGCCGGCGACGTTATACGACGAAAGCGTAGAAGAGAAGCCCGCCATCCAGTTCACGGAATTCCCACCGTTATTCATCGCCATCACTGCGTCGCCATGACTTCCCTTAACAGCACTGCCAGTGCCCACCAGCACGATCTTATCGTCCGTGCCCAAATTCTGCGCGCCCGACCACATTTCGTTACTATCCAGCCCAACCAGCGGGTTGTAATCGCTGCTGACCTTGATATAGACGGTGTACGCGGTATTGGCGTCAAAGACGCGCCCGTTATGTTCGGAGCTTTGTCCGGTCGTCAGGTCAAACACCACGATGGAGGGATCCCCGACCGAGGCGGAAGCGGTCGTGAAATTCAACCCCGTCGACGTGCTGATACCTGCATAGTTATTCCCCGCCGCGTCGTGCAGCGCAGTGCTGTCGATTTGGACGTGGTAGTTGGCGCCCGCCGCCAGATCCGATGTCGGGTTGACCGTCACCGTGTGACCGCTGATGGAGACCTGCGAACTGTCGGTAATGTCGATGACCTTGTTCAGACTGCTGTTGCCGTCGTTGACGAGGGTGATATGGCCGCTGCCGGCCTGCACATTCTCGCTAAAGGTCAGCGTCAGGTTGGAGCCCGTAGCAACGCTGCCGCCGTTGTCCTGCGGTGTGCTGCTGGTGAGCGCAGGCGCGACGCTGTCTACCGTCAGGCCGGTACTGTCCGCCGCTGTGGCGGAGGTGTTGCTCGCCGTGGTGGCCGTGACCGAGACGTTGAGACCGTGCACGTTGTCAATGGAGCCGGCGGTGATGGTGTACTGACCCGTATACTTACCATCACCAGCGATTGCGTCTCCGTGGGTGCCGTCGTCCCAGGCCGTCACCGGGGCGCTGGCGCCCAACTGGCTGAAATCCATGGTGACGCCGGTCACTGTGCTGGTATTAGCGTCGCCGCTGGACGAGTTATCCCATACGGCGGTGACAGTGTCGCCGACCTTGTAGGTACTGCCATCTGCGCCGCCTGGCGTGGAGATGATGGCGATATGGGCATCGGTCACTATCGGCAACGCTGGAGCAGGACCTGCATTCAGGCCGATCTGATAGATATCACCGACAGCATAGCCAGCCTTACCGCCATCGCTTGTGTCGGTATCAAACAGCACAGAGTAGGTGATGTCATGACCGCCCGCGCCATCGGGGACGAACCGCACATTGTACAACTGCCCGCCCTCAGGCACCTTGATACCGGTGTCCGTCACCGCACTGGTCAGCTCGCCGGTGGTTTTGGAGATACTGACCTGGCTCAAACCGCCATGGCCGTCGGGGAATACGAACACCAGATCCGTGCCATTGTCATACGCCGTGGCTGATGCCGCCAGATAACCGCTGTTGCTGTACTGCAACTCGTCATGGGTCAACCTGTCCATCGCGCCAACATCCACGGCGTGATAGCTCTGGGTACCCATGTTATAAACCGCGTTGCTCTGGACATTAGTCGTGATGAGCGTGCCGTTGTTGTTATAGAGCGTGACCTGCCAGGTCGCAGTGTGATACTCCTGACTAAAGACAGCAAAACCACCATCGAAAGCAATGGCGTTAGTCGGCGATCCCTGCTCGTCATTCCAGTTGACGCGCTGCCAGGTCTTGCCGCTGTCGAAGTTGGCCAGCGTGCCGGTGGAGTCGAGCTTAAAGATGAAGGCACCGATAGGCGTACTTGTCGCTGACTGGCCGGGGGTACCTATCCAGTCGTAGACCTCGGACGCCAGCACATAGCTGCCATCGCTCAATGCCGTAAGCACACCCGGCGTCAACTGGAATTTCATCAACTGAACTGCCGGGCTGGCGACGCCCCCGAAATTGGCGCTCGAGCTATTGCCGCCGATCAGGGTCTGAGTGCCCTCGGTGAAGCTTAATCCGCTGCCGTTGTAGTGGAAGACGGAGATAGCCTCCTGCTGGTCGGTCCCGCTGCCATAGGTCTGGTAGGCGATCGCGAAATCACCGCCATTCGCACTGCTCTGCGCCGCGATGGTGACGCCCTGACCTGGTGCTGCCAGGGTGTTGCTGGATTGCAGATTGCCGCTGTTGTCATAGATCGCGTAGTGGACGCTGTAGTCCGAGTAAGCCGCGGTATCCGTTTGCGACCAGGCCACAACGAAACCGCCGTTGGCCAGCGCCTTCACCTGTGTATCCATCATGGTGTAGCCATTGGGGACGCTGATATCCAGGGTCTTGATGACGTTGTTGTTCGCGTCCAGCACCTTAACGACGCCGGCATAAAGCGGGCCGGTCGGATCCCAGGAGATATTGTCGCCGCCGGTCTGCTTCATGTACTCCATGACCGTATTGCCGTTGCTCAGCTTCTCCAGACCGACGTTGATGTTCATCTCGGTGGATGTGTCGTTGGTACTGCCCGATACTAACGCGCTGCCATTAAGGCCAGCGCTCACGTTGAGGGTGACAGTCTGGCTGCTGTGGTTGCCGGCCGCATCGGTCGCTGTGACGATGAGGTTATAGCTGCCCTCAATAGCGGCGCTGTTCAGTGTGACGACGCCGGTGCTGGGGTTGATGGCGAACCTGGTAAGGCTGTCCGCGTCCAGGCTATAGGTGATGGCATGGGCATCAGTGGCGTTGGCATCGTACACCTGGGTGCCAGCCGCCGTGCCATCAACAATGGTGGCGCCGGTAGCGGTGGCTCCGCCTGCGATAACGGGTGCGGTGTTGTCCACAATCACGCTGCTGCCGGAAATAGCGGAGACATTGCCGGACGCGTCCACAGCATAAGCATGGTAGGTGCCTTCGGCCAGGCCAGTCAGCGCCAGCGTGGCGCCGGTGTTGGCCGCGACGGCGACGCTGTTCACCAGGTTATCGGCGGCGGCGGTGAGACTACTCAGATTCGTCACTGTCACGCTGTCGCTGACCAGGTATACCGTGCCGGCCTCGGTGCTCTGCACGGTGACAGCCTGGCTGCTGTTCTCCACACCATCCAGGTCACGGGTGAGCGTGACGGCGGGCGGCGTGGTGTCAACGACGTTGTAGGTGACGGTATGCGTGGTCTGGTTGCCGGCAGCGTCGGTGGCGGTGACGGTGAATTGCGCGCCAGTGGCGTTGGCCGGGCTGGAGAGCAGTGTCACGACGCCTGTGCTGGCGTTGATGCGGAAGTGCTGGGTGTCGCTCAGGCTGTAGGTCACGCCGTGCGCATCGGTGGCGGCAGCGGTGTAGACGGTGTCGCCAACGACAGTACTGTCAGTAATGTCGGCGGCGGTAGTAGCGCTGGTGAAGACAGGCACGGTGTTGTCCACCAGGACGCTACTGCCGGAGATGACGGAAAGATTTCCTGCCGCATCAGCGGCATAAGCATGGTAGGTGCCTTCGGCGAGGTTTGCCGCAGAAATAGTGGCGCTGGTATTTGCTGTGACGGTAGTACTGGCCCACTGATTGCTGGCGGCACCAGTAATGTCGCTGAGCTGACCGACCACTACATTGTCGTTGACAAGATAGACAGTGCCGCTTTCGGTACTTTGCACGGTGGCGTGGCCATCGTGGTTGAGCACGACAAAGTTTTCGTGAGTGCTGCCATCAGCGTTGAATTTCTGCACATAGAGGTGGTAACCAGAGATGCCGTTGGTAGAGTTGTAACCGTACCAGGTCACCATATATTCGCCATCTGCACCAAAGGCGGTGACTTGTGGATAAAGGTCAGTCGCGCCGCTGGAAGCTTGCAGTTGCACGACACCGCCTACCAGGTCACCACTGGCACTGAACTTCTGCACATAGACGTCCCAACCCGTACCATTATGGCCCATCCAGGTGACAACGTAGCCGCCATCGCTCAGCGCCGTAATGCGCGGTAATTCGTCGTTATTGACGCCCGTGTTGTTGTGCTGTGAGTCCAGTTGTACGGTAGCGCCCACTTTGCTGCCGCCAGCAGTGAACTGCTGTACATAGACAGTGTAATCGTAGGAGCTGTTCGTGTTCTGGTAATCCATCCAGGTGATAACGTAGCCACCGTCGGTCAGCGCTGCAACGTACGGGTAGGTATAGTCACCACCGTAATTGCCGTTGTTTGCCCCTTGCAGTTCGACGATGCTGCCAACCCTGGCGCCGTTGGCATCGAACTGCTGCACATAGGTGCTACTGTTGTAGGTCGAGTTGCTGTAGTTGTAGCCGGACCAGGTGACGACATAGCCACCGTTAGCCAGCGCCGTGATCTGCTGCGAGGTTTCGTAGTTAGAATTATTTCCCGTCGTGGCGTCCAGCACCACTGGGGTGGCGCCTGTGCCGTTAGCATCGAACTGCTGCACATAGATATGGTAGTCGCCGGAGGTTTGGCCCTGCCAGGTCACCACGTAGCTACCGCTGTCCAACACGGTCACCTGCGGGCTGCCATTGTTAGAAGAGCCGGAGGCCAGCTGCACGATGTTGCCCACTGCGACACCAGCGTCGTCGAAGCGCTGCACGTAGACACCGCTGCCGTTGATGTACCAGGTCACGATATAGTTGCCATCAGACAGCGTCGCGATCTGCGGGGCGATATCCTGCGCAGAAGCGGCCCCATCAAGTTGCACGGCTGCGGATATTGGCGTGCCGTCAGCGTTGAACAACTGCGTATAGATGCTGCTGTCAGTGCTGGCGCCATTCTTGCTGGTCCAGGCCACGGCATACGCCCCTGCATTATTAATGGCCGTCACACTGATGACGCTGTCCAACGAATTTAAGAAAATGTTGGTCGAGCCTGATGCGAGCTGTACGGAATCACCCATCGCCACACCCTGAGCGCTAAGGCGCTGCGCATAGATCCCGTTGCTGCCATTGTTGTTGCCTGCCCATGTCACCAGGAAGCTGCCGTCACCCAGCGCGGTTGTGTCAAAACCATTGGGGTAAATGTAGCCGGTCGCCGGGTTCAACATCACTGGCCCCGTAGAACTTCCGTCCAGCCTGACAGTGGGGGCGATTTCATCCGCATCGGTGACATTGACGGTGACCGTCTGCGTGGTCGCATGGCCTGCCGCGTCAGTGGCGACGACGATAAAGCTGTATGCAGGCGCGTGGGTACCTTCATAGTCGGGGCTGGCATTGAAGGTGATCGCGCCAGTGGCAGCATCGATGCTGAAATACTGGGCGTCTGTACCATTGTTCCCGTCGATCAAGCTGTAAGTGACGTGCTCGCCACCGTCGGCGGCGTCATTATCGACGGCCTGCGCGGTATAGATGGCGGTGCCGGCGGCGGTATTTTCGGCAACGCTAACCGTAGCGGTGGCAAAACTGTCGCTGCTGTTGCCCGTGGTGAAGCCAGGAGCCTGCTCATCCAGGTTATTGATCGCCAGAGTGACCGTCCGGTCGCTGGCATTGCCGGCCGCATCGGTGGCAACAACCGTGAAGCTGTAGCTGGCTTTGCTTTCATAATCCGGGTTGCCGGTGAGCGTGACCGCGCCGGTGGTCGGGTCGATGGTAAGCCCCGCGTCGCTGCCCGCTTTGAGCGAGAAGGTCACCCCGCCGCTGATATCGCCGCTGTCGCTCGCCGTGGCAGTGTAAATCACCTGACCCGCGCCGCTGTTTTCGTTGATCGCCGCAGCCGTTGTGCCGCTGGTGATGGTCGGTGCAACTTCGTCGAGGTTGTTGATTGCCAGGGTTACCGTCTGGTTGCTGGCATTGCCTGCTGCATCGGTGGCAACAACCGTGAAGCTGTAGCTGGCTTTGCTTTCATAATCCGGGTTGCCGGTGAGCGTGACCGCACCGGTGGTCGGGTTGATGGTAAGCCCCGCGTCGCTGCCCGCTTTGAGCGAGAAGGTCACCCCGCCGCTGATATCGCCGCTGTCGCTCGCCGTGGCAGTGTAAATCACCTGACCCGCGCCGCTGTTTTCGTTGATCGCCGCAGCCGTTGTGCCGCTGGTGATGGTCGGTGCAACTTCGTCGAGGTTGTTGATAGCCACCGTGACCGTCCGGTCGCTGGCATTGCCTGCCGCATCGGTGGCAACAACCGTGAAACTGTAGCTGGCTTTGCTTTCATAATCCGGATTGCCGGTGAGCGTGACCGCACCGGTGGTCGGGTTGATGGTAAGCCCCGCGTCGCTGCCCGCTTTGAGCGAGAAGGTCACCCCGCCGCTGATATCGCCGCTGTCGCTCGCCGTGGCAGTGTAAATCACCTGACCCGCGCCGCTGTTTTCGTTGATCGCCGCAGCCGTTGTGCCGCTGGTGATGGTCGGTGCAACTTCGTCGAGGTTGTTGACTGCCAGGGTTACCGTCTGACTGCTGGCATTACCGGCCGCATCGGTGGCAATAACGGTGAAGCTGTAGCTGGCTTTGCTTTCATAGTCCGGGTTGCCGGTAAGCGTGACCGCACCGGTGGAGGCATTGATGCTGAACAGTGCGCTATCAGCGGTAGTGCCCATGCTATAGCTGAACTGACTGGGGTCGGTTGCGGCGGCGGCCCAGACCACCTTACCTGCTCCGATGTTCTCATCCACGCTGGCCGTCGTTGTGCTGCTAAAGACAGGAGCATGGGTATCAATAATGAGACTGACGCCGCCGGATGCATCACTGGCGGTCGCTGCGCCTTTAATAAGCAACGACTGCGCACTATCGGAGATATTGTTACTGCTGCCGAGTGTGATTCCGGAAACGACGGTGTCCAGGATGGTCTGGGTGGTCGCCCCCGCGTTGGCCTCTGCACCGGAGAATGCCGCCAGCAGAAGGCCATATTTTTCACCGGCGCTCAAGCCATCAGCAGCATCAAAACTGCCGCCGTTGGTTGCGGTGACCGTTGTGTTCAGAACATTATCCACGCCAAAGAGGCTGCTGATAGCGCTGGCCGTGTCGGTCACCTGGGTAGCGCTCAGGGTGGCCGGATTGTCAGGCGTGCCGCCGATAGCTTCCTGGGCCTTGGTGTAAGCGATGGTAGTTAACACGTTAATATTGAGAACGAGGGTGCTGTTGTTTCCGGAGATAACACCCATGCTCCAGAGCTGAGCAGAGAGATCTTTACCCGCGCCTGTTGCTTCGTCCAGGTAATCAGCAGCACTGCCGCTGTTGACAAGTTTAACAATAACAACGCCGCTGTAACTGCCAGCAGACACGGTGACCGAGCCATTGGGTCCTAGTGTTCCCGTGCCAATCAGCGTTTTGCCATCGGCCTGATAAATCTCCACATTCAAATCGTTACCGCTGAGCGCCGGGCCGCCGACAAAATTGAGCTGGACAGCATTCTGTACCGGGGCTTCTCCCCCACCGTTATCGCCACCCTTGTCATGCCCACCATGTCCGCTATGGCCACCGCTTGCCGCTGCAACCCCGACCACGCCCCCCAGCCCGAGGGCACTGGCGATATAGCCCGCATAAGAGTGCGACTGAGGAAGGTACGTGACAGGATGGCCAGTCACTACCGAGCCATCATGCAGGTCAGCTAAGATACCTTCCAGCCCGGGGTGGCCTGAGGTCATGCTGGCCAGCGCGTCCGGAGAACCGTGTGCATAAAGAACATGGCTGCCGTCGGCCAGAGCTGCCCCTTCGGTGCTGGCGGGAGTAAGCACCTGGGTAGATGTACCATCGGCAGGCAGGGTGACACTGGTATCGCTTTCGGTATACCAGCCCTGTAGGGTCAGCGTGGTGCCATCGGCATAGTCCAGCTGCAGATCCTGTCCGTGACGTGAAGCCACAACGTCATCGGCCAGTTTTTCCTGATCATTTTCACCCTGGCGTTTAAGCACCCGGTAAGATTCACCCGGCGCAGCCTTGTGAATATTGGTCTGCCCGGCCTGCAGGGTAATGCGGGTTTTACCGGTACTGAGCGTATATTGGCGTGGCTTCATCTGGGTCTCGGGTTTCATAATGTGTTAACTCTCTCTGGGGCGGACAGGAAAATCGGGTTGCAACGGCCACCTGCGGTGTCATCGCTCCTGGAATGATTCACTGAGTGTTTTGCGCAAAGGTTTAAGTAAAAAGTCCATCAGCGTGCGATCACCGGTACGGATGTCGAGCTGGGATGTCATGCCCGGCAGGATGTCAAGCTGGCGCCCCGTCGTACTGCGCACAAGTTGCCCATCTTCCTGATGGCCTGAGAGACCCTCAGCATGGCTTTTCAAACGAACATGGACGCGGTAGTAGATCTCTTCACCACGTGAGGTGCTTTCTTTGAGGGTGTCGGCCGATACGTAAATCACCTCCCCCTGCAATGCCCCATAAATGGTGTAATCGAAGGGATCAAGGCGCACTGTGGCCGGCAGTCCAACCTGAACGCGGGCAATATCAGCAGGCAGAACCTTGGCCTCTATGATCAGGGCATCATCTGACGGAACGATCTGCATGATCTCATCACCGGCACGTAATACCCCGCCCAGCGTGGTGACGCGTACATTTTTAACGATCCCAGGCCCCATGGCCGTGAAAACAGTATCGTGTACTTGCTGTCGACGACCGGCCATCTGTTGCAACGTCTGGCCGAGGTCATCTTCTGCCTTGGTGAGATCGGCCCGCGCGTCATCCAAAAACTTATTGCGTCGACCAAGCAGGCGGGCGCGGGCATCATTCAGTTCACGCTGTGCATTGAGTCGCTCACTGGCGCTCACATCGCCAGATCGTTCCAGCCCATTCACCAGACTGAGTTTCTGACTGGCTAAATTCACGGCGGTTTGCAGCGCGGTTATATCTTCCTGCAGGCTTTGACGGCGTTGCAGAAACAGTGCGCGTTCAATATCAGCCTGCTCGCGTAATGCCGGACCGGGATCTGCGGGGAACTGGGGAGCGGATTGTCCCGTTGATTCTGCGCGAAGTCGGGCAATACGCGCCCTGAGACCAGCGATGCGCGCGTCAACTTCACCCGCCGCCGCCTCCACGCGGGTGGGATCGAGGCGAGCCAGAATCTGCCCTGCCTTAACATGATCCCCCTCTTTGACACGCAGTTCGGAAAGTACGCCACCGTCTACGGTCTGGATAATCTGCACCCGGCTGCTGGCGATAACTTCACCGTGCGCCCGTGCGACTTCATCAATGTGAAAATACATAGCCCATATGACAAAACCCAGGACCAGGGCGACGATGCTCCAGATAAGTCCAGCGGGGACTCGGCTACGGTGGTAATTTTCCAGCCGATGCACGCGCGCGGCGTCAGCGACCTCGTCGTCAAACAGTTCAACGGCCATTAAGGACTCCTGCTGAATGTGATGCTGCGGGCATATGTGTTTTTACGTTCGTTACCTCAACGGTGGGCCGCGAGCCAGTGGCGCGGGCCATCAGTCCTGGTATCACCTTGTCAGGAGCGCCATCACGTACAACCGTACCTTCCTGTACGACAAGCACGCGGGTAGCAAAATGGACGGCGGCCATCGGACGGTGAGTGGCAACGATGAGGATATCTTCTGGCTGCAGCCTGGCCTGTAATGCTTTCCAGACACGCGTCTCAGCTTCGCCATCAAGCGAGGCCGTCGGTTCATCCAGAAGCCAGATACGAGGACGAGACATCAGCACACGTGCCAGACCAACCAGCTGGCGCTGACCGCCAGAGAGGCCTGAACCACCTTCACTGATAGCCATATCCATACCCAGCGGATTGCTGGCAGCCACCTGATCCAGCGCCAGATCGCGGGTGATCTCTGCAAGTGTGGTGTCGCTGACTGCGCCTGCGAGCATCAGATTGCTTCGCAGCGTACCTTTGAAGAGCTGTACCGCTTGCGGCAGATAGCCAACCTGGGCACTGACCACCTGGGGATCAATCTCCCACAGATCCACATCGCCCAGGCGTATACGGCCCTCACCGGGGCGATACAGCCCGGCCAGAATCTTGAGCAACGTCGATTTTCCGCCGCCAACAGGCCCCAGCAGCAGAACGCGTTCACCGGCGTGAAAGTGGAGCGCAGGAATATTGAGTTGTTGTACCGGAGAGTGCGGAAAGGCAAAGCGCAGCTTTTCCACACTTATATGTTCTGGCAGGCGATCGGGCAGCAACAGGGTCTGTCCCGGGCGGCGCTCAGTGGGTTTGCGCAGCAGATTGTTCACCATATCCAGCGCCTCCCGGACCTGCTGCCACTGCATCAGGTACTGAACACCCTGGCTTACCGGACCGATGACACGACCACCCAGAATACTGCACGCTACCATGCCACCGGTGGTTAAATATCCGGCCTCAACGCCCCAAACTCCCACGACAATCCCCATGATATACGCCAGCGTCGAAAGACTGCCGGTGGTGGTAGTGCAGAACTGGCTGAGGGATTTTTGCTGAATGCTATAGCCTGCGATGGAATGACTGAGCGTCTGCCAGTCTTGTGCAAAACGCCAGCCAGCATGACTGGCGCGCAGGGTCTCAGCACCGCGAATACTGTCGACTAACAGGCCCAGACGCTCATTACTGCGAAGCATCTGTTGGCGCGTGAGACGGCGTAAGCGCAGACGGGTGTACAGGCCAAGCGCCAGCGCGATGGGGAGCATTCCCAGGTAAACCCAGCCGACGGGACCGCCGATCAGACCAATAAGTGCGATAAACAGAAGTGCAAACGGCAGATCCACAATGCCGAAGACAAGACCAGCAGAGAAAACCTGTCGTACAGAATCCAGTGCCCCCACCTGCGCAGCCAGCGTGCCCAGACTGCCGGGCTGCTGGTCGAGTTGCAGATGCAACAAATGTTCATAGACATGCTGGGAAAGGCGTTTATCCACACTGCTGGCAACGCTGTCCATGATATGGGCACGCAATGTTTTGAGCAGCCAGTCCAGTCCAACGACCAGCCCCATCCCCGCCACAAGCGTGGTCAGTGTCGCCCAGGCAAGAGTGGGCACGACGCGATCGTAGACCTGCATAGCGAAGAGCGATGTGGGAATGGCCAGGATGTTCACCAACAACGTGGCAGCCGCCACCCGGAACACCCAACGGCGGTCGCGCAACAGTTCTCGCCAGACCAGACGCATGGCCGGATTTTCGCTCTCCGAGAGGTTCTCCGACTGTACGTGTGAAGCCAGGCTGAGCCAGAGGACAGCCGTTTCGTCATTCGCAGCCGTACCCGGCGCTCCGGTCACAATGTCGTCTACCGCCAGCGTTCGGGGCTCGACACCCTGACGGGTCAGAGTGAGGGTGTCGGTTCTCCCCTCCTCATTGTGTCGTTCGGCCAGCCACCATGTCTGTTCGTGCCACATCAGTGCCGGGAGATGGCGTGGATCAAAACGCCGCCAGGGGAGTAATGCCAGCCGGACATCTTTCATTCCTGCGTCTGACAGTAAACCGCGCACATAATCCTGCGGGCGATCGGTCAACGGAGGAACGGACTGCGCACGTGCACAGGCCTGCGTTAATGCCGCTTTATTCACCGGGGCGTGTAGCTTGTCCAGCAAAGCCAGTAATTCAGGGAGAGGAACAGGTATCATCAGGGTTGGCTCGCAGACGTGTTAGCAAATTGTGTGCCCGTGGGCAGGGCGCCAGTGGTATCGTCCATACGGCCCGTGCGTGCGGCCAGGCGCAGACAATCGACCCGCCATGCCGATCGTACCGATACCAGCGCTTGTTGTTGTTCGGTTAATTCACGCACGGCGTTCAGTACATCCAGCCAGCTCTTGTAGCCCGATTCATACTGGCGACGGAAAGATGCCAGCGTGCCGCTAAGTTCGACGACAGACTGCTCATAACCGGCCATCAGCGTCTGGTTAGCATCACGCTGATCAAGCAACTGGCGCGTCTGAACATCTTCGCTGTGGCGTTGTTCGGCCAGATCCTGTCGTGCGGATTCCACGCGTTCCAGCGCCGCGTTCTGGAGACCACGGGACACCAGCCCCAGCCCCTCCATCGTGCCGGTTACAACGACATTGACCGTATTATTATCTCTCTGGTTAGGCATACCGGAATATTCGTTGCGAGAAGCTTGCAGAGAGACGGTTGGTCGCGATGAGGTGCGCTGACGTTCCACATCAGATTCGGCAAGGGTGACCGCCGCTTCGCGCGCTCGCACAGTCGCACTCTGTGCAAGTATTTGTTCCTGTACAGACTTGTCGGCGGGCAGCCTGAGGATGCTGTCAGGGACGGGCAGTTCGCTTGCGACTGGCACCTGGGTCAAGGACAACAGCGTGGATTCAGCGGTACGCAGGTCCGATTTGGCCTGTTCGAACGACGCGCGTGCCTGTAACAATCGGGCCTTCGCCAGGCTGACATCGGCCGAAGAAGCCAGTCCTCCCTGCGCACGGCGCTGGATCTGCTCCTGCAACGCCTGATGATTGTTAACGTTTGATTCAGCAACGGTAAGGCGCTCGCGAATACCCTGAACATTTGCGTAAGCCACTGCGGTATCTTCCAGCAACTCACGACGGGTAGCCCAGGCCGTGGCTTGTTGAGCAAGGGTGTCATTGTCGGCATAGTCGATGGCACTGTCGATACGCCCAAAAGCCCATAACGGCTGCGAAACACTCAGTGTGGTTGTACGGGAATCATTGTATCCCGCAATTTGCCCCGACCCTGCACTTGCACCAAGCGTTGGCAAACGAGCCGCGCGGGCACTGTCAGCGCTGGCCTCTTTGGAACGCACCAGAGCCTGCTGACTGGCCAGACTGGGGTGATGAAGCAGAGTGCTCCGCAGCGCGGCAAACAGTCCGCCCGGCGAGGAATCCTCAGAAATAGAGTGCGCCGGGGACGAACGCGTTGCGGCCTCAACCTGAGTGACAGGAATGACAAAGGGTAAAAAAAGAGTGATTACACAAAGGTGGTAATAACAACGACGACCTGAACGAAACCCCATTGTCTGACGAGCCCTTTATTAAAGAAAGATAAAAGACCCGCCGAACCTGATGGTGCTCATGTTATCCCGACGTCACCGTGAGTGGATAAATGGCGTGGCCGGAATAACGAGTCATAAATAAGAAAAAGACTATTGCTTCACGTCATAATTACCTATTGGTAACATCTGTGTCAAGGTATGTAATCGTGTAATAAAAACTGTAAAAGATAGTCAATTATTAAGTTAAGTTTACCTAACTCAAATATCGGCATACGCAGGAAAACCATTATCAATGGGTTAGGTGATAAGGCTTCGGAGAAATGGGGGGAGTTGTGAAGTGGAAGGTGTGGCACGTCCGCAGAGGGCCTGATACCAACGCGTTTTACCTTATACAGGAGTTTCATGTCTGCCAGACTTTCTTATTTATTAAAACTGAAGATAAATAACCGGAAGCTGTCTGCGTTGTTAAAAAGCTGTAGCGATATCCTGCAAGCACAGGCAAGCAGGAAAGTTGTCATCGACAACCCTGGCCCGTCCAGTGGCGATTTAAATGAGAGGCTTTTCGTCAAACCACTGCCACAGCCGAAGAGATTCATAAACCCGAGGAAAAAATGGTTAAAACCTTTAATACCCTTTTCGCTCTGTCCTGCGGGGATTGACGCTTTTTGAACATTTCCCTGCTCCGGGCCGGCAATGGCAGCGGCATGGGTAAACGTCGGGTAATACTTGTTTGTTATCTGCCGTATATTTGCGGCGGACAACAAACACGTATTACCCGCATCATTATTCCGGAAATACCTGACTGGCGACTAATACTGAATATTTGCCATCGCTTTATACCGCTCAGGCAAAGCGCTGTTGAGAGCTAAAATCTTTTCAAGAGTATGAAAGGCAGATGTGCCTTTCGCGCGTTCTGCGTCGGTAATGGCAGAACGTATCGTCGCCGCTGCGGCTGTAATACGTTGAAAATACGCTTCGGATTCAGGCGTCTGCACCTCACCTGAGGCGGCATAATGCACCGCAGGCCAGTGCGCGAAATTCATGACCGGCCAGGCCTCTTCTTCCGTCGGGGTATTGGCAGATAATAATTGTTCTGCTTTTGCTGAGTCTTGTTGCGCAGCAAAGAGCAGTTCTAAGCGATATTTAATCTTTGACAGCGCATCACCACTCTCTTTTTTTTGTGAAAGTGATGCGATAAAAGCCGATAATTCATCATCTGATGGCTGTTGATGGTCACCAGCGGTTCTTTTACTATCAGGTGATTTCGAGGTATTGTTTAATGCAAATTCAATTAAATAATTCAACATCTCTAATGTCATCTTATGTACCTTATTAAACTGACAGTCTTTATTCAAAGTTCAGCGAGGGTATTTTTATCTACTGCTTTTAATTTCTTTACCCGGATAAATAAACACGCGTGTCCCCAGGATATCGAAATAACGTATCGCAACAGGAGAATTTTTATTTTGAGAGTTTCGAAGTTGCCGATAAATGCCAATAACTCCCCAACAGAGTAAAAGTGTGTTAATTAATTAAATGATCTCCCGATCTGATTTATTGTCTCAGTATTGTTGAAAGATTCTCGTTTGCAAAACGATAAAAACTGCAACTTAGTGTGAGTTAAACTCAAACCAGAAGAGAAAGCAGCAGAAGAAAGAGGCAACGTTAGGGTAAGCGCATCGCAGGGGTTAATACCATAAATAAAATGTGGTTATTAGGCTAAATTTAACTTATGTCGGGCAAGAGCAGAACAACTTAAGTTACCCAAAAAGCCTGCTTCGCAGGCTTTTTAGTCATAACAATTAGCGCTCGCGGAACGCTTCTGCTCTGGCGCGAAGAATGGGCTTGAGCAAATAGGCCAGAATGGTTTTCTTACCGGTAATGATATCCACCGAGGCCACCATCCCCGGAATAATCAACAGCGGCTTTTCATCTGTGCCGAGGTGGTTTTTATCAGTACGCAGGCGAATGATATAAAAACTCTTGCCGTCTTTGTCGGTCACCGTATCAGGACTTATCTGCTCAAGTTTGCCCTTAAGCCCACCATAAATGGTGTAGTCGTAGGCGGTGAATTTCACCGTCGCTTCCTGCCCCGGTCGCAAAAAGGCGATGTCCTGCGGGCGAATTTTCGCCTCAACCAGCAATGTGTCATCAAGCGGAACGATTTCCACAATGTCATTGCCCGGCTGGATCACCCCGCCGATGGTGTTCACCAGAAGTTGCTGGACGATGCCGCGGACCGGCGAAGTCACCAGCGTGCGGTTTACCCGGTCGGTGATCGCTTTACCTGAGGCTTCAATTTTACTCAGATCGGTACGGGCCTGGTTAAGTTGTTCCAGCGCATCGCTACGGTAACGACCACGCGTTTCACTGACCTTATTTTCAATCTCCTTAATTGCCGCCTGCGCGCGAGGAATCGCAAGGATGACGGAATCCAGTTGCCCCTGCGTCTCAACGCCGGCGCGACGCAGACGCAGCATTTCCACTTTTGAGATTGCCCCTTTTGCCACCAGCGGTTCAGACATGGTGATCTCTTGCTGTTGCAACTCAAGGCTACGCCGGTACTGCGTCAATTTACCCTGAAAATCGAGCAGTTCCTGCTTCTTCTGAATCAACTGTTCGTTCAGTCCGGCAAGTTCACTCTGAATACGTTTATTAACGCTGGCAAACAGCGCCATTTCACCACTGGCGATGTCCGGTGCCTGGTTGGTAATTTCCGGCGACAGCGTCAGTTCGGTGGCATCATCAAGCTGAGCGGTCAGGCGTTGGATCCGCGCTTCCAGCGCCAGTTTATCGGCCTCACTTTCTCCGGCGTTAGAGCGAAAACGGGTATCATCCAGACGTAACAGCGGTGCGCCAGCTTGCACCACCTCGCCTTCATGAGCAAAAACTTCGGCGACAATCCCACCTTCAAGGTTCTGGACTTTTTGCAGGCGGGATGAGGGAATAGCCCGCCCTTCCCCGCGCGTCACTTCATCAATCTCGGCCAGTGAAGCCCAGATAATCATGGCAATAAAGAAGGCGAAAATGGCCCACAAGGTTACGCGCACCACCCGGGGAGCATCATCAATCAACGCTTTGTTGACCTCATTGGTCGTAAAGGTTGCCGAGGGTTTCTCTCCTGACAGCCAGTTCATCAGGCGGCTAAGCGCATCAACGATTCGCATGAATTTGTCCCTTTTTCAGCGCGCTCATAACGCTCTCTTTCGGGCCGTCGGCAATGATCTTACCGTTATCGACGATAATCAGACGATCAACCAGCGACAACAGCGACGCACGGTGCGTCACCAGCAACAGCGTTTTGTTACTGATAACCGGTGCCAGCGCTTTTTTGATCAGATCTTCACTGGTGTTGTCCATTGAACTGGTAGGTTCATCCATCAGCAGTACCGGCGGGTCGAGCAACAACGCCCGCGCCAGCGTAACCGCCTGGCGCTGCCCACCGGAAAGGCTCATTCCACGCTCGCCAACCTGCATGTTGTAACCAGAAGGATGACGGCGGGCGAACTCATGAACCCCGGTCAGGTTCGCGACCCGCAGCATGGTCTCATCGTCAACGTAGCTTGCGCCGTAGAGGAGATTTTCCCGCAGCGTGCCGTTGAATAAGTGGATATCCTGCGGAGCGTAGCCAATGTTATGACGCAGATCGTGCACATCGATCTGGCGAAGATCGATGCCGTCGATCAGCACACTGCCGCTGTCCGGCTGGTAAAAACCAACCAGTAATTTTGCCAGCGAGCTTTTTCCAGAACCGCTACGACCGATAATGCCCACCTTTTCACCCGGCTGAATGACCAGGGAGACATTGCTTAGCGAGGCATACTGATTGCCGGGATAGCAAAATGTCACATCACGCAGTTCGACAGCGCCTGAGAGGGTTTCACGCTTAAGCGGCACTTCCCCCTCCTGCACTTCCTGCTCCAGCCCCATCATTCTGTCGATGGTGGATTTCGTCATTCGCGCGCGCTGGTAACGGGTTATCAGGCTGCATAGCTGGCCGATGGGCATCATCGCACGGCGATGCAGCAGGTAGCAGGCGATCAGCCCGCCCATACTCAGATTGCCACCGATAATGACATAAACCCCGGCGACAATAATCGCCACGCCGCTGGCCTGCTGCAGCCAGGAGGTAAAATTCACCGCCACGTAGGAGAGTGATTTCACCCGCAGCTCCAGTTTGCTCAACTGGCCGGTGAGATGCTCCCACTGGTACTGACGCTCGCTCTGCGCGTTATTGATTTTGATAGCGTCAAGGCCGGTTAACGTCTCTACCAGCATTGCCTGACGTTCATTGGACAGCTGATAGGTTTTCTGTACCCGCGACATAAGCGGGCGCTGAATAAGCCAACTGACCAGTAACGCCAGAGGATAGGAAAGCAGCGGTATCAGCACCAGTGGCCCGCCAATAACCCCAATCACCAATAAAATTAGCAAGGTAAAGGGGAAATCGATAAAGGCCGTCAGGGTGAGTGACGAGAGAAAATCACGTATCGACTGGAACTCCTGGAAATTCTGCGCAAAGCTGCCCACCCGCTTAGGACGCAGCTTCATCTTCATCCCCAGCAGTCGCTCGAACAGCGCCGAGGAGACCACCAGATCGGTCTTTTTGCCCGCCAGATCGAGGCAAATTCCACGCAGGATTTTCAGTACAAAATCGAAAACAAACGCAATACTGACACCGATAGCCAGCACCCACAGGGTAGCGGTTGCCTGATTAGGCACAACCCGGTCATAAACGTTCATCACAAACAGCGGGGCGCACAGCGCTACAAGATTGACCAGAAAGCTGGCGATAACCGCATCGAAGTAGAGGAATTTAGACAGTTTAAGCGTGTCCTGAAACCAGGCGGTGGTTCGCGGCAGCGTAGCTGTCGGCTGAGCATCAAACTCATGCTCCGGGGAGATAAAAATCGCCCTGCCACTGTAATGTTCCGCCAGTGCTTCCTGCGATAGCGTAATTTCACCACCTTCCGTTTCGCCGGGCAGCAGACGAGCCCGTTGGCTGGCATCCCAGCCTGTCAGTACCGCCGTCTGATTGTTTTTCAGCAACAGAATGACAGGTAGCGACAGCGCGGTAATGCTGTCAAGCGGGCGTTGTATCACGCGCGCTTTCAGCCCCGCACGCCCTGCGGCACGTGGAAACGCCTCCAGTGTCAGCGAATGGGACTCCAGCGGCAGCCCTGTCGTCAGGACCGTGCGGCTGGTCGCGATATTATGCATTTTGCAGATGATCATCAGCGCGTCCAGCAACGGATCATCATGGGTTTGCCGGGGATCGTGCCTGACCGGAGCTTCGGGGGAAATATCAACGTTCTCAGGTATGTCAGTATCAGGCGTCATTCTTTGCCTCAGTATTCTGCAGGCTCGGGCCGCAGGTCAAAAACAACGGGGTGATTGCCGGTTTTATGCCGTCAGTCACCCCACAACTCTTCGGAGCCGTATCAGTTCAGTTCCGGCAGTTCCGCCTGCGCGCGCTGAGCCTGGTCAAGCGGCTCTGAGGCTGACGGCGGCTGAATATGCAGACTTTTAAGCAGTTCACCCGTACGGGCACTGATGCGATAGGTGGTAAACATGTCGACAAATTGCAGTTCAACGTAACGGCGTTGTGCAGTGAAGACTTCATTTTCACTGTCGAGCATATCGAGCAGCGTACGATCGCCCAGGCTGAACTGTTCCTGATAGGCGCTACGCACCGTCACGCTACGTTCAGCATACTCTTTGGCGATCGGCACCTGTTGTTCCGCGTTGTTCTTCGCATTCCAGGCAAGACGTAATTCTTCATTTAACTGGCGCAGGGCATTATTTTTCACATCCTGCGCCTCTTTCATTTTATAGGCGTAAGAGGTAAGCGTAGCCTGATCGCTGCCACCGTTGTACAGGTTGTAGCGCATACGCACCATTGCCTGCCATTCCTGGTTATGCCCGCGCGTACCGTCAAGGTTGTTATCCATTGTGCGGCCGACCTCAACGTTAACATTCGGGTAAAAACGCGATTTCTGCGCCTCATACTGCTGACGGGTCGCTTCCACATCGGCATCAACTTGCTTAAGCAGCGCATTGTTTTCCAGCATCACTTTGCGCGCAGCCTCCAGCGAGGCGGGAATCGTAATCTTGCCAGGCATCACCAGCGTGTCGGCATCTTTGCCGGTAACGCTTTGATAGTTAGCCCTGGAGTCTTCCAGGTTGGTTTGTTCGGTTAAAAGATTGTTCCGCGCCTGGGCCAGGCGAGCTTCCGCCTGGTCGTAGTCGGCCTGACGCCCTACTCCCTGGGTCGTGCGAAGGCGTATTTGGTCGAAAACGCGCTCGTGATTGTGCAGGTTGTCTTCCGCCAGTTTAACCATCTGCTCGCGCATCAGCACATCAAGATAACTTTGGATAGCCTGCAGAGCGGTGCTTTCGCTGGTATTCAACACGGTCCAGGCGCGCGAGTTTACCGTTGCTTTCTGGCGCGCGACTTCGCTGGTGGTCGCAAAACCATTGAAGACGTTTTGCGTAAGGTTAATAGCCGATTCGCTGCGGTTCAGGTTGCGTAAATGCTCGCCTGCCGCACGGGTCGTGGAGTTGTCTGTTTGTTCCCAGCCGCTCCCGGCAGTGAGATCCAGCGACGGCAGATAGCCGCCTTTGGCGGCACGGAGATCCTGCTCAGCAGAGTATCGGCTGTTTGCCGAGGCGCTAACTTGTGGGTGCCATGCCAGGCTGTCTTTTACCGCCTGCTCAAGGGTAGTAGCCTGACTCTGTGCCGCGCACACGGTCAATGCTGCCCCCATTAATAACTGGCTACCATATTTCATTCTTGTCTTCCTTTTCGTTATGCCTCTGAGTGGGTACGCCCCACCAGAGAAAATGCCGCGGAACCGGAGGAGAAATTACGTTCTGGCTGTTTTTAATCGCTCGTAATCCCTCGCCAGCCTGATTTCACCTTGCGGTGATGCGCCGCTCAGTCTCCCGGCGGAGCCTGGCGGCGGCGTATCAGCTTATTTCTTCCGGTTTAGAGATGAGGTTATCCACCATCGCTTCGTGGCCAGCGTCGTAGCTGTCGGTATTCGCGGTCATCCCGCCTTCGGCCGGAACATGCACGGCTTGCGTCGCGTTATCTGCCGTTTCACTCTGCGGCCCCGCCTGGATCAAACTGCTGAGGTCGTGATGCTCTTCATCATGGATGATGTCGCTAAAGTTCAACTGCTGGTCATGTTCTGCTGTGGCAGTCGGGGGAGATGCCGTCTCACCCTGCTCCTCTGCAGAAAGAGGCAACGGCGCGTGATCCGCTGATACCGTCGGTGTCTCTTCATGACCTTGTGTGTTATCGGCAGCCAGCGGACTGAACATTAAGCTTGTCTCATCAATTAACGATGCGCTGTGGCTGTTGTCAGTGAGTACGCTATGGTCAACCTCCGTCGTTTGCGTATCGCCTGCGGCGTTGCTGCTCATCCGCGCCTGACTGTCGGTATCCGACAGCGAGTCTGAATGACTCTCATCGGCGATATGACTCAGCGTCACTGGCGTCTCATCAGGAACATCCGCGAGATGGTTTACATCGGCGCTATAACTGTGGCTGTCGCTGATATGCTGCCCGCCCTCTTCACCGTCAAAGGTGAAATGGTGTTCGAGTTGATCGGACGCGGTGGAGTCGACATCCAGGGTTATATCACCGAGGGTGCTCTTACCATCCGGTAATTCAACGCTGACCTGTCCGGAATAGTGTGTTGTATCGCTGGCGAAGGTCAGCACATAGACCTTGTTGACCGCATCATAAGTGACATCCGAGAAATTGCCGCTAAAGGTCGCGTGTTCAGGAATCCCGCCAACCGTTAACGAGTTCAGATGGTCGCTGCTATCGGAACTTTCGAGATTAACGTCAAGATTCAACGTTACCGAGTAGCTAGTGTTGGTGCTACCGCCGTGAGATGACGATGGCCCGTCGCCAAAGACAACGCCTTCGATATGGTTAGCATTTTCGAAAGGATGTTTACCGTTCTCATCGGTAATCTGAAGATTATCAATATCGTTGTTCTGATGGTTTTGCGGGTGAGGGACGCCAGTTACCTTGTAATCCTCACTATTACCCTGAACAAAAATATAATCTTTACCGACATCGCCTTCCGTTACGTTACCGTTGCCCGTGATCCCTTTGAGGGAGACGAAGTTATATTTGGTGTTCGGCCAGTCACTCTGTTGGTAATAACCGCCCGTATGGTCACCTACAACGAAGATATCGGTGTGCCCTTTTGCGCTGTCGTCGGTATTGGCATTACCGCTGCTGGTGTAGTAGTGAATCTGCGACGCGCTGGCGGATTCAGGTACAAAGTCGCCCTTGATGGCACCATCCGGGCTATCCGGCGTCAGCCAGACATGCACGTTACTGCCGATCGCCACGATCACGCCGTTCTGGATATCGTACCCGTTCGGGTTGCCACTGCCGCCATTGATATGGGTGATCGTATTATCTGACGTATCCGTTGTTTTGCCGCCCGGCGTGATCGTCACGGTCAGCTTCACATCGGCGTCGGAATCCGCGTCTGCATCGGCATCGGCATCGGCATCGGCATCGGCATCCGCGTCGGAATCGGCATCCGCATCGGCATCAGAATCGGCATCGGCGTCCGCATCGGCATCTGCATCAGAATCCGCGTCAGCATCAGCATCGGCGTCTGCATCCGCGTCGGCATCGGCGTCGGAATCTGCATCTGCATCGGCATCAGCGTCAGAATCGGCATCAGCGTCTGCATCCGCATCTGCATCTGCATCTGCATCCGCGTCGGCGTCTGCATCTGCATCGGCATCGGCATCGGAATCCGCATCGGCGTCTGCATCCGCGTCAGAATCGGCATCCGCGTCGGCGTCAGAATCGGCATCAGCATCCGCGTCGGAATCTGCATCCGCATCGGCGTCTGCATCGGCATCCGCGTCGGCGTCCGCGTCCGCATCGGCATCGGCGTCAGAATCTGCATCAGCATCGGAATCCGCATCAGCATCAGCGTCGGCGTCGGCGTCGGAATCAGAATCGGCATCCGCATCAGCGTCAGAATCTGCATCGGCGTCGGCGTCTGCATCGGCGTCCGCATCGGCATCGGCGTCGGCATCGGCGTCTGCATCGGCATCTGCATCGGCATCCGCGTCGGCGTCCGCATCTGCATCTGCATCTGCATCTGCATCTGAATCAGCGTCTGCATCGGCATCTGAATCAGCATCTGCATCCGCGTCAGAATCTGCATCTGCATCTGCATCAGCGTCGGCATCGGCATCGGCGTCAGCATCCGCATCGGAATCCGCATCCGCGTCCGCATCGGCGTCAGAATCTGCATCGGCATCAGCATCAGCATCAGCATCAGCATCAGCATCTGCATCTGCATCCGCATCGGCGTCGGCGTCCGCGTCGGCGTCTGCGTCAGAATCGGCATCCGCGTCGGCGTCAGAATCTGCATCGGCGTCCGCGTCGGCGTCTGCATCGGCGTCAGAATCTGCGTCGGCATCCGCATCGGCGTCGGCATCGGCATCAGCGTCTGCATCTGCATCCGCGTCAGAATCGGCATCCGCATCGGCGTCAGCGTCTGCATCTGCATCCGCGTCAGAATCGGCATCCGCATCGGCGTCCGCATCCGCGTCAGCGTCCGCATCGGCGTCAGAATCTGCATCAGCGTCGGCGTCAGAATCTGCATCGGAATCAGCATCTGCATCCGCATCCGCATCAGCGTCCGCATCAGCGTCCGCGTCAGAATCTGCATCGGCGTCAGAATCGGCATCGGCATCGGCGTCTGCATCTGCATCCGCATCCGCGTCTGCATCAGCATCGGAATCAGCATCTGCATCCGCATCCGCATCCGCGTCGGCGTCCGCATCTGCATCGGCATCGGAATCTGCATCTGCGTCGGCGTCTGCATCGGCGTCCGCATCGGCATCTGCATCCGCGTCGGCATCAGAATCGGCATCCGCGTCAGAATCGGCATCCGCGTCGGCATCTGCATCGGCATCGGCATCGGCGTCTGCATCTGCATCCGCATCCGCATCCGCGTCTGCATCGGAATCAGCATCTGCATCCGCATCCGCATCCGCATCTGCATCCGCGTCGGCGTCTGCATCTGCATCGGCATCCGCATCGGCATCGGCATCGGCGTCGGAATCCGCATCGGCATCGGCGTCAGAATCTGCATCGGAATCAGCATCTGCATCCGCATCCGCATCTGCATCTGCATCTGCATCTGCATCGGCATCCGCGTCGGCGTCCGCGTCCGCATCGGCGTCGGCGTCTGCATCTGCGTCGGAATCTGCATCTGCGTCGGCGTCTGCATCCGCATCTGCATCGGCATCCGCATCGGCGTCAGAATCCGCATCCGCATCCGCATCCGCATCCGCATCTGCATCTGCATCTGCATCTGAATCAGAATCGGCATCCGCATCGGCGTCTGCATCGGCATCGGCATCCGCGTCAGAATCAGCATCGGCGTCGGCATCTGCATCCGCATCGGCATCGGCATCGGCATCGGCATCTGCATCCGCATCGGCATCGGCATCGGCATCCGCATCGGCGTCAGAATCTGCATCGGCATCCGCATCTGCATCTGCATCGGCGTCTGCATCCGCATCGGCATCGGCATCGGCGTCTGCATCCGCATCTGCGTCAGCGTCTGCATCAGAATCGGCATCCGCGTCAGAATCTGCATCCGCATCAGCGTCTGCATCTGCATCTGCATCCGCATCGGCATCAGCATCCGCATCGGAATCCGCATCGGCGTCAGCATCCGAGTCCGCGTCGGCATCAGAATCTGCATCGGCGTCTGCATCTGCATCGGCATCAGCATCGGCATCGGAATCCGCGTCGGCATCAGAATCTGCATCGGCGTCCGCATCTGCATCTGCATCCGCATCCGCATCCGCGTCAGAATCGGCATCTGCATCCGCGTCAGAATCGGCATCTGCATCTGAATCGTCGGGTGGATTCGTATTGGGATCGGCGGGCGTTGTCGCTGTGGCAACGTCAGGGTTAAGTAACGTTAATTCTTGTGGGCGTTCGGCATCAGGGAAATCCAGGCCAATCGTTGGGTATCCGGCTGTGGGGTCAACAACCTGACCGGTTAAATCGAGGACCACATGAGTATGCGATCCGCCGCCGCTACCGCCAGCGTCACCGCCACCAGTGCCCCCAGCCTGGGGACCCGCTGCCGGCGCTTCAAGGGTTTGCGTCGGATCCTGCCCATCTGCGATCGCCTGTTGTATGGCGGCAACATCTTGTTGCTGGGTAGCCGTAGGCTCAGTGGTCACGCTTCCCGTACTGTCCCAGTGGCTGTCACGGCCAAGGTCCAGCTGCTTACCATCTGACAAAGACAACGTGATTGCACCAGAAGCCCCGGTCTCGACCTGCTCTCCTTCGAGGATCCTGTCACCTTCAGCCAATAAACGCTGGCTGCCATCAGGTGCTACTGCAAACACTTGCCCTATTATCGCTTTGACGATCCCAGAGACGCCGCTCATGTGTAGTTCCCTCGATCCTGTTCTCGCCCAATTCATCCACTGACCAGGCGTAGAATGCTAAAAGAGAATTTAATTAGTTTTTGTAATGCAACATGTCACAAAGGTAATGAAAGCACGTTCCGGCAGAGGATTTATTGATGCCGTTTCGCTTAAAGACCTTATATTAATAGATGACGTGAATGAATAGTAGCCCGGGCGGGGATTTAGGTTAAAAAAAGGGACTTTGTCAATAGTCCCTGTGTCGTACATGATATATATTGCGTAAATAAAAATGACGAATTATATAAATCCCTCATCGTCATCATCGGAAATTAATCCTTCCAGCCCACTTAACGAACGACGCGCCTGTGCACGGTTGGTGAGCTTTGTCTGGGCGACAGGAGGCAGATCGGTAATGCTGATGACGCCTTTACTCATCAGGACTTCAATCAGGTCTTCCAGCACGCGAACCATCTCAAGATCGCTCTGGCGCAATTGCAGTAACGATGCCTCACGTATTTCTCTTTGCCGCATCCATTCATCTATTTCCGCTGTACTGACGTCACTTTGTTCTGTCATGGCATGAAAAGGGGCAAGTTCCACCTGAATAATACGTCCCTGTTCATCGCGTTCTATGTAGTACATTTTCAGCCTCTTTTTAGCCTGAATGGTTAATTTGCGCCCAGTGTGCTGGCGTCAGCAAAATAGCGTCCCATTGCGCCATACAGGCCAATATTTTCGAGAATCGCCAGTTCGCCTGCTGTTTCCACACGCTCAGCAATCAGTGGCAAATTAATTTGTCGGGTTGCCCAATAAATGGCTTCAATAAACAATTTTTTATCTTCTTCGCTATCAATATTGCGAATGTAGCTACCGTCAACTTTGAGCCAGGCGAGTCCCCACTGCGGTAAATTTCCGATAAGGTGAAACCGGCCGCCGAAATGCTGGATCCCTAAACGGCAGCCCAGCGCTTTAAGTCGTTTGACCAGAATATTGACCCGCTCAGCGTCGGGCAGCTCGTTTTCATCCAGTTCCAGCGTCAGGCGGGAAGCCAGCTGTGGCGCGTTTATCAAGGGTTGCAGCAATGCCTGAAGGCTTCGGTCATCGGCAACGCTGGCACCGCTAATACTCAGTGCAAGTGGCCGGTTTGATTTTTCCATCTCACGCAGAGTCTGCTGCAACATTACGATGTCCATGCGGCGACTGAGATCGAGACGGTGGATCCACGGCATAAAACGTCCTGCCGGTATCAGCTCGCCTTCCGCCGTTCTGATACGGGCAAGCACTTTATGATGCAATACGACATGTGCATTGTTGCACTCATACACAGGCTGCGAGAAAAGCTCGAACGCACCGTCTGTCAGCACCGTATCCAGACGGGTATACCAGCTGTGGTGATCCTCTTCGCTATCGCCTGTTGCCGTTTCCGTGTTGGCAAAAAAGCGCATTTCGGTTTCCGCCATCGCCAGCGCCTGGTCCGCCTGCATCAGTATCGTCTGTGGCTTATCGCCCACATGGAAAGGGACCAGGGCAAAATGGGCAACCGGCGTCACGTCGCTCATTCCCGTTTCAGACAGCGCCTTAAGCCGGGTACTGAGGGTGTTCGTCAGGTTATCGAGTTCATTATGCAGGAACTGCGGGGCAAGAATAGCAAACTCCCCACCGCGCACGCGGGCCAGAAAACCTTCATTACGGAAATAATGTTTTTGCAGACCGTTCAGAATATCTGCCACTGCTATCAGCAGCTTATCGGTTTTCGCACCACCAAGACGCTGGTTAAGGCCGATAAGATCCTGAACCCGCAACAGTATCAGATGCCCCGAGTCATTCTCTTCGTCGCTCAGACGCGACTGCAATTGCATATCAAAAGCACGGCGATTATTCAGCCCCGTCAGGCTGTCGTGATAAGCCTCCCGGCGCAAGGATTCGGTGCGCTGCGCCTGCTCGCCAAACAACACCTCAAGTTGCGTCACCATCAGGTTGGTTGCTTCAACGACCCGACGCAGTTCCGGCGTTTTCGGCAGCGCGGGAACATTCAAAAACTCGCGACGACAAATAGCCATCGCCTGCTCGACAATGTAGTTAAGCGGTCGCAAAAGGCGGCGCAGCAACAAGGTCACACCGAGAATACATAACAGGCTACAGCCGATAAGCCACAAAAAGCTGGCGACCATATTGTCCCAAAGACGCGCCAGGGCGAACATCGGATGGCTGACCACCTCAACCCTGGCAACCTGCGTCCAGCCATCGGTAACAATGGCGTCGCCTTCTCCGGGGCTCAGATTTACCATGCGCACGAACCAGTTCGGCACACTGGCGCTTTGTGGGTTATCGGTGCGCTCAATGATGGGTTTATTGGTTTTAATATCAATTACCCGAATACGGTAAAAATAACCGCTGTCAAAGATGGAGTTGACCATCAGCTCCGTCATTGCCGGATCATCAATATGGGTAGTAAGCGACAGCCCCAGCGCCGTTGCCGCATCCTGCGCATGGGCACTGAGCTGATTCCGGTATTGTTCTCTGGACCCCTCCAGAGAAACAAAAAAGTTGCCGCAGAAAATGACGAGCGTAAATAAACAGATGCCGATCAGTAGCTGCTTATAAAGGGACATGGCCACATCCTATTCATTAATTTCAAATCCTTCTGCACGCATTCTGGTGAGAAGATCCTGCCAGCGGGAGAGTCGTTTACTGTCCCCCACGCGTTTAGTACCGCCGGATTGCGGCAACCACAGCCCTTCCCCATTAAAAGCATAAACCGGGAGCAGATCCGTACGCTGTGTGGCAGGCAAGATGGCGGTTTTCAGGTTATCCAGGACTAACGGGATCGCATCAGGGGTGGAATACCATGTCACCACCATATGCGCCTGGTTCAGCTGAAGTGCTTTAACGTAAGTAATACGCAACTGGTTGGCGGGAACCCCCATTTCACGCAGCGTAAAATATTTCGCCAGCGCAAAATCTTCGCAATCCCCTGCCCCTTTACGCAAAAATTCAATTGGTGTTGCCCAATAATCCTGCTGCTTCCAGACGACAATGTCATCTTTGAAAGCCATTCGGACGTTAAAAAACCGGTTTACCTGATTTAATTTATCCTGAATCGTGCCCTGTGGCGGATTTTTAAGCAAGGCGGCCCACTCATCAATGCGCTGCCTGGCAGCCGGCGTCGCCGGGCCGTATAGCCGTTCAGTTTGCGTTGAGATGGCGCTAAAGTCCCAGCCTGCGCCCAGTCCAGGAGAAATGATCAGCAACACCGCCAGCGCAAAAGATAACCCGCGGCGCAGTGTTGCGCATAACAAAGGACTGCTGGGGCGGCGCATAATTCAGCCTGTCCGGGTAAAGTTGCTAACGAGGAGAGTCAGTTGCATGGCGCGCTCACTTCTCGTCAGACAGCGTATGCCAGCGTTTACGGTACGCGACATAGCCGGAAAGGTAATGTTCAACATCGTCGATTCGCACCCGGTAGCTATGGTGACGAATAAAAAAGCTGCCGACGATGCGCGGCGGATTTTTAAAAAACATAGCCAGTTCAGGCCAGAAAAAACCATTTGCCAGGTAGCGGGCCCGGGTTTCCAGCGCCTGGTTGAACACGGTCATATCAAAATCCGTTAACAGGTGTTGATACGGCGAAACGGCAAGCCGTTCTATCATCCGCGAGGCCGCCATCATCAACTCCAGCAGTGTGGGATATGTGGTAATACGTTCCTGCACAAAATCGAGATGACCGCGCACGTTATCAAGGCCGAACTGGTAATAACGCTCCAGCGGCCGATAGAGCGTCAGTTCATTAACACAGTAACTGAGCCAATGGTCATGGGCCTGCCAGTGCTTCTGTTCGATAAAATAGTCCATTGCCCGCTCGACCATCTCCAGCCAACGCGGTGTCTTTGTCAAACCATAGAGTCGCATCAGGGCAAAGGCGGCTTCCCCGTCGTAATAGATAATGCGGTGCTCCGCCTTAAGCGATAAGTCTGCGGCGTTGAGCACGTGCACGAAGCCACCGTTATGTGTGTTCTGCATAAAACCAATGCCCGCCGCCAGCCTCGCCATCGCGTCCAGATAGCGGTTATCCCTGGTCAGCTCTGTATATTTAGCCATCGCCAGAATACAGACCGCATTCCCCCCCAGTTTTATCTCATCCCCCGTATCCACCAGGAAGTCGGCTTCGCTGCCACCGGGCAATGAAAAGGTACGAATAAACGTGGTACACAGAGAATCCAGCGCCCGCTCAATGGCCGCAAAGTGGGCGGGCTGTTGTGTTACTTCCCACCCTTCCAGCAACGCGTAGGTTGAGCTGGCATGACGCAAGGCGTTGTAGGTTGGAATAGCGCGATCAAAACAGGGAAACCAGCCGTAGTGATAACGTCCGCAAGACGTTACCTGCCGTGCAAGGTAATCCGTCGCTGATTCAATCATCGGCTCCAGGGCACTCTTCTGCCACTCGGGCAACTGCCGGTAGCCGCTGTTACGTCCGTCTGATTCAATGGGAAATAGCTGCTCGCCATCGCAAAACAGTGCGCGAGTAGTAAAACGCCACAGTGTCTGGTCGGGACGTTCAGGCCAGTTCAGCACCGCGCCAAAGCGTCGGCGGGAATAGTGGGCAAGGTTACTGGCATTAGGCGTGGCAACGCCGTGATCGCCGTTATAGAGCAGCGCGTTGGCGGCGATTTCTTGCTCCAGCATGGCATAACAAAATGCCGGATCGAGGCTCAATCCGAAGCGAAAATAGTTGCGTTTGGTCTTAGCCAGACGCGCCTGCAGCGTATCCCAGCGTAGCGCTTCGACCTTGTCGACCAGGTCAACCCGCAGCCAGCAGGCCTTAAGACCGCTCTTTTTACGCCACTGTTGCAGCGCCTGCGTTCCCTGCTGCCAGGCCTTGTCGAATGACTCGCCGCAGCCGCGTACAACGTGGGCACGGCTTTTGCTGTCGGACACGCTAAAGAAAATGACCCAGGACGGGCACAGAGACGGTTTCGCCGCAACATCCAGCGTTTCCATCACCGGGCGGGTTTGCGCAAGTAAGTGGCTGAGCGACATTTGACTCCTTAATTGCTCCCGGGCATCCCCAGTCCTGAAAATCCTTGTATCATAATAACATTATGAATACTTGGTTGTGTATTCTGTACATCTATATCTTTGCCGTTGAGGCGGTGCTGTGAGGCCCTTTTACACCCTTTTTTTATTGCTGCTTGTCGGTGTGGTTGCGCATGCCGAAACGCCGCTACTGTGGAACCAGCCCGCGAACCAGCGGACATGTCCGGTTGGCGATGATGCCGTATGGGTGCAATACGCGGGCGGCGCAGCTTGTATTCGTTATTTTAGTGCGGGTGTCCTGCGCGATGCGCCCCTGGCGCTGGTGATATTTAAAGGCGATCGGGTATCGCTGATTAAGCGCCCACCACAGGAGATTCCCGCCAATACGGCCGACGCGCAACGTCATCAGGCGCAGGCTATTTTTCAGCGCAGTGGGTTACCAACATTGATTGTTGCTCGTCCGGGAACCTATGGTTCCAGCGGCAACCATTATCGCCGCCGCCAGGCAGAAGAGTTTCTCGCGCTGAATGCCGCCGTTGATGCCATCAAAGCACGATACGGTATTGCGCGTTTTATCCTCAGCGGACACAGCGGCGGTGCAACCGCCGCATCGGCGTTGCTCACGTCTGGACGCCGGGATATTGACTGCGCAGTACTGACCTCGGGTGCGTGGGGTCTGCTGGAACGGGCCGAACGAATGCGCAAAGAACGTGGCGAGGCCCCGGCGCCAGAACTGGACGGTACCGGGCTTGCTAATCCCTGGGACCCACTCGACCACATAGCGGATATCGCAAACGATCCCACCCGGTTAATCCTGGTGATCGGCAACCGGCAGGATCGCAACACGCCGTTCGATCTCCAGACCCGGTTCGCACAGGCTTTGCAAGAACATGGCCATCAGGTGAAGCAACTTGAGCGCCCCGCCGTTGCGCCAGAGTACCATGATTTACAGGGCAATCCGGGAGTGAGTGCGATTGCCCTTTGCCCGCACCACGGCTCAGCCCTGATTGAGTAAGGATACAACCATGCGCCAGAAACCACCTCGTTCGCGCAATACTGGCACCGACACGCCAGGCTGGACCGCCGCTGATCTTACCCAATTGCTGCCCGGCAGTATCTGGCACAACCGTCCGGATGCCAGCTGGCTTGCAGGTGACATCGCCATTTTGCATGACAACACGCAGTATGACCGCCCTTGTCTGTTTGTTGCTATCGACACCGATACCTGGTTGCAGGGCTCAGGTAATACCGGCATTTACGCTGGCTGGAAGGATACCCACACCCTATTGCCAGAGCATGCTTCCCGCTATTGCGGGGCGATTGTCCAGCGAAAATTGACTGGGTTACCGCCGGACTTTCCACAACTGGTGGTGGGCGACAGTTATCAGGTGCTCCACTTGCTGGCCGAAGAAGCACGGCGGCGGTTTGACGGCAAACTGGTGGCGATCACGGGGACTGTCGGTAAAACCTCGACCAAAGAGATGCTGGAGACGATCCTGACCGCTAACGTGTCGGTGGTCACCAGTCGCGGCAACCACAACACCCGTACTGGCGCGTCCGTCACGCTGGCGCGAGCGATATCGAACCCGCAGGCCGTCGTGATGGAAGTGGCGATCTCTGCACTCTGGATGCGTAACGGGGGCGTCGGCCATCGCATAAAGCCGCACATCGTTATCATTACCGAAATCGGCATGACACAGGTGGGCAAGAATGTAAGCACCCTCAATGACGTGGCGCGTTATAAGGCGCGCATCAGTCATGGTCTTATCCCCGGCGGTTATGCCATTTTGCACCGCGATATGGCTGAGTATGCGACGGTGGCGGCAAGCGTTGAGCGCGACGGCGCACGGATTATCAGTTACGGGTTCAACCCGGACGCGGATGTGCGTATCACCGGGATAACACCAGATAATGACGCAAGCCGGGTCACCATCGCTTTTCATCAGCAAGTCATCAGCTACCGGCTGTCCGTACCCGGTAACGGCGGCGCGCTCAATTCGGTGGCTTCGCTGATTGCCGCCGATCTGCTGGGCGTTAGCCTGCCAGAGATTATCACAGGCCTTGAGGGCTATCGCGGTGATGATCAGCATCTGTCTGTTACCCCGCTGGCACTGCCCGGCGGCGGCACAGCCACCCTGATTGATGACAGTTACAACGCCGAATATCTTTCCATGCTCAATGCCTTTGCGGTGGCGGCACAACGAGCCCAGGCAAACGGCGGGCGCATCATCGCCCTGCTGGGGCGGATTGTGAACCTCGGCGATCAGAGCCAGGCCATTCATCGTTCTCTGGCGACGCCCTTGCTGGAGGCCGGGTGCCAGCGCGCTTTTCTGCACGGCGAGGAGATGGCGGCTTTAAATGAGGCACTGCCGGAAGCGGCGCGGGGCGGCCATTTCCTGACGGCGCAGGCGTTGGTTGATGCCGCCGCCCCCATCCTGCGCTCCGGCGATATCGTGCTGGTAAAAGGCAGCGTGCGAAATTCTGATTTCAGGCAGGTTGTCAGTCTACTGAAAACCCGACTCGCTACCCTGCCCGTGCCGGGCAGAGGTCATGTCGCGCGCCTGCTGATCAACCTCTCCACCGGTGAGCAGCGCGTCACTGAACAGGCCGACCGTCCCTTCGCGTCGCACTACCTCAGCCAGTTACTGCTGACCGGTTGTATCGCCGATCGCCTGTTAAGTAAAAAAATCACCCTGGAGACCGCCATTACCGTGCGGGAGATAGCGTCGGATATCCTGAAAGGTAACCCGGCGCTCTCTCTAAAGCGGGGTGACAAACTGACGGTGAAATCGCTTCTACAAGGAATGTTGCTGCATAACGCCTGCGACGCCGCGATTAATCTTGCAGAACATCTGGCTGGTAGCAGTGCAAAAGCGCTCGGCCAGTTGCGGGAACTGAGCGCTGCAATCGGCATGTCTCACACGCACATCAATACTGTCTCTGGCCGCGCTCGTCCGGGGCAGCGAACCGCGCTTTTGGACATCGCCAGGCTTGTGCGCCATCTTTACCAGCGTTTTCCGCACCTGTTGCCGTGGTTTTGCGAACAGGAAGCCGTTATCGGCGAGCGCGTCTATCGCAAAACCGGCAATCTGCACAGCGACGGTAGCGCGTGGGGGCAATTCAGTGCCGGAAACTGGGGTTTCGCGCTGCAATGGTTTGCAGGCGATCTCTGGCTGGCTTGCGCGGCGGGTGCAGATGATGCCTTCCACCTTGATTATCTCCTGGATGAATTGCTGGCGCGGGCCGACACCGTCCCCCAACCTGCCGTCAGTGCCCCCTCTTTCCGCCAGATTGACTCGCCGACAGCGACGCTAACTTTTCTGGGTGATACCTATTTCGGTGAGTGGTACACAGAAAGACGCAAAGCCCGCGGCATTGATGACGCGCTCCAGCGCCACGGCTATGACTATAGTTTTGCGGCTATCGCCCCCCTTCTTCGCAATAGCGATGTTACGCTCGCCAATTTTGAAGCGGCACTGACCACCGATCTCAGTGCCAGTCTTGATGGCCGGAAACCGTTCTGCCTGACAGGCGACCCGGTTGCCTCTGTCGCCGCCCTGCGCAAACAGGGTATCGACGCGGTGGCGCTGGGCAACAATCACGCGATGGATGCCGGGTTACCCGGTTTGCACAGCACGCTGACGGCCTTTCGCGAAGCAGGTATTGCCTGTATAGGTGCCGGGTTTAATGCGCAACAGGCGCAAGCGCCGCTGGTCGTCACAGTAGCCGGGCGGACGTACAAGATTTTCAGCGCCTACTGGTATCGACGCTATATGGAAGAAGAGTGCGCCTTTTATGCCCGCCCGCGTCGCGCGGGCGTTGCCTGTATCAGTGGTGGACTGACTGAACAGCTGCGTCAGGAGAAAGCGAGCGCTAACCCTGCCACTCTGATTGTTCTTGCCCACTGGGGACTGGACTACCGCTGGACTACGTCCGGGCAGCGCACGCTGGCCAGGCAACTGAGCGATGCCGGTGCCGATCTGATTATTGGCTCCGGGCCGCATATGGCAGGCGAGGCCGCGCACCTGGATCAAAGCCTGGTGATTTACAGTATCGGAAATGCGGTATTTAACAGTAACGGCGAATATCAGGAACGCGGTATGCCGGCTTACGGCTTTATCGTTCGTCTGTTAGTGGGAAACAGAGAACCGCAAATTCAGTTGCTGCCCATATTTACTGACAATAAAAAGACCTTCTGGCAGCCGCGCCCGGTGAACGAGGCAGAGTTTTCAGCGCTGCTTACACAGCTGACACAACAAGGAATGCCTGTTATTCGTGAAGGAGAAAATGGCGCAGGCTGGCGTGTACAGACTGTCAATAATGAATGCAGGCTGACCATGTCGCTTAGTGAATGCTTTAGCGCGAGTGTAGATCAGGCATAAAAAAGCATCTTACACGGTGGATATTCCACTTTTCAGATGCGGTTTATTTATGGTCTGACACTTATTGCCTGTTTGACGGGCTATAAGTCCCTAAGGCATTAATTGTGCTGTGATTTCATCGCACTTAGTCTGTAAAAGCTCCCGGTACTTCGGGATATCTTCAGTCTGGCACTGCAGGACAATGCAATATCCTTCAATCCAGACTTTTATATCCTGACCGACAAAGTGGCTTTGAAAAATACGCGCCCATTCGTCACTCGGTACACCTTCGAGTTCGAAGTATTTAAGCGCGCCGTTCCCACGTAAACTGCGATATTCATCCAATCCAATTATTTTCATTCGATTCATCCTTAAGCGAAACAGTAGAAATAGTAATGCCTGAAAGATGAACAAATTAAGGAGATTATAAAAAAAATATTAAAACAAACCCTAACGGAAACTTTTATTTAAAATACCTGAAAATTTAAGTTAATGAAGGGTAATAATATAAATACGAATATATGAAAGAGAGATATCACTGCCGCGCCATGCGAAAGAGCAAACGCAGTCAGGCTACGCTTGCTGAAAAAAGTAAAGTGGGTTTTTAAATCGGTTAGATGAACACGGGGGCGCGAATTTACTCCACGCGGCGATAAACCGGGACCCGCCGGGTGGTACCCGTAAGGTTATCGAAGATATCGACTTCCGCAGTAGCGATCGCCATACCGGTTTTTCGCAACCTTTGCACATCGGCAGCAATACGCTGGATGCCAAACCAGAAAAGCCCGTCAAGCGCCGTGACTGGCAGTCCTCTTTCCAGCGCCATTTTTAACCGTTCGCGCGGGGCTTTGACCTCTTTGGCGATTTGCTGATACGGCGTGGCCACTGACCCAGAGGCGTCAACCCGCCGGATGCGGGTTGAAAGACGATACTGGAATGCATCCGGGATGTCGCTTAAATCGGTTTTCAGGCTGTAGACGCAGCCAAAACGTTTGCCGTTGAAAATGACATTTTTCTGACCTATTTGCAGCTCATCGCGCAGGCTGGCAATCAACTGCGGCGCGCGAATTAACAATAAGCGAAAAGGAAGCTCAAAACTGGTCACGTAATCTACGTTGAGCAGCGCAATGCGTAGTCGTTCTTCGGCATTTGCCTGCGACTGGCGACACTCATCAAGCGTGTCTGCCCACTGGCGAGCAATGCGGGGAGATTCATTCAGTTCGGTGAAGCTATATTTTTCGATCTCATAATCAATCCGATCCACCACTGCCCCTCCCTCATTCCTGCGGATAAGTGTAAGTCTGCCGGACGGTTATTTTAGCAACGAAGCGGCGTGGTCGAAAGCACTCTCGCTTTCGGACATCTCATCGTACAGATAATCAGGAAAACGGGATATCCGCGAAGATATCCCGCCTGGCAGGAGTGTTATGGCGAGACTGTCAACGCGGCATTAACGCAAAGACACCCCAGCCGAGGAATTCACGCGTCCAGGTAACATGGCGTTTTGGCGCTGCCGTGAGCGTCGCACGAATCTCTGGCACGAAATCATCCTCAGGGTTGGCCTCAAGCCAGCGGCGCATCGTCAGCCACTTCGCCGCTTCATACCGGTCCCACCCCTCCTGATCTGCCAGTACCATCTCGACAACGTCGTAGCCGAGCTCATCAAATGAGGCGACAAGCTCAGGTAGCGTATGAAAATCTGCTATCGCACTGGCAAAACAGGCCTGGGCTACCTCTTGTGTCGGCGGTAACTGCCGCCAGTAGGGTTCGCCAATCAGGATAATCCCTTCGGGGCGAAGACTTTTTTGCAACAGCGCGATAGCCCCGGCTACGCCACCGCCGATCCAGGTGGCGCCAACACAGGCCGCAATATCACATTTTTCATCCGCGACAAAACCTGCCGCATCGCCATGAATAAATGTCACGTTTTCGCTCACGCCGAGCTCTTCGCTACGCTGTTTTGCCTGTTCGCTGAAAAGCTGGCTCATATCAACGCCAACACCCGTGATGGCATAATCACGTGCCCAGGTACAGAGCATTTCACCCGAACCGCTGCCAAGATCGAGTATGCGCATACCCGGTTTCAGTCGCAGGGCTGCACCGAGTGTGGCGAGTTTCTCTGCCGTAAAGGGGTTATGAATGCGGTGTTCGCTTTCGCTAATCGTGAAAATACGGGGGATATCCAATGCAGAAATTCCTTTTACTGTTTCTGTAATAGCCAATAACCATAAAGACTGTGGTGATTAAAAATATATCACCTTAACCTAAACGTTATCTCAACAGTACGAAATATCGCCTGCCTGTTTCGCGATTGCGCCCGCATTCCTGCGTCAAATGAGTAATGTGCGGTGTGAAAATGTACCATCTTTGGCTGGTATATCATGAGACGGTTTCATCAGCCCAGGCGAGAGCGTCCCCCATTGCATCAACAGCAGCCCAGCCTGGAATATTCAGTTTTTTTGCCTGTTGCTGTACCGCTTCCCACTCACGACGTTCATAACTTTGTACAAGGCTAAGGACGTCATAAAGTGTACCCTGTTTATGTACCAGCGCATCGCGAACAGATGAAGGGAGCGCGATTTGCTCGAAAATCTCCTCTAGCGGAATCTCCAGCATAGTATCCAGTAATGAAAACAATCCGCATAAGAACGCGCCCTGTGCGCAACACGTGGAAAGGGTACGTTCGACAATGATTTCGCAAAACTTCGCTCTGGAAAGGGAGAGATGATAAAGCTCCCGGGTATCTTTATTAGAGAGATTGGCCAGACAAATCACCGAAACAAAACGCGTTAACTCACTTCTGCCTAAATAGATGGCAATTTTTTTAAGGGTTAAGTTATCGGCACCGTTTATGCCGCTAACGCGATGCACAATATTTCTGGCATATTTTAAGATCTTGTATGTCAACGACAAATCATGTTCCAGTATATGCTCAATTTTATCAAAATTTAACTCAGGTGCGTTCACTTCACTCATCAACTGGAAGAGATGTGCAGCATTATGTGGCAGGCGCTTGCTCTGAATAATTTCCGGCTTACTATAAAAATACCCTTGAAATAAATGAAAACCCTGATCTTTATATTGTTGAAACTGATCATAAGTTTCCACTTTTTCCGCCAGCAGGTTTTTTGTACTTAACTGCAACTCATGGCGTTTCAGAAAGCCATTGATCTCGTCAAACGTATTTGCCTTAACGTCAAATTTCAGGATAGTAATATAGGGCAAAAAACGATCCCATGAATCGTCCATCGCAAAATCATCTAACGCCAGTGTGTACCCGGAGGCGAAGAGATAGCGTACGGCCTCGAACAACGCATCATCAGGGACAGCATCTTCAAGTATTTCAATGACGACGCGTTCACGGGGTAAGATGTCAGCCATCCCCTGAACAATCATTTGATAAGGGAAATTAATAAAGGAAATATTTTCTCCAACAAACCGAAAAGTTGGGATGCCCAAAAACTGGTCGGAGATCATTTGACTGGTAGCATAATCGGCCGGCACGTTTGGAAAAAAGTTATTCATTCCGGAACGAAACAGAAGTTCATAGGCTACGGTATGCAAGTCACGGTCGAATATCGGCTGTCTGGCAACAAAAGAGTCCATAGCGCCCCCTGGGTATTGATAAGTTTAAGTGAAACAGAAATTAAATTTGACTTTAGTCTGACTGTTTATTTATTTAATTGAATTATTTGAAAGATATTTTTTCTCGCACCGCTAAATTCATGTCAGATAAATACTTCTTTGATATTCAGTTGCAGCCAGAACAATTAGCCTGCAAATTAAACTCCACTAATTATGTAATTTCATTTTGATAGCAAATTACTATCATCTTATTCACAGGCTGTTAAACTTAAAAATGATGTTATACGTAGTTTTATGGCAAAAATGAGAGACATAGCAATTTTTCGGCTTATAACAAAGCAGGCCTAAAAAAACTGCTCGCATTTTCTGTGCAGAAAAATCATTCTTTCTCTTTCCCACAATGCACACCTTATGGCAAAAAATTTCCGCTCCCCGTGCCGTATCGGTTCGCTTTTCAGCCCCTTCTCAACAGTAAGTGTGCTAACGATCACAAAAATAACCTTGTAATTCAACGGTGAAATTACAGGTTACAACCCTGTGACAACGCGTCGCTCAACTGGCATTTATTTCGGAAAGAAATCAATCTGTCGCCAAAGCCCGACACCCTGTAAGTTGCGGAAAATATTTAAAAAAATGCCTCTTGTAAGGCACAAAATTTAGGCGTACATTAGCCCCGTTTGGTGCGACAGGCATCAAGAATTCTGAGATGGAGCTGTGGCCGAAAGGGAGAAAATTCCCATTTTCAATTTGGCGTAGTTTCACCTCTCTATACTCAGTCCTGATCTGGTCATGAATGCATACTTATGTATGCGGAGCGATGAAGCGTGAAATATTTCTTTATGGGCATTTCGGTGATGGTCATTGTTTGGGCCGGTACATTTGCCCTGATGATCTGAGCAACGTTCGTAGAACGAAAAGAAGAACAGGAGCCATTTGGCTCCTGTTTTCATTTGTGCAGTAGTCTTACTGCTCTGTGTCTTCCGCCGTGGATTTTGTCGTGGTGGGAAGCAGGCCATCGGCACGGAACATCGCTTTGATGCCCCTTACCGCCTGACGAATGCGATCGCGGTTTTCAATCAGGGCAAAACGCACATGCGTATCCCCATAATCACCAAACCCGATGCCGGGCGACACGCAAACTTTGGCATCCTGCAGTAGCTTCTTGGCAAACTCCAGCGAGCCCATAGCGGCGTAAGGTTCAGGGATTTTCGCCCAGACGTACATTGATGCCTTCGGCATCTCTACCATCCATCCGGCTTCATGCAGGCCTTTTACCAGCACATCACGGCGACGCTTGTACTGTGCGGCAATATCATGCACGCACTGCTGGTCGCCTTCGAGCGCGGCGATCGCGGCCACCTGTAGCGGCGTAAAGGTGCCGTAATCGTGGTAACTTTTAATACGAGCGAGAGCATTGACCAGCGTTTTATTGCCGACCATAAAGCCGATACGCCATCCCGCCATATTGTAACTTTTGGAGAGCGTAAAGAACTCGACCGCCACGTCGCGAGCACCGGGAACCTGCATGATCGACGGCGCTTTCCAGCCATCATAGACGATATCCGCGTAGGCCAGATCGTGTACCACCAGCACATCGTAGCGTTTTGCCAGGGCGACCACTTTTTCGAAGAACTCCAGCTCTACGCACTGAGCTGTGGGGTTGGAGGGGAAACCCAGAATCATCATCTTCGGTTTCGGGTAGCTTTCGCGAATCGCCCGCTCCAGCTCATTGAAGAAATCGACCCCTTCCACCAGCGGCACAGAACGCACCTGGGCACCAGCAATCACCGCACCATAAATATGAATCGGGTAGCTCGGGTTAGGCACCAGAACCGTGTCACCATGATCAAGCGTTGCCAGCATCAGATGCGCCAGCCCCTCTTTTGAGCCGATGGTAACAATCGCTTCACTTTCCGGGTCAATTTCGACCTGATAACGCTCCTGATACCAGCGCGAAATGGCACGACGCAGACGCGGAATACCACGCGAAGTGGAATAACCGTGTGTATCCGGACGCTGGGCAACAGTACAGAGCTTTTCAACAATGTGGGCTGGTGTCGCACCATCTGGGTTACCCATGCTGAAATCGATAATATCTTCACCGCGCCGACGCGCAGCCATTTTCAGTTCAGCAGTGATATTGAAAACATAAGGGGGGAGACGATCGATACGCGTAAAACGGCGTTCAGGACTGAATTCAGCCATAACTTCCTCAGATTAACGTTAGCGCCCGGACCGTCCGAGCGACGCCGCCACGATTGTGGCATGTCCTGAAAATAGCCTGAAAAAAAACCTGCTGTCGAGAGGAAACGTGAAAAAAATTTACGCCCCAAAAAGAGGAAGTCAAAAAAATGCGCAAAAGAAAATTCTGCCGAGGATGGAAAAAACACACTCTTAAATTTAACAACCTGATATCAATGAAGTTACGTTGTCAGGAGGCATTTTTTCAGTTGTAGCGAAAATTCTTCCGACCAGCATAAATCCCCTTTTAATAACGAGGTTTTTCCTCATTGCCAAATACGCGCACCTGACTGGTCATTGGCGGCGATGTTTTTTATCATAGCTTTTTCACGCCTTTTACATGAGCATTCCCGTGCACGAGATATTCAACATGCTGCTGGCGGTATTTGATCGCGCGGCGCTGATGCTGATCTGCCTTTTTTTCCTGATCCGCATCCGCCTGTTCCGCGAGCTGCTGCATAAAACGGCACACACGCCAAAAGAGCTACTCGCCGTTACTGCTATCTTCTCAATGTTTGCGCTGTTCAGCACATGGTCCGGCGTCCCCGTCGAAGGCTCGCTGGTGAATGTGCGTATCATCGCCGTGATGTCCGGCGGCATCTTATTTGGCCCCTGGGTCGGCATTATTACCGGGGTGATCGCCGGGATACATCGCTACCTGATTGATATCGGTGGGGTAACGGCCGTACCTTGCCTGATTACCAGTATTATTGCCGGTGTTCTTTCCGGCTGGATAAATCGCAAAATTCCTAAGCAAAAGCACTGGAGCGTTGGCATCATCGCCGGGATGTTGTGCGAAACCCTGACGATGACGCTGGTGGTTCTTTGGGCGCCGACGACCGCACTTGGCCTTGATATTGTGTCAAAAATTGGCGTACCGATGATTCTGGGCAGCGTCTGTGTAGGCTTTATCGTTTTGCTGGTACAAAGCGTGGAAGGTGAAAAAGAGGCCATTGCCGGACGGCAGGCCAAACTGGCGCTGGATATCGCCAATAAAACCCTGCCGCTGTTTCGCAATGTAAATAGTGAATCCCTGCGCCAGGTATGCGACATCATTCGCCGCGATATTAATGCCGACGCCGTCGCCATCACTAACGCCGACCATGTGCTGGCCTATGTCGGCGTCGGAGAAGACAACTACCGGGACAGCGACGATATCATCAGCCCAACGACACGTCAGGCGATTGATACCGGAGAGATTATCATTAAAAACAATGATGAAGCCCACAGGACACCGCAGATCCACTCAATGCTGGTGATCCCGCTATGGGAAAAGGGGATCGTCACCGGCACGCTTAAAATTTACTATTGTCACGCGCATCAAATCACCTCCTCGCTGCAGGATATGGCCGTAGGCCTGTCGCAAATTATCTCCACACAATTAGAAGTTTCCCGTGCCGAGCAGCTACGCGAGATGGCCAATAAAGCGGAATTGCGTGCATTGCAAAGCAAGATCAACCCGCATTTTCTCTTTAACGCCCTCAATGCGATCTCCTCCTCTATCCGCCTCAATCCGGATACCGCCCGTCAGTTGATTTTCAATCTGTCGCGCTACCTGCGCTACAACATTGAACTAAAAGACGATGAGCAGATTGATATCAAAAAAGAGCTCTATCAAATCAAAGACTATATCGCCATTGAACAGGCCCGTTTTGGTGACAAGTTAACGGTTATTTATGACATTGACGAAGAGGTAAGCTGCGTCATTCCGAGCCTGCTTATTCAGCCTCTGGTAGAAAATGCCATCGTCCATGGTATACAGCCCTGTAAGGGAAAAGGGGTGGTGACCATCAGCGTAGCGGAGTGTGGCAATCGCGTGCGTATTGCCGTACGTGATACGGGGAATGGTATTGCGCCCGAGATGATAGCCCGCGTGGAAGCCGACGAAATGCCGGGCAATAAAATCGGTTTGCTCAATGTCCACCAGCGCGTGAAGTTGCTGTATGGCGAGGGGCTGCATATCCGGCGACTGACGCCCGGTACGGAGATTGCGTTTTATGTGCCGTTGTACACCACACCTGTGACCACTCCGGCCACGCTGTTGCCTTAACGGGAGAAGTGAATGAAGGTCATCATTGTTGAAGATGAGATTCTGGCGCAACAGGAGTTGAGCTGGCTTATCAAAACGCACAGCCAGATGGACATTGTAGGTACATTTGAGGACGGTCTCGACGTGCTGAAATATTTGCAGCACAACAAAGTCGACGCCATTTTCCTCGATATCAATATTCCCTCACTGGACGGAGTCCTGCTGGCACAGAATATCAGCCAGTTCGCCCATAAACCTTTTATTGTGTTCATTACCGCCTGGAAAGAACATGCGGTAGAAGCGTTCGAGCTGGAAGCGTTTGACTATATTCTCAAACCTTACCAGGAGTCGCGGATTATCAGCATGTTGCAAAAACTGGAAACGGCCTGGCAGCAACAAACGGGTAGCAGCGCCAGCCCTGCTCCACGGGAAAATGCGACAATCAATCTGGTGAAAGATGAGCGCATTATCGTCACCAGTATTCATGATATCTATTACGCAGAAGCCCATGAAAAGATGACGTTTGTCTACACCAAACGTGAATCCTATGTCATGCCGATGAATATTACGGAGTTTTGCAGCAAGCTCCCGGCTGCGCACTTTTTCCGCTGCCATCGCTCTTACTGCGTCAATCTGGATAAAATTCGCGAAATTGAGCCCTGGTTCAACAACACCTATATCGTGCGGCTGCGAGACCTGGATTTTCAGGTGCCCGTCAGCCGCAGTAAGGTAAAAGAGTTCAGGCAGTTAATGCATCTTTAGAGATAATATCCCAGCGACTGGCGCAGGTGCGCGCCAGCGCCCAACAGCCCTGGATTATCGTGAGTGATCAGGAAGACCGGGATGTCCTGAACGTAGGATTTGAAACGACCTTTATCTTCAAAACCACCACGGAAGCCGGAGGCGGTGAAGAAATCCAGGAAGCGCGGTACGATGCCGCCTGCGATATAAACGCCGCCAAACGTGCCGAGATTCAGCGCCAGGTTGCCGCCAAAACGCCCCATAATCACGCAAAACAGCGACAGCGCGCGGCGACAATCAATACAGCTATCCGCCAGAGCACGCTCGGTTACATCTTTCGGCTGCAGATTCTCTGGCAACCGTCCGTCTGATTTCACAATCGCGCGGTAGAGATTTACCAGCCCCGGACCAGAGAGAACACGTTCGGCAGAAACATGACCTATTTCTGCGCGCAGCTCTTCCAGAATAATGCCCTCTTCTTCGCTGTTCGGCGCAAAATCCACGTGTCCACCTTCACCCGGCAGGCTGACCCAGCGCTTATCGACATGTACCAGATGTGAGACGCCAAGACCCGTGCCCGCGCCATACACCGCGATAGGTTTGCCTTCAACCGGCTCACCGCCGCCGAACTGGGTCAGGTGCTCTTGTTTAAGCATCGGCACCGCCATTGAAACAGCGGTGAAATCGTTAATGATTTCCAGATGTGCGAAGCCAAGGTTCTTTTTCATCTCAGCGATAGAGAAGGCCCAGGTATGGTTGGTCATAGCCACCCAGTCACCGGTAATAGGGCAAGCGATGGCGATACAGCCATCTTTTACCTCCGCCTTATGCTCATCGAGGTACACGCGTACCACCGCCTCAAGGCTGGGGTAATCAAGGCCGGAATAGGTTTTGGCCCGGGAGATCTCTCCGCTACTGAGATCGCAGAGCGCTAAGCGTGCGTTCGTGCCGCCCACGTCCCCTACTAAAGCATATTTTGTCATTCTTTTACGGCTCCGCTAAAGTCAGAATAAATCTTTGGCACACTGTAAATTCAAGGCGCTGTAACGACAACGAACATAGCATGAGTGCCCCGGGATTATCGATCTTCGTCACAAATTAACGTTATGGTTTCAGCAAGGTTTGCACTCAGCGGATATTTTCCACGAGCGTGCTGTAACCCTGTGCTCTGTTAAAAGGAAATGAACATGCTCCATCCGCGAGCCAGAACGATGCTGCTGCTGGCGCTTCCCGCGCTCATTATCGGCGTCGCATCCAGTCTGGTGTTATTGCTGATCATGAAAGTTGCCGCCGTTCTGCAATTGATTCTCTGGAATGGGCTACCTTATCGTCTGGGTTTTACCCCTGACTCTCCTTTCTGGGTGATTATGATGCTGACCCTGACAGGCCTGGCGGTGGGGCTGGTTATCCGTTACAGCGCCGGACACGGCGGCCCGGATCCGGCGACCGAGCCGCTAATTGGTGCTCCGGTGCATTTCTCTGCCCTGCCCGGCCTGCTGGTTGCCCTGGTGCTTGGCCTGGCCGGAGGTGTCAGTCTTGGACCGGAGCATCCGGTTATGGTGATCAATATTGCGCTGGCTGTTGCACTCGGTGGAAAACTGTTTCCGCGTGTCGCCCCACTCGACTGGACTATTCTCGCGTCTGCCGGAACCATTGGCGCACTGTTTGGCACACCTGTCGCAGCCGCACTGATTTTCTCCCAGACGCTAAATTCAAGTACCGATCTGCCGCTGTGGGATCGCCTTTTCGCCCCACTGATGGCCGCCGCTGCAGGCGCACTGACCACCGGGCTATTTTTCCATCCGCACTTCGCCCTGCCTGTTGCGCATTATCCGCAGATGCACCTGGTGGATGTCATCAGCGGTGCGGTCGTCTGCGCCATTGCTATTGCTCTGGGGATGGTGGCGGTCTGGTGCCTGCCGCGTTTGCATCAACTCATGCACCGCCTGAAAAGCCCTGTATTAATGCTTGGCATCGGCGGTTTTATTCTGGGTGTGCTTGGCGTAATTGGCGGCAATATCACCCTGTTTAAAGGGCTGGATGAAATGCAGCAAATGGCATTTTCCCGGATCTTTAGCGTGACGGATTACCTGCTGTTTGCAGTAATAAAACTGGCGGCGCTGGTGGTGGCTGCGGCCTGTGGTTTTCGCGGTGGTCGCATCTTCCCGGCCGTATTCGTCGGCGTCGCTCTCGGCCTGATGCTGCATGAACACGTCGACGCCGTCCCGGCAGCCATCACTATCTCCTGTGCCATTCTCGGTATGGTGCTGGTCGTTACCCGCGACGCCTGGCTGAGCCTGTTTATGGCGGCGGCCGTCGTACCGGATACCACTCTGCTGCCATTACTGTGCATTGTGATGTTACCCGCCTGGCTGCTGCTGGCAGGAAAGCCAGTCATGATCGCCCCGCGCAAAAAATAGTGCGTAACGGCAGAGTTTTTCAGAGGAAATCAGCGAGAACCGGCAAGCTGTTGTAAGCTCGAAGATCACTTGTGTAAACGTATACACGGACATTAAGGGCATATGTATGGTTTATCTGGCCTCCGGGGATCGCTATCAGCAAATGGAATATCGCCGCTGCGGTGACAGTGGTCTTAAGCTTCCGGCAGTTTCTCTGGGACTGTGGCATAACTTTGGCGATGCCACGCTCATTGAAAATAGCCGTCAGTTACTCAGACATGCTTTCGATTTGGGGATAACCCATTTCGATATCGCCAATAACTACGGGCCACCTCCCGGCTCTGCCGAGCGCAATTTTGGTCGTCTCCTGCAAGAAGATTTTTTGCCTTACCGGGATGAACTGATTATTTCCACCAAAGCAGGCTATACCATGTGGGATGGCCCCTATGGCGACTGGGGGTCACGTAAGTATCTGATTGCCAGCCTCGATCAAAGCCTGCGCCGGATGGGGCTGGATTATGTCGATATCTTCTATCACCACCGTCCGGACCCTGAAACGCCGCTAAAGGAGACCATGCGGGCGCTGGATCACATTGTCCGCCAGGGCAAGGCGCTGTATGTTGGCCTGTCGAATTATCCGGCCGAACTGGCGCGCCAGGCTATTGGGATACTCAACGATCTGGGGACGCCTTGCCTCATCCATCAGCCCAAATATTCTATGTTCGAGCGTTGGGTAGAAGACGAACTCTTGACGGTACTGCAACAAGAGGGGGTCGGCAGTATTGCGTTTTCACCGCTGGCAGGCGGACAGCTTACTGACCGTTACCTCAATGGTATTCCGGCCGACTCGCGTGCCGCCAGCGGCAGCCGTTTCCTCAATCCCGACCAAATTACTGATGAAAAACTGGCAAAAGTCCGCAAACTCAATGCGATGGCCATTAGCCGTGGGCAAAAATTATCGCAAATGGCGCTGGCCTGGGTTCTGCGCGGGGATAAAGTAACCTCTGTGCTGATTGGCGCCAGTAAAACCAGTCAGCTTGATGATGCCGTCGGCATGCTGAACAATCGCCAGTTCAGTGAAGAGGAATGCGCCGGGATTGACGCCATACTGAATAGCTCAAAATAACAGCGCTTTTAGCAAAAAGTGCTGCCGTTGTGCATTTAGGAGTTCCGCCGAAGATGTGGACATAAACGTTACATAATATTGCTGCAACAGACCCGATCGTGAAGGAGAAAACTATGTTCAGGTCACTGATTCTCGCAGCAGTATTAATGGCATGTGCCCCGCTGGTCGCTAACGCTGGCGAAATAACACTGCTGCCTTCTGTAAAATTGCAAATTGGCGATCGCGACAATTACGGCAATTATTGGGACGGCGGACGCTGGCGTGACCGCGACTACTGGCATCGTAATTACGAATGGCGTGACCATCGCTGGCGTATGCATGATCGTGGCTACCACCGTGGTTGGGATAAGCGTGACGCATACGAACGCGGTTACCGTGAAGGCTGGAGGGATCGCGACGATCATCGCGGCCCGGGACGTGGCCACGGCCATGGTCACTGGCGTTAATAGACAGGCTTTAAGTAAAAAGGAGCGCATGCGCTCCTTTTTCTTTGACTACGTTTCCGGTTTACACTCCTAAGGCGGTTCCCACCAGCAGCCAGCCATTTAATGCCACAACCAGGATAACAATCAGCCAGCCAACGCGGTTGACAGTCGGCGTATTCACCAGTTCCCCCATTAATGCGCGATCACTGGTAAACATCAGCAATGGCACCAGTGCCAGAGCAATGCCGAAACTGAGCAGTACCTGGCTCATCACCAGAATGCGTGTGGGATCAAGGCCCATCAGGATAACGACAAATGAGGGCATCATAGTGATGGTCCGGCGTACCCATAATGGAATGTGGAAACGTACAAACCCCTGCATCACCACTTGACCCGCCAGCGTCCCTACCACGGTGGAGGAGAGTCCGGCAGCCACCAGGCTAAGACCAAATACGGTTGCCGCCGCATGGCTGAGCAACGGTTCAAGCGTTAAATAGGCTTCATCCAAATCGGCAATGCCGGTATGCCCATTGAAGTGAAATGCCGCAGCCGCCGTCGCCATCATCGCCAGATTAACAAAACCAGCGATAGTCATCGCAATGCCCACATCCCACTTCGTCGCGGAATACCGCTCGCGGCGTGTTCCTTCATGCAGATACTGGGTTAATGAAGAGTGAAGGTAAATCACGTGTGGCATGATAGTCGCGCCTAATACACCGGCGGCAAGGAATACAGCTTCGGTACCCGGCAAAGTTGGGATGAAGATACCTTTACTGAGCGGTGCCAGTTCAGGACGTGAGAAAACCAGCTCAACAATATAAGCCGCTGCAACAAACAGCAGCAGCCCGCCAATCACTTTTTCCAGAGGTTTCTGTCCGCGGCGTTGCAGCATCAGAATTAAAAAGGTGGCAATCCCGGTCAATACGGCACCTTGCAGCAGCGACACGCCGAGGATCAGCTTAAAACCGATAGCGGCACCGATAAACTCGGCGAGATCGGTGGCCATGGCGATAATTTCCGCCTGCACCCAGTAGAACCAGACCAAAGGACGCGGGTAATGGTCGCGAATTTGTTCCGCGAGATTCTTACCCGTAGCAATCCCCAATTTAGCTGACAGCAGTTGGATCAGCATAGCCATCAGGTTTGCCCAGACAACTACCCAAAGCAGCTGATAACCGAAGCTGGCCCCGGCCTGGATGTTAGTGGCAAAGTTGCCCGGATCGATATACCCGATCGCTGCAATGAACGCAGGTCCCATTAACGCGAGCTTTAACTTGCGCGCTGTACGCCCACTGCTACTCTCAACGCGACTGTTGTTCATTTCTTGCCCCTAAATATAGCCTTTGCTATGTTTCATGCTATCAAAATGAGAATGATTATCAAGTTCATTTAGAGTACATTCTATTGATTTCTTCGATAGACAGAAACGATGACGGGCCGGATGTTTTTTAGACAGGGACGGTGAGATACAAATCACACCATCTTGTTAAGAGTCTAGCATTTCAGTGCAACTTTTCACTCTTTTACTTAACATAACAGAAATGTATGGTGGATCACTATTTTTGAGTCTGGTCACAGGTCATTAATATACTGTGTGTTTGATCTCGTTTTCTTTCCGCTTGTTACATAGAATGTGCACGAAATTTCTACCCGTCTCATATTTGGAGCAAATATGTCCCGCGTTCTGCACTTTGTTCTGGCGCTTGCTGTTGTCGCGTTGCTTGCATTACTTGTAAGCAGTGACCGCAAAAAAATCCGCCTTCGCTTTGTTGTCCAACTGCTCGTGATCGAAGTCTTGCTTGCCTGGTTCTTCCTGAACTCTGACGTGGGTCTGGGTTTTGTGAAAGGCTTCTCCGAGATGTTTGAAAAACTGCTCGGATTTGCCAATGAAGGGACAAACTTCGTCTTCGGCAAAATGAATGATCAAGGTCTGGCATTCTTCTTCCTGAAAGTGCTCTGCCCGATTGTTTTTATTTCTGCGCTGATCGGTATCCTGCAACATATCCGCGTACTGCCAATTATTATTCGCGCTATCGGTACCGTCCTGTCCAAAATCAACGGCATGGGCAAACTGGAATCGTTTAACGCAGTCAGCTCCTTGATTCTGGGTCAGTCTGAAAACTTCATCGCTTATAAAGATATTCTCGGAAAAATGTCACGCAACCGCATGTACACCATGGCGGCAACCGCGATGTCTACCGTATCTATGTCGATCGTTGGTGCGTACATGACCATGCTGCAACCGAAATATGTGGTCGCGGCCCTGGTTCTGAATATGTTCAGCACCTTTATCGTGCTGTCCCTGATCAATCCGTACCGTGTCGATGAGAGTGAAGAAAACCTGCAGATGTCTAACCTGCATGAAGGGCAAAGCTTCTTCGAAATGCTGGGTGAGTACATTCTGGCGGGCTTCAAAGTCGCGATTATCGTTGCGGCGATGCTTATTGGTTTCATCGCGCTGATTTCTGGTCTGAACGCCCTGTTTGCAGCCATCCTCGGTATCTCCTTCCAGGGTATTCTGGGCTACATCTTCTACCCGATTGCCTGGGTAATGGGTGTACCGTCCTCAGAAGCACTGCAGGTGGGAAGTATCATGGCAACCAAACTGGTTTCCAATGAATTCGTGGCCATGATGGATCTGCAAAAAATCGCATCCAGCCTGTCTCCGCGCGCGGAAGGTATTCTGTCCGTCTTCCTGGTTTCCTTCGCTAACTTCTCCTCTATCGGTATTATCGCTGGCGCGATCAAAGGCCTGAATGAAGAGCAAGGTAACGTGGTATCCCGCTTCGGTCTGAAACTGGTTTACGGTTCAACGCTGGTGAGCGTCCTGTCCGCATCTATCGCGGCACTGGTACTGTAATTCAGATAAACCGGGGGCAACCCCGGTTTATTCCTTCCTGGTTGCGATTAACGACTGCGGTTTCGCCAGCAAGCATCCCCGCTGATAATCCCCAATCCTCCTGACAGTTAACCGCAAAGCGCGCTGTTCCTGCGGGGCGTGGGCGATATTCCACATAAAGTAGCCATCCATCTTGATGATATCCGCTTGCGGACGCTTTAAGCGCGCGAATCTGGCAAGCCCCGCACCAAAGTCATCAATGGCGTTTTTGAAAACGGACTGGCAAGCACCTTTAACGAATACTAACCCCTCATCGTGAAAATCAGCGATGCGAATATAAACAACAGAACAGGCTACTGTCGCAGAACCAAAGCAACTCGCCAGGCGAACCGGAAATGCGAACCACTGACCCGCCATATGCATCGGGAATTTATTTCTGCCGGGATGAAAAACCGTATCCAGCACCCTTTTTTATTCGCAACGCCTTAATGCCAGCATATACCTGTTTTCCAGCGAACAGTCTGATTAAATGGCACAGAGAGTAGCCATGCGTTAACAAGAGCAAAACGGATAATAATGGGCAGGATAACGTGACGACCAAATAAAAGTATCATCACAAGTATTACGGGCGATATTGCTTGAATTGATAATTACGCATGGTGAGAACTAACGGAACACAGGCACAAAGTAAGTCCAAAATTTCTGGCTAAACCTGAAAAGCTTTTAGATAAGGAGACAAAACAGAAATAAAAAACCCCCGCCGTAGCGAGGGTTCAAATTTGGTGGAGCTAAGCGGGATCGAACCGCTGACCTCTTGCATGCCATGCAAGCGCTCTCCCAGCTGAGCTATAGCCCCATATTGTTCTTTACGCACCAAACCACCTGGGTGGATAATTTGGTGGAGCTAAGCGGGATCGAACCGCTGACCTCTTGCATGCCATGCAAGCGCTCTCCCAGCTGAGCTAACCTCAACGCGTAAAGCGTGTCGTGTTGACGGGCGGCATAATATGAATTCCCTCGCCAGGTGTCAACGGCAAAATTATGTGGTCGCAATCAATCGCTGAAAAAGCATGCAAATGAAAGACATTGCGAAACATCTCGCACCCAGTAGTTAAACATGTCACATTTTCGCATAAAATGATGCTATAACATTATTCACTAATTATCCCTACAACCATTCTGGAAATAACATGCTCAAGGAACGAATGACCCCGGAAGAGCTCGCGCAGCTTACCGGCTACAGCCGCCAGACCATCAACAAATGGGTGCGTAAAGAAGGCTGGGTCACCTCCCCTAAACCAGGCGTGCAGGGTGGAAAAGCCCGACTGGTGCATGTTAATGAACAAGTTCGTGAATTTATTCGCAATGCCCAACGCTCAGCCCAGGAAATAACCTTCTCTTCTCTTACTGCTAAAGATCCTTCTCTGGAAACACTGCTTCTGACGCTGGCTAAAGAGATGACTATTCCCGAGCAAAAACAGCTTTCCTCTTTGTTACTTCGCGACGGCATTACCGGCTTGCTGTCTCGTCTGGGTATTCGTGAACATAAATAAGATGAAACTACCTGATAAAATGACGACTGAGGAATTGGCGGATTTTCTCGGCGTGGCAAAACAGACGGTGAATCGTTGGATCCGCGAGCAAAAGTGGTCCACGGAGAATTTGCCCGGGGTAAAAGGCGGTCGCGCACGTCTTATACATATTGATAAGAACGTTCGTCACTTTATTATGAAAACTCCCACCATGCGTCAACGCCACTCTCCGGCCGCGCTGGCAGAACCCTTTCCGCAATATATGGCTGATAAACAGACTTCGGCACTCTTGAAAATTAATAGTGTGCTGCAAAACATGACACCGCATGAACAAGAGCGGCTGGCGGTGTTGCTTGCACGCGAAGGAATTCAGGGCTTTTTGCGAAGACTGGGCATTACAGTGATAGATGCGGAATAAAAAACGGCAGGTTAATCCTGCCGTTTTCGTGTTTATCTGCCGTCTTACTGCTGGCTTTCGCGTTCAGCAATAAAAGTCAGCGCCTTGTTGATACGCTCAATGCTGCGGGATTTACCTATCGCATGCACGGTAACGTCAAGCGCAGGAGACTGACCTGCTCCCGTTACGGCAACGCGCAGAGGCATACCTACTTTCCCCATGCCTACTTCCAGTTCATCAGCAGTTGCCTGGATCGCATGATGCACGTTTTCCGCAGTCCAGTCAGTCAGCGCGGCAAGTTTATCGCGCACCACTTCCAGAGGTTGACGCGCGACCGGACGCAAATGTTTTTTCGCAGCATCTGCATCAAACTCAGCGAAATCTTCGTAGAAATAACGGCAGCTCGCCGCAATTTCTTTCAGCGTTTTGCAACGTTCGCCCAACAGTTTCACCAGATCCGCCAGTTGCGGGCCATTGCGGGTATCAATATTTTCCTGCTCAATATGCCACTGCAGATGGGTCGCCACATACTCTGGTGCCAGCGTGTTGATATAGTGGTGGTTCAGCCACAGCAGTTTATCGGTGTTAAACGCACTTGCAGATTTACTCACCGCGCCAAGTGAAAAGAGCTTGATCATCTCTTCGCGGGAGAAAATTTCCTGATCGCCGCTGGACCAACCCAGGCGAACCAGATAGTTAAGTAGCGCTTCCGGCAGGTAGCCATCGTCGCGGTACTGCATAACGCTGACCGCGCCATGACGTTTGGAGAGCTTTTTACCGTCGTCACCGTTAATCATGGATACATGCGCATAAACCGGCACCGGCGCGTTCAGCGCTTTCAGGATGTTGATCTGACGCGGGGTATTGTTGATATGGTCTTCACCACGAATAACGTGCGTGATCTGCATATCCCAGTCGTCGACAACTACGCAGAAGTTATAGGTCGGAGATCCATCCGTACGGCGAATGATCAGATCATCGAGTTCCTGGTTGCTGAACTCAATCGGCCCGCGGATCTGGTCGTCAAAAATAACGGAACCGTCCTGCGGGTTGGCAAAACGCACCACACAAGGCTCATCAGCAGCATGTTCGCTGTGATCGTGACGGCAGCGCCCGTCATAACGCGGTTTTTCGTTATTCGCCATCTGCTCTTCACGCAAAGCTTCAAGGCGCTCTTTGGAACAGTAGCATTTATAAGCCGTACCGGCTTCCAGCATCTCATCAATAACCGCGTTATAGCGATCAAAACGTTTGGTCTGAAAATACGGACCTTCATCCCATTCCAGATTTAGCCAGTTCATACCATCCATGATGGCTTCAATAGCTTCTGGCGTTGAGCGTTCAAGATCGGTGTCTTCTATACGCAGCACAAACTCACCATTGTGGTTACGTGCGAACAGCCAGGAGTAAAGAGCAGTACGCGCACCGCCGACGTGCAGATAGCCAGTCGGGCTTGGCGCGAAGCGAGTTTTGATTTTCATGAAAAGGCCTTACGTTTGATAAAAATGCCGACAACCGGCAAATCCTGGAAAATTGAGGTCGCAATATTCTATCACTGTGGGGTGATTCCTCAATGTTGTTGCCACAATCACCAGCTTCTATATGTATTTTGTATATAAATCATGCGTCCACGCTCGATTCAACAGCGGTTTGTTTAATTTTACGACGAACGAACAATTTCTTTTGAAAATGCGTTGACTCATTTTCAACTCTCCCTATAATGCGACTCCACACAGCGGGGGTGATTAGCTCAGCTGGGAGAGCACCTCCCTTACAAGGAGGGGGTCGGCGGTTCGATCCCGTCATCACCCACCAACTACTCAGGTAGTCTCCGCCGTGTAATGTAAGAAATTGAGAAGTGGGTGATTAGCTCAGCTGGGAGAGCACCTCCCTTACAAGGAGGGGGTCGGCGGTTCGATCCCGTCATCACCCACCAACTACTCAGGTAGTCTCCGCCGTGTAATGTAAGAAATTGAGAAGTGGGTGATTAGCTCAGCTGGGAGAGCACCTCCCTTACAAGGAGGGGGTCGGCGGTTCGATCCCGTCATCACCCACCACTTTCTCGCCAGCTGGATTTCTTACAATATGTGAAGTACCGAAGTGGGTGATTAGCTCAGCTGGGAGAGCACCTCCCTTACAAGGAGGGGGTCGGCGGTTCGATCCCGTCATCACCCACCACTCGGGTCGTTAGCTCAGTTGGTAGAGCAGTTGACTTTTAATCAATTGGTCGCAGGTTCGAATCCTGCACGACCCACCAATGTAAAAAAGCGCCCTAAAGGCGCTTTTTTGCTATCTGCGATTTGTATGATTCGAACCTGCTGCAGGTTCGGGTCGAACGAAGTGAGACAACGGAGCCGCCTGCGGCGACGGCCCAAAGGGCGAGCGAAGTGAGTCATCCTGCACGACCCACCAATGCAAAAATGGCGCTGGCGGCGCTTTTTTGCTATCTGCGATTGCGCTATATAAAACCCGCCCCACACGTACTTCGTTCTTTTCTCTCCGACCCCATGAACACGAAGAATAAAAAACCATTAGCCTCGCCCCACCTTTCACGATAATAAACCCGAAAAAACCACAATAAAGCAGTCAATAAAACTGACCTATCCCATACAGCAAAAACAATAAAACCATTAAGTTACCTACAGGCAGGAGTGGTAACGTTTTCCATAATTTATGCTTAATATGGAGATATAATGTCCTGAGGGCGGCACGGATCCGCATATTCCAGCGGTACTTTTTTCACCGTGAAGGTGTTTTGGGCAAGAGAGGAGAAAAACATGACAACAATTCAGGCAACCACATCGACGGTGATTTCAGGCAGCATCAGCGGTGGCAAAAGCAGCACCAGTAGCGCCAGCAGCAGCTCATCTTCCTCAAACAATGATATCGCTTCGCAGATCAATAACATCATGCAGCAAATTTCTAAATTGACTCAGCAATTGAAAGATCTTGCGACTTCGGGCAGTTCCGATACCGACAGCCAGAAACAAAGGGAACTGCTACAGGCTGAGATCAAGCAGCTACAAGCGCAATTGGCCCAGCTGGAGTATAAACAGGCAGAGGAAGCGCAGAAAAAAGCTGAAGAAAAACAGACTCAGTCCGCTGCCAAAGCAGAAGGTATTAACATCCCTTCCGATAGCAACCAGATCGATATTTACATCTGATTAAACAGTGGGTCTTCTTCGCGGGCCTGGGTCAAACACCGGGCCTGTTCACGCACCACATCCCATAGCGCCTGTGCGGCGCCTGAAAGTGAGCGATTTTTTCGCTGCACCAGCATAATCTTACGCTGAATCTCAGGTTTTAAGCGTTTCACACACAGCTGATTCCCCTGTGGCAACGGTAACGCCAGGGCGGGCATGATGCTAATCCCAATCCCCGCCTCCACCATAGGAAATAATGTGGCCGGATGACCTATCTCCTGCACGATAGTGGCCGTGATACCAAATTGTGCCAGAGCGGCATCAATCAATGGGCGACTACCGGAGGCGTAGTCCTGAACCACAAGACGTGAATTTTGCAGCGCAGACCAGGGTATATTTTGCCAGGTTGCCCAGGCGTGGTCGCGGCGGCAAAGTAGAAAGAATGGTTCTTGCAGGATCTCTTCGCACTGTAAATCACTCGCCGGACCGGGATCGATAACGATGCCAAAGTCCACTTCACCATGGCGGATACTCTCAAGTACCCACTGCTGGGGGCGATCATGCAGCATAAAATCGATCTCCGGATAGAGACGATTACTCTGTGCAATACATTGCGGGATCAAATGTGCCGAAATCGTCTGACTTGCCGCCACACGCACAGTGCCGGACAACTGCTGACCCACGCGGCCTGCGTCACGCAGCGTGTTATTCAGTTCATCAAGCAATCTTTCCAGTCTGGCTGCGAGCTGCTGCCCGGCCTCTGTCAGCACCACTTCGCGCGTAGTACGATCGAGTAACCGGACACCGGTCTGCAACTCCAGTTCTTTCACACTGTGGCTTACCGCCGATTGGCTCAACCCTATGATATCCCCTGCCCGACTAAAACTCCGGGCGTGCGCTACCGTGACGAAAACGCGAAGCTGTCGTAAAGAGTAATTCATCTAATAAATTCATATATGAATGCAATAAATCAATTTTATTTCTCAAAACAAAAAACGCAAACTGTTGGCACCGAATTTCAGGAGCGCTTATGAAACTTTTTCGTGTCCTTGACCCTTTTACTTTGACGCTGGTGTGTACTGTTCTGTTGGCCACGTTCTTTCCGGCCCGTGGCAGTTTTGTTCCCTTTTTTGAAGGGTTGACGACCGCAGCCATTGCGTTGTTGTTTTTTATGCATGGTGCGAAACTGTCCCGTGAAGCGATTATCGCCGGGGGTAGCCACTGGCGACTGCACCTGTGGGTGATGTGCAGCACATTCATTATATTTCCCGTCTTAGGGGTGCTGTTTGTCTGGTGGTCCCCTGTCAATGTAAACCAGGAACTCTACACCGGTTTCCTTTATCTGTGCATTCTGCCTGCGACCGTACAATCGGCAATTGCTTTTACTTCGCTTGCCGGGGGAAATGTCGCGGCCGCGGTCTGTTCCGCCTCCGCCTCCAGTCTGTTAGGTATCTTCCTCTCTCCATTGCTGGTTGGTCTGTTAATGAATCTGCATGGGGCTAACGGCAGCCTGGAACAGGTTGGCAAAATTATGCTGCAACTGTTGCTGCCATTTGTTCTTGGTCATCTGTCACGTCATTGGACGGGAGCATGGGTGGCGCGAAATAAAAAGTGGATTTCGAAAACCGACCAGACATCCATTCTGCTGGTGGTCTATTCGGCGTTTAGCGAAGCCGTAGTGAACGGGATCTGGCACAAGGTAGGCGTAGGTTCACTGCTGTTTATCGTGGTGTTCAGCATTGTTCTGTTGGCGATTGTTATCGCTATTAATATCTTCGCGGCCCGCAAACTCGGATTTAATAAAGCGGATGAAATTACCATCGTGTTCTGCGGCTCCAAGAAAAGCCTGGCCAACGGTATTCCGATGGCCAACATTCTGTTCCCGACATCAGTGATTGGGATGATGGTGCTACCGCTGATGATTTTCCATCAGATCCAATTGATGGTCTGTGCGGTGATGGCACGTCGTTACAAACGCCAGACAGAAAAACTGCAGGCGCAGGAAACGGCTAAAGCCTAACGGCGTTTCAGGGGCTGCACCAGATGCGTCAGCCCCTCCGTTTTAATCAGCAAAGCCAGCTGCATAAGTTCGCCCAGATGCCCGGCAGGAAACGAATCCTTACGGGCAAACCACAACAGGTACTCCTCGGGTAAATCAATCAGCTTACGCCCCTGATATTTTCCGAATGGCATCTCTGTATTTGCAATCTCAATGAGCTGTTCTTTATCCATTTATGCACCCAGCAGGCGTAACATTTCCGCTTCATCAATCACCGCAATGCCCAATTCCTGTGCTTTAGCCAGCTTAGAACCTGCGGCTTCACCGGCGATAACCAGATCCGTCTTTTTCGACACGCTGCCTGCCACTTTCGCGCCAAGCTCAACCAGCCGGGCTTTGGCATCATCACGGGACATCTGACTCAGACTACCGGTCAGCACCACGGTTTTACCAGCAAACGGGCTGTCTATCTCATCGGCGTTGATAGTTACCGGCGCAGGCCAGTGCACACCCTCGGCCAGCAATTGGCCGATCACATCACGGTTACTCTCTTCGGCAAAGAAGTTAAAGACATGTGCCGCGACAACTTTGCCTACATCGGGCACTTTTTGTAGTTCTTCAATGGAAGCCGCTTCCAGCGCCTCCAGCGTACCGAAATACGCCGCGAGCCCTGCCGCTGTGGCTTCGCCGACTTCCCGGATGCCCAGCGCGTACAGGAAACGGGCAAAGGTGGTTTCTTTTGCCTTTTCTAAAGCCGTGACCACGTTTTGCGCTGATTTTGGCCCCATACGATCCAGGCCGGTTAGCTTACCGGCCGTCAGGCGGAAGAGATCGGCAGGGGTATGGACATACTCTTTCTCAACCAGTTGATCGATAATTTTATCGCCCATGCCATCAACATCCATCGCCCGACGGGAGACAAAATGTTTCAGCGCTTCTTTGCGTTGTGCGCCGCAAATCAAGCCTCCCGTGCAGCGAGTTACCGCCTCGCCTTCCACGCGCTCTACGTCCGAGCCACACACCGGACAGTGGGCAGGAAATTCGATTTCCCGGGTACCATCAGGACGCTCCGATTCCACCACATTCACTACCTGGGGAATGACATCACCCGCGCGACGAATCACGACCTTGTCACCAATTCGCAGACCAAGACGGGCGATTTCATCCGCATTATGCAGCGTGGCATTACTCACCAGCACGCCTGCGACATGTACCGGCTCCAGGCGAGCCACAGGTGTAATCGCCCCCGTACGGCCCACCTGGAATTCGACATCACGAACAAACGTCATCTGTTCCTGGGCCGGGAATTTGAAAGCCACCGCCCAGCGCGGCGCACGGGCAACGAAACCAAGCTGTTCCTGGAGCGCCAGTGAATTGACCTTAATCACCACGCCATCAATATCAAAGCCCAGCGTCGGGCGGTCCTCTTCAACCTTGTGATAAAAAGCCAGCACTGCCTCCGGCGAGTCGCATAACGTCACCCTGTCGCTGACCGGTAAACCCCACTCTTTAAAGCGCAGCAAGCGTCCAAGATGGGTATCCGGCAATTCACCGCCTTCAAGCACGCCCACGCCGTAACAAAAGAAAGTAAGTGGTCGCTTCGCTGTAATACGCGGGTCAAGCTGGCGCAAAGAGCCAGCCGCCGCATTACGTGGGTTAGCAAACACTTTGCCGCCAGTGCGACGAGCTTCTTCGTTAATTTTTTCAAACCCGGCCTGTGGCAGAAAAACTTCGCCACGCACTTCCACACGCGCCGGAATATTATCGCCACGCAGTTTCAGCGGAATAGCGCGGATCGTACGTACATTGGTGGTAATGTCCTCACCGGTAGTGCCATCGCCACGCGTTGCGGCACGTACCAGAACGCCATTTTCATAGAGGATACTGACAGCCAGCCCGTCAAGTTTCAGCTCGCAACAGTAGATGAGCGCATCGGTGCTTTTCAGTCTGTCCTGCACACGTTTATTGAAGGCAATAAAACCCTGTTCATCGAAGACGTTATCAAGCGACAACATTGGGATTTCATGGCGCACCTGGCTAAATGAGGCCAACGGTGCGGCCCCAACACGCTGTGTGGGGGAATCTGGCGTGATGAGTTCAGGATGCTGCGCTTCGAGTTCACGGAGTTCACGCAACAGCCTGTCATATTCCGCATCCGGGATCTCAGGCGTATCCATGACATGATAAAGATATTCGTGATGGCGAAGAGTGGTTCGTAGTTCAGTGAGTTGTTGTTCAATTGATTCCATGTCGCACCATCAATGATAAAAAACCCCCGACTTGCGGGGGTTCTGGGGAAAAACGAGATAACCGTGGCCGTTACGCGTTTGCGTCCCTGACTTCACGGATTCTGTCCTGATACTCACGCAGCTTCTGCGGTGTCATCATTCGACGCTGATCGTCAAGCACAACACCACCAACTTCATCGGCAATGTACTGCGCGGCTTGCAGCATCAGTTTGAAGTTTTGCAGCTCGTCGCCATAGGACGGTACTTGCATAAACATGGTGATACCAGGCGTGGTGATCTCACTCATGCGCTCTGGATCAAATGTTCCCGGATTCACCATATTGGCCAGGCTAAACAGCGTTGGACCGCTGCCATCCGGGCTGAGATGGCGATGGAAAATGCTCATATCACCAAATTTAAACCCAACCTGCTGAATGCTGTTGAGCAACAACTCGCCCTGCAACACGCTTCCCTGATGCGCCGCGACGTTCATAATAATGACCGTCTCTTTCCGCTGCGGTTTTTCGGCAACCGGGGCTTCTTCAATATGTTCGGGTTCAGGTTCAGGCTGCGCGACAGGCTCGTGATGCGACGGCTGCGCTGATGTAAACACAGGTTGCTGAGGCTGTGTATGTGCCGGTGCTACAGGCTGAGTAAACTCACGCTCACGCGGCTCCTCTACGGGCCGCTGTGGTTCTACCTGCGGCGCTCGCTGTACCGGCTGAGCAGGCTGTTGCACATGGCGCTCTTCATGCTGGGCAGGGGCGGTTGCGCGAGGCTGAGCCGACGCGTACGGAGGTTGATACTGATGCTGTGGTTGTTGACGCGGAGCCTCAGGTTCGCTTCCCGCTTTTGGCGGCGCGTTTACCCGATGAACGCGGACTTCGCCTACGCCGTCGTCATCTTCTTCGACATCCTCGTCGTAAGCGTCATCGTCGTCATCACGTCGCGACTTCATACGTTTTAACGGTCGATCGCGGAACATTGAGGAACGTTCTTTACGACTGGTCCAGAAACCGTGAACCAGTAAAGCGATTATGGCGATCGCGCCAACAATGATTAATATCAGACGCAAATCCTGCATCATTATATTCTCTGTTGTTCTAACACCTTGCCAACACGGCAAACATTTACTCACTAAGAGTATTTGCCGATTACGTCAAGTGCAAGTGCACACATGCCTTTCGCAGCATAAAGATGAACGAAATTGTGCTTTTTGCTGTTTTTTCGAACATTTCCGAACGGGTTTTTTCACCTGTGAACAGATAATATAGTTTTTTGCTTTTCTGGCTGTAATAAAAGGAGTATTGCCCGGCTATGGTTTCATCTTCCCCAACCTCTTCACGCAGCGGCGTTTTTTATTTTTCTCAAGGCTGGAAGCTCATCACGCTGCCGGGTATTCGCCGTTTCGTTATTTTGCCGCTTCTGGTCAATATCGTATTGATGGGAGGCGCTTTTGCATGGTTATTTACCCGCCTCGACACCTGGATCCCCGCGCTCATGAGCCATGTACCAGGCTGGCTACAGTGGCTCAGCTATTTGCTCTGGCCAATTGCGGTTATTTCAATCCTGCTGGTGTTCAGCTACTTCTTCTCGACTATTGCTAACTGGATTGCCGCGCCGTTCAATGGCCTGCTCGCCGAACAGCTTGAGGCTCGCTTAACAGGTGCAACGCCGCCGGATGCCGGCCTGACCGCCATCATTAAAGATATCCCGCGCATAATGAAACGCGAATGGCAGAAGCTCGCCTGGTATCTGCCACGCGCGATCGTTTTACTGTTGCTCTATTTCATTCCCGGTATCGGTCAGACCATCGCGCCCGTGCTGTGGTTTTTGTTCAGCGCCTGGATGCTGGCCATCCAGTACTGCGATTACCCTTTTGATAATCACAAAGTACCCTTCAAAGCGATGCGCGTTGCTTTGCGCACACGTAAGGTAACGAATATGCAGTTTGGCGCACTCACCAGCCTGTTCACCCTTATTCCGGTGTTAAATCTGGTTGTGATGCCAGTTGCCGTCTGCGGCGCAACGGCAATGTGGGTCGATTGTTATCGCGATAAAAACGCCGCCTGGCGCTAAAGGAATTATTCCGGTTCTTATTCCATACTGGTTACCATTATTTCGGCTCAGCATATAGATATGCGAATTCCTTACTTCCCCAGGGACAGTAAGCGGGTATGCTGGGGTGGTTCCCAAATTTCATACAGTTAAGGACAGGCCATGAGTAAGATTTTTGAAGATAACTCGCTGACTATCGGTCACACGCCGCTGGTTCGACTGAACCGTATCGGTAATGGACGCATTCTGGCAAAGGTAGAATCCCGTAACCCGAGCTTCAGCGTTAAATGCCGTATCGGTGCCAATATGATTTGGGATGCCGAAAAACGGGGTGTGCTGAAACCGGGTATTGAACTGGTTGAACCAACCAGCGGTAACACCGGTATCGCTCTGGCATATGTTGCCGCAGCGCGCGGTTATAAACTGACCCTGACGATGCCGGAAACGATGAGCATCGAACGCCGTAAGTTGCTCAAAGCACTGGGCGCGAATCTTGTTCTGACCGAAGGCGCAAAAGGGATGAAAGGCGCCATTCAGAAAGCAGAAGAAATTGTCGCCAGCGATCCGTCTAAATATCTGCTGCTGCAGCAGTTCAGCAACCCGGCTAACCCGGAAATTCATGAAAAAACCACCGGCCCGGAAATCTGGGAAGATACCGACGGTCAAGTGGATGTATTTATCTCTGGCGTGGGCACCGGCGGTACGCTGACGGGCGTGTCTCGCTATATTAAAGGCACAAAAGGCAAATCTGATCTGATCACCGTAGCGGTTGAGCCGTCCGACTCCCCGGTAATCTCCCAGGCGCTGGCAGGTGAAGAACTGAAACCTGGTCCGCACAAAATCCAGGGGATTGGCGCAGGTTTCATTCCGGGTAACCTTGATCTAAAACTGATCGATAAAGTGGTAAAAATTACCAACGATGAAGCGATCAGCACTGCACGCCGTCTGATGGAAGAAGAAGGTATTCTTGCGGGTATTTCTTCCGGTGCCGCCGTCGCAGCTGCACTGAAACTACAGGAAGACGAAACCTTTACGAACAAGAATATTGTGGTTATTCTTCCGTCCTCTGGTGAGCGTTATTTGAGCACCGCGTTGTTTGCCGATCTATTCACGGAAAAAGAACTGCAACAGTGATGCCAGAATGTTAAAATAGCGCAAAAAAGCACCTGAGAAGGTGCTTTTTTGTGGAGCACATCAAAGTTTCACCCCTCCTGGCATTGATTCGACTCCTCGGGTCTGGTATTTAACCATCACATTTATTTTGATGCGCGAAATTAATCGGTTTCTGATTTCACGAAGCTGAATCGATTTTATGATTTGGTTCAATTCTCGCTTTCGCTGCATAATGTTTAATGACGTGCGAAACGTCAACGGCCAGAAGCGCCAGCACCGGATCGTGTTTTCCACGCTTCTGAGTCGTATACCGTAACGCCGGCGCTAACGATACAGGCTAAAGTCCAGCCGCCAGGCTAGACTTTAGTTCCACAACACTAAACCTATAAGTTGGGGAAATACAATGTTCCAGCAAGAAGTTACCATTACCGCTCCGAACGGTCTGCACACCCGCCCTGCTGCTCAGTTTGTAAAAGAAGCTAAAGGCTTCACTTCTGAGATCACTGTGACTTCCAACGGCAAAAGCGCCAGCGCAAAAAGCCTGTTCAAACTGCAAACTCTGGGCCTGACTCAGGGTACTGTTGTGACGTTAACCGCAGAAGGCGAAGACGAACAAAAAGCAGTTGAACATCTGGTTAAACTGATGGCAGAGCTCGAGTAATTTCCGGGTTCTTTTAAAAATCAGTCACAAGTAAGGTAGGGTTATGATTTCAGGCATTTTAGCATCCCCGGGTATCGCTTTTGGCAAAGCACTTCTGCTGAAAGAAGACGAGATCGTCATTGACCGGAAAAAAATTTCTGCCGATAAGGTTGACCAGGAAGTTGAGCGTTTCCTGAGCGGTCGTGCCAAGGCATCAGCGCAGCTTGAAGCGATCAAAACGAAAGCTGGCGAAACTTTCGGTGAAGAAAAAGAAGCCATCTTCGAAGGCCACATTATGTTGCTCGAAGATGAGGAGCTGGAGCAGGAAATCATAGCCCTGATTAAAGATAAGCACATGACTGCAGACGCGGCGGCTCATGAAGTTATCGAAGGTCAGGCGACTGCCCTTGAAGAACTGGACGATGAATACCTGAAAGAGCGTGCGGCTGACGTACGTGATATCGGTAAACGTCTGCTGCGTAATATTCTTTGCATGCCTATCATCGACCTGAGCGCTATTCAGGACGAAGTTATTCTGGTTGCCGCTGACCTGACCCCGTCAGAAACCGCACAACTGAACCTGAACAAGGTTCTCGGTTTCATTACTGACATGGGTGGTCGTACTTCCCACACCTCTATCATGGCACGTTCACTGGAACTGCCAGCGATTGTGGGTACCGGCAGTGTCACCTCTCAGGTGAAAAATGACGACTATCTGATTCTCGATGCGGTTAATAACAAAGTATACGTTAACCCGACCGACGAAGAGATTGAGACGCTGCGCAGCACGCAGGCTCAGGTAGCCGAAGAGAAAGCCGAACTGGCTAAACTCAAAGACCTGCCAGCCATCACGCTGGACGGCCATCAGGTAGAAGTCTGTGCCAACATCGGTACCGTGCGCGACGTCGCAGGCGCTGAGCGTAACGGCGCGGAAGGTGTTGGTCTCTACCGTACAGAATTCCTGTTCATGGACCGCGAGTCTCTGCCGACTGAAGAAGAACAGTTTGCTGCATACAAAGCGGTAGCGGAAGCCTGTGGTTCTCAGGCCGTAATCGTACGTACCATGGACATTGGCGGTGACAAAGAGCTGCCATACATGAATTTCCCGAAAGAAGAAAACCCGTTCCTGGGTTGGCGTGCAGTGCGTATCGCCATGGATCGCAAAGAGATCCTGCGCGATCAGGTACGTGCAATTCTGCGTGCTTCCGCTTTCGGTAAGCTGCGCATCATGTTTCCGATGATCATCTCTGTTGAAGAAGTGCGCGCACTGAAAAAAGAGATCGAAATCTACAAACAGGAACTGCGTGACGAAGGCAAAGCCTTTGACGAGACAATTGAGGTTGGCGTGATGGTCGAAACCCCTGCCGCAGCCACGATTGCACGTCATTTAGCCAAAGAAGTTGATTTCTTTAGTATCGGTACCAATGATTTAACGCAGTACACTCTGGCAGTTGACCGTGGTAATGATATGATTTCACATCTTTACCAGCCGATGTCGCCGTCTGTACTGACTCTCATCAAGCAAGTTATTGATGCATCTCATGCAGAAGGTAAGTGGACCGGTATGTGTGGTGAGCTTGCAGGCGACGAACGTGCTACACTTCTGTTGCTGGGGATGGGTCTGGATGAATTCAGTATGAGTGCCATTTCTATCCCGCGCATTAAGAAGATTATTCGTAATACTAACTTCGAAGATGCGAAGGTTTTAGCAGAGCAGGCTCTTGCCCAACCGACAACGGACGAGTTAATGACGCTGGTTAACAAGTTCATTGAAGAAAAAACAATCTGCTAATCCACGAGATGCGGCCCAAATTACTGCTTAGGAGAAGATCATGGGTTTGTTCGATAAACTGAAATCTTTGGTTTCTGATGATAAAAAAGACACTGGAACCATTGAGATTGTTGCTCCGCTTTCCGGCGAAATCGTCAACATTGAAGATGTTCCGGATGTTGTATTCGCTGAGAAAATCGTTGGTGATGGCATCGCCATCAAACCAACTGGCAACAAAATGGTAGCGCCTGTTGACGGTACTATCGGCAAAATCTTTGAAACCAACCATGCCTTCTCTATCGAATCCGATAGCGGCATTGAGCTGTTCGTTCACTTCGGTATCGACACCGTTGAACTGAAAGGCGAAGGTTTCAAACGTATCGCGGAAGAAGGTCAGCGCGTAAAAGTCGGCGACCCGGTTATTGAATTCGATCTGCCGTTACTGGAAGAGAAAGCCAAGTCTACCCTGACACCGGTCGTTATCTCCAATATGGACGAAATCAAAGAACTGATTAAACTGACCGGTAGCGTGACCGTTGGTGAAACCCCGGTTATTCGTATTAAGAAGTAATTCTTGATGCATATAAAAATGGCACCCTTGCGGTGCCATTTTTGTTTGTTACGCCGGAAGAATCAGCTCATCGTAGCCTTTCTCCAGTGTGTAGCGCATAACGTCAGTCACGCGCGCCCCCGCCCTGTCAACCGCCTCAGCCAGGGGTTTTCCCTGAACAATATTGCTGACCAGTTCAGAGCAGAAAAGATCCCCGGTCCCTTTTAAATCCGCCGCAATACGTGGATGAGAGCTTATTTCGACGCTCTCCTTCGTCACCAGAACCACATGAATGCAGTTTTCAGCAGAAGGGACTGGTGCGCTGGTAATCGCGACCCACTGCAACGTGTCAGAAAGCAGCCCTTTCGCTGCTTCTACCGCGCTTTGCATATCACGGCACCGTTTGCCGCTCAGAATTTCGAGTTCGAAGACATTCGGCGTAATCCCCTGCGCCAGTGGTAACAAATGGCGACAATAGGCTTCGGGGATTTCAGGCTTCACGTACATACCGCTGTCGATATCGCCGATTACCGGGTCGACAAGCACCGGAAGATGTGGATGCTTTTCTTTTAGCGCTGTCAACCACTGCGCCAGAAGCGCAATCTGACTGGCACTGCCCATATAGCCTGTTGTTACCGCTTTCAGTTCGCGCAAGATATCGCGCTCTTCCAGCGCCCGCAAATAGCCACTGAACCACTCGTCGGGAATGATGCCACCATAAAAGGTATCGTAATGTGGGGTATTACTAAAAAGCACAGTAGGCACTGCCGTCACACTCAGACGATGCTGGCGGATGTTGGGTACCGCAATACTGTTGCCTACGCTGCCATACACGACCTGCGACTGTACAGCAACGATATCAGTCTGCTGCGCACGGGTTGTGTCCCGGAATAAGATCATTTCCATACTAGATCCCTGCTCCCTGTGAATAGCTTTCTTCGCCAAATACGCCAGTTGAGAGATAACGATCGCCACGATCGCAAATGATAGCAACAACGACCGATCCCGGATTTGCTTTCGCAATCCGCAGTGCGCCGACAACCGCACCGCCCGAACTCACACCACAGAAAATACCTTCCTGTACCGCCAGCGCGCGCATGGTATTCTCTGCGTCACGCTGATGAATATCCAGCACTTCATCCACCAGCGAAGCATTGAAAATGCCCGGCATATATTCCGCAGGCCAGCGACGAATGCCCGGAATGCTACTTCCCTCTTCCGGCTGTAAACCAACAATAGAGACCGCTTTTTCTTGCTCGCGCAGGAAACGTGAAACGCCGGTGATAGTTCCGGTCGTGCCCATGCTGGAAACAAAATGGGTGATTCGCCCCGCCGTTTGTTGCCAGATTTCTGGCCCGGTGGTCGTGTAATGTGCGTAGGGATTATCGGGATTATTAAATTGATCCAGCAGTTTGCCTTCACCGCGCTGAGACATAGAGAGCGCCAGATCGCGTGCACCTTCCATGCCCTGTTCTTTGGTGACCAGAATCAATTCGGCGCCATAAGCACGCATCGCGGCGCGACGTTCCTGACTCATATTGTCCGGCATCAACAGCTTCATGCGATAGCCTTTCAGCGCAGCAATCATTGCCAGAGCAATACCTGTATTGCCACTGGTCGCTTCAATGAGGACATCGCCCGGTTTGATTTCGCCGCGCTTTTCAGCCTGCATTATCATGGATAACGCGGCTCTGTCTTTTACCGAGCCTGCCGGATTGTTCCCTTCCAGCTTGACCCAGATCTCGCTGCCGTTATCGGGCCCAAGACGTTGCAATCTGACCAGCGGCGTGTTGCCGATGGTTTGCTCTAATGTATTGTTCACTCACCCTGTCCAATAAAAAAGCCCGGTCGCGTATTCGCTTACCGGGCCTACGGGTGAGTGCGTGCTGATGCACTACTCCATCCCTCTCCCTGCGAAAGAGGGCGCAAACACTATAAACAGCCCGAAGGTTGTTTTGCATTTACCGTGTAGGCCGGGTAAGCATAGTGCCACCCGGCAACAATTTCAGATGCAATAACCTATCAGGCAGATTCTGCGAGAGCAAGCTCCTCGCGGTTTTCGATCCGCTCATTACCCGAGTAGAGGCGCGCATTCTGCAAACCAACAAACAGGCGTTCACCGCGTTCTGGCGCGTCATTCCCGGTCAGAACCACGCTCAAGGGTTCGTCATGCCAGCCCAGTGGTTGTACCACCAGTTGCGTGTAGTGACCTTTAGGGGTAGCTTCCAGCACCTGTACCGGCAGTGGGGAATCCAGGCTGGTACGGCGGCTGATGTCGACCTCCCACGGACGCAGAAACAGATCGACCTCCCCCTGATGTGCCGGTGTGTAACCCAGCGGCCAGCGGTGCGCACCCACATGAAATTGTCCACCGCTGATAGTGCCTTTCAGGCGGTTAACTTCACCCATAAATTCCAGCACGAAGCGGGTAGCAGGATCGCGCCACACCTGGTTAGGTGCATCTGCCTGTTCAATATTGCCCTGACTCATCACCACCACGCGATCCGCGACTTCCATCGCCTCTTCCTGATCGTGGGTCACAAAAACGCTGGTAAATTTCAGCTCTTCGTGGAGCTGGCGCAGCCAACGACGGAGTTCTTTACGCACCTGCGCATCCAGTGCACCGAAAGGCTCATCAAGCAGCAGAATTTGCGGCTCTACTGCCAGCGCGCGCGCTAACGCAACGCGCTGTTTTTGCCCGCCGGAAAGTTGGGCAGGAAAACGATCTGCCAGATGGGCCAACTGAACCATCTCCAGCAGCCGGGTGACTTTCGCTTTGATGGTTGCGGAATCAGGACGCTCACGCCTCGGCAGTACCGTTAAACCGAAAGCGATATTGTCGAACACGGTCATATGGCGGAACAGCGCATAATGCTGGAAAACAAACCCGACTTTGCGCTCGCGCGCGTGAATGCGGCTCACATCCGTACCGTGAAAACGAATACGACCGCTGGTCTGATGCTCGAGGCCGGCGATAATGCGCAGCAGCGTGGTTTTCCCGGAACCAGACGGCCCCAGCAGCGCGACCATTTGACCCGAAGGAATATCCAGCGAGATATCATTCAGCACCTGGGTGCGACCAAACGACTTCTTAATATTGGCAATCTCAATGCTCATGATTTCCCTCCTGCTGCGCGCGTTTTTCTTGATTGTTCAAACGCCATTGCAGCGCACTCTTTAAAAACAACGTCAAAATAGCCATCAGTGTCAGCAGGGCGGCTGCGGTAAATGAACCCACCGCATTATAGTCCTGCTCGAGTAATTCAATTTGCAGCGGTAGTGTAAGCGTCTCACCGCGGATGGAGCCTGACACCACCGATACCGCGCCAAACTCACCGATAGCGCGCGCATTAGTCAGTACCACACCATAGAGCAGCGCCCAGCGGATGTTTGGCAATGTTACACGCTTAAACATCTGCCAGCCTGAGGCGCCTAACAAGACCGCAGCTTCATCTTCCTGGCTACCCTGACTTAGCATGACAGGCACCAGCTCACGCACCACAAACGGACAGGTCACGAAGACAGTCACCAGTACCATGCCCGGCCAGGCAAACATAATTTGCAGGTTATGAGCATCAAGCCACGGACCCAGCGGGCCATTGGAGCCATAAAAGAGAAGGTAAACAAGTCCCGCCACCACAGGCGAAACCGCGAACGGTATATCGAGCAGGGTGAGCAGCAACTGGCGCCCCGGAAAATCAAAGCGTGTCACCAGCCAGGCCAGTAACGTACCGAATACCAGGTTCACCGGAACCGATATTAACGCAACCAGAACCGTTAGCCAGATGGCGTGCAGCATGTCTGGATCGGCGAGATTCTGTAATACCGGCAGCAACCCTTTGCTAAAAGCCTGCACAAAAATGTAGACCATCGGCACCACAAGAATGAATGCGGAGACCACAATCCCGATGCCAATCAGAAACCATTTCCCCCAGTTAATCCGGGGGCTGTCATAGCGTTTCAATTCAGTAACTTCCGCCATTAGTGACCTACCACACGTCGACCAAAACGACTTTGCAGCGTATTGATAGAAAACAGCAACAGCAGCGAGGCCGCCAGAATGACTGACGCAATCGCACTGGCCGCCGGGTAATCAAACTCCTGCAGACGCACAAAAATCATCAGCGAGGTCACTTCGGTTTTCCACGCAATGTTCCCGGCGATAAAAATCACCGCGCCAAATTCGCCAAGGCTACGGGTAAAAGAGAGCGCCACGCCCGCCAATAGGGCCGGAGAAAGTTCTGGTAATACGACCTTGCTAAAGCTCTGCCAACGGGTCGCCCCGAGCGTCTCAGCCGCCTCTTCGTATTCAGGACCAAGTTCTTCCAGAACAGGCTGAACGGTACGCACCACAAACGGGATACTGGTGAAGGCCATCGCCACCGCAATACCGAGCCAGGTATAGGTCACTTTGATATCGAACTTTGCCAGCCACTCGCCGTAAAAACCGTTGACTGAAAACAGCGAAGCCAGCGTCAGGCCTGCAACGGCCGTGGGCAATGCAAACGGCAAGTCCATCAGCGCATCCAGCAGCGTACGTCCCGGAAAGCGGTAACGGGTCAAAATCCATGCCATCAGCAGGCCAAACACGCCGTTGAAAAGCGATGCCACCAGTGCAGACAACAGCGTTACTTTGTAGGCCGCGACAACCTGCGGGTTACTGACGACGTCCCAGTACTGCGACCAGCTCATTTGCGCCAGCTGCATCACCAGCGCGCTTAACGGTAACAGCAAAATCAGGCAGACGAACAGCAGGCTGGTCCCGAGGCTTAAGGTAAAACCGGGCAGCACACGTCTGGAGGAGACTGCAAACATTACTTACGCCCCGCCGCCAACAACTTGTCTAACTCACCGCCGCTGGCAAAATGTGTTTTCATCACATCAGGCCAACTGCCGAACTTGTCTTCCACACGGAACAGATCGGTCTGTGGGAATTTATCTTTGAGTTTGTCCATTACCTGCGGATTATTCACGCGGTAGTAGAAGTCGGTGATGATGGTCTGTGCCTGAGGGCTGTAGAGGTAGTTAAGGTAGGCTTTCGCTGCCTTCTCAGTACCATTCGCCTCGACGTTTTTGTCAATCCATGCCACCGGGAATTCCGCCAGAATATTGGTCTTCGGAATCACCACTTCAAAACCCTGGTCTTCATATTGCTTACGGATGTTGTTCACTTCCGATTCAAAGCTTATCAGCACATCACCCAGGCCACGTTCGGCAAAGGTCGTGGTCGCTCCGCGGCCGCCAGTGTCAAATACTTCGACGTTTTTCAGGAACTGGGTCATGAACTGTTCGGTTTTTGCTTTATCACCGCCGTCCGCCTTGTCCGCCGCGCCCCACGCGCCTAAATAGGTATATCGGGCATTACCGGAGGTTTTCGGGTTCGGGAAAATCAGCTTCACGTCCGGGCGCACCAGATCGCTCCAGTCGTGGATATTTCTGGGGTTGCCCTTACGCACCAGGAAACCCATGGTGGAATAAAACGGTGAACTGTTATTCGGCAAACGGCTCTGCCAGTCCGCCGGGATCAGGTTGCCTTTGTCACGCAGGATCTGCACGTCAGTCACCTGATTATAGGTCACGACGTCGGCTTTCAGGCCCTGTAAAATCGCCAGCGCCTGCTTAGAGGAGCCCGCGTGAGATTGTTTAATCGTCAACGTGTCGCCTGCATTATCTTTCGCCCATTGCTGCTCAAACGGGGTATTGAGGGCGGCAAACAGCTCGCGTGAAACATCATAGGAACTGTTTAACAACTCCGTTGCCTGCGCCTGGGAGACCAATAAGGTCATCGCTGCCAGCGTCAGATATCCTTTTTTCAGTAAGTTAACGGCCATTGCGCACCCTTATAAGATGATGACGATACAACCATCAGTTTATTTATAACGCGTGTGAAACCAGTAACGGTTTTATATACCGTTTGGTGCTTTGGAAGTTGAAAAGGGAATAAGCAATTCGGGGTAGACTGCCCTCCCCCACGCTCCCCGTATTCCGGTGAGTGACAGAGGAAGGGCGAAAAGATTACAACGACAGCAGACGCTCTACAGAAGGAGCAAAATAGTAACCGCCGGTCACCGGTTTGGTAAAACGCAGCATCGCGTCGCGTTTACCGTCAGCGTCGCCAAACATACTCAACAATTGCTGCTCAATATTATACAAACGCGCGCAATAGGCACAGAAATAGAGGCCATGCGTTCCGCTGACTGTGCCGTACGGCAGGCTCTGGCGCACAATTTTCAGCCCCTTGCCGTCTTCTTTTAAATCAACGCGTGTCAGGTGCGAAGTGACCGGACGCGCATCGCCATCAATCTCTTCGTTCGCCGCTTTGGTGCGGCCAATCATCATCTCCTGGTCGCCCACACTCATACGATTAAGCTGTTTGAGGTTATGTTCCCAGCGCTGCACCAGCACATAACTGCCGCCTGCATCCACACCCTCTTTGATGACGGCGACATCGCGACGTATTTCATCACCGGCCGGGTTTTCAGTACCATCGACAAAACCACTCAGGTCGCGGTCTTCAACCCAGCGAAAACCGTGAGTCTCTTCTATCACTTCAAGCGTGTCGCCAAATGCGGCCAGCGCGGCCTGCGCGACGGAAAAGTTGACGTCATGACGCAAAGAAAGGATATGGATGAGCACATCGCACTGTGTGGCAGGCGCCAGACCTTTACCCAGCGGTGTAAAATTCTTGAGCTCTTGCGCGCCTTCACCGCCGCTCAGCTCGCGCCAGGCATCATGCCCAAACGCCACAACCGCGCCGAGGGCCGCATCCGGAAACGTTGCCTGCAGCGTCGCCAGTTTATCGATAAAGACCCGACAGCCTTCACGCAGGTTACGCTTGTCACCCGTAACATTCGCTTCAATCCAAATCGCCGCACGGCAATGTTCTGGCAATATGCCGCTCTGAACCTGAGACATCACTCCTCCTGAAAAAAAGATGCCACGCGACCGTGGCATTGATGGGCGCATTGTACCCGTTTTTTGTTCAGGACGCGGCGCGTGGGATCAAATTAGCGACGCCAGATGATTTTGTTTAATTTCCAGTTTTTGAGCGCGTCATCAGACGGCATTAACCCTTCTGGCCCGTGCCAGTCGCCGGTGAACACATAGCTAATATGTGAACTGCCCGGAGCCTTACACTCAACGCCTTTGATATCGTCACCCGTTGCGGCGACACAGTTACCAAATGCTTTATCGTAAAGTCCACTAAATGCGGTGCCCGTTTTGACCCCGTTAGCCGTTTCAATACTGCTGTCAAGGACATCCACCTGGCTTACGGTACCGTTTTCTCCATTCACCACCAGCGCAACCTTGTCATCTTTCAACGCTTCAAAATAACGGACGATTTTGCCTTTCTCGGTTTTCATCCCGCTGCGCAGGTGATAATTGCCGTTCAGCGCATCGTTGATCGCTTTTTCATCAAGCGCAGTATTCGCCGCGATCCCCCCAACGCCCTGTTCACTCACCTCGATGGATGAGCCAAACCAGTTCCAGGGCAAGGCTGCAGACCAGTTGACCGAAGAGAGCGTTGAACAACCGGACAATGCCAGGGCCAGCGCGCAAACGCTTATACGCAGGGATTTCATCTTTACATCCTTTCTTGTTAACTTGACGGCTATTGGAGTGCCGGAACAGTAAAAAGTGCCCGTTAATGATTACCCGGTTGAAAACAGGCCTGACAGCGAGGATTACTCAGCAACCACACGAGCGCAATAATGTCAGCCACAACGAGTCCCAGCCCGACGCCGGTTATCGCCTCTCCGTTGAACCAAAGCAGCGGCTGCCAGAGTAATAACGTGGCTTGCGCGATAATCAGCAACAGACGCATCAGACGCCAGATACCCGGCAAGAGATGCCTGCGGCCGCTCAGTAAAAAGGTAAATACGGCCGGAATACCAGGCAACAGGCCCAGCCAGAAAGCGTCATGATCGGGATAGAACAGGTTTAAAAGCGCATCGCCCTGCCCTCTCGACGCTGCAGCAATCACAAATAATACCCAGGTTCGCGCCTGTAATAACAATACACACCAGAATAAAAACGGCAGCCGCAAACGGCCATGACTGTCAAAATCGGCAGGCGTTAACTCAATATTCTTCATCTTCTATCAGACGCTTACCTAAACTCAGTGAGTCTGAATGCTCATAGCCCAGGCGTTCATACATTCCCAGCACCACGTCATTGTCTTCACGTACCATAATGTTGATTTTGGGGCAGCCACGGGCAATCAGCTTTTTCTCCAGGCGGCTTAATAACGCGTTGGCAATACCACGTCCGCGGAACTCCGGATGAACCCCCAGATAGTAGGCTGAGCCACGGTGGCCATCATAACCGCCCATTACGGTGCCGACGACTTCACCATTGACCTCCGCGACCAGGAACAGGCTGACGTCGTGATTGATCTTACGTTCAATGTCCATTTCCGGATCGTTCCACGGGCGCAGCAGTTCGCAGCGCTCCCACAGGGTAATGACTTCTTCGAAATCTTCCTGGCGAAAAACGCGTATTTCCATAGTGTTACCTGCCCTTTTTTACGGTCAAAGAGAGATTATCGCGCGACCAGCCGCCGTAGCCAATATGCGGCGAAATCGCAGCAGGAAAATGGCATAATGTCACTCTGTCACGTATTGAAATGAAAAGTAAAACATTTCTTAGTAAGGACTGTCGTAACGGCAAACTCAATACGATATAACTCCAGGGACTACGGATAAAAAGAACAGGCTGTATGAGCACTTTCAAACCCTTAAAAATATTCACCTCGCGTCGTCAGGTTCTGAAAGCTGGCCTTGCCGCTTTAACGCTTTCAGGCATGTCGCGGGCCATCGCAAAAGACGATTCATCCCTTAAAACCAGCAATGGTCATAGCCAGCCGAAAGCAAAAAAGGCCGGTTCCCGGCGTATCGTGATGCTCGATCCGGGCCATGGCGGCATTGATACCGGCGCGATAGGCGGCAATGGTTCGAAAGAGAAACATGTTGTTCTCGCCATCGCCAAAATCGTCCGCACCATTCTGCGTAACCGGGGCATTGATGCGCGCTTAACGCGCACCGGGGATACCTTTATCCCGCTTTATGACCGCGTAGAGATTGCCCACCAGCATGGCGCCGATCTGTTTATGTCTATTCATGCGGATGGTTTTACTAACCCCAGCGCGGCAGGCGCATCGGTCTTTGCCTTGTCCAACCGTGGCGCCAGTAGCGCGATGGCGAAATACCTTTCCGATCGCGAGAACGCCGCCGATGATCTCGCAGGCAAGAAAGCAAAAGATAAAGATCATTTGCTACAACAGGTGCTGTTTGATCTCGTTCAGACCGATACCATCAAAAACAGCCTGACGCTTGGGTCGCACATTCTGCGCCAGATTAAACCCGTGCATCGCCTGCACAGCCGGAATACGGAACAAGCGGCATTTGTGGTGCTGAAATCGCCATCCATCCCTTCGGTACTGGTGGAAACGTCGTTTATCACCAACCCTCAGGAAGAGAAGCTTCTCGGCACGACCGCGTTTCGCCAAAAGATAGCCAACGCGATTGCGGACGGTATTATCAGTTACTTTAACTGGTTCGATAACCATAAAGCCCATTCGAAGAAACGCTGATGACCATACCGGATACTCGCGACGTAAAATCCTTTCTGCTGACATTGCAGGATGACATTTGCCAACAGCTTACTGCGCTGGATGGTTCCGCTTTCGTTGAAGATGACTGGCAGCGCGATGCTGGCGGCGGTGGACGCAGCCGGGTGTTGCGTGATGGCGCTATTTTCGAGCAGGCGGGGGTAAACTTTTCTCATGTCACTGGCAGCGCAATGCCCACTTCGGCAACAGCACATCGCCCGGAGCTGGCCGGACGCAGTTTCGAAGCCATGGGTGTTTCGCTGGTAGTCCATCCACGCAACCCCTATGTGCCGACCAGTCATGCCAATGTGCGCTTTTTTATTGCCGAAAAACCAGATGCCGACCCGGTCTGGTGGTTTGGTGGCGGCTTTGATATGACGCCATTCTACGGCTTCGAAGAAGATGCCATTCACTGGCACCAGACGGCGTATGACTTATGCCAGCCTTTCGGGGACGATGTCTATCCGCGCTATAAAAAATGGTGCGATGACTATTTCTTTCTTAAACACCGTAACGAGCAGCGCGGGATTGGCGGGCTGTTTTTCGATGATTTGAATACGCCGGATTTCGACACCTGCTTCGCCTTTATGCAGGCCGTTGGCAAAGGGTACACCGATGCTTATCTGCCGGTTGTCGAGCGCCGTAAAGCGCTACCCTTTGGCGAGCGCGAGCGCGCGTTCCAGCTCTATCGTCGCGGACGTTACGTGGAGTTTAATCTGGTGTGGGATCGTGGCACGCTGTTTGGCCTGCAAACCGGCGGGCGTACAGAGTCGATTTTAATGTCTATGCCGCCGCTGGTGCGATGGGAATACAACTACCAGCCAGAAGAAGGCAGCCCGGAGGCCGCCTTAAATGACTTTATACAGGTTCGGGACTGGATTAACCCGTAGCCCGGATAAGGCGTTTACGCCGCATCCGGGGTCCCTGGCGCCTGTTTACAGCGGCTGCGTTTGTGCTTCTACCACCGCCAGCGCCACCATATTGACGATTCGCCTTACGGAGGCGATAGGCGTCAGTACATGGACTGGTTTCGATACCCCCATCAGCACCGGCCCCACCGTCACACCTTCGGAGCTGGATACCCGTAGTAAGTTGTAACTAATACGGGCCGCCTCGACGTTTGGCATAATGAGGATATTTGCTGAACCTTTCAGCGGACTGTCCGGCATACGTTCATGGCGGATACTCTCCACCAGTGCGGCGTCCCCATGCATCTCACCGTCAATCATCAGCTCTGGCGCACGTTCACGTACCAGGTCGAGGGTTTCGCGCATTTTCAGCGCGGCAAGCGATTTCGACGAACCGAACTGCGAATGGGACAACAGCGCCACTTTCGGCTCAATACCAAAGCGGCGCACGGTTTCTGCCGCCAGCAAGGTAATTTCCGCCAGTTGTTCAGCGCTCGGGTCCTCGTTCACATAGGTATCAGCGATAAAGGTATTCCCGCTGGGCAGCAATAGCGCGTTCATCGCCCCGGCTGCATGTACGCCTTCGCGGTAGCCGAAGATCTCCTGCACAACGCTAAAGTGTTCGTGATAATCACCAATAGTGCCGCAGATCATCGCGTCCGCCTCACCGCGATGAACCATGATCGCGCCAATCACCGTGGTATCGCTGATCACCGCACGCTGCGCCTGTTCCTGAGTAATACCGCGCCGTTTCATGATGCTGAAATACTCGGTCCAGTACTCTTTGAAGCGAGGGTCCGATTCATTGTTGACGATTTCAAAGTCAACGTTGGGTCGAATTTGCAGCCCCAGTTTCTGGATACGCATTTCGATAACCCCCGGACGCCCCACCAGAATCGGTTTCGCCAGTCCAAGAGTAATCAGTTCCTGTGTCGCGTGCAGCACACGCGGCTCTTCCCCTTCTGTCAGCACAACGCGTTTTGGTTCTTTACGCGCCTGCGAAAAGATAGGCTTCATAAACAGGTTTGTTTTGTAAACAAACTCGGTGAGTTTATCGACATAGGCGTCAAAATCGGCGATCGGGCGGGTTGCGACGCCGGAATCCATCGCCGCTTTTGCCACGGCGGGGGCGATCTTAACAATCAAACGCGGATCAAACGGTTTCGGGATCAGATAATCCGGGCCAAAACTCAGATCCTGATCGCCATAGGCGGAGGCCACCACCTCACTCTGCTCGGCATGCGCCAGCTCGGCAATCGCATGCACTGCCGCCAGCTTCATCTCTTCGTTAATCGCCGTTGCACCCACATCCAGCGCACCACGGAAAATAAACGGGAAGCAGAGTACGTTGTTGACCTGGTTAGGGTAATCGGAACGACCGGTACAGATGATCGCATCCGGGCGAACCTCTTTCGCCAGCGGTGGCAGAATTTCCGGTTCCGGGTTCGCCAGCGCCAGAATCAACGGCTGACGCGCCATTTTTTTAACCATCTCCGGCGTCAGCACTTTCGGCCCGGAGCAGCCGAGGAAAATATCCGCGCCATCAACCACATCTGCCAGCGTGCGTTTACCGTCATCTTCAACGGCATACGCCGCTTTGGTTTCCGCCATGTTGGCTTCACGGCCTTTGTAGATAACCCCTTTGGAGTCACAGACCACAATATTGTGCTTCTGCATGCCCAGCGCCACCAGCAGGTTCATACAGGCGATTGCCGCCGCCCCTGCCCCGGAGACCACCATGCGTACGCCAGAGAGGTTTTTCTCCACCACACGCAGGCCGTTTAGAATAGCTGCGGTACTGATGATCGCCGTCCCGTGCTGGTCATCGTGAAAAACGGGAATGTTCATGCGTTCGCGCAGTTTCGCTTCAATATAGAAGCACTCTGGCGCTTTGATATCTTCCAGGTTGATGCCACCGAAGGTCGGCTCCAGCGCCGCCACCACATCGATCAGCTTGTCCGGATCCTGCTCGTCGACTTCGATATCAAAGACATCAATGCCAGCGAATTTCTTAAACAGAACGCCCTTTCCTTCCATCACCGGTTTCCCGGCGAGGGCGCCAATGTTCCCCAGCCCAAGTACGGCGGTGCCGTTTGAGACAACGGCAACCAGGTTGCCACGCGCCGTATATTTGTAGGCTGCCAGCGGATCTTTCTCGATTTCAAGACACGGCGCCGCAACACCCGGCGAGTAGGCCAGCGCCAGATCGCGCTGTGTGGCCAGGGGCTTCGTTGGCGACACCTGAATTTTCCCCGGATGGGGGAACTCGTGGAAATCGAGGGCACTTTGTTTGAGTTGGTCGTCCATTTGCTGTTCCTTTACGCGTATCTTTCAGATAATTGAAGCGTGATAACCGTCCTGATGCGCCGCCTAGTATGCCCTCAGCCGCACCTGCAAACTTTGAACACAACCAAACTCTGACCATGCCATAACAAAAATTACTATCAATTCATAACACCAATGTTACAACCCATTGAAAGCAAGACACTCCTGGTCTGCTATGCTTTTTGGTTATGCACAACACGATTCCGACAACAACAGTCTCGAAGTCATTCATATAACACCTTGCTTTTTAAGGAGTATTTTTCATGAATTATTTAGACGGCATCAAACAATTCACTACCGTGGTAGCCGACAGCGGCGATATTGAGTCAATTCGACATTATCAACCCGAAGATGCCACCACGAACCCCTCGCTACTGCTGAAAGCAGCGGCGCTGGACCACTTTAAGCACTTGATTGAAGACGCTATTGTCTATGGCAAAAGCCATGGAAAAACCCAGGAACAGCAGGTAGCAGAAGCCTGTGACAAGCTGGCGGTTAATTTCGGTCAAGAAATTCTGAAAAGCATTCCCGGACGCGTCTCAACCGAAGTCGACGCCCGTCTCTCCTACGATAAAGAAAAAAGTATCGCCAAAGCCCGCAAGCTGGTTCAGCTCTATGAAGAGTTAGGTATTGATAAATCACGTATTCTTATCAAACTGGCTTCGACCTGGGAAGGCATCCGCGCGGCGGAAACCCTCGAAAAAGAGGGGATCAAGTGCAACCTGACACTGCTGTTCTCCTTCGCCCAGGCCCGTGCCTGTGCCGAAGCCGGGGTGTTTTTAATCTCCCCCTTTGTGGGACGTATTTACGACTGGTATCAGCAACGTAAACCCATGGACCCTTACGTGGTGGATGAGGACCCCGGCGTGAAGTCCGTGCGAAATATCTACGATTATTTCAAACAACATCGCTACGAAACCATCGTAATGGGCGCAAGCTTCCGTCGTACGGAACAGGTGCTGGCGCTGGCAGGCTGCGACAGGCTGACCATCTCACCTGATCTGCTCAAAGCCCTGCATGCTGAGGAAGGTACTGTTGAACGTAAACTGGTTCCGCCGTCGCAAACTTTCCCGCGCCCGGAACCCCTGACCGAAGCGCAGTTCCGCTGGGAACATAATCAGGACGCAATGGCGGTGGAGAAACTGTCGGACGGCATCCGCCAGTTCGCCGTTGACCAGCGCAAACTCGAAGATCTGATCGCCGCCAAATTTTAACCCTTAGCAAGGAGAGAGTTATGTCTCGTAAAGAGCTCGCCAATGCAATTCGCGCCCTGAGTATGGATGCAGTACAAAAAGCGAATTCCGGCCACCCTGGCGCACCGATGGGAATGGCGGATATCGCCGAAGTACTCTGGAACGATTTCTTAAAACATAATCCGACAGACCCGACCTGGTACGATCGCGACCGCTTTATTCTGTCTAACGGCCACGCCTCCATGCTGCTCTACAGCCTGTTGCACTTAAGCGGTTATGACCTGTCGCTGGATGAGTTAAAAAACTTCCGTCAGTTGCATTCGAAAACCCCGGGTCACCCGGAGATTGGCTATACGCCAGGTGTCGAAACCACCACCGGTCCGCTGGGACAGGGGCTGGCGAATGCTGTCGGGCTGGCGATTGCCGAACGTACTCTCGCCGCACAGTTCAACCGTCCTGATCATGAGATTGTCGACCACTACACCTACGTCTTTATGGGCGATGGTTGTCTTATGGAGGGGATTTCCCATGAAGTCAGCTCACTGGCGGGCACGCTGGGGCTGGGCAAACTGATCGGTTTTTACGATCACAACGGCATCTCAATCGATGGCGAAACCGAAGGCTGGTTTACCGATGATACGGCTAAACGTTTCGAGGCCTATCACTGGCATGTGGTACATGAAATCGACGGCCACGATCCTGAGGCCGTGAAAAAGGCCATTCTGGAAGCACAAAGCGTTAAGGATAAACCGTCACTGATTATCTGCCGCACGGTCATCGGTTTCGGTTCCCCTAATAAAGCGGGGAAAGAGGAATCCCATGGGGCTGCTCTTGGTGAAGAGGAAGTGGCGTTAACCCGTCAGAAACTGGGCTGGAAATACCCGGCATTTGAGATCCCAAAAGAGATCTATAAAGCCTGGGACGCGCGTGAAAGCGGCGAAAAAGCGCAGCAGGCTTGGAAAGAGAAATTTGCGGCCTATGAAAAGGCCTATCCGGATTTGGCTGCGGAATTTACACGTCGCCTGAGCGGCGGCTTGCCAGAAAACTGGGAACAAATCACGCAGGCATATATTGAGAAGCTACAGGCGGAACCGGCAAAAATCGCCACCCGTAAAGCGTCACAAAATGCCCTGAATACGATTGGTCCGGTGCTGCCGGAACTGCTCGGTGGTTCCGCCGACCTTGCCCCCAGTAATCTGACCATCTGGTCGGGCTCGCAGTCATTAAAAGAAGATCCCGCCGGGAATTACATCCACTACGGCGTGCGTGAATTCGGCATGACCGCGATCGCCAACGGTATTGCCCATCATGGCGGCTTTGTGCCCTACACCGCCACCTTCCTGATGTTTGTGGAGTATGCGCGCAACGCGGCACGTATGGCGGCGCTGATGAAAGCCCGACAAATCATGGTCTATACCCATGACTCTATTGGTCTGGGGGAAGATGGTCCCACTCACCAGGCGGTGGAACAACTGGCCAGCCTGCGCCTGACACCGAATTTCAGCACCTGGCGACCTTGTGACCAGGTGGAAGCCGCGGTTGGCTGGAAACTGGCGGTTGAGCGTCGTACTGGCCCGACGGCATTAATTCTTTCCCGACAAAACCTGGCGCAAATGGACAGGACACCAGAACAAGTGAAGGCTATTGCCAGAGGCGGTTATATCCTGAAAGACGCCGAGGGTACGCCGGATATCATTCTGATTGCCACCGGTTCTGAGGTTGAAATCACGGTAAAAGCGGCGGAAAAACTGACTCAGGAGGGGCATAAAGTCCGCGTGGTATCACTGCCTTCAACCGATATTTTTGATGCTCAGGATGAGCAATACCGCGAGTCGGTTCTGCCTTCTGAGGTAAGCGCACGCGTCGCCGTCGAAGCCGGTATTGCCGACTACTGGTACAAATATGTCGGGCTGAAAGGCGCAATTGTCGGCATGACAGGCTACGGTGAATCCGCACCTGCCGATAAGCTCTTCCCGTACTTCGGTTTCACCGTTGAGAATGTGGTCGAAAAAGCCAAACGCGTACTTAACGCGTGATCCACAGGGTGGGCCAGGCATCTGGCCCATGCCAGTTATCACATTCCGGCTCTTCGGCGTAACGCGTCAGGCGAAAGCGCTGGCCATCAAAACGCCAGCGCGTCATTACACCGCAATCAACTAACCCGCGTCCTTTGGCAAGCGTAGTCAATTCGCGGGTTTTCTCATCAAATCTGGCGTTCATCAATTCCAGTTCATTTGTCCCGCGCGAAGGGGTAAACGGCAGATGCAGACGTAGCGGACGTGAAGAGAACGGTTTTTCCCGCGATACCATCCAGGCTAAATCCACCGTGTTATAGGCGCCTGCTTCACAATCAATAATCAACAAGGCTTTATCATCCGTTAACGCAGTGACCCGAACTTCCCGGCGCATAGGATCAAGCGAGCACTGGCTATTATTCATTCGCCAGTTGCCATAATCGAGTAAGTCATTGAGTTCTTGCTGCGTCAAGGGTGAGGGGCTGGAGGCAGTCTGTGCAACTTCTTTAAGGGCCGGGGCCGGTGGTACGCTCAGCGGGGGATCATCCCCTTTTTTAATCCACGCCGTTTCGCTACCGACGCGTTTTTGCTGGGCGTCGATAAACAGCAATGCCGCTTTTAACCCAACCAGGGAAATTGTCCCCTTCCCGTCTTGCAGAGTGATCGCCTGGGCTTCCTGTATGGTTTGCAAAAAGTCCGTAATCGTCTCTGCGTTATCGGTCTTTAAATGCCACGGAGTGATTTGCCAGCGTTGGGCGGCAAGCGCGAGCGGCTTACCATCCAGGCGCAGACGCGGCGCAATTGGCGCTTCTTTTAAGGAGGGAAGTTCTTTGCCGCCCAGATCAATGCGCAGAGCGGCGCTGGTTTGCGCCCCGGCGCTGCGCCCCAGAGTCATCACAAGACCATGATGCTCGCCTGTGTTTCTGGCAACGCAGAAATTTTGATTATTACAGGTTACTTGCCAGTCGGAAAAAGCCTGCTGTGCGGGTGCAGCCCACAGAAACGTTATCGGGCACACACCCAGAATGAAAGCAAGCAAAACGCGGTAACGCATGAACAAAACAGCCCCGGAAGAGAGTCGCAACACACAACCTGCGTATCTTCATGTTCCCGCGTCTGTCGCTCAATCGGATTTGTCGGATAGATTTATCTAAAATTTATTTTTTAACCCTAACAAAATCAATCCATTAGGCCAGAAGAGTGCAAATATTGCAGTAAAATCACCGCCTTGCCATCTCGTATCTCGCCGCTTTTCATCATTTCAAGAGCCTGTGCAAAGGGGAGTTCAAGCACCTCAATGTCTTCATCTTCCACGCCGCCGCCGCTATTGGCCCGGATGCTGTCATCATAGCGAGCGATAAAGAAATGTACGATTTCGGTGACGCCACCAGGAGACATATAGAGTTCAAATACTTTGCGAACCTCACTCACCGCATATCCCGTCTCTTCAACGGCCTCTTTGCGAATACAGACTTCCGGTTCATCGTCGTCCAGCAGGCCGGCGCAGGTTTCAATCAAACGGCCATCTTCGTTACCGTTAACCCAGGTTGCGACACGGAACTGGCGAATGAGGACCACGCTCTTTTTATCCGGGTTATACAGCAGGATCGTGGCGCCATTTCCCCTGTCATAAACTTCGCGTTTATGGCGGATCACGTCACCATTTTTGCGGGTCAAATCGTAGGTAATATTGCGAAGAATAAAATAGTTATCTGAAAGGACTTTATCTTTAATGACTTTAATGTTGAACGACATACCGACTCCACAGCGTAATACGGTCACTCTCATATTACGCTGCGAAGTCTGTTTTGTCGCGACGGGTAATCAGTGACCTTGCGGCGCTTTAACACCCAGCCAGTCCATCATCCCCTGTGCAGCATGGCGGCCTTCTGCCATTGCCGTCACCACTAAATCAGCACCGCGAACCGCATCGCCACCGGCGAAGATTTTCGGATTGGTGGTCTGGTAACGGTAGACGCTGTTGACATTAGCCGCGATACGCCCCCAGTCATCGACCTGCACGCCGTGCGTTTCCAGCCACGGCATGGAGTGCGGATTGAAACCAAACGCCATAATGACGGCATCTGCTGGCATTACAAATTCACTGCCTTCGATCGGCACCGGACGGCGGCGTCCCTTAGCATCCGCTTCACCCAACTGCGTTCGCAGCAGACGAACCCCCGTGACCTTGCCCGATTCATCCAGCTCAAGGTTGACCGGCTGGACGTTAAACTCGAACTCAGCCCCCTCTTCCCTGGCGTTTTTTACCTCTTTTTTCGAACCCGGCATATTGGCTTCATCGCGACGGTAGGCGCAGGTCACTTTGCTGGCTCCATGACGCAGCGATGTACGCACGCAATCCATCGCCGTATCGCCGCCACCCAGCACCACCACATTCAACCCGGCGGTATTGATAAATGGCTCCTCAGGCGAATCTGGTAGTCCCATCAGGTGCTTAGTGTTGGCGATGAGGAACGGCAGCGCGTCATAGACACCAGGCGCATCTTCATTCGGTAAATTCGCTTTCATCGACCGGTACGTACCGACGCCGACAAATACGGCGTCATACTCATCAAGTAAGGTCGCCAGGGTAATATCCCGACCAATTTCACAGTTGAGTTCAAAGCGAATGCCCATCGCACTGAAAATTTCCCGACGGCGTGCAAGCAGTGATTTATCGAGTTTGAAAGCCGGGATACCGAAAGTCAGCAGACCACCGATTTCCGGGTGGCGATCAAACACAGTGGCGTTCACGCCGTTACGCGCCAGCACATCCGCACAGGCAAGCCCGGCAGGCCCCGCGCCAATGATCGCAATGCGTTTATCTACCGCAGCCACATGCTTAAGATCAGGCCGCCAGCCTTTTGCCAGCGCCTGGTCGGAAATATAGCGTTCAATATTGCCGATAGTGACCGAACCGTAATCGTCACGAACGGTACAGGCCCCCTCGCACAGACGATCCTGCGGGCAGACGCGCCCGGTGACTTCGGGCAGGCAGTTGGTCTGATGGGATAACTCAACTGCCGCCGTGATATCTCCGGCTTTTACATGTTCAATCCACTGGGGAATATGATTGTGCAGCGGGCAGGTCCATTCACAAACGCTGTGCTCACCGCATTTCAGACAGCGCTCCGCTTCCCGCTGCGCCTGATCGGTACGGAATGGCAGATAGATTTCAGCAAAACCGGTTTTGCGAGCCGCCAGCGCCAGCTTATCGGGTTCACCACGCGGCGGCGTTTTGAGCATCTGTTTGACCTTGCAATCGTTAAATGCCGGGACCAGGGCCGCCATACTGTGCCACGGCTGTGCTTCCTGGCTGGCCGCGCGTAAACGGCGCGTTTTCGCGAGGTCCGCCAGATCATGACGACTTATCACCTGAATGGCCTGTGCCGGGCAATTTTGTGCACAGGCCGGCCCTTCGGCGCGATCAACACAGAGGTCACATTTGTGTGCTGTGGCCTTTACCATGCCATTCCCGACCGGGGTGACGAGGATTTGCATGGTGCCGAAGGGGCACGCCACCGCACAGGATTTACAACCGATGCATTTATCCTGGTTAACTTGCACCGAATCATTTACACGACTAATTGCGCCGTTCGGACAACTGCGGGCACAGGGAGCGGCTTCACAATGATGACATGTTACCGCGCTGCGCTGGCGTTTATTCTTTACGACCGTAATTCGGGGATGAAAATGTTCGTGACTTAAAACGTGCTGTTCCTGATTATGCGCCATTACACACGCCACTTCGCAGGCTCGACACCCTATACATTGCTGGCTGTTAGCCATAATAAAACGATTCATGGCAACCTTCTTTTCTGGTTTAATAAACCTTATTTTTAATATGACCAATGTATTTACCTGGGCTATTCGGCGCAGGCAATGTACATTTGCCCAGAAGCGTTACTTAATTGTCACGGGCATGTTGCAGATCAATTTATCGTGGCATAAATAAAAATTTTTCTCATTTGATGAGCCGCCCGGCGATGCCACTTCGTCCGACACACTTGGATAGCGGGAACTGCTGTTGTGACTGTAAAACGACCTGTTTCATCCAGCCTTGCCAGAGCCTTTTTTTATATCGTCCTGCTTTCGCTACTCTCAACGGGAGCGGCGTTATTGACGCTTGCCAGCAGCCTTCGCGACGCAGAAGCCGTCAATATTGCCGGTTCTCTGCGTATGCAAAGCTATCGCCTGGGGTATGACCTGGAACGTGGCGCCGCAGAATTAAATGCCCATCGCCAAATCTATCGGCAATCGCTGAACTCACCGGTATTACGCAAGTTAAACCACTGGTATGTGCCTGATATTGTTGGGCAACGCTATGCGCAATTGCAGGAAAGCTGGCAGGAGATGGATGAGCGATTAAGCGCAGGAGACACCGCATGGTATCAGCATAATATTCAGCAATATGTCGATAACATCGACCAGTTTGTTCTGGCGTTGCAACACTATTCGGAACGAAAAATGTTGCTGGTGCTGGGTATTTCGCTCATGGGTGCAATGGGGATCTTCTTGCTGGTCTTTTTTACGCTACGCCGTATTCGCCAGCAGGTAGTAAAACCGCTTACGCAACTGATGGTGGCAAGCCAGGAGATTCAGCAAGGGCATTTTACTTATCCGTTACTTAATACCCATCTGGATAACGAACTGGGGCTCCTCGCATCCACTTTTGACCGAATGTCTGGTGAATTGCACAAACTCTACCGCACACTAGAAGCACAGGTCGCAGAAAAGACGCATGACCTGCAGGAAGCCCATCAACGCCTCGAAGTCTTGTATCAATGTTCGCAGGCGCTAAATACCAGCCAGATCGACGTGATGTGTTTTCGTCACATTCTGCAGATAGTCTATGAGCACGAAGCGGCAAGCTATCTGGAATTAACGATGGGCGATCACTGGTCTATTCATCACGGCGAGGCGCAGGGAGACCTTCCGCTTAACGCGTTACCGGTCGGCATGCAGGACAACATTTTTGGCGAATTACGCTGGCAAAGCGTCAATGCTCAGGCCTCTACGCCATTACTGCAAAGCGTAGCTACTATTATGGGGCGCGGGTTCTATTTTAATCAGGCGCAAAAACAGCAGCAGCAACTGATGCTGATGGAAGAACGCGCCACCATCGCTATGGAACTTCATGATTCCCTTGCACAGGTGCTTTCTTACCTGCGTATTCAACTGGCATTGCTCAAACGAGCGGTGCCCACGGAAAACGCGCCCGCCCAGACCATCATCGCCGATTTTTCACGTGCCCTGAACGATGCCTGGCGTCAACTGCGGGAATTATTGGCGGCCTTCCGCCTGACGGTATCCAAAAGCGATCTGCCCGCCGTACTGAATGAAGCGATGGAACTCCTGCAGAGCCAGACCACTGCGAAGCTCGAACTTGATTGCCGCCTGCCAACGCTTATGCTGGATGCCCAACAGCAGGTCAACATCCTGCAGATAGTGCGCGAGGCGGTTATCAACGCGATTAAGCATGCAGATGCCACTACCATTACCGTTAGTTGCGTTACTGACCCGGACGGTCAGTATTCGGTTTATATACGCGACAACGGCAAGGGAATCGACAGTACTGATGAGCCTCAGGGACACTACGGACTGAACATAATGCGCGAGCGAGCAAGCCGCCTTGGTGGCACATTGACCTTTACGCGCCCGCCCGGCGGTGGGACATTAGTCGAGCTTCGGTTCCCGGCACCACGCAGTCTTAAAAGTCAGCAAACGTAAGGAAAAGAAAAGAATTCCAGAAATGGAAGAGGCAAAACGGGGATGAAAGGTACTCTGCATAATTGTGCCTTGAAAAAGAATGATAATTTACATTTTCTCCTTTTTTTCTCCACGTTTGCTTTATCTCTTCCCGCTACATTGAGCACACACTCATTGATTCCAGCAATGTCAAAATAACAATGCGCAGCAAAACAACGAGGTCTTGTTTCTGATGGCGAATTTTTTTATTGATCGCCCCATTTTTGCGTGGGTACTGGCGATCCTGATCTGTTTGACCGGAACCCTTGCCATTATTTCTCTGCCGGTAGAGCAATACCCTAACCTGGCCCCGCCTAATGTCCGTATTACCGCAAACTACCCTGGCGCTTCAGCCCAGACGCTGGAAAACACCGTAACGCAGGTTATCGAACAGAACATGACCGGCCTCGATAATCTGATGTATATGTCATCACAGAGTAGTAGCGCCGGGCAGGCCACGATTACACTCAGTTTCACCGCCGGCACAGACCCCGATGAGGCCGTGCAGCAGGTACAAAACCAGCTGCAATCTGCCCTGCGTAAGCTACCTCAGGCAGTGCAGAACCAGGGGGTGACGGTACGAAAAACCGGAGATACCAACATCCTGACGCTGGCGTTTGTCTCCACCGACGGCTCGATGGATAAACAAGATATCGCCGACTATGTCGCCAGTAATATTCAGGATCCCATAAGCCGTGTGAATGGTGTTGGCGATATCGACGCCTACGGTTCGCAGTATGCTATGCGTATCTGGCTCGATCCAGCGAAGCTTAATAGCTACCAGATGACCACCGACGATGTGACCAGCGCGATTAAATCCCAGAACGCCCAGGTCGCTGTTGGTCAGCTTGGCGGATCACCATCGGTAGACCGTCAGGCGCTGAACGCCTCGATTAACTCACAATCGTTACTCCAGACACCGCAGCAGTTTCGTAATATCACGTTGCGGGTCAATCAGGATGGTTCAGAAGTCCGCCTTGGCGATGTCGCAGAGGTTGAACTGGGCGCGGAGAAGTATGACTTCCTGAGCCGCTTTAACGGTCTCGCCGCCTCCGGACTTGGGATTAAGCTGGCCTCCGGTGCGAATGAGATGGCGACCTCGGAATTAGTGCTGAAACGGCTGGATGAACTGTCGCAATATTTTCCGCATGGTCTGGAATACCGTGTCGCCTACGAGACAACCTCTTTCGTTAAAGAATCCATCATCGACGTAGTGAAAACGCTGCTTGAAGCTATCGCGCTGGTCTTCCTCGTGATGTATCTGTTTTTGCAGAATTTCCGCGCGACGCTCATTCCTACCATTGCCGTCCCGGTGGTGTTGATGGGGACATTCGCCGTTCTCTACGGCTTTGGCTATAGCATCAATACCCTCACCATGTTTGCGATGGTCCTCGCCATCGGCCTGTTAGTGGATGATGCAATTGTGGTGGTGGAAAACGTTGAACGTATCATGAGCGAGGAAGGCCTTTCGCCCAGGGAAGCGACACGAAAATCGATGGGGCAAATCCAGGGTGCTCTGGTGGGCATCGCAATGGTTCTTTCGGCGGTATTTGTCCCCATGGCGTTCTTCGGTGGTACCACCGGGGCGATTTATCGTCAGTTCTCCATTACTATCGTTTCAGCCATGGTGCTATCGGTACTGGTGGCGATGATCCTCACGCCCGCCCTGTGTGCCACGCTGCTAAAACCTTTGCATAAAGGCGAGCATCATGGGGAAAAAGGTTTCTTCGGCGCCTTTAACCGCATGTTTAACCGCAATGCCGATCGTTACGAAAATGGCGTAGCGAAAATTCTGCATCGTAGCCTGCGCTGGATCCTGCTCTACGTTTTTTTGCTGGGCGCAATGGTGTTTTTATTCCTGCGCCTGCCAACGTCTTTTTTACCGCTTGAAGATCGTGGAATGTTTCTGGCATCCATCCAATTGCCAAGCGGCGCAACGCAGCAGCAGACACTCAAGGTGGTGCAAAAGGTTGAAGATTACTTCTTCAGACACGAGAAGGACAATGTCGCCTCCGTGTTCGCTACCGTCGGTTCAGGCCCTGGTGGTAACGGCCAGAACGTCGCACGTATGTTTGTACGCCTGAAAGACTGGGATGAACGCGATCCAAAAACAGGAAGCTCCTTTGCCATCATTGAACGTGCCACCAAAGCGTTTCGCGATATCAAGGAGGCCCGTGTCATTGCCAGTAGCCCTCCGGCAATCAGTGGGCTGGGCAGCTCTGCTGGTTTCGATATGGAATTGCAGGATCACGCCGGGGCCGGGCACGACGCGCTGATGGCGGCGCGCGACAAACTGATTCAAATGACCGACAGCAATAAGATGCTGACTCGCGTGCGTCACAACGGCCTCGATGACAGCCCGCAATTACAGGTAGATATTGATCAACGTAAAGCGCAGGCGTTGGGGGTTTCAATTGATGATATCAATGACACGCTGCAAACCGCCTGGGGTTCGAGTTATGTGAATGACTTTATGGACCGCGGCCGCGTGAAGAAAGTCTACGTCCAGTCAGCAGCAAAATACCGCATGCTGCCAGGTGACATTAACCTCTGGTATGTACGCAACAGCAGCGGCGGTATGGTGCCCTTCTCTGCCTTTGCTTCGTCACACTGGGAAACCGGCTCTCCGCGTCTGGAACGCTACAACGGCTATGCGGCAGTAGAGATTGTGGGTGAAGCGGCACCAGGCATCAGTACCGGTACGGCCATGGATACCATGGAAAAACTGGTTAGCCAGATTCCCGGAGGCTTCGGTCTGGAGTGGACGGCAATGTCCTACCAGGAGCGTTTATCAGGCTCACAGGCACCGGCGCTTTATGCTATCTCTCTGCTGGTGGTATTCCTCTGTCTGGCCGCGCTGTATGAAAGCTGGTCAGTGCCCTTCTCGGTGATGCTGGTCGTGCCGCTCGGGGTCATTGGTGCTCTGCTCGCCACCTGGATGCGTGGGCTGGAAAATGACGTCTACTTTCAGGTGGGTCTGTTGACGGTTATCGGACTGTCGGCGAAGAACGCCATCCTGATTGTCGAGTTCGCCAACGAAATGAACCAGAAAGGTCAGGATCTGCTTTCTGCCACACTGCATGCCTGCCGTCAGCGTCTGCGCCCTATCCTGATGACCTCTCTGGCCTTCGTCTTTGGCGTTTTGCCAATGGCAACCAGTACAGGCGCAGGCTCCGGTAGCCAGCATGCAGTGGGCACCGGGGTAATGGGCGGGATGATTTCAGCAACCGTGCTGGCTATCTTCTTTGTTCCTCTGTTCTTTGTGCTGGTCAGACGACGCTTCCCGCTGAAAGAACGTCAGGAATAATGATCAAATAAAAAGGCGACCTGATGAGGTCGCCTTTTACTGCATGATTAATTTCACACTTTTATCGTTTTAAGCAATCACTGCTTTTATGATTCCTCTGGAAATTATTTACGAAGCATGCCTTCGATAAAGTCTTTCCAGTTCCCCAGTTCACGTTCAATCATAACTACCTCTCTTATTATTATGCGTATTCTACGAGAACCCGACATCGCTGTGAAGATATTTCAGCCAATTACTTTGATTGGCCTCTCATAGTATTTGCATCGACGAAATAACTATGCACCAATATTCGGCTATTTAATGTGAGCGATAGCAACATTCAGAAACATTTCGTCTCACCCCTGATGTATGCTGGGCCACAGCGTCATTACGCTGTAGTCAGAATGTATCTCTGGAGTAGCCAATTAGATGATTTTTTGCCATCAGGTGAATTTTTTGTTTATTTAACCACCTGGTCAGGCTTTCGGATGAGATCATTTTTACGATATTAATTATCACCCTTAGTATTTCTTCAAACTTGTACATATTGCTGATGGCAAACCCTGGCGGCTAAATTTAATAACCGGAAGTATGATTACCCTGCGAATGAAATGATATTATATGTTTCTTCGCCCAACATTATTCTAATTTATTGGGCAATTAACCAAAGATAAGACAAAAGGATTCACTATGCTCACTCTGTTTGGCATCAAAAATTGCGACACCATCAAAAAAGCCCGTCGCTGGCTGGAAGCGCATCAGGTCGATTATCGGTTTCACGACTACCGCGCAGACGGCCTTGATGCCGATCTATTGCAGCAATTTATTGCAGAACTGGGGTGGGAAGCGTTGCTGAATACCCGGGGGACCACCTGGCGCAAACTGGATGAATCGCTGCGCGCAACCATTACAAACGCGGATTCCGCAGCCGCGCTGATGTTAGAAATGCCGGCAATTATCAAACGCCCATTGCTCTGCGCGCCCGGTAAGCCTATGCTGCTGGGTTTCAATGAATCCAGTTATGAGACGTTTATCAACGAGGTGTAGTTTATGTCGTGCCCGGTTATTGAGCTGACGCAACAGCTTATTCGTCGCCCTTCTCTGAGCCCCGATGACGCAGGGTGTCAGGCGTTAATGATCGAACGTCTTCGCGCCATCGGTTTTACCATTGAGCCGATGAATTTTGGCGACACACTGAATTTCTGGGCATGGCGTGGACAAGGTGAAACGCTGGCCTTCGCCGGACACACTGACGTTGTGCCTTCCGGTGATGCAGACCGCTGGATCAATCCACCGTTTGAACCGACCATCCGCGATGGCATGCTGTTTGGTCGCGGCGCGGCCGACATGAAAGGCTCACTGGCGGCCATGGTTGTCGCCGCTGAACGTTTTGTTGCGACTCACCCAAATCACAAAGGCCGTCTGGCGTTTCTCATCACGTCTGATGAAGAGGCCAGCGCTGCAAACGGCACGGTGAAAGTGGTTGAAGCCTTAATGGCGCGCAACGAGCGCCTGGACTACTGTCTGGTGGGCGAACCATCCAGTACCGAAGTGGTGGGCGATGTGGTCAAAAATGGCCGTCGCGGGTCGCTGACCTGTAACTTAACCATTCACGGGGTGCAGGGCCATGTCGCCTATCCGCATCTGGCCGATAACCCGGTACATCGCGCGGCGCCGATGCTCAATGAGCTGGTGGCGATCGAATGGGATCAGGGTAATGAATATTTTCCGCCGACCAGCATGCAGGTCGCGAATATTCAGGCAGGCACCGGCAGCAACAACGTAATTCCGGGCGATCTTTACCTGCAGTTTAATTTCCGCTTTAGCACCGAGCTTACCGATGCGATGATCAAAGAACGCGTTGCCGCACTGCTGGAGAAGCATCAGTTACGCTACACCATTGACTGGTGGCTTTCTGGTCAGCCTTTCCTTACTGGTCGCGGCAAGCTGGTGGATGCGGTGGTTAACGCCGTTGAGCACTATAATGAGATTAAACCGCAGCTGTTAACCACTGGCGGTACATCAGATGGTCGCTTTATTGCGCGTATGGGTGCACAGGTCGTGGAACTGGGGCCGGTTAACGCCACTATTCATAAAATCAATGAATGTGTGAACGCTGCCGATTTACAGCTGCTCGCGCGTATGTATCAACGCATTATGGAACAACTCATCGCCTGACGGGGAGGGACGCATGGACTGGCTAGCGAAATACTGGTGGATTCTGGTGCTGGTTTTTTTACTCGGCGTACTGCTGAACGTGATCAAAGATCTCAAACGTGTCGATCACAAAAAATTTCTCGCCAACAAACCCGATCTACCGCCGCATCGTGATTTTAACGATAAGTGGGATGATGAGGACGACTGGCCGAAAAAAGACCAGAAAAAGTAACCCCGCCTGATCTGCCCGGCCGCAGTGCGCGCCGGGCATGTTTTAATTAAATCAATTCAATAATGTCATCATCGTCCGGTTTACCGCCGCTCAGCGCTTCATCAAAATAGTGCTTAGGTACGGTATAACGCAGATGGTCAAGGGCGAACTGTAAACTGCGATCATCTATCGCATGCCCTAAATCCTCAACAATATCGAGCGTCACATCGCCGCCTGCACGCAGTAGCGCTTCCTGAGCGGCAACCGCATGCGCCAAATCAATGACACGGTCTTCACCACCGTGAATCAGGTGGATAGTCGATGCCGTCGAGGCCGTTTGCGGCAGGCTGGCGTAGCGACCATTAAAAGCGATTACGCGGGATGCCAAATCAGGCTGCGCTTTAACCCCTTCCAGCGCCATGATGGAGCCTTGCGAGAAACCAATCAGGGCGGTGGCCAGTGCGCTAACGCCGCTTTGCTGTTGCCAGTAGCGAACCGTTTCAATAAATACCGGCATGATGGCATCAATACGCGCCTGACGATTCTCTTCGGTAACACCCTGCACAGAGAACCACTGACGTCCGGTCGGTCCACAGGGTTCTGTCCCCCCGACGCTGACAATCATCGCTTCCGGAAACAGCGGCGCGAAGTAGCGGGCTATCTGCCCCATGTTTGCCGGGTTATCGCCAACGCCATGAAAGAACAGCAATAATTGTTTCGCGGCGCTTTCCGGTTGTTGAACAACAAAATGGTCATGTTTCATGGCGGTCTCCTTAATTCGTTGCCTGCAGTTTACGCCGGGGAGGAATAATCACCATGCCATTTAACTGAATGAGTTAGTTAAAAAAATTGCAGTTGGCGAACCTGCTCTTTCAGCAAAATTGTCTGCTCAGGGTCGAGTAAAGACAGCGCCGAAGCGGCTTCCTGGCGCTGCGTTACAAGTAAGGCTTTACGCCCCGAAAGGCCCCGTACACGACAGATATCTGCCTCACTGCGCTTCTCAGTAAGCTGCATCCGTAATGCGTTGAGGGGCAAATCAACCTGCATCAGCAATCGTTGCAACGCCCCTGTTGCCGAAGAAAGCGGGCGATGGGCAAACGCAAACCCGGCCAGCTCCTGCCAGTCATCATCATTAAGGGTAGTCTGTGGATTGACGGCCAGCGGTAACTTTTCCCCTCTCCAGGCATCAAGCCAGGGTAAATCCCGCGCCAGTCTGCGCTGCTCATTGTCTACCAGTGCCTGCCCTGCTGCCGTCAGCGGTAGCAGGGCCATGGCGGTATAGCAGCCACTGCTGGCCTCCCGATGGCTGCCAAGTCTGACAAGGTGGAAGCCGCATCGCTGCCAGAAATCCCACAGCGCGGCCGTGTAGCCGAAACTCACCGAGAGATAATCACAACCCGTCACATGCTGACGGGCATGCGCAATTAATGCCTGCCCCAGCCCTTCCCGCTGACGTGACGGATGGACCGCAATACGGCTCACGCGTAAGCCGCGCAACGTCGCCGCAAGCGGACTGCCACCGTGGGCTGCCAGCGACTGCGCCACCAGATTACCGCGAGGACGACGAAATCCCGCCCAGACCGCCCGACTGAGTCCGGCGGACAATCCCCCCTCTTCCACCAGCCAGAGCGCTGCCAGTAATGCACCAGGGGTTTTCGTGAGCCAGAAATGTTGCCCTGGCGCATCCATCATACGACGCAAATCCAGAGGAGAGGTGCGGTAATGGGCGCTGGTAAGCAGTCGATAGAGCGCCGCCGGAAGCGAGGGTTGTGTAGACCACGCAGATTGTTCGAGCGAAAGGGTCGTCGCCTCGCCCACCGGTTGCGCCAGCGCCGACGCATCGTCAAATAACAATACCGTGCTGATAAACGCTTCCAGTGGACAGCCTTCTGCCCAGCGCAGTGGCGTATGCAACTCGCGATGAATGAGATGAGGAAAACCAGCACAGAATTTCAGTAAGAAGCCCTGCCCGGTACCTTCGTAACCCTGTACCGTGGTGGTTAACAATACATAACGGAAAGCTGAAACGAGCGTTGTCAGCAGCGGCCCAGGAATGGCCGCCGCCTCATCGACAATTAACCAGTCGGCCAGAGGCTGACCATGGATAATGTGCGCCAGTAAGGCATCCGGAGCCATAAAATTAATCTCTCCGGCATAGGATGCCAGTACATCGGTTGCAGCACGCCCCGGCGCGGTAACGATGGCCTGCGTCGCCAGACGCGCAAGATGCATACCCGCCAGTGCTGATTTCCCTCGCCCGCGCGGTGCCGTCACTACCATAACGCCTGGCGGCATAGCGGCAAGTTCAGCCAGAACCTCCGCCTGTTCCCGTTCGGGCGCGCCTGTCGCTACGTGCCAGGCAGGACGTGCAGAAAACGCAGGCAAAGAGAATGAATATGAGTGTGACCAGAGAATGACATTTTCGTCCTGGCGCAGTGCCCGACAAAAGTGTTCAACAAAGCGCGGTGTGGCAATCGGCTCGGCGGTATCACTCCAGCGACAACTGTCGTTATCAGGCCGTTGCGCCCATGCATCCAGCGGCGGTGTAAGCAAGACCAGAAAACTGCCCGGTTTCAGCGTACCACTGAGCGCTGCCAGCGCGGCGACATCAAAACCGTAACGGGCATCCAGCACGGCATGGGTGAATTCGCGGCCAAGCAGTGTGGTTAGCGCCCGCGGCGCGCAGTGGAGAGGCCAGTCGGTTGCTTCACCCACCCACAGCCAGTCGCCGGGTAATAAAACCCGAAGATCATTAGCCTGCCGCAGACACGCCTCATCCTCATCCGCGATAACCAGCAAACGTCGGATCCCCTCGTCTGCCATGCGGGCGCATAAGGCTGCTAATGACATTCACATGTCCTGGCTTGCAACATCACAGCTTACCGCTAAACGTATCGCACTGAGCCGGTTCGCCGCTGTCCATTCCGCGTTTGAACCAGTTATAACGCTGTTCAGAGGTGCCATGTGTGAACGTATCGGGGATAACCAGCCCCTGGCTGCGTTTCTGTAAGCGATCGTCACCCATTGCGGTGGCCGCATTCAACGCCTCTTCCAGATCGCCTGCATCTAACACGCCTTGCTGCTCCATGCTGTGTCCCCAGACCCCGGCGTAGCAATCGGCTTGCAATTCCAGACCTACCGATAACGCATTGGCCTCGGTTTGCGACGCGTTTTGCTGGAGCTGGCGTACCTTAGCCTCAGTACCGAGTAATTTTTGCACGTGATGTCCGACTTCATGAGCAATAACATATCCCTGAGCGAAATCACCGTTCGCCCCAAGTTTGTGCTTCATGTCGTCATAAAAGGAGAGATCAATATAGACTTTACTGTCGGCAGGGCAATAAAACGGCCCCATGACGGATTGCCCGGTACCGCAGCCTGTTGTAATCCGGTTACGGTACATAACCAGTTTGGGTTGCTGATAATGGCGCCCCATCTTTTCAAAAAGCTGTCCCCAGGTGTCTTCGGTCGTCGCAAAGATAACACTGGTGAATTTCGCCGCTTCATCTTCTTGCGGGCTGATGGAGCGCTGCTGAGAACTGGTATTAACCGGTTCCCCGGTGATTAGGCCCGTTAAATCCACGCCGTAGTAACTGGCGAAAATCACAATCACCAACAGAATAATGCCGCCCTTACCGCCCGGCAGGCGAAATCCTGGCCCCCGAATAACGGGTCCACCCGATTCATCGCGCCGATCTTCAATATTGTTACTTTCACGACGCCCTTGCCAGCGCATAACCACCTCATTATCTAACGTATTAATAATGATCGTAGGCGGTTGCGGGAAGGATTACCATAAGAAAAAGAGGCGGGAACCAGAGGATGCGGACACCCTCTGGCTTACAACGTATTATCGCTTAGTCGAGTTTAACACCCAGACGATGGGCAACGGCTTCGTATGCTTCAATCACGCCGCCCAGGCTCTGACGGAAACGGTCTTTGTCCATTTTTGCCAGCGTTTCTTTGTCCCACAGACGGCTACCGTCCGGAGAGAACTCATCGCCCAGAACCACTTCGCCTTTGAACAGACCGAACTCCAGTTTGAAGTCGACCAGGATCAGGCCTGCGTCATCAAACAGTTTTTTCAACACATCGTTCGCTTTGTAAGTAAGCTCTTTCATGCGCGCCAGGTTCTCTTTGCTCACCCAGCCAAACGTTTCGCAGTAGGACTCGTTTACCATCGGGTCATGCATGGCATCGTTTTTCAGGAACAGATCGAATAACGGCGGGTTCAGTTCGATCCCCTCTTCAATCCCTAAACGTTTTACCAGCGAACCCGCAGCACGGTTACGCACCACACACTCTACCGGTACCATGTCCAGCTTTTTCACCAGACATTCGGTATCGGACAACAACGCTTCCATCTGAGTCGGGATGCCCGCTTCTGCCAGTTTGCTCATAATGAAATGGTTGAATTTGTTGTTAACCATGCCTTTACGCTCGAACTGCTCGATACGCGCGCCGTCCCCTGCTGACGTATCATTGCGGAATTCGAGCACCAACAGGTCCGGGTTTTCCGTGCTGTATACGGTCTTCGCTTTGCCACGATACAACTCAGCTTGCTTTTGCATCTTTGTCACTCCAGGTGTGATGATTTAACTAAAAAAAGCTATTTTACACCGACGCACACGTTTGCGTCAGCCAAATAAAAAAAGGCCGGAGATTTCCGGCCCTTATTCTTACTTGTTAAACGCGGCCTCAAACGCTGCCACCAGGGCATCGTTTTGCGACTGGGTTAACGTATGTCCTTTCGGGTCGATAAACTGGAGGCTACTGCGGTTATCCAGATCACCTACCTGCAGTTTATAGTCGCCAGACGCCAGGCCCGGGTCACGCGCGCCCAGATCGCGCCATGCGCTATCGGACAGCGGTTTATAGGTTACCGCAACGCTGCCGGTAGAGCGCGTGCTGTCGGTCACCTTCATGCCCACTTTTTCCAGCACTGTCGGCAGACGCTGCCATACGATGTTGAACGGACCGCGCACCACCAGCATCGGCAGACCGGTATCATCCGCACCAGACTGAACATCAAGCGACTTCACGCTGCGGTTTTCGGCAGCTGCCTGTGCGTCAGTGGATGTTTTATCCAGGCTCTGGGAGATAACGTTCAGCATTTCCGTACTGTAACGCTGTAACGATGCGCTATCTGCAACCGGCTTACCCGCCTGCTCCAGGTTTACGAGTTTAACGGTCACCGCCTGCTGATAACCCTGCGGTTTCACCGAGATTTGATAACGGCCACGATACTGCTGATCTTCATCGAGGCGGTTCCAGTCAACCCAGTCAGTCGTTAAGGTCTGGCTGGCGTCGTCACGCTTCGCGATGGCGTAGTTTTTTGCCTGAATAATGCTGACAACCTGCGGCCACAGGTTTGTGTTGCGGCCATTTTCAACCAACAGGGTTGCCGTATCGCCAGTAAACTGAGTGCGCGCCCCCGTTACCAGCGCCAGCGGCTGTGCCGGCGGACGAATATCCAGCTCTTTACCCACAGCACCACTGCCGTTAGTGGCAGGAATGTTATATTCGCCATTCTGCACCGGCAGGATCATGCCAGCAGGCGCATGAAGTTCCGCAAGCGGCGCGGCATCCAGATAGGACTCGTCACCACTGACCTGACGTTTGTAGCGTGAATCCGAACTGCAGGCAGCGAGTAACATCACAAATGAAACTCCCGCCACCTTCGCCAGGCGCGACTTCTGTACTGAGTAAGCCATCAAATCTCCCTAAACTTTACAGCAATCCGGCATGCTTAAGCGCGGAGCGAACCACTTCACGACCATGATCGGTGATCGGTGTCATCGGCAGGCGCAGCGTATCGGTTGCCACAAGCCCCAACTCCTTACATGCCCATTTCACAGGGATAGGATTGGGTTCGACAAATAGTTTGTTATGTAACGGCATCAGGCGCTTGTTGATCACGCGCGCTTCGGCGAACTGCCCTTCCGCTGCCAGTTTGCACATGTCGGCCATGTCACGTGCCGCCACGTTCGAGGTAACGGAAATAACGCCGTGACCACCGAGTTGCATAAAGTCCATCGCGGTTGCATCGTCGCCGCTGAGCAGCAGAAAGTCATCTGAAACCAGCTCTTTGATCTGATGAACGCGACTTAAGTTCCCGGTTGCTTCTTTAATACCGATAATATTTTTGATTTCCGCCAGACGACCCACGGTTTCCGGCAGCAAATCGCAGCCGGTGCGCGATGGCACATTATACAGAATCTGGGGCAGATCGGTGTGTCCAGCGATGGCTTTGAAGTGCTGGAACAGGCCTTCCTGTGTCGGACGGTTGTAATAAGGGGTTACTGTCAGACAGCCCACAATGCCGCTGTCATTGAAACGTTGAGTCAGGCTGATGGCCTCCGCGGTGGCGTTTGCGCCAGTACCTGCGATGACAGGAATACGCCCGTCTGCCAGTTCCAGCGTCATCATCACCACATCCCCATGCTCTTCATGGCTGAGCGTGGCGGATTCCCCGGTCGTTCCTACAGAAACAATCGCCGATGTTCCACTGGCGACATGGTAATCAATCAGTTTTTTCAGGCTTGGCCGACAGACTTTACCGTTATCATCCATTGGCGTAACAAGCGCGACTATACTTCCCGTGAACATGGGCCATCCTCTGTGCAAACAAGAATCTCAATGGTACGTGTGGTGCTGTAATAAAAGCAAGTGACGTGAGGCGTTCCGGCGGTTGTATGCCGGTTTTTTTTATGCTTTCCTTATGATTATCTCAGGTTTGACAGGAAGCACAGGTTTGACTGCCTCATCACAACATTTTCTGGTTATTACTGCGCTGGGTGCCGACAGGCCGGGTATCGTTAATACCATCACGCGCCACGTCAGCAGTTGCGGTTGCAATATTGAAGACAGTCGTCTGGCCATGCTGGGGGAAGAGTTCACATTTATTATGCTGCTCTCTGGCTCCTGGAATGCCATTACGCTGATTGAATCAACATTGCCGCTTAAAGGCGCGGAGCTGGATTTATTGATCGTGATGAAGCGTACCGCCGCTCGCCCCCGTCCTGCCATGCCTGCCACCGTCTGGGTTCAGGTGGAAGTGCCTGATTCGCCGCATCTGATTGAGCGTTTTACTGCCTTGTTCGACACCTTTCAGATGAACATCGCTGAGCTGGTCTCCCGCACACAACCGGGTGACGACACCAGGGCCGCGCAGCTTTTTATTCAGATAACCGCTCACAGTCCTGCGTCGCAGGACGCATCAAACATTGACCAGGCATTCAAAGCCCTATGTACAGAATTGAATGCACAAGGCAGTATAAACGTGGTCAACTATTCACAGCATGATGAACAGGATGGAGTTAAGTAATGAATCCACTGAAAGCCGGTGATATCGCACCGAAATTTAGCTTGCCGGATCAAGACGGAGAACAAGTAAATTTGGCCGACTTCCAGGGACAGCGTGTTCTGGTGTATTTCTACCCGAAAGCTATGACGCCAGGCTGTACCGTACAGGCATGCGGCCTGCGCGATAACATGGATGATTTGAAGAAAGCGGGCGTTGAAGTACTGGGTATCAGCACTGACAAACCGGAAAAACTTTCCCGTTTCGCCGAAAAAGAGTTGCTGAACTTCACGCTGCTGTCCGATGAAGATCACCAAATTTGCGAACAGTTTGGCGTCTGGGGTGAGAAGTCCTTTATGGGCAAAACCTACGACGGCATTCACCGCATTAGTTTCCTTGTCGACGCGGATGGCAAAGTCGAGCATGTTTTTGATGATTTCAAAACCAGCAATCATCACGACATCGTGCTCAACTGGCTGAAAGAGAACCCCTGAGCGGGCTCATATTGCGCCACCACTCTTTCGGGCGTCCCGTCTATGGCCGCCCTTTTTCCCTGCCTCTCGCCTTTGCCTTCCCCGGCAATTATTTGAAGTTGATCACACTTTATCATTCATTTCGACACTAGTGCCGACAACGGGTTACTTATCGTTCAGCCCTGACCATCACTTTTGTTGACTCGCCACCTGAAATTATAACAACCATCTGATAAATAAAGATTTTAACATCTGGCATGACTTGTGCTTAAGAAGGCTCAACGATTTTCTTGCTTTCTTCTCAAGGAGCCGACATGAACCGCTTTGTGATTGCAAATCCCGAGTGGTGTATAGGATGCAATACCTGCCTTGCCGCGTGTTCGGATGTTCATAAGATTGAAGGGTTGCAGTACCACCCACGATTAACGCTGGTTAAAACGGACACCAAAACCGCGCCGGTCATGTGCCGACACTGTGACGATGCCCCCTGCAAACAGGTTTGCCCGGTAAACGCGATTTCCTTTAAGGATGACGCGGTCTATCTCAACGAAACGCTCTGTATCGGCTGCAAACTCTGCGGTCTGGTCTGTCCGTTCGGTGCGATTACCCCGTCAGGAAGCCGCCCGGTCAATATTCCTGCACGCTACGAAAACTTCGTTCCGGAAGAACAGCTCCGGGATGTTCCTGCCAGTCCGCAAACCATGCAGCCGTTTTTGCGCTGGAACGCGGGCGTGCAGACCATCGCCGTCAAATGCGACCTCTGCCACTTCCTTCCAGAAGGCCCCGCCTGCGTCAGATCCTGTCCGACACATGCGCTGCATCTGGTGCAGGAAGATGCAATCAACAAACAGTTGAAAGCACGCAGGCTCCTGGCCGCGCTCAACACGACGGATATGACCTTCGACTCTTCTTCACCCACGCCGGAGCAACGCTAATGGATGCCCTGCAATTATTGATGTGGTCAATCTTGTTATATGTCGCTGGCGGCGTCGCGTCATTGTTACTGGCCCGGCAAGAAGAACTGGCGATTAAGGTGGCCGGTCTGTCGGCAATGGCCGGCGGATTACTCGGTCTGGCGAGCGCCGTCACTGCGTTAACGGGTACGGAAACGCTGCACTGGCAGGCCATCGGCCCCTTCGCATTTGCCCACTTTATCGTGCGCATGGACAGCCTCGCCGCCTTTATGGTGCTGGTGATTTCCCTGCTGGTGACCGTCTGCGGCCTCTATTCGCTCTCCTACGTGCGCGAGTATGTCGGCAAAGGCGTCGGCGCGATGGGCTTCTTTATGAATCTGTTCATCGCATCGATGGTCGGCCTGGTAGTGATGGACAACGCATTCTGGTTCATCGTGCTGTTTGAAATGATGTCGCTGGCCTCCTGGTTTTTGGTCATCACCGAGCAGGACGACGAATCCATTCACGCCGGCATGCTCTATTTCTTTATCGCCCACGCTGGTTCGGTGCTGATTATGGTTGCCTTCTTCCTGATGTGGCGACAGAGCAACAGCCTGGATTTCGACAGCTTCCGCGAGCTGTCGCTGTCACCGGGTGTTGCCTCCGCAGTCTTCCTGCTGGCGTTCTTTGGTTTTGGCGCTAAAGCGGGGATGCTGCCATTGCACAGTTGGTTGCCGCGCGCACACCCGGCAGCGCCGTCACACGCGTCGGCATTAATGTCGGGTGTGATGGTCAAAATCGGCATCTTCGGGATTATCAAAATCGGTATCGACCTGCTCGGGCATAGCGGTATTCCGCTGTGGTGGGGTGTGGTGGTACTGGCCTTTGGTGCAGTGTCGTCGGTGCTGGGTGTCCTCTACGCGCTGGCAGAGCATGACATTAAACGCCTGCTTGCCTGGCACACCGTTGAAAACATCGGCATCATTTTGATGGGCGTTGGCGTCGGCATGGCTGGCATTGCGCTCCATCATCCGGTTATCGCCGCCGTGGGTCTGCTGGGCGCCTTGTTCCACCTGCTCAACCACGCGCTGTTTAAAGGGCTGCTGTTCCTCGGCGCCGGAGCGATTATTTTCCGCCTGCACACGCGGGATATGGAAAAAATGGGCGCACTGGCCAAACGGATGCCGTGGACCGCAGGTGCATTCCTGATTGGCTGTCTGGCGATTTCCGCCATGCCGCCGCTCAATGGCTTTATCAGTGAATGGTATACCTACCAGTCGCTGTTCTCCCTCACCCGCGTGGACGCCATTATTCCCCGGCTGGCAGGCCCCATCGCCATCGTTATGCTGGCTATCACTGGCGCGCTGGCCGCGATGTGCTTCGTCAAAGTCTACGGTGTGAGTTTTTGCGGTAACGCCCGCAGCGAAAAAGCCGACCATGCCCGGGAAGTGCCCTGGCCGATGGTGATTGCCATGTGTCTGCTGGCGCTGTTTTGCGTACTGGCAGGTGTCGGGGCAAATCTCGTTGCACCACACCTGTTGCACATTGCCCAGTCGCTTTCCTCTCAGGAAACGCTGGCCGTGGCGCAAGGCGCAACGCTGATGCCAGGCGACGCGCAGCAGGCAATATTGACGCCATCGGTGGTCTTCCTGCTGCTTATCGCGATGCCCGTGCTGCCGGGCCTGTTCTGGTATATCAATCGTCACACCCGTGGCAATTTCCGGCGCACCGGTGATGCATGGGCATGCGGTTACGCCTGGGAAAAAGGCATGGCGCCGTCTGCCGGTAGCTTTACACAGCCCCTGCGCGTGGTCTTTGGCCCGCTGTATCGCATGCGTAAACAGCTCGATCCTGCCCAGCCGCTACAGCGCAGCCTGGACGGTGTGACTGTTGCTGCGACCTGCACAGAGCCGTTCTGGGACGACAAAATCATCCTGCCTCTGGTCGGGATAACCAAACGTATTGCCCGTGCGGTGCAGTATCTGCAAAGCGGCGACTTCCGTCTCTATTGCCTGTATGTGATTGCCGCGCTGGTGATCCTGCTGCTGACTATCGCCGTCTAAGGAGGGAGAGAAGATGATACAACCAACCCCTGACTGGTCACTGGGTCTGTTTGCCCTCTGCCAGGCGGCGTTTCTGCTGGCACTAACGCCGCTATTTACCGGGATCTCCCGGCAGATCCGCGCGCGGATGCACTCTCGCCAGGGTCCGGGCGTCTTACAGGACTACCGCGATCTACAAAAATTGCTTAAGCGCCAGGAGGTGGCTCCGGCCTCGTCCGGCATGATGTTCCGCGTCATGCCCTGGGTGCTGTTGAGCAGCATGCTGGTGGTGGCAATGACACTACCGCTGTTTGTGCGTACCTCGCCTTTCGCGGGTGCGGGCGACTTAATCACCCTGATTTATCTGTTCGCCTTATTCCGTTTCTTCTTTGCCCTCTCCGGCCTCGATACCGGCAGTCCGTTTTCCGGCATTGGCGCCAGCCGCGAATTGACACTCGGCATCCTGGTGGAACCGATGTTGATTCTCTCGCTGCTGGTGCTGGCGCTGCTGGCAGGGTCGACCAATATCGGCGCTATCAGCACCACGCTGGCGGCCGGTTGGGTCTCCCCGGTTGCCACGCTGCTGGCGATGCTCGCCTGCGGATTCGCCTGTTTTATCGAGATGGGCAAAATCCCCTTCGATGTGGCAGAGGCGGAACAAGAGTTACAGGAAGGGCCGCTGACCGAATACTCCGGGGCCGGGCTGGCGCTGGTTAAATGGGGGATCGGTCTGAAACAGGTGGTGATGGCCTCGCTGTTCCTGGCGCTCTTCTTCCCGTTCGGCAATGCCGGCTCGCTGACTATCGGGGCCATGCTGCTCTCGCTGGTCCTCACGCTGGTCAAATTACTGGTGGTGTTTGTTATTGCGTCAGTGGTCGAAAACTCGCTCGCTCGCGGGCGCTTTTTACTGACACACCACCTTACCTGGCTCGGTTTTAGTCTCGCCGCGCTGTCATATGTTCTTTGGTTAACCGGTCTGTAAGGAGCGCTGAATTACTATGGAAACTCTAGCCCTGACGACCCTGCTGCTGCCGTTTATCGGCGCGCTGGTCGTCTCATTGGCCCCCAGACAGACCGCCCCCATGCTGGCCACGCTGTTTGCACTGCTGGCAACTATCGCCACGGTATCGCTGGCAGCGGGCTTTCATGCCGCCGGCAGCGAGGTCGTAGAGATCCCACTGCTTAGCGCCGGACAGATAGCGTTGTTCGGCATGACGGTAGACAAAATCAGTACCCTGATACTGTTTGTGGTGGTCTTCCTCGGCCTGCTGGTATCGCTCTATTCCACGGGATATCTGACCCGTGGTAATAAGGAGCACCCGCACGACGGCAGCAATCGCTACTACGCATTTTTGCTGATTTTCATCGGCGCAATGTCCGGTCTGGTGCTCTCCTCCACACTGCTGGGCCAGTTGCTGTTTTTTGAAATCACCGGTGGCTGCTCCTGGGCGCTCATCAGCTATTACCAGTCTGAGAAATCCCAACGTTCCGCGATGAAAGCGCTGCTTATCACCCACGTCGGTTCGCTGGGGTTGTATCTGGCAGCCGCAACGCTGTTCCTGCAAACCGGCACCTTTGCGCTCAGCGCGATGAGCCAGTTAAACGGTAGCGCCGCATTAATCGTCTACGGCGGGATTTTGTTCGCCGCCTGGGGTAAATCAGCGCAACTGCCCTTGCAGGCCTGGCTACCGGATGCGATGGAAGCGCCGACGCCGGTCAGTGCATACCTGCACGCTGCGTCGATGGTGAAAGTGGGGGTTTATATCTTTGCCCGCGCCATTTCAGAAGGTGGGCAGATCCCGCATATCATTGGCTGGGTCGGCGTTACGATGGCGACAATCACTCTGGTGTACGGCTTCCTGATGTACCTGCCGCAAAAAGACATGAAGCGTCTGCTCGCCTGGTCGACCATCTCTCAACTGGCATGGATTTTCCTCGCCCTGTCGATGTCGATTTTCGGTTCGAAAATGGCCTTCAACGCAGGGATTGTTTACATCTTTAACCACGCCTTCGCCAAGAGCCTGTTCTTCCTGGTGGCCGGGGCACTCAGCTACAGCTGCGGGACGCGTATGCTGCCACGTCTTCGTGGCGTAATGCGCACGCTGCCCATTGCCGGGATCGGCTTTTGCGTTGCGGCACTCGCCATTACTGGTGTCCCGCCGTTCAACGGTTTTTTCAGCAAGTTTCCCCTATTTGCCGCCGGGTTCGCCCTCTCCGATCAGCACCCTATTCTGCTCGCGGTAATGATCCTGGCGCTGGTGGAATCGGTCGCCAGCTTCGGCTGGTTTATCTACTGGTTCGGGCGCGTAGTGCCGGGGGAACCCAGCGAAGAGGTGGCACAGGCGGCACCGCTGCCTTATGCCATGAAACTGGTGCTGGTGATTCTGGTGGTGATGTCGCTGTGCTCAAGCGTCATTGCCGCAGCGTGGATTGGATAAAGGGAGTCGAAGATGACGGGAACATTGATCGTTAACAATCTGGCGGGGCTGATGATGTTCACCTCGTTGTTGGTCACTTGCGCCAGACGCTACACCGTCTCCTGCTGGTTGTACGCCCTGCAATCACTGGTGCTGGTGTCGATATTTTTCACCCTTGCGCAGCTGCTGGATGCAGAACAACTGCGGATATGGTCCATCAGCGCCTTCTTCACTAAGGTTCTGATGGTGCCGCTGATTATGGGCTATGCGTTTCGCAAAATGGCGCCAGAGGGCCAGGGGGAACGCCTGTTTGGCCCTGCCGCACTGGTGCTGATGGCCGCAGCAATTGTGTTGCTGTGCTGGTTTGTGGTGCGTCCGGTGCAGTTGCCGCTGGTCGCGCAACTTAAGCCCGCGCTGGCGGTGGCGCTCGGTCACTTCCTGCTGGGGCTGCTGTGCATCATTAGCCAGCGCAATATCCTGCGTCAGGTGTTTGGCTACTGCCTGATGGAGAACGGCTCGCATCTGGTGCTGGCGCTGCTGGCATGGCGTGCGCCGGAGCTGGTTGAAATCGGTATCGCCACCGACGCCATTTTCGCGGTGATCGTAATGACAATACTGGCGCGAAAAATCTGGCGTACCCACGGCACGCTGGACGTTAATAACCTTACGGCGCTGAAAGGATAACAACATGAGTCACGCATTGATGTTCACCTTGCTGTTGCTCACGCCGCTGGTCATTTCCGCACTCTGCTTCCTGTGCCGTATGGGAGGAAATGCCGCGCGCGGTCTGGTCACCGCCGTCCATTTCGTCGGTATCGCCGTGCTGATGGTCGTGGCGCTGTGGACGGTCGCAGAGGCCGTGACTGCGGGCGAGATTTTTGCCGCCCATCGCTGGTTACATATCGACAGCTTAAGCGGGTTGTTCTTGTCGCTTCTCGGGATTATCGGTTTTATCACCGGGTTGTACTCCATTGGCTATATGCGCCATGAAGTTGATCACGGGGAAATTACCGTCGGTACCCTGTGCAACTACTACGGTTTCTTCCATCTGTTTCTCTTCACCATGTTGCTGGTAGTCACCAGTAACAACCTGATTGTCATGTGGGCAGCCATCGAGGCCACCACACTGAGTTCAGCGTTTCTGGTGGGGATTTACGGCCAGCGTTCCTCGCTGGAAGCCGCATGGAAATACATCATCATCTGTACCGTGGGTGTCGCATTTGGCCTGTTTGGTACCGTACTGGTGTACGCCAACGCTGCCAGCTTTATGGCTGAGCCTGATCACGCGATTTTCTGGACCGAAGTCCTTAAAGAGAGCAGCAAACTCGATCCAACGTTGATGGTGCTGGCATTCGTCTTCGTGCTGATCGGTTTTGGTACTAAAACCGGCTTGTTCCCGATGCACGCCTGGCTACCGGATGCCCACAGTGAAGCACCAAGTCCGGTAAGCGCCCTGCTCTCAGCGGTGCTGCTGAACTGCGCACTGCTGGTGCTGATTCGCTATTACATCATCATCTGCCACGCCATCGGCAGCACGTTCCCCAATACGTTGCTGATGATCTTTGGCCTGCTCTCTGTCGCAGTGGCGGCGTTCTTTATCCTTGTCCAGCAGGATATGAAACGTCTGCTTGCCTACTCCAGTGTGGAAAACATGGGGCTGGTGGCGGTGGCGCTCGGTATCGGCGGCCCGCTGGGTATTCTCGCCGCCCTGCTGCATACGATGAACCACAGTCTGGCCAAAACATTGCTGTTCTGCGGTTCCGGCAACGTGCTACTGAAATACGGCACCCGCAATCTGGACGTGGTGTGCGGCATGCTGAAAGTCATGCCGTTTACCGCTGTCCTGCTTGGCGGCGGCGCACTGGCACTGGGCGGAATGCCCCCTTTCAATATTTTCCTCAGTGAGTTTATGACCGTCACCGCCGGGCTGGCAGCCGATCATCTGCTGGTGACCATCGTTCTGCTGCTGTTGCTGACGATTGTACTTGGTGGACTGGTGCGTATGGTCGCCAGAGCGCTGTTTGCCGCGCCGCCTCAGGAAGTCACCAGCGGTGAGCTGGGCTGGCTTACCACGCTGCCAATGGTCATTTTGCTGGTAATGATGCTGGTGATGGGGACCCATATTCCGCAACCGGTAAGCAAAATGCTGGCAAATGCCTCGGCCATTGTGATGTCCGGTAATGATGAACAATCAACACAATTCAGTTGGCTGTGGGCGTCGTTTGACACCACCGCCGCAACCGCAACACCCGCGCGGGTTCAGGGAGAGTTAAAGTGAGTTATTTAGAGAGTGTCAGTCTCGATGCCCCTCGTGGCGGTGCCTGCCTTGCGGCGTTGAACGCGCAATTTCCCGGTGCCATTCTTGAAGAAGAGCGGCAAACCTTTGAACAGACCACCATTACGGTAAAACTCAATCTGCTGCCGGATATTGTTCATTATCTCTATTACCAGCATGACGGCTGGTTACCGGTGTTATTCGGTAACGATGAACGTACTCTTAATGGTCATTACGCGGTCTACTACGCCCTTTCCATGGAAGGGGCGGAGAAATGCTGGATTGTGGTAAAAGCGCTGGTTGATGCCAATACACGTGAATTCCCCTCCGTCACCCCGAAGGTGCCTGCCGCCGTCTGGGGCGAACGTGAAATTCGCGACATGTACGGTCTGATTCCGGTGGGCTTGCCGGATCAGCGCCGTCTGGTACTGCCGGACGACTGGCCGGACGATTTACATCCTCTGCGTAAAGACACCATGGATTATCGTCTGCGCCCGGAACCGACCAGTGATTCGGAAAACTATCCGTTTATCAATGATGGCGATAGTTCGGCGCGTATCGTGCCCATCGGCCCGCTGCATATCACCTCGGACGAACCGGGACACTTTCGCCTGTTCGTTGATGGCGAGCGTATTGTCGATGCCGATTACCGCCTGTTCTACGTTCACCGCGGTATGGAAAAACTGGCGGAAACCCGCATGGGTTATAACGAAGTGACCTTCCTGTCAGACCGTGTCTGCGGGATTTGCGGCTTCGCCCACAGCGTGGCTTACACCACCTCGGTGGAAAACGCGCTGGGCATTGTCGTACCGCAACGCGCGCACACCATTCGCTCGGTGCTGCTGGAAGTGGAACGTCTGCACAGCCACCTGTTAAACATTGGCCTTTCCAGCCACTTTGTCGGCTTCGATACCGGCTTTATGCAATTTTTCCGCATCCGCGAAAAATCGATGACTATGGCTGAACTGCTCACCGGTTCGCGTAAAACGTACGGCCTGAACCTGATAGGCGGCGTGCGGCGCGACATCCTTAAAGAGCAGCGCATTAAAACCATCCAACTGGTAAAAGAGATGCGCGCGGAAGTGATCCAACTGGTAGATATGCTGCTCTCTACGCCGAATATGGCACAGCGTACTCAGGGGGTCGGGGTGCTGGACCGTCAGATTGCGCGCGATTATAGCCCGGTCGGCCCGCTGATCCGCGGCAGTGGTTTTCATCGTGACCTGCGCTTTGATCATCCTTATGCCGACTACGGTAATCTGCCGAAAACCTTGTTTAGCTGGCCTGCGGGGGATGTTTTCTCACGCGTGATGGTGCGTATCAAAGAGACGCTTGACTCTCTTTCGATGATTGAATTTGCCCTCGACAATATGCCGGATACCCCGCTGTTGACCGAAGGATTCAGCTACAAGCCGCATAAATTCGCACTGGGCTATGTGGAAGCGCCACGCGGCGAGGATGTGCACTGGAGCATGCTCGGCGACAACCAGAAACTGTTCCGCTGGCGCTGCCGTGCGGCGACCTATGCCAACTGGCCGGTGCTGCGCTATATGCTGCGCGGCAATACCGTTTCCGATGCGCCATTGATTATCGGTAGCCTCGACCCCTGCTATTCCTGTACGGACCGCGTCACGCTGGTGGATGTGCGTAAGCGCAAGTCCACAACCGTACCGTACAAAGAGATCGAGCGTTACAGTATTGAACGTCGCAATTCGCCGCTGAGATAAGGAAGATACGATGCTTAAATTGTGGAAAACCATTATCAGAGCGGGCGAAGTCACGGTGAAATATCCGTTTGCGCCGCTGGATGTCTGCCCTGGATTTCGTGGGAAACCCGAACTCAATCCCGAGCAGTGTATCGCCTGCGGCGCTTGTACCACCGCCTGCCCGGCCAACGCGCTGACGATGGAAACCCATCCAGATGACAACGCCCGCGTCTGGCAACTGTTTATCGGCCGCTGTATCTATTGCGGCCGCTGCGAAGAGGTGTGCCCAACGCACGCCATTCGCCTGTCAGAAGAGTTTGAGCTGGCGGTGACCCGCAAAGAAGATCTCTATGTGCGCGCGACCTTTCGGTTACAGCACTGCAGTGAGTGCCATGCACCGTTTGCGCCGGAAAAATCTGTCGCCCTGGCGGCTGAATTGCTGGCGCTTCATCAATCGAACCCGGCACAGGTGGAAACACTGCGCGCCCAGGCGAATGTCTGCCCGGCATGCAAACGTCGGGCAGCACTGGAGCATCGTGGCAGCACCAACGTTCATTATTATATTGAGGAGCAAGCATGAGCGCCCATTCCCTGACGTTAAAGCAGCATGTCAGTCAGCCCATAACGCTGGATGAACAAGCGCAAAAACTCAAGCAAGTGCTGCTTCGCGATATTCAACGTTCTGCCTATGTTTACCGCGTGGACTGCGGGGGGTGTAACGGCTGTGAAATTGAGATCTTCGCCGCGATTACCCCGCTGTTCGATGCCGAACGCTTCGGCATTAAAGTCGTTGCATCGCCGCGCCATGCCGACATTTTGTTGTTTACCGGCGCGGTCACCCGCGCCATGCGTATGCCCGCGCTGCGTGCGTGGCATTCCGCTCCTGACCACAAAATCGCGATTTCCTATGGCGCATGTGGCGTCGGCGGCGGTATTTTTCACGATCTGTATAGCGTCTGGGGCGGCAGCGATACCATCGTGCCCATTGACGTATGGATCCCAGGCTGCCCGCCGACCCCGGCGGCAACGGTGCATGGTTTCGCCGTCGCGCTCGGCCTGCTGGAGCAGAAACTGCACGCAGAAGATCACCACCAGGCTGAAAATGAAACGGCGACCGTCCGCTGGCCTGCCGTACCGCTGGCAATGCGCGTCAACATCGAACGTCTGGCGCGTCGTCTGGCAGGCTATCGCCAGGGACGTGAAATTGCCGATCACTTTTTCGCGCTATTGACCGAAGGCGATCCGCGCGAAAGCGCAGCGCGAATTAATGCCTGGCTGCAGCAGGCTGCCGACCCGCGTCTGGACACCATCGTGCAGCAACTGCGGGCCGAGATGGAGGGAAAGCATGTCTGAGAAGGGCAGTAAAGTGATGTTCTGGACGCTGCGGCAGAAATTTGTTGATGACAGCGTCAATATCGAGGAAAAGAGTCGCCAGGTGATGTACTACTCACTGGCCATTGGTCACCATGTGGGGGTAATCGACTGCCTCAACGTGGTACTGGAATGTCCGCTTGCCGAGTACGAGCGCTGGCTTGCGCTACTGGAAGAGGGCGCTCGCAAGAAAATGCAGGGGCTGTTGACGTTTGGCGAAATCATCATTGATGCCAGCCACGTCAATAAACTGGCCCCGGCATTTGCTAAACTGGTGGAAGAAGCGGATGATCCCTGGCGCGGCTGGAGCCAGCTCATATTGCAACAATTGAAGGATATTGCCGGTGAGCCGGCGATCTATCTGATGGTACGGCGGCTGGATTAACCATTAGTGATATCAATAAAACGTCAATTCGTATGACAATTAGCTATACGTGAAGCGGGTAACACTACAAAATAAGGGGATATAGTAGTATACCGGGTGGCCCGCTCTCTTACCGAAGCACAATCACTTGATATGAAAAAACGGATAAGGAAGTCACATTATGTTGATTTATGGCTGTTTCTGTCTGCTTTTCTGCACAATTGATTCTGGAAGGATGCAGTATCCATGATTTTACAGCATTTGCTGGAACAGAAAGATAAGGCGTCCGTCCTGCGGGCGTTCATTCCTCTACCCCCTCCGTTCAGCCCCATTCAGTTTGTCGAACTTCGCCTGAGTAATTCGCGATTCTACCGCTGTTTTGATGACGGAAGCGTTGAGTTCTGCACCAGTGAATATGCCGGTTCAATCAGCGACAGCTCAAAACAGGTGATTTTACTTGCCGGGGAAACCATGGCCGAGTTGCGCTTTGTGCGCACCGATGGCGGTAAATTTTGCGAAAAAGACAGCACCATGTTTGCCTGGCTGGCACGCCTCGCGGCGCAAGGTTTAGAGGGCGATATCGAACGCGACAAGCTGGAACAATCCGTTTCACTGTTGCGCCAGGAACTTGACCATGACCGGGTGCTGGTCGATATCACCAACTCAGTGCTGTCGCATCTGGATATCGACGAACTGGTAGCGGATGTATCGCGTGAAATTCACCGCTTCTTTGGCGTGGATACGGTCGCAATGGTGCTTCGTGATGCCCTGCGCTCGCGCCAGCTTATGTGGAACGCGACGGATTTCACGATACAACCGCCGGAAAGCCAGCAATACCTGTTACGCAGTGAGAGCCAGTTGCTGCATACAGCGCTCAATGAAAATCATGCAACCCTGTTGCAAAAAAAAGACGAGCCGCAAAAGTGGCTAGCTGATCCCCTGTTGCAACAACTCGATGCGCAAGGTCTGGAGACGGTTTTTATTCTGCCGCTGGCCTTTAGCCATCAGTCCACCGGTGTGCTGGTGCTGGCGCATCGGGATTTGTCGATTTTTAACGCGCAAAACTGTCGATTACTTCGACAGATTGCCGACAGAATTGGCATTGCTGTCGATAATGCCGATGCCTATCGCAAAGTGACGCATCTGAAAGAAAATCTTAAAAACGAGAACAACAAACTTAACGAGCAAATTCTTTCCAGTCAGAGCTTTGGCGACATTATTTACCAGAGCGACGCCATGCGTGATGTGCTCCAGCAGGTCAATATTGTTGCCCTGAGTGACAGTACAGTGCTGATCCTTGGCGAAACCGGTACAGGGAAAGAGGTTATCGCCCGCGCCATTCACCAGATGAGTCTGCGTAAAGATAAACCGCTGGTGAAAATCAACTGTGCCGCTATTCCATCAACCCTGCTGGAAAGCGAACTGTTTGGTCACGATAAAGGGGCGTTTACCGGGGCGATCAACACTCACCGTGGACGCTTTGAAATGGCGGATGGGGGGACGCTGTTCCTCGATGAAATCGGCGATATGCCGATTGAACTGCAACCTAAATTACTGCGTGTGCTCCAGGAGCGAGAGATCGAGCGCATTGGCGGCACCCGCACCATCCCCGTTAACGTCCGGGTCATTGCCGCGACTAACCGCGACCTGAAACAGATGGTCATCGACCGGGAGTTTCGCAACGACCTGTTCTATCGCCTGAATGTCTTCCCGCTGGTGTTGCCGCCGCTGCGCGATCGCCCGGAGGATATCCCTCTGCTGGTAAGGTATTTCACGCAAAAACTGGCGCGCCGTTTGAACCGTCAAATCGACACCATTCCTGCCGATGCAATGCGTCAGTTGATGCGCTACGAGTGGCCCGGCAATGTGCGCGAACTGGAAAATATCCTGGAACGTGCGGTGTTGCTCTCACGCGATAATACGCTGAGCCTGCATTTAAATGCGCAACCCAGCAGCATGGTACAGCCCGTGGCCCATGATCCTTTTCCTTTTCCCCTCCCCCGCGTGGCGGAAATGATGCATACCGAACCGCCGGAAAACGATGAAGAGGAACGCCAGCGCATTATTCAGGTATTGCGGGAAACAAACGGTATTGTCGCCGGGCCGCGCGGCGCAGCGTCAAAATTAGGAATGAAACGCACCACGCTATTATCACGTATGCAGCGTCTGGGTATTAGCGTGCGGGAAGTATTGTAATTTTACTCCTGATTTTAATTGTGAGCGAATTAACGCTTTACAGGCGATACCAGCAATATAGCTGGTACGCCCTATGCATATAAATGCGGGTCTCGATATAGCTCCCACATTTATGTATAGACTCAGGAGATTCTCATGGATACCAGCAATGCTTTTGATCTGCGCCTTCCCGCAGAAATGGCAAAGGTCGCCGAACAGGCAGGTTTATATAAAGTCAGCAAGAAGAAAGAGTTGTCATTCTTTCTCGCGGTCACGGCTGGTGTATTTATTTCCATCGCGTTCGTTTTCTATATTACCGTTACGACCGGGCCTGCCCCGGCAACCGCACTGGCAAAACTGGCGGGCGGCGTCTGCTTCTCGCTGGGCCTCATTCTGGTTGTGGTCTGTGGCGCTGATTTGTTCACATCGACAGTATTGACGGTAATGGCAAAAGCCAGCGGGTTAATAAGCTGGCGACAGTTAATTATCAACTGGATAATCGTCTATTTGGGTAACCTTGTCGGTGCGCTTTTTTTTGTCGCCCTGATTTGGTTTGCTGGTCAATATATGAGTGGCAACGGTCTTTGGGGATTAAATGTATTACAGACCGCTGACCATAAAATGCATCATACATTCGTTGAAGCCGTCTGCCTGGGGACATTATGTAATTTAATGGTGTGTCTGGCCGTATGGATGAGTTATTCCGGACATACGCTAACCGATAAAATCATGGCGATGCTGTTGCCGATCGGCATGTTTGTCGCCAGCGGCTTCGAGCACAGCATTGCGAATATGTTTTTAATCCCGCTTTCTGTTGTTATTCGTTATTTTGCACCCGAAGGATTCTGGACCAGTATTCATTCCAGTCCGGAAAATTTTCCTGCATTAACGGTGAGCAATTTTATCACTGCCAATCTGATTCCGGTGACTATCGGTAATATTATTGGCGGCGGGCTGCTGGTTGGGATTACCTACTGGATTATCTATTTACGTAATCAAAATAACGCGCATTAAACGCGCCCCGGATGGCGCTGCGTCTATCCGGGCTACGGGGGGAGCCCCGCTAAGCATAGCGCCAGCGGGGAAGATACCAGGTCAGACGTGATGGTCATCAACCACCACGGTATCCGGCCATGCGTGAATGACTGCCTGCACCAGCGTCGCCAGTGGGATGGCGAAGAATACGCCCCAGAATCCCCACAGGCCACCAAAGATAATCACCGACAGGATAATGACCAACGGGTGCAGGTTAACGGCTTCGGAGAACAACAGCGGCACAAGCAGGTTTCCATCCAGCCCCTGGATTATCAGGTAGACGGCAAAACAGCTCCAGAACTCGGTGCCCGCGCCAAACTGGAACAGTGCCACGCCAATCACCGGGATGGTGACCACAAATGCGCCGATGTAAGGGATCAGCACCGAGAATCCCACCAGTACCGCCAGCAGCAATGAATAGTTAAGACCAAAGAGCAGAAAACCTAACCATGTCGCCACACCGACGACAACCATCTCCAGCACTTTGCCGCGAATGTAGTTAGTTATCTGCTGGTTCATCTCTTTCCAGACCTGCCCCGCCAGCCCACGGTTACGCGGCAACACGCGGCGCACCGCATTGAGCATCTGTTCTTTATCCTTTACCAGGAAGAAGACCATCAGAGGTACCAGAACGAGATAGACCGCCAGCGTCAGCAATCCGACAAGGGATGCAAGGGAGTATTTCACTACCGAATCCCCCAGGCCCAGCATTCGGGCGCGCATGTTTTCTGCCATGGCATCAATGATGCCCGCATCCATTAACATCGGATAACGTCGGGGGAGCGTGGCGGCATAATCGGACAGTTTATTGAGCATCCCTGGCATGTCGCGAATCAGATTCATCCCCTGCTGCCAGGCAACCGGCATCACAACAAAGGCCATAATCATCAGGATGCCGACAAACAGCAGCAGTACCATTGTTGCTGCCCAGCGGCGGGAGAAACCGATTCTTTCCAGACGAACGGTTGGCCATTCGAGAAGATAAGCCAGCACGATGGCGACCAGCAGCGGGGCGAGAAGACCACTAAAGAAGAAGAGAATGACAAAACCTGCCACTAAAATGACCAGCAGCGCGATCGCTTCCGGGTCGCTAAAGCGACGGCGATACCACTGCATCAACAATTCAAGCATATGTTCCTTCCAGGAGCCGGATTGACCGGTGTGAGTTCAGGAATTGTATCGAAATGACACAAAAAAGACTTCGCTTTTCGTCGCCTTTACAGGAAACATGGTGAGCGGGTAAAACAGTGTCATTCCCTCATCAGGGCGGATAAACTCTCTGTTTTATTTCGCCGGAACGAACCCCGGCGCCTCAGGTCAAATGATTACCCCAAAAATTACAGGATTGAGGTTATGTTCAGGCAGTTGAAAAAAACGCTGGTCGCAACCCTTATCGCCACGCTGACGCTCGGCCAGATGATCCCCGCGTTTGCGGATTCTGCAGACAGTCTGCCCGATATGGGAACCTCCGCTGGAAGCACCCTGTCCATTGGCCAGGAAATGCAGATGGGCGACTATTATGTTCGCCAGTTGCGCGGCAGCGCGCCGCTGATCAACGACCCTTTACTGGTTCAGTACATCAACGGACTGGGCATGCGCCTGGTCTCACATGCAAATTCGGTAAAGACCCCGTTTCATTTCTACTTAGTCAATAATGACGAAATCAACGCCTTTGCCTTCTTCGGCGGCAACGTAGTACTGCATTCGGCGCTGTTTCGCTATGCGGATAACGAAAGTCAGCTGGCGTCGGTAATGGCGCACGAAATTTCCCACGTGACCCAACGCCATCTGGCACGGGCTATGGAAGACCAGAAACGTAGCGCTCCCCTGACCTGGGCTGGCGCACTGGGTTCCATTTTGTTAGCCATGGCAAGCCCGCAGGCCGGGATGGCAGCGCTCACCGGCACGCTGGCCGGTACACAGCAGGGTATGATTACCTTTACACAGCAGAACGAACAGGAAGCGGACCGCATCGGGATTCAGGTTTTGCAACGCTCCGGCTTTGATCCGCAGGCAATGCCAACCTTCCTGGAAAAGCTGCTTGATCAGTCGCGTTACGCTTCACGCCCACCGGAAATTTTGCTGACGCACCCGTTACCGGAAAGCCGTCTTGCCGACGCCCGAAACCGCGCCAATCAGATGCGCCCGGTGGTCGTGCAATCCTCAGAAGAGTTTTACCTGGCCAAAGCCAGAGCGTTGGGTATGTATAACTCGGGGCGTAATCAGCTCACCAGCGATCTGTTAGATGCCTGGGCGAAAGGCAATGTGCGTGAACAGCATGCCGCGCAATATGGTCGCGCTCTACAGGCTATGGAGGCGAAGAACTTCGCCGATGCGGCTAAAACCCTGCAACCCCTGCTGAGTGCCAATCCGACAAATGCCTGGTATCTCGATCTGGCAACCGACATTGATTTAGGGCAGAACAAAAGCACCGAAGCGATTAACCGTCTCAAAAATGCGGCAGAGATCAAAACCAACCCGGTATTGCAGCTCAACCTGGCAAACGCCTATCTGACCGGCGGTCAGGCTGCAGCAGCAGAGGCGATACTCAACCGTTACACCTTTAACTGGAAGGATGATGTCAATGGCTGGGAGCTGCTGGCACAAACGGAGGCCACATTAGGCCATCGCGATGAAGAGCTGGCGGCGCGTGCCGAAGGGCTGGCGCTGACGGGCAAGCTCGATCAGGCCATTACATTACTCGGAAGCGCCAGTTCGCAGGTCAAATTGGGCAGTCTGCAGCAAGCCCGTTACGATGCGCGTATCGACCAGCTTCGTCAGTTGCAGAAAACATTCCGCCCGTATCAGAAGATGTAACAAGGAGAACCGATGACAGACGCGGTGAAAATTTACCATAATCCTCGCTGCTCCAAGAGCCGCGACACCCTCAGCCTGCTGAAAGCCAATGGCATTGATCCGCAGGTTGTCCTGTATCTGGAGACACCACCAGATGCCGACACGCTCAAAGCGCTGTTGAAGATGCTGGGGATGACCAGCGCGCGGGAACTGATGCGCCAGAAAGAAGATCTCTATAAATCACTTGGGCTGGGAGATAGCCATCTTTCAGAAGAGGCGTTGTTGCAGGCGCTGCTTGATAATCCCAAACTGATGGAGCGTCCGATCGTTGTGGCGAACGGGAAGGCGCGTATCGGTCGTCCGCCAGAGCAGGTCCTTGAGATCGTCTACTAACGCCACAGGCCCGGAGGTAGGATGCTTGCCGGGCCTACAGCTTCAGAATGTCTTTTACGAAGGGAATAGTCAGCTTACGCTGGGCGGTAATTGACGCGCGGTCGAGCTGATCGAGCGTATCAAAGAGCGTGCGCATTTCGCGATCCAGCCGCTTGAGTAAAAAACGGCCTACATCTTCCGGTAACTCAAACCCGCGCAGGCGCGCCCGTAGCTGTAGCGCCTGTACTTTATCTTCGTCCGAGAGCGGTTGCAGCTTGTAGATTTGCCCCCAGTCGAGGCGCGAAGCCAGATCGGGCAAACCCAGATTCAACTGACGCGGAGGACGATCGCCAGTGATCAGTAGCCGCGTTTTGCCTGATTCCAGGATACGGTTATAGAGATTGAAAATTGCCATCTCCCAGGGTTCATCGCCTGCGACACACTCTATGTTATCAATGCAGACCAGCGAGAGATGTTCCATCCCTTCAAGCACTTCCGGCACAAACCAGGTACGTTTATCGAGCGGCACATAGCCGACCGCATCACCACGCTGTGAAAGCTCAGCACAGGCAGCATGAAGCAGATGGCTACGTCCTGCCCCTTCACGCGACCAGAAATAGATGTATCCGCTATGATCCTGGCGCAGGACATTTTGCAACGCCGCCAGCAAAGAAGGGTTATCGCCCGGCCAGAAACTCGCAAAAGTTTCATCGTCAGGAAGATAGAGTGGCAAGGAAAGTTGCGCCGGTGTGTTCAGACGTACCTCAACAGGGCTTTAACAAAACGCGGTAAGTTTATCATAAAACTTTACCGCGTTTGAACCGGGCGTGACGCCCGGTTTGCAGAGCAACGATTAATGCTGATTTGCTTCGCTGTCTTCGGCGTCCAGTACCACTTCTTCCGGACGCAGAACACTGATCAGTTTGAAGATCAGGCTCAGCGCAACACCGACGATGGTCGCCAGCGCCATACCCTTGAGTTCAGCCGCGCCGATATGTACTTTCGCGCCGCTGACGCCGATGATCAGGATAACGGACGTCAGGATCAGGTTTTGCGCTTTGCTGTAATCCACTTTGGATTCGATCAGCACGCGAATACCCGATGCACCAATTACCCCGTACAGCAGCAGAGAAACACCACCCATCACGGGTACCGGGATAATCTGAATTGCCGCCGCCAGCTTACCCACGCAGGAGAGCAGAATTGCGATGATGGCCGCGCCACCGATAACCCAGGTACTGTATACGCGGGTGATCGCCATAACGCCAATGTTCTCACCGTAAGTGGTGTTCGGGGTTGAGCCGAAGAAACCGGAAATAATGGTTGAGAAGCCATTGGCAAACATGGAACGGTGCAGACCCGGATCACGGATCAGATCGCGTTTCACGATGTTTGCGGTAACGACCAGATGGCCTACGTGCTCAGCAATCACCACCAGCGCCGCAGGCAGAATAGTGAAGATAGCAAACCATTCGAAGCGCGGCGTGTAGAAGGTTGGCAGCGCAAACCAGTGCGCATTGGCAATCGGCGTGGTATCAACCACACCCATGGCAAATGAGAGCGCATAACCAGCCAGCACACCGATAAGAATCGGGATTATCGCCATAAAACCGCGGAACAGTACGGAACCAAACACGGTAACGCCCAGGGTTACCAGTGAGATAAGTACGGTTCTGGAATCAGCAGACTGGCCTTCCGCAGGCAGCAGACCGGCCATATTGGCAGCAACACCGGCCAGCTCCAGACCGATGACGGCAACGATTGCGCCCATTGCCGCAGGCGGGAACATCACGTCCAGCCAGCCGGTACCTGCTTTCTTCACAATGAAAGAAACAATGCAGAACAGCACGCCGCACATGATAAAACCACCCAGCGCCACTTCGTAGCCCAGCGGCAGAAGCAGCAGTACCGGCGAAATAAACGCAAAGCTCGATCCCAGGTAAGCCGGAATTTTGCCCTTACAGATGAAGAGATAAAGCAGCGTTCCGATACCGTTAAACAACAGTACGGTGGCCGGGTTTATATGAAACAGGATTGGCACCAGCACGGTTGCGCCAAACATAGCGAACAAGTGCTGCAAACTAAGCGGGATTGTCTGTAAAAGCGGCGGTCTTTCACTCACCCCGATAGCACGGCGCGTCATAGTGTTTTCCTCTGAGTGTTGTTGTTTATCCCCGTTACACTTCTGGCCGCAGACGCGTTGACCGTACTCGTCCACCCGAATCACTTACCTGCGTAAGATAATCAGGATTCGCTCGCTTGCCACCGTCTGCAACTCGAATTGTTCAGGGTATATGTTCCGCTCATCACGCATCCCGCAGTTTTGTGGACTGCGTAATGCAATCAGGCGGATTCTGTTCTGGTTTACGCCAAAAAAAAGCCGACTTTCAAAGTCGGCTTTTGATTTTTAAAGCATTTATTTCGTACCAAAGATTTTGTCGCCGGCATCGCCGAGGCCCGGAATAATGTATCCGTGCTCATTGAGGCCCTTGTCAATGGACGCGGTATACAGTTCAACGTCCGGGTGCGCTTTCTCCAGCGCAGCGAGGCCTTCCGGGGCAGCAACCAGCACCAGCACTTTGATGCTGTGGCAGCCTGCATTTTTCAGCAGGTCGATGGTGGCAATCATAGAACCACCCGTTGCCAGCATTGGGTCAACGACCAGCGCCATACGCTCGTCGATGTTAGAAACCAGTTTCTGGAAGTAGGGCACCGGCTCCAGGGTCTCTTCATTACGATAGATACCCACTACGCTGATGCGTGCGCTCGGAACGTGTTCCAGCACCCCTTCCATCATGCCCAGACCGGCACGCAGGATAGGGACTACGGTGATTTTTTTGCCTTTGATTTGTTCGACTTCTACCGGGCCGTTCCAGCCTTCGATAGTCACACGTTCAGTTTCCAGATCAGCAGTCGCTTCATAGGTCAGCAGACTACCGACTTCTGAGGCGAGTTCACGAAAGCGTTTGGTGCTGATGTCATTTTCACGCATCAGGCCCAGCTTGTGTTTGACGAGTGGGTGTTTTACTTCCACGACCTTCATACTCTTCTCCTTCCCCAAAACGGTGGCAGCCACAAAAAAAATCGCCGGATTATACCGCTTTTTTTCCGCCATGCTACAGGTGCGGCGTTGATCCGGATCAAACAGACTGGAAAAGAGTATACCGTAAGAATCCTCGGCGGCCTGAAATAATGGACTCGCAAACGTTTGCCTTCACTGTTAGAATTGCGCCGAATTTTATTTCCAAAACCGGATTAGTTCGGGTAACAGCCTGAAATATGACGGGTGAACCGCAAGCAAACGCGTGGGGACTCAAGCAGTGACCGATAAAACCTCTCTTAGCTACAAAGATGCCGGTGTTGATATTGACGCAGGCAATGCTCTGGTTGACCGAATCAAAGGTGTGGTGAAGAAAACCCGTCGTCCGGAAGTCATGGGCGGTCTGGGTGGCTTCGGCGCGCTGTGCGCATTGCCGCAAAAATATCGTGAGCCAGTACTGGTTTCCGGCACTGACGGCGTAGGTACCAAACTGCGTCTGGCGATGGATCTGAAACGTCACGACAGCATCGGTATCGACCTGGTGGCCATGTGCGTGAATGACCTGGTCGTTCAGGGCGCAGAACCGCTGTTTTTCCTCGACTATTACGCTACAGGTAAACTGGATGTCGACACCGCCGCAAGCGTAATCAATGGTATCGCGGAAGGCTGTCTGCAATCAGGCTGTGCGCTGGTGGGCGGCGAAACCGCTGAAATGCCAGGCATGTACCACGGCGAAGATTATGACGTGGCGGGCTTCTGTGTCGGCGTCGTTGAAAAATCAGAGATTATTGATGGTTCCAGAGTAGCCGACGGTGATGTCCTGATTGCACTGGCGTCCAGCGGTCCGCACTCCAACGGCTACTCTCTGGTACGTAAAGTCATCGAAGTGAGCGGTTGTGACCCGGAAACCACCCAGCTTGAAGGCAAATCCCTGGCCGATCACCTGCTGACCCCGACCCGTATCTATGTGAAATCGATCCTTGAACTGATTGAAAATGTCGACGTGCATGCCATCGCGCATCTGACCGGCGGCGGCTTCTGGGAAAATATCCCGCGCGTACTCCCGGACAACACCCAGGCCGTGATCGACGAGTCCTCCTGGCAATGGCCGGCTGTCTTCAACTGGCTGCAAACGGCAGGCAACGTCAGCCGTCATGAGATGTATCGCACCTTTAACTGTGGTGTCGGTATGGTTATCGCTCTGCCTGCTGATGAAGCAGATAAGGCCATCGCATTCCTCAATGCCAAAGGTGAAAACGCGTGGAAAATCGGTATTATCAAAGCATCCGATTCCAGTGAACGCGTGGTCATCGAATGAAAAACATTGTGGTGCTCATTTCCGGCAACGGAAGCAATTTGCAGGCGATAATAGATGCCTGTAAGCAGAAGAAAATAAATGGCACCATCCGGGCAGTATTCAGTAACAAGGCCGACGCATTCGGCCTTGAGCGTGCGCGGGAAGCGAATATTCCCGCCCATGCGCTTCTTGCTTCTCAGTTTGCCAGTCGCGAAGCATTCGACCGCGAACTGATGCAGGAGATTGATGCTTACGCTCCGGATCTCGTTGTGCTGGCTGGCTACATGCGCATCCTCAGCCCGGCTTTCGTGGCGCATTATGCCGGTCGCCTTATCAATATCCACCCTTCCCTGCTGCCTAAATATCCCGGTTTACACACCCACCGCCAGGTACTGGAGAACGGTGATGAAGTTCACGGCACCACCGTGCATTTTGTTACTGACGAACTGGACGGCGGCCCGGTGATTTTACAGGCGCAGGTGCCGGTGTTTGAGGGCGATACCGAAGAAGACGTAACCGCCCGCGTCCAGACTCAGGAGCATGCGATTTACCCACTGGTCGTGAGCTGGTTCGTCGATGGCCGTCTGTCTATGCAAGAAAATAAAGCCTGGCTTGATGGCGTTTGCCTGCCAGAACAGGGCTACGCAGCCGAGTAATCCTGTCTTTTCTTTGCCTGCGCGTAACATAGCGTTGCGCGCAACACCTTTCTGCGGGTAAAACCGGATTACTGTCATACTTATCTGTCACAGTTGGACATCTAATGGCAAAGCTCGCCATAATATGGGTGTCACTCAAACGAACGCCAACACGTTTACCTGCACACGAGGACACTGCCATAACGAGAAGGAATTGCCGTGTCCCGAGAGTTAACCGGAGTGTAAGTTGTAATGGGTCAGGAAAAACTATATCTGGAAAAAGAACTAAGTTGGTTGTGCTTTAACGAGCGCGTTCTGCAGGAAGCGGCGGATAAGAGTAACCCGCTCATCGAACGTATGCGCTTTTTAGGAATTTACTCCAACAACCTTGATGAATTTTATAAAGTTCGCTTCGCTGAACTTAAACGCCGTATCATTATTAGCGAAGAACAAGGACAAGGAACCAACACCCATTCACGCCACCTGCTGGGTAAAATCCAGTCTCGCGTACTGAAAGCCGATCAGGAATTTGACGGTCTGTATAACGAGTTACTGCTGGAAATGGCGCGTAATCAAATCTTTTTGATTAACGAACGCCAGCTTTCCGCCAATCAGCAAAACTGGCTGCGCCACTACTTCAGACAGTACCTGCGCCAGCACATCACGCCGACACTGATTAATCGCGAAACCAATCTGATTCGCTTCTTAAAAGACGACTATACCTATCTGGCTGTGGAAATTATCCGTGGCGATGATATTCGCTACGCCCTGCTGGAGATTCCGTCCGATAAAGTGCCGCGTTTCGTGAACCTGCCGCCGGAAGCGCCGCGCCGCCGCAAGCCAATGATTTTGCTGGATAACATTCTGCGTTATTGCCTGGATGATATCTTCAAAGGCTTCTTTGATTACGACGCGCTGAACGCCTACTCGATGAAAATGACCCGTGACGCCGAATATGATCTGGTGCACGAGATGGAATCGAGCCTGATGGAGCTCATGTCTTCAAGCCTGAAACAACGTCTGACAGCAGAGCCGGTACGCTTTGTTTATCAGCGTGATATGCCCGATGCCATGGTTGAGATGCTGCGTGAGAAGCTGACCATTTCCCGCTATGACTCCATTATTCCGGGCGGCCGCTACCATAACTTTAAAGACTTCATCAGCTTCCCGAACGTCGGGAAAGCGAACCTGGTGAACAAACCGTTGCCGCGCCTGCGCCATGTCTGGTTTGATAAATTCCGCAACGGCTTTGATGCCATTCGCGAGCGCGATGTGCTGCTCTATTACCCGTACCACACCTTTGAGCATGTGCTCGAGCTGCTGCGCCAGGCGTCGTTTGACCCCAGCGTACTGGCGATAAAAATTAACATTTACCGTGTGGCGAAAGACTCGCGCATTATCGACTCTATGATCCACGCCGCCCATAACGGCAAGAAAGTGACTGTGGTGGTAGAGTTACAGGCTCGTTTCGATGAAGAAGCCAATATTCACTGGGCGAAGCGTCTGACTGAGGCCGGCGTGCAGGTTATCTTCTCGGCGCCAGGTCTGAAAATTCACGCCAAGCTATTCCTGGTGTCGCGTATGGAAAACGACGAAGTGGTGCGTTACGCTCACATCGGTACCGGCAACTTTAATGAAAAGACCGCACGTATCTATACTGACTATTCGTTGCTGACCGCCGATGCGCGTATCACCAATGAAGTGCGCCGGGTGTTTAACTTTATTGAGAACCCGTACCGTCCGGTGAATTTCGATTATTTGTTAGTATCTCCGCAAAACTCGCGCGACTTACTGTACAAAATGATCGATACCGAAATTGCCAATGCTCAGAAAGGCAATCCGTCCGGAATTACTCTTAAAATCAACAACCTGGTAGATAAAGGTCTGGTTGATCGGCTGTATACGGCCTCCAGTTCTGGCGTGCCGGTCAATTTACTGGTGCGCGGTATGTGCTCGCTTATCCCTCAACTGGAAGGCATCAGCGATAATATTCGTGTAATTAGCATTGTTGACCGCTTCCTTGAACATGATCGCATCTATATTTTTGAGAATGGCGGCGATAAAAAAGTGTATCTGTCGTCTGCTGACTGGATGACGCGAAACATCGATTACCGTATTGAAGTAGCGGCGCCGTTGCTCGATCCGCGCCTTAAACAGCAGGTACTGGATATCATTGATCTTCTGTTCAGTGATACCGTCAAAGCACGCTACGTTGATAAAGAGCTGAGTAATCGATACGTGCCGCGCGGCAACCGCCGTAAAGTACGCGCACAGCTCGCGATTCATGAATATCTGACATCACTTGAACAGTCTGACTAATCTATGCCGATAAACGAAAAGACAGCACGACCGCAGGAATTTGCTGCGGTCGACCTGGGTTCGAACAGTTTTCATATGGTGATTGCCCGCGTTGTTGATGGCGCAATGCAGATCATTGGCCGTCTGAAACAACGCGTCCATCTGGCGGATGGCCTCGACAGCAATAATATGCTGAGTGAAGAGGCTATGGAGCGCGGTCTCGCGTGTCTGTCGCTGTTCGCAGAACGCCTGCAGGGTTTTGATCCTTCGAGCGTATGTATTGTAGGGACCCACACGTTGCGCCAGGCGCTCAACGCACCGGAATTTCTTAAACGGGCGGAAAAGGTTATTCCCTACCCTATTGAAATCATCTCTGGTAACGAAGAAGCGCGCCTGATTTTTATGGGTGTCGAACATACGCAACCGGAAAAAGGCCGCAAGCTGGTTATTGATATCGGCGGCGGTTCAACTGAACTGGTCATTGGCGAAGATTTTGAGCCCAAACTGGTGGAAAGCCGTCGTATGGGCTGCGTCAGCTTCGCGCAGCTTTACTTTCCTGGCGGAACCATCAATGCGGAAAATTTCCAGCGCGCCCGCGTTGCGGCAACGCAGAAACTGGAGACGCTGGCCTGGCAGTTCCGAATTCAGGGCTGGGATGTCGCGCTTGGCGCTTCTGGCTCCATTAAAGCGGCTCACGAAGTTCTGCTGGCATTAGGTGAGAAGGATGGTTCTATCACCCCTGAGCGCCTCAAAAAACTGGTTGCCGAAGTCGTGAAGTTCAAAAACTTTAGCGAACTGAATGTCCCCGGTCTTTCTGAAGAGCGTAAAGCGGTCTTTGCCCCTGGTCTGGCCATTCTCTGCGGGGTATTTGACGCGCTGGCGATTAATGAGTTACGCCTCTCAGACGGCGCGCTGCGCGAAGGCGTGCTGTATGAAATGGAAGGCCGTTTTCGCCATCAGGATATCCGCAGCCGCACGGCGCAGAGCCTTGCCAATCAGTACAACATCGATCGTGAACAGGCGCGTCGCGTACTGGAAACCACCATGCATATGTACGATCAGTGGCAGGCGCAAAATCCGAAGCTCGTCAACCCGCAACTGGCGGCGCTACTGAAATGGGCAGCCATGCTGCATGAAGTCGGTTTAAATATTAACCACAGCGGTATGCATCGCCACTCGGCTTATATCCTGCAAAACAGCGATCTGCCCGGTTATAACCAGGAGCAGCAGCTGATGATGGCAACACTGGTGCGCTATCATCGTAAGGCGATCAAGCTGGATGATTTACCGCGCTTCGCGTTATTCAAGAAAAAGCACTACCTGCCGTTAATTCAGCTTTTGCGCCTTGGGGTGTTGCTTAACAACCAGCGTCAGGCGACAACGACGCCGCCGACGCTACGCCTTAAGACCGATGATAGCCACTGGACACTGAGCTTCCCGCATGACTGGTTCAGCCAGAATGCACTGGTTCTGTTCGATCTGGAACGGGAACAGGAATACTGGGAGGCCGTCACCGGCTGGCGACTCAAAGTAGAAGAAGAACAATCACCAGGCGTGGCGGCATAAAATCAGGCCGCCTGGATCTGCTCTGGCAGATTTTCCAGCGGCTCTGGTTTGCCAATCAAATATCCCTGTAAATAATCGATACCCAGCGCAACCACTGCGCTGCGTATCTCTTCATTCTCAACAAACTCCGCCACAACCCGCATCTTTTTCATGCGCGCCAGATGGCAAATAGAGGCGACAATCTGGTAATCCAGACTATTTGAAACGATATTGCGGATAAAACTACCGTCAATTTTCAGGATGTCGGCATTCACATTTTTCAGCCGCGAATAGCTGGCATAGCCGGTGCCAAAATCGTCTATCGCTACGCTACAGCCCATTTTTTGCAGCTGGCCGAGGGTTTGATTTGCCTGCTCGATATTCGTTAACGAGTTACTTTCGGTAACTTCGAAGATCAACTGCCATGCCTCAACGCCATATTTATTTAACAGGCGGCCCACTTCCAGAGAAAACTTCCCCCGGCACACGGAGGCAGGCGAGAGATTAATAGCGAAACGTTGCGCAGGTAACATTGCGCGATGAGCAGACATAAAACTCAGAACATGCTCCACAACCCAAAGGTCGATACGTGACGACAGGCCGAACTCATGGGCTACAGGCAGAAAATCATTCGGCGTAATGTACTGGCCATTCTCTTCATTCATTCGTAGCAGAATTTCATGATAATTGTCGCCGCGCATCCCGGCGATGGGCTGCGCCAGCAAACTAAACCGATTCTCCTCAAGCGCCAGTTGCAGGCGGTTCATCATTTCCACTTTATCCTTGAGGCTACGCTGGAGATTAGCCGCCCCACGATGCTGCAGACTTTGCGGATGGTTTGTCGCCAAAGATAAGTCCGCAATGGTACTCAATTCACCAAGCAGCAAGTAGAGATGCTGCACCGGTGAGCGTACATAGCAATAGCTCATACCTACCTGTGGCTGCAGCGGCATATCATCCCAGAAGAAACGAAACGCCTTAATATGGGCATCCAGCGCGTCTATACGGCTCTGGTGCGACTGTGCGTTAAGGCGAATAGCCAAATCATGACCAGAAAGATGGTAGACACGTTCATCATCATCAAGCCTGTTTTTAAGCCAGTCTGACAATTTTTGCTTGTACTGAATGCGCAGCATCACGCCATAGTTACGCCCCAGGACTTCCAGTTCTGGCACAGATAAATAGCAGAGCACAGACCAGGGCGAACCGGCCAGCGCGCGATTAAGGGCGCGCAGATTGGGTATCTGAACGACAGGATCAAGATAGGCAAGACGACGAGCACGGGCGTGAACATGCCGTTGCCGGGTTGCCAGTACCGATACACAAAGAATGATAAACGAGTAAACCAGGTAGCTCGACGAAGCGATAGCCAACTGAATTTCATAAGCCGGGTAGACGGGAAGATAGTGATAAAAATAGTGTACCGAGACAATCAATAGCAGCGTCCAGATCACCGAGACAAACCGGTATCCATAGCGCAACGCTCCCCACAGCATGACAGGTAATACCAGAGAGAGTGTATAGTTGGTGCTGAAAATGGAGCTATTTTCATTCAGTGGCATGAGCAGGAGTGTGACCAGTCCAGTCAGGATACTCAGCCATATAACCATCTCAAAGCGAGTCACTTTCGGATCGAATTCATGCCGCAGTTGCGATAACCAGCTACGCAGATAACGTGGATGGCGAATGATACGAACAACCAAATAGCAGAGCGGAATGCCGGTCATCGTACCGACCAGTAATGCCTGATAATCAATCAGTAAATGAATATTTAACGACAATATATCAGTCTTACTAAAATCCGTTTCATACAACGCCAGCCAGATAACGAACTCGAGAATAATCAAATAAATCGTTGCCGGGCAAAAGACCTGCCAGAACATGCGTTGGGCAATAAAGGCGGCATTTCCGTAGGCAATATTTTGCCGACGCGTAACGAAAACACGATAACCGCCCCAACTGATTACCACGGGAATAACTAAATGAAAGATTTGCGCGACAAGTTCAGAGATATCATGCATGCCGATATTCAGTATCAGCGCGAGAACCATGCCGGGTAGCGCTGCCCAGCCAAAGACCACCATCAGGCTGAACATCAGCGCCATTGGCAGAGAGAAAAGTACAACCGTTTCCCCTGCGACATGCGTATAGGTATTTGCCAGGTTAAACAGTGGCAGCAAAAAACATGGCAGTACAAGCGGTAATGCCCACCATTTATCTTTATGCTGATGATATTTTTTCAACGGAGTCATAGATGCTCGACAAAAAAACCCAGAATCCCGATGGGTATTTCAGGCAGGCATCCAACCTGACTGTACGCGTGTAAATAGCAAATGAGCGTGAATTTTAGTTCTGTAGGTCAACTAGTGATTGATGCACATCAAATAAAACTCGCCGAATTAATTAATTTTTACGCTTTTTAAAAAGAGATGCAGATTAGCATTCATAGCTTAAATACTTAATTTATTTTGTATAAAATTGATTAATATTTTCTGCTTATGAAATTTTATCTGGCGAAGAATTGACCTTATCCGCACTCTGTGCCTTAATGTGACAGTCGCCCTTTATTCAGGGTAAACCTTAAGGAACCTTTTGTGAGTCAGGCAACCCCTATGCGAAAACGACATCGATTTGACAGTCGCATGACCCGTATCGTACTTCTTATCAGCTTTATCTTTTTCTTTGGTCGTTTTATCTATTCCTCAATTGGTGCCTGGTATCATCATCAGGATAAGCTCCAGTCACAGCAAGTAAGCCAGACTATCGATTCCTCTGCGCAACGCTAACGTACTGTTTTTACTCGCACACGTCTTTACGTGGGATTTGTCACATCACGGCATGACGCACCATCGTCAGGATCATCACCACGCCAAATCCGGCGAGAATGGCTCCGGCTACGCGCTCAATAATATGCACATATGATGTGATACGCATCTGCACGGCAGACAAACCAATCAATGCTGCGATGGCCAGATTCCATACAAGCACCGCCAGACTCATCCATGCACCGGAAAAGATCTGCTGTGGAAACGTGACGTTTGCGCCAAGGATTGAGGTCATTAATGCCAGGTAAAAAAGCGCATTTTTGGGGTTAAGCAATGCAGAACCCAGCCCAAGCAGAAATTGCTTTCGCCATGACGGGCACGCCATCCGGGTAGCGTTGAGCGCCAGAGCCTGCTTACGGCTACGCAACAGATGCCCGCCAATCCAGATTAAATACAGCGCACCGGCAACTTCAATCAGGCGAAACAGCAACCCATAATCCTGTAAAAGCCGCCAGCCACACATCGCCACCACAATATAGACCGCGTTTCCCAGGGCGATCCCCGGCCCAATCCAGGCGCTTCCCCGCAGGCGATAACGGATGGCATAACCGGCAAGCAAAAAGAAATCCGGGCCTGGGCTGACCAGGGCCACAAAGTGTGAAAGCGCGAGCAGTGGAAACGCAGCGGGAATAAATTCGGGTAACAGAGACATAGCGACCTCATCAGTAAAAGACGAGCTCACTTTATGGCGTTAGCGGACTTACTTATTGTCTGATATTGATCGCCCCTGCGCATACTGCCGGGGGGTGGAAGAGGTAAAACTGACGAACGTACGATGAAAATGACTTTGATCGGCAAAACCACTTTCATAGCCTACATCCGCAATTTCATTGCCCGCCCGCAGCTGTGCTTTGGCAAATTCCACGCGGGCATTATTGACCCAGGCAGCGGGCGTAAGTCCTGTTGCCAGTTTGAACTGGCGAATCAGCGTCTCTTTACGCAGCGTGTACCGCTGCGCCAGGCAATCCAGAGAGGGGGGTTGTTGAATATCGGCCAGTAACGTCGTTTGCATATGGTTGCAAAATTCAGCAGGTTTCTCCGCAGTCTGCAGGCCGGGCAGGCTGACAAGCAGTGCACGTACCGCCTCCTGTAATGCCTCAGTCCGGCTATCTTCCATCAGGGAGATAATGTGCATAAAAGCTGTGAAGAACGAGGGACTGCGTAATACCGTCTGTGTACAGTGAAGATGTTCCCCCGGCGCAAACCCCAATTGTTGCAGACACCACGCCTCATCAAGGTACAACATATGATAGCTACGCGGACGATTTCCGGCCGGGTTGCAGCTGTGCGCTTCACGGGGAGCGATGAGCACCATATCACCCTGATAAAGGTGATATTCACGGCCACTGCAACATGTGACGGTCTCACCATCGATAATCACGCCAATGGAGAACTGAGGGTGCTGGTGCAGTTTGTAGGCCTGCGAACTATGTGCGGTAGAACGCCATTCAATCCACGGCACAAGCGGAGAGCGCCAGAAGCGTTGTTCAATATCCCGCGTTGTCATCTCTCCCTCCTCCTTACCTTATTCTTATCTTCGACACGGCAACTTTTCAGCAATGCGAGTAAGCCACTCAGTATAGGCCAGACTGGTTTGCGCAGGTACATGTTGCTGCCCGGCGCTGAACTCAAAAAGCCTGTCGGCATACGCAGCCCGTTATACCAGATCGGCAGTGTAAGGGCCGTCGTATCTTCCACAGCCAGAGTCGTGCATACCCAGGCTTCGGGCAGCGCCACAACGGTCCCCCAACCTCACGACATATCCCTCTTCCCTTTCACGCCCTGCTTCATACTCATCGACCAGAGCAACCCGTTACCGGAATTTGGATCGGCTTCGATAATCTGCCAGAGCAATTCATTGGCACGGTCATCATCACCATGCTTAGCAAACACTTTTGCCAGATTGTCAGCAAAGTTCCCGCTCCAGGGCACACAAAGCCAAAAGATTGGCATAAAACGCCTGCCTCGTCTAATGCCCGGAATAGTGGGCTCAGGAGTCTGACGGTTGCAGGTTTAAGCGCCTGTGCAAAATATCGTGCACATATTTTTTAATCACAATGTGATTTTCGTGGCTCACCTGTTCGATGAAAGCTTCGAGACAATCGCGCGATGAATGGAGCGTATCTGCAACAAGAGTATCGAAATCGCTTTGGGTAAAACGAGCATTGCCGGGGAGGGTTGAACGCTGGAGCAGCGTATGTGCAATGACCTCCAGTACCGCACGTCGGTAGTCGTCAGAAAGCAGGACATCGAGATCGGCCCGGTGGATAACGAAGGTGAAACTAAAGCTGAGAAATCCGGAGTCGACAGGCAATGAATAGCTCAGCTGCTCGCCCAATTGCTCCACATGAGGTTCATATCCATCGCCCATTAAACATACAGACTGCATACAGCACGCCCCCGGTCTTCAAATATTTATTTTGGTATATAACGGCACGCTTTAAAATGTCCAGTCAACAGGCGAGTTAAATGATGCAGCGCATCTTCCCTTTTCACCCGATAACGTAACGTACGCCTGTAAAAAAATACCGGCATGGTGTCTTTGATTTCACCGCTTATAAGCAGATGCTTAAGCGCTCATTCCCACTCGATTATTTTATATCCGACATTTTCTTTGCGCATCAAAGCGATAAAAATAAGATGGAGAGGAATAACAGAGAGAATTTCCTTGTCGTTGAAACGGATAGCCTCCTGGCCTGAGCGGCGATTTACCATCGCGCCGAAGATTAAAGTTTGAGTGCCTTTACCTCCAGACAGACAATGCACCGTAACATTAATGATCGAAGGAGTTAACGTGTCCCAGTTTTTCAAGACTGCCATTGAAGTCGGCACACACGAGTCATATTACGCCCTTTGCGATGCTTATCCGTTTCGTTCCGAAGCTCCCCGGATCGAAACTTCTGCTAAAAACATTATGGCGGCAACGTCCGGACTCATTCCGCTGGAAAAATTGTCCGGCCCTGGCTCGGTTTATAAGCTACTGGCATTACCTGATGGTGTCGGTTTGAATTTTATTATTCAAGGGCGTCAGATCGTCGAGACACATTTTCGAATTGAAGCTGATGGAATTACTCAAGAGGGATCTTTCGCCATTCTCTGCAAAGACTTATTGCAAGTCTCTGGCTGCGAAAGCCGAACACCGCCCTATCCACGCCCCGCATTTTACTGGCTGGACGAGCTTATAGATATTTTCCGGGGCTTTGATTTGATCATACGTAAACTCGATAGAGGCATTCGATCAAATTTAAGGGATCTTTGAATAACACTCACTTATTCACTCGGCCCATCTCTGTGAAGGTGGCCAAATGCAGTAAACCACCACCGCTAAAAAACTCTAAATCATTAGGGATTAATATTTATAAAACATACAGATATAAAATCTAATATTCTGACCCATCAAGCTTGACGTTACCAGACATTGCCAAAAGTGGCTAAGCTAAAAACAAAAAAGCCCGCATTTACGCGGGCTTAGAGGTACTTTACTGCTTTTACGTGCAGGCTGTTGCCAGACGCGAAATCATTCCCACTCAATCGTAGCTGGCGGCTTACCGCTGATGTCATACACCACGCGGGAAATACCGTTCACTTCGTTGATGATGCGGTTAGACACGCGGCCCAGGAAGTCATACGGCAGGTGCGCCCAGTGCGCGGTCATAAAGTCGATGGTTTCAACGGCACGCAGGGAGACAACCCAGTCATACTTACGTCCATCGCCCATCACGCCGACAGAGCGTACTGGCAGGAAGACGGTAAATGCCTGGCTGACTTTGTTGTACAGGTCAGCTTTACGCAGCTCTTCGATGAAAATGGCATCTGCGCGACGCAGCAGATCACAGTACTCTTTCTTCACTTCGCCCAGCACGCGCACGCCCAGACCCGGACCCGGGAACGGGTGACGGTAGAGCATATCGTATGGCAGACCCAGTTCCAGACCGATCTTACGCACTTCGTCTTTAAACAGTTCGCGCAGCGGTTCAACCAGGCCCATCTTCATCTCTTTCGGCAGGCCGCCCACGTTGTGGTGAGACTTAATCACGTGTGCTTTACCGGTCGCGGATGCGGCAGATTCGATCACGTCAGGGTAAATGGTGCCCTGCGCCAGCCACTTCACGTCTTCCAGCTTCAGCGCTTCTTCGTCGAATACTTCAACGAACACGCGGCCGATGATCTTACGCTTCGCTTCCGGATCGTTCTCCCCTTTCAGCGCGTCCAGGAAGCGCTGCTCGCCTTCCACGTGAACGATGTTCAGACCGAAGTGGTCGCCGAACATGTCCATCACCTGCTGGGCTTCGTTCAGGCGCAGCAGGCCGTTATCCACGAAGACGCAGGTCAGGTTTTTACCAATAGCGCGGTGCAGCAGCATCGCGGTCACGGAGGAGTCCACGCCGCCGGAGAGGCCGAGGATCACTTTGTCATCACCAACCTGCTGGCGGATACGCTCAACGGCGTCGTCGATGATTTTTGCCGGGGTCCACAGCGCTTCACACTGGCAGATGTCGCGCACGAAGCGCTCCAGCATGCGCATACCCTGACGAGTGTGGGTCACTTCCGGGTGGAACTGCACGCCGTAGAAGCGTTTTTCTTCGTTAGCCATGATGGCGAACGGGCAGCTTTCGGTACTGGCAACGGTCACGAAGTCAGACGGGATAGCGGTGACTTTGTCGCCGTGGCTCATCCACACGTCCAGCAGCGGTTTGCCGTCTGCGGTCAGGGAGTCTTCGATACCGCGCACCAGCGCGCTGTCGTTAACCACTTCAACCTGCGCATAGCCAAACTCACGCTCGCTGGAGCCTTCTACGTGGCCGCCCAGCTGCATCGCCATGGTCTGCATGCCATAGCAGACGCCAAATACGGGCACGCCAGCTTCAAATACATACTGCGGCGCGCGCGGGCTGTTATCTTCAGTGGTGCTTTCCGGGCCGCCGGACAGGATGATGCCGCTTGGATTGAATTCGCGAATCTGTGCTTCCGTGACATCCCACGCCCACAGTTCACAGTAAACGCCCAGTTCACGTACGCGACGCGCCACCAACTGAGTGTACTGCGAACCAAAGTCCAGGATGAGAATGCGATGTTTATGAATGTTTTCCGTCATTGACGCTAATTCCGAGGCAAGTGAAACAGAGTAAATAAATCGCCCGACACGAGGTCGGGCGAAGAAAAATCAGGAGCCCATACGGTAGTTCGGGGATTCCTTGGTGATGGTCACATCGTGGACATGGCTTTCCTGAATGCCCGCACCGCTGATACGCACGAATTCCGCTTTGGTGCGCAGCAGGTCAATGGTACCACAGCCAGTCAGACCCATACAGGAACGCAGACCGCCCATTTGCTGGTGAATGATCTCTTTCAGGCGACCTTTATATGCCACGCGACCTTCGATACCTTCCGGCACCAGTTTGTCTGCGGCGTTATCGGTCTGGAAATAACGGTCAGAGGAACCTTTGGACATCGCGCCCAGAGACCCCATGCCACGGTAAGATTTGTAGGAACGCCCCTGGTAGAGTTCGATTTCGCCCGGTGATTCTTCGGTACCTGCCAGCATAGAGCCGACCATCACCGCTGCCGCGCCAGCAGCAATCGCTTTGGCAATATCACCAGAGAAGCGGATACCGCCGTCAGCGATAACCGGAATACCGGTTCCTTCCAGCGCTTCAACCGCGTCAGAGACAGCCGTAATCTGCGGAACACCCACGCCAGTAACAATACGCGTGGTACAGATGGAGCCGGGGCCGATACCGACTTTTACAGCGCTGCAACCGGCTTCCGCCAGCGCACGAGCGCCTGCGCCCGTCGCGACATTGCCGCCAATGATTTGCAGATCCGGATATTTTGCACGGGTTTCACGAATACGCTGCAAAACGCCCTCGGAGTGGCCGTGAGAGGAGTCAATCAGCAGAACGTCAACGCCTGCCGCAACCAGCGCATCCACTCGCTCTTCGTTGCCTGCACCTGCGCCAACCGCAGCACCTACGCGCAGACGGCCCTGCTCATCTTTACAGGCGTTAGGTTTACGTTCCGCTTTCTGGAAGTCTTTCACGGTGATCATGCCGCGAAGACGGAATTTATCGTCGACAACCAGCGCTTTCTCAACGCGTTTTTCATGCATTTTCGCAAACACAACTTCACGCGCTTCACCTTCGCGAACGGTGACCAGACGCTCTTTCGGCGTCATGTATACGCTAACAGGCTGGTTCAGGTCGGTGACAAAGCGAACGTCACGACCAGTAATGATGCCCACCAGTGAATTATCTTCGGCAACCACCGGGTAACCGGCGAAACCGTTACGCTCAGTCAGTTCTTTCACTTCGCGCAGGGTAGTGGTTGGCAGAACGGTTTGCGGATCTTTAACCACGCCGGACTCATGTTTTTTAACACGGCGAACTTCTTCAGCCTGGCGTTCGATGGACATGTTTTTATGAATAAAGCCAATGCCGCCTTCCTGTGCCAGGGCAATTGCCAGGCGCGCTTCCGTAACGGTGTCCATTGCTGCGGAGAGCATCGGAATATTCAGACGAATGGTCTTAGTGAGCTGAGTACTCAAATCGGCAGTATTCGGCAGAACGGTTGAGTGAGCGGGAACGAGGAGGACGTCGTCAAACGTCAGGGCTTCTTTAGCGATACGTAGCATGGGCAATATCTCTGACCTGGGTGGTTAAATATTGCCGTGGCATTATACAGAGCGTAACCGATTGCTTCCACATTTTTTTGCGAAAAATACTTGCACTCATCTCTGAGCAGGTTACTATCGACTGAATAACCTGCTGATTTGGAATTTGATCCAGCTCACATGTCATCTCTTCAAAGCCCCGCAATTTTTACCGTTAGTCGCCTGAATCAGACAGTACGTAGCCTGCTGGAACGTGAAATGGGCCAGGTCTGGATCACAGGTGAAATCTCCAATTTCTCGCAGCCTGCCTCTGGTCACTGGTATTTCACGCTTAAAGACGACACGGCGCAGGTTCGCGGTGCGATGTTCCGTAACAGCAACCGTCGCGTGACCTTCCGCCCGCAGCATGGTCAACAAGTGCTGGTTCGCGCCTCCGTCACGCTCTATGACCCTCGCGGCGATTACCAGATAATCGTTGAAAGCATGCAGCCCGTCGGTGAAGGGTTACTGCAACAGAAATATGAACAACTGAAAGCGGCGCTCTCAGCGGAAGGGCTTTTCGATCAGCAGTTCAAGAAATCGCTTCCGCAACCGGCCCACTGTATTGGCGTCATCACCTCAAAAACCGGCGCTGCACTGCATGACATCCTCCACGTTCTGAAACGACGTGATCCCTCTTTACCGGTGGTCATTTACCCCACCGCCGTACAAGGTGACGATGCGCCGGGGCAAATTGTGCGCGCCATAGAACTGGCGAACGCGCGCCAGGAGTGTGATGTGCTGATCGTCGGGCGTGGCGGTGGTTCGCTGGAAGATTTATGGAGTTTTAACGACGAACGCGTTGCGCGCGCTATTTTTGCCAGCCGCATTCCGGTGGTCAGCGCCGTCGGCCACGAAACCGACGTGACTATTGCGGATTTTGTCGCGGATTTACGTGCCCCTACGCCTTCTGCCGCAGCGGAAATCGTCAGTCGCAACCAGACGGAGCTACTGCGCCAGATCCAGTCTTCTCAGCAACGTCTTGAGATGGCCATGGACTTTTTCATTGCTAACCGCACCCGGCGATTTACGCAACTTAACCACAGGCTGCAACAGCAGCATCCACAACTGCGCCTCGCCCGTCAGCAAACCGTACTGGAAAAACTTCGCCAGAGGATGCGTGTCGCCCTGGACAACCAGCTTAAACAGGCGACGCAGCGTCAACGCCGCGTCGTCCAGCGTCTGAATCAGCAAAACCCGCAACCGCGAATCTGGCGCGCGCAGACCCGAATTCAGCAACTGGAATACCGGCTGGCGGAAAACCTCCGTGCGCAGTTGGGCGTGACGCGAGAGCGTTTTGGCAAGGCGGTGACTCACCTGGAGGCGGTCAGCCCGCTCTCCACGCTGGCCCGCGGTTATAGCGTCACCACTGCTGCCGATGGCAATATGCTGAAACAGGCGAAGCAGGTGAAAACGGGCGATACACTTACCACCCGTCTCACAGATGGCTGGGTAGAAAGTGAAGTGAAAAGGGTCATGCCCGCGAAAAAAACACGCGCGTCTAAACCCCGCAGCGCAGGCTAATTCACAGCTTCGTCGGGGTCAGAAACATGGTGAAAAGAGCTAGCCCGGCAAAAATCAAAAGCGACCATGCCGCCCCCAGTAATGCATAGAGTTGTCCAAAAATTATTGCCCCCGCAACCTGCCCTACCGCCAGCATAAAGAAGACGATGCCCACCCCTGCGGCGGGGGCATTCGCTGTGACGGATGCGCCGCAGACCAGCAGTACGCCAGAAAGCGTGATATAGCCTACGCCACAGAGGGCAGCCGCCGGAATCAGCCACCCGCTATAACCATGACTTACCGCCAGTAGCGCCAGCGGCGCAGCCATAAAAAGCAGCGACAGCCAGTAAACCAGGTTCCAGCCTGTCCGGGCGGCCAGCGCGCCGGTAAAGACACCAGCAATCCCCGCGCCACCGCTTACCAGCCACAGCATACTGGTCGTCTCTTTTGCAACATGCAGATGATTTTGCAGGATATCGGGTCCGAAGTTCCACCAGGCAGCGCTCGCAATTCCGCAGATAAACGCAATCAGCGCCAGCCGCCGCATTGCCCGTGCCTGTAAGAGCTGCCGCCAGGATTGTTCATTTTTCGCCCCCTGCGAACGGGATGCAGGTAAATAGCGCGTCACTGGTAGCAGGCAAAGCAGCGCAAATACCGCGAACGCAACGCAGGCTCCGCGCCACCCGAAGGGGATGAAAAGCAGTATCGGTACGGAAAGAATAATGCCGCCGCCAGTACCGGCATTTATAAAGGTGTTAGTGGTGGACTGTCGGCGTTCTGCCACCGCCAGGCTTACGGCCGCAGCCAGTGATGGCGACGCCAGTCCTGAACTTAACCCGGCGATAAACAGCCCCAGCGCAATGTGTACCACCCCCGCAGCGCACGCAAGGAGCAATAAGCCGAATGCAGCGCAGAATGCCGACACGATCGCGGTGATACGGGCGCCATAACGCCCGATGACCCAGGCAGCCCCGATCGAAGAAAAACAGTAAGCAATATAGCTACAGGCGGCGATAACACCCGCCGCCCGTGAGCTCAGTTCAATATCCTGTCCTACCGACGGCAGCATCAGACCCCAGGCGAAACGCGCCATGCCATACGTCACGGCAATAAGCCAAAACCCGGTTATCGCAAGCGTTGAAATCGTTTTATCCACACCAGACCCTCATTTCTGACAGAGCAATTAATGATGGTCGAAACCGACAGTTTTGCCGCTAAGGGGGTAAAAAAGCCGAATGTCACATAAACTTGTAATCAGCCTTGCCAACAATCAGGAGAGCAGTATGACAGCGACACGACTTCACAATGTTATCCCGCCCTACATCCTGCGCCGCATTATTGATAACGGCTCCGAAGTACAACAAAAGTGCGCCCGCCAGACTCTGACCCATGTCCAGACGCTCATGGCACATACGCCGGGCAAACCTGCCGCGCCGCATGTTGCGAAAGCTGGCATGCTGCAGCGGGACATTTATGATGCGAAACAGACTCAGGAGCTGCCCGGAACTCTGGTGCGCTTTGAAGGGCAGTCATCAAATGGCGATGTCGCCGTGGATGAAGCATGGCAATATCTGGGAGTGACGCATGATTTTTTCTGGAAAATTTATCAACGTGATTCACTGGATAATAAAGGTCTGACGCTAATCGGTACCGTTCACTATGGCCGCGAATACCAGAATGCTTTCTGGAATGGTCAACAGATGGTATTTGGCGATGGTGACGGCGAGATCTTTAACCGTTTCACTATCGCACCGGATATTGTGGCCCATGAACTTAGCCACGGCGTAACGGAAACAGAAGCCGGGCTGATTTATTTTGAACAGTCCGGGGCGCTAAATGAATCCCTGTCCGATGTGTTTGGCTCGCTGGTGAAACAGTATCTGCACAAACAGACCGCAGAAGAGGCGGACTGGATTATCGGCGAAGGTCTATTAGCCGCAGGTATCAATGGCAAAGGGTTGCGCTCAATGGCAGAGCCGGGCACAGCTTATGATGACCCGCTACTGGGCAAAGATCCCCAGCCTGCGCATATGAAGGATTTTATTAAAACCCGCGAGGATAACGGCGGCGTACATCTTAACTCTGGCATTCCTAATCGTGCGTTTTACCTGGCCGCCACCGCGCTTGGTGGTTATGCATGGGAAAAAGCCGGTTATGCATGGTATGACACGGTTTGTGATCGCTCACTCGCGCAAAATGCTGACTTTGCGGCTTTCGCCCGGCTGACCATCGCGCATGGTGAAAAACGTTCCGGAAAAGAGACGGCAGAAGCCATTAAACAGGCCTGGATTGAAACAGGGGTACTGTAATGAATATTCCGGAGCTCACTGAGGACGCGGTCATTGAGCTTGCCCGTGAAGGTGGGGTGGCGTTTATACCACAACTGAGCGGGCTGCGCAGAATTGCCCTTTCCACCCTCACACCACAGCAGCGTGAGCGGGTGATTGCTGTTTTACAGCAAGCGCTACAGCGCGGCTTTCCGCCAGGGCAGACGGACTCACCAGGGCGCGGTGACCAACGGTATTTTCGTATTCAGATAATCTGGACTCACCATAATCAGGCGCACTATACCGATATCATCTTGCTGGTGCCGGAACAGGAGGCGCCGCCCTCACTGGTGGATCTGTGGAAAAAAGGCGAAAGCGGCGTCTGTGATTAGACGTCCTGCAGGACGAAGACAACCCGCTTTTTGGAGATCAGTCCGTGGCCCTGCTGGCAAAAATAATCCACCGCTCCGCAGGCTTTGAGCACTTCCAGCGGCTGCTGGCACTCCGGGCATAAGGCTCTAAGGGCATAATCCTTATTGCATCCATGGCAGTGACCATGCGTGCCAGTCAGTTCCAGCGGGTTGTGGCAGGTTGGGCATTTAAGATCCATAAATATCCTCCCATAAAGTCACCGGTGGTGATGACGCCACCGGTGACTTTAAACTTACTTGCTTTTCTTAATGTGTTTAATCAGGCGCTTACGTTTACGCATCTGGTTTGGCGTCAGCGTATTGCGTTTGTCCGCATAGGGGTTTTCCCCTTCCTTGAACTGAATACGGATAGGTGTGCCCATCACATCCAGCGATTTGCGGAAGTAGTTCATCAGATAACGCTTGTAGGAGTCCGGCAGGTCTTTTACCTGGTTACCATGAATCACCACGATTGGCGGGTTGTAACCACCGGCATGCGCATATTTCAGTTTCACACGACGACCGCGAACCAACGGCGGCTGGTGATCTTCGCACGCCATATTCATGATACGGGTCAGCATCGCGGTGCTCTGGCGACGGGTCGAACTGTCGTATGCTTCACGCACGGATTCAAACAGGTTACCTACGCCGCTGCCATGCAGTGCGGAGATGAAGTGCACGCGGGCAAAATCGATAAAGCCCAGACGGAAATCCAGTGTCTCTTTGACCTGCTCTTTCACTTCCTGGCTGAGACCATCCCATTTGTTCACCACGATAACAAGTGAGCGACCACTGTTGAGGATGAAACCAAGCAGTGAAAGGTCCTGGTCGGAAATGCCTTCACGGGCGTCAATAACCAGCAGCACCACGTTGGCGTCTTCAATCGCCTGCAGCGTTTTGATTACCGAGAATTTTTCCACCGCATCGGTGATTTTGCCGCGTTTACGCACGCCCGCTGTGTCGATCAGAACGTATTCGCGCCCATCACGTTCCATCGGGATATAAATACTGTCACGCGTTGTACCTGGCATGTCATAAACAACAACACGCTCTTCCCCGAGGATGCGGTTAGTCAGTGTGGACTTACCGACGTTAGGACGCCCGACAATCGCCAGCTTGATAGGCAGATCCTGCGGGTTGAAGTCCTCTTCCGGCTCTTCTTCTTCGCCGTCTTCGCCCTTACCGTCATCGAACTGCGCCCAGTAAGCAGCGTTCTCATCCAGTTCTTCTGGCGGGTCGATTTCGTCCATCCACGGCAGCAGAACGTGTTCCAGCAGGCTGACAACACCACGGCCATGAGAGGCGGCTATTGGGTGAATCTCACCCAGGCCAAGGGAGTAGAAATCAACAACCGCCTGATCCGGATCCAGACCGTCTGTTTTGTTGGCGACGAGGAATGTCGGTTTTTCACGCGAACGCAGGTGTTTGGCAATGGCTTCATCAGCCGGCATCAGCCCGGCACGCGCATCCACCATAAACAGCACCACATCGGCCTCTTCAATCGCCAGCAGCGACTGTTCCGCCATACGGGTTTCTACGCCATCTTCCGTACCATCAATACCGCCCGTGTCGATACAGATAAATTCGCGACCTTCGACTTCTGCACGACCGTACTTACGGTCACGGGTCAGCCCCGGAAAATCCGCTACCAGCGCATCACGGGTGCGTGTTAAACGGTTAAAAAGCGTGGATTTTCCAACGTTAGGGCGCCCGACCAGCGCGACCACAGGTATCATGTTTAAAGCCTCATTACTTAAAATTCAAAAATCAAAACGTCGCAACGCTGGCGACGTTTTAAAAACAGTAAAACGGCCCCTGCAACAGGAGCCGTCTTCTCACGAACGACCACCTTCGCGCGATTAACGCGTGATGGCGTACAGCGTACCGTCTTTAGCCTGGATCAGCAGTTTGCCATCCGCAGCGACTGGATCGGTCAGGAAACCGGAACCGTCCACTTTCTGCTGCGCGACAAAACGTCCATCTTCGACGTTAATCCAGTGCATATAACCTTCGCTGTCACCGGTCACGATGTAACCATTATACAACGCCGGAGCGGTAAGGTTACGGTGCAGAAGATCGCTTTGCGTCCACAGCGTCACACCACCATCAGTGGTCAACGCCAGAACACGGTCATTCTGGTCAATCATATAGATGCGGTTACCGTCGACAATGAAATTGCTCACTGAACCCAGTTCACGTTTCCACATGATCTGACCGCTACGCAGATCCAGCGCCGTCAGGTTACCGTTGTAAGCCAGCGCGTAAACCACGCCGTTTACAATCACCGGCGTTGTGTCTACATCACTCAAACGGTCGATTTCAGTCGGACCGGTTGCCTGAGAAATTCGCTGCTGCCAAATCATCTGGCCCTGCTGCATCAGCACGGCGCTTACACGACCGTTGTCGCCACCCACAATGGCTGCGCCGTAGGCAGTAGCCGGTGCAGATTCGCCACGCAGGGACAAAGACGGCATATCGAGGTTAACCGTCCATTTCACCGCGCCGTCGCTCTCATTGAGCGCCTGCAACTGACCGTTACTGGTATGAATCAGCACGAGGCCGTCGCTGACAACAGGGCGGGATAATGCCTCTCCGGCAACGTTGGTTTTCCATGCCTGGGAACCGTCGTTCGTATTCAGCGCATAAACCTTCGCTTTTTCACTGCCTACGTAGACATGACCGCCAGCGACAGTCACACCACCGGACAACAGCGCCGGGCTGCTGGAGAACCAGCCAGATTTTTCTGCCAGGTTAACGGACCAGACTTCTTTGCCGTCGCTCGCGCTAACCGCTTTAACCGTACCGCGACGGTCAGCAGCATAGACCACGCCACTGTCCAGCGCCGGATGTAAATTCGAATGAAAATCGCCAATACCGCTACCCACAGACGTACTCCACGCGGTAGACGGATTAAACTGGTTTGTAACCGTCGGCAGAGGGGACATTTTGACAACATCTTCTTCGCCGTTAAACAGGGAACAACCACTCAGTAAGGTGACGGACAGCAGCCCAGGCAGAAGTAATTTACGCAATTGCATCGGGTCCCTCTTAGATGGACAAATTGTTGATTTTCATCTGCATCATTTCACTCAGCGCCGGGGAGGCGTTGTTTTTAACGCCATTCTCCCAGGCGGTGCGTGCACCTTGTTTGTCGCCTTTGCTGAGCAGCGCTTCGCCACGCAGGTCGGCAACAATGGCCGCCCAACCGTCGCCTTTCACGCTATCAAGCGTTTTCAGCGCGGCATCCTGCTGCTTAAGCTGCACCTGAATACGGGCGAGACGGATGTTGATCATGCCCTTTAGGTTTTCATCGCTGGTAGCGGCAAGCCCCTGCTGCAACTGCGCGGAAGCTTTTTCAAGCTCATTGCGTTCAACATACTGCTGTGCCAGTTCCAGTGACGCCAGCGCGCCATAGGCATTCTTATTCTCTGCCGCGAATTTTTCAGCCGCAGCCAGCGTTTCAGGTTTATCAGCACGAATCGCGGTAATTGCGTTTTCATAGCCTTGTGAAGCCGATCTTGCGGTTTCGATTTGGTGGTTATTCCAGTAGCGCCAGCCGACTAATGCACCAATACCTAAAATGACACCAACAGCCAGCGCTTTGCCGTTTTCAGCAAAAAAGCGTTTGAGCGCGTCTACCTGTTCGTTGTCGTTCTCGTAAATTTCCACGCAGTCCTTCTCCTTAACGATAATTCACCGGGGAGATTAGCCCAGTAGTGTGCGCAAATGCGCCGCAACGCTGTCCTGCGTTACCGTATTTTGCTCACCAGAGCGTAAATCCTTCACTACAACGTTACCGTCAGCGATTTCAGACTCACCCAGCACCAGTGCGAGCTTAGCGCCCCACTTATCGGCACGGGCAAACTGCTTTTTGAAATTACCGCCGCCGTGGTTCGTCATGAGCTTAACCTCAGGTAACGCATCGCGTACCTGTTCAGCCAGTTGCATTGCAGCGGACTGTACGTTTTCGCCTGACGCTACCAGGTATATATCGACAACGGATTCTGCTTTAAATTCCGGATTAACTGCCTGAACCAACAAAACAAGTCGTTCAAGACCCATCGCGAAGCCAACCGCCGGGGTCGCGCGACCACCAAGCTGCTCGACCAGACCATCGTAACGGCCACCCGCACAGACCGTTCCCTGAGAACCCAGGCTGGTGGTTACCCACTCGAAAACGGTACGGTTGTAATAATCAAGACCGCGCACCAGACGCTGGTTTACCGTGTAGGCAATACCCGCAGCTTCCAGCAGTTTGCACAGACCCGCGAAGTGTTCGCGTGATTCTTCATCCAGATAATCGCCCAGAGCTGGCGCCGCATTCAGAAGCGCCTGGATGTCCGGGTTTTTGGAATCCAGTACGCGCAGCGGATTGCTGTACATACGGCGTTTGCAATCTTCGTCCAGTTGCTCTTTGTGCTGCTCAAGAAACGCCACCAGCGCATCGCGATAATTGGCACGTGCTTCCAGGGAGCCGATAGAGTTCAGTTCGAGGCTAACGTGATCGAAGATACCCAGCGCACGCCACCAGCGCGCAGTGAGCATAATCAATTCGGCATCAATATCCGGGCCCTGCAGACCAAAGACTTCGACACCCAACTGATGGAACTGGCGGTAGCGACCTTTTTGTGGGCGCTCATAGCGGAACATAGGACCAACATACCACAGGCGCTGTTCCTGATTGTACAGAAGACCATGCTCGATGCCGGCGCGTACACAGCCCGCTGTACCTTCTGGACGCAGCGTCAGGCTATCGCCGTTGCGATCGTCAAAGGTGTACATCTCTTTTTCAACCACGTCGGTGACTTCACCGATCGCGCGTTTGAATAACGGGGTCTGCTCTACAATCGGCAAACGGATTTCATTGTAACCGTAGCTGCCGAGCACGTTTTTTAGTGTGCCTTCAATGCGCTGCCAGATGGCGGTTTCGCCAGGCAGATAATCGTTCATGCCGCGAATGGCTTGAATATTCTTTGCCACGTTTATTCTCTTTTTGAATACAAAAAATGAACCCTCAGGGCTTGCGCCTTGCGGGTTCATCATACACGGGAAGCCAGCCGCTTCCCATCACGTTATTTTTCTACCTGTTGTACATCAATACGATTAGCTTCATCCAGCATGGATGCTTTCGCACGGATCCGGGCTTCGAGCTGGGTAATCATATCGTCATTATCCAGTCTGTCTCTGCGCACGCCATCTTCATAAAGGCCGCTTTTCTTGTTACCGCCCGTCACGCCAAGCGTAGAAACCAAAGCTTCGCCAGGGCCGTTCACCACGCAACCGATGATCGAAACATCCATCGGGGTGATGATATCTTCCAGACGCTGCTCAAGAGCATTCACGGTACCTATCACGTCAAATTCCTGACGCGAACAGGTAGGACAGGCGATAAAGTTGATGCCACGTGCACGAATGCGCAGTGATTTCAGAATATCGAAGCCAACTTTGATCTCTTCAACCGGATCCGCCGCCAGCGAGACACGAAGCGTATCGCCGATCCCCTCAGACAACAGCAACCCCAGACCGATCGCCGACTTGACCGCGCCACTGCGCGCCCCACCCGCCTCGGTGATACCGAGGTGCAACGGCTGATCAATCTGCTTCGCCAGCAGGCGGTAAGATTCCACCGCCAGGAACACATCGGAGGCTTTTACGCTGACTTTGAATTGATCAAAATTGAGTCTGTCGAGGTGATCGACATGGCGCATGGCGGACTCCAGCAGTGCCTGCGGGGTGGGCTCACCATATTTCTCCTGCAGATCCTTTTCCAGCGAACCTGCGTTGACGCCAATGCGAATAGGGATATTTTTGTCGCGCGCACAGTCAACAACCATGCGGATGCGTTCTTCATTACCGATATTGCCTGGGTTGATACGCAAACAGTCGACGCCGTATTCCGCAACTTTCAGCGCGATACGGTAGTCAAAGTGAATGTCCGCCACCAGCGGTACGCTCACCTGTTGCTTAATCAGTTTGAATGCTTCTGCCGCGTCCATGGTAGGTACGGAAACGCGAACAATGTCAGCGCCAACACGCTCAAGGGCTTTGATCTGCGCGACCGTCGCGTCCACGTCTGTGGTGCGGGTGTTTGTCATTGACTGCACAGCGATGGGGGCACCATCGCCAATCGGCACATTACCAACGTAAATCCGTTTCGATTTCCGACGTTGAATCGGAGCCTGGTTATGCATGAAAAATCTCCCGCGTTGCCCGTCTGTTACTGTACTGCTGATTGTTCGGCATTGAGGGTCAGGCGTGCAACCTGGTTAGTTCTGATAAAGCGGCTCAGATCGACAGGTTTGCCCTGATATTGAATCTGTACCGCAGCAGGTGCACCGATTTTGAGCTTGTAAGGCGCCTGGCCGGTTAAATTCAGCGTCGCGTCTTTACGCTGGATCCCACTGAATAATTTTTTACCGCTTGCATCGCTCACTTCTAACCAACAGTCGGCATTGAAGTTCATGACCAGCGCATGTGCGGCGTCCGGGGAGGTGATACCCGCCTGGTCAGTCGGCAGTGGCGCGTTATTCGCGCTAGCCGATGGCTGCGTGGCAGGAGGCTGAGTAACGGGTGCCTGAGAAGGAGATACAACTGCATTTGAATGTGCGGTGGCCGCTGGCGCCTGCGTTGCGTTTCCAGGGGCCGCTGCTGCAGGGGATGTTGGTTCAACTGGCGTGGTCGCAGCCGTATTCGGCGTTTCTGTCGGAGTGCTGACAGCATCGTTATTCAGCGGAACGCTCTGCCCTTCGCTGCTCCCACTGGCGTTCAGCTCCGCAGACGACTGATCGGCCATTGTGGTGATTTCTTGCTGCTGGGCTTTGTGATTTTGCCACCACCATGCGCCTGTCAGACCAACAACCACAAACAGCACCAGCCAGGTAAAGCTCATTAACCAGCCGTCACGTTTTTTACGACGTTTACCCAGAGAAAAGGTCTGCATCGGCGCGACTTTCGCCGCCCGAATCGGTGCCTGTTTCTCAATCATCGGCAGCAGTTCTTCTTCCGGGATATGCACCAAACGCGCATACGAGCGGATGTAACCACGCAGGAATGTTGAAGCCAATTCGGCAGGAGCCTTATCGTCTTCAATATCGCGCACCGTGGAAACTTTGAGACAGAGGCGCTCAGCTACCGCCTGCTGGCTAAGTCCGAGTTGTTCACGGGCATTGCGCAGACGAACGCCCGTGGTTTGTGCTTCGTTTTGGTCGTGAGTGGCTTCAGTATTCATTCGCTACAACTGCTGGTACGTGAAAATTTAAGATTCAGGCGCGTAGTAAGCATTGCCTGGGCGCGCCGCGAAATGTCAGGGTCAGTTAAATTTAGACCGACAGTATAAGACTGTCAGGTCGGTCATAACAGAACAGCTTTTCGTACTTTTGCTAAGCCGTTGTTCCATCGCTACATACTGCCTTAAAGTCGAGAGAAACGCACAGTAATTATTGTTTACACAGGTATACTCAGGCGATTAAATCAGCATATTTATGCGTCGCGACACAGAAGCCTGTCGCGACGCCAGAAGACTAAACCGATTTAATCGAAATCGGCTCACCCTGCATACGTTTACGCATTGTGCGTTTCGTACGGTCAATGACGTCGCCTGCCAGTTGACCACATGCCGCGTCAATGTCATCACCGCGTGTTTTACGCACGATGGTGGTGAAACCATAGCTCATCAGCACCTTACAGAAACGATCGATACGGCTGTTCGAACTACGGCCATAAGGCGCGCCCGGGAACGGGTTCCATGGAATCAGGTTGATCTTGCACGGCGTATCTTTCAGCAACTCTGCCAGCTCATGCGCATGCTCTGTGCCATCATTCACATGGTCGAGCATTACGTATTCAATGGTTACGCGACCCTGATTAGCATTGGACTTCGAAATGTAGCCGCGAACCGATTCGAGGAAAGTAGCGATATTGTACTTTTTGTTGATCGGCACAATTTCGTCGCGAATGGTATCGTTCGGTGCATGCAGGGAAATAGCCAGCGCAACATCAATCATGTCACCCAGCTTGTCCAGCGCAGGAACCACGCCGGAAGTCGACAGGGTAACGCGACGTTTGGACAAGCCAAAACCAAAGTCATCCAGCATGATTTCCATTGCCGGCACAACGTTAGTCAGGTTCAGTAACGGTTCGCCCATACCCATCATCACCACGTTAGTGATAGGACGTACGCCGGTCGTTTTTACCGCGCCAATAATTTTTGCCGCCCGCCAGACCTGACCAATAATTTCTGACACTTTCAGGTTGCGGTTGAAGCCCTGTTGCGCCGTGGAGCAGAATTTACACTCCAGCGCACAGCCAACCTGTGAAGAAACGCACAGCGTGGCGCGATCATCTTCCGGAATGTACACCGTTTCAACGCGCTGATCCCCTACGGCAATCGCCCATTTAATCGTGCCATCAGAGGAGCGTTGCTCTTCCACAACTTCCGGAGCGCGGATGACCGCGACTTCTTTAAGCTTGTTACGCAGCACTTTATTGATGTCGGTCATCTCATCAAAATCGTCGCTGCAATAGTGGTACATCCACTTCATCACCTGATCGGCGCGGAAGGGTTTTTCGCCTAAGTTTTTGAAAAACTCGCGCATCTGCTGACGATTCAAATCCAGCAGGTTAATTTTTGCATCTTTGTTGGGAACCGTCAGTGCGACGTTCTCAGGCGTGACAATGTGTTCAGACATAGTTGTATTCCGGCCTCGTTATTACACGTTATGGCCCCTGGAGGGTTAAAAAAGAAGCGCCCCGGGAATGCGTTTTGCAATTCACGGGGCGCTGCATTGTACAAATTCTGCTGTTCAGATGCCACGACTGTGCGCGGCATTGACAAAATAAAGTGTAACTATGCTTACAATTTCCGGTGAACTTCACGCAACAGGGTGCGCAAAGCTGCGGAAATTAGCGAGTGCGCGGACAAACTTCGCCTTCGCCGAAGAAATAGGCGATTTCACGCGCGGCAGACTCCAGAGAATCGGAACCATGGGTGCCGTTCTCGGTGAAGCTGTCAGCATAATCAGCGCGCAGAGTACCTGCCAGCGCGTTAGCCGGGTTGGTGGCGCCCAGCAGATCACGGTGACGCTGGACCGCATTTTCACTTTCCAGTACGGAGACCACGATCGGGCCGGAGGTCATGAACTCAACCAGACCATCGAAGAACGGTTTGCCTTCGTGCTCAGCGTAGAAACCACGAGCCTGCTCTACGGACAGATGCAGCATTTTCGTGCCGACAATCTTGAAACCAGCAGATTCAAAACGCGCGAAAATACTACCAATAACGTTTTTTGCCACCGCGTTCGGCTTGATGATGGAAAAAGTACGTTCAATAGCCATGTTAACCCCTGTAAGTTGTTCTGTTGTCGTACATACATACGTATGACCTGGCGCGGATTATAAAGAGCAACGCGGGCATTGCCTATGGATAAAGGTAACATTTTTTTAAAATAAGACGAGTTTCAGCAACACCATTCACCAAAACGTCTCTACACCAAATTATTCACGTTCCCTTAACGCGGTAAGAGCATGCCCCTATGGCCGTTTACATAAGTCAGTAACCGGGGTGGACGAGTGCAGTCAGCACAAAGGCAGCTTAAGGGAGACGCGTATACTCGTTGCGTCATTGCACCGCGAATTCAACTGCCGCAACCTGGCCGGCATCATCCATCACCAGTAACTGATACTGACCGCTTTTATCAAGACTAAGGTTTAAGATTTGCTCATGACCCTCAAGCGGATCTCCGTTTAAAAACCACCAGCGTCGCCCTTCCCCACCGATAGCCTGTAGCGGCAGTGTCGCCTGCGAGCGCCCCGGCAACCGTTTGATTACTGCGCCATCCCGGATCCCCGAGAGCAACAGCGGCGGCGGCGCGTTATCATCACGCGCTGGGCATGTTTTGGAGCGCGAAGGTAACCTTGCCGCCCGTCGCTCGCCATCGGGTAACCAGGGTTCCAGCGGCAAAGGCCAGACTATGACCGTGCGTTGCTGCGCATCGGGGCAATCGGCCGCAACCCGTTGTCCCTGCGCGTTTACCCATACAGGAAAACGGATGCCGCGCGCCCCTTCCTGTTCCGCCATCAGCATCGTGGGAGGCTGGCTGTTATCCAATAGCCAGGTCGCCAGACGGCGGCGGCAATTGCTGTCCCCCTCCGGCAAACTCTGTCCACCAGGCCAGCAGATAACGTCGCGGCTGACCGATTCCGGACGAGGATCCCGTGGCAGACGCGCCAGCTCCAGCGCGGAGCGGGGTTGCAGCATATTATTAACCTGATTGAGCAAGGGTACTGCGCTGGCGAAACCAAATTGACCAGCAACCGGTGTACCGTCAGGCCTGCCCGTCCAGACGCCAATCACATAGCGGCTATTGAGCCCAATGGCCCATGCATCACGGTAACCGTAGCTGGTGCCGGTTTTCCAGGCCAGCGGCACCACTTGCGGGAGTGCGCTGTCCGGCAGGGGTTGCGCTTCCCCGGCAAGTATGCGGCGAATAATCCACGCCGCACCTGGTGACATCAACGTTCTTTCCATCAGCGGGTCGTCTGGCTGGAAACGCAACTGCCCGGCCTTGCCGTGACGCGCAAAGGCGCTATAGGCCGCGGTAATATCCGCAAGACGGGCGCCTGCGCCCCCCAGAATAAGCGACAGGTTCGGCTCCGCGCCTTCCGGCAATTTCAGCGGCAATCCGGCATTGCGCAGCGTGGCGGCAAATTTTTTCGGCCCGTATGCTTCCAGAACCTGAACTGCCGGAAGATTGAGAGAACGAACCAGCGCCTCACTCATGCTGACCGGGCCGTGAAAACCGCTGTCAAAATTACCGGGACGATAGTCACCCGTACGTCGTGGCACATCCTGCAACAACGAGGCGGGATGAATCAGACCGCCATCCATCGCCAGGCCATAAATGAAGGGTTTTAACACCGACCCCGGCGAGCGGGTAGCGCTGACCATATCGACATGGCCAAAACGGCTGTCGTCATTAATGTCCACCGAACCCACCCAGCCACGGACTTTCATGTCCGTATGATCGACGACGATGATCGCCAGCGAGCTACGCAGGGGCAGACGAGATTTCACACCAGCGGCCAGGTCTTCAAGCTGACGCTGGAGGCTGGCATCAAGTGTGGTGGTAATTTTAAGACCCGGGTCTTTGCTTAACATATAGCGGGAGAAGAGGGGCGCGAGTTGCGGCATCTGGCGGGGCGCCAGCCAGACCGGTTCTTCACGCGACTCCTCAACCTGCTTTTGACTCCATACGCCCTGCGAGACCATGCGATCCAGTACTTTATCCCGCGCAGCCTGCGCACGTTCCGACCAGCGATCAGGACGCAGCCGACTGGGCGCCTGCGGTAAGACAGCCAGCAGTGCCGCCTCTGCATAGCTGAGCTGCGCGGGAGATTTGCCAAGATACACCCAGCTTGCTGCCCCAACGCCCTGCAACGTACCGCCAAATGGGGCCCGGTTGAGATAGAGTGTCAGAATATCGCGCTTGGAGAGATGCCACTCCAGTTGTAACGCCCGCCACAGCTGGCGGATTTTACCCCCAAAGGTACGCGGATGGGGATCGAGCAGACGCGCGACCTGCATGGTAAGCGTACTGCCGCCAGAGATAACTCTTCCAGCCAGCATGTCCTGCCATGCGGCACGGGCGACCGAAAGTGGGTTGACGCCGGGGTGTTTCCAGAACCAGCGATCCTCGTACTCGATAAGCGCCTGTAAATAACGTGGGGAGACATCCTCTATCGCCACCGGGTAGCGCCAGATCCCTTCGGCATCGGCGAAGCGCCAGAGCGGCGTACCATCTTCCGCCACGACGACGCGCGCCGGATTGACCTCTTTCAGAGGCAACGGCCAGAGTTTGTCGGCAATAAAAAGAACCAACGGAATAAGAAGAAACGCTCCCGCAAGCCAAAGCCCGCAGGAGCGCCAGGTGCGCCCTTTTCTCATGCTATGGGCGAACGATCAACGGACCGCTTGCGGCCCCTGTGGCCCGCCACTGCGGCACATACATAGATTCCACCTGCGGCATCGGCAGCTGATAGGTTCCCGGCGTTACCGCACGCGCAAGGTAAACCAGCGTTACTGGCTCTCCTTCGCTAACGGAGACAGCTGCGACAAAGCGATCATCGCGGAATTCCATATGGGCAATATCGGCCTGCTGCATACGGTTAAGAAGTTCCTGCACTTCGCTGCCGCTATCCTGCAGGCTCGCACTACTGCTGGCCAGATTCTGGTTTTCCAGTTCCAGTCCGGCTGGTAGAAGGTCAACCACCAGCGCATCTGGCACGTTGTGGCTGGCGCGCACTTCAAGCCAGACCAACACCAGCTCGCCGCTTTTCAGCGAGGCCAGCGATTTTGTCTGCCCGTCAGTACCGAGGATCTGCCGTTCGATATTCAGTACATTACTGGCCGGTGCCGGGGTGTACTCCGGATACCCTGTACTGTCGAGACGCAACCACATCGGGCTTTCCCCGGTGTTAGTCACCGTCAATGCCGTCATCTGGTCCGCATTGAGTTCACGTGTTTGCGGCTTATCGCCCTTAATCTCTTCACTGGTCAAAGAGGTCTGTGCCTGCCAGGTGCCGGGCAGGTCCTGCAAATGACGTCCTGCCAGATAGAGCGCATTGCTTTCCTGCGTGGAAAGCCAGCGTTGGCCGTATGCCTGTTCAGATAAGGTGGTCAGCAGCTTATTCTGCGCATCCGGCAATAGCGAGTTTTCTTCCAGCAGCGACAGCATCAGCGCGTTATCACGCAGATCGCTGCCGTAGTCCGCCATCCAGCGCTGCGCTTTCGCGCGCGGTGTGGTTAACGCCAGCGCCAGTGCCTGTTCACTACGCGGTGCATCGCCCATGAGCTTGAGTGCGATCCCCAGTTGCAGCAGTGGCAAACCGGCTTTCGCCTGATCATGACGCTGCCACAGTTCACGCAGCGCACCGAGAGGCGCTTTTTGCTGACGTGCAAGCACCAGTGCCGCATAGCTTTGCGCCGCAAATTTGGTCGCTTGTACATCGTCGCTGTAACGCACTGCCATCACCGATGGGTCCTGCAAGTAACGCAGCAGGCGGCTATTGGCATTATTCAGTGCCTCTACCGGCACGCTATAACCCTGCTCAGAGGCGCGCACCAGGAAGTCAGTCACATACGCGGACAACCAGTACTCTTCCGGCCCGTTTTTATCCCATAACGAGAAGCCACCGTCGTCACGCTGCATTTGCAGTAAACGCGAGATACCGATCTCCACTGCCGCACGACGCTGTTCATCGCTGTCACCCTTGATACCCATCGCCTTAAGCTGGGCGGCATTGGTATACAACGACGGGAACAGCCCGCTTGCCGTCTGCTCAAGGCATCCGTACGGGTAGGCTTTCAGTTCCTGAATGTAGCGGGAGATGTTGAGCGAAGGACGTCCGCTCAGCAACAACTGTCCCTGCAGGGCCACAGGCGAAATACGTTTCGTATGTTCAGCCGGTGCATTCCAGCTCTCATGGGGATAGAGCATGACATCGCTGCTGATGGTCTGTGCCGGGTAAGCCGGACGCACACCGATTTTCCACGATTTATTCTGCGTCGCGAAGGTTTCTCCCGGCAACGTCAGGCCTGAAACAGAAGCCGTCACTTCGCCATCGCCATAACCATCCAGCGCGCGTACCGGAATAAATACCGTCATCCGCGCCCCTGCCGCCACGTTCACCGGCTTCGGCTGCTCACTCTCCAGTGCCAGTAGACCTTTTGCCGTCAGCGCAATATTCAGCGTTTGTGGCTTATCGGTGAGGTTAGTAATATCGAGCGTCAGGCGACTGGTATCGCCACCGGCCAGGAAGCGTGGCGTATTGAGCTCCGTAATAACCGGCGCTGCCACAATCACTTTGCTTTCACTGTTACCGAAGTCTTCCGCCGTCCAGGCCTGCGCCATCACGCGCAGTTCACCGTTAAAGTCGCCGACAGGTAGCGTGACCGTTCCTTCACCATTGTCATCGAGCGTTACCGGCTGCGCCTGCTGGGCGATGATCGTGACATGATTAACCGGTGGCTTGCCGCCGCGGTTGAGTTCGTCTCCATCACCACCGAAACGTAATGCAGCAAGACGCCCCTGCCCTTCAATCACCTGACCATAAATGTCATAGATATCGGCGCCATAACGTTTTTGCCCGAAGAAGGCTTCCCACGGATCTGGCGTGACATAATCTGTGATATTCAGTACCCCGCTATCCACTGCGGAGACCAACACGTTAACCTGTTTTGGCACAGTGCCGTTTTTCAGGCTGGCTTTCACCTTGACCGTCAGCGGCTGGTTGGGGCGCATTTTTTGCGGAGTTTCCAGTGCTACGGAGAGGCGGCGATTTTCGTCACCCATCGGCAGATGGAGCAAGCCCACGGCACGTTTCGGCGTTGCCGATTTTGACTTATCCCCCGGGCGCACCACCAGCGTACTCAGGTAGAGGTCGTGGCGACGCCATTTCTGATCCACCGGAATGGCGAGATCGAGCCCCGTTGCAGGCACATCAATTTCCTGCCACCACAACGGCCCTTCGCTGGACTCGATCATGGCGTAGCCTTTACCCGCAGCAGGAGCCGTAATGTGCAACTTGATGGTATCGCCCGGCTGATAAGCGGGTTTATCCAGCTTCATAGTGACGCGGTCAGGGCGAGCGGCCCCGGTTCCGTCGCTGTTATCCTGCCAGCTGTAACCTGCCCAGAAACGTACGCTACTGACGCTTTCATCAGGCGCTTTGACTTCCAGGCGATACGAGCCCCACTCGACCGGCACGGTAATTTTCCCGGTTTCGTCAGCAGCGAGATCCAGCGTCTGCTCATTCTCCACCAGATCTTTTTGATCGAATTGCGACTGCCAGCCTTCACTTTCCGACCAGTTCCAGTAGTAGTCGCGACGTTCACGAATCAGCCGGACCTGCAGCCCAGAAACCGCTTTTTTCACCCCCTGCGCATCGGCATACACAATGTCAAAACCGGCATTGCCATTTTCATCAACAATGGGCTGGTTGACAGTGGTATCGGTGCGGTAATCGTAAACCGCTTTTGAGGCAAACTGCGGGCGAATACCCGGCAGTACAGGTGCAGGCCAGACCGCCTGTTCAGCACGACGCGTGACCGGACGACCGCCCGATTCAAGCAGGCTTGCCTGCAAAATGACCTGTAACGGGGAGTGCGTTTCCTGCCACTGGCTGGGGGCTGTAACCTGACCATGACCTTTTTCATCCAGCGTCAGATGCACTTCATCCAGACTACGCGTCAGAGTTTCATCGGCAATATCGCCAAACTGAAAACCTGGCAGCGCTTTCACCGCTTCACGTAAAGGTCGCAGCCAGAGCTGTCCCTGCAGGGTGTTGCCATTAGCGGGCGCACCGTACAGGTAATAACCAACGACGTTGAAATCCACATCCTCATCGGCTTTAAGCGGTGTCGGTTGTGGAGTCAGATTCAGCGCCATGCGCTCTGGCATAAAGTCTTCCACATGGAAAGACCAGTTACGTAGCTGGTTATCGCCGGTATTGGCGCGAATAGACCATGTGCCGGTTTGCGCGCTGGCATCAAGAGCGTAGGTGAAATGGTACAGACCGTTTGTCGGCTGGCTCACCACGGTACGCATCACCTGACCATCCGGTTTAACCACTTCAAGTTTCACGGGTTGATCGGCAAGCGGTTTACCATCGCTGTCACGCAGCAGAGCATTTAAGATAACCGTTTCGCCCGGACGATAGAGATCGCGCGGCCCAAACATAAAGAATTGCTTGCTGTAACCCGGATCCCCGGCAATCGCAAATTCAGCCAGATCGAGGGCGGGAAGTTGCAAGTCGAGCAATGTTGTCTCGCCGTCTTTACGCGCCAGAATCAGCGCCGCCTCTTTGTCCGTGGTCAGCGTGGCATGCCCCTGCGCATCACTGGTCGCCTGCGCCAGCGTCTGGCCTTTCTCGTTCAGTAGCACAACGTCGACGCCCGATTGCGCCGCACCGTTTTCGAGGCCCTGAGTGAAAACGTCCAGCCGATTATGGTAACGGTGGGCGGACAGACCAATATTACTCAGCGTAAAGAGGGTGGCGGCATTGCTATAGCTATAGTGCCCCGCCTGGTTCATAACGGCGATATAGACTCCGGCCTGCTGCAGGGGTTTGATTTCTCCCAGCGGAAGCAGGAGTTTTTCTCGGGTGTTACGTGCCGGGTTGAGGTCAAACCGACCGGTGTAAACCAGATCGGCCATTTTCAGCAAATTGTCTGACTCCCAGTTCGTCAGCGCATTACGGTATTCCCACTGGCTGACAAAGGCTGCCAGCGATTCCGGCTTCACGCGGTAGAAATTCACATCCACGTTATTGACGTTAAGCGCCATTACCGGCAGCCCTTCCACCACTTTTCCAGGCAATAAAGAACCCCGGCTGGCGAAACCAACAGTAGGCTGAATATCACGGGTGGTAATCGCCTTTTCATAATCAATGCCAAAGGTGGCTTTATTGAGCGCCACCAGCCCACGGTCAACGGATACCAGCAGTTCGCGGTTGGGTTCAAGGTGACGCAGGCGAAGCTCTTTCAGGTTTGTGGAGAGTTCCCATGCTCCATCTACTTTGCCATTCTTTTTATCCACCACATGAACAGTCTGGGCAAAGTTTTGATCCGGGTCGAGCGGAACGGAGAAGGTCAACACCAGGGCAGCCGCGCCCTCAAGCTGGACCTCGGAGGCATCAACCAGCGTTAACGGCTTACCTTCACTGCTCGCCGCCAGTTGTTTGAGTTTTTCACCATCCGGTTTTGTCGCGGTTGGGGTTTGACTCGCGGCTGGCGCTGCGGCCGGAGCGGCCTGCGCTTGCTGAGGTTTATCGTTGTTATCACAGCCTGCCAATATGAACGCACTTAAGAAGGCGATCGCTATCGCCGCCGAACGTTTCAGTTTCATCCTTTATCCCTGGCCCACAAAGCCTGTTAATTCGTTAAGCGTAAGTATTATGCGTGACTTTGCCGATTACAAACACCCTCCCGGAATCTGGAATGCGCTTCGCTATGTTCAGCCGGTTCGATCGGGCATGTTACCGCGATCACAGGTCGTAACGTCACATGTTACCTTTCAGGTCATTTGTTTTTAAAACAACAAGATAGATGGCTTATTTTTATGTGTACCTGCTAACGTTACTGCATCTTCACCTATTTTTTGCGGTTCATATAAGAGAGAACGTTATGAGCAGAGCCGTTAACGCCCTACAAAATTTCGGTAAGTCCCTCTTTGGTCCGGTGCTGATTTTGCCGATTGTCGGCTTGTTTATCGCCTTCGGAAATATTCTCGGCAACGGTAACCTGGCAGAGTACTTGCCGTTCCTCGGTCACCCGCTGGTTCAACACACCGGGCAACTGATTGCAAAATCCGCCGTCTCGGTGCTGGCAAATCTGGCGCTGGTGTTCGCTGTCGGCATCCCCGTAGGCCTCGCTGCACGAGATAAGGGCTATGCCGCCCTGATAGGCCTGGTCACCTTTATCGTTTTTATCAATGCCATGAATGTCACCTTGCAAATGCAGGGCGGACTGGCAGCGGCAGATCAGATGAAAGCGGCAGGCCAGAGCATGGTGCTGGGTGTGCAGGTGCTGGAGATGGGGGTCTTCGCCGGGATCCTCACCGGCGCGCTATCGGGATATGTGTACAACAAATATTCCGGCGTACAGTTTTCCGGGGCAATGGCTATCTATTCCGGGCACTGCTTTGTGGCGATCATCATGCTGCCTGTCTCTATGGTGCTGGGCGTGATCATGAGCGAGCTGTGGCCTTTCGCCCAACATGGCATCAGCACACTGGCAATGGGCATTAAAGGCGCCGGGCCATTCGGCGTGGCAATTTATGGCTTCCTGGAACGCATCCTTGTGCCCACCGGCCTGCATCATCTGGTCTACACGCCATTTTTATATACCGAGCTGGGCGGTACTCAGGAGGTATGCGGCTCGATGTACCAGGGCGCACGCAATATCTACTTTGCCGAGATGGCTTGTCCCGATGTGAAACAACTCAGTAGTACGGTGGTATGGGATGCGCGCGGCATCAGTAAAATGTACGGCCTACCCGCGGCGGCACTGGCTATGTATTTAACCGCGAAGCCAGAACGCAAAGCAGCGGCGAAAGCGATTCTTATCCCCGCAGCGCTGACCTCGCTTCTGGTTGGGGTGACCGAGCCTATCGAGTTTTCTTTCCTGTTCGTCGCACCGCTGCTGTTCGTGGTACATGCGGTGCTGACCGGTATCGGCATGATGCTTTTCTCCCTCTTTGACGTCCATGCGATCGGCGCAAACGGCATCATTGATTTCATTCTCTACAACCTGCCGCTCGGTACTGAGAAATCGAACTGGCCAATGTACATCGTGGTCGGCCTCATCATGTTCGCGCTCTATTTCATTATCTTCCGTTTCCTGATTTTGCGTTTCGATATGAAGACACCTGGCCGGGAAGCCGAAGACGAAGAGACACGTCTTTACAGCAAACAGGATTACCAGGCCAAAGGTAACAACGATGGACTTGGCGAGGCGATCATTGAAGGGCTTGGCGGACGCGGCAACATCGAGGTGGTAGACAACTGCTATACCCGTCTGCGCGTCACGGTGAAAGATGTCGCCACCATTGATGAACCTCGTCTGAAAGCGACAGGCGCGAAAGCGGTCATCAAACAAGGCAATAACGTTCAGGTGGTCTACGGGCTGCATGTCAAAAAAATGCGAGAAGCCGTTGAGGCGTTTCTCTAAAGGAGACTAAAGATGTTGAAACCCCCATTTATTCTCTCTATCGCCGGTGGCGGCAGCACTTATACGCCAGGTATTGTTAAAAGCCTGATGGTGCGTCTGGAGGATTTCCCTCTGGCAGAAATTCGCCTCTACGACATTGACGAAGCCCGCCAGAGCACCATCGCGCCGGTAGTGGAAAAGGTGATTCGTGACCACAGCCAGAACATCAAATTTACCGTCACCAGCGATCCGCAAACGGCCTTTAGCGGCGCCCATTTTGTCTTCGCTCAGATGCGTGTCGGCCAGTACAAAATGCGTGAACAGGATGAAAAGATCCCGCTACGCCATGGCGTGGTGGGTCAGGAAACCTGTGGGCCTGGTGGCCTGGCGTACGGTTTGCGTACCATTCTGCCCATGGTTGAACTTATTGATCTGGTGGAACGCTACGCGGATAAACGCGCCTGGATTGTAAATTACTCCAACCCGGCGGCCATTGTTGCCGAAGGGGTACGTCGCCTGCGTCCGGATGCCCGCGTACTGAATATTTGCGATATGCCAGTAGCGGCGATGCGTAATATGGGAGCTATCCTCGGCGTTGATCGCCACAAACTGGAAGTGGACTACTTCGGCCTGAACCATTTTGGCTGGTTTACCCGGGTGCTTGTTGATGGCGAAGACAGACTGCCTCAGCTGCGTGAGCACATCGCTCGCTTTGGTCTGCTGACCGAAGATGCCGCACAGACCGATCCGCAACATTCGGATCCGTCGTGGGTGAAGACATGGCGCAATATTAAACCGTTGATGGATCATTTTCCGGAATATCTGCCGAACCCCTATCTGCAGTACTACCTGATGCCCAACGAGATCGTGGAGCATCAGGATCCGAACTATACCCGCGCCAATGAGGTGATGAACGGCAGGGAGAAAAAACTGTTTGCCGCAGCCCAGGAGTACCAGCGTACCGGTATCTTACCGGATGCGTTCCATGTCGGGGTTCACGGCGCGTTTATCGTCGATGTCGCCTGCTCGCTGGCCTTTGATTTACGCCAGCGCCATCTGGTGATCGTCGAAAATAAAGGGGCGATTGCTAATCTCCCCTACGATGCGATGGTAGAAGTACCGGCTTACATCACGGCAAGCGGGCCCGAGCCCGTGCGCATGGGAGCGGTGCCGTTGTTTCATCAGACATTATTGATGCAGCAACTCGCCTCGGAGCAACTGCTGGTGGAAGCCACCATTGAAGGCAGTTACGAAAAAGCCCTGCAGGCCTTTACGCTCAACCGTACAGTGCCCACCATGCAACACGCCAAAGCGATTCTTGATGAGATGATCGCAGCGAATCGCGAATACTGGCCCGCGCTGCAAAAAGCCTGGGAAAACGGCCGTGCGCTAAAAAAATAACGAGGTTACTCGCGCCTTTTGCGATGGTTGCTTGTCGGGGCAGGAAAAAACGTTAACAATTCAGTTTATTGTTGATGACACGGAGGCAACCATGTCTACCTCTTTTTTTGTCTCAGCCGACTGGCTGATTGAACATGCTGATGATCCAGAGGTTCAGGTCATTGATGCGCGGATGGCCCCTGCAGGACAGGAACATACCCGCGATATGACGGCGGAATACCGCGCCGGGCACATCCCCGGAGCGGTATTTTTTGATATCGAAGCCCTTTCTGACCATACCACTTCGCTGCCGCACATGTTACCGCGCCCGGAAGCGTTTGCCGTCGCCATGCGCGAGCTGGGTGTCAGCCACGACAAACATCTGGTGGTCTATGACGAGGGCAATCTCTTCTCCGCCCCGCGCGCCTGGTGGATGCTGCGTAATTTCGGTGTCGAACATGTTTCAATTCTGGCAGGTGGACTGGCAGGCTGGCAGCGCGATGAATTGCCGCTTGAGCAGGGTGATACCGACTTACCACAGTCTGATTTTGAAGTGAAATTTGACCCGTCAGTGGTTAAGCGTCTGACCGATGTGCTGCTGGCCAGCCACGAGCGTACAGCACAGCTTGTGGATGCCCGCCCGGCAGCCCGTTTTAACGCCGAAGCGGATGAGCCGCGTGCAGGCCTGAAACGTGGCCATATTCCCGGCGCGTTGAATGTGCCGTGGGGCGATCTGGTCGTTAACGGTGAGCTGAAAACGACGGACGAACTCGAAGCCATCTTCAGACGTCAGGGGGTTAATTTGCAGGAGCCGATTATTGCCAGCTGCGGCTCAGGTGTCACCGCCGCTGTTGTCATTCTGGCTTTGACCACGCTCGGCGCAAATAACGTGAAGTTATACGATGGTTCATGGAGTGAATGGGGCGCGCGCGACGATTTGCCGATTGAACCTGCGTAAATGGATAACCGTTTAGCGCCACTTTTGTCGCGTGGGGAGTCGCTTACCCGCGCCGAATACCGGGTGCTCGCCCACCTCACGGATCACCCGTTGCTGGTGGGCAACATCACCGTGCGCGATCTGGCGACGGCAACATTTGTCTCTACTGCTACGATCATGCGGCTATGCCAGAAACTGGGGTTTAGCGGTTACAGCGAATTCATCTGGCACTGCAAACAACTTCTGGCTGATACCCCTCATATCCCGGAGCAGGTGACGGGGAATGGCAACACCCTGCCCGCACTTTTTCAGCAGTTTATGGCGAACTACCAGCAGACGTTTCAGTGGGTGACCGAGGAAAAACGCCGACAGTTCGTCACCTTGCTGCGTGAGAAAGAGAGTTTTTTCCTTTATGGCGCCGGGTTTTCGTATCTGTTTGCCGAATACCTGACGAAAAAATTGCAGGTGCTGGGCAAAACGGCATTTATTTCCGGCCCCGGCGACAGCCGCAATATCTTCCTCAGCAACGCGGCGCGTTACCAGGTGTTTATCGCTGTCTCACGTAGTGGCGAAACGGAACAGGTTCTGGATAAAGCGCGTATTGCGCACAATGTTGGCATGACGGTTATCGCATTTACTCGCGCCTCAGCGAATACACTGGCAAATCTGGCGGACTTGCATTTTGCGCTGTATGACGAAGCTGTGCATTTTGCCGCCGAGGCGGCCGGGGTAACGTCGTTTGAGTCGAATCTGGTGTTACTAATGGATTTACTGCTGCTGGAAGCGACGGGCTAAACCCGTCGACGTCTCAGATAATGCGGTTGTTCTTCAGATCACGCAGGAAACTGCCCCAGCGGCGCTCATAGAAAGGAGTAATGTGGGCAATCATAAAATGGCTAACCCCGGACTCCCCTTTTACTACCTGGCAAATATCCACCGGCTCATCGCCCGGTAAGGTATCTACAGCCACGCTGCCTGCCGCCTCAATCACACTCTCAATATCGCCTTCTGCTTCAATACCAATCAGCAGATTCGGCCGGGCATCATGTTTCTCTTTGATTGAGCAAAGGTATGCACATTTCACATGGTTGAATGTCGAGAACAATTTGGTCAGCGAATCGATCATTTGCGCGGGCGGTTCTGCCACTTCGGACAGCAGCAGCGACATACCACCTTCCAGTACTTCCTGCTGGCTTAATGGGCTGTCATCTTTACCCAGCAGATGGCTGATTTCACGCGGCGTGAGCTCTTTGCCAGTCGGTAGCTTTGCATTGAGAAACAGCGTCTCCCCGGACGTCATTTCAAATAGCGTTCGCGCAGGCATCACCACAAACGCTTGCTCGGTTTCCACCGCCTGCTGCAGAGCCTCAAGAGAGGTAAAAAAGGGAATCACCGACTGGCCGTCGTCTTTTTCCCAGTGCTGTAGATCCAGCACGCTGTCTTCAACGATGGCTTCATCTTCGGCAGCGCTGCCTGGCACCCAAACGGTGGACTCCAGCAGTTTGCGAAAAAACGCCGGGCGATAAGCCGGCTCGGTCGCCGCTTTTTCCAGCAGGCTATCGAGGGTTTCTGGCTCGTGATGATGGTCGTGATCGTGGTCTGAATGAGACATAAATTTTCTGTTCGTTTAAGCTGTTTGATGCCCCCGCCCTGTCCCCCATCCTCCGGGATAGGGGAAACGGCCTGCACCGGACGGTCCCCTCTCCTCTTTGGAGAGAGGGGCAGGTTGAGGGGAAAATTACTGCGCGGTCAACAGATTCGCAATGGCACGCACGCCAAGGCCTGTCGCACCCGCCGCCCACTGCTCCACCGCCGCTTTACGATAGGTCGCAGAGCAGTCGATATGCAGCCAGCCCTGCTGATAATTTTCCACAAAGTGTGACAGGAAACCTGCGGCAGTGCTGGCCCCGGCCGGGAATGCCGCACCCGCGGTGTTATTCAGCTCGGCAAAGTTCGACGGCAACTGATTACGGTGGAATTCCGCCAACGGTAAACGCCAGAACGGCTCGTTTTCCGCCGCAGCGCTTGCCAGTAAACGGTTCGCAAGTTTGTCATCAAAGCTAAACAGCGCATGATAGTCATTACCCAACGCTGTTTTCGCAGCCCCCGTCAGGGTCGCGGCATCAATGATAAACTGCGGTTTCTGTGCGGAGGCGTTGATCAGACCATCTGCCAGCACCAGACGTCCTTCCGCATCGGTGTTCATCACTTCCACGGTTTTGCCGTTACGGTAGCGGATGATATCGCCCAGCTTGAAGGCGTTGCCGCTGACCATGTTATCTGCGCAGCACAGGTAAAGTTTCACACGCTTATTCAGACCGCGCGTAATGGCAAACGCCAGAGCACCGGTCACCAGCGCCGCGCCGCCCATATCGGATTTCATCGAATCCATAAACGCGGTCTGCTTAAGGCTATAACCGCCGGAATCGAAAGTGATACCTTTACCGACAAGACAGGCATAGATTGGGGCTTCTGCATCGCCCGTCGGGTTAAAATCCAGCGACAGCAGTACCGGCGGACGTTCAGAACCGCGCCCGACAGTGTGAATGCCCATGTAACCTTTTTCTCGCAGATCTTCACCTTTGACGATACGGTAGGAGACTGCCTCGCCACCTACATCATCAAGCAGATCCACAGCGCGTTGCGCCAGTTGTTCCGGACCCAGATCTTCTGCCGGCGCATTGATGATGTCACGCACCCAGTCGATGGTTTTCAGACGGCTGTCCAGCTCTTTTTGATCGGCCCCGGATAAGGTCGCCCACTCAATTTTACGCGTTCCTTTTGGCCCTTTGTAACCGGCCCAGAATGCCCAGCTCCGATCCGCGTCCCAGCCTTCGCCGCTCAGCGCGACATGCTTTATGCCCATGCCATCGATTTTGCGTGCGGCGCGCTGGATTAAGCCAGTGTCATCTTTACCGGTCAGGTGCAGGGTGATGCCGTCGTTATTAATGCTGTAGAGCGCTTTTTCGCCCCAACGAGCGTCCGCGCTCTGGGTCGTCAGCGTGATTTTCATCGCTTCTGTTGTCATTGTTTTGTCCTTTAGCGCTTGGGATATGAAAACGGGCCGCCAGAAGGCAGCCCGTCGATATCAAGATGCTTCATCTAACCAGACTAGCAGAATTGCTTCGAGAATCTTTTCGTTCGATGCGTTCGGATCGTCATCAAAATCTTCCAGATCGCAAATCCACTGGTGCATATCGGTGAAGCGGACAGTTTTTGGATCAAGATCCGGGTTAGCGTCATACAGCGCCTCGCCGATCTCGCGACTGTCGGTCCATTTCAGTGCCATATTAATGCTCCCGGGCGTGGTTGATAGTGTAACGCGGGATCTCCACGACCAAATCTTCATCGGTGACACGCGCCTGGCAACCCAGGCGACTTTCCGGCTCCAGACCCCAGGCTTTATCCAGCATGTCGTCTTCGTCTTCGCTGCTTTCCGGCAACGAATCAAACCCTTCACGCACGACACAGTGGCAGGTGGTGCAGGCGCAGGATTTCTCACAGGCGTGTTCAATCTCAATACCGCCACGCAGGGCTACATCAAGAATGGTCTCGCCGCTATTGGCTTCCAGAACTGCGCCATCGGGACAGAGGTCCTGATGAGGCAGAAAAACGATCTTTGGCATGTTAAACCTCGTCGACGGAATGGCCTTTTAACGCGGTGCGCACGGACTGATCCATGCGGCGCGCGGCGAATTCCTGGGTTTGTTTGTCTAGATTTTTAATGGCTTGTTCTATGGCGTCAGTATCATCGCCATGAGCAACCGCGCTTAACTGCGCGATAGCCTCGTCGATAACCGTCCGCTCTGCGGCGCTTAACAGCGCGGCATCTGTCGCCAGCGCACCGTTCAGGCTTTCCAGTACGCGGGCAGCTTCCACTTTCTGTTCGGCCAGCATACGTGCTTTCACGTCCTGCTCAGCGAAACTCATGGAATCTTTAATCATGGTGGCGATTTCGTTGTCGGTCAGGCCGTAGGACGGCTTCACCTGAATAGCCGCTTCAACGCCGGTGGATTTCTCCATTGCCGTTACGCTGAGCAAACCGTCCGCATCCACCTGAAAGGTAACACGGATATGCGCGCCACCTGCCGGCATCGCCGGAATACCACGGAGTGCGAAACGGGCCAGAGAACGGCAATCCTGCACCAGTTCACGTTCGCCCTGCATCACGTGGATCGACATGGCCGTTTGACCATCTTTGAAGGTGGTGAACTCCTGCGCACGCGCCACCGGAATGGTGGTATTACGCGGGATAACTTTCTCCACCAGCCCGCCCATGGTTTCCAGACCAAGCGAAAGCGGAATCACATCCAGCAGCAGCATATCGCTGTCGGGCTTGTTGCCCACCAGAATATCGGCCTGGATTGCCGCGCCAATAGCGACGACTTTATCCGGATCGATGGAGGTCAGCGGCATACGGCCAAAAAATTCGCCCACTTGCTCACGTACCAGCGGAACGCGCGTGGAGCCGCCCACCATGACCACTTCCAGTACTTCGTTCGGCTCAACGCCCGCATCTTTCAGCGCGCGACGGCACGAAAGCAAGGTACGTTTGACCAGCGTTGAAATCAGCGCCTCGAACTGTTCGCGGGTCACTGTGCCCTGCCAGCCAGCCACCTCAACGGTGACGGAGGACGCATCGCTCAGTGCAATTTTTGCAGCAATGGCGGCATCCAGCAGTTCACGTTGCAGACGGTTGTCGCCATGCTCAGGCAGGTTCGCCTGCTCGCGGATAAAATCTGCCAGCAGATGATCAAAGTCATCGCCGCCCAGCGCGGAATCACCGCCCGTGGCCAGCACTTCAAACACCCCACGGCTTAAGCGCAGAATAGAAATATCAAAGGTACCGCCGCCCAGATCGTAAACGGCAATCACACCCTCTTTCCCGGAGTCCAGGCCATAGGCAATCGCCGCTGCGGTCGGTTCGTTAAGCAAACGCAGAACATGCAGGCCGGCCAGGCGCGCGGCATCTTTTGTGCCCTGACGCTGTGCATCATCAAAATAAGCCGGAACGGTGATAACCACTCCGTCCAACTCGCCGGAAAGAGACTCCTGCGCGCGCAGCGCAAGGGATTTCAGGATATCGGCAGAGACGCGGATCGGGTTAATCAGCCCCGCGCTGGTGGCGATCATTGGCAGGCCGTTTTCGCTTGCCTGCAATTGATAGGGCAGATGCGGGTAACGTGCCTGAATATCGCTCAGCGCACGGCCCATCATACGTTTTACGGAACTGATGGTATTAACCGGATCCTGTGCGGCGTTGGCTCTCGCGTCATAACCCACGATATGTTCGGTAGCAGAGTAGTGCACAACCGAAGGTAACAGATGACGCCCGGCAGTATCAGCAAGGGTCTCAGCCTGGCCGCTGCGTACAGTAGCAACCAGTGAATTGGTGGTGCCTAAATCGATGCCTGCCGCCAGACGACGCTGATGCGGCGCGGCACTCAAACCAGGCTCACTAATTTGTAATAAGGCCATCTTGTGCTTCCAGAAAAATTAAAAACCGAGCAGTTTTTCTTCGAGTTGTTCTGTTGAGCTGCGCAGTTTATCGAGAAAACGCAGTTTACGCACGGTATCCGCCGCGACATCCCACGTTTCAGTATTCAGTTGTTCAATCAGTTGCTGATAGCGGGAATCAAACATACCTTTCACGCGTTTGCTAAAGCTTTCCAGACGCGCCTGATCCTGTGCCTGTTCAATCTCATCGAGCTCTTCGCGCAGTTCCAGTTGTTCCATCAGAAAAGCGGTATCGCGCACCGTGTGCTGTTCGCTGGCGAGATCGAATCCGTGCAGGGAAAGGAGATACTCCGCGCGGTTCAGCGGATTACGCAGCGTCTGCCATGCCTGATTGATAGTTGCAGATTGCTGCAGCGCAGCCAGTTGTTCTGCCTGGGTTCCGCTGGCGAATTTATCCGGATGGTATTGCCGCTGCAGATCCTGATAGCGGGACGCCAGCGCCTGAATGTCAATCTGATAGTGGGCGGATAACCCAAAGAGAGTGAAGTAATCCATAACAATCTCGGAATAGCCTGCTAAAACAAACCCCACGCACAGTCATACTCTTCGTCCTTCACGCTAACTCAGCGCGAAGGATGCGAGTCTTTTCTATGGTGGGGCTTATCGGTGAAATGCAATTACACGTTAAAGCTTTCGCCGCAACCGCACTCGTCTTTGACGTTCGGGTTGGTGAATTTAAACCCTTCGTTCAGGCCTTCTTTAACGAAATCCAGTTGCGTGCCATCAAGGAATTGCAGGCTCTTGCCGTCGATAACGACCTTCACACCTTTATCTTCGAACACGGTGTCTTCCGCCGAGGGTTCGTCAACAAATTCCAGTACGTAGGCCATGCCAGAACAACCAGAGGTTCTGACCCCCAGACGCAGGCCAAACCCTTTACCGCGGTTGGCCAAAAAGTTATTCACTCGCGTTGCAGCACTGTCGCTCAGGGTAATCGACATACAATGCCCTCAATTATTTTGCTTCACGTTTACTTTTGTAGTCCGCAATCGCGGCCTTAATCGCATCTTCCGCCAGAATAGAGCAGTGGATTTTTACCGGCGGTAATTCCAGCTCTTCGGCAATATCAGTGTTTTTAATTGCCTGCGCTTCGTCCAGGGATTTGCCCTTCACCCACTCGGTAACCAGCGAGCTGGAAGCGATTGCCGAACCGCAACCGTAGGTTTTGAAGCGCGCGTCTTCAATGATACCCTCATTGTTGACTTTGATCTGCAACTTCATCACGTCGCCACAGGCCGGTGCACCCACCATGCCGCTGCCTACGCTCTCGTCGCTGTTGTCGAAAGAACCCACGTTGCGCGGATTCTCATAATGATCGATTACTTTTTCGCTGTAAGCCATGTTCTGTTCTCCTGATTCCGCTACCGATTAGTGATGTGACCATTCAATGGTGTTCAAATCCACGCCCTGTTTAAACATTTCCCACAGAGGAGAAAGTTCGCGCAGACGGCCAATGGAGTTGCGAACCAGCTTGATGGCGTAGTCAATCTCTTCTTCGGTAGTGAAACGACCTAAAGAGAAACGAATAGAGCTGTGTGCCAGCTCGTCAGTCATACCCAGCGCACGCAATACGTAAGATGGCTCCAGGCTCGCAGAGGTACAGGCAGAACCAGAGGAGACCGCCAGGTCTTTGAGCGCCATGATCAGCGACTCGCCTTCAACGTAGTTAAAGCTGACGTTGAGGATGTTCGGCGCGCCCTGGTCAAGATCGCCGTTCAGGTAGACCTCTTCCATATCTTTTACGCCGTCCCACAGACGGTTACGCAGACCGCGCAGACGCGCCATCTCGGTTTCCATCTCTTCTTTAGCAATGCGGTAAGCTTCGCCCATGCCCACGATCTGGTGAACAGGCAGGGTACCGGAACGCATGCCGCGCTCATGACCGCCGCCGTGCATCTGTGCTTCGATGCGGATACGTGGTTTACGACGCACGTACAGCGCGCCAATCCCTTTCGGGCCATAAATTTTGTGGCCGGAGAAGGACATCAGATCCACTTTCAACTGGCTCAGGTCGATAGGCAGCTTGCCCACGCTCTGGGTCGCATCAACGTGGTAGATAATGCCACGAGCACGGCACATTTCGCCGATAGTCGCGATATCCTGTACCACACCGATTTCGTTGTTCACGTGCATAATGGAGACGAGGATGGTGTCGTCACGCATGGCTGCTTCGAGCTCTTTGAGGTCGATGATACCGTTGCGCTGAGGCGCCAGATAGGTCACTTCGAAACCTTCACGCTCGAGCTGACGGCAGGTGTCCAGCACGGCTTTGTGTTCGGTTTTGCTGGTGATGATGTGCTTGCCTTTTTTCTGATAGAAGTTGGCCGCACCTTTGATCGCCAGGTTATCGGATTCGGTCGCGCCAGAGGTGAAAACAATTTCACGCGGATCGGCACCAACCAGCTCAGCAATCTGATTACGGGCGATATCAACCGCCTCTTCAGCCTGCCAGCCAAAACGGTGAGAGCGGGAAGCTGGGTTACCAAAAGTCCCGTCCAGAGTCAGACACTGCATCATTTTCTCAGCAACACGCGGATCCACCGGCGTAGTTGCGGAGTAATCGAGATAGATCGGTAATTTCATTGCTCTATAAACTCCGTACATCACTCAATGCAATGAATCAGGCTACCGGCTGGATGTACGACCGTTTACACGGGGTGACGATCACCCCGGCCTGATTCTGAATTCTTTTAACGCTTCATCTTTCGGTTTCGGGTCGCCTTGAGGCAACCCGATTGATCTTGCGTATTTTTGTATTAAGCGCGCAGCTTGACGTCGATAGCGTCCTGTCCGCGGGTCGTGCGATGGGATTCGTGCGTATGCTGACGATCGGACACATCGAGGATTTCCTGGTTATTGACCAACTCACCCAGGGTGATGTTGTTCAGGAAACCGGTCAGACGATCGCTCAGGTCACGCCACAGCGCATGGGTCAGGCATTTGTCGCCGCCCTGGCAGCCGCTTTTACCCTGGCAACGGGTTGCATCAACCGATTCGTCAACGGCGCTGATCACTTCACCAACAGCGATACTGCTCGCATCTTTACCCAGCAGATAACCGCCGCCCGGGCCACGCACGCTGGCAACGAGGCCATTTTTGCGCAAGCGAGAGAACAGTTGTTCCAGATAAGAGAGGGAGATTCCCTGACGTTCGGAAATATCAGCCAACGGTACCGGGCCCGTTTCGGAGTTGAGCGCAACGTCCAGCATTGCGGTCACGGCATAACGCCCTTTAGATGTCAGTCTCATGTCTTAACTTAGCCTCAGACTCGCCCCTGCCCGGGGTTTTTATTAAAATTTAAAATAATGTCGCATAGCAGGGGCAAGTCTGACATTCCTGACTAAATTGGTCAACTATTTACTTGACTGTTTTAGTCAGGTATTTGGCTTTATGTGCCGTTTTGCTAAGGGGCAATGTGCGCCCCCTTCCACAGTTGAGATACCCGCAAGGGAAAATGCAGTAATCCTACTGTTTTTCCTGCGTTTTCTGCTCAATTGAGGCCAGAATTCCACGCAGGATATTCAGTTCCTGGCTTTCCGGACGCGCACGCGTAAAGAGACGACGAAGCTTATTCATCACCTGGCCCGGGTGACTTTCACGGATAAACCCGGTGGAGAGCAGCGTCTTTTCCAGATGGCCATAGAAACGCTCCAGATCGTCAACCAGCGGATACGGCGTCTCTTCATGTTCTTCCGTGTTGCCGTTATCCTGGCTTGCCAGCCACGCCATGCGGACTTCGTAAGCGATCACCTGAACCGCCATCGCCAGGTTCAGCGAGCTGTACTCCGGGTTGGCCGCAATGGCGACGTGATAATGACATTTCTGCAATTCATCATTAGTCAGGCCGACGCGTTCGCGACCAAATACCAGCGCGACCGGTGCATGCTGTGCCTCGGCAACGCTTTTTAAGCCACACTCACGCGGGTCGAGCATCGGCCACGGCAGCGTACGTGAGCGGGCGCTGGTACCAACGACGAGGCTACAGCCTGCCAGCGCTTCATCAAGGGTATCGACAATTTGCGCATTGCCAATCACATCGCTGGCACCTGCGGCAAGTGCGATTGCCTGCGAGTCAGGTTTTACCAGCGGGTTTACCAGCCACAGGTTGGTCAAGCCCATCGTTTTCATTGCGCGGGCGACAGAGCCCATGTTGCCGGTGTGAGAGGTTTCAACCAGTACAATTCGAATATTTTGCAGCATATTTTTTCAACGGCTAAAGAATATTCGCTCATATTATCATAAAGCGAAGACATAATCCGAATTCGCTGCTATCATACGCGCCGTTTTCCGTTCTTTAACATCCAGTGAGAGAAACCGATGCATCCGATGCTGACCATCGCCGTGCGTGCTGCGCGCAAGGCGGGTAATGTAATTGCCAAAAACTATGAAACCCCGGACGCTGTAGAAGCGAGCCAGAAAGGCAGTAACGATTTCGTGACCAACGTAGATAAAGCTGCAGAAGCAGTGATTATCGACACTATCCGCAAATCTTACCCGCAACACACCATTATCACCGAAGAAAGTGGTGAGCATGAAGGCACAGATCAGGATGTTCAATGGGTTATCGATCCACTGGATGGCACCACCAACTTCATCAAACGTCTGCCACACTTCTCCGTCTCTATCGCCGTGCGCATTAAAGGCCGCACCGAAGTCGCGGTCGTTTACGATCCAATGCGTAATGAACTCTTCACGGCAACCCGTGGTCAGGGCGCACAGCTGAACGGCTACCGTCTGCGTGGCAGCACTGCGCGCGATCTGGACGGCACTATTCTGGCGACCGGCTTCCCGTTCAAAGCCAAGCAACACGCCGCAACCTACATCAACATCGTGGGCAAACTGTTTACTGAGTGCGCGGATTTCCGTCGTACCGGTTCTGCCGCGCTGGACCTGGCCTATGTGGCTGCAGGCCGCGTTGACGGTTTCTTCGAAATCGCCCTCAAACCGTGGGATTTTGCGGCAGGCGAACTGCTGGTTCGTGAAGCAGGCGGCCTGGTGTGCGATTTCACCGGTGGTCATAATTACATGACAACCGGCAACATCGTTGCAGGTAACCCACGCGTCGTGAAAGCGATGCTGGCGAACATGCGCGAAGAGCTGAGCGAAGCACTCAAGCGTTAATATCTGTTAATCGCTTGCAGCCTGGCTGCAAGCGGTATCATCTTGTGGCGAATCAAAAGGGGCGGAGCCCTCTTCCCATCATTTCCGCACTAAGCCACATTACAACCGATGCGGTGACAAGAATGGCCCCACCCGCCAGGGCGAGCGTGGTCCAGCCAACCTGTTTCCATAATGCAGGCGCCTTATTCGCACTCAATTTCACCGCCAGTTGACGAAAACTGTGCACCAGTAGCGCCAGCGTCGAGATAGTCAATGATGTCCCGGCCGCCATCGCCATCGCCGAAGCAACTCCCCAGCCGAAAACGCCAATCACCTTACTGAACAGAAGAACCATAATGGCGCCGGAACAGGGCCGCATACCCATCGAGAGAATAATCATCAAACGCGCGCGCCAGTCGTCGCCCTGCTGTAGCTGCTCCGCCGTTGGCAGGTGCTGATGCCCGCAGCCGCAGTGTTCATGATGCTCATGATGCGGCGTAAACGCGGTAAAAGTGGGTTGGTGTAACAGGCGACGAAGTTTATTGATCGCACGCCAGCAGAGTAATATGCCCAGCACTCCCACCAGCGCGTAGCTACATTTTTCCAGCCAGAAGCTACTTAAATGTAACTGGCGAGCCGGTAGCGCCAGCACGCTCAAGACCACAAAAACCAGCGTCACCGCCACCAGTCCTTGCAGCAAGGAAGAAGCCAGTGTCAGCCCAATACTGGATTTCAGACGCGAAGGATGCGTTGCAAGCCAGGTGGTGATGACTACTTTGCCATGCCCCGGCCCCAGCGCATGTAGTACACCATACATAAAACTCACCAGCAGCAGAGAGCCTCCCGCTGCCGTCGGGTTTTCTGCCACGGCCTGAATCAGGGCGCTCATTTGCCGATTAAACCCGCGCTGCCAGCTAACACTTTCACGCAGCACCTGCGGCCAGACGTGCCCGAGCCATAGTGCGACGCCCAGGGCGAGCAGTATAAAGAGAGCAAGGGGCCACCACTGCCGCCAGCGCCGCAACGGTCGGCGTGTTATGACTCTCACAGGCATTGAACTGTCACCGTTTGCGCGAATTGTTTACCCAACTGCATGTCTTCCTCCGGAGCATCCGCTTTATCCAGCGATTGTGCATAGTTCAGCACATCTTCCCCCGGCTTCGGTGTTTTAACTGTAAGTTTGCATGTCTTTTTCACTGCATCCGGTAACGTAGCATCACTCTCACTGGCATAGCTCATGTCGACAAAATAGGTCGGATCATAGGTAGAAAAAGTATACGTCTGCCCGCTTAACGGCTGCGGTTCTGCCAGCGGCAGGACAAATGTAAGCACCGCCTTATGCCCTTCCCTGGCAAGGCCATAGCTTAACGGTCGATTCTGAAATTTTACTTTTTGCCCGTTGTGCCAGACCTCGGTGAAGTAATGCTGCCCCAGCACATTGGCCATCACCTCCGCCGCCAGCTTTTTCCAGATTTCCTCACCCGGTTTGGCATCGCCTGCGTCGTAGAGCAGGTCTGCGGAAGTAATTTCATCCATCGTCCAGCGCATATTCATCCCGGTCCACTGCCCGTTATCCACCACGAGCTGCATTTTTATACGGATAAAACTGTGTGGATGTGCCAGCGCACTGAATGATAAAAATGCGAGAAAGAGCCCAAAAGCGCATTGTTTAACTGCTTGCATGTATTCCTCACGAGAAAAATTCTGTGATGCTCTCCGGCAATCCTGAAGGAAAGGGCTGCGGCTTCGCTTTCACCAGACATACCTTTAGCTATTCTTATCAAAAAACCTTACTGGAGCCTGACAGATGACAATAGAAATGACACCGCCATCTGTGCTCTCCAGTCCGCAGCGCCGCTGCCAGGTGCTTTTGATGCTCGCACTCCCAGGGCACACTGTCACCACGGAAATCATACGTGCCATGAATGGCGTGGACGAAGAGGTCATCCGGCAGGATATTGTCGATACCGACCATGAGATCCAACGTTTTCATCGGCTGAATATTACGTCCCGACAGGACGGCAGCTACCGGATTGAAGGCACAGCACTCGACCAACGTTTATGCCTGTTGCAATGGCTACGGCGTGGGCTGCGCTTGTGTCCCCATTTTATTACTCAGCATTATGCGCCTGCGCTCAAAGCCGCCCTCAAGCAACAGGGCGTTGCCCGCACGCTGTATGACGATACCAATCTGCGCGCGCTGATTAACCTCTGCGCCCGGCGCCTGGAGCGTTCATTTGAATGCCGGGACATTCAATTTCTGCGTCTTTATCTCCAGTACTGCCTGCTGCAAAGCCACTACGGTTTTACGCCGGAGTTTAACCCGGTTCAGCAGGCATGGACACAAATGCGCGCAGAATACGCAGCGGCGCATGAAATCGTGCGTCACTGGCGCCGCCGTGTCACCGCATTACCGCCTGGCAACGAACATGCTTTTCTCTCCCTGCTGTTTATGATGCTGCGCACGCCGGATCCGCTGAACGATAATCAACAGCAGGATAAACGCCTGCAACATGCCATTGGCCATATGATTGCCCGCTTTCGCGCGCTTGCCGGGCTGCGTTTCAGCGATGAACGAGGGCTGGCGGCACAGCTCTATGTCCACCTGGCCCAGGCGCTGGATCGCAATCTCTTCGGTATTGGTATTGATGACAGCCTGCAGGAGGAGATTTTCCGTCTTTATCCACGCCTGGTACGCACCGCCCGCGAAGCGTTATTGGTGGTGGAAAAAGAATACGGGCTACGTTTTAGCGACGAGGAAGCGGGCCTGGTGGCGGTCATTTTCGGGGCATGGCTGATGCAGGAAAGCGATCTGCATGAAAAACAGGTTGTACTGCTTACCGGCAATGAGCCAGAGCGCGAACAGGAAATTGAATTGCAACTGCGTGAACTCACGCTGCTCCCGCTCAATATCAAATATTTGCCGCTGCAGGATTTTCAGAAACAGGGGGCTCCGCGCGACGTCACGCTGATAGTAACCCCGTATACTACCCCGCTGCCCCTCTTTTCACCGCCGTTAATCCATGCAGATCGCCCGCTGACCGGTCATCAGCAGGCGCATATCCGTGAAATGCTTGAAGCTTAAGGCTGAGCGGCAACCTTAGGGCGTAAAAACAGTGCAGGCACTGCCAGTAGCGCCATGACCCAGAACAGCCCCTGATGCAGATGCTGGAATAAGAATCCGGAGAACATGGTCATCACCGCAATACTTCCGCCCATTGCGACGGCGGAATAGACAGCCTGCAGGCGGATTATCTCATTTTCTTTGCGGGCAGCGATGTAGCGCATACCGGCCAGATGGCAGACGGTGAAGGTTCCGCAGTGCAGGATTTGTGCGACAATAAGCCACGGCAGGCCGGTCGTCCATCCCATCAGCCCCCAGCGCACCAGCCCACAAACGGCAGACAGTAAAAGCAAATCGCGGGCGCTAAAGCGACGGAACAACCGGTTACTGAGCGTAAAGACAACAACTTCGGCGACCACCCCAAGCGACCAGAGATAGCCCACCGTTGAAGCGGAATACCCCGCTTCCTGCCAGTAGATCGCGCTGAAACCATAATAGGCCGCATGCGCACCCTGGAGTAGCGAAACGCAAACCAGAAAACGCCAGCTTTTTATTACCAGATCGCGCCATGCCTTCCAGCCTGTAACATCCTGATGGCGAGTGTCTCCCTGAGGCAAAATCGACGGGCGTAGTAGCATCCCTAACAGCATTGAGGCAACCCCCAGCGTCAGCATCGCCAGTACGGCACGATAATCAAACTCGCTAACCAGTTTTCCGGTTGCCGCCGAGCCAATAACGAAGGCGATAGAGCCCCAGACGCGTACCCGCCCGTAGTCCATAGGAAACTGTTTCTGCCAGGTATTGGCGAGCGCATCCGTCAAGGGAACCAGCGGCGAGAAAAAGAGGTTAAAACCGATAATCACTACCATCAGCCAGGCCACATTGGTTCCGGCCCAAAAGGCGAGCGCAAACACCAGCGTGATCAAAGCAAGTATGCGTAGCGCTTTAATAAGCAGAGAGGGATTACTGACACGCGGGGCGATAAGCAGGCTGCCGAGAAAACGCGCTACCAGACCCGCGCCGAGTAAGATCCCGATGGTTTCCGGCGTGAGACCTGTGCCTTTGAGCCAGACACTCCAGAAGGGCAAAAAGATACCGTAACTAAAAAAATAGGTGAAATAAGCGAGCGCCAGCCAGCGCGTGGACTGCAAAATCATGATTCCCTCCTGAATGAGGCGATAGTCTGGAGGGAAATCAATAAACTGGCAAGTAACAGTTATATAACAGACACGAGAGAAGTGTCATTCAGACTGCCGCTAGCGAATATAAGAATCCAGTACACTCAGCACCACCTCAAGATCGGCTTCACGTTTGACTTCATCATTTTCATGAACAATATGATCGGTCAAGTGCCCTTTGATGACCTCACGCATCAGGCCGTTTACCGCCCCGCGAATAGCAGCGATTTGTTGCAAAACTTGTGCGCATTCATGCGGTTCATCAAGCATCTTTTTCAGCGCCGCCACTTGTCCTTCAATCTTACTCGCCCGTGCTTTGAGCTTTTTTTTATCCCGAATGGTATGCGACATACTGACCTCACTTTTGCCTCTGCTGAGTGAAAAAATCATATCACAGAACAACTGGGGGGGAGTTTCATTCTACTGGGGGGTAGTATTTTTTACTGGGGGGGAGTAGATTGAACAAATAAAACAAAGAGCGAGAATTATTCTCATGACCGATTTTGCAACCCTCTTTCAGCAGGGAAATGGCTGGTTTTTCATTCCGAGCGCCATTCTGCTCGGCGCACTACATGGCCTTGAGCCGGGACATTCAAAAACGATGATGGCGGCCTTTATCATTGCGATCAAAGGCACCGTAAAACAGGCCGTTATGCTCGGTCTTGCGGCCACGTTGTCTCATACGGCAGTGGTCTGGCTTATCGCGATGGGCGGAATGTTTATCAGCCGTCGGTTCACCGCCGGGGCCGTAGAGCCCTGGATGCAGATGATCTCAGCGGCGATCATTCTGGGGACAGCCGCATGGATGTTCTGGCGAACCTGGCAAGGCGAACGACAGTGGCATGCGAATCACCATCACCATGATCACGGCCATGACCACCATCACGACCACCATCACGATCAAGCCCGCCCTCATGCACAGGGGCTGATTTTCCAGCCAGCCCAGGCCGCGAGCCTGAGTCTGCGCCAGCCGGTCATCCTCTCTGTGCGGAAAGTGGAGAAACAAGAGGAGTATCGTGACGCGCACGAACTGGCCCATGCACGGGATATTGAGCGCCGCTTTAACGGCAATAAGGTGACTAACGGGCAAATTCTGCTGTTTGGCCTGACGGGGGGGCTAATCCCCTGCCCGGCGGCGATTACCGTACTGCTGATCTGTATTCAGCTTAAGGCATTCACGCTGGGCGCTACGATGGTGGTGTGCTTTAGCATCGGTCTGGCATTAACCCTGGTTGCGGTGGGCGTGGGAGCGGCAGTGAGCGTACAGCAGGCAGTGAAACGCTGGTCAGGATTCAATACCCTTGCCCGGCGCGCCCCCTATTTCTCCAGCATATTGATTGCACTGGTGGGGATTTATATGGGCGTTCACGGTTATTACACCCTGCAATAAGACAAAAAAATGCCCGCGAAGCGCGGGCATTTTTAGATATGTGCAGGAGTTATGCGTAAACCGGGAAGCGTGCGCAGATATCCAGAACTTTACCTTTGACGCGCTCGATAACCGCTTCGTCATTGATATTGTCCAGAACGTCACACATCCAGCCAGCCAGTTCTTTCGCTTCCGCTTCTTTAAAGCCGCGACGGGTAATCGCCGGAGAACCGATACGGATACCGGAGGTCACAAACGGGCTCTTAGGATCGTTAGGCACGCTGTTTTTGTTCACGGTGATGTTAGCACGGCCCAGTGCCGCATCCGCTTCTTTACCGGTCAGGTTTTTATCAACCAGATCCAGCAGGAACAGGTGGTTTTCAGTACCGCCAGACACCACTTTGTAGCCGCGGTTCAGGAACACTTCCACCATCGCTTTCGCGTTTTTAGCAACCTGCTGCTGGTAAACTTTGAACTCTGGCTCCATCGCTTCTTTCAGTGCCACCGCTTTTGCTGCGATAACGTGCATCAGTGGGCCGCCCTGGGCGCTTGGGAAGACAGCGGAGTTCAGTTTTTTGTACAGTTCTTCGTCACCGCCTTTCGCCAGGATCAGGCCACCACGTGGACCCGCCAGGGTTTTGTGGGTGGTAGTGGTAACGACGTGAGCGTGCGGAACCGGGTTCGGGTAAACGCCTGCGGCAATCAGACCCGCAACGTGTGCCATATCGACGAACAGATAAGCGCCGATGCTGTCAGCGATTTCACGCATTTTTGCCCAGTCAACGATACCGGAATAAGCCGAGAAACCACCGATGATCATTTTCGGCTTGTGCTCTTTGGCCTGCTTAGCCATGTCTTCGTAGTCAATTTTACCGGACTCATCAATACCGTAAGGGATGATGTTGTACAGTTTGCCGGAGAAGTTAACCGGGGAGCCATGAGTCAGGTGGCCGCCCTGCGCCAGGTTCATACCCAGAACGGTATCGCCCGGTTGCAGCAGCGCGGTATAGACTGCGAAGTTAGCCTGAGAGCCGGAGTGCGGCTGCACGTTCGCATAGTCAGCGCCGAACAGCTCTTTTGCGCGGTCGATCGCCAGTTGTTCAACGATATCGACATACTCGCAACCGCCATAGTAGCGTTTACCCGGGTAACCTTCGGCATATTTGTTGGTCAGCTGAGAGCCCTGTGCCTGCATTACACGCGGGCTGGTGTAGTTCTCGGAGGCGATCAGTTCAATGTGTTCTTCCTGACGTACTTTTTCCTGCTCCATAGCCTGCCACAGTTCGGCATCATAATCGGCAATGTTCATTTCACGTTTTAACATCCGCATCTCCTGCTCAGCTAACAATAAAGCAACTCAAATTGAGGGCCCGTTTTGGGTGACGGCTCACAGTATAACTGATTCATATCGCGATAACAGGTCTTGACAAAGGTTTTTACGCAAACGATTGGCTCCGCGCCAGGCAAGGGTTTGAGAGATAATGCGCTTTACCGTTGCAATGGAATTCTTTTCACGTTTGTGATGCAACTTCTTCACGTTTGAAATTCCTTGTGACAGCCGCTCCCCCCTTTACAACACCGCTTTCGCGACTATAAGATGCATTTAAAATACATCTTATAGATAACCAAACAGGAAGCCGCCATGCTTGACGTTCAAACCATCGCAACGGTGAAAGCCACCATTCCCCTGCTGCTGGAAACCGGTCCAAAATTGACCGCCCATTTTTATGACCGGATGTTTACGCACAATCCGGAACTCAAAGATATTTTCAATATGAGCAATCAGCGTAACGGCGATCAGCGCGAAGCCTTGTTTAACGCCATCGCAGCCTACGCAAGTAACCTTGATAACCTCGCCGCGTTATTGCCTGCGGTCGAAAAGATTGCCCAAAAACACACCAGTTTTCAGATCCAGCCTGCGCAGTACGATATTGTCGGCCATCACTTACTGGCCACCCTTGATGAGATGTTCAGCCCAGGGCAGGACGTTCTTGACGCATGGGGTAAAGCCTATGGCGTGCTCGCCGGTGTTTTCATCCAGCGGGAAGCGCAACTGTATAATGAAAATGCGCGCAAAGCGGGCGGCTGGGAAGGGACGCGCCCGTTTCGTCTGGTGGAAAAAACCGAACAAAGCGCGTTAATCACCAGCTTTGTATTCTCCCCTGTGGATGGGCAGCCCGTGGCTGATTTCCAACCTGGGCAATACATCGGCATCTGGCTGAAACCGGAAGAGTTTGTCTGGCAGGAAATTCGCCAGTACTCCCTGACCCACGCCCCTGACGGTAAGCATTATCGTATTGCGGTAAAACGCGAAGACCGCGGGCAGGTATCAACCTGGCTGCATCAGCGCGCGCAAGTCGGTGATGTGGTACATCTGGCAGCTCCAGCAGGCGATTTCTTTATGGATGTCGGGAACAATGCCCCGGTTACGCTCATCTCCGCAGGCGTTGGTCAGACCCCGATGCTGGCGATGCTGGATACGCTCGCCAGAGCAGGACATAAAGCGCAGGTAAACTGGTTCCATGCAGCGGAAAATGGCGACGTTCACGCCTTCGCCAGCGAGGTGAAAACCCTGAGCAGCAAACTGCCGCGCGTCACTTCGCATGTCTGGTACCGCGCGCCAACCCATTTAGATAAACAGGCGCAGGCCTTTGACAGTGAAGGACTGATGGAGCTGAGTAAGCTGGAGTCGGCATTCAGCGATCCGGCCATGCAGTTCTATCTCTGCGGCCCGGTGGCGTTTATGCAGTTTGCCGCGAAACAACTGGTCGGGCTGGGGATAAAGTCAGAGAACATTCATTACGAATGCTTTGGCCCGCACAAAGTGTTGTAAAGACCGGGAGAATAGCCTCACCCCGCGGGGGGTGAGGACGAAAATCAGATAGCCGCGTCGTCTTCTTCGCCAGTACGAATACGTACCACGCGGGCGACATCAAAGACAAAAATCTTACCGTCGCCGATTTTACCGGTCTGCGCCGTGCGGATAATGGTGTCCACACAGGTCTCAACGATATCATCGGTAACAACGATTTCGATTTTTACTTTCGGCAGAAAGTCCACCATGTATTCTGCACCACGGTACAGTTCGGTATGGCCTTTCTGGCGACCAAAACCTTTCACTTCGGTCACCGTCATCCCGGTAATGCCGACTTCGGCCAGCGCTTCACGCACGTCATCCAGTTTGAAAGGTTTAATAATCGCATCAATCTTTTTCATGGTTGGTCCTTAAAAACGCTTGCCAGTGAGCTACTTCGTAATCGGTTGCTCACACTACCATATTCGCTACGCCATTACTCTTTAAAGTCGTTGGCATCGAGTTCATGGCGCGAGAGCAATTTGTAAAATTCAGTGCGGTTGCGCCCGGCCATTCTCGCCGCATGGGTGACGTTACCTTTGGTGATTTGCAGCAGCTTGCGCAGGTAATTGAGCTCAAATTGATTTCGCGCTTCCACAAACGTTGGCAGGGCTGTGTTCTCCCCTTCCAGGGCCTGCTCCACCAGCGCGTCGCTGATCACCGGCGATGAGGTCAGCGCTACGCATTGCTCAATGACATTGACCAGTTGACGCACGTTACCCGGCCAGCCTGCGGTCATCAGCCGTTTCATCGCATCGGTAGAAAAAGCGCGCACAAACGGTTTATGCCTGTCAGCCGCCTGGCGCAGCAGATGGTTGGCCAGCAACGGGATATCCTCCGCACGTTCGGCCAGGGCAGGGATTTTGAGGTTAACCACATTCAGGCGATAAAAGAGATCTTCACGAAACTCACCGCGCGCCATCGCTTTGGGCAGATCGCGGTGTGTCGCGGAGATAATCCGCACATTGATATCGATGTCACGGTTGCTGCCAAGCGGCCGGACTTTGCGTTCCTGCAACACGCGCAGTAGTTTAACCTGCAGTGGAATGGGCATATCGCCGATTTCATCAAGAAACAGCGTACCGCCTTCTGCCGCCTGGAAGAGACCTTCACGACTGCTGACCGCGCCGGTAAAGGCACCGCGCGCATGGCCAAAGAGTTCAGATTCCAGCAACTGCTCCGGTAACGCGCCACAGTTGATAGCGATAAAAGCATTTTTACTGCGCGGGCTGGCATTATGGATCGCCTGCGCCAGGATCTCTTTCCCCGTTCCGCTCTGGCCATTAATCAGCACGCTGACATCAGACTGTGCCACCATTCTTGCCTGCTCAAGCAGGCGCAGCATGACCGGGCTGCGGGTAATGATCGTATCGCGCCATTGATCGTCTGAGGCGGGCGCAGAGTGCTCAAGCGCCTCATCAATCGCCTTGTATAACGCATCTTTATCAACTGGTTTTGTCAGGAAGCTGAATACCCCCTGCTGCGTCGCGGCGACGGCATCCGGAATGGAACCGTGCGCGGTGAGAATGATAACGGGCATACCCGGCTGCACCTTCTGGATCTCAGTGAACAGCTGCATCCCGTCCATCTCATCCATGCGCAGGTCGCTTATGACCAGGTCAACTTTCTCACGAGCCAGAACGCGAAGCCCCTCCTGCCCGCTCTCGGCGGTGACGATGCTGTATCCTTCACTGGTCAGGCGCAAACCGAGCAGTTTTAACAGGCCCGGATCGTCATCCACCAGCAGCAGATGGGCAGGTTTTCGGCTGGTCATGGTTTCGCGTCCTCTTGTTTCGTTTCGTTCCTTGTGGGGCGTGCGCTATCCGGTAGATCATTGCCTGCCGGTTTGCGGCTGGAGAGCCGGCGTTCTATATCGGTCAGGTTTTCCAGTTTGCGCGTGGTCGTTTCCAGTTGCTCACGCAGGAATTGTTGCTGCTGACGCAGCGTATCCAGCTCGGCATCCGTCGATTGCTGGAGTTTGCCATAGCGGCCACGCTCTTCCGCCAGTTGGAGCTGTGATGTTTGACCGTCACGCCAGAGCTGATAAAGCGGACGGACAGGTGCGGGAATTTTCGGGCTTAACACATCAAGACGCGTGATATTCTCACGCCGTTCCAGTGGAGTAATTTTCGCACTCGACAGCAAAATGCCGCGCCTGAAGGCGTCCTGCCATGTATCGTCGGGCCAGGCGCGAGCCTCAGCACGCGCTTCTGCTGGCGCCAGCCGTCCGGCGCAATCCATACTGCGCAGCCAGAATAACGGGTTGGTATCGAAAGCCTGGCCAGTTAATGACCAGATATTGCCACAATCCGTGAGCAGGAAATCGGCCAGTTGATGTTCCGGGAGTTGCTCTTCAAATTGTTCATGTACAGCATGCTCAGGCGTCTGGGATACACAACCTGCCAGCAGCAGGCAGGGTAATGCACGAAGCATTTTTTTAGGCAACAACACCGCGCCAGCCACGCGGGAAAAAACGTGCGACATACTCACCTGATTTCGCTTCATTTGTTAGATTTTTCCGACGCATTAAGCGGTAGCTCAATGCGAAAACAGACATCTGCATGATCGACGTCCACCAGATGCAACTCACCGTGCATACGGCGAATGCAGTCTCTGGCGATACTTAACCCAAGACCACTCCCCTTCACCGCGCCTTTTCGCTGATGGCTCCCCTGGAAAAAGGGTTCAAAAATCATACTGCGTTCCGCCTCAGGTATCGGCGTACCGGTATTGGATACCTCAATACGCAGCCGCGAGCCTGCAAGATAACTGTGAATATAAATGTTACCGGATTCAGCCCCATAGTGCACCGCGTTCGAATAAAGATTATCCAGCACGCTCATCAACAGCATCGGCTCAGACCAGCAAGAAGCCGCATCCAGCACAACCTCGGTATGCATCATTTTAGCTCGCGCGGGCAAACTATGAGCGGTAAGAACCATATCCACCAGCGGCTCGATCTCCACGTCTTCCAGCTCAACCGCGCCATCCGCCAGTTTCCGGTTGTAATCGAGTAACTGTTCAATCAGTTTTTGCAGATTACGGCTGCTGTCATCAAGGATAGCCACCACCTCTTTCTGCTCCGCCGTTAATGGGCCGACGACCTGATCGGCAAGCAGTTCGGTTCCTTCACGCATACTTGCCAGCGGAGTTTTCAGCTCATGAGAGATATGGCGTAAAAATTGATGACGCTGTGATTCGAGCCAGGAAAGACGTTCGCTCAGCCAGATGATGCGCTCCCCTACGTAGCGCAACTCACGCGGACCTTTAAAGACAACCGTATGCCCAAGCGAGCGCCCTTCCCCTAACCGGTTGATCATCCGTTCAATACCCTTCACCGGGCCGATAATCATCCGCGTAAACAGCAGTACCATAGCCAGACTAAGCAGAAACAGCACCAGTGCCTGCCAGCCGAAGAACTGACCGCGCTCGGCAATTTCCTGCTGCAACTGCTGGCCGCGGGAGAACACTACCTGCCGTGTTGACTGCACCATCTCAGTATTTGCCGCTGCAAAAGCTTCGAGCCGCGCGGAGGCCTCTGCGCCAGGGCCACTGTTTTTGCACTGTAACTGCGCGAGATCGTTCAGATCCTGACGCAACGCCTGGTAGAGTTTTTCATCCGGCAACACCCCGGCATGCGCGTCCAGCATCTCGCTATAGCGTTTACGTTGGCTCTGATACACCTTTGCCAGGGTTGAATCGTCCAGCACACAGTACTGACGGTAACTGCGTTCCATCTCAAGCGCGGCATTGGTCATCGCCTCGCTACGTCGCGCATCGATAAGTGTGGTTCGGTTCGTTTGTGCCGCCTGAGCGCTGAGGGCATTCAGGCTTTGCCATGCCTGCCAGGCAAGCACCAATAAAGGCAGTAAGATCAGTAAGAACGCCATCATAACGACCTGGCGTAGGGAGCGGGGAAAAATGGGCCAGCGTTTCAACGCAATACTCTCGCAAATCGGGTTTAACAGGATGCTAGCTGAGTAATGTGCTACGGGGAAGCCAGAAAAAACAAAGCCGGGTATAAACCCGGCTTTGTTTTGAAATTAGGCGGTGCCTAACTCGACGTTTCGCCCGATATCTGAAAAAGCGAACTTTTATCAGCAGTTGGACGGCAGGCACCTTTAAGTGCGTCATTCGAAGTTTATGTAGCACGTCCCGAAGGGGCTGACATAAGAGGGTGAATGAGCCACTGGTTATTATTATGCAACACTTATGCCAAAACGCAAAACAAAATATTAACCAACTGAAATACATGCAATTTATCATTAAAAAGTATTAGATAGTGGTTGAATGATTTTCACGCTAAGTGTCTCCGATTAGCAACACCCTGTGCACTCCAGCCCATCATCTATATAAATCAACCACTTAAGTGTCTCCATTTGGAGACATCATAACTGTAGCTTTGTCGCACTTTCCCGACACATGTTCATGCGGGGCGTCACAAATAAAAAAAGCTCCCCATCAGGAGAGCTTTTCATATGTCAGATCAATCAGTAGCGGTAAGTTAGCCTAACTGCTTACGCGCGTTGCGGAAAATGCGCATCCACGGACTATCCTCGCCCCAGTTTTCCGGATGCCAAGAGTTAGAAACCGTACGGAATACACGTTCCGGATGCGGCATCATCAGCGTCACGCGACCGCTTTCGTTGGTTACCGCGGTAATACCGTTTGGCGAACCGTTCGGGTTAGCCGGGTAGGTCTGGGTCACTTTGCCGAAGTTATCGACAAAACGCAGCGCCACCAGGCCTTTGCTTTCGAGTTGAGCCAGATGGGCATCATCACGCACTTCTACACGACCTTCACCGTGGGAAACCGCGATAGGCATTTGTGAACCGACCATCCCCTGCAACAGCAGCGACGGGCTTTGGGTGACTTCAACGAGACTGAAACGCGCTTCGAAGCGGTCAGAGTGGTTACGCACAAAGCGTGGCCACAGTTCGCTGCCCGGCACCAGTTCACGCAGGTTAGACATCATCTGGCAGCCGTTACACACGCCCAGCGCCAGCGTCTGCGGACGGTGGAAGAAGGTTTCAAACTCATCACGCACGCGGTTATTGAACAGAATCGATTTTGCCCAGCCTTCACCCGCTCCCAGCACGTCGCCATAAGAGAAGCCACCACAGGCAACCAGCGCCTGGAAATCTTCCAGACCAGTACGCCCAGCCAGCAGGTCACTCATATGCACATCAATGGCATCGAAGCCTGCGCGGTAAAACGCCGCCGCCATCTCCACGTGGGAGTTAACGCCCTGCTCGCGCAGCACCGCCACTTTCGGGCGCGCGCCGGTTGCGATATATGGCGCCGCGATATCTTCATTGATATCAAACGACAGTTTCACGTTCAGACCCGGATCGTTATCGTTGGCTTTCGCCTGATGCTCTTCGTCAGCACATTCCGGGTTGTCACGCAGACGCTGCATCTGCCAGGTAGTCTCGGCCCACCACATACGCAGGGTGGTACGGCTTTCGCTGAACACGGTCTGACCTGCGGCTTCAACCACAAAACGATCGCTCGCCGTGGCCTGGCCAAGGTAGTGAACGCAATCCGCCAGACCATGAGAGGCCAGCAGGGCTTCCACCGCTTCGCGGTCCGCTGCACGAACCTGAATAACGCCACCCAGCTCTTCGTTAAACAGCGCTGCCAGATGATCATTCCCCAGGGTCGCAATATCCACATTCACACCGCAGTGACCGGCAAACGCCATTTCGGCCAGCGTCACCAGCAGACCGCCGTCGGAACGGTCATGCCAGGCCAGCAGTTTGCCATCAGCCACCAGCGCCTGCATCGCATCCCAGAAGCCTTTCAGTTGCTGTACATCACGCACATCGGCAGTTTTATCACCCAACTGGCGGTAAACCTGCGCCAGCGCGGTTGCGCCCAGCGCGTTGTGGCCTTTACCCAGATCAATCAACAGCAGGGCATTGTCTTCGGTAGAGAGCTGCGGTGTCACGGTGCGACGCACATCTTCCACACGGGCAAAGGCGGTGATTACCAGCGACAGCGGCGAGGTCATCTCGCGCTGCTCGTTACCTTCCTGCCAGCGGGTTTTCATCGACATGGAGTCTTTACCCACCGGAATGGTCAGGCCCAGCGCCGGGCAGAGCTCTTCACCCACGGCTTTCACCGCGTCGTACAAACCGGCGTCTTCGCCCGGATGACCAGCCGCGGCCATCCAGTTTGCCGAGAGCTTGATGCGGTTGAGTTCGCCGATTTGCGTTGCCGCCATGTTGGTCAGGGACTCACCAACTGCCAGTCGGGCGGAGGCCGCGAAGTCCAGCAGGGCGACCGGAGCACGCTCGCCGATAGACATCGCTTCACCATAGTAGCTGTCCAGGCTGGCGGTGGTCACCGCACAGTTAGCAACAGGCACCTGCCACGGACCGACCATCTGATCGCGCGACACCATACCGGTTACGGTACGGTCGCCGATGGTCACCAGGAAGGTTTTTTCAGCGACGGCGGGCAGATGCAGTACGCGATTTACCGCGTCGGCAATGGAAATATTGCGTGAATCGATAGCCTCTCCGGCAGCTTTACGTGCCTGCACGTCGCGGGTCATTTTCGGGGTTTTACCCAGCAGCACATCCAGCGGCAAATCGATCGGCTGGTTGTCGAAGTGGCTGTCACTCATGGTCAGATGTTGCTCTGCCACGGCTTCACCAATTACCGCGTACGGGGCGCGTTCACGGCGGCAAAGTTCATCAAACAGCGGTAATTGATCGGCCGCAACGGACAGGACATAGCGTTCCTGGGATTCGTTACACCAGATTTCCAGCGGACTCATACCCGGCTCGTCGCTCAGGATATCGCGCAGCTGGAATTTACCGCCGCGTCCGCCATCGCTCACCAGTTCCGGCATGGCGTTAGACAGGCCGCCCGCACCGACGTCATGGATAAACTGAATCGGGTTGGCATCGCCCAATTGCCAGCAACGGTCAATCACCTCCTGACAACGACGTTCCATTTCCGGGTTGTCACGCTGAACGGAGGCGAAATCGAGGTCCGCGTCAGACTGACCGGAAGCCATGGAGGAGGCAGCGCCACCGCCCAGACCGATGTTCATCGCCGGGCCGCCAAGTACGATCAGTTTCGCGCCAACGGTGATCTCGCCTTTCTGGACATGATCGGCGCGGATGTTGCCGATCCCGCCTGCCAGCATGATCGGTTTGTGGTAGCCACGCAGCTCTTCACCATTGTGGCTGTTTACTTTCTCTTCGTAAGTACGGAAGTAACCGGTCAGTGCAGGACGGCCAAATTCGTTGTTAAACGCCGCGCCACCCAGCGGGCCTTCGGTCATGATATCCAGCGCGGAAACGATGCGCTCCGGTTTACCGAAATCTTCTTCCCATGGCTGCTCAAACCCCGGAATACGCAGGTTAGAAACGGAGAAGCCCACCAGGCCTGCTTTTGGCTTCGCGCCGCGTCCGGTCGCCCCTTCATCACGAATTTCACCACCGGAACCCGTTGCTGCGCCCGGCCACGGAGAAATCGCTGTCGGGTGGTTATGGGTTTCCACTTTCATCAGAATGTGCGCCGCTTCCTGATGGAAGTCATAGCGACCATTCTCGTGGTCGGCGAAGAAACGCCCGACCTCAGAACCTTCCATCACCGCCGCGTTGTCTTTATAGGCAGACAGCACATAGTCCGGGGTTTTCTCGAAGGTATTTTTGATCATTTTGAACAGCGACTTTGGTTGCTGTTCGCCGTCAATCACCCAGTCGGCGTTAAAAATTTTATGACGGCAGTGTTCGGAGTTCGCCTGAGCAAACATGTAAAGTTCGATATCATTCGGGTTGCGTCCAAGACGGCTAAACGCATCCTGCAGATAGTCAATTTCGTCTTCCGCCAGTGCCAGACCGAGACGCACGTTAGCGTCAATCAGCGCCTGGCGCCCTTCGCCCAACAGATCCACACTTTGCACCGGCGCAGGCTGATGATGTTCAAACAGACGTGCTGCATCCGCTTCGGCGGTAAATACGGTCTCCATCATGCGGTCATGCAGTTCAGCCGCCACGCTTGCCCATTGCTCTTCTGTCAGGGTCGGGGCGTCGACGTAGTACGCTACACCGCGCTCCAGGCGATTGATTTTGCCAAGGTCGCAATTGTGCGCGATATCCGTTGCTTTAGAAGACCAGGGGGAGATGGTGCCAGGACGGGGCGTAACGAGAAGTAATTTTCCGGACGGGGTATGGCTGCTTAAGTTCGGACCATATTTCAGCAGGCGTTGCAGCCGCGTGAGCTCTTCCTCGTTCAGCCGATCGTTCACATCGGCAAAATGGACATACTCAGCGTAAATATTGCTCACCGGGAGCCGGGCTGCCTGAAAACGCGCCAGCAGTTTGTTGATACGAAATGCGGACAGTGCAGGCGAACCACGCAGAATTTCCATCATAAGTCTCTCGTCTTCGAAGCTTTAAGTGTGCATCAGGGGGAAAACGGGCGTCATTATAGAGAATCCTGAGCGGTGACGAAACCGTTTGCGTCGAAATAAAATCATGTGTGCCATTTAGCAGCAAACCTTAGCGGCTTCGCTAATTAGTTGCCAACTGACGTTTTGTTGCGCAAAATGCCGCTCAACGACCGGTAAACACCCTTGTATTTATGGCGGCTATTTATTGAGGCATCGCACGGCGCAGAGAATTAACTAATTGAAAAAATTTAAGATTAATTATCTGCTTATCGGCATCGTCACCCTGCTGCTGGCAGCGGCCCTGTGGCCTTCTATCCCCTGGTTCGGCAAAGCCGACAACCGCGTTGCGGCCATCAAGGCGCGGGGCGAGCTTCGCATAAGCACTATTGCGTCCCCTTTGACGTATGCCAGTATCGAAAATAAACCGTACGGGCTTGATTACGAGCTCGCCCAACAGTTCGCCAGTTATCTTGGCGTTAAACTGAAAGTGACCGTACGCCAGAATATCAGCCAGATTTTTGACGATCTTGATCACGACAATGCCGATATGCTGGCAGCCGGCCTGGTTTATAACAACGAGCGCCTCAAAAACTACCAGACGGGCCCGGTTTACTATTGGGTATCGCAGCAACTGGTTTACCGCGTCGGTAGCTACCGCCCACGCAGCCTGGCCACCGTTAACGACACCCAGCTCACCATTGCCGCGGGACATGTGGCGCTCAACGATTTGCGCGAACTTAAAGAGAAGAAGTTCCCGGATCTGAGCTGGAAGGTGGATGACAAGGCAGGCACCAACAATCTGCTTGAAGAGGTGGTGAACGGCAAACTCAGCTATACCGTAGCGGATTCGGTCGCCGTGAGTCTGTTCCAGCGCGTCCATCCCGAGCTGGCCGTCGCCCTCGATATCAGCGATGAGCAGCCGGTAACCTGGTTTAGCCGCCGCGACGACGACAATACGCTGTCGGCAGCTATGCTCGATTTTTTCAATAACATTAATGAAGACGGGACACTGGCACGGCTGGAAGAGAAATACCTCGGACATGGCGATGATTTTGATTACGTCGACACGCGCACCTTCTTACGCGCGGTGGACAGCGTTCTGCCCGATCTCCAGCCGCTGTTTGCAAAATATGCGCAGGATATTGACTGGCGTCTGCTGGCTGCAATTTCGTACCAGGAATCCCACTGGGATACACAGGCAACCTCCCCCACTGGCGTACGCGGGCTGATGATGCTGACCCGTAATACCGCACAAAGTCTGGGACTGAGCGACCGCACGGATGCCGAGCAAAGTATCAGCGGCGGTGCGCGCTATCTGCAGGATATGATGGATAAAGTGCCTGACAGTGTCCCCCAGGACGAGCGTATCTGGTTTGCGCTGGCTGCCTATAACATGGGTTATGCGCACATGCTGGACGCTCGTTCACTCACGGTGAAAACGAAAGGCAACCCGGACAGCTGGGCGGACGTAAAGCAGCGCTTGCCGCTGCTGAGTCAAAAGCCCTATTACAGCAAACTCACCTATGGCTATGCGCGTGGGCATGAAGCTTATGCCTACGTGGAAAATATCCGTAAATACGAAATCAGCCTGGTGGGGTACTTGCTGGAAAAAGAGAAAGAGGCGGCAAAGAAATCACAGCTGGCGCAGGGGTATCCGGCGGTGGCGGCAGACGAATTCAATCGCGCGCCTTACGGTATTATGCCCTTTAGTTCCTTTACGCCAGGCGAAGCCTTCCCCCGCAATCCGCTGATTGTACCGGATAAACTGGTGGTGCAGGTGCCGGGCGCGGCTAAATAAGCGGCTCCGGCCCTTTTTTCTGAGCCTTTTTCTCCAGCCGACGCTGACGGAAAAAGTCGCTTAGCATTGCGGCGCACTCATCGCGTAAAACCCCTTCGATAATCTCAACCCGATGATTCATGCCCGGGTGATGCAGCACATCCATCAGGGACCCTGCCGCTCCGGTTTTTGCATCGCGCGCACCGAATACAAGCTGTCCGATACGGCTGTGCACCATTGCTCCGGCGCACATGACGCAGGGTTCAAGCGTAACGTATAAAGTTGTCTCGATCAGGCGGTAGTTTTGTAACACCATCCCGCCCTGACGCAGGGCCATAATTTCCGCGTGCGCGGTAGGATCGTGGCGGCCAATTGGACGGTTCCAGCCTTCACCAATAACCTCATTATTACGGACCAGCACCGCGCCAACCGGCACTTCGCCTTCTTCCCACGCGCGTTTTGCCAGCGCTAACGCATGGCGCATCCAGTAGTCGTGGTTGAGTTCAGGATTGGACAAAGGGGGATACTCCAGTTAACAAGCGGGGCGCATTATACACAGCCGTTATGTGTTGCACACGCTCATTCCAGTTGCTGGAGCTGTCCACGCGGCGTCACCCGCCAGCGATGCTGGCAAAAATAGAGCAGCGGGTTGTCCTGCTTGCTGTCGCTATAACCACTGTACAGACGCAGCGGCGTGCCAATTTTGCGCTCAAGTTGAGCGACCTTTTCATGGCCCAGACAGCGCAGTGTGAGCACCCACCCACCGTAGCGGCGTTCGATTTGGCTGGCAATAATGTTCACTCGCGGCAGCCAGGGGGTATCAAAATAGACCTGTTCTACCAGCGGCTGCGGCGAACCGGTGATAAGCCAGATATCAGCATCAGAGGCCAGCAGGTAGTTAGTGAGCCGTTCTTGCACCACCGGAAATGCCGTGACATGGCCGCGAAACCAGGTAGCAAACTTCTGCTCAAGCCGCTTTAGGTGGGTTTCGCTGTGACCGAAAGTACATCCCCATAACAGCAGACTCATTGGCCAGCGTGCGGCGCGCCCTTTAACTAACAGGGCGACGCCAATAACGGGCAGTAAAGGCAGAACCAGCAAGGCATTCAGAGGGTGATGGCGTAACACGTAGCGCAGGAATGTGCCGAACATATCCTGCTGATGTAAGGTGCCATCAAGATCAAAAAAAACAATGCGACGCTCGCTGGTAGCCAATTGTTACTCCTCAGGATCCGTGAAACCCAACAGCCAGGTAAACAGGAACCCGGCTATCACTGCTACCAAATAGCCTAACAGATAGAGCATCACTTTTCCGGTAACAATGGTTAACGCAAGCGGTAATCCGGAGATGCCGAAAGTGATAACCGTCGCCACTTTCCAGTAGCTGATCAGCGCACCGCCCACGGCGCCCCCCAGACAGGCGCCAAGAAAAGGTTTTCCCAGCGGCAGGGTCACACCGAAAATCAATGGTTCGCCAATTCCCAGCAACCCAACTGGTAGTGCCCCTTTTATCACCTTCTTAAGACGGGCATTACGGGTTTTCATCAGCACCGCAATCGCCGCTCCCACCTGCCCGACACCCGCCATGGCCAGAATCGGGAACAGGGCGTTATAACCGTGCGCCTGTACCAGCTCTACATGGATGGGCACCAGTCCCTGATGGAGCCCGGTAAGCACGAGTGGCAGAAATGCTCCGGCGAGGATCGCCCCCACCAGCAGTCCGCCGCGATCAATCGCCCAGGAAGCGCCGTGGGCGATGCCCTCAGAAATCACGCCGCCCAGAGGTTGTAGGGCAATAATCGCCACTGTTCCCGCAATGAGCGTGGTCAGCAACGGGTTAAGGATAAGCTCGATCGAGCCGGGCAGAATGTCGCGAAATTTTTTCTCAATCCAGCACATTAATGCCACGACCAGTAACACTGCGATAACCCCACCCCGGCCAGGCTGTAGCGCCTCGCCAAACAGGGTAATTTGCGCAAGCTGAGGGCTGGAGAGGATACCGGCCATTACCCCACCCAGCGCCTGCGAGCCGCCAAATACCTTCGCTGTATTCACGCCCACCAGGATATTCATGATGGCAAACACGGCGCTGCCAAAAATGGCCAGCAAACCGAGCATATTCGGATATTGTGTTGCAAAATCGCCGACGATATCCGGACGTTTGAGGATATTGATAATACCCGTGATGAGCCCCGAGGCGATAAATGCCGGGATCAGCGGAATAAAGACGTTTGCCAGTTTACGCAGCGCATCACTCATCGGCGCTTTGTATTTGGTCTTCGCCTGTGCCTTATTGTGCTCGACATAATCTTGCGCAGATTCCCCTCCGATCATGTGCGAACGCATTGCATCCACCACCTGCGCAGCCTTACCCGGTCCCACAATAAACTGATGCTGTTGGCCCTGTTTGACGTAGCCGCTAATCCCAGGAAACTGTTTTGTGGCGGCAAGGTCCAGCTTCGCGTCATCGAAAAGCTCGACGCGCACGCGCGTCATGCAGTTCTCAAGACGCTGAATATTACCCTTCCCGCCAACACCATTGAGGATGGCGCTGGCGAGCGCTGCTGTTTTGTCCATACACACGCCTCTTTAGTTTTCTAACGCCGCCCGTAAAAAGCCCTGATGAGCCGCCAGTTTCGCGCGGGCCGCAGATGCATCAAGTCCGGTTAATACCATCAAAATCGCAGGCTTGACCTCGAAATCGGTCTGTCTGAGCACTTTTTCCGCGACGTCGCGCGTGACACCCGTCGCCTCAACCACCATGCGACAGGCGCGGTCCACCAGCTTGACATTGGTCGCTTTCATATCAACCATCAGGTTTTGATAAACCTTGCCAAATTTCACCATCGCCCCGGTGGAAATCATATTGAGTACCAGCTTCTGCGCAGTCCCCGATTTCAGACGCGTGGAGCCGGTGAGCGCCTCCGGGCCAACCACCGGCGAAATAGCAATATCCGCTTCATGGGAAATCGGTGAATCCGGGTTACAGGAGACCGCCACGGTGGTGCAGCCCACGGCCCTGGCGTATTTCAGGCCACCGATGACATAAGGGGTGCGGCCAGAGGCCGCCAGCCCCACCACCAGATCTGCGGCGTTGAGTGAGAGTGCTTTCAAATCATCCTCGCCGAGCTGTGCATTGTCTTCCGCCCCTTCGACGGCTTTGAGCAATGCCCCCGGCCCACCGGCAATCAGCCCGACCACCAGGCCATGCGGCACGCCAAAGGTCGGCGGACATTCAGAGGCGTCCAGCACGCCAAGTCGCCCACTGGTACCTGCTCCCATGTAGATAATTCTGCCGCCCGCTTTCAACGCCTGCGCCGCCGCATCCACCGCCTTTGCGACTTCCGGTAAGGTGGCTTTTACTGCCTGTGCGACCAGCGTATCCTGTTGGTTAAAACGGTTAACTAATTCAATGGTCGTTAATGCGTCTAAATCCATGGTTTGTGGATTGCGTGTCTCGGAAACCAGTGCGCCAAGATTCATTTTTGCTCCTAAGGAATTTTTTATTCATAATAATAGCAAGATGTAGAATATAAAATTCATTCACCTGCGTGAAATGCGTATTTGTAATTGTGGTCACATTTTGCCTCAGGAGACCTTATGAACTGTTTACTTAGCATTCGCCAGCGTTATGCCGCATTTGCACAGAGCGATAAGAAGCTGGCGGATTTCTTGCTGGCGGAGCCCGATCGCGCTCGCCATTTAAGCTCGCAGCAACTGGCTCTGGAGGCGGGCGTTAGCCAGTCAAGCGTGGTGAAGTTCGCCCAAAAGCTGGGATTCAAAGGTTTTCCGGCACTGAAACTGGCGATCAGCGAGGCACTCGCCAGCAGCCCGAATCCCCTGTCCATCACCGTGCACAACCAGATCCTCGGTGACGATACGCTTCGCATTGTTGGCGAAAAGCTGATCAATGAGAATCTGAGCGCCATGCGCGCCACTCTGGATGTAAATAGCGAAGAAAAGCTACGGCAAAGCGTGGAGATGCTGCTGGCGGCAAGACGTATTATTTTGACCGGGATTGGTGCATCCGGCCTGGTGGCACGTAATTTTGGCTGGAAACTGATGAAAATCGGTCTGAATGCTGTGGTTGAGCAGGATATGCATGCCCTGTTGGCCACGGTGCAGGCGACGGATCCGCAAGATCTGCTGTTGCCGATCTCTTATTCCGGTGAGCGCCGCGAGATCAATATGGCTGCGGATGAAATGCTGCGCGCCGGTGGACGAATACTGGCGATCACTGGTTTCACCCCTAACGCCCTGCAACAGCGCGCCAGCCACTGTCTGTATACGATTGCCGAAGAGCAGGCGACCCGCAGTGCCGCCATCTCATCAACCAGCGCCCAAACAATGCTCACCGATCTGTTATTTATGGCACTGGTTCAGCGCGATCTGGAACATGCGCCGGAGCGTATTCGTCATAGCGAGGAGCTGGTAAAAAAACTGGTTTGATCAGGGAATGATCGTATAATGCCCGCCCTGTTTGTGTGAGGTTTCTGAGATTTTCCTGATGGCGCTGTTAATCACCAAAAAATGCATCAATTGCGATATGTGCGAGCCTGAATGCCCGAATGAGGCCATTTCGATGGGCGACAGCATTTATGAGATTAACAGCGAACGCTGCACGGAATGTATTGGACATTACGACACCCCAACCTGCCAGAAAGTGTGCCCGATCCCCAATACTATTTTGAAAGATCCGGCACATGTTGAAAGCGAAGAGCAGTTGTGGGACAAGTTTGTGTCAATCCACCACGCCGACAAGATCTAGCATCTGGCCCAGAGCTATTTTACCTCTCATTTCGGGCCCGGCTGTGGCCGTAATTCTCATGTACCTGAATACAGGCCACGCTCTACGGGTTCAGATTGACATCGCCAGTAACGCCCTACAGCAAGGTGCTTAACTTTCGATAATCACCGTCGCGCAGGCATAGCGGCGCTCATCTGCCAGCGTGACATGCATGTGCGCTACACCCATTTTTTCCGCAAGCGCTAGCGCTTCCCCCCACAATCGCAGACAGGGTTTGCCCAGATCGTCGTTGAACACTTCAAACTGGTTAAACGCGAGTCCATTGCGAATACCCGTTCCAAACGCTTTTGCCGCCGCTTCTTTGACGGCAAAGCGCCTGGCCAGGAAACGCACCGGTTGCTGATGCCTCTCCCAGATGGCCCATTCGTTGTCGCTTAATACGCGCTTTGCCAGGCGATCGCCGCTACGGGCAATGACCGCTTCAATACGCTCAATTTCGACGATATCTGTGCCAATACCAAGAATAGCCATTACTTCCGCGCTTCCACCATCAGGCGTTTCATTTCTGCAACCGCCTCTTTAAGGCCACTCATCACCGCACGACCAATAATGGCATGGCCAATGTTCAGTTCATGCATTTCCGGCAGGCGTGCGATAGCCTGCACGTTATGGTAGGTGAGACCGTGCCCGGCATTGACTTTCAGGCCGAGGCTTGCCGCATAGGTCGCCGCTTTAGCGATGCGTTCCAGCTCTTTTGCCTGTTCCGCTTCGTTTTTCGCGTCGGCATAGCAACCGGTGTGAATTTCGATATAGGGCGCGCCAACATCGGCAGCCGCTTTGATCTGCCCGAAATCGGCGTCAATAAACAGCGAGACCAGAATCCCGGCATCTGCCAGACGCGTGCAGGCATCACGCATTTTGTCGAGCTGTCCGGCCACATCCAGACCACCTTCGGTAGTCACCTCCTGGCGTTTCTCCGGCACCAGGCAACAGAAGTGCGGCTTCGTTTCGACGGCGATCCGGAGCATCTCTTCTGTGACGGCCATTTCGAGGTTCATACGCGTGTCCAGGGTCTGACGCAGCACGCGGACATCGCGGTCAGTGATATGGCGGCGGTCTTCACGCAAATGAACGGTAATGCCATCCGCACCGGCCTGTTCAGCGATAAATGCCGCCTGTACCGGGTCCGGATACACCGTACCGCGCGCATTGCGCAGGGTGGCAATATGGTCAATGTTGACGCCTAACAGTAATTCAGCCATCACAATCCTCGTTCTCTTTTTCGTTCGTCTTTACGTTCTTCTCACTCCGCCCTTCAGCTCATGGGCACAAAGGTGAAAGCGAGTCGGAAATTCGGCTCCGTTAACGTTTCGGCATAAACTGACGAAACAGTTCCCGGCTCTTGAGCGGTTTGCCCCCAAGATACGGCTTTAACGCTATGCGGGTAAAGCGTTTCGCCGCCCTGAGTGTATCCATATCAGGAAATTCGCGTTCGGCCAGCGCACGCAAATGGCGCCCGGTAAATGTGCTGTTATCCACCACCACGCTGGCAATAAACCCCTTCTCTTCGCGATAACGGTAAGTCATGGTGTCGTCAACAGGCTCACCGCTGCCTGCGCAGTGCAGAAAATCCACGCCATACCCGAGGTGCCCCAGCAGGGCGAGTTCAAAACGACGTAAAACCGGCTCTGGCGTCCCGATTGTGCCAGCCAGCGCCTGGATACAGTGCAGATAATCGAAGAAAAGTTCAGAGAAGCGAGTCTCATGTTCAAGAACGCGTGAAAGAAGCTCGTTAACATACAGACCGCTGTAAAGCGTGATCCCTGAGAGGGGAAGTGCCAGAGAGACGGCTTCAGCGCTGCGCAGCGTTTTAACTTCGCCGCGCCCACCGAAACGTACCAGCAGGGGAGTAAAAGGCTGTAGCGCGCCTTTCAGGTTGGAACGTTTTGAACGTGCGCCTTTAGCGACCAGGCGCACGCGACCCGACTCTTCCGTGAAGACGTCCAGCATTAAGCTGGTTTCGCTCCAGGGACGACTATGCAGTACGAATGCGCGCTGCCAGCCCTCCATTATACTCGTCGTCTTTCAAGCTGCAGACGCGTTAGCTGCGCCCTCGCCCCCCAGTCACTTACCGATGTAAGCTCCCGGGAATTCACGGTTTTGCCGCCTTCCTGCAACTTAAAATCCATAGAGTATCAACTCTTAGAGATCGTCAACGTAGCCGAGACTACGCAGCGCACGCTCGTCGTCGGCCCAGCCCGATTTGACTTTCACCCACAGTTCCAGGTGAACCGGGGCTTCGAACATCTCCTGCATATCTTTACGCGCTTCGATACCGATGGTTTTAATCTTGGCCCCTTTGTTGCCAATCACCATCTTCTTCTGCCCTTCTCGCTCAACGAGGATCAATCCATTGATATCGTAACCGCCGCGTTCGTTGGTAATGAAACGCTCAATTTCGACGGTAACGGAGTACGGCAGTTCAGCGCCCAGAAAACGCATCAGCTTTTCACGAATGATCTCGGACGCCATAAAACGCTGAGAGCGGTCAGTGATGTAATCTTCCGGGAAATGGTGAACCGCTTCCGGCAGATGCTTGCGCACGATGCTGGCAATAGTATCAACGTTAAAACCGGTCTCAGCAGAGATGGGGACGATGTCGAGGAAGTTCATCTGGCTGCCGAGGAATTGCAGATGCGGCAGCAAATCGGCCTTTTCCTGCACGTTATCGACTTTGTTGATAGCCAGGATAACCGGCGCTTTACCGTCGCGCAGTTTGTTCAGCACCATTTCGTCGTCAGGCGTCCAGCGTGTCCCTTCCACGACGAAAATGACCAGTTCAACATCACCAATCGAGCTGCTCGCCGCTTTATTCATCAGGCGGTTAATCGCACGCTTTTCTTCCATGTGCAGACCGGGTGTGTCGACGTAGATGGCCTGGTAAGCCCCTTCGGTGTGAATACCCACAATGCGGTGACGCGTGGTCTGCGCTTTGCGCGAGGTAATGGAAATCTTCTGCCCGAGCAGATTGTTCAGCAGGGTGGATTTACCCACGTTGGGGCGACCAACGATGGCGATAAATCCACAATATGTTTTTTCAGTTTCAGTGCTCATTCCAGCTCCAGTTTTTTCAGCGCCTGTTCGGCTGCGGCCTGCTCTGCCTTACGGCGGCTTGAACCTGTGCCTACTACCGGTTCTTTCAGGCCACTGACCTGGCAGTGGATAGTGAATTCCTGATCGTGTGCTTCACCACGCACCTGTACCACCAGATATGACGGCAGCGGGAGGTGGCGACCCTGCAAAAATTCCTGCAAACGGGTTTTCGGATCTTTTTGTTTGTCGCCCGGACTGATTTCGTCCAGACGCGTTTGATACCAGTTCAGAATCAGTTTCTCTACAGTCTGAATATCGCTGTCGAGGAATACCCCACCGATCAAGGCTTCTACGGTATCGGCCAGAATAGATTCACGACGAAAACCACCGCTTTTCAGTTCACCAGGCCCTAAGCGCAGACATTCACCCAGTTCAAACTCACGGGCGATTTCTGCCAGCGTGTTCCCACGGACCAGCGTTGCACGCATACGGCTCATATCACCTTCATCCACACGCGGGAAACGGTGATATAGCGCATTGGCAATCACAAAACTTAGAATGGAGTCGCCTAAGAATTCGAGACGCTCGTTATGCTTGCTGCTGGCACTGCGATGCGTTAATGCCTGCTGCAACAGCTCCTGATGATGAAAAGTGTAGCCCAGCTTCCGCTGAAGCCGATTTATTACGATGGGGTTCATGCGATACCAATAGATAAATGCGTCAACAATGCAGCACACGAAACCGACCTGAAAGTACATATCATCGTCTGGTGGCCGCTTTTAATGAGTGGCACGCATGATGAAGTGTAAGAACCAACGCGGTTTCGTGTGCTGTGGCGCCCTGAGGAGCCAGCCTGAAACTTCGGGGGAACATTCTATACGCAACGACAGGGGATGTCGTTAGTCTGAACGGATTTATCGCGGAAATAATTCGGGGTGCGGATATTCTGTCCGCACCCCGTTGAATTAATGAATGCCACCAATGCGGCTTAAGCGCACGCCGGTTGGCCATTCACCTTCTTGTTTTTCAAAACTCATCCAGATTGCGGTAGCTCTGCCCACCAGATTTGCTTCCGGTACGAAACCCCAGTAGCGGCTGTCAGCACTGTTATCGCGATTATCGCCCATCATGAAGTAATGACCCGGCGGAACAATCCACGTCGCCAGCGGCTGGCCCTGCTGCTTGTAATACATACCTAACTGATCCTGAGCAATCGGCACCGTTAAAATGCGGTGCGTAACATCACCCAGCGTCTCTTTCCGCTCGCTCAGGCGCACCCCATCATCACGCGTTTCGTTTTTCGGTACCTGGAAGAATCCACTGCTGGCTTCCCCACCCGTGCGGCGACCAAAAGTTTGCACGAAATCGCTCGGTTCAACATTGCTGTAAGTAATCGGCAACGCGTTATCACAGGCCTGGCCGGAGCTGCATTTCGGCTGAACGGTAACCTGCTTGGCGACCGGATCGTAACTCACCTTATCGCCCGGCAAGCCAACAACACGTTTGATGTAATCAAGACGCGGATCGTCAGGATACTTGAATACCGCAATATCACCGCGTTTCGGGTGCCCTGTTTCGATCAGGGTTTTCTGGTAAATCGGATCTTTAATGCCATAGGCGAACTTCTCAACCAGAATAAAATCACCAATCAGCAACGTTGGCATCATTGAACCTGACGGGATCTGGAAGGGTTCATAAATAAATGAACGTACCACCAGCACAATCGCCAGCACCGGAAAAACCGATGCGCCTGTTTCCAGCCAGCCCGGTTTCGGGCCGACCTTTTTCAGCGTTTTATTATCAAGGGCATCACCTGTTGCCAGTTGTGCAACAGCCTGACGCTCACGGCGTTTGGGTGCAAAAATAAACTTATCCAGGCACCATAAAAATCCCGTCGCCAGGGTCGCAATGACCAGGATCAGGGCAAACATGTTCGCCATGCCAACTCCTTAAGGGTTATTTGCCGTCTTTACCGACATGCAGAATGGCAAGGAACGCTTCCTGCGGCAGCTCAACGTTGCCGACCTGCTTCATACGTTTCTTACCTTCTTTCTGTTTCTGCAGCAGTTTTTTCTTACGGCTAACGTCACCGCCATAGCATTTTGCCAGAACGTTTTTACGCAGCTGTTTTACCGTCGAACGGGCAATGATGTGGTTACCAATGGCCGCCTGAATCGCGATATCGAACTGCTGACGCGGGATGAGGTCTTTCATCTTCTCAACCAGTTCACGCCCGCGGTATGGTGCATTGTCGTTATGGGTGATCAATGCCAGCGCATCAACGCGCTCACCGTTGATCAGTACATCCACACGTACCATGTTGGAAGCCTGGAAACGTTTGAAGTTGTAATCCAGTGATGCATAGCCACGGGAGGTAGACTTCAGACGGTCGAAGAAGTCGAGCACCACTTCCGCCATCGGGATTTCATAAGTCAGCGCGACCTGGTTACCGTGGTAAACCATGTTGGTCTGCACACCACGTTTCTCAATGCAGAGCGTGATGACGTTGCCCAGGAACTCCTGTGGCAGCAGCATATGACACTCAGCAATCGGTTCACGCAGCTCATAAATATTGTTCAGCGGCGGCAACTTGGACGGGCTGTCGACGTAGATAGTCTCTTTCGACGTGGTTTCCACTTCGTAAACTACCGTCGGCGCGGTGGTGATCAGATCGAGATCGTACTCACGCTCCAGACGCTCCTGAATGATCTCCATATGCAGCAAACCAAGGAAACCACAACGGAAGCCGAAGCCCAGCGCAGTGGAGCTTTCCGGTTCGTAGAACAGAGATGCATCGTTCAGGCTAAGCTTGCCGAGCGCGTCACGGAAGTTTTCGTAATCGTCGGAACTCACCGGGAACAGACCTGCATAAACCTGTGGTTTGACCTTTTTAAAGCCAGGCAGCGCTTTGTCAGCCGCATTTCGCGCCAGCGTCAGAGTATCGCCCACCGGCGCGCCCAGGATGTCTTTAATGGCACAAACCAGCCAGCCTACTTCGCCGCAGTTCAGTTCAGTACGATCAACCTGTTTCGGTGTGAATATACCCAGACGGTCAGCGTTATAGACCTGGCCGGTACTCATCACTTTGACTTTATCGCCTTTACGCAGCGTACCGTTTTTCACACGGATCAACGACACAACGCCCAGGTAGTTATCGAACCAGGAGTCAATAATCAGAGCCTGTAACGGTGCATCCGGATCACCTTCCGGAGCCGGAATTTCGCGCACCAGACGTTCGAGGACATCCACAACACCCACGCCGGTTTTCGCTGAGCAACGCACCGCGTCTGTGGCATCGATACCGACGATATCTTCAATTTCCTCAGCAACACGTTCCGGATCGGCTGCGGGCAGGTCGATTTTATTCAGTACCGGTACCACTTCCAGATCCATTTCCATGGCCGTATAGCAGTTTGCCAGTGTCTGCGCTTCTACCCCCTGGCCTGCATCCACCACCAGCAAGGCGCCTTCGCAGGCGGCCAGCGAACGGGAAACTTCGTAGGAGAAGTCAACGTGACCAGGAGTATCGATAAAGTTCAGCTGATAGGTTTCGCCATCGGACGCTTTAAAGTCCAGCGTAACGCTCTGCGCCTTGATGGTAATACCGCGTTCACGTTCAAGATCCATGGAATCAAGAACCTGCGCTTCCATTTCGCGATCGGACAAGCCGCCGCAAATTTGGATAATACGGTCAGACAGCGTCGACTTACCGTGGTCGATGTGAGCAATGATCGAAAAGTTACGTATATTCTTCATATAGGGAGATTTTTTGCCTTACGAATTACTAAGAGGCCGCGGTTCGGAGCCTGACGTCAAAAGTCTGAAACGCCGCATTCTACACTACAACCACAATGCGGGGAAATGCTCATACTGGCAACAAACCAGGCTGCACATTTCCCCCGGTAAGACAGGAAAATCACAGGCATTATTCGGCAGGTGAATTGTCGATGCGGACCAGGTCAGGAGGAAGGCCAACGCTGATAATCACGGGCTGCCATTCGGAACTATTCGCCAGTTTTGGTGAAAGACTCTTCGCCAGTAAAAAGCCGCCAACACCACCCAGGATTGCGCCACACAATGTAGCCAGATCCCGGTTGAAAAGCGTCTGAAACAGTGCCGACATCAGGAAAAGGCCAACCAGCGGAGACATATACACCAGTAGCGCTGAGGTCAACAAACTGGCTTCACCAATTCCCAGTTCCACTTTTTGCCCGGCAACCAGTGGCTGCTCACACGACACGGACAGGGTATGGGTCATCTGCGGCCCAAGCTTGTTCAGTACGCGGCTCCCGCATCCACTACGCGAAGCACAGCTGCTGCAGGAGGCTTTAACGTCGCACTCTACCAGCGCTTCACCGTCTTTCCATGAGACGACAGTCGCCCACTCTTTAATCATTGTGCAGCCCTGAATTTGACGCTGTCCGCAATGCGCTTAGCCGTTTGTGGGGGTAATTCACCCACAATGGTAATTTCAGCGTTATCACGGATGGTTGTACTCACGGTCCGGCGTCCCGTACGCAACATCTGATCGGCACTGTTCTGATTAGCACGGTTTACATTCACCGAGAAACTAAACAGGCCATCGGAATAAAGACGGGACTCTACAGGCATGTCGACGGTAGGGAGCTGACGGCGACTGCTGGAAACTTCACTAAAACCTTGTGGTAGCCAGGCGGGCATCCAGTTAAAGACCACATTGTCGCCCTGCGGAACAGAAAGCAACGGCGGCAAATTGGCTTTTGCCAGCGTCTGCATCGTGCTGGCGACCTGTCCGTTTACGGTATAAGCAATCACGCGGAATTGTTCCAGCGTTTCACCATCTCTGTCGAGCAGATCCACACGCATTGGCAGGCGCGTTTCCGCATCCATCCAGACAATGTAGCTGTAGCGCGTTCCGTCACGGGCAACAACCCGGATCACTTCACACAAGCGATCGGCAATTCGCGTACGTCCGACAGAAATAAAATCGTAATAAGGCGAAAGGCGTTTGAAATCGGTATATACCAGCGAAGGGAGCGAATCGACAATGTAGTCGCCATTCAGCGTAAAGGGCTCAAGACCCGGCTCAAAGTAGCTGATCTCATTGCCACGCTGTACCACTTCCCGCCGCGGGCCGTCCATTTGCAAAAGCTGAGCGAGAGGCTGATTGTTTACACGCGCGTGGCGGTAACGCAGAGACTCTACCCCTTGCTTACTGATGCTGATAAAGGACAGTTCATAGTTGAGTGACTGGCTCGCCACGTTCATCTGCTGCAACAACGCCCCGGACGAGGTATCTGCCGAGGCGTTGCTGGAGAAGAACAGGCCTGCTGCCACAAAAGACATGGCACACCAAAGTTGCTTCATTACTGCGATTGGGTTCCTAACGTTTGATTTCCTGGCACTTGCACAGCAGCCTGCTGCGTTTGTGCCTGCTCAAACTTAAGCTGTTCGGAGTGCAGACGACGTTGCAGTTCGTAATCCTGCAACATGGCGTTAATACGACGACGCTGTTCCTGCACCTGCTGTTGCTGACCGACATCCGCCGTTGCATCAGCCGGAACACCCAGACTTACCGGGCTGGCTTTGCCCATCATCGGCAGTGTATTAAACACGGGTGCTTCTGGCTGCTGGGTGGATTCAGACTGGCCATTATAGTGCTGGACACCCACAATAACTGCAAGCGATACACATGCAGCCACGCCCATTTGCGTCAATTGACTTGCCCACGGACGGACTTTCGTCCAGAACGGCATTTTCTGCCACTGATGTGGCGCAGGCTGGGCCTCGGGAATCAATGGTGTTGTCGGTTGAACAGATTCATTTTCAATCGCGGCCATAACTTGGGCTGAGATATCGAAGTGGAGAACATCAGCCGTATCACCACGCATTGCGTCGCGAATGAGATGGTAGCTCTCCCAGGTTTTCTGCATTTCAGGATCGCGAGACAGCTCAGAGAGCAGCTCCCTATCCAGGGTTTCACCGTCCATTAAAGCGGAAAGTTGTTCTTTCTGCATGCCTAATACCTTTTCCAGTATCCCGCTATCGTCAACGCCTGATAAGCGGTTGAACTTTATTATCAATAGCTTCCCGCGCTCGGAAGATACGTGATCGCACTGTACCTACCGGGCAATCCATGATAGCGGCTATCTCTTCATAGCTCAGACCATCCAACTCCCGTAACGTAATTGCCATGCGTAAATCTTCCGGGAGCGACTCAATAGTACGGAAAACTATTTGTCTCAGTTCTTCTGACAACATTAAGTTCTCAGGGTTCGAAATTTCTTTCAGCGCACCGCCACTTTCGAAGTTTTCTGCTTCTATCGCATCGACATCACTTGATGGTGGCCTGCGTCCCTGAGCAACCAGATAATTTTTAGCTGTATTCACCGCGATACGGTATAGCCAGGTATAAAAAGCACTATCTCCCCGGAACGAGTCCAGCGCGCGATAAGCCTTAATAAATGACTCTTGTACGACATCAGGCACATCGCCAGAAGGCACATAGCGGGAAACCAGACTCGCCACTTTATGCTGGTAGCGCACCACCAGTAAGTTAAACGCCTTCTGATCTCCTTTCTGGACCCTCTCAACAAGGACCTGATCCGTTAACTGCTCGCTCATCCGAGGTAAAATCTCCCCAAAACCTATTTCCACGCGTAAATGAAACGCCACTCCAAAACTGCACTATATGAGCAAGCAGCCATTTAGAGCGAAGGTTCAGTAAAAAGTTCCGTTACGCCTTTGTTTTTGTGAATCGTTCTGCAGACTTTTCATTATGACTCATTATAAGTCCACAAACTCTGTATCGGGTATTTTGAACATGAAAAGACCCGAGGACCGCCAGAGAGTAACGCAACACAGCCTTTTTTTCATCACCTAATCCATATCAGCTAACAATCTGCCAGATAACGATTTTCTTTCGCACACCGCCTTTATGCGCCCCTACTGTGTTTAGCCGTTAGTACAAATTATTAAAAAATGGCTACGTTATGGCGCAACACGGTGCTATGCTGCCCCAACATTGTTTAGTAAATTAAACACACCATCATGAAAACAACCCCCGAACTTTCTTGCGATGTGCTGGTTATTGGCAGCGGTGCCGCAGGCCTGTCTGTTGCTCTGCGCCTCGCTGAACGCCACAAGGTTATCGTGTTAAGCAAAGGGCCGGTTAGTGAAGGCTCAACATTTTATGCACAAGGTGGTATTGCCGCCGTGTTTGATGAAACCGACAGCGTTGAGTCTCACGTCGAAGATACGCTGATTGCCGGAGCAGGTATTGTTGAACGTCAGGCGGCAGAGTTTGTTGCCAGTAACGCCCGTCAGTGCGTGCAGTGGCTGATCGACCAGGGCGTGGCGTTCGATACTCAGGTTGATGCGCAAGGAAGCGAAAGCTATCACCTGACCCGAGAAGGCGGCCATAGTCACCGCCGCATTCTGCATGCCGCTGATGCCACCGGCAAAGAGGTCGAAAATACGCTGGTCAGCAAAGCGTTGAATCATCGAAACATTCATATTATTGAACGCAGTAACGCGGTTGATTTAATTGTTTCCGATAAAATCGGCCTGCCCGGCACGCGTCGCGTCGTGGGCGCATGGATCTGGAACCGTAATAAAGAGGTTGTGGAGACCTGCCATGCAAAAGCCGTCGTGCTGGCAACAGGTGGCGCATCGAAAGTGTACCAGTACACCACCAACCCGGATATTGCGTCTGGCGATGGTATCGCCATGGCCTGGCGCGCCGGATGTCGCGTGGCAAATCTGGAGTTTAATCAGTTTCACCCAACGGCGCTGTATCATCCACAGGCGCGCAACTTCCTGTTAACCGAAGCCCTGCGCGGTGAAGGCGCTCATCTTAAACGCCCGGACGGCACGCGTTTCATGCCGGATTTCGACCCTCGTGGCGAACTGGCGCCGCGCGATGTTGTGGCCCGCGCCATTGACCATGAGATGAAACGTCTGGGAGTTGACTGTATGTATCTCGACATCAGCCACAAGCCTGAGGCTTTCATCCGCCACCATTTCCCGATGATCTATGAAAAATTGCTGGGGCTGGGTATCGATTTAACCAAAGATCAGGTTCCGATTGTGCCTGCGGCGCATTATACCTGCGGCGGCGTCATGGTGGACGAACACGGTCGGGCTGATGTTGATGGACTCTATGCGATTGGCGAAGTCAGCTATACGGGCCTGCATGGTGCCAACCGAATGGCGTCCAACTCGCTGCTCGAATGTCTGGTTTACGGCTGGTCGGCGGCAGAAGATATTGATCGCCGACTGGGCATAACCCGCCCTGCCCCGGCGCTTCCCGCCTGGGACGAAAGCCGCGTCGATGATGCCGATGAACGGGTGATTTTGCAGCATAACTGGCATGAGCTGCGCTTGTTTATGTGGGATTACGTTGGCATTGTGCGAACCACCAAACGTCTGGAACGTGCGTTACGACGTATTACCTTGCTCCAGCAGGAAATTGATGAGTATTACGCCAATTTCCGCGTGTCGAACAATTTGCTGGAGTTGCGTAACCTGGTGCAGGTGGCCGAGCTTATCGTGCGCTGCGCCATGGCGCGCAAGGAAAGCCGTGGCTTGCACTATACGCTGGATTATCCGGACCAGTTGCCTGAATCCGGCCCAACGGTTTTGTCGCCACGCACTTACATGAATAAATAGAAAGCCTGAGTGAGCGCGGTGTAACTTTCAGAGTAATGCTGATCGGCACCGCGGATCGCCAGCCAGTCGGTGAAGCATTCACCGGGCGTTGGCGAAAATGCCATTAATACGCGATGTGGCGGGCGATTTTCATACTCCGCCACATCCGTACGTAACCGCAGGTGCCAGCCAATGCCCTGCGCTTTTTGGGCAAAGGCTTCGCTCACATCTACGGGAAGTATTACGCAAAAGAAGCCGTCTTCTGTGATAAGCGATGCCGCACATTCCAGTAGTACCGCGTGATCGAGAGTCGTGGTATATCGCGCCTGCTCACGCTCCGGCGTGGCGCATTGCACACCCTGCGCAAAAAAAGGCGGATTGCTGACAATCAAATCGTAGCGTGCGGTTTGCCCCGCACACCATTCGCGAATATCCGCATGATGGACGTGAAAACGATCGGACCAGGGTGTCGCCTGCCCATTCTCCTGCGCCTGTATGGCCGCCAGCTCATCGAGTTCCACCGCATCGATGATGACCGCATCGGTTGTTCTCTGCGCCAGCATCAGCGCCACCAGCCCACTGCCAGTGCCAATATCCAGCACCCTTTTCGCTTGTGAAACAGGTGACCAGGCACCGAGTAAGATGCCGTCTGTGCCGACTTTCATGGCGCAACGATCATGTGCAACAAAAAACGCTTTAAATGTGAAACCATCGCGGCGCAACTGCGCCTTCTGGTGGGGCATCTTTACAACCTCTATACGGAAACAGACGTAGCATAGGTGAAAGCAAAGCGCCGGAAAAGTAATAAGCTTACAAACAGATGAAGATTGCAGCCGTAACGTCTATAATCAGCGCCCCACACAGAGGTAGATCATGACTGTAACGACTTTTTCCGAACTCGAACTCGACGACAGCCTACTGGACGCGCTCCAGGAGAAAGGTTTCACACGCCCGACCGCCATCCAGGCCGCCGCCATTCCGCCTGCGCTTGAAGGGCGTGATGTACTTGGCTCAGCGCCGACCGGTACGGGTAAAACGGCGGCTTATTTGCTGCCAGCGTTGCAGCACCTGCTGGACTTCCCGCGTAAGAAATCTGGCCCGCCACGCATTCTCATCCTGACGCCGACCCGTGAACTGGCGATGCAGGTGGCCGACCACGCCCGCGAGCTGGCAAAAAATACCCATCTGGATATCGCTACCATCACTGGCGGTGTGGCCTATATGAACCATGCCGAAGTGTTCAGCGAAAACCAGGATATCGTGGTCGCAACCACAGGCCGCCTGCTGCAATACATTAAAGAAGAGAATTTTGACTGCCGTGCGGTCGAAACGCTGATTCTCGACGAAGCGGATCGTATGCTGGATCTGGGTTTTGCGCAGGATATCGAGCATATTTCAGGCGAAACGCGCTGGCGCAAACAGACCATGCTTTTCTCTGCAACGCTGGAAGGTGAAGCGATTAAAGATTTTGCCGAGCGTCTGCTGGAAGATCCGGTTGAAGTCTCTGCGACACCCTCTACCCGGGAACGTAAAAAGATCCACCAGTGGTACTACCGTGCGGACAACTACGAACACAAGCTGGAATTGCTTAAGCATTTGCTCAAGCAGGAGGGCGTAACCCGTTCTATCGTCTTCGTACGTAAACGCGAGCGCGTACACGAACTGGCGGAACAGTTGCGTTCAGCGGGTATTAACAACTGCTATCTTGAAGGTGAGATGGCACAGGCAAAACGCGTTGAAGGCATCAAGCGTCTGACTGATGGTCGCGTCAATGTGCTGGTTGCCACCGATGTCGCCGCCCGTGGTATCGATATTCCTGACGTGAGCCACGTGTTTAACTTTGATATGCCGCGCAGTGGTGATACCTATCTGCACCGCATTGGCCGTACCGGTCGCGCGGGACGCAAAGGTACCGCGATTTCACTGGTCGAAACCCACGATCATCTGCTGTTGCAGAAGATTGGTCGCTACGTTGAAGAGCCGCTGAAAATGCGCGTGATTGATGAACTGCGTCCCACTACGCGCGCACCGAGCGAAAAAATGACTGGCAAGCCGTCGAAGAAAGTGCTGGCTAAGCGTGCAGAGAAGAAAAAAGAGAAAGAAAAAGAGAAGCCACGCGTTAAGCTTCGCCACCGTGATACCAAAAATATTGGTAAGCGCCGTAAGCCAAGCGCTGCGACGGCAGAACATCAAAATAAAGAAGAGTAAAAAAAACGCCGGGATAGCCCGGCGTTTTTATTTCTGCAGCCTCAGAGTTACAGGCTTTCAGTAAAGGTACGAGCGATAACGTCGCGCTGCTGTTCCGGCGTCAGAGAATTGAAACGTACGGCATAGCCAGAAACACGGATGGTCAGTTGCGGATATTTTTCCGGATGTTCGACAGCATCAAGAAGCGTTTCGCGACGCAACACGTTTACGTTCAGGTGCTGACCGCCTTCCACGCGCACTTCCGGTTTCACTTCCATCGGAATTTCGCGGTATTCAATGTCACCCAGTTTGCTCACGGCAACCACTTCATCTTCGGAATAACCGGCTTTTGCACAAACACAGCGCGCTTCACCTTTTTCGCTGTCGAGTAACCAGAAAGAGTTCAACAGATCATCGTTTGCAGCTTTAGTAATCTGGATACCAGTAATCATGATGTGCCTCCCTTAGGCATTATTTTTGATTTGATCGGCCTTATGGCGGCCAATTGGTAAAACCATTGTTGCTTGAGTGTATATATACCCTCCACACATCCCTGATTCTTTGATTAAAATCAATAAAAACCACACCATAAAAAAGGTAATAGCTGGAATTTATTGTTTTACATCAAGTTAGCAACTTTCACCCTCTTAAAATTTTTGTAAATATTCAAATTTTTTTAAGTGTTTAACTTGCTGTTTTGCGTGTCGATTTTGCGCCAGCGGAAGAAGCAGTTAAGCTACAGTCACTGGAATTGGCAGGAGAGCGGGATGACCACCTCATTAACATGGCACGATGTGCTGGCAGAAGAGAAGCAAAAGCCTTACTTTATCAATACCCTCAGCGCGGTAGCGACAGAACGGCAGTCCGGCGTCACCATCTACCCGCCGCAAAAAGATGTCTTTAATGCGTTTCGTTTTACTGAACTGGGTAACGTCAAAGTTGTGATCCTTGGACAGGATCCCTACCACGGCCCGGGTCAGGCTCATGGGCTGGCATTTTCGGTGCGTCCCGGCATCGCCATCCCGCCATCATTACTTAATATGTATAAAGAGCTTGAGCAGTCGGTGCCCGGATTCGTTCGCCCGACGCATGGTTATCTGGAAAGTTGGGCACACCAGGGGGTGCTCCTTCTCAATACCGTCTTAACGGTACGTGCCGGGCAGGCGCATTCCCATGCCAGCCTTGGCTGGGAGACGTTTACCGATAAAGTTATCAGCCTGATAAATGAACACCGTGAAGGCGTGGTGTTTTTACTTTGGGGATCGCATGCACAGAAGAAAGGGGCGATTATCGACGGTAAACGCCACCATGTATTGAAAGCGCCCCACCCGTCACCGTTATCAGCACACAGAGGCTTCTTTGGCTGTAAGCACTTTGTTCTGGCAAATGAGTGGCTGGAAAAGCACGGCGAGACACCAATTGACTGGATGCCCGTGTTACCCGCAGAAAGTGAATAAATATCGCAGTTCACATCCCGCAGCTATGGCGGGATGTGTCGAACGCATTCAAAGGTACTCTTCTCCCATCGCAATTTCCCGCACGGCCCGTTCCCGGAACTGACTGGGACTCACGCCAGTATGTTTATGAAAGAAACGGGTAAAATATGCTTCATCGTTAAATCCCAGAAAGGCGGCAAGTTGTTTGATGGTCTTCGAGGTATATACCAGCTCGCGCTGTGCTTCCTGAATAACCCGCATATTAATCACATCCAGGCTCGACATCCCCAGCGTTAAACGGCACAGCCGCGAGAGATGCCCGGGCGACATTCCCATTTCACAGGAATAATCATTTACCGTCAGCCGCTGGCGAAATTTCTGGTCGACGATGGCGAGGAATTTGTTGATCTGCGATGCCTTGCGCGACGAATTATCCATCTGCTGATCGCCGACACCGGGCTCGGTAATCCGCGAGAGATGAACAAACATGGAGATAAACAGTGACGCGCACATTGCTGTCTGATTAATCATTGGCACGCGTAATTCATTGAGCATGGAATAATAAAATTCCCAGATAACATCCTTCTCTTCGGGGAAATATTCCAGCGAAATAATGCACGGTTTGTGCACCAGTTTGAGGATATCCGGTGCCAGCACGCCCATAACCGACTCCAGCGGTCGCTGCGAAGCGGTAATGGCGAGTCCTTCGGTATCTGGCGTGTAGTGAAAACCATGAACAGTCTGGGCGGGAACAAGGATCAGGCAAGGGGCTTTGGCCAGTTGTCGCGAGCAGTTCATCAGCGCTTCGACCTGCCCTCTCTGGATAAAGAGCACCTGGATCAGCGAATCATGTACATGTGGACTTGCCCGCCAGTTCAGATCCTTTGAACGCAAAGAGATCATCTCAACGTTGAAAAAATTCTCCCAGCTTAGCCCAGACTGCTCACCGTATAATGCATAAGTAGGAATAGTGGTTGCCATCAATGCTCCTCTACTCTTCTCAGTGCTGCTGCACGGCATGGCTGGCCTGTCGGGAACAGTGAACCGGAATATCGCTGTTCAGCACTCGAAGACCAGCACAGCAAATGATTTAAATAATGAAATCATCAGACGGGTAAAATGACTGCGCCCTCCTGATGTAACATGTCGATATCCTTAGCTGAGTATCCATATTCAGTCAGAATTTGTTGTGAGTGATGTCCCAGTCGCCGGGACGGTTTTATCTGCGATTCTCCCATGCCCAGAAGCGAAACAGGCGGTGTTATCAGCACCCTTTTATTTCCCGTAGAGTACTCAACGTTACGCAGGCAGTCGGTTGCCCATGCCTGCTCATCTTCCAGAATCTCGTCCGGCCGAAAACGATGCATACGTTTACTGCGATCGTCCGGTTTGCAAAGGTAGCCAATGCAAATTTAACTGCAAACGAGGGTTTACCGCATACAGTTGGTGCAACCAGCATGGGTTATGGAAGCATTCATTTTGATGAATTTCATCAGGGGATAAAAGCGAACAGACACAGGAGAGAAGAGATCAGCATGCTGTACAGGCATGCTGATCTGGATTTTATCAGGCTTTGTTTTGACGCCACCATTCGGCCAGCAACACACCCGTTGCCACCGACACGTTCAGGCTCTCAACATTGTTGGTGCCGTTGATCGAGATACTCAGATCCGCGTTATCAAGCGCAGCATCGGAAAGACCATCACGTTCCTGACCCAGCACCAGCACCATTTTCTTCGGCAATGTTGCACTAAACAGCGGCGTACCTTTATGGCTGGATGTAGTCACGATGGCGTAACCGGCTTTACGGAAAGCGTCCAGCGCCTCAAGGAAGCTATCGCCCGTAATGGCCTGTACGTGCTCCGCACCGCCTTCCGCCGTACGAACTGCCGCACCGGACTCGATAACAGCCGCATCCTGCAACAGAACGCCTTTCACGCCGAAATGCGCGCAGCTGCGCATCATCGCCCCCAGATTATGTGGGTTGCCCACATCTTCCAGCGCCAGAACGCAATCCTCAGCACCGGCCTGAGCAACCCACTGCTCAACGCTGGTGCCATTGCGTTTTTTAATCAGGAAGCAGACGCCGCCGTGGTGTTCGGTGCCGGACGCTTTAGCCAGCTCAGCTTCATCAACTACGTGGTAGGCTTTGCGGTTAGCGGCCATCCAGCGCAGTGCTTCTTTAAAGCGCGGGGTCACGCTCTGAACAAACCAGGCGCGTACAATGCAGTCAGGACGGCTGGCAAACAGCGCCTGGCAGGCATTCTCACCATAAACGCGGGTCTCTTCCGCACGCTGACGGCGCAGTACCTCAGGATCGATAAAGCTTTTACCGCTGATACCACCGTGATCCGGCTTTGCCGGCGTATCGTCACCCGGCGCGCGAGAAACGGTACGCCACGGGGAATCACTCTGTGGGCGGTCACGGCCGCGGTCATTGCTTCGCTCCTCGCGAGCAGGACGGCGGCCACTGTTTTTCTCTTCGCGAGCGGGGCGACGGCCAGCGTCGGCACGAGACGATCCGCTACGCCCTGGCCCTTTCCCGGTACGCGGGTTTTGGCTGCGTTTATCGGAATCATCGTCACTGCGGACATACATCACTTTGACTTTGCCGCTTTTGTTTTTCAGTTCATCGTTCATGCTTTTCTCCACCAGCGCTGCGCGAGCGCGCAGATTACCTGATGTGTCGGCGCTTAGCCATTAATTCATTCAAAAGCTATCGACTATTATATTCATTGAATAAATCGCATTGTCGTTTAAAACCACTTCATCAATAATATGTAACATATTAGAAACATATCGGCCTTGTGCCACTCTGTACCATTGTTCTCCTGAGGTTAGTTATGAATACCGTATGTGCAAGCTGTCAGGCGCTTAACCGCATTCCCGAAGCGCGCATTAACGATGTCGCAAAATGTGGACGCTGTGGACATGAGCTGTTCGACGGCGATGTGATTAACGCCACTGGCGAAACGCTGGATAAGTTGCTGAAAGATGACCTGCCGGTCGTTGTCGATTTCTGGGCACCCTGGTGTGGTCCGTGCCGTAACTTCGCGCCAATTTTTGAAGATATTGCGGAAGAGCGTAGCGGCAAAGTTCGCTTCGTCAAAGTGAACACCGAAGCAGAACGTGAACTCAGCGCCCGCTTTCGTATCCGCAGCATCCCAACCATCATGTTGTTCAAAAATGGCGAGGTAGTGGACATTTTAAGCGGTGCCGTTCCAAAAGCCCCTTTTAATAGCTGGCTTAACGAATCTCTCTAATCCTGGCGGGGCGCATCTTGTGTCCCGTTTTCAGCTCTGCGACAATGGTGTTTTTCACGCGATTCTCATGACTGAAAACGCCGTACTTAAGCTCCGGGCAATGCGTATTGCTCGTTCTACCCGCCCCTTCCTTGCCCGAGGCAATCGCGTTATTCGTTGCCAGCGTTGCCTGCTGCCCAAACAACAGTGCCTGTGCGACACGTTACAACCCGGTACGGCCCGTAGTCGGTTTTGTCTGGTAATGTTCGATACTGAGCCCATGAAGCCCAGTAATACAGGTAGGCTTATCGCCGATATTCTGCCTGACACAACGGCATTTCTCTGGTCAAGGACTGATCCGCCCCAGGCGCTTATTGATTTATGTGCCAGCGAAGAATACCAGCCAATGGTCGTCTTTCCCGCATCCTATGCAGGAAGCGAACGACAGGTATTATCCGCACCGCCATCAGGAAAACCGCCGCTTTTTATCATGCTGGACGGTACCTGGACCGAAGCGCGCAAAATGTTCCGCAAAAGTCCTTACCTGGACGCTCTGCCGGTGATTTCCGTCGATCTGTCACGGGTATCAGCCTATCGTCTGCGTGAGTCGCATGCCGAGGATCAGTACTGCACCGCCGAAGTCGCGATTGCGCTTCTGGATTTAGCGGGCGATCAACCTGCCGCAAAAAGCCTCGGAGCACATTTCTCCCTCTTTCGCGAACGTTACCTGGCAGGTAAAGCCAATCATCAGCGTAGTGTCACAGCAAAAGAACCAGAAAACGTTTAAAATCATCGGGTCACTCTTTTCTGGAGGCCGGTATGAGCCAACGTGGGCTGGAAGCGTTGTTACGTCCCAAGTCGATCGCCGTGATCGGGGCATCAATGAAACCGGATCGCGCCGGTTTCCTGATGATGCGCAATCTTCTGGCTGGCGGTTTTGCCGGCCCGGTTTTGCCGGTGACGCCCGCGTACAAAGCCGTACTTGGGGTACTGGCATGGCCGGATATCGCCAGCCTGCCCTATGTGCCGGACCTCGCCGTACTCTGCACCAATGCAAAACGTAATCTGCCTTTGCTGGAAGAGCTTGGTAAGAAGGGCTGTAAAACCTGCATCATTCTTTCTGCAACCCCTGAGCAACATGCCGACCTGCTGAGCTGTGCAGGGCGTTACCAGATGCGCCTGCTCGGGCCAAACAGTATGGGGTTACTCGCGCCCTGGCAGGGTCTTAATGCCAGTTTCTCCCCGGTACCAATTACCCGTGGCAAACTTGCATTTATCTCGCAATCCGCCGCCGTCTCCAACACCATTCTGGACTGGGCTCAACAACGCGAGATGGGATTTTCCTATTTTATTGCGCTGGGTGACAGCCTGGATATCGATGTCGATGAACTGCTGGACTTCCTGGCACGCGATACCAAAACCAGCGCCATTCTGCTCTATCTCGAACATTTAAGTGATGCGCGTCGTTTCGTCTCGGCGGCTCGCAGCGCTTCGCGCAATAAACCGATTCTGGTTATCAAAAGTGGCCGTAGCCCCGAAGCCCAGCGACTTCTGCAGACACGGGCCGGCCTGGATCCAGCCTGGGACGCGGCCATACAGCGCGCAGGGTTGCTGCGTGTGCAGGATACGCATGAACTGTTTTCCGCAGTTGAAACACTCAGTCATATGCGTCCGCTTCGCGGCGAGCGTCTGATGATCATCAGTAACGGTGCCGCCCCTGCCGCGCTGGCGCTCGATCAGCTGTGGTCGCGTAATGGCAAACTGGCAAAGTTGAGTGACGATACGCTGGCACGCCTTCGGGATGGATTGCCCGATTATGTCAATGTGGGTAATCCGCTGGATTTACGCGATGATGCCAGCAACGATCGCTACATCACCGCACTTGATATCCTGCTCGATAGCCAGGATTTTGATGCATTGATGATTATCCATTCTCCGAGCGCCGCTGCCCCCGGCAAAGAGAGCGCGCTGGCGCTCATTGAGGCGTTGAAAAAACATCCGCGCGGCAAATACGTTACGATACTTACAAACTGGTGTGGCGAATACTCTTCCCAGGAAGCCCGACGGTTGTTCAGTGAAGCAAGCCTGCCGACCTACCGTACGCCCGAAGGGACGATCACTGCATTTATGCATATGGTCGAGTACCGACGTAACCAGAAGCAATTACGTGAAACGCCCGCCCTGCCCACTCACCTGACGGCCAATACAGCCGAAGCTCATCAGTTGCTCCAGCAGGCTATCGCGGAAGGGGCAACCACGCTTGATACCCATGAAGTGCAGCCGATACTTAGCGCCTGGGGTATTCAGACACTGCCGACCTGGATCGCCGGCGATAGCGCCGAAGCCGTACATATTGCTGAACAGATCGGTTACCCCGTAGCGCTAAAATTACGCTCACCGGATATTCCGCATAAATCTGAGGTTCAGGGTGTCATGCTCTATCTGCGTACTGCGACAGAGGTTCAGCAGGCCGCAGATGCGATTATCGACCGCGTGAAAATGAACTGGCCGCAGGCGCGTATCCATGGTTTGCAGGTACAAAGCATGGCAAACCGTGCCGGTGCACAGGAACTGCGTGTGGTTGTCGAATCCGACCCGGTCTTTGGTCCATTGATCATGTTGGGAGAAGGCGGCGTTGAGTGGCGCGCGCAGGAGCAGGCTGCCGTTGCGCTACCACCGCTGAATATGAATCTGGCGCGTTATCTGGTTATCCAGGCCATTAAAAATAAAAAGATCCGCGGGCGTAGTGCCCTGCGCACGCTGGATATTGCCGGTCTGAGTCAGTTTCTGGTTCAGGTATCGAATCTTATTGTGCACTGCCCCGAAATCCAGCGTCTGGACATTCATCCTCTGCTTGCATCCGGCAATGAATTCACCGCGCTGGATGTCAGCCTCACGGTCGAGGCTTTTAGTGGCAACGGCGAAAGTCGCCTCGCAGTTCGCCCTTATCCGCAACAGCTGGAAGAGACCGTGGTATTAAAAAACGGCGAGACCTCGCTTTTCCGCCCTATTCTTCCTGAGGATGAACCGCAGCTACAGGAATTCATCGCCAGGGTCACAAAGGAAGATTTGTATTACCGCTATTTCAGCGAGATCAACGAATTTACCCATGACGATTTAGCGAATATGACGCAGATCGACTACGATCGGGAAATGGCATTTGTTGCTGTACGTCAGGTAGAAGGAAAGGATGAGATCCTTGGCGTAACCCGCGCCATCTCTGACCCGGATAACATTGATGCCGAATTTGCAGTGTTGGTTCGTTCCGATTTGAAAGGATTGGGTCTTGGGCGACGTCTACTGGAAAAGCTCATCAGTTACACTCGGGATCACGGACTTAAGCGTTTGAATGGTATTACCATGCCAAACAATCGCGGCATGGTAACTCTGGCGCGTAAACTGGGATTTGAGGTCGACATTCAGCTTGAGGATGGGATCGTTGGATTGTCCCTTAATCTGAGGCAGACCGGTGAATCCTGAGTAAGGTACTGGAAATGTTGACCACTTTCACAGGTACTGGTGTTATCATTGTCCGCTTCTGTCGGGGTTATCGGACAGAAGCCCTTTCAATAAACAGAGAAGAAACGCACTGTGATGTTGTCAAAATTTAAGCGTAATAAACATCAACAACACCTTGCCCAACTACCCAAGCTTTCCCAATCAGTTGATGATGTAGAGTTTTTCTACTCTCCCGCTTCTTTTAGGGAGACATTGCTGGAGAAAATTGCCAGCGCAACGCGCCGTATCTACATCGTCGCTCTTTACCTTGAGCAGGATGATGGCGGTAAAGGTATCCTGAACGCCCTCTATGACGCCAAACGTCAGCGCCCTGAACTTGAAATCTGCGTGCTTGTCGACTGGCACCGGGCACAGCGTGGTCGTATCGGTGCGGCAGCATCCAACACCAACGCCGACTGGTATTGCCGTATGGCGCAAGAAAATCCAGGCATTGATATTCCGGTTTACGGCGTGCCAGTAAATACCCGTGAAGCGCTTGGCGTACTGCATTTTAAAGGCTTTATCATCGACGACAGTGTGCTGTATAGCGGCGCGAGTCTGAACGATGTCTATCTCCATCAACACGATAAATACCGCTACGATCGCTACCAGCTAATCCGCAACCCAAAAATGGCGGATATCATGCTGGGGTGGGTCAGACAGAACCTGATTGAAGGACGCGGTGTAAACCGTCTCGATAACGCGCAGCGCCCGAAAAGCCCTGAAATTAAGAATGATATTCGTCTGTATCGTCAGGAATTACGCGATGCGGCCTATCATTTTCAGGGCGATGCCGACAACGATCAGCTATCCGTTACGCCACTGGTTGGACTTGGAAAAACCAGTTTGCTGAATAAGACCATTTTTCATCTGATGCCCTGCGCGGAAGAAAAGCTGGTCATCTGTACGCCTTATTTTAACCTGCCAGCGGTGCTGGTACGTAATATTATTCAGCTCCTGCGCGAAGGCAAAAAAGTCGAAATTATCGTTGGTGATAAAACGGCTAATGACTTTTTTATTCCCGAAGATCAGCCCTTTAAAATTATTGGCGCACTGCCTTATCTGTATGAAATTAACCTGCGTCGTTTCCTGAGTCGTCTGCAGTATTACGTCAATACCGATCAACTGGTCGTGCGTTTGTGGAAAGACGAAGATAATAGCTATCACCTCAAAGGAATGTGGGTTGATAATGAGTGGATACTGCTGACGGGGAATAACCTTAATCCGCGTGCCTGGCGTCTGGATCTGGAAAATGCCATTTTGATCCATGACCCGAAACATCAATTAGCCGCTCAGCGGGACAAAGAGCTGGAGCTTATCCGTACCCATACCACGGTGGTTAACCATTATCGCGATCTGCAAAGTATCGCCGATTATCCGGTAAAAGTACGTAAGCTCATTCGCCGCTTGCGTCGCATTCGTATCGATAAACTTATTAGCCGCATTCTGTAATACCAGGCCCCGTCATTTGATGGGGCTTTTTTCCAGGTTTCTCTATGATGCGTTGTTTAATGTTGACGTGTGCATTCTGGTTGACCGGGTGCGCACATATGGCAAATGACCAATGGAGCGGACAGGATAAAGCGCAGCATTTTATTGCTTCCGCCATGCTCTCCGCTGCGGCCAATGAATATGCACAACATCAGGGATATAGCCGCGATCGTAGCGCAACGTACGGCCTGATGTTTTCCGTAAGCCTTGGAGCATCAAAAGAACTATGGGATAGCCGCCCCACAGGAAGCGGCTGGAGCTGGAAAGATTTTGCCTGGGATGTTGCAGGCGCAACAACGGGTTACGCAGTGTGGCAACTGGCCAACCATTAAAGACGAATACCTTTACCTTTTCGGTGCAACATCAACGAAACGATGAGTGCCAGCGCGCAAAACGCGGTGACATACCAGAAAAAGGTGGTCTCGATACCTGCCGATTTCAGCGACAGTGCGACATACTCAGCGGAACCGCCGAACAACGCATTGGCAACAGCGTAAGATAATCCCACGCCCAGCGCACGGACCTGTGCCGGGAACATTTCGGCTTTCAGAATACCGCTTATAGAGGTATAGAAGCTCACGATAATCAACGCCACCATCACCAGTGCAAAAGCGGCATAAGGCGATGAAACATACTGTAGTGCACTTAAAATGGGTAAAGTGAAGAGCGTTCCCAGCCCACCGAAGCAGAGCATGGAAGCACGGCGGCCAATACGATCAGATAAGGCGCCTATCAGGGGCTGAATAAGCATGAAAATAAATAACGCCACGGTCATCACGATACTGGCCACACTGGCGGGCATGCCGGTCGTATTAACCAGATATTTTTGCATATACGTCGTGAAAGTGTAGAAACACAGCGAGCCGCCTGCGGTAAAGCCGAGCACCATAATAAACGCCCGGCGGTTACGCCATAACCCTTTGAGCGACCCCGCTTCTTTTAATACCCGCACCTCTTTTTTCGACGTTTCATCCAGTTGGCGACGCAACCAGAGCGCCACAACGGCAAGTGCAGCACCGATTGCAAAGGGAATACGCCAGCCCCATGCACGTAGCTCAGCATCATCAAAGATCTGCTGAAGAACCACTACTACCAGAAGTGCCAACAGTTGACCACCAATCAAGGTCACGTACTGGAAAGAGGCATAGAATCCTTTGCGGCCTTCAATGGCAATTTCGCTCATGTAAGTTGCACTGGTGCCGTATTCACCACCAACGGATAATCCCTGCAACAACCTTGCCAGTAATAGCAATGCCGGAGCCCATGTACCAATGCGGTCATAACCCGGTAAGCAAGCGATCATCAGTGATCCCAGACACATCAGGCATACTGAAATCAGCATGGAGGCTTTTCGCCCATGTCTGTCAGCAATACGCCCAAACAGCCAGCCGCCAATTGGTCGCATAAGAAATCCGGCAGCGAAAACGCCTGCGGTCTGAAGTAGCTGGGTCGTTGTATTTCCGGCGGGGAAAAAGATGTGAGCAAAGTAGAGCGAGCAGAATGAATAAACATAAAAATCAAACCACTCCACCAAGTTTCCCGATGAGGCACTAACAATTGCCCATACTCTGCGGCGTACGTCAGTCAAATCTGTTGTTTTATGCTCAGGACGAATGGTGACGCCTGCCATATTTTCCCCCTCTGATCGGACATCATTGATTTGTTATATAAATCAGATTACGCCGGGGTAAAAAGTAAATATAGTGTTAATAGTTTGCCTGCTATCATTTCAGAATGATAGCCTAAGAATATACCTATCCCCAGCGCATGATATGTTTGCGTTTACGCTGAAGATAGTCTTCATCCTGGCGAATTTTATCCCACCATTTTTTAAAAATTGCCGCAGCGGCGGCTTTTACCGGATCGTTTCCCCTTTGGTGAAGACCACCGCCCTCAGCATATTTTTTACCCCCTTTATAGTTGGCGTAACGCCGGGCACGGGTATACCCCATTTGTATAAATTTACGGGCCATATCCATACCAACAAAGTCATCCTGCTGCCGATAGGTTTCGAATAGCTGGTAAATTTTTTCAGCTGATTTCCTGGCAGATTCAGGATCTTTGTAACGCCACCAGGGCAGGATTTCACTCTTATAGGGCTCAACCAGCAAAACACCTTGTTCACCACGCCCCACCTGATAACGCTCAGGATGATCGCGGAAATTAATGCTGGCGAAATCTTGCTCGTAATTGAAGGAATGACTGGTCAAATAACGTCTCCTTAAACATCCTGAAAGGATAAGGATAGGCTATTTAAAATGAAATATTATGCAGGCTGGAGACAAGGCAAAAATGTCGGAAAGCTATTTTTAGTAGACAAAAACGCAAAAAGGCCATCCTTGCGGATGGCCTCTTCACTTGTTTGATGCCTGGCAGTTCCCTACTCTCACATGGGGAGACCCCACACTACCATCGGCGCTACGGCGTTTCACTTCTGAGTTCGGCATGGGGTCAGGTGGGACCACCGCGCTAAAGCCGCCAGGCAAATTCTTTGTGCTCTGTCCTGTGTCTTTCGCACTGATACTGCGTTGGCTGCTCTCGTAAAGTCAGTCACATACCTCAGTATGCTCCTTCCTTTTCTTCGTTTGCCGCCTTGTCTCAGCGCAAAATCCTTCGGACTCTGAATCTGAGCTGAAAATCGTCTCTCACGCCAAAACATCTTCGGCGTTGT
>FONB01000028.1 GCA_900112785.1 Phytobacter palmae | reverse complement strand
CAGAGGGAGCAGCGTGCTTATGACCGATTATGACGAGGTGCAGGAGCTGTGAGAGTGCTTTATCAGGCCAGACAGGTGGTTAATGGAGTGAAGGACGTACTGATTAAGTGGGCTAAACGGAAATTAAATAATAAAAGAGCCGGGAAGATATAATTTCATTCCCAGCTTTTGTTATTTATGGCATCAGTTTTTTAATATCTTCAATGGTCAAACTAAAACTATCACTAGTATTTTTATTTAACCCCAAACTAAATTTATTATTTTTCTTTTGTAACCAATGATAAAATCTAATAAATATATCCTCATTATCCTCTGTCAACTCCATAAAACCAGAGTCGGTATGTGACAACTCTGAGGATCAGTTAGTCGTTTAGTAAAACGTCCAGTCTCATTATTACGCTAACGATTTTATTTACTGTTAAAAGAACAACTTAATCCAAGAGGCTCGCTCCAGCTTAACTGATTTGGCCCATACTGATATAAGTTTAACCCGCCCCTAAGCCCTATCGGGTCACCGGAATGATCCGGCGGGGGCCACACTTTTTAACACGCTACCACCCGCACCGCTCATGGCTTCCCGGCTATCACCTTTTACTTATTTAACAGCACGTTAACCAAACTTCCCCGACGCGCCTTTTCGCGCCCGTTCACCATACCACTGCCTGCCGCCATAACCTGTCATTATGTCAGAGCCCGCCATGAAGATAGCACAACCGGTATAGCCCGGTATTATTCGCAACACTCCAGCCTGCACCCCAAGGGCGACTGGCTGAAAGCGGCAGGAGTTGAGACCGGGCGGGGTGTCACGGTGAAGATTTCGGAGGGGTGCCTGACTATCATCGCTGACAATAACGAGATACAGGAACTGCGGGAGGAACTTTATCAGGTTAAACAGGTGGTTAAGGGGATGCGGAACGGGATGTTTAATGTGCAGAACGAGAAATAAATAAAAGGGGCGAGGCTGATTTCGCCCCCCTTTTATTATTTAACAATATTTAATTTCATATATCCCTATAATATCGAACACATGATCATAAGTACTGATAATTATGTGCTGAACTCCATCTCTTTGGATATCCTCTACTAAATCGAAACTTGATGTAGTATATTGCTCAAAAGGATAATCATCAACTTTATATATAGCTAACTTTTCAATTTTGCTAATAAAAATCTCTAGACTTACATCATCAGCATCTGTAATAGCAGGTTTGCAGGCAGACAACGATAAGGAAGCTTTGATGGTAAAGTTAAATGGATACAGATTTAACTCTGTCCCAGTTAAAATCAACGCATCTCGGCCATATATTTGACCATATTTTGTTTCTAGTGCTTTTACAATCATATTATCCACAACCTCTTGTCCTCACTGTTCTGCCGCCATTTTGAGTTGAAAATCTTCGATCTAAATTAATTTTTGACAATTCCTCTGGAGTAGCCCATCTCGAAGGGATCTTCGATATACCGGCTGCTTTGGCAGCATAAAGTCGTCTATTATCTAAAGTAAAGACTGAATCTTTATGAGCACCTTGTGATAACAATCTTTCCTGAACATTTGCAGGTAAATCCCGCATTCTAACTTTTCTAATAGGTTCAACGTGATTTATATATGACGGGTCATTTATAAGTCTGTGAATAAGCCCATTAACATTTCTTCCATCTTCAAAAACACCATTTATACTATCTTGTGAGAATAGAATTGTTTTAGGACTTACTGGTGATAATCCAAGAGGATCTATCCATGATAACGGGTTTGGAACATAACTATAGAGGTTTAATCCCCCCGCCAGCCCTATCGGGTCCTGCTGGGTAAACCTGGCGCTATCCGGGTCGTAATAACGAAACAAATTATAGTGCAACCCGGTCTCACGATCCAGGTATTGCCCCTGCATACGCAGGTTCTGCGCATAGCCCGTCTCCTGCGGTATCGACTCGTGCAGCAGTTTACCCCACGCACTGTTCTGCCCTTCCCAGCGGATATGTCCTTCACGGTCCGTCATCCGTTCTGGCGTACCGTTCGACTGACAGTGAAACCAGAAGATATCCGGATCCTCTGCGCCATCAATACGCGCCAGCGGTTCATAACTTTCCGCGTCGCTATAGACATAAGTCAGGGGCACATCGTCGTGAATTTCCTGCAACAGGCGAAAACCTTCCCACAGAAAACGTGTCGTCACCTGCTTTCCTACCGGTCTGCCCCCCAGCGTCTGCTGGCGTGTTTTGCTGATACGCCGGCCGAGCGGATCATAACGGAAACTGACCTGCGTTTGTGGTTTGTTGCGATCCCTCGGTACTGCCACCACATCGGTTAACCGGTGCTCGCCGTCGTAACGATAGTGCCAGCGCGTCTGCCCGTTGTCTTTTTCGATGGTCCGCCCATGAATGTCATAGCTCCACTGAATTCCATTTAAGCGGGTGAGACGGTTATGACGAACAGACTGCTGCAGGCTGTTATCCAGTGGATTACCTGCCGCATCCCAGCGCCATTGCTCTTTTCCGGGGGACGTGCCGTCCTGTTCCAGCAGACGCCCGGCGCTGTCATATTTCCAGTTACACCAGTTGAACGGATCATCATCACGCTCTTCGCGTACCGGGTTGTTGCGGTAGTCGTAATCCCAGCGGCGTGACCAGCGTGCAGGTGCCGGGCGCTGCGCATTGCCGGTGAACACATCCCGGCGATGTATGCGTCCGAGACGATCGTATTCATTGCGGCTTGTCAGCAAGCCCTGCGTACGGCCGACTTCCCGGTGTAATTCATCGCGGGTAAAGTCGCTTATCGGCAGATTATCGAGAGCCAGGCTCAGTAGATGCCCGCTTCCGTAATAGAAATATTTCAGATGACGACCGTCGGGTAACTCCACCGATGTACGGTTGTTCAGCGCATCATAAGTCCAGCCCAGCCTGCCGTTTTCACCCTCTTCACTGATAACACGCCCTAGCGCGTCATAGGTAAAAATCAGCTCCTGTTCGGCTTCCTGACTCCATACGTCATCACCCAGCGGTGGATGTAACGCCACTCGCGTAACCTGCCCGCTCGCAGAGTAGTGATAACGGGTCTGCCCTTCCGGCGTGCTGCGGGCAAGCAGTTGGCCCGCCTTGCCCCAGCGAAATAAATGCGTTAAAGCCTGTGAATGCCCGGCGGCGAAAGTACGACGCACAGTGCGTCGGCAGGCATCATATTCATACTGTGTTGCGACACCATCCAGCCCTGTTTCAGCAAGCAGCAGCGAGTCCGCCCCCCACTCAAAGTGGTACGCCTCCCCGTTTTCATTTTGCAATGCCGTTAATCTGTCGCGGCTGTCCCAGCGACGGCGCACCTCTTCCCCTAAGGCATTCCGGGTTGCCACCAGCCGACCTGCGTCGTCCCAGCTAAACTCGTGACGCTTGCCATCCGGGGTAATATGGTATTCCGGCAGTCCACGTGAGTTCCATCCGATAGACTCCTGCCAGCCCTCCGCCCGCTCCAGTTGTAGCGGTCGACCTGCGGTATCGTAGTGATAGCGGGTTTCTTCACCGTCCGGTGTTTTCACCGAATGCAACCAGCCGAGCGGGTAAAAGCGATAACGGGTGATACGCCCTGAACAGTCCGTTTCGCGGATAATCTGCCCGGCCTCGTTATATTCCTGGCGACGCGTATTGCCTGCCGCATCCACCTCTTCCACCACCTGGCCAAAAGCGTCGCGCCTGAGCAATGTACTCTGCCCCAACGGGTCGACGATGCGCGCCAGCCCATGGTGCTCATCATAATAAAAACGGGTGGTGGCGCCATCAGCCGTGGTGATAGCAGCAGGCAGCGCGCGCTGTACCAGCCACTGTGTCGCCTGAATATTGCCGTCTGGATCAATTTCCTGGATACGATTGCCCATGTCATCGTAGACAAAGGTCGTGACATTCCCAAGGGGATCAATGCGGCGGGTCAGTTGTTCGTTATCATTCCATTCGAATTCCCAGCGTTCCCCACGTTCATCGACAAATGCGGTAATTAATGCCTGCGCATTCCAGTAGTGTTGACGCTTGTGTCCGTCATACTGTTCAACCGTGGTTAACCCCGCAGCCAAATCGTAGGTGAAGCGGCAGCCATCTCCGGTACTGGTCCGGTTTTCCACGACTCGCCAGTGGTCAAATCTCTGCCAGCGATACTCACTCTCCAGCCCGCCAGGCATACGGTGCCAGACCATGAGTCCGTCATCGTTATAGCGAAATTCACGTGTCACCACGCCCGTCGCATCTTCAACAGCGGCCAGTTGACCACGATGGTCATAGCGCCAGCGTGTCAGCAGCCAGGATTGTTGACCATCCGAATGGCGGGCCTCGGTAACCCGGGTCGGGAAACGTTCATCGTCATAAAACAGCGAGACATCAATGGCACAGGGGGCATCATGAATACGAACCAGTCGCCCATGCTCATCCCAGCCGGTTTCCAGCATGTTGCCGTACTCATCGCTGAGCGATGCCAGTCGCAATATTGATGGGTCAGAGCGTGTTGGTTTGAACAGTCGCCACACAGCGCCATCATCGTCTGCGATAGCAACATCACCCTGCTCGTTACGGCGGATGATTAACCCTTCACTGATGCTGTAAAGCGCTTCGTTAATGGCAGGCAGCGTAAAGCTGAGCTCACGCCCGGTGTCATCAAACCAGGTGGCGTTGTCACCCGCCAGTTGTAAGTACCCATCGAAAGCGGTAGCCCAGCCCAGGCCAAAAAGACCCTCGCGACGGGTAAGGCTGTTGTAACTACGTTGCCAGACCAGTGGAAAGCGTCCTGGCAAGCTAAAATCCTGTTCTGCCTCATCGTTCAGTACCTTCACGCCGGTTGCGGCATGGACCGGATGTGATGAACCAAAGACGGCGTTAATCGCCATATCTGTTAGCATGCCCCCGGCGGCGGAAGCCAGCGCACAAGGCATCGATTTGAGGATGGTTCCGAAACGTCCCCGGATAAGGGCTGTCGCCGCCATAATGACCGTCAGGCCCGGATATTTGCCGCTTTTAATATCCCTGACGGTGAGTGTTTCACCGCCAATGATGACATTGGGTGAGACCTCATCTGAGATGGTGGCTTCACAGGTCGTTCGGTCTTTGGCGCGTGCGGCAGGTTGGTTATTGATGAAAACACTTTTTGACCCTTCCGCCAGATACTGCTGAGGCGAGTGTTTGTCGCACTTCACCTTGTCCTCTTCCAGCGCCGTGGTGCCTTCGGCAGCGGATGCAACCGGCGGTTGCCACATGTTGCTGCCAAACTGTGCAGCCATCGACAGCAGCATGCCGCCATAATCAGCAAAACTTTCCGGTGGTTGCGGTTCCGGTGGCGGTGGCGTACCGGCAGGCGTGAGCATACCGGCGGCGCGCGCGGCAGGCAGCTTATTGGTCAGAACGTTGTGCGAACCGTTGTCAATTTTTCCGGCGGGAGAGGGAGGGAAAATCCAGTCCCCCAGTTTATTGGCCGCATTGGAGATATCATCCGCCTTACCCAGCACGTTGGTGAGAATCCCCCCGATAATGCCGCCAAGCACGCAACTGGAACCGACGGCAGCCAGCCCTGCCGCCGCCAGACCCGCCCCGGCAAAGGGTGCCGCAACCGCCGCGATCCCGGCTACCGCCGACCCAATCGCCGCATAGGCAACCCCTTCGGCCACAATACTGGTGATATCAGCGAAGATGCTTGAATGGATGATATCGTCACCCTTACGGGCTGCGTGCTTGTCACTCATCGCTTATACATTCCGATTGTTATTCAGCGTCAGACTTTGTTTGAGGGCATTCCAGTGTTCTGCATCCTGTTCGGTAAAGGGACGCAATGCAGAGAAGGTAAAAATAAGCAGCATGGGTTTATCAACCGCCTGCATCGCCAGTTGCTTCTGCCAGATGTGGGTGTCAGCACGTAAGAAGGCGGTTTCAACTTCAACGGCACGAATATTTTGTTGTGGGCCGACAAGCACGCGGGTAAACGCGCCCTGCTGCACTTCGCCCATTTGTGTGCGCAGTTGATCCCACTGGCGATGAAATTCTTTCTCGGCATCACTGCCTTCGGGAATGGGGCCACGGCTGACAACAACCGATAGCCCACTTTCGTCATCGCGCAGAAGCGTCATGCTGGTGTCCTGCCATGCGGCCGGGAAAAGCTGAAAGGAACCTTCCTGGAGGTGATATTTCATCATTTGCCTTTTAATGAAAATAATTCGCCTGCAACCGCTGAGATGAATGCAAGGGGCATTCACTTAAAAACAGCAATCCAGATAAAAAGAGGGATGTTAAACGTGCATAAACAACAAAAGGATTTCAGGCTGCGCAGATGTCAGCCTGAGTCACACGCTATTTCTCGCGGGTAATCACCACACTGCTTAAACAGTCCGGATTCGTTTCGGCGAAACTAAAGGTGACTTCCTGGCCGTCGCCAATTGCAGCGGTATGACTGGTGACTTCATGGACCGAATGTCCACGCGGCGTATCGGTAATATCCATTTTCGCATAGTGCTGACGTACCTCGCCCAGCGAGATACATTGCCCTGCATAATCGAACGCAAACAACACTTTACTGTTTGGTTTTTTATTCACCCGCAGGTCGAATGCCGACAGCGTTGCACCGCTGGCCAGTTTTACTGCATCACTGGTATAGAAGACAAAATTATCGTTTTGTGAAACCTCAGTAACCGGCAAGGCGAAGCGGTTGATGGTATTTACGTTAACGGTTTTAACAGATGTGCTGAGATGAGAAATAAACTGCCAGAGATCTTCATTTTGCATTTTTGCCTCGACAACTCCTGTCATGAGTAAATTAGCGAATATGATGGCACAGGCTTTATTTAGCCGGGTAATTTTTGTCATACCATCCTCCATAATAATCTTCGTAGTCCTGGCCGGTCACCGATGTCTGTTCACCTCGTCCGAAGATACGGCCGATTTTCGATTGCGCTTCGGTTTCTGTCATCTTTCCGCTCTTAACTGAATCGTAAATCGAATTATAGCTTTTTTGGTTAGCCGGATTGCCTGAAATACCGATATCAGGCCCCCCGTTGGCGAGGATTTCTCGCTGAACTTTAATATTGTTCAGTGTAGCCGCCCCCTCATCACTTAATTTACTGTTGAGGTAAGCATCACGGGAAGAAAAATCATCTTTGGGCGTATACATTGCGTGGCCGCTCTCATGCGACAACAGTTGTACCGTTCGTGCCGGGTCGTTCAAGGCGCCCTTATCCACCGTGATCGTTTGGGTCTTACGGTTAGCCATAGTCCCCCATCCCTCATTACCCTCTTTTAGGGTCCAGCCATCGTCCTTCAGTTTTTTCAGATCATTCGTTAGTGTCGGGGATTTTGATGCCAGTGGTCAACATCATCACCGAACCCCGTCGTTACGGCGGGTTTGGAGACCGGTTTAGCACTGTTTTTGGGGGCGCCAGCCGCCGCACCGGGAACCGCCCCTCCCGCTTTATTTTCCTTTCCTGGCGTGAAATACTCCTCAACCGCCTTATCGATATCTCCTTTCAGACGTTCACCCGGCGCATCGACTCCGGCTTTGCCGTCATCCGCATTCAGGTACAACTTCCCTTTGGTCGTGATATGCCCGTCGCCTTTTACAAAAAAGTTAAAGTCATTACCAATCAGATTGATCGTACCGTTAGCGAGCAGTTCGATAGCGCTTTCGCCGGATGCCAGTAGTAGCCGTGTACCCGAACTGACCACATACTGTTCAGATACCGCCTCCAGCTTATCTTTGCCCGTTAATACCAGAGACTTCCCTTTGGTGACCAGTGTCTGGTTGGTCTCCACACGCAATAGCTCGTTTTTACGGACATAGTGGCTGTTATTGCCGTTGATGGTGCTCGTGGCGTCATTCTTAACATTGGTGTCCATGTTCCGTTCGGCCTGGATCCAGACCTGCTCCTCCCCCGCTTTATCTTCAAAACGCAGGGCGTTGGCGGTATCAGCAGAACCGTCTTTCGAACGGCTGAGGAACCCCATCTGCGTGGCGGCGGCAGGAAGCGCCCACGGCGGCATGCTGGCTTCGTTATAGACACGCCCGGTGATGATTGGTCTGTCCGGGTCACCGTTAATAAAATCGACCACCACTTCATCGCCGACGCGTGGAATTTGTACCCCACCGAACCCCTGCCCCGCCCAGGCGCTGGAGACACGCACCCAGCAGGAGCTGGTATCGTCGCCCTTCGCCAGTCTGTCCCAGTGAAACTTCACCTTCACCCGGCCATAGCGATCGGTCCAGATGCTCTCTCCCTGCGGGCCGACGACTTTCGCGGTCTGTGGTCCATAGGTACGCGGCCAGGCCGTTTTTTGCGCCGGGCGGTACGTGACCGAAGAAGGAATAACGGTGAAATCAATGCGGTGAATTGTTTGCGAGCCCCCCCCGCTGGCGTAGGCATTCTCTTCCAGCCAGTAGTTGGCCTCGGTGGTCAGGTATTCCGCGTTATCGCTGAAAAAGGGGGCGTTATAGAGAGTAAATGTGTGTCCAGGGGCGATGCCGAGCGCGGTGGCGCTGCCATGAATCTGCTGGTGCTCCACCTGCCAGCGCTCCTGGCGGATGCGGGCATAGAAATCCGCATGGTCGTGTTCGACAAAACGCCCCGGCCAGTCGTACACGTCAATGCCGCCGGGCTGTGGTGAGACCGGGTTCTGCCTGGCCTGAAACAGCCAGGCATTCGGCTTGCGGAAATCATAATCGTCCAGGCTGTAGATCCCCGGCGTCACGCTGTCGGTCAGCGCCCACTGGCTGATCCCCTCTTCATCGGTACTGCCGCCGGACGGTGTCACGTGATAAGGAATGGTGTCGTAACCGGCAAACGGCTGGTGTTGGGTCGCCGCATCGGTCAGTACCAGTACATGCCGCTCCGCCTCGTGGCGGAAGAAGTAGCTGATGCCCTCCAGTTCCATCAGGCGGCTGATAAAATCGAAGCTGCTCTCCTGATACTGTACACAGTAGTCCCAGACGCGATAGCTGCCGGTCAGCTTGTCTTCAACATTGACCTGGTTTTCAGAGAGCAGCGTTTTGACGATTTGCGGGACCGTCTGCCCCTGGAAAATACGCAGGTTACGGTCACGCTGCAGCGGCCATAAATCAGATTCAACGCTGAGCTGGTAGACCGCGTAGCGGGTGCCGGACAGCTCCACGGCGCTCACCGCGACGCGGGTCACTTTGCCGTTAAAGTAGCGCGGCGATGTCATATCCTGCGTCGGAACAGTCACAGTGACGGCCTTTCCCAGCAACTGACTGCGATCCATTCGCGCATCGGTGCCCAGCAGGGTAAGACCAAGTGCATAAGGTTCTGACAGTGCTTCACGCCCTGACAGTTTCCAGAACAACAGCCCTTCGACCGGAAGCTGTACGGTAATACGGTTGAGCATAAGGTTCATTCCGTTAAAAGTAGCAACGCGCTTAAATCATCAGCGCAAATGACATTCGATAGAGAAAATCCACCCGCTAAGGTTGCGTTATTTTTACTAAATTTTGATGTCTGGTCGGGCAAATTACCTCTGCCCCTGTGCAGTGGTCGTTATATTTATCGCTCTGTCTCGGACATCATATAAGACCGTGTTTATGGCTGTCTGCCGAGGTTAGTATCAACCTCAGTCATGCCACTATTTATTCCGTCGGCGTTTCCTCATCCGGCGCCTGGTCAAATAACGCTGCGGCCAGTGAGGCAATGCGGTCATGCTGCACCAGCTTCTCTTTCCATTCCTGCGGAATCCCCGACCAGCCATATAAAGCGCCGGCAAGTTGTCCGGCCGTCGCCGCCACGCTGTCGGCATCATCCGCCAGGTTCGCCGCCAGCAAGATGGCATCACGGAAATTATCGGTGTTCCATACCGCCCACATGGCTGCTTCCAGCGTATCGATGACATAACCGCTGGAGCGAATTTGGTCGCGACTTTTTTCTTTATATTCACCGGCGTTGATGATCAGCACGCGCGGTTCTAACGGCATAATTTGCGGGGAAAATACACGTTCTTTATCGTATCCATTAATCAGCAGAAGAAGCAAATAGCTCAGATAATGTGCGGAACTCACAGCTTCAATCGCGCTATGTGTGGCCTGACTTTGAATTTTCGCGTTATAGAATGCCTGAGCGAAATTGCGGCGAAAATAGATCGATACAGGCGCTAAACGAATAATGGATGCATTTCCTGCGGTTTCTGGTGCGGTATTACCAAACCATTCTGGTCCCTTGATAGCATATTGCTCAAGGGCATAGCGGGTAGTGTTACCAATATCAAAGCAGACACCGTTAACACTGTTATAGCCCTCGCGATACCACTTTAATAGTTTGTCCCTGAAACATTGCCTGCTGGCATATTTGCACTCCAGCAATGTTTCAGCCAGACACAGGGCCATAGAAGTATCATCGGTCCACTCTCCGGGTTTCAGGCGAAATGGCCCACCGCCCACCATGTCCGTCACGGTACGGTGATCGCGAGGCATAAATTCCAGCGTGGTGCCCACAGCATCGCCAACGGCGAGCCCGACAAGCGCACCAATCGCCTTATCGCGACAGATATCCAGAGGCCTGACCTGATCAGGCGTGTCATACCATTTTGGTGAAGCCGCCTGAATCGGCTCCTCAACGAGAGGATTTGCAAGATAATCATACTGCATACGATGCTGAGTTCGTGCGCCAGGTGAAGGGATATATTGGTCATATCTCGAAGCGTAGCGCTCGATTTCACGTAAATCAGAATGCAGATCAATCATGGTATTTCCTTGTATCTCAAGTAGGTTTTGCCGCCTACATCGGTGCGCTCAAGCACCTCAAATTTTGTACCGGGTTTGAATAAAACTTCCGTTTCATTCATTTCTTTATATTGGGACAGGAAATCAATTTGTCGACCCGATGTCCCTTCTATCGTGATTTGCGTCGGACCATCAAACCCTTTGTAGATATCTGAACTCATAAATGCCGGATCGGAAACCACTTCCCCTACCTGATTTTTTGCAAGAACATCCGCAGGCAAATCAGTTCCACGTTGGGTGGTCCCTACATAAGGGTCAAGTTTATCAAGCCCCTGATTAATATGATCAACAAAAGCCTGCCGTTCTGGCGTCATTTCAATTTGCCCACGCAGAGCCATGTTTACTTCGGTATATCCTGGGTTGGTTGTATAACCGTATAGTGCACCAATTTCATCGTCCGACAAACGTTGAGAGAGCTCAGGGTTATGCCTGTCCGCAAGTTCTCGCCCTTTTTGCGTCCATTTGTTTGCCGTGGCCTCGCCTTTAGCCTCTTTGAGCGTCATAGAGGGTTTGTTGGATGCTGCCGCTACCGGTTCAGCATTGACGACCTCAGTGGCTCGCGCAGCACGCACAGCGTCAAATTTCGCGCCGCCTTTCATGCCGGCACCGCCACCTATCAGGCTGCCGAACAGCATGCTCCATTTTTGTCCGTCACTGCCCTCACCGAACAGCCATCCTCCTGCCCAGTTCCCTGCCGTCCCCCCCATCAGGGCGCCAGCAGTACTGAGCACAGCGATGGCTGGAGTAGCGACCACCGCAAGCGCCGCGGCTCCTACCCCCAGCATGACCCAGTTCACCCATTCCGGAATTTCCGGACTGATTTCGTCCGTTTGTACTTTCGCGCCACCAAAAAAAACATTGGGCGACCCGGCAAAAATCTCGGCACTACAAGTGAGTTTGTCTCCTAGCCGTGCAGCCGGATAATTATTGATATAGATCTTAATGGAACCTTCGGCGACCCGCTTTGGCGAACCACTATGTTCATCGCATTTGCCCAACGACAGATGCGCGCGAATCGCCTTACGGCTATTCACATAGACATTTGGCGATCCCTCAGTGAGCATGCCAGTGACATGTCGGGGCGCCCAGGACATACTTCCCAGCACCTCTCCCAACCCGCCTGCGGCGCAGGCACCTACAGCAGCTGACGCCACAACCAGCGCCAGCCCGCCGGTTGCTACTGTCGCAGCCCCCAGTATGGCACCACCGATAAGCCCAACAATCATCCAGGATTTCGATGCTGTGTGGGCTATAGGATCATCGACCCTTGCAGCCTGTAGCGCAGTCATTACGACGAAGTCCGTTGCCGGGTAAGAAACGCCAGTATCTGCTCAGGGGAAGCGAGTCCCTGCGGCCCGTTAACGGTGCGGCAGATACTGAGTTGTTGTTCCAGATGATGCCCAGGCACTGTGGCAACAGACCATAGGGCGTAGCGTATCGGCTGCGTGTCGGGGACAGGTGCGATACGCAGCGGGGAACCGTCCTGGGCATAGAGTAAGTAGAGACCTTCACGGGCACGCTGCAAAGGCAGACTTCGATATAACGCTTGCACACCGGAAAAAACGTCCAGATGACAACTTTCCGTATCCAGCGCGAAAAAGAGATCCGGGTTATCCGCGCGGATCATTTCACCCAGCGTCGCCTCATGTTGATTATGGTGAAAGCGGATACTCGCAATAATGTCCTGATATTGTTTCTGATAAAGCTCAGTAAATTCACCAGGACAGGTGCCAATATAGCAAACAACTTTTTTCCCACCCGACGGCTCATCCAGAAGAATAACAATCTGGCGCTGGAAAATTAACACGTTGCCATTTTTAAATTGATAAAAAAGCTCAACAGCCGGCTCACCATCGATTAACTTCTGCTGTGTCAATTCCATGCGAAATTCTGGCACTGTAACTTCCAGTTCGCGGGCGATACGCGCCGCAACTGCCTGTACGGTCTCCCCGTTTTTCGCCCCCGCACGAGATACAACAAAGGTAAATTCACTGGCACCTGTGTCATTGAGGGTAAAAAGATTCATCGTACGGTCTTTAAATACATCAGGTAAAGCGAGTGTCGCCTCCTGGAGAATATAGTCAGCCATCGCGCTTCCCTTTATTTATTAGCTTTAACGATAAAAAAGTTATCAACTTCCTGCTGTATTGCGGTTTGTTGATTCGAGCCAACCGCCAGGGTTCCGGCACTGCCATCGGCCGGATTCAGGTGCAGGTCGCCACTAAGAGTATTAATTTGCGCACTCTCTGCCGCCGTGAAATTAAAGTTATTGCCGATTATGCTGACCGTACCGTCCTTGAGCAGTTCAATTGCGCTTTGCCCGCATTCAATACGCAGCATTTCGCCTGCAGCAAGCGTAAAAGTGTTCACAACCTTATCATCGCGGTTATTACCCGTCAGACTGGTGAGATTTCCTTTAACGCCTGTATTCTGGTCCTTCACTACCCGTAAGGTTTCATTCTCACCAACGAACTGAGTGTGATTCTTCTCAATAGTATGCGTTTCGTCATTCTTAACATTGGTGTCCATGTTCCGTTCGGCCTGGATCCAGACCTGCTCCTCCCCCGCTTTATCTTCAAAACGCAGGGCGTTGGCGGTA
>FONB01000040.1 GCA_900112785.1 Phytobacter palmae | reverse complement strand
TCTGTTTAACCTGATGATGTGCCCCTGACTTATGTTTATAGCGACGCGGAAAGTGATGAACCGCTGGCGCGTATTGATGGCGCAGAGGATCCGGATATCTTCTGGTTCCACTGTCAGCCGAACGGTACGCCAGAACGGGTGACGGACCGTGGAGGGCATATCCGCTGGGAAGGGCAGAACAGCGTGTGGGGGAAACTGCTGCACGAGTCGATACCGCAGGAGACGGGCTATGCGCAGAACCTGGGTATGCAGGAGCAATACCTGGATCGTGAGACCGGGTTGCACTACAATTTGTTTCGTTATTACGATCCGGATAGCGCCAGGTTTACCCAGCAGGACCCGATAGGGCTTAGAGGCGGGTTAAATCTCTGTAGTTACGCGCCTAATCCGTTAAGTTGGATCGATCCACTTGGGCTGAAATGCTCTCATTCCGCTAAAAATCCGAAAGAATTCCATGCGGCTGTAAATGAGAAATGGGGACATAAAATGACCCCAGCAGAAATGCGAGAAATACAAAAAACAATCGATAATATTAAATTAAACAGACCTGCATATTCTAGAGATGGAATACAGTTTGAAAATAACTTTAGAATATCACCTGATAGTCAACGTCTTAATACAGGGAGTGGTCCTTATAGAGAATGGACTGTACGAATCCCGGGTGTTGGTAATCGAGGGACAAGACGTATTGTTGTAGATACAAAAACAGGTCAGGCGTACTATAGTCATGATCATTACAATTCGTTCATAGAAATAGATCTCGGAGGATGAAAGTAATGAAAATGATTAATTTATCAGTAAATTTCAATGATATAAATAGTCACTCTGAATTTCATGAAAAATTTAAGCGGTTGTTCGGCTTTCCTGATTTTTATGGTAAAAACTTCCATGCATTTATTGATTGTCTTACTAGCTTGAGAATCCCAGAAGATGGAATGACAACCGTAAATATACAGCAGGATGAATATATATTACTCGAAGTCATTGACATAAATCATTTACAAGACGATCTTAAACATGATTTTCTCTTGGCAATACAGGAAATAAATAACAGGTGTACATTATTAGGGGAGAAAGCGTCACTATTATTATTGCTATCTAAGTCTTGAGAACTATAAAGAAGCCGGGAAAGAAAAATCCCGGCTTCTTTATTATTTAACTCTCGTTCTGCATATTAAACATCCCGTTCCGCATCCCCTTAACCACCTGTTTAACCTGATAAAGTTCCTCCCGCAGTTCCTGTATCTCGTTATTGTCAGCGATGATAG
>FONB01000007.1 GCA_900112785.1 Phytobacter palmae | reverse complement strand
TAGTCTGGACGCCAAAGTACCGTTTCAGGATCCTGAAAGATAAGTTGGGCAAGGAGCTTTACAGGACAATCTACATTCTCTGCGGAATAAAGGATTGTGAGGTTCTGGAGCTAAATGTTCAGCCAGATCATGTACATCTGGTCGTAATAGTCCCGCCGAAAATCTCGATATCAACTTTGATGGGGCATCTGAAAGGCCGCAGCGCAATCAGACTCTACAATCGTTTCCCACATATACGAAAAAAGCTATGGGGTAACCACTTTTGGTCACGTGGCTACTTTGTAGATACTGTCGGTGTGAACGAGGAAATTATCAGACGATATGTGAGGCATCAGGAGAAAACGGAACAAATACATGAACAGCAAATGGAATTGCTAGAGTAGTAAGCGGAAAGTGATAATAGCCCCCCTTACAGGGGGCATTCTCAAAAGCCACCTTCTAAGAAGGTGGTCTTTTACTTCTGTGCTTAGTCGTTACCGAACAGATCGCGGGTATAGACTTTGGCTTCAACATCCGCCAGTTCCGGCGCCATGCGGTTTGAAATAATCACATCCGATTCTTTCTTGAAGGCATCCAGGTCGCGGACAACGCGAGAATGGAAGAACTCGTCTTCCTGCATTACCGGCTCATAAATGATAACCTGTACACCCTTCGCCTTGATACGTTTCATAATCCCCTGAATAGAGGATGCGCGGAAGTTATCAGAACCGCTCTTCATAATAAGACGGTAGACACCCACCACCTTCGGCTTACGAGACAGGATTGAATCAGCGATGAAGTCCTTACGTGTACGGTTGGCATCAACGATAGCCGCAATAATGTTATTCGGCACCGACTGGTAGTTCGCCAGCAATTGCTTGGTGTCCTTTGGCAAACAGTAGCCGCCATAGCCAAAGGACGGGTTGTTGTAGTGATTGCCAATACGTGGGTCAAGGCAAACACCTTCGATAATCTGACGCGTATTCAGCCCCAGCGCTTCGGCATAGCTGTCGAGTTCATTGAAATAGGCCACGCGCATTGCCAGATAGGTATTGGCGAAAAGCTTGATGGCTTCGGCTTCGGTGGAATCGGTGAACAGCGTCGGGATATCTTTTTTGATAGCCCCTTCCTGCAACAAACCCGCAAAACGCTCTGCGCGTGCTGAACGTTCGCCAATGACGATACGGGACGGATGCAGGTTGTCGTAAAGCGCCTTCCCTTCGCGTAAGAACTCCGGCGAGAAGATGACGTTATCAATGCCGAGCTCTTCTTTGATGGACTGGGTGAATCCGACCGGAATGGTAGATTTAATAATCATCACCGCATCCGGGTTGATTGCGTGCACATCGCGGATGACCGATTCGACGCTGGACGTGTTGAAGTAGTTGGTTTTCGGGTCGTAATCAGTCGGGGTGGCGATAATGACGTAATCAGCGCCACGATAGGCATCCTGCTTATCCGTAGTGGCGCGGAAATTCAGCTGTTTAGTCGCCATATACTCTTCAATTTCTTTATCAACGATCGGCGATTTTTTCTGATTCAGCATATCGACTTTAGCCTGCACGATATCGAGTGCGACCACTTCATGATGCTGCGCAATCAGGATACCGTTTGATAGGCCAACGTAGCCTGTTCCGGAGATTGTTATTTTCATTCGATAAGCAACTTTTGTAGTTTGAGTATATTGAGCCGGTAATTTTTACTACCACTGTCAAGTGTTCTCAACGTTTTTACCTCGCCACTTAAATCGAGTCAAGAATGTTCTTTAATTATAAGAATTAACCGATCCATACATTACGACAAATGGAAAATATACTAGCCGCACACCCTGATAAAATGCGATAACCATTTGCATATGAATAGCTTATTGAACCAGGTGCATCAGTATCTCATTAAATGTAGACTGTCATTAACTGAAGCACCTGTTCAATAAGAACTATATCCTGATGTAATTTTTACTTATGAAGAAGTGATGGCGACGCTTTTACGCGGAGAAGTAACATGCTAATAGCACTTCTGACAAACGATACAACCAAATAAAGCATCAAAGGCACAAACAACATATACCAGAGAACAAAGTTTATAAAAACATGAACCTCAGAATGCCCTTTCGCCAAAATATACCAGGACAATGGAATGCATAGCACATAAGCAAACGCAATTATCCTTTTTTTATTACCACTTATAATACAAAGTGCTAATGTAATTCCCAGCAACCATGGGAAAAGGCTACCAGAAATAAATTTAACTACATTTGTTGTCCAGTCAAACAAATAGATCCGCAGTACATACCAGGTTGAAACATTTAATGATTTCTGAATTTCAACGTTCTCAAAGTGGCTAGCATCACCATATGTTCTTCGTTTAACGTCATATTCATAGATATTTTGCAAACCATGTAAAATACTATCCCCACGCATACCAGCATGGATTACTAACACAACCATGAAAGAAAAAACGCAAACTGAAAATATTAACACAAAATCTTTAATATTGTACTGATGAATTTTACCACCCAAATAGGGAGCTAAAAAAACAGGAGCGCAAGTCAACAATGTAATAGAAGTAATATATTCGTAACCTGCCATGCATTTTATCGCAAATGAAATAAAAATCATTACAAGCGCTATCCGCTTCATAATTACACTTTCAGCTAAAAAATACATTGCAGAAAATATCGCAGGTAAAAACCAAGTGAAAGGAACCCAATACAGGTTTCTGGCAATAGGAACTATCCAAGGTGAAAAAATCAATGAAATGCAAAAAATGAGCGCAAAAGTCGCATTAAACAAACGATAGTAAAGAATAGCTAATATCATTATGGTCAATACAAACATAATAGAATTTATTGCTTTCAGACCAATGACAGTTTTAATATCGAATACAGAACCTAATGCCTTAAAAATTGCAGACTGGATACCCCACTGGGAAACATAAGGTATAAATTTTAACTGATTGCCGCCGGGCTTCTCAAAGTTATCATATGCAAACATTATATCAGGAGCGTTCGTTTCTGGCGATGCGATATATCCCAACCGCCATCCTTGCGTAGGTATATTGTTTTTATCCGCATAAAGTGCACTTAACACCAAACTTTCTGACTCACGCTGATAATTATCATGAATACCAGCCGAAACAACATTAAAAGAATTATATTGAACGCTAAAATACAATCCTATGCCCAGCATCATTAGAATGGCAAAATAGATTATTTTTTTGATATTTTCCATACTTATTCTCAAATTTATTTATAGAAACACTCATCACCAGATAGTAAGGACATGATAAGTTCAATATTGTTCATCACTGTTTAGCCCGAGAGATGACCGTATTAATCAACGATTCAAACAACACCTCATAATATGCATGACTCATTATGATCAATAACTTATTGAAATGACTTTAACTTTTCCTCAGACCACTCAAAACCTATTGTGAAGCATTAATTCTTTGGGGCATTATAATGTCCCAGGCAGGATTTAAATAAAATCTTCAATACAGCTAGATTACCCTTAAAGCTGCTGATTTTTGTCGGTACTTCCCCTTCCGGGTAGATGCGTGAGGTTGGCAGTTCGATACAACGGAAACCTAGTTTCGGCGCAATATATGACAGGTAGGCCAATAACTCATACGTCATAAATACATCACGGAATGGCGCAACACGCTCATCCAGCAACATTTTACTGCTGTATGCGCGGAAGCCTTGCGTTGTGTCTGTCCAATGGAACCCGGAAGCAATACTCAATACTGGAGCGTGAATAAATTTTATCGCGAAATCGCGCGATTTAGGTGTGTTAACCGCCACGCCACCATTTACAAAACGAGAAGCCTGTACAAAATCATACCCTTGCTCTAACGCGGCTATAAATTGTGGAATAGGTGCAGGATCGTCCTTATCGTTGCCATCAATGGTAATGATATTTTTATAACCTTTTTCCAGAACAAACGCGTAGCCGCAGCGCAATTGTGCGCTTAACTTACCAGGCCCTGTTTTAAGTAAGAGGCCACTGACGTTCAGTTTTAATAAGTTTTCTGTTTCCAGCGAGCCATCTGTACTACCGCCATCCACAATAATGATATCTGCGATACCGCTAACGTTCAGATTGTTCATCTTTGTGAGCAGGCTGACGATGCGGTTACCTTCATTAATCACCGGAATCACTACGCAAGCATCATGCTTTTTTTCCGTCCATAACGTGACGTTGTATGCAGGAACTTCCCATTTTTTTTCGTTATTCATAGCAAAATCCATTCTTGTTAAGCCGCTTTCGAGGTGATCAATGCAACACCGACGATAACAAAGGCAACACCCAATATGGTCGTCCAGTGAAATGTTTCGTTAAAGACTACGACCGACAATATTGCCACCGCCGCAACTGCACCCGTTGTCAGTACGGGGTGTGCAATATTAAGCGGTAATACTGCAAGTGATGCGGCATACAGGACAAATGCGCCACCATAAAGCGCCAGCCCTAACCAGAACGGCCAATTTGTTAACGACGCAAGCGGGTCTGCCAGTGAAGGGAATTTACGCGGTGGCATCATTGCCATTTTAATCAAAACACTGGCTGAGGCATTACATGCAATGCCTAAAATGAGTATTAACCATTTCAAGGTTGTTGTACCTGTTTAACGATATAAGGAAGTTACATGAGAAAGAGCGCGACGGATAGAAACGAGATGCGACTCCTCTTTCGTGGCGAGCATTTCAATCGTGACCGGGAAAGAGGCCAATTGTGTTTTTAACACTTTGGCCAGCGCGGCATGTCCATTGAACGTATCGCCAACCGTCGCAAGTTGTGCCTCACTGATATGCACATGTCCGATAATATCCTTCGCCTGTGCCACGACAGCCTCGATATTTTCCTGATTAATAATGACTGCTCCGGTATCAAGCTGCATTTTAATATTGGGGTGAGCAATGCCAGTGACAACATCCCAGGTCTCATTGCTTGTGGTCATAAAATTGGCGCCATAAACCGTCGGATTTGGCTCAAGGCAAACAATCACCCCTTGATCGGCAGCAATATCACCAAGTTTACGGAAAAACGTTTGGGCAACACGCTCGGTTTCCGTTGCACTAAGGCCGGAGCAATCTCGGTTTTTTGGCGAGCCAAACACCAGACGAGTAGCCCCCAGAACAGAACCGATACGACAAATATCAGCTAAATGCTCCAGTAGTTTTTCCTGGACCGCTTGCGAACCAAACACATTTAACCCTGAGGTCCCGAACAAGAGTGATTGCATGCCAATGATGTCAATCCCCTGCTCTTTCCACCAGTTTTTTACCGCCATGATATCTGCAGTTGTTGCTTTGGCTGGCTCTGGAAAATACTTACCGGGAGCAATATCGATAGCATCAACCTGAAACTCTTTAAGCAGAGACAATACGTCGATATCTTCACTAATATCCCAGGCAAGGTTTGAGATGGAAATTCTCATTGCTTATCTTCCTGAGCTTTTTTAGGTTCCGACTGTGCATAATGTCTGACCGCTTGTAGCGTTTCCTTCGCAGAGTACTGGTAATGCGCAGTGCCGCCAAATAATGCGCCATATACACTGCGCATATCATAAGAAACGGGAGATGCAGCCTGTTGCAGGGTAAATTCGAAACCAAAACCCTCACCCGCAATTTGTGCAACAGAAACAGGCTCAGCCGTCAGATGAACAAGACTGATATTATTTTCGAGTGCTTTGTTAATATCAAACCAGAGGTTAACCATCGGATAAAACTGGAAAACGCTACGACTTTCGATTTTGGCGACATTATTATCGTTAAGGAAATCGAAAATGATATTCTTACGCAACCCGGGCCCTACGAGACCCGGTAATCTCACAATCACATGGCGTGAAAATTTTTGCGCAACAAACTGCTCAAGTCGGTAACGATTCAGACCATAAGCATGCAGATCTTGCACATCAATCGGTGTATTTTCATCAACACCCACAGGGGTTTTAAAAACATCAACCGTGCTGATCAAGACAAAGTTATCGCATTCGATACTGTCGAGGCAGGCAATCAGTGAGTCAATTTTTTCACGATCTGCCTGAGGATCGGCATTGGCAATCCATTTCTGCGCTGGGGCACCAGCACAGACAACAACATCGAATTTTTTGCCTTTGATATCGTTGATATTTGTCGAACGATAAAAATCGTCAAATTGGGTTTGTTTCATCAACGTGGTGCCAACAAACCCGGTATATCCAATTAACGCCTTCGCCATGTTCTCTCCTGTAATTATCGGTCGCGTCCGGTCTGCACAAGATTAGACTCTTCAGCAGTGGCATCATTTAAAACGTTCACGCGGTCCTGATTCACCATCACAGCGCTGTTTTTCTCAAATACAACGGAATAAGCCGCTTGTTCACTTCGATCATCCAGCAATCGGCTGAGGTATTCACCAAAAAACGCCAGCATAATGAACTGGAGCATAAAGAGCACCGACATAAACAGAATGGTTGTCGTCCACCCTTCCACAACATGGCCATTAATGAGATTGACCACAATACTGTAAATAGCAAACAGTAACGCACTTGAACTTCCAATGGTCCCAACAACTGACATCCAGCGCAGTGGCCGTGAAGAGTTGAATACCATCAGACGGACTAAATTCCGAAAACCATAAACAATCGATTTTTTAACATTATTTTCGCAAACTGGTTCATAAACCAATTCACTTACCGGGTAACCAGTTTTTTGGATGCGCAGGTAAAACTGATGATGAAAACGACCAGTATCCGTTACCGCATTCACCGCACGACGACTTAAGCAGCGCAGGCCAGTAGAATTCTTAGGAATATGGTAATCAATGGCTCTTAAAACGCGTGACGCTGTATCGCGCAAGAAGCGATATACGCATGGCAGAGGCTGATTAGAAACACCGACAACGACATCATAACCGGATTTGCACTCCTCAACGGCACGATGAATAACGTCCACGGGGTCGGTCAGATGATCATAAAGAACAACAAAGTCACCGATCGCATTTTCAAGTCCGGCAGCCCAGACCACATCATCATGTGCTCCACCAGAAAGTTGCATAAAGCGCACACTTGGGATCGTTGCTAAAATTTGATCTACTGCGGACTTTCTCGGTACGTCACGATAAGGTCCTTTAGAAACAACAACGATTTCGTAATCACTATAATTTACATCTAATAATTGTTGGACCTGCTGTAATTTTGATGTCAATTCATCCGAGAGATCATGTGTTTTTAAAACAACAGAAACAAAAGATTCGCTTTTCACTTGTGTAGTCTCTTTTTATTCTTAAATAACGTTCATATTTTTAATAGCTTCAACGGCATCATATACGTTATCTATCTTGCCACCCATAATACAGTGAAACCCCTTCATGCCATGATTAGGTCGAAAAAGAATGGGACGGGAGTCATCCGTTTCACTGCGTGGCAACAACGTTTTTACTTCCCAGAGCGAGCGTTCGTAACGACAATCATTGAGAACAGGCATATAACGAGAGGCATCCTTAACCATATATTGCCACGCGCTGTTTCTCTTATCCTCATCAAATTTCACATGCGAGTCGCGATATTTTTCACCAGGGTTATCGTGCCATTCGTAATGCGGTGTATAGCGTACATGACTAAATGAGTGCAGACCAACAGAAGGGAAAGGCATCACTGAGAAAAATGGCCCGCACATAATCGTAAACCCGGTTTTTTTTAATTCATCAGGTACATCAACCAGGCACATTTCTGTCATTTCATGCTTAAGGGGGATGAGTTCAATCCCGGAGTTATCAAGCAAATAATTCAAATGTGAATAGGTGCAATTAAAGACGTGATCAGCATGGTGGGTCTCAACCTCCCCACTGGTTATGTTGCGTACATATGCTGTAATTCTGTTATTACTGCTTTCAACTTTATCAACTGAGTAACCACAACGGTATTCAGCGGTAGAACTCTCCAGTCGTTGCAACATCATGTCACGAAGCTTGAATGCATCGAACGCAAATTCCTTGACCGTAAAACAGGCGTCGATCAGTTGCGGATTGACCATGTTCTGAATTTTAGCAGGCGCCACATCGCAATCGGCACCAATACGCTTGCAGAACATACGGAACTGACCCGCCGACACTTTGCCCAACATTTCGCTGATTAGATAATATTTATCAAAATCCGAATCGACACAATCTCTAAACTCTTCAACAAAGCGAGGAAAAGAGATACGAGAGCGTAAAGCGGTTAAAATGCTTCGGGGATAGTGGTAACCATTATGCACACGGGCCTGATTATTATAAGACGCGCGGGACATATAGTTACTCTCTTTCTCAAAGAGTTTGACTCCGTGTCCTAACAGAGAAAATTGCTCGGCAAGGTACATTCCAAAAAAACCACCGCCGACAATTATTATATCTTTGCGCATGATTGCATTAATGCCTTTAATCAAATGAGATTTATGTTATTCCTTTTACATTCGAAAAGATCAGAAATAACTTTAAATTAAAACTTATTTCAAAATAAGGCCATCCTTTTGGATGGCCTTGTATATACTGACATTAAAAAATCAACTAATTAATCAAGCCATTCCGTATGGAATACGCCCTCTTTATCAGTACGTTTGTAAGTATGTGCGCCAAAATAATCACGTTGAGCCTGGATCAGGTTGGCAGGCAATACAGCAGCACGGTAGCTATCATAATAGGCAACCGCAGCGGCAAAAGTCGGCACCGGAATACCATTTTGCACGGCATAGGCTACAACATCACGCAGCGCCTGCTGATACTCATCAGCGATTTTCTTAAAGTAAGGTGCCAGCAGCAGGTTAGCAATGGCTGGCGTTTCTGCGTATGCATCGGTAATTTTCTGCAGGAACTGAGCACGGATGATGCAGCCGGCGCGGAAAATTTTCGCGATTTCGCCGTAGTTCAGATCCCAGTTGTATTCGTCAGACGCGGCACGCAACTGAGAGAAACCCTGCGCATAAGAGACGATTTTACCCAGGTAGAGTGCGCGACGGACTTTCTCGATAAATTGCACTTTGTCACCAGCAGGTTGCGCCTGTGGGCCGCTCAGAACTTTAGATGCGGCAACACGCTGTTCTTTCAACGAAGAAATATAGCGTGCAAATACGGATTCAGTGATCAGGGAAAGCGGTTCGCCGAGATCCAGAGAGCTCTGACTGGTCCATTTACCGGTACCTTTGTTGGCCGCTTCGTCCAGAATCACATCGACCAGATAATTACCCTCTTCATCTTTCTTGGTGAAGATGTCCTTGGTGATGTCGATCAGGTAGCTGCTCAGCTCGCCTTTATTCCATTCGCTGAAAGTGGTGGCCAGTTCTTCGTTAGACAGGTTAAGACCGCCTTTCAGCAGTGAGTAGGCCTCTGCAATCAATTGCATGTCACCATACTCAATACCGTTATGCACCATTTTGACGTAATGGCCCGCGCCGTCAGCCCCGATATAAGTTACACAAGGCTCGCCATCTTCAGCAACGGCTGCAATTTTGGTCAGGATCGGCGCGACCAGTTCGTAAGCATCTTTCTGACCGCCAGGCATAATGGATGGGCCTTTCAGCGCCCCCTCTTCACCACCGGAAACACCGGTACCGATGAAGTTAAAGCCCTCGGCAGAAAGCTCACGATTACGACGAATGGTGTCCTGGAAGAAGGTATTACCGCCATCAATGATGATGTCGCCTTTTTCCAGATAGGGTTTCAGAGAGTCAATAGCAGCATCAGTGCCAGCGCCCGCTTTCACCATCAACAGGATACGACGGGGAGTTTCTAAGGATTCAACAAACTCTTTAACAGTGTAATAAGGAACCAGTTTCTTGCCGGGGTTCTCAGCAATCACTTCTTCGGTCTTATCGCGGGAGCGGTTGAAAACGGAAACGGTATAGCCACGGCTTTCGATGTTAAGCGCAAGGTTGCGCCCCATCACGGCCATACCAACAACGCCGATTTGTTGCTTAGACATTACTTACTCCTGTCAGGTGTGAACACCCGAAAGATCGCGTGCTTTCGGGCTTAAGTATCAGGAATGTTAACTCACAAAAGCCAGTTCAGGCCAGTCAAGGCTAACATCAACACATTTCACCCTAAGAGTGAAATACACCAAAAGTTAGAGTGGTGCAAAAATCTTGATACAAGAAAATAATGCGATCATAAATAAAGCATTGAAAAACAGAGAGTTGCTAAAAACAGAGAAAGAGAAGGTACGAGTTTTATACCAGTCTATAATTATTTTTCTGCATGGTAACTCTATCAAGCGATGTAAAAACCATGCGGTTATGAGTGAGATGCCCCAAAAAATAACTGCCTGTTTCGTTGTTGAATATCCAGCAAAAACAGTCAAATTTTTCTGGAACCAGACAAGAACGCTCATATGGACCAGATACAGAGCAAAGCTTATTTCGCCTAATAGAATAAATATCTTGTTAGATAAAAATCTATGCAGATACCCTTTTCCATACGCAAAAACGAGAATTAGAAATGCAAAAGAAAATACAGAACCACTTTTAGATAAATAATAACTTAAAACAGTGCCCGCTTGATTGCCCAAGCCTAAGAAAGCTATGAGACGTGGTGAAAGCCACATAGTGAATAATGCAAACACAACTGTCGCCAATTCTGCAAAAGAAAAAAAGGAATTTGAAATCTTTGCAACAGTATTAGTATTGCATGTTTTCATATAAAACTTACAAGCTAAAACGCCAATGTAAAACTCGAAAACCCTTACCCAAGGATTTATATATAATAAACCCATTAAACTAAATTGGCTTCCACCTTCATCTGGTGAAACATTCCATAAAATACCAAAACAGAGATGAAAGATCACCATAAGTGAAACTATAAGTAATTTCATCCATTTACCAGGAACAATACTGGTAATGAGTAAAGGAAATAATAAATAAAAGAACATCTCAGTAGAGATACTCCAGGAAACCCCATTAAAAGTGAGAAACACATCTTTTAATGGAACTAAAGACTGTAACAACAATGCGTGCATCAACCCAGTAAAAACAATCGCCCCACCCTGAAGCCATCCCTGGTTTATTCCACCTGTAAATAATACGAGGAGCAGCATCGCAGCGATATGAGAAGGAAAAATCCTTGCAAACCTTGCGACATAGAAGCTTTTTACATCAGAAAATGAAGCAAGTTTTGGATAGTTATATGTAAGAATAAAGCCTGACAGAACAAAAAAGAAAGAAACCCCTTGAGCTAACGAGTAGGTCGTTGCAAGCCCCATAGAACCAAATAGCCCATGGCCATGACCTAAAACAATCATAGCCGCTGCAAAAAACCTTAGCGACGTCAATGATTCTAATTTTTTTATGTTTTGCATAGTAAAAATTCTTTGTTTCTAAAATTTAAGATGGATTCTAAAAGTAGTCATCATCCTTCAACTACTCCCCATATATCATAAAGATCATTAACATATTGCACAGATGTTTTAGGTTGTATAGCGCAAGCGCTCATAGCCGTTACATCAATATCTTTGATTCGTTTTATTTTATCAGATAAATCATCGCTATCTCCTGCTTTAAAAAGCAGTCCATTGATACCATGCTTAATCACTGCAGATATGCCAGGCAAATCTGAGCCAATTACAGGGCAATTTGACGCCTGTGCAGAATAAACAACAAGAGGAGTATTCTCGAACCAGACGGAAGGGACAATTAAGACATCAATAGTTTCAAAAATAGCAAAGATATTGTTATTTGGAAATGTCCCACAGAACTTTATATTACTGTTTGCCATAGCTGAATCTTCCAGGCTCTTAACATATTCTGGAAAATCGGGGCCACTTCCGTAGATATCTAAGGACGCAAATCCATCAGGAAGGGATTTAACGGCCTCAATAGCAATATGGCAACCTTTATGTGGAGCGAGTGTACCGATAAATCCTAACCGGATACACGCATCAGCATTTAATTTCTTAAGCGGGATGTTTACGTTTTCTTTATGAATATCAATACCAAAATTAACCTCATGTACAATACGCCTATTAACACCATAGCGTAGGAAGAGATCAACCATAAACCGATTAGGTGCTACTATCCCCTGCATTCTGTTTAGCGCAGAAATGGTATTCTCCAGTCGAGATGACATAGCTTCAACTTCATTCTGCATTGGGAAATGAATTATCTTCGAACCTTTAGTTATTTTCGCAATTTCACCGATAAGTGAATCAGGAATAAAACTAATAAGTTTTGCATTAAAATCGCTTACGGAATTTTGTGCAAAGTGCTTAATGCAGTTACCAGATAGTTTATCTGGCCCTAAACAAAACTGACCGTCTTTCAATATTAGTTGCGCTGTTGGGCATATCATCCAGAAATCAGTAGGTGTAAAATATTGAGGTATATCATGGTCAGCAAGAAGATTGATAATACCGACGCCTAACCGATTTAAATGGAAATGGTGAACCAACTCTGGTTTGAATATCTTCAATATATGCGAGAAATGCTTTCTTGAAAGTTGGTTATTATAACCAATTTCAATTAATGAAGTCTGCGTGAGCATTGGCACATACGAATGATAGAAACGATATACAGGAATTTCATCGTATATATATTCATCAAATCTTTCATCATCGCCAAGGCTATTTTCACAAGGATAACCAGTAAAGATACAAACTTCATGCCCTCGTCTGATGAGTTCTTTCGCTACTGAAAGTGTCAAAACCTCAGTTCCAGCTTTAAAATCAGGGAAGAACTGATGGACAGTAAGCAATATTCGCATAGAGTTTCACTCAATCACTGACTTGCAATTTATTTTTGCAACGTCTCTTTCATCCATGCGGCGGTACGCGTCAGGCCTTCTTGCATTGTTACTTTAGGTTCCCAGTTCAACTCATTTCGGGCAAGTTGATTACACAGTACACTAATATCGATATCAAACGAACGGCCCGGCTTGTAATTGACCTGAACAGGTTGTGCGATAATATTTTTCATCATCTCGACTAATTCATTCAGGCTAATACCTTTACCAGAGCTGATATTAAAGCATTCCTTATCTCCATTATAAGTAATGGCTTTGGCAAAGGCTTCTGCTACATCACTGACATGAATATAGTCACGTTGGACGCTACCATCACCCCAAATCTCGATTGGCTTATCTTTTAAGATGTTATGCATAAAAATACCAATAGCGCCCTGAGCTGTTTCAACGCGTTGTCGTTCTCCATATGGATTTGCCACGCGCAGCGTTACAGCTTTGATACCATGCAATTTACTAAACATATGTAAATATTTTTCAATTGCCAGCTTCGTAATACCGTATGAAACCACAGGCTCTGTAGGATGTTTTTCATCGATAGGAATATATTGCGGGTTACCGTAAACGGTTCCGCCAGATGAAATGAAAACTATCCGTTTCACCTGATGCTCAACCATAGCATTCAGTAGATGCAAACTTGGTACGATGTTTGTTTCAACATCATAAACAGGGTCTTCATTTGAACTTTTTGGCAAGGTTGTGGATACAAGGTGTACAACGCCATCCATACCTTCTATGGCATCGCGTAAATCATGTGTACTGCTAAAATCGCCGGTCGTCCACTCAACATGCTCATTTTCCGCAAAATGGCGATAAGGTGGAACTCGTGGGCGCTCAAAAATTCTTAATTGATGGCCATCCGCTAATAAACGCTCACAAATAGCTGAACCAATGAAGCCACCGCCGCCAAAGACCACAAGTTTCATTTTCCCTCCGAGTCACAATAATCTTGTCTAATCGAACTTACACCGGATAAAAAATTATCCGGTGTTAAAAATTAGTTTACTGATAAAGGCTAAAAGTTTCTTCCGCCATAACTTTTGTTGTACGCAGATATTCTGTCGTCATAGACAATTTTCTTAATAACCCTGGGGTCTGAATTATATAAGACAATTTTTTCGCCAGATCATCTGAATCACCACGTTTAAAGCTGAAACCATTTTCCCCTTCGGTTAGAAACTCGGTCATACCTTCAACATCAGAAACAACAACGGGAGTATGTGTCGCCAATGAATTTAAAAGTACCAGCGGGCTGTTTTCATACCAGCGCGAAGGAATAACAAAGAGGTCGATATCGCGGAATATTTCAGCGGTACGAGATTGCTCAAAAGTCCCCATGAAGGTGATACCATCAATACCTTCACTTATTTTTCGCAACTCTTCCATATAGCTCAGAGACTGATTCGTTGGGCCATATATTTTAAGCTGAGCACTTCCCTTTGGAAGCTGTTTAAATGCCTCAATTAGTAAATCGGTACCTTTATGAGGTGCAATCTGCCCGATATAACCAATAACTGGAATATGCTCACTATCACGCTCTGGCTTCGGCATACGGTCAATATCAATACCAAACCAAATCTTCGTCATTGGAACCGAAATGCCATTACTTTCGTATGCTTTTTTCAGGAATGCTGTCGGGGCAACAGCCCCCTTATAGTAGGTATTGTACAAGTAGGATAAAGTTTCCGGACGACGGATAAGATCCTCAGCCAGCCCCTGCAAATAACCATTTTTCAACAGACCGGCTTTATGAGTTCCTACAAGCCCTTTTGCAATAATGGTTGCAGCAGTTGGCATTGCTGCTTTTTTCATCCACCCGCTGGCGTAGCCATTTTGCGCGGATTCTTTAAGGTAACATGCAACACAGTTAGCACGCGAGGCAGATGGTCCGGCACACAGATCTCCATTTGCAGCCTCCAGCTTGTTATTAAAACAAAAGCCAAAGAAATCCGTAAATGTTGTATATGTCGGAATCTGCAACTTCCCTGTGACTTCCAACAATACAGCCGTATGGTTAATCAAATGCGTAATATGTACGACATCAGGTTTAAGTTCTTGCAGAACATCAGTCAATACATCACGCATTTCAGGCTGATAGTATGTTTCCTTAATTCGTGAGTGTGGAATAGCATTTTTATCAATTGCTATAACCGGAATATCATCCCATGTATAGCGATTAATTAATTCAGGTTGCTTGGGTTCGCCCTGAAAGACAGCGGAAACAACAGCCACATCATGACCCCAATCACGATAATGTTTCGCTAAACCCAGTGTATATGTTTCTGTACCATAGAAATGGTCGGGGAAAAAACAGTGTACAAAAAATACAATTTTCATATTGCGCCGTATTATTTTTCCGTTATCTCAGCATACAAACCAGCATAAGCGCTAATCATCGCCTGCACGGAGAAATGACCCACCGCTCGTTCTTGATGTTCACGTCCTAACGTTGCACGCAGTTCGTCGTTATTAAGTAACTCAATGGCTATATCAGCTAATTTCTCAGCATCTCCGGCCGGAGCCAACATTGCTTTTGAATTCACAATTTCACTAATCGCGCCAACATCATAACCAATGACGGGGACGCGCATATTCATTGCGAAAGGACTGACTTGTCCAAAACTTTCTTTCCACACAGGAGCGATAAAGAGCGACATACGGCGATAATAATCAGGCAAAGTGTCATACTCGACATAGCCGGTAAATTCAAATTGTGCTTCCACGCCGGCTTCTTTTACTGCTTCCTGGAACGGTGCCAACAGGCTACCGCCACCGACAATAAGAATTTTCGTCTGTGGCCGTTTCAGTGCGATCGCAATAAAGGGTTTAATCGCATCTTCATTCAATTTATCGCGCTCAAGACGATAAACCATCCCAACACAATCTGATGGAACAGGATCATCATCATTGCGCATGAAAAGTGAAAAATCAGAACCAGGATAAACGGTCACATGAGAATCATCCGGACGACCAAATACATGGCGTACATAATCACTCACATACACATAACGTTTAACCGCTTCTGAAAAATGAGGTGCGATAGGGGTATTGATATTTTCAATAACCGGAATATTGAGCACTCGAGCCGCTTCAATAGCCTGAGCATACCAGGGTTCATCTACATCGCCCCAATAATGGACGTGAACGAAATCAGGTTGCTTCCATTTAAAGTAGTTAATAAATGGGGTGATATCATTGCAATCGCGTTGCTCGTCAATCTGCAATCCGACGTAAGCTGGCGGGTTAGGCGCGTAGCTGGTCAGAACAAATTGCTCGTAATCGCTTCCCAGATATTCTACAAGGTCAACAACCAAACGCGAGGAGCCGCCAGTCATAAAGTTGGCGATGACATGGGCAATCTTCGGAGCTCCAGGCTTCGTCACAGGCATTTTTACCAGATAGCCCGTGCTTTCAACAACCGGAGTTGCACTAGTCTCGTCAACGGTTTCAACGGGTGCCACCACCGGCTTAGGCCTGCGTGAGAAACGGCTTCGCAGCCATCCCGTTAGCGGAGATACCTTACGGCGCAATACCAGCGGGGTCATTAAGGATGTGGCAAGGTAAGTCATATGCATGACCTTACGCGCACCCCATGGCTGATAAAGCATTACATTACGCAAACGCATTATACGGGTATGCATAATCGCATTTAAATGATTGATATTAGCAGCTTGCTCCGCTATAGCTTGATCCTTCAGTTGAATCGTGTGTTCAAGCCCTGCCAGTATTTCTTGTTGCTTAGTAATGAGCGCGTTTTGCGCCAGAATCGTTGTTTCTTTCACGGAAACTGCTTTCTTGAGTTCTTCATTTTCAGCAGGCATTTTGCTGAATTCAAGAATTCGCTCGCGCATGAGCACATTGTTTTGTGTCAGCAGGCAATTGAGATCGGCCGCAGTTTCAGCTTGTTCGGCTAGATGATCACTATTAAATAGCTGGTATAGCGACTTGATAATTTCAATCTTCTTATCCATCGCCGGATACTGCGTTAACTCACATCCAGAAATAATGGCAAGAAAATTCCAAAGCTGGCTATTTTTGTCCTGCAAAGCAGCCAGTTCCTGACTGTTTTCATCAAGAGAAGCGATCAGCTTTTTATTTTCTTCACGTAATGCATCAAGTGCCTGGCTATTCTCATCTAATGATGTCAGCAGATAATTATTTTCACCTTTCAAAGCATCCAAAGCCTGACTATTCTCTTCAAGAGAAGTCGCAAGAACTTTATTTTCACGCTCCAGAGCAGTGTGAGCTAAATCTTTGCCTTCAATAGCTTCGTTGAGCTGGCTGTTTTTAGCCTGCAACTCCGAAACCGCCAGATTATTTTCTTCCAGTGAGCGGAGTAACTGAATATTTTCGCTCTGGAGAGAAACCAGCGCCTGGTTATTACCCTCAAGAGAACTCAATAAGCGCTGATTCTCTTGCTGTAATACTTCCAGAGATTTGTTGTTTCCCTCAAGAGAATTCAGAAGCTGTGTATTTTCTTCCTGTAAGGAAGTGACAGATTTATTATTACCTTCCAGTAATGCAGCATATTTATTCAATGAAGCGATTTGCGACCGAAGCGCAACGTTAAGCGATCTTAATGATGCTGCCTGTGCCTGCGGGCTACGGCGCAGCTGCAACCACCACCAGGGTTTGTCTTTAAAACTATCCAGATTAACCAGGGCGTATGCGCAATTACTTGCATAATCGAGAATCGATGATAATTCTGGTAAACCAAATTCTACCGGGTCACGTAAATCACCCAGACTCTGATTCCAGTCTGCAGTCAGCGCCCGGTAAGCAAGTTCAATACCTGCGGCCCACTCTTCGCGCGCACCTGATTCATCATTGGAATTAAGTCTAATCACGCCGAGGTACAGACGAGCTTCAACGACCCTGTTTGCTAACAAGGGGCTAAATGACAGGGGATCGATCGCAACGCATTTCTCAAATGATGTACGAGCATGCGAATGCAGGCCAGCTTTTAACCACAATCTTGCCATCACGAAGTGAAGCGAAATCATCCAACGGATCGCGTGTGGTGTTACCGGTTTAAGAAGAACGTATTCATCAATGCGCTCAGAAATTTGTTTGAGTTCATCAATAGAAGAAGGGGTGGTTCCATTTAATAATTGGTATGCCCTGACGCAAAGCGCTGCACCCGTATCGGCACTATTATCATGATTGCTGTCATAGACGATTTCGGCAAGTTGTTTAAGAGCATCGTTATTTCTTTGCCTCCAGCCGATATCGACCATAGCACGGATCAACCAGGGGTTTTTATAATCGCGTGAGAAGGCTGTAACATTCCAGTCAGGGTCGGAAAATGTTTTATGCTGCGTGTCGTGATATGCGACTGCTTCGCCGTTGAGCGGTGACTTCATGCCAACAGCCAGCCACCATTCAGATGCAGGTGCTGTGGATTCATCAGCATCTGTCGGGATGCTATAAAGCTCTCGTTTCGCGGCAACCCAGTTCTTACTTCCGGCTTTTTCTTTATAATGCGTAGCCGACTGAACAGTAATATTTTCCAACTGGAACTGCGCTTTTATCTGGTCGCGCAATTTGTCTAAAGTATAAACATGCAAGTGGAATGGATTCGGATCTTCTCCGGTTTCATCACTCCAGTCATTTGGCACGCTAACAATAATACGTCCACCAGGCGTCAGAATTCGCTGGAATTCTTTGAGCACAGTTTCAGGATCTGATATATGTTCAAGTGTTTCAAACGAGACTACAACATCTACTGAATGATCAGCAAAATCGTTGAGCGCTTCCGGAAGCATGCCCGCTGAAAAACTGAGATTGCTAACGTTAGGTACGAAATTAAGGTTGGCATAATCTATTGCATAATTGCTGCCATCGATGCCGATGGTTTTTTCAGCCATTGTCCCACACTGCAACAGATAACTGCCATATCCCAGCCCACATGCGGCATCGAGGACAGTATCTCCAGGTCGGACAAAAGTAGCAGCCCACTGGTAACGTGCGATATGAGCATCTGAACGTTCACCTGCTTCGCGCGTCATATCCATATGCAAGTCGCGCTCTTCTTTCAACGCTTCCAGCGGATAGCGCTCAAGAGCCGCCTCAGGAATACATTCCAGCAGGATAATAGCTTCTCCGCTTTCGCGCCCTAACGCTTCATAATCATTGATCAGATAGTATGAAGGATGCTTGCGTAGACCCTCGGCAAAGAAAATGCGTTCCCATTCATTACGCCCAAGCACGTTAGCGCGCGGGTCATTTTCCTGTTTATTGCCTGTGGTGACGCGAAGATAAATCGAGCGTTTAGTAACGCGCTTAATTTCCCGAACAGCCTGAATCAGCTCATCTGCGCTGATGTATTCAAGGCTATAAAGCGCGACAGTTGTATCAAACGACTGATCTGCATAAGGCAATTTCGACGCAACGCCGAGGGTAAAACGTTCTGGCATAAAGCTATTGCCATAAGCTACCGCTTCGTTCGAATCGTCAATCCCATATGCATCCATCCCAGAGGAAAGCAGCTCCTGCACTAATTGGCCGTTCCCTGCACCAATATGAAGAAACTTCTGTCCACCACATGAGTTCAAAATTTCGCGTACAATAACGTCAGCGTTTTCAATATTCTTCATTTAGTTAGCCTGTATTTCCAGGTTTTGGTTTTATCTAAGAGCTTATTGTAAATATTTGATTATTGGTTAAAGCAAACCGCTTACCATACGCAGATCCGCCACACCGCCAAAATGGTATGACTGAGGTTGCGTATTAACAGTAAAGAAGGCAGCTTCGTCAATCCAATGAATCATCCTTTGTTCTGCATAATAAGGCTTACCCTCTTCCGTGATAGATACCTGGATTTCATAGAGATTTGGTCCCATGCCACAGATAAATTCAAATTTAACACTGAACTCGCTACCCTCAGCAAATTCTCGTTGCCAGAAAATATCACCAGGCTCTGCGGCACCGCTAAGTATAGCCATATCCTGATTTAAAGTTCCCCAGGAGTACATTTTCACGCCTTCTTTATTGCGAATGCGCAAGCCTACGTTCAGATGATTAAGCGCTGCATGTGTTTTACAACGCACAAGAACGGTAACTTTATCACGCGGATCAAAATTAGAAGCGGGTTCACCATCAGCATTAAAGAGAGAAACATCAAGGACTTCTGCATCCAGATCGCCAAAAGAATAAGCTTTTAGTCTCTCGGAAAAGGCGGGCGTGGTTGAATCTTCGCTTACCGCAACAGCCGTATTGTCTTGCGCGGTGCTCGGTTCAGGTTTTTCTTCTTCTGCTGCTGCCTGCTGAATTTTTTCCTGAGTAGCAACCCTCGCCTGTCGTGCTTTTTCCTTAAGATGCTCAGCCACCTGGCTCAGTCGTTTTGATTCGACCTCATGTAATGATTTACGATATTCCAACAACGCATCTGCGGAGGTGCCAGAAAACTTCACAACCCCATGTTCAAGGAAAATCGCTTTATTCGTCATGGTCCGAACTGACTCCTGGTCGTGCGAAACAAACAGCAAAGTCGTGCCATTTGTGCGGAGTCGGTCCATACGCTCAAAGCAACGCTTCTGAAATAAAGCATCACCCACAGCGAGCGCTTCATCAACAATCAAGATATCGGGCTCAATGCATACCTGAACCGCAAAAGCTAAACGTACAAGCATACCACTTGAATACGTCTTGGTTGGCTGGTCGATAAATTCACCGATATCGGCAAATGTCAAAATCTCATCAAATCGGTCATTGATTTCTGCCTCTGACAGACCCAATACCGCGCCGTTCATATAGACATTTTCACGGCCAGTAAATTCAGGATTAAAACCAGAGCCAAGTTCCAGCAGCGCAGCAACACGACCATTTGTTTTTACAGTCCCGGAGGTTGCATTCAGCGTGCCGCAAATTAATTGTAATAATGTTGACTTACCAGAACCATTTTGCCCAATGATACCAACGGACTCACCCTTAACAATATCAAAAGTAATATCGCGAAGAGCCCAAAACTCCCGGAACAAGGGTTTGGCATTTTGTCCTACAAGTCGACGCAGGCCTGTATAAATTGATTGTTTGAGTCGATCAGAAGGACGATCATAAATTTGATAACATTTACTCAGGTTTTTTACCTGAATAGCAAAATCAGAGCACATCAGCAAACCCCTTACGCGTTTTCTGGAACCAGGCGAAACCAATCCAGGCAATAATAAATGCAGCAATCCAGTAGACGGCAAGAATGTCAAAATCGGGTTGTTTTCCCCAATAGAGAACATTTCTCGTCTGTTCAATCACTGTTGTTAAGGGATTAAAATACATCAACTGACGAAACTCGGGTGGCAGTATTTCAGCGGAATAAAATACAGGACTTAGAAACATTAAAGCAGTCGTAAATAAGGTAATAAACTGATTAATATCGCGTAAATAAACCCCTAATGATGCAAGAATCCAGCTTAGACCCAGCGTAATTATCATCAGTGGTAAAAGAATGAGCGGAAAATACAATACAGTCAGATGCGGAACATCGAAGAAAACAAAATATGCGACTAACCATACTGCAAGGCTGATCATTGTATGAAACAACGCAGAACCGAGCGACACTACCGGTAATATTTCAAGCGGATAAACTACTTTTTTGACATAGTTAACATTGGATAGTATCAGCTGTGGTGCTTTATTCAAGCACTCAGAGAATAAATTAAATACAATTAAACCAGCAAACAAGACCAGAGCGAATTCGCCTTTTGATGCACCGCCACCATGCCAGCGGGCATTAAATATCTCGCTAAAAACAAACGTATAAACAGCCAGCATAAACAGTGGATTTATCAACGACCAAATAATTCCGATGGAAGAACCTCGATAACGCCCCTGAATCTCACGTATCGTGGTCGTTTTGATTAAATATCTATTACGCCAAATAGTTGCCAGCATTTCAAGCGGGCTTATTGGGAAAGATTGCATTAAAACACCCTATTAACAATAACTCCAAAACTATGAGTAGATCATCGCAATTTAGCAATTAAATTTTTTTCAGCAATGCTGAAATAAAAATGGCAACCGTATCTATTGCGCTTTGTCGATATACTCCAAGCCGTAAAAAATAATAAACACGCAGAAAAATATTCCCCGAATGAATAAGTTTAAACCAGCCTATTCTTTTCTGATTTTCCTCTGACAACAGGAAAATGCATTTTTCGAGTTCACGGATATGCGCTGCATTCCATGTGCGATATTGACCCTGCATGATTTTTTTAAATCTACAAAGGCGAGCCCGAAAGCCGAGATTCGAGCCTATAAGATTCTTCCCATGCTGCCTGTAACCCAGACTGGGTTCAGGATCATAAAAAATCTTACCACCGACGCCTGATATTAAAATATACATCCACCAGTCATGGCTGATTACTTCTGCAACACCCGCACGACTAATAATTTCTTTCGCCGCTTGATTGATTACCATCGTATTCCCGCCCCCGATATTTTGTACCAGAGCATTGCGGAAGGAAGGTGGTCGTTTAAACAGCGGGGAAAGACCTAAGCTTTTACCTGTATCGTCTACCAGATGAGTTCGGGAACAATACAACGCAGGAATATCAGAAGGGATACTTTTTAACCATTGAATCGCTCGTTCAAGTTTATCCTTATACCAAATATCATCCTGATCAGAAAACGAATAATAGTCAACTTTAATATCTTCTCTTAGCAATAATGATAAAAAATTGCTGACAAATCCTTTTCGGGGGCCAGCAAAAACAGTCACTTTTGAAACATTTCTGGTCGCAAACTCATCAATAATTGAAAGCGTATTATCAGTCGAACCATCATCAGAAACAATCAACTTCCAGTTTTTATATGATTGTTTTTCAAATGATATGAGTTGCTCATTAATATATCGCTCACCTTGGTAGGTAGCCATTAGTATGGCAGCATCATCATTTGCAAATGTCATTAAACGTTATCTCGTAAAAACATCAAGTCAAAATATCAAGGCTGACAAAGTATTAACTGGCAAATTTAAATCATTTACTTCTATATATTACTTGAATTGTAATTATTAGTTATAATATAGCGCTTCTGAAAATGATTTTCCGGCTAAATCTTTCTGCGACAACTGAATATCGTCTACTGCTGGCCATTCAATATTGAGAGTAGGATCATTCCAAATAATTGAACATTCAGTTTGAGGAGCGTAATAATTAGTCGCTTTATAAACAAATTGAGCTCTTTCACTTAAGGTGACAAAGCCATGGGCAAAACCTTCTGGAATCCAGAGTTGCCGCTTATTTTCAGCGCTTAAAATAACACCAGTCCATTTACCAAAAGTGGGTGAGGATTTGCGAATATCTACTGCAACATCAAAGACCTCACCAACTACACAACGCACAAGTTTTCCTTGAGCGAAGGGATCGAGTTGATAGTGTAAGCCTCTTAATACCCCACGCTGGGATTCGGAGTGATTATCCTGAACAAATTCAACGCTACGCCCTACAGCTTCATCAAATATTTTTTTATTGTAGCTTTCGAGAAAGAAACCGCGAGAATCACCGAATACTTTTGGCTCAAATATAATTACTTCTGGAATATCTGTTTTTACTATATTCATTTTTAACGCCTGATTATTTTTGTAAAATCTCAGTTACGACACGCTCTACTCCAACCTTCCAGTCTGGTAAAACAACATCAAATGCCCGTTGAAATTTCTCATTTGACAGACGCGAATTTAACGGGCGCTTAGCTGGAGTCGGGTAAGAAGATGTGGGCACTCCGCTGACGTCTTTAATAATTAAGGACTCACCTTTCTGGCGGGCCAATTCAAAGACATACTGGGCATACTCGTACCAGGTTGTTTCACCACTGGCAACAAGATGATAAGTACCATATAAGGTAGAATCCTGGACCGTAGCACGGATAGCTATGGCTGTACAATCAGCTAATAATTCAGCACCCGTCGGTGCGCCATGCTGATCATTAATGATTGAGAGTTGTTCTTTCTCTTTTGCCAGGCGCAGCATTGTTTTGGCAAAGTTGGCACCGCGTGTCGCATAAACCCAGCTGGTGCGAAAAATAAGATGTCGGGAGTTATGGCCCGTAATCGCCAGTTCACCTGCTAATTTGCTCTCACCATAAACATTTAATGGTTCCGGCTGCTCATTCTCAGTACGATAGTGTTCGCCCTGGCCATTAAAAACATAATCGGTAGAGTAATGTATTAACAGCGCACCCAATGCCGCTGTTTCTTTAGCGATAATCTCAACGCTTGAGGCATTAAGCTGCTGAGCCAGTTCTTTTTCGCTTTCGGCCTTATCAACTGCGGTATGAGCCGCCGCATTCACCACAACATCAGGCTGCACTGCGCGGATAGTTTGTGCGATACCCTCTGGTTTTGTCAGATCGCCACATAACTCAGTATCAAAAAAATCAACTGCGACAAGTTCACCCAATGTCGACAAAGAACGCTGCAGTTCCCAGCCCACCTGGCCATTTTTTCCAATTAATAAAATCTTCATGATCTTCTCGTCCGCGCAGCTCAGTGACTATTTTTCGTTAATCAGCAATTGCAAATAACGACCATAGTCGGTTTTCGACAACTTTTTAATCTGTTCCGCAACTTGTTCTTCGTTCAACCAACCTTTACGGAACGCAATTTCTTCAAGACAAGCGACTTTCATGCCCTGGCGCTTCTCAATGGTATGGATGAACTGCGATGCTTCAACCAGGCTGTCATGGGTACCCGTATCAAGCCAGGCAAAGCCACGGCCCAGCAGTTCTACCTGCAGCTCGCCGCGGTCAAGATACATCTGATTCAGTGTAGTAATCTCTAACTCTCCGCGTGCGGAAGGTTTTACCTGTTTTGCCATTTCCACGACATTTTTGTCGTAAAAATAGAGGCCGGTCACTGCCCAGTTGGATTTTGGTTTTAGTGGTTTTTCTTCAATGGATAACGCAGTGTAATTTTCATCAAATTCCACGACACCAAAACGTTCCGGATCCTGCACTTGATAACCGAATACCATCGCACCCGACGTTAACTGTGCTGCGCTTTCCAGTTTCTTACCGAAACTTTGACCAAAGTAGATGTTATCGCCGAGCACCAGCGCACATGGCTCGTTATTAATAAATTCTTCGCCAATAATAAACGCTTGCGCCAGGCCATCCGGCGAGGGCTGCACTTCATAGGAAAGACGGATACCGAATTGTGAACCATCACCCAATAAACGCTGGAACGATGCCATATCTTCCGGCGTCGTGATAATCAGAATGTCACGAATACCAGCCAGCATCAGTACAGAGATAGGGTAAAAAATCATCGGCTTGTCATATACTGGCAACAACTGTTTTGACACACCCTGAGTAATTGGATAAAGGCGAGTTCCGGAACCGCCAGCTAATACAATACCTTTCATCATTTCGTCCTTATAATTTTATTCTGCAAGCCCCAGGCGTTCTCCAGCATATGACCCATCCATCACACGCTGCCACCAATCCTTGTTAGTCAAATACCATTCAACCGTTTTACGGATACCTGATTCAAAAGTCTCCTGCGGTACCCAGCCCAGTTCATCTTTTATTTTGCTCGCATCAATGGCGTAACGCAGGTCATGTCCCGGACGGTCGGTAACATAAGTAATTAATTCTGCAAAGCTACCAATATTATTAGGTTTCGCAGTAATGATTTCGTCCAGAATAGAGCAAATAGTGTTTACGACTTCAATATTCTTACGCTCATTGTGACCACCGATATTATAAGTCTCGCCGGCAACACCTTCAGTTACGACCTTATATAAAGCGCGTGCGTGATCTTCAACAAATAGCCAGTCGCGGATTTGCTCACCATTGCCATACACCGGTAAAGGTTTCCCTGCCAATGCATTAAGAATGATCAGCGGAATGAGTTTCTCAGGGAAATGGTACGGTCCATAGTTATTTGAGCAATTCGTTACCAGCGTCGGCAAGCCGTAGGTACGACGCCATGCGCGAACTAAATGGTCGCTGGACGCTTTTGATGAGGAGTACGGGCTGCTGGGAGAATATGGCGTTTTTTCGGTAAACAGCGGCAGCGCTGTTCCGGCAGGGACTTCATCAGGATGCGGCAAATCGCCGTAGACTTCGTCCGTTGAGATATGATGGAAGCGGAACGCGGTTTTGCGGGGTTCATCAAGTTGCGCCCAATATTTACGCGCAGCCTCAAGTAATATGTAAGTTCCTACAATATTTGTCTCAATAAACGCTGCAGGTCCGGTAATAGAGCGATCAACATGGCTTTCTGCGGCAAGGTGCATAACCGCATCCGGCTGATGTTCCGCAAAAATCCGTTGCATCGCTTCGGCATCACAGATATCGGCGTGTTCGAAAACATAACGATCGCTGTTTTCAATCTCGGTCAGAGATTCGAGGTTGCCCGCGTAGGTTAATTTATCGACATTAACCACAGAATCTTGAGTATTATTAATGATATTACGAACGACAGCAGACCCGATAAAACCTGCTCCACCAGTGACCAATATTTTCACGAGAATATTCCGTTTACTTTGCTAGTTTAACTATGACGTTGATATACAAGGAGCAGACCATGGGGACACATTTGTTCAGGCACGCTACCGCCCCTGGCTCAATAGCTACCAGCGTACTGTGTATAACGTCCAACAATTTTGCATAAACATAAAAGTGTATCAGGTAGCGCAGTGAATGCCGTTACCTGCACAAAATGTTAAACAACCATTTTCTGCTTAAACGCCAATGGAAACAAGGCAAATCTGGATCCGATAAGTAAAATCTGACCAGGTGTAGAATTATTATCCATTGATTTCGCAGTATATGTAAAAAAAGCAGCGAGAGCGGTCAAAGCTATAAGCTCCGGTGACCACTCTCATCTGCCCTTTTGTAAGTTAATGCTTTTCTATTGTCTTTCTATCTGATCACTGCGCCAGAAGTTTCTTAATGCTTTCGCGGAATTTTTGACCTTCTTTCAGATTACGCAGCCCGTAGTTGACGAATGCCTGCATGTAACCCATTTTTTTACCACAGTCGTAGCTCTCGCCGGTCATCAGCATCGCATCCACAGACTGCTTCTTCGCCAGCTCAGCAATGGCATCGGTTAACTGAATACGCCCCCAGGCGCCTGGCTCAGTACGCTCCAGTTCCGGCCAGATTTCAGCGGAAAGCACGTAGCGGCCCACCGCCATCAGGTCTGAATCCAGCGTTTGCGGCTGATCCGGTTTTTCGATGAACTCGACGATACGGCTCACCTTACCTTCGCTATCCAGCGGCTCTTTGGTCTGAATCACCGAGTATTCAGACAGATCGCCCTTCATGCGTTTTGCCAGTACCTGGCTCCGGCCAGTTTCACTGAAACGGGCAACCATTGCCGCCAGGTTGTAACGCAGCGGATCGGCAGAAGCGGAATCCAGAATGATGTCCGGCAGAACAACCACGAACGGATTGTCGCCAACAATTGGACGAGCGCAAAGAATGGAGTGCCCCAGTCCCAACGGTTGTGCCTGACGCACGTTCATAATCGTCACACCAGGAGGACAGATAGACTGCACCTCAGCTAACAATTGACGTTTGACACGCTGTTCAAGTAACGCTTCCAGCTCATAGGAGGTGTCGAAGTGGTTTTCGACAGCATTTTTGGAAGAGTGAGTCACGAGGACGATTTCTTTGATCCCTGCAGCAACAATTTCGTCGACGATGTATTGAATCATTGGCTTATCGACGATAGGTAGCATCTCTTTAGGAATAGCTTTGGTGGCGGGTAGCATATGCATCCCCAAACCTGCTACCGGAATAACTGCTTTCAAATTAATCATTATGCCTTCCACCTGTAAATGATTGGTAAATTATAGAGCTTCAACTTCTTTTCGCCAGCATCAACGGGACGAGTTGCTGCAAAATATGTTACGCCGATTGTCGTATAATTGCTGTAGATGTAATCCTGACAGTGAAATAAAGTCACCAGGATTCATCGTAAAAGAGGCGCAACGCCCGCTACCGCGACGCAGCCGGCAAACGGAAGTTGAGATTTTGCACATTCACAACCTGATGATCGATACGATCGATATCGACGGAACTCTGCCCTTTTTCATTCACTGCCTTAATATTTGCCAGCGAAAGCAAGGTGTCCTGACGCGCCATAAAACGCCCCCGCACATCCTTGCGTAAATCGAAGTTAAGTTTTAGCGCCGGCCCCACAGATGCTTCTTGCATTACATTGATATTTCTCAGGAAAAGATGCTGTGGCTTGTTATGAAACTCCAGCGTTGCCCGCTGTAAGTTGAGATTGGTAATGGCCACAAACGAGGTAGCGTTCCCGGAAGAAATCTGGATCCCACGCAGCTTGTACTGATTCTGAGCGTTTTCCAGACGAATATCGTTCAGTTTGAAATTTTGTGGAATGGACAAATAATCGCCTTTGATAACCCCGTAGCCAATAAGCATCCCGGCGCTATTGACCATCGACACGTTATCTATGACGAAATTGTCACAACCATATATCGCTACCGTCGCGTTATCGATACCGGCTTTTTTGCTGAAGTCCGGCGTAATATTCTCTGCCTTTATGTTACGAATAATAAAATGTTTGCCATTTTCTACATGGACCAGTTGCCGACAATTGCTGCCAGTGATGTTGGCAACAACAAAATTCTTCACCGCCTGATCTTCCGGATAGGTGTTATCGTAGGTACTGCCCGCCAGCCCAATACCGATTCCCCAGTTGATTTTGCCGTTGGTACAGTCAATGTGATCAATGACATGGTCGGAGATGAGAATATCGCGATCGTTAATGGCGACGTTCCATTCCACTGCGTCACCTTGCAGGTAGCTAAAGCGGCTGTTGGTGATTCGGGCGCCAATAATCTGATTATGAAAACCCTGACGCAGGATGGCGTAGTTGGCTTTCGTAACGTTGATGTTATCGATGAGCAGATTACGCATTACCTTCGGCTCTTTTCCACCGATGTAGATTTGCGCCACCGGGCCATAGCCACTCATGTTCAATCCCTGAATAACACAGTCTGAGCCGCGCACATCCAGCGTCAGATTGTACAGACTGCCCCCCTTCTCTCCGATGACCTTACAGCCATCCTGCAATACCAGCCGTCCGCGGCCATTGCTTTTAATACTTCCCCGCACCAACAGCGTTTTCCCGGGCGGGATAAAGACCCCGGTATTGAGGTTTTCGCATACCACTCCCTCCGGGATTTCAACCGTTTGCGCGTCGTTAAAGGCCTGCTTCAACGCCGCAGGCCAGTCGGTTGTCTGATAGCGACGAATATCCACCGTTTCGGCACGCGCTGTGGCAACCGGTAAAAAAGGTAGCGCCGCAAGAGCGGCGCCAGCGGTCAGGAAACTGCGTCGGTTAAACGCAAATCGATTCTTTTTTTCTAGCACAGACATAGGACCTCGATTCAGAGCGCCTGTAGCAGCGTGGCAAGTTGCTGATTGATGCGTTGCTGGTTGAAGTCGGTTTCGATTTTATGGCGCGCATTGGCAATCACTGGCGTCAGATCCTGATGCTGCATTGCACTGAACTCAGCGAGTTTCTCCGCCAGAGTGCGGGCATCATTTTCTGGCACCAGCCAGCCTGATTCCCCTGGGTTGATGAGTTCAGGAATTCCACTATGCAGCGTTGACACCACCGGTATACCCACAGCCATCGCCTCCATGAGCGCCACGGGAATACCTTCCATATCGCCATCCACACCGGTCACCGAAGGCAATAAAAAGAGATCGGCTTCATCCAGCATCGCTTTGACCTCATGGCTGGGCTTAAAGCCCGGCATGCGGATCACATCATCCAGTTGGTATTGCTCAATCAGGGTGCGCAAGCGCCGCTCCCACGGGCCAATGCCCAAAATGGTCCAGGTAAAGGGCACGCCGCGCTCTTTGAGTAAACGGCAGGCTTCAATACCCACATGCAGCCCTTTTTTCTCGGTCAGTCGCGCAACAGAGATCATCTGTAACGGCGTTCCGGGGGCTTTCACCGGGCGCAGGGTAAAACGGGCGATATCCACCCCCATGCGCGAGATGGCAATTTTTTCTTCCGGGCAACCCATATTGCGTAGCCGCCCGGCCCACAGTTCACTGATAGGCAGCATCAGGTCGCCACGGCGAAAGAGCTGCTGATATTCCGGCGTATAGTGGCTGAGCACATCCCGGTGCGAAATATCAATGCCGTGGAATACAGTGGCGATTTTGCCTTTCAGCATGCCCAGTTCGCGCAGTTTCGTCGCTGTTACCCCTGCCGGGCCAAAATGGGCAATAAAGACATCGGCACGAAAGAGACGTGGTGTCAGACCGCAAATGGCAGCCAGAATCAGGTTTCGCGCCTCATCACCATAACGCGACATATTCAGCGCTTTCCAGGTGGATGCGCGCCCAGCGCCGCGTAATATCGCTTTCCCGCGATAGCGCAGTTTTGCCAGCCTGCCCTCCGGTTCATCCAGTAGCCAGTGGGTCTTCTCCGCCAGGCGATACTCCGTCCAGGCGCTATGGGTGTTCTGTAAATCGCCCTTATGCAGTGCGACGATCTCCACCTCATAGCCCATGTTGATAAACGCCACAATCTGATTCAGAACAAAGGTTTCTGAGGCGAGCGGGAATTTCAGCAAAAAGAAGCTGACTTTCATTTCACCTCCCGGATGCGATCCAGTACCGATTTCACCATCAACGCCCCTTTCTCACGCTCGGCCGCCACGGCGGTGGCAAGACGTTGATTGAGTGCAGGCAACTGTCCCAGAGTGTCAGCCGCCATGGAGGCCAGCGAGCCATCCAGCAGGTGGCGAATGTCCACGGCCATCTCCGGCATACCAAGCTGCTGCATAATCCCGGCTGATTTGTGTTCGTAGTTGATGGCGATAGCGGGCGTGCCAAAGTTCATTGAGATGATGGCAGAGTGCAGACGCGTGCCCACTGTCAGATCGCAGGCGGCGAGAATTTTGCCCATTTCGAGGTCGTTAAGTTCATCCATGACCACGTGATAGCGGGACGGGTCACTAATATACTGACCCAGATTGAGCGCCACCATTCGGTCATCTTTGTTGTAACTGTCAATGCCGGTACAGGTAGAGAGCGCAATCACTTGCCAGCCGGCATCCAGGATCCGGTTTACCACATCAGCAAAGGCTTTTTCATAGGCTTGCTGCGTGGTATTGAGACGGCGGTCGAACGGAGCCAGCTCACGTAGCGTAATAGCGACAGTTTTCTGTTTCGCCGCCACATCCAGCCAGTGACGAACGGCGTAGCTGGGGATAAATGACGCATCATCTTCCACCAGCCAGGCGGTATCGACGCCTTGTTCGACTTTATCGGTAGTGATTTCACTCTGCTTCATCAAGTTGAGACTGACGCTCTCACGCAGGATTAACGCGTCGCAATGGCCAAAGACATAATTTGCCAGTTGATTAAACTGCGGATCCTGGAACGGCCCGACGCTGTGACCAATCATGTACAACGGTTTTTTGGCCATAAATGTACACAGGGCATGTTCAAACTGCGGGACGCCGTAAAGATCGACAAAAAAGGAGCCACCGACCTGGATAATTGCGTCATAACCAGCCAGCAGGCGGACGAAATCGGTAAAACCCTGGGCAATGGCAATGTTGCGCAGCTTGCCGCTGTCCGTCACCCGTGAAAGCAGAACCTGGTGCTGGTAGCGCCGACGCAGAACTTTTTTCACCCGCCCCATTAGCCCGGCGGCCGTATTGTGCGCTTTCATCTGGCTGTAGAGCGGGTCGCCCATTACCGGGCGGTTCAGTAACCAGGAAGAACTCACCGGGTAGCGGCTCATTACGTCCACTTCCGCCTGTGGTTCAATGCGGGCAATCGCGTCAAGCAATCCGCGCAAAATGGCGCTGTCGCCACGGTTGCCGCAGGTGTGATTGCCAAGAATTAATAATTTCATAATGACCTCTCAAAGAATTCCCCTCACCCTGACTCTCCAGGAGAGCGCACTGTGTGCCTGATTTAGCAAACTGCGTCCTTTCTCCCTCGCCTCTGCGGGGAAGAGGTTCTGGTAAGGGGAAAATTAATATCAACCTGCACGCAAAAGCGTTTTCATTTTTTCGTTGCGGCAAAACTGGCGCTTCATCTCCACCACCAGCGCATTGCGTGACAGAACAATCATCGCCGCGAACGCCAGCGCGCCCGCACTCACCTGAACAGCAAGCAGTGCCGCTATCGGCAGACGCCCGGCGAGTGCCAGCCCCAGCCCATAACTCACCACCAGTGTCGGCAGTGATAAGTAGAACGGCAGCCACAGGCTCAGGATGTACTGGCGATAGCTGGATCCCAGAACAGGTTTGATCATCACGAAATAGCTCAGGACAGTGTTAATAATCTGCACCAGCAGAAAGCCCAGCGTGACGCCAATCGCGCCTGCCAGGTGACCGCCGATAATAATGGCGGGAATAAACAAAAAGGTTTTGAACACATTGAATTTAAAGCTGATATCCACCCGGGCTTTGGCCATTAACAATGAGCCAATCGGATTGCCGACCGCGCGCAGCAGACCCACAATGCATAACAATTGCAGGACAGGAATAATACTGCTCCACTTCTCACCAAACACCAGTGGTACGAAATTATTGGATACCACCAGCAGCCCCAGCAGGATCGGAAAATTAATGATCCCCACCACTGACAACAGCTTGTAAAAATTAAGCCGAAGCTTTTCCGTATCATCCTGAATTTTGGCGAAAGCCGGGAACAGGACGCGCGTAATAATGGGGTTGAGTTTCATTGGCGGGACGACCGCCACGTTATAGGCCAGGTTGTAGCCGCCCGCGACGCTGGCCCCCAGGATACGCGCCAGCACCAGCGTGGAGAGGTTAGTGTTCAGGTAATTAATGATGCTGTCAGCCGTAAGCCAGGCACCAAACTTGAGGTTGGAACTGACCGAACGCAGTGAAAAGTGCAGGCCCGGGCGGTAGATCTTGCGGCCAAACCAGCCAAAGAGCAGCGTACGCACGGCGCTGTTAACCAGATAACCCAGGATGGCGGTCATTGCCAGCGGCCAGTAAAAGGCGCTTACCACCGTGAAGGTAAAGCCTGCCAGCACCGAGACGGTTTCAATGCTGCCTATTTTGTTAAACTCCAGCTCCTTTTGCATCAGCGCCCGAAACTGCTGACCATGCGGAATAACCACAAAGGCCAGCGACAGGGTCTTAATCAGCGGCGCCAGATCCGGGTTATGCAACACGCCGGCAATCAGATCGCTGAGAAAAAAGATGGCCACACAGACGACCAGCCCCAGCCCGACATTCAGCCAGTACAGAGTGGTAAGTTCGAGATGGCTTATCTCCTTACGCTGGATAATAGAGTTTGCAATACCGAAATCCGATAACGTATCGGCCAGGGCGATAATCACCAGCGAGACGGTCAACAGGCCAAACTGGTGGTTATCGATAATGCGCGCCAGTACTGTCATCTGTACCAGCCCAAGCCCGATAATGGTCAACGTTGCCATAGCCGACCATTTCGCCCCGCTGATAGTTTTTTCACGTAAGCTCATGGCAACTCCCTAATACGCCGCCTTATTAACAAACCCTTTAAAGATGGTCAGAAAAACAATTTTGATATCGAACCAGAGACTCCACTCACGGATGTACTCAAGGTCGAACTCAACGCGTTTTTCCATTTTTTCCAGCGTATCCGTCTCGCCGCGCCAGCCATTGATCTGCGCCCAGCCGGTAATACCCGGTTTCACTTTATGACGCAGCATGTAACCTTCAATAAGTTGACGGTACTGCTCGTTATGGGCCACCGCATGGGGACGTGGACCGACGATAGACATCCCGCCGGTCAGCACATTGATAAACTGCGGCAGCTCATCCAGCGAGGTCCGGCGCAGGAAGCTGCCGACTTTGGTCACACGCGGATCGTTTTGCGTCGCCTGGGTCACAACCTTGTCGTTTTCCATCACTTTCATGGAACGGAATTTCCACACCTTGATGGCCTTACCGTCCATGCCGTAGCGGGTCTGACGAAAAATAACTGGCCCAGGGGAGGTCAATTTCACCGCCAGCGAGATCCCCAGCAGAACCGGCGAAATCAGCATCAGGATGAGCGAGGCCAGCACAATATCTTCGAGGCGTTTGAGAATGCGGTTGACGCCCGAAAGCGGCGTGTCATACAGCGGCACCACCGGCACCCCATTCACCTCTTCAACACGCGAATGCAGAATGTTGAAGGTGAAAACATCCGGTATCAGGATCACCGAGCAGGTGGTGTCTGCCAGCTGGCGCACCAGATGTTTAATGCAGTCAGCGTCGTTCATAGACATGGCGATGTAGACATTGTGGATTTTCCCGGCACGGGCATCCTCAAGCAACTGGTCAAAATTACCCACCCAGTCGCTGCTCACGCCACCCGGTTTCGCGTCGTGGTACACACCGACCACCTCAAAGCCCAGCCAGGGTTCGTTACGAAAGCTCTCCAGTAGCTCTTGCCCTGCGGGAAGATCGCCCGCCACCGCAACGCGACGCGTGTTATAGCCATGATTACGCAACCAGCCGGCGGCAAAACGGATCACGCCACGACAGAGGATCAGCCCTGAACTGCTGAGCAAATACCAGGCAAAATAGAGGGCAAAGGTATTGTTAAGTTCGCTGCGAAAAGCCACCAGGCCGGCGCTAAAGACAAAACTGAGCGTCCAGTTTTGCAACAGTAATACCAGCTCGGTCATAAACCGCACACCACGCCATGAACGATAAAAATCGGTCATGCCGCCAATCATCTGGAACACCACCAGGGTAATCAGGGCCATCAGCAGATGCTGATAAAAGAACGGCAACGTATTGAGCCTACAGACGATGTACAGCCCACCGAACATGATGGTGATGTCTGAGAATCGCTGCACGATAGAGATTAACGATGCATTCGTTTTGGCCCGGTCGCGCTTTTTTAGATTTGTCATCGTTGTACCTATTCATTCGTTTTCCCCCCACCCCAGCCCTCTCCCCTTGCGAAAGAGGGTTAGAGTGAAGGGAAAAACAGGGATTACTGTTTCAACAACGCCAGAATGTCCTGTGTTCGCGCCTCCATCAGCGCAGTGTCGCTACGCGATTCCACGTTCAGGCGTACAACCGGCTCGGTATTAGACGAGCGCAAGTTAAAGCGCCAGTCCGGGAAGGACATGCTGATGCCATCGGTACGGTCAACGCTCAGCGCAGAACCATTGAAATGTGCTTCGACGCGGGCAATTGCCGGGGCGGCATGTTCCAGCTTTAAGTTGATCTCGCCGCTGGCCGGGAACGCCGCCATACGATCGCTTACCAGCGCTTCCAGCGTTTTGCCCTTGAGACACAGCAACTCAGTCACCAGCAGCCAGGGGATCATGCCGCTATCGCAGTAGGCAAAATCACGGAAATAGTGATGTGCGCTCATTTCACCGCCGTAGATCGCATCCTCTTCGCGCATCCGCTCTTTAATAAATGCGTGCCCGGTTTTCGACATCACAGGCTTACCGCCCGCCGCCGTCACGACATCCACGGTATTCCAGGAAAGGCGCGGGTCGTGGATGATCTTCGCGCCGGGATTTTTCTCCAGGAATGCCTGCGCCAGCAGACCGACGATGTAGTACCCCTCGATAAACTGACCGTTGCCGTCAAAGAAGAAGCAGCGATCAAAATCGCCGTCAAACGCGATACCCAAATCCGCGCGATGTTCGATAACCGCGTTGCGGGTATCGTCACGGCACTCGGGAAGAAGCGGGTTAGGAATACCGTTCGGGAAGTTGCCGTCGGGGGTGTTGTGCACCTTGATAAAGGTGACGGGAACATTGTTCGCCTTAAAGCGCTGCTCCAGAGCGTCAATCACCGGTCCAGCCGCCCCGTTACCAGAATTGATCACCAGTTTTAACGGCTTAAAATTAGCCAGGTCGACATAGCTGAGCAGATGATCAATATACGCATCACGCAGGTTGATTTGCCGATAGCTGCCGCGTTTTTGCGCATTCACAGGCGGGAAGTCATTTGCCTCCGCGAGGCGCTGAACATCACGCAACCCCGTATCACCGCTGATCGGACGGGCGCCCTTTCGCACCAGCTTCATGCCGTTGTAATCCATTGGATTATGGCTGGCAGTGACTTCAATTCCGCCATCAACACCCAGATGGAAGGTGGCAAAGTAGATCTCTTCGGTGCCCGAAAGCCCGATATCCAGAACATCCACACCCGCGTCTTGCAGCCCTTTGGCCAGCGCCAGTTTTAATGTTTCACTCGTCAAACGGACATCGCCGCCCAGCACAATTGTTTGCGGCTTTAAATATTCGCCATAGGCCCGGCCAATTCGCCAGGCAATATCTTCATTCAGCTCTTCACCCAGCTTGCCGCGAATATCGTAGGCTTTAAAACAGGTTAATTTTTCCATCATTACCTCGTTTTCAGGCAACAGTTAGCCCTCTCCGGTGTGGAGAAATAATCAAAAAGCGTTCAGTTGTTATATCTATCCGACTTCGCGTTGCGGCTAATCAGCGACTGTGCGAAAGGTGTCGGACAGCGTCAGATGCGTCCGTAGCGATCTTCAAAGCGCACAATATCGTCCTCTTCGAGATAGGAACCGGAACGTACTTCAATTAAATCGAGAGGTATCTTCCCCGGGTTCTCAAGACAGTGGCGCGCGCCGAGCGGAATGTAGACCGACTCGTTCTCACCCAGCAGTTTGATCTCGTCATTAATGGTGACTTTCGCCGTACCCGCCACCACCACCCAATGCTCAGCCCGATGATGATGCATCTGGACCGAGAGCCCTTCGCCGGGTTTCACAGTGATGCGCTTCACCTGGTAACGATCGCCTGCGTCAATGGAGTCATATTTCCCCCAGGGACGATAGACTTCACGGTGGATGTGGTGCTCATGGCGGCCATCCGCTTTGATTTGCTCGACCACTTTCTTCACATCCTGCACATGGTTACGGTCAGCTATCAGCACGGCATCCTTGGTCTGTACCACCACAAGATCTTTCACGCCGACGGTGGTGACCAGACCGGACTCCGCATAAACGAAGCTGTTCTCCGTATCATGACTGATGACGTCGCCGTGATGGACGTTTCCCTCAGGAGTATGTGCGCTGATTTCCCACAAAGAGGACCATGACCCCACATCACTCCAGCCGGCATCCATCGGCACCACTACCGCATCGGCCGTTTTCTCCATTACCGCATAGTCGATAGACTCTTCCGGACAGGCCAGGAACGCGGCTTCATCAACACGGATAAAGTCCAGGTCCGGATCCGTTACATTCATCGCGCGCTCGCAGGCCTCATAAATATCGGGACGATATTTTTTCAGCTCTTCCAGATAGCGCCCGGCGCTGAACAGGAACATGCCGCTGTTCCAGTAATATTCGCCACTCGCCACATAACCCTGTGCGGTTTCCAGGTTTGGTTTTTCAACAAACTGCGCCACATCAAAGGCCAGCCCCTCACCTTTACCCGGCGTGACCTCGCCACGGCGAATGTAGCCATAGCCGGTTTCCGGCAGGTCCGGTACGATGCCAAAGGTCACCAGTTTGCCGCTTTCGGCGTAGGCCAGAGCCTGACGCACCGAGGTACGAAACGCCTCTTCGTCCTGAATCACGTGATCTGCAGCCAGTACCAGCATCAGCGGATCGGAGGTTGGGTTATGACGTTTGATCGCCATAGCGGCCAGCGCGATTGCCGGTGCGGTGTTACGCCCCGCTGGTTCAAGAATGATGTTCTCCGTCAGCTTGTTGAGCTGACGCAACTGCTCGGCAACGATAAAGCGATGCTGTTCATTGCAGATAACCACCGGACTTTCACACTCCACCCCGTCCAGACGGCAGACGGTGGTCTGCAGCATGGTTAAATCACCTTTCAGGCAGAGGAATTGTTTTGGATACAGCACACGGGACAGTGGCCACAGGCGGCTGCCGGAGCCTCCGGCCATCACCACCGGATACAGTTGTGTTTGACTCATGATTTATCCCCATTCCCTTCGTAATTCAGGCGTTCGTCTTGCGCATGGGCGGCCTGCCCTGCACTCACCGCCGGATCGCGTCGGGAGATATCAGTCATAAACTGGGTTAACACGCTCTCTTTCTCGAGCGTGCGTTCGGCATATTCACGTGCCACCGTGTTGGTTTTGGGCATCAAGAGCGCCTGTTCGATACCTGCCGTCAACGCCGGTACGGATTCAGGCTCTACACACACGGCGATACCCGGCGACGCCAGACAAAGCTGGCCCAACTCGGTGGATGCCTCGGCGGTGATAACGGCATTGCCGCCCACGGCGAGGATATTGGTCAGTTTCGACGGCAGCACGGCATCCGCCGCGCCACGTTTTTGAATTACCAGATGGCAATCGGCCATTTTGAGCAGCGCTGGCAATGCATCGTAAGACTGCAACGGAAAGAATTTCACATTATCCAGCCCCAGTTGCAGGGCTTGTTTTTCCAGTCTCACTTTACCGCCACCCTGCCCCACAATCACAAACAACCACGGCTGTTCGCGAAGGTTAGCCGCCGCCGCAATCACATTTTCCAGCCCCTGCTTCTCACCGATATTGCCGGAGTAAAGAATAATTTTTTTATCTTCCGGCAACCCCAGTGTCTGTCTTAGCTGAACGACAGCTTGCGGATCAACGTCGCGAAAGCGGGCCACTTCTGACCAGTTCGGGAAGAAGATTATCCGTCCTGCGTCCACCCCTTTTTCCCGTGCTTTGTTCATCATTGAGCGGGAGATGGTGGACACATTGTCGACATTGTGCAGAGCGCTACGCTCAAACGCGCTGGCCAGTTTCGCCACTTTGCCGGTTTTGCCTTTCCCGGCCATTCCTAAGCCAAGCATGGCGTCGACTTCATAATCCTGAATGTGCAGTAACGTACGGGCACCGGTGAGTTTCGCCAGCAGGCGCATGCCCGGTGTGCAAAACAGCGTCGGTACCACACCGATGATGCGATCCGGCTTCCAGCGTCGCTGTGCCATCAGCGGAAAAAAGCTGCTTACAGCAAAGCTGGTCAGATGAATCAGTCGTTTCAATGTCGATGGCTGTTTCGGCACATACAGTGGACAGCGCCAGACGGTCGCGGCGCCGCTCTCCCGGCGATAGCGCCAGGCGGAGTACGCCTTACCCACCTGCCACTGCGGGTAGTAAGGCGGTGCGGTAATGACACGCACGTCATGCCCTTGTTGGGCCATCCATTCAACCATTTCGCCCGTGTATTTACCGATACCGGTTAACTCCGGCGCATAGTTGATGCCGTAAACAAGAATTTTCATAAGCCCGGTACTCCCCGCGCTTCCTTGAAATAGGCGCGGCTATTGTCATGTACCAGCGGATCGGCAATCAGCACATCGGGCGTCAGCCAGCGATAGTCATCGTGCTGTTCTGTCGGCAGCGCCAGCGTGGAGGCATCGACACGTAAGCGAAAGCCGAGCACGATGTAGTGGGTAGAAAAATCGCTGCCGGAAAAGTTGTCGTCATAGAAGTGCTGCCAGACGCCATAAAACTCTCCTGCCGACATCGGCAGGAGTACGCCCAGTTCAGCCAGCGTCAAACGTTCAAACGCGCTCGCCAGAGGTTCATCTTTTTGTACCCGTCCACCCGGTACAAACCAGTAACCCTGCGCCGGACGATTCGTACGCTTGCCGAGCAAAAACTCGCCGCTTTCGTTCTCCACGATAAGATCGATAGAGATAAGCGGAGTCGAACACACGACCGTGGCAAAATCTTCCGGACGTAAAAACATGATTACCCCCTGAACCGTTGCTGATTTTCGAGGAACCACTGATAGGTACTTGCCAGCCCCTGCTCCAGTGAGATCTCGTGATACCAGCCAAGCGCATGCAGGCGGGAAACATCCAGCAATTTGCGTGGCGTACCATCTGGTTTGGTGGCATCAAAAACCACCCGGCCTTTGTAGCCCACGACCTGAGCGACCGTCTGCGCCAGTTCACGGATCGTGCAATCAAGCCCGGTGCCGACATTAATGTGCGACAACATCGGCTCGGTATTCTCCTGCCACACTTCCCGGTCCAGTTCCATCACATGAATGCTGGCAGCCGCCATGTCATCCACATGGAGAAACTCACGCATCGGCGTACCGCTGCCCCATACCACGACATCAGGCGCATTGCTGAGCGTGGCTTCATGAAAGCGACGCAGCAACGCCGGGATCACGTGGGAGTTGCTCGGGTGGAAGTTGTCATTCGGCCCGTACAGGTTGGTCGGCATCACCGAGCGATAATCGCGGTTGTACTGGCGGTTGTAGGACTCGCACAGTTTGATACCGGCGATTTTGGCAATCGCATACGGTTCGTTAGTCGCCTCCAGCGTCCCCTGTAGCAGCTCACTTTCCGCCATCGGCTGGTGTGCCAGCTTCGGATAAATACAGGATGAACCGAGGAACAACAGTTTGTTCACGTCATGCAAATGCGCCGCGTGAATGATGTTGCACTCAATCATCATGTTCTCGTAGATGAAATCTGCCGGGTAGGTGTTGTTGGCGACAATGCCACCTACTTTCGCCGCCGCCAGGTAGACCTGGTCGATACGTTCGCTGGCGAAGAATGCCTGTACCTGCGCGGAATCCAACAGGTTCAGTTCGTCACGGTTACGCAGTACCAGTTCCACATCTTCGCGTTGCGACAGCAGTCTTACGATGGCCGATCCGACCATGCCGCGGTGACCCGCGACAAAGATACGTTGTTTCGTCATTCTCAGGACTCCAGAGCGATGGCAACCTCGTAACCGTGAGCTTTCAACAGCGAATGTTTTTTCGCCGCTTCAAGATCTTTGGCTACCATCTCAGAGACCATCTCCTGCAGCGTGGTTTCCGGTTTCCAGCCCAGTTTTTCGTGCGCTTTGGTCGGGTCACCGAGCAGGGTTTCCACTTCCGCCGGACGGAAATAACGCGGGTCAACGGCAACGATTACATCACCCGGTTTCACGCCAGGAGCGTCATGGCCGGTGACGGAGACAACAATCCCCTTCTCTTCCACACCCTTGCCTTCAAAGCGCAGTTTGATACCCAGTTGCGCTGCCGCCATTTCCACAAACTGACGCACGGAATACTGCACACCGGTGGCGATAACGAAGTCTTCCGGATGGTCCTGCTGCAGCATCATCCATTGCATCTTCACGTAATCTTTCGCATGACCCCAGTCGCGCAGAGAGTCCATGTTGCCCAGATAGAGGCAAGATTCGAGGCCCTGAGCGATGTTGGCAATAGCGCGGGTAATTTTGCGGGTTACGAAGGTTTCACCACGGCGCGGAGACTCGTGGTTAAACAGAATGCCGTTGCAGGCGTACATGCCATAGGATTCACGGTAGTTAACGGTGATCCAGTAAGCGTACAGTTTTGCCACAGCATACGGGGAGCGCGGGTAGAACGGTGTGGTCTCTTTCTGCGGGATCTCCTGAACCAGACCATAGAGCTCAGAGGTAGAGGCCTGGTAAAAACGCGTTTTCTTTTCAAGGCCGAGGAAGCGGATGGCTTCCAGCAGACGCAATGTGCCCATCGCATCCACATCTGCGGTATATTCCGGCGATTCAAAGGAGACCGCTACGTGGCTCATCGCCCCAAGGTTATAAACCTCATCCGGCTGCACTTCCTGCAGAATACGGGTCAGGTTTGAGGTATCCGTCAGATCGCCGTAGTGCAGGTGGAATTTCGGGTTGCTGGTGTGCGGATCCTGATAAATATGGTCCACACGCTCAGTATTGAATGAAGAGGCACGACGCTTAATGCCATGAACTTCATAACCCTTTTCCAGAAGCAGTTCTGCCAGATAAGAGCCATCTTGCCCGGTAACGCCGGTGATGAGAGCGACTTTAGACATATTTTATTCCTCTATTACTTATCAGAAGTTATTCAGTTTTTACGCGTTCGCGCGTTACCACTGCGGGGTTGCCACGGCAAACTGCATTTGCCGGAAGCGACTTAAAAACACTGCTGCGCGCACCGACAACCGTTCCGTCACCAATACGCACGCCGGGAGCAACAAAGACATCCGTTGCCAGCCAGCATTTATCGCCAATCACGATGGGCGACGCGGTAATATCAAAGTGCGCGCTCATAAAATCGTGACTGCCGGTACACAAATAACATTTCTGTGAAATCACAGAATTAGCGCCGATTGAGATATCGCCCAGGGTATATAAAACAGCGTCATCGCCAACCCAGCTATAATCACCAAGCGTTAATTTCCATGGATACGTTATTTTCACCGACGGACGAATCACTACGTTTTTTCCGATTTTTGCACCGAATAAACGCAGCAGAAAGGCACGCCAGCGATACATAATTTGTGGCGACCAGGCAAATAATGTTGACTGCACCGCCCACCACAATTGAACCTTAATAGCACTCCCGCCCCGAAAGCCTTTCGGCACGGAGAATCCTTGTAAGTCTTGCATCGTGTTTCCTTATACGTTGCCCTTTATTCTTCAGGCCGCTGTTGCGTTGACCGCATTCGTTCATCCGCATCGCTTAGTTAACTAAGCTCACCGGAATTCTCTGAGTTGCTGTCTTCCCGTGACCAGAATTATTCAGGGCGTTCACATTACGCTTTGTTATATAAGGCTTTCGCTTTGCCGGTAGTACGCAGGCGTAACAGATACGATAATTCCGCCCAGAACCCCGGCACATGTAATATTTTTCGTTGGACGTTGCGAGCATCCCGACATAATTCAAGGTTATTCGACGTAGACACGCCACCCATTGAAAATTCGGATACCAGACCGTGCAGGCGTTTAAAGCGAAAACCTGCTTTGAACATTCTGGCTGCCAGCGCGTAATCGGAAGAGACTTTATATTGTAAATCGTAGGGGTAGGTTTTCAGGCCGCTCATCGGAAAGAATATTGCCTGATGGCTGGCAGGTAAGCTGTGATAAATATACCAGCCGCGTTTCGCGCTACGGCGTATTTTCGTGCCATCGCCAAAATCTAATAATGCATCGCCAATGTACATTGCATTGTCACGTTCTTGCGCCAGCTGGCGGATAACTTCAACGCTTTCCGGATGGAGGATATCACCTGAATTGAGGAATAACGCGAAGCGGCCATTGGCCATACTGATGCCTTTATTCATCGCATCATAGATGCCGTTATCTTTCTCGCTAACGTAACGTAAGTGGTACTGGCCGTTGAGATTTTCCAGAAACTCTGCGGTGCCGTCAGCAGAGCCGCCGTCCACAACAATCCATTCGAATGCGATATCCTGCGCCTGCGCCAGATGGGCCAGCGATTTCCAGGTTTTCATCACGCCTTCATAATTACGAAACGCAACAGTAATAACGCTTAGTAACATGTGACCCACCTCGTCATATGCTCGAAATATTTAACGCTTTGCGGAAAATAAACGGGCAAACAATTAAAAATGCGTATTCAGGACTAAAGATCGACCCCGTAAAAAACCACGATATAGGAGCGAACAGATAAAGCTGAACACGAAAATTCTGATTATTACCAAACGCATTGACAGTCATTCTTGCAACTTTGAACAAATACCAACCGGTCAGTAATACGGCAAACCATGAAAAATAGATAATTAACAGATACAAGCCATTGTCTATGGTTTTACCGACATCTGCACCGTTAAAGATTCCGAATGATGCAACATATTCGTAAAGTGAGCCAAATCTTACAACACCATCAATGTTTGTCAGGGAATATCCCACCATCGCCAGCGGTCCGATAATGCGATAATAAGAGGAGGAGCCTTCTGTTCCTAAATCACCGAGACGTTCCGCAATATAAGGAAAGGCGAACACCACCCCGACAACAAATACCGCCAGGGAAATAATGGCCAGCGGCAATTTCTTGCGTATCGCTTCCTTGTTTAAATACTGAAATGCCCATTCCAGTAGATAAAAAAGGATAAATGTCATTACCCCTGAAAACGATCCCGACAGAACAATCCCTGTCAGAATCATAGCATCTGTCTTCGGCGTTTTGATACCAAACTGTTTGATGCTGAGCCAAATTGAGATTAATGCCAGAGCGAAGAATGCCGGTTCGAAATAGAGCGCGGTAGTCCTCTTACCACCAAATTTGATAAAATTCAGTACATAGCTGTTACTGTAAATCAGATATTTCGAAATTATCTCCATGAGGCTGCTGCCGCCAGAGAGAATAATTTGCGCCATTTCCGCCGCCGCCAGCATCACCACCAAAGCAACCACCACATAGAAGAAGCGAAGTATTTTACGGTAGTTATGTGGTGAAACCGTTTTGAAGCGAATGCTCCACACCATGCCGATGATGATAACGATATAAACAAACAGCATGGTTGACGTGACATACTTACTGGCGTTGAGTGACTGACCAAATATGTAGTTAAACAGCGTCAGTCCGGCACCGGTGCCCAGGGCAATCATCAACTTTTTCAGATTGATTTTGTCCACATAGAGCAGCAGCAATAGCGGTAAGAATGTAACGATGGTTATCGGAAAGCTTTCGCCGAGCTGGAAAATCTTCACGTTAACCAGCAGGTAAATCAGCGGCAGCAAGAGATAACTACAGACCCTGATAGAATGAGACATATTCCTCCAGCATCTGTTGCCCACTATATGCACGACGGCTGCGCGCCCGAAACGCCTCCAGCGATGTCCCGAATACGGCCTGCGCGATATCGGCTTTGTGAAGTTGCACCAGTGGCATAACCTCCGCTTCGCTAAAGGTCTTGCCGCCCGACTTCTCCAGAACTTCACGTGCTGCATCGCTGTGCGTAGCAATAACCGGTACGCCGATGGAGAGCGCTTCACACAGAATCAACGGGTAATTATCCACGCGTGAGGTAAAGAGCAGCGCATCCATCTGGTTGAGTTCGCTCATTAACTGACGCTTATCGGTCAGAAAACCGTGGTTCACTACGTTTGGCCCCTCAAAGGGAGAAAACTTGCCGAAGGTATGCAGCTCAACTCGCTCGCCCAGCGCCATCACATCACGAACAAGTTGTTGACTGGTCTTACCGTCATAGCGTAAATCGTGGGCCACCACGGCGATTTTCGGTCGCCCCTGGGTGACAGTAACGGGGGACAAATCCGCCAGAATGGCTTCGGTCGCCACATCAATACCATTATTGATAATGCGGCAACGACCCGCGCCGTACAGGCTGTTGAATGCCTCCGCCACATGCTGACTGGGTGAAATAAACTGACAGCCGAGCGCCATCATCTCGTTAAATAAACGGCGTTTCTCACCCACCAACTGATGCGCGCGATCCACGTTAACCGGTGGATAGTTCGCCAGCGTCGGGCACTTTTTGCATCCCTGTTTCCAGCCTTCACAGCCATCGGTAAACGCGCAGCGCCCGGTGACGCTCCAGTGATCATGCAATGTCCAGACAAAGGTCACGTCAGGCTTATGCGCTTTCAGTTTCTGGCAAAACGCCACCACGTCATTCAGGTTCAGCCAGTAGCTGTGCATCACGTGAAAGTGCAACACCACCGACCCTTTGGTGCGGCTGACGCTGTGATAGAGATTATTGAGATTGCCAAAGACATCCCGATTAAACAGGCGAAACAGCGCCAGATTTGCCATAGAGGTCAGACGCGGCGTCTGTTTAATCACGTTGGGATACTGGTCATGGCTGACGCTTTTCTTGCCGCCTTTACCGTAGCCATAGACAAAGCGTGAGTGCATACCCTGCTGCAGCGCCCGCTGGTGTAAATCGAGCGCGACACCTGCCGCGCCACCTTCGGCGAGGCGAACGTTAAATTGTAATATGTTCATTTGATTGCTTTCACCCGCGCTTTTTCACCCACTACCAGCGCATTATCCGGCACGCTGTCGAGCACAACGCTGCCTGCGCCGACCATGACGTTATTGCCAATGGTGATATCACCCAGCAAGACCACGTTGGCCCCCAGTTCAACATTGTTGCCGATAACCGGACAGGCCAGATTGTCTGCGCCACGATTGCCAATGGTCACGCCATGGCGAATGGTGAAATCATCGCCCGCCACCACATTCTTATTAATAACCACAGCGTAGCCATGATGAATGGTGAAACGGCGGCCAATGGTCGCCGCGGCCTGAATCTCATAGCCAAACAGACATTCCGTCATAAAGCGGTAAACTAACAGCACAGGCGCCGCCCACAGATTGTTGAGCACATTTTTCTTGCGCCATACCGAGCAAAAATGGGCGACGCGATAGGCCGCAACCATGCAACACGGGCGCAAGCTCCACTGATTAGCGCGAAAATCTTCCAGTCGCATCATTTCCCTCGCAGACCATCAGCCAGACGCTTGCCATTGCGCACCGAAAACAGCGTCAGCAGCGTGCGCCAGTTCATGCGCTTATTGCGGATCTGATACAACGTGAACAGCTGATATTTCTTGCTGGCACGGTCAAATTTGGCTTTATGTTTCCGGTAGAAGTGGAAGTAGCCAGAGAATTTTTTCGGCGACGAGGTAATCTGCATCTCACCGTGATTGATGTGCAGAATTTGCGTCGCCTTTTCAATTTTCCACGGCTCGCCATACTGCTCCACCATGCGCAAAAAGATGTCGTAGTCCTGTGCCGCTTTTAGTTGCGTATCGAACAGGCACTCCTTAAAGCGCCAGGACCAGCTGAATACCTGATTGCCCACAATGTTGCGTTTGTAGAACAACTTGCGGGAAAAGGGCGATTTTGGGTAAAGCGGTAAGCTGGCCGGTTGTGAATAGACTTCGCCCTGACAGACATAGTCGTTGGCATAGAGAAAAGCCCGTGATACCAGATGGTGCTTATGTTCCAGAAATACCGACAGGCGATCCGGCGTCCATTCATCATCGTCATCGATACCGGTAATAAACTCGCCTTTCGCCTGCATGATCGCCTGGTTGCGCACCGCGCAGGCGCCGGAATTAAAAGCGTTACGGGTATAAGTCACACGCGGATCATTTAATTCGGCCACATAACCCTGAAGTTGCTCAAAGGCCGTCGAACAGTCGTCAACAATGATCAATTCCCAGTGGGTGTAATCCTGGCGTAGTACCGATTTGATGGCACGGATAGCCAATTGTTGGCGGTTCCATGTCGGCATATAAATCGAGATTAACGGACGTTCTGTGGTCATTTTTTTCCCCGATTGATCAATATTCCCCTCAGCCTCTCCCTCCCCCGAGGGGCGAAGGAGTGGCCGGCGCCCTATTTGCAAAGGACTGCACTGTTTCCCCCTCTCCCCGGTGGGGAGAGGAACGGAGTGAGGGTTAAACGTTATTTGCTATCAGATTTGTATTCATATTCGTAATAGCCGTAATCCTGATAGCCAGTCGCGCGGCGGAAAATGGAGTTCAGGATGACGCCTTTAACCTGAATACCGTTTTGCGTAAAGCGGCTCAGACTGGTCTGGACCTCTTTCACCGTGTTGACCGCGTAACGCGCGACCATAAGCGTGGTCCCCGCGTGACGCCCCACGATCGCCGCATCCGTCACCGCAAGGATTGGCGGGGTATCAATCAGCACCAGGTCATAGTGTTTACTCGCCCAGTCCAGCAACTGCGTGAATCGCTCGCTCATCAATAGTTCGGACGGGTTCGGCGGGATCTGCCCGCGCGGCACCAGATCAAAGTTCGCTATGGAAGTCTTTTTGGCACAGTTTTCAATACTGCCCTTGCCAACCAGAATGTCTGACAGACCATTAACGTTATCGGTACCGAGCAGTTCATGGGTGTAGCCTTTACGCATGTCGCAGTCGATCATCAGTACGCGTTTGTTGGTCTGGCTAATGACCGCCGCCAGGTTGGCGCAGACAAACGTTTTACCAATCGACGGGCTGACCCCGGTCATCATCAGCACATTATTGGGCGCCTGCATCATGGCGAAATGGAGGCTGGTGCGCAGGCTGCGTACCGCTTCAATCGCCAGATCCGCGGGGTTACCCACCGCCAGCAACTGACGCTGTTTGTAACGCTTGTTGCCCTTGACGGTTTTGACCGTATCGCGCGCTTTTTGCCACTCCGACAGCGGAATGCTGGCATAAACGCTGATCCCCTGCTCTTCCAGCGCCTGCGGGCTTTCGATACCACGATTGAAGAGTGAACGCAGAAGAACCACGACAACAGAGAGGATCAACCCCAGGATAACGCTGCCCAGAATAATCAGCGCTTTTTTCGGTTTCAGTACGCCAGGCTGAGTAATGGCAGCATCGACAATGCGAACATCCCCAACAGTACTGGCCTCGGTAATACGCAGCTCTTGCTGTTTATTGAGCAACTGCATATATACCTGCTGACCAGACTCTACATCGCGCGTCAGACGGACAATCTCCTGCTGCGTTTTTGGCATCGCCGTCACGCGGCTGTTGAGTTTGGCTTTTTCATCTTCCAGCGCTTTGCGTTTTTCCAGCAGTGTGCGATAAGCCGGATGCGCTTTGGTGTACAGCTTGGAAATCTCCGCCTCTTTAAAGGTCAGTTCATTGAGCTGCGCATCGATGTTAACCATGGAGTCGAGCACCGACTTCGCTTCCAGCGGCAGGTCCACGGAGTCTTGCTGCTGACGATAGGTGTTGAGTTTGTTTTCGGCCACGTCCAGTTTGGCGCGAACTTCCGGCAGCTGTTTATTAAGGAACTCCAGGCTTTTCGCCGCTTCCTCGGATTTACGCTCAACGTTCTGTTGCAGGTAGTTGCGGGTAATACTGTTAAGAATATCGCGGATCTGATCGCGATCTTCGCCGATATAGGTGAGACTCAAGACACCGGTATCTTTACCGTTCTCGGTTACGCTCAGATTGTTTTGCAGGTTATTGATCATCCCGAGCGTCGAGAATTTCGTTACGGTGAATTCGCTGTCGTTCGCCGCCTGAATCGCGCTCACCAGCATGGTCACGCCGTCTTTGCTTAACGGCTGCCCCACTTCGCCACGAGCGCTGAATCCCCCGTCGCTGGTCAGAGAGTACTGTTTCGGCCCCAGCACCGTAAGGGTAAAGACCTGATCCTTCATCTCTTTGGGGAGGGTGAAGGTCGTGACTTTAACCGTATCATTCTGCCGCCCCATCAATCTGTCCCAGCCTGCGCCAAAAACCGGAAAGGTGTTTTTGGTCACGGCAATATCCAGATTTAAATCATCGACGGTTTTACCCAGCACCAGCCTTGACTGAATCAACTGAATTTCCGCTTCCGACGCGGGCGGTTTGTTAGCCAGCGCCGAACCGATATCCTGCACCAGGGAATTACCGGTATTCTGCTCTATCTGTACCAGCGCATCCGCACTGTAGATTGGCGTGGCAAACAGGCAGTAAATGATAGCGGCCACGGCAAATAAGCCGGTTATCCCCAGCACCCACCAGCGAGCCTCGACGACTGTACCGATTAATCGCCCTACATCGATTTCATCATTTCCCACCGTCGGCGCGGCGGAATGGTGTGTTTTCTCTGTCATTGTTATCCCTGCTGAGCGTTCAGTGCCTGCGCCCACTGGCGGGCAGACTGGTCAAGTAAGGTGTAAACGGCCTCAAAGGCGTCGCGGCTTTTGCGATACGGATCGGGAATTTCACGTTCATTGTCCCAGTGACCAAACAGCATCACTTTGCCGCGCATTTCCGGCGCGATTTCGCACAATGCGGCGATATGCCGTTTTTCCATGACCAGAATCAGGTCGTAATCACGGCACATTTTTCCGGAAATCTGCCGGGCGCAATGCCCTTCAAGGGACAGATTATTTTCTGCTGCCACGCGGGTTGCCTCTGCATCCGCGCTTTTACCGACCAGCGCCCCCAGACCGGCTGACTCTACCGTTAATGCGGGCTGGTACTTTTTCAGTAGCCGCTCCGCCGTGGGGGAACGACAAATGTTCCCCACACACACCACCAGAATTTTGTTAAACATCGCCTATCACCAGGTGTGAATGTCGCGCGCCGTATCCGTCATGTAGCGAACGCCACTGATGGTTGGCAGCAACTGATTGATGAGACGGTTCCAGCGAGCAACCGGGGCGGTCGTCACATACACCACGTCATACGGCTGGAGACGGAATTCGGTTGCCATCACCAGCGATGTCGCATCGGACATATCAAGCTGATAAATATTGGCAATCTTGCCGCCGCGACCGTTCTCGCCTTTGAGCGGACGAATCACGAAGATGCCGCTGGCGTTGGAGGTTGTCAGATCGATGCCCTCGGCCTGACCCAGCGCTTCGGTCAGCGTCATACCACTGAAGTCCATTTTGAGGGTGCTCTGTTTTTTAACTTCACCCATCACGAAGACTTTCAGATCGTCATTACGCGGTACGAAAAGAATATCACCCGGATAGAGCAGACGGTTTTGGCTCAAATCGCCGTTCTGCATCAGCGCCTGCAGAGAGATACGCTGTTCCTTGCCATTATGAGTCAGCACTACGTTGCGCCAGTCAGCGGCATCGGTAAGCCCGCCCGCGGCATTGATTGCATCCAGCACTGTCAGCGGAACGTTAGTGATAGCCTGCTGACCTGATTTGTTGACCTGTCCGGAGACATAGGCTTTCTGCGAACGGAAAGCGGCGATATTAACGTCCACCTGCGGGTCCGCGATGTACGTCGCTAAGCGGCTGGTAATATCACTGCGAATTTCGCCAAGGGTTTTACCCACAACATGTACTTTGCCAATGTAGGGATAGAACATGGTGCCGTCGGGCTGTACCCAGTTACCGGTGTCACTTGAACTACGGTACTGGCCCGCGGGTGTAGTCAGTTCAGGGTGGTCCCAGACGGTGACGCTAAGCACATCACCTGGGCCAACGCGATATTGATAGTTTGAGATTTCCTGGTCCAGCGACATATTCGGCTGGGCGACATTCGGTCGCGGACGTAATTGTTCAACCAGACGTGGCGTCAATGGATAAACATTCACCATGCGGTCTAAATCAAAATCGGCGTCTTGTTGTTTAATCACATCTTTTCCCGTTGTTGACATATTGCTACCGGGAAAGACTGTGCAGCCACTCATCAAGCTCATGGACACCAATAATGGTATCAATTTCGTTTTGGATTTCATCATTGATTAATTATCACTTTTGCAGAGTAATTATCCTGTGTATTTAAATAAGCGACTGGTCACGGCGGAATCAGAATGCAGTTAATCGGAACTTAATATAACTGGTATCAGTCCTAAAAATCGCTTATTCAACCACATGCTGTTGACAGAATAATCCAGACTTTTTGACATGCTGTCAGGCAGGCTACCGCCCTTGGCTTTCAGCTACCAATCCACTGATTAAACAGTAAGTTATTGAAAACACCCTTTTGTACTCCGACCCTGATAGAGAATATTCCTGGATGCCTTAAATAAGGCAGTCATAAGGATTTACGCTGTTTAGCTGCATTAAAAATAACTTCACAGGTATATTTGAAACATGCTGGAGGAATTGTTGCAGCTAAGCGAATTACAGGCAAGGCAACATCCCGCCCTAAACATATTTTTAAGAATAATATTAAGAGCAAATATTTAGGTTTTTAGGATTTTATGGATGTTGACAAAATCCTTACCTGCTTTTACGCATGCGAAATATCCGAAAAATAATTTTTATCTGTCGCGGAAAATAATCCCATTACTAATAAGGAAATAGAATTTAATATCTCGTCTGAGCGCAGGCAGAAATAAGATAAATCGCATGTCGGCATTGCAATTTAGATTAGCTTTATCCATGATCAGATAACGACAATTGTTAGAATTGATAAGGTGTTACGCATACGATGGAATGGATTGCCGATCCATCAATCTGGGCTGGATTGATTACGCTGATTGTGATCGAACTCGTGCTCGGCATTGATAACCTGGTTTTTATCGCAATACTTGCGGAAAAACTCCCTCCGGCGCAACGCGACCGCGCTCGTGTCACAGGGCTATTGCTGGCGATGGTTATGCGCCTGCTACTGCTTGCGTCTATCTCCTGGCTGGTTACGCTCACCAACCCGCTTTTTTCTTTCCGCGACCTCAGTTTCAGCGCGCGCGATCTGATTATGCTGTTCGGCGGTCTGTTTCTGCTCTTTAAAGCCACCGTTGAACTCAACGAACGGCTGGAAGGTAAAGACAGCGATAATCCCACGCAACGACGCGGGGCGAGGTTCTGGGCCGTAGTGGCACAAATCGTCGTCCTGGATGCTGTTTTTTCTCTCGACTCGGTGATCACTGCGGTCGGAATGGTTGATCATCTGGCTGTCATGATGGCCGCAGTGATTGTCGCCATCTCGCTGATGCTGTTGGCCAGCAAAGCGCTGACGCGTTTTGTAAACAGCCACCCGACGATTGTCATTCTTTGCCTGAGCTTTTTGCTGATGATTGGCTTTAGCCTCGTTGCCGAAGGCTTTGGTTTCCATATCCCGAAAGGTTATCTGTACGCCGCGATAGGCTTCTCGGTCATGATTGAAGCGCTTAATCAGCTCGCTATCTTCAACCGTCGCCGTTTCCTGTCGGCCAACCAGACCTTACGCCAGCGCACGACTGAAGCGGTAATGCGCCTGCTGAGTGGCAAAAAAGAGGACGCGGAGCTTGATGCACAAACCTCGTCGATGCTGGTTGACCATGACAGTAGCCAGCTTTTTAACCCGCAGGAGCGGCGGATGATTGGCCGGGTGCTTAACCTCAATCAGCGTACGGTGAGCAGTATCATGACTTCCCGTCACGATATTGAACATATCGACCTGAACGCCCCGGAAGAAGAGATTCGCGATTTGCTGGAGAAAAACCAGCATACGCGCATGGTGGTGACCGGCGGCAATGACGAGACCGATTTGCTGGGCGTGGTGCATGTGATTGATTTACTCCAGCAGTCGCTGCGCGGTGAACCGCTCGACTTGAGAGTATTGATCCGCCAGCCGCTGGTCTTTCCGGAAACGTTGCCGCTGTTACAGGCGCTGGAGCAGTTTCGCAGTGCCCGTACCCATTTTGCGTTTGTGGTCGATGAATTCGGTTCGGTTGAAGGTATTGTCACCCTGAGCGATGTAATGGAGACCATCGCCGGGAATCTGCCAAATGAGGTAGAAGAAATTGATGCCCGCCACGATATTCAGAAAAACAGCGACGGTAGCTGGACTGCGAATGGCCATATGCCGCTGGAAGATCTGGTGCAATATGTGCCGCTGCCACTGGATGAAAAACGGGAATACCACACGATTGCCGGGCTACTGATGGAGTATCTGCAACGGATCCCGACACCGGGGGAAGAGGTTCAGGTAGGCGATTATTTATTGAAAACACTGGAAGTAGAAAGTCACCGCGTCCAGAAGGTGCAGATCATCGCCCTGAATACGGGCGACGAGCTGGATTATCAGGTCTGAGTGACGCCGGGGTTCCCGGCGTTACAATTTGTTGAGCAGTTTTTTCAGGTCTTTACCGTTCTGGCTGTCTTTATTGCGATCCGCCCACTCACTCAGTCGGCGTTTCGCTTCATCCTGTAAATGTTTACGCAAAAGCTGATCGACCTGCAGACTGTAATTCAGCGATTGCCATTTACCATACACATTCAGCGGGATGTCGGTAGATTTCAGGTAGTCGATCAGTTTACTGTCGCCTTTCCAGCCGTCGAGTACACGAATGTTAAAGTGGGTGTCACACTGCTCCCGCACAAGGTCCATCTCACCCTGACCGGACAGACTCAGCAGCGGTGAGCTGCCCTGCATATCCGCCAGGGTCATGACGCCCGAATCCAGCGACACATCAGTGCTGAAGGTGTCGAGGCGCGTCACGTTATCGTAATTGTCCTGCGCCTGCACGTCACTGCTGCGAGCAACCGCCTGCTGGACTAACTGCTGGAAGTTCAGCCCTTCCATCCGGCTGTCTTTTATTTCGACATGGGCATCGCCCTGCCAGTGACGGCGAAAATCATCGGCATCAATCCGGCTCCCCGAAAAATCTCCCGCCAGAGAGAGTTTGCCCGTAAGGGCTATCGGGTAATTGAACGCTTTAAGGATATTGCCTATTTCGACATTATCCAGCCGCGGCTGGAAGACCGCGCGTGAATTATCGCGGCGCACATCCAGCATACCGGGCAGAGAGATATCCCCGTCGCCCATTTTCCCCTGCAGGGTAGAAATGTTGAGCAACCCGGCGTTATTAGAGAACTGGCCTTTGACGTTATCAAAGCGCATTCCGCGCCAGCGAATACTGTTCGCAGTAAGCGATACCTGCGCGGTGAAATCACGCAGGCTGGTATATTCCGGCTCTACGTTATTGGCGATCACTGGTCGTGGCATACGTGTCTGTGCTTGCTGCCCCTGCTGGTCAGTAGAAGCATCCGTGGAAGCCGTCTCTTTCGGCGCCAGCAGGTTATCGAGATTTAGCGTGTCGAACTGTAAATCCAGCAGCCATTGCGGTTTTGCGGAAAGAATAACGCTGCCTTTACCGCTAAATGCACTATCGTTGGCGCTAAGGTGCAGATCGCTAAGGGAGATTTGTTGACGATTGCCCTGCCACTGCGCGGAGAAGCTCCCCGCGCCCGTAATACCCTGCGCCGGTACGTCCCCTCCCTGCAATTGCCATTTCAGATCGCTAATGGTCGCCGTAAGATGGCTCGGGTAATCGCTGGCATCCACTTGCGCTTTCAGGGATAACGAGAGATCGCGCTGATCGCGATTCACACGCCCTGAAAAGTCCAGCGTCGCCTGGTGCGCCGCATCCTGTTCCATCTGCAAACGAATATCGCGTACGGTAATCTGTTCTTCGTTTTCATGCTGGAAAACCAGCACGCTATCGGCAACCTGAAGTCGGGCAATGTCCCAGGACCAGCCACGATCTTCCGCAGCCTGCGGCAAGGTATTCTCTTTAGGAGCCACCGGCGCATCATGCTCTGGCGCCGCATAGGTCTGCGGTGTCAGTTGAATAACCGCCCCCTTGAGCATGACCTGTTTCACCTGTAGCTGATGCGAAAGCAGCGGCAACAGCCCAACATCCAGGCGCATATTGTCCGCTTTCACCACAGGGACTTCCGCGCCCGGAGCGGTCAGGGTAACGCGCCCGGAGAGAATGCTTAGTTGCGGCCAGACGTGCCAGCGCAGGGGGCCGTCAAGTTTCAACTGATAGCCGCTACGGGCCTCAACCTGACGCACCATGTAGTCACGAAAATCGTTAGGGTTGACCATGACGACCAACGCCGAAAGGCCGGCTACCAGCACGACCAGTAAAATCATTAGCGTGGTTAACACTCTTCTCATGGCAGCCTCAGTGGGTATAAATCACTCAGTCTTTATCAATACGGCTGGCAACCGCGCCCTGCTGGTCGCGATACTTCGCGTCCTGGCGGCGGTTATACGGACGGTCGGCCGGGCCGGAGAGCGGTTCAAAGCTCAGCGCACCAATAAGCATACCGGGGCGCAATGCCAGCGGCAGTTTGCCAGAATTATAGAACTCCAGCACGATGCTGCCCGACCAGCCGGGATCGATTCGGTGTGCGGTGACATGAACCATCAGTCCCAGACGCGCCAGCGAAGAACGACCATCCAGCCAGCCCACCAGGTCAGCAGGTAATGTCACCGATTCAAAGGTGACGGCCAGCGCCAGTTCCCCAGGGTGCAGGAAAAATGCCTCGCCGTCGGGGAGAACGATTTCATCACTCATCACACGATCGAGCGCCGCGCTCACTTCGTCTTTAGGACCGCTCAGGTCGATGAATGCAGCGGTGTGCCCACGGAAGGTGCGAAATTTGTTGCCCAGACGGACATCGACAGTCGCGCCATTAATGCGCTCAACGGGGGGACGCGGGGTAATCGACAGACGCCCCTGATCCAGCCAGGCTTCAATATCTCGGTCGCAAAGACGCATGGCACTTTCTCCTTTCGTGCATGACGCCCCTGACAATTCAGGGGCAAAGCAAAGTAAACTAAAGGGTACAGCCTATCATGTATTATTCAAAAAACTGGCTGATTTTGGCTTTCAGAATATCAATCGCGATACGGTTTTTGCCGCCGCGCGGCACGATGATATCGGCATACTGCTTGGAAGGCTCAATAAACTGCAGGAACATCGGGCGAACGGTCTTCTGATATTGTGCCATCACCGAGTCCATTGAACGGCCACGTTCGTTCACATCACGCTTGATACGGCGCATCAGGCAGATATCCAGCGGGGTATCAACGAAGATAGAAAAATTCATTTCATCCCGCAGACGCGCGTCGGTCAGCAGCAGAATGCCTTCAAGAATGATGACTTTTTTCGGTTCGATGTGGATAGTTTCCGGTGTCCGGGTATGTTCTACATAACTGTAGACCGGTAATTCAATGGCCTGGCCGCTTTTGAGCATCTGCAGATGCTGGAACAGCAGACTATGATCCATAGAGCTTGGATGGTCATAGTTGGTTTTGACACGCTCTTCCATCGACAGATGACCTTGATCTTTATAGTAACTGTCTTCCGGAATAACGCCGATATGCTCATCGCCTACCTGCTCACGAAGTTCACGATAAAGCGTGCTGGCAATAAGACTTTTACCTGAAGCCGATGCGCCGGCGATGCCGATAATGACGCACTGATGTGACTTATCAGTCATAAATTTAGCGACCTGATTAACCTGGATGTAAAGGAAGGACGACGCCGGAGCGTCAAACGCGGCAATTATAGGGATTTCGCGTCCATGATACCAGTCGAATACGTTCTGTGCGCCGTTCGGGGATAAGGCTCTGTGTTTCTGTCGCAAAATGCACCTTTTCGCAAATCAGAACGTTCAAATTAACAGCGCTTGTTCGCTTTTCCCTGGAAACTAAGTAATTAATAACATTATGATGTCAAATTCTGAGCGGACGGCATAGGAATTGTAAATTGTTTGTACTAGCATAATCCGAACTCATAATTAACTCGTCCGGACGCCGTTCCTGACAACGTAGGGTTTGCGGATTAAGCGGTAATGATGAAACAAAATCAGCGAGTCTTGATGGCCACCCCTGACCTTATACTGCGTCTGCTCAGTTTGGGGCTATTGTCGTTCATCTTTTCATTATTCTCGCTGGAACTGACCCACTTCGGAACCCAACTCTCACCGCTATGGTTTCCCACCGCCCTGATGATGGTGGCGTTTTATCGCCACGCGGGAAAGATGTGGCCGGGCATCGCCGTAGTCTGTTCAATCGGCAGTCTGGCAGCGACCATGGTGATGTTGTCAGCGGGCGCGCTGAATCTTTGGTATACCGTCATTAATATTATCGAAGCGGTGACCGGGGCGATGCTGCTGCGTAAATTTTTGCCCTGGTATAATCCGCTACAAAATTTAAACGACTGGATACGACTGGCTATCGGTAGCGCTCTCATCCCTCCCCTGCTGGGCGGGATTTTAGTTTGTCTGTTAGTTCCCACAGACAACCTCCTGCGCACCTTCATGCTCTGGTCACTCTCGGAGGCCATCGGCGCGCTGGCGCTGGTACCGATTGGTATTCTTTTTAAGCCGCACTACCTGTTGCGCCACCGCAAGCGGCAATTACTTATCGAAACGCTGGCGACCCTGGCCGTTACGCTCAGCCTGAGCTGGCTGGCGATGAACTATCTGCCCTGGCCGTTTACTGCGGTGATCGTACTGCTGATGTGGAGCGCCATCCGCCTGCCGCGTATGGAAGCTTTCCTTATCTTCCTGATTACCGTGATGATGGTGTCGCTGATTACGGCGGCCGATCCTTTTACGACCATCATGCCAAAAAACAGTGTGATGTTTAACGCACCCTGGCTGCCGTTTTTGATGATTCTTCTGCCCGCTAACGTCATGACAATGGTGATGTATGCTTTCCGGGCTGAACGTAAACATATCAGCGAAAGCGAAGAGCGTTTCCGTAATGCGATGGAATACTCGGCCATCGGGATGGCGCTGGTGGGCATCCAGGGGCAGTGGTTACAGGCCAACAAAGCGCTGTGTAATTTTCTTGGCTACACCCAGGATGAATTGCGGCTGATGACCTTTCAACAGCTCACCTGGCCGGAAGACCTGAACAAAGACCTTGAACAGTTGGACCTGTTAGTTCGCGGTGAAATTAATACCTACTCACTGGAAAAGCGCTACTACACCCGCAGTGGCGATTTGGTCTGGGCGCTTCTGGCGGTGTCGGTGGTGCGTCACGCGGACGGCTCACCGCGTTATTTCATTGCCCAGGTCGAAGACATTAACGATCTGAAACAGACTGAGTGGGTCAATAAACGGTTGATGGAACGTATCACGCTGGCGAACGAAGCCGGGGGGATAGGTATCTGGGAGTGGGAACTGGAGCCGGATATCATCAGTTGGGACAAGCGTATGTTCGAACTGTATGAGGTGCCATCGCACATCAAACCCACCTGGCAGCTCTGGTATGAACGTATTTTGCCGGAAGACCGGGAAGAGACGGAACGAATTATTCGCGACTCGTTGATGTCGCGGATCGCCTTTAAACTCGAGTTTCGTATTGCCGTTAAAGACGGTATTCGCCATATCCGTACTCTCGCTAACCGGGTGCTTAACCGCAATGGCGAAGTGGAACGCCTGCTCGGGGTCAATATGGACATGACCGAGGTGAAGCAGCTCAACGAAGCGTTGTTTCAGGAAAAGGAGCGCCTGCATATCACCCTGGATTCCATCGGTGAAGCCGTACTCTGTACTGATGTCGATATGAACGTCACCTTTATGAACCCGGTGGCCGAAAAAATGAGCGGCTGGACACAGGAACAGGCGATGTCGCAGCCACTGCTGAACGTGTTGCGCATTACCTTTGGTGAAACCGGTCCGTCGATGGAAAACATCCATAGCGGTGATATGTCGCGCTCAGCCATCGAACAGGACGTGGTACTCCACTGCCGTACCGGCGGTACCTATGATATCCACTACAGCGTGACGCCACTAAGCACGCTGGACGGGCAAAATATTGGCTTCGTACTGGTGATTCAGGACGTCACCGAGTCGCGTAAGATGTTGCGCCAGCTCAGCTACAGCGCCTCTCACGACGCCCTGACGCATCTGGCTAACCGCGTTAATTTCGAAACGCATCTTAAGCGCCTGCTGAAAAGCGTACAGGAGTTACATCAGCGTCATGCGCTGGTGTTTATTGATCTTGACCGTTTTAAAGCAGTGAACGATACCGCCGGTCATGCCGCTGGTGACGCCCTGCTTCGCGAACTCTCCTCACTGATGCTGAGCATGCTGCGCTCTACCGATATTCTGGCCCGTCTTGGCGGCGATGAGTTCGGTCTGCTGCTGCCGGACTGCAATGTCGAAAGCGCACGCTATATTTCCGGGCGCATTATTCAGGCGATTAACGACTACCACTTTATGTGGGAAGGTCGTATGCACCGTATCGGCGCGAGCGCCGGGATCACCATTATTGATGAAACCAATCACCAGGCCTCAGAAGTTATGTCGCAGGCTGACATTGCCTGCTATGCGTCGAAAAATAATGGCCGTGGACTGGTGACTGTCTATGAAGCGCTGCAGGGACAGATGCTCCAGGACCGCAGCATGATGTCGCTGGATGAACAGTGGCGGATGATCAAAGACAATCATCTGATGATGATTGCCCGCAGCGTCGCCTCACCGCGCGTACCGGAAACCTGCAATTTCTGGTTGCTCTCTCTGCGCCTGTGGACCAGCGAAGGCGAAGTGATGGAGGAGCGCGCCTTCCGTGCAGGTTTAAATGAACCAGAGCTAATCCGTGCCCTTGACCGCCGCGTATTCCATGAGTTTTTCCGTAACCATGCCACCGCCGTTGCGGCGAAAGGGTTGGGTGTTGCACTACCGCTCTCTGCTGCCGGGCTTTCCAACAGCAAACTGGTTGAAGAGATTCTGGACCTGCTGGAGCGCGGCCCGATGCCGGGTCGCCTGCTTCATCTGATGATTAACGCCGATGCCCTTATGCGTCAGGGCAAAGAGATCATCGATAACCTGAAAAAACTACGCCATGCGGGCTGCCGTATTATCCTGAGTCACATTGGCCATGATCTGGAAATCTTTAACCATCTTACGCCGCATACCGCCGATTACCTTTTGATCGACCAGGAGCTGGTAACCAATGTTCATGGCAACCTGATGGATGAAATGATGGTCACCATTATTCAGGGGCATGCCCAGCGTCTGGGCCTTAAGAGCATAGCCGGGCCGACAAACCAGCCGCTGATGATGGATACGCTTTCTGGTATTGGCGTTGATTTGATCTTCGGCGACACCATTTCACAGCCTCAGCCGCTGGATATTATGCTCAATACCAGCTATTTCGCCATTAACTAGCCGTGAGATCTGGCTGCCAGCCCTCGGTATACCAGATATGCAGCAACGCGTAAGAACGCCACGGTTGCCAGCGCCGGGCGTAGCGGCGGATCTGCGCAGGCGTCATCCCGGCAAAACGCTGCTTAATCAGATAATCATCCGCCAGGAAAACATCTTTCGCCTGCCAGCCGCGCAGGGCGAAATAGTTGGCCGTCCAGCGGCCAATCCCCGGAAAGGTCTGTAGCGTTTTCATCCCACGTTCGACGTCATCCGGCATCGTCAGAGGAAAAGTCCCGTCCAGCACCGATTGCGCAAGAAAGATCAGCGACTCAGCCCGCTTTACCGGCATAGCTAATGCTTTGAGCGCCAGCGGATCAACCTGCGCCAGCTGCGCCGGTTGCGGGAACAGAACGAACTGCTCATCCAGCCTGTCGCCACACAGGGCCGCTACGCGGGAAGTCAGCTTTGCTGCCATCGCCACGCTCACCAGTTGGCCTAAAATCGCGCGGACCGCCTGTTCAAACGGGTCCATGCACCCGGGAAGCCGCAGGCCCGGCCGTGCAGCCCCCACGTCCCCAAGCGCATCAGTAATGATCTGTGGCGTGCAGTCGAGATCAAAGAGCTGGCTTAGCCGCTGCAAACAGATATCTGCCACCGGCAACAACCCTTCGCTCAGCGTAACGTTAAGGGTTGAGCCGGCCTCATCCGGCACGGCAGTAATCACGCCGCGATGCCCGCCAAAGGCAAACGAACGGGTATAGGTGGTCTGCGTAACCACTTCAACGCCAGTAACCGTACGCAAGCGTAAAAAATCCAGTATCCAGGCCCAGTCATAGGGCGGCTGCCAGCGCAGTGTGTACATACGTTCTCCTGTCATCAACGGCTAAGAGCATATACGCATTCATCATTTTGCGCTTTGCTTTGATATTCCAGTTGTCCTGTCGCGCGCATTCGGCTAAAGTCGCCCCCCTTCTTCACTGGCATGGGGATAAACACGTGTTTGTAGGTTTTGATTACGGCACCGCCAACTGCTCGGTCGCCGTTATGCAGGAAGAGACTCCACGACTGTTAAAAATGGAAAATGACAGCACCCTGCTGCCGTCGATGCTCTGCGCGCCAACGCGCGAAGCGGTGAGTGAGTGGCTCTATCGTCACCATAATGTCCCGGCAACGGGGAGCGAAACGCAGGCGCTGCTGCGCCGTGCCGTGAGCTATAACCGCGAAGAAGATATCGACGTCCAGGCGTCAAGCGTCCAGTTCGGCCTGAACTCGCTGCGCCAGTATGTGGAAGACCCGGAAGAGATCTACTTCGTTAAATCGCCGAAATCGTTTCTGGGCGCAAATGGGTTAAAACCACAGCAAATCGCCCTGTTCGAAGATCTGGTTTGCGCCATGATGCTGCACATTCGCCAGCAGGCCGAATCACAACTTCCGCAGACGATAGACCAGGCGGTTATTGGTCGCCCGATTAACTTTCAGGGGTTGGGTGGCGATGACGCCAACACCCAGGCGCAGGGCATTCTTGAGCGTGCGGCAAAACGCGCCGGTTTTCGCGACGTGGTATTTCAGTACGAGCCGGTGGCTGCGGGGCTGGATTTCGAAGCCACATTACGTGAAGAAAAGCGCGTGCTGGTGGTGGATATCGGCGGCGGGACCACTGACTGTTCTTTACTGCTGATGGGGCCGCAGTGGCACAACCGCCCGGATCGTGAGACCAGCCTGCTGGGCCACAGCGGTTGCCGTGTCGGCGGTAATGATCTGGATATCGCGCTGGCGTTTAAAAACCTGATGCCGCTGCTCGGTATGGGTGGCCAGACCGAAAAAGGCATCGCGCTGCCGATTCTGCCATGGTGGAACGCCGTCGCGATTAACGATGTACCGGCGCAAACCGAATTCTACAGCGCGGCAAACGGACGTCTGCTTAACGATCTGGTGCGCGATGCCCGCGAGGCGGATAAAGTCGCCCTGCTGCAAAAGGTGTGGAAGCAGCGCCTGAGCTACCGTCTGGTGCGCAGCGCCGAAGAGAGCAAAATTGCCCTCTCCGAACAGGTGGAAACTCAGGCGCAGTTGCCGTTTATCAGTAAAGAACTGGCGACTGCTATCGATCAAGTTGGGCTGGAAGCTGCGTTGAATCAGCCGTTACAGCGTATTCTGGAGCAGGTTCAACTGGCACTGGAAAGCAGTAATACTTCGCCTGAGGTGATTTACCTGACCGGGGGTAGCGCGCGTTCGCCGATTATCAAACGCGCACTGTCGCAGGCCCTGCCGGGTATTCCGATTGCCGGAGGTGACGATTTTGGCTCGGTGACCGCCGGTCTTGCGCGTTGGGCGCAGGTGGTATTTCGTTAAGCATTAATAAATGCCCGCACAGCGATCTGCGCGGGCATTTAACTTTCCGCCATACGTAACACAAGCGGCAAAGTGGATCTCAATAATCCGCTACCACCACAGAAACGATCTCCATCCTGCTCTCTGCATACTGCCCCCCAATACAGTAAAGGGGCTAAGGCCAATGGCAGGTTGTAATACACCCTCAGTGATGAATGGTCCGGAAACCCGGCGAGATGTACGTCAGGTGCCGCGCTTTCCAGTTTTTTTTATCGCAAAAACACCCTAACGCAAATCAGATTCTCAGAAAGACGTTTCCAGACAGTACTTCATATTCTCTCCATTTTTCTGACGCCTGCACTCACTAAACTAGTATTATTTCAGGCAATGTTTCCGGATGAGATACGAATAACGATGAAAGGCAGAAAGTCTTCCCGCCTGGTGATAGCAGCAGTGGTGATTATTGTCGGTATTGCTGCTGTTTGGTACGGGTTCCGCCATAAGGAAACGACGCCTGCAACCGGGGCTGGAAACGGGCAAACACAGCGCCCTGGCGCGGGCGGTGGCCGTCATGGTATGCGCGGCGGCGCGCTACCACCGGTACAGGCAGCAACGGCAACCCAACAAGCAGTTCCGCAATATCTTACTGGCCTGGGGACGGTCACCGCGGCCAACACGGTAACGGTGCGTAGCCGTGTGTCCGGGCAGTTGCAAGCCATTCACTTTAAAGAAGGCCAGCAGGTCAAAGCAGGTGATCTTCTTGCAGAAATCGACCCGAGCGAATTCAAGGTTACGCTGGCACAGGCGCAGGGACAGTTGGCAAAAGATAAGGCCACCCTTGCTAACGCCCAGCGCGATCTCGCCCGCTATCAGCAACTGGTAAAAACCAATCTTGTTTCTCGCCAGGATCTGGATACCCAGCAGGCGTTAGTCAGCGAAACACAGGGCACCATCAAAGCCGATGAGGCTGCTGTCGCCAGCGCGCAACTCCAGCTCGACTGGAGCCGCATTGTGGCCCCTATCGACGGACGTGTCGGCCTCAAACAGGTGGATATCGGCAATCAGATCTCCAGCAGCGATACTACCGGTATTGTGGTGTTGACGCAGACTCACCCCATTGATCTGGTATTCACGCTGCCGGAGAACGACATCGCCACCGTTATCAAGGCGCAAAAAGCCGGACAAACGTTAAGCGTTGAAGCCTGGGACCGTACAAATAAACAGAAACTCACCACCGGCACGCTACTCAGCCTTGATAACCAGATTGATGCCACCACAGGGACAATCAAGCTGAAAGCCCGCTTTGATAACCAGGATGACATCCTCTTCCCTAATCAGTTTGTGAATGCGCGCATGCTTGTCTCTACCCAACAGAACGCCGTTGTCATTCCGACTGCTGCCCTGCAGATGGGTAATGAAGGTAACTTCGTCTGGGTGCTCAATGATAAAAACCAGGTCAGCAAACACACGGTGACGCCGGGTATTCAGGACAGCCAAAAAGTGGTGATTGCCGCCGGGCTTTCCGCCGGTGACCGCGTGGTGACAGACGGCATTGATCGTCTGACCGAAGGGGCGACAGTGGAAGTGGTCGATGCCAAAAACGCAGATCAGATGCCGGCCAAACGTGAACGTCCGTCGAAAGGAGCGCAGTCCTGATGCAGTTGCTTCCGCCAGGCAGAACCGGCGGCCCTTCGCGCCTGTTCATTATGCGTCCTGTCGCCACTACTCTTTTGATGGTGGCGATTTTGCTCGCCGGGATTATCGGCTACCGCTTCCTGCCTGTCTCCGCACTGCCGGAAGTGGATTACCCCACCATTCAGGTCGTGACGCTCTATCCTGGCGCCAGCCCGGACGTGGTGACATCGGCGATTACCGCACCGCTGGAACGCCAGTTTGGTCAGATGTCGGGCCTTAAGCAGATGTCATCACAAAGCTCCGGCGGCGCGTCGGTGGTGACCCTGCAATTCCAGTTGACGCTACCGCTCGATGTCGCCGAACAGGAAGTGCAGGCGGCCATGAACGCCGCCAACAGTCTGCTGCCCTCTGACCTGCCCAACCCGCCGGTGTACAGTAAAGTTAACCCGGCGGACCCGCCGATCATGACCCTGGCCGTCACCTCTTCCGCCATGCCAATGACCCAGGTAGAAGATATGGTGGAAACCCGCGTGGCGCAGAAAATTTCCCAGGTATCGGGGGTTGGTCTGGTGACGCTTGCCGGCGGCCAGCGTCCTGCCGTGCGCGTCAAACTCAATGCGCAGGCGGTGGCGGCCCTGGGGTTAACCAGCGAAACGGTCCGCACGGCTATCAGCAACGCGAACGTTAACTCCGCCAAAGGGAGTCTGGACGGTCCGGCCCGCGCCGTCACCTTGTCGGCTAATGACCAGATGCAATCCGCCGAGGAGTACCGTCGTCTGATTGTGGCCTACCAGAACGGCGCCCCCATCCGCCTGGGTGATATCGCAACGGTTGAACAAGGGGCGGAAAACAGCTGGCTTGGGGCGTGGGCTAACAAACAGCAGGCGATTGTCATGAACGTTCAGCGCCAGCCGGGCGCGAACATCATTGACACCGCCGACAGTATCCGCGCCATGCTGCCGCAACTGACCAGCAGCCTGCCGAAGTCGGTTGAAGTGAAAGTGCTGTCGGACCGCACCAACAATATCCGCGCATCGGTCTCCGATACCCAGTACGAACTGATGCTGGCTATCGCGCTGGTGGTAATGATCATCTATCTGTTCCTGCGTAATATCCCGGCCACTATCATTCCGGGCGTCGCCGTACCGCTCTCTCTGGTGGGGACCTTCGCGGTTATGGTATTCCTGGGGTTCTCCATCAATAACCTGACGCTGATGGCGCTCACCATCGCCACCGGTTTCGTGGTGGATGACGCCATTGTGGTCATTGAGAACATCTCGCGGTATATCGAAAAAGGCGAGAAGCCGCTGGCCGCCGCGCTTAAAGGGGCTGGCGAGATAGGCTTTACCATTATCTCGCTGACCTTCTCGCTGATTGCCGTACTGATCCCGTTGTTGTTTATGGGCGATATCGTCGGGCGACTGTTCCGCGAGTTTGCCGTCACCCTGGCGGTGGCGATTTTAATCTCGGCGATTGTTTCGCTAACCCTGACGCCGATGATGTGCGCACGCATGTTAAGCGCGGAATCGCTTCGTAAGCAGAACCGTTTTTCCCGCGCTTCGGAGCGATTTTTCGAGCGCGTGATTGCCGCGTATGGTCGCCTGCTCGCCAAAGTGCTCAACCATCCGTGGCTGACCCTGGGCGTCGCCATCACCACCCTGCTGCTGTCGGTCTTTCTGTGGATTGTGATCCCGAAAGGCTTCTTCCCGGTGCAGGATAACGGCATTATCCAGGGCACCTTGCAGGCGCCACAGTCGGCATCGTTTGCCAGCATGGCCGGGCGCCAGCGCCAGGTCGCGGATATCGTGCTCAAAGACCCGGCAGTACAAAGTCTGACCACCTTTGTCGGCGTGGACGGTACCAATCCGGCGCTCAACAGCGCACGGCTACAGATAAACCTTAAGCCGCTCAGCGAACGAGACGATCGCGTGCCGGTGGTTATTGAGCGCCTGCAACAGTCAGTAGCGAAAATCCCGGGCGCAGCGCTCTATCTGCAACCGACCCAGGATTTGACCATCGATACTACCGTCAGCCGCACGCAGTATCAGTTCACCTTACAGGCAAACTCGCTGACGGCCCTGAGCGAGTGGGTGCCGCAGTTAATGGACAAATTGCAGGCCCTGCCACAACTCGCTGACGTCAGCAGCGACTGGCAGGATCAGGGGCTGGTGGCGTATGTCAATGTTGATCGCGACAGCGCCAGCCGTCTTGGGATTAGCATGTCTGATGTGGACAATGCCCTGTACAACGCCTTCGGTCAGCGCCTGATTTCTACGATCTATACCCAGGCGAATCAGTATCGCGTGGTGCTGGAACACAACACCGCACAAACGCCGGGGCTGTCGGCGCTGGATAATATCCGCCTTGCCAGTAGCAGCGGCGGTACCGTGCCGCTAAGTTCGATAGCGAAAGTCGAGCAGCGTTTCGCACCGCTGTCGATTAACCATCTTGACCAGTTTCCTTCCACCACCATCTCTTTTAACGTGGCGGAGGGTCACTCACTGGGCGAAGCCGTTCAGGCGATTACCGACAGCGAGAAGACGCTCAACCTGCCGACCGACATTACCACTCAGTTCCAGGGCAGTACCCTGGCGTTCCAGGCTGCGCTCGGCAGCACCGTCTGGCTGGTGGTTGCCGCCGTGGTGGCGATGTACATCGTGCTGGGCGTGCTGTATGAAAGTTTTATTCACCCGGTCACCATTTTGTCGACGTTGCCAACTGCGGGAGTCGGCGCACTGCTGGCGTTGCTTATCGCCGGGAGCGAACTGGACGTTATCGCCATCATTGGCATCATTTTGCTGATTGGTATCGTGAAGAAAAACGCCATCATGATGATTGACTTCGCCCTTGCTGCCGAACGTGAAGAGGGCATGTCGCCACGTGACGCCATTTTCCAGGCCTGTCTGCTGCGTTTTCGTCCGATCCTGATGACCACGCTGGCAGCGCTGCTTGGCGCATTACCGCTGATGCTCAGTACCGGCGTCGGGGCAGAACTGCGCCGCCCGCTGGGGATTGGTATGGTGGGCGGTTTGATGGTAAGCCAGGTGCTGACGCTGTTCACCACCCCGGTTATCTATCTCCTTTTCGACCGACTCGCGCTCTCTCTGCGTCGCCGCTTTCCGCGCCGTGAAGAGGAGGCGTAAATGAAGTTTTTCGCCCTCTTCATTTACCGCCCGGTGGCGACAATACTGATCTCCCTTGCCATCACGCTCTGCGGCATTCTGGGTTTCCGGCTGTTGCCGGTAGCCCCGCTGCCGCAGGTGGATTTTCCGGTCATCATGGTCAGCGCCTCTCTGCCAGGTGCATCGCCGGAAACCATGGCTTCGTCGGTGGCGACGCCGCTGGAGCGCTCACTCGGGCGTATCGCCGGGGTCAACGAAATGACCTCCTCCAGTTCGCTTGGCAGCACGCGTATCATTCTGGAGTTTAACTTTAACCGCGATATCAACGGCGCGGGGCGTGATGTTCAGGCGGCGCTGAACGCGGCGCAAAATCTGTTGCCAAGCGGCATGCCGAGCCGTCCGACCTATCGCAAAGCAAACCCGTCTGCCGCACCGATTATGATCCTGACGCTCACCTCTGATACCTATTCGCAAGGTGAGCTGTACGATTTCGCCTCCACGCAACTGGCGCAAACCATCTCCCAGATCGACGGCGTCGGCGATGTCGATATCGGCGGTAGTTCGCTGCCCGCCGTGCGCGTTGGGTTAAACCCGCAGGCCCTGTTTAACCAGGGCGTCTCGCTCGATGCGGTACGTACCGCCATCAACCAGGCCAACGTTCGTCGCCCACAGGGGGCGATTGAAGATGCGACCCACCGCTGGCAGGTGCAGACCAATGACGCGCTAAAAACTGCTGCCGCGTATCAGCCGCTGATCATTCATTACAATAATGGCGCAGCCGTACGCCTGAGTGATGTCGCGTCGGTGACCGACTCCGTTCAGGATATCCGTAACGCCGGGATGACCAACGCTAAACCCGCCATTTTGCTGATGATCCGCAAATTGCCGGAAGCCAACATCATCCAGACCGTCGACAGCATCCGCGCTCGCCTGCCGGAACTGCAAAAAACCATTCCGGCGGCAATAGACCTGCAAATTGCCCAGGATCGTTCGCCCACTATCCGTGCCTCCCTCGCGGAAGTGGAGCAGTCGCTGGTTATCTCAGTCGCGCTGGTTATCCTGGTTGTCTTCCTTTTCCTGCGTTCCGGGCGGGCGACGCTTATTCCCGCGGTGGCGGTCCCGGTGTCGCTGATTGGTACTTTCGCCGCCATGTACCTGTGCGGTTTTAGTCTCAATAACCTCTCGCTAATGGCGCTGACCATCGCCACCGGTTTCGTGGTCGATGATGCCATCGTGGTGCTGGAGAATATCTCCCGCCACCTGGAGGCCGGAATGAAACCGCTACAGGCGGCGCTACAGGGAACACGCGAAGTCGGCTTTACGGTGCTCTCCATGAGTATCTCGCTGGTCGCGGTTTTCTTGCCGCTATTGCTGATGGAAGGGCTTCCGGGACGCCTGCTACGGGAGTTTGCCGTCACGTTATCGGTGGCTATCGGCATCTCGCTGGCTATCTCGCTTACCCTGACGCCAATGATGTGCGGTTGGTTGCTGCGTAGCCGCAAATCCCCGTCCACCACGCGCAACAGGGGCATTGGCCGTTTGCTGCTCGGCCTACAACGCGCCTATGCAAAGTCACTCAAATGGGTGTTAAACCACGCACGGCTGGTGGGGCTGGTGCTGATTGCCACCATCGCGCTCAATATCTGGATGTATATCACCATTCCGAAAACCTTCTTCCCGGAGCAGGACACGGGCATCCTGATGGGCGGTATTCAGGCGGACCAGAGCATTTCGTTCCAGGCGATGCGCATTAAATTACAGGACTTTATGAAGATCATCCGCGACGACCCCGCCGTAGATAACGTGACCGGTTTTACCGGCGGTTCGCGGGTCAATAGCGGCATGATGTTTATTACCCTTAAAGCACGCAATGTCCGCAATGAAACCGCCCAACAGGTTATCGACCGTCTGCGAGGGAAGCTGGCCAAAGAGCCGGGGGCCAGTCTGTTTTTGGTGGCCGTCCAGGATATCCGCGTCGGTGGCCGACAATCCAATGCCAGCTACCAGTACACTCTGCTCTCCGATGACCTGAGCGCCCTGCGCGAGTGGGAGCCGAAAATTCGTAAAGCGCTCGCCTCGCTGCCGGAGCTGGCGGACGTTAACTCCGACCAGCAGGACAACGGCGCGGAGATGAACCTGACTTACGATCGCGAAAGCATGTCGCGCCTTGGGATCAACGTGCAAGAGGCCAACAGCCTGCTGAACAACGCCTTCGGTCAGCGGCAGATTTCCACCATCTACCAGCCGCTTAACCAGTACAAAGTGGTGATGGAGGTCGACCGACGCTATACCCAGGACATTAGCGCGCTGGATAAGATGTTTGTCATCAACAACGAGGGAAAACCGATTCCGCTCTCCTATTTTGCCCGTTGGCAACCGGCAAACGCCCCGCTGGCGGTCAACCATCAGGGGCTATCGGCGGCGTCTACGATCTCCTTCAACTTGCCAACAGGGATGTCGCTGTCCGAAGCGAGTGATGCGATTGACCGCGCCATGACCCAGTTGGGCGTGCCATCTACAGTGCGCGGCAGTTTCGCCGGCACCGCGCAAGTCTTTCAGCAGACCATGAACTCGCAGGTGATCCTGATTCTTGCCGCGATCGCGACGGTCTATATCGTGCTGGGTATTCTCTATGAGAGCTACGTGCACCCGCTGACGATCCTCTCGACGCTGCCCTCTGCGGGCGTCGGGGCGCTGCTGGCGCTGGAGCTGTTTGGCGCGCCTTTCAGTCTTATTGCGCTAATTGGCATTATGCTGTTGATTGGTATCGTGAAAAAGAATGCCATCATGATGGTGGATTTTGCGCTTGAAGCCCAACGGAAGGGGAATCTGAATGCGGAAGAGGCGATTTTCCAGGCCTGTCTGCTGCGTTTCAGACCCATAATGATGACCACACTGGCGGCGCTGTTTGGCGCACTTCCGTTAGTGATTTCGGGTGGTGACGGTTCCGAACTGCGCCAGCCGCTGGGGATAACCATTGTTGGCGGTCTGGTTATGAGTCAATTACTGACGCTGTATACCACGCCGGTGGTCTATCTGTTCTTTGACCGCCTGCAACGCCGATTTGCCCGTAAAAGCAGAGAGCCTGTAACAGAGTGACAGAACTACCTCAAAATGTACGCTGGCAATTGTGGATTGTGGCCTTTGGCTTCTTTATGCAGTCGCTGGACACCACGATTGTCAACACCGCCCTGCCCTCCATGGCGCGAAGTCTGGGGGAGAGCCCGCTGCATATGCATATGGTAGTGGTCTCCTACGTGCTGACTGTCGCCATCATGCTGCCCGCCAGCGGCTGGCTGGCGGATCGCGTCGGGGTGCGTAATATCTTTTTTACCGCCATCATTCTCTTTACCCTGGGCTCGCTGTTTTGCGCGCAGGCCAACACGCTCAATGAACTGATAATGGCCCGCGTATTACAGGGCGTTGGCGGCGCGATGATGGTGCCCGTCGGCAGACTGACGGTGATGAAAATTGTCCCGCGCGATCAATACATGGCGGCAATGACATTTGTCACTCTGCCCGGTCAGGTTGGTCCACTGCTCGGCCCGGCGTTAGGCGGTATCCTGGTGGAGTATGCGTCCTGGCACTGGATCTTCCTCATTAACCTGCCCGTTGGCGTAGTTGGGGCGATAGCCACCCTGTGGTTAATGCCGAATTACACCTTACAAACCCGTCGTTTTGATATCTTTGGCTTTTTGCTGCTGGCGTCGGGAATGGCAACGCTAACGCTGGCGCTCGACGGGCAAAAGGGGTCTGGAATTTCACCGTCGTTGCTCTGCCTTCTGGTGGCAGGCGGCGTGCTGGCGATTGTCATCTATCTGCTGCATGCCAAAGGAAATGCGGGCGCGCTGTTTAATCTGCGTCTGTTTCGCACGCCGTCATTCTCCCTTGGCCTGCTCGGCAGTTTCGCCGGGCGCATTGGCAGTGGCATGCTGCCCTTTATGACACCGATCTTTTTGCAGATTGGTCTGGGTTTTTCGCCGTTTCATGCCGGGTTAATGATGATTCCGATGGTCATTGGCAGTATGGGCATGAAACGGATTGTGGTTCAGTTAGTCAACCGCTTTGGCTACCGCCGTGCGCTGGTAGGCTCAACGCTGGGCCTGGCCACCGTCAGCCTGCTGTTTATGGGGACCGCGCTAATGGGATGGTACGCCCTGTTACCCTTTGTGCTGTTCGCGCAGGGAATGATCAACTCCATGCGTTTTTCCTCCATGAATACCCTGACGTTGAAAGACCTGCCCGATGAACTGGCGAGCGGCGGCAATAGCCTGTTATCGATGATCATGCAGCTTTCGATGAGTATCGGCGTCACCGTCGCAGGGCTGTTACTCGGGCTGTTCGGCCAGCACAATTTGTCCGCCGACAGCGGTGTTGCCCATCACGTCTTTCTTTATACCTACCTGTGCATGGCATTTATCATCGCCCTGCCCGCCTTTATCTTTGCCCGAGTCCCGAATGATGTCAGTCAGAACGTGGTCATTTCCCGGCGCAACAGGAGTCAATCATGAAAATCTGGCGACCCGGTATTACCGCTAAACTCTTTCTGGCCATTTTCGCCACCTGTATCGTGCTGCTAATCAGTATGCACTGGGCGGTACGCGTCAGTTTCGAACGGGGTTTTATCGATTACATTAAACATGGCAACGAACAGCGCCTGCAATTGCTCAGCGATGCTCTCAGTGAACAATATGCACAGCACGGCGACTGGGGTTTTTTACGCAACAACGACCGCTTTATCTTCCAGATACTCCGTTCATTCGAGCGCGACAATGAGCGTGAAGGCGGGCCTGGTGGTCCGGGTCCGGAACATGGTGATAACCACCAGCATGAACCGCCGCCAGGCCCTCCCCCGGAGCCGGGCAACGGCATGCCGCCGCATGGCTGGCGAACGCAATTTTGGGTGACAGACGCTTCGGGAGAGGTGCTTGTTGGGCCGCGTAGCCCGCTACCTGCCGACGGTACACGACGGGCAATTACGGTGAATGGTCAGACTGTCGGCTGGGTCATCGCCTCGCCGGTGGAGCGCCTGACGCGTAATACCGATATTAACTTTGACCGTCAACAGCGGCGCACAAGCTGGTTAATTGTCGCGCTCTCTACCCTGCTGGCTGCACTGGCAACCTTCCCGCTGGCCCGCGGCCTGCTCGCGCCGGTAAAACGGTTGGTCGAGGGTACGCACAAGCTGGCAGCCGGGGATTTCTCCACCCGCGTTAACCCTGGCAGTCAGGATGAACTGGGTAAGCTGGCGCAGGACTTTAATCAGCTCGCCAGTACGCTTGAGAAAAATCAGCAGATGCGTCGTGATTTTATGGCGGATATTTCCCACGAGTTGCGTACGCCACTGGCGGTGCTGCGCGGCGAACTGGAAGCCATTCAGGATGGGGTGCGGCAATTTACACCGGAGTCGGTGGCGTCATTGCAGGCCGAAGTCGCCACGTTAACCAAACTGGTGGATGATTTGCATCAGTTGTCTATGTCGGATGAAGGCGCGCTGGCGTATCAGAAAAGGCCGGTGGATGTGGTTTCCTTACTGGAAGTGGCCGCCGGGGCGTTTCGTGAACGGTACGCCAGCCGCAACCTGACTATCGACATAACGCTACCGGAGCGCGCCGTGGTCTTTGGTGACCCGGATCGGCTGATGCAACTTTTCAACAATTTGCTGGAAAACAGCCTGCGCTACACCGATAGCGGCGGTGGTATGCACCTCTGCGCCACGCCGGAGGGCAATACGCTGATCATTGATTTTGCCGATAGCGCCCCGGGCGTCAGCGATCAGCAGTTAGGCAGATTATTTGAACGCTTTTATCGCACCGAAGGTTCGCGCAACCGCGCCAGCGGCGGTTCGGGTTTAGGTCTGGCAATCTGCCTGAATATTGTCGAAGCCCATGGCGGCAAGGTCCGCGCCACGCATTCGCCTTTTGGTGGGGTTAGCATTAAAGTTGAATTACCCCTGGAACGGGACATAGCGAGAAACGTATGACTGAGTTACCCATTGATGAAAACACCCCACGCATTTTGATTGTGGAAGACGAACCAAAGCTGGGTCAGTTACTGATTGATTATCTGCGTGCGGCCAGTTACGCGCCGTCGCTGATTAACCATGGCGATCAGGTATTGTCGTATGTGCGCCAGACGCCGCCGGATCTGATCCTGCTTGATCTGATGCTCCCTGGCACCGACGGGCTGACGTTATGCCGGGAAATCCGTCGTTTCTCCAACATCCCCATCATTATGGTAACGGCAAAAATTGAAGAGATTGACCGCCTGCTGGGGCTGGAAATTGGTGCCGATGACTACATCTGCAAACCCTACAGCCCGCGCGAAGTGGTGGCGAGGGTGAAAACCATTCTGCGCCGCTGTAAGCCGCAGCGTGAAATACAGGCGCTGGACGCGGAAAGCCCGCTTATCGTCGATGAAGGACGTTTTCAGGCAAGCTGGCGCAACAAGCAGCTGGATCTAACGCCAGCGGAATTTCGTCTGCTGAAAACCCTCTCCAGCGAACCGGGGAAGGTCTTTTCACGCGAGCAGTTGCTCAATAACCTGTATGACGATTACCGTGTGGTGACTGATCGTACTATCGACAGCCATATTAAGAACCTGCGCCGTAAGCTTGAATCGCTGGATGAAGAACAGTCCTTCATCCGTGCCGTCTATGGTGTGGGTTATCGTTGGGAAGCGGATGCCTGCCGTCTGGCATAATGTTTCTTTCATGCAAAAACTTCATAAGGAATGTGTTATGTCTTTTATGCGCCCGGCACTATGCGCGATCGCGCTTCTGCCCTGCCTTGTCCACGCAGAGGATAGCGATAAAGCACTCGCCGCCGAATGCGCAAAAGTCCCTGGCTACGTTCAGCAGGGCGAAGCGGCCTACAAAGCCCACCAGTATGCAAAAGCGCAGGATGCCTTTGAACGCCAGGTAGCCTGGGGCGAAACCTGTCGCCTTGACGATAAGTTTCTCGCCACCGCTTACAATAACGTCGCCCTGGCCCTGATTCGCCAGGGCGACTACCGCAAAGCCAGCGCATGGCTGAGCATCGCCCCGGATGACCCCAAATCGGTTTACAACCTTGGCCTGATAAAAGACAAGCTGGCGGCACTGCCTGTTCCTGCCTCTCCGGCTGGGGTTTACTGGCAGTACGCGGGCCTGGGCGCATGGAATACCCTGACCCTGAAAGCAGAAAAAACCGCTAATCTCTACAAAGCGGATTTTGAAGGCTACTACTTCGGCATGATGGGGCTATGGAGCGGGCCGAACATGGGCCAATTCAGCGAGCCTGTGCATCTTAAAGAGGGCAAAGGCGTAATCGCGCTGCGTGAGGGTGATTATATCCATTGCGATATCAGCCTGGCCGTGGCCCCCAACGGGCTGGATCTGCAAACCGACCAGCCCGATCAGTGCGGGTTCGGACAAAACGTCAGCGCCAGTGGGCACTATATGCGGGTGGAATAACACGATTTACTCTCCTCTTCGCAGAGGCTACAATTCCCGCCCTAAATTTATGGGATCTCCCCAACCGCCTCATCAGTTGAGGCGAATCTGACCTGTCATCAGAACGAGAACATCATGTTTAAACCGGAACTCCTCTCCCCGGCGGGAACGCTGAAAAATATGCGTTACGCTTTCGCTTATGGCGCGGACGCCGTTTATGCGGGCCAGCCCCGTTATTCGCTGCGCGTACGTAACAACGAATTCAACCACGAGAATTTGCAAAAAGGCATTAACGAGGCCCATGAACTCGGCAAAAAATTCTACGTGGTGGTGAATATCGCGCCGCATAACGCCAAGCTGAAAACGTTTATTCGCGATTTAAAACCCGTGGTGGATATGGGGCCGGATGCACTGATTATGTCAGACCCGGGTTTAATTATGCTGGTGCGCGAGCACTTCCCGCAGATGGACATTCACCTGTCCGTGCAGGCTAACGCTGTAAACTGGGCGACGGTAAAATTCTGGAAACAGATGGGGCTGACCCGCGTGATCCTCTCTCGTGAACTGTCGCTTGATGAAATCGGCGAAATACGCGCCCAGGTGCCGGACATGGAAATCGAAATTTTCGTCCACGGCGCGCTGTGTATGGCCTACTCCGGCCGCTGCCTGCTCTCCGGCTATATCAACAAACGCGACCCGAACCAGGGAACCTGCACCAACGCCTGCCGCTGGGAATACAACGTCCAGGAAGGCAAAGAAGATGACGTCGGCAATATCGTGCACAAATACGAGCCGATTGCGGTGCAAAACGTTGAGCCGACGCTGGGAATCGGCGCCCCAACCGACAAAGTATTTATGATTGAAGAGGCCCAGCGTCCGGGCGAGTACATGACTGCGTTCGAAGACGAGCACGGCACCTACATCATGAACTCCAAAGACCTGCGCGCTATCGCCCACGTTGAGCGCCTGACGCAAATGGGCGTGCATTCGCTCAAAATCGAAGGCCGCACCAAATCCTTCTACTACTGCGCCCGCACAGCGCAGGTCTATCGCAAGGCCATTGATGACGCAGCCGCAGGCAAACCGTTTGACACCAGTCTGTTAGAAACCCTGGAAGGACTGGCACACCGTGGCTATACCGAAGGCTTTCTGCGTCGCCACACTCACGACGATTATCAGAACTACGAGTATGGTTACTCCGTTTCAGAGCGGCAGCAGTTTGTTGGCGAATTTACCGGTGAGCGTAAAGGCGAGCTGGCGGCGGTGGCGGTGAAAAACAAGTTTCTCGTTGGCGACAGCCTTGAGCTGATGACGCCGCAGGGCAACGTTAACTTCACCCTGGAACATATGGAAAATGCCAAAGGCGAAGCAATGGAGGTTGCGCCGGGAGACGGTTATACCATCTGGATGCCGGTTCCCCAGGATGTGGTGCTGGAATATGCTCTGTTAATGCGTAATTTCACTGGACAGACCACGCGAAATCCGCACGCTAAGTAATTAACCTGGGTTATTTTTTCAATCGCGAAGAATCTTAGAATCGGATCACATACCGTTGCGGTCATTATGGGTATTATCCTCATCGCTGAAAAACATAACCCATAAATGCTAGCTGTACCAGGAACCACCTCCTTAGCCTGCGTAATCTCCCTTACGCAGGCTGATTTTTTTATCTCCGCTTTTTCCATCCTTCCAGGCGCGCTTTCCGGTCGTGAGATACACTTTGCTCATGGTATTTTCGAAGAGCGAAAAGGATGAGCAATTTTCCAGGCAGTTTATTGATCCTCAACGGTAAAAGTGCGGGTGACGATATGTTGCGCGAGGCCATTAATCTCCTGCGCAGCGAAGGGATGGATATTCAGGTGCGCGTCACCTGGGAAAAAGGCGATGCCGAGCGCTATGTGGCAGAAGCCATCGAACTGGGTGTCGAAACCGTGATTGCTGGCGGTGGCGATGGCACCATAAATGAGGTCGCCAGCGCGCTGGTACACAGTGATAGCGACAACACACCCGTGCTTGGGATTTTGCCTTTAGGCACCGCGAATGACTTTGCCACCAGCGCCGACATCCCGGAGACCCTGGATAAAGCGCTGCAACTCGCTATCGTTGGCAAAGCGGTACCCATTGATATTGCCGAAGTGAACGGCAAAACCTGTTTTATCAATATGGCTACCGGCGGGTTCGGCACCCGTATTACCACCGAAACGCCAGAGAAACTGAAAGCCGCGCTGGGCGGTGTCTCTTATATCATTCACGGCCTGATGCGCATGGACACGCTTAAGCCAGATCGCTGCGAAATCAAGGGGGAGGATTTCCACTGGCAGGGCGACGCGCTGGTGATCGGAATCGGTAACGGACGCCAGGCTGGCGGCGGGCAACAGCTGTGTCCAGGGGCACTCATTAACGACGGGCTGCTGCAACTGCGCATTTTCACCGGTGATGAGATCCTCCCCGCCCTGTTCACCACCCTGACCCAACCGGAAGACAATCCACATGTCATTGACGGTAAATCCGCCTGGTTTGAGGTGAGCGCGCCGCACGATATCACCTTCAATCTGGACGGCGAGCCGTTAACCGGGCAGCATTTTAGTATTAACATTTTGCCTGGCGCGCTGAAATGCCGTCTGCCGCCGGACTGCCCGCTGCTCCGTTAAGCCTGACAGTATATTGACTGCGTTCGACCGGTGAAAAAGAGCCAGCGGTTGCCGACGGTGCGAGTGACCGGCAGATAAAACGGTATCTGTGCCGCAAAAAGGATGAATGAAGAGAATCACAAGCCAGCGAAAACGCATCCCTCCCCGTCTGCGCGGAGGAATGCGTTATTTATGCGGAGGTTTATGCGATAGTAACTTTCTTATCGAGATACACATCCTGAACGGCATTTATTAATTTCACACCGTCAGCCATGGATTTTTTAAACGCCTTACGGCCAAGAATCAGGCCCATACCACCTGCACGCTTATTAATAACCGCTGTGCGCACCGCATCGCTTAAATCAGTTTCGCCGCCCGCTGCGCCGCCAGAGTTAATTAATCCGGCACGTCCCATATAGCAGTTCGCCAGCTGGTAGCGCACCAGATCAATCGGGTTATCACTGGTCAATTTGCTATAGACACGTTCATCGGTATAGCCAAAGTTTACCGCTTTGTAACCGCCGTTGTTTTCCGCCATTTTCTGTTTGACGATGTCCGCACCGATGGTTGCCGCTATATGGTTTGCCTGACCGGTCAGGTCAGCGGAAACATGATAATCCACACCGTCTTTTTTGAATGCCGGATTACGCAGGTAAGCCCACAACACCGTCACCATCCCCAGCTCATGGGCACGCTCAAAGGCGGCGGAAATTTCCTCAATCTGCCGACGTGACTCCTCAGAACCAAAATAGATGGTCGCGCCAACGGCAACGGCCCCCATGTTGAACGCCTGCTCTACACTGGCATAAAGCGTCTGATCATATTCGGTGGGGTAGCTCAGGGTTTCGTTGTGGTTGAGTTTGACCAGGAACGGAATACGGTGCGCGTAACGGCGTGACACAGCGGCCAGCACGCCATAGGTGGAAGCCACACAGTTACAACCGGCTTCAATCGCCAGCTCCACAATGTTTTTGGGATCGAAATAGAGCGGGTTGGCAGCAAACGATGCCCCGGCTGAGTGTTCGATACCCTGGTCAACCGGCAAAATCGACAGATAACCCGTTTTGGCGAGTCGCCCGGTGTTATACAACGTCTGCATGTTACGCAACACCGCTGGCGGACGATTGTTATCCATCATCACACGGGTGACGTAATCCTCTCCAGGCAGGTAGAGTTGGTCGGCCGCAATGGTCGTGCAACGGTGTTGTAAAAGGGTGTCGGCATCGTTGCCGAGTAACTGCACAATATCAGTCATCGCTATACTCCCGAAAGCTCCGCACAAAGGCGGATGTTGTTTGTCCTGACCCGATGAATGGGCAAAGTAAGCCTGGTACTGATTGTCGAGGCTTGCCACCGCATCGCATTTTTTCAGCATTTTCTGGTGGCACGTTTCGGCTGGTGGTTTACCACCGTGATTACGTGTCTCTCTTGCCAGCGCTGGGCGATTAGCGGCACTGGCGCGGTTTACGATAATTTTAGGGTCCGGGTTCCGGACTCTATTTCCGCCTTCGCCTCATCTTTTCGCCCGGAGAGGGGAAATCAGCTATTCATGGAAGCGCGCAATCCCAGCGCCAGGCAGAATAAGGTCATTCTGAATAATAAATATCTCACGCTTGCGAATCTCATTTTTATGATCCCCTGACTGGCAGTAAGCTACATACTCCATTAATTTCGTACTTTCCCCACTCACCAGGCATTTGCATGATAAACATTCCAGAAACTCAGAATACCTGCAAAGTTTAATTTAACAAGAACAAAAAACCACATAAATTATTTCGAAGCACTTTCTTAAAATATATCAATTCACCTTCGCTATGCTTCCAATTCATTAATGGCGAGCCCCCCATGAAACAGAATTATTTACAACCACCACAAAACAGCCAAGTGTGAATCAAACCCGCAACTGAAAGCCTGAGGCGACAATCCTGTACATTTCGCAAAAAACGATACTATACTACGCCGCAAAGCAATCCCGACCTGCCAATAATACAAACCATACACACCATGAATTAAAAAATAATTATTATAATCTCTACAAATATATCTAAAATAAAATATTCCACATGGAGGTGGGAATAAAAATGAAAATGCTTTGTTCACTACTTTTCCTGAGTACGCTTCTTCTTTTATTTGCCGCGCCCTCCCGGGCAGGCATTCAGCTCGACAGCACCCGTGTTATCTATCCTGCCGATAAACGCGAAGTCACGCTCGCGATAACCAATCACGCCGATACGCCACGTCTGATTCAGGCATGGGTTGACAATGGCGACTCTGATAGCAGCGCGCAAAGCAACGCCGCACCGTTTATTGTTATGCCGTACATTTTTCGCCTTGACCCGGATAAAGACCAGACGCTGCGTATCATATTTACAGACGGCAATGTTCCGCAGGATCGTGAGTCTGTCTTCTGGCTCAATGTGCTGGAGATTCAGCCCAAACATACGGAGAAACAGGCTGACCGCAATACGATGAAAGTCACCATTCGCACCCGTCTGAAGCTGTTTTATCGCCCGCAGGGTTTAGCCGGTTCGCCAAAAGATGCGCTAACACAACTTCGCTGGCGGCGCGTCCCGCAGGAAAAAGGCTATGCCGTCGAATGTGAGAACCCGACGCCGTGGAATATCTCGTTTAACCATGTCGGGCTGAAAGGTGAGTCATTGGGCGATGAAGCGAGACAGAGTGGCATGTGCCCGGCAAAAGGGAAAAGAACCTTTTCGCTAAGGTGGATGCCGGAAAATGCCGGGGGAGAACTGACACTGATTACAATTGACGATTTTGGTGGCTATCACACAGAGGAAGTGAATTACAGCCGTTAAATATTTTGCTATAAGGTTTGAAAAATGAAAAAATTACAGATAGCCATAAACTTATCTCTGCTTCTCGGTTTGTATATTGTTGCTCCATACAGTCAGGCTGGATGCTCAACAACACAACTGATGCAATTTACCTCTAATATCCCCGCGGGCACAACCCTTGCCATTCCGCGAGATATGACAACCGGGCCTGTAGGAAATGTCATATCAATACCAGATAGCCCCTCAGGAGCATTTAACTGCTGGGGTGGAACTTCATTTGCCATGCTTCGCTTTGCATCTGCAATGGAACAGTCAAGTATTGCTGGGGTTTATAAAACTAATATTGCAGGGATTGGTGTAAAAATATCAGACACAGGTTTTCCAAAGGGGAGTGTTGCCGCGTTAAGTAATGACGTACAAAAATGGTATACCTATGGCACAGGTCCCTATACTGGAGCGGGCTGGCTAACAGGAATTAAATTACAGTTTTATATTACTGGGCCTGTGTCGACCGGAATAATTACACTACCAACCCCAACTGTCGAACTCTGGGCAAATGATAGCCTTACTACTGCTAACGGCGCGCGCTATGTCATATTAAGCGTTGGTGGTTCAGTAACAGTAAAAACTCAGTCCTGCGAAACGCCCAATATCTCGGTCGATCTGGATAAGCACGAGAACGCAGAATTCTCCGGTGTTAATTCTAAAAGCTCAGCAAAAGCTTTTGACTTCCAAATCAAAAATTGCAGTGCTGGTATGAATTCCGTGAATTACACCTTCTCGCCGGCGGCAGGTGTTACCTTAAAAGAGAGCGGCACGGCAAATCAATACATCACCCTTGATGCCAGCTCCACCGCCAGTGGTGTCGGCATTCAGATGTTATACAACGATGGTTCCATCGTGCCGTTTAACAGTAAAATCAACTATGCCGGTTACAATAAAACAACCGGCGGCAATTACATCATCCCGATGAAAGCGCGTTATATCCAGACCGCCAGTAATATCAGAGGCGGTACCGCCAATTCTGCCGTCGAATTTACGATGTCATACGAATAGGGTTCAGCACTGCATTTTCCCTCTCACCCCGACCCTCTCCCTCAGGGTGAGGGCGAATTTCAGTGCGTGGCCTGGCCCGGATAACGTATTTACGCCGCCATCCGGGAATCGCGCACGTCTCCTCTCACCACCATTGATGAAAATGGTGCACCGGGCCAATGCCCTGCCCCACTTCCAGCGTGTCCGCCTGCGCCAGTGCCGCCGACAGCCAGCGCTTGGCCTCGCTGATCGTTGCGGCCCAGTCCGCATGGCGTGGACGCAATGCCGCCAGCGCAGCCGACAACGTACAGCCCGTGCCGTGGGTGTTTTTGGTTTTTATCCTTGGGGCGGTAAAACGTTCGGCGCCATTACGGGTGAACAACCAGTCCGGGCTTTCATCATTATCCAGATGTCCTCCTTTCATTAGCACCGCCTCACACCCCAGCGCCAGCAACGCCCGGCCCTGTTCATGCATCTCGCGTTCATTGCACGCATGAGAGGCATCCAGCAGCGCAGCGGCCTCGGGCAGATTGGGAGTGATCAGCGACACCTGTGGCACCAGATGTTCCCGCAGCGCCCTCACCGCCGTGGGGGAAAGCAACGGGTCGCCACTTTTTGCCAGCATGACGGTATCAAGCACCACATTTTGCACCTTATAACGACGCAAGCGCTCCGCCACCGCTTCTACAATATCGGTTTCTGCCAGCATACCAATTTTAGTGGTGTCAATTCGCACATCGCTGAATACCGAATCCAGTTGCGCGGCGACAAAATCGGGCGCAATGCGATAAACCGACTGCACGCCACGGGTATTTTGCGCCACCAGTGCGGTAATGACCGAGCACCCATAGGCGCCCAGCGCCGAAAAGGTTTTCAGATCGGCCTGAATCCCCGCCCCGCCGCTCGGATCTGTTCCGGCAATGGTCAGTGCATTGATCCGTTTCATGCCAGCCCCTCCCCGTGAAGCGCACAGAGCGCATCAAGAAACGCAGGAATAAAGCTGCCAGGCCCACGCGTTGTTGCCACCGCCAGGCTGCCCGCCTGCGCCATAAAGGCACAGCCCGCCGCCACGTTATACAGGCGGTCGCCCGGCAATGCGCAGCAGGCAGCAACCACTGCCGACAGTGCGCAGCCCGTTCCCACCACCCGGGTCATCAGCACATCGCCGCCCGTAACACGTAGGGTACGAAAACCATCAGTGATGTAATCCACCTCACCGGTCACCGCAACGATAGCCCCGGTCTGGCGGGCCAGCGCCTGGGCTGCAGGCAGCGCGGCAATAGCCGTGTCCGTAGTATCAACGCCGCGCCCACCACTGCTCATACCACCGAGCGCCATAACTTCCGAAGCATTGCCGCGTATGGCGGCAGGTTGCAAAGCCAGAAGCTCACGACAAAAATCACTGCGAAAAGCTAACGCCCCGACGGCAACCGGATCCAGCGTCCAGGGTTTACGAGCGGCGTTGGCGCTCAAAATAGCCGTATGCATCGCATCGGCGCGGTCCCGGGTCAGCGTGCCGACATTAATCAGCAACGCGTCCGCAATGGCGGCAAATTGCTGCGCTTCGTCGCGCTCAATCACCATCGCCGGGGACGCACCTAATGCCAGCAGGACATTAGCCGTGAAGGTCTGCACCACATCGTTAGTCATGCAGTGGACAAGCGGCGTACATTTACGAAACTGCTGAAGAATTTGCGCGATTTGCGCGCGGTGAAGCAGGTCAGGTTGCATCGATTCGCTCCTGCCTGGCGTGAAGAAGGGATGCCGGGCAGGCATCTGACTTCCCTACGCTGGCATTATCCAGATCAGGTAATACGGGTATTTCTCAGCCTTCACGAAGAAGGGCACCCCGAGTCAAATAAAATCAATGAGTTGTGATTAACGTCTGTTAATCCCGGATCAGGATAAAGCCATGGAGGGAGGTTGTAAACGATAAACCCGTTTTCCTTACCACGGCAGCCGTAAGTCGGTGCAGAAAACGGCGTGAGGAAGACTGGTATGTCTGCTTATCCTGCAAGCAGGATAAGCATTATCTTTGAGAATACCTACACAACATATTCCCGTCTGCTATGCCCGGATATCTTACTCCGCAACGCCAACAACATAGTGACCATCCTTTCTCTTGATCGTGTACCTGTGCGTATCATCGCAAATCACAATCAGAGAACCACCGAATGCGGAAGGATAGACACCCTCAACCTTGTTGCATTCATGTCCAGACTCGCGAATCAGCCTCTGGCTTTCCAGTTTCAGTTGCGGTGATCCAGAATCAGCAAGAGCGCCAGCGCAAATGCCCACGCCCAACATCACAGTAAGAATCCGTTTCAAAGCAACCTCCTTCGCCGGGTAAGTACCGGTATCATCGGCAAAAAGTTAAAAGAAATTAATTAATTCAGTCGATAGAAATTGCAGTTTTTGAGTTTAAAAACGAATAGTAACCAGGCGCACAGGTTGCTACGTAAGGTGCCCGGATAAAACCGCTACCCCCGTTGTGCTCTGGCTAACAGCAAAATCCGTGTACAGCACTCTGCCATACGGGATGGCGCTCTGTCACTGCAAACCGCAAGATACATTCAGCGCCAACAAATCCCCGCGCTATTTTCACTCCTGAAGGATAAGTGCTCACCTCCCGCCCGGGTTTTTCACCCGCCGCCTGACGAACTAGCATAAAAACATTCCCTGACGAATAACGACATTACGGAGTGTTTATGAAAGCAATCGCCATTACCCAGGCCGCACAGAACGGCAGCAACATTGATTTTTTAACTGACATTGAATTACCGACGCCAAAAGCCGAAGGACATGATGTTCTGGTCGAGGTGAAAGCCATCTCCGTTAACCCGGTGGATACCAAAGTGCGCGCCGGGTTTAACGCCGATAAACCTCGTGTGCTGGGCTGGGACGCGACCGGTGTGGTTACCGCTGTTGGCGACAAGGTCACATTATTTAAGCCCGGTGATGAAGTCTGGTATGCCGGGGCACTGACCCGTCCTGGCAGTAATAGCGAATATCAACTGGTGGATGAGCGCATTGCTTCCCACAAGCCTGCCTCGCTGGATTTCGCCTCTGCTGCGGCCCTACCGCTGACGGCCATTACCGCCTGGGAAATGTTGTTTGATCGTTTAGGCGTGCGTGAAAATGGCAATGAAGGCGACGTGCTGCTGATCGTCGGGGCCGCTGGCGGCGTAGGCTCTATTCTGACGCAACTGGCGCGTAAGCTGACCCGTCTGACTGTGATTGGCACAGCATCCCGCCCGCAAAGCCAGCAGTGGGTCAGAGAACTGGGCGCGCATCACGTTATCGATCACAGCAAACCGTTAACTGAGGAGCTGGCGCGTATTGGCATTAAGCAGGTCAGCCATGTTGCCAGCCTGAACAACACGGAACAGCACTATCAACAGTTGATCAACGCCCTGCAACCGCAAGGCAAACTGGCACTCATTGACGATCCGCAATCTCTGGACGTTGTCCCCTTAAAAGTGAAAAGTATCTCTCTGCACTGGGAATTCATGTTTACCCGCTCCATGTTCGAAACGGCCGATATCGCAGAGCAACACCGTTTGCTGGCGCGTGTTGCCGCGCTTATTGACGATGGGGTTATCAAAACCACTCTGGGAGAACACTTCGGCGCCATCAACGCGCAAAACCTGCGCAAAGCACATCAGTTAATTGAGACGCAACGCGCGGTAGGTAAAATCGTGCTGGAAGGATTTTCTGCACACTAACGTGTTGAAACATAGCCAGGATTTCTCTTAAAAACACTTTTATACTCAGGCGGATAGCGAAAAAAGCGTTCCGCCTCTCCTGCTGTTCTCTTCTTTTGCTTACACTTTTTACCAAAGCATTATTTTCATAACATTTTCGCGGTTGCGGCGTCGCCAGACGGTAGTCGATGATAAGTCCCGCGAAATGAGAACCCACGACACCTGGAGAGATTATGGGTAAAACAAAAATGTTGCTTCTGGGAACATTATTGGCAACGGCCAGTACAACTTTTGCTGCACCGCAAACCCCTGCCGCGACAGGCGGAACACAGTCTTATGAAGTGAAGGATTTTGTTGCCGATTTCACGAAATTCACCATCGGCGATACGGTACCCGAAATGTACCGTAGCGAAGAGTACAATATTAAGCAGTGGAACCTGCGCAATTTGCCCGCGCCGGATCCGGGCAGTCACTGGACCTACATGGGTGGAAACTACGTGCTTATTACTGACGCCGACGGTAAAATCTTGAAAGCCTACAATGGCGATATCTTTTACCACCGCTAATTTCAGGAAATCCTATTGATTATTCGTCCCTGGCAAGAAAGCGACCGCCCTTTTCTGCGTACACTGTTTCTGCATTCCCGCAGAGCGAACTGGACATGGCTGGATGGCCGCGACTGGCAACTGGAAGACTTTGATGCCGTTACCCTTGATGAAACCATCTGGGTGGCGGAAGAAGATGGGCACCGGCTGGGCTTTGCCGCCGTTTATGTGAACGACAATTTTCTCCATAGCCTGTTTGTTGACCCGGATGCGCAAGGCAAAGGAGTCGGTAGCGCACTGCTGAAAAAAGTGCAGTCTGAATTTACCAGTACAGGCTCACTGAAATGTCTGACACAAAACCAGCGTGCGCTGGCGTTTTATCAGCACCATGGCTGGCATGTTGAAGCGGAAGGCAAATCGCCTGACGGGGACTATCTGCTCATGCATTATCGGCTGCCCTGACGGGCAGCCTTATCCACTTATACCGCGCGAAACGCAATATCACCGGGAATGACTTCACCCTGCCAGTAGAGTTGCGCCGCAACGCGCCCCGCAAGCTTGCGATACAAACCGGTAAACTCGCTGTCCGGACGGCTTACAACCGTCGGTTGCCCCCGGTCGAGATCTTCACGCAGGCTAATATGCAGCGGCAGTTGTCCCAGCAGTTGCGTGTGGTACTGTTCGGCCAGCTTCTCTGCCCCGCCGGTACCGAAAATCGGCTCGTGATGACCACAATTGCTGCAAATGTGCATACTCATGTTTTCCACGATACCAAGCACCGGCACTTCCACTTTCTCGAACATCACGATGCCTTTTTTGGCATCAATAAGCGCGATATCCTGCGGCGTAGTTACCACCACCGCCCCGGTAACGGGAATATTCTGTGCCAGCGTAAGCTGAATGTCGCCCGTACCCGGTGGCATGTCGAGAACCAGATAGTCGAGATCCGGCCACAGGGACTCTTGCAGCAGTTGCAACAGCGCCTTGCTGGCCATCGGGCCGCGCCACACCATGGCATTATCGTCAGTTACCAGATAGCCAATTGAGTTCGTCGCCAGACCGTGCGCCATAATCGGCGCCATATGAGTGCCATCCGGCGAGGTCGGACGTTCGCCTTCCGCGCCCAGCATCATCGGAATGGACGGGCCGTAGATATCCGCATCCAGAATACCGACCTTCGCCCCTTCCGCCGCCAGCGCCAACGCCAGATTGACCGCCGTGGAGGATTTCCCTACCCCGCCTTTACCCGAGCTGACGGCAATAATGTTTTTTACGCCATTAACGCCAGGCTGATTTTTCACCCGTTTTAAGGTGGCAACATTATAGGAGAGCTTCCAGTCAATCGCCCGGGCGCCCGTAAGTCGCAGTAACTCGGCACTGCATTGCTCTTTCAACTCTTCAAACGCGCTGCGCCAGACAAAAGGCATCACCAGTTCGATATGCACAGTGTCATCCAGCCAGGCAACATGATGAACCGCCTTAAGCGCGGTAAGATTATGCTTGAGGGTTGGGTGCTGAAAATTGGCCAGCGTTCCGGCGACGAGCGCACGCAAGGCTTCCGGGGATTTGGCCTGGGATTGAGAGTTCATCCCGACTCCTTGTTATGTTGTTCTAAAAAGACATTGTTAAGGTTCAAGTTTACTCCACTGTCACCCATTTTTCATTTCTCAATAGTGCCCAATCCAGGACGGGCTTTTATGGCACAACTTTTCCCTTTCAGGTAACATCAAGACCCCCTTTTTACTAAAGAAGAAGTAATACCCACTATGACTCAAGTCGCGAAGAAAATTCTGGTAACGTGCGCATTGCCGTACGCCAACGGCTCAATCCACCTCGGCCATATGCTGGAGCACATCCAGGCTGATGTCTGGGTCCGTTACCAGCGAATGCGCGGCCACAATGTCAACTTCATCTGCGCGGACGATGCGCACGGCACGCCGATTATGCTCAAAGCGCAACAACTGGGCATCACCCCGGAGCAGATGATTGGTGACATGAGTCAGGAACACCAGACGGATTTCGCTGGCTTTAACATTAGCTATGACAACTATCACTCTACGCACAGCGAAGAGAACCGCGAGCTGTCGGAGCTTATCTACACGCGCCTGAAAGAGAATGGTTTTATTAAAAACCGCACTATCTCTCAGCTTTACGACCCGGAAAAAGGGATGTTCCTGCCGGACCGTTTTGTCAAAGGCACCTGCCCGAAATGTAAGTCTCCGGATCAGTATGGCGATAACTGCGAAGTGTGCGGCGCGACCTACAGCCCGACCGAACTTATCGACCCGAAATCCGTGGTGTCCGGCGCGACGCCAGAAATGCGTGATTCCGAACACTTCTTCTTCGACCTGCCCTCTTTCAGCGAAATGTTGCAGGCATGGACCCGCAGCGGCGCGTTGCAGGAGCAGGTGGCCAACAAAATGCAGGAGTGGTTCGATGCCGGCCTGCAACAGTGGGATATTTCCCGCGATGCGCCCTATTTCGGTTTCGAAATTCCGAACGCGCCGGGGAAATATTTCTACGTCTGGCTGGATGCGCCTATCGGCTACATGGGCTCCTTCAAAAATCTGTGCGATAAACGCAGTGACCTGAACTTTGACGACTGGTGGAAAAAAGAGTCTGATGCCGAGCTTTATCACTTTATCGGTAAAGATATTGTCTATTTCCACAGCCTGTTCTGGCCCGCCATGCTCGAAGGCAGCAATTTCCGCAAGCCGACCAATCTGTTTGTGCACGGCTATGTGACGGTGAACGGTGCGAAGATGTCCAAATCTCGCGGTACCTTCATCAAAGCCAGCACCTGGTTGAATCACTTTGATGCAGACAGCCTGCGTTACTACTACGCGGCGAAACTGTCTTCCCGTATCGACGACATCGATCTGAATCTGGAAGATTTCGTTCAGCGCGTTAACGCCGATATCGTTAACAAAGTGGTGAATCTGGCGTCCCGTTGCGCAGGTTTTATCGCTAAGCGTTTCGATGGCGTACTGGCGGCGGAGCTGGCGGACCCGGCACTGTACAAAACGTTCACCGATGCGTCGGCCACCATTGCAGACGCATGGGAAAGCCGTGAATTCGGCAAAGCGATTCGTGAAATCATGGCGTTAGCCGATGTCGCGAACCGTTATGTTGATGAACAGGCGCCGTGGGTTGTCGCGAAACAGGAAGGTCGCGATGCCGATCTGCAGGCGATTTGCTCTATGGGTATAAATCTGTTCCGCGTGCTGATGACCTGGCTGAAACCGGTACTGCCGAACCTGAGCGAACGCGTCGAGTCCTTCCTGAATACCACGCTGGAATGGGATGCTATCGAACAGCCGCTGCTGGGCCATAAAGTAAATACTTTCAAGGCATTGTATAACCGCATTGATATGAAACAGGTCGAAGCGCTGGTTGAGGCGTCAAAAGAAGAAGTGAAAGCCGCTTCCGCTCCGGTAACCGGCCCGCTGGCAGATGACCCGATTGCCGAAACTATCAGCTTTGACGATTTCGCTAAAGTCGACCTGCGCGTGGCGCTGATTGAGAATGCAGAATTTGTCGATGGCTCTGACAAACTGCTGCGTCTGACGCTGGATCTGGGTGGTCAGAAACGTAATGTCTTCTCCGGCATTCGTTCCGCTTACCCTGATCCGCAGGTATTGATCGGTCGCCTGACCGTGATGGTTGCTAACCTGGCGCCGCGCAAAATGCGCTTCGGTATCTCCGAAGGGATGGTAATGGCAGCAGGCCCTGGCGGGAAAGATATCTTCCTGTTAAGCCCTGATGAAGGTGCGCAACCGGGCCAACAGGTAAAATAAGTCTCTTAAAGGCGCTGTGAAAACAGCGCCTTTTTTTTATTGCACTATTCTTCAATGGACAGGATTTTTCTAACAAAAGGGGCTTTATGAATATGTTTAAAAAAATGATCGCCATCGCACTGACTACTCTGGTCTTATTTGTTGTTAGCGGCTGTGGTGACAAAGAACAGAGTAAGACATTTAACTGGACGGATGGCAAAACCGAAATATCGCTGACTTATTACTATAAAGATGATGTGGTCTTACGTCAGACGGCAAAGAATAAGATTCAGTACGCCAGCCTGGGGGCAGCAAATAAAGAGGCTGCTATGCAGCGCCTGGGGCCGATCAGCGAGAAATACAAATCGATTCAGGGCGTAACGGAAAGTATCGATTATCAGGACACTTACGCGACAGAAACCTTGACCGTCGATTACACCAAAGTCGATCGTGATGCACTGCAGAAAGTACAGGGTGCGGCGTTCACCGGTGATGTGAAAGATGGCGTCAGCATGACGAAATCACAGCAGCTTCTGGAAGCGCATGGTTTTAAAGAAGTGAAATGATAAACGTGCCAGCGCGCGATCCTCACGCGCTGGCATAGCCTTTACTTAGCGGCAGCCTTCGCGTGTTCACGTACCGCCAGTCCACGCAGGAAATAACGTAAGAACTGATCGCCGCATTCACGGAAATTTTTATGTTCAGTCGCCCGCATCATGGCGGTAATCTCCGGCATGGAGACGCGGAATTTCTGCTCAGTGAGGATCGCCAGAATATCGTCTGTTTTCAGCGAAAACGCGATGCGTAATTTTTTAAGGATGATGTTGTTTGTCATCTTACGCTCGGTCACCAGCGCAGGCTGAGACTCATCTTTGCCGCGGCGCTCATAAATCAGGCCATTGAGGAAGACAGACATCATAATGTCGGGGCAGCGCTGAAAGCCCTCCTCATCTTCTTTGTGCAACCAGCCGACAAGCTGCTCGTCGCTCACCGGGGCGTCAGCCAGCGCAAACACACGCTTGAGGTCGCCGTTATTCATTTTCAGTGCGTAGCGTAAGCTACGTAAGATATCGTTATTGAGCATAAAGCCTTCGGAAAAATCATCGTAAGCGCGCAGTCTACCATCAAAAGCTACAACCCCAGCGCTTCTTTTAGGTTCTTAAGATAACGGCGGCTAACCGGCACGGTTTGTCCGTCGCGCAACAGCAATTCAGCCTGACCATTATCTTCCAGACGAATCTCTTTCAGATGCGCCATATTTACCAGATATTGCCGGTGACAGCGCAGCAGCGGCGTACGGCTCTCCAGCGTGCGCAGAGTCAGCTCGGTGAACCCCTCTTTGCCGTCGTGGCTGGTAACATAGACACCGCTCAAGCGGCTACTCACAAAAGCAACCTCATCCATTTGCAGCAGATAAATGCGGCTATGCCCGGTACAGGGAATAAATTTTAGCGAAGCCTGATTTTCCGGCAGCACCGACACATCCTGCACATTACGCTCCTGACGCAACCGGGTGAGGGTTTTCTCCAGACGGCGCGCCTCAATCGGTTTGAGCAGATAGTCAAAGGCGTGTTCTTCAAACGCTTTCACCGCGTATTCGTCGAAAGCAGTAAGAAAAACCACATACGGCCGATGTTCCGGGTCGAGCATCCCCACCATCTCCAGCCCGCTAATGCGCGGCATCTGGATATCAAGAAACAGCACATCAGGGCGCAATTTATGCACCGCGCCAATACCCTCAACGGCGTTAGCGCATTCGCCCACAATCTCAATGTCGCTCTCTTCCTGCAGTAAAATACGCAGATTCTCCCGCGCCAATGGTTCATCATCAACAATCAGCACTTTTAACATGCGCTTTCCTCCAGCGGGAGTCGTAGGGTAATTCGGGTAAAGATATCCGGCTCACAGGCAACCGAAATCCCGCATCCATCGCCAAAACGCGCCCGCAGACGCTTATCCACAAGACTCATCCCTAAACCACTGGCATCTGTTTTGGGTTGATACAGCCCGGCATTATCTTCAATATCCAGTACCAGATGGTCACCGTCCTGGCTGGCATTAATCGTGATTTCCCCCACTCCAAGCAGTTGCGATGTGCCATGTTTGATGGCGTTTTCGACAATGGGTTGCAGGGTAAACGCCGGCAAATGGAGATGCGAAAGCGCATCCGGCACGTGCAGTTGTACCTGTAACCGGGACTGGAAACGCGCCTTTTCAATTTGCAGATACGCATTAACATGTTCAAGCTCATCGGCGAGGGTGACGATTTCCGACGGTCGCTTAAGGTTTTTACGAAAGAATGTCGACAGATATTGCACCAGCAGACCGGCCTGATCGCTGTCACGGCGAATCACTGCCATCAGCGTATTCAGCGCATTGAAGAGAAAGTGAGGGTTGACCTGGGCATGCAGTAATTTGATTTCCGACTGGGTCAGTAGCGCCTTTTGCCGTTCATACTGTCCGGCAAGAATTTGTGCCGACAGCAACTGTGCAATCCCCTCACCCAGGGTGCGGTTAATGGAGCTAAAGAGCCGGTTTTTCGCTTCATATAATTTGATGGTGCCCACAACGCGCTGGTTTTCCCCACGCAGAGGGATCACCAGCGTTGAACCCAGCTTGCACTGTGGATGCAGCGAGCAGCGGTACGGTACCTCATTACCATCGGCATACACCACTTCGCCACTTTCGATGGCTTTTTGCGTCCAGACGGACGAAATAGGCCTGCCAGGCAGATGATGGTCGTCCCCCGCGCCGGTAAACGCCAGTAACTTCTCGCGATCGGTAATCGCCACCGCGCCAATATCCAGCTCCTTATAGAGCACCTGGGCGACCTTCATGCTGTTTTCTTCGTTAAAACCCTGGCGCAAGATCCCTTCGGTGGATGCAGCGACTTTGAGCGCAGTGGCAGAAAACGCCGAGGTATACTTTTCAAACATGGCCCGTTTGTCGAGCAGAATACGCATAAACAGCGCCGCGCCTACGGTATTGGTCACCATCATCGGGGCCGCAATACTTTGTACCAGATGCAGCGCGCTCTCATAAGGTCGGGCGATAAGCAGGATGATCAGCATCTGCGTCAATTCCGCTACGCAGGTAATGGCCCCGGCGGTGAGCGGATTAAAAACCTGATCCGGGCGGCCACGCTTGATCAGAATACTGTGCACCAGCCCGCCGAGCAGCCCTTCCACAATAGTGGAAATCATACAGCTCAGTGCGGTCATCCCGCCCATTGAATAACGGTGTAATCCGCCGGTTAAGCCCACCAGCCCGCCAACCAGCGGGCCACCGAGCAGGCCGCCCATCACCGCGCCAATTGCCCGAGTATTGGCAATAGAATCTTCGATATGCAAACCGAAGTAGGTACCCATGATGCAGAAAATAGAAAAGGTGACGTAGCAGAGCAGTTTATGCGGCAGACGTACCGTGACCTGCATCAGCGGAATAAAAAGACGTGTTTTGCTCATCAGCCAGGCGATAACCAAAAACACACACATTTGCTGGAGCAGCAGCAACACCAGATTAAATTCGTACATACCCGCAGCACCGCGTTGACTGAAAGCGCGTACCTTACATGGAGTCGCGAAGAGATTCTTTGAGGGGTTCCAAAAAAATGTTAATTCGTGCTCATTATCACAATCCTGAACACATAATGATACGAAAGGGACACATTTAGAACATTAAACAAACAATTCATCCTGGTTTAAGTAAGAACGGCTAAAGTTAAAGTGGGGGATTTCTTGCAAAGGTGAAATCATGGCGCTTTACACGATTGGTGAAGTGGCGATGTTATGCGATATCAATCCCGTGACTTTGCGGGCATGGCAGCGACGCTATGGATTGTTCAAACCACAGCGTACGGAAGGCGGCCACCGGTTGTTTACCGACGCCGACATCGACCGAATTCGCGAGATAAAACGCTGGATTGATAACGGGGTCCAGGTCAGCAAAGTACAGACCCTGCTCAATAATGAACCTGAGAATGAACGCAATGGCTGGCGCGCACAGCAGGAAGTGATATTGCAGATTCTGCAAAGCGGCAACCTGCAACGACTGCGTCTGTGGATCAAAGAGCGCGGCCACGACTACCCGGCAGAAACCCTGATAACGCGCCTGTTTATCCCTCTTCGCCGCCGCCTGCAATCCCAGCAGCCCGCTCTCACCGTGATGCTCAGCCTGCTGGACGGGGTATTGATTAACTATATTTGCGGCTGCCTGAATACCGCACGCAAGAAAAACGGGCGTGACGCGCTGGTTGTCGGCTGGAATGTGCAGGATACGACCCGGCTATGGCTGGAGGGGTGGATGGCGAGCCAGCAGGGCTGGCGGGTCGACGTGCTGGCGCACTCGTTGAGTTATCTGCGCCCGGAGATGTTTGAAGGGCAGACCTTACTGGTATGGTGCGGCGAGGCCCCTTCATCGTCACAGCAAAAACAGATGCATGAATGGCAGCAAAGCGGACATGCCATTTTTCCCCTTGGCATTTAATGGTTCATTAACAGCACCGCTTCCTCGTATAATACTTTTCTTAACAAAGGAGCGAAAAATGAACCTGTCCAAACTTACCGTCATTGCGATTTTTCTGCTGATGGCGATCGGCGGCATCGGCGGCGTGATGCTTGCAGGCTATTCCTTTATTGTTCGTGGCGGTGCAGGCTGAATAACCGGGCCAGACGCTCGAACCCTCTGTCGACAATAATCGCGGCCAGAGCAACCAGAACAGCCCCCTGCACGACATAAGCCGTATTAAACCCGCTCAAACCGATGATGATCGGCGAACCCAGCGTGCTGGCGCCGACCGTTGACGCAATGGTCGCCGTACCGATGTTAATGATAACGGAAGTGCGAACACCGGCGATAATGACCGGTGCGGCCAGTGGCAGTTCGACTCTGAAAAGTTGCTGCATACTGCTCATTCCCATCCCTTTTGCCACGCTGTGTACGCTCTCCGGCACGGCCGCAATGCCCGCCAGCGTGCCCTGCAATATCGGCAATACGCCGTAGAGGATCAGCGCGATAATGGCAGGCTCGCGGCCAAATCCCATTACCGGTACCGCAATGGCCAGTACGGCTACAGGCGGAAAGGTCTGTCCTACTGCGGCGATGGTCTCCACCAGTGGGCGAAATTCACGGCCCCAGGGTCGCGTTACTAAAATCCCCGCCCCCAGCCCAATGACGATCGCCAGCAGACTCGACACCCCTACCAGCCAGAAATGGGCGAGTGTCAGGGTGACAAAACTTTCCTGCTGATAGACCGGTCGCGGTAACTGGGGAAAAAGCGTACCAAAGAGTGCGCCGCTGTATGGCATCGCCACCAACAACGCGACAAACACGACGATAAGCCAGAGCAGCGGGTCACGCAGATGTCTCACTCAATGCCTCCGTTCTGAGCAGGTCGCGAAAATGCAGCGTACCGCAGGGCATACCTTGCGCATCGGCAACCGGGAGCACTTCACTCTGGCGGGCGACAAACAGCGATAAGGCTTCGCGTAACGTCATATCCTCGCGCAGTGGTTCTCCCGCCACCGTTTCGCCCGCCCGCATCCAGGCGCTGACATGGCGCAACGAAAGCAAACGGACGCCCAGCTCGCTGCGGCCAAAAAAGTCGCGGACAAACGGGGTTGCCGGGCGCGTCAGCATCTCCAGCGGCGTCCCCTGCTGCACAATCGCCCCACTGTCCATCAATACCAGATGATCCGCCAGCTGTAGCGCTTCATCGATGTCGTGAGTGACCAGCACAATGGTGCGGCCCAGCAGACGGTGAATCCGTATCATCTCCTGCTGGAGCGCACCACGCGTGACCGGGTCCAGCGCGCCGAAAGGTTCATCCATCAGTAATACCTCCGGGTCAGCCGCAAGCGCGCGGGCCACACCAACGCGCTGCTGCTGTCCGCCGGAAAGCTGATGGGGAAAACGGTCGCGCAGACTTTCATCCAGCCCCAGTAAAGCCATCAGTTCATCCACCCGCGCGGCAATTTTCCCGCGTGACCATTTTTGCAATTGCAACACGGTGGCGATATTGTGCGCCACCGTCCAGTGCGGGAACAGGCCTATCGACTGAATGGCGTAGCCCATCCGTCGACGCAGTTCGAGTACCGGCAGACGCCGAATATCCTCACCTGCAAACTGGATGGTGCCCTCATCGTGTTCCACCAGCCGGTTGATCATTTTCAGGGTAGTGGACTTCCCGGAGCCTGATGTACCAATCAACACGGAAAACGCGCCGGTTTTACATTCAAGATTCAGATCGCTGACCGCCTGTTGGCCGGCGAAAGATTTGCTGACATGCCTGAATTCAATCATGGCTGTTTTACCTCCAGCAGCGCGATACCCAGAGCAAACAGTGCGTCCACGACCACTGCGAGAGTAATAACCGGGATCACACCCAATAACACAAGATCCAGTGCGCTACTTAAAAGCCCCTGAAACACCAGTGCGCCAAAGCCACCTGCACCAATCAGTGCCGCAATCACCGCCATGCCCACAGTTTGTACCGTCACCACCCGCAGACTACGCAGCAAAATGGGTAACGCCAGCGGCAGACGGATATGTAAAAAACGCTGACGGGCGCTCATGCCCATCCCTTTGGCGCTTTCCAGTACATCGACCGGTACCTGATTTAAGCCTGCCACCACGCCACGCACCAGCGGTAGCAACGCATAAAGCACCAGCGCAATCAGCGCAGGTGTGATTCCGGTCCCCGCCACGCCGAGCGATCCCAGCCAGGGAAAATGCGCCACCAGACCCGCCAGCGGCGCGATCAACAGGCCAAAAAGCGCAACGGAAGGCACGGTCTGAATCACATTCAGTATGGCAAATACGGGTTGCTGGCGCGTGGGATGACGATAACACCACAGACCGATCCCCAGCCCCAGCACCAGTGCCGGGAGCAACGTGCCGAACAACAGTTTCAGATGTTGGGTCAGCGCATCGTTAAAGACATCCTGCCGATTGGCGTACTCCTTAAGCAAAGAGAGCGAGTCCAGTTGCCCACTGAGCAGCAGCCACAGGGGCAGAAGCCAGATTTGCGCGTGCAACAACCAGCGCCAGACCGGGTTAACGGTTAGCCGCCGGATAGCATCACTGCTGGCGAGTAACGACAGCGCCAGCCACAGCCATAAGCCACTGCCAGGAGAGGTACGGGCGAGCGCACTGCCTGACTGCGCCAGGTCGCTGGCCGCCCTGCCCGCGCACCAGACTAAAGCACAAAAAGACGCTTCGCTAAGCAGTAGCGCAGCCAGACTGGCAAGCCGCCCCGGAAGAAAGCTCAAAAACAGGAGCCCTGCAGGGAAAAGCAGTCCCCAGGCGGCAAATGCGGGCCAGACCTGCCAGATTGCACGACTCTCCCCGGAGACCAGGCGGTTAGCGGCGTAATTCACGAAGGGTAGTGCCGTTGCCGCCAGCGCCAGTAACACCAGCAGCAACAACACGCGGTTATGACAACGTAGCTCCACGTTTATTTAATCAGTCCCTTTTCTTTCAGGTAGTCGGCGGCCACTTTTTTGGCGTCGAGACCTTCCACTGCAATACTGGCATTCAGTTTCTGCAGCGTTTTTTCATCCAGGCTGGCAAATACCGGCTTTAGCCACTCATCCAGTTGCGGATAGGCTTTCAGCACTGCTTCGCGTACAACCGGCGCAGGCGCATAAATCGGCTGAACACCTTTCGGGTCGGTCAGCGTTTGTAGCCCCAGCGCTGCTACCGGTCCATCTGTACCGTAAGCCATTGCCGCATTCACACCCGATGTTTGTTGTGCGGCAGCTTTGATGGTCACGGCTGTATCGCCCCCCGCCAGCGACAGCAACTGCTGCTGGTTGAGCTTGAAGTTGTAGGCTTTTTCGAAGGCTGGCAAGGCATCGGTGCGCTCGATAAACTCGGCGGAAGCTGCAAGTTTAAAAGTACCGCCCTCTTTCAGATAGCGACTGAGATCCTCAAGGGAGACCAGCTTGTTTTTCTGCGCAACATCCTGGCGTACTGCGATAGTCCAGGTGTTATTGGCAGGCGCAGGCGTCAGCCACACCAGTTTATTTTTCTGCGCATCAAGCTTTTTGACTTTGTCATAGCCTTGTTGCGCATTCTTCCACGCCGGATCGTTCTCTTCTTTAAAGAAAAACGCGCCATTGCCGGTATATTCCGGGTAGATATCCAGTTCACCTGAGGTTATCGCACCGCGCACCACCGGGGTGGTACCCAACTGGACTTTGTTGACGGTTTTCACGCCATGGCTTTCCAGTACCTGCAAAATGATATTGCCCAGCAGAGCGCCTTCGGTATCTATCTTGGAGCCCACCTTAACCGGCTCAGCCGCCTGTGCGCCTGCGGCCAGCATCAACAACCCTGCTGCGCTCCATTGCGAAAGTAATTTCATGCTCGTTCCCCATTGTTTTTGTGGTATCTGGAATTCTGGCTGTGCAAAAAGCGTAGTTGAGAATTAGCCTGGAATAAATCAGTCATTCAGATTTTGATGTTTCTGATTAGACGAAGCGGTTATAACGCGAAGGGTTTAAAGATGAAAGGCCGCTAAAAAGCGGCCTTTGGGGGGGTTATTTGAGGGTAAATTCGCCCTGTTTCACCCGGGCTGAATCCAGACCGATAAAGACATTGAATTTGCCAGGCTCTGCATCGTATTTCATACGTTGATTCCAGAATTTAAGCGCCTCGATATCTATCGGGAAGCTGACAGTTCTGGTTTCACCGGCTTTGAGATCCACTTTTTCGAAGCCGCGCAATTGCTCAACCGGGCGACTCATGGAAGCCGTAACATCCTGCAGGTACATCTGAACAACCGTTGCACCGTCGCGTTTGCCGGTGTTAGTGACATCGACACTGGCCGTCACTTTGCCGTCGCGGGTCATCGTCGGCGCCGACATTTTCACACCGGAGACGGTAAACGTGGTGTAGCTCAGGCCGTAGCCAAACGGATAAAGCGGGCCATTGGCCTCGTCGAAGTAGCGTGACGTGTACTTGTTCGGTTTATCGGCATTATACGGACGCCCTGTGTTCAGGTGGCTGTAGTAGACCGGGATCTGCCCGACAGAACGCGGGAAGGACATTGGCAGCTTGCCGGACGGGTTGTAATCACCAAACAGTACATCGGCAATGGCATTACCACCCTCAGTACCGGCAAACCAGGTCTCCAGAATGGCATCTGCCTGCTGATCCTCTTTCACCAGCGCCAGGGGACGGCCATTCATCAGCACCAGCACCAGGGGTTTACCCGTCGCTTTCAGCGCGGCAATCAGGTCACGCTGGCTTTGCGGGATGGTCAGATCCGTACGGCTTGACGCTTCATGCGCCATCCCCTGAGCCTCACCGACGACTGCCACGACGACATCAGATTTCTTCGCCGCTGTAACGGCTTCATCAATCATCTCCTGCGGGCTGCGTTTGTCCTGCACTACGGCTGGCTCATACAAATTGAGGAAATCGACAATGCCTTTATCGTCGGTGATATTCGAACCACGCGCATACAGAACAGTACCTTTCGGCCCCACTGCGTTGCGAATCCCCGTCAGCACGGTCACGGATTGCCCCGCCACGCCAGCGGCTGACCAGCTTCCCATCATGTCACGCTTGCTATCCGCCAGCGCACCGACCACCGCAATAGTCGCATCTTTTTTCAGCGGCAGCGTGTCGAGACGGTTTTTCAGCAGGACCAGACTTTCGCGCGCCACTTCCCGTGCTTCTTTGCGATGCAGACGGCTTTCCGCATTGGTATCTTTCGGATCGGAATCTTTCGGCCCCAGGTGACTGTATGGGTCGTTGAACAGTCCCATGTCATATTTCACGTTCAGCACGTGGCGGGTCGCATCGTCGAGTTCCGCCATAGTGACCTTACCGGATTTGATAAGCCCCGGCAGGTACTTGCTGTAGTATTCGTCGCTCATGCTCATGTTGATACCGGCTTTGAGCGCCACGCGTACCGCATCTTCAGGGTCGGCGGCCACGCCGTGTTTGATCAACTCTTTGATTGCGCCATGGTCAGAAACGGTGATGCCTTTAAAGCCCCACTCATCGCGCAGAACATCTTTAAGCAGCCAGGAATCGGAGGTTGCCGGCGTACCGTTGAGGGAGTTCAGCGCCACCATTACCGCACCGCTGCCTGCATCCAGCCCGGCTTTGTACGGCGGCATATAGTCGTTGAACAGACGCTGCGGGCTCATATCCACAGTATTATATTCTTTGCCCCCTTCAACTGCGCCATAAGCGGCGAAGTGCTTGACGCTGGTCATGACCGAATAGCGATCCGCCGGGCTTTTGCCCTGCATGGATTTCACCATCGCGCGGCCCATTTCCGTGGTGAGGTAGGTATCTTCGCCAAAGCCTTCGGAGCCACGTCCCCAGCGCGGGTCGCGGGAAACATCCACCATCGGCGCCCAGGTCATGTTCAGGCCATCATCCGCCGCTTCGTACGCGGAAACGCGTCCGACAGTTTTTACCGCATCAAGATTGAAACTGGAGGCCAGCCCCAGGCTAATCGGGAAGACGGTCCGCTGACCATGGACCACATCGTAGGCAAAAAACAGGGGAATTTTCAGGCGACTGAGCTGCATGACCTGATCCTGCATAGCGCGGATATCCGGGCGGGTCACGGTATTAAAGATGGCGCCGACCTGGTTTTTGGCAATCATGTCACGGATGGCTTCTTTCGGATTGTCCGGCCCGACGCTAATCAGTCGCAGTTGGCCAATTTTTTCATCCACCGTCATTTTTTTTAGTAATTCAGTGACAAACGCATCCCTTGCTTGCGGCGTCAGAGGATGGTTACCAAACATCTCTTCCGCCATCACCGGTTGCAGCGCAAGGCTTACGGCGACACCTACCGAACATAGCCATTTCATGTCGTTCACTCTCTCGTTTATACAGCCGCTCACGGGCCTGACCATGAAAAAAACGCAGTGTGCCATAATCGTAGTCTGGCTTGCAGAGTTATTCTCTGATTTTTCTGAGAATTCCTCACTTTCAGACACTATGCTTTAAAGCGAGAATGCTGTTTCACCACCAGGGAGAGGAAAATGTCTTCTACAACTTCCCAACGCCATGTCGCTTTTATCCGTGAACTCGAACGCCTCGCAGGCGCTTCACATGTCCTGACCGACCCGGCCAAAACTGCACGCTACCGTAAGGGTTTTCGTTCCGGGCAGGGTGATGCGCTTGCCGTCGTCTTTCCCGGCACACTGCTTGAATTATGGCGTGTACTTAGCGCCTGCGTGAGCGCCGATAAAATCATTCTGATGCAGGCGGCTAACACTGGCCTGACCGAAGGTTCAACGCCAAACGGTAACGACTATGACCGCGACATTATTATCATCAGCACTTTGCGGCTCGATAAACTGCATCTGATCGACAACGGCGCGCAGGTGCTGGCTTACCCGGGCACAACCCTTTATTCGCTGGAAAAAGCGTTAAAACCGCTTGGCCGGGAGCCGCATTCGGTCATCGGTTCATCCTGTATCGGGGCATCGGTCATCGGCGGGATTTGCAATAACTCCGGCGGCGCGCTGGTGCAGCGCGGTCCGGCATACACCGAAATGTCCCTGTATGCGCGGATTGACGAAACGGGAAAATTACAGTTAGTCAATCACTTAGGCATTGATCTTGGCAACACGCCGGAGCAAATTTTAAGCAAACTGGATGACGAACGGGTGACCGATGCCGATGTGCGCCATGACGGACGTCACGGGCACGATCTGGATTATGTCACCCGCGTGCGCGATGTGGATGCGGATACGCCGGCACGTTACAACGCCGACCCGGACCGTCTGTTTGAATCCTCCGGCTGTGCCGGGAAACTGGCGGTTTTCGCCGTACGACTGGACACCTTCATCGCCCCAACGCGTCAGCAGGTGTTTTATATCGGTACAAACCAGCCGGAAGTACTGAGCGCGCTTCGCCGCCATATTCTTAGCGAGTTCACCCACCTGCCGGTGGCGGGGGAATATATGCATCGCGATATTTACGATATCGCTGAGCGCTACGGTAAAGATACGTTTCTGATGATCGACAAACTCGGCACCGACAAAATGCCCTTCTTTTTTACCCTGAAAGGCCGCACCGATGCCCTGCTGGCAAAAGCTTCTGTATTCAAGCCACACTTTACCGACCGGGCAATGCAAAAGCTGGGGCGTCTGTTCCCCTCTCACCTGCCGCCAAGAATGAAAAGCTGGCGGGATAAATATGAACACCATCTGCTTTTGAAAATGTCGGGGGACGGTATCGCCGAGGCACAACGCTGGCTGGCGGAATATTTTAAGACGGCAGAAGGCGGGTTCTTCGCCTGTACCACAGAGGAAGGGAATAAAGCTTTCCTTCACCGTTTCGCCGCAGCGGGGGCCGCGATTCGCTATCAGGCGGTACATGCTGATGAAGTTGAAGATATTCTGGCTCTGGATATTGCCCTGCGCCGCAATGACAACGACTGGTTCGAACACCTGCCGCCGGAGATCGACAGTCAGTTGACCTGGAAGCTCTATTACGGCCATTTCTTCTGCCATGTTTTCCATCAGGATTATATTGTGAAGAAAGGCGTTGATACACACGCGCTTAAAGAACAGATGCTTGAATTATTGCGCCAGCGCGGCGCGCAATATCCTGCCGAACACAACGTTGGACATCTGTATGAAGCGCCCGCGCATTTAAAACGTTTTTACCTGGAAAACGACCCAACTAACAGCATGAACCCTGGTATTGGGAAAACAAGCAAGAGAAAAAACTGGCAATAAGCTATTGGTTCAGTACTTCGTCATTGTCTAACTGAGAGATATGTTTAAGCCAGGCTGTATTGTGCTCTTCATTCGTACTAAAGTAGCAGTCCAGAGAAACGTTTCTCTGGCCTGCTACATTGAGGAGTCACTCCATCATGTCTGCCGTTGATGTCCTGTCCGAAAACGCACTCGTGGTGCGTGATGCCACTGTCGATGATGTTCATGCGATCTCATCTCTCTATGCCTGGCATGTGCTACATGGCCGCGCCTCTTTCGAAGAAGTGCCGCCCACTATCGACGAAATGCGCCAGCGTATGCACAAAATCGCCAGTGACGGGCTTCCCTGGATGGTAGCGCTCTATCACGGCATCGTGGTGGGGTATTGCTATGCGAGCCCTTATCGTCCGCGCCAGGCCTACCGCTACACCCTGGAAGAGTCTATCTACGTTGACGCCAGTATGACCGGACGTGGGATTGGCAGCATGCTGATGGATGCGTTGATTGCGCGCTGTGAAGAAGGACCGTGGCGGCAAATGATCGCGGTGATCGGCGATGGGCAAAATAATGCCGGATCGCTGCGCTTACATAAAAAACACGGCTTCGAAATTGTCGGGCAGCTACGTAGCGTGGGCTACAAGAAAGGTGACTGGCGGGATACGGTTATAATGCAGCGCCCACTCAACGATGGTGACTGGACGCTGCCGGAATAATTAGTCGTTTTGCGCGGTTTGCGCGCCGTGGTTTTCTACCATCTGCGCCGCTTTCTGACGTTTGTAGCTTAATGCAGAAGCCGGTACAGGTTGCGCTTTCCCGGTTTCAATCCAGGTCCGTAAACGGCTGGCATCCGCAAAGTGGGTATACTTCCCGAAAGCATCCATGACCACCAGTGCCACCGGCTTATTGTTAATGACGGTGCGCATCACCAGGCAGTGACCGGCCGCATTGGTAAAACCGGTTTTGGTCAGTTGAATATTCCAGTTATCGCGATACACAAGATGGTTGGTATTACGGAACGGCAGCGTATACGCCGGATTACTGAACGTCGCCATATCTTCCCGCGTAGTGCTCAACTGGCCCAGCAGCGGATACTGTTTCGTGGCCATCAGCAGTTTAATCAGGTCGCTCGCCGTGGAAACGTTGCTGGTAGATAAGCCCGTAGGTTCAACATAACGGGTATGAGTCATGCCCAGCGCCTTCGCTTTCGCATTCATCGCACGAATAAACGCGTCATATCCGCCTGGATAATGGTGGGCAAGGCTTGCCGCCGCGCGGTTTTCTGAGGACATCAGCGCCAGCAGCAGCATATCTTTGCGACTGATTTCACTGTTCAGGCGTACGCGGGAGTAGATCCCTTTCATTTCCGGCGTATGGCTGATATCCACTTTTATTTTTTCATCCAGCGGCAGATGGGCATCAAGCACCACCATCGCCGTCATCAGCTTAGTGATAGAGGCGATAGGACGCACCAGATCAGGGTGGCTGGAATAGATAACCTGATTGGTTTGTAAATCGACAATCATCGCGCTACCGGAGGCGATTTCAGGTTGTGCGGACGCCGTTGCCGCAGCAGTTTTTGCCAGCGCCTGCGGTGCGACGGGCACGGCAAACATAAGCGCGAGGCTTAATAAAGAAACTCGGATTTTCAGCATGGTGTGACTTCTGATGATTATTCATGCACGTGATTACGCACACCGCATCTGTTTAGGAAATGAATAACAGAAGCTGGCCCTGGCATAATAGCCGCCACGCCCGCATGTCGCCACACAAGATTCATTGCAGAAGATTGCGTTGCTGGTACTTCAACCAGCAACGCAACGCGATTAGAACAGACGGTAGCCGTAACCCCAAAGAATGACCGTAAGCGCCAGCAGTACTTCAAGTACCAGCACCCCAATTGCCAGTGTTGAGCTGGAAAAACTCAACCCCTCCTCTCTGTTGATATTGAGGAAGGTAGGTATTCCCACATAGAGCAGATAACCGGTATAGAAAAGTGCTACGGTACCCACCAGCGCGCACAGCCAGACCAGTGGATAAAGCGCCACAATACCGCTTAAAAAGAGCGGTGTTGCGACATAGCCAGCGAACACCATACAGCGCGCCAGAGAGGGACGCTGCGGGTAGCTCCTTGCCATCCACCAGATGACACGGCCCATTACCGCCACACCGGCGAGCATCAACGCATAGAAGATAACGGCCAGATAAAACGCGGTAAACCAGTTCAACTGAACCACGCTCTCTTCGCCAAAATTCCAGCCTATTTGAGTCGTGCCGATAAAAGCACAGATAACGGGTATTGCCGCCATGATAAGTACATGGTGGGTGTAGTGATGCGAAACGGTTTCGTTTTCGCCCTTTATGACCTGCATTTCACGATCGGGATGGGAAAAAAGTCCCCAGACATGGTTCATAACGCCCCCTTGCTGAATGCCCGAATACAGACACTCTAAGTATAAGTCACTCTGCTGGTTATTTTGTGTTCAGCTCAAAAAATACGTAGCGACATTGGGAATAGCGAAACCACGGTTATCTGCGCATTCAATTCATAGGGTGTATGCTTATGGGGTTTAACGGGAGAATTGTTGGACCTATGGATATGAATCATCTTATCAGTCAGTACGGCTATGCCGCGCTGGTTGTTGGTAGTATCGCTGAGGGGGAAACTATCACCCTGCTGGGTGGCGTTGCCGCGCATCAGGGACTGCTTAAGTTTCCGCTGGTGGTTATGGCCGTTGCGTTGGGTGGGATGACTGGAGACCAGTTGCTCTATTTGCTGGGGCGCCGATATGGCATGAAGATCCTGCAACGTTTTTCCCGCCACCAGGACAAAATTCATCAGGCGCAACGCATGATCAACCGCCGCCCGTGGTTGTTTGTCATCGGTACGCGTTTCATGTACGGCTTTCGTATTATTGGGCCGCTACTCATCGGTGCCAGCCATCTGCCCCCGAAAATCTTCCTGCCCCTGAATATTTTTGGCGCCGTCGTCTGGGCGTTAATTTTCTCGACATTAGGTTATCTGGGTGGGGAAGTTATCGGGCCATGGCTGCATCAATTTGACCACCACCTCAAAAAGCTGATTTGGCTGGTGCTGGCCGTGGTAGTAGTCTTTTCCGTGCGCTGGTGGCTGCGGCATCGGCAAAAAAAACGCCGCACCCCACCGTCAGACTAGTTAATGATGGCTGGCGTTAAACTGCGGATTCGCCAGCATAAAGCCGCCGTCGACAATGAACGACTGCCCGGTGGTATAGCTGGCATCCTCAGAACAGAGCCAGGCCACCAGACTTGCGATCTCCTGCGTTTTACCGGGCCTTGCCAGAGGAATGATGGGCATAGAGCCCGGTTTGGCATCATCATCGCTCATGTTATTCATTGGCGTCGCAATCGCACCGGGCGCGACCGCATTAACAAGTATGTTGTAACTAACCAGTTCCAGCGCCATGGATTTGGTTAATCCGCCCAGGGCATGTTTCGCTGCCGTATAGGCGCTGGCATCGGGCAAAGGCGTGTGTTCATGCACAGAGGTGATATTCACAATACGCCCCCCCTCCCCCTGCTTCACCATATGACGCGCGGCAATTTGTGAACATAACAGCGCCCCTTCGACATCCACGGTAAAAATCTTCCGCCACTCTTCCAGACTGACATCCAAAAACGGTGCTTTGGTCATCGCTCCGGCATTATTTATGAGAGCATCCACTCGCCCAAACTCGTTAATCAGCGTCCCGATGGCCTGGGCGCCGTCCGGCAGATGGCTTAAATCGAGCTGGATGGTACGCGCCTGTCTGCCGAGCGCCTCCACCTGTTGCGCAGTATCGCGTGCACCGCTGTCATCCGAGTGCCAGGTGATACCAATATCGAACCCTTTTTCCGCCAGCATTAGCGCGCAGGCTTTACCAATACCTGAATCCGCAGCGGTCACAATAGCGACTTTCTGTATGGTCATATTCCCCTCCGGTCATGAGGCCAAACCTTCAGTATAGAGAAAACGCATATTTCTGAACGATTGCTACACTTTGCGGTGAGTAAAACGCATCAAGGGAGAGAAACGAATGTTGAAGGTATTGCTGTGGGTTATTTTGATTATCTTTTTGATTGGGCTGTTGGTGGTCACCGGCGTGTTTAAGATGATCTTCTAAAAACCGCCCCTCACCTCCGTGGAAGTGAGGGGCTATTTCGAATGACAGCCGCCGCTTACCGCGTCAACGATGCGCCTTTGCTGGCGATGACATCCTTATACCACCAGAAGCTTTTTTTACGGCTTCGGGCCAGCGTACCGTTTCCGGCATCGTCACGGTCAACGTAGATAAATCCATAACGTTTAGAAATCTCCGCTTTCGATGCGCTCACCAGATCAATTGGCCCCCAACTGGTGTACCCCATGATCTCCACCCCGTCTTCGATGGCTTCGCGTACCTGTATCAGATGATCATTGAGGTAACTGATGCGGTAATCATCATTGATAGTGCCATCGGCCTGGGGTTTGTCTTTCGCGCCCAGTCCGTTTTCCACGATAAAGAGCGGCTTCTGCCAGCGATCCCACATGACATTGAGGAGCGTGCGCAGGCCAATCGGGTCAATCTGCCAGCCCCACTCCGAGCTTGCCAGGTGCGGGTTTGGCACCATACTGAGAATGTTGCCGCGCGCTTTCTGGTTCAGCTCTTCGTCGGTGGTGACACAGCCGGTCATATAGTAGCTAAACGAGATAAAGTCGATGGTGGTGCGCAGCGCGTCACGATCCGCATCGGTGATCTCCAGGTTGATGCCGTTTTCACGGAAGAAACGCCGCATATATCCCGGATATTCGCCACGGCACTGCACGTCACCAAAGAACTGCCAGGTACGGTTTTGTTGCAGGGTTTCCAGCACGTCTTCCGGTTTGCAGCTCAGCGGATACATCAGGCCGCCGAGGATCATATTGCCGATTTTGGCATCCGGAATAATATCGTGGCAGGCTCTTACCGCCAGCGCGCTCGCCACCAGCTGATGGTGGATGGCCTGAAAGATCTCACCTTTACTGCTGTTTCCCGGAAGACCCACCCCCGTCATCGGCGCATGCAGCGACATATTAATCTCGTTAAAAGTCAGCCACAGTTTCACCTTGTTTTTATAACGTTCAAACACCGTGCGGGCATAACGCTCAAAGAAGGCAATGGTCTGACGGCTGCCCCAGCCGCCATAACCCTTCACCAGCCCCCATGGCATTTCGTAATGGGATAACGTCACCAGCGGCGTCATCCCTTTACTGATCATCTCGTCAAACAGTTTGTCGTAAAACGCCAGCCCCGCTTCGTTGGGCGTGGTTTCATCACCATTGGGGAAAATACGCGTCCAGGCGATGGAGACACGCAGACAGCTAAAGCCCATTTCAGCAAACAGGGCGATATCTTCCGGGTAGCGGTGATAGAAATCGATAGCGATATCTTTCAGGCTGCTGTCGCCCGCCACTCGCTCTACCACGTCACCGAACACGCCTTTGGGTTGCACGTCAGAGGTGGAAAGGCCTTTGCCGTCTTCCAGATAAGCGCCTTCCACCTGGTTTGCAGCGATAGCGCCGCCCCATAAGAAGTCATTCGGGAATGTATTCATTGATATCTCCTTTGATTAACGATTGACGGCCAGCAGCGGCATACCGGATTCCACCGATGTCGATGCCACGGTCGTCACAGCGCGATAGTCGTCACTGTTACTGATGATGATGGGCGTTGCCAGATCGTATCCGGCCGAGAGGATCGCATCGCGATCAAACTCCAGCAGTAAATCGCCAGGCTGTACTTTATCGCCAACGCTGACATGCGCGGTAAAGGGCTTGCCGTCCAGCCTGACGGTATCGATTCCCACATGAATGAGCACCTCAATACCGCTATCGCTTAATAAACCGATGGCGTGTTTGGTCTGGAACAGCGAGGCTACTTCACCGGCAAAGGGTGCAATCACTTTATTGTCCGAGGGGATAATCGCAGCCCCCTGCCCCAGCAGCCCGGCGGCAAAGGTGCTGTCCGGCACCTGCTCCAGCGCCAGGACAGTACCCGTCATCGGGGAGAGGATGTCATTTTCACCCGGCACAACGGCAATCGGTTTTGCCACCACCGCCGTTTTCGGCATTCCCGCCACAAAGGTCAGAATGCACGCCAGCACGAGTGAAACAATCGATCCCAGGATCCCGCCCCATAAGGTGGCATCCACTCCACCCGGCGGGATCATCTGCGCCAGAGTAAAGACATTCGCAAAGCCAAACGAGTAGACGTGACTGTTGCTAAAGCCAACGATCGCTCCGCCAATAGCCCCGGAAAGGCAGCCAAAAATAAACGGACGGCGCAGCGGTAGCGTCAGACCATAGACTGCCGGTTCAGTAATACCGAAGATACCCGCAGTGGCCGCCGAACCGGCCAGTATTTTCTGGCGTGGGTCACGGGTACGCAGGAAAATCCCCAGTACCGCCCCCACCTGGCCCAGTACCGCAGGCAGCAAAATGGGCAGCATCGTATCCTGGCCGAACACGGTCAGGTTATTGATCATCAGCGGCACCAGCCCCCAGTGCAGGCCGAAAATCACGCACACCTGCCACAGCGCACCCAACGCAGCGCCAGCAAGCCAGGGCGCAAAGACATAAATGGCCTGATAGCCGTGCGCCAGCCCCTGGCTAAGCAAGGTCGCCATCGGGCCAATCACCAGAAAAGTCAGCGGCACGATCACCGCAATACAGATCAGCGGGCCAAAAAAGTTCTTTACCGCCGGATGCAGGAACTTATTGCACTGTTTTTCCAGCCAGCAGCTTGCCCAGGCGGCAATGATGACAGGAATAACCGAACCACTGTAGTTGATAAAGGTAATCGGGATGCCCAGGAAGGTTTCGCTTATCGCCCCGGGTGCCTGACTTACTTCGAACGCTTTGATCATAAGCGGGTGGGTTAATGCCCCCCCAATCGCGAGCGTCACAAAAGCGTTACCGCCAAATTTCTTACCGGCGGTGTAACCAAGGATCAGGGGGAAGAAGAAGAACAGCGCATCGCTGGCGGCAAACCAAATTTGATATGTTCCGCTGTTGGTTGTCAGCCAGCCGCAAACCACGGCAAGCGCCAGGAGCCCTTTCAGGATCCCGGAGGCCGCCATGATGCCAATAAAAGGGGTAAAAATACCGGAAATGATGTCGATTACCCGCCCAAAAAGAGAGATTTTCTCCCCCTGAGCTGGCTCTGTAACCGGTGTGTCATCCGTGAGCCCGGCTTCATCACGCACCGCCTGCCAGACGTCATGAACGTGGTTACCGACCACCACCTGAAACTGCCCCCCGCTTTCTACGACCATAATGATGCCAGGGTTGGCTTTCAGCCCTTCGGCATCTGCTTTCTTGTTATCTTTGAGCTTAAAGCGTAACCGGGTGGCGCAGTGCACCAGACTGGTAATGTTCTCCTTGCCCCCGACGTGGCTGAGAATATCTTTCGCCAGCGCTTGATATTCCATGCTTTTTCCTTACTTCTTATGCCCGAAGGCTATGACTGAGATAAAAAAAAACCTGAGTCCAGCACCTCGCGGGCCGGGCTCAGGTTTTGCCTGCGAGATGCAGTAACAATCCTGTTTTACACTTCATTCTTTACGTTGCAGGTGAATTGGTAGCCTTGCTCATCCCCGTCACTGATTTAACTACGCTCCCGGGGCTCTGCTGCATCGCCGCCCTCCTGCAAGGAGGATAATGTTGTGTAACTCTTCGCTCTCTTTTAGCGTTTGTCTTTTCGTACACGCTCAATATGAATCGCAAGGAACATAATTTCTTCGGTAGTGAGGTTCCGCTGATAGTTTTGTTCCAGATGGCGAGCCACTTTCTCCGCACAACGCCAGGCGCTGGCATAATTCTCTTTAACGGCCTGGTGCAGTGACAAATCATCATCCTCGACCACCGTGCGCGTTAACATCCGCTGCGAGAAAAATTTCAGGTGCGTGACAAAACGATGGTAGCTGAGCGACTCTTCGTTATAGTCGAGTTTCAATTTGTATTTCACAATATGCAGGATCTCCTGCATTACTTTGGTGATATGCATAACATCCGGCATATCACTGTTAAGCTGCGCGGTGACCAGATGCAGCGCAATAAACCCGGCTTCATCTTCTGGTAATTCCACGCCCAGGCGTTTTGCGATGATCGCCCGCGCCTCTTGTCCAATCTGGAACTCTTTGGGATAGAGACGGCGTATCTCCCACAAGAGAACGTTACGAATCACCTGTCCTGTTTTCAGCCGTTCAATGGCAAAAAAACAGTGGTCTGTCAGGGTGATATAGAGGCTCTCCTGCAATTTTCCCAGTCGGCTGCGCGCCAGTTCAATAATGCGATCGCAGGCGGTCATCACCTCAAGCGGGATCTGATTGAGCAGTTCGCTTAAGCGCCTGACCAGTTCGTCACTTTGCAGGGCAAAAATCTTTTCGATTTTGCTCTCATCCAGCTCATCGCCGGTACGTTTCTGGAACGCGAGCCCCCGGCCCATGACGACCTGCTCGCGTTGTTGTTCATCCAGCACGACCACCACATTATTATTAAGTATTTTGGCGATTTTCATCCGAACCCCAGAAACAAAAAAACCTGACTTCCGGCAAATGCCAGAACATCAGGTTTAGCCTGCTTATGCAGTAACAATCCGTGGGAAACTCTATCAGGTTGCTTCATTCACTCAATCAATGCCACGCAAAAACGTGACTATGATCGCAGAGTTTACGCTTTTAGCGCCTGAATCGCGCGGGCAATATCCGGCGAGCTTTTAAGAGTACGAATCTGCTCAAACAGCGTGATCGCTTCGACGTACTCTTTGCGCAGATAACCCAGCCACTGTTTGATCCGCGCCACGTGATACATTCCGGTATCGCCCTGCTTTTCCAGCCGCGTGTATTTTTGCAGTAGCGCGACAACCTCGCTCCAGGGCATACGCGGCGCATTTTCTTTCACTACCCGGCTCAGGTTAGGTACGTTCAGCGCGCCACGACCAATCATTACCGCATCGCAGCCGGTCACCGCCATGCAGTCCTGAGCGCTCTGCCAGTCCCAAATCTCGCCATTTGCGACAACCGGAATGCTAAGACGCTGGCGAATCTCACCAATGGCCTGCCAGTTAATACGTTCTGCTTTATAGCCATCTTCTTTTGTGCGCCCGTGAACCACCAGTTCAGAAGCCCCGGCCTGCTGAACGGCATCGGCAATTTCAAACTGCCGCTCACCGCTATCCCACCCCAGACGCACTTTTACCGTCACCGGCAGGTGAGCGGGTACGGCTTCGCGCATGGCTTTTGCCCCGCGATAAATCAACTCGGGGTCTTTGAGCAGCGTTGCCCCACCGCCGCTGCCATTTACCAGCTTCGACGGGCAGCCGCAGTTGAGATCGACGCCCCAGGAACCTAATTCCACCGCGCGAGCCGCATTTTCCGCCAGCCACTCGGGGTATTGCCCCAGCAACTGCACACGCACCAGGGTGCCGGAGGGGGTGCGACTTTGATGATGCAGTTCAGGACAGATGCGGTAGAACGATTTTGCCGGCAACAGCTGGTCAACCACGCGCACAAACTCGGTGATACAGTGATCGTAGTCGTTGACCTCGGTCAGCAGCTCGCGCACCAGCGAATCGAGCACACCTTCCATCGGCGCCAGTAATACACGCATACATTGCCCCTGAAAAAATGAGGCGACATAGTAGCGCCTCTGACACAGGGAGAAAAGAGTGTTTCAAAACACGACGGCATCAGGCCGAGCGTGGGTAAACATCCGCCACCGGCAGGGTCGAGCCTCCCTCGCCCAGGGTGCGCTGCATAATGACAATATCCAGCCAGCGACCATGTTTGAAACCGACATTGTTCAACGTTCCTGTTTGGGTAAAACCTGCCCGCTGATGCAGGCGCAGCGACCCCACATTTTCGCTGTTGCCAACAACGGCAATGAGCTGGCGATAGCCGTGGTTTTCTGCCCATTCTATGGCTTTCGCCAGCAACGCTTTGCCTGCGCCACGCTGGCGAAATTGCTCATCTATGTAGATAGAATCCTCCAGTGTGTAGCGGTAGGCATAGCGCGTGCGATAGTGTGAGAGGTAGCAATAGCCCCTGACGATCCCCTCTTCGAGGATGACAAACCACGGCAACCCGGCAGTGCGAGTCTTAGTCAAACGCGCCAGCATTTCGTCTCTGTCAGGCGCGGTGGTCTCAAATGAGGCACTGCCATTCACCACGTGCCAGGCGTATATTTGCTGCATTGCGCTAATATGTTGTTCTTCTGCTTCGATAATTTCCATTGTCCGGCTCCTGCTCAGGTGTGTTGACAGGCTAGCCGGATCGCATAAGTACAGACACAGTGCTGCGCTTATTACCCGTATAAGGAAAACTTTGGATGGCACACCTCAGTCTCGATCAATTGACGACCTACAGGCTGGTCATCGGCCGGGGCAGCTTTACTGCTGCAGCCGAAGCGCTGGGGATCTCCCAGCCTGCGGTCAGTTTGCAGATGCGCCAGCTGGAGACCGCTTTGCAAACCCGCCTGATTGAGCGTACTGGTCGTGGCGTTCGTCCGACACCGGCAGGGCTGACGTTACTGGCGCACTGCGAAGAAATTGAAAAAGCCGTGAGTGCAGCGGTGCAATCTGTCGCCATGCACAAGCTCGATATCAGCGGCACGGTTACCCTTGGCACTGGCGCCACGGTGTGTATTCATTTATTGCCAGCCATATTGCAACAGTTGCGTAAAGACTACCCTCAACTGTCGGTCGGCGTCAGAACCGGCAATACGCAGGACATTGTTCGGGGTGTTGAGGAGAACAGTATCGACATAGGACTGGTTACCCTGCCCGCAACCAGCAGAAACCTGGATGTAACGCCGGTCATGGTCGATGAATTCGTCACCATCACGGCAAAACCGCCCGAGGGCGAATCTGGCGCAGAGACGGAGCAACTACCACTGATCGTTTTTGCTTCCGGAAGTAGCACACGACAACTTATTGACGGCTGGTTTCAGCGTGCCGGTAAGAGTACCTCGCCAGTGATGGAACTTGGCAGTATTGAGGCGATAAAACGGATGGTACGCGCCGGGCTCGGTTATAGCATTGTGCCGCGGATGTCAGTCACCCAGGCCGAAGATTGCGCAGGCTTAATTATTCAGCCGCTGGTTCCTGCGCTGCACCGCACGCTTGGGTTGATTATGCGCCAGGATAAAGTCGTAAATCGCGCAATGCGCGAAGTGATCCACAGCATCCAGGCGATACCCACCGCACAGAGTAAAGGCAGTGCGTAATTCGCGAACAACAATCTTGTGGTAATGCCCGACGTTCCGGAATGGAATGTTTGGTATGCTCAGAATTCATGATGTGATCGGTAGCACATTTCCGGCTTTAATTGTATGATGAATGCGTTTCATCAAGGGTCTTCACCATGAGTAAATCACTGAACATTATCTGGCAGTACCTTCGCGCGTTTGTTCTGATATATGCTTGTTTATATGCAGGAATTTATATTTCATCGCTGCTGCCTATTACTATACCTGGCAGCATCATCGGCATGTTAATCATGTTCGTCCTGCTGGCGCTGCAAATCCTGCCTGCCAAATGGGTTAATCCTGGCTGCTATGTGCTGATCCGCTACATGGCGCTCCTGTTTGTGCCAATTGGTGTGGGCGTAATGCAGTATTACGACATTCTGCGCGCGCAGTTTGGCCCGATAGTGGTCTCCTGTGCCGTCAGTACGGTTATCGTTTTTCTCGTGGTGAGCTGGGCCACTCATCTGGCGCACGGCGAACGTAGAGTCATTGGCGAGAAAGGAAGTGAAAAATGATGACGTATATCTGGTGGTCGCTTCCGCTCACGCTGGCGGTCTTTTTTGCAGCGCGTAAGCTCTCTGCACGCTTCAAGATGGCGCTGCTTAATCCTTTGCTGATTGCGATGGTGGTGATTATCCCGTTCCTGCTGGTTACCGGCATCCCTTATGACCACTACTTTCAGGGAAGCAAAGTTCTTAATGATTTACTGCAGCCTGCGGTGGTCGCCCTGGCATTTCCGCTTTATGAGCAGTTACATCAGATTCGCGCGCGCTGGAAATCCATCATTACTATCTGCTTTTTCGGCAGTATTGTGGCGATGGCGAGCGGAGCCGGTATTGCGCTGATGATGGGCGCATCGCCAGAGATTGCCGCGTCTATTCTGCCCAAATCAGTCACCACGCCAATTGCCATGGCTGTTGGCGGCAGCATTGGCGGTATTCCGGCGATTAGCGCGGTTTGCGTGATTTTTGTCGGCGTACTGGGCGCGGTCTTCGGTCACACGCTGCTGGATGCCATGCGTATTCGCACAAAATCAGCCCGCGGCCTGGCCATGGGCACAGCCTCTCACGCCCTGGGTACCGCGCGTTGTGCGGAGCTGGATTATCAGGAAGGGGCGTTCAGCTCACTGGCACTGGTTATTTGTGGGATTATTACGTCACTGATTGCGCCCTTCCTCTTTCCCGTAATCCTCGCGATAGCGGGTTAAAATTTGCGATGAGTCGCGCATTTTTAATTTGAATTGCATACGTTGCATATACAGTGAGATGTTGATCACATATAAAGGCTAAAACGGCCCTTACACTACGATCCCATTACATTGTTATGAGGCAACGCCATGCATTCACGTTTTCACACTGCGTTTCCGGCCCTTGCGGAGAATTTACAGGCCGCACTGGCACCGCTGCTGGCGGACGCGGATTTTCCCGCGATGTTAAGCGCTGAACAGGTATCGACTCTGCTTAACGCCACGGGTATGGACGAAGACGCGTTGGCTTTCGCTCTGTTACCGTTAGCAGCAGCCTGTGCGCGTACTGAGCTTTCGCATTTTAATGTCGGCGCGATTGCCCGCGGTATTAGCGGTACCTGGTATTTCGGCAGCAATATGGAATTTCTTGGCGCCACTATGCAGCAAACCGTCCATGCTGAGCAAAGTGCCATCAGCCACGCATGGCAGCGCGGCGAAAAAGCGCTGGCCTCTATCACCGTTAATTACACCCCCTGCGGTCACTGTCGCCAGTTTATGAATGAACTGAACAGCGGCCTGACGCTACGTATTAACTTACCGGGCCGTACACCACATACCCTGGGTGATTATCTGCCAGACGCCTTCGGTCCTAAGGATCTTGAGATCAAAACCCTGCTACTTGATGAGCAGGACCACGGGTTTACCCTGAGCGGAGACGCACTCTCTCAGGCGGCCATCACTGCGGCTAATAAAAGCCATACGCCGTATACACAGTCACCGTCCGGGGTAGCTATCGAGTGCCGAAACGGGCGGATTTTCAGTGGCAGCTATGCGGAAAATGCCGCATTTAACCCGACATTGCCACCGCTACAGGGCGCTCTGAATCTGATGAGCCTTGCCGGATACGACTACCCGGATATGCAGCGTGCGGTACTCGCCGAAAAAGCCGATGCCCCTCTCACCCAATGGGACGCGACTGTCGCCACGTTGCGCGCCCTGGGTTGCCAGAACGTTGAGCGTGTTTTGCTCGACTGACCCCTCAACTGCGGGCATTTTGCCCGCAGTGATGAAAAACCCCGCAATTGAACGCCCGTTTCTTGCGATTGCCGAACGGGTAAAGTAGCCTTGAGTGAAATTTAACCCTGTACCGAGTTTGTCTGCATGCTAAAGCGCTTTGTATACAGCCTGTTGGTCCTTATCGGCTTACTGCTGTTGACTGCGCTCGGCTTAGACCGCTGGATAAGCTGGAAAACGGCCCCCTATATCTATGATGACCTGCAGGACTTGCCGTGGCGTCAGGTGGGGGTGGTGCTGGGCACCGCAAAATATTATCGCACTGGCGTGATAAATCAGTATTACCGGTATCGTATTCAGGGCGCACTGAATGCCTACAACAGCGGCAAAGTGAATTACCTGCTGTTAAGCGGCGACAACGCTCTGCAAAGCTATAATGAACCGGTAACCATGCGTAAAGACCTGATTGCCGCAGGCGTTGACCCTTCGGATATCGTACTGGACTATGCGGGTTTTCGGACGCTCGATTCGATTGTTCGTACTCGTAAGGTTTTCGATACCAACGATTTTATTATTATCACCCAGCGCTTCCATTGCGAGCGTGCGCTTTTTATTGCCCAGCATATGGGCATCCAGGCGCAGTGCTATGCCGTACCTTCGCCAAAAAATATGTGGAGTGTACGCGTGCGTGAATTTGGCGCACGTCTGGGGACGCTCGCGGATTTATATGTGTTCAAACGAGAACCCCGCTTCCTGGGCCCGCTGGAACCCATTCCCTCATTGCAGGAAGTACCTGATGATGCGCAGGGCTACCCGGCGGTCACCGTCGAGCAGTTACTTGATTTAGATAAGAAAAGTAATTAGATACCTCATAGCTCCGTATCAAAACACTGAGACGCCACGCGTAAGGATTTTGGCAGGGCGAATAAGAGAATAATTTCGCGCCATAAATTCTTGATGGTCGATATGTACTTGCTGTTGCTTATTCAGCGTCCAGAGCCCCGTCAGCGCATTAAACGGCAATGTGATTTCACCGCCTGGCGTCAGGACTATATACTCACCAGTTCGTAAGTAACCCGCCTGGCATTCAATACGCAACTGCGATCTGTTTTTCATTGAAAATTCAATTTTACTAAAGCCAGTTGGGATAACGGTATAAAACCAGGCGGGCAAATTGGTTATTTTGAGATCACCAAAGTCGGCAACAACAGCATTATCCCGCAGTAACTGCACGGATTTTAAATAGTAGTGAATTGAGTTTGGTCTTTCGTGCGGCGGGTGATCAACTTTAAAATACACAACATTCATAGGCGCTCCAGCTCAGCATTACAACGGCTTGCTCAACTATAATATATAGCGTAAGAAGCAGGTAATTTGCCAACATTAAGAATTGGCTTAAGCGGTAACGTAGCGGCACTTAACTATTTTGTAGTGAAATTAACAAATAAATGAGTAAGATGCCTGAAAATAAGGAGCAGCAGACTGTCATGAGCTACAGCTGCTGCAATGGTAATTATTTATAAACTGAGGGGTATCAGGCAACTTTTTCTTCATACTTATGCAGACTAACCTGGAGATCGTAAATGAGGCTTTTAACCTTCTCCGGCGTCAGACTAAAAAACTGCGACTCGAACGTTGAACCGCCCGGCGCATGAGGGGAAGTACTGTAACCAAAACGAATAACCACGCCATTCAAATCGTCCACTGTTCCCACCTGCCATCCATTAACGGGAAATGCAGGAAATGCTGATTCATTGTTCATCCTAATCTCCTTGTGAATGTTGTGACTCAAAGAGCGTAGCACCGAAATGAAAAAATTAACAATAAAGAATTGGGGAAGTTTTAACGCAAAAGTGAATTTGTTATTCCCTCAACAATATCGCCACGCTTATTAATGACAAGTCCAGGTAAATTCTGAATATATGTTATTCAACAGGAGGTTATCAGTTAACACTTTGTTACCTCAGTGTTCACAAAAAGGGCAAACGGAAGATATATCCTTGACGTAACCTCCTGCAAAAATAACCGCTTCGCTGACAGTACTTTTTCAGAAAATAAACCAAGCAGCGAGTTTTGTTTGTATAAAAATTAAAAAAAACGTTTCGTTATTTCTGTTCAGATAGCGCGAATCAATATTAAGGTCTACCTTAAAATTCTGGTTTACAAAAGAGGAAAATAATTATGTCACCTGCGGATAAGAAACATCTTCATTACCCACGTCCTCCTTTTCCGGCGCAGCCACAGCAGCCGCCAGGATTAGCGTCCGAGATGAAACCTATTCCCGATCATGGGGAAACAAGTTATGTCGGTTCAGGAAGGCTGGCAGGTAAGCGCGCGTTAATTACCGGTGGTGATTCAGGTATCGGTCGGGCCGTTGCGATCGCTTTTGCTCGTGAAGGCGCTGACGTAGCCATTAATTATTTACCTGAGGAACAAGCCGATGCCGAAGCGGTAATCGCCTTGATCACCGCAGAAGGACGTAAAGCGGTAGCGTTACCCGGTGATGTGCGTGACGAGGCATTTTGCCAGCAACTCGTCGCAAGCGCGGTCCGCGAACTGGGGGGACTGGAGGTTCTGGTCAACAATGCCGGGCGCCAGCAGTACTGCGAATCCATTGAGGATCTGACCACAGAAGCGTTTGATGCAACCTTCAAGACAAACGTTTATGCGCCCTTCTGGATAACAAAAGCAGCCATCCCTCATTTGCAGGAAGGGGCGGTCATTATCAATACCACCTCGGTTCAGGCTTACCAGCCCAGCCCTATTCTGCTGGACTACGCGCAAACCAAAGCCTGCGGCGTCGCATTTACCAAAGCGCTGGCCCAGCAACTTGGCTCAAAAGGTATTCGCGTCAATGCCGTAGCTCCAGGGCCATACTGGACAGTCCTGCAATCAAGTGGCGGTCAACCTGAGGAAAAAGTGAAACAATTTGGCGCATCCGCACCGCTTGGCCGACCCGGTCAACCCGTGGAGATCGCCCCGCTATATGTGCTGTTTGCCTCAGACGAGAGTTCTTACTCTTCTGGTCAGGTCTGGTGTTCTGACGGCGGCACCGGTACGCTGTAATAACAGTGGCAGGCTACGGCCTGCCACTGCTTTTCTCGTTACCCTTACTCTTCCTCGGAAAATCTTTTACGTATTACGCATCCAGATTCACTTCTGTTCTGCTTTACATTTCCTGCCTTTGTAAGCGTTACGCCCTGCCCCGCTTGCAGACCGAAAGTGCACCTGCCGCCGGAAGTGTCGACAGTAGACGGAAGAACATCCTCAGCGACTGCTGGTCAGCTTGATGAAAAGACAGGTCATTTTCCTGCGCTATCGCCAATCCTGGTTACGCTTGATCTACGCACTTATTTATGGCGGCAGATGGCCGCCATACTTATGACCAGGAGAAAAGATGAAGAACGAGTCGTACACTCATCCGCCGCGTCATGATGGCTATGCGGGACTCGGTGATTACGCCGCCATTGGTGATGGTCGCTCGGTGGCGTTAATCGCTCCCGACGGCGCTATTGACTGGTGGTGCGCCCCCAATATGGACTCTCCGCCGCTGTTCGATCGTATTCTCGACGCCGCCAGTGGCGGTTTCTTCCAGATTGAACCTACCGGCGACTATCGCGTTGAGCGCCGCTATCGGGAAAACAGCAACGTACTGGAAACCTGCTATCAGACAGCATCCGGTAGCGTGAGGCTGACCGAATCCCTCAACAGCAATTACGCCGGACGCCTGCCATGGTGTGAACTGGCAAGACGTATCGAGGGCATCGCAGGCGAAGTCGAACTACGGGTGATCTTTGTGCCGGGAACGGCGGCCTGTACCCGTTCTCCCTGGATTCAGAACACCGACAAAGGTCAGGTCATCCATATCGGCGATTTAATGGCAATGCTGCGGACCTCTGACGATGTCTCCGTCACGCGTTTTGACGACCATGCGATTGAAGGAACGTTTGTCGCCCGCGAGGGTGTGCGTTCGCTGGTGGCGTTACTGGTGAGTCATAAAGAGCCGCTTGCGGTGCCGTCTCTTGAAAAGATTGATGGTCATATTGATATTTCCGACCATGTCTGGCGGTTATGGTGCGAAAGCCTGACCTACGAAGGGGTGTTTCCTGAGCACGTCAAGCGTTCGGCACTGGCGCTAAAGTTTCTGCTCTATTCTCCGACCGGCGCCCTGGCGGCAGCGCCCACCACATCATTGCCGGAAGGCATCGGCGGCGAGAAAAACTATGATTACCGCTACGCCTGGACGCGGGATGCCTGCATGATCATCCGTGCCTTTACCGTTATCGGCGCGCTGGAAGAGTGCAAGGCAGCCTTCTCATGGCTCACCAATACCATCCTGCGCCATGACGGCAAAGTCCGCGTTTGTTATACCCTTGATGGCGGCATCGTTCCGGCAGAAAGCTACCCTCCGCTAAGCGGCTATAAAAACTCGCAGCCGGTGCGCATAGGTAATAACGCCCGCGACCAGCAACAGCTCAGTATGTATGGTGATCTGCTGGCTACCGCCCTGCTGTTTGTCCGCGCCGGACATATCCTGGATCTCACTACCGCCCGGCTACTTGCCGCGCTGGCGAATACCTGCGCCGATATCTGGAAGCAGGAGGATTCGGGCATCTGGGAACTGCATGACTTGCAACACTATACCCACTCCAAAATCACCTGCTGGATTACGCTGGATATTGCCGCGCATCTGGCGCGCGAGGGGCATCTGGAAGCGACGTGGGTAGCCCGCTGGGATCGTGAAAAAACGCGCATCCAGGCATGGGTTGAGGCGCATTGCTGGTCGGAGAAAAAGCAGGCATATACCTTTTATGCTGGCAGCGACCGGCTCGATGCCTCACTCTGTCTTGCCTGGCATTATGGTAAGCACTGTAATGTGCAGCGCATGCGTTCCACCCTCAATGCCATTATGGATGAACTGGGACACGGCGAACCCATGCTCTATCGCTACAGCGGTGTCGAGCAGGAGGAGAGCACCTTTGTCGCCTGTTCATTCTGGCTGGTGGAGGCGCTGGCGGAGATGGGTGATAAAGACCGCGCCCGACACTGTATGGATACCATTCTTAAGACGCTTTGCGATAAAGGGAATGTGGAGACGTTTAACGAGATGTTCGATGTGCGCAGTGGCGAATGGCGCGGCAACGTGCCGCAGGGGTTGAGCCATCTGGCGCTGATTTGCGCCGCTGATGCGCTGTCTAAATAGTGAGGGGGAGAAATGCCCGGGTGTGGCGTACTAATGCCGCACCCGGGGCCCGGTCAGCTCCTCTTCGCAACGGAGAGGAGCAGAGTGTTATTTCTTACGGGCGTATTTCAGGGAGTCCAGCGCCACCGCGAAGATGATGATGCCGCCCTTGATAATGTACTGCCAGTACGGGTTGATACCGATATAGGTCAGACCGTAGTTGATAACGGTGAAGATAATAACACCGGTCACCACACCCAGAACTGTACCCACGCCGCCGCTAAAGGAGACGCCGCCTACCACGCACGCTGCGATGGCGTCGAGTTCATACATAAAGCCAAGGTTGTTGGTTGCCGAGCCGATACGACCCGCTTCCAGCATCCCACCGAACGCATAGAACACACCTGACAGGGCATAGATCATCAGCAGGTTCAGTGCCACGTTAACACCAGACACTTTTGCCGCTTCCGGGTTACCGCCGATTGCAAAAATATTTTTACCAAAGCGGGTTTTGTTCCACAGCACCCACACGAAGGCAACAGCAATCAATGCATAGAAGGTAATGTAAGACAGACGGAACGCACCCAGCGCAACAAAGCCTTGCGTGAAGGTGGAGAAGCCGCTGTCAAAGCCGGAAATCGGCGAGGCGCCCACGAAGTCGTAGTACAGGGAGTTAATACCGTACACGATGATCATGGTACCCAGGGTGGTGATAAACGGCGTCACGTTAAGGTAAGCGATGATAATACCGTTCACCAGACCGATGACCGCACCGATCACACAGACAATGCCGATTACCGCGATGATTGGCATCGTATGCATTTCCGGGAACACTTTGTTGACGTTTTCCATCGACTGCAACAAGGTCGCCGCCACTACGGCCGCCAGACCCACCTGACGACCTGCGGAAAGGTCAGTACCCTGTGTGACGATAAGCCCGGCCACACCCAGCGCGATAATAATACGCACGGAGGATTGGGTCAGAATGTTACTTAAGTTCAGCAGACTTAAGAACGTAGGATCCTGGAAAATAATAATCGCCAGTAACACTAAAAGAACAACGTAAATACCGCCGTCTTTCAGATAAGTGAGAAAAGTTTTTTTATTTAACGCACTCATGAGGAGCCCCTGATCTTAAAGGTGCAAAGACGCAAGACGGAGTATTTCGTTTTGCGTTGTCGTTTTAGTGTCAACAATTCCGGCAACGAGACCATTGCTCATAACCAGAATACGGTCAGTGATACCTAACAATTCAGGCATTTCAGAGGAAATAATAATAATCCCCTTATTTTTCTTCGCCAGCTCCGCAATCAGCTGATAGATCTCGAATTTCGCCCCAACGTCAATACCGCGCGTTGGTTCGTCAAGCATTAAGATTTCCGGTTGCGTTAACAACCAGCGACCAATAATCACTTTCTGTTGGTTACCACCCGAAAGCGATCCGATCTGGGTACGGTGGCCGGGAGTTTTTACACGCATAGAGTCAATAACCCACTGGGTATCGCTCTTCATACGGGAATTATCCAGCAGACCGACTTTATTTTTATAATTCTGAATATTGGAAATAAGCGAGTTAAATCCGATATCCAGGTAAGCGTAAATCCCGGTAGAGCGACGCTCTTCGGTAACCAGTGCGAAACCATTATTGATGGCTTCATTCGCATTGTGATTATTAATACTTTTGCCGTGTAGCTTAATAGTACCCGTGGCTTTTTCACGAATACCAAACAATGTTTCTACGATATCGGTACGTTTCGCCCCGACCAGACCAGCAATACCAAGAATCTCACCTTTACGCAGGTCAAAAGAGATATCGCGGATTGACGGCTGGCGCAGTGACGTCAGATTACGCACTTCAAGAATCGTCTCACCCGGTGTGTTCTGGCGATCCGGGAAACGTTGGTTGAGTGAACGCCCCACCATCATCGCAATGATCTTGTCCATATCCAGCCCTTCGAGCGGCTGGGTCGCAATCCACTGACCATCACGCAGGATCGTGATTTCATCACACAGCTGGAAGATCTCTTCCATCTTATGAGAAATATAAACAATACCGCAGCCGCGATCTTTCAGCTTACGGATAATTTTGAAAAGGTGATTAACTTCTTTTTCGGTCAGCGAAGAAGTTGGTTCATCCATGATGACAATTTTGGCATCGTATGAGAACGCTTTTGCAATTTCGATCATCTGCATTTGCGAAACAGATAATGTACCTACGCGCGCACGCGGATCGATATCAATATCCAGCTCATCAAAGATGGCTTTTGTATCACGGTACATTTTGTCCTGATCGACAAACACGCCTTTGGTTGGGTAGCGACCTAACCACATGTTATCCATTACAGAACGTTGCAACACCAGGTTAAGTTCCTGGTGAACCATTGAGATACCATTTTCCAGCGCTTCTTTTGCAGAATGGAAATCGATTTCTTTTCCCTGAAAAAGAATACTACCGGAGTCTTTCTGGTATATCCCAAAAAGGCATTTTAATAATGTCGATTTACCGGCGCCATTTTCACCCATTAATGCATGGATTGAGTGCGGACGCACTTTTAAATTCACATTATCGAGAGCCTTTACCCCTGGAAAAGACTTGTTGATATTGCTCATTTCCAACAAGAATTCACCGGACGACTGAGTATTATTGCTGACCATAATTGTACCTTGTTGGCCTGGCATATCGTATTATAAGGGCGCAACTATTATTGTTGCGCCCGGTGAGAACATGCTTAAAACGAATTATTTACTGATGAACTGAGACAGATTGCCCTGATCTACACCAACGTAAGGAATACGAACAATTTTGTTGTCGATTTTCCAGTTGGTGCCGTCAGCTGCGCCTTTACCGTCTGCCAGGTTTTTCGCCAGATCGAAAGTCGCTTTCGCCTGGTTGTTCGCATCGTTCAGCACGGTACCGGCCATTGCGCCAGATTTAACCAGTGCCAGCGCTTCTGGCAGCGCATCCACGCCGAAGACCGGGATAGAAGTTTTGTTGTGTGCTTTCAGCGCTTCAACCGCACCCATTGCCATCGCATCGTTGTTTGCGATCACAACTTCAATTTTGTTTGCGTTAGGACCGGACAGCCATGCGTCCATTTTGTCTTTCGCCTGAGCGGTATCCCACATTGCGGTATCTAACTGCAGCTGCTCAGTTTTGATGCCTTTGTCATTCAGCTCTTTGATAACGTAAGTCGTACGTGCTTCAGCATCCGGGTGACCTGGTTCGCCTTTCAGCAGAACGTACTGGATTTGACCATCTTTGTTCAGGTCCCAGTTTTTGTTGTCAGCCCAGTGTTTGGCAATCAGGTCGCCCTGAATGATGCCGGATTCTTTGGAGTCTGTACCCACATAATAAGCTTTGTCATAGCTATCCAGCGCTTTGCGAGAAGGCTCTTTGTTGAAGAACACAACCGGAATATTCTGGCCACGTGCTTTTTCGATAACGGTGCCTGCAGCAGCCGGGTCAACCAGGTTGATGGCCAGTGCTTTAACGCCTTTTGCCAGCAGAACGTCGATCTGGTCGTTCTGTTTGGACTGGTCGTTCTGGGAGTCGTTCATCAGCAGCTGTACGCCAGAAGCCTCTTTGGCGTCTTTCTCGATGGCTTTACGGACAACTGACATAAAGTTGTCGTCATATTTATAGATGGTCACACCAATACGGGTATCAGCTGCATGTGCGGCTGCGCCAAAAAGCATGCTTGCCATAACAGCAGACAGAGTCAACACCTTCTTATTCATGGTATCTCCGGTTTTTTTATGCAGGGTAGTTCGTGCGAATAATGATCGGCGGGGCAGCAAGTTAATGAAACGTTACTTTTCGCCGAAGTTCACTCAAAAAATTCGTTCTTCCGTGTTCGGTAACGCTCCAATAATGCGCTTTCTTCGATGCTTCAGGCTGAATGACTCAGTGAAAGTGAATAATCACTGTTACATCGTGTTTCAGCTTCTAAAACGCTGACATGATAGTCACCGTCTTGTTAAGATACTGTGAATTTACTCACAGATTGAAAACGGTTACATCAACAAACTTCATAAGTTAGTGATCGTTCCCACAGATTGACGTAAAGCGACAGAATGACGGCGCACCAGCGTCGGCATAAAGCAGTGTGTTGCCTCGGGATCGAGCTTGCCCGCTGCCCCCAGCAGCGCCAGTTCTGTGGCCAGGCGGGCCATTGACGCAATGGGGTAACGCACCGTTGTCAATTGCGGATCGGTATAACGGGCAATCGGGATATCATCGAAACCAATCAAAGAGAGATGCGGTGGCACCGCAATGCCGTTATCTTTCAGCGCCGTTAACGCCCCGGCGGCCATGCTATCGTTATAGGCAAATACCGCTGTAAGCTGCTGGTTACGGCTCAGGAGTTCTACCATAGCGGCCTCCCCGCCCTGCATATCCGGCGAACCCATACCTACCCAGGCGTCCGGCGCGGCAATGCCCTGCTCCGCAAGCGCTTTAACCCAGCCTTCACGGCGCATGTCGTTATCTTCAATCTGATGGCTCGAGGCGAGATAGCCTATGCGTTGATGTCCGTGATTGAGCAACATGCGCGTAGCCATTACCGCGCCGCTGACGTTATCCAGTGAGACACAACGGTGGACGTAACCGGGCACCACGCGATTAATCAATACCATGCCCGGGATCTGCTCCATAAACCCGGCGAGTTCTTCATCGCTTAGCGCTTTTGAATGAACAATCAGTGCGTTACATCGTTGACGTATCAGCACCTCAATGGCATGACGCTCTTTTTCCGCTTCATGATAGCTGTTGCCGATAAGTACATATTTCTGATGCTGTTGCGCCACGGTATCGACCGCCTTCACCAGCGCGCCAAAGAAGGCGTCGGAGACATCCATCACCACCACGCCGATGGTGTCGCTGATCTGCGTGGCCAGTGCCTGCGCGTTGGCATTCGGGCGATAGCCCAGCTGCGCAACCGCCTTCATCACCGCTTCCCGCGTTTCCTGACTGACCAGCGCACTGTTATTCAGCACACGGGAAACCGTCGCGACGGAAACGCCCGCCTGACGGGCCACATCACGAATGGTGATCATAGGGACCAACCTTTATGTTGATTACGGCAGCTCACAGATACCCCCTGTTTAGCAAGGAGGCTATTCTCTCAGTCGGCGAGAAGTTGCTGCGTGAGTGGCATCACACGAATGGAAACGGTTACATCCGTTTTGTTAATGATTGTGATCCAGATCGTTATCTGGATGTGCGCGGCAATGATGTCCCCGCAGCACGTGCGGTTAATTGCCGCCACAACCACTCCATCGGTCCCTGACGGAAACGGCGCAGCCAGAGGACGGAGAAGAGAATATTGACGGCCCAGACAGGTGGGACGAAAGCCAGCAGATGCAAGCGATCGAATTTCATTACCAGGCCAAAACGATAAAACAGGGTGGTACAAATGAGTGTTTGCAACAGGTAATTGCTCAACGCCATCCGCCCAACGCAGGCCACAGCATTGACCAGCCGCCAGCGACACAGCTGTGACCAGAAACCATAGATAAGCGCGGTATATCCCAGCACCTGAATGGGGGCGCCCAGTTCACGCGGCGCTTGCAGAATAAACGCGCACCAGCGATATGCCCAGCCGAGTTGCCATTGGGCAACAATAGCCGGCAGATTTATCGCTACGCCGAGTGCTATCAGAAACACTCCCGTACGGCGATAGTGCCCAGGGCTGAACTGCCCTTTCAGCCAGCCGCTGCGCATCAGCGCTGCGCCCAGCAGCATCAGCCCGGCCAACTCCCAGCCATACTGAGCGCCCAGCGCCAGCAGACCGCTGGAGAGCATGTCAGCACGATTACCAATGGCCTCCATCATGCCGCCCGTAGTCTTCCACCAGACTTCATACTGGATATTGGCCGGCCCCGGCAGCCATGAACGATTGGGTGCGCTACCGGAGATAAACCCCAGTAACAGCAATACCACAATGCCAGTCAAATAGAGGGCAAGGCCGGTATTGAACAGCGCTTTCACACTTTGCGCATCGCGAATCATGCGCCAGCTGATAAGCCCCACTAGCCCATAGGCCAGCAAAATATCGCCGTCCCAGAAGACCAGCGCATGAATGAAACCCAGCAGCACCAGTAACGTGAGACGCGACTGGATCCAGCGTTTGCCGCGTGGCAACAACATTTGCAGGCCCGCGCCAAACAACAGCGCAAACAGGGAGAGGAATTTCACCTGCGCAAACAGGTCGAGCACCGCCCATGTCCAGGCATCGCTTAAGGTGATGCTGCCAGCCCAGGCGGGATTAAGGTAGGCCGCCTTTGGCAGCCCAAAGGCGGTAATATTGAGAAGCAGGATACCGAGAATGGCAATGCCACGAACAAAATCCAGCGTGACATTTCTCTCCATGTATCCGGCTCTCCAGGCTAATTAGTTGTGGTGACGCACAGCGCGCAGGAACTCCTGGCGAGTGTTCTGGCTGGATTTGAACAAGCCACCCAGTGAGGTCGTCGTGGTTGCGCTGGTTGCATCACGAATGCCACGCGCTTTCACACAGTAATGCACCGCGTCAATGGACACAGCCACATTATTGGTCCCCAGCAGCGTTTGCAGCGCCGTCAGAATTTGCTGGGTCAAACGCTCCTGCACCTGCGGACGCTGGGCAAAGAACTGCACAATACGGTTAATTTTCGACAGACCAATGACCGACTCTTTGGGAATATAAGCGACAGTCGCTTTCCCATCGATAGTAACAAAGTGGTGTTCACAGGTGCTGGTCAGCGTAATATCACGCACTGTGACCATCTCATCCACTTTCATTTTATTTTCGATGACGGTGATTTTCGGGAAATTGGCGTAATCCAGCCCCGAGAAAATTTCATCAACGTACATTTTGGCGATGCGATGTGGGGTTTCCATCAGGCTGTCATCATTCAGATCGAGATTAAGGAGCTGCATAATCTCGGTCATATGACCGGCTATCAGGCGTTTACGGGTTTCGTTATCCATGTCGACAGGCGGGCGCAACGGGGTTTCAAGTCCACGGGCAACCAGGGCTTCATGAACGAGAGCCGCTTCTTTACTGAGTGATGACATTTTTATTCTCCTGCAGGTGTGGCATCTTCGCCGTGCAACGGGCGAAGCGAGCAATCATTGTGCGTGAGGTCGCGCACAGAATCCAGTCTTCACGGTGATAATTAATGAAATTGCTCGTACCTTTCACGCCTTCCGTTTCCAGACCAAAATACCGGCCACAACCAGCGCCAGCCCGGCCAGTCCCAGCGCGGGTTCCAGCCGCTGCGTAAGCCAGGTGGAGAGAGCAGAGGTCATCGGCCCAATCAACTGGCCTATGGCATAACCGGTGGTCAGCAACCCCGCCATATACCGGGTATGATTCGGCGCCAGTTCGCGGCCATACAACAGCGAGAGTTGCACCGCGCAGAGAAAACCACCACCGACCAACAGCGCGCCAATGACCAGCCCGCTCATCCCCGGCAACAGGCAGGAGGCCACCACACCTGAACCTTGCAGCCAAAGCACAATCGCCAGCCGCTGATGGCTGTGGCCGACATGGCGCAGGGCGATACTCAACCCAATCCCGATGACTGCGGCAGCGCCAAACACCGGCCAGACAAACTGTGCGAAAAGGCTACCGGGAAAGCGCAGCGCCGCCATTTGCGAAAGAAAGGTCGCGGGTAAGATGTAGCCAAACCCCGCCAGGCTATAGCTCCAGACCAGTCGTTTCAGGTCGGTCGTCAGGTGCAGCGGTTCCGGCTGAACGCCAGAGCGATGTAACTGGCCTGGACGCGGTAAATAGCGGGCAATCACTACCACCAGCACCAGAGCCAGTACGCCATAGACCTGCCAGGCTGCCGTTGAGGAGAGCGCACGCGACTGAATGACCACCGCCAGCAGACCGCTCAGGGCGATGCCAACCCCCGGCCCGGCAAACACTGCGGCACTCAAGCCCGGACGGGCATAATGCGCCAGACGCTCGTTCGTCCAGGCTGCGGTAAGTACCATCGCCCAGCCGCTCATCGCCCCAATCACCAGACGCAGAGCGCCGTGTGCGACAGCGTTATCCGCCAGTGCTGACAGAAAGGTCAGCGCAACAGCACCCGCAACGCCGAGATACAGACGCATCTCAATATGTTTACTGGCCCGCATCGCATCCCACGCACCCAGTAAATAGCCGAGATAATTCATCGCGGCAACCAGCCCGGCGCTGGTTAACGTCAGCTGTCCATCGCGAATCATCAGCGGCACCTGAGGCGTAAAAGCAAAGCGCCCTATTCCCATTGCCACCACCAGCACGATAAACCCGCAGAGCGCAATGCGTAGCGCCATGAAAACTCCAGACGTTAAAAAAAAGTAAAATTTATGATGCATTATGCTGCAGCGAGGTGAAAGTGAAAGTTGCGCACAGGCGCATGAATTGTCTGTATTATGGGTTATTGTCACGCTTTAACTGTTAACAAATCATTAAGGAGCCTTGCATGGAATTGCTTGAAGAGCACCGCTGTTTTGAGGGGCGCCAACAACGCTGGCGGCACGACTCCGCTGTGCTGAATTGCACCATGACATTCAGCATTTTTTTACCGCCGGCGCATCTGACAACGCCCCCTCCGGTACTGTACTGGCTGTCGGGTCTGACCTGTACGGATGAAAACTTTACCACCAAAGCAGGCGCCCAACGCGTTGCGGCTGAGCTGGGTATTGTTCTGGTGATGCCGGATACCAGTCCGCGCGGCGAAGATGTTGCCGATGCCGACGGCTATGATCTGGGCAAAGGCGCGGGCTTTTATCTCAACGCCACTGAACAACCGTGGTCGGCGCACTACCGCATGTATGACTATCTGCGCGATGAACTGCCCGCGCTAATTCAGTCGCAATTTAGCGTGAGTGGACGTTGCGCGATAAGCGGCCATTCGATGGGCGGCCACGGCGCGCTGATCATGGCGCTGAAAAACCCGGGCCGTTTTACCAGCGTTTCTGCTTTTGCCCCGATAGTTAACCCGGCGCAAGTGCCCTGGGGCCAGAAAGCCTTTAGCGCTTATCTGGGCAACGACACCTCAACCTGGCAGGCGTGGGATAGCTGCGCGTTGATGCTGGCCAGCCAAAGTCAGGATGCAATCCCGACGCTTATCGATCAGGGCGATGCCGATCAGTTCCTCGCAGACCAGTTACAGCCCGCCCGTCTGGCTGAGGCCGCCCGCCAGACCGGCTGGCCGCTCACACTGCGCGTTCAGCCTGGCTATGATCACAGCTACTATTTTATGGCCTCGTTTATTGAAGACCACCTGCGTTTCCACGCGCAATACCTGCTCAAATAAACACCGGAGGGCAAAGCCCTCCCCTTTACGTTTCCTTACGTTACCCGCTATCTCCCTGATAATAAATATTTTCCCCTCTTCAATATGCACAAATGCAAATGATTTCAATTATCACTTGTATTTACATAAATTCACTTTTTATCCACAATCCCTCCGCTTCTCCGTCATAAGCGTTTTTAAAAGGCAATCGCTATAGCCTTCATGGTTTTACCCGATGGAGTTTTATTCATTTACACGGAATGACAAAATGACTTTACCTCGCGCTAAACTACTGGCTGTCGCCGTCTGCGCAGCTACCTTCCCCCCGGCACTTTTCGCGGCAGACGAAGACACCGTCGTCGTCTCCGCAACCGGGTTTGAACAGAAAATCCAGAATGCACCTGCTTCTATTTCGGTTATTTCTAAACAACAGCTTGAAGATAAAGCGTATCGGGATGTCACTGACGCATTGAAAGATGTGCCGGGTGTGGTGGTGACCGGTGGTGGCAGCAGCAGCGATATCAGCATTCGCGGCATGGCCTCCCAATACACCCTCTTTTTGGTTGATGGTAAGCGAATCAGCACCCGCGGCACACGACCAAACAGTGACAATGCCGGTATCGAGCAGGGCTGGTTGCCGCCGCTGGAATCCATTGAACGTATTGAAGTGATCCGCGGCCCAATGTCATCGCTCTATGGTTCCGATGCCATGGGTGGTGTTATCAACGTCATTACCAAAAAAGTATCCAATACCAAAGGCTGGACTGGCTCACTTCATGGCGATGCCACGTTCCAGGAAAACAGCGATTCCGGCGACCTCTTCCAGACCAACGCCTATGCTTCCGGCCCGCTGATTGACGGCCTGCTGGGCGCGAAAGTGACGGGGCTATTATCCCGTCGCGCAGAAGATAAAATCCTTAACGGTTATAACGAACAGCGCCTGCGCAACGGTGGTGTGACCTTCAATTTCACCCCGGATGATAAAAACGATTTTGACCTGGCTATTGCCCGTGAATTACAGGACCGAAACAGCACGCCAGGGATGTCTTCGGCGGCTGAAACCTGCCGTGGCAACGTTTGTACCCCCAACAGCAAAAGTGAGAGCCGCTACGAGCACACCACTTACTCGTTAACCCACAGCGGCTATTACAGCGATTTCAACACCGTCAGCTACATTCAGCAGGAAGAGACCAATAACCCTGGTCGCCAGATGAAGTCGTATAACACCCTCTTTAATAACCAGAACCAGATCTTCCTTGGCAACCATACCCTGACAGTCGGCGGGCAGTATCGTTATGAGAAACTGCGCGATAACGGCAACCAACTGGAAGCAGCGGACGGGCTGAATAAACTCACCCGCTGGAGCTGGGCGCTGTTTGCAGAAGATGAATGGGCGCTGCTCGACAGCCTGACGCTGACCGGCGGCCTGCGCATGGACAAAGATGAAAACTACGGCACCAACTGGACGCCGCGCGGCTACGGCGTCTGGCACCTGACTGACCAGTGGACAATTAAAGGCGGCGTGTCGGCAGGCTACCGCGCCCCGGATCTGCGCCAGTCTTCCGCAAGCTGGGGTCAGGTGACCGGCGGTGGTCGCCTGAACGGTATCATTGTCGGCAACCCCGACCTGAAACCGGAAAAAAGCCTGAGCGAAGAGATTGCCCTGTTGTGGGATAACAATGAGAACCTCAACGCAGGCGTTACGCTGTTTAACACCGACTTCAAAGACAAAATCACCGAAGTACGTCGCTGTAACAGTAGCGCCGATCCGGCCTGCACGATTGGCAGCGTCAGCTACGATTTTGTCAGCGACCGCGTTAACGTCGATAAGGCCAATATGCGTGGCGTTGAGTCCACCTTCGGCTGGAGTATCACGCGGGACCTTAACCTGACGGCCAACTACACATTCACCGAGTCAGAACAGAAAAGCGGCCAGTTCTCCGGTAAGCCACTTAACAAAATGCCGAAGCACATGGTCAACACGACGCTCGACTGGCAGGCCACGCAAGATGTGGGACTATGGGGGCGCCTGAATTTCCGTGGTAAAACCTCGGAATACTTAAGCCGAACCTCAATGTCCCAGGGTACGCCCTCTTACAGCCAGGTGGATGTGGGTCTGCGCTACAACGCCAACAAAAATCTGCTGGTCTCGGCGGGGGTTTATAACGTGCTCGATAAGCAGATTGATTACGACACCTACGACACGGTGCTTGATGGTCGCCGTTACACCGTGGGCTTAACGTATAACTTCTGATAACGCTAAAAAAACGCCCCGGCAGAGCGTCGGGGCGTTTTAACTGGTCAGCACGAAAGAGCCGGTATTATTTCTTAAAGCGTTCCGGGAACACCATATCTTTGTAGCTCACAAAGCGGGTGCCTTTCGACAGCTTGTAACCAAACCAGATTATCAGGAACAGCGGGATACCAATGTAGGTTGCCGCAACAGCGCCCCAGTCAATGGTATCAGCTAGGAAAGCCTGGTAATTCTGACCCAGGGTGATGATCAGGCACAGAACAAACGCGAAGATCGGACCCAGCGGGAAGAAACCTGAACGGTACGGCAGATTATTCAGATCGTGCCCCTGCATGACGTAACCACGGCGGAAGCGGTAATGGCTGATGGCAATACCCAGCCAGGCGATAAAGCCCGTCATCCCGGAGGTATTAAGCAGCCACAGGTAAACGGTCTGGTTGCCGAACATGGAGGTCAGAAAACAGAGACCCGCAATGACGGTGGTGGCATACAGTGCATTACGCGGCACGCCGCCTTTCGACAGTTTAGCGAAAATGCGCGGCGCTTTACCGTCGCAGGCCAGGGTGTAGAGCATACGGGTAGAAGCGTACATACCGGAGTTGCCCGCCGAGAGTACCGCCGTGAGGATAACGGCATTCATCACCGCCGCCGCAGATAACAGCCCCGCATGTTCAAATACCAGCGTAAACGGGCTGACGCTGATGTCTTTAACATCATTGCGAAGCAGGCTCGGATCGGTATAAGGAATGATCAGGCTGATAACCAGGATAGCGAACACATAGAACAGCAAAATACGCCAGAATACCTGCCGCACCGCGCGTGGAATGTTCTTCTCAGGATCTTCGGACTCACCCGCCGCGATACCAATCAGCTCGGTCCCCTGGAAGGAGAAGCCGACAATCATCGCCACACCAATCATTGCCGATAGCCCGCCCGCAAACGGTGCGTCGCCAATCTGCCAGTTGCTCCAGCCTGCCGGTTGGTCGCCCTTGAAAATGCCGACGATCATCATTACGCCAACGACGATAAAGATGATAACGGTGGCCACTTTGATAAGCGAAAACCAGTATTCCGCTTCGCCGAAGCCTTTCACGGAAATGTAGTTGAGCAGGAAGATCACGCACAGGAAGACGGCGCTCCAGATCCAGCCAGGCGTATCCGGGAACCACCAGGTCATCACCAGTTGCGAAGCCACCAGGTCAACGGCGATGGTCACCGCCCAGTTGTACCAGTAGTTCCAGCCGAGCGCGAAGCCAAAGCCTTCTTCAACATATTGCTGACCGTAGGTGGCAAAGGAGCCGGATACCGGCATAAATGCCGCCAGCTCGCCGAGGCTGGTCATCAGGAAATAGACCATCAGACCGATAAGAATATAGGAGAACAGCGCGCCGCCCGGGCCCGCCTGAGAAATCGTCGCCCCTGATGCGACAAACAACCCTGTACCGATTGATCCGCCAATGGCGATCATCGTCAGGTGACGCGCCTTAAGTTCACGGCGAAGCGTGGGCGCTTGTGTGGTTTTAGTTTCGGAAACCATAAGAAAATGCTATCCATCTAAAAAATGAGGCGCGATTGTAGCAAACGAAAGGGTATCCTTCCGGCACAATCAACGTTGTATTAGAGACCTTCATGATCGCCAGTGGATTATAAGTAAAGCAGTGGAATCGATCTCTTGCGAGCGAGGGGGGATAAAGCAGCAAGAAGCTTACAGGCGGCGGCGCAACCGAAACTTACCCTCTCCTTTTGGGAAGAGGGTTAGCGTGAGGTAAAAATAGACTACTAATTCAATCCACGTACTGAGGCGATAAATTGCTGTAACTCAGGGGTTCGCGGCTGGGTAAAGAAGGATTTACTTTCACCCTGCTCCCATACTTTTCCCTGATGCATAAACACCACCCGATCGCCCACTTCGCGGGCAAAACTCATCTCGTGGGTCACCAGGATCAGGGTCATCCCTTCGGCGGCAAGCTGCTCCAGTACACGTAATACTTCGCCCACCAGCTCCGGGTCCAGCGCCGAGGTTATCTCGTCGCACAGTAACACTTTCGGTTTCATTGCCAGCGCACGGGCGATCGCCACGCGTTGCTGCTGCCCGCCTGACAAATTTGACGGGTAATAATCGATTCGCTCACCAAGACCGACCTTCTCCAGCATCTCAATTGCCAGCTTGCGGCACTCATCGGCTGGCAATTTCAGTACCCGACGCGGCGCCAGCATCACGTTCTCCAGCGCGGTCATATGTGGAAACAGATTAAAACTCTGGAATACCATCCCCACCGAGCGGCTGATCTCGCGCGCCTGCGATTCCCTGTCGGTTACCGTCATCCCGCCAAGTTTAATACTGCCGTCCTGGTAGCCTTCAAGCCCGTTCATACAGCGTAACAGGGTGCTTTTCCCGGAACCGCTGCGCCCGATGATCGACACCACTTCGCCCATTTCGATATCCAGGCTTACGCCTTTAAGCACATGGTTGTCGCCATAGTATTTTTGCACGTCATTAATGGTGATGAGCGGCATGGAATTTCTTCTCCAGATAACGGCTGTAACGCGACAGCGGGTAACACATCAGGAAATAGCCCAGAGCGACCAGGCCAAACACTTTAAACGGCGCGAAGGTGACATTGTTCAGCATGGTGCCCGCTTTGGTCAGTTCGACAAAACCGATGATCGAGGCCAGCGCCGTACCTTTAATCACCTGGACGGAAAAGCCGACCGTCGGGGCGATAGCAATACGAATGGCCTGCGGCGCAATCACCCGAAACAGTGTCTGCCCAAAACTTAACCCCAGACAGCGACAGGCCTCCCACTGCCCTTTCGGTAACGCCTTAATGCTGCCGTACCAGATATCCAGCAGAAACGCGCTGGTAAACAGCGTCAGCGCCAGCGTTGCCGCCGTCCACGGGCTCACATCAATGCCGAACAGGGCAATACCGAAGAAGGCCAGAAAGAGCTGCATCAGCAGCGGCGTCCCCTGAAAAAGTGCGGCATAAGCGCTGATCAGACGTTTCGGCCAGCGCCAGCGGCTAATACGTAATATCAGCAGCGGTAAGGTCACCAGCGTGCCGCAGATAAACGCGATCAGCGACAGTAGCAAGGTCCAGCGCGCCGCCAGCAGCAGGTTGCGCAGAATATCCCAGTCGGTAAATGTACTCATCAACTCTCGCTCCCCAGCCACTTCCTTCCCGCCGCCATCAATACCTGACGCATCAACAGTGAAAGCGCCAGATACAACAATGTGGTGACCACATAAACTTCAAAACTTAAAAACGTGCGCGACTGGATCAGGTTTGCGGCAAACGTCAGCTCTTCGTAGGAAACCTGCGAAACCACCGACGATCCCAGCATCACGATAATGCACTGGCTGACCAGCGCCGGATAAATACGCCGTAGCGACGGTGGCAGAATGACGCGGAAAAAAGTCTGCGTCTTCGTTAACCCCAGCACACGCGCCGCTTCCCATTGTCCTTTTGGCGCCACCTGAATCCCGGCGCGGATAATCTCCGTACTGTAGGCCCCAAGGTTTACCAGCATGGCGATCAACGCCGCCTCGCCTGCCGTTAATTTCAGCCCCAGACCGGGCAGACCGAAAACGATAAAAAAGAGCTGCACCACGAACGGCGTATTACGAATAAGCTCGACATACGCCCCCCAGATATGGCTCGCCAGCGTGGGCTTACCGCTTCGCAGCGCCGCGCCCAGTATGCCAAGAGACACACCGCCGATGGTTGCCAGAATGGTTAAGGTTATCGTGGTCCAAAGCCCCGCAAGCAGTTGCGGCCAGAAAGGCCACAGCGCGGCAAAATCAAGCGTTGTCGTCATGCCAGACCCTTACACGCCCAGAGTGGCGGGCAGCGGTGCCTGCATCCATTTCTGCGAGAAATTATTGAGCGTGCCATCTTTCAGCGCCTGTTCAATGAGCTTGTCGACCTCGGCTTTCAGCGCAGGCTCATTTTTCTTAAGTCCGATAAAGCACGGTGAATCTTTAAGCATAAATTTGCTGACCGGCGCTTTTTCCGGGTTCTGGCGGGCAATAGCGGCCACCACAACGTTACCCGTCGCCATGTACTGAACCTGGCCCGAAAGATAGGCAGAGATGGTGGTGTTGTTATCTTCGTAACGTTTGACTTCGGCATCTTTCGGTGCCAGATCGCTTAATACCATGTCCTCCACTGCACCACGAGTGACACCAATCGACTTACCGCTCAGTGCGGCAGCATCCGCCAGAGAGGCCTCTTTCGGACCAAACACGCCGAGGAAGAACGGCGCATAGGCGCGGCTAAAGTCGATCACTTTTTCGCGCTCCGCATTTTTCCCGAGGCTGGAGATAACCAGATCAACTTTATTAGTTTGCAGATAAGGAACCCGGTTAGCGCTGGTTACCGGCACCAGTTCTACCTTCACCTTCATCTCTTTGGCCAGATACTCCGCCATGTCGATGTCATAGCCCTGCGGCTTGAGATCGGTTCCCACAGAGCCAAACGGTGGGAAGTCCTGAGGTACAGCCACACGCAGTACGCCGCGTTTTTGAATATCCTGCAGTTGATCGGCCATCGCCTGCCCTGCACAGGACAACATTAATGCCGCACCCGCTGCCGCCATCATCCACTTTTTCATTCTTGTCACCTCGTCGTTCATGAAACAAAAGATTCTTTGAATAACTTTTTGCAACTAATGTGCCAACGAGGTAACGACGCAAAAAATCCAGCTACAGCAGGAGTTAAACGGTGATAAAGGAGAGATAAAGCCAGGCAGCATCACACCATAATGGTGCAGCTGCCTGCTACTGGTGCACTCAAATTTCGCAATAACGCAAAAAGCGATTCAGCGCACTGGAAAGGTGCTTTTGACGGTGATGAATGCGCCACAGGGTGCGCACCAGACGAGGCAGAGGAATGGGGACTTCCACCAATGAACCCGCCTCAAGCTGTTCAGAAATCACGCGCCGTGACAGGCAACTGATACCAAGCCCATGGCGCACGGCATGTTTGATAGCCTCGGAGTTGCCAAGCTCCATTCCAAGATGAAACTCCGGCAAATGGGAGAGCAGCAGGTAATCGACAATTTCGCGCGTACCGGAGCCACGTTCACGCAGGATCCACGGCGCAGCGGCCAGGCGCGCCAGCGTAACCTCCCCCTGCAACAACGGAGAGTCAGGTGGCGCGAACACGACAAGCTCATCCTCAAGCCAGGGTTCCGCGATGATCTCGGCCGTATGGCATGGCCCTTCGATCAGACCAATATCGACGCGAAAATCGGCCACCGCATTAATAACGTCCTGACTGTTACCGACGCTCATATCCAGCGGTAACTGGGGAAAATCACGTCGATAGTGGGCAATGATCTCCGGCAGGATGTAGTTGCCAATTGTACTGCTGGCATAAACGCGGATTGCCCCGTTTTCTTCTCGAAACAGTTGCTCAATTTCCGTCGCCTGCTCCAGTAACGCCAGTGCCCGCGGATAGAGCAAACGGCCATGTTCGTTCACCACCAGCCGTTTACCGACGCGATCGAAAAGCTGAACGCTGAGTTGACCTTCCAGATCGGTCAGCGCAGCGCTGACCGCCGATTGCGATAAAGCCAGCATTTGCGAGGCCTGTGTGGTGGAGCCGCTCTTGAGCACCTCGGCGAAAACTTCGAGCTGCCGTAATGTGATATGCATAAATTTTCACCATCGGGACAAGGGTTACTTACCACTTATAAAGATTAATTATAAATATATAATCAATTTTACCTTTAAGCCAGAGCGCCGTAACCTTTTACCCGGAGAAAGGAGAAGGTTATGACTGAAATCACACATCATGTTCCACGCAAGAATTATGTCGCGCTGTTCGCACCGGGTCTGTTGCTCAGTGCAGTCATCGCCGGGCTGGCATTGTGGCTGGGTAATATTCCTTCGGTTGCGGGTGCAGGCTTTAGCGCACTAACGCTGGCGATTTTATTCGGCATCGCCGCAGGTAATACGCTTTACCCACGACTCCATGTCCATTGTGATGCGGGCGTACTATGGTCAAAACAGCATTTGTTACGTCTCGGTATTATTCTTTATGGCTTGCGCCTGACATTTTCGCAAATTGCTGAGGTGGGCGTCAGCGGCATCGCTATCGACGTCCTGATGCTCTCCAGCACCTTTATGCTGGCCTGCTTCCTCGGTCAAAAGGTGTTTGGGCTGGACAGAAAAACCAGCTGGCTGATTGGCGCAGGCAGCAGTATTTGCGGTGCTGCGGCCGTGCTGGCAACAGAACCAGTGGTCAAAGCCGAATCCAGCAAAGTGGCCGTTGCCGTCGCCACCGTAGTGATTTACGGGACACTGGCTATTTTTATCTATCCGGCAATCTATCCGCTGCTGGCGCACTGGTTCACTCCGGAAGCGTATGGCATCTATATGGGTTCAACCATGCATGAAGTGGCTCAGGTCGTGGCCGCAGGCCATGCCGTCAGCCCGGATGCCGAAAATGCAGCAGTCATTGCCAAAATGCTGCGCGTGATGATGCTGGCGCCGTTCCTGATCCTGCTCGCCTCCCGGGTTAAACAACTCTCCCCTGCGGCAGGCGGCGAAAAAAGCAAAATTACTATTCCGTGGTTTGCCGTGCTGTTTATCCTGGTGGCAGTCTTTAACTCGTTCCATCTGCTGCCGAAAGCTGTGGTTGATGTACTGATTACCGTCGATACGGTTTTGCTGGCAATGGCGATGGCCGCGCTGGGATTAACCACCCATATCAGCGCTCTGAAAAAGGCAGGAGCGAAGCCGTTGCTGATGGCGCTGGCGCTGTTTGTCTGGCTGATTGTTGGTGGCGGTGCAATTAACCTGCTGGTGCACCATTTGATGGCATAAAACCTTATATCTGTTCCCTGTTAACCCGCTATGATAAAGGTTTGATTTCCCCTGGCGGGTTTAACAGGAGTCTTTACATGAAATATATCGGAGCGCATGTCAGCGCCGCAGGCGGTCTGGCCAATGCCGCCATTCGCGCAGCAGAAATCGAAGCCACTGCGTTTGCCCTGTTCACAAAAAATCAACGTCAATGGCGTGCCGCACCGCTCACCACCGGAACGATTGATGAATTCAAAGCCGCCTGCGAAAAATACCATTATCAACCGGGACAAATTCTGCCCCACGACAGCTACCTGATTAACCTGGGCCATCCGGTTGAAGAGGCGCTGGAAAAATCCCGTGACGCGTTTCTTGATGAAGTGCAACGCTGTGAACAACTGGGGCTGACGTTGCTGAATTTCCACCCTGGCAGCCACCTGATGCAAATCGACGAAGATAAGTGTCTGGCACGTATTGCCGAATCCATTAACATCGTGCTCGCACAAACCAAAGGCGTCACGGCAGTTATCGAAAACACCGCAGGCCAGGGCAGTAACCTCGGCTTTCGCTTTGAGCATCTGGCCGCGATCATTGACGGTGTGGAAGATAAATCCCGCGTCGGCGTGTGCATCGATACCTGCCATGCCTTTGCAGCCGGGTATGACCTGCGCACCACGGAAAGTACCGCGAAAGTCTTCGCCGAATTTGAACACGTAGTGGGGTTCCAGTACCTGCGCGGTATGCACCTCAACGATGCTAAAAGCGCCTTTGGCAGCCGTGTCGACCGCCATCACAGCCTGGGCGAAGGCAATATTGGTCATGATGCTTTCCGCTGGATCATGCAAGACGATCGTTTCGACGGTATTCCAATGATTCTGGAAACCATCAACCCGGACATCTGGGCAGAAGAGATTGCCTGGCTGAAAGCTCAACAAAATGAAGAGGCCGTGGCGTAAATGAATGACAGGGAAAAACAGATATTACAAATCCTGCGCAGCAACCCACTGATTCAGCAAAATGAGATAGGCGATATTTTACAAATCAGCCGTTCACGCGTCGCCGCCCATATTATGGATTTGATGCGTAAAGGGCTTATTAAAGGCAAAGGCTACATACTGACCGAACAGGATTACTGCGTCGTATTTGGCGCCATTAATATGGATATTCGCGGGGTGGCGGATATTCATTATCCACAGTCCGCCTCCAATCCCGGCAGCATCCACTGCTCCGCAGGCGGCGTAGGGCGTAATGTTGCCCACAATCTCGCCCTGCTGGGCCGCGATGTGCACCTGATCTCCGCCGTAGGGGACGATTTTTACGGCGAAACGCTACTGGAACAGACCCGACTGGCCGGGGTGAATGTGCAAAGCTGTATTCGTCTGCATGGACATAACACCTCTACCTATCTGTCGATTGCCAATCAGCAGGAAGAGACGGTACTGGCCATTAACGATACCCATATTCTGCAGCAATTGACGCCACAGTTGCTCAATTCCTCGCGCGACCTGGTGATGCATGCGGGCGTGGTACTCGCCGATTGCAACCTGACCGAAGAGGCACTGGAGTGGATCTTCACCATGGCGGGGAATATTCCGGTCTTTGTCGATACGGTTTCCGAGTTCAAAGCCGACAAGATTCGCCCCTGGTTATCACGCATCCATACCCTGAAACCCACGCTACAGGAGTTGCAGATCTTGTGGGGACAGCCGATTCGGCGTGAGGCAGACAAAATTGCGGCGGTCAATTCACTCCATGAACAGGGGGTGCAGCGCATCTTCGTGTATCTGGACGATGACTCCGTATTCTGTTCAAAGCGCGATGGCGAGCAGCTTCTGCTGGCCTCTCCGGATCACGCCTTCACTGACCGTTTCGGTGCGGATGACGGATTTATGGCGGGGCTGCTGTATAGCTTCCTGGAAGGCGGCGATTTTATCGAAAGTGCCCACTTTGCTATGGCCTGTGCAGCGATTTCCCGTGCCAGCGTGAGTATCAACAACCCTGCCCTGTCAGCAGAAAATGCGATGAGCTTGCTCAATACAAATAAAGCGGAAGCGTAAGAACGCACGCCAGTAACGCTGGCGTGCGGTTGAATCAGGCAAGACCGATAAAGAACCCGGCGATGGTGGCACTCATCAGGTTAGAGAGCGTTGCCGCCGCCAGCGCCCGCATACCAAGCTGGGCTATTTCCGGCGCGCGCTGGGGAGCTGTCGCGGAAAACGCGCCAACCACCACGCCAATGGAACCGAAGTTAGCAAACCCGCACAGCGCAAATGAAATAATGGCGATGGTTTTGACATCCAGCGCGCCACCCGCTTGCAGATAAGGTGAGAAATTGAGATAAGCCACGAACTCATTGATCGCCAGCTTTTGTCCAATCAGGCTGCCAGCCAGCGTCGCATCGTGCCAGTCCACCCCCATGATCCACGCCAGCGGTGCCAGAAGATAGCCGAAGATCCCTTCAAGTGTGGCATTACCGAAACCAAACCAGCCGCCAACGCCGCTGATAATGCCGTTCAGCAACGCAATGATCGCCACAAATGCCATCACCACAGTTGCCACACCAGCAGCAATTTTTAGCCCGGTCATCGCGCCCGATGCCGCCGCTTCGATGATGCTTTTTGGCGGTGTTTCGGTAAAAGAGAGATTTTCAAACGTGACCTGAGAAGCCTCTGTTGCCGGGCTCAGCATTCGGGCAAACAGAATACCGCCCGGAATAGCCATGAGTGACGCTGCCAGCAGGTAATCAATCGGCACCCCCATACCGGCGTAACCGATCATCATCGAACCGGCGATAGACGCCATCCCGCTACAGATCGCGGTAAAGAGCTCGTTGCGGTTAAGTTTATGAATAAAGGGTTTCACGATAGCCGGGATTTCATTCTGCCCGAGGAAAATCGTGGTGACGGCAACGAAGGATTCAATTTTGCTGATCTTAAGCGCTTTCTGGAAAATCCCGCCCAGAATACGAATCAGCAGTCCCATCACGCCGATATAGTAGAGCAGGCTGATTAACGCGGTAACAAAGATGATTGCAGGCAGCACGCGGAAGGCGAAAATAAACCCGGCACCATCAAACAGTACATCCATTTTCGGTCCGACCAGCGAGCCGAAGATAAAAGCGCTGCCCGCATCGCTGTAGGACATCACTTTATGTACCCCCAGCGCCGCCTGCTCAACCAGCCATTTGCCGGGCGGGAAATAGAGCATGATCCCGCCGATAGCGATTTGCAGCAGCAGAGCCGCGCCAACGGTGCGTAAGCTGATACGCTTTTTATTTACTGACAGCAGAAAAGCGATGGCCAGTAATACCACCATACCCAGAAAACTTCTCATTATATCCATAATGATTTTCCCTTCATGCCAGGAAACCCGGCGTAAACGCCAGGTTTTGGTATGTCTGATATCCCTGCGGGCGACCGCTCGCTGCCCGCGCCCGGGTTATGCGAGACGTTGGTACTCTTTTGCGATTTCACACGCCAGTACGGCGTTGTTGAATACCAGTTGAATGTTTGATTTCAGGCTGTCGCCACCGGTTAATTCAGCAACACGAGCCAGCAGGAATGGCGTGCTCTCTTTGCCGACCACCCCCTGCTCTTCGGCTTCTTTCACCGCCCGATCAATGGCCGCGTTGATTTTCTCTTCTGCCATTGCAAACTGTTCCGGAATCGGGTTCGCCACCACAAGGCCACCGTTAAGGCCGGTTTGCCATTTCACTGCCATGGCACGGGCGATCTCTTTGGCGCTGTCCAGACGAATACTGACCTCAAATGGACTGGTGCGGCAGAAAAACGCGGGCAGTGATTTAGTCTGATAACCAATTAACGGAACGCCGAAGGTTTCCAGATATTCGGTGGTCAGCCCGAGGTCGAGAATAGATTTCGCCCCCGCACAAACCACCGTAACATTCGTGTGCGCCAGCTCCTGCAAGTCGGCGGAAATATCAAACGTATGTTCAGCACCACGGTGAACACCGCCAATTCCCCCGGTCGCGAAGACTTTAATTCCGGCCAGTGCGGCAATAATCATGGTGGACGCCACCGTGGTTGCGCCATTTAATCCGGCAGCGACCACGAACGGTAAATCGCGGCGACTGACTTTTGCGACGCTATGTCCTTCACGACCTAATAATTCAATTTCGTCTTTTGTCAGGCCAACTTTCATCACACCTTTAATAATTGCAATAGTCGCTGGTACCGCGCCGTTTTTACGAATAGTCTCTTCAACTTCAATTGCCGTTTGCGCATTTTGCGGGAACGGCATACCGTGAGAAATAATTGTCGACTCCAGCGCTACGACCGGTTTGTTATTTTCCAGCGCCTCTTTTACTTCCGCAGAGATATGCAGTAATTCAGGGGAAAGGGTTAATTCAGACATCTTGTTTCTCCACTAGCGATGTGACTTTTGAAAAAGATAAGTCAGGATTATTGGTATATTCGGATGCCAGAGCCATGGACGAACAGCCTTGCGCAAAACGCACCGAATCGATAAATGAAAAACCTTCCACCCAACAGGCCGCCAGACCCGCCATCATAGCGTCGCCGGCCCCGGTGACATTGACCACCTGGGTTTTAATCGGGGGTGACCACCCACTTACGCCATCGCGTTCGCTGTAATAGACGCCGTCGCCGCCCATGCTCAGCACCAGCCGCTGCAGCCCGTGGGTGTGAAACCATTCGGCAACTTTCACCACATCGTCGCGCCCGGAAAGCGTAATGCCGCTTAGTGTTTCAGCTTCAAGACGGTTGGGTTTGAGGGTGTGAATCTGCCCCAGCCAGTCGCGGATTTTCACACATTTCCACGCTGAGACCGGGTCAATGAAAACGGGTGTCTCCCCCACATGAGTCAGCAACCAGGCCAGCGCCTCTTCGCTGATATTACAATCGACAACAACCACACTGGCATCGCGAATAAAATCGATATGTTTCGCCAGAAAATCTGCCGATAAATATTCAGTAATATTCATATCGTTAATCGCCACCAGCATTTCGCCAGTATTATCCAGTAGCGATAAATAGCTCGAGGTATTCTCACCAGGAACAATAAGACATTTTTCTATTCGCACCCCGGATTGACTGGTTTGATTTAAGAGGGATTGGCCATAAAAATCATCGCCCACTACCGTGAGTAACCAGGACTCGGTTCCCAGCAATGCCAGATTCTGCGAAATATTACGCCCGACACCACCCGGAGTGAATTTTATTTTTCCGGGGTTGGAATCTGCGTAATTTAGTACACCATGTGAATAACCAGCCACATCCATATTGGCCGAACCGATAGTGATTATGTAATCCTTTTTACGCATAAAACGCCCTCTGGCAAAAAATGCCATATTAATGAGTTCGTCAAGACAACAATTCGTTTATTGCCTGCTCGCCAAACCTTATTAGAGCAAATGTTTATTTATGAACATGTGTTTATATTAAGCCTGGTTTGCGTAAAGTAAACATACCTGCGAGAGCAAAGATGAATAGATATGAAGGTCATCACAAATTTATAGGGATCGAGGCTGAAACAAGATGTAGAAATGAGAAGTGGGGCACAGAAGAGAGGGGAAATAAAAAAGGCCGGTTTCCCGGCCTTTTTTTCAGAGGATCACTTATGCAACTTTGGCAACAGCTTCGGTTTCCGGACGTTTCAGGAACGCATAGACCAGACCCGCCAGCAGGGTGCCTGCCACGATAGAGAGCAGGTAACCAACAACCGGGGTGATCGCACCTGGAATCAGCAGAACGAACAGACCACCGTGCGGCGCCATCAGTTTCGCGCCAATTGCCATGGAGATAGCGCCTGTCAGCGCGCCACCGGCGATACAGCAAGGCAGAACACGCATCGGGTCACGTGCAGCGAACGGAATCGCACCTTCGGAGATGAAGCACAATCCAAGAACCAGCGCCGCTTTGCCCCCTTCCTGCTGACCTTTGTCGAATTTCTTACGGGCAACAATGGTGGCCAGCCCCATCGCCAGCGGTGGCACCATACCGGCAGCCATGATGGCGGCCATCGGCGCGTATGTCTGGGTACTCAGCAGACCAACACCAAAGGCGTATGCCGCTTTGTTCACCGGACCACCCATGTCAGTACACATCATGCCACCGAGGATTGCCCCCAGCAGGACAGCATTCGCCGTACCCATGGATTGCAGCCAGGAAGTCAGACCTGCCAGGATACCCGCAACCGGCTTACCGATAAGGTAAATCATCGCCAGACCGACAATCAGGCTGGAGAACAGCGGAATGATCAGGATCGGTTTCAGCGCTTCCATACTTGGCGGCAGCTTAACGCCTTTACTGATGGCTTTCGCCAGGTAACCCGCAAGGAAACCGGCAATGATACCGCCGATAAAGCCCGATCCAGTGCTCACGGCCAACATACCGCCGATAAGACCTGGTGTCAGACCCGGACGGTCAGCGATGGAGAATGCAATGTAACCCGCGAGGACCGGAACCATCAGGGCAAATGCAGAACCACCACCGATTTGCATCAGCGCGGCAGCCAGCGTATCCGGCGTTTTAAATGCAGTAATACCGAAGGCAAAGGACAGTGCAATACACAGACCACCGGCAACGACCATCGGCAGCATATAAGAGACACCGGTCAACAGGTGACGATAGGCGCCAGCGCTCTCTTTTTTGCCTTCACTGCTCGCAGACTGCGTACCGCCGCTCGGCTGATACGTTTTCGCTTCGGCTTGCGCTTTGTCTAATTCCTGTGCCGTTTTCTTTAGGGCCAGACCCGTGGTGGTACGGTACATCGGTTTGCCAGCGAATTTCGCCAGGTCCACTTCGATGTCAGCGGCCACGATCACCAGATCGGCTTGAGCCACCTCTTCCGGCGTGATCGCGTTACCCGCGCCAACAGAGCCGCGTGTTTCCACTTTCACCCACCAGCCACGTTTTTTCGCTTCGGTTTCAATGGCCTCTGCCGCCATAAAGGTATGAGCGACGCCTGTCGGACAGGCTGTGACGGCCACAATGCGTTTCGGACCACTGGTGGAGGCCGCAGGTGCCGCCGCCGGAGCCGTGTAAAGGGAAGCGTGGTTCTTCGCTTCGCTTAAAAACAGTTCCGGATGAGCTACAGCGCGATTGATGTCGCCCAACCAGACTTTCTTGCCGCTCAGAGCGCTGTCAGCCGGCACGCGGGAGCCCAGAACGATCGCCAGTTCAGCTTCACCGGGGTTATCGATAAACTGCAAATTCGCTTTTTGTGCCGCTGCGCCTAACAGGCTTTTCGCCATATACGCGCGAGCTTGGCCGAGTTCAGAATCAATTATCAGCAGCGTTTTCATTATGCTCTCCTGCTGTTAGTTAAAGGGTTTTAAGTCAACACGCGCCATCATCGCGGCTAACTGGGTACGATCGGTAATACCTACATTGCTCTGGCTAACGGCCAGTGCTGCCACGGCAGTGGCCAGACGCAACGTATGTTCACTGGACTCTCGCATTAACAGGCCATAAATCAGACCGCCAACCATTGAATCCCCTGCGCCAACGGTGCTTACCACCTCCATTGACGGCGGTTTGGCGATCCATTCGCCAGAAGCGTTAACCCACAACGCCCCTTCCGCGCCCAGTGAAATAACCACATGGGCAATTCCTTGTTCACGAAGCGCATGCGCCGCGTCGATCACATCTTTCAATTCTGGTAATTTGCGGCCAGCCCAAATTTCGAGCTCGCGACGGTTAGGTTTAACCAGCCACGGCGCAGCCTTCAGACCGGCAACCAGCGCATCGCGGCTGCTGTCGAAAATGATGCATGGGCACTGACTGCGCAGGCGCGTCATCCAGTCGGTAAAGGCTTCCGGGCTCACGCCAGATGGCAAGCTGCCGCTGACACACACCATGTCAAACTGACCCAGCCAGGTCAGAGAATCGTTAACAAAACGCTCCCAGTCTGCCGGCGTTACTTCAAAGCCGGAGAAGTTGAAGTCTGTCACTTCGCCGTCTTTTTCCGTCAGCTTCACGTTAATACGGGTACGGCCCTGTACAATCTGGAAACGGTTAGCGATGCCCAGTTCGCTGAACAATTGCTGAAAACCGTCCTGGTTGTCTTTACCCAGGAAGCCGCCAACGGTAACGTCGATGCCCAGGTCTTTCAGGACTTTCGCCACGTTGATGCCTTTACCCGCGGCATGCAGGCCGGTGGTGCGAACCAGGTTCACTTCACCACGTTCAATTTCCGGGGTGAACCCGACCAGATCATAGGCTGGGTTAAGGGTAATGGTGGCTACACGTCTGCTCATTATGCGCCCTCCCCCAGACCGGCAGCGATGGCGTCGCCAATCGCTTTCAGCGCTTGTTCAGCATCATCGCCCTGCGCGGTGAAGCGCAGACGGTGACCTTTCTTCACGCCCAGCGCGACCACTTTCATCAGGCTACGGCCATTGGCGGATTTACCGGTGCCGTCAAGGTTAGCGACAGTCACTTCGCTATTAAATTGTTTGATGGTATTAACCAGCATGGTGCCCGGACGGGCATGCAGGCCATGTTCGTTGCGAACAACAAACTCAGCGGTCAGCAGATTATCAGCAATAGCGTCGTCGCTGGTCAGCAGTGCCAGCAGGGTAGCGGCATCCGCGCTCAGAAGGCGGTCCGCTTTATTGTCAAGCAGCAGATTGCTCAGACGCTTGAGCACGGCAACCGGCTGGTCATCAGCCATTGCGACACTGACCAGCAGCGCAACGCTTTCACCGTTCACGTCAAAAGCTTTTGCAGCACGGCTGACAGCCACCGCGCTTGCCAGGTTGCCCTGCGCGCTGTCGTTCAGCCAGATCCCCTGACCGAGGTTCAGGGGTTGTTCGTTAATCGCGCGTGCCACATAGATTGCATCAACCGCACCCGCTTCTTTCAGGCGCGCTGCGTTCAGCGCCTGCAACGTCACCAGGTCGCTGGCGGCAACGTCAAGGCTAAGAGTATCGTTATCCAGTTTCAGCGACGCTACTTGCTGCTCGCCCATCAGCAAGGCACGCAGTTCCTCAGCAGTGGTCGCCGATTGCAGTTGTGCCGCAACAGACTCATCACTCAATACGTGGGTCAGCTGACGCAGTAGCCCCAGGTGTTCATCAGAACTGGCGGCGATACCGATAGCCACATAGGCGACCTGGCCTTCCCCCCAGAGAATGCCCTGCGGGAACTGGAATACTTTCACCCCGGTTTTCAACACCTGGTCGCGGGTATCGGTAGTTCCGTGCGGAATGGCAATACCGTTGCCAAGGAAGGTCGATGTCTGCTGCTCACGCGCCAGCATGCCATCAACATAACCACCGGCGACGTTGCCTGCTTCTGCTAATGCAGCGGCAATCTGACGAATCGCCTCTTCTTTTGTCCCGGCCTGCTGGCCCGGATGGATGTCCTGAATGGATAACTCGAACATGTAAATCCTCTCCTGCTGAACTGAATCGTTTCAGCTAACTTGAGAAATAATGCGCCACCCTGAAATGTGCTGAAAACAAGATGACGCTGAAACGTTTCGAGAAGTCTTGACTTTTCCGGTTCAGCAATCAAGAAAAGTCTCTTTTTTGATGACAAAATTAAGATCTACTGCACATTTCACTCCCTGGATTCCCTTTTTTGCTGAACAAAGCTGACCTGATTTTCACGTCACATTCAGCCCCCATCAGCAGAGCAATATCGGTGAAATGTTGTTCCACTACTGTGAATAAAAAAGAAAAAATACCTGTCCATTTTTCGGTTGTTGGCTGTTACGCCTGTCAGTAGCGTTAAGAGACCACTCAACGGAGGATTGTGACGATGAATTTTGCCCTTTTACACCAACAAGACGAGCCATTGCTGATAGCTAATATCTGGGATGTCTCCAGCGCCAGAGCCGCACAAGCCGCGGGTTACAAGGCCATTGGTACCTCAAGTGCCGCCATTGCAGCAATGTATGGTTATCATGATGGTGACGGCATTACCTTCGCAGAACTCCGTCACCTGATCGTGCGTTTGCAGACATGCTGTTCCATCCCACTGACCGTCGATATGGAGTATGGCTATGGTGATAGCCAGCAACAGATCATTGAAAATCTGCTCGTCCTGGCTGAACTCGGTGTCGCAGGTATTAACCTGGAAGACAGTCGCGTTCAGCAAGGAAAGCGCGTGTTGCAGGATTCTGCTGAATTTGCGTCGCTGCTTAACGCTATACGCCAGCGCTTTGCTGATACACAACACAGTCTGTTCATTAATGCCCGGACGGACACCTTCTTGCTGGGGGAAGATAAGGCGCTGGCAGAAACACTGGTTCGCGGCAGGCTCTATGCAAAAAGCGGCGCCGATGGTCTGTTTGTCCCTTGCGTAACACGGCCCTCTGATATTTCGACGATCGCAGCCGCTGTTCCGCTACCGCTTAACGTCATGTGTATGCCTGCGCTGCCCACCTTTGCCGTTCTGAACAGTCTGGGCGTTAAGCGCATTTCGATGGGCGATTTTCCCCATCAGGCATTACAAAACAACGTAAACAAGCTATTTGCTGATATGGTAAAAGCTCACTCATTTGACGCGGTGTTTGCCCATGCAGCAGCAAGATGAATCGACCTGCGATATCTGGTATCAGGCGCTGCTTTCGCGGGCATCCGATTATGCCGGTGTCTTTTTTGTTGGCGTAAAGACAACCGGGGTCTTTTGTATTTCGACCTGCCGGGCGCGTAAACCAAAGCGCGAAAACGTACTGTTTTACAACGATATTTCCGCCGCACTCGCCGCCGGCTTCCGTCCATGTAAGGTCTGTCGCCCGACGGAAAACGCCTTTAGCGCACCACCAGTCGTCGAACAGGCACTGGCATTATTGCGAACCCAGGGGAACGTCAAAATCAGCGACGCGCAGTTACGCGAACGCAATATTAGCCCCGAGATCCTGCGCCGCTGGTTTCTCAGGCATCACGGCGTGACCTTTCAGGCCTATCAGCGAATGCTGCGGGTCAACACAGCAATGCAGGAGTTGAAATCGGGCCGTAAAGCTATCGAGACCGCCTATGACAGCGGTTATGATTCCCTAAGTGGCTTTGGTTATACCTTTAAAAAACTGACGGGGCGTGCGCCCACGCAACGAGCGCAGGTGATCCTCATCCAGCGCTTTACCACCCCGCTCGGCCCGATGTTCGTCTGTGCGACGGAAAACGGCGTCTGCCTGCTTGAATTTGTCGACCGACGGGCACTGGAAACAGAGTTCAGCGATATTCAGCGTCTGTTTGATGCGCGGATCATTGCTGGTGAAAATAGACATACGCGGCAGGCAGAAAAGGAATTAAGCGAGTATTTTGCCGGTACACGTCAGAGATTTACCCTGACACTGGATACCCCGGGAACGGCCTTTCAGCAACATGTCTGGCAGGCATTGGGCTGTGTGGGCTATGCCGGGGTAAGCCATTACGGTGGGATTGCTGCTCAGATGGGTAATTCGAAAGCCGTGCGCGCTGTTGCCAGCGCCACCGGCGCAAATCGTATTGCGATTGTTATCCCCTGCCACCGGATCATTGGCAAGGACGGTGCCATGACAGGCTACGGCGGCGGTATTGCGCGTAAAAAATGGTTGCTGGAACACGAAGCGAAATATCAGCAGAGTGCTGAATTACGTTAAGGTGCGGTCGCGGCTTCAAGGTTAATGAGGAAGGTCATGGCCGCCTCCCGATCGCTGAAACACATCCCGGCGCCTGGTTGCAGGCTGGCGCAGACTTTTGGGCGCAGCGGGGAGTCGAAAATTTTACACTTATAGTCGTCCGCCAGCTGTACACAACGCGTATTGGCCGGCTTGCCCTGTGGCATGCCGGGGATAGGACTTGAAATAGAGGGGGCGATACAGCACGCTCCGCAATCCGTACGGCATTCCATAATAACGACTCTCTGTTGGGTTAGCCGCCAAACTACCTGTTTTCCCCGTCAAACGCAAAACTCAGCGATTCCACTTGCCTGCAAAGGCCCTCGCGGGTACTTTGTCGCGATATTTTCGTTATTTTTAATTTACAGGATCCCACTGATGCCAAGAGCAAACGAAATCAAGAAAGGTATGGTGCTGAACTACAACGGCAAGCTGCTGATTGTAAAGAACATTGATATTCAGTCACCGAGCGCCCGCGGCGCAGCAACCCTTTACAAAATGCGTTTCTCCGATGTGCGCACCGGCCTGAAAGTCGAAGAGCGTTTCAAAGGCGACGATATCGTCGATACCGTGACCCTGACACGCCGTTTCGTTGACTTTTCTTATGTTGATGGCAACGAATACGTGTTTATGGATAAAGAAGATTACACGCCCTACACCTTCACGAAAGAGCAGATCGAAGAAGAGCTGCTGTTTATCCCGGAAGGCGGTATGCCGGATATGCAGGTACTGACCTGGGATGGCCAACTGCTGGCGCTGGAGCTGCCGCAGACCGTTGATCTGGAAATTGTTGAAACGGCACCCGGTATCAAAGGCGCGTCAGCAAGTTCACGCACCAAACCGGCAACCATGAGTACAGGTCTGGTGATTCAGGTTCCGGAATACCTGACCACCGGCGAAAAAATCCGCATTCATATCGAAGAAAGCCGTTATATGGGCCGCGCTGACTGAGTCAGCCATTAAACGTTAAAAAGGACAGTGTAAACTGTCCTTTTTTTATCTCTGCGTGAAACTCACAGATTACAACAGATCGCGGAACAGTGTTTTCTTGAGCGCCAGCTCCACGCCACGCACTTCCGCCATCCCTTTCAGGCGACCAATCGCGGAATAACCTGGATTGGTTTTCTTACGCAGATCATCGAGCATCTGATGACCGTGATCCGGACGGAACGGAATCGGGCGCAGATCGCCCGCTTTCTTACGACGCTGTTCTTCACTAAGGATCGCCGCCACAACGGATACCATATCCACATCGCCTTGCAGGTGCGCAGCTTCATGGAAGGTTTTCGGGTTATCTTCACGACAGGTAGAACGCAGGTGCGTGAAGTGAATACGATCGCCGAAAGTCTCAATCATATTCACCAAATCGTTATCGGCACGTACGCCATAGGAACCAGTGCACATGGTGAAACCATTATTGACGCTATCAACCGCATTTTTCAGCCAGTGCATGTCCTCAATGGTCGAGACAATACGCGGCAGGCCGAGGATTGGACGCGGCGGATCGTCCGGGTGTACCGCCAGACGTACGCCGACTTCTTCTGCTACAGCGACAATCGCACGCAGGAAGTAAGCCATATTTTCGCGCAACTGGTCTTTGTTAATACCATCATATTCCGCCAGACGGGCACGGAACTGATCCAGCGTATATCCCTCTTCCGCACCAGGCAGGCCAGCAATAATATTGCGCGTCAGTTTTTCAATTTCCGCTGCGCTCATCGCTTCAAAATAGGCCTGCGCCTGCTGCTGTTCTTCTTCGGTGTAATCAGCCTGCGCGCCATCGCGCTTGAGGATATAAAGCTCAAACGCAGCAAAAGCAATCTGATCGAAACGCAGCGCTTTTGAACCGTCCGGCAGTTCGTATTCCAGATCGGTACGCGTCCAGTCGAGGATTGGCATAAAGTTGTAGCACACGGTATCGATGCCGCAGGCTGCCAGGTTGCGGATGCTTTGCTGATAGTTGGCAATCCAGGTGTCGTACTGTCCAGTGTGCGTTTTGATATCTTCATGCACTGGAATACTTTCGACCACCGACCAGGTCAGCCCTTTTTCAGCCAGCAATGCCTGACGCTGTTTGATTTCTTCTACCGGCCAGACCTGACCGTTTGGAATATGGTGCAGTGCCGTCACGACACCTGTTGCGCCAGCCTGGCGCACATCATCTAATGAAACCGGATCGTTCGGTCCGTACCAACGCCAGGTTTGTTCCATCGTTTTCCCCTCAAAGTTGTTATACCAATACAGCAATGATTATGACGACTACCATACATGTTTAACCGGGAGGGTCAAACACCGCCGTAGCAATGATTGATCCAGCTCACATTACCCGGATATTTCAGGCACACCAATTCAATTTGCTGTCATATAACTTTACACTGCACATTGTTAATTAATGGTTAAACAGGTGTATTTCAATGCAAACAATTGCCTCCGTCACGCTGCCTGAAACGGTGCAGTTACCCCAGTATGATCGCCGTTCATTACGTTCACGCATTGTTCATTTCGGTTTTGGCGCCTTTCACCGCGCACATCAGGCACTGTTGACTGACCGTGTGCTGAACGCGTTAGGGGGCGACTGGGGAATATGCGAAATCAGCCTGTTCAGCGGCGACCAGCTTATGACGCAATTGCGCGCGCAGGATCATTTGTACACTGTGCTGGAGAAAGGGGCCGAAGGTAATAACGCCTACGTTGTTGGCGTGGTTAACGAATGTCTCAATGCCAGACTGGACTCGCTGGCGGCCATTATTGAAAAATTTTGCGAACCGCAGGTGGCCATTGTTTCGCTGACTATCACCGAGAAAGGCTACTGCATCGACCCGGCAACCGGCAAACTGGACCTCACTCAGCCGCGCATTGCCCATGATCTGCAAAACCCAGGTGAACCGCACTCCGCACCGGGCATTCTGGTTGAAGCGCTCTCCCGTCGCCGTGAACGTGGCCTGCCCGCCTTTACCGTATTGTCTTGCGACAATATTCCGGATAATGGCCATATTGTGAAAAATGCGGTGCTGGGTATGGCGCAAACTCGTTCCACTGAGCTGGCGCAGTGGATTGACACGCATGTCAGTTTCCCGTCAACCATGGTTGACCGTATCGTGCCGGCGGCTACCGACGAATCACTGGCGGAAATAGCCACTGAACTGGGTGTTGCCGATCCCTGTGCCATCAGCTGCGAGCCCTATATTCAGTGGGTCATTGAAGACAACTTTGTTGCCGGACGTCCACAATGGGAAGTGGCAGGCGTGCAACTGGTACAAGATGTTCGCCCGTGGGAACAGATGAAACTGCGAATGCTCAACGGAAGCCATTCCTTTCTGGCGTACCTCGGATATCTTGCCGGGTTTGCCCATATTAGCGACTGTATGCAGGATGACGTTTTTCGCCGTGCCGCACGCCAGTTGATGCTTGGCGAACAGGCCCCCACGCTTGGCATTACCGGTGTGGATCTCAACGCATACGCGGATAACCTGATTGCTCGTTTTTCCAACCCGGCACTTAAACACCGCACCTGGCAGATAGCGATGGACGGCAGCCAGAAACTGCCTCAGCGTATGCTGGATAGCGTGCGCGTACATTTGCAGCGTGAAAGCCACTGGCCGTTGCTGGCGCTTGGCGTGGCAGGCTGGATGCGCTATGTCAGCGGAACGGACGATGCGGGGGCGGCTATTGATGTGCGTGATCCCATGGCCGACAAGATACGCGCCATCGTCGATACCAGCAGTGAAAGGGAGCGCGTGGGAGCATTGCTGGCGCTCAGTGAAATCTTCGGTACAGATTTATCCACAGATCCGCGCTTCGTAGATGAGATCGAAAGTGCATGGCAACAATTGCGCACACAAGGGGCGCACCAGGCGGTACGTAAGGCTCTGCAAATTTAACATTTTCTGCCATTTAAAGGGGCGGAAAGTGCTTTATCCGCTCCTGCCCTTCTCTTTTTAGGCAATTTTCGTCAGGATTATTGCACTTGTTATTGTGCAAAATCGCGGAGTGAACGTGACGAAAACGAATCTGATTACTGGCTTTCTTGGCAGCGGGAAGACCACGTCCATTCTCCATATGCTGGCAAATAAAGATCCCAACGAGAAATGGGCCGTACTGGTCAATGAATTTGGGGAAGTTGGCATTGATGGCGCGTTACTGGCAGACAGCGGCGCTTTGTTAAAAGAGATCCCTGGCGGATGCATGTGCTGCGTGAACGGTCTGCCAATGCAGGTTGGCCTCAATACGCTACTGCGTCAGGGGAAACCCGATCGCTTACTGATTGAGCCTACTGGCCTTGGGCATCCAAAACAGATTCTCGACATGCTCACCGCCCCTGTCTATGAGCCGTGGATTGATCTGCGCGCTACCCTGTGTCTCCTCGACCCACGCCAGTTGCTGGACGAGAAAGCGGCTGGCAATGAAAACTTCCGCGATCAATTGGCGGCGGCTGACATTATTGTCGCTAATAAAGAAGACCGCGCCAGCGCCGCGAGCCAGCAAGCGCTGGAAGCATGGTGGCAGCAACATGGCGGCGATCGTCTTCGTCTCAACGCCACGCAGGGCAACATTCCCGTGTCGATACTGGATAACCCACGCCGCAATCTGCGCACACTTCCAGCCAGCGCCGAACATCACCACCACACTGGCGAAAAGAAAGGGCTGGCGGCGTTAAGTCTGCCTGAACATCAGCGCTGGCGACGCAGCCTGAATAGTGGCCAGGGCCACCATGCATGCGGCTGGATTTTTGACGCGGATACGCAGTTTAACACCATTGGTTTGCTTGAGTGGGCGCGTCTTGCGCCAGTGGAACGCGTCAAAGGTGTAATGCGTATTCCTGAGGGACTGGTGCGTATTAACCGGCAGGGAATGGACCTGCATATTGAGACGCAAAATGTCGCGCCGCCCGACAGCCGAATTGAACTCATCACGGCCAGCGAAGCGGACTGGAACGCCTTGCAGACCAGTTTGTTGAAGCTTCGTTTAGGTTAAGGGCACTACTGTTTTGCCCGTGTTGTTTAAAAATGGTTAAAGATGAAGACTCGTTTACCGCTTATTTTTTTGCTTAATATCGCTGGATTTGCGCTGTTCCTGTCCTGGTATATGCCAGCCAATCATGGATTCTGGTTTCCACTGGACGCAGCAATTTTCCACTTCTTTAATGACGGCCTCGTTGAGAGCCGTGCCTTCCTGTGGCTGGTCGCGCTGACCAACAACCGCGCCTTTGACGCCTGCTCGCTTATTGCGATGGGCTGCCTGATGCTCTCTTTCTGGTTGCGTGAAGACCGCGACGGACGTCGCCGTATTCTCATCATTGGCCTGACGATGTTGCTGTTCGCGGTGGTTATTAATCAGCTCGCGCAATTACTTATTCCCGTAAAACGCGAAAGCCCGACACTATTTTTTAGCGGCATTCATCGGGTCAGCGAATTACTGAATTTCCCGACTAAGGACGCCTCCAAAGACAGTTTCCCGGGCGATCATGGCATGATGTTGCTTATTTTTTCTGCGATCATGTTGCGGTATTTCGGTAAAAAAGCGTTCGGCATTGCCCTGATTATATTTGTGGTTTTCGCCTTCCCGCGCGTGATGATTGGCGCGCACTGGTTTACCGATATTGCCGTTGGCTCCCTTTCTGTGGCGCTGATTGGTCTGCCATGGTGCCTGATGACACCACTTAGCGACAAAATAATTAGCCTGTTCAATCGTTACCTACCGGGCAAATAAACAACTTTTAAACACTTTAATAACACGATTGAACGGAAATCATCAGGGATCGTTTTCGATCCCTGACGCAAATTTGCCAAAAATTGGCCTTTTCTGTCATCAACCGGTCATAACAATTACTATCCAAATTAGCGATTTGCATGATTTTTAACCCAAATTGCCGATTTTTTAGCCATTCCTGATAATTAACTTTCTGTATCAGATTTTCTTATAAAAAATCACATAAAAGCGCTCGCAATAGCCGAGGTGATAGGGTAATCTCGGGTCTGCTTTGAGCAAATGAGCGATTATTTTCATAAAGAATAAATTTGTGCGTTCACCCACAGATTTGACCACTGGTAATTGTCTCATTGCATACAGCTAATTACTCTCGCTGCGTTGGCATTTTTTATAACGATATTTATCGTTAAGGACTTCAAGGGAAAATAATTAACATGGTCAAATCTCAGCCGATTTTGAGATATATCTTGCGGGCGATTCCCGCGGTAGCAGTGGCGGTTCTGTTATCAGCTTGTTCAACAAATACCGCGAAAAACATGCATTCTGAGACGCATGCTGTGGGCGAAGATATCTCTTCACTGCAAGCCTCTCAGGATGAATTTGAAAATATGGTGCGTAATCTGGATGTGAAAAATCGCATCCTCGATCAATATGCTGACTGGAAGGGTGTGCGTTACCGTTTAGGCGGCGACACCAAAAAAGGTATTGATTGTTCCGGCTTCGTCCAGCGCACTTTCCGTGAGCAGTTTGGTTTAGAATTACCACGTTCAACCTACGAACAGCAGGAAATGGGTAAATCGGTATCACGCACCAGTTTGCGTACCGGTGACCTGGTGTTGTTCAGAGCAGGGTCAACGGGTCGCCATGTCGGCATCTACATTGGCAATAACCAGTTTGTCCATGCTTCGACCAGTAGTGGTGTGGTGATTTCCAGCATGGATGAACCGTACTGGAAGAAGCGCTACAACGAAGCGCGCCGTATATTGTCCCGTAGCTAACGCATGTTTTCGCCGGTTATCCCTTGGCTGGCGCGAAACGATAAAAGAACACTGCCCCGGCGGTGTTTTTTTATACCCATTTTTCTTGCATGTTTATATGTCTCATTCCACCTTTCCAGGCTATATTCCAGGAAATCAGACAGTTCAAACGCCTGGCTTTTTCCGCTCAAACTCGCCAGATATGGATATAAGTGATGTTGACCCGCACCTTTTCCGCAAGCCGGAAAATTCTTCTGTTTAGCCTTCTGGTCGGTCTCTTCGCGGCTATTGCCGTTAGCGGGATTCAAATTTTAGTCGTTCAGAAGAAACATGAACAAAAGATGAATGCCGTACTCGCGGGTATGCAGCACTGGCTCACAGACTATTTTAGCGATATCAAAACCACCGCAGAGGCGCTCCAGCCGCTAACACTGAATGAGTGCTCGGAAGTCACCAGCGAGTTGACTTCGCGTGCCGCTTTTAGCATGAATGTCCGCGCGTTTTTATTAATCAAAAACAATAACGCTTTTTGTTCTTCCGCTACGGGAGAGATGAATGTACCGATGAAGGATCTCTTGCCGGAAGTTGATCTGAACAAAGACTTTGATATGGTTATCTTACCCGGTACGCCAATGATGCCGGATAAACCTGCGATTGCAATGTGGTTCCGCAGCACCTTGCTTGATGATCGTGGTGTTTTTGTGTCACTCAATGTGAACCTCACCCCTTTCCTGCTTTATACCTCACAACAACAAGAGCTAACCGGTATTGCCCTCGCTATCGGCAACAACGCGATCTCCACTTTTTCGACAGGTCTTGTTGATCTGCGTACCCTGAAAACCGCACCGTTTCGCACGGCTCATCTTGCTGGCTTTCCGCTGACCATTCATCTTTATACCGAGACATGGAAGTCCGAAGACGTACAGTTTGCCCTGCTGTTTGGCGGCATGGTGGGTACACTTGCGGGCTTGCTGACAGCCTGGTATCTGTATATCCGCATGCGTCCTGGCAAAGAGATCCTGACCGCAATTAAACAGGATCAGTTTTATGTGGTGTATCAACCAGTAGTTGATTCCAGTGAACTGCGTGTGCGCGGTGTCGAGGTGCTGATGCGCTGGAAGCACCCAACCGCCGGTGAGATCCCTCCAGATGCGTTTATCCAGTATGCCGAGGCGCAACAGCTGATCGTGCCGCTGACGCTGCATCTGTTTAAGCTTATTGCCCACGATGCGCCAGTCTTGCAAACGCTGCTGCCACAGGGGGCTAAACTGGGTATTAACATCTCGCCCGGCCATTTGCATGCCGAAAGCTTTGCTGAGGATATTCGAAAGTTTACTCGCTCACTTCCCGAGGACTATTTCCGTCTGGTGCTGGAGATCACTGAGCGGGATATGTTACGCCAGAGTGAGGCGTTGAAATTATTTCAGTGGCTGCATGATGAAGGCTATGAAATTGCCATTGATGATTTCGGCACTGGTCACAGCGCACTTATCTATCTTGAACGCTTTACCGTTGATTATCTCAAAATCGATCGCGGCTTTGTGAACGCTATCGGCACCGAAACCGTCACGTCTCCAGTGCTTGATGCGGTGCTGACGCTGGCGAAACGCCTGAATATGGCCACGGTAGCAGAAGGTGTCGAAACACCGGAACAGGCTCGCTGGCTGCGGGAACATGGTGTTAATTTTATGCAGGGTTACTATTTCAGCCGCCCGATGACGCTTGAACAGTTCACGATGTGGCATTGCCCGCAGTTTTCATCACGACTATAGGCCGTTAATTATTTCACAACGGGCGCACCCTCCCTTATTATTCAATGAGAAAACGTTGGTGCGCCCGGAGCGCCACAGGTAAAGGATCCCGCCCGATGAAGTTTGTGCGCCTGTTTATTTTGAATTTGCTGCTGGTTGGCGCCGTTACCCATGCGCAAACCATTAAAGAGAGTTATGCGTTTGCCGTTATCGGTGAGCCTAAATACGCCATTAATTTCTCACATTTTGATTATGTGAATCCCGCTGCGCCTAAAGGCGGCAATATTACGCTTTCGTATCTCGGCACCTTCGATAGCTTCAACCGCTTTGCACTGCGCGGTAACGCTGCCGTGCGCACCGAGTCGCTCTATGACAGCCTGTTTACTACCTCTGACGATGAACCCGGCAGCTACTATCCATTGATTGCTGAGGTGGCCCGCTACGCCGATGATTATTCATGGGTCGAGGTCTCAATCAACCCACGCGCCACCTTCCACGACGGTTCACCTATCAGGGCCAGTGATGTGGCATTCACGTTCAATAAGTTTATGACCGAAGGGGTGCCGCAATTCCGTCTGATCTATAAGGGAACCACGGTCAAAGCGATTTCGCCGTTAACGGTGCGTATCGAACTGGGCGAACCGGGCAAAGAGAATATGCTTAGCCTGTTGTCTCTGCCGGTTATGCCTGAAAAATTCTGGAAAGATCATAAGCTCAGCGACCCGTTATCTTCTCCTCCCCTCGGTAGCGGACCTTATCGCATCACCAGCTGGCGAATGGGGCAATATGTAACCTATTCCCGCGTAAAGGACTACTGGGGGGCAACGCTGCCGGTCAATCGCGGACGCTGGAATTTCGACAGTATACGCTATGACTATTACCTGGATGACAATGTCGCCTTTGAGGCCTTTAAAGCCGGCGCGTTCGATATGCGCACCGAAGGCAGCGCAAAAAACTGGGCGACGCGCTATATCGGCAGCAATTTCGACCGCGGCTATATCATTAAAGATGAGCAGCAAAACACCTCCGCGCAGGATACCCGTTGGCTGGCGTTCAATATCCAGCGCCCGGTGTTTAGCGACCGCCGGGTACGTGAAGCTGTCTCGCTGGCTTTTGACTTCGAGTGGATGAACAAGGCGCTGTTTTATAACGCCTACAGCCGCACCAACAGCTATTTTCAGAACACTGAATATGCTGCGCGCAATTATCCGGATGCCGCGGAGTTGACGCTACTGGCGCCAATGAAAGCCGATCTGCCGCCGGAGGTTTTCACCTCTGTTTATACCCCGCCCGTATCCAAAGGCGACGGCTATGACCGGGAAAACCTGCTGAAAGCCAGCGAGCTACTCAAGCAGGCAGGTTGGGAAATGAAAGACCAGAAGCTGGTGAACACCCGGACCGGTAAACCTTTCGTTTTCGAGATGCTGCTGCCTTCTGGCGGAAACAATCAGTGGGTGCTGCCGTTTCAGCACAACCTTGCACGACTGGGTATTACGATGGAAGTCCGTCAGGTCGATAACTCGCAGATAACCAATCGTCTACGCACCCGTGATTACGACATGATGCCACGCGTCTGGCGGGCCATGCCCTGGCCCAGTTCCGATCTGCAAATCTCCTGGAGTTCGCAATATATCGATTCAACCTATAACTCTCCAGGCGTGAAAAGCCCGGTACTGGATAAACTGATCGCGCAAATTATCCAGGCACAGGGAGATAAGCAAAAACTGCTGCCGCTGGGGCGGGCGCTCGACCGGGTGCTGACATGGAATTATTACATGTTGCCCATGTGGTACATGGCAGCCGATCAGGTGGCCTACTGGGACAAATTTTCGATGCCAGGTATTCGCCCCGTCTATTCACTCGGTTTTGACACCTGGTGGTATGACGTGAACAAAGCGGCAAAACTGCCCGCAGACAGACGCTAAGGAGACAGAATGGGCGCCTATTTTATTCGACGCTTATTGCTGATCATTCCCACCTTGTGGGCGATTATCACCATTAACTTTTTCATCGTGCAGATTGCCCCGGGTGGGCCGGTCGATCAGGCCATTGCAGCGATTGAGTTCGGCAACCAGAGCGGTTTACCAGGTACGACGGTCGAGGGCGGCGGCGCCACACACGCCCGTACCGGTATTGGCAGCGCCACCAGCAACGACAGCCACTATCGCGGCGGACGTGGGCTTGATCCGGAAGTGATTGCTGAAATTACCAAACGCTACGGTTTCGACAAACCGATTCATGAGCGTTATTTCAAAATGCTCTGGGATTATGTCCGATTCGACTTCGGTAATAGCCTGTTCCGCAGTGCCTCAGTGCTACAGCTGATCAAAGAAAGCCTGCCGGTTTCCGTCACGCTTGGACTGTGGGGAACGCTGATCATCTACCTTGTGTCCATTCCACTTGGGATCCGCAAAGCGGTCTATAACGGTAGCCGGTTCGACGTCTGGAGCAGCGCTTTTATTATTATTGGCTATGCAATACCCGCATTCCTGTTTGCTATTTTGCTAATTGTCTTTTTTGCGGGCGGGAGCTATTACGATATCTTTCCACTACGCGGGCTGGTTTCGTCGAACTTCGACACCCTGCCCTGGTACGGTAAGGTAACGGATTACCTGTGGCATATCACCCTGCCTGTGCTGGCTACCGTTATCGGCGGCTTTGCGGCCCTGACCATGCTGACCAAGAACTCATTTATGGATGAGATACGCAAGCAGTATGTGGTCACCGCGCGTGCAAAAGGCGTCAGCGAAAGCAGAATTATGCGCAAGCATGTGTTTCGTAACGCTATGTTGTTGGTTATCGCAGGCTTCCCGGCTACTTTTATCAGCATGTTTTTTACCGGCTCGCTGCTTATTGAAGTCATCTTCTCGCTTAATGGTCTGGGACTTTTGGGCTACGAGGCTACCGTCTCACGCGATTACCCGGTGATGTTCGGCACACTTTATATTTTCACGCTTATCGGCCTGTTGCTGAATATTCTCAGCGATATCAGTTACACGCTGGTCGACCCGCGCATCGATTTCGAGGGACGCTGATGTTTCAATTAAGCTACGTCAATCAGACTCGCTGGGCGCGTTTTCGCCATAATCGCCGCGGCTTTTGGTCGCTGTGGATTTTTCTGCTGATCTTTTTATTCAGCCTTTTTGCCGAACTGATCGCAAATGATAAACCGCTACTGGTGCATTACAAGGGAAGCTGGTATGTGCCCGTCATTTTCGACTACAGCGAGAGTGAGTTCGGCGGTCCGTTTGCTACGCAAGCGGATTATCAGGATCCCTGGCTGCAGCAGCAAATTACGCAACATGGCTGGATGATTCAGGCCCCTATCCGCTTCGGCGCGCGCAGTATCAACTACGCCACCACTCAGCCTTTCCCCTCGCCGCCCTCGAAGCAGAACTGGTTGGGTACCGATGCCAACGGCGGTGATGTGCTGGCGCGTATCCTCTACGGAACGCGTATTTCATTGCTGTTTGGCTTAATGTTGACGCTCTGCTCCTGTGTCATCGGCGTCATCGCAGGTGCACTCCAGGGTTATTACGGCGGAAAAATCGATCTGTGGGGCCAGCGCTTTATTGAGGTCTGGTCCGGCATGCCAACGCTGTTCCTGATAATTCTGCTCTCCAGCGTCGTACAGCCTGGTTTCTGGTGGCTGCTGGCCATTACGGTGCTGTTCGGCTGGATGAGTCTGGTCGGTGTAGTGCGCGCTGAGTTTCTGCGTACGCGAAATTTCGACTATATCCGCGCGGCGCAGGCGCTGGGGGTAAACGATCGCAGTATTATGCTGCGCCATATGCTGCCTAATGCGATGGTCGCCACGCTGACCTTCCTGCCGTTTATTTTGTGCAGCTCGATTTCCACCCTGACCTCGCTGGATTTCCTTGGCTTCGGTTTGCCGCTGGGTTCGCCGTCGCTCGGTGAATTATTGCTGCAGGGGAAGAACAATCTGCAGGCGCCCTGGCTGGGTATCGCGGCGTTTTTGTCCGTGGCAGTATTGCTGTCGCTGTTAATTTTTATTGGTGAAGCGGTGCGCGACGCCTTCGACCCTAACAAGGCGGTATAAGATGACACCTCCCCTGTTACGTATTGATTCCCTGTCTATCGCTTTTCGTCAGCAGGAGACGCAGCGCACGGTGGTGGATTCGCTTTCTCTGCAAATTGAGGCGGGTGAAACACTGGCGCTGGTTGGCGAATCCGGCTCCGGCAAAAGCGTGAGCGCATTGTCGATCCTGCGTCTGTTGCCCACTCCGCCCGCAGTCTATCCGCAGGGCGATATCCTCTTCCATGGAGAAAGCCTGCTGCATGCCAGCGAGAAAACCTTACGCCAGGTACGCGGCAATAAAATTGCGATGATTTTTCAGGAACCGATGGTGTCGCTAAACCCACTGCATAGCGTGGAGAAGCAGCTTTATGAGGTCTTATCGCTTCACCGGGGAATGCGTCGGGAGGCCGCCCGCGCCGAGATCCTGACCTGTCTGGACCGGGTGGGTATCCGCAATGCCCGTCAGCGTCTGGGGGATTTCCCCCACCAGCTTTCCGGTGGCGAACGCCAGCGCATGATGATTGCTATGGCGCTACTCACCCGTCCCGAGCTATTAATTGCCGATGAACCCACTACTGCACTGGATGTGACAGTGCAGGCGCAAATTCTGACGCTACTGCGCGAACTGCGTCAGGAGCTGAACATGGGGCTTCTGTTTATCACGCATAACCTGAACATCGTGCGCAAACTGGCGGACAACGTTGCCGTGATGCAAAACGGTCTGTGCGTCGAGCAGAACAGCGCCAGCGCTCTGTTTGCCGCGCCAGCCCACCCCTATACTCAGCGCCTGTTGAACAGCGAGCCCGCAGGCGAGCCGGTTCCGCCAGACCCGCAGGCACCTGTGTTACTGCGCGTGGATAATCTTGGCGTCAGTTTTCCGATCCGCAAAGGTATCTTTAAACGCGTGGTGGGCGAAAACCGGGTGGTCAACAATATCAGCTTCACCCTGCGCGCAGGAGAAACGCTGGGGCTGGTTGGGGAGTCGGGTTCCGGGAAAAGCACCACCGGGCTTGCCCTGTTGCGCCTGATTGCTTCGCAGGGCGCCATCACCTTTGGCGATAGCCCTCTGCATACATGGAACCGCAAACAGATGTTACCGGTGCGCCACCGTATTCAGGTGGTCTTTCAGGATCCGAACTCATCGCTTAATCCACGGCTGAACGTTCAGCAGATTATCGAAGAGGGATTACTGGTACACCAGCCTGCGTTAACGCGCGAAGCGCGAGAGGCTGAGGTCATCAGAGTAATGAAGGAGGTCGGTCTGGATCCGGAAACCCGCCGTCGTTTCCCCGGCGAGTTTTCAGGCGGTCAACGCCAGCGTATTGCCATAGCCCGGGCATTAATACTGAAACCTGAGCTGATCATTCTGGATGAACCCACCTCTTCTCTTGATCGCACGGTACAGGCGCAGATACTCGCCTTACTGAAATCGCTCCAGCAGACGCACCATCTGGCTTATATTTTTATCAGTCATGATTTGCAGGTAGTGCGCGCGTTATGCCATCAGGTGATTGTGCTGAAACAGGGAGAGGTGGTTGAACAGGGAGAGTGCCACCGCGTGTTTAGCGCGCCGCAGCAGGACTATACGCGCCAGCTTTTATCACTAAGCTGACGCTCAGAAAGGATTCTGACTGGTGAAGGGTTCGGCGATCGCGACGCCAAAGTTTTTCAGGCGGCAGGTCGCTGCAAACTCATCCTGGCAGCTAACAAACAGACATGGTTCACCTTCACATTCCACGACGGAGCAATCCACTTCGATGTCACTCAGCGCCTGGCTTAGCTTATGCATAACCGGCCACGCGCTATCGCCATCCGGGCTCAATAATTTCAGCGCTACAAGAGTGCCTTCCGCGTCATCGTCATTTTGCGGAATCGGTTCAACCCTGGCGCCTGCAAAACCATCGAGCCAGCGGTAGCACTGGGGTAAACGGTGGATGATGGAGAGTTGTAATGTATTCACTTTCTGTCCCCGGAAGCACCAATCACTTCACAAATATTTCACATTTATATTAACACATTATTGACAAATCGTCTCGTCAGCGGCAGATAAAACGCTAAATGCCATACTGTATGAGGGTTACCGGTTCATTTATCAGGTTTTTATCGATGAACCTCTGCCCTTTTTTCGGCTATATGTACCCGTTTCTGAGATCTAACTCAATCTATTTTACTACAATGATGTGACTTTTTACACAAACGGATTTTACATAAAATAAACAAACATGTCCGAATGTATGTCTGGTTTGGTTGATATGCATCAAAAAAGGGGGCATTTCTGCCCCCCTTCTGTTGAAAGGTTACGCCAGTTTTTTGCCGCGGCTGGCGTAGAGGTAGAAGAGAACAGAGCTGGTCGCGCAGAAGGTGATTGACCAAATCATTGGCCATGCTGAATTGAACGACGATACAGAAAGCAGCGCGCCGACAATTGCGCCAATACCAAAACGAAACGTGCCGGCAAGCGACGAAGCGGTTCCTGCCATATGGGGAAACTCATCGAGAATAACCGCCATCGCGTTCGACGACACCAGCGAAACACAGCCGACGAAAGCAGCCACGCCCACAACCAGCGACCAGAAACCTGCGCCGAGCAGTGCTGTGATGACCATCCACAGCGCCATCACAAACTGCACCCACAGCCCGCTACGAAACATGTTGAGCGCACCAACACGGCGGACAAAGCGCCCGTTAATGATGGTCATCAGGAATAAAAACACAATATTCAGTGCGAAATAGTAACCAAAGTCTTGTGGCGAAACATGGTTAATTTCGATGTAGACAAACGGTCCTGCGCTCAGGAAAGAGAACATCCCGGCAAAGCTAAAGCCACTTGCCAGCATATAACTAAGCACGCGTTTATGGCGAAACAGAGATGCAAAATTGCCCACTGTCGTGCGCAAATGGAACGGCTGACGGCGCCCGGGCGGCAGGGTTTCACGAATAAACACGGTAATCATCACCGAAACCAACAAGCCCGCCACCGCCAGGATCCAGAAGATCACATGCCAGCTAAACCATTTCAGCACTGCCCCGCCAATCATTGGGGCAAGCAATGGCGCTATGGTGGTCACCAGCATGACAAACGACATCATCCGCGAAAACTCTTCGCGCGGATACATGTCGCGCATCAGGGCATTAATCACCACGCTGGCTGCGGCTGCCGCCAGACCATGAAAGAAGCGCATGGTAATCAGTTGATCGATACTTTGTGCCAGCGCGCAGGCCCCGGCCGCCGCGGCAAAAATCAGCGTACCGCCGAGGATCACAGGCTTACGCCCGATGCTGTCTGCCATCGGGCCATAAATCAGTTGTCCCAACGCAAAGCCCAGAATGTAGGTACTCAGCGTCATTTGTGCGCTGCCCGCCGGGACGCCAAATTGCCCGGCAATCACCGGGAGCGCGGGCAGATACATATCAATAGATAACGGCATCAACATGGCCAGCAGGCCAAGAATAATCACAATACTCAGTGATGAGTGTGGCCTGTTGGTCACAAGAAGCTCCTGTAAGTTAACGCGCAGGCAAACCGACGCTGGCAATCTCTTCTTCTGTCAGTGCGCGGTACTCTCCCGGCGCCAGATCGTCGTCGAGGGTAATCGCGCCGATACGTTCACGGTGTAATCCGATAACGTGGTTGCCTACCGCGGCAAACATACGTTTTACCTGGTGATAGCGCCCTTCGCTGATGGTTAAACGTACCTGCGTCGGGGTGATCACTTCGAGCTGCGCCGGTTGGGTCAGATCTTTCTCGTTATGTAACTGAACACCTTTGGCAAAGCGTTCCGCTGTATCTTCTGCCACTGGCGACTCCAGATCGACCAGATAGGTTTTCTCGCAGTGATGACGCGGTGAGGTAATACGGTGCGACCACTGTCCATCGTCGGTCATCAACACCAGTCCCGTGGTATCGATATCCAGCCGCCCCGCAGCATGCAGTTTGTGTGCTACTGGCTCATCGAGAAAATAGAGTATCGTCGGATGATCGGGATCGTCCGTAGAACAAACATAGCCCTGTGGTTTATTGAGCATGAAATAACGGGGGCCGGTCTGTTGAGCCAGTGCGTTACCCTCATACTCCACCTCGTGTTCCGGGAGTAATTTGAACGCGGCATCTCTGACAATTTCGCCGTCTACGGTAATGTGACTGGCGCGGATTTGACGTCCGGCAATAGCACGGCTTACGCCGAGTTGCTGAGCGATAAACTTATCAAGTCGCATGAAGTTGTTTTGCCTGTATGGTGCTGGGAGCAGGACTTTCGTCCTTAAGAAGACTCAGGTGATTTACGCCTGTCAGTATAGCGGTCATTCTACACCGCTCAAGGGAAAGATTCGTGGCATACTTGTGACATGATGTTGTTACACCATAAAGAGCATGACTTTTACCTTACGCCCATATCAACGCGAAGCGGTAGACGCTACCCTCGCCCACTTTCGCCACCACGATGAACCGGCGGTGATTGTCCTGCCCACCGGTGCGGGCAAAAGCCTGGTTATTGCTGAACTGGCAAGGGTGGCGCGCGGGCGCGTGCTGGTGCTCGCCCACGTTAAAGAACTGGTCGCACAAAATCACGCGAAATATCTCGCTCTGGGTCTGGAGGCGGATATCTACGCCGCTGGCCTCAAGAGTAAACAGAGTGAGGGCAAAGTGGTGTTTGGCAGCGTACAGTCCGTTGCCCGCAACCTTGACCATTTTCAGGGGGAATTTTCACTGCTGATTGTCGATGAGTGCCACCGCATCAGCGATGATGACGAAAGCCAGTATCAGCAAATTTTACAGCACCTGCGCAAAGTGAATCCCCGCGTAAGGCTGCTTGGCCTGACCGCAACGCCCTTTCGTCTGGGGAAAGGCTGGATTTACCGTTTTCATTATCACGGCATGGTTCGGGGCGATGAAAAAGCGCTTTTCCGCGACTGCATTTATGAGCTTCCGCTGCGCTACATGATCAAGCATGGCTATCTGACGCCACCAGAACGGCTCGACATGCCCGTGGTGCAGTATGATTTCAGCCGCCTGCAGACACAGAGTAACGGCCTGTTCAGCGAAGCGGATCTGAACCGTGAACTGAAAAAACAAAAACGCGTCACGCCGCATATCATCAGCCAGATTGTTGAGTTCTCAGAAAGCCGCAAAGGGGTGATGATTTTTGCCGCGACCGTAGAACATGCCCGTGAAATTACCGGACTGTTGCCAGCCGACGAAGCGGCGCTGATTACTGGCGAAACGCCTGGTCCGCAGCGTGATGAACTTATTGAGGCGTTTAAAGCGCAACGTTTTCGCTATCTGGTGAACGTGTCGGTACTTACTACCGGCTTCGATGCGCCACATGTCGATTTGATTGCCATCCTGCGCCCGACGGAATCCGTCAGCCTGTATCAGCAAATTGTTGGCCGCGGCCTGCGATTGTTTCCCGGCAAAACCAGTTGCCTGATTCTCGATTACGCCGGGAATCCGCACGATCTCTACGCCCCGGAAGTGGGTGCCCCGAAAGGAAAAAGCGATAACGTACCCGTGCAGGTGTTTTGCCCGGCCTGCGGCTTTGCCAATACGTTTTGGGGAAAAACCACGGCGGATGGCACTTTAATTGAACATTTTGGTCGCCGCTGTCAGGGCTGGTTTGAGGACGATGACGGTCAACGGGAACAGTGTGACTATCGTTTCCGCTTTAAAAATTGCCCCCAGTGTAATACCGAAAACGACATTGCCGCTCGCCGCTGTCGGAGCTGCGACACCATTCTGGTCGACCCGGACGATATGCTTAAAGCGGCGCTGAAACTCAAAGACGCGTTGGTCCTGCGCTGTAGCGGAATGGACTTACAGCACGGCGCGGATGACAAAGGCGAATGGCTCAAAATTACCTACTACGATGAAGATGGCGCAGATGTCAGCGAACGCTATCGCCTGCATACCCCCGCCCAGCGTACCGCCTTTGAGCAGCTCTTTATTCGCCCGCACACCCGTACGCCCGGAGTGCCGTTACGCTGGATCGTTGCCGCCGATATTCTCGCCCGGCAGACGCTGTTACGACACCCTGACTTTGTTGTGGCACGCAAAAAAGGCCAGTACTGGCAGGTGCGAGAGAAAGTATTCGATTATGAGGGGCGCTTTCGCCGCGCCAATGAGTTACGCGGCTAAGTTCATATCAGTGCGGCTTGTAACAGAGGGGGGATACGGGTATAATCCCGCCCGCTTTTGCATCCGCAGAGCAGATCACTTGCCTGTTGCTGGGTCGCCTGTAGCAGGAACTATTGAAGAGAGTTTTAAATGTCTACTATTAACGCAGAAGTACGTAAAGAGCAGGGTAAGGGTGCGAGCCGCCGCCTGCGCGCAGCTAACAAATTCCCGGCTATCGTTTACGGTGGGAATGAAGCTCCGGTTGCTATCGAACTGGACCACGACCAGCTGTGGAACATCCAGGCTAAAGCTGAATTCTATAGCGAAGTTCAGACCCTGGTTATCGATGGCAAAGAAGTAAAAGTGAAAGTTCAGGCTGTACAGCGTCACGCTTACAAACCGAAACTGACTCACATCGACTTCGTTCGCGCTTAATCGCTAACGAGTGTTGAGAAAAACCCCGCCATGCGGGGTTTTTTTTATATCTCATCAAATTCGATTAACGGTCTACCTGTTCGCGGATCGTCTGGTTCTGCCCGTACATCATCACGCTTAAGCTGATTGAGCAATGCCCTCTGGCGAACCGATGCGCTCTCTGGCATCCATGGCAAAATACGTACCGGGATGACCTGCCCCTCACTCAAAGCATCAAACATCTTTTCGTTGCTTATCAGATCCGCGCACTGCCACGTCCGGCCATCAAACTGAAAGTCAAACCAGAGAGTAAACGCCAACTCTTCAATATGCTCACGACGGGAGTCTCGTTCAAAGTCGTACTGAATATTGGTCTTTTCCCGCGTTTTGCGTACCAGTGTCGCATTCAGGTTCAGCCCATAACGCTTGAGCTGCCCTTTCTGATAATAGTAACTGACGCTGCTCAGGGTCGATTTGAAGGCAAAACCGATGAGAAAAAGCCCCACGCACAGAAATACACCACCGAGGAGGCCGGGCATAAAGCGCCCGTCGCTGCGGCTAAAAATAAACAGCGACGCGACGCTGAACAGCATACCTGAGGCAGAAACCGCCATAAAAACAAAAACGTGCTTACGCAATACCTGTCGCAGCAATGCTATATCGACAGGCGGTTTCTGGCGTATTCCTTCATGCACAGTGCGGTCAGTTGCCCCCGGTTCTGCGCTGCAGTTGATCGCGCAGATTCGGCGGTGTGCCCTTAATGGTCAACGTATCAGTCGCCGGATCCCAAAAAATACGCTCGCCCAACAGCAAAGCATCGAAGTTAATGGTTAACCCACCACCGCTGCCGGCATATTTGGTTAACTGACGCAGCGTACTGCGATCCGCCGGGAAGCTCTCTTCAAGTTCATAGCCCTGCCCCGCGGTAAACTCTTCAAAGCTAACTTCGCTTACGCCCGCCAGCTCTTTTGACAATGACGCCAGTTCAATCTCTTCGCCAGCCTGCAACTGTTCATTACAGTAGGTGTAGACCTGCTGGCGAACATCCTGACGTTCTGATTTATCGAGCTGCGCCTGTGCGGTAAAGTCATCCACCGCCTGCAACAATCCACGGTTCTGCGCTTTGGCGTTTAGCCCTTCGGTTGCACCGAGGAAATCCATGAAAAAGTCAGAAACCTTGCGTCCAACGCGTCCTCTGAGGAAGGTCAAATAACGCGTCGATTGCGGGTTGGTTTCCCACTCGGTTAAATCCACACGCGCTACGATATCCGCATGGTTGATATCGAGATAATGTGTCGCGCTGATGTCCAGTTGCTCATTAACACGCATACTGCTTAAATTATTCAGCACAGCGACCAGCAGGTACTCCACCGCCAGGTAACGATAATGGCAGAACAGCACAATGCCGCCGTCCGCAAAGGGATATTTTGCCAGTTCATCACGTAAGCGCCCCGTTGCCGCACGGCTGAACGCGAGAAAATCTTCCTCGCCCTGACGCTGAAGGCGTAATGCCTGCGCCAGTTCGCTGTCGTCGTTAAACAGGCCGTAGGCTTTACTTTTCGCGCTGTAAACCCGGTGTAACTCGGCGACCATCTCCTCAACGGGAGCGGTCGGTTCCAGCAAAGATTCGCGCAACACCAGTTCAAGGTTTTGCTCATCGCGCTTGATAAGCTGGTGCAGGGCAATCTGGTTGATGTCCAGACTCATGATAAACTCTCCTTTTAGACCGGGCGGTATTCAACCACCACGCAAGCAACTGTGCAACTGCTGATAAAAAAGCAGAAAAAAAGCCGTTGCTACGGTAATATGTTGCCCTTTATGAATAACTGATTTCGATTTATGCCACAAAATTCCCGCTACAGTGATGAACACGTTGAACAACTGCTAAGTGAGCTGGCCAACGTGCTGGAAAAACACAAGTCTCCGACCGACCTTTCCCTGATGGTTCTGGGGAACATGGTGACGAACTTGATCAACACCAGCATCGCACCTGCTCAACGCCAGGCCATCGCAAAATCTTTCGCCCAGGCACTGCAGTCGTCCGTTAATGACGATAAAGCGCATTAAGGTAAACAGCGACAAGTTATGGTGACTCATCGTCAGCCCTACCGTGAAAAAGTCTCCCAGATGGTAAGCTGGGGGCACTGGTTCGCCCTGTTCAATATTTTATTGTCCATTGTGGTCGGTAGTCGCTATCTGTTTGTTGCCGACTGGCCGACAACGCTTGCCGGGCGGATATACTCTTACCTGAGCGTGGTCGGTCATTTCAGTTTCCTGGTGTTCGCCACCTACCTGCTGATTTTATTTCCCCTCACCTTTGTGGTGATGTCCCAGCGCCTGATGCGGTTCCTTTCCGTTATTCTGGCGACCACAGGGATGACGCTGTTACTTATCGATAGCGAAGTTTTTACCCGTTTTCACCTGCATCTCAATCCCATCGTCTGGGAACTGGTAATTAACCCCGACCAGAATGAGACGGCGCGTGACTGGCAACTGATGTTTATCGGCGTGCCGGTTATCCTGCTCGTTGAGATGCTGTTTGCCACCTGGAGCTGGCAAAAACTTCGCAGTCTGACCCGGCGGCGGCGCTACGCAAAACCGGTGGCAGGGTTCTTTTTCGTTGCCTTTATTGCCACCCACGTTATGTATATCTGGGCGGATGCTAACTTCTATCGCCCCATCACCATGCAGCGTGCAAACCTGCCTCTCTCCTACCCGATGACGGCACGCCGCTTCCTGGAGAAACATGGTCTGTTGGATGCTCAGGATTATCAGCGACGCCTGATTGAACAGGGTAGCCCGGAAGCCGTTTCGGTACAGTATCCATTGAGCGATTTACGTTATCTGGATATGGGATCCGGGCAAAACGTTCTGCTGATTACCGTTGATGGCCTGAATTACTCTGGTTACGAAAAACAGATGCCAGCGCTTGCTGCGTTTGCGGAACAGAACGTGACATTCACGCAGCATATGAGTTCCGGCAACACGGCGGACAGCGGCTACTTTGGCCTGTTTTACGGTATTTCGCCAGGTTACATGGACGGGGTGCTGTCGGCACGCGTGCCTGCTGCGCTCATATCTGCGCTCAATCAGCAAGGTTATCAGTTAGGCCTGTTCTCTTCCGACGGGTTCAGCAGCGCGTTGTATCGTCAGGCATTGCTTTCGGATTTCTCGCTTCCTGCGGCAAAAACACAGACGGACGCTCAAACCGCCGATCAATGGATTGACTGGCTGGGTCATTATGCTCAGGACGATAATCGCTGGTTCTCCTGGGTGGCGTTGAACGGCACCACCCTGCCAGACAGCAATCAGCAGAATTTTACCCGTCGCTATGGTCGCGCTGTGGCCGATGTCGATACACAGATCAACCGTTTACTGGATGCGCTGCGTGAATCGGGCAAGCTGGATGATACGGTGGTGATAATCACCGCCGGTCACGGCATCCCTGCTGATAAGTCCGGCGCTGACTTTGCCTGGTCGCGTGACAATCTGCATGTGCCGCTGGTGATTCACTGGCCGGGTACGCCTGCACAGCGCATCAACAAGCTGACCGACCACAAAGATGTGATGACGACGCTAATGCAGCGCCTGTTACATGTAAGTACGCCAGCAAACGAGTATTCGCAGGGCCAGGATCTGTTTAATGCGACGCGCCGCCATACATGGGTAACCGCAGCAAGCGGCGATGCGTTGGCGATAACGACGCCACAGATGACGCTGGTGCTCAATCAGAACGGCAGCTATCAGACCTGGAGTCCGCAGGGTGAAAAGATTCAGGATCAGAAACCGCAGTTGAGTTTGCTGTTACAGGTTCTGACAGATGAAAAACGGTTTATCGCTAACTGATTGATTATTTATGAATCAGTTAGCTGCCCCTTCACTTGCAATCAGCGGTGAAAAGGGTACTATTACCGCCACAAATCGGCACGTAGCGCAGCCTGGTAGCGCACTGTCATGGGGTGTCAGGGGTCGGAGGTTCAAATCCTCTCGTGCCGACCAAATATTTCACCGGTAAGCTTTACGCGATCGGTTACCCCTTAAAAACCCGCATTCTCTCTGAGTCTGCGGGTTTTTTAATGGCTGCAATCCCCCCACGTCTTACGGCTTTCTCCCTTTGCTTATGAAAACGCATACGAAAACAATGTGCACCGCACTCGCCGATGATGGTGTGTCAAAGAGGGGTTCCTTTGATTCCTGAAAGAGATCTTTTCACATCTGTGTCCGGCTCAGCATTTTTCAACGCGTGAAATAACCTAAGCTCATTTAGGCTTTAGAAATGCCACGCTCATGTCTTGTGGGTGGGCAGGACATATGCGGATCAGAGGCAGGGAATCACATGAAAAATGTCATTATTAGTATGATTGCAAAAATTTCAAAGATGGATGCGGAGGCGAAACAGCTGACGGCTCGCGTAGAGGCACAGTCACTGTTGCTCAGTGCCCTGGTACTCACTCTTGGGAAAAACGGCGGCGTTCGCGAAATCATTGAGAACGTAAAGAAAGCCATCAATACGGCGGTCGATGTCTCCGACACGCCGCTTAAATCTGATGCTGAAATGCTGCTCAGCGAATTTACCGATCTGCTTTCTGTCACCCAGTTACTGGATGACGCTGAATCAGAAATCGATTTCGAAACATTGAACGATCTGTTATCGAATACTGACGATAATCCCGAACAGAAATGATTATCGGAAGAGCTGCCCCTGTCAGTTACACGACTGAGGCATTAATTTGCCCGTATTTTCTTGCCAGCCATAACAACTCGCTTTGAGCGCTGTTGGTTTAGGTTCATAAAGAACTAACAGCCGCTGACCCGCTTCATTGATTTTCCAACCGACGCTGGCTGCCGTCTTTTCTGCCAGTTTTAATGGTCGTTTTTGCGTATCCAGTCCATACAGTTCAACTTGCCCGGCGGCAGCGCCAAACTGGAGCGTCACGGCCAAAAGAGCATTTCCTTGCCAGCGCCATTCAGACAGAGGTTGCAGCGCAGGTGACCAGGCATCCGGCCAACTCGTTGACCATACCGATGATGCAGCCCCCTTGCTCTGTTTAAATAATGCCAGAGAAGAAACGCGGGACTCTCCCTCCCCTTCCTGCCAGGCTACCCAGCGCAATTCCCCCTGAGGGTCGGCATCCAGGAGACTCAGATTGTGCAGCGGTTCCGCCATGATGCGATTAATAGTCTCAGGCGTTTTACTCTCCGATGCCTGCACGGCACCACTGGTGATAAAACCCAGGGCAAAATAGAGAATAGCGAATGTCGTCTTCATGGGGTTACAGGTCCCTGTAGCGTGCTGGCTGGCACAACTATGATGGATTGTAGAGTAATCAAGCCTGCGGTTTTATCGGTAATGGCATTTATCGGCCGCCCACTCAGATAAGCAAACGCAGCCCGGCTTAAATCAAGGACACGTGCCATTGAACCATCGCCAGCCCCACGATCATTGACTTTAACAATGACCGACCGCCCCTGATATGACAGTTTCAGTTTTGTCCCCAGCGGTACTGCATGCCAGCGTTCACGCGGCAGTAAAGCAGCGGTATACGCCGTATGGGTATAAAGATCGCCGCTCGCAGTCATTTTATTGATAAAGAAATCTGAATAGGTCGAAGCCACACCAGAAGCTGGAAGTCCCATTATTTGCTCCGCAATGATGTTAATAAACATGCGCCCTTATGAAGTAAGGAGCTAATAATAAACCTAACTTTTTAGCCGTGTAACAGCAGAAACAAACACTCAGCAATGACTCAGATTAATCTTAAGCATATGCCGTTCATCTATTTTATGGGGGAAAAACAAGGCGGCAGTTAAGTGATGTTGGCACCCGGATGGTCAGCTAAATACCGACCAGAAAAGCTACTATTGAGACCACCATCCGCTCCCCTAAAAATATCACTCCACCGAGCGTGGCAAGGCACACTAAGTTGCACGGTACTGACGGTAACGAAGTGCATTTTTGGCAACAGGGAATACCACAACAAATATGCCTAGTGCACCAGGCTGACGATGCACTGGAGCGGCAATACGCCCACAGACGCCTGATGACTCCGTTTTTGCATCAATGCGCTAAAGGATATAAAGCACAGGGCCAACAGGCAAAGCGGATATCGGCAACAGAAATGTGCGACGCGGCGACGCAAGACAAGCAGAATCAGCCCGGCCAGTCAGAAAACCCTGTGGCTGCGGCGAGCAGGAAAGGGTTCATTCTCTCTGATAAGAGTCAGTGAGTGTCTGTTAACTGAACAACTCACATTCCCCTGCCAGCATGACAATTTTCATCTTATTGTCTCTAACGGATAGGGTCTGTCATGCACAACGGTCTTCATTACCAGCGTTGAGGTTAAGCGCTGCACGCCAGGCATCGCCGAAAGCTTCTCATCATAGAGTTTCTGAAAGGCCGGTAAATCGCGCGTAACAACCTGCATCATGTAGTCCGGATCGCCAAACAGGCGCTGGACCAGTACCACCTGCGGCACATCCACGATAGCCTCCTCAAAGGCGCTGACCGCTTTCTTATCCGCCTCGCGCAGGGTCACAAACACAATCGCCGAAAAGGTAAATCCCATCTGAACCGGATTTAAGGTAGCGCGATAACCTGTGATCACACCACTCTGTTCCAGCGCGCGTAAACGACGATGGCATGGCGAGAGGCTCAAATTGACCCGCTCGGCCAGATCGGTTATCGACAACCTGCCGTCAGACTGCAGCTCCGCAAGAATCTTTCTGTCGATACTATCCATTTGGAAGATTTTCCCTTTTCAGGTGGAATTAAGGCGCAACATTGCAAACTCATTCTACGGCGTCAGGGATATTCTTTCTATGCAGAATATTGAGAACTTACGGGGCAAAAGCGATGGAAATGAGTGTGGTAATGGGGTTCTGGATTGTCTCCTTTCTCCTGATAATGACCCCGGGTGCCGACTGGGCCTATACCATTACGGCTGGCATCAGCGGACGCGGCATTATTCCGGCGGTCATGGGCTTAATGACAGGTCATTTACTGGCAACGGGCATCGTTGTTGCAGGCATGGGGGTGCTGTTGGCAGGGCATCCACTGGCATTATCCGCCCTTACCCTTTTCGGCGCGCTGTATCTGTTGTGGCTCGGGATCGGCATGTTGCGCTGTCCCGCTGCTATAACAGCAGGACGTACGCAGGCAGACAGTTCATGGAACCGCTGGGCAATAAGAGGTATGTGCATCAGCGGGATGAACCCCAAAGTCTTTCTGCTTTTTCTCGCCCTGTTGCCGCAGTTCACTGACCCGCAAAGTCTCTGGCCCCTTCCCTTGCAGATGTCGGCGCTGGCGCTGCTGCATCTCATCACCTGTACGCTGGTCTATCTGCTGGTGGGATATGGTTCCAGGGCGCTTCTCGCCACCCGGCCGCAGGCGGCAAAAGTGGTCAGCAGGATTTCAGGGGGAATGATGATTGTGATTTCGCTGCTATTGCTGACGGAACAGATTATGCACTGATGAGGTATTGCGCACGGTTTGCCAGCCAACCTTATTGCAGCAGGTGATTTTCGGCCTTACGTTCTGGAGAGTTTGTAATAACTTGCCGTGGTGGTGATGAGCGCACCGATGAACCTTCGAAAAACATCAGCGATTATGTCATCCGTTTACGCTGCTTAAACGTAGAGACAAAAAAACCTGCCGAAGCAGGTTTTTTCACTTACAGCGCGATATCCGCTGCGGGTTCATTCTCCGCAGGCACAACATGCGAGGGTTTTCGTACGGGCGGCGTGGCATCCGCCAGCGGCGATTCGTCGCATTTCAGCCCCAGCACGCGACTGGTATAGTGCAACTCCGCATCCGAGGCTTCAACGTTGCCGTCAAGCTTCACGCCAAGGAAAGGGATGATCTCTTTCAGTTTCGCCTGCCACTCAGGGGAAGCGACTTTTTCCGGGAAGACCTTCTGCATCAATTCCAGCATGATAGGCGCGGCAGTGGAAGCACCCGGCGATGCGCCCAACAGCGCAGCGATGGTGCCCTCTTTGTCGCTAACCACTTCGGTACCCAGACGCAGCTCACCCAACTTCTTCGCATTGCGTTTGATGATCTGCACGCGCTGCCCGGCCTGCCACAAACGCCAGTCCTCTTTTTTAGCCAGCGGATAGTACTCACACAGGGCATCAAAGCGATCGTCGTCATTTTGTAGTACCTGGTTCATCAGGTATTTCACCAGGCTGAAATTGGTCATCCCGACGCTTAACATGGGCAGGAAGTTAGAACTGTTGGTTGAACGCAGCAGATCCCACAGCGACCCATTTTTCAAAAAGCGCGTTGAGAAGGTGGCGAACGGTCCAAATAGCAGCACACGTTTGCCATCAATAATACGGGTATCGATATGCGGTACAGACATTGGCGGCGCGCCCACGGTCGCCTGACCATAAACCTTCGCCAGATGGCTGTTCACAACATCCGGGTTTTCGGACACCAGGAACTGACCGCCGACCGGGAAACCTGCGTATTCCGCCGCTTCCGGGATACCGGATTCCTGCAACAGTTTCAGCGCGGCGCCACCGGCACCAATAAAAATAAATTTGGCCTTAATGACCTGATCGACGCCGCTGTTTTTCAGGCTGGCGATGGACACATTCCAGGTCTTATCCGCATTGCGTTTGATGCTGCGGACTTCGCTACCCAGCTTCAGGGAGAAGTTGTCTTTGCGCTGCAAGGAGTGAATCAACTGACGGGTAATCTCGCCGAAATTCACATCGGTACCGATTTCGGTACGCGTCGCCGCCACTTTCTGCTGCGGGTCACGCCCTTCCATTACCAGTGGTGCCCACGCGCGGATCTGCTCGTGGTTTTCCGTATAGCGCATGCCACGGAATAACGTACTTTGCTGCAACGCTTTGTAGCGAGCACGCAAGAAGTTAACGTTGTCATCGCCCCACACCAGACTCATGTGCGGAACGGTATTAATGAACGAGCGCGGTTCGCTCAGCACACCGGTTTCCACCTGATGCGCCCAGAACTGACGAGAGATACGAAACGCTTCGTTAATCTCAATCGCCTTTTTGATGCTGATGGATCCATCCTGGTTTTGCGGGGTGTAGTTCAGTTCCATCAAGGCGGCGTGCCCCGTACCGGCATTATTCCAGCCGTTGGAGCTCTCTTCCGCCAGCGCGTCCAGCCGTTCCACCATGGTGATCGACCAGTTGGGCTCCAGCTCCTGGAGGTAGGTTCCCAACGTGGCGCTCATGATCCCACCACCGATTAAAAGCACATCCGTTTCCTGCTCTTTCGATGCGTTAGCTTTTGCTGCCGCAGAGACAGCATTAAGCCCGACAGCCATCGAAAACAGTCTGGCAGTCATTCTTTTCATAATGTTAATGCCTTACTTTTAGTGCTGCTTTATTAGCAGTTATCGCGGGTAACTTCGTTAGCGCATCTAACCTAGCACGGGGGAACGAGGATTTAAATAATGTTTAAACATTAAATAGTCATTACATAAATGTTATTAATAAGTTTAATAATTGCATTAAAAATAACCATGTTTACTGGCAACTTTTGCCAGGAAACAGTAGTATTCTCCGCTTTGTCAAACACATGTCATTCCGTCCTTTTATTGATGCCTGCTGCTGATTACCCCTGCGAAAAGTTATGACTGAAAAATTATTCTCCCCGACAGGTCGGGTCAACAACGTGCTGCGCTCCCCTCAACTGCTGACGCGCGAAGCGCTGGCAGGCGTTATTACCGCACTGGCATTGATTCCGGAAGTGATCTCCTTTTCGGTGATCGCAGGCGTCGATCCCAAAGTCAGCCTGCTGGCTTCCGTCGTGCTGTGTATCAGCATGTCATTGCTGGGCGGGCGTCCGGCGATGGTAACCGCAGCGGCCGGTTCCGTAGCGCTGGTGATTGGCCCGATGGTGCACCAACACGGCGTCGAATACATTTTGCCAGCCGTGGTGCTCGCAGGCGTCATACAAGTTATCTTTGGCTTAACGCAAATGTCACGTCTGATGCGCTTTGTACCGCAGGCGGTGATGACAGGTTTTGTGAATGCGCTGGGTATTTTGATCTTCTTTGCCCAGGTGCCCCATTTCTGGCACCGCGATCCGCTGATCCTCGCTCTCTTCGCCCTGACAGTACTGATTGTCCTGTGGTGGCCACGGTGGGTGAAAAGCGTGCCCGCACCGCTGGTCGCCATCGTGGTGCTGACATTTTTTACCGTCTTCACCGGACAGACGCTGCCCACCGTAGGCGATGAAGGCCCGATGCAGGGTGGCCTGCCCGGCCTCACCGAATGGCTGGTGCCGTTTAACCTCACCACGTTTGGCATCATCTGGCCCTGCGCACTCAGCATCGCCTTTGTTGGCCTGCTGGAATCGTTGCTGACCGCACGTCTGGTAGATGATTTGACCCACACGTCATCCAACAAAAGCCGGGAAAGTGCCGGCCTTGGTATCGCCAATATTCTTGCCGGTTTTTACGGTGGTATCGCCGGTTGCGCGATGATTGGACAGACCATCGTCAACGTGGAAATGGGCAAAGGCCGCAGCCGCGTGTCAACCATCGTGGCGGGACTGGTGTTATTACTCCTGGTGACGGCACTCAGCGACATCATGGCGGAGATTCCAATGGTTGTACTGGCGGGCATTATGACTATTGTCGCCTGCAAAACCTTTAGCTGGCATAGCCTGCATCCGGCAACGCTGCAGCGCGCGGCGATTGCTGAAACAGGGGTGATGATCGTTACCGTTGCGGCAACTATCAGTACCGGTAATCTGGCGATTGGCGTGCTGGCAGGCATGGTGGCGATGGCTATCCTTCCTGCTCGTCTGCATAAGGCGCGTGGCGCTACAGCAGAAAAATCGTCGCCAGTCCAAGAAAAATAAAAAAGCCCCCGGTGTCGGTAATCGCCGTGATCATCACACTAGAACCGACCGCCGGATCACGCCCGAAGCGGACCATAATCATCGGAATAAGTACGCCCATCAAGGCTGCCATCAGCAAGTTGAGCATCATTGCCAACGTCATCACACCGCCCAGCGCGGCATCATCATAGAGTAGCCAGGTCACCACCCCCATGATTCCGCCCCATACCAGGCCGTTCACCAACGCCACGCCCATTTCACGCAGGACTAAAAAACGAAAGTTACCCGGCTGAATGGTCTGCAATGCCAGGGCGCGAACAATCATAGTGATGGTTTGATTCCCGGTATTTCCGCCGATACCGGCAACGACAGGCATCAACGCGGCCAGCGCGACCAGTTGTGAAATGGTGTGTTCAAAACCATCAATCACCCGTGAAGCAATAAATGCCGTGCAGAGGTTAATCGCCAGCCACGCCCAGCGATTTTTCACCGCGCGGGTGACCGGGGCAAAAACATCCTCTTCGGTACTCAGGCCCCCCATCTGACGCAGATCGTTATCAGTCTCTTCGTAGACTACATCCACGATATCATCGATGGTAAGGCGACCGAGCAATTTGCCGTCGGTATCGGTAACAGCAGCGCTAATTAAGTCATCGCGTTCAAAGGTGTGCGCCGCGTCTTCGGCATGCTCATCAGGCGAAAAAGTGACCGGATCGTCATTCATCACCTCGCTTACCCGGCACGCACTGCCTTTGAGTAAGATGGTTTGCAGCGCCAGTTCGCCAAGCAGTATGCCGTCACGTCCGGTAACGAAGAGTTTGTCGGTATTTTCCGGCATGTTGCCCAGTCTGCGTAAATAGCGCTGTACGGTAGCCAGCGTCAAATTCGGACGCACGGTAATCACTTCAAACTCCATGATTGCCGCAACGCAGTTTTTGCCGTAGCGCATAACCTGGCGTACCCGGGCACGATCGGTTGCCGGTAGTGTTGCCATCAGACGTCCGGTCAGATTACGCGGCAGATGCTGCACCAGCCAGATTTGATCGTCGATATCAAGCGTTTGCAGTGCATCCAGCAACGCCTTATCGCTCATGCCATCAATCAGGTCTTCCCAGACGTTTTCCGACGCTTCCAGCAAGACTTTGCCGCGTTTGTCATCTTCGACCAGCCGCCACAGCGCAAGACGCCCGTCTATCGGCAATCCTTCCAGGGTATCGGCTAAATCTGGTGCCGGTAGATGCGCCACCAACGCGTTGACTTCGGCTATCTCATTGGTGAGCTTATCGGCGTCAAACTGTTCCGCCAGGGTTAACTCGCCAAGCAAGGTTGCGGTAAGTGATTTTTCGGTGGTGAGGAGCCAGATTAAACGCGCGCGCTCCTGATCGCGCAATCTGCTACTGCTTTTTTTGCTGACAGACATTGGACATTCCCTGCGTAGTAACTCACCTTTCTGAGATAAAGGCGTACAGGTCTAAGCATAGCGGCAGGTGGTGTAAATATTAATACGCCGCACGTACAGATGGGTAAAAGAGAGGTATGTTGTCGATTTTCCGGGCGTTTCCACCCGGAAAGTCACCACTATGCCGTGCGGGCAACCGCATCGCGGGAGGCGAGTTCACGCTCTTCCCCGGTCAGTTCGCTCAATTGGCCGTTACGCATTTCAAGCAAACGATCGGCATGAGTAAAATAATGATCATCATGACTGATAGCGAAAATGGTTTTACCCATTGTCTGCATTAGTGGTAACAGCACCTGGTAGAACTCGCGACGGAAGTGCGGGTCCTGGTCAGCGGCCCACTCATCGAGCAATAAAATATCGCGTTCTTCCGCCAGAGCCAGCAGTAGCGCCACACGCTTTTTCTGCCCTTTCGACAGTTTCAGATTGAGGATTTTACCGTCTTTGAGCTCCAGCTTGTGCGACATCTTCAGCTGTTGCAGCCAGTTATCCACCAGCGCCGGATCCGCCTGTTGTCCATCCGCGCCCAGGAGTTGATCAAACAGCCAGACATCGGTAAAGACTGCGGAAAACAGCTTGCGGTAATCCTCTGGTTTCTCTTTCGCCAGCGGTTTACCGTCCAGCAGGATTTCGCCAGAAGCCGGTTCATATAATCCGGTTAACAGCATCGCCAGCGTTGATTTACCGCTGCCATTGCCGCCAATCAGGAAGACCAGTTCGCCGCGCTTGAGTGTCAGATTGACCGGCCCCACGGAGAACGTTTTGTCCTGATAGGTAAAAGTGACATCGCGCAGTTCCAGCGTTTTCCAGTCCGGGTAAATCTGCGGGCGCGGGAACTCAGCCTGATACGGCGCCAGCGAGAACTGCTTAAGTTTATTGAACGCGACTTGCGCACTCAACAGCGTCGGCAGTGCGCCGATGGCGGAGAGCAAGGGTGTACGCAGGAACAAGAGTGTCAATGAGTAGGTCGCCGCGACGCTGGTATCCGCCCAGCCCAGACTGTTTGCCATCCAGAAAACCAGGCCAATCGCCCCCAGCATCATGATATTTGACCAGTTCACCGCACTGAGGTGGAAAGTATCAGCACGGATAATGTGGTGACGATATTCACGGGCATCAGGCAGATACAGGTTGTTATAGATATGTCCGGCACGTTCGCGATTAAGCGTCAGCTCTTTGCGCCCCTCCAGTACGGTCTGAAAGTCGTTGTACAGCTTGTCTTCGGTTTCACGCAGCGTCGCCATATGTTTGTAGACGCGGGAGACCAGAATAAATCCGCCCCAGATAGTCAGTGCCATCCACAACGCGGTTATCACAAGCATTTTACCGGACAACCAGGCCAGATAAGCCGACGAGCCAATGGTGAGGATGATCCCCTGCACCAGTTCCGGCAGACGTACAAACGCGATGGTGATATTACGCACATCACTGGTCAGCCCGGCCAGCAACGAAGCGCTGCCGAGCTGTTCGATACGTTCAACAGGGGTGTCGAGTATGCGCTTGATAAATTCACCGCGCAGGCGATAGACAAAATGGTGACCAAGAGTGGTCAATGCCAGTTGAGAGCCCAGCGTCACCGCCATCAATAACAGAAGTAAACCCAGGAACTCCGGTAGCACGGCCAGCGACATATCCACCGTTTCGATCAGACGGAGATTAATAAAGGCAATAAGCCCAATGCCCAGCGCGGCGCTAAGCAACGTTAGCGCAATGACGGCGATAAAAGGCCAGCGGTACTGCCGCCAGACCAGCAGAAGAAGTTCCATCACACAACCCGGTCAACCAAAACAGCCAGCAGTTTAAACGGCTGATTGTTTACATCAAGAATAATTCTTATTTTTATTCAATCTTTCTGGCCTGGCGGAAAGTAAGATTAAAACGGCACTCCCCGGTCGCCGGATGATGGCCCGGCTTAAGTGGTAAAATGCCGTGATAAAAAAGTCGGGACGCCCCACCCCATACCACTACGTCGCCGTGCTCAAGCATTAAACGTTGTAGAGGGTCGTTGCGTTTAAGACCGCCAAACTGAAATATCGCCGGTAAGCCAAGTGAGACTGAGACAATAGGCGCACGTAAATCCGGCTCGTCTTTATCCTGATGCAACGAGAGCTTCGCGCCGGGTACATAGCGGTTAATCAGGCAGGCATCCGGCCTGAAATTAGCATAGCCCGCGGCTACCGCCGCATCATGGCAAAGCGTGGCGAAAACGTCAGGGATCGCAGGCCAGGGATTGCCCGTTTGCGGATCAATCCCGGAATAGAGATAGCCTCTGGCGTCGGTCGTCCAGCCCACTTCACCGCAGTTAGTCATCGCCACCGACATGGTGTAGCCGCCGGGCGTCACCATATGGCGCAGCGGAGACACTTGCGTAACCGCCTCAATACCCGCCAGTAAATCCTGCGTTTTTGCCAGCGCGAAACGCCGCAGGACCACCGCGCCGGGGGCGAGAGGTTCTTGCCAGGGTTCTTCATCGGCAAATAAATCAAGCATCATACCTCCTTCGATTCTGATTCCTGACGCAGAAGACGGGCTTTACGCGTCGCCCCCCAACGATAGCCGGACAAACCGCCATCGGCGCGAACGACCCGATGGCATGGCACCACAATCGCCAGCTTGTTCGCCGCACAGGCGCGGGCGACGGCGCGAACCGCCCCCGGCTTACCAATGGTCTTCGCCAGCGACTGATAGCTGACGGTTTCACCTGCCGGGATGGCGCGCAGGGCATTCCACACCTGGAGCTGAAACGCCGTACCGCGCAAATCAAGAGGCAGTGTAAAAGGTGAAGCCGGATTATCAATGCGCCGTATAACCTCCCCGACTTGTTCAATAAACTGTTCATCTGCCTGCTCGCGCCGGGCGCCGGGAAAAATAGTCCGCAACTCATCGAGCAGCGCATTATCGTTATCAGCCAGCAAAATGGCACAGATCCCACGTTCGCTTTGCGCCACCAGGCAATGGCCCAAAGAACAACGGCTCAGGGCATAGCGGACATTCGTATCGTCACCTCCGCGCCGGTACTGACTCGCTGTCATTCCCAGCGCGGCATCTGCCTGCCGATAGTAGCTGCTGTTATCGGGAAATCCGGCCGCCAGAACCGCATCGGTGATCGTGGCGCTTTCACTGAGCGCGTTGCGCAGGCGCTGGGCGCGAAAAGCAAGCTGCCAGGCTTTTGGTGTCATACCGGTTACGGACTTAAACAGCCGATGGAAATGCCAGGGGCTCATGGCAACGGCATCAGCCAGGGTTTCCAGCGTCACGCTCTGCTCCTGTTCCAGCAAGCGGCACGCCTTTTCCACTTTGGCGATCCGTTGCTGTTGCGGGTCTGCTCTTTCGGGCTGGCAGCGTTTGCAGGGGCGAAACCCGGCAGCCTGTGCGGTATCGGCATCAGGGTAAAAACCAACATTCTCGCGCAGGGGACGGCGTGAACGGCAGGAGGGGCGGCAAAAAATGCCTGTGGTTCGCACTGCAAAGACAAATTTTCCGTCCTGGCTGGCATCACGCGCGCAGACGGCCTGCCAGCACTGGTCATTGGTCAATGGTTGTTGAAAAGCTAACGTAGTGGATGTTTTCATCTCAGGCTCCTCTCTCAAGTTTAGCCTCACTGTGCCCGATAGCCCGGACGAAAAAACCCGCATTCTTGCTGTCTAATTTTTCTCGCTTAGCAGAAACGCAGAAAACTGTGGCGACATCCAGGTGGTGAATTTGTCACCTTCCCGCATGATCATATAAACCGCAAGCCCCTCGTTACGCACAACTTCCTGCGCTTTCGCCGTACCCAGCACCATCAAGCCGGTATCCCATGCATCGGCTTCCAGCGCGGTTGGGGCAATAACCGTCACTGAGACCAGATTGTGCTCAATGGGACGGCCAGTCTGCGGGTCAATGACATGGGAAAGGCGTTTACCGTCCAGCTCGTAGTAATTACGATAGCTGCCAGAGGTGCTAATGCCGTGTCCATTAATATCCACCACGGCCTGGACGGCATTTTCCTGATCGGTAGGCTTTTGTATCGCTACGCGCCAGGGCTGCTCCTGCCCGTTCATACCACGGCTGACCAGCGCACCGCCCACCGACACCAGATAACGAGAGATCCCTTCCCGCTCCATCAGGCGTGCAAGATGATCGGCGGCATACCCTTCGCCAACGGTCGAGAGATCGACGAAAAGATCCGGCAGATCTTTTTGCAGGTACTGCTGATGCGCCTCGTTAATAACCTTAAGATGTTGTAATCCGGTACGCGCTTTGGCTGCATCAATTTGCGCCTGATCCGGGATTTTGTTCGGCTGCTTGTCCGGTCCAAAGCCCCATAAATTTACCAGCGGCCCAACAGTGATATCCATTGCCCCCTGAGTGCGGGCTCCCACGCGCAATGCAACGGTGACAATGTCAGCCATATCGGCGCTCACCGCCCATGGCGCCAGGCTGGAGGAATGGTTAAATCGCATCAGTGCTGAATCGGGTTTCCAGGTCGATAGCGTTTGATCGTCGGCGTCAAGCTGCGCCTGGATTTTCTGTGTCAGGTTTTTCGCTTTCTCCGGACTCAGCGCGATGGCACTGACGCGCCAGAAAGTGCCCATCGTTTTGCCTTCAAGCACTGTGGGCTGTTCTGCCTGCGAGGCAGGTTTATCGCATCCGCTTAATAATGCGAGCGCAAGCAGCAGGCCTGCGCGCAGATATGTCGTCGCCATCGTCTTTTCCCTATACGTTTTGCGCCGCCAGAGTACACCAAATTCACCGGTGGTGAGATGAGGTTCAACCATAAAAAAAGGGGCCAGTTGGCCCCTTTGTCGAGAGTTGCTGCTTAGAACTGGTAAACCAGACCCAGGGCAACAATGTCATCGGTGCTGATGCCAGCCTGACGAGTGAAGGTGTTTTCATCCAGCAGGTTGATTTTGTAATCAACGTAGGTGGACATGTTTTTGTTGAAGTAGTAAGTCGCGCCAACATCAACATATTTCAGCAGATCCTGATCGCCGAAATCACGCGTACCGTTGGTAACGTCTTTACCTTTGGACTGCAGGTAAGCAACGGATGGACGCAGACCGAAGTCGAACTGGTATTGCGCAACCACTTCGAAGTTTTGCGCTTTGTTAGCAAAGCCATAAACGGTGCTGTTGTTCTGGGAGTTGCCGAAACGGGTTGCGTTGTAGGTCTGGGTGTACTGCGCCGCAAGGTAGATGTTGTTAGCGTCATATTTCAGACCACCGCTGTAAACGTCTGCATTGTCACCACTGCCATAAACGCCAGCCGCATTCTGGTCAGCAGTACGTTTAGAGGTAGACATAGCAGCGCCTGCGCTAAAGCCTGCACCCAGATCGTAGGTCAGGGACGCGCCGAAACCGTCGCCATTCTGTTTCAGAGTGCTGCGACCTGTGGTGTTTTCACCGCCGACGCTGCCATTTTTACCCTGATACTGCAGAGCAAAGTTCAGGCCATCAACCAGACCGAAGAAGTCGGTGTTACGGTAAGTTGCAACGCCGTTAGCACGGGATTGCATGAAGTTGTCAGCGCCGTAAGTATCGCCACCGAACTCAGGCAGGACGTCAGTCCAGGACGTTACGTCATAGATAACGCCGTAGTTACGACCATAGTCGAAAGAACCCGCATCACCGACACGCAGACCCGCGAATGCCAGACGAGTCCAGGCCTGATCGCTTGCGCCTTCGGTGCTGTTTGCCTGAACGTTGTATTCCCACTGGCCGTAACCGGTGATCTGGTCATTTACCTGGGTTTCGCCTTTGAAGCCGAAACGAACGTAAGTCTGATCGCCATCTACTCCTTTATCATCGGAGAAATAATGCAGACCATCGACTTTACCGTACAGATCTAATTTGTTGCCGTTTTTATTATAAACTTCCGCTGCATTCGCTGCGCCCGCTACCAGCAGTGCTGGTACCAGGAGGGACAGTACTTTAACTTTCATGTTATTAACCCTCGGTTATATGCGTTTTTATAGCCACCGCTCACTGATTAATCCTATTAATCAGCCTGCAAGTTCATTCTCCTTAAAAATACAGAATAATCCAATAAGAATATGATACTAAAACTTTGAAGATGTTTCATATTGCATTATAGATGTTTCAATTTGTAAAATTAGGGGAACTTTTTTTAGCACAAATAGCTAAAGAATAAAGCACGAATAATCAAAATATAATTTAAGAGTCAATAAAAACAGCGTGTTACGTGATTTACATATTTTTAGCACTGATTGCAAAACCAATATATAAATTCGGCACTAATATAATCAACGCTATCATCATTAACTTTATTTATTACCGTCATTCGATTCTGAATGTCTGTTTACCCCTATTAGGACCGAATGCCTGGCATTCGGTTTTTTTTTACCTTTCTTTACGTAAAAAATTTTATGTCGCACTGCCTGTAAAAATTTGTAATGACTATTAAGTAAACAATATCCGTGCCAAAAATTCACTAAAAGATAATCCGATTCTTATTTTCTTGTTAATTCGTGCGATTTTCCTCAACGAGGCGGAAAATATTTGTACAGAACCGCATTAATTGTACATTTTTTAGCGTCTGACGTTTGCCCGTTTTGTTTCGTTCGTGATCAGGACATTTGTCCGAACGAGAGTCTGGAAATTCATTCATTACCCGATATACTGCCTGCTGTACACAGCTCTGCAACATCACACCGACAAGACCGCCGTCATTGCTGGCAGGTTCTTACGGCATGGCAGCAACAGAGTCTCAGCACCGGTGCTGAGTCGTCGTCTGCAGTGTTGTCATTACGGGTTACACACACGAATGAGTCGATCGGACACCATGACCCCAGGAAAATTTTCGCTGATACCGGGCAACCTTACCCGTTTCTTTCTTCTATTGATCATTGTCCTGCTGGTTACGTTGGGCGTGATGATACAAAGCGCCGTTAATGCCTGGCTAAAAGATAAAAGCTATCAGGTTGTCGATATTACTCACGCAATGCACAAGCGCATCGATACCTGGCGCTACGCCACCTGGCAAATTTACGACAACATTGCGGCCGCGACCTCTGGAAACGCCAGTGATGGTTTGCAGGAAACTCGTCTTAAGCAGGACGTCTACTATCTGGAAAAACCCCGACGTAAAACGGAAGCGCTGATCTTCGGCTCCCACGACAGCTCGACGCTGGAAATGACGCAGCGAATCTCAACTTATCTCGATACCCTGTGGGGCGCGGAGACCGTTCCCTGGTCGATGTACTATCTGAATGGTCAGGACAACAGCATGATCCTGATCTCGACCCTGCCACTCAAAGATCTCTCCTCCGGATTTAAAGAGTCCACTATTGGCAGCATTGTCGATTCACGCCGCGCGGAGATGCTGCAACAAGCTAACGCACTGGATGAACGCGAGAGCTTCTCTGCGCTGCGTCGTCTTGCCTGGCAGAACGGTTACTATTTCACCCTGCGCACCACGTTTAACCAGCCTGGTCATCTGGCAACGGTTGTCGCTTTTGATCTGCCCATTAATGATCTGATCCCACCGGGCATGCCGCTGGACAGCTTCCGTCTTGATACAGATAACGCGCAAAATAATCTGCGCTCTACTGATAAAGAGAGCACAGACAGCGTTACCATCAATTTCAATAGTTCGAAAATCGAGATTGCTTCTTCGCTCAACTCCACCGGCTTGCGTCTGGTCTGGCAGGTGCCGTTTGGTACGCTGCTGCTGGAGACATTGCAGAATATTCTGTTACCGCTGTTGTTGAATATTGGTCTGCTGGCGCTGGCGCTGTTCGGCTATATCACGTTCCGCCATCAGCCGGGCCGTCAGAGCGACGGGCTGGCCCCCACGGGAAATAGTAATGAACTGCGCGTTATGCGCGCGTTTAACGAAGAGATCGTCTCTCTGCTGCCGTTAGGGTTGCTGGTACATGATCAGGAAGCCAACCGCACCGTGTTGAGCAATAAAATCGCCGATCATTTGCTCCCGCATCTCAACTTGCAAAACATCACCTCCATGGCCGATCAACATCAGGGGGTGATTCAGGCTACGATCAATAACGAATTATATGAAATCCGCCAGTTCCGCAGCCAGGTGGCGTCGCGCACACAAATATTCATCATCCGCGATCAGGACAGAGAAGTGCTGGTGAATAAAAAGCTCAAACAGGCGCAGCGTCTGTATGAGAAAAATCAGCAAGGTCGCGCCGCATTCATGCAAAACATTGCCGAAGCGCTCAAGCAACCTGTCAAAGCCCTGGCCGGAGAGGCCGCTGCGTTGGGTGACAAAGAGGGTAACCAGCTTGCAGATCATGCCGAAGCGCTGGCAAGACTGGTGGACGAGATACAGCTGGCGAATATGCTGGAAAATGACAGCTGGAAGGGACAATCCACGCTCTTTTCCATTCAGGATCTGATTGATGAAGTGGTGCCGCAGGTACTGCCTGTTATTAAACGTAAAGGACTACAGCTTCTGATCAATAACCATCTTCATGCTAACGAGGAGCGTCATGGCGATCGGGATGCGCTGCTACGCATTTTACTGCTGTTGATCCAGTACGCGGTGACGACAACACAAATTGGCAAGATAACCCTGGAAGTGAGTATGGATGAATCAGCGGAAGATCGCCTGACCTTCCGTATTCTGGATACCGGCAATGGCGTAAGCAACAGCGAGATAGATAACCTGCACTTCCCGTTCCTTAATGCCACTCAGGGCGATCAGTATGGTAAAGCCAATGCCCTCACCTTCTGGCTGTGCGATCAACTGGCAAGAAAACTCGGTGGTCATTTAAATATCAAAGCGCGGGAGGAACTGGGTACCCGTTATTCACTGCACGTGAAAATGGCAGTACGCGCCCAACATGAGGAAGCCGAGGAGAAATTACTGGACGACGTGGTCGCCATGATTGATATCACCTCCAGTGAAATCCGTAATATCGTGGTTCGACAGCTCGAAAACTGGGGGGCAAGCTGTATCTCTCCGGATGAAAGACTATTAAGTCAAGAGTATGATCTGTTTTTAACAGATAATCCGTCTAATCTTACATCCTCGGGCTTGCTTTTAAGCGATGATGAGGCCGGCGTGCGGAAAATTGGCCCCGGACAATTGCGCGTCAACTTTAATATGAGTAATGCAATGCAGGAAGCCATATTGCAACTCATAGAAGAGCAACTGGCACAGGAAGACGTTATGGAGTCGCCTTTGGGGGGCGATGAAAATGCCGAGCTCCATGCCAGCGGTTATTATGCGCTGTTTGTCGACACAGTACCGGATGATGTTAAGAGGTTGTATACTGAATCGGCGACAAGCGATTTCGCTGCACTGGCTCAGACAGCACACCGCCTGAAAGGGGTGTTTGCCATGCTTAATCTGGTTCCTGGTAAGCAGTTATGTGAAACGCTGGAGCATTTAATTCGTGAGAAGGATGTTCCAGGCATAGAAAATTACATCAGCGACATTGACGCTTACGTCAAGAGCTTGCTGTAGCAAGGTAGCCCAATACATGAACAATATGAACGTAATTATTGCCGATGACCATCCGATTGTACTGTTCGGTATTCGTAAATCACTTGAACAAATCGAATGGGTTAATGTAGTCGGTGAATTCGAAGACTCTACAGCACTTATCAATAATCTGCCCAAACTTGAGGCCAATGTTCTTATCACCGATCTGTCAATGCCAGGCGACAAATACGGCGATGGCATTACGCTGATTAAATACATCAAACGCCATTTTCCTAATCTGTCCATCATTGTTCTGACAATGAACAACAACCCGGCCATTCTGAGCGCCGTGCTGGATCTGGATATTGAAGGGATCGTGCTGAAACAGGGCGCGCCAACCGACCTGCCGAAAGCGCTGGCTGCATTACAGAAAGGGAAGAAATTTACCCCGGAAAGCGTTTCCCGCCTGCTGGAAAAAATCAGCGCTGGCGGCTATGGCGATAAACGTCTGTCACCGAAAGAGAGTGAAGTATTGCGTCTGTTTGCCGAAGGTTTCCTGGTCACCGAAATCGCCAAGAAACTGAACCGCAGTATTAAAACGATCAGTAGCCAGAAGAAATCTGCCATGATGAAACTGGGTGTTGATAACGATATCGCCCTGCTGAATTATCTCTCCTCAGTCACACTGACCCAGACTGAGAAAGAGTAATTTCTCCAACCCCGGCCCCCGCCGGGGTTTGTTTTTATCGCCGTTCTTTTCTTACTCGCGCGCTGTAAAGCGCCAGCGTCTGTTTCAGCACATCCAGCGTCACCGGCTTCGACAGGCAGCTATCCATCCCTGATTCAAGGCAACGCTGCTTCTCTTCAGCCAGCGCATTCGCCGTCACGCCGATAACCGGCAGTGTCATCCTCAGTTCGCGGATACGTTGCGTCAGGCGATAACCGTCCATATTCGGCATGTTAACGTCGCTCAGCACAATATCGATGGCGTTCTTACTCAGGACATTCAGGGCATCCACACCGTCGTTAGCCGTTTTGCACTGATACCCCAGCGAGCCAAGCTGATCCGCCAGCAGACGGCGGTTAATGGGATGATCGTCAACAACCAGAATCATCATGTCGTCATTGCGCGCCTCAGTTGCGCCCGGTGGCGGCAACGCGGTAGTGACTTCTGGCACCACCACCTCAACCCGGTGAATACGACCAAGGATGGCAATCAGGTCATGCGGCGATGCCACACTTACCAGCCATTCATTTGGCGCACGCTCGAGTGGGATACCTATATGGCGACGACAGAACAGGACGGCGGCACGCCCGCTCCAGGAGGCCGGTAGCTCATCGTCCGTAATGAAAGTGTCGTTTGCTCCCAGCGGATGACCATCATAGCGCTGAGCCTGAATGCCGTTATGCGCCAGCAGGGTTTCCAGATAACTGTTAAGAAACGCATTACGTACCGCCAGCCAGCAGCAGGTATTCGCCAGGCCATCTACATCCGCAGGCGCAAGCTCAACGGCGTCATACAGCGGAATACGGATAGTAAACTGGCTGCCCATCCCCGGTTCGGTATCGACGCTAATATCCCCATCCATCATGCTGACCAGTTTTTCGCAAATTGCCAGCCCCAGCCCGGTCCCCTGAAAGTTACGCTGCACCCCGGTGCCGACCTGGAAGAAGGGATCAAACAGCCGTACCACTTCTTTGCCCGGTATCCCAACGCCGGTATCGCGCACGCGAATACTCAGATAGTACTCATCCCGACGGACATGGAGAATAATGCAGCCTATATCGGTGAATTTGATGGCGTTGCTCAGCAGGTTGGAGATGACCTGCTGCAGACGCATCGGATCGCCATTCAGCGTGGCAGGCACATCCGGCTCAATAAAGCAGTACAAGCCGAGCTGCTTGCGTACCACCAGCGGTGCATAGTTGGCGGTAATGTGACTCATTACTTCACGGGGAGAAAACTCACGCGGCTCAATTTTGAGTTGCTCAGATTCGATTTTCGAGAAATCGAGTATATCGCTAATGATTTTCAACAGCAGACTGGACGAGTTATTCATCGCCGTTACCAGACGGTCGACGCCTTTCGGCAGATCTTTGGTCTGCAACAGATCGAGGTTACCAATAATACCGTACAGCGGCGTGCGCAGCTCGTGGCTGACGGTGGCCAGGAACATCGATTTTGACTGGCTCGCCTGCTCCGCCGCCTGCGCCATCTCCTGTAATGACTCTTCCATTTTCACGCGCGCGGAGACGTCCACCAGTACGCAAATGGCCACGTTTTCATTGCGATAGCGGGAATGGACGAAGCTTATCTGCAAATTGGTATTGTTGCTGGTCAGGACATCCACAAAGTTCACCTGCTGCCCACAGATAATCTGCGTCAGACGCTGGCGGTCTTCATGGGTAAGCATATTCAGATAGTTATGCGCCAGTTCATTACTCAGAATGTTGGTGCCATCCTGGGTACGTAAAATACAGATGCCTACGGGCGCCGAGGCGACAATTTTACGATTGAACTGCTCGTGTTCTTCCAGACGCTGGGCGTCTGTTTCCGCCGGAATAAAAATCCGCCGCTCATACATACGCGCCAGGGTAAACAGGGCAACCCCCACCAGGATGTTAAGTAACACCGCGTTGAGGATCAGCATGCGAATACGTTCAAGCACCATATCCACCGGCACCGAGTAGACTATGCTCAGCGGCGAAGGCGGCAGGCTTTTTTTGAGGATAAGATCATGAAAGCCGGAGGTGTAGCCAAACCAGGATCGCAGTTGCAGCCAGCGCGGGTCCACCTCGATACGGTTGTCCGCGCCCGTCAGAGAAACCAGCGCGTGTCCGCTTTCATCAAAAATGGTCACCCCCATCGGCAGGCTGCCCGGAGTGAAGAAATTCTCCATCCGGATTGATTGTTCCGTCCCCAGCAACGCCTGCAGACGATTCCCCAGATAAACCGGCGTCAACGCGTAAAAATAGCCGACACCCGGTCGCGGCCCCTGACTCATCCAGTAGAGATTATTGCCGCGCTCATCCTGCGGCGCGTTGCGGTATTTGAGAATGCGCTCATGCAGGCTTTTTAGCGCATCGTCGCGTTCGACCGGCACATCACGCAGGCCAAAATCCGCCACACAGAGATTCTCGCTACCAATCAGAAACACGCGGTTCAGGTCGTACGCCGCCGAGAAATTATCCCGCCAGTAGCGCATAAACCACGCCAGGGACTCCAGAGAACCACGCCAGGCCGAGCCCATTTTGGAGCAGTCGGAATCGGGAAACAGTGGCTGAAAATCGGGCACATCGGTTTTCGCATCAATCCCACGAGAGGCAAGAATACCGTTTTCGGCCGTCAGACGGTTTTCCGCGATGTATTTCAGCTCTTTCATGACATCAGAGGTACGCTGAATATACCGCTGCGCCTGATCGGCGCTGAGGTTAAATTCCTGACGTATTTCCGACTCTTTATCACGCAGCGCGTTGACGATGTAGAACACCGAAAAGAGAGCAATTAGTAGCCAAAGCACCAGAGCCAGCGCGCGGAAAAGATAGCGCGAGACTTTCAGAGTGCTACGAAAAGAGACGAGGTATTTCAACCTGGGGAAACTCCGCCATGAGGGTGTAAAAGTGACTGAGGTTAAAGTAGCGGTAAAATGCCGGTGTCGCAATGGCAAAGAGAAAGGGCCGGAAAACCGGCCCTCAGCACAGATTACTCGTCGGCGTCGTCGTCAGCCGCGCCATCGTCAACTTCCGGGGCGATTTCATCATCCCCTTCCGCGACGCTGCCATCGATGGAGTCAAGTTCTTCGTCGTCCACCGGCTCGGCCACACGCTGCAGACCGACCACGTTTTCATCCTCAGCAGTACGGATCAGAATCACGCCCTGGGTGTTACGCCCTACCACGCTGATTTCAGACACGCGCGTACGCACCAGCGTACCGGCATCAGTGATCATCATGATCTGGTCGGTATCAGTTACCTGTACCGCCCCCACCACGGAACCGTTACGTTCGGTCACCTTGATGGAAATAACGCCCTGCGTACCACGTGATTTGGTCGGGTACTCGGTTTCAGCCGTACGTTTGCCGTAGCCATTCTGCGTCACGGTGAGGATTGCCCCTTCGCCACGCGGAATGATCAGCGAAACGACTTTGTCCTCGCCTGCCAGCTTGATACCGCGAACGCCTGTTGCGGTGCGTCCCATCGCGCGAACGGCGTCTTCTTTGAAACGCACTACTTTACCGGCAGCAGAGAACAACATGACTTCGTCCTGACCAGAGGTCAGATCAACGCCAATCAGTTCATCGCCTTCATTGAGGTTAACCGCAATAATCCCGGCAGAGCGCGGACGGCTGAACTCGGTCAGCGCTGTTTTCTTCACGGTACCGCTGGCGGTCGCCATAAAGACACTCACGCCCTCTTCATACTCGCGAACCGGCAGAATGGCGGTGATACGCTCATTCGGCTCCAGCGGCAGAAGGTTGACAATCGGACGGCCACGCGCGCCACGGCTTGCTTCAGGCAACTGATAAACTTTCATCCAGTACAGACGACCACGGCTGGAGAAGCACAGGATCGTGTCGTGGGTGTTGGCCACCAGCAGACGATCAATAAAGTCTTCTTCTTTAATACGCGCCGCAGACTTGCCTTTACCGCCACGACGTTGTGCTTCGTAGTCGGTAAGCGGCTGGTATTTCACGTAGCCCTGATGCGACAGCGTCACCACAACATCTTCTTCGTTGATCAGATCTTCGATATTGATGTCGGCGGTGTTCGCCGTGATCTCAGTACGACGCTCGTCACCGAACTGCTCGCGGATTAATTCCAGTTCTTCGCGGATCACTTCCATCAGACGATCAGCGCTGCCAAGGATGTGCAGCAGCTCAGCGATCTGTTCCAGCAGCTCTTTATACTCGTCGAGCAGTTTTTCATGCTCAAGGCCCGTCAGTTTCTGCAGACGCAGATCCAGAATTGCCTGTGCCTGCTGTTCGGTCAGGTAGTATTTACCGTCACGAATCCCGAACTCCGGCTCCAGCCATTCAGGACGCGCGGCGTTATCGCCCGCACGCTCCAGCATGGCGGAAACGTTGCCCAAATCCCACGGCTGCGCGATAAGACCGGCTTTCGCTTCCGCCGGGGTCGGCGCACGGCGAATCAATTCGATAATCGGATCGATATTCGCCAGCGCAACGGCCAGCGCTTCAAGGATATGCGCACGGTCACGCGCTTTACGCAGTTCGAAGATAGTACGGCGAGTCACTACTTCGCGGCGGTGACGCACGAACGCAGACAGAATGTCTTTCAGGTTCATGATCTTCGGCTGGCCATGGTGCAGTGCCACCATGTTGATACCGAAGGAAACCTGTAGTTGGGTCTGGGAGTAGAGGTTGTTCAGTACCACCTCGCCCACCGCATCACGTTTGATTTCAATCACGATGCGCATCCCGTCCTTATCAGACTCGTCACGCAGCGCGCTGATACCTTCAACGCGTTTGTCTTTTACCAGCTCGGCAATTTTCTCGATCAGGCGCGCTTTGTTCACCTGATACGGAATTTCATGCACGATGATGGTTTCACGACCCGTTTTCGCGTCAGCTTCCACCTCGGCGCGGGCGCGAATATAAATTTTGCCACGTCCGGTACGGTACGCTTCTTCAATACCGCGACGGCCATTGATAATGGCGGCAGTCGGGAAATCCGGACCGGGGATATGTTCCATCAGCCCTTCAACGCTGATGTTTTCATCCTCGATATACGCCAGGCAACCGTTAATCACTTCCGTCAGGTTATGAGGAGGAATGTTGGTTGCCATCCCGACTGCAATACCGGAAGACCCGTTTACCAACAGGTTGGGGATCTTGGTCGGCATGACATCAGGGATTTTTTCCGTACCGTCGTAGTTATCGACGTAATCAACGGTCTCTTTTTCCAGATCGGCCATCAGCTCATGGGCAATTTTCGCCAGACGGATTTCCGTATAACGCATTGCCGCCGCGGAGTCGCCGTCAATAGAACCGAAGTTCCCCTGACCATCAACCAACATGTAGCGCAGTGAAAATGGCTGAGCCATACGCACAATGGTGTCATACACCGCGGAATCACCATGGGGATGGTATTTACCGATTACGTCACCAACGACACGGGCAGATTTTTTGTAGGCTTTGTTCCAGTCATTGCCCAAGACGTTCATGGCGTAAAGTACGCGACGGTGAACCGGCTTTAGACCATCGCGGACATCTGGCAGCGCACGGCCAACAATGACCGACATGGCATAATCCAGATAAGAACTTTTCAGCTCTTCCTCGATGTTGACCGGTGTAATTTCTCTCGCAAGGTCGCTCATCTAACCGCTATCCCTCTACTGTATCCCGGATTCAAAGGTCGCAAATTATAACACAACCGTAATGAATCAGGTAAACGGAAAGACCCCGCAGGGCGCTTTATTAGCGCCAGCAGACTGTTATACTCATCCGTCTTGCTAAAAAAGGAGTACGTATCCCCATGAATGCCGAAAAAACGTCGGTTGCTCAAAACGTTGACCAGGCTGAAATCGCCAAATTTGAAGCGGTTGCCTCTCGCTGGTGGGATCTGGAAGGCGAATTCAAACCTCTTCACCGCATCAATCCGTTACGCCTGGGCTATATTGCAGAGCGTGCAGATGGCCTGTTTGGCAAGAATGTATTGGATGTCGGTTGCGGCGGCGGCATTCTGGCGGAGAGCATGGCGCGCGAAGGGGCGACGGTTACCGGGCTGGATATGGGCTCCGAACCGCTGCAGGTCGCCAGACTGCATGCTCTGGAGTCCGGCATTCGCGTCGAATACGTACAAGAGACCGTCGAAGATCACGCCAATAAACACCCACAGCAATATGATGTTGTCACCTGTATGGAGATGCTGGAGCACGTACCGGACCCGCAATCGGTGGTCAACGCCTGCGCACGGCTGGTCAAACCCGGCGGCCACGTCTTCTTCTCGACAATTAACCGTAACGGCAAAGCCTGGCTGATGGCGGTGGTTGGCGCCGAGTATGTGCTAAAAATGGTGCCGAAAGGTACCCATGACGTGAAGAAATTTATCAAACCCGCAGAACTGCTCAGTTGGGTGAATCAAGCCGGATTGCAGGAGCGCCACATCACGGGGCTGCATTATAATCCGCTGCTTAATGCCTTTAAGCTCGCTCCCGGTGTGGATGTGAATTATATGTTACATACAAAGGCAAAAAACGTCTGACGTCATTCACTATTCTTATAAAGATTGCGCTACTTCGTGTTGCGCGATCTTCCCTTCCCGATGAAGAAATCAGCGTTTGATCAAATTTTCATTTTTTTTTGCGAAATATTGACATCCCCGCCAGGCCTTATGCGACGTGGACTTAGCGTTTATCACTCTTTTGCAACCTCAATTTAACGTCAAAATCAACTCTTGTACTCAAAAGAATCCTTACTAGAATACTCACCATATAGCGTTTCTCTTATCTTAAACCCCCAACATATAGTATTTATCCACAGAGTTAGTCACAACGCGGTTCTGTGGATAATTGGGGGATATTTTTATTCACGGACAGGTAAATTTCACATGAATCAGAGTCTGCTGGTGACAAAGCGTGATGGTGGTACTGAACGCATCAATCTCGACAAAATTCATCGGGTGCTGGATTGGGCGGCAGAGGGGCTGAGTAATGTATCCATCTCCCAGGTGGAACTGCGTTCCCATATCCAGTTCTATGACGGCATCAAAACGTCCGATATTCACGAGACCATTATCAAAGCCGCTGCGGACCTGATCTCCCGCGATGCGCCCGACTACCAGTACCTCGCTGCTCGCCTGGCCATCTTCCACCTGCGTAAAAAAGCCTACGGTCAGTTCGAGCCGCCAGCGCTGTACGACCATGTGGTAAAAATGGTTGAGCTTGGCAAATACGACACGCATCTGCTGGAAGACTACACGGAAGAAGAGTTCAAGCAGATGGACGGGTTTATCGACCACTGGCGCGATATGAATTTCTCCTATGCGGCCGTTAAGCAGCTTGAAGGCAAATACCTTGTTCAGAACCGTGTAACCGGCGAAATCTACGAGAGCGCGCAGTTCCTGTATATTCTGGTGGCTGCCTGCCTGTTCTCGGGGTATCCACGAGAAACTCGTCTGAGTTACGTAAAGCGCTTCTATGACGCGGTCTCCACGTTCAAAATCTCACTGCCAACACCGATTATGTCCGGCGTGCGTACCCCTACCCGTCAGTTCAGCTCCTGCGTCCTGATCGAGTGCGGCGACAGCCTGGACTCCATTAACGCCACCTCCAGTGCGATTGTGAAATACGTTTCCCAGCGCGCCGGTATTGGCATCAACGCCGGGCGCATCCGCGCGCTGGGTAGCCCGATTCGCGGCGGTGAGGCATTCCATACCGGCTGTATCCCGTTCTACAAACACTTCCAGACAGCGGTAAAATCCTGCTCTCAGGGCGGTGTGCGTGGTGGTGCGGCGACTCTGTTCTACCCGATGTGGCATCTGGAAGTTGAAAGCCTGCTGGTACTGAAAAACAACCGTGGTGTTGAAGGTAACCGTGTGCGTCACATGGACTACGGCGTACAGATCAACAAACTGATGTACACCCGTCTGCTGAAAGGGGAAGAGATCACTCTGTTCAGCCCGTCTGACGTTCCGGGTCTGTATGACGCCTTCTTCGCCGATCAGGACGAGTTCGAGCGTCTGTACACCAAATATGAGAAAGACGACAGTATCCGCAAACAGCGCGTGAAAGCCGTTGAGCTGTTCTCGCTGATGATGCAGGAACGTGCTTCTACTGGTCGTATCTACATCCAGAACGTTGACCACTGCAATACCCACAGCCCGTTTGACCCGGTGGTTGCGCCAGTACGCCAGTCTAACCTGTGCCTGGAAATCGCCCTGCCGACCAAACCACTGGAAGACGTGAACGACGAAAACGGTGAAATCGCGCTCTGTACGCTGTCCGCTTTTAACCTGGGCGCGATTTCTGACCTCGATGAGCTAGAAGAGCTTGCGGTGCTGGCCGTGCGTGCGCTGGATGCCCTGCTGGATTACCAGGACTACCCGATTCCGGCGGCAAAACGCGGCGCAATGGGACGTCGTACGCTGGGTATTGGCGTAATTAACTTTGCCTACTGGCTGGCGAAAAACGGCAAACGTTACTCCGATGGCAGTGCCAACAACCTGACGCACAAAACGTTCGAAGCAATCCAGTACTACCTGCTGAAAGCGTCTAATGAACTGGCGAAAGAGCAAGGCGCGTGCCCGTGGTTTAACGAAACTACCTATTCCAAAGGCATTATGCCTATTGATACCTACAAGAAAGATTTGGACGGTATCACCAGTGAGCCGCTGCACTATGACTGGGACGCCCTGCGTGAATCGGTGAAAACCTACGGTCTGCGTAACTCCACGCTGTCTGCGCTGATGCCGTCGGAAACCTCATCGCAGATCTCCAATGCCACTAACGGTATTGAACCGCCGCGCGGTCATGTGAGCATCAAGGCATCGAAAGACGGTATTCTGCGCCAGGTGGTGCCGGATTATGAACTGCTGAAAGATAATTATGAGTTGCTGTGGGAGATGCCGAACAATGACGGCTATCTGCAACTGGTTGGCATCATGCAGAAATTTATCGACCAGTCGATCTCTGCAAATACCAACTACGACCCGTCACGTTTCCCGTCAGGAAAAGTGCCGATGCAGCAACTGCTGAAAGACTTGCTCACCGCCTATAAATTTGGCGTGAAGACCCTGTACTATCAAAACACCCGTGACGGTGCGGAAGATGCGCAGGATGATCTGGTGCCGTCCATTCAGGATGATGGCTGCGAAAGCGGCGCATGTAAGATCTAAGCACTTCGCCGGGTGGCGCTGCGCTTACCCGGCCTACGGTTTTGTAGGCCCGGCAAACGCAGTGCCGCCGGGCAATAAAATCTCAACAGGACTCACCGCAATGGCATATACCACCTTTTCACAAACGAAAAACGACCAGCTCAAAGAGCCGATGTTCTTCGGCCAGCCGGTCAACGTGGCGCGCTACGATCAGCAAAAATATGACATCTTCGAAAAGCTGATTGAAAAGCAACTCTCCTTTTTCTGGCGTCCGGAAGAAGTTGACGTTTCCCGCGACCGAATTGATTACCAGGCGTTGCCGGAACATGAAAAACACATTTTCATCAGCAACCTGAAATACCAGACCCTACTGGACTCTATTCAGGGGCGCAGTCCGAACGTGGCGCTGTTGCCACTGATTTCGATCCCGGAACTGGAAACCTGGGTTGAAACCTGGGCGTTTTCAGAAACGATCCATTCGCGCTCATACACCCACATCATCCGTAATATCGTCAACGATCCGGCGGTGGTGTTTGACGATATCGTCACCAACGAGCAGATCCAGAAACGTGCCGAGGGCATCTCTGCCTATTACGATGAGCTGATTGAACTGACCAGCTACTGGCATTTACTGGGCGAGGGTACCCACACCGTCAACGGCAAAACCGTGACCGTGAACCTGCGAGAGCTGAAAAAGAAACTGTATCTGTGCCTGATGAGCGTTAACGCGCTGGAAGCTATCCGCTTCTACGTCAGCTTTGCCTGCTCTTTCGCCTTCGCGGAGCGCGAACTGATGGAAGGCAACGCCAAAATCATCCGTCTGATTGCGCGTGATGAAGCACTGCATCTGACCGGTACTCAGCACATGCTGAACCTGCTGCGTTCGGGTAGCGATGATCCGGAAATGGCGGAGATTGCCGAAGAGTGCAAGCAGGAGTGCTATGACCTGTTCGTCCAGGCGGCTCAGCAGGAGAAAGAATGGGCAGAATATCTGTTCCGCGATGGCTCCATGATCGGCCTGAATAAAGATATCCTCTGGCAGTATATTGAGTACATCACCAATATTCGCATGCAGGCGGTCGGCCTGGATTTACCGTTCCAGACCCGCTCTAACCCGATTCCGTGGATTAATACCTGGCTGGTCTCCGATAATGTACAGGTTGCTCCGCAGGAAGTAGAGGTCAGCTCTTATCTGGTCGGTCAGATCGATGCTGAGGTCGATACCGACGACCTGAGTAACTTCCAGCTCTGATGACACGCGTAACCTTGCGTCTGACGGGCACACAGGTGTTGTGCCAGGAAGAACACCCTTCTCTGCTGGTGGCGCTGGAGTCAAACCGCGTGACGGTGGAATACCAGTGCCGGGAAGGTTATTGCGGCTCCTGCCGCTGTCGCCTGGTCGCAGGCCAGGTCGACTGGCTGACCGAGCCGCTGGCGTTTATCCAGCCTGACGAAATCTTACCCTGCTGCTGCAAAGCAAAAGGGGATATTGAGATTGAAATGTAAAAGGGCCGCACGCGGCCCTTTTTATTTTCTTACCGGCGCTTAGCCGCGACCTGTGCATGATGTTTGCGTTCGCCCATCATCACCACAATCAGCAAGAGCACCGCCAGAATGCTGCCGCCAATCATTACCATAAAACCGCCGTCCCAGCCGAAAAAATCGACGGTATAACCGACAATCGCGCTGGCCGCCACCGACCCGCCAAGATAGCCGAATAAACCGGTGAAACCCGCTGCCGTACCGGCCGCTTTTTTCGGCGCCAGTTCAAGGGCGTGCAGACCAATCAGCATCACCGGGCCGTAAATCAGGAAGCCAATAACAATCATGCATACCATGTCTACCGTCGGATTACCCGCCGGGTTTAACCAGTAGATGATCGTGGCAATGGTGACCAGCGTCATAAAGAAGACGCCTGTAGCACCACGGTTACCTTTGAACACTTTGTCAGACATCCAGCCGCAAATCAGCGTACCGGGGATCCCGGCATATTCGTAAAAGAAATAGGCCCAGGAGGATTTATCCAGCGCGAAATGCTTCACTTCTTTCAGGTAGGTTGGTGACCAGTCCAGAATGCCGTAGCGCAGCAGATAAACGAATACGTTGGCGATAGCGATATACCAGAGCAGACGGTTCGGGAAGACGTACTGCATAAAGATTTGCTTTGCCGTCAGCTCCTCTTCCGCCTTTTCACTGTAATCGTCCGGATAGTCGTTTTTATACTCCTCAATCGGCGGTAAGCCGCAGGACTGGGGAGTATCGCGCATCATGGCGAATGCGAAGATAGCCACAATGATTGCTCCAAACGCAGGCATATACAGCGCCGCCCGCCAGTCGTTAAACCATGCCATACCCAGCAGGAACAACAACGGGGGAATACCGCCGCCCACGTTGTGCGCGCAGTTCCATACAGACACTATCCTGCCACGCTCTTTTTGCGACCACCAGTGCACCATGGTACGTCCGCACGGAGGCCATCCCATTCCCTGGAACCAACCACACATGAACAGCAGCACAAACATAATGGCAATGCTCGAAGTCGCCCACGGGACAAATCCCATGAACAACATGACTGCCGCCGCCAGAATCAGCCCGGCGGGCAGAAAGACACGCGGATTCGAACGATCCGATACCGACCCCATGATGAATTTTGAAAAGCCATAGGCAATGGAGATCCCCGAGAGGGCAAAGCCTAAATCACCACGCGAAAAACCCTGTTCTACGAGGTAAGGCATGGCCAGCGCAAAGTTTTTGCGCACCAGATAATAGGCCGCATAGCCAAAGAAAATACCCAGAAAAATCTGCCAGCGCAGACGACGATAAACCGGGTCAATGCGTTCTTCAGGAAGCCTTTCTCGGTGAGATTCAGGCCGGAAAATACTCAACATAATACGCCTCCGTGGCAGGGTTTTATCATTATAAGTAACTGCAATGAGTGAAAACGAAACCGTAATTTCGTTTGAAACGGTTTTAGCCAGCAAATTCTAGCGACAAAAGGCGATTTGTCGCACCTTATGTTACATATTTATGACAAAGCTCCACTTTCAGACATAAAACCGCCCCTGTTATTTTCGTTTTTTGCTCGAATATGCGCGATATCAAACAATCCACAGCAACAGTGTGGCTAAATGTTTCCATGGAATCCCGCTCGGAAGACGAAAAAATGGGTAACTCAAACGACTACGATGTCATCATCATCGGCGGTGGCGCGACCGGGGCAGGTATCGCCCGCGACTGTGCATTGCGCGGACTGCGCGTGGTGCTGCTTGAACGCCATGATATTGCGACAGGTGCCACTGGCCGCAATCACGGTTTATTGCACAGCGGTGCACGTTATGCAGTGACTGATAACGAATCCGCCCGGGAATGTATTGCAGAAAACCAAATCCTCAAGCGTATCGCTCGCCACTGTATTGAGCCTACAGACGGCCTGTTTATCACCCTGCCGGAAGACGATCTGGCTTACCAGCCAGTCTTTATTGACGCCTGCCAGCGCGCAGGGATTAACGCGCAGGCCATTACACCAGAAGAAGCGCGGCGTATGGAACCCAGCGTCAACCCGGCACTGACTGGCGCCGTGCGCGTTCCCGACGGCACCGTGGATCCTTTTCGCCTGACCGCCAGCAATATGCTGGACGCGCGTGAACATGGCGCCACTATCCTGACAGGCCATGAAGTCTGCGGCTTAGTTCGTCAGGGCGACAGGGTCACCGGCGTACAATTGATGAACCCGCAAACACATGAACTTTATCACCTGCATGCTCCTGTCGTTGTTAATGCCGCCGGGATCTGGGGCCAGCGCATCGCAGAATATGCGGATTTACGAATCCGAATGTTCCCGGCCAAAGGCGCTCTTCTGATTCTTGACCATCGCATCAACCAGCATGTGATAAACCGCTGCCGTAAGCCGGCAGATGCCGACATCCTCGTGCCTGGCGATACCATTTCCCTGATCGGCACCACCTCCACTCATATCGACTATAAGGATATTGATAACATTCGGGTGACGCCCGAAGAGGTCGATATTCTGCTGCGTGAAGGGGAAAAGCTGGCGCCAGTGATGGCGCAAACCCGTATCCTGCGTGCCTATGCAGGCGTCCGTCCTTTGGTTGCCAGTGACGATGACCCGACAGGACGTAACGTCAGTCGCGGCATTGTGCTGCTCGATCACGCCCAGCGGGACGGAATGGAAGGTTTTATCACTATTACCGGCGGCAAACTGATGACCTACCGTCTGATGGCGGAATGGGCCACCGATGCCGTCTGCCGCAAGCTCGGTCACAGCACCCCCTGTACCACAGCGACAACGCCATTACCTGGCTCACAACAGCCGACGGAACAGGCGCTGAAAAAAATAATCTCACTGCCGGTGCCGCTACGCGGCTCGGCCATTTATCGCCATGGCGATCGCACACCAGCCTCATTAGGCAGCGATCGCCACAGCCGTAGTCTGGTATGCGAATGCGAAGCCGTCACCGCCGGGGAAGTCCAGTACGCCGTTGAAAATCTTAATGTTAACTCCCTGCTCGATCTACGTCGCCGTACCCGCGTGGGCATGGGCACCTGTCAGGGTGAGTTGTGCGCCTGTCGCGCAGCAGGCTTGTTGCACAGCATGCGAGTAACCAATGAAACGGAATCTCTTAGCCAACTTTCAGCGTTCCTGAATGAGCGCTGGAAAGGCATCAAACCTGTCGCCTGGGGTGATGCGCTACGAGAAAGTGAATTTACACGTTGGGTCTATCAAGGACTGTGCGGGCTGGAAAAGGAGCCAACTGATGAAATTTGATACGGTTATAATCGGCGGCGGCCTCGCCGGATTACTCTGCGGCATCCGGCTGAGCGAAAATGGCCAACGCTGTGCTATTGTCAGCCGCGGTCAAAGCGCACTCAACTTCTCCTCCGGCTCACTGGATTTACTCTCCCGCCTGCCGGACGGGCAACCGGTCAGCGACCTCATCGCCGGGGTGGATGCGTTACAGCGTATGCAAAGCGAACATCCTTATGCTCTGCTGGGCGGTGAAAGGGTACGCCACTATGCAAAAATGACCCAGACCATGCTGGCAGATTGCGGCCTGGCACTAAAAGGTGACGCAGACACACCGCATATGCGCGTCACCCCGCTGGGTACCTTTCGTCAGGCCTGGTTAAGCCCCGATGAAATTCCTCTCCAGCCGACAAAAGATATGACCATCGGGGTTGTCGGCATTTCTGGGTTTCTCGATTTCCAGCCGCAACTGGCTGCCGCGTCACTGAGAAAACAGGGCATGAATGCGAACGCAGAAGAGATAACGCTGCCAGTGTTGGATCGCGTGCGCGATAACCCAAGTGAATTTCGCGCCGTCAATGTCGCTCGCGTACTGGATATGGCTGAGAATTTTGACGAGATGTACCGCGCCTTACTACCGTTAAGCCGTCAGTACGATGTGTTCTACTTCCCGGCCTGTATTGGCCTGCAGGACAGCACCGTCTTTACGCGCCTCAATCAGCAACTCTCCTGCCCACTGCATTTGCTGCCCACCCTGCCACCATCGGTTCCAGGCACCCGTATGCAATCACGCCTGCAACAACGCTTTATCCAGAGCGGAGGTACATGGATGCCCGGCGACGAGGTAATACGGGCCGATGTGGAAAAGGGTCGCGTGACACAACTGTGGACACGCAAGCACGAGGATATTCCGCTCCGTCCCCGCCATGTGGTGCTCGCCAGCGGCAGTTTTTTCAGTAACGGTTTGATTGCCGAACGCGATCGCGTCCGGGAAGCCATTTTTGACCTCGACGTTTTACAAAGCCCCGGACGGGAGAGCTGGTATCGCGACAATGTTTTTGATGCCCAGCCGTGGCAACAATTTGGCGCTATCACTGACGAAACGCTACGCGCTAAGCGCCAGGGCACAACACTGGAGAACCTGTATGTAGTGGGCTCTGTATTAGGCGGTTTTGATGCCGTTGCCCAGGGGTGCGGTGGCGGCGTTTGTGCGGTTACCGCGCTGTATGCCGCAGAACAAATTTGTGCCCGGGGAGAGCTAAAATGACAACAACTCAGTTTGAAAGCTGTATCAAATGCACCGTTTGCACTACGGTCTGCCCGGTCAGTGCGGTAAATCCTTCCTACCCTGGCCCGAAACAGGCGGGGCCCGATGGCGAGCGTTTACGTCTAAAAGATCCGGCACTGTTTGATGAGGCGCTGAAATACTGCACCAACTGTAAACGGTGTGAAACTGCCTGTCCTTCCGGGGTGAAGATTGGCGATATTATTCAGCGTGCGCGTTCGCAATATGCCGTCAATCCGCCGTCATTGCGTAATGCCATACTGAGCCATACGGATTTGATGGGGTCGTTATCCACCCCATTCGCACCGCTGGTTAATACCGCCACGTCGCTCAAGCCTGTTCGCCAGTTGCTTGATAAAGCGCTGAAAATCGATCATCACCGGACACTGCCAAAATATTCCCATGGTACGTTTCGCCGCTGGTATCGCTCCGTTGCCGACAGGCAAAAAGCGTTTGACCAGCAGGTGGCGTTTTTTCATGGCTGCTATGTGAATTACAACCATCCGCAATTGGGTAAAGATTTGCTGCAGGTGCTGAACGCGATGGGGATCGGTGTGCAACTGCTACGCCAGGAAAAATGCTGCGGGGTGCCGCTGATCGCCAATGGTTATTTTGCCAAAGCGAAAAAGCAGGCGGAATTTAATATTCGGGCGTTGCAGCAGAGCATCACAGGAGACGGCATTCCGGTGATTGCCACCTCTTCAACCTGTACCTTCACTCTGCGGGATGAATATCCGCATTTGCTGGACGTGGATAATCATCATTTACGTCCGCACATTGACCTGGCAACGCGGTGGATCTGGCGCAAGCTGGAAGAAGGCAATACGCTCAAACTCAAAGAATTACCGTTGAAAGTGGTTTATCACACACCGTGCCATATGGAGAAAATGGGCTGGACGCACTACACCCTGGATCTGCTGCGACGGATCCCCGGACTGGAACTTACCGTGCTGGAGTCACGTTGCTGCGGGATTGCGGGGACGTATGGCTTTAAGCGGGAAAACTACCCTACCTCGCAGGCAATTGGCGAACCGCTGTTCCGCCAGATTGAGGCCAGCGGCGCGGATTTGGTCATCACAGATTGTGAAACCTGTAAATGGCAGGTAGAAATGTCCACCAGCCTTCGCTGTGAACACCCTATCACCCTACTGGCGCAGGCGCTGCGTTAAAGATTTCGCCCGCCGGCATCCTCCCGGCGGGCGAATAGTTAATAACTGCCCTTCGCTGCAGAGGCAGACGGTACAGACCGTTTAAACATCGCTAAACGTTCATCCAACGCACCGGTATATAACATGGTGTCGACACCAACTGCCACGAAGTTAGCCCCCCACTCAAGAACTTTCTTTGCCATCAGAGGATCGACCGCCAGAAAACCCGCCGCCTTCCCTGCATCACGAATTTGCTTAATGGCTTGCTGAATGGCACGTTGTACTTCCGGATGACCACTGTTGTCAGGATAGCCCAACGACGCGGAGAGGTCGGCAGGGCCGATAAATACGCCGTCGATACCATCAACATGCAAAATGGCGTCAAGATTATCCAGCGCCAGTTTGCTTTCAACCTGAATCAACAAACACAGCTCTTCATTGGCGCGGGCCATATAATTATCAACCCGGCCCCACCGCGCAGCGCGCGCGACACTCGCCCCTACTCCACGAACGCCTTGCGGCGGGTAGCGCGTGGCAGCCACAATATCCTGTGCCTGTTCCGCACTCTCTACCATGGGAATTAACAATGTACGGGCACCAATATCGAGCACTTGTTTGATAAGAACACGGCTCCCCTCAACGGGCCGAATGACTGCCTGGCTGGTATAAGGGGCAATGGCCTGCAACTGCTGATAGAGATCCTGAATAGTATTCGGCGCATGTTCGCCATCAATCAATAACCAGTCATACCCGCAGGTCGCCGCAATCTCAGCCATATACGACGTGGTGGAACTTAACCACAGACCAATCTGCGTTTCGCCTTTTAGCAGGCCCGCCTTGAACGGATTGGATAAAATCGGATCCATTGTCATTTCACTTCCTTTTTGTCATGAATGAACGCTGTTTGAGTGGGAGACAGAATGTCTGACATTCAGCGTTAAAATGAGCAGCGCACCGGCAATTGCCACGCCGGCAAGGGTCAGAAGCCCGGCAGCACCGCTGGCAAACAGGGTTTCGGCTTTGACACGGATGATCGGGGCCAAAAATCCGCCAACCGCGCCAAATAAATTCACAAAACCAATGCCCGCAGCCAGCGCCGTTCCGGACAGAAGCTGCGTTGGCATGGTCCAGAAAACCGGTTGCACGGCAATAAATCCCACCGCCGCAACGCATAAGGCCAGAATGGCCAGCACGGGAGATACCAGGCCGGAAACGCCAATGCCAATACCCGCCGCTAACAGTGTCAGCGCAGCGATGTTACGTCTTTCCCCCGTCTTGTCGGAATAACGAGGAATAAGCCAGGTACCAAACAGGGCGGCAACCCAGGGGATAGCAGTAACGACAGAGGCGGTGAATCCCACTTTTGTCCCCAGTAACGCGGCCACCTGCGTCGGCAGGAAAAAGATCAATCCATACACCGCGACCTGAATAGTCAGATAAATGAAAGCCAGCTGCCATACCCGTCCATTACGCAGGGCATCGGTCAGACGTGAGGTCACTTTGCTTTCCTCTTCGCTGGCCAGCTGAGTCTCAAGAACACCCTTCTCTTGCGGCGTGAGGAAGCGGGCCTGGGCTGGCGTATCATCCAGCCAGAAGAAGGTAAAGATCCCAGCGGAGACAGCAAGCAGACCTTCAATCAAAAACATCCAGAACCACCCCGGATGTCCCATAAAGCCATGCATTTCAAGCAATGCGCCGGACAGCGGCGAACCCAGCGTCAAGGCTAATGGCGCCCCCATGTAAAAAAGTCCCATGATGCTGGCGCGATTGCGCTGTGGGAACCACTGAGAGGTAAGGTAAATCATGCCAGGGAAGAAACCTGCTTCTGCTGCCCCCAGAAGGGTGCGTACAAGCAGAAACCGGGCTTCGGTATCAGCCCAGGCCATCGCCGCAGAGAGAAATCCCCATAACAGGGTGGTCCCCCCAATCCAGTAGCGTGCGCCGAACTTGCGCATCAATAAATTAGCCGGTACGCCGAGGAAGGCGTACACCACAAAAAAGATCCCCGCCCCCAATGCATAAGCCTCGTTGCTCAGGCCGGTGTCTATCTGATACGTCTCTTTTGCAAAACCGATATTGGAACGATCAAGAAATGCCAGGACGTATAACATCAACATAAAGGGGATTAAACGGGCGCGGTTTTTCTTTACCACGCTATCCAATAAGCTGGTATTCATTGTAATGACCTCATGTAGGGCTGCGCCGCGTAGTGACGGCGCGACGCGGAGGAATTAGTGGTTATACGGGCGCTTTAAATTGCAGTTGCGATTAAGTTCGACTCCAAAGCCCGGTTTATCCAGAACACGCTTATGGATACGTCCATTCACTGGCACTGGTTCATCCACCAGGATGGGGTCAAATTGCGGACGCAGCGTAGAGCAGTCGGGGCTGGTCATTAAAAACTCACTGAATGGCGTATTAGTAAAGGTAATCACCGCGTGATGGGAATAAACCGAAGAACCATGTGGCACGACAAGTTGTCCGCGCGCTTTTGCGATTGCGGCGATCTCAACCAGCGTCGTTAAGCCACCGCACCAGCCGACATCAGGCTGCATGATATCAATCCCGGTTTCCGAAAGCGTACGAAACGATTGCAGCGTACCGTGATGCTCACCGCTGGTAACCATCATTCCGGCAGGTGCGTTACGTTTCAGTTCGCGATATCCCTCATATTGCTGTGGTGGCAGACACTCTTCGATCCATTTCAGATTATAGGGAGCGCAGGCATGGGCCAGTTTTGTTGCATAGTTAACATCCTGGCTCATCCAGCAATCCAGCATAAGCCAGAAATCTTCACCGCATTTCTCGCGATATTCAGCCACCATTGCCGCATCTTTGCGAATACCCGCATCACCATCATGAGGGCCCCAGTGTGTCGGCATTTTGCCGCCAATAAATCCCATCTCTTTCGCCAGGTCAGGGCGCGCGCCGGTCGCATAAAACTGGATTTCGTCACGTACCGCACCACCGAGCAATTTATAGACGGGTAACCCGACAACCTTGCCAAACAGATCCCACAAAGCCAGGTCGACGCAGGAGATCGTATTCATAACCAACCCGCCAGACCCTGCGTAATACAAGGTGGAATTAAGCATCTGATCATGTATGAGTTTGATATCACTGACACATTTACCCTCGATAAAGCGGTTTAAATGCTTTTCAACGATAAAACAGCCCATCTCTCCGGCGGTGGAAACAGCAAAGCCCGTCTGGCCATTTTCCGCTTCCACCTCAACAATTAAGGTTCCCAGTACGTTGATACCGAAAGACTGCCGGGATTGCTCATAGGCCTTGTATTTGCTCATAGGGGTGGCGATATGATCGTCTATCCAGTGATGGGCTCCCTGATCGTGATAATCACCACCACCGGCCCCTTTCTCTGCGGTAGCGCCTCCGATAAACCAGGCCCTGACGTGTTTAATTTTCGGTAAGTTCATGATGTTCTCCTTTTTATGATGCTTGCTTGTCGAACGGGCTTTTCCACCCTAAGAGCCGGGAAATATCTTTTGCGCAAGTAATCGCCTTACCTGCCAGGTAATCCCGGTTTTCCTCATTGATTTGCAGACGGGTTCCCACTACCGAGATGGCTGCCGTTAGCGCGTTGCGCGCATCAAAAACGGGGGCTGCAACACATCGGACATCGGGGTAATCTTCGCCATTGTCATAGCTCCATCCGCGGGAACGAATCAGCATCAGTTCATCGTGTAATTGTTGGGCACTGGCAATGGTCGACGACGTCGCTTTTTCCCAGTGCAAATGACGGATGATTTCATCGCGGATCGCAGGCGGCTGCCAGGCCAGCAGACACTTCCCTATACCCGAGCGATAAAGGGAAAGACTTTTGCCCTCATGAGAGCGCACGCTGATGGTGGAGGAGGATTCTATTTTGAGAATGTAATAGGCATTTGCGTCATCAATAATCCCCAGATGACAGAGCAGACCGGTCTCATCCATAAGTTCAGTCAGACGGGGGCGGGCAATTTCGCGCAGATCCATTCTTGCCAAAGCGTGCCCGGCAAGTTCAACGAGCTTTGTCCATAAGCAGTAGTTGTCATTGCTATCAATACGCAATAAACGCGCTTTCTTTAATTCCGCCAAAATTAGATAGGCGGTGCTTTTAGGAATCCCGGTCTCTTCAATGATTATCGCAGCGCTGCAAGGCCCACTACGAGCGATGAGATTAAGAATGTCGATTGCCCGGCTGAGCGCGGGTACTTTGGTTGATTCCAACATATTGGACTCCAGTCCTGAATATTGGAATCAGTGTTGCGGCTTACCGGACCCGGTTTTGTGAGAACGATCATAAAGCCAGAGTGATCCAGAATGCTGGACATCTCGTGAATAAAAAACGTGAAGTGAAACGCAGATTTTTTCAGGCAGAGTACAACAGGTTGGACTGGAAAAGGCCGGAAGCGCTATTTCTTCCGGCGTAAAAGGATTATTCAACAAATAACGATTCGACGACATTGATCCAGCCATGGTCACTGGCAACATCCTGGCCATTAAGCCAACGGCGCAGAATATTGAGCGCCATCATCGCACAGACCTCCTGGCGTACTATCAGACTATGTCGATTCGTATTAAATTTCACGCGTAAGGCATGCGTGCCTTCCGGTGTCGCCAGCGCAAAGTTCAGATGCTCTTCTTCCAGCCCCGAGACGGTGAGTGCCAGCCCGGCCAGATGGCGATCGCGCAGCCCCGCAGCCCAACGAGCCGTCTGCACTAACGCTTCATCCTGTGAAGGGATGACTTCGCTGACCAGCAACGGCGCGCCCGCACGCGAAAGCTGCAAGGCCACAAGGCCACCGGTGAATTGTTCGCTTAGCGTCAGGCTGAGTTGACGTTCACGCAGTCGACCGGCAAGCAGCGCCGGTAAACCCACGGTACCTTCGAAAATGAGGCTCTCACCGGCTACCCGTTTCACTTCCGGCCATAACGCGTCCATCGCCTCGCGATGCTCTGCAGGACCGGTGAGTTTCAGCTCAATAATGGGCATTGATGAGCGATACCCCATTACCACGCCCTCGGGTAACGTCAAATGCGACAGGTTTTGCGCCAGATCGCTTTCAGAGCGGCCAAAGGTTGTCAGGCGCAGACAGACAGGCGGCTCAGGAAGCGTAAAGCGTGCGCGAATGCGCGGAAGAATTTCACGTTCCACCATCACTTTAAACTCCGAAGGCACCCCTGGCGTAAAGAACATCAGGCAGCGATTAAGCTGTAAAGCAAAACCGCAGGCGGTGCCGACAGGGTTATCCACCAGCTCTGCACTGGCAGGAATTTCTGCCTGCTTGCGGTTGCTGGGCGCCATAACGCGTCCGCGCTCGGTAAAGAAGCGCTCCATCTGCGTCAGCCATTCTTCATGCAATACCAGCGTTTCGCCCTTCGCCGTTGCCGCCGCCAGCGCACTGAGGTCATCGCTGGTTGGACCTAATCCACCATTAACAATAAGAATATCCGCCTGCTGGCTGCGTTCACGCAGAATGGCCACCAGGTCGTCGAGGTTGTCGCCAACGGTATTACGTCGGGTAAGCGGTAACCCCTGATTAAAGAAAAAATCTGCCAGCCAGGCGGCATTCGTATCCACGATTTGCCCGTGCAAGACTTCATCGCCGGTTGACAGCATCTCTACGTTTAACATTATTTTCTCCAGCAATAGAGGTTGAAACACTATACCGCATGAAGAGAAGAAAAGAGGTAAGAAACTGGCGCGGACGGACGCCGCGCCGAAAGATCAGAAGCTGGCGTTGACGCCGACATACGGGCCATCTGCCACCGCATTATCGCGTTTGCCTTCTTTGCCAGTCAGATCGACATAACGGTAACCGGCTTCGATGCTGAGCGGACGTATAATGGTCAGGCGAGCACCGGCATTCGCTTCACGGTAGTCATTAACCCCGCTGGAGAGGGAATCGGGAGAGTAATAATATTCGCCAAAGAGGCGAAAACTGTCACTAATCTGCCACGCCAGACCGCCGCCTGCGGCCAGCGCATACCCTTCGCTTCCGGCATTCGGGTTAAGGTAAACACCCTTACCGCCAACAGTCCCCATAAACGGCCCCAGCGGAATGTTATACCCCAGGCCAAGACCGGCGATGTCGCCATTATCATCGTTGTGTGCCCAGTTACCGCTCAACGCGAGGCCACTGGTTTCCGTACCCAACCCAACGCCAAGGTTTGTGTAGTGCTCACCAACCTGGCCGCTCAAGCTCACGGCATTTGCCCCGGCAGACGCCAGCAGAAGGCTGGCAAAACCCAAACATAAACTCTTTTTCATTTCTCTTATCCGCGCAACGATAGTCCACTGTTCCAAAGCGGCTGATTGTACGATCATTTTTTTTAAGAATACTGAACTAAAAATGATTATTTACATCAATCCACGATTTTTATGCGCTCGTTTTCATTAAATGCGCCAGTACAGGACCGTTTGCTACATTTTTGACAGCTTACTGCCCCCGCGCAACGTTAGTGGTATAAGCCCAACCCCGCCCAGGGATAAGGACTCAATCATGCGTCAAAGGGTGATTATGGCGTTTTAGTCGGCCAGTGGACTCGGTGTGGTGGGGCATCGAACCAGGCGAGAAATGGGTATTGCAGCAGATAACGCCGTGGACTTTTAGCGACGAGGTGCGCATGAAAATCTACATCAAAGACAACAAAGAAGAGATCTACATGAGCTCCCTGATTTTTGACTGCACCAGGGAGAACGGTGAAGTGGAGCTTAATGTCGCCCCCGTCGCACGCTAAGCCAGAAAGGACTACTCTTAGAACATAGCGGCGCAGATTTAATGTTTGAACTGCGCCAGTTCCGCTTCACTCAGACCAGTGAGACGCTGCACGATGGCTTTGTCCATCCCACTGCGTAACATTTCACAGGCGATGCGAAGCGCCTCTGACTTTTGACCTTCCTCACGTCCTTCATTCCGGCCTTCATGACGGCCTTCTTTGCGCCCCTGACGAAAACCTTTACGCCTGCCGAGTTCTTCCAGTTGTTCAGCAATAGTCATCAACGTCTCCTTATGTTGTGGCGAACGAAGTGCCAGCCGACGAAGAAAAGCTCCGGGTGCTGGCGTGTTGCCTCTGCTCAGTAAATAGTGCATCGCAGCGCGCAATTGCTGCCGCGTAGTGTATCCCAGCGACAAGGTTGTGACCAGTTTGTCCAGCAAGAGGGTCATATCCCGCAGGCGAATGTGTTTTTGTAATAATTCGAGTAAGGCCACACGTCGGTGCGTCATGATCTGCTCGTCTGGCACAATGGTGATATCCACCAACGGAAATGACGCTGTGTACAGTTCACGGGCATGTTGCGGTTGGCTGAACATATCCAGCCAGGATAACGAAAAGGGATACGGGCTAATGCGCCCATGATAAAAAAGCATCGGAATCACCAGAGGCAAGACTGTGTTTCCCGCATCGAGATGTCGCTGCATTGCCGCGACGGCATAACGCATCAAGCGAAAGGCCATAAGCTTATCGGGTGAACTTTGGTGCTCAATGAGTACATAAATATATCCCCCACCCTGATGGGTTTTGACCGAGTAGAGCACATCGGAATGTGTTGCACGCAGTGCCTCGTCAACAAAACTTCCGGACTCCAGTTTCAGCGTAGTAAGATCGCAAAGTTGACGTAGCGACGCGGGTAAATGGAGTGTCAGAAAATCGCACGCCGTCTCTTTATGGGTAAGAAACTGCTTGAAAAGCGCATCATGCGTGGTGGATGCAGCGGTGTTCTTCATGGCATTCCTTGCCTGAGCGGAAATGTCAGGACACTAACACCCTTCTGCTGCCGGTGGACATTCCCCGCCTTCAAACTGGAAAGCGCCACGCAAAAAATCTACAGTGCGGCGACCCATAACTGTAGTGCATGGCGTGATATTTTAATCCCGCCGGACGAGAGATGCTCCGGCAAGCGCAACCACGCAACGGGTTGTTGAAAACGCGCGAGCTTATCCTGTACCCAGGCGCTAAACTGCGAGAGTTCGACGGCGTCATCGCACTCCACTACCGCCACAGGTCGATGACCAAATTCGCGGTCCTCACGGGGAATAATGAATACCTGCCGGATTTGCGGGTGCGCCATGATGACACGCTCCACTTCCTCAGGCTGGATACCTTCGCCGCCGCTGAAAAACAGATTATCCAGTCGTCCCAGAATACTCAGACGACCGTCGCGCAGTACACCTTTGTCACGGGTGGCAAACCAGCCCTCATCATTGAGCAAGGGCAGTAATTCCCCGTCACGCCAGTAACCTGAGGCCATACTGTCTGCCCGCAGCCAAATCTCATCGTCAACAATACGCAATGCTCTTCCCGGCAGCAGATAACCGACATCAGGCCGGCCATCTGCCTCTTTCCCGCATACCGTCGACGCAAACTCCGTCAGGCCATAGCCACACCAGGTACGCACACCACGCTCACGCGCATGTTCAGTCAGATCGACCGGGATCGCCGCACCGCCCAGCAAAACGGCTTTGAGCGAAATATCTGCTGCCTCATTCAACAGGCGCCACAACTGCGTAGGCACCAGCGACGCATGGGTACATCCCTGCAAAGCCTCTGCCAGAGTGCTCTCAGAGACAGTTAAGCGCGCGCCTGCCAGCAACCAGCGCCACAAAACTCCCTGCCCGGACACATGGAACAGCGGTAGTGACAGCAGCCAGTCATCTTCTGGCGCGAAAGGAATCATCGCCAGCACCCCTTCTGCGCTGGCAAGGTGCGCTGCGCAGGTATGAACCGCCGCCCTGGGTAAACCTGTCGAACCAGAGGTGAGCGTCATCGACGCCAGACGTTGTGGCTGCCAGTCGACGGTATAAGGTTGGGCAACAGGTCGCAGTTCAAGCGGCGACAGACCAGCAAAGGTGTTGCCATCGGCCAGATTAACGTCAAAACGCAACGTCAGGGCTGGAAGCAATGTCTCCAGCAAAAGCGCGGGCAATTGAGGGTTGATCGGCAGTATACGTGCGCCACACTGCAGTAAGGCCAGCCACGCTAACACCACGTTGGGTTGGTTTCGCCCACGGAGCATCACGCCATCGCCCTCGCTTACCCCCTGGAGAGCAAAACCGGCGGCCAGCGCATCAACACGTACACACAGGTCACGCCAGCTTAAGGTCTCATCCTGCAAGCGAATAGCCGGCGCATCGCCACGCATTTCGCACCAGTAATGCCATGGCCAGGTATTGAACCTCATAGCAGGGGTTCCAGCGTCTCAACGCTATGGCAGGGTAATGGGCTATCCGGCCAACGACGCACAAGCTGAGCCTGCATCAGGCTTAACGTATCGAGACCCGGAATGGTTTCAGGGGTGAGCCATGCGGCGATGCGTGCCAGTTGGGTCAGGCCAAGGCTGGACTCGATTGACGAGCTGATTACCGCCGTCATACCCAACTGCGTGGCCGCTGTCACCTGCGCCTGAACCTTCTCAAGACTTCCGGTTAAGGTGGGTTTAATGACCACCGCACGTACGCCTTTTTCACGCTCAAAGGTGAAGTCAGCGTCACGTAAACTTTCATCCCAGGCAATGGCTATCCCCGTTTCGCGGGCGAAGGCGCGAGAATCATCACGCGTTTTACAGGGCTCTTCCAGAAAAGCAATGCGGTCACGGTAATCCGGATTCACATACTTTGCGAATTGCTGCGCTTTGAGCGGCGTCCAGGCACGGTTAGCGTCCAGACGCAGGCGCAAGTCAGGCATCGCCTCCAGCAGCAAATTTGCTACCATGCCATCGCGCACCGCTTCATACAGGCCGACTTTCATTTTCGCCACTTTTTCGCCCGGCATGGCAGCCAGTGCGGCAAAAAGTTCGTCAGGATCGCCCGTACACAGTATCGCGGCACGGTAGTCCGCCGCCTGCGGCAACGAGCCGCGCAGTTCCGCCAGCGCACAGCTGATACCAAAATCAACCGACGGCAATCCCGGCAGCAGATCGCCATACCCCGCTCGCCACTCCCGGGCCCAGCCACAGGCTGCGGCTGTAGCCTCCTCAAGAGACTCCACGCTAAATCCCGGCAAAGGCGAAATCTCGCCCCAGCCTTCACGCACGTCGTCCCGTAGATGAATAAATAGCCCGTCACGGGTTTTCAGCCGCCGGTCACGCAGTACGACGCCCGCGTCCATCGGTATCTGCCAGCGGTAAACTTGCGCGCTGCGCATTACGGGTTCCGCTTAAATTTGCTGAAGTCCGGCTGACGTTTTTCGTTAAACGCATTGCGGCCTTCCTGACCCTCTTCGGTCATGTAGAACAGCATGGTGGCATTACCCGCCAGTTCCTGCAGACCTGCCTGCCCATCACAGTCGGCGTTCAGTGCCGCTTTCAGGCAACGCAGTGCCATCGGGCTGTTCTGCAACATTTCACGGCACCAGCGCACAGTCTCCCGCTCAAGCTCAGCAACAGGCACCACCGTATTGACAAGCCCCATATCCAGCGCCTCTTTGGCATTGTACTGGCGGCACAGGAACCAAATTTCACGCGCCTTTTTCTGACCGACGATACGCGCCATATAGGATGCGCCCCAGCCGCCGTCAAAGGAGCCCACTTTCGGACCGGTCTGGCCAAAGATAGCGTTTTCCGCCGCGATCGTCAGGTCGCACATCATATGCAGTACGTGGCCGCCGCCAATGGAGTAGCCTGCAACGGCCGCCACCACCGGTTTCGGGCAGGTACGAATCTGACGCTGGAAGTCCAGTACGTTCAGATGGTGTACGCCGGAGTCATCCTGGTATCCGCCGTAATCGCCACGGACTTTCTGATCGCCCCCCGAGCAGAATGCCTTTTCGCCTTCACCGGTCAGAATGATCACACCGATGTTGTCGTCATAGCGCGCATCAGCCAGCGCCTGAATCATCTCTTTAACGGTCAATGGACGAAATGCGTTGCGCACCTGGGGACGATTAATGGTGATTTTGGCAATACCATCTATCGATTTGTGATAACGAATATCGGTATAACCTTCAGAGCAGTCTTGCCATTCAATCGGTGCGTACAGCATGGTTTCATCGGGATAGATCATAGTGTGCCCTTTATATCGAGACGCAGAATTCGCGCCAGGCAGTTCGCCACGCCATCGGGGCTTTCCCGATGCGCGTTATGCCCGGCGTCAACAATTACATGACAGTCCGCGCTAACCTCAGCTGCCAGCGCGCGAAATTTACTGTCAAACTCACCACATAAATAATGAAATGGAAAAGGCGCCTTTTGCAGCGCAGAGCGTAAGTCCGGTTGTACGGCAAGCGAGGTCGCTTCCAGCATAGTAGCCAACGCCGGGCCATTATTCTGGCTACGTAACGCCACCAGATTTTGCCGTTGTTCCCCACTCAAAGACGCAAAAACCTGTTGTTGATACCAGTCGTTAAAAACGTCAACAAGCGGTTCCACGCGAAATCGCTGCGCCCATTGTCCATCGGAGAGCAGGCGTGCCTGTCGAGCAGTCGCATCCGTCAGCCCCGGATGTCCCCCTTCAACGATCAACCCTAATAGCCCCGCTGGCTGCGAACAGGCAAAGTGCATCGCCACCCGTCCGCCCAGCGAATATCCTATCAGCCAGTATCTTAGTATGTTGTAACTATTAAGAGTGTCACACAGCGCTTCGTTTAGCTGTCTGAAGGATGCCACGCTGATCTTCGCCGAATCACCGTGGCCCGGCAGGTCAATATACAAGCGTGGACATGCTGTGAAGCGCTCACCGATGGGTTGCCATTCACGGCTGTCACCCGAAAAACCGTGCAGAAAAATCAGCCACGGCTTTTGCGGCTCTCCTGGCATGGCTCGCGCATTAAGGATCACAGCTGACTTACCTGCGCGAGCAACTGTTGCAGCGTATGCGCGCCGTCAGTGTCTTTCACCACCAGCTCGATCAGCGTTGCCCCCGCTTTACTCCATGCCCCCACCAGAGCTTGTTCAAGCTCATCCCAGGTTTGGGGATTATGGTATTTCAGGCCAAACATCGCCGCCGCATGCTCAAAACGCACATGCTGTGGCATTAGATAAAATTGTTCACGCTCGCTTTGCGGGGTCGGCAATAGTGAGAAGATCTGCCCGCCGTTGTTATTGACCACAATCAACACCATCGGCGCAGAAGCGTGGCGCAGTAATGCCAGCGCATTCAAGTCGTACAAGGCAGACAAGTCGCCGACGATTGCAAGCGTAGGCCGCGCCGCGCCGCGCTGTACCCCTGCGGCAGTAGAAACCAGACCATCGATACCGCTCGCGCCACGGTTGCTATAGACCGGATAACCGGCCGGTAGCTGTCCCAGCGCATCCACCAGACGGACCACCAGGCTATTGCCGAGGAATAACTGCCCCTGATCCGGCAGATAATTTGCCAGCCGATGCGCCAGTTGCGCTTCGCCAAAGGTTTCACACTGACGGTCAACCGTCTGCCACGCCTGAGCGGATAATTGTGGGATTTCAGTACACCAGGGTGCGCGTGCTTCTGCCGGATGCAGCTCCAGCCACTCGGCAATGCCGGAAACCAGACGGCGACCACGGTGGTGCGCTGGATCAAGCCGCCCGGCAACAGAATCTATTAGCCAGTACTCCTGCGGCTCGCAGGTCGCCTGCCACTGGAGCAATCGCTTACCGGTCAGGCTGCTACCAAGTTGAACAACAATATGTGCGGCTTGTAGCTCACTTACCGCACGAGCGTTGCCCAGCCACAGGTCGGCGCACGGCAGCGGTTGCCCGGTTTGTGAAAGGACATCGCCAATAAGTGGCCAACCGAGCATTTTAGCCCATGCGGCAACCAGCTTGCCTTCGGACGCACTCATTCGACCAGCCACGACCACGCCGCGTTTCTGCCGCCAGAAAAACCAGTCGCGTTGTTTCGCGCTGCCGATATGTAAATCTTCACGCAGCCAGGGTTTGTCACCCTGCCACCAGTCGCCGGGCGCTTGCTGCCAGGCAAGTCCCGTATCATCCATTTCACCGTACAGCGGTTCAGCAAACGGGCAGTTAATGTGTACCGCGCCAGTCTGAGCGGACGCCATAAGATGATCGACAGCTGAAAGCAGCCAACGGGCGGGAATGTCCAGCGACGGACGCGGTAGCGCCAGCGATTGCGTCGGGTGCGACGCAAAGATCCCCGGCTGGCGTATTGCCTGGTTGGCACCACAATCAATGAGTTCGGGAGGTCTGTCGGCGGTGAGAAAAATCAATTTTTCCCCGGTGAGGCTGGCTTCAATCAACGCCGGGTAGAGATTTGCTACGGCTGTACCAGAGGTGACGATGACCGCCACCGGGGTGCCGCTCGCTTTTGCGAGACCGAGTGCAAGATGCCCCAAACCACGTTCATCAAAATGCGTATGATGGATAAAGGACGGATTTTCTGCCGCCGCCAGCGTCAGCGGCGTGGAACGGGACCCCGGCGCGATACAAACATGTCGCACGCCGTGGCGCGTTAAAGCTTCAAGAATCACCGCGGCCCAGCGTCGGTTAAAAGCACTCACTGACATAAGTTTGTCCAGTATCAATATTGTGGCTTAGTATAAAGAATCGAAAAGAGTAGATTATTGATATGGGTCGGTTATGCGTGTTTCATTATCAATAATGAACGCAATCCCGCCGCTTTATTTTCGATTTCCTGCCATTCCATTGTCGGGTCGGAACCTGCCACGATCCCCGCCCCCGCGTATAAACGCACAGTGGTATCACTGATTTTTGCACAGCGTAATGCGACACAGAACTCGCTTTGTTTAAGCGACAAATAGCCCGCCGAACCGGCATACCACTCACGCTCAAAGGGTTCATGCTGCGTTATAAAGGCACGCGCCGCCAGACGGGGCAACCCGGCTACCGCGGCAGTTGGCTGGAGCAGCGTTAAACACTCTGCATCATCTTTATGATGCATTTCGGTCCAGATACAGCGCCGCAGATGTTGCACTTTACGCAGTCGAACAATTTGCGGTGGCAACACATCCAGCGTTGAGGTTGCATGCTGTAATCTCTGACAGATATCTTCGACAACCAGCATATTCTCGCGCTGGTTTTTGTCGTCATTCATTAACCAGTCACCCAGCTCAGCAGCCCGCGTATCATCTGTATCGTTAGCGACGGTCCCTGCCAGAGCTTCGGTACGCAATGATGTTCCCCTTCTGCGCCACAGGCGTTCAGGAGACGAACCCAGAAATGCGTTGTGGGGGGCAAAGGCGATAAAAAAATGAAAGCAGTGATGGTTAAGGCGACGGCTCGCCGCCATCAGGGCAGCAGCATTCACCGGTTGGGAGAAACGGTAATCCGTGGCACGCGCAAGTACGACCTTGTCCATCTCACCGCGCGCAATCGCCTGCGTTGCCTGGGTAACCAGTGCTTCCCAGCCCGATTGTTCCGGATAGTGTTGCTGTGAAACCAGGTCCATCTGCACATCTGGCAGCGACTTCACGCGAACCAGGGCATCAATAAATGCACGTGCCTGCGCAACATCGCGGCGTTGTGCTGTGTCATTCATGACAATAAGACGTAAGGATGCCCGTCCCGCTTCCCGGCGCCATTCGAGACGCGGCAGGAATAGCTCGCCTTGTTGAGGGTCAAAAGCATTCAGCCCCCAGATACGCAGATCGTATTCGGCATTGTCGTTGAGGAAATGTTGGGCTTCTGTCAGCGAGGTAAAACGCAACACCTGACCCAATGCAGCAGCTTCATCTTCACCGCTACGTTGCTGCCAGTAGAATTGTGGAAAGCAGGACTGACTGGCTAAAAAAGTCAGTGGGTCGAAAGCGTCATTGAGGGCAAAGGCAACGTCAAAGACGTAAAATCCAGGTGAGTTAGCATCAATGCCGGATAATTTCTCGCGTAACTGCTCCAGCGCAGCTGAAATGGAATGCACGCAACCCCCTCCCGCTCAAAAACGCTTAGTATACGGGGTGACTGCGAAAATTAGCAGTACCCCCGTTTAGGGAGGGGATTTTTTATTAACGACGGGCCAGCAGTAACCCTAAGACAAGGCCTACAGAGGCACCTACGCCAATACCATGCCAGGGGTTTTCGTGAACATAATCATCCGCGCGGTAAACCGCTTTTTTCGCCCGATAGTAATAGGTATCAGAAGCGCTACTGACGCGGTTTTTCACTTCATGCAGAGCCTGTTCTGCGCGCGCTTTAAGCTCAATATATTTCTGGTCAGCGGGATCGCCTGAGGAGCGTAACACTTCTTCCAGCGTCTCGCTCAGCAGGGCCAGGTCATCATCGATACGTGAATCATAAAATTGATTAGACATCGGTTTTCTCCATGTTATGTACCTGTCCGCTAACTATAGACAATCACCGCCGGTTACGCCTGGCCCACTTCCCGCGCCATTCCGATGTGCAAAATGCCATCCTCGTCATAAACATCAGTCACCGGAACAAAACCAAAGCGGGCATAAAAATGTTGCAAATGAGCCTGCGCCCCCAGATACAGCGCGTGCTGCGGCCAGTGTTGCTGGCAAGAAGCCACCGCACGTTCCATCAATTGGTACCCCAGTTTTTCACCGCGAACCTGCTCACTGACAATCACCCGCCCTATCACAACCGGCTCCAGATCGTCTTCACTTTTCAGAATCCTCGCATAAGCCACCAGCTGATTTTCTTTCCAGCCGAGCAGATGGCGGTTTTGACCGACCAGGTCATCGCCATCAACATCAAGGTACGGGCAAGTTTGTTCAACAATAAAGACTTCACAGCGCAGCTTAAGCAGGGCGTAAAGATCAGCGACGGTTAATTCAGAATGATGCAGGTCCTGCCAGCGAATCATGATGTGCTCCTTATTTGGTGTGACCTCGTTATACTAAATGCTTTGCCATTAACGCAAAGGGCGTAATGCATTGTGGAACTGATTTTTCTTGGCACCTCGGCGGGCGTGCCGACGCGCACGCGTAATGTGACTGCGATATTGCTCAATTTGCAGCATCCGACACAGGCTGGCCTGTGGTTATTTGACTGTGGTGAAGGGACACAGCATCAGTTGCTGCGAACGTCTTTTAATCCCGGCAAACTGGATCGTATTTTTATTACCCACCTGCATGGTGATCACCTTTTTGGCCTGCCAGGACTGCTCTGTAGCCGTTCCATGGCAGGTAATGCACAACCGCTGACGATTTATGGGCCGAAAGGGATTCGCGAATTCGTGGAGACCAGCCTGCGCCTGAGCGGGTCGTGGACCGACTATCCACTCACGATTGAAGAAGTCAGCGAGGGACAGGTAGTGGATGATGGTTTACGCCGCGTAACCGCTTTCGCCCTGAACCATCCGGTAGAGTGTTATGGCTATCGTATTGAGGAGCATGATAAACCGGGCGCCCTGGATGCGCGGGCATTAACTGCCCTGGGCATACCGCCCGGGCCACTTTTCCAGCGTCTCAAAAACGGTGAAACGGTGACCCTCGCAGATGGCCGCATTATTCACGGTGAGGATTTCCTCGCCCCGGCAACACCCGGAAAAAAACTGGCCATTTTTGGCGATACCGCCCCCTGCCCTGCCGCGCTGCAATTGGCCCAGGATGTCGACATGATGGTACATGAGGCCACGCTGGAATATGCCATGGAGGAAAAAGCAAACAGTCGCGGGCACAGTTCAACGCATCAGGCGGCACAACTGGCGCGGGATGCAGGAGTGGGCAGGCTCATTATAACCCACGTCAGTTCCCGCTATGATGCCGAAGGAAGTCAGCATTTACTTAGTGAATGCCGTACATTCTTTGCGCAAACCACCCTCGCAAAAGATTTTTATACCATTGCGCTATGATGTGATATTGCGCACTCTACTTTTTCCGCAATGTGCCGATAACAGTCTTACCGCAGCCATTCCACATTGAGGGCACCATGGATAATTTCCAGAAAGATATTGATGACAGGGCGAATCTTACCCTGTCGAACCGTTTTGAGCTGTTGCTGTTTCGTCTTGGTGCCTCGATGAAGAACGAGAAATCAGAACTTTTCGGCATAAATGTTTTTAAATTGCGTGAAATCGTTCCGATGCCGACGTTTACCCGTCCTGCCGGGATGAAACCGCCATTAATGGGTATGGTCAACATTCGTGATCAGGTGATCCCGGTGATTGATCTCTCCGCAGTTGCAGGCTGTAAGCCTGAGACTGGCCTCAATATTTTGTTAATTACAGAATATGCCCGCAGCGTGCAGGCGTTTGCGGTAGAGTCGGTAGAGAATATTATTCGTCTGGACTGGAAACAGGTTCATACGGCAGAGAAGGCCATTAACGGCCAGTATATCACCAGTATTGCCTGCCTTGACGAAGACAAAGACAGTAACAATCTGGCGATGGTGCTGGATGTTGAGCAGATTCTTTACGACATTTCGCCAGCGGATCACGATCTGCACGGCAACCATCTTCCGGATAAGAAGTTCAATATCAAACCCGGTGCCGTCGCGATTGTGGCAGAAGACTCTAAAGTGGCGCGAGCAATGCTGGATAAAGGGCTGCAGGCGATGCAGATCCCTAACACGATGCACATTACCGGGAAAGACGCCTGGGAGCGTATTCAGGTACTTAGCCAACAGGCAGATGCCGAAGGCGTCCCTATCAGCGATAAGATTTCGATGGTACTGACGGATCTGGAAATGCCGGAAATGGACGGCTTCACCCTGACCCGTCTGATTAAGAGCGATCCGCGCCTTAAGCACATTCCGGTAGTTATTCACTCCTCGCTCTCCGGTAGCGCCAACGAAGACCATGTGCGTAAAGTTCAGGCCGATGGTTATGTGGCGAAGTTTGAAATTAACGAACTGTCGTCGGTCATTCAGGAAGTGCTTGAGCGCTCAGCGAGTCATATCACCGGACCGCTGGTTAGTGGACAAAAAATCATGTCCAGACCGCTACTGGCAAAATAATTTAATCGTTTTTCTTTCAGATATAAAAAAACCGCCGATTCGGCGGTTTTTTATTAGCGGTAAGGCCTTACATAAGCGGCCTTGCCAGTTGTACCAGCGAAATCAGCGGCTGCGGGTAGATACCAAGCAGCAGTACGAGTAGTGCAGAGATCAGTACCACAACACCACCGGCGCTGTACTGCCAGTTACTCGGTGCATCACGGTTAAGCTGTTGCGGCGCGCTCAGGTAGAGACTCACCGCCACACGCAGGTAGTAGTAAAGACCAATTGCAGAGCCCAGAACCACGGCTGCCGTCAACCACCACAGGTGTGCCTGTACACCCACGGCCAGTACGTAGAACTTACCGATAAAGCCCAGCGTCATTGGAATACCTGCCAGCGATAGCATCATCACCGTCATTACCGCTGACAGAATCGGACGATGCCAGAACAAGCCGCGATAGGAGAACAGGGATTCTGCATCCGGACCGCGATACGGGCTCGACATCAGGCTCACCACGCCGAACGCGCCAAGGCTGCTGAACAGATAACCGGCCAGATAGACACCTACTGTTTCCATCGACATCTCACCGCTTTGCAGTGCAATCAGCGCTACCAGCAGATAACCCAGATGGGAAATGGAAGAGTAACCAAGCAGACGTTTAATATTGGTCTGGCTCAGCGCCATCAGGTTACCGAAGATAATAGAAACGAAAGCGATCAGACCCAGTACGACACGGATGGCTTCGCTTTGGCCTACCGGTGCGTACAGGAACAGACGCATCACGACGCCAAAGATAGCAATCTTGCTTGCCGTCGCCAGGAAGGTCGAAACCGGCGCTGGCGCCCCCTGATAAACGTCCGGCGTCCACAGGTGGAACGGCACCAGAGACAGTTTAAAACCAAGACCAACAATCATCAGCCCCAGACCGGTCAGTAGCAGCGGTTCATGCAGCACATCCCCGGCAATGCTCTTGCCCAGCGCGACGAAAGACAGATTGCCGGACTGTGCGTAAACCAGCGCCATACCGAACAGCAGAAAAGAAGAGGCTGCGGCAGACAGGATGGTGTACTTGATACTGGCTTCCAGCGAACGTTTTTGACGAAAAGCGTAACCAATCAGCCCGAACAGCGGTAAAGAGATAAGCTCGATACCAAGGAACAGTGCGGCCATATGGTTGGCGTTCGCCAGCAGAATTCCGCCCAGTGCAGCTATAAGCACCAGTAAATAGAACTCTTCTTTGTTGTCGTTGTAGCCTTCAAGCCAGGGGTATGCAAACGTACAGGTGGCAAGGCTCGCCAGTAGCACCAGGCCGGTATACAGCATGGCGTAACCGTCGACGCGCATTAATGGCGTCACGTCCATCGCGCCCGCCTGGCCAACAAACCAGAGCGACAGCAGAGCGACGTTCAGACCAATAACCGATAGCGTGGCATTGAAGAAATGGTTGCGTCGCCACGCAATGGAGAGCATCACAACCACCACCGTCAATCCGACGATCAGCAGCGGCAGCAGCGCAATCAGGTGTTGTGTGGTTAAAGTCATAAGCGCTTTACGGCCTTGTAGTAGAAACTGAATTAACAAACCACTGCTGGATATTACTCATCGCGGAATGCGAGGTATCCAGAATCGGCTGCGGATAGAAGCCAAGCAGTACCAGAAGTACAACCAGCGACAAAATCATCAACAGCTCGCGCAGTGACATCCCTGGTAACGCTTTACTGGCCAGCTCGCTTTTTGCTTTACCGAAGTAAGCGCGATGCAGCATCGCCAGTGAGTAAACAGACGCGAACACCAGACCAAAGGTCGAAATAACGGTAATCACCGGAACGACCTGGTAGCTGCCGAACAAAATCATAAATTCGCCGACGAAGTTACCGGTGCCAGGCATACCCAGGGTGGCAACCGCGAAGAACATCGACAAGGCTGGCAACCATTTAATTTTGCCCCACAAACCGCCCATCATACGCATATCACGGGTATGCAGACGTTCGTACAGCTGGCCGCACAGGATGAAGAGGCCGGCGGCGGAAAGACCGTGGGCAATCATCTGAATAACCGCGCCCTGATAGGCCAGTTGGCTGCCGGTGTAGATGGCAATCAGCACGAAGCCCATATGCGAAACGGAGGTATAGGCGATCAGACGTTTGATATCGTACTGCGAGAAGGCCATCCACGCGCCGTAGAAAATACCAATTACACCCAGCCACATGGCAATCGGCGCAAACTCGGCAGAGGCGTTCGGGAACAGTGGCAGTGCGAAACGCAGCAGACCATAGGCCGCGGTTTTCAGCAAGATGCCTGCCAGGTCAACGGAACCTGCCGTCGGTGCCTGGGAGTGCGCATCCGGCAGCCAGCCATGCAACGGAACAACCGGCATTTTTACTGCAAACGCGATAAAGAAGCCCAGCATCAGCAAGTATTCAACACCAGCAGACATCGGGGTTTTCAGCAGGTCTTCATAGTTGAAAGTCCAGACGCCTGTCGCGTTATGATGCACCAGTACCAGCGCCAGAATCGCAATCAACATCACCAGACCACTTGCCTGGGTATAAATGAAGAATTTGGTGGCTGCGGTGATACGCGTCTTCCCGTCGGAGGCTTTGTGGCCCCAGAGAGCGATCAGGAAGTACATCGGCACCAGCATCATTTCCCAGAAGAAGAAGAACAGGAACATGTCGATGGCCAGGAACACGCCGATGACGCCACCCAGGATCCACATCAGGTTCAGGTGGAAAAAGCCCTGATATTTTTCGATTTCACGCCAGGAACAAAGTACCGCCAGTACGCCGAGGAAACCGGTCAGCACCACCATCAGCAGAGACAAACCGTCGAGCGCTAAATGAATATTGATGCCAAAACGCGGGATCCATGGGAGTAAAAACTCCGATTGCCACTGCGGAATGCCAGCGGATTGCGTCAGTGAATAGCCGCCCTGCAACCAGAGTTGCAGGCCAAGCGCCAGCGTGAGTCCCATGGTTATCAGCGCTATCCAGCGCGGCACACGTACGCCGAAGCGTTCGGTCTGCCAGCACAGGAAGCCACCGATGAAGGGAATTAGTATTAGCCAGGGTAGTAACATGGCGATTTTTATTCCTTGTTAAAGTCCGGTTCAGGCTCTCTTGCTCGTCATAGCGAACTCCGGCTGTGCTCACAATCTTCACGTACTTTATACGCTCCGGTTGTTGCGCGCAGGCGGTGCCTACTTTGACTTCGCCGATAATGCCTGTCCCTACGGACCGATTTTCAACGAATTCTCACAACAGAAAATTCAATTCAGTTTGAGGTTTGTTATGCCGGGTGACTCCAACGCTTACCCGACCTACGGTGTCGTAGACCCGGCTGTCACACCGGGTAACACAACGCTCTCAAACTCAACGCAATACCATCAGCAATGCCAGAATCACCACTGCGCCAATGCTCATAGATGCCACATACCAGCGCAGGTATCCGTTCTCGCTGAACAGCAGGCCACGGCCAGCGAAGCGGGAAAGGATTGCCGGAATGTTCATCAGTGCATTGAGCGGATCGCTCTTAAGCAGCCAGGCCACGCCGAGGAACGGTTTAACGAACACGCGATCGTATAACCAGTCGAAGCCCCACGCGTTAAACCACCACGTACCGAAGAAACGACCCGCCGCACTGTTCGCGACAGCGTTGACCAGGCTGCGTTTACCCAACCACAGCCAGGCTGCCAGCAGGATACCGACGATAGCAACTGCGCCCGAGGCCACTTCCAGCATGACCACGCTACCGTGTTCAAGCTCTGTGGTTTCCGGCAGTACGCCATGCAGCGGCGGAACAATCATCGCGCCGACAAACGTGGACAGTACCAGCAGCACAATCAGCGGCAGATGATGGGTAATCCCCTTCCCTGCATGCGCATGAATTTGTTCTTTGCCATGGAAGACGATGAAAATCATACGGAACGTATACAGCGAGGTCATAAACGCGCCGACAAGGCCCGCAACCATCAGGTTGATATGACCGTTCGCCACGGCACCCGCAAGAATTTCGTCCTTACTAAAGAAGCCCGCCGTTACGATCGGTAATGCTGACAGCGCCGCACCACCGACAAGGAAACAGGCATAAACCAGCGGAATAGACTTACGCAAACCGCCCATTTTGAAAATGTTCTGCTCGTGATGGCAGGCCAGGATCACCGAACCCGACGAGAGGAACAGCAGCGCTTTAAAGAATGCGTGCGTCATCAGATGGAAAATCGCTGCATCCCACGCCTGCACGCCCAATGCCAGGAACATATAACCAATCTGGCTCATGGTGGAGTAAGCGAGAACGCGTTTGATGTCGGTCTGTACCAGCGCAGCAAAACCCGCCAGCAGTAAGGTTACTGCCCCGACAATCCCAACCAGATGCAGAATTTCCGGCGTTAACAGGAACAGGCCATGTGTACGCGCAATCAGGTAAACACCCGCAGTCACCATCGTTGCGGCGTGGATCAGCGCGGAGACAGGCGTTGGGCCTGCCATCGCATCAGCCAGCCACGTTTGCAACGGCAACTGTGCCGATTTACCGACCGCACCACCCAGCAGCATCAGTGTCGCCCATTGCAGCATGGTGCTGCCGTTGGCGAAGTGCTGTGGTGCCAGTTCAACCATTTCGCGGAAGTTCAGCGTGCCCAGTTCGTTATAAAGAATGAACAGCGCAAAGGCGAGGAAGACGTCACCCACGCGGGTTACGACAAACGCTTTCATTGCAGCTGCGCCATTCTTCGGATCGGTGTAGTAGAAACCGATCAGCAGATAAGAACACAGGCCCACGCCTTCCCAGCCGAGGTACATCAACAACAGGTTATCCGCCAGCACCAGAATCACCATGCTCGCGATAAACAGGTTGGTGTAGGCGAAGAAGCGGGAGTAACCCTCTTCGCCGCGCATATACCAGGAGGCGAACATATGGATCAGGAAGCCAACCCCGGTGACCACAGAGAGCATGGTCAGCGACAGACCATCCAGCACCAGACTAAAGCTGATGTTGAAGTTGCCAACAGACATCCAGGTCCACAACGGTTGGGTGAACCCCTGATGACCGTTATTGATGAAATCCAGTCCGACAATCGCCGTTACCAGCGCAGATAAGCCGATAGAGCCGATACCCACGGTGGCAGACAGATTTTCCGACCAGCGCCCGCGAGAAAAAGAGAGCAGCAAAAAGCCAATCAGAGGAAAAATAATGGTTAAGGCGAGCATGTTCATCCACGCATCTCACTTACTGAATCGATATTCAGATTCTGACGGCGACGATGGAGTTGCAGCAGCAACGCCAGGCCAATACTCGCTTCGGCAGCCGCGAGGCTAATGGCGAGGATGTACATTATCTGACCGTCAGTCTGCCCCCAGTAGCTGCCTGCCACCACAAAAGCCAGCGCAGCGGCATTGATCATGATCTCAAGCCCGATCAGCATAAACAGCAGGTTGCGACGAATAACCAGACCCGTTAAGCCCAGCACGAATAATATCGCGGCGAGGATCAGTCCATGTTGTAAAGGGATCATGCGCGCTCCTCCGTTTTTCTTTTCGCGCGATCGTCCGCCCGATTGCTCAGCACTTCACCCATGCGATCTTCACGACCAACATGGAAGGCGACCACCAGGCCTGCCAGCAGCAGCATAGAAGCCAGCTCAACCGCCAGCACATATGCGCCGAACAGGTCCTTGCCCACCGCTTTCGCGCTGATCGGCGTACCATCAATACCCTGATCGTTAACGCCAGTAATGGCATAGACAACCACGCCCAGCAGCACGGCAGACAACAGCGCCGGACCAACCCAGACTTGCGGTCTCAGCCACTGGCGCTCCTGTTCGATTTCGCTGCCGCCCAGATTGAGCATCATCACCACAAACACAAACAGCACCATAATGGCGCCCGCGTAAACGATGATTTCCAGCGCACCGGCAAAATAGGCGCCAAGCGAGAAGAAGACACCTGCAATCGCCAGCAGCGACACGATCAGGTACAGCAACGCATGCACCGGATTAGTATGGGTAATAACCCGAAGTGTCGCGAGGATGGCTACCAGGCCACAGATATAAAAAGCGAACTCCATTGCCCCTCTCCTTACGGTAACAGGCTCTTGACGTCGATAGGTTTGGCTTCGTTCTGCGCCTCGCCTTTATCTTTCCCGTCGATTGCCATACCTGCCATCCGGTAGAAGTTATATTCCGGATATTTACCCGGACCGGAGATCAGCAGATCCTCTTTTTCGTACACCAGATCCTGGCGCTTGTACTCACCCAGTTCGAAGTCTGGGGTCAGCTGGATTGCAGTCGTTGGGCACGCCTCTTCACACAGACCGCAGAAAATGCAGCGAGAGAAGTTAATACGGAAGAATTCCGGATACCAGCGGCCATCTACCGTCTCTGCTTTTTGCAGAGAGATACAGCCTACCGGACACGCAACCGCACACAGGTTACAGGCTACGCAACGCTCAGCGCCGTCCGGGTCACGCGTCAATACGATGCGACCACGATAGCGCGGCGGCAAATACACCGGTTCTTCCGGGTACATCCTGGTTTCGCGTTTTGCAAACGCATGCAGGCCGATCATCCAGATACTGCGCACCTGGGTGCCGAAGCCCACGAGTAATTCTTTTAAAGTCATGGTCTTTTCACCCCTTATTGCGCTTGCCAGAGAATGACAGCCGCCGTACCCAACAGATTGAGAAGCGTCAGCGGCAGACATATTTTCCAGCCGAAGGACATTACCTGGTCATAACGCGGACGGGGTAACGCTGCGCGAATCAAAATGAACATCATCATAAAGAACGCAGTTTTAATCGCGAACCAGATGAATGGCGGTAAGAACGGGCCATGCCAGCCACCGAAGAACAACGTCACCATCAGTGCAGAGATGGTCACGATACCGATGTATTCCCCCACAAAGAACAGGCCGAACTTCATACCGGAATATTCAATGTGGTAACCATCGGCCAGTTCCTGCTCGGCTTCTGGCTGGTCAAACGGATGACGGTGACACACCGCCACGCCCGCGATAGCAAAGGTAATAAAACCAAAGAACTGCGGAATAACGTTCCAGATATGAGCCTGGTTGTTGACGATGTCGGTCATGTTGAATGAACCCGCCTGCGCCACCACGCCCATCAGCGAAAGGCCAAGAAACACTTCGTAGCTCAGCGTCTGCGCAGAAGCACGCATCGCACCGAGCAGGGAGTATTTGTTGTTACTCGACCAGCCAGCGAACAGCACCGCGTAGACCGCCAGACCTGCCATCATCAGGAAGAACAAAATCCCGATGTTCAGATCAGCCACCACCCAGCCCGGACTCACCGGAACAATGGCGAAGGCCAACAGCAGAGAGGTAAAAGCGATCATCGGCGCGAGGGTGAAGATAACCCGGTCAGTAAATTTCGGGATCCAGTCCTCTTTAAAGAACATCTTGATCATGTCCGCGACAATCTGGAGTGAACCACCCCAGCCTACGCGGTTCGGTCCGTAGCGATTCTGGAACAGACCGAGCAGACGACGTTCGCCAAAACTCATGAGCGCGCCGCAGGTGACCACAACCAGCAGGATCACGACAGCCTTGATGATACCTAACAGAATGTCGATAACATCCGGTGTTAACCAACTCATGCTTGCGCCTCCTGCAGATTTTCAAGACGTGCTCCGGCCAGTACCGGCGCAATGCCCGGCATGCCCATCGGCAGCCCTACCTGCCCTGCCGTCAGCCCTTCGGAAAGCTGCAACGGCAGGCTGATAGTCTGACCGTCGTAACTGAACGAAATATACGCGCCCGCATTCACCCCCAACTTCGCAGCATCTGCCGGGTTGAGTTTGATATACGGCTCCGGCATACGGCTCTGGAAGACCGGAGAACGCTGAGACAGTTCATCACTGCCGAACAGATGGTAGTAAGGCGCAATTCGCCACTGGCCGTCCTGCGGTGTAAAGCCTGCCGGAACGGAAGTGAAGTAATCCAGGCCGGTAGCGGAGGCTTCAATCAGACGCACGCCCGGATCGCCGTGGCGCAGTGAACCGCCTACCTCAGCCTGGAACTTGTTCCATGCCTGCGGGGAGTTCCAGCCCGGTGCCCATGCGAACGGAATTTGTGAACGCGGTGCGGACGGCTGGTTGTTCCCTTCCATTGAGAAGGCGAACATGGTGTCTTTATCCTGCGGCTGGCGAGGTTCGTGAACGCTGATATTGGCGCGCATTGCCGTACGACCACTGTAGCGGTGCGGCTCACGTGCCAGTTTCTGACCACGGATACGGAAGCTGGCATCCGGTGCGGCGTCTTTGATACCGGCGAACTGCGGCATTTTTTCAACTACAGCATCGATAACATGGTCAAGCTGCGTCCAGTCCACTTCCCGGCTCTGTACGGTGCTGTGCAGTGAGTGCAGCCAGCGCCAGCTTTCCAGCATAATTGTCTTGCTGTCGTAATAGGCCGGGTCATACACCTGGAAGAAGCGCTGGGCGCGTCCTTCGTTGTTGATAACCGTACCGTCGCTTTCCGCGAAGCTTGCCGCAGACAGCACCAGATGCGCATGGTCCATAATCGCCGTACGCTGATGATCAATAACCAGCACCAGCGGCGCTTTATCCAGCGCAGCATTCACACGGCTGGCAGCAGCATGACGATGCAGATCGTTTTCCAGCACGATGACTGCATCCGCAGCACCGGTTTCCAGTTCAGTCAGTGCGTCATCCAGCGAACCACCACCCATCAGACCCAGACCGACGCTGTTGGTCGAACGGGCAATCATGGTGATACCGACATCCGCACCGCGGCCTTTGAGCGCTTTCGCCACGTTAGCAGCGGCCTGAATTACAGCCGTGCTGCCTGTGTTGGTGCCAGAAATGATCAGCGGTTTTTTCGCGCCTGCCAGTGCCTGAACGATAACATCAACCTTGCCACGCAGATCGTTGCTCAAACCACCGACCGCTGGAGAAGCCTCATCCAGCGCATGGGCAATCGCAAAGCCTAAACGGGCCTGATCTTCTACCGGTGCGCGGTAAGTCCAAGCGGCGATATCGTCCAGACGGGTATCGTCAACGTTGGTGACAAACAATGGGTGTTTGGCGCGCTGACCAATGTTCAGGATCGCTGCAATCTGCCAGTCAGCTACTTTCTGCGCCGCTGCCATTTCACGTGCTTTCCCTTTCACTGCCTGACGGACCGCAAGTGCGACACGTGCGCCAGTCTGGGTAATGTCTTCCCCCAGCACCAGCACCGCATCATAAGATTCAATCTCGCGCAGCGCCGGGGTATGAATACCACCTTCACGCAGCACTTTAAGCATTAACTGCAGACGTTCCTGCTCGCCACTGGCGATACCGGTATAGAAGTTTTCTGCCCCTACCAGTTCACGCAGCGCAAAGTTGCTTTCAACACTGGCACGCGGGGAGCCAATACCGATCACTTTCTTCGACTGGCGCAGAATATCTGCCGCGCCCTGCATCGCCTGCTCGGCGTTGAGGGTGATAAGATCATCACCACGGCGCTGAACCGGCTGACGCGGACGGTCTTTCAGGTTCACATAGCCATAGCCAAAACGACCACGGTCACAGAGGAAGTAGTGGTTAACGGTCCCGTTATAACGGTTTTCGATACGACGCAGTTCACCGTAACGTTCACCCGGGCTGGTATTACAGCCCAGCGAGCATTGCTGGCAGATACTTGGAGCAAACTGCATATCCCACTTACGGTTGTAACGCTCGGAGTGGGTTTTATCGGTGAAGACGCCGGTCGGGCAGATTTCCACCAGGTTCCCGGAAAATTCGCTTTCAAGCGTGCCATCTTCCGGACGACCAAAGTAGACGTTGTCATGTGCGCCATAGACGCCAAGATCTGCGCCGTCTGCGTAGTCTTTGTAGTAACGCACGCAACGATAGCAGGCGATGCAGCGGTTCATTTCATGAGAGATGAACGGCCCCAGGTCCTGGTTGCGATGAGTACGTTTGGTGAAACGGTAGCGACGGAAGCTATGTCCCGTCATCACGGTCATATCCTGCAGGTGGCAGTTACCGCCCTCTTCACAAACCGGACAGTCGTGCGGGTGGTTGGTCATCAGCCACTCTACAACGCTTTCACGGAACTGCTTCGCTTCTTCATCGTCGATAGAAATAAAAGTGCCATCGGACGCCGGGGTCATACAGGACATGACCAGGCGACCACGCGTGTCTTCCGCGTTTTGATATTGCTTCACCGCACACTGGCGGCACGCACCCACGCTGCCCAGCGCCGGATGCCAGCAAAAATAAGGAATATCAAGGCCCATAGAGAGACATGCCTGTAACAGGTTGTCCGCTCCGTTAACCTCGTATTCTTTGCCGTCTACATGAATCGTAGCCATTAGCGTGCTTCCAAATTAGAAATTTAACTCACCAGCGCGTTTTAAGCAGGTTCGGCTGAATCCCGTGAATAGCCTGGGTATTGCTGAACTGCTGCTTAATGCCTGCCTCGAATTCTTCGCGGAAGTATTTAATTGCGCTCTGCAGCGGCTCTACCGCACCTGGCGCATGCGCACAGAAGGTTTTACCCGGTCCGAGGAAACGACACAGTTGCTCAAGTGTCTCGATATCCCCGGGCTGGCCCTCGCCACGCTCTAATGCGCGCAGAATTTTCACGCTCCACGGCAAACCGTCACGGCAAGGCGTACACCAGCCGCAGGACTCACGGGCGAAAAACTCTTCCAGGTTGCGCACCAGCGAAACCATGCCAATTTCGTGGTCCACCGCCATTGCCAGCGCCGTACCCAGGCGGCTACCCGCTTTACCAATGCTTTCGAATTCCATCGGCAGATCCAGATGCGCTTCGGTCAGGAAATCCGTACCGGCTCCGCCTGGCTGCCAAGCTTTGAATTTCAGGCCATCACGCATGCCGCCCGCGTAATCCTCAAGGATCTCGCGAGCAGTGGTGCCAAACGGCAACTCCCACAGACCCGGATTTTTCACGCGACCGGAGAAACCCATCAGTTTGGTGCCAGCGTCTTTGCTCTTCGAAATATTCTGGTACCACTCCACGCCGTTAGCGAGGATCGCCGGGACGTTACACAGGGTTTCAACGTTATTAACACAGGTCGGTTTTCCCCATACGCCGGAGCTCGCCGGGAACGGCGGCTTGGAGCGAGGGTTGGCGCGGCGACCTTCGAGGGAGTTAATCAGCGCAGTCTCTTCACCGCAGATATAACGCCCTGCACCGGTGTGCACGAACAGTTCGAAATCGAACCCGCTACCGAGAATATTTTTGCCAAGCAGTCCTGCTTCGGTCGCTTCGGCAATCGCACGGCGCAAATGCACCGCCGCTTCAATATATTCACCGCGTAAGAAGATGTAGCCACGGTACGCTTTCAGCGCAAACGCGGAAATGAGCATGCCTTCAACCAGCAGGTGCGGCAGTTGCTCCATCAATAAACGGTCTTTGTAGGTACCCGGTTCCATTTCATCGGCGTTACACAGCAGGTAACGGATATTCATGGTTTCGTCTTTCGGCATCAGGCTCCACTTCAGACCCGTGGAGAAGCCAGCGCCGCCACGACCTTTCAGACCTGAGTCTTTGACCGCATTGACGATGTCATCCGGCGCCATACCGGTCAGCGCACGACGCGCACCGGCATACCCGTTTTTGCTTTGATATTCATCCAGCCACACGGGCTGCTTATCATCACGCAGACGCCAGGTCAGCGGATGCGTTTCGGGAGTACGGATAACGTTTTTCATTTATACCGCTCCAGTAATTCGGGAATGCCTTCCGGGGTCAGATGTGCATGAGTATCCTCATCAATCATCATGTTCGGCCCCTTATCGCAGTTACCCAGGCAGCAGGTTGGCAACAGCGTAAAGCGACCATCGAAGGTGGTCTGGCCCGGTTTGATTTTCAGATGGCTTTCAATAGCAGACTGAATACCCTGATAACCAGTGATATGGCATACCACGCTGTCGCAGTAGCGGATCACATGACGGCCTACCGGCTGGCGGAAGATTTGGCTATAGAATGTCGCCACGCCTTCCACATCGCTCGCCGGGATACCCAGCACATCAGCGATGGCATAAATCGCACCGTCCGGCACCCAGCCACGCTGTTTCTGAACGATTTTCAGCGCTTCAATGGACGCAGCACGCGGATCTTCGTAGTGGTGCATCTCGTGCTCAATGGCTTCACGCTCTGCCGCACTCAGCTCAAAAGCCTCGGTTTCTGGTAATTGATTCTCGTGCATAATTAGCGGTCCACATCTGACATAACAAAATCAATACTACCCAGATACACAATCAGGTCAGAGACCAGACTGCCCCGGATGGCGGACGGGATCTGTTGCAGGTGCGCAAAGCTTGGCGTACGTACGCGAGTACGGTAGCTCATGGTGCTGCCATCACTGGTCAGGTAGTAACTGTTAATACCCTTGGTCGCTTCAATCATCTGGAAGGACTCCTGCGCCGGCATAACCGGGCCCCAGGAAACCTGCAGGAAGTGGGTGATCAGGGTTTCGATATGCTGCAGCGTGCGCTCTTTCGGCGGCGGCGTTGTCAGCGGGTGATCCGCTTTGAACGGACCTTCCGGCATATTGTTGAGGCACTGCTCAAGAATGCGCAGACTCTGGCGCAGCTCTTCCACTTTCAGCATCACGCGGGTATAGCAGTCGGAAATGCCGCCGCCAACCGGGACTTCGAAGTCGAAGTTTTCATAGCCGGAGTAAGGACGCGCCTTACGCACATCGAAGTCAATCCCTGTCGCACGCAGGCCTGCGCCCGTGGTGCCCCACTCCAGCGCTTCTTTCGCGCCATAAGCAGCCACACCCTGAGAACGACCTTTCAGAATGGTGTTACGCAGCGCGGCTTTCTCGTAGGAGGCAAGGCGCTTCGGCATCCAGTCGAGGAATTCACGCAGCAGACGATCCCAGCCACGCGGCAGATCGTGTGCCACACCACCGATACGGAACCAGGCCGGGTGCATACGGAAACCCGTTATCGCTTCCACCAGATCGTAGATTTTCTGACGATCGGTAAAGGCGAAGAAGACCGGGGTCATCGCGCCAACGTCCTGAATAAACGTCGAGATGTACAGCAGATGGCTGTTGATACGGAACAGTTCGGAGAGCATCACGCGAATCACATTCACGCGATCCGGCACGGTAATACCGGCCAGTTTTTCCACCGCCAGCACGTATGGCATTTCATTAACGCAACCACCGAGGTACTCAATACGGTCGGTATACGGAATGTAACTATGCCAGGACTGACGCTCGCCCATCTTCTCGGCACCACGGTGGTGGTAACCGATATCCGGCACACAGTCGACGATCTCTTCGCCATCAAGCTGGAGGATAATACGGAATGCACCGTGCGCAGACGGGTGGTTCGGACCGAGGTTGAGGAACATGAAGTCCTCATTGTCGGTACCGCGCTTCATGCCCCAGTCTTCCGGTTTAAACTTCAGCGATTCCATCTCCAGATCCTGTTTCGCTTTCGTCAGCTCAAACGGATCGAATTCGGTCGCTCGCGCCGGATAATCTTTACGCAGCGGGTGGCCTGTCCACGTCTGCGGCATCATAATGCGCGTCAGGTGCGGGTGGCCTTCGATATCAATACCGAACATTTCCCAGGTTTCGCGCTCATACCAGTTCGCGTTCGGGAAAAGTTTGGTGAAAGTCGGTACACGCAGATCGTTTTCAGATAACGCCACCTTGAGCATGATATCGCGATTGCGTTCAATGGAAATCAGGTGATAGAAAACGGAAAAATCCGCGGCAGGCAGACCTGCGCGGTGTGTACGTAGACGTTCGTCCATGCCGTGTAAATCAAACAGCATGACGTAAGGTTTAGGCAGTTTCTTGAGGAAATCGCCTACTTCCAGTAACTGTTCGCGCTTCACCCAAACAACGGGTACCCCGGTGCGGGTAGCCTGAACGGTAAAGGCATCCGGCCCAAAACGGTTGCGCAACTCACCAATGACCGGATCATCAAGGTGATCCCGGGTCTGCCATGTGGCTTCTTTGGCTTCTTGCGCAGTTAAGTCAGTCATATTGTTCACCATTGCAAAAGGTCCGTGGTGACTGTCAGGTAAGGCTCCGCGTTAGTTGATTATTAAAATGCGAAGTGTTTGCCGTTACCTACAGGCGCAAATTAAATCTCGTCAGGTGTACGCAGATTCGTGACGGCAATACGTTCGCCGCGTTTACGCTCGCGCTCTGATTGCATATTGGCGCGATACACGCCTTGATCGCCAACAACCCACGACAGCGGGCGGCGTTCTTTACCAATGGATTCCTGCAACAGCATCAGGGCCTGCATATAGGCTTCCGGACGCGGCGGGCAGCCGGGGATGTATACATCCACCGGGATGAATTTATCAACGCCCTGGACTACGGAATAGATATCATACATTCCGCCGGAATTGGCGCATGCGCCCATGGAAATGACCCATTTTGGCTCAAGCATCTGGTCATACAGACGCTGGATAACCGGCGCCATTTTGGTGAACGGCGTGCCCGCGATAACCATCAGGTCGGCCTGACGCGGTGAAGCACGCAACACCTCAGCCCCGAAACGCGCAACGTCATGCACCGCAGTGAATGACGTCACCATCTCAACGTAGCAGCAGGAGAGGCCAAAGTTATAAGGCCAGATTGAATTTTTACGGCCCCAGTTAACCAGGTCATGGAGTTTGCCCATGAACACCGTTTTATTCACTTCCTGCTCCAGAGGGTCGGTTACGATCTCCTGTTTTTGCAGGGGGTAACGGTCGTTCTCACCGTTGGGATCTATGCGGGTGAGCGTATAATCCATCTTATTGCCTCGCGGTTAGCGTTGACGATTAGTGTAGCTGTCGGTTTCCGGATTGAGTCGTTCGCGACGTGAACGCTCAGGCGTCCAGTCCAGCGCACCGATTCGCACCAGGTAAACAAGACCTGCCAGCAGCACTAAAATGAAAATTGCGGCTTCGACAAAACCAACCCAACCACTCTCACGAATGGAGGTTGACCATGCATATAAATAGAGCGCTTCAACGTCGAAGATGACGAAGAACATGGCCACCAGGTAGAACTTGGCAGACAAACGAAGGCGAGCTGAGCCTACCGAATCGATACCGGACTCGAACGGGACGTTTTTGTGTCTTGCACGCGCCCGACCACCGAGGAACCGGCCGCCGACCAGCATCAGGCAGCACAGGCCAATAGCGACAATAAGAAAGATAGCGAATGCCCAATGATGAGCGATGATTTCAGTGGATGTTGACATACGCATTGCTTAACTCAAAAGGTAGCGCTTAATACCTCTGCTCTTCCCGGCAGATGGCGCCACATCGATTCATGGGGAGGAATAAAACCACACGTTCAGTGCGAATTTGACAAAGTCGGTCAAACGATGTGGGTTTTTACTCCTTTCTATAACCTTTTGTCAACTTTAACAAAAGTTTCCTCACATTAGTTTACATCGACAGCAATTCATTAACATTTAATGCCGTTTTCTTCTGCAACCTCAAAAAAAGCCCGTAAACAATCAGGGTGTTGAATCGTGTCCGTTGTGAAGTTTAACAAATATTACCCTCTTATTTTGACAGGATTTTGCCTGGATTCCTCCCCCTCTATGGGAGTATTTTCTTGATCTGAGACACGCTTTTGTTAATTCATTCCTAAAAAAGGCAACAAAATAGCTAGTTTTTTAACATGAATGTCCATTACCAAAAACTATAGAACAAAAGAGATGATATGACAGGAGGGATAATTAAATAATTGATTCATTTAATTATTTATTGACTTTTTACAACAAATAGCACCAATTTGTGCAAAAAACAAACCGATGACAGCTTTTTTGCTGCCAGCGGCCTGTTTTCACACTTACATTTTGTTACCAGTTTTTGGGACCAGTGTTACCCAAAATCTCCTTCAATCACCAGAGAATCCCCTCCCCCTTCGGTAGCACTACTGCCGTAATGCCATGGATTCTGATAGTGCTCCATTGCCTCGAAAATCACCTGCGCAAGTTCATTTTGGCTAAGCGGATTATAGCAAAGAAGATATTCCGTCTCAGGCAGCAGAGGTAAGCCATCAGATTTACCTAACACCCTTAAATCAGGACTCATCATCTCTACTGGCCTTGCAGTGATGCCAAGTCCGGCTTTAACTGCCGCTTTTACCGCTGAAAGGGTGGACGCCACATAGGCAATACGCCAGGGAATATTCGCTCCATTAAGCGTATTAATCACAATATCGCGGAAGGGGCTTGGTTCGTCTAACAGAACCAATGGCACTGCCTCACCTTTTTGCAACACAAACTCCGCAGAGCAGTACCAGTGCGTGGGTGAAGTCCGCAGTGTCAGGCAATTGAATTCACCTGGCCGGTTAGTAGTCACAACAAGATCGACATCATCTTCTTTCAGCCTGTCCTCGGCAAAGGGGTTGCGTTTGACACGCACATCCAATGCGAGTTTTGGATAAACAGAACTAATACGATTAAGCAGGAATGGCAAAATAGTGTCGGCAGATTCATCCGAAGCGCCGATCGTTAATGCCCCCTGTAAATTGCTAAACATTAGCGATGTACATGCTTCATCATTGAAACGTAAGATCTTTCTTGCATAGCCCAGTAACTGAATGCCGTGCTCAGTTAACAGCTTATTTCGACCATGACGGGCAAAAAGCTCCTTTCCTACTAACTGCTCCAGTCTTTGCATTTGCTGACTTACCGCTGACTGGGTGCGACAAACTGCGGCAGCTGCCGCAGCGAACGTGTTCAAATCAGCGACCGCAACAAAGGTTCTCAGCAGATCGAGGTCGAGATTCAGTATCGGACGATTTGCATTTATCATATTTTTTCACTTACGGGTTCCTCACTCGGAGTTACCCGGGTTTATGCTGTGCGCGTAAGATTTAAGCAATTCCCTTTTTAATGTGCATCCAGCAGAGTTATCACCCTGGTCAACTTGACAAAAAGTTCAGGTGTTTATAGGTCACAGTCTGGAGCAAGACAAACTCAACATCTTTATTCTGCATACTCCCTTCCCTATTGAATATATAAACCATGCGAATACTTGTTAATCCTTTTAAGGAAAAAACATTTTTTGCAACATTCTTAGCCGTACATGGCGAGCACGTCATATACAGCCAATTCATATGGCTGACCGGGAGTAGAAAAACGAGTAATAACAGCAAACTAATAATAACAAATAGTCCACACAGAAAGCATGGCTTTCCTGACAGAACCATTTCCGGGCATCATTTTAACCTAAAACCATTATATTTATAAGCATTATTGCGATTAATCTGATCGCCAAAAATCATCTCGCGAACGATTTAGTTTTATTAATATTAAAAAATTTTGGCCTTTCCATTCGCAATATTAAATAAACGTGAAAAATGAATCACCTTATGTATTAATAATACTTAACATTATCTTCACAGATTAGCTGTTTCTCAGACGGTGTGTTACTTTAAAATTTATCACTCTCTTTGAATTGAGAATGATTATGAGACGAAATCATTCTTCTTCATTGCCACCCACACTACATAACCTTTCTTTTTTAGCAGAAAAATCGACAAAAATCAGCGTAAGAAGAACCATAAACCACAAACAATATCTTTAACACTGATATGTAGAGATTTAACCAATAATGGTAGTTTAAAAAACGTTAATTGTGATGCGGTTAAGGCAAAATCTTGTTCTGCGCACCCTTCAAAACCTGCGCTCGTGGGAGTACATTGTTCGGTGCTGACTTCCACGGCAGGAAGTGGCACTCACAGCTAAAAGGTCAAAGATTCATGTCCTCCATCGAAAAATCCAGCAAATTAGATAACGTCTGTTATGACATACGCGGGCCGGTTCTCAAAGAGGCGAAACGCCTGGAAGAAGAAGGCAACAAAGTTCTTAAACTAAACATCGGCAACCCGGCGCCTTTTGGCTTTGACGCACCAGATGAAATTCTGGTCGACGTCATTCGAAATCTGCCAACCGCGCAAGGTTATTCTGACTCAAAAGGGTTGTACTCAGCGCGTAAAGCCATCATGCAGCACTATCAGGCACGTGGCATGCGCGATGTTACCGTCGAAGATATCTATATCGGTAATGGCGTTTCAGAGCTGATCGTACAATCAATGCAGGCCCTGTTGAACAGCGGTGATGAAATGCTGGTCCCGGCGCCGGACTATCCTTTGTGGACAGCGGCAGTGTCGCTCTCAAGCGGCAAAGCCGTGCACTATCTGTGTGATGAATCCTCTGACTGGTTCCCGGATCTCGATGATATTCGTGCGAAAATCACGCCACGCACGCGTGGGATCGTCATCATCAACCCGAACAACCCCACCGGTGCGGTCTATTCGAAAGAGCTGTTGATGGAGATTGTTGAGATAGCGCGTCAGCATAATCTCATTATTTTCGCCGACGAGATCTACGACAAAATCCTTTATGACGATGCCGAACACCATTCTATTGCAGCGATGGCGCCGGACGTGTTTACCATTACCTTTAACGGCCTTTCCAAGACCTACCGCGTTGCAGGGTTCCGTCAAGGCTGGATGGTGCTGAGCGGACCGCAAAAGCACGCCAAAGGTTATATCGAAGGGCTGGAAATGCTGGCCTCCATGCGTCTTTGCGCTAACGTCCCTGCACAACATGCGATTCAGACCGCACTCGGTGGCTACCAGAGTATTAGCGAGTTTATCGTACCGGGCGGACGCCTTTACGAACAACGTAATCGCGCGTGGGAGCTGATTAATGACATTCCTGGCGTGTCCTGTGTCAAGCCGAAGGGAGCGCTATATATGTTCCCGAAAATTGACGCTAAGCGCTTCAATATTCATGACGATCAGAAAATGGTGCTTGATTTCCTGTTACAGGAGAAAGTTCTTCTCGTTCAAGGAACTGCTTTCAACTGGCCGTGGCCGGATCATGTGCGCATCGTCACGCTGCCGCGCCTGGATGATTTGGAAATGTCGATCACTCGCTTTGGTCGCTTCTTGTCCGGTTATCACCAATAATCGCATGGGGGGAGGATTTGCATCTTCCCCCACTCTCTGCGCACAATGGCTCACCGTCGCAGTTTCAGACAAGGTTAACTATGAGCCAAAGCCATTTCTTCGCGCACCTGTCCCGTCTCAAATTAATCAACCGTTGGCCGCTGATGCGCAATGTGCGTACCGAGAATGTCTCCGAACACAGTCTGCAGGTCGCCATGGTGGCGCATGCACTGGCAGCGATTAAAAATCGCAAATTCGGTGGTCAGGTTAATGCGGAGCGAATCGCGCTGTTAGCGATGTATCATGATGCCTCGGAAGTATTGACCGGTGATTTACCCACCCCGGTAAAATACTTCAATTCACAAATCGCCCAGGAATATAAAGCCATTGAAAAAATTGCCCAGCAGAAGCTGGTCGAAATGGTTCCGGAAGAACTACGCGATATATTCTCTGCGCTGATCGATGAACATTATTACAGTGCTGATGAAAAATTGATCGTTAAACAGGCAGATGCGCTCTGTGCATATCTAAAGTGTCTGGAAGAACTGTCTGCCGGAAATAATGAATTTATGCTGGCAAAATCGCGGCTGGAGAAAACCCTGGATGCCCGTCGCAGTCCGGAAATGGATTACTTCATGCAAGTTTTTGTCCCCAGTTTCCATTTATCGCTGGACGAAATAAGCCAGGATTCCCCGCTTTAATACGCCTCTTTCCATTTCCGGTGTCACCCACCGTCTGAAAACGTTATCCCGGCGATCGCACTTCTGCCGGGATAATCGTTAAAACGGAAACAGGACAGGGATAAGCGCGACACACACTGCCATGACAAGAAGGGTAAAAGGCACGCCGATTTTGACGAAGTCGCTGAATTGATAATTACCCGGACCAAGAACCAGTGTATTAACCGGTGATGATACCGGCGTCATAAATGCAGCTGAGGCGGCCATCGCAACGACCATTGCAAAGGGATAAGGTGAGACCCCCATCGATTTTGCCGTCGCCAGCGCGATAGGCGCCATTAATACGGCCGTCGCGGTATTAGAGATAAACAGCCCGATGGTGGCGCACAATACAAACAGACACACCAGCATCATATATGGCCCATAGCTGCCGCCGAAATCGAGTAAAGCTTTAACGACCAGATCCACTCCCCCCGTTTTTTGCAGCGCCAGCGCAAAGGGCATCATCCCGACGATCAGAATGAGGCTTGGCCAGTGAATGGCCTTATAGGCACTCTCAGCATCAATACAGCGGAATTTACCCATCAGCAGGCAGGCCGTAATCGCAGCCACCGGGTTGGGGATTTCATCTGTCAGCATCAGCGCCACCATCAATACCAGGCAGAATATCGCATGAGGTGCCTGGCTATGTGCAGGAGAGACGGCACTCTCTTCCACGGGCATATTGAGCACCAGAAACTCTCGCCCTTTCTGGCCCAACTGGCTAATCAACTTCCAGTTACCGACAACTAATAAAATGTCCCCTGGTTGCAGGGGTTCATCAACAACGACGCCGGACATTGCTTCACCGTCACGTTTAAGCCCAACCACGTTTAAGCCATACCGGGTACGAAAGCCAATTTCACGTACGGTTTTACCTAACAGCTCAGTCTCCGGTATCGGCGAAACTTCCGCCATCCCTACATCCAGCGCCTGATCGGAAAAGTATTCGCCGCGTAAAATCATCGGTTCCAGCAGTTGTTCGGCACAAAATTGGCGTAAATCAACATCCGCCGCCGACATATCAATGAGTAATACATCGCGGGCGCGAAATTCCGATACCCCATTAACGTTAACAATCACGCGACGGAAGCGCCGCCAGCGTTCAACGCCGATAACATTCGCACCATAGCGTTCACGCAGTTTCAGGTCATCGAGTCGCTGGCCAATTAAGGGGGAACCCGGGCGAATTGCCAGACGCCTGGCGCGCCCGGTCAGCCGGTATTCTTTAATCAAATCGCGGAAAGTACGCCGTTTCCAGCCATCACGCTGGCTGTCGTCTTTGTCACTTTTAAGCATAAAGCGCATCAGCAGCATATAGACAATGCCCATCAGCAAAATCACCAGCCCCAACGGCGTAACGCTAAAAAAACTGAATCCGGCCAGCCCTTCACGCAACAATTCGCTGTTCACCACCAGATTGGGGGGTGTCGCCACCAGCGTCATCATGCCGCTGATAAGCCCGGCAAAGCTGAGCGGCATCATTAAACGGGAGGGAGAAATTTGCATACGCATACAGACACTGAGTACCACGGGAATAAAAATCGCCACCACGCCAGTGGAACTCATAAAGGCACCGAGCCCTGCGACGGTGAGCATCAGCAGGACCAGCATTTTGATTTCGCTGCTGCCGGCCATTTTTACCAGCCATGACCCCATGCTGGTCGCCACGCCAGTGCGCACCAGTCCATCACCAATAATGAAAAGCGCGGCGATCAAAATAACGTTGGGATCGCTAAAACCCGACAACGCCTCGGTCATCGTCAACGTCCCGCTCAGAATAAACGCCACAATGACCAGTAACGCCACCGCATCCATGCGCACTTTACCCGTCGCAAAGAGGACGACAGCTATCATCAACAGGCATAACACCCAGATAAGCTCACCGTTCACAACATGTCCTTGTTTAAATGGGGTAATTCATCTTGCCATAAAAAAGCCCCGGCGGTGCGGGGCTACATCATGACTCAGGCTTTTCGTCTGACAACGACATTACCATCAGGCTGCTTTGCCACGCTCACTTCATCCAGGGAAGTAAGCACTAAGTCCGCCTCATCCAGGCGCGGCGAATCTGCAGGCACATTCACCGCGATAACATGGCAATTTGCCGCCAGACCAGAAAGCACGCCTGCCCCTGCGTCTTCCACCACCACACACTCTTGCGGCGGTAGACCAAGCAGTTTTGCCCCAAGCAGATAGGGATCCGGTTCAGGCTTTCCGCGCTTCACCTGCTCCGCCGTGACAAATACATCCGGCATCGGCAGCCCTGCCGCACAGTGGCGAGCATGAGCAACAGGGATGGATCCCGACGTCACAATCCCCCAGGGAATATGGGATTCATTGAGATGGTTCAATAACTCGAGCGCGCCGGGCAAGGCCACGACACCTTCGGTATCCGTCGCTTCAATCTCCTCCAGCCAGGTAAACTCCGCGGCGATTTCCTCTTCGGAGCGACCAGCCATAAAGTGACGTAACGAAGTAATGGCCTGTTTGCCATGGATAAAATCCAGCACTTCGTCATGATCGATGCCGAAGCGGTCGGCCCAACTGCACCATGAACGCTCCACGACGGGCAACGAATTTACCAGGGTGCCATCCAGGTCAAACAGAAATCCTTTGCACTGCACGCGAGCCTCCTCAGGCATTGATAATTTGGTTAATTTCATTAGCGCTCAGATGATACTGGCGCGGGCAGGAGTGCCATACATTCAGCATCCGCTGATATTTTTCCCACATTGGCGTCTGCGCATTAAAGCCATGTGTACCGGCATCGAAATGGGTATAACGCCCTTCAATGTTAACCATAAAGCGAACATAACCGAGATAACGCGCTTCGGTGGCTGCATCAAAGCCTAAGAAGGTGACGCGGCGTTCATCAATAGATTGAGCGTCTTTCAGATTGGCCCAGGAGACATGTAACGCATGGTACATCTCCATGATATCGATAACGGTACGGCAGGTTTCTTCTTTAAGTTCGCCGAACTCACGATCCAGCTCACGCATTTGCAGACCATAGCCGCGCTCGATAATGGTCTGCAGACGACGGTAGCGCTCAGCATTAGCAGGATCCATCATGGTCATCATTTTATACTGATTAGACAAAATCAGTCGTTGGGCATTGGTCATTTCCATCTTACGACTCCTGTGCGCGTTGAAGATTAAAAAAAAGACACGGTAACTATTAATGGTTACTGTGCCTTTTTTTACTGACCGTTTCGATGATCAATCACAAGTCATCAAGGAAAGTTTTATCGAGTTGTTTGAAGGCGCGCTTAAGCGTGTCAGCTAATGCCTGATAATCAGGTTTGCCTTCGACAGGTGCCAGTGCCTGACCAGCCTCCTGCAATTTACCGCGTACTTCATAAAACCAATGCAGAATCGTCGGGGGCAACGGCGTGACAGAGCGCTTACCCAGCCACCACAGCCCTTGCATTGGCAGGCTCAGGGCAAACAGCGCCGTGGCGACAGTCGGGCCTAACTGCCCGCCAAGAGCGATTTGCCAGCACAGCGTAAACACAGCAACGGGTGGCATAAAGCGAATGGCATAACGGGTGGCGCGTATCGTTCGATTTTCTATAAATAGCGGGGCGAGGCTTTTTTCCATGGGCCAGGTCTTCGCATAGTGCTGCCCCCGGCGAAACAATCCCAAAAAACTTACGGGGCGATTTTCTGAAGTGGACATGGTGTTACCTCAACTTCACATATAAAAATTAAAATAATTGTGCAAAACAACAACTGTGCATGACAACGTTAAAATTTTTTGTCAATTGCGCACGGTATCAGGTATCCTGTGCCTGCCTTAACAGGCCGTAGACGAAGTGTGGTCGCTCGTCAACTTTGAAGTCCATTATGCCACTGTCTGAAATTTGCGCAAAATGGCATAAAATCTTAAGTATTCTTTCCATCATGCCAGAAAATTAACCGGGCATGATGTTAATCATAAATGTCAGCGTCATCATCCGTTATTCTGTGAGACTCACTGACGTTTTTTTAGCCACGTATCATAAATAGGTACTTCCATGTCGAGTAAGTTAGTACTGGTTCTGAACTGCGGTAGCTCCTCACTGAAATTCGCGATCATCGACGCAGCCAACGGTGAAGAGTACCTTTCTGGTTTAGCCGAATGTTTCCATCTTCCTGAAGCACGTATCAAATGGAAAATTGACGGCGGTAAACAAGAAGCGGCTTTAGGTGCAGGTGCCGCTCACAGTGAAGCGCTGAACTTTATCGTTAACACTATTCTGGCACAAAAACCAGAACTGTCCGCACAACTGACAGCAATCGGTCACCGTATCGTGCACGGTGGCGAAAAATACACCAGCTCCGTGGTTATCGATGAGTCCGTTATTCAGGGCATTAAAGATGCAGCCTCATTTGCACCGCTGCACAACCCGGCTCACCTGATCGGTATCGCGGAAGCGCTGAAATCTTTCCCAAGTCTGAAAGAGAAAAACGTTGCTGTTTTCGACACTGCATTCCACACCACCATGCCGGAAGAGTCTTATCTCTATGCTCTGCCGTACAAATTGTACAAAGAGCATGGTGTTCGTCGTTATGGCGCACACGGCACCAGCCACTACTATGTGACGCAGGAAGCCGCTAAAGTCCTGAACAAACCGGTAGAAGAACTGAACATCATTACCTGCCACCTGGGCAACGGTGGTTCTGTATCCGCCATCCGTAACGGTAAATGCGTTGACACCTCCATGGGCCTGACCCCGCTGGAAGGTCTGGTCATGGGTACCCGTTCTGGTGATATCGACCCGGCTATCATTTTCCATCTGCATGACACCCTGGGCATGAGCGTTGAAGCTATCAACAAAATGCTGACCAAAGAGTCCGGCCTGCTGGGCCTGACCGAAGTCACCAGCGACTGCCGTTATGTAGAAGATAACTACCAGGAGAAAGAAGACGCAAAACGCGCCATGGACGTTTACTGCCACCGTCTGGCGAAATATATCGGCTCTTACACTGCGCTGATGGATGGTCGTCTGGATGCGGTTGTGTTCACCGGTGGTATCGGTGAGAACGCAGCAATGGTGCGCGAACTGTCCCTGGGCAAACTGGGCGTTCTGGGCTTCGAAGTTGATCACGAACGTAACCTGGCTGCCCGTTTCGGTAAGTCTGGCTTCATCAACAAAGAAGGCACTCGTCCGGCTGTCGTTATCCCGACAAACGAAGAACTGGTTATCGCGCAAGACGCGAGCCGTCTGACTGCCTGATTACACACCGCCAGCTTAGCTGGCGGTGCTGTTTTGTAACCCGTCAGAAATGGCGGTAACGAAAAGAGGATTAACCGTGTCCCGTATTATCATGCTGATCCCTACCGGAACCAGCGTCGGCCTGACCAGCGTCAGCCTGGGCGTGATCCGTGCTATGGAACGTAAAGGCGTTCGTCTGAGCGTCTTTAAACCTATCGCCCAGCCGCGCGCCGGCGGCGATGCGCCAGACCAGACCACCACCATCGTACGCACCAACTCCGGCCTGCCAGCGGCAGAACCGTTGAAGATGAGCTACGTTGAGTCCCTGCTCTCCAGCAACCAGAAAGATGTGCTGATGGAAGAAATCGTCGCACGCTACCATGAAAACAGCAAAGACGCTGAGGTAGTACTGGTTGAAGGTCTGGTCCCGACCCGTAAACATCAGTTTGCTCAGTCCCTGAACTTTGAAATCGCGAAAACCCTGAACGCGGAAATTGTGTTCGTGATGTCTCAGGGCACGGATACTCAGGAACAGCTGAAAGAGCGTATCGAACTGACCCGCAGCAGCTTTGGCGGCGCGAAAAACACCAACATCACCGGCGTTATCGTTAATAAACTGAACGCGCCGGTTGATGATCAGGGTCGTACTCGCCCTGATCTGTCTGAAATCTTTGATGACTCGTCTAAAGCAAAAGTCATTAAAGTCGATCCGGTAAGCCTGGCGGCCTCCAGCCCGCTGCCTGTACTCGGCGCAGTACCGTGGAGTTTCGACCTGATTGCGACTCGTGCAATCGACATGGCGCGTCACCTGAACGCGACCATCGTCAACGAAGGCGAAATCAGCACCCGCCGCGTGAAATCCGTGACCTTCTGTGCGCGTAGCATTCCACACATGCTGGAACACTTCCGCGCAGGCTCTTTGCTGGTGACCTCCGCAGACCGTCCTGACGTGCTGGTGGCAGCGTGCCTGGCCGCAATGAACGGTGTTGAAATCGGTGCGATCCTGCTGACAGGGGCCTACGAAATGGATCCGCGCGTCAGCAAATTGTGCGAACGCGCGTTCGAAACCGGCCTGCCGGTATTTATGGTTGAGACCAATACCTGGCAGACCTCTCTGAGCCTGCAGAGCTTTAACCTGGAAGTGCCGGTTGATGACCATCAGCGCATCGAGAAAGTTCAGGAATACGTTGCCAGCTATATCAATGCAGACTGGATCGAGTCTCTGACCGCGACCTCTGAACGTAGCCGCCGCCTCTCTCCGCCTGCCTTCCGTTATCAGCTGACCGAGCTGGCACGTAAAGCCGGTAAACGCGTTGTACTGCCGGAAGGCGACGAACCGCGTACCGTTAAAGCAGCGGCTATCTGTGCTGAACGCGGCATCGCAACCTGCGTACTGCTGGGTAACCCGGAAGAAATCAACCGTGTTGCGGCAGCGCAAGGGGTTGAACTGGGCACAGGTATCGAAATTGTTGATCCGGATGTGGTACGTGAAAGCTACGTTGCCCGCCTGGTCGAACTGCGTAAGAGCAAGGGTATGACCGAAGCGGTTGCCCGTGAACAACTGGAAGACAACGTTGTTCTGGGTACCCTGATGCTGGAACAGGACGAAGTTGACGGTCTGGTCTCCGGTGCGGTTCACACCACCGCGAACACCATTCGTCCGCCGCTGCAGCTGATCAAAACGGCACCGGGTAGCTCTCTGGTCTCTTCCGTATTCTTTATGCTGCTGCCGGAACAGGTTTATGTTTACGGTGACTGCGCAATCAACCCGGATCCGACCGCTGAACAACTGGCTGAAATCGCGATTCAGTCCGCTGACTCCGCTTCTGCTTTTGGCATCGAACCGCGCGTGGCAATGCTCTCCTACTCTACCGGTAACTCCGGTGCGGGTAGCGATGTTGAGAAAGTCCGCGAAGCAACGCGCCTGGCGCAGGAAAAACGCCCGGATCTGGTTATCGACGGTCCGTTGCAGTACGACGCTGCCGTTATGGCCGATGTTGCGAAATCCAAAGCACCGAACTCGCCGGTTGCAGGTCGCGCTACCGTGTTCATTTTCCCGGATCTGAACACCGGTAACACCACCTACAAAGCGGTACAGCGTTCCGCTGATCTGATCTCCATCGGGCCGATGCTGCAGGGTATGCGCAAACCAGTTAACGATCTGTCACGTGGCGCACTGGTTGACGATATCGTCTACACCATCGCCCTGACTGCAATTCAGTCTGCTCAGCAGAAATAATTGCCGTTAACTGAAAAAGCTCCTGCATGCAGGAGCTTTTTTTTTAGCTTAGTGAAAACACCTTCCCTCGGGGGACAAAGGGCAGCCGATGGTTCTGAGGCAATAACCAGGCATGCTCCATTTTCACCGAAACATAATTCTCGCAAAACCCGTCGGTAATAATCAGTAACGGTCCGCCACGCGGGAAATCTCCGCGCAACGCCAGGCTATCCAGTAAATCAATACCAGGTTGCAAAACAGTACCACCTCGCCCTTGCAGCATAAAATGGTGAAGAAGTTGTTCAGGCTGGACCCAGCCGCGATCGTAAGCTTTTGCGTCACAACAGATAAAGCGCACGGCAAATACCTCGCGCGCCAGAGAATAACTGGCGATGGCGCCAAGCGCCTTTCCCAGCAACTTAGGGTCCATCGAACCGGAAGTATCCAGAATGACGCCAAAAACGCGCGAATGCCTCTCCTCTTCTGTCGGGGGCTGAATGGCTGGTCGGGGAATATCCGGTGTCGCGCTCTGACGACGAGACGGACGCGCATAGGTACGACGTCGCTCAGGCGGCGGGAAATGCTCATCGAACCACTCAGCCAGGGCGACATCCCAGGGGACAGGTGGTTGCGCCAGGCTACGGATTTCTTCAATCAACCCAGCTGGCAATGTTCCACGGCTCTGGTCATACAGACAACGCTCCATCCCCTGATACAAGGCCCGACGACAATAGGCCTCGGCATTCATAAATCGCGGATCGCCGTCCTCACCCAGAATATCGCCCCCCGCCCTGCCCCTCAGAGTGATCAGCTTGCGCGACCGGCGCATATCCATGGCGAGCGAATCATAAATTTCTTCTGCCGACATTCCCCTGAACCGGGCGTCATAGAGCAATCCCAGCTCTGGCGGTGCACCAACCTGCATCTCAATAAGCCAGTCGTTGATGATAAAATCGCAGGCCACATTCCACAGTTCCGCATCGCGCCCGCGGCGGCGGGATGCATGGTTCAATCCTGCATGTAACAGTTCGTGGGCAAAAACAAATAGCATCTCCGCCTGGGTTAAGCGGGCCGTCGGGTTGATCCAGATTTTGCCAATACCGACGTCAATCGCCGCCACGGCAATATCATACTGGCTGCATAACTTCGCATCTTCTTCAATGTCGAATCCTGCAGCCAGCGCCCCCAGCAAGGGATAAAGGGTCATTATCTGTTGCCGGGCTTTCTGCGCTAGCGTCAGCCGATACTTCTGACCCGGCTGCGGCTGATATCCACCCACCTGTTCAAGTGCCTGGCTGACGCTATTGCTCAGACCATCAGCCAGCAACGCCTGCCAGTTAATGGAGTGATAGCGTGACGATTTTTCAACGTGAACAAAATGACGTTGCTCACCACAATAAATGGTCTGCCAACGGGCAAGTGATTCCGAAATACCCTCTTCCTGCAATTGTCGAAACAGAAGTTCAGCGTCGCTGTGTATATCGTGCGGAAAAAGGTAAGACTGCAATTCTTCTGGCAATGGACCGATTTTTAGCCCTTCGCAAAAATGCATTGTAGAAATCAGTACTGCCAGCTCCCATGTTGTCTCAGGCGTCCGGGGCGTTATATAACCGAACCCCAGCGCCACCAGCGCCTGGGCAACCATCCGCGCCCATTGTTCTGGCCGGGCATGGCGCTTTGCATTGAGCCACAAATAGCCATCACTGCTGATTGCCAGCCAGTTTTTCGCACTCACCTGCGCGTGCGTATGGTCAAAACGGACATAGATTTGAGCAAAAATGGGGGAGAACAACGGATGCCATGCGATAATCTGCAACCCGGCCTGACAGGCATCAAGCGCAGGGTTACGCTCCGTTTTACGTTTCATGGCCTTAATTCCTTACCGCCAGGCGAGGAAGATCGCGAGCAACCTCCAGTAAAAACCAGGCCGGAAGTTTTTTGCCCTGTTCGTCTTCACTCATCACAGATTGCGCAATCTCTACGCTAATTCGCGCCAGCGTTTTCAGGCAGTCTTTCGCTCTCATCGCCAGCTGCTTGTGCTCATTACGCAATGTCTTGTCCGTTTCTGGCAGCTCTTTATAAAGATGCGTGCGGAAAGATTGCGCAAGGAAATAGAGAATATCGCGATCGGCAGGATCGTCCGGCCAGTTCGCATCACCTTTAAGGATGGAGGAAACGGTATGTTTTTGGCGAATCTGTTTAATAAAGCCTTTAAAACTCGCCGCATGCGCAGGCGATAAAAGACCATAGATCAGCGCTTCCAGCATCTCATCACTGATAGTCTCGCCAAACGATTTAAGGGCGTCAGAAAGCATGTGCCAACTGCGCGGCGTCGAAAAAGGTTCTTCATGCTTCGGTGGCTCATTCCAGAGTTGATCCGGACGCAACTGAATGTACTCCACAACCCAGGGGTGAATGGAGGATTCATTGATAGCCCAGTGCAGCCACTGACGATGGTCGGCACGCAGATGGACATGCACCATGCGGTTGATCAGCGCCGAGGGCATTGGTTTCACGATTGCCGCATCTTTTGCACGGTTCCCTGCGCCAATGACGACGGTGCCTTCCGGCAGCCGGTATTCACCAATACGCTGCTCCAGAATTAAGGAATAAAAAGCTTTCTGAATTTCGTGAGAGGAGGCGTTCAGCTCATCAAGGAATAAAACGAAGGGTTTGTCACGGACGATATTTGCCGGGGGATAAAATCGCGAACACTGCCCGTCAATTTGTGGAATGCCCAGTAGATCTTCTGGCGCAAGCTGGCTGCCAAGTAGCGAGACGCACTCCATGCCGACTTCATCAGCAAAACGCCGCACCAGCGCACTTTTGCCAATTCCCGGCGCACCCCATAAAAATACAGGACGGGTAATGGCAACATTAAGGAGAAATTCGAAGGTCTGATCTGGTGTCAGTTGTATAGCTGAAAGCATAAAAATTCCTTTTTCGTTATATTTTTTCGCAACCTTTTAGGTTAATGCAAAAGCCGAAACCCGTCACCTAAATTTTCCTGCCGCTTTTATGCACGTAAAAAAGCCACGCTGATTATTCATCAGCGTGGCTCATTCCGTTGTGAAGCTCAACGCTTTCAGGCCAGGCGTTTACCGTAACCTTATTCTGTTTCTTCGGCTTTTTCGACAGGATTGCTGGCGTTACGGCTCATCCACAGCGCCAGTGCTTTTAACGAATCTTGCGTGAATTCATCACAGCGGGCGGTGATCTCTTCTGGCGTCATCCACCAGACTTCGCTCACTTCCTCTTCCTGCAGGGCAAACGGGCCATGCGAGACGCAGCTAAATAATCCGCCCCACACCCGACAGTGTTCATCTTCAAAATAAAACGTGCCATGTTCAGCAAACGGGACACCGGCAATACCAAGCTCTTCTTCAGCTTCACGGCGAGCGGAATCCAGCAGCACTTCGTCAGCCTGCACAACGCCGCCTGCAGTGGCGTCCAGCATACCCGGCATAAAATCTTTGGTTTCCGTACGGCGCTGAACCAGGATCTTGCCCATACCATCATGGACTACGATATAGGTCGCGCGGTGGCGCAAACATTGCGCGCGCATTTGCTCGCGACTCGCCTGAGCGATGACCTCATTGTCCTCGCTGACAATATCCACCCACTCCGTGCCTGTAAAATGATTCGGTTCCACCATCACAAATGTCTCGTCATTGCGCTCTTATGGCGCGTTTTAGTTGAAGGGTAACTTACGGATTAATCGCGACCTGTGCAATAAGCCGCTTATCATTCAGTGCCATTACGCGCAAAACACCCTCTTCCAGCATGCCGTAACTGGCGTCGAATCCCCCTTTAGGAATACTCACCGAGCCCGGATTAAAGTGAAAAACGTCCCCCTGCCGCTGCGCCACCGGCAGATGAGTATGACCATAGACCAGCACATCGCCCTGCGCCAGCGGCGGTAAATTATCCGGCCCGAACAGGTGACCGTGGGTCAAAAACAGGCGCTGTGCAGGCAATAACACCTGCTGCCAGGGGGCCGTAATGGGGAAATTGAGCAGCATCTGATCGACTTCGCTGTCACAGTTGCCACGTACCGCAATAATGCGTGATGCATGTTCATTCAGCCGCTCCGCTACCTGCGCGGGCGCGTACCCTTGCGGCAGCGCGTTTCTTGGCCCGTGATTGAGCACATCACCCAAAATCACTAACCACTGCGCCCCGCTTTCAGTAAACAACGCCAGTACGCGTTCGGTGGCAGGCAGCGAGCCGTGAATATCGGAGGCGAACATCAGTTTCATCACTACACCTCAGGTTAAAGAGAGTGCCGTATCATACCGCAAGCGCGACCAGGTCTCAGCCCGCACGCTTCGCTGACAGTGCGACATAGCGTTGTATCGAGGAGCGCTGCCACTGGAAGGTGGCGTAATCCACCAGACGCTCCGGTACCTCATCGCCATTCATTACCAGTCGGTTAATCATCAGGGCCAGATCGGCATCCGCGATACACCACTCGCCAAACAGATTCGGTTTACCGTGTGCCAGCAACTCTCCGGCAAGGACAAAAAGTTTGGCGGCACTTTGCTGACCTGCGGCGCTGAGCGGCGCTTTCTTCACCCCGGCGAAGATCACATCGGTGCTGCGCTCTTCGCGAATCGGCATCAGATCGCTGCGGACCCACGCCTGCACCTGGCGGGCACGGGCGCGTTTTTGTAAATCGTGAGGATAGATACGTTCGTATTCCGGCGGCGCAAAGCACTCTTCCAGATATTCGTCTATTGCCGAGGATTCGCTGAGCTCAAAACCGTCAATTTCCAGTACGGGTACGCGGCGAGTAAGATGATAACCAGTCCATCCTGTCTTCTGCTGCTCCCCATTTTCCAGATCAACTGTTTTCAGGCTAAAGGACAGCCCTTTTTCCTGAAGAGCTACATAAGCAGACATGACATAAGGGGAGAAAAAATCCGCATCTGACCACAACGTGATTGTCGACTCGCTCATAACATCCTCTCAACGATTAGGTTTACCATCAAAATATAACGTCCTGTTAAGACTGTCACTTGATGAAAACTCACGCGTGATAAGTAACGCCTATACTCAATAAAACCGATATTGCGATACAGGAGAACAAATGATTGATCTCTTTTACGCTCCGACACCAAACGGGCAGAAAATCACGCTTTTCCTTGAAGAAGCTGAGCTGGCCTGGCGGCTTATTCGGGTTGATATCAGCAAAGGCGAGCAATTTCGTCCTGATTTTCTTGCTATTTCTCCCAACAACAAAATCCCGGCGATCATCGACCACGCTCCAGTCGATGGTGGCACCCCCATTAGCTTGTTTGAATCCGGAGCCATTTTGCTCTATCTGGCAGAAAAAACCGGCAAACTACTGAGCGGTGAACTGCGCGAAAGACACACCACCCTGCAATGGCTGTTCTGGCAGGTTAGCGGACTGGGGCCAATGCTCGGCCAGAACCACCATTTTAACCACTTCGCCCCACAGCCTATCCCTTACGCCATCGAACGCTATCAGGTAGAAACCCAGCGGCTGTATGGCGTAATGAATAAAAGGCTTGAGTCGACACCGTGGCTGGCAGGCGAGCATTACAGTATTGCTGATATCTCAGCCTGGCCATGGGTTAATGCCCACCAGCGGCAGCGAATCGCACTGGATAACTACCCGGCGGTGAATAACTGGTTTGAGCGCATTCGCACCCGGCCAGGGACCATAAGTGCGCTGGCAAAAGCACAGCAAATCTAAAAGTCAGTAATGTTTTCCTCGTGTATGATGAGATTGTTATTACTGAGGGAAGCCTGCAATGCCACAACCAGACGCCATTATTCGGATTAAAAATCTGCGCCTGCGCACATTTATCGGTATCAAAGAAGAAGAGGTCACTAACCGTCAGGATATCATTATCAATATCACCATTCATTATCCGGCCGATAAGGCCCGCGTCAGCGAAGATATCAATGACGCGCTAAACTACCGCACTATAACTAAAAGCATAATTCACCATGTCGAGAGTAACCGCTTCTCGTTACTGGAAAAATTAACTCAGGATGTGCTGAATATCGCACGCGAACATCACTGGGTCACTTATGCTGAGGTTGAGATCGATAAACTTCACGCATTGCGTTACGCCGACTCTGTGTCCATGACCATGAGCTGGCGTCGTCAAGCGTAGCCCTGGAGGTTGCATGAAGATTCTGATTACCGGTGGTACAGGCCTGATTGGTCGTTTTCTGATTCCTCGTTTACAAGAGCTGGACCATTCCATCACCGTGGTGACACGCGATCCCGCCAAAGCGCAGCAGACGCTTGGCGATACGGTTACGCTGCTACCGGGTCTGGACGATCTCACGGATCTCAATGATTTCGGCGCCGTCATCAATCTGGCGGGCGAACCGATTGCCGAAAAGCGCTGGACCGATGAGCAAAAACAGCGCCTGTGTGAAAGTCGCTGGAAAATAACCCAGAGACTGGTCGATCTTATCCTTGCCAGCGCGAATCCACCGGAAGTATTTATCTCCGGCTCTGCCGTCGGCTATTACGGAGATACAGGGGATGCGGTAATCACGGAGGACGAGACGCCGCATAACGAATTTACCCACGAACTGTGCGCCCGCTGGGAACAGATCGCCAGCGGTGCGGAAAGTGAACGCACCCGTGTCTGCTTGCTGCGTACAGGCGTTGTGATTGCGCGCAAAGGCGGGGCGATTGCCAAGCTGCTGCCGCTCTTTCGCGTCGGCCTTGGCGGCCCGGTCGGCACCGGTCACCAGTACATGTCCTGGATTCATATCGACGATATGGCCAACGGTATCATCTGGTTGCTCAATAACGACCTGCGCGGCCCGTTCAATATGGTTTCGCCCTACCCGGCACGTAACGAACAGTTCGCCCACGCGCTGGGGCATGCGTTGAACCGCCCGGCTGTCATGCACGCTCCTGCCGCCACCGTGCGCCTGATGATGGGCGAATCCGCGGTGCTGGTGCTTGGCGGCCAGCGCGCGTTGCCAAAGCGCCTCGAAGCCTCGGGTTTCGCGTTTCGCTGGTTTGATTTAGAAGAAGCACTTAAGGATGTAGTGACGCCCCCACCATTATAAGGTGTTTACTCGTGCCATTCCGGTGCTAAGCTAAAACGCTTTGCAACCGGAATGGTGCTCCCTTTCATGATATTGACCACCGAGCGCCTGACGCTCTCCCCATTTACCGAGGACGACTGGCCTTTTTTCCTCGCTCTACGCCAAAGCCAGGACGTCATGCGCTTTATGGGCACCATCGCCAGTGAAGAAGATATCCGCACTCTTTTTATATCCCGCCTGAACGATCGCCAGGCGCGGGTGATTCGCGACAAAAATGGCCAATCCGTGGGTGACATTGGGCTGAGCATCAGTTCGCAAAATCCTCAGGAAGCCGATGTGGGCTATGCCATCGCCCCTTTCGCGCAGGGGAAAGGTTTTGCCAGTGAGGCAGTGAAAGCCCTTCGGGATTACGCCTTTACACACACCTGGGTCACAGCGCTGAACGCATGGGTGCTGGCGGAAAATCAGGGTTCGGTTCGGCTCCTGGAGAAACTCGGGTTTACGCGTACGCAGGTGCTGGAGAAGGGCTATACAATTAACGGTGTGGATTATGACGACTGGGCTTATCGCCTGGAAAAAACGTAATAAGGCGCAGGGACACTGCGCCTTATACCCACTTAAACGCTCTGTTCTACCTCTTTCGATGCACGCCCCTGGCGCACGCGTTTTGGCTGCGGCACTTTGATGATAAAGGTCAGTACGCCGGCAAAGATATACAGCCCGGTATAGGCCCAAACCACGCCCACGATATCGAAAAACGGCAGCAAGGCGGAGGCTATCGCCGGGGCGACAAAGTTGCTCATCCCGGCAGAGAGATTGTAGATGGAGACTGCCGCGCCTTTATGATGCGGCTCCAGCGTCGGGAAGACCGCCGTCATCGGCACGAAAGCCGCGACAAAAATACCCAGCATAATCGCCGGTATCAGCGCCACCGCAAAGTTATGCCCGGCATATACCGGCAGGTAATAAAATGTCAGGCTTGAGATTGCCATTCCCAGGCAGCCAAACCAGCGCACCTGGCGGATCCAGCCAATGTATTCCCCGGTGATCCCCCAGAAAATATTGGTGAAAATGGTCACGAAGAAGAACACCGCCCAGATTTGCAGCCATTCAGAGATGCTAAAGCCCAGTCGGTCAACGAACAGCAGTGGCATCACAATCGCAAAACCAAAAAGCGACAGCGTATTGATAATACGAATCAGGCAGGCATAGAAGATGTCACGGTTAGTAAACAGAATGGTCGCCGCGCGGGAAAGCTCGGTCATTTTGTCACGCAGCGGCAAATTCACCCGTGAACGATCTACCGGCACATTACGCAAACTCACGAACGCCACAAGGCCACCGCAACCGACCCAGACGATGGCAAACCACAGCGTCCCCGTTTCACCAAACATCGGAATGGTCAGGCTTGGCAGGTAACTGCCTACCACGCCAATGCCGATGGAATACATGGCCCAGAACCAGCCCGTCGCCGCCGCCAGATTTGGGCGCGGCAGCACCTGAACCAGCATCAGCATGAAAGAGTAGATAAACATCGGATAGGCCAGGCCGCGAATACCATAGAACAGCAGCATCAGCGGATAGTTGCGCATCCCCAGCCCCATAGACATAAACAACGCATGCATAATGACCCACAGGACACAGCCAATGGTCATGGCACGCTGCGGGGTGATGAGTTCTGCCACCACGCCGGATGCCCACGCCGCCAGCGCTGCCGCCAGGCCATAAATCGTAAAGACGGCAGCCGACTGTGCAGGCGAGAAGCCCATGTCGGTTATGTGTTTTGACAAGAAAGCCATTTCAAAGCCATCGCCAGCCATAAAAATGGCGATAGCCACAAATCCCCAGAGCAGTTTTTTCGGTAAGCCAAACCAGTATTCATTAGATTGCATAACAATCTTCCTTTATAAGCCGGGAGATGAGCCCCGGCGAGGGTACAGAGGCCGGGGCTGGAGGTTTAAGGCAGTAACGTGCGCGCTTCCTGTTGCTGCTGATAAAGCAGACGGAACAGCGCCAGCCGCTTCGCCAGCCATTCGCCGCGTTCAGGCTGCGGCGTAAAATGGGTGACTACCGGGGGTTTGAGGCAAACTTTCGCCTCATCGCCGCCATCTGCCAGCCAGGCCAGACGCGCAGCCCCCAGCGCACCGGAGGAACTTGCCGGATGCGTGACCACTGGAATGTTCAGCACATCGGCAATCAGTTGCGCCCAAAGCGGGCTTCGCGCCCCACCGCCGGTCAGGCTGCATCGGGAAATCGAGGCGTTACCCAGTACATTCAGCCCATCACACAGGCCGAAAGTGACCCCTTCAATCACCGCATAACCCAATAGCGCGCGGCTGGTTTCATGGTGCAGATTGAAAAAACTTCCCGCCGCCAGCGGATCGTTATGCGGCGTGCGCTCCCCGGACAGATAAGGCAGGAACACCGGTGCGCGTTTCAGCTCCTCGTCCGTCAGTTGGGCAATCTCGTCCATCAACTGGCTTTCGGTGACCGAAAGCAGATTACAGATCCAACGCAGACAACTGGCGGCGCTCAGCATCACGCTCATCTGGTGCCAACGACCGGGCAGCGCATGGCAGAAAGCATGTACGCCGGATTTCGGGTCAGCCTGTAGCGCATCGTTGACCACGAAAATAACCCCGGAAGTCCCGAGAGAAATAAACGCGTCGCCCGGCGCCACTGCGCCGACGCCCACGGCGGACGTGGCGTTATCACCCCCGCCTCCGGCCACCACCACCGACGAGCTCAGACCCCACTCGGTTGCCAGTGCGGCACGAAGCGTCCCGCTGGACTCGCTGCCTTCCACCAGTGATGGCATCTGGCTACGGCTGAGGTCGGTCATGGCAAGCAGTTCGTCCGACCAGTCGCGTTTTGCCACATCCAGCCACAGGGTGCCAGCCGCGTCGGACGGGTCGCTGACAAACTCACCGGTTAAGCGCCAGCGCAGGTAATCTTTTGGCAGAAGAACTTTTGCCACGCGGCTAAACACTTCCGGTTCGTGACGGGCCACCCATACCAGCTTCGGCGCGGTAAAACCCGGCATGATCATGTTGCCACTAATAGCCATCATTTCCGGGTGATACTCACTCAGCCAGGCGCATTCGGCAGCGCTGCGAGTGTCATTCCACAAAATGCAGGGACGCAGCACGTTACCGTCGTTATCAAGCAGTACCGCACCGTGCATCTGGCCCGACAGACCAATGGCGCGAATGGCCGCCCACTGTTGCGGATGCTGCTGGCGCAGTTCGGTGACCACGCGGCCACAGGCCTGCCACCAGGCTTGCGGATCCTGTTCTGCCCAGTGCGGATGCGGACGTTGTACGGTCAGCGCAGCATGCGCCGAGGCGACAATCGCGCCATCGCCGTCAATCAGCAATGCTTTTAATTCTGAGGTGCCAATATCAATGCCCAGGTACATAGCGCCCCCTTACACTGCCGCCAGTTGCGATTCAGGTTGTTTTATCCACTGTTCCAGCTCCGCTACGGTACGACGCAGCAGGGTTAAGAAATCGGCGGATTTCGCAAGCCCGGCAAACAACGCTTCGTCTGCCGCCCAGACTGCCAGCGGATCGGGCGCGTTGAAAACGGCGCGTACGGCATCGGGTTGCATCACGCCATCCTGATAGGTATAAGGCAGAGAACCGTCTGCCCAGCGTTTCAGGAACAGGAAGAACAGCGCAGGTAATACGGCGGTCGCAGACGGAGTTTCGCCGCGTTTGTAACATTCGATAAGCGTCGGCGTGACCATTCCCGGAATTTTGGACAGTCCATCGGCGGCGACGCGCTGGTTAGTGTCTTTGATATACGGATTGCTAAAGCGCGCCAGTACCACATCGCGATATTTCGCCAGATCCAGCGGGCTGGGCGTCAGCGAAGGAATGACGTCACGAGAGACATATTCCCAGGCCATCTGACGAATGGCACTCTGGCGGGTGCTGTCATCAATAAAGCTCAGACCAATCAGCGTCCCCGCCCACGCAATACAGCTGTGGGTAGCGTTAAGAATTCGGATTTTCGCCTCTTCCCAGGGCAATACCGATTCAACCAGCTCCACGCCTACCTTTTCGAGCGCTGGGCGACCATTGATAAAATCATCTTCAATCACCCACTGAATAAAGGATTCCCCCATTACCGGCACCGCATCTTTAATGCCGGTTGCCGCCAGTACGCGCTCTGCCACATCCGGCGTCGGCCGTGGGGTAATGCGGTCAACCATGGTGTTGGGTGAAGTGGTATTTTTTTCTACCCATTGATGCAACTCGCTTTCACCCTTCGCCTTGAGGAAGGAGAGAAAACCGAGGCGGAAGCGCTCGCCGTTATGCCGCAGGTTATCGCAGTTCAGCAAGGTAACGGGGTCGCCATGCTGCGCAATCCTCTGTTTCAGGATGCGGGTCAGCGCACCGTAAAGAGTGCGAATCCCGCCATTCAGGTCGGCCTGAATATCGGCCTGCTGCTGATCCAGCTCATGTTCTGGCGTCAGGTAATAACCGCTTTCGGTAACTGTAAAGGCGATGACACGTGTTTCGGCATCAGCCCCCTGCTTCACCAGTGCGCTAATTTCACTATCCCATGGCAATACTTTGCGAATTGAGGTGATGGTTTCGTACTCGCGTTCACCCTCCGGCGACACAGTTTCCAGCACATACTTACCGTTTTGCGCGGTGAGATGGTCCAGCAACGTACTGGCGTCATCACGAATATTTCCCAGCGCAATGCTCCAGCGCTCATCACCCTGTTCCATCAGTTTGTGCAGATACCACGCCTGATGAGCACGATGAAACGACCCGGCACCAATATGCATCCACACCGCTTTTTTCTCGGACATAATCATCACCTCAATTTTGAGCATTTGACATTTTATCGGGCTTATGCCCGTTTGTTGTATGTATGTTAGTAGTGAGATGTGAAGGTTTTCTGGGATGAAACTCACGAAAATAGCTTTTGCCCTTAAAAATTACATTTGCCCATTTTTGTGAATGTGACCATTGCGCGTACAATGGCGGCAGAAAATCAGGGGAAGGTGCAATGAACAAAGAAGAGAAAAAACAGGAACTCGCCGCCCGTGCCGCATGGATGTATTACGTGGCGGGATTAACACAGCAGGATATTGCTTCGGCGCTGGGCCTGTCACGCCAGGTGGCGCAACGGCTCATTTCCGGCGCCCGCGAAACCGGGATGGTCACCGTCAATATCAGCCATCCGGTGACCCGTTGCCTGAAACTGGCGCACGACCTGCAAGAAAAATATGACCTCAGCCTGTGCCGCGTCGTGCCATCTGCCGGGCTGGAAGACGATGCCATTCAGCAGATGCTGGCTGTGGAAGGGGCACAGGTGATGGCGCAATTTATCTGTGAAGAGAAACCGCAGGTCTTTGGTGTTGGCTCCGGTAAAACGCTGCGCGCCGTGATTGACGCTCTGCCATCGCTGGAGCGACCGCAGCATCAGTGCGTATCGATGATCGGCGCTATCGCCCGGGATGACTCCGGTACCCGTTATGATGTGCCGCTGAAAATGGCGGAAAAAATGCAGGGTAAGTATTTTTTCATTCCGGCGCCGCTGTATGCCGATAGTCCGGAAGATAAAAATAGCTGGTGCCAGCATCAGATTTATCAACGCGTTGCCGCAAGAGCACTTAACGCGGATGTCACTTTTCTTGGCATTGGCGAGGTGAAACTGGGTTGCCCGCTGAACACTGAGGGGTTTATTACCGACGCCCAGGTCAAAGATCTGGAGACGCAAAATGTGGCGGGCGAAATGCTTGGCCATTTCTTTAACCATGAGGGCGTACGCCTGGATTCTGAACTGGATGCGATGCTTACCAGCGTGCCGCTCACCAGCCACACGGAACGAAAAGTAGTCGGGTTTGCCGGAGGGGAACGTAAACTTGCCGCCATTCGCGCCGCCCTGATCGGTGGCTGGGTCAATGGGCTGGTGACAGACGAAGATACCGCGCTGAAACTGCTGGCGGAATAAGCGGCTACCGGCGAGCGCCGGTAGCACCATGATTATTTGAGTGAACCTTTGAGGAACTGCTGCAGACGCGGGCTTTTCGGATTGCCGAACAGCTCATCCGGCGCACCCTCTTCTTCAATTTTGCCCTGATGCAGGAAAATCACATGGGTGGAAACATGGCGGGCAAAGCCCATTTCATGTGTTACCACCACCATGGTTTTTCCCTCTTCCGCCAGTTGTTGCATGATGCGCAGCACTTCACCCACCAGTTCCGGGTCCAGTGCGGAAGTGGGTTCGTCAAATAGCAACACTTCCGGTTCCATTGCCAGCGCACGGGCAATGGAGACGCGCTGCTGCTGGCCGCCAGAGAGATGCACCGGATATTTCGCCTGTTGAACACCGTCAATACCCACTTTCGCCAGGTATTTCACCGCACGCTCCCGGGCCTCCTGTTTGCTAAGACCCAGTACCTGTATTGGCGCTTCCATGACGTTTTCCAGTACCGTCATGTGGCTCCACAGATTGAAATGCTGAAACACCATCGTCAGGCGGGTACGTAACAAACGCAGTTGCTGCTTATCCGCTACCCGCAACTGACCGTCTTTATCGCGCACCAGATTGATATTCTCGCCATTGACGATAATCGTCCCTTCACTTGGCTTCTCAAGGAAGTTTATGCAGCGCAGAAAGGTACTTTTGCCGGAGCCTGAAGAGCCAATAATGCTGATCACATCCCCGGCGTTAGCCTGCAGCGACACCCCTTTCAACACCTCATGCTCGCCGTAGCGTTTATGCAGATCGATAACGTTTAATTTATTGTCAGACATGATGTTCTCAGTGCGTCGAAGAAGGTTTTATATGCTGCAACCAGCGTTTTTCCGCCTTGCGGAACAGGCTAATCAGCACATAAGAGATGATCAAATACAGTACAGCCGCAATACCAAACGCGGTGAACGGCTGATAAGTCGCGGAGTTAATATCGCGGGCGATTTTGAGCAGATCCGGCACCGTCGCGGTAAAAGCCAGCGCGGTAGAGTGGAGCATCAAAATCACTTCGTTGCTATAGGCCGGCAGCGCAATGCGCAGCGCCGATGGCAGGATAATGCAGCGATACATTTTCACCGATGAAAAACCATAAGCACGGGCGGCTTCAATTTCCCCGGCCGGCACCGAACGGATCGCCCCGGCGAAAATTTCCGTAGTATAAGCACAGGTATTAAGCGTTAACGCCAGCACCGTACAATTGAGGCCGCTGCGGAAAAAAGCATTGAGCAGTTCCGTTCCCTTCACAATTTCCAGCGTATACATGCCTGAGTAAAACACCAGCAACTGCACATAGAGCGGCGTACCACGAAAAATGTAAGTGAACAGCCAGATGGGAAATTGAATGTATTTATTGCTGGAGACGCGACCAATAGCCAGAAACACCGCCATTACTCCGCCCATCACCACCGAAGAAATCAATAACCACAGGGTAATAGCCACCCCGGTGAAGCGGTAGCCATCGGTCCACAGCAGCGATTTCCAGTACTCCTGAATAATCTCGATCACAGGTCAGCCCTCTTCACACCTACGGAGTAGCGACGTTCGAGAAGAAGCAGTACGCCATTAGAAACGGTGGTAAACACCAGATAAATCAGACCGCACACGACGGCAAAATAGAACGGCTCCCAGGTACTTTTCCCCGCGAGCTGCGTGGCTTTCACCACATCTTCCAGCCCCAGTAACGACACTAACGCTGTCGCTTTGAGAATGACCTGCCAGTTGTTGCCAATCCCCGGCAATGCGAAGCGCATCATGGCCGGAAACAAAATGCGGCGAAAGGTCTGCGAGTTGGTGAAACCAAACGCGGTGGCAGCCTCGATATGCCCTTTCGGCACCGCCATATAAGCGCCGCGGAAGGTTTCGGTAAAATAGGCACCATAAATAAACCCGAGGGTAATAATACCCGCCACCATCGGATCAATATCGAGTTGCTCCATTCCCATCGCATCGGTCAGAGTGTTAAGAGCTATTTGCAATCCGTAAAAAATCAGCAGCATCAGCACCAGATCGGGCACGCCGCGAATCAATGTGGTGTAGCCTTCAAAAACCAGCGCTAACGGACGGTTTTTAGAGAGCTTTGCGCCCGCACCGGCCAGGCCAATCAGCACCGCCAGCACCACGGAACTGATAGCCAGTTCCAGCGTGACGAGGGCACCATGAAAGATAACTTGAGAAAAACCATACAGCATGCAGCCTGTCCTGTCGTATTCGTGTCTGCCGCGTCTCTTCCCCTTCCGGGCGGAAGGGGTCGCACGTTAAACACGCGTGGAATTAACCACCATAAACATCAAAATCAAAGTACTTTTTCGCCAGTTTTTCGTAAGTCCCGTCTGCACGCATTTCCGCGAACGCTTTATTCAGCGCTTCACGCAGTTCGTTATCGTCTTTACGAATACCCATGCCGGTGCCGACGCCAAACAGCTTCTCGTCTTTAATGGACGGACCGCCAAATTTGTAGTCTTTACCCATCGCCGTTTTCAGGAAACCTTCGCTGGCGGCCACTTCATCCTGGAACGCAGCATCAATACGGCCTGCGGTCAGATCAGAATAGATATTGTCCTGCCCCTGGTAGGAGACGATTTCAATACCCTGCGGCGCCCAGTGAACGTTACCGTACGTTTCCTGCGTGGTGCCCTGCAATACGCCAATGCGTTTGCCTTTCAGCTTCGCAAGATCGGGAACGATATCAGAGTCTTTCGCCACGACCAGACGAGAATCCGCTGCATACAGCTTGTCGGTGAACGAAATTTCCTGTTGGCGTTTTTCAGTAATTGAGAGAGATGACATGATGGCGTCGATTTTTTTCGCTTTAAGCGAAGGAATCAGCGCATCCAGTGGGTTTTCAATAAAGACACACTGGGTTTTGATACGCGTGCACAGCTCTTTCGCCAGATCGATGTCAAAACCAACCAATTCGCCCTGCGAATTCTTCGATTCAAAAGGAGCATAAGTTGGGTCAGTACCGATGCGGAGTTTTTGCGGAATAGCTGCGAATGCGCCTGAAACGCTGGAGATAGCGAGCACCAGAGAAAGTGATAACACCAATTTTTTCATAATTATCCTCAACAGACTGTCTTTCCTAAGGGATTTATTAGAAGAATACGGTGTCGCTATCGTGCCATTATATGGCACGGCAAGGCAAAGCATTCTGCCCGCCCGCCGGCATTTTTTGCATGGTTTTTGCTTAACTATGCATCGTTGCGCCATTTTAGTGCATCACACGCACTAACTTGCAACATCACACGTATTGATGCACCATCCTGGAAAACCAAAATGGCGCATCGTTTTATCCCTACAACAGCTGCTTTACTCGCCGTAGACGTTAAAGTCGAAATATTTTTTCGCGAGCTTATCGTAAGTACCGTCTTTACGAATTTCAGCAAAGGCTTTGTCGAAAGCCGCTTTCAGCTCAGTATCGTCTTTACGCAGACCGATCCCGGTACCATCGCCGAAATATTTCTTATCTTTAACGGACGGGCCGGCGAACGCAAAATCTTTACCGGCAGGCTGTTTCAGAAAACCTTCGCTGGCAGCCACTTCATCCTGGAATGCAGCGTCCAGACGGCCTGCGGCCAGATCAGAGTAAATCAGATCCTGGTTCTGGTAGGCCACCACATCGATACCTTTAGTGCGCCAGTTGTCGTTCGCATAACCTTCTTGCGTAGACCCCTGCAGTACCCCTACGTGTTTGCCTTTCAGGGAGTCCAGCGTTGGCACGATCGGCGAGCCTTTTTTGGCAATCAGACGGGAGTCAGCGGCGTAGAGTTTGTCGGAGAAAGCAATCTCCTGCTGACGTTTTTCCGTAATAGAGAGGGAGGAGATGATAGCGTCAATTTTCTTCGCTTTCAGGGACGGGATAAGCGCGTCGAAGTCGCTGCCAACCCAGGTACATTTGACCTTGATGCGGGTACACATCTCATTACCGAGATCGATGTCAAAACCGACAAAATTCCCTTTCGCATCTTTGGAAGAGAAAGGTGCGTATGTCGCATCAGTACCGATACGTACAGTCTGGGGAAGCGCTGCGTAAACACTGGATGCCGCGGACAGGCCCAGCAGTAAAGACAGAGCAATAACCGTCTTCTTCATACATTACCCTCAAGTATTCTGATTTTATTTTGTGCTGCGTTGTGTTGTGTGTTGCTACGAGTTTACTTGCATGTCTTATGCCAGATTTTTAGCGCTGAAAAACAACAGCGTTAAATTTGTTAATAAAACGTTGCAAATTGCCCTTAATGGTGAAAGATAGCAGGTCCGCCGAACGAACCAGAGTGTTAAAAGGGGAAAAAAGGAATTAAATGTTGAGGATATGATCGCGATTGCAAAAACGCCCTGAAAAAGGGCATCGGGCAATGATGTGCACTATCTGGAGGCATTCCCTCCCTGCCAGCGGATAAATAAATCTTCCGGCAGAGTGATATCGAACTGATCCAGTACGCGATTCACGGTCTGGTTAATGATGTCATCCAGCGTTTTCGGCGCATGATAAAACGCAGGGACCGGCGGCATGATAATGGCTCCCAGTTCTGCCGCCTGTGTCATCAACCGCAGATGCCCTAAATGCAATGGCGTTTCACGCACGCATAGCACCAGCGGGCGACGCTCCTTTAACACCACATCCGCCGCACGCGTCAGCAGTCCGTCGGTATAGCTATGCACGATTCCTGAGAGCGTTTTTATTGAGCAGGGCAACACCACCATGCCCGCAGTCTTAAATGAGCCGGAAGAGATGTTAGCGGCAATATCACGGGCGTCATGCACTACATCCGCCATAGACTGAACGTCACGCAGGGAAAAATCGGTTTCGAGAGAGAGGGTCTGTCGTGCGGCCGGGCTCATCACCAGATGGGTTTCAATATCCGCCACGTCGCGTAATACCTGCAACAAGCGCACACCGTAAATCGCGCCGCTGGCCCCTGAGATCCCAACAATGAGTCGTTTCATATCCGTCGCCTTTATCTATACTGAGGCAGACTTTGCCGGATTATGCCAGCCGTTGCAACTGATGAGCGCCCCCTCCGGACGGAGAGGGCGAAAACGGGTCAATTACCCTTCGTTGTGCATCTCTAAGTTTTCCACTTCGTTCTGACGCTGTACCGCTTTGGCATCGTCATTACGCAGGGAATCGAGATAATCGAGATACTGCTGGTTAACGTCTTTGGTGACATACACGCCGTTAAATACCGAGCATTCGAACTGCTGGATATCCGGGTTTTCCGCGCGTACGGCGTCGATCAGATCATTCAGGTCCTGGAAAATCAGGCCATCAGCGCCGATGATCTGGCGAATCTCATCCACTTCACGGCCATGTGCAATCAGTTCGTTTGCGGTCGGCATGTCAATGCCATAGACGTTCGGGAAACGAATTTCCGGCGCCGCAGAGGCGAGGTACACTTTCTTCGCTCCGGCTTCACGGGCCATCTCGATAATCTGCTCAGAGGTGGTACCTCGCACGATGGAATCATCCACCAGCAGCACGTTTTTATCGCGGAATTCAGCGCGGTTCGCGTTCAGCTTACGGCGGACAGATTTACGACGCAGTTGCTGCCCCGGCATGATAAAGGTACGGCCAACGTAGCGATTTTTCACAAAACCCTGGCGATACGGCTTGCCAAGAATACGGGCGATTTCCAGCGCGATATCGCAGGAGGTTTCCGGGATTGGAATAACCACGTCGATATCCAGATCTTCCCATTCACGCGCAATCTTCTCGCCAAGCTTCGTGCCCATATTAACGCGCGCGCTGTAGACGGAGATTTTGTCGATGAAGGAGTCGGGGCGCGCAAAATAGACGTATTCGAACAGGCACGGGTTGCTGACCGGATTATCCGCGCACTGGCGGGTAAATAGCTGGCCTTTTTCGGTAATGTAAACAGCTTCACCCGGCGCGATATCACGCAGGAATTCAAAGCCCAGCGTATCAAGTGCCACGCTTTCAGACGCCACCATATACTCAGTGCGGCCGTCGCCAATATCGCGTTTGCCCAGTACCAGAGGACGAATACCGTTCGGGTCGCGGAAAGCAACCATGCCGTGACCGATGATCATCGCAACGCACGCATACGCGCCACGAATCTGGCGGTTGGTCGCGGCGACTGCGGCAAAAATGTTGTCTGCTTCCAGCGGATAATGGCGGAAGTTATCCAGCTCGCTGGCGAAAATGTTCAGCAGGATTTCTGAATCAGACGTGGTGTTGATGTGGCGGCGTTTTTCTTCAAACAGCTTTTTGCGCAGCTCGTGGGCATTGGTCAGGTTGCCGTTGTGGGCAAGCGTGATGCCGTAAGGGGAGTTAACGTAAAAAGGCTGAGCCTCGGAGGCGCTGGAGCTGCCAGCGGTTGGGTAACGCACATGGCCGATACCCATGTTGCCCTGAAGACGCTGCATATGGCGGGCTTCGAAAACATCGTTGACCAGGCCATTTGCTTTGCGCAGACGGAAACAATTATTTGCATCGATCGTGATGATGCCAGCGGCATCCTGTCCACGGTGCTGAAGCACCGATAACGCGTCATAAATCGACTGGTTGACCGGCATAACACCGGCGATACCGACAATACCGCACATACGTCTTTTCCTCGTTAAGCCACATCTCAGAGCGATTACGCTCTGGGCAAGAAACTTGACGAACTTTGCAGATAGTCAAAGAACCATCTGATGATGAAACTGAATTGCGGGATAAGCTGCGACTTCTGCCAGTCTTCGCTTTTTGACAGGCCCGTAAAGGTATCGAGAAAGAACAGAATGGCGGCGACGATTAGCACCCCGCGTAGCGCGCCAAAACAGATCCCCAACACCCTGTCTGTACCCGACAGGCCGGTTTTCTCCACAAGTTGACCTATCACGTAATTGACGATAGCGCCAACAATCAGCGTCGCGATGAACAAGATGGCGATGGATATCCCATTGCGAACCAGTTCATCTTCAAAGCCCGTAAACCAGACTGACAGGTAAGTGTAGTAATGACTGGCAACAAAGAAAGCACAACCCCATGTCACCAGTGATAACGCTTCACGAACAAAGCCGCGGATGAGGCTAACCAGACAGGAAAAACCAATCACCGCGATGATGGCGTAATCAATCCAGACCATATGTGTCCCACGATTTACGCCCTGTCGTCCAGTTCGGGGCGCATTCTAACAGAAAAAGAAAACGTTTGCGTAGGGATTTCCTTCCCGCGCGTAAATAAAAATGGCGCTGAAAAAATATTCAACGCCATCGAATCTTTAGCCTCTTCGGGCGTGTTTTATTCGTCTCAAAAACTCAGCCTCCCTTCCCGGCAACCCTCTCCCTGCCAGAGCGAGAAGCTCGATCCGATACTACTTTTCACCCTCTCCCCTGTGGAGAGAGGGACGAAATGAGGGGAAAAACGCACACTAATTCGCGCTATAACCCATTACCACGCCGCTCAAGCCTGACAGCTGCTTAAGCTCCTCAAGCGACCCTTTGAGTTTATCTTTCGATGCGTCCGGGCCGACCAGGATGCGGGTGATTTTACCCTGTACTGGCGTGGTTGGCGCAGTATAAACACGATAGCCTGCGCCGCGCAGTTTACCGACAATCTCGTTAACTTTATCGGCGTTCTTAAGCGCACCCAGTTGCACTACCCAAGCTTTACCCACTGGCGTCGATTTATCCGCCGCAGGCGGCTGTTCCGCAGGCGGGGTTGCCGCCACCTGTTCTGCCGGTTTCTGTGGTTGTGGCTTCGGCTTCTCAACCGGCTTTGGCTGTTCAGCCTGCTTCGGCGCTACGGGTTGCGCCGTGACATCCGGCGTCGTCGCCCCACTGACAGCCCGACGTGACGCATCCAGCGACGGCGCTGCCGCATCGCCAGCCTGCACCTCTTCCGCAGCCCCTTCCGGCGGCTGTGCCGGGAGCGCCTGCGTGGCCGCAGGCATCATATCCGGCTCATCGCGATCCCCCGGTTTGGGCACCAGAGGAATGGCGGCGAACTCATCCTGATAATGTTTTTTTTGCCCGTCCAGCAGCCCGGGAAGAATAATGACCCCGAGCGCAACCAGCACAATGGTTCCCATCAAACGGTTCTGAAACTTACTTGCCACCGGTTCTCCCCGCTTCCATCGCTTCCATGACATGTGCCACCGTATGGAATGAACCACACACCAGCACGGTATCTTCTGCTGTGGCCTCCGCCATCGCTGCCTGCCAGGCCTGCGCAACGTCCTGACAGGCCTTCCCTTGCGGTAAGTGCGCCATCAATTGTTCTGCCGTCGCACCGCGTGGCCCCTCCAGAGGGGCACAATACCAGCTATCGACCACAGGCTCCAGACAGGCGAGCGTTCCGGCGATGTCTTTATCATGCAGCATGCCGATGACCGCCAGCACGCGGCCACGCTCAGGCTCTGCCGCCAGCCGCCCGGCAAGGTAAGCCGCCGCATGAGGATTATGCGCCACATCCAGAATAAGACGCGGGTTATGTCGCACAATCTGGAAGCGGCCAGGCAGAATCGCCGAGGCGATACCGTCACGGATAGCCTGCTCGCTCACCGCCAGCCCGCTGGCCCGCAGTGCCGCAAGTGCGGTCGCGGCATTAGGCTGCGGCACCTGCGGCAACGGTAAACCTGTCAGTTCACCCTTGCCGTCGCGAAAACGCCACTGCCCCTGCTCTACTTCATACTGCCAGTCCACGCCGCGACGCATCAGCAGAGCACCTTTTTCTGCGGCCACGTCGCCAATGGTGTATGGCATATCACTTTCGCCGACCACCGCGGGTTTACCGCCACGGAAGACGCCCGCTTTTTCGCGACCGATACTTTCTCTGTCTGGCCCCAGCCAGTCGGTATGATCGAGCGCAATGCTGGTCACCACGGCGACATCTGCATCAACCATATTGGTGGCGTCAAGACGCCCGCCCAGCCCCACTTCGAGGATAACGACATCCAGCTTCGCCTGTTTAAACAACCACAGCGCCGACAGCGTACCGTATTCAAAATAGGTTAATGAGGTTTCACCGCGCACGGCTTCAATTTCTGCAAAAGAACGCGTGTGGTCGGACTCCGACAGCTCCTCGCCCTGCACGCGAACCCGCTCGGTATAGCGGATAAGATGCGGCGAACTGTAGACACCCACACGATAACCAGCAGCAAGGAGAATAGATTCAAGAGTCCGGCAAGTCGTGCCTTTGCCATTGGTTCCCGCAACGGTAAAGACAAACGGCGCCGGTTGCAAAACGTCCAGACGCGCGGCAACCTGGCTTACGCGCTCAAGTCCCAGGTCAATGGTTTTGCTGTGCAGGTTTTCCAGATAAGAAAGCCACGCGGCCAGGGGCGACGTGGCTTGCAAAATGCGTTTATTTTCCATGATGCCCGTAGGATGTTCGACGATGTAAAAAGCAAAAGGGCAGCGCCGTGATGGCCCTGCCCTTCGGTATTATCAGGCCTCTGTTTCCTGATCGGGCACCGGGGGCACCACCACGCTTTCACGCGGAGCATCCGGGTTCGGTGCTGGCTGATTGGTCAGTTTCGCCAGAATGCTGGCCAGTTTCAGGCGCATTTCCGGACGACGGACGATCATATCGATCGCCCCTTTTTCAATCAGGAATTCACTGCGCTGGAATCCCGGCGGCAGTTTTTCACGCACGGTCTGTTCAATAACGCGCGGACCGGCAAAACCAATGAGTGCTTTCGGCTCGGCAATATTCAGATCGCCCAGCATCGCGAAGCTCGCGGAAACACCACCCATGGTAGGGTCAGTCAAAACAGAGATATACGGCAGGCCGCGCTCTTGCATCTTCGCCAGCGCTGCGGAGGTTTTCGCCATCTGCATCAGCGACATCAGCGCTTCCTGCATACGTGCGCCACCCGAGGCGGAGAAACAGATCAGCGGGCAGTTATCTTCCAGCGCCTGCTCAACGGCACGGACAAAACGTGCTCCCACTACAGAGCCCATTGAGCCGCCCATAAAGGCGAATTCGAACGCTGCCGCGACAACTGGCATGCCATGCAGCGTGCCTTTCATTACCACCAGCGCATCTTTTTCGCCGGTCTCTTTCTGTGCCGTCGCCAGACGGTCTTTGTATTTTTTGGAGTCACGGAACTTGAGCACATCTTTCGGCTCAAGTTCGCTACCCAGTTCCACCAGTGAACCTTCATCCAGCAATGTATGCAGGCGGTTACGCGCAGTCATGCGCATATGGTGGTCACACTTCGGGCAGACCTCAAGGTTACGCTCCAGCTCGGCACGATACAGTACCTGGCCGCAGCTATCGCATTTCGTCCACACACCCTCAGGGATGCTCGCCTTGCGGGTGGGGGTAATATTGCTTTTGATTCGTTCAATCCAGCTCATTGATAACCTTTATACATGAACCTGGTAGCCCATAAATGGGGCACATTAAAACATAACAGTTCGCAACTTGGGATAAAAAAGTGGTCGAACCGCCATAGACATCTTATTTTCCCTGTCGCGCTGCTGCACGACGGTGGCGAATGATCTCAATCACACCAGGAAGTATAGACACCACGATAATCGCGACAATCAGTAACTTAAGATTTTCCTGCACCATGGGCAACGTGCCGAAGAAGTAGCCAGCATAAGTAAACAGTAGCACCCATAACAGCGCCCCGATCACGTTGAACGCCGCGAAATGGCGATAGGACATATGCCCCATCCCGGCAACGAAAGGCGCAAATGTCCGCACAATAGGGATAAAGCGGGCAAGAATAATGGTTTTGCCACCGTGTTTCTCATAAAACTGATGAGTTTTATCGAGATAGCTGCGACGGAACACTTTCGAGTTTGGGTTGCTAAAGAGCTTGTCACCAAACAAACGCCCTATCGTGTAATTCACCGCATCGCCGAGAATGGCCGCAACAAGCATCAGCATCACCATAACGTGAACGTTGATGTCGTTCGCTGGTAGTGAAGCCAGCGCGCCCGCGACAAACAGCAGTGAATCCCCCGGTAAGAACGGCGTGACCACCAGACCGGTTTCGCAGAACAAAATCACAAAGAGGATCGCGTAAACCCAGATGCCGTATTGCGCGACCAGTTCCGCCAGATGAACATCAATGTGCAGAATAAAATCAATAAGAAAGCGAATTACGTCCATATTGTCTATGCCCTGGTTGATTGCGACTAGTCCGCGAGAAACAGCGGACCCATTGGCGTGCGTGGCAAGTTGAAACGGTCCGGATAATCCACCGAAACCAGATACAACCCTTCTGCTCTCGCCGTTGCTGCCGCCAGCGTTCTATCCTTAGCCGCCAGTAGCTCTGCTATCCAGCTCTCCGGCTGGTTGTTGGCACCCACTTCCATCAGGCTACCGACAATATTTCTTACCATATGATGTACAAAGGCATTAGCTTTGATATCCACCACCACATAAGCACCGTAACGCTGAACGTTAATGTGCATCATGTTGCGCCACGGCGTGCGCGACTGGCACTGTACTGCACGAAATGAGGTAAAGTCATTTTCACCCAGCAGACACTGCGCCGCACGCTGCATACGCTGTGCATCAAGGGGCAGATGGTAATGCGTAACCCCCTGGTTCAGTACCGCCGGGCGTAAACGATGATTGTAAATAACATAGCGATAACGACGCGCCGTCGCGCTAAATCGCGCATGGAAATCATCGGGCACATCTTTCACCCAACGTACCGCAATGTCTCCAGGTAAATTCGCATTTACGCCCAGTGTCCAGGCCGCGTCTTTACGTACCGCGCGGGTCTCAAAATGGACCACCTGCCCTGTGGCATGCACACCTGCGTCGGTACGCCCGGCACAAAAAACCGTCACCGGCTCATTGGCGACCTGCGACAACGCTTTTTCCAGCTTTTCCTGCACGCTGCGTACTTCTTGCTGACGCTGCCAGCCGTAATATTTACTGCCGTCGTACTCAATGCCAAGCGCAATTTTCAGCAGCGGTTGTTCCACAACGTCTGACATTAGTACAGGTACTCCTGTACCAGTTTTTCGGCGATTTTCACTGCCATAAGCGCCCCACCAAAACGTACGTTATCGGCCACTGACCAGAACTGAATCTGTTCAGGCAAGCCATAATCGTTGCGCACGCAACTGACGGAAAGATGCGCGCTACCAGACGCATCACCAACCTGGGTCGGGAAATCATTCTCTTCGGACAGCACAATATCCTCGCCGCGGGCAAACGCATCACGGGCCTCTTCTGCCGCCAGTGGACGCAGCGCTTCGAAGCTGACCATCTGCGCGTGACCATAAAATACCGGCGCACGGACGCAGTTCGCGGAGATCATCAGCCCGTCGTCCTGCAAAATTTTCCGTACCTGATCCACCAGACGACGCTCTTCCGGTACGGCACCTTCCCGGTCCGGCAGAATGGGCAGCATATTGAATGCCAGTTGACGGCCAAAGAAGTCGTCTTCATCAATAGGTATGCCATTAAGCAATTTCGCACTCTGCCCGGCAAGGGCGTCCACCGCCTGTTTGCCCTGCGCCGACACGGAGAGCAGACTGGTCACACCAATACGCGACAGGCCGCCTTCGTCGATCAGCGGTTTTAGCGCGGTCAACAACTGGCTGGTAAGGCTATCCGGCACGGCAATGACATTACGATTGCGGTAATCCGCCAGTACAAACGGGTTCACCTCTGGCACAACCAACGGCACATCCGGCTCCAGCGCGAACAGACCGCTGGTATCAATCACCAGACATCCGGCGTTGGTGGCTTCTTCAATATTCTCGGCAGATGCCTGCGCACCGGCGACAAAGAACGCCAGTTGCGCCTGCGTCCAGTCAAATTCTGCAACATCCTGCACGCGTATGATTTTTCCGCCAAACCGCAGCGTCTCGCCAGCGCTTTCATTACGCGCCAGCGCATACAAATCGCCCACCGGAAACTCACGCTCCGCAAGCGTTTCGAGTAAGGCTTCTCCGACAGCGCCCGTCGCGCCCAGTACGGCAATATTCCAGCCTTCAGACATGGTGATTTACTCCAGAAAAAAAGCGTACCCGCCGGAGTATCCGGCAGGTAGCGTTAAGATGACATTAACGAATTGGGTGATGGACAGCGTTGAAACCCAGCTTTTGCAGCAGTGTAGCCGCCTGGTCGTCATCACACTGCACATACAGCGATGACCATTCCCGACGCTCAAGATAATTTTTACGCAGCTTATCGAACTCACCCGGGATGCCCGCCACTTTTCGCAGCAGCGCATCGTCGCGGCGCACATCATACACCAAATGAATGAGTCTTTTCAGGATCGACTGATCGAGCGGACCGTGAAGGGTAATGCGGCCGAACTCCGGCGCAGGCAGCAAAGTGTCCAGCGCAACCTGCTGACGCTTACCGATAAAATCGCTAAACGCTTCGAATACCTGTGTGGTGCCACGCGCTTTCCCTTCCAGGGTATACCCGGCAATATGCGCCGTACCGATATCCACCTTTTCCAGAAGCGCCACATCGAGATCCGGCTCTGGTTCCCAGACGTCAAGAATAACGCTAAGCGGCTGACCAGCCTCCAGACGGCGTAAAAGGGCGGCGTTATCCACCACCGGGCCACGGCAGGCATTAATCAGAATAGTGCCGGGTTTCAGCCGGCTAATCACCTCTTCATCCGCCAGATGCCAGCTTTTGTACGGCCCGTCTTTAAACAGCGGCGTATGGAAGGTCAGCACGTCTGCATCGCGCACCAGATCTTCAAGCGGCAGAAACTCGCCGTCATCGCCCCGGTCAGCACGCGGCGGATCGCACAACAATGTTTTCACGCCCCAGGCTTCAAGACGGGCCTGCAGGCGACTGCCCACATTACCTACCCCGACAATCCCGACGGTGCGATCGCGCAGATCGAAACCGTCACGTTCGGCCAACAGCATCAGGGAAGAGAAAACATATTCAACAACCGCAATGGCATTACATCCCGGTGCGGCAGAGAAACCAATCCCCGCCTGCTGTAACCATTGCTCATCAACGTGATCGGTACCCGCCGTTGCCGTCCCCACGAACTTAATCGGCGTACCGCTGAGCAGCGCTTCATTAACCTTCGTCACAGAACGCACCATCAGCGCGTCCGCATCAGCCAGTTCCGCTGCCGGAATGGGACGACCAGGCACAGCTTTTACCTCACCCAGACGACGGAACAAATCGCCAGCATAGGGCATATTTTCATCAACAAGGATTTTCACGTTACAGTACCGGTTAGAGAACGGGAGTTAAGCTGTTAAGTGTGCCATAATCTCGCAGCCAGGCATACCTGCAATGCCGCTACACGACGTGCGAGACCCAGAGGATTTCCATGATGCAACCCATTCAGGGCACGCCCGCGCGCCCTCCGGGGCAAGAGCCTACGCCCCCTACTTTGGCCGCCGGAGAGCAGCCCTTATCGACAATCCAGCGCACCGTGCTGGAGCGGTTGATTACCCGCCTGGTCGCGCTCACGCAACAGCAGAGCGCCGAAGTCTGGGCCGGGGTTAAACATGATTTGGGTCTGAAAAATGATGCGCCGCTGCTGTCACGCCATTTCCCGGCGGCAGAGCAGAATCTCAACCAGCGTCTGGATACCGCCACGCAGAATCACACCACCCGCCAGGTTATCTCGCAGCTGACTGAATTACTTGGACAGGGGAATAACCGTCAGGCGGTAAGCGACTTTATTCGCCAACAGTTTGGTCAGACGGCGCTGAGCCAGCTTACGCCACAACAGCTTAAAACGGTGTTGACGCTGCTGCAGAACAACCAGATTTCGGTACCTCAGCCCTTGCAACGTCCGGCGACCGATCGCCCTCTGTTGCCTGCTGAGCACAACTCGCTCAACCAGGCGGTGACCAAACTGGCCGCTGCGACGGGTGAATCCGGTAAGCTGATTTGGCAATCAATGATGGAGCTCTCCGGCGTGAAAACCGGGGAACTCATCCCGGCAAAACATTTTACTCACCTAATGACCTGGCTGCAGGCGCGCCAGACATTAAGTAGCCAGACGTCACCGACGCTGCAAAGCGTGCAAACCGCGCTTAAACAGCCGCTGGATGATGTGGAGTGGCAAACTATCACCGACTATGCCCGACAGAACTGGCAGGTCACCCCGCAAATGGTGCTGACGACGGCGCAAGTGCAGGACATTCTCAATCAGGTTTTTTTAAATCGCGCAGAACGGACATCAGGCGTACTGGAAACACGAAATATTCAGCCGATCTACAGCCCGCTCTTCGCCCCGATAATCGAAAGCGTAAAAAACCTCTCAACCCGGCCAGGTCTCTTGCTGGTCGCATTGCTTATTGCCTTCGCTCTTATCTGGTTGGTTATCTGAAAAAATCCCCTCCGATGGAGGGGATTTTCGTTAAAGATTTTCACCGTTACTTTTAATGGTCTGCTGGTACCACCAGAACGATTTCTTACGGCTGCGTTCGAGCGTACCGTTGCCTTCGTTATCCTTATCGACATAGATAAAGCCGTAGCGTTTTTTCATTTCGCCTGTACCCGCAGAAACCAGGTCAATACAGCCCCAGGGGGTGTAGCCCATCAAATCCACGCCATCTTCCACCACCGCTTTTTTCATTTCGCGCAGGTGGCTTTGCATATATTCAATGCGGTACTGATCGTTTACCGAACCGTCGCTCTCTTTCTGATCGATAGCGCCGAAGCCGTTCTCCACAATAAACAGCGGCAGTTGATACAGATCGTAGAAGTAGTTCAGTGAATAACGCAGGCCCACCGGGTCGATTTGCCATCCCCAGTCCGAAGCTTTCACATACGGATTTTTCACCAGACTTTTCGTTTCGTCGTAGTCCAGTTGTGGGTTATCCGCGGTGGCTTTGGTGGCGAAAGACATGTAATAGCTAAAACCAATATAGTCCACGCAGCCCCGTTTCAGGATCTGCAGATCTTCGTCGGTAATATCGAGATTAAAGCCTTTACGGGCAAAGTAATTAAGCAGGTGGCGCGGGTAATAACCGCGAACATGCACATCGGTAAACCAGTAGCGGCGGTGCATCGCCGAGACGGACATCATCATATCATCCGGGTTACAGGTGAGCGGGTAGACCGGACACATGGCAATCATGCAGCCAATCTGGAAATCAGGGTTAATCGCATGCCCCGCTTCCACTGCCAGCGCACTGGCGACAAGCTCATAGTGTGCCGCCTGGTACATCACCGGCTCACGATCTTCACCTTCTTTATATTTAAGGCCAGAGTTGGTAAACGGTGCGAAATCTTCGTGGTAATTGGCCTGATTATTGATTTCGTTGAATGTCATCCAGTATTTCACTTTGCTTTTATAGCGAGTAAATACCGTTTTGGCGAAGCGCACAAAAAAATCAATAAGTTTACGGTTACGCCAGCCACCGTATTCGGTGACCAGGTAATAAGGCATTTCAAAATGCGAGAGCGTAATGACCGGTTCAATATTGTATTTCAGACATTCGTCGAAGAGATCGTCATAAAACTGCAGGCCAGCCTCGTTCGGTTCTAATTCATCACCTTTCGGGAAAATACGTGTCCAGGCGATTGATGTGCGGAAACATTTAAAACCCATTTCCGCAAAGAGTTTGATGTCATCTTTATAACGATGATAAAAGTCGATAGCATCGTGATTTGGGTAATTTTTTCCCGGTAATACGCCATCAGTAATTTCGCGCGGAATGCCATGCGCTCCGGCGGTCATCACGTCGGCTACGCTAACACCTTTGCCGCCTTCCTGCCAGCCGCCTTCAAGCTGATGCGCAGCCACCGCGCCGCCCCACAGAAAATCCGCTTTAAACCCAGGCATACGTCTCTCCTTTCTCTAAAAGTAGTAAAAGAATAACTTACGTACGAAGATAGCCTGACTATAGCAGCAATATAACTGACTGAGAATGTTGCAAAAAATTATATCTCCGGAATATGTTACACCAATAAAACAATATGTTTTTTCTGTGGTCTGGCGCGTGTTTTGAGTTATTTTCCGGAGATAAAGACACCATTCAGAACAATGAGAAATTGCATTTTTATTATTTCCGGCCCTCATTATGAAAGCCGGAACAGGCGATTATTTTCGAAATGAAATCAGCGTCACCACAATGCCGGTTGCCGACGCAATTGCCGCGGCCAGAAATACCGACGGATAACCCAGCGAGGTAGCCAGCAGCCCGGTAAGTGGCCCGGTGATACCGTACGCTATATCCTGAAATGCCGAATATCCACCCAGCGCAGTCCCCCGAACCTGTGGGGCCACACGTTTTACCACTTCAACGCCCAGCGCCGGAAAAATCAACGAGCAACCACAGCCTGTCAATGCCGCACCAGCCATTGCCACCCAGGCATCTGGCGCCTGCCCGAGCAATAACAGGCCCACCGTTTCTGTCATCAACGAAACAACAGCCACCCGCACACCACCAAAGCGATCCGGCATCCAGCCAAACAGCAGACGCATCAGAACAAAGGCGCCGCCAAATGCCGTCAGCGTAAAGCCCGCTTTCTCCCAGCCGTTGCTGGCAAAATAGAGCGAAACGAAGGTACCGATAACCGCGAAACCTACGCCCTGGAGCGCGAGGCCAAGGCCCGGTTGCCAGATTTGCCCGACCACGCTCCACAGAGAAGGACGCACCCCCGGATGAGCAGGCGTTTTCTGTACGCCGCCATTAAATGCCCACGCCAGCAGCGGCAAGACCATAGTCATCGCCGCCAGGGTGGCAAAGCCAAAATGGCTATGAATGAGCAGGCCGAGTGGCGCCCCAACGGCCAGCGCACCGTAAATTGCCATACCGTTCCAGGACATTACTTTGCCCGAACGGTTGGGACCAACCAGCGCCATCCCCCAGGCAAGCGTTCCGGTGAGTAGCTGGCTTTCACCAAAGCCCAGCATTAAACGCCCGATAATCAGCAAGCCAAATTTTGCCAGCGCGCTTACTGGTAGCCACGCCGCCAGCAACCAGGCGACGCCAGCCAGCGCACAGGCAAACATCCCCTGCAGCGCCGAGCGTTTTGCGCCAAATTGATCGGCCAGGCGCCCGGCATAACCCCGTGTCAGGACGGTTGCCAGAAACTGGATACCGACGGCGAGGCCCACCATGGTGTTGCCGTAACCGAGTTCGTTATGCACAAAGAGCGGAATGACGGGCAACGGTAACCCGATGGTCATATAGGTCAGGAAAACGGCAACCACCAGTCGCAATAGCGAACCCGTGTCGGATGAGGAAGAAAGTGTTTGAGTTTCTACAGACATGCATTACTCCATACCGCAGAGTAAGGCGAGGGAAAAAGCCACGCCCCCTCCACCTGATATTCAGGATTAAGGTGCGTTGGATAACGTTAAACGCTTACGCATTATCAGGATGATAATGTTGCGGGGAAGTTTGCCTGCCCGTGTAGCGGCTTGTCAATGCATAAAAAAAGGGAGCCCGTTGGCTCCCTTTTTTATAATCAGTGGATTACTTGAGCTTACGCATTACCAGCGTGGCGTTAGTACCACCGAAACCGAAGCTGTTAGACATGACGGTAGTCAGCGTCGCGTCAGTCGGTTTGGTGACGATATTCAGGCCTGCTGCCTGCTCATCCATCTCGTCGATATTAATGCTCGGGGCGATAAAGCCGTGTTCCAGCATCAGCAGAGAGTAGATCGCTTCCTGCACGCCAGCCGCACCCAGTGAGTGACCGGTCATCGCTTTGGTGGCAGAGATAGCCGGGCTGTTGTCGCCGAACACTTCGCGAATCGCACCCAACTCTTTCACGTCGCCTACCGGAGTAGAGGTACCGTGAGAGTTCAGGTAGTCGATAGGGGTATCAACATCTTGCATCGCCATTTTCATGCAACGCACTGCGCCTTCACCTGACGGTGCAACCATGTCAGCGCCATCAGACGTTGCGCCGTAACCCACGATTTCAGCATAGATATGCGCGCCACGTGCCAGCGCATGCTCCAGCTCTTCTACCACAACCATGCCGCCGCCGCCTGCGATGATGAAGCCATCACGGTGGGCGTCATAAGTACGGGACGCTTTTTCCGGGGTTTCGTTGTATTTGGTCGACAGCGCGCCCATTGCGTCGAACTCACAGGCCATTTCCCAGCCCAACTCCTCACCGCCGCCAGCAAAGACGATGTCCTGCTTGCCCAGTTGAATCTGCTCAACAGCATTACCGATGCAGTGTGCGGAAGTGGCGCAGGCAGAGCTGATGGAATAGTTCACACCGTGGATTTTAAACGGGGTTGCCAGGCACGCGGAAACCGCAGAACCCATTGCTTTGGTCACAACATAGGGACCCACGGCTTTCAGGCCACGCGGGCTACGCATAGCATCTGCACCGAAGACCTGCGCTTTTGATGAGCCGCCGGAACCAGCAATCAGGCCCACGCGCGGGTTGTTCTGGTAAACATCTGCGCTCAGACCAGCATCTGCAATGGCTTCTTGCATAGAGAGAAAGGCATAGATAGAGGCATCGTTCATGAAACGAACCACTTTACGGTCAATCAAACCGGTAGTATCCAGCTTGACGTTACCCCATACGTGGCTGCGCATTCCGGAATCTTTGAATTCCTGAGAGAAAGTGATCCCTGAGCGTCCTTCACGCAGAGAGGCCAGGACTTCCTGCTGGTTATTACCGATGCTGGAAACGATGCCCAGGCCAGTAATCACTGCACGTTTCATTCAATACCCCTGTAAGTCGCACTAATTTAAGTTTTCGTGTCGCAAGATAGCGTACAGTTGTACGCCGAACAAGTCCGATCAGACAATTAATGGGTAAATTTGCGCCCTGAGACGCACATCGTTAAGATCGTGGCACTGCCTGTCCGCCGAGTAACTTACGTGAAACAAACCGCTATACAATCTGCCAACCTGGAATTCAACGCTGAGGGTACACCTGTTTCCCGAGATTTTGATGACGTCTATTTTTCTAACGATAATGGTCTGGAAGAGACCCGCTATGTTTTTCTTGGTGGTAACGGTATACCTGAGCGTTTCGTCGAACATTCCCGCCCGCTGTTTATCGTCGCGGAGAGCGGTTTCGGTACCGGCCTCAATTTCCTGACCCTTTGGCAGGCGTTTGATGCCTTTCACCGCGCCAGTCCGCAGGCTACCCTGGAAAGATTACATTTCATCAGTTTCGAAAAATTCCCCTTAACGAAAGATGATCTCCGCATGGCGCACCAGCACTGGCCAGAGCTGGCCCCGTGGGCGGAGCAACTGCAACAGCAATGGCCGCTGCCCTTTGCCGGTTGTCATCGTCTGTTACTGGACGGCGGTCGTGTGACCCTGGATTTATGGTTTGGCGATATCAATGAACTGACCGAAACGTTAGATGATTCATTAAATCAACAGGTTGATGCCTGGTTTCTTGATGGTTTTGCGCCAGCTAAAAACCCGGATATGTGGACGCCGGGGCTGTTTAACGCGATGGCGAGACTGGCGCGTCCCGGCGCGACACTCGCCACCTTCACCTCTGCCGGTTTCGTCCGCCGTGGGTTGCAGGATGCTGGCTTCACCATGCGCAAAAGCAAAGGGTTTGGCCGTAAGCGGGAAATGCTCACCGGGGTGATGGAGAACCCTCCCCTGTCGGCGCCGCGTACGCCATGGTTTGCCCGCACAGGCACGGAGAAACGCGCGGTTGCGATTATCGGCGGTGGTATCGCCAGTGCGCTGCTATCGCTGGCTTTATTGCGTCGTGGCTGGCAGGTCACGCTCTACTGCGCTGATGAAGAACCAGCTCAGGGCGCTTCCGGCAATCGGCAGGGGGCGCTTTACCCGCTGCTCAGCGCGCATGACCCGGCGCTGGCCCATTTTTTTCCCGCTGCGTTTACCTTCGCCCGCCGCCTGTATGACACCCTGCCTGTCGATTTTGATCATGACTGGTGCGGTGTCACCCAACTGGGATACGACGAGAAAAGTCAGCAAAAAATCGCCCAGATGTTAACACTGGACCTGCCGGATGCTATCGCCCGCGCGGTTGACGCCGAAGAGGTCGCACAAACGGCGGGGGTAGAAACGGGATGCGGTGGCATTGAATATCCGGCGGGCGGCTGGCTGTGCCCGGCGCAATTAACGGCGGCGGCGCTGACATTAGCGCAGCGTCAGGGATTATGCGTGCACTATGGCCACCGTGTGACGAACATTGATCGGCAGGACAGCGACTGGCAGCTGGATTTTGCCGATGGCAGTCAGCGCACTCATGCCTGCGTCGTGCTGGCTAACGGGCAGCACATCAGCCATTTCGCCCAGACCGGAAAATTGCCGGTTTACCCTGTTGGCGGACAGGTCAGCCATATTCCCACAACAGCGAAACTGAGCAAGCTGCGTCAGGTGCTCTGCTATGACGGTTATCTGACGCCGCAAAACCCTAATAATCACCATCACTGTATTGGCGCAAGTTACCATCGTGGGCAGGAGGAAACCGCCTACAGCGAGGAGGATCAGCAGCAAAATCGCCAGCGTTTATTGAACTGCTTCCCGCAGGCGCTGTGGGCGAAGGAGGTCGATGTCAGCGGCGGTGAGGCGCGCTGCGGTGTGCGTTGTGCAACCCGGGACCATCTGCCGTTAGTCGGGAATGTGGCGGATTACACAGCAACATTGGATGCCTATGCCGCTCTGGCGCAAGAGAGAACGGATGCGGTAAGCGCACCGGTTTATGAAGGGCTGTTTATGCTTGGCGCGCTCGGTTCACGTGGATTATGCAGTGCACCGCTGGCGGCGGAGATCCTGGCCTCGCAGATGAGCAGTGAGCCGTTGCCGCTGGATGGCGAAACACTGGCAGCACTTAATCCTAATCGCCTGTGGGTGAGAAAATTATTGAAGGGAAAACGGGTTACGTGAGTGCGGCTGATGCCCTCGCCCCTCTGCCACTGAGAGAGAAAACCGGCTCGCTCTGCCCCCTCATCACTGAGGAAGAGGGTCAGGGTGAGAGGGAAACCCACACACCCATGCCGCATCCGGAAATCCCCTCGCTGGCGGGGCTACGAGCCGGTTCGCTTACTGCGCTTGCGCTTTTTGGAACAGCGTATCCCACATTCCCATAACCAGCGCCTGGTCCGGCGGAGACAGTTCCCCCGCCTGAATGGCTTTCTCCAGACTCGCCGATACCCGCTCATGCAGCGCTGCAGATGAATGGTCTTCACCCGCTTCAAGTTCAGCGACCGCCAGCGTCAGATGCCCACGCAGATAACCGCCAGCAAACAGCTCATCGTCACTGGCGTGCTCTACCATGTCATCAATTAACGCCAGAATGCGCGATTCAAATTCTGCGATCATCTTCTTTCCTCAGTTATAAATCTTCCGGCCATGGGAAGTGTTCCGCCTTAAGTTCAGGCGTGTGGTAGTAATCTTGCAGCGCTTTAATAAAACGCGCAGGACGTGCCGGGATCCCTTTATCGAGATATTCCAGCACCTGCGCATGCACGCGGCGCTGGAATACAACGCGGTCCGGTTCAAAATCTCCTTCCAGGTTGTCACAGCTGACGTTAAACGGATAACCCGCCGCCACACAGAATAACCAGTCAAATGCCTGCGGTTTAACCTCAACATCCTCAAACTGACACTGGGTCGCCGCATCACGCCCATCCGGGCAGTACCAGTAACCAAAATCCACGAGCTCACGACGGGCTTTTCCGGCGATACACCAGTGGGAGATCTCATGCAACGCGCTGGCATAAAACCCGTGAGCGAAGACGATCCGGTTATAAGGGACTTCTTCATCAGCGGGAAGATAGATCGGTTCGTCGTCGCCTTTAATCAGACGTGTATTAAAATCGTCGGCAAAGCAGCCGTTAAAAAGGGTAATAAGTTGTTCGTAGTGATGTGTTGTTGTATTCATGCACTCACCCCCAGAAACCGGAGGATCTCCTGCCCATGGCTGTCATAAAGTAATTTTGCGCTCATTACTGCCGAGACTATAACAATCATCGGACGAATGAGTTTTTGTCCTTTGCTGAGCACCAGACGTGAGCCCATACGCGCGCCCAGAAACTGGCCCGCCAGCATCACAAACCCCGTTGCCCAGATAACCTTGCCGCCAATGATAAACAGCAGCAGTCCGCCAAGATTTGAGGTGGCATTAAGTACCTTGGCATGCGCGGTGGATTTAGCGAGGTTAAAACCGGCCAGCGTAACGAATGCCAGCGCATAAAATGACCCGGCACCGGGACCAAAAAAGCCGTCGTAGAAACCTACGCAGCCGCCTGCAATCAGCGCGAAAGGCAGGCCATGCAGCCGACGTTGGCGGTCCTCTTCACCCAGTTTTGGCATTAACAAAAAGTAGAGACCAATACAGATAATAAGGACAGGCAAAATCTGGCGCAAAATATCAGACTGCACATGCTGAACCAGCAGCGCGCCCGACGTTGAGCCAATAAACGTCATCAGAATATTGAGTTTCTGATCGGCAAGACTCACCACTTTACGGCGCAAGAAATAGAGCGTGGAAGAGATAGAGCCACCGCAGGCCTGCAGTTTATTGGTAGCCAGCGCCTGCGCCGGGGTCATCCCGGCGGCCAGCAACGCAGGTACGGTCAGTAAGCCGCCTCCGCCCGCTAACGCATCAATAAACCCTGCCAGCGTGGCGACCAGAAAAAGCGCCACCAGAAGCAGTGGCGACACCATAAAAATCTCTTGAAATGCATCCATTACAATACGTGCTCATCCAGTAATGCCTGACAGGAAGCAGGCAGGGGCGGCGGTGTCGTCTTCTCAGGAGTGGTTGAAGGTTTGGCCGGTTTGAACCAGCTTTGCAATTCCGCACCGCAACCGTCGCCATCTGGCGGTAACGGCTGATCCTGACACTCAAGGCTGTCTGCCGGGCAGCGCAAACGGACATGCATATGCGCACGATGCTGGAACCAGGGACGTACTTTACGCAGCCAGTCGCGGTCTGTACCGGCGTCCAGACACAACTGCTGTTTAATAGCCGGGTTGACGAAAATGCGCGTCACATCGTTATCTTTCGCCGCAAGCTTAATCAGGCTGGTAATTTCGGGTTTCCATAATGAGGGCATCACTTGCTTGCCGTCGCTGGAGACCAAATCCAGCGCCTGCGGTTTTAACAATTGCGCCGAGGTCCAGCGTGCTTTCGGCAGTTGCAGGAAAATGTCCACATCCAGCCCCGTCTGGTGGCTGGCGTGACCGCCGTTAAAACGCCCGCCGGCTGGCATGCCCATATCCCCTACCAGCACCGTCCCCAGCCCCAGGTTATGTACCTGATTACCCAGACGCTGAATAAACAGAATAAGGTCCGGATGACCAAAGTAGCGTCGCTGATCGGTACGCATCACCTGGTAGGTATCGGATTGCAGCGGCAGTTCATGCGCGCCAACAATACAGCCATTCGAGAAAGCACCGATCGATTGCGGAGTGCCCGCAACCGGATGGGTGATTTTCTGCCAGGGCGTTGCCGCCTGGCAGGTAAGCGTTGCGAAAAACGCCAGCAGCGCAATTGCAATTCGTTTCATTGTTTACCAGCGAGGAATAGTGGTCGTCACATCGCCATTTTGCGCACGCTGACGCATAAAATGGTCCATCAGCACAATGGCCAGCATCGCTTCGGCGATAGGCACTGCGCGAATACCGACACACGGGTCGTGACGTCCTTTGGTAATCATCTCTACTTCTTCGCCAAAGCGATTAATCGTGCGTCCCGACACGGTAATGCTTGAGGTCGGTTTCAGCGCGATGTGGGTAACGATCTGCTGCCCGCTGCTGATGCCGCCCAGAATGCCGCCCGCGTGGTTACTCTGAAAGCCGTCTTTGGTGATTTCATCTCGATTCTGGCTACCGCGCAGGTTAATCACACCAAAGCCGTCGCCAATCTCTACCCCTTTCACCGCGTTGATGCTCATCATCGCATGAGCAATATCGGCATCCAGACGATCAAATACCGGCTCACCGAGGCCTGCTGGTACACCATCAGCCACAACAGTAACTTTCGCGCCGATCGAGTCGCCCTCTTTCTTTAGCGCGCGCATCAGTTCATCCAGCGCGTCGATTTTATCCGGGTCCGGGCAGAAGAACGGATTCTGTTCGACCTGCTCCCAGTCTTTCATCGCCAGCGGAATATCGCCCATCTGGGTCAGACAGCCACGAATTACAATGCCGAATTTATGCGCGAGGAATTTCTTGGCAATCGCCCCTGCCGCCACACGCATTGCAGTTTCACGCGCCGAGGAACGGCCACCGCCACGATAGTCGCGCAGGCCATATTTTTGCTCGTAAGTGTAATCAGCGTGCCCCGGACGGAACACATCTTTGATTGCGCTGTAATCCTGGGAGCGCTGATCGGTATTCTCAATCAGCAGACCGATGCTGGTGCCAGTGGTCACGCCTTCAAACACGCCGGAGAGAATTTTCACCTGATCCGGCTCACGGCGTTGGGTGGTATAGCGCGAGGTACCGGGTCGGCGTCGGTCCAGGTCATGCTGGAGATCGGCTTCGGTCAGTGGAATGCCCGGCGGTACGCCATCGACGATGCAGCCCAGCGCGATGCCGTGCGATTCGCCGAAGGTCGTTACGCGAAAGAGTTGTCCAATAGTGTTTCCTGCCATCACGGCTCCGTTGTCGTTGTTATGTTGTTAGCGTTTTAATCTTTATAGATGCTGAAATGTTCCTGCGCGGCCAGCAGCTGCGCTTTGGTCAGCATGAAGACACCGTCACCGCCATTATCAAATTCAAGCCAGGTGAACGGCACGTCCGGATACTGTTCCATCAGATGTACCATGCTGTTACCCACTTCACAAATCAGCACGCCAGTATCGGTAAGGTAATCCGGCGCACAGGCCAGAATGCGGCGCGTCAGTTTCAGACCGTCGCTACCGGAGGCCAGGCCGAGTTCCGGCTCATGGCGATACTCTGACGGCAGATCGGACATATCCTCTTCATCAACGTACGGCGGGTTGGTCACAATCAGGTCGTACTGCACTTTCGGCAGGTCGCGGAACAGGTCAGAACGAATCGGCGTGACGTGATGGATCAGTCCGTGGTCTTCAATGTTGTGTTCTGTTACCGCCAGCGCATCCGGGGAGATGTCCACCGCGTCCACTTCCGCTTCCGGGAAGGCGTAAGCGCAAGCAATGGCGATACAGCCGCTACCCGTACACATATCCAGAATGTGCTGCGGTTGTCCGTCGATAAGCCCGGCGAAATGGTTATTGATCAGCTCACCAATCGGAGAACGCGGCACCAGCACACGTTCATCAACATAAAACTCGTGGCCGCAGAACCAGGCTTTATTGGTGAGATAGGCAACCGGGATACGTTCATTGACGCGACGAATGACGCGCTCAACGATACGGTGACGCTCGCTGGAGGTCAGACGCGCGTTACGCATCTCTTCCGGTATATCCAGCGGCAGGTAAAGGGTAGGCAATACCAGCTGTACGGCTTCATCCCACGGGTTATCCGTGCCGTGGCCGTACCAGATGTTTGCCGCGCTGAATCGGCTTACCGACCAGCGCAACATGTCCTGAATGGTATGCAGTTCACTTACTGCTTCATCAACGAAAATTTTATCCATCTTATCCTCCAGGACACGCTCGCAAGAAATTCGGCGGCTAGTGTGCCATGAAGACGGCGATAAATCAGCATCGTCGCTTCGCGTCACGGCCTAAAAATGCATTTTGCTGAACAGCAGAGAGCGAGTCGGGTACACTAAAAGAAATAAAAGATGAGATGCGCAGATGAAAAAGAAACCATCGCTTAGCGAGGAGGAGCAGACGCTGTTCCGACAATTGATGACCGGCACGCGTCAAATAAAGCAGGATACGGTAGTCCACCGCCCGACACGGAAAAAAATCACTGAGGTTCCGGTGAAGCGTCTGTTGTCAGAGCAGGCAGATAACAGCCACTATTTTTCTGATGAATTTCAGCCGTTGCTGAACACAGAAGGGCCGGTAAAGTACGTGCGCGACGATGTCAGCCATTTTGAACTCAAGAAGATCCGCCGCGGTGACTACTCCCCGGATCTTTTTCTCGACCTGCACGGCTTGACGCAGTTACAGGCCAAGCAGGAACTGGGGGCGCTGATCGCCGCCTGCCGACGTGAACACGTCTTTTGCGCCTGCGTCATGCACGGGCACGGTAAACATATTCTCAAGCAGCAGACGCCGCTCTGGCTGGCACAACACCCGCATGTTATGGCGTTTCACCAGGCCCCTAAAGAGTACGGTGGCGATGCGGCGATACTGGTGTTGATTGAGGTCGAAGAGTGGCAACCGCCAGAACTTCCCTGAACGCAACGGACAAGCAGAAACGTAAAAAGCCGCACAAGTGCGGCTTTTTTTCACGGTCCGGCTAATCAGATTGCTTTTGGCATTCTCAGGTTGCAGGGACTCATTTGCCAGTTATAAACGCCTTTCCCGCTCTCATCCAGCGTCACGCTGGCAATCGCGGAGGTGGTAAACATTGGCGGTGTTTCACCCGGGCAAAGCTCGGACACCAGATATCCCACCAGCGGCAGGTGAGAAATCACCAGCACAGAAGAGGTACCTTCGTTTGCCAGCGCCTGGAGATAAGCACTGACCAGACCAACATCACCACAAGGTGTCAACTCGGGCAGGACATCCACGTTGTCGGGCAGGTTCATGCATTCCCCCACCTCGTTAAGCGTCTGTTCAGCACGAAGAAACGGGCTGACCAGTACACGTTCGACATCCACTTTTTGACCTTTCAGCCAGGTTGCCATCTGACGAGATTCGTCACACCCACAAGGGGTTAAGGGACGAACTGAGTCGCTGGCTGCATCGAGGGCTGCATCGCCGTGACGCATGATAAAAACTTGCATATTGCACCGCTTTTGTTAACCAGAAGCATTAACACTCCCCGCGTGAACAGTTCCATTACGACAGGAAATATCAATGGCCGGGCATTTTGCCTGATCCATTCGATGAATGAAACGCTGTTTTTTACCTCAATGGCGTAAGTATAGTCAATGAGTGTTTACAAAATAACCATCGCTGTTTCATTTAAAGCTGGATTTACCCTTTTTTGACCTTAACTTACAAAATCAGTTTCCTTCTTGCCCCAAAAAGTTTCGCCCCGCTCAGCCATTTGTAACAAAAGCTGACAAGGTGCAAAACGTTCCCCATAAAGCGAAGCCAGGCGCTGTAGAGTTGCGACAATATCACCCGCACCAAGGGTATCCATATAGCGGAACGGGCCGCCCAGAAAAGGCGGAAAACCGATGCCAAACACCGCGCCAATATCACCATCGCGCGGGCTGCGAATCACCTTCTCGGCGAAGCAGCGTGCGGCCTCGTTAAGCATCATCATGACGCATCGTTCGGCGATCTGTTCTGCCGATAATTTGCCTGTGCCAGAAGCCCCCACAAGCGGGTAAATTGCCGGGTCAGGCTGTTTCTTGCTTTTACGCCCTTTCTTACCGTAAAGATAGAAACCGCGCTCATTTTTTCTGCCTTTGCGATCGTCATTCAATATTGCAGAGACGACGCTTGCAGGGGCACTAAAACGCTCCCCGTAAGCAGCCTCCAGCACTGGGATTATTTTAGTCCCCGTGTCGATCCCCACTTCATCCAGAAGTTGTATGGGGCCGACAGGAAAGCCAAATTTTACCAGCGCCTTATCAATATTCTCGATACGTTCCCCTTCGCTCAGCAGTCGCATTGCTTCGCTCATATAAGGCGCCAGAATACGGTTTACATAAAAACCCGCTTTGTCCGCCACGACAATCGGTGTTTTGCCCTGCTTCTTGGCCAGTTTCACCACTGTCGAAATCGTCTGTTCAGCGGTACCGGCATGGGGAATAACTTCCACCAAAGGCATCTTCTCAACCGGACTAAAAAAATGTAATCCGACAATATTCTCCGGACGCGCTGCCCTGGCCGCAATATCGCCGATGGGCAACGATGATGTATTGGAGGCAAAAATGGTCTGCGGCGAGCACTGTGCTTCAATCTCGGCGACCATCTGTTGCTTAAGATTCAAATCTTCGAAAACGGCCTCGATAACCACATCACGATGGGAAAAACCGCTGTAGTCAGTCGTACCGGAAATGCGGGCTATTTGCGCATCACGTTCAGCAGATTTGAGATGGCGGCGGCGCACCTTTTTATCAAGCTGTTCCCAGCTATATTTCAGCGCGTGGTTAATGCCTTTCGGATTAATATCTTTTATGCGAACAGGAAGGTTGCCTTTACCGGCCGTCACGTAAGCAATCCCGCCGCCCATCAACCCGCCGCCAAGGATACCGACAGCGCGAAGAGGACCGGCCGCAACCGGGCTGCCCGGGTCTTTTTTTACCTCGGTGCTGGCAAAGAAAATATGCCGTAGCGCCTGCGATTGCGGGGTCATTGCCAGTTGACCAAACGCGCGCGCCTCAGCGTCATACCCACTGCTACTGCCCTGGCTTAAGCCCGTTTCGATAACGTTCAAAATATGCGTCGTCGCGGGATAATTGCCCTGGGTTTTTTGCTCTGTTTTTTTCGCGACCATGCGGAATAACAGTGCGCGTACCAGCGGACCGGCAAGCAGACGTTCACGTACCGGCAGGCTGCGGCTGGCAGGACGGCCTTTTGTGGCAAGCTCTGCGGCAGCATCCAGCAAGATAGAAACCGGCACAACATCATCCACCAGCCCCACTTTTAACGCCTGACGAGCGCGCAGTTGTTTACCGGTAAGGATCATATCCAGCGCGGTGCTTACTCCAACCAGACGCGGCAGGCGCTGGGTGCCGCCGGAGCCGGGCAACAGGCCAAGCTGGACTTCGGGCAACCCTAAGACCGTCTTCGCATCATCGGTACAAATACGGCGGTGGCAGGCTAGTGCCAGTTCCAGCCCGCCGCCCAGACATGGACCATGAATGGCGGCGATCACCGGGATCGACAGGGCGTGGATCTCAGCCATGATCTGCTGCCCCTGGCGCGCCAGATCTTCGGCCTCTTTGGCCGTTTTGCAGCGATCGATCATATTGATATCCGCCCCGGCGATAAAATTATCCGGTTTTGCGGAAATGAACACCACACCGCGTATCTGCTTGTTTTCGCGGATTTGTTTAAGAATGGCGCGTACCTGGCCGCCAAACTCCGCCTTTAGCGTGTTCATCTTTTCGTCAGGAACATCAATACTGACTACGGCAACATTGTCCGGGCGGACATTAAGCGTAAATGCTGAGGTCATCTCCATTATTCGGCCTCCAGAACCATAGCTGCACCAAGCCCGCCTGCGGCACAGGCGGTTACCAGACCAAATCCGCCGCCACGTCTGCGCAGTTCATGCAAGGTTTGGGTGATCATCCGCGCCCCGGTCGCCGCAAAGGGATGCCCGTAAGCAATTGATCCTCCCAACACGTTGAATTTACTCTCATCCACCTCACCCGTTGCCTGCGTCCGGCCTAATACATCACGAGCAAAGCGCTCGCTCGCCATCAGTTTCAGGTTGGTCAGGGTTTGCGCCGCAAATGCTTCATGCATGTCCAGTAAGGTTAAATCCGCCATCGTCAGTCCCGCTCTGTCGAGCGCCAGCGGCGTCGCCCAGGCCGGCCCCAGCAACATATCCTGCCGCACGTCAATGGCTGTGAAGGCATAACTTCGCAGGAATCCCAGAGGCTGCAAACCCAGCTCTTTCGCCCGCGACTCGGTCATCAGGATCACCGCGGCTGCACCATCGGTAAGTGGCGTGCTGTTCGCAGCGGTCACGGTGCCATGTCGGCGATCAAATGCCGGACGCAGTTTGGCGTAATCCGCAAGGCTGGAATTTTGCCGTACATTATTGTCCTGCGTTATCGGTTCGCGAAAAGGAGGCGCATAAGCAGTCATCACCTCCTCTGCCAGCTTACCTTCCGCCCAGGCCTGCGCCGCATACTGGTGAGAACGATGGGCCAACGCATCCTGTTCCTGACGCGTAATGCCATAGGTTTTCGCCATCTGCTCTGCGGTATCTCCCATGCGTAAACCAGTGGAGTATTCCGCCACTGCAGGGGGCACTGGCAATAAATCGCGCAACCGTAAACGGGAGAAGAGCTTCAATTTTTGTCCTGTCGTACGGGCTTTGTTGGCATCAACCAGCACACGTGCCAGCTTTTTGCTCACGCCGATTGGCAATACCGAAGAGGAGTCAGCACCACCTGCAATACCCGCACGAATCGTCCCCGCCATCAGGCTTTCGGCAACGTTTGCCACCGCCTGGAAACTGGTGGCGCAGGCGCGGCTCACGCTATAGGCATCGGTATGCACACTCATGCCCGTTCCCAGTACGATTTCTCTTGCGATATTAGGCGCTTCCGGCATTTGCACCACCTGGCCAAAGACCAGTTGCTCAATGATTTCCGGCGGGATTTCACTACGGGCAAGGAGCTCACCCACCACCATTTTGCCAAGATCGATAGCCGGGACGCCGTGAAATACCGTCGCCTGACGGGCAAATGGCGTACGTAATCCACTGACAATGGCGATGCGGTCGCCCTGACGGGTGACAAGCGGTAATGCCTGACTCATAACTCTCCCCTGTTAACAGCATGATGCACTAGTGGTCGGACCTGATAACAGTCTTAACTAATTATTTACATTTAGCCAATGGGGGAAGAAAAAAAGTGGGAGGTAAAACACAGAGATTATTGAAAAAACGCTCCCGCAAAGCAGGAGCGCAGGCAGGAAGATTAACGCAGCCCCAACTGGAAAATCAGCGTTTCCGCTTCGCAAGCAAAAACAAAATCGATATCCAGACGCACGCCGCCTTCCACTTCCGTGAACGTCGAGGTGATTTGGCAAGGATCGGACTCTACGCCACGCGCGCGTGCAGTTAATGCAGCCAGCGTCTCTTCTGCATCGGTGCGATTTGTAAACACGCGGCTATAAGAGGCGGTGCAATCGGAGTTGTCCATGATGGTACCAACATCCATACAGCAGCAAACCGGGGTTTCATCAGCACTGCATTTACTCATTGTGATTTCCTCTGAATTCGCACCCAAGGTGCCAGGTAAACGTTGCGCATATTTTACCCCCCTCAATAACCCGTCTCCAGTCGTTAATGTGAGGAAAGCCTCTAAGTGACCGAAATCACACTTAAAAATGATCCAGAACAAAAACCACCAATTATCATTAGCGACACTGGCCGCAATTTTGCCACGCAGATCCCGTTTCGAAGATCACAATTGAAAAATTTTATATACAAGCTTGCAACATTTAGTCTGGTCCGACCTATACTCTCGCCACTGGTCTGATTTCTCTGAAGTACCGCAGACCCTACACTTCGCGCTCCTGTTACACCACGTAACATAGTTTAAATAAAAATAACCGGATGAGGTTTTGGTCATGAGCCAGAAAAACCTGTTTACCAAATCTGCACTCGCAGTCGCAGTGGCAATCGTCTCCACCCAGGCCTGGTCCGCAGGCTTCCAGCTCAACGAATTTTCTTCTTCTGGTCTTGGCCGCGCATATTCCGGCGAAGGCGCTATTGCAGATGACGCGGGTAACGCCAGCCGCAACCCTGCGCTGATTATGATGTTTGACCGTCCAACTTTCTCCGCTGGCGCTATTTTCGTTGATCCAGATGTTGATATCTCAGGCAGGTCACCAACAGGTGCCAGTCTGGATTCGAAAAATATCGCGCCAACGGCATGGGTTCCAAACCTGCACTTCGTCGCACCCATCAACGATCAGTTTGGTTGGGGGGCATCCGTTACCTCTAACTACGGTTTAGCGACCGAGTTTAATAACGACTACGCGGCAGGCGCATACGCAGGCAAAACAGATCTGGAAACCCTGAACCTGAACCTGAGCGGTGCCTATCGTCTGGATAATCACTGGAGTTTCGGTCTGGGCTTTGATGCGGTGTATGCCAAAGCGAAGATTGAGCGCTACGCAGGCGATCTCGGCAGAATCGTTGCGGGTTCAGGCCGGTTACCACCGATTCCAGGCCTGGCGCAGCAGGTGGCAGGTATTCCGGCTGATACGCAGGTTGCTTATCTGAAAGGTGATGAGTGGGGCTTCGGCTGGAACGCCGGTATCCTTTATGAAGTCGATAAAAATAACCGTTACGGCTTAACCTACCGTTCTGAGGTGAAAGTCGACTTTGATGGCGATTACAAGAGCAGCCTGCCTTCGGCCTATAACCAGATCCTCGGTAACTTCGGCCTGCCTTTGGGCACCAATGGCCGCACCACTGGCGGTTCTCTGACCCTGAACCTGCCAGAAATGTGGGAAATCTCAGGTTATAACCGCGTTGCCCCGCAATGGGCTATCCATTACAGCATGGCTTATACCAGCTGGAGCCAGTTCCAGGAGCTGAAAGCGACAAACAGCAACGGTCAGACCCTCTTCTATAAAGATGAAAGCTTTAAAGACTCTTACCGTATCGCACTGGGTACCACCTACTATATGGATGATAACTGGACCTTCCGTACCGGTATCGCCTTTGATGATAGCCCGGTTCCGGCTGACAAACGTTCTATCTCCATTCCGGATCAGGACCGTTTCTGGCTGAGCGCAGGTACCACGTATGCGTTTAACAAAGATGCGTCTGTAGATGTCGGCGTCTCTTATATGCACGGACAGAAAGTGAGCTTCACCGAAGGCCCGTACACATTCAGATCCGAAGGGCGTGCATGGCTGTATGGCGCGAACTTTAACTACGCATTCTGATTTATCGCAGGCATAAAAAAAGGTGAGCTTCGCGCTCACCTTTTTTCGTTTATTCGGAGTCAATTTCCTTGAGGTCGCCCTGAATCGCCTGAGCGTTCGGGTTTTCCTGAGGCTTGAGCTTACCGCCGTTGGCGATAAAGTCATGACGCTGGAAGTAAGCTTCACGCACCATGATATAAGGGTCGGAAGACTGACGCAGCAGGCCGTCTGAATCCAGCAACTGAGCACGTGTTTCAATGCCCTCCACCGTCCATTTACCGACCGACAACGGCCAGGTCAGCCAGGACAGCACCGGATAGAGCGTATCCGCCATATCACCGCCATCTTCACGTAGCGTAAAGCTGCCGTAGAAAGGCAACTGCATATACGGCCCATAGCCAACGCCATAATGCCCCAGTGTGCTACCAAAACGGTGCGGCTCAACGCGCTGCAGTTTCGGGTTCGACATACCAGCAACATCCATCAGGCCACCCATACCCAACAAGGTATTAAGGAAGAAGCGCGTAAAGTGAACCATGCCCTGATAGGGATCGCCCTGCAGGAAGTAGTTCACCATGATGGCCGGTTCTTCAAGGTTACTGGTGAAGTTGCTCAGGCCGTTACGCGCGGGCTGCGGCACATAGTCACGCCATGCCACCGCAACGGGACGCACAACATACGGGTCCAGGACATTAAAGTTGAAGTTGTACATGGTGCGGTTAAATCCTTCCAGTGGATCTGAACGCCCCTGCGTGTCTCCTGAACTGGCGCAGCCCGCCAACAGTGTGGTTGCCAGCGCAATCGCCGACACACGAAATTTCATAGGTGTCTCCCTGAAGAAAATGGCTTTCGCTGAGTGCCATCCAGAAGGGCACAAACGCAATCTGCCTCGGTTCGCATCATAAACATGCAAGGCATTGTATCAGCACACCTTGTGTTGTCTACGCAACGCGCGAATCTCATATTGAGCATAGTCGCAGTTTGCCCCCCTCGTTTCGTTACAATTTTATCTCATCTTCATCAAAGCCATATCGCCATAGTTGCCATTCCCCCCAAATTAGGAAGAAGCCCTCCAGACCTTGTAAAAAAAGCCGCTACGCTTAGACCATGAGTCACAAGTAGACAGAGGCAATATGGACGGCATCAAAGACGAGAAAATCGACAAGCACACCGACGAAATCGAAGTGGAAAGCGAAGAGAAAATCGGTGGTGAGCAAATTGAAGTAGATGAAGAGCGCCTCCCCTCACGCGCTATGGCTATCCATGAGCATATCCGTCAAGACGGCGAGAAAGAGCTGGAACGCGATGCCATGGCGCTGTTTTGGTCCGCCATCGCCGCCGGGTTGTCGATGGGAGCCTCGTTGCTGGCAAAGGGGATTTTTCACGTTCAACTCGAAGGTGTACCGGCCGCCTTTATTCTGGAAAATCTCGGCTATACCTTCGGCTTTATTATTGTGATTATGGCTCGCCAGCAGCTTTTTACGGAAAACACCGTTACCGCAGTACTTCCGGTGATGCAAAAGCCCTCATGGGTCAATTTTGGCCTGATGATGCGTCTGTGGAGCGTAGTGCTGCTGGGGAATCTTATTGGTACGGGTATCGCGGCATGGGCTTTTGAGTATATGCCGATTTTTGATGAGCCAACGCGAGACGCGTTCGTCAAAATTGGCATGGGCGTGATGAAAAATACACCGATGGAGATGTTTTCCAATGCCATTATTTCCGGCTGGATTATCGCTACAATGGTCTGGATGTTCCCGTCTGCAGGTGCGGCGAAAATCGTGGTCATTATTCTGATGACCTGGCTTATCGCACTGGCTGACACCACCCATATCGTAGTGGGTGCGGTGGAGATTTTTTATCTCATCTTTAATGGCAACATCCACTGGAGTGAGTTTTTCTGGCCGTTTGCGCTTCCAACCCTTGCCGGGAATATCTGCGGCGGTACATTTATCTTCGCGCTATTGAGTCACGCGCAAATCCGCAATGACATGATTAACAAGCGCAAAGCCGAAGCCAAAGCAAAAGCAAAAGCCAAAACCAAACGGGAAACCGCTGAAAACAGAGGTTGAATGGCGACACTTTAACCACTCGGGCGCAGGACACTTAACGCAAAGGCGAAATAACGTTATACTCCTGCCGCCTCGTCCCCTTAGTTAAATGGATATAACGAGCCCCTCCTAAGGGCTAGTTGCAGGTTCGATTCCTGCAGGGGACACCACTACCAAACCTCAGACAGTCCAATAACTTCCATAACTCACTAAAAATAAAAGAAAGTATAAAGAATCCACGTCTAAACAAGTTCCATAACTTCTAATGGAATCTATACGCACTTGCGTATAGGATTGTGTGTAACCCGGTTCGATCTTTTTTCTATACACATGCTGCTATCTGACATCCAAATAAAACGCGCTAAACCTAAAGAAAAACCCTACACCCTCAATGACGGGATGGGGCTATCACTGCTTATAGATACGACTGGCAGTAAGGGCTGGCGCTTTCGTTACCGTTTCGCCGGTAAACCAAAGATGATTTCGTTTGGTGTGTATGGTGAGGTATCACTCGCTGAAGCACGACAAAAGCGCGAGGAATGTCGTTCTATGCTGGCAAAGGGTATTAACCCCAGCGAAGCCCGCAAGGCGGAAAAAATCGCGCTGCAATTCGCCCATGAAAACAGCTTTGAGGCCGTCGCCAGAGAGTGGCACTCGTCAAAAACCACAACATGGTCGCAAGGATATGCGAAAGAGGTTCTGAACTGCCTTGAGAAAGATATTTTCCCCTATATCGGCCAACGTCCCATTGAACAAATCGAACCTTTAGAACTACTAACAGTCCTGCAAAAAATTGAGAAACGAGGCGCACTGGAACAGACCAGCAAAATTCGTCGCCGTTGCGGTGAAGTGCTTCGTTATGCCGTTGCCACTGGCCGGGCAAAATACAATTTCGCTCCCGATCTGGCTATCGCACTCAACAAGCCTAAAACACAACATTTCCCGTTCCTGACAGAAATTGAGCTACCCGCATTTGTTAAAGCTCTGGAGAACTATGAGGGGAGTCTGGTAACGAAATACGCCACGCAGCTGCTGATGCTAACGGGGGTTCGTACCATTGAATTACGTGCGGCAGAATGGAAAGAATTTGATCTTGACAAGGCATTATGGGAAATCCCAAAAGAGCGTATGAAAAAACGCCGCCCACACCTAGTTCCGTTATCCACCCAAGCAATCGACATTCTGAAAAAACTCCAGGTAATCACAGGCAATTACAGCCTCGTTTTTCCTGGCCGTAACGATGTCAGAAAGCCAATGAGTGAAGCTAGTATCAACAAAGTAATCAAGCTGCTTGGGTATCAGGGCCGGTTAACCGGGCACGGCTTCAGACACACTATGAGCACCATCTTGCACGAGCATGGCTTTGAAAGTGCCTGGATTGAAATGCAGCTTGCGCATGTTGATAAAAACTCTATTCGGGGAACTTACAATCATGCGCAATATATCGAATCGAGAAAAAAAATGGTGCAGTGGTATTCGAATAAGATAACAGCTTAGTTATATTTCCTTTCAATCAAGCAAAGTATAATATGTCCAGAAATAAATGTTGAGTTTACCGAGTCAATTATCTCGAGGATCTCCCCTTCAATTTCAACGAATGAGTTCTTTGGTCCTCTGTTAATCTCCAATCCAAAAACCTTCAAGCATGCAATCATCTTCTGTTGATGATCCTTATATCTATAATCCCCGCTCAATGAACTGATATTATCATTAGCCTCATCGATAACTTTTTTCACATTCTTGATGCTTTCTAAATATGAAGAACAGAAAGCAAGATCTCCTTTTTTGGAATTAGGAAAGATTTTATTATACCATATATATATATCAACTGAAGATGGCGAAACTCTCTTCCTTTTGGAGACTTCTAAGTTAACAAAATCTCTAAACATATTTATATGAGATATATGATTAGTTATATTGCTATTTCTAATTCCTGTCACGTATGTTTTCAATGCAATATAAGCGCCACCCAAGCCAGTAAGTAATGTAACTAGCCAACCTAAGGCCTGAGCTAGGTTTATCGTACCTTCCATTTTTTTAATCATAAAGCTAATGCAATTACTTTCAAGGCAAAATGGAAGCGAATACATTTCTTGCTTCATCATTGTTTCATGATAAGAATAGCCCAAAATTAACAAGCATACTAAAACAGCAACGCATATAAAAATCCGCAACTGTTTTAATGAAAGATCGTTATCATTCTTCATCAGGCTTAACCTTATTTAACCTAACTCTTAATTGCTTCGCAATCAGTTGAAAAGCCAAGCTTCTATTAATAATTGATATTTTATGGCTGGCCAAATTAAACTTCCTAGAGTACCAATCCTTATCACTAAAACCATTCACATACGAAGTTTCCAAGCTAGCAATAGCTTTTTTACAGGAAATAACATCCTTATAAGAAGGCATTGGATAGATGACTTTAATTTTTTTTAGGAAAATAGGATGCTTTTCATGCCCAACTCTACCGAGTTTATTAACACGACCGAGACACCTATTATATTCCTTTCGAAAAGCAAGACTTGTCCTTGAATTGTTTTTTTCTGATAAGTTAATTAAATTATTCAAAGATGCTCTAATGCGCTTCACTTCATCAGAAGGAAGACGAGGAGTCAAATGGTCAATACGCAAACCATGTACCATTAAAGGAGTCGTAGAATTATGAAACACTCCACTTTTTTCATAGTTCAGTGGTAAATCTTTATCAGCAAGCATGTCTTCAACGTGTTTTCTTATTTGATTAAAATCAAAATCGAAAACTGTCGATGAAATTGTTATATCATCAACTAACCTAGTGTAGGTCAGACCTTTACGTCGCGCTCGCCTAACAACGTGAGTCTCCTTATCATAAAGACATAAAGAAGCAATATAACTAGAGGTCAACGCCCCCTGGACGATAAAATCTCCCTTTGTGCAAAAATCCACTAAATAATCTAATGCGGTGGACTTACATTTAAAAAATGTAGAAAATATATCTGAAACTAACTCTCTATGTATGTTATCAAAAAAATTTCTGATATCAATTTTAAGTATAGACTTGGCTCCACAATGCAGCGAAGCACAGGTTACATAGTCTCTTTTAATAGAGTCTTCATCATCATTATCATTCGGAACTGAGCCAAAAAGAAAATCTGGCCATACAACCAGCTTCCGGAAAATACGTGAATTAATTTTTCTTTGAACTTTTTTAATTTTGTAGTGAGGTTTATAAACAATCCGATTAGTGCCATCCGATTTTGGTACTAAAATTTTTTCATAACGTTTATCAAGTGGAATGGCTCTAATTTCGCGGAGTTCTTCGACAGCGATCCCCAACGTTTTTGAAAGCAATGATAGAGATGAAATTCCTTTAGAACTCGTGTTTTTTGGCAGATCTGAACTCACATCAATCGTCCATAAGAAGAAAATGAGCAAAGTTACTTACGGTCTTCCCATAATCAAGGGTGTGGATTAACAGAGATGCTTACATCAACATTTGTTAGCAACAGCCTCTGTTTTCCTCGACCGTAAGTAATGCCGTCAGCTACGGCATCGCCGGGGATGGCGACGGTGGTGGCCTCGGAACTTGTCTGGATAAAATCCAAACGCTTTCATTTCTGAAAGCAAAGCTAACAAATTAATAAAGTTGATTGCCGCATTCAAAGCGGAACGCCTGAGCTTGCCCTTAAGTTAGCACCGGACTAACCAAAAAACAATCAAAAGAGACAAAAACGGCACTACACCGCACCCGCCTGCCACTTTCATATCAGTAAAATTTTTCAGTTTTGTTTTTCTACAAACGGGTAAGCCAGCCAGCACCAGTACTGGCTCTCTGACATAAACTGCAGACTGAAAAAATTGAAACAGATTTCAGTTTTTTTCAGTTTCAGAAATTTCAGTACTTGTGCCAGTTTTTCCAGATGATTGTTTCAGAAGGGATTTTTTATTTTATGTCACGATTCAGAAAGAGACAGCACTGAACGCGAAAATAATAAACAGAGTAAATTTAATGAGTTACCACAAAAAGAGACTGAAAAAGTTTCTGACCAAATAATCAGTGCCGGGCACACTTCCGGGTCCCGGCCAGTCAACATTAAGCCTGCTTTTTTGCCTGTAGCAGAAAAGCCAGGGCTTTCGCGCGATCCTCTTCCGGCATGGCATCAATCAGTTCTTTTACCCTTCCCTGTCCCTTGAGCGCGCTGGGGCTGATGGTATGTGAAAAGGACACGTTCATCACAAAGGTGTGACCACATTCGACATTTGTACAACTACAGTAAACATCTGCCAGTTGTGGATGCTTACGGTTCGTCTTACGGATTGTTGCACTGGCAAGACATTCAGGGCAGGTCATTTTCATGATGCGCATGCTGTTTCCTTCATTTATTGCCTGCCAGGAATAAAGCTGGCAGAAGTGATTGCTGTCTGATTAAACGTGTAACAGAGGTAACACTGGTAACATCATTGTTTTAAAAGAGAAAAAACCGTTACCAGTGCTTTTTTATTAGTGGTAACACGAGGTAACACCTCTCAGATTGTTACCAGTGTTACCAGTCACTCTTTTTAACTGGTAACACCTGAACGCCCCGTTGTGTCTGCCTGTTACCTCTGTTACCAGTGTTACCTCATAAAAATAAGACTCGCGCGGGATTAGTCTTCTTCCGGTTCGCCAAGCACATTCGTGCTGAACTGATACACCCGCTTGAGGCCTATTTCTGGCAGGCGCATGTTTATCTGGGTACGCCCGTCCTTACCTGCTTCAAGCCACCCCGCATTAACACAAAGTCGCGCAACCTTACGGGCATCAAATCCTTTGCAGATTTCCTTCCATCCCGATGGCAGAACATAAAAAGTGGTCACCGTTTCGGTATTCGCGTTTCCTTTGTCCACCTTGCGGAACCCCATCATGGCAACCGGGCGGTTTTTGTCGTCATGCCAGTCAGCAAAACGGCTGTACTGGTTGCGCGTGATGAAATCACGTACCTGCTCCAGTGCTGCCCTGTCTTCCTGGTTTGCCGAGTGCCCGCGATCTGCCATCCATGCCGCCAGACAACGTTCAGCCGCTGCAAAGGCTTCTCCTTCCGGCCAGCCCGTGATACCTGCCCGTGTCGCCAGTTCCCCAGCCATAGCGACAAGAGCAAAGCGGGTTACAGCGCGGCCAACCTGATTCCCGGCATCTTCCGGGGTTAATTTTCGCGTGTATTCTTTCAGTAACACCTTTGCCTGGCTGGTGACCTCCGGCAATGCGTCGGTGATATAACGCAGCCAGTCACGGAAAGGCGCTCCATGAAACTGCGCCACCCCCTGCTCAAGATGCTCAGACAGGGCTTTTCCGCCTGTAAAGCCGTGCAAATCCTCAAATACACCATACTTACCGGAATCACTGGGGATCTGAATCATCCTCACCTCAACTCCGGCATAAGTCCGTTCTCCTGCGCTGGCCGCATGTTCCACCAGTGACAGTTCACCCGTGGAAAGGAAAAGCAGATTCCAGCGGTTTGTTTCACGGACAGAACCATCCGTTCGTGCTCTGGCTTTCCCCTGCCCGTTTGCCAGCATGTAGGCGATATTCCCGGCTTCCCGCCCGTCAACTTCGCGGATCTCATCCAGCATCAGCGTGGCATCATTCCGGCGGCTTGCCGTACCTTCGAGCGCGTTTCCCGTTGCTCGCCATGTATGCCAGAAGTCAGTTCCGCCACAGACGGATGCCGCCACTTTCATGGTCGTGGTTTTCCCGTCCGTGGATTCCCCTTTAAGGTGGTATCCACCGCCCCCCATCCCCACCAGTTGCAGCAAAGGGGCGGCAAAAGACAGGCTTACGCTGAATGCCAGGCGGGCATTTCCCACACAATAACGCCCGATATGTTGCCGCCAGTCGTCTGACGTCCCGTTCACGCGGAAATCCCGCCCCTGTACGCTCGATGTCTGGAGAATCACAGAACGCGCATCCCGTCCGATAACTTCATCCTGGAGAACATACACCCCGCCATGCCATCCGGTTTTATTCACACAGGTGACTTTGTTTTCCGGTTTGCACAGGGAGATGTACTCCATCAGGTGCGCCCGCGCAGCCCCATTAACGTTGATATACGAAAGGCCGTTAACCAGAAGTACGCGACGCAGCTCTTCACCGCTACCGCCCAGCATTTCCATCGGCATCGCCCATTTGCGGCTGTTCCCGTTCGTGTCATCCCACTCAAGAAGCCGCCCGTAATTACTGCCATCGGCATCGCTGGTAATGGCAGTCACACGGATAGGGCTGCAAATTTTTATGTTGCGGATTTCGGTATCACCGTCTGATTTATTAACGAGTTTGTCGTACCACAGATACTCCTTAGTCAGACGGAAGCCTTCCGGCAGACGGGTCAGCCCTTTGCCGTGGAGGGTCATTTCTTCCCTGAATGCCTCGCGGGCGCGCTCCAGTCCGGCCTCCTGGCGAAAATCATCCCAGTCCGCTTTATGCCGTGTTGGCGGCAGTGTCACCCATCCGCTCACAGCCTTTGCGGCTTTCTCTGCCCAGATGCGCCCGGTATTCTCCTTACCGTCGAGTAAATCGTTATCAGCAGCCATGACGATCCGCGTATCAGGCCATTTCTGCCGGATCCTCTCTGCCACCCTGACCAGATTAGTGGCTGCCACAGCGGCAACCACCCAGCCAGAGGACAGCAGCGATGCTGTCAGTGCCGTGGCAAAACCTTCGGTGATAATGACCTGTTCAGGAGGATTTGCGGGTATGTCAGTCAGTGCAATAAATGCCCCGGTAAGCTGGCTCCCCGGCAGAAGGTTTTTCTCCCCCTCAGGACTGATGAGCTGGCCACCTGTGATTACCCCGTCAATATCCGTCAGGCCAAGGAGAAGAGAGCCTGCCGGGAATACGGTTCCGGCTACCGTCACGGGATGCCCCAGCAGGGATGCCACATGGCCAAACAGTCCGCGCGCGGTAAGATAAGGGGTCTCCCCCTGGGCTGAGGCTTTCTCTAACTGGTGAAAACGTGCTTTGCCGTTCGCTTTCCGTACCGCTTCATTTCTGGCAGGCACAACGGTTTTGTTGCCAGCTTCCGGCATGGACAATGTTCCGGCGACCATGCCAGAGACTTCCAGTACACTCTTGCCTGTAACAAGACGAATAAGATCCAGTCCGTCACCATTACCGCACTGGTTACAGAACCAGGTTCCCCGTCCTTCCTTATCATCCAGACGAAAACGGTCAGTTCCGCCGCATTTCGGGCAGGCTCCGTGTCGGTGCCCTGCCGGAACGGTAATACCGAGCGCTGAAAGGATATGTGGCCAGCGGCCACGGGCAGCAGTGGAAACCTCAGTAACAGTTTGCTGTCTCACTGGCGTTTCTCCCCTTCTTCACAACGCACAAATTCATAACCAGCAGGCAGTTCACCATCCGGGGCACCAAAAATAATGTCGCGGTACACTTCCCGCATTTCGGTGACACCTTCCACGGACAGGCGTAATGCTTCAACCATAAAGCCAGGCGCCAGCATTCTTTCAAGCATTTCAGCCGCAAGTCTGCTGCCATCTTCTGCCCCGAATTCGTCCATCCAGGGGGCTTCAATGTGAAACAGAATATTCAGGGCAACTTTTTCAGCCGTCAGAATCACCGTTTCCCCGTCTTCAACATAGACAGGCCTGCCATTCACACGGGTCATGAGGGAAATAAATGCATCAGCCACATAACGGCGTAATAGCGCAGTGCGAAAAGCAGGAGACATGATTGTTTCACTGGTCATGACAGCCTCCCTGTAGGGTGCTGGTTTCTTTCACAACGCCATCGAGCAGTTCAGCAAAACAGGCAAACATAGCGGCCACGCCCTCAGAGGACACCGTATTTACGCCGGAACTGTCTTTGCCTGATAACGCATCAGCCAGAAACTCACTGGCCAGCGCAACTCTCAGCAGACGGGTTTCACCTTCGTCGGACAGGGTACAAGGCAAACATTGCTGATTAAGGTGTTTCATGCGTTCACCTCCAGTGGCAGACGTCCGGCAAAACACAGGATGAAGTCAGCGACAAGACGCAGCCGTGCATCATGTTCATTGCATGCAGTGATGCGAACAGGAAAAGGACGCGAGGTGGAGTCAGCACGGCGAACAGCAAGAAAAAGAAAGGTAAATTCTGGTTGAAAAAAAACAGGGATCGTAGCCATAGCGGCAACCTCCGTTAGATAGCGGTTAACGCCACCACCGGAGTTCCTACGCTCATGGGTGGTAGCCCGGACGGGGGTAGGAATACCGGCTCTAACGGATACCGGCCAGCCCGAAAGCTGCCCCGCCCGGACTACCATAATTTTGACAATGTGGCGTAAGAGGCAAATGAACGCCATAAAACACCACACCATAAAAAACAGGTGTGCCAGAGCTGCGACATAAAAAAACACGCCAGGCGCGTGTTGTGTCGCCGTTAGATTACACGGGTTCCTACGCCCGGTTGCCGATTTTGCGGCAACGCCAAAACTATAGCCTGCCGGATTAAGGCTACGCAAGAAATTTATAACCGAATTTATTGTATTGTTCATTTTTGAAAATCCTGGCATCCTGAATATTCTTACAGGGTTTGCCACCCTGTAGGTTTCATTTTCTACCTGTGTAAGTTCTCAAAGCCCGCTAAATAATCAGCGGGCTTTTTATTTCCAGGAATATTACTCAACGAGAGAAATAGCGCTCTCATCAACAGCAGCATAGAGTTCCGGATTGCCCAGGGCATAACCTTCATTGCGAAGATATGAATGCCCATACTCACATTTCTCTTCATCGAACTCAGCGCGAAGTAACCGCGTGTTCACCTGAGTATAAATATGCAGATTACTGAGTGTGGTCACAGCAAGGCGCTTACCGGGCATGAAGGGCGGAATAAAGGCAAAGCGTCCTGCAATGGAACTGGTGGCCATCTGTGCAGCACTCACATTTGCGGGACGATCCGCCGCATTGAACAAGCGCAGGCGTTGTTGTGCAGCCAGTTCAGCACCAACCAGCACGACAAGGCGAGGGTCTTCCCTGTACGGTTCGGCAATCACATTAGTAATAAGATGGTTTGCCAGCAAATCGATATTTTTCCAGTTACCACTTTCACCCAGCGATACTGGTTCGCTAATGATTTGTTTACCCTCAGCGTATTCTTTTACCAGTGCATGCCAGCCAATATTGACATCTTCGCCTTTTTTATTTTTATCGGGATCGGTAGTATCGGCAATAGCTACCCCATTGAAGCCTGTACGCAACATATCAAGCGAGTATGCCTGGCTAAAAAATTCGTCCATCACACTATCAAAGTTACCTGCGTTGCCCAGATTATAAATATCTGACATTTCCGCGTAAGTGATCGCCGCACTGGTATCTGTTTCAGAAAGCCAGAATTCTGTGCCATTAATAGCCACTCTTTTACGAAAACGACCATTAGCCACACGTCCGGTATGTAATTCGCTGGCACCTATATTTATAGCATTGCCAGAGATTTCGTTTACATCACGTAACGTAATCTGGCCCATCATCCAGCCAGACTCCAGTATTGACGCTCGCAGAATATTTTCTTTTTTGGGAGTCAGAAAGAAACGACGCCCTTCCTGATAAGAACTACTGGCAGCAGCCGTTAATTTCTCATGATACAGACGTGCAGCGTCCGGCTTTTCATTTTTAAAAGCAAACATATCAACACCTTTTTAATTAACTTGAGAAGATTCTTTTTTTATAACTGTCACGTTTATTTCTTTCACTGACATGCAATACATATTCATCTGCACTCACCAGTGCACGCAGCAAGGCATTATCAGCATGATAATAATGTTGATATGCCTGAGATTTTAAAAGGCCACCATTATCCAGCTCATAGCGATCTGTAGGAGGGATACATTTTTTAATAATCTCTCTAATGGCTATTGTTAGTTCATCAAGAGCCTCAAGAGTAAATCTTACAGCATTTGCAAAATCACTTTTCTGTAAAGCTCTTATTAATTCTGCTGAAACACGGGTTGCTTTATGAAACGAATGGAGCAATGGTAAATCCACCCCCTTACCGATACAGACAGCCTCAGCAACCAGTAAACCTGCAATTGACCTGAACTGCGTGGCACGCTCGCTTTGTTCAGAAAAACGACTCTTCGCCATTTGATATTGATGTTCTGCATCAGCAAGTTCTGTACGCCCCGCCTTACGTGATTTCACTTCTGAAATACTTCGACTTGCTCCAGTAGCCTGGTGAATGGCAGCGTTTGCTTCATCAACGGCGCGATTACGAATGCCTAATTCTTTCTCTTCAACTTTGCATAACTTAGAGCAACGAGAAAGTAATAAGTTAATTTCTTCTGCCGTTGCTGCGGTATCCGGAATTCTTAGCCCTGTAATAGAAGTGAGTTTTTCACCTTCGGCTCGAAGTTTATTGAGCGTAAAAATCTCAATAATACGGGATACACAAGCCGCATCAGAATGTGACTCGTTAAAATTAATAACTTTATAACCAGAAACAACTGAATTGAAATTACTTTTTGTAAAATTTGAGACGAGTAAATCCGCCCCTGTTTTTTCAGGAGTTAACATTTGTTGTCCTTTGAATATTAAAAATTAAATGTACGTACTTACGTCCTCTAACAGCCTCGTTTATTAATATTTTGCAAAATCCAATCTTGTATTTCACCCTCCAGCCATGCAACAGACCGTGTACCTATCTGTAATTGAGATGGAAACTGTTTATTCTTGATTTTCAGATATATTGTAGATTTAGGCAAACCAGTCAAATTCATTACATCTGAAATCCGCAACAGCCTAAGATTTTCTTTAGATGAATTTAACTGAGGTAATAGGCTCATAGCTATTTCCTTAAAGTGCATTTTTAAATTGAGACTTCGTTGGTCTGCATTGGTTGCACTTATACTTACATAGAATAATTAAATCGTAAAGTTGCCCCCAGAGCACTCACATTCAGAAAAATTGAAAGATAAAAAAACACGAATATTATCGAATGCTAATGAATGTTAATGAGTGGTAATTACTAGTAACTACTGTTAACCGCTAACAACGCTAAAATTTGACAAACAAAAAAGTAAAGAAATGTAAATGCAAACCTATCGTTGCTTTAAAGGACTTTAGAAGGGAGCTAGTGAGGAAGGATGACATGATAGGTATTAAGAACACAGTGAGTGTAGTCATGCGTATAGAACAAGATTTAATTTTTATAAATTATAATTAATAACAATCACATATGATTTATTATCGATTCCTGCAGGGGACACCATATACCCTTCTCCTGACGTCTACCGAATTTAATAAAACCCCTTAAAATCAGCGACAAACTCTCTATTCTGCCAATGCGACGTCAACCGATGTCTGCCCATTTCAACGCGAATCAATAAACATTTGGGAGGCTTATCCTGTTCAATGAAAAATGAGGTTCCCTAATGCCCTTAAATACGCGCCAGGCCGGGACTGCAACACCCAGAGACAAAGCCTGGAAGCTCGCTGACGGCAGAGGGCTTTACCTCATGGTCAATACTAACGGTTCAAAGTACTGGCATATGAAGTATCGATTTGCCGGGAAAAGAAAAACGTTAATTCTGAGCCTACCCGGACATTTTACTTGCGGAGGCTTCTGGTAGCGTCAGGAAAAGAGGATACGACATCTACGTGAAACTGCGCGCCATCAGCATAGTCCAGTACCCAACAACATCGACCTTCATGAACGGGCTTAACCCTATTTTGAGCTTTACGATAAGTTTTAATCTTATCTTCGGGCAGAGTCTTTAAATCGTTCCGGCTAATATCCTGTGAACTCAGGCTTTGAAGTAAGCAAACAGAATCTCCATCGTATCCCTCTTTATCATTCAAGGGACGAACAGGAGTGCCCAGTCGGGATGATCCTTGTACATAAACGTGTTGATCATATTGGATGACGACAGAGTCTGGCCGATGTAACCATTCGCCAGGTGATGTGTCGTTGCGGCATTCCTGTTCGTAACGTGACTCATGGATTGCAGGCTCGTCCGCGAGTGCGGTGAGAAAATCTTCTGCGTTTTTTGCCGGTGTGCTCTTGCTCTCCTGGATTTTGACAAATTTATATAGTGAATAATAGAAATAGCCTTATCTACAAGGCGCTTGATAATGTATGGCTGCTCAGGCATATGCTTTTTGGTTGAAGTAAATATCTCATCTTCAATGCTTAATTGCTCCGTAACGCCTTTCTACAGAGTTATTCTTTTTTATTCATTATTATTTTCAGTGATCCGATTCATTTCAGGCTGAACCAGTATCGCATATCGAACGATCAGTTGTTTCAGATGCATTTCCAGTTGAGACCGGGCAGCTGCCGGTAAAGGCTCTCCCGCAGTATATTGTGACAATGCCCGCAGTTGCTCTTCAACAGGTATGGATTGATTAAAGGACTGCATGGTGGAAAAAATGACTGATTTCAGCTCGCTGACCGTCATGTATTTGCCCTTCTTCTCATCAAGCCCATTCAGCTGGTCACTCAGTTTTTGTAACGTTGTCATTCCCTGATGCCAGCCATTGAGCTGCTCTGCCGGCAATGAGGCAGCACTAAGTTGTTGCTGCCACTGCTGTATCAGGGGCTTAGCCTGTTCCGGCCACAGTGACCGGGCCTGTTCCAGAAGCTGCCGGCTATAGTTAATATTCCAGTCAGGCGACAACTTATCCAGTCGGGTAAGCTGCTGCTGTGTTTGTGTTATCCCTGTTTGTAATGACGGAGATTGCTGACGCACCATATCCAGCTCTTCAGGCGCGAGAGGTGCAGGTAATGGCGCCAGTGAAGCAGCAAGCTGAGCCTGTAGCGGGTCTGCCCGGTGAAGAAACTGCCAGCTCCATACTGCGACGATGGTTACCACCAGCGTGGTAACCATCCCGGCGGCAAAGGATTTCCACTTTTTGACCGGAGTGGGCTCTGCTGCCAGCACTTCCACGTTCGGCTGCTGTTCTGGCTGCGCAACATATACCCATTTAACTGCACTGCCTGGCACCTGGATATCTTCACACGGACCACCAGTAAGGTCTCTTGTGGATGCAGCCGCATCATTCATCACGGAGGCCGGCAACGTGATAGCTGGCTGGATGTTCGGCCCGGTGCCGGTGATGCCATCGCTGTTTTCCAGCCGGACTGCACTATTGTGCATCAGGGTACGCAACGTATCGAGCTGGCTCAGATGCTTAAGCTCCAGACGCTGCAACACCTCCCCCAGCCCCGTAAGCAGTTGCTCCGCCCGGTACAACTGGCTGAGGTCACTGTAATTCAGTGGCAGCGAGCGCATCCGTTGCTGCAGACGCTGACTCAGACTGCTGAGAATTTCCATGCGGGCATGGACCGGCTGAGGCCACAGCGCCTCCCACTGATGACTTATCAGTGCCTCAAGTATCGCCAGCCCTTCATTGAGCCCGAATAAGCCAGCCAGTTGCGTCCGTGCAAGCGTATACCAGGCCGTAGTCTGTAGCTCCACTCCGTTCTGCCCGAACAGTGAGAGACAGAGTTTCTCAATATAATGCCAGTTCACATCCGGGCGAGCCGGATGTGTCAGCTTGCTTAGTTCATCACGCAGGGCGGCATAATCCGGCAGCGTGCGCGGGTCACCGCCGGTTTTAATCTTACGTTGGGTAATGTCATTCATGACCAGTTGTCCATTCTGACGTGTCCGGGAATAAGGATGATTAAGGCTTATGCGGCTTCACTTTCTGCATATTCGAGACTCTGCAGATACTGTAGCGCCACCGGGTCGGCGATATATTCAACCTGGCCATGATGACGCTCAACCTCATCGATAATTTTACTGAGTTCAACCCGGAAAAACTCCTTCCGCAGGTTGATTCGGTTAATCCGGTAGCTTTCCAGATGATCATGCAGTGTCTTTTCAAGCGCAGGTGCGTCATCGCAGGAAATCATGGCATGGACGTCAAAATCAAACGGCACGGCTGCTCCGCTCAGTTCTTTCACGCGCTCCATAGGCTCCAGTCGTCGGGTCATACCGATTTTAAATACGTTTTCACCGAAGGAGCCAATATTCGAAATCACATATACGTGTCCCTGCTTCGTGAGCTGGGCCATGGATTTGGAGCGTTCATACTGTTGATGCACGTCCTGGATTTTCTGCTCCAGCTCCAGACGCTGTCTTTCCAGCTCTTCCCGGTGCGCACCTTCAGCGGCGAGCAGAGCTTCTTCCAGTAAACGCTGCTGCTCAGCAAGGCGTTGCTCCTCCTCTTCCGCTTCGCGCTGCTGCTCCAGTTCATCCTGACGCTGTTTCTCTTCCCGCATCTGACGCTTGAGCTCAGCCTGATATTCTTTTTCTTCCTGCGCTTTTTCAAGCTGGACGACCTTATCCAGAAACTGCTGTTTTACGCCTTCCCAGTCGGCATTATCTTCCAGTTCCAGAAAGGTGATTTTCTCGCTTATAGCAGCATAAGCGTCTCTCTCTTTTCTGAGCTGGTCGTACTTGCTTTGCCAGTTATTTACCGTGGTGCCGGAAAGCAGGGTTTTGACTTTGAATTTATACGCGGAGTCCACAATACGCTGCAGAGCCCGGGAGGTTTTATTTCTGGCATTGTGAAAGTCATCCCACTGACCGGAAAGCTTTTTCTTTTCCTGATACAGGCCGCGAGCCACTTCAGTCCTGACCGTTTCGTCAAAGGCTTTCTCTTTCTGGGCCAGGTCCGACATGGCCTGTTCGAGTTCTGTTGTTTTCTTCCGGAAACCCGGTAAATGAAAATTCGTATTATCAACGCACCGGCTATCAGTAAACCTAAAAACAGACCGATTATTCCGACCGGATTAGACACAGATTCAATAAATCGCTCATTAATATTGATTAATGCTCTTACCGCGACATAAACACCCCAGGCAATGACGCCAATAATAACCAGAATAATACCCGCAGCATTGTCATCTTTTTTTCTTCGTGCCATATTTTATTTTTTCCTTTCTTCTTTTAATCCTGACCATTTAATTTTTACAACGGGCAGAGAGTCTGTTCCATACCCGATTAATACTGGTTCCCTGAGCAAATCGGTAAATGGGTGTATCCGGGCTTGCTGGCCATATAGAGGGGAGCGCATGTGGGCTGGCGGGGTTGGGTACTGACCGGTTCGTCGTTTTCTGCAACACTTTGCGGCTCCTGCTTTTTTGCAGTTGTCACTTTTTTCGTCTTAGCTTTGCGAGTGGAAGTAGACGGTCTTAACGGATTGCTGGCTTCTGAGGAACCATACCCGGAACAGAATCGTTTCGACTGACTTAAACTCCCGTCATTACAGACAAAGCGTCCATCCGATGTGCAGTGCGCAATGCCCCCCTTTGAGCTGGAACAAGCTGCCGTCCGCGCGCAGCCTCAACCTGCAGGTTAAAAAGGACACTCAACAACAATAAGAGACTCATTTTTTTCATCACTGCATCCATGATTTTATTTCGGGGATTTATTCTCCATCAGCCATTAACTTTTTAACCAGGTGAATACGTAATAACTAGCAGGCAAAAACAATATAACTTTTAAGGAAGTCACTTTTGCCACTAGAAAACCGTGCTGCCATCCTGCAGTTCAATCTGCTACAGGAATCTCAGCGTTTCAATGATATGAGTAAGCCGAGCATAGTGTTACTGAGCGAAGGTAAGAACCCCAATTCCTGGCCCTGTAAAAGCTTGGGAAAAATACGGCATTATTCAACACAGCTTTTAGCTTATTTGTGGCATTCAGTTATCATATTGACAATTTCGACTAAATTCATTATCGAGAACCTGCAACATCCGAAGAAACCAGCGCCATTAATAACGACCCCACCATTGCCAGTCCTTTTAATCCGTCCTTAATCCAGACCCCTTTCCCGCTCCAGTCCAGCCGTGCAGCATGATCAAACTGGTCATAATCCACCGGATACACCAGCGCCGGAATATTCTTCTCCAGGCAATGCCACATAATCCCGGCACCACCGTGGTGAATGACCGCATCATAGCGCGTCAGCCAGTTGTCATAATTCACCCAGGACAGGCGGTAAACATTGCCCTGTTGCTGCGGCCCCGCGACGGTCTGATGCCCATCGGTGAAATGAAATACCCAGTCAGGCAGAGTGTTCGCCAGCGCGATAACCGCATTCATCACCGCATCTTTATGCCAGTCCAGGTGTGTGCCGAGTGTCACCAGCACATGGCGTTTATTGGCTTCGAATGGCGGTGTCACGCACTGCGTTGGCGGCGTGTAGAGTGCCGGACCGATAAAGCTGACTGCCGCAGGCCAACTGCGCGGGAATTCGAATGTTTCTTCGCTGAGCGCCAGAATGCGCAGCGGCGAGTAAGCGCTTTCGCTGCCATCCTGCCGGTACAGGCTCTCGATTCCTGTCTGGCGAATAACGTCGCGAAACAGCCAGAATACGGCGTGTTTAAACAGCCGCACTTTTTTTCGTTGCAAGGCGTGCCACAAACGCTGATACCCGTTCTGCGCAGGCATTAACCCGCCGCAGTACGCAGGCGCGCCATCGGGGGTGTCAAGCACGCAGGGTGACGGCAAACTGCTCCACCACAGGACGTCACATCGGCGACAACTGACCTTATCACCCACGAGAGCAACATTTTTTCCATTTACTACCATTGTTGATGAGGCAGAAATGACCTGGCCACCATGAGTGGTTTTATCACCAATCAATACAAAACCTTTAGACATACGAATCTCCCTTTTTCATTTCCTGATATTCATTTCTTTATGCAGGTAAAACATTATTTCTCTATATTAATTTCTTTTAACTTATCGCACGCATTAGAATCACCTGCAGAGCAGCTTTTTTGGAATAGTGGGATGGCCTTACTTCTATTTACAGCAATTCCTTTACCATCAAAATACATCGTACCTAAATGATACATGGCTGAAGGCTCGCCTTGATTAACTGCAAGCTCGAGAAAATTTTTGGCTTTATCATAATCCACAACAATGCCCTTACCATTAAGGTATGCGTAACCTAAATACATCTGAGCTTTAGCGCTGTTGTTTTTCGCAGCCTTCTCATACCAATAATTGGCCTTTTCGTAACTCTGAGAAGTTTCTTCACCAAAATAATACATATCACCTAAATCGACCTGAGCATCCATGTTTCCGAGTTCAGCAGCGACCTGATAGAGTTCAAATGCTTTTTTCATATCCTTCGGAACCCCCATGCCCATACGATACATATTGGCAATTGAGTTTGCATCGTCGGCTTTAGTTGTTGATGTTGGGTCCATGGTGACAGTTTCAGCAAAACACGATATGGAGATAAAAAACGAAACTAATACGTAAAATGGTTTCATAAAAACACCTTTTACAAAAGCATGATAAAACATTAATGGTTTGTGATGTGCATCTTTAAAAATCACTACTTACAACGATTACCAAATACCATAAGGGTAGACTTTACCATTTATAAATTTCTTTATACCCTCGCTATATTCATATCCATTAGGAAAGTTCGTTTCACCTTTGCACATGTCAAGGTCTTTACCTGAAACGGTCGTTATTTTTGTATCATTTAATGGGATATCTGAATGGCCATATTGTCTTAGCCAGACTCGTACTTTCCCCTCCGGGGCCAACCCTATCAGCATCGTTTGCCGATATGCATCTTTCCCAGGTTCTAAGACATCAGGGTAAGGGCTAATCATTTTAACCCATGCATCATGCGTAAAAAATAAAGTTGACTGATATATTTTCTTGTCAATAATTGAGTCCCAGCAAAACATCATTATTTGTGGAAGCCTTTCGGCTTTATTAAACTGGGTATTCCCCGCAGAGTTACGTTCACTCCATTTACCTACACTGATCCCTTGTGGCTGATCGATAGTCCAATACGTCGATGCATAACCATCAACATCCAATAGTTTTAACAATGTAACCTGTGCTGGTAAAGCTTTTGGTGTAGTAAAAGCGAAATACCACTTGTCCCAGGGAGTTCTGAGGCTGTTAGATTTCTCACTGGCACAGGCATTAACAGAGTCCAAAAAAAAATAAGATCGGAATTAATCTGGCAATTGATTTCATAATTTACTTCTCTGCATATTCTAAGCAACTTAAACTGAGCAAAGGTTCAGATGATTAAAGAGTATTGAACACGACTCCGTCTTTGAAATGCGATTATTTACCATGAACCATAAGGATATTTTTTACCCTTGATGAACTCTTTGGTTGTATTACTATACCCATAGGAAAAATCACTTCCCGTTACCCCCTTACACATATCAAGGTCTTTACCGGAAACTGTCGTTATTTTTGTATCATTTAATGGGATATCCGAATGGCCATATTGTCTCAACCAGACCCGTACTTTTCCTTCCGGCGCTAATCCTATTAACATCGTTTGCCGATATGCATTTTTCCCAGGTTCTAAGACATCAGGATAAGAGGTTGTCATCTTATTCCAAGTATCCTGAGTAAAGAATAAAGTGGACTGATAAACCTTTTTATCAATGATTGAGTCCCAACAAAATATCATTATCTGTGGCAACCTGTCGGCTTTATTAAACTGGGTGTTCCCCGCAGAGTTACGTTCACTCCATTTACCTACACTGATCCCTTG
>FONB01000008.1 GCA_900112785.1 Phytobacter palmae | reverse complement strand
CCGGCCGTCGCCGCCACGCTGTCGGCATCATCCGCCAGGTTCGCCGCCAGCAAGATGGCATCACGGAAATTATCGGTGTTCCATACCGCCCACATGGCTGCTTCCAGCGTATCGATGACATAACCGCTGGAGCGAATTTGGTCGCGACTTTTTTCTTTATATTCACCGGCGTTGATGATCAGCACGCGCGGTTCTAACGGCATCATTTGCGGGGAAAATACACGTTCTTTATCGTATCCATTAATCAGCAGAAGAAGCAAATAGCTCAGATAATGTGCGGAACTCACAGCTTCAATCGCGCTATGTGTGGCCTGACTTTGAATTTTCGCGTTATAGAATGCCTGAGCGAAATTGCGGCGAAAATAGATCGATACAGGCGCTAAACGAATAATGGATGCATTTCCTGCGGTTTCTGGTGCGGTATTACCAAACCATTCTGGTCCCTTGATAGCATATTGCTCAAGGGCATAGCGGGTAGTGTTACCAATATCAAAGCAGACACCGTTAACACTGTTATAGCCCTCACGATACCACTTTAATAGTTTGTCCCTGAAACATTGCCTGCTGGCATATTTGTACTCCAGCAATGTTTCTGCCAGACACAGGGCCATAGAAGTATCATCGGTCCACTCTCCGGATTTCAGGCGAAATGGCCCACCGCCCACCATGTCCGTCACGGTACGGTGATCGCGAGGCATAAATTCCAGCGTGGTGCCCACAGCATCGCCAACGGCGAGCCCGACAAGCGCACCAATCGCCTTATCGCGACAGATATCCAGAGGCCTGACCTGATCAGGCGTGTCATACCATTTTGTCGACGCGGCTTCTTGCGGGTCATCTACCAGTGGATGCGCAATGTAGTCATACAGCATGCGGTGCTGCGTCCGCGCATTAGTAAACGGAATATAGTGCTCATACTGTTTTGCATAGCGCTCTATTTCCCGAATATCAGAATGTAAATCGATCACGATTGTCCCTTCCCTGTCTTTCTTTACTACTGTATCGCAGGCAGCGGTTTGCCGCTGCCATCTTTTACAAAGACCAGGCTCTTATCATTTTGTCCCAGCTTGCCCTGATAAACATTCCCTGGCTGATAAGCTGCAACGGCGATTAGCCACGCTGTTTCATTATGTTTTTCGACCAGCCAGCTTTTATTAAACTGTGGTTGTTCCACCCGTAATGACATTTCAATGACCGGGTTGTTATTAATAAACAACCCGCTTTGCTTCATGGATAAAATGGTGATATTGACATCGCTGCCGTTAGCGAGAATATCCTGCTCTTTGCGTTGAGAATTACGCACGACTCTTTTTGCCAGCCCGAAAATAATCACTATCAGCACCAGTGTGGCAACCACATTCACCATATCAAACGTCGAGATATTCACGCCTGAATGCACTCCTGTCGCGTTATTACGGCGCCAGCATCAGCACTTTGAACTGGCTCGGCACGATACGCATTCCAATCGCATTAGTGGAGTTTTGCAGGCTCACGCTGGTCAATCGTGTGGCGGGGGTGCCTTTTAACAGCACGCTAAACGCCCCGGTTAAATGCCGGGACGGCCCCATTACCGTACCGGAGGCCACGCCTGTTGCCACGCCGGGGTTATCGCCGTTGGTCAGTGGCGTGATGGTTGCCATATTGTGGGCAGGCATCCCCATAAACAGGATATTGAGAGCATTGGGGATTGCCGTCGGTCCCAGCGCAATATCCGGATAGGGAATCGGCGTAGGGGCTGGCATCGGCGTCAGGCAGACATCCGGAAAGGCCAAATCGACCCCAAAAAGCTGGCAGTTCGCAAACATGACGGCTCCTTATCCCATATGAATCTGTTCAGAATCGACTTTGGTGATCGCTTTGGAGGTAATCACCGTGTTGTGGGCATGCAGGCGCGCATAATCCTCAGCCTTCATGTCCAGTTGCCCGGCGCGAACCTGTTCGGTCTGTCGGGTCGTGCGAAAGAGGCTGTGGCTGATTTGAGTGACGGTCTGCCAGACAGATTCTGCCCGCTTGCCGACAACACGCGACAGGCTGACCCAGGCCGAGAGTTTCTCACCACTGTATTTCATCTCGTCAATATGGCAGTCCCCCTGCCCGGCGGTGACGCGGAGCGCGTCGCTACTCAGGCTTAGCTCCCCTTCGCTACGAATATGCAGATCGCCCGGCACGCTGAGCTCCGCAACCTGCGGATTGGCCCGCTCCAGTACCGCCAGCAGCCAGATTTGACGTTCTACGCTGGCAATCAACACCGTGTCGCCCGTCTGCGGTGCGATAACGCAACTCGCCGCGCGGCGGCAGTGCCAGCCGCGTCCTTCGCTTTCTACCGTCAGACTACCGTCAGCAAAGCAGTGAGTGACCACCGCCGATGCCTGTGCGGGCGGCAGAAGGGGTTGTGCCAGTAAGTGATTTACTTTACTCATTTTCTCTCCTCAACGGCGGCTCTGGCGCTGCAGGCTCCAGGCCTCAGCAGCCAATAATTCTTCGTCATATTCGAGAATGCCCTGACGTCCGCTAAACCGGGCATTCTCCTGATTCGCCCGATGCATCCGGGTACGGGAAAAGGTCGCACCGCGCAGGTCGGCCAGACGCAGGTCGGCACCGGTAAAATCGCTGTAGGTCAGGTCGCAGAGCGTAAAACTGCCCTCGGCGGCATTCACCTGCTGCAGAATGCTTTGAAACAGGCGACTCTGGCTGAAATCGGCCTGTTCGAGCGTGGCGCCCACGAAAATAGCTTGATCAAAAACGCTGCCACGACACTGCGCACCGCGCAGATTCGCCTCCATAAACAGCGCCTGGGTCGCATTCACCTGGTTTAACCGCGCGGCCTGCAACGACGCCCCTTTAAAATTGCACTGGGTAAGCTGCGCGCCGGTAAAATCTGCATCGTCTAGCTGGTTGTCGGTAAACTGGCAGCCGGTAAAGCCGTGCCGGGCATAGGTTTTCCCGCGCTGATCGCAGTCGAAAAAGACCACCCGCTCGAACTGGCTCCCCTCAAGCACCGTTGTACGCAGATCAATGCCATAAAAGGTGGTCAGCAGAAAACGGCACCCGGCAAAGCGGGCATGAGTCAGCGGTGATTCGAAAAAGACGCTGCGTTCGGATGTTGCCCGATCAAAATCACTGTCTTCCAGTGTGCACTGCGTAAACTGCACGGTTTGCAGCGAGCAGCCTGTAAAACGGCTGCCCGTCAGAGCGCAGTGGTTAAAGATACAGCCATCAAGTGGCGTTTCCTCAACCTGCAGGTTTGCCATTTCGCACTGGTTAAATACCGTCTGGACTAACCGCGCTCCCCGCAGGTTTACTCCGTTTAACGCACATTCGGTGAACACCGTTTCCTGCAAATTCGCCCCCTGCAGGTTGACGCCATCAAGGGAGACCTCCTGAAAAATGCCGCCGGAGAGGTCGCAACCCTGTAAATCCAGCCCGTCGAGGGAGATTTCGATGACCGGCTCGCCGCCTTTCACCCGCTGTTGCAATTGTGCTGCGGTAAGCATCGTCATATCACTTCTCCGTCGCGCTTCGGCAGCGTTTTGATGCGTTTCGTCCATGCCCCGTCAAGACGGGTGGTATCACTGATAAACGCCTGCGAGAGATCGGCGCGAAAGAGATTCGCCCCGCTAAAATTGGCCCCGCCAAGCTGACTTTTTTGCAGCAACGCCCCCATCAGGTTGGCATCGGTGAAATCGGTATCGCGAAAATCGGTGCGCACAAACAGGCTCCCCATCAGGTTTGCCTGACCAAAGTGGCTGGCGCGGCAATCCGCTTCGCTGAGATCGCAATTCTCCAGCTTCGCCAGGGCAAATTGCGCGCCAGCGAGCGGCGTCTGACGCAGGTTGCACTGGATAAGCGAAGCCTGACGGAAGTCGGCGCCCGCTAAAGTACTCTCAGCCGCTATCGCGGTAGCGATTAAAGTGGCCCCGGCAAAACTCGCCTGTTCCGCCTGAGTCTGGACAAAGGAGCAGCTATCCAGCCGTGCGTCGCTAAATACTGCGGCCACCAGCACCGATTGCATAAACGCGCATTTATGCAGCCGCGCACCGTGAAAATCGGGTTCTGCCAGGGTGAGTTCCATAAAGATGCAGCCGTCCAGCGAAGCGTGGTGGAAACGGCAGCGGCTCAGCCCGGTTTCGCGTAACAGTAGACCGTCCAGGCTGGCGTTATCGAAGATGCACGTCTCGAATAAGGCATTTTGTGTCTGCGTCTCTTTAAAGCGCGCGCCGCTGAAATCGCTCTCCTGACACTGAGCAAGCGCCAGGCTCGCCCCGGTAAAATCACATCGTTGTAATGAAGTGCGCTCAAATTGCGTGCGGGCAAGCATCGCCCCGGTAAAACAGGCACCGTCCAGTTTACTGTTGCGGAAATCAGCACATTCCAGCAGCGCCTTTGTGAAATTGGCCCCACTGAGGTCCATACCGGAAAAATCAGCGCCGGTGAGATCCATACCGCTAAAATCCCCCCCTTGCGCCAGGGTGCGCCCGGCACGCTGGCGAATGATCTGCGCAAGGTCACCCGTCAGACGCACGGCGGGAGGCTGTTGGGAAACCGCCGCCAGATACATCTGGTGCAGCGCCTCGCTCGCCTGCTCGCGCTTTTTCTCACTCATCAGGTCACCGTTGCGGTGGAGCATTTCCTGCATGCGATGCAGTGATTCCGGCCCGCGCGGCATCGCGTCATCCCTGTGCGGGTATTTCGCTTCCATTTCGCGTTTGCGCTGCTCTGCATCGGCCTGTATCTGCTGCGCCTGACGTTCCATTTTTTCCATAAACTCAGGCAACTCATCGAGGGCAGGCATCTCAGGCTCTTCGATGTTGCCGAGCAGGTCGCCAATGTCGCGCCCGTTTGCTTCCAGCCTTTCCCGGTACTGTTCGCGCAGCAGCTTTTCACGATTCTTTATGTTGTCGCGCATCGGGCTCGGCGTCTGCTGCACCTCACTGTCAAGCCAGGGGCCGATAAGCGATTCCGGCAGCAGATCCTTTTCGCGAAACGCGAACAACGCCCCTTTTTCTTTATCCAGGCGCTGGCTAAGGACTTTGCGATAGTGGTTAAGGGAACGGCCGGCACCATGTTTTTCGAGCGCAGGCATCACGTGCAAAACATCTGCCGCGTCGTCTTCATTAATGCGGATATGCCCCTGCCAGATAAGCACCATCTGCTCCAGATGCGGGAAAAACCAGACGGTGGTTGCCCGCAGGGTTATCTCTTCAAACAGGGTCTCTTCCTGGCGCAACCGGCTGATAAAGCAGCGCGCATGCCACGGCGGCAATGTACCTTCCTGCACTGGTTTTTGCGGGTGCATATTCCAGATACGCCACGACGCCTGTTCAGGCAGGGTGTCCCGATCCCACCACTGATCGGGGCTGGCGGCATTAAACACCGTCCAGTCAATGTCGCGGGCAAAGCCGGGAAAATCGTTCTGCAACCAACTGGCGTCATAGTTTTTGCCCATGCGGCGAAAGCGACGCGGCCAGGTGAGATCAAGCGGCCCAAAGCTCGCAGGCTCCGGCTTTTGTTTTGGCGTGGTCATGCGCCCGTGGAGGGGTTCAATGTTCGGCAGGCGGTGGACGCTTTGTCCCTGATGATTTTCCGGACCAAACCCCACGCCATGCGGGTTTTCTTCACAGCCTGCGCCACCCCAGGCGCGCGTCCAGTCCAGACGCATCTCGTCAAAAGGCTGCGGCGGGGTCATTTTGCTGCCAGACCAGTAACGATCGCCGAACACTACCAGCGATTTGCTGAGATTGTCGATATCCACCCGCGCCATCACCGCCGTTTTTTCCTGCTGGTGATGAGTATAGGCATAGCCGGTGGCAAGGAATTCAGCGCGGGTTTTGGGCATCGCCATATCAATCACGCCGCCGCTGGTTTGCAGTTCACTGGCGGCAAGCTGCCAGAGTTCCATCTCGGGGCGCAATGTCGGCGTCTCACCCATATCTGTCAGCGCCATGACAGAGACACCAAAATGATTTTTACCCTGCCAGCGGAAAGGGCGATGGAGCACGCTCAGGCGCAAGGGTTTAATAATCTTCATCCGTAATACCTTATTCGCCTAATATGAGTGGCCGATCGTACAACGCAATTCTTTTCGGGTCTTTGGGATCGTATTTAATGGTTGTGCCGTTACCGGCTTTAAAGCGTTCTCTTTCTTCAAAGTTCATAGATGTATAAAAACTTGCCTGCACATCCAGCCCTTCACGGGTTTTGAAGTTCACCGTCAGTAAATAAACAGGGTTTTCCGCATCCCACATCCCCGTTTGCCTGGCAACAATAATATCCGCATTGGCGCCAATACCGGTTTTAAGCACCGATGCCTGCTTAAAGGAGTCTTTAATATAAACAATAAGATTATCGCGCAAACTAAGGTAGATAAGATAAAAGACGGCTGAAAATATCCCAATGGGCAGCAGATACCAGTAAGTGTCAAAAAATTCCATTAATTTGGACCTTTCGTGTATATGCAGAATTATTTCCAGAATTAACGAAGCCAGAAAAGCCTAGTCAAACACGCTCATTACTGCAACCCGTGGCGATTTATCGTCACTGTATTTTATCGTCAGGGTTAACCCTTTTTTCAGTTTATGAATCTCATTGGGTTTGACGGCGGCATTGGCACGATATTTCTTCCTCTTTGTACCGAAATTCGCAAAGAAATAACATTCATAAAGATAATACTCGCCACGCGTCGTACCGGTACGTAGCCAGGACTCCAGAGGAACATGAGTGATTTCTCCAACCCATTCCTCACGTGATACCCAGTCGCGTAGTAACCGCGTTTGTATCCCATACTGCCTGAATGACACAACGGCAAACCACAGCCCCGCAAGGGTGATAATCAATCCAGAAGTAAAGAAAGGGTCACTCATAACATTGATAAGAATGTTCATATGAACCCTATTTAAAGTTAATTTGTGGGAAAAGCCACTTAGCTAACCATGGCTTTTCCCACTATGACAATCAGCGGCGCTTGAGAAGAGGGTTTGGAATATCCACAACCACTTTTTCAGGCTCTTTTCTCGAGTATCTTAAAGAAATGGTTTCACCGGGTTGATACTTATTGATCTTCATTACATCAATTACCGCATCGGCTTTACCGCTGATTTTTTCACCCGTCTCAATTTCATAGTCAAAACTGACCGTGATGTTAATAAAGCCTGAGTTTCCACCAGAGCGACTGGATACATCAGTGATAACCCCCGTAGTATTAACGCCATCAGCAGCTATCCCCTCTTTGATCTTCTTATTTCTTGCATCTCTGATAAGCAAAGACACAATAACATAGGCAAAGAACGCCAGGACGGCGAACACAATGACGTCAGTAACAATTCTCATATTTATCATCAATGCTCAGCTTGCATGCTCAGTACTGCTATTTTCTTTGGCGGAACACCCTGATATTTAATCACAATGGGCATCCCTTTTTTAAGCTGGGGGATTTCAGATACTTTTAGCGCGGCAGCCGCTTTATATTGTTTCACCTCGCCCTCCAGATTTGCATCAAAGGTAACAATAAAAAAATAATCAAAGTTATGCGTAGTGGAAGTCTGTTTCCACTCGCGCAATGTTGCCGTCGTCACCTCTCCCTGCCATTTATCTCTCGATAACCAGTATCTTATTTCTGTAACATCTTCTTTTTGCCCCTTCAATCCCTTAAGGCAGATAAAAATAAAAAACAGTATCACGCCCAGCGCTATTGAGTTTGAATGTTCTGATAAAAAATTCATGATGTCAGTCAATATAAAATATTAATTTTTAAGTGCCAGTAATTATTACCTTTAAGATCTGGCACATATTATTAGAAACATTACATAGATAACATTTAAGGAGCAGTCAGTAAAGGTTTACCGCTAAGGCAGATAAATATTAAAATAAACATCACTTATGACGTTTCAATGATGCATTCTCTATCTTCAACACAACACGTGATGGGTCGTCTTTATTGTAGATAATACCAAAGGTCTTACCAGGTTGGTATTGTGCCAAATCTGACGTAAAGATAACCGCATTTCCCACACCGGTAACATTACGACCATTATAATCATTAAATCTATAATGCAATTTAATATTCGTATAATCTGATATTTTACCCGTATGGATTTCAATATTGACAATCTCAGCATGGGTATGAATTCCATTTTTCTCAATGTATGACTTCATTCTCGCATTGCGAATATCTCTTATAATAATCCCAACTACAATTAACGCAACAATAGTCATCGCAACAATAGCATAACCTTTAGCAAAACTAGATGAATCAAACATATCCTACCTTAATTAAACATGTGAAGAACTGCGTTTTTAATCGCCGCAGTCAAAGTATCACATTCGACCGAGCCAACTCTCATTTTAAAACCATTATTATAAAAAAAGTTAATGGGGTTATTTTCCACCTTAATACCAGTCATGCCAATATTGACACCAGTTGTAGAAACTGACGAAGCAGTGAAGCCAACCTGAACACCTTTCCATTCAATTGCCCATGGCGTATCAACATTAACTTCACTATCACTTTTTATTGTAATTTTGTCTGGGGAGGAAATAAGTGTTTCGCCAGTAGTAATAGTTTGTACCCAACCTCCATTTATTGTGGTGTTGACCCCACCCGTGATCTCATTGTGCTGACCACCAGAGCTAACAATTAAACGATCGCCATTATGAATTTCAGTATTACGCCCTCCAGTCTGGATAAACGTCTCTTGCTCTCCATCAGCAACAGTTGTGGACTGATTCCCTTGCGCTATTTTTGTAGTCTGATCGCCAGTGATTTCATTTAACTCACCCTTGCTCAGAATAGTCAGATGACGTCCTTCTTTGATATTGATAACTTCACTATTATTGAAGTTTTTTTGTTCAACATCATCCACCGTGGTCGTCCTTTTCTTCCGGTAGTAGAACGTGGCATCGCCCGTCACATCATCTTTCTGCTCTTTTTTGATTGTCGTTGCCCGGTTACCGTCGATATTGACCGTCTGATCATTCTCGACCGACACCATCATGTCTTTCTCGGAGTGCATCTGCACCGATTCATTACCCGGACTGTCTTCAAAAAACAGGAAGCTGGCATTATCGACACTGCCATCCTTGCTGCGGGTCATAAAGCCCATACGGGTGGCATCGCCGGGTAGATCCCACGGCGGCATACTGGCTTCGTTATAGACACGCCCGGTGATGATCGGCCTGTCCGGGTCGCCGTTAATAAAGTCGACCACCACTTCATCGCCGACGCGTGGAATTTGTACCCCACCGAAACCCTGCCCTGCCCAGGCGCTGGAAACCCGCACCCAGCAGGAGCTGGTATCGTCGCCTTTTGCCTGCCTGTCCCAGTGAAACTTCACTTTCACCCGGCCATAACGATCGGTCCAGATGGTCTCTCCCTGCGGGCCGACGACTTTCGCGGTCTGTGGCCCATAGGTACGCGGCCAGGCCGTTTTTTGCGCCGGGCGATACGTGACCGAAGCTGGAATAACGGTGAAATCAATACGATGCATCGTTTCCGTGCCACCCCCGCTGGCGTAGGCGTTCTCTTCCAGCCAGTAGTTAGCTTCGGTGGTCAGGTATTCCGCGTTATCGCTGAAAAAGGGGGCGTTATAGAGAGTAAATGTGTGTCCAGGAGCGATGCCCAGCGCAGTGGCGCTGCCCTGTATCTGCTGGTGCTCAACCTGCCAGCGTTCCTGATGAATACGGGCATAGAATTCACCGTGTCCATGATCAACAAAACGCCCCGGCCATTCATAAACGTTAATGCTGCCAGGCTCCGGCGAATTTGGATTCTGGCGCGCCTGAAAAAGCCAGGCATTCGGCTTGCGGAAATCATAATCATCCAGGCTGTAGATCCCCGGCGTCACGCTATCGGTCAGCGCCCACTGGCTGATCCCCTCTTCATTAGTGCTGCCGCCGGACGGCGTCACATGGTAGGGAATGGATTCATAACCGGCAAACGGCTGATGCTGGGTCGCCGCATCGGTCAGCACCATGACATGCCGCCCGGATTCGTGGCGGAAGAAGTAGCTGATGCCCTCCAGTTCCATCAGACGACTGATAAAGTCGAAGCTGCTCTCCTGATACTGAACGCAGTAATCCCAGACGCGGTAACTCTCACTCAGCTTGTCTTCAACATTAACCTTGCTTTCAGAAAGCAGCGTTTTGACGATTTGCGGTACCGTCTGCCCCTGGAAAATACGCAGGTTGCGGTCGCGCTGCATCGGCCATAAGTCGGATTCAACGTTAAGCTGGTAGACCGCATAGCGGGTGCCGGACAGCTCCACGGCGCTCACCGCGACGCGGGTCACTTTACCGTTCAGATATCTTGGCGTCGTCATATCCTGGGAAGGAATGGCGACGGTGACGGATTTGCCCAGCAACTGGCTGCGGTCCATTCGTGCATCGGTGCCCAGCAGCGTCAGGCCAAGTGTGAAAGGTTCTGAGAGCGCTTCGCGTCCTGACAGTTTCCAGAACATTAGCCCGTCAACGGGGAGCTGTACGGTAATACGATTGAGCATAAGGTTAATTCCGTTACAAAAAGCCAGAGGAACCAGGTGCAAACAAAAATTATCAGCCCGAGCGATAAATATAATCAACCTGTCAGCTGTGAGGATATTACAAAAATGGGCGATGGCTTCCGCTTTGCCTGTTAATTGATATCAGGAAAGGGTATCAGTCATTTTTTTCGGAAAATTCCTGGCAAATATGACGATTCAGCAAAACAGCAATTAAACGAAATGGATCACACTATGTGAACCTGCCGTCTTTTTAATCGCCTCGTCAATATATTTCTGTTTTATTTCATCAGTGAGCGGTGTGTTTTCATGCGGCGGTTCAAACTGCTGCATGCTTTTTATCTCGGCGAAAAAACCGCCGAGAACCCTCTCCCCTTCTGCTTTAACTTTCCGGCCATCAATATCCAAAATAATATACGCATTCGTTCCGGTAATGTTCATTATGCGGTTACTTTGCCGTTCCAGGTACTACTTCCCACGGTGAAACTTGATACTCTGAATAATTTCCTGATATTGCTGCTGATGGCGTTCGTTAAATTCACCTGGACAGGTCGCTACATAGCTCACCAGTTTTTTCCCGACAGGTGCGGCGTCCAGTAAAATAATGGTCTGACGCTGGAAGATAATGCGATTATCATTTTTGAACTGATAGAAAAGCTCAACGGCCGGGTAGCCATCCACCGTCAACATTTGCGTCGACTCAAGATAAAAATCGGTAAGCGTATCTTTTAGTTCGCGAAGCGTTCTGGCGGCGACAGCATGTACTTTATCGTCGGCATTTGCACTGGCGCGAGACACGACAAACGTAAATTCATTGCCACCATCAACAGTGTGTGTAAATGCATTCATAGTTCGGTCTTTGGCTGTATAGGGCATTGCCACATTTATTTTTATGCAACCGACAGGCTGCCGGAGCGATATTACGCACCGGCAGAGAAGAGATTACGGTTGCGGATTTACCAGCCAGGTACCTGCACTGGTGATATTTAACGTCTGGTGACGAGTCTGACCATTACCCTGCAACACCAGAGCATACTGGCCCGGCTGCAGTTTCAGGGTCGCAAAACCATTGCTGGCTGGTGTTATAGACTGCGATTCCCCGTTGAGGGTCAGTTTTTCACCCTCATTCATTCGCACATATACTTGGGCGATCGCTGCAGGCGGCGTGGTTGCAGCGGGTTTATCCGCAGCCACAGGCGCGGTTTGTGCCGGCGCAGTTGGCGCCGCACCACTTGCAGGCGCAGCAGTGGCGGACGTTGCAGCTGGCGGTGTCGAAACCGGCGCCGTGTTTTGCGCAGGCGGGGCGGCCGGTGTGGCTGGCGCGACGGAATTGTTTGCAGACCCGGTGCTGGCTGTCTGACTCGCGTTCTCCTGCGGCGCATCACTTTGATGGAACAGCACGCCGCCGGCGATCAGGCCAACCAGTACGCCGGCCGCCACCAGCCCAGGCACTTTGTAACGCCGCCAGTCAAGCACACCGGGTTTCGTCTCAACCTCTTCAACTGGAACAAGCATGGTCCCTGGCTTTTTCACGTTCAGCACGTCATCAAGCCCGGCGACCGGCATTTCGATCAGCGCTGCAAACTCATCGATAGTCTGCGGGCGGTCTTCCATTTTCAGCGCCAGCGCCTTGTCCACCGCCTGCAGTAATGACAGAGAGTAACCGGGCAGATGGCGATGAGCCAGCGGCTGATAGCCATCCTGAATGCTGCGCACTACGCTCACCGGCGGCGGTGATCCCACGATCAGGGTATGGAGTACGGCACCCAGGGCGTAGATATCCGTCCACGGCCCCTGCTCGCTTTCGTTATCGTCAGTGTATTGCTCAATCGGCGCATAGCCTGGGCGCAGCATCGTTTCGGTTTCGTCGGAGACCGAGCCAATACTGCGGCGGGCAGAGCCGAAATCCAGCAGAACCGGCAGGCCGTTATCCTGAATCTGAATGTTATCCAGCGAGATGTCGCGGTGCAGATACCCTTCGTCGTGGATGGTCTTGATCGCCCCGAGCAGCATTGGCAACGTACGGCGGATCCACGCTTCGTTGATCATCTGCGGGTTCTTTTCACGCAAACGGGAGAGCGTAGTACCGCTGTAAAAGACCGTGCCCATGTAGGCGGTATCGTTTTGCACCCAGAAACGCAGCACATGCAGCAGGTTCGGATGATTAAAACGCGCCAGCAGGCGCGCTTCCTGAATAAAGCTGTTCAGTCCTGCGGAAAAGGCCTTACCAAAGCGCTCGCTACGCAACACCAGCGTCATGTCGTCATTGCGTACCGCAAGCGTTGAGGGCATGAACTCTTTAATGGCTATAGTGCGTTCGAGCTGATGATCCCAGGCACGGTAGACAATGCCGAAACCGCCACCGCCAATCACCTCTTTGATTTCGAACTCATTAAAGCGGTATCCCGTCGGCAGTGCGTTCGGTACAGTCCGGTTGTTTTCGTGATCCGTCATAATGGAAAACTCTCTTGATAATGGCATTACGCCGCAAACTGACAGTGAAACTCGCCCTGTGCAAAGGTGACGTGTAAACGTCGGTACTTCTCGTCACGCGCGCTGGCATCAAGCAAAAGCTGACTCATTTGTGGCAACAGCGTGTTGGTCAGAATCGCATCTACCATACGTCCGCCCGATTCAACCTCCGTACAGCGCTGGACGATTTGCGCGATAACGCTTTCATCCACCTCAGAAACAATGCCGTGGTTCTCCTCAAGACGACGCTGGATGCGTTTGATTTGCAGACGCACGATCTGCGCGAGCATCGCTTCGCTTAAGGGGTAATACGGCACCACCAGCAGGCGGCCTAATAGCGCAGGGGGAAAAACTTTAAGTAACGGAGGACGCAGCGCATCACGCAGCGCGTCGGGATCCGGCAACAGTTCCGGGTCGGCGCACATACCGCTGATAAGCTCAGTCCCCACATTCGACGTCAGAATAATAATGGTGTTACGGAAATCGATATGCCGCCCTTCGCCATCTTCCATCCAGCCTTTATCAAATACCTGGAAGAAGATTTCATGGACATCCGGGTGCGCTTTTTCAATTTCATCGAGCAGTACCACGCTATACGGGCGACGGCGCACTGCTTCGGTCAGTACACCCCCTTCACCGTAACCCACGTAGCCCGGAGGTGCGCCTTTCAGGGTCGAGACGGTATGCGCCTCCTGGAACTCACTCATATTAATGGTGATGACATTCTGCTCACCACCGTAGAGCGACTCCGCCAGCGCCAGTGCGGTTTCGGTTTTCCCTACGCCGGAAGGACCACACAACATGAATACGCCAACCGGTTTGTTCGGATCATCCAGCCGTGCGCGGGAGGTGCGCACCCGACGGGCAATGGCCTCCAGGCCGTGGCGCTGGCCAATTACCCGCTCATTGAGGGTATCGGCCAGTTTCAGCACCGCGTCGATTTCGTTTTTCACCATCCGGCCCAGCGGGATGCCGGTCCAGTCAGAAACCACGGCGGCAACAATATTGGCATCGACGGCAGCAAACAGCAACGGCGCATCTCCCTGAACCTCGCGCAGCGCCTGTTGCTGCTGTTCCAGTTCATTACGCAGCGCCTGATGTTCCTCCTCCGCAGCCTGGCTGAGCGCGCGACGCAGGCGGATAATCTCATCCACGTGCCCCTGCTCCTGCTGCCAGCGCTGGGTCAGAGCATCACGCAACTCGCCAAGACGCTCGCGTTCGGCCTGTAACGTTGCCACGCGGCTTTCATCACCGGCAGCCATGCGCGCCTCGCGCCCGGCAATCTCTATTTCGACATCCAGTCCGGCAATGCGGTGCAGGCAATCTTCCAGTTGCGGCGGCGGCGCACTGAGGCTTACCGCGACACGTGCGCAGGCGGTATCAAGCAGCGCCACGGCTTTATCGGGCAACTGGCGCGCCGGAATATAACGATGGGACAGCTTCACCGCCGCGACCACCGCTTCATCTAACAACAGCACCCGATGGTGTGTTTCCAGCGCCGAGACTGTGCTACGAAGCATCAGTACCGCTTTTTCTTCATCCGGCTCGGCCACTTGCACCGTCTGGAAGCGACGGGTCAATGCCGGGTCTTTTTCGATATATTTTTTATACTCAGCCCAGGTCGTTGCGCCGATAGTGCGCAGCTGACCGCGCGCCAGCGCAGGTTTTAGCAGGTTGGCGGCATCGCCCGTGCCTTGCTGCCCCCCCGCGCCGATCAGGGTGTGGATCTCATCGATAAACAACATGATTGGCACAGGGCTGGATTGTACTTCGTTGATCAGCGCCTGCAGACGGGCCTCAAATTCCCCTTTCATGCTCGCGCCGGCCTGCAACATGCCGATATCCAGCAACCACAGTTGCACATCACGCAGCGGTTCCGGCACGTCGCCTGCGGCTATACGCAGTGCCAGCCCTTCCACCACCGCCGTTTTACCGACCCCGGCTTCACCGGTGAGCAGCGGGTTGTTCTGACGGCGACGCATCAGGATGTCCACCATCTGGCGGATCTCCTCATCGCGCCCGACCACCGGGTCGATTTTGCCATCACGGGCCCGGGCAGTGAGGTCCTGCCCGTACTGCGCCAGGCTGCCCTGACGTGCAGGCGCGGCGGCTGCATTTTCCGGTACAGCGACAGACTGCGAGGCCTCTTTGCTGTCGGCAAAAATGGCATCAAAATCATCGAGCAGCGCATCAACACGCACCCGTTCAAACTGCGACGAGATACCTTTTAAGACCGTTGCCAGGCTCCAGGTTTTTAATAAGCCAATCAGCAAGTGGCCGCCGCGAATGCGGTTTACACCAAATTTCAGCGAACCATAGACCCAGGCGCGTTCGACCGCGTTATCAATATGCTCAGAGAGATCGGAGACAGAGCTTGCACCGCGCGGCAGACTGTCCAGCGCGTGGACGATATCCTTCGTTAAGGCTTCCTCGCTCAATGAAAAATGACGAATCACCTGCTGGAGATCGCCCTGGTCCTGCTGCATTAACGCATGCAGCCAGTGAACCAGTTCCACATAGGGATTACCGCGCAGCTTGCAAAAGGCGGTGGCGCTTTCCAGCGAGGAAAATAACAGCGTATCCAGTTTGCCGAAGAGCACGGCACGGCTAATTTCTGACATGATCGATTCCGTGAATGTAAGAGATAACGCCTGGGAGACGGTGAAGTATCACCGCTCCGGACTGAAAACCAAATCACCGCGTGCAAGCGGCTGCGGCTGCATACCCAGCCAGGCGCTGTAGCCCAGGCGCCCTGAACCGCCCAGCGCCGCACCGGTCACATCCTGACTTTGTAACAACACGCGCAGTGACCATTGATACTCAATGCCAAGATACTGACGAACCCAGTCGCGAAGCCGGGTTACCCAGGCCTCGCCGGGCAGAAAATGGCGGTAGGTTTCGGCATCCAGCGGCCCCAGCTCAATGCGAAAGTTATGGGTGACATCGCGTACCGCCGCTCCCAGAAAAGCTGATTCACCCAGACGCGGCGCACGACGTCCGCCCTGCAAACGCGCTCTTTCTCGCTCACCCAGCGGCATCCATTGTGGAACGTTCGCCACGACTTTCACTGGTACATTGAAGTAGGCGCGCAGGATCTTCTCCAGCCCTTCCGGGTCACGACCGTTACGCGTTAGATGTCCGGCCAGGGCGAAGCGGGCATGCGGACTCAGAGAGCCTTTTTCCAGTTGTCCCGGCTGCCCCATGCCGATAAGCGAAGCGATATAGCGCTCGAAGCGTTTATTGTCCGCGCGATCGAGTGAAACCGTCGGCTGTGCATCGGCCCAGGCGCGATAAAACAGGAGCGTCAGCCGGTGATGAAACAGGTCCGCAAAAGCCGTCAGGCTCTCATCCTGATGGTGATCCAGCCGCTCGCGCGCATACTCTGTCAGGTGCAGCGGCAGCGGCCCGTTCGGCCCGAAGAGACCAAAACTCAAAATCGACACATCATACAGCGATGACTGGTCGCGCTGACGCACCTCTGCCAGGGTTGAAGGGGCAAAACCGAGCGACGGTTTCTGACCGATACGCAGAGGTTCAAAGCGCGGCAGCGGCGCGCGTCCCAGTGGATAACGCTCTCCCCCCTGGGCATCAACACGGCGCAACAGGGTAAACAGATCGTAACGCCAGGGGGCCGCCATCACGTTCTGCCAGAAGGACGGCGGCATGGCAGTTGCCCGCTTCACAGGGGCCAGACGAGCAAGCGTTTCGCTCATAGCAGCGCCCTTTTGCCCATACGCGGCGGCCAGTAGCCCACTTCGCCGCGCTGCTGACTTTTGAGCGTGAATTCGGTAAAGCTATTGATCGCCACCAGCCGTGCAAAGACCCGTTCCAGTACGCTACCGAACAGCCACGGGCTAAAACCGGAAAAGGCCTGTTCGTCCACCGTCAGCGAGATACTCACACCACGGGCGAAGACAATTGGCCCAGGCTCCGGTACCCGGCGGTGTACCGGTTGCAACACGCACTGGCGCACGCCGTCAATCTGTCTGGCTACCGGGGCTTCAGCCAGTCGGGTATAGAGGCCCAGTAACTGGCGAAGCGCCGCCGCCCCTTGCCCTTCTTCGCCGTCCATCAGGCTCAGGTAATTCATCTGTAGTTGACTCACCAGTTGCCAGGTACTGAACCCTTCCGCCAGCGCCGGGCGCGGTGGCGTTGGCCCTTTGCGCAGACGCGGATTTTTAACCGGCAGTGAGTCAGGCAGCACAAATTTGCCCATCTCCTGCTGGAGCATCAGCGGCAGGTCGCGGCTGGTACACAGCACTTCGGCGGTGATATAACGCAGGTCGTCTCGCCAGGGGGCATGCTGTTCATCGACCAGCGAGGCAAACACTTCCGAACCGATATAGCCGGTACGTGTACCGTAGCGCTGGGCATGTTCCGACAGGCCGCGCTGTTCGCGGCGCAGCGAAAAGTAGGCGCCGTAGTTGCCGTCATCCTGGCTCTGGCTACGCCAGAACGGGCGAAACTCCTGTTCATCACGCTGCCCGTCAACGCTGGCATGAATACGAGTAACGGCGTAAATCTCGTAATCCATCGGACGGATGTTATCGACCACCAGGTGATATTCGTGCTGACTGTCGCTGAGTTTTTGCCGTTCCGCCACTTTAGCGAACAGGTTCACCACCGGGGTGCAGTGCAGCGCCAGATGGTTTTTATCCACCACGCGTTCAAGCTGGTCATCGGTTTTATCCAGCAGGATGATGATGTCAAATGTGGTGGCATCATCGCTCTGCGCCAGCAGTGGGCGCAGCCCTTTCAGACTGAAAAAGAGAAAACGCGACGGAAAAGCAAAATACTCCTGTAGCAGACGGTAACCGTCAAAGTTACGCAAATCATCCGGCAACAGCGCCTGATCGGATTCGAAGCCCTCATGGTGTAACGCATCTTCCGGCAGAACCAGTGGCGCGGTTGAGGTGCCGGGAATCAGCGCCAGCGCCCCGACCTGATGCGCCATCAACAGTTCCAGCAGTTGTAGTGCCTGCATATCCGGGCCGCTTAAAAAGAACTCCACGCGGTCAAAATCAAGGTGTGAGAGTTTCACCGGACCGTCACAGCGCAACCGGATCCGCAGCGCGCTTACCGCCCCGCTCTGTCCGAGGCCGATACGCAGCAGCGGCAGATCGGCGGGCACGCCGCCCAGTTCGACGGCGCTGATACTCAGCGGCAGTAACGTCACATCGTGCGCGGTGGTGTAACTGCAGGTGACGCCATTTTTCTTGAGCGTCTGGCTGTCCATCATGGTGCCGCGCGGTACCACAAAGCCTTTACTTAAATCGCCTTTGCCAGGGTCAGGTTGCAGCTCAGCAATGGCCATTGACGGAGTGGGCGCAAGGTAGTTTGGTGCGATCATCTCCAGCAGACGCTGAGAGAACCGGGGGAACTCGGCGTCCATCTTGAGCTGCACGCGAGAGGTTAAAAAAGCGAACCCTTCCATCAGTCGCTCGACGTACGGGTCGGCGACGTCCATGCCCTGCATACCCAGCCGCCCCGCCACTTTCGGATAGCGGCCCGCAAATTCCTGCCCCATCTCCCGCAGCCAGGCCAGTTCGCGGTTGTAATACTCGAGTAATTTACTCTCCACGCTTACCCCACATCTTTTAACTCGAAATGGCCATTTTCCAGGTCGACATCAGTGCGAAACAAAAAGCTTAACGGATACGGCACGCACCACAGGCGGCCTTTGATTTCAATCGACAAGACGTTGTGCAGATCCAGCGACTTTGTATCGGAGATACAGCGCACCATCAGCCCCTGGGGCAAAATACGCGGTTCGAAATGCAAAATAGCGTCGGTGAGTTTGCGCTGGATATCGTGCCATTCAATGTCGGACATGCGCTGACCAGCCAGGGGCGCCACGCCAAAATTGGCGACCGAGCGGCGCACGTGACTCAGTTTTGAGAGATCGTTTTGCGCCTCGTTATTAATGGTATTGAACAGCCACTGCAGGTCACGCAGTACGTGGCGACGTAGCGTATTGTGCGAGACCAGGTTGCTGTTGAGCGGCTCCTGCTTTTTATCCGGCGCATCATCGGTCAGACGGTCCAGCAATGACGGCTGCATTTTGTCGCGCGCCCCCGGCGACTCTTTGCCGTTTCTGGCGCGCCAGCCGCTACGCAGCAGGTCACGATCGTCCTGGGGCTGGCTACTCATGCGTATCGCCCTGTGCAAAACGTACGCTGGCTAAATCGAGCAGCGGGTATTCCGCACTATCGTTAAGCCATACTTTTTGACCGCGCCCCATGTAATGAGGCTCCTCGCCCGGCAGCGGCTGCCACTCGGTAGTGCGTGACAGTAAGAAACGGTCTTCGACCTGATTTTCCAGCGGATAGCGCGCCGGGATCTGACAAACCTGCTCGCTGCCGTCATGCAGGCGGATGCGGGTGTGTCGCCAGACCAGGTCGATGACACTCGCCGGAGGCTGGAACTCCATCTCTTCAATCGCGCTGAATGGCAGCCAGAAGTAGCGCCCGTTGACGATGGCCTCGCAGACCGGACCAAAGCGGCAGTCGCCATCCATCAGCCAGTCGAAGCTGTGCGTGGTGCCATCCTGCAATGTCAACTCGCCGGGGATCGCTTCGGCCTGTTCCAGCGCCCCAATGCGCTGCGAGCAGGCTTCGGTTGCCGAAAGATCGAGGGCGGTAACCATTGCCGCCAGCCACGGCCAGTTTTTTTCCGGCATTGTCGGACGCCCCCGTCCGGCCATCACTTCCGCGCGCTGGCGTTCGCCATTGATGGTCTGTTCAAGCAAGGTAATGGTCGGCTGTGCCTGCGGCGTCAGCGCCAGCCAGCTTTTAAGCTGTGCCAGGGCGCGCGGCCAGTTGCCCTCAAGGCAGAGCATTTGCGTGAAGGCCGCACGCAGGTCGGCATCGCCAGGCTGCTTGCGAATGCGGTTTTCCAGTTGCCCCAGACTCTCCTGGAGGGATTCTCCCGCGAGTTGTTGCTCTAGTGTGTTCATCACCGCTCCTCAGTTTTCGACGAATTATATAGTGTGGCCTCTGCCCCTCACCCAACGCTCTCGCACCGTAGCCCCCGGATGGCGGCGCATGCGCCTTATCCGGGCTATGCAGTGAGGGCAGTGAGGGGCAATAAATTAGTGCACAGCCTTATAGGTACCGACCGCGGGGTCGCGCAGTTGCGGACGCAGTGAGTCAATCAGCAAAATGTTGAGTGTTGTACCTGGGGCGAACCACGGGGTCCAGACTTTACGGACCTCATCAAGCCGGGCCTGCAGGCGGGCCTGATCGTTTAGCAGTTCGCGTGAAACTTCGACCGCCACGGTGCCGTTCGCCTGCCATCCGCTCAGAGACGGTACATAAGGCAGGATCATCCAGCTCTGACCGAGACTGCCTTCGCTGGCCACCATTCGTTCGTTGTTTACTGTGGTTATCAACAGACGGTCGGCATCCACACTGTCGCTCAGACCGCTAACCGGGAAACCATGAACAAAGGTCATGGTGGTTTTACGCTCAATGCCGTTAGTGATTTGGCTAACATCACTGCGGCCATTGAGCCAGCCACCTTTCTCACATTTACCGTCGTCTTTGGCCGGGATAAACAGCGCCGGGCTGCTGCTGTCTCCTTGCCAGAATGTACGCAGATGGCAGCCATCCTGGAGAGTAAACTCCTGCCATGGCGTGCGGTTCGCCGCAGGCGAGTTATCTTCCGGTCGGCCTTCCGGCAGTTGTAATTCACTGGCGGTATTTGCCGCGGGCGGCGTAGTTGTCGTCGCAGCCGCCGGAGTTACCACGGGCGCCCAGTCTTTCGCTTTGCTTGCGGTCCCCTGGGCCAGCGTGTTGTTTTGCGCATCGGTCAGTTTCCAGCGCACCAGCGTTAAGGTGCCGCACTGATTTTCGAGCAGCGCACCCAGACGCGGCATAAAACTGTCGAGCACGGTGACTTTTTTATCGCCATTTGCCACGATACGCAGCGGCAATTCCCGGGCACACCAGCTTTTCGGCGAGTTATCCGCGATGTCGTCGATCCAGATATCCAGTTTTTGTGTAGGAGACTGCACGATACGGTAGTTTTCAGCCTGAGCGCCAAAACAGACCGCGAAGAGCGCCAGCCCCGGAAGCCAAAGTTTCATAAAATTCCTTGTAAGCCTGTATCAATCACGAAGAGGGAAAAACTGCGACGCTTGCGCCAGCGAGTGCAGAAGCGTGGTGTCCTGCGGGGCACCAACCCACACCGCTACAGCGCTGTAATTGTCCTGCTGGTCATGACTCTCCACGTTGGTGCGCAGCAGTATCTGATTCATTAATGTCAGCCACTCATGCGGTGTGTTGACCATATGAAGCGACTGCTTCATCTGCTCTTCGCTCACCCCGTGCCAGAAACCGTCGGTGCAGAGCAAAAACACATCGCCGTCTTCAATCGGCACCACATCGCTGTAGCTGGCTTCGCGCTCATCGTCACCCAGCCCCAACGCGAAATAGAGTAAGTTGCTGTTAATGCCATCGGTCTGGTGTCCGGCGTCTTTCATCTGCTGTACCAGACTGTGATCGGTGGTGACGTGGTAGAGCCACCCGCGGCGAAACAGGTAAAGTCGGCTGTCGCCCGCATGCACCCAGTAGGCCAGGTGGTAATCACGGTCAATAAACAGACTCACCATGGTGGTGCCCATACGCTGAAATTGTTCAGCCGCTTTTTGTTCGGTGCGAATGGCGTTATTGGCTTCGTAGATATACTCGCGAATGTATTGCGCATTCAGATGCTGGTCGCCATCGAAGCGGGTAATGATGGCATTGCGGGCGAGCTCGGCCGCCACGTCGCCGCCGGGAAGCCCGGCAATACCGTCGCATACCACGAAACATGCGGCGCGTTCGCCAATGCTTTCACCCGTTTGATCCTGGTTACTCGCACGCGCGCCCTGTCGGGACATTGAGGCGGTGCTGATATTCATTGTTGTTCTTCCGATGCGCTTTGTGAGTCTTTGTACTGGTTTACTTCCATGTCATAGGCGTGCAGGAAAGCTTCGCCAAAAAGCGTGTGGAAGTCGTCATCGATTTCACCGGCTGTTTCTGCGTAAGAACGCACGAAATAGTCCCACAGCGCCGCTTTGCGATTGGAGAGCATGCCAAGACGCGCAGTAGCCCCGTCACGTTTTGCGTCCTCTTCCAGCAGTTCCGGGTTAAAGGACTGAAGCATAGCGGCAATAATGGCGCGAATGCCGGAGATCATCCCCAACTGGTGAGCCTGTAAGTCGATAAGCGCATCGCGTACCGATTTTTTGGGCGGCATAAAGCCCGGCATACGGGTACCGAACATCTGCATCAGCACGGTTTTGCCGGAAGGCAGCAATTTAAACGGGTTGTTGGCGTCATCGAGCACCATCGTCATGTCCGCTTTTACCCCACGTTTAAGGATCGAGCGTGATGACAACAGCGCCACTGTCCCTTGCGAAAACATGCTCAGCATCTGTCCGAGCTGGCGCATGTTTTCCCGATCAAACTGCGGCGTGGGCTGCATATCACTGAGCCCCATTCCTTCAAGCAGTGCATCCAGCAGTTCGCCTTTAAGCACATCGCCGCTGCTCTCGTTGCTGGTGGTCGTTCCGGATTGCGCGCTCTCGCTCTGGACCGGGTCGATCCGCAGGCGCCCTTTCGGTGTCTGCGCGGCGGCACGCTGAACGGTTTGTGGCGTGGGTAACGTGATAGCGACATATTCCGGCACATCGCTGCTCGCTTCCGGCACCACGGGTTCCGGGGCAACGAACAGCGGCTGCACCTCCTCTGGCTCCGTGTGCGGCACGATGTCGTCATGAGGCACTACCGGTTCAGCCTGTGGCGGGATCGGAGCTTGCCCGGTTGGTTGCGCTTTCAGCGGCTCAGACGGAGTTACATCGTCCACATGGCTTAGGGGCACCGCGCCACTGAGGAGTCCCAGCGGGTCGTCATCACGTGCCTGCTTAGTGCTCGCCCCGCTACCGCCAAAGAGTGCTAACGGGTCAAGTTCATCCTGGGCGGGCGTTTCATGTTTAGCCGTAGGTTCTACTGGCGGCACCAGCGTTGACGGCGTGACATCGGAGAAGATGCTGTCGTTTTTAAACAACGGTTCGTCGTTAAACAGCTTGTCCGTGTCGATTGTGCGCGGCGCGGCCGCAGATTCGTTTTTACTCAGTAAGGCCAGCGGGTCTTCCGGATTACGTTCCGGCTCTTTTGGCGCGGCGAACGGATTAAGCGTCTGTGGTTCTGGTTTCGCACGGTTGCTGGAGATGCTGTCGGAGATGGAAAACTCCTGCATCAGACTGTCCCAGATCTCCGTTGGCACGGCGGTGGGGGCATTCTCTTTTTTCTCCGCCGGGGTCGGATCGGGTGTAAGACCTGCCTGCACATTCGCCGCCATACGGCTGACCGGCTGGGTGTCCAGAATCAAATCGGTCACTTCAATACGGTATTCGTCAATATCCAGGATGTCGCCATCCTGCAGTTCAACCTGACGGCCCCGTTCCAGCGGAATGTCGTTGAGCACGACCCGGGTCACGTTGCCACGGTTAGTAATGCGGCATTCGCCGTTCCCGGCGATATGTACGATTGCCTGCAGGCGCGATATGGCGCGCTCGTTGTCCGGCAGCACCAGATTATTGTCCGTTCCCCGTCCAATGGTGCCTCCCGGCGGATAAAAATCGCAGCGGCTTTGCGGAGGTTGATGACCGGGTTTATTGGTAACTATTGTGAATCGCATAGCGTATTCCTGCTGGAGTTATTAGCGTTCCGAAAAGGGTCAGTTCTGATAACGCTGGTGCTGGAAATAAAAATACCAGTAAAGCCTGTAATCAGTGACTTAATTAATCGGTTGTAAATCATTAAGTTTAATAAATCCCCGCGCCTCGCCCAGCAGGCCGGGTTTGTTTTCATCGCGTACCGCAACCTGAATCCATTCAGAGTTGATTGTTTTGATTTTAACCAGTGGCGTATCAGGAGTGACAAGCTGTAAATCTCTCGCTCCGGCATCAGGTTGCTGTTTGAAATATCTATTCTCTATCCCGGGTTTAAGGGTATAGGTCATCATCCATGGAAAAGCTTCACAACCGGCTTGTTTTTCAATTTTATTGGTATCGATGGTTGCTTTATCTCCAGGACTAAAATGCTTCATCCCGGCAGTAAAATAACGATGATCGCATTCAGTTGTCTCTGCCAGTTTATCAACTGTGATAGCACCAGCACGTTCGATGTGTCCCTCTTTCCCGGTCAAAAATTCAGATGGAATATGGGGAAAGTAACGTTTGAGTTGCTCAGGCTCCGCGTCTTTTTTATCAACATCAAGATTGATGATTTTTTCAACATTGTCACCATCAGTAGTAACGAAATAACGATATTGCAGTTCTGGCGTATTCCGCTGGCCATCATCGCTCCATACGGGTAGCCAAAAAGCCTGAAGAATACCCCGATGCAAAGTCTGTTCTGCCGCGATGGAGAGTGACGCAAAAAATACCGTAGTGATAATAACGAATGTCTTGAGCATGAACCGTCCCTTTCTAATTACTACAATTTACATAACAGGATGTAATTGTTACTGTAAAATTCTCAATGCCTTCTTGCGTCAAGAAATCTTTCAGCTCATTCAATTTCGTAACGCTGTTCCCGACAAAGTTATCGCCTTTTGATGCGCCAATAAGCAGGCAGCCATCTGTGTTATCAGGATAATTCCCATTATGAATTAAGATATAACGTGAGACTGGAACGGATGAGTTAAAAAGTAAAGGAACAGGATTATGCGGTTTTACAGTTGGAATATTACTATTATGCCACTGTAGTTTATAAGATCCTTCAGGAATTCTTTTTCTTAATCCGGATTCCGTCGTATCAGGTCCGGGACGCTCAAGAATATAACCACTAATAGTACTACCAGAGACATTATAAGTACTGATTGTAGAACTATCAGTCTGCCAGAGACGTTTTATGGAGATAAGATAATTTGCCATATACTCCCCCTGTCTCTTTCAGCGATCCCTTTCGGGATCGCTGTAAAAGACCTTACGCTTCTTTGTTTTCTTTGATATTCCAGCCGGCACTGGTTTCAGCGCCTTTACCGCCAGAAGAAGACTGTTCCCAGTACTGCTGTTTCACTTTCGCAGCCTGGAATGCGTAAGTTACGCCAACGGTATCGCCATTATCCGCACCGGTGTACTGCACAGAGGTCACTAACACCTCTTCCAGCGTAATGCGCGCATATTCAACCTGCTGACCGCCCGCTTTGCAGACGGAAAGCTCAACCTTGGTCAAGTGCTTGCCGCTGGCGCAGTGTTTCAGGATTGCCGTAGTGGATTTGTCAATTAATGCGTTTACATGCAGGTCATTGAAATTAACTTTACCGGCACCGCCGCCACCGCCGACGCTCATATTCCCTGGTTGAGAAGCGCCCCAGGAAAAGGAGGTAATATCAGTCCAGCCGGTGTGGTTAGAATCTTTCGACTCACCCGTAACGCCATCGACCTTCAGAAACATATCAATAGCCATAATATTTACTCTTCGTTAATGATGATTATTGCTTTCGAAAAAGCGTGTATATACCAGTCATTACTGATGGTATAGAACAAATGGGTAAATATGGGGCCAGCTAAAACCGTCCATATTTTACCTCTCCCTCATACCCGCCATCATGACCCTGGCGGATATGCTTTGCGCCCCGGAATGACAAGAGGTCGCGAAGATTAACGCTGTGAATTGTCTAATAAATAATAAAATTTTATAAATATATTATATTGTATTCCCGAAGCCAGATTTGCCGGCAAATCGGAAAGTGTGTAAACACACAATAATATTGTGATGGGTTGTGGAGCATAACACTGTGGCAGCATTGTTTACGCCACGCCAAAGAATAAAAATGATATTTTAACCACGTTAAAAGTAATCTTATTTTTTCATCTCTTTTTTACAGGGCAAAACGTCAGACAATGATTCAACAATAAGCGTAGATGCCCGGGTTTTACGCTCCTGCGATGTTAAATTCGCAAAACGGGAATAGAGCTGTTCATGGGCCGACGAGGGAAGCAGCCGTTGATAACTGCACCACGCCTTTCCTTCCGTTGCATCCATCACACCCAGAAAATACATTTCAGCCTTGATCCGCTCTCGCTCGTTAGTTTTTGACAACCAGGCTTTCGCAAAACGTTCACTACTCATATTGACGTCGAACCCGGTCAATAAATCGGTATCACGCAGCAAATTAGCGGTATCATCCTGAGGTAGTGGCGCTGCTCGCGGGTATTCATAGGTTTCAGCGTTTACCCGTTCCGCCGCGAAACCACACATCAGGCTGAGTGCGAGGTAAATTTTTTTCATATCCAGCTCCCTGTTCCCGGATGCGACAAAAGCACCGAAGCCTGTTTCTTCTGTAACTCCGGTAAGCGCAGCACTACCGGGGAGAATATAACAGTCGTCCTTGTAAAACATACCAATAACCATACTGTCTATTTTTCGTTAATGATGATTATTGCTTTTGAAAAATATTTATATGACAAGCAGCAACGCATGGGACAAAAGAACATAGCTTACTTTTGCACTGGTTTTTACTGCATCGAATAGCGTGCTATTATCCTTTTACTTCCTGCCCTTTCAAATTTAAGGATTGAAAATGAAAAAAGTCCTCACGCTGATCGCAATGATTATTTTACTGCTTGCGGGGGTGTATGCCCTCGTTGATATCATTAGCTCTCTTTGGCTGGTTGTTAAATATGAATCGTTCAATGCTTACTCTACCGGTGCATTAATAGGAAAAGTCCTGTTTCTGCTGGTTGTCAGTGGACTGTTTTTTCTTGTCCGTCGGATTCGTAATAATAAAATCGCTAATCGTTAAGGGTCAATCAACCTGATCCAGGGGTGTCTGAGGCATACAGAAGAAAATACAGATTAATGTATTTTTTACGCCTTCGGCGCCCTGTCAACGAAATGTTCAATGATCTGTTCGCTGAACATCCTGTTTGTCTCGAGATAGTTAATCGCCTCAATCCACGGTTCCAGTATCTCCTCTACCATAAAATAAAGCAGATCCAGATCGCCCGCATCGCGTAAGGCATAGTAAATAGATTCATTAAGCTCTTTCAGATCCCTTGAGCTATAAATGGAGCGTGAAACCATTGCCCCGACACCCAGCACGCCTGTTATTCTGGCAGAAAGTAAAAAACGCGGGATGATGTATGTGCCGAACCAGGAGGCCAGTTCACTGGCAAAAACCGTTTTAAAGGCCAACTTACCTAATTGAGAGCCAGCCAATTTAAGCATTATTTTTTCCAGCTGCTCGTGAGTTAAGCCGTGGACATAGCGATTAATGACAATATAGATAAGTTGCCAGAAGTCTTTGGACGTCACCCCACGCTTCGTTAGCTCTCCCAGGCGAATGCGCTCCCTCTCATTGAGGCCACTGTTCTCGGTATCAAACATGTCCTTTGCCAGGGTCCACATATCCTGTGGTAATGAGACAAAGCTGTCGATTGCCGACTGCAGGATGATATCTGCTGCGCTTTGTTTCTCAGGATTTAAAATCTTTAACATCCCCTCCGCTATCTGAACGGGCGAACCGGACATAATGGTATGCTCCTTGCTGACCAACGGATAAAACAGTCTGTGTGATGCGAGGTGCCGCAGGCGCGGTTACAGCCAGCCTGCGGCGTGCCTGAACTTATGCCTCTTTGGTTTTCAGCGACGGCAGTTTTGATACCAGACGCAGTGAGACAGTCAGTCCTTCCAGTTGATAATGCGGACGCAGGAAGAATTTCGCGGTGTAGTAGCCGGGGTTATCTTCAATTTCCTGCACCTGTACTTCGGCAGCGGCCAGCGGTTTGCGCGCTTTGGTCTCCTGCGATGAGTTTGCCGGATCGCCATCGACATAGTTCATCACCCAGTCGTTCAGCCAGCGTTCCATTTCATCACGTTCGCGGAAGGAGCCAATTTTGTCGCGCACAATGCACTTGAGATAGTGCGCAAAACGGCAGCAGGCGAAGAGGTACGGCAAACGTGAAGCCAGACGCGCATTGGCGGTCGCATCGGCGTCATGATATTCCATCGGTTTTTGCAGCGACTGGGCGCCGATAAAGGCGGCAAAGTCTGAGTTTTTACGGTGAATCAGCGGCATAAAGCCATTTTTCGCCAGCTCGGCTTCGCGACGGTCGCTGATGGCAATTTCGGTCGGACATTTCATGTCCACGCCGCCGTCATCACTCGGGAAGGTGTGGCACGGCAGGTTTTCCACCGCCCCGCCGGATTCGACACCGCGAATCGAGGTACACCAGCCATACTCTTTGAACGAGCGGTTGATATTGGTCGCCATCGCGTAAGCCGCGTTCGCCCACGAGTAGTTGCTGTGGTTAGCGCCATCGGTCTCTTCTTCAAAGTCGAAGCTATCAACCGGGTTAGTGCGAATACCGTAGGGCAGACGCGACAGGAAGCGTGGCATCACCAGCCCCAGATAGCGGGAGTCTTCCGATTCACGCAGCGAACGCCAGGCAGCGTACTCGGTGTTCTGGAAGATTTTGGTCAGGTCGCGCGGGTTCGCCAGCTCCTGCCAGGACTCCATCTGCATTACGCTCGGTGCGGTCCCGGTAATAAACGGGCAGTGCGCCGCCGCGCCGATGCGCGCCATCTCGCCCAGCAGTTCCACATCCTGCGGACTGTGATCGAAATAGTAGTCACCCACCAGGCAGCCAAACGGTTCGCCACCGAACTGACCGTACTCTTCTTCGTAGATTTTTTTGAAGATAGGACTCTGATCCCAGCCGACACCTTTGTAGCGTTTCAGGACACGTCCCAGTTCCGGTTTCGAAATGCTCATAAAGCGGATTTTCAGCATTTCGTCGGTTTCAGTGTTGTTGACCAGGTAGCTCAGGCCGCGCCATGCGCTCTCCAGTTTCTGAAACTCTTCGTGGTGAATGATCTCATTAACCTGCTGAGAGAGTTTTTCATCAATCCCGGCAATCAGATTCTGAATAGTGCGATAAGTGTCCGAGGAGAAGGTGACGGTATTGGCCAGCGCCTGCTGGGCCAGCGTCTGTACCGCAGACTCAACCGCAGAGCGCGCCTGTTCCGTTTTCGGGCGGAACTCTTTATTAAGCAGCGCGCTAAACTCGTCCTGGCTGAATGTTTCGCCCTGCGGCAAGTTTTGCTGTTGGGTTACATTGCTCATGATTTACTCCTCTTTACCTGACGTGCTATCGCGGTTGTCCGGCATCTGGCTCAGCGATTTCAGCAACGTCGGATCTTTGAGAATTTTGGCAATCAGCTCTTCCGCGCCATTTTTGCCGTCCATGTAGGTCAGCAGGTTAGAGAGCTGGGTGCGGGCTTCAAGCAGGGAATTGAGCGGCTCGACTTTGCGTGCCACCGCATCCGGCAGGAAATCTTCCATGCTGTCAAAGGTCAGATCGACATTCAATTTGCCTTCTCCGGTCAGGGTGTTGTCCACCTGGAAGGCCACGCGCGGTTTCAGTGCCTTCATACGTTCATCGAAGTTATCGATATCAATATCAAGGAACTTGCGTTCGTCAACGGAGGGCAGATTCTCAACCGGTTTACCTACCAGATCGGCCATCACCCCCATCACAAACGGAAGCTGAATTTTGCGCTCCGCGCCGTACACTTCCACGTCGTATTCAATCTGAACGCGTGGCGCGCGGTTACGCGCGATAAATTTTTGTCCACTGTTACTCGTTGCCATGATGTTCTCCATCGAAGATGCGCGGTGACGCTATCGGGATTGTTTCACCCTGTCGTCAAAGGTTATGGGTGACGCCCAAATATGTTTTCCAGTTGCTGCACGCCATCCGGCGCCAGATCGCGAACGATCGCCATAAAATCCAGTTCGATCAGCCGCTGTACGCGGTCAATCATCAGCGGGGCGGGATGGCTTGGCTCATGCTGGGCAAAATAGAGTTTCACTTTTTCCAGCATCAACTGCGCATCGGCGCGGCTGTTAAGCTGCACGCTCCGCCAGTCCGTATGATTGACAGGCGCTGCGGCGGGTGTCGTCGCCGACGCCTGAGGGGTTGAAGATGTCGCTGTCTCGTCGGGCTGCGCGTCGTCACCTGCGCGGCCCGCGCGGTTAATCAAGGTTGCGGTCTTAATGAGTTGCTCCATTTCCGGCGCGCCACTCTCACCAAGACGTTCCACCAGCCAGCTACGGATGGTGTGCAACCGCCCTTCGATTTGCATCATCACACTGGCGGCCTCTTTTCCGGCGCGCGCCAGTTCGTCAACCAGACGTACTCGCCCACCGGGGAAATTCGGACACTCGGTTTTGCTGCCGTCCAGCAGTGCCTGCGCGTCGCGGACGGTCAGTTCATCGCCATTGCTGCGCAGCAGAATGGACTGGCGCAGGGTGGCGGTCAGTGCCGATTTATCACTGAGTTCTGCCAGCGCGTTGATCCGATAAAACGGATCTTCTTCGCCGTTTTCTGTCAGCGCGGGCCACAGATCATCCCAATAAAGGGCCAGCGCCTGACCAATCAGTGAAAGCCCGTCCGCATACCCTTCCAGACCACGGCGACGCGTCCATGCATGGGTCAACGCCAGCATGACGCGCAGATCTTTAGTTCGTGACAGCAGCGCGGTGGCGAGCTTTTCAACACGCGTCCAGTCTGCCGGCTCTGCGGGAATGATGGTGTCGCCAAATTGCTGTTCCGCTTTGCCCTGGCTTGCCTGTTCCAGCGCCTGAAATTCAGCGTCATACTCCAGGTTTTCACCACAGGGCTGCGTCGGGCTGACGGGCTCAAGTAAGGTTTCAAGAGTCATACACAGATTCGCTTAATCAAACATCGGAGGATAAAGACCATGACGACCCGGTCGCGCGCCGCCTGCCGGATCGAACAACATGGTAAAAAGCTGTCCGGTAAAATTGCCGCTGTGCACATGGGTGTAAAGCGGATAGCCATCGCTACGGTTGGTCCACCAGAAACTGGTCTGGCGCAGCGGGTCGAAACACTCCGCCGCCTGACGCCAGCCAAGCGTAGGCGCCGCGTCGCCTTCGTAGCCAATAACATCAAGGATTTCCGAGCGGCTTTCTTCCACCACCGGCTGCGGCGTGGGGATCAAGAGCAGCGACTGATCGAGTTGTTCTGCGGAGTAACCGTTGCGAATCGCATGCAACAGGGTTCTCCCTAATTGCTGATACCAGTCACCGGACTGCGCCAGTTGTCGCGCAGACCACTCCAGCGGGTTAATTGCCAGCAAAGCGCACAGTGGATATTGCCGCCCGACGCTATCGCGACCGGGTAACAAACAGCCCATCTGTACCTGCTGGCCACCTAACATTGGCGGCACGACAAAATTCCATATCGGCGCATTGCCGAATTGCCTGTCCGCCGCACGCTCTTCCTCTTTTTGCCAGTTCATCAGCCCCACCTGAAACCAATGGGACCATTGACGCTGGAGCGCGTCCGGGAAACGTCGCTGTAAGAAGTCGCCGGCACTGGGCAATTTTCCATACCAGCTAATTGCACTCGTCGTAGTCATTCGACTTTCCTTGCGGTTAAGGGCATGCGAAACGGGGAAGCTGAAACGGGTTGCGGATGCTGCCAGGGATAAACTCAAGCGTCACCTGATGTCCATCAACGTTATACGTTGCCTGGCGGCTCAGACTGCTGCTGCCCGGGGTCACGCGCGCCTTGTCGACAAAGCGGTTCAGCGCCCATGCACCATTAGTCACCAGCGTCGAGGTGGTGCCATTGGTCAGTCCAAGCTGCATCCGTACCTGGTTGGTTCCGCCCGGTCCTGGCCAGTTCACCAGTTGCACCGCCTGCGGGCCGTGGCTGTAACGGAGAATCTGTCCATCCACATCCAGCGTCAGGTTCAAAATCGCGTTGTCCATGCTTACCGTACGCACCGTCACACGATAAGAGGGCGTTGCGCTTCCCCCGGCGAAAAAAGCATCGCGAATAGATTGCGCCTGTTGAAACGGCACCAGTAAACCTTCGCTACCCGGCAATGTTTTGCCATCGATGCCCGGCATAAAGCGCCAGGGCGACTGGGTGGTATCCACTTTACTGGTCAGGTTGTCGCGAAAGAAACTGTCCATCAGCCCGGTTCCAGGGGCAAACATGCGCGCCAGGTCGTCTGGCGTCACTTCACTGCTGGCATTACGAACCAGGGGGTAACGTCCGGCGATGGCCTGGCGGCAAAAACCGCCCACTTCCACGCTGATACGTTTGCGCACATTTTCCAGTTCGCGGCTTTGCGTATCGCTACTGGCCCCCACCGCCATATTACTGAACATTGACTGCAATCCGCCGGGCAGGCGTCCTGCGCTTGCCTGCAGGCGGCTGATGGCTTCACCGCCGGGGGCCGGCATGCCGCTGTTCGCCGCATCCTGCACCGCCGTCAGGTAGCGATAAAGTTCATCGATCTGTTTAAGAAAATCATCAAATACGATGGTTTTACCGCCTTTTTCCAGCGGCTGGGCCAGTTCGATAATCGGTGCGTAGTGTTCTGTTACCCGCTGTTCCGGCGTCTGAACTGCTGCGGCTGCAGGCGCGGAAGTATTATTGTCGCGATTACCGAATAACACGTTTAGTGTGCGGCTGGTGCTGTTGCCTTCATCCGGTTTTTTTTCGCCCTCTTCCGGCGTATCACGAGTCAGGGTCAGCACCTGGCTTAAGTTGACCACCAACTGGCGCAGCGGCGAGCTGTTGCCTGAGAGCAGCCGCGCAGCATTAATGCGCTGTGAAAGATTAGCGCTGTTGTTCAGGGCAATATCGCTGAGGAAGCTATCCCACTGACTGATAAAATCCCGCGCGTAAAGCTGGCGTACGGCGTTATCTGTCTGCTGTTGATCTTCCTGTTTGACGGTAGATCCAAGAACCCAGGCATCGTCGGTATGCAGCGCGCTGGTCACGGTGCCAATCTGCTTATCAAAATGTTGCCAGTAACCGTCTGGAGTATATAAACCGGGGATACCGTCATTCAGCGATTTGCCGCTTTTGCGCGAGAACACCAGCTCACTTTGCGGGCCAGCCAGTGAGGCCAGCGAAACCGGTTTAAGGTTTTCATCCGCCGCAAGCAGACGTTTCAGGCGTCCGTAGACGCGTGCCGCGAGCGGCTGTTGGTTGATTAACGCCTGTTCCCTGGCAATCAGCGCCTCGTCTTTGGCAAACGGCGACGACTGAATTTGTGGCTCCAGCAGTTGGGTCAAATGCCACTCCAGACGACGAAGCTGGGCCTGCGTCATATTCTGCGGCAGGTTACGCTCCAGGTTGAGCATGACCCACTGATGCAGGAACTTGCCGTCATAATGTTTCGGCTGGTAGAGCATCTGGTACGCTTTTAACGCTTCGTAGCTGTATTCCACGTCGCTGCCGTTGTCGTTACGCAGCCAGGTGGTGATGCGTGTCGCCACATCCGGTAATAGCAACTCCTGCAGCGCTTTCTGGTACAACGCCTGCGACGCGTCGGAGACGTCATAGCCGCGATACAAGCCCATACGGCGGGTCAGTGGCGGATCGTTAACGTCGAATGACTCACTTTGCGGCAGCGCCGAGAGGCTGTTCAGCAGCGGCAGCAAGGCAAACACATCCCCTTGCGGACGCTCGCGCAGCGCTTTGATCTCCTGGCTGATGCCCGGCACTTTCGCTTCGACTTCCTGCAGATACGTTTTGTTGTTGCTGTAGCTTGTCAGCCACAGGCCGCAAATCACCACCAGCAGCACCAGCAGAGCGGCATAACCAGCCCACATCACCGCCCGGTTGCGCATTTCCCACCAGCGATTCTGCCCGGCAATACCGGCTTCCTGGAAAATGACGTTCTGCAGCAGATTTTTGATAAAGAAGCTTTGCCCTTTACCGCCGGGTACTGGCTCCTCTTTGCTGACGCTATCCCAGCTGTCACCGGTGTTACCACGAGGAAGCGAGAGCGAACGCCCCAGTTCGCCCATCACCCGGTCAAACGGCAGCCCTTCCTGAGTACCGCTCGCCAGATAGATACCGCGCGGTGAGAATTCGGTTTCGAAATTAGAGCGGGCAAAGAGCGTGTGCAGATAGTCGGCCAGTAGCGGACGCAGCGCAGCAAACTCCTGAGGGAACAGGTAGCTTTCGGCTCTCGCTTTTGGATCGCTCTCATGGAGTAAAATATCGGGTAAAGCTGCATCGAGGCGCTGTTGCAGGAGCGCGTACTCCTGAGTAAAACGCCCCATCAGGTCAAAATCGGCCTGTTTACCCTCCTGCCAGGGGAAGGTAAAGCCCCAAATCTGGTCACGCTGGGCTTTATCAAACCCGGCGAAATAGGCGCGAAAACCTTTCAGGAGGTCGGCTTTGGTGACCAGCAGATAGACCGGAAAACGAATCCCCAGTTGTTCATGCAGTTCGGTCAGGCGTTTGCGTAAATTGAGTGCCTGTTCGCGTGACGCGTCGGCTGACTGGGTAAGCAGATCGGCAACGCTCACGGTCACAATCACCCCGTTAATGGGCTGACGGCGACGGTATTTTTGCAAAAGACCGAGGAATTTCAGCCATTCGCTGGCATCCTGCGCCTGCTCGCTCTCCTGGGTGCTGTAACGCCCGGCGGTATCCAGCAGAACCGCTTCATTGGTAAACCACCAGTCGCAGTTGCGCGTACCGCCAATCCCGCGCAGCGCTGTTTTGCCAAATTTGTCTGCCAGCGGAAATTGCAGCCCGGAGTTAACCAGCGCGGTGGTTTTCCCGGCGCCTGGCGCACCAATCACCACGTACCAGGGTAACTGATACAGATACTGGGTGCTGAAACGCTGTGTCCACTGTCCACCACGCTGACCAGGCTGGTTGAAATGGGCTTTTTTCAGTACCTGAGACGCTTCTTCAAAGCGGTCGGCCAGGATCTGTTCTTCGCTGTTCAACCGTTTGTGATCCGCCGTCTCTTTCGGCGCATTATCACTTTTCAGGTTGTCCATCAGTTTGCGGTTCAGCCACGCGTTGTAAAGACGCGGAATGATGTGGCTTTGCACCCAGATGAAATACATCACCGCGATGGTGATGATCCGGTTTTGTTCAGACTCCAGCGGACGTGAATCGACGACAGAGAGCAGCGGACCTATCATCCAGATCACCGCCGCCAGCGCCGTCATCCCAAGAAAACCCCACAATATGCGGTTCGTCAGAATTGAAAGCAGACTATTCATCCTTAGTTTCCTTGTGGCAATCCGTTCAGTTCGGCTGCCGTATTAGCCGGCGAAACCAGTAACGTTATCTCCACGCGGCGGTTGCGGGCGCGGTTTTCCGCCGTATTGTTCGGCGCTATGGGGTTCATTTCACCCCGCCCTTCCGCTTTAACGCGATCCGGCTGGCTTAAGTGTTTTTGCAACAGCGACTGTACGGAGCGCGCGCGTTCGAGGGACAGTTCATAGTTAGAAGCAAAGCGTGCGCTGCGAATAGGTACGTTATCGCTGTAGCCCACCACCAGAATCTTGCCGCTGACGTTGTTCATGGCCTGCGCTACGCGGTCAATCACCGGTGCGTAGTTTTCACGTGCCACCGTAGAACCAGAGGCAAACAGCCCATCGCCTTTGAGGGTGACCACGCTGCGATCCGTTTCATCGCGCACCGCGACAAGCCCGGCGTCGATTTCCGGTTTCAGGAAGCCACGCAGGTTAAGCACCGGGGGGAGCGACGGCGCAGGCTGGGCAATCGCCGCTTCGGGCAGGGTGGTCTGGTAAATTTTTGCCAGTACCGGGTTTGTGTTATCGCCAAGCCGCCAGTTAAGAACGATGTAAAACAGGCAGGCAAGAAAGCCGGCCAGGGCCACACAGGCCCACAGCGGGATCATCGGACGCCACAATTTGCGCAGAACCGGCTGATCCTCCGGATGCGGCGACAACGGCGGCGGATAATTCCCGCGTACGCCACGAATCATCTGCCACAGACGCTGCTTGATGGTTTCAAGCTGGGTACGGCCATTGTCCATGACCCGATAACGACCTTCGAAGCCAAGCAACAGACAAAAATTAATGAGCTCCAGCAGGACAATATGTTCCCGCGGGTTTTGCGACAGGCGCGCCAGTAGCTGGAAAAATTTCTCGCCACCCCAGGTTTCGTTATGAAAGGTGACCAGCAGTCCGCTACCGGACCAGACGCCACGGCTACCCCAGGGCGTCAGCGCCGCCGCTTCATCCAGAGCGGTACACAGGCAATAACGCGCCCCGACAATCACTTCATATGCAAGACCCGACTGCTGGCAGCGCACTTCAAAACGGCGAATTTCATCAATCAGTTGCTGGCGCAGGCCAGCCTGGTCATCGTGAGAAACAGAGTGGCGAATCTGCGGTATCGCGTTAAGCAGCGGGTTGGCGGCGGCCACCAGCGGGTTGTTCCCCCCCGCGCCCGCAACATCGGCATCACGGCCGTTAGCGTGTTGTTCCTGCATATCTTGCGCTCGCTATTAATCTTTCGGGCTACGGACGGCCCAAAATTCCATATCCAGTCCTGGAAATTCCCCTGCCAGATGCAGCGCAAAGGCGCCGGATTTCTCCATTTCGCTCCAGAGCTCGCCCCCTTTTTCCAGTTCGAAGTAGTTGTAGCCTGCATGCCAGGGAATTTGCGGCGGCGCGACAGGCATCGCCCGCAACTTCATGCCGGGGAGCTGTAGTTGCACCAGATCGCGAATTTTAGTGACCGGGGCGACTTTCATCTGCGCCGGGAAATGCGTTTGCAGCATCTCACCCGGTACATTGGCTTTCACCGCCAGAACGAAACCAAATTCCCGCGCCATACTGGTTGAAGGCAGCGTCGCGACATTGAGGCCGTGGGTGCGCTCGGTAAGCGGCAGTTGAATGGCATGCTCTTCCAGCACCAGCGACAGCCCCTGACGTAACATCAGCACCAGACGGTTAAAGCAGCCCGCGAGATTATCGTGGTCATAAACCGGCAGCACCTCCTCCGGCGCACGCGCGGATGTCCAGGTCGTTAATTCCGTGGCGAATGCCAGCCATTCGCGCCAGAGTTCTTCCGGGTGCAGCAGCGGCAAAGTTTTCAGATGCGAGATCAACCCGACGTGGTGATTGATCAACGCCAGCAGAGAAAATTCGACCATTTCCGTGGTATTGAAGCGACCAGGCTGGCGCAGACGCTGGGCAAACTGCTGGCTGCGCTGAGATAACAAGCTCTGGAGATCGTTTATCATCGCGTACAGCGGCGCGCTGTTAGTGGCGTTAAGCATCGGCGGAATATAGGCCGAATCATGACGAATGTGATTATCGTTCCGCTTTTCCAGTATCTGAACCACACCCATCGCCGTCCACTCGGCAGTGAGATCTTTTTCCAGCATCAGTTTCAGACGTAACCGGCCAAATTGTACGGCCGCCGGGCCAACCGAAATGGCGTTGTCATCATCCACTTCCGCTTCCCAGGCAACGTAGCGTGCCAGTGACTCTTTATCCTCGCTGAAGATAACCTCTTCACGACCACCCCGACGGGCAGGTAAGGCCAGCACGACACGCTCATTGGTAACGTTATCCCCAATGGCTAATGGCGCGGGCGCATAACGAGGATCGTGAAAGGAAAAAAATGTGCCATCCGGTAGCAGACCGCTGGCGTAACTCAGCGCGATACAGCCCTGGCGTAACATTGCGTCATCAAGTTCAAGGTCCAGAAAGCCCCACAGGAAGGGTCGTTGTAACGTCCCCCATTCACGAATGTGGTTATGCAGGTGGCTTTCCGCACGTTGAAAATGATGGGGACGCAGAAACATACCCTCGGTCCAGACGACCTTTTCTGCTTTGTTCATGCTGTTTTCCTGTTAAGACTGGGCGCTATCTGGAAACGACGCGGATCCCGTTCACGTCGAGAAAAACGCTGGCTTCAAGTGAGTCAGACGACGATTTCCAGAATTCGTAAAAGCGACTTTCACCCTGCACGGGAAGCGGAATGGAGATTCGCCATTTTTTGCCATCCAGCGCCTGATACTCCGCCATCACGCCGATATAGCGAGCTTCCGGGTTAGCCTGGCCGGTGAGTGTTTTTGTCAGTTGGCCGGGCAGCAAGAAGAACTCATCGCTGTTGATCAGGTTAGCCCCAAGGGTGTTTCCCGCATTGTTTTGTAGCGACCAGAAATCGGCGGACATGAACGTCGCGTCGGATTTCAACAGCAGAACCCTGACTTTGAGCGGCGCGGATGCGTTGACCTGCGGGTGCGCCTGAAATTGAAGGGTGTAGCTGGCAGGTACGCTATGTGAAGTCGATCCACAACCGCTGACCAGGGTGGTCAGCGTAAGGAAAAACGCCAGGATTATCTGGCGTACCACGAAGTTAGTTTTCATATCCATCGCTCATGATGGCGAGTTAGTTGAGAATCCACGTACCTGAGTTGCTGTTTTTACATGCTTTACTGCTACCATCCACCGACACACAGGTCTGTTTCTGACGGGCTCTCAGGCGCGGGGTTTGTTTCCGCACGGTTTCGTCGTACAGCTCGCTTTTCACGACCGCACGCATCGGAACATAACCGATCAACTCTTCCTGACCTTCATCGGCCAGCGCCATCCAGAAGTGCTCAACCTGGCCCAGTACCACATAGGTTTTACCGGTTTGCAGCTGGCGGATCATTTTGCCGCCGTAATCCGGCGTGCTCATCAGCGACGCAGGATAGAGTGCACGGTAGTTCTCTTTGATAGGCTGAAACTCTTTTGGTGGTTTTACCGCATAGCGGTGGGTAAGCGTGGTGCCATTCACCTCGCTGGTCACAATCGTGTCGTCTGTGGGAGTCGCCGGCGGTGGTGCTTTACATGCGGAGAGTGCAAAAACAAACAGCAGGGCTAATACATTTCGCATTTTCATAGCGGTGATTTCCATTGCAAATATATTACTGTGTGGAACTGGAACGTTCAGGAAAGAACTTTTTCATTCTTTCAAAATAAGTCTCTCCCTTAGCCTGTAAAACAGCCGAATAATTAATTAAAGGCATAGCTACCGCACGAGCCGTTGCACCAGCAAGGCAGCGAGAATATGACTTCATCAATGATAATCGTGTCTAAATTTTACAGACGAGACGATACAATTCAATATCATCCCGGCCTTAATGAAAAATGAATATTTAAGAATTACGCAAAATAAGATAATTCTCAAGAAACAATTTCACTTTGGGAACGCGATGATAAAAATCATAGCCAGCATTAGCTTAAATCCCCTTCCAGTTTAGATCAACATACTGTATTTAATGATTTTATCTGCCGCGCCACTTAGAAACGTCTCCTGACAAACTCGTTATCGGATTAATCCTAAAATATAATATTCACTTCATTTACCCCTTATTCCTGGTAGGCCAAAAACCACATTTAATACAGGGAATGATGCGCAAAGCATGAAATGTCAGGGACGGGAAAGCGAATGAAATGAAATAGCGCATCCATGTCAGGTCAATATTACTCATCGGTCTTACCTTTGCGAAATAATCAACAGCGGAAATATTTTATTTTTGCTAAATAAGTTATTTTCAGGGCGACACTATTTAGCAGTGCTAACTTAATGTGAACTCACGTTAAATGAATCAATTCAGCTTATTTGATACAAACGAATATGACACCTTTCTTTCAATAAGAAAAACTGATCGATTGACGTTATTTTATTTGACAGAAATCGTATTTATTAGTCTGAATTGCTACTTCATAACCTATTCTGGTCATAAAAAGCACCGGTATGTCAGTTTTCGGGCATCCAATCATAATTTTTACTTATACCAAAAGGGGGCAAGGTAAATTATCTGGAAGCACGGAAAATGCCACACAGGGCACGCCGTTCGGCTGATATTCGACTAAGGTTTTCACAAGGTTGGCTACTGCGGCCCCGCTTTTTACCCGCTAAGGAGAACAGTTAATGACAAGACCAGATTTGCGCCGTCAGCGCGCCTTGTATCTTGCAATGCACATCGCACTGGGTGGCGCTCTGCTTTCACTTATTCCGTCAGCGTTCGCGGCGGAAGCGCCCAACACTCCGCAATCGCCGGATATTCTGCTCGGCCCGTTGTTTAGCGATGTTCAAAGCGCCAAACTCTTTGCCGATCAGAAAACATTCGCCGATGCCGTCCCCAAGGGGGATCCCCTGATGATCCTTGCGGATTATCGTATGCAGCGAAACCAGACCAGCTTTGATCTACGCCACTTCGTCAACGTCAACTTTGATCTGCCAAAGGAAGGGGAAAAGTATGTTCCCCCGGAAGGGCAAAGCCTGCGTGAGCATATAGATGGTCTGTGGCCCGTGCTGACGCGCACGACCGACAAAGCCGGAAAATGGGATTCGCTGCTCCCCCTGCCGAAGCCTTATGTAGTGCCGGGCGGCCGATTCCGCGAGGTCTATTACTGGGACAGTTATTTCACCATGCTGGGGCTGGCTGAGAGCGGACACTGGGACAAAATCGAAGACATGGTGGCAAACTTTGCTTACGAAATTGATACCTGGGGCCACATTCCCAACGGCAACCGTAGTTACTATCTGAGCCGCTCCCAACCCCCCTTCTTTGCTTTTATGGTGGAGTTACTGGCATCCCATGACGGCGATGACGTGCTCAAGACCTACCTGCCGCAAATGGAAAAAGAGTACCACTACTGGATGGAAGGGCTGGAGGGGCTACAAAACGGTCAGGCTAACAAGCGGGTCGTGAAACTCGATGACGGTTCGGTGCTGAACCGCTACTGGGATGATAAAGACACTCCGCGTCCGGAGTCCTGGCTGGACGATGTCACTACCGCGAAGAATAACCCGAACCGCCCGGCAACCGAGATCTATCGCGACCTGCGCTCCGCTGCGGCGTCAGGCTGGGATTTCAGTTCTCGCTGGATGGATGATCCGCAACAACTGGGAACAATCCGCACCACCAGCATCGTGCCGGTGGATTTGAATGCGCTGATGTACAAAATGGAAAAAATGATTGCCCGCGCCAGCCAGGCGTCTGGCGACAGCGCCAAAGCGAGCCAGTATGAAGCGCTGGCTTCGGCCCGGCAGAAAGCCATGGAAGCGAACCTGTGGAATGATAAAGAGGGGTGGTATGCCGATTACGACCTGAAAACCAAAAAAGTTCGTAATCAGTTGACGGCAGCCGCTCTCTTCCCACTGTATGTAAATGCAGCGGCAAAAGAACGCGCAGCGAAGGTCGCAGCGGCGACACAGTCGCGGTTGTTGAAACCCGGCGGGATTTCTACAACCACCGTCAACAGTGGTCAACAATGGGATGCGCCGAATGGCTGGGCGCCGCTGCAATGGGTGGCGGCCGCCGGTTTGCAAAACTACGATCAGAAAAAGCTGTCGATGGATGTCACCTGGCGCTTCCTCTCGAACGTGCAACATACCTATGATCGCGAGAAGAAGCTGGTGGAGAAATATGATGTCAGCAGTACCGGAACAGGCGGTGGCGGCGGTGAATATCCGTTGCAGGACGGTTTCGGCTGGACAAACGGCGTCACGCTGAAAATGCTCGATCTGGTCTGTCCGAAAGAACAGCCTTGTGACAGCCTGCCTGCCCGGGAGCCTGTCACCCAAACGACAACAGAGCCACAAAAAGCTGCGGCGCAATAAAAGAAAAGGCCGGTGAACAAACTCACCGGCCTTATTGCTTTACGAATACAATTAACCCCGCCGTAGCAGCCTGAAGACTGCCAGTACAATAATCGCACCCACCACCGCAACCAGGAAGCTGTGAAGGTTAAAACCCGTTACATCGCCGCCAAAATTAAAGCGGGTCGCAAGCCAGCCACCTACAACAGCCCCGACAATCCCAAGGATACAGGTCAAAATGAATCCGCCGCCATCCCGGCCAGGCATGATTAATTTTGCGATAACGCCTGCAATCAGACCAAAAACAATCCACGCGATGATGCCCATTTTATTTTCTCCTGCTACAACGTGATATGTACGTATCGGGCATAATGCCCGCACGTTGAGCAAAGTATAGACGAGAGCGTGAAAAGCATTTTCATCTCACAGACTTAATTGCAATTCCTCAGAAAATTTTTACAAATTTGTATTAAGAATTCTCCGGAGTTGCCGATAGTGCATCTAGACTGTCTGTCAGTGATCAAGGAGCCTTTCGGCGTGAGTAAGTACAGTGAGCAGTTCCTGAAAAATAGTCCATTAGCCGTACTCGGCGTCTTACGCGATTTGCAAAAGAGCCAGGTACCGGTGTGCATTGCGTGGTCGAGCGGGCAATTCATCAGTAAGATCCTCGAAGTGAATCCCGATGAGTTGATCATGGACTTCGGTAGTCAGGAGTTTGATAACACGGCAGTGCAACGCGCCACAAAAGTGACTATCACCGCCGAAACCCAGGGCGCCAAAGTTGAATTTACCCTCCCCGCTCTGCACAGCGGCGATTATCAGGCTTTACCCGCTTTTATTTCCGAACTGCCAGAAAGTCTCTATTTTATTCAGCGTCGCGAATATTTTCGTATCAACGCGCCGCTACATCCTGCTTATTTCTGCAAAGCCAAAATGCCGGACAAAAAGACGGAACTGCGTTTTCGCCTGTTTGATCTTTCACTCGGCGGTATGGGCGCGTTACTGGATGGCACCGTTCCGGAAGGGTTGCAGGCTGGTATGCGCTTTTCCCAGATAGAACTGGATATGGCCTCCTGGGGACAGTTCTATTTTGACGCTCAGCTTATCGCTATCGGTGAGAGAAAAGTGGTGGATGGCAAAAACGAAACCATTACTACGCCACGTCTGAGTTTTCGCTTTCTTAACGTCAGCCCCGGCGTTGAGCGCGAACTCCAGCGTATTATCTTTGCGCTCGAGCGCGAAGCCCGCGAACGCGCCAGCCGGGTACGCTAAAAAAAGACCCGCTCATCAGGCGGGTCTTTTGCCATTTACATGGCGTTCATCGCTTTCTGTACCTTCCAGATATAGCGCGGCGCCTGTGGTGCCGGGTGATTTTCTACGACATGCTCAAAAAAGCCATCGGCACTCAGGTCGTTAATCTTGTCGATCGCTTTTTTCCTGTCAGACGAGAATGTCCGCAGCAGCGCGCCAGCACCGTTAACATATGAGACCACCAGAGCATACTGCATCACCTGAGGATCTTTAATTCCCGCCAGTACCCCGTGCTCCATAATGCTCAGATACGCGGCCCCCATAGAGATATTGCGCTCGGGGTTTTTCAGCTCACTGGTCGAAGGTTCACCGCTCCAGCCCATATAGCGATACACTTCTCGCCCGGAAGTCGACGCTTTCAACTGCATCAATCCCACGGCATTCGATTTACTGACAAGGTTGGGGTTGCCGCCTGACTCAACCGCAATCATCGCGGTAATCAGACGCGGACTGACGCCCCACGCCGCCCCCGCTTTTTCACTGACTGGCATCCACTGCATCGCCCGTTTTACCGGTACTTCCGGATTCCAGTCCGGGTTACGGTAATCCGTGCGTTTCGAGCTACAACCCGCCAGCAATACAATTAAAAAAGCAAACCATCTCAATTTCACACGCAATCCTTCTTTGGTGAACGCATCACTACGGATGACAACAAACAGGGTTAGCGGCATGATAACCGTTTCCAATTAGATGTCAGCAAGGAATTGCCATGTCCAGGTTTCATTTGATCGCCCCCTCCGGCTACTGCATTAACCAACAGGCCGCAGCGCTTGGGGTTCAACGGCTGGAGTTACAGGGGCATCAGGTAGATAACCGTGATGTCATTACCCGTCGCGATCAGCGCTTTGCAGGCCAGGACAGTGAACGTCTCAATGACCTTAACGCTCTGGTCGCGCTGGAAGGCGCGGATATTATCGTTCTCCCCGTTCGCGGCGGTTATGGCGCAAGCCGTTTGCTGGAAAAGATTGACTGGCAGGGCCTTGCCCGTCGCCAACTATCCCAGCCGCTGCTTATCTGTGGACACAGCGACTTTACAGCTGTGCAGATGGGATTATTAGCCCGTGGCGGCGTTATCACCTTTAGCGGCCCAATGCTGGCGGGTAATTTCGGCGCGCCTGCACTCAATGATTTTACCGGTCGCCATTTCTGGCAGGCGCTGCGCCAGCCTGAGCTGACCATCGAGTGGAATGGCGAAGGCCCCCGCTGCCACACGCAAGGCACGCTATGGGGGGGAAATCTGGCGATGCTGGTTTCGCTTATTGGTACCCCGTGGCTTCCGGCCATTGAGGGCGGCATTCTGGTCGTTGAGGATATCAATGAGCATCCTTTCCGCGTGGAACGTATGCTGTTGCAGTTGATGCATTGCGGCATTCTCGCGCGCCAGAAGGCGCTCGTACTGGGCAGTTTCACCAGTGCCGATCCCAATGAATACGATGCAGGCTACAATCTTAATACGATGGTGGAATACTTGCGAAGCAGGCTCTCGATCCCGGTGATAACAGGGCTTGCCTTTGGTCACGAGCAGGAGACCGTCACGCTACCTCTGGGTGCGCATGCAGTTTTAGAGCATGATAAGCACACACGGCTGACCGTTTCAGGCCATCCCGTATTGGGCGCATAAAAAAAACATTTAACCGACTGATTAAATCTGTATTTCTGCCGTTAATATAAATCGGGTTTTTAAACCGTAGCCGCTCAGCGCGTCCTGGCTCTGAGCGGCTACGGGTTTCACCGTTTTCCGGGCAAGAGGAGAAGCACGACATTGGATGCAGCGGCGGTAATTAGTCTGTTTATTTTGGGTTCTGTACTTGTAACCTGCAGTATTTTATTAAGTTCTTTCTCATCCCGTCTCGGTATCCCGATTCTTGTTATCTTTCTGGCCATTGGCATGCTGGCTGGCATTGACGGTATTGGCGGCATCCCGTTCGATAACTATCCGTTCGCCTATATGGTCAGTAACCTCGCGCTGGCGGTGATTTTGCTTGATGGCGGAATGCGAACCCAGGCAAGCTCCTTTCGCGTGGCGCTGTGGCCCGCCCTCTCTCTGGCGACCGTGGGTGTGCTTATCACTTCCGGGCTGACCGGAATGATGGCGGCATGGTTGTTCCACCTCAACATTATGGAAGGGTTGCTGATCGGTGCGATTGTCGGCTCGACGGATGCGGCAGCGGTGTTCTCGCTGCTCGGCGGGAAAGGGCTGAATGAACGCGTCGGTTCGACGCTGGAAATTGAGTCAGGCAGCAACGATCCGATGGCGGTCTTTTTGACCATCACGCTCATTGAGATGATTCAACAACACCATGCAGGCCTGAGCTGGATGTTTGTCGTACATATTATCCAGCAGTTTGGCCTGGGTATCGTGTTAGGTCTCGCGGGCGGCTATTTGCTGCAACAGATGATCAATCGCATTTCCCTCCCCGCCGGGCTTTATCCTCTGCTGGCGCTGAGCGGCGGTATTCTGGTCTTCTCGGTTACTACGGCCATTGAAGGCAGCGGGATCCTGGCGGTCTATCTGTGCGGTTTTGTGCTGGGTAACCGCCCGATACGCAATCGTTACGCCATTCAGCAAAACTTTGATGGTCTGGCCTGGCTGGCGCAAATCGGCATGTTCCTCGTCCTTGGGCTGCTGGTCACGCCATCTGATTTGCTGCCGATTGCCATTCCGGCACTGCTTCTCTCGGCGTGGATGATCTTTTTCGCCCGCCCGCTGTCGGTTTTCGCCGGACTGTTGCCATTTCGCGGCTTCAATTTACGTGAGCGCATTTTCATCAGTTGGGTGGGATTGCGTGGTGCGGTGCCGATCATTCTTGCCGTCTTCCCGATGATGGCCGGTCTGGACAATGCGAGGCTGTTTTTTAATGTCGCCTTCTTTGTGGTGCTGATTTCGCTGCTCTTCCAGGGAACATCGCTGTCGTGGGCGGCCAAAAAAGCCAGAGTCGTCGTACCGCCCGTGGGGTGGCCGGTTTCCCGCGTCGGGCTGGATATTCACCCGGAAAATCCATGGGAACAGTTTGTCTACCAGTTGAGCGCCGATAAATGGTGTGTGGGGGCCGCTCTCCGCGACCTGCATATGCCTTCGGAAACGCGTATTGCCGCCCTGTTTCGCGATAATGCGCTTCTGCATCCTACCGGCAGTACGCGACTGCGCGAAGGTGACGTGCTGTGCGTGATTGGTCGTGAACGCGACCTGCCCGCGCTGGGTAAGCTCTTTAGCCAGTCTCCCCCCGTCTCGCTGGACCAGCGTTTCTTCGGCGATTTTATTCTCGAAGCAGATGCAAAGTTTGCCGATGTGGCGCTGATTTATGGTCTGGAAGATGGCCTGGAGTACCGGGATAAACAGCAGACACTGGGTGAGATTGTTCAGCAACTTCTGGGGGCGGCGCCCGTGGTGGGAGATCAGGTTGAGTTTGCCGGCATGATATGGACGGTCGCAGAGAAAGAAGAGGACACCGTACGTAAGGTTGGTGTCCGGGTTGCGGATGATGAGGCGGAGTGACCGCCTCATCATAGTTACACTGTCACAACGGGGACGCGTGGCGCGAGTGCGCACATTAATTCATAACCAACCGTCCCCGCCGAGGCGGCCACCTCATCGATTTTAATTTCGTTACCCCATAGTTCTACCGGCGTACCGATGCCCGCTTGCGGGCACGGCGTCAGGTCGACTGTGAGCATATCCATCGAAATAGCCCCTACCGTCCCGGTGCGGATACCGTCTACCAGCACTGGCGTGCCTGTACGGGCAAGGCGCGGGTAGCCATCAGCATAACCACAGGCGACAATGCCAATCCGCTGCTCCTGCGTAGCACGATAACGACTGCCATAGCCCACACAGTCCCCGGCACGCAGGGTTTGCACGGCAATAATCTGACTTGTCAGGCTCATAACCGGTTTGATACCACTGCCAGCCACATCCTGCCACTCCCCGGACGGCGACGCGCCATAAAGCACGATACCGGGTCGCACCCAGTCGCCGTGGGCTTCCGGGTGCCAAAGCGTGGCGGCAGAGTTGGAGAGCGAACGGGGGCAATCAAGTCCTTCCGAGGCGTGGTTAATACGTTCCATCGCCCGGTCAATTCCATCCGGTTTTTCCGCATCGGCAAAATGGGCCATCAGGGTGATATCGCCCACATTGCCCAACTCCCGCAGTTGTCGCCAGAGCGTTTGCACACGCTCTGGCTGAAAGCCCAGCCGGTTCATCCCACTGTTCATTTTCAGGTAAACATCCAGCGGCGCGTGCAGCCTGGCATCCTGCAAGGCTTTTACCTGCCAGTTGCTATGGACACTGGTCGTGAGGCGATATTTATCAAACAACGGCAGCTCATCGGCGTGGAAAAAGCCTTCCAGCATCAGAATCGGTCCCTTCCAGCCGCGCTCGCGCAGGAGAATGGCCTCCTCCAGATTGAGCAGCGCAAAACCGTCGGTGCCTTCCAGGGCACGCCAGATACGATCGATACCGTGACCGTAAGCATTAGCCTTCACCACTGACCAGACGCGGCAGTGTGGTGCAGCACGCCTGACTACCTGCAGGTTCTGCCGAAGTGCGTGTAAGTCGACAGTCGCCTGGACAGGACGAGACATACATTCTCCTTGTTTTAAGATGGGCGGCTTAGTTGTGAACACCGTGTAAATGTTGCGGCCGCGAGGGGGTAAAACCCGGTTGATAGCGCGCCACGCTTAAATCCTCCCATGGAATGGCTGGCGTGCGGCCGGAAATCAGGTCGCTCAACAGTTGACCCGAACCACAGGCCATCGTCCAGCCCAGGGTGCCATGCCCGGTATTCAGCCATAAGTTTTTAAACGGGGCACGTCCCACGACTGGCGTACCATCTGGCGTCATTGGACGCAGCCCGGTCCAGAACGTTGCCTGTTCTACATGCCCGCCGCGTGGAAAGAGATCCTTAACCACCATTTCCAGCGTGGCGCGGCGCGGTTTGAGGAGTTCGGTATTAAAGCCGACGATCTCCGCCATTCCGCCGACGCGAATACGGTTATCAAAACGGGTAATCGCAATCTTGTAGGTTTCATCGAGAATAGTCGAAACTGGCGCGCCCGCCTCCTCCGCAATGGGTATAGTCAGCGAATAACCTTTCAGGGGGTAGACCGGGATATCAACAATCCCTTTTAGCATCGCCGTGGAATAGGAGCCAAAGGCCATGACATAGGCATCGGCTTTCACCACTTCATCGCCACATTTCACGCCGTAAATCTGCTCACCCTCATACAGGAGTCTGTCAACAGGGGTGTTAAAGCGGAATGTGACGCCCGCCTGCGCCGCCATCTGCGCCAGTTGCTGAGTAAAAAGCTGACAGTCGCCGGTTTCATCATTGGGTAAACGCAGACCGCCTGAGAGTTTATGTGCGACCTGCGCCAGTGCCGGTTCTACCTCCGCCAGACGGGCGGATTCCAGCAACTGATAAGGCACTCCGGCATCCTCCAGTACGGCGATATCGCGGGTGGCGTTTTCATACTGCTCCGGGGTACGGAAAAGCTGTAACGTCCCGCCCTGACGGCCTTCGTACTGAATATGGGTGGTTTCACGCAACAGCTTTAGGCAGTCGCGGCTGTATTCTGCCAGCCGCACCATGCGGCCTTTGTTTTCCATATAGTGGCGGGTGTCGCAGTTACGCAGCATCTGCCACATCCATTTGAGTTGAGAAGAGGTGCCATCGAGACTTATCGACAGCGGCGCATGACGCTGGAACATCCATTTAATCGCTTTCAACGGTACGCCAGGTGCCGCCCAGGGCGCCGCGTAGCCAGGCGAGATTTGCCCTGCGTTCGCCGCACTGGTCTCCAGCGCCGGACCAGGCTCCCTGTCAATGACTGTCACCTCATGTCCCGCCTGACTCAGATACCAGGCACTGGTAACCCCCACTACGCCACTTCCCAGTACAACGACTCGCATAACCTGCTCCCATGTGTAAAGCACAATCATCTGATTACAAATTGATAACTCAGGTGAAAATGTTATTCAACATATGGCTTTTTTATGGTGACACTACTCACACCTTTCCGTAAATTCAGGCGTCAGGATATTTAGAATCTCCTGCTGCACGACATTTCGCCGCAGAATAAAATTCTGCCAATGACGATTTTTACCCCTCTCTTGCAAGGTGTTATCGCGAAGAAAAAAAGCGACGTTACGTACGGTTTTTATTGTGTGTTCTATGCTTGAAATGAGACTCTCCATACAGAGAGAGTTGCTAACAACGAGGGCGCGCTAATGGCTACGATTGATTCCATGAATAAGGACACCATACGTCTCAGTGATGGACCTGACTGGACCTTCGATCTACTGGATGTGTATCTCGCAGAGATCGACCGGGTGGCGAAACTTTACCGCCTGGATACTTACCCGCATCAAATCGAAGTCATCACCTCCGAACAGATGATGGACGCCTACTCCAGCGTAGGGATGCCCATTAACTATCCCCACTGGTCATTCGGTAAAAAATTTATTGAAACCGAGCGGCTTTATAAGCATGGACAGCAAGGTCTGGCCTACGAGATTGTCATTAACTCCAATCCCTGTATCGCCTATCTGATGGAAGAGAACACCATCACCATGCAGGCGCTGGTTATGGCGCATGCCTGCTACGGGCATAACTCTTTCTTTAAGAATAATTATCTGTTCCGCAGCTGGACGGATGCCAGTTCGATTGTCGACTACCTGATTTTCGCCCGTAACTACATCACCGATTGTGAAGAGCGATACGGTGTCGAAGAGGTGGAAAAACTGCTCGATTCCTGCCACGCGCTGATGAATTATGGCGTTGATCGTTATAAACGTCCGCAAAAGATCTCCCTGCAGGAAGAGAAAGCCCGCCAGAAAAGCCGTGAGGAGTACCTGCAAAGCCAGGTCAACACGCTGTGGCGCACTCTGCCAAAACGTGAAGAAGAGAAAGCCGTTGTGGAAGCGCGCCGCTACCCTTCTGAACCACAGGAAAACCTGCTCTACTTTATGGAAAAAAATGCCCCGTTGCTGGAACCCTGGCAGCGTGAGATTTTGCGCATCGTGCGTAAAGTCAGTCAGTATTTTTATCCGCAGAAACAAACACAGGTCATGAACGAAGGCTGGGCAACCTTCTGGCACTACACCATCCTCAATCATCTGTATGATGAAGGGAAAGTGACAGACCGCTTTATGCTGGAATTTCTTCACAGCCATACAAATGTGGTATTCCAGCCGCCTTACAACAGCCCGTGGTATAGCGGTATTAACCCGTATGCCCTCGGATTTGCGATGTTCCAGGACATCAAACGGATTTGTCAGTCCCCAACTGATGAAGACAAATACTGGTTCCCGGACATTGCCGGTTCCGACTGGCTGGAAACGCTGCATTTCGCCATGCGCGATTTTAAAGATGAAAGTTTTATCAGTCAGTTTATGTCGCCAAAAATCATGCGTGATTTCCGCTTCTTTAGCGTGCTGGATGACGATCGCAATAATTATCTGGAGATTGCGGCGATTCACAACGAGGAGGGCTACCGTGAGATTCGTTCCAAACTGTCGTCACAGTACAACCTGAGCAATCTGGAACCCAATATTCAGGTGTGGAATGTGGATTTACGCGGCGATCGTTCTCTGACGCTGCGCTATATCCCGCACAATCGCGCGCCGCTGGATAAAGGCCGCCGGGAAGTGCTCAAACATGTGCATCGGTTGTGGGGGTTTGACGTGCTGCTGGAACAGCAAAATGAAGATGGCAGTGTGGAACTGCTGGACCGTTGCCCTGCCCGTAATAATACTCTCTGATAACGAAAAGCCCCTCCGTCGGAGGGGCTTCGCTTTGCTTAACGCCCGTGAATCGTTAAATCCCCGGGCAGTGTTTTATGCATGCGCTGCCAGATCTCACCACTCTCACGCCCATAACGACGCACCGTTTCGTACACCTCGTCATGTAAACCTTTCTCACAGATTTCTGCCAGACGATGGTAGAAACCGAGGGCCAGGCTGCGTGCTTCCGGGCTTGCGAAGTAGTGACGCCCGATGCGGGTATACAAGCCTTTCATCCCGTTGAGGATCAGCCCGTAAATCGGGTTGCCGGAGGCAAAAGCCAGACCGCGGAAAATGTTGTAATCGAGTTCAGCAAACGCATCGCCGTGATCTTCAACTTCACGTGCGTTTGCCAGCACCGCCAGCGCGTCTTGCGGATGCTGACGGAACGCGGTACGGATAAAGATGGTCGCGATATTGGTACGCACGGACAGAAGGTTATCGATGAGCTGCGGAACGCTCTCATGGTCCAGACGCGCCAGAGTTTCCAGAATATTGAGCCCGGAGGTTTCCCAGAAATTATTTACTTTAGTGGGTTTACCGTGCTGAATGGTCAGCCAGCCGTCGCGGGCCAGACGCTGTAACACTTCACGCAATGTGGTACGAGTGACGCCAATCAGTTCGGAGAGTTCGCGTTCTGCCGGAAGAATCGACCCCGGAGGGAAACGGTTATTCCAGATACTTTCAATAATGTATTCTTCCGCGAAACCCGCCGGGCTCTGCGCCTTAATGACCATAGTGAGATTTCCATTATACAACTAAGCAAAGATCACTCATCATACCAGACCACCTCGGGGGCAGATAGCAGGCGAATTGAAGAAAAAGGGGATCGCCGATCCAATTTGAAAGATTCACCTGCCGTACTTTTTACCCCAATTTATTCACGACTACTTCTTCTTTACTGAAAATCATTTACCACATCTATCATTAATGTTTTTCCTGTTAGCGCTTTGCTTACATTCCTGACAGCAGGATTTGACTTTTCGCATGATAAACATCCGATTACGTATTATTTTCTTATGCAATAGTGGCTTGCTAAGTGATTTCGTTTAAACTGCTGTGTCTACGCATGTCCCAGGGAAATGATTATGTTGCGATATTTGAACAAGTGCTCTCACGGGCGCGGCGCCTGGCTATTAATGGCGTTCACCGCACTGGCACTTGAATTAGTGGCGTTGTGGTTCCAGCACGTCATGTTGCTGAAACCCTGTGTCCTGTGTATTTACGAACGTTCTGCCCTTTTTGGTGTGATGGGCGCGGGTATTGTCGGAGCGATTGCGCCGAAAACGCCGCTGCGCTACGTCGCTATCTTAATCTGGTTGTACAGCGCCTGGCGTGGGATCCAGCTGGCGTATGAACACACCATGATTCAGCTTCATCCTTCTCCTTTTATGACCTGCGATTTTGCTGCGCGTTTCCCTTCGTGGCTGCCACTGGATAAATGGCTTCCGCAGGTCTTCGTGGCTTCAGGCGATTGTGCTGAAAAACAGTGGCAGTTCCTGTCACTGGAAATGCCGCAATGGCTGTTAGGTATCTTTGTCGCTTACTTTGTTGTCGCGGCGCTGGTGCTCATCGCACAGCCCTTTAAACCGAAAAAACGCGACCTCTTCGGTCGCTAACAGAACGCTCCTTCGGGAGCGTTTTTTATTAGCGCAACAAAAAGAACTCCTGGCAGGGGGTAGCTAACCGGAGCGACTGTCTTTAACAACACAGACGCTTAATACACCCCGTTATAGCCATCCAGATAAGTCGCCGCTAACTCATTGCCTATCAGCTCGGCATCTTTCGGGTCCACCTGTGCCGTATCGCCAGACCTGTCGTATGTTTCGGTGAGACGACGGCTGGCCTGTACCCTGAGCATCCCGGCATATTTGGTAGCGTAATGCGAATCACGACCAGTAATGCTATCTCGTTTTCCTTTATCGTATGCCTGTTCAAAGGCGGGAATAATGTTGCGGTAAGTGCCTCGTGGCGAGAAACGGACACCGCCGTCCGTTGAGCTGTGGTTTTCCGTAAAGGCAATAGCGTGCCGTTGTGGAGAGGGTTTAGACGTTGTACAACCTGCGAGCAGAATACCTGCCGCTACCATCACAATGAATTTATTCATTACAGGCCCCGTTAATGTTTCTGCTTATTTAAGACCTGCAGATCTTTTAGCGTCTTGTTTTAAATCAGTTTTTATTCATCTCAGATGAGTAGCGGTATAACAGTGGATATTATTGCGCCCAATCGGGCTTATTTAAAATATGGTCCTGCCAGTCGCGGACTTCGGACTCTTTTACCGCAATATGACGAACCGTGATGCGTTGTTTGTGCATCATCTCTTTCGAGCCGGTACGCAGCGGGTGCCAGACCGGTAGCGCCTTCCCTTCGGCCAGCAGACGATAGGCGCAGGTGGGCGGTAACCATTCAAAGGTAGGTAAATTATCACGCGTCAGCTTGATACAGTCCGGTTCATACTCAAAGCGGCGCTCGTAGTTGCGACACTGACAGGTTTTGATGTTTAACTGACGACAGGCGACGTTAGTGAAATAAATCTCGTCGGAATCTTCATCCATCAGCTTATGCAGGCAGCACTGACCGCAGCCGTCACACAGCGATTCCCACTCCGCGTCCGTCATTTGTTCAAGAGTTTTGCTTTGCCAGAAAGGTGTGTCGCTCATAAATCAGTTCGCCATTTAAAACCAGGGAGCACCTTATAACCAGTCTGGCATGGGGATGCAAGTTTTGCCGCCGTTCTGGCGGCAAATCGACTTATAACACTCGGGTCTTTAACGAGAGGCCGTTAAAGCTCACTTCCAGTTCGTCCCCGCCGTGCAGCGGCCCTACCCCTTCCGGGGTTCCGGTCAGAATGACATCCCCGGCTTTGAGCGTGAAAAAGCGACTCATATAAGCAATCAGCGGCACAATTTTATGGATCATATCGGCAGTGGTCCCCTGCTGGCGTACTTCACCGTTGATTTTGAGCCCCAGCGTCGTGTTCTGCGGATCGCTGGTAAACTCTGCCGCCGGAATAAAACCGGAGATCGGGCAGGAATTATCAAAACCTTTCGCTTTTTCCCACGGCTGCCCAGCCTTTTTCATTTTGGCCTGCAGATCGCGAAGCGTGAGATCCAGCGCCACGCCATACCCAGCAATGGCTTTTCGTACGTGATCTTCGGTTGCCTGACGCAGAGTGGCGCCAATAAGCACGGCCAGTTCAACTTCATGATGCACGGAACCTAAATCCTGCGGCAATGCCAGCGGCTGGCGAATATCGCACAATGCAGTTTCCGGTTTAATAAACAGCACCGGCTCTTCCGGCGTGGCGCTGCCCATCTCTTTAATATGTTTCGCATAGTTGCTGCCAACGCACACGACTTTACTCACCGGGTAATCCAGGAGTGCGCCCTGCCAGTTATGATGTTGGTACATGTCTTTCCCCTAAGTAACACATTGAACAAGTGCGAAAAATGACTATCCGCGCCACATGGCGGTTTGTCAAATAGCAAACTTTTTATTCAACGTTTATGCGGGAGTAAGACAAGTGGCGGAATCGATCCGCCACCATAAAATTCGGGGGGCGTTATCTTTCGCTTTCTAAATGCTGTTTCAGTAAATTTTCTGGCGGCGGTGGAATCTGTAAATAATATCCCTGCGTGCGCAACGCCTCTTTTACTTTTTCCAGATCCGCACTGGCCAGTTTTTTACGTCCGTCGAGGGGCAATAACATGGCTAGCTGGGGCTGGCCAAAGCTTTTCATTAATTCTTCCGGCACGCGTGAAAAATCGTCTTTTTTTTCGACATACAGATAAGTCTGTTCACGTCGGGAACTTCGGTAGATCACACAAAACATACTTTTGCTCTGAATTAAGGGGTGGTTACTTGCCTGAATATAATAGTGACTATAACATGCTTGATAGTCTTCGGAATATCGCTCACTCATGAGTGATAATAGCAAAATGAGTAAGGTCAGGATGTCAAACACGCCCATCGAGCTAAAAGGCAGTAGTTTTACCTTATCTGTGGTTCACTTGCATGATGCAAAACCCGAGGTTATTCGCCAGGCGTTAGAAGACAAAATCGCTCAGGCTCCCGCTTTTTTAAAACATGCTCCTGTCGTTATTAATGTTTCTGATCTTGAGGGCCCGGTAAACTGGTCGCCGATTCAGCAGACCATTCTGGCTACAGGGTTACGGGTTGTTGGTATCAGCGGTTGTAAAGACAGCGAACTGAAAGCCGATATCGAACGTGCCGGGTTGCCGCTTCTGACCGAAGGCAAAGAAAAGCCGCAACGTCAGGTTGCCGCCCCTGTCCCCGTCGCCCCTATTGTTACTCCGGTCACAAAAACACGCTTGATCGATCTTCCTGTTCGTTCCGGACAGCGTGTTTATGCGCCAAACTGTGATCTGATTGTCACCAGCCATGTCAGTGCGGGCGCGGAGTTAATTGCCGACGGTAATATCCACGTTTATGGCATGATGCGTGGCCGCGCGCTGGCTGGCGCAGGCGGCGACAAGGATGCGCAAATATTTTGTACTCACCTCACGGCGGAGCTGGTATCCATCGCAGGGGAATACTGGCTGAGCGATCAAATCCCGGCCGATTTTTATGGCAAAGCGGCACGTTTACGTTTAGCGGATAACGCTTTGACTATTCAACCATTAGATTAAGCCCTTTTAACAAGGAACTCCTATGGCACGCATTATTGTTGTTACTTCGGGTAAAGGGGGCGTGGGTAAGACCACCTCCAGCGCGGCCATCGCAACCGGTTTGGCCCAGAAGGGAAAGAAAACCGTCGTTATTGATTTTGATATCGGCCTGCGTAACCTCGATCTCATCATGGGCTGTGAACGTCGCGTCGTGTACGACTTCGTGAACGTCATTCAGGGCGATGCGACGCTGAATCAGGCGCTGATTAAAGATAAACGTACGGAAAATCTTTATATTCTCCCGGCTTCGCAGACGCGCGACAAAGACGCGTTAACCCGTGAAGGCGTAGAGAAGGTGCTTGATGAGCTGCAGAAAATGGAGTTCGACTTTATCATTTGCGACTCACCGGCGGGGATTGAAACCGGCGCGCTGATGGCACTCTATTTCGCGGATGAAGCGATCATCACCACCAACCCGGAAGTCTCTTCCGTCCGTGACTCTGACCGTATCCTCGGCATCCTGGCGTCTAAATCGCGTCGCGCCGAAAACGGCCAGGAACCGATTAAAGAACACCTGTTGTTGACCCGCTACAACCCGGGGCGCGTTAATAAAGGTGATATGCTCAGCATGGAAGACGTGCTGGAGATCCTGCGCATTAAGCTGGTTGGCGTGATCCCCGAAGATCAGTCAGTCCTTCGCGCATCCAACCAGGGGGAGCCGGTTATTCTGGATACCACTGCCGATGCAGGCAAAGCGTACGCAGATACCGTTGAACGTCTACTGGGAGAAGAACGTCCTTTCCGCTTCATTGATGAAGAGAAGAAAGGTTTCCTCAAACGCCTGTTCGGAGGATAAGCTATGGCATTACTCGACTTTTTTCTCTCCAGAAAAAAGAATACCGCCAGCATCGCCAAAGAGCGTCTGCAAATTATTGTTGCGGAACGCCGACGCAGCGAAGCTGAACCACATTATTTACCGCAGCTAAAGCGGGATATTCTGGAGGTGATTTGTAAATATGTTCAAATCGATCCGGAAATGGTTTCAGTCCAACTGGAACAACGCGGTGACGATATTTCCATTCTGGAACTCAACGTTACCTTGCCGGAACCAGAAGAGACGAAATAACCCGACGGTTTATCGCTGCGTCAGGGGTAATAAAAAAGGCAGAAATCTTCTGCCTTTTTCTTTTATTAACGCTTAACCCCTGTTGTTATATACAGGCATCAGCGCGGATATTCCGCTAATAATGTTTTGAGCTGCTCAGCCATCAATTCCGCGCGCCAGCCGCTAATTAATTCAGGTAAATTTGTCTGCGGCTTTAATTGCCAGTGCCAGTTAAGTAGCTGATTAATTTGCCGACGTGAAGCGATCAATTCTGCGCTCAGTCCTTTGCTCTCGCTGACTTCCTGCACCTGCGCCTTAATGGCTTTAAACGCTTTACGATAGCCGGGCATATCCACCAGATTCAGAATCGGCTCCGGAAGTGCATCTTCCGGCAGTGCCTGCGCCTGTGCAACCAGTGATAACAACGTTTTGCCATGAAAACGAATTTCGCTGCCGGAAAGACCAATGCTGTCCAGTTCGCCCATGCTGCCCGGCATATAACGCGCTACGGCCCACAGGTTCTCTTCACGCACCACAAAATTGACCGCCAGGTCGCGCTCACGGGCTTTACGCAGGCGCCAGTTAGCCAGCAAACGCAGGCAGGCCAACTGACGAGTACGCAACTGCCAGGCGTTGCTGATTTCACGCCATGCCTCTTCCGGCGCCAGAATTTCGCTGCGACGCTGCATCATCAGTCGGCACTCATCCAGTGCGGCATTGAGCCACCCCGCTTCTTCGGTTTCGGCCAGTAATTTGCGGGCGATAGGGAGCAAATACCAGACATCGGCTGCTGCATAATCGCACTGACGTGTCGTTAATGGACGCGCCAGCCAGTCAGTACGGGATTCGCTTTTGTCCAGCGCCACACCAGTGTACTGCTCCACCATTGCCGCAAAGCCCCAGGAGAGCGCACGGCCACAGAAAGCGGCGAGAATTTGCGTATCGATCATCGGCTGCGGCATCACACCGAAGGCGTTAAGGAAGACTTCGAGGTCTTCGCTGCCGGCATGGAGGAATTTGGTTACACGGGTATTGGTAATCAGATCGCGGAACGGTGCCCAGTCAGTGATGGTTAATGGGTCGATTAACGCCACACGCTCCCCGTCATAGAGCTGGATTAAACCAAGCTGGGGATAATAGGTGCGGGTGCGGACAAATTCAGTATCAAGCGCAATAGCATCAGTGCCAGCCGCAGCCTCACACAGCGCTGCCAGCGCCTCGTTCGTCGTGATCATCTGGTAATTCAAATCGTCTTCTCTTTAGTTTGCGCCCACAAAAAACGCCGGATTAACCGGCGTTCTGGCGACTAACGCATAGCTCAGCCTTTATTGTCCACTTTGCCACGCGCTTCGTCACGCAATTCTCGTCGTAAAATTTTGCCGACGTTGGATTTCGGCAGCTCGGCGCGGAATTCCACCCGTTTCGGCACTTTATAGCCCGTTAGCTGGCGGCGGCAAAACGCGATAAGCGCTTCTTCGGTCAGCGAGTCGTCTTTTTTCACTACAAAGATTTTGACCGCTTCGCCGCTGGCATCCGAGGGCACGCCTACCGCTGCCACTTCCTTGACGCCCTCATGCTGCATCACGACATCTTCGATTTCGTTCGGATAGACGTTAAAGCCAGAGACCAGAATCATGTCCTTTTTGCGATCGACGATACGCATAAAGCCTTCTTCATCCATCACCGCGATGTCGCCGGTGTACAACCAGCCATCTTTAATGATTTCATCAGTCGCCGCCGGACGCTGCCAGTAACCCAGCATCACCTGCGGGCCTTTGACACATAATTCACCCGGTTCGCCCGGAGGAACTTCGTTGCCCGCGTCATCCACCAGCTTGACTTCTGTGGACGGGACCGGCAAACCGATACTGCCACTGTGGTAATCAATATCATGCGGGTTGACGCTCACCAGCGGCGAACACTCCGTCAGACCGTAACCTTCCAGCAGGTATTCGCCGGTAAGTTTCACCCAGCGCTCGGCAACAGCCTGCTGTACGGGCATGCCGCCCCCCGCAGAAAGGTGCAGTGAGGAAAAATCAAGTTTGTGGAAATCGTCATTGTTCAGCAATGCATTAAACAGGGTGTTTACCCCGGTCATTGCGGTGAAAGGGTACTTCGCCAGCTCTTTCACCAGCCCGGGAATGTCACGCGGGTTGGTAATGAGCAGGTTCTGTCCGCCCAGTTCGATGAACAACAGGCAGTTCATAGTCAGAGCAAAAATGTGGTAGAGCGGTAACGCGGTGACCACCAGCTCTTTGCCGCGATGGAGCAACGGGCCGTAGGTCGCATTTACCTGTTCCAGGTTGGCCAGCATATTACGGTGCGTCAGCATTGCCCCTTTGGCCACGCCCGTTGTCCCGCCTGTGTATTGCAGAAACGCCAGATCATCTGTTGTGACTTCCGGCTTGATGTACTGCAAACGATAGCCCGCCTGCAGCGCACGGCGGAACGAGATGGCATCAGGCAGGTGATATTTCGGCACCAGGCGCTTCACATATTTCACGACAAAGTTAACCAGCGTGCCCTTCGCCGGGGAGAGCTGGTCCCCCATGCGCGTCAGGATCACATGGCGAACCTGAGTCTTATCGACCACTTTTTCCAGCGTGTGGGCGAAGTTGGAGACAATCACAATAGCGGATGCGCCGCTGTCATTAAGCTGATGTTCCAGTTCGCGCGGCGTGTACAGTGGGTTGACGTTCACAACAATCATACCCGCGCGCAGAATACCGAACAGCGCCACCGGATATTGCAAAAGGTTCGGCATCATCAGCGCCACACGATCACCCTTTTGCAAGCCTAAACCCTGTTGCAGGTATGCGGCAAAAGCGCGGCTACGCTCTTCCAGCTTGCGGAAGGTCATCACCTCCCCCATGTTGACGAACGCAGGTTGGTCGGCGTAGCGCGCCGTCGCGTGTTCAAAAAGTTCAACCAGGGATTGATAACGATCGGGATTAATATCCGCAGGCACATCGGCGGGATAACGGTTTAGCCAAACCTTCTTCAATGCATCACCTCTAAAATGTGTATTTGTCGTCATCACAACCCCAGTTAATAAACAAGTCGTTAACATAATATTAACTCAGCGTACCAGTTTATTTATTGTTCGGATTGAAGGTTGCGAAGCGCATCACTAATTATTTTTGTTATGGTCGCGCAAATAAAGAAACAGCGGACCAGCCGCTGTTTCTTTATTCATGCAGAACAGAGGGTTACTCTGTTACAACACTCTCTTCATACGCAGGGCCGGGAGTATACCAGCCCCAGCCGCCGTAGCCGCGATGCCACGGGTGTGGCCCCATCAGCCATGGATCCATCGGCTGTGGCGGCAGCACCACCTGTTTAGTGATATGCCAGCGCTTGTAGCCGTCAGCACGAATCACCGCGAATTTATAGGCAGCACCACCAACCTGACCGTCATAGGTGCCGGTAATCGGGCCGACGACGGTTACCAGTTGGTTCTGGAAGTCCACCGGATCGAGGAAGCCATTAACATCAGCCATAATGCGCCCAACGGATGTTGCGCCAAGAATAGGTCTGGCCCCGTCATCCAGCGGTACGGTAGCTATCTCAAGGCGTGTTTTCCCCTGCTGATTATCAATTTTCACCACTTTGCCGCCGAAACGGGCTTCCTGGCCGATATAGAGATTTGGCGCATTCATCACGCGCACCAGATCATCCTGTGGCGTCGGAGTAGTTCCTTTGATCGCGTCAGGCACAGAAACACACCCACTCAACGCTGCGGCGACCACGCCCGCCAGTAACCAGCGCATAACTCTTTTTTGACTCGCCATGATGCGACTCCCTCACTCAGCCTTTTGTTACTGAGATTCATTCCCGGCCCGGAAGTTTCTTCCAGGCCACTTCGTTACGCAAATAAACTGGCTCGGCATGCTCAACGGCGACGGTTCGTCCCAGCGAAAGTTGCTGGTGCGCAATGGGCAACATATCCTGCGCTTCCGGCAACGACACACCGCCATCTGTCAGCGTCAGTCCGGTGTCGTTTGCCATATCCGGCCAGGCTTGCCAGCCGGTACCGACAGTCGCCCACTCGCCAGAAAGCGCGTTGAGGCGCGCTGTCACCGCGTCCGGTTTAAGGACCGCTTCGGTCTCTTCACCATGCCAGACGCCGTCAGCATCGCGCTGATACTCCGCCCAGTAGACTTCCCCCATTCGGGCATCAATGGCTGCCAGCACACGGGTAGCTCCCGATTTGCGCCAGGCCCCTTCGGCCATCGTCGCCAGCGTTGAAACGCCAATCATCGGCAGTTCCGCACCCAGCGCCAGCCCCTGTGCAATGCCAATACCGATGCGTACACCGGTAAAACTTCCCGGACCACGGCCAAAGGCCAGCGCATCCAGTTCAGACAGCGCAACGCCGCCCTCGGTGAGGATATCCTTCACCAGAGGCAGAATGCGTTGCGTGTGTTCACGTGGGCAGAGTTCGAAATGAGCAAAGAGGGTTCCGTCGCTGTTCAGCGCGACGGAGCAGGCTTCAGTGGCGGTATCAATGGCCAGAATTCGCATGGGTAATCGCAGTCCCGGTAAAACAAAATGGCGCGCATATTAACACAGTCTGCGCCAAATTACTTCGCCGCAGAGGCAGCAAGAAACGCAACTGCGCGGCGAATATCCCGCGTACGCGGCGCAGGCGGCAGACTAGCCAGGAACACCGCGCCATAGGGGCGCATTACCAGACGGTTATCGCAAATCACCAGCACACCCCGGTCATCAACGTCACGAATCAGGCGCCCGACACCCTGTTTAAGAGTAATAACCGCATCCGGAAGCTGGACCTCCTCAAACGGATCGCCGCCGCGCAGGCGGCAATCCTCCATTCGCGCTTTTAGCAGCGGATCGTCCGGCGAAGTGAACGGCAGTTTGTCGATAATGACCAGCGACAGCGTGTCGCCGCGCACATCCACCCCTTCCCAGAAACTGCTGGTCGCCACCAGTAAGGCATTTCCTGCGGTAATAAATTGCTGTAGCAACTGCCCTTTGCTGGTCTCTCCCTGCAGCAAAACGGGTAGCGTCATGGTGGCCCGGAACTGTTCAGCGAGATCGCGCATCATCGCGTGGGAAGTACAAAGCATAAAGCAGCGACCATTGTTTGCTTCAATGATCGGTTTGAGCATTGCCGCCAGCTGACGCGCCGCTCCCGGCTGATTAGCTTGTGGCAGGTTTCGCGGCACACAAAGCAGCGTCTGGCGGGCGTAATCGAACGGGCTTGGCAACAGCAGCGTTTGTGCTTCTTCGATGCCGAGCCGCCCGGTAAAGTGGTGCAGATCATCGTTCACCGAGAGCGTCGCCGAGGTAAAAATCCAGCTGCCGCTTTTCTGCGCCATGACCTCTTTGAATTTATCCGCCACGGTGAGCGGCGTCAGTGCCAGGGTAAAATGGCGCGAGGTACACTCATACCAGTAACTAAAACCGGGCTGATTGATCTCTTTTAACCGTTTGAGCCGTGCGCGGTACAGTGTCGCACGCTCAAACGCCGCATCGAGAATAGCCGAACGACCCAGCGACAGTTTTGCCACGTCATAACAGAGCTCCAGCGCGTCATCAAGCAGCAGTAGCGCCCGCTGGATATGGGCATCGGCCAGCAGGTCCCGCAAGTTGCCACGATATCCCGGTTCCCCCAGTTGCAGACGAAAATCCTGCGCACTCTGCGCCAGTCTGTCGGCACATTTTTGCAACTGCTGGGTATCACGTAGTTCGGTACGATAAGCAATAGTGAAATCTTTGGCTAAATCCAGCAACTGACGGCTGGAGATCGACTGACCGAAATACTGGCTGGCGATATCAGGAAGCTGATGCGCTTCATCGAAAATCATCACTTCGGCTTCCGGGATAAGCTCGCCAAAACCGCTCTCTTTCACCACCATGTCTGCCAGGAACAGGTGATGGTTGACCACCACCACATCGGCATCCATTGCTTTTTTGCGCGCCTTTACCACAAAGCAATCTTTGTACATCGGGCAGTCGCTGCCCAGACAGTTGTCATTGGTGCTGGTCACCAGCGGCCAGACGGCAGAATCCTCCGCCACGCTGACACAGGTGCTGATATCGCCATCTTTGGTCTGATTTGACCAGGAGCGTAACAAAATCACGTCGCTGAGAGTTTGCACCGGCAGATCGCCCCCCGCCAGCGCCTGCTGTTCCAGTCGTTCAATACAGAGGTAGTTTGAACGCCCTTTAAGTAGTGCGGTATGACCAGTGAACGCAAGCGCTTTTGCCACCGTGGGTAAATCGCGGCTGTATAGCTGATCCTGCAGCGCTTTTGATCCCGTTGAGATGATCACTTTTTTGCCTGCGCGCAAGGCCGGAGCCAGATAGGCGTAGGTTTTACCGGTCCCGGTGCCTGCCTCTACCACCAGCGGCTGTGTACGGGCAATGGCGTCACTGACGGCATGGGCCATCTGACGTTGTGGTTCCCGGGGCTTAAAACCCGGTATCGCTTTGGCCAACTGACCGTCTGTTGCAAAATCGTCCGTCACACTGCCCCCACACTGGATAAATCGCCAGCGATTATGTCAGGGCATTGGGTTTTACGCCAGTCTGTGGCAGTCTTGGCCGCATTCAGAAGAAAAACCCTGAGGAAGAAAATATGACTATTACCCGCATTGATGCCGACGCCCGCTGGTCTGACGCCGTTATCCATAATCAAACGCTCTACTATACCGGTGTGCCGGAAAACCTCGACGCCGACGCGTTTGAACAAACCGCCAACACCCTGGCGCAAATTGACGCCGTGCTGGCCAGACAGGGCAGCGATAAGACCCGCATCCTCGATGCGACGATATTTCTGATGGATAAAAGCGATTTCGCGGCAATGAACAAAGCCTGGGATGCGTGGGTGGTGGCAGGTCATGCACCAGTACGCTGTACCGTTCAGGCCGGGTTGATGAACCCGAAATATAAAGTCGAAATTAAGATTGTTGCCGCCGTCTGACAGGACGCGTTCCGGCGCGCATACCGCGCCGGAACTTATTCCATATCGAGAAAGTCGTCGTGCTCCAGATAATGGTTGAGTGCACGGATAATTTCGCCATCGCTGGCGTTGGGTTTTTGCTCAACGGCCAGCTCCACGACGGACTGAAAATGCTCGCCCATACAGGCGAAGTGTCGATAACGCCCCGTCGATGCTGCGGCTTCGTCGTCATCGCTGGCGACCACATAAAGCGCATCGCCCGCCTGAAAAGCCCCGTCGCGTGTTGAATAGAGATCGTAATAAAGCGTTTTACCCTGCCCGGCCTTTACGCAGGCAATCAGCGCTTCAATACCAATCGCCATATTCAGCCGCAGGGTTTCCAGCACCGGGCCGGCAGGCGCAAAAGTAACGGTTGCGCCAGTGGCCTCTAATTCTCGCTCCAGCGGGCGCAAACGCAGGCGAAAATCCTCGCCCACACAAACGGGCGGACTGGCGACAAAACTTAGCGCATCAGCTAACGGTAAATTAAGCGTTTTTCTAAGGATGTGAACGACCTTTAGTTTCTGCGGGCCGATATCAGTTATGAGCAGACGCCCCGCCTGCCAGTCCTGTGGGTCCACTTCCACGGCGTTATCGTCGTCATCATCATGCGCCAGCCGCGCTTCCCGAAGCTCAAGCCAGAACGGACTGTCCGCTTCGGCATGCGCGTCAAGCAACGCCAGCGCAGCCGCCTCATCGGCATGGCATAGCTGGTCTAAAAGGGTCTGAAAAGCGTGCAAATTGGGCGAAATGCGTTCTGCCTGCCAGCGGCCAGCGCCGTGTGCGGCATAATAGACCGGGTAGCCGTCCGCCGCTTCACCCAGATCGATAAAGAAAGGATCGTCGAAGCCATTAAGCGCCAGAAGATACCAGCCTGGCTGCCACATCCCGGGGGTGTCCGCCACCAGACTTTCACCGGTGACGCCGTGCCAGCGAAAACCGCAATGCCACGCGTGCCATTGCTCTGGCTGCGGATAGTGAAAAGGAAGCGTGAGGTCGCCCGGGATAACTGCCGCTGTGATAAACGCAAGGATCGCATCCGGTATCGTCTCAGGCATCGTGTTATCCATTCACCGCCTCCAGTTTTCAGTGGATTATTCGTCTTCGTCTTCAAAGCGCGCCACAATGCGTTCGCCCGTGTGGCTGGCGCGTAGCTCATCAGCAACCTGAGAGATGGCCTGCCCACTGCTCATGCCCTGTGCCATTAACTCCTGAATGCGCTCGACCGCTTTTTGCTGCTGCTCGTGGCTAAGGGAAGGTAAACCTGCAAACATTGTGAACTCCTGCTAAATTATTCGCGCTGATTATTTCATGCGCCGTGGCTATGCGCCAGCGATCGCGCAAAGAGCCAGGACTGATGAAGACGTTTTCCCCTACTTTCATATCGTTACCGTGGCATCCCGATGCCGCAGAGCACTATTTTTCCCTGATTCAGCCGCTGCCATGGGCGATGCTGCTGCACTCCGGTCACGCGGACCATGCCTGCAACCGTTTTGATATTCTGGTCGCCGATCCTCTCTCAACGCTTGTCACACGGGGTGAACAGACCGTTATCACCGACGCCGATGGCGAGCAAACATCGCCAGAGTGCCCGTTTGCCCTGGTGAAACAGGCTATCGACAAAGCCGGGATCCACCCACAGACGAACAACGATCTGCCGTTTCTGGGTGGCGCACTCGGACTGTTCGGTTACGATTTAGGGCGTCGCTTCGAAAAACTGCCCTCCTGTGCACAAAAGGATATTTTATTGCCGGATATGGCAATAGGCATTTATGACTGGGCCATGGTGGTGGATCACCATAAACAACGAGTCACGCTACTGAGTTACCGGGATCCGCAGGCGCGTCTGGCCTGGCTTAACGCCCAAACACCGCCGTCCGCCATCCCGTTTAGCCTGACCGCCCCCTGGCAGGCAAATATGACGCGCTCGGAGTATGGCGAGAAATTTCGTCAGGTACAGGCATGGTTGCACAGCGGTGATTGTTATCAGGTTAATCTCGCCCAGCGTTTTCAGGCACACTATGTCGGCGATGAGTGGCAGGCGTTTTGCCGTCTGAATCGCTCAAATCGCGCCCCGTTCAGTGCTTTTTTACGTCTGGAAGAGGGTGCGGTTTTAAGCCTGTCGCCGGAGCGGTTTATTCATCTTTCGGATGATGTTATCGAGACGCGCCCTATTAAAGGCACACTTCCGCGCCTGCCTGATGCGCAGAATGATGCACAACAGGCACAAAAACTGGCCGCCTCAACGAAAGATCGGGCTGAAAATCTGATGATTGTCGACCTGATGCGCAATGATATTGGTCGGGTGGCCGTGCCTGGTTCCGTACGCGTCCCGGAGTTGTTTGTCGTAGAGCCCTTCCCGGCTGTTCACCATCTGGTCAGTACCGTAACAGCAAAGCTGCCGGCAGGTTTACATGCCAGCGATGTATTACGCGCCGCATTTCCGGGTGGGTCGATTACCGGGGCGCCTAAAATTCGCGCCATGGCAATTATCGATGAACTGGAACCACAACGGCGTAATGCCTGGTGCGGCAGCATTGGGTACATCAGTTTTTGCGGCGCCATGGATACCAGCATCACCATTCGTACCCTGACGGCGTGGGCGGGCCAAATATTCTGTTCAGCCGGAGGCGGTATCGTGGCGGATAGCAACGAAGAGGCGGAATATCAGGAAACGTTTGATAAAGTTAACCGTATCTTGCAGCAACTGGAGAGCTAAATCGTGGCGCAGCCTAACCTTACCCTGGATGATTTTCTGTCGCGTTTTCAGCTTTTACGCCCCCAGCTCCACCCCACAGCCGCAAATGCGCGGCAGGCGGCAGTACTGGTGCCGGTGGTGCGACGCGAGCAGCCAGGGTTATTGTTGACACAGCGTTCGCCACGATTGCGAAAACACGCCGGGCAGGTCGCTTTTCCCGGCGGTGCCGTTGATGACACCGATGCTTCGCTGATTGCCGCGGCCCTGAGGGAAGCACAAGAAGAGGTGGCTATTCCTCCTGAGGCCGTCGACGTTATCGGCGTGCTCCCTCCCGTGGACAGCGTCACCGGATTTCGCGTGACACCCGTTGTGGGTATTATTCCTCCCGATCTGCATTACCACGCCAGCGAAGACGAAGTAGCTTCGGTATTTGAAATGCCGCTGGCCGAGGCGCTACGTCTGGGGCGCTATCATCCACTGGATATCCATCGCCAGGGCAATGCTCACCGGGTGTGGCTCTCCTGGTATCAGCATTATTTTGTCTGGGGCATGACCGCCGGCATAATTCGTGAGCTGGCACTGCAGGTGGGGCTTCGCCCTTAACTATACTTAACACGAAGCATTCTTGGGACAGTAGAATGTGGCCGCGCGCTATTAGTAAAATCGAGGTTAGGCATTAGTTTAATTCATGTGAATAATTAAGCTGACCGCACGCTTCCCTCTTACACTATGCGCAGTTATTACATCGTTACTGGAACCTCTGGTAACCCTGTCAGGAGTGTTAATGTGATTAGTATATTCGACATGTTCAAGGTGGGGATCGGTCCCTCTTCCTCCCACACTGTTGGCCCGATGAAAGCCGGGAAGCAGTTCGTCGATGACCTGGTCGAAAAAGGATTACTGGAAAGCGTCACCCGCGTTGCGGTGGATGTTTATGGCTCACTGTCACTGACAGGTAAAGGCCACCATACCGATATCGCCATTATTATGGGTCTGGCTGGCAATGAGCCAGCCACGGTAGACATTGATTCCATTCCGGCATTTATCCGCGATGTGGAAAATCGGGGTCGCCTGCTGCTCGCTCAGGGCCGTCGGGAAGTGGATTTTCCGCAGGATAACGGCATGCGTTTTCACAGCGACAATCTGCCGCTGCACGAAAATGCCATGAGCATCCACGCGTGGAATGGCGAGCGTGAAGTCTACAGCAATACCTGGTACTCCATCGGCGGTGGTTTTATTGTCGATGAAGAGCATTTTGGTAAAGAAGTGCTCAACGAAGTTACCGTTCCCTACCCGTTCAAATCGGCCAGCGATATGCTGAATTATTGCAAAGAGACCGGCCTTTCGCTCTCTGGCATGGTGATGCAAAACGAACTGGCGCTGCACAGCAAGCAGGAGATCGAAGCGTACTTCGGCCATGTCTGGGCGACGATGCGTGCCTGTATCGATCGCGGCATGAACACGGAAGGTGTGCTGCCTGGCCCGCTGCGCGTGCCGCGTCGCGCCTCAGCGCTGCGTCGAATGCTGGTTGCCAGCGATAAGCTGTCAAACGATCCAATGAACGTTGTGGACTGGGTCAATATGTTCGCGCTGGCGGTGAACGAGGAGAACGCTGCTGGTGGACGTGTGGTGACAGCGCCGACAAACGGGGCTTGTGGTATTGTCCCGGCAGTGCTGGCCTACTATGACCACTTTATCGAATCCGTCACTCCGGATATTTATATCCGCTATTTCCTTGCCGCAGGCGCTATTGGCGCACTGTATAAAATGAACGCCTCGATTTCCGGCGCCGAGGTGGGTTGTCAGGGGGAAGTGGGCGTAGCGTGCTCAATGGCGGCGGCGGGCCTTGCGGAACTGCTGGGCGCCAGTCCGGAACAAGTTTGCGTGGCAGCGGAAATCGGTATGGAACATAATCTCGGCCTCACCTGTGACCCGGTCGCGGGTCAGGTACAGGTGCCCTGTATCGAGCGTAATGCTATTGCCTCAGTGAAAGCCATTAATGCCTCCCGTATGGCAATGCGCCGCACCAGTGCCCCCCGAGTCTCACTGGATAAGGTTATCGAAACCATGTACGAGACCGGCAAAGATATGAATGCTAAATATCGCGAAACCTCTCGCGGCGGCCTTGCCATCAAAGTTCAGTGCGACTAATACCCGTTTATAGCCCTTCTACGACAGAAGGGCTAAATTCTCTCTCTTTTCTCATCGTTTTTGCGCTTTCCCAACTACACTTTCTTTGTTCTGGCGGAAATTCCAGGCCAGTGGCTTTTAAGGCGGTCACGGCATGCAAACAGCACAAAGAATTATTAAAAGTTATCGGCGGAAACGGTTAATAATTTGCGTGACCGTGGCAATCGTGACGCTGATTTTCACTCTCGCCACTCGATTTATTTCGGAGCGAAATTTAAATCAGGACAAAATTGTCGCTTTTACCGCACATGCTGTTGAATCATTCGATAAATTACTTTTACCGCTTGAACGTAAGCGCGATGTGATCATGGCTCTCGTCGGCTTATCCTGTGCTAATGCCCATCTCTTATTACGCACGCAGGCCGCAAGTTTACAGACCGTGCGTGACATCGGGCTCATCAAAGACGGGGTTTTATACTGCTCAAGCATTTTTGGTTATCGGGATGTGCCGATTAAACAACTGCAACCCGCATTACCAGCAACAAAATCGCTGATGATGCTTTCCACCGATCAGTCGCTTTTGAAAAACAGCCCGGTGATGATTATATGGTATCCCACCACAACCGATGGTCAGAGCGGCATTATTGAGGTTGTTAATATCGATTTGCTGAGCAATTTAATGCTCGAACCTGACGAACCTTTAATTACCTCTGCAAGCCTGAGCGTGAATGACCGTCATCTGGTTTATGGCAGCGGAGTCAGTAATCGCCTGCCGGAACTGAATAATGAAGAACGCTATCAACAGGCTTCGGAACACTTTCCCTTTGTCGTTAGCGTGACCGGACCAGGGGCCGATGCGCTGGCATTGCGCCATTTACCGTCACAATTACCGCTGGCACTGCTATTAAGTTTACTGACTGGCTATATTGCCTGGCTGGCTACGGCCAGTCGCATGAGCTTTTCCGGGGAGATCAATCTGGGTCTCGCCGCAAGGGAGTTTGAGCTATTTTGCCAGCCTCTTCTGGAGGCGAACAACAACACCTGTATCGGCGTCGAGATCCTGCTGCGCTGGAACAATCCTCGTCAGGGCTGGATCTCGCCGGATGTTTTTATTCCCATCGCTGAAGAGCACAATTTAATCGCCCCGCTGACACGTTATGTGATGGCGGAAACGCAACGCCAGCTTGGGCTCTTCCCGGCAGATAGTAGCTTTCAGATTGGTATCAATGTCGCTCCCAGCCACTTGCGCCATGGGATGTTGCTCGAGGATCTCAATCGTCTGTGGTATCACGCGAATCCGGTGCAACAATTAACCATTGAGCTTACCGAACGCGACGCTTTGCAGGACGTTGATTACCGTATGGTGCGCGAACTTCATCGCAGGGGGGCCAAAATCGCCATTGATGATTTTGGTACCGGGAACAGTTCGCTATCCTGGCTGGAGAGACTGCGCCCGGATGTATTAAAAATTGATAAATCATTCACCATGGCCATTGGTACAGATGCGGTGAACTCGACGGTGACAGATATGATTATCGCACTCGGGCAACGACTGAATATTGAACTGGTGGCGGAAGGGGTAGAAAACCCTCGTCAGGCACAACATCTGCGACAACGGGGGGTGCATATATTACAAGGCTTTCTGTACGCAAAGCCCATGCCGATCAAAGAGTTTCCGCATTGGCTGGCGGGGTGGACTTCCCCGCCAGCGCGGCGTAAAGGGCTCATGATGCCGCTTATGCCATAGTCAGATTACTCTTCTTCGTCGTGAGGCGTTCGCTCTTTAACAACACGTACCAGGTCGACGCGATAGTCGTTTGCTTCGATAACGCTGATATGCAGTGGTGCAAGCTCCAGCCTGTCGCCAGGACGGGGGATCTGACCATTAATGGCAATCACCAGGCCCGCGACCGTGGCGATGTCCTCGTTCTCGTTGACCAGGGTGTCCAGGTCCAGCGTTTGTTGCAAAGCATGCAAATCGGTGGTGCCTTTAACCAGCCAGCCATCGCCATCAGCGACAATTTCCGGCGTTTCGTCGGCGTCAGGGAACTCACCGGCAATCGCCTCCAGGACGTCCAGCGGTGTTACCAGCCCCTGCACCACGCCAAATTCGTTGGTCACGATAACAAAGCTGCCACGGGCACGGCGCAATACGGCCAGCAGTTTAATGGGGTCCAGCGTTTCCGGTACAACAATTGCCGGTGATGCCGACGCCATTGCCGCAACGTCCTCCCCCTCTTCCAGCGCCACCAGCATCTCTTTCGCGCGAACAATACCCAGCACCTCATCCAGCTCACCGCGACAGACCGGGAACAGACTGTGTGGCGATGAGAGAAGCTGCTGGCGGATCTCTTCCACACTCAGGTTGGCGTCGACCCAACTGATTTCACCACGTGGCGTCATGATGCTGCGCAACGAGCGAGAAGCCAGAGTTAACACGCCATTGATCATGTAACGTTCCTCTTCGGCAAACGCCCCTTCCGGTACAGATACAGGAGACTGACTGTCGGTATCCTGTGTCTGGCTGGCCTGGCGTTTCCCCCCCATCAGACGCAAAATCGCATCGGCGGTACGCGCACGTAGCGGCAACGTCGACTGATGGCGAATAAAGTTACGACGCGCAATCTGGTTGAACAGCTCGATAATGATCGAAAAGCCAATCGCTGCGTACAGATAGCCTTTCGGAATATGGAAACCGAAACCTTCTGCCACCAGGCTCAGACCAATCATTAGCAGGAAGCTCAGACAGAGCACCACCACCGTAGGGTGCTGATTAACAAAGCGAGTCAGGGGTTTGGATGCCAGCAGCATAACCGCCATGGCAATCACCACTGCCGCCATCATGACCGGCAGATGATTGACCATCCCGACTGCGGTGATCACCGCATCAAGCGAGAACACGGCGTCAAGAATAACAATTTGTACGACCACCACCCAGAAACTGGCATATCCTTTACCCTGACCTTCATCGTGCTGACGATTTTCCAGCCGCTCATGTAGTTCGGTCGTCGCTTTAAACAGCAGGAATATCCCCCCAAGCAGCATGATCAAATCACGGCCGGAGAAGGTGAAATCCCAGACAGAAAAGAGCGGTTTAGTCAGCGTTACCATCCAGGAGATAAGCGACAGCAGTCCTAAACGCATCACCAGCGCCAGGGAAAGACCAATCAGGCGCGCTTTATCTCGCTGCTTTGGCGGCAATTTGTCGGCGAGGATGGCGATAAATACCAGGTTATCAATACCAAGAACAATTTCCAGAACGACAAGTGTCAATAACCCCGCCCATATCGAGGGGTCCATTAAGAATTCCATGGCAAGCTCCGGCTAAAGGCATGATGAGTCCGCGCACAGGGAGGCGCAGGCATAATGACAACAAGGGGGTTCAAGGATAAAGAATGGCTGGCACAAAAAGGCCAAAGGGGGAACTGACGTCGGTGACGGTCCATACGGCGGGCTAATGCCCTTTACTCCTGATTATTTAAACGGATGCTCAACATATCAGAGAGAGTTTGAATTTTGCAAAGATTTACCAGAATTTGCATTTTGAGAGATATTTTTCGCTCCGAAATTTCCCGGGCGTTAAAGCTAAATTACGGATGTTCATCACATAAATTATTTTTTCGCTATCTAAAATAATTCCCGTCAGTCTTAGTTTTTTCTCTCTAAGCCCTGTCTGAATCGATTCGGGCAGCGGGGAGATTCAGAATACATCAGTTAATGATGTGTTAACGACAAAAACGAAGGAGGTAGCAAGTGACCATTGCTATTGTGATAGGCACACATGGTTGGGCTGCGGAACAGTTACTCAAAACCGCCGAAATGCTATTGGGCGAGCAAGAGAATGTCGGTTGGATCGATTTCGTTCCCGGTGAAAACGCCGAAACGTTAATCGAAAAATACAACGCGCAACTGGAAAAGCTCGATACACATCAGGGCGTGCTATTTCTCGTTGATACATGGGGTGGCAGTCCGTTCAATGCTGCCAGCCGCATTGTCGTCGATAAAGAGCATTATGAAGTGGTGGCTGGCGTCAATATTCCTATGCTCGTGGAAACACTGATGGCGCGTGACGACAACCCAACCTTTGATGAGCTGGTGGCGGTCGCCGTGGAAACGGGACGTGAAGGAGTGAAAGCGCTGAAAGCCAAACCAGTGGAAAAACCGATACCCGCCGCGCCCCCTAAACCGGCGGCTCCAGTAAAACCCATGGGACCGAATGACTATATGATCATTGGTCTTGCCCGTATTGATGACCGCTTAATCCATGGTCAGGTCGCTACACGCTGGACTAAAGAAACAAACGTGACGCGAATTATCGTCGTCAGTGATGAAGTTGCAGCCGATAACGTACGTAAGACGCTGCTCACACAAGTTGCGCCTCCCGGGGTGACGGCGCACGTGGTGGACGTTGCCAAGATGATCCGTGTTTACAACAACCCGAAATATGCGGGTGAGCGGGTGATGCTGTTGTTTACCAATCCCACAGACGTACTGCGCATTGTTGAAGAAGGGGTGAAAATCACCTCTGTTAACATCGGCGGCATGGCCTACCGGCAGGGGAAAACTCAGGTGAACAACGCGGTTTCGGTGGATGACAAAGATATTGCAGCCTTCAAAAAGCTCAATGAACGCAATATCGAGCTCGAAGTTCGTAAAGTTTCTAACGACCCGAAACTGAAAATGATGGATTTGATTAACAAGGCAGCGAAGTAATCGCGCCGGGTTGGTTAACTCAGTTCACACTTACGTTTGTTTAGCATAGGAGAAGTACAATGGAGATTACCACTCTTCAGATTGTGCTGGTGTTTGTCGTCGCGTGTATTGCCGGTATGGAATCGGTACTTGATGAATTTCAGTTTCATCGTCCGTTAGTGGCCTGTACGCTGGTGGGGATCGTCCTGGGGGATATGAAAACCGGTATTATCATCGGCGGTACCCTGGAGATGATTGCGCTGGGCTGGATGAACATCGGTGCGGCAGTTGCTCCCGATGCCGCGCTCGCCTCTATTATCTCAACTGTTCTGGTTATCGCGGGACATCAAAGTATTGGTGCGGGTATCGCTTTGGCTATCCCGCTGGCAGCAGCAGGCCAGGTACTGACGATCATCGTGCGTACTATCACCGTAGCATTCCAGCACGCTGCGGATAAGGCGGCAAACAATGGCAACCTCACGGCCCTATCCTGGATCCATGTCTCTTCCCTTTTCCTTCAGGCAATGCGTATTGCAATACCGGCGGTTATCGTTGCAATTTCCGTAGGGACCAGTGAAGTTCAGGGGATGCTGAACGCCATTCCGGAAGTCGTAACCAGCGGCCTGAACATCGCCGGCGGTATGATTGTGGTAGTTGGTTATGCGATGGTTATCAATATGATGCGCGCAGGCTACCTGATGCCGTTCTTCTACCTTGGTTTCGTGACTGCGGCGTTTACTAACTTCAACCTCGTTGCGCTCGGTGTGATTGGTGCCGTGATGGCCATCCTCTATATCCAACTGAGCCCGAAATATAACCGCTCTGCTGGTGCGCCTGCACAGGCTGCCGGTAATAACGATCTCGATAACGAACTGGACTAACAGGTGAGCGAAATGGTTGATATGACGACTAAAACTACCACTGTGAAAAAACTCACTCCGGGCGATATTCGTGGCGTGTTCATCCGTTCTAACCTGTTTCAGGGTTCATGGAACTTCGAACGTATGCAGGCGCTGGGTTTCTGCTTCTCCATGGTACCGGCTATCAGACGCCTCTACCCGGAGAACAACGACGCGCGTAAACAAGCTATCAAGCGTCACCTGGAGTTTTTTAACACCCATCCTTATGTTGCGGCGCCGGTACTGGGCGTAACGCTGGCGATGGAAGAACAACGTGCGAACGGGGCAGAGATTGACGATGGTGCCATCAACGGTATCAAAGTCGGTCTGATGGGTCCGCTGGCAGGTGTGGGTGACCCGATTTTCTGGGGTACCGTACGTCCGGTCTTCGCAGCGCTTGGTGCGGGTATCGCTATGAGCGGCAGCCTGCTTGGGCCTTTGCTGTTCTTCTTTCTGTTTAACCTGGTGCGCCTGGCAACCCGCTATTACGGCGTGGCGTACGGTTATCGCAAAGGTATCGATATCGTCCAGGATATGGGTGGTGGTTTCCTGCAGAAGCTGACGGAAGGGGCGTCGATACTCGGTCTCTTTGTCATGGGGGCGCTGGTCAACAAGTGGACGCATGTGAACATTCCGCTGGTGGTCTCGCGTATTACCGACCAGACCGGTAAACAAAACGTCACAACAGTGCAAACCATCCTCGATCAGTTGATGCCGGGCCTGGTTCCGCTACTGCTGACTTTCGCCTGTATGTGGTTGCTGCGTAAGAAAGTTAACCCACTGTGGATTATCGTCGGCTTCTTTGTCATCGGTATCGTAGGGTATGCGGTTGGCCTGTTAGGTCTGTAATCTGTTGTGTTATAACCGGGGCCTCGCCCCGGTTTTTTATTATCAGGAGGAACCATGACGCTCACGGACAGCATACTGATGTTGTTTATCGCCGCTCTGCTGGCATTTGCCATTTACGATGAACTTATCCTGCCCCGCCGTCACGGCGATACTCTGCTCACCCTCCCCTTACTGCGCCGCAGCCGTGTCGATGCAACTATTTTTGTTGGCCTGCTGATCATCCTTATTTACAACAATGTCACAAATAACGGTACGTCATTAACCACATGGTTATTATCTGCTCTGGCATTATTGGCTATTTATCTTTTTTGGATTCGCACGCCCAGGATTCTCTTCAAAACGCGGGGATTTTTCTTTTCCAGTGTCTGGATAGAATATAACCGTATTAAAGAGATGAATTTATCTGAGGATGGTGTGCTGGTGATGCAATTAGAACAAAGGCGCTTGCTTATTCGGGTTAAAAATATTGACGATCTAGAGAAGATATATAAATTACTCATTAAAATTCAATAAATTATGAGTAAAAATCACAACTCGCCGATGTATATTAAATAAGCACAATTATAGCCTTTGCTATATTTCGCCCGGTAGCTTTCTCAACTTTTTAACGTCATATTCACTTATGAATCTAAATGTTAATCGTTATCAATTGGCAAATGAATTAATAATTCTCTGTTATTGTTTTATATTCTCAAAATATGTTAAGGTTGCGCCCGTCGTTGGGGAGTAGCCGATTTCCATTTACTGGAAATGTACGTGTCAACATACTCGTTGCAAAACGTGGCACGTACGGACTGTGATTTATCCGGTCAGGCGAGACCATTGACACATCAACTGCTGTTTACTGGGGGCAGTGGTGTGTTATATGGAACTCCCGGTCAGGACGCTCGCATGAATTTATCCGCCACCCTTCTCCTCGCCTTTGGCATGTCGATGGATGCCTTCGCAGCATCAATCGGTAAAGGGGCGACACTGCATAAACCCAAATTCTCCGAAGCCCTGCGTACCGGCCTGATTTTTGGCGCTATCGAAACACTGACGCCACTTATAGGCTGGGGACTGGGAATGCTTGCCAGCCAATTTGTGCTGGAGTGGAATCACTGGATTGCCTTTATCTTGCTGATCTTCCTGGGCGGCAGAATGGTGCTGGAGGGTTTTCGCGCAGATGCCGATGACGCCGGGGAAGCGCCATGTCGCCACGGCTTCTGGCTGTTGGTCACTACCGCGATTGCGACCAGCCTTGATGCGATGGCCGTAGGGGTGGGTCTGGCATTCTTGCAGGTGAATATTCTGTCAACCGCCCTGGCGATCGGTTGCGCGACCCTGGTGATGTCCACCCTCGGCATGATGATTGGTCGTTATATAGGCCCGCTGCTGGGCAAACGGGCGGAGATTCTTGGCGGTATAGTGCTAATCGGGATCGGCATTGAGATCCTCTGGTCACACTTCTCGGCTTAATCAACGCGTTGCAGACAATGCAGGGTAAAGTCTGTCTGACAGATAAAGCGCTCTTGCGCTGCCAGGGTTTCCCGGACATCCGGTTTTGCCCGCCAGGCAAAGGGCGTCATTTGTAGTAACGCGGCAGCCTCTGCCCCCGTTAACTCCATCTCGTAGCTCAGTGATTGCTGCTCTGCGACACGAAACCCTTCTATCTCGCCAGTATCAGGTGCATGTAACTGTACTTCGCGGTAAATCAGCCCTTTCAGCTCCATCAAATGACGCGGCCCAGGCGCTGCGGTGATAACCCATCCACCCGGTTTTACTACACGTAACAGTTCCTCTGCTTTGCAGGGTGCGTAAATACGTACGATAGCGTCAATGCTGTCATCCTGGAAAGGCAGGCGATGGCTGGAGGCAACGCAAAACATCACCTCAGAATAACGTTTTGCGGCTGCACGTATGGCCGCTTTTGAAACATCGAGTCCAAACATCCGGGCTTCTTTACGCTGCGCTACCCCGGCAAAAGCCTGAGTGTAATACCCTTCCCCACAGCCAATGTCCAGTATCGCCTCTGCCTGCGCAGGCAGGCGCATCTGTAGCTCTGACGCGATCGCATCACGCAGCGGCTGATAGTGTCCGGCATCAAGAAACGCACGGCGCGCCTGCATCATTTCCGCGCTGTCACCCGGATCCCGCGAACGTTTGTGCTGCACCGGCAGTAAATTGACGTACCCTTCTTTCGCTATGTCGAACTGATGGCGTTGTGGGCAGGAAAAACTCTGTTCGGAACGCGTTAAGGGGGCGTGACAAAGTGGGCAACAAAAGGGCATGGCAACTCCGGAACTCTTTAAAGGACGCAAGTTTACCGCCATTCGTCGCATCGGGGAATGCGAAGCAGAAATTAAAAAGCCCCGCACAATGGCGAGGCTTTTCGCTGACATTGATACGCCGGTAGCGTCTCAAGTACCAGTGGATTTGAAATTAGATAGCAGTTACGTTAACAGCTGCCGGGCCTTTCTGGCCGTCCTGAATTTCAAACTCAACGTTCTGGCCTTCGGCCAGAGTTTTGAAGCCGTTACCCTGGATTGCAGAGAAGTGTACGAACACATCTTTGCTGCCATCAGCAGGAGTAATGAAACCAAAACCTTTGGACTCGTTGAACCACTTAACTTGACCTTTAATCTTTGCCATTTGCAATATTCCTTAATGTATATACTTCGCCCGGAGGCATTAACTGAGATAAAACTGAGACATTACTGCTTGAGGCACTAATATAAGGTTCGGCAGAGAAGCGGTATTCAACGATATCGTGTTTACTCAGGACTTCTTTACTGAAAATGCCACACATAAACAGAACTGTACCTCGTTTGACCCAAAACGTGTTATCACACACAACGTAAATTATGGCAAGCCATTTTTAAAAAGGCCTGGATCCGTCGCACAAATTCTAAGGTTATCAATACAACCAATGCAGATTTATGCAAAGAAGATAACCTCGTTACGACAGGCAGCCCGCCTTCTGGCCCGCGTTGATAACCCATCTTTTTTACCATAGCTCAATGAGTTCCATTCGTCCACGTAGCGGGATAAAAATATTACGGCATACCTTATATCACTAGCAGCATTAACGCATAGCTATGCCATTTTTCGCAAATCATGAAGCTATGAAATGCCCGCTCGCGCAACTAATCAAATGTGTTGGTTTACCATCGAATATTTGTTGTGCAATTAAGCAGGAGTGTGCACCAAAATAATGAAAGTCTGATGACAGTGCCTCATAAAAAGGCAATAAAAACGTTTCGATAAAAATAAAAAGTATTTAACTTGTTCTAAATAATAAATTAGTACCAGTGCTACTCGTCTCTATTTTGCAAAGATAAATACTGACCAATTTTCAGTGTGGTGAAGTTCGTAATGTCACCTGCCGTTTCGCTTAATGCATTATCCAACTCGCGCAGCGGCTCATCCAGTGATTCATCCGCCAGTTCGAAAACACCCCAGTGAACAGGAAACGACAGAGGTTTACCCAACTGCAGCCATAAGGTTACTGCCTGTTGCGGATCCATATGGTTGTAGGCCATGAACCAACGAGGAGCGTATGCACCAATAGGGAGCGCTGCCAGGCTTAGCGGCCCCAGACGCTGTGGGATGGCCAGTAACTCTTCGCTGTAACCGGTATCGCCGGGGAACCAGAAGCGTTGCGCGCTACTCTCGATCACCCAGCCACACCACAAGGCGCAATTACGATCCCAGGGTGTACGCATACTCCAGTGCTGCGCGGGCACAGCCGTATACACAAGCCCCTGAAAGACAACGCTTTGCCACCAGTCGAGTTCTGTCACATTTCGCGCGCCCAAACGACGGCACCAGTTTTCCAGGCCGAGGGGTACAAAAATCGCTACCTGTGGAAAATGTTGTATAAGCGCGCGCATTGTTCTGGCGTCAAGATGATCGTAGTGATTGTGCGAGATAACAATGGTATCGAGCGAAGGTAGTTCGGAAATGGCTAACGCAGGCGGTGTTCGTCGCCGTGGGCCGGCAAAACGTAGAGGCGACGCCCGGTCAGAGAAAATCGGGTCGGTCAAAATATACTGCCCCATCAGGCGTAGCAGGATTGACGAGTGACCTAACCACCAGACCCTGTCATCGTCACCATTAATTTCTGCATGCTGCCACCACTGCGCAGTAAAACTGGCATACCCCCCGGCAGGCGGACGCGGTAAGCCTGCGGCTTTGCGCTCCTGCCGCCAACGTTTTACATCGCCAGACGCATGACCGCCGGGGGTGAGATTAGTAAAACCATCGGGACGATGGTGAGGGAACGCGGCATTAAACCAGAGATTTTTACGCGCCATAACGCCCCTCACCTCTGCAAATTTAACGCTCTGCTACCAGACGGATAAATTCATCGCCTTTGCCTTCTTCTTCAACGACCGGTGCCGGGGTAATCTCTTTTTCCGGCTCGTTAGATTCGCACAAGCGACGCAGCAACGCGTTCTGACGCTTTTGCTGATCTAACAATGCTTCGAGCAATTCGATCTGCTCATTAGTCCGCGAACTTGCACGATTGATAAAGAACCACAGCACCAACCCGACCAGCAACACCACCACCGAAACAACAAAAGACGCAATATTAAACGCGCCTGAACTCATTAATTCGTTCATTTTACCACCTCAACCAAAGAGGTACATTTTACCACTGGTAAGACGGAAGGAAATCATTAACGACAAAAAAGCCCCTACCAGGGGATATATTTATTGATGACGCAAATGCCGCTGAAAAACTGAACATCCTGGTCGCACATCACATTTAGCATTTGAGTCCAGAGCAACAGGCAGACCACCAGTACGGCGATCAGTATTAGCCATCTAAACTTTTTCACTCCACTCTCCGATACTCCACTTTATGTTACCAGGTTAGCATTAGTTACTTAAACCGCGACTAACTGTATCTCTAATCGGAGTTTTTAGGAATGCTCGGGTGTGCGGTCTTCCGCCAAAGCGATAGCCTGAAAACAGTATCCAAACGCAAGGAATGATGATGCGCACACTTATTCGGGCAATTATTGTCGTGGCACTGGTCTGGGTTGGTATTTTGCTAAGTGGATATGGCGTGCTGGTTGGCAGCCATGAAAATGCCGCAGGTCTGGGATTACAGTGTAAATACTTGACGGCCCGGGGCGTCAGCACAGCACAATATGTTCACTCAAGTAGCGGTATTATCGGACTCACACAATGCCCGGTACTACGCAAAAGCGAAACTGTTATCGATAATGGATAAACAAACGCCGCCATCAAGGCGGCGTTTTCACACTCAGAACGGATAATCGTTATAACCCATCTGTTCAGAAATCTTACGCGCAGCATGGTGGAGCATACTGACATACTCATGCAGACGTTCCTCGGAGAAACGCAGCGTAGGAAAGGAGATACTCAGCCCGGCAATGACTACGCCGAAACGGTCAAATACTGGCACACCAATGCAACGTAAGCCTTCTTCCTGCTCTTCATTATCTTCGCCATAGCCCTGCTGACGGACAATATCGAGCATCGGCAACAGATCCTCGGTACTGGTAATGGTGCGCTCGGTGCTGCGTTTGTACTCTACCCCCTCAAGGATCTGCATAACCTCTTCCTTGTCACGCCACGCAAGCAATACTTTACCAATCGCAGTGCTATAGAGCGGGTTGCGGCGGCCAATGCGTGAATACATGCGCAGGTTATACATAGAGTCGATTTTGTGGATATAGACAATGCTGTCTTCGTCCAACGCGCCCAGGTGGATAGTCTCTTTGGTGAGTCGAGAGAGTTCACGCATCTGAATATCGGCACTGCGGATCAGATCGACGTTTTGCAACGCGCGTGCACCGAGTTCGAACAGTTTAAGGGTGAGAGAGTACTTCTCCGACTCTCCTTCCTGAGCAACATAACCCAGTGATTTCATCGTCTGCAAAAAGCGATATACGGTGCTTTTAGACATCATGACGCGCTGCGAAAGTTCGGTGATCCCAATCTCACGTTCTTCGCCAAGCGCCTGCAGAATGCCAAATACCTTCAGTACAGAAGACACAGAATCTGGCTGTTTATCCAAATCTGCAATAGCCATTAGTCACCTCATCGCCCGTGTTTTATAAAAATCAGAATAGGTTTTTATTATAAATTTCTCGCCTGCCCGTCGCAATCCGAGTTTCGCAACTTCGTTACAAATCTGCGATATAAAACCGAAATACGGATGATAGAATCATTATACAAATCATTGAACAAGCAAAACTCAGCTTTTCTCATGAATAAATCCACCCCAGATGGCTTACCGGTTCCACAGCGCTACGGCGCAATATTAACGATTGTTATTGGCATTACTATGGCCGTGCTCGACGGTGCCATTGCTAATGTTGCACTACCGACTATTGCACGGGACCTGCATGCATCACCGGCCAGTTCAATTTGGGTCGTTAATGCCTACCAGATAGCGATTGTCATCTCGTTGCTGACCCTGTCATTCCTCGGGGATATGTTCGGCTACCGTCGTGTCTACCAGTGTGGACTTGTGCTCTTTACTCTTACTTCTCTGCTTTGCGCGCTGTCAGATTCGTTACTCACGCTGACGCTTGCCCGTGTCGCGCAGGGTTTCGGCGGCGCGGCGCTGATGAGCGTGAATACCGCATTAATACGCCTGATTTACCCACAGCGTCAGTTAGGGCGTGGAATGGGAATCAACTCTTTCGTGGTAGCTGTCTCTTCGGCAGCAGGCCCGACAATTGCCGCTGCGATTCTCTCTGTCGCCTCCTGGCAGTGGCTGTTTTTGATTAATGTGCCTCTGGGAATACTCTCGCTGGTACTGGCATTGCGTTATTTACCCGCTAATGGCTCACGCAGTGCGATGCCGAAATTTGATCTTCCCAGTGCGGTGATGAACGCGTTAACGTTTGGTTTACTTATAACCGCGATGAGCGGATTTGCCCAAGGGCAATCCATTACGCTGGTAGTCGCTGAAATTACGGGCATGCTGGTGATCGGCACCTTTTTTGTCCGTCGACAACTGCGTTTGTCGGTACCTCTGTTACCCATCGACCTGTTGCGTATTCCACTGTTCTCATTATCGATTTGTACGTCAATTTGCTCTTTTTGCGCACAAATGCTGGCCCTTGTTTCCCTGCCCTTCTTTATGCAATCGATACTTGGACGCAGCGAAGTGGAAACCGGTCTGCTGTTAACGCCGTGGCCATTAGCCACCATGGTGATGGCGCCACTGGCTGGTTATCTGATTGAACGTGTTCACGCCGGGCTGCTGGGGGCGCTGGGACTGGCTATGATGGCGTGCGGCCTGTTTGCGCTCGCGATGCTGCCAGCAGCGCCTGCCGATGTGGATATTATCTGGCGAATGGCCCTTTGCGGGGCAGGATTTGGTCTGTTTCAGTCACCCAATAACCATACGATCATCAGCTCCGCACCGCGTCAGCGTAGCGGTGGCGCCAGTGGCATGCTGGGTACCGCGCGCCTGTTAGGACAGAGTTCCGGCGCGGCACTGGTGGCGTTACTCTTCAACCTGTTTGATAAAAGCGGTACGCATACATCACTTCTGCTCGCAGGCATACTGGCAACCCTCGCTGCAATCATCAGCGGCTTGCGGATCACACAGCCGCGCGCTGCATAAAAAAAGCGCGTCATATGACGCGCTTCTTCATTTCAGGCTCACGCCTTATTTGAGATAAGCCCCGCTACGCAGCGCTTCGATACGTTTGTCGAGCGGGGGGTGAGTCATAAACAGTTCACTTAACGATTTAGACTTACCGTTGATGCAAAATGCCATCATGCTGCTGGCTTCCTGCGGCTCATAGCTGGTTTTCAGGCGCTGGAGCGCAGCAATCATCTTTTCACGTCCAACGAGTTTCGCAGAACCCGCATCAGCATGGAATTCACGGTGACGTGAGAACCACATCGTGATGATGCTGGCCAGAATACCAAAAACCAGTTCCAGCACGGTTGCTACAGCGAAGTAGATTAACGGGTTACCGTTGCTCTCTTCGCCGTCATCGCGGTTGCCGCTAAGAAAACCTGATGCAATCTGCGCGAGAATGCGCGAGATGAAAATAACGAAGGTGTTCACCACCCCCTGAATCAGGGTCATCGTGACCATATCGCCATTGGCGATGTGACTAATTTCATGCGCAATAACCGCTTCGGCTTCATCACGGCTCATATTCTGCAAAAGACCGGTACTGACGGCGACCAGCGAAGCATCACGGCGGGCACCTGTGGCGAATGCGTTGATATCCGGCGCATGGTAGATTGCCACCTGCGGCATGGCGATACCGGCCTGACGAGACTGATTCGCAACCGTGTCCATTAACCAACGTTCCATGTCGTTACGTGGTTGTTCGATAACCTCACCGCCTACGGATTTCAGTGCCATCCATTTCGACATCAGCAGTGAAACAAAAGAGCCGCCAAAACCAAACAGCAGCGCCATAATCAACAATCCCTGCACGCTGCTCGACTGAATGCCCGTCAGGCTAAGCACCAGGCCGAACACCAGCATGACGGCAAGGTTAGTCAACAGGAAGAGCGCGATACGCATCATAATTTTCTTTTAACCTCTAATTAACAAAACGCACTATGCGATTACCCACATCGTATGGTTAATCCGGCTATTTTCAAGCACCAGAACGCCGTAAGTCACCAGAAAGACACAACTTTACATTTTGTAGCACAATGCTTACGCCATCTGGAGCTTGTTAAAAAAACAGGCACAATTTCTTGTGCCTGTCAGAAGGTTATTTTGCGGGAGCGGGGTCAGCCGCGGGGGTATCTTTTTCAAGATGGGCAAGGTCCAGAGCTATATGGACAGTCTCATCCAGATAAGGATCCGGCTCCTGGTAATCTTTCGGCAGATCTTCCAGTTTTTTCAGCTGCGGTTTGCCTTCACGTTTGAATCGATCGTTGAGGCGACTGAGACGAATAGCATCGTCTTCGGCGTTCTCTTTTTCACGCTGCGCATAGTTCAGTGACACGATATTCTTCTTATCTTTCAGGGCATTGAAGCGAGCAATGTCCTTCATGATGTACTGGAATTCCGGGTCCTTCGCAATACGCTCATCATGTTCCTGCAGCAGTTGCGGGCCAAATGGCTTCATATCACCATACTTCGTAAAGTTGGCCGCATTGATGCTATCCCACGGCAATGCGTTATCTTCAAACTTCTCGCCGGTTTCCGTCACTTGCGTACCCGTCGGCATAATAATGTCTGGCGTGACGCCTTTCCGCTGTGTACTGCCACCATTAACACGATAGAACTTCTGGATGGTGTACTGCACGGAACCCAGCGCGGGCCATTCCGGACGCAACATCTGGTCGTAAATACGGTTCAGCGAGCGATACTGCTGAACGGTGCCTTTACCAAAGGTTGGCTCACCGACGATCAATGCACGTCCATAATCCTGCATCGCAGCAGCAAATATTTCAGATGCCGAGGCACTGAAGCGATCGACCAGCACCACCAGCGGGCCTTTGTAATACACCACGCCGTCGGTATCGCTGTCTTCACGGACTTTGCCATTATTGTCACGAACCTGAACCACAGGACCTGACGGAATAAACAGGCCGGAAAGGGAAACGGCTTCCGTTAATGCTCCGCCACCGTTCGTGCGCAGATCAATCACGACGCTGCTCACGTTCTGTTTTTCCAGCTTCTGCAACTGAACCTTGACGTCATCCGTCAGACCCACATAGAAGCCAGGAATATCCAGGACGCCAACTTTTTCCTTGCCGACCGTTTTGACCGACATTTTTACCGCACGGTCTTCCAGACGAATACGCTCACGGGTCAGCGTCACAATCCGCGTCTTCGTTCCTTTACCCGCAGGCAAAATTTCAAGGCGAACTTTGCTGCCTTTCGGACCTTTGATCAGCGCAACAACATCATCGAGACGCCAGCCAATGACATCGACCATATTCTGGCCCGTCTGCCCGACCCCAACGATACGATCGCCAACGCTGATAGCTTTGCTCTTCGCCGCCGGACCACCCGCTACCATCGAATTGATAACGGTGTAGTCGTCATCCATCTGCAGAACGGCACCAATACCTTCCAGAGAAAGGCTCATCTCGGTATTGAACTGTTCAGTATTGCGTGGCGAGAGATAGTTAGTATGCGGATCAATTTCGCGGGCAAAAGACGTCATCGCCAGTGAGAACACATCTTCACTGTTCGTTTGCACCAGCCGACGAATAGCGAATTTGTAGCGACGCGTCAGGGTGTCGCGGATCTCTTTGTCATCTTTACCGGTGAGCTTGAGGCTTAACTCGTCATATTTGACTTTGCTATCCCAAAGGGCGTTAAGCTCTGACTCATCCTTTGGCCACGGCGCTTTACTGCGGTCAAGGTTGAACGTGTCGTTGCCTGAAAAGTCCATCGGGCGCTCCAGCACTTTCAGTGCGTACTGGTAGCGTTCGAAGCGGCGTTTTTGCGCAAGGTTGTAGAGATCGTAGAAAACATCGAGTTTACCGGTGCGGAGCTCATCACCTAGTAACGTTTTTTTCTGCGCAAATTGAGCAACGTCGCTGGCCAGAAGCACATTATGGCTGTAGTCCAGCAAATTGAGGTAACGATCAAAGATCTTTGCCGAAAAGGCCTGATCCAAATCGAATTGACGGTAGTGAGAACGGGTAAACCGCGAAGTCACTCGTTCACTCACCGTCGCGTGCTGAGCCTCTTCCTTTAATACCGGAATTTGATCGGCACGGGTAATATCTTCCACCGCGAAAACCTGGCCTGTTACTAATAACAGACCAGCCAACGCTGTGCGCTTAAACAAAGTGTTCATGCCAGGCCAGGCCTCCGTTTCAGAACATCAAATGTTCTGCGCGTACAATCATCGACATACCCGAAGTAAGCTGTACGCGAACGCCGTCTTTGGTGATTTCCAGTACGGTGGCGTCCATCGCATTATTACCCGCTTTAACCTTAAGGTTTTGACCTACAGTCAGTGCAGATAAATCTGAAACTGGCGTATGACGTTCTTCTCGCGGCGCGCGCTGAGGTTTTGCGGCAGGTTTGTCAGTACGAGGTTTACGCTCGCTATTTTCCTTACGACGCGGTGCCGGACGGGGTTTACGCTCACGACGTGGAGCCTCTTCCGTCTCACCTGCAGCAATGGCTGCTTCTCGTTTTTTCGCCTGTTGTTCAGCGCGTTGCGCCTGAACGCGAGCTTTGGCTTCTTCAAGCTGTTTACGGGCGTGCTCAACGTGCTGCTCATCCAGAACGCCACACGGGTTACCGTCGAGATCGACACGGGCCGCACCAGCTTTGATACCGTAAAGGTAACGCCAGCTTGAAGTGTAAAGACGTAAAGCGGAACGAAGTTGAGTTTTGCTGAGATTCATCTCGCCCTCAACTCGTGCAACCAGATCCTGAAAAATACCGATTTTCAGGGGACGCGCTTCGCCTTCTGCACTGAAACAGTGAGGAAAACGTTCGGACAGAAAGGCGATAACTTCTTTACTGCTATTCAACTTAGGTTGATTTTCCATGAAATTTCCTGATTACAACGGACGTTGCCAACAAGCCGCAGGCATGAACAGGCGTCATTATAATGACGCTATCCGTAAATGCTACGTTATCCGTTGATTATCCTGCGACGCCCGCAAAGAATTTTTTATAATCGGTCTGTATAAGCGTGTTTTCCAGGTGCGATACCAGCTCACGCAACCCCTGTTCATCCTCTGCAGCAAAGCGCGAGAATGCGACGCTGTCGATATCAAGTACGCCAATAACCTGATTATTCAGGGTAATGGGCAGTACGATTTCGGCATTACTGGCAGCATCGCAGGCAATATGCCCTGAGAACTGATGTACATCGTCCACGCGTTGCACGCTATTTTGCGCCACGGCAGTACCGCAAACACCACGCCCAACCGGAATACGCACGCAGGCAATCTTGCCCTGGAAGGGTCCTAATACCAGCGTATCCCCTTCAAGGAGGTAAAAACCTGCCCAGTTCACATCGCTCAGTCGCTCAAAAAGCAACGCGCTGGTGTTAGCGAGTGTCGCTAAGAAACTGGTTTCACCTGCCATTAACGCCTGAAAGTCACGGTTCAAATCCGCGTAAAATTCTATTTTGTTCATTATCCAATCACTTTATGTCTTACTTCGGTCATGCAGTGTAGCTTATTAAAATAAGCATTAAATGCGTTGATGCTCAAGAAGTTCCCGTCATGAGTTAAGATAGATTTATTCCTGATTTATTCATATGCATGCAATGGCCCTGAAAAACCGACAAATAACGCCTGCTAAAAAAATGGCTGTCCACGCCATCGGCGACGCCTTGCCCCGCGCACATTATCAGCGATGTCCGCAATGCGATACGCTTTTTGCCCTTCCGGTCATGAAATCGCACCAAAGTGCATTCTGTCCGTGCTGTGATGCGAAAATTCGCGACGGGAGAGATTGGTCATTAACCCGCCTGGCGGCGATGGCCGTAACGATGATCCTGCTTATGCCATTCGCATGGAGCGAGCCGCTGCTTCATCTTTACCTGCTCGGCGTACGTATTGACGCAAACCTGCTCCAGGGTATCTGGCAGATGACCGCACAGGGCGATCCGCTCACTGCCGCCATGGTGCTGTTTTGTACCGTAGGAGCCCCGCTGATTCTGGTCGCCGCAATCGCCTACTTATGGTTCGGTAACATACTGGGAATGAATCTGCGCCCGGTTCTGCTGATGCTGGAAAAGCTAAAAGAGTGGGTAATGCTGGATATTTATCTGGTGGGCATTGGCGTTGCCTCTATCAAAGTAAAGGACTATGCCTTTCTGCAGCCAGGTATTGGCCTTATCGCTTTTGTTGCCCTGGTGATCTTAAGTATTTTGACGCTGATTCACTTGAACGTGGAGCAGCTCTGGGAGCGTTTCTACCCGCAGCGACCAGCCAAACGCCCTGATGAAAAGCTGCGCATCTGCCTCGGATGTCACTTCACCGGCTTCCCGGATCCGCGAGGCCGCTGCCCGCGATGCCATATTCCCCTGCGCTATCGCCGCCGGCAAAGCGTACAAAAATGTTGGGCTGCGCTGATCGCATCGATGATATTTTTGTTACCGGCTAATCTGCTCCCCATCTCGGTGGTCTACGTCAATGGGGCACGGCAGGAAGACACTATTTTGTCCGGTATTATGTCACTGGCTAACAGCAATATCGCCGTCGCAGGCGTCGTGTTTATTGCCAGTATTCTGGTGCCATTTACCAAAGTTATCGTGCTGTTTACACTGCTTCTTAGCATCCATTTCAAATTCGAACAGGGGTTACGTACACGCATCCTGCTTCTGCGCTTTGTGACCTGGATTGGGCGTTGGTCAATGCTCGATCTGTTTGTCATCTCGCTGACAATGTCACTGATTAACCGCGACCAGTTACTTGCTTTTACCATGGGACCGGCTGCGTTTTATTTCGGCGCAGCTGTAATATTGACTATTCTTGCTGTGGAATGGCTGGACAGCCGCTTACTTTGGGATGCACATGAGTCAGGAAACCCCCGCTTCGCCGACTGAAGCGCGTATAAAAACAAAACGCCGCATTTCACCTTTCTGGCTGCTGCCGGTTATCGCACTGCTGATTGCAGGCTGGCTGGTCTGGGGAAGCTATAAAGATCGCGGTAATACAATCACCATCGATTTTATGTCTGCGGACGGCATTGTCGCAGGCAGAACACCGATTCGTTATCAGGGTGTTGAAGTGGGCACCGTGCAGGATATTCGCCTGAGCGATGACCTGAAAAAAATTGAAGTACGCGCCAGCATTAAAGCCAATGTGAAAGATGCTTTGCGCAGTGAGACGCAATTCTGGCTTGTCACGCCAAAAGCCTCGCTGGCGGGCGTTTCCGGGCTGGATGCACTGGTCGGTGGTAACTATATCGGTATGATGCCCGGTAAAGGTGAGCCGCAAGAACACTTCACTGCGCTCGACACTCAACCCAAATATCGCCTGAATAATGGCGAACTGATGATCCATCTTCACGCCCCGGACCTGGGATCGCTTAACAGCGGGTCGCTGGTCTATTTTCGGAAAATTCCGGTCGGACGCGTTTACGATTATTCCATCAATAACAATAAACAAGGCGTCACCATAGATGTACTGATAGAGCGCCGCTTTACCAATCTGGTGAAAAAAGGCAGCCGCTTCTGGAATATTTCCGGCGTAAAAGCGGATGTCAGCCTGAGTGGTGCAAAAGTGGAGCTTGAAAGCCTCGCGGCGCTGGTCAATGGGGCTATCGCTTTCGACTCTCCGGACTCCTCACAGCCTGCGGCGCAGGACGATGAGTACGGTCTGTATGAAGACCTCGCCCATAGCCAACGCGGGGTGCTGGTCAAACTCGACCTCCCGGGTGGCGATGGTCTGAAAGCAGGATCGACAGCGCTGATGTATCAGGGGCTGCAGGTTGGTCAGTTGACCAAACTCAATCTCAACCCCGGTGGCGCAGTAACTGGCGAAATGACGGTGGATCCGGGTGTCGTTAATTTATTGCGTGACAATACGCGTATCGAAATGCGTAGTCCTAAGATTTCACTTGATAACCCCAACATCAGTTCGCTACTGACAGGCACTACGCTGGAGCTGGTGCCAGGTGAAGGTGAGCCTCGTAATCATTTTGTGGTGCTTCCGGCAACAAAAAATCTGTTGCAGCAACCCGGGGTCATCACACTGACGCTCACCGCACCGGAAAGCTATGGTATTGACGCAGGGCAACCTTTGATTTTGCATGGCGTGCAAGTCGGCCAGGTACTGGAGCGAAATTTAACCAGCAAAGGCGTTTCGTTTGCCCTGGCTATCGACCCGCAATACCGCGAACTGGTACACGGTGACAGCAAGTTTGTGGTCAACAGCCGTATTGACGTCAAAATGGGCATTGATGGCGTTGAGTTTCTCGCCGCCAGCGCCAATGAGTGGCTTAGCGGTGGTATTCGCATTCTTCCTGGCAGCAAAGGCGAGATGAAAACCACTTACCCGCTGTTCGCTAATCTCGATAAAGCACTGGAAAATAGCCTCAGCGATCTGCCGACAACCACCCTGACCCTGACCGCAGATACCCTGCCGGATGTGCAGGCAGGTTCAGTCGTGCTCTACCGTAAATTTGAAGTGGGTGAAATCATTACCGTGCGTCCCCGGGCCGATGCGTTTGATATCGAAGTGCATATCAAGCCGGAGTATCGCTCCCTGCTGACCAGCAATAGCGTTTTTTGGGCCGAAGGCGGTGCGAAAGTTCAATTGAACGGTAGCGGCCTGACGGTGCAGGCGTCGCCATTGTCTCGTGCCCTGAAAGGAGCAATCAGTTTCGATAATCTCAGCGGCGCCAGTGCCAGCGCACGCAAAGGCGACAAACGTATCCTTTACGCATCTGAGACCGCTGCGCGCGCCGTGGGGAGTCAGATCACCCTGCATGCCTATGATGCCGGAAAACTGGCAGCAGGTATGCCAATTCGCTATCTGGGTATTGATATCGGACAGATTTCGAACCTCCAGCTCATTGCTGACAAGAGCGAAGTGCAGGCAACAGGGGTGCTCTACCCTGAATATGTGCAGACCTTTGCCCGTAGCGGCACGCGTTTTTCTGTTGTTACACCGCAAATCTCTGCGGCGGGTGTTGAGCATCTTGATACCATCCTGCAGCCCTATATCAACGTTGAACCCGGTCATGGCGAGGCGCGCCGTGACTTTGAAATACAGGAAACCACAATCACCGATTCCCGTTATCTGGATGGTTTGAACGTAGTAGTTGAAGCACCGGAGGCCGGTTCGTTGAATATTGGCACGCCCGTTCTGTTCCGTGGGATTGAAGTGGGTACCGTCACGGGCCTGATGCTCGGCTCCCTGTCAGATCGCGTAATGGTTGGGCTGCGGATCAGCAAACGTTATCAGCATCTGGTGCGAAACAATTCCGTGTTCTGGCTGGCTTCCGGCTATTCGCTGGACTTTGGCCTGACCGGAGGTGTGGTGAAAACGGGCACCTTTAATCAGTTTATTCGCGGAGGGGTAGCCTTTGCCACGCCTCCGGGTATCCCGCTGGCACCACAAGCTCAGCCAGGCAAACATTTCCTGTTGCAGGAAAGCGAGCCTAAAGAGTGGCGTCAATGGGGGACCGCCCTGCCACGCTAATGCCTTACCGCTCCGGCGTGCCCGCGCCGGAGCGAGTATGTTACACTGCGCCCCTCTCTGCTTTCCTGTGGTATAACCTGTGGCTCAAAACGCTGTTTATCTTCCTGACGAATTTCTGGCACAAATGCGTGACCTGCTGCCAGCACATCTCTCCTTCGACGAATTCATCGCGGCCTGCCAGCGGCCTTTACGGCGCAGTATACGAATTAATACGCTTAAAATTGCCGTTGAAGACTTCCTGACGCTTGTTGCGCCTTATGGCTGGCAACTGACGCCAGTTCCGTGGTGTGCCGAGGGGTTCTGGATTGAGCGGGATGATGAAGAGGCGCTACCGCTCGGTAGCACCGCTGAACATTTAAGCGGGATGTTTTATATCCAGGAAGCCAGTTCCATGCTGCCGGTCAGCGCCCTGTTTGCCGATGGTGAAATGCCCGAGCGGGTTATGGATGTTGCGGCGGCACCGGGCTCGAAAACTACCCAGATTGCTGCCCGTATGGGCAATCGCGGCGCTATTCTCGCCAATGAATATTCCGCCAGTCGCGTAAAAGTGCTGCACGCCAATATCAGTCGTTGCGGTGTTTCCAGTGTCGCGCTTACCCATTTCGATGGCCGCGTTTTCGGCCCGGCGTTGCCAGAGATGTTTGATGCCATTTTGCTCGATGCGCCTTGTTCTGGCGAAGGGGTGGTGCGTAAAGATCCGGATGCATTAAAGAACTGGTCGCATGCCAGTAATCTTGAGATGGCTGCAACTCAACGCGAATTAATCGATAGCGCATTTCATGCTCTGCGTCCGGGCGGCACGCTGGTCTATTCAACCTGTACGCTAAACCGCGAAGAGAATGAAGCGATATGCCACTGGCTAAAATCGCAATATCCTGAGGCAGTCGAGTTTTTGCCACTTGATACCCTGTTTGCAGGCGCGCAACAAGCGCTGACGAATGAGGGCTTTTTACATGTCTTCCCGCAAATTTACGACTGCGAAGGCTTCTTTGTCGCGCGGTTGCGAAAGACTGCGCCAATCGCGCCGCTGCCCTCTCCTGGCTACAAAGTGGGTAACTTCCCGTTTGCCCGTATGAAGCCGAAGGAAGAGGCTCAGCTGATTAACGCCGCAGCCGCAGTTGGCCTGCAATGGCACGACGATCTGCAATTGTGGCAACGAGATAAAGAAATTTGGCTCTTCCCGGCACAGATAGCGCCCCTTATTGGCAAAGTGCGCTTTTCACGGCCTGGTATCAAGCTTGCTGAAAGCCACAATAAAGGTTATCGCTGGCAACATGAGGCGGTCATCGCCCTTGCCGGCGTGGATAACCCGCTCTCGTTTGAACTCACGCATCAGGAAGCGGAAGAGTGGTATCGCGGGCGTGACATTTATCCGCAAACCCCGCCGACAAAAGACGACGTTATTGTTACCTACCAGCGCCAGCCGCTGGGCCTGGCGAAAAAAGTGGGTAGCAGACTCAAAAACAGTTATCCACGCGAGCTGGTAAGGGACGGTCGTCTGTTCGCCAGTAATACGTGACGGCGAGCAAAAAAACAGCATTTTCTGACTGGCATCTTGCTCTGTGTTGTACCAGGCTGAATAGTGGGCGGCCTTACTGGTCGTACCACATGACTACCATCAACGGAGAGCATTATGACGAAAGCCAACGTGCGCATTGGCGCATTCGAAATCGATGATGCCGAGCTGCAAGGAGAAAAACAGGGGGAGCGAACGTTGCGTATCCCTTGTAAATCCGACCCGGATTTATGTATGCAGCTTGACGCCTGGGACGCGGAAACCAGCATTCCGGCGATCCTTGACGGCGAACACTCAGTTTTGTACCGCGAGCATTACGATCAGAAATCTGATACCTGGGTCATGCGTCTTGCCTGATTCAATGGGAACCCGTCCATGAGACGGGTTATTTACCCGCCTGATTTCCCCTGCCTCCAATCATCCCCTACAATTACATGATGCTGTAATGAACCGAGGATGGAATGTTCGCTCTGGTCTTGTTTGTTTGCTACCTGGATGGTGGGTGTGATGACATCGTGGTGGATGTCTTTAATACCGAACAACAGTGTCTGGTCGCTATGGAAGTACAACGACTGCGCTATGGCGGATGCTATCCGGTAGAAGATTTTATTGATGGCTTCTGGCGCCCTGCCCAGGAATACAGTGATTTTTAACTACTGTACCTGCACTAACGTCATTTCTCCCCCAAAGACGGCACCCGTATCAATGTAATGCTGATTGGTTGCATCCACGCGATGTTTAAGCGGCGTATGGCCAAACCAGAAATGATCTGCGCCGGCTATGGCTTCACCTTTCCCTGCCAGATGTTCACTCAAACGTTCACGACGCCAGAGCACCGACTCTTTATCTACGGGTTTTTGCCACGCGTAATGGCTGGACGGGTAATCCGCGTGGGCGATAATGTTGATACCACTGGCGCAGTGCAACTCAATAATGTAAGGCAGTTGATCGCACTCCCGCAGCGCCTCAGAGGCCAGAAACCGTTCGTTTTCACTGAGGTTATTGAACCAGCTACCGCCATTGAATGACCAGAGGGTCAGATCTCCCGCATTGAGCGCGTCAATAGCCATCTGTTCATGGTTCCCGCGGACCGTTTTAAACCATGATCTTTTAAGCAATTGCAGACAATGCAGGCTGTCCGGCCCACGATCAATCAAATCGCCAACGCAGATCAGTAAATCCTTATAGGGATTAAAACGTCGCTCGCGCAGTTCATTCAACAGACGCTGATGGCAGCCGTGCAGATCGCCTGCGATCCAGATATGCCGCCAGGTATTCCCATCGATACGTTGATACATATCTCCCCCCTTAATTTTTAGTATAGAAAGGAGGCTTGACTCTGCGTAATTACGAGTCAATTCGGTTCAACTTAAATCCTCGCTAAACGAACCCGAAATAAACCACAGTGCAGGTTAATTTGCCACGGCGTTATCCCTAGAATGGTCAGTGAACATTCAGAGGGCCCTACCGTGTCGAATATCAGTCTGCAAGAAAAACATCTGCAAAATCACCATCCGCATATTATTCGCGAGCTGGTCTCCGGGCGTCTGGTGCCTGGCCCTATCTGGAAAAAACGCAATTATCGCCTTAAGTTCCTGCTGCGTTCGCTGTTGTTCTGGCCTTCAACGGTGAAAATGTTAAGCGCGTTATCACAACGCCCGGGATTTGAGCGATTACTGAATGCACAGATTACACTGCCGAGTAAATCGCATCGTCAATATTTGACGCTGGGGCTCAATGCAGCGAAGCGTGCCGATGCGGTTGTCAGCCACTATCAGTGGGTTGACAGTTGTCTGTCCGCCAGAGCTGCCGATGCAATGACTGCCGTCAGCCCCCAGCACATTTTACAGTGCAAAGGCAAAGATGACGCCGGGTTTAACGTTTTTGCTTCCTGCGCACATAAAGCAGAGCGTGAAGGCGAAAGCACTTTATGGCTCTATGACGGCAACAATGTCCTGCTGGCGAGCGCCACATTCAGCGTGATCGAGGAAAAGGGTCAGCGTGCATTAGTGATTGGTGGTTTGCAGGGCCCGCGAAAAAACATCTCGCATGAAGTCATCAAGGTGGCTACACGTGCCTGCTACGGTATTTTTCCTAAACGCTTGCTGATCGAAGTGTTATGGCAGATGTGCGCACATACCGGTATTAGCGCGGTTTATGGCGTGAGCGATGACGGTCATGTCTTTCGCGCGTTGCGTTACCGCTTTAGCAAAGGCCGCCATTTCCATGCCAGCTATGATGAGTTCTGGGCATCTATTGACGGCGAGAAAGAGAATGCCTGGCGCTGGCGTTTGCCATTAATGCTGGCTCGTAAACCGCTTGAGAGTATCCCAAGTAAGAAACGTGCCGAATATCGCCGACGCTTCCAGTTACTCGATGAGATGAATAGCAGCCTGGCAGATTTTTTCTGATAAATATCGAGAGCAGTGGAGTAGCCACTGCTCTTTTTTATTAGTGCTCGTACCAGAATATTATTTATTCTCATTTTCATTGCCAGCAATAATTATTTCATCTCGTTATTGACTCATAAGCTCCCACACCTGTATTCAATAACTAAGTCGCTGATGTCGGGCGCATAACTCCCGATCCACGGGGTTCTCACAGCTAATTGACATAGCGCATGAGTTGCCTAAAAAAAGAGATAAAACAATTAAAACGTAACGATATATCTTTCAAGCCATTCTATTCATGTTAGTGTGGTTTTTCCATTTAACGGCCCGGAGGGACTATTCCAACTCTAAAGTTCGTTTGTCCTGTCTGCAAAGGAAATTCGTTTTTTTTCACGCAATTTTGCCCGGATAAAAATTACCCTCACGGTGCAATTTGTTCAGTGTGTGGTTCTCGTCTTACGGCAAAAACATGTATTCCAGTCAGACGAAAATGGCCAAAAAAAGCGTCCTGATAAGAGGCCTCGAAATGAGGCCTTTGTAAGGCATGTAAAATCATTTAAGCGGCATCATTGGTACAACACGGGAAAGCCATTTCCCCGCGCTGACCACGGCTAAATCCAGTTGATGGTGGCAGGTTAATAAAACTGACGAATCGCCTGTTCAGTTTCTCGCGTACTCACTAATTCAGAAAACTTAGCTATCAGGAACTCTTTTCCATCCAGTACATACGTTTCGATCGGCATATCAAGAAAAGAGCGCTGATCATTTCTGTAGCTGACCTTCTTTAGGTCGTCTGCCACCGAGATGTGCTCGACCTTGCCACCGGGGAGTATTACCACAACATCTTTGCTCATGTCGTTAGCCTCAGTTGTTTAAATTACATACGACATTAGCACAGCCTTTCGGTCATCGTCTCTTGTTATGTTTAGACATCATGACAAGGCCGGGGAAGAAAGCGGCAATGCCGTAACGGTAACCCTCTCACTGTTCACGCATTCTTCTTCAATACTTTTCAGCCAGGATGCGCGGATAACGCCAGTTAAGTAAACGGGATAGCCAGGATTCGGGATAACCTGCCACTTTTACCGTTCCGCTAAGAACACAAGTTAAGTAACCTGTACGCCTACGGCGCGAAGCCAGTCCAGTGTTTCTTTTCTTATTACCCCCATCAGATGCCTGGCGGCCCCTTGCCTGACGCTCAGGGGCTGCTCAAAACCCTGAGTTTGCGCCGTACGACTGCGGCGATTAGTCATCCGGAATGCCTGCTGGTCACATCCTCTTTTCAAATACCGTTCCTGCAAATATATCGTCTGAGTGGGCGGGCGAAGGGCAATAAAAAGCCCCGCTAAAGCGAGGCTGCGCAGACTGAAATGAACTCAGGATACTTTTAAAGCCTCCTCAATTGCATCAGCGAGAGCTTTAATTTGCTGTGCAACATATTGCATTTCTGTATCTGTTCTGCATGCTGCGGCTGCGTCATAGCTTCCAACAGAAGCCTTCGCAATATCTAACGCTGCTTTTACTACCTCTACGCGATTATTCTCTTCGTCTGTTTTTGTGGAATAGCTATCCAGCATTACAACCTCCTTTCCATAAAAAGAGAGAGATTACCTTTAAGATTAATCTGAATAAAGTCTTATCACAGACATTCAGCGAATTTCTGATTTTTTCGCTAATCATCTGCCCACTGGATGGAAATAGCTAATCGACTCTTTATCGTGCTGAAACAGTCAGAAGGCTGTCGGAGTGGGAATAGCCAGCCGACGTGTACTTAAGCAAAAGGATATTCTCCGGTAGATCGTCGCATACAGAGCGTATATGGACTTACACTGCTCTTTTTCGGCACCCTGGCCAGGACGTGACAACAGAATGTTGCATGGAAAGTGAGGCTGGCCTCTTTTATTTGGGCAAAAAAAAGCCGCTCGGACAGAGCGGCGAATGAAGCTTACCAGGGAACAATAATGAAGCATGGATGCAATGACTATAGCTGGCTAATAGTTACTGTCTGAAAACCAGGACGATTCTCAAAGCATATATTCTTTATAATTAGCAAACTAAGGGTCGTAACGAAGAATTTATTTGCTTTCAAGCAATTGCTTCCCTCAGGAGAAGAGCCGATTTCCCTCTCCTGAGGGATTTTTATTTCTGATACCGGTTTTGCACAAAGCCCCGCATTCCGGCCCCCTTCTCTGCTGATTTCGGTTCGTTATTCGAGAGCAAAAACGCGCCGTTAGCAGTCAGGCTAAATATATAAACTCACGTCCACAGTAAAGGGAAAGGGCTCGCATTGCGGTTGCCCGTAACACTCCTCTGAAGCGACAACTAAAAAGTATTCAGAAGCGCGCAAAAAGGAATTTATTCTGGTATAAGGGTTATGTCGCCGAATATGGGAATTCGGACGATTTTCGGACATTTTCGGTCGAAGCCTCTTAAGTGCTTGTCTGGAAAAGGTTCCAAAAAAAGACCGAATACGATTCCTGTATTCGGTCCAGGGAAATGGCTCTTGGGAGAGAGCCGTGCGCTAAAAGTTGGCATTAATGCAGGCTAAGTCGCCTTGCACTTTAAGAATAGATGACGGCGCCAGGTTTTCCAGTTTGCGGCAAATCCGGTCTGAAAAATTCGGTTATCGTCACGCTTAAAAATGTTAAAACCGCAAGACCTGATGAATCAGTCTTGCGGTTTTTTATTTAAAATCAGCTATATAAATAGAATTATTCGCAAAGCTTTTCCGCCCGAGCGATAAAAGGCTCAAGACTCATCTTTTCACCGGGTCTGGCAGGGTCGTCAATCTGGATAACACTGATGGGTTGCGCAGTTGTTTTGCCACTTGTCACCTGCTGTTGCGCCTCTTGATTGAGCGGGTATTGCACCAGGGTGCTCGGATTGATGGCATAAAGTGCATGATCAGGTCGGCAGGTAAGCATCACCTCTTCACGGTTAAATGCCCATTTATCTTTACCTACTTCAAAGCGGCTAACGGTAATTACCGACGGCGCGGCAAAGGCGCCTGCAGAACATGCCAGTAAAAGCATCGTCAGTATGGTTTTTTTCATCATTTTCGCCCGGTTAATCAGAAGGGTTCCCAGGTTGCAAACAGGCTGACCGCTGCCAGCACAAGCGCGCCCAGAACCACTTCGGTCCATGTCATCCAAATCAGGAAAAGTTGTGCCTGGGAATTTTTCAGGCCTGAACGTGGCACCAGAACATACCTGTTCGTTATCGCAATTGCTACCATTAGCGCCACCAGCGCACATTTGATCAATAACATGCGGCCATAGTCAGTTTGCGTGGACCACAAGGCGTGCTGAATAAACAGGGAGTTGCTCATTCCCGTCACAAGAACCCCTGCCACTGCAACGTGGCCGTAGCGCGAAAAACGCATCATTGCCATGACGGCATATTCTCGCCAGCGGACCTGACTCAATCGCATACAAAATAGTACGGGCAATAATCCACCAAACCAGGCAGCTGCACATAGCAGATGGAGCGCGTGGTTTGCGCGCTGTAGTATACCAGCGATGCCCTCGTGCATAGCGGCATGACCGACGCCAGCCAACAGGATCAGTTGTGCGCCTGTCAACAACATCAATCGCCCCTGCTGCTGTGGTTGCAGATAGCCGACGAACATCGTCATAACCGCAATGATCATCTGCCATAACCAGATACTGCCGAACTGCGTGCCGGCAAGCAGCAGCCAGGTTTGCGGACTGAAAACATCTTTCCAGCCATCGCCCATGATCCCGCCTTGCAGCGCGAACATAAAGACAGCGCTCAAAGCGCCCGTACATAAGCACAGGCGCATTAACCCCGTAAAACGCGTTACCATGACAAGATGCAGATGGCGAGGGGCCAGCCGACTAATAAAGAGTGCACAGCCGAAAAGCAGCATCAAGGCAGCAAAATGGATGCCGCGCAGCCCAATATAGCCAGCCGTTAGCATCTTATTTCACTGAAAAAGTATAAGTACCACGGGTTTTGTGGCCATCGACAGAAACGACGTGCCAGTCGACGGTATAATTGCCCGGCTGCAGCGTCTGCTCCAGGGGGACGATCATTTGTGCTTTGTCCTGCTCGTTACGTTTAACCGCGCCGGTCTTGATGTTCTGCTGCTGTGCCCCGGTGAGGGTTACGCCACTGAATTTGGGTTCAATGCCTTCTGAGAAATTCAGCGTTAACGCCTGCGGGGAAGCCGTGACTTCGGCATTCGCTGCCGGATACTGGTTTTTCAGGTGGGCATGCGCAAAAACTGCGGGCGCAGTGACTATGGCAACAGCTAAAGCCAATGTACGTGACAGGCGGGGTGCGGTGAATAGCATGTCTGGCATTCCTTTTTGTTATGTTTAAAGCGACGAGAATAACTCTGTATAATAGTCTCGTCGAGTCTCATCATCGGCAGACTTGTCTTTCTGCAACAGGCTTAGTAACTTTTGCGGCATAACCTCAGGAGAAACGCATGAATACCAATCTGGCCCGACTTTCACAGGAAGAGATGGATAAAGTCAACGTCGATTTGGCGGCGGCCGGTGTTGCTTTTAAAGAGCGCTATAACATGCCGGTGGTCGCTGAGGTAGTCGAACGTGAGCAACCAGAGCACCTGCGCAACTGGTTTCGCGAACGGCTTATTGCTCACCGTCTGGCCTCCGTCAATCTGTCCCGTCTGCCGTATGAGCCGAAAAGCAAATGACCGCTGAAACCGTACTTCGCGTCATCGATACCGAAACCTGCGACTTGCAAGGCGGGGTTGTAGAGATTGCGTCCGTGGATGTGGTGAACGGGCAGATTATTAATCCCATGAGTCATCTCGTGCGCCCGGATCGCCCTATCAGTCCCCAGGCGATGGCTATCCATCGGATAACCGAGTCAATGGTTGCAAATCAACCCTGGATTGAAGAGATCATTCCCCACTATTACGGTAGTCACTGGTATGTCGCCCATAATGCCAGTTTCGACAGGCGCGTCTTACCAGAAATGCCAGGCGAATGGATTTGTACCATGAAGCTGGCTCGTCGGCTCTGGCCCGGCATTAAATACAGCAATATGGCCTTGTATAAATCACGCAAACTTAGCGTACAAACGCCTGCCGGATTACATCATCACCGGGCGCTTTATGACTGCTATATCACCGCGGCCCTGCTGATTGACATTATAAAGACATCAGGCTGGACGCCGGACCAAATGGCAACTGTCACTGGCAGACCCGCGCTGCTGACTACCTTCACATTCGGTAAATACCGGGGTAAAGCCGTTGCCGAAGTCGCAGAGCGTGACCCCGGCTATCTGCGCTGGCTGTACAACAATCTGGACCGGATGAGTCCGGAGCTGCGGCTGACGTTAAAACATTATCTCGACGATAATTAATCCGCTTTGTTGCCTGAAAGCGTGCCTTGTGCCAGGGCGATCAGAAAAGCGAACTCCAGCGCCACTCCCTCGTAGGATTTGAAACGGCCTGATTTACCGCCGTGACCGGAATCCATGTCGGTACAAAGCAGAAGCAGGTTTTTGTCCGTTTTAAGCTCTCGCAGCTTCGCTACCCATTTTGCCGGTTCCCAGTATTGCACCTGGGAGTCATGTAGCCCGGTAGTGACCAGCATATGTGGGTAGTCGTGGGCATCGATATTATCGTACGGGCTATAGCTTTTTATGTAGTGATAGTAGGTCTCATCCTGCGGATTCCCCCACTCTTCAAACTCACCGGTGGTCAAAGGGATGGATTCATCCAGCATCGTTGTGAGCGTATCCACAAACGGTACCTGAGCGATAATTCCATGAAAGAGTGATGGTCGCTCGTTGATGACGGCCCCCATCAATAATCCCCCTGCACTACCGCCCATGCCGTAGCAAAAAAGCGGAGAGCCATATTCCAGCGCCAGTAGCCCATCCGTGACATCAATAAAGTCGTTGAAGGTGTTTCTTTTTTTCAGGAATTTGCCGTCCTCATACCACTGCTGCCCCAGTTCCCCGCCACCACGTATGTGGGCAATGGCATAAACAAAGCCACGATCGAGCAAACTTAACCGGCTACTGCTGAAATCTGCGTCCATGCTGGCCCCGTACGAGCCGTAACCGTAGACCAGTAACGGATTTTCCCCTTTGCGGAAGTGTTTGTGGTTATAGACCAGCGATACCGGTACTTCCACGCCGTCCCGCGCCTGGATCCAAAGATGTTCGCTACGATAATCACTGGCGTCAAACCCGGGGACTTCTGTCTGTTTAATCACACGCCGCTCGCCTGTATCCATGTCGAGTTCAAACAAGGTATCCGGCGTTGTCATGGATGAATAGCCGTAACGCAGCCGCGAGGTCTCCGGCTCGGGGTTATAGGCAAGCCAGGTAACATATGCCGGATCGTCAAAGGCTATTCCGGTGACTTCTCGCGTTTTGCGGTTGATCTGCCGCAGGCTGGTGAGACCACGCTGCCTTTCTTCAACCACCAGCCAGTCGGTAAACAGGGTAAACCCCTCCAGCATGACATTATCCCTGGCGGGGATAAGCACTTCCCAACGCCTTTCATCACGCACTTTGGTGCGATACAAGCCGAAATTTTTGCCATCCCGGTTTGAACGCAAATAAAACGAATGCTGAAAATGGTCGAGACTGTAATCATGATCCTTACGACGAGGTAAAAAGCAGAGCGGCTGTGCATCAGGCAATTCAGCATCCAGCAGCAGAACCTCACTGGTCGTCGCACTCGCAAGATGAATGATGATGTAGTGTTGGGAGCTGGTTTTGCTCAGGCTGACGTAAAAGGTGTCGTCCGCTTCTTCGTAAATCAGCTCATCGTGCGTTGAGGGCGTTCCGACTGTGTGACGCCAGACCTGGTAAGGCAGTAAGGTCGTGGCATGTTTACGCACATAATATATTGTCTCTGAATCATTCACCCACACGCAGCCAGGCGAGACATTGTCGAGCATCTCCGGATACCAGTTCCCGGTTTCAAGATTACGAAAGCGCACCCCATACTGGCGACGCGAAAGGTAATCCTCAGAAATGGCCATCAGCGTATTATCCGGCGATATCGCAATCCCTCCCAGGGTATAGAATTCGCTATGGGCAGCGCGTTGATTCGCATCCAACAGCACTTGCCACTCATCCCATTCAGCAGCGAGCGCGGACTGGCGTTGATAAATCGGGTATTCACACCCCGGTTCAAAGATGTGGCGATAGCGATAGCCGTTCTTAACATAAGGCGCTGAAATCTCCCGCTGTGGAATACGCGAAATGATCTCTTCCAGCAGATGATCCTGTAACGCCTGCTGAGAGGCCATAATACGGCGGCCGTACTCATTTTCTTGTTGCAGATAGTCAAGTACGTCTGGCTGTGAACGGGTGTCGTCGCGCAGCCAGTAATAGTTGTCCAGGCGTGTGTCGCCATGAACGGTCATGGCGTGGGGAATTTGTTTTGCTTTCGGCGGCATAACTCTGTTCTTATTTGTTTAACACCCTATAAGGTTGGCAAAAGCCGCGCGTGATGCAAGCGAAACGAGAAAGTCGAGTTAGCCGATTAGGCTTTTTTTCTGTTGTCGAAGGTCTTCTTCGATGCCGTCCCGAACATCCTGCGGGATCTTAAGCGCATCGCCTAAAGCAGCAAGATAACTGCGCTCCATAAAGTGATCGATATCTATCGCAGCACAGCTCAGGAAGTATACTTCCAGCGCCTCTTCCTCATTTTTGATGCCCGCTGCAAGCCGGTGCGGGTCCAGAGGTTGTTCGAGCGCTTTTGCAATCAGCGCTTTTCCCTGTTGCTCTATCCCGGCCTCGTTCAGTTGTTGTTCGATAACGGCACGCTCTTTGTCATCAATGTGGCCATCGCTTTTCGCGGCAAACACGAGAGCCAGAATCAGACGTTCCGTGCGTTCATCAATTGATGAATTCTGCTGGCCAAACTGCGTTTCTCCCTGGTGGGCTGCGCGCACTTTGTCTTTGTACTTATTCCAAAGGACAGTGCCCGCCACGGCACCGCCACCGACAAGCAGCGCACTGGTACCGTATTTGGTCAGTAATTTACGTGAAGATTTATTGGCTACCAGCAAACCGGCAAGCCCTCCTAAGGCACCGGGCACGAGTAATTTGCCGAGATCCTGCCCAGCGGAAGATGACGATGACTGGCCTTGTTGGCCAAGCAGAGACTGTAATTGGTTTAACCAGTTTGCCATGATTCCCCTCACTTAATCGTTTCGTAAACGAGAAGCCTAAGCGAGGGGATGTCAGGAAATGTCTAAAACAGCAAAAGATGAGAAAAGGTCGTAGAGTTAACGAGGCTGATACTCCGCTTTGCCTGCTTTACAATCGATTTTGACGAGATAATGAATGTCTGTACTCTTACCACGAACCGTTAAGGGAACGTCCCATTGATCGTTCTTACCCCGAATATCTTTCGGTGTAACCCAGGCGACAGGATCCGCTTGCCCCAGTTTTTTTTGATCGTCAGCCCAGCGTACTATGCGGTTTTGCAGATAATCGCGTTTGACGCTCGCAGCAATTCCCTCAGCGTTCATACCTTCGCAAGAGGGAAATTTAACCGATTTGTCAGTGGCGGCCGACGCGGTTACGCTGCCCACCAGTAATATCGTACCCAGCAACACTCCTGCTATTTTCATGCTTTTCTCCTGTGCATAGAGCCTAATCAAAGCATGGTACAAATTACAGGCAGCGCAAGCCGGGATCAGGCAGCAGAGCGTTTCGCTTTTGGCTTCATATCAACCGTTTCTGTTGCCCCAATGCCTGCGTCACCCTGAGTCGCTTCTGGTGCGCTCTCCTGGGTATCCGCACCGGGTAACTTACCGGATTTGAGAATATGGCTGAGTACATCTTTTTGTTCAGCCAGCCAGAGCGCCATTTGATCGCGCTGGTCTTCTTCAAGCTTCACTGGCGCTTCGCCCAGCCAGCCTTCAAGTACCTCGGCCAGGTCGAGCATTTTATCGTAAGCGTCAGCTTCCTTTTTGCTGGCAAAAGACATTTTTTCCTCACCTTCACGAATCACAACATACTTGACTTCAACCGCCATGATGCAGCCCCTTTTAACTGTATTTATATACAGTATATTACTGCGCCACTCATCAGATCGCAAGTCGTAAAAGACAGACGCAAACGTTTTCCTATATACTGCCGCCAGATTTTTTATAAAGGTCGACTTGCTATGACTCTATTAGGAACGGCGCTGCGTCCGGCAGCTACTCGCGTAATGTTATTGGGTTCGGGGGAATTAGGCAAAGAAGTGGCTATCGAATGCCAGCGTCTTGGCATTGAAGTTATTGCCGTAGACCGTTATGCCGATGCGCCCGCCATGCATGTGGCCCACCGCTCGCATGTTATCAATATGCTCGATGGTGAAGCCTTAAAAGCACTGGTTGCACTGGAAAAGCCCGATTTTATCGTGCCGGAAATTGAAGCGATCGCCACCGACACACTACTGGAACTGGAAGCCCTGGGTCAGCATGTTGTCCCCTGCGCGCGAGCAACCAGACTGACCATGAACCGTGAAGGAATTCGTCGTCTCGCCGCAGAAGAGCTTGCCCTTCCAACTTCAAGCTACCGCTTCGCCGACAGCGAAGACGCGTTCCGTCAGGCTGTTGATGAGATTGGTCTGCCCTGCATCGTTAAACCTGTCATGAGTTCTTCCGGTAAGGGCCAGAGTTTCATTCGCAGCGCCGATCAACTGGCGAAAGCCTGGGCATATGCGCAACAGGGCGGTCGTGCGGGTGCCGGCCGTGTTATTGTCGAAGGCGTGGTGAATTTTGATTTCGAAATCACCCTGCTCACCATCAGCGCTGCAGATGGCGTACATTTCTGCTCTCCGGTAGGTCATCGCCAGGAAGACGGAGATTATCGTGAATCCTGGCAACCGCAATATATGACCGAGCTGGCGCTGGAGCGCGCGCAGGATGTGGCCCGTAAAGTGGTGCTTGCCCTCGGCGGCTACGGATTGTTCGGCGTTGAACTGTTTGTCTGCGGCGATGAGGTCATCTTTAGCGAAGTATCTCCGCGACCGCATGATACCGGGATGGTCACGCTGATTTCACAGGACGTCTCTGAATTTGCCCTGCATGTCCGCGCCTTCCTCGGTCTGCCAGTCGGGCAAATTCGCCAGTACGGGCCGTCGGCGTCAGCGGTTATCCTGCCTGAGCTGAAAAGCCAGAACGTCACGTTTGATAACCTGCAAAATGCCGTTGGCGCAGGCCTGCAGGTCCGTCTGTTTGGTAAGCCAGAAATCGACGGTACGCGTCGTTTAGGCGTTGCGCTGGCAACGGCGGATACCGTTGAAGAGGCGGTTGAACGCGCAAAAACAGCAGCAGCGGCGGTGAACGTTGCGAGTTAAGTAGAATAACGTGATAAAAAAGCCCGGTAGCACGAATGCTTACCGGGCTTTTCAGCTTTACAGACGGAGCAGCGATAAGCCACCCGCAGGCGCGAGTTACTTCGCGCCTTCTACCGCTTCGCGAGCCAGTCTGGTGATGCGATCGTAGTCGCCCGCTTCCAGCGCGTCGGCAGGAACCAGCCAGGAACCACCGATACACAGCACGCTTTTCAGCGCCAGGTAGTCACGATAGTTGGCCGGGGAGATACCGCCAGTCGGGCAGAAACGCACCTGAGAGAACGGACCTGCGATAGCCTGCAGCGCTTTGGTGCCGCCGTTTGCTTCCGCCGGGAAGAATTTGAACTCTTTCAGACCGTAATCCATACCCAGCATCAGTTCTGACACCGTGCTGATACCCGGAATCAACGGGATGGTGCCTTCGGTGGCGGCTTTCAGCAACGGCTCAGTCAGCCCCGGGCTTATCGCGAATTGCGCACCCGCTTCGGTGACTTCTTTCAACTGCTGCGGGTTAAGTACGGTACCCGCACCCACGATGGCGTCCGGCACTTCTTTCGCAATCGCGCGAATCGCATCAATAGCACACGCAGTACGCAGCGTCACTTCAAGGACGCGCACGCCGCCTGCAACCAGTGCTTTCGCCATCGGTACAGCGTGCTCCAGTTTGTTGACAACGATAACCGGCACTACCGGGCCAGTTTTCAGGATTGCTTCTGCACTCGTTTTCCAATTTTTCATCAGAATTATTCTCTCGCCTGAACTAAAAATCTTGTCGTTTTAAAAAGTGATGCAGGTTGCGCCCTGCTCCGCACCGGAAAGTTTTTCTCGCAGTGCGCCAAACAGCTCGCGCCCGGTACCAACGCGCGCAGCGCTCAGGTCAGGAATATGCGGCTGACGTGCAGCAAGCTCGTTATCATCGACCAGCAGCGTCAATTCGCCAGTCTGTCCGTTTACACGGATGATGTCGCCATCACGTACTTTCGCCAGCAATCCACCGTCATACGCTTCGGGTGTCACATGAATCGCTGAAGGCACTTTACCTGATGCGCCGGAGAGTCGTCCATCTGTAACCAACGCAATTTTGAAACAGCGGTCCAATAATACACCAAGTGGCGGCATAAGTTTATGTAATTCTGGCATGCCGTTCGCTTTTGGCCCCTGATGACGGACCACCACGACACAATCTTTGTTCAATAAGCCTGCATCAAAGGCCGGTAATACGTCATGCTGGCTCTCAAACACCACTGCCGGCGCTTCAATAACCTGATATTCAGCCGGTACGGCAGAGGTTTTCATCACCGCGCGGCCAAGGTTGCCGCTGAGCACTTTGGTACCGCCATGACGGGAGAATGGCTTTTCAATCGTGGCGATAACGTCCGCATCCAGCGACGCTGCCGCCCCTTCACGCCAGTCCAGCTCACCGTTATTAAGCCATGGCTCCATGGTATAACGGGAGAGGCCAAAACCGGCCACCGTATTCACATCCTCATGCAGTAAACCGCCTTTGAGCAATTCACGCATTAATACCGGTACGCCACCTGCCGCCTGGAAGTGGTTAATATCCGCCGGACCGTTCGGATAGAGTCGAGCCAGTAGCGGCACCACGTCCGACAGTTCAGAGAAGTCATCCCAGTTAATAATGATGCCCGCAGCACGCGCCATCGCCACCAGATGCATAGTGTGGTTAGTGGAGCCACCCGTTGCCAGCAGTGAAACGATACCGTTGACCACCACTTTTTCATCGACCATTTTGCCTATCGGCATCCATTCGCTGCCGTTACCGGTTAAGCGTGTCACCTGGCGCGCAGCAGCCGAGGTCAGTGCTTCCCGAAGCGGGGCATCCGGATGCACGAAGGAAGAGCCAGGCAGTTGCATACCCATGAATTCGACAACCATCTGGTTAGTATTGGCCGTACCGTAGAACGTGCATGTACCCGGCGCATGGTAAGAGGCCGCTTCGGATTCCAGGAGCGCCATACGGTCAACTTTGCCTTCGGCATAAAGCTGACGAATGCGTACTTTTTCTTTATTTGGCAGTCCGCTGGCCATTGGACCTGACGGGATAAATACGGCGGGCAAATGGCCAAATGAGAACGCGGCCATCGCCAGGCCTGGGACGATTTTGTCACAGACGCCAAGGAACAATGCCCCGTCAAACATATTATGCGACAGGCCTACTGCGGCTGACATGGCGATCACTTCACGGCTGAGCAGCGATAGTTCCATCCCGTCCTGTCCCTGTGTAACCCCGTCACACATGGCTGGAACGCCGCCCGCCACCTGACCAACCGCATTCACAGAGTGCAACGCTTTGCGGATGATATTCGGATAGGTTTCGTAAGGTTGATGGGCGGAAAGCATATCGTTGTAGGAGGTGATGATGCCAATATTGTTACGCAGCATACTTTTGAGCGAGGCTTTGTCATCAGGCTGGCAGGCGGCAAAACCGTGAGCCAGATTGCCACACGCCAGCGAGGAACGGTGTACGGTTTCACTTTTCGCCTGATTGATGCGTTTTAGATAGGCAGTCCGGCTTTCGCGCGAGCGTTCTGCAATGCGATTTGTTACGCGTAACAATACTGAATTCATAAAGGCTCCTGAAATTTATCTGTCCGGGACAACGGTATACAGGAGGTTTTCAGCATTCAAAATTCAGCAGAAACGCCGTCACACCGCGCCCAAAGGCAAAATTACTGCAGCCAGTGTAATAAAAAAAGCTCCGCTGGTGAATCCAGTCGGAGCTTGAAAGTTGAAATATTGTCCTGATTTCTGAGTTAGATCATGTTACCGGTAAAACTGCGTAACATTCGCAACAAACTGGTTACTCAAATTCATTCCAGGAGCGGCCATCACGGGTGATCATCGCCACAGAAGCAACCGGTCCCCAGGTCCCGGCCTGATAAGGTTTCGGAGAATCATTGTCCATCGCCCAGGCTTCGGTGATGGAGTCAACCCACTTCCACGCTTCTTCTACTTCATCCCGGCGCACGAACAACGCCTGAATGCCACGCATGGTTTCCAGCAGCAGACGCTCGTAGGCATCCGCCAGGTGCGTTTCGTTGAAGGTTTCAGAATAGCTAAGGTCAAGCTTAGTGGTCTGCAGGTTGTGCTTGTGGTCCAGCCCCGGCACTTTATTCAGGACCTGGATATCCACGCCTTCATCTGGCTGCAGACGGATGGTGAGTTTGTTCTGTGGCAGATCCTGCCAGGACTCTTTAAACAGATTCAGCTCCGGTGTTTTGAAATACACCACGACTTCGGAACACTTCGTCGGCAGACGTTTACCTGTACGCAGGTAGAACGGTACCCCCGCCCAGCGCCAGTTATCGATGTCGACGCGAATAGAGACGAAAGTTTCGGTGTTACTGGATTTGTTCGCGCCCTCTTCTTCCAGATAACCCGGGACTTTTTTGCCCTGTGCAAATCCGGTGGTGTACTGACCACGGACAGTTTTCTCGCGCACGTTCGAGCGATCAATACGACGCAGGGATTTGAGCACTTTCACTTTTTCGTCGCGAATACTGTCCGCAGTAAGATCTGACGGCGGAGACATGGCAATCATGCAAAGGATCTGCAGCAGATGGTTCTGGATCATGTCGCGCATTTGACCCGCCTGGTCAAAGTATCCCCAGCGGCCTTCGATACCCACCTCTTCCGCTACTGTGATTTCCACATGATCAATCGTACGGTTATCCCAGTTGTTGACGAACAGGGAGTTGGCAAAGCGCAGCGCCAGCAGGTTGAGTACGGTCTCTTTACCCAGATAGTGGTCGATGCGATAGACCTGGCACTCTTCGAAATATTCGCCAACCTGGTCGTTAATTTCACGCGAGGTGGCAAGCGAGGTGCCCAACGGTTTTTCCATGACCACTCGGGCAGGTTTCGCATTCAGCTTAGCCTCACCCAGACCTTTGCAGATTGCGCCAAATGTGCTTGGCGGCATGGCAAAGTAGTTAATAGTGGTGCGATTCTTCTGGTCAAGCATGGCGCCAAGGCGTTTAAACGCTTTGGTGTCATTGACATCCAGGTTGCAGAAATCCAGGCGGCCGCTCAGCGTGTCCCATAAACTTTCATCAATTTTTTCTTTCATGAAAGTTTCAAGCGCTTCACGCACCACTTTTGTATAGGCTTCCTTATCCCAGTCAGCGCGTCCGACGCCCAGGATACGCGTATCCGGATGGATCTGACCCGCTTTTTCCAGTTGATACAGGGAAGGCAGCAATTTCCGGCGTGCGAGATCGCCTTTCGCGCCGAAAATGACCAGGTCACATGCCTGGGCTGTTTGCGTTACCGCCATGTCATTCTCCTCAGTTAGCTATCCTGGTGCTTATGCCAGGTTTTATTTGTAATTTTATTACAGTGCACTGTACTGCTTTTACGTAATTACCGAAACCGCTAACGCTTGTCTACGTGTGCGTTACAGGGCTCTTCGGCGAAAATTTGCTTTTTCGCCTTGAAAATGCTGGATGTTTGCCTGATTCGCTGCGAATAAAATCCGACTGCGATCATGTAATGAAAAAAAACAACAACATTTAACGTTGCCGCTTACCTTTCTTTGCGGCAGAAAGGTATATTCTTGCTAAAACGCATCACGATTTCACCTTTCAGTGGAATCGTTTCACTGATGAGCGATTCGTTAAAAATGAATATGCTGGAAAAAATCCAGTCTCAACTGGAACACCTTAGCAAATCCGAGCGCAAAGTGGCGGAAGTGATTCTCGCCTTCCCCGATCAAGCCATTCATTCCAGTATCGCCGCCCTCGCCCAGCAAGCGGGGGTTAGCGAACCCACGGTGAACCGATTTTGCCGTAGTCTGGATACCCGCGGATTTCCGGATTTTAAATTGCATCTGGCGCAAAGTCTGGCAAACGGCACCCCCTATGTTAATCGCAACGTCGATGAAGATGACAGCGTCGAAGCCTATACCGGCAAAATTTTCGAGTCGGCGATGGCAAGCCTGGATCATGTACGTCAGTCACTCGACATGACGGCGGTTAACCGCGCCGTTGATCTGCTGACTCAGGCAAAGAAGATCGCTTTTTTTGGTCTTGGCTCCTCTGCCGCCGTCGCGCACGATGCGATGAACAAATTTTTCCGCTTCAATGTACCCGTTGTTTATACCGACGACATCGTGTTGCAACGCATGAGCTGTATGAATTGTAGTGACGATGACGTGGTTGTGCTGATTTCACATACCGGGCGCACCAAAAGTCTGGTTGAACTGGCGCAGCTGGCACGAGAAAACGACGCCATGGTCATTGCGCTGACGTCTGCGGAGACACCGCTTGCCCGGGAAGCAACACTGGCCATTACCCTTGATGTTCCGGAAGATACCGACATTTATATGCCAATGGTGTCACGCCTTGCGCAGCTCACGGTTATTGATGTTCTCGCCACTGGCTTCACATTGCGACGTGGCGCAAAATTCAGGGATAACTTGAAGCGTGTCAAAGAAGCACTGAAAGAATCGCGCTTTGATAAGGAGTTCCTCATCCGGAACGATAAACATTAATAGACCGATAGTAATAACAAAGTTGTAACATCTTACGCTGTTCAGTTAAATTCTCACTTTGATAATTGAACTGAATCCATCTTCACGCAACACCTGGTTGTTTTAGACAACGGAGTATTACATGTCCAGAAGGCTTCGCAGAACCAAAATTGTTACCACTTTAGGCCCGGCCACCGATCGCGATAATAACCTCGAGAAAATTATCGCCGCAGGTGCCAACGTGGTACGCATGAACTTCTCACACGGCACACCGGAAGATCATAAATTACGTGCGGATAAAGTGCGTGAAATTGCGGCAAAACTGGGACGTCATGTTGCTATTCTTGGCGATTTACAAGGACCAAAAATCCGCGTATCCACCTTCAAGGAAGGCAAAGTATTCCTCAATATTGGCGATAAATTCCTGCTTGATGCCAACCTTGGCAAAGGCGAAGGCGATAAAGAAAAAGTCGGTATCGACTATAAAGGCCTGCCTGCTGACGTGGTACCTGGCGATATTCTGCTACTGGACGATGGCCGCGTACAGTTGAAAGTACTGGAAGTTCAGGGCATGAAAGTGTTCACCGAAGTCACGGTGGGCGGCCCGCTGTCTAACAATAAAGGCATCAACAAACTGGGCGGTGGTCTCTCTGCAGAAGCGCTGACCGACAAAGACAAAGCGGACATTGTGACCGCTGCGCTGATTGGCGTGGATTACCTGGCGGTCTCCTTCCCGCGCTGCGGCGAAGATCTGAATTATGCCCGTCGTCTGGCACGCGACGCTGGTTGTGACGCGAAGATTGTCGCCAAAGTAGAACGTGCAGAAGCGGTCTGTAGTCAGGAAGCGATGGATGATGTCATCCTCGCCTCCGATGTGGTGATGGTTGCCCGTGGCGATCTCGGCGTGGAAATTGGTGACCCGGAGCTGGTCGGTATCCAGAAAGCGTTGATCCGCCGTGCGCGTCAGCTTAACCGTGCGGTCATCACCGCCACACAGATGATGGAATCGATGATCACCAATCCGATGCCGACGCGCGCCGAAGTGATGGACGTGGCAAACGCCGTGCTCGATGGCACCGATGCAGTTATGCTCTCTGCGGAAACCGCCGCAGGTCAGTACCCGGCAGAAACCGTTGCCGCCATGGCGCGTGTTTGCCTGGGTGCAGAGAAGATCCCGAGCATCAATGTGTCGAAACATCGCCTCGATATTCAGTTCGATAATGTGGAAGAAGCGATCGCCATGTCGGCGATGTATGCCGCTAACCACCTGAAAGGGGTAACCGCGATTATCTCTATGACAGAGTCCGGCCGTACTGCGCTGATGACTTCGCGTATCAGCTCCGGTCTGCCGATTTTCGCGCTCTCACGCCATGAACGTACCCTGAATCTGACCGCATTGTATCGCGGCGTGACACCGGTATATTTCGATAGCGCCAACGAAGGTGTTGCCGCAGCCAACGATGCGGTGAATTTATTACGCGATAAAGGCTACCTGGTTTCCGGCGATCTGGTGATCGTCACCCAGGGCGATGTTATGAGTACCGTCGGCACCACTAACACCACACGCATTCTGACCGTGGAATAAGTGGAACATTAAAAGCAAAACCCCGCCAGGCGGGGTTTTTTTATTTCTTCGGAAACAACTCTTTGCGCTTATACGGTTCAGTCTCGCCAGGCTTGCGTGTTTTCAGCAGTTTCAAAATCCAGGTGTACTGCTCAGGCCTCGGCCCGACGAACACTTCAACCTCTTCGTTCATTCGGCGCGCAATGGTGACGTCGTCCGCAGTCAACAGATCGTCCATCGGCGGACGTACCTGAACAATCAGCCGATGCGTTGTGGCATCATAAACCGGGAAAAGCGGCACAATGCGCGCCCGGCATACCTTCATTAAACGGCCAATCGCCGGCAGCGTAGCTTTGTAGGTCGCAAAGAAATCAACAAATTCGCTATGCTCGGCACCGTGATCCTGATCGGGCAAATAGTAGCCCCAGTACCCCTGGCGCACGGACTGAATAAACGGTTTGATACCATCGTTACGCGCATGCAGGCGTCCGCCAAAGCGACGGCGGACGGTATTCCAGACATAATCGAACACTTTGTTGCCCTGATTATGGAACATCGCCGCCATTTTCTGCCCCTGCGATGCCATCAACATTGCCGGGATATCAACACCCCACCCGTGCGGGACCAGAAAAATCACATTTTCATTGTTGTCGCGAAGCCCATCGATAATCTCGCGACCCTGCCACTCAACGCGTGGCAGGATCTTCTCAGGCCCACGCATCGCCAGCTCCGCCATCAGAACCATCGCCTGTGGCGCAGTGGCGAACATCTCATCAATGATCGCTTCGCGCTCCGCTTGCGACTTCTCCGGGAAGCAGTACAGCAGGTTGATCTGTGCACGCCGACGCGCACTCTTTCCGAATTTACCGGCAAGGCGCCCAAGCGTACCCAGCAAGGGATCGCGTAACGACGCCGGGAGCAACGCTACGCCCGCAAACGCAAAAACGCCCATCCACGCGCCCCAGTAGCGCGGGTGGCGAAAGCCATCTTCAAATTCGGGAATATATTCAGAATTGTTTTTCTTAGTTTCCATGCATGTTCCGCAGGCAAGTATTCAAATAAGCAAAGTGAGAATAGTGTAACGAGGTGCGTCAATTCCTACAAAAGAAAAAGCCGGCGCGTGCAGACGCCGGCTTGTACTCTGTGAGGCGTTAATCGAATTTCAGTTGCGGAACGATCTCCTTCACTTGCGCCAGATAATCACGACGATCGGTACCGCTCAAACCTTCGGTCCTTGGCAGCTTCGCCGTTAAAGGGTTCACCGCCTGCTGGTTGATCCACACTTCATAATGCAGATGGGGACCTGTTGAACGGCCGGTGTTTCCTGAGAGTGCAATGCGATCGCCACGTTTAACTTTCTGCCCTTCTTTCACCAGCAATTTGCGCAGATGCATATAGCGAGTGGTGTAGGTACGACCATGACGCACCGCGACGTAATAACCCGCCGCACCACTGCGCCTGGCAACGACCACCTCGCCGTCACCCACAGACAGAACAGGCGTACCCTGCGGCATGGCGAAATCGACGCCTTTATGCGGTGCAACGCGGCCCGTTACCGGGTTCAGACGACGCGGATTAAAATTCGAGGAGACGCGGAACTGTTTCGACGTCGGGAAACGCATAAAGCCTTTCGCAAGCCCCGTACCGTTACGGTCGTAATACTTGCCGTCGTCGGCGCGAATAGCAAAATAATCCTTACCTTCAGAGCGCAAACGGACGCCCAACAGTTGGCTCTGTTCCTGTTTCCCTTCAAGCATTTCGCGGGACATCAGTACTGAGAACTCGTCCCCTTTTTTCAGCTTACGGAAATCCATTTGCCACTGCATCGCTTTGATGACCGCGCTAATTTCCACATTGGTTAGTCCGGCCTCTTTCGCGCTACTGACAAAACTACCGCCGACCGTGCCTTTCAGCACGGAGTTGACCCAGTCGCCTTCCTGAATCGCACTGCTCATTTTAAAGCCGCCATCAACGCGGTCATAGGTGCGGGTTTCACGACGGGAGACTTCCCAGGTCATACGCTGCAGATCACCGTCTGCGGTCAGCGTCCAGGAGAGCTGCTGACCAATTTTCATGTTACGCAGGTCTTTATCTGCCGCCGCGAGCTGGCTGATATCGCCCATGTCAATGCCATACTGGTTCAGAATACTGCTCAGCGTATCGCCGGTCGACACGACATATTCGTGTACGCCTTCTTCGCCAGCCGTTTTATCATCAAGTTCATCCTGCGGAATGTCTTCGACTTCGTCGGGCATGGACTGATCAATAGGTTCACTGGCCTCAGGCAGCAACGAACGAATCTCTTTCTTTTCCAGCTCGATGGTTTTGACAATGGGTGTCGGCGTGGATTCGGGGTGGTAGACATACGGTCGCCAGACGGCAACCGTAAAGGTGAGAACTGTAAGTGACCCCAGCATAACGCGATGGGGTCTGGGCAGATTATTAAATGCCAGGGCGACAGAGCGGGCTATCTGTTGCACGTATCCACTTCCTCGTTAATCTCCTTTCAGGCAGCTCGCATACTGGTTAGATAACTGGGCAAGGAACTGCGAATAGCTCTCTTTGCCAAGCTTGATACTGGAGCCAAGTGGATCCAACGTTCCCATTCGAACGGATGTCCCTCTGGCAACAGCTTCAACGACCGCTGGCCTGAACTGTGGCTCAGCAAAAACGCAGGCTGCTTTTTGCTCAACCAACTGTGTTCTGATTTGATGTAAACGCTGCGCACCAGGTTGAATTTCAGGATTGACGGTAAAATGACCTAACGGAGTCAGCCCGTAATGCCTTTCGAAATACCCGTAGGCATCATGAAAAACGAAATAACCTTTACCCTTCACTGGCGCCAGCTCGCTGCCAACCTCTTTGTCGGTTTGTGCCAGACTGGCCTCAAACGCTTGCAGGTTGGCGTCCAGCCGTGCTCGGCTTTGGGGCATAACTTCTACTAATTTATCGTGGATTGCAACCGCCGATATCCGTGCAATCTCTGGTGAAAGCCACAGATGCATGTTGTAATCACCATGATGGTGATGTTCATCACTATTTTCGTCGCCGTGATGGTCTGCATCATGATCATGCTCGTCATCATCGCTGCCCTTGATGAGTAACGGTTGCACGCCAGGCAGTGTCTGCATGAGCACCTGTTTTGCCGCAGGAATCTGCCGTGCGGACTTATCCATGAACGCTTCCATGTCCGGGCCAACCCAGAAGACTAAGTCCGCGTTCTGCAAGCGTTTTACATCAGACGGGCGCAGGGCATAATCGTGCTCAGAAGCCCCGTCGGGAAGTAGTACTTCCGTAGTAGTTACCCCATCCGCAATGGCGGATGCGATAAAGCCCAGAGGCTTGAGCGAAGCGACGACAGCGGCGTTTGCGGCGCCTGTTATTCCGGCTGACAACGTGGTGAAAAGCGCTGCGCAAAGAAGCGTATTTTTATGTAACATAATGCGACTAATTATCGTAATGAATATGTGGAATGTGATATTATAACATTCGACAACTTGTGCAACCCTTTAAATGCTATGACTAATCTGGTAACGCTGGAAAATGTCTCCGTCAGTTTCGGTCAAAGACGCGTGCTGTCTGACATTTCGCTCACTCTACAACCCGGTAAAATTCTTACCCTGCTCGGTCCTAATGGCGCGGGTAAATCGACGCTGGTGCGCGTGGTACTGGGACTTGTAGCACCCGATACCGGGACGATCAAGCGTGGTAATGCTCTGCGTATTGGTTATGTGCCGCAAAAACTTCATCTGGATGCCACCCTGCCCCTGACCGTTGGTCGCTTTATGCGGCTGCGTCCGGGAACCCGGAAAGCGGACATTGTACCGGCGCTCAAACGCGTGAATGCCGCGCACCTTGTCGATGCCCCGATGCAAAAATTATCCGGTGGTGAAACACAACGCGTACTGCTGGCGCGGGCGCTGCTCAATCAGCCTCAATTGCTGGTACTGGATGAGCCAACACAAGGGGTCGATGTTAACGGGCAAGTCGCACTGTATGACCTCATCGATCAATTACGCCGCGAACTCGACTGCGCCGTCTTGATGGTCTCCCATGATCTGCATCTGGTAATGGCTAAAACGGATGAAGTCCTCTGTCTGAATCACCATATTTGCTGCTCCGGCGCGCCGGAAGTGGTCTCCACGCACCCTGAGTTTATCTCCATGTTCGGCCCACGCGGCGCAGAACAGTTGGGTATTTATCGCCACCGCCATAATCATCGCCATGATTTGCAGGGGCGCATTATCTTACGTCAGGGAAATGGGCGCGGATGATTGAATTACTGTTGCCCGGCTGGTTAGCCGGGATGATGCTCGCCTGCGCAGCAGGTCCGCTGGGCTCATTTGTGGTCTGGCGCCGTATGTCCTATTTCGGCGATACCCTCGCCCACGCCTCGTTGCTGGGTGTCGCTTTCGGTCTGTTGCTCGACGTTAACCCATTTTATGCGGTGATTGCCGTCACGCTGCTGCTTGCCGCCGGACTGGTCTGGCTGGAAAAACGCCCTCACCTTGCCATTGATACGCTGCTGGGGATTATGGCCCATAGCGCCTTATCCCTCGGTATGGTGGTTGTCAGCCTGATGTCGAATATTCGCGTCGATCTGATGGCCTACCTTTTTGGCGATTTGTTGGCAGTAACGCCCACAGATTTAATCTCCATTGCTGCTGGCGTCGTGCTGGTTCTCGGGATCCTTACCTGGCAGTGGCGTAACCTGCTTTCAATGACTATCAGTCCGGAACTGGCATTCGTCGATGGCGTGAAATTGCAGCGGGTGAAGTTACTGTTGATGCTGGTCACTGCGTTGACAATTGGGGTGGCGATGAAGTTTGTCGGGGCGCTGATTATCACTTCGCTGCTGATAATCCCTGCGGCCACCGCGCGTCGCTTTGCCCGTACGCCAGAACAAATGGCGGGCGTGGCGGTGGCTGTCGGCATGGTCGCCGTCACCGGTGGGTTAACATTCTCTGCCTTTTACGACACGCCAGCAGGACCGTCTGTCGTGTTGTGCGCCGCGCTGTTATTCATTTTCAGTATGCTGAAAAAAAGCGCTACCTGAACTTTCTTTTAAGGCCGAAACTCAGGTTTCGGCCTTTCTTTCATGCAGAATGTCGACGGTGGATGCGGGAAAATCTCAGGGCATTTCCGGCGGCGTGATACCGAAGTGGTTCCATGCCCTGACCGTCGCCATGCGGCCACGTGGGGTACGCTGGAGGAAGCCTTGCTGAATTAAAAAAGGCTCCAGTACATCTTCAATGGTTTCGCGCTCTTCCCCGATCGCGGCAGCAAGGTTATCCAGCCCCACCGGCCCGCCAAAGAATTTATCGATGACCGCCAGCAGCAGTTTGCGATCCATGTAATCAAAACCTTCCGCGTCCACGTTCAGCATGTCCAGCGCCTGGGAAGCAATATCATGAGTAATTGCGCCATCATGCTTCACTTCGGCAAAATCGCGCACCCGGCGGAGCAGACGGTTAGCAATACGCGGAGTGCCACGCGACCGTCTTGCGACTTCCAGCGCACCGTCTTCACTCATCTCAAGTCCCATAAAGCGCGCGCTGCGCCCTACAATGTGCTGTAAATCCGCCACCTGGTAAAACTCCAGCCGCTGCACAATACCGAAACGGTCACGCAGCGGTGAGGTTAACGAACCGGCACGCGTCGTTGCGCCAATCAGCGTAAAGGGAGGCAAATCAATCTTGATCGAGCGCGCCGCCGGGCCTTCACCGATCATAATATCAAGCTGATAGTCTTCCATTGCCGGGTAGAGGACTTCCTCAACTACCGGCGAGAGGCGGTGTATTTCATCGATAAACAGTACATCATGCGGCTCGAGGTTGGTGAGCATCGCCGCGAGATCGCCCGCTTTTTCCAGCACCGGGCCAGAGGTGGTACGCAGATTGACGCCCATCTCATTTGCGACAATGTTCGCCAGAGTGGTTTTCCCAAGCCCTGGGGGGCCAAATATCAGTAAGTGATCCAGCGCGTCACCACGCAGCTTCGCCGCCTGAATAAAAATTTCCATCTGCGAGCGCACCTGCGGCTGACCAACGTACTCCGCCAGTAATTTAGGACGGATAGCGCGATCCGCAACCTCTTCCGCATTAATGACGCTGTCGGGGGATACCAGACGGTCTGCTTCAATCATCCTTTACCTCACAACGCAGCGCGTAATGCTTCGCGGATTAGAGTTTCACTGTTGGCGCCCGGTTTGGCGATTTTGCTTACCATCCGGCTGGCTTCCTGAGGTTTATAGCCCAACGCCACCAGTGCAGCAACCGCTTCCTGTTCTGCATCATCCACATTCGGGCCGGCAGGCGATGTGAGTACCAGATCGGCGGCAGGCGTGAACAGGTCGCCATGTAACCCTTTAAAGCGGTCTTTCATTTCGACAATCAGTCGCTCTGCCGTCTTCTTACCGATACCCGGCAGTTTAATCAACGCTGCGGGATCTTCGCGTTCCACAGCATTCACAAATTGTTGCGCGTTCATGCCGGAAAGGATAGCCAGCGCCAGTTTTGGCCCCACGCCGTTGGTTTTGATCAGTTCGCGAAATAGCGTGCGCTCTTGCTTGTTGCTAAAACCAAACAGCAGGTGTGCATCTTCACGCACCACAAAATGGGTGAAGACCACGGCTTCTTTTCCCGCCTCCGGCAGTTCATAGAAGCAGGTCATCGGCATATGCACTTCGTAGCCCACGCCTCCGACTTCCATCAGGACTAAAGGGGGCTGTTTTTCCAGAATAATGCCTCTGAGTCTGCCTATCACATGACGCTCCTGCGTTAATGGCCGAAGTAAGAATGCTGTATCATAAAAAAAGGCTGGATAGATATCCAGCCGCTTATTGATGAAAAGCGAAGTGTGTTTGCTTACTGGCCTAATATTCCGTCTGTGCCAGATCGGCAAACAGCCCAGGATGTGTCGGATTCCAGCCCAGCGCCGTGCGCGTCTGTTCACTGCTTGCTGCCATATCAAGAGAAGCAAAATCAGCAAACCAGCCAAAATGGTCCCTCGCACGCGGCTCAGCGGGAATGCCCAGGTGGTTAGCGATGGCCTGCGCGATGTCGCGAAACAGAATGCTCTCCTCCGCCACCGCGTGATAGACCGCCTGAGTCACTCCCGTCTCCAGCGCTAACCGATAAAGCGTGGCAGCATCCCGGCGATGCACGGCCGCCCAGCGGTTCGCAATGTCCGCAGGCCAGGCCGAGACACCCGTTTGCTTTGCAAGCCTCATCAGGATGGGAATAAACCCGTGATCGCCCACGCCGTGAACCGTCGGCGGCAGGCGTACCGTCGCTGCCCGCACGCCATTGTCCGCCAGTTCACGCGCAGCAGGCTCAGAGCGGCGTGGATACGACGGCGCCACAAACGGCAGGTCATTTTCTGTCGCCAGACGTCCCTGGGCGATCATTGCCAGCCCGGAGGTCACCAGCAGTGGACGATCGCTACCGCGTAGCGCATCCCCCAGAATCCGGATGGCGCGCTCATCCTGCGCGCAATTCTCGCTAAAGCGTGAAAAATCATGGTTGAAGGCGGTATGAATAACCGCATCCGCACGATTTGCGCCGTCATGCAGTAATGGGTGATCGTCCAGCGTTCCGGTAACCACCTCCATCCCCAGGGCCACCAGCGCCTGTGCTTTTTCCGCATTGCGCACCAGCCCGGTCACCTGATGCCCGGCGGCCAGCAGATCCTCAGCGACGGCTGAACCGACCCAGCCAGACGCCCCCGTCAGAAAAACATGCATAGCTAACTCCCCTTGTGTTGACTCATCGCGTGATAGTGATGAATATCCTCAGAGGTGAAAAGTAGTGACATTATCGTGGTATAAGGACTAACAGGATGCAGCGCGATACCCGTCCCACAGAGTTAGGCGATTACCTCAAACACCGCCGTGCGCGTCTCAACCCGGATGCGCTTGGTTTTCATACCGGTCGACGCCGCACGCCTGGATTACGCCGTGAAGAGGTGGCGCATCTGGCCTGTATTAGTGCCACCTGGTACACATGGCTCGAACAAGGACGCGGCGGTACTCCCTCAGCAGAAGTGCTGGAGCGCTTATGTCACGCCTTACAACTTACCCCACCCGAACGTGAGCATGTCTTCCATCTGGCGCTTGGTCGCGCTCCTGAGGTGCGTTATACCCCGTCGCTGGCCGTCACGGCGCGGCTGCAAAAGGTGCTGGATTGCATGACGCTCAGCCCGGCGATGATCCGCACCGCGACCTGGTGTGTTCTGGCATGGAATCAGCCAGCTGCCGTAGTGCTAACCGATTATGCAAAGTTGCCCCCTGCCGAACGCAATATTCTGCGGCGCATTTTTCTCGACCCGCAAGTACGCGAGGTACAAACAGACTGGGAAGGTCTGGCGCAGTCACTGGTCGCCGCCTTTCGCGCGGATGCCACCCGTTCAGGCGCAGCAGAAGAGGTAAAACCGCTTATTGATGAATTGATGGCCGCATCGCCGCTGTTTGCCGAGCTCTGGCGCAGCAATACCATCGACACGATGGGAGAAGGCACAAAAGTGTTGATCCATCGCGAGGCGGGGAGGTTATCGATGGAGTATTCGAGTTTCGCCGTTGAAGGGCAGCCGGATCTGACGATGATTGTTTATAACCCCTCAACGCCAGAGGATGCCCAAAAGATCAGCGCGTTACTTAGCGCAGCCGCCCGCGCGCCAGATTAAGCCGGGTGTCGCTCATCTGCATCGCATTCTGGCTGACATGACAATGGGTGATAGCTATCGCCAGGGCATCGGCGGCATCTGCCTGCGGGTTCGCCGGAAGTTTCAGCAAGGTGCGTACCATATGCTGAACCTGGCTTTTCTCCGCGCTGCCAATTCCCACTACTGTTTGTTTGACCTGGCGAGCCGCATATTCAAATACTGGCAGATCCTGGTTTACGGCAGCCACAATGGCCACGCCGCGCGCCTGCCCAAGCTTGAGCGCAGAATCGGCGTTTTTTGCCATAAACACTTGTTCAATCGCGAAGTAATCGGGCTGGAACTGGGTGATGATTTCCGTCACACCGGCATAGATTAATTTCAGGCGCGACGGTAAATCATCAACTTTGGTACGGATGCATCCGCTGCCCAGGTAGGTCAGTTGCCTGCCTACCTGGCGAATCACACCGTAACCGGTTACGCGTGAACCCGGGTCGATACCGAGAATGACAGCCATCACGCGTCTCCGGTTGTTGTGACAAGTTGCCTCATCAAAGAGTAGCCGCAACCTCGTCAGAAATTTCACCGTTATGGTAAACTTCCTGCACATCGTCGCAATCTTCCAGCATGTCGATCAAACGCAGCAGTTTCGGTGCGGTTTCTGCATCCATATCTGCTTTGGTTGACGGGATCATGGAGACTTCGGCGTTGTCAGCTTTCAGACCTGCTGCTTCCAGCGCATCGCGCACAGCGCCCATCTCTTCCCATGCGGTATACACGTCAATGGCACCGTCGTCGAAGGTCACAACGTCTTCTGCGCCCGCTTCCAGCGCGGCTTCCATGATCGTGTCTTCGTCGCCTTTCTCGAAAGAGATCACGCCTTTTTTGCTGAACAGGTAAGAAACGGAACCGTCAGTGCCCAGGTTACCACCGGTTTTGGTGAAGGCATGGCGTACTTCTGCAACGGTACGGTTGCGGTTGTCAGACAGACATTCCACCATCACCGCTGTGCCGCCAGGACCGTAACCTTCATAAATAATGGTTTCCATGTTCGCGTCTTCATCGCCGCCCACGCCACGTGCGATAGCACGGTTCAGGGTGTCACGGGTCATGTTGTTTGACAGCGCTTTATCCACTGCCGCACGCAGACGCGGGTTGGAACCGATATCGCCGCCGCCAAGGCGCGCTGCGGTAACCAGCTCACGAATAATTTTGGTAAAGATTTTACCGCGCTTGGCATCCTGTGCCGCTTTGCGGTGTTTGGTGTTGGCCCATTTACTGTGACCTGCCATAAGAAACTCTCCACTTAACCGTTGATTTATACGGCATCAATTACAAATTCTTCAATCGCCTGCCGGTTGCTCCATGACTTGGTTAATGCGGCCGCTTGCGGTGCATCAACCCAGCGGTAAGCCAGATGTTCAGTGAACACGACCGACCGCTCATGGGGTAGCGCAAGACAGAACCATGATTCAGTATTGCGCACCACGCCGGGGGCATAGCGATGACGTAAATGTTCAAAAATTTCAAACTCCACCGTGCGCTGACAGTCAATTAAGGCCAGTTGCTCTTGCGCAACGTCAATGGCGACCTCTTCCTTTACTTCACGCGCGGCGGCTTGCGACGCGGATTCCCCCTCCTCCAGGCTGCCGGTAACCGACTGCCAGAAATCGGGATCGTCGCGTCGCTGCAGCATCAGCACCCGCTTCGTGTCCTGGGCATAAATAACAACTAAGACAGAAACGGGATGCTTGAATGGCATATTACTCGTTCTCCGAAATCTCTTTTGACGCTTTCGCAAGCACCTGAATACCCAGTTCCGCCAGGGAGGCCGGGTTAGCAAAGCTCGGTGCTTCGGTCATCAGACACGCCGCAGCAGTGGTTTTCGGGAAAGCAATAACGTCACGAATGTTGTCGGTACCGGTCAGCAGCATGGTCAGACGATCCAGACCAAATGCCAGGCCAGCGTGCGGCGGCGTACCGAATTTCAGCGCATCGAGCAGGAAACCGAACTTCTCGCGCTGTTCCTGCTCAGTAATGCCCAGAATGCCGAACACAGTCTGCTGCATGTCACCACGGTGAATACGTACAGAACCGCCGCCGACTTCGTAACCGTTGATAACCATGTCGTATGCGTTCGCGACCGCATCTTCCGGCGCGGCTTTCAACTCCTGTGCCGTCATGTCTTTCGGTGAAGTGAACGGATGGTGCATCGCGGTCAGGCCGCCTTCACCATCATCTTCAAACATCGGGAAGTCGATAACCCACAGCGGCGCCCATTTGCTCTCATCGGTCAGGTTCAGATCCTTACCGAGTTTCAGACGCAGCGCACCCAGCGCATCGGCAACCACTTTCTTGTTGTCTGCGCCGAAGAAAATCATGTCGCCATCCTGCGCACCGGTACGTTCCAGAATCGCTTCGACAATGTCCGCAGTCAGGAATTTCGCCACCGGGCTGTTGATGCCTTCAATGCCTTTCGCACGTTCGGTCACTTTGATGTAAGCCAGCCCTTTCGCGCCATAGATCTTCACAAAATTGCCGTATTCATCAATCAGTTTACGGGTCAGAGAGGCACCACCCGGTACACGCAGTGCGGCAACACGGCCTTTCGCATCATTAGCCGGGCCGGCAAATACCGCAAACTCAACGTTTTTCAGCAGGTCAGCAACGTCTACCAGCTCCATCGGGTTACGCAGGTCCGGTTTATCGGAACCGTAACGACGCTCGGCTTCGGCAAAAGTCATGATCGGGAACTGGCCCAGATCGACGCCTTTAATATCCAGCCACAGGTTGCGGATCAACTCTTCCATCACTTCACGCACCTGCGGTGCGGTCATAAAGGAGGTTTCGACGTCGATTTGAGTGAATTCTGGCTGACGGTCAGCACGCAGATCTTCATCACGGAAGCATTTCACAATCTGATAGTAGCGATCGAAACCGGACATCATCAGCAGCTGTTTGAACAGCTGTGGAGACTGCGGCAACGCGTAGAATTTGCCTTTATGTACGCGTGACGGCACCAGATAGTCGCGCGCGCCTTCCGGCGTCGCTTTAGTCAGCATCGGGGTTTCGATATCAAGGAAACCGTGGTCATCCATAAAACGACGCACGAAGCTGGTAATTTTGGCGCGGGTTTTCAGACGCTGGGCCATTTCAGGACGACGCAGGTCCAGATAGCGGTATTTCAGACGCGCTTCTTCGGTATTGACCTGATTGGAATCCAGCGGCAGCGGCTCAGAGCGGTTGATAATGGTCAGTTCGGTGGCAAACACTTCCACTTCGCCGGTCGCCATATCGCTGTTGACGTTTTTTTCGTCACGAGCACGCACGGTGCCGGTTACCACGATGCAGAACTCATTACGCAGTTCGGAAGCCAGTTTGAATGCTTCGGCGTCCGGGTCGAAGAACACCTGGACGATGCCTTCACGATCGCGCATATCAATAAAAATGAGGCTGCCGAGATCACGACGACGATTGACCCAACCACACAGAGTCACCTGCTGCCCCACGTGGGACTTACGCAACTGTCCGCAATATTCTGTACGCATGAGATATCCCTTAACTTTGCCGCAGGCTGATTGTTGCCTGCCGTGCAGGCGACGATGTCGCAGCTTTAGCTGAATGTCACAACTGGATGAAAAAAGGCGGCTATTATACTGGAAATAATGGCACACGATAAGCCCGATACCGCCTGTACGCGCGTTTGCTGCACACGCTTAGTGCGTATTCTCACAAAAATTAACAAAATTTGTAAACCGGGTGCAGCAGGATACCGCGTAAGGTAAGTGCGACCTCATTCTTTTTTCAGGAGTTATCATGCTTGAGCTTAATGCTGCCCACACCGCCCTGGTGGTTATTGATTTACAGGAAGGTATTCTGCCGTTTGCCGGTGGTCCGCACAGCGCTGAGGATGTGGTGAAACGTGCCGCAAAGCTGGCTGAGGCGTTTCGCGCAAAAAATGCACCGGTAATTCTGGTGCGCGTTGGCTGGTCTGCCGATTTTGCTGAAGCGCTAAAACAGCCGGTCGATGCGCAGACAGGCGGTCACGCGTTGCCGGAAAACTGGTGGACGTATCCGCTGGCGCTGGGCAAGAAAGCGAGCGACATTGAGGTCACCAAGCGCCAGTGGGGCGCATTCTACGGTACCGACCTTGAACTGCAACTGCGCCGCCGCGGTATCGATACCATCGTCCTGTGTGGTATTTCCACTAACATCGGCGTGGAATCCACCGCCCGCAACGCCTGGGAGTTGGGCTTTAACCTGGTGGTGGTAGAAGATGCCTGCTCCGCTGCCAGCAGTGAACAGCACCAGGGCAGCATGAAATATATCTTCCCGCGGATTGGCCGCGTGCGCAGCAGCCAGGAGATCCTGACCGCACTATGATTTACCTTGGCCTGCCGCAATGGTCGCACCCGAAATGGGTGCGCCTTGGCATCACCAGCCTTGAAGAGTACGCCCGCCACTTTAACTGTGTGGAGGGCAACACCACGCTGTATGCACTGCCGAAAGCCGAAATTGTCCAGCGCTGGTACCATCAAACCCACGATGATTTTCGCTTTTGCTTTAAATTTCCGGCGACCATTTCTCATCAGGCCTCGCTGCGCCAGTGTAGCGATTTGACGCAGGAATTTTTCAGTCGGCTTTCTCCGCTGGAAACCCGCATCGGTCAGTACTGGTTACAACTGCCCGCCACCTTTGGTCCGCGCGATCTTCCGGCGTTGTGGGCCTTTCTGGATGGCCTTCCTGCCGATTTCACCTACGGCGTTGAAGTGCGTCATCCGGAATTTTTTGCCAAAGGCGAGACGGAATTATCGCTCAACCGCGGCCTGCATCAGCGCGGCGTCAACCGGGTTATTCTTGATAGCCGTCCTGTTCACAGCGCCATCCCAAACAGCGAAGCGGTGATTGATGCCCAGCGCAAGAAGCCCAAACTGCCGGTACACGCCCTGGTGACCGCGCAAAACCCATTGATCCGCTTTATCGGCAGTAACGATATGGAACAGAATCGTCAATTATTCAGCGTCTGGCTGGAGAAGCTGCCGCAATGGGAACAGCAGTGTACGCCATATCTGTTTTTGCACACCCCTGATAACGGCCAGTCGCCGGAACTGGTGGATGTACTGTGGAAAGATCTTCAGCAGGCGCTGCCTTCTATCGGGACTCCTCCGTCCATCCCTCAGCAATCTTCTCTTTTCTGAGCGGATTACCTATCATTGTAACGCCATCCGCGTATAAAGGGAGTTTGTATGGTAAGCGCGCTGTATGCCGTGCTGGGTGCGTTACTGCTCATTAAGTTTTCATTTGATGTTGTGCGTCTGCGCATGCAATACCGCGTCAGCTATGGCGACGGTGGATTCAGCGAGTTGCAAAGCGCCATCCGTATTCACGGCAATGCGGTGGAATATATTCCGCTGGCATTAGTGTTGCTGTTATTTATGGAGATGAACGGCGCTGAAACCTGGATGGTTCACGTGTGCGGCATCCTGCTTATTGCCGGACGCTTAATGCATTACTACGGGCTTCATCATCGACAGCTAAGCTGGCGTCGTTCCGGTATGAGCGCGACCTGGAGTTCGCTCCTGCTGATGGTGGTTGCAAACTTGTGGTATATGCCGTGGGAGTTGGTTTTCTCCCTGCATTAGCGCACAATACGCCACTTTGTTTTCCCGGATGTTTACATTATGTCTAACCGCGACATGCTTTTTTCCGCGCCTATCGCCAGCCTGGGCGACTGGACCTTTGATGAACGGGTTGCCGAAGTCTTCCCGGATATGATCCAGCGCTCCGTACCGGGTTACTCCAATATTATCTCGATGATCGGCATGCTGGCGGAACGTTTCGTTCAGCCGCAGACGCAGATTTACGACCTGGGCTGCTCTTTAGGGGCTGCGACGCTCTCCGTGCGCCGTAATATTCATCACGATGGCTGCAAAATCATTGCCGTTGATAACTCTCCGGCAATGGTTGAACGCTGCCGCCGCCATATTGATGCGTACAAAGCGCCTACGCCGGTCGAAGTTATCGAAGGCGATATTCGCGATATTACGATTGAAAACGCCTCGATGGTGGTACTGAATTTTACCCTGCAGTTCCTTGTGCCAGAAGAACGTCAGGCGCTGCTGGATAAGATTTATCAGGGACTGAATCCCGGCGGCGCGCTGGTGCTATCCGAAAAATTCAGCTTTGAAGATGCCCACGTTGGCGAGTTGTTATTTAACATGCACCATGACTTTAAACGCGCCAATGGCTACAGCGAACTGGAAATCAGCCAGAAGCGCAGCATGCTGGAAAATGTCATGCTGACGGATTCGGTCGAAAAGCATAAATCCCGCCTGCAACACGCCGGCTTTGAACACAGTGAAGTCTGGTTCCAGTGTTTCAATTTTGGTTCGCTGATTGCCCTGAAAGCGGGTGACCTGGCATGATCACGTTCGACCGTTTTTATCAGCAAATCGCCGTCAGCCCCCTGTCGCACTGGTTAGAAACCCTGCCAGCGCAGATCGCAGCCTGGCAACGTGAACAGCTTCATGGCCAGTTCAAACAGTGGACCAATGCCGTCAATTTTTTACCTGAGCTGACGCCTTCGCATCTCGATTTGCTAAATAGCGTCACCGCCGAAAGCGAAACGCCGTTGAGCGCGGGTCAACTGACACGCATGGAAACGCTGCTGCGCAACCTGATGCCATGGCGTAAAGGGCCATACTCTCTCTATGGCATTAATATCGACACTGAATGGCGTTCCGACTGGAAATGGGATCGCGTACTGCCTCACCTGTCTGATTTGCAGGGACGGACGATTCTCGATGTCGGCTGTGGCAGCGGCTACCATATGTGGCGCATGATTGGTGCGGGGGCAAAGCTGGCGGTGGGTATCGACCCGACGCAGTTATTCCTGTGTCAGTTTGAAGCAGTGCGTAAGCTGCTGGGTGATGATCGTCGTGCCCATTTATTGCCGCTGGGTATTGAGCAACTTCCGGCGCTGAACGCCTTCGATACCGTTTTTTCAATGGGTGTGCTGTATCACCGCCGTTCACCGCTGGAACACCTGTGGCAGTTAAAAGACCAACTGGTGAAAGAGGGTGAACTGGTACTGGAAACACTGGTTGTCGAAGGTGATGAGCATACTGTTCTGGTGCCGGGCGACCGCTATGCACAAATGCGTAACGTTTACTTTATACCCTCGGCGGCAGCACTGAAAAACTGGCTTGAGAAGTGCGGCTTTGTTGATGTCCGTATCGCCGATATCTGCCCGACCACGACTGAGGAACAACGCGCTACCTCCTGGATGGTGACGGAATCCCTGGCTGATTTCCTTGATCCGAATGACCACACGAGGACCATTGAAGGCTACCCGGCCCCGGTGCGCGCGGTGTTAATTGCACGTAAACCGTGATGAGTGACGAAGCCCTTTCGCCAGAGTAGTTCGGTTTGCAACAAGGCGGCGACGCAGCGCATCCCCGGGAGCGTAGATAACTACGTGACCGGGGTGAGCGAGGAAAGCCAACGCCGTTGCAGGCCGAAATATGCAGGCGGAAGATAAAAAAAGGCCCCTGTTAAATGCAGGGGCCTGGTACGAGCAAGCATCATATTGGGCGACATGATGCGCGGTAAAAACTGGTTATGAGCGATGCTGAACAATCATTGTCTTCATCACCGCTACTGCCTCGCCGTCCACCCCATAACGCGAATACTCATCCGCGGCGGTGTCCGACGACATGGACAATCCTCTGTTGCGATAACGCATGGGCGATGGTGTCCAGATACCCGCTGAGCTGTGAACTTCTTTCACGCCTGCGTCAAGAAAACGCTTCAGGTTCGCTGCACGGACACCCGCGCCAGCCATAATGATTGGAACACCTGGAAGGGTATTAAGTTCCATAATTAATGAAATACCTTTTTCTGCGCTCGCCTGCTGACCTGACGTCAGGATGCGGGCAACCCCCAAATCCCTTAATTTTTCAGCAGCTTCGCGCGGTTTCGCACACATATCGAAAGCGCGATGAAAAGTTACCGCCATGTCCCCTGCCGCCTCAATAATCTGCTGCATACGCGGCATATCGACATTGCCGTCCTCATCCAGCACGCCAGTCACCATTCCCGGAAAACCCAGTTCGCGGATAGTCCGGATATCATCCAGCATGGCGGCGAACTCATCGTCGGTGTAGCAAAAATCGCCCCCGCGCGGGCGCACAATCGGGTGCACAGGGATAGTGACCCGCCCACGGGCGGCTTTAAGCACGCCGAGTGAGGGGGTCAGCCCTCCTTCTTTCGGCGCGGCGCACAATTCAATGCGGTCTGCCCCGTTTTTCTGCGCGGTCTCCGCGCAGGTTGCGCTATAGCAACATATCTCCAGTAACGTCATCTCTTCTCCCTTGAAGATGCAGCCTTCTCAGCATGGCATTTTTTAACAACATACATACGGAGCCGCCTCACACAGTGAAATTCTATTGCTCGCTGGCGACAATTTCCTCTATCGACCAGGGGTGAAATTTGACGGTAACTTTGCCATCCGTCACAGCAAGCGTGGGGTTTGGCAGGCGCTCGCGCTCGCCTTTTGGCGAACTGGTCTTCACAACAATCCCCGGCTGGCTCAACCCTTCATCCGAAAGCAGCGCCAGTGCGCGGGCATTGAGGGTTTCCGGCGCCCCCGACAGGACAATTTCGATATGCTCCCACCCCTCGTGCGGGTAACGTTTTTCCCCCGGCCACGGCAGTTCGACCACGGTAAATGCCCAGTGCGCTACCTGCACCGGCTGCGATAAGGTGAACAGACAGATAGGTCGGCCATTGATAACGTTTTCAGAGAGCAGTTCGCCGCACTGTTCAAAGCCGCGACGCCAGCGTTCAGCCGTCGCATTCTGATGACAACGCAGCGAGATATGGTCAGCACTGAGGTCACGGATATCCAGCCCCAGGCGGGTTACAAGGTGTGTCAGATCCTCAATGAAACGCGGGAGATCTGCAGCAATATCCTGCAGTTCGTCGATATGTTGCCAGCCAGCCATTGTTTATTCCCATGCGATGAATTCGGGCGATACTTTACCCTGTAATGTGCGCACCACCAACTCAGGTTATGCAGTGACATCACCCGCACCTGACGTCACTGCAATCCGCTTATTTGAGGTTCAGGCGAAGCCCGAGGTCGTTGGGATAGGGATTAAAATAGTTTTGTGCCAGCAGGTAGTGGTCTGGATACTCACCAAGATAGTGTTTGAGCAACGTTAAAGGGGCAAGTATCGGCAACAGTCCGGCACGATAATGGAGGATAACCTCCCGGAGTTCACCGCGCTGGCGAGGCGTCAGCTTGCCGTGAAAATAGCCCTGAATGTGCATCAACACGTTAGTGTGATTCTTGCGGGACGCCGGATGTTTGAGGATCGCCATCAGCTTTTCCCGGTAAGCTTCGAAAAACGCATCCAGATTGTCCCACTCAGAAAGTGAGGCTACAAACGGCCCGATTTCACGATATCCTGCCTGATGGTGCGCCAGTAACTGGAGTTTGTAGCGACTATGAAAATCGAGCAGGCTATGACGGGTCAGACCTCGTGCCCGCAGGCTATTGAGCTCATGCAGAGCGAATACCCGCTCCACAAAGTTCTCACGCAATACCGGGTCATGCAGGCGACCGTCTTCCTCGACCGGCAGCCAGGGGTACGCCGCAAGTAACGCGCCGGTGAAACGCCCCACGCCCTCTTTACGCCCGCGCCCCCCTTTTTCATCATACAGTCGCACACGTTCCATGCCGCAACTCGGTGATTTCGCACAGACGATGAAACCAGCCAGTTCGGCAACCCGCGGCAGATACGCGGCGGTAAAGTCATCTATTTTCTGTGTGACATCCTCATTCGGCGCCTGGCTAAAGCGCATCCGTATCTCTCCGCTGGTGGTCTGAACCAGACGCAATGCCGGGCGGGGAACGGGTAACCCCATAGCCATTTCCGGGCAAACCGGGCTGAACGTCACCCACTGGGCGAGTTCGTCCATCACAAACCCCATGCGCTTATGGCCGCCATCGAAACGCACGGCCGAGCCGGTCAAACAGCCGCTAATACCAATCGTCGGTTGAGTTTTCATACCCCTCTCCTTTTTATTGTGTTTTTCGGGTGAAAAAGAGCGTGACCGTTGCAACGGTGATGCCGAATTTCTTCATGGCGGTTTTGTTGAAAAGGTGTGTATCGTCCTGCAGATACATCCAGTCATCAAAGTGTAGCAGCCAGGTATTCCCGTCAGCCTTTACGTTCATGCTGTAGCGCCAGTTAAAGGCATTGCCTGCCGCCTGGCCACGTGCGACACCCTCGATATCTCCGGCGGTACCTTCATAGCGGTCATTACCGTTACGCCGGATATGCCATACCCGCTGCTGTTTTTCGCCATCGTCATACACGAAGTTTTCGTTGAGCGTCAGCGTGTCGCCCACCACGTCGCCTTCTATCTCCACATGGAAACGACGCAACTGTTTGCCACTGCGATCTTGTACCATGCCCCAGGCTTCGGTCTTGCCCTGAAAATAGTGAAAAATATCCAGCGTTGGCTGTTGATGCTGGTAGTCATTTATTTCGCTACTGCAGCCTGTCAGCAGTAAGAGCAGCGTCAACCCAAGTGCCAGAATACGTTTCATTTTCCACCTCCGATGAGCTGCTGACGCAGCTCGGGGTATTGCGTATGAGGATCGAGCCAGATGGCCAGAAAGCTGGTGCTGAACGCCAGCGATTGCTGCGGCCCCAGCGGGGTAAAGCTTTTTTGCGCCGCCGATGCGCGATACCAGAACTGCCCTTGCTTCTGGCGAAGAACAAACGCCAGTTGCGTGCCCGGTCTGACATCCGGCCAGAGCGTTGCAAGGGTGCGGAGCCAGGCCTCGCTCTGCGCTTCCCGCGTCATGATTCCCAGCGCCTGCCACTGTTCGCGAGTCGCATCGACCAGTTCATCGCGCGTAATATCCCGTGCGTAGGTGATGATTAACGCCTGGTCCTGATCCGCTGCGATATAGCGCCCCTGCGGAGTGCGTAGCTGCGAGGTATAAACGGTAAAGGGCCCCCAGGTTAAGGTAGCGTCACCGGTTTTGCGCCAGCTTAGCCAGTCAGCGGCACTGGCAAAGGGAGCGGCGGCTATCAGCAAAAGCAGAGCAAAGCGCAGAAACCTCATTGTCGCCTCCCCATGAATAAATGGAAAAAAAGCGCCAGTACCAGCCATCCGAGTCCGAGCCAGCTCAGTACGATAAAGTCAGGTTGCAGGAAGGTAATCGCCCCCAGACGCTCGCCCATATAGTAAGCAACCGGGCCACCGAGCGTCGCCAGCAGCGCCAGCGTCCAGCCCGGCAATGCGCTGGTGCGGGTAAGACGGGTCCAGACGACAGCAAACATAAGCCACAGCGCCACCATCCACAGTGGCAATACCCCATCGCCACTGAAACTGATTAATCCTGTAAGCGCCCAGACGGCATCCAGCGAGCTGCCAGCGGCGGCCAGCAGCAGAGCATATATGCGCAGCGCGGGCGCAAGCATGACGCAGGCCAGCATCGCCAGCGCGAGCCAGACGATAACGCCGCGCTCACGAAACAGCACCACCAGCGTCCAGTAGAGATCGAACGCTATTGCCATTAAGAAAATCTGCAAATGGCGGTTCATACACGTTCCGCAGTCAGTTGCACCACACTGATGGTGCGCGCATTGAAACCCGCTTCGCAGTAGCCAAAATAGTAAAGCCACATACGGCGGAAACGTTCGTCAAATCCCAGCTTTTCAATGTCCTGCCAGGCCTGAACGAAACGCTGACGCCAGTGCGCAAGGGTGCGGGCATAATCAGGCCCCATATCGAAGATATTGCGCACCACAAAATCGGTATGGCGGGTCATCAGGTTGTTCATCGCCGTTATGCTCGGTAAGAAACCACCGGGAAAGATGTAACGCTGGATAAAATCGACGCTTTTGCTGTAATCGCTGTAGCGCTGATCCTGAATGGTGATGGCCTGAATCGCCATTTTTCCCCCTGCGCGCAGGCGCGCCTGACAGGTCCGAAAGAAGGTCGGGAGATAGCGTTTTCCTACCGCCTCAATCATCTCAATCGAAACCAGTTTGTCGAACTGCCCGGTCAGGTCGCGATAATCACACAGCAAAACCTCAACCCTATCCTGCAAACCTGCCTCAACAATGCGTGCCTGGGCCCACTTGTACTGCTCGCGCGACAGCGTGGTAGTGGTCACCCGACAGCCATAATGGCGAGCGGCATACTCGGCCATCGCTCCCCACCCTGTGCCGATCTCCAGCAGATGATCGTCAGATGTCAGCGCCAGTTGTTCACACAATCGCGCCATTTTTGCCTGCTGAGCACTGGCGAGATCCTGCTCGGGCGCGGTAAACAGTGCGCTGGAGTAGAGCAACTGCTCGTCAAGGAAATGGGCGTAAAAAAGATTCCCCAGGTCGTAGTGCGCGGCGATGTTTTCCCGCGCCTGCTGACGATCGTTGCGCCGTGTCCAGTGGCGTAGCCGCTCAACGGGGCGGCCCAGCAAACGAAAGCCAGTTTCCAGCTTGCCCAACACCTGGCTGTTGAGCGCCAGAATCTGTAACAGCGGGGTAAGCTGATGCGTCTCCCACTCGCCATCTATCCAGGCTTCCGCCGCCGCAAGACTACCGCCGGTCAGCAAACGCCAGTAGACGACCGGGGAAAGGATCTGCACTTCTGCGCGCAACGCTGCGCTCGGGTCGCCAAAATGAAAAGTTTGCCCCCCTTCACGAAGCGTGAGAGATCCCACACGTAAACCGTTCAGAAGGCGAAAGAGCAACCAGCGCGCGACACGGGCATTACGCGGGATGTCGGGTTCAAGCGCAAACACGGGATCGGTCATTAGCGTTCACTCCTGCTGACGGGATGGTTATAAAGAGGTACACGCTTAAGCCACAGACGCAGCGCCTGCCAGTAAATGGCCATCACGGTCTTGAGCGTCATGAGCGGAATACGCAACAGCAAGGAGGTGAGTGTTGCGCGAGTCAAAGGGCACCGGGTCAGGAGCAGCGTGGCGTCGAAGACCTTTGCCTCCTGATGGTTTTCGATATGCATATGCAATGTTTTGCCAGGACGGTTAAAGCGCCAGTGATAGACCATATCCATCGGGTTAAACGGCGAAACGTGGAACGCTTTTTCCAGTGGAGAAGCATTTTGACCGTCAACGGCATAGTAATGCCGTTCATTCCAGGGCGTATTGCGCACCTCCGCCAGTACCCAGCGCAGGGTCTCGTTCTGGTCGTAGCAGTAATAGAAATTGACCGGATTAAAGTGAAAGCCGAAATAACGCAGTTGAGTGAGCAACATCACGCGCCCTTCCAGCCGAACACCTGTCAGCGCATCCAGCCGTTCAAGAACTTTCGCTTTAAGCGGCGAGCCCAGCGGATAATCCTCGTCATAAAAAGCGGCGGCAGCAAAACGGTTACGACGAATACCTGCCGTCGATAGCGCATCCAGCTCATCCAGATCGAGCCATGCCATAAATACGCGATACTGGAAATGGTGCTCACGGGGCTGATGACGCCGGTGGCGTAAAACACCTTCATAAAGACAGCTGTTCATTTTACTGTCCCTCCCCGGATGCGATGGCATGTACCACATCCAGCGCGCTGCGCACACCATCCTCGTGAAAACCGTTGTACCAGTAAGCGCCACAGAACCAGCTACGTTTATGGCCGTTGATCTCACTGCGCCGCGCCTGTGCCTGCCAGCTTTGCGGGTTAAACAGCGGATGCTCATAAACAAAGCGTTTCCAGACGTAGCGCTCGTCAACGGGCCTGTCCGGATTGAGGGTGACGCAAAACAGAGGAGCGTCTGCTGGCAGCCCCTGCAGAATATTCATGTTATAGGTCACGCACGCACTGGCCTGATCCTGCTCACTCAGGCGGTAGTTCCAGCTTGCCCACGCGCGTTCCCGTTGCGGTAGCCAACGTCGGTCACTGTGCAGGATCACCTCGTTACGCTGCCAGCCGATACCGCCCAGAATTTCTGTTTCAGCAGCCGTGGGATCCGCCAGCATCGCCAGCGCCTGTGCGGAATGGCAGGCAAAAATAACGTGATCAAAGGTGGAGATCGCGTCGGCAAGTTGGATTTCCACGCGCTTATCATGGCGGATAACGCTCTGCACGGGCGTATTAAGGTGCAACGTCAGACGGTCGCCGAGTCGGGCGAGCATGGCATGGATGTACTCACGCGAACCACCGGGTACTACATACCACTGCGGGCGGCGGGTCACATCCAGCAGGCCGTGATTCTCAAAGAAGCGTAAAAAAAGCGGCAACGGAAAACGCCGCATCTCCTGCAGGGATGATGACCAGATAGCCGCCCCCATCGGCAGAATATAATGGCGGGCAAAAAAGGCGCTGAACCGGTGCTCATCGAGAAAGCTTTGTAGTGTGGCCTTCTCATCTATGTTGCTTGCGAGAGCCTCTTTTGCCTGACGATTAAAACGCACGATATCGCTGAGCAAACGCCAGAAAGCCGGGTTAATGAGATTTCGGCGCTGGGCAAACAGCGAAGCAAGGGTGTGCCCGTTATATTCCAGCCCACTTTGGGGGTTGTGGACGGAAAAACTCATTTGCGTCTTTTGCCCGGTAATACCCAGTTCGCTCAGCAGCCCCATAAAACGTGGATAGGTGCGATCGTTGTAGACGATAAAACCAGTATCAATAGCCCAGCTTCCCTGTGGGGTGGTGACATCTACTGTCGCCGTGTGGCCGCCGGGTGTGGCTTGCGCTTCAAACAACGTCACCTTGTGATGGCCCGCCAGCCGCCATGCACAGGTCAGCCCGGCAATGCCGCTGCCAATAATTGCAATATTCATGGCCGTACCATCCTGCGCAACAAAGCGCGCTGCATAAACGCGGGAAGTGATGAGAGCAAGCGCAGCAGCAAGCCAAAGGCGCCTGGAAACGCGATATGTTTTTTGCCTTTTGCGAGACCGCGGCGAATTGCCGTAACCGCCTGCCCGACGCTCACCTGAGCGGGCATCGCAAAATCATTTTTACGGGTCAGCGGTGTGTCAACAAAACCCGGAGAGACGACGGAGACGGCTATGCCTTTGGGTTCCCAGTCAAGGCGTAAACTGTCAGCAAACCAACTGAGCGCTGCCTTTGATGCGCCATAAGCTTCGGCACGGGGAAAAGGCAGCCAGTGCGCCATTGAGCTGACCAGAACAACGTGGCTGCCGGGTTTGAGCTGTGTCTGTAGCGCGGCAAGGCAATTCACCGGCCCAAGAAAATTGGTACGCATCACCCTTTCTATAAGGTCGGCATCCACCACACCGTGGTCCAGGTATTCACAGGTGCCCGCACAGAGAATAACCATGTCGGGGTGACAGTCGGCCAGCGCCTGGCGACTAGCATCCCTGCCTGTCATATCGAAAAGACGCACACTGATGTTGGGACTGAGCTGTTGTAGTGTTTCCAGACGCGATGGATCGCGCCCGCAGGCGATGACATGGTAACCATCCGCAGCGAAGGAGTTAGCCAGCCCGGCGCCAATACCCGAACTGGCGCCTGTAATAAGCACCGTTTTCATGCGCGGACCCTCTTTTTCACGCCGCGGACCGCCCAACCCAGTACGGGAAGGTGCTCATAAAGCATCTCTCCGGCGTCGTAATAATCGCGCTGATGCAAGACTTGCTCTCCCTGGACTTCCACCACCGAACACCCAGGCAGAGAGAGCAGTTCGTTCCCCCGGATATGGGGATGCGACCAGTGCATGGTCCAGGTCACCACAAAACGCTGGCCGTCACAAAGAGGGGAATCAATGGAGAAACGACACTGTTCAACATTTGCCAGCAGATGGGTGAAGTAACGATGGATAGCGACGAACCCCTGATGCTCGCCAAACGGATCCTGCAACACAGCATCGGGATGATAGAGCGCGCTCAGCGCCGAAGGCGGCTGGCTGTCCAGTTCTGCATAGTAATGAATAAACCGATCGATGACGGACTGCATGGTGCTCATGGGCCTTACCCTTTCCGGTGACAATACGCGGAGCTCGCCTGATTTAAAACTTACACAATTACTTATATTTGTCCAAGTTTTGTTGTGTAAATTTTTTATATTGATTAATTATCAAAGAGTTATTTCTGTTATTTTTTGTACTTAATCAGGATAAAAAAGAGAAAGGCATAAGTGTCCAGGCCGCAATGTAGCGACCATGGACCCAGGCACAAGAGAGGATTCAGAGGGTGATAACGTCGAGGGAACTGACCTGCGATTGCCACAGTTCAATTTGTTTTTTTCGCGCGGCCGATAATTTACCGCTGGTGACCAGCAACCATTTCCTTGTCGGCAAAATCTCCGGCGCCAGCATCGCCGGTGGCACCGGAAGGATATCAATGCGATGCCCCTGCCCCGTTAGCCGAAGCGCTTCAAGCCAGATTTCACAAGGGTCTGTCAGGTGCCAGCCGGTAATTAAATAATTATCTCCCGGCGCGCGTTTATCCCCTTCAAGACAAAACGAGGTGTAGGAGATAATAATGCCGTCGAGGATTTCACGTAGCGTCATCATTGCGGCAACATTGGCGGACATTTTGCTGCGCAACGGGCGCAACACTTCTGTGACCAGTTCCGGGCGAGGATACTCACGCCCGGAGTCGTAGATAAGCTGGCGCAGAGAGTCAATCTTTCCTTCTTTCAGCCGCGACAGCATGCTCTCTTGCAGGGTGACCCAGTTGTTGGTCCGCCGCATTTCAGGTCTTGCCAGCAGCGGTTTAACCTGGCTGACAGGCACCCCTTTTTTCACCCAGTCGAGAATTTTGAGCGCCTGCTGCACGTCGTCATCGCTGTAAAGCCGGTGCCCACCCTCCGTGCGCATCGGTTTGAGCAGACCGTAGCGGCGCTGCCAGGCGCGAAGTGTGGTTGCCGTTATCCCGCAAAGCCGGGCAAATTCGCCAATGGAATAAGTCATAGTACGCTCAAAGAAATTAACTCTTCTTACTATACTACGGATAACTCCCACACGCAGGATACTGAGTAAGATCAGGCGCCTGGCGGTTCGAATGATAAGCCTGAACAGAAGGCGACGGTCGAATGTGTGAAGCGTTAATCTCACCGCCAACAGGCCACGCTTTTTGACGTGAAGCAGCGGGTTCCGGTGCTGACGCCTGCTGGCATTTGCAGTATACTCCCGCCTTTCATAATCAACACCCGGACGCGGCCAGCCCTTATCTGCTGCGTCATCAATGTAAGGTATCCCGGTGAATATTCAGGCTCTACTCTCAGAAAAAGTCGGTCAGGCGCTCATTGCCGCAGGTGCGGATGCGGATTGCGAACCGCAGGTCCGCCAGTCTGCAAAAGTCCAGTTTGGCGACTATCAGGCCAATGGCGTGATGGCAATTGCCAAAAAACTGGGCATGGCACCACGACAACTGGCCGAGAAGGTACTGACTCATCTCGATCTCAGCGGGATCGCCAGCAAAGTTGAAATCGCCGGACCGGGCTTTATCAATATCTTCCTTGCCCCGGCGTTTCTGGCAGACCAGGTAAACCTGGCGCTGCAATCTGACCGTCTGGGCATCACGAAGCCTCAGGCACAAACCATCGTTGTGGATTATTCAGCGCCGAACGTGGCGAAAGAGATGCACGTTGGCCACCTGCGTTCAACCATCATCGGCGATGCCTCCGTGCGTACCCTGGAGTTCCTCGGCCATAACGTGATCCGCGCGAACCATGTGGGTGACTGGGGAACCCAGTTCGGTATGCTGATTGCGTATCTGGAGCTACAGCAGCAGGAAAACGCGGGTGAAATGGCGCTGGCGGATCTCGAAGGTTTCTATCGCGAAGCCAAAAAACATTATGACGAAGATGAAGTCTTCGCCGAGCGCGCCCGTAGCTATGTCGTGAAACTGCAAGGCGGCGATGATTACTTCCTGCAGATGTGGCGCAAACTGGTCGACATCACCATGTCCCAGAACCAGATTACCTATGACCGTCTGAACGTTACCCTGACGCGTAAAGATGTGATGGGCGAAAGTTTGTATAACTCAATGCTGCCAGGTATCGTGGCCGATCTGAAAGCCAAAGGTCTGGCGGTTGAGAGCGAAGGCGCAACTGTGGTGTTCCTGGACGAGTTCAAGAACAAAGAAGGCGAGCCGATGGGTGTGATCATCCAGAAGAAAGATGGCGGCTACCTCTACACCACCACCGACATTGCCTGTGCCAAATACCGTTATGAAACCCTGCATGCAGATCGCGTGCTTTACTACATCGACTCCCGTCAGCATCAACACCTGATGCAAGCCTGGACTATCGTGCGTAAAGCGGGTTATGTACCGGAGTCTGTTTCGCTCGAACACCATATGTTCGGCATGATGCTGGGTAAAGACGGCAAGCCGTTCAAAACCCGTGCGGGCGGCACGGTGAAACTGGCTGATCTACTGGATGAAGCGCTGGAGCGTGCACGTCGTCTGGTGGCTGAGAAAAACCCGGATATGCCCGCAGACGAGCTGGAAAAACTGGCTAACGCCGTGGGTATCGGCGCGGTGAAATATGCGGATCTGTCTAAAAGCCGTACCACCGATTATGTTTTTGACTGGGACAATATGCTGGCGTTTGAAGGCAACACCGCGCCATATATGCAATACGCCTACACGCGCGTATTGTCAGTATTCCGTAAAGCCGATGTCGACGAAAGCGCCCTTCTTGCCGCGAATGTGGTGATCAATGAAGATCGCGAAGCCCAGCTGGCCGCACGCCTGATGCAGTTTGAAGAGACGCTGAATGTGGTTGCCCGTGAAGGCACGCCGCACGTGATGTGCGCCTATCTGTACGATCTGGCGGGCCTGTTCTCTGGCTTCTATGAACATTGTCCGATCCTCAGTGCTGAGAATGAAGAGGTCCGTAACAGCCGCCTGAAACTGGCGCTACTGACCGCGAAGACGCTAAAACTGGGCCTCGATACACTCGGTATCGAAACCGTCGAACGTATGTAAATCAAAGATATATATAAGAAACCCGGCAACTGCCGGGTTTTTGTTTTTTTACTGCCAGAGCGTTTCCGAATGCCGCATGAATGCCTTATCCGGGCCACGGTTGACGATGGTTCTCAACACCCCCAGCGCCTTCACGTAGCCCGGCAAGTCTGGCGCCGCCGGGGGAGTGCGTTAAAAATACTTACGCAGATACTCAGTCAGACACAACATCGCCATCGCCTGGCCATAGGGCATGGAGGTCAGCGGGATCTGGCGATAGAAATCAAGATCGCTACCCATGCCAGTGCCAAAAGAGACCTGCAGCAGTTCGCCTTCCGGTGAGATGTTCTTCACCACTGCTTTGATGGCTTTCTCGGCAACTTGCGCATACTCCTTACCCACATAACGCTTACGTACTGCTTTCAGGATACCGTAGGCAAACCCGGCGGTTGCTGACGCTTCAAGATACGATGTCGGATCGTCGAGCAGCGTATGCCACAGCCCACTCGCGTCCTGGCATTTCGCCAGCGCAGCGATTTGTGCGTTCAGTACCTGTACCAGGTAACGGCGTACCGCATTGTTTGCCGGTAGATCCACCAGTTCCAGAAAGTCCGGGATCACAATAGTCAGCCAGCTGTTGCCGCGCGCCCAGCGGGCATGCGCAAAGTTATGGCAGCCTTCGTAATTCCAGCCGTGGAACCACAGACCTGTCTCTCTGTCCATCAGGTTTTGCACATGCAGCAGAAACTGATAGGTCGCCTCTTCCACATACTCAGGGCGGTTAAGCAGTTTACCGATTTTCGCCAGCGGCAGAACGGTCATCATCAGGGTGTCATCCCACATCTGTTGATGGTTCTCTTCTGCCAGAGTGATGTGCTGCATACCGCCATGATCCGTGCGCGGCATCTCATTCATCGCCCATTCGGCCCAGCTCTCCAGCCACGGCAGGTAGCCTGGATTGCGGGTCTCTTCGTAGCGACAGGCCAGCGTCAGGAAAGGCGCCATGGTATTCACATTCTTGGTCGTCGCACCTTCGGCAAAGCGGTCAGCGAACCAGCTGTCAATGATGTCACGCACCGTCTGGTCGCCGGTCTGCTGGTAATACTGATACATGCCATACAGGCCGACGCCATGCGTCCATTCCCAGCCCGCCCACCCTTTGGTGTCAATCACCCGCCCGTCGTCAAGCCGCAGTAAAAACTCGCCGGTGGTGTCGTGAATATTGACCAGATTATGCGTGATCTTCTGTATCAATGATTTCAGCTCATCGCGGGCGATAAAACGCTCTGGCTGACAAAGTAACGGGCTATGTTTGACAGGCCAAACCTTCATATTCTTAACCTCAGTTGTAAGTCGATTTCAGTGACGCGTTTTCTTTCAGGGAAGGCGCGGCAGGTTTATTACGATTCAGATAGCCGATGTTGTTATTGCCCCACAGGGACTCAAACGGCATGCCTGCCAGCATTTCAACGGTGGCACGCGCTTCCGGCGTTGCGCTTTCCGGTATCACACGACCGGACTCACGCATTTTGGCCGTCTCTGCACGCAGGATGCTGTGCGTCCTCAGGTTCAGTTTAAAGCGCAGCGAAACCAGGAAACCGCAGGCGAGAACCAGCAACGTACCAAAACACATGATCATCAGGATGGTGTGGCTGACTTCCGGAACCTGCGTTTTCTGGCCGGAGACAAACCCGGATGTCTGCATCACTATTCCTACCAGCATGACCGCGCCAGCCTGAGAGGCTTTACGGGTCAGGGTCATAATGCCCGCGAAAATACCTTCACGGCGCTGCCCGGTAACCACCTCATCAACATCCGCGATATAGGTGTAAGTGTTCCACGGAACATAGTTGATACCGCCACGGCCCAGACCGGCAATGGCAGACACCAGCAGCAGCAAGGCATAGATGTCGCTCAGGCCCGCCCAGTAGAGGATGGCGAAAGAAGCCGCGCTCAGACCAAACAGCACCACAACCATGCGGTAAGACGGCGCCGGTCCAAAACGGATACACAGCGGGATCATGGCGATAACGGCGATAAACTGGAAGATAGCCATCGTGCCCAGCAAACTGGAGGCGACAGACGCTTCCTGCATCAGAACGAAGACCACATAGTAGGTAAAGACGGCGTTAAAGACGTCCTGCGCGATATAGCCACCCAGATACATACCCAGATGCTGACGGAAAATCTTAATACGCAGGGTCGAACTCAGTTCCACAAACAGGCGGCGCAGACTCTGGCCCAGGGTCAGATGCTTTTTCTCCGCTTCGGCACGCAGTGCGGCTTCGGTCCACTCTTCACGTGGACGCTCCCAGGTAAAGCACCAGACAAAAGTCAGCATCAGCGCGCACAGGACAGAGAAGACCAGACTTGCGTAGAAGAAGGATACCGGGTTGTCTTTACCGAAGTGCGCCAGAAGGATGCCAGGCAGGAACGAGGCCAGGATGGCAGACATCTGCGCCATCGAGATACGCGCGCCGGAGAATTTGGTTTTCTGTTTGAAATCATCGGTCATTTCCGGCACCAGCGTTTCGTAAGGCACCAGGATCATGGTATAGACGACATCAAACAGCAGGTATGTCAGCAGGTAATACCAGAAGCTCATGTCACCTACCCACATAATGGAGTAGCTGAACACACAGGGAATACCTAACATGATAAAGAATTTACGACGACCAAAGCGTTTACCCAGCCAGGTGGAGCCGAAGTTGTCGGTTAAAAAGCCCATCAGTGGACTGACTACCGCATCCAGTACCCTGGCGGCAGCAAAAATAAACGTTGCTTCGATAGGCGTCAGGCCACAGAAGGTGGTGTAGAAATAGAGTAGCCAGGCAGCGGTAAGTGCTGTCGTGCCCGCTCCCAGAAAATCGCCCGAGCCATAGGCGAGGTAGTTAACCAATCCAATTTTACGTGTTTTCATTGCCGTTAACCCTGTTTATTAGTGAGGGACCTCTGGCAATCCGGCTTCGCCAAAGGTAATGCTTACACGGCTAAAGTAAGAGTATGCGCTCCTGGATACCTTTCTGTTTCTGCCACGACCAGAAGGCTAATGGCAAAATCACAAAGAGTGCCGCAACGCGCTTCACTGATTTATAAAACAGTGTTTCTTTTGATTCAAAAGGCGGGGTCATAATTTGAGAGTCAGCCATCAAATTCCTGAGAGGAACGTCGATGGCTGGGAAAAAGGCGAGCGGTTAGCGGTAGTTAACGATAACCTGGATACTGCGAACATTCAGGGCGGGAATCAATCGTCCTCCGCCGGGGACTTCCCAGATAAAGCGTAATGGCTCAATAGCGGGTACATCGGCGAAGGCGACAGTGGTGCCGCTTTGGGCGTCAAGTTGTACACAGCGCGTCTGGGAACATAAGCGCGTGTTTAATCCCGCAGGCGTCGGACCGTTTAACTCATAACGCCACGATACCACCGTCATCAGGCCATTGACCGGTTGCGAAGGTGCGAGAACACGCGATGACATGGCCTGCCCACGATTACTGAGAATGACCCCGATATTGCTTGCCTGCCACGCGCCGTTTCCGGCTGCATGGACAAACAAGGGCAGCGCAAGGAGTAACCCGGCCAGCTTACGCATTATTTGCCTCCAATGGTCGCCGTCATCCGAATCGGACGGTTATCTGACATTTCCATATTCGACAACACCACCAGCTGCGGCAGGCTGCGACGCAGGAAACGAGACAGCAGCGGACGCAGCGCATGATTGACCAGCAGTACCGGCGGCGCGCCAAGCATCTCCTGACGCTGCAACGCTTCCTGAGTTTGTTCCAGCAGACGATCGGCAAGGCCCGGCTCCAGCCCACCGCCGCCTTGCAATGCCTGTAGCAGCAGACGCTCCAGTGGCGTATCCAGGCCAATAACCTGCACTTCGCCACTGCCAGGGAACCATTGCTGGGTAATCGCACGGCCCAGCGCCACGCGAACGACCGTGGTCAGTTCATATGGATCGGTTTGCAACGGCGCATGTTCTGCCAGTGTCTCCAGAATGGTGCGCATATCGCGGATCGGCACTTTTTCTGCCAGCAGGTTTTGCAGTACTTTATGCAGCGTTGTCAGTGTAAGGACGCCCGGTACCAGATCTTCGGTGAGTTTCGGCATCTCCTGGGTCACGCGATCCAGCAGTTGTTGAGCTTCCTGACGACCAAACAGTTCCGGCGCAAACTGACCAATCAGGTGGTTCAGGTGTGTTGCGACAACAGTACTGGCCTCCACCACGGTGAAGCCCTGGATCTGCGCCTGCTCTTTCAGCGCGCTCTCAATCCAGATAGCCGCCAGGCCAAAGGCTGGATCAACGGTCTGTTCGCCAGGCAATGAACCTGCCGCGGTCCCCGGGTTAATCGCCAGCCAGCGCCCCGGATAAGCATCACCGCTTCCCACTTCCACCCCTTTCATCAGGATTCGGTAACGGGCTGGCGGCAAGTCCATGTTGTCACGGATATGCACCACTGGTGGCAGGAATCCCATATCCTGGGCGAATTTTTTACGAATACTGCGGATACGCCCCAACAGCTCGCCATCCTGCTGGAAATCGACCATTGGGATCAGGCGATACCCCACTTCCATACCCAGCGAATCTTCCAGTTGCACATCATTCCAGGTCGCTTCCACCGCCTGGTTGTTTTCAGGCATTTTGACTGGCGTTGCTTCCGCCGGCGCCTTCTCTTCTTTGCCGCGCAGCCACCAGGCCAGCGCCAGCAGACCCACGGTAAAGAGCAGGAAGACAAAGTTCGGCATACCTGGCACGAGGCCGAACAGCCCAAGCACTGCGGCACTGAGCACCATTACGCGAGGGTTAGTAAACAGCTGGCTAACCATCTGCTGACCGACATCTTCATCGTTCGCCACGCGGGTCACAATCACACCAGCTGCGGTGGAAATGACCAGTGCCGGGATTTGCGCAACCAGGCCGTCACCAATGGTCAACAGGGTATAACTTTGCGCCGCATCCCCCATCGACAAGCCATGCTGCAATACACCCACCAGCAGGCCACCAATGACGTTAATAACCATGATAAGAATGCCCGCGACGGCGTCACCGCGCACAAACTTACTCGCACCGTCCATGGAGCCGTAGAAGTCAGCTTCCTGGGTCACATCAGAACGACGACGTTTGGCCTCATCTTCCCCGATAAGACCGGCGTTAAGGTCGGCGTCGATCGCCATCTGTTTACCCGGCATCCCATCCAGCACAAAGCGCGCACCGACTTCTGCGATACGCCCCGCACCTTTGGTGATAACCATAAAGTTGATGATAACGAGGATGATGAACACCACGATACCGATGGCAAAGTTACCGCCAACAAGGAAGTGACCAAAGGCTTCAACCACCCTACCCGCTGCGGCCGTGCCGGTATGGCCTTCAAGCAGAATGATACGGGTTGAAGCAACGTTCAGCGCCAGGCGCAGCAACGTGGTAAACAGCAACACGGTGGGAAAGGCCGCGAACTCGAGGGTTTTCTGGGTGAACATCGCCACCAGAAGCACCATAATCGAGAGCGCAATGTTGAAGGTAAAAAGCAGGTCGAGCACGAATGCCGGCAACGGCAAAACCATCATCGACAGAATCAACAAAATCAGCAGAGGCCCCGCCAGAATTTGCCATTGTGTAGATTTCAGGTTGCCGGGCAGACGCAACATTGCCACCAGATTAGCCATCAGTGTCCTTCTCGTTCATAAAATCCAGCGACTCTGGCACTGGGAGATTTTCAGGTCTTGCCGGGCGTTTGCCCCCGGCAAGATTCCAGCGTTTCAATTGCCATACCCAGGCAAGAACCTCAGCCACGGCCGAGTAAAGTTGTCCTGGGATCTGCTGACCAATTTCAGCATGGCGGTACAGGGCGCGCGCCAGCGGCGGCGCTTCAAGAATCGGGATACGGTTTTCGCTGCCGATTTCACGAATACGCAGCGCTATCAAACCCGACCCCTTCGCAATCACTTTTGGCGCACTCATTTTATTCTCGTCATATTGCAGCGCGACAGAGTAGTGCGTCGGGTTCGTTACAATCACATCGGCTTTTGGCACATCAGCCATCATGCGACGGCGCGCCGCAGCGCGTTGCAGTTGGCGGATACGCCCCTTAACATGCGGGTCCCCCTCCTGCTGTTTAAATTCGTCACGGATATCCTGTTTGGACATACGCAATTTTTTCAGGTGGCTGTAGATCTGCCAGAAGACGTCGAACCCCACCATCGGGATTATCGACAGCACGACCAACAGACAACACATCCCGGCCAGATTCAGCGCGCTGGCCATTGCAGTGACCGGAGCTTCCATCATCAGGCGCATGATTTCCGGCCATTTATGCCACAGATAAAAGGCGGCCACGCTGCCCATCAGGGCCGTTTTCATTATGGCCTTGACCAGCTCCGCCACGACCTGCGCTGAAAACAGACGCTTGAGGCCGCTCAACGGGTTAATCTTGGAAAAATTAAACTGTACCGATTTTCCGCTTAACACCAGACCACCCAGTACCGGCGGCGCAGCCAGTGCCACCAGCACCACGCCAGTCACCAGCGGTAACAGCGCCAGCACCGCATTCTTAAGCAACTCAATCACATGCCCAAGGATCATTTTCTGGTCGTTGATAATGGCATGATCAAAACGTAAACCCGACGACATAATGCCCGATAATTTGCGGGCAAACGCGTCCCCCCCCATCCAGAGCACGCCCACGCCAACAAAGAGCATCAGTATTGATGTCAGCTCTTTCGATCGGGGAACTTGCCCTTCCTCACGGGCCTTCTCTTTTCGGTGGGGTGTGGGGGCTTCTGTTTTGTCGTCGCTATCGTCTGCCACGGCTCAAATCCACGGGTAGATGTTTGATGACATAATGCCAGAGTCAAGTCGGTCTAATGGGCAGAGTAAGGCATAAAAACACGGGGTTTTCGCGATTTGAGAAAAGGCAAAGTGTATGTACTTATTGGTCAACGATATACTACCGCGCGGGTCAGTAAACCTGCTTATTGCGGCATAAACCTTTTAAAACTTCATTAAGACAAGGATGATTACCATGCTGTCCAGTCAGGAGCAGAGACGTCATCACACATTGATCTGTCTCGCAGCTGTACTGATTTATCACTGTTTTTTCTTTATTGTGGCGCTGCTACCCAATTATGCCGCTCTCTATCAGTCAGGTTTTGCTGCGCTGTTTGTTGGCCTGATAGCCAGTTTGCCTTGCACGCTATTGCTATGGCGACACTATAACCATCACTACCCTTTTATGCCGTTGGGGAAATTTAATGTCGGTTATTTCTCACTGGGTTTACTGGCCATCATCGTACTAAATATTGTCTGGCAGTTTCTGGGGATCGAAGAAGAGTGGGTGGACTCCCTCAAAGAGTACTCGCTTTCGGCGCGTTGGGGACTGGCGTTCGCTATTTGTTTGATTGCCCCGTTTTGTGAAGAGGTGATTTTTCGCGGCTTCTTACTCAATGCGTTTATTCGCACAGGACGCTTTGCCAGGCAGCAGAGCATCGTGGTGACATCAGTAGTGTTTGCGCTTATGCACACCCAATACCGTGCCCCGGCCACCTTTATCTGGCTGTTTACGTTTTCGGCCCTGCTGTGCGTGGTAAGAATGGCCTCAGGCGGGCTACTGCTGCCAATGCTGCTGCATATGTTGAATAATGCCGCCTCTTTTTCCTTGTCCACCATGAGCTAAAAAAACGGGAAGCATTGCAGCTTCCCGTTTCTCAATATGGCTCAGTGCAGAGACATCAGAAACCGAGACTGTCGAGCAGATCGTCAACCTGATCCTGGCTTGCCACCACGCCCGCTTTAGTCGCATCAAGCTGCGGCCCATTGAGCAGACTTTCGTTTTCACGTTTCGGACGCGCAGACTGATCGGGAATGTTTTCGATCAGCACCATCAGCAGCTGTCGTTCAATTTCCTGAATCACATCCATCATACGCTTGATAACCTGACCGGTAAGGTCCTGGAAATCCTGCGCCATCATGATGTCTAACAGTTGCGCGTTGGTGAAGCTGGTGTGCCCCGGCACATCCCCAAGGAATTTGCGGGTGTCGGTCACCAGTTCACGGGCGTCTTTAAGCTCGATAGGATTTTCAAACCACTCATCCCAACGCTTCGACAGCGATTTCGCCCCTTTTTCCATCGCATCCTGGTGCGGTTGCGACGCTTCAACGCTATTGAGTGCGCGTTCAGCTGCCTGCGCGGTCATCTGTACCACATAATCGAGACGATCACGGGCATCCGGGATGGCTTCCGCCGCTTCAGCAATCGCCTGATCCAATCCCAACTCACGCAAACTGTCACGCAACATACGTGTCAGGCTACCGATACGGGCAATGATATCGCTGGCTGAATGTTCTTCCGTAGGTTTAATTGAAGGTTGAATCATCGTCCAGTCCTCACATGCCGAGTTTCTCGAAAATCTTACCGAGTTTCTCTTCCAGGGTTGCAGCAGTGAAAGGTTTCACTACATAGCCGCTCGCGCCAGCCTGAGCCGCCGCGATAATGTTTTCTTTTTTCGCTTCTGCCGTGACCATCAGCACCGGCAGCGAAGACATATTGCCGTCAGCACGAATCGTCTTAAGCAGTTCCAGTCCGTCCATGTTCGGCATGTTCCAGTCGGAAATGACGAACCCAAAACCACCGGTCTGGAGTTTGTTCAGCGCGTCAACGCCGTCTTCGGCTTCCTCGACGTTGTTGAACCCCAGCTCTTTTAACAGGTTGCGCACGATACGACGCATCGTGGAAAAGTCGTCCACAACCAGAAATTTGAGCTCTTTATCCGCCATAAAACATCACTCCTCGTTAAATACGTATTGCCTGTCCGGCACTAATTTTTGCCAACATCTGCTGGCTTACCTGGCTAAGATCGACCACTTCGCTGACGCCACCCATATTGATAGCTTCGCGCGGCATGCCGAACACCACACAACTTGCCTCATTTTGTGCAATGGTCCAGGCACCAGCCTGGTGCATCGCTAACATTCCGGCCGCACCGTCGTTGCCCATCCCGGTGAGGATAACCCCCACGGCATTGCGCCCGGCGTATTTCGCGACCGAATGAAACAGTACGTCCACAGCAGGACGGTGACGATTCACCGGCGGCCCATCGTGGATTTTAATCTGGTAGTTTGCCCCGCTACGCGCCAGCTCCATATGCTTGTCGCCTGGCGCAATGTACGCATGCCCCGGCAGGACACGTTCACCATCTTCCGCCTCTTTGACGGTAATCTGGCACAGCTTATTCAGGCGTTCAGCAAACGAACGGGTGAACCCTGGCGGCATGTGCTGAGTAATAAGAATACCCGGACTGGAAAGCGGCAATGGCTGGAGTACATGACGAATTGCCTCTGTTCCTCCGGTTGAAGCACCAATTGCCAGCAATTTTTCCGAACTTAACAGCGGACCAGACTTCAGCGCTGCCGGTGCTGCTGCCATCGGTTTATGTGCCGCAAGACGTGCGCGCGAGGCCGTACGCACTTTTTCGGCAATCATTTCACTGTAGGCCAGCATACCTTCGCGAATACCGAGCTGAGGCTTGGTGACGAAATCAATCGCCCCCAATTCCAGTGCCCGCAGCGTCACTTCTGACCCTTTCCCCGTCAGGGAAGAGACCATCACCACCGGCATCGGGCGCAGACGCATCAGTTTTTCCAGGAAATCCAGACCGTCCATCCGCGGCATTTCCACATCAAGTGTCAGCACATCAGGGTTAAATTTTTTAATTAAATCCCGTGCAACCAACGGATCCGGCGCCGTCGCCACCATTTCCATATCGCTGTGGCTATTGATAATTTCGGTCATGATTTGGCGCATCAATGCAGAATCATCGACGGACATTACCCTGATTTTACTCATGCTTTATCCTTACTCAGCGCGTAAACGGTCTGCCCACGCAGGCTAAACTCACGCACAAGGTTGCTGAAATTCTCCGAATGCCCGGCAAAAAGAAGTCCGTCAGGCTTAAGCAATGGTGCAAAACGATGCAAGATATCCTGCTGCGTCGTTTTATCAAAATAAATCATTACGTTACGGCAAAAAATCGCGTCAAATGGTCCGGGGACGTTATATTGTTTATCCAGCAAATTCACCGACGTGAAATCAACATAATTCGCCAGTTCCTGACGCACGCGCACCAGACCAGCATGAGGTCCGGTTCCGCGCATGAAGTAACGCTGTAACTGTTGCGGCGACAGCGTTTTCAATTCATCCTGGCGATAAACACCGTTTCGGGCTTTTTCCAGAACTTCTGTATCAATATCGCTGGCAATCACCTTAAAACGACCCGGCGCCATTCCCAGTGAATCCGCTAACGTAATCGCAATGGAATAAGGTTCTTCACCGGTCGATGCCGCGGCACTCCAGACGCGGTACTCGCCGGTACGCTTGCGTGCATGCTCCGCAAGCACCGGGAAGTGGTGAGCTTCCCGGAAAAAGGCAGTGAGGTTAGTGGTCAGCGAGTTTATAAAAGCCTGCCACTCGGCGCTATTCTGGTTCGCTTCCAGCATGCTCAGGTAGCGACCAAAATCATCCAGCCCGAGGGTACGTAAACGACGAACCAGGCGGTTATAGACCATGTCCCGCTTATGGTCGGCGAGCACGATCCCTGCACGCTGATAAATCAACTGACATATTCGACGAAAATGCGCGTCAGACAGCGCAAGACGCTGAGTCATCTGTTGCATGAGTGATGACGTTTGCCCGGTAGGCATTGATGATGTCATAGCGCCTTCTCATTCTGATTTAGGATACAACTGGCACCCCTTTAGGGGACGCCACGTCTGATGTTACGACATGTTCTTCTAACTTAAACACAGCCACCAGGGAGGTCAGATGATCTGCCTGATGCGCTAACTGATCGGTGGCCGCGGCGGCTTCTTCAACGAGCGCAGCATTCTGTTGGGTCACCTGATCCATCTGGCTTACAGCCAGTGCGACCTGCTCAATACCCCGGCGTTGTTCATCCGAAGCAGAGGCAATTTCGCCCATAATATCGTTCACCTGCGTAACAGAGTGGACGATCTCCATCATCGTTTTGGCAGAGGTATCTACCAGTACAGAGCCCTGTTGAACGCGGGAAACCGACTCTTCAATCAGGCCTTTGATCTCTTTCGCAGCCTGCGCGCTTCGGCTGGCGAGGTTACGCACCTCCCCTGCCACCACGGCGAAACCACGTCCCTGCTCCCCTGCCCGCGCCGCTTCTACCGCCGCGTTCAAGGCCAGAATATTGGTCTGGAAGGCAATACCGTCAATCACGCTGATAATATCGCCAATCTTTTGCGAACTGGCGGCAATCTCATGCATAGTGCTTGCCACGTTTGACGCCTGCTGCCCGCCTTTACGCGCCGTTTCCGCCGCGCTCTGTGCCAGACCAGATGCCTGACGGGCATTATCAGCGTTTTGCCCGACGGTCGCCGTCAGCTCTTCCATGCTGGCCGCCGTTTGCGCCAGTGACGCCGCCTGTTGTTCGGTACGCGCCGACAGATCGTTGTTGCCTTCGGCAATCTCCGAAATCCCGGTATGCATGGCATAACTTCCCTGGCGAACATCGGTCACTGTAGAACGCAGTGCAGTCTGCATCTTTTTGAGGCTGGCAAAAATGGCCGAAATTTCATTTTTACCAAATACCGCAATCGATCGCGCCAGATTGCCCTCGGAAATACTGTCAAAGTGACTACTGATAATGGCCAGCGGCTGAACAATCATTTTGCGTGACCACCACAGCGCGGCTGAGGTCAGTAGCGCGGCCAGAATGACCACCACGACAAAAATTGCCGCCGACCGCTGGTAGTTACTTTGCCCCTCTACCTTAGCTAACTCCACAAAGTGGTTAATATGCTCCTGCCAGGCCGTAAAGTTTTTATTAAACCCATCCTGCGACTGCTGAACCGGCGCCGACATGAAGTCGGATAGCTGATTACTTTCAAGCCATGCGGCCTGGTGTTCCAGATCGCCGTGCCATGCGGCATAAGCGGCTTTCGTTCCGTCCTGCAGACGCTTACCTTCATCGGTCAACGCCGGGATATTCAGAAACTCATTAATACTGTTATCGGCATCTTTCAGATTATCTTTCGCCTGTTTCATTAGCGCTTTGATATCATCCGGCGGATAACTCAGTGCCGTTAACGTACCGGCTTTATTCAGTGATGTACTTGCCTGTAATAACCAGCCGCGAGTTTGCATAAGTGCGTTACGCTGGATATTACTTTTTTCAACTTCCGCTAAATGGGCGGTGCTTTGGCGAAATGCCCAAAACGACAACCCGTTGCTCCCTACCTGCAAAATGCCACAAACGATTAAGATCAAAAAAAGTGTCGTAGAAATTCGAATACGGTTTAACATCAACGCTCCCATCAGGTGGCAAATTGCCACGGGTTAAAGCAGTTAAAAAGTTTCCCAGTTATCGTTTTGTCCGGTAGTTAGCTGACGGGCTCTGGAAGGAGCCGAAGTAATGGCTGCCGCCGGATTAAGCGCTCCTTGCGCGGTTTTTGTAGGGACAGAAGAGAGACGGAAAGTAGAAACCGCTTGCGTCAACCTGCTGGCTTGTTCTTCTAATGCAGCCGCAGCGGCTGCAGATTGTTGTACCAGCGAGGCGTTTTGCTGCGTGACGCGATCCATTTCGGATACCGCCAGCGCAACCTGGTCGATGCCACGGCTCTGCTCATCAGAGGCCGAAGCAATCTCACCCATAATGTCATTTACACGGGTTACTGCACTCACGATATCGCCCATCGTCTCACCTGCGCTTTCTACCAGTACCGAGCCGGTATCCACGCGGGAGACGGAGTCTTCAATCAGCGCTTTGATCTCTTTTGCCGCCTGGGCGCTACGGCTGGCAAGGTTACGCACTTCGCCAGCAACCACCGCAAAACCACGCCCCTGCTCACCGGCGCGGGCGGCTTCAACGGCCGCATTGAGTGCGAGAATATTGGTCTGGAAGGCAATACCGTCGATGACGCCGGTAATATCGGCAATTTTTTGCGAACTGGCGGCAATGTCATGCATTGTTTTAACCACGCCATCCACCACTTTACCGCCGCGCTCAGCGGTATCAGAGGCACTCTTCGCCAGCAGCGATGCCTGACGGGCGTTTTCGGCGTTCTGTTTCACCGTGGCGGTCAGTTCTTCCATACTCGCAGCCGTCTCTTCCAGCGCCGAAGCTTGTTCTTCGGTACGGGATGACAGGTCATTGTTACCCGCCGCGATTTCGCTGGTGCCAGAATGGATAGCATCGGAACCGGCACGCACATTGGTTACCGTATCAATCAGCGAGCGCTGCATATGGTCAACGCTTTCGGCCAGATCGGTAATCTCGCTGCGTCCTTCAACCATCAGTTTGTCGGTCAGGTTGCCGCTGGCGATTTCGCGAATATGTTTAATGACAGCGGATAATGGCGCCAGCAGAATGCGGCGGATGCCGTACCAGACCAAAACCAGCACCACGACCAGGGCCAGGGCGAGTGCTGCCATCTGCCATTTTGCAAAATTATAATCACTCACGCTTTCGTCATAGGCTTTGCGGTAAAGCGTTTCGCTTAACTGGGCATATTTGCCCATCGCATCGCCGAGACCATTTTGCATGCCCTGCGTTGGCTGGGCAAAGTAGCCATCCATGTTGCCGCCTTCCAGGAACTGCACCAGTTCCGCAAGGCCCGCCGCATAGGTTTTATACTTTTCATCGAGCGTCTGGCGCGCCTCTTCCATCGCAGGTACCGATGGCATGGCACGGAAGGCATCGTAGTGTTTAGCAGCATCAGCCAGGCTGGTTTTCGCGCTTTTTAATAATTCAGTTTTAGCGCTACTTTGTTGGTTGTTCGGGTCCATCATCATGCGGGCAGACGAACGGCTCAGGTTGATACGTGTTTGTAGCATCAGTTCCCAGGTTTTCGTCAGTTCGGTCTGTTGCATGCGCAGATCGTTGGAAACCGCAAAGCTTTGCTGATTTTGATTAAGAGAAGAGAATAAAAGCCCGCCCGAGAGCAACTGCAGCAGCGCAAACACTACCAGTACACTCATCAGCATTGTGACAACGCGAATACGGTTCAACATGCTACACCTTCCTGAAAACTTGTTAACGGTGTTATCGGCAAGGGGCAATAGAACTTTACATTTGCGAAAAGGAATTAAACCGTCTCACTATTAACCGTAGAAATATCTTTCGTCCGGAATGTTAAAAAGCGATAAGGCAACTAAAAAGCGAGATCGATAAGTAATGTGTCATTGTATGTCCCCCCTGGTGGGGTCGTCTGATTCTGCATTACCCGCGCCGTATAGTTATAGGTACGTAACGTGCCATCGGTGCTGATCGATGAAGAGGTCCCGCTGGACCAGCGCTCTGCCCCGGTGGAACCCCAGCGGGATGATGTACTGCCTTTATAGATTTCATAACTCAGCCGATTTGGACCGCTTGCCATCTGTCGTACCGTCCCACTGGCATTGTTGCCATTATTGATACCGATGGTATAGGCGTACCCTTTGGTGCAGGTCACGCTAATCGACTGTGAAATATTCGGGAACGTCTTCGCGATTGGCGCACTGCCGAAATTTACATTCGGTGCTGAAATCGCGGTGCAATCATTGGTCACTGTGATGCTTACCGCCAGATTCAGCGGCAGGTTACCGCTTTGCGACTGCGTACAACCGGTTAAAATGGTCCCCACCGCACATATGTTGTAGTAAAGATTCAGATTTAACGTGCCCGAATAGGGGCCAGCCGAAACGCTTTGACCGGTCACCGTGCGAAGATAAAGTGGCAGCGTATAGCGCTTGGCTCCCAGTACTGTCAAAAGAAAAGTGCCATTCCAGGTATATCCCGCCCCGCCGTTCGTGACTTCTCCCGATGAACAGCCAGACACACCGCATAGCTTCACCGCAATGGTATCCGTCACGGTTAAATCATCGGTACGCTTCATCGCGCCGCGACTGGCGATCAGCGTTGAGGCGCCTGTCATGGTAAGCGTCACGGAGTCATTTGTCAGAAGCGTCAGCGCGGAGTCGCAATCGAGGTAGATATTGGTCGACACCGGTTGCTCGGTGCTATTCAGAGTAAAAGATGTCACGGATGAGCCAAATGACGGGCTGGCATTGGAAAAGCTGGCGGTACAGGCAGCCCAGACCTGCGCGCTTGTTCCCGACAGTAATAACAGCATTAACACGATATGGCGCATCAGTTGCTCCTCTTGCACATAAGCGGACCGTATGTTTCCAGCTTATGTCCGGGGTTGGCATTCAGGGTCAGGTTAGCGGTGCAGCGCGTACCATCGGGTAGCCGGGCATTAAGCACACTGACTTCATCCAGATTTTCCAGCCAGGCAATACCGTCATAGCCCACAATGGCCGTCGGTTTGCCCTGACGGCTCACTTCACTGGTTAGCGGTAACGGATTGTTTTGCTCATCATGCAGGATCACACTCGCTACCCGCTCACGCACCATTGGAAATTCCACCAGATAGCCCGAGTGACGACGCAGAGCAAGCCGCCGCTCGGTTTCGGTGATCCGCGTGTCGGCGGGTAAATTCAGGGTGTTAATGCTGTAACTGGCCGGATAATAAGAGGACACACCGCTTATGAGCAGGTAGCCATTTTTATTTGTTTTCCCAATGAGCTGATTTTCATAATTCACCGGAATTTCCGGTTCTCCTCCCGTACTGACGACCACAAAGGCATCATTGATTTTTTTGGCGAAGAAGAGTTCGTTATCCATCAGCACCAGCGAACCCATCACCTCTCCCCACCATGTCCGCATGTCGCTGTAGCCGTACACTCCCCCCTGCAATTCAACGTTGTTGTTGCGCCAGCCGAGCGTCCCCTGTTGATAACTGTTGCCTTTGGTCTGTCGCGCCAGTGCCATATTCCAGCTCAATCCGCCGTCAGACGGCATTGAATGACCGTAGTTAATCCGCTGCGCCGTGCCCGCATCCGCAGTGTTATCCACGCTCAGAGACACGCTGTCCCGCTCGCCCAGCGGAATTTGCACCGAGACTGCGGCGGTCCAGTCACCGCGCTCATTGTCATGGCTTGCCGAAACATAAACATTGCTGTCTCCCCACAGATTGCGACTCCATGAGAGGTTAAGTAATTCAGTCTTGCTGTTGTCAAAATTGCGAACACCAATCCATGCCGCACCAATATTGCCAAACTCACCCAGAGTAAAAGAAAGGGAGTATTGATCCGTTTTACGACTCAAACTGGCAATTGGCGACCTGTTATCGTTAATGGAATGGTCGTAATAGTAGTTTTGTTCATACAACGCCAGGTTGCCGAAGCCGCGATCGCGACGGATATGCTGGGTGGCGAGACTGAACAGACTGGTACTGTACTGATATCCCCAGTTCAATTGACTACCGCTCTCGCCCCGCATCTGACTTTGCGTCCATGACGTATTCACAACCCCAAGACGCCATAACTTCGCTACAGCGCCCACGCCGCCTGACGCCAGTTGCTTCGCCCCTTCACCATGAGCCTCCAGAGTCAAATAATCAGTCAGACCGTAACGATAAGACCCACTTCCCACCACCGGACCATAGTCGAAACTGTCGATCCCGTAATTACGCCGCAGGCTCCCCAGCGTTGCCGCGCCATCACTGAGCCCCGCTTTAAGCAAATCGCTGGCGACATAAAACGGCATGGTGGTACTGACCTGCCGCCCTAAAGCATCAGTGGTGACCAGTACTGCATTACCTGCGCCGTTGATATAGGGCAAATTGGTCAGGGTAAAAGGACCAGGTTCAATTTGGGTGGACCCGGCGCGGTAGCCATTGATGAATACATCGACCGAAGTTGGAACCGCCGCTTCACCGGAAAATGACGGGATGGGCCAGGTCACCAGATCCGGACGTAGCGAAAAGTCACGCCCATAACTAATTCCTCCTACGCGTACGCTGTTACTCCAGCTTAGCGCGTCGGAAATCACATCCCCCACGCTCCACTGGATAGCATTGTCTTCATCGGTCAAATGGACAGTGGTGTCGTAACGGGTATAGCCATCCTGTTGCGCAGGTTGCCCCGAAAGGGTGGAGATGGCTGTCCCGGTAGAGGAAAAGGTCATATTCCCGGAGAAATAGCGAAACTCATGCCAAAGAGAGGCACGCGTACCAATATTTTCCGTATTGCTGGTGTAGACATCGTAATTCAGCAGCGCGCCACGCCCGTTGGGTAAGGGGCTACGCTGCTGTGGGCCGTTGAAAGCGGTAAACCGCTCCGGCAGCCACCCATCAGGAACAAAGAGCAGCAACCGTTGGCGTTCGCTATCGTAATCAGTGCGTACGTTGGGTAGCGCAGACACATTTACATCTCCCTGAGGAATATGCTCTGCGGAGATGCCGGCACGCAGCAGATCGGCACTGGCTACAAAATAAGCGCCATTGCGACGCATCACCGGGACAACCTGTTGCGTATCATAATGATTTACTACAAGGTTTAGATGAAACACCGCCTGTTCATTTACGACTTGTTCATCCGGCGGTGGCGGAAGTATGTCGTCGCCCTGCTGCGCTCTGACACCAGCCGGATTGCCTAGCAGCATGATCATCGCCGGGATAATTACCTGGCGGGAGACTGCCATTTGCTTTCCCTGGCATTGATTGTCGCTTTAAGCTCTACAGGGGCGGTCAACCCGGCTGGAAGCGGCCATGAACGCGTTTCCCCTGGCAGAACATATCCCAGCAGCCCGTCAGCAATTGCCCGTGTTTGCCCGCCTTGTCTGGCGGAGACTGCCGTCAGCCTGACATGAACATCACCCTGGTTGCGTATCTGCAGCGCAGGTTTGCCATTTTCTCGTACCACTTGCCAGCTGAGATCGCGCGGCTCCACCAGCGCATGGTTTGCACTCTCAGGGTAAGTAGTAATCCCCTGGCCATATACAAAGAGCGGGATGGAGTAACGCATTTGCAGTTTAATCCCCATCTGTCCCTGGGATGAGCTGGATGGGGGAATTTCATCAACAATGATTCGGTATGCCTGCTCTTTACCCGGTGGAACCTCCGTCTGTTTTATCAGGCGGATAAGCTGCCTGGCCCCTTTTTGTATCGTGACAATGGGTGGGCTGGCGACAACATCCGTCTGCGGTTGATAGCGCTCATCGCCGCTCTCCTGGCGCCAGCGGACGATACGTACCTGCATAGTTGCAGGCTCGTTGCCCTGATTCTGGATCCACAATTCGGTGGCTTTAGTCTCTGATCCTAGCCAGGGATCAATCGGCCAGAGTAAAATTGTGGCTGCCGCATTTGCGTCTGCCACCGCAGTACTCAACGATGCCATCATAAGTAAACCTACCGCCCTTGCGGCGCCAGAGGTGACGCTCATTTCCCTTCTCCCTTTACCATGTCAATGTCACAGTCAATTGATCAGAATAAGTGCCCGCTGTGCCGAACGGGGAAAGTTGCGCGGCGCCAAAGATGCTGAGCGCGATATTATTGGCATCGCTATAGGTGACTGAAACCGACTGATTAACACCGATTTCTGTGTTTGCTGCCAGAGAGCTGCTGCGGTAGATACGATACGGAACCCGCGGTGTTCCACCGTTTAACTGCATATTGCGTACCGTTGAGTAGTACAGCCCACCGTTGATGCTCATGGTTAAGGCTACGCCCGGCGTGCAGGCGAGTGACATTGCGGCATTGGGTACAAAACTGGTGGAGATCTGTCCGCTCTCCACTGCGGTATGGGTACCAAAATCAAGCGAGCCCAGTACCCCACCGACGCCACTGGTTACAGAACATCCAGGCGTAATGGTCGCACCAACGGTAAATGTTTGTTGCGTCACCGTAACGGCAAGTGCAGCCTCTGGCAGTACAATAAGGCTCAGCAACAGTCCAAAAATGGCGCGCAATATCCCGCGACTTCTCGCAAGAGAAGCGCACTTTCCTTCTGGCGGCATCATTATGATGACGCTAGTAAGTCACGCTCACGTTCAGGGTGTCCGTATAGGTACCCGGCAATACCGTTACGCTATTACCCCCACCCGTAATTCGCCCGTACAACGTATAAGAATCCACTCCGCCGCTGGTAGAGGTTCGCGGGATGGCGGCACCGTTAACGATCTCATTACTGAATGCGCTGTCGCTAAAGACACTGTACGCCACCCCTTGCGTGTTCGTTGGCGTTGCGGAACGTAAATACCGCGCCACTGTACCCGGCGTCCCCACCGTGGTGCCTGGTGTTGCTGTATTGGTGTTGCCGGTTATCTGGACGGTATAGCTGGCGGTCGTGCATTGGATGGTGAACGAACTGCCACCAGCCCCTGTGTTAGAAAGCTGAGTGGTTAATTGAGAAAATGTGGCGGGTTGGGTACCAAAGTCCAGTGTACCGAAGTTGATACCACTTTGAGAGGGAGATCCATTAATTAAGCATCCGTTTGATAATGTCAACGTCGCACCAATAATACCGTTACTGGTAACCGCGCCGGCATTATTTACCGACATTGCCACCAATCCAGTTAACAGGATAAGGCGTATGTTCTTCATATTATATCTCCGGAAAAGACAGGCATTATTCCAAAATAAAAAACAAGGTCATTGAAAACGGATGCTTGTAATTCAAAAGTAGTAATAACAGAAATTTAGTTGATCTACGGAGCTTCAACCACTGAATATAGCCAACCATATCAACGGGTGTATTGACATATATTTCAATTAAATTTCAGACAGTTAAGTATACTTAAGCGCAACGGAGTAGAAGTCGGAAAAGGATATATCAGCAATATTGTGACGAACTTCACAATATATAGTATAGCGAATATACAGAATTAGCATATTTAAAATGGTGATTCAGTGTCGGTGAAGCATCAGCAATTAAGCAATGCTTAAACTTTAAAAAACAAGTTTACCTTTTATTAACTGTATTCGGGCATTAAGCATTTTCACAAAATAAAACCCGCAGAAAATGCGGGCATAAAAATAAAGAGATGATTTAAACAAGCGAAATTCAATAATTCACACTGACATAAATAGTATCTGTATAGTTACCCGGCGCAATTCCGCTATTTTTACCGTCACCCCGAATGCGGCCATACAGCGTGTAGTAGTCCACGCCGTCAACTGTCGACAGGCGGGGGAGTTGCGTGTTATTAGCAATCTCACTGGTAAAACTACTGTCGCTATAAAGACTGTAGGCAACACCCTGCGTACTGTTATTAGCGCTTCGCAGATAGCGTGCCGTAGTGCCGGGGATCCCGACAAGTGACGTGGGTGCAGCGGTGTTGGCATTACCGGTTATCTGTACGCTGTAGCTATTGGTGGTGCACTGGATCCCAAATGCATTACCGCCCGGCCCGCTGTTCGACAGTTGAGTGGAGAGATCGGAAAACGTGGCTGAATGGTCGCCAAAATTGAGCGTACCGAAGGAAATACCGTTCTGGCTGGCGGAACCATTAACCAGGCAGCCATTTGTCAGCGTCAGGGATACGCCAATGGTGCCATTGCTGCTTGCCGAGCCCTTAACGGGTAACGCCAGCGGCAGCAGGCAGGCCAATATAAACAGGTATTTTTTCATAGTACAGTTCCGGAAATAGCGCAGGTTATTTATCACGCAGTCACGATTTAAAAATCGCACTTCCATCACTGCATAACGCCGGCATTATTAAAATGCGTATCACTTATAATTACAGAAATTGTAAATATCGAAGTTATTCAATGAATTATTGATTATTACTTAGCAGTCAAACAATAAGTTAGATTCGAAATAATTCAGTTGCGTAACTGATTTCTATAATATAGTAACTTAAGCCGGAAGAAAACATTATTTACATACGCTAAAACAAATCCAGAGTTATACTGCCCGTGGTCTCCTTTAAAGAAAACCCTGTGTATAAGGTGTCTTTATCTGGTAAATATATAATGTATCGTAAGTACCAATACGCTACCTAACGGTCACCCTCATTACTTATCGTCATCTATTTTTTAGCGCCGCAATATTAACGGTGATAAATACTCGAAACAGGACAGATAAATAAAAGAGACAAGAAGCGCGTATAAACGGCAGGAAGGGAAATAAACCCCCACGCAATGACGCAGGGGTTTATGGAGGTGGAAAATTACGCGACGTGGGTAGCCGCGATATCCAGAAGAGCCATTTCTTCGCTGTTCAGCAGTTTTTCGATATTCACCAGAATCAGCATACGCTCACCGAGCGCGCCAAGACCTGTCAGGTATTCAGTGGACAGAGTAACCGCGAATTCCGGCGCCGGGCGGATTTGATCAGCCGCCAGCGACAGCACGTCAGAGACACCATCGACAACAATCCCTACCACACGCTGACCAAAGTTCAGTACGATGACCACCGTGTTATCGTTGTATTCAACTTCGCCCTGGCTGAATTTCACGCGCAGGTCGACGATAGGAACGATAACGCCGCGTAAGTTAGTGACTCCCTTAATAAAGTCAGGGGTATTGGCGATACGGGTGACCTGATCATAGCCACGAATTTCCTGCACTTTCAGAATATCGATACCGTATTCTTCATCGCCCAGGGTAAATACCAGGAATTCCTGGCCCGATGGCTCGCCAGCCAGTTTTGTTACATTGCTCATACCGGTCATGTTTTTACCTTCTTTTAACTCAGTCAGGCGGCAGTGTGCGCCACACGTTGTTCACGGTTTAATCCCTGTAGTGCCGAAACGTCAACAATCAGCGCAACGCTACCATCCCCAAGGATAGTTGCCGCGGAAATTCCCGGCACTTTGCGGTAATTGCTTTCAAGGTTTTTCACTACTACCTGATGCTGACCAATCAGCTGATCGACCAGCAATGCATAGCGACGGCCTGCGCTTTGCAGGATAACGACAATCCCCTGCGTAGCTTCGGTTTTCGCGCCATTAACATCAAATACTTTCCACAACTCTACCAGCGGCAGGTACTCGCCGCGTACTTCAAGTACACGCTCACCACCAGCCAGTGGGTGCAAATCTTCTTCGCGAGGTTGCAGCGACTCCATCACCGCGTTCAGCGGCAGGATGAAGACTTCATCGCTCACTTTAACGGACATGCCGTCAAGGATTGCCAGCGTCAACGGCAGGAGAATGCGAATCGTCGTACCTGCACCCTGACGTGATTTGATCTCAACGTGCCCGCCCATCTCCTGGATGTTACGTTTCACCACATCCATGCCTACACCACGCCCTGAGACATCGGTTACCTGCTCAGCGGTGGAGAAGCCTGGTGCGAAGATCAACATGCCGACCTCTTCGTCGCTCATGTTTTCGTGGACCGGCATGCCCTGCGATATGGCTTTTGCCAGGATACGCTCACGGTTGAGGCCCGCACCATCATCGGTAACTTCAATGCAGATATTGCCACCCTGATGTTCAGCGGAAAGGATCAGGTTGCCGACCGGCGATTTGCCTGCTGCAACGCGTTTTTCCGGAACTTCGATCCCATGGTCAAGGCTGTTACGCACCAGGTGCGTTAACGGGTCAATGATGCGTTCAATCAGACTCTTATCCAGTTCTGTCGAGCTACCTTGCAGCGTCAGTTCAACCTGCTTATCCAGCTTGCTCGCCAGATCACGCACCAGACGCGGGAAGCGGCTGAATACGTATTCCATCGGCATCATACGGATAGACATTACCGATTCTTGCAGATCGCGTGCGTTACGCTGCAACTGCGTCATGCTGGTAATAAGGTCGCCGTGGGTGACCGGGTCCAGTTCGTTTGAACGCTGAGCCAGCATCGACTGAGTAATAACCAGCTCGCCGACGAGGTTAATCAGTTGGTCAACTTTTTCTACCGCAACACGGATACTGGTTGACTCACTGGCGCGTGCCGGTTTTTCACGGCCTGCGGGTTGCTCTTTGGCGACCGCTTTCAGTGCCGGGGCGGGAGCCGCCTGGACAACCGGAGCCGGAGCTGCTGTCGGTGCGGCTTCTTCAACGGCATCGACCGGTGCGCTTTCCGCAGGGGCGGCTTCCACAGGTACGCTGGCGTTTTCAAAGGCAATCTGATCTGCTTCTATAACGAAGCACAGCACCGCAATGATATCTTCCTGGCTTACGCCGCCGTCCAGCGTGACGCTTAAGGTATCGGTCCCTTTAACAACGTCAGTAAGCGTGCCGAGGTTACCCAGCTCTTCTTCCAGAAGGCTGACTTCGTTCTCTTTTAGACGCGACAGCACAATACGCAGCTTTCCGTCATCGGCGGCGGTCGCCGGAGCGGCAGCCTCTGCCTCCTGTACGGCGCTTTCAACAACGGACAATTTGGCGCTATTGGTTGCGGCCGGAACAGCTTGCCCTTTGGCTTCCAACGCTAACTGACGCAACGCATTGCAGATATATTCAAAGCTGGCGGCATCCGGCTCCGAAGAGCTTTTATAGGCATCGAGCTGTTCCTGCATAATATCTTTGGTTTCCAAAAACAGGTTAATGATGTCAGTGTTGAGCTGCATTTCCCCACGGCGGGCTTCATCAAGCAGGTTTTCCATCAGGTGCGTGGTTTCCTGCAAAATGGTGAAGCCAAACGTGCCCGCACCGCCTTTAATAGAGTGGGCGGCACGAAAGATGGCATTGAGTTGTTCAGAGTCCGGCGCTTCTGGCACCAGATCTAACAAATGCTGCTCCATGTCGGCCAACAACTCGTCAGCTTCATCAAAGAACGTCTGATAAAAATCGCTAATATCCATGCTCACGCAATCACCTCGACTCGGGTTGTGGCGATGTTGTAACTGCCGCCGCAGGCTCGGATGCTGGCGCTGGCGCCGCTTCTGCCTCCGGCTGTGTAATGACGCTTATTGGCACATTCTGGCTTTCGGCGTTTTCATGCAGAATGGCTTCTTCTGCTTGTTTGTTTAGCACCAACAGGCTGATACGGCGGTTGATCGCCTCATTCGGTCCGCGCTCTGCCAGCCTCATTGTGGCTGCCATGCCAATGACTCGAAGCATTTTTCCATCGTCGAGACCCCCAGCAACCAGTTCTCGTCGCGATGCGTTTGCACGATCCGCTGAAAGTTCCCAGTTGCTGTATCCTTTCTCACCGTTGGCGTAGGGATAGTCATCGGTGTGTCCGGAAATGCTAATTTTGTTCGGAATACCATTTAGTACCGGTGCTATAGCCCGCAAAATGTCACGCATATAGGGCTCCACTTCTGCTCGGCCGGTTTTAAACATCGGGCGATTCTGGCTATCGATAATCTGAATACGCAAACCTTCCTGAACAAGATCGATCTTGAGGTGCGGGCGCAGAGCACGCAATTTCGGATCGGCTTCGATCAGTTGGTCCAGATCGCCGCGCAATTTTTTCAGCCGCGCTTGCTCCATACGTTGCTTGAGATCATCAATGTTCGGCTGTTTTTTAACTTCACCCTGCTGCTGTGTGTAGTCATCGCCACCGCCCGGAATAGGACTGTCGCTATTCGAAATTCTTGGTCCACCCGTTACTGCTGTTGCAAGGGGTGTACGAAAGTATTCGGCAATCTGAATCAGTTCTTTAGGGCTAGAAATTGAGATAAGCCACATAACCAGGAAAAAAGCCATCATCGCCGTCATAAAGTCGGCATAGGCAATCTTCCAGGAGCCGTGTGCTCCCCCGCCATGTCCTTTATGTTTCTTGCGTCTTACGACGACGATAGGATGGGACTGATTTTTCATGCGTCCTCAGTCGTTGTCTGTTGGTTAGGGTTTCTTACCGCGCGCACGTGTTCATCCAGTTCGACAAACGACGGACGTTCGGTTGAGTACAGCGTTTTACGCCCAAACTCGACGGCAATTGGCGGCGCGTAGCCGTTCAGATTCGACAACAGAGTTATCTTGACGCACTGCATCATTTTGGTGGTTTCGGCGCTTTTCTGACGCAACACGCTGGCCAGTGGAGAGATAAAGCCGTACGCCAACAAAATACCAAGGAAGGTTCCCACCATCGCGTGGGCAATTAGCGCACCAAGCTCCGCTGCCGGGCGATCCGCTGAGGCCAGTGCGTGAACCACGCCCATAACCGCCGCAACGATACCAAATGCGGGCAATGAGTCCCCGACCGCCGCCAGGGCGTTTGCCGGAACTTCCGCTTCGCTTTCGTGGGTTTCGATCTCTTCGTCCATCAGCGCTTCAATTTCGAAGGTGTTCATATTGCCGCTGATGATAAGGCGCAGATAATCAACAATAAATTCGAGCATGGTGGCATCGGCGATGATGCGCGGGTAGCTGGCAAAAATCTCGCTCTCTTTCGGGTTTTCAATATCCCGTTCGAGGGAGAACATCCCCTGCTGGCGGGACTTCGCCATCAGGCGATAGAGCAGCGCCAGCAAATCCATGTACATACTTTTTGTATATTTGGAGCGGCGAAACAGCAAAGGTAACGCCTTGATGGTGCCCTTGATGGCTTTACCATTGTTGCCGACGATAAACGCACCGATGCCAGCGCCACCAATGATGATAAGCTCGGACGGTTGATAAAGTGCGCCAAGGTGCCCGCCGGTCATCATATACCCGCCAAGGACAGCACCCACAACCACTATGTAACCTAATACGATAAGCACGACATCATCCTTCCGCTAATGACTATGGCAAGGAAGACAAATCGCAGGGTTTTGACGAATGGCAGGGAAAAAAAAAGCAGCGGTATAACTTCACCGCTGCTGGAGTTTGTCCCACACCTTATTCGGTCAAACAGCCTGATCGATCTGTTCTTCCAGCAGTTGTGGAATAATATCGGCAGCATCCCGGGAAAGTTTACGTCTTTTTACCGCACGAGAAGGCGGCTGGCATAAACTACAGGCGAAACTGCCAACAGGCTGATGCGCGTGGGTGATAAAGTTACCACCACAGCAGTTACAGCGAGACAACTCCAGCATTCCGCTTTCCACGAAACGTACCAAAGTCCAAGCACGAGTCAGAGCCAGCAGTGGCCCTTCCTCAGGCTGAGGGCATTGTTCGAGATAGAGTCGATAAGCTTTGATTACTGCATCAACGCCGCTGCATAACCCGGTTTTTAGTAAGAATTGCCAGGCATTACAGAACATTGAAGCATGAATATTTTGCTCCCACGTCATAAACCAGTCGGTGGAGAATGGCAGCATACCTTTCGGCGGCGGGCTACCACGCAGCTCTTTATAAAGCTTGATGAGACGACCACGGCTCAGTTGCGTCTCACTCTCCAGCATTTGCAAACGTGCGCCCAGCGTGATCAGTTCCATTGCTAACTGAATGTCGCGGGCTTCCTGAACAATACTTTTCTCGCTCATGATTACGCCCTTTTCTTCCGGGCTGGTTCACCTGACTGGCTGGATTCATTCAACAGGCGAGTAGAGAGCAGAATGCCGGTATGGATTTGCTGTAAATCATCCACACGTGATTCCTGAGTCAGACGCGTAATAGTCTGATGATTGTCAAAACGGAACTGACAAATGACTTGATTCGTTTCAGCGAGCTTAACCATCTGCGGAAGTGTTAACTCCCCCAGCGTGTTAGCCATTTCTTCGTTAACGCCTAAGCGGAACATGGCGGACGCTTTGTCCTGACTAATTAAACGCTGAGCAAGGAGCAGATATGACAGATTGATGTCATAAATGTGTTTCAGCAACTCGGATGTATGCATTTTTCCCATCCCGAATAACCAACTTGTATCTTATGCGGATAAACCGCACCCCGTGATGTCGCCGGGAAAAACCCGGTATAAAAAGAAAGGCTAAATGCATAACAGACTTAGGATCTCGTGCGGCAGGTCTCTCGCTCAAATGTTTTTACCTTGCCACACTCTTAATCATTTCTTACAAAGAACTAAGATTTTTCCTAATTCGACGCAACTGTACTCGTAGGTGCAGAGACATACAATGTGACCAGAGTGAAATTTTGGAAAAAATGTGATCCACGTCACATAATTTACGCATTTCCTGGTAAGAAATCTATCAGTCCTGCTTCTGAATTGATTATTTTTTGTTCTAACAACACATTTTTCTATTCTTTTAATGCGAATACTCATTCATATGACATATCAAAATGCGGCACAGTGGTCAGATGTGTACTATCTTTACGCGTTTAAAATAGGCGATACGTTTCTAATAAAGAGACAATAATAAATATCCATATAAAACAACCAATTAGAAATACAGCTTCGCTTATTAATTGCCGTGCGGGATCATTTTAAATTTGTTAATCAAGACGATTAATAATTTAAAGATTTAACTTTAAATTCTTAAAATTTCACTTAAGCGCTTAATTATAATTAAGATGGTTAAACTTCATGCTGTCCATTTCATAAGTTTAATTAATGAATATTTATGACTTTCTTCACAAGTTTGCCATAATCGTCTATTGCTACGTTGGCGCAAACGGAGTAATGGTGATATGTGAACCTCATAGATAAGGAGCCAGTCATGGGTTACACACATCTGTTGGTTGCGGTATCGGCCTCTCCGGAAAGCCACGCGCTGGTGGCAAAAGCGGTGTCAATAGCACGTCCGTTTCAGTCCCGCTTAACTCTCATCACACTAACGTCTGATCCCGAAATGTATAATCAGCTTGCAGCGCCGATGATGGAAAACGTGCGTGAAATTCTGCAGGAAGAGACACAGCAATTTATGGACGAACTGGTAAGCCGTGCTGATTACCCCATTGAACAGGTAATTATGACCTCCGGTGAGCTCAGCGAGCACGTCCTGCATACTTGCCGTACACAAGGTGTAGACCTGGTTATCTGTGGGAATCACAATCAGAGTTTCTTTGCGCGAGCAGCCTGCTCCGCTAAAGCGATAGTCGGTTCGTGTAAAGTGGATGTCTTGCTGGTGCCCTTGAGCGAATAACCCCTCCCGCGCTGCGGAAGGGGCTATGGTCAGGCCATTTTCGGGAAAGTCGCCACTTTGTTTTGTAGGCTACTTTGTGCGCTACGTGGCGTGATGAGCTTTAAATCGCTGATAAACCTTTCTTGCCAGTGGTTGATGTCATTTTGCTCAATCACCTTAAGCATTTCTGCATGGCGCGCAATACGCTCTGCCAGCGGCATCGTCAATGCCCTGTCCATTGCGGCGGCCACATCATCCCGGTCGTAGGGGTTCACAATCAGTGCCGAGGTTAGCTCGTTGGCCGCACCGGCAAACTGCGAGAGCACCAGTACGCCCGGATTCGCAGGATCCTGCGCGGCGACATACTCTTTCGCAACCAGATTCATCCCGTCACGCAATGGTGTCACCAGCCCGACTTCCGCATATCTGAAGACCTTCATTAACACTTTGCGATCAAAGTGCTGGTTCAGATAGTAGAGCGGCGTCCATCCAAGCTGGCCATACTTCCCGTTAATGCGCCCTGCTTCCGTTTCCAGTTGATGACGAATGTCCTGATAAGCCTGTACCTCACCACGTGAGGTCGGCGCAATCTGCGTATAGCGAATCTTGCCGTGGTGCTGAGGGTACTTCTCCAGCAATGTTTCATAGGCAAGGAAACGTTCCGGCAACCCCTTGGAGTAATCCAGACGCTCTACGGAGAAGATGTTCTTCACGTTTTTCAGCTCATTTTTGATCTGAGCCAGTTTGGGGGGCAGTGGCCCCGAAGCCTGCCGGGCAATCTCTTTCGGTTCGATACCGATAGGGTAAACCTCGGTCTGGAACGTTTTACCCCATGCGCTGTGGTGCTTACCGCCTCGTGTTGTCAGTCGCGTTTGCATAGACAGGCAGTCAAGAAACGCCAGACGATCGCTCTCGGTCTGGAAGCCCAGCAGATCGTAGTCGCACAACTGCTCAAGTAGCTCAGCATTCGGCGGTAGCGCGTTGAAGATTTCCGGCGTTGGGAAAGGAATATGCAGGAAGAAACCAATACGGTTGTTCACGCCGCGCTTGCGTAACTCACTGGCAAAAGGCAGCAGATGGTAATCGTGGATCCACAGAATGTCGTCATCTTCGACCAGCGGTAATAATTTATCCGCCAGCAGAGAATTTACCCGCTGATACCCCTCCCACGCCTCGCGCTGGAATTTCACCAGGTCCAGGCGGTAATGGAAAGCGGGCCATAACACGGCGTTGGAAAATTGAGAATAATATTGATCGTAATTCTCTTCGCTGAGATTAAAGGAAGCCCATGTGATATTTCCGCGGGAGACCTTTTTAAGCGGTGCATCCTCATCACCAATTTCTCCACTCCAGCCAAACCACAATCCGCCCGTGGCTTTTAATGCTCCCAGAATCCCTACGGCCAGCCCGCCTGCGCTGGTCTTTTTATCATCAGGCGGAGCAATGCGATTAGATACTACGACTAAGCGACTCATAGCCATCTCTCCTGTTTGTTAGCGCCTTTTTTTCTTTTTCTTGATGGTCAGTTATACGTTTAAGCCACTGATGAACGTCATTCACGCAACCCAGACGCCATTGCGCCTGAGTTGCACCAGCCCCTACTTTCACTGAAATACCTGATCTCGCATTCACGACTTCAAAGCCGTGCTCATCCGTCAGATCATCACCAATAAATATCGGTTTTCTGCCCTTAAACGGCGATTCCTGTAAAAACGCGTCGATAGCGGCACCCTTGTTGATGCCAGACGGCTTAAGTTCAATGACACATTTACCTGGCTGCATCGCCAGCTGTCCCCAGGTCTCCACCATTTTGCGCGCCAGTGCAAAGATTGCCTCTTCATGCTCCGGTGCCTGCCGATAATGCAGAGCGAACGCCATCCCCTTGGTTTCCAGCTCGGCGCCTTTAAGCGCTGCCATCCCCGTGTTCAGTGCCTGTTCCAGTGGCTCGATGATCTCTTCTGGCAATGTGACCCGATGTATTTGACCATTGATATCGCGACGCTCCGCCCCATGAACCCCAGCCAGGGGAAAACGGTAAGGTCTGGCAAGCTCGTCCAGCTCTGCCATTGAGCGCCCTGAAATCAATGCCACCGCGCCATCATTCATTTCAGCAAGGCGTGCGAGCCGTCTGAGAACATCCGGCGGTACAAAAACCTGGTCAGGGTGAGGTTTGATATCGGCGAGGGTTCCGTCAAGATCGAAGAAAAAAGCAAAATTCCCGGAAAAGACAGGCGGTTCAGATAACAGGTCAGCCACCCTGGTTTCCTCCTTAATGGTCAACGGTGAAAGGTCTCGTTCGATAACCTTTCATTATCATTAGCCATGTAAGTATAGACAGTGTGACGCTGCTCGCCATTTTATACATAACCCATCAACCATTCTGGCGGTTGATGGGTTACTGGAAGTATGCTTAAAGATCAAGCATCAGAGTGATGTAGGGGGTTAAACCGTCCGTTTAGCCTTTTGTTTGTAGCGGTCAAAAATCACCGCCGCCAGCAAGATCAAACCACGCACCACATACTGGGCAAACGGCGAGATGTTCAGCAGGTTCATCGCGTTCTCTACGGTTCCGAGAATCAGGATCCCGGCGACCACGTAGGAGATCTTGCCGATGCCGCCTTTGAGCGATACCCCGCCTAATACGCAGGCTGAAATGACAATCAGCTCATAACCGATAGACGTCATCGGCTGGCCGCTTGTCATGCGCGAGGCGAGGATAATCCCGGCCGCTGCGGATACCAGCCCGGACAGAACAAAGATAATGATCTTCGTGCGAACCACGGGAACGCCTGCCAGACGAGCCGCTTCTTCATTACCGCCAATCGCCAGCGTGTTTCGACCGAACGTCGTTTTATTTAACAGGAAGCCAAAAATGATCAGGCACGCGACAGTCAGCCAGATCGGCGCAGGCAGCCCCAGCCAGTTGGCATAACCGAGGGTAAAGAAGCTCTCGTCTTCAATACCGACCGCTTTACCATCAGAAATGATATAAGCCAGCCCGCGTACGATTTGCATCGTGGCAAGGGTCGTGATCAGGGCGTTAATTTTTAGCCTGGCGATAACAAAACCGTTAATAAACCCGCTAACCACGCCCAACATCAGGCCAGCAAATACGCCCAGCCACAGGCTACCCGACATGTTGATCACCACAGCGGTGGTGACGCCCGCACAGGCGATAACAGATGCAACTGAAAGGTCGAAGTCACCGGAGGCCAGACAGAACAACATCCCGCAGGCCACCATGCCGGACATGGAGATTGCAAGACCCAGCCCTTTCATATTCACAAACGAGGCGAAGTTCGGCACAAAGACCGCACAGCCAATAAACAGTGCGGCAAACACGACCAGCATGCCGAACTGATCCCAGATGCGGCCCAGGCTAAATTGCGATGGCGACTTCGGTGCGCCAGAAGAAGTTACAGATGACATCATATTCTCCTTGCTCAGGCGACAGCCTGGCTAACTTTAGGCATCGCGAGGCTGAGCGCTCGCTGTTCATCGGCCTGACCATGAAGCAGTTCACCGGCAATTTCACCTTCGCGCATCACCACGATACGGTCGGCGACACCAAGTACTTCCGGCAGGTCGCTGGAGGCAAACAGCACCGCGACACCGCGGGCTGCCAGCGCATAGATAACGTTATAGATTTCATGCTTGGCCCCCACATCAATCCCGCGTGTGGGTTCATCGAGCAAAATGACTTTCATCTCTTCCGATAACCAGCGTCCCAGAATGGCCTTCTGCTGATTACCCCCGGAAAGATTCATAATTAACTGATCGGCACTGGGCGTTTTGATATTCAGACTGCGAATGTGATGCTCGGCGTTCTGCGCCTCCCAGCCGTTATTGATCAAACATCCTGCATGGATAAACTTACGCCGGGCGCTGATATTGATATTCTCCTGTACGGAGTGAACAGGAATAATCCCCTCTGCTTTACGATCTTCCGGGCAGAGCATCATACCGGCGCGAATAGCATGTGATGGTTTCTGGATGTTAACCGCAGCACCGTCGATAAAGACCTGCCCTTCGGTAATGCGCGTACCGCCGAACAGACCTTTCATTAATTCGCTGCGCCCTGCTCCCACCAGACCAAACAGGCCAACAATCTCACCGCTGCGCACGGTCAGGCTAATCGGTGTGCGAACACCTGGCGCTTTTACCTGATCGAGGCGTAGCCGCTCCTCGCCATAGTCGCGCGGCTGCCAGCCGTAGATATCCCCCAGGTCGCGGCCAACCATCGCCTGAACCAGCTGGTCATGGTTAACCTGTTGCATATCCGTGAAGGTACGTACATAACGTCCATCTTTAAACACGGTGATGGCATCGCTGAGCGCGAAGATCTCTTCCATGCGGTGCGAGACATATAAAATGACGCGCCCTTCTTTACGCAGCTCGCGAATGACCCTGAACAGGTTTTCGATTTCGCGCGCCGACAGGGAACTCGTCGGTTCATCAAAGGCGATAATTTTGGCATTACGTGCCAGCGCCTTTGCGATTTCAACCATCTGCCACTGGCCGATGGAGAGATATTTGAGCGGCGTCTGTGGGTCGATATCCAGTCCCAGGTGTTTCAGTTGCAGACCCGCTTCGTAATTGAGAAGTGAGCGGTTAACGATTCCGCTTTTATGGGGTAACTGGCCGAGATAGATATTCTCCGCCACCGTCATTTCCGGTACCAGATGCAGTTCCTGGTAGATGATAGCCACACCAGCATTGAGCGCTGCCGTGGTATCGGCGAAGCTAACATCCTGTCCTTTAATTGCCAGCGTACCGGTGGTCGGCGCGTAATTACCGCTGAGAATTTTTAACAGGGTCGACTTACCCGCGCCATTCTCCCCCATCAACGCGTGGACCTGGCCGGCATGGCAGTCAAAGCTGATATCGCTCAGGGCCTTGACGCCGGGGAACGTCTTGCCGATGCCGCGGAAGGAAAGATAAGGAGTAGAGTCTTGCATAACGTCTCCGTGAATCAGTTCAGTGTACTTCTGGCCCTCCCTCGCAAGGGAGGGCACAACCATCAGAGATTTACTTCACGCCTAACCCTTTTTTCGCCAGCTCTTCTTTGAAGTTATCGCGAGTGATCAGCACCACATCGGTAACCGCAGTGAATTTCGGCGGCTCAACACCTTTGGTGACCCAGTTGTAGAGCAGCTCGCTGGTTTTGTAGCCATGAACATCCGGGCTTGGCAGCAGAGAGCCGTAGAAGCCGGTCGCCTGTGCTTTAGAGAGTTCGCTGACCGCGTCCACACCATTAATACCAATGCCGATCACATCAGCAGCTTTAAAACCCTGACCTTCGGTGGCGCGCACGCCGCCAAGGACGGTGTTATCGTTCATACCCAGCACCAGCCAGTGTTTCACTTCCGGATGCTGCACCAGCAGAGAGTTACCGGCATCAAATGCGCCGGGGATATCGTTTGATTTTGTCGGGACCTGGTAAATTTGTTTTTCCGGGAAGCCGGCAGCTTTCAGTGCATCCATTGAACCGGTGGTGCGACGACGCGCGGTATCCAGTTCATTGGCAGTAATGGCCATAACAGCGGTTGTTTTTACATCCCAGCCGCGTTTTTGCATCTCTTTGTACAACTCCTGTCCCTGACGCGCGCCGATTTCGCTGGCGGCCATCATGACCAGAGGAACGGAGGTCATCGGTTCGCCTTTCGCGTTCACGAACTGATCATCCACGGTAATGACTTTCATGTCATAACCGCGCGCTTTAGCGACAATCGCGGAACCTAATTTCGGGTCCGGCGTACAGATAACGAAGCCTTTTGCTCCGCTGGCTGCCAGGCTGTCGATAGCGTTAAGCGTTTTTTCGCCATCCGGAACGGCAATTTTAATTACCTCAAACCCTAAATCCTTGCCCGCCTTATCGGCGAATTTCCATTCAGTCTGGAACCAGGGTTCTTCAGGTTGTTTCACCAAAAAACCCAGTTTCATTGTTTCAGCAATAGCGGATTGTGACATAACGGCTGCCAGGCCAATGGCTGCTAACGCTTTAGTGAATTTGTGCATGGTTAACTCCAGCTTTGACTTTCTTTTCTGTAGGGAAAAATAACTATCGGTTCATTTAAAAGGTCATAAAACAAGGCATTAGGATCCGTACTTCCCTGGATACCTGTTCTGGCAGTAGTTTTAGCGGGAAATTGATTCTCCATAGGAGAGCAATATCACACCGCAGAATTACAGTAATTCCGTACATAAATTCAGCGGATTTAGACATAAAAATGAGGGGTTTTGTCATACAAATGAGAAAGGCACTAGCAGAATAATCCATAGCTCCAGCTCGGTTATCCTTGTCCCCGATACAAGGTGCATCGGGGTGTACAAATTACCAACGGTAATAAATGTGGTCTGCGTGATCGCGAACGGGGGCTTCATTACCCAGCAAGCGCGCCGACAGGGCGAATGCAAAATCAAAGGCGTGCCCAAGGCCTTTGCCGCTCAGCAGGTTGCGGTCTTCAACCACCGGGGCATCAACATATTCACCGTTCCGGACGCCTTGCCACAGATCGCCGGAGCAGACGTAGCGGCGGCCGTTCAGCAGATCATTGCCACCGAGCACCCTTGCTGCTGCGGAGCAAATCGGGCAAATCAGCCTGTTTTGTGCATCATGATGCTTAACAAAAGCGATAACGTCCGCATTCGCGGCAAGGTTCACACTGCCCTGCGGTCCGCCCGGAAGCACGACGGCGTCGTAAAGCGTTTCCGCGCGCTCGGTCTGCGTACTATCTGCCACCATCGGAATGTTGTGATAGCTGACCACCGCCCGCGATTCCGCGCAGGCTAGCGTTTCAACCTCGATATGCAGGCGCCTCAGAATATCGATAGTAATAATCGCTTCTGCCTCTTCGAACCCCGGCGCTAATAACACTGCCACTTTTTTCATTACATCCTCCTGATCCTGTTGTTGTAGATAATTATCCTTATCATAAATCAAAACACTGTTTCAAAATAACTCTCAAATCACATTCTTGCCGCCTGAGGCGTACCGCTATTTCGTTTCCCACGATCAGGGGAACATTTTCCAGAGGAACAGAATATCTGTTTTCCTTTGCCAGAATATTTGCCCCACCGGATAAGAGAAACGACGAGCTGTAACAGAATAAAAAACTTTCAATCCTGTGCCATAGGGGCGTAACGAGCGGTAACGTAATATAAGTCAGGATATTTTTATTTCTCCGGGCTCGCTATGCAACGCAAATTGAGGTAGAGGGATATCCCAGTAATTTGCTGTTTTCATTTTATTACGGTCAAAAATTTCTTTTTAATAATATTATTATGATGAGCTGTGTAATGGGGTAGAAACTGAAGACTCCTGTGAACCCTGAGTTTCATGCGGCGCCTTTTTATATCTCTCCTGGCAACAGGTCCATGAGACATCACCTGCCGGGCGTGGTGCGTGTTACTGCACATTCAGATACTAAAACGCGTGGCCCGAATGAAGCAGGTGTTCAAATATCAAGGCATCAGGGGTCTGATCGGTTAGCAAGCCAGTCACCATGCAGACAACAATGTTGTCTCTGTTGAGAATATCATCAGGCAGTTTATTGAAAACCAGGTGCTGTCCATCTGTGCGATGAAATCTCTGGCCGAAGAGATGAATGTGGTCATGCTGGATCGGATAAAAAAGTTACACGGAATTGCAAAACAATCATCATAAATTAAAAAATGGTCACTGTACTGTTTCGCATCAATTTTTCTCGCCTGTAAATAATCGTTCATAACCCCACAGAGAATAGTCAGCAGATATTTAATTTTTCTTCATCGGCTGCCCTGTTACTTTGCCAGGGTATGAATTAAATGTTAATAAAAGGTATATAACTTATTGCTTTTATTAAATTTGCTTAAATTGGATCTGGCTCTCATTGGGAGACGTTACAAAATGTAATGATTTATGCAATGTATTAATGTCAAGGACAGGTGAGTCATGATTACCATTGAATTTATCATAATAATTCTCTGTTTATTAATAGGGACACGTTTTGGCGGGATGGGGCTGGGTTTAATCAGCGGGATTGGCCTTTTTATCCTGAGCTTTGTATTTGGTCTGGAACCGGGCAAGCCGCCGGTTGATGTTATGCTCACGATTCTTGCCGTTATTGGTTGCGCGGCGACGCTGCAAACCGCAGGCGGTTTGAACGTGATGATGCAATTTGCGGAGCGGTTATTACGTCGCCACCCCCAGCATATTACGTTGCTGGCGCCCTTCACTACCTGGACATTAACGTTTCTTTGCGGCACCGGGCATGTGGTTTACACGATGTTTCCTATTATCGCCGACATTGCGCTTAAGAAAAATATCCGCCCGGAACGCCCGATGGCCGTAGCTTCAATTGCCTCGCAAATGGCAATTACCGCGTCGCCAGTTTCCGTTGCCGTTGTATCGCTGGTCTCAATCCTTGGCGCGCAGCACGGTATTGGTCATGCATGGAGCATTCTTGAAATATTGGCTGTCTCTGTTCCGGCATCGCTTTTCGGTGTAGCTATTGCGGCGCTGTGGAGTCTGCGTCGCGGTAAAGATCTGGCTGATGACAAGGAGTTTCAGGAAAAATTAAAAGATCCAAAACAGCGTGAATTCATTTACGGCAGTAGTGAAACCCTGATGAATCAGCGCTTCCCAAAAGAGGCCTACTGGTCAACATGGATCTTCTTTGCCGGCATCCTGGTCGTGGTGTTACTCGGGGCGCTCCCGCAATTGCGCCCGGCTTTTGACGTAAAAGGGAAACTCTCGCCACTTTCAATGAATCTGGTCATTCAGATGATGATGTTGATTGCTGGCGCCGTGATGCTGATGGTCTGTAAAGTCAACGCTTCCGCCATTTCAGGCGGTGCGGTATTCAAAGCGGGAATGGTGGCTATTTTCTCGGTCTTTGGTGTTGCATGGATGAGTGATACTTTTTTCCAGGCTCATTTAAACGAACTGAAAATGGCGCTGGAAGGGGTGGTGAAAAGCCATCCATGGACCTACGCTATCGTCCTGTTCCTCGTTTCGAAGCTGGTAAATAGCCAGGCTGCCGCGCTGACCGCTGTTGCGCCAATGGGCCTGATGCTGGGCGTTGAACCTAAAATGTTGATCGCATTCTTCCCGGCCTCGTATGGCTATTTTGTCCTGCCGACCTACCCAAGTGACCTCGCCTGTATCGGTTTTGACCGCTCGGGTACCACGCGTATCGGCAAATTTATCATTAACCACAGCTTTATCATTCCGGGTCTGATTGGCGTCAGTTGCGCCTGCGCTGCCAGCTACATGCTGGTCTCGGCCTTCTTCTGATAAGTAAAAAGCGGCGAGAGCGCCGCTTTTTTTGTCTTTTCGGACATAAAAAAACCTGCCTCGGCAGGTTTTTTATCATCAGAACATCGCGCCCGGCGGTACATCTTTGAACGTTTTGCAGTAGGTTTCAAAAATGCTTTTCAGAATTTTGCGCAGTTTCATGTTTTGCTCCGGCGATTTGTTATGCAGGTGTTATCGGTTGATGTGCATATAATATGACCTTCATCACAAAAAGCAATATTTCCGTGATAGAAATCACGTTTTATTTTTTCAGGAAGCGTATTTTTGTTAAAAACTGGTTTCGAATCTGAAACTTACAAACTAAAATTTTTTGAGTATTTTTAAAAACTATTTAGAGAGTGCGGGAAAAAACGTGGCGGGTTACTACTGGCGGGGAAAGCGGAGGCCAGCTGAGCTGGCCCTCCGCGATATCAGGCAAGGATCTCACGCACAAAGGCTTCGATTGCTTTGTCCTGGCAGTTTTCAAAGAAACATTGCTGGAAGCGCGGGCCGGAAACGGCGGTTTTTACCAGTTCCGGATCGATGGCGCGTAACGTATCAAGGTAGTTCTCTTTCACCACAGCCGCTTTCACCTGGTTGAGGATACCGGCATTACGGACCTGCGGCTCTTTGCGTTCGGGCGGATAGCCTTCACCTTTACGTCCCGTGAACGCTTTTTCAAAGATAAAGCGCACATTGAGTTCCGCTCCCCAGCCAAAACCTTTAGCAAACGGCAAAGAGAGCGCGTTGCCGTTGTTAATCTGGGCAAACAGAAAAGCATCAGCTGGATCAATACAGTAACCACAGACCACACCTGGATGAATGTTCAGCGACATCAGTGCACCCTGCCCGGTTCCACAGCCTGTCACCACAAAGTCGACCGCTTTAGCATTCAGCAGAATGCTGGCCATAATACCAAGGTGGATATAGGTCAGGTGATGATCGTTTTCGTCACTCATGCCCACGTTAAAGACCGGAAAATCTCTTTCATCCGCAACCGCTTTCAATTCTTTAAGGATGATGGCGTTTTTCCCTGCCTGGCTGTTTTCCATCATCAGTGCAATCTTCATATTCATCTCCTGGTTAATGCATCAAGTAGCCAATATGAATCAACCTTACTACCTGATAAACATACTTTCAAATTTAATGAAAAATAGTTTTAAAAAAGCAAATTGCCTTCACAGTTTTGTCTGTAAGAATCTCAATGCACTGTCGGAGGGCGCTGACCTCCTCGCTGTTCTCTCTTTTATTACGGGTAGCGTTCTTGCTCTGGCGATGTTTATGACGCGCTACAACAAAACGTCTTTATAAAGCCACTTTCACCCAGAAAGAGGCAATGCAGACATCAAGGCTGGTAGCGGCTGGCATTTCAACTTACATCTGGTGGCTTTATTTCGTCGGCAACAACACCTGTTTGCCAGAATCTATGCCTCCCTGACAGACTGAGCGCCGTTGCGCGTAAAAAGGCCAGTTACGTTGGCTATTCTGCCGATTGCCCGCGTAATAAGTCGGTAAGATGCAAGAATGCCCATAAGAATCAGAGCGATTTCATGAACAAAATCCTTGTCGCCGCCTCGCTGCTACTGCTCGCTGGGTGCTCAATAACAAAAGAACCCAAAGTGAGCAATGTCGATACGACCAATGGTCTGATCCGCCTTAGCTTTAATCAGGCCATGATGCAAAACGCGCATTATGACGAATACACCACGCAGGGTACCGCCAACAAACAGTGCCAACAGATGGGCTATGCAACAGCGGTGGCCTATGGTCAGCCAATTTCGACCTGTAGCCTGATCAGTGGCTCTGTCTGCATGAATACGACTATTACTATTCAGTATCAGTGCCGTGGTATGGCGCTCACCCCAACAACGGGCACCCGAACCTGGTAAAAGTTAATGCCAGTGCATTATTACTGGCATTACTTTTTATTTAAATTAAAGAATAATTATCATTTACCTGATTACTTCCCTGCAATGCGTGTTATTCCCATTCTCATTTTTAATAAAAAATATTTTTTATTTTACCTTTTGCAAATAATTAAATAACAAATTATAGTGGCCGCTTCTTACTTCTTTTATTATTTTCTGGAGCGGCGCCATGCTTAAAGCTGAAATGATTGAAAAACTAAATGAGCAGATGAACCTCGAGCTTTTTTCGTCTCTGCTTTATCAACAAATGAGCGCCTGGTGCAGCTATAACAGCTTTGAAGGTGCCGCCGCATTTCTGCGTCGCCATGCGCAGGAAGAGATGACGCATATGCAGCGTCTGTTTGATTATCTGGCAGATACCGGCAGCTTACCGCGTATTAACACTATCCAGTCGCCGTTTGCCGAATATGCATCGCTGGATGAATTGTTCCGTGCAACTTACGAACATGAGCAGTTAATCACCCAGAAAATTAACGAACTGGCTCACGTGGCAATGACCTCACAGGATTATCCGACGTTTAATTTCCTGCAATGGTACGTAGCGGAACAACACGAAGAAGAGAAACTCTTTAAATCGGTTATTGATAAACTGACACTGGCCGGTAAAAGCGGCGAAGGTCTCTATTTTATCGATAAAGAACTGTCTACTCTCGACACGGCAAATTAAGCAAAATGCGGTAATGAGGACTCATTACCGCATTATTTTTTAGTGCTGGCAGATTTTACTTTCGTGGGTTGAAAATCCGTCTGCGGCGGGAATGAATTTTCCACGCGATGCCAGAAACGCCACCAACTCCGCTGCTGTCATATCTTCTGCTGAACAGGTATGAAAACGGGCATCCTTACCAAAGCGCGCAGAGATTGCCGCTTCCAGACTCTCCTGTGAATATCGCTCCCCTGATTCCAGCATCATATTAAGCACTTCGTGACCATGAATTGACGTCATATACCCTCCGCTCAAAAGATGCATGATAAACACATCTTCAGGATCATTTTTTGCGTTCTGACAGGTTTGGATACATCGCATCAACTTTTTGCGCGACCAGGCAAATATTCAAAAATTAAAACTCGCCCCTGTAATCATTGGTTTACATCTATTGTAAGCCCGGTTTGACGAAGATCCGTTTTTCACATACTCTGCGCCGCAGATTTACAAAAGAATGTGGATTAAATACAGAGGAAAGTGTGAAAAATCGAACACTTGGTAGTGTTTTTATTGTGGCTGGCACCACAATTGGCGCAGGAATGCTCGCTATGCCGCTGGCTGCCGCCGGGGTCGGATTTAGTGTAACGCTGGTTTTACTCTTCGCCCTGTGGGGGTTGATGTGTTATACCGCGCTGCTATTACTCGAAGTCTATCAGAATGTCCCCGCCGACACGGGGCTCGGTAGTCTGGCACGACGCTATCTGGGACGTTACGGGCAGTGGGTCACCGGTTTTAGCATGATGTTTTTGATGTACGCTCTGACGGCGGCTTATATAAGCGGTGCTGGCGAACTGCTGGCGTCCAGCCTCACGGCATGGACTGGCATAAATGTCTCGTCATCAGGCGGAGTATGTCTGTTTACCTTTATTGCGGGTGGCGTGGTCTGTATTGGTACATCGCTGGTCGATTTGTTCAACCGCTTCCTGTTTAGTGCCAAGATTATTTTCCTGGTGGTGATGCTCGTGCTGTTACTGCCGCATGTCCATCATATGAATTTACTCACCCTGCCGCTGGAAAAAGGGCTTGCCCTTTCCGCCATGCCAGTAATTTTTACCTCTTTTGGCTTTCACGGCAGCGTGCCGAGCATTGTCAGCTACATGGGCGGTAACGTGCGCAGACTGCGCGGGATATTTATTACCGGCAGCGCGATCCCACTTGTGGCGTATATTTTCTGGCAACTGGCCACCCTTGGCAGCATCGAATCTTCCACTTTTATGGGAATGCTGGCCGACCATGCCGGACTGAATGGCCTTCTTGAGGCGTTGCGCGCAGTGGTTGCTTCTGCGCATGTGGAACTGGCTGTCCATCTGTTCGCCGATCTGGCGCTCGCCACTTCATTTTTAGGCGTTTCGCTTGGGCTGTTTGATTACCTGGCGGATCTGTTCCAGCGCCGCAATACAGCCGTCGGACGTCTGCAAACCGGCGCGATAACCTTTCTGCCTCCGCTGGCATTCGCCCTCTTCTATCCGCGTGGTTTTGTGATGGCACTCGGTTATGCTGGCGTGGCCCTTGCGGTACTGGCACTGCTGATACCCGCCCTGCTGACGTGGCAGAGCCGTAAAGCCCATCCAACGGCGGCGTATCGTGTTGTCGGTGGGAAACCAGCGCTATGCCTGGTCATCGCCTGCGGTGTCGCCATTATTGCGGTGCAGTTTGCGATTTCAGCAGGCATGCTGCCGGAGCCAGGATAAGAAATCGGGCTCATCAGGAGCCCGGTTTTTTAGTGCAGGCAGCAGTTTTTGAATTTCTTGCCGCTGCCGCACGGACAAGGATCGTTACGCCCGACTTTTACGCCATTGACCTGCGGTTGCTGAGTAACGGCTTGTTGTGGATTAGCCGACCAGTAGTCATACAGCCGCAGGGCCGCAGGCCTGATAGCCTCAACGCTTTCATTGAATTCCTCTTCGGTGAATTCATCCAGACGCGCGAAGTTTTCTTCCAGTCCGTGCAAGGCAATAACATCCAGATCGGCCTTACGTTCCTCCGGTAAGTCTGACCAGTCGGTCAGCGCCACGCCGCGCATATAGCCAAAACACCACTCTTCAACAACGGTATAGCTCTGGCCGTCCACTTCGTTATAACCAAAGACGGGTTCAAACTGATCCGGGTAATCACTCAGGCGCTCGGCAATATCGTTCAGGTGCTTAAAGCAAAGATCGATAAAACGATTCATCTCGCGATCATTTTTCCAGCGCGGTATGTTTTTTTCGCCGCCCCAAACGGCCACCAGCCAGCGATCCGGCTCGACAACCACCGGGCCGGACAGTACGGCTGTCAGCATGCCATCCAGCTCCGCCACATCGAGTACGGACTCATCACTGTGGCCATAAGCGACTAATGTCTCTTCCAGCCACTGCAATTCATTTTCATTTAACGGGCCTTCGGTCATTTACGACTCTCCTGATGGCATAAGGGATAGAAAAAAAGAAGGGTATCACAGAAACGATAATCGTAAAAAAGCCGGGACAAGCCCGGCTTTAATTCTGGCGAAACAGGCGGCAATTTTTCGTTGCGCGCTGAGCCCTTTTAATTGATTACCGTATGCAAAATCACGTCTTTAGTGTCAGGGTCGATAAGCTGTATATCATCTTTTACCAGCGTAGCGTCAATGGTATTGCGATCGCCATTAATGCTGTCGATATGGATGAAATATTTCGCCGTAGTACTGACATTTTTACCTTTACCGTTCAAAGCAGCAAACTTCGCTGAAATATCACGGGCCTGATCGTCCGGGACCTGAACTGTACAGCCACGGATTGTCTTATCGACGGATAACGACACACCGCGTTCGTTGACCGTGATACCGCCGTTCATGTTGCAAAGGAAGTTATGATATTCATACCCTTTCTTTGAGAAATCATAGCTACTACCGGTAAGGGTAAAAATACCCATATCGTTAATTTTGATACCGTTCTCACCGGATGCAGTTTTCAGTTTCAGGAAGTCCTCATCGTGGTAAGAGCCATCGCTGGTGGAATAAAGCAGAATATTTTTGACGTCTTTATATTCAGCAATTTTGGCTTTAATTTGCGGCAGTTCTTCTTTTTTAATGTCTTCTTTGGCAAATGAATCGCTGGTGTTATTCCATTTGTTGCTAAAGAGTCCCATCAGTTCATCATCGCTAAACTGGCGAGATGTCTGGGCAAAATAGACATAAAAGAGGTCTTTTGTCGAAATCGGCTGATATTCACTGTCGGCAATATCTTTCAGTGCCTTATCTTTTGCATTTAATTCCGCTTCGTATTTATCACGCCACGCCTTTTGACCCGCCGTTGGCTCGACTTTACTTTGCTTCATGTCGGTCAGCGCAAGTTTACCGTCGACGATAATTTTCTTGTCCGCTTTAGTGATAGTCCAGGAGACCGGCGTGGAGAATGCTTTGCCATAAATTTCATCACTGCTGAAATCTGCCTGCGCGCTGCAGGTCAGACTTTCCTGGCCTGTAGCGGAAAGCGTCGGGTTACTGATTTTCAGAACGTCTGTCTGGCCAAAGCCTTTGTTAAAGGTATCAGCAGAATAGAGAAAGCTGTCATCAATACGACTTTTTCTTCTCAGTTCGGAATCGGTAACGCTTTTAGCCGAGTCAGTGTTACGATCAATAAAAGGATAATAGTTAAAGGGATGTTGGGTTAAAAACTCACTGGTACTGGCTTTGAAGTTGTTTGTTAATTGCTCAATTGCCTGTGGAGACTTACATAATGTCTGAGCTTCTTCGCTTGTCAGTTCAGAAATCTTTTTGTCTTCAACCGCTTTATCACAGCCGGCCAATACGACTGATAGCCCTAAAATACATACAATCCCGCGCATAATTCCCTCTTAAAATAATGACACTTTTACTTTATGTTCCGCATTTATCAGCATCACCTAAAGACAATCAGTAGCAGCACCCGATCCGCAGAAGTTGTCACATGACAGGTAAGGCGAAATAGCCAACGGCAATGTTGATAATTAAAAAGCGGCGCATAACACTAACAGGATTATCAGACGTTATGTACCCACCTGTTTTAGTACAGGAGTTGCCCGTCAGAGTTACATAACCCGTTGATTTTATTTAAAGCAAAAAAAAGCCCGGTTTCCCGGGCTTCATCGTACGCTAAAAGGCTTAGTAGTATGCTTTCAGCGTTCTCTGGCAGAGTGCGGAGCGGACGCAATCGTCTGTGGTGAAACGCACCACACCTACCATCTCATCTTCCTCAAAACGCGACAGCGCATCGCTCAGACCGGACTGCACCCCGCGAGGCAAGTCACACTGAGTCACATCACCGTTGACGATGACCGTCACATTCTCCCCGAGGCGCGTTAAGAACATTTTCATTTGCGCAGCAGTCACATTCTGAGCCTCGTCAAGAATGACAACCGCATTTTCAAAGGTACGTCCGCGCATATAGGCGAACGGCGCGATCTCTACCTTACCAATCTCTGGTCGCAGGCAGTATTGCATGAAGGACGCACCCAGCCGTTTCACCAGCACATCATAGACGGGCCGGAAGTAAGGGGCGAACTTCTCCGAAATGTCACCGGGTAAGAAGCCGAGATCTTCGTCGGCCTGCAGTACTGGTCGGGTTACAATTATCCTGTCCACATCCTTATGAATCAGGGCTTCCGCCGCTTTCGCCGCGCTGATCCATGTTTTACCGCAGCCGGCTTCCCCGGTCGCGAATATCAGTTGTTTACTCTCGATAGCATTCAGGTACTGCGCCTGAGCTTCATTACGCGCAACAATTGGTGAATTATCCCGGCTATCCCTTGCCATTCCAATTGCTTCAACGCCACTCATCTGCACAAGCGAGGTGACCGACTCTTCTTCACGCTGTTTGTGACTGCGCGAATCGCGTCTCAGCACACGTTTAGCTTCACGACGAGCTTTGATCACTGCTTTCTGTCTTCCCATGGATAGCACCTTGAGTTGTTGGTTTACATCACACGCACCAAAATCGGCACGATTATGCGCACGAACGTCTGAGGTTTGGCTTCCTTGTAAGCCATGTCTTGCCTTTGAAATTGACATAACAAAGCAACTGGCATCAGCGCCTGCCATGTCGGTTAAATCAGAAACAGGAATGAAGGAGAGAAATTCAGAGGTGAAGCGTTTACTGCCGGAGTGTGCATCCCCGAGCCGGGTGTTGCGCTGTTTGTTGGTGTTACGTCCAGTTGTGGACTTTACCATCCGCGATCTCCAGGTGACGACATCACCGCAGGGCAGTAATTCTATGTAATAAGTACATCAGGAATTAGCATAAACGCAACATTATTTTCACTAAAAGATAACGAACGTTTACCCTGCGCTATGGAAAAGAGTGTCTACGAAGAATATTACAGAAAAATAACAGATACTTTCTAATACGAAAAATCGATAGTTTGATGGCAGAAAAAGTGTGAACAGATGCGACAGATAAGAGATTATCCTGCCCGGCTTCAGGCAGGATTCTTGTTCAGGCTTCGAGCAGTGCTTGTCCGAGATAGTGGTTTTGGTCTTTCACGCCTGGCAGCACGAAGAAGTAGCCGCCGCCGATGGGCTTAATATACTCCTCCAGCGCTTCGCCATTGAGACGTTTTTGCACGGTCAGAAATCCCTTTTCCAGATCGTGCTGGTAGCAGACAAACAGCAGCCCCATATCGAGCTGCCCGGAGTTGGTGACACCCAGGGAATAACTATAACCCCGACGCATCATCAGACTGGACTGCGTCTGCGGGGTGCGTGGATTGGCCAGACGAATATGGCTGTCCAGGGCAATCACATCGCCGTCAGGATCGCTGGCGTAATCAGGGACATCATGCTCATTGTGCATCCCCAGCGGTGCGCCGGTTTGCTTGTCGCGACCAAAGATAGTCTGCTGCTCTTTAAGTGGGGTACGATCCCAGAACTCAACGTGAAACTGAATGATACGTACAGCCTGATAACTGCCACCGACGGCCCATGCAGGCTCCGCCTGATCGTTCGTCACCCACACCACCTTGTCCATCAGCGCGTTATCGCTGCTGTCCGGGTTAGCCGTACCATCCTTAAAACCCAACAGGTTGACTGGCGTCTCCTTTCCTTTACTGCGTGCGGCATGATCGGAGATAAACCCTTCTCGTTTCCAGCGAACGCTCAGTAAATCAGGGGTGTGCTTAATCAGATCGCGCAGAGCATGTATCACGGTATCCTGGGTATTGGCGCAGATTTGCACCAGCAGATCGCCGTGGCTTAATGAAGAGACCAGCGCATCGTTGGGAAAGCGCTCCATCTTTTGCAATTTTTTCGGCTTTTGCGCACGCAGACCAAAACGATCGTCGAACAGGGAATCGCCCAACGAAACCGTGATGGTCAGATTATCTGGTGCAATAAACGGCCCGAGAATACCGGAGTCCATTGGCGGCAGGCGTGGATTTGGCGTCTCCGGCGCCGGGCCACCTTCGGTAAGAAAAGCAATACGTTGCGTTAACAGGCGAAACAGGCGCTGCAAATCGGCCTTGTCCGACGCCAGTACATCAAAAGCAACCAGCATCATTGACGCCTGTTGCGGCGTCAAAATCCCAGCCTGATGTACGCCGTAAAACGGTTGTTTTTCCATGCGCGCATCCGGGGAAAGCGTCCCTGGTGCACTTTGCGGTTTGGCCGCATGCGCCACCGGACATCCCCCAGCCAGGGCCAGCGCGCCTCCCAGCGCGCCCATACCTTTTAATAAACGGCGACGCGAAGGCTCGCTAACGCCGTACTGTTCTTTGTCATTCATGATAGTTAGTCCAGACCGAGCACACCGCGCAATTGAGCGAGATCTTCCGCCAGTGTCGTAATCGGCCCTTTTAGCGCGTTACGGTCAGCATCCGTCAGCTTGTCATAGGTCTCATAGCCGTCTTTGGTACGGTATTTCGCCAGGATAGCGTCGACTTTCTTAAAGTTTGCATCCACTTTGCCGAGCAGTTCGGCGTTGTTTTTCTGCAACTGCGGACGCAACAGGTTCACAATTTTCTGTGCGCCATCGACGTTAGCCTGGAAATCCCATAGATCGGTATGGCTGTAACGGTCTTCTTCGCCGCTGATTTTGGTCGCCGCGACTTCTTCAATCAGACCTGCCGCACCACCAACCACTTTTGACGGCGGGAAAGCCAGTTCGCTAATACGTTTTTGCAGATCCTGCACATCGGTATAGAGCTGATCAGCATAGGTATCCATACCTTTCACCGAGTTGTCGCCAAACAGGGCTTTTTCCAGACGGTGGAAACCGGTGAATTTCGGATCGTCCGCCTTCTTCTCGTAATCGTCTTCACGGGCATCAATACTGCCGTCCAGATCAGAGAACAGCTCAGCAATCGGTTCGATACGCTCATAATGCTGACGCGTCGGCGCATAGAGGGCTTTCGCTTTTTCGATATCGCCCGCTTTCACTGCATCGGTAAAGGCTTTGGTCCCTTTCACCAGTTCGGCGGTCTCGGCCGTCACGTAGGCTTTGTATTCAGTAATAGCGGTGCCAAGACTCAGCAGCGCATCGCTTTTTGCTGCATCCGCCGTCGCCTGGCCTTTCACTATCAGTTTGCCTTTCGGGTTGGTAAGCAGGCCGCAGGTCATGTCATATTCACCCGGTTGCAGGTTAGCGGTCAGCTTCTGGCTAAAGCCCGGCGCAATGTTTTCGCGCTCTTCAACCACCAACACTCCTTTAAGGATTTCCCACTCCAGCGCCTTCTGACTCTGGTTGACGATGAGAAACTGCGTTTTCCCCGCATTTACCGTCAGATTCATCGGCTCACACTGCTTATCCGTGACGGTCACCTTTACCTGAGGAACATCCGCTGCATGGGCAGAAAACGCGCAAGAAAGCAGCGTTGCGATCCCTGCCTGTAACGCACTACGACGAAAATGAATTGCCATGACCCCTTCCCTTCTTAAAGTATGTTGTAACTAAAACTCACCCGATACCGCTATTACTGTGCAGCTCTGGAAGGCTGCGAACCTGAACGCGTTGGCATCACGTACAGCACCAGCGCAGGAATTAAGTAGAGGATCCAGACGCCAACTTCGCTAACGCTCGGTGTTTCCTGATATCCAAAAATACCTTCGAGCAGCGTGCCCGTCAGGGAGTGCGTGGTCAGCACGTTGCTCAGATCGAACGCCACATCCTGGAAGTGGTTCCACAGTCCGGCCTCATGAAAGGCACGAATGGCCCCTGCCGCCAGACCCGCAGCAACCAGCAAAATAAACAGGCTGGTCCATTTGAAGAACGCGCCAAGATTCAGACGAATGCCGCCCCAGTAGAGCAGAAAGCCCAGCACCACTGCCGTTACCAGCCCGAGAATTGCGCCCACCGGCGGCCAGATCCCCACATCTTGCTGAAATGCCGCCAGCAGAAAGAAGACCGATTCCAGCCCTTCGCGCGCCACAGCGAAGAAGACCATCATAATCAGTGCCCAGCCATGGTTATTACGGCTTGCGAGAGCGTTATCCACCGCCTGCTCCAGTTGCACTTTGACGTTGCGGGAGACTTTGCGCATCCAGAAGACCATCCACGTCAGGATCACCACGGCAATCACCGCGACAATACCTTCAAACAGTTCCTGCTCTTTCTGGGGGAACTCACCAGTGGTTTCGTTAATGATGATGCCAAGCGCCAGACATAGCGCCGCGGCAAGGAATACGCCTATCCACATTACGCCAATCCAGCGTCCGCGCTGGGTGCGCTTGAGATAACTGGCAATCAAACTTACGATCAGTGCCGCTTCGAGACCTTCACGTAACATAATGAGAAATGGAACAAACATGCGGACGCCTCTGCTGTCATCAATGGTCAATTGCTGAAAAGAAAAGTAAATTTCTTTGATAGTGATTATCATTACGGCAAAAGGAAACTCAAGCGAAAAATGATATGAATAATGAAAGGATGTAACTGGCGGGGCGGCGAAGGATGCCTGAAACGGCAGTTATGCAGAATCCGAAGGTATATGGCAAAAAGATAGCTTACAAATCATTAACTTTTTGTTTACTGAGTATACGGGCTGTGGCTAAATGAGCGCCCCATTTACCTGCACAATTTCCGACATGATCAACTTCCTACATTTTCTGCTGGCGCTGGCCGTTATTCTGGCACTGGCATGGCTCACCAGCTTTGACCGCCGCAAAGTTCGCGTGCGTTTTATTCTACAACTGGTGATTATTGAACTGGCGCTGGCATGGTTTTTTTTGCATGCACAAAGCGGACTGACGCTCATTAAATATGTCTCAGGCTTTTTCGAAACACTGCTTAAATTCGCGGGTGAAGGTTCCGGATTTGTCTTTGGCGGAATGAGTGAAAAAGGGCTGGCGTTTATTTTCCTCGGCGTCCTGTGCCCTATCATCTTTATTTCCGCACTGATCGGTATTTTGCAGCACTGGCGTATTCTGCCGGTTTTTATTCGCCTTATCGGTACGCTGCTGTCAAAACTCAACGGTATGGGCAAGCTGGAGTCATTTAACGCGGTCAGCTCGCTGATCCTTGGTCAGTCGGAAAACTTCATTGCGTATAAAGGGATTCTGGCCGACCTCTCCTCACGTCGCCTGTTCACCATGGCTGCAACAGCTATGTCGACGGTATCACTGTCGATCGTCGGCGCCTATATGACGATGCTGGATGCCAAATATGTGGTGGCGGCGTTAATCCTTAATATGTTCAGCACCTTTATTATTCTGTCGGTCATCAACCCGACGCGACCGGAAGCCGAACCGGAAATTAAACTGGAAAAACTTCACGAGTCACAAAGTTTCTTTGAGATGCTCGGAGAGTATATTCTGGCCGGTTTCAAAGTTGCGATGATTATTCTGGCGATGCTGATTGGTTTTATTGCCCTGATTAGCGCGGTCAATGCTCTGTTCTCTGCCCTGTTTGGCATCAGTTTCCAGCAAATTCTTGGCTATGTATTCTACCCGCTGGCATGGCTGGTCGGTATTCCGCTTTCCGATGCTCTGCATGCGGGTAGCATTATGGCGACCAAACTGGTGGCTAACGAATTTGTGGCAATGATCGAGCTGCAGAAAGTTGCCGCTGAAATGACGCCGCGTGGGCTTGGGATCCTCTCCGTCTTCCTGGTGTCGTTCGCCAACTTCGCCTCTATCGGTATCGTGGCGGGCGCCATTAAAGGGCTTAACGAGCAGCAGGGAAATGTCGTATCTCGCTTCGGTTTGCGTCTGGTCTATGGTGCAACGCTGGTGAGTCTGCTTTCCGCCGCCTTCGCAGGCGTCGTGCTGTAATCCCGACGGCGGGCTTCACACCCGCCGTTTTTATCAGAACTGTACGCAAACCGGCTGATCAACACGCATGACGGACTCCTGTCCGAAACGGGTCTTGTAGCGTGTGCGCAGCGTTTCGATATTGCTTTCGCTGCCGGCATCTTTACCGTGGATCAGCATTAACGCTTTGCTCGCTTCCTTCGCCACTTTGCCGTCGTTACCCAGCCACTGTCCGCGCGCATCAAACACCGTCAGGCCATCACGAAAACGCGGCGTCACGTCCGTGTCGACAAACTGCTGCCACTCCTGGGCGGTAATGTCTTTCCCTGCCGGACGACTTAAACCGAAATAGAGCGTGGTCTGTTCCATCTGATTGTCGGCTTTGCAACTCTGTGCAGGAACCGCCTGTTTTGCAGGCTGTGCGACGCAGCCTGCCAGTAAACCCGCAAATACCAGTGCAGTGACCCCTGTCTTCATCTTCATCTCGCTATCCTCATTGTTATAAGCATTGTGATAAGAACGTAAATGCCCTGTTTTATCAAGAAAAAACCCGCCGAAGCGGGTTTTGCAAGAAAGATTAGTCAGCCTGCAAGCGCGTCGGCGGCGCCGAGTGATAATGCGCGTCTGCTTCGGCGAAGCGTTCCTGCATTGCGCGGGACGGGGCTTTACCCAGCAGGCTAAACACTACAATCCCAAGGCTACCGAACACGAAGCCTGGGATAATTTCATAGAGCCCCAGCCAGGCAAACTGTTTCCAGACGATAACGGTCACCGCACCGATAACCATCCCGGCCAGCGCGCCATTACGGGTCATTTTCGACCACATGACCGAGAACAGCACCACCGGGCCAAACGCTGCGCCAAAACCCGCCCATGCATAGCTGACCAGGCCCAGCACGCGGTTTTCCGGGTTCGCCGCCAGCGCAATCGACACCAGCGCCACCAGCAGCACCATCACGCGACCAACCCAGACCAGCTCGGTCTGCCCGGCTTTTTTACGCAAGAATGCTTTGTAGAAGTCTTCCGTCAGCGCGCTGGAGCACACCAGCAGCTGGCAGCTCAGGGTAGACATGACTGCCGCCAGAATCGCCGACAGCAGCACCCCGGCAATCCACGGATTAAACAGGATCTGAGCCAGTTCAATAAACACGCGCTCGGCGTTCTGATTGACCGCGCCAGCCTGCTCAGGGTGGTTATTAAAATAAGCAATCCCAAAGAAGCCCACGGCAACGGCCCCGGCAAGACACAGGATCATCCAGGTCATGCTGATACGGCGGGCATGTACGATGCTGTGGTGGGAATCCGCCGCCATAAAGCGCGCCAGGATATGCGGCTGACCAAAGTATCCCAGCCCCCAGCCCATCAGAGAAATAATGGCGACAAAATTCAGCCCCTTCAGCATGTCGACATTCTCGATGCTTTTCTGTTTGATAACCTCCAGCGAGTCCGCAAGGCCGCCAACGGAGAGGATCACAATCACCGGGGTGAGGATCAGGGCGAAAATCATCAGGCTCGCCTGTACGGTATCGGTCCAGCTTACTGCCAGGAAACCGCCAATAAAGGTATAGATGATGGTTGCCGCAGCCCCTGCCCACAAGGCGTGCTCGTAGGTCAGCCCAAAGGTACTTTCAAACAGACGCGCACCGGCCACGATGCCCGAAGCACAGTAAATCGTGAAAAACACCAGAATGACCACCGCTGAGATAATACGCAGCAGGCGGCTTTGGTCTTCAAAGCGCCCGGTAAAGTAGTCCGGAAGCGTCAGGGCATTATTATTGGCCTCGGTATGCACGCGCAGACGGCCTGCCACCAGCTTCCAGTTGACCCATGCGCCGAGCGTCAGGCCAATGGCAATCCAGCTTTCAGAAATGCCGGAGATGAAAATGGCGCCGGGCAGCCCCATCAGCAGCCAGCCACTCATGTCTGATGCCCCTGCCGACAACGCAGTCACTAACGGCCCCAGACTACGACCACCTAAAATATAGTCATCAAAGTTTTTCGTAGAACGCCAGGCAAAGAACCCGATGAGAATCATGCCAAAGATATAAATGAGAAAAGTCACCAGCAGCGGTGTGCTAATTGCCATCAATAAAAGTCTCCAGGATTTTACCCGTTATATTCACCACCGGAACGGGGTAGCGAAGTGATTGTTGTTATGAAGCGACCGTATCCTGCCGGAAGCCCCGGTTATTCACAAATGATTTAACACAGCATTTACATTAATTTCATCCCGAAACCTTTACTATTTTCCGCCAGGTTGCACCATGTCACACTTTTAAAGGTTGCACCTTAAAAAAGTGTTAACTACCGCAAACTAACCCGCCTTTAACAGTAATTCAGCATATGAATTCCAGTTACATACAATTAACTTATCGTTCAATATTCACCTTGTTAACCCTGTCACATTTAACAAGGTTGCACAAAGTTGCAACATGACGGATAGTCTGCTCACAACAAAAATTGCAGGAGAAAAACATGGGTACCACCACCATGGGCGTTAAACTTGATGATGCGACGCGTGAGCGACTAAAAGCCGCTGCTGCATCGATTGACCGCACACCACACTGGCTGATCAAGCAGGCCATTTTTAGCTACCTGGAAAAACTCGAAAATAACGAAATGATTCCTGAGCTGCCTGCAACCCATGCTGGTCAGTACGCCGAAAGCGACGAGGCGGATAGCAACGCTGATGAGAGCGCCCAGCCCTTCCTCGAATTCGCCGAGAATATTTTGCCGCAGTCGGTCTCACGTGCCGCTATCACTGCCGCCTGGCGCCGTCCGGAAACCGATGCGGTGCCGATGCTACTGGAGCAGGCCCGCCTTCCGCAGCCAATAGCAGAAAGCACCCAGCAATTAGCCACCCAACTGGCGGCGAAGTTGCGTAACCAAAAGACCGCGTCCGGCCGGGCGGGTATGGTACAGAGCCTGTTGCAGGAATTTTCCCTCTCCTCTCAGGAAGGGGTGGCGTTGATGTGTCTGGCGGAAGCGCTGTTGCGCATTCCCGATAAGGCCACCCGCGATGCGCTTATCCGCGACAAAATCAGCAATGGCAACTGGCAATCGCATATTGGCCGCAGCGCCTCGCTGTTCGTTAATGCCGCCACCTGGGGTCTGCTCTTTACCGGAAAACTGGTCTCCACTCATAACGAAGCCAGCCTGTCACACTCGCTCAACCGCATTATCGGCAAGAGCGGCGAGCCGCTGATCCGCAAAGGCGTGGACATGGCAATGCGTCTGATGGGCGAGCAGTTCGTCACCGGGGAAACCATTGCCGAAGCGCTGGCTAACGCCCGCAAACTGGAAGAAAAAGGGTTCCGCTACTCCTACGACATGCTGGGCGAGGCCGCACTGACTGCCGCTGATGCGCAAGCCTATATGGTCTCTTACCAGCAGGCGATCCATGCTATTGGCAAAGCCTCCAATGGCCGCGGTATTTACGAAGGGCCGGGGATCTCCATTAAGCTCTCTGCCCTGCACCCGCGCTACAACCGCGCTCAGTACGACAGAATGATGGATGAGCTTTACCCGCGCCTGAAATCGCTGGCGCTGCTGGCCTGTCAGTATGATATCGGGATTAATATCGACGCCGAAGAGGCCGACCGGCTGGAGATCTCCCTCGATCTGCTGGAAAAACTCTGTTTCGAACCAGAACTGGCGGGCTGGAATGGCATTGGTTTTGTTATTCAGGCCTACCAGAAACGGTGTCCTTTTGTCATTGATTACCTGACGGATCTGGCTTCGCGTAGCCGCCGTCGTCTGATGATTCGCCTGGTGAAAGGCGCATACTGGGATAGCGAGATCAAACGCGCGCAAATGGAAGGACTGGAGGGCTATCCGGTCTATACGCGCAAGGTCTATACCGACGTCTCATATCTGGCCTGCGCGAAAAAATTGCTCGCCGTACCGAATTTGATCTACCCGCAATTCGCCACCCATAACGCCCACACCCTGGCCGCTATCTATCAACTCGCGGGCCAGAACTACTATCCGGGTCAGTATGAATTTCAGTGTCTGCACGGCATGGGCGAACCGCTCTACGAACAGGTGGTAGGAAAAATCTCTGACGGCAAGCTGAACCGCCCTTGTCGCATTTATGCCCCGGTGGGGACACATGAGACATTGCTGGCTTATCTTGTACGCCGCCTGCTGGAGAACGGGGCCAATACCTCCTTTGTTAACCGCATTGCCGATACGTCTTTGCCGCTGGACGAACTGGTGGCCGACCCGGTACTGGCGGTCGAGAAACTGGCGATACAAGAAGGCCATGTTGGCCTGCCGCATCCGAAAATTCCGCTGCCGCGCTGGCTGTACGGTCAGGGGCGCATCAACTCAGCAGGCCTGGATCTGGCTAATGAACATAGACTGGCCTCCCTCTCCTCTTCTCTGTTGAACAGCACGACGCAGAAATGGCAGGCCAAACCGCTGCTGGAAGCTCCGGTAGCAGAGGGTGAAATGGAGGCCGTGGTAAACCCGGCGGAGCCGAAAGATATTGTTGGCTATGTCCGGGAAGCTACGGGAAGTGAAGTGGCGCGAGCGCTGGAAAGTGCGGTGAATAACGCGCCTATCTGGTTTGCCACCCCGCCTCAGGAGCGCGCGGCAATCCTTGAGCGTGCGGCGGTACTGATGGAAGATCAGATGCAAACGCTGCTCGGCATTCTGGTACGCGAAGCGGGGAAAACGTTCAGTAATGCGATTGCCGAAGTTCGCGAAGCGGTTGATTTTCTGCGCTATTACGCAGGCCAGGTCCGGGAGGATTTTGCTAACGAAACTCACCGTCCGCTGGGCCCGGTAGTCTGTATCAGTCCGTGGAACTTTCCGCTGGCCATTTTCACCGGGCAAATCGCTGCCGCGCTGGCAGCCGGTAACACCGTGCTGGCAAAACCGGCAGAACAGACGCCGCTGATTGCCGCCCAGGGCGTTGCCATTCTGCGGGAAGCGGGCGTACCGCCGGGCGTGCTGCAACTGCTGCCAGGCCGTGGCGAAACCGTAGGTGCGCAACTGACGGCAGACAACCGCGTACGCGGAGTGATGTTCACCGGCTCAACCGAAGTGGCAAGCCTGTTGCAGCGCAATATTGCCACGCGGCTGGATGCACAAGGGCGCCCGACGCCGCTTATCGCCGAAACGGGCGGGCTGAACGCGATGATTGTCGACTCTTCAGCGCTGACTGAACAGGTGGTGGTCGATGTGCTCGCCTCGGCCTTCGATAGCGCCGGACAGCGCTGCTCGGCACTGCGCGTACTCTGCCTGCAGGAAGAGATAGCGGAACATACACTCACCATGCTGCGCGGCGCGATGGCGGAATGCCGGATGGGTAATCCAGGCCGCCTGACAACGGATATCGGTCCGGTGATTGACCGCGAAGCCAAAGAGAATATCGAGAAACATATTCAGGCGATGCGCGAGAAAGGCCGCCCGGTGTTCCAGACGGCCCATGAAAATCCTCTGGACGCCCGCGAATGGCGAAGCGGTACCTTTGTAATGCCAACGCTGATTGAGCTTGAGAGCGTTGACGAGCTGAAAAAAGAGGTCTTCGGTCCGGTGCTGCATGTGGTGCGCTATCGCCGCAACGATCTCGACAAACTTATTGGCCAGATTAATGCCGCGGGATATGGCCTGACTCTGGGCGTTCACACCCGTATTGATGAGACCATTGCCCAGGTTACCGGCAGTGCGCACGTCGGCAATCTGTACGTGAACCGCAATATGGTCGGTGCGGTTGTGGGCGTGCAGCCATTTGGCGGCGAAGGGCTTTCCGGCACCGGGCCAAAAGCCGGCGGGCCGCTATACCTGTATCGTCTGCTCGCCAGCCGCCCGGAAACGGCCATCAAGCAGACACTGTCACGTCATGACTCCCGCTTCCCGCTTGACGCACAGCTTAAACCGACGCTGATTCAGCCGCTGGATGCGCTGACACAATGGGCGCAGGATAAACCTGCATTGCAGGCGCTTTGCCAGCAGTTTGGCGAACTGGCCCAGACCGGGATCCAGCGCGTTTTACCCGGCCCGACCGGTGAACGCAATACCTGGACATTACTGCCGCGCGAGTCGGTTCTCTGCATGGCCGACAACGCGGAGGATAGTCTGACGCAACTTGCGGCAGCGCTCGCCAGCGGCTGCCGGGCAGTGTGGCCGGATGATGAACTCCACCGCACCCTGCATAACGCATTGCCCGAGAATGTCAGCGCAAGGATTACGCTGGCTGCGGTCGATGGCCTGCTTTCACAGCCGTTTGATGCGGTTATCTACCACGGTGACTCCGATCAGCTACGCGAACTGTGCGGACATATCGCCACGCGCGATGGGGCCATCATCTCGGTACAGGGCTTCGCCCGCGGTGAGAGCAATATCTTGCTGGAGCGATTATGGCTGGAGCGTTCGCTGAGTATTAATACCGCGGCCGCTGGTGGGAATGCCAGCCTGATGACCATCGGCTAAGGCGCACATTCCCCGATAATGTACTGCATGTCGGGGCTACAATTCAGCGCGATGCCGTAGTACCGTATGCCGGATACGCACAATGCTATCCGGCATTTTTTCATACGGAGAAACTATGAAACGTTTATTGATTGCAGGGGTGGTTTTGCTGGTCAGCGCCAGCGCACTGGCGGAGGACTGCGACAACGCCACATCACAGACAGAAATGAACATGTGTAGCGCCGATCAATACCAGGCGGCGGACAAAAAGCTCAACCAGACCTGGCAGACAGCATTAAAACGCGCTGCGCCGCAGCAGCGGGAGTTACTTAAAAAAGCACAGAAAAACTGGATTGCCGTGCGCGATGCCGACTGCGCATTTATCGGCTCCGGCTCAGAAGAAGGCAGCGCACAGCCCATGGTCATCAACCAGTGCCTGACCGATAAAACCAATGAGCGCGAAGCCTGGCTCTCCTCGCTCCTGCAGTGCGGTGAGGGCGACCTGAGCTGCCCTTTCCCGCCCGCCAACTAACGCACGCGGATGCCTTCGGTCACCATCCGTTGCACGTTTTCTACCGTGCGCTGAAAAAAGGCCTCATCCTGTAACGTTGTGCCGGTCACCGCCTCTACCTGAGTGGCAAAATCCGCATAATGCTGGGTTGAGGCCCAAATCATAAAAATCAGATGATGCGGATCGACCGGCGCCAGCTTGCCGCTGGCGACCCAGCCGGCAATGATGGCCGATTTCTCTTCCACTAACGCTTTCAGCGATCCCTCCAGCTCCTCTTTGAGCACCGGCGCGCCTTGCAACATCTCCATGCAGAACAGCCGTGACGCTTGTGGATTGTCACGCGAGACTTCAAGCTTTAAGCGAATGTACTCTCCAATCGCCACCAGCGGAGTGAGATCTTCGCGAAACGCTTTTAACGGTGCCAGCCAGATAGCGAGAATGTGCCGCAACACGGCAAGATAGAGCGCTTCTTTTGAGGGGTAATAGTAGAGAAGATTGGTTTTTGATACTCCCGCACGCTCCGCCACCTTTTCAATACGCGTGCCGTGAATGCCATACAGAGAAAAGGTCTCAAGCGCCGCAGCCAGAATGGCCTCTTTTTTCTCGTTCACCGCCTGAGTCCGTTTTCCCGTTTTTTTCGCCCTGTCCTGCGCCATGCGTTTCTCCTTACAGATTTTTCTTAGCATATCAAATGGCGCGAGCCGACTCGACCCTTGCACAGACATGGCGCAAGGTCGCCTGTTTTTTGTGCACTGTTTTTGACCATTTAGTCCACTTTTTTAACCTGCAATTTATCAACCTTTGTTTAACACGTTAATAACAATGCATTTTTCAAAACTGGCATCACCTTTGCTAAATGGTTGATGCGAGGCTCACAGGAGAGTGCAGGATGCAACGCCACGCCCGACGTTCAACCGACAACGCGAGGTACGAGATGAAAATTGGTGTTTTCGTTCCGATTGGCAACAACGGCTGGCTGATTTCCACCCATGCGCCGCAATACAAACCGACCTTTGAACTCAATAAGGCGATTGTGCAAAAGGCCGAGCATTATCACTTCGACTTTGCTCTGTCGATGATCAAGCTGCGTGGTTTTGGCGGCAAAACAGAATTCTGGGATCACAATCTGGAGTCCTTCACTTTGATGGCCGGACTGGCTGCGGTGACATCACGGATTCAGATCTACGCCACCGCTGCCACCTTAACGCTGCCGCCCGCCATTGTGGCGCGCATGGCCTCCACCATCGACTCCATTTCCGGCGGTCGTTTTGGCGTCAACCTGGTCACTGGCTGGCAAAAACCAGAGTACGACCAGATGGGCATCTGGCCCGGCGATGAGTACTTCTCACGCCGTTATGACTACCTGACCGAATATGTCCAGGTCCTGCGGGATTTATGGGGCACCGGGAAAAGTGACTTCAAAGGTGAGTTTTTCACTATGAATGACTGTCGCGTCAGCCCTCAGCCGACGCAGCCCATGAAAGTGATTTGCGCCGGGCAAAGCGACGCCGGGATGGCGTTTTCAGCGCAATACGCTGATTACAACTTCTGCTTCGGCAAAGGGGTCAACACCCCAACAGCCTTTGCACCTACCGCAGAAAGGATGCGTGAAGCGGCACAAAAGACCGGGCGCGAGGTGGGCTCATACGTGCTGTTTATGGTCATTGCCGATGAAACTGACGAAGCCGCACGCGCCAAATGGGAACACTACAAAGCAGGCGCGGATGACGAAGCTCTGGCGTGGCTGACCGAGCAAAGCCAGAAAGATACCCGCTCCGGCAGCGATACCAACGTGCGCCAGATGGCCGACCCCACCTCTGCCGTCAATATCAATATGGGCACCCTGGTCGGCTCTTATGCCACCGTCGCGCGCCTGCTCGATGAGGTGGCCACCGTGCCTGGCACCGACGGCGTGCTGCTGACATTTGATGATTTCCTGGGCGGTATTGAGGCCTTCGGTGAGCGCATCCAGCCACTGATGAAGTGCCGCAGCCAGATCCCTGCTCCAACCCGTGAGGTCGCCTGATGATTACGCTTAATGCCCGTCCCGATTCGCTGCGTTTCGACCCGGCGCAGAGCGCGCTGATTGTGGTGGATATGCAAAACGCCTACGCCACAAAAGGGGGTTATCTCGACCTCGCGGGGTTTGATGTCTCCGCCACCGCGCCGGTGATTGAGAAGATTAAGACCGCCGTTGCCGCCGCACGCGATGCAGGCATGCTCATTATCTGGTTCCAGAATGGCTGGGATGAGCAGTATGTAGAGGCCGGTGGACCAGGTTCGCCGAACTGGCACAAATCCAATGCGCTCAAGACCATGCGCAAACATCCTGAGCTACAGGGAAAACTGCTGGCGAAAGGCGGCTGGGATTACCAGTTGGTGGACGAGCTGGTACCGCAGGAAGGCGATATTGTGCTACCGAAGCCCCGTTACAGCGGCTTTTTTAATACGCCGCTGGACAGCATCCTGCGCAGTCGGGGCATCCGTCATCTGGTGTTTACCGGGATTGCCACCAATGTTTGCGTGGAGTCGACACTGCGCGACGGCTTTTTCCTTGAGTATTTCGGGGTAGTGCTGGAGGACGCCACCCATCAGGCGGGCCCGGCCTTCGCCCAACAGGCCGCGCTTTTCAACATTGAAACTTTCTTTGGCTGGGTCAGCGATGTCGGGACGTTTTGCAGCGCCCTGTCCCCCCGGTCACTGGTCAAAATCGCTTAGGAGAACAGCATGCCAAAACAGGTCATTATTCCCCCGGGAACCACCACCCCGATCGCCCCGTTTGTACCAGGTACGCTGGCGGATGGCGTGGTCTATGTCTCCGGTACGCTGCCGTTTGATAAGCAAAATAATGTGGTTTACCCCGGCGACCCAAAGGCGCAAACCCGTCACGTGCTGGAGACGATTCGCACTGTTATCGAAACGGCGGGCGGCTCGATGGAGGACGTGACGTTCAACAGTATTTTTATCACCGACTGGAAAAATTACGCCGCGATTAACGAAGTCTACGCAGAGTTCTTCCCCGGCGATAAGCCCGCCCGCTTTTGTATCCAGTGCGGGTTGGTCAAGCCTGAGGCACTGGTCGAAATCGCCACCGTCGCGCATATCGCAAAGTGAGGCAGGCATGAAACTGATCCTCAGTGAACCGCCCTTTGCGGGCGCCCCCGTGGTGGTGTTGATTGCCGGACTGGGCGGCAATGGCAGCTACTGGCTGGCGCAAACGGCGGCATTGCAAACCCGGTTTCAGGTGGTCAGCTACGATCAATGCGGCACCGGCAATAACCCGGCGACACTGCCGGACGGCTACAGTATGGCGGATATGGCCGCAGAGCTGCTGAGCGCCCTGCAACAGGCAGGTATCAACCGTTTTTGTGTGATAGGCCACGCGCTGGGGGCCTTAGTGGGGTTGCAACTGGCGCAGGATTACCCCCGCTGCATCAGTGCGCTGGTGCTGGTCAACGGTTGGCTGCAACTGAGCGATCATACCCGCCGCTGTTTTCACGTTCGCGAGCGCTTATTGCAGGCTGGCGGCGCGCAGGCGTGGGTTGAGGCACAGCCGCTGTTTCTCTACCCTGCCGACTGGCTGGAGGAGCACGCCCCGCGCATGGAAGCAGAAGAAGCCCTTGCGCTGGCCCATTTTCAGGGAGAGCACAACCTGCTCCGGCGCCTGAACGCTTTAAAACGCGCCGATTTTAGCGCCACGGCAGCGCAGATTCGCTGCCCCGTATTGATTATCTGTTCACAGGACGATTTGCTGGTGCCCTGGACCTGTTCGCAAGCACTGCACGACGCGTTACCCCACAGTGAGATCCGTCTGATGGAACGTGGCGGACACGCCTGTAATGTCACCTACAGTGACGCTTTCAATACCCTGTTACTCAGCGGGCTGGCGACCTTACTGCCCGTTGCCGAAAAGGAGTTGTTATGAGTGAAGCCGTGAGCCAAAGCGCGCTGAATACCCTGTTTTATGAAGCCCGCACCCATAATGGCTGGCAGGAGAGGCCGGTGAGCGATGCAACGCTTGCCGAGATTTATGAACTGGTCAAAATGGGACCGACGTCGGCTAACTGTAGCCCGGCACGCTTTGTATTTATTCGCAGCGAGGAAGGCAAAGAACGGCTGCGTCCGGCATTATCAAGCGGAAATCTGGCCAAAACGCTCAGCGCGCCCGTGACCGCGATTGTCGCCTGGGATGCTGAATTCTACGAGCGGCTGCCAGAACTCTTTCCCCATGGCGATGCGCGAAGCTGGTTTACCTCAAGCCCACAACTGGCAGAAGAGACCGCGTTTCGTAACAGCAGTATGCAGGCCGCTTATCTTATTGCCGCCTGCCGGGCTTTAGGGCTGGATACCGGGCCAATGTCCGGCTTCGACCGTGCGCTGGTGGATAAGACATTTTTCAGCGATACCCCCTGGCGCAGTAACCTGCTGGTCAATATCGGCTATGGCGATCCCGACAAGCTGTTTGGCCGCCTGCCGCGACTGGCGTTCAACGACGCTTGCCAGCTTATTTGAGAGGTGATGATGGCGATTAATCAACAGACATTTCGCGACGCCATGGCCTGTGTAGGGGCTGCCGTCAATATTATCACCACCGACGGCGAAGCAGGCCAGGCGGGTTTTACTGCCAGCGCCGTATGCAGCGTCACCGATTCACCGCCAACGCTTCTGGTCTGCCTGAACCGGGCGGCATCGGTCTGGCCGGTGTTTAACCAGAACCGGGCGCTGTGCGTCAATACCCTGGCCGCGGGCCAGGAGGCGCTGTCGAACTTGTTTGGCGGGAAAACGGCGATGGCCGAGCGCTTTAGCGCAGCGCAATGGCAAACCGGGGAAACCGGATGTCCACGCATGGAAGGAGCGCTGGCCTCATTTGACTGCCATATAACCCAGGTGGTAAGTGTGGGGACGCACGATATTCTGTTTTGTGAGATTCAGGCTATCGTCCACCACCCTGCCCCGGAAGGCCTGGTGTGGTTTAATCGTCATTACCACACGCTGATGCGCCCGGCCTGCTGATCAGGACTCCGGTTCAGCTGTAGTTTCCGGCGCTGTTAACGGCGCCGCTTTCTTTTTGAGCTTCAACTCACTGACCAGCACGCCAACAACAATAAACAGCCCACCCAGAATAGCCAGTAGCGGCAAGCGTTCTCCCGCCATACGGCCAAAAATACCTGCCCACACGGGTTCCCCGGTGTAGATAACCGTGGCGCGGGTTGGCGAGACGCTGCGCTGTGCCCAGTTCATGGTGACCTGAATAATCGCGCTGAAAATGCCCAGCCCCGCCGCCAGTCCCAGCAGCGCCGGAGAAATCTCCGGAAGCGATTCTCCGGCCGGAGCCATAGCCGCGAATGCTACCAGCGATGCGGTCAGCAGTTGTACGACAGTAACGCGCCGCACATCCACCTTTCCGGCCCAGGCGCTAATCAGAATGATCTCAGCGGCAATCGCCACCGCGCCCACCAGCGTGATGATTTCGCCTTTCCCCAGCGCCAGCATGTTGCCATCCGGCCCGGCCAGTAAAATCAGTCCAATAAATGCGAGCAAAATGCCCATGCAGGACATCAGTCCCGGTATACGTCCCAGGCATAACCACTGCAACAGCGGTACCAGTGGGACGTACATGGCGGTGATAAAAGCCGATTTACTACTGGGAATAGACTGTAATCCCCAGGTTTGCAGGCTGTAACCCAGCGCAATCGCCACCCCGATGGCGATACCAGCTTTAACCTCAAGCCAGGTGATACCTTTGAGAACCTTAAAGGAGAGTAATGCCACCGCCAGCGCGGCTGTCGCAAAACGCAGGCCGACAAAAAAGAACGGGCCGCTCATGGTGACGGCATATTGCACGGCCAGGAATGTCCCGCCCCAGAACATGGTGATGAGGATCAGGAGGGCTTCCTGAGGCTTGACGGAGAACTGAAATCGCGATGTACGCATGTTGCAAACCGGTTAACAGAAACCGCCTAGTTTGCGACCTGTGGCACATTTCTTCAACCCAAAAAAAACCGCCGGGCAAAACCCGGCGGCGAGCAGACGGTGACGGCGAAATATTCAACCGTGACCACAACACTTAAGCACTAGCTGCTGCGGCTACCATGACTGCTTTTGCCCCCTTTCTTACCAGCTTCCGAGGCACGTTGAGGGTCATTTTTAAAATTGCCCCCACTATGCTGGCCACCTTTACGACCTGCTTCTGATGCTCTTTCACGGTCTTCAGCGAAATTACCTGAACCACCACGATGGTTTGCCATTTCTGACCTCCGGTTTTGTGAAACATTAGACATCATACTGCATTCAGTAAAAGAGGATTCTTTCACCGCGCGGCGACATCGCTGTACTGATGTCTTCGCCACGTGAAACTAAGCTTAGTAGAGCAGGCTTGATCGGCTAGCGGATCGTAATATCCTGCAACAGGAAATCGGGCAAACCGTTGATTTTTTCAGCGGTAAAATGATAAGCCGCTCTTATGCTTTAAAAAAACGGCTGCGTTTGAAATGTATCAAATTGCAACAGAGAGATTCCGTTCAACTAACAAGCTATTAATCAATGCTATAGCGTCATTCATCCGCACTTATCAACGCGACCAGAGCACTAAAAATAGCCACTCAATGGCCCGCAAGACGTCTGTTTCCTTTTCATTGCGATGACTTCCGTCCATCATGAGCGATCACTTTTATTGAAAACACGAAGTTATTTCGTCCTTCAGAGACTTATCCCTAACTGGCTTTCAAATAGCCGCTTTGTTGACGCGGAGCGGTAAACAGCTCCGGATAACATCAGCAAAACACCGCCAGTGCTTGCGGGCGCAACAGCCAGAGACTCTCCATAAGCGAATTGTTATCAATCAAGGAAATGGCATTCAAATTTGCACTCTGCCCGCCAGGGCATACGCTTAAGTGGACGCGGCAAAATGCCGCCTGATAATGTCAAAACGAGGAGTGATGAAAATGGCTAAGGTACTGGTGCTTTATTATTCCATGTATGGACACATCGAAACCATGGCCCATGCAATAGCAGAAGGCGCAGAGAAGGTGTCAGGCGCAGAGGTGGTTATCAAGCGTGTGCCCGAAACCATGCCACCCGAACTGTTTTTGAAAGCCGGGGGCAAAACCCAGAACGCGCCAGTCGCCACGCCTCAGGAGCTGGCAGAGTACGACGCCATCATTTTTGGCACCCCAACCCGCTTTGGCAATATGTCCGGCCAGATGCGTACCTTCCTTGACCAGACAGGCGGCCTGTGGGCCTCCGGTGCGCTTTACGGCAAACTGGCCAGCGTCTTTAGCTCTACCGGAACCGGCGGCGGCCAGGAACACACCATTTCATCCACCTGGACTACTCTTGCACATCATGGCATGGTCATTGTACCCATCGGTTACGCTGCGCAAGAGCTGTTCGATGTTTCTCAGGTACGTGGCGGCACCCCCTACGGCGCAACGACCATCGCCGGGGGCGACGGTTCGCGTCATCCAGGCCCCGAAGAACTGGCGATTGCCCGCTATCAGGGTGAATATGTTGCCGGTCTGGCAGTCAAACTGAACGGCTAAGCTTCCAAAGGAGGAGATGAATGCCTAATCAAGATACAAAAGCCCACCATGTTGGGGAATGGGCCAGCTTACGCAACACCTCACCGGAAATTGCAGAAGCGATCTTCGAGGTTGCAGATTATGACGAAGCGCTGGCGGAAAAAATTTGGGAGGAAGGGAGCGACGAGGTACTGATCCGCGCCTTCAAAAAAACCGACAAAGATTCGCTCTTTTGGGGTGAACAAACGATCGAACGGCAAAACGTCTGATAAAACACTCCCCCGCCTGCGCGGGGGATTTTTTTATTTCGCTGCCGCATTTACAACCGTATTGAATTTCTCCAGTGGACAAAAACCTTCGCTATCAATCGGACAGCCTTTCAGCGCCAGCGTGACACGTTGCGCCGGAGCTTTCAGGGTCAGCACATCCGCATTACGTAACTGGGTGCTGCTCTGGTAGACATACTCGATTTTCATCAGTTCGCGTTTGCGCTGGCTGTCATACCACCGCTGGAAGACAATCTTGCCGCCAATAGGGGTGCGTTCATACTGGTCATGAAGCTGATAGGGGGCAAAATCAAGAGCGGTCAGTAACGATGCGATATTAGAATCATGGCCCACCAGCAGTGTCACTTTCGGCGTGTTTGCCGCGTCGGTCACCAGCGCTTTATCGATGTATTTCACCAGTGGTTTCGCCACATTACGCGCCACATCGGGAGATGTGAACAGGGCATCCTGATAGCTGTTTTTGATCTTTGAGAGCAGACGCCATTGCTGGTCGGTAGTGATCTCCCCCCATGCGACCTGATCCAACGGAAAGCCTTCGTAATACTGCAACGTGAAGGCATCCACCAGTGAATTGCCGATTTTCAGAGGTCCGGAAACGCCAGGCTCCTGTTGTACTGAGGCACTAAAGGTATCGCTGGCCGTGGTCAGTGAGCAGACCTGTTTCTCTTTACAGGAAGGGGACTGGTCATAGCGGACGATTTTTTCCAGTAATTGATAGCTTTCACCCAGCGCATCATGCTGATGTTGTGCCTCCATCGCTTTTATCGCCTTCTCGCCAAACCCGGCGGAGTTATCCGTGATAACCGGGTTAAATGTCGGGTCCATCGCCCCCATTTTTTCCTGATGATGCACGGGAATATCGCACCCCGGAAAGGCGCCGGTGATAAAGAACTGCGCGGTTGCGACCGTACGCTGCAGGCTGTTGGCATAAGCATAAACGGTTCCCGGAGCCGGACATTCCCCAGTGGTCACCAGTTTCTGCTCCGCCAGCCACTCACGCATATAGTGGCCCATATACACTTCAAGCACCCCGCCTTTGGTGGTCAATTGTCCGCCTGGAACTTCCCATTCCGGCCACGCGTTAGGGGTCGATTGTTCCAGCACGCTACCATTGTTCGCCAGCGGCGCACGTAAGTTATGGCGGCTCATAATCAGCACTTGTTCAAGTTGATATCCTTGTGGCGCGGTCTCTGCCATCGCGGTCGTGGTGAACGGTAGCATCGCGGCAAACGTGAGTGTCCATAGTGACTGCTTCATCGTGACTTCCTCATCCTGACGTTGGTGAAGAGAAAGTGTGACACATTTGTGACCCTTTGCAGTGAATTACGGCACAGAAGTGACCGACCGCAACATCGCTTCCCCATGTGCTTATGTAGTTTTATAATAAAACCATTAACCGGAGAGTGATGATGAAACGTACACGACTTGAAGCCAGCACCTGCCCCGTTGCCCGTTCACTCGATGTGATTGGCGACTGGTGGTCATTACTTATCGTGCGTGATGCGCTGCGTGGTGTGAAGCGTTTCGGCGAGTTTCAAAAAAGCCTGGGTATTGCCAAAAATATGCTCACCGCGCGCCTGAAATTGCTGGTCGACGAGGGGATTCTGCAATTGCAGCCCGCCTCGGATGGCAGCGCCTGGCAGGAGTATGTACTGACGGCGAAAGGACGCACTCTACAAACCGTGCTGGTTGCCCTGTCACAATGGGGCAACGACCATCTTTTTGCCGAGGGTGAGCACGGCACAGTGCTTGTTGATGCCCGGTCGCGCCAGCCATTGCAAAAAATACAACTACTGGCCGAAGATGGCCGCGTCCTGCAACCCGATGAGATTGCTCCCCGCTATCCTGAATCCGTGAAATCAAAAGGTTAACGCCATACCTCGGCGGATCGCACATTTTGCCACCTGAAATGGTTGCATTATAAAACCAAATATCTCATTCTGAATTCGGTTTCATTATAAAACCTTTTATCTCCCTTTCGTTTTGACGAGGTATGACAATGGCTACGCAACGCATTACCGCGCTTATCACTGGCGCATCATCCGGCATTGGCGCGGTTTATGCCGACCGACTGGCGGCCCGCAATTACGACCTGGTACTGGTTGCCCGGCGTGCAGACCGCTTACAGGCTCTCTCCGGCGAGCTGGAAAAACGCTACGGCGTTCGCGTGACCACGCTGATAGCCGATCTCAGTAAAGCGGAAGGTATACAGCGCGTTGAAGAGACGTTACGGCAAGAGCGCGCCATTGAACTGCTGGTGAATAATGCCGGGGCCGCGAATCTCGCCCCGTTTCTCTCCTCGGACGCCGACTCCCATGAGGCGCTCAATACTCTCAATACCACGGCGCTGATGCGCCTTACGCTGGCAGTCCTGCCGCGCTTTGTTGAACAAAATCGCGGGACCATTATCAACATCGCTTCTGTGCTGGCGTTTCACGCCCGGGCTGGCAGCGCCGTATACAGCGCCACCAAAGCCTGGGTACTGAATTTCACCCGTGGTTTACAGGAAGAATTTGCTGAAAGTGCGGTGCGTATTCAGGCAGTTTTACCTGCCGCGACGGCGACAGAAATTTGGGGGCACTCTGGCGTCACGCTGGACTCACTGCCTGCCGGTTCGGTCATGACCACTGAAAATCTGGTGGATGCGGCGCTGGCCGGCCTGGATCAGGGTGAGCTGGTGACTATTCCACCGGTAGAAGATCTTGCTCTGTGGCAGCGTTGGGAAGAGGCGCGTCTGACATTATTCAACGCGTCACGTAACGGGACCCCTGCCTCTCGCTACCCGATAGCCTGAAAGTGACCTCCGGTTCGCCAGTTGAGACCATCACTGGCGACCCCCTTCACATATGACGCGTTGACTTGAGGCCGTTGTAACCGACAAACCCAGTCAGCCCCTCAACACAGCGTTGCTGGCCGATGGCGTTCCCGGCAGTTTGTAAGCCTCAGCGGGGCGCAGCCTATGCCGCTTCACATCAAAAAAGCGGCGGGAGAAAAACGTTAACGCCTGCGGCCAGCCCGACGAATAGCGCAGCTCATACAGCTGACGAAAGCAGGCAGATGCTGATGAAATCGAGCATTGACGGTATGACCAATCATCTATTTTTTAAGACAACGACAGACTGGCAGGAACAGCATCGTGACCGTTCGAGGCTAACGGCTCAGGCACGACAGGCACGCCTGAACCGTTTTGCATAGTGTATTAATGCCCGGTAAGACCTGAATCAGATGCGCTGGCTGCGCAACATGGTGCAGAACGGACAATTACAGCCGCTCACTGGTGTAGCCGCGCAGCTGCCCGGCTGGCTAAAACCAGGCATTCCCTGCGTGCTAATGGCCTGATCATAGATAGCAAACTCTGCCCCACGGACCTGCTGGCGGGTAAATTCAGCGGGGTCTTTATCTTTCGCCTGAAACGCCATGGCGCTACCAGAAACAACCGACAACGAAATAGCTAAAATCTGAGTGATTTTCATAGGGTAATGCCCTCAAAAAGGAAGACGTCGTTTGATAAGTCGCCAGATGCCGGCAGCCCGCAACCGCCAGTAAGTGTTATAAAATAACATTTCATAGTGCAACGCAACGTCAACAGTGTGACGAAATTTGATCGGCTATCGCTTACTCTTCAGACCCGGTGAGCGCCACACTGATAAGCATTGCGCCTTATCCCGCAAGGCGCAGTGATGACATTCGACGATTATTCATCCTTTTGCATCATCCGCTACCGCTTAAAAACCGTAGCGGAACCAGGCGAAAAGTACATTGCCATTATTATAAGTGCCGGGAATATAGGTGAATTGCACACTGGCCTGTTTATAGCTTGCAGAGAGCAGCGGCAGCACGACGGGTAGAGGAACATAATTAGCGAAATCTTGTCGCGCGGTTACCGCCGCCGTCAAACCAAGCCCCAGACGAAAATCGCGGCGTTGATCCAGATACCAGCCCTTCTCCCAGCCGTAGCCAATAATAGGCTCCCAGTTGTTATGTGAGTCCTTAAAGGCCATGGCATACAGCGAACTCCAGTTTCCGTCGGCGTTATAACGGGAAACACCAAAACCGCCGCCCCAGGGCCTCTCGTTATAGCGGTCCGTTTTTTCTTTGTCGTAGGTGAAACGGTTATGCCAGGTGAGAAAGGGTAAATAAAGATCATAATTCTGTGGGTGGTCCCAGGTTTCAGTCACATCTTGTTTAAACCCGTCCCACCACTCCGCTATCCGTTGTTCGCCATAAATCGCCGCATCTGCATAAGTCGGGACGAAAGCTGTCCATACGATAGCCCAGCACACAATGAATAGCCTGAACATCTAACACCTCATAATACTTTTATCATTCTGAAATAAAACATCGCTGTCTACTTTCAGTTACTCGTTTTAAGGCGATAAACCCTACATTTGCCACATTAAACAAAACATAAATTTCAGGTATTTTCCGGGAAACAGATGGTTCTTAATAAGCGTAGTAATCTTTAAACAAGCGTGGCGGCAATCACCAGCAAAATCGGCATTTTCCAGATAAAGGATCAAAAGGATCAGAGGATGGCAAGGTAGTCTGCTGCTTTGGTATGTTGTAACTATTTTTGAACTGAGCGTAAGACGCAGTGCGATGCAAGGAGCGGGCATAATGGACGATTACCGCAGATGGCAGGCGAAGACGGATGCCGTGATATGGTTGCAAATCACGGAGCGTTGCGAGGAAATACCCTGAAAATATCGCATCCTGTCGCCTTACGATTCGCTGTTTTGCAGATTATCGCGGCCCACCCCGCCAATAAACGGTAGTCGTAACCGCAACGGCGTGAAATCGACTCCCATGCTCAGACCAAGTAAGTTAAGCTCAAACCCCTCTTCGGCCCCCAGAGTGATGCCCGCAACACCCAACAGTGACACCTGTATACCGCGCCCGGACGGAGGTAAACCGACGGGGTTGAGCAATGAGCGAAAATCTTTACCCACCGCATTAGCGGGCATATCCAGTTTCAGATCCGGCACCTGGCGACCAATATGAGCGATAAATGTATTGCTGTTTGGACCGGGCCAGGCGTGGTAGGTATCCGGCCACGGGTAGGAGGCGATAGCCGCTTCAATCTGCGGGATCATCGCCTCAGCTTGCGCGCCCCGGTGTTCAACAAGCAGACGGGGTTTCGCCCCGTACCAGTAGCCATCCGGCGCATTGCGGTTACGCCGCACTTTTTCGCCGCCGCCCCAGCTTATCACCTCATAGCGGTTATATTCCGTTTCCCCCGCCCGCTTAAAGACGATCCATGGATGGACGGCCACCACGCCTTTCCAGCCCCACGTCGGGGCGACATAAACCTGAACAATTGCCAGCTGAGCAAATTGCCGGGCGTCGGGCGCCATGCCGGAAGAGTCACGCCTGGCAGACCACCAGCCCTCCTGCGCTCGCGAGTCTCGCTGATGCATAGCCTGAGCGAGACTGGCAATAAGAGAGAGCACAATGATGCAAAGAATACACAGGCAAAGGGTTTTAATCGGGGTCATGGCACTCAGCTATCAGAAGGGGAAATACGCTCCGGTGAGTATACTGTCGTTTTTGTACCGCAGTGCGCCTTTAGCACATAACGCAAAAGCCAGTCTCTTTCCCGGACGGGCCAGACAGTGTTCGCACTTTCAGGCTCCGGTAGAAACATCGCAAAAACGAGCGTAGTGTTCTTTTTGACTCAGAACAGACTAGCTGTCGATTGGTGTAGTTCCATTCTATCGCTCGCTCAAACGTATAGTGAGCACCTTCATCCATGGCAAAAAAGCAGTGTGGATTACGTTTTTGCAGTCGGGCTTTGAACAATTCCGGAAGGTGATGAGGGAAATATCACCCTCAACCGAAGATAAAACGCCAGCATTGTTGTATGTGCTGCTCGTTGGCCATCGTGATCAATACACCAACTTTATTTACCGCATCTTTCGATTCAGGTTCAGGCATATCGCGCAGCGCGATATACGCAGATTGCCGCACCGAATTCATCAACACCCGAAAGGTTATCCCGATGCAGGATTGCTAACTCCCCTGCCGTAAAGGTATGCCCTTTTGGAAAGTAACCCCGCAGATTGTTATCCGACTGAATAAAAACACCGCAGACATGGATAACCACACTGTCCTGTTGGAAAGCCGTTTATATGCCAGGCACCTGTTTACCAGGAAAGGTTGCCAGATTCATTTATACCTTTTCCCTGTTCAGAGAGGTTCAGTGAAATTGTTATCGCCAACCTTTTGTTAAATCATATTATTTGTCAGGTGGGGCCAAAAAGCCCGGACATAAATCAGCACGCAAAAGAAGAGGTGTTAAGGCCGGTTGCCCGACCTTAATCTTATTTGTAATCGATAAAGTTCAGGATGGCATCGTTGAACTCCTTCGGTGCCTGAATAAACGCGAAATGGCTGGTGTTCGGCAAAATCAGCAATCCGGCTTTCGGGATCGTATTGGCGATATATTCCAGATGCTCGCGCACAATGGCCTCATCATGATCGCCATCGACAATCAGCACAGGGCTGGTGATTTTCTTAAGATCCTCATCGCTCCAGTTGGGCTGCGTTGCCCACATATGGCTTATCTGATCGACAAAGGCATCGTACTGGTCCGGGGTTCTGGACAGCCTGCGGTACTCATTACCCGCCCGCTCGATATAGCGGGCAAAGACCGGGTTCTTCTCCGTATCCGGTTTCACACCGCTGGTTTTGGTGTTGGGGGCAAAGGAAAAAATACGGTTCACGCGGGTCGGATGGCGAATAGCGAGATCGATACCAATAATCCCGCCGTCGCTCCAGCCGACAATATCCGCTTTCTGAATATTCAGGTAATCGAGCAATGCCACGACATCATCACTCATTAAGTCGTAGCTGTAAGGCCGTTCGTCGCGCGTGCTACGTCCATGTCCCCGACTGTCGACGACGATCACTTTATGATTTTTTGCCAGGGCGGCAACTTGCTTGCCCCAGTAATCAGAATTCGCCAGCCCGCCGTGGAGTAACACCACAGGCTTCCCCTCTCCGGCTGTTGCGTAATAGAGTTGAATTCCGTTTACGCTGGCATACGCCGATTTAAGCCCGGCCACAGGAGCTGGTGTTGGCGGTAATTTTTTCCAGCGCTCCCCCCAGGCAATCGGGGATTTGGGCGTAACCGCCCAGACCGCAGACGTGCTCAACGCCCCCATCACGCAAAGCAGCCCGGCAAGAATAAAGGTATTTTTTCTCTTCATAGCAATCGCTCCTGATTACGTTTAATGTGCCTCACCCAGCTCACGGGTGCGTTTTACCGCCGCCAGCACGCTGCGTTGCAGACCTGCGGCAAAATCGCTGTTATTAAGCTCATATAACCCATGAATCCCGACGCCTGCCGGCGAATTGTTAATATCCAGAAGCTGCCGTGGATGTTTCTGGCTCCGTCGCAACATCTCCACCGACCCCAGCAGATTTTCCAGTACTACCTCGCTTGCCTGAGCACGAGACAGACCGGCCAGTACGCCCGCATCGGTAAACGACTCGATAAAGTAATAAATGTAGTTCGGTCCGGCGACGCCAAAGCCGGTAAAAATATCGATAAGCCGTTCCGGCAGGTAGAGCACCTTGCCAAAGCCATTGAGAAACGGTTCCACCTGTTCGGCGCTCGCCTGCGCATTGAGAACCACTCCACTGTAGCCAAACCCGGTATCGGTGAGCGTATTGGGAATGACCCGGGCAATGGATGTTCCCGCCCCCAACACGGCTTCCAGTTGGCGCAGTGTCACCCCGGCAATCAGAGAAACGACTGTCGTTGTGGCAGAAAGATATGGCTGAATATGCGCGGCTACACTGGCTAAATCGTCCTGTGGACGAATTCCCAGCACCACCAGCGCGGCTTCGCCCGGCAGATGCTCGCGCTGCCGCGCCTGTGCCAGACCATAACGATCAGAGAGCAATGCGATACGGTCAGGGTCAATATCTTCAAGCGAAATGTCCTGCGCACGGAGTGTTCCCGCCGCCAGCGAGGCGCGAATGATCGCCTCTGCCATTTGCCCGGCACCAATAAAATGGACTTTTGCCATGTGCCGCTCCTCCTTATTGAAAGCGATATTCGCCGTTACCCACACGAAAATGTTGGCCTTTCAGCGCCGGATCAGAGACGTTAAAGACCAGTTCGACTAGCCGATTAGCGCTGCTCTGGCGAAAGATAAATTTCTGTTCACCTACCGCCAGCCCCTCCGGCAACTCGTTGAAACCGAACAATGCGTGCCAGTGCGCTCGCACAGCCTGCGGATCCTGCACGTCAAAAATGGCGCTTTGTAATATCACCTCGCCTGCAGAATGTGGCGCGTTGAGCCCCTGAGCACGTAGTCGCGCCAGCCGGGCGTCATCGTCCTCACCCCATTGCAAAATAAAAGGATAAGGCAGGCCGTTAAAATTCCCCTCGATGGTAAAGATGCGCCAGCTAATCACATTACCCTGCGGGTCGTTACGCTGGCCGTCGACAATGGCCGAGACCTGCAACCCTTTACTGCGCAAATCCGCATGCGTGCGATCAATATCGTCTGTGCGCAGCGCCACCCGATGCAGCGCCTGGTTTTCCGGCAATAGTTGAGCCGCATCGCGGGAGAGCAAAAAATCGGTCTGCGCCGACGCCAGTTCAGCCTGGTCATAGATAGCGAGGAATTCAATATAGGTGAGACCAAAGTAACTAAGCGCATTCCAGGTACCCCAGCCAGGGTGCCGCCCACCGGCAAGCGCGTTGAGCCTCTGTGCGGTAAAAATTGTGATTGCCTCTTGCGGATGGTTAACAAACTGAACGGCATGATCCCATTTTAATGTTGTCATTACGCCTCCTGAGTCTGGTAGAAACGCAGGCGACAGGCAGCATCCCCCCGCGCCAGCGCAGCTTCAACCGTTAACTGCATGCCCTTAAACGCATCGGTTAACGCATGATCCCCTTCCATGCAGATATCACACAGCGTCTCTATCTGGTGGGCATCGCGCCCCTGCTGACGCCAGCAATTGACGTAAGGGCAATAATGGAACAGCACAATAAACTCTGACGGGCTGGCCGAAACGGTCTCCATTTCGTAAACCTGCGACTCCAGCCCACGGGTAAACACAGTGGCAAATTCCTGTAAATCGTCGCCATTACGCATCTTCGCGCGCACGGCGTGCCCGATATCACGGCCATAACGGCGGATTGCGTCACGTGCATAATCGTCGGATTGATTGCGTTGCCGGGATTCATCAAGCAAATAGCCAAGCGTGGCAGCGCGCTTTTCGGTAATGGCACGCAATGCCAGGGTAACCTCATCGTCCAGGGTCGGCGCGTTATGCGCCGAAGCGGGCTGTTTTGTACTCATCAGACAGCACTCCCCTTGTACGATTATTCCCAGTCGGTGTTCACTTTGACATTTTCTGCACCCGGCAGAGCGTAGACATCTTCGTCATACCACTTGCGGGACAACGCGGCGAGCGTGCCATCTTTTTTAAGGGCTTCAAGTTCGGTGTCGATAGCTTTGATCAGTTTCGGATCGGCACTCTTTTTGTATAAATAGACATTAGGGAACAGGCCGACAGACTCCGAGGCTTTCAGATTCAGGTTCAGGGCTTTGTTTAACGCCAGCAACGCACCGATGGGATAGATAGCCGCATCGTATTCACCAGAAGCCACGGCTTTGAAAATATCCGCCGCGGACTGCTCACCGTTCGGCTGCAGATTGATTTGCTGGTCTGGGTGCTTTTTGTTGTAGTTATCAATCACGGTATAGCGCGCATCGGACGTATGAATCGGCACCAGTTTCTTCTTACCGCTTGCCAGATCGGCCAGCGTATGAATATCGTTTTCATTGTTACGCACAATTAAACGCAGGTCGCTAATGCCCGAAGGCTGGCCAGAGTAAGCGTATTGCGCAGCGCGCTCTTTTGTCAGATAAAAATGGTCTGCCGCCAGAGTATACGCGCCGGTGGATAAGCCAACGATCATTGCATCACGCGAGACCGCATTAAAATGGAATTTATAGTGGATGAGCTTCTGGTCAATAATCTTTAATAATTCACCGTCGTAACCAGTAATATTATTATTATCGTCTACAAAGCTAAACGGGAACCCGTTTGCATTCACCACAACTTCCACAGTTTCTGCATCAGGGCTTTTTTCAACCGCCTGCGCCACCGTCATATTCATCGTCAGGAGCAGTGAACTTATCAATAACAACTTATTTTTGAACATACTTCTTTCCCCAAAATGAGTGAGATGGAACCACTTTTCGTGCATGGCTTTTCCACCGATTGCTGAGATACACCTCGATATGTCGCAATATCCGGGTCAGGACCAGACAGAGCGCAATATAAATAATCAGGACAATGCAATAGGCCTCCACATAATGAAAACCGCGCGCCGCGGCGATATTCGCCTTTGCCATCACATCCACGACCGTAATGGTATAAACCAGCGACGTATCTTTGATCAGGTCAATCAGGACGCTGGTATAGTTGGGTAAAGCGGACACCGCCGCCTGCGGAAAAATGATGCGTCGAAACTGGGTAAAGCCGGTCAGCCCTATCGACCATGCGGCTTCTCTCTGCCCTTTTTCCACAGCATTCCACGCGGAACGAAAGGTCTCTGCGAAATAGGCACTAAAGACCACAGAAAAAGCGGCCACGGCGGCGACCAGCGGTGAGAGTTTGTAACTGAATGGCGTGTCCTGCGGCCCGCCCAAAAGATCACTGGCAATCCACGGCCAGACGTAAAAAACAAAATAGAGCATCACCAGCATGGGGACTGAGCGGCCGAAAGAGATAAACGCCCTTACCAGATATTTCACATACGGTACATTGCGAATGAGCACCCAGGCCAGAACGCCACCTGCAAAGGTTGAAAATATTAATGATAAAACGGTGATCAGTAACGTTACCGGTAGTGCACTTAATATAAAAGTGAAATTATCCCGGATAAAATCAAAGCTAAACATAGCCATCTTTTACTCCAGTAAATATTGATACTTTTTCTCAATACGGCTTGTGAGATAAAAGATAATCATGTTAAGCAGCCAGTAGATAAGAATGACGCTAATAAATGCCGTAACCTGCTTTGCACCATAACTGTTTTGCGAGATTTTCTGTGCGCGGCCAAAAATATCGACAATGCCGATAATATTCACCAGTGATGTCATCTTCACGAGGTTGATTAAAAGATTGCCGAAATTCGGAATGGCGATAATCAATCCTTGTGGAAAAATAATGCGCGCTATGCCAATGTGCCAGGGAATATTGAGAATGCGTATCGCCTCTTTTTGTCCCACATCCACGGCATTCCACGCCGAGCGCATCATTTCAGCAAAATAGGGGCTAATACCGACTGAAATAGACAATATGGCAAAGGTCGTATCACTTATCAGTAGCGCGGGGAGTTCCAGCGCCGAGAGAATCAATTTTCCGCCGAAGAAAAAGAGCAGAATTAGCAGAGCCAGCGGCGCGCCACGCAGCACATCGGTATACACTTTCGCCAGCAACCTCAATAGCGATGAGTGGCTAAACTGCAAGGCGGTAGCCACCAGGCCAAGCGCCAGACCGAGCAATAGCGATGCAAGCGTGATGCCCAACGTGACCGGCAGGTTTTCCAGTAACTTAGGCACAATGAAAAACAGATCGTTTAAACTCAATAAGGGTTGTGAATTCACTGTAGTAGCCTCAGGCGTGGAAACGTAATCGGGCAAGAAACGCCTGCGTGCGCGAATGCAACGCCGCGCCAAAAATCTGCTCCGGTGCTCCTTGCTCCACGATCTCGCCGTTTTCCATAAAGACCACTCTGGAGGCGACCTGACGGGCGAATTCCATTTCATGAGTCACTATGATCATCGTTTGTCCATTAGCGGCAATCTCCTGAATAAGGGTCAGAACTTCGCCAACTTTCTCCGGGTCCAGAGCCGACGTGGGCTCATCGAGTAACAGCACTGCCGGGTTAATCGCCAGCGCACGGGCAATCCCGATACGCTGTTTCTGCCCGCCAGAAAGGCTGTTCGGATAGTTATCTTTTTTATGCAACAGTCCGACCTGTTTGAGCAGACCTTCCGCCGTCGCCACCGCCTCCTGACGAGGGCGCTTTTGCGCATAGATCAGGCCTTCGGTAATATTTTGCAGGGCGGTGAGATTGTGAAACAGGTTCCAGGATTGAAAGACCATCGCAGTTTTCGCGCGTATTTTTTCAATCTCTTTTTTTCCTGCTTTGGCGCAATCCACAACGGCATCGTCGATTTGTATTTTTCCGCTGTCGGCGGGTTCCAGAAAATTCAGGGTGCGTAACAGTGTCGTTTTACCCGAACCACTCGGGCCAATAATGCAGATAATTTCCCCTGCATTAATGGAAAGCGACACCTCTTTTAGTATTTTTTCGCCAGTAAAACTTTTACTGATTTTCTCAATGGCAATCATCATTATATTTTCGCAACGGGCTATCCCTGATAAATGCGCAACGGCGGCATTTATTTCTTTACAAAAACTATATTGCCGCGAGGTCGGCAAAGACAAACAAGAAAAAAACATATGCAAAGTTGAAAAACACATTTCCGAAATGGGATGTTGCCAGAAATTGACATATTTAAACTATTACGGGGAAATAAAGGCGGGGGAAAGGATGATCCGCTTTTTATCATCGCGAAACATCCCTTATATTCTCTTAACAGTTCACTCCTGCGGCCAGAAGGGTTCACCCAGCGTCAGCATAAGGCGGTTGGCCCATGCGAAAAATGCCGTTGATTGCACAAGATCAACGATCTCCAGGGTGCTCAACCCCTGTTCACGCAGTTTCGCCACATCCTGCGCGCTGGCCTGTGCGGGTGTACTGGAGAGACGCGCAGCGAAATTGATCTCCGCCTGCCAGCGTGGCGACTGCCCCTGAGTCAGATCGCCGCCTGGGGCTATCTCCAGCAGACGTTGCACTGCCTCCTGCTGTTTAGAGAGCTGGCTTGCTTTGCGGGCATGAACCGAGGCGCAATAAATGCAGCCGTTGACCTTACTGGCGACGGTTGCCGCGAGCTCACGCTCGGCACGTGGCAATCCTGAGGCAGTATAAAAAATCCCTTTATCGGTCAGCGTGCGCTGCTCAAGCACAAGGAGATTACGCCCCAGCAGGCGGAAATAGTCCGACTCGCTATGACCGAAGCGGGCCAGGGTTGCCTGCTCACCGGCATTAAAATCACTCAGTGCTTTTGCCGAAATCCACGGTTCCCAGCCTAACTCCGCCTGGGTAAAGGCAACCGGTGCCTGTTTACCTGAAAGCGTCCGGGCCTGGGTATGCCACTCCCCTGCGCTGACTGCTTGTGCCGGTGGGGTGTCCACCTCGATGCCCGCCAGTAAACGATAACCCCGCAATAAGCGGCTCTGGAAACTGATAAAGGCCGTTAATTGCGAAAGCGTAACAATGTCGTCCTCTGACCATCCCGCCGCCAGCAAAGCCGTTAAGTCACTCTCCTGGGCGCTTACCGGGTGTAGCGTCAGCGTTCTGGCATGGGCCAGCGCCGCGTTCAGTGCCGGCGTCACATTCGGGGCAATAAAGTCTTTGCCGCGTTGCTCGTAATAGCGTTGCAGTACGCTGTCCCGCAGCCAGTTGCTAATCTGCGCCGCCAGCCAGAATCGCACGGCAAGCGTTAGCCTTCCCTGTACAGCCCGGGCGGAAAAAAGCGCCTCATAACTGCCCTGTGTATGGCGCGTTGCCGCTTCCCGCGTCTGGCGAGCGGCGGCCAGTTCACTTCCCGGCGCTATCCCGGCCAGGTTATCGAGCAGATCGTACGTGTGAAACGCCGTCTCTTTTTCCGGAATCTGAGGGTCATGCAACGTCATAAAATCTCCTGTGTTCGGGTACGGTGCGTCATGCCGGGAATGGCATCGATCAACTCCCGCGTGTACGGTTCACGGGAGTGGCTAAAAATGTGTTCTACCGGGCCGGACTCGACCTGCTTTCCATGCCGGAGCACGCTCACGGTGTCGGCGATCTGCCGCACCACGGAGAGGTCGTGAGAAATAAACAGATAGGTCAGACCGAGCTCGCGCTGGAGTGTGTCCAGCAGACGCAGGATCTGCGCCTGTACCGTCACATCAAGAGCGGAAACCGCTTCGTCAAGCACCAGCACCTGGGGTTCGAGAATCAGCGCCCGCGCAATGGCCACGCGCTGGCGCTGGCCGCCGGAGAGCTCATGCGGTTTGCGGGTCAGCAGCTCCGGCGACAGCGCCACGCGCTCAAACATCTCATGTACTTTATGCTCGCGCGTTGCCCGGTCGGACTGACCAAAATTACGCAGCGGCTCGGCCACAATGTCGAACAGACGCTGTGCTGGATCGAGCGAACTGAATGGGTTCTGATAGACCAGTTGAATTTTTTGTCGGAACTGACGCAGCGGCTCGCCTTTTAAGCGGGTGATATCTGTGCCATCAATCAGAATTTGTCCGCTGATAGGGCGATGAAATCCAAGCAAACTGCGCGCCGTTGTGGTTTTCCCCGACCCCGACTCCCCCACAATGGCATGCGTGGTGCCGCGTTCAACGGTAAACGACAAATTATCCACCGCACGGAAGATGGTTTTGTTGTCCCCTGATAACGGATAAGTCTGGACCAGATTTTCCACCCGTATCACCAGGTCGCCAGCGCTTGTTCGTGGCGTACGGAATGTTGCGTTGAGCGACGGAACATCCGCCAGCAGCGCCCTGGCATACTGGCTACGGGGTGCCTGCAATACTTTCTGAACAGGGCCTTGCTCCTGCACATGTCCGCGCTGAAAGACCACCAGGCGATCGGCGCGCTCCGCTGCCACGCCTAAATCATGGGTCACGAAGAGAACGGCAGTGCCACTCTCCCGCCGAAGTTCATCCAGCAAATCCAGCACGCGTTTTTGTACCGTCACGTCCAGCGCGCTGGTAGGCTCATCGGCGATAATCAGCGCAGGTTTGAGCGCGATAGCGATAGCGATCAAGACTCGCTGCTTCATACCACCCGAGAGTTGATAGGGATATTGCTGCGCGCGAAGTTCGGGATGGGTCAATCCGACGCGGGCCAGCAGCGCCAGAGTTTGCTGACGAATCACCTGACGGGAGGCACGCTGGTGCAAACGCAGAATCTCATCAACCTGCGCCCCGATGGTTTTGACCGGATTGAGCGAGCTGGTCGGATCCTGAGGGATAAGGCTGATACGCGCGCCACGAATACCGTCCAGCTGCTTTTGCGACCAGCGGCTGATATCGGTGCCATTAAGGCGAATGGCCCCCTGCGTCAGACGACCATTTTCACTGAGCAGACCAATGACGGCCTGCGCCGTGGTGGTCTTACCGGAACCGGACTCGCCCACCAGCGCCACCACTTCACCGGGATTGATTTGAAATGACACCCCTTCCACCACCGTACGGTCACCTTCGGCGGTGCGGTAGCGGATGGTGACATCCTCAAGCTCCAGTACCGGCAAGGTCGCGCTGCTCTGTTGCAGACTGATATTCAGGCTCATGGCTGCCCCCTGCGCAATGACTGGCTGATACGATTAGCCGCCAGCACGACCAGCACAACCACTATTCCCGGGAAAGCGGTCAGCCACCAGGCCGTTGAAAGGTAATTACGTCCTTCGGCAATCAGCAACCCCCACTCCGGCGTAGGCGGCGGCGCGCCATACCCCAGGAAACTGAGGGTCGAAATGGCCAGAATGGCGCTACCGAATTGCAGTGCGGCAAAGGCGAAGACGGTACTCAAGGCGTTAGGCACAATATGGCGTAACAGTACCGTGAGGAAGGTGCCGCCGCTGCCCCACGCCGCTTCGACGAAATCGCTGTGGCGTACACGCAGAGTTTCACCTCGTACCAGGCGCGTAAAACTGGCAATCGAGGTGATCCCCACCGCGATGGCAGCATTCACCGTGCCGAACCCCAGCAGAATGATGACGCTCAGCGCCAGCAGCAGCCCGGGGATAGCGAGCAAAATATCGATAACGCGCATGGTCAGGGTATCAAACCAGCCCCCGATTGCCCCTGCCAGTAGTCCAAATAAACTCCCCAGCGCCAGTCCAAGACCTACCGCGATGAGCGCACCAGAGAGGGAGTGCACAGCGCCGTAGACAATACGGGTATACAGGTCGCGCCCCAACTGGTCAGTGCCGAGCAGATAGCCGTCGCCAGGAGCAAGACGCTGGGCCCCCGCAATCCCCTCTGTCGGGCTGAAATGGGTGAACCAGGCGGGAAACAGCGCCCAGAGCACAACGGTCAGCAAGACCAGCCAGGCGGCAATCAGTCCCGGACGCAGCGTAATACGGGGTATGCGAGCGCGTTTGCGCAATGACGGGAAACTAAGCTTCCCCTGAGGAACGACCGTCATAAGGCGACTCCTGTGCTGTTTTTCAGTCGGGGATCGAGCAAGGGATACAGCAGATCGATGACGAGGTTGATCACGACGAAGGCGCTGGCGGAAATCACCACGATAGCCTGCAACACGCTACCGTCCTGAGTATTGACCGCTTCCTGAGTGAGTTGCCCCAGGCCACTGCGGCCAAATACCGTCTCGGTTATCAGCGCACCGGCAATAAGCTCGCCTAATAACAGCCCGGCGACGGTCAGCGTTGGCAACAGCGCATTGCCTAATACGTGACGCCATAATACCCCGGCCCGGCTGGCACCTTTTGCACGCGCAACGGCAACATACGGCTGGGTTTGTACCTGGTCGATACTGCGCATCAGAATTTGCGCCAGCGGTGCCGAAATCGGCAGCGCCAGCGTCAATGTGGGCAGGATCAGCCCCTGCCACGGGCCTGGGTTAATCACCGGGATCCATCCCAACTGGAAGGAGAAAATCTGGATTAACACGATACCGAGCCAGAAAGTCGGCACCGAAATAAACAGTGAGGGCAGCGATTGCAATGCCGCACGCAGCCAACTAAACGGCGAGAGGAATGAGAGTGCGGCCAGGAGAAAAGCCAGTAACGTAGCGACTATCAGCCCTAACAGCGCCAACAGTAACGTGGAAGGAAGATTCTCACTCAGCAGCTCACTGACCGGCACACCGGACTGGAGAGAGAGGCCAAAATCCCCCTGCAACAGACTGACAAGAGCATGCACATATTGCGTCATTACCGGTGTGTCAGCGCCATAGCTCAGGCGCAACTGGGCAATTTGCTCCGCACTCAACCCGAGATCCGGATTCTGAAACTTGATCAGTATTGCGTCGCCCGGTAGTGCCTGTAACAGCACAAAGGAGAGCGTAAATGCGGCCCATAACACTATCAGTGCCTGACCAAAACGAACCGTCAGATATCTGCCCATGGCTTGTCCTCTTTTCGATGCCCTCTCGTCCGAGGACGAGAGAAAACCCGTGCGTTATTTATCCAACCAGGTGTTGTAAAAGCTCGGACGTCCTACGGCTTCGAAGCTCAGTCCCTTTGTGGAAGGCGCACCGGCATAGACCTGCGGCTCTTCAAAGATGGGGATGACGTAAGCTTTATCGATAAGGTATTGCTGCACCTCGTTAACCAGCGCGATACGTTTATCCTGCGAGGTGGCGGAGGCGATACCATTGAGTAACTCGTTCAGATGGCTATCCTCAAACTGCTTCACTTTGTCGCTGGCGCCCCCTTTTTGCAGTAGCACATTGCGCAGGGTCGGATAGTACTGACTTTTCAGGACATCCGGATCTGCGCGACCCACCATGCTGGGATAGACACCCGTTTTGGCCGGGTCGAGGTTATCCAGGGTTTTGCTGCCCGCATCACCCGCCAGGACGTTGAGTTTGACGCCCACTTTGGCCCACTGTTGCGCTACCAGCTGTAGCGTCTCTTTATTCTGCGGTTGTGGTGGTGATTCGTACGCCGTCAGCGTCAGAGACTGGCCGCCTTTTTGACGCACTCCGTCCGGGCCGCTTTTCCAGCCTGCGTCGTCCAGCAGACGCGCCGCCAGCGCCGGGTCAAATTTCAGTTTGTCGGAAAGATCCACATAGCCCACCGCCGTTTTGGCTAACACTGATGTGGCCTGCGGGTAATGATCGGAAAAAAGGGTCTGGACTATCTCTTTGGTATTGGTGGCATGCAACAGCGCCTCACGCACTTTTTGATCCGCCACCAGCGGGTTATCAGGGCGGAAGTTAATGCTGTTGTTCACCCCACGCGTGGGCGAAGCATAAACGGCAAAACCTTTGTCGGAGACCCGCTTCTCATCGTAGGCCTGAATCTGGCGAATCGCATCCGCCTGGCCGGAAAGCAGGGCCCCAATGCGCACGCTGTCTTCGGGCGTCACCAGAACGTTAATACCATCCAGATAAGGGCGCCCCTGGTGGGCAAAGCTGGGTGGAGCCCAGTTATAGTCCTTGCGCGCCACCAGTTTTACCTCACGCCCCGGACGGTCGCTCTCTACCACAAACGGGCCGGAGCCGATAATGCTGCGCGCATTGCCAAGCTGGTTAAAATTTTTCTCAAGTGTTGCGAGTGAGACCAGCCCGGAACCAATGGCGGAGGTGCCCTGCAGGAAGCCTGGTGATGGTGATTTAAAAAAGAACTTCACCGTTAGCGGATCGACCACTTCGCTTTTCAGGTAGTTGTTGATGACCTCGGAAACTGGCTGGTTGAGGGCTTTATTGCCCAGACCGTAGGTATCGAAATTTTTCGCCACCGCCTTAGCGTCAAGCGGAGTGCCGTCAGAGAAGGTCACGCCCGGTCGAAGCTTAAACGTGTACTCCGTGTAATCCTCGTTAGTGGTCCAGGATTGCGCAATCCACGGCTCAATCTGCAGGGTTTTCGGGTTTTGCCAGGTCAGCTTGTCGGTTATCTGATTAAGAATGCCGCCGTTAGGGTAAAACCCACCCGCAGGCGGATAGAGATTGGTGTGTGCCTGTTGTTCCAGATAGATCAGCGTGCCGCCATTTTTGGGCGCGTTCTCTGCAGCAACCGAAGCGGAACTGATCCCTGCCAGCGCCATCGTGGCGAAAAGACGAAATCGGAATGTGGAGTGCAAAATCGACATTGTTATTTTTCCTGTAGTTACCGTTTAAGCGTCGTGCTGAGCGCGGCCAGCCTTCGCCATACAGGCGGCTAGCCGTCCAAAACCTGAGTCGATATTTTCACAGCGATTCGTAAACCGCAAAGAACAATACTGATAATGAATATGCGTAAATTTGTTAGCGAGATGTAATGCCAGGGCGGCGTTAGTACGGGGTCCGTAGCTGACTCCATGCTGCGAGCAAAGCAAACAGACGGCACTCGTAATCAGACGGTAAGGCGCAGCATGGGGCAAACTGGAGGCAAGAAAATGCCGCCAGGGCCCCCATGCAGCATCTCAAGGACATTAGCGTTCGCGCCAGGCATACGGCACGGCAGGCTGCCACTCATCGCCCAACAGTTCGGGATCGTCGTAATGGATAATGGCCTGATAATGGTGTTCACGATCCTCAAAATAAAGCTGCCCGGCAATATGCTGAGCCAGAGTGCGTGCGCCCTGGCTGATGCCCGGAATAAGACCGACGACATGACCATTGCTTAACAGCGCCGGATAGCTAAAACAGTGCAAGCGAGCCAGCGAAGAGGGGCTGTCATCATGTTTTGCCTGAAAAGCGAAATCGGCTCCCAGATAGGGATAACTCGCCAGCTGAGCATTCTGCTTATCGGCGGGTGGCTGCCAGGCATCGCCCCAGGTTTTGACCTGATCCACCAACGCATTAAATTCCGGACGCGCATGCCAGTTAAGGGCATACCCCGTGGCGAGGATGAGGAAATCTACCGGCACTTCGCCCTGAGGGGTATGAACAACTATGCCCTCTTGCCGGGTTTCCACCCGCTCAACCGGAGCGTTAAAATTGAACCAGGCGTTGGGATGACGCGACACGCGCAGCGTGCTGCCGTGTGGTGGTGGTATCTGAACGGTCGCGATATGCTGAGCCAGTCGCCATTTCCACTCATCCGGCAGGTTAAAATAACCCGCTTCAAAACCCGGGTTACCAGCCCCTTTCGACAGGTTGACGCGGGGAAAATCAGGGCGCCGAATCAGCAATTCAACCCCCGCAGCCCCCGCTTCCAGCGCCGTGGCTGAAACATCCATCGCGGTGGCGCTCCCGCCAACAACCGCAATCCGGCGTCCGGCCAGAGCGGCAAAATCAATCGCCTCTTCTGAGTGTGCCCAAAACTGCTTTGGCACATCGGCGACAAAATCAGGAATAGCAGGCCCGCCAAACGCATCCATACCGATAGCCAGGATCACTTTGCGCGCACTCACTCGCCGGGTCTCGTTATGGTGCGAAAAGGTCAGCCCGACACGCTGCGGGTCCTGCAGATTCAAACCGGTCAGCGCGTGGTCGTTACGGACATCCAGCGCCAGCACCTCGCGGTACCAGCGCAAATACGCAGCCCATTGCAAACGAGGGATCTTATCCAGCGCATCCCAGGCCTCCAGGCCAAATTGCGCTTCATACCAGGCGCGAAAGGTCAGCGAGGGAATATCGAGCGCTGGCCCGGTCAGATGTTTAGGCGAGCGGAGCGTTTCCATGCGTGCGGTTGTTGCCCAGGGACCTTCATAATCTTTTGGCGCTTTGTCATACAGCACGGCGTCAATACCCTGCAGACGCAGTGCGAATGCCGCCGCCAGTCCTGCCATGCCTGCGCCTATGATCGCTACGTCCTGCGCCTGTGCGTCAGATTGTTGCGGCAACCAGTGTTTAGCCGGCAGCGCCAGCCATTCCAGATCTTGTTTTACCCGGGCTTCCAGCGCGGCGAGCCCTTGTTCTGCGGCTAAAGATGATGTAATGGCAGAAATCGAAGAAAGTGACATCGTCGTTATCCTTTTGCGTCAATGCATTCAGTCATTTGCTGAGTGATAGCACTTCGATATCAGGGGAACTACGATTTAATATTGCTAGCCTAATGCGGACTTTTTCTATAGAAGAGCGGGAATGGATTTGTCTGGAAGCGGCGAGTGCTCGTGAGGCAGTTGATTTGAGAGTATGCGGAAGGCGGTAAACGAAAGGTTATTCAGCGGAAAGAAAACACAAGGAGATGCGGGCAGAGGGTTACGCGTTTTGAGCAGAAGCCCGGAGATGGGGACTCTGGAAATCTTTTGGGTCGACGGTTTTGATCGGCTGTCAGAGGTTCTCTCCTCTCTATTGCAACCTGTCCTGGAGATGAATATACATTTTCTGACACGTTCGTTTATGTTACTGTATACAATCAAAACATTCTTATTATTTTGGTTCAGAATAGTTCTGGGTTCTAATGGAAAATAAAATAACAAATCACAATATCCAGGCTTTACGCGCTCTGGCAATACTACTGGTAATCATACAACATCTGCATAGACTCCCGGTACCTGAGTGGTTGATGTCAACTTATAGCTCTGCTTCGTACTGGGGGGGCGTTGATATTTTTCTGGCGATCTCTGGTTTTTTAATGTGTAAAAGTCTGGAGAATGAAATAAGACAGTATGGAAGAACAAATAAAGCCTTTTATTATTTCTTCATGAAAAGAGTTTTTCGATTAATTCCTGCATTATTAGCGTGGGCGATAATATGCATACTCATAGCATATCTAATATCCCCATATGGCAACGCCAGCGTTAATAAGTCAATAAACACATTGATATATTCATTATTCGGCGTATCGAACATATATTACTTTAATGAGACAGTGCTTGGACACTCCTATGACCCATTGCTTTCTGTAACATGGTCATTAAGTCTCGAATGGCAGTTATATCTGGTACTGTCATTGCTTGCAATTTCTCTCAGGAAATCATTTTTCTGCTTATCTTTAGTTATGGTTATAATTTTTTCATCAATATTCTTACCCAATGGAGCAAATCATCAAGAAACTATTGGGTGGTGGATACGCCCACAGGCATTCTTTATGGGATCACTGTTATATCTGTTCAACCATTTAATTAAGAAGATAAAGGTAAACAAATTCTTTAACCTACTGCTGGTTTGCATCGCTGTTTACTCACTGGTGTTTTATACATCTCTGGTCAGCCCCGCATTTAAACTCGCTTACATTGGCATCCTCGGTGCGGTTATATTCATGCTCGTAGCGATAAACATGCCCCCATTTAAATCAAAATATCTCGACTGGATTGGCGACAGGTCATATAGCATATACCTCTGCCATATTCCTGTGATGATTATAACAAGATTATCCCTTGACCATTTTCTTTCTGGCACTATTTTTGCCGGTTCATCGATTTTATACATCGCTGTTTTTTGTTTAATCACTGCGATCTTTTCAAATGCCAGTTATAAGTATATAGAGCAACCTTTCATCAAATTTTACAGAAGTAAGGAAGCGGCAAAATAATTATCCTCCCCCAACGAGCCAACAGGTTGGGGGTTAATAAAAGAGCTATTTAAATTAACTTACCTGACTCTTTTTTCGCCAGTTATTCGGGCCATGCAATACCAGGCATAGTGGTCACGTCCAGACGGGCGTGAGCCGTTCCAGGCTTTGCGGCAAACAGCAGCGATACGCATCTTTCAGCGCTAACAAGACAGAAGGTCAGTTTCTGGTTTACGACAGGAAAATTAAACTTCACCCGGTCTCAGGACGTGCCGTTATTGAGCAATGCAGAAGAAGAGTGAGGCGGGCTATGCGGAAAAATAGACAAACATTATCCCGGGAACCAGAAAAACAAAGGGCCTACCAAATGGTAGGCCCTTGCTTAATCTGGCGGAAGCGCAGAGATTCGAACTCTGGAACCCTTTCGGGTCGCCGGTTTTCAAGACCGGTGCCTTCAACCGCTCGGCCACACTTCCGGAATGAGGCGCACTATAAACATCCCCGATGCATCTGTAAAGCCCTGAAATGTTCATATGCCTGAAAAACAGCCAAAAGTGCGTTAATCGCCTGAAATAACAACACACTGACCATTTTACAACCGCTTTTTGCGACAGGCGCCTCAATGTTTTTTGATATACATATCCTTCGTTAAATAATATCCAAGCTTGTCCGGGTCAAACCCACCGACCCACGGCTTCACAAGGTGCGTTCTCACATAGTGATAGACAGGAATCGCCGGGACATCTTGCCCCAGGATATCTTCCGCCTGCTGATAATACTTACTTCGCTGGGCGAGATCGCTCGCCCTGGCGGCATTGCGCAGTGCGTCATCGTAAGCCGGATTACTGTATTGCGAGGTATTCTCGCTATCGCCCGTGCGGAAAGTATTTAAAAAGGTTGCCGCATCATCATAGTCAGCATTCCAGGCGTAGCGCACCAGATCGAAATGACCTGTGTGCATGGCATCGAGCATCGTTTTCCATTCCTGATTTTGCAGCTTTGCCTCTACCCCCAGATTTTTCTTCCACATCGAACTGACAGCAATGGCGATGCGCTGATGGGTTTCCATGGTGTTATAAAGCAGATTAAACGACAGTGGATGCGCTTCATTAAACCCGGCTTCCTTGAGCAATCGCTTCGCTTCTGCAATCCGTTTTTCCTGTGGCCAGGTGGCATAATCCGTTGCGGACAATGTTACGCCACCGATTTCTGGCTGGCTGATTAACCAGGCCGGTCGCTGCCCCTGCCCCATCACCTTATCGGCAATGATATCTTTATCCAGCGCCATATTGAGCGCCCGGCGCACCCGAGGATCGTTGAACGGTGCTTTAGTGGTATTAAATTCGTAGTAATAAGTCGCCAGCAGCGGCGAGACCTTGACCTGATCGCCAAGCGTCTTTTTTAACTGGGCAAACTGGTTTACCGGCAAGGTATAGGTGATGTCTATCTCACCGGCTTTATAGCGGTTTACATCGGCGGTTTCAGAGGAGACAGGCAGATAGGTGACTTTATTTATCACCGTGGCGCCATTGTCCCAGTAGCGCGGATTGCGTACCGCGACAATGCGCTCATTTACCACCCAGTCACTAAGTTTGTAGGCACCGCTGGTCACAATATGTTCCGGTTTGGTCCATTTATCGCCAAAGCGGCTGATAAGTATTTTATCCAGCGGCACCAGTGACGGATGGCCCAACATGGCAAGGAATGCCGATGTCGGCTGAGTCAGGCGAATCTCCAGCGTATTATCATCCAGTGCCTTAACACCGAGCGTATCCGGCGTTTTCTTACCCAAAGCAATGTCAGCGGCATTTTCGATGTGCATATTGCCGGGGTAGCTGGCATAAGGTGACGCGGTTTTCGGATCGACAAGTCGCTGCCAGCTCCAGACGAAATCTTTCGCTGTAATGGCCGTTCCATCAGACCATGTCACGTTGGGGCGCAGATGAAACACCCACACCGTATTGTCTTTGTTTTCCCATGATTGCGCGAGACGTGGCTCAACAGAGCCATCTTTTTTTATCGCAACAAGCCCGTCGAATAAATCTCTGATAATGCCGAATTCGACATCGCTTTCTACTTTATGAGGATCGAGGGATGCAGGTTCACTGCCATTGTTACGCACCAGTTCCTGCTGGGCCGCCAGCTCAGTTCCTGCCGGAACAGTCGCTGCGTTTAATGACGCGGCGACGCTCATAATGCCTAGCGTTAAAGCGCTAAGGGTAAAACGGGTAAAATGTCGTGATTTCATCTTTTTCGCCCTGATTATATTCCTGATGACGACGCGACTTCTTTCTTAGCGCGCTAAAGTCATCGGAGCAATATTTTTCAGTGACATATAAGACACTGGTATGGTTATTTTCTTCAAATGCGCACTTATGCTTAATTTTTGAGCATTTGCAGTATATTTAACCGAATGGATTTGCTTGCTTTTTGAGTAAAGATGGGTAAAACAACTTTGTAAGGAAACGGGGATTTCCTATCCTCGACAATTAATGACATCTGTTATGTTAAAAGAGAGTGCCTCATGGATCGTATTATTACCTCCTCGCGCGACCGTTCATCGTTGCTTAGCACCCATAAGGTGCTGCGCAATACCTATTTCTTACTGAGCCTGACGCTGGCCTTTTCCGCCATCACGGCAACCGCAAGCACTGTGCTGATGCTGCCCTCTCCGGGTCTGATTCTGACACTGGTGGGAATGTACGGCCTGATGTTCCTGACCTATAAAACGGCGAACTCACCGGCGGGTATTTTCTCTGCCTTCGCCTTTACCGGCTTCCTGGGTTATATCCTGGGCCCAATTCTGAATGCGTATCTCTCTGCGGGTATGGGCGATATCATCGGCCTGGCGCTGGGGGGAACCGCACTGGTGTTCTTCTGCTGCTCGGCATATGTTCTGACAACACGCAAAGACATGTCCTTCCTCGGCGGTATGCTGATGGCAGGTATCGTGGTTGTGCTGATCGGAATGGTAGCTAACATCTTCCTGCAACTGCCGGCGCTGCATCTGGCTATTAGCGCAGTGTTCATCCTGATTTCCTCAGGCGCAATCCTGTTCGAAACCAGCAACATCATTCACGGTGGCGAGACAAACTATATTCGTGCAACCGTGAGCCTGTATGTATCGCTCTACAATATCTTTGTAAGCCTGCTGAGTATTCTGGGCTTCGCCAGCCGCGACTAATCGCGTCATCGTGCATGACCAGGCCCCGCTTATGCGGGGCTTTGTTTTTTGCTACACTCCCCGCGTTATTGACTGACCTTGCGAACGACCATGATCTTTGACGGTAAAGAAATTGAAACCGATAGCGAAGGCTATCTGAAAGACACGACTCTGTGGAGCGAAGCACTGGCATCGGCGATTGCCGAAAATGAAGGTATCGCCCTCGCAGAAGAACACTGGGAAGTGGTGCGCTTTGTGCGCGAGTTTTATCTGGAGTTCAATACATCGCCCGCCATCCGCATGCTGGTAAAAGCGATGGCTAACAAATTCGGTGAAGAAAAAGGCAACAGCCGTTATCTGTATCGCCTCTTCCCGAAAGGACCGGCAAAGCAGGCAACAAAAATTGCTGGCCTGCCCAAACCGGTAAAGTGCATTTAATAGCGAATCCCAAAATTCGTCCATTCTCTGCCGGGTTGATGAGGCTCTGTTAAAACCTTTTCAACCCTGGCGCTACGCGGTCCACCCGCTTTCAGCCAGCTAATGAGCTCTTCTACCTTCTCGTTATTTCCACAGGCGACAACTTCTACGCTGCCGTCGTCCATATTGCGCGCGTAGCCGGTTAACCCCAGGCGCTGCGCCTCACGTTGCGTGCTATAACGAAACCCGACGCCCTGGACCATGCCATGAACCCAGCATATTACGCAATTCGATGTTGTCTCGTTCGCCATAATGACCTCCTCTAATGCGGGATCAGCCTCTATTTTAATAGTAGAAACGTTAATCATCAGCGTACAGTTTTAGGTAAACATCCATAATGCTCCCGGAATCTGGCGGTAAAACGCGAACCCGAAAGATATCCACATCGGGAGGCGATTTCACCAATGGGCAGTGTGGTCGATTGTAGCTGGGACAATGCAAGCGACATGCGAACCTCCTCGACAATTTGCCGGTAGCTTTGAGATTCATCTTTAAGCCGTCTGCGTAAAGTGGATTCGCCAACAGCGAGTTGCCCTGCTATCTCCTGCACGCTCCAGTTCTTTGCCGGCGACAGCATGACAATTTGTCGTACCTGCTCGGTCAGACTAAAGCGTCGCTCAATCAGAAGCGGGCCCGCCATCCCCTCTTCAAGCAGTGCCAGCAAAAGCCCCATCGCCTGATGTTTTTGTAACTTTTCCGCTAAATCATGGCGAACCGCATGCAATAAATTGCTCCACATAAATGCGAGGCCATTACTCAGCGGTGTGCATACAGACGCAGGCCTGGCAGCAGGAAAATCACGTACATATTGCGCTTTAAATTCTGCGAGCAGCTCTGGCGATAACAATAATAAATCGGAACGAAACTGGCCTTGCACAGGCTGATTAATGATTTCAAGAGCGGTATTTGCCGGAATGATAATAAGCTCGTCAGGTGTTGCGACCAGCCGATTATCTTCCTGGATAATGACCTTGCTCCCCTGAGTAATATGACAAATGGCAGCACTAAAAAGCTTTACGCGATGCAGACGATGCATATGGTTTGAACGGACTTCTGCCGCCGTTAGCGTTTTATGCTGAAACTGGACTTTCTGCACCGTGTCACCTTTATCTTCCGTATGTGGCGGTTAAGTTTGCTTTCGCAATGACGTTGCTGTTGAGCATGTAGCCAACCAGAGCACCACTTGCATTGCTATCAACAGGCAGTTTATCAGTACTCAGTGCCCATACGGTGAATTGATACGGATGCGGTTTATCGCCAACGGGAGGGCACGCGCCACCAAAGCCCGCATAACCATAATCGTTTCGCCCCTGAACTGCCCCGGTTGGCAGCACAGGGCTCTTTATATCCCCCGCGCCGCTGGGCAGTGTCTGTATCTGCGCAGGTATGTTCACCACTGTCCAGTGCCACCAGCCACTCCCCGTCGGGGCTGCGGGATCATAAACGGTAACGGCAAAACTTTTTGTTCCTGCAGGTGGATTATGCCAGCTCAGTTGCGGTGATCTATTGCCGCCATGACAGCCAAATCCCGCAAAAACATGTTGTTCTGATAAGCGATGGTTCTGAATATCCGCGCTGCTGAGGCTAAACGTCTCGCCCGCAAAGACATTCATGCTCCCGACAGCCAAAATACTTAAGACGGTGAAGGTGATTTTTTTCATTGTATTTCCTCGTGGATGTTGAGAAATACAATTTAAGGTTTAGCGTACATAAACGTTGTGCCTGAACGTTTTGATTTTGTGCCGAAACGCTCACCCCTTCTGGCTGATGCCTGACCCGGGCATGTGTGCTACCCTACGCGCCGTTTAATTATCAAGAGCCGGGTCGATATCCCCGGTTAATATTGACGTTCGTCAGAGGTTCCCCGGTATGACCGAATCTACAAGTGCAAGGTTTCCCCGTTTAGTGTTAGCCAAAGGGCGCGAGAAGTCCTTGCTGCGCCGCCATCCCTGGGTGTTCTCCGGTGCCGTAAGCCGTATGGAAGGAAAAGCCCGTTCCGGTGAAACTATCGACATCGTCGATGCGCAGGGTAAATGGCTGGCGCGCGGCGCCTTTTCGCCAGAATCGCAAATCCGCGCTCGCGTCTGGACCTTCGATCAAAGTGAGATTATCGACACCGCGTTCATCACCCGTCGCCTGCAGCAGGCACAGCAATGGCGCGACTGGCTGGCACAGCGCGACGGACTGGACAGCTATCGCCTGATCGCAGGTGAATCTGATGGTTTACCGGGCGTTACCATCGATCGCTTCGGTAATTTCCTGGTGCTGCAATTGCTGAGTGCTGGCGCAGAATATCAGCGCGCGGCCATTATCTCTGCGCTACAGACACTCTACCCGCAATGCTCCATCTACGATCGCAGCGATGTTGCAGTACGTAAAAAAGAGGGGCTGGAACTCGCACAGGGTCCGGTTGTGGGTGAGTTACCGCCTGATCTGCTACCTATCGTAGAAAATGGTATGAAGCTGTATGTCGATATCAAGGCTGGTCACAAAACCGGATACTATCTCGATCAACGCGACAGCCGCCTGGCAACCCGCCGTTACGTTGCCGATAAACGTGTCCTTAACTGCTTCTCTTACACTGGCGGTTTCGCCGTGTCCGCACTGATGGGTAATTGCCGTCAGGTGGTGAGCGTGGACACCTCACAGGAAGCGCTGGACGTTGCCAAAAAGAACGTTGAGCTAAACCAGCTTGATCTCAGTAAGGCTGAATTTATCCGTGATGACGTCTTCAAACTGTTGCGCAAATATCGCGAGCAGGGCGAGAAATTTGATGTCATCGTCATGGATCCGCCAAAGTTCGTGGAAAACAAAAGTCAGCTTCAGGGCGCGTGCCGCGGCTATAAGGATATCAACATGCTTGCTATCCAGTTGTTGAATCCCGGAGGCGTGTTGCTGACATTCTCCTGCTCTGGCCTGATGACCACAGATTTATTTCAGAAAATCATCGCCGATGCCGCAATAGATGCTGGTCGTGATGTACAATTTATAGAGCAGTTCCGTCAGGCCGCCGATCACCCGGTGATCGCTCCCTACCCGGAAGGACTGTACCTGAAAGGGTTTGCCTGTCGCGTCATGTAACTTGATTTTTGGAGCCTCGCCCGCATATCTGGGTTATGTACAGGTTCCCGGGAGGTGACAATGATTGCCAGCAAATACGGTATTGGTCAGCAGGTTCGCCACTCGCTGCTGGGCTACCTTGGCGTAGTGGTGGATATTGACCCTGAGTATTCACTCGACGAACCATCAGTTGATGAACTGGCGGTCAACGATGAACTACGGGCTGCGCCCTGGTACCATGTGGTGATGGAAGATGATGACGGCCAGCCGGTTCATACCTATCTGGCCGAAGCACAGTTAACCAGCGAGATTCAGCAAGAACATCCTGAGCAACCTTCGATGGATGAACTGGCGCGTACGATCCGCAGGCAACTGCAGGCCCCCCGCCTGCGTAACTGACAACACCCCGCGCTGCGGGGTGTTTTTATTTTGCGAGTCCTAAACGCGGGATTTCAATCGCGGGACATCTGTCCATCACTACTTTCAACCCAGCCTCACAGGCTAACACTGCGGCCTGTTCGTTGATCACGCCAAGTTGCATCCATAATGTTTTTGCACCAATGGCAATAGCTTCCTGGGCAACTCCCCACGCCGCTTCGGAATTACGGAATACGTCAACCATATCCACCTTTTCCGGCACGTCAGCCAGCGTGGCGTATCCTTGCTGCCCCAGAAGCGTTTCACCCGCTACTTTTGGTGATACCGGAATGACGTGGTAGCCCTGATCAAGCAGATATTTCATGACGCGGTAGCTCGGCCGGTCAGGTTTGTCACTGGCCCCCACCAGCGCGATGGTACGTGTCGATTTCAGGATCTCGGCGATATCGGTCTCTTTCATGGTTTCCTCCTGCGGTTTTCCAAAGTGTATGCCAAACATTCCGCTACAACCATGTATCCCATACAGAAGTATGAGTGCGCGAGCAGGTTATATGTCTATAAGTTAATAAATATATTGAAAGGTTGCTTCGCAAAGCGATCATGGGAGCGCGCAATGAAGTGCGGGTGGAAAGTATTCATTATCACGTGTTTGATACCGGTTAATGTACTGGCCACATCGCTTCGTCTGTCTGGTGATATTGACCTGTTGGTTCTTGATGGCAAAAAGGTGTCCAGCTCACTGCTGCGTGGCGCGGAAAGTATCGAACTGGAAAACGGAGTTCATCAGGTGGTATTCCGGGTTGAAAAAAATGTGGAGCCCGGGAATCGCGAATCCCGGCTCTTTGTTTCCGTACCGCTGATTGCCACCTTCGACACGCAGCGCATCAGCCAGGTGAATTTCAATCTTCCCGCTATCGACACGCAAAAGGCGGCCGAGACGTTTAATGCCACGCCTCACCTGGCTTTACTGGATGGCAACGCCACACCGATTCCGGTGAAACTGGATATTCTTGAGATCAGTGCAAACACGAAAGTCATTGACTATGAACGCGCGACAGAGCAATACAACAAAGCGGGGAAATATGCTTCGCTGCCCAAATTTGCGCAGATAGTGGCCGACGACAGCGCTTTGCTCTCCGGTGTCTCCGAGCTGGACGCGCCACAGACGCACTCGCAGACTCTCACAGAGCAGCGGCTGAAATTCTGGTATCAACAGGCAGATCCGCAAACCCGCGACCGTTTTATGCAATGGATTAAGCAACAACCCCCGTCATGATCCGCGCCAGTTAACATTACGCGCATTAGCCCATATTTTTTTATGCCATTCTCTTGCAGCATCAGGTGCTTCCAGTAATCTGTAGCGAAATTACATTAACGGAATCGAATTATGGAACTCACAACACGTTCGTTACCCGTGCGTAAGCACATCGCACTGGTTGCGCACGACCACTGCAAGCAGATGCTGATGAAATGGGTTGAACGCCATCAGCCCAAACTGGCAAATCATGTTCTCTATGCCACAGGGACAACCGGGAATCTGATTCAACGCGCTACCGGTCTTGAAGTTAATGCCATGTTGAGCGGCCCGATGGGCGGTGACCAGCAGGTTGGAGCACTCATCTCGGAAGGGAAAATTGATGTGCTGATTTTCTTCTGGGACCCGCTGAATGCAGTACCACACGACCCGGATGTTAAGGCGCTGCTGCGTCTGGCGACCGTGTGGAATATTCCGGTGGCCACGAACCTTTCCACCGCTGATTTCATTATCCAGTCTCCCGGTTTCGCGGAAAGTGTGGAAATCCTCATCCCGGATTACCAGCGCTACCTCGCTGAACGTCTGAAATAATCTTTGCAGGCGGCTGGTGCCGCCTGTTCTCAGGGTTTTTTCGCTACTGGCACATTAAGCTGCCTGAGCGCCTCAACGAATCGCGACGGGTTTTCTTTATCAAACAGCAACCAGACACGCTTACGTGCTCGGGTGATGGCGACATACAACAAACGACGCTCTTCGGCGTCAGGGAAGTCCTCCGGCACCGGTAACAGGGCCTGCTCCATAATGGATTCACGGGCAGGAGCCGGAAAACCGTCCTGCCCTTCATGCAACCCCAGCACAATCACATACTCTGCCTGCTGCCCTTTGCTGGCGTGAATAGTCATAAAATCGAGCTGCAGTTTTGGCCAGCGGGTGGCGGCTTTCTCCAGACTGGCGGGTTTACCGTGGTGATAACGCGCCAGCACAAGAATACGATCCTCCTCGGTGGCGTAGCCGCTGAGTTTATCGAGAAGCGCATCAAGTTGGTCTACCGCCAGCAATGTCACCGCATTTTTATCCCCGGCGCTCAGGCTGTTCAGGGGTTTATTAAGCTGGTGGGGATTCTGCTGAATAAATCCATTTGCGACTTCGCCAATACGCGTATTAAAGCGATAGGTGGTATCCAGCGCGCACAGATCGCCTTCGCCAAAATAGTCATGAAACGCTGTGGTCAGAGACAATTGCGCGCCGCTGAAACGGTAAATAGCCTGCCAGTCATCACCGACCGCAAACAAGGTGGTTTGCGAATTTTGCCGCCGTAATGCGGCCAGCAGCGCGGCGCGTTGCGGTGAAATGTCCTGAAACTCATCCACCAGGATATGCTTCCAGGGACTGACAAAACGACCTTTATCCAGCACGTTAATCGCCTGATGAATTAATCCGGAAAAATCGACAGCGTTTTCCGCTTTAAGCGCAGTTTTCCAGGCTTTCAGCAGGGGCGCCATGAGTTTGACCCGCTTGCTGAAAAGCGTGCGTACCTCTTCCGGCGCCGAATCAATCATTTCAGCCTGACTGCCACCATGCATACGCATCAGGCTAACCCAGCGATCCAGTCGGGTACCCATCCGACGCTCTATTTTTTCATCATTCCAGAAAGCGCCTTCCGTAAGCTCCCACTGCAACTCCTCTTCCAGCCACTGTCGCCAGCCTTTTGCCTGCGCCTTTTTCTCTGCGCACTGGGCTTGCCAGGCTTTCAGCAAGAGTGTTTGTCGTGCCCGGGTATCGTTCTCAAGTTTGCTAATTTCAGGCGCTTTTTTACCACCTTGCTGGATGATGTATAACGCCAGCGCATGAAACGTGCGTGCAGTGATGTCTTCCGTATGCAATCGCTCACGAATCCGCTCATCCATCTCTTGCGCGGCTTTTCGGCCAAAGGCCAACAGCAGGATCTGCTCCGCTGCCGCCTCGCCGCGGAGCAACAGCCAGCCTGCACGCGCCACCAGTACCGAGGTTTTACCGCTGCCCGCCCCGGCGAGTACCAGCAGCGCGTTTTCACCATTGACCACCGCCCTTGCCTGTGCCGGATTGAGCGGCGAACTTTCGATATTTTTAAAAAATGTCTCGTACTGAACCAGCATTTTGTCGGTCCAGTTTTGATTATGTTGCGCTCGTGCAGCCTCTGTATCTTTTAACCAGGCCTGGCATTGCCGCCACAGATCCCTGCAGTTAGCAAAAGATTCAAGTCGGCTGGTGGGAACAGGCAACGCATCGAACGCCTTAAGAAGCTGTTGCTGAACACCTTTAAGCTGCGCGCGAGTGAGCCACTTTTCCTGATCCATACGCCCGGAAATGTCCGCGAGTTGTTCAGAGAGCACTCCCGCAGCCACCTCGCTCATCTCCGTGCTCCATGCCATCCAACGTTCATTCAGATGCTGATAAAAACGCTGTGTTTCATTCCATTCGGTACCGTGCAAACGAACGACTTTATTATCTGCCAGAACGAATTCCAGCTCACCCCATACCAGACCACGCTTACACTCGATTGCCAGCAGCTGATTAAAGGGGATAAGGTATTCATGTCGATCACCTGAAACCTTCACGCCCGCATTGAGGATGACCACTCGATCATATGGATGCTGCGCCAGCCGCTTTCCCAATGAAGTCGCTTTTAGTTCCATCACACATCCTTTTTCAGCTTATGACTGTGCTTGCCAGTTTAACCGCCAGAGAATACGTGCTCCAGCCCAAAAAATCGTTACAATTGTCAGGTCAATTCTCTGACAGAATAGCATTGAGGTAATATGCGTACCGTTCTGAATATCCTGAACTTTATCCTTGGCGGTTTTGCCACCACACTCGGCTGGCTACTGGCAACCATTTTAAGTGTTGCATTGGTTATTACCCTGCCGCTCACACGCTCCTGTTGGGAAATCACCAAACTGTCGCTGATCCCCTGGGGCAATGAAGCTGTGCATGTCGATGAACTGAACCCTGATAGTAAAAATACTCTCATGAATGCTGGCGGGACCGTGCTCAATATTCTCTGGTTCGTGCTCTTTGGCTGGTGGCTCTGCGTGATGCACATTGTGGCAGGGATTACTCAGTGCATCACTATCATCGGTATCCCGGTTGGTATCGCCAATTTTAAAATTGCGGCAATCGCCATATGGCCGGTTGGTCGCCGTGTTGTGTCGGTTGAAGTGGCCCGTGCCGCGCGCGAAGCCAATGCTCGCCGCCGTTTCCCGTAAACGAGTCACGAATACTATGCTAAGCCCCCTCCTTCGCCGGTACACCTGGAACAGTGCCTGGCTATATAACATCCGAATCTTTCTTGCGCTAAGCGGAACAGCGGCCTTGCCGTGGCTGCTTGGCGACGCGAAACTGACGATCCCTTTAACCCTGGGCGTCGTTGCTGCGGCGCTGGCGGATCTCGATGATCGTCTGACAGGCCGTCTTCGCAATTTAATCATTACCCTGATTTCGTTTTTTATCGCCTCGGCGTCGGTCGAGCTTTTGTTTCCCTGGCCGTGGTTATTTGCCATTGGGCTTATCACCTCAACCATTGGGTTCATTTTGCTTGGAGGTCTCGGGCAACGCTACGCCACTATTGCGTTCGGCGCATTGCTTATCGCTATCTATACAATGCTTGGAACCACGTTATATACCGCATGGTATCAGCAGCCACTTTTACTCCTGGCGGGCGCCATCTGGTTTAACGTCTTGACGCTGGTTGGACACCTTGTTTTCCCCATCCGTCCACTACAGGATAATCTGGCTCGCTGTTACGAGCAGTTATCTCAGTATCTGGAACTTAAAGCGCGACTGTTTGATCCGGATATTGAGGAGGAAAGTCAGGCCCCGCTTTACGAGCTGGCGTTGGCCAACGGCCAATTGGTGTCAACACTAAACCAGACGAAAGCGTCACTTTTGACCCGCCTTCGCGGCGATCGCGGACAACGGGGAACCCGGCGTACGTTGCATTATTATTTTGCCGCACAGGACATTCATGAACGCGCCAGTTCTTCTCATATACAGTACCAGGCACTGAGGGAACATTTTCGCTACAGCGATGTGATGTTCCGTTTTCAGCGGTTGATTACACTGCAATCTCAGGCCTGCGCAAGGCTCGCTCATGCCATCCTTCTTCGTACACCTTACCAGCATGACCACCGCTTCGAGCGGGCATTTATACACCTTGATGCAGCGTTAGATCGCATTCGTGCCAGCGGTACGACGTCGTCTGAACAACTGAAAGCACTGGGATTTTTACTCGACAATCTCCGCGCCATAGATGCACAGCTGGCGAGTATAGAGTCCGGGCAACCGCAAACAACGCAGAAAAACGAAACAGAAAACTTACTTGCAGATGACAGCCTGCATGGACTGAGCGATATCTGGCTGCGTTTACGCAATAACCTTACGCCGGAATCGGCACTGTTTCGCCATGCCGTGCGGATGTCTGTTGTACTGTGTGCGGGCTATGCCATCATACAAATTACCGGTTTGCACCACGGATACTGGATTTTGCTCACCAGTCTGTTTGTCTGTCAGCCTAACTATAACGCCACGCGCCACCGTCTCACGCTGCGTATCGTCGGTACCATTGCAGGTATCGCCCTCGGCCTTCCCGTACTTTATTTTGTTCCCTCGCTGGAAGGGCAACTGATACTAATCGTCGTCACCGGCGTGCTTTTTTTCGCCTTTCGTCTTGTACAATACGCGCAGGCCACCATGTTCATCACATTACTGGTGCTGCTGTGCTTTAATTTACTCGGCGAAGGTTTCGAAGTCGCCATGCCGCGAGTGATTGACACAATCATCGGATGTGCCATCGCATGGGCTGCGGTGAGTTTTATCTGGCCTGACTGGCGTTTTCGCAATTTGGCACGCGTGACCGGGCAAGCATTCGATGCCAATTGCCGTTATCTGGATGCAATTCTTGAACAATATCATCAGGGCCGCGACAACCGCCTGGCGTACCGCGTTGCCCGCAGAAACGCTTATAACAGAGATGCCGAACTGGCCTCGGTGGTCTCCAATATGGCATCAGAACCTGGCGCCACACCTGAGTTGCGTGAAGTGGCATTTCGTTTACTTTGCCTGAATCATACCTGTACCAGCTATATCTCTGCCCTTGGCGCACATCGCGAACAACTGACTCACCCTGCGATCCTTCGTTTGCTGGATGATGCCGTCTGTTATGTTGATGACGCCCTTCACCACCAGCCCGCTGATGAAGAGCGCGTACAGTTGACACTGGCAGATTTATCGCGACGCATTAAGCATCTTGAGCCACGGCCCGACAGCAAAGAACCACTTGTATTGCAACAAATTGGGTTGCTTATCGCACTTCTGCCAGAGATGTGCCGTTTACAGCGGCAGATTATGACCTGACACTCCTCTTTTTATTTCTGCCCAACCTCGTGGTACCAGTCGATTAACTCCTGGCGTCTCAACGCCGGGAGTGCGGCCTCATGCAGCCCGATGATTGCCCCTTCCAGGCCCAGCAGCACCTTGATACCCATATGTTTGTTCATCGCCTTCAAACGCAACCAACACGCTTTAGCGCCCAGATGCCGCAGCATACGTACGTCCGGTATACCGGCGTCGAAAAGCATCATCTCAAGTTGAAAGTTTATGTTTGGTAGATCCTTAAGGCGATGAGGTGTATCGCGTGCCGTTTTTTCCTCACGAGCCGCCGCGAGCGATTGCGAAGAAAGCCGCAGCAATGTTGGCAAATCACTCCAAAGATGTTCATCAACAAAGTAATAGTTAAGCGAAACAGCGCGGCCACGCTTCTGTATTGTCAGAAGTGGTGAACTCTTTGTTACCCGATACTGCGCACTCTCCTCGCAGGCACGAAGGTATAACTCTCCCTCTGAAATCATCGCAAACACGGTGTTGTCTATCGATAAACTGTAGCCACCAAAATGCGCGCGAAAGCGAATTTTTCCCAAAGGTGCGAGGTATTCCCGTGACTGATAGATCCTTTGATACGATATGTTTTTCATGATTATTCCCTTGTAAATCATGGAGTAAAAACATTAATTCTGTTAACCGATCCGCTACTGAGGAACATAGGCAAGTGCACGCAACACGGCAAGAAAATTTTGCGGCTTCATCGCAATACCAGACAAAATTGCGAGATGCTTTCAGAAAATGAGGTTGATCTTTGAACGCCCAGGGGTTACTGTATGTTTATACAGTAACTAACAGGGCTGGGTTGATCATGTACCATTCATTAAACCGTGCAAATCGTTCAACACAATTTCTTTCCGCACACAGCGCAGGGAGCATTGAGGCTTCTACGGGTCTGATCAGTGAAGTGGTTTATCGTGAAGATCAGCCTGGCATGACACAATTGCTGCTGTTGCCGTTATTACAGCAACTGGGTCAACAATCGCGCTGGCAGCTCTGGTTAACGCCGCAACAAAAATTAAGCCGTGAATGGGTGTTGTCTGCAGGCCTGCCGCTGACTAAAGTTATGCAAATCAGCCAGCTTTCCCCCTGCCTTACCCTGGAGTCGATGATTCGTGCATTACGTACCGGCAACTATAGCGTTGTGATTGGCTGGCATGCCGAAGAATTGACCGAAGAAGAACATCACCGTCTGGCGATAGCTGCGGAAGAAGGGAACGCAATAGGCTTCGTAATGCGGCCAGTACGATGCAATCCTCTCGCTGCGAGACAGCATTCAGGGATAAAAATTCACTCAAATTTGTATCATTGAGTAAAATTAAGATAAATCCTGGCATTATTTTTCTGTCTGGCAAGCAATGCCGTGTAATCAGCGAAATAGGCCGCCAACGCCCGTTTCAGGCGACCTGCAAGGCAACTGAACTGGCGAATAGTTCCGCAAAAGTGTTAAATATTGTGTATACAAAGTCTTTTTTTTCATATGCCTGACGGACTTCACACTTGTAAGTTTCCAACTACGTTGTAGACTTTACATCGCCAGGGGTGCTCGGCATAAGCCAAAGATATCGTGAAGATATCTCTATAGGGACTGATGAGCAATGCCCCCGGTGAAGGATTTAACCGTGACTTCTCATCGAGATTTTCATGGCGATTTTTGGATGATAACGAGGCGCAAAAAATGAAAAAGACAGCTATCGCGATTGCAGTGGCACTGGCTGGTTTCGCTACCGTAGCGCAGGCCGCTCCGAAAGATAATACCTGGTATGCAGGTGGCAAACTGGGCTGGTCTCAGTTCCACGACACCGGCTTCATCCCGAACGACGGCCCGACCCATTCAAGTCAGCTTGGTGCAGGTGCGTTCGGTGGCTATCAGGTTAACCCGTACGTTGGTTTTGAGATGGGTTACGACTGGTTAGGTCGTATGCCGTACAAAGGCGACACCGTAAACGGTGCGTTCAAAGCTCAAGGCGTACAGCTGACCGCTAAACTGGGTTACCCGATCACTGACGATCTGGATATCTACACCCGTCTGGGCGGCATGGTATGGCGTGCAGACGCTAAAGCTAACGTCCCTGGCGCTGACGCTCACTTCAAAGACCACGACACCGGTGTTTCCCCGGTATTCGCTGGTGGCCTTGAGTGGGCTGTTACCCGTGACATCGCTACCCGTCTGGAATACCAGTGGGTTAACAACATCGGTGATGCAAACACCGTTGGTACCCGTCCGGACAACGGCATGCTGAGCGTAGGTGTTTCCTACCGTTTCGGTCAGCAGGAAGAAGCTGCACCGGTAGTAGCTCCGGCTCCGGCTCCGGCTCCGGAAGTACAGACCAAGCACTTTACTCTGAAGTCTGACGTTCTGTTCAACTTCAACAAAGCAACCCTGAAACCGGAAGGTCAGCAGGCACTGGATCAGCTGTATGGTCAGCTGAGCAACCTGGATCCAAAAGACGGTTCCGTAGTGGTTCTGGGCTTCACCGACCGTATCGGTTCTGACGCTTACAACCAGGGTCTGTCTGAGAAACGTGCTCAGTCCGTTGTTGATTACCTGGTTTCTAAAGGTATCCCGGCGAACAAAATCTCCGCACGTGGCATGGGCAAATCCCAGCCGGTTACTGGCAGCACCTGTGACAACGTGAAAGCGCGCCCTGCGCTGATCGATTGCCTGGCGCCGGACCGTCGCGTAGAAATCGAAGTTCGTGGCAGCAAAGACGTTGTAACTCAGCCTCAGGCTTAAGTTCACGTGCTGTAAAAAAACCCCGCATCGCGGGGTTTTTTATTGCCTGTAAAAATCACATTTGCACAAAAATTCACTCTTTGCCCAGAAGCGCCTGCAAATCCTGTTTAAGTGACGACATAGTTGTGGCGTATTTTTCTTTATGTTCGGCATCTTCAATCAATTGAACAATGGTCTCGGAAAGGGTTTTGCCCCGACGCTGTGCCAGCCCTGCCAGACGCTGCCAGACAACAAACTCCAGATCGATTGATTTTTTACGCGTATGCTGATGCTCGGCATTAAAATGCCGTTTGCGCCGCGCCCGAATAGTCTGCTTCATGCGGTTCATGAGCGACGGATTAATATGCTGCTCAATCCAGGCATTAACCTGCACGGGTTCATTTTCGAGGGTTAGCAATAAATCGACGGCGTCTTTGGCCGCGCTGGCTTCGATATATCTTGTAATAAGCTCACCTTCCCGGTGCTTCTTCACCAGATATTTCCATTTCCAGCCGCTTTCAAGATTTTCCAGTTGTTGATATTTCATTGCGATCTCAACGTTACCGTGTAACTCTGTTCAGAATATCAGTTTTTTCTTGCTCTGCTGAAAAGAAATCACATTCTGTTTATTCCAACGGCATATCTGCAACTGGAAAACGTGTATTCCCTGTGTGCTGCACAGGCGTTTACGGTATAATCCCGCCTTTTACATCAGACAAAAAAAACGACTTTGACCATTACAAAACTTGAATGGAATGAACTGACTCCTGATACCGAGAGCTATCAGGATGTGTTTAAGCAGTCCGCACTCACTGATGAGACGGTCTTCTTCCTGGGCGATACCCAACCCCGATTACAGTATGCGCTGGAGCAGTTGCTCCATCCTGTGGCGACTTCACGTTTTATGCTGGCAAAGGCGCCAGAAGAGGAAGAGTACCTGAAGATCCTCGCCGAGGCTGTGTCAGCATTACAGCCTGAGGAGTTTGAGGTTGTCGGCGGCAATTATCAGGTTAATGGTGCGACGATTACGCTTACCCCTGCGCAAAACGCAGAAGCCAATTTTGCCGGTAAAGAGCAGGTTGTTATTGCTGATTGGGTCGAGGCCGAGCAGTTATTTGGTTGTTTGCGCCAATTCAATAATGAGATAACCCTGCAACCCGGGCTGGTACATCAGGCCAACGGTGGCACACTGGTTATCTCACTGCGCACCCTGCTGGCGCAACCTTTACTGTGGATGCGTTTAAAAACCATGGTGACACGCCGTCGTTTTGACTGGGTTGCGTTTGATGAATCTCGCCCCCTGCCCGTCTCAGTCCCGTCAATGCCGCTCGATCTTCGGGTCATCCTCGTCGGAGAAAGAGATTCTCTGGCTGACTTCCAGGAGATGGAGCCAGAACTCGCTGAACAGGCTATCTATAGCGAATATGAAGATAACCTGCAGTTTGGTGACGCAGAAACACTGGCGCAATGGTGTCAGTGGGTTCAGCTGATCGCCCGGGAGGCCGAATTACCCTCCCCGTCTGCGGATGCCTGGCCGATACTGATTCGGGAAGCTGTTCGTTATACCGGCGATCAAGAGACGCTCCCGCTCTGTCCGCTATGGTTAATCCGCCAGTTAAGTGAAGTGTCCGCGATGACTGACGCGCAGACGTTCGATGCTGAACAGCTAACTACCATGCTCACTCAGCGTGAATGGCGCGAAGGCTATCTGGCGGAGCGCATGCAAGATGAGATTCTGTTAGAGCAGATCCTCATTGAGACTGAGGGTGAACAGACAGGACAAATCAACGCTCTGTCAGTTGTTGAGTTTCCTGGACATCCGCGTGCGTTTGGCGAACCTTCACGTATTAGCTGTGTCGTGCATATCGGCGATGGCGAATTTAATGACATTGAGCGTAAAGCAGAACTGGGCGGCAACATTCATGCAAAAGGCATGATGATTATGCAGTCCTTCCTGATGGCCGAGCTTGAGCTTGAGCAACAAATCCCATTCTCCGCATCACTGACTTTTGAGCAATCTTACAGCGAAGTGGATGGTGACAGTGCATCGATGGCAGAACTGTGCGCTCTAATCAGCGCTCTGGCGGATGTCCCTGTCAGTCAAAGTATCGCTATCACCGGCTCGGTGGATCAATTTGGTCGCGCCCAGCCTGTTGGCGGTCTCAATGAAAAGATCGAAGGGTTCTTTGCTATCTGCCAGCATCGTGGTCTGGATGGCAACCAGGGAGTGATCATACCCGTTGCCAATGTGCGTCATCTTTGCTTGCGCCAGGAGTTGCTGGATGCCGTTAAAGCAGGTCAATTTTCTATATGGGCCATTGATGACGTCATGGATGCACTCCCTTTATTGACCAAACTGGTATGGGATGCTGAAGGACAAACTACACTGAAGCAGACCATTCTGGAGCGTATCGCCCATGCGACGCAACAAGACGCTCGTCACCGTTATCCGTGGCCGCTTCGTTGGCTTGGCTGGTTCAGTCCGAACTGATCGGACTTGTTCAGCGTACACGTGTTAGCTATCCTGCGTCCGAAACTCACAATAAGGCTTACATAGAACATGGTAGATAAACGCGAATCCTATACAAAAGAAGATCTTCTTGCCTCTGGTCGCGGAGAGCTATTTGGCGAAAAAGGCCCACAATTACCAGCTCCAAGCATGCTGATGATGGACCGTGTGGTATTAATGACCGAAAACGGCGGGAATTTCGACAAAGGATATGTTGAAGCTGAATTAGATATTAATCCGGACCTGTGGTTCTTTGGTTGCCACTTTATCGGCGACCCGGTAATGCCTGGCTGCCTCGGACTGGACGCCATGTGGCAGCTCGTTGGATTCTACCTGGGCTGGCTCGGTGGTGAAGGCAAAGGCCGTGCGCTGGGCGTAGGCGAAGTGAAATTTACCGGTCAGATCCTGCCGACCGCAAAAAAAGTCACCTACCGCATCCACTTCAAACGCGTCATTAATCGCCGTCTGGTGATGGGTCTTGCAGATGGTGAAGTACTGGTTGACGGCCGTGTTATCTACACCGCGACCGACCTGAAAGTGGGCCTGTTCCAGGACACCTCTGCATTCTGATACGGATTGCCGCGTAAACGAGCCAGAAAGAATGGCTCAGGGCAGAAAAGGCGAAACCTCCGCAATGCGGAGGTTTCTTGTTTAAAGAGACAGAATCAGGCAATGACGGCCCTGTCCTCCATGGCTTCTCGCCAGCCTCCCATCCATTCGGATCTCTGATTCAGCGTCTGATAAGGACACATTTCTTTTGGCCGTCCCGTGATGCCGGCCTGATACCCACGTTGATGTGCCCGTTCCAGGCGATCTCGCTTTTGTCTCTTCATGCCTCGTTTCCCTCATTTTTTGGTCTGGTGGAAAAGAAAACAGTGGTTACTAAGTATGCAACCACAGGCTACGAATACCCTGGATACCGTTTGTCGTCAATGCGCAAAATTCACGCCAGTGTCATAAATGTGACCTAAACAGAAGTTCATTTGTACAAAAACTGTGAACCAGCACAGGTAATGAATTGAGCACAAAAATAAAAAAGCCGTCAGACAAAAATGACCTGACGGCGTAGATAATGCAGTTAATTTTTCTATGGCAGACGTTTAAGCTCGCTGGCGATACTTCCCGCTTCCTGTTGCCAGGCAACGGCCAGCATTTTCACCATCTCGTCATAACCATCTTGCTGTTGCTTAAGCTCAATGTGGAAAGGACGCTTAATCAGCTGTCCGCGATGATTAACCAGCCATTCGCCACTCACGATAACCCGCCCGTCATAACGACCGTGAAAGCCTGTTACGGTGACATTGAGCGTGTCCTGCTCGCTACCAAGCGGTTGCGATGCCACGACCCAGCCCGGGAGCCCGTTACTTAAATTGGCCACCAGCGTTGTGCGCAGCTGCTGGTCCAGTGGGCTCGCCCACAGGTTATTGGTGGCAATAACGTACTGCACATCACTCGTCTGGTAAACAACACCATTTCCTGCGAGATAATCCGGCACCGTCACCTGCTCAACCCACAACAGGTGTTGTCCACGCCCGTCGCTTTGCGCCACCGTTGGCTGCGGCGGTGATGGCAACTGATAGTAGCTCTTCTTATCACCGCTCGTGCTACAGGCCGTCAGAAGCATTGCCAGAAGCGCTATTGTTCCTTTTTTCATTCTTTCGCCCTCTTCGGCTGCGGATCGTCTTTGCCCTTCGCTTCAAACACCAGCGCGTTACTCTTATCGTTCAGCGTTTTGAGCACCGGCTGCAGTTCACGCAATACCTGGTCAAGACGCTGCATGTCCGCCACCATCTTGTTGTACGCGGCCGAACCCGGCTGGAAGCCCTGCATACTGCGATTGAGTTCACGCAGCGTATTTTGCATGTCTGCTGGCAGTTGTTGCATAGACTGACTGGCTGTCAGCTTATTCAGATTATCGAGTGTCGTCTGCAGACGGCGCATCGTCTGCTGACTCGCCGTTAAGGTATTGGTTGCCTGCTCGATCATCGGGTTAAGTGGCAGATTGTTAATTTTATCCAGCGTATCCATCAGTTTTTGCTGAATCTGCGCCAGACCGCCGCTGACAGTCGGGATGATGCGGTAGCCGCCAAATTCCGGCATATCGGTTACGGGAGGTGCTTTCGGGTAAAAATCGAGGTCGACATACAGGGCACCTGTCACAATGTTGCCAGTTTTCAACGCCGCACGCAGGCCGCGTTTCATTAACTCAGCAATATGTTCATCTACGTTCGGATCGCCGCCAAACTGGCTTATCAGACGCTGAGGCTCAATACGAATCAGGATAGGTATCCGGTAATCGTCATTCAGTTTCTGACGCATTTCTGGCGTGAAGAACGGCACTTTAGCCACGGTGCCCAGGCGAATACCGCGAAATTCTACCGGTGCGCCAGGCTGCAGACCACGAATCGAATCTTTGAAGAACATCAGGTAATCAATGTGTTCGGTATACAGCGACTCCTGAATACTGCGTTGATCGTCATACAGCATAAAAGCTGTTTTTTCAGCGACAGGCTCACCCAGTTCATTCCCTTCCGGCACATCAAAACTGACGCCGCCGCCAAAAAGGGTACTGAGCGATCCCATTTCAACCCGCATTCCGGCAGAGGTTAAATCCACGGCGATGCCGCTGTCTTTCCAGAAACGCACGTTGCTGGTCACCAGACGATCGTTTGGCGCGTTAATAAAAAGTTGATAGGTAATCGTACGCTTTTGCGTATCGAAAGTACTGGTCTCAACAGATCCGACGCGGTAACCACGGAAAAGTACCGGATCGCCCGGAGAGAGTTGCCCTGCTTTCTTGCTGTCCAGGATAATCCGAATCCCTTTTGCATCCGGCGGTGCCAGCGGCGGTGAATCGAGCAGGTTATATCTTTCCGGCTGGCTGCCCTTTTTCCCTGGCTGGAGTTCAATATAGGCACCAGAAAGTAATGTCCCCAGCCCACTGATCCCTTCACGCCCAACCTGTGGCTTAACCACCCAAAAAACAGAGTCGTTGTAGAGCAACTTCTCCATCCCTGTATTCAGGCGCGCTTTAATCTCTACATGGGTCAGATCGTCTGTCAGCGTCGTGCTCTCTACCACGCCGACATCCACACTACGGCTTTTGATTGTCGTTTTACCCCCGACGATGCCTTCGGCATTGGTGGTAATGAGCGTCACTTCCGGCCCCTGGTGGCTGTAATGGTAAAAGAGGATCCACGCGCCGATGAGGGCCGTGACTATCGGGAATATCCATACCGGCGACCAGTTTTTGACTTTCTGCACTTTCGCCTCCCCATTGGTTTTCTCCATGTTCTTACGACTCCTCATGGCTCGATTCAGGCTCGCGATCCCAGGTCAGGCGGGGATCGAATGTCATTGCCGCAAACATTGTAATGATGACGACCAGCGCAAACATCAGCGCCCCCATGGCCGGATAAATATTCATTAATCCTCCCATGCGCACCAATGCGGAGAGCACAGCGATGACAAATACATCAATCATCGACCAGCGCCCAACAAATTCTACGATTTCATAAATAAAGTGCATACGTTCACTGTCTCGCCGGCCATGACCTTTTGCATCCCAGCATAACCAGGCGATTGCGATCATTTTTAAGGTCGGCACCATAATACTGGCAATAAAAATCACCAGCGCGACCGGGTATGATCCCTCGCTCCAGAGCAAAATCACCCCGGCAAGGATCGTCGATGGCATCTGATCGCCCAACAGATCGGTAATCATGATCGGCAAAATATTGGCTGGCAGATACAGCAGGATAGACGTCACCAGCAGCGCCATCGTCCATTGCAGACTGTTCCTGCGTCTGACATAGCCCCTGGTATGACACCGCGGGCAAACGGGTTCGTTGGCCGCCACAATAGCGGTGCAACAGGGACAACTGCGTAATCCCTGGCGAATACCCGTCACGCCAACGCGCAGCGGCGCCGCTGGCAATGGCGCAGGGGAAATATCATCCCAGAGCCAGTGACGGTCCACACACTGCATAGTACGCAGTTGTAGCAGGCAAAACAGACACCATGGGATAAAGCTGCTGCCGATGCCCACATCGCCGTAGGCCATCAGCTTGACAAAGCTCACCAGCACGCCGGCCAGAAAAATCTCTGCCATACCCCAGGTTTTAAGCTGGAAAAGGATGCGCGCCAGAAACGTTTTGACCCGAAGCGACATCCGTACGCGATTGACCAATAGCAATATGGTCACCAGACAAAATGCCGGAACCAGCTGAACGAAGAGTAAAAAGATCGTCCCGAGACTGGCGTAATCTTCCGAAAACATCACACCGGGGATTTCCAGCAGCGTCACCTCGCTGGTGACGCCTGCCACTTTCATATTCACAAACGGGAACAGATTGGAAAGCAGTAGCATGAACAGCGCCACCAGCGCATACGCGGTGGGACGTTGTCTGGGTTCATCCCACTGTGTGGTTAATGTCGTGCCGCAGCGGGGACAAGCCGCTTTATGACCATGCTGCAATGGTGGCAAAGCCACCAATAAATCGCACTGGGTACATAAAATATGCCGGGTGGCGTGGTGATGTTCACACATACTGGCTTCCTGAGTTATGCGCCGTTTTTTAGAGCCTCCAGATACTCCCAGCGTTCAAACGCTTCCTCCAGCGCCTGCTCCGCCGAAGCCAGTTCGGCTAATACTTTCTGCGTATGGTCGTGAGGCTGGCTGAAAAAGCTGGCATCCGCCACTTGCGCCTGCAATGTTTCCAGCTCCGCCTCCAGCTTCTCCAGCTTTTGCGGCAGTTGTTCGAGCTCACGTTGCAGGTTATAGCTTAGTTTGTTACTGGTTCGTTTGACAGTTTCTGCCTTGTTAACAGAGACTTCAGCCCCTTTCTTCACGGATGCGGCTTTATGTGCCTGCGATGCCGCTTGCTGACCACGCGCATCATGATAACCGCCAACGTATTGACCAATCCGTCCTGCGCCTTCGAAAATCCAGCACTCCGTAACGGTATTATCGACGAACTGACGATCGTGGCTGACCAGCATGACGGTTCCCTGATAGCTATCAATAAGCTCTTCAAGCAACTCCAGCGTTTCGACATCCAGATCGTTAGTTGGTTCGTCGAGAATCAATAAGTTACTGGGTTTCAGGAACAAACGAGCCAGCAACAGTCGGTTACGTTCACCCCCAGAGAGCGCCCGAACCGGTGTCATCGCCCGTTTCGGGTGGAAGAGGAAATCCTGCAGGTAGCCCAGCACATGGCGTGGCTTACCGTTCACCATCACTTCCTGTTTGCCTTCTGCCAGGTTATCCATCACCGTTTTGTCCGGATCGAGCTCCGCACGGTGCTGGTCAAAGTAGGCTACCTCCAGCTTCGTACCGCAATGAATGCGCCCGCTGTCGGCCTGCAACTGGCCAAGCATCAACTTGAGCAGCGTTGTTTTCCCACAACCATTAGGCCCAATCAGAGCAATCTTGTCACCGCGTTGCACCTGAGCAGAAAAGTCCTGGACCAGCATTTTACCGTCTACCTGATAGTTGACGTTTTCCATCTCAAAGACGATTTTGCCCGAGCGACTTGCTTCCTCAACCTGCATCTTCGCGCTACCCATTACCTCGCGGCGTTCGCTGCGTTCGCGACGCATGGCTTTCAATGCGCGTACGCGACCTTCATTACGGGTACGGCGCGCTTTGATGCCCTGGCGGATCCAGACTTCTTCCTGCGCCAGCTTGCGGTCAAATTCCGCATTTTGCAGCTCTTCAACGCGCAGGTTTTCTTCTTTTTCCAGCAGATAGGTATCGTAATCGCCGGGATAGGTCACCAGTTTGCCACGATCCAGATCGACAATACGGGTCGCCATATTGCGAATAAAAGAACGATCGTGAGAAATAAAAATAATGGTGCCACTGAAGGTTTTCAGGAAGCCTTCCAGCCAGTCGATGGTTTCAATATCAAGGTGGTTTGTCGGTTCATCGAGCAGGAGCACTTTCGGTCCGCTGACCAGCGCACGTCCCAGCGCCGCCTTACGCAACCAGCCGCCAGAGAGCGACGCCAGCGGCATGTCAGCTTCCAGCCCTAGTTGCGCCAGCACTTCATTGATACGGTTTTCAAGCTGCCAGAGGCCATGGTGGTCCAGCAGTTCCTGTAAGCGAGCCATTTCGTTCAGGTTTTTATCGCTCGGGTCGGTCATCACCAGATGGGAAATTTCGTGATACCGCTTGAGGTACTCCGCCTGCTCTTCAATCCCTTCGGCGACAAAATCGTAGACACTGCCTGCGACGTTGCGCGGCGGGTCCTGTTGCAAACGTGCCACGATCAAATCCTGTTCATACACGATACGGCCATCATCCAGCCCCTGTTCGCGATTGAGGATTTTCATCAGCGTCGATTTGCCCGCGCCGTTACGTCCTACCAGACAGACGCGCTCGTTGTCCTCGATATGCAGCTCAGCATTATCAAGAAGGGGCGCATCGCTGAACGACAGCCAGGCGCCATGCATACTAATTAATGACATCTAATTATCCTTTCAGGCTGCGGTAATCAGCCAGCAGTTGTGGATCTGACGGTTACGGGCGAAATCTTGCGACTGCGTTTTGTGGGTAATTTCTTGTGCTTTGAGCCCAAGCGTAGCCAGCCCTTCAGTATCCATGCGGAAACCGCGTTTATTGTTTGAGAACATGATCGTGCCGCCTTTGCGCAGCAAACGTTTAAGATCTTTCATCAGTGTCAGGTGATCGCGCTGAACATCGAAAGAGTCTTCCATACGTTTTGAATTCGAGAATGTAGGCGGATCGATAAAAATCAGATCGAACTGTTCGTCGGTTTCACGTAACCATGCCAGTACATCTGCCTGCAGCAGGCGGTGTGGACGACCAGTCAGGCCGTTGAGGCGTAAGTTGCGTTCCGCCCACTCCAGATAGGTACGCGACATATCCACCGTCGTAGTGCTGCGTGCGCCACCAAGCCCGGCGTGAACACTCGCGCTACCGGTATAAGAGAAGAGATTCAGAAAATCTTTCCCCTTGCTCATCTGACCCAGCATACGGCGAGCGATACGGTGATCGAGAAACAGCCCTGTATCCAGATAGTCGGTCAGGTTCACCCACAGTCTGGCGTTATATTCGCTAACCTGGAGGAATTCACCTTTTTCACTCATCTTCTGGTACTGGTTATTGCCTTTCTGCCTTTCACGGGTTTTCAGCACCAGCTTGTTCGGCGCAATCTCCAGCACGGCGATGGTAGCGGCAATGATATCAAACAGACGCTGGCGCGCTTTTTGCGCATCGATGGTTTTTGGCGGCGCATACTCCTGCACCACTACCCAGTCTGCGTAGCGATCAACAGCCACGTTGTAATCCGGCAGATCGGCATCGTACAGGCGATAGCATTCGATGCCTTCCTGACGCGCCCATTTTTCCAGTTTCTTGAGATTTTTGCGCAGGCGGTTGGCGTAATCCTCAGCCATGGCTGGCGCTTTTGCCTCGCCCGTGTTTTCCGCCAGGTGATAGTTTTTCTGCACGCAATCCAGCGGGCCATTTTTGGCTTTAAACTGGCGGTCAGCACGCAACTGCAGGCAGTTAAGTAAATCGACCGAAGCGCTAAAGAGCGACAAATTCCAGCCGCCAAATTGTGATTTCAACGTCCGTCCCAGCAAACTGTGCAAGGCAATCAGCGCCGGTTCGCTTTCCAGACGTTCACCGTACGGCGGGTTGCTGATAACGGTACCATAAGGCCCTTTCGGCAGCGGATTGCTTAACTGCGCCACATCTTTTACTTCGAAAGTAACCAGCTCGCCAATCCCGGCACGACGGGCGTTACGCTGCGCACGCTCAATAACACGAGGATCGTTATCGGAGCCATAAAAACGTGAAGTGTAATTGGCCAGCCCTGCGCGCGCACGGCTCTGCGCGTCGGCTTTTACGTCCTGCCAGATTGCGTCATCATGTTGAGCCCAGCCACCAAAACCCCAGCGGCCGCGATGTAAGCCTGGTGCACGATCGGTCGCCCACATGGCCGCTTCAATCAGCAACGTTCCGGAACCGCACATCGGATCAAGCAGCGGAGTGCCGGGCTGCCAGCCTGAACGCATGACAATCGCCGAAGCGAGGTTTTCTTTGATCGGTGCCATACCGGTGCCATCGCGATAACCGCGCAAGTGCAGGCCTTCCCCGCTAAGGTCGAGCGCAATGCTGGCCGTCTCTTTATTCAGCCAGACATTAATGCGTAAATCCGGCGATTCACGATCCACATCAGGACGCGGCAGATTTTTGCGCGTAAAGCTATCGACAATGGCGTCTTTTACTTTCAGTGCGCCATACTGGCTGTTCCGGATTTCTTCATTCAGGCCGCTAAAATGGACCGCAAAAGTGGCATTCGGGTTGAAAATCTCCGTCCACGGAATCGCCTGCACGCCGAGGTAAAGGTCCAGATCACTGTAGACCTTGCACTCGCCGAGCGGCATCATGATGCGCGAGGCCAGACGACTCCACATCAGGCTTTGATAAATCAGCCGTGTGTCACCATGGAAATGGACGCCGCCCTGAACCACCCGGCACTCTTGTGCGCCCAGGTTTTCCAGTTCAGTTTTTAATAGCTCTTCCAGCCCACGGGCCGTACTGGCAAACAGAGAAATCATAAAATCACTTATCGATGAAGAAAATTGTTGCGCATTATAGCCAATCTGGCGTTCATGTCATAAAGTTGAGGGCTTATTTTCGTTCACAGAGGAAATGACGTGGCAACACTTTCGCGTCTTTATATCCATCCAGTGAAATCCATGCGAGGTATTGGCCTGACGCATGCCCTGGCAGACACCAGCGGATTATCGTTTGATCGCATTTTCATGGTGACCGAACCGGATGGCACCTTTATTACTGCGCGACAATTCCCGCAGATGGTACGTTTTCTTCCCTCTCCCCTGACAGATGGCCTGCATTTAACCGCACCCGATGGCAGCAGCGCCGTAGTGCGTTTTAGTGATTTTGCGACTCAGGGTGAGCCAACGGAAGTATGGGGGAACCATTTTACTGCCCGTGTCGCACCAGAACACATCAACCAGTGGCTCAGCGGTTTTTTCGCGCGAAATGTTCAGCTTCGCTGGGTGGGAACGCAAACCACGCGCCGGGTTAAACGTTACGAGGATGTTCCGCTCTCGTTCGCTGATGGCTTTCCGTTTTTGTTGACCAACGAAGCCTCATTGCGTGACTTACAAAACCGTTGTCCGGCAAGTGTACAGATGGAGCAGTTCCGCCCTAACCTGGTCGTCACCGGCGCCAGTGCATGGGAGGAAGATACCTGGAAAGTCATCCGCATCGGCGACGTCGTCTTTGACGTGGTGAAACCGTGCAGCCGCTGTGTTTTTACCACAGTCAGTCCCGAACGCGGACAAAAACATCCCACTGGTGAACCGCTGGCGACCCTTACCCGTTTTCGAACTGCACAAGATAGTGGCAGTGTTGATTTCGGCCAGAACTTAATTGCCCGCAATAGCGGAGTCGTTCGCGTGGGTGATGAACTCGTGGTTCTTTCCCGTGCACCAGCTAAACCCTATGGCGCGGGACAGGTTGTTGAAGCTGTTGAGCAAGAACAGCAAACAGAAGGCGTGGTGGATATTGTCTGGCAGGGACAACACTTTCGCGGTAACAATCAGCAAATCTTGCTTGAACAACTGGAAAACCAGGGGATACGGGTGCCCTATTCCTGTCGGGCCGGCATTTGTGGCTGCTGTCGCATTCGCCTGATCGAGGGTGAAGTCAGCCCGCTAAAAAAATCAGCAATCGCGCAAGATGGCTCCATCCTGAGTTGCAGCTGCGTACCTAAAACCTCAATTCGCCTGGAAAGTTAAACGGCCTGTTCAAAGCTGAAACTGGCAGCACTGAGTTGCGGTTTCAGCCTGTCATTCATGATCTTAATGGGATCACCTAATTGCATCGTGCGGCCGGCGATAATAACACCCGGCTGGGCCAGCAGACAAAGTGCGGCATTTTCACCGGGTTCAACGACCAGTAAACTGACCTCTTCGCCGCTGTCACTCATCACTACACTCGCGGCTTCGCCCGCACAGGGAGACCACGGGGTATTGTAGCTGGTAAAGTGCCAGCTTTTTGGCATTTGCGGCTTGAGGAAACGGATTGCCACCAGGGCATTAAGCACCAGCTCGGCACGTTGCTCATTTGATAGCATCAGGTCGCGGCATTTTTCATCAAAAGAGAAGTATAAAGCGGCATCGTCTACGCAAAACCCGCAGGGGGAAAACGCATCCGGGGTCAGCATTTTACGGGCAAAACGCGAGCGAAATAACATGCCATTGGCCAGATCGAGCATCATGCGATCGTGCTCGTCATCAAAATACCAACGCCAATTATCGTCAGGTTTAATTCGCATTTCGTTCTCCCCTTCCCGTAAACATCCTTTTGCCTTTTTCATCCTTTGCCGTTTCGCTTATTACGCTAAATAAGCAAAGACTAAAATGTACAAATTAGCAACAATCACGGAATATAAAACAACCAGGGCCGGAAATAAAGCCCTGGTTGTCTGATAGTAAGGAAAAGATCAGATATGGGTAACGATTTCTTTAATCAATTGCGGGCCTTTAAAAATAAAGCCGGAATAAATTTGCACCAGCGATGCTCCCGCGTCCATCTTCTCACGCGCGGCAATCACGGAGTCGATGCCGCCCACGCCGATAATCGGTAAGCGGCCATTTAATTCCAGCGACAGGCGACGAATAATTTCGGTGCTTTTTAATTGCAGCGGACGGCCACTTAATCCACCTGCTTCATCACAATTTTTCATTCCCCGAACCAGTTTTCTGTCCAGCGTTGTATTGGTGGCAATAACGCCATCAATATTGTGGCGAACTAAACTGTCTGCCACCTGGATCAATTCTTCTTCGGAAAGATCCGGAGCGATCTTCACGGCAACAGGAACATATTTATGATGGGTTTGATGAAGAACTTGCTGTTTATTTTTAATGGCACTCAGAAGATCATCCAGCGCTTCGCCATATTGTAATGTGCGCAGGCCCGGCGTGTTTGGTGAGGAAATATTAATAGCAATATAACCAGCATATGCATAGATTTTTTCCATACAAATCAGATAGTCATCTTTGCCGTTTTCAACTGGCGTATCTTTATTTTTGCCAATATTAATACCCAGTACGCCATCAAAATGCGCTTTTTTTACATTCTCAACCAGGTTATCAACGCCCAGATTATTGAAGCCCATACGGTTGATTAACCCTTCTGCGTCGACCAGGCGGAAGAGACGAGGCTTGTCGTTGCCCGGCTGGGGGCGCGGCGTCACGGTACCGATCTCTATCGCGCCAAACCCCATAGCACCCAGCGCATCGATACATTCACCATTCTTATCGAGGCCAGCGGCAAGTCCCAGCGGATTTTTAAACGTGAGCCCCATGCACTGTACCGGTTTTTCCGGCACACGCTGGCGTACCAGTGCTTCCAGCGGCGTACCCGTAATGCGGCGTAATTGTTGAAAAGTAAATTCATGAGCGCGCTCGGGGTCGAGCTGGAAAAGGGCTTTACGAACGAAGGGGTAGTACATGAACTCTCCTGGATTCCCGGTGTGCAAACCGGGGGCGTATTATCTTTGATTAGATGAAGAAAGGGAATTGACCTGGGGCAAAAAAAACGTGAACTGAACGCAATCGTTTACTTATCTTTTTCTGCATATTCTTTTTTTAACGATTTTTCACTAAAAAAATCATTTAGCGGAATATAAAACCTCTGCGACACTGAGCAGATTGTTATCAATGTTTGATAAAGCGAAGCAAATGGTTATAAGGAGTGAATATGCGAGTTATTACCCTGGCGGGAAGCCCGCGTTACCCTTCCCGCTCAAGCGCCCTGCTGGAATATGCCCGTGAACGCCTGACGGCCCTTGATGTTGAAGTGTGCCACTGGCATCTGCATAACTTTGTCCCGGAAGATTTACTCTATGGCCGCTTCGACAGCCCTGCCTTGCAGACACTGCTCGAACAATTAAATGAGGCTGACGGGCTGATCATCGCCACCCCGGTGTACAAAGCCTCTTTTTCCGGCGCGCTGAAAACCCTGCTTGATCTGTTCCCGGAACGCGCTCTGGAAGGCAAAGTGGTCCTCCCCTTCGCGACCGGCGGCACCATTGCGCATATGCTGGCTGTGGATTATGCACTCAAGCCGGTCCTGAGCGCCTTGAAAGCTCAGGAAATTTTGCATGGTGTGTTCGCCGATGATAGCCAGGTGGTGGATTATCAGCATAAACCTCACTTCACAGCGAATTTGCAGACGCGTCTGGACGGTGCGCTGGAGACATTCTGGCAAGCCTTGCACCGCCGCGACACGCAAGTGCCTGCGATCGGCGCTCATATTGCAAATGTTGCCAGGGCGTCGTAATAAAAAAACCGGGTCGCGCTCTGTACGCTAACCCGGCTTGTTATCACACAGCATCTGTCCGTTGAATGTTATGCCAGCGCTTTGCTGATCTTCTCAAACAGATCGCCCGACAGATTCGGCAATGCTTTAAGTTGCTCCAGCGCTGCTCGCATTTTTTCCTGACGTTTCGCATCATAACGTTTTAAACGAATCAGCGGTTCAATCAGACGTGAGGCTACCTGCGGGTTACGGCTGTTCAATTCTGTCAGCATTTCGACCATGAACTGATAGCCGCTACCGTCTGGCGCATGGAATGCTGCCGGGTTGCTGCTGGCAAACGCGCCAATCAGCGAACGCACGCGGTTCGGGTTGCTCATGGTAAATGAACGATGTTTTAACAAACCGCGCACTGTATCCAGCACGTTCTCTGCCGGACTGGTTGCCTGCAGAATCAGCCACTTATCCATAACCAGACCATCCTGATGCCATTTGTCATCGTATTCCTGCATCAGCACATCACGACACGGCAGTTGTGCGGCAACAGCAGCGGACAGCGCTGCAAGCGCATCCGTCATGTTGTCAGCATGATGATACTGTTCGCTTACCAGCTTATCGGCCAGTTGCGCGTCACCGAAGGCCAGATAACGCAGACAGGTGTTACGTAAGGCACGTTTGCCGATATCCGCATGTTCCACGCGGTAAGTATCAAGCTTGTTGGCGTTATAAACAGCCAGTACCTCATCTGCCAGCTCGGTGGCCAGGGTGCGGGTCAACGCTTCACGTACCGCCACAATGGCAACCGGATCGATAACGTCGAACAATTCGGCGATCTCATTCACCGACGGCAACGTCAGAATTTCCGCCGCCAGCGCCGGATCGATGTGTTCGTCCAGCAGGATCGCGCGGAACGCATCGGCAACATGCAGTGGCAAAGAGAGTGCCTGTCCCTGCTGATGGCGAGCAACGTTGAGCTTAATATGCGTCGCCAGCAGGCTCTGCGCGGCATCCCAGCGAGAGAAATCATTGCTGGCATGGCGCATCAGGAACGTCAGTTGTTGGTCACTCCATTTATATTCCAGTTTCACCGGCGCAGAGAATTCACGCAGCAGCGACGGTACTGGCTGGAAATAGACATTATCAAAGACAAAGGTCTGCTCCGGCTGGGTAACATTCAGCACGTGATGCACCGGATGACCGTCTTTCTGCAGCGGTATGACCTTGCCTTCGTTATCATAGAGTTCAATGTCAAACGGGATATGCAGCGGATGTTTCTCGTGCTGTTCCGCTGTAGGCGGCGTACGCTGGCTAATAGTGAGTGTGTACTGTTCGGTCGCCGGATTGTAATCGTCGTGTACAGTAACAATCGGCGTCCCCGCCTGGCTATACCAGCGACGGAAATGGGACAAATCGATGTTTGAGGCATCTTCCATTGCCTGGACGAAATCATCGCAAGTTGCAGCGCTACCATCGTGACGCTCAAAATAGAGCTGCATCCCTTTCTGGAAATTCTCTTCGCCCAGCAGGGTGTGGATCATGCGGATGATTTCAGAACCTTTCTCATACACCGTCAGGGTGTAGAAGTTATTCATTTCAATTACTTTATCCGGGCGAATCGGATGCGCCATCGGACTGGCGTCTTCGGCGAATTGCAGCCCGCGCATAGTGCGAACGTTGTTGATACGGTTTACCGCACGGGAGCCCAGGTCCGAGCTGAACTCCTGGTCACGAAACACGGTCAGCCCTTCTTTCAGGCTGAGCTGGAACCAGTCGCGGCAGGTTACGCGGTTGCCGGTCCAGTTATGGAAATATTCATGACCAATTACGCGTTCGATATCAAGGTAGTCTTTGTCGGTCGCAGTATCGGTACGGGCGAGCACATATTTAGAGTTAAAGATATTGAGGCCTTTATTCTCCATCGCCCCCATATTAAAGAAGTCCACGGCGACAATCATATAGATGTCGAGGTCGTATTCGAGGCCAAAACGGGTTTCGTCCCATTTCATGGAGTTCTTTAGTGAGGTCATTGCCCACGGCGCGCGGTCGAGGTTGCCACGGTCGACGAAGAGTTCAAGCGCAACTTCACGCCCGGAGCGGGTGGTAAAGGTATCGCGCAGAACATCAAAGTCGCCCGCTACCAGAGCAAAAAGGTAACACGGTTTCGGGAAGGGGTCCTGCCACTGCACCCAGTGACGGCCATTGTCCAGATCGCCCTGGCCCACGCGGTTACCGTTAGAGAGCAGGTGTGGATAGGCTGTTTTGTCAGCAATGATTTTGGTGGTAAATCGCGCCAGAACATCAGGGCGGTCCAGATACCAGGTAATATGACGGAAACCTTCCGCCTCACATTGAGTACAGAGCGCTTCGCCAGACTGATAGAGGCCTTCAAGCGCAGTATTCGCAGCCGGACTGATTTCATTAACGATACGCAACGTGAATCGCTCAGGCAGGCCGTCAATGACCAGGTGATTATCTTCTTCTTTATATTGTGTCCATGGCTGGTCGTTAACATGGATTGACACTAACGTCAGGTCTTCGCCATTAAGACGCAATGGCACTGGAGAAGCGCTATGACGTGAAATAGTGCTCAGCGCAGTGACAACGGTTTTTGCGGCATCCAGGTCAAAGGTCAAGTCAATATCGCTAATCAGGTAATCCGGCGCACGGTAGTCGTGGCGGTATTTGGCTTGTGGCTGTTGTGTCATAAAAAACCTTTAGCATCTTCTGTTTGGTTACGTCTCCAGTCTATTCCTGTTGCGTAAATCCCGCCACGCAGAATGTTCATCTTTTCAGAGAGAAAAGCTCACTATGCTACATTTTAGTAACATGCGGCACGAAATGCCCTCGACCCGTTTTGCGCGATATGGTGTGATCGGGGTTCAATAAATCAATAAACAAGGTATACTCCAGCGGTTTTCACCTGCTTTGTTTATTGTACTAAACGCTCCTGTGAGAGGATGCTACGGCGCACCATGACACGACTCGCTCCCCCTGCTCTGCAGACGCTGCTGGATACTGATGCCTACAAATTGCATATGCAACAGGCGGTGTTCCATCATTATTACGATGTGCATGTAACAGCGGAATTTCGCTGCCGCGGCGACGACCTTCTCGGTATTTATGCCAACGCAATTCGCGAAGAAGTTGACGCAATGCAACATCTGCGCCTGCAGGAAGATGAATACCAGTGGCTGTCCGGCCTCCCCTTCTTCAAAGCGGATTATCTGCAGTGGTTGCGTAACTTCCGTTATGACCCGTCGCAAGTGACTGTCACAAATGACAATGGCAAGTTGAACATTCGCATGTCCGGGCCATGGCGCGAAGTCATTATGTGGGAAGTGCCGCTACTGGCAGTGATTAGCGAGCTGGTGCATCGCTGTCGCTCCGGGCACGTGGGTGTTCAGCAGGCCCTGCTGCATCTTGAAACAAAACTGGCGGATTTTGCTAACCGCACCGCAGAGCTGGATATGTCAGGCTTCCGTCTGATGGATTTCGGCACACGCCGCCGTTTTTCACGCGATGTACAGTACGCTATCGTGGCGCGCCTCAAGCAAGAACCCTGGTTTATTGGCACCAGTAATTACGATCTTGCGCGTCGTCTGTCGCTCACGCCGATGGGGACTCAGGCCCATGAATGGTTCCAGGCGCACCAGCAAATCAGCCCGGATCTGGCTACCAGTCAGCGTGCCGCACTCGCCGCGTGGCTGGAAGAGTACCCGGAGCAACTCGGTATTGCCCTGACAGACTGTATCACCATGGATGCCTTTCTGCGCGATTTCGGACCGGTATTTGCACAACGCTACCAGGGTCTGCGTCATGATTCTGGCGACCCGGTGGAATGGGGCGAAAAAGCCATCGCCCATTATGAAAAGCTTGGTATTGATCCGCTGTCGAAGACACTGATTTTTTCTGACAATCTGGATTTGAATAAGGCGCTGGATCTCTATAGCCACTTTGCCTCCCGCATCAAGCTGGGCTTCGGTATTGGTACGCGGCTGACCTGCGATATTCCGCATGTAAAACCGTTAAATATCGTGATTAAGCTGGTTGAGTGTAACGGCAAACCGGTGGCAAAGTTGTCTGACAGCCCCGGCAAAACGATTTGCCACGATAAAGCCTTTGTGCGCGCGTTGCGCAAAGCATTTGACCTGCCGCAGGTCAAAAAGGCCAGTTAATCACCGCCAGAAATATCAAAAAGCGTCCCCCATCGGGACGCTTTTTATTCGCGATGAGTGTTTGCGATTTAACCGCATATATAAAGCTATCCCGCGAGCTGTTTTACACCCCGGCGCTCACTATCTCAGCGCTGGCAAAATATTAATTTCCGAAATACTCCTTTTCGCTGCGAATTCTACTTGTCTGATGGCGCTCGCCAGGTAACATAGGTATCCCCCCTTTGTGGGCGGACAAACGATGATCTTTTCCAGACAATTTACAGAGAGAATATTATGAGCGTTGTGCCTGTAGCCGACGTACTCCAGGGCCGTGTTACCGTTGACCAAGAAGTCACCGTGCGCGGATGGGTACGTACCCGCCGAGATTCAAAAGCTGGCATCTCCTTCCTCGCCGTTTATGACGGTTCCTGCTTTGATCCTGTACAGGCTGTTATTAATAATTCTCTGCCCAATTACAATGAAGAAGTTCTTCGCCTGACCACCGGCTGCTCCGTTGTTGTTACTGGCAAAGTGGTGGAATCTCCTGGCGAAGGCCAGAGCTTCGAGCTGCAGGCGACTCAGGTCGAAGTCACCGGCTGGGTTGAAGACCCGGACACTTATCCGATGGCGGCTAAACGCCACAGCATTGAGTATTTGCGTGAAGTGGCGCACCTGCGTCCGCGCACCAACCTGATCGGCGCAGTCGCCCGTGTTCGTCATACGCTGGCGCAGGCCCTACACCGCTTCTTTGATGAACAGGGTTTCTTCTGGGTTTCCACGCCGCTGATTACCGCATCTGACACCGAAGGCGCCGGTGAAATGTTCCGTGTTTCCACGCTGGATTTGGAAAACCTGCCGCGTAACGATCAGGGCAAAGTCGATTTTGACAAAGATTTCTTTGGCAAAGAGTCCTTCCTGACCGTATCTGGCCAGTTGAATGGCGAAACCTATGCCTGCGCGCTGTCCAAAATCTACACCTTTGGCCCGACGTTCCGCGCGGAAAACTCCAACACCAGCCGTCACCTTGCCGAATTCTGGATGCTGGAGCCAGAAGTGGCATTTGCCGATCTGGAAGATAATGCTCGTCTGGCAGAAGCGATGCTGAAATATGCTTTCAACGCAGTTCTGACTGAGCGTATGGATGACATGAAGTTCTTCGCTGAACGTGTAGATAAAGACGCGATTGCTCGTCTGGAGCGTTTTGTTGCGGCTGACTTTGCGCAGGTGGACTACACCGATGCCGTGACCATCCTCGAAAACTGCGGTGAAAAATTTGAAAATCCGGTTTACTGGGGTGTTGACCTCTCTTCCGAGCATGAGCGCTATCTGGCCGAGAAACACTTTAAAGCACCGGTCGTGGTGAAAAACTACCCGAAAGACATTAAGGCTTTCTATATGCGCCTTAATGATGACGGAAAAACCGTTGCTGCTATGGACGTTCTGGCGCCTGGCATTGGTGAAATCATCGGCGGCTCTCAGCGTGAAGAGCGTCTGGATGTGCTGGATGCGCGTATGGCTGAAATGGGTCTTAATAAAGAAGACTACTGGTGGTATCGCGATCTGCGTCGTTATGGCACTGTTCCGCACTCAGGTTTCGGCCTGGGCTTTGAACGCCTGATCGCTTACGTGACCGGTGTGCAGAACGTACGTGATGTTATCCCGTTCCCTCGCACCCCCCGCAGTGCTACGTTCTAATAAAAAAAGCCAGCGGTTGCTGGCTTTTTTATACTCTTCATTATTTCTTTGTTCTTGCCGGGCTGACCCGGCTTGCCCTTCTGGTCATTACCGGGCGAGATCCTACTGAAATATTCCTGAACAAAAAATAATCCACACCTCTCTTGTGGATTAGTTTTTCCTCATCTCATAGCACGTCTGGATAAAAATTACACAGCACTCCGGACGGCTAAAATGGCTGCGAAGAAAAAGTAAGATGAGAATGATTCCTGTACAAGATTTACCCTTATCTTAATTAAATATAAGCAATTCATATATATAGTTATGGGGCCGCTGTTTTTGACAACAATCAGCCCTGAATTTTGAGGTGGTTCACAAAGTTCCTAAATATACATAAATTCTTACACATAATTGCTTTTTGTAACCTCTTTAAGACATTTGTAGCACTTTCAGGCTAGCGAAACGATTATATGAATGGAAAGATGCCTTTCAGACACAGAAAGACACCAAACTCTCATCAATAGTTCCGTAAATTTTTATTGACGGAATTTATTGGCGGCAGTGGCAGGTGTACAAAAAAACCAATGAGGGTAATAAATAATGATGAAGCGCAATATCCTGGCAGTGGTTATCCCTGCCCTGCTGGTAGCTGGTGCAGCTAACGCTGCAGAAGTTTACAACAAAAACGGCAACAAACTGGACCTGTACGGTAAAGTTGTTGGTGAGCACGACTTCGTGACCTCTGGTGACAACACCAATAGCAACGACAACACCTACGCTCAGATTGGTTTCAAAGGCGAAACTCAGATCAACAGCGATGTAACCGGTTACGGTCAGTGGGAATACCGTGCGCTGGCAAGCGATGCAGAAGGTTCCCAGGGTACCCGTAACCGTCTGGCTTTTGCTGGTATCAAAGTTAACAACGTAGGTTCTCTGGATTACGGTCGTAACTACGGTATCGTCTACGACGTAGAATCTTACACCGACGTTGCCCCATCTTTCTCTGGCATGACCTGGGCTAACTACTCTGATAACTTCATGACTGGCCGTACTACTGGCGTCCTGACCTACCGTAACAGCGACTTCTTCGGTCTGGTTGATGGCCTGAGCATGGGTATCCAGTACCAGGGTAAAAACGATCGTACTGACGTTAGAACCTCTAATGGCGACGGCGTTGGTTACTCTCTGGGTTACTCCTTCGCAGAAGGCTTTAGCTTAATCGGCGCTTACAGCAACTCTGACCGTACTAACCTGCAGACTGCAGACGGTAAAGGTGAGAAAGCAGAAGCATGGGCTGTGGGTGCGAAATACGACGCAAACAACGTCTACCTGGCAACTGTTTACGCTGAAACCCGCAACATGACTCGCGAAGCTGACGGTTCTTTTGCTAACAAAACTCAGAACTTTGAAGCAATGGCTCAGTACCAGTTCGACTTCGGTCTGCGTCCGTCCCTGTCCTACGTTCAGTCTAAAGGCAAGGACCTGGCTGCACGTGGTACCTTCACTGGCGGCGACGAAGATCTGCAGAAATATGTTGAAATCGGTGCGTACTACTACTTCAACAAAAACTTCAACATCTATGTTGATTACCAGCTGAACCTGATCGACAAGAGCAACTACAGCGACAGCGTTGGTATCGTGAATGGTCGTGATGACCAGGTTGCGATGGCTGTAACTTACCAGTTCTAATCAGCACACCTCGTTATTATATGCGTGAAAAACAGGGCCCCGGCCCTGTTTTTTTATTGACTCGCCGCCAAAGATACTGACTTCGAAAAAGACGCACGCTTTTTATCGCAAACGGTTGGCAATTGTCACATCAACCGTTAACCTGATAGCGGATCTCCCTTCTGTCATCATAATGGAACCTCGTCATGTTTGAGAATATTACCGCTGCCCCTGCTGACCCTATTCTGGGTTTGGCCGATCTGTTTCGCGCCGATGAACGTCCTGGCAAAATCAACCTTGGTATTGGCGTCTATAAAGACGAAACCGGGAAAACACCGGTACTGACCAGCGTTAAAAAAGCGGAACAGTATCTGCTGGAAAACGAAAACACAAAAAATTACCTCGGCATCGACGGTATTCCTGAGTTTGGTCGTTGCACGCAGGAACTGCTGTTTGGCAAAGGCAGCGCGATTATTAATGACAAACGTGCGCGCACCGCGCAGACCCCGGGCGGTACGGGTGGCCTGCGAGTTGCCGCTGATTTTCTGGCGAAAAACACCTCAGCAAAACGTATTTGGGTAAGTAATCCAAGCTGGCCGAACCATAAAGGCGTGTTTAACTCCGCCGGCCTCGAGGTGTGTGATTACGCTTACTATGACGCGCAAAACCATGCGCTGGATTTCGACGGCATGGTAGCAAGCCTCGAAGCCGCGCAGGCGGGTGATGTCGTGCTCTTCCACGGTTGCTGCCATAATCCGACCGGTATCGATCCAACGCTTGCGCAGTGGGAGACGCTGGCCAAATTATCCATTGAAAAAGGCTGGCTGCCACTGTTCGATTTTGCCTATCAGGGTTTCGCTCGCGGTCTGGAAGAAGACGCAGAAGGTCTGCGCGCCTTTGCTGCGCTGCATAAAGAATTGATCATCGCCAGCTCTTACTCGAAAAACTTTGGTCTGTACAACGAGCGCGTCGGCGCCTGTACGCTAGTGGCCGCGGATCAGGAAACAGTGGACCGTGCATTTAGCCAGATGAAGTCGACTATCCGCGCTAACTACTCTAACCCGCCGGCTCACGGTGCGTCCGTAGTTGCAACGATTCTGAGCAATGAGGCGCTGCGCGCCATCTGGGAACAAGAATTGACTGACATGCGCCAGCGCATTCAGCGTATGCGTTTGCTGTTTGTGAATACCCTGCAGGAAAAAGGGGCGGATCGCGATTTCAGCTTTATCACCCGCCAGAACGGGATGTTCTCTTTCAGTGGCCTGACCAAAGAGCAGGTGCTAGGTCTGCGCGAAGAGTTCGCTATCTACGCGGTTGCATCTGGACGTATTAACGTTGCGGGTATGACGCCGGATAACATGTCCCCGTTATGTGAAGCTATCGTCGCGGTGTTATAAACAACAATCGAAATAAAAAAGGTCGCATCTGCGACCTTTTTTGTTTTACCAGACCGGCAGTTCATCCTGCAGGAAAGGATTATGTAGCCGCTCGTTGCCAAGGGTGGACATCGGGCCGTGACCAGGGATGAAGGTTACATCATCTCCCAGCGGCAGCAGTTTCGTTTTGATAGCATCAATCAGCTGCCCGTGATTGCCTTTCGGGAAATCACTGCGCCCTACGCCGCCTTTAAAAATAACGTCGCCGGACACCAGCAGCCGGGCTTGCGCATCAAAGAAAACCACGTGACCTGGGGTATGACCGGGACAGTGCAAAACGTCCAGCGTCACATTACCTACGCTCACTGTATCGCCTTCATTTAACCAGCGATCCGGCGTCAGCGGCAGGCAGTCATCCAGGCCAAACATGCGGCTTTGAGCAGGCAGCCCTTGTAGCCAGAACTCATCTTCTTTTTCCGGGCCAATCACTGGCACGCCATAGTGCTGCGCCAGCTCAGCAGCTGCACCAACATGGTCCAGATGACCATGCGTAAGCAGGATTTGCGTTAACGTCACGCCGGAGGCTTCAACTTCCTGTTTGATGCGTTCAGCATCGCCACCGGGATCCACTATTGCTGCCAGCCGGGTTTGCTCACACCAGACTAACGAGCAGTTCTGGGAGAAGGCGGTAACCGGAATAATACGATAGTTCATACTGCTCCTGTCTCTTTTAACTGAGTTTTACCAGTGCCTTAGCGGCCCGGTATCAATATGCACAAAGTTGCTGCTGGGGTAATATCCTACACCACCTGCACGCAGAGATAACGCAGCTTTGCGAATATTGCTCAGAGAAATCCCTTCGATGTGAAAATCCATTGCCTGTCCTTTGGTGTGGTAGCTCTTTTTGGCTACCCCAGAACTGTGAGCCCGGAGTTCGTTATTCGTGTCGACAGAACGGTATCCCGAAATCAATTGCACGGGTTTGCTTGTTCCTAACAAACCTTGCAGGCGATAAAGTTGATCAAACAGTTTTGGATCGATGGTTTTAATTTTATTCGCGCGATAGTCACGGAAAAAATGATTGAGTTTTGCTAATTCATCCTGAATATAGCCCCGGCCATCGAAAAACTGCGCCTTAATTGTCTCTCCAGTATGGAGATTATTCAGCGTTAAAATACGCGGACGTGGGGTGGAAAGGGTTGCAAATGCTTGTTGAGGTAAGATGGCTGCACCAAGGGCAATACCACCTAACGCCAACAATTTGCGGCGATTAGCGTCAAATTTGTCCATGATAATCAGGTCTGCAAGATAACAAAGTGATCGTAATTTATGCACTTTTATTGCGCACGAGAGGCACCTTACCGGGCAAAAACGTCTGCGTCAAGGTTGCTCAACCCCAGCAAAGACGGGCCTTACAGCAGATCCGGCCCGTTTTCGCTAAATATTACGACAATGTTATTTCCCGAACTGCTTCATTTACCTGATTAATTGTTCGGCTTTCGCCAGAATTTGTGCACCAGATCGCGCAGTCAGATCATAATTGTAAATATCTGTACGATATTGAGTACGCCCGTCTTCACCAACAAATGCGGTCAAATAATAAAGATTCACCGGTATATTTTGACGGATATTAACGTAACGGGTATCTCCTTGTTTTAAGGTATCGGAAATCCGCGTATCGTTCCACCCCGCATCCTGTAATAGCATATTGGCAAGCTCAGCGGCTTTATTCACCCTCACACAGCCTGAACTCAACGCTCGCGCCTCTTTCTGGAAAAGATTATGGTTAGGCGTGTCATGCAGATAGATAGCGTCAGAACTCGGCATATTGAACTTATAGCGACCCAGGGAGTTTTGCGCGCCCGGAGCCTGCTGGAAGCGGAAAGGCAGATTCGACGGCGTGATTGTTGCCCAGTCCACCATCGTCGGATCAATCGCCTCTTTACTGTTCCAGCCGCGTAGCACGGTATAGCCGTGGCGTTCGAGATAGCCGGGGTCATTCCACACTTTCGGTAAAATATCTTTGCGCGCCAGCGTCGGCGGAACATTCCACGGCGGATTAACCACCACGTTGTTTAGCGCGCTGCTCATCATCGGCGTTTTGCGATCCGGTCGTCCGACAATTACGCGGGACGCCAGCACCTGGCTGCCGTTCAGATAATAGACCAGCGAATATTCCGGGATGTTAACCATAATTCCTGTGGAGAGTTTACCCGGCAGCAAACGCAGACGCTGGATATTAAGCGCCAGAACCCCGGCACGCTGGGCAGGGGTTACATTGAGCCAGTCTCGCGTCGACTGCCCTATCACTCCGTCGGCATGCAACCCCTGAGCAGACTGGAAGCGTTTGACTGCGGCAACTAACTGACGATCGTAGTCGCTGCTGACTGAACCAGCAGGTCTCGCTTTTTTACTCAACTGCGCGGTTGTTGCTCGTGCCGTATCAACCGGGATGGCAGAAGGGCTGACAACGCTGCTTGTTGCGTCATCCCCAGGCAGCGCGATTTTCGGTGCATCATCCATCATACCGCTACGCTGCAGGATTTCACGCAACGCCGGGACATCCCTGCTCTTCTGTCCGGGGCGCAGTGAAACGGTACTGGTCAGCTGTGGCCACGGTGAATTGTCTGCCACCAGGGCTAACAAAGACTGATGCATCGCCGCATACTGCGGGTGATGAGGTGCAAGGGTATCGATAAATTGCGGCAGGTTGCCCTTATCTAATGCTAACTGCCACTGATTAATGACCGACAGCGGCGGTGTCTCCAGCGTGTAAGGTTTACTGCTGTAGAGCCAGTGACTGCCTTTCACCGGAATACCGGCGACAAAATGCAGATACCCCATCATGGCGTCCGATAGCACCACATCTCGTGCCATACCGGAGACATTCGGATCGGTCAGTAACTCAACCCAGGTGTTGAATTGCGGCTGAAAACCGGCAATCGCAACTTCGGCAAGTTGTTGCTGGAAAGCCTGAACTGCCTCACGGTTATCCCACATCGGCTTCATAGCACGCGCAGCATACAACGCGGAGAGCGAATCCATGTAGACGGGTGTCCAGTTAGCAGGCAGCAATGCCTGCAACGCAACACGCGCATTAGCAGGCGCATCTGCTGTCGGATAAGGCTGCAAGCCCGCCATCATTGCCGTTACAGGCGACTGTTCCAGTGGTTGCGATAAAGCCGTGGGTTGATCGCCCTGAGTGGCGGAACTGTCAACCGGTATCACCTCAGGCTCGTCGGCCTGAGCGCTAAACAGCGGAGCAAATGCGAATGCCAGACATAAACTTAATGTCGACATCCGACGACCATATGATTTCTTAAGCAACATCCCTTGCCCCCTGTTTCTTCATTACACTCACAAAACTCTTTCTATCAGTATATAAAGACAAAAAAGCATTTGCCTTGCCAAATGTAAAGAAGTTTAAAGAAAGGCCGATCTCCGCGCCAGGCGTTTCAGAAAAGAAAAAGGGCGACATCTCTGCCGCCCTCATTGTTTAGGTGAACAGTTAAGAAGCGTCTGCCGTACCGGGTAATGTCTCTGGTAATTGAGCCGCGAAACCACGCAGACCCACAACGTGAACATGCTCGTGGTTCTGAAAGACTTTACGCACCAGTTTATAGGTAGTGCCTTTTTCCGGACTGATGTTCTCCGGTGCTGCAATAATCAGTTGCATTTCAAGGCGTTCGCAGAGTTCAAACAGTGTCGCGATGGATCGGGCATCCAGGCGTGCGGCCTCGTCGAGGAACAACAGGCGACATGGCGAAATATCTTTACCACGCAGACGTCGCGCCTCATCTTCCCAGCTCTGGACGACCATGACCAGGATAGACATCCCTGTACCGATGGCCTCACCGGTCGACAGCGCCCCGGATTCTGCACGTAGCCAGCCATCCGAACCGCGATTGACCTCTACTTCCATCTCCAGATAGTTGCGGTAATCAAGCAGCTCTTCGCCAATTGTTTGCGGCGTACGCTGACCCAGATCGATTTGCGGGTTCAGGCGTTGATACAGTTTCGCCAGCGCTTCTGAGAAGGTCAGGCGATTGCTGTTAAACAGGTCCTGATGCTGCTCATGCTGCTCAGACAGCACCGTCAACAACATGGCATGGGTTTCCCGCACGTTAACATTCAAACGGACGCTGTGTACCTGACCGAAGGAGACATTCTGCAGCCCCTGATTAAGTTGACGAATACGGTTCTGCTCGCGCTGAATAGTTTTGCGAATGATATTCGCCACACTACGGGAGCTGATCGCCAGTTTCTGCTCACGGGAGGTCAACTCTTCCGTCAATCGGCTGAGCTCAATCTCCATCTGTTCGATGGCCTCAACCGGATCGTCAGTACGAATAATATCCTGACGGATACGCTCGCGCAGATGTTGGTAGACCGCAACAAAGAACTGAATCTTGCGTTCCGGGCGTTTCGGATCTTCCGACATACGCAGCACATCGCGCAAATGTTCATTGTCCGCCACGGCGAGACGCAATGCACCTAACGCCTTATCCGACATGGAGCGCAATTCGTCTGCAGAAAGATAAGCCAGCTCACGACGATGCAAACGACGTTCTACGCCGTTATCTTTAACCATTCGCATCACCGCACACCAGCCAGCTTTCGCCGTGGCGACCTGTTCGCGCATCTCGTGATAATCACGTTCCAGGCGACGCAGCGCACGCGTCAGGTTATCCATTTCCGCTTCGCAGAAGGTCAGCGCTTTTTCCAGTTGATTGCGACGAGCGCGATTGCCTGACAACTGAGCATGCAACTCGTCACGACGAATACGCGCGCGCTCCTCAGCGCCACTGTCGGCCCGGACGCCAATTTCCTGCAGCTCTTTTTGCAGGTCGTTGAGCAGCTCTTTTTTGGTATCGAACGAGCTTTTCAGTGATGCCAATACCTGATTGTACTGACTAAGCTGGGCAGCATGGCTACGCAGCGCCTCACGTGTACGACTGCGTTCACGTTCTGCCTGCTCAAGCCGTTGACGTAGCTTCTCGTTAAGATCGTTATTCCCGCTGAGCATTTCCGCAGAGTCGGAATAGCTAAAATGCGCCCGGCGTTGCACAACTTCGGTGAGCGCAAATGCCTGCTGACGTGCTTCACGCTGCACTTGCTGGGAATACGCATAATCTTCTTTCAGTTGTTCATACTGTTCCGGGTCGTTTTGTAGAACAGAGACGATCGGCTCCAGTTTCGCCAGATGGTTACCAAACTGCTGAATAAAGCGCACGGCTTCCTGCGCTTCGTCCAGACGCTCCTGGATTTCATCAACGCGATCGGCCAGGGTTTCGTCCGCCAGAAGACTCAGGCGTGGCAGCAGGCGGTTAAGCTGAGCAACCCCCTCTTTCGCCTGCTCGAACTGCATGCGGTTTTGCTGGTTGTCATTCTCATGATTGCTCAGCGCACGCTCCAGTTCTCCGCGGCGACCACTGAGAGTGCGAATTTCGGCTTCCGGGTCTGAATCAAACGCGACGGCGAGATGACTGCCGATGAAACGGCTGAAGGCCTGATGCAGGCGCTGCGTTTTCTGCACGTCGAACGATAATGTAGCAAAGCGCTCGGCAAGCTCTTCACGCTCAGCGTGGAGTCCTTCAATACGGCTTTCACGTGCAGCGCGACCAAACAGCGGCACCGACGGGAAACGGGAATAGCGCCACTGGCGATCGGCTATCTTAACCACCACCGCTTTTTCCAGCTCATCGACGCTGAACACGCTGTCATCAAAAGATTGCGGATCCCCTTCAATCAGATAGAGGTCTTCCGGACAATCTTCCAGCCCTTCAAGCTGTTCTGAAATAAGGGAGAGGTCCGGGACAACGATGGCGTGACGTGATGGGCCATACAACGCGGAAAAATAGGGCGCATCATCAAGACTAACGTCATCGTAAATTTCTGAGAGCAGCACACCGCCAAAACGTTCTGCCAGCGTATTCAGGCGCCCGTCTTCGGAACCACCCGGCTGACTCAGACGTTCGATTTCTTCATCCACGGCACGCTTGCGCGCCCCGACTTCATCGCGCTCAACGATAGCTTCGCGTTCACGCTCCAGCAATTGTTGCAGGTACTCTGTCACTTGCTGGCCGGATTCAAATTGCTCGCCGCTCTGCTCACATAACTGAGCCAGGCTGCTTTGCGCTGCCAGCCAAATCGGTGCGCGCCGGGTCAATGTTTGAATTCGGGATTGCAACTGCTCCAGTTCCTGGCGCAGCGCCAGACGCTGCTCACCAGCCATTGCCACATTCTCGGAAAGCGAGGCGATTTGCGCCTCCAGCTCATGATGCAGAGACTCAAGCTCGTCGACGTCATACTGTTTATTCTGCCGTTTGCAGAATTCCGCCAGCATACGTTCAGCATCCTGTTGCTCACGCAGACGTTGCTCAAGTTCATTCAGACGCGCGCGCAGCGATGGCGCCTGTTCCGCCAGATGGCGCTGGTTTACCCCTTCACGTAAAAGATCACGAGCGACCTCCCAGGCTTCATCACGGGCCAGTGGACCGTTGATTGCCACGACCAACTGGTAAGCTTGTTCAAACTGGCTGTGCGCGGTTTGCGCTACGCTCATACGTTGGTCAAGCGACAGGAGTTTTTCTGTGGCTTCTCGTTCTTTCGCCTGGAAAGTTTCCAGCCATTCGTCCGCAGTTTCTGCCGTCAGGTCTGGTAACTGGCAGAGTTCTTTTGCACGCTGTAACGCCTGTAGCGCCTGGTTGTACTGGATCGCGCGGGTTTGCTGCACATCCAGAGCCTGCTGGTAGTCCGCAAGCTGGTTTTTCAGCTCATCCACTTCCAGTTCAGCGGCCTCAGCGCGCGCTTCGTTCTCTTCCTGCTGATCGGTGGCTTCGGCCACGACTTCATTTTGTTCTTCAAGGCGGATTTGCAGTTCGTCCAGATCCGCCTCGTAGCGCTCAATTTTTTCTTGCTGGCGAAGCGCAGTCTGCACCAGGTTCAGATGATCGCTGGCGGCCTGATAGTCAGCCTCCAGATCACCTTCTGCGCCAGTGTGTTCTGCCAGTTCGCGTGCCATATCGACATGTTTGTATTGTTCAGCCGCCAGCTTTTGCCGCGAACTGAACAGATCACGTCGGAATGTCAGCGCCTGATCGAGATGAATACGCCGTTCGTTGGCATGGCGCATGTAATCCGCCGCCACATAGTTGGTCGCTTCACTGATCAAATGCTTGAACAGATCGCGATCTGACTGGGTAACGCGAATCGCTTCCAGCGTCATACGGTTTTCGCGCAGTGCCGCTTCCATATCCTGGAAAGCTTTACGTACGCCGCTATTTTCCGGCAAGAGATAGTCGCGCAGGGAACGGGTGATCGCGCTGGAGATACCACCATACAACGACGCTTCGATAAGGCGGTAGAATTTGCTACGGTCAGATGCTGAGCGCAAGCGGCGTGCCACGATGCCCAAATCGAACATCAAAGAGTGATAATCGGTGATGGAGTTGAACTGCTTAAACTGCACCCCTTCCATCGCCTCCAGCTTGTCCTTCACTTCCTGCAGCGGCAGCACGCGCGCCTGTCGCTCGTTGAGCGTTTCTGTCAGCAGTTGCGTCGGTTGAACCGCTGTAGGCAGCCCCTGAATAGCGAACGGTTTGATGTCGACCTTACGATCACGACCCGCTATCTGTTGCAGGCGCACCCCCACCAGCACGCGCTGATGGCGAGAGTTGATCACATCCAGAACGGAGTAGCAGACCCCGGCTTTCAGCTTACCGTGCAGACCTTTGTCACGAGAGCCGGACGTCGCGCCAGCCTCAGTGGTGTTACGGAAATGCAGTAGTGTTAAGTCCGGGATAAGCGCGGTGACGAACGCCGCCATGGTGGTGGATTTACCAGCACCATTACCCCCGGACAATGTGGTAACCAGTTCGTCCAGGTCAAACGTACGGGCAAAAAAACCGTTCCAGTTAATCAGCGTCAGTGAGCGAAATTTACCGCGATCAATCATTATTCTTCCTCTCCACTTTCCGGCTGATTCTCTTCATTCTCATCATTGAGTTGCAGGTGATTTTCAACAGGCATGGCTTCACCGTCGCGGATCAAACGCCGTTGGGCTTCACGTGCATCATCCCCGGTACGCACATCCGCGCCGAAGCGGAAAACAGACTCGGTAATACGAAACTTGCTGCTGTCGTTACCCATAAACCAAATCATGCCAAGCCGACGCAGGCGGTTCAGTGAGGAACGCACTTTTTCCTGTAATTTTTGGCGATCCAGGTCAGAACCTGTTGAGCGGTTATTCACCAGTTTCAACAGTTTGGTTTCATCCGCCAGCGTCATCAGCTCGTCATACAGCTCCTGCTGAGTGAAAATGCCTTCATTGGCCAGGCGCTCCGGGCTGAGATAGAGGTAACAAAGGATTTTGCCGACCATCATATCCAGTTCAGACAGCACCGAACGCGGAATAAGTGTCGTTGAGCGTGGACGCAGGTAGAAGAAACCTTCCGGCGCACGGATTAACTCAACGTTGTAACGTCCGTAAAACTCCTCCAGAAACTCCTGGAAATCCATTAAGAAGGCGTGGTTATCCAGCTCATCAAGCCCAATGTGACGACCTGAGCGCAGCGCGCTGTCGAGTGCCGGAAAGAGTGGATTAGCCAGCGCCTGGGCCAATTTGATCGGCATCACTTGTTCAATATTTGTCAATGACATGCGCCTGTACCTTGGCTCCGTAATCATTAATCGGCTGCCATTTTGCTGGCAGGCCGGTGAAATCTGCTTGCGCTACGCCGAGGCGTACCGCCTGATCAATGACGATCCGCGCGATATCGAAATGCCGCGCGCGCGGGTACCGCGCCAGATATTCGCGTACAACCAGCCCAAGATCCAGTGGAGCTTGTCTGGTTTTATAGATCGCCAGTTGTTCTTCGATCATGGCCGCAAGTTGTTCGCGAATTTCGTTGAACTCTTCGTATTCCAGGTCAGGTGGAAGCTCACCTGTTACCTCGGCATCGCTCAACGCAATCTCTTCATCACGCATATCCAGCAGCCTGTCGGCGTTGGCGTAAGTTAGCGCCCAGGGTGAATCGAAGAAGGTCTGGACTGACTGGCGTAAGCGCTGGGCAAATACACGGTTTTTATCCATATCGATAGCGGTACGAATAAACTTGTGTACGTGGCGATCATAGCCAATCCATAAATCGATCGCCTGCTGTCCCCAGCTGACGATACGGTCCAGCTTGCTCTGTAAATCAAAAACCAGTCGGTCAACAAACTCCAGATCGTTATGCGCAAGCGTCGCGTCCTGGATACGCAGCAAGTTTGCCTGCAGCTTATCCCCGGCTGCCTCCAGCGTATCCTGTAATTCACGCAGCGTACCGGAGGTTTCGGAGAGTAAGAGTTCACAACTCGAAATAGCCGCACGCCAGTCTTTATTCAATAACTGCGCGATATCATCTTTAACTAACTGCTGCTGCTCATCCATCACACGCTGGGTGAGATCGATGCTGTCGAAAATTTCAGCCACCGAGTATTTCAAGGGCGCATAGACATTACGATGCCAGTGGAATTCATCCCCACCTTCATCTGCGGCATCAGCAGCACGTTTCAGCTCTCCCGCCACGATAGATAACTGCATGGACAGACGTAGCGTTGAAAACTCGCGCTGGCGAATATAGTAATCGGTAATACCAATTCCGAGCGGCGTCAGACGATAAATGGCATTACCATCAGCCTGTTCGCTGGTAAAACGGTTTAACAGGCGCTGACGGACCATATCGTTTATGGCATTGTTCGCGCGCTGAGCAACGGTTTCTCCGCTTTGTTCAAATGCATCGCTGACGTGGCGAAACGCATCAACAAGCTCTCCTTCGCTCATTTCGCCATCCAGGCGTTCACCGTTCAGCGTGGCAACCGCCAGCAAAAACGACAGTCTGTCTACCGGAAGCGTGATAGAGAAATCGTTTTTCCTGGCCCAGGCAACCAGTTCGGGAACTGTCTGGGAAAATTCACTCATCGTTCATCCTTTCATCTCTCTGCGGCTTGAGCGCGGTCACATGGATATAACGCCCCAGGCTGATATACGGCTCCTGACGACAATATTGCGTTTCAAGTTCAAGCAAGGAGTCAAAACAGTCACGTTGTTGGTGTTTTTCGCGCAGGTAATCGTGAAAGACCCGGACCCCCGTTTTACCCGTGATCTGCCAGCCAATCGCTCTCAGCCAGCCATAGACCTCATCCGGATTTCGCGGATAATCCGGGGACAATGTGCGCTTTTTCTTTTTAGGCATACCTGCCAGCACATAGTCGAAATTCCCTGCCACCATATTGTGCATCAACAGGCCGTTAGCATTGTAAAACATCAACGACAACGTCCCTCCGGGCTTTAGAAGCGACCACAACGTTTGCAAAACGTCCACCGGTTCAGCGACCCATTCAAGCACAGCATGGAACAATATCAGATCGACAGGCGATTCCAAATGTTGCGCAATGTCCTGAGCAGGGCATTGTACAAAATGCATGTTACCGCTCACACCTTTCTCTTCTGCGGCTGCGGTAGCACGTGCAATCATTTCCTGCGACACATCACACAACGTTACATGATGACCACGTTCGGCCATGCGAATCGCAGTTTGCCCTTCGCCGCCACCGGCATCCAGTACATGAAGCGTACGATCGCCCATTTCGGCGAGAACCCTGTCCAAATCCTGCCAGAGGATCGCCTGACGCAGTTGGCCTTTGGTCGTGCCATAGATATTGCGGGAGAATTTTTCCGCGATGTCGTCGAAATTACGATCCTGCATGGCCGCTCCGCGATCCTGACAAAACCGCTATTTTGTCACAGCCGTGCTCAGAATGAACCCATCTGGTGTAAGATCCACGCAAAACGCCTGCTGTATGGTTAAAAAGGAGACGGACGCGTGCTTTTTACGCTCAAGAAATACATTGGCGGCCTGATGCTGCCCCTGCCTGCACTGCTGATATTGATTGGGCTTGGGCTATTACTGGTCTGGTTCAGCCGCTGGCAGAAAACAGGCAAAGGTATCATCAGCGCAAGCTGGCTGGTTCTTCTGCTGCTGAGCCTGCAACCCGTCGCGGATAAAATGCTCAAACCCATCGAAGACACTTATCCCACCTGGCGCGGTGGAGAGACGGTGCAATATATCGTAATTCTGGGCGGAGGCTACACCTGGAATGACGCATGGGCACCCAGCTCAAATCTCATTAATAACAGCCTGCCACGTTTGAATGAAGGTATTCGCCTGTTACATCAGAACCCAGGGGCGAAATTGATCTTTACGGGGGCGGCGGCAAAAACAAACCCGGTCAGTACCGCAGAAGCCGGGGCCAGAGTGGCTGAGAGCCTGGGCATCCCGCGCAGCGATATCATCACCCTCGACTCGCCGAAAGATACCGAAGAGGAAGCCGCAGCGGTCAAACGTACTATTGGCGATGCACCATTTTTACTGGTGACATCCGCATCGCATATGCCCAGAGCAATGATTTTCTTCCGTAATGCGGGGTTGCATCCCCTTCCCGCTCCTGCGAACCAACTGGCTATCGTTTCCCCTCTTAACCCCTGGGAACGCGCCATCCCTTCCCCGGTCTGGCTCATGCACAGCGACCGGGTCGGGTATGAAACACTTGGGCGGATTTGGCAGTGGTTGAAAGGTGACTCAGGCAAGCCAGGGCAGGAGTGACTTAGATGCCAGGTCAAAACTGGGGCGACTGAAGTGGCCCGTGTTGACCAGTTTCGCCACTTCATCCCACAGCAGGTAGAGCCAGCGCCGCCACATGAAGGATTCTGCGACCGGGGCGCGCTGAAGGTAGTGCCAGAACAAGCCTTCGGCCAGTGGGCCATCCGCCAGGCGGAACAGTTCATATTCTCGGGGCGCCCAGAGCATGATACCCGGCCCGACCATCGCCAGAAGCTGGTCACTTCGGGCATCTTTCAACATACTACGCAGATTGAAGTTGCCGTGTACCAGCACACAGTTGTCGTTAAAACCTTCGAACAGCGACGGCAGGCACTCTCTGGTGCGAAAGAGGATACGTTTATCCTGCATCGTGAGCCCCGTATTGTGGTACTGATTCAGCGTGGTCCATAGCACCTCTACCCGCTGGCGATACCAGGAAGGCCAGATGTTCTCCTGTGTATTGTCCACCATTCCCACACAGCCGTGACTGTCCTGTCTGTGCCAGGACAATAGCCCTTCCACAATTTGGTCTTTCAGATGCTCCCAGCGTTCAGGGGTACGTGCAGGCGCTTCCACCGGCACACCGCGCAGGCGTTCCATTAGTAAAACATCGGGCCCCGGATGCTCTTCATGGGTCATTACCCCATATACGACGGGCATACGTACCGTACCACTGCGTGCCAGCATTGAGATTTTCCATGCCAGTTGACGTGCAAGGCCCGGGGTGGAAAAACTTCTCGCCAGCAACGGCATCGGATTTCCCTGACTGTCATACAAGGACCATAATGTTGTATCAGGTCTCTCGCTGACACATTCCATGCGGCTCAGCTTTTCACCCAGCAGGTGGCTCAATTCAGCGCGCAGTTGTTCCATAGCAGATTGCCCTCATGAAGACTACTGCTTTTATAATGAGCGCCGGATGTCGGGATGTCACCCTGATGAGATCAAATCAATACGAGAATTTGCGGGAAAAACGCAAATCCCCTCTGAGTGAGGGGATTGATAAGAGGAAATTAACGCATTTCAGCGCGTACGCGCACGAGATCTTCCTGGGTATCGACGCCCGTTCCCGGGATTTCCGTCGCAACGGCTACGTGGATTTTCTCGCCATACCACAGTACGCGCAGCTGCTCCAGCATCTCGATATTTTCCAGCGGACTGGCTTCCCAGTTTACATAACGACGGATAAAGCCGGCACGATAACCATAAATACCGATATGACGCAGCAAAGTGTCGCCAATCGTCTCACGAGAAGCAGCAAAACGGTCGCGATCCCATGGAATGGTTGCCCGGGAGAAATAGAGCGCATAGCCTTGCGCGTCGGTCACCACTTTCACCGCGTTAGGATTAAATGCTTCATCGGCGTGATGAATCGGTACTGCCAGCGTAGCCATACCGATGTCGCGAGCGGCCAGATTTTCAGCCACCTGACGAATAATCGCCGGCGGGATCATCGGTTCATCACCTTGCACATTGACTATCACAGTGTCATCACTGAAACCACATTTTTCGACGACTTCGGCCAGACGCTCTGTCCCGGACTGATGATCGGCGCGGGTCATGCAGACCTCTCCACCCGCCGCTTCTACCGCACGCGCAACATCAGTATTGTCGGTCGCAACAATTACGCGCGCCGCCCCGGACTCACGCGCACGTTCCAGCACATGCACCACCATGGGTTTCCCATTGATATCAACCAATGGTTTCCCTGGTAAACGGGTGGATGCATAACGCGCTGGAATAATGACAACGAAACTCATGGCCGACTCTCTTCTTCTGTTAATGAACGGGCTTCGTTTTCCAGCAGTACAGGAATGCCCTCGCGCACGGGATAAGCGAGACTATCTACTTTGCAAATAAGTTCTTGCTTGTCCTGGCTGTAATAGAGTTTGCCATTACAAACCGGGCAGGCAATGATTTCCAGTAACCGATGATCCATATTTCCTCCTGATGGACCTGACGCGTGATCCGTAAACTTTAACATATTCAGTAGTCAGGCTGCGTCTATTTCCAGCCCCTGACGATGCTCAATAAAAAGCCCTTCTGGCAGATATCCAAAGGTAACGTGCTGCGCGCCTTGCCAGCGGGCAAAATCACCGATTGCAGTTATGAGCCCTTTTTCAAGCGTGCGACCTGGTTTTACACCGTTTTCCAGGTAGAGCGCAATGACCTCCAGTACCGACGCCTTACGATGCATCTTGGCATCCATTCGCCCGACCAGACGACCACGATGCAACAGTGGTAACACAAAATAACCGTACTGGCGTTTCGGCGCAGGCGTATAGCACTCCAGCCGATAGCTAAAATCAAACAGCTGCTCCGCCCGTTTGCGATCCCAGACTACCGGGTCGAAGGGGGAAAGCACAGCGCTATGCGTTGCCGTCAGTTTGCCGACTATTGCAAGGTCAAGCTGCGGCATCAGGTCAGTATGTAGCCAGGCGGGACCGAGTTCTTCGACATCCACCGGGATAATCTTGCCCTCTTCCTGCAAGCGCTCAAGCAGCAGTGGTAACGCAGGCCGGCGCAGACGGTAATAATCCGCAAGCCATTCAGCACGAAAGAGGCCCAGACTGCGCGCGCTCTTTTCAAGCATAAGGTGCTCGGCTTCTGCCTGCGTTAATAAATCGCGTTCGTCATTCCAGTCTGGCATCACACGATGGGTAAGGTCATAAACGCGCTGGAAATTGCGACGTTCGATAACCATCACTTTCCCTGCGGTAAATAACCCTTCAAGATGGCGCTTATGTGGCTTCCACTCCCACCAGCCGCTGGCCCCTTTACGCGGATGTTCAAAATCAGCCGAACGAACAGGGCCGTTTTGCTGAATATGTGCGATGAGCGCCTCAATTTCCTCGGCATGCTCTTGCATCCACGCCTGGCGATATTTCCAGCCCATTTTATCAGGGGCAAGCATACGATGACGGAATAGTGCAAAATCGCTGCGTGGTAAAAAGCAGGCTTCATGCGCCCAGTACTCCATCAGTTCGCCATTTTTCAGCGCGTCGTCAAGCCACTGCGGGGGATATTTGCCAAGACGGCTGAACAGCACCAGATAAGGGCTTCGCGCCACAATATTGATGGTATCAATCTGTAGCAATGACATGCGTTGAATCGTCGCCAGTACGTCACCAGGGGTAGCGCGACGGGATGGTTTTCTCAGTAACCCCTGAGCGGCAAGATGGAGATGACGGGCAGTTTGCAGCGTGATTTGTGGCACAGACATAGGCTTCCCGGTTGTAGAACACGGCGCGCCCCGACAAGAACGTCAGCGCACCAGAGTTAAGAGTTCCTGCAACAACTTCTCTGCTTGCTTATTCTCAAGATGCGCATCCACAGGCAGATACCACCAGTTTTTATCCGCAAAGGCGCGACACTTAACGGCATCTTTTTCCGTCATGATTAGTGTTTGATCCGGCTCAAGCAGTGCTGAGACATCCTTCCGGGAAAGCGCCTGGTGATCGGCTAACGCAACGGTTTTCACCGGACGCGCACCGCTTTCATGCAGCGTAGCAAAAAAACGCGGAGGATGACCAATTCCGGCCATCGCAACCAGATTTTGCAGCGCGTCGACATTGCGGCGCTCACCGGTAAGCAAATTCACAGCCAGCCCTGGCTGCAATCGCATAGCTATCTCGCCAGGCTGAGCAATTCCACCATTAGTGATCACAGCATCAACGGATTTAAGTCGCGATGCCCGTTCACGCATCGGCCCTGCCGGAAGCCACCAGCCGTTACCAAAACGCCGCACGCCATCAATAACGACAATTTCTTTATCACGGTGCAGACGATAGTGCTGCAAACCGTCGTCGGTAACGATTAGCTGCACTGACGAATCGGCCAGAAGCGCTTTGACTGCATCGACTCTGGCGGGAGAAACAGCGACAGGCGCCCCTGTACGCTGAAAAATAAGCACCGGCTCATCGCCCGCCTCGGCGGTCGTGGTTTCAGGAGTGAGTAGTAACGGATAGTGTGCGGCTTTACCGCCATATCCTCTGGAAACCACTCCCACCCGTATACCGCGCTGCTGTAACTGTTCCACCAGCCAGACAACCACTGGCGTTTTACCATTGCCACCCGCGGTAAGATTGCCGACCACAACAACGGGAACGGGCGCGTGCCAGGCTTTTTTCAACCCCAGCCGCCAGCACAAACGAATAATGCCGCTGACCAGGCCATAGAGCCAGGAGAGCGGCAATAACAGCAGCCACAGCGGTGATTCGCCGGACCAGATGCGCGCAATCATTCGCCAAACTGCATTTTATGCAACTGCGCATAAACACCGCGCTGCGCCAGAAGCTCGCTATGGCTTCCACGCTCAACGATGCGCCCATCTTCTACCACGACGATTTCATCTGCCTGTTCGATCGTTGAAAGGCGGTGTGCAATCACCAGTGAGGTACGGTTTTTCTGCAATTCGTTGAGCGCCGCCTGAATCGCACGCTCTGATTCCGTATCCAGTGCTGATGTTGCTTCATCAAGGATAAGGATAGGGCTGTCGCGGAGCAGCGCACGGGCAATCGCAATACGCTGCCGCTGGCCGCCGGAAAGCAGTACGCCGTTTTCACCGATAATGGTATCCAGACCATTGTCCATCTTATTGATGAAATCCATGGCATAGGCCATTTTCGCCGCCTGTTCGATCTGCTCACGGCTGTACTCTTCCGTACGAGCATAGGCAATATTATTTGCCACGGTATCATTGAAGAGGTGCACATTTTGCGAGACCAGTGCAACCTGGTTGCGCAATGACGTCAGCTTATATTCGCGCAGGTCATGACCATCCATCAGGATCTGGCCTTTATCTATGTCATAGAAGCGCGTGATAAGGCTTGCCATGGTCGATTTACCCGAACCAGAACGGCCAACCAGTGCTACTGTTTTACCTGCCGGAATACTCAGATTGATATTACGCAGCGCAGGCGTCTCGCGCCCTGGGTAAGTGAAGGTGACATCCCGGAACTCAACGTCACCTTTTGCACGTTCAATAACCAGCGTACCTTCATCTTTTTCCTGCTCGCTATCGAGAATAGCGAACAGCGTCTGACAGGCCGCCATCCCGCGCTGAAACTGCGCGTTAACATTGGTCAGCGATTTCAGTGGGCGCATCAGTGCGATCATGGAGGAGAACACCACGGTGATGGTCCCTGCTGTCAGTGTATCCATCACGCTTGGGAAACTTGCAGCATAAAGCACAAACGCCAGAGCCAGCGAAGCGATAAGCTGGATGATTGGATCGGATATTGAGGATGCCGATACCATTTTCATTCCCTGCAGGCGCATCTTATTGCTGACTTTCTCAAAACGGCTGGTTTCTACATTCTGACCACCAAACATCAGCACTTCTTTATGCCCTTTCAGCATCTGCTCGGCACTGGTCGTCACCTGCCCCATCGTGTTTTGCATATTTTTGCTGATATTGCGAAAACGCTTTGACACAACGCGGATAGCAAAAGAGACGATCGGCGCAAGCACAATGAGAATTGCGGATAATTGCCAGCTGTAATAGAACATCATCACAAACAGACCGATGATAGATGCCCCTTCACGTACCACAGTGATCAGCGCACTGGAAGAAGAAGAAGCGACCTGTTCAGAGTCATATGTAATGCGAGACAGGAGTGTCCCGGTAGATTGTTTGTCAAAGAAGGATACGGGCATCCCCATCATATGACTAAAGAGGCGGCGGCGCATGGTCATCACCACCTTGCCAGAAACCCATGAAATACAGTAGCTAGAGATATAGCTGGTGATGCCGCGTAAAATCATCAGCCCGATAACCACCAGTGGCATCCACAGCAACACAGAGCGGTCCGTTTTACCAAAACCATCATCCAGTAATGGTTTGAGAAGCGATAACATAAATGTATCGCTGGCTGCGTTGAGGATTAACGCTACTCCCGACACGATCAAACCCGCTTTAAACGGCGCAATGATGGGCCAAAGTCGGCGGAACGTCTGCCATGTTGAGAGATCTTTGTCGTTATGCATTCAAAAAACCAGCACTTGTTGAAATAGCCGCATATTCTACCCGTTATCTCCAGGTACGCCAAACCACTGATGATACCAACGTGGGAAAATTTGCTCGCGTAAGCTCAAGATTTTCCAACCTTGCCGCGAGAATAAGACTGTTATTTGTCCATGATGCGGCGTATCAAACCACCGGTAAGCCTGTTGCTGATAACGCTTTTTCACTTTTGCTGACGGTAAATGCCAGTTGTTGTAACGCGATGCAGACGCCAGCGCCACTTTTCCATTCACCCTCTGAATAAAAGGGAGCGTGGAAGAGGTGTTACTGCCATGATGAGGTACCTGGATAAGTGTAGCCTGGAGATACTGCCAGTAATGGCTCATCATCCCCATTTCCCCTGCGGTTTCAATATCTCCCGTCAGCAGTATGCTCTGTTGCCCGTCATCAACTTTGACCACGCATGAACGATCGTTTCCCTTCATTTGTGTGTCTTTGAGAGGCCAGTGTGCGGTGAAGGCGAGTCCCTGCCATTGCCAGCTTTCACCGCGAAAACAGGGCTGATGACCGGGCCAGCCTAATGGACTTTTAACCCATAGCGATGGCCAGTCGATGAGAAGCGTATTAAGCCCGCCGCGATGATCGAGATGTTCATGGCTGAGGATAATGCCTTCCGGTTGCAGATGATGCCAACGTAACCATGGAGTAATCAGTTGTTGCGCGCTGTCCCCTCCCGGCCACGCAAGCCCGGTGTCGTACAAAATAGCCTTACCATTGCGCTCAATGACTATCGCCAGCCCTTGTCCTACATCAAGCATATGTACGGCCCAGTCACCGTCGCGATAGATCTGCCGAAAAGGGAACAGCAACAGGATGATTGCCGTACAACCAACTGCAGGAAAAGAGCGCCAGCAGCGCAATTTTCCCATGATAAGAAAAAGCCAGGGGAGACAGGCTAACCCAAGCCAGCGTGCATCGACATCAAGCCAACCGTACGGCAAGCGTTGCAGAAACCAGAACAGAACCGCAAGAGAACCATCAGCCAGAGACCAGACAAATGATTCAACACTTTGCAGGCCGACCGGATGCAGTAGCATACCGACAAGAACGAGTGGGACGGTGAGAAAGGTAACCAGCGGTACAGCGATTAAATTCGCCGCCATTGAGCTCAGGCTTATGCCGTGAAACGACAAAATCTGCAGCGGCATCAGCAATAATGTCATGCCGGCCTGGATGTAGAGAAGGTCGCTGAGAACCCGACGCCACCAGCAGAGATTGCGTATCCGTAATGGGAGCCATTGATACCAAAAAATCAGTGCCGCGACGGCGAACGCAGACAGCCATAAACTTTGTGATAACACAGCGATAGGGTCGATAAACAGTATGCCGGCAATGCAGCACAGCCAGACCTGCCACGGTGTCCAAAGGCGTCCCGACAGACGTAGCACCGCCCATATCACAATAGAGAGCGTCGTTCGAAAAGCAGGTGGCTGCATTCCCGTTAACACGGCGTAACCGATAGCGCAGACCACACCAATTAATAACGGTAAATGCCAGTTAATTCGCCTTGTGGGTAAAAAGCGCTGCACGCCCCTTGCCAGTAATACGCCAAGCATTGCCGTCAGCGCAATATGCAGACCGGATATCGCCATCAGATGAGCGGTACCCGTCTGACGCATAATATCTTTTACCTCACGATCCAGTACAGAACGCTCGCCAAGCCCCAGCGCCACAATGACCGCTCTCCAGGGGTACGTTTCCAGATGCTTGCTCAGCGAATCCAGGTACTGACCGCGCCAGCTACATTGAGCATCCACAATCTGCGCATTAGTAAAACGACCGGTCAGCGGTAAATGCGACGACAACGCGTGACGCTGAGTGTCAAACCCTCCATCATTCAGTTGCCCATGTACTGGCCGCGCTCTTATTGTCATATTCCACTGCTGGCCAATGCACACCGGCTGCGGCAGGTATTCGCCGTAGAGCGTTATACCTGCTGCGGGGATTATGCGTTTACCGTCCAGATGAGTGATATCAGCGTAGTGTGTTGTTGCGTGATCGGTCCCGGTAATCACCACCCTCACCTGCCGATTCGCCCCCGGCAAATGTTGAGTTGGCCAGATAGCCTGTAATGCTGCTAACAATCCCCAGGCGAAAAACAGCACCGTAAACCCTGTATAACGAATGTAGCGCTGATGTCTGCTGGCAAGCAGGCACCCTGTAACAATTATCATCCAGACATATTCAATTTCAGGCAGTGCGGGGAGAAATAATAGTGGCAATATGCCTACGTTCAGGCACAACGCTAGCGCAGGTAATGGCATGCCCACCTCCTTGTTACGGTAAGTGTGACTGGCGTTGCGCAAGCCGTCTGGCATGATTTTCTGGTTTTGCGGCAAAGGTGGACAGTTCTAAACGAACTTGCAACCGAAGACACGCATTTTGCGAGCAGCTTTCCAGGAGGAAGGAGGAAGGAGAAAGGAGATAAAAATGAAAAAAGCACCTGTCGGTGCTTTTCACGATGATTAGGTTTCAATCCAGATTAAAACTTAACCTTCATAAATATTGGCGCGGTCACGCAATTCTTTACCCGGCTTAAAGTGCGGAACGTATTTTCCTTCCAGATCCACTTTATCGCCCGTTTTCGGATTACGCCCGGTGCGGGGTGCACGATAGTGCAGAGAAAAACTGCCGAAACCGCGGATCTCAATACGCTCACCCAGGGCAAGAGTAGAGGCCATATGCTCCAGCATCTCTTTGACCGCGTCTTCCACGGCTTTCGCGGGAATGTGCGATTGCTGGCTGGCAAGTCTTTCAATCAATTCTGACTTGGTCATGATTCCTCCGGTTTCCTTCAGGGCAAATTAGCTTAACAGCTTGAACAAGGGCGGCCGTAGCCGCCCTTTGTGCTTGATTACAGGACGAAATCTGTAATCTGTCAAGTATACTCATCATACTTCGCGTGTCAGACACGATTGCTTTGCAATATCGCCCCGGTAATTTACCGAGGCGATGTACTCACAGCCGTCTGGCAGTCCAAAGTATGGCGAAATATTACTCGCCTTTAGCTGCTTTGAAGGCTTCTGCCATAGCGTTGGAGAAGTTACCGTCTTCCTGTTTGTTGTTAACAGTTGCGATAGCATCTTTCTCGTCAGCTTCGTCTTTAGCACGAACAGACAGGCTTACTACACGGTTTTTACGGTCAACGCCGGTGAATTTAGCTTCAACGTCATCGCCTACGCTCAGAACCAGAGTCGCGTCTTCAACGCGGTCACGGGATGCTTCAGAAGCACGCAGGTAACCTTCAACACCGTCAGCCAGTTCTACGGTTGCGCCTTTCGCGTCAACTGCAGTTACTTTACCGGTTACGATCGCGCCTTTCTTGTTCAGAGCAACGTAGTTGTTGAACGGATCTTCTGCGAGCTGTTTAACACCCAGGGAGATACGTTCACGCTCTGCGTCAACCTGCAGAACAACAGCTGCGATTTCGTCGCCTTTTTTGTATTCACGAACTGCTTCTTCGCCTGCAACGTTCCAGGAGATGTCAGACAGGTGAACCAGACCGTCGATGCCGCCATCCAGGCCGATGAAGATACCGAAGTCAGTGATAGACTTGATTTTACCTTCAACACGGTCACCCTTGTTATGGGTTTCCGCGAACTGCTGCCACGGGTTAGCTTTGCACTGTTTCAGGCCCAGAGAGATACGACGACGTTCTTCGTCGATATCCAGAACCATAACTTCCACTACATCACCAACGTTAACAACTTTGGATGGGTGGATGTTTTTGTTGGTCCAGTCCATTTCAGAAACGTGCACCAGACCTTCAACGCCTTCTTCGATTTCAACGAAGCAGCCGTAGTCAGTCAGGTTGGTTACGCGACCAGTCAGTTTAGTACCTTCCGGGTAACGTTTAGCGATAGCTACCCATGGATCTTCGCCCAGCTGTTTCAGGCCGAGGGATACACGAGTACGCTCGCGGTCGAACTTCAGCACTTTAACAGTGATTTCGTCGCCCACATTAACGATTTCGCTCGGATGCTTAACGCGTTTCCATGCCATATCAGTGATGTGCAGCAGGCCGTCAACGCCACCCAGATCAACGAATGCACCGTAGTCAGTGAGGTTCTTAACGATACCTTTAACTTCCATGCCTTCCTGCAGGTTTTCCAGCAGTTGATCACGTTCTGCGCTGTTCTCGGATTCGATAACGGCACGACGAGAAACAACAACGTTGTTACGCTTCTGGTCCAGCTTGATTACTTTGAATTCAAGCTCTTTGCCTTCCAGGTGCAGCGTGTCGCGAACCGGACGAACGTCTACCAGAGAACCCGGCAGGAACGCGCGAATACCGTTCAGCTCAACAGTGAAGCCGCCTTTGACTTTGCCATTGATAACACCGGTAACAGTTTCAGCTTCTTCGTACGCTTTTTCCAGCGTGATCCAGGCTTCGTGACGTTTAGCTTTTTCACGGGACAGCAGGGTTTCACCGAAGCCGTCTTCTACTGCATCCAGAGCAACGTCAACTTCGTCGCCAACCTGGATTTCCAGTTCGCCCTGGGCGTTTTTGAACTGCTCAGCCGGAATGGCAGACTCAGATTTCAGACCAGCGTCAACCAGTACTACGTCTTTGTCGATAGCAACAACAACACCACGAACGATGGAACCCGGGCGGGTTTCGATTTCTTTTAAGGATTCTTCAAACAGTTGAGCAAAAGATTCAGTCATGTTTAATCTTCAGGTTAATATTAACGTCCACCTGGCTCCGTGCCGGATGGGGTTGTTTCACATACCCGCCGTCAATCCTTTGCAGCGGGGGTACTGCTAATTCTGTCGCAATTACGCGAGTGCCAGTTTTTGGCGCGCATATTGTAGCGCTTTTTCAATCACTTGCTCAATAGTTAAACTGGTAGAATCCAGCACTAACGCATCTTCTGCAGGAACAAGTGGGGCGACGGCGCGACTGCGATCGCGGTCATCGCGCTCTTTTATCTCGGATAAAAGGCGATCAAAATTAACACTAAACCCCTTTTCCTGCAACTGTAGCATACGGCGGTGCGCACGCTCTTCCGAGGAAGCGTCAAGGAAAATTTTCACTGGCGCATCAGGGAATACGACGGTCCCCATATCGCGGCCATCCGCAATGAGGCCCGGCGCTTCACGAAAAGCGCGTTGACGACGTAACAAGGCCTCGCGCACGCGAGGGAAAGCCGCAACCTGCGATGCCGCATTAGCGACTTCCTGCGTACGGATCTCACCGCTCACGTCCTCACCTTCAAGGATCACTTCAAGGTTGCCGTCAGTCGAGACAAAACGTACGTCAAGATGCGCTGCCAGCGGGACCAGTACGTCTTCTGAGGTGACATCAACATGGTGGTGCAGTGCGGCCAGCGCCAGCACACGATAGATTGCGCCTGAATCCAGTAGATGCCATTGCAACGCTTCCGCCATTGCCTTGCACAGGGTGCCTTTCCCCGCACCGCTAGGCCCATCAATGGTGATTACCGGGGCAATTGCCGTCATCTTTTTCTCCTTCATAAAGGCATACCGTTAACGTGAACGCCGCGCATTATACGCTGCAACGCCAATGACCGTTACTACCTGGCATAAATAACAGGATTAATCGTGCTGAGTGGAGAAGGTTTGCGCAATTATAGAGGGCTGGAAGAATACCAGCCCGAAAGTGACAATTATTTACTTTTTATCTGCGGCGATACGATCACGAATGTGTTGCGCGCGCTCCGCTGATGGCGGGTGAGAATCAAATAACGATTTCGCATGGCCGGAATCCATTTGCGCCAGCTTCTCGAAGCTGGTCACCAGGCCCTGTGTTTTGATGCCGCGTTTTTTTAGCAAGTCATAGGAAAAATCATCTGAATCCGACTCCTGGCTGCGGGAAAAGGCGGAATTGATAACACCATTAGCCAAATCACCCAGTTGTGAGCGGGACAGTTGCGCCGCAACGCCGCTGGTAGCAGAAATGGCATCGCGGGCAGCAAGCGTCGCGTATTCCGCCTGCATGGCTTTCTTCGAATGGCCCAGCGCCACATGTCCCAGTTCATGCCCTAATACTGCTTCGACTTCGTTATCAGTCATCAGATCCATCAGGCCGCTGTAGACGCGGACGCAGCCGTTGGCCATAGCCCACGCGTTCACATCCGAGGTTAAATAGACTTTATAAGTAACAGGTATGCCGTCGATATTGTTGCCCAATGCTTTCGCTATTGTATTCAAGCGTTTTGTATATTTACTTGATGCGCCCGCCACTTTGTTGGTGGTGTCCATTTGCTTGCAGGCATCGCTCGACAGCGCTTTTACATCTGCATCTGATAATGTCGCCGCTTTGAAGGCAGAGACGCCCGAGCTGGCGAGCATATTTGCGTTCATATTCTTGCAACCCACCAGCACCACCGCAGCCACGGCTAATGCCATAAGTTTTTTTGTATGTGTCATGTGAATCATCCGTTGATTAAACATATAAAACATAAATAATTCATAAGTTTAAATAAAGCTAACGTGCAAAATAACATTCAACGGAGAAGGCAGCAAGGCGAAGAAATCAACAACGCCGACAGATGTCGGCGTCAAAAACTGCAGAAAAAGAATCAGGCCAGCGTACTAATGCGCGCCAGTTGCTCGAAGTAGTCAGGAAAGGTTTTGGCCGTACATTTCGGATCGAGGATGGTGACAGGTGTATCCGACAACGCCACCAGAGAGAAACACATTGCCATACGGTGGTCATTATAGGTGCCAATTTCCGCATATTGGATATGTGCAGGTGGGGTCACGCGAATAAAATCTTCGCCCTCTTCCACCTCAGCGCCCACTTTACGAAGCTCTGTAGCCATTGCAAAAAGACGGTCAGTTTCTTTAACGCGCCAGTTATAAATGTTACGCAACGTAGTTGTACCGCGAGCAAAGAGTGCCGCCGTTGCAATCGTCATCGCTGCATCCGGGATATGGTTCATATCCATATCAATGGCGTTCAATTCTCCGTGCGTACAGGAGATAAAATCATCACCCCAGACAATCTGCGCCCCCATTTTTTCCAGTACATCGGCAAAACGAATATCGCCCTGCACGCTGTTGCGCCCAATACCGGTAACTTTGACCGTGCCGCCTTTAATCGCGCCAGCTGCCAGGAAATAGGAAGCAGAAGAAGCATCACCTTCCACCAGATAGTGGCCTGGGGAGGAGTACTGCTGATTACCACGCACGACAAAGCGCTGATATTGCTGATTTTCGACTTCAACACCGAAGGTGTGCATCAGATGCAGCGTAATGTCGATATAGGGTTTGGAAACCAGGTCTCCTTTAATGGAGATGACGGTATCCTGGGTTGCAAGCGGAGCAGTCATCAGCAATGCAGTCAAAAACTGGCTCGATACGCTGCCGTCAACCTCAACGCTACCACCGCTGAACCCGCCGCGCAGACGCAGAGGCGGATAATTTTCCTGTTCCAGATAATCAATCTGCGCGCCGCCCTGACGTAGCGCATCCACCAGATGGCCAATCGGACGCTCTTTCATGCGTGGTTCACCGGTCAGGACAATATCATTGCTGCCAAGGCACAGCGCTGCTGCCAGCGGGCGCATTGCCGTACCTGCATTACCCAGGAATAACTCCAGAGGTTTTTCTGCGGCTAACGGCCCGCCGATACCCGTTACTTCACAGCGGGTACGATCCGCAGACAGCGTAAAGGAAACGCCCAATGCATTGAGCGCATTGAGCATATGGCGTACATCATCGCTGTCAAGAAGATTGGTCAGAACGGTGGTGCCCTGTGCAAAGGCGGCCAGCAACAAGGCGCGGTTGGAAACACTTTTTGAACCAGGCAGATTAATCGTGCCATCTACCCGCGCGATGGGTTGTAACGTCAGGGATTCCATGAAACTCAACTCTCAACAAACAGAATAAAAAAACCCCGCAGCCAGGCTACGGGGGTGTAAGGCAAGCCAATTAGCCGTGGCGACGTTCGAAGTCAGCCATAAAGTCAGTCAGCGCTTTTACGCCTTCCAGCGGCATTGCATTATAGATAGAGGCACGCATACCACCGACTACACGGTGACCTTTCAGTGCATGCAGCCCCGCAGCCAGCGACTCTTCAAGGAAGATTTTGTCCAGTGAATTGTCAGCTAACTGGAACGGAATGTTCATGCGAGAACGGTTCGCTTTGGCAACATCGTTACGGTAGAAATCGCTTTTATCAATCAAACCGTACAGCAGGTCAGCTTTTTGCTGATTAATACGATCCATGGCCGCAACGCCACCGTTGTTTTTCAGCCATTTAAAGACCAGACCAGCCAGATACCAGGCAAATGTCGGCGGCGTGTTAAACATTGAATCATTTTCCGCCAGGATGGTGTAATCCAGAATTGAAGGGCAAGATTGATGCGCTTTACCCAGCAGATCCTCACGAACGATAACCAGCGTTAAGCCAGCCGGGCCGATATTTTTCTGCGCGCCTGCATAAATCACGCCATAGCGGGAGACATCCAGTGGAGTGGACAGAATAGTGGAAGAGAGATCTGCCGTTACAACCACATCTGACGCAAAGTTCGGCGTTTCATTGATGGCAATACCGTCAATGGTTTCGTTCGGGCAGTAGTGCAAATAGGCGCTGTTATCACTGAGTTGCCACTCGCTCATCGGCTTCACGCCACGCAGGCCATCGACGGAGATTTTTGCGTCAATAACATTGGGAGAGCAGTATTTTTTTGCTTCTTTGATTGCGCTCGCCGCCCAGTAACCTGCGTCAACATAATCTGCAGTGGTCTTATCACCCAGAATATTCAACGGAATGCCGGCAAACTGACCACGGCCGCCGCCATGGCAGAACAAAACTTTGTAGTTCGAGGGAATATTCAGCAGATCGCGAAAATCCTTTTCTGCTTCCTCAGCCACCTGAATAAATTCTTTACCACGGTGGCTGATTTCCATCACCGATGTACCAAGACCGTGCCAGTCACAGAGTTCCTGTTGAGCCTGTTTAAGCACATCCGCCGGTAACATTGCCGGACCTGAACTGAAATTAAAGACCTGAGCCATTTCCCCTCACCACGCTAAAAGCAATAAGTTATAACAGTGGATATCGGTTTTATCATTCAGTGACACGCGCCGCAATGTCTAAAACTTATGACCCCAAAAATGCGCTCGTTGTCACACAAAACATTCTCCCGTCTAATCGTCATAAAACCGACATAATGGCTATCAAGTCACCCGAATTCCACGGCTGGCCTTCGACCATTCTGGATTTGCACAGCGCGGACATAATTGATGGCAACCCGCTGGCATAGCAATTATTTTACCGCACTGTACGCATGCGTAATCTCCCGCTTCAGGTATGGTAGTGAAACGTTCAGAAAACGCCTTAGGTAAAATACACAGACCCGGTTTTACATCTTCATCAGCATAGTAAAAGACGCTAAGTTGCCCATTGGTCTCCAGGATAGCCAGCCTCACCTGCCCAAGATGATCAACACCGCGGATTCGTAGCTCCATGAAGAATTCAAATTCCGTCATGTTCTGCTTATCTAATTTCTCCCAGACAAATTCCCCTTCGTGGATAATGATGGCAGGCTTGCCTTCCAGTAAATCTTCCAGTTTCTCGCTATGAGTCATGAACCACATCACTAAGCGGTACAGCACAGCGAGGGTAACAAATACCACCAGTACCGGAAGCATTGGCACATCGTCATAAAACGCAACGTCGCCTGCCGCAGAGCCTAGTGTCAGGATGATTAATACTTCAAATAGCGACATCTGACGCACGCCGCGCCGCCCCGTAATTTTAAGAAATATAAAGACCAAAACAAAGGTATAAAGGCTGCGAAGCGCAACTTCGCCCAGAAACTCCAGAGGAACCTTATCCAGCGCCATGCGGTGGAGATCAAACGCTTTCATTTTTTTATGTCCGAACAATAAGTTAGTTCCATTAATGATAGCCAAAAGTTTTATTTCCGCAGACCGGGCCCCGAAGATAGCGTCAGTCACGTAAAACCCGTATCATTGCCCGCTTTACGTACAAAAAAGTGACTGCTATGACGCAAACCTATATTCCCGGCAAAGACGCCGCACTGGAAGATTCCATCGCTCGCTTCCAGCAAAAATTGCTCGATCTCGGCTTCAATATTGAAGAAGCCTCCTGGCTGAACCCGGTACCTAACGTCTGGTCCGTCCATATTCGCGATAAAGACTGCGCGCTGTGTTTTACCAATGGTAAAGGCGCGACCAAGAAGGCGGCACTGGCATCCGCGCTGGGTGAATATTTTGAGCGTCTGTCCACCAACTATTTCTTTGCCGATTTCTGGCTGGGTGATGACGTGGCTAACGGTCCATTTGTCCATTACCCAAATGAGAAGTGGTTCCCGCTGACCGAAGACGACACTCTGCCGGAAGGCATTCTCGATTCGCGCCTGCGTGCATTTTACGATCCGGAAAACGAGCTGACGGCAGGTATGCTAATCGATCTGCAGTCCGGCAACGAAGCTCGCGGAATTTGCGCCCTCCCCTTTACGCGCCAGTCAGATGAACAAACCGTCTATATTCCAATGAATATCGTCGGTAACCTGTATGTATCTAACGGCATGTCAGCGGGTAATACCCGTAATGAAGCTCGCGTACAGGGGCTGTCAGAGGTTTTTGAACGTCATATTAAAAACCGCATCATCAGCGAACGCATCAGTCTGCCTGAGATCCCGGCAGATGTACTTGCACGTTATCCTGGCGTTGTGGCATCCATTGAGAAGCTGGAAGCCGAAGGTTTTCCGATTTTTGCTTATGACGGCTCGCTGGGCGGCAAATATCCGGTCATTTGCGTGGTTCTGTTTAACCCGACTAACGGTACCTGCTTCGCCTCTTTCGGCGCACATCCGGACTTTGGTGTGGCGCTGGAACGTACCGTGACTGAACTGCTCCAGGGTCGTAGCCTGAAAGATCTGGATGTCTTTACCCCGCCAACGTTTGATGATGAAGAAGTCGCAGAACATACCAACCTCGAAACGCACTTTATCGACTCCAGCGGTTCGATCTCCTGGGATCTCTTTAAGCAAGATGCGGACTATCCGTTTGCTGACTGGAGCTTTGCCGGAACAACCGAAGAAGAGTTTGCTACCCTGATGGCCATCTTCAATGCAGAAGATAAAGAAGTGTACATCGCCGACTACGAGCATCTGGGCGTCTACGCCTGTCGTATTCTGGTTCCGGGCATGTCCGATATTTATCCGGCAGAAGATCTCTGGCTGGCAAACAACAACATGGGTAGTCATCTGCGCGAAACTATCCTCTCTCTGCCAAGCAGCGAGTGGGAGAAAGAAGATTACCTGAATCTTATTGAGCAGCTCGATGAAGAAGGCCACGACGATTTCACCCGCGTGCGTGAGTTACTGGGCGTTGCGACCGGTAAAGACAATGGCTGGTTTACGCTGCGTATTGGCGAACTAAAAGCAATGCTCGCGCTGGCGGGTGGCGACCTGGATCAGGCGCTCTCATGGACCGAGTGGACAATCGAGTTCAACGGCTCGGTATTCAGCGCTGAGCGCATCAATTACTACCGCTGCCTGCAAACGTTGCTGCAGCTGTCTCAGGAAGAAGAGCGCCAGCCGCTGCAATATCTGAACGCTTTTGTGCGCATGTACGGTGCGGACGCAGTTGAAGCGGCAAGTGCGGCGCTAAGCGGTGAAGCGCCCTTCAATGGTCTGCAGGCAGCTGATGGTTCGTTGATGGCGTTCCCGGCGCACCAGGCGTTGTTGGCAGCTTACGAAAAATTACAACGGGCCAAACGTGCCTTTTGGTCGAATTAACGACAAGTAACACGACAATCTGTAGGCTTAATCACAGGTCTACGTTATATTACGGGGCAATTTCATTGCCCCTTTTTATTTATATTTCGGCAATGAGTACCAATTGTAATAATTAAGTTAACCATGGGTGAATATATTCATATAAACCCAGGGATTATTGTTACTCTTTATGGTAATTACCCCATTTTAATTAACTGTTGTTTGGGAGGCCGCATAAAAAAATTCAACTGTAATTGCAAAGTTTAAACTTTATTTTTATTTTTAAAATCAATAAGTTACTCCGCATTTGCTGAAAAACCATGCACTTTGCGGTCCTATAAGCCAGGCGAGATATGATCCATATCAAATTCTCTTCTATAATGCTTTGTTAGTATCTCGTCGCCGACTTAAATAAAGAGAGAGTTAGTGTGAAAGCTGACAACCCTTTTGATCTAATACTTCCAGCTGCGATGGCCAAAGTTGCCGAAGAAGCAGGTGTCTACAAAGCAACAAAGAAACCGCTGACAACGTTCTTTTTGGCGATTACAGCAGGGGTCTTTATCTCCATCGCGTTTGTTTTTTATATTACTGCCACCACTGGGACAGCCTCAATGCCGTACGGCATGGCTAAATTAGTTGGTGGGATATGTTTCTCATTAGGGTTAATTCTTTGCGTCATCTGCGGCGCAGACCTTTTCACATCAACTGTGTTGATCGTGGTGGCGAAAGCCAGTGGACGTATCACCTGGGGCCAGTTGGCTCGTAACTGGGTCAACGTTTATATCGGTAACCTGTTTGGTGCATTGCTCTTTGTGCTGCTGATGTGGTTATCCGGTGAATATATGGTAGCGAATGGCGGCTGGGGCTTGAATGTCCTGCAAACAGCCGACCACAAACTGCACCATACCTTTATTGAAGCTGTCGCACTGGGTATTTTGGCGAACCTGATGGTCTGTCTGGCCGTATGGATGAGCTACTCAGGTCGCAGCCTGACAGATAAAGCATTGATTATGGTTCTGCCGGTGGCCATGTTCGTTGCCAGCGGTTTTGAGCACAGTATCGCAAACATGTTTATGATTCCGATGGGTATCGTAATCCGTCACTTTGCAAGCCCGGAGTTCTGGACCGCTATCGGCTCCAGCCCGGAAAGTTTTTCTCACCTGACTATTACAAATTTCATCACCGATAATCTGATTCCGGTAACAATCGGGAATATCATTGGTGGAGGATTGTTAGTTGGGTTGACATACTGGGTCATTTACCTGCGTGGCGATAATCATCATTAATTGATGGTTGTTTCAGGCAGTAAATAAAAAATCCACTTAAGAAGGTAGGTGTTACATGTCCGAGCTTAATGAAAAATTAGCCACAGCCTGGGAAGGTTTTGCGAAAGGTGACTGGCAGAAAGAAGTCAACGTACGCGACTTTATCCAGAAAAACTATACCCCTTACGAGGGTGACGAGTCCTTCCTGGCTGGCGCGACCGAAGCGACCACCACGCTGTGGGACAAAGTAATGGAAGGCGTTAAACAGGAAAACCGCACTCACGCGCCTGTTGACTTCGACACCTCTGTTGCTTCTACCATCACCTCTCACGACGCTGGTTACATCAACAAAGCGCTTGAGAAAATCGTTGGTCTGCAGACTGAAGCGCCGCTGAAACGTGCGATTATCCCGTTCGGTGGTATCAAAATGGTTGAAGGTTCCTGCAAAGCGTACAACCGCGAGCTGGATCCGGCCCTGAAAAAAATCTTCACTGAATACCGCAAAACTCATAACCAGGGCGTTTTTGACGTTTACACCAAAGACATCCTGAACTGCCGTAAATCTGGCGTGCTGACCGGTCTGCCAGATGCCTATGGTCGTGGTCGTATCATCGGTGACTACCGTCGCGTTGCGCTGTACGGTATCGACTTCCTGATGAAAGACAAATACTCCCAGTTCCTGTCTCTGCAATCTGACATGGAAAACGGCGTAAACCTGGAAGCGACCATCCGTCTGCGTGAAGAAATCGCTGAACAGCATCGTGCCCTGGGTCAGATCAAAGAGATGGCCGCTAAATACGGTTGCGATATCTCTGGTCCGGCAACTACCGCTCAGGAAGCTATTCAGTGGACTTACTTTGGCTACCTGGCTGCTGTTAAATCCCAGAACGGCGCAGCAATGTCCTTCGGTCGTACTGCGACCTTCCTCGACGTGTACATTGAACGCGATCTGAAAGCAGGCAAAATCACCGAGCAAGAAGCGCAGGAAATGGTTGACCACCTGGTCATGAAACTGCGTATGGTTCGCTTCCTGCGTACCCCTGAGTATGATGAACTGTTCTCTGGTGACCCGATTTGGGCAACTGAATCTATCGGCGGTATGGGTGTTGATGGCCGTACTCTGGTTACCAAAAACAGTTTCCGTTTCCTGAACACCCTGTACACCATGGGGCCGTCTCCGGAGCCGAACATCACCATTCTGTGGTCTGAAAAACTGCCACTGAACTTCAAGAAATTTGCTGCGAAAGTCTCCATCGATACTTCTTCTCTGCAATATGAGAACGATGATCTGATGCGTCCGGACTTCAACAACGACGACTACGCTATCGCTTGCTGCGTAAGCCCGATGGTTGTTGGTAAACAAATGCAGTTCTTTGGTGCTCGCGCTAACCTCGCGAAAACCATGCTGTATGCCATCAACGGCGGCGTTGATGAAAAACTGAAAATGCAGGTTGGTCCTAAATCTGAACCGATCAAAGGCGATGTGCTGAACTTCGATGAAGTGATGGATCGCATGGATCACTTCATGGACTGGCTGGCTAAACAGTACGTCACTGCACTGAACGTTATCCACTACATGCACGACAAGTACAGCTACGAAGCCTCTCTGATGGCGCTGCACGACCGTGACGTTATCCGTACCATGGCATGTGGTATCGCAGGTCTGTCCGTTGCGGCTGACTCCCTGTCTGCTATCAAATATGCGAAAGTTAAACCGATTCGTGATGAAGACGGTCTGGCTATCGATTTCGAAATCGAAGGCGAATATCCGCAGTTTGGTAACAACGATGCACGTGTAGATGATCTGGCTGTTGACCTGGTAGAACGTTTCATGAAGAAAATTCAGAAACTCACTACCTACCGCAACGCTATCCCGACTCAGTCTGTTCTGACCATCACTTCTAACGTTGTGTATGGTAAGAAAACCGGTAACACCCCGGATGGTCGTCGTGCTGGCGCGCCGTTCGGACCAGGTGCTAACCCGATGCACGGCCGTGACCAGAAAGGTGCTGTTGCCTCTCTGACCTCCGTTGCAAAACTGCCGTTCGCTTACGCTAAAGATGGTATCTCTTACACCTTCTCTATCGTTCCGAACGCGCTGGGTAAAGACGATGAAGTGCGTAAAACCAACCTCGCAGGTCTGATGGATGGTTACTTCCACCACGAAGCGTCCATCGAAGGTGGTCAGCACCTGAACGTGAACGTGATGAACCGCGAAATGTTGCTTGATGCGATGGAACATCCGGAGAAATATCCGCAACTGACCATCCGTGTATCTGGCTACGCAGTACGTTTTAACTCCCTGACTAAAGAACAGCAGCAGGACGTTATTACCCGTACTTTCACTCAGACCATGTAACTGGTGTAACCCAGGAGATTTCGGGCGCATCAAGGCGGCAAGAAGAGCACAAAGCCCGATGAGCTTACTAAAGTAAGTGGATTCGGGTGAGTAAATGAAGCCAATAAGGATGAAGCCTGAAAGACGACAGGTATTGACTGAAATCGCGATTTAAAAAGCGTACAATAAAGGCTCCACACAAGTGGGGCCTTTTTAACACCGCTTGCCAGTCTGCTTTGTCAGATATCTATACTTAAACCATGGATATCAGCCAAAATAGACTTAAACATAGCCGATGAGCTGTGCATCAATACAGGCCCCGGATGGGCCACATCTGGAGAATACACCGCAATGTCAGTTATTGGTCGCATCCACTCCTTTGAATCCTGTGGCACTGTTGATGGCCCGGGTATCCGTTTTATCACCTTCTTCCAGGGCTGCCTGATGCGTTGCCTGTATTGCCATAACCGCGATACCTGGGACACTCATGGCGGCAAAGAAATCACCGTCGAAGAGCTGATGAAAGATGTTGTGGCCTATCGTCACTTTATGAATGCGTCCGGCGGTGGCGTGACAGCTTCCGGTGGGGAAGCCATTTTGCAGGCGGAGTTTGTTCGCGACTGGTTCCGAGCCTGCAAAAAAGAGGGTATTCATACCTGTCTCGATACCAACGGCTTTGTTCGCCGTTACGATCCGGTGATTGATGAGCTGCTGGAAGTGACTGATCTGGTGATGCTCGATCTCAAACAGATGAATGATGAAATTCATCAGGATCTGGTGGGTGTCTCTAACCACCGTACGCTGGAGTTCGCGAAATACCTCGCGAATAAAAATATTAAGGTCTGGATCCGCTACGTTGTTGTACCGGGCTGGTCCGACGATGACGACTCCGCGCACCGCCTCGGTGAATTTACCCGCGATATGGGCAATGTCGAGAAAATCGAACTGCTGCCTTACCATGAGCTGGGTAAACACAAATGGGTGGCGATGGGTGAAGAGTACAAACTTGATGGCGTTCATCCGCCGAAGAAAGAGACCATGGAGCGCGTGAAAGGCATCCTGGAACAGTACGGTCATAAAGTGATGTACTAATTTAAATAATAACGCCCGGTTTCCCGGGCGTTATTATTTTATTTGAATACACCATTAATAATTGCCGTTACGACAGCGGTACTTAGCGCCACCAAAACTAAGTCGTCGCCTACAATTCGCCATTCATATCCCGGATAGGATGGTAACTGCCCCAGCATAGAAGCGGGCACCGTTTTCTTCGCAATACCTGGCGGTAGTGCTTTACCGCGCGCAACGTTTTTTGCGATTCCCGGCGGCAAAGAGTCATAGCCCGTCAAACCATAATTCACAGCCAGCGTACGCGCACGGTCATAGCTGACATTCACTGAAACATCGTTACCGTCTTTTTGTTTAGCAGGTTTGTGTTGATTATTTGCCGAATGATTTCCGTTATCGCCATGTGAGCCGGAATTACCATGGTTGCCATTATTGCCCTGCCCTCCGCCATTACCATTCCCATTACCAGGATTAGCCATAGCAGGTATTGATACGAGGGAACACGCGAGAAAAACAGCCAATGCGGCAGTATTGAAACGACGGAAAGACATCATGATGGAAGCCTTCTTAAAGTGAGTCCAGACGCAGAATATCTGAAATATCCAGCTGGTCACAATAGTGACAATTCCCATAATGGGGAATTTTCGTCTGTCAGGAAAAAAGCCTGCTTATGCAGGCTTAAAATCAGGCATGTGCCACTGGCGTTGGATGCTCACCAGCTTTACGCATCAGCATAACCAGATAGATAAACGATACGCTGGCAATCATGATAAACAGCAAGCTGTCGGAATAGCTTTGCATTAACATTGCGGTCAGTGTTGGCCCTAACAGGCTGCCTACCGTATAGCTCAACAGCAAAGCCTGGTTCATCGCCACCAGCTGATGGTATTCAACTTTTTCACAGGCCCACGCCATCGCCACCGGATAGAGCGTAAAACCGGCTGTACCCAGTACAAACAACGCGGGGGCCATTGACGCATTGCTTAGCATTGCGAAACAGCCGAGGATCACAACAAAGACCTGCACACGCAGCACCAACAGTCGGCCAAAACGATCGGCCAGACGACCAATTGGCCATTGCCCGATGATCCCGGAACTCACCATTAACGCCATCCAGAACCCAATCCCCGCATCACTGACACCTTTATGGTTCAGATAAAGCGGCATCAATCCATACAAGGAACCCAGAATGATCCCGGAAATAATGCAACCGTTAACGCCAAGCCGCGCCTGTCGCAGGCGGAACATAGGCCAGATAGCCGTAGTACCGTGAGACTCATCGCGCTGTTCCATAATGCGCGTGAAGAGTAACGGTAAAATCCCCGCCAGTATTAACCCCACAGCCCAGGGCAGCACATGCATCAGTTCAGTGGATAGCTTACTTACCATCAACTGACCAAGCACCGTGCCCACATAATAGACCATCATGTAGGCCGCCAGTAAGCGTCCGCGATTACGGGATGTGCCACTGCACATCAATGCGCTTTCCACTACGACCCAAATCATTGCGCAACCGATACCCGCAATGAAACGCCAGCTAAGCCAGCTCCAGAAACCCACATTAAGCCCCAGGCCAGCGCAGCCAATCGCAAAAATGATGGATGCAATGTAATAACTGCGGTTAAACCCAAGCCGCTGAATCACACGCCCGGTCAGCAGCGTCCCCAGTAAGTTACCGGTAAAATAGGAAGAACCGACCATACCAACCTGCCACGTAGGCATGTTTTCATGAGCGAGCCAAAGCGGGACGAGCGTGTTGAGCACTGCAATTGCCAGCGTCAACAACAGCAAGCCACAGAGCAACAACAGCACTGGGCGCGTATAAGTGGGCATGGGTAAAAACCGTGAGGAAGTTCAATATTCGTGCGCATCATGCCACTGGCAAAAACATTGTCAATCTACCACTTTTATCCATCAGTACGTTTTACACCTGGACGATATATAAAACTAATCCAGCAAAGTTTCCGTAGGGTTAAAAGTTTAATTACATGATTGATTAGACTGGCTTATGTCAGAAACAGGCCGACAGGGTTCAGTTGAAAAAATTCATGATGATTTCTTGTGAAAACAGTCCCGAAAAGCCGGGACTTCCGCCCCGGCTGTTACAACGTTATCCTGCCACCGCCATACCTACGGTCATGTGCAAGCCGTAAAAAACACCGCGACCAATCATTTCCCCCACCAACACCAGGACAAATGCCAGGCTCAGTAACGGAATCGCAGGGTAGTGGCCTTTCAGTTGCGGCCCCACCCAGCATACTACTGCCAGGACCAGAGCAGCGACGCGCCATGCCATTAATGCCCCGTAATCCGGTACCAGCGCAGAAGCCTGCTGGACGGAACTGTGAATAGACGCAAGTTCGCTTCCCTGCATCACCACGACAACCATACTGGCAACGAGTGCGAGTAAAGTAATCACTGGCAGCAGTCGCATTGCCCAACCTTCAACGCCTACTATACGCAGTAACAAATAGCCAAGTAGCGGGCCGCCAATGAGCAGCGTCAGGAAGAAACTGAGCGGCGTCCAGAGCGTGTACCAGGTCGGTACCGTATCAATGGTGTTATATACACGCACCATCATCCAGACAAACACTACGCCCAGCAATGCCGTCGCAATAAGCCAAAGCTGGCGCGCTCCCTGCGGCAGTTTCCCTGCCATAGCCAGTAGCCAACCGATACCACCGACGGCAAAAAACAACGATCCTGAGGCGATTTCATTGCTTAGCGCCGAAGAGCCGACCCGGTTGAGGGAGTTCAGCGCCCGCACTGGTGTGCCGAGATGCAACATTGATGCGATAAAACCAATGCCCATCAATACCCACAGACCAAACATCACGCGGACAATACGTTGCTGTGTTTCAGAGTGAACATCTCCTTTAAGGAGCGCCACAGCCAGTACAATGAAGCCACCCACCACACACTGACCAAGCACAGTGAAGATCATCAGCGGCCACTCATGCCATCCGTTTCCCATCTCACACCTCCAGCGGATTTGCCAGGTAGCCGGTCGTATCCCCTGTCGGGCGGCTATTGGCGTTAGGTTTAATCACGATGCACGGTTTCGTGAAGTGCGACGCAGGGAGCGGGGCGACAGCTGCCAGCTCCCCGTGCTTTTTACGCAGCTCTTCAATCGGCCCGAAATCCAGCGCGCGTAACGGGCAGGATTCCACGCAAACAGGTTTATGGCCTTCGGCGACACGGCTGTAGCAGCCATCGCACTTGGTCATATGACCTTTTTC
>FONB01000031.1 GCA_900112785.1 Phytobacter palmae | reverse complement strand
CCCTTCGCATGGTCCTCAATTCTGGCCGTGGTGGCGTTTAATTTCTTTCAGCGTTGTTCGTCAGGATATCCGCTCACCATCAACTGGACGGCGCATGTGGTTTTATACCCGCTGGGGTGCTGGCTATGTGGGTGTTTATATCGACAGGCGCGCAATTCGATGAGCCGCTTAACAGCCATTATTGCAACTGCCATCATCCTGCTGATTCTCTTGCTGGGATGGGGTGTTAATCATTACCGCGACAATGCTCTGAACTACAAAGAGCAGCGCGACAAGGTAACCAGCGCGCTGACGCTGGCGAACGACACCATTAACGATATGACAGTGCGCCAGCGTGAAGTTGCCACGCTCGACGCTAAATACACAGGAGAACTCGCAGATGCTAAAAAGCAGCTTGAAGACCTGCAGCGTTGCGTTAGCACTGGTAAGTGTGGGTTGCGCGTCAACGCCAAATGTCCAGCGAACGGAACGGCCAGCGCCCCCGGCGTGGATGATGCAACCGGCCCCCGACTTATTGACGCCGCTGAACGGGATTATTTCACCCTCAGAGAGCGAATTGAAACCATCACCAAACAACTGACAGGCCTGCAAGCGTATGTGCGTGAGCAGTGTTTAAAGTGATACTACAAATTTAAATTTGCGCGTTACCAAAAAGCAAGATTAGTTGAGTAAAATTTCTCTCGGAATATAATGCCTTATCGGCGACGTGTAAGGATAATGCTATGCAATATATTGTTTATTTCAAAATGAAAGATAGCGCTCTTCAATGGAGTAAGTTTTATGCGCGTGGAAACTCAGAGGCTGAGGCAAGAGCGTATTTCAACGAAAAGCACCAGGGCATCCAAGTTTCAAGCGTTCTTGGTGTTGTTCACCCTAATGATGAGAGAGCATTTAAGATTCGTCACGGGATTAACTATTAGCGCCTTCGCAAGTTTTCCATACGGTCTTGAGTATAGTAATATTTATGGCATCACAGCAGGCATTCACTGAGTGCCTGCGATAATGCTTTTACATGAAGAAGCTAGGGTTTAATCTGCTATCTCCAAGTATGAAAAGGGGGATGTGATGTCAGATGTGGATTTTGAAGCGATTGGCAGATGCGAACATTTAAGAAGCCAGATTAGCGCAGCTATGAGTGCCAGGAATGTCGAAGCATCAAGGATTAGCCATGCGACCAGGGACTCTGGTGGCAGTTTCTTTCAGGAGCGCATCCGTATTATTGATTTAGATGCAATTGACGCTCAGTTGATAAGCCTTAAACAGCATGACGCTCACTTAAGAGAGCTAGTAAATGAATATAACTCTTGGGCAACCAAAGCCGGTAAGAGCGAAATAGTTTACATAAAATATTAACTTGAGCGTTCGCTTATATTACTTATTGTCATCACGAAGGCCACCTCAGGGTGGCTTTTTTATTGCGCCTTGCCGCACAGCCTAACAATATCTTTCAGTAGTGATCCTGGGGCATTCCTCTTTATGGGCAGTTTTCCCCTGCGACAGGCTCACATCTAAAAGGAAACAACCATGAGAAAAGAACTTTCCGGCGCTGCTGGCGATGTCCTGCATGCGCTTTTCTTCCGTGGCGCGCTAGTGGATGGCGATTTGCCATCAAAGGCTGGCACTGCTGAACTGCGTGAACTAGGTTACGTGATGACGCAGGACACGGTAACACCGTTCGCTGGTGAGCACCATTTCAACTTCCTCACTCCTGCCGGGCAAGAGTTCGCCATCAGCTATCTGGTGGAAAGTCGCTTCGGCCAGAAAGCGGATTTTCGGATTAGGACGGGGGAGACATTCATTAATAACACCACTCTACAAGGCGTTCTCCACATCAACCCGGCACTGACAAAGATCAGGCTGACTGATTCGATGCGTGACGCTGTTATTGCCGCCGTTCGTGAAAGCGGTCAGTTCGTTGAGAAACCAACTGGCGACGAGCAGCAGTCGGTGGAGTTCAGGGCTGACCGTTTCAAGGCGACGGTTGAGGTAAATGACAGCGGTGAATCCACCATCCAGCAGCAAATCCAGCAGGCGGTTAACGCTGTTATTGAAGCGACGAAAGCAGCACTAGCCCGACAAGATGCGGCGATGGCGGATCTGGCATCTACTCAGGCTGCTATTACGGAAAGCGTTAATCAGGTGGTGAAAGATGCCATTGCTAATGCGATCAGGCCGGGTGGTGTGCTGTACGCGTTCCGCACCAGAACCTGAACACCTCCATCTGGACGTCAGAATACCAATCAATGAAAATGATAATCTTTATCATTTGAGCGGGTCCTCCCGGAGGGGGGATTTGCCACGGGGCGGCGGACTCGCGGGAATCGGCTGGTTTTCATATTTTATAGTCATCATCATCATGTGTTCAGGTTATTGATTTTCCGGGACCCGGCTAATCAATGATGTCGAATCGTACAAAAAGTGTTCACCATCATGGACCAGGAAATCGCGGCCTTAAAACTCAATATCAACCAGCTAGCCGGGATCACTGGCGTCCATCGCCAGACGGTTGTAGCCAGGTTGAAAAATGTTGCTCCGGCAGCAGGCAGTAACAGCAAGCTCAAGCTTTATCTGGTTACCGATATTCTGAGCGAACTGATGAGCCCCACGGTTTCCACGGCAAACGTGGAAGAGATGGAGCCAGCAGACAGGCTCGCGCACTGGAAGGCTGAAAACGAGCGGCTTAAATTTGAGGTCGATACGCAGCAACTTATACCCGCCGAAGACGTAACCAGAGAATTTTCATTGATGGCGAAAGCTGTCGTTACTGTGCTTGAAACGCTCCCGGACATTCTTGAGCGAGATTGCGCGCTGACGCCAGTTGCAGTCTCACGTGTGCAGGATGTGATCGACGAACTTCGTGATCAGATCGCACAGAAAGTGATGGACGCCACAGCAGAGGAGGAAGAGCCAGAGGAGGACTGATGGCGAAACGGGCATCAGCCAGGGGGACCCGTCGTGATGTCTCCGGCATGTTACGTGCCCCGCGTCGTATGAAGGTGGCCGATGCGGTCAGAGATTTTATGCATGTACCCATTGGCGCGGGTCACTCTGTGAAGTGGGATCCGAATCTGACCCCTTACATTATCGAGCCGATGAACTGCCTGGCATCCCGTGAATACGATGCCGTGGTGTTTGTCGGTCCTGCCCGAACCGGGAAAACCATCGGCCTGATTGATGGCTGGATTGTTTACAACATTGTCTGCAATCCCGCTGACATGCTGGTTATTCAGGTATCGGAAGAGAAAGCGCGTGAACACTCCAAGAAGCGACTCGACCGCACTTTCCGCTGCAGTCCGGAAGTGAAATCACGGCTCAGTCCACGCCGTAATGACAACAACGTCCACGACCGCACATTTCGCGCCGGTAACTACCTCAAGCTCGGCTGGCCGTCGGTCAATATCATGTCGTCGTCTGACTATAAAAGTGTGGCGCTGACGGACTATGACCGCTTCCCGGAAGATATCGACGGGGAGGGGGATGCCTTTTCCCTGGGGTCTAAGCGTACCACCACCTTTATGTCCAGCGGAATGACGCTTGTGGAAAGCTCCCCAGGCCGGGATATCCGGGACACAAAATGGCGTCCCTCATCTGCGCACGAAGCGCCCCCGACGACCGGGATTCTGTCGCTGTTTAACCGTGGTGACCGCCGTCGCCTTTACTGGCCGTGCCCGCATTGCGGGGAATATTTTCAGCCGGAAGTCGCCAACATGACGGGTTACCGTGATATCCCTGACCCTGTTGTGGCAAGTGAATCCGCTTTTATCCAGTGTCCTGCATGTAAAGGCAAAATTACGCCTGATATGAAGCGCGAACTGAACATTCGTTCTGTCTGGTTGCGGGACGGGGAAAAAATAGACCGTGACGGCAACAGATATGGCGAGCCGCGCCGCTCGCGTATTGCGTCATTCTGGATGGAGGGACCAGCCGCTGCTTACCAGACCTGGGCGCAGATGATTTACAAATTCCTGACCGCTGAGCAGGAGTATGACGCCACCCAGAGTGAGGAAACGCTAAAAACGGTTGTTAATACCGACTTTGGTCGGCCATATCTTCCCCGCGCTAACCTCGAACAGCGTAAGAGTGAACTGCTTGAGCAGCGCGCCGAAGAGATATTAAAACGCACCGTGCCTGACGGCGTTGAATTTCTTGTGGCGACGGTTGATGTGCAGGGTGGTAAGTCCCGGCGATTCGTGGTGCAGGTTACAGGCTACGGTGAACAGGGCGAGCGGTGGGTGGTTGATCGCTACAACATCCGGCAGTCCTTACGGGCCAGTGAGCACGGCGAATGCTGTCCCATTGATCCGGCCAGTTACCCGGAGGACTGGGATTTACTCCTGTCCGACGTGTTCGAAAAGTCCTGGGCTCTGGCAAGCGACCCGACAAAACGTATGCGCCTGATGGCAATGGCGGTCGATTCCGGCGGTGAGGATGGTGTCACCGACAACGCCTATAAGTTCTGGCGCAAATGCCGCCGGGAAGGGCTGGGCAAAAAGATTTATCTCTTTAAGGGGGACAGTGTCCGCCGCTCAAAACTCATCACACGCACATTCCCTGACAACACTGACAGGTCAACCCGTCGCGCAAAAGCCGCAGGCGATGTGCCGCTTTTTCTTCTCCAGACCGATGCACTGAAAGACCAGGTGAATAACGCCTTATGGCGCGAATCACCTGGACCGAACTACGTGCATTTCCCGAAATGGCTCGGTAGCTGGTTTTACGACGAGCTGACGTATGAGGAGCGTTCACCTGATGGAAAATGGAGTAAACCGGGTCGCGGTCCGAATGAAGCCTTTGACCTGCTCGTCTACGCCGATGCGCTGGCAATCCTTCATGGCTACGAAAAGATTAAATGGCCGAATGCGCCAGACTGGGCACGGCGGCAAACGTGGCTGGAGAGCGCGCCGCCGGAAACTGGCGAAGCGCCACCCCTGGCTGTTGCACCGCCCGTTACCCGAAACACGAAAGCACGGGACAACACCGTGACGGAAACCGACGACCAGGCATCAAACCCCTGGGTCACAGCGACAGGAGGCTGGTTGTGAAACGAAGTGATATCGAGGCGATGGTACAGCGTTACGTTGAAGCTGAGATGGCTGTCCTTGACGGGAAGTCCATTACTTTCAATGGGCAGCAGATGTCCTATGAAAATCTGTCTGAAATCAGGAAGGGGCGGCAGGAGTGGGAGCGGCGGCTTGCCGACAGTGACAGGCAAAGCCTGGGGCGACCCGGCTATAAACTGGCGAGGTTTGGGTGATGTCTCTACTGGATGATGCTATTGGTCTGATTTCGCCGGGCTGGAAGGCTGCGCGGCTTCGCTCGCGAGCGGTGATTCAGGCATTTGAAGCCGTAAAGCCAACCCGCACACACAAGGCCCGTCGCGAAAATCGCTCAGCCAATCAGCTTAGCCAGAATGGCGCAGTGTCTTTACGCGAACAGGCGCGCTGGCTGGATAACAATAACGACCTGGTTATTGGCATTCTCGACAAGCTGGAAGAGCGTGTGATTGGTTCTGAGGGCATCATTGTTGATCCGCATCCGGTGCTTAAAAACGGCAATATTGCGAAAAAGTTTGCCAGCCAGATCCGTTCTGCATGGGCGGAATGGTCTGTTTCGCCTGATGTCACCGGGGAATTTACCCGCCCCATGCTGGAACGTCTTTTATTACGCAGTTGGTTACGAGACGGGGAGGTGTTTACCCAACTTGTCAGCGGCAATGCCATGGGGCTGTCACCCATAGCCGGGATCAGTTTCTGGCTGGAAGCTCTGGAGGCTGATTACGTACCAATGCAGAGCGACGAATCACAGGGGCTCATTCAGGGTATTTATAAAGACAACTGGGGCAGGCCCAAAAAATACCAGGTGTACAAGACCAGTCCGGTGTCAGGCCGGCAACTGGAGACCAAAGATGTGGCAGCGGAAAACATGCTGCATCTTAAATTTACCCGGCGTCTGCATCAGGCCCGTGGAACATCGCTTTTCTCCGGCGTGCTGATGCGTCTGAGCGCTCTGAAAGAGTATGAGGATTCTGAGCTGGTGGCCGCGCGTATTGCAGCGGCGCTGGGGATGTACATCAAAAAAGGTGACGGTCAGAGTTTTGAAGATGCGCAGACGACAAAGGACGGGGATCGCGACCTGCTGATTCAGCCTGGCATGCTTTACGACGACCTTCGTCCCGGCGAGGAAATCGGGATGATCAAATCGGACCGCCCGAACACCAACCTTGAATCATTCCGCAACGGTCAGCTACGTGCCGTTTCTGCCGGAGCCCGTATCAGCTATTCCAGCGCATCCCGTAACTACGACGGCACCTACAGCGCCCAGCGGCAGGAGCTGGTGGAGTCCACCGACGGGTATTTCGTCCTTCAGGACTGGTTTATCGGTTCGGTGACCCGCCACATTTACCGCGCCTGGCTGAATCTGGCGATCCTCTCTGGGAAAATCACGGTGCCGCGCGGGCTCGATATGGACACACTCTATTCCGCTGTCTATTCGGGGCCGGTGATGCCCTGGATTGACCCCGCAAAAGAAGCGAACGCCTGGAAAATACTTATCCGTGGTGGTGCGGCAACAGAATCCGACTGGGTCCGCGCGCG
>FONB01000024.1 GCA_900112785.1 Phytobacter palmae | reverse complement strand
ACCCTGATCCACCCGATCGCGATGGACGACGGTCTGCGTTTCGCAATCCGTGAAGGCGGCCGTACTGTAGGCGCGGGCGTTGTAGCAAAAGTTCTGGGCTAATTACTCGCTAATTAGTTTTGAATTGAAAAGGGCGCTAAGGCGCCCTTTTTGCTGTCTGTTCGCTGGCCGTCATATTTGTTCGCATTTTTCCACATCATCCCGGCATACAAACATCGTTGTGCTATTGTAATCATAACTATTCTCATTTAGACTTTGCACATAAATTGAACGGGAGTGATTATGTACGTTTGTTTGTGTAATGGTGTAAGTGATAAAAAAATTCGCCAGGCTGTACGCCAGTTTCATCCCCAATCCTTTCAGCAATTGCGCAAGTTTATTCCTGTTGGAAATCAGTGTGGTAAGTGTGTACGTGCTGCTCGTGAAATTATGCAGGACGAGTTGCTACAGATCCCGGAATATAAAGAAACCGCCTGAGACTTCTGCTTTTTTTTGACTTCCCCGTAGCCCGATCTACGCTTCAATGAGTGGAAGCGGAGGGACTATAATGAAAGGTGATGTCAAAGTTATAAATTATCTCAATAAGTTATTGGGAAACGAGCTTGTCGCAATCAACCAGTATTTTCTCCATGCGAGAATGTTCAAAAACTGGGGCCTGATGCGCCTTAATGATGTTGAATATCACGAATCCATCGATGAAATGAAACACGCCGATAAATACATCGAGCGTATTCTGTTTCTTGAAGGCATTCCGAATCTGCAAGACCTGGGCAAACTCGGCATCGGTGAAGACGTTGAGGAAATGCTTCAGTCCGATTTACGACTGGAACTGGAAGGGGCAAGAGATTTACGTGAAGCCATTGCCTATGCTGACAGTGTGCATGACTATGTCAGTCGGGACATGATGATTGAAATTCTTGCCGACGAAGAAGGCCACATTGACTGGCTGGAAACCGAGCTGGATCTTATCGGCAAGATTGGTTTGCAGAACTATCTTCAGTCGCAAATCAAGGTTGAAGATTGACTATCGACCTGAAAATGCTTTGATAAGCTATTATCAAACCCGCGCCCGCCAGGAATGGACCAAAAGGGAGCGGGTTTTTTATTATCTGCAGATTTCTGCATTTTAGCGTCATCAGGCAAACGACACCTGACGCAAGTAAGGCGGCAATGAAGATAAGTAAAGGTAAGGCTTCCCAGCCATGCCAGGCACCGAGCGCAGCCAGAAATTTTACGTCACCATAGCCGAGTCCCTCCTGTTGTCGGAGAAAGCGATACCCCCAATAGAGTGCTGCGAATCCGCCGTATCCCGCAATTGCCCCAAAAACCTTTTCCTGTAACAGCGCGGGATTGAACCAGCCAAAATAAAACAGCCCGGCCCAGAGAAGAGGGCAGGTGAAGCGATCGGGCAGAAGACCTTGCCGGACGTCATACCAAACCAGGAATGCATTAAGTATTAGATAAATAACCACAAAGAGAATTGTGCTTGCCATTTAACCTCCACATGCTCGCTTGCATTTGAGCATCTACGACGGAGGCAAGCGGCAAAAGAGGGTGAAGTACTTCTTGCGCACTAGCCCGAGAAAAAAAAGACCGCCATACATCGTGCTACAAACAATTTGCGAAGCCAGATGTGTAGCCGTTTAATTTATAAACGCCCCTTGCGTAAATGCCAGATTTACGTATAATGCGCGGGCTTGTCGTAATTGACGGCTGGTTCGATATGAACCCCGATAGCGCATTTTGCTATCAAACAATGCTCCCAATCGGGGGGCTATGTAAGAACGGTTACACTCTCCCATCAATCGTAATGGGTATGAGGAGTAATCATTTCGTCTATAAAATAATTGGAGCTCTGGTCTCATGCAGAACCAAAGAATCCGTATCCGCCTGAAAGCGTTTGATCATCGTCTGATCGATCAATCAACCGCGGAAATCGTCGAGACTGCCAAGCGCACTGGTGCGCAAGTCCGTGGTCCGATCCCGCTGCCGACCCGCAAAGAGCGCTTCACCGTTCTGATCTCCCCGCACGTTAACAAAGACGCGCGCGATCAGTACGAAATCCGCACTCACAAGCGTCTGGTTGACATCGTTGAGCCAACCGAGAAAACCGTTGATGCTCTGATGCGTCTGGACCTGGCTGCCGGTGTAGACGTGCAGATCAGCCTGGGTTAATCAGGTCATCGAGCGATTGAGAGGTTGAAACAATGATTGGTTTAGTCGGTAAAAAAGTGGGTATGACCCGCATCTTCACTGAAGATGGCGTATCTATCCCAGTAACCGTAATCGAAGTTGAAGCAAACCGCGTTACTCAGGTTAAAGATCTGGCTAACGATGGCTACCGCGCTATTCAGGTGACCACTGGTGCTAAAAAAGCTAACCGTGTAACTAAGCCGGAAGCGGGTCACTTCGCTAAAGCTGGCGTAGAAGCTGGCCGTGGTCTGTGGGAATTCCGTCTTGCTGACGGCGAAGAATTCACCGTAGGTCAGAGCATTAGCGTTGAGCTGTTTGCCGAAGTTAAAAAAGTTGACGTAACTGGCACCTCTAAAGGTAAAGGTTTCGCAGGTACCGTTAAGCGCTGGAACTTCCGTACCCAGGACGCTACCCACGGTAACTCCTTGTCTCACCGCGTTCCGGGTTCTATCGGTCAGAACCAGACTCCGGGCAAAGTGTTCAAAGGCAAGAAAATGGCAGGTCAGCTGGGTAACGAACGTGTAACCGTTCAGAGCCTGGACGTAGTACGTGTTGACGCTGAGCGCAACCTGCTGCTGGTTAAAGGTGCGGTCCCGGGTGCAACCGGTAGCGACCTGATCGTTAAACCAGCTGTGAAGGCGTGAGGAGATAGCAATGGAATTAGTATTGAAAGACGCGCAGAGCGCGCTGACTGTTTCCGAAACTACCTTCGGTCGTGATTTTAACGAAGCGCTGGTACACCAGGTTGTTGTTGCTTATGCAGCTGGTGCACGTCAGGGTTCTCGTGCTCAGAAGACTCGTGCTGAAGTAACTGGTTCCGGTAAAAAACCGTGGCGCCAGAAAGGTACCGGCCGTGCGCGTTCTGGTTCTATCAAGAGCCCGATTTGGCGTTCTGGTGGCGTGACTTTCGCTGCGCGTCCGCAGGACCACAGTCAAAAAGTTAACAAAAAGATGTACCGCGGCGCGCTGAAAAGCATCCTGTCCGAACTGGTACGTCAGGATCGTCTGATCGTTGTCGAATCTTTCTCTGTTGAAGCGCCGAAAACCAAGCTGCTGGCACAGAAACTGAAAGACATGGCTCTGGAAGATGTGCTGATCATCACCGGTGAGCTGGACGAAAACCTGTTCCTGGCTGCGCGCAACCTGCACAAGGTTGACGTACGCGATGCAACTGGTATCGACCCGGTTAGCCTGATCGCCTTCGACAAAGTCGTAATGACTGCTGATGCTGTTAAGCAAGTTGAGGAGATGCTGGCATGATTCGTGAAGAACGTCTGCTGAAGGTGCTGCGTGCACCGCACGTTTCTGAAAAAGCGTCTACTGCGATGGAAAAAACTAACACCATCGTTCTCAAAGTTGCTAAAGACGCGACCAAAGCAGAAATCAAAGCTGCTGTGCAGAAACTGTTTGAAGTCGAAGTCGAAGTCGTTAACACCCTGGTAGTTAAAGGGAAAGTTAAACGTCACGGACAGCGTATCGGTCGTCGTAGCGACTGGAAAAAAGCTTACGTCACCCTGAAAGAAGGCCAGAATCTGGACTTCGTTGGCGGCGCTGAGTAAGTCGGAGGAGTAATACAATGGCAGTTGTTAAATGTAAACCGACATCTCCGGGTCGTCGCCACGTAGTTAAAGTGGTTAACCCTGAGCTGCACAAGGGCAAACCTTTTGCTCCGCTGCTGGAAAAAAACAGCAAATCCGGTGGTCGTAACAACAATGGCCGTATCACCACTCGTCACATCGGTGGTGGCCACAAGCAGGCTTATCGTCTGGTTGACTTCAAACGCAACAAAGACGGTATCCCGGCAGTTGTTGAGCGTCTTGAGTACGATCCGAACCGTTCTGCGAACATCGCACTGGTTCTGTACAAAGATGGCGAGCGCCGTTACATTCTGGCCCCTAAAGGCCTGAAAGCTGGCGACCAGATTCAGTCTGGCGTTGATGCTGCAATCAAAGCAGGCAACACCCTGCCGATGCGCAATATCCCGGTTGGTTCTACCGTTCATAACGTAGAAATGAAACCAGGTAAAGGCGGTCAGCTGGCACGTTCCGCTGGTACTTACGTTCAGATCGTTGCGCGTGATGGTGCTTATGTCACCCTGCGTCTGCGTTCTGGTGAAATGCGTAAAGTCGAAGCAGACTGCCGCGCTACTCTGGGCGAAGTTGGCAATGCTGAGCATATGCTGCGCGTTCTGGGTAAAGCAGGTGCTGCACGCTGGCGTGGTGTTCGTCCTACCGTTCGCGGTACTGCGATGAACCCAGTCGACCACCCACATGGTGGTGGTGAAGGTCGTAACTTTGGTAAGCACCCGGTAACTCCGTGGGGCGTTCAGACCAAAGGTAAGAAGACTCGCAGCAACAAGCGTACTGATAAATTTATCGTACGTCGCCGTAGCAAATAATATTAGAGGATAAGCCATGCCACGTTCTCTCAAGAAAGGTCCTTTTATTGACCTGCACTTGCTGAAGAAGGTAGAGAAAGCGGTGGAAAGCGGAGACAAGAAGCCCCTGCGCACTTGGTCCCGTCGTTCAACGATCTTTCCTAACATGATCGGTTTGACCATCGCTGTCCATAATGGTCGTCAGCACGTTCCGGTATTTGTTTCCGACGAAATGGTCGGTCACAAACTGGGTGAATTCGCACCGACTCGTACTTATCGCGGCCACGCTGCTGATAAAAAAGCGAAGAAGAAATAAGGTAGGAGGAAGAGATGGAAACTTTAGCTCAACATCGCCATGCTCGTTCTTCTGCTCAGAAGGTTCGCCTTGTTGCTGACCTGATTCGCGGTAAGAAAGTGTCGCAGGCCCTGGATATTCTGACCTACACCAATAAGAAAGCGGCTGTACTGGTCAAGAAAGTTCTGGAATCTGCCATTGCTAACGCTGAACACAACGATGGCGCTGACATTGACGATCTGAAAGTTGCGAAAATTTTCGTAGACGAAGGCCCGAGCATGAAGCGCATTATGCCGCGTGCAAAAGGTCGTGCAGATCGCATCCTGAAGCGCACCAGCCACATTACTGTGGTTGTGTCCGATCGCTGAGACTCTGGAGACTAGCAATGGGTCAGAAAGTACATCCTAATGGTATTCGCCTGGGTATTGTCAAACCTTGGAACTCTACCTGGTTCGCGAACACCAAAGAATTCGCTGACAACCTGGACAGCGATTTTAAAGTACGCCAGTACCTTACTAAGGAACTGGCTAAAGCGTCCGTATCTCGTATCGTTATCGAGCGTCCGGCTAAGAGCATCCGTGTGACCATTCACACCGCTCGCCCGGGTATCGTTATCGGTAAGAAAGGCGAAGACGTAGAAAAACTGCGCAAGGTCGTAGCGGATATCGCTGGCGTTCCTGCTCAGATCAATATCGCCGAAGTTCGTAAACCTGAACTGGACGCAAAACTGGTTGCTGACAGCATTACTTCTCAGCTGGAACGTCGTGTTATGTTCCGTCGTGCTATGAAGCGTGCTGTACAGAACGCAATGCGTCTGGGCGCTAAAGGTATCAAAGTTGAAGTTAGCGGCCGTCTGGGCGGCGCGGAAATCGCACGTACCGAATGGTACCGCGAAGGTCGTGTTCCGCTGCACACTCTGCGTGCTGACATTGACTACAACACCTCTGAAGCGCACACCACTTATGGTGTAATCGGCGTTAAAGTGTGGATCTTCAAAGGTGAGATCCTTGGTGGTATGGCTGCTGTTGAACAACCGGAAAAACCGGCTGCTCAACCGAAAAAGCAGCAGCGTAAAGGCCGTAAATAAGGAGCGTCGCTGATGTTACAACCAAAGCGTACAAAATTCCGTAAGGTGCACAAAGGCCGCAACCGTGGTCTGGCGCAGGGCACGGATGTGAGCTTCGGCACTTACGGTCTGAAAGCTGTTGGCCGTGGTCGTCTGACCGCTCGTCAGATCGAAGCAGCACGTCGTGCCATGACACGTGCAGTTAAGCGTCAGGGTAAGATCTGGATCCGTGTATTCCCGGACAAACCGATCACCGAGAAGCCGCTGGAAGTTCGTATGGGTAAAGGTAAAGGTAACGTGGAGTATTGGGTTGCCTTGATTCAGCCGGGTAAAGTCCTGTATGAAATGGACGGCGTTCCGGAAGAGCTGGCCCGTGAAGCCTTCGAGCTGGCAGCAGCAAAACTGCCGATTAAAACCACCTTTGTAACTAAGACGGTGATGTAATGAAAGCAAATGAGCTGCGTGAAAAAAGCGTTGAAGAGCTGAACGCTGAGCTGCTGAACCTGCTGCGTGAGCAGTTCAACCTGCGTATGCAGGCTGCAAGTGGCCAGCTGCAACAGACTCACCTGCTGAAGCAGGTTCGTCGTGATGTTGCACGCGTTAAGACTTTACTGACTCAGAAGGCGGGTGCGTAATGACCGATAAAATCCGTACTCTGCAAGGTCGCGTAGTTAGCGACAAAATGGAGAAATCCATTGTTGTTGCTATCGAACGTTTTGTGAAACACCCGATCTACGGTAAATTCATCAAGCGTACGACCAAACTGCACGTACATGACGAGAACAACGAATGCGGTATCGGTGACGTGGTTGAAATCCGCGAATGCCGTCCGCTGTCCAAGACTAAGTCCTGGACGCTGGTTCGCGTTGTAGAGAAAGCGGTTCTGTAATACAGTACGCATTCTCAATAATAAACGGTCCAGCGATGGGCCGTTTATTTTTTCTACCCATATCCGGTAAGCGGTGTTATAATGCCGCGCCCCCGATATGGGGCTTTTTAACGACCCGTTTTTAGGGTCTCAGTAGTAGTTGACATTAGCGGAGCACTAAAATGATCCAAGAACAGACTATGCTGAACGTCGCCGACAACTCCGGTGCACGTCGCGTAATGTGTATCAAGGTTCTGGGTGGCTCGCACCGTCGCTACGCAGGCGTAGGCGACATCATCAAGATCACCATCAAAGAAGCAATTCCGCGTGGTAAGGTCAAAAAAGGTGATGTGCTGAAGGCGGTAGTGGTGCGCACCAAGAAGGGTGTTCGTCGCCCTGACGGTTCTGTCGTTCGCTTCGATGGTAATGCTTGTGTTCTTCTGAACAACAACAGCGAGCAGCCCATCGGTACGCGTATTTTTGGGCCGGTAACTCGTGAACTTCGTTCTGAGAAGTTTATGAAAATCATCTCTCTGGCACCAGAAGTACTCTAAGGAGCGAATCATGGCAGCGAAAATCCGTCGTGATGACGAAGTTATCGTGCTGACCGGCAAAGATAAAGGTAAGCGCGGTAAAGTTAAGAATGTCCTGTCTTCCGGCAAGGTCATCGTTGAAGGTATCAACTTGGTTAAGAAACATCAGAAGCCGGTTCCGGCCCTGAATCAACCAGGCGGCATTGTTGAGAAAGAAGCAGCTATTCAGATCTCTAACATTGCAATCTTCAATGCGGCAACCGGCAAGGCTGACCGTGTAGGCTTTAGATTCGAAGACGGCAAAAAAGTCCGTTTCTTCAAGTCTAATAGCGAAACTATCAAGTAATTTGGAGTAGTACGATGGCGAAACTGCATGATTACTACAAAGACGAAGTAGTTAAAAAACTCATGACTGAGTTTAACTACAATTCTGTCATGCAAGTCCCTCGGGTCGAGAAGATCACCCTGAACATGGGTGTTGGTGAAGCGATCGCTGACAAGAAACTGCTGGATAACGCAGCAGCTGACCTGGCAGCAATCTCCGGTCAAAAACCGTTGATCACCAAAGCACGCAAATCTGTTGCAGGCTTCAAAATCCGTCAGGGCTATCCGATCGGCTGTAAAGTAACTCTGCGTGGCGAACGCATGTGGGAGTTCTTTGAGCGCCTGATCACTATTGCTGTACCGCGTATCCGTGACTTCCGTGGCTTGTCCGCTAAGTCTTTTGACGGTCGTGGTAACTACAGCATGGGTGTCCGTGAGCAGATCATCTTCCCAGAAATCGACTACGATAAAGTCGACCGCGTGCGTGGTTTGGATATTACCATTACCACTACTGCGAAATCTGACGAAGAAGGCCGTGCTCTGCTGGCTGCCTTTGACTTCCCGTTCCGCAAGTAAGGTAGGGTTACTTAATGGCTAAGCAATCAATGAAAGCACGCGAAGTAAAGCGCGTAGCTTTAGCTGATAAATTCTTCGCTAAACGCGCTGAACTGAAAGCTATCATCTCTGATGTGAACGCAACCGACGAAGATCGTTGGAATGCCGTTCTCAAGCTGCAGACTCTGCCGCGTGATTCCAGCCCGTCTCGTCAGCGTAATCGCTGCCGTCAAACTGGTCGTCCGCACGCTTTCCTGCGGAAGTTCGGGTTGAGCCGTATTAAGGTCCGTGAAGCCGCTATGCGCGGTGAAATCCCGGGTCTGAAAAAGGCTAGCTGGTAATTGTCACCAATTGAATCACGGGAGTAAAGACAGATGAGCATGCAAGATCCGATCGCGGATATGCTGACCCGTATCCGTAACGGTCAGGCCGCGAACAAAGCTGCGGTCACCATGCCTTCCTCCAAGCTGAAAGTGGCAATTGCCAACGTGCTGAAGGAAGAAGGTTTTATTGAAGATTTCAAAATCGAAGGCGACACCAAGCCTGAACTGGAAGTAGCTCTTAAATACTTCCAGGGCAAAGCTGTTGTAGAAAGCATTCAGCGTGTCAGCCGCCCAGGTCTGCGCATCTATAAGAAAAAAGATGAGCTGCCGAAAGTTATGGGTGGTCTGGGTATTGCAGTTGTTTCTACCTCTAAAGGTGTTATGACTGATCGTGCAGCGCGCCAGGCTGGTCTTGGTGGCGAAATTATCTGCTACGTAGCCTAATCGGAGGAAAAAATGTCTCGTGTTGCTAAAGCACCGGTCGTTATTCCTGCCGGCGTTGATGTAAAACTCAACGGTCAGGTTATCACGATCAAAGGTAAAAACGGCGAGCTGACTCGTACTCTCAACGATGCTGTTGAAGTGAAACATGCAGATAACGCTCTGACTTTCGGTCCGCGTGATGGTTACGCAGACGGTTGGGCTCAGGCTGGTACCGCACGTGCCCTGCTGAACTCAATGGTTATCGGTGTTACCGAAGGCTTCACTAAGAAGCTGCAGCTGGTTGGTGTAGGTTACCGTGCAGCGGTCAAAGGAAATGCAGTAAACCTGGCTTTAGGTTTCTCTCATCCTGTTGACCATCAACTGCCGGCTGGCATCACTGCAGAGTGCCCGACTCAAACTGAAATCGTGCTGAAAGGCGCTGATAAGCAGTTGATCGGTCAGGTTGCAGCTGATCTGCGCGCCTACCGTCGTCCTGAGCCTTATAAAGGCAAGGGTGTTCGTTACGCCGACGAAGTCGTGCGTACCAAAGAGGCTAAGAAGAAGTAAGGTAACACTATGGATAAGAAATCTGCTCGTATCCGTCGTGCGACCCGCGCACGCCGCAAGCTCAAAGAGCTGGGCGCAACTCGCCTGGTGGTACATCGTACCCCGCGTCATATTTACGCACAGGTAATTGCACCGAACGGTTCTGAAGTTCTGGTAGCTGCTTCTACTGTAGAAAAAGCTATCTCTGAACAACTGAAGTACACCGGTAACAAAGACGCGGCTGCAGCTGTGGGTAAAGCTGTCGCTGAACGCGCTCTGGAAAAAGGCATCAAAGATGTGTCCTTTGACCGTTCCGGGTTCCAATATCATGGTCGTGTCCAGGCACTGGCAGATGCTGCCCGTGAAGCTGGCCTTCAGTTCTAAGGTAGAGGTGTAAGATGGCTCACATCGAAAAACAAGCTGGCGAACTGCAGGAAAAGCTGATCGCGGTAAACCGCGTATCTAAAACCGTTAAAGGTGGTCGTATTTTCTCCTTCACAGCTCTGACTGTAGTTGGTGATGGTAACGGTCGCGTAGGTTTTGGTTACGGTAAAGCTCGCGAAGTTCCGGCAGCGATCCAGAAAGCGATGGAAAAAGCCCGTCGCAATATGATTAACGTCGCGCTGAACCACGGCACCCTGCAGCACCCGGTTAAGGGTACTCACACGGGTTCTCGTGTATTCATGCAGCCGGCTTCCGAAGGTACCGGTATCATCGCCGGTGGTGCAATGCGCGCCGTCCTGGAAGTCGCTGGGGTTCATAACGTTCTGGCTAAAGCATATGGTTCCACCAACCCGATCAACGTGGTTCGTGCAACTATTGATGGCCTGGAAAATATGAATTCTCCAGAAATGGTCGCTGCCAAGCGTGGTAAATCCGTTGAAGAAATTCTGGGGAAATAAACCATGGCAAAGACTATTAAAATTACTCAAACCCGCAGTGCAATCGGTCGTCTGCCGAAACACAAGGCAACGCTGCTTGGCCTGGGTCTGCGTCGTATTGGTCACACCGTAGAACGTGAGGATACTCCTGCCGTTCGTGGTATGGTCAACGCGGTTTCCTTCATGGTTAAAGTTGAGGAGTAAGAGATGCGTTTAAATACTCTGTCTCCGGCCGAAGGCTCCAAAAAGGCGGGTAAACGCCTGGGTCGTGGTATCGGTTCTGGCCTCGGTAAAACCGGTGGTCGTGGTCACAAAGGTCAGAAATCTCGTTCTGGCGGTGGCGTACGTCGCGGTTTCGAGGGTGGTCAGATGCCACTGTACCGTCGTCTGCCGAAATTCGGTTTCACTTCTCGTAAAGCAATGATCACTGCTGAGATTCGTCTCTCTGATCTGGCTAAAGTAGAAGGCGACGTAGTTGACCTGAACACGCTGAAAGCAGCAAACATTATCGGTATTCAGATCGAGTTCGCGAAAGTGATTCTGTCTGGTGAAGTTTCTACTCCGGTAACTGTTCGTGGCCTGCGTGTTACTAAAGGCGCTCGTGCTGCTATCGAAGCTGCTGGCGGTAAAATCGAGGAATAAGTAGCAGATGGCTAAACAACCGGGATTAGATTTTCAAAGTGCCAAAGGTGGCTTAGGCGAGCTGAAACGCAGACTGCTGTTTGTTATCGGTGCGCTTATTGTGTTCCGTATTGGCTCTTTTATTCCGATCCCTGGTATTGATGCCGCTGTACTTGCCAAACTGCTTGAGCAACAGCGAGGCACCATCATTGAAATGTTTAACATGTTCTCTGGTGGTGCTCTCAGCCGTGCTTCTATCTTCGCACTGGGTATTATGCCGTACATCTCGGCATCTATTATTATCCAGTTGCTGACGGTCGTTCATCCGGCCCTGGCAGAACTGAAGAAAGAAGGGGAATCTGGTCGTCGTAAGATTAGCCAGTACACCCGTTACGGTACTCTGGTGCTGGCGATATTTCAGGCAACCGGTATAGCTACCGGTTTGCCGAATATGCCTGGTATGCAGGGCCTGGTTATTAACCCAGGCTTTGCATTCTATTTCACCGCTGTTGTAAGTCTGGTTACAGGAACGATGTTCCTGATGTGGCTCGGCGAACAGATTACTGAGCGTGGTATCGGCAACGGTATCTCAATCATTATCTTCGCTGGTATCGTTGCGGGACTCCCGCCAGCCATTGCCCATACTATCGAGCAAGCGCGTCAAGGCGACCTGCACTTCCTCCTGTTGCTGTTGGTTGCAGTATTAGTATTTGCAGTGACGTTCTTTGTTGTATTCGTTGAACGTGGTCAACGCCGCATTGTGGTAAACTACGCGAAACGTCAGCAGGGTCGTCGTGTCTATGCTGCTCAGAGCACACATTTGCCGCTGAAAGTGAATATGGCGGGGGTAATCCCGGCAATCTTCGCTTCCAGTATTATTCTGTTCCCGGCAACCATCGCATCATGGTTCGGGGGCGGTACTGGTTGGAACTGGCTGACAACAATTTCGCTGTATTTGCAGCCTGGGCAACCGCTTTATGTGTTACTCTATGCGTCTGCAATCATATTCTTCTGTTTCTTCTACACGGCATTGGTTTTCAATCCGCGTGAAACAGCAGATAACCTGAAGAAGTCCGGTGCATTTGTACCAGGAATTCGTCCGGGAGAGCAAACGGCGAAGTATATCGATAAGGTAATGACCCGCCTGACTTTGGTTGGTGCGTTGTATATTACTTTTATCTGCCTGATCCCGGAGTTCATGCGTGATGCGATGAAAGTGCCGTTCTACTTCGGTGGGACTTCGCTGCTTATCGTTGTTGTCGTGATTATGGACTTTATGGCTCAAGTGCAAACTCTGATGATGTCAAGTCAGTATGAGTCTGCATTGAAGAAGGCGAACCTGAAAGGCTATGGCCGTTAATGGTCGCCCGAGAAGTTACGGAGAGTAAAAATGAAAGTTCGTGCTTCCGTCAAGAAATTATGCCGTAACTGCAAAATCGTTAAGCGTGATGGCGTCATCCGCGTGATTTGCAGTGCCGAGCCGAAACATAAACAGCGCCAAGGCTGATTATTTCGCATATTTTTCTTGCAAAGTTGGGTTGAGCTGGCTAGATTAGCCAGCCAATCTTTTGTATGTCTGTGCGTTTCCATTTGAGTATCCTGAAAACGGGCTTTTCAGCATGGTGCGTACAAGTAAAATTATAGGAGTGCATAGTGGCCCGTATAGCAGGCATTAACATTCCTGATCAGAAACATGCTGTGATCGCATTAACTTCGATCTACGGCGTCGGCAAGACCCGTTCCAAAGCCATCCTGGCTGCAGCGGGTATCGCTGAAGATGTTAAGATCAGTGAGCTGTCTGAAGAACAAATCGACACGCTGCGTGACGAAGTTGCCAAATTTGTCGTTGAAGGTGATCTGCGCCGTGAAATCAGCATGAGCATCAAGCGCCTGATGGATCTTGGTTGCTATCGCGGTTTGCGTCATCGTCGTGGTCTGCCAGTGCGCGGTCAGCGTACTAAGACCAACGCACGTACCCGTAAGGGTCCGCGCAAACCGATCAAGAAATAATCGGGGTGATTGAATAATGGCAAAGGCACCAATTCGTGCACGTAAACGTGTAAGAAAACAAGTCTCTGACGGCGTGGCTCATATCCATGCTTCTTTCAACAACACCATCGTTACTATCACTGATCGTCAGGGTAACGCATTGGGTTGGGCAACAGCCGGTGGTTCCGGTTTCCGTGGTTCTCGCAAATCCACTCCGTTTGCAGCTCAGGTTGCAGCAGAGCGTTGTGCAGAAGCCGTTAAAGAATACGGCATCAAGAATCTGGAAGTTATGGTCAAAGGTCCGGGTCCGGGTCGCGAATCTACTATTCGTGCTCTGAACGCCGCTGGTTTCCGCATCACTAATATTACTGATGTGACTCCGATCCCTCATAACGGTTGTCGTCCGCCGAAAAAACGTCGCGTATAACGCCTCGTTTTCTAGGATTGTTGGAGAAAGAAAATGGCAAGATATTTGGGTCCTAAGCTCAAGCTGAGCCGTCGTGAGGGCACCGACTTATTCCTTAAGTCTGGCGTTCGCGCGATCGATACCAAGTGTAAAATTGAACAAGCTCCTGGCCAGCACGGTGCGCGTAAACCGCGTCTGTCTGACTATGGTGTGCAGTTGCGTGAAAAGCAAAAAGTTCGCCGTATCTACGGTGTGCTGGAGCGTCAGTTCCGTAACTACTATAAAGAAGCAGCGCGTCTGAAAGGCAACACCGGTGAAAACCTGTTGGCTCTGCTGGAAGGTCGTCTGGACAACGTTGTATACCGTATGGGCTTCGGCGCCACTCGTGCAGAAGCACGCCAGCTGGTTAGCCATAAGGCTATCATGGTAAACGGTCGTGTTGTTAACATCGCTTCTTATCAGGTTAGTCCGAATGACGTTGTTAGCATTCGTGAGAAAGCGAAAAAGCAGTCTCGCGTGAAAGCCGCTCTGGAGCTGGCTGAGCAGCGTGAAAAGCCAACCTGGCTGGAAGTTGATGCTGGCAAGATGGAAGGCACGTTCAAGCGTAAGCCGGAGCGTTCTGATCTGTCTGCGGACATTAACGAACACCTGATCGTCGAGCTTTACTCCAAGTAAAGCTTAGTACCAAAGAGAGGACACAATGCAGGGTTCTGTGACAGAGTTTCTAAAACCGCGCCTGGTAGATATCGAGCAAGTGAGTTCGACGCACGCCAAGGTGACCCTTGAGCCTTTAGAGCGTGGCTTTGGCCATACTCTGGGTAACGCACTGCGCCGTATTCTGCTCTCATCGATGCCGGGTTGCGCGGTGACCGAGGTTGAGATTGATGGTGTACTTCATGAGTACAGCACCAAAGAAGGCGTTCAGGAAGATATCCTTGAAATCCTGCTCAACCTGAAAGGGCTGGCGGTGAGAGTTCAGGGTAAAGATGATGTTATTCTTACTCTGAATAAATCTGGCATTGGCCCTGTGACTGCAGCCGACATTACCCACGACGGTGATGTCGAAATCGTCAAGCCGCAGCACGTGATCTGCCACCTGACCGATGAGAACGCGTCTATTAGCATGCGTATCAAAGTTCAGCGCGGTCGTGGTTATGTGCCGGCTTCTGCCCGAATTCATTCGGAAGAAGATGAGCGCCCAATCGGCCGTCTGCTGGTCGACGCATGCTACAGCCCTGTAGAGCGTATTGCCTACAATGTTGAAGCAGCGCGTGTTGAACAGCGTACCGACCTGGACAAGCTGGTCATCGAAATGGAAACCAACGGCACAATCGATCCTGAAGAGGCGATTCGTCGTGCGGCAACCATTCTGGCTGAACAACTTGAAGCTTTCGTTGATTTACGTGATGTACGTCAGCCGGAAGTGAAAGAAGAGAAACCAGAATTCGATCCGATCCTGCTGCGCCCTGTTGACGATCTGGAATTGACTGTCCGCTCTGCTAACTGCCTCAAGGCAGAAGCTATCCACTATATCGGTGATCTGGTACAGCGTACCGAGGTTGAGTTGCTGAAAACGCCGAACCTGGGTAAAAAATCTCTTACCGAGATTAAAGATGTGCTGGCCTCGCGTGGTTTGTCTCTGGGCATGCGCCTGGAAAACTGGCCGCCGGCAAGCATTGCTGACGAGTAACCGGATCACAGGTTAAGGTTTTACTGAGAAGGATAAGGTCATGCGCCATCGTAAGAGTGGTCGTCAACTGAACCGCAACAGCAGCCATCGCCAGGCTATGTTCCGCAACATGGCAGGTTCGCTGGTTCGTCATGAAATCATCAAGACGACCCTGCCGAAAGCGAAAGAACTGCGTCGCGTAGTTGAGCCGCTGATTACTCTTGCCAAGACTGATAGCGTTGCTAATCGTCGTCTGGCATTCGCCCGCACTCGTGATAACGAGATCGTGGCAAAACTGTTTAACGAGCTGGGCCCGCGTTTCGCGAGCCGTGCCGGTGGTTACACTCGTATTCTGAAGTGTGGCTTCCGTGCAGGCGACAATGCGCCGATGGCATACATCGAGCTGGTTGATCGTTCTGAATCGAAAGCAGAAGCTGCTGCAGAGTAATCTGTAGTAACGTAAAAAAACCCGCCTCGGCGGGTTTTTTTATATCCGCATTACCCCCAGATTTCCTACAATATCGGTATGTTTTTCGTTCCTCACCTGGAGGTGGTATGTGGTTACTTGACCAGTGGGCAGAACGGCACATCCTCGATGCTCAGCAAAAAGGCGAATTTGAACATTTGCCTGGTAGCGGTAAACCACTAGTCCTTGATGATGATTCGCATGTACCGCCTGAACTACGCGCAGGGTTCCGTTTACTCAAAAATGCGGGCTGCCTTCCGCCTGAGCTTGAATATCGTAAAGAAGCGCTTGTTTTGTCGGACTTACTGGCTCATTTAAATCAGGATCATCCGGACTATCACGAAATAAGTCGGCGACTGACACTTCTTGAATTGAAATTGAGGCAGGCTGGACTCAGTACGGAATTCCTTCACGGTGAATATGCGGGAAAATTGATGCTGAAATTTAATGAGGAGTAGAGATGTTTCGAATTGGAGAATTGGCCAAACTGGCTGAGGTTACCCCGGATACCATTCGTTACTATGAAAAACAGCAGATGATGGATCATGAAATTCGAACGGAGGGCGGCTTTCGCCTTTATTCGGAGAACGATTTGCAGCGTCTGAAATTTATCCGGCATGCGCGCCAGCTTGGCTTTACGCTTGAGTCGATTCGTGAATTACTTTCTATCCGTATCGATCCTGAGCATCACACTTGCCAGGAATCCAAGAGCATAGTTCAGGCCCGATTGAGTGAGGTAGAAGCGAGAATTCAGGAATTGCAGATGATGCAACGTTCTCTACAGAAATTGAATGATGCTTGCTGTGGCAGTGCGCACAGTAGTGTCTATTGTTCAATACTTGAGGCCCTGGAGCAGGGAGCCAGTAGCACTCAGGAGGGGCATTGATCTTTGTTGTTAGCAAGCCTAAACTTGCGCCGTTTGAAACCACAATCTGGAGAAATTATGAGCCATTATCAGCATAAGAAAGGGCAGATTAATGATAACGCCATCGAGGCATTGCTTCATGATCCCCTTTTCAGACAGCGAGTTGAGAAGAATAAAAAGGGGAAAGGGAGTTATTTACGTAAAGACAAGCACAGTAAGAAAGGTAACTGGGAGGCCAGTGGCAAGCAAGCGAATCGCTTGTTTACCACTGGCCTTCTGTTTAAAACAGCTTAATCAGGAGCGTTTGTTTTGTTCTTTCAACAGATCGCGGATTTCCGTTAACAGCAACTCCTCTTTACCAGGTGCAGGCGGCGCTTTGGGTTCATCTTCCTGTTTACGTTTGAGCCGATTAATTAGTTTAATCGCCATGAAAATAGCAAACGCGACAATAATGAAGTCGAAAACATTCTGTATAAAGACACCGTAATGCATGACGACTGCCGGGACGTCGCCTTGTGCTTCGCGCAAAGTAAGAGCAAATTGCTTAAAGTCTATTCCGCCAATAAGTAAACCTAATGGTGGCATGATAATATCAGCGACCAGCGAAGAAACAATCTTGCCGAATGCCGCGCCAATGATCACCCCTACCGCCAAATCAACTACGTTTCCCCGCATCGCAAATTCGCGAAATTCTTTTAGCAAGCTCATGCTCTTCTCCTTGTGCTGTCAGACAGGTTAAGTCTAACAAATGTATTCTCGTTTTCCATTAAGGGTAAAAAATTGCCAGAATTTTTTAACATTGATAAAGCCAGGGTTAAATAAGAGGCGCCAGTTGTGGCGCCTGATAATTAGAGGAAGAAAGGGCTGGGCTGGAACAGGCGCTCAACATCAGTGATATATTTTTTGTCGGTAAGAAACATGATGACGTGATCACCCTGTTCGATACGCAAATTGTCGTTGGCGATCATGACATCATTACCGCGCACGACGGCACCAATAATTGTCCCTGGCGGCAGCTTAATCTCATCGATAACACGACCAACGACGCGCGATGTACTCTCGTCACCGTGCGCCACAGCTTCTATCGCTTCGGCAACACCGCGGCGCAGAGATGACACACCCACAATATCTGCTTTACGCACATGGCTCAGCAGTGCAGAAATGGTGGCCTGCTGTGGTGAAATGGCAATATCGATCACGCTGCCCTGTACCAGATCGACGTAAGCGCGGCGTTGAATTAGCACCATGACTTTCTTGGCACCCATTCGCTTGGCCAACATGGCGGACATGATATTCGCTTCATCATCGTTAGTAACGGCAATGAAGAGATCCATTTGATCAATATGTTCTTCTGCAAGCAACTCCTGGTCTGATGCATCACCATAAAACACAATGGTGTTTTGTAGTTTCTCTGCCAGTTCTGACGCACGTTGCTGATCGCGCTCGATCAATTTAACGCTGTAATCTTTTTCCAGACGCCTTGCCAGGCCAGCGCCTATATTACCGCCGCCAACAAGCATGATGCGCTTATAAGGTTTTTCAAGACGCTGTAATTCACTCATCACGGCACGAATATGCTGAGACGCAGCGATGAAAAAGACTTCATCACCGGCTTCGACAATCGTTGAACCCTGCGGGCGAATAGGGCGGTCATGGCGGAAGATAGCGGCGACACGGGTATCAATATGCGGCATATGCTCGCGCATTGTTGACAGCGCATTTCCTACCAGAGGTCCGCCGTAATAGGCTTTTACGACGGCGAGGCTAACTTTCCCTTCGGCGAAATTCACGACCTGCAGCGCCCCTGGGTATTCAATCAATCGATAAAGGCTATCGATGACCAACTGTTCGGGGGCAATGAGGTGGTCGATAGGCACAGCTTCGGAATGGAACAACTTGTCCGCATCTCGCACGTAGTCCGGCGAGCGGATGCGAGCAATACGGTTTGGCGTATTAAACAGTGAATAGGCCACCTGGCAGGCAACCATATTTGTTTCGTCCGAACTGGTTACCGCAACCAACATATCCGCGTCGTCTGCACCTGCTTCTCGTAGTACGCGTGGATGTGAACCATGCCCCTGGACAACGCGTAAATCAAATTTGTCCTGCAGACTACGCAGACGATCGCCGTTAGTATCCACGACGGTGATATCATTATTTTCCCCGACCAGGTTTTCCGCCAGCGTACCGCCGACTTGCCCCGCGCCCAGTATTATGATTTTCATCAGCTGCGACCCGTTATCCTACTCATTGTTTGGAAAGCTTAGCGTAAAAGAAGCCATCACCCTCTTCCGCTCCTGGCAGGTTCTGCTGTCCTGGCCGTTCTGGCGTGCCAGTCACACTTAAGCGAGCATCAGGCGTACGTGAAAGGAATGCGGCAATTTGCTGGCTGTTTTCTTCCGGTAAAACTGAGCACGTGGCATATACCAGCGTACCGCCTGGTTTAAGATGTGGCCAGACAGCATCAAGAATCTCTGCCTGTAATTGCACAAGTTCGTTGATGTCGCGATCCCGGCGCAACCATTTGATATCTGGATGGCGGCGAATAACGCCCGTTGCCGAGCAAGGCGCATCAAGCAAAATACGATCAAATTTCTCATCACCGCACCATTGCGTAGGATGACGTCCATCGCCTTGCTTCACCTCAGCCTTCATTCCCAGGCGTTTAAGATTGTCATAGACGCGAGAAAGACGTTGCTCATCAATGTCAACAGCCAGCACGCGGGCTTGAGGGGCGGCTTCAAGAATATGTGTTGTTTTACCACCGGGGGCGGCACACAAGTCCAGGATGCGGTCACCATTTTGCGGTTCAAGGAAAGTGATACATCCCTGGGCGGAAGCATCTTGTACGGTGACCCAGCCTTCATCAAACCCAGGTAATGCGCTAACAGGTACCGCCGAGGCCATGCGTACGGCATCAGGATAATCCGGATGAGAAAATCCTTCCATTCCGCTTTCAGCCAGCAGTGCCAGCCAGGCATCACGGGAGTGATGGTTGCGATTTACGCGCAACCACATAGGTGGGCGCATATTATTGGCTTCAACAATATGTTGCCACTGTTGCGGATACGCTTTTTGCAGACGTTTTAGCAACCAGGTTGGGTGCAGGAAACGTTGTTCGCTCTGTTCAAACTCAGCCTGTAAGACGTCTTGCTGGCGCTGGAACTGACGCAGTACACCATTAATCAATCCCTTAAGCTGTGGACGCTTGATAACAACGGCGCCCTCAACGGTCTCGGCCAGCGCAGCGTGAGCCGGAATGCGGGTGTGCAGCAACTGATACAGGCCAATCATTATCAGATAATGCACGGTACGCTGTTTACCCGTCATCGGGCGGGACATCAGTTTGTTAATGAGCCAGTCCAGTTGTGGGAGCGTTCGCAGTGCACCAAAGCAGAGCTCCTGAAGCAATGATTTGTCTTTATCGGAGACTTTTTGCTGCAGTGCCGGAAGAACATTACTCAGGGATTGTCCTTGTTCAACAACCTGCTCAATGGCCTGTGCTGCCATACTGCGTAGATTAAAATTTTTTTTCATAGCCACGAAAATAAAAACGCCCGGTAATACCGGGCTTAAATATAATTGTCAGACCAGACGATTGCCCGGCGTAAACCACTCCCGCCGGGAGTTCAGGAGATCCTGAGTATTCATCGCTTTTTTACCGGCGGGTTGGAGCGATTCAAGATTCAAAATACCCTCAGCCGTCGCAATCTGGATACCTTGCTTATTGGCTTCAATAATTGTGCCGGGTTCGGCTTTAGCCTGGGTGTTTATCACCGACGCCTTCCAGACCTTAACGGGTTGGTCATCAATGACGAAATAGCTCATTGGCCATGGATTAAAGGCACGAATACAACGCTCCAGTTGCACCGCAGGCAAGGACCAGTCAAGCAGCGCTTCTTCTTTGCTGAGTTTTTCCGCATAGGTAACCTGCGTTTCGTCCTGAACCGTGGGTGTTGCCGTCCCGTTCGCAATTTGTGTCAGCGTTACGAGCAAACCCTGCGGGCCAAGCTGTGCCAGCTTATCGTAAAGTGTCGCACTGGTGTCTTCAGCAGTAATTGGGCAAGAGAGCTTATAAAGCATATCACCCGTGTCCAGCCCGACATCCATTTGCATGATGGTGACGCCAGTTTCTGTATCGCCTGCCCACAATGACCGTTGGATCGGTGCCGCACCACGCCAGCGTGGGAGTAAAGATCCATGTACATTCAGACAGCCGAGACGAGGCATTTCCAGAACGGCTTTCGGCAGGATGAGGCCATAGGCGACAACCACCATGACATCGGCCTGCAAATCGGCAACAAGCTGTTGATTTTCCTGTGGACGGAGAGACACTGGCTGAAATACCGGAATCCCTTTTTCTTCTGCCAGCACTTTTACCGGGCTCGGCATCAATTTTTTGCCGCGTCCGGCGGGACGATCAGGCTGAGTGAATACGCCAACGATCTCATGGTCAGAAGAGAGCAGAGCGTCGAGGTGACGCGCTGCAAAATCAGGTGTGCCGGCAAATATAATGCGTAGTGAATCTGACACGTGGATTCTTATCCTTAAGCTCGCGCTTTCATACGATCAAGTTTTTCAACTTTCTGGCGAATACGTTGTTGTTTGAGCGGCGAAAGATAGTCGATAAACAATTTACCTACCAGATGATCCATCTCATGCTGGATACAAATAGCCAAAAGACCATCCGCTTCCAGCTCGTAGGTTTGGCCTTCACGGTTCAACGCGCGGATTTTCACTTTTTCGGCACGCGGAACAAGCGCACGCTGCTCCGGAATAGAGAGGCAACCCTCTTCAATTCCCGTCTCGCCGCTTTTTTCCAGCAGTTCTGGGTTAATTAACACCAGTTGCTCATCGCGATTTTCAGAGACATCAATAACGATAATGCGTTGATGAATATCCACCTGGGTTGCAGCCAGACCGATACCTTCTTCCGCGTACATTGTTTCAAACATATCGTCAACGATACGCTGAATTTCTGCATTAACTTCTTTTACCGGCACTGCGACTTTGCGAAGACGCTCGTCCGGGATATGTAATACTTGCAAAACTGCCATAAATATCCAGAGTCGTGTTCAGGAGTAAGAAAGATTATCCCTACTATTCTAGACAAATCCCCCTCTGATTGACAGCATCGGTGACCAATCGCAAGGATTGGGCGAGCTATTTATGGCAGGGACGCAGATGACTTCTACAGAAATATGGTTACGACTGATATATACAGGCGATTTGTTCGGCGAAAGGATGCTAAGAGTAGCGCAAAATCTGGCGAGCAGCGCGGTGGTAGATGTTGAGACGTTAATCGCAAGTGGTTTAACGGCAAAACAGGCCAGACGGTTTCTGGCAATGAGTCCACGAGAAATTGAAGAGAGCCTGCTTTGGCTTGAGCAGCCACAGCATCATCTTATTCTGGCCTGCGAGCAGCAGTATCCGCAGCAATTACGGGCGATTGCAGATTACCCGGGTGCGCTTTTTATTAAAGGGGAGCCAGATGTTCTGGCGAGCCAGCAGCTTGCTGTTGTTGGCAGTCGGGCACATTCATGGTACGGCGAACGCTGGGGGACACTATTTTGTGAGGCGCTGGCGCGGAGCGGTTTAATTATTACCAGTGGACTGGCGCTTGGGATTGACAGTGTCGCGCATCGAGCAGCACTTAACGCGCAGGGTAAAACCATTGGTGTACTGGGGCATGGCCTTTCTACTGTTTATCCACGACGCCATATCTCCCTGGCTGCCGACATCATCGCCAATGGCGGGGCGCTCGTCTCCGAATTTTCTCTCAAGACCGCGCCTTATCCAGGTAATTTCCCTCGGCGTAATCGCATCATTAGTGGGCTTAGTCGGGGAGTGTTGGTTATCGAAGCTGCTTTACGCAGCGGTTCATTAGTTACTGCACGCTGTGCGGCGGAACAAGGCCGTGACGTTTTTGCACTCCCCGGCCCGGTAGGAAACCCCGGTAGCGAAGGGCCACACTGGTTAATACAGCAGGGCGCGCTTCTGGTTATCTCGCCAGAAGAGATCCTGGAAAATTTGCAATACGGACTACATTGGTTGCCGTCAGGTAACGAAAATTCAATTTATTCTCCAGATCAAGAAGAGGTGGCATTGCCATTTCCCGAGCTCCTGGCTAACGTAGGAGATGAGGTAACACCTGTTGACGTCGTCGCTGAACGTGCCGGCCAACCTGTGCCAGTAACTGTGGCTCAGCTACTTGAACTGGAGTTAGCAGGGTGGATCGCAGCTGTACCCGGCGGCTATGTCCGATTAAGGAGGGCAAGCCATGTTCGACGTACTAATGTATTTGTTTGAGACTTACATCCATAACGAAGCTGAAATGCGGGTGGATCAGGACAAACTGGAACGGGACCTTACCGACGCTGGTTTTGATCGTGAAGATATCTACAATGCGCTTCTGTGGCTTGAAAAGCTGGCTGATTATCAGGAAGGCCTCGCCGAACCGATGCAGCTCGCTTCTGACCCGCTCTCCGTGCGTATTTATACGCCAGAAGAGTGTGAACGGCTGGATGCCAGTTGCCGGGGATTCTTACTATTCCTGGAGCAGATTCAGGTGCTAAACCTCGAAACACGTGAAATGGTGATTGAACGCGTGCTGGCGCTGGACACGGCAGAGTTCGAACTGGAGGACCTGAAATGGGTCATTCTGATGGTTCTGTTTAACATTCCAGGATGCGAAAACGCTTACCAGCAAATGGAAGAATTACTCTTTGAAGTGAATGAAGGTATGCTGCATTAATCATTTTTGCAGCTTCCAGAGTCCTTATGGCCAAATCAGCACTGTTTACGGTGCGTAACAACGAGCCCTGCCCCCAGTGCGGGGCTGAACTCGTTATTCGTTCCGGCAAGCATGGTCCGTTTCTCGGATGTTCTCATTATCCGGAATGCGATTATGTCCGTCCGCTGAAAAGTCAGGCGGATGGGCATGTCGTCAAAATTCTGGAAGGGCAAGACTGTCCCGTCTGTGGCGCCGTACTGGTATTGCGACAGGGGCGGTTTGGCATGTTTATTGGCTGTAGCCACTATCCTGAGTGTGAACATACCGAACAAATCGATAAACCCGATGACACCAGGATCACTTGTCCACAGTGTCAGACCGGGCACTTGATCCAGCGAAAGTCACGATTTGGCAAAACCTTCCATTCCTGCGATCGTTATCCCGATTGTCAGTTCGTCATCAATTTCAAACCCGTGGCAGGGGAGTGCCCAACATGCCACTACCCGCTACTGATCGAGAAAAAAACGGCGCAAGGCACCAAATGCTTCTGCGCAAGTAAACAATGTGGAAAGCCGGTAACGGCGGAACAAACCCGTGAAGAATAACCTGCATTTGGATCCCATCGCTGCTGCGGTGGAGGTCCTGAAAAATAACAATGTCATCGCATATCCCACTGAGGCAGTTTTCGGTGTTGGGTGTGACCCGGACAGCGAGATTGCCGTAAATCGTCTGCTTGAGTTGAAACAGCGGCCGGTCGAGAAAGGGCTGATCCTCATTGCCGCCAGCTTCGGGCAGCTAAAACCTTATATAGACGACAGCAAGCTGAGCGAGGCCCAGCGTGAGGCTGTTTTTGCCTGCTGGCCAGGACCTGTAACATTCGTTTTCCCTGCCAAAGCCACCACGCCGCGCTGGCTGACCGGGCGTTTTGATTCTCTGGCAGTACGTGTTACCGATCACCCGCTGGTGATTGCGTTATGCGAGGCGTATGGCAAACCGTTGGTATCAACCAGTGCAAACTTGACCGGTTTACCTCCTTGCCGAACGGATGACGAAGTGCGCCAGCAATTCGGTGTCGATTTCCCGGTCGTGGAAGGGAAAACGGGTGGCCGCCAGAATCCTTCTGAAATTCGCGACGCCCTCACCGGCGAATTATTCCGTCAAGGTTAACACTATGGAATCCTACGCTGTATTTGGTAATCCAATCGCACACAGCAAATCGCCATTCATTCATGCGCAATTTGCGGCTCAATTAAAGATTGAGCATCCTTATGGTCGCGTATTGGCGCCAATGGATGATTTCATTAATACGCTGGAGGCTTTCTTCGTTGCGGGAGGGAAAGGTGCCAATATTACCGTGCCTTTTAAAGAGGAAGCATTCAGTCGTGCCGATGAACTCACCGAACGTGCCGCGCTTGCGGGGGCGGTAAATACACTAAAGCGTCTTGAAGATGGGCGCTTACTGGGTGATAACACTGACGGAATTGGCTTGTTAAGCGATCTGGAGCGCTTGTCATTTATCAGGCCCGGCTTTCGCATCCTGCTGATTGGTGCGGGTGGCGCCGCACGAGGCGTGCTGCTCCCGCTGCTTTCGCTGGATTGCGCAGTGACGATAACAAACAGGACGTTGGTTCGCGCGCAAGAACTGGCAACGCTTTTTGCTCACACCGGGAGCGTGAATGCGCTTGCGTTATCCGATTTGGCAGGCCATGAATTCGACCTCATCATCAATGCCACTTCCAGCGGTATTGATGGAGGAGTACCCGAACTACCTGAATCTCTCGTTCACTCAGATCTTTATTGCTACGACATGTTTTATCAAAAAGGCAGCACGCCTTTCCTTACATGGTGTCAACAACATGGGGCGCAACGATGCGCCGATGGTTTGGGGATGCTGGTGGGGCAAGCCGCACATTCGGTGCTGCTATGGCATGGCGTATTGCCAGATATAGAATCTGTTATTAAACAGCTCCAGAAGGAACTGGCGGCATGAACCAGGCAATCCAGTTTCCCGATAGGGAAGAGTGGAATGATGCACAACAGGCGATTTGTTTTCCTGCCCTGGTGAACGGCTTACAACTTACCTGCATTATGCATGCTGAGGTTCTGGCGGAACGTTTTGGGGGCGATTCGCCAGCGCTGTGGCTGGCGTTGTTCCGGGAAAATCGCTGGGATCTGGAAGACGAGGCCGAACAGTTGATCCGTGAGCAGCAGGAAGACGAGCAGGGTTATATCTGGTTATCCTGAGCCAGATATTGATCTTTCCATTTCACGTAGTTGTTCGCCGAGTATTTTAACCCTGCAATCTCTTCTTCTTTTAGTGGGCGGATCTGTTTCACCGGGCTGCCAAGGTAAAGGTAACCGCTCTCGAGGCGTTTGTTTTGCGGAACCAGGCTGCCCGCGCCAATCATCACATCATCCTCAATAACCGCGCCATCTAATAAAATGGACCCCATCCCGACAAGTACGCGGTTGCCGATAGTGCAACCATGTAACATGACCTTATGTCCCACCGTCACATCTTCGCCAATGATTAGCGGATTACCTTCGGGGTTATAAGAAGACTTATGCGTAACGTGCAATACGCTACCGTCCTGGATATTACTGCGGGCCCCTATATCTACATAGTTGACATCACCGCGGATAGCGACCAGCGGCCAGATTCCGACATCATCAGCAATACGGACATCGCCGATCACAACGCTGGTGGCATCGACCATCACTCTTTCACCGACTTGAGGATACAAATTTTTATAAGGACGTAAAACTGCGGACATAGATGCCTCATCAAAAATAGATTGTGAAGTAGACTTTGGTGGCAATAACGGCCTTGTGCAAGCCTTTTACTTGTCATAATTCGAGCAGATCGTACGGGATCTCAACGAAAAGGGCGAAAAAACAACAATCAGCAAAAAAGATCGAAAAAAGGCTTGTGCAAAAAAATGGGATCCCTATAATGCGCCTCCGTTGAGACGACAATGTGAAACACTTCACGAGATGGTCGGAACAACGAAGAGAAAAATCCTGAAAATCAGGGTTGACTCTGAAAGAGGAAAGCGTAATATACGCCACCTCGCGACAGAGCGCTAAGGCGCGTCGCAACTGCTCTTTAACAATTTATCAGACAATCTGTGTGGGCACTCAAAGTGACATGGATTCTTGATGTCTTCGGACGCTAAATGAATACCAAGTCTCAAGAGTGAACACGTAATTCATTACGAAGTTTAATTCATTGAGCATCAAACTTTTAAATTGAAGAGTTTGATCATGGCTCAGATTGAACGCTGGCGGCAGGCCTAACACATGCAAGTCGAACGGTAACAGGAAGCAGCTTGCTGCT
>FONB01000032.1 GCA_900112785.1 Phytobacter palmae | reverse complement strand
CTTACAACGCCGAAGATGTTTTGGCGTGAGAGACGATTTTCAGCTCAGATTCAGAGTCCGAAGGATTTTGCGCTGAGACAAGGCGGCAAACGAAGAAAAGGAAGGAGCATACTGAGGTATGTGACTGACTTTACGAGAGCAGCCAACGCAGTATCAGTGCGAAAGACACAGGACAGAGCACAAAGAATTTGCCTGGCGGCTTTAGCGCGGTGGTCCCACCTGACCCCATGCCGAACTCAGAAGTGAAACGCCGTAGCGCCGATGGTAGTGTGGGGTCTCCCCATGTGAGAGTAGGGAACTGCCAGGCATCAAACAAGTGAAGAGGCCATCCGTAAGGATGGCCTTTTTGCATTTTTATTCCTCCTGAAACCTTCCATATAACCACAAGCGCTCACCTTGCATATGCGGTAAACTAACCGGGTTTTTGCATCAGGACAGCGTCTATGAACCACTCCCTTAAGCCCTGGAATACCTTCGGCATTGATCACAATGCAAATAAAATAATACGTGCTGAAAATGTGCAGCAACTGCTTGAAGCGTGGCAGGAATCCGTACGTAATGGACAGCCTGTATTAATGCTGGGTGAGGGCAGCAATGTCCTTTTCCTGGAAGACTTCGCAGGTACGATCATTATTAACCGTATCCTGGGGATTGAAACCGAGGAGAGCGCCGAGGCGTGGCATGTTCACGTTGGCGCCGGAGAAAACTGGCATCAACTCGTACAGTTTACGCTCTCGCACGGAATGCCCGGGCTAGAAAACCTGGCGTTAATTCCCGGTTGTGTTGGTTCATCGCCTATCCAGAACATAGGCGCATACGGTATTGAACTGCAGCGCGTCTGTGCCTATGTCGATTGTATCGAATTGAATACCGGCGATACCCGGCGATTAACGGCAGAAGCTTGCCGTTTTGGTTATCGTGACAGCATCTTCAAACATGAGTATCAGGATCGCTACGCAATTATCGCGGTTGGTCTGCGCTTACCTAAACAGTGGCAGCCGATCCTGACCTATGGCGATCTGACTCGCCTGGATCCGGTAACAGTAACGCCGCAGAAAGTTTTTGAAGAAGTTTGCCGCATGCGTACCAGTAAGTTGCCTGACCCAAAAGTAAACGGTAATGCCGGTAGTTTCTTTAAAAATCCGGTTGTGAGTGCAGAACAGGCCGCCGCTCTACTGGAAAAATCGCCAAAAGCTCCCCATTATCCTCAACCTGACGGTACAGTGAAACTCGCTGCCGGATGGCTTATCGATCAATGCCAGTTAAAAGGCGTATCCATTGGCGGGGCCGCAGTTCATCCGCTACAGGCTCTGGTATTGATCAATCAAGATAACGCGACCAGCGAAGATGTCGTTCGTCTGGCACACCATGTACGCGTACAGGTTGGGACGAAGTTCAATGTCTGGCTGGAGCCGGAGGTGCGTTTTATCGGCCATCGTGGCGAAGTGAATGCCGTAGAGGTGATTGCATGAAAGACAACACCATTCCGTTAACCCTGATTTCTATCCTTGCTGATGGCGAATTCCATTCTGGCGAGCAACTCGGTGAGCGGTTGGGAATGAGTCGTGCTGCTATCAACAAGCATATTCAAACCCTCCGCGATTGGGGGGTTGATGTCTTCACCGTGCCCGGAAAAGGCTACAGTCTGCCTGAACCCATCCAATTGCTGAATGAAAAGCTGATCGTCGCGCAGGTACAAACAGGTAAAGTGGCCGTGTTGCCGGTTATTGATTCTACTAACCAATATCTACTGGACCGTATCAGTGAAATGCAATCCGGCGATGCCTGTGTTGCAGAGTATCAACAAGCAGGTCGTGGGCGTCGTGGGCGTAAGTGGTTCTCTCCCTTTGGAGCTAACCTTTATCTCTCCATGTACTGGCGTCTTGAGCAAGGTCCCGCTGCAGCGATTGGATTAAGTCTGGTCATTGGTATCGTCATGGCAGAAGTGCTACAGGAATTAGGCGCAGAAAACGTTCGGGTTAAATGGCCAAATGATCTTTATCTGGGCGATCGTAAACTTGCCGGTATCTTAGTCGAATTAACGGGTAAAACCGGGGATGCTGCTCAGATCGTCATAGGGGCTGGTATTAACCTCTCCATGCGCCATGCGGAAAGCGATGTTATCAATCAAGGCTGGGTTAACCTGCAAGAAGCGGGTGTGACCCTTGATCGTAATATGCTTGCAGCGCGTTTAATCAATGCATTACGTTCCGCACTCCAGTCCTTTGAACAGGAAGGGTTAAGCCCCTGGCTATCTCGCTGGAAGAAACTGGATAACTTCATCGATCGCCCGGTAAAATTGATCATTGGCGAGAGAGAGATATTTGGCATCTCACGCGGTATTGATGCACAGGGCGCATTGTTGCTTGAACAGGATGGGGTAATTAAACCCTGGATGGGTGGCGAAATTTCCTTGCGCAGTGCCGAATAATAAAAGAAGGGGAGCATTTCGCTCCCCTTTCTTTTATTTCCGCAGGCGCACCTGCTCGACCGCGTGGTTGGCGCTTTTGGTCATAACAAGGCTCGCACGTTCACGAGTTGGAAGAATATTCTCTTTCAAATTTAGCCAGTTAATTTCCTTCCAAAGGGATGTGGCAATATTGATAGCTTCTTCTTCGGTCAATTTTGCATAATTATGGAAATAAGAATCCGGATCGGCGAAAGCCCCTTCACGGAATTTCAGGAAGCGATTGATATACCATTTCTGTAACAGCTCTTCCGGCGCATCGACATAAATAGAGAAGTCAACGAAGTCAGATACAAATACATGATGAGGATCATGAGGGTAGTCCATACCGCTTTGTAATACATTGAGCCCTTCAAGAATGAGAATATCTGGCTGGGTTACTGTTTTATCCCCATCCGGGATAACATCGTAAATTAAATGTGAATATACTGGTGCAGTAACGTTTGGCACCCCCGATTTAATATCGGAAACAAACTTCACCAGACGGTGCATATCATAAGATTGCGGAAACCCTTTCTTCTTCATCAGGCCGCGATCTTTTAAAACCTGATTAGGATGCAAAAAGCCATCGGTAGTGATTAATTCAACGCGGCGATGTTCTGGCCAGCGGCTTAATAAAGCCTGTAGTACGCGCGCCGTCGTGCTTTTACCTACGGCAACGCTACCCGCGATGCTGATAATATAAGGGATTCTTTGCCCGTTCGTGCCCAAGAATTGTTCAAGCACGGCCTGGCGACGTAAATTCGAACTGATATAAAAATTGAGCAAACGTGACAGTGGCAGATAAATTTCTGCGACCTCTTCCAGAGAGAGATCTTCATTAATGCCTTTTAACCGCGCGATTTCACCCTCAGTGAGCGTCATCGGCACTGAATCACGAAGCGCAGCCCACTGGCTACGATTGAACTGCAAGTACGGGGTCATTAACGTTTGCTCTTTTTTACTCATAAGCTTTTTCTGCCTGCCATGGTGGCTCGCCACGTATGCTTCCGACACGGAGCGAGAAGCCTTCTTTTAAGGTAATGCAATGGCGCGACGTTATTAATATAAGTTAGGACAATGGGCAGGAGGTTAACACCAGATGACAGGGAATAATATGAAAAATCGCGTCTGCGTGATGCTTTCCTAAGAACGCATCACGTTTCCGAGACCGCAGACAATAGCGCGGGTTAGTTGATTCACTTCGAATAAGCGTTGGCAATAGATCGCGGCTGAATGTGTACTCCCATCGGCTGAGTTAACGTCATCCTCTATTTCATCCAACCGCCGTTAATCCTGTATACGGTTGGGCCTTCTGCGAGCGAACCGACCTGAACTTCGTGACAGAGAAGGTTGCATTATCGGCACAAGCCCGTTTCTTAATTGCCTTAATTAGCATCGCCTGCAGCGCTTCGGCGGAACCGATTCGTACTCTATGCAACTTGATGATTGCACCGTAGGGCATCCAGGCTTCTTTACTGAGCGATAAATTGACACAACCAGCATTTCGCCCGTTGAGTAAAGAGGGTTTGAGGATGACCGTCTATTTCACCCTACTGCGTGACGCCCCACAATTAACTGGCGCTTTCATTAAAGTAAACACGCACCATGGCAGGGTTCAAATGGCCTGTCTTCATAGTGATCATTTCGCGTAGATGTGATCCGCATCGTGCCCTCCTGAAATGCGGGATTTCTAACTGATTGGTTAAAAAAGCGCACCAGGGCAAGGTAAATGCGCTTTCTGCAAGCGAACAGGAGATATGCCTGCCTTGAATGTCGAGGAGATATGACCGCCAATAGTGGTTTCGATACTGGTTTTTTCCACTAATTTGTTTGAAATAGCAGCATTTAACGGCCTTGTCGTGCAAAATGTGAGCGATAGAACAATTTGTGCAATTTTTTAGTTGCATCAATCGCTCTGTCTCCCTAGAATGCGCGCTACTTGATGCCGACTTAGCTCAGTAGGTAGAGCAACTGACTTGTAATCAGTAGGTCACCAGTTCGATTCCGGTAGTCGGCACCATCAAGTCCGGTGGGGTTCCCGAGCGGCCAAAGGGAGCAGACTGTAAATCTGCCGTCACAGACTTCGAAGGTTCGAATCCTTCCCCCACCACCATTTTCGGTCACCTTGTGTGACCAGAGTTGGTGTCAAAGCTGAATCAACTCAAAGGGAGAGTTTTCTTCTCCTGAAACACAGAAAGAATAGGGTAGCCGAGTTTTAGGATGCGGGCATCGTATAATGGCTATTACCTCAGCCTTCCAAGCTGATGATGCGGGTTCGATTCCCGCTGCCCGCTCCAGACGTGCTGATATGGCTCAGTTGGTAGAGCGCACCCTTGGTAAGGGTGAGGTCCCCAGTTCGACTCTGGGTATCAGCACCACTTCTTTATCTCTCCTCCCCTGTTTCTCTCTGTTTATTGCATTCAACAAGTCGGGCATGTTGCCTGGTTGATGTGGTGATATCACCGATTTATCCGTGTCTTAGAGGGACAATCGATGTCTAAAGAAAAGTTTGAACGTACAAAACCGCACGTTAACGTCGGTACTATCGGCCACGTTGACCATGGTAAAACAACGCTGACCGCTGCAATCACTACCGTTCTGTCCAAAACTTACGGTGGCCAGGCTCGCGCATTCGACCAGATCGATAACGCGCCGGAAGAAAAAGCACGTGGTATCACCATCAACACCTCTCACGTTGAATACGATACTGCGATCCGTCACTACGCACACGTAGACTGCCCGGGCCACGCCGACTATGTTAAAAACATGATCACCGGTGCTGCGCAGATGGACGGCGCGATCCTGGTTGTTGCTGCGACTGACGGCCCGATGCCGCAGACCCGTGAGCACATCCTGCTGGGTCGTCAGGTAGGCGTTCCGTACATCATCGTGTTCCTGAACAAATGCGACATGGTTGATGACGAAGAGCTGCTGGAACTGGTTGAAATGGAAGTTCGTGAACTTCTGTCTCAGTATGATTTCCCGGGCGACGACACTCCGATCGTTCGTGGTTCTGCTCTGAAAGCGCTGGAAGGCGACGCAGAGTGGGAAGCGAAAATCATCGAACTGGCTGGCCACCTGGATACCTATATCCCGGAACCAGAGCGTGCGATTGACAAGCCGTTCCTGCTGCCGATCGAAGACGTATTCTCCATCTCCGGTCGTGGTACCGTTGTTACCGGTCGTGTAGAGCGCGGTATCATCAAAGTGGGTGAAGAAGTTGAG
>FONB01000035.1 GCA_900112785.1 Phytobacter palmae | reverse complement strand
CTGGTCTGAATCGCAATAATCGCGCGTGAGCCACTGCCCTGAACCACCGAACCATGAAACAAAACCTGCACCTGCTGATAAACGCCGCTTGACCAGCCTGCGCTGAATAATGGGGTCACTGTTTCTGTCCCTGTCGCGGGAGTTGTGGCAGGTGATGTGGCACGAATGTAGGTGTCCCCTGTAATGATTCCGCCACTTTTCCCGTTAATTGTATTCAGCCGTGAATCATTGCCCTGGCAAAATGACCCGGCGACGGTGCCGAACGGATTTGTTAATCCCGTCCCGCCCTGCCCCTGGCTGAGCGGTGTTGTCAGCCCAGACAGACTGGTGATATCCGAGTTATCCCCTTTTTTTGCCAGCGATTTCTGGCCGGGAACCGTGACGGCCACACCGTTAATCGTGATAGTGACGTCACCCGCCCCGTTCATCACGTCGGCGAAGCCGCTCATATTTTTTTGATACAGCGTCAGCGTCTCAGCGATGTTTTGAGCGAGGCCGTCAACGCTCAGCGAATCGCTCAGCAGGATGGCATAAGCAGTACCCGCCGCAATTGCCGGGTTCGCCGCTGGCGTTACGGTGAGCTGGGTTGCGCTGTTGATTGCCGTTATCTGGAATACCTGTGGCGGTGTAGTCAGGGAAATCAACGAGCACCCAACCCGTATGAGCGAACCTGCCGCTGTAAAATTTGTGCCAGTACCCGTCAGGGTATTGCCGTTGACCGCAATCGAGCCAGTTGTGTAAATCATGTTTTCTCCAGACGTAAAAAAACCCGCCGGAGCGGGTTGAAATCAGGATTGAGTGAACGAACCGGAACCCCTGGATACGTGTATTGTCGGGGAATAAATACCGACGTTCGCATGGTATGTCGAATTATCACTGCGCATCTGAATCGAACAATTCACCGTCTGTCCGGTCACGCGGGCGCTGTGCATAACCGTGACGTACGTAGGACGCGATCTGTCAGTATTTGGTGGGGTATAAACGTCAATGGTTCGGCTTGACCCACCAATGGTGAGAATCGCCGTCCCTTTTGTCTGAGTAATCCCTGCACCGGCCTCTGTCGCAGAAATCTGGACCTTAACCAGCGCCATTATCACTACATGCTTTTCACCAGGCAGGTTACCGGAATCGGTGTATACAAAATTTCGGGTGACATTATCCCCCTCAATATCACTAAACGTCTGGCCCACAGCCACATCACCGATAAATGATTCAGCCTGAACTGTGCCTTTAAACGTCCCGCTGGTCGCATTGATTTTCCCGGTAAACTCCCCGTCCGTCGCATAAACAGTCCCGCGTACCGTGACGCCGTTAAACGTCGCGTATCCAGATTTGTTAATATGCCAGCCGACATTCCCTGTCCCGTCCCAGGTATTTGACTGGATGTAGTTACCGATTTTCAGGTTGCCCACAGTCCCGTCCTGGATAAACGTGTCACGGATAAACGTCTGGCCGTTCTGAATAACAAACGGTAGTGTGACGGCTGAGCCAGCCTGGCTCATCACAGCGAAACGGTCAGCAAGGAAAATAACCTGTGACTGCATGCCGCTGGGTGTGTTTTGCACACCAATCCCCATCCCCGCCGCGTACTGACGCCCGTTCGCATCCAGGCCGACCTTTATCGAATACATCGCGTTCAGGTTGCCGTTGATATCTGCCACTGCCTGGGCGTTAGTGGTAATTGCCGCAGCCTGGCCGTTTACCGTGACGCTCAGTGAGTTGATTTTCGTCGCCGACGCCAGGCTGAAATCCGCCATCGCTTTCGAAAAATCAGTCACGTTTGATGTATTGCCACCAGCCGTGGCATCCAGCGCTTTCAGCGACTCGCTGAGTGCTTTCGTTGCATCGGCCATCACATTATCAACGCGATTAATGCCAGCCGCGTTGGCACCATACTGCGCACTCTGTTTTACCTGCTGGCTCACCTGCGCCAGTGTGTTCTGAATCAGTGCAATCGCCGTGTTTTGCACCCCTCCAGACGCATTAGCCGTTTTCCCTGACAGTTCGTCGAAACGGGACGCGGTAGAACTGTCGAGCGTGGACACCGCCTGTGTGAGCTGGGTTACGTTAGCGGTATTGTCCTGCGTCTGTGCTATCAGCGTATCAACCGCCGTGGCGCGGGCCTGTGTCTCATCGGCGAGCGCCTGCGTGAGCTGCGTTACCTGTGCCGCGTTCTGGTCGGTTTTCGCCTCCAGTCGCGTCACGTCCGTCACGCGGGCCTGTGTTTCGGTGGCAATCACCTCACGCAACTGAGTGAATGAGGCACTGTTTGCGCCGTTCTGCGCCGACTGCCTCACCACTACATCAGCGATGGCCAGGGCATTACCAATGATGGCCTCTGCCGTCTGCCGGTTCGCGCCCACTGCCGCCGCCAGTTGATCGGCGTTTTGACTTACCGCCTCTGCCAGTTCAGCAACCTTTTCACTGCTCTCCACGGCATTTTCAATAAGGTCTTTGAACAGTTCAGTGTCCTTGATCTGCTCAAGCACGGCATCAGTGATGTCAGACACATCTACACTGGCCTGCCCCCTCACCCAGTCGGTGTACCCCGACTCGTTTCCGGTCCTGTCCACCAGTTGCGCGCGGTACCAGAAAATCTGCCCCGCTTTGAGGCCCATCTGCTGATATTTACGCAGCGGATACGGCACATCCGCCAGCAAAACCGCATCATCAGTCGTCCCCGTGGCGCTGTACTGAATTTCCGTTTTCAGCGTGTCGTCCGTGTTCGCAGGGAAGCCCCAGTTCAGTTCAATACCGAAAACCACATTGTCCGACGCGGTAAAACCGACAGGTTTCGGCGGGTTTCCCGTTTTCCCGGTCAGTGTTGTCTCGGTTGAATATCCCCAGCCGGAGGAAATTTCAGCCGCGTTAATAGCCCGCACCCGCGCAAGATAACGTCCGGTGTAAATGGCCGGCACCTCAAACGACGCGGTAGAACTGCGGGGTACGTTCACCCAGTCGCCATCGTTACGCCGCCACTGGGCCTCATACGAAATTGCGTTTGGTGCCTGGTCCCAACTGACGCGCATCGTCTCCAGGCTGATCCCCTGATTCACAACGGCGTAGCTGGAAATGACGATATTCGAAGGTGCAGACTGATTACCCGGCGGGATAACGCTTACCGGGCGCTGATCGATAATCGCGCCTGTATCGATGCGGGCATATTTATCCGGATCATGGGCTGCCCCCACGATGGTGAATGTGCCGTCGTCATTTTCCGTAACACTGACGACGCGGTATTGCTGGGCATAAAGCGAATCTGACTCAACCACCCACACCGCCTGGGCTTCTGGCGTTGTAGTGAACACCGTCGAAACGGTGACTTTATTACCGCTGACAGCCTGAATGGTGCGGCTCTGTGATGCGCCTGTCGGGAGGTTCACCATGATGCGATCACCCGCTACGGCATCCGGGACACGGTCGAGCGTCAGTACCCGACCGCTTACCGCGCTGATGCGGCCACCCGTTACTTTTCCGGCCAGCTCCCTGTCACTGACTGCAATGATGTATCCCGGCTGCGGAATATTCCCGTCGAGCCCGACAGAGAAGGTCACCACGCGGTCTTTGTTATTGGTCAGAATGCCCCAGCGTCCCTTACGATTTGCCTCCGATTGTCGGGTGCAGCCGATAGCCGTCAGTTCAAGCTGGTTAAAGCCAAAGCGACGCACCAGATCCTGCTCGAATACAGGCTCCATTGCGTCGGAATACGCATTCGCCGGGTCGGAGTATGAAACCAGTGCAGAGGTATAGCGGGTTTTGGAGGTGCTGCTGCTGTACGTGAATTTACCGTCCAGGGTATTTGCGTTCGTGTAGCTGTAATCGACGTCACGCGGCATATCAGCCAAGGCAACAATCTGATTGCCGCCCCAGTACGTCATCCCCCGGAAAATAGCCGCAAAATCCCTCATGACTGTGTATGCGTCGTTACGGTCCTGCACATAAACATTGCAGGTGTAGCGGGGCTCCAGACCATCACCGCCTTTCCCGTCAGGGACAAGCTGATCGCAGTACTGTGCAACCTGGTACAGCATCCATTTATCGATGTTAGCTGCCGTCAGCCTGTCGCCCAGCCCAAAGCGATCACTCACCACCAGATCATAAAAAATCCATGCCGGGTTGTCGGTCCAC
>FONB01000038.1 GCA_900112785.1 Phytobacter palmae | reverse complement strand
GGATTCCCCGGCACGTCACTCATCAGGAGCTGATATGCGTCAGAAAACCATAGATGCCATCATGGCGCATGCCGCCACTGAATATCCTCGTGAGTGCTGTGGTGTCGTGGCACAGAAAAGCCGCACTGAGCGGTATTTCCCGTGCCGGAATCTTGCCGTGGCGCCGGAGGACAATTTTGTCCTTTGCCCGGAAGACTACGCCGCCGCCGAGGACTGGGGAACGGTAACGGCTATTGTGCATAGCCACCCCGATGCGACAACGCAGCCCAGCGAACTGGATAAGGCGCAATGCGACCTGATGGCGGTGCCCTGGCACATCGTCAGTTGGCCGGAAGGCGATCTGCGCACAATTAATCCGCGCGGCGAATTGCCACTGATCGAGCGTCCTTTTGTGCTGGGGGTTTACGACTGCTGGGGGCTGGTAATGTCCTATTATCGGCAAACGTACGGCATTGAGCTGCCGGATTACCGTGTTGATTATCCGTGGTGGGAGGACCAATACCCCGACAATTTATATCAGGATAACTGGCATGAATGCGGGTTCAGGGAAGTGACTGATGCCCCTCAACCGGGTGATGTTGTGATCATGCAGGTGCAGGCCAACAAATGGAATCACGCCGGGGTGCTGCTGGAAGGTAATCTGTTGCTCCATCATCTTTACGGCAGGCTCAGTGGGCGCGTTCCATATGGCGGTTACTGGATAGATCGAACGATGAAGATTCTTCGCTACAAATCCTTGTGCTAACATTTCCATTCCAAAACACAAGGAGTGAGAAAATGAGAAAAGCGTTAGTTTTTATTCTGGGGTTTTTGATTACGGGATGCGTATCTCAAACAGCAAAGAGACCGAGCCAAGATGAAATGAATAAAACAGTTCCTGTATGTGCTTCGCAAAAACAATGTGACACTGCATGGTCAGCAACCAGACAATGGATTAATCAAAACTGTGGTATGAAAATACAAAATTATAGTGCTGATTATATAGAAACCTATAATTCTGTTGGTGGTGATACAAAACTTGCATGTCAAGTAAATAAAAATACACAACCTGATGGGTCATCTGCAATATTAATTAGGCTTTCGTGTGGGAATATGTTTGGTTGTATTCCTGATCAATATCAATCAGTCATAAATTTTAATAATTATGTAAACGATGCTATAAGTAAAGCCTCACCAATAAAAATCGGTATAATGACTTCCATGTCAGATAAAAACGGTAAGATGGTCGAGAACCCTTCTTATTCTACCGGGCTTATTATTGCGAGGGTAATTCCCGGTGGGATCGCATCAAAATCAGGTGTAATTGCAAATGATATTCTTGTGAATATTGGGAACGATCGCATCAGGACTTCCTATGATATTACGAGTGCTATGGAGAAATATCACTCTGGAGATAAGGTGGTGTTTAAGGTGATTCGTGCTGGTAACGAGGTTAACTTAGACATTAATCTATAGTTAATTTATTAAAGCGCCTTGTTATTTGAGGCGCTTAGACTGGATGCGTTATGCGAGAAATAATGACCCAAATTGAACTTGGCGGTATTTTAGGTAGAACATTCGGTAAAATTCATCATCGCTTGATCAGTACAACCCAGGAAGCCACCCGTGCACTGGCTGCAACAATTCCCGGTTTCGAAAAATTCATGATATCCAGTCAGCGGCGCGGGCTTACCTACGCGGTATTCAAAGGCAAAAAAAATATCGGAATAGATGATCTGGGATTCCCGGTTACCGGAGAAGTTATCCGCATTGT
>FONB01000041.1 GCA_900112785.1 Phytobacter palmae | reverse complement strand
AGAACCTGCGTATGCAGGGGCAATACCTGGAACGTGAGAACGGGTTGCACTACAATTTATTTCGTCATTACGACGCGGATAGCGCCAGGTTTACCCGGCAGGACCCTATAGGGCTGGCTGGGGGACATAAACTTATATGCGTATGCGCCGAATCCACTGTCGTATATAGACCCATTCGGGTTAAGTCCTGATTGTAATACTGTCAAAAGAGCAGTGACACCTGAACAAATGGCGAGTATTCGAGCTGGTAATGGAATAACCAGACCAACTCCATATCACAAAACAACACCAACCCAACACGTTGCAGGTGCTCCACATTCACGCGCCCCTTGGATTTTCACCACCAGGAGCCAAGCATCAGCAGTGTATTTTGCTACTCATGAGGGTACTCGTCCGGCTAATCCTATTATAGAAATTGATTTATCTAAAATACCGAAAGACAGAATATTGGATGTTTCAACGGCTAAAAAAGCTGCTGAAAATTTACAAACCCCATCTACTCGGGATGCTGCCGCAGCACATCAGAAAGTATTGATTTTTGGGGAGATTCCTCACGAAGCCATTATATTTAAGTAGGTGAATAATGTTAAATGATATAAAAAAGCAGATAATTACTAATAATTTTGTTGATAATATTAGAGTTAACATGAGTTTCAATGATCATGAATATGATAAGCTTATTTCTAGCTTGGAAAGTCTTGCTAATTATATGAAAAATGAATCAATTATTGATAAGGAATTGGCATTGTATTTATATACAATGCCTCAAATGATAAGAAATGCATATTCTAGTTTTGATAAATGGGAAAACAAACCAGAATTAGCATTAAGATTAGAAGATGCATGGATTGAATTAGATTCGTTAGTGATAAACTGTTTGAGCTGAAGTAATAAAAGCCGGGAAAGATTAAATCTCCCGGCTTTTTATTTTTTAACTCTCGTTCAGCACACTAAACATCCCGTTTCGCATCCCCTTAACCATCTGTTTAACCTGATGATGTGCCCCTGACTTATGTTTATAGCGACGCGGAA